>JAAQVN010000001.1 GCA_011754535.1 Enterobacter asburiae | reverse complement strand
GGCGGACTCCACTCGAACAATAAAAGAAAACTATTGAATATTCATGATTGTTGGCGCACATCGACATGACCCTGTGTAAAGGGGGACGTGCGAATTGCTATCTGCAATTTATCCTGACCAGGATCCTGGGATCCCGATCGGGACCGCGGATCATAGCGTAAACTGAGCCAGAGATCTTCTGTTTCTCACAGATTCTTCCCGATTTATCCACAGGAAGATCCGAAACCGGGTAAGTGTAAACGATCCTGGCGCGAGTGCCCCGCGATTTAGCCCGCATATTGGAAAATTTAATGAGCAACGACAATTTATTGCTTAAATGATCTAACGAAGATCCGGGACGATCCTTGCGCTTTGTTGGCGAGGCCGTATAATCCTCGACCCGGCGCGTGATGCTCATCTTCCTGCGTCGTCCGCTGCTCATTTTCCACGCGAAATCGTGCGGAAATACGCGGGAAATAAGGAAAGAGAATTGACTCCGGAGTGTACAATTATTACAATCCGGCCTCTTTAATCACCCACGGCTTCGGCGTCCGTCATTCGAAACTCGGTCGGGCATCCGCAAAAGTCATGAATTTTTTCAAGTTTAGGTAGAAATCGCCATGAAACGCACTTTTCAACCGTCTGTACTGAAGCGCAACCGTTCTCACGGCTTCCGTGCTCGTATGGCTACTAAAAATGGTCGTCAGGTTCTGGCACGTCGTCGTGCTAAAGGCCGCGCTCGTCTGACCGTTTCCAAGTAATAAAGCTAACCCCTGAGTGGTTAAGCTAGCATTTCCCAGGGAGTTACGTTTGTTAACTCCCACTCATTTCACTTTCGTCTTCCAGCAGCCACAACGGGCTGGCACGCCGCAAATCACCATCCTCGGCCGCCAAAATTCGCTGGGGCATCCCCGCATCGGTCTCACAGTCGCTAAGAAAAACGTTAAGCGTGCGCATGAACGCAACCGGATTAAACGTCTGACGCGTGAAAGCTTCCGTTTACGTCAGCACGAACTGCCTTCTATGGATTTCGTGGTGGTGGCTAAAAAGGGGGTTGCCGACCTCGATAACCGTGCTCTCTCGGAAGCGTTGGAAAAATTATGGCGCCGCCACTGTCGCCTGGCTCACGGGTCCTGATAGCCCTCATTCGGGTCTATCAACGCCTGATTAGTCCGCTACTCGGGCCGCACTGCCGTTTCACACCAACATGCTCAAGCTACGGAATTG
This sequence comes from Enterobacter asburiae, assembly GCA_011754535.1. NCBI lineage: Bacteria > Pseudomonadati > Pseudomonadota > Gammaproteobacteria > Enterobacterales > Enterobacteriaceae > Enterobacter > Enterobacter asburiae. The sequence continues at coordinate 4,849,127 of JAAQVN010000001.1, read as the reverse complement.
AGGCATTGCGCAGGTTTGGAGTGATAAAAGGCAGTTGGTTGACGGTGAAACGCGTATTAAAATGCCACCCTTTACACCCCGGTGGAGACGACCCCGTCCCCCCAGGACCTTTTGATACCAGAGAACACTAACGATGGATTCGCAACGCAATCTTCTTATCATCGCTTTGTTGTTCGTGTCTTTCATGATCTGGCAGGCATGGGAGCAGGATAAAAATCCTCAACCCCAGCAGCAGACCACGCAGACTACGACCACCGCAGCGGGTAGCGCCGCCGACCAGGGCGTACCGGCCAGTGGCCAGGGGAAACAGATTACGGTTAAGACCGATGTGCTTGAGCTGACTATCAACACCCGTGGTGGTGATGTTGAGCAGGCGCTGCTGTTGACCTACCCGAAAGAGCTGAAGTCTAACGAACCGTTCCAGTTACTGGAAACCACACCGGAGTTCCTGTATCAGGCGCAGAGCGGCCTGACCGGTCGTGATGGCCCGGATAACCCGGCTAACGGCGCGCGTCCACTGTATAACGTCGACAACGACACCTTTGTGCTGGCTGACGGCCAGAACGAACTCGTTATCCCGATGACCTACACCGACGCGGCAGGCAACACCTTCACCAAAACCTTCACTCTGAAACGCGGTGAGTATGCGGTGAACGTGGGCTACAGCGTACAGAACGCCGGTGCGAAACCGCTGGAACTGTCTACCTTCGGTCAGCTGAAGCAGTCCATCAATCTGCCTTCTCACCGTGACACCGGAAGCAGCAACTTTGCGCTGCATACCTTCCGTGGCGCGGCGTACTCCACGCCTGACGCGAAGTACGAGAAATACAAATTCGACACCATTGCCGATAACGAAAACCTGAACGTCAGCTCCAAAGGCGGTTGGGTAGCAATGCTGCAACAGTATTTCGCAACGGCATGGATCCCAAATAACGACGGTACCAATAACTTCTACACCGCGAACCTGGGCAACGGTATTGCAGCCATCGGCTATAAATCACAGCCGGTTCTGGTTCAGCCGGGTCAAACCGGTAAGCTGGCAAGCACCCTGTGGGTCGGTCCGGAAATCCAGGACAAAATGGCAGCCGTCGCGCCGCACCTGGATCTGACCGTGGATTACGGCTGGTTGTGGTTCATCTCTCAGCCGCTGTTTAAGCTGCTGAAGTTCATCCACAGCTTCCTGGGTAACTGGGGCTTCTCCATCATCGTTATCACCTTCATCGTTCGTGGCATCATGTACCCGCTGACCAAAGCGCAGTACACCTCCATGGCGAAGATGCGCATGCTGCAGCCGAAGATTCAGGCGATGCGTGAGCGTCTGGGCGATGACAAACAGCGTCAGAGCCAGGAAATGATGGCCCTGTATAAAGCAGAGAAAGTGAACCCGTTGGGTGGTTGCTTCCCGCTGCTGATTCAGATGCCAATCTTCCTTGCGCTGTACTACATGCTGATGGGTTCCGTTGAGCTGCGCCACGCGCCGTTCGCCCTGTGGATCCATGACCTGTCCGCACAGGACCCGTACTACATCCTGCCGATCCTGATGGGCGTGACGATGTTCTTCATCCAGAAGATGTCGCCGACCACCGTGACCGACCCGATGCAGCAGAAGATCATGACCTTTATGCCGGTCATCTTCACCGTGTTCTTCCTGTGGTTCCCGTCAGGTCTGGTGCTGTACTATATCGTCAGCAACCTGGTGACCATCATCCAGCAGCAGCTGATTTACCGTGGTCTGGAAAAACGTGGCCTGCATAGCCGCGAAAAGAAAAAGTCCTGATTCGGTAAGTTAACGCTAAAATAAGGGCGGTCGATTGACCGCCTTTTTTATTTGTATTGAACGAGACCAACCATGAGCCATAACGACACTATCGTCGCCCAGGCAACCCCACCGGGACGCGGTGGTGTAGGCATTCTGCGTATCTCCGGCCTGAAGGCGCGCGAGGTGGCCGAAGCGGTGCTGGGTAAACTGCCAAAGCCGCGCTACGCTGATTACCTGCCGTTTAAAGATGCCGACGGCACGCCGCTGGACCAGGGCATTGCGCTGTGGTTCCCCGGCCCGAACTCCTTCACCGGCGAAGACGTGCTGGAGCTGCAGGGCCACGGTGGCCCGGTTATCCTCGACCTGCTGTTAAGACGTATTCTGACCCTGCCAGGCCTGCGCATTGCGAAGCCAGGCGAGTTCTCCGAACGTGCTTTCCTCAACGACAAGCTCGACCTGGCGCAAGCAGAAGCGATTGCAGACCTGATCGACGCCAGTTCGGAACAGGCGGCACGCTCCGCGCTTAACTCGCTGCAGGGGGCATTCTCCGCACGCGTAAATCATCTTGTGGAAGCACTTACTCACCTCAGGATCTACGTGGAGGCGGCTATCGATTTCCCGGACGAGGAAATCGACTTCCTCTCTGACGGTAAAATCGAAGCCCAGCTCAACCAGGTGATGAACGATCTCGACGCCGTGCGTGCCGAAGCGCGCCAGGGCAGCCTGCTGCGTGAAGGGATGAAGGTGGTCATTGCTGGTCGCCCTAACGCCGGGAAATCGAGCCTGTTGAACGCCCTGGCGGGCCGTGAAGCGGCGATCGTGACCGACATTGCCGGCACCACCCGCGACGTGCTGCGCGAGCATATCCACATCGACGGGATGCCGCTGCATATCATTGATACCGCGGGTCTGCGCGATGCCAGCGATGAAGTGGAACGCATCGGTATCGAACGCGCCTGGCAGGAGATCGAGCAGGCCGACCGCGTACTGTTTATGGTCGACGGCACCACGACCGACGCCGTTGACCCGGCGGAGATCTGGCCGGACTTTATCGCCCGTCTGCCAGCCAAACTGCCGATCACCGTGGTGCGTAACAAAGCAGATGTTACCGGCGAAACGCTGGGTATCAGCGATGTGAATGGTCACTCACTGATTCGCCTGTCGGCGCGTACGGGTGAAGGCGTGGACGACCTGCGCAACCATCTCAAGCAGAGCATGGGCTTTGATACCAGCATGGAAGGCGGCTTCCTGGCGCGTCGTCGTCACCTGCAGGCGCTGGAAGAGGCGGCGAACCACCTTGTTCAGGGGAAAGCGCAGCTGATCGGCGCGTGGGCGGGCGAGCTGCTGGCGGAAGAGCTGCGTCTGGCGCAGCAGAATCTGAGCGAGATCACCGGGGAGTTTACGTCGGACGATCTGCTGGGAAGGATCTTCTCGAGCTTCTGTATTGGTAAATAGTTCCCGCTAATCAATGGTGATTTCCTCTCAGGAAATCACCATTGTCCAAATGGCAACTCGCCTAATTCCTTTTCACCCCCTATCCTGCATGCCTGCATCTATGGGGGGTTTATGGCGCGTTTTCTGTTTTGTAGTTTCGCATTAGTTCTTCTTTATCCGTCCGGCATTGATATGTATCTGGTGGGATTACCGCACATCGCACGCGATCTGGGCGCCAGCGAAGCGCAGCTGCACATCGCGTTTTCGGCCTACCTCGCGGGGATGGCGTCATCGATGGTCTTTGCCGGGAAAATTGCGGATAAGGCAGGCCGTCAGCCCGTCGCGATTACCGGTGCCATCATCTTTGCCCTGGCCTCTCTTCTCTGCTCACAGGCGCAGAACAGCACCATGTTCCTGGCAGGACGGTTCATCCAGGGCATTGGTGCCGGTGGCTGCTACGTGGTGGCGTTTGCGATTTTGCGCGACACCTTAAGCGCCCAGCGCCGCGCTAAAGTGCTTTCGATGCTGAACGGCATTACCTGCATCATCCCGGTGCTGGCTCCGGTCGTGGGCTATCTGATCATGCTGAAATTCCCGTGGCAGAGCCTGTTCTGGACCATGGCGGCCATGGGCACGCTGGTGTTTATCCTGTCGATCGCCGTGCTGAAAGAGACCCACCCGGGCTCGCAGAATTCCAGCCATACCGCAACCATTCATCCGGCAGAGAAGCTTCTCAACCGCTTTTTCCTCAGCCGTCTGGCTGTGACGACCTTAAGCGTGGCGGTGATCCTGACGTATGTAAACGTTTCCCCGGTGTTGCTGATGGAGACCATGGGTTTCGATCGCGGTGAGTATTCAACGGTGATGGCATTAACCGCGATGGTTAGTATGGCCGTTTCGTTTTCGACGCCGTTTGCGCTAAATGTTTTCAGCCAGCGTACATTGATGCTGACCTCACAGGTTTTATTCCTCGCCGCAGGCGCGATCCTGGCGACCACCAGCTCACATGCGGTGATGCTGGTGGGCATTACCCTCATCTGTGCCGGGTTCTCGGTTGGCTTTGGCGTGGCGATGAGTCAGGCGCTCGGCCCGTTCTCGCTGCGGGCAGGCGTGGCAAGCTCGGTGCTGGGGATCGCACAGGTCTGCGGCTCGTCGCTGTGGATATGGCTGGCGGCAGTCATCGGACTTAACGCGCTCAATATGCTGATCGGGATTCTGATTGCCTGTAGCATGGTCTGCATCACCTTACTTATGGTCATCCGGCCCGCGGCACACTATGAAGAAGCCCATCAGCAGTCTCGATCTTAACCTGTTGCTTTGCCTGCAGCTTTTGCTGCAGGAGCGCAGCGTCACCAAAGCTGCGAAGCGGATGAACGTGACGCCGTCGGCGGTGAGCAAATCGCTGGCCAAGCTGCGCGACTGGTTTGACGACCCGCTGTTTGTCAAAACGCCGTTAGGGCTGCTGCCCACCCCGCTGACGGTCAGCCTGGAGCAGGATCTGGCCGACTGGATGCAAATCGGCAACCAGATCCTCGACAAATTCCACCATGATTCGCCAGGCGGGCTAACGTTCGTGCTGGCCGCCGAAACGCCGCTGATGCTCATCCGCTTTAACACCCTGCTGGAGCAGGTCAATCAGCGTTATCCGCAGGCGACGGTGAAGGTGCGTCACTGGGATTACGACTCACTGGACGCCATTACGCGCGGGGAAGTGGACGTTGGCTTCACCGGTCGTGAAACGCACCCGCGCTCGCGTGAACTGCTGAAGCTGATGCCGTGGTTTATCGACTACGAAATCCTGTTTAGCGACCGCCCTTGCGTCTATTTACGCGAGGACCATCCCGCTCTGCAGGAGGAGTGGAATCTGGAGACCTTCCTGCGCTATCCCCATATCAGTATCTTCTGGGAACGGAGCGACACCTGGGCGCTGGATGAGGTGCTAAAAGAGATGGGGCGGGAGAGAAACATTGCCATGTGTTTGCCGGGCTTTGAGCAGTCGATGTTTATGGCGGCACAGCCCGGCCATAACTATATCGCCACGGCTCCCCACTACTGTCGACACTACAATGAACTCCACCAGCGGAAGCTGATCGCGCTTCCTATTCCCATTGACGAAGCGCAGGCTGAAAAGCTGACCGTTCCCTTCACGCTAATCTGGCATAAACGGAACAGCCATAATCCGAAAATTCTCTGGCTGCGGGAGACCATCAAGGCGTTGTACGGTGGCAGCGATCCAATTTTTGCCTAAGAAAATGTAAAGTTCGGCCCTCAGGCTTCTTTTACTCCTATTTACTGATTAAAACAGGAGTCAAGTTAAGCGATAATCATGTAACCGTTTAACCGATTACGACCATTATCAAGGAGCGAAAAATGGCAACGCACTTTGCAAGAGGGATACTTACAGAAGGACGTCTCGTATCGGCAAGACTCTCTTCAGCCTGTCACAGTGAGGCACTCAAACTCCCCGAACACCGCAGGACGCGGTTTTTAGCCTCCAGAGCGCTTCTCGCAGAAATGCTGTTTATGCTGTACGGCACCAGCGAACTGCCCGAGATCGTCACGCAACCAGAAGGCCGACCGGTCTTTGCCGACCCGGAACTCCCCCGTTTTTCTATTGCCTATACGGGGAATATCATTGGCGTGGCGCTGACCACCGAAGGCGATTGCGGTCTGGATATGGAACTTCAGCGTGCGACGCGGGGCTTCCACGGCGCAAGCCCGCACGATGACTACCCGCTTTCCAGCAATGAAAAGCTGTGGGTACGCAACCAGAACGATCCTGTTGAAGCCCGAGCCCAGCTCATCACCCTGCGCCAGAGCATTCGCAAGCTCTGCGGATGCGCTTCAGACGATGCCAGCCTGTTGCAATTGTTGCCGGGCTCCGGACGCCTGCGTGCCGCTAAAGCCACGCTTGTAGAGGCGCTCAGCGATGCAGAAGATGTGTTGATATGGTCTGTTGCAGTCAGCCCTGCCATCGAACGGCTAAAGATTTGGGAATTTGACAGCAAAGAGGGATGGAGTAGCCTTCCGGATGTGCCCGAGCGCGCCAACGAGCCCGCCGCACGCCTGATGCGTTTAACCAGTTTACCGGCAGAAAAAGCATTTACCCATAGCTGATCCAATCAGGGTCATCATGATGAAACAGGAGTAATCATGTCTGATACGTTGAAAGTAGTTACGTTACTGGGAAGCCTGCGCAAAGGTTCATTTAACGGAATGGTTGCCCGCACGCTGCCGCAGCTGGCCCCGGCAGGTATGGAAATTAGCGCCCTGCCATCTATTGGCGATATCCCGCTTTATGATGCAGATGTCCAGCAGGAAGAAGGGTTCCCGCAGAGCGTTGAGGCGCTGGCAGAGCAAATTCGCCAGGCCGACGGCGTGGTCATTGTCACGCCGGAGTATAACTACTCGGTTCCGGGTGGCCTGAAGAACGCCATCGACTGGCTGTCTCGTTTACCGGAGCAGCCGCTGTCCGGCAAACCGGTACTGATCCAGACCAGCTCAATGGGCGCGATTGGCGGCGCGCGCTGCCAGTACCATCTGCGCCAGATCCTGGTGTTCCTCGATGCGATGGTGATGAACAAACCGGAATTTATGGGCGGTGTGATTCAGAACAAGGTCGACCCGCAAACGGGTGAAGTGGTGGATCAGAGCACGCGTGACCATCTCTCTGGCCAGCTAACGGCGTTTGGGGATTATATTAAGCGGGTGAAGGCGTAAGATCACTGCGGCCTGATGCCCTCACCCTGGCCCTCTCCCTGTGGGAGAGGGAACAAACACTAAAGCCCTTTTCGAAGAAAAGGGCTTGCTGTTTATTTGGCGTCGATAAACACAATCTTCAGCACAAACAGCAGCGCCACGACAATCACGCATGGGCTGAGGTCGCGGAAGCGGCCGGTACCGATCTTCATTACGCAGTAAGAGATAAAGCCCAGCGCGATACCTTCGGTGATAGAGAAGCTGAACGGCATCATCACGGCGGTAATAAAGGCCGGCACCGCTTCGGTTAAATCTTCCCACTTCACGCGCGCCAGACTCGACGTCATCAGCACACCCACGTAAATCAGTGCGCCGGCTGCCGCATACGGTGGAACCATACCCGCCAGCGGAGAGAGGAAAATCACCAGCAGGAACAGGATACCTACCACCACCGCCGTCAGGCCGGTACGGCCGCCCACGGAGACGCCGGAAGAGGATTCAATGTAAGCGGTAACAGACGAGGTGCCAATGAAAGAACCCGCCACGGAAGAGATACTATCCACATACAGCGCCTGCTTCATGCGCGGGAATTTGCCTTTCTCGTCCGCCAGACCCGCTTTGTCAGTCACGCCAATCAGCGTACCGGAGGAGTCAAACAGGTTGACCAGCATGAAGGAGAAGATCACGCCCGCCAGGCCCAGGTTCAGGGAGCCCGCCAGATCAACATGGCCAATCACGGTAGAGACGCTCGGAGGCGCAGAGACGATACCGTTATAGTGAACGTCACCCAGCATCCAGCCCAGCAGGGTGGTCACCACGATGGACACCAGCACCGCCGCATGAATGTTGCGGGAGGCCAGGATCGCGATGATAAAGAAGCCCAGCACGCCCAGCAGCACGTTATGAGAGGTCAGATTGCCGATGCTTACCAGCGTTTCAGGGTTCGCCACGATCACACCGGCGTTTTTCAGTCCCATCATGCCGATGAACAGACCGATACCGCTGGTGATACCCACGCGCAGGCTCACAGGAATGTTCGCAATCATCCAGTAACGCACGCGGAAAATGGTCAGCAGCAGCAGGCCAATAGCGCCCCAGAAGATGGCACCCATGCCAACCTGCCACGGCAGACCCATCGCCTGAACCACCACGAACGCGAAGAACGCATTCAGGCCCATTGCCGGTGCCAGCGCAACCGGCAGGTTAGCGAACACGCCCATCAGGATGCTGCCAAGCGCCGCAATCAGACAGGTGGTTACAAAGACGGCGCTGGTGTCCATGCCAGCGACGCCCAAAATTTGCGGGTTCACAAAAACGATATAGACCATCGTCAGGAAGGTGGTGAAACCGGCGATCACTTCGGTGCGTGCCGTTGTGCCGTGCTCGCGCAGTTTAAACACGCGCTCAAGCAGACCCTGACCAGATGTCTGGGTAGTGTGTTGTTGACTCATCATCAATTTCCGAACAAGGAGGGAAAATTCGTCGCTATCCTATACCAAAATGCGACAATAGTGGCGGTTACGTGATACTTTTTTCATTGATTTTGCTTATACGGCAACGATTGCGTCCCGGCGAACTGCCGTACGAAAACGTTAAACTTGTTAAAAGGGAAAGGCATGTCCGGAATTGAAGCGGTATTTTTCGACTGCGACGGTACGCTGGTCGACAGTGAGGTCATTTGTTCCCGCGCGTATGTCACCATGTTCCAGGAATTTGGCATTACGCTGGAACTCGAAGAGGTGTTCAAACGCTTTAAGGGCGTAAAGCTCTACGAGATTATCGACATCATTAACAAAGAACACGGTGTCAGTCTGGCAAAAGCGGATCTGGAACCGGTGTACCGCGCCGAGGTCGCACGCCTGTTCGATTCTGAGCTGGAGGTCATTGCCGGTGCAAACGCGCTGCTGGATGCGATGACGGTGCCGATTTGTGTGGTCTCCAACGGCCCGGTCAGCAAAATGCAGCACTCCCTCGGCAAGCTTGAGATGCTGCACCATTTCTCGGAAAAACTGTTCAGCGGCTACGATATCCAGCGCTGGAAGCCAGATCCGGCGCTGATGTTCCATGCGGCAAACGCGATGAACGTCAACGTGGAAAACTGCATTCTGGTGGATGACTCGTCTGCGGGCGCGCAGTCGGGGATTGATGCGGGGATGGAGGTGTTCTACTTCTGTGCCGATCCGCACAACAGGCCGATCGATCATCCAAAAGTAACGACCTTTACCGATCTGGCGCAGTTGCCGGAACTGTGGAAGGCGCGCGGATGGGATATTACTCGCTGAGTTTTCCCCTCACCCCAGGGGCTGAGGAATCCCCAGTAATTTATAAGCAGAAGCAGTAACTTTATTTCAGAACGAGTTAAGGCTTTCAGCGATGCCCTGGTCCGGCTGTAAATCGCCGAAGCGTTTCCGTAAGGCCGGGGCGAGGCGCACGGATGCGCCGAGAGGGCGTGGCCTGCAGGGATGCAGGCTCATGCCCGACCCGATAGCCTGAAGGAATAAGCTGAGGGTACCGCGAAGCGGCGATTTACCGCCGGGAGCCCGGGTCGCCAGGGCGGTGGCGATTGAGCCGCCCTGGCACGTTCACCGGTCATGTCCTCACAGAGTAGCAAGGAACGTGAAGTGAACGGAATGACCACCAGAGCCGTATGTTCCCCCTCACCCCAGCCCTCTCCCTCAAGGGAGAGGGGGTCGTCCGTGCTGGCATTATTTTGTGGGGAACCCTCAGCCTCAGGGGAGAGGGAGAAAACCAAATGGTCCCCTCTCCCTGTGGGAGAGGGTTAGGGTGAGGGTAAAATCACTCTTTCGGATCTTTACCCGCCAGCAGCTTGTCCAGTTCGTCGCCGCCCACGTGGCGGAAGTCCTGACCTTTCACGAAGTAGAAAATGTATTCGCAAATGTTCTGGCAGCGGTCGCCGATACGCTCGATAGAGCGCGCGCAGAACAGGGCAGTTAGCACGCTTGGGATCGTACGTGAATCTTCCATCATGTAGGTCATCAGCTGACGGACGATGCCCTCATACTCCTGGTCGACCTTTTTGTCTTCACGGTAGATACGCACCGCTTCGTCCAGATCCATGCGCGCGAATGCATCCAGCACGTCGTGCAGCATCTGCACGGTGTGACGACCGAGCGATTCCAGACTCACCAGCAGCGGCTGGTGCTGCTGAGAGAATTTCTCCAGCGCGGTGCGGCAGATTTTATCCGCCACGTCACCAATACGCTCCAGCTCGGCGATGGTTTTGATGATCGCCATCACCAGACGCAGGTCGCTCGCCGTCGGCTGACGTTTCGCGATAATGCGCACGCAGGCCTCGTCGATGGCAACTTCCATCATGTTGACGTTTTTGTCGCCTTCAATGACGCGCTTCGCCAGCTCGCTATCCTGGTTGTGCATCGCCGTAATCGCATCAGAAAGCTGCTGCTCGACCATGCCACCCATGGTCATTACCTGCGTGCGGATGCTTTCCAGCTCTGCGTTGAACTGGCCGGAAATGTGTTTATTAAGATTGAGGTTGTCCATGGTTTCTCCACATGCACTAAGGCAAATCAACCGTAGCGGCCAGTAATATAATCTTCAGTTTGTTTCTTCGCGGGCCGGGTGAACAGCGCATCCGTATCGCTGAACTCAATCAGCTCGCCCAGGTACATAAACGCCGTGTGATCGGAACAACGTGCAGCCTGCTGCATGTTATGGGTCACGATAACCACGGTGTAATCCTGCTTCAGCTCGGTGATCAGCTCTTCAATACGACCGGTTGAGATCGGGTCCAGCGCCGAGCACGGCTCATCCAGCAGCAATACTTCCGGACGAATGGCGATACCACGCGCAATACACAGACGCTGCTGCTGACCACCGGAGAGAGAGTACCCGCTCTGGTGCAACTTATCTTTGGTTTCGTTCCATAATGCGGCCTTGGTCAATGCCCACTGCACGCGCTCGTCCATATCGGCACGGGAGAGCTTCTCAAACAGACGAACGCCAAACGCGATGTTGTCATAGATGGACATCGGGAACGGCGTTGGTTTCTGGAACACCATCCCCACTTTGGCGCGCAGCAGGGCGATATCCTGGGCCTGGGTCAGAATGTTTTCGCCATCCAGGATAATTTCACCTTCAGCGCGCTGCTCCGGATAGAGCGAATACATTTTGTTAAAGGTACGCAGCAGCGTGGATTTACCGCAGCCGGACGGACCGATGAATGCCGTGACCTGGTTCTTCGCAATATCCAGGTTGATATTCTTCAGGGCATGGAATTTGCCGTAGTAGAAGTTCAAATCACGAACCTGAATCTTACCCGGGGCAGTATCAACCATACTCATTGACTCATTTCCTCATTCGGCGCCGCGATCTGCCGCGCCGTAAAAAATTAACCGTGTTTCTTCTTCGCGAAAATGACGCGCGCCAGAATGTTCAGCAACAGTACGCAAAGGGTGATGATCAGCACCCCGGCCCAGGCCAGCTGCTGCCATTCCGCGAATGGACTCATCGCAAATTTAAAGATCGTCACCGGCAGGTTGGCGATCGGCTGCATCATGTCCGTACTCCAGAACTGGTTGGAGAGGGCAGTAAACAGCAGCGGTGCCGTTTCACCGGCGATACGGGCGATAGCCAGCAGAATACCTGTCATGATCCCGGAGACCGACGCTTTCAGCGTAATCGCAGAAATCATTTTCCATTTCGGCGTACCCAGCGCGTAAGCCGCTTCACGCAGGCTGTCCGGCACCAGTTTCAGCATGTTTTCGGTGGTACGAATGACGATAGGCACCTGCAGCAGCGCCAGCGCAATCACGCCCGCCCAGCCGGAGAAGTGTTCCATTTGCGCAACCACGATGGTGTAAACAAACAGGCCCACGACAATCGACGGAGCTGAAAGCAGGATGTCGTTAATGAAGCGAATCACCTCTGCCAGCCAGGATTTACGCCCGTACTCCGCCAGATAGATACCGGCCATAATGCCCAGCGGCGTACCGAAGACCGTCGCCCACAGGATCAGCAGGCCACTGCCCGCCAGGGCGTTTGCCAGACCACCACCCGCCGTATTTGGCGGCGGCGTCATCTCGGTGAACAGCGCCAGAGACATGCCATCAATACCACGGGTGATGGTGGACATCAGGATCCAGATCAGCCAGAACAGGCCGAATGCCATCGTTGCCATGGAGAGCGTCAGAGCAATGCGGTTTTTGAAACGACGCTTCGCCTGCATTTTGCGGCGGGATTCCGCAAGCTGAGCGGTGCTTTGCATTTCGAGAGTTGCCATCAGCGTGCCCCCTCATTTTTCGCGAGACGCAGGATCATCAGCTTGGAAATCGCCAGAACAATGAAGGTGATAACGAACAGAATCAGGCCCAGTTCCATCAGCGCTGCGACGTGCAGCCCGGATTCCGCTTCGGCAAACTCGTTCGCCAGCGCGGAAGTAATGCTGTTACCCGGCATATAGAGTGAGGCGCTGTCGAGCTGGTAGGTGTTACCGATGATAAAGGTGACTGCCATGGTTTCACCCAGCGCGCGACCTAAGCCCAGCATCACGCCACCGATCACCCCATTTTTGGTGAACGGAAGGACAATGCGCCAGATAACTTCCCAGGTGGTACAGCCGATGCCGTAGGCCGACTCTTTCATCATCACCGGGGTTTGTTCGAAAACATCGCGCATCACCGCCGCAATGTACGGAATAATCATAATGGCGAGGATCACCCCTGCCGCCAGAATACCGATACCGAATGCCGGGCCAGAGAACAGGGCTCCCACAAACGGAACGGCTGAGAGAACATTACCCACCGGTTCCTGGAAGTACGTGGCAAACAGCGGCGCAAAGATAAACAGACCCCACATGCCGTATACGATACTTGGGATGGCCGCCAGCAGTTCAATGGCAATACCCAGCGGGCGACGCAGCCAGCCCGGCGCCAGTTCCGTCAGGAACAGCGCAATACCGAAGCTTACCGGAACCGCAATCAGCAGGGCGATGAACGAGGTCACCAGCGTACCGTAAATCGGCACCAGCGCACCGTAGATGTCGTTCGGCGCGTCCCACTCTTTGGTCCACAGGAAGGAGAAACCGAATTTCTGAATGCTCGGCCAGGAGGAGAAAATCAGAGACACGATAATGCCGCCCAGCAGCAATAGCACAATCAGCGCAGCCAGTTTGACCAGCGCGCCGAAAATCATGTCACCTTTTTTACCCGGAGGGTTAAATGCAGGCTTGGTTGCAGCCATAAATTACTCTTCTTTATGAAACGTCTTACGAATATGCCCGGTGGCGCTGGCGCTTACCGGGCCTACAGGATGAACCGTAGGGCGGGTAAGCGTGAGCGCCACCCGCCATCTTCGTCAAAAATATCCTGTTAGTACAGCGCTTTACCGCTGCTGTCTTTCACGTTGGTTTTCCATGCAGCACGGACCTGCTCAACCACGCTGTCCGGCAGGCTGGCGTAATCCAGATCGTTAGCCTGCTTGCCGCCGTTTTTGTATGCCCAGTCGAAGAACTTCAGCACCTCAGCACCCTGCTCAGGTTTCTTCTGCTCTTTGTGAACCAGGATGAAGGTCGTGGAGGTGATTGGCCACGCGCCTTCGCCTTTCTGGTTAGTCAGATCCTGCGCAAAGGATTTGCTCCAGTCAGCGCCTTTCGCGGCGTTAGCGAAGTTCTCTTCGGTCGGGCTTACCGGTTTGCCGTCAGCAGAAACCAGTTTGGTGTAAGCCAGGTTGTTCTGCTTAGCGTAGGCGTACTCTACGTAGCCGATAGAGCCAGGCAGACGCTGTACGAACGCGGCGATACCGTCGTTACCTTTTCCGCCCAGACCGGTTGGCCAGTTAACGGTAGAGCCGGAACCGACTTTAGATTTCCACTCTTCGTTCACTTTCGCCAGGTAGCTTGTGAAGACGAAAGAGGTACCGGAACCATCCGCGCGGCGAACCACGGCGATATTCTGCGAAGGCAGCTTAACGCCCGGGTTCAGTTTAGTGATGGCTTCGTCATCCCATTTTTTGATTTTGCCCAGGTAGATGTCGCCCAGGGTTTTGCCGTCCAGCACCAGCTCGCCTGATTTCAGGCCAGGGATGTTAACAGCCAGCACAACACCGCCGATCACGGTTGGGAACTGGAACAGGCCTTCCTGATTCAGTTTCTCGTCAGACAGCGGAGCGTCTGATGCGCCGAAATCAACGGTATTCGCGGTAATTTGTTTTACGCCACCGGAGGAGCCGATACCCTGATAGTTAACCTTATTACCGGTTTCCTTCTGGTAGGTATCCGCCCATTTGGCATACACCGGCGCAGGGAAGGTTGCACCAGCGCCAGTCAGGCTTGCCGCTGCAAAAGCAGAGAAAGCGCTCAGAGATAAGGTCGCGGCGACAACAGTTGCGACAGTGGTACGCATAACTTTCATAATGTCTCCTGCAAGGATTTCGTAAATCATTGTTTAAGTGGCTACGATGAGCAAAATAGGACAAACAGGTGACAGATAAATGTACGAATTATGACAGTTTTATGACAATGGAAATTTCACTTAAAGAAAAAGAAAACTATATATATTTATCAATAAGTTAACTTAGAACATGACGGCAGGGTTTCAGTAATATTTTCTTTATGTGACACTGAAAAAATAGCTGAAAATGACAGATTGTCATTAAAAAAGGCTCCACCTGATAGTGGAGCCTGGAGGGATTATTCTACGGTAACGGATTTCGCCAGGTTACGCGGCTGGTCAACGTCGGTGCCTTTGATCAGCGCCACGTGATAGGCCAGCAGCTGCAGCGGAACGGTGTAGAAGATCGGTGCAATCACCTCTTCCACGTGCGGCATCTCAATGATGTGCATGTTGTCGTTGCTGACAAAACCGGCATCTTTGTCGGCGAAGACGTACAGAACGCCGCCGCGGGCGCGAACTTCTTCGATGTTAGACTTCAGTTTTTCCAGCAGTTCGTTGTTCGGTGCCACAACGATGACCGGCATATCCGCGTCAATCAGCGCCAGCGGGCCGTGTTTCAGCTCGCCTGCCGCGTAGGCTTCTGCGTGGATGTAGGAGATCTCTTTCAGCTTCAGCGCGCCTTCCAGCGCAATTGGATACTGATCGCCACGCCCCAGGAACAGAGCGTGATGTTTGTCAGAGAAATCTTCCGCCAGCGCTTCAATGCGTTTGTCCTGAGACAGCATCTGCTCAATACGGCTCGGCAGCGCCTGCAGGCCGTGAACAATGTCATGCTCAACGGAAGCATCTTCGCCTTTCAGACGCGCCAGCTTCGCCACCAGCATCAGCAGAACGGTCAGCTGAGTGGTAAACGCTTTGG
Organism: Enterobacter asburiae; assembly: GCA_011754535.1. Classification (NCBI taxonomy): domain Bacteria; kingdom Pseudomonadati; phylum Pseudomonadota; class Gammaproteobacteria; order Enterobacterales; family Enterobacteriaceae; genus Enterobacter; species Enterobacter asburiae. The sequence goes on along the minus strand of JAAQVN010000001.1, from coordinate 4,833,946 downwards.
TGGAAGCTACGCCGATTTCGGTGCCCGCTTTCGTCATCAGCGCCAGATCGGATTCACGCACCAGGGATGAGCCAGGGACGTTACAGATGGCCAGCGAGCCCAGGTAACCCAGTTCTTTAGACAGACGCAGCGCTGCCAGCGTATCCGCCGTTTCGCCGGACTGAGAAAGTGTGATCATCAGGCTGTTGCGACGCACCGCAGACTTGCGATAGCGGAACTCAGACGCGATTTCCACGTCGCACGGCACGCCCGCCAGGGATTCAAACCAGTAGCGAGAGACCATACCGGAGTTGTAGGAGGTGCCGCAGGCCACGATCTGAATATGCTCGACCTTGCCGAGCAGTTCGTTCGCGTTTGCCCCCAGCTCGCTCAGATCGACTTCACCGTGGCTGATGCGCCCGGTTAGGGTGTTTTTGATGGCGTTTGGCTGCTCGTAGATCTCTTTCTGCATGTAGTGACGGTAAGCGCCTTTGTCGCCCGCGTCGTACTGCAGATTCGATTCGATCTCCTGACGCTTCACCTGCTCGCCTTTGGTGTCGAAGACGGTCACGCTGCGGCGAGTCACTTCCGCAATATCCCCCTCTTCCAGGAAGATAAAGCGACGGGTGACCGGCAGGAGTGCCAGCTGATCGGAGGCGATAAAGTTTTCACCCATGCCCAGACCGATAACCATCGGGCTACCGGAACGCGCTGCCAGCAGCGTGGATGGATCGCGTGAGTCCATGATCACCGTACCGTACGCACCGCGCAGCTGAGGGATAGCGCGCAGCACCGCATCACGCAGCGTACCGCCCTGTGCCAGCTCCCAGTGCACCAGGTGAGCAATCACTTCGGTGTCAGTTTCAGAGACGAAGGTATAGCCGCGCGCTTTCAGTTCTTCGCGCAGCGGTTCGTGGTTTTCGATAATGCCGTTGTGCACCACCACAATGTGTTCAGACACATGCGGGTGCGCGTTACCTTCAGACGGTTCGCCGTGCGTCGCCCAACGGGTGTGCGCGATACCGGTACCACCGTGCAGCGGATGCTCTTCCGCGGCCTGAGCCAGCATCTGCACTTTACCGAGGCGACGCAGGCGGGTCATGTGCCCTTCTGCATCCACGACAGCCAGACCGGCAGAGTCGTAACCACGGTATTCCAGACGACGTAAACCTTCGAGAAGGATTTCAGCAATATCACGCTGCGCAACTGCGCCAACAATTCCACACATATTTTAGATTCCGAATTTAGGCATTATGCCTGCGTTGTCGCTGACCTGTATTTGCCCTTTCCGGGCGCCCCGAGCCTTGTAGAGAGTGGGGTTATTTTTATGGGTACTGCCTGTGGGGGGAGGATTATGTTATCCCCTCACCCCAGCCCTCTCCCCAAAGGGGCGAGGGAGAAAAACACCGCACCTTTCAATTCCCCTCTCCCCTATGGGGAGAGGGTCAGGGTGAGGGGTGTATATTGTTGTTACTTCTTCTTCACCGGGCGTTTCCAGCCCTGCTTGTGTACCTGCGGCACACGGCTTAATACCAGCTCGTTATCGGCGATATCGCGCGTAACGGTTGTTCCGGCGGCAATCGTTACCCCGTTACCCACGGTAACCGGTGCCACCAGCTGTGTATCGGAACCGACAAACACATCATCACCGATAATGGTTTTAAACTTATTGGCACCGTCATAGTTACAGGTAATGGTCCCTGCACCAATGTTCACATTGTCGCCAATCTCCGCGTCGCCCAGATAGGTCAAATGACCGGCTTTCGAGCCTTTACCCAGACGCGCTTTTTTCATTTCCACAAAGTTGCCCACGTGCGCGCCTTCCAGCAGCTCAGCGCCCGGGCGCAGACGCGCAAACGGGCCGATGGTACAGGCGGCATCCAGACGGGCATCTTCCACCACGCTGTACGGGCTGATTTCGCAGTCGTCACCGATGACGCTGTTTTTAATCACGCAGCCGGCGCCAATTTTGACGCGGTTACCCAGCGTAACGTTGCCTTCAAGGATAACGTTAGTATCGATCTCAACGTCGCGCCCGTGAGACACGGTGCCGCGCAGATCGAAACGCGCCGGATCGCGCAGCATCACGCCCGCCAGCAGCAGTTTTTCGGCATGTTCTGACTGATACACGCGCTCCAGGCGGGAAAGCTGAAGACGGTTATTCACCCCTTCGGTTTCGCTAATACGCGCCGGATGAACCGCCGCAATCTCACGTCCTTCCTGGTACGCCATCGCAATGATGTCGGTGATGTAGTACTCACCCTGCGCGTTGTGGTTGTTGAGCTGCGATAGCCAGCGCTTCATGTCCGCGCCATTGGCAATCAGGATACCAGTGTTGATCTCCTGAATCTGACGCTGTTCGTCGCTGGCATCTTTATGCTCAACAATACCCGTGACGTTGCCGTTTTCACGGGTGATACGGCCATAACCGCTTGGATCGTCCAGCACGACGGTCAACAAACCAATGCCGCCCTGCGGTTTGGCAGCACGCAAGCGAGTCAGCGTTTCAACGGAGATCAGCGGAACATCGCCGTAGAGCATCAGGATGTCTTCGTCATCCGCAAAGAAAGGGGCAGCCTGCTGCATCGCATGGCCTGTGCCCAGCTGTTCGGCCTGAAGCACCCAGTTGAGCTTGTCATCGCTCAGCGTCTTTTTAAGCAGATCGCCACCGTGGCCGTAGACCAGGTGGACCTGACGGGCGCCCAGTTCATTCGCTGCATCAATAACATGCTTCACCATTGGCTTTCCTGCCAGCGTGTGGAGCACCTTAGGCAGATCGGAATACATGCGGGTACCTTTGCCTGCGGCAAGGATCACCACGCTCATCGCACTGTTTGACATACGCATCCTGACGGTAGTTTGAGTGAGAAGTAAAAACGTTTGATGCCTAAAATTCTACATCTTTTTCATCATGAATTAAGGATGAAAAAAAAAGCCAGCCTGGTATCCAGACTGGCTTTTGTGCTTTTCAAGCCGGTGTTACATCGCTTTTTTGGTCAACTCGATAACGCGCAGTTTCGCGATCGCTTTGGCCAGCTCCGCAGACGCCTGAGCGTAATCCACGTCACCATGAGAGCTGCTAATGTGCTCTTCAGCCTTACGCTTCGATTCCAGGGCTCGCGCTTCGTCGAGATCCTGGCCACGAATAGCGGTATCGGCCAGAACGGTCACACTGCCAGGCTGCACTTCAAGAATGCCGCCGGACAGATAGATAAACTCTTCGTGACCGAACTGTTTAACGATGCGGATCATACCAGGCTTAATGGCGGTGAGCAGCGGTGCGTGACCCGGGAAAATACCCAGTTCACCTTCACTACCCGTTACCTGGATTTTCTCGACCAGACCAGAGAACATTTGTTGCTCTGCGCTGACGACGTCCAGGTGGTAAGTCATTGCCATATCACCCTCCGATTAAGGCGTTAAAGTTTTTTGGCTTTTTCCACGGCTTCTTCGATGGAACCAACCATGTAGAACGCCTGCTCTGGCAGGTGATCGTATTCGCCTTCCATGATGCCTTTAAAGCCACGGATGGTGTCTTTCAGGGAAACGTATTTACCCGGAGAACCGGTGAATACTTCCGCAACGAAGAACGGCTGGGACAGGAAGCGCTGGATCTTACGCGCACGTGCTACCACCAGTTTGTCTTCTTCAGACAGTTCATCCATACCCAGGATGGCGATGATGTCTTTCAGTTCCTGGTAACGCTGCAGCAGGGACTGTACGCCACGCGCGGTGTCGTAGTGTTCCTGACCAACAACCAGTGGATCCAGCTGACGACTGGTGGAGTCCAGCGGGTCAACGGCCGGGTAGATACCCAGAGACGCGATCTGACGGCTCAGTACCACGGTTGCGTCTAAGTGCGCAAAGGTGGTTGCTGGAGATGGGTCAGTCAAGTCATCCGCAGGTACGTATACCGCCTGAACGGAGGTGATAGAACCGGTTTTGGTAGAGGTGATACGTTCCTGAAGAACACCCATCTCTTCCGCCAGGGTCGGCTGGTAGCCTACCGCTGAAGGCATACGACCCAGCAGTGCAGATACTTCCGTACCGGCCAGGGTGTAACGATAGATGTTATCAACGAACAGCAGAACGTCACGGCCTTCGTCACGGAATTTCTCAGCCATCGTCAGGCCAGTCAGCGCAACGCGCAGACGGTTTCCTGGTGGCTCGTTCATCTGGCCGTAAACCAGGGATACTTTGTCCAGAACGTTGGAGTCGGTCATTTCGTGGTAGAAGTCGTTACCCTCACGAGTACGTTCACCTACACCCGCAAACACGGAGTAACCGGAGTGCTCGATCGCGATGTTACGGATCAGCTCCATCATGTTTACGGTTTTACCTACACCCGCACCACCGAACAGACCAACTTTACCGCCCTTCGCAAACGGACACATCAGGTCGATAACTTTGATACCGGTTTCCAGCAGTTCCTGAGAGCTGGACAGCTCTTCGTAGGAAGGTGCCGCGCGGTGGATAGCCCAACGCTCTTCTTCACCGATGTCGCCCTTCATGTCGATTGGCTGACCCAATACGTTCATGATACGACCCAGTGTTGCTTTACCTACCGGGACTTCGATCGGATGCTCAAGGTCTTTAACTTCCAGACCACGACGCAGACCGTCGGAAGAACCCATCGCGATGGTACGCACGATACCGCCGCCGAGCTGCTGCTGAACTTCCAGCACCAGGCTCTCGTTACCATTCTGTACCTCAAGCGCGTCGTACACGCGTGGTACGGCGTCCTGAGGGAACTCGACGTCCACCACGGCGCCGATTACCTGGACAATCTTTCCAGTAGCCATCTTGAATCCTCTACGTAATTCGTAAACCTGGTTAAACCGCGGCGGCCCCCGAGACGATCTCGGTGAGTTCCTGAGTAATGCTGGCCTGACGAGCTTTGTTGTAAACCAACTGCAGCTCTTTAATCAGGCTGCCGCCATTATCGGTCGCGGCTTTCATCGCCACCATTCGTGCGGCCTGCTCGCTGGCCAGGTTTTCTACAACGCCCTGATAAACCTGAGATTCAACGTAACGACGCAGCAGGGTATCCAGCAGCGGTTTCGGATCGGGTTCATACAGGTAATCCCAGGCTTTCTGCTTCAGCTCGTCATCTTCTGATGCCGGTAACGGCAGCATCTGAGTGAGCGTTGGAACCTGAGACATGGTGTTAATGAATTTGTTGCTGACAACGTACAGTCTGTCCAGGCGGCCTTCATCGTAGGCCTGCAACATCACTTTAACCGGGCCGATCAGTTCAGACAGGGACGGGTTATCACCCATACCGGTCACCTGAGCGACAATGTTGCCACCAACGGAGTTAAAGAAAGAGACGCCTTTAGAGCCAATCAGTGCCAGATCGCACTGAACGCCTTTATCAGACCAGCCTTTCATATCCGCCAGCAGTTTTTTGAACAGGTTAATGTTCAAGCCGCCACACAGACCACGGTCAGTCGACACCACCAGGTAGCCCACGCGCTTAACGTCGCGTTCTTCCAGGTAAGGGTGCTTATATTCCAGATTACCGTTTGCAAGGTGACCAATCACTTTGCGCATGGTCTCTGCATAAGGACGGCTGGCCGCCATGCGATCCTGCGATTTACGCATTTTGGAAGCGGCGACCATCTCCATCGCTTTAGTGATCTTTTGCGTGTTCTGGACGCTTGCGATCTTACTACGTATCTCTTTTGCGCCGGCCATGAGCTTCTCCTCAATGCCAGGCGGCTTGCCCTGAGACAAGCCGCCGGACGATTACCAGGATTGGGTTGCTTTGAAGGAATCGAGGATAGCTTTCAGCTTGCCTTCGATTTCGTCGTTATAGCCACCGGTCTGGTTGATCTCTTGCATCAGCGGAGCGTGATCACGGTCGACGTAAGCCAGCAGAGCGGCTTCGAAGCTACCGATTTTCGCCAGTTCCACATCTTCGAGGTAACCGCGTTCAGCCGCGAACAGTACCAGGCCCTGCTGAGCAACAGACATTGGAGCGTACTGTTTCTGCTTCAGCAGTTCGGTCACTTTCTGACCGTGGCTCAGCTGTTTACGGGTTGCTTCGTCCAGATCGGATGCGAACTGAGAGAACGCAGCCAGTTCACGATACTGTGCCAGCGCGGTACGGATACCACCGGACAGTTTCTTGATGATCTTGGTCTGAGCAGCACCACCCACACGGGATACGGAGATACCCGGGTTAACCGCCGGACGAATACCGGAGTTAAACAGGTTGGTTTCCAGGAAGATCTGACCATCGGTAATGGAGATTACGTTGGTCGGAACGAACGCAGAAACGTCACCCGCCTGGGTTTCAATGATCGGCAGCGCGGTCAGAGAACCTGTTTTACCCTTCACTTCACCTTTGGTGAAGTTCTCGACGTATTCCGCGTTAACGCGGGAAGCACGCTCCAGCAGACGAGAGTGGAGGTAGAATACGTCGCCCGGGAATGCTTCACGTCCTGGTGGACGACGGAGCAGCAGGGAAACCTGACGATAAGCAACAGCCTGTTTAGACAGGTCATCGTATACGATCAGCGCATCTTCGCCGCGGTCACGGAAGTATTCGCCCATTGCACAACCGGCGTATGGAGCCAGGTATTGCAGTGCAGCAGATTCAGAAGCGGTAGCCACAACAACGATGGTGTTAGACAGCGCGCCGTGCTCTTCCAGTTTACGAACCACGTTAGAAATGGTGGACGCTTTCTGGCCGATGGCCACGTACACACATTTGATGCCGGAGTCACGCTGGTTGATGATGGCGTCGATTGCCATCGCGGTTTTACCGGTCTGACGGTCACCGATGATCAGTTCACGCTGACCACGACCGATTGGGATCATGGCGTCAACGGACTTATAACCAGTCTGCACTGGCTGATCAACGGACTGACGGTCGATAACGCCCGGTGCGATAACTTCGATTGGGGAGAAGCCATCGTGCTCAACCGGACCTTTACCGTCGATTGGCGCACCCAGGGTGTTAACAACGCGACCCAGCAGGCCACGGCCAACCGGCACTTCCAGAATACGGCCAGTACACTTAACCTTCATGCCTTCGGCGAGGTCAGCGTATGGACCCATCACAACTGCACCTACGGAGTCGCGCTCCAGGTTCAGTGCGATAGCGTAACGGTTACCCGGCAGGGAAATCATCTCACCCTGCATACAATCGGCCAGGCCGTGGATGCGGATAACACCGTCACTTACAGAAACAATAGTACCTTCGTTGTGAGCTTCACTCACAACACTGAACTGAGCAATGCGCTGCTTGATCAGTTCGCTGATTTCGGTGGAATTCAGTTGCATGCTCCAGTCCCCTTAAGACTGCAAGACGTCTGCAAGGCGCTCAAGACGGCCGCGTACGCTGCCATCAATGACCATATCACCCGAGCGGATGATTACGCCTGCCATTACAGACTTATCGATTTTGCAATTCAGCTTAACTTTGCGTGACAGACGTTTTTCCATCGCGGCGGTAATTTTCGCAAGCTGTTCGTCACTCAGTTCAGTCGCGGAAGTCACTTCGACTTCTGCAGTAGCTTCACTAAGGGCACGTAAGTGCTCAAACTGCTCGAGAACATCCGGGAGCACACGGAGACGACCATTTTCTGCCATCACCTTAATCAGGTTCTGGCCGTTGGCATCCAGTTGCTCTCCGCACACGGCGATAAACGACGCGGCGAGGGTTTCAGGTGCTAACGCACCGGAAAGCAACTCGGCCATTTGTTCGTTTTTCGTCACCTCAGCGGCAAACGCCAGCATATTCTGCCAGCGATCGACATTTTGGTGTTCGACAGCAAAGTCAAAAGCTGCTTTGGCGTAGGGGCGAGCTACCGTAACAAATTCAGACATCAGCCCCTCCCTCCTTACAGTTCAGCGACAAGTTTGTCCACGATGTCGCTGTTAGCAGCTTCATCCACGGAACGTTCGATGATCTTCTCGGCGCCAGCAACAGCCAGAATCGCAACCTGCTTACGCAGTTCTTCACGAGCACGTTTACGCTCAGCTTCAATTTCAGCCTGAGCCTGTGTCACGATCTTAGTACGTTCCTGTTCTGCTTCAGCTTTGGCTTCGTCCAGGATCTGAGAACGGCGTTTGTTAGCCTGTTCAATGATTACCTGAGCTTCAGCTTTCGCTTTTTTCAGCTGGTCTGTCGCGTTGGCCTGTGCAAGGTCCAAATCTTTCTTAGCGCGTTCTGCGGAAGCCAGACCGTCAGCAATTTCTTTCTGACGTTTTTCGATGGCAGCCATTAAAGGCGGCCATACATACTTCATGCAGAACCAGACAAAGAGAATAAACGCGATGGCCTGGCCGAGGATTGTTGCGTTCATGTTCACAGCACAATACCTCTTAAATTTCTGTGGCTTGGGGTTTTAAAACAACTACTACGCGACAGCAAACATCACGTACAGACCCAGACCTACAGCGATCATTGGGATTGCATCCACCAGACCCATAACGATAAAGAACTGAGTACGCAGCAGAGGAATCAGATCAGGTTGACGCGCTGCGCCTTCCAGGAATTTACCTCCGAGGATGCCGATACCGATCGCAGCACCGATAGCCGCCAGACCCATCATCACAGCGGCAGCCATGTACAGCAGATCCATATTCAGGTTTTCCATGACAGTCTCCAGTTTGTTTCAATTAAAACGTAGTAGTGTTGGTAAAAAATCAGTGCTCTTCAGACGCCATCGACAGATAGACGATCGTCAGAACCATGAAGATAAAGGCTTGCAGCGTAATGATCAGGATGTGGAAAATGGCCCACGGCACATTAAGAATCCACTGTGACCACCACGGCAGAAGACCCGCGATCAGAATGAAAATCAGCTCACCCGCATACATGTTGCCGAACAGTCGCAGACCCAGTGAAACAGGTTTGGACAGCAGGCTAACGCCTTCCAGGATCAGGTTGACCGGAATAAACGCCCAGTGGTTGAACGGCTGCAAGGTAAGCTCTTTCACAAAGCCGCTTACGCCTTTCATTTTGATGCTGTAGAAAAGAATCAGGATAAACACGCCCAGCGCCATCGACAGGGTGATGTTCACGTCCGCGGACGGTACCACACGCAGCGCAGGCAGGCCGAAGATGTGCTCGCCGATGAACGGCAGCAGGTCAATTGGCAGCAGGTCCATCAGGTTCATCAGGAAGACCCAAACGAACACGGTCAGGGCCAGCGGAGCAATCAGCTTGCTCTTACCATGGTACATATCTTTCACGCTGCCATGGACGAAGCCGATGATCATCTCAACGAACGTCTGGAATTTCCCTGGAACACCGCTGGTCGCTTTTTTAGCAACGCTGCGGAACATGGCCAGGAACAGAAGACCCAAAACCACCGAGAAGAACATGGAGTCGATGTTGATCGTCCAGAAGGTGGCCGGGGGGTTATGTGGATCCACCAGCGAGAATGTACGCAGGTCCAGCTGAAGGTTATTCAGATGGTGACCTATGTAATCCTGCGGCGTCATATTTTCTGAAGCCATGATGCCTTTTACCCTTTGTTATTGATTACAGCTGGAGCCAGAACTTGTACCACCAGCACCAAAACCCACGTTGCTATCAGCGGCATGAATACCACTTTCAAAACCGCCAGCGCCATCACCAGTAGAGCAAAGGTCAGCAACACCTTACACACTTCGCCGAGGGCGAAGGACCAGGCTACGCGGCCTTTGGCGGGTGTATGCGCCTGATGACGCCAGGCAAAAATCATAAACAACACGTTTGGCAGCACGACCGCCAAACCCCCGCACACGGCGGAGATGCCCCAGAAGGGGTCTTTGAGGCTAAACAGCAGTCCACTTGCTATCACAGCCAGAAACTGAATGAACAGAAGCTTACGAGCAACGTTTCTACTCAAGAGCGACACAGACATCACGTTTTTACTCCTGCTCCCTTCGAGGTATGCCGCGTGTCGTATAAAACGTCCTTTAAGGCTCAGAGTCAAGCATCAAAAAGCGGACAAATTATACGGTGCGTACCCGTGATTTCAAACATTAAGTAGCGAAAAGGTGAATAAATGTTTAAATATTTTTCCCCACCGCTATTTTTTAACTTTCGTAGAAAGCATCGACCTTCGAGCAAAACTGCAAACAGCGCGAAAACGTTGACTACAAAGCGTGCACGAGATCACAAAACACACATTTGCGATAAGGTTGTATTTATCAAAGCCGTAATTCGCCCAGAATTATCTTTCTGAAATTAAAGATAAAATATCGCAACTATTTTCAAAACAGCCCCGTACACAATAAAAACCTTTTATTGACATTCTTAATAAATATTTAACATTGTGTTCTGGTTACAGTCTTCCACTTTTAGCAGGCTGATATTTTCATAGTTGACTATCTTCACGATGAATAATCAGCGCGAGGTTAACTGCAAGAAAACCCATAGTGAAAAAGTGGTTAAATGCTCTCTGATAAATCCCGGGTAGTTGTGCTGTTTTTTAACATGCTCAGAACAGCACAAATTCCACATTTTTTATTAATTTTTTAAAAATTGTTTGGCTTAATTATCACCAGATGACGTTCACCATCGAGCTGAGGAACGTTTAATTTCTCGATGGTTTCAACGCTAAAACCGTCCGGAAGCTGTTCAATTTCATCACCGGGCAGCTGTCCTTTAAGCGCATAAAAACGGCCATCGACTGCCGGCAGATGCTTACACCAGCTCACCATGTCATTGAGCGAAGCAAACGCGCGGCTGATAACGCCGTCAAACGGTGGCTCCGCCGGAAACTCCTCTACCCTGCTCTGTACGGGCGTGATGTTATCCAGCTTAAGTTCATGCTGGACCTGACGTAAAAAACGCACGCGCTTGCCCAGGCTGTCCAGCAGCGTGAAATGGCTCTCAGGTCGGACAATCGACAGCGGAACGCCCGGTAAACCAGGCCCCGTCCCCACGTCGATAAAACGCTCACCTTTCAGATACGGCGCGACCACGATGCTGTCGAGAATATGGCGTACCAGCATCTCGTTGGGGTCGCGAACAGACGTCAGGTTGTACGCTTTATTCCATTTGTTCAGCATATCGACATACGCCACCAGCTGGTTTTTCTGGTGATCGGTGAGCGAAATACCTGCCTGATCCAGCAGACGAGAGAGTTTATTGAGCACGGTGAATACCTGTTTAGAAACAATTTGCCCGGTGGCGCTAACGCTTACCGGGCCTACGAACGATGTTGGGCGGGTAAGCAAAGCGCCACCCGCCAAAACGACTGCAATTATGCGCTGCGGCGCAACATACCCTGCTTTTTCAGCCACACCAGCAGAATCGAAATCGCGGCAGGCGTGACGCCGGAGATCCGTGAAGCCTGGCCAATAGACACCGGTTTGTGATCGTTCAGCTTAGCGATCACTTCGTTAGACAGGCCTGTCACCTGACGGTAGTCCAGCATTTCCGGAAGCAGCGTGTTTTCGTTGCGCTGCTGTTTTTCGATCTCATCCTGCTGACGCGCGATGTAACCTTCGTACTTCACCTGTATTTCGACCTGTTCAGCGGCTTCCGCGTCTTCAAGACCCGGGGCGAACGCGGTAAGTTTCACCAGATTCTCATAGGTCACTTCCGGACGACGCAGCAGATCTTCGCCGCTGGCTTCCCGCGAGAGTGGCGCAGTTAAGTGAGCGTTCACTTCGGCAGCAGTTTCCGCCTGCGGATTTACCCACGTGGTTTTCAGGCGCTGGCGTTCCTGTTCAATACGCTCCAGCTTCTCGTTGAAGCGCGCCCAGCGTTCGTCATCCACCAGACCCAGCTCGCGGCCCATCTCGGTCAGACGCAGGTCGGCGTTGTCCTCGCGCAGCATCAGACGATATTCCGCGCGAGAGGTAAACATACGGTACGGTTCTTTGGTGCCCAGGGTGCACAGATCGTCAACCAGCACGCCCAGATAGGCCTGAGAACGCGCCGGCGCCCATCCCTCTTTCTCGGCAGAGAAGCGAGCGGCATTCAGACCGGCCAGCAAACCCTGCGCTGCGGCTTCTTCGTAGCCGGTGGTGCCGTTAATCTGGCCCGCGAAGAACAGACCGTGGATGAATTTGCTCTCCAGCGTCGGCTTCAGGTCACGCGGGTCGAAGAAATCGTACTCAATAGCGTAGCCAGGGCGAACGATTTTCGCATTCTCCATCCCCTGCATTGAGCGAACAATCTGCATCTGCACGTCGAACGGCAGGCTGGTGGAGATGCCGTTCGGGTAAATTTCGTTTGAGGTCAGCCCTTCCGGCTCCAGGAAGATCTGGTGCTGGTTACGATCGGCAAAGCGCATCACTTTGTCTTCGATCGACGGGCAGTAGCGTGGGCCTATCCCTTCGATCACGCCAGCGTACATGGGGCTGCGATCGAGGTTATTGCGGATCACGTCGTGGGTTTTCTCGTTGGTATGCGTGATGTAGCACGGTACCTGCTGCGGATGCTGCGCCGCGTTGCCCATGAACGAGAAGACCGGCATAGGGTTATCACCGTGCTGTTGCGCCAGCACGCTGAAATCAATGGTCCGCGCATCAATACGCGGCGGCGTACCGGTTTTCAGGCGGCTAACGCGCAGCGGCAGCTCACGCAGACGACGAGACAGTGGAATAGACGGCGGATCGCCGGCACGGCCACCGCTGTAGTTATCCAGACCGATATGAATTTTGCCGTCCAGGAATGTCCCGACTGTCAGCACTACGGCTTTAGCACGGAACTTGAGGCCCATCTGGGTCACGGCGCCCACAACGCGATCGTTTTCAACGATAAGATCTTCTACCGCCTGCTGGAAGATCATCAGGTTCGGCTGGTTCTCCAGTGCGGTGCGTACGGCCTGACGGTAAAGCACGCGGTCTGCCTGTGCACGGGTGGCACGAACAGCGGGGCCTTTACTTGCGTTTAGTATCCTAAACTGGATGCCAGCCCGATCGATCGCTTTCGCCATCAGGCCGCCAAGTGCATCCACTTCTTTTACCAGGTGTCCTTTCCCAATGCCGCCAATCGCCGGATTACAGGACATCTGTCCCAGCGTGTCGATATTGTGTGTCAAAAGCAGGGTCTGCTGACCCATACGCGCTGCGGCCATTGCGGCCTCAGTGCCTGCGTGACCCCCGCCAATGATGATGACGTCAAAAGGATCCTGATAAAACATGGTGGTCTGCCTCGCGTAAAGCGGTATGAAAATGGATTGAAGCCCGGGCCGTGGATTCTACTCAACTTTAGTCTTTCGAGAAAGCATTGGGATCCTGGGCTATTAAAAAGAAGATCTTTTTATTTAGAGATCTGTTCTATTGTGATCTCTTATTAGGATCGCGGACCCATGTGGATAAGTCCGATCCCGCAAATAAGATCATGCAGTTAGGAAGGATCGTTTGCTGTGAATGATCGGTGATCCTGGACCGTATAAGCTGGGATCAGATCGCGAGTTTATACACAGGCTAAAAACTAAGCCACGGTTGTTATTTGGATAACTACGGGTTAATACGAGCTTTTAACCAGAGTTATCCACATCTGTTCGCGCGATCTTTAATCGTTTTTGAGTAAATTTTTCCATTCCGCGAGCCAGATCTCGGCCGGATCCTCCGGAATGTCATGATCGAGGATGTTGATCTTGAGCGTTTCACCCAGCTGTTTTGCCCCACAAGAGGTAACAGCGGCTTCGACTTTCTCTATTGCCCCGCAGAAGGTGTCATATTCACGACTGCCGATCCCTACCGCGCCAAAACGGACGTTTGACAGGTCGGGCTGCTGTTCAAGCAGTTCGTCATATAAAGGTTGCAGGTTATCCGGCACATCGCCCGCGCCGTGCGTGGAGGTGATCAGCAGCCAGACCCCGTCATTCGGGAGATCTTCAAGCAGCGGCCCATGCAGGGTTTCCGTGGAAAAGCCCGCATCTTCCAGCTTCTCAGCCAGGTGTTCCGCTACATATTCCGCACCGCCAAGGGTGCTGCCGCTGATAAGGGTAATGTCCGCCATTGATCGCTCGCTCAGATAAAGAGGGGATCATTGTACGCTGTGAACGAGCTGGGATCTACCTGTGGAAAATGTGGGAATGAATTTGCCCGATCACGGGCGGATGGTACGCATGATCGGGTTTTGCAGGGAGATCAGTGTCTCGGTGGACTGAATTTCATCGATTGTTTGGATCTTGTTGATAAGTACCTGCTGGAGAGCATCGATGGATCGGCACATCACCTTTATAAAGATGCTGTAGTGCCCGGTGGTGTAGTACGCCTCGGTGACTTCATCGAGCGCGTTAAGCTTCGCCAGCGCGGAGGGGTAGTCTTTTGCGCTTTTAAGAATAATGCCGATGAAACAGCAGACGTCGTAACCCAGCTGCTTCGGGCTGACGTCAATGCGCGCGCCGGTAATGATCCCTGCCTGCTTCATTTTCTCTACGCGAACGTGAATGGTTCCCGGGCTGACGCCAAACTGTTTTGCCAGTTCGGCGTAGGCTGTACGGGCATTGGCCATTAAGGCCTCCAGAATGCCGCGGTCCAGATTGTCGATCTGATAATTTTCCATATCTTTTTCTTATGAAGATTAATGAATACCTCTATTCTAGCGTCATATTTTAACGAATCAAAAGTGAAGGCTGCTTTTTGTTGATGAGTTATTGAATTAAGTACCGGTTCTGTTGCTTAATCATTACCAACAGGACGCAGGAGTATAAATAATGAAAACCGCTTACATCGCAAAACAACGCCAGATCAGTTTCGTAAAATCCCATTTTTCCCGCCAGCTGGAAGAGAAGCTTGGTCTTATTGAAGTTCAGGCGCCAATTCTGAGCCGCGTGGGTGACGGGACGCAGGATAACCTGTCTGGATGCGAAAAAGCGGTACAGGTGAAAGTGAAAACACTGCCAGACGCACAGTTCGAAGTGGTTCACTCACTGGCGAAGTGGAAGCGTCAAACCTTGGGACAACACGACTTCAGCGCGGGCGAAGGGCTTTACACGCACATGAAAGCTCTTCGCCCCGATGAAGACCGTCTCTCCCCGATTCACTCTGTCTACGTTGACCAGTGGGACTGGGAGCGCGTTATGGGAGACGGTGAACGCCACGTCGGCACGCTGAAATCGACCGTTGAGGCGATCTACGCCGGGATCAAAGCGACCGAAGCGGCCGTGAGCAAAGAGTTTGGTCTGGCACCGTTCCTGCCGGAAACGATCCACTTTGTCCACAGCCAGGAACTTCTGAGCCGTTTTCCGGATCTGGATGCCAAAGGCCGCGAGCGGGCGATCGCCAAAGAGCTGGGCGCGGTATTTCTGATTGGCATCGGCGGTAAACTGTCTGATGGCAAGCGTCACGACGTTCGTGCGCCGGATTATGATGACTGGAGCACCGTGGCCGAAAGCGAATATGCCGGTCTGAACGGCGATATTCTGGTCTGGAACCCGGTTCTGGAAGATGCGTTTGAGCTCTCTTCTATGGGGATCCGCGTGGATGCTGACGCGCTGAAGCGCCAGCTGGCGGTGACCGGTGATGAAGATCGTCTTAAACTCGAGTGGCACCAGGCGCTGCTGCGCGGCGAAATGCCTCAGACGATTGGCGGCGGTATCGGCCAGTCCCGTCTGACCATGCTGCTGCTGCAACTGTCCCATATCGGTCAGGTGCAGTGTGGAGTCTGGCCGCAGCAGGTTCGTGAAAGCGTCGGTTCTCTTCTTTAATTAACGTCGCCAGCGTCTGAGCAGGCGGCTCCGCAACCCGGTATCAAAGCGCCAGATATGATCGAAGATGCGCATGATGCCGGGCTTTCCATGGGCGGACATCGCCACCGCATGAAAACGGTGCTGATGCACCCGCTGCAGCTCCTTCACTTTATTTACCACATCATCCGGCAGCCGCTGGGCAATAAAATCTGAAATCACCACTGCGTCAGCGTCGTACCAGTCGCCGCCTTGCATACGTTCCACAATGCTTCGAAAACAACTGGCCAGATCGGTGCCGCCGCGAAAACGCTGGCTTAAAAAGCGGATGGCCTGCTCGATGCCCTGCTGGTTCGTCAGCTCATAGCCCACGACTTCGCTGGAGAAGAGCATGATAAAGCAGCGACGGCGATCGGCGAGCGCCACGCGCATCAGCGCCAGACAGAACGCCTTCGCACACTGCTCGTTAAAACCGCCCATTGAGCCGGACGTATCCACGCAAACAATAAACGGCCCGCGCGGCTGTTCATCAAAATCCTGATGAACGACAGGGCGCTGGCTTAGCTTCTCGCGCCAGGCTTCGCCGTGCAGTCGATAGGTGAGAAGCTGTTTTTCCACCAGCCGACGGTAAAACTCATACTCCAGTTCGGTCATTCCCAGCGTGCTTAGCTCCGTGGGCAGCAGGCGCAGGATGTCGTCGCTTTGCTGAAGTCCGTCGACCTGTTCCGGCACGGTGGCCGGTTCGCGTACCAGGGTGCGGAAGGTTTCCATCGGGGCATCCTTCTTTGGGACAGACTTTGCCTCCCTGGACCGACCCAGCTGTTCCGCAAGTTTCATCAGCTCCGGCTGCTGGGTTAAAAAGTCGCCGTACTTCACGATCAGCTGATAATCCCCGCGCCGCAGCTGCCCGGCGCTCATGTCCCAGAGGCGACCGGCGGCGTTTTCATTTTCTACCAGCACCTCTTCGAGCTGACCGCTCAGGGTCATACGTTCCTGGACTTCACTGAGCAGCTGCTCGCGCTCTTCATCCAGCAGCTGTTGGTTCAGCGAGGTGGCCTGGACGACCAGGCTCAGGCGCCAGCGCTGTAAAAATAGCGTGTGCAGCGCCGGGGTAATGGTGGCGTTTTCCGTGACCAGCGTTCTGGCCTGGCTGGCAAACGGAGAGTGGACTTTATCGAGCAGCGCCAGGGTTTGCGGGATCTGGACGATAAACTGCGGCGTCGATAGCCGCTGACACTGCTGATAGGCTGCGACTTCCTCCGTCAGTTCTGGCGGGACTTCCGTCTCCTTAAACCGCTGACGCAGGTTATCGCGCCAGCGCGGGAGATCGTCCGTCATTGCTTTTTTGAGCTTCGGGAATTTTTCAAAAAACGCCGCCAGCTGTGGGGACGCCAGAAGTGTTATCACCACCTCCTCAATTAACCCTTCCTCGCTGACCGCCAGCATGACGTTGAGCGTGTCCAGCGTTAGCATTGCCGTGCCTGTTTGATCTGCGCGCTGACGTCCTGCAGGCTGGCTTCAATGCGGCCTAACCAGTCGCTATGAATAAAGAGGCATTTTTGCTGCTCGCTGAAGCGGGTGTGCTGCTGGTGCCATTCGGTATCCAGCGCTTCCAGCTGCTGTTTGATCTCTTCCGGCACGCTGTCAGAGGCGGTCCCGGGAAGCGCAAGACGCGATCCCTGAAGGCTCACGTCGCGGATCACCAGGTGCTGACTGCTGTCCACTTCCATATTCAGCGGCTGCGCGAAACCGATGCCGTTGAGCTTACCGCGGATCTCTCCGCCCTTATCCAGCCACTGCGCCAGCGGCTCGCGCTCAATCGTAATGTGCACCACCTGCATATCATGCAGCTTGAGCGGCTGCTGGAGCAGCAATGTCAGCGTCGTGCCGGTCAGATCGGCGGGTAGCTCGTAATGCGGTTTGCGGGCGAACATGCCCCCCAGGCGATTCACTTTAAGCGCGGTTTTATCGCTTTGCTGCTGCTGGAGCTGTAAGCGCCGTTGGGCAATCGCCCCCAGTTGGTTGAGCATCGCCTGCTGCCCCCAGGCGTGTCCGGTCATCAAAACGTCCAGCTGCTGTTGCATCAGGTTCATGCCTTCTGCGTCGTGCCAGAGGCAGTCTTTTAGCAGGATCAGATCGATAGGGGCGACCGCGTCGCGACCACTGAACAGCGCGCTGGCCTGGAGGAGACGGATCGCTTTTTTCCAGCGACGGTCAGAGACATACGGGGCGGAAGGCAGTAAATCAAGCTGCTGGCGCAGCATGAAGATCAGCTCAAAAACGGCATCGGGCAGTTTTATTTTGCCGATCTCTTCCTGCCACTGATGGTACTCCTCGTCCGTCACCTGCAGTGACGCAGCCACCGGGTTTTCGTTCTCATCCTGCTGGCTCACCAGCATGGAGCGGAAGTTTGATTTATCCTGTACTTTATCCAGCCACAGGCGGATCAGCATACGGTCATACAGCGCTTCCAGGCTGCTGTCTGCTTCGGGAAGTTCGTTTGACGCGGCCACCAGCAGGCGCATGGGGATTTTCTCTTCACTGGCCCCGTTGCGGAAACGACGTTCGTTAATTGCCGTCAGCAGGGTGTTCAGAATGGCCGGGCCGGCTTTCCAGATCTCATCGAGAAAGACGATTTCCGCTTCCGGAAGATAGCCCGCCGTCAGACGCTCATAGCGCCCCTCGTCCTTCAGTGCCTGAATAGAAAGCGGGCCGAAAACTTCTTCGGGGGTGGAGAAGCGCGTCATCAAATATTCAAATGCACGGGCGTTCTGAAAAGCGAACTTCAGGCGGCGTGCAATCAAACTTTTAGCAATGCCCGGCGGACCCAGCAGAAACACGCTTTCACCGCTCAGCGCCGCCAGCAGGCAAAGGCGAATGGCGTGGCTACGCTCGTAAAGGCCTTTCTCCAGCGCGCTGCTGAGGCGGGAAATTCTTTCTGCTAATAAATGTGAGTGAGCCATAATAGTTTTGCATCCTTTCGCCGTTGTGGCGGCCAATTGAAGCGAGTATAGACGTTTCAGTCAGGGCTGGTAATAGGCTGAAGTGCGGCGCAATTTTCTTTGCGCTACATTAATGCGGTTGCATTTAGGGGTACGATTTTGCAATGAATCGTGCATACTGTGCGCTTTTTGTGGACCAAGGGACAGGAACACATTTGTTATTTAAACGAAAAGACTAGTCTATGAGCACTGATAATAAGCAATCATTACCCGCAATTACGCTTGCGGCGATCGGGGTTGTCTACGGTGATATCGGCACCAGCCCGCTTTATACGCTTCGTGAATGTTTGTCCGGCCAGTTTGGCTTTGGTGTTGAGCGCGATGCCGTGTTTGGCTTCCTGTCCCTCATCTTCTGGCTGCTGATCCTGGTCGTTTCCGTTAAATATCTCTCCTTCGTTATGCGTGCAGATAACGCGGGCGAAGGCGGGATCCTGACCCTGATGTCTCTTGCCGGTCGCAATACCTCGGCCAGAATGACGTCCGTGCTGGTGATTATCGGCCTGATTGGCGGTAGCTTCTTCTATGGGGAAGTGGTGATAACACCGGCTATCTCAGTGCTCTCGGCGATAGAGGGGCTGGAAATTATCGCGCCACAGCTCGATTCATGGGTGGTTCCGCTGGCCATAATTGTCCTGACGCTGCTGTTCATGATCCAGAAACACGGTACCGGGCTGGTGGGCAAACTGTTTGCGCCGATTATGCTGGCCTGGTTCGTGATCCTGGCGGCGCTCGGCTTACGCAGCATTATCGCGAATCCGGACGTGCTGCATGCGCTAAACCCTTACTGGGCGGTGCATTTCTTCCTGGAATACAAAGTGGTTTCCTTCGTGGCGCTGGGGGCGGTCGTGCTCTCCATCACCGGTGTGGAAGCGCTGTATGCTGACATGGGGCACTTCGGAAAACTGCCGATCCGCGTGGCATGGTTTATTGTGGTGCTCCCTTCGCTGGTGCTGAACTACTTCGGTCAGGGCGCGCTGCTGCTTAAGAACCCGGAAGCGATTAAGAACCCGTTCTTCCTGCTGGCGCCTGACTGGGCGCTGGTGCCGATGCTCATTCTGGCCACGCTGGCGACCGTTATTGCCTCTCAGGCGGTGATTTCCGGGGTGTTCTCTTTGACCCGTCAGGCCGTTCGTCTGGGCTATCTCTCGCCAATGCGCATCATCCATACTTCAGAAATGGAGTCGGGCCAGATCTACATCCCGTTCGTTAACTGGCTGCTCTATTTTGCTGTTGTGATTGTGATTGTCAGCTTCGAGCACTCCAGTAACCTGGCCGCGGCCTACGGTATTGCGGTCACAGGTACTATGGTGCTGACGTCGCTTCTCTCCACCACGGTGGCGTACCGAAACTGGCACTGGAATAAATTCCTTGTAGCAATGATTCTGGTGGGCTTCCTGTGTATCGACGTGCCGCTGTTCTCTGCCAACCTCGACAAGATTGTTTCCGGCGGCTGGCTGCCGCTGACGCTGGGCCTGGTGATGTTCATTGTCATGACCACGTGGAAGAGCGAGCGCTTCCGTCTGCTGCGTCGCATGCACGAGCACGGCAATTCTCTTGAGGCGATGATCGCATCGCTGGAGAAATCACCGCCGGTTCGCGTGCCGGGCACCGCGGTTTATATGTCTCGTGCCCTGAATGTAATCCCGTTCGCGCTAATGCATAACCTCAAGCACAACAAGGTTCTGCACGAGCGCGTGATCCTGCTGACGCTACGTACAGAAGATGCGCCGTACGTTCACAACGTGCGTCGCGTTCAGATTGAGCAGCTGTCCCCGACCTTCTGGCGCGTGGTGGCAAGCTACGGCTGGCGCGAAACGCCTAACGTGGAAGAGGTGTTCCACCGCTGCGGTCTGGAAGGGTTGAGCTGCCGGATGATGGAGACGTCGTTCTTTATGTCGCACGAGTCGCTGATCATCGGCAAGCGCCCGTGGTATCTGCGCCTGCGCGGCAAGCTGTACCTGATCCTGCAGCGTAACGCCCTGCGCGCGCCTGACCAGTTTGAGATCCCGCCTAACCGCGTGATTGAGCTGGGAACGCAGGTCGAGATTTAAGTCTTTGTGCGGCCTGATGCCCTCAGCCCGACCTTCTCCCACAGGACTGAGGGATCCCCACAAAATAATGTTTGCATGGACGACCCCCTCTCCCTTGAGGGAGAGGGGGCAAACATAAAAAACGGTAACCCTGGGGTTACCGTTTTGCATTTACCTCCACTACATTTCACTTAGCGAAACGTTTCGACGTTGATCACAATTCCGTTACGTCATGGTGGTTTTCTGAACACTCTTGCGTCTACACTCTTTTTAGCGAAACGTTTCGCTAGTGGAGCAAGAAAATGAAGAAAGGCACGGTTCTCAACTCAGAAATCTCATCGGTTATTTCCCGTCTTGGGCATACCGATACGCTGGTGGTTTGCGACGCAGGCTTACCGGTTCCGCGCAGCACAACCCGTATTGATATGGCGTTAACGCAGGGTGTTCCCTCGTTTATGCAGGTACTGGAAGTCGTGACGACGGAGATGCAGGTTGAGGCGGTCATTCTCGCGGCGGAAATCAAACAACATAATCCGCAACTCCACGAAACGTTGCTCAGCCACATTGAGCAACTGCAACAACACCAGGGAAACACCATAGAAATTCGTTACACAACGCACGAGCAGTTCAAACAACAAACCGCAGACAGTCAGGCGGTGATTCGCAGCGGGGAGTGTTCCCCGTATGCGAATATTATTCTCTGTGCTGGCGTTACCTTCTGAGGCCATCATGGAAGCATTACTGCAACTTAAAGGGATCGATAAGTCGTTCCCGGGCGTAAAAGCCCTCTCCGGCGCGGCGCTGAACGTCTACCCCGGGCGCGTGATGGCGCTGGTGGGGGAAAACGGCGCCGGCAAATCCACCATGATGAAAGTGCTGACCGGGATCTACCAGCGCGATGCCGGTTCGTTGCTATGGCTGGGCAAAGAGACCATCTTTAACGGCCCGAAATCTTCACAGGAAGCGGGCATCGGCATTATTCACCAGGAGCTGAACCTAATCCCGCAGCTCACTATTGCAGAGAATATCTTCCTCGGCCGCGAGTTTGTGAACAGGTTCGGCAAAATCGACTGGAAAACCATGTACGCCGAAGCGGATAAACTCCTGGCGAAGCTGAACCTGCGCTTTAAAAGCGACCGCCTGGTGGGCGATCTCTCCATCGGCGATCAGCAGATGGTGGAAATCGCGAAGGTGCTGAGCTTTGAGTCGAAGGTCATCATTATGGACGAACCGACCGACGCCCTGACCGATACCGAAACCGAATCTCTCTTCCGCGTTATCCGCGAGCTGAAAACGCAGGGGCGCGGGATTGTCTATATTTCTCACCGCATGAAAGAGATCTTCGAAATCTGCGATGACGTCACTGTCTTCCGCGACGGGCAGTTTATTGCCGAGCGCGAAGTGGCCACACTGACCGAAGATACGCTCATCGAAATGATGGTGGGACGTAAGCTCGAAGATCAGTATCCGCATCTGGATAAAGCGCCGGGTGAGATCCGCCTGAAGGTGGACAACCTCTGCGGTCCGGGCGTGAACGACGTGACCTTTACCCTTCGACAGGGCGAGATCCTGGGCGTGGCGGGCCTGATGGGAGCAGGACGTACCGAGCTGATGAAAGTGCTCTACGGCGCACTGCCGCGCACCAGCGGTTATGTCACCCTCGACGGTCATGAAGTGGTGACCCGCTCGCCGCAGGACGGCCTGGCGAACGGTATCGTCTATATCTCCGAAGACCGCAAGCGCGACGGCTTAGTGCTGGGTATGTCGGTAAAAGAGAACATGTCGCTTACCGCGCTGCGCTATTTCAGCCATAGCGGTGGGAGCCTGAAGCATAAAGACGAGCAGCAGGCGGTCAGCGATTTTATCCGTCTCTTCAACGTCAAAACCCCGTCGATGGAGCAGGCGATTGGCCTGTTGTCCGGCGGGAATCAGCAGAAAGTGGCGATTGCCCGCGGGCTGATGACGCGCCCGAAAGTATTGATCCTCGACGAGCCAACCCGCGGCGTGGACGTGGGCGCGAAGAAAGAGATCTATCAGCTGATTAACCAGTTTAAGGCCGACGGTCTGAGCATCATTCTGGTCTCTTCCGAGATGCCAGAGGTATTAGGCATGAGCGATCGCATTATCGTCATGCATGAAGGGCATCTCGGCGGTGAATTCACTCGCGAGCAGGCCACCCAGGAAGTTCTGATGGCTGCCGCTGTGGGCAAGCTTAATCGCGTGAATCAGGAGTAAGAAGATGACTACCCAGGCTGTTTCTGGTCGCCGCTATTTCACAAAGGCATGGCTGATGGAACAAAAATCGCTGATTGCCCTGCTGGTGCTGATCGCGATTGTGTCGACCATGAGCCCGAATTTCTTCACCGTGAATAACCTGTTCAACATTCTGCAGCAGACGTCGGTGAACGCTATTATGGCGGTCGGCATGACGCTGGTGATTTTGACCTCGGGTATCGATCTGTCCGTCGGTTCCCTGCTGGCGCTCACCGGTGCGATCGCCGCTTCGATTGTTGGTATTGAAGTTAACGCGCTGGTGGCTGTTGCTGCGGCCCTGGCAGCTGGCGCGGCGATAGGCGCTGTAACCGGCGTGATTGTGGCAAAGGGCCGCGTTCAGGCGTTTATCGCTACGCTGGTGATGATGCTGCTGCTGCGCGGTGTAACCATGGTTTACACCAACGGTAGCCCGGTCAATACCGGCTTTACCGATAACGCGGATCTGTTTGGCTGGTTCGGTATTGGCCGCCCGCTGGGCATTCCAACGCCGGTCTGGATCATGGCTATCGTCTTCCTGGCGGCGTGGTACATGCTGCATCACACCCGTCTGGGCCGTTATATCTATGCGCTGGGTGGTAACGAAGCGGCAACGCGCCTTTCCGGTATCAGCGTTAATAAAGTCAAAATTATCGTTTACTCCCTGTGTGGCCTGCTGGCCTCCCTGGCGGGCATCATCGAAGTGGCGCGCCTCTCCTCCGCGCAGCCGACGGCGGGTACGGGTTATGAGCTGGACGCCATTGCAGCAGTGGTTTTGGGCGGTACGAGTCTTGCGGGCGGTAAAGGTCGCATTGTTGGGACATTGATCGGCGCACTGATTCTTGGTTTCCTGAATAATGGTTTGAATTTGTTAGGTGTTTCCTCCTATTACCAGATGATCGTTAAGGCAGTGGTGATTTTGCTGGCGGTACTGGTAGACAACAAAAAACAGTAACTGACGACACTACAGGACATCTTAGATATGAACATGAAAAAACTGGCTACCCTGGTTTCCGCTGTCGCGCTGAGCGCAACCGTAAGTGCTAACGCCATGGCTAAAGACACCATCGCGCTGGTTATCTCCACGCTGAACAACCCGTTCTTCGTCTCCCTGAAGGACGGAGCGCAGAAAGAAGCGGACAAGCTGGGCTACAACCTGGTGGTGCTGGATTCTCAGAACAACCCGGCGAAAGAGCTGGCTAACGTTCAGGACTTAACCGTTCGTGGTACCAAGATTCTGCTGATCAACCCAACCGATTCTGATGCCGTAGGTAACGCCGTGAAGATGGCAAACCAGGCAAAAATCCCGGTCATTACCCTGGACCGTCAGGCGACGAAAGGCGACGTGGTCAGCCACATTGCTTCTGATAACGTGCTGGGCGGTAAAATCGCCGGTGACTACATTGCGAAGAAAGCCGGTGATGGCGCGAAAGTTATCGAACTGCAGGGCATTGCCGGTACGTCCGCTGCCCGCGAGCGTGGTGAAGGCTTCCAGCAGGCTGTAGCAGCACATAAATTCAACGTGCTGGCTAGCCAGCCGGCAGACTTCGACCGTACTAAAGGTCTGAACGTCATGCAGAACCTGCTGACTGCGCATCCTGATGTGCAGGCAGTGTTCGCCCAGAACGACGAAATGGCGCTGGGCGCGCTGCGTGCCCTGCAGACTGCAGGTAAATCTGATGTGATGGTTGTCGGATTTGACGGCACGCCGGATGGTGAAAAAGCAGTAAATGATGGCAAACTGGCTGCGACCATCGCTCAGCTGCCTGAGCAGATTGGCGCCACTGGCGTGCAAACTGCCGATAAAGTGCTGAAGGGCGAAAAAGTTCAGGCCAAATATCCGGTTGACCTGAAGCTGGTCATTAAGCAGTAAAAGGCGATTCAGGCAGTCGCTGGCTGCCTGAGGGACACCAAATAAAAGAAAAGTGTGGCATACGCCACCGGGTAACACCGGTGGCGCTCTCAGATGGACAGCTCAACCATGAAAACCGCAGGCAACCTCGTCGTCCTTGGCAGTATCAATGCCGATCACATTCTTAGCCTTGAAACCTTCCCCACGCCGGGCGAAACCGTCACGGGTAACCAGTACCAGGTGGCCTTTGGTGGTAAAGGCGCAAACCAGGCCGTCGCCGCCGGACGAAGTGGGGCGAATATCGCATTTATCGCCCTTACGGGGGATGACGACACCGGTGAGCGCGTACGCAAACAGCTGGCGAGCGACAACATTGATATTGCGCCAGTGAGCGTAGTCGAAGGGGAATCTACCGGCGTGGCGCTGATTTTCGTCAATGCGGAAGGTGAGAATGTCATCGGTATTCATGCGGGGGCTAATGCTGCGTTAACGACAGAACGCGTTGAAGCGCAACGCGGAATCATCGCTGGAGCGGAAGCCCTGCTGATGCAGCTGGAATCACCGGTTGAAAGCGTGCTGGCTGCGGCGAAAATTGCGCATGAAAATCATACCACTGTCGTACTTAACCCGGCCCCAGCCCGTGTATTATCAGACGAGCTGCTGGCGCTGGTGGACATCATTACGCCGAACGAAACCGAAGCCGAAAAGCTGACGGGCATTCGCGTTGAAAATGACGACGATGCCGCGCGTGCGGCGAAAGTGCTGCATGCAAAAGGCATCGGGACCGTTATCATTACTCTTGGCAGCCGTGGGGTGTGGGCAAGCGTAAACGGCGAAGGGCGTCGCGTGCCGGGCTTTAAGGTCAAAGCCATTGATACTATCGCCGCAGGAGACACCTTTAACGGTGCGCTGGTGACGGCGCTGCTGGAAGGAAACGTAATGGATGATGCCATCCGCTTTGCGCATGCCGCCGCCGCGATTGCGGTGACGCGCAAAGGCGCACAGCCTTCCGTTCCGTGGCGCAAAGAGATCGATGAATTCTTAAGTCAGCAGGGGTAACGTTTGGCTACGATGAAAGATGTAGCCCGCATGGCGGGCGTTTCTACTTCGACTGTCTCTCACGTTATTAATAACGACCGCTTCGTCAGCGAGGCGATTCGTGAGAAAGTCGAAGCCGCAGTAAAAGATCTCAACTATGCGCCGTCGGCGCTGGCGCGCAGTCTGAAGCTTAACCAGACACGCACCATCGGTATGCTGATCACCGCCAGTACCAACCCTTTTTATTCTGAACTTGTTCGTGGCGTAGAACGCAGCTGCTTTGAGCGTGGCTACAGCCTGGTGCTGTGCAATACCGAAGGCGACGAGCAGCGCATGAACCGCAACCTGGAAACGCTGATGCAAAAACGCGTCGACGGGCTGCTGCTGCTCTGTACCGAAACGCATCAACCCTCGAAAGAGATCATCCAGCGCTATCCCTCTATTCCCACGGTGATGATGGACTGGGCCCCCTTCGACGGTACCAGCGATTTGATTCAGGATAACTCCCTGCTGGGCGGCGATATGGCGACTCAGCATCTGATCGATAAAGGTCATACTCGCATTGCTTGCATTACCGGCCCGTTGGATAAAACCCCGGCGCGCCTGCGTCTGGAAGGGTATCTCTCTGCAATGGAGAGAGCTGGGCTTGCCATTCCTGATGGCTACCGAATCACCGGTGATTTTGAATTTAACGGCGGTTTCGAGGCTATGCAGAAGCTGCTGGCGCAGGATCCTCGCCCGCAGGCGGTGTTTATCGGTAACGATGCAATGGCGTTTGGTGCCTATCAGGCGCTGTATCAGGCGGGACTGCGCGTGCCGGACGATATGGCGATAGTGGGCTACGATGATATCGAACTGGCGCGCTACATGACGCCGCCGCTGACCACCATTCATCAGCCTAAAGATGAACTGGGTGAGCTGGCCATTGATGTGTTGATTCACCGAATGGCGCAGCCCACGCTGCAGCAGCAACGTCTGCAGCTTACTCCTGTTCTGATGGAACGGGGTTCGGTTTAGCCTTTGCTTTGTGTCGCTCTTTGATCAGGTTGCGGCCGTCTTTCGGTTTTAACAGCATAAAGACCAGCGCCGACACCACCGTCAGCACGCCCATGGTGATAAAGGTATAGTGGAACTGCTCAACGGTATTGGTACCGTCAAACCCTTCGTAGAACCGCAGTACCGCCGCACTCACGGCTACCCCGAGGCTGATCGACAGCTGTTGGGTCACCGCCAGCACGCTGTTGCCGCTGCTGGCGTTCTCGTCGGTCAGGTCCGCAAGGGTAATGGTATTCATCGATGTGAACTGCGTTGACATCGCCATCCCCAGCACAAACAGCGGCAGGATCAGCATCCAGACCGGTAACGCGGCGGATTGTAGCGAGAATTGCGCAATCATCAGACCGATAAAGACCGTCACGCCAACCAGCGTCTTACGATAGCCAAACCAGCGCAGTACCTGAGTGACCGTTGATTTCGCCAGAATGGAACCCATTGCCGTGGGCGCCATCATGCAGCCGGCAATCAGCGCCGGGTAGCCGAAACCTACCTGCAGCATCAATGGCATCAGGAACGGTACGCAGCCCGTGCCCAGACGTGAGGCAATATTGCCCGCGATCCCGACGGAAAAGGTTCGGGTGTTAAAGAGAGATAAAGAGATAAGCGGTGTCGGATGACGACGCGCATGACGTATATAAAGAAGGAACAGCAGAATACCGCTGAGGATGACGGCGAGTGCCAGCCACGTTTCAACGATCTTCTCGCCAATGAGCTCCATCCCACTGGAGAACAGCACCAGGCTCAGGCCAAACAGGAAAAAGCCGCCCATATCGAAGCTGCGCCTTGGCGTGGTGAAGTTCGGCATATATTTGCGGGCATAGATCAGCCCTGCCACGCCAATCGGAATATTAATCAGGAAAATCCAGTGCCAGCTTGCCCAGGTAACCAGTACCCCGCCGAGAACCGGGCCTAGTATTGGGCCGACCAGCCCCGGCATGGTGACGAAGTTGAGTACGGGAAGCAGTTCGCTGCGTGGATAGGCACGCAGCAAGGCAAGGCGCGCCACCGGCATCATCATCGCGCCGCCAATTCCCTGCAGCACGCGGAAGATAACCAGCTCCGTTAAGGATGTTGAAAGCGCGCAGGCCAGCGAACCGAGCGTAAATAGCGTTACGGCCAGCATGAAAACTCTGCGGGTGCCGAAGCGATCGGCCAGCCAGCCGCTAACCGGGATCAACATCGCAACCGTCAGGGTATAGCTGATGATGGCGGACTGCATTGCCAGTGGTGAGCGGTTAAGGCTTTGCGCGATAGCGGGAAGCGCCGTATTGAGGATGGTGGCATCCAGTGCCTGCATAAAGAACGCCATGGCTGCAATCCACGGCAATCCGGCCATGCTGCGTGCTTTTTTCTCTGTCATTTATTTACCTGCTGGTGGGTTGGCGCGGTCAGCAATGCCTGGCATGCAGTCAGGGCTCGCTGCCCGTCGCTCTCCTGAATGGCATCCACTATCGCCTGATGCAAATCCAGCTTTACCACTTCGTCTTGTGTAATAGAGGTAAAGTAGGTGTGGTACACCGAATGGAATAACGAGGCAAAGGAGGTCAGGAACGGATTGGCGCTCATCATATAGATGTGTTCATGCCAGGCCATATCGACCTCAACCCAGCGTTCCCGGTTGAAGTGTTTTTTCAGGAACACCATCTCTTCCATCAGTGCGTTAAGCTGCGCTTTCTGCTCTGCCGTTCCGAGCGAGGCGGCAAGCAGACATGCCTGGGGTTCCAGACTGCTGCGCATCACCAGAAAGTGATCGACAACCTGATTAAAGTTATCTTCAGTCATCCACCAGGAGAGCAGCTCCTGATCGAGAAAATTCCAGTTACTCTGTGGCATCACGCGCGTGCCAATACGAGGGCGTGGAAGCACCATGCCTTTTGCCGTCAGCGTTTTCACCGCTTCGCGAACGGCAGTACGGCTCACCCCGAACTGCTCACCCAGCTCCATTTCACCCGGCAAGATGCTGCCCGGGGCATATTTACCCGCTAAAATCCGCTGCGCCAGCTTTTCTGCCAGCACATAGGACAGATTTTTTTGGGCGGCCAGCTGTTGTGCGCTTAATGGCATCGCTTTTATTCCTTAATGTTTCATGCTGATAATTATGCCACCTCGAATGTGATTGTGGTTGCAGATACATCAAATAGAACAATTTGTAGCTTGATTTCACCGCTATTGGTGAAAAAAAACGCGGACAGAAACTTTTTTTAAGTTTCCTCTTGTCACTTAAGAATAACTCCCTATAATGCGCCTCCACTGACACGGAACAACGGCACACACGCCGCCGGGCCAGCAGAGAAAAGCAAAACAAACGCTTGACTCTGAAGCGGGAAAGCGTAATATGCACACCCCGCGCCGCAGCGAAAACGAAGCGGCACTGCTCTTTAACAATTTATCAGACAATCTGTGTGGGCACTCAAAGTGACATGGATTCTTAACGTCGCAAGACGAAAAATGAATACCAAGTCTCTGAGTGAACATGCGTAATTCATTACGAAGTTTAATTCACGAGCATCAAACTTAAATTGAAGAGTTTGATCATGGCTCAGATTGAACGCTGGCGGCAGGCCTAACACATGCAAGTCGAACGGTAGCACAGAGAGCTTGCTCTCGGGTGACGAGTGGCGGACGGGTGAGTAATGTCTGGGAAACTGCCTGATGGAGGGGGATAACTACTGGAAACGGTAGCTAATACCGCATAACGTCGCAAGACCAAAGAGGGGGACCTTCGGGCCTCTTGCCATCAGATGTGCCCAGATGGGATTAGCTAGTAGGTGGGGTAACGGCTCACCTAGGCGACGATCCCTAGCTGGTCTGAGAGGATGACCAGCCACACTGGAACTGAGACACGGTCCAGACTCCTACGGGAGGCAGCAGTGGGGAATATTGCACAATGGGCGCAAGCCTGATGCAGCCATGCCGCGTGTATGAAGAAGGCCTTCGGGTTGTAAAGTACTTTCAGCGGGGAGGAAGGCGATAAGGTTAATAACCTTGTCGATTGACGTTACCCGCAGAAGAAGCACCGGCTAACTCCGTGCCAGCAGCCGCGGTAATACGGAGGGTGCAAGCGTTAATCGGAATTACTGGGCGTAAAGCGCACGCAGGCGGTCTGTCAAGTCGGATGTGAAATCCCCGGGCTCAACCTGGGAACTGCATTCGAAACTGGCAGGCTAGAGTCTTGTAGAGGGGGGTAGAATTCCAGGTGTAGCGGTGAAATGCGTAGAGATCTGGAGGAATACCGGTGGCGAAGGCGGCCCCCTGGACAAAGACTGACGCTCAGGTGCGAAAGCGTGGGGAGCAAACAGGATTAGATACCCTGGTAGTCCACGCCGTAAACGATGTCGACTTGGAGGTTGTGCCCTTGAGGCGTGGCTTCCGGAGCTAACGCGTTAAGTCGACCGCCTGGGGAGTACGGCCGCAAGGTTAAAACTCAAATGAATTGACGGGGGCCCGCACAAGCGGTGGAGCATGTGGTTTAATTCGATGCAACGCGAAGAACCTTACCTACTCTTGACATCCAGAGAACTTAGCAGAGATGCTTTGGTGCCTTCGGGAACTCTGAGACAGGTGCTGCATGGCTGTCGTCAGCTCGTGTTGTGAAATGTTGGGTTAAGTCCCGCAACGAGCGCAACCCTTATCCTTTGTTGCCAGCGGTCCGGCCGGGAACTCAAAGGAGACTGCCAGTGATAAACTGGAGGAAGGTGGGGATGACGTCAAGTCATCATGGCCCTTACGAGTAGGGCTACACACGTGCTACAATGGCGCATACAAAGAGAAGCGACCTCGCGAGAGCAAGCGGACCTCATAAAGTGCGTCGTAGTCCGGATTGGAGTCTGCAACTCGACTCCATGAAGTCGGAATCGCTAGTAATCGTGGATCAGAATGCCACGGTGAATACGTTCCCGGGCCTTGTACACACCGCCCGTCACACCATGGGAGTGGGTTGCAAAAGAAGTAGGTAGCTTAACCTTCGGGAGGGCGCTTACCACTTTGTGATTCATGACTGGGGTGAAGTCGTAACAAGGTAACCGTAGGGGAACCTGCGGTTGGATCACCTCCTTACCTTAAAGAACCTGCCTTTGCAGTGCTCACACAGATTGTCTGATGAAAAGTAAGCAGCAAGGCGTCTTGCGATTGAGACTTCAGTGTCCCCTTCGTCTAGAGGCCCAGGACACCGCCCTTTCACGGCGGTAACAGGGGTTCGAATCCCCTAGGGGACGCCACTTGCTGGTTCGTGAGTGAAAGTCACCTGCCGTCATATCTCAAAACTGACTTACGAGTCATGTTTGAGATATTTGCTCTTTAAAAATCTGGATCAAGCTGAAAATTGAAACGACACACAGTTAATGTGTGTCCGAGTCTCTCAAATTTTCGCAATTTGATGATGAATCGAAAGAAACATCTTCGGGTTGTGAGGTTAAGCGACTAAGCGTACACGGTGGATGCCCTGGCAGTCAGAGGCGATGAAGGACGTGCTAATCTGCGAAAAGCGCCGGCGAGGTGATATGAACCTTTGACCCGGCGATGTCCGAATGGGGAAACCCAGTGTGATTCGTCACACTATCGTTAACTGAATACATAGGTTAACGAGGCGAACCGGGGGAACTGAAACATCTAAGTACCCCGAGGAAAAGAAATCAACCGAGATTCCCCCAGTAGCGGCGAGCGAACGGGGAGCAGCCCGGAGTCTGAATCAGCTTGTGTGTTAGTGGAAGCGTCTGGAAAGTCGCAGGGTACAGGGTGATACTCCCGTACACGAAAATGCACAGGCTGTGAACTCGAAGAGTAGGGCGGGACACGTGGTATCCTGTCTGAATATGGGGGGACCATCCTCCAAGGCTAAATACTCCTGACTGACCGATAGTGAACCAGTACCGTGAGGGAAAGGCGAAAAGAACCCCGGCGAGGGGAGTGAAAAAGAACCTGAAACCGTGTACGTACAAGCAGTGGGAGCACCTTCGTGGTGTGACTGCGTACCTTTTGTATAATGGGTCAGCGACTTATATTCTGTAGCAAGGTTAACCGTATAGGGGAGCCGAAGGGAAACCGAGTCTTAACTGGGCGTTAAGTTGCAGGGTATAGACCCGAAACCCGGTGATCTAGCCATGGGCAGGTTGAAGGTTGGGTAACACTAACTGGAGGACCGAACCGACTAATGTTGAAAAATTAGCGGATGACCTGTGGCTGGGGGTGAAAGGCCAATCAAACCGGGAGATAGCTGGTTCTCCCCGAAAGCTATTTAGGTAGCGCCTCGTGAACTCATCTTCGGGGGTAGAGCACTGTTTCGGCTAGGGGGCCATCCCGGCTTACCAACCCGATGCAAACTACGAATACCGAAGAATGTTATCACGGGAGACACACGGCGGGTGCTAACGTCCGTCGTGAAGAGGGAAACAACCCAGACCGCCAGCTAAGGTCCCAAAGTCATGGTTAAGTGGGAAACGATGTGGGAAGGCACAGACAGCCAGGATGTTGGCTTAGAAGCAGCCATCATTTAAAGAAAGCGTAATAGCTCACTGGTCGAGTCGGCCTGCGCGGAAGATGTAACGGGGCTAAACCATGCACCGAAGCTGCGGCAGCGACACTATGTGTTGTTGGGTAGGGGAGCGTTCTGTAAGCCGTCGAAGGTGGCCTGTGAGGGCTGCTGGAGGTATCAGAAGTGCGAATGCTGACATAAGTAACGATAAAGCGGGTGAAAAGCCCGCTCGCCGGAAGACCAAGGGTTCCTGTCCAACGTTAATCGGGGCAGGGTGAGTCGACCCCTAAGGCGAGGCCGAAAGGCGTAGTCGATGGGAAACAGGTTAATATTCCTGTACTTGGTGTTACTGCGAAGGGGGGACGGAGAAGGCTATGTCAGCCGGGCGACGGTTGTCCCGGTTTAAGCGTGTAGGTGTGTGTTCCAGGCAAATCCGGTTCACTTTAACACTGAGGCGTGATGACGAGGCACTACGGTGCTGAAGTGATAAATGCCCTGCTTCCAGGAAAAGCCTCTAAGCATCAGGTAACACGAAATCGTACCCCAAACCGACACAGGTGGTCAGGTAGAGAATACCAAGGCGCTTGAGAGAACTCGGGTGAAGGAACTAGGCAAAATGGTGCCGTAACTTCGGGAGAAGGCACGCTGATATGTAGGTGAAGCCCCTGCGGGTGGAGCTGAAATCAGTCGAAGATACCAGCTGGCTGCAACTGTTTATTAAAAACACAGCACTGTGCAAACACGAAAGTGGACGTATACGGTGTGACGCCTGCCCGGTGCCGGAAGGTTAATTGATGGGGTTAGCGGCAACGCGAAGCTCTTGATCGAAGCCCCGGTAAACGGCGGCCGTAACTATAACGGTCCTAAGGTAGCGAAATTCCTTGTCGGGTAAGTTCCGACCTGCACGAATGGCGTAATGATGGCCAGGCTGTCTCCACCCGAGACTCAGTGAAATTGAACTCGCTGTGAAGATGCAGTGTACCCGCGGCAAGACGGAAAGACCCCGTGAACCTTTACTATAGCTTGACACTGAACACTGGTCCTTGATGTGTAGGATAGGTGGGAGGCTTTGAAGCGTGGACGCCAGTCTGCGTGGAGCCGTCCTTGAAATACCACCCTTTAATGGCTGGTGTTCTAACGTGGACCCGTAATCCGGGTTGCGGACAGTGTCTGGTGGGTAGTTTGACTGGGGCGGTCTCCTCCCAAAGAGTAACGGAGGAGCACGAAGGTTAGCTAATCCTGGTCGGACATCAGGAGGTTAGTGCAATGGCATAAGCTAGCTTGACTGCGAGAGTGACGGCTCGAGCAGGTGCGAAAGCAGGTCATAGTGATCCGGTGGTTCTGAATGGAAGGGCCATCGCTCAACGGATAAAAGGTACTCCGGGGATAACAGGCTGATACCGCCCAAGAGTTCATATCGACGGCGGTGTTTGGCACCT
Source organism: Enterobacter asburiae (assembly GCA_011754535.1). Lineage (NCBI taxonomy): Bacteria > Pseudomonadati > Pseudomonadota > Gammaproteobacteria > Enterobacterales > Enterobacteriaceae > Enterobacter > Enterobacter asburiae. Next base: position 4,800,234 of record JAAQVN010000001.1, on the reverse strand, counting down.
CGATGTCGGCTCATCACATCCTGGGGCTGAAGTAGGTCCCAAGGGTATGGCTGTTCGCCATTTAAAGTGGTACGCGAGCTGGGTTTAGAACGTCGTGAGACAGTTCGGTCCCTATCTGCCGTGGGCGCTGGAGAATTGAGGGGGGCTGCTCCTAGTACGAGAGGACCGGAGTGGACGCATCACTGGTGTTCGGGTTGTCATGCCAATGGCACTGCCCGGTAGCTAAATGCGGAAGAGATAAGTGCTGAAAGCATCTAAGCACGAAACTTGCCCCGAGATGAGTTCTCCCTGAGACTTTAAGTCTCCTGAAGGAACGTTGAAGACGACGACGTTGATAGGTCGGGTGTGTAAGCGCAGCGATGCGTTGAGCTAACCGATACTAATGAACCGTGAGGCTTAACCTTACAACGCCGAAGGTGTTTTGGCGGAAGAGACAAACAATCAATATTCAGCCTGATACAGATTAACAGAATTTGCCTGGCGGCTTTAGCGCGGTGGTCCCACCTGACCCCATGCCGAACTCAGAAGTGAAACGCCGTAGCGCCGATGGTAGTGTGGGGTCTCCCCATGTGAGAGTAGGGAACTGCCAGGCATCAATTAAGTGAAGAGGCCATCCGCAAGGATGGCCTTTTTGCGTTTATGAACTACAACAAACGTAGGCCGGGTAAGGCGAAGCCTCCACCCGGCAAGTCAGACCGCACTCCACTTCACAACAAACTCTGCAATCCCATCCACATCATTCAAATTCAGTAACGGAACTTCAAGCGGCAATACAATATCACTGGCCACTGCAATCACATGCTCATCCAGCGTTAACTCGCTGAAATCATGCCCGGCATCGCTTCTGAACAGCAGGATCTTAGGTACGGCCTCATGCTTAAATCCCTCAACCAGCACCAGATCCAGCGTGGAATGATCCATCCGGCTGACCAGATACGCAAGATCCAGCGGTGCCTCATCCGGCGTTTCTGTCATCAACGCCCAGCGCTGGTTGCTTGCCACCATCGTTTGCGCCGCACCCGCTTTACGCAGTTCATAGCTATCTTTACCCGGCTTATCGACATCCATATTATGGTGCGTGTGTTTAATCAAGCCTGGACGGATGCCGCGGGCGCACAGCGCGGGTATCAGTTTTTTCAGCAGCGTAGTTTTTCCCGTACCGCTCCAGGCGGAGATTGCTAAAACAGGTGTCATCTCTTCTCCTGCATGGCCTGTAAATCTCCTGTCGTGTTCACATTCACGAAGCATGTTTTCATGTCGCTAAAATCAACAGCATGTCCGCCAACCTTGCGCATAAACACCATAACTCTTCGTTCACCGGCAGCCAGATAGCCGCTCATGTCCGGAATCAACGATCTGTTAACGAGCGCGATAGTTGGATGGTCGCGCTCGCCGTCATGCACCCAAACCACGGGCGATTCACCTCGCTGTTGCACCATTCGCTCTACCAGGCAAGTGGGTATAAATGGCGTATCACACGAACAAAAGAGAAACCACTCGCCCTGCGACTGCTGCATCACCGAAAGCATGCCGGCCAGTGGTCCCGGATAATCTGCGAGATTATCCTGATAAACGGGAAACCCGCTGCGTTGGTAAATATCAATATGGCGATTAGCGCTGAGCGCCATGGCCGATACCTGATTGACAAGCGTATCAGCGACGTGCTGCCATAAGGGCTTGCCATTCAGGCGCTGTAACCCCTTATCTTCTCCGCCCATTCGCGTCGCTCTGCCACCGGCCAGAACGACACCGATGATTTTCTGGCTCTCATTCACTAATATCGCCTCTTTTATTGTGGGATTGACCCTGCTAACGTGTCACTCTAAATGAAAGGAGCACCACCATGAAATGTAAACGTCTGAATGAAGTCATTGAACTCCTCCAGCCAGCCTGGCAAAAAGAGCCAGAGCTGAATCTGATGCAATTCTTACAAAAACTGGCGAAAGAGTCAGGTTTTGACGGCGATCTGGCAGACCTTTCTGACGACATCCTGATCTACCACCTCAAAATGCGCGACTCGGCCAAAGATGCTGTTATTCCTGGTATTCAGAAGGATTATGAGGAAGATTTTAAAACTGCGCTGCTGCGCGCCCGAGGCGTAATTAAAGAGTAAAAGCTTGTAAGCGGAGCCACCGAAATCGCCACAAGATGATATCCTGAATCATTCGTATAATTTCCGGATGATCGGATGAACGACCAGGCTTTTACTTTCCAGACACTACACCCGGATACCATTATGGATGCCCTGTTTGAACAGGGTATTCATGTGGATTCAGGGCTAACCCCGTTAAATAGCTACGAAAACCGCGTCTATCAATTTCAGGACGAGGATCGTCAGCGCTTCGTCGTAAAGTTCTATCGCCCTGAACGTTGGTCTGCACAGCAAATTCAGGAAGAGCACCAATTTGCTCACGATCTGCTGGGTGATGACGTCCCTGTTGCCGCGCCGATAAAGTTCAATAACCAAACGCTGCACACGCATGAAGGGTTTTACTACGCCGTATTCCCCAGTCTGGGTGGCCGCCAGTTTGAAGCGGATAATATCGATCAGATGGAGTGGGTTGCTCGCTATCTGGGACGCATTCATCAGACGGGACGTAAAACAGCGTTCACTGCCCGACCAACGCTCGGAGTTCAGGAATATCTCACCGAACCACGTCAGGTATTTGAAACGTCTGCGCTGATCCCCACTGCGCTAAAGGATAATTTCCTCAACGCCACCGATAAGCTTATTGCTGCGGTGAAAGCCTGCTGGCGTGATGATATTTCCGTTCTGCGCCTGCATGGCGATTGTCACGCCGGAAATATCCTCTGGCGCGATGGCCCGCTGTTTGTCGATCTCGACGATGCGCGCATGGGACCAGCGGTTCAGGATCTGTGGATGCTGCTCAATGGCGACAAAGCCGAGCAGCGCATGCAGCTTGAAACGATTATTGAAGCCTATGAAGAATTTAGCCCGTTTAATTCAGACGAAATTGCCCTGATTGAGCCTTTACGTTCTATGCGTTTTGTTTATTATCTCGCATGGTTAATCAGGCGTTGGGACGATCCCGCATTTCCCCGTAATTTCCCGTGGCTTACCGGAGAAGATTACTGGCGCAGCCAGATATCTACATTCACTCAGCAGGTTAAGGTTCTTCAGGAACCCCCTCTGCAATTAACGCCGATGTATTAATTGGACACACCCAGGAGAGAGTTAATCATGAAAAAAATTTGGCTGGCGCTGGCAGGTATGATTCTGGCATTTAGCGCTTCTGCTGCGCAGTTTACCGACGGTAAACAGTTCATCACGCTGGAAAAGCCGGTAGCTGGCGAGCCACAGGTTCTGGAATTCTTCTCGTTCTACTGCCCGCACTGCTATCAATTCGAAGAGGTGCTGCATGTTTCTGACAACGTGAAGAAAAAGCTGCCGGAAGGCACCAAAATGACCAAGTACCACGTTGAGTTCCTGGGCCCGTTGGGTAAAGACCTGACTCAGGCGTGGGCGGTTGCGATGGCGCTGGGCGTGGAAGATAAAATCACTGCTCCAATGTTCGAAGCCGTACAGAAAACTCAGACCGTTCAGACCACTGCGGATATCCGTAAAGTGTTCGTTGATGCCGGCGTGAAAGGTGAAGAGTACGACGCCGCGTGGAACAGCTTTGTGGTGAAATCTCTGGTGGCTCAGCAGGAAAAAGCGGCCGCGGACCTGCAGCTTCAGGGCGTTCCGGCGATGTTTGTTAACGGCAAATATCAGCTGAACATGCAGGGCATGGACACCAGCAGCATGGATATCTTTGTACAGCAGTATGCCGATACCGTGAAATACCTGGTTGAGAAGAAGTAATTTCGTTGATATGAAAACGCCGGTCACTGACCGGCGTTTTTGTATGAGGATTTAATGCTGTCTATCTGTTGGTCTTTCTCTTTCCAGAGCGTATTAAGCCACTGCTGGAAACCACGTTTGAAATTCTTATCGTTAACGTAGTCACCGTGTAGCTCGACATCGATCGGCACTAAATTCACCCGAACAACAATGCGCGTCAGCTTGCCGCTGAGCATATCGAAGAACGGCGTCCTGTCATTTTCCGGATAGCAGAGCGTAACGTTCAGAAGTTTATCGAACTGTGCACCCAGCACGTTAAGCGCCATCGCAATACCCGCCGCCTTTGGCGGGAGCAAATGCCGATAAGGAGAGCGAGTTTGTTGACGCTTCTCTTCCGTAAACCGGGAGCCTTCAACAAAGTTCACGATGGTTGTTGGATGCGCGCGAAACTTTTCACAGGAACGGCGCGTGGTCTCCACATCCTTACCGCGACGCTCCGGATGACGAATCAAATAGCTGCGCGAATAGCGTTTCATAAACGGCATATCGAGGGCCCAGCAGGCCAGCCCGATAAAAGGCACCCAGGCGAGCTGCTGCTTCAGGAAGTATTTGTTCATCGGGATATGTTTGCGGAAAAGCACGCATAACACCACGATGTCTGCCCAGCTGTGGTGATTGCAAATCAGCAGGTACCAGTTCTTTTTGTTCAGGCTCTCCAGCCCTTCGATATCCCACTTCAGATGCGGGTTCAGGCACAGCAGGATCGCCAGTCCTTCACACCAGCAATACATCATGAAATTACAAAACGCAGAGACGGATCGCCACACCGCAGGCACAGGCAGCAGCAGTTTAACGATCCCGGCGATAATGATCGGCACAGAACAGGCAATCGTCACCAGAATAGTTAAAATGATGCTTAGCGGTAATGTTATTGCAGCGAGCAATTTCGACATGATGAGCTTTTTCAGGTGGTTAGCTGTAGTGAAGCGGCCGATAATTCGGCGCTGGGCGCTGATTTTATCAGAAAAATGACAAAATAATGGCGCTTTCATGTCTTCAATTGACGGCTTTTCCCCTGACGCAGAAGATTTCTCTAATACTGTGCGCTATTCAGGACTTATATCCACATAGACTAAATTGTCATCATCAGGCTATTATCATACAGTGTTAGTGTTTAACAAACTGATATGTAATGATTTATTCTCAACGAATACCTGCATTTAGCACCTGTTTTTCATTTGAAGTGAAAATATTCACAAACTTATCCACAGTTTGAGTTTTGCGAGCGATCCTCACGATCGCAAAATCTTTTCCTGTATCGAACCTGAATAACTGATGTTTTCATCCTTCTGTGGCATCCTTTACGCATAAATTGATTAAAGGCACGGACATTATGGTTCAGATCCCAGAAAACCCACTTATTCTCGTCGACGGCTCTTCTTACCTGTATCGGGCGTACCATGCGTTTCCTCCTCTGACCAATAGCGCAGGGGAACCTACCGGCGCAATGTACGGCGTTCTGAACATGCTGCGCAGCCTGATCCTTCAGTATCAGCCCACCCATGCGGCTGTCGTTTTTGATGCGAAAGGTAAAACCTTCCGCGATGAGCTGTTTGAGCATTACAAATCCCATCGTCCGCCAATGCCTGACGATCTGCGTGCGCAGATTGAGCCGCTGCACGCCATGGTGAAAGCAATGGGCCTGCCGCTGCTGGCCGTCTCTGGCGTGGAAGCCGACGACGTCATCGGTACGCTGGCGCGTGAAGCGGAAAAAATGGGCCGTCCGGTACTGATCAGCACCGGCGATAAAGATATGGCCCAGCTGGTGACGCCAGGTATCACCCTGATAAACACCATGACCAACACCATTCTGGGGCCGGAAGAAGTGGTCACTAAGTATGGCGTGCCGCCAGAGCTCATTATCGACTTCCTCGCGTTGATGGGTGACTCCTCGGATAACATCCCTGGCGTCCCCGGCGTCGGTGAAAAAACCGCGCAGGCGCTGCTCCAGGGGCTGGGTGGTCTGGACGCGCTTTACGCGGAATCAGACAAAATCGCCAGCCTTTCCTTCCGTGGCGCAAAAACCATGGCCGGGAAGCTGGAAGAGAACAAAGAGGTGGCTTATCTCTCCTATAAGCTGGCAACGATTAAAACCGATGTGGAACTGGAGCTGGGCTGTGAGCAGCTGGAAGTGCAACAGCCTTCCGCTGACGACCTGCTGAGCCTGTTTAAGAAATACGAATTCAAGCGCTGGATCACTGACGTGGAAGCCGGTAAATGGCTGCAGGCAAAAGGGGCCAAACCAGCTGCGAAGCCGAAGGAGACGATTGTCGTTGATGCCGAAGAGCAGGCGGAAGAAGAAGCCGCAGCGCTTTCCTTCGACAACTACGAAACCGTTCTGGAAGAGTCACAGCTGATCGCCTGGATCGAGAAACTGAAAAAAGCGCCGGTCTTTGCCTTTGACACCGAGACTGACAGCCTCGACAACATCTCAGCCAATATGGTGGGATTGTCCTTCGCGACAGAGCCGGGTATTGCCGCCTACGTTCCTGTGGCGCACGACTACCTGGATGCGCCGGAGCAGATCTCCCGCGAGCGCGTGCTTGAGCTGCTGAAGCCGATTCTGGAAGATGAAAAGGCGCTCAAGGTCGGGCAAAACCTCAAGTACGACCGCGGTATTCTGCAGAACTACGGCATTGAACTGCGCGGGATTGCCTTCGACACTATGCTCGAATCTTACATTCTGGACAGCGTCGCGGGTCGTCATGATATGGATTCCTTATCTGACCGCTGGCTCAAGCACAAAACCATCACCTTTGAAGAGATTGCCGGTAAAGGGAAAAATCAGCTCACATTTAACCAGATCGCTCTTGAAGAAGCAGGGCGCTACGCGGCGGAAGACGCCGACGTCACGCTGCAGCTGCACCTGAAGATGTGGCCAAAACTGCAGAAGCATGAAGGTCCGCTGAACGTGTTCCAGCATATCGAGATGCCGCTGGTGCCCGTGCTGTCACGGATTGAACGTAACGGCGTGAAAATCGACCCAACGGTGCTGCATAACCACTCCGGGGAGCTGGCGCAGCGTCTGACCGAGCTTGAGCAGAAAGCGCACGATCTTGCAGGCGAGCCGTTTAACCTTTCTTCACCGAAGCAGCTGCAAACCATCCTGTTTGAAAAGCAGGGCATCAAGCCGCTGAAGAAAACCCCTGGCGGCGCACCGTCAACCTCAGAAGAGGTGCTGGAAGAGCTGGCGCTGGACTACCCGCTGCCAAAAGTGATTCTGGAGTACCGTGGTCTCGCGAAGCTTAAGTCTACCTACACGGATAAACTTCCGCTGATGATCAACCCGAAAACGGGTCGCGTGCACACGTCGTATCATCAGGCTGTCGCGGCCACGGGACGCCTCTCGTCAACCGATCCTAACCTGCAGAACATCCCGGTGCGTAATGAAGAAGGGCGCCGCATTCGTCAGGCTTTCATCGCCCCGGAGGATTACCTGATTGTCTCGGCTGACTACTCGCAAATCGAACTGCGCATTATGGCGCACCTGTCCCGTGACAAAGGTCTGCTGACGGCATTTGCGGAAGGGAAAGACATCCACCGTGCGACCGCGGCGGAGGTCTTTGGTTTGCCGCTGGAGAGCGTGACCAACGAACAGCGCCGCAGTGCAAAAGCAATCAACTTCGGTTTGATCTACGGCATGAGCGCGTTTGGTCTTTCTCGCCAGCTCAACATTCCGCGTAAAGAGTCGCAGAAGTATATGGATCTCTACTTCGAACGCTACCCGGGCGTGCTGGAATATATGGAACGTACCCGCGCGCAGGCGAAAGAGAAAGGTTACGTTGAAACCCTGGATGGCCGTCGTCTCTATCTCCCGGACATCAAATCCAGCAACGCGGCCCGCCGCGCTGGCGCAGAACGTGCGGCGATCAACGCCCCGATGCAGGGAACCGCAGCGGACATCATCAAGCGCGCCATGATTGCCGTGGATGCCTGGCTGGAGAAAGAGAAGCCGCGCGTGAAAATGATCATGCAGGTACACGATGAACTGGTGTTTGAAGTCCACAAAGACGATCTCGATACTGTGTCGAAAAAGATCCACGAACTCATGGAAAGCAGCATGACGCTAGACGTGCCGTTGCTGGTGGAAGTGGGAAGTGGTGAAAACTGGGATCAGGCTCACTAAAGGTTCAATGAATAACGCGCTTTTTATGTAAGTTAGCAACATAACAAAGCGCGTTTTGTGACGATCATTAGAATTCCCTATGTAAAGAATGAAAAAAAACTACAAAAAGTGCTTTTTCTACAGCAAAAAAAGGGGTAGAGTTATCGACGTAGGGTACAGAGGTAAGATGTTCTATCTTTCAGACCTTTTACTTCACGTAATCGGATTTGGCTGAATATTTTAGCCGCCCCAGTCAGTAATGACTGGGGCGTTTTTTATTGCGGCAAAGAAAAGTTCCGTCAAAAAAAAAGCGCGGACATTGCCGCGCTCGGTTTTACTCTGCTTCCGCTTCTGTTGCGGGTTCCAGCTCGTTAAACCAGCTATCGAGCTTCTGACGCAGTTTGTCAACGCCCTGTTTTTTCAGCGAAGAGAAGGGCTCTACCTGTACATCGCCATTAAAGGCCAGTACCGCTTCGCGAACCATATTCACCTGCGCTTTACGCGCGCCGCTTGCCAGCTTATCGGCTTTCGTCAGAAGCACCAGCACGGCAATATCGCTTGCTACGGCCCAGTCGATCATCTGCTGATCGAGATCTTTTAGCGGATGGCGAATGTCCATCAGCACCACCAGACCTTTCAGGCACATGCGTTTTTCCAGGTATTCGCCCAGCGCACGCTGCCATTTGATCTTCATCTCTTCTGGCACCTGCGCATAACCGTATCCCGGCAAGTCGACCAGGCGTTTGCCTTCAGCGACTTCAAAAAGGTTAATCAGCTGGGTACGGCCAGGTGTTTTTGAGGTACGCGCCAGGTTCTTCTGATTGGTCAGCGTATTCAGGGCGCTGGACTTCCCCGCGTTTGAGCGGCCAGCAAATGCCACTTCAATACCGGTATCAGAAGGCAGGTGGCGAATATCGGGCGCACTGGTGACAAAATGCGTCTGTTGGTAATTCCAGGTAGTCACGTGGTCGTCTCCAAAAATCGTAATCTGGGGGGATTATACCCGAATGCGGGCAAAAGGCTTTTCTCATTGCACGGTGCCTGCAGGTGAAAGCCCGAAGCGTTGTGAGAGATCGGCTAATGTTGCTATGGGAGATTTCAGAGAATTCGCAGGTGCCAAAAAAGCCAAACTGTTTTAAATCATAAGCTTATTTCCGGGTAATTGTCTGAAAATCTCTTTTTGTACCGTTTCGTTGCTTGTCAGTTTAAGCGAACAAGGTAAAGTATGCGTCAGGGCGAGGAAGCCAACAGGAATTCGACTTAAGGATTAGGGTCAGGAGCGCCAGGAGGCGAAGACGCAGGACAGTCAGGACGACCAGCGCCTGGAGGCGTTTTAACAGGAAATGGAACCATACACGGACGGTATCAGCCAAAGGATAAACAGGGTGTGTTGTTGGTAAACATGGAATGTCTGACCCGCTAAGGGTTGTGAGTCAGGAAAAAAGGCGACAGATTGCTCTGTCGCCTTTTTTCTTTGCTTGCTTTCTGCTAGATTTCGCCGCAATTCTATACTGAAGAAAACGACTTAAAGATAAAACATCATGAAAAAACCAACCTCCGCTGCGGGTGCTAAACGCCCTGCAAAAGCACGCCGCAAAACGCGCGAAGAACTGAACCAGGAAGCGCGCGATCGCAAACGCGATAAGAAACATCGTGGCCATGCTGCGGGTAGCCGTGCAAACGGCGGTGGTGCAGCGGGCGCTTCTGCAAAAAGCAAACAGCAGAAAGATCCTCGTATCGGCAGTAAAACTCACATTCCGCTGGGCGTGACAGACACCCCGGTCACTAAGCAGCACAAACCAAAGAGCGAGAAACCTATGCTTTCACCGCAGGCTGAGCTGGATATGCTGGAGAACGATGAGCGCCTGGACGCGCTGCTGGAACGTCTTGAAGAGGGTGAAACCCTGACCGCAGAAGAGCAGTCATGGGTGGATGCTAAACTGGACCGCATTGATGAGCTGATGCAGAAACTCGGTCTGTCTTACGATGACGAAGACGACGAAGAAGAAGACGAAAAGCAGGAAGATATGATGCGTCTTCTGAAAGGTGGAAACTAACATTTGCACCCGGCAGGCACGATAGTCCTGCTTATAACCCTTCCGGTTATATGTTATCTGGTGTGGTTATTCGTTAAACTACGGCGGTTGTCGCGGCGACAGAAGTGGCTGCGCACCCGAATGATGGCTCGCGATGGGGCCAGAACGGGCCGCCGTATACGAACGCGACACCAACGGAAGGAGTGAGCATGTCAGCACCAACTATCGACTGGGATTTGGCCCTAATCCAGAAGTATAACTATTCCGGGCCGCGTTACACGTCATACCCCACCGCGCTGGAGTTCTCCGATGCCTTCGGCGAGGCGGATTTTCAGCAGGCCGTCGCGCGCTATCCTGAGCGCCCGCTGTCGCTCTACGTCCATATTCCGTTCTGCCATAAGCTCTGCTACTTCTGCGGCTGCAATAAAATCGTGACCCGTCAGCAGCATAAGGCCGACCAATACCTGGATGCGCTCGAACAGGAAATTGTGCACCGCGCGCCGCTTTTTGCTGGCCGTCACGTCAGCCAGCTTCACTGGGGCGGCGGCACGCCAACCTATCTGAATAAGGCGCAAATAAGCCGTCTGATGACGCTGCTGCGCGGAAATTTCAATTTTAACGACGACGCCGAAATCTCGATCGAAGTCGATCCGCGTGAAATTGAGCTGAATGTCCTGGATCATTTACGCGCGGAAGGCTTCAACCGGCTGAGCATGGGCGTGCAGGATTTCAATAAAGAGGTCCAGCGTCTGGTGAACCGCGAGCAGGACGAAGAGTTTATCTTCGCCTTACTCAACCACGCACGTGACATCGGCTTTACCTCGACCAACATCGACCTGATTTACGGCCTGCCAAAGCAGACGCCGGAGAGCTTCGCCTTTACGCTGAAGCGCGTGGCTGAACTCAGCCCGGACCGCCTCAGCGTCTTTAACTACGCGCACCTGCCGACGCTATTCGCCGCTCAGCGCAAAATCAAAGATGCGGATCTGCCTTCTGCCCAGCAGAAGCTGGATATCCTGCAGGAAACCATCACCTCGCTGACCGAGAGCGGCTATCAGTTTATCGGCATGGATCACTTTGCCCGTCCGGACGACGAGCTGGCCATTGCCCAGCGCGAAGGGGTACTGCACCGCAACTTCCAGGGTTACACCACTCAGGGCGATACCGATCTGCTTGGCATGGGCGTCTCTGCCATCAGCATGATTGGTGACTGCTACGCGCAGAACCAGAAAGAGCTGAAGCTCTACTACCAGCAGGTAGATGAAACCGGCAACGCGCTGTGGCGCGGCATCGCGCTGACCCGTGACGACTGCATTCGTCGTGATGTGATTAAAGCGCTTATCTGCAACTTCCGTCTCGACTTTAGCGACGTGGAGGCACAGTGGGATCTGAAATTCAGCGATTATTTTGCACAAGACCTGGAGCTTCTTGCGCCGCTGGCGAAAGACGGGCTGGTGGATGTGTCGGAGAGTTCAATTGAGGTCACGCCGAAAGGGCGTCTGTTGATCCGTAACATCTGTATGTGCTTTGACGCGTATCTGCGCCAGAAAGCGCGACTGCAGCAGTTCTCGCGGGTGATTTAAATCGCAAAAGCACGAAACGTAGGCCGGGTAAGGCGAAGCCGCCACCCGGCTTTTACGTTCAACCCCGCTAGCTAAACAGCCCAACCAGCGCCGCACACAGCACCGCCGCAACGGCGGTTTGTGGCGTGTGGCTTTCAACTGCTCCGCTAGAGAGCATATTGACTAATGTTTCCAGCATGATCTCCACCCTCGATTTCCGGGCACGATCATACAAAACTCATCGGAACAGTAAAGCGCAAAATAACGGCAATTTGCGCTCAATTAATAACCTTTACACTTCGGGGAATCTTACTCCATTCCCAGCTCTTTAAGCTTGCGCGTCAGGGTATTACGTCCCCATCCCAGCAGGCGAGCGGCTTCCTGCTTATGGCCCTGCGTATGACGAAGCGCGGTGGTCAACAGCGTACGCTCCATCTCGGGCTGAGCCTCAGACAGCAGGTTTTGATGACCGGAACGCAGCGCGCGGTCGGCCCACTGCGCCAGCAGCGTCGCCCAGCTGTCCGGCAGCGCGTGTCCGGTACTGCTTTCTGGCGCGGTGGCCTCAAACAGCTCGGCCGGTAAATCCTGAATCAGCACTTCCTGTCCGGCGGCCATCACGGTTAACCAGCGGCAGGTGTTTTCCAGCTGACGGACGTTGCCCGGCCACGCCAGGCGGGTGAGGGCGGCATCGGTTTCCGGGTGCAGCTGCTTGGCTTCCACGCCCAGCTCGCGGGCGGCAACCTGCAGGAAATGACGCGCCAGGCGGGGAATATCTTCCCGACGCTCGCGCAGCGGCGGCAGATGAACGCGAATGACGTTCAGGCGGTGGAATAAATCCTCACGGAATTTCCCCTCCTGCACGCGCAGCTCCAGGTTCTGGTGCGTCGCGGCGATAATGCGCACGTCCACCTTCACCGGCGCATAGCCGCCCACGCGGTAAAACTGCCCGTCGGCCAGCACGCGCAGCAGGCGGGTCTGAACGTCCAGCGGCATATCGCCGATCTCGTCCAGGAACAGCGTGCCGCCGTCAGCCTGCTCAAAGCGCCCCTGGCGAATGGTATTCGCGCCGGTAAACGCCCCTTTTTCATGGCCGAATAGTTCGGACTCAATCAAATCCTTCGGGATCGCCGCCATATTCAGGGCGATGAACGGTGCTTTTGCCCGTGGGCTATGGCGATGCAATGCATGCGCCACCAGCTCTTTACCGGTTCCCGATTCACCGTTAATCAATACGCTGATGGACGAGCGGGACAGACGGCCAATAATGCGAAACACGTCCTGCATCGCCGGCGCTTCGCCGATGATGTCCGTCGTTGGCCCAAAATCGGGCGTGTGGCGCGGCTGTTGCTGCTCCTGGTAGTGGCTAATCGCGCGCTCAACCAGTGCCACCGCTTCGTCGATATCAAACGGTTTGGGCAGGTAATCAAACGCCCCTTGCTGATAGGCGCTCACCGCGGCATCCAGATCGGAGTGCGCGGTCATTATGATGACCGGAAGCATCGGGTGGCGTTGTTTGATCTGCTTTAACAGCGCCAGCCCGTCCATGCCCGGCATACGGATATCCGAAAGTAGAACATCTGGCGTTTTGGTGGTGAGTGCGTCGAGCACTTCGCTGCCGCTCTCAAACGTCGTGCAGCTTAATCCTGCCCCTGTGAGCGCGCGTTCAAGCACCCAACGGATGGAGCTATCGTCATCGACTACCCAGACTATCCCTCGTTGCATAAACGTCACCTTTATTTTTTAATCGGCAGGAAAACCGAAAACTCGGTATGTCCCGGCCAACTGGTAAATTCAATTTTTCCGGAGTGCTGATCGATCAAGCTGCGGGCGATAGATAAGCCCAGACCCGTACCGCCTTCGCGCCCGCTTACCATCGGGTAGAACAGGGTGTCCTGCAGATGCGCAGGAATACCGGGACCGTTATCCTCAACGTCGATACGGGCCGCCAGACGATAGCGCACGCCGTGCAGCGTGAGCTGGAAGGCGGTGCGGGTGCGTAAAATAATCTCGCCGCCTTCCGGCCCCAGCGCCTGCAGGGCATTGCGCACAATATTCAGCAGTACCTGCTCAATCTGATCGGGGTCATGCGCCAGTTCCGGCAGGCTGGGGTCGTAATCACGCACCAGCGTGACGTTCTCCGGCAGCTCCATGGAGACAAGCTTCACCACCCGTTCAGCCACTTTATGAATGCTTTCTGAAACGTGCATGCCGGGCTGCTGCGGCCCAAGAAGGCGATCAACCAGGTTACGCAGGCGGTCCGCCTGCTCAATGATGACGTTGGTGTACTCCGCCAGCGCGGGGTCGGGCAGCGCTTTGGTCAGAAGCTGTGCCGCGCCGCGTAACCCACCCAGCGGATTTTTGATTTCATGCGCCAGACCTCGCACCAGGTCACGGGCGGCAATTTGCTGCGCATGCTGCAGCTGTTCCTGGCTCAGGCGACGCTGGTTATCCATCGGCGCCATTTCGAGCAGGATCATTCCCTCGGGAAGTCGTTGCGCGGTAAGCGACAGAATGTGCGAGCGCCCGTCGATCACCAGCGTCACTTCGTTATCGGTAAACCCCTGGCCGGCCTGCAAGCTTTCCTGCATCAGGCCAATATTCAGCGAAAAATAGCTCAACAACTCAGGAAGCGGGGTGCCAAACAGTTTGCGTGAACTCTGGGCGAGCAGCTGTTGCGCCGCCGGGTTGGCGTAATGGACGGCCAGCTCGTCGTCGACCAGCAATATACTGTTAATTAAAGAATTGAGGATCTGCCCAGCATCGGGCAGCGTGCCAGTTGCCATTCAGCAGTCTCCTGGAGTAGTTGCACTATTTTAGTGCAGTATAGCGGTTTCGGCGTAAAAAGCGCGTGAGATCAGGTTGTTGGTGGAGAAAAAAGCCCATCCGGAGATGGGCTAAAAGTTTCCACGGCAACTACCCCCGGCGCTTTTCACGCCGGGTAAAACAACTAAATTAAACGCTGTAGTACAGTTCGAACTCAACCGGATGCGGAGTCATACGCACGCGGTCGTTCTCTTCAGTACGCAGAGCGATGTAAGCATCGATAGCGTCGTCAGTGAATACGCCACCTGCGGTCAGGAACTCGCGGTCTGCGTCCAGCGCCTGCAGGGCTTCTTCCAGAGAACCCGCAACCTGTGGGATCTCTTTCGCTTCTTCTGGCGGCAGGTCGTACAGGTTTTTGTCCATCGCTTCGCCCGGGTGGATCTTGTTCTTGATACCGTCCAGACCGGCCATCAGCAGTGCTGCGAAGCACAGGTATGGGTTAGCCGCTGGGTCCGGGAAGCGCACTTCGATACGACGCGCTTTCGGAGAAGCTACCACCGGGATACGGATAGAAGCAGAACGGTTACGCGCAGAGTAGGCCAGCATCACTGGTGCTTCGTACCCCGGTACCAGTCGCTTGTAGGAGTTGGTGGTTGGGTTCGCCAGGGCGTTGATCGCTTTAGCGTGTTTGATAACACCACCGATGTAATACAGCGCCTGCTCGGACAGACCGGCGTATTTGTCGCCAGAGAACAGGTTGGTACCGTTCTTGGACAGAGACATGTGGCAGTGCATACCGGAACCGTTGTCGCCAAACATTGGTTTTGGCATGAAGGTCGCGGTTTTACCGAAACGGTGCGCAACGTTGTGCACAACGTATTTGTAGATCTGAATTTCGTCCGCTTTTTTGGTCATGGTGTTGAAGCGGGTTGCCACTTCGTTCTGACCAGCAGTCGCCACTTCGTGGTGGTGCGCTTCAACAACCAGGCCCATCTCTTCCATCACCAGACACATGGTGGAACGGATGTCCTGTGCAGAGTCGACCGGAGGAACCGGGAAGTAACCGCCTTTCACACCAGGACGGTGACCTTTGTTACCACCTTCGTATTTGGTGGAAGAGTTCCATGCACCTTCGATGTCGTCGATAGCCACGTGGGAACCGGAAATAGAGGCACCGAAGCGGATGTCGTCGAACAGGAAGAACTCTGGCTCTGGCCCGAACAGAACGGTGTCCGCGATGCCGGTAGAACGCAGGTATTCTTCAGCGCGTTTAGCGATAGAACGTGGGTCGCGGTCGTAGCCCTGCAGCGTGCCTGGCTCGAGGATGTCGCAGCGGATGATCAGGGTTGGTTCTTCGAAGAACGGATCAATGACCGCAGTGGTTGCGTCTGGCATCAGAACCATGTCGGATTCGTTAATGCCTTTCCAGCCACCAATGGAGGAGCCGTCAAACATTTTGCCTTCTTCAAAGAATTCGGCGTTCACCTGATGAGCAGGGATTGTGACGTGCTGTTCTTTACCTTTGGTATCGGTGAAGCGCAGATCAACAAACTTCACTTCATGTTCGTTCAGCATCGTCAAAACGTGTTCAGCGGACATACTTAACTCTCCAGATTGGTCATTGTCGTCGTGGTAACGAGGTCTTCAATTTCTGTTTGTACTGGCTGTTGCCATGTATTTTTTATAAAGCGAAATCTGTGCCAACTTTTAAAACACCCCAAAAAGGCGTTATCATGCGCACCATAGTGCAAAAGGGCTGCACCATGATGGATTTGTTGCACCAGTATAGTGCTTCATTGTGAACGTTGAGCACCATATTGGTGCAATTTACGTTAAAGTGCCCTTTTACCGCTCCGTGAAAGCGATCACAAAGCATCTCTGCAATACTTGTTTGCGGGGGATGTTTGTGATCCTGTTTTGTAGTGCGATTAATCCGTGTACAATAACGCGCTATTTCTAAATGCCTGAGGCAAAGTTGTGATCGAAAATTTGCGTAACATCGCCATCATCGCGCACGTTGACCATGGTAAAACTACCCTGGTTGATAAGCTGCTGCAGCAATCCGGTACGTTTGATGCACGTGCCGAAACCCAAGAACGCGTGATGGACTCCAACGATTTGGAGAAAGAGCGTGGGATTACTATCCTCGCGAAAAACACCGCGATTAAATGGAATGACTACCGTATCAACATCGTTGATACCCCAGGGCACGCCGACTTCGGTGGTGAAGTTGAACGTGTAATGTCCATGGTAGACTCCGTTCTGCTGGTCGTTGACGCAATGGATGGCCCAATGCCACAGACGCGCTTCGTGACCAAAAAAGCTTTTGCCCATGGTCTGAAGCCAATCGTTGTTATCAACAAAGTTGACCGCCCTGGCGCGCGTCCTGACTGGGTTGTTGACCAGGTATTCGACCTGTTCGTTAACCTCGACGCGACCGACGAGCAGCTGGACTTCCCTATCGTTTACGCTTCTGCGCTGAACGGTATCGCTGGTCTGGACCACGAAGACATGGCTGAAGACATGACCCCGCTGTATCAGGCGATTGTTGACCGTGTCCCTGCGCCGAACGTTGACCTGGAAGGCACCCTGCAGATGCAGATCTCCCAGCTCGACTACAACAACTACGTTGGCGTTATCGGCATTGGCCGTATCAAGCGCGGTAAAGTGAAGCCTAACCAGCAGGTCACGATCATCGATAGCGAAGGCAAAACCCGTAACGGTAAAGTCGGTAAAGTACTGACTCACCTGGGTCTTGAGCGTATCGAGAGCGACATCGCTGAAGCGGGCGACATCATCGCGATCACCGGTCTGGGTGAACTGAACATCTCCGACACCATCTGCGATCCGCAGAACGTCGAAGCGCTGCCAGCCCTGTCCGTTGATGAACCAACCGTTTCTATGTTCTTCAACGTCAACACCTCTCCGTTCTGTGGCAAAGAAGGTAAGTTCGTTACCTCTCGTCAGATCCTTGACCGCCTGAACAAAGAGCTGGTGCACAACGTTGCGCTGCGCGTTGAAGAAACCGAAGACGCTGATGCATTCCGCGTTTCTGGTCGTGGTGAGCTGCACCTGTCTGTTCTGATCGAAAACATGCGTCGTGAAGGTTTCGAGATGGCGGTTTCCCGTCCGAAAGTTATCTTCCGCGAAATCGACGGCCGTAAACAAGAGCCGTTCGAAAACGTCACGCTGGACGTTGAAGAGCAGCATCAGGGTTCTGTGATGCAGGCGCTGGGCGAGCGTAAAGGCGACCTGAAAAACATGAATCCAGATGGCAAAGGCCGCGTACGTCTCGACTACGTGATCCCAAGCCGCGGCCTGATCGGCTTCCGTTCTGAGTTCATGACCATGACCTCCGGTACCGGCCTGCTGTACTCCACTTTCAGCCACTACGACGACGTTCGTCCGGGCGAAGTGGGCCAGCGTAACAACGGCGTACTGATCTCCAACGGTCAGGGTAAAGCGGTTGCGTTTGCGCTGTTCGGCCTGCAGGATCGCGGTAAGCTGTTCCTGGGTCACGGTGCTGAAGTTTACGAAGGCCAGATCATCGGTATTCACAGTCGTTCTAACGACCTGACCGTAAACTGCCTGACCGGTAAGAAACTGACCAACATGCGTGCGTCCGGTACTGACGAAGCAACGGTTCTGGTTCCACCGATCAAGATGACGCTGGAGCAGGCTCTGGAGTTCATCGATGATGACGAACTGGTAGAAGTGACGCCACAGTCAATTCGTATCCGTAAACGTCACCTGACCGAGAACGATCGTAAACGTGCTATGCGCGGTGCGAAAGAAGACTAATACGGTCAATCCGTAGTAAAAAAAGCCGCTGATCCCTCAGCGGCTTTTTTGTTGTTACTTGAAGCTGTATTTCACCCCAAGCATCCCCTGCGTATCGCTGTAGCCTTTGTCGCCAATCTGCTGAGCCACATTGCCCCAGACGCTAAGCTGCGGCGTAATCTGCCCCTCTACGCCTGTCTTTAACTCACCAATATTGCGTGCACCGCGCATCTCATTGCTGACGTCATCCATGCGAATGCGCGTGGTCTGGGTATTGTGGATCCAGTTCGCCTCGATAAACGGCTGGAAGGTGCGTGATTTACCGTCATCCATCGCGTTATGTCCGCTGATGTAGGCCTTCACGCCGAGACGTGTCATCAGGTTCCCCTGAGTTTCGTCTTTCACCCGCGTACCGTTACGTTCGCGATGGTCGTCAGCCTGCACGTCCATCCAAACGGCCTGCGCCTTCGGCTGGATCCAGTAGCTGTTACGGCCGCTTTCACCCACCTTAACGCTGTAGCCTGCTTCGACAGAGGCGGTCACACCGCTGGAGCGATAATTCTCAGTGGCCTGATCCTGTCCCATGACCTTATTGTCAAACCAGTTATACAGCACCCAGCTGTCAACGTAGGTGCCGCTTTTATCGGCTTCGTTTGCATACCAGGTACCGTACAA
The DNA here is from genome assembly GCA_011754535.1 of Enterobacter asburiae. Taxonomy (NCBI): domain Bacteria; kingdom Pseudomonadati; phylum Pseudomonadota; class Gammaproteobacteria; order Enterobacterales; family Enterobacteriaceae; genus Enterobacter; species Enterobacter asburiae. Next base: position 4,781,448 of record JAAQVN010000001.1, on the reverse strand, counting down.
ACCTACGCTATAGCCATTTACTTCGCCTCGCGAGTGGTATCCGGTCAGGCTGGAAGCGCTCCGGCTCTGGCTGTTGCCGTAGCCCGCCATCAAGCCAAGATGCCACCGATCCAAGCCGTTGCTGCTCCACTGAGCGATATCACCACCCAGCTGTAACACATAGCGGTTGGCCGTTGTTTTTAGCTGGCCGCTGCCGTCTTTGAAGCGCGTATGTCCGCCGACGTTACGCATCCACAGGCTCGTCACTTTTTGCTCGCCGGTGAGCATGTCGGTGTACTGCGTTTCACCCAGGCGATCGTGCAGGCGGGTCATAAACAGCGTATTTGCCGCATAGCTGTTCGCCTGATAGCTGCCGAATTCCGGGCGATACTGATGCTCGCTTTTCGGCGGCGCGGCAGGTGGTACCGGTTCTTGCGGCGGAATCACCGGGTCGACGGGCGGATCGACAGGGTCTACTGGTGGGTCTACGGGGTCGACAGGTGGATCCACCGGGTCAACAGGCGGGTCGACGGGGTCTACCGGTGGGTCTACCGGGTCAACAGGGGGATCTACCGGGTCGACCGGTGGGTCAACGGGTTCAACCAGGCTGGTCAGAAACCAGTTCTTACCTTTCTGCACAACGTTATAGTCATAACCCCCCGCTACGATACGGCTGGCCTTCTCAAACGTCCCCGCTGAGTTGCCGCCAACGCTGACAATTTCAATCCCTTCAACGGTTTGTGCGCCAGCACCGCCAATGTTGTTCACGTCAACCGCGGTATGACCGGACGTATTTCCTTCAACAATCAGCTTGTCGGTTTCAGAGGTATCATCAGACAGCACGGTATTGAAAACCAGCTTGCCGCCGTTGCCGATGTAATCCTCATTGATGGTCAGGGTTTGCCAGGCCGTGTCTTCATCGTGCTGGAAATTTATCGTGCCGCCCGCATTCAGCGTCAGGCTGGTCACCGTGGAGCTGTCGCGCATATTCCACACGGCGTCATTCATCGTAAGCGCGATAGTCCCGGTGCCGGCGGCGTTGCTCTCTATATAAGACGCTCCGTTCCACAGCGAGCTGTTCACCATTGTCAGCGTAATGGTACTGTTTTGTGCCGGAAGGGTGCTGTTGGCCGCCACGCCACCTGCGGCAAGGATATCGCCGTTAAGGATGAATTTTCCGCCTGCGGAGGCATCAATAATTCCGCCATTGCTGGCGTTCAGGGCATAGCTACCGTTGTCGCGCTGGCCTGCGGTGGTAATGGTTGCCCCGCCGTCGAGCGTTATCACGCCGCGTGACCAGGCATACATCCCGTGCGGCGCCTGGGCGGAGCTGCTGGTTTTCTCGCTGCTATTTACCGCAACAGTGACGTTATCTCCCACATTCACCGCTGCTGTGTAAGCGTAGATGCCATGCGCGCTGGCACCGTTGGTGGTGATGGTTGCGCCTTCATCAAGGGTGATGGTTGACGAGCCGGTAGAGTACACGCCGGAGGCACTGGCCGCGTCGGTGGTAATGTTCGCGCTTTTTCCGAGCTCAATTTTTGACGCCGAGCCCGCATACAGGCCGTAGGCCGATGCGCCGTACGTTTCGAGAATGGCTTCATTGCCCAGACGGACGTACGATCCGCTCTGGTTAGTACGAATCCCCTCGGCATAGGTACCCCGCGTCACAATATGTGCACGATCGCCGACGATAACGTTATTTTTTGCCTTAGAAGCGTCATTCAAGGCATAGGCGCTAATGCCGCGACCGGTACTGCCGGTGGTTTCGATATAAAGATCGTCACCTACATAAATATTGGCGGAGCCGAGAGAGCCCTGACTGAAGGAACTGTACCCTGCATTAATGCCATCGCCGCTTTGGCCATTCACGTAAATGTGGGTGCGGTCGCCGGTAATGATAAACACCGGGTTATTCGGCGTGTTCATACCATGAGTACGAATACCGTCGACATCTTTACCGTTATTGGCGGCCACTTTTGACTGGGTACGAATAGTCAGGTCGTCACCAAATATCACCCCCGGGCTGCCGGACGTGGAATTCTGAATAACGGTCACGGAGTGCTCGAAGGCTTCCGCTCCCGGCCCGTCAAGGGTGATCCCATCTCCGTAGAGGGGAATATTGCCTGGGCTGTACTGGTAGACATAGTTAGGATCGTTGGTATTTTTGCTAAAATTTGCGTTTGCCGTTGCAGGAATCAGCGCCTGTATTTCTGCAGGCAAATCCGTTACCGCTCCGGAGGCAGGTAAATTAGCAAAATCAATAACTGCTGCATTTGCGGTAAATAGCGCTGACGATAGCGCCAGCGAAATCGCAACGGCGACAGGTGAATGTTTCATTATATATGGCATAACTGCCCCCTTTCTTTCAGGCGTAGAACATCCTCCACACCATTAAATGTGGGTATGTTAAGAAGATGAAATTACAAAACAGAAACGAGTATTTTATGAATGCTGGTACCTAACTTCCTCTCTAATCGTATTTTATGAACATAAATTTTTTTCACATCAATGCTGTCTGTTTTTATTATCTCCTGGAGGCACACTCCTGACATAAATCTGTTAAGCAAAGTGAATTCAACAGTATTCAGGGTGTTTCCTCGTCTACTGTTCACACGTCTGCCGGAAAAGAGGTGGTTAATTTTTTCCTGTAATACAGCGTCATTGTCATCTGAATAAATAATTCCCTTTATTTCATCATGATGAGCGAATAAGTAATTAGCCAATGCCTCCAGCTTGCGGTCCGAGATAAGAACGATGTGCATGTTAGTTATCGCCAGATGCTCAATCCATTGCGGATCGGCAAGTACGCGCAGGTTGTACATCGAAAAATCTACAAAAATAAACCCACGTAATAAGTGATTCTTGTTTCCCCGCAATATTTTATTTGCTACCGCAAGTTGCAAGAAATGATTACCAATCGGCCAAACTGCAAACGAAGCGTTACCACAGTATTGTGAGCGCACTGCGTTATCCGGGAATAACTGACAGGACAGTTCACAGCTTATGCAGCGGACAACCTTTTGCGACGACGTTATCATCCAGCCCACTCCTGTCTTATTTTCATTGTCAATATTTCACTGCCTTTCTAATGTGTCAATCTTGAAACATATCCAGGGATCCTGACGTGTTTATAAAAAATAGCGGCAGTTAAAATAAATTCCTGGCGGTATCTATTTTGTCAGGCTGTAGCCATAACGGCATAACATCAGTAGCCAGACATAATCCAGGAATATTCATCAATCCTTTAAGATTATTCGGCAAAAAAAAGCCTGGAAGAAGATTCAGGGAATAGCACTAATAGCTAAAGATTCTTCTCCTCGATCTGCCTGGACGTCAGTCTCTTCTCAATGTGGAACTCAATATAATTATTCGGCCTGGCGAAGTGTAATGAAATCTCATTATGTGGGTTTAGCTGAGACTCACCTAAGAAAACATCAATGTAACTGTTTGAAAAATAATAGTTTGATTTTAATCTTAGGTATGGTGTTCTCGCACCCTAATCATCGTGACCTATACTGTTGTTAAATATTCGTAAGTGTTTAGGGTGTTTAGGATTAAATATTGTTATTGCTGAGGAAAGTAAAATTGTATCTCATTAACAAACTGGTCGAGTATGATCCGGAAAACAAAACCCTGGCGAATCCCATATCCGGGCGCACGATACAATTGCAGCTTCCTGCTAATCTCTGTTTTCTTTATCTCGTTACCCATCCCGGAGAAATTATTTCGCAAAATCAATTAATGGTGGTGGGATGGGGGGAGCGTAATGACGTTACTACCCCAAATACCTTTTATCAGGCCATTTTGACTTTGCGCAATGCGCTGGCTGAGGTGGGGTTACCGCGTGATACCGTTAAAACGATTTCGCGTCGTGGGCTGATGCTTTCCAAAACAACCCACGTTGAGGTATTTACCCCAACCACTGAGGTGGTGATAGTCAATAAAGACGAGGAAACAGCCGCTGACACCGTGATACAGAGACCGGTCTGGTTGATCATTACCACCACTGTGCTTTTACTGATCGTACTTATCAACGGAGTGGTGTTATATAAACACCGCCTGACCATGCCGTTCAGTAATTATATTCCGCTCTCAACGGGCAGTAAGGTCGGCCCCTGCCAGCCTTTTTATGCGCCTAATGAACCTATGCAGGACCATTACCTGCGCTTGTTAAAGCATTATCCTGCCCTGTGTGCCGAGAACCGGTACGTTTTTCTCATCGGCTATAGTAAAACGGAGCGAATCGCGGCATTTGTCTGTAATAACGATGCGCGACATGACGCGACGGCGTTATGTACCACGCATTATTTTTGGGCGCATGAGCAATGAAGATACTCGGGAATCGTATTATTTTGCTGGGGGCGTTTCTGGGGGCTGCTATTACCAGCGGCTGGTTAGCGTATTCGCATTTTTCAAGTAAGCCGATACGCTGTACAGGAGATGTAGAGTGGACGATCGGCAAAAACCGGTTTGTAGGTACCGTTTCCTGGCGAATGCAGCATAGGGAAGGAACTGCTGTCATTAACGGTAAATTGTTTGGTCACGCGGTTTCTGAAGTTAACCGTACCATCTATTTCCACTACAGCTATCATCAGAATGCGCGTGTATTAAATAACGATCGTATTGTTAAAACCTTTGCTGATAGGGCGGATGAGACCGATATCAATGCAACCCTGCCGGGCTTTTATCGCACGCCAGGAAGAGATCTGAGCCTGATGATTGATGAGTATCGCGGAGCCTGGCTTTTTGCCGCGTCAAACGTCCCTTCGCTGTACTGTCGTAAAAACGCGCCGTAAAAATCGATCGCACACCTTAGACGGCACGCATAGTCAAATCTCGTGATTCCCGCTACAGTTACTTCTCCACGGCGAGCAGGAGATAAACATGCTTTATATCTTTGACTTAGGAAACGTAATCGTCGATATCGATTTTAACCGGGTGCTGGGTGCCTGGAGCGACTTTAGCCGTGTTCCGCTGGCGACGTTAAAGCAGAATTTTGCGATGGGTGAGACTTTCCATCAGCATGAGCGCGGCGAGATCGGCGATGAAGCGTTTGCTGAACGCTTCTGCCAGGAGATGGGGCTTTCGTTAAGCTATGAACAGTTTTCCCATGGCTGGCAGGCGGTATTTGTCGCCATCCGGCCTGAGGTGATCGACATTATGCACAAACTGCGCGAGCAGGGGCATCGGGTGGTGGTGTTGTCGAACACCAACCGCCTGCACACCACCTTCTGGCCGGAGGAATACCCCGAGGTTAAGGCGGCGGCAGATAAAATCTATCTTTCGCAAGAGATGGGTATGCGTAAGCCTGAAGCGCGAATTTATCAGGCTGTTCTGCAGGCAGAAGGATTCACCGCGGCCGATGCGGTCTTTTTCGACGACAACGCCGATAATATAGAGGGAGCTAACCAGTTGGGTATCACGTCAATTCTGGTGACCGGAAAAGAGACGATACCGAACTATTTTGCGAAGCAGTTATGCTAAAAACCGTTCATCAAAAAGCCACGCATCATACTCGACCACTGAGGGCCTGGCTGAAGCTGCTCTGGCACCGTATTGATGAGGACAACATGACCACGCTGGCGGGTAACCTCGCCTACGTGTCGTTGCTCTCGTTAGTGCCGCTGGTGGCGGTTATCTTTGCGCTCTTTTCCGCCTTCCCGATGTTTGCGGACGTCAGCCTGCAGCTTCGCCATTTCGTCTTCGCGAACTTCATCCCGGCCACCGGGGATGTTATCCAGAACTACATCGAGCAGTTTGTTGCCAACTCCAGCAAGATGACGGCGGTGGGGGCGTGCGGCCTTATCGTTACCGCGCTGCTGCTGATGTACTCCATCGACAGCGCGCTTAACACCATCTGGCGAAGTAAAAAAATCCGTCCTAAGGTCTATTCCTTTGCCGTTTACTGGATGATCTTAACGCTGGGGCCATTGCTGGCCGGGGCGAGTCTGGCAATCAGCTCATATCTTCTCTCCTTGCGCTGGGCGAGTGATTTAAACAGCGTAATTGATAATGTGCTGCGTATTTTTCCGCTGATCCTGTCATGGCTCTCGTTCTGGCTGCTCTATAGCGTTGTACCGACCACGCGCGTGCCTAACCGAGATGCGGTAGTTGGGGCGCTGGTGGTGGCAGTGCTTTTTGAACTGGGTAAAAAAGGGTTTGCCCTTTACATCACCATGTTCCCCTCTTATCAGCTGATTTACGGCGTGCTGGCGGTGATCCCCATTTTGTTTGTCTGGGTTTACTGGACCTGGTGTATCGTCTTGCTTGGCGCCGAAATAACTGTCACTCTCGGCGTATACCGCGAACTTAAAAAAGCAGCAGAAGCTGAAAAACAATTAGAAGCAGACCAACCATGATTGCATTGATACAGCGCGTAACCCGTGCCAGCGTCACCGTGGAGGGAGAGGTGACGGGTGAAATTGGCCCAGGACTTTTGGTGTTGTTAGGTGTCGAAAAGGATGATGACGAACAAAAAGCTAACCGCTTATGCGAGCGCGTGCTGGGCTACCGCATATTCAGCGATGCGGAAGGCAAGATGAACCTGAACGTCCAGCAGGCGGGCGGGAGCGTGCTGGTGGTTTCCCAGTTTACGCTGGCAGCGGATACCGAGCGCGGCATGCGCCCGAGTTTCTCTAAAGGCGCCGCGCCGGATCGTGCAGAAGCACTTTACGAGTACTTTGTTGAGCGTTGTCACCAACAGGAAATGAATACGCAAACCGGACGATTCGCTGCAGATATGCAGGTCTCGCTGGTGAACGATGGCCCCGTCACATTCTGGCTCCAGGTATGAGCCAACTGGCGGCGTGGCCGCGGGTAACAAGAGAGAGTACAGCTATGTATCACCTTCGAGTACCGCAAACGGAAGAAGAGTTAGACGCTTATTACCAGTTCCGCTGGGAAATGCTGCGCAAGCCACTGCATCAGCCAAAAGGCTCTGAACGCGACGCCTGGGACGCGATGGCCCACCATCAGATGGTGATGGACGAAGAGGGCAACCTTGTTGCCGTCGGGCGTTTGTATATCAACGCCGATAACGAAGCCTCTATTCGCTTTATGGCGGTTCATCCCTCCGTGCAGGACAAAGGTCTGGGGACGCTAATGGCGATGACCCTTGAGTCCGTCGCCCGTCAGGAAGGCGTTAAGCGCGTCACCTGTAGCGCCCGCGAAGATGCTGTAGAGTTCTTTGCCAAACTTGGTTTTGTTAACCAGGGTGAAATTACCGCTCCGCAAACCACGCCGATTCGTCACTTTTTGATGATCAAACCCATCGCCACGCTGGACGACATTCTCCATCGCGCGGACTGGTGCGGGCAGCTGCAGCAGGCCTGGTATGAACACATCCCTCTGAGTGAAAAAATGGGCGTGCGCATCCAGCAGTACACCGGGCAAAAATTCATTACCACCATGCCGGAAACCGGCAATCAGAACCCTCACCACACCCTGTTTGCCGGCAGTCTGTTTTCCCTGGCGACGCTCACCGGTTGGGGGCTGATCTGGCTAATGCTGCGCGAGCGGCATCTCGGCGGCACCATTATTCTGGCCGATGCCCACATTCGCTATAGCGCACCGATAAGCGGCAAGCCGAGCGCGGTGGCGGACCTTGGCGCGCTGGGTGGTGATCTTGACCGTCTGGCGCGTGGCCGAAAAGCACGCGTGCAGATGCAGGTTGAGCTGTTCGGCGATGAAACGCCGGGCGCGGTGTTTGAAGGCACCTATATCGTTCTCCCTGCGAAGCCGTACGGTGCGTATGAAGAGGGTGGGAACGAGGAGGAGTGATCTCCTGTTCACGCTCCCCGGGCATGCTGAATCCGCCCGGCGATATCCCGCATAACGTCTCGCGCAGACTGGCTAATGCCGCCAAGCTGAAAGAAGCCATGGATGACCCCCAGCCATCGCTGAGCGGTACACGCCACCCCTTGCTCCGTGAGGCGTTGAAACAGCGCCTCCCCCTCATCGCATAACGGATCGTACTCAGCGGTAACGATATGGACAGCTGGCAGGCCGCTGAAGTCTTCCCGCCACAGCGGGCTAACCTCAGGATGCTTACGGTGGGCTCCAGCCAGATATATTTCATAGCCGCTCAGCAGGGTATCGCGAGTGATCACGTAATCCATGCCGTTGAGGGTATAGCTTTCAAAACTGGCCGTGGCGTCGAGCATGGGGTAGATAAGAATAAGCTGTACAGGCTGCCACAGCCCTTTAGCCTTAAGCCGCAGCGCCGTCACCAGCGCAAGATGTCCTCCTGCGCTGTCTCCACAGAGGGTCAGCCGGTTCTTATCTACGCCTAATTCGTCTGCATACTGCCAGACCAGATTCGCACCTCTTTCCGCATCGTCATGTGCGGCGGGGAAGGTATGCTCCGGCGCCAGCCTGTACTGAATTGCAATTACCCGACAATTGCCGTAGTACGCTAACTGACGCAGTTGATTATCATGGGTATCAAAGCCGCCGCTGATGAAGCATCCACCGTGATAGTAGATGGCAGCAGGCAATATTTCAGGCGCATTAAGAGGTGAAAATACCCGAATGGTAAGACCTTCAAGAACAAGCGTTTCAACCTGAACGCGCGTTTCGGTCTCCCCGGCAAGCCCCGTGCTGGCAATATAGCCTGCTCGTCGCACCTCAATGCTATGGCGACGCGACGAGGGCCGACCTGCAGCGATAAACCCCTGAACCAGCTGTGCAATACCCTGTTCCAGTGCCATGAAAATTCCCTTTTACTGTATGGATGAACAGTTTTATAGCCTGGTTTGATTCAAAAGAAAATAAGAAAATTGTCGAGGATAAAAATCTGGAAAGAGGCTCGCAAAGGCGAGAGCTTTTTTATTATCTGCCTTCGTCACAGACATAAAGTGCGGATGTTGCCTGAGATTTGCCGTGGAAGCGATGCTAAAGCGATAACGCGTCTTTAGACGGATCCAGGACTACGGGCTGAAGAGCATCTGGCATTTAAGACGGCTGGTATTGCTGTCGAGTTGTAGGCCGGGCAAGCGCGCGCCGCCCGGCACTGTCACAGGAGATTACTCCCCTTCACCCGGGAACAGGAACGGGTTAATCGAGCTGCGGGCAAAGCCCTCCTGCTCCATTTTCGCGTCCAGAATCAGCGAGGCGAGATCGTCGGCCACCGCTTCGACTTTCGGGTCTTTTTCCTGATACAGAATCTTCAGGTAGGTCCCGCAGTCGCCGCAGCTTTCCGCTTTCACCGCCGCTTCTTCATTTTCCAGCGACCAGTAGTTCAGGTCGCGGGTCTGCTCGCAGTTGCTGCACTTGATGCGCACCACGTGCCACTCGGTTTCACACAGGTTGCAGTGCAGGTAGCGCAGCCCCTGAGTGGTGCCGATTTGCACCATGCTTGATACCGGCATGGAGCCGCAGACCGGGCAGAACTGGCGCGCCTCGCCGTATTCGGCGCGGGCTTTGCCCGGGATCAGGCTCGCCATTTGCGCCCAGTAGAGCGACAGCGCAGCCCAGATAAACGGTGCTTTATCGCTGCTGACCAGCGAGAAGTCGGAGGCAAACAGCGCGCTCGCCATCTCTTCCAGTTCCAGGTCAGAGGCTTTTTCCAGATTCTCAATGACCGCCAGCGCCGTGCCGCTCATCTCCGGCTTCAGCTCGGCAATCAGCGAATGCAGCAGTTTATGCCAGTGCTTGTCGCGCGGCAGGACGTGAATGTCCAGCGGCGGCTTGCCCTGCGCGTTGGCTTCTTTGATGCGCGCGGTCAGATCCATTTGCAGCGGGTGGTCGTATAGCACCACTTCCTGCGCGTGGGCGACCAGCGCGGCAAAACGCAGAAAATCGCCCAGCGGGTTGTTCTCTGCCAGCTCGCGCAGACGCTCTGCGCGGCGGTTGTAGAGGTTCTTGAGTCTGGGGAATAACAACGGCGGAATATACTCCGCCGTGCGTTTCTCGCTCGACCCCAGCTCATCTTGCGGGATTATGCGAATACTCATTCAGATGACTTTTCCTGTTTCTGGCGGACCTCTCGGTACCAGCGCGGGTGATGTTTCTTCGCCCACGTGCTGGTTACCCATCCTTCCACCATCGCGGTAATGGTGCCTTTCACCCAGAGGGCGGCGTAAATATGCACCATGATAACCACAATTAACGCCACTGCGGCAAATGAATGCAGCATCAGCGCGAATCGGATCACCGGGATTGAGAAAGCAGGCGCAAAGTACGGACGCCAGATGATCACGCCGCTCACCAGCAACAGGACCAGGAAGATAATCGCCGCCCAGAATACGCATTTCTGGCCGAAGTTATAACGCCCGGTATCACCTACTTCCTCGTTGACGACGATCTTACGAATATTCTTCGCCCAAAAGATATCATCCCGATTGATTAGGTTATGGTGCCAGTAGCGGAAAAACATGATGATAAACGACGCGAACATGATGACGCCCACAAACGGGTGCAGAATACGCGCCAGCTGTGGTGTCCCCATGATCTGCATCAGCCAGTTGAAGGACGGGAAGAAGAACCCCAGCCCGCTTATCGCCGCCAGCATGAAGCAGAAGGCGGTGACCCAGTGGTTGATGCGTTCCGGTGCGGTGTAGCGCACGATGGTGTCACGTTTTCTCATTTGCGCACCTCGTCTTTCTCTTCATGCAGGTTGTCGTCTTCCTCTTCCGCGCGGTTCGGACCAACGCCGACGTAGTGGAAGATGCTCGCTGCGAAGGTGGCAGCAAAACCGACCGCTGCCAGCGGTTTCCAGATGCCTTTCCAGAACTTCACGGTGGCGCTGATTTCCGGGTTCTCCGGCAGGCCATGATACAGGTTCGGCTTGTCGGCGTGGTGCAGCACGTACATGACGTGCGTACCGCCAACCCCGGCCGGATCGTACAGGCCCGCGTTGTCGTAACCACGGGTTTTCAGCTCGCCCACGCGCTCTGCCGCCAGCGTTTTCATATCCTCTTTGGAGCCAAAGTGGATAGCGCCGGTTGGGCAGGTCTTCACGCATGCAGGCTCCTGGCCCACGTTAACGCGGTCAACGCACAGCGTGCACTTGTAGACGCGGTTGTCTTCCGGGTTCATGCGCGGCACGTCGAACGGGCAGCCGGCGATGCAGTAGCCGCAGCCGATGCACTGTTCGGACTGGAAGTCGACGATGCCGTTGGCATACTGAATGATTGCCCCTTCTGACGGACATGCCTTCAGGCAGCCCGGATCCGCACAGTGCATACAGCCGTCTTTGCGGATAAGCCATTCCAGCTTGTCGTTCTGCTCCACTTCAGAGAAACGCATCACCGTCCAGGACTTGGCGGTCAGGTCTGCCGGGTTGTCGTACACCCCGACGTTGTGACCCACTTCATCACGGATGTCGTTCCACTCTGAACAGGCCACCTGACAGGCTTTACAGCCGATACAGGTGGTCACGTCGATAAGTTTCGCCACTTCCTGCTGGTGGTCCCGCGCCTGAGGCGCGGGCGTGAAACCGTTAGTCGCGGAACGACGGATAATGTCTTGAGATTGATAAGCCATAAGTCGTCTCCGTTACACCTTTTCCACGTTCACGAGGAAGGCCTTAAACTCCGGCGTCTGCGTGTTCGCATCGCCGACAAACGGCGTCAGGGTGTTCGCAATGAACCCTTTCTTCGCCACGCCCTCATAGCCCCAGTGAATTGGGATGCCGATGGTATCCACCTGCTGACCGTGAACGTTCAGCGTGCGAATACGCTTGGTCACCACCGCCTTGGCTTTGATATAGCCACGGTTAGAGGAGACCTTCACGGTATCGCCATGGGCGATGCCGAGCTTGTTCGCCAGCTTCTCGCCGATCTCCACAAACTGTTCCGGCTGCGCGATGGCGTTGAGCAGCGCGTGCTTGGTCCAGTAGTGGAAGTGCTCGGTCAGACGGTAGGTAGTGCCCACGTACGGGAACTTGTCCTTTTTACCCAGCGCTTCAAAATCGCTCTTGAAGATACGGGCTGCCGGGTTAGAAACCACGTTCGGGTGCAGCGGGTTGGTGCCCAGCGGCGTCTCAAACGGCTCGTAGTGTTCCGGGAACGGACCTTCCGCCATCTTATCGATAGCAAACAGGCGTCCCATCCCTTCAGGCTGCATGATAAACGGCCCAACGTCACTGCCCGGTGCGGCAGTGCTGTAGTCCGGAATATCCACGCCGCCCCATTTCGCGCCGTCCCACTTCAGAAGCTGACGCTTCGGATCCCACGGGTTGCCCTGCGGGTCAGCGGATGCGCGGTTATAGAGGATACGGCGGTTGAGCGGCCACGCCCATGCCCAGCCCAGCGTATTGCCGAGGCCCGACGGGTCGGCGTTATCGCGGTTGGCCATCTGGTTGCCCTTCGGCGTCCAGCTACCGGCGAAGATCCAGCAGCCGCTTGACGTGGTGCCGTCATCGCGCAGGTGCGCGAAGGTGCTGAGCTGATCGCCTTTCTTCGCCAGCACGGTACCGGTGGCCGGGTCGATAACGTCCGCCAGCGCCTTACCGTTGCTTTCCATCGCCACTTCTTCCGGCGCAGGGTTTTCCGGCGTCGAGTAGTTCCAGGTCATGTTGAGAACTGGTTCCGGGTTCGCGCCGCCTTCTTCCGCATACATCTTACGCAGGCGTAAGAAGATACCGGCCAGGATCTCGCCGTCGTTCATGGCGATGCCCGGGGCGTCCGCGCCTTTCCAGTGCCACTGCAGCCAGCGGCCTGAGTTGACGATAGAACCGTTCTCTTCCGCGAAGCAGGTAGACGGCAGACGGAACACTTCGGTCTGAATCTTTGATGGATCGACGTCGTTCGATTCACCGTGGTTCTGCCAGAAGGTTGAGGTCTCGGTATTGAGCGGGTCAATCGTCACCAGGAACTTCAGCTTCGACAGAGACTCAACAACCTTGTTCTTGTTCGGGAACGAGGCAACCGGGTTAAAGCCCTGGCACAGATAGCCGTTCACTTTGCCCTGGTGCATCATCTCGAAATACTGCAGAACGTCGTAGCCTTTGTCCCACTTAGGCAGCCAGTCAAAGCCCCAGCTGTTTTCCGCCGTCGCTTTGTCGCCGAAGAAGGCTTTCATCATCGAGACGAAGAACTTCGGATAGTTGCCCCAGTAGTTTACCTGGCCTTCGAGCAGCGGTTTTGGCGTGCTGGCCGTCAGGTAGGTCTGCAGGTCGGTCTGTTTCTCGCTTGGCAGGTTCATGTAACCCGGCAGGCTTTGAGACAGCAGGCCGAGGTCGGTCAGACCCTGAATGTTGGAGTGGCCGCGCAGGGCGTTCACGCCGCCGCCTGCCATCCCCATGTTGCCGAGCAGCAACTGCACCATCGCCATGGTACGGATGTTCTGCGCGCCGATGGAGTGCTGCGTCCAGCCGAGTGCATACAGGAACGACGCGGTTTTGTCCTTCGCGCTGGTTTCGGCGATCAGTTCACACACCTTCAGGAAGTCCGCCTTCGGCGTACCGCAGATGTTTTCAACAACTTCCGGCGTATAGCGGGAAACGTGCTCTTTCAGCAGGTTCCACACGCAGCGCGGGTGTTGCAGGGTGGTGTCGCGCTTCGCAAAGCCTTTCTCATCCAGCTCGTAGTTCCAGCTGGTTTTGTCGTATTTGCGTTTTTCGGCGTCGTAACCGCTGAACAGGCCATCTTCGAAGTGGTAATCCTCACGTACGATCAGGCTGGCGTTGGTATAGGCTTCGGTGTATTCGCGGTTATATTTTTCGTTGGTCATCAGGTACAGCAATACGCCTGACAGGAAAGTGATGTCAGTACCTGAACGAATAGGGGTGTAGAAATCCGCCACTGACGCAGTACGCGTAAAGCGGGGATCGATCACAATCAGTTTCGCACCGTTGTGGATTTTGGCTTCCATCGCCCAGCGGAACCCGACAGGGTGCGCTTCAGCGGCGTTACCGCCCATCACCACAATGAGGTTGGCGTTCTTGATGTCGACCCAGTGGTTGGTCATCGCACCGCGACCAAATGTTGGAGCAAGACTTGCTACCGTTGGTCCGTGTCAGACACGCGCCTGGTTGTCGACCGCGAGCATACCGAGTGCGCGCGTAAATTTCTGGGTTAAATAACCGGTTTCGTTACTGGAGGCAGAAGCACACAGCATCCCGGTGGAGAGCCAGCGGTTAACCGTGACGCCGTCGGCGTTCTTCTCAATAAAGTTGGCATCGCGGTCTTCTTTGATATGTTTTGCGATGCGGTCGAACGCCTCTTCCCAGCTGATTTGCTGCCATTTGTCGGAACCAGGCGCGCGGTATTCCGGGAATTTCAGGCGGCTTTCGGAATGGATAAAGTCCACCAGACCGGCCCCTTTCGGGCACAATGCGCCGCGGTTGACCGGATGATCCGGGTCGCCTTCGATATGGAAAATAGACGCTTTGGCGTTTTTAGCACCGTCGCCGAGGCTATACATCAACAGCCCACAGCCGACGGAGCAGTACGTACAGGTGTTACGGGTTTCGCGGGTGCGCAGCAGTTTGTACTGCCGCGTTTCCGCCAGCGCTACGCCAGGCGCAAAGCCCAGTGCCGCTGCCGTGGTGCCTGCCATACCGCCAGCGCAGATCTTAAAGAACTGCCTTCTGCTGACCTGCATGGGTCACTCCTTGTTCGACATTGCTTATATATGTAGTTTTAACTTCGCGGTTGAAAATTGACCGCAAAGGAGAAAAATTTGCGTTAATCCCTCATTTCTCCGAGGGATATCATCAGAATACCACAATGTCGGTATACCTGTTCTAACGGCGTTAATACAAAGTGAACGTATTATCACTGTGTTGATTATAAAGTGTGATACTGATCACACTACAAGCTCTGCATGTTAAAGGGGTGTAGCAGGGGCCGGGTTGCGCCCCTTCTTAATGAGTAGGAGAATGAGTGTCAAAAAGTTGATCCATACTATGCGTAAGGCCTGTGGTTTATGCTGCAATAGCAGGCTTTCTTCCGTGGTTGTTCAGGAATACCGCTGTGTCTAAACAAAACCGTGCTACCCGTTCATCGCCATTGCCTGCGGGCATTGTGGAACTGTCGGTACGCAGACCGCCCCACATTACCCATGCCACGCCGGATTTTCTGGCAGAAGAAGTGCCCGTTGCCCTCGTTTACAACGGTATTTCGCATGTGGTGATGATGGCTTCGCCGAAAGATCTCGAACTGTTCGCCATCGGTTTTTCCCTCTCGGAAGGCATCATTGCGCACCCGCAGGAGATCTACGGCATGGACGTGGTGCAGGCCTGTAACGGTCTTGAAGTGCAAATCGAACTTTCCAGCCGCCGCTTTATGGGGCTGAAAGAGCGCCGCCGCGCGCTGGCAGGGCGCACCGGCTGCGGCGTGTGTGGCGTTGAGCAGCTCAATGATATTGGCAAGCCCGTTGTGCCACTGCCGTTTACCCAGACCTTTAATCTGGCGCATCTCGACCGTGCGCTTGAGCACCTCAACGATGTACAGCCCATCGGCCAGCTGAGCGGCTGTACGCACGCGGCGGCGTGGGTGCTGCCGTCGGGGGATATTGCCGGAGGGCATGAAGACGTGGGTCGACACGTTGCGCTGGACAAACTATTAGGCCGTCGTGCGCGGGAAAGCGATGTCTGGCAGCAGGGGGCTGCGCTTGTATCCAGCCGCGCCAGCTATGAGATGGTGCAGAAGTCCGCCATGTGCGGCGTGGAGATCCTGTTTGCGGTGTCGGCGGCAACCACGCTGGCGGTGGACGTTGCGGAGCGCTGCAACCTGACGCTGGTGGGCTTCTGCAAGCCGGGAAGGGCGACGATTTATACCCATCCGCAGCGGTTAATAGTTAATCAGTAATTTTGAATGATAATAGCAAATCCTTCCGCTTTTAGTTGTTCGTGATGAGGTCTAGTATTTATCTCATCAAGGCACGGTGCCTTACCTAAACAACTTAATGAAAGGGTTTATATTATGAAAAGCATCAAAACTTTTGTCGCTGTAATCGCTCTGGCTACTTCTTTCGGTTCTTTCGCTGCACAGACCGTGACCGCAACCGCGTCAACCATTGACGGCGCAGAAGCGAAAATCGCGGCTCAGGCTCAGGAAGCCGGCGCGTCATCCTACAAAATTACCCAGGCGTTCTCAGGTAACCGCGTACACATGACTGCTGAATTGACTAAATAAGCTGTCACACCGTCGAAAGAGCGCCCCCGGGGCGCTTTTTTAGTTTATGCCCGCCACGCGCAACAGCGCCGTCACCACTGCCGCCGCCACGATCACCACAATTAACGGCATTTTGCGCCAGGCGAGAAACACCGCAAACGCCACGCCCAGCACGCGCGCCATCCCGGCGAAATGTTCTCCTTCGTAAAACGTGGTCGCCAGCGCGACGGAAAACAGCAATACCGTTGCCGCGTCCGAAAGCAGCGCCTGAGACCGTTCAGAAAGCGCCAGCCGGTTGCCCAGCTTTGCCCCGCCAAGCCGCATTAAATACGTGCCCGCAGACAAAATGGCGATGCCAAGAATAAAAAACGTCATGTTTCCCATTATTTTTTCCTCGCAGCGAGACCGAGTAACGAGAGCAGAACCGGTAAGCCCACCGGGGCAAACGGCACGGCAGCCAGTGATAATGCGGCACCGCTGCAGGCGCGGATCAGCGTGGTACGGTTTTTAAACGCGGGTACCACTAACGCCAGTAAAATCGCCGGAAATACCGCATCCAGCCCGATGGTTTCCGGGGCCGGCAGCAGTTTGCCGACCATGGCACCCAGCAGGGCGCCCACCGGCCAGATAATCGCCACGCCTAAGCCGCATAGCCAGTAGGCTGCCTTACGCTGCTCGGGCGTTTTTTGCGACAGGCCAAAAACCACGCTTTCATCGTTCATGATGTGACAGCCGAGATAGCTCAAACCCCGTTTACCCACCAGTTCACGCACCGTCACGCCAAACGGCACGTGGCGCGCGTTAACCAGCAAACCGGCGGCCGCTGCCGCCAGCGGATTGCCGCCGCTTGCCACAATGCCGATAAACATAAACTCCGATGCACCCGCCAGCACGGTGAGGGAGAGGACAAACGGCACCCAGAGCGGGAAACCGTAGGCCATCGCCAGCGAGCCGTAGGACATCCCAACGACCCCAACCGCGAGGCAAACCAGGATGATTGCTTTTATCGTGTCGCCTTTCAGGCAAGAGAGAGGATTCTTCATACCATTTTAGCCATATCGAACGTATTTCCATTATAATGAACGCATCAAAACCGTTTTACAAGACGAACGATTCGTTCGTTATAGATAAGCAGAGGCCGTTTTTATGACGCAGCCAATCAGCGTGATTGCCAAAAGCCTGGTGCGAGAACGCCTGCGAACCGGGCTTTCGCTGGCGGAAATTGCCCGCCGTGCCGGGATCGCTAAATCCACGCTTTCCCAGCTGGAATCCGGCAACGGTAACCCGAGCCTGGAAACGCTGTGGTCACTGTGCGTGGCGCTGGATATTCCTTTTGCCCGCTTGCTGGAGCCGCAGCAGCCGACCACGCAGGTGATCCGCCGTGGTGAAGGCACGAAAGTGGTGGCCGGGCAGGCAAATTATGAAGCCATTTTGCTCGCCGCATGTCCACCTGGCGCGCGTCGGGATGTCTATCTTCTGATGACCCAGCCGGGTGCCGATCGTATTTCTCAGCCGCACCCTCCTGGCTCAGTAGAGCATATTATTGTGATGCAGGGGCGGGCCCTGGTCGGCCTGATCGACGCGGCGGAAGAACTCGCCGCCGGGGATTACATTTGTTACCCCGCTGACCAGCCGCATATCTTTAAGGCGCTGGAGCCGGATACGCACGCGCTGCTGGTGGCGGAACAGAACTAACAGAGATACGGAAACTCATGTCGCTTAAAGCCATTGCCAAAGAACTGGGGCTGTCTGTCACTACCGTCAGCCGCGCCCTCAACGGATATGACGACGTCTCCGCCGAGACACGCGCCCGCGTGGAAGCGGAGGCCCAGCGCCGTGGCTACCGGCCCAATACCTTCGCCCGCCGCCTGAAGATGGGCAAAATTGACGCCGTCGGGCTGGTGTTTCCGGTCCATCCCGTTCCGCTCAATAACAGCGTATTTATGGACATGGTCGGCGAAATTAGCCACGAACTGGCGCGGCATGAGATCGACCTATTGCTCATCGCCGACGACGATCTGGCGGATAAGCACAGCTACATGCGCATGGTACAAAGCCGCCGCGTCGACGCGCTGATCGTGGCGCATACGCTGGATCACGATCCGCGTCTTGAGCAGCTTCAGGCCGCCGGTTTTCCTTTCCTGGCGCTTGGGCGCAGCCACCTCCCGCAGCCGTATGCGTGGTTTGATTTTGACAATCACGCCGGTACGTACAGGGCCACCCGCTGGCTGATCGAAAAAGGACATCAGCGTATTGCCTTGCTGGGGGAGAGTAATAATCAGGCGTTCATTACCCAACGCCGTCAGGGCTATCTGGACGCACTGCGTGAGGCCGGGCTTTCCAGCGAGTGGCTGCGCGCCATGCCCCCGTCGCGCCGCGTCGGGTATGCCACCACAAAAGAGCTTCTCGCCCTGCCGCAGCCGCCCACGGCCATCATCACCGACTGCAACACTCACGGCGACGGCGCGGCGATGGCGCTGGCGCAGCTGGGGCGTTTATCCGGCGACAACGCCGTCTCGCTGGTGGTCTATGACGGCCTGCCTCAGGATAGCATCGTCGATATCGACGTGGCGGCGGTGATCCAGTCCACCCGCCAGGGCGTCGGCAAACAGATAGCCGATATGGTGCGTCAGCTGATTAACGGCGGCGATATCGAGCAGCTTCAGGTGCTCTGGCAGCCGGAATTCTCCCCGGGCCAGACGGCCTAAACCGCGCGAAATTCCAAACCCGATCACAGATCCGAAACGTTTTGGTTTGTATCCGAAACGTTTCGGATCAACACTCAAGACATCCCGATGACAGGAGATGTCTTATGCAAGATGCCATATTTCGACTTGAAAGCAGCACGGTAGACGTGGTGATAAAAACGCGCCCGTTTGCCGAAATTCTTTACTGGGGGCCACACCTTCACCACTTTTCACCGCAGGATGCTGCGACGCTCGTACGCCCCGTTGCCAACGGCAGGCTGGACGTGGACTCCCCGGTTACGCTGATGGCCGAGCTGGGGCACGGTCTGTTTGGCTCACCCGGCATTGAGGGGCACCGGCAGGGGCTGGACGGTTCCCCGGTATTCAGCACCACCGACGTACAGCAGCAGGCGCAAACCCTGACGGTAACGGCGGAAGATGAACATGCGGGCCTGCGCCTGACCAGCGAACTGGCGCTGGATGCCAGCGGCGTGCTGGTAGTGCGCCACGGCTTAACCAACCTGAAATCGCAGGCGTGGCAGGTGGAGCGCTTCGCCGTTACGCTACCGGTGGCCGAGCGCGCCCGGGAGGTGATGGCCTTCCACGGACGCTGGATCAGAGAATTTCAGCCGCACCGCGTAAAGCTCGATCACGACAGCTTTGTGATTGAAAACCGCCGGGGTAAAACCTCCCACGAACACTTCCCGGCGCTGATTGCCGGTACGCCGTCGTTCAGCGAAATGCAGGGTGACGTCTGGGGCGCGCATCTGGGCTGGAGCGGCAACCACCGCCTGCGCGCGGAAGCGAAAACCGACGGTCGCCGCTATCTGCAGGCCGAAGCGCTCTACCTGCCGGGTGAAATGGCGATTGATGAAGGCGAAACGCTCTGGACGCCGCGCCTGTATGCCAGCTACTCCCCGCGTGGCCTGAACGGTATGAGCCAGCAGTTCCACCGCTACCTGCGTGACAACATTATCCGCTTCCCGGAAAACAAACCGCGCCCGGTGCACCTCAATACCTGGGAGGGGATCTACTTCAACCACGACCCGGACTACATCATGCGCATGGCGGACGAGGCCGCCGCGCTGGGCGTGGAGCGCTTTATCATCGATGACGGCTGGTTCAAGGGCCGCAACGACGACCACGCGGCGCTGGGTGACTGGTATCTGGACGAGAAGAAATACCCGAACGGCCTGACGCCGGTGATCGACCACGTCAAACGGCTCGGCATGGAGTTTGGCATCTGGGTTGAGCCGGAGATGATCAACCCGGATTCCGATCTGTACCGCGCGCACCCTGACTGGGTACTGGCGCTGCCGGGCTACGTGCAGGTGACCGGGCGACACCAGCTGGTGCTTAACCTGAACATCCCGGAAGCCTTTGATTATCTGGTGGAGCGCATGAGCTGGCTTCTGGGCGAACATGCGGTCGACTACGTAAAGTGGGACATGAACCGCGAGCTGGTGCAGCCGGGCCATAGTGGCAAAGCTGCCGCCGATGCCCAGACCCGCCAGTTTTACCGCCTGCTGGACGTGCTGGGCGAGCGCTTCCCGCACATCGAGTTTGAATCCTGCTCCTCCGGCGGCGGGCGTATTGATTACGAGGTACTGACTCGCTGCCACCGTTTCTGGGCGTCTGATAACAACGACGCGCTGGAGCGCAACACCATCCAGCGCGGCATGAGCTACTTCTTTCCGCCGGAAGTGATGGGCGCACATATCGGTCATCATAAATGCCACGCCACCTTCCGCCAGCACAGCATCGCTTTCCGCGGGCTGACGGCGCTGTTTGGCCATATGGGACTGGAGCTGGATCCGCTCACCGTGGACGCGCAGGAGCGCGAAGGCTATCGGCATTACGCCGCACTACACAAGCAGTGGCGAGCGGTTATCCACACCGGTACCCAGTGGCGCATCGATATGCCGGACGCCACCACGCTGGCGCAGGGTATAGTGAGCGAAGACAAGACCCAAGGGCTGTTTATGGTCAGCCAGCTGGCGATGCCGGATTACACCCTGATGATGCCGCTGCGCATGCCGGGGCTGGACGTCCGAGCGCGGTACCGCATCACGCTACTCGATCACCCGAATATTCAGATTACAGGTGAGGGGGGGCACACCATGCGCAGGCTGCCGGCGTGGATGGCCGCGCCGCAAACGGTGAACGGTGAATGGCTGATGCAGGCGGGTATCGCGCTGCCGATTCTGGATCCGGAAACCGCCATTCTGATTGGCGTGGAACGCGTGTAAGGGTGACGGGCCGGGCAACCGGCCCTCCGTTGAGGATAAAAATAATGAACGCAACAACCTGTACCCACAAAGACAACCCTAACTTCTGGATCTTCGGGCTGTTCTTCTTTCTCTACTTCTTCATCATGGCCACCTGCTTTCCGTTCCTGCCGATTTGGCTGTCGGACATCATCGGCCTGAACAAAACCCATACCGGGATTGTTTTCTCCTGTATCTCGCTGTCCGCCATCGCGTTCCAGCCGGTGCTCGGGGTGATTTCAGACAAGCTGGGGCTGAAAAAACACCTGCTGTGGATCATCTCGGTGCTGCTGTTTCTGTTCGCACCGTTCTTCCTGTACGTCTTCGCGCCGCTGCTGAAAGCCAATATCTGGCTGGGCGCGCTGAGCGGCGGGCTGTATATCGGTTTTGTCTTCTCGGCCGGATCGGGGGCGATTGAGGCCTACATTGAACGCGTGAGCCGCAACAGCTTCTTTGAATACGGCAAGGCGCGCATGTTTGGCTGTCTCGGCTGGGGGCTGTGCGCCTCAACGGGCGGCATCCTGTTCGGCATTGACCCGTCGTACGTCTTCTGGATGGGATCGGCGGCGGCGCTGCTGCTGATGCTGCTGCTGGTGGTCGCGAAGCCAAAGCCCAACCAGACGGCGCAGGTAATGAATGCGCTGGGCGCCAACCAGCCGCAGATCACCGCCAGAACCGTCTTTAACCTGTTCCGCCAGCGCAGAATGTGGATGTTCATTCTGTACGTGATCGGCGTGGCCTGTGTGTATGACGTCTTCGACCAGCAGTTTGCCACCTTCTTCAAAACCTTCTTCGCCACGCCGCAGGAGGGGACCCGCGCCTTTGGTTTTGCTACCACTGCCGGAGAAATCTGTAACGCTATCATCATGTTCTGCTCGCCGTGGATCATTAACCGCATCGGCGCGAAAAATACGCTGCTGATCGCCGGGGTGATTATGGCGACGCGCATTATCGGCTCGTCGTTCGCCACCACCGCCGTGGAGGTGATTGCCCTGAAGATGCTGCACGCGCTGGAGGTGCCGTTCCTGCTGGTGGGCGCGTTCAAGTACATCACCGGGGTGTTTGATACTCGCCTGTCGGCCACTATCTACCTGATTGGCTTCCAGTTTGCCAAACAGTCGGCGGCAATTTTCCTCTCCGCCTTTGCCGGGAATATGTATGACCGGATCGGCTTCCAGGAGACGTATCTGATGCTGGGCTGCTTCGTGCTGGCGATCACGGTGGTGTCGGCGTTTACGCTGAGCAGCAGGCAGGAGATTGCCGCCGCCGCGGGGGCAGCAGCATTAACACATCAGTCCAGGTAAAAGACCTCTTTAAGCTCCGCACTCACCGGGCTGTTGTCCGGGTTCGACGGCATTACATCATGCATGTGTTTCCACCAGCGCTGGCAGACGTCGGTATTCGCGACCGCGTTCCAGCGCTCCTCTGATTCAATCTCTACGGTGGCAAACAGCAGGCTATGTTCTCTGTCGAGATAAATGGCATAGTGGTGCGCGCCGTGGTCTTTCAGTGCCGCTTCCAGCTCGGGCCAGATGGGATTGTGGCGACGCGTGTACTCCTCGTGCGCGTCCGGGTTTACCTGCATGACAAAGGCTTTACGGATCATAATGCCTCCAGATACAGCTCGCGAACCTCGTCGCGGCTGGCGGTGCGCGGGTTGCATGGCGCGCACGGGTCGGCGAGGGCTTTATCCAGCCAGCCTTCGATATCGGCTTCTGTGACGCCAAGCTGGCTGAAGCCGGACGGAATACCGACGCGGGCGCTCAGGTCGCGAATCGCCTGAATCGCTGACAGGCTGGCCGCTTCGTCGCTCATGCCGCGCGTGTCGACGCCCATCGCCTGCGCCACGCGAGCAAACCGTGCCACGGCGTTCGGGCGATTAAAGCTTTCGACGATCGGCAGCAGGATGGCGTTGCACACGCCGTGCGGCAGATTGTGCGTCGCGCCCGGCTGATGCGCCAGGGCATGCACGAGGCCGAGACCAGCGCTGTTAAACGCCATGCCCGCCAGATACTGACCAAATGCCATCTGCTCGCGCGCGTCCAGGTTATGACCGTCGTCGACCGCTCTGGGCAGCCAGAGGCTTATCAGGCGAATCGCTTCCAGCGCGTTGGCATCGGTTAGCGGGTGCGCGCCAACGGACACATAGGCTTCAATGGCGTGCGTTAACGCATCCATCCCCGTTGCGGCGGTGACGGATGCAGGAATATCCAGCATGACGCTGGCATCATCCACGGCGATATCCGGGATGATGTTCGGGTCGATGATCACTTCTTTCACCTGACGTGCGGAGTCAATAATCACCGCGTTGCTGGTCATCTCCGCCGCCGTGCCTGCGGTGGTGTTGATCGCCACCAGCGGCACGCCCGGGTTTTTCACCTTACCGACGCCGGAATAATCGGTGGACGGACCCGGATTGGCGGTGAGGATTTTAATGGCCTTGGCGGTATCAATTGGGCTGCCGCCGCCGAAGGCGATGAGATAATCACACGCGGCTTCCCGGTAGGCCGCGAATCCCTTCTGTACCAGCGCCTCCGTTGGGTTGGGGAAGACCGCGTCAAACAGCTGATATGACATCTGGTGCGCATCCAGCGCGGTAAACAGACTGTCCAGCAGACCCAGCTTCACCAGCTGGCCATCAGTGACAATCAGCGCTTTGCCCCACTCTTTGTTCGCCATCAGCTTGACCATGTCGCCAATAGCGCCCGCACCGTGCAGGCTGATTTTTGGAAGTGCCAACATAAAGCTCATGATAATTCTCCTTAACTATCGCCCGTACCGTCCGGCCAGCGAGGGTTTATGCGTATATTTCCAGCGCTGACCGTAGCGGGGTCACGCCGAAGCGCTTGCCTAGCGCAATAAGCTCTTCGCGGGTAATGGTTTGCTTCATACCGCCCATGGAATAAACCTTCACCAGCACTTCCGCTGATTTCTCGGCGGTGTCGATCAAACCGAAGGTTTCATCCAGCGTTGGACCGCTGCCAAAGACACCGTGGAACGGCCACAGCACCAGCGAATGTTTTTGCATATCTCTGGCGGTCGCCTGGCCGATCTCGTCGGTACCCGGCACCATCCACGGCAGAATGCCGACCCCGTCCGGGAAGACCACCAGACACTCGGTACTGCCTTCCCATAGCTTGCGGGTGATGAAATCAGCGCTGTTTTCCAGCACGTAGGTCAGGGCGATCAGGTTGGTGGCGTGGCAGTGCATGATCACGCGGTCTTTGCCGTTAGTCGCCTTGATGCGCTCGCAGTGGGAGAGGAAGTGCGCCGGCAGTTCGGAGGTGGGCACCGCCTCGTCGGTCAGGCCCCACAGAATGTGGTAGCCCGCGCCGTCGCTGTCCACTTTCACCACGCCGAGGTTGGCCTGCGGGTCAAGCTGAACGTTGCGGAAGAACTTGCCGGAGCCGGTGACGATAAACGGTGTATTCGCGAGCAGCGGCATCGGCTGACTCAGTGCAATATAGCGTGGTTTTTGATGGAAATCGGCCGCGAACGGTTCGATATCCGCGTCGTCCAGGCGTAGCGTCAGGTTGCCACCGTTGCGCTCGTCCCAGCCCTTCAGCCAGGCGTCGGAGGTGGCTTTGATCATGCCCTGGACGAACCAGGAGTGGGTGATAGTCTGCATAGTCTTTATTTTCCAGTTATCGCGGTGAGAGTTTCCCCTCACCCTAACCCTCTCCCCAAAGGGGCGAGGGGATGGTTTGCTCCCTCTCCCCTTTGGGGAGAGGGCAGGGGTGAGGGGTCAGCTATCCGCGCTGACTCAACACGTCTTTCTCATACGCCCGCACGTTTTCCAGCCACTGGCTGCCTGCCGGCACGTCGTTACGCTGGCAGTACATCTCCCAAACGGCCTGCCACGGCAGGGATTTTTGCTCTTCCAGCAGCGCCAGGCGCGCGGTGTAGTCGCCGTTTGCTTCCAGCTGTTTCAGCGCCGCGGTTGGCTCCAGCAGCGCGCGCAGCAGGGCTTTCTTCATATTGCGAGTGCCGATCACCCATGCCGCGATACGGTTGATGGAGGCGTCAAAGAAGTCGAGGCCGATGTGCACGCGGTCGAAGAGGTCATGACGGATGATTTCGCTGGCAATCGCCTGGGTTTCGTCATCCAGCAGCACCACGTGGTCGCTGTCCCAGCGCACCGGACGGCTGACGTGCAGCAGCAGGCGCGGCACGAAGAGCATGGCGGCGGAGATTTTGTCGGAGATCACCTCGGTCGGGTGGAAGTGACCGGCATCCAGGCACAGCGCGGTCTGGCGGCTGGTGGCGTAACCCATGTAGAACTCATTCGAGCCGACGGTATAGCTCTCCGCGCCAATGCCGAACAGCTTGCTCTCCACCGCATCGATGTGGTGTGCCGGATCCAGTTTTTCGCTGATGGCCTCATCCAGCGCGGCCAGCAGACGCTGACGCGGGGCCAGGCGGTCGACGGTGATGTCTTTCATGCCGTCCGGGATCCAGATGTTCATCACTGACGGCGTGCCAAGCTGTTCACCAAAATAAGCCGAGACGCGGCGGCTGGCCTTCACGTGGTCGATCCAGAACTGACGGATTTCATCGTTGGCATGGGAGAGGGTAAAGCCGTCCGCGCTGAGCGGGTGCGAGAAGCAGGAGGGGTTGAAGTCCAGGCCCAGCCTGTTGGCTTTTGCCCATTCCACCCAGTTTTTAAAGTGTTCCGGTTTAATCGCGTTACGCGCCACCGGCTCGTCGGACTCCAGATAGATCGCGTGCAGGTTCAGGCGTTTTGGCCCGGGGATCAGGCTCAGTGCCAGCTCCAGGTCTGCACGCAGTTCGGTGGCGTTGCGCGCTTTACCCGGGTAGTTACCCGTCGCCTGAATGCCACCCGTCAGGGAACCGCCCGGGTTCTCGAAGCCAGCGACGTCATCGCCCTGCCAGCAGTGCATGGAGACAGGCAGACGGTCGAGCTGGTGCAGCGCTGCTTCGACATCCACGCCAACGGCGGCGAAACGCTGTTTAGCCAGATCCCAGGCTTGTTCAAGTTGAGTGGTCATGCGCAAAGCTCCTTAGTCAGTCGTTTTTGCTGAAACTGCGCCCGGTAGCGGGCAATTTCATGGCAGGGATTAGGGATGAAAGTAGTCAGGCGGGTATTCGCGGTGACCACCGAACGGAATTCATCGACGTCTGAAAGTTCGTCCAGGGCCATCAGTTGAATACCGATGTTGCCGAGCGTCGAGGCCTCCACCGGACCCGCCACCACGGTGATGCCGCAGGCGTCGGCGCAGAGCTGGTTCAGCAACTGGTTCTGGCAGCCGCCGCCCACGATATACAACTGGCTGAACGGTTTGCCGCGCAGGCTCGCCAGCTCGTTCAGAACATCAGCGTAGAGCAGGGCGAGGCTGTCAAAAATACAGCGCGCCAGCTCGGCAGGACGGGACGGGACCGGCTGTCCGGTCTCGAAACAGGCGGCCTGGATTTCGGCGCTCATATGCACCGGGTTAATAAAGCGGTCGTCATTCGGGTTGATCAGGAACGTACAGGCCTGCAGCTTTTCGGTTTCGGCGATAAGCGCCGGCAGGTCGAAAATATGCTGCTCTTTCAGCATTCGCTGGAGCAGCCAGAGTCCCATGATGTTCTTCAGCACGCGGTAGCGCCCTTCGGCACCGCCTTCATTAGTGATGTTCGCCGTCATTGCGGCGTCGCTGGTGTATGGCGTTTTGCTCTCAAAGCCCATCAGCGACCAGGTGCCGGAAGAGAGGTAGGCCGCGTCTTTGCTGGCCAGCGGGGATGCAATCACCGCGCTGGCGGTATCGTGACTGGCGACGGCGACAACAGGGATGGCGTTCCCCTGCGGGCAGAGCCACTGCCCGATCGCATTACCCGGATGGGTCGGCGTGCCGAACCAGGAAGGTGAGGCACCCGTCCAGGCCAGCAGGTGTTCATCCCAGCTATCGGTGTTGATGTTGACCAGCTGCGTGGTGGTGGCGTTGGTGTATTCCCAGTTCATGTTGCCGGTCAGCCGGTAGCTTAAGTAGTCCGGGACGAGCAGTGCATGCGCCACCTTTTTGACCAGCTCCGGCTGCTGCTCAACCAGCGCGCGCAGCTGATACAGCGTGTTAAACGGCAGAAACTGAATGCCGCTGCGGCCATAGATGTTGTGTTTGCCAAGCTGGGCTATGGCCTGTGCCATCAGCCCGTCGGTGCGGCTGTCTCGATACGAGACGGGCAGGCCGATGCGTTCGCCGTGGCTGTCGAGCAGAACGTAATCCACGCCCCAGGTATCAATGCCGATGCTGTCGATGCGTATGCCATCATTGCAGACGTTGTTCAGCCCGGTGCGGATCTCCGCTTCCAGGGCATCAATATCCCAGGTATCAAAACCGTCCTGTTTTTGCAGGCTGTTGGCGAAACGGTGCATTTCGCGAAGCGTGAGTGTGCGCTTGCCGCAGTCCCAGGTGGCGAGCATTACGCGGCCGCTGGATGCGCCTAAATCGACAGCTACACAATGGCGAAAAGTCATGATCAGGTCCCTTCTTAAGTCATTGGTGCTGAGTGTAAAAAAGGGAAGAAAAGGCCACCTTCTCGTCACTGACAGCACGAATCTCGCGCTGGCAAGGAAGCAAAGATGAACGTGAGGGAGTTCACAATTTCCAGTGAGGGCGGGGTTTTAGGGCAATGTGACGCTGACCGCATTTCCCGATTTTTTCGTCTGTTTCTTGAAAAACGGACAGTCTTTGCGACGTTTGCTGTCAAAAATTTAAGGTGAGTGTGGAAGGCCTTAATTACTATTTTGAGAACTTTTCTCATTGGTGGGGGCCGCTATGACCGTACTGCACAGCGTCGATTTTTTCCCGTCGGGAACATCTCCGATCGCGATTGAGCCACGGCTCCCGCAGGCCGCGTTTCCTGAACATCATCATGATTTTCATGAAATTGTGATTGTCGAGCATGGGACAGGCATTCATGTCTTCAACGGCCAGCCATACACCATCAGCGGCGGTATGGTGTGCTTCGTGCGCGATCGCGACAGGCATTTGTATGAACATACCGACAACCTGTGTCTGACCAACGTGCTCTATCGTTCGCCGGACGCGTTCCAGTTTCTGTCGGGATTGAACAAGCTACTGCCCCAGGAGCAGGATGGACACTACCCGTCTCACTGGCGGGTGAATCAGTCCACGTTGCAGCAGGTGCGCCAGCTGGTGAATCAAATGGAGCAGAGCGAGGACGGGCAGGAGACCCATGCCATTGCCACCCGCGAGCTGCTGTTTATGCAGCTGCTGGTGCTGTTGCGTCGCAGCAGCCTGGTGGAAGGGCTGGCAAATAACGACGCGCGGCTGAACCAACTGATGGCCTGGCTGGAGGACCATTTCGCCGAGGACGTGTGCTGGGAAACGCTGGCGGATGATTTTTCGCTGTCGTTACGCACGCTGCATCGTCAGCTCAAGCAGCACACCGGGCTCACGCCGCAGCGCTACCTCAACCGCCTGCGCCTGATTAAAGCGCGTCACCTTTTACGTCACACCGACGAAAGCGTCACGGATATCGCGTATCGCTGCGGTTTCGGCGACAGTAATCACTTTTCGACCCTTTTTCGTCGCGAGTTTAGCTGGTCGCCGCGCGATATCCGTCAGGGGAAGGATGCTTCAATCCAGTAACGCGAAGGCAATCACCGTTTTATTGCCGCAAAATGGCTAATAATGTCCGGTTATTCACCGTAGAGGTTGTGGTGTGGCCGCTCAGTTAATTCTTCGCAAAGATGATTTTTTTGCCTCCGCGAGTCAGGCCGTCGCGGTGGCCGACCGCTACCCGCAAAATGTCTTTGCCGAGCATACCCACGAGTTTTGCGAGCTGGTGCTCGTTTGGCGCGGCAACGGCTTACACATCCTCAACGACCGGCCCTACCGCATCACGCGTGGCGATCTGTTTTACATCCGCGGCGAAGACAAACACGCTTACGCCTCGGTTAACGATCTGGTTTTGCAGAACGTTATCTACTGCCCGGACAGGCTCAAACTGAATGTTGACTGGGCGGCTCATATCCCCGGTTTTCTCAATGCCAGAGGCGAACCCCACTGGCGCTTAAGCAGCAACGGCATGGCTCAGGTGCGCCAGACGATCTCCCAGCTGGAGCAGGAGAGCCAAAAGCACGATTCGGTGGCAAACCCGATGGCGGAGCTGCTTTTCGCCCAGTTGGTCATGACCCTTAAACGCCATCGTTATGCCACCGACAACCCCTCCGCGACCGCCCAGGAAGCGCTGCTGGACAAGCTGATCGCCCGGCTTGCGGGTAGCCTGAACAAAAGTTTCATGCTGGAAAAGTTCTGCGAGCAGGAGCAGTGCAGCGAGCGCGCACTGCGCCAGCAGTTCCGCACCCAGACGGGGATGACGGTGAACCACTACCTGCGCCAGCTGCGCATCTGCCACGCCCAGTATTTGTTGCAGCATACGGAGCTGATGGTCAGTGAAGTGGCGATGCGCTGCGGATTTGAGGACAGTAATTACTTTTCGGTGGTGTTTAATCGCGAGGTGGGGATGACGCCGGTTCAGTGGCGTCATCGTAGTCGAAAGGCAGCGTAATCAGTTCGCCATGCCGAGGCCGACAATGTTAGCGGCAATGATGATCACCACGCAGCCCAGGCTCAGAACGCCCACCGGACGACGCCCGGCGTTATTCCACTCCTTCAGCACCAGCCCAACCAGCCCGCCGCACAGCACGTAGAAGCTCATGTGCAGCATCCAGCTTATGTAGTCGTACTGCGGCGGAATGCTGGCGTGACCCCAGGCGTAGAAAAAGAACTGCAGATACCACATGATGCCGCCCAGCATCGAAAGCAGCACGTTGGTGATAATTAAGGATTTTGCCAGCGAGAAGTCTGCTTTTACCGACAGATCCTTCACTTTTGCCAGACGAATGAAGCAGAAGCCGAGGTTTACCAGCGCGCCGCCGCCCATGATGACCACGTAGCTTGGCAGCGCCACGTACAGCGGGTCGACGCCCAGCGCGGCGGCCGCTTCGTGCATGGGTTTTGCGGCGTTCATGGCGAACGACATGCCCGCCGAGAAGATGCCGCACATCACTGCCAGCAGCAGCCCTTTCTTCAGGTTAAAGTCTTCGGCTTTGATGCCCATCTTGCGCTCTTTCAGCTGACCCGCTCGGGTGACGATACCCACGCCGATTACCGCGACAAGCACGCCCAGCAGCGTCATCTGCCCGCCTTTGGTGTTGATCAACACGTCGACATTACCGTTAAGAATGGGCGTCATCAGCGTGCCGACGATCAGCGTAATGCCAATCGCGATGCCGATACCCATCGACATCCCGAGGTAGCGCATGGTCAGTCCGTAGTTAATGTTGCCGATGCCCCACATCGCGCCGAACAGAAACACCGGCAGCAGGGTGGAAGCACTGAAGGAGGTGAAGTAGCCCCAGAAATCCGGGAGCAGCATGGCGCTAATGGTCCATGGCAAAATCAGCCAGGACACGGTACCGCCAACCGACCACATGGTTTCCCACGACCACCCTTTCACCTTTTTGAACGGGGCATAGAAACAGGCTGCACTGGCTGCGCCTATCAAATGCCAGAAGATACCCATCGTAATCGCATGATTCATTTTACGTCCTCATCGTTTTTATAGCCGGTGGCCTCCCCCCGACTTGATGAGTGTAAAAATTAGGCGGTTCAGGAACCTTCAGAAGGTTGCCGCACTTTGGTTTTGGATGGCAATCAGCGCGTTAACCTGGTGAGCAGACTCACAATTTTGCGTTTAGGCAAAACCTGAATAACCATATAAAAACTACGGCATTGATAATCATTTTCAATATCATTTAATTAACTATAATGAACCAACTGCTTACGCGGCATTAACAGCTGTGCCGCCCGACAATAATGGAGAGGATTATGAGTTATACACTGCCATCCCTGCCGTATGCCTACGACGCACTGGAACCGCATTTCGACAAGCAGACGATGGAAATCCATCACACTAAACACCACCAGACCTATGTGAACAACGCGAACGCCGCGCTGGAAAGCCTGCCAGAGTTCGCTAACCTGCCTGTTGAAGAGCTGATTACCAAACTGGACCAGCTGCCAGCAGACAAGAAAACCGTGCTGCGTAACAACGCTGGCGGTCACGCTAACCACAGCCTGTTCTGGAAAGGCCTGAAAACCGGCACCACCCTGCAGGGCGACCTGAAAGCGGCTATCGAGCGCGACTTCGGTTCCGTTGACAACTTCAAAGCGGAATTCGAAAAAGCCGCTGCGACCCGTTTCGGCTCTGGCTGGGCGTGGCTGGTTCTGAAAGGCGACAAGCTGGCGGTAGTGTCTACTGCTAACCAGGACTCCCCGCTGATGGGTGAAGCGATCTCTGGCGCATCCGGCTTCCCAATCCTGGGTCTGGACGTATGGGAACACGCTTACTACCTGAAGTTCCAGAACCGTCGCCCTGACTACATCAAAGCGTTCTGGGATGTGGTGAACTGGGACGAAGCAGCAGCGCGTTTCGCCGCTAAAAAATAAGGTTGCATTGACGCCTGTGAGAAGCGAGTCTTATGACTCGCTTTTTTTGTATCTGCGTAATGGAGGCAGCAATGCATTACCCGGTGAACGTATTTACAGGCAAGGTCAGGGAGTACGACGGCAGCCGCCCGAGCGCCATCGCCAAAGTGCAGGTCGACGGTGAACTGACGTTAACCGATCTCGGGCTGGCGGGTGACGAGCAGGCCGAAAAGAAAATCCACGGCGGGCCGGAGCGCGCGCTGTGTCACTATCCGCGCGAGCACTACCAGCACTGGAAAGCGGAATTCCCCGAGCAGGCGGACCTCTTCGTTGCGCCCGCGTTTGGCGAAAATCTCTCTACCGAAGGGCTCACCGAAAAGAACGTCTTTATCGGCGATATCTACCGCTGGGGTGATGCCCTGATTCAGGTGACGCAGCCACGCTCGCCGTGCTTCAAGCTCAACTACCATTTCGGGATTCAGGATATGTCGGCCCTGCTGCAAAAAGCGGGTAAAACCGGCTGGCTGTACCGCGTGGTGCTGGCTGGGCAGGTTTCAGCGGACGCGCCGCTTGAGCTGGCGTCGCGCCTGAGCGATGTGTCTGTTTATGACGCCTGCGCCATTGCCTGGCATATGCCGTTTGACGACGAGCAGTATCACCACCTGCTGTCGGCAGCGGGGTTATCGACCAGCTGGACCAGAACGATGCAGAAGCGGCGCTTAAGCGGCAAGATCGAGGATAATTCGCGGAGATTGTGGGGAAAGTAGGCCGGGTAAGGCGAAGCCGCCACCCGGCACTAACAGCTACGAACGCTTATACAACGGTAGCCACAGCGTTAACCGTAGCCCACCCAGGGGGCTGTCGTCGGCTTTCACCCAGCCACGGTGCTGCTGCATGGCGGTTTCAACAATCGCCAGACCCAGCCCCGTGCCGCCAGACTCGCGGTCACGCGCTTCGTCGGTGCGGTAGAACGGACGGAAAATCTGCTCGCGATCTTCCGGGCTGACGCCAGGGCCGTCGTCATCGACAATGACGGTAATCCCGTCTTTATCCACCGAAAACGCCACTTCAATCTTCGTATGCGAGTAGCGCAGGGCGTTACGCACGATATTCTCCAGCGCGCTTTCCAGCGTATTGGGGTTACCGTACAGCGGCCACGGGCCCGGCGGGAAGTTGACGGTGAACGATTTACCCATCTGTTCAGCTTCGAACGCCGCGTTGTCCAGCACCTCATGCCACAGGTGATTGGCTTTCACCGTTTCGCTCACCAGCGCGTTTTTCTGCTGGTTGCGCGACATCACCAGCAGATCGTTGATCATGCTGTCCAGACGATGGGCTTCCGTCTCAATACGCTCCAGCTCTTTGCTTTCCCCGCTGCGGCGGCGCAGCAGCGCGGTGCCAAGCTGCAAGCGCGTGAGCGGGGTGCGCAGCTCGTGCGAGATATCCGACAGCAGCCGCTGCTGGGCGGTCATCATGCGATCCAGCGCGCTCACCATCTGGTTGAAACTGGTTCCTGCGGCCAGGAACTCCTGCGGCCCGGATTCCAGCTCAGGATGCTGCCGCAGGTTACCCTGCGCCACTTCATCGGCGGCGTTTTTCAGCTTACGCGCCGGTTTTGCCAGGCTCCACGCCAGCCATAGCAGCAGCGGGGAACTGACCAGCATCGTGACAATCAGCAGCAGAAGCGGACGGTCAAACAGCAGGTTGATGAAGTCGGACTGGGAACTGCTCGCGGGGCGAATCAGATAGAGCTGGTAGTTGTCTTCCCCATCCCGTACCGAGAAAGGACCGACCATCTCTACCCGACCATATTTCTTCTTCTGTGGGTGATCGGCGTTATCCGCCTGGCCAATAAAGTTGCGGATGATCTGCATTTCATTGCGATCGGCTCCAATCACGCGGCCTTCGCTGGTGACCAGCAAAAGACGTTGTCCGGGAGGCGCCCACTTATCGATAGCGCGAAAAAGCCTGCGCCACCACATCAAATCGTTCGGCGGATCGTTTGCCAGCTCCGCTTCCACGTGCTGTTCGATCATCACGCCCTGACGTTGCTCGCTGTCGAGAAGCTCCGTCATCTGGCGTGAGTCGAGTTTTGGCAACATCAAAACGAGCATTAAAACCAGTGCCAGCGTCAGCCAGAAGATGGCGAAGATGCGGGCGGTTAAGCTGCCTATCATGAAGCGGAAACCATCAGATAACCGCGACCACGTAGGGTTTTAAACCATGGGTGACCGTCTTTACGCTCCGGCAGCTTGCGGCGCAGGTTAGAGATGTGCATGTCGATGGCGCGGTCAAACGGGGTAAGGCGTTTGCCCAGCACTTCCTGACTTAAATGTTCACGCGATACCACCTGGCCGAGATGCTGTGCCAGCAGATACAGCAGGGTGAACTCGGTGCCGGTCAGCTCCAGCGTCTGGCCGTCGAAGCTCGCTTCCTGGCGGCCCGGGTTCAGGCTCAGGGAGTCCACTTCCAGCGTTGGCGAGCTGTTGTCGGTATTTTGCTGCTGCTCGCTCCAGTGGGAACGGCGCAGGATAGCGCGAATACGGGCCACCAGTTCACGGTCGTTGAACGGCTTCGGTAAATAGTCATCCGCACCCAGCTCAAGGCCGAGAACGCGGTCAAGTTCGCTGCCGCGCGCGGTCAGCATGATTACAGGCGTCTGGTGTGTCTGGCGAAGCTCTTTCAGAGTATCAATACCGTTTTTCTTCGGCATCATTACGTCGAGCAAAAGTAGATCGATGCTGTCGTCAAGGAGACTCAGCGCCTGCTCGCCATCATGGGCAACCAGGACGTTGAAACCTTCCATGTCGAGCAACTCCTTTAAAAGGGATGTGAGCTCTCGGTCATCATCAACTAACAGGATTTTATTCATTGTTTAAATACCTCCGAGGCAGAAATTACGACATCAAGGCTATCTAATCCATGACTTTACGTTGTTTTACACCCCCTGACGCATGTTTGCAGCCTGAATCGTAGACTGTCTCTCGTTGAATCGCGACACGAAAGATTTTGGGAGCAAGTGATGCGCAAAGTTACCGCTGCCGTCATGGCCTCAACGCTGGCGTTCAGTGCGTTTAGCCAGGCTGCTGTAGCTATCATCGGCGATAACGGTCCCTCGCAAGAGGGCGCAACGCACAGCAGCCAAAGCCATATGTTTGACGGCATAAGTTTAACCGAACATCAGCGTCAACAGATGCGAGATCTGATGCAGAGGGCACGACACGATCAGCCCCCTGTTAATGTTAGCGAAATGGAGACAATGCATCGCCTTGTCACCGCAGAAAATTTTGACGAAAGCGCTGTCCGCGCTCAGGCCGAAAAAATGGCACAGGAACAGGTTGCCCGCCAGGTAGAGATGGCGAAGGTCCGCAACCAGATGTTCCACCTGCTAACGCCCGAGCAGCAAGCGGTTTTGAATACCAAACATCAGCAGCGAATGGACCAGCTGCGTGAGGTTGCACGGATGCAGCGAAGCTCAGAAACAACGTTTTTCAGTAGCAATAGCAGTACCCGTAGTAACCAGTAAACCCTGTTTTCCTTGCCATAGACACCATCCCTGTCTTCCCCCACATGATGTGGGGGTTTTTTTTGCCCCGCATTCTGATTTGTTAACCGTTTATTCATCCTTTGCCTCCCCATGCTTCCGTTATACTAGCGGCATGACATGACAGGAGCGTTTATGAATCAATCCTATGGAAGGCTGGTAAGCCGGGCCGCCATTGCGGCCACCGTCATGGCCTCTGGCCTGCTGCTGATTAAAATCTTTGCCTGGTGGTACACCGGCTCGGTCAGTATTCTGGCGGCGCTGGTGGATTCACTGGTGGATATTGCTGCCTCGCTGACCAACCTGCTGGTGGTGCGATACTCGCTGCAGCCGGCGGATGAAGAGCACACGTTTGGACACGGCAAAGCGGAGTCGCTGGCCGCGCTGGCGCAAAGTATGTTCATTTCTGGCTCGGCACTGTTCCTGTTTTTGACCGGTATTCAACATCTGGTTTCGCCTTCACCGATGAATAATCCCGGTGTCGGCGTGGTCGTCACGGTAATTGCACTTATAAGCACACTTGTTCTGGTAACGTTCCAGCGCTGGGTCGTTCGCAAAACGCAAAGTCAGGCTGTACGGGCGGATATGCTTCATTATCAATCTGATGTTATGATGAATGGGGCTATTCTTATTGCGCTCGGTCTGGCCTGGTATGGCTGGCATCGGGCCGATGCGTTGTTTGCGTTAGGGATTGGTATCTATATTTTATATAGCGCCCTGCGGATGGGGTATGACGCGGTGCAATCACTGCTCGATCGCGCTCTTCCGGACTCGGAACGTAATGAAATTTTTTCCATCGTGACCTCCTGGCCCGGCGTCAGCGGCGCACACGATCTTCGAACGCGGCAGTCAGGGCCGACCCGCTTTATTCAGATTCATATTGAAATGGAAGACAACCTGCCGCTGGTTCAGGCTCACGTGATTGCTGAACAGGTCGAGCAGGCGATTTTGCAGCGTTTTCCTGGTTCAGACGTCATCATTCACCAGGATCCCTGCTCGGTTGTACCCGGACATGTTGGGCTTTCGTAATTCGTTGTAAAAAAGTGAGCCAGGCCAGCATTTTGTGTATAAATTACCGCCATTTGGTCTGACCTGAATCAATTCAGCCAGAAGGGATTGATATACTATTTGCAGTATTCGTTGGTCGATAAGTTTCTTCCGGCAACAGATTTCAATTTTGCATTCCTAAGTTCAGAGGTAGTCATGATTAAGAAAATCGGTGTGTTGACAAGCGGCGGTGATGCGCCGGGCATGAACGCGGCAATTCGTGGGGTTGTCCGTGCAGCGCTGACGGAAGGTCTGGAAGTTTTTGGTATCTATGATGGTTACCTGGGTCTGTATGAAGACCGTATGGTTCAGCTCGACCGCTACAGCGTGTCTGACATGATCAACCGTGGCGGTACCTTCCTTGGGTCTGCGCGCTTCCCGGAATTCCGTGACGAACACATCCGTGAAGTGGCTATCGAGAACATGAAAAAGCGTGGCCTGGACGCGCTGGTGGTCATCGGCGGTGACGGCTCGTACATGGGTGCAAAACGTCTGACCGAAATGGGCTTCCCGTGCATCGGCCTGCCGGGCACCATCGACAACGACATCAAAGGCACTGACTACACCATCGGTTACTTCACCGCGCTGGGCACCGTTGTGGAAGCCATTGACCGTCTGCGTGACACCTCCTCTTCTCACCAGCGTATCTCTATCGTTGAAGTGATGGGCCGTTACTGCGGCGACCTGACCCTGGCGGCGGCTATCGCCGGTGGCTGTGAGTTCGTCGTGGTTCCTGAAGTGGAGTTCAGCCGCGAAGATCTGGTCGCTGAAATCAAAGCGGGCATCGCGAAGGGTAAGAAACACGCGATTGTGGCTATCACCGAGCACATCTGTGACGTTGACGAGCTGGCGAAGTACATCGAAACCGAAACCAAACGCGAAACCCGCGCAACCGTTCTGGGTCACATCCAGCGCGGCGGTTCCCCGGGCCCGTACGACCGTATCCTGGCATCCCGTATGGGTGCGTACGCTATCGAGCTGCTGCTGCAAGGCCACGGCGGCCGCTGCGTCGGTATTCAGAACGAACAGCTGGTTCACCATGACATCATCGACGCGATTGAAAACATGAAGCGTCCGTTCAAAGGTGACTGGCTGGACTGCGCCAAAAAACTGTACTGATCCTTCAAGCCCTCTTCTTTCAGAAGAGGGCTTTTATTCCTCTTCGTTATAGCCAATCTTTTTTTATTCTTTAATCCTCGATTCGCTTTCTGGCACGCTGCATTCATCAAAACACTACACAAGAGAGCTGGGCGATGAATAAATGGGGCGTGGGTTTAACGTTATTGCTGGCATCGACCAGCGTTCTGGCAAAGGACATCCAGTTACTGAATGTGTCGTATGACCCGACGCGTGAGCTGTACGATCAATACAACAAAGCATTTGCGGCGCACTACAAACAGGAAACCGGCGATAACGTGGTAATTCGTCAGTCTCACGGTGGCTCCGGTAAGCAGGCGACGTCTGTGATTAACGGTATTGAAGCCGACGTGGTGACCCTGGCGCTGGCCTATGATGTCGACGCTATCGCCGAGCGTGGTCGTATCGACAAAAACTGGATCAAACGTTTGCCGGATAACTCCGCGCCATATACCTCGACCATCGTCTTCCTGGTGCGTAAAGGAAACCCGAAGCAGATTAAGGACTGGAACGACCTGATCAAACCGGGCGTTTCTGTGATTACCCCGAACCCGAAAAGCTCCGGCGGTGCACGCTGGAACTACCTCGCGGCCTGGGGCTACGCGCTGCACCACAACAACGGTGACCAGGCTAAAGCGCAGGAATTCGTCAAATCCCTGTACAAAAACGTCGAAGTGCTGGACTCCGGCGCACGCGGTGCCACTAACACCTTCGTCGAACGCGGCATTGGCGACGTGCTGATTGCGTGGGAAAACGAAGCCCTGCTGGCGACCCACGAGCTGGGTAAAGACAAGTTTGAGATCGTGACCCCGAGCGAATCCATCCTCGCTGAGCCGACCGTTTCCGTGGTCGATAAGGTCGTTGATAAGAAAGGCACCAAAGCGGTGGCGGAAGCCTACCTGAAGTATCTTTACTCGCCGGAAGGCCAGGAAATCGCGGCGAAGAACTTCTATCGTCCACGCGATGCGGCTGTCGCGAAGAAATACGATAGCGAATTCCCGAAACTGAAGCTCTTCACCATTGATGATGTGTTCGGCGGCTGGACGAAAGCGCAGAAAGAGCATTTCTCTAATGGCGGCACCTTCGACCAGATTAGCCAGCGCTAAACCACAACAAACGACACGGCGACCCGGTGTGAGAAATCCACCGGGTTTTTTATTTGGTCATCATTTTGCGTTACTCTTTTGCCTCTATTGAAAACAGGGAACGCGTTGTGAAAAAAATTATCTTACTGATCCTGATTGTCATCGCTCTTGCCGCAGGCGGCGTGTACTGGATAAAAGCGGGTAATCCGAATGCGTTGCGCCATATCGTTCTCGACCAGTGCCTGCCTAATCAACTGCAACACCGTAACCCGGCGCCCTGCGCGCAGGTGAAGCCTGACGCGGGCTATGTGGTATTTAAAGACCGCAACGGGCCGCTGCAGTATCTGCTGATGCCAACGTACCGCATCAATGGCACCGAAAGCCCGCTCCTGACCGAGCCTCACACGCCGAACTTCTTCTGGCTGGCGTGGCAGTCGCGCAGCTTTATGACCATGAAGCGTGGCTCCGAGGTGCCGGACAGCGCCATTTCGCTGACGATTAACTCTCCGACAGGCCGTACGCAGAACCATTTTCATATCCATATCTCCTGCCTGCGCCCGGACGTGCGCGAGAAGCTTAACGCGGCGCAGGGAGAAATCAGCACCCAGTGGCTACCGTTCCCGGGCGGGCTGGAAGGGCATGAGTATCTCGCTCGCCGGGTGACGGAGAATGAACTGGTCCAGCGCAGCCCGTTTATGATGCTGGCGGAAGAGCTACCGGAAGCGCGCGACCATATGGGGCGTTTCGCGCTGGCAATGGCACAGCAGTCGGATGGATCTTTTATTCTGCTGGCTACGGAGCGTAACCTGCTCACGCTCAACCGCGCCTCGGCAGAGGAATTGCAGGATCATCAATGCGCTATCCTGAAGTAACCCCACCATAAATCGCGTTTACTCGGGCTGCCTGTCACCGTAGACTTGCTGAAAAAATCTACAGGAGACAGGTATGTCGCTCTGGTTAACGCATCCTCTGCTGCTGCCCTCGCTGATCGTCGGCGTCACCATCGTGCTGTGGGCGACGTCGCTATTGCCGGAATTTATCACCGCGCTGCTGTTCTTTACGGCGGCGATGGCCGCCAGAATCGCCCCGCCGGAAGCGATCTTCGGCGGTTTTGCCTCGTCGGCTTTTTGGCTGGTATTCAGCGGGTTTGTACTGGGCGTGGCGATCCGTAAAACCGGGCTGGCGGACAGGGCCGCCCGGGCGCTGTCGGCAAAGCTCACTGACTCCTGGGTGCTGATGGTGGCGAGCGTGGTATTGCTCAGCTACGCGCTGGCGTTTGTGATGCCGTCAAACATGGGGCGTATTGCGCTGCTGATGCCCATTGTCGCGGCGATGGCGAAACGCGCCGGTATCGCCGACGGCTCCCGCGCCTGGTTTGGTCTGGCGCTGGCCGTCGGGTTCGGCACCTTCCAGCTTTCGGCAACTATCCTGCCTGCAAACGTCCCTAACCTGGTGATGAGCGGTGCCGCGGAAGGCTCGTACGGCATTCACCTGAACTATGTTCCGTATCTACTGCTGCATACGCCGGTGCTGGGTATTCTCAAAGGCCTGATTCTGATTGGCCTCATCTGCTGGCTGTTCCCCGGCAGCCCAAAACCCCCGAAGGATCTGGCGCTGTCTGAACCCATGGGGCGGGACGAAAAGCGTCTCGCCTGGCTGCTGGCGCTGGTGCTGGGAATGTGGGTCACGGAGAGCTGGCACGGCGTAGGGCCCGCGTGGACGGGGCTGGCGGCGTCGATCATCGTCATGCTGCCGCG
Source organism: Enterobacter asburiae (assembly GCA_011754535.1). Lineage (NCBI taxonomy): Bacteria > Pseudomonadati > Pseudomonadota > Gammaproteobacteria > Enterobacterales > Enterobacteriaceae > Enterobacter > Enterobacter asburiae. The sequence continues at coordinate 4,741,424 of JAAQVN010000001.1, read as the reverse complement.
CGTTGGCTTTATCACCGGGGAGGAGTTTTCTGCGGGCGTGAACATGCGTACCTGCATTTACGTCGCGGGTATTCTTGGGCTGGCGATCGTCGTGACGCAAACCGGTATCGGAACGGCCGTGGGCGAAGCGCTGCTGCGCATTATGCCGCTGGATGCGGACAAACCGTTTACCAGCTTCCTGGCGCTGACCGGTATTACCACAGCGCTCAACTTCATCATGACTGCTAACGGCGTTCCGGCGTTGTACACCACCCTGGCTCAGAGCTTCTCGGACGCGACCGGTTTCCCGCTGCTGTCGGTGATCATGATTCAGGTGCTGGGCTATTCCACGCCGCTGCTGCCGTATCAGGCGTCGCCGATTGTGGTGGCGATGGGGCTCGGGAAGGTGCCTGCAAGGGCGGGGATGGTGCTTTGTCTGGCGCTGGCTATCGCAACGTATCTGGTGCTGCTGCCGCTGGATTATCTGTGGTATAGCGTGTTAGGTAAAGTGTAGTTCGGTGCGAGGGGTTTCCCCTCACCCCAACCCTCTCCCAAAGGAGAGGGAGGAGAAGAGCGGTGGGTAAGCGCAAGCGCCACCCGCCACAAAGGCCATTACGCCTGTTTAGCCGCTTCTGCCGCTTTAACGATCACCGCGAAAGCGTCAGCTTTCAGGGATGCACCGCCAACCAGCGCGCCATCGATGTCTGGCTGGGTGAACAGCTCAGCAGCGTTGGAGGCGTTTACGGAGCCGCCGTACTGGATGATCACTTGCTCAGCGACTTTCGCGTCGGCTTTAGCAATGTGGTCACGAATGAATTTGTGCACCGCCTGAGCCTGCGCAGGGGTTGCAGATTTGCCGGTACCGATCGCCCAGACTGGCTCGTAAGCGATAACCGCGCCTTCGAAAGCTGCCGCGCCCTGAGTTTTCAGTACGGCGTCGATCTGACGTGCGCACACTTCTTCGGTTTTGCCCGCTTCGTTTTCCGCTTCGGTTTCACCGATGCACAGAACTGGGATCAGACCCTGCTCTTTCAGCACGGCGAATTTCTTCGCGATGAACTCGTCAGATTCTTTGTGGTAAGTGCGACGCTCGGAGTGGCCGATGATGATGTATTTCGCGCCGATATCTTTCAGCATTTCAGCGGAAGTTTCACCGGTGAACGCGCCAGACAGGTTAACGTCAACGTTCTGCGCGCCCAGCACGATGTGGCTGCCGTCAGCGGCACGTTTAGCCAGATCGAGGTACATATCCGGCGGAGCGATAGCAACCGCGCAGCCGGTCACGCCAGCCAGCTCTTTACGCAGGTTCGCAACCAGTTCGTTTACCATGTGGCGGCTGCCGTTCAGTTTCCAGTTACCCATCACTAAAGGATGTCGCATTTCAATTCTCCACGCTAAATAAGCGAATTAAGGAATATGGCCGCCCGGTCGGGCAGCATGGTCTGTGAATCAGTATAGAGATTTTCCCTCGAAAGGCTTTGCTTTTTGTCATTAATTCGCCCCGCCAAGGGTGTCAGATAGCGCCAGCTTAATCGGTTCAACGGCGAAGGTCAGTCCTTTTTCGCCGTTATCCGCCACCACATAGCGGATCGCGCCTTCGGTTGTGGCGTAGTACCGCTTGTTTTTACCGGCGGCCAGCAGTTTTTGCAGCTTTTGCTGGCTTTGCTTTTTCGTCAGCGCAGGCGTAAACGCCTGCAGCACCGCGCTCATGTAATCAAGCGCCTTCGATTTAGCGGCTTTCTGCTCTGGCCCCTGAATTGGCAGCCAGGTGATTTGCATGCTTTTGATTTTTAACGTACCGCGCTCCAGCGCCGTGGAAGCATACAAATTCTCGTTAATCTTGCTCGCTGCACGGGTCAGGGTTGGGGTATCGCGGGAGCTATCAATGGCGCGAAATTCATCCAGCGGCAGCGCTGGGTTGGCCTGATTGAAGGCTTCGCGAAACTGGCTGATGGATTGATCGAAAGACGGCGCGCCTGCCAGCAAATACGGCGCAGTGGTGGGGGCCGCGGTGTCGGCGGCGTGCAGCGGAAAACCCGCGCTGAGCATCGCTAAACACAGGAAAAGAGAATGTGCCGAATTTTTCATCAACATTGCACCTGGCCGTAAGTGCTCATGATTAAAACGATATCTGGTCGGCTTGTCAAAAGGTCACAACTCCAGGGTAAAATGCGGGCTAAACGATAATAAGGAACCTTACATGACCATACAGCAGTGGCTGTTTTCATTCAAAGGGCGTATTGGACGCCGTGATTTCTGGGTCTGGATGGTGACGTGGGTTGTCGCCATGCTGCTTCTGTTTTTCGTCGCTTACAACGCCTGGCTGAGCACGCAAACGGCGGCATTTGCGCTGGTCTGCCTGCTATGGCCAACGGCGGCCGTCGTGGTGAAACGCCTGCACGATCGCGGCCGCTCCGGCGCATGGGCGTTTCTGATTATTCTGGCGTGGATGCTGGTGGCAGGAAACTGGGCGATGCTCCCATCCATCCTTCCGTGGGTCGTGGGCAGACTGCTGCCGTCGGTCATCTTCGTGATGATGATTGTCGATCTGGGCGCGTTTATCGGCACCCAGAGCGAAAACAAATACGGTAAAGACACCGTCGAGGTGAAATACCGCTGATCACCAGTAGTGTTCAGCGGTCATATGGCCCGGTCGGCGGCGAAGATGTTTCGTCATCTGCCGGGTATCCTTCAGAAGTTGCTGCGTGTCCCGCACCATCTGCGGGTTACCGCACAGCATGACGTGGCTGGTTTCGGCCGTCATTGGTAAACCCACTGCGTCTTCCAGGGCTCCACTCTCGATTAGCGCCGGCACGCGACCGGTAAGCGTTCCTGCTACGGTTTCACGGCTGACCACAGTCTGAATCTTTAACTTCCCACCGTACTGCTGTTCCAGCGCCTGCATTTGCGGCAGATAGCTCAGGTCTGCAGCGTAGCGCGCAGCATGCACCAGCACGATGTTTTTGAAGCGCTCCAGATCTTTGCCGTATTGCAGAATGGAAAGATAGGGACCGATAGCCGTGCCGGTTGCCAGCATCCAGAGCGTGTCACAGTCAGGGATCTCTTCGAGCACAAAGAAACCCGCCGCTTCGCTCACGATTTGCACATCGTCGCCGGGCTTAAGGGCGGCGAGGCGGGGGCTGAGCTTGCCGTCCGGAACGGTGACCAGATAGAACTCGAGATCCGGGTTATCCGGCGCGTTAACGTAAGAGTAGGCGCGCTGCACGCGCTCGCCGTCGACATCCAGCCCCAGCTTCGCAAATTGCCCGGCCTTAAACGGGTGAACGGGAGCATGCAGGGTGAGACTAAATAGCGCATCGGTCCAGAATTCTATCTTTGTGACTTTACCTGTTACCCAGTCCGCCATGATCTTCTCCTGTGCTGTTTCTCTGTTCTATCTTCCGTACTTGTGGGAAACATTTCCAGCCCCTTCGGGCCGGAAAGCTCTATCGATCAAACGGTTTCACAGAATGTGCGTCTGCACGTCCGGGTCTTTGCGGTCGAGATAGTGAATAGACTGAATGCGTCGGATGGTGCGTGATTTACCGCGGATCAGCAGCGTTTCAGTGGTCGCCATGTTGCCCTTGCGGGTAATGCCATCCAGCAGGTCGCCTTTGGTGATGCCGGTTGCGGAGAAGACCACGTTATCGCTGCGGGCCATGTCGTTCAGCGCCAGCACTTTATTGGCTTCGATGCCCATCGCTGCGCAGCGAGCAAGCTCGTTCTCACCGATACGACGGTTCTCGTCGCTGTCGCCTTTCACCTCATGACGCGGCAGCAGGCGCGCCTGCATATCGCCGTCCAGCGCGCGGATCACCGCTGCAGAGACCACGCCTTCCGGCGCGCCGCCGATGCCATAAAGCACGTCGACTTCGCTGTCCGGCATGCAGGTCAGGATCGAGGCGGCAACGTCACCGTCAGGAATGGCAAACACGCGCACGCCGAGCTTTTGCATCTGTGCGATGGTGGCATCGTGGCGCGGTTTTGCCAGAATAGTCACGGTGAGTTCGCTAAGAGGTTTACCCAGGGCTTTGGCGATGTTGTGCAGGTTCTCTTCCAGCGGCAGGCTAAGGTCGATTGCGCCTTTCGCGCCAGGGCCGACAATCAGCTTTTCCATGTACATATCCGGCGCGTTGAGGAAGCAGCCTTTATCGCCCACGGCGAGCACAGCGAGCGCATTGGCCTGACCCATCGCCGTCATGCGGGTGCCTTCGATCGGGTCAACCGCGATATCCACCGCATCGCCTTTGCCGGTACCGACTTTTTCACCGATGTAGAGCATTGGCGCTTCGTCGATCTCGCCTTCGCCGATCACGATGGTGCCGTCGATGTTAACCTGGTTAAGCACAATGCGCATGGCGTGGACGGCTGCGCCGTCTGCGGTATTTTTATCGCCACGGCCAAGCCATTTATAGCCTGCAAGGGCGGCCGCTTCGGTGACGCGGGAAAACTCGATAGCAAGTTCACGTTTCATTAGGGACTCGTACAATCAAAAGGAATTGCACGAAGTTTATCACAGAGTGAGGAGGGGGGAGGGACCGGTGCGGTTGGAACCCCCTCACCCTAACCCTCTCCCCAAAGGGGCGAGGGGACTTAATCCCCTTTGGGGAGAGGGCCGGGGTGAGGGGGGGATAAGTTGGTCTTACTCTTCGTGCTCTTCCCACGCCAGGGCGCGTTTCACCGCTTTCTTCCAGCCGCTGTAGCGGAAGTTACGCTCGGTGGTTTCGATGCCAGGGCGGAATTCGCGTTCGATGACCGCTTTCTCCTGCAGCTCGTCCAGGTTCTGCCAGAAGCCTACCGCCAGACCGGCAAGGTACGCCGCGCCCAGCGCCGTTACTTCACGCACTTCAGGGCGCTCAACGCGGGTGCCCAGAATGTCGGACTGGAACTGCATCAGGAAGTTATTCGCGACCGCACCACCGTCCACGCGCAGGGCGTGCAGACGAATGCCAGAGTCTGCCTGCATCGCTTCCAGCACGTCGCGCGTCTGGTAAGCGATGGATTCCAGGGTGGCACGGATGATGTGGTTAGAGTTCACACCACGCGTCAGGCCGAAAATTGCGCCGCGGGCATACGGGTCCCAGTACGGTGCGCCCAGACCGGTGAACGCTGGTACCACGTACACGCCGTTGGTGTCTTTCACTTTGGTCGCGAAGTACTCGGAGTCAAATGCGTCGCTGATCAGCTTCATCTCGTCGCGCAGCCACTGAATGGATGCGCCCGCCATAAACACCGCACCTTCCAGGGCATAGTTCACTTCGCCGCGCGGGCCGCAGGCAATGGTGGTCAGCAGACCGTTTTCTGATTTCACCGCTTTTTCGCCGGTGTTCATCAGCATAAAGCAGCCGGTGCCGTAGGTGTTCTTCGCCATCCCTTCCTTGACGCACAGCTGGCCGAACAGTGCCGCCTGCTGGTCACCGGCGATCCCGGCGATAGGAATACGGGTGCCGCCTTTACCGCCGATATTGGTCTGGCCGTACACTTCAGACGACTTACGCACTTCAGGCAGCATCGCGCGCGGGATGTCCAGCGCGTCCAGCATCTTGTCATCCCACTCCAGGGTGTTGATGTTGAACAGCATGGTACGCGAGGCGTTGGTGTAGTCGGTGACGTGGACGCGTCCCTGGGTCATCTTCCAGATAAGCCAGGTATCGACGGTCCCGAACAGCAGCTCGCCGCGTTTTGCACGCTCGCGTGAACCTTCCACGTGATCGAGGATCCACTTCACTTTGGTACCGGAGAAATACGGGTCAACCACCAGACCGGTGGCGCTACGCACGTACTCTTCCATCCCGTCGCGCTTCAGCTGTTCGCAGATCTCTGAAGTACGGCGGCACTGCCAGACGATGGCGTTGTAAATAGGCTTACCGGTTTCGCGTTCCCAGACCACGGTGGTTTCACGCTGGTTGGTAATGCCGATAGCGGCAATCTCGTCGGAACTGATATCGGCTTTCGCCAGCACTTCCACCAGCGTGGAGCTTTGTGATGCCCAGATCTCCATCGGGTCGTGCTCTACCCAGCCTGGACGAGGATAAATTTGCTCAAATTCACGTTGAGACACGCTGACAATGTTCGCGTCATGATCCATTACGACAGCGCGGGAGCTGGTAGTGCCCTGGTCGAGCGCAACGATATATTTTTTTTCGGTCATGGTATGTGTCCCGTAGTCAGATTACAGCGAAGCTTTTTGTTGTGCGGTAGAAGTCGTTTCCTTCTCCTCGTCCACACAGGTGTCGCACGGTAAATGGCGACCAATTAATTTGCGGTAGCTAAATGCGCCCAGCGCAGCCCCAACAACCGGCGCAAACAGCGGCACCAGGAAGTAAGGGATATCTTTACCACCCGTGAATGCCACCTCACCCCAGCCTGCGATAAAGGCGAACGCTTTTGGTCCGATATCACGCGCCGGATTCATCGCGAAGCCGGTCAGCGGGCCCATGGATGCGCCAATCACCGCAATCAGAAGACCAATCAGCAGGGGTGCCAGCGGGCCGCGCGGAATGCCGTTTCCATCGTCGGTCAGCGCCAGGATAACGCCCATCAGAATAGCGGTAATCACCATTTCAACTGCGAACGCCTGCACAAAATTGATGTGCGGGTTAGGGTAAGTTGAGAAGATGCCTGCCAGATCCAGACTTTCGACGCTACCGCGTACCATATGATGCGTCTGTTCGAAGTCGATGAAAAGATTGTAATAAAGCCCGTAAACTAACGCCGCTGCGCAAAACGCGCCGGCAAATTGAGAAATAATGAAAGGAACAACTTTGCGTCCGTCGAAGCACGCGAACAGCCACAGTGCGATAGTCACCGCCGGGTTAAGATGTGCACCAGAAACCCCTGCAGTCAGGTAGATGGCCATCGCCACGCCCAGACCCCAGATGATACTGATTTCCCACTGACCAAAACTGGCACCCGCCACTTTCAGTGCAGCGACACAGCCCACTCCGAAGAATATCAACAACCCGGTACCAAGGAACTCGGCAATGCACTGGCCTTTTAAGGTTGATGTCTGACTCATAATCGGAATCCTGAAGAAATTGATGTTTATTGTTAGCGTGGCCGCCCGTGACAGCCACGATGCCCTGTAGACATAGTGTTAATTTATCGTTAACGAGCAAAAACGAGAAATATCGAAATTAAAATGTGTGGTCTTCGTCAATAAAATGAGCGTTTTCGCGCCATAAAGCGCGTTTTTGCATCAGTCGCGCACGGTGGGCTGAATCATTTCTTTAACGAATGGGTTAACAACTTAGAGGTATATGCCGCGAACGCACCAGGACGAGGCCGAAAAGTGTTGCAAACCGCGATCTGCGTGGCATGCCGCTGGACAGGGGCGACTGCGCTCCATACAATCGGAACATATGTTGTGCGCGTTTACGTTAAAGCGTCGCCTTGCAATTCAGGAGAGGTAGGATCATGTCTTTAGAAGTGTTTGAGAAACTGGAATCGAAAGTACAGCAGGCGATTGACACCATCACGCTGCTGCAGATGGAAATTGAAGAGCTGAAAGAGAAGAACAACAGCCTGGCGCAGGAAGTTCAGAACGCTCAGCACGGCCGGGAAGAACTGGAGCGCGAAAACAACCAGCTGCGCGAACAGCAGAACGGCTGGCAGGATCGCCTGCAGGCGCTGCTGGGACGTATGGAAGAAGTTTAATTCCCATTGGGATGAACTGACCAGGCCGGGTAAGGCGACGCCGCCACCCGGCTTTTTTTATGGTTCACGCTGACTCTTTTATTACTCAATATCCAGCGGATCTTCGGAAAGGATAATGCCGGTGTTATCGGCGTAGAGATGGTCCCCGGAGAAGAAGGTCACGCCGCCAAAGTTAACGCGAACGTCGCTTTCGCCGATGCCGTCACCCGCAGCGCCTACCGGAATGGCCGCGATGGCCTGAATTCCAATATCCAGGTCTTCGAGATCGTCCACCTGACGCACGGAGCCGTACACCACGATGCCTTCCCACTCGTTCTGGACGGCAATGCCGGCCAGTTCGGCATCAATCAGTGCGCGACGCACGGACCCGCCGCCGTCGACCACCAGAACGCGGCCACGGCCGTTCTGTTCGAGCAGATCGTACAGCAACCCGTTGTCCTCGAAACATTTCACCGTGACGATTTGACCGCCAAACGACGACCGCCCACCAAAGTTGGAGAACAGCGGTTCAACGACGTTGACATCTTCCTGGTAGATGTCACAAAGCTCGGAGGTATCGTATTTCATAGGTTTAACGCTCAGTTGCTGCGAATGTGTTCAGTATATCGTGCGAAATGCGTTGTTGGCAAAATCATCAATTGTTAATTGATATTTGTCAGCTAACGGAGCGTCTGGCTTAACACAATCCCAATGACGAACAACAGGTTAGTCAGCAGCGCGCCTTTTACCGTACGTTCCAGCATCGGCGGCATAGCGGACGGGCTGAGTTCACGCATCACAAAGCGGGCCTGCTTAACCAGCAGCGGCGCGGCAAGCACAAACAGCCAGCCCCAGAGACTGTGAAGAGAAATCAGGTTAAACAGCGCCAGGCAAACCAAAGCGCCGATGAGTAGGCAGGCATGATAGCGGCGCGCATTCACTGGCCCCAGACGCACCGCCAGTGTGTTCTTGCCGTTCTCACGGTCGCTGTCGATATCGCGCAGGTTATTGATGTTCAGCACTGCCGTCGCCAGCAGGCCGCAGGCGGTCGCGGGAAGGAACAGAGCAGGGATCACCGTATGCGCCTGTAAGTACCAGCTCCCCATCACGCTCAACCAGCCGAAGAACACCAGCACGGAGATATCCCCGAGGCCAATATAGCCGTAAGGGCGCGTGCCGACGGTGTAGGTGATGGCCGCGATAATGGCGAGCAGACCCAGCACCAGGAAGCCAATGAAATCGCTGGTGGTTTTCGAGGCGACCGTCACCAGTGCCAGGCCGGATAGGCAAATCAGTACCACGGTGATAATCAGCGCGCGCTTCATCTGTGCCTGGGTAATGACCCCTTTCTGCATCCCGCGCAGCGGCCCGATACGGTCCGGCTTATCACTGCCCTTCACCGCATCACCATAGTCGTTAGCGAGGTTGGAGAGAATTTGCAGCAGGCCGGCGGTAATCAATGCCAGCGCGGCGACCAGCGGATCAAAATAACCTTGCCACCAGGCAAGCGCCGTACCGACGATAATCGCGGCAAAGGCCAGAGGAAGCGTTTTAGGGCGCAGGCTTTCGAGCCACGCCTGAGTACGGCTGATATCAGTCATAGTAATTTAGCCAATAAAAATGGGGGCCTTAGCCCCCATTAACAGTGATGAGAATGCAGTAACCGCGATTATAGGATAAAACGGCTCAGATCTTCATCTGCCACTAACGCATCCAGATGTTTGCTCACATATTCTGCGTCAATGGTAATGGTTTGACCGTTGAGGTCGCTCGCATCATACGAGATATCTTCCACCAGGCGTTCCAGCACGGTGTGCAGACGACGCGCACCGATGTTCTCGGTGGTTTCGTTGACCTGCCATGCGGCCTGGGCGATACGCTTGATACCGTCCTCGGTGAACTCAAGGTTCACGCCTTCCGTCGCCATCAGCGCTTTGTACTGTACGGTAGCAGAGGCGTTTGGCTCGGTCAGGATGCGCTCGAAATCTTCAGTGGTCAGCGCCTGCAGCTCAACGCGGATAGGCAGACGACCCTGCAGTTCCGGGATTAGATCCGACGGGCTGGCCACCTGGAACGCACCGGAAGCGATAAACAGGATGTGGTCCGTTTTCACCATGCCGTGCTTGGTGGAGACGGTGCAGCCTTCAACCAGCGGCAGCAGGTCGCGCTGTACGCCTTCGCGGGACACATCCGGGCCGGAACTGTTGCCGCCGCGCTTACAAATTTTGTCGATTTCGTCGATGAACACGATGCCGTGCTGCTCAACCGCGTCGATAGCGTCCTGCTTCAGCTCTTCCGGGTTCACCAGCTTCGCCGCTTCTTCTTCAATCAGCAGCTTCATCGCGTCTTTGATTTTCAGCTTACGCGCTTTCTGCTTCTGGCCGCCCAGGTTCTGGAACATGGACTGCAGCTGGCTGGTCATCTCTTCCATGCCCGGAGGCGCCATGATTTCCACGCCCATCGGCGCGGCCGCGAGATCGATCTCAATCTCTTTGTCGTCCAGCTGGCCTTCACGCAGTTTTTTGCGGAACGCCTGACGCGCGGCTGAAGGCTCAGACTGCTGTTCAGCCTGGCCCCAGTTGTTTTTCGCCGGTGGGATCAGCACGTCGAGAATGCGCTCTTCGGCCATCTCTTCCGCGCGATAGCGGTTTTTTTCAATCGCCTGGACGCGCACCATTTTGATCGCCGAGTCGGTCAGATCGCGGATGATGGAGTCCACTTCTTTACCCACATAGCCCACTTCGGTGAACTTGGTGGCTTCAACTTTGATGAACGGCGCGTTCGCCAGCTTCGCCAGACGACGGGCGATTTCGGTTTTCCCGACGCCGGTCGGGCCGATCATCAGAATGTTTTTCGGCGTGACTTCGTGACGCAGCTCTTCATCAAGCTGCATACGACGCCAGCGGTTACGCAGCGCGATGGCCACGGAGCGCTTGGCGTTATCCTGGCCGATAATGTGTTTGTTCAGTTCGCTGACAATTTCGCGTGGGGTCATTTCAGACATGGGAGATCCTTACGCTTTGGAGGTCAATTCTTCGATGGTGTGGTTGTGGTTGGTATAGATGCAGATATCACCTGCAATATCCAACGCCTTCACCGCGATATCACGCGCGTTCATGTCGGTATTTTCCAACAGCGCGCGGGCTGCAGCCTGGGCATAAGGGCCGCCAGAGCCGATGGCAATCAGGTCGTTTTCCGGCTGAATCACGTCACCGTTACCGGTAATGATAAGCGAAGCGGTTTCATCCGCGACCGCCAGCAGCGCTTCGAGCTTGCGCAGCATACGGTCGGTACGCCAGTCTTTCGCCAGCTCAACGGCGGCTTTCACCAGATGACCCTGGTGCATTTCCAGTTTGCGTTCAAACAGTTCAAACAGCGTGAAGGCATCCGCCGTGCCGCCTGCAAAACCGGCGATCACTTTGTCGTTGTAGAGACGACGCACTTTCTTCACGTTGCCTTTCATGACGGTATTACCCAGCGTGGCCTGGCCATCACCGGCGATTACCACATGGCCGTTACGGCGTACACTTACTATTGTTGTCACGAGCAGACCCCCTGGTTACAAATTCGGGAAACAGAAGCCCTGAGCCTGTGCTCAGGGCTGAATTAAATGATAGATGGGGGAGATTTTGGGGGTTTCAACCCCCGGAGGCGAGTCGAATGCAGTTTGTATGACCGGCCACTTTCAGGCGCGAAATGGTGCCATCGGCATTTTCTTTGCCTTTGACCGGGCCAATCACCACGCGATTCCAGCCGTTGTTGGTGGTAATGCGTGAATCAAATCCTTCAAACGCCAGCTGAGCACGCACCGTTTCTGCCTGCTCGGCGCCTTTAAACGAACCGCACTGCACCATCCAGCGGCGCTCGTCTTTTTTCTCTGCCGTCTGCTTCGGCGATTCGGTCTCTTTGGTCACCGGCGCGGCCTGCTGCGTTTTCGGCTGCTGCGCGGTGGTATGCGCTGGCGTCTGGAGCAGATCCTGATACGGCTGAGCCGCTTGTTTTTGCGGCTGCGTTTTTGGCTGTTGAACAGGCTGAGACTGCACCGTACGCGTCTGCTGCTGCGGTTGCTGGTAAGGCTGCGCTTTCGGCTGCTGCACCGGCTGGGTTTGCGTCCACTGCTGCTGCTGTTGCTGCTGTTGAATTTGTGCCTGGCGCTGACGCTGCAGCTGCAGCGTTTGCTGACGCTGTGCTGGCGTCTGTTCATTCCACGGCACTTCGTTCAACTGCGTTGGTTGCTGGCGCATATCGGCCTGCATTTGTGCCAGCAGCTGGCGCTGCTCGTCCGTCAGCTGGTCGGCATTTTTCACTTCGCCACCGGCTGAAGGCTCGGTAGGCGCACGCACGCCAGGCTGACGGCTTTCCAGCTCTTTAATATAGCGCCAGCGCTCTTCAGGTTTCGGCGGCAGACCATTTCCCGCCACTTTGTTGCCCTGAAGCGCCTCGGACTCTTCTTTTTTATGGTGCGTAATGAAGTACAGGCCGCCAATAAAAGCCACCAGTACCGCCGCAGCAATAGCGACCATTGCTGGCGAGACCGCAGGCAGATTACGCTGCTTGCTTTTTGAACTACTCTTTTTGCGTCGCGAAGGTGCCGGCTGGCCGCGACGTACATAATCTCGTTGTGCCACTATCGTTTCGCTGTATTTATTCGTTCGTCAGCCCGCCATGTTACTTAAGCGGCGGGGCTTTGACCAGATAAGGGTGTCCGAAAGGCGTTTACTTTAAGTCAATGCCTGGGTAGAGCCGCGAACAATCAGCTCGCAGTCCAGTAACCGTGAGCCGCTGCTAACTGTTTGACCCTGCAGCTGATCCAGCAGAAGCAGCATCGCTTCACGGCCAATCTGATAGCGCGGTTGTGACACGGTGGAGAGCGGCGGATCGCAAAACTCTGAAAGCGAAATGTTATCGAAACCGATAATCGACAGATCTTTCGGCACGCGTAAGCCACGGCGTTTGGCGTGGGACAGCGCCCCCAGCGCCATCACGTCGCTGTGGCAGAACACCGCTGTCGGCGGTTCTGGCAGCGCCAGCAGTTTCTCCAGCGCCTGTCCGCCCGCTTCGAAAGTAAAATCACCGCGCGCAATGTAGTGCGGATCGACAATCGCACCGGTACGGCGCAGCGCCTGAACATAGCCCTGCAGGCGATAGTGGCAGAGCGGCATCTCTTCCGGCCCGGCAATGCAGCCAATCCGCTTATGCCCCAGCTCCTGAAGATAGTTCACCGCGTTGAACGCGGCCGTCAGGTTATCGATATGAACCGTCGGCAGCTCCAGCTCGGGAGCAAACTCGTTGGCCATCACCATCGGGGGTAAATTGCGCTGTTCTTCGATGCTGGCATCAAACGGCAGGCGCGAGCCAAGCAGCAGCATGCCGTCAATCTGCTTGGTAATAATGAGGTCGATAAAGGTTTTTTCCTGCTGGTTCTGATGGGCGCAGTCGCCAATCAGCACCAGATAGCCCTGCTCCGCAGCCGTCACTTCGATGCCGCGAATGATCTCGCTAAAGAAGGGATCGCAAATGTCCGGCACTATCACCAGGATGGTCCGCGATTCATTGCGCTTGACGTTCCGCCCCATGGCCTGAGGGAAGTAACCCACTTCCAGAGCCGCCTGTTCAACCTTGTTACGGGTCGCCTGGGAGACTTTATCCGGGTTCATTAATGCGCGGGACACGGTTGCTGTTGAGACTTGTGCTTTCTCGGCAACGTCTTTCATGGTCGCCGTGGCAACCTCTTTCCTGGACTTCAACGTCTTCTCCTCGCCTGAACACCGAACTGCGGACACCACCATTTTTACAGATAGTTAATGGAATCGGTTACAGAATTTTCATAAAAAGTGTGAGGCGCGTTAAATTTTTCGATCCGTCTTCAGCCTTCGATGGGATCGACGTCCAGTACCCACTTCACTTTTCGCGCTTCCGGCAGGGTGTTGATGAGCGCCAGCGTGCCGCTGACGATGTGCTGCAGGCGAATACGCGAGGGGTGCTGGAGTAAAATTTGCCAGCGAAAACGTCCGCCGCGCTTCGGCGCCAGCGCCGGCACCGGGCCCAGGATCCACAGCTGGTTATCCACCAGCGGGCTGGCCTGCAGGAGATTCCTCAGCTGTTGCAGGAAAAGCGGGGCCTGCTGGTTGTTATGATCTTCCGCGCGGATGATGACGTGGCTGGTCCACGGCGGCAGCTGCATGGTCTGGCGCTCGGCCAACGCCTGCTCGGCGAAGGCGTCATAGCCTTTATGCAGCAGGGTTTGCAGCAGCGGGTGCTCAGGGTGGTGCGTTTGCAGTACCACCTCGCCCTGCTTGCCAGCACGTCCCGCACGCCCTGCCACCTGGGTATAAAGCTGGGCGAAGCGCTCGGCGGAGCGGAAATCGGCCGAGAACAGCGCGCCGTCCACGTCCAGCAGGGCGACCAGCGTCACGTCCGGGAAGTGGTGCCCTTTGGCCAGCATCTGGGTACCAATCAGGATGCGCGCGCCGCCGCGATGCACTTCTGCCAGCTGCTGTTCCAGCGCGCCTTTGCGGCTGGTAGTGTCCCGGTCGATTCGGGAAATAGGCACGTCCGGGAAGAAGGGGCCAAGTGCCTGTTCAAGCTGTTCCGTGCCCAGACCGACCGGCACGATATGCGTTGATCCGCACGACGGGCACTGGCGCGGCACCGGGCGCTGGCTGTCGCAGTGGTGGCAGCGCAGGTGACGCTGGGCCTGATGGAAGGTGTAGTAGTGGTCACAGCGCGGGCATTCTGCAATCCAGCCGCAGTCGTGGCACAGCAGGGCGGGGGCGAATCCGCGACGGTTCAGGAACAGGATCACCTGGTTCCCCGCCTGCAAATGCTGGCGCATGCGGGAAATTAATGCGGGCGCTAACCCTGCCTGCACCTGCTGGCCTTTGAGATCCAGCACGTGCTGAATGGCCGGACTGGCGTTCCCCGCGCGACGCGTCAGGCGCAGCATGTGATATTTACGCTGGCGCACGTTGTGCAGCGTTTCGAGCGCCGGCGTGGCGGAGCCGAGAATAATGGGAATTTGCTCGCTGTGCGCGCGGTAGACCGCCAGATCGCGGGCATGGTAGCGCCAGCCTTCCTGCTGTTTATAGGAGCTGTCGTGCTCTTCATCGATCACGATAACGCCAAGGTTTTTAAACGGCGTAAACAGCGACGAGCGGGTGCCGATCACTATCGCCGCTTCGCCGTTTTTCGCTTTCAGCCAGGCGCTAAGGCGCTCGCTGTCGTTAAGCCCCGAGTGCAGCACCTCAACCGGCGCGTTAAAGCGCTCGCGGAATCGGGCGATTGTCTGCGGCGTCAGGCCGATTTCCGGCACCATCACCAGCGCCTGTTTACCCTGCGCGAGCACGTTTTCCAGTACGCTCAGGTAGACTTCCGTTTTGCCGGAACCCGTCACGCCCGCCAGCAGCCAGGCGGAAAAATGGTCCGAGGCGCTGTGAATGGCGCCTACCGCGGTGGCCTGCTCGGTATTCAGACGCAGGCGATCGCCTGAGACGGAGAAGCCGTCGCGCCAGTCGTGAAGGGCAGGCGCTTCGCTGGCCAGCTCGCTCAGCCCTTTCTTTCTTAATGCCTGTAGCGCGGTTTCGCTAACCTCAAGCTCGTTGACCTGATGCCGCCAGATTTTCCCCTGACGCAGCGCCGCTAGCGCCTGCTGCTGTTTCTGCGAGCGCTTGAGGCTGTTAATGTCCACAGCCTGCCCCTGTTCGGTGGCAAACCAGTACCACATCGGGGCGTGGCTGGCACTCTTGCCCTGGCGCAGCAGAATAGGCAGGGCGTGGAAGAGGACGTCGCCAATCGGATGGTGATAATAATCCGCCGCCCACAGCAGCAGTCGCCAGGTGCTGGTGGAGAAAACCGGCTCGAGGTCCAGCACCTCAACGACCGACTTCAGTTCATTGAGGGGCAATTCGCTTTTATCGCTGACGGAGACGACGATCCCCACGCGCTGCTGTTTGCCAAACGGCACGGTCACGCGACAGCCCGCTTTGGCACTCATGCTGTCGGGCAGCAGGTAGTCAAAGGTGCGGGGAAGCGGAACGGGCAGGGCAACGTGAGCGACGGGCATCGAATCTTCCTGACTTGAAAAGTGGCGCGTTAGTATACACATTAGTAAAAGCGGCGTGCGGATCAGTTTGCATACGTTGGTTAAATTCTGTATGATTCGCCGCCTTTGGTGTACTTTACGCCAAAGAACTTACATTCAACATCGCGTGGTGTCTGGCGTTAGGGCTGGAAGAGCGACGCGGCCTTAACTGAGGTTCTCCCATGAAAAAAGATATTCACCCGAAATACGAAATGATTACTGCAAACTGCTCTTGCGGTAACTCTATCCAGATCCGCTCTACCGTGGGTCACGATCTGAACCTGGACGTGTGCGGCAAATGCCACCCGTTCTACACTGGTAAGCAGCGTGATGTTGCAACCGGTGGCCGTGTTGACCGCTTCAACAAGCGTTTCAGCATCCCGGGCGCTAAATAAGTTTCCCGAAAAAAAGGCACCGCAAGGTGCCTTTTTTGTATCCGCTTCTCAGTATTCCCACGTCTCCGGGTCAATACCCAGTTCACGCATGATCACCTTCGCCTCTTCCGGGATTTCGTCGCTACGCTCTTTGCGCAGATCGTCATCGTTCGGCAACGGTTGGCCGGTAAACGCATGCAGGAACGCTTCGCACAGCAGTTCGCTGTTGGTCGCGTGGCGCAGGTTATTCACCTGACGACGCGTACGTTCATCGGTGAGGATCTTCAACACCTTCAGAGGAATGGAAACCGTAATTTTCTTTACTTGCTCACTCTTCTTACCGTGCTCAGCGTATGGGCTGATATATTCGCCGCTCCATTCAGCCATGAGATACCTTTAATCCTCTCAGTCATTAATCTAAAGGTGCAAACCGGTCACTGCCCGTTTTGAACCGTAATCTTGCGTAGTTTACCGTAGAGACGATACCGTGGCACGGATATTGCCGCTGCAGCGTGCGCTAAAGCATATAATTTTAACGGCTATTTGCGCATTGCTCAATCTATACGCAAAGAAGTTTAGATGTCCAGATGTATTGACGTCCATACTTTCAATGTTTACTCTGGTGCCTGACTTTTCACCTCATTCGCCAGGAAGCCCTCACCATGACGCGTAAACAGGCCACTATTGCAGTGCGTAGCGGATTAAATGATGACGAGCAGTACGGCTGCGTTGTCCCGCCCATTCATCTTTCCAGTACCTACAATTTCACCGGATTTAATGAACCCCGCGCGCATGACTATTCGCGTCGTGGCAATCCTACGCGTGATGTGACCCAGCGTGCGTTGGCCGAGCTGGAAGGGGGCGCAGGGGCAGTATTAACCAATACCGGGATGTCCGCCATTCACCTGGTGACGACAGTTTTCCTGAAACCGGGCGATCTGCTGGTCGCGCCGCACGATTGCTACGGCGGGAGCTATCGCCTGTTTGATAGCCTGGCAAAGCGCGGCTGCTACCGCGTGCTGTTTGTCGATCAAAACGACGAGCAGGCGCTGAAACAGGCGCTGGCAGAGAAACCAAAGCTGGTTCTGGTGGAAAGTCCAAGCAACCCATTGTTGCGCGTTGTCGACATTGCGAAAATTTGTCAGCTCGCAAGGGATGCGGGAGCGATAAGTGTAGTGGATAATACCTTCCTCAGTCCGGCGCTTCAGAACCCGTTAGCACTGGGTGCGGATCTGGTATTGCATTCATGTACTAAATATCTGAACGGCCATTCTGACGTGGTGGCGGGCGTGGTGATTGCCAAAGATCCCGACGTTGTCACGGAACTGGCATGGTGGGCCAATAACATTGGCGTCACCGCGGGCGCGTTCGACAGCTACCTGCTGTTGCGCGGCATCCGCACGCTGTCGCCGCGCATGGACGTGGCGCAGCGTAATGCCCAGGCGATTGTCGATTTCCTGAAAACCCAGCCGCTGGTGAAGAAGCTTTATCACCCGTCGCTGCCGGAAAACCAGGGGCACGAGATTGCCGCGCGCCAGCAAAAGGGATTTGGCGCGATGTTAAGTTTTGAACTGGACGGTGACGAGCAAACGCTGCGTCGCTTCCTGAGCGGGCTGTCATTGTTTACGCTGGCGGAATCCTTAGGTGGGGTTGAAAGCTTGATCTCCCACGCCGCGACCATGACGCACGCAGGTATGGCACCCGAAGCACGTGCCGCCGCCGGGATTTCCGAGACGCTGCTGCGTATCTCAACCGGCATTGAAGATTCTGAAGATTTAATTGCCGATCTGGAAAATGGCTTCCGGATCGCAGCCAAGGGGTAATCATGAGTGTGATAGCGCAGGCAGGGGCGAAGGGTCGTCAGCTGCACAAGTTTGGTGGTAGTAGTCTTGCTGATGTGAAATGTTACCTGCGCGTCGCAGGGATCATGACCGAATATTCACAGCCGGGTGACATGATGGTTGTCTCAGCGGCGGGCAGCACCACCAACCAGTTGATTAGCTGGCTGAAACTGAGCCAGACCGATCGCCTTTCTGCGCATCAGGTGCAACAGTCCTTACGTCGTTACCAGAGCGAGCTGATTGCCGGCCTGCTGCCTGCGGACGTGGCGGACGGGCTGATCAGCGCTTTCACGCATGACCTTGAGCGTCTGGCAGCCCTGCTGGACAGCGGGATTACCGACGCGGTGTATGCCGAAGTGGTGGGCCACGGTGAAGTGTGGTCCGCGCGTCTGATGGCCGCCGTGCTGCAACATCTGGGCTTGGAAGCGGCCTGGCTCGACGCGCGTGATTTCCTGCGCGCGGAACGCGCCGCGCAGCCGCAGGTGGATGAAGGGTTGTCCTACCCGTTGCTACAGCAGCTGCTGGTGCAGCATCCGGGCAAACGTATTGTCGTCACCGGCTTTATCAGCCGCAGCAACGCGGGCGAAACCGTGCTGCTGGGCCGTAACGGCTCGGACTACTCGGCAACGCAGATTGGTGCCCTGGCGAGCGTGTCCCGCGTAACCATCTGGAGCGACGTGGCCGGTGTTTACAGCGCGGACCCGCGTAAGGTGAAAGATGCCTGTCTGCTGCCGCTGCTGCGTCTCGACGAAGCCAGCGAGCTGGCACGGCTGGCTGCGCCGGTACTGCACGCGCGCACGCTGCAGCCGGTTTCCGGCAGCGATATCGACCTGCAGCTGCGCTGTAGCTATACGCCGGACCAGGGTTCCACGCGCATTGAGCGCGTGCTGGCGTCCGGCACGGGCGCGCGTATTGTCACCAGCCACGACGACATCTGCCTGATTGAGTTCCAGGTCCCTGCCGGTCAGGATTTCAAACTGGCACATAAAGATATCGACACGATCCTGAAACGCGCCCAGGTGCGTCCGCTGGCCGTTGGCGTTCACAATGACCGTCAGCTGCTGCAGTTCTGCTATACCGCCGAAGTGGCGGACAGCGCGCTGAAAATTCTGGATGAAGCGGGCCTGCCGGGCGAGCTTCGCCTGCGTCAGGGGTTGGCGCTGGTGGCGATGGTGGGCGCGGGCGTCACCCGTAACCCGCTGCACTGCCACCGCTTCTGGCAGCAGCTGAAAGGCCAGCCGGTGGAGTTCACCTGGCAGTCGGAAGAGGGCATCAGCCTGGTCGCGGTCCTGCGGAAAGGGCCAACCGAGAGCCTGATTCAGGGCCTGCACACCTCCCTGTTCCGCGCGGAAAAACGCATTGGGCTGGTACTGTTTGGGAAAGGCAACATCGGCTCCCGCTGGCTGGAGCTGTTTGCCCGCGAGCAGGTCACGCTCTCGGCGCGTACCGGATTTGAATTTATTCTTGCGGGCGTGGTGGACAGCCGCCGCAGCCTGCTGAACTACGAAGGGCTGGACGCCAGCCGCGCGCTTGCCTTCTTTAACGATGAAGCCGTAGAGCAGGATGAAGAAGCGCTGTTCCTGTGGATGCGCGCGCACCCGTATGACGATCTGGTGGTGCTGGACGTTACCGCCAGCGAACAGCTTGCCGATCAGTATCTGGATTTCGCCAGCCACGGTTTCCACGTCATCAGCGCCAACAAGCTGGCGGGGGCAAGCAGCACCGATAAATACCGCCAGATCCACGACGCGTTCGAAAAAACGGGCCGCCACTGGCTCTATAACGCCACTGTTGGCGCGGGCCTGCCGGTTAACCACACCGTGCGCGACCTGATTGAAAGCGGCGACAGCATTCTGGCGCTGAGCGGGATCTTCTCCGGCACGCTCTCCTGGCTATTCCTGCAGTTTGACGGCACTGTACCATTCACCGACCTGGTGGATCAGGCCTGGCAGCAGGGCTTAACCGAGCCCGATCCGCGCGTTGATCTCTCCGGTAAAGACGTGATGCGCAAGCTGGTGATCCTGGCGCGCGAAGCCGGTTATGACATCGAGCCGGATTCTGTACGCGTCGAGTCGCTGGTCCCTGCGGGCTGCGAGGAAGGGTCCGTTGACCATTTCTTCGAGAACGGTGACGAGCTGAATGACCAGATGGTGCAGCGTCTGGAAGCGGCAAACGAGATGGGGCTGGTGTTGCGCTACGTGGCGCGTTTCGAGGCGAACGGTAAGGCGCGCGTGGGTGTCGAAGCGGTGCGTCCTGACCATCCGCTGGCGGCGCTGCTGCCGTGCGATAACGTCTTCGCCATTGAAAGCCGCTGGTACCGTGATAACCCGCTGGTGATCCGCGGTCCGGGCGCGGGGCGCGATGTCACCGCCGGGGCGATCCAGTCCGACATTAACCGTCTGGCTAAGCTGCTGTAACCCCTCACCCTAACCCTCTCCCCAAAGGGGAGAGGGGACTGCTTTTCCATCTCATCATGAACTTCTCTCATCTTCCCTGAGCAAACCTCACCGTTATTGTTGATTATTTATGTTGACGTCCCTCCGCTTTTCCGTCATTTTTACATCTGGACGTCTAAACGTATAGAAGTTCACAACACAACAGACAACGACACGCGAAAGATAGAGGTAAGGTATGAGCTTTTTTCACGCCAACCAGCGGGAAGCACTGAATCAGAGCCTGGCCGAAGTAAACGGCCAGATTAACGTCTCTTTTGAATTTTTCCCGCCGCGCACCAGTGAAATGGAGCAAACCCTGTGGAGCTCTATCGATCGCCTGAGCAGCCTGAAGCCAAAGTTTGTCTCCGTGACATACGGTGCGAACTCCGGCGAGCGTGACCGTACGCACAGCATCATTAAAGGCATTAAGGACAGAACCGGTCTGGAAGCGGCACCGCACCTGACCTGTATCGACGCCACTCGCGATGAACTGCGCGCCATTGCCCAGGACTACTGGAACAACGGTATTCGCCATATCGTTGCCCTGCGCGGCGATCTCCCTCCTGGCAGCGGCAAGCCAGAGATGTATGCGGCCGACCTGGTCGGGCTGCTGAAAGAGGTGGCCGACTTCGATATCTCCGTGGCCGCCTACCCTGAAGTTCATCCGGAAGCGAAAAGCGCCCAGGCGGATCTGCTTAACCTGAAGCGTAAGGTGGAGGCCGGTGCCAACCGCGCCATCACCCAGTTCTTCTTTGACGTGGAAAGCTATCTGCGCTTCCGCGACCGCTGCGTCTCGGCTGGTATCGACGTCGAAATCATTCCTGGCATTTTGCCGGTCTCGAACTTCAAACAGGCGAAGAAATTCGCCGATATGACCAACGTGCGCATTCCGCTGTGGATGTCCAAAATGTACGAAGGGCTGGACGATGACCCGGAAACCCGCAAGCTGGTGGGGGCCAACATCGCGATGGACATGGTGAAGATTTTAAGTCGCGAAGGGGTGAAAGATTTCCACTTCTACACGCTGAACCGTGCGGAGATGAGCTACGCCATTTGTCACACGCTCGGCGTTCGCCCGGCGTAATCAGCAAAAAGCCCTCATAAAATTGAGGGCTTTTTAGTCAGGTAGAAAGTTAAAAGGTATTAACTATCGAATCTGTGGATTAATTCAACTATATCTTATTGCTAGTGGTGTATATCGTAACGGTAACACTGTAAAGGGAGCATAGCGATGAGCACGTCAGACGAGACCAATAACGCGGCATCCGCCGGCAAATGTCCGTTCCATCAGGGCGGCGTCGATCACAGCGCGGGCGCAGGTACCGGCAGTAAAGAGTGGTGGCCTAAACAACTCCGCATCGATCTTCTAAATCAACATTCCAACCGTTCTAACCCTCTGGGTGAAGACTTCGACTACCGCAAAGAATTCAGCAAGCTCGACTATTCCGCCCTCAAGGGCGATCTCAAAGCCCTGTTAACCGACTCTCAACCCTGGTGGCCTGCCGACTGGGGCAGCTATGCTGGCCTGTTTATTCGCATGGCCTGGCACGGTGCCGGTACCTATCGCTCCGTTGACGGACGCGGCGGTGCCGGACGCGGTCAGCAGCGCTTTGCGCCACTGAACTCCTGGCCTGATAACGTCAGCCTGGATAAAGCGCGCCGCCTGCTGTGGCCAATCAAGCAAAAATACGGACAAAAAATCTCCTGGGCCGACCTGTTTATCCTCGCGGGTAACGTGGCGCTGGAGAACTCCGGCTTCCGCACCTTTGGTTTTGGCGCCGGTCGTGAAGACGTCTGGGAACCGGATCTGGACGTGAACTGGGGCGATGAAAAAGCCTGGCTGACCCACCGTGACCCGGAAGCGCTGGCGAAGCGTCCTCTGGGTGCCACTGAAATGGGCCTGATTTACGTGAACCCGGAAGGGCCAAACGCCAGCGGTGAACCGCTGTCGGCGGCTGCGGCAATTCGCGCAACCTTCGGCAACATGGGGATGAACGACGAAGAGACCGTCGCGCTGATTGCAGGCGGCCATACGCTCGGTAAAACCCACGGCGCGGGTGAAGCTACGCACGTTGGTACCGATCCGGAAGCCTCGCCGATTGAAGCGCAGGGCTTAGGCTGGGCAAGCACGCACGGCACCGGTATTGGCGCTGACGCCATCACCTCCGGGCTGGAAGTCATCTGGTCACAAACTCCGACCCAGTGGAGCAACTACTTCTTCGAGAACCTGTTCAAATACGAATGGGTGCAGACCCGTAGCCCGGCAGGCGCGATTCAGTTTGAAGCCGTGGATGCGCCGGAAATCATGCCCGATCCGTTCGACCCGTCGAAGAAACGCAAACCTACCATGCTGGTCACCGACTTGACGCTGCGTTTTGACCCGGAATTCGAGAAAATTTCCCGTCGCTTCCTGAACGATCCGCAGGCCTTTAACGAAGCCTTCGCGCGTGCGTGGTTCAAACTGACCCACCGCGATATGGGGCCAAAAGCACGGTACATCGGTCCGGAAGTGCCGAAAGAAGATCTGATTTGGCAGGATCCGCTGCCGCAGGCGGTGTTCAATCCGTCGAAAGAGGACATTGAAAGCCTGAAGGCGGAAATCGCGGCCTCCGGCCTCTCCGTGAGCGAACTGGTTTCCGTTGCCTGGGCGTCTGCATCGACCTTCCGCGGCGGCGACAAGCGCGGCGGTGCCAACGGCGCGCGTCTGGCGCTGGCTCCTCAGCGCGACTGGGATGTGAACGCCGCGGCGGTTCGCGCGTTGCCGGCTCTGGAAGCTATCCAGCGCACCACCAATAAAGCCTCGCTGGCCGATATTATCGTGCTGGCGGGCGTCGTGGGCGTTGAGCAGGCGGCGAAAGCGGCGGGCGTTTATGTCAACGTACCGTTCACCCCGGGTCGCGTGGATGCCCGTCAGGACCAGACGGATATCGAGATGTTCAACCTGCTCGAGCCGGTTGCCGACGGCTTCCGCAACTACCGTGCGCAGGTGGATGTGTCCACGACGGAGTCACTGCTGATTGATAAGGCCCAGCAGCTGACCCTGACCGCGCCTGAACTGACGGTGCTGATCGGCGGCCTGCGCGTGCTGGGTACAAACTTCGATGGCAGCAAGAATGGCGTATTCACCAACCGCGAAGGCGTGCTGAGCAACGATTTCTTCGTGAATCTGCTGGACATGAACACCCAGTGGAAGGCGACCGACGAATCTAATGAACTGTTTGCCGGAAGCGATCGCGCCAGCGGTGAAGTGAAATATACCGCGACCCGCGCCGACCTGGTCTTTGGCTCGAACGCTGTCCTGCGCGCGCTGGCAGAGGTTTACGCCAGCAGCGATGCGCACGAGAAGTTCGTCCGTGACTTCGTAGCCGCTTGGGCGAAGGTGATGGATTTGGATCGGTTTGATCTGCGGTAAATAAATATCCCCGCCACGGCGGGGATATTTTTGCCAATAATACAGGCCGGGTAAGGCGCAGCCGCCGCCCGGCTTTTTATTACTCCCACTCCCGCAGGAACCGCTGTCCATACTGGTCAGCCACCAGCAGCGCCGCGTAAACCTGATCCGGGGTCACGCCGCCCGGCATGTTGTGAATGGTCTCCCCTTCGGCACAGGACGCTTCCGCGATCAGACGCATTTTGGCCGGAATATCCTCTTTGATATTCAGCTGTGCCAGCGTGATAGGCAACCCCACGCTGTGGCAAAGCGCGGCGACGGTCTCTATTTCTTCAACCGGGGCGTTCTCCAGCACCAGCTGCGTCAGCGTGCCAAACGCCACTTTTTCACCGTGATAGAAGTGATGCGCATCCGGCACTGCCGTCATGCCGTTGTGAATGGCGTGTGCCGCCGCCAGACCGCCGCTTTCAAAGCCCACGCCGCTGAGATAGGTGTTGGCTTCGATAATGCGTTCCAGCGCTGGCGTTACCACGTGCTGTTCCGCTGCCAGCATTGCCTTCTCACCCTCTTCAACCAGCGTGTTGTAGCACAGCTCGGCCAGCGCTAACGCCGCCTGGGTGCACTTGCCGCCCGCCATGGTGGTTGCGCCGCTGCGCGAGCAGGCGCGTGCTTCAAACCAGGTCGCGAGCGCATCGCCTATCCCGGCGGCCAGCAGGCGCGCAGGCGCACCCGCCACCACTTTGGTGTCGACAATGACCATATTCGGGTTGTGCGGCAGCATCAGGTAGCGATCGAACTCGCCGCTGTCGGTGTAAATGACGGAAAGGGCGCTGCACGGCGCATCGGTAGAGGCAATGGTCGGCGCAATGGCCACCGGCACGTCCATGAAATGCGCCAGCGCTTTGGCGGTATCCAGCGTTTTGCCGCCGCCGATGCCCAGCACCGCGAGACAGTCGGCACTGTCTGCCAGCTTTTTCAGGCGATCGATTTCATTTTGCGAACATTCGCCGCCAAACGGCGCGATTTCAGCGTGCAGTTCGGCTTTTTTGAAACTCTGACGCAGGGTCTCTTCAGCAAAACCCAGCACAAATTTATCTCCGACCACCAGCCAGCGATTGGCCAGGGGTTTCAGATAGTCACCGAGGCGAGTAAGCACGTCAGCGCCCTGAATATATTTCCCCGGCGATTGAATAATACGGTCCATAACGTTTCTCCCTTAGAGGTTGAGGTTACCAAACGCGTTTTTCCAGTCCTGCTCGAACTTCTCTATGGCTGACTCTACCGCCGGGGTGCCGAGCATTTGTTGCGCTACGTCTAAGGGAAGCGTGATTGCCTCGCACCCGGCAAGCAGGCAGTCCAGCGCCTGACGCGGCGTTTTAAAGCTGGCAGCCAGCACCCTGCTTTCCGGCGCGTGCTTTTCCATCAAGGATTGCAGCTCCTGGACCATGCGAATACCGTCGCCGCCCTGTGCGTCGACGCGGTTCACATATGGCGCGACATACTTCGCGCCTGCCAGCGCGGCCAGCAAACCCTGTGCGGCGCTATAAACGGCAGTGCCCAGCGTGGTAATGCCCTCTTTTTGCAGCGCCTTAATCGCGGTAAGGCCCTCAGCCGTGACAGGGATTTTCACCACGATGTCCGGGATGGCGTTACTCAGGCGTTTGGCCTCCGCCACCATGCCTTCGGCGTCGCGGCTCATGGTTTGAGCAAACAGCGTGCCTTCCGGTCCAATGGCTTTTTGCAGACGCGGCAGCACGTCCCAGATGGATTCGCAGCTGGCGGCAATGATGCTCGGATTTGTGGTGACGCCCGCTATGGGAAAAATGCGCGCCAGGCGTTCTACTTCCGCCACGTTGGCGGTATCCAGGTACAGTTCCATTACTCTTCCTCGTTTCAGAGTTCTAATTCGTGTTGTAGCAGGGAGGCGATAGCCTCTTCTGAGCTGGCGTTGACCAGCGCGCTGCGGAAATCGTCATGCATGATGCGGCGGGCCAGGCGGGAGAAAATACGCATATGCTGATCGCCCGCGGCGTGTTTGTTCAGCGTCAGCATGATGATGAATTGTGCTTCTTCATCTCCCCACATGACGGGGGATTTCAGGCGTGCAACGCTGATGGTGGATTGCTCAATATGCTCCGATTTGCTGTGTGGAATGGCGAAACCAAAACCCAGCCCGGTGGAGAAGACCGCCTCGCGAGCCCACAGATCGGCTTCCAGCTTGCGCGGATAGCGGCAACGCCCGGCGAGCAGCAAGTTATCAGTCATCCCTTTCATGACCTCTTCTTTGCTATTCCAGTCGTTATCCAGAGAGATGCAGCGTGGCGTCACCAGCGGCGTATCCTGCTGATTCATGCGGAACTGGGCGAGCAGATGCTCCACTTCGAGCGATGTACGACACGCCATAGCCTGGTTTAGTAGCTGGCGACAGGCGCGGCTATCAAGCTGGGCCAGGCGCGCTTTGGTAGCGGGAATGGCAGGTGAGCCCATGCTGAGCTCGTCCAGACCAAGACCTACCAGTAGCGGCAGCACTGACCCTTTCGCGCCCAGTTCACCGCAGAGCCCAATCCATTTCCCCTGGCGATGCACTGCCTGCACCGCGTAATCCAGCGCGCGCAGGAAGGCCGGATTCAGGCTGTTGTAGTGGCGCGTGACTTTGGCGTTGTCGCGGTCGACGGCCAGCAGATACTGCGTCAGGTCATTGCTGCCAATACTAAAGAAATCAATCTCTTCGCAGCACTGATCGATGATGAACATCACCGAAGGCACTTCCAGCATAATGCCGAACGGGATTTTCTCATCAA
This sequence comes from Enterobacter asburiae, assembly GCA_011754535.1. Lineage (NCBI taxonomy): Bacteria > Pseudomonadati > Pseudomonadota > Gammaproteobacteria > Enterobacterales > Enterobacteriaceae > Enterobacter > Enterobacter asburiae. The sequence continues at coordinate 4,714,888 of JAAQVN010000001.1, read as the reverse complement.
ACGGAATATGTTCATTGCGAAGCTGTTGTTTCGCTTCGGCAAGTTTCTCTTTGACCCACAGGATCTCTTCCATCGAGGAGATCATCGGGATCATGATCTTCAGATTGCCGTGAGCAGAGGCGCGCAGGATCGCCCGAAGCTGGGTGGTGAAAAGGGTTGCATACTCTTCATATATGCGCACGGCGCGGTAACCGAGGAACGGATTGTTCTCTGCCGGAATATTCAGATACTCCACCGGCTTATCACCGCCAATATCCATGGTGCGTACAATAATGCTCCGCCCGTTTGCGATCTCCAGCGCCTGACAGAAGATGTTGTATAGCTCGTTTTCGCCGGGCGCGCTGGTGCGATCCATATAAAGCATTTCAGTGCGGAACAGGCCCACGCCCTCGGCGCCGTTGCCAAATGCCCCCTGGGCTTCCACCGCGTGGGCGATGTTCGCGGCAATCTCTATGCGCAGACCGTCGGCCGTTCTGGCTTCACGATCGAGCCAGATGCGCTGCTGCTCGCGTATCGCCTGTTGTACCCGCGCTTCTTGTTGGTAGTAGCGCGTCACCGCATCGCTGGCATTGACTACGACCGCACCGGCATTGCCATCCACAAAGACAGACTGATTGCGCCATTGCAGCAGGCTTTCACCGTCGACGCCCACCAGCGTCGGGATATTAAAGGAGCGCGCGAGGATCACGGTGTGCGAGGTGGTTCCGCCGCTTTTTAACAGCAACCCTTTGAGCATGGTTTTATCCAGTTCCAGGAACTGGCCGGGAGTGAGGTCGTCAGCAAGGCAGACGGTCGGTTGCGTCAGCTGCCCCGGAGACGGGAAACAAGCTTCACCGTAGATATGCTGTAAAAGCTGATAGCAGACGTCGCGCACGTCCAGCACGCGTTCCTGCAAATATGCGCTGCTGGAACGAGAGAACGTCTCGCAGAAATGGTTGGCCGTGGCGATGATGGCCTGGGCGCAGCTTAAGCCCCGGTTGACCCCTGACAGGAGATGCTGGCGCAGCGAGGTATCTGTAGCCAGCGAGCGGTGGGCTTCAAGAATGGCGCTGGCGGTGCTGTCGCCTTCCAGCGCGTGCAGCTCAATGTGTTTGACCAGCAGCGTCAGACCGGTATCCAGCGCCGATTGCTCAGCTTCCACGTTTTGTGCTTCGGGTAAATCGGTCAGGGCGTTGAGATCCAGCGATGTCAGTACCGTCAGGATGCCCTGCCCACTGCCGCTGCATACCGGAGTGGCGCGAAAAAGCGTCGGGTTCAGGCGTGTCAGTGATTCTGGTAAGGGCTCCAGTTCCGTGCTGATAACTCCTTCAAGCGGTGCGTCACAGTGCGGGAACTCCTCTCTCAGCCACTGCTCCAGCCGCTGATGGGCATGTTGCTCATCTTCACCGCAGATTGCCAGACGGCAGGGATCGCCTGCCAGCGTATCGGTACCAATCAATGCCAGCGCGCTTTTGGCATCGCCTTTACGGTCCGTACGCAGGTTATGCCACTCGATTTGCGAGACAAACGTATTGCACAGCGTTTCCACATGACTTGCCGGACGCGCGTGAACACCGTTGGGCAATTCACAGGTAAATTCCACTACCAGAGCCATACACACTCCTGAAACCAATCGTCAATGATGCGAAAGAGCATACGAGCGTGAGGATGAGGCACGCCATGTGACAAAACTGCCAAAAGCTGGACAAATGTAATGTGACGCTAAAAATGAGATTTCACTCACAGGTTCTGACGTTTTGCGTAATGCATCGCCGGTGTGAAATGTCGAGGCGGATCGCATTTTTATTTCGATATTACAAAAATCCAGTAAATGGCCTTTTTGTCTCCTGTCCGCCGTCTTTCTGATTGCCTATTGTTTGCCACAACATCTTTATGGTTTTAGGCCTGGAGCGACATATGAAAGCGTTGGTGCACATTCTCAAGAACACGCGGCAGCATCTGATGACTGGGGTGTCGCATATGATCCCGTTCGTGGTCTCGGGCGGCATTCTGCTGGCGGTTTCAGTAATGCTATACGGCAAGGGCGCGGTACCGGATGCCGCAACCGATCCCAATCTGAAAAAGCTCTTTGATATCGGTGTGGCGGGTTTAACGCTGATGGTGCCCTTCCTGGCCGCTTACATTGGCTACTCGATTGCAGAACGCGCCGCGCTGGCTCCCTGTGCCATTGCCGCCTGGGTGGGCAACAGCTTTGGCGCGGGGTTCTTCGGCGCGATTATCGCCGGGATTTTCGGTGGAATTATCGTCTGGTACCTGAAAAAACTGCCGGTCCCGAAAGTGCTGCGTTCCGTCATGCCTATCTTCATCATCCCGATTATCGGCACCTTTATTACCGCGGGCATCATGATGTGGGGTCTTGGCGAGCCTGTAGGCGCGCTGACCACCAGCCTCACTCAGTGGCTGCAAGGCATGCAGCAGGGCAGCATCGTGGTACTTGCCATCATTCTCGGCCTTATGCTGGCGTTCGATATGGGCGGCCCGGTTAACAAAGTGGCGTATGCCTTCATGCTGATTTGCGTTGCGCAGGGCGTCTATACCGTCGTTGCGATTGCCGCCGCGGCTATTTGCATACCGCCGCTGGGGTTAGGCCTGGCAACGTTAGTCGGCCGCAAGAATTTTTCCGATGAAGAACGTGAAGCGGGTAAAGCGGCGCTGGTGATGGGCTGTGTTGGCGTCACCGAAGGGGCAATTCCGTTTGCCGCTGCTGACCCTCTGCGCGTGATTCCTTCAATCATGCTGGGTTCCGCGTGTGGTGCGGTCACGGCTGCCGTGATGGGCGCGCAATGCTATGCCGGTTGGGGTGGGTTGATTGTGCTTCCCGTGGTGGACGGCAAGCTCGGCTATATCGCGGCAGTTGCTGTGGGCGCAGTGGTAACGGCAATCAGCGTCAACGTGCTGAAGCGTATTGCCCGTAAGAATACAAAACAGGTCGAGGAAAAAGAGGATGACCTGGATCTGGATTTCGAAATTAACTGAGTGAGGAAGAGAACATGGCCCGAATTATCGCAGTAACAGCATGTCCGTCTGGCGTTGCCCATACCTATATGGCTGCTGAAGCGCTGGAAAGCGCCGCAAAAGCGAAAGGCTGGGAAGTGAAAGTAGAAACACAGGGATCGATCGGTCTTGAGAATGAGCTGACGGCAGAAGACGTTGCCGCCGCGGATGTGGTGATCCTGACCAAGGATATTGGCATTAAATTCGAAGAGCGTTTTGCCGGAAAAACCACCGTACGCGTCAATATCAGCGACGCGGTAAAACGTGCCGACGCCATCATGAACAAAATTGATGCCCACCTGGCACAAACCGCCTGATGCTCTCCCGCCCTTCGGGGCGGGCTCGTTTTACCGTTACAGGAGTTCCCTCATGACGAATCGTACCCAGCGTTTGAAAGACGCTCTTTTTGCCAGCCCGCGTGAAATCTCGCTTGAGCGTGCTTTGCTCTATACCGCCAGCCACCAGCAGACGGAAGGTGAGCCGGTGATTATCCGGCGCGCGAAAGCGACGGCGTACATACTCGACCATGTAAAAATCGCGATTCGTGATGAGGAGCTGATTGCCGGGAACCGCACCGTTAAACCGCGTGCAGGCATTATGTCTCCGGAGATGGATCCGTACTGGCTGCTTAAGGAGCTGGATCAGTTTGCCACACGTCCGCAGGACCGCTTTGAAATCAGCGATGAGGATAAGCAGACCTACCGTGACGTGCTGTACCCCTACTGGGAAAACCGGTCAATGAAGGATTTCATCAACAGCCAGATGACAGATGAGGTGAAAACCGCGGTAGGGACGCAGATTTTCAGCATCAACCAGACGGATAAAGGGCAGGGGCATATCATTATTGATTATCCACGCCTGCTTAATAACGGCCTGGGTGTGCTGGTGGAGGAACTGCGTGAACACTGCGCCCGCGATCCCCATAACACTTTCTATGCAGCGGCACTGATCCTGCTTGAGGCTTCCCAGCGCCATATTTTGCGCTACGCGGCGCTGGCTGAAGAGCTGGCCCGGGTCAGCGATGTGCCGCGGCGAGAGGAACTGCTGACAATTGCCGACATCTCGCGGCACAACGCACAGCAGAAGCCACAGACGTTCTGGCAGGCGTGTCAGCTTTTCTGGTACATGAACATCATTTTGCAGTACGAATCCAACGCCAGTTCGCTCTCTATCGGGCGCTTTGACCAGTACATGCTGCCGTTTTATCTGGCCTCGCTCTCACAAGGCGATGAGCCCGCGTTCCTGAAAGAGATTCTTGAGTCGCTGTGGGTGAAGTGCAATGACGTCGTGCTTTTACGCTCGACCAGCAGCGCCCGCTATTTCGCCGGGTTCCCGACCGGGTATACCGCACTGTTAGGCGGCCTGACGGAAAGCGGCCGTAGTGCGGTAAACGTGCTCTCCTTCCTGTGCCTGGATGCCTACCAAAGCGTTCAGCTTCCTCAGCCGAACCTCGGCGTGCGGGTGAATGAACTTATCGACCGGCCTTTCCTGCTTAAAACCGCAGAGACCATTCGCCTGGGCACCGGCATTCCGCAGATTTTTAACGATGAAGTGGTGGTGCCTGCCTTCCTCAATCGCGGCGTGTCGCTGGAGGACGCGCGCGACTACGCTGTCGTCGGCTGTGTTGAGCTGTCGATTCCGGGTAAAACCTACGGTCTGCACGATATTGCCATGTTTAACCTGCTGAAGGTGATGGAAATCGCGATGCACGAGAATGAAGGCAACGCAGGGTTGAGTTATGAAGGGTTGCTGGAGAATATTCGCGCCAAAATTAATCACTACATTGCGCTGATGGTTGAGGGGAGCAATATCTGCGATATCGGCCATCGTGATTGGGCTCCGGTGCCGTTGCTCTCTTCTTTTATCAGCGATTGCCTGGCATCTGGGAAAAACATTACCGACGGCGGGGCGCGCTATAACTTCTCTGGTGTACAGGGGATCGGAATAGCCAACCTGAGCGATTCACTGCACGCCCTGAAAGGGCTGGTCTTTGAACAGCAACGCTTAAGTTTTGATGAGCTCTTAGCCGTGTTAAAAGCGAACTTTGCCACCCCGGAGGGCGAAAAAGTGCGAGCAAGGCTGATCAATCGCTTCGAAAAATACGGCAATGATATCGATGATGTCGACAATATCAGCGCTGAACTGCTGCGCCACTACTGCAAAGAGGTCGAAAAATACCGTAACCCGCGCGGCGGGCAATTTACGCCGGGGTCTTATACCGTATCGGCACACGTGCCGTTGGGGGCGGTTGTGGGGGCAACACCGGATGGACGCTTTGCCGGTGAGCAACTGGCGGACGGCGGGCTTTCACCGATGCTTGGGCAAGATATGCAGGGCCCAACCGCGGTACTCAAATCGGTGAGTAAGCTGGATAACTATCTGTTATCTAACGGTACGCTATTAAACGTTAAATTCACACCGGCGACGCTGGAAGGCGACACAGGGCTGCAAAAGTTGGCAGATTTCCTGCGTGCGTTCACGCAGCTTAAGTTGCAACACATCCAGTTCAACGTGGTGAACGCGGAAACCCTGCGTGAAGCGCAGCGGCGTCCACAGGATTTTGCTGGGCTGGTGGTGCGCGTTGCCGGATACAGCGCCTTCTTTGTTGAGCTGTCGAAGGAGATCCAGGATGACATTATCCGCCGCACCGCGCATCAGCTGTGACGTCGTTGAAACACGCGCCGACGTGGCGCGTATTTTCAATATTCAGCGCTATTCGTTAAACGACGGGGCGGGTATTCGCACGGTGGTCTTTTTTAAAGGCTGCCCTCACCGCTGCCCGTGGTGTGCCAACCCGGAGTCGATCTCCCCAAAAATTGAGACGGTTCGCCGGGAGAGTAAATGTTTGCGCTGCACACCCTGCCTGCGTGATGCGGACGAATGTCCTTCCGGTGCGTTTGAGCGCATCGGACGCGACGTGACGCTGGACGAGCTTGAACGCGAGGTGATGAAAGACGATGTTTTCTTCCGCTCTTCGGGTGGCGGAGTGACGCTGTCGGGCGGGGAAGTATTGATGCAGGCACCTTTTGCGACGCAGCTACTTGCGCGTTTGCGCCGTTATGGTATACGCACCGCCATTGAGACGGCGGGAGATGCGCCCCTGTCACGATTGCTACCGCTGACACGACAATGCGATGAAGTACTGTTTGACCTGAAGATTATGGATCCAGAGCAGGCGCGTTCGGTGACGGCGGTGAATCTGCCAAGAGTGCTGGATAACATTAAGCAACTGGTGGCGGAAGGCATAAACGTCATCCCCCGCGTACCGCTTATTCCTGGCTATACGCTGACGGAAACCAACATGGCGCGCGTGCTGGCATTTTTGCTGCCTACAGGGATACGTCAGCTGCATTTATTACCGTTTCACGCGTATGGCGAACCAAAATACCGCCTGCTTGGGCAACAATGGGTGATGCGGGAGGTGATACCTCCGACAACTGACGAAGTTGCAGTCTTTCGCCGTATGGCGGAACGTAAAGGGTTTCATGTCACCGTGGGAGGTTGAAAATGACAGTAACGGCAGTGCGTCATCTGGTGGCGGTAACCGCATGCGTGAGCGGCGTGGCGCATACTTACATGGCCGCAGAACGGCTGGAGCGGATTTGCCAGCAGGAGAAATGGTCAGCCCGCATTGAGACTCAGGGGGCGTTAGGCATTGAAAGTGAATTGACGGAGGACGATATCCGGCGCGCTGATGTCGTATTGCTTATTACGGATATTGAGCTGGCGGGCAGCGAGCGATTTGAATCCTGCCGCTATGTGAAGTGCGGGATTAATGCTTTCCTGCGCGATCCGCACAAGGTCATGGCTGCAGTACGTAAAATGGTATCCGCGCCGCAGCATACTCAGGTCATTCTGGACTGACCGCTTTCCCTGTCAGCTGGCTGTGATACTGGCGACGGTACTCTGACGGCGAACGTTCCGTATTTTTACGGAATAAGCGGCAGAAGTAATTACTGTCGACAAACCCGCAGGCATGCGCCACCTCCTTCACCTTTAAATCATACCCTTTCAGCAACTGACGCGCGTGCTCCAGCCGGGTGTGAGTCAGGTATTCATTAAAACCTACCGCGCCTGTTTTCTGGAAAAGATGCGATAAATAGTTCGGAGAGATATAAAACGCCTGGGCGACGGATTCCCGGGTTAGCGGGGTCGCATAATGTTCATCAATATAAACGCGAATGGCTTCAAACAGAGCCTGGCTACGTGAGGCGGTCTGGATCTGACTACCCAGCAAATCGACGCAATGGCTAAGTAGGCTGGCGATGATCAGGCGTGCGGTTTGCTGCTCGTGCGGCTGCATCTGCATTTCATGAAGCGTCTGTAGCAGGAAGGAGCCAATGCGGGGGCCACGGCGAGCAACGTGCTGCTTTGCCAGGTTACGCACTTCAACACCATCCCAGTGCAAAAGGCTAAACCCAAGCTGCTGTTTGCCAAACAGGATGCTCAACGTCGTCGCGGGTGTTTGCCATTGTGGATCGTTCCAGCCGCCAGCCGGGACGTATAAAACATCACCCTGCTGTAAAACGGAAGCTGCCTGGTCTTTCACCGAACCGTCGAGCACGATCTCCAGACGTGGGAAATCAACTTTTAAGGCAAGGTCGGGTGCGGAGATGGCTGGGTTTGCAAAATGCACCTGACGCAGCGTCGTTGTGCCGTTGATCAGGTCAGTCAGGATGTGGGTAATGTCGTGGTGCATGGTGGATACCAGGGTATTGCCGGGTGGCGCTAACGCTTACCCGGCCTACTTAACGTAGGCCCGTGCAAGCGCAGCGCCGCCGGGCATAAAGCATTAGCCGGTGTTACGCATACCTGCCGCAACGCCTGCAATCGTCACCATCAACGCCTGTTCGACGCGCGGATCCGGCTCTTTACCTTCTTCTTCCGCCAGACGCGAACGGTGCAGCAGCTCTGCCTGCAGAACGTTCAGCGGGTCGGTGTAGATGTTACGCAGCTGAATAGACTCGGCAATCCACGGCAGGTCCGCCATCAGATGCGAGTCGTTGGCGATATCCAGCACCACTTTGATGTCGCCTTCCAGCAGCTCGCGCAGCTCTTTACCCAGCGCCCACAGTTCCGGTTTCACCAGACGCTGGTCGTAGTATTCCGCCAGCCAAAGGTCCGCTTTCGAGAAGACCATCTCCAGCATGCCCAGACGGGTAGAGAAGAACGGCCAGTCGCGGCACATGGTTTCCAGTTCGTTCTGTTTGCCGTCTTCCACCACTTTTTGCAGCGCGGCACCAGCACCCAGCCAGGCGGGCAGCATCAGGCGGTTCTGCGTCCAGGCGAAGATCCATGGAATGGCGCGCAGAGATTCGACGCCGCCGGTCGGGCGACGCTTCGCAGGACGCGAGCCCAGCGGCAGTTTACCCAGCTCCTGCTCAGGCGTGGCCGAGCGGAAGTAAGGGACGAAATCTTTGTTTTCACGCACGTAGCCGCGGTACAGATCGCAGGAGATGTCAGACAGCTCGTCCATGATATGGCACCAGGACGCTTTTGGCTCTGGCGGCGGCAGCAGGTTGGCTTCCAGGATCGCGCTGGTGTAGAGCGACAGGCTGCTGATGGTCACTTCCGGCAGGCCGTACTTGAAGCGGATCATCTCGCCCTGCTCGGTGACGCGCAGGCCGCCTTTCAGGCTTCCCGGCGGCTGTGACAGCAGCGCTGCGTGAGCAGGCGCGCCGCCGCGGCCAATGGAGCCGCCGCGTCCGTGGAACAAGGTCAGCTCAATACCGGCTTTCTCGCAGGTTTTGATCAGCGCGTCCTGCGCCTGATATTGCGCCCAGGATGCCGCCATCACGCCCGCATCTTTTGCGGAGTCGGAATAGCCAATCATCACCATCTGTTTGCCCTGAATAAAGCCGCGGTACCAGTCGATATTCAGCAACTGAGTCATGACGTCGTTGGCGTTATTCAGGTCGTCGAGGGTCTCAAACAGTGGGGCGACCGGCAGGGCGTAGTCGATACCCGCTTCTTTCAGCAGAAGGTGTACGCCCAGCACGTCGGACGGGGTCTTCGCCATGGAGATCACGTAGGCGGCCACCGATCCTTTCGGTGCATCAACGATCGCTTTGCAGGTGTTGAGCACTTCGCGGGTTTCGTTGCTTGGCTCCCAGCTGCGCGGCAGCAGGGGGCGCTTGGAGTTCAGCTCGCGGATCAGGAAGGCCTGTTTGTCGGCTTCGGACCAGCTTTCATAGTCGCCGATGCCGAGATAGCGGGTCAGCTCGCCCAGGGCTTCGGTATGGCGGGTACTTTCCTGACGCACGTCGATACGCACCAGCGGCACGCCGAAACACTTCACGCGGCGCAGGGTGTCGAGCAGTTCGCCGTTGGCGATGATGCCCATCCCGCAGGCCTGCAGCGATTTATAACAGGCGTAGAGCGGCTCCCAGAGCTGCTCGTTCTGGCTCAGCAGGCCTTCCGGCTTCGGCAGGCGCTGGCCTTTAAGGCGCGCTTCCAGCCAGGCTTGGGTGGCCATCAGCTGCCCACGCAGTTTTTTCATCAGGAAACGGTACGGCTCGCTGGCACCCTCTTCCCCGGCCAGCGCGCGCAGTTCCGGCGTTGCTTCCACCATCGACAGCTCGGAGATCAGCACCTGAATGTCTTTCAGGAACAGGTCGGTCGCTTTCCAGCGGCTCAGCAGCAGGACGTGACGGGTGATTTCCGCGGTCACGTTCGGGTTACCGTCGCGGTCGCCGCCCATCCAGGAGGTGAAGCGCACCGGAACAAAGTCGACCGGCAGGCGGTAGCCAAGGTTTGCTTCCAGCTGTTCGTTCAGCTCGCGCAGGTAGTTAGGCACCCCTTCCCACAGACTGTTCTCTACCACCGCAAAGCCCCATTTGGCTTCGTCGACCGGGCTTGGGCGATGCTTACGAATTTCATCGGTGTGCCAGGACTGAGCAATCAGCTGGCGCAGACGGCGCATCAGCTGGTTGCGTTCGTAGTCGGCAATGTCTTTGTTATCCAACTGCTTGAGGCAGTTGTTCACCTCCACCATCTTGTGGATCAGTGTACGACGGGTAATTTCGGTTGGGTGTGCGGTCAGGACCAGCTCCAGCGAAAGGGACTCCACCGCTTTTTTGATGGTGGCTTCGTTGAGGTCTGGCTGGTCTTTCAGTTTACGAAGGGTGCGGGCAATGACTTCCGGGTTGCTGGCCGCTTCGCCATTTGGCGAAATGCTGTGGTATTGCTCAGCGGTGTTGGCCAGGTTCAGGAACTGGCTGAATGCGCGTGCAACGGGCAGCAGCTCATCGTTAGAGAGGTTCTGCAAGGTGGTGAGCAGCTCCTGACGACTGGCCTCGTTACCGGCACGGGAAGATTTAGATAGCTTGCGGATGGTTTCAACGCGGTCGAGGATATTCTCCCCCAACGCATCTTTGATGGTATCTCCAAGCACTTTGCCGAGCATACTGACATTACTACGCAACGCGGAATATTGTTCGTTCATAAAAACCCAGTCACCCCATCATTTTTGTTTATGCCCAGGCGAAAATCTTCTGGACATTATTTTGTCATCTCCCTTTATAAAGCCACGTAAAACCCCCGTCGTCAATTGCTGCGAAAACGGTTCAGCAAACGAATAAATGCGGGCAATTTACGAAATTTAATTCGCATTGCGTCAGATAAGAGATGCTTATGGAAATGTGACAGAGATCGCGGGATTTACACCCCCCCACCCTAACCCTCTCCCCAAAGGGGAGAGGGAACTTGAACACCCTCTCCCCTTTGGGGAGAGGGCTGGGTGAGGGGCAGTTTTTAATGCCAGCAGAAGTGATGCACAACCTGGGTAATCAGTTCGCGGGTCGGCTTGATGAAGCGAGTTTCCAGATATTCATCCGGCTGGTGGGCCTGGTTAATGGAGCCAGGGCCAAGAACCAGCGTCGGGCACAGCGTCTGAATAAACGGCGCTTCGGTGCAGTAGTTCACCACGTCGGTTTTCTCACCGAGCAGCTTTTCCACGACTTCAACAAGCTGATGGTCCGGCGGGCATTCGTAACCCGGGATCGGCGGATGCAGTTCGGAGACCGTCAGACGACCAGGCCAGCGCTCGCTTACCGGAGCCAGCGCTTCGTTCAGCAGGCCGTCGAGATCGCTCAGTGTCATGCCCGGCAGCGGGCGGATGTCCATATGCAGTTCGCAGCAGGCGCAGATACGGTTCGAGGCATCGCCGCCGTGCAGGCTGCCCAGGTTCAGGGTCGGGTACGGCACGGTGAACGCCTCGTAGTGATAACGTTCTTTCAGATCGTCGCGCAGGGTCATGATGCGGCCGATGGCATCATGCATTAGCTCAATGGCGTTCACGCCGCGCGCCGGATCGCTGGAGTGGCCGGACTGGCCCAGCACGCGCACGGCGGTAGAAATATGACCTTTGTGCGCGCGGATAGGCTGCAGAGAGGTTGGCTCGCCGATGATCGCGCAATCCGGGCGAATCGACGTGTTTTCAGAGAAGTAGCGCGCGCCCGCCATGCTGGTTTCTTCATCGGCGGTCGCCAGAATGTAGAGCGGTTTTTTCAGCTTCGTCACGTCTACGTCACGCAGCGCGTCGAGGATAAAGGCGAAGAAGCCTTTCATGTCGGCGGTGCCCAGACCGTAGAGCTTGTTGTCGTGCTCGGTCAGGGTAAACGGGTCGCGCGTCCAGCGGCCATCGTCAAACGGTACGGTGTCAGTATGACCGGCCAGCAGCAGGCCGCCCGCACCGTTTCCGGTGCTGGCGAGCAGGTTAAATTTGTGGCGTGTTCCGGGGACGGGCTGAACCTCAACGTTAAACCCAAGATCGCTAAACCAACCCGCCAGCAGATTGATTAAAGACTCATTGCTCTGATCCAGCGCTTCTTCCGTTGCGCTGATGGAAGGAGTGGCAATCAGGGCGCGGTAGATCTCGATAAATGGCGGTAAGTTCATTTTCATTGTTGACACACCTTAGGTCGTGATAGTATCAATATTCATGCAATAAATGTGAATAAAAATACATTAACGTTGAGCATAAAGGAACCCGATGTTGAATACGCTGATTGTAGGCGCTAGCGGTTATGCGGGCGCAGAGCTTGTAAGCTACGTGAATCGCCATCCACATATGACCATAACCGCTTTGACCGTGTCAGCGCAAAGCAATGATGCAGGAAAGTTAATTTCCGATTTGCATCCGCAGCTTAAGGGCCTGGTCGATCTGCCTTTGCAGCCCATGTCTGACATCAGCGAGTTTACCGACGGCGTTGACGTGGTGTTTTTAGCCACAGCGCACGAGGTCAGTCACGACCTGGCACCGCAGTTTCTGGCTGCCGGCTGCGTGGTGTTCGACCTCTCCGGCGCGTTCCGCGTTAACGACGGCGCGTTCTATGAAAAATATTACGGTTTCACCCACCAGCATCCGGATCTGCTTGAAAAAGCGGTGTACGGCCTGGCGGAGTGGAGCGCAGACAAGCTAAAGGAAGCGGACCTGATTGCCGTGCCGGGCTGCTATCCGACGGCGGCTCAGCTTTCCCTGAAGCCGCTGATCGACGCGGGTCTGCTGGATCTGAGCCAGTGGCCGGTGATCAACGCCACCAGCGGCGTGAGCGGAGCAGGTCGCAAGGCCGCTATCTCAAACAGCTTCTGCGAAGTGAGCCTTCAGCCGTATGGCGTGTTTAATCACCGTCATCACCCTGAAATCACGACGCATCTGGGCGCCGAGGTGATTTTCACCCCGCACCTGGGCAGCTTCCCGCGCGGGATCCTCGAAACTATCACCTGCCGCCTGAAGCCTGGCGTGACCAAAGAGCAGGTGAACGAGGCCTTCACCCAGGCGTATGCGGATAAACCGCTGGTGCGACTTTACGACAAAGGCGTTCCGGCGCTGAAAAACGTGGTTGGTCTGCCGTTCTGCGACATCGGCTTTGCTGTGCAGGGCGAGCATCTCATCGTTGTCGCCGCAGAAGATAACTTACTCAAAGGCGCTGCCGCACAGGCAATGCAGTGTGCAAATATTCGTTTCGGCTTCCCTGAAACGCAGGCTCTTATTTAAGGTGTGATGATGAACCCATTAATTATCAAACTCGGTGGTGTACTGCTGGACAGCGAAGAAGCGCTGGAGCGTCTGTTTACCGCGCTGGTGAACTATCGCGAATCCCACCAGCGTCCGCTGGTGATCGTGCACGGCGGCGGCTGCGTGGTGGATGAGCTGATGAAAGGGCTCAACCTGCCGGTGAAAAAGAAGAACGGCCTGCGCGTGACGCCTGCTGACCAGATCGACATCATTACCGGCGCGCTGGCGGGTACGGCGAACAAAACGCTGCTGGCGTGGGCGAAGAAACACCACATCGCGTCCGTGGGCCTCTATCTGGGCGATGGCGACAGCGTAAAAGTGACCCAGCTCGACGAAGAGCTCGGCCACGTTGGACTGGCGCAGCCAGGTTCGCCTAAGCTGATTAACACGCTGCTGGAAGGGGGGTTCCTGCCGGTGGTGAGCTCTATCGGCGTGACCGAAGAGGGCGAGCTGATGAACGTTAACGCGGACCAGGCGGCAACCGCGCTGGCGGCAACGCTGGGCGCGGACCTGATCCTGCTCTCCGACGTGAGCGGCATTCTGGACGGTAAAGGCCAGCGCATTGCGGAAATGACGGCTGAGAAAGCCGAGCAGCTGATTGCTCAGGGCATTATTACCGACGGCATGATCGTCAAAGTGAACGCCGCGCTGGATGCCGCACGCACGCTGGGCCGCCCGGTTGATATCGCCTCCTGGCGTCACGCGGAGCAGCTCCCGGCACTGTTTAACGGCACGCCGATTGGCACGCGTATTTTAGCGTAATCGATTTAATGTTTTGTAGGCCCGGTAAGCGTAGCGCCACCGGGCAATGAAATTCAAAGATATTAAGGAAGCATGTTATGACACTTTGGGGTGGGCGTTTTACACAGGCAGCGGATCAGCGGTTCAAACAGTTCAACGACTCTTTGCGCTTCGACTACCGCCTGGCCGAACAGGATATCGTCGGCTCTGTGGCCTGGTCCAAAGCGCTGGTGACCGTTGGCGTGCTGACCGCAGACGAGCAGCAGCAGCTGGAAGAGGCGCTGAACAACCTGCTGGAAGAGGTGCGTCTGGATCCGCAGCAAATCCTGCAGAGCGATGCCGAAGATATTCACAGCTGGGTGGAAGGCAAGCTGATCGACAAAGTTGGCCAGTTGGGTAAAAAGCTGCACACCGGCCGCAGCCGTAACGACCAGGTCGCGACCGATCTGAAGCTGTGGTGTAAAGAGACCGTTGGCGAACTGCTTGCGGCCAACCGTCAGCTGCAGAGCGCGCTGGTGGAAACCGCGCAGAACAACCAGGACGCGGTGATGCCGGGTTATACCCACCTGCAGCGCGCGCAGCCGGTGACTTTTGCGCACTGGTGTCTGGCCTACGTTGAGATGCTGGCGCGTGACGAAAGCCGTCTGCAGGATACCCTTAAGCGTCTGGACGTCAGCCCGCTGGGCAGCGGCGCGCTGGCCGGTACGGCGTATGAAATCGACCGTGAGCAGCTGGCAGGCTGGCTGGGCTTTGCCTCCGCCACCCGTAACAGCCTGGATAGCGTCTCCGACCGCGACCACGTGCTGGAGCTGCTCTCCAATGCGTCTATCGGAATGGTGCACCTGTCGCGCTTTGCCGAGGATCTGATCTTCTTTAACTCTGGCGAAGCGGGTTTCGTTGAACTGTCCGACCGCGTGACCTCAGGCTCATCCCTGATGCCGCAGAAGAAAAACCCGGACGCGCTGGAGCTGATCCGCGGCAAGTGTGGCCGCGTGCAGGGTGCGCTGACCGGCATGATGATGACCCTGAAAGGGTTGCCGCTGGCGTACAACAAAGACATGCAGGAAGACAAAGAAGGGCTATTCGACGCGCTCGACACCTGGCTGGACTGTCTGCATATGGGCGCGCTGGTGCTGGACGGCATTCAGGTGAAACGTCCGCGCTGCCAGGAAGCGGCGCAGCAGGGCTATGCCAACTCTACCGAGCTGGCGGACTACCTTGTCGCGAAAGGCGTACCGTTCCGTGAAGCGCACCATATTGTGGGTGAAGCGGTAGTGGAAGCCATTCGTCAGGGTAAACCGCTGGAAGATCTGGCGCTGGCCGATCTGCAGAAGTTCAGCGCGGTTATCGGGGATGATGTGTATCCGATTCTGGCGCTGCAGTCTTGCCTGGATAAGCGTGCAGCAAAAGGCGGCGTGTCGCCGAAGCAAGTAGCGCAGGCGATAGCGGATGCGAAAAACCGGTTGGTTTGATTTGTGCGGGCTGGTGCCCTCACCCCGGCCCTCTCCCACAGGGAGAGGGAGCAAACACTAAAAATGGCAACTTCGGTTGCCATTTTGCTTTTACCTCGGGCTTTTTTACGCAAAAAAAAGCGGACCACGGGGTCCGCAAAAGTTCACGTTGGCTTTAGTTGTTCGAGTTTTGAGAGAAACTCGATGACGGTGCGGGGACGTCAAGGGTCA
Organism: Enterobacter asburiae; assembly: GCA_011754535.1. Classification (NCBI taxonomy): domain Bacteria; kingdom Pseudomonadati; phylum Pseudomonadota; class Gammaproteobacteria; order Enterobacterales; family Enterobacteriaceae; genus Enterobacter; species Enterobacter asburiae. The sequence goes on along the minus strand of JAAQVN010000001.1, from coordinate 4,699,453 downwards.
AACACGGGCCGCCTCGTCTATGTGGTGTATTATTCAACAGAAAGCTTGATAGGGATAATCGTTCGTTGCTATGCTATCTATCGCCATGAACTATCGTGGCGACGGAGGATGAATAATGAATATTCGTGATCTTGAATACCTGGTAGCGTTAGCCGAGCATCGTCACTTTCGCCGCGCGGCAGATTCCTGCCACGTCAGCCAGCCGACGCTGAGCGGCCAGATCCGCAAGCTGGAAGACGAGCTGGGCGTGATGCTGCTGGAGCGCACCAGCCGTAAGGTGCTGTTCACCCAGGCCGGTCTGCTGCTGGTGGATCAGGCGCGCACCGTGCTGCGCGAGGTCAAAGTGCTCAAGGAAATGGCAAGCCAGCAGGGGGAGGCGATGTCAGGCCCGCTGCATATTGGCCTGATCCCAACCGTTGGCCCGTACCTGTTGCCGCACATCATTCCGATGCTGCACCAGACGTTCCCGAAACTCGAAATGTACCTGCATGAAGCGCAAACCCATCAGCTGCTGGCGCAGCTGGACAGCGGCAAGCTCGACTGTGCCATTCTGGCGCTGGTAAAAGAGAGTGAAGCCTTTATCGAAGTGCCGCTGTTCGATGAGCCGATGATGCTGGCGATCTATGAAGATCACCCGTGGGCGAACCGCGATCGCGTTCCGATGGCCGATCTGGCCGGGGAAAAGCTGCTGATGCTGGAAGACGGCCACTGCCTGCGCGATCAGGCGATGGGCTTCTGCTTCGAAGCGGGTGCCGATGAAGATACCCATTTCCGCGCAACCAGCCTGGAAACGCTGCGTAATATGGTCGCGGCGGGAAGCGGTATTACGCTGCTGCCTGCGCTGGCCGTGCCGCGCGAGCGTAAGCGTGATGGTGTGGTGTACCTGCCGTGCATTAAGCCGGAACCGCGTCGCACTATTGGTCTGGTGTATCGTCCGGGTTCACCGCTGCGCAGCCGCTATGAGCAGCTGGCAGAGGCCATCCGTGGTTCGATGGATGGCCATTTCGACAGCGCGTTAAAACAGGCGGTTTAAGCCGTTCAGCGCGGCTACCCGATAGGCTTCCGCCATGGTCGGGTAGTTAAAGGTGGTGTTAACGAAGTATTCGATGGTGTTACCACCGCCTTTCTGCTCCATTATCGCCTGGCCGATATGAATGATTTCCGCCGCGCGTTCACCAAAGCAGTGAATCCCGAGGATCTCTTTCGTCTCGCGGTGGAACAGGATCTTCAGTGTCCCCACGCTCATCCCCACGATTTGCGCCCGCGCCAGATGTTTAAACTGCGCACGACCCACCTCGTAAGGCACCTTCATTGACGTCAGCTGCTGCTCGGTTTTCCCCACGGAACTGATTTCCGGGATGGTGTAGATACCCGTCGGGATATCTTCAATCAGGTGCGCCGTTGCTTCACCCTTCACCAGCGCCTGAGCGGCAATGCGGCCCTGATCGTAAGCGGCGGATGCCAGGCTCGGGTAGCCGATCACGTCGCCGACCGCGTAAACGTGCGGCAACGCGGTCTGGTACATGCTGTTGACCTTGAGCTGGCCGCGGCTGTCGGTCTCAAGCCCGATATTTTCCAGCCGCAATGAATCGGTATTGCCGGTACGGCCGTTGGCGTACAGCAGGCAGTCTGCCTTCAGCTTTTTACCAGACTTCAGGTGCATGATCACGCCGTCATCGCAGCCTTCGATCTTCTCGTACTCTTCGTTGTGGCGAATCACCACGCCGCTGTTCCAGAAGTGGTAGGAGAGGGAGTCTGACATCTCCTGATCGAGGAACGCCAGCAGGCGATCCCGGGTGTTGATCAGGTCTACTTTGACATCCATTCCGCGGAAGATCGACGCATATTCGCAGCCGATGACCCCCGCGCCATAGATAATGACGTGGCGGGGTTCATGGTGCAGGCTCAGAATCGAGTCGCTGTCGTAGACGCGCGGGTGCGAGAAGTCGACGTCGGCCGGATGGTAAGGGCGTGAACCACAGGCGATAACAAATTTTTCAGCGGTGATTGTCTCAACCGATCCGTCGTGGCATTCGAGTGCCAGGGTATGTTCATCCACAAAATGCGCGTTGCCCTGCAAAATCTCACAGTGGTTACGCTCATAAAAGCCCTGACGCATGCGCGTCTGCTGGTTAATGACGGTATCCGCGTGATTCAGGATGTCGGCAAAGGAGGAACGAAGAAGTCTGGAGTGGTCGCTGTAAAGAGGGTTCTGGTTAAATTCGATGATGCGGCTAACGGCGTGGCGGAGGGCTTTCGAAGGGATGGTGCCCCAGTGGGTGCAACCGCCGCCGACATTATGGTAGCGCTCAATGACCGCTACTCTGGCTCCCTGTTTCACCAGACCCATAGCAGCACCTTCGCCGCCGGGGCCGGAACCAATAACTATTGCGTCGTAATCGTAGGAATGTGGCATGGTAAGGCTTACCTGTTCTTATACATAAAAGCAACAGAATCATAACATCATTACCAGGGTAACCCAATTATCGTTGTGCTTTTTTCCGGCAGTGGAGCACAAACCGCACGTAAACAATCATTCACAAAGCTGGGCAAACAGATTAATTTTATTCTCTGGTATAGTGCCATCAGGCCTTTGGAAGGATTCAACTATTGTGATGGGCGTAAGAGCACAACAAAAAGAGAAAACCCGGCGTTCGCTGGTGGAAGCCGCATTCAGTCAACTGAGTGCTGAGCGGAGTTTTGCCAGTTTGAGCCTGCGCGAAGTCGCTCGCGAGGCCGGGATTGCGCCAACGTCCTTCTATCGTCACTTTCGTGACGTGGATGAACTGGGCCTGACCATGGTCGATGAGAGCGGACTCATGCTGCGCCAGCTGATGCGCCAGGCGCGTCAGCGTATCGCCAAAGGAGGCAGCGTGATCCGCACCTCCGTGTCGACCTTTATGGAATTTATCGGCAATAACCCCAACGCGTTTCGTCTGCTTCTGCGCGAACGTTCGGGCACATCGGCTGCGTTTCGTGCCGCCGTAGCGCGGGAAATTCAGCACTTCATCGCGGAACTTGCCGATTATCTTGAACTCGAAAACCATATGCCGCGTGCGTTTACCGAAGCACAGGCCGAAGCGATGGTGACGATTGTATTCAGCGCGGGTGCCGAAGCGCTGGATGTCAGCATTGAACAACGCAAGCAGCTCGAAGAGCGACTGGTACTGCAGCTCAGGATGATCTCCAAAGGCGCGTATTACTGGTATCGCCGTGAACAAGAGAAACTGGCACATCAAACCGAAGAGTGAAGGTGAGTAATGAAACAGTCAGGTCAGGATAAAGGGACGCTGTTGCTGGCATTGATCGCTGGCTTATCCATTAATGGCACGTTTGCCGCTATTTTTAGCTCAATCGTTCCATTTTCGATTTTCCCGCTTATTGCGCTGGTGCTGACGGTTTACTGCCTGCATCAACGTTACCTGAACCGCACCATGCCGGTGGGGTTACCGGGTCTGGCCGCCGCCTGCTTTATTCTGGGCGTATTGCTGTATAGCACCGTGGTTCGCGCGGAGTATCCGGATATCGGCTCTAACTTCTTCCCTGCGGTACTGTCTGTGGCGCTGGTGTTCTGGATTGGCTCTCGCATGCGTAGCCGCAAGAGCCAACTGCCAGAGTAATGAGGCTTGAGTAGGGCAGGTAAGCGAAGCGCCGCCAGCCAAAAACGCCGGCTAATTACTTCGCCGTGAGCAGTACACCGCACTCCATGTGGTGCGTGTACGGGAACTGATCGAACAGCGCCAGACGTTCAACCTTGTGCGTCTGGCTTAATGTTTCCAGGTTTTTGCACAGCGTCTCCGGGTTGCAGGAGATGTACAGAATGCGCGGGTACGCCTGCACCATCTTCTCTGTTTCGCTGTCCAGGCCGCTGCGTGGAGGGTCGACAAAAATCGTCTCACACTGGTAGCTCTTGAGATCGATCCCTTCCAGGCGGTTAAACGCCCGCACGCCATTCATGGCCTGCGTGAACTCTTCTGCGGCCATACGAATGATTTGCACGTTGTCGATATGGTTGGCGGCAATGTTGTACTGCGCGGCGGCCACTGACGGCTTGGCGATTTCGGTTGCCAGGACGCGATCGAAGTTACGCGCCAGCGCCAGCGAGAAGTTGCCGTTACCGCAGTACAGCTCAAGCAGGTCGCCCTTAGACCCTTCCGTCGCCTTCAGCGCCCACTCCAGCATTTGCACGTTCATCGCCGCGTTCGGCTGGGTGAAGCTGTTCTCCACCTGACGGTAAATCATCTCTTTACCCGCCACCGGCAGACGTTCGTCGACGTAATCCTGATCCAGCATGATTTTGGTTTTGGTCGCGCGGCCAATCAGGTGCACGTTGATGTTCTGCGCGCGCAGCGCATCGCGCAGGGCTTCTGCCTGCTCGCGCCACTCGTCGGTCAATGCTTTGTGGTACAGCAGAGAGACAATCGCCTGATTGCTTTGCGTGGTCAGATAGTCAATCTGGAACAGCTTGTGGCGCAGCACCGGATTGTTGCGCACGCCTTCAATTATCAGCGTCATCAACTGGTTGATGAGCTCGCTCGCTGCCGGGAAGCTGTCCACGCGAATGCGGGATTTGGTCTGCTGATCGAAAATGATGTGATACAGGTCGTCGCCGTCGTGCCAGATGCGGAACTCGGCGCGCATGCGGTAGTGGCTGACAGGGGAGCGGAACACCTCGGGAACGGGCGCGTTGAAAGGCGTCATCATACTTTGCAGGCGGACAACTTTCTCTGCCAGCTGCGCGTCGTACTGTTCTGTCGGGAGGTGTTCGGGGGTCATGATGCGTCCTGAATGATAAAGAATTACGCGGGGATTGTAGGGATTGTGCAGTGGATGTCCAGATTTAATGGCCAATAGCTGTCTGGACATCTATACGTGTCTAATTGTAGCATTCTGTTTCCGGTCTCCTGAGAGTGAAAAGGGAATCCAGTGAAAATCTGGAGCTGACGCGCAGCGGTAAAGACTGGCGGGATGAGAGCTGTAGACACTGTGAAAATGGGAAGTCTTCATCCGTATAACGCCACCCAGCCCGAAGACCTGCCGGGATCACGTCGCATTTGGTTTCATCATCGCGTGCTATAGATGAGGCCTGCGGCATCCTTCTTATATTGTGGATGCTTTAACAATGATTAAAAAAGTATCGCTGTTGACGGCGCTGTCCGTCACGGCATTTTCGGGCTGGGCGCAGGATAGCGCTGACTCGTTGGTGGTGACGGCAAATCGTTTTGAACAACCTGAAAAAACTATTCTGGCAGCAACCTCGGTGGTGACGCGTGCCGATATTGACCGCTGGCAGTCAACCTCGGTGCTGGACGTTATGCGTCGCCTGCCTGGCGTGGATACGGCGCAAAATGGCGGGATGGGGCAACTCTCTTCTCTCTTTATTCGTGGCACAAACTCCAGCCACGTGCTGATTCTCGTTGACGGGGTCCGCCTTAACCAGGCGGGCGTCACGGGGTCGTCCGATCTCAGCCAGTTCCCAATCTCCCTGGTGCAGCGTATCGAATATGTTCGTGGACCGCGTTCGGCGGTGTACGGTTCTGACGCAATTGGCGGTGTAGTCAACATTATTACCACCCGCGCGAAGGATGGTACGACGCTGAATGCCGGCGTAGGCTCGCACGGCTATCAGAATTATGGCGGCAGTACCCAGCAAACGCTGGGCGACAGCACGCGCGTCACGCTTGCGGGTGATTACACTTATACCAAAGGTTTTGATGTGGTTGCGGACGGCAACAATGGCGGCCTTGCCCAGACCGATCGCGACGGCTTTATGAATAAAACGCTCTACGGCGCACTGGATCACGCATTCTCAGACCAGTGGAGCGGATTTGTTCGCGGCTTTGGCTACAGCAACCGTACGGCCTACGACGGTTACTACAGTTCATTTACCCCTGACGTACTGGTCGATACCCGCCAGCTCTATAGCCAGACCTGGGACGCAGGATTACGCTTCAACGGTGACATCTTCCATTCACAGCTGCTCACCAGCTATAGCCATAGCAAGGACTATAACTACGATCCAAATTTGGGCCGTTACGATTCAACGGCCACACTGGATGAAATCAAACAGTACAACGTTCAGTGGCTCAACTCTGTTGATGTGGGTCACGGGAACATTGGCGCGGGCGTTGACTGGCAGAAGCAGAGCACCGAGCCGGGTACAAACTACGTTACCAACGGCTACGACCTGCGTAATACCGGCGTCTACCTGACCGGACTGCAGCAACTGGGTGATTTCACCCTGGAAGGGGCGGTTCGCAGCGATGACAACTCGCAGTTTGGTCGCCACGGCACCTGGCAAAGCAGTGCAGCGTGGGAGTTCGTGGACGGTTACCGCTTCATTGCTTCTTATGGCACGGCCTATAAAGCACCGAATCTGGGGCAACTCTATGGCTTCTATGGCAATGACCATCTTGATCCAGAAGAGAGCAAGCAGTGGGAAGGGGCGTTTGAAGGCCTGACGGCAGGCGTGAGCTGGCGCGTGTCCGGCTATCGTAATGACGTTGAAAATCTCATCGACTTCAATAATAACCTTCAGCAATATTACAACGTCGGCAAAGCACGCATTAAGGGTGTGGAGGCGACAGCTTCATTTGATACGGGTCCGTTGACGCATACCGTTGGCTACGACTATGTGGATGCCCGCAACGCAGCGACCAACGAACTTCTGGACCGTCGTGCTAAGCAGCAGGTGAAATATCAGCTCGATACGCAGATCTATGATTTCGACTGGAGCCTGACGTATCACTATCTCGGCACGCGTTACGACACTGATTTTGGTTCTTATCCGTCAGAGAAAGTGAAAATGGGCGGTGTGAGCCTTTGGGATGTCGCAGTTTCATATCCTGTCACCTCACATCTCACAGTTCGTGGTAAAATAGCCAACCTGTTCGATAAAGATTACGAGACAGTTTATGGCTACCAAACTGCAGGACGGGAATACACCTTGTCTGGCAGCTACACCTTCTAATCCGCGTCCCACCGTGCTGGTGTTTGATTCCGGCGTCGGTGGGCTTTCGGTCTATGATGAGATTCGGCATCTCCTGCCGGATCTCCATTACATCTACGCCTTCGATAACGTCGCTTTCCCGTATGGGGAAAAGAGTGAAGACTTTATCGTTGAGCGTGTGGTTGAAATCGTCACCGCGGTACAAAAGCGCTATCCCCTTTCGCTGGCGGTCATTGCCTGTAATACGGCGAGCACCGTTTCCCTTCCTGCCCTGCGTGAAAAATTCCAGTTCCCGGTTGTGGGCGTTGTTCCTGCCATAAAGCCTGCCGCGCGCCTCACGGCTAACGGCATCGTAGGGTTACTGGCCACGCGTGGCACGGTGAAGCGTCCTTATACCCGCGAGCTGATCGACCGTTTTGCTAACGAATGCCAGATTGCAATGCTTGGCTCCGCAGAGCTGGTGGAGATGGCGGAAGCGAAACTGCACGGCGAGACGGTATCGCTTGAAGAGCTGCGTCGTATTCTTCGTCCGTGGCTGCGTATGCCCGAACCACCGGATACGGTTGTGCTGGGCTGCACCCACTTTCCGCTATTGCAGGAAGAGCTATTAGAAGTGCTTCCGGAGGGGACGCGCCTAGTGGATTCCGGTGCGGCAATCGCCCGTCGTACGGCCTGGCTGCTGGAGCATGAAGCGCCGGATGCGAAATCTACCGATGCGAATATCGCGTTTTGCATGGCCATTACGAAAGAGACTGAGCAACTTTTACCCGTTTTACGCCGTTATGGCTTTGAAACGCTCGAAAAACTGGCGCTGTAGCACGGTTTTGAGCAAAAAAGAGACGGTTGAAAGTTTTTTTTAAAAGAGGGGTTGTCAACGTCTGAGAACTCCCTATAATGCGCCTCCACTGACACGGAACAACGGCTTGCAAGCCGCCGGGTTAGCGGGGTTCAGAGATGAACGCCAACAGAGAAAAGTGAAAATAATCGCTTGACTCTGAATGAGGAAAACGTAATATACGGGACCTCGCAACGGTGAGCTGAAAGCCGCGTTGCAACTGCTCTTTAACAATTTATCAGACAATCTGTGTGGGCACTCAAAGTGACATGGATTCTTAACGTCGCAAGACGAAAAATGAATACCAAGTCTCTGAGTGAACATGCGTAATTCATTACGAAGTTTAATTCACGAGCATCAAACTTAAATTGAAGAGTTTGATCATGGCTCAGATTGAACGCTGGCGGCAGGCCTAACACATGCAAGTCGAACGGTAGCACAGAGAGCTTGCTCTCGGGTGACGAGTGGCGGACGGGTGAGTAATGTCTGGGAAACTGCCTGATGGAGGGGGATAACTACTGGAAACGGTAGCTAATACCGCATAACGTCGCAAGACCAAAGAGGGGGACCTTCGGGCCTCTTGCCATCAGATGTGCCCAGATGGGATTAGCTAGTAGGTGGGGTAACGGCTCACCTAGGCGACGATCCCTAGCTGGTCTGAGAGGATGACCAGCCACACTGGAACTGAGACACGGTCCAGACTCCTACGGGAGGCAGCAGTGGGGAATATTGCACAATGGGCGCAAGCCTGATGCAGCCATGCCGCGTGTATGAAGAAGGCCTTCGGGTTGTAAAGTACTTTCAGCGGGGAGGAAGGCGATAAGGTTAATAACCTTGTCGATTGACGTTACCCGCAGAAGAAGCACCGGCTAACTCCGTGCCAGCAGCCGCGGTAATACGGAGGGTGCAAGCGTTAATCGGAATTACTGGGCGTAAAGCGCACGCAGGCGGTCTGTCAAGTCGGATGTGAAATCCCCGGGCTCAACCTGGGAACTGCATTCGAAACTGGCAGGCTAGAGTCTTGTAGAGGGGGGTAGAATTCCAGGTGTAGCGGTGAAATGCGTAGAGATCTGGAGGAATACCGGTGGCGAAGGCGGCCCCCTGGACAAAGACTGACGCTCAGGTGCGAAAGCGTGGGGAGCAAACAGGATTAGATACCCTGGTAGTCCACGCCGTAAACGATGTCGACTTGGAGGTTGTGCCCTTGAGGCGTGGCTTCCGGAGCTAACGCGTTAAGTCGACCGCCTGGGGAGTACGGCCGCAAGGTTAAAACTCAAATGAATTGACGGGGGCCCGCACAAGCGGTGGAGCATGTGGTTTAATTCGATGCAACGCGAAGAACCTTACCTACTCTTGACATCCAGAGAACTTAGCAGAGATGCTTTGGTGCCTTCGGGAACTCTGAGACAGGTGCTGCATGGCTGTCGTCAGCTCGTGTTGTGAAATGTTGGGTTAAGTCCCGCAACGAGCGCAACCCTTATCCTTTGTTGCCAGCGGTCCGGCCGGGAACTCAAAGGAGACTGCCAGTGATAAACTGGAGGAAGGTGGGGATGACGTCAAGTCATCATGGCCCTTACGAGTAGGGCTACACACGTGCTACAATGGCGCATACAAAGAGAAGCGACCTCGCGAGAGCAAGCGGACCTCATAAAGTGCGTCGTAGTCCGGATTGGAGTCTGCAACTCGACTCCATGAAGTCGGAATCGCTAGTAATCGTGGATCAGAATGCCACGGTGAATACGTTCCCGGGCCTTGTACACACCGCCCGTCACACCATGGGAGTGGGTTGCAAAAGAAGTAGGTAGCTTAACCTTCGGGAGGGCGCTTACCACTTTGTGATTCATGACTGGGGTGAAGTCGTAACAAGGTAACCGTAGGGGAACCTGCGGTTGGATCACCTCCTTACCTTAAAGAACCTGCCTTTGCAGTGCTCACACAGATTGTCTGATGAAAAACAGCAGTAAAAATCTCTGCAGGCTTGTAGCTCAGGTGGTTAGAGCGCACCCCTGATAAGGGTGAGGTCGGTGGTTCAAGTCCACTCAGGCCTACCAAATTTTCCCTGATACTGCGTTGCGGCAACGCTCACATACTGATGTATGATTCGCGTTTCCACGCCTTGTCTCAGGAAAAATTACCGGTACAGAGATTTGTAATACGATGGGGCTATAGCTCAGCTGGGAGAGCGCCTGCTTTGCACGCAGGAGGTCTGCGGTTCGATCCCGCATAGCTCCACCATCTTTTACTGCGAACACAAGAAAACTTCAGAGTGAACCTGAAAAGGTGCACTGCGAAGTTTTGCTCTTTAAAAATCTGGATCAAGCTGAAAATTGAAACGACACACATGTTATGTGTGTTCGAGTCTCTCAAATTTTCGCAATCAGAAGTGAAACATCTTCGGGTTGTGAGGTTAAGCGACTAAGCGTACACGGTGGATGCCCTGGCAGTCAGAGGCGATGAAGGACGTGCTAATCTGCGAAAAGCGCCGGCGAGGTGATATGAACCTTTGACCCGGCGATGTCCGAATGGGGAAACCCAGTGTGATTCGTCACACTATCGTTAACTGAATACATAGGTTAACGAGGCGAACCGGGGGAACTGAAACATCTAAGTACCCCGAGGAAAAGAAATCAACCGAGATTCCCCCAGTAGCGGCGAGCGAACGGGGAGCAGCCCGGAGTCTGAATCAGCTTGTGTGTTAGTGGAAGCGTCTGGAAAGTCGCAGGGTACAGGGTGATACTCCCGTACACGAAAATGCACAGGCTGTGAACTCGAAGAGTAGGGCGGGACACGTGGTATCCTGTCTGAATATGGGGGGACCATCCTCCAAGGCTAAATACTCCTGACTGACCGATAGTGAACCAGTACCGTGAGGGAAAGGCGAAAAGAACCCCGGCGAGGGGAGTGAAAAAGAACCTGAAACCGTGTACGTACAAGCAGTGGGAGCACCTTCGTGGTGTGACTGCGTACCTTTTGTATAATGGGTCAGCGACTTATATTCTGTAGCAAGGTTAACCGTATAGGGGAGCCGAAGGGAAACCGAGTCTTAACTGGGCGTTAAGTTGCAGGGTATAGACCCGAAACCCGGTGATCTAGCCATGGGCAGGTTGAAGGTTGGGTAACACTAACTGGAGGACCGAACCGACTAATGTTGAAAAATTAGCGGATGACCTGTGGCTGGGGGTGAAAGGCCAATCAAACCGGGAGATAGCTGGTTCTCCCCGAAAGCTATTTAGGTAGCGCCTCGTGAACTCATCTTCGGGGGTAGAGCACTGTTTCGGCTAGGGGGCCATCCCGGCTTACCAACCCGATGCAAACTACGAATACCGAAGAATGTTATCACGGGAGACACACGGCGGGTGCTAACGTCCGTCGTGAAGAGGGAAACAACCCAGACCGCCAGCTAAGGTCCCAAAGTCATGGTTAAGTGGGAAACGATGTGGGAAGGCACAGACAGCCAGGATGTTGGCTTAGAAGCAGCCATCATTTAAAGAAAGCGTAATAGCTCACTGGTCGAGTCGGCCTGCGCGGAAGATGTAACGGGGCTAAACCATGCACCGAAGCTGCGGCAGCGACACTATGTGTTGTTGGGTAGGGGAGCGTTCTGTAAGCCGTCGAAGGTGGCCTGTGAGGGCTGCTGGAGGTATCAGAAGTGCGAATGCTGACATAAGTAACGATAAAGCGGGTGAAAAGCCCGCTCGCCGGAAGACCAAGGGTTCCTGTCCAACGTTAATCGGGGCAGGGTGAGTCGACCCCTAAGGCGAGGCCGAAAGGCGTAGTCGATGGGAAACAGGTTAATATTCCTGTACTTGGTGTTACTGCGAAGGGGGGACGGAGAAGGCTATGTCAGCCGGGCGACGGTTGTCCCGGTTTAAGCGTGTAGGTGTGTGTTCCAGGCAAATCCGGTTCACTTTAACACTGAGGCGTGATGACGAGGCACTACGGTGCTGAAGTGATAAATGCCCTGCTTCCAGGAAAAGCCTCTAAGCATCAGGTAACACGAAATCGTACCCCAAACCGACACAGGTGGTCAGGTAGAGAATACCAAGGCGCTTGAGAGAACTCGGGTGAAGGAACTAGGCAAAATGGTGCCGTAACTTCGGGAGAAGGCACGCTGATATGTAGGTGAAGCCCCTGCGGGTGGAGCTGAAATCAGTCGAAGATACCAGCTGGCTGCAACTGTTTATTAAAAACACAGCACTGTGCAAACACGAAAGTGGACGTATACGGTGTGACGCCTGCCCGGTGCCGGAAGGTTAATTGATGGGGTTAGCGGCAACGCGAAGCTCTTGATCGAAGCCCCGGTAAACGGCGGCCGTAACTATAACGGTCCTAAGGTAGCGAAATTCCTTGTCGGGTAAGTTCCGACCTGCACGAATGGCGTAATGATGGCCAGGCTGTCTCCACCCGAGACTCAGTGAAATTGAACTCGCTGTGAAGATGCAGTGTACCCGCGGCAAGACGGAAAGACCCCGTGAACCTTTACTATAGCTTGACACTGAACACTGGTCCTTGATGTGTAGGATAGGTGGGAGGCTTTGAAGCGTGGACGCCAGTCTGCGTGGAGCCGTCCTTGAAATACCACCCTTTAATGGCTGGTGTTCTAACGTGGACCCGTAATCCGGGTTGCGGACAGTGTCTGGTGGGTAGTTTGACTGGGGCGGTCTCCTCCCAAAGAGTAACGGAGGAGCACGAAGGTTAGCTAATCCTGGTCGGACATCAGGAGGTTAGTGCAATGGCATAAGCTAGCTTGACTGCGAGAGTGACGGCTCGAGCAGGTGCGAAAGCAGGTCATAGTGATCCGGTGGTTCTGAATGGAAGGGCCATCGCTCAACGGATAAAAGGTACTCCGGGGATAACAGGCTGATACCGCCCAAGAGTTCATATCGACGGCGGTGTTTGGCACCTCGATGTCGGCTCATCACATCCTGGGGCTGAAGTAGGTCCCAAGGGTATGGCTGTTCGCCATTTAAAGTGGTACGCGAGCTGGGTTTAGAACGTCGTGAGACAGTTCGGTCCCTATCTGCCGTGGGCGCTGGAGAATTGAGGGGGGCTGCTCCTAGTACGAGAGGACCGGAGTGGACGCATCACTGGTGTTCGGGTTGTCATGCCAATGGCACTGCCCGGTAGCTAAATGCGGAAGAGATAAGTGCTGAAAGCATCTAAGCACGAAACTTGCCCCGAGATGAGTTCTCCCTGAGACTTTAAGTCTCCTGAAGGAACGTTGAAGACGACGACGTTGATAGGTCGGGTGTGTAAGCGCAGCGATGCGTTGAGCTAACCGATACTAATGAACCGTGAGGCTTAACCTTACAACGCCGAAGGTGTTTTGGCGGAAGAGACAGAAGATTTTCAGCCTTGATACAGATTAACAGAATTTGCCTGGCGGCTTTAGCGCGGTGGTCCCACCTGACCCCATGCCGAACTCAGAAGTGAAACGCCGTAGCGCCGATGGTAGTGTGGGGTCTCCCCATGTGAGAGTAGGGAACTGCCAGGCATCAAATTTAGTAGTAAGCCGGTGCATTAATCCGGTGGTTACAAGCAGTCTTCGGTGGAGCGGTAGTTCAGTCGGTTAGAATACCTGCCTGTCACGCAGGGGGTCGCGGGTTCGAGTCCCGTCCGTTCCGCCACTTATTAAGACATTAAGCCTGCCAGTGATGGCAGGCTTAATGGCAAAAAACTTTAGGGGCGTAGCTCAGTTGGTAGAGCACCGGTCTCCAAAACCGGGTGTCGCGAGTTCGAGTCTCTCCGCCCCTGCCATATAGAATCCTTTGCTTCGGCAAAGGATTTTTTTTTGCCTGAAATTCGGGAAAATTTCCGCATTCTAAAATGCAGCCAGCATCTCTGCTGGCCTCATCATTAATCCATTACATTGATTTTTAATAGATCTTTTATCTGCGATTGCTTATCACTGTTTTGCAGCCAAATTGCATATAGTGGTCGCGAAAGGGTGGTGGAATCCACCACGGTATGCAATCCAGGCCTGGTGTCTGCCCAACGAACGGGTAACCAGGTGCAACCCTTCAACAGGGGAAGTTGCTGACAGGCAATCTCGGCAGAACTGGTTGTTAGCTGTGGAACATCATCAGGAGCAATCAATCCCGTCTCATGCTGTTGAAAATCTGGCCCCCATTCCAGGCGTAAATAGGTCAGGTCTGCTTTCATCATCGAAGGCTCAGAGGCATAAAGCGCCAGACCAAACTGCCCCACAATCTGGCTGCTAAATTCGTCCATCTTGGGGGCTTCAGTTGTGATCAGAAGATCAAGCTGGCGCTCATGAAGTTGCTTAACCAGCGACTGACGTTGCGCAATTCGGGCTTCAAATTGCAAATGGCCATGGGAGTGATATAGCCGGGTAAGCCACTGACTGAGCATACATTCCCACAGAGACGCGCTGGCCCCTATTGAGAATTCATTGTGCCTCGACGTATGGGCAACCTCTTTGCGTGCTGCCTGCCATGTGTTCATCAGCGTTTCGGCATACGGGAGCAGTTTCTCACCGGCGGGCGTTAAACGGATGTTGTTGCGGTGACGGGTAAAAAGATTCACACCCAGTTGATTTTCCAGCTGTCGAATACGAAAACTGACTGCTGACTGCGTCAGGTAAAGGGCTTCAGCTGCTCGCCCGAAGTGGCGCGTTCTGCTCACTTCAAGGAAAGTTTTTAGCAATTCCGTATCCACATCTTTCTCCGCAAAATAATTTGTCGTTATGATTTAAATGTTTTGTTTTACACTCTGTCAAGCGTAACTAATACTCCGCGCCATAAATAGCTCGGCCAAAGAATTAGGAGCGTGTAGGATGGCGGAAAGCTTTACGACGACTAATCGTTTTTTCGACAATAAACATTATCCGCGCGGGTTCTCTCGTCACGGCGATTTCACCATCAAAGAGGCGCAGCTGCTTGAGCGTCATGGTTATGCCTTTAACGAGCTGGATCTGGGTAAACGTGAGCCTGCAACCGAAGATGAAAAGCAGTTTGTCTCGGTGTGCCGTGGTGAGCGTGAGCCGCAGTCTGAAGCAGAACGTGTATGGATCAAGTACATGGCTCGCATTAAGCGTCCAAAACGTTTCCATACGCTGTCTGGCGGTAAACCGCAGATGGAAGGTGCAGAAGACTACACCGAGTCTGACGATTAAGAAAAAGGGGCTACGGCCCCTTTTTTATGCCAGTAACTTTTGTAGATGCAAAAGCAAACGATCGATCGCCCGATAGCTCAACGCTTCCTGCAAATGTTTCCTCTCAATGCCAGTACAGCCCTCCACGTCAGCAATGGTTCTGGCTACTTTTAACAAGCGCTGCCACGCACGTATGGAAAGCCCAAAGCGCGTCAGCGTCTCTTCCAGCCATCCCGCATCTTCAGCGTTAAGAGAACAAAACTGTCGGATCCCGGCATTATCCAGCCGTGCATTCAGTCTGTTTTGTCGAGCGTACTGCCGTGCCTGCGCCGCGATAACCCGCTCGCGTACAGTCGCTGAGCTTTCACCCTGTGTACGCGTCTGCCTTAGCAGGCCCGGCGGCGGAAGGGGGATTTCCAGTGATAAATCGAAACGATCGAGGAACGGGCCGGAAAGCTTTCCCAGATAGCGCAGCGTTTGCTCTGGCGTACAGCGGTTATGGTTTCCCTGGTAGTGACCCGTCGGGCTGGGATTCATCGCTGCGACAAGCTGAAACTGGGCGGGATAGCTTATTTTGGCTCGCGTGCGTGAGATATGTATCTCACCGGATTCAATGGGCTCCCTCAGTGCATCCAGCACGCGCCGCTCAAATTCAGGCAGCTCATCGAGGAACAGAATGCCATTGTGTGCCAGTGAGATCTCACCCGGCCCCGGAATAGACCCACCGCCGACCATTGCCGTCAGCGAAGCGCTATGATGCGGGGAACGAAAAGGACGGCGGCGCCACTGTTTATGCAACGACGTTGAACTGATAAGGCTATAGATGGCAGCGCTTTCCAGCGCTTCATGGTTATTAAGCGGCGGGAGCAACCCGCTCAGCCTGCTTGCCAGCATGGTTTTGCCCGTACCCGGCGGGCCAATCAGCAGAAGATTGTGACCACCCGCTGCCGTAATCTCCAGCGCCCGTTTCCCTTGCTCTTGTCCCATGATCTCGCTGAGGTCTTCTGGCGCATCCGCTATAGCCTCGTCACACTCTTCCGGCTCGGACAGTTCGTGCCGGCCCTCCAGCCAGGCGCACACTTCCTGGAGATGCCCTGCGATGAGGCATCCCTTTTCTGCAATAAGACTCACTTCTGATGCGTTTTCATTGGCCACAACGATTTGCCGCCCTGCACGTATTGCTTCCAGCGCTCCCGATATCGCACCGGGAACGCCTCTCAATGCGCCTGTGAGCGCGAGTTCACCCACGAACTCGTACGAGCCTAGCCTGGTCGTATTAAGCTGCTCAGAAGCCGCGAGAAGCGCAATTGCGATAGGTAAATCATATCGCCCACCCTCTTTAGGCAGGTCTGCGGGGGCAAGGTTGATGGTGATCTTCTTTGCGGGGAAGGTATAACCGCTGTTTATTATTGCACTACGAACGCGGTCCCTGGCCTCTTTGACCGTGGTTTCAGGTAACCCAACAAGCGTGAGTCCGGGGAGGCCATTACTCAAATGAACCTCTACGGAAATAAGCGGAGCCTTCACCCCGAGAGCCGCTCGCGTATAAACAACTGACAGTGACATTTGTATTACCTCCTGGTGTGACTGTGCCATTGCCCGTTTTCTCTGTTTAGCGTCTTTTGGTGTATTTACGCTGCCTGTTCAGAGATTTTGCTAGCACAGTGAAACCATTGCATAACTGTGGAAGCACCCTCGCAGAGTATAAAAACCCCCGTTTTGATGTTAAGAACGTCAGGAAAAAAATGAAAAAAATTCATTCCAAAATTTCCCTATATAAAACAATATCTTCATGAGAAATGATTCGCTGGCTAACCAAGTCCGTCATAAATAAATCTTGTGTTTGATTTAAAAACTGTGATAACTCTTTAGGTATTCCTTCGAACAAGATGCAAAAAGAACTGAAAATGACAGCCCTTCTACGAGTGATTAGCCTGGTCGTGATTAGCGTGGTGGTGATTATTATCCCACCGTGCGGGGCTGCACTTGGACGAGGAAAGGCTTAGAAATCAAGCCTTAACGAACTAAGACCCCCGCACCGAAAGGTCCGGGGGTTTTTTTATGACTAAAAAACTTAAACGAGGAGCAGAGAATGAACACTAGCATAAAATTCTGTTTCTCCAGATTTATGACGGGGAACTAACTATGAATGGGGCACAATGGGTAGTACATGCGTTGCGCGCGCAGGGAGTCGAGACAGTATTCGGTTATCCGGGTGGCGCAATTATGCCGATTTACGATGCACTGTATGACGGCGGCGTGGAACACCTCTTGTGCCGACACGAGCAGGGCGCAGCGATGGCAGCCATTGGCTATGCCCGTGCGACAGGTAAAACAGGCGTGTGCATGGCGACCTCAGGTCCGGGTGCAACGAACCTGATCACCGGCCTGGCTGATGCGCTGCTCGATTCCGTCCCCGTCGTGGCGATTACCGGTCAGGTAGCCTCTCCGTTCATTGGTACCGATGCCTTTCAGGAAGTCGACGTCCTCGGCTTATCGCTGGCCTGCACCAAGCACAGCTTCCTCGTTCAATCTCTCGAAGAGCTGCCTCGCGTGATGGCCGAAGCGTTCGAGGTCGCCAGTTCTGGCCGTCCTGGCCCGGTTCTGGTGGATATCCCGAAAGATATTCAGGTTGCACTCGGCGATCTGGAGCCGCACTTCTCTACCGTTGAAAGCAACGAAGCATTCCCGCATGCAGACGTTGAAGAGGCGCGTCAGATGATGGCGCAGGCGAAACAGCCGATGCTCTATGTCGGCGGTGGTGTAGGCATGGCGCAGGCCGTTCCTGCCCTGCGCGAATTTATCGCGGTGACGCAGATGCCCGCTACCTGCACGCTGAAAGGTCTGGGCGCAGTCGACGCGGACTACCCGTACTACCTCGGCATGCTGGGAATGCATGGCACCAAGGCGGCAAACCTGGCGGTGCAGGAGTGCGATCTGCTCATTGCCGTGGGGGCTCGTTTCGACGACCGCGTCACCGGCAAGCTCAATACCTTCGCACCGAATGCCAAAGTTATTCATATGGATATCGACCCGGCGGAGATGAACAAGCTGCGTCAGGCGCATATCGCGCTGCAGGGCGATCTCAACGCGCTGTTACCGGCATTGCAGCAGCCGCTGGATATCAATGCATGGCGTCAGCACACCGCAGACATGCGCGCCGAGCACGCCTGGCGTTACGACCATCCCGGAGAGGCCATCTACGCGCCGCTGCTCTTGAAACAGCTCTCCGACCGTAAGCCGGCAGACAGCGTGGTGACAACGGATGTGGGACAGCATCAGATGTGGTCCGCACAACACATGACCTACACCCGCCCGGAAAACTTCATCACCTCCAGCGGCTTAGGCACCATGGGGTTTGGCCTGCCGGCAGCCGTAGGCGCACAGGTAGCCCGCCCGAACGATACCGTTATCTGTATCTCCGGTGACGGCTCCTTCATGATGAACGTTCAGGAGTTGGGCACCGTGAAGCGCAAGCAGTTACCGCTGAAGATCGTCTTGCTCGATAACCAGCGTTTAGGGATGGTTCGCCAGTGGCAACAGCTGTTTTTCCAGGAGCGTTACAGCGAAACAACCCTGACCGATAACCCCGATTTCCTCACTCTGGCCAGCGCCTTCGGCATTCCTGGTCAGCACATCACCCGTAAAGACCAGGTTGAAGCGGCACTCGACACCATGCTTTCAAGCGAAGGGCCATACCTGCTTCATGTCTCAATCGACGAGCTTGAGAACGTCTGGCCGTTGGTACCGCCCGGTGCCAGTAACTCACAAATGCTGGAGAAATTATCATGATGCAACATCAGGTCGCCGTGCAGGCTCGCTTCAACCCGGAAACTTTAGAACGCGTTTTGCGCGTGGTCCGTCACCGTGGTTTTCAGATTTGCTCTATGAATATGGAAACCGCCACCGACGCGCAAAACATCAGTATCGAATTAACCGTTGCCAGCCCGCGGCCGGTCGACTTACTGTTTAGTCAGTTATCAAAGCTGGTAGACGTTGCCCATGTTGCCATCTGCCAGAGCACAACCACATCACAACAAATCCGCGCTTGAGCGTGACAGGACGAAAAAATGACGACAAAAAAAGCTGATTACATTTGGTTCAACGGTGAGATGGTTCGCTGGGAGGACGCGAAGGTCCACGTGATGTCCCACGCGCTGCACTACGGTACCTCCGTGTTTGAAGGCATCCGCTGCTACGATTCTCACAAAGGGCCAGTGGTGTTCCGCCATCGCGAACACATGCAGCGTCTGCATGACTCAGCCAAAATTTATCGTTTCCCGGTCTCTCAAAGCGTTGATGAGCTGATGGAAGCCTGCCGCGAAGTGATTCGCCAGAACAAACTGACCAGCGCCTATATTCGTCCGCTGGTCTTCGTGGGTGACGTCGGCATGGGCGTGAACCCGCCGGCCGGTTACAACACCGATGTGATCATTGCCGCGTTCCCGTGGGGCGCCTACCTGGGCGCAGAAGCACTGGATCAGGGGATCGACGCAATGGTTTCTTCCTGGAACCGCGTGGCGCCAAACACCATCCCGACCGCCGCTAAAGCGGGCGGTAACTACCTCTCCTCACTGCTGGTCGGCAGCGAAGCGCGCCGCCACGGCTATCAGGAAGGCATCGCCCTCGACGTAAACGGCTACATCTCTGAAGGTGCGGGCGAAAACCTGTTTGAAGTGAAAGACGGCATCCTCTTCACGCCGCCGTTCACCTCGTCCGCGCTGCCGGGCATCACCCGTGACGCCATCATCAAGCTGGCGAAAGATCTGGGTATTGAAGTTCGCGAGCAGGTGCTGTCCCGCGAATCCCTGTATCTGGCCGATGAAGTGTTCATGTCCGGTACGGCAGCTGAAATCACGCCGGTGCGCAGCGTAGACGGTATCCAGGTGGGCGAAGGCCGCTGTGGCCCGGTCACCAAGCGCATTCAGCAAGCGTTCTTTGGCCTCTTCACCGGCGAAACAGAAGATAAATACGGCTGGTTAGATCAGGTTAATCACTAAGCATAAATTTGGGACGGCACGCACCGTCCCATTAAATAGTCAGACGGGAGTCAATAAAGCATGCCTAAGTATCGTTCAGCCACCACCACCCACGGCCGTAATATGGCGGGAGCCCGCGCGCTGTGGCGCGCCACCGGAATGACCGACGCCGATTTCGGCAAGCCGATTATCGCCGTGGTGAACTCCTTCACCCAGTTCGTACCGGGCCACGTGCACCTGCGCGATCTCGGCAAACTGGTTGCCGAGCAAATCGAAGCCTCAGGCGGCGTGGCGAAAGAGTTCAACACCATTGCGGTGGATGACGGTATTGCGATGGGGCACGGGGGCATGCTGTATTCACTGCCGTCGCGCGAGCTGATCGCCGACTCGGTTGAGTACATGGTTAACGCCCACTGCGCCGATGCGATGGTCTGCATCTCCAACTGCGACAAAATCACCCCGGGGATGCTGATGGCCTCCCTGCGCCTGAACATTCCGGTGATTTTCGTCTCCGGCGGCCCGATGGAAGCGGGGAAAACCAAGCTCTCCGACAAAATCATCAAGCTCGACCTGGTCGATGCGATGATCCAGGGCGCGGACCCGAAAGTCTCTGACGAGCAGAGTGACCAGGTAGAGCGCTCCGCGTGTCCGACCTGCGGCTCCTGTTCCGGGATGTTCACCGCTAACTCCATGAACTGCCTGACCGAAGCGCTGGGCCTCTCTCAGCCGGGCAACGGCTCGCTGCTGGCGACCCACGCCGACCGTAAGCAGCTGTTCCTTAATGCCGGTAAGCGCATCGTTGAGCTGACCAAACGCTACTACGAGCAGGACGACGCCAGCGCGCTGCCGCGCAGCATCGCCAGCAAAGCCGCGTTCGAGAACGCTATGACGCTGGATATCGCGATGGGTGGCTCTACCAACACCGTTCTGCACCTGCTGGCCGCCGCGCAGGAAGCCGAAATCGACTTCACCATGAGCGACATCGACAAGCTGTCCCGTAAAGTGCCGCAGCTGTGTAAAGTCGCGCCGAGTACCCAGAAGTATCATATGGAAGACGTGCACCGTGCCGGTGGCGTCATCGGTATCCTCGGCGAGCTGGATCGCGCCGGGCTGCTGAACCGTGAAGTGAAAAACGTGCTCGGCCTGACGCTGCCGGAGTCGCTGGACCAGTACGACGTGATGCTGACCAAAGACGACGCGGTGAAAAAGATGTTCCGCGCTGGCCCTGCCGGTATTCGCACCACGCAGGCGTTCTCGCAGGATTGCCGTTGGGATACCCTGGACGATGATCGTGCCGAAGGCTGCATCCGCTCGCTGGAGCATGCCTACAGCAAAGACGGCGGTCTGGCCGTGCTGTACGGTAACTTTGCGGAAAACGGCTGCATCGTGAAAACCGCAGGCGTGGACGACAGCATCCTGAAATTCACCGGTCCGGCGAAAGTGTACGAAAGCCAGGATGAAGCGGTAGACGCGATTCTCGGCGGCAAAGTGGTGGAAGGCGACGTGGTTGTCATTCGTTACGAAGGGCCGAAAGGCGGTCCGGGCATGCAGGAGATGCTCTACCCAACCACCTTCCTGAAATCCATGGGACTCGGTAAGGCGTGTGCGTTGATCACCGACGGGCGTTTCTCCGGCGGCACCTCCGGCCTCTCCATCGGCCACGTCTCGCCGGAAGCGGCAAGCGGCGGCAACATCGCCATCATCGAAGACGGTGACCTGATCGAAATCGACATTCCGAATCGCGGCATTCAGCTCAAGCTGAGCGACCAGGAGATTGCGGCCCGCCGTGAAGCGCAGGAAGCCCGCGGCGACAAAGCCTGGACGCCAAAAGATCGCCAGCGTGAAGTCTCCTTCGCCCTGCGCGCTTACGCGAGCCTTGCCACCAGTGCGGATAAAGGCGCGGTGCGCGATAAATCTAAACTTGGGGGCTAATGATGGCCGAGTCTCAACCCTTATCCGCCGCCCCCGAGGGGGCGGAATACCTGAGAGCGGTGCTACGCGCGCCGGTCTATGAAGCCGTGCAGGTCACGCCCCTGCAGAAAATGGAAAAACTCTCTTCGCGCCTCGACAACGTTATCCTGGTCAAGCGCGAAGACCGTCAGCCGGTGCATAGCTTCAAGCTGCGCGGCGCCTACGCGATGATGGCCGGGCTGACCGACGAGCAGAAAGCGCGCGGCGTGATTACCGCGTCGGCGGGCAACCACGCGCAGGGTGTAGCTTTCTCTTCGGCCCGTTTAGGTCTGAAAGCGCTGATCGTGATGCCGGTCGCTACCGCAGACATCAAAGTCGACGCGGTCCGCGGTTTCGGCGGGGAAGTACTGCTCCACGGTGCCAATTTTGACGAAGCGAAAGCCAAAGCGATCGAGCTGGCGCAGCAGCAGGGTTTTACCTGGGTGCCGCCGTTCGACCACCCGATGGTGATTGCCGGGCAGGGCACGCTGGCGCTTGAACTGCTGCAGCAGGATGCCCATCTCGACCGCGTATTCGTCCCGGTTGGAGGCGGCGGGTTAGCCGCGGGCGTCGCTGTGCTGATCAAACAGCTGATGCCGCAGATCAAAGTCATCGCCGTTGAAGCGGAAGACTCTGCCTGCCTGAAGGCGGCGCTGGATGCCGGCCATCCGGTCGACCTGCCGCGCGTCGGGCTGTTTGCCGAGGGCGTGGCGGTGAAGCGCATTGGCGACGAAACCTTCCGCCTGTGCCAGGAATATCTCGATGATATCGTCACGGTAGACAGCGACGCGATCTGCGCGGCGATGAAGGATCTGTTCGAGGACGTGCGTGCTGTGGCGGAACCGTCCGGCGCGCTGGCGCTGGCGGGGATGAAAAAATACATCGCGCAGCACAACATTCGCGGCGAGCGGCTGGCGCACGTGCTGTCTGGTGCGAACGTGAACTTCCACGGCTTGCGCTACGTTTCCGAGCGCTGCGAGCTGGGCGAACAGCGGGAAGCGCTGCTGGCGGTGACGATTCCGGAAGAGAAGGGCAGCTTCCTCAAGTTCTGCCAGTTGCTGGGCGGTCGTTCGGTGACGGAGTTCAACTACCGCTTTGCCGATGCCAAAGACGCCTGCATTTTTGTTGGCGTGCGTCTGAGCCGTGGCGTGGAGGAGCGCAAAGAGATCCTTAGCCTGCTGCATAACGGCGGCTACAGCGTGGTCGATCTTTCTGACGACGAGATGGCGAAGCTGCACGTGCGCTACATGGTCGGCGGGCGTCCATCGAAGCCACTCCAGGAACGCCTGTTCAGCTTCGAATTCCCGGAATCGCCGGGCGCGCTGCTCAAGTTCCTGCACACGCTGGGCACGCACTGGAACATCTCTCTGTTCCACTACCGCAGCCACGGCACCGACTACGGCCGCGTGCTGGCGGCGTTCGAACTGGGCGAGCACGAGCCGGATTTCGAAACGCGGCTGAACGAGCTGGGTTATGAGTGCCACGACGAAACCCATAACCCGGCGTTCAGGTTCTTTCTGGCGGGCTAGTGGTTCGGCAATATCTTCCAGAACGCATCAATAAGCGGCTCATGCAGCCGCTTTTTTTGTGCGCACACGCCAAGCTCGAACGGTGTTTTCTCATCGCTGCGTTCCAGAATCATCACGCGATTGCGCACTGGTTCCGGGCTGTTTTCCAGCACCACTTCCGGCAGCAGCGCTACGCCGCAGCCGAGCGCCACCATTGACACCATCGCCTCATGACCGCTGACGGTAGCGTATATCGACGGATTGCTGATTTTCTGACGGCGGAACCACAGCTCGATGCGGCGACGCACCGGCCCTTGATCGGCCATGATAAACGGCACCGTGGACCAGTCCGGTTTTTCCACTGAGACCTGGTTACGTACCGGGCAGGGCAGCGCCGGGGCAATCAGTACCACCGCCAGATTCTCCAGCATCGAGAACGCCACTGCCCCCGGCAGGGTTTCGGGTTTCCCGGCGATGGCGAGATCCGCTTCGCCCGTCACCACTTTTTCCATGGCGTCGGCGGCGTCGCCGGTGGTGAGCTTAATCTCAACCGACGGATGGGCTGCGCGGAAGCGGTCGAGAATGGGTGGCAGATGGCTATAGGCGGCGGTCACGGAGCAGAAAATATGCAGTTCGCCGGAGAGCGATGGCCCCTGCTGATCGATGGCGTGCCGCAGCTGCTGGTACTGCAACAGCGTCTGCTGGGCAAAAATGCGCAGCTCTTCTCCCGCTTCCGTTAGGGTGACAGTACGGTTATCGCGTACGAACAGCGGCTGGCCGAGGTCTTCCTCAAGGCGTTGGATCTGGCGCGAAAGCGTGGAGGGGCTGACGTGCATCGCCCGGGCGCTGCGGCCAAAATGGCGGCTTTCCGCCAGGTGCAGGAACATTTTTAGATCGCGTAAATCCACCGATTCCACTCCCTCTTTTTACATTGCAAAAATTGCAATATGACGTTGTGAATATATCAATTTCCGCAATAAATTTCCTGTTGTAATGTGGGTGCATTCTCGCTGAAACGCGAACCGAACTATAAGACACACAACATCACGAGGTATCACCCATGGCTAACTACTTTAATACACTGAACTTGCGCCAGCAGCTGGCGCAGCTGGGCAAATGCCGCTTCATGGCGCGTGACGAATTTGCCGATGGCGCGAGCTACCTTCAGGGTAAAAAAGTGGTCATCGTCGGCTGTGGCGCACAGGGCCTGAACCAGGGCCTGAACATGCGTGACTCCGGTCTGGATATCTCCTACGCCCTGCGTAAAGAAGCGATTGCCGAGAAGCGCGCTTCATGGCGTAAAGCGACCGAAAACGGCTTCAAAGTGGGTACCTACGAAGAGCTGATCCCGCAGGCGGATCTGGTTGTTAACCTGACGCCAGACAAGCAGCACTCAGACGTAGTGCGCTCCGTACAGCCGCTGATGAAAGACGGCGCCGCGCTGGGCTACTCCCACGGCTTCAACATCGTTGAAGTGGGCGAGCAGATCCGTAAAGACATCACCGTAGTGATGGTGGCGCCGAAGTGCCCGGGTACGGAAGTACGCGAAGAGTACAAGCGTGGCTTCGGCGTACCGACGCTTATCGCGGTTCACCCTGAAAACGATCCGAAAGGCGAAGGCATGGCGATTGCCAAAGCGTGGGCTGCAGCGACCGGCGGCCACCGTGCGGGCGTTCTGGAATCCTCCTTCGTTGCCGAAGTGAAATCTGACCTGATGGGCGAGCAGACCATTCTGTGCGGCATGCTGCAGGCCGGTTCTCTGCTCTGCTTCGACAAGCTGGTGGAAGAAGGTACCGACCCGGCCTATGCGGAAAAACTGATTCAGTTCGGCTGGGAAACTATCACCGAAGCGCTGAAGCAGGGCGGGATTACGCTGATGATGGACCGCCTGTCCAACCCGGCCAAACTGCGCGCGTTTGCACTCTCTGAGCAGCTGAAAACCATCATGGCGCCGCTGTTCCAGAAACACATGGATGACATCATCTCCGGCGAGTTCTCTTCCGGCATGATGGCGGACTGGGCGAACGACGACAAGAAACTGCTGACCTGGCGTGAAGAGACCGGTAAAACCGCGTTCGAAACCGCGCCGCAGTATGAAGGTAAAATCGGCGAGCAGGAGTACTTCGATAAAGGCGTACTGATGATCGCGATGGTGAAAGCAGGCGTTGAGCTGGCGTTCGAAACCATGGTGGATTCTGGCATCATCGAAGAGTCTGCGTACTATGAATCTCTGCACGAGCTGCCGCTGATTGCGAACACCATCGCCCGTAAGCGTCTGTACGAAATGAACGTGGTTATCTCTGATACCGCAGAATACGGTAACTACCTGTTCTCTTACGCCTGCGTACCGCTGCTGAAAGAGTTCATGACCACCCTGCAGACGGGTGATCTGGGCAAAGCGATTGCGGAAGGTGCGGTAGACAACGCGCAGCTCCGTGACGTAAACGAAGCCATTCGCAGCCACCAGATCGAGAAAGTGGGCCACAAACTGCGTGGCTACATGACCGATATGAAACGTATCGCGGTAGCAGGTTAACACCAGGTGCGGGCTGATGCCCTCACCCCGACCCTCTCCCACGGGGAGAGGGTGCAAACATTAAAGGCCTTCTCTAAGAGAAGGCCTTGCTGTTTATTTCCGATACAGCACTTTAATGATGTGATAACCGAACTGGGTATGCAGCGGACCGGTTGGCTCCAGCACCGGGCAGGAGAAAACCACTTTATCGAACGCCGGAACCATCTGACCCTGACGGAATTCACCTAAATCGCCGCCACGCTTGCCTGACGGACAAATAGAGTGCTTCTTCGCCAGCTTGCCGAAGTCGGCACCGTTTTTAATCTGCTCCAGAAGATCCAGAGCCAGTTTCTCTTCTTTAACAAGGATATGCAGTGCTGCTGCTGTTTTTGCCATGATCGTGCCTTGAGTGGTATGGATTAGGCTCGCTATACTACCACGCTGTTATTCTCCCCTCCTGACTTTCATTGAGCGATCATTTATGCGTTTAAACCCCGGACAACAACAAGCCGTCGAATTTGTCACCGGACCGTGTCTGGTACTGGCGGGCGCAGGATCCGGTAAAACGCGCGTCATCACCAACAAGATTGCGCACCTGATCCGCGGCTGCGGCTACCAGGCGCGCCACATTGCGGCGGTCACCTTTACCAATAAAGCGGCGCGCGAGATGAAAGAGCGCGTCGGCCAGACGCTGGGGCGCAAAGAGGCGCGCGGGCTAATGATCTCCACCTTCCACACGCTGGGGCTGGATATCATCAAACGCGAGTATGCGGCGCTGGGAATGAAGTCTAATTTCTCGCTTTTTGACGATACCGACCAGGTGGCGTTGCTTAAAGAGCTTACTGAGGGGCTGATCGAAGATGATAAGGTGCTGTTGCAGCAGCTGATCTCGACGATCTCGAACTGGAAAAACGATCTGATGACCCCGGCCCAGGCCGCGGCGATCGCTAAAGGTGAACGGGATCGGATCTTCGCCCACTGCTACGGTCTGTACGATGCACATATGAAAGCGTGCAACGTGCTGGACTTTGATGACCTTATCCTGCTGCCCACGCTGCTGCTGCAGCGCAATGAAGAAGTGCGCGAGCGCTGGCAGAATAAAATCCGCTACCTGCTGGTGGATGAATATCAGGACACCAACACCAGCCAGTACGAGCTGGTGAAGCTGCTGGTGGGGCAGCGCGCGCGTTTCACCGTGGTAGGCGATGATGACCAGTCAATTTACTCCTGGCGCGGCGCGCGCCCACAAAACCTGGTGCTGTTGAGCAAAGATTTCCCCGCCCTGCAGGTGATTAAGCTGGAGCAGAACTACCGCTCCTCCGGGCGTATCCTGAAGGCAGCAAACATCCTGATTGCCAATAACCCGCACGTTTTTGAGAAGCGTCTCTTCTCCGAACTGGGCTACGGCACGGAGCTGAAAGTGCTCAGCGCCAACAATGAGGATCATGAAGCGGAGCGCGTGACGGGCGAACTCATCGCTCACCACTTCGTCAATAAAACCGAATATAAAGATTACGCTATCCTTTATCGCGGCAATCACCAGTCGCGCGTCTTTGAAAAGATGCTGATGCAGAACCGCATTCCGTACAAGATCTCGGGCGGCACCTCGTTCTTCTCGCGTCCAGAGATCAAAGATCTGCTGGCCTATCTGCGCGTGCTCACTAATCCGGATGATGACAGCGCGTTTTTGCGCATCGTGAATACACCGAAGCGAGAGATTGGACCGGCAACGCTGCAAAAGCTCGGCGAGTGGGCGATGACCCGCAATAAAAACCTGTTTACCGCCAGCTTTGATATGGGCCTGAGCCAGACGCTGACGGGGCGCGGGTATGATAATTTAACCCGCTTCACTCACTGGCTTGGCGAAGTACAGCGGCTGGCAGAGCGCGAGCCTGTGGCAGCCGTACGCGATCTGATCCACGGCATCGACTATGAATCCTGGCTGTACGAAACCTCCGCCAGCCCGAAAGCCGCTGAGATGCGGATGAAAAACGTTAACCAGCTTTTCAGCTGGATGACCGAAATGCTGGAGGGCTCTGAAATCGACGAGCCGATGACACTGACGCAGGTGGTCACTCGCTTTACCCTGCGCGATATGATGGAGCGCGGCGAGAGCGAAGAAGAGGCCGATCAGGTTCAGCTTATGACGCTACAT
The DNA here is from genome assembly GCA_011754535.1 of Enterobacter asburiae. NCBI lineage: Bacteria > Pseudomonadati > Pseudomonadota > Gammaproteobacteria > Enterobacterales > Enterobacteriaceae > Enterobacter > Enterobacter asburiae. The sequence continues at coordinate 4,671,448 of JAAQVN010000001.1, read as the reverse complement.
GCGTCAAAAGGGCTTGAGTTCCCGTATGTGTATCTGGTCGGCATGGAAGAGGGACTGTTGCCGCACCAGAGCAGCATTGATGAAGATAACGTCGACGAGGAGCGCCGCCTGGCCTACGTGGGGATCACCCGTGCGCAGAAGGAGCTGACGTTCACGCTTTGTAAAGAGCGCCGCCAGTACGGTGAACTCGTCCGCCCGGAACCGAGCCGTTTCCTGCTGGAATTGCCGCAAGATGACCTGATCTGGGAACAGGAGCGCAAGGTGATTACCGCAGAAGAGCGGATGCACAAGGGGCAGGCTAACGTGGCAAACATCCGCGCCATGCTGGCAAAAGCCAAAGAGAAAGGATAATACAAGGCCGGGTAAGGCGAAGCCACCACCCGGCAATGTTCAGCGTATTACTTCACCTCGAGTACCCAGTGCACATAGCTCTGCCACTGGCACTCCTGCTCGATCATCTCTGCCCCAAGCGGGTGATTATCAATCCAGTTTTCTGGCAGCGTCAGCGTCAGCTTTTCATCATCGGCTAGCAGATTAATGGCAGGCAGCAAATCATCGCGGCGGCGGCTGGCAAACAGGATCGCCAGACGCAGCAGGCGGCACAGATGCTCGGCCACGCGCGGCGGTACGGCGTTTTGCTGATGCAAAGAGGAGAGGTCTACGGCATTGGTTTGGTTTAGCAGCAGCGTTGCCAGCAGCTTTTTCTGTGCAGGCGTGTAGCCCGGCAAATCCAGGTTGCGCACCAGATACGCTGCGTGAGCAGGTGCCTGCTTAAAATCAATGCTTAGCCCCACCTCGTGCAGCGCACAGGCGCTCAGCAATAAATCGCGGCTCAGATGATCAAGATCCCAGGCGTTAGCGACCTGGTCGGCAAAGCGTGATGCCAGTTGCGATACGCGGCCTGCCTGATCGATATCAACCAGAAAACGGCGCTGCACGTTGCGCAGAGTACGGTTGCGGATGTCCTGATCCACCGACAGATGCAGCATCCCGTAGACCAGACCTTCGCGCAGCGCGCCGCCGGCCAGGGTCATACACTGGATATTCAGTTCGGTGAATATGGCAATCAGAATGGCCAACCCGCTCGGGAAAACCAGGGCACGTTCCAGCGTCAGGCCTTCAATTTCCAGCTCTTCCAGGCGTCCGCACTGAATGGCACGCTGTTTAAGCTGCTGAAGTTTGGCAAGCGTAATTCGCTCGTCCATTCCCTGCGCCATCATGATTTCCTGCAGGGCCTGCACGGTACCTGAGGCACCCACGCAGACTTTCCAGCCGTGATAGCGCAGTTCGTCCATCACCGGGCGTAACACTTCGCGCGCGGCGTTTTCTGCCTCGTCGAAATTCTCTTTCCCCAGGTTCCGATCGGTAAAGTAGCGCTCAAGCCAGGTCACGCAGCCCATCGACAGGCTGAACAGTGACGTGGCCTGCGCGCCGGTGCCGGTGACCAGCTCGGTACTGGCACCGCCGATATCCACCACCAGGCGGCGATCGTCACCCCCGGTGGTGTGGGCAACGCCCTGGTAGATCAGGCGTGCTTCTTCTTCGCCGCTGATAACCTGAACCGGACACCCCAGAATTTCCTGCGCTTTGGCAATAAAATCTACGGCGTTAACCGCCAGTCGGAGCGTCGCTGTGGCGACGACGGTGATTTGGGCATGCGGGATATCCTGCAAACGCTCAGCAAAGAGGCGCAGACACTGCCAGCCACGTTCCATGGCTTCAGGGGAGAGGTGATTATCGCTGCTCAGGCCCGCCGCGAGGCGGACCTTGCGCTTAATGCGCGTCAGCGTTTGTATGCTTCCCGCCACCTCACGCACAACCAGCATATGAAAACTATTCGAACCGAGATCAATTGCCGCATAGAGCGAGGTGGAGCTGAGCATATTTTCTTAACCTGAACGACGACGATTACGCGGTGCGCCGCCTGAACGACGCGGACCATTGCCGGAGCGCGGGCGGGTAAGACGCTTAGGCGGCGGCAGTTCGCTTAACAGCGCTTCCGGATTGTATTTGCTCTGCGGGATAGAGTGACCGATGTAGGTCTCAATGGCTGGAAGATTCAGCGCATACTCTTCACACGCAAGGCTAATCGAGTGACCGCTTGCGCCCGCACGACCGGTACGACCGATACGGTGTACGTAGTCTTCGCAGTCGTCTGGCAGATCGTAGTTAAAGACGTGCGTCACGGCCGGAATGTGTAAACCACGTGCCGCCACGTCGGTTGCGACCAGAATATCGAGATCGCCACGGGTGAACTCTTCCAGAATACGCAGGCGTTTTTTCTGCGCCACGTCGCCGGTCAACAGGCCAACACGATGACCATCGGCAGCCAGATGGCCCCAGATGTCTTCACAGCGGTGTTTAGTGTTCGCGAAGATAATGGCGCGATCGGGCCACTCTTCTTCAATCAGCGTTTGCAGCAGACGCATTTTCTCTTCATTGGAAGGATAGAAGAGCTCTTCTTTAATGCGGTGACCCGTTTTCTGCTCAGGTTCCACTTCCACATATTCCGCATTGTTCATCTGCTCGAACGCCAGCTCGCGAACGCGGTAGGAGAGGGTTGCAGAGAACAGCATGTTCAGGCGCTGGTTGGCCGGCGGCATACGGCGGAACAGCCAGCGGATGTCTTTAATGAAGCCCAGATCGTACATACGGTCAGCTTCATCGAGCACCACAACCTGGATTGCGCCGAGGTTAATGTGATTCTGTTTGGCGTAGTCGATAAGACGGCCGGTGGTACCGATCAGGATATCCACGCCGCTTTCCAGCACTTTCAGCTGCTTATCGTAGCCGTCGCCGCCATAGGCCAGGCCAAGCTTCAGGCCGGTGGCCTGCGCCAGAGGCTCAGCGTCTGCATGGATCTGTACCGCCAGTTCTCGCGTCGGGGCCATAATTAGCGCGCGCGGCTGGTTAACTTTGCGGTCTGCAATCGCTGGGTGAGAAAGTAAATAATGGAACGTTGACGTTAAGAACGCCATCGTTTTGCCGGTACCGGTTTGCGCCTGCCCTGCAACATCGCGACCGGCCAGCGTCAGCGGCAGGGCGAGAGCCTGAATGGGCGTGCAGTTATGAAACCCTTTATTTTCAAGGGCTTCAATCACCTTCGGGTGCAGGGCGAAGTCGGAAAACTTCTGTTCTGTTAAATGTGTTTTGCTCATAGTGTGGTAGAATATCAGCTTACTATTGCTTTACGAAAGCGTATCCGGTGAAATAAAGTCAACCTTTAGTTGGTTAATGCGACATCAACACGTCGTTGGTGGAGACAAAACCAACGTACCAGGCTTATTCCTGTGGAGTTATATATGAGCGATAAAATTATTCACCTGACTGACGACAGTTTTGACACGGACGTACTTAAGGCTGACGGGCTGATCCTCGTCGATTTCTGGGCTGAATGGTGTGGTCCTTGCAAAATGATCGCCCCGATTCTGGATGAGATCGCTGACGAATATCAGGGCAAACTGACGGTTGCCAAGCTGAACATCGACCAGAACCCGGGTACCGCACCAAAATACGGTATCCGTGGCATCCCGACCCTTCTGCTGTTCAAAAACGGCGAAGTGGCGGCGACCAAAGTGGGCGCGCTGTCCAAAGGTCAGCTGAAAGAGTTCCTGGACGCTAACCTGGCGTAAGGTTTCTCCGCTGTGCGTCCAGAGCCCCCGGCTAAATGATGTGGAACTCTGGACGCCCGGCTGAAGTCGTGCTAAGTTAGCTATGACTTCGTTTTAAACATATCTGTTGTTTGAATCTTGTTTTACCCGATACTTCCCGTTGTTGACATGAACAATGCGTGAAGTGGCTAAATTCCGGGCTTGTCACTCAATCCGTCTTGTCGTTTCAGTTCTGCGTTCTTTCCCTGTGACCAGACAGCGAACAGACATGAGGTGATGGCCGCTAAACAGGCATGGATGACCCTGCCATACCATTCACAACATTAAGTTCGAGAATCACCCCGAGTTTAAGAACCCACACCATTATGAATCTTACCGAATTAAAGAATACGCCGGTTTCTGAGCTGATCACTCTCGGCGAAAATATGGGGCTGGAAAACCAGGCTCGTATGCGCAAGCAGGACATCATTTTCGCCATCCTGAAGCAGCACGCTAAGAGTGGCGAAGATATCTTTGGCGACGGTGTGCTGGAGATATTGCAAGACGGATTTGGTTTCCTCCGCTCTGCAGACAGCTCCTACCTCGCCGGCCCTGATGACATCTACGTATCCCCCAGCCAAATCCGCCGTTTCAACCTCCGCACTGGTGACACCATTTCAGGTAAGATTCGTCCTCCTAAAGAGGGTGAACGCTACTTTGCGCTGTTGAAAGTCAATGAAGTTAACTTCGATAAGCCGGAAAACTCGCGTAATAAGATCCTCTTTGAGAACTTAACGCCGCTGCACGCGAACTCTCGCCTGCGCATGGAGCGTGGTAACGGTTCTACCGAAGACTTAACCGCGCGTGTTCTGGATTTGGCATCGCCAATCGGTCGTGGCCAGCGTGGTCTGATTGTGGCGCCGCCGAAAGCGGGTAAAACCATGCTGCTGCAGAACATCGCGCAGAGCATCGCCTATAACCACCCAGACTGCGTGCTGATGGTGCTACTGATTGACGAACGTCCGGAAGAAGTAACCGAGATGCAGCGTCTGGTTAAAGGTGAAGTGGTTGCTTCTACCTTTGACGAGCCAGCATCTCGCCACGTTCAGGTTGCGGAAATGGTTATCGAGAAGGCTAAACGCCTGGTTGAGCACAAGAAAGACGTGATCATCCTGCTCGACTCTATCACCCGTCTGGCGCGCGCTTACAACACCGTGGTGCCAGCTTCCGGTAAAGTGCTGACCGGTGGTGTGGATGCTAACGCCCTGCATCGTCCGAAGCGCTTCTTCGGTGCCGCACGTAACGTGGAAGAGGGCGGCAGCCTGACCATCATCGCAACGGCGCTGATCGATACCGGTTCTAAAATGGACGAAGTGATTTACGAAGAATTTAAAGGTACAGGTAACATGGAACTGCACCTTTCTCGTAAGATCGCTGAAAAACGCGTCTTCCCGGCTATCGACTACAACCGTTCCGGTACCCGTAAAGAAGAGCTGCTCACCACGCAGGAAGAGCTGCAGAAAATGTGGATCCTGCGCAAAATCATCCATCCAATGGGTGAAATTGACGCGATGGAGTTCCTCATTAACAAACTGGCGATGACCAAAACCAACGACGACTTCTTCGACATGATGAAGCGCTCGTAACGTAAATAAAGCCAGCGAACGCCACGTTTTTACGTGGCGTTTTTCTTTTATGGACTATACGCTAGTACCAACTACTCCCAATTTTGACCGCTCAGTGCGACAATAAGACCGTTTGTACAGTCAAAGTAATAATTGTTTGAAAAATATACAAAGGGAGTTGTAGGAAGCCATCTTTATTACTTCTGAGGTAATGGCTTCATGGTTATACTTCCGGGACTAACATTTGTTGAGAGCAATCCATTGTGAATCTATTCACCGCCGTTACTGAACTGATCAGCATTTTTTTATTCACAACCTGTTTTTTGTTCATCGCGCGCAAGGTGGCAAAAAGAATAGGGTTAGTGGATAAACCCAATTTTCGTAAACGCCATCAGGGACTTATTCCTTTAGTCGGCGGGATTTCTGTATACGCAGGGATATGTTTCACGTTTGGTATTGCTGATTATTATATTCCGCATGCCGCCCTCTACATTGCCTGTGCCGGCGTCCTGGTATTAATCGGGGCCCTGGACGATCGCTTCGATATCGCGGTAAAGATACGCGCCACCGTTCAGGCGGCCATTGGCGTGATTATGATGGTAGTCGGTGGGCTGTATCTGAGAAGCCTCGGCTATGTGTTTGGCCCCTGGGAATTGGTTCTGGGTCCCTTTGGCTTTTTCCTGACGCTTTTTGCCGTCTGGGCGGCGATTAATGCTTTCAATATGGTGGATGGTATCGACGGTCTGCTCGGTGGATTGTCTTCCGTATCGTTTGCTGCCATCGGCATTATTTTGTGGTTTGATGGTCAGTACAGCCTGGCAATGTGGTGTTTTGCCATGATTGCCGCCATCCTGCCTTATATCCTCTTAAACCTTGGCGCGCTGGGTCGTCGCTATAAAGTGTTTATGGGGGATGCGGGTAGTACGCTAATCGGTTTTACCGTTATCTGGATTTTGCTGGAAACCACACAAGGTCAAACTCACCCAATCAGTCCGGTAACCGCCCTGTGGATTATCGCCATTCCGCTAATGGATATGGTGGCGATTATGTACCGCCGTCTGCGTAAGGGGATGAGTCCTTTCTCTCCCGATCGTCAGCATATTCATCACCTCATCATGCGTGCCGGTTTTACTTCACGTCAGGCGTTTGTCCTGATTACTCTTGCCGCCGCTATTCTGGCCGCGATCGGAGTAGCTGCAGAATATTCTCATGTTATTCCTGAGTGGGTAATGTTGGTATTATTCTTGCTAGCATTTTTCCTGTACGGCTACTGCATTAAGCGCGCATGGAAGGTGGCACGATTCATTAAACGTCTTAAACGCAGGATGCGTCGTAACAGTGGCAAAAACACAACATTAACTAAGTAAAACCGGGACTATGATGACTCAACCGTTGGCGGGAGCGAAATCAGTGGTAACTGAGAATGAACTGGATATTCGGGGTTTGTTTCGCGTGTTATGGGCAGGCAAACTTTGGATTGCGGGGATGGCGGTGGGGTTCGCACTGTTAGCGCTGGCTTATACATTCTTTGCAAAACAGGAGTGGAGCGCCACGGCAATCACGGACAGACCAACGGTTAACATGCTCGGGGGGTACTATTCCCAGCAGCAATTCCTGCGAAACCTGGATCTTAAAGCCAGCCTTGCCACGCCAGACCAGGCCTCCGTTATGGATGAAGCCTACAAAGAGTTTGTGATGCAGCTGGCCTCGTGGGATACGCGCCGGGATTTCTGGTCCCAGACGGATTACTACAAGCAGCGTCGGGTTGATAACACCAAAGCCGATGCCGCGCTGCTGGACGATCTGATTAACAATGTTCAGTTTTTGCCGGGCGACGCGCTGCGTAACGTCAACGACAGCGTTAAGCTGATTGCCGAAACCGCGCCGGACGCCAACAATCTGTTGCGCCAGTACGTCGCGTTTGCCAGCCAGCGTGCCGCAAGCCATCTCAATGAAGAGCTCAAAGGTGCCTGGGCAGCCCGCACTATCCAGATGAAGGCGCAGGTCAAACGTCAGGAAGAGGTGGCAAACGCTATTTTTGCGCGCCGCGTCCATAACATTCAGCAGGCGCTGAAAATTGCGGAACAGCACAACATTTCCCGCACTGAGACGAACGTTCCGGCTGATGAATTACCTGATTCTGAAATGTTCCTTCTTGGTCGCCCAATGCTGCAGGCGCGTCTGGAAAATCTGCAGGCCGTTGGGCCTGATTTTGACCTCGACTACGATCAAAATCGCGCGATGCTTAATACGCTTAATGTCGGCCCCTCCCTGGATCCGCGTTTTCAGACCTATCGTTATTTGAGAACGCCTGAAGAACCTGTAAAACGCGATAGTCCGCGTCGTGCATTCCTGATGATCATGTGGGGGATTGTGGGCGCATTGACGGGCGCTGGCGTGGCGTTAACGCGTCGTCGCACAAACTAAGATCGCCGTCTACGATGAAGGCTATGGCCTTCATCGCCTAATCGAAGAGAATCGATGTGAAAGTACTTACCGTATTTGGCACCAGGCCGGAGGCCATTAAGATGGCGCCTCTGGTTCATGCGCTGGCCAGCGATCCTGATATTGAAGCGAAGGTCTGCGTCACGGCCCAGCACCGTGAGATGCTCGATCAGGTCCTAACCCTCTTTTCCATCGTCCCGGATTACGACCTCAATATTATGAAGCCGGGACAAGGGTTGACGGAAATAACCTGCCGCATTCTGCAAGAGCTCAAGCCTATCCTGGAGTCATTCAAGCCCGACGTCGTGCTGGTGCACGGCGATACCACGACGACGATGGCAACAAGCCTGGCCGCGTTTTACCAGCGTATTCCCGTCGGTCATGTTGAAGCGGGCCTGCGCACCGGCAATCTTTATTCTCCATGGCCGGAAGAGGCTAACCGTACGCTCACTGGCCATCTTGCGATGTACCACTTTGCGCCAACCGAGAACTCTCGCCAGAATCTGCTGCGTGAAAATGTCGCCGATAACAACATTTTTGTGACCGGCAATACGGTCATTGATGCGTTGATTTGGGTACGCGATCGCGTGCTGGCAAACGGCGAGCTGCAGAAAGAGCTCGCTGCCCGCTATCCGTTCCTGAATAACGGCAAAAAAACCATTCTGGTCACTGGCCACCGTCGCGAAAGCTTTGGACGGGGTTTTGAGCAAATCTGTCACGCGCTGGCTGAAATCGCCGCGCAGAACGACGATGTGCAAATTGTCTATCCGGTACACCTTAACCCTAACGTCAGCGAGCCGGTCAACCGCATCCTGGGCCACGTCGAAAACGTCCTGCTGATTGAACCGCAGGACTACATGCCGTTTGTCTGGCTGATGAACCACGCCTGGCTGATCCTCACCGATTCGGGTGGGATTCAGGAAGAAGCGCCCTCTCTTGGCAAGCCGGTACTGGTGATGCGTGAAACCACTGAACGTCCGGAAGCGGTTAAAGCCGGGACGGTGCGTCTGGTCGGCACCAACGCACAGCTCATCGTCGAAGAGGTCACTCGCCTTCTGCACGACGATGAAGCGTATCAGGCGATGAGCCGGGCCCACAATCCGTATGGAGACGGGCAGGCTTGTGGCCGTATTTTGCATGCACTTAAACACAATCGGGTATCGCTATGAGTTTTACTACTATCTCTGTCATTGGCCTTGGCTATATTGGCCTGCCCACGGCGGCGGCATTCGCCTCCCGTCAAAAACAGGTTGTCGGTGTGGATATCAACGCACGGGCGGTAGAAACCATTAATCGTGGCGAAATTCATATTGTAGAGCCCGATCTTGACCGAGTCGTGAAAGAGGCGGTTGATGGCGGCTTCCTGCGCGCCAGCACGACGCCAGTGGAAGCGGATGCCTACCTGATTGCCGTTCCAACGCCCTTTAAAGGCGACCACGAGCCCGATATGGTCTATGTCGAGGCGGCGGCAAAATCCATTGCCCCCGTGCTGAAGAAAGGCGCGCTGGTGATTCTGGAGTCAACCTCTCCGGTGGGGGCCACCGAGCAGATGGCACAGTGGCTTGCAGAAGCGCGTCCTGATTTACGCTTCCCGCAACAGGCTGGCGAGCAGGCGGATATCAACATCGCCTACTGCCCGGAGCGCGTGCTGCCGGGGCAGGTGATGGTCGAACTGATTAAAAACGACCGCGTCATTGGCGGCATGACGCCGGTCTGTTCTGAACGCGCCAGCGCGCTGTACAAGATTTTCCTGGAAGGCGAATGTGTAGTGACCAACTCCCGCACAGCCGAGATGTGCAAGCTGACTGAAAACAGCTTCCGTGACGTTAACATCGCCTTTGCTAACGAACTGTCGCTTATTTGCGCCGATCAGGGGATTAACGTTTGGGAGTTAATCCGCCTGGCGAATCGCCATCCGCGCGTCAACATTCTCCAGCCTGGCCCGGGGGTGGGCGGCCACTGTATCGCCGTCGACCCGTGGTTTATCGTGGCGCAGAACCCGGCGCAGGCGCGTCTGATTCGCACCGCGCGAGAAGTGAACGACAGCAAACCTCACTGGGTGCTCAACCAGGTTAAAGCGACGGTAGCGGACTGTCTGGCAGAGAGCGGTAAGCGCGCCAGCGAGCTGAAAATTGCCTGCTTTGGTCTGGCATTTAAACCCAACATTGATGATCTGCGCGAAAGCCCGGCGATGGAAATTGCCGAGATGATTGCCGAATGGCATAAGGGCGAAACGCTGGTGGTCGAGCCAAATGTTCATGAACTGCCGGCAAAACTGGCGGGGCATTGCACGCTGACGGCGCTCGATGACGCGCTGGCGACGGCGGACGTGCTGGTGCTGCTGGTGGATCATAAAGAGTTTAAAGCGACGTCCGGTGATGCCGTACGTCAGCAGTATGTGGTTGATACGAAAGGCGTCTGGCGTTGAGTGAACTTCACGGGGTGCTTGAATCCCTTGAGTGGGAAAGCACATTTTTTGCCCGCCCCTCGGCGATAGTCCGCTTGTGCGAAAATGCGCCCGCCCTGCAGGAAGTAGACTTCAGCGTCTGGCAGCGCGTGCAGGCTAAGATCCCGGCGGACCGTGCCGACCTGCTTGACGCGCTCCAGCAGCGTGGTTTTCAGCTGGTTGAGGGTGAGGTAGACCTTTCCATTGCCCTTACCCGGCACGATGTGTCCGGCGCGGAAATTGCAACGGAACAGGACATTCCTGTGCTGCGCCAGATGGCGGCTCAGGCGTTTGCGCAGAGCCGCTTTCGCACGCCCTGGTATGCCCCTGACGATAGCGGACGTTTCTATGCCCAGTGGGTAGAGAATGCGGTCAAAGGCACCTTTGACCACGTCTGCCTGGTTTTCCGTACAGCGAACGGTCAGATTCAGGGATTTGTCTCGCTGCGCAAGCTCAACGCGCGTGAGGCGCGTATTGGCTTATTAGCCGGGCGCGGCATGGGTGAGAAACTCATGCAGGCGGCGCTGCACTGGGCGCAGCAGCAGCAGGTTGAGACGCTGCGGGTGGCGACCCAGGTGGGCAATACCGCCGCGCTTAAACGTTATATTGCGAGTGGTGCCAACATCGACGCCACCGCCTACTGGTTATACAGGTGACAAGATGATTCCATTTAACGCACCACCCGTCGTGGGAACCGAGCTCGACTATATGCAGTCTGCCATGGGCAGCGGCAAACTCTGCGGTGACGGCGGTTTTACCCGTCGCTGTCAGCAGTGGATGGAGCAGCGTTTTCGCAGCGCTAAGGTGCTGCTGACCCCGTCCTGCACGGCATCGCTGGAAATGGCGGCCCTGTTGCTGGATATCCAGCCCGGTGATGAAGTGATCATGCCGAGCTATACCTTCGTCTCCACGGCAAACGCCTTTGTCCTGCGCGGGGCGAAAATCGTCTTTGTGGATATCCGCCCGGACACCATGAACATTGATGAGACGCTGATTGAAGCGGCGATCACCGATAAAACGCGCGCGATTGTGCCGGTTCACTACGCGGGCGTGGCCTGTGAAATGGACACCATCATGGCGATCGCCAAAAAGCACAACCTGTTTGTGGTTGAAGATGCCGCGCAGGGCGTGATGTCCACCTACAAGGGGCGCGCGCTGGGCACGATCGGCCACATTGGCTGCTTCAGCTTCCACGAAACGAAAAACTACACCGCTGGCGGTGAGGGCGGTGCGACGCTGATTAATGATCGTGCCCTGGTTGAGCGTGCGGAAGTGATCCGCGAAAAAGGCACCAACCGCAGTCAGTTCTTCCGCGGTCAGGTTGATAAGTACACCTGGCGCGATATCGGCTCCAGCTATCTGATGGCGGATCTGCAGGCGGCATACCTGTGGGCGCAGCTGGAAGCGGCTGAGCGGATTAATCTCCAGCGCCTGTCCCTGTGGCAAACCTATTACGACGCGCTGGAGCCTCTGGCCAAAGCCGGGCGTATTGAGTTGCCAACCATTCCGGCCGATTGCGTCCATAATGCCCACATGTTCTACATCAAGCTGCGCGATAACGACGATCGCAGCCAGCTCATCGCCTGGCTGAAAGAGGCCGAAATTATGGCGGTGTTCCACTATATCCCGCTGCACTCCAGCCCGGCCGGAGAAGCATTTGGCACGTTCGCGGGTGAAGATCGTTACACTACTAAAGAAAGTGAGCGTTTGCTTCGCTTGCCGCTGTTCTACAACCTCGCACCAGTTAACCAGCGTACGGTGATCAATACCCTTCTGAGCTATTTCAGCTGATATGTCTCTGGCAAAAGCATCGGTGTGGACCGCCGCGTCCACGCTTGTAAAAATTGGTGCCGGACTGCTGGTCGTTAAGCTGCTGGCCGTCTCATTTGGGCCCTCTGGTGTGGGGCTGGCGGGCAACTTCCGCCAGCTTGTCACCGTCCTTGGTGTGCTGGCCGGTGCCGGAATCTTCAACGGCGTGACCAAATACGTTGCTCAATATCATGATGATGCGGCCCAGCTTCGCAGGGTAGTGGGCACCGCGTCGGCGATGGTGACGGGCTTTTCGACCCTGCTGGCGATTGTGTTTCTGCTGGCGGCGGCGCCCATCAGCCAGGGATTGTTCGGGCACACCCATTACCAGGGGCTGGTGCGTCTGGTTGCGCTGGTCCAGATGGGCATTGCCTGGGCTAACCTGCTGCTGGCGCTGATGAAAGGTTTTCGCGATGCTGCCGGGAACGCGCTTGCCTTAATCCTGGGCAGCGTCATCGGCGTGATTGCCTATTACTTCTGCTATCGCCTGGGCGGCTATGAAGGCGCACTGCTGGGGCTTGCGCTGGTCCCGGCGCTGGTTGTTGTGCCTGCGGCATTTATGCTAATGCGTCGGGGCGTTATCCCTCTGAGTTACCTGAAACCACAATGGGACAAGGTGCTTGTCAGCCAGCTGGGTAAGTTTACCCTGATGGCGCTCATTACTTCCGTCACGCTGCCAGTGGCATACGTGATGATGCGAAACCTGCTGGCGGCGCATTACAGCTGGGATGAGGTGGGGATCTGGCAAGGGGTAAGCAGTATTTCCGACGCTTACCTCCAGTTTATAACGGCTTCCTTTAGCGTTTATTTGCTGCCAACCTTATCGCGCCTGACGTCCCGGCAGGAGATTACCCGCGAAATTTCCCGCTCCTTGCGTTTCGTATTACCCGCTGTGGCGGCGGCCAGTTTGACCGTCTGGCTATTGCGCGATGTTGCCATCTGGCTGCTTTTCTCCGCAAAGTTTACCGCCATGCGCGATCTCTTTGCCTGGCAACTGGTGGGCGATGTGCTGAAAGTGGGGGCTTACGTTTTCGGCTATCTGGTGATTGCGAAAGCTTCGCTGCGGCTGTATATCCTGGCGGAGATTAGCCAGTTTGCGCTACTGACAGCATTTTCACACTGGTTGATACCCGCGCACGGTGCGCTGGGGGCGGCTCAGGCCTATATGGCAACCTATATCGTTTATTTCGCTGCCTGCTGCGGCGTATTTTTATTGTGGCGTAAACGCGCATGACTGCACTGATTCATATCCTGGGATCGGATATCCCACACCATAACCAGACCGTTTTGCGGTTCTTTAACGACGAGCTGGCATCAGGAAATCCTGATGCGCGCGAGTTTATGGTTGCAGGTCAGGATAATGGCCTGAGCGCGGCGTTTCCGGCGCTGACTATCGCCTTCTGGCCGGATAAAGCTTCCCTGGCGAAGGCGGTTATTGCCAAAGCCAAAGCGGATCGTGAGCAACGTTTCTTTTTCCACGGGCAGTTCAATACCGGCCTGTGGCTGGCTCTGCTCAGCGGGGGAATTAAACCCTCCCAGTGCAGCTGGCATATCTGGGGAGCTGATCTCTACGAAGTTTCCCGCGGCTGGAAGTTCCGTCTTTTCTATCCCCTGCGTCGCATGGCGCAGGGAAGGGTGGGCCGCGTTTTTGCCACCCGCGGCGATCTGAATTATTTTGCGAAGCTGCACCCGAACGTGCGCGGCGAGCTACTCTATTTCCCAACCCGTATGGACCCGGCGCTGAACACCATGGCGAATGACGCGGTTCGCGAAGGCAAGCTGACGATCCTGGTGGGGAATTCCGGCGACCGCAGTAACGAACATGTGGCCGCGCTACGGGCGGTATACCAGCAGTTTGGTGACACGGTGAACGTGGTGGTGCCGATGGGTTATCCGGTCAACAACGAAGCCTACATTGATGAGGTTCGCCAGCAGGGGCTTGCGTTATTCAGCGAAGGAAATCTGCACATTCTCAGCGAAAAGCTGGAGTTTGATGACTATCTTGCGCTGCTGCGAAAATGCGATCTGGGCTATTTCATCTTTGCCCGCCAGCAGGGTATTGGTACGCTGTGCCTGCTGATTCAGGCGGGTGTACCGTGCGTGCTCAACCGCGACAACCCGTTCTGGCAGGACATGGCCGAGCAGCATATTCCGGTGCTGTTCACCTCAGACATGCTGAATGTCGAAGTGGTGCGTGAAGCACAGCGCCAGCTCACGCTGGTGGATAAAAATAGCATCGACTTTTTCAGCCCGAATTACCTCACGCCGTGGCACCGCGCGCTGCGTATCGCTTCAGGAGACAACGCATGAGTCAGTTGCAATTCAGCGGCTTACTGGTTGTCTGGCTTCTGAGCACCCTGTTTATCGCCACGCTCACCTGGTTTGAGTTCCGCCGCGTGCGCTTCAACTTTAACGTGTTCTTCTCGTTGCTGTTTCTGCTGACATTCTTTTTCGGCTTCCCGCTGACCAGCATTCTGGTCTTCCGTTTTGACGTGAGCGTCGCGCCGCCGGAGATTCTCCTCCAGGCCCTGCTGGCGGCGACCTGCTTCTATGCGGTTTACTACGTCACCTATAAAACGCGTCTGCGGCCAGCGCAGGCCGCCGCCCCGCGTCGAGCGCTCTTTACCATGAACCGGGTGGAGACCCATCTGACGTGGGTGATGCTCATGACCATCGCCCTGGTCAGCGTTGGCATCTTCTTCATGCATAACGGCTTCCTGCTGTTTAAGCTCCACTCCTACAGCCAGATTTTTTCGGCCGAAGTCTCAGGCGTGGCGCTTAAGCGATTCTTCTATTTCTTCATCCCGGCGATGCTGGTGATCTTCTTCCTGCGCCAGGACAGCAAAGCGTGGCTGTTCTTCCTGGTCAGTACCGTTGCGTTCGGTATCCTGACCTACATGATTGTGGGCGGTACGCGCGCCAACATTATCATCGCTTTCGCTATCTTCCTGTTTATCGGCATTATCCGCGGCTGGATCTCGCTGTGGATGCTGGTTGCGGCAGGCGTGTTTGGCATTGTGGGGATGTTCTGGCTGGCGCTGAAGCGCTACGGGATGAACGTGGCGGGCGATGAGGCGTTTTACACGTTCCTCTACCTGACGCGCGACACCTTCTCGCCGTGGGAAAATCTGGCATTGCTGCTGCAAAACTACGACAAGATTGATTTCCAGGGGCTGGCGCCGATTGTTCGCGACTTCTACGTCTTTATCCCGAGCTGGCTGTGGCCGGACCGCCCTGGTGTGGTGCTCAACACCGCGAACTATTTTACCTGGGAAGTGCTCAACAACCATTCGGGCCTGGCGATCTCGCCAACGTTGATTGGTTCCCTGGTGGTGATGGGAGGAGGCTGGTTTATCCTGCCGGGCGCGTTTGTCGTAGGGCTGATTATCAAGTGGTTCGACTGGCTCTACGTGCGTGGTAACGAAGAGACCAACCGCTACAAGGCGGCTATTTTGCACAGTTTTTGCTTTGGTGCCATTTTCAATATGATCGTTCTGGCGCGCGAGGGTCTGGACTCGTTCGTTTCACGCGTGGTGTTCTTCATGGTCGTTTTTGGCATCTGCCTGTTACTGGCCAAACTGTTGTACTGGCTGTTCGACAGCGCAGGGCTTGTGCACAAGCGCGAGCAACAGGGCAACACAACGCTGTCGCAAGTCTGAGTAGGGAAAGTAATGACTGATAAAACTTCTGCACCGCGCTATGCGCTTCGTGGCCTGCAGCTTATTGGCTGGCGCGACATGCAGCACGCGCTGGACTTTCTGTTCGCCGACGGGCAGATGAAATCCGGTACGCTGGTTGCTATCAACGCGGAAAAGATGCTGGCGGTGGAAGATAACGCCGAGGTGAAAAGCCTGATTGAAGCGGCTGAATTTAAATACGCGGACGGTATCAGCGTGGTCCGCTCTATCCGTAAAAAGTATCCTGACGCTAATGTTTCCCGCGTGGCGGGTGCCGACCTCTGGGAGCAGCTTATGGCCCGCGCAGGCGCGGAAGGTACGCCAGTCTTCCTGATTGGCGGTAAGCCTGAAGTGCTGGCCGAGACCGAAGAGAAACTGCGTCGTCAATGGAATGTGAATATCGTCGGCAGCCAGAATGGTTACTTCAAGCCTGAAGACCAGCAGGCTTTGTTTGCTCGCGTGCGCGACAGCGGGGCAAAAATCGTCACCGTGGCGATGGGGTCCCCGCGCCAGGAGATCCTGATGCGCGACTGCCGTCTGGTCTGTCCGGATGCCCTCTACATGGGCGTCGGCGGCACCTACGACGTCTTTACCGGCCATGTTAAGCGTGCGCCAAAGGTCTGGCAAAATCTGGGGCTGGAGTGGCTTTACCGCCTGCTATCGCAACCGACGCGCATTAAACGACAGATTCGTCTGCTTCGCTACCTCGCCTGGCACTATACCGGGAAAATGTAATCAGAATGCAGCGCGATATGCTATTCGCGCTGCAACTCGCCTGCAAAACTGCTGATATTTTGTGCAATGCATTCATTTTTTTAATGCATCGTTTGCCATTTGGCCGATTTTAAGAAACCATTCGCACCGTATTTTAGTACCCCTAAAAAACAATAACCGGTATTAAGCCGGGAAACAGCAAACACAATCGAGGATCTATGGCAGAGAAACAACCGGAGCTACAGCGTGGGCTGGAAGCTCGTCACATCGAACTGATAGCGCTGGGCGGCACTATCGGCGTTGGCCTGTTTATGGGCTCCGCAAGCACCCTAAAATGGGCAGGCCCTTCCGTATTACTGGCGTATATCATCGCCGGGCTGTTTGTTTTCTTCATCATGCGCTCAATGGGTGAAATGCTCTTTCTGGAGCCGGTGACCGGTTCCTTCGCCGTTTACGCACACCGGTATATGAGCCCGTTCTTTGGTTACCTGACGGCCTGGTCATACTGGTTTATGTGGATGGCGGTGGGCATCTCTGAAATCACCGCGATAGGGGTTTACGTCCAGTTCTGGTTCCCGGACATGGCCCAGTGGATACCGGCTCTCATTGCCGTGGGGCTGGTGGCCCTGGCAAACCTTGCAGCCGTGCGCCTTTACGGTGAAATCGAGTTCTGGTTTGCGATGATCAAAGTGACCACCATCATCGTGATGATTGTTATTGGTTTGGGCGTGATTTTTTATGGCTTTGGCAACGGCGGACACGCCATCGGCTTTGGCAACCTGACTGAACACGGCGGCTTCTTCGCCGGCGGCTGGAAGGGCTTCCTGACGGCGCTGTGTATCGTTGTGGCCTCGTACCAGGGCGTGGAGCTGATCGGGATTACCGCCGGTGAAGCGAAAAACCCGCAGGTCACGCTGCGTAGTGCGGTGGGCAAAGTGCTATGGCGTATCCTGATTTTCTACGTGGGTGCGATCTTCGTCATCGTCACCATCTTCCCGTGGAACGAAATCGGGACGACGGGGAGTCCGTTCGTATTAACCTTTGCGAAGATCGGAATTACAGCAGCAGCGGGTATCATCAACTTTGTGGTTCTGACGGCAGCGCTGTCAGGCTGTAACAGCGGGATGTACAGCTGTGGCCGTATGCTCTACGCGCTCTCGAAAAATAACCAGCTGCCTGCGACAATGAGTAAAGTCTCACGTGCTGGCGTGCCGGTAGCGGGCGTAGCGGTCTCCATTGTCATCCTGCTGATTGGTTCCTGCCTGAATTACATCATTCCTAATCCACAGCGCGTGTTTGTTTACGTCTACAGCGCCAGCGTGTTGCCGGGCATGGTGCCGTGGTTTGTTATCCTCATCAGCCAACTGCGTTTCCGCCATGCGCATAAAAAAGCGATCGCCAGCCATCCGTTTCGCTCGATTCTGTTCCCGTATGCGAACTATTTGACGATGGCGTTCCTGATTTGCGTATTAATTGGAATGTACTTTAATGAAGATACCCGCATGTCGCTGTTTGTCGGGCTGATCTTCCTGGCGGCAGTGACGGCCGCGTATAAGCTTCTTGGCCTGGGTCGCCGTGCCACCACGCAGAAAGTGGAGGAATAAGCGGCAAAATGTGCAAACCATAACCAAACGCGCATTTTTTTCAAAAAAGCACTAGACAGCGGGGGCGGAGGTACGTAATATCCAGCCCCGCAACGGCGCTAAGCGCCCGTAGCTCAGCTGGATAGAGCGCTGCCCTCCGGAGGCAGAGGTCTCAGGTTCGAATCCTGTCGGGCGCGCCATTTTAGTTCCCGGCGCTAGAGCTGCGGTGGTCTGAGAAGTAGTCAGTACCGCGTGAAAGAATACAGTGGTGGCTATAGCTCAGTTGGTAGAGCCCTGGATTGTGATTCCAGTTGTCGTGGGTTCGAATCCCATTAGCCACCCCATTATTGAAAGAGTTGTGAATTGCGAAGGTGGCGGAATTGGTAGACGCGCTAGCTTCAGGTGTTAGTGTCCTTAGGATGTGGGGGTTCGAGTCCCCCCCCTCGCACCACGACTTTTTAATAAATTGAACTAAAAATTCAAAAAAGCAGTACATCGGCGAGTAGCGCAGCTTGGTAGCGCAACTGGTTTGGGACCAGTGGGTCGGAGGTTCGAATCCTCTCTCGCCGACCAATTTTGAACCCCGCTTCGGCGGGGTTTTTTGTTTTCTGCAACTTTTCTCCCCTGTAGTTATCCCCCGACAGCGCTCTGTATCACTGTCGCGATTCAGCGACATACAACAAATTGAAATTACAGGAAATAATTATTTAAGGAATTTGCTGTCTCTTCCTGGCGACATATTTATGCTTTTGCCGATACGTTGTGAAGCGTCAGATGCCGCTGAACAGCATAATTTCCTTTTATCTTAAAATGTTGCGCCATGTAAAACTTCTGCGTGTAAATCTGGCACGTTACGTGCAATAATATACGCGTAGATGCTCATTCCATCTCTTATGTTCGCCTTAGTGCCTCATAAACTCAGGAATGACGCAGAGCCATTTACGGTGCTTATCGTCCACTGACAGATGTCGCTTCGGCCTCATCAGACACCATGGACATAACGTTGAGTGAAGCACCAAATATGTTGTCTTACAGACCTGTTTTAACGCCTGCTTTTATAGCAGGCGTTTTTTTATGTCTTATTCCCGATAAAAGCGCATGATGAGGGCAACCATCAGCAGAGCCGCTGACGAAACCATATAAAGCGCCTGTACTGAGCCAAACTCTGATGCCACTATCGCTGCTACTCCGGTAAAAAGAGAGGCACTGAGCGTTTGCCAGCGCCAGGCTTTACCGCTGGCTATAGCGGTTTGCGCGGCCTGAAAATTACTGAGTACGCCAAACGTACCCGCCGCAAAAAGCACGTTTGAGGCCAGATGCGCGACAAAGATCATCCCCAGCGCATACCCTATCCAGCCGGCCATAAACGGCAGCATTCCATAAGCGGCCAGAAAGATGCCGAGGCAAAGCAACAGTCGCGGCGTATGAGCCGCAAAACGCGCCAGGCTGTCTCTTTGCAGCAGCAGAGGGCCGCAAAGCTGCCCCATACTCCTCGCGAAAAGCAAAGGCAGAGCAAGGCCCGCCGCGTCCTGAGGACGGAGCTGCTGGGCCAGCGCCGGAAGAAGCGCCATCGCAGGTGACCCGACGGCGGCCAGCGCCGGCAAAATGAGCAAGCTGCGTTTCTGCCGAACGGTCAATGTCTGCCAGCGCAATGTCGCTGAAGCCCCCTTTTCCACATGGCCGGTGCGTGACGCCGAAGTAAACAGGCCTCCCGCCAGCCATAGCATGACCAGCGACCCGAGAAAGCTGATGGCATCAATGGCCAGCAAGGCGAGCACGGGTATCTTCTGAAAAAGCACCACGCCCAGCCCGGTACCTAATAACACCTGAGACGCAAAAATCACATTTTCCAGGCAGGTGGCGGCAGGCAGTTCCGTTTCGCTGAGTCCGCGCTTAAAGAGTAAAGTCAGGGCGGGCCAGCTCATCCCGCTGAGCAGCGCTTCGGTGGATTGCACGGCGAGTAACGCGGCAACGCTATGATAACCCACGCCAAGCAGGGGAAAGAGCAGGGCAAGTAAGCCCAGTCCTTCGGTCAATATCAGCAGGGATATCGGAGAAAAGCGCGAGCACAGCCTTTCGCCGAGCATGCTGCCGATAAACCCCGGCACCGTGGCGAACAGAAAAGCGAGGGTCAGCAGCGCTGGCGGGGCCGACCACGCTAACAGCAGGCCGAAGACGACGACCTGGGTTAACCCATTTCCCAGAGAAGAGAAGATAAAAGCACAGGCAAGCAGGCGCAGCCAGCGATGGCAGCGCAGCGCTTCAATAAGCGCGTATAAAAGCGAGTTCATGACGCTTTCCTTTCAGAAACGATTTAGTCCATGCGCAGATCGCGCATGTGCGAAAAAAGGTTAATGAAAAGATATCGTTACATTGGCGGGTTCGTTTGCGGCTGTCGGTGTAAAGAATGTAGCAGGAGAACAGTGATAAAAAAAGGAGGCCGTCTGGCCTCCTGATGAATTACTGCTGCGTTCCGTTATTTTGCAGCGTCAATAACAGCCCATCACGCCGCATGGCGGCTGCCTCTTCTGGCTTATGCTGTTTGTCGAGCGTATCGGCAAGCCACGCGTAGTCAAACGCGTCCGGACGCTGTTTCAGCGCTGCACGGAAGGCCAGGCTCGCCTCCTGCCATTCCCCGTGCTTCATCAGCGACTGGCCCAGCGTACTCCACAGCAGCGGACGGTCACCGACGGTTTTGATCTGCTGGCGCAGCACTTTCTCGACCTGCTCAGGGTTATTGGTTTTCAGGCGCGGGATCACCATGACCAGACGATCGTCGTACTGGCGCTTCAGGCCGTCGAGGAGGATCTCCTGCGCGGTGTCATGATCGTCACACTCAATAAGATGTTCCGCCATAGCCACCTGCAGAGGAACCTGCTGGCGCGTTTTCCGGCTCTGATTTTTCCACCAGGTTTTCAGACCGTCGCTGCCCAGGTCGGCGCGCGCCTGATCCATCAGGCCAATCCATGCGAGACGCTGAAGCTCATCACGATGTTCATCATCACCCACCTCGGCCTTCGCCATCGACGGAATGATGTCCAGCAGCGAGCCCCACGCGCCGGTACGAATATAGGCCTGCTCCGCAAGGCGCAGGACTTCCGGATGACGTGGTGCGATTTCCAGCAGACGGTCAATGCCGTGGCGCGCCGCGTGGTTCTCATTGCGCGCGAGCTGCAGGCGGACGCGGGTAATTTCCACTGGGATCGGGTCGCCAGACGCCAGTTCAGACGCGCGTTCCAGATGCTGGTTAGCGCGGGCTTCATCACCGCGCTGCTGGGCCGCTTCGGCTGCCAGAAGATAGTTCACCACTGGCTGTTCTGCGTGATCGGCGTTTTTCGACATCAGCTTTTCAACCTGCTGATAATCGCCTTCGGCCAGCTTCAGCAGCGCCTGTTCCGTTTGCTTACGGGCGCGGCGGCGCTTACGGCCTACGAACCAGCCGCGGGTATGGGCACCGGTGCGGAAAATACGGCGCAGGATCCATTCAACGGCAAGCAGTACCACGACGCCGAGGATCAGAACGATCGCCAGACCCGTTACGCTGGTTTCAATGTTGTAGTTATCGGTCTGGATCAGGACGTATCCCTGATGACCCGCAAGCATCGGCCCCAGGACGATCCCGGCGATCAGCAGAATGAAGAGTAAAAGGACTTTTAGCATCATTACTCTCCCTGTGGCGCGCTTTCAGGCGCTGGCGCTGTGCCGGTCTGCTCGGCCGGAACGCCCGGCTGCGCCAGCAGGTTACGCACGCGCGTCTGCATCAGCTTCTCCAGAATCGGCTGGCTGGCCAGCTTATCCGGCACGTTCATGGTGATGTTCTGCTGGCTCAGCTTGTCGATATCTTCGAGGAAGGCGGTGGTCGTCGCATCATCGGTGTTGTAGTAGGCGCGCACCCACGTTGAGACGTTATCCAGCGCCTGTTTGTAGGTCTCTTCCTGATGGCGCGGCACGGCCTGCGCCGCGACCAGCAGGCGGGAACGGATATTTTCGCGCAGATAGATATCCTGATTCGGCGCCAGGAGCGGTACGGCGGTTTCGTCGCGGCGACGGATGGTAATGAAGCTGTCCATAAAGTTCTGCCAGCTTTTCTGCAGGTTTATGCGCCATTCGCTCAGGGAGCTGGAAAGTTCGGTACCGTCGGAATCCATCGGGGAGTCGTCGTCGTTATTATCCGCCAGCTGCAGGTTATCAATTTGATTCGAAAGCTGGTTCACCTTGAGGATAATGCCGTCGTAATCCACCTGCGAAACGGCGGAGAGGCTGGCAATATCTTCGGTAATCGCGCGACGTGCGGTAATGAGGCTTGGATCGTTCATGTCTGCCAGGCTCGCATCGGCGCTTTTCAGCAGCGCGGCGGCGGTGGTCACGTCCTGATCGCTCCACAGCTTACGCCCGGCGAGTTTTACGAGGAAATCGGCCTGCGAGAGCAGCCAGGTTTTGGCATCGGTGCCGGAAATCGTGGCGACTTTCTGCTGTACTTCACCCAGCTGTTTGGTCAGCTCTTCCTGTTTACTGTTTGCCTCGGCTAGCGCGGCGGCCTGCTGCTTAATCACCGCTTCCAGCTCGGTTTTCTGCGTTTCCTGCGCTTTTTGCAGGGAGGTAAGCTGATTCACCAGCGTATCGCTGGTGGCCGTCTGGTTAGCACTCTGTTGCTTCACCAGACCATACAGGCCAACGCCGGCTGCCAGCGCAATGGCGATGGCAATCGCGCTCAAAGCGAGGCTGGTTTTATTGCTGCCGTTTTTCTTCTCAGCGGTTTTCTCAGTCGTCTCTGGCTGTGGCGTTATGTCCACAGTCTCCCTGGTCTCTTCAACCACGGCGGAGGATTTTTCGTGTTCCGTCATTATGGCTTCCCATTTGAGAGTTATTGTAATGCGCGCAGCAGCGCATCGTTGTCGGCGTTATCAGCGATCCGAATATCCTGCCAGCCCAGTTCCCGGGCGAGGTTCGCCAGACGCTCACTGACGACCAGAAGCCGACAGCGGAGTAACCAGTTTTCGCGATACCAAAGCGGTATCAGCGACCAAAGCTGTTGTAACATTTCACCGCTGGTGACCACCAGCGTATTAATTCCGCGCGCGTGCCAGCGCATGGCCTCTTCCGCGCCGTCGTAGTGTTTCCCACAGCGCTGGTAGCACTCAACAAACGTGACGTCAGCCCCGCGTTCACGCAGCGTTTCGCCCAGCAGTTCGCGGCCTCCGTTGCCGCGCAAAATAAGCGCGCGCTTTCCGGCAATAGTTTGTAATTCAGGTAATTGTAGCAAGACTTCGCTGATTTCCCGATCTAGCGGATAACGAACATCCGCGCCGCTTACGGTATGAAGCGCCAGTGCCGTTGTGCGGCCAATCGCGAAATAGCGCGGAGCGACAGGCCAGGCCAGGCCCTGCTGTTGCAGCTGCGCGTGGGCAAATTCCACGGCATGCTGCGATAGCGCAAACAGCAGGTCGCCTTCCTGCAGGGTATTCATCTGGTCGGCGAGCGCAGAGAGCTCCCGACCGGGGGAGAATTCAATCAGCGGAAAACTCCAGGCCACCTGCCCCAGTGCGCGCAGACGGCTCACTAACTGCTCTCCTGCGGGAGAAGGGCGGGTGACAAGAATACTCATGCAGGGGGTTCTCCGTTATAGACCTCGGCCAGAATTTCACGCGCGCCGTTATTCAGCAGCTCTTCCGCCAGCGACACGCCAAGCTGCTCGGCATCCTGCGGCTTGCCGCGACGTTCGCCGCGCACCATCTGTGAACCATCCGGGGCGCCGACCAGCGCACGCAGCCACAGTTCACCATCGGTTAATTCAGCATAGCTGCCAATCGGCACCTGACACCCTCCTTCGAGGCGGGTATTCATCGCCCGCTCGGCTTTTACGCGGGTAGCGGTTTCGTCATGGTTTAGCGGGGCGAGCAGCTCGCGGGTGCGCGCATCGTCCAGACGGCACTCGATGCCGACGGCACCCTGACCCACGGCCGGCAGCGACAGCTCTGGCGGCAACGCCACGCGAATGCGTGACTCCAGCCCCAGACGCTTCAGGCCGGCAACGGCGAGAATAATGGCATCGTAATCGCCGTTATCCAGCTTGCCCAGACGCGTGCCAACGTTGCCGCGCAGCGAGCGGATGATAAGGTCAGGACGACGCTCCGCCAGCTGACACTGACGGCGTAAACTGGACGTGCCAACCACGCTACCCGCAGGCAGCGCGTCGAGCGAGTCATAGTGGTTAGAGACAAACGCGTCACGCGGGTCTTCGCGCTCGCAGATGGTCACCAGCCCCAGCCCTTCCGGGAACTCGACGGGCACGTCCTTCATCGAATGTACGGCGATATCGGCGAGGTTCTCAAGCAATGCCAGTTCCAGCTCTTTGACAAACAGGCCCTTGCCGCCCACTTTCGCCAGTGGCGTATCCAGGATCACGTCACCGCGCGTGACCATCGGCACCAGCTCGACGCGCAATCCACTGTGGCAGGCTTCAAGGCGCTGCTTAACATAATGTGCCTGCCAGAGCGCGAGAGGGCTTTGGCGTGTGGCAATTCTCAAAACATTGTCTAACATGCTTGTTACCGTCATTATCAATCGCTAACCATCCTAACATTGTTGACTCTGGGATGGCAGTTTTACGGTTGATGAAGCGCGAGAGGGACAAGGCGGCGTATTCGTCAGCCATAGCCGTATTCAGGAATTTACACGTACAGAACGGTGCTACACTTGTATGTAGCGCATCTTTCTTTACGGTCAACCGGCAAGGTGTTAAATTGATCACGTTTTAGACCATTTTTTCGTCGGTACCACCATAATCACAAGGGCGAAAAAAGGGTAACGGTTATCTTTTTGAAATACTGCGGGCTCGCTGTTGTTCGTGTTTTGAATAGCTTACGACACCCGGAAACATCAGGCGATACGTCTTGTACCTCTATATTGAGACTCTGAAACAGAGACTGGATGCCATAAATCAACTGCGTGTGGATCGCGCGCTTGCTGCCATGGGCCCTGCTTTCCAGCAGGTATACAGTCTGCTGCCGACATTATTGCACTATCACCATCCGCTGATGCCTGGCTACCTTGATGGTAACGTTCCCCAGGGCATTTGCCTCTTCACGCCTGATGAAACCCAACAGCATTATCTGAACGAGCTGGAACTGTACCGCGGCATGCCGCCTCAGGTTTCTCCGAAAGGTGAACTGCCTATCACCGGCGTTTACTCGATGGGGAGTACCTCATCGGTAGGGCAGAGCTGTTCTTCGGACCTGGATATCTGGGTCTGCCATCAATCCTGGCTCGATAACGAAGAGCGCCAACTGCTGCAGCGTAAATGCAGCCTGCTGGAGAGCTGGGCGGCCTCGCTCGGCGTGGAAGTGAGCTTCTTCCTGATTGATGAAAACCGTTTCCGCCATAACGAAAGCGGCAGCCTGGGTGGTGAAGACTGCGGCTCGACTCAGCACATCCTGCTGCTGGATGAATTTTACCGTACTGCCGTTCGCCTCGCCGGGAAGCGTATTCTGTGGAATATGGTCCCGTGCGAAGAAGAAGAGCATTACGATGACTACGTCATGTCGCTCTATGCGCAGGGCGTACTGACGCCAAACGAATGGCTGGACCTGGGCGGCCTCAGCTCTCTGTCCGCCGAAGAGTACTTTGGCGCAAGCCTCTGGCAGCTCTACAAAAGTATCGATTCACCCTATAAAGCGGTGCTGAAAACGCTGCTGCTCGAAGCCTACTCGTGGGAATACCCTACGCCGCGCCTGCTGGCGAAAGATATCAAGCAGCGCCTGCACGACGGGGAGATTGTCTCCTACGGGCTCGATGCCTACTGCATGATGCTGGAGCGCGTTACCGAATACCTGAAAGCCATTGATGATTCCACGCGTCTTGACTTGGTGCGTCGATGTTTCTATCTCAAAGTCTGTGAAAAGCTGAGCCGCGAGCGCGCCTGCGTGGGCTGGCGTCGTGAAGTGGTCAGTCAGCTAGTGAAAGAGTGGGGATGGGACGAAGCGCGTCTGTCCATGCTCGATAACCGCGCCAACTGGAAGATCGATCAGGTGCGTGAAGCGCACAATGAACTGCTCGACGCAATGATGCAGAGCTACCGTAACCTGATCCGCTTTGCGCGCCGCAACAACCTCAGCGTGTCCGCCAGCCCTCAGGATATCGGGGTGTTAACCCGTAAGCTGTACGCCGCGTTTGAAGCGCTCCCGGGCAAAGTGACCCTGGTTAACCCGCAGATTTCGCCTGACCTGTCTGAACCAAACCTGACCTTTATTTACGTGCCGCCGGGTCGCGCAAACCGCACCGGGTGGTATCTGTACAACCGTGCGCCAAGCATGGATTCGATCATCAGCCATCAGCCGCTGGAGTATAACCGCTACCTGAACAAGCTGGTGGCGTGGGCCTGGTTTAACGGCCTGCTGACCTCGCGCACGCGCCTGTTTATCAAGGGCAACGAGGTGGTCGATTTAGCCAAGCTGCAGGAGATGGTGGCGGATGTCTCGCACCACTTCCCGCTGCGTCTGCCTGCGCCAACGCCAAAAGCGCTCTACAGCCCGTGTGAGATCCGCCATCTGGCGATCATCGTCAACCTGGAATACGACCCGACGGCGGCCTTCCGCAATCAGGTGGTTCATTTTGACTTCCGCAAGCTGGACGTGTTCAGCTTTGGCGAGCAGCAAAACTGCCTGGTGGGCAGCGTAGACCTGCTGTACCGCAACTCGTGGAACGAAGTGCGTACCCTGCACTTTAACGGCGAGCAGGCGATGATCGAAGCGCTGAAAACCATTCTCGGCAAGATGCACCAGGACGCCGCGCCGCCGGACAGCGTCGAAGTGTTCTGCTACAGCCAGCACCTGCGTGGTTTAATTCGTACCCGCGTGCAGCAGCTGGTTTCTGAATGTATCGAGCTACGTCTCTCCAGCACCCGTCAGGAAACCGGGCGCTTTAAAGCGCTGCGCGTCTCCGGGCAGACCTGGGGCTTGTTCTTCGAGCGTCTGAACGTGTCGGTACAGAAGCTGGAAAACGCCATTGAGTTCTACGGCGCGATTTCACACAACAAGCTGCATGGCCTCTCAGTTCAGGTGGAAACCAACCACGTCAAGCTGCCGCAGGTGGTGGACGGCTTTGCCAGTGAAGGGATTATTCAGTTCTTCTTTGAAGAGTCTGGCGACGATGCCGGGTTCAACATCTACATTCTGGATGAGACCAACCGCGCCGAGGTTTATCACCACTGTGAAGGCAGTAAAGAGGAGCTGGTGCGCGACGTCAGCCGCTTCTACTCTTCCTCGCATGACCGCTTTACCTACGGTTCCAGCTTTATCAACTTCAACCTGCCGCAGTTCTACCAGATTGTGAACGTGGATGGGCGAGCGCAGGTGATCCCGTTCCGTACGCAGGCGATTACCCCAGCAGTACCCGCTAATCAGGATACCGCACCGCTGTTGCAGCAGTATTTCTCCTGAGGCTTTTCGCCCGGTGGCGGCTACGCCTTACCGGGCAACAAAACTACCTGAAACTTACATCCTCACCCGCCTGCGCGGTCGCCGCCTGTTCAAGAAGATCCCAGAACGTTTCGCCGCTGCGGTCGCAAACCCACTCGTCACCCTTCAGATCAAAGTGATAGCCGCCCTGTTTGGCCGCCAGCCACACCTGGTGAAGCGGCTCCTGGCGGTTAATAATAATTTTGCTGCCGTTTTCGAAGCTCAGGGTCAGAATGCCACCGTTGATTTCACAATCGATATCGCTGTCGCCGTCCCAGTCGTCGATACGTTCTTCGATGGTCATCCACAGGGTGTCGGCAAGGCGATGGAATTCACTGTCGTTCATGGTTTTGTTCCTGTTTTTCGTGATGGCGGCAGTATAACGCTAAATAATTCCCGTTGCAGGAAAGCGGCAAACTCTTGCTTTTGTGTCTTCTCCTGCGATGATAGAAACAGATTTGAACTTACGGGCAACTTTATAATGAAAAACGCTTTCCGAACGCTTGCCGTTCTCATCACGCTGTTTAGCCTGACCGGCTGCGGACTGAAGGGACCACTCTACTTTCCACCTGCGGATAAAACCGCGCCGCCGCCGACAAAACCTGTTAACAGCGGCATCGAGTCTTCCACGCCAAAGACTAACGATCGTGGCGACAACGGTGGCCCAACTCAGGTTAACCTCTGACGACAACGTTCTGTACCCGCGCAATGGAGCAAATGATGCAGTTCTCTAAAATGCATGGCCTTGGCAACGATTTTATGGTCGTCGACGCGGTAACGCAGAATGTGTTTTTCTCCCCGGAGCTGATCCGTCGACTGGCGGATCGGCACGTGGGCGTGGGGTTCGATCAGCTGCTGGTGGTTGAGCCGCCCTACGATCCCGACCTCGATTTCCACTACCGTATTTTTAACGCGGACGGTAGCGAGGTTAACCAGTGCGGCAACGGCGCGCGCTGTTTTGCCCGCTTTGTCCGCCTGAAAGGGCTGACCAACAAGCGCGATATTCGGGTCAGCACCGCCAACGGCCGCATGGTGCTCAGCGTCACCGACGACGAGCTGGTGCGCGTGAATATGGGCGAGCCTAATTTCGAGCCTTCCGCCGTGCCGTTTCGCGCAAACAAAGCGGAAAAGACCTATATTATGCGTGCGGCCGAGCAGACAGTATTGTGCGGCGTCGTTTCGATGGGTAACCCGCACTGCGTGATTCAGGTGGATGACGTGGAAACTGCTGCGGTCGAAACGCTCGGTCCGGTGCTGGAAAGCCACGAGCGGTTCCCGGAGCGCGCGAACATCGGCTTTATGCAGGTGGTGAAGCGTGAGCACATCCGCCTGCGGGTGTACGAGCGCGGCGCGGGCGAGACTCAGGCCTGCGGAAGCGGTGCCTGTGCGGCCGTCGCCGTCGGGATCTCTCAGGGGTTACTGGCAGAAGAGGTTCGCGTGGAATTACCGGGCGGTCGGCTTGATATCGCCTGGAAAGGACCGGGTCATCCACTGTATATGACGGGCCCGGCGACACATGTTTATGACGGGTTTATCCATCTATGAAACAACCAGGGGAAGAACTGCAGGAAACAGTGACGGAACTGGACGACAGCGCTGTTGTTGATTATCTGCTGAACAATCCTGAGTTTTTTATTCGCAATGCGCGCGTCGTCGAACAGATGCGCGTGCCGCATCCGGTTCGCGGGACCGTGTCGCTGGTCGAATGGCACATGGCGCGCTCGCGCAACCACATCAATCAGCTTGAAGAGAACATGACGCTGCTGATGGAGCAGGCCAGCACCAACGAAAGCCTGTTCTATCGTCTGCTGCATCTTCAGGCGCGTCTGGCGTCGGCGCACAGCCTTGACGAGTTCCTCAGCCGCTTCCACCGATGGGCCCGGGAGTTGGGGTTGGCAGGCGCAACGATTCGTCTGTTCCCTGACCGCTGGCGCATTGGCGCACCGTCGGGATTCACCCATCTGGCGCTCAGCCGTCAGGCGTTTGAGCCGCTGCGCATTCAGCGCCTGGGCCATGAGCATCACTATCTGGGGCCGCTTAACGGGCCAGAGCTGTTGGTGGTGTTACCGGAAGCCAAAGCGATTGGCTCGGTGGCAATGTCGCTGATGGGGCGCGATGGTGACCTGGGGGTAATATTATTTACCAGCCGCGACGCGCACCACTACGAGCAGGGGCAAGCCACGCACCTGCTGCAGGAGATCGCCCTGATGCTGCCCGAGCTGCTGGAGCGCTGGATTGAACGCGTATGACGGACGGACTGCTCGCCACTGACGTCTCGCGCTTTCTGCGCTATCTGGGCGTTGAGCGTCAGCTCAGCCCTGTCACGCTGCTCAACTATCAGCGTCAGCTTGATGCCATCATGCAGATTGCCGACGAAATCGGCCTGAAAAGCTGGCAACAATGTGATGCTGCCACGGTACGCGGGTTCGTCGTGCGTAGCCGAAAAAAAAATCTCAGTCCGGCAAGCCTGGCGCTCCGGCTCTCCGCGCTGCGCAGTTTCTTCGACTGGCTGGTCAGCCAGGGCGGCCTGAAAGCCAACCCGGCGAAAGGGATCGCCACGCCGAAAGCTCCGCGCCATCTGCCGAAAAATATCGACGTCGACGACGTAAACCGCCTGCTGGATATCGATCTTAACGATCCGCTCGCCGTGCGCGACCGCGCGATGCTGGAGGTGATGTACGGCGCAGGCCTGCGTCTGTCTGAACTGGTGAACCTCGACTTAAAGCATCTCGATCTCGACACCGGCGAAGTGTGGGTGATGGGCAAGGGCAGCAAAGAGCGCCGCCTGCCGATTGGCCGCAATGCGGTCTCCTGGATTGAGCACTGGCTGGATCTACGCGGGCTGTTTGGCGCGGAAGAAGATGCGCTGTTTTTATCGAAGCTCGGCAAGCGGATCTCGGCGCGTAACGTGCAGAAGCGCTTTGCGGAGTGGGGCATTAAGCAGGGGCTGAACAGCCACGTTCACCCGCACAAGCTGCGCCACTCCTTTGCGACACACATGCTGGAATCGAGCGGCGATCTGCGCGGCGTGCAGGAACTGCTTGGCCACGCGAATCTGTCGACCACTCAAATCTACACCCACTTAGACTTCCAACACCTTGCCTCGGTGTATGACGCGGCGCATCCACGCGCCAAACGGGGGAAATAATGCGTTTTTACCGCCCACTCGGACAGATCTCAGCCCTGACGTTTGATCTTGATGACACCCTTTATGACAACCGCGAGGTGATCCTGCGTACCGAGCAGGAGTCGCTGGCGTTTGTACAGAACTACCACCCCGCGCTGAAAGCGATGCAGAACAAGGATTTCCAGAAGCTGCGCCAGTCCCTGCGGGAGACCGAACCGGACATTTACCATGACGTGACCGAATGGCGTCGCCGTGCGGTTGAGCAGGCGATGCTCAACGCTGGCCTGAGCGCGCAGGATGCGGCCATCGGTGCTGAAGCGGCAATGGAAAACTTCGCCAAATGGCGCAGCCGTATCGACGTGCCGCAGGAGACCCACGACACGCTGGCGACGCTTGCCGAAAAGTGGCCGCTGGTGGCCATTACCAACGGTAATGCCCAGCCGGAGCTGTTTGGCCTCAGCGATTACTTTGAGTTCGTGCTGCGCGCGGGTCCGCACGGGCGCGCGAAGCCGTTCAGTGACATGTACCATCTGGCGGCAGATAAACTTAACCTGCCGCTGGGTGAGATCCTGCACGTGGGGGATGACCTGACCACGGACGTGGCCGGCGCCATCCGCTGCGGGATGCAGGCCTGCTGGATCAGGCCAGAAAATGCGGAGCTGATGACCGCAACCGACAGCCGTCTTCTGCCGCACGTGGAAATTTCGCGGTTGGCATCCCTCACGACGCTGATATAATCATCAATTGTTCTGTATAAATTAACAGGGTTTTGGCGAATGGAAACAGTTGCCTGCCCGACATGACGTGACGGTGCCAATGGACGTTTCTTACCTGCTCGACAGCCTTAATGACAAACAGCGTGACGCGGTTGCCGCCTCGCGCACCAACCTGCTGGTTCTGGCTGGGGCGGGCAGTGGTAAGACGCGCGTGCTGGTTCACCGCATCGCCTGGCTGCAGAGCGTGGAGAACTGCTCGCCGTACTCCATCATGGCGGTCACGTTTACCAACAAGGCGGCGGCGGAGATGCGCCACCGCATCGCCCAACTGATGGGCACCAGCCAGGGCGGCATGTGGGTTGGTACCTTCCACGGCCTGGCGCACCGCCTGCTGCGCGCGCACCATATGGACGCCAATCTGCCGCAGGATTTCCAGATCCTCGACAGCGAAGATCAGCTCCGTCTGCTGAAGCGCCTGATCAAGGCGATGAATCTCGACGAGAAGCAGTGGCCGCCGCGTCAGGCGATGTGGTACATCAACGGCCAGAAGGACGAGGGGCTGCGCCCGCACCACATTCAGAGCTTCGGCAACCCGGTCGAGCAGACCTGGCAGAACGTCTACAAGGCCTACCAGGAAGCGTGCGATCGCGCCGGCCTGGTGGATTTCGCCGAGCTGCTGCTGCGCGCCCACGAGCTGTGGCTCAACAAGCCGCACATCCTGCAGCACTACCGCGAACGCTTCACCAATATCCTGGTGGACGAATTCCAGGATACCAACAACATCCAGTACGCGTGGATCCGCCTGCTGGCGGGGGATACCGGCAAGGTGATGATCGTGGGCGATGACGACCAGTCGATCTACGGCTGGCGCGGGGCGCAGGTGGAGAACATCCAGCGCTTCCTCAACGATTTCCCCGGCGCGGAAACCATTCGTCTGGAGCAGAACTACCGCTCAACCAGCAACATCCTGAGCGCGGCCAACGCCCTGATTGAGAACAATAACGGGCGTCTGGGGAAAAAGCTGTGGACCGACGGCGTCGACGGCGAACCGATTTCGATTTACTGCGCCTTCAACGAGCTCGACGAAGCCCGCTTCGTGGTGAACCGCATCAAAACCTGGCAGGACAACGGCGGCGCGCTGGAGCAGTGCGCTATTCTCTACCGCAGCAACGCCCAGTCGCGCGTGCTGGAAGAGGCGCTGCTGCAAGTGAGCATGCCTTACCGCATTTACGGCGGCATGCGCTTCTTCGAGCGTCAGGAAATCAAAGATGCGCTCTCATACCTGCGCCTGATCGCTAACCGCAACGACGACGCGGCGTTTGAGCGCGTCGTCAATACGCCGACGCGCGGCATTGGCGACCGTACGCTGGACGTAGTGCGTCAGGCCTCGCGCGATCGCCAGCTGACGCTGTGGCAGGCGTGCCGCGAGCTGCTCCAGGAAAAAGCCCTCGCCGGACGTGCCGCCAGCGCATTGCAGCGCTTCCTGGAATTAATTGATGCTCTGGCGCAGGAAACCGCCGACATGCCGCTGCACGTGCAGACCGACCGGGTGATTAAAGACTCCGGCCTGCGCACCATGTACGAGCAGGAAAAAGGCGAGAAGGGCCAGACCCGTATTGAGAACTTAGAGGAACTGGTCACGGCAACGCGCCAGTTCAGCTACAACGAAGAAGACGAAGATCTGATGCCGCTGCAGGCGTTCCTCTCCCACGCCGCGCTGGAAGCGGGTGAAGGGCAGGCGGACACCTGGCAGGATGCGGTTCAGCTGATGACCCTGCACTCCGCCAAAGGCCTGGAGTTCCCGCAGGTGTTCATCGTCGGGATGGAGGAAGGAATGTTCCCGAGCCAGATGTCGCTGGATGAAGGCGGGCGTCTGGAAGAGGAACGTCGACTGGCCTACGTGGGCGTGACGCGTGCGATGCAAAAGCTAACGCTAACCTACGCGGAAACCCGCCGCCTGTACGGTAAAGAGGTCTATCACCGTCCGTCGCGCTTTATCGGCGAACTGCCGGAGGAGTGCGTGGAGGAGGTGCGTCTGCGCGCCAGCATCAGCCGCCCGGTTAGCCATCCGCGCATGGGGTCGCCGATCTCTGAAACCGACACCGGTTATAAGCTTGGCCAGCGCGTGCGCCATTCGAAGTTTGGCGAAGGCACCATTGTGAATCTGGAAGGCAGCGGCGAGCACAGCCGCCTGCAGGTCGCGTTCCAGGGACAGGGGATTAAATGGCTGGTGGCGGCCTATGCGAAGCTGGAAACAGTCTAACATTCAGAAAAATATCATTATTTTGTAATAATCTGCTAGCCTTATACGTTGAAGGTCAATTAATGCCCTTCAGCGTTCCGTTGCGTGTTGACGCCACAGTTATAGCTGGCGTAACATGCGCGCACGATTACGCTAAGAGGACATTCGCCTTGGACACACCCAGTAGATACTGGCTCAATTCCCTGTCATCCAGGAACAACTCCTAAGGCTATCTCCTCTTGCTGATGGCCTTAGTGGTTGTCAGCGACTGCATTATTCCCGTCGCGCTGAGTCAGGCTGTTTAATGGTCTGAAACCCAATTTGTTTCTGTGTGCCCACCGAACTGTCCGATATTTTTTGCATTGGGAGTCCCGGTCATGTTGAGCGCATTTCAACTCGAAAATAACCGACTGACTCGGCTTGAAGCCGAAGAGTCACAGCCCCTCATTGATGCCGTATGGGTGGATCTGGTCGAGCCGGACGACGATGAGCGCCTTCGCGTACAATCTGAGCTGGGGCAAAGCCTGGCAACCCGCCCGGAACTGGAAGACATCGAAGCCTCCGCGCGTTTCTTTGAAGATGAAGACGGCCTGCACATTCACTCCTTCTTCTTCTTTGAAGATGCAGAAGACCACGCGGGTAACTCCACCGTGGCGTTTACCATTCGCGACGGTCGTCTGTTCACTCTGCGCGAGCGTGAGCTGCCGGCATTTCGTCTCTACCGCATGCGCGCCCGCAGCCAGGCGATGGTGGACGGTAACGCTTACGAGCTGCTGCTCGATCTGTTCGAGACCAAAATTGAACAGCTGGCGGACGAAATTGAAAACATCTACAGCGATCTGGAAAAGCTGAGCCGCGTGATCATGGAAGGCCATCAGGGCGATGAGTACGATGAAGCGTTGTCAACGCTGGCAGAGCTGGAGGATATCGGCTGGAAGGTGCGTTTGTGTCTGATGGATACCCAGCGCGCGCTGAACTTCCTGGTACGCAAGGCGCGTCTGCCGGGCGGTCAGCTGGAACAGGCGCGTGAGATCCTGCGCGATATCGAATCCCTGCTGCCGCACAACGAATCCCTGTTCCAGAAGGTTAACTTCCTGATGCAGGCGGCGATGGGCTTTATCAACATCGAGCAGAACCGCATCATTAAGATCTTCTCGGTGGTGTCCGTGGTGTTCCTGCCGCCGACGCTGGTGGCGTCCAGCTATGGGATGAACTTTGAGTTTATGCCTGAGCTGAAGTGGAGCTTTGGCTACCCGGGGGCGATTATCTTCATGATCCTCGCCGGGCTGGCGCCGTATCTCTACTTTAAGCGTCGTAACTGGCTGTAAAATTTGGCGGGTAGCGCTGCGCTTACCCGCCCTACGATCGAATTCCCTCTCCCTGTGGGAGAGGGTTAGGGTGAGGGCAACATCACAGCCCTTTGCGCGCCCTGCGTTGGGTATAAATCGCATCCGCGACGAAAATCGCCAGTGCCACCCAGATAAAGGCGAACGTCACCATCTTATCCGCACCCGGCACTTCGCCGTAAAACACCACCGCCAGCAGGAACATCAGCGTCGGGCCAATGTACTGGAAGAAGCCCAGCGTGGAGAGACGCAGGCGCGTCGCCGCACCGGTAAAGCACAGCAGCGGAATGGTGGTCACCACACCCGCCGCCATCAGCATCAGGTTCAGCGACCACGTGTTGCTGCCCATATGGCTGGTGGGGCTGTCGGCGATACCGAAGAGATAAATCGCCGCCACCGGCAGTAGCCACAGGGTTTCAAACAGCATCCCGGTTTGGGCTTCCACCGCAATCTTCTTACGCACCAGGCCGTAGAAGGCAAAGCTGAACGCCAGACCGAGGGCGATAACTGGCAGCGAGCCAAACGTCCAGAGCTGCACCAGCACGCCGCAGAAGGCCAGAATCACTGCCACCCACTGCATCCGGCGGAAGCGCTCACCGAGGAAAATCATCCCCAGCACGATGTTCACCAGCGGGTTAATAAAATAACCGAGGCTTGCTTCAAGCATGTGGTGGTTATTCACCGCCCAGATAAACAGCAGCCAGTTTCCGCCAATCAGCACCGCAGAGAGCGCCAGCAGGAGGACCTTTTTCGGGGTTTTGAGCAGCGTTTTAACACCGGACCACTGACGGCTGATGCTCATCAGCGCGATCATAAAGAAGAACGACCAGATGACGCGATGAGTGAGGATCTCATCGGCCGGTACATAGGCGATAAATTTGAAGTACGCCGGGGCGATACCCCAAATAAAATAAGCGGCAAGGGCGAGTAAAACGCCCTGCCGCGTCTGTTTAGCATCCATCGGGAAAATCCGTTACAAAAAAGTGAATCAATTTTACCCGATTTTGCCGCCTCAACCCACCATATAAGTAGCGGTTGCGCTGGCGATATACACCTGTTCTTCGTTGTGTAATTCAACACGCGCCACGGCAACTTTATTCCCCGCGCGCAGCAGGCTGCTGGTGCAGGTGAAGCGATTTCCGCGGCCCGGGCGAAGATAGTCGACGCGCAGATCGATAGTGCCCATGCGCGCCAGACGCTGGCGGAGTTCGTCTTCATTGATGGTGTCATGACGGGTCAGCGTACTGCCCACGCAGACCAGGCCTGCCGCCACATCCAGCGCGGAGGCAATCACCCCGCCGTGCAAAATACTTTGCGCCCAGTTACCCACCATCATCGGCTGGTTGTTGAAGCTTAACTGGGCAAACTCTTTCTCGTAACGCTCCAGCTCCAGTCCCAGCGCACGGTTAAACGGCATATGGTAAACAAAAATCTCGCCCACGAGTTTTAACACTTCTTCGGCGGTAAGCATGGCTGACATGAGGCATCACATCCTTATTGTTAATGAAATGTTGATTTTATGCCTCGGCAATAAGGAATTCCACTTTCAGAAACGAGGATGCAGCAGTTATCGCAGAAGTCTGTAGAATGTTCGCCTCATAACTATTCAGGTAATTTTACTCTTTGCAGGAGAACACCACCGATGCGGACGTATCTGGCCTGGTTACTGGCGGCGGTTGCGCTGCCCCTCACAGCATATGCGCAGGAAGCGACGATCAAAGAAGTCCATGATAAGCCTGCCGTTAAGGGCAGCATTATCGCCAATATGCTTCAGGAGCATGACAACCCGTTCACGCTCTACCCGTATGACACGAACTACGTGATTTATACCCAGACCAGCGATCTCAACAAAGAGGCGATAAGCTCTTATAACTGGTCTGATAATGCGCGTAAGGATGAGGTGAAGTTCCAGCTCAGCCTCGCGTTCCCGTTCTGGCGCGGTATTCTGGGGCCGAACTCGGTGCTCGGTGCCTCTTACACGCAGAAATCCTGGTGGCAGCTCTCTAACAGCGGCGAATCCTCACCGTTCCGTGAAACCAACTATGAGCCGCAGCTCTTCCTCGGCTTCGCAACGGATTATGAATTTGCTGGCTGGACGCTGCGTGACGTTGAGGTCGGTTTTAATCACGACTCTAACGGCCGGTCTGACCCTACTTCACGCAGCTGGAACCGTGCCTATACGCGCCTGATGGCGCAGAACGGCAACTGGATGGTGGAAGTGAAGCCATGGTACGTGGTCGGCAGCACGGATGATAACCCGGACATTACCAAATATATGGGCTACTACCAGCTCAAAGTCGGCTACCAGTTAGGCGACGCCGTGCTGAGCGCGAAAGGCCAGTACAACTGGAACACTGGCTACGGCGGTGCTGAAGTGGGCTTAAGCTATCCGGTGACGAAGCACGTGCGTCTCTATACCCAGGTGTATAGCGGCTATGGCGAGTCGCTGATCGACTACAACTTTAACCAGACTCGCGTTGGCGTAGGCGTAATGCTGAACGATATTCTCTAGGCTGCTCGAATGTTTTTGCGTTAAACGTTGAAGTTTCTCTCTCAGGCGCTGAAAATAGCGCCTGTTTTATTTTTCGCAAATGGGGTTAACGTGGCGCAGGCGGAAGTATTGAATCAGGAGTCGCTGGCTAAACAGGTTTTGCATGAAACCTTTGGCTACCAGCAGTTCCGCCCCGGCCAGGAAACCATCATTGAAACCGTGCTGGAAGGCCGGGACTGTCTGGTAGTAATGCCGACTGGCGGCGGTAAATCTCTCTGCTATCAGGTGCCCGCGCTGGTGCTGAACGGCCTGACGGTCGTGGTATCGCCTCTCATTTCCCTGATGAAAGACCAGGTGGACCAGCTGCTCGCCAACGGCGTGGCGGCGGCCTGTCTGAACTCGACGCAAACCCGCGAGCAGCAGCAAGAGGTCATGGCCGGGTGCCGCACCGGGCAGATTCGCCTGCTGTATATCGCGCCAGAGCGCCTGATGCTGGATAACTTCCTCGATCACCTGGCGCACTGGAACCCGGTCCTGCTGGCGGTCGATGAAGCGCACTGTATCTCCCAGTGGGGACACGATTTCCGCCCGGAATACGCCGCTCTCGGCCAGCTACGTCAACGCTTCCCCGAGCTGCCGTTTATGGCGCTTACCGCCACGGCAGATGACACCACGCGTCTGGATATCGTTCGCCTGCTGGGGCTGAACGACCCGTATATTCAGGTCAGCAGCTTCGACCGCCCTAACATCCGCTATATGCTGATGGAAAAGTTCAAGCCGCTGGATCAGCTCCTGCGCTACGTGCAGGAGCAGCGCGGCAAGTCCGGCATCATCTACTGCAACAGCCGTGCTAAGGTGGAAGACACCGCCGCGCGTCTGCAAAACCGCGGCTTTAGCGCCGCTGCTTACCATGCCGGGTTAGAGAACCACATCCGCGCCGACGTGCAGGAGAAATTCCAGCGCGATGACCTGCAAATCGTCGTCGCGACGGTGGCATTTGGGATGGGCATCAACAAGCCGAACGTGCGCTTTGTGGTGCACTTCGACATCCCCCGCAATATCGAATCCTACTATCAGGAAACCGGCCGCGCCGGGCGTGACGGTCTGCCGGCGGAAGCGATGCTGTTTTACGATCCGGCCGATATGGCGTGGCTGCGCCGCTGTCTGGAAGAGAAGCCACAGGGGCAGCTCCAGGACATCGAGCGCCACAAGCTCAACGCGATGGGCGCCTTCGCTGAAGCGCAAACCTGCCGCCGTCTGGTGCTGCTCAACTACTTTGGTGAAGGGCGACAGGAGCCGTGCGGCAACTGCGATATCTGTCTCGATCCGCCGAAGCAGTACGATGGCCTGATGGACGCGCGCAAAGCGCTCTCGACCATTTACCGCGTGAATCAACGCTTCGGGATGGGCTACGTGGTAGAAGTGCTGCGCGGTGCCAATAACCAGCGTATCCGCGACATGGGCCACGACAAGCTGCCGGTTTACGGCATCGGTAAAGACCAGAGCCACGAACACTGGGTCAGCATTATTCGTCAGCTGATCCACCTCGGCTTTGCCACGCAGAACATTGCCCAGCACTCCGCCCTGCAGCTGACCGAAGCGGCGCGTCCGGTACTGCGCGGTGATGTTGAACTCAAGCTCGCCGTGCCGCGCGTGGTCGCCCTCAAGCCTCGCGTGATGCAGAAATCCTACGGCGGTAACTACGACCGCAAGCTGTTCGCCAAATTGCGCAAGCTGCGTAAGGCTATCGCCGACGAAGAAAACATCCCGCCTTACGTGGTGTTCAACGACGCGACGCTGATCGAGATGGCCGAGCAGATGCCGCTTAGCGCCAGTGAAATGCTCAGCGTCAACGGCGTCGGCACGCGCAAGCTGGAGCGCTTTGGTAAAGAGTTTATGGCGCTCATCCGTTCACACGTTGATGGTGATGATGAGGAGTAGTCAGCCGGGCGAAAAAGTGCCAGGATGATGACTCACTAAATTATTTCCCCGCGAGCTAATTATGTTAATGCTATTTCTCACCGTGGCGTTAGTGCACATCGTTGCGCTGATGAGCCCCGGCCCTGACTTTTTCTTCGTGTCGCAAACGGCCGTCAGCCGCTCCCGCAAAGAAGCGATGATGGGCGTGCTCGGTATCACCATGGGCGTTATGATCTGGGCGGCGGTCGCGCTGCTCGGTCTGAACCTGATCCTGGCGAAGATGGCCTGGCTGCATAACATCATTATGGTTGGCGGCGGGCTGTATCTGTGCTGGATGGGCTACCAGATGCTGCGCGGGGCGCTGAAGAAAGAAGAGCAAAAACCGCAAGAACCAAAAGTAGAGCTGGCAACGGGCGGACGCAGCTTTGTAAAAGGGCTGCTGACCAACCTGGCGAACCCGAAAGCGATTATCTATTTCGGCTCCGTGTTCTCGTTGTTTGTCGGCGATAGCGTTGGCGCGGGCGCACGCTGGGGCATCTTCCTACTGATCGTCGTTGAAACCTTTGCCTGGTTTACCATTGTGGCCAGCCTGTTCGCCTTACCGGCGATGCGCCGCGGCTACCAGCGTATCGCGAAGTGGATCGACGGCTTCGCCGGCGCGCTGTTCGCCGGCTTCGGCATTCATCTCATCATTTCTCGCTAAGCATGACGCGCTGACGCGAGCAGCGCGCCAACCAGCATAAACAGCGAGCCAAAAACTTTATTCAGGGCCTTCATCTGCTTAGGCCCTTTAATCCACGCCGCAATTCGCTGCGCCAGCGTCGCGTAACCAATCATCACGATGATATCGACAATAATCGTGGTCGCACCCAGCACCACGTACTGCATCACCTGGGGCTGATGCGGCACGATAAACTGCGGAAACAGGGCGGCGAGGAAAACGATGCTCTTCGGGTTGGTCAGGTTAACGAACACCGCGCGCTTAAACAGATGGCCGCGGTTTTGCGTCTGAGCGAGCGTATTCAGGTTAATGGAGCCTGCCGCACGCCACTGTTGGATACCGAGCCAAATCAGATACGCTGCCCCGGCCCATTTCAGCACTTCAAAGGCCAGCACGGAGCGGGAGAACAGGGTCCCCAGACCAATCCCGACCAGCACAATATGAATGCCCAGCCCGGTCTGCAAACCGGCAATCGACGCCGCCGCACCGCGATAGCCGTGGTTGATGGAGGTGGTCATGGTGTTAATGGCGCCAGAGCCGGGTGAAAGGCTGAGGATTATGGATGTCAGCAGATAGGCGAACCACCACTCGAAGGTCATTTGAAACTCCCGAACCGTCTATTTTTATGCCACAATACGCTATTGTTGAGTCATTTTGTGACCAGTGACGAAAAAAAACGATATTCCCTGGATTACGTGAGTGGAAACCCAATGTTTCAGCAGAAAAAGGACTGGGAAACACGAGAAAACGCATTTGCTGCTTTCTCAATGGGGCCGCTGACCGATTTCTGGCGGCAGCGCGAGGAAGACGAGTTTACCGGCGTCGGGGGCATCCCGGTGCGCTTCGTTCGTTTCCGCAATGAAAAAAATGACCGGGTGATCGTGGTCTGCCCTGGGCGTATCGAAAGCTACGTTAAATATGCCGAACTGGCCTACGATCTGGTCCATATGGGTTTTGATGTGCTGATCATCGACCACCGTGGGCAGGGGCTGTCCGGGCGTATGCTGCCCGACACGCACCGTGGGCACGTGGATCGCTTCAGCGATTACGTCGACGATTTTGCCGCATTCTGGCAGCAGGAATTGCAGCCCGGCCCCTGGCGCAAGCGGTATATCCTTGCGCACTCCATGGGCGGTGCCATTTCGACGCTGTTTTTGCAGCGGTATGAGCACCAGTGCGACGCCATTGCGCTTACCGCGCCGATGTACGGTATCGTTATTCGCTTCCCTGACTGGATGGTGCGCCATCTACTCGACTGGGCTGAGGGCCATCAGCGCATTCGTGAAGGCTATGCCATCGGAACCGGACGCTGGCGCGCATTGCCGTTCGCCATCAACGTCTTGACCCACAGTCGGCAGCGCTATCGCCGCAACCTGCGCTTTTATGCCGATGAACCGCGCTTGCGCGTCGGCGGCCCGACCTGGCACTGGGTGCGGGAGGGTATTCTGGCTGGTGAGCAGGTGCTGGCGGGCGTAGGCGATGATGACACGCCGACGCTTCTGATTCAGGCGGAAGAAGAGCGTGTGGTGGATAACCGCATGCATGACCGCTATTGTGAACTGCGCGTTGCGGCGGGGCACCCCTGCGAAGGGGGTAAACCGCTGGTCATCAACGGCGCGTTCCATGAGATCCTTTTTGAAAAGGACGCTATGCGCTCAGTCGCGCTTAACGCCATTGTTGAATTTTTCAACAGGCATAATTGATTATTGTTTTCCACCAGAGGTTGAAATCCCTATGTACCAGGTTGTTGCATCTGATTTAGATGGCACACTGCTTTCCCCCGACCACACCCTGTCGCCTTACGCGAAAGAGACCTTAAAGCTTCTGACCGCCCGTGGCGTGAACTTTGTGTTTGCCACCGGCCGCCACCACGTGGACGTGGGGCAGATCCGCGATAACCTTGAGATCAAGTCGTACATGATCACCTCCAACGGTGCGCGCGTGCATGATACCGACGGCAACCTGATCTTTACGCACAACCTGGATCGCGATATTGCCGCCGATCTGTTCGGCGTGGTGCATAACAACCCGGCTATCGTCACTAACGTTTACCGCGACGACGAATGGTTCATGAATCGCCACCGCCCGGATGAAATGCGTTTCTTCAGGGAAGCGGTATTCAACTACTCCCTTTATGAGCCGGGTTTGCTGGATCCAGAGGGGATCAGCAAGGTGTTCTTCACCTGCGACAGCCACGAAGAGCTGCTGCCGCTGGAACAGGCGATCAACGCCCGCTGGGGCGATCGTGTCAACGTGAGCTTCTCCACCGTGACCTGTCTGGAAGTAATGGCCGGGGGCGTCTCTAAAGGCCACGCGCTCGAAGCCGTCGCGAAACGACTGGGCTTTGAGCTGAAGGACTGTATCGCCTTCGGCGACGGCATGAACGACGCCGAGATGCTTTCGATGGCAGGCAAGGGCTGCATTATGGAAAACGCACACCAGCGTCTGAAAGATTTGCACCCGGAGCTGGAAGTGATCGGCACCAACGCAGACAACGCGGTACCGAAGTATCTGCGCAAGCTGTTCCTTGAATAATCTTCATTCGGTTGTTTATTGCTCAGTTGTCAACTAAAGAGTTCGCTACAATGCCTCTCCTTCTTTCTGAGAGACAAGCATTGTGGCGCTACTCATTATCACCACTATCCTGTGGGCCTTCTCCTTTAGCCTGATTGGCGAATACCTTGCCGGTTCGGTCGACAGCTACTTCTCGGTGCTGATGCGCGTGGGGCTGGCGGCGCTGGTGTTCCTGCCATTCCTGCGCACGCGCGGGCAATCGCTGAAAACCATTCTGCTCTACATGCTGGTGGGCGCGATGCAGCTCGGCATCATGTATCTGTTTAGCTTCCGGGCTTACGTCTACTTGTCCGTCTCTGAATTCCTGCTCTTTACCGTGCTGACGCCGCTCTATATCACGCTGATTTACGACCTGCTCAGCAGACGCCGTCTGCGCTGGGGATACCTGCTGAGCGCCGCGCTGGCGGTGGTCGGGGCGGCGATAATTCGCTATGACAAAGTAAGCGATCACTTCTGGACCGGGCTGATGTTCGTCCAGCTCGCCAATATCAGCTTTGCTATCGGCATGGTAGGCTACAAACGCCTGATGGAAACCCGCCCTATGCCGCAGCACAACGCGTTTGCGTGGTTCTATATGGGTGCGGCGATTGTCGCAGTGGCGGCGTGGTTTCTGCTCGGTAACCCGCAAAAGCTGCCGACCACCACCGTGCAGTGGAGCGTTCTGGTCTGGCTGGGCGTGGTGGCGTCAGGGTTGGGGTACTTCATGTGGAACTACGGCGCTACGCAGGTCGACGCCGGGACGCTGGGGATCATGAACAACGTGCATGTGCCAGCGGGGCTGCTGGTGAACCTCGCCATCTGGCAGGAACAGCCGCACTGGCCGAGCTTCCTTATTGGGGGAGCGGTGATCCTGGCTTCGCTGTGGGTCCATCGCCGCTGGGTTGCTCCGCGCTCCGCACAAACGGAAGGTGGTCGCACGCGTGGTTCCGCGCTGAGCGAATAAACGCTTCCGTAACGGGCTGACGCTGCTCTCCGTCGCGCACGGCGGCGTACAGCCGGCTCCACAGTCCTTCTCCCAGGGTTTTGGTGACCACCAGACCCTGGCGTTCAAAACTCTCCACCACCCAGTGCGGCAGCGCCGCAATCCCCATGCTGGCCGCCACCATCTGAATCAACAGCAGGGTGTTATCCACGCTTTTCAGCTGCGGGCTAATGCCTGCTGGCTGCAGGAAATGGCGCCAGATATCCAGACGACTGCGCTGGACCGGATAAATTAGCAGCGTTTCCGTCGCCAGGTCTTCCGGCGTGATGCGCGTTTTGGCCGCCAGCGGATGGTCCGGCGCCAGCACCAGGCGCACTTCATAATCGAACATCGGTGAATAATGCAGGCCGCTGCGCGGCAGGATGTCGGACGTCATCACCAGATCCAGTTCGCCCTGCTGGAGCGAAGGCTGCGGGTCGAACGTCACGCCGGATTTAAAGTCCATCTCCACCTGCGGCCACTTCTGGCGAAAGTTTTCAAGCGCGGGGGTCAGCCACTGAATACAGCTGTGGCACTCAATGGCGATGCGCAGTTTGGTCTGCTGCGGCTCGTTACACGCCTGCAGCGCGCTGGCGATCTGCGGCAGCACCTGATTCGCCAGCTGAAGAAGAATTTCACCCTGCGGCGTAAAGCGCAGGGGCTGGCTCTTACGCACAAAAAGACGAAATCCGAGGCGTTGTTCCAGATCGCTGAACTGGTGAGAAAGGGCGGACTGGGTCTGGTGCAGCGTG
Organism: Enterobacter asburiae; assembly: GCA_011754535.1. Lineage (NCBI taxonomy): Bacteria > Pseudomonadati > Pseudomonadota > Gammaproteobacteria > Enterobacterales > Enterobacteriaceae > Enterobacter > Enterobacter asburiae. The sequence continues at coordinate 4,627,254 of JAAQVN010000001.1, read as the reverse complement.
GCCGCCGCCGCCGCGAGCGAACCGCAGTTCCGCAACGCTTGTAGCGTTTTCAGGTGTTTAATCTCGATCATGAAAGTCCTTCACTCCGCCATGAACATTTTGCGCTTGAGGAATATACAGTACCTGCCAATTATAGAAGTGTAAACATCTGGACGTCTAAATAACGAATTTCACAAGGGGCTCACCATGACAATCCGCAATCACACTCTCGGTTTCCCTCGCGTTGGCCTGCGTCGCGAGCTGAAAAAAGCGCAAGAAAGCTACTGGGCGGGCAACGCCTCCCGTGAAGAACTACTGGCGGTGGGGCGGGAGCTGCGCGCCCGCCACTGGGATCAGCAAAAACAGGCGGGCATTGACCTGCTGCCGGTGGGCGACTTCGCCTGGTACGACCATGTTCTGACGACCAGCCTGCTGCTTGGCAACGTACCGGCTCGTCATCAGAACAAAGATGGATCGGTGGATATTGATACCCTGTTTCGCATCGGCCGTGGCCGCGCACCAACGGGTGAGCCAGCGGCAGCGGCGGAAATGACCAAGTGGTTTAATACCAACTATCACTATATGGTGCCGGAGTTCGTCAAAGGCCAGCAGTTTAAGCTGACCTGGACGCAGCTTCTGGAGGAGGTGGATGAAGCGCTGGCGCTGGGACACCAGGTGAAGCCCGTATTGCTGGGGCCGGTAACCTACCTGTGGCTGGGTAAAGTGAAGGGCGAGCAGTTTGACCGCCTCAGCCTGCTGAACGATATTCTTCCGGTCTATAAGCAGGTGCTGATTGAGCTGGGCAAGCGCGGTATCCAGTGGGTGCAAATCGACGAGCCTGCGCTGGTGCTGGAGCTTCCCCAGGTTTGGCTCGATGCCTTCAAACCGGCGTATGACGCGCTCGCCGGACAGGTAAAACTCCTGCTCACGACCTATTTCGAAGGCGTGACGCCGAACCTGAAGACCATTACCGCGCTGCCGGTTCAGGGCCTTCACGTTGACCTGGTTCACGGTAAGGACGATGTGGTGGAACTGCACAAGCGTCTGCCCGCAGACTGGCTGCTCTCCGCCGGTCTGGTCAACGGCCGTAACGTCTGGCGCGCCGATCTGACCGAAAAATACGCACAGATTAAAGACATCGTCGGCAAACGTGAGCTGTGGGTTGCATCCTCTTGCTCGCTGCTGCACAGCCCAATCGATCTCAGCGTGGAGACCCGCCTCGACCCTGAAGTGAAAAGCTGGTTTGCCTTCGCCCTGCAAAAATGCGAAGAGCTAACACTGCTGCGCGACGCGCTGAACAGCGGCGACACGGCGGCGATCACCGACTGGAGCGCTCCGATCCAGGCGCGTCGTCACTCGTCCCGCGTGCACAACCCGGCGGTGGAAAAACGTCTGGCGGCCATCACCGCCCAGGATAGCCAGCGCCAGAGCCCGTATGAGGTACGTGCCGAAGCCCAGCGCGCCCGCTTCAACCTTCCCGCGTGGCCGACCACGACGATCGGCTCCTTCCCACAGACTACGGAGATCCGCGGCCTGCGTCTGGACTTCAAAAAGGGCAATCTGGATGCGAACCACTACCGCACCGGCATCGCGGAACACATCAAGCAGGCGATTATCGAGCAGGAGCGCCTGGGGCTGGACGTGCTGGTGCACGGCGAAGCCGAGCGTAACGATATGGTGGAATACTTCGGTGAACACCTGGACGGCTTCGTCTTTACCCAAAACGGCTGGGTGCAGAGCTACGGCTCCCGCTGCGTGAAGCCGCCGGTGGTTATCGGTGACGTCAGCCGTCCGGAACCGATCACGGTTGAGTGGGCGAAATACGCGCAGTCCCTGACCGACAAGCCGGTAAAAGGCATGCTCACCGGCCCGGTTACCATTCTCTGCTGGTCGTTCCCGCGTGAAGACGTGACCCGCGAGACCATTGCCAAACAGATTGCGCTGGCGCTGCGTGATGAAGTGGCGGATCTGGAAGCGGCGGGGATTGGCATCATCCAGATTGACGAGCCGGCGCTGCGCGAGGGTTTACCGCTGCGCCGCAGCGACTGGGATGCTTACCTGCAGTGGGGCGTGGAAGCGTTCCGCATCAACGCTGCGGTGGCTAAGGACGATACCCAGATCCACACCCACATGTGTTACTGCGAATTTAACGACATCATGGATTCGATTGCCGCGCTGGATGCTGACGTGATCACCATCGAGACCTCGCGTTCAGACATGGAGCTGCTGGAGTCGTTTGAAGAGTTCGACTATCCGAATGAAATCGGGCCGGGCGTGTACGACATTCATTCTCCGAACGTCCCGAGCGTGGAGTGGATTGAAGCCCTGCTGAAAAAAGCGGCCCAGCGCATTCCTGCAAAGCGCCTGTGGGTGAACCCGGACTGCGGACTGAAAACTCGCGGCTGGCCAGAGACGCGCGCGGCGCTCGCCAACATGGTGAAGGCGGCGCAGAATTTGCGTCAGGCGTAGGTGCTGGATTGCCCGGTAAGGCGTAGCCGCCACCGGGCTTTTTTGTTATTACGCCTTCTTACCGCCGTACTGGCTAAACCACGCCAGCATCCGCTGCCAGCCATCTTTAGCCGATTCAGCGTGATAGCTCGGACGATAATCCGCGTTAAACGCATGCCCGGCATCCGGATACACCACGATCTCCGCCTTCGCATTGGCCGCACGGAGCGCATGGCGCATGGTCTCTACCGAATCCAGCGAAATACCGGTGTCCTGTCCACCGTAAAGCCCTAACACGGGGGCATTTAACTCGGTGGCGATATCCACGGGATGTTTCGGTGAATTCAGCGTTTTTTCACCCACCAGTTTGCCGTACCAGGCGACAGCGGCTTTGAGCTGCGGGTTATGCGCGGCATACAGCCAGCTAATGCGTCCGCCCCAGCAGAAACCGGTGACCAGCAGACGATGCGGATCGCCGCCGTTGCGCGCCGCCCAGCTGGCGACGTGATCGAGATCGGCCAGCACCTGCGCGTCCGGGACTTTGCTGACCAGGTTGCTGAGCAATGTTGGAATATCGCTGTAGTCGTTCGGATCGCCCTGACGGAAGTAGAGCTCTGGCGCAACGGCCAGATACCCTTCCAGCGCCAGCCGGCGGCAGAGGTCGCGAATGTGTTCGTGAACACCAAATATCTCCTGAATCACAATCACGATGGGCAGCGGGCCGTCTGCCGATTTTGGCCGTGCGTGATAAGCAGGCATATTCTCCCCCTGCGAGGGAATGGAGGTCTCACCCGCGGTAATTGCCGCTTCTGGCGTCGACACGATGGTTGATGCATGTGGGGCCGCAGCAGGTGCAAAACCGGTTTTTTCAGTCATGGCATTCTCCGTACCAATGAGTTAGCGCAAAGGTAAATATAGACACCAGGTTAACAACTCACAGTGCCTTAAACGGTCTATCTTTTGTGCAGCACCTGGCGATATAACTTGTTAATGTGATGTAAATCACTTTTTTATGGAAATTCAATGTAATCATTTTCATTCATGGTGAGGTTCGTCACGAAAATATGCTTACTGCTTCTGTAAAGTACCGTTTTACTTCTTCTGACTAACCGACCCACAGAGGAGTCACCTATGTCTAAGTCTGATGTTTTTCATCTCGGCCTCACTAAAAACGATTTACAAGGGGCTACGCTCGCTATCGTCCCTGGCGATCCGGAGCGTGTGGAAAAGATCGCCGCGCTGATGGATAAGCCGGTCAAGCTGGCTGCCCATCGTGAATTCACCACCTGGCGCGCAGAGCTGGATGGCAAAGCGGTGATTGTGTGCTCTACCGGTATCGGTGGCCCGTCTACCTCGATTGCGGTTGAAGAGCTGGCGCAACTGGGCATTCGTACTTTCCTGCGTATCGGTACCACCGGCGCTATTCAGCCGCACATCAACGTCGGCGACGTGCTGGTGACGACCGCGTCCGTGCGTCTGGACGGCGCGAGCCTGCACTTTGCGCCGATGGAATTCCCGGCAGTGGCTGATTTCGAGTGCACCACCGCGCTGGTTGAAGCGGCGAAATCCGTGGGCGCAACCACTCACGTGGGCGTAACCGCCTCTTCCGATACCTTCTACCCGGGCCAGGAGCGTTACGACACCTTCTCTGGCCGCGTTGTAAGCCGCTTCAAAGGCTCAATGGAAGAGTGGCAGTCTATGGGCGTGATGAACTACGAAATGGAATCCGCAACGCTGCTGACCATGTGCGCAAGCCAGGGTCTGCGTGCCGGTATGGTGGCGGGCGTTATCGTCAACCGTACCCAGCAGGAGATCCCGAACGCCGAAACCATGAAGCAGACCGAAAGTCATGCGGTGAAAATCGTGGTTGAAGCGGCTCGCCGCCTGATCTAGTTCTCCTCTCTGAGATAAAAGGCCGACGCGTTCGGCCTTTATTTTTTGCGTAGCGCCTCGCAGGAAAACCCTTTCAAACTGGACGTTTATACAGCACAATCTTATTTTGTGCGGGTAATACGTTGATGCAGGGGGCATTGTGGATATCTCAATCCTGATTTATGCGGTGATTGCGCTGGCGGGCGTAGGGATAGGCTGGCTGATTTCCAGTTACCAGCACGCGCAGCAGAAAGCCGAGCAGCTGGCTGAGCGGGAAGAGATCGTCGCCGAGCTTAGCGCGGCAAAACAACAGGTTGCGCTGAGCGACCACTGGCGCGACGAGTGCGAGCTGCTCAATAACGAACTGCGTAACCTGCGTGATATCAACACCTCGCTGGAGGCCGATCTCCGCGAAGTGACTACCCGCCTTGAGTCCACTCAGTTGCACGCCGAAGACAAAATCCGCCAGATGATCAACAGCGAGCAGCGCCTCAGCGAGCAGTTTGAGAACCTCGCTAACCGCATTTTCGAGCACAGCAACCGCCGCGTTGACGAACAGAATCGCCAGAGCCTGAACAGCCTCCTGACGCCGCTGCGCGAACAGCTGGACGGCTTTCGCCGTCAGGTGCAGGACAGCTTTGGTCAGGAAGCCCGCGAGCGCCACACGCTGGCCCATGAGATTCGCAATCTTCAGCAGCTGAATGCGCAGATGGCACAGGAGGCGGTCAACCTGACGCGGGCGCTGAAAGGCGATAACAAAACTCAGGGTAACTGGGGGGAAGTGGTACTTACCCGCGTGCTGGAAGCCTCCGGCCTGCGGGAAGGATATGAATACGAAACGCAGGTAAGTATCGAAAACGACGCCCGCTCGCGCATGCAGCCGGATGTGATTGTGCGGCTGCCACAGGGCAAAGATGTGGTCATTGACGCCAAAATGACGCTGGTGGCTTATGAGCGTTACTTCAATGCCGAAGATGACTACACGCGCGAATCGGCGCTGCAGGAGCACATTGCTTCCGTGCGTAACCATATTCGCCTGCTGGGCAGAAAGGATTATCAGCAGCTGCCGGGGCTGCGCTCGCTGGACTACGTGCTGATGTTTATCCCGGTCGAACCCGCGTTTTTGCTGGCGCTCGACAGACAGCCTGAGCTTATCACTGAAGCGCTGAAAAATAACATTATGCTGGTCAGCCCCACCACGCTGTTAGTGGCCTTGCGGACCATTGCCAACCTGTGGCGCTATGAGCACCAGAGCCGCAATGCCCAGCAGATTGCCGATCGCGCCAGCAAGCTGTACGACAAAATGCGTCTGTTCGTGGACGATATGTCTTCCGTCGGACAAAGCCTGGACCGTGCGCAGGATAACTACCGCCAGGCGATGAAAAAGCTCTCCTCGGGGCGTGGCAACCTGCTTGCGCAGGCTGAAGCATTCCGCAGCCTGGGGGTGGAGGTTAAACGCGAGATTAATCCGGAATTGGTCGAACAGGCGACAGCGCAGGACGAAGAGTTCCGTCTGCGTGAGGGCAGGGATGAACAAAATACCCTCAGCCAGGACAACGATTTAGCGGCAGGTTTATCGCCAGATGAACAGCCGGCGCGTTTCTTTCGCGGTGGTTGAATCGTAGGGCAATTGCGCCCAATCTGTTACACTTCACGAACATTTGACTGATTAGCAGGCTCTGAGATGGTTGACGATTCACAAGACACGACGCACTTTGGCTTTCAGACAGTAGCCAAAGCGCAGAAAGCTGACATGGTGGCCCACGTATTTCATTCCGTGGCGGCGAAGTACGATGTGATGAATGACTTGATGTCGTTCGGCATTCATCGCTTGTGGAAGCGCTTCACCATTGACTGCAGCGGTGTGCGTCGTGGACAAACGGTTCTCGATCTGGCTGGCGGTACGGGCGATCTGACGGCGAAATTCTCCCGTCTGGTCGGCGAAACCGGTCGCGTTGTACTGGCTGATATTAATGACTCCATGCTTAAAATGGGACGCGAAAAGCTGCGTAACATCGGCGTGGTGGGTAACGTGGAATACGTGCAGGCCAACGCCGAAGCGCTGCCGTTCCCGGACAATACCTTTGACTGCATCACTATTTCCTTCGGTCTGCGTAACGTCACCGATAAAGAAAAAGCGCTGCGCTCCATGTACCGTGTGCTGAAGCCGGGTGGACGCCTGCTGGTGCTCGAGTTCTCTAAACCGATTATCGACCCGCTGAGCAAAGCTTACGACGCCTATTCCTTCCACGTGCTGCCGCGTATTGGCGAGCTGGTGGCAAACGACGCGGAAAGCTATCGCTATCTGGCGGAATCAATTCGCATGCACCCGGATCAGGACACCTTAAAAGCCATGATGCAGGATGCGGAATTTGAGAACGTTGAATACTTCAACATGACGGCGGGTGTCGTCGCGCTGCATCGCGGTTACAAATTCTGAGTGGAGGTGTCCCGTGCCCTTTAAACCCTTAGTCACCGCAGGCATCGAGAATGTGCTGAATGCCTTCCTGTATCGCGCTCCGGCGCTGAAAGCCGCACGTCAGCGGCTAAACGGGAAGGTACTGCGCATTGTATTAAAAGAGTTCTCGACGCCGCTCGTGCTGGTCTTCAGCGAACGCCAGCTTGACGTTCTGGGTGAGTGGGAAGGCGAGGCTGATTGCTCGGTCATTACCCATATGAGCGTGCTGCCAAAATTGCGCGATCGCCAGCAATTAACGGCGCTTATCCGCAGCGGTGAGCTGGAAGTAGAAGGCGACATCCAGGTCGTGCAGAACTTTGTTGCGCTCAGCGATCTGGCTGAATTCGACCCGGCAGAGCTGCTGGCGCCTTTTATTGGCGACATCGCCGCTGAAGGGATCGGGAAAGTTATTCATGGCGGCACGGCGTTCCTGCGCAAAAATCTGCAACGTCAACAGCGCTATGCCGCGGAAGTACTGACGGAAGAGTGGCGCATGGCCCCCGGACCGCTGGAAGTGGCGTGGTTTGCGGAAGAGACCGCTGCTGTTGAACGCGCGGTTAATGCGTTAACCAAACGGCTGGAAAAACTGGAGGGCAAATGACGCCTGGTGAAATTCGGCGCCTCTATTTTATCATCCACACCTTTTTGAGTTACGGGCTCGACGAGCTTATCCCCAAAATGCGTATCACGCTGCCGCTCAGAATCTGGCGGCGGACGCTGTTCTGGATGCCAAATCGCCATAAAGGTCAGCCGCTGGGTGAACGCCTGCGTCTGGCGCTGCAGGAGCTCGGCCCGGTATGGATTAAGTTCGGGCAGATGCTCTCAACCCGCCGCGATCTCTTCCCGCCGCACATTGCCGATGAACTGGCGATGCTTCAGGACCGTGTCGCCCCGTTTGATGGGGTGAGAGCGAAGAAACAGATCGAAGAGGCGATGGGAAATCTTCCCGTTGAAGCCTGGTTTGACGATTTCGAAATAGAACCGCTGGCGTCGGCTTCTATCGCTCAGGTGCACACTGCGCGTCTGAAAGAGAACGGTAAAGAGGTGGTGATCAAAGTGATCCGCCCGGATATCCTGCCGATCATCAAAGCCGACATGAAGCTGATTTATCGTCTGGCGCGTTGGGTACCGCGTTTGTTACCTGATGGTCGCCGACTGCGCCCGATGGAAGTGGTGCGGGAGTATGAAAAAACGCTGATTGATGAGCTTAATCTGCTGCGCGAATCGGCAAACGCTATTCAGCTGCGTCGGAACTTTGAAAACAGCCCGATGCTCTATGTGCCTGAAGTCTATTCTGACTACTGCAGCCAAAACATGATGGTCATGGAGCGCATCTACGGTATTCCGGTTTCGGATGTGGTGGCCCTGGAGAAGCAGGGAACGAACATGAAGCTGCTGGCCGAACGTGGCGTTCAGGTCTTCTTTACCCAGGTCTTCCGCGACAGCTTTTTCCACGCGGACATGCACCCGGGTAATATCTTCGTGAGCTACGAGCATCCTGAGGATCCGAAGTACATCGGTATCGACTGTGGGATTGTGGGCTCGCTGAACAAAGAAGATAAACGTTATCTGGCTGAAAACTTCATCGCGTTCTTCAACCGCGACTACCGAAAAGTGGCTGAGCTGCACGTTGATTCCGGCTGGGTTCCGCCGGACACCAACGTCGAAGAGTTCGAGTTTGCGATCCGGACCGTTTGCGAACCAATTTTTGAAAAACCGCTGGCAGAAATCTCCTTTGGCCACGTATTGTTAAACCTGTTCAATACGGCTCGCCGCTTTAATATGGAAGTTCAGCCGCAGTTAGTTTTACTTCAGAAAACATTACTTTACGTTGAAGGTGTAGGTCGACAACTCTATCCTCAGTTAGACTTGTGGAAGACGGCTAAACCTTTCCTGGAATCCTGGATTAAGGATCAGGTTGGCCTTCCGGCGCTGGTTCGGTCTCTTAAAGAGAAAGGCCCGTTCTGGATAGAAAAAATGCCTGAAATTCCTGAGCTGGTTTACGACAGTTTGCGTCAGAGCAAGAATCTTCAGCACAGCATGGATAAAATCGCCCGCGAGCTTCAGTCCAGCCGTGTGCGCCAGGGACAGTCACGCTATCTTTTTGGGATTGGCGCAACGCTGCTGCTGAGCGGTACGCTGCTGCTGATCAACCGTCCTGACTGGCAGATGATGCCCGCCTGGTTGATGGCTGGCGGGGTTGTTGTCTGGCTTGCAGGATGGAGAAAAACGCGCTGAGTTTGCGTCGCCATCGACGGGTCGCATACGTATAATGCGATCTGACCAATTAATCATCTATCCCTGAGGAATATGTATGGGTGGTATCAGTATCTGGCAATTAGTCATTATTGCCGTCATCGTCGTGCTGCTGTTTGGCACCAAAAAGCTCGGTTCTATTGGTTCCGATCTGGGCGCGTCTATCAAAGGCTTCAAGAAAGCGATGAGCGATGATGAGAGCAAGCAGGATAAAACCAGCCAGGACGCTGACTTTACTGCTAAATCCATCTCCGACAAGCAAGAAGATGCCAAAAAGGAAGACGCTAAACGCCACGATAAAGAGCAGGTGTAAGTCGTGTTCGACATTGGTTTTAGTGAGCTGCTGCTGGTCTTTGTGATTGGTCTGATCGTGCTGGGACCGCAGCGTCTGCCGGTTGCGGTAAAAACCGTCGTGGGCTGGGTTCGTGCGCTAAGATCGCTGGCCTCGACCGTTCAGAATGAGCTGGCGCAGGAACTTAAGCTGCAGGAGTTTCAGGAAAGCCTGAAAAAGGTCGAGAAGGCGAGCATGGATAACCTGACGCCGGAACTGAAAGCCTCAATGGATGAACTGCGCGAAGCGGCGGAATCCATGAAGCGCTCTTACAGCGTTAACGATCCTGAAAAAGCGAGCGATGAAGCGAACACTATTCATAACCCGGTGGTGAAGGACAGCGAAGCGCAGCGTGAGGGCGTGACGCCAGCGAGTGCGGAGCACCAGGCCGCAGCGCCTGAGCAAACGCCGCAGGAAACTGAACTGAAAAAACAGGCACAGCCGGAAGAGCCGATGGTAAAAACGGCTGAAGCTAAACCCGCCGCGCCCGTTTCCGAATCATCCCCCTCGTCGAGTGATAAAGCGTAACCATGGCAGTAGATGATACTCAACCGCTTATTACGCACCTTATTGAGCTGCGTAAGCGCCTGTTAAACTGCATTATTGCGGTATTCCTCATATTCCTTTGCCTGGTCTATTTCGCCAACGATATCTATCAGGTGGTCTCTGCGCCGCTGATCAAGCAGATGCCGCTGGGCGCAACGATGATTGCAACAGACGTTGCTTCTCCGTTCTTTACGCCGATTAAGCTGACCTTCTGGGTTTCATTGATTGCCTCTGCTCCGGTCATCCTTTATCAGGTATGGGCGTTTGTTGCGCCGGCACTGTATAAGCACGAACGCAAGCTGGTCATCCCGCTACTGGTATCCAGTTCGCTGCTGTTCTATATCGGCATGGCGTTTGCCTACTTCGTTGTCTTCCCGCTGGCCTTCGGCTTCCTGACGCACACCGCGCCGGAAGGTGTCCAGGTGTCGACGGATATCGCCAGCTACCTCAGCTTTGTGATGGCGCTGTTTATGGCGTTCGGCGTGGCATTTGAAGTGCCGGTGGCCATTGTGCTGCTTTGTTGGGTTGGGGTAACCACCCCTGATGACCTGCGTAAGAAGCGTCCGTATATCCTGGTAGGCGCCTTCGTAGTCGGCATGCTGCTGACGCCGCCGGACGTCTTCTCGCAAACGCTGCTGGCAATACCGATGTACTGCCTGTTTGAGGTTGGCGTCTTCTTCTCGCGTTTTTACGTGGGTAAAGGACGCCGGTCGGACGATGAAGACGACGCGTCCGAAAAGACCACTGAAGAGTAAAACCAGCCGCCCGTCAGGGCGGTTGTTCTATGGGGATTCGCATGTTTGATATCGGACTCAACCTGACCAGTTCACAGTTTGCGAAAGATCGTGACGAGGTGGTTGCACGGGCTTTTGACGCCGGCGTCAAAGGACTCCTGCTGACCGGGACCAACCTGCATGAGAGTGAGCAGGCGCAGCGGCTGGCGCAACGTTATCAACGCTGCTGGTCAACCGCAGGCGTTCACCCTCATGACAGCAGTCAGTGGACTGAGGAGGGCGCAGAAACACTGCGCGCGCTGGCGAAAACAGCAGAGGTGGTGGCTATTGGCGAGTGCGGGCTCGATTTCAACCGCAACTACTCGACGCCTGACGAACAGGAAAAGGCATTCACTGCCCAGCTTGCGCTGGCTGCAGAGCTTGAGATGCCCGTCTTTATGCACTGTCGCGATGCGCATGAACGTTTTCTCGCACTGCTCGACCCGTGGCTGGATAAACTGCCGGGCGCAGTGCTGCACTGCTTCACCGGTTCACGGCAGGAAGCGCTGGATTGCCTGAAGCGAGGGCTTTATCTGGGCATTACCGGTTGGGTTTGCGATGAGCGTCGCGGGCTTGAGCTTCGCGAGCTGCTGCCGGCGATCCCGGCAGAACGCTTGCTTCTTGAAACCGATGCGCCATATCTGCTGCCGCGAGATATGAAGCCCAAACCGGCATCGCGGCGAAATGAGCCCGTCTGGCTGGGGCACATTGTTGAGCGCGTAGCGCACTGGCGCGGAGAGGATCCGCACTGGCTTTCCGCGCAGACGGATGACAACGTGCGTCGCCTGTTCGGGATAAACGTTTAGACTTTGCGGAAGTCGGTGTTTTTCACGCTCTGCAGCACCTGCTTGTTCAGCAGATTGAGCAACAGCATTGAGCGTGCTTCACCGTCCGGCTCGGCGAAAATCGCCTGCAGGCCTTCGAATGCGCCTTCCGTAATGACGACGCTATCGCCCGCGTAAGGGGTTTCCGGATCGGTGATCCCTTCAGGCTGTTGATAAACAGACAGCTGATGAATGACGGTCGACGGAACCGTGGCCGGGTGGGCACCAAAACGAACGAAGTGGCTGACGCCGCGCGTTGCGCTGATGGTGGTGGTGTGGATCACCTCAGGGTCGAACTCCACGAACAGATAGTTCGGGAATAGAGGCTCACTGACGGTTGTGCGCTTCCCGCGCTGCATTTTTTCAAGCGTGATCACGGGTGTCAGACAATTTACTGACTGACGTTCAAGATGTTCCTGCGCGCGCTGAAGTTGCCCGCGTTTGCAATACAGTAAATACCAGGCCTGCATAATCACTCTTTCCCTTAGTTCGGGGCGCAAGCATATCAAAACCCTGGAGGGATCGCTAAGTTGATTATAATGGGGGAAATTCGAACACAACGGATAAGTTCACGCGAATTTAACAAAATTACAGCATCGAGAAGGCTTACGCCGTATAATGAAGCGCTTACAGAGAGGCCATGACTAACTGCATGAAATACCACGATCTCCGCGACTTCCTGACGCTGCTGGAACAGCAGGGTGAATTGAAACGCATTACGCTTCCTGTTGATCCTTATCTGGAAATGACAGAAATTGCTGACCGGACTCTGCGTGCCGGTGGTCCCGCATTACTGTTTGAAAATCCCAAAGGTTACTCCATGCCGGTGCTGTGCAACCTGTTCGGCACTCCGCGTCGTGTCGCCCTGGGGATGGGGCAGGAAGACGTTACCGCGCTGCGTGAAGTGGGTAAACTGCTGGCATTTTTGAAAGAGCCAGAGCCGCCGAAAGGCTTCCGCGATCTGTTCGACAAGCTGCCGCAGTTTAAGCAGGTGCTAAACATGCCCACCAAACGACTGCGCGGCGCGCCGTGCCAGCAGAAAGTGCTGGAAGGTGAGGCGGTGGATCTCACCAAAATTCCGATTATGCAGTGCTGGCCTGAAGATGCTGCGCCGCTGATTACCTGGGGCCTCACCGTGACGCGCGGGCCGCATAAAGAGCGGCAAAACCTCGGTATTTATCGCCAGCAGCTGATTGGCAAAAATAAGCTCATCATGCGCTGGCTGTCGCATCGCGGCGGCGCGCTGGATTTCCAGGAGTGGTGTGCTGCGCATCCGGGTGAACGTTTCCCGGTGTCTGTCGCCTTAGGCGCCGATCCGGCCACCATTCTGGGCGCGGTCACGCCCGTCCCGGATACGCTCTCTGAATATGCCTTTGCCGGCCTGCTGCGTGGGACCAAAACCGAGGTCGTGAAGTGTATCTCTAACGATCTCGAAGTACCGGCCAGTGCAGAAATTGTGCTGGAAGGTTACATTGAGCAGGGTGAAATGGCGCCAGAAGGCCCTTACGGCGACCATACCGGCTATTACAACGAAGTGGATAACTTCCCGGTGTTTACCGTCACGCACATTACCCAGCGTGAAGATGCGATTTATCACTCAACCTATACTGGCCGTCCACCGGATGAACCGGCGGTGCTGGGCGTGGCGCTGAACGAAGTATTTGTGCCGATCCTGCAAAAGCAGTTCCCGGAAATCGTTGATTTTTATCTGCCGCCTGAAGGATGCTCGTATCGCATGGCGGTGGTTACGATGAAGAAACAGTACCCAGGTCATGCTAAACGCGTGATGATGGGCGTATGGTCTTTCCTGCGCCAGTTTATGTATACCAAATTTGTTATTGTCTGCGATGATGACGTTAACGCCCGCGACTGGAATGACGTCATCTGGGCAATCACCACGCGAATGGATCCTGCGCGTGATACGGTGTTAGTCGAAAACACGCCGATAGATTATCTGGATTTTGCCTCGCCGGTTTCCGGTCTTGGCTCAAAGATGGGACTGGATGCCACAAATAAATGGCCTGGCGAAACCGACCGTGAATGGGGTCGCCCGATCAAAAAAGATCCTGCCGTGACCGCGCGAATTGACGCGATCTGGGACGAACTGGCCATAATGAATAACGGTAAACTCTGAGCTGACCGTTAAGCCCTATAGACTTCCCGACAGAGAGAGCGAATGACAACCTTAAGCTGTAAAGTGACGTCGGTAGATGCTATTACCGACACCGTATATCGCGTCCGCCTGGTTCCTGAAGCGGCATTCTCATTCCGTGCCGGCCAGTACCTGATGGTCGTGATGGATGAGCGTGATAAGCGTCCTTTCTCTATGGCCTCTACGCCAGCAGAGCAGGAATTTATTGAGCTGCATATTGGTGCGTCTGAGCTTAACCTGTACGCGATGGCCGTGATGGACCGCATCCTGAAAGAGCGTGAGATTGTGGTCGATATTCCTCACGGCGAGGCATGGTTACGTGATGACGAAGACCGTCCACTGATCCTGATCGCTGGTGGTACAGGCTTCTCATATGTGCGCTCTATTCTGTTGACCGCACTGGCGCGTAACCCGGAACGTGATATCACCATCTACTGGGGCGGCCGCGAAGAGAAGCACCTGTATGACCTGTCTGAACTGGAAGCGCTGAGCATCAACCATCCAAATCTACGCATCGAGCCAGTGGTCGAGCAGCCTGAAGAGGGCTGGCGTGGACGTAGTGGAACGGTGCTGACGGCGGTACTGCAGGATCACGGTACGCTGGCGGGACATGATATCTACATTGCAGGTCGTTTCGAGATGGCGAAAATTGCCCGCGACCTGTTCTGTAATGAACGTGACGCGCGTGAAGACCGTCTGTTCGGCGATGCGTTTGCCTTCATTTAAATAAAAAACCCGCCCCTGACAGGCGGGAAGAACGGCAACTAAACTGTCTCTCTTCGCCAATGACGCCATAACTGCGTTAGCTGCGCTCGTTTTGACGCCATTGGCTTTGAGATACTTTTCCTGATTTACACTCTTTCAAACACCGTCGCGATACCCTGACCCAAACCAATACACATCGTTGCCAGACCAAACTGGGCATCTTTGCGTTCCATCAGGTTGATAAGCGTGGTGCTGATACGCGCCCCGGAGCAGCCCAGCGGGTGACCGAGAGCGATCGCGCCACCGTTGAGGTTGATCTTCTCGTCGATCTGCTCCATCAGCCCCAGATCTTTAATGCACGGCAGGATCTGCGCGGCGAAGGCTTCGTTCATTTCGAACAGATCGATATCGCTGGCGGTTAACCCCGCTTTTTTCAGCGCCAGCTTCGAGGCCGGAACCGGTCCGTAACCCATGATCGAAGGATCGCAGCCCACCACCGCCATCGAACGTACCCGAGCACGAGGGGTTAAGCCCAGCTCGCGGGCGCGGCTTTCGCTCATTACCAGCATCGCGGCGGCGCCGTCGGACAGCGCTGACGAAGTACCCGCCGTTACCGTACCGGTGACCGGATCAAACGCAGGGCGCAGGGTAGAAAGTGCTTCTACGGTGGTTTCCGGGCGGATGACTTCGTCGTAACTGAACTGCTTCAGTACGCCGTCCGCGTCGTGGCCGCCGGTCGGGATGATCTCATTCTTAAAGGCGCCGGACTGCGTTGCCGCCCATGCGCGAGCGTGAGAGCGTGCGGCAAAGGCATCCTGCATTTCACGGCTGATGCCGTGCAGGCGGGAGAGCATCTCGGCGGTCAAACCCATCATCCCCGCGGCTTTCGCCACGTTGCGGCTCATGCCCGGGTGGAAATCGACTCCGTGGCTCATCGGTACGTGACCCATGTGCTCCACGCCCCCCACCATGCAGGCCTGGGCATCGCCGGTCATGATCATGCGCGCCGCGTCGTGCAGCGCCTGCATGGACGAACCGCACAGACGGTTGACGGTGACCGCCGGAACCGAGTGTGGGATCTCCGCCAGCAGCGACGCGTTACGGGCGATGTTGAAACCTTGCTCCAGGGTCTGCTGTACGCAGCCCCAGTAAATATCGTCGAGCGCAGCAGGATCCAGCGCCGGGTTACGCGCCAGCAGGCTACGCATCAGGTGCGCGGAGAGATCTTCCGCACGCACGTTACGGAACGCGCCGCCTTTTGAACGGCCCATCGGGGTGCGAATCGCATCAACAATGACAACCTTTTCCATTGTGACTCCTTAAGCCGTTTTCAGCTCGCCAACCGGACGGGCTGGCTCAACTGCTGGATAGTAGGGTTCGTTATGGCGCGCTTTGTTACGCAGCCCTTCCGGCACCTCATAAAGCGGGCCGAGGTGCTGGTACTGCTGGGCCATATCGAGATAGCGGGCGCTGCCGAGCGTGTCCAGCCAGCGGAACGCGCCGCCGTGGAACGGAGGGAAGCCGAGGCCGTATACCAGCGCCATGTCGGCTTCTGCCGGGCTGGCGATAATGCCTTCTTCAAGGCAACGCACCACTTCGTTGATCATTGGAATCATCATCCGGGCGATGATCTCATCGTCCGTGAAGTCGCGCTTCGGCTGGCTAACGTCGGCCAGCAGGCCATCGACCACGGCATCTTCTTCTTTCTTCGGTTTACCTTTGCTGTCTTCTTTATAGCGCCAGAAGCCCAGGCCGTTTTTCTGGCCGAAGCGGTTGGCGTCGAACAGCGCGTCAATGGCGTCGCGATAATCTTTCTGCATGCGCTGCGGGAAGCCTGCCGCCATCACCGCCTGGGCGTGGTGGGCGGTATCAATGCCCACCACGTCCAGCAGATATGCCGGGCCCATTGGCCAGCCGAACTGTTTTTCCATTACTTTGTCGATTTTGCGGAAGTCCGCGCCGTCGCGCAGCAATTGGCTAAAACCGGCGAAGTACGGGAACAGCACGCGGTTAACAAAGAAGCCCGGGCAGTCGTTAACGACGATCGGTGTTTTACCCATCTTGCTTGCCCACGCCACCACTTTAGCAATGGTTTCGTCAGAGGTTTTTTCCCCACGGATCACTTCGACCAGCGGCATACGGTGTACCGGGTTGAAGAAGTGCATCCCGCAGAAGTTTTCCGGACGCTTCAGCACGCTCGCCAGCTCGCTGATTGGAATGGTGGAGGTGTTAGAGGCCAGTACGGTCTCAGGACGAACCTTGTCTTCCGTTTCCGCCAGCACCGCTTTTTTGACTTTCGAGTTCTCGACGACGGCTTCGACCACCACGTCGACACGGTCGAAACCGCTGTATTCCAGCACAGGCTGAATGGTGGAGATCACGCCTGCAAGCTTCAGCCCGTCAATTTTTCCGCGTTCCAGCTGCTTATTCAGCAGCTTGGCCGCTTCGGTCATGCCCAGCGTCAGAGATTTCTCGTTGATGTCTTTCATCACTACCGGTACGCCTTTCCAGGCCGACTGGTAAGCGATGCCGCCGCCCATAATACCGGCGCCGAGCACTGCCGCATGTTTTGGCGTCTCAACGTTTTTGGTCAGCTGTTTGGCTTTGCCCTTCACGAACTGATCGTTGAGGAAGATGCCAACCAGCGCGCGGGCTTCATTGGTGTGCGCCAGCGGAACAAAGCTTTGATTTTCGAGCTTCAGGGCTTCGTCGCGGCCAAATCGGGCTGCCGCTTCAATGGTTTTCACCGCCGTAATTGGCGCCGGGTAGTGTTTACCCGCCGTCTGCATCACCATGCCTTTGGCCATGGTGAAGCTCATGGTGGCTTCAATCTTGCTGAGCTTTAACGGCTCCAGCTTCGGCTGGCGCTTGGCCTTCCAGTCGAGATCGCCGTTAATCGCCTGACGCAGTATGGCAAGTGCGCCTTCAACCAGCTTCTCTGGCTTCACGACGCCGTCGACCAGGCCGATTTTCTGCGCCTGTTCCGCGCCTACGTCTTTACCAGCGGCAATGATTTCCAGGGCGCTGTCTGCACCCAGCATGCGCGGCATGCGCACGGATCCGCCAAAGCCCGGCATAATGCCCAGCTTGGTTTCCGGCAGGCCGATGCGCAGGTCCGGCGTCGCCAAACGGTAGTCGGTCGCCAGCACGCACTCGCACCCGCCGCCCAGCGCGTAGCCGTTCACGGCAGAGATCGTTGGAACAGGCAGATCTTCCAGGCGATTAAAGACGCTGTTGGCAAAGTGCAGCCACTGGCTCAGCTGTTCTTCCGGAACCTGGAACAGCGAAAGGAATTCGGTGATATCGGCACCGACAATAAAGGCCGCTTTGTTAGAGCGCAGCAGCAGCCCTTTTAATTCAGATTGCTTTTCAAGCACTTCCAGCGCCTGGCCAAGACTGGCCACCGTCGCGGTATCAAGCTTATTCACTGAGCCGGGGGCATCGAACACCAGTTCGGCAATGCCGTCTTCCAGCCAGTTGAGGTACAGGGTGTCGCCTTTGTAAAGCATGTCAGTCTCCTGAATCCAGCAAGTGGATCTGGTCATACCAGATGAAACGGAGTGTGGAATTTATGTTAATAAAATGCAAATTACTCATTAAGAAAATGCTGCATTGATCACGGTCGGTGGAAATCACGCAGCCGGAGTGAGGTGTGCTAAGATGCGATGACTTGAGGTCAAAAAAACGAAAGGAAGAATGATGGACTCACTGGCTTCGCTTTATAAAAATCATATCGTTACCCTACAGGAACGTACCCGCGATGTACTGGCCCGCTTCAAGCTGGATGCCCTGCTGATCCACTCCGGCGAGCTGATGAATACTTTTCTTGATGATCACGCCTACCCGTTTAAGGTCAACCCGCAGTTTAAAGCCTGGGTGCCGGTGACTCAGGTTCCAAATTGCTGGCTGCTGGTGGATGGCGTGAACAAGCCGAAACTGTGGTTCTACCTGCCGGTCGATTACTGGCACAACGTTGAACCATTGCCGACCTCTTTCTGGACGGAAGAAATTGAGGTTATTGCTCTGCCGAAAGCGGACGGTATTGGCAGCCAGCTGCCAGCGGCGCGCGGCAACATCGGCTACATCGGCCCCGTACCTGAACGTGCGCTCGGTCTGGATATTCCGGCAGATAAACTCAACCCGAAAGGCGTGCTGGATTACCTTCATTACTATCGCGCGTATAAGACTGACTACGAACTTTACTGCATGCGTGAAGCGCAAAAAACGGCGGTGAATGGCCACCGTGCCGCGCACGAGGCGTTCCAGTCAGGCATGAGCGAGTTCGACATTAACCAGGCCTACCTGACCGCAACCGGTCACCGCGACACCGACGTGCCGTACAGCAACATCGTCGCGCTGAACGAGCATGCGTCTGTTCTCCACTACACCAAACTGGATCACCAGGTTCCGTCTGAGATGCGCAGCTTCCTGCTGGATGCAGGCGCAGAGTACAACGGCTATGCGGCCGACCTGACCCGTACCTGGGCGGCAAATGCGGACACCGATTTCGCGCAGTTGATTAAAGACGTGAATGATGAGCAGCTGGCGCTGATTGGCACCATGAAAGCCGGAACCAGCTACGTGGATTACCACATCCAGTTCCATCAGCGCATCGCCAAACTGCTGCGTAAGCATCAGATTGTGAAAGACATGAGCGAAGAGGCGATGGTCGAGAACGATCTGACCGGGCCATTTATGCCGCACGGTATCGGCCATCCGCTGGGCCTGCAGGTTCACGACGTTGCGGGCTTTATGCAGGATGATACCGGCACGCACCTGGCGGCACCGTCTAAATATCCTTACCTGCGCTGCACCCGTATTCTTGAGCCGCGTATGGTACTGACGATTGAACCAGGGATCTACTTTATCGAATCCCTGCTGGCGCCGTGGCGTGAAGGTCAGTTCAGCAAACACTTCAACTGGGAAAAAATCGACGCGCTGAAGCCGTTTGGCGGCATTCGTATCGAAGATAACGTGGTGGTTCACGAAAACGGTATCGAGAATATGACGCGAGACCTGAAGCTGGCCTGATGGAAAGCTGGCTGATACCGGCTGAACCGGTCACCTTTGTCGAGGAAATCAAGAAAAGCCGCTTTATTACGCTGCTGGCGCATACCGATGGCGTAGAGGCGGCAAAGGCGTTTGTCGAGTCCGTCCGGGCCGAGCATCCCGACGCACGTCACCACTGCGTGGCGTGGGTGGCAGGGCCGCCTGACGATTCACAACAGCTGGGGTTTTCCGACGATGGTGAACCGGCGGGCACGGCCGGTAAACCCATGCTTTCACAGCTGATGGGCAGCGGCGTGGGTGAAATTACCGCCGTGGTGGTGCGCTACTACGGCGGCATTCTGTTAGGTACGGGCGGGCTGGTTAAAGCGTATGGTGGCGGAGTTCAGCAGGCACTGAATATCCTGACGACCATCCGCAAAACGCCGCTCACCGAATATACTTTGTTGTGCGATTACGCTCAGCTATCGGGCATTGAAACGCTGCTCAAACAATTTAACGGCGTGATTGCGCACAGTGATTACCAGGCAATGGTGCAATTACGCGTGGCGCTTCCTCAGGCGGAACTGGCTGCTTTTTCAGCAAAACTGGCTGATTTCAGTCGCGGTTCGTTGCAATTGCTGCCGATTGAAGAATAATCCCACCTCACTTTTTTGAATACCAAAGGAAACGGCAGAGATGCATTTTCGTGCCATAACCCGAATCGTTGGACTGCTGGTCATACTCTTTTCGGGGACGATGATTCTCCCTGGACTGGTGGCGCTTATCTACCGGGACGGCGCGGGGCGGGCATTTACCCAGACCTTCTTTGTCGCGCTGGCGATCGGCTCGCTGCTGTGGTGGCCGAACCGTCGTCAGAAAGGTGAGCTGAAATCTCGCGAAGGATTTCTGATTGTGGTCCTGTTCTGGACGGTGCTGGGAAGTGTCGGTTCGCTGCCCTTTATCTTCTCTGAACAGCCTAATCTCAGCATCACGGACGCCTTTTTTGAATCCTTCTCCGGATTAACGACCACCGGGGCGACGACGCTGGTGGGGCTGGATTCGTTACCGCACGCTATTCTCTTTTATCGCCAGATGCTGCAGTGGTTCGGGGGGATGGGGATCATCGTCCTGGCGGTGGCTATTCTCCCGATTCTGGGCGTCGGGGGGATGCAGCTGTACAGGGCTGAAATGCCGGGACCGCTGAAAGACAACAAGATGCGCCCACGTATTGCCGAGACGGCGAAAACCCTGTGGCTGATTTATGTTCTGTTGACGGTAGCCTGCGCGCTGGCGCTCTGGTTTGCCGGGATGCCTGCTTTCGATGCTATCGGACACAGCTTTGCGACAATTGCTATCGGCGGGTTCTCCACCCACGACGCCAGCGTGGGCTACTTCGACAGTCCAACGATAAACACCATCATTGCCATTTTCCTGCTGATCTCCGGTTGTAACTACGGTCTGCACTTCTCGTTACTCAGCGGGCGTAGCCTGAAGGTGTACTCGCGCGATCCTGAGTTCCGCATGTTCATTGGCGTCCAGCTTACACTGGTCGTCATCTGCACCCTGGTGCTGTGGTTCCATGATGTTTACAACTCTGCGCTAACCACGCTTAATCAGGCGTTCTTCCAGGTGGTGTCGATGGCGACGACCGCTGGGTTTACCACGGACAGCATCGCGCGCTGGCCGCTGTTCCTGCCGGTACTGCTGCTGTGCTCTGCCTTTATCGGCGGCTGCGCCGGGTCGACGGGTGGTGGCCTGAAGGTGATTCGTATTCTGCTGCTGTTCAAGCAGGGGAACCGTGAGCTGAAGCGTCTGGTTCACCCGAATGCGGTCTACAGCATCAAGCTGGGTAACCGCGCACTGCCGGAACGTATCCTCGAGGCGGTGTGGGGGTTCTTCTCGGCGTATGCGCTGGTCTTTATCGTCAGCATGCTGGCGATCATTGCGACGGGGGTGGATGATTTCTCCGCCTTTGCGTCCGTCGTCGCAACATTGAATAACCTCGGGCCTGGCCTGGGGGTTGTGGCGGATAACTTTGCCAGTATGAACCCGGTCGCGAAATGGATCCTCATTGCCAATATGCTGTTTGGTCGTCTTGAGGTCTTTACCCTGCTGGTGCTGTTCACCCCAACATTCTGGCGCGAATAAGGAGCCGTTGATGAAAACACTGATTCTTTTCTCTACGCGAGACGGGCAAACGCGTGAGATTGCCGCGTATCTGGCGTCGGAATTAAAAGAGCTGGGCATTTACTCGGATGTGGTGAACCTGAATCGCGCGGAGCAGATTGCCTGGCAGGAGTACGATCGCGTGGTGATTGGCGCCTCCATTCGTTACGGGCATTTCCATCCGGCGCTGGATCGCTTTGTGAAAAAGCACACGACGGTACTCAACAAATTGCCGGGTGCGTTTTACTCGGTCAATCTGGTTGCCCGTAAAGCCGAAAAGCGTACGCCGCAGACCAACAGCTACACGCGCAAGTTTTTGCTCAGCTCGCCGTGGCAGCCAGACCTGTGTGCCGTTTTTGCCGGCGCGCTGCGCTACCCTCGCTACCGCTGGTATGACCGCTTTATGATCCGCCTGATTATGAAGATGACCGGGGGTGAAACCGATACGCGTAAAGAAGTGGTTTATACCGACTGGTCTCAGGTGGCCGGTTTTGCACGGGAAATTGCGCATTTAGCGGGCGATTCGCGACTTAAATAAGCGTTAAGTTTGAAAAGTGAGCGAACGAAAAGTTTTTTGTATTTTGTGCTTGTCACTTAAGAATAACTCCCTATAATGCGCCTCCACTGACACGGAACAACGGCACACACGCCGCCGGGCCAGCAGAGAAAAGCAAAACAAACGCTTGACTCTGAAGCGGGAAAGCGTAATATGCACACCCCGCGCCGCAGCGAAAACGAAGCGGCACTGCTCTTTAACAATTTATCAGACAATCTGTGTGGGCACTCAAAGTGACATGGATTCTTAACGTCGCAAGACGAAAAATGAATACCAAGTCTCTGAGTGAACATGCGTAATTCATTACGAAGTTTAATTCACGAGCATCAAACTTAAATTGAAGAGTTTGATCATGGCTCAGATTGAACGCTGGCGGCAGGCCTAACACATGCAAGTCGAACGGTAGCACAGAGAGCTTGCTCTCGGGTGACGAGTGGCGGACGGGTGAGTAATGTCTGGGAAACTGCCTGATGGAGGGGGATAACTACTGGAAACGGTAGCTAATACCGCATAACGTCGCAAGACCAAAGAGGGGGACCTTCGGGCCTCTTGCCATCAGATGTGCCCAGATGGGATTAGCTAGTAGGTGGGGTAACGGCTCACCTAGGCGACGATCCCTAGCTGGTCTGAGAGGATGACCAGCCACACTGGAACTGAGACACGGTCCAGACTCCTACGGGAGGCAGCAGTGGGGAATATTGCACAATGGGCGCAAGCCTGATGCAGCCATGCCGCGTGTATGAAGAAGGCCTTCGGGTTGTAAAGTACTTTCAGCGGGGAGGAAGGCGATAAGGTTAATAACCTTGTCGATTGACGTTACCCGCAGAAGAAGCACCGGCTAACTCCGTGCCAGCAGCCGCGGTAATACGGAGGGTGCAAGCGTTAATCGGAATTACTGGGCGTAAAGCGCACGCAGGCGGTCTGTCAAGTCGGATGTGAAATCCCCGGGCTCAACCTGGGAACTGCATTCGAAACTGGCAGGCTAGAGTCTTGTAGAGGGGGGTAGAATTCCAGGTGTAGCGGTGAAATGCGTAGAGATCTGGAGGAATACCGGTGGCGAAGGCGGCCCCCTGGACAAAGACTGACGCTCAGGTGCGAAAGCGTGGGGAGCAAACAGGATTAGATACCCTGGTAGTCCACGCCGTAAACGATGTCGACTTGGAGGTTGTGCCCTTGAGGCGTGGCTTCCGGAGCTAACGCGTTAAGTCGACCGCCTGGGGAGTACGGCCGCAAGGTTAAAACTCAAATGAATTGACGGGGGCCCGCACAAGCGGTGGAGCATGTGGTTTAATTCGATGCAACGCGAAGAACCTTACCTACTCTTGACATCCAGAGAACTTAGCAGAGATGCTTTGGTGCCTTCGGGAACTCTGAGACAGGTGCTGCATGGCTGTCGTCAGCTCGTGTTGTGAAATGTTGGGTTAAGTCCCGCAACGAGCGCAACCCTTATCCTTTGTTGCCAGCGGTCCGGCCGGGAACTCAAAGGAGACTGCCAGTGATAAACTGGAGGAAGGTGGGGATGACGTCAAGTCATCATGGCCCTTACGAGTAGGGCTACACACGTGCTACAATGGCGCATACAAAGAGAAGCGACCTCGCGAGAGCAAGCGGACCTCATAAAGTGCGTCGTAGTCCGGATTGGAGTCTGCAACTCGACTCCATGAAGTCGGAATCGCTAGTAATCGTGGATCAGAATGCCACGGTGAATACGTTCCCGGGCCTTGTACACACCGCCCGTCACACCATGGGAGTGGGTTGCAAAAGAAGTAGGTAGCTTAACCTTCGGGAGGGCGCTTACCACTTTGTGATTCATGACTGGGGTGAAGTCGTAACAAGGTAACCGTAGGGGAACCTGCGGTTGGATCACCTCCTTACCTTAAAGAACCTGCCTTTGCAGTGCTCACACAGATTGTCTGATGAAAAACAGCAGTAAAAATCTCTGCAGGCTTGTAGCTCAGGTGGTTAGAGCGCACCCCTGATAAGGGTGAGGTCGGTGGTTCAAGTCCACTCAGGCCTACCAAATTTTCCCTGATACTGCGTTGCGGCAACGCTCACATACTGATGTATGATTCGCGTTTCCACGCCTTGTCTCAGGAAAAATTACCGGTACAGAGATTTGTAATACGATGGGGCTATAGCTCAGCTGGGAGAGCGCCTGCTTTGCACGCAGGAGGTCTGCGGTTCGATCCCGCATAGCTCCACCATCTTTTACTGCGAACACAAGAAAACTTCAGAGTGAACCTGAAAAGGTGCACTGCGAAGTTTTGCTCTTTAAAAATCTGGATCAAGCTGAAAATTGAAACGACACACATGT
This sequence comes from Enterobacter asburiae, assembly GCA_011754535.1. Taxonomy (NCBI): domain Bacteria; kingdom Pseudomonadati; phylum Pseudomonadota; class Gammaproteobacteria; order Enterobacterales; family Enterobacteriaceae; genus Enterobacter; species Enterobacter asburiae. The sequence goes on along the minus strand of JAAQVN010000001.1, from coordinate 4,602,885 downwards.
TATGTGTGTTCGAGTCTCTCAAATTTTCGCAATCAGAAGTGAAACATCTTCGGGTTGTGAGGTTAAGCGACTAAGCGTACACGGTGGATGCCCTGGCAGTCAGAGGCGATGAAGGACGTGCTAATCTGCGAAAAGCGCCGGCGAGGTGATATGAACCTTTGACCCGGCGATGTCCGAATGGGGAAACCCAGTGTGATTCGTCACACTATCGTTAACTGAATACATAGGTTAACGAGGCGAACCGGGGGAACTGAAACATCTAAGTACCCCGAGGAAAAGAAATCAACCGAGATTCCCCCAGTAGCGGCGAGCGAACGGGGAGCAGCCCGGAGTCTGAATCAGCTTGTGTGTTAGTGGAAGCGTCTGGAAAGTCGCAGGGTACAGGGTGATACTCCCGTACACGAAAATGCACAGGCTGTGAACTCGAAGAGTAGGGCGGGACACGTGGTATCCTGTCTGAATATGGGGGGACCATCCTCCAAGGCTAAATACTCCTGACTGACCGATAGTGAACCAGTACCGTGAGGGAAAGGCGAAAAGAACCCCGGCGAGGGGAGTGAAAAAGAACCTGAAACCGTGTACGTACAAGCAGTGGGAGCACCTTCGTGGTGTGACTGCGTACCTTTTGTATAATGGGTCAGCGACTTATATTCTGTAGCAAGGTTAACCGTATAGGGGAGCCGAAGGGAAACCGAGTCTTAACTGGGCGTTAAGTTGCAGGGTATAGACCCGAAACCCGGTGATCTAGCCATGGGCAGGTTGAAGGTTGGGTAACACTAACTGGAGGACCGAACCGACTAATGTTGAAAAATTAGCGGATGACCTGTGGCTGGGGGTGAAAGGCCAATCAAACCGGGAGATAGCTGGTTCTCCCCGAAAGCTATTTAGGTAGCGCCTCGTGAACTCATCTTCGGGGGTAGAGCACTGTTTCGGCTAGGGGGCCATCCCGGCTTACCAACCCGATGCAAACTACGAATACCGAAGAATGTTATCACGGGAGACACACGGCGGGTGCTAACGTCCGTCGTGAAGAGGGAAACAACCCAGACCGCCAGCTAAGGTCCCAAAGTCATGGTTAAGTGGGAAACGATGTGGGAAGGCACAGACAGCCAGGATGTTGGCTTAGAAGCAGCCATCATTTAAAGAAAGCGTAATAGCTCACTGGTCGAGTCGGCCTGCGCGGAAGATGTAACGGGGCTAAACCATGCACCGAAGCTGCGGCAGCGACACTATGTGTTGTTGGGTAGGGGAGCGTTCTGTAAGCCGTCGAAGGTGGCCTGTGAGGGCTGCTGGAGGTATCAGAAGTGCGAATGCTGACATAAGTAACGATAAAGCGGGTGAAAAGCCCGCTCGCCGGAAGACCAAGGGTTCCTGTCCAACGTTAATCGGGGCAGGGTGAGTCGACCCCTAAGGCGAGGCCGAAAGGCGTAGTCGATGGGAAACAGGTTAATATTCCTGTACTTGGTGTTACTGCGAAGGGGGGACGGAGAAGGCTATGTCAGCCGGGCGACGGTTGTCCCGGTTTAAGCGTGTAGGTGTGTGTTCCAGGCAAATCCGGTTCACTTTAACACTGAGGCGTGATGACGAGGCACTACGGTGCTGAAGTGATAAATGCCCTGCTTCCAGGAAAAGCCTCTAAGCATCAGGTAACACGAAATCGTACCCCAAACCGACACAGGTGGTCAGGTAGAGAATACCAAGGCGCTTGAGAGAACTCGGGTGAAGGAACTAGGCAAAATGGTGCCGTAACTTCGGGAGAAGGCACGCTGATATGTAGGTGAAGCCCCTGCGGGTGGAGCTGAAATCAGTCGAAGATACCAGCTGGCTGCAACTGTTTATTAAAAACACAGCACTGTGCAAACACGAAAGTGGACGTATACGGTGTGACGCCTGCCCGGTGCCGGAAGGTTAATTGATGGGGTTAGCGGCAACGCGAAGCTCTTGATCGAAGCCCCGGTAAACGGCGGCCGTAACTATAACGGTCCTAAGGTAGCGAAATTCCTTGTCGGGTAAGTTCCGACCTGCACGAATGGCGTAATGATGGCCAGGCTGTCTCCACCCGAGACTCAGTGAAATTGAACTCGCTGTGAAGATGCAGTGTACCCGCGGCAAGACGGAAAGACCCCGTGAACCTTTACTATAGCTTGACACTGAACACTGGTCCTTGATGTGTAGGATAGGTGGGAGGCTTTGAAGCGTGGACGCCAGTCTGCGTGGAGCCGTCCTTGAAATACCACCCTTTAATGGCTGGTGTTCTAACGTGGACCCGTAATCCGGGTTGCGGACAGTGTCTGGTGGGTAGTTTGACTGGGGCGGTCTCCTCCCAAAGAGTAACGGAGGAGCACGAAGGTTAGCTAATCCTGGTCGGACATCAGGAGGTTAGTGCAATGGCATAAGCTAGCTTGACTGCGAGAGTGACGGCTCGAGCAGGTGCGAAAGCAGGTCATAGTGATCCGGTGGTTCTGAATGGAAGGGCCATCGCTCAACGGATAAAAGGTACTCCGGGGATAACAGGCTGATACCGCCCAAGAGTTCATATCGACGGCGGTGTTTGGCACCTCGATGTCGGCTCATCACATCCTGGGGCTGAAGTAGGTCCCAAGGGTATGGCTGTTCGCCATTTAAAGTGGTACGCGAGCTGGGTTTAGAACGTCGTGAGACAGTTCGGTCCCTATCTGCCGTGGGCGCTGGAGAATTGAGGGGGGCTGCTCCTAGTACGAGAGGACCGGAGTGGACGCATCACTGGTGTTCGGGTTGTCATGCCAATGGCACTGCCCGGTAGCTAAATGCGGAAGAGATAAGTGCTGAAAGCATCTAAGCACGAAACTTGCCCCGAGATGAGTTCTCCCTGAGACTTTAAGTCTCCTGAAGGAACGTTGAAGACGACGACGTTGATAGGTCGGGTGTGTAAGCGCAGCGATGCGTTGAGCTAACCGATACTAATGAACCGTGAGGCTTAACCTTACAACGCCGAAGGTGTTTTGGCGGAAGAGACGCAAACAATATTCAGCCTGATACAGATTAACAGAATTTGCCTGGCGGCTTTAGCGCGGTGGTCCCACCTGACCCCATGCCGAACTCAGAAGTGAAACGCCGTAGCGCCGATGGTAGTGTGGGGTCTCCCCATGTGAGAGTAGGGAACTGCCAGGCATCAATTAAGTGAAGAGGCCATCCGCAAGGATGGCCTTTTTGCGTTTCTGCGCTGCACAAACTAATCCCCCAACGCTCTGCTTATACGGTAAACTACCTGCGTTTTTGCATCAGGATAGCGTCTATGAACCACTCCCTTAAGCCCTGGAATACCTTTGGCATTCAACGTAATGCTAATCAAATTGTACGTGCCGATACAGCACAGCAGCTGCTGGATGCATGGCAAAGCGCAACAGAAAATAACGAACCCGTACTGATTCTGGGCGAAGGAAGCAATGTCCTGTTTCTCGACGATTTCGCGGGCACGGTAATTGTTAACCGCATCATGGGTATTGGTGTGGAAGAGCGCGCAGATAGCTGGCATCTGCACGTGGGGGCCGGAGAAAACTGGCATCACCTGGTGCAATTTACCCTCGAAAAAGGGATGCCGGGTCTGGAAAACCTGGCGCTTATACCAGGCTGTGCCGGATCGTCACCCATTCAAAACATCGGCGCCTACGGCATCGAACTGAAACATGTCTGTGAGTATGTCGACTGCATCGAACTGGCGACCGGAACGGCTAAGCGCTTAACGGCAGAGCAGTGCCGTTTCGGCTACCGTGACAGTATCTTCAAGCATGAATATCAGGATCGCTACGTGATTATCGCCGTGGGCCTGTGCCTGTCGAAAAACTGGCAGCCCGTACTCACCTACGGTGATTTAACGCGGCTCGATCCGGATACCGTCACCCCCCGCGACGTATTTGACTCAGTTTGCCATATGCGGATGACTAAACTTCCCGATCCGAAAGTAAACGGAAATGCTGGAAGCTTCTTCAAAAACCCGGTTATCAGCAGCGAAAATGCAAAAGCCTTCCTTGAAGGATGGCCCACTGCGCCACATTACCCTCAGACCGATGGCAGCGTGAAGCTGGCTGCAGGCTGGCTGATCGATCAATGCCAGTTAAAAGGCGCTTCAGTAGGTGGCGCTGCCGTTCACCAGCAGCAGGCTCTGGTACTGATTAATCAATGCGATGCGACCAGCAATGATGTTGTGCAGCTGGCTCATTATGTTCGTCAGCGTGTGGGCGAAAAGTTTAACGTCTGGCTGGAGCCAGAAGTCCGCTTCATTGGTCGCACAGGTGAAGTGAATGCCGTGGAGACCATTGCGTGAAGGACAATACCATTCCGTTAACCCTGATTAGCATCCTTGCAGACGGGGAGTTCCACTCTGGCGAGCAACTGGGCGAGCAGCTTGGCATGAGCCGTGCCGGCATTAACAAGCATATTCAGACCCTCCGCGACTGGGGTGTTGATGTGTTCACGGTACCCGGAAAAGGCTACAGCCTGCCGGAGCCAATTCAATTGCTGAATGAAGACGTCATCCGCAGCCAGCTTGGACACGGCAATGTTGCGGTGCTGCCGGTAATTGATTCGACGAACCAGTACCTTATGGATCGGCTGAGCGAACTCTCATCCGGCGATGCCTGTGTTGCCGAGTATCAGCAGGCCGGTCGTGGCCGTCGCGGTCGCAAATGGTTCTCGCCATTTGGCGCTAATCTCTATCTGTCCATGTACTGGCGTCTGGAGCAGGGGCCTGCCGCAGCCATTGGCCTGAGTCTGGTCATTGGTATTGTCATGGCGGAAGTACTGCACGATCTGGGTGCCGATCGGGTCCGTGTTAAATGGCCAAACGATCTGTACCTCAACGATCGTAAACTTGCCGGGATCCTGGTCGAACTGACGGGCAAGACCGGTGATGCGGCGCAAATTGTCATTGGTGCGGGCCTCAATATGGTGATGCGTACTGTCCAGAATGACGTGGTGAATCAGGCCTGGACCAACCTCCAGGAGGCGGGGATCGTTATCGATCGTAACACCCTTGCCGTGCGCATGATTAAAGAGCTACGTAGCTCACTCACGCTTTTTGAACAGGAAGGTCTGGCACCGTTCCTGTCTCGTTGGGAAAAGCTGGATAACTTTATTAACCGCCCGGTGAAACTGCTGATTGGTGATAAAGAAATCTACGGGGTTTCCCGCGGTATTGACGCACAGGGCGCGCTGCTTCTGGAGCAGGATGGCGCGATCAAGCCCTGGGTGGGTGGTGAAATTTCCTTGCGAAGCGCCGAATAACCGGAAGGAGTGAACGATGCGAAACTCTGTCTGCGCTACCCTGGCATTTAACGATGGGACAGTCTTCCGGGGAACCCGAAATCACAGCTAAAGACGACTACTATTCGGCAAGTCTGAAAATGCTGGTGTGGATTTCAGCGCAATAATAACCCACTGACTATCCCCTCTCCCGTATGGGGAGAGGGTTAGGGTGAGGGGGAAATCAGTTACTGCGGATACGGTACCCAATCCCCGCCGTTCAGACGAACGTACGGCTTGTTCTGATACTGAATCACCACCGCGTTGGCATTCTCGGAGACTTCTGCCGTTTGCGGCAGGTTGCTGGTGAGCTGATCCCAGTTCACGCTATTTTCCACAAACAGCTTACCGTCAACGGCGCGGGCCACCAGTTCTGAGATCGCCAGATAGCTGGTTGGCTGAGCGATCTCAATCGGTGCACCCTGGTGCGGTGCCTTCATGCCAAAGAATTTAATGCCTGCTGGCACGTTGGTGATGGACGGGCTTGGGATATCACGCAGACCTGACACCTGCATTCTGTCGCCCTTCAGCGCGCCACCGTGCTCAGGTACCACTACCACCATTACTTTACGGCCGGATTTTTCCAGCTCCGTGAAGAACGCGTCCAGCTCGTCAAAAAATTTCTGCGCACGCACTTTATAATCCGCCGTTTTGCTCACGCCCGGGAAGTGGTTACCGTCATGAAGCGGCAGGGTGTTATAGAACGTCGCACTGCGCGGATTACTGTCCTTTTCGATGGTCTGCAGCCAGCGCTGCAGCACGGCGGTATCGTCATAAACCGGCGAACCGTCGAAGCCCAGCAGCGTAACGGGAAGACCGGTTTGATCCATCAGCGGCGCCTGCATGCCACCCTGTTCACGCACCTCTTTCAGGAAGTTACCGAACTGGCCGTTATGCCCCAGCATCAGGTGCTGCGTAAAGCCCAGTTTCGCGAGGTTATCGAACAGATAACACTGGTTACCGGCGGGTTGATAGAGGTTTTTATGCGAAGTCTGACCGCAGCTTGCGCGCAGCAGGCGTATAGCCGCCGGGCCGCTGTACGAGGTGGCAGAGTTAAAATCTTTAAACTGGATGTCAAAGTGGGACCACAGCGGGTGAGACATCAAACCGGCGGCATCCACATCGGCCCAGGAGAGGGAACAGATGTTAATCACCAGCAGCTCAAACGGCTGAGCATCTGCCGGCAGCGCGTCGGGGAATTTCGTCTGTCGCTTGTCTTCTGCGGTATAGAAGCTGGAAAGCCACGCATTGAGATTGGTGGAGGTTGGCGGTGCGGTCTGCGTTGGAATATCGCCCACCACCGGCGTATCACCTGCCGTCGTAACGGTAGCCGCTGCGCTTCCTCCCGTTGTGGTCACCGTTGTCGTCGGCTGACCGGCAGGCCACAGGGAAAAGCTTGGCCCCGCCAGCGTCAGCACGTTAAGCCAGATCATAATGGCGACGACAAACACCGTGACGCGGATCCACTGAGACAGGAACAGCCAGGCAACCAGCAGGACAAAGACGGCGCCAATCATCTGCCAGTTAATGAAACGTTCAACCAGGTCAAGCATATAGTCTGCACTGAATCCCGCGACCTGCGATCCCTGGCTCATTATGCTTTCCGGTCCGGGAAGCCAGGTATCGTGCCAGAACAGCGCAAAGCCGACGGGGATGGCAACCCAGTGACGTAAACGATGCAGCCTGATGTTCGGCAGAGGCATCAGCAGGAAGGCCATAAACACCAGGTTAAGCAGGGGATGGAAATTCAGATAGCCTGCCCACAGCAGACCAAACTTCACCAGAAAGTAGAAGTTCCAGCCGGAAAGGCCGCGCCAGTATTGCCAGAGCGGCGAGGGTGACGAAGCGGTATAGGTAGAATTAGTCATGTTTACGGTCTGCCTTGACGTGTGATGCCCGTGTCAGTGTTCCGGCTGGTTTTACATAGCGAGGTTTTATAAACATCACTCTGGCCGTATCACGGATACGGCGTATGGAATGGCGCGCATAGTAGCCAAGCGGGAAAAAGATCAGCGCACAGAATACGACCAGTTGAATGATATCGCTGATATTCATGATGGTGCGTTCTCCCCATTCTCAGTTAATAAGCGAAGGGGCTCCGGAACCCGACGCCAGACATGTCCGTCATGTCTGGCATTAAGGATCGGTTTTACATCGCTCGTGATTGCGAGCGGTTTAACCCATTGTTCAGGCTGAAGTGCGCGCATCTGCACCAGCTCCGCGCTAATAGCATTATCTTCGAACCAAATCATACGGTTCGAGAAGATGTCCCCGGTAGGCAGGGGGAAGATGTGGTTAAGCGCGGTATCAAGATCGTTTACCCGGCAGAAGGATAAAAACAGCACCAGGCGATTATCGCCAATGGTCATAATGTCCCCTGTACGGTTCGGGCGGCATAAGGTGAGCGCCTGCTCAACGCGAATACCCGGTACCGGGCGCAGGGCAACCATGACCCCTTTACCGTCCGCGGGGAGTAACGTGTTGCTCATCATGTTGCCGACGGCATCGCAGAACGTATCCCATTTCTGGTAGCCGCGCAGCTTCATCGGCTGGGTCATGGAGAGCAGCGTGGAGATGTCTTCCGGTACATGGCGGCTGAACTGCTGGCCCTGAACGCTTTCAATGAGCGTCAGGCAGCGTGACAGCGGTGCATTCCATGGAATAACCATATTTGCACCACAGCCCAGAAGCAGACGCTCATCAGTTGCGCGCAGGCTGGTATTATTTTCGCGCACCACAATTTTTAACGCGCTGCCGCGCTGGCGGCGCAGGGTATGAATTTGTCTCGCCAGCGTCTCAATCTGGTTATTCTGCATCAACGAGAAAATAAGGGTGGCTGCCTGGGTGGTACGGGCTTCATGAAAAAGTGCTTCGTTAGACTCAAACAGCGACCAGTTTTCCGAAAGCGCAGGAGCACCTTCTAAAACTGCAATATGGCTCAGGATGCGTTTTTCGTCACTGCGCGGCTGCACCACGGTTTCTTCCTGCTGTGCCAGGTGCCATTTCCCCTCAACAGGTTTAAGGGTCAGCTGTTGCCTGGCGCTCACGCCCTTTTCATTGCACCAGAAGGCAATATCGTAGAGATAGCTTCCTGCCTGGTCACGAAGACTTGCCAGTCCGAACAGGGAGCGATATTCACCCATTAAAAGTGAGAATAGCTTGTCATTATTACTGCCGGGGTTGACGACCAATAGCGTGCAATTTTGAAATTTTGCCCATTTATTGATTTTTTCCAGCCACGACAGCAGTTTTTCGGCAGGAATATTTTGCAGTGTGTTATTTGCGCATTTAAGAATCACTAAATAGTGATCCGGATCAATAGAGCACTGAACGTCGCGGGGCAAAAAGTATAGACTATCCGCTTCCGCTGACATGGAAAATAAACGTACTTTTTGAGGTCCGCAGTCACTTTCCAGCGTGATAATTTTCTTCGGCTCTTCGCCCATGCTAATGACGGCCACGCGGGAATCCTTACCCTGAGCGGCAATTGTCTGGTTTACCAGGCTGATAGCATCTTCATTACGATCCGTATTAATCCACCAGACTCCACCGACTGGCATGTGGCTCAATTCGTCCCATAATGACTGGATGCCAATAGAAAATATGGAGTCCACGATGTCCCTCTTTTCGTCTAATTTGTCTGTATCTCAGTTTACTAGCGAAAGCGTAGAAATAAACCTAACATTGAAATTAAAGAACATCAGATTTAGCATGTAAATGAAATTTGTCAGGGCAGGACGCCCTGCAACTTCCGAGCGTGCGATTTTCCTCATAGGGATGGAATAAGAATGGATAATAACGAACCTGGAACCCCAGTCGATTCGACTCTGGGTTACACATTCCAAAACGATTTTCTGGCGCTGGCGCAGGCCTTTTCTCTACCTGAAATAGATTATACCGATATTTCCCAGCGGGAACAGTTGGCCGCGGCTATTAAACGCTGGCCGTTATTAGCTGAATTCGCCCATCAACAATAAGGGAGCCATTGATGGCCATACTCGGATTACAGGGCGTTCGTGGCGGTGTGGGTACCACATCTGTTACCGCGGCGCTGGCGTGGTCATTACAGCTTTTAGGTGAATCGGTGCTGGTGATTGACGCCTGCGGCGATAATTTGCTGCGTATGTCGTTCAACGTCGACTTTACTCGCGAAGAGGGCTGGGCCCGCGCGCTGCTTGATGACAAAGACTGGCGGGATGCGGGTCTGCGCTATACCTCCCAGCTTGATTTGCTGCCTTTTGGCCAACTGACCACCACGGAACGCGAGAATGAGGCCGCCTATCAGCGTCTGTTTTCGCAGTTCACGCTTGCGCTGCAGAGTCTGAAAGAAAAGGGGCACTACCAGTGGATCCTGCTGGATCTGCCGCACGGCGCCGGGACGCTGACCCGACAGCTCATCGCCCAGTGCGACCATGTACTTTCCGTGGTGAACGTGGATGCGAACTGCCATATTCGCCTGCATCAGCAGGGTCTGCCTCAAAACGCGCATCTTCTGATTAACGATTTACGTATCGGTAGCCAAATTCAGGACGATCTCTATCAGGTGTGGCTGCAAAGCCAGCGCCGCCTGCTGCCCATTGTGATTCATCGCGATGAGGGGATGGCGGAATGCCTCGCCTCCAAGCAGCCGTTAGGCGAATATCGCAGCGACTCGCTGGCAGCAGAAGAGATCCTGACGCTGGCTAACTGGTGTCTGCTGAACTTCGCCAGCAAGGCGGAGCCGGCAGGGAGTTCGGTATGAGTCGACTCGCCAGCTGGCTTCTTATCCCACCGGTCAGTTCGCGTTTAAGCGACCATTACCGGCACTTTCGCCGGCATGGCGCCCCGGCATTCAGCGCCGCGCTCGGCTGTTTCTGGATGATTCTGGCCTGGACGTTCATTCCACTCGAACACCCGCGCTGGCAGCGCATGCGTGCACGCCACGGCGAATTATATCCACACATTAACCCCGACCGGCCACGGCCTTTGGATCCGGCGCGCTATCTTATTCAGGCCATCTGGCTGGCGGTCACGTCATCCCGTGCGGAGAAAATAACGCCGCACTGGCGCAGCTATTCCCGCGTACAGCAGTTACGTGAACGCTATCACCAGTGGCTGGATAAACTGCCCGATAGCGTCAGCGATAAGACCAGCCATCTGGATAACCATAAAGAACTCGGGCACCTCCATCCGGGCTTGCGGCGTTTTATCCTTGGCGTGATTGTCGTGTTCTCGCTCATTCTGGCACTGGTCTGTATCACACAACCCTTCAACCCCCTGGCGCAGTTCACCTTCCTGATCCTGCTGTGGGGCGTGGCGTTGCTGGTTCGCCGTATTCCGGGCCGCTTCTCGGCGCTGATGCTGATTGTGCTGTCGCTGACGGTTTCCTGCCGCTACATCTGGTGGCGTTACACCTCAACGCTGAACTGGGACGATCCGGTCAGCCTGGTGTGCGGTCTGGTGCTGCTGTTTGCTGAGACCTATGCCTGGATTGTGCTGGTTCTGGGCTATTTCCAGGTGATCTGGCCGCTCAACCGCCAGCCGGTTCCGCTGCCAAAGGACACCACGCAGTGGCCGACTGTCGATCTCTTCGTTCCGACCTACAATGAAGATCTGAGCGTGGTGAAAAACACCATCTATGCCGCGCTGGGCATCGACTGGCCGAAAGATAAGCTCAAAGTCTGGATCCTGGATGACGGCAATCGTCCGGCGTTCCGCCAGTTTGCAGAAGAGGTCGGCGTCGAGTATATCGCCCGTCCGACTCACGAGCATGCGAAGGCCGGTAATATCAACAACGCCCTGAAGTATGCCACCGGGGAGTTCGTCTCGATCTTTGACTGCGACCACGTGCCGACGCGCTCGTTCCTGCAGATGACCATGGGCTGGTTCCTGAAAGAGAAAGAGCTGGCGATGATGCAGACGCCGCACCATTTCTTCTCACCGGACCCGTTTGAACGTAACCTTGGCCGCTTCCGCAAAACCCCGAACGAAGGCACGCTGTTCTATGGGCTGGTGCAGGACGGGAACGACATGTGGGATGCCACCTTCTTCTGCGGCTCCTGCGCGGTTATCCGCCGTAAGCCGCTGGATGAAATTGGCGGTATTGCCGTTGAGACGGTGACCGAAGATGCGCACACCTCTCTGCGCCTGCACCGTCGGGGCTATACCTCTGCCTATATGCGTATCCCTCAGGCCGCCGGTCTGGCGACGGAATCACTCTCGGCGCACATTGGCCAGCGTATTCGCTGGGCGCGCGGCATGGTGCAGATTTTCCGTCTCGATAACCCGCTGATAGGGAAAGGGCTCAAGCTGGCGCAGCGTCTTTGCTACGTCAACGCTATGTTCCACTTCTTGTCCGGCATCCCGCGGCTTATCTTCCTGACCGCGCCGCTGGCGTTCCTGCTCCTTCATGCCTATATCATCTACGCCCCCGCGCTGATGATTGCGCTGTTCGTTCTGCCGCACATGATCCACGCGAGCCTGACGAACTCGAAGATCCAGGGCAAATACCGCCACTCCTTCTGGAGTGAAATCTACGAAACGGTGCTGGCGTGGTACATCGCGCCGCCGACGATGGTGGCGCTGATTAACCCGCATAAAGGTAAATTCAACGTCACCGCGAAGGGCGGTCTGGTGGAAGAGGAGTACGTCGACTGGGTGATCTCCCGCCCGTACATCTTCCTCGTGCTGCTGAATATTGTCGGCGTTATCGCCGGCATCTGGCGCTACTTCTACGGCCCGGAAAACGAAATCCTGACCGTGTTTGTGAGTATGGCCTGGGTGTTCTACAACCTGATTATCCTCGGCGGCGCGGTGGCGGTGTCGGTGGAGAGTAAACAGGTTCGTCGCGCGCATCGCGTTGAAATCTGCATGCCTGCGGCGATTGCCCGTGAAGATGGCCACCTCTTCTCCTGTACGGTGCACGATTTCTCTGACGGTGGTCTGGGGATCAAAATCAACGGCCAGGCGAAAGTGCTGGAAGGGCAGAAAGTCAACCTGCTGCTCAAGCGCGGCCAGCAGGAGTATGTCTTCCCGACGCAGGTGGTGCGTGTGGCAGGCAGTGAGGTCGGTCTGCAGCTGATGCCGTTGACCAAAAAGCAACATATTGATTTTGTGCAGTGTACGTTTGCCCGTGCGGATACATGGGCTCTCTGGCAGGACAGCTTCCCGGAAGATAAACCTCTGGAAAGCCTGCTGGATATTCTGAAGCTGGGGTTCCGTGGCTATCGTCACCTTGCAGAATTTGCCCCGTCGTCGGTGAAATTAATTTTCCGGTCACTTACTTCGCTGGTTTCCTGGGTCGTGTCGTTTGTTCCTCGTCGTCCTGAGCGGGATGAGGCGAAGCAGGCGGACCCGGTTATGGCTCAACAATGATGATAACGCGATGAAAACAAAACTTTCCTGGTTATGTGCAGTGGCAATGGGAGTGAGTGCACTCCCCGCAACAATGGCTAACGCAGCACCTGGTAACGCAGCGGCTACGCCTGCGCCGACGGTACCTGTCGTCGCGCAGGCAACCGATCCGGTTATCACGGCGGCACCCGGTCAAACAGAAAACATCATTCCGAACCAGCCAACGGAGGGGAACACCCTCCCGGCCGAGAACCCGGTCATCGGGCAGGTGATGCCGGGCGTGCGGGGGGCTAACGCGCCCGTTGTCGCGGAGAACACGCCGTCGCGGGACGTGAAGCTGACCTTCGCGCAAATCGCGCCGCCGCCGGGCAGCATGGTGCTGCGCGGCGTCAATCCTAACGGCAGCATTGAATTTGGTATGCGCAGCGATGAGGTTGTTTCGAATGCGGTACTGAACCTTGAATATACGCCGTCGCCATCCCTGCTGCCGACGCAGTCTCAGCTGAAGGTCTACCTCAATGATGAGCTGATGGACGTTCTGCCGGTGACCAAAGAGCAGCTGGGTAAGAAAACCCAGGCGCAGGTGCCGATTAACCCGCTGTTCATCACCGACTTTAACCGTATCCGTCTGGAGTTTGTTGGTCACTACCGCGATGTCTGCGAAAACCCCGCCAGCAACACGCTGTGGCTGGATGTCGGGCGCAACTCCTCGCTGCAGATGACCTACCAGCCGCTGGCGCTGAAAAACGATCTTTCGGCATTCCCGGTTCCGTTCTTCGATCCGCGTGATAACCGTCCGCTCACGCTGCCAATGGTGTTTGCGTCATCCCCTGACGTGACCGAGCAGCTGGCGGCGACCATTGTGGCCTCCTGGTTTGGCTCCCGCTCCGGCTGGCGCGGTCAGAACTTCCCGGTGATGTATGACAAAATGCCGGACAGAAACGCGATTGTCTTTGCAACTAACGCCAAGCGTCCGGCCTTCCTGCGCGACCACCCGGAAGTCAAAGCGCCAACTATTGAGATGGTAAGCCACCCGGATAACCCGTATGTGAAGCTGCTGGTGGTCTTTGGTCGTGACGATAAAGATCTGGTTCAGGCGGCAAAAGCAATTGCCCAGGGCAACGTCCTGTTCCGCGGCAACAGCGTGGTGGTGGACGAGGTTAAGCCGCTGCTGGCACGTAAACCTTATGACGCGCCAAACTGGGTGCGTACCGATCGTGCCGTGACGTTTGGTGAACTGAAAACCTATGAAGAGCAGCTGCAGGCGTCCGGGCTGGAACCATCGTCGATTAACCTGTCACTGAACCTGCCGCCGGATCTGTACCTGCTGCGCACCAACGGCATTGATATCAATCTCAACTATCGCTATACCGCGCCGGCGACGAAAGACAGCTCGCGCATGGATATCAGCCTGAACAACCAGTTCCTGCAATCGTTCAGCCTGCAAAGCACCCAGGACACTAACCGGCTGATGCTCCGCCTGCCGGTGCTGCAGGGGCTGCTGGACGGCAAAACGGATGTCTCTATTCCGGCACTGAAGCTTGGCGCGATTAATCAGCTGCGTTTTGATTTCCAGTACATGAACCCGATGCCTGGCGGTTCGGTGGAGAACTGCATCACCTTCCAGCCGGTACAGAACCACGTCGTGATCGGCGATGAGTCGACCATCGACTTCTCGAAGTACTACCATTTCCTGGCGATGCCGGATCTGCGTGCCTTTGCTAACGCGGGCTTCCCGTTCAGCCGCATGGCCGATCTCTCTGAATCCATTGTGGTGATGCCAAAAGCGCCAAACGAAGGTCAGGTGACGACCCTGCTCGACACCATGGCGACCGTAGGCGCGCAAACTGGATTACCGGCAATTAACGTCACGTTGACGGATGATGGCAGCCAAATCCAGAACAAAGATGCCGATATTATGGTGATCGGCACCATCCCGGATAAGCTGAAGGATGAAAAACGTATCGATCTGCTGGTAAAAGCCACCGAGTCCTGGGTTAACACGCCGCTGCGTCAGACCGAGTTCCCGAGCATTATGCCGGATGTGAACGATCGCAAGGCCAGCGCGCAGACGGCCGTAACCTCTCAGGGAGCGATGGCTGCAGTGGTGGGCTTCCAGTCCCCTTACAACGATCAGCGTAGCGTGATAGCTCTGCTGGCGGACAGCCCCCGTGGCTATGAGCTGCTGAATACCGCGATGAACGACAGCGGTAAACGCGCCGCGATGTTTGGCTCGGTTTCGGTGATCCGCGAGTCCGGCGTCAACAGCCTGCGCGTGGGTGATGTGTACTACGTCGGCCATCTGCCGTGGTTCGAACGTCTGTGGTATGCGCTGTCTAACCATCCAGTTCTGCTCGCCATCCTGGCTGCGGTCAGCGTGGTATTGCTGGCATGGGTGCTGTGGCGTCTGCTGCGTATCATCAGCCGTCGTCGCCTTAACCCCGATGAGTAAGACGTGATGAAAGCCATTCGCTGGTGTGTAGTTGTAGCATTGATGCTGGCGGCGCTCCCGCTTCGCGCCGCCTGTACCTGGCCTGCCTGGGAGCAGTTTAAAAAGGATTACATCAGCGAGGGCGGGCGCGTCATTGATCCCAGTGACACGCGCAAAATTACGACGTCGGAAGGGCAAAGCTATGCGTTGTTCTTTGCCCTGGCCGCTAACGATCGCAACGCGTTTGACCTGCTGCTGACCTGGACGCGCGATAACCTTGCCAGCGGCAATCTCAACGATCGTCTGCCCGCCTGGCTCTGGGGGCAGAAAGACAAAGAAAACTGGGGGGTGATTGATACTAATTCCGCCTCAGATGCCGATGTCTGGATTGCCTGGTCGCTGCTCGAAGCGGGCCGGTTATGGAAACACCCGGACTATACCCAAACGGGCAAGGCGCTGCTAAAACGCATTGCCAGCGAGGAAGTGGTGAAAGTGCCGGGGCTCGGCTCAATGCTGCTTCCCGGTAAAGTCGGCTTTGCCGATGAAAACGCCTGGCGCTTTAACTCCAGCTACCTTCCTCCACAGCTAGCGAGCTATTTCACCCGCTATGGTGCCCCGTGGACCACGCTGCGTGAAACCAATCTGCGGCTACTGCTGGAAAGCGCGCCGAAGGGGTTCTCGCCGGACTGGGTGCAGTATCAGAAAAACAGAGGCTGGCAGTTACAGCAGGATAAGGCGCTGGTGGGGGGCTATGACGCCATACGTGTCTATCTTTGGGTGGGCATGATGAGCGATAAAGATCCTCAAAAAGCCCGGCTGCTGACGCGCTTCCAGCCGATGGCGGCAACGACAATCAAACAGGGCGTGCCGCCGGAGAAAGTGGATGTGGCGACGGGGAAACGCACCGGCAATGGCCCGGTCGGGTTCTCTGCCGCCATGCTGCCGTTTTTACAACAGCGCGATGCCCAGGCGGTTCAGCGCCAGCGCGTGGCAGACCATTTTCCCGATAAAAATGCCTACTACAGCTATGTATTGACTCTCTTTGGTCAGGGATGGGATCAGCATCGTTTTCGCTTCACCGCTAAGGGTGAATTAATACCGGATTGGGGCCAGGAATGCGCAAGTTCACAGTAAATCTACTCACTCTATCGCTTGGGCTGGCACTGATGCCGCTGGCGCAGGCCGTCAACTCTCCGCAGCAGAAACAGCTGCTGGAGCAGGTTCGGCTGGGCGAATCGACCCATCGTGAGGATTTGGTTCGGCAGTCGCTCTACCGTCTTGAGCTGATCGATCCGAACAACCCTGACGTCATTGCCGCCCGCTTTCGCTACCTGCTGCGCCAGGGCGATAACGCCGGAGCGCAAAAAGAGCTGGATCGCCTGAAAGGGATCGCCCCGGGCTCCAGCGCCTACCAGTCCTCACGCAACACGATGCTGCTTTCCACGCCGGATGGCCGCCAGCAGCTTCAGCAGGCGCGCTTACTCGCCACAACAGGGCACACGCAGGAGGCAATAGCCGCCTATGACAAGCTCTTTGACGGCAACCCGCCGGGCGGCGACGTGGCGACGGAATACTGGAATGTGGTGGCGAAAGATCCTGCCCGTCGCGCTTCGGCCATTAACCAGCTAAAAAAAATTAACAGCAGCAGCCCCGGTAATACGCAGCTGCAGGCGACGCTGGCTCAGCTTCTGTTCCAGAGCGGACGCCGTGATGAAGGCTTTGCGGTCCTGCAGGAGATGGCTAAATCTACCGGCGGCCGCAGTCAGGCGTCTGACATGTGGTATGAGCAGATTAAAGACCAGCCCGCCAGCAGCGCCAGCGTTACCGCGCTGCAAAAATACCTGACCGTATTCAGCGACGGCGATAGCGTCGCGGCGGCGCGCGCCCAGCTTGAGGCGCAGCAAAAACAGCTCGCAGACCCGGCGTTCCGCGCGAAAGCGGAAGGGCTGGCGGCGGTGGATGCCGGGCAGGGGAGTAAGGCGGTGGCGGAGCTGCAAAAAGCCGTTAGCGCCAACCATGCCGACAGTGAAGCGGTGGGCGCCCTTGGACAAGCCTATTCCCAGAAAGGCGACCGCGCCCGCGCGGTGGCACAGTTTGAAAAGGCGATTGCCCTCGATCCGCAGAGCGATAACCGCGGTAAATGGGACAGTTTACTGAAGGTTAACCGCTACTGGCTGCTGATCCAGCAGGGGGATGCGGCGCTGAAGGCGAATAACCCGGCGCAGGCGGAACGATACTTTCAGCAGGCGCGTAACATCGACAATACCGACAGCTACGCAGTGCTGGGGCTGGGAGATGCCGCCGCGGCGCGTAAAGATAACGACGCGGCAGAGCGTTATTACCGTCAGGCACTGCGTATGGACAGCGGCAACAGCAATGCGGTTCGCGGGCTTGCCAATATTTACCGCGCACAGTCCCCGGAGAAAGCCTCGCAGTTTATCCAGTCGCTCTCTGCCAGCCAGCGCCGGAGCATTGATGATATTGAGCGTAGCCTGACTAATGAGCAGCTGTCTGCCCAGGCAGAACAGCTGGAGAGTCAGGGGAAATACGCTCAGGCGGCAGAAATCCAGCGTCGTCGTCTGGCGCTCTCGCCCGGTGACGTCTGGATAACGTATCGTCTCTCGCGCGATCTCTACAGCGCGGGTCAGCGCAGCCAGGCGGATACCCTGATGCGCCAGCTTGCCAGCCAGAAGCCGTCTGACCCGGATCAGGTCTATGCCAACGGGCTCTATCTTTCCGGAAACGACCAGGACCGGGCCGCGCTGGCGCATCTGGATACCCTGCCGCGCAGCCAGTGGAACGGCAATATCCAGGAACTTGCCGACCGCCTGCAAAGCAACCAGGTGCTGGAAACCGCTAACCGTCTGCGCGACAGCGGCAAAGAGCAGGAGGCGGAAAACCTTCTGCGCCAGCAGCCGACCTCCACCCGCATCGACCTGACGCTGGCGGACTGGGCGCAGCAGCGTGGCGATCTGGCGTCGGCGAAAACCACCTACAACGCCGTCCTGCAGCGTGAGCCGCAGAACGAGGACGCGATCCTCGGTTTGACCGAGATTTACAGCGCGGAAGGTAACAAAGATGCCGCCCGTGCCGAGCTCGCGAAACTGCCCGCCGGGCAAAATGACCAGCCACTCTCGCTCAATATGCAGCGCCGGATCGCGATGGCGCAGGCGGGCCTGGGAGATTCCGCTGCCGCAGAACAGACCTTCAGCAAAATCATTCCTCAGGCCAAATCGCAGCCCGCCTCCATGGAAAGCGCGCTGGTGCTACGTGATGCTGCCCGCTTCCAGACGCAAAACGGCCAGCCGCAGCAGGCGCTGGAATCGTATAAAGATGCGATGGTGTCGTCCGGCATTACCACGACGCGTCCGGTGGACAACGACAGTTTCACCCGCCTGAC
Organism: Enterobacter asburiae; assembly: GCA_011754535.1. Taxonomy (NCBI): domain Bacteria; kingdom Pseudomonadati; phylum Pseudomonadota; class Gammaproteobacteria; order Enterobacterales; family Enterobacteriaceae; genus Enterobacter; species Enterobacter asburiae. Next base: position 4,584,442 of record JAAQVN010000001.1, on the reverse strand, counting down.
GCGTAACGATGAAAAAGATGACTGGCTGAAGCGCGGCGTGCGCAGTGACGCTGGTGATTTGTACCGTCAGCAGGATGTTAACGTCACGCTCCAGCACGACTACTGGGGCTCCAGCGGCACGGGCGGCTATTCCGACCTGAAAGCGCATACCACCATGCTCCAGGTGGACGCACCGCTCTCTGACGGGCGCATGTTCTTCAGAAGCGATCTGGTCAACATGGATGCCGGTACTTTTGATAACAATAACGGGACTTACGATCCTAAATGGGGGACCTGCTACGACACGCCGTGTAGCGGCAACACCAGCCAGAGCGACAGCGGCGCCAGCGTCGCCGTCGGCTGGCAGAATAAAACCTGGGCGATGGATATTGGCACCACGCCAATGGGCTTTGACGTCGTCGACGTGGTGGGCGGCATCAGCTACAGCAGTGATTTAGGTCCCATCGGCTATACCGTCAACGCCCATCGTCGGCCTATCTCCAGTTCGCTGCTGGCCTTCGCCGGGCAAAAAGATACCAATACCGGCACCACCTGGGGCGGCGTACGCGCAACCGGCGGTGGCGTGAGCATCAGCTATGACAAAGGTGAGGCGAACGGCATCTGGTCCAGCCTGAACGCGGAAACGCTGACGGGTAAAAATGTGGAAGATAACTGGCGCGTCCGCTGGATGACGGGTTACTACTACAAGCTCATCAATAAAAACAACGAGCGCCTGACGGTCGGCGTGTCCAATATGCTCTGGCACTACGACAAAGATCTGAGCGGCTATTCCCTCGGTCAGGGCGGCTACTACAGCCCGCAGGAGTATGTCTCCTTCGCGCTGCCTGTAACCTGGCGTAAGCGCACGGAAAACTGGTCCTGGGAGCTGGGAGGCTCGGTGTCCTGGTCCCACTCCAAAACCAAAGACGAGCTGCGCTACCCGATCCAGAGCCTGATCCCGACCGATGAGCCAGGCCGCTATACTGACCGGGGCGCGATGGAAACCGGCAGCAGCTCCTCCGGGACGGGTTATACCGCGCGGGCGATTATCGAACGCCGGGTCACGTCCAACTGGTTTGTGGGCATGGGCGTGGATATTCAGGAAGCGAAAGACTATACCCCAAGCCATGCGCTGATTTATGTGCGTTACTCTGCAGCAGGCTGGCAGGGTGATATGGACTTACCGCCGCAGCCGCTTATTCCTTACGCAGACTGGTAATCGGATTTTCCTTAATCCATTTGTAAGTCTCTCTTAATAGCGCGGCAATCGGGTATACTCAGGCGCGCCAGGTTTACACCCTGGCGCGCCCTGCGCTTCGAGTTTTGTGGAGAGTCATTTTGCGTGTCAGCCGTTCCTTAACGATCAAACAGATGGCGATGGTCTCTGCCGTCACTATGCTGTTTGTACTGCTCTTCTGCGTAATTTTGCTGTTTCATTCCGTACAGCAGAATCGCTATAACACGGCTTCGCAGTTAGAAAGTATCGCCCGCTCGGTGCGCGGCCCGCTCTCCGCCTCGATCCTGAAAGGAGATATTCCCGAAGCGGAAACCATCTTAAAACGCATTCAGCCTGCCGGCGTCGTTAGCCGCGCCGATGTCGTCTTGCCCAACCAGTTTCAGGCGCTGCGGATGAGCTTTATCCCGGAGCGTCCCGTTCCGATGATGGTGATGCGCCTGTTTGAGCTGCCGGTGCAAATTTCTCTGCCTGTCTATTCGCTTGAGCGCCCTGCCAATCCGCAGCCGCTGGCCTACCTGGTTCTGCAGGCGGACTCGTACCGGATGTATAAATTCGTCATGAGCTGGGTGGTTACGTTAGTGACCACTTGCTTACTTATGACCCTTATCCTCAGCGTGGCGCTGACCTGGTGCATTAACCGGCTGATTGTTCACCCGCTGCGCCGTATCGCCCGAGAGCTGAATTCGCTTGCGCCGCAGGAGCAGCTGGGGCACCAGCTTGAGCTGCCGCGCCTGCATCATGACGATGAGATCGGGATGCTGGTGCGCAGCTACAACCTCAACCAGCAGCGCATCCAGCGTCAGCAGGATGAGTTAAACAACAGCGCTACGCGCTTCCCGGTGTCGGAGCTTCCCAACAAAGCGTTTCTGATGGCGATGCTGGAGCAGACCGTTGCGCGGCAGCAAACCACGGCGCTGATGGTGATCGCCTGTGAAACCCTGCAGGATACGGCCGGCGTGCTAAAGGAGAGCCAGCGTGAAATGCTCTTGCTGACGCTGGTGGAAAAGGTGAAGTCCGTCCTTGCCCCGCGCATGGTGCTGACCCAGGTCAGCGGTTACGACCTGGTGGTGATTGCCAACGGCGTGAAAGAGCCGTGGCACGCCATTACATTAGGTCAGCAAGTACTCACTGTCATAAATGAGCGGCTGCCCGTTCAGGGTATCCAGCTTCGTCCGAGCGCCAGCATCGGTATCGCCATGTACTACGGTGATTTAACGGCGGAGCAGCTGTACCGCCGCGCGTTCTCGGCGGCGTTTACCGCCCGGCGTAAAGGGAAAAATCAGATCCAGTTCTTCGACCCGGAGCAGATGGAAAAAGCGCAGCAACGCCTGACGGAAGAGAGCGACATCCTGACCGCGCTTGATAACCGTCAGTTTGCCCTTTGGCTGCAGCCGCAGGTGAATTTACAGACGGGTCAAGTGAAAAGTGCCGAGGCGCTGCTCCGCGTGCAGCAGCCGGATGGCTCATGGGAGCTGCCGGAAGGGCTGATTGAGCGCATCGAATCCTGTGGTCTGATGGTCACCGTTGGCTATTGGGTGCTGGAGGAGTCCTGCCGCCAGCTTGCCGCCTGGCAGGAGCGCGGCGTTACGCTGCCGCTGTCGGTCAATCTGTCAGCGCTGCAGCTTATGCATCCGACGATGGTCTCCGAGATGCTGGAGCTGATCCATCGTTACCGGATCAAGCCCGATACGCTGACGCTGGAAGTGACGGAGAGCCGACGCATTGACGATCCTAACGACGCGGTTGCCATCCTGAAGCCGCTGCGCAATGCTGGCATTCGCATCGCGCTGGACGATTTTGGTATGGGATACGCCGGGCTGCGTCAGCTTCAGCACATGAAAACCCTGCCGGTGGACGTGCTCAAAATCGATAAATCGTTTGTCGACGGGCTGCCGGAGGACAGCAGCATGGTGCAGGCCATCGTCCAGATGGCGCGCAGTCTCAACCTGCATCTTATTGCTGAGGGGATTGAAACCGAAGCGCAACGCGCCTGGCTTGCAGAGGCGGGCGTCGAGAGCGGCCAGGGCTACCTTTTTGCCCCCGCGGTGCCGCCGGATGTCTTCGAACAGCGATACCTTTCCGGCGCCGACCATAGCGCAAAAGTGTAATTTTGTTGCTGGCTTGTGCGAGCCAGTTCAAAGTTCTTAACATTTGTGTTTCAAATTTGAACTGAGTTTATTTCTGTCCTGTTATACGGGTGTTATTTTAGAGCCGCAGGTTAACCATAACCTTACAAAGCCTGTGGTTTTTCTTCCCAAGGACACCCTATGAAAACCTCACTCTTCAAAAGTCTTTATTTCCAGGTCCTGACAGCCATCGCCATCGGTATTCTGCTGGGGCACTATTACCCTGAACTGGGCGCGCAAATGAAACCGCTTGGCGACGCGTTCGTTAAGCTCATTAAAATGGTCATCGCCCCGGTCATCTTCTGTACGGTGGTAACGGGCATCGCTGGCATGGAAAGCATGAAGGCGGTTGGCCGTACCGGTGCAGTGGCGCTTCTCTATTTTGAAGTGGTCAGTACCCTTGCGCTGATTATTGGTCTGGTCATCGTCAACGTGGTGCAGCCTGGTGCGGGTATGAACGTTGATCCCTCTACGCTGGATGCCAAAGCCGTCGCGGTCTATGCCGAACAGGCGAAGGATCAGGGCGTGGTGGCCTTCCTGCTGGACGTTATCCCCGGCAGCGTCATCGGCGCCTTCGCCAGCGGAAACATTCTGCAGGTGCTGCTGTTTGCCGTGATGTTTGGCTTCGCCCTGCACCGTCTGGGCAGCAAAGGCCAGCTTATCTTCAACGTGATTGAAAGCTTCTCGCAGGTCATCTTTGGCATTATCAATATGATCATGCGCCTGGCGCCGATTGGTGCCTTCGGTGCGATGGCCTTCACCATCGGTAAGTATGGCGTCGGCACGCTGGTGCAGCTGGGTCAGCTGATTATCTGCTTCTACATCACCTGTATTCTTTTCGTGGTGGTGGTGCTGGGCTCCATCGCTCGTGCGACTGGTTTCAGCATTTTCAAATTCATTCGCTACATCCGCGAAGAGCTGCTGATTGTTCTGGGAACCTCCTCTTCAGAATCGGCGCTGCCGCGTATGCTCGATAAGATGGAAAAGCTCGGGTGCCGTAAATCGGTGGTCGGCCTGGTGATCCCGACAGGGTACTCCTTCAACCTTGACGGTACCTCGATATACCTGACGATGGCGGCCGTGTTTATCGCCCAGGCGACCAACAGCCATATGGATATTTTCCATCAGATTACCCTGCTGGTAGTGCTCCTGCTGTCGTCTAAAGGGGCTGCGGGCGTTACGGGTAGTGGCTTTATCGTACTGGCGGCCACCATTTCCGCGGTGGGGCATCTGCCGGTGGCGGGTCTGGCGCTGATTCTTGGTATTGACCGCTTTATGTCTGAGGCGCGTGCCCTTACCAACCTGGTGGGTAACGGCGTGGCAACGGTGGTGGTCGCGAAATGGGTGAAAGAGCTGGATCACAAGAAGCTTAACGACACGCTGAATAATCGCGCGTCTGATAGCAAAAATCCTGGTTTAACCTCCTAATCTTGTCACAATTGCCCGCATTCCCTTGTCGGGATGCGGGCTCCTGCGCATAATAACTGTTCATACCTGTCATAATTCGACAAGATTTTTTTTGGGTATATTTCACTTCGGACCGTGACGTTTTGCCGAACGCGCGGTCTAATCGACGTGTTTTCATCGTCATCTTTTAGAGTGCAGCGCGTCGCGAGACACTCTTTTTAACCAGGAATGTTGATCAGGGGTTCACATGCAGGGCACAAAAATTCGACTCTTAACCGGCGGTTTGCTGATGATGGCAGCAGCCAGTTATGTGCAGGCAGATGCGCTCCAGCCAGACCCGGCCTGGCAACAAGGCACGTTAGCGAACGGTTTTCAGTGGCAGGTGTTATCCACCCCGCAGCGGCCCAGCGATCGTATTGAAATCCGTCTGTCCGTTAATACCGGCTCCCTTACGGAAAGCACTCAGCAAACCGGTTTTAGCCATTTTATTCCCCGTCTGGCGCTCACGCAGAGCGGCAGCCTGCAAGCGGTTCAGGTGCGTTCGCTGTGGCAACAGGCCATCGATCCGAAACGCCCCCTTCCTCCGGCCGTGGTCTCCTATGACTACACCATGTTTAACCTGAGCCTGCCAAATAACCGTAACGACCTGCTTAAAGAAGCCCTTACGTATCTCTCTGATGCCTCTGGCAACCTGGCGATTACGCCGGACACCGTGAACTATGCGTTGAGCAACGGCGACATGGTGGCGACCTGGCCTGCGGATACCAAAGAGGGCTGGTGGCGCTACCGTCTGAAAGGCTCAACGCTGCTGGGGCACGACCCGGCGGAGCCGCTGAAGCAGCCGGTGGACGTCGAGCAGGTGAAATCGTTCTACCAGAAATGGTACACCCCGGACGCGATGACGCTGATCGTCGTCGGTAATGTGGATAGCCGCACGGTGGTTGAGCAGATCAACAAAGCGTTTGGCGATCTGAAGGGCAAACGCGAAACGCCAGCCCCTGTCCCGACGCTCTCTCCGCTGCGCGCCGAGCCTGTCAGCATTATGACGGACACCGTGCGTCAGGACCGACTCTCCGTGATGTGGGATAACGCCTGGCAACCTATTCGCGAGTCCGCAGCGCTGCTGCGCTACTGGCGTGCCGATCTGGCGCGTGAAGCGCTGTTCTGGCACGTTCAACAGACGCTCAGCAAAAACAACGTGAAGAACATTGGCCTTGGCTTTGACTGCCGCGTGCTGTTCCAGCGTGCGCAATGTGCCATTAACGTTGAATCGCCGGGCGATAAGCTGAATGCCAATCTCGGTGTGGTGGCGAAAGAGCTGGCAAAAGTGCGTAAAGAGGGGCTCTCTGAAGAGGAGTTCAACGCGCTGGTTGCCCAGAAAAAACTGGAGCTGCAGAAGCTGTTTGCCACCTACGCTCGTGCCGATACTGACATTCTGATCAGCCAGCGTATTCGCTCCCTGCAGAACCAGGTTGTCGACATTGCGCCTGAGCAGTACCAGAAGCTTCGTCAGGACTTCCTGAACGGTCTGACCGTGAATATGTTGAATCAGGATTTACGTCAGCAGCTGTCGCAGGATATGGCGTTGATCCTTCTGCAGCCGAAAGGCGAGCCGGAATATGACATGAAGGAACTTCAGAAGACCTGGGATTCCATTATGGCTACCGCGCCGCAGCCGGCGCAGGCAGCCACGGCTGACGATCTCCACCAGGACGCGACGGATATTCCGCAGGGGCAGTAATGCCTGAACATTCCCTCTCCCTGTGGGAGAGGGTTAGGGTGAGGACATCAGCCCGCACCTTACTTAAACAGGCATCGCCTCGCGCGGAATAATCGCCCCGCGATACTGAATCACGGTGCTGGCCGTCAGGTGCCCACGCTGTGCCGCCGCTTCCGGCGCTCCACCCGTCAGGCGTACCGCCAGGTAACCCGCGCTGAAGGAATCCCCCGCTGCGGTGGTATCAATCACTTTCTCTTTGGGCAGCTTCACCGCAGGGACCTCAACCACCGTTTCACCCGCAATCGCGACCAGGCACGACTCCGCACCACGCTTAATCACCACTTCGCTCACGCCTGCTGCGTGCGTACGGGCAATCACGTCATCGACTGGCTTCTCACCCCACAGGGCGTCTTCATCGTCGAGCGTCAGGAAGGCGATGTCCGTGCACTGAAGCATCTGCTGATAAACCTGCTGCGTCTCTTCGCGGCTGGCCCACAGGCGCGGGCGGTAGTTGTTATCGAAAATCACCTTCCCGCCGTTGGCGCGGCATTCGCGCAGCAGCGAGAGAAGCTTTTCGCGGCTGGCCGGGCTTAAAATCGCCAGGCTGATCCCGCTCAGATAGAGATAGTCAAACGTCGCCAGCTCTTCGCAGATGGCTGCGGCAGCATCGCTCTCCAGCCAGAATTTGGCCGCGGCTTCGTTACGCCAGTAATAAAACGTGCGTTCGCCGGTGCTGTCGGTTTCGATGTAATACAGCCCAGGCAGGCGGTTTTCCATACGCTGGATCAGCGACGTTTCAACATGTTCACTTTGCCAGGCTTCCAGCATCTGCTGGCTGAAGCTGTCCGTACCAAGAGCGGTGACGTAGTTCACGGCGAGTGCTTCAGGCGCAACCTGACGGGCAATGTAAACGGACGTGTTTAACGTATCGCCACCAAATCCGCGGCTGACTTCCGCGCCTTTTTGTGACAGCTCAATCATACATTCGCCAATCACGGCAATTTTTTTGGACATAGTCATGAACCTGAACAGAAGAATTTTCAGCAGTGTGCGCTGAGTGAATTAGATGGTCAACTATATTAAAACGACGTTCCATTATTTTATTTGAGCCAGCGCGTGTTCCGGCAAATTTCTGTCATCTTAATTTCATTTTCACGGTGAATTGAACATAAAGTTCTCAATTATCGCGCCGATAACCCAGTGACGAGTCCAGAAAGGCCATCCCAACAACAGGACATCTGAAATGAAGTCAGAGCAGGTTATCCAGCGGCTGAGCACTACGCCTGAGGCAAGTATTGAGAACTTGCAGGAGCATCGCTACTGGCTGCAATGCGAGCGTGCGTACACGTATCAGCCGATCTACCGAACGGACGGTCGACTGATGGCAATTGAAGTTTTGACTGTCGTCACGCACCCGTCAAACCCTTCCCAGCGTATCGCGCCGGATCGCTATTTTGCCGAAGTTGCCGTTCGCCAGCGTCTGGACGTGCTGGAAGAGCAGCTCCGTATGCTGGCGACAAAACAGGCCTTTTTCGAGCAGCATACTATCCTCGCCTCGGTTAACGTGGACGGCCCGACCCTGCTGGCGCTGCGTCAGAACGCGAAACTGCAGGAGCTGATCGCCACTCTGCCGTGGCTGCGCTTTGAGCTGGTGGAGCATGTTCGCCTGCCGCAGGATTCCTCTTTTGCGTCGATGTGTGAATTTGGTCCGCTGTGGCTGGATGACTTTGGCACCGGTATGGCGAACTTCTCGGCCCTCAGCGAAGTTCGCTATGACTACATCAAGGTGGCCCGCGATCTGTTCATCATGCTGCGCCAGACCCCGGAAGGACGGAATCTGTTTACGCTGTTATTGCAGCTGATGAATCGCTATTGCCAGGGCGTGATCGTTGAAGGCGTGGAAACGCTGGAAGAGTGGCGTGACGTGCAAAACTCTCCCGCAGCGGCGGCGCAAGGCTATTTCCTCTCTCGCCCCGTGCCGATGGATCTCCTCGAAAGCGTCAGAACGACCCTCTGATAACCCCGCTTCCCTTTGTCTGGACTATAGTTTTACAGGACAGGTCATCAGGAAAGGGGATAACAATGACAAAAACAACCAGGGTCATTTCCTGGACTACAGGGATTTTCTTGTTGTTGATCGCAATCGTCGTCGTCATTATCGCGACGTTTGACTGGAACCGCCTTAAGCCGACCATCAACCAGAAAGTCTCCGCTGAGCTGAACCGTCCCTTCGCCATCCGAGGCGATCTGGGTGTGGTATGGGAGCGTCAGAAAGAGGAGACCGGCTGGCGAAGCTGGATCCCCTGGCCCCACGTCCACGCCGACGACATCATTCTCGGCAACCCGCCGGATATCCCCGAAGTAACCATGATCCATCTGCCGCGCGTGGAGGCCACGCTGGCACCGTTAGCGCTGCTGACCAAAACCGTCTATCTGCCGTGGATCAAGCTCCAGCAGCCCGATGCGCGCTTGATCCGCCTCTCTGAAAAAAACAATAACTGGACGTTTAACCTTGCCAGCGACGGTGAAAAGGATCCGAATGCTCAACCCTCATCATGGTCATTCCGTCTCGACAATATTCTTTTCGATCGCGGGCGGATCGCCATCTACGATAAGGTCAGCAAGGCGGACGTGGAGATCCTGGTCGATCCGCTGGGCAAACCGCTGCCGTTTAGCGAAGTCACGGGCAACAAAGCGAAAGACGATAGCGCCAAAGCGGGTGACTATGTCTTCGGCCTGACGGCAAAAGGGCGCTACAACGGCCAGCCGCTGACCGGGCAAGGGAAAATCGGCGGCATGCTGGCGCTTAGGAGCGAAGGCACGCCGTTCCCGGTGCAGGCGGATTTCCGCTCGGGGAACACGCGCGTGGCGTTCGTGGGCACGGTTAACGACCCGATGAACATGGGGGGCGTCGACCTCCAGCTCAAGTTTGCCGGTGACTCGCTGGGTGAATTGTATGAACTGACCGGCGTACTGCTGCCGGATACCCCGCCGTTCGAAACGGACGGGCATCTGGTTGCCAAAATCGACACCGAAAAATCGTCCGTTTTTGACTACCGGGATTTCAACGGCCGCATCGGCGACAGCGATATCCACGGCACGCTGACCTACACCACCGGAAAACCACGGCCGAAACTGGAAGGGGATGTCGAATCTCGCCAGCTTCGTCTGGCCGATCTTGGCCCGCTGATTGGCGTGGATTCCGGAAAAGGCACCAAATCAAAAGAGGTCAAAAAGGACGTTCAGCCTGCGGGTAAAGTGTTGCCTTACGATCGCTTTGAAACCGACAAATGGGACGTGATGGATGCGGATGTGCGCTTCAAAGGGCGTAAAATTGAGCATGGCAGCACGCTTCCGCTGAGCGATCTGTCGACGCATATCATCCTGAAAAATGCCGATCTGCGCCTGCAGCCGCTGAAGTTTGGCATGGCGGGCGGGACAATTTCCTCCAACATTCACCTGGAAGGCGATAAGAAGCCGATGCAGGGACGGGCGGAGATCCAGGCGCGTCGATTGAAGCTGAAAGAGCTGATGCCGAACGTGGAGCTGATGCAGAAAACCCTCGGTGAAATGAACGGCGATGCGGACATTCGCGGGGTGGGGAATTCCGTGGCGGCGCTGCTGGGCAGCGGCAACGGTAACCTGAAACTGCTGATGAACGACGGGCTGGTCAGCCGCAACCTGATGGAGATCCTGGGGCTAAACGTCGGTAACTTTATCATCGGGCAAATCTTTGGCGATGATGAGGTGCGGGTGAACTGCGCAGCGGCGAATGTGGATCTGGTTAACGGCGTGGCGCGTCCGCAGATTTTTGCCTTCGACACGGAAAACGCGGTGATTAACGTGACCGGTACTGCCAGCATGGCCTCGGAGCAGCTGGATTTGACCATTGACCCGGAAAGTAAGGGGATTCGTATTATTACTCTGCGCTCACCGCTTTACGTGCGCGGGACCTTTAAAAATCCGCAGGCGGGCGTCAAGCCCGGGCCGCTGATTGCGCGTGGCGCGGTGGCCGCAGCCCTCGCGACGCTGGTCACCCCGGCCGCCGCGCTGCTGGCGTTGATCTCGCCGTCAGAAGGCGAAGCGAATCAGTGCCGGACGATTTTGTCGCAGATGAAGAAGTAGCTCCCTTTCTCCCTCTCCCTGTGGGAGAGGGTCGGGATGAGGGCATCAGGCCGCAATAAATTACAGCGCCTGATGCTTAGTCTCGTGCGTCAGCAGCAGGGCAATCAGCGTCAGCGCCGCCATGGCCGCCAGATACACCCCCACGTAGAACAGACCATAATTTGCCTGCAGCCAGGTGGCGATATACGGCGCCACGGACGCGCCCAGAATGGAGGAGACGTTATAGGAGAACGACGCGCCGGTATAACGCACTTCCGTCGGGAACAGCTCCGGCAGCAGTGCGCCCATCGGGCCGAAGGTCAGCCCCATCAGGCTCAGGCCAATCAGCAGATACGCCATCACCAGCGCCGGGTTACCTGAACTCAACAGCGGCGGGAAGACGAACAGAGCAAACAGAATGATCAGCGTGGTGATCGTAATCATGCTCGCACGACGGCCGAATTTATCCGCCAGCAGGCCGGCAATCGGTACCATCACGCCAAACCCAATCACCGCCATCATCAGCATCCACAGCACTTCATTACGCGGCAGACCCAGCCCTACCGGCGCGGCGGCGGTGCTGTAGGTCATGGAGTACACCGTCATGATGTAGAACAGCGTGTAGGTCGCCAGCATGATAAACGTGCCAAGCACGGTTACGCGGAGGTGTTTGGTCAGCAGGGTGCCCAGCGGCACTTTTACCTGTTTTTTCGCCGCAGCCACTTTCGCAAACACCGGCGTCTCATGCAGGGAAACGCGGACGTACAGGCCAATCAGCACCAGTACCGCCGAGAAGACAAACGGAATACGCCAGCCCCAGCTCATGAACTGTTCGTCCGTAAGCAGCCAGGAGAGCAGCAGGAAGGTCCCGTTGGCAAAGAAGAAGCCAATCGGCGCGCCAAGCTGCGGGAATGAACCGTACAGCGCGCGTTTACGCGGCGGGGCGTTCTCGGTTGCCAGCAGCGCTGCGCCACCCCATTCACCGCCCAGCCCCAGACCCTGACCAAAGCGCGCCAGCGCCAGCAGAACCGGCGCCAGAATGCCGATGGTTTCGTAGGTCGGCAGCAGGCCAATCGCCACGGTGGAGATCCCCATCGTCAGCAGCGAGGCCACCAGGGTGACCTTACGACCAATGCGGTCGCCAAAATGTCCAAACAGCGCAGAGCCAATCGGACGCGCCACAAACGCGATAGCAAAGGTCGCCAGAGACTGTAGCGTTGCCGCCGTCGGGTCTCCCTGCGGGAAGAAAATATGCGGGAAAACGATAACCGCCGCGGTGGCGTAAATGTAAAAGTCGAAGAACTCAATGGCGGTGCCAATTAGCGATGCGACGACAACTTTATTGCGCGAGTTTACCGGGACGTGTTCCGAACCTGAGTCGAGTGTTGTGGCTGTTGATTGCATAATATTTTCTTATTTTTGTCGAACGAAAGGCCATATTACGCACAGCAAAAGCGACATTTCAATCTGTAACAAAGCCGCGTTCTGGTTATAAAAGCAACAAAAAGCGGATAATTTTCAGGCCAGCCAAAATGCTTCCATGAAATGCTTCACAGTTTTTAAATATTGGTGGATAAAACTGGTTTTCGGTTAAATAAAAGTTACGGACTGGATTTATATGCTGAAATGATGAGTCGGGCTGAAATATCAGCCCGAGAGCGGAGTTAGCGGTGTGTTTTTCCGGGCATCCGCGTGTCGCCTTTGTACTCGGCGGTGGCAATCCACGCCGCGCAGAACAGGGTCAGGCGGGCGAAGAAGTAGAAGAAGGCCATCAGTCCGAGCACAGAGCCAAACGCCGCGCCGGAGGGGGATTTCACCAGCGACGGCAGGGTGTAGGTCATCACGATCTTAATCACCTCAAAGCCGATTGCCGCAATCAACGTGCCCCGGAGCAGCGCCTTCTTGCGCGGACGATGGCGAGGCAAGCGCCAGAAAATCCAGAAGAACAGCAGGTAGTTGGCGAAGATAGAAATCGCCAGCCCGATGCCGCGCCAGGCGGGCTTCAGCCATTCGATGTAATCAAGATAGAGCGCAGAGATAATCATCTGCTGTGCTGAACCGGCAACAGAGGTGATCGAGAGCGTCACGACCAGCGCGACGAGCAGACCAATCAGCGAAATAAAATCGCGGAAATACTTAATCCAAATTTTCTCCTGATCCTGAGGCGTGCGCTCCCACACGTCGCGCGACTGGGCGCGAATGGCCTCGCGGAGGTTGCCCATCCAGTTAACGCCGGAATATAGGGCGATCAGCAAACCGACGATGCCGACGGTAGTGCGCTGCTGAACGGCGGTGTTAATCGTGCTTTTCAGCGTGGTGGCGAGGGTCGGATCACTGACGTTATTCAGGATCTTATTGAAGATATCCTGCAGCAGCGTCGGGTGCGACGCGAGCACAAAACCGGCCGCTGCAAACGACACCATCAGGATGGGGATCATCGACAGGAACGAAAAATAGGTGATCGCGGCACCGAACTGGTTCCCCATGCGGTCATTAAAGCGTTCGGCCGCACGTATCAGATGCGCAACCATGGGAAACTGCTGAATTCTCTCCGCCAGGCTGGTGACGGTGCCCAGCGCCTTGCTGGCGGTACCGGGGGCTTTAGCCTCTTCTGGCTCGGTTTCCATCTTCTTGATGGGTTCATAATCTAAATGTTGGGTGGGTCGTTGCGGGTTATTTTCCGGCGTCACGCGTCTTTTCCTTTTTCGTTTGGCTGGATGTTACTGAATTATAGCTTGCGACTAATCCACGTAAGCTTTTGTGAGTTCGGTTAGCCACTCCATAAACAGATGAACCCGGCGAGAGAGGTTGCGCCGGTGGGGGTAAATCAGGGAGACAGGCATCGGTTCCGCGCGATACTGCGGGAGGATCTCAATCAGTTTCTTCGCGCGCAGCAGGTCGCGTACCCCAACGCGCGGGGCCTGAATGATCCCCAGCCCGGCAAGGCAGGCGGCCTGGTAAGTTTCCGTGCTGTTTACGGTTAGCACCCCGCCCGTTTTTATCCACTGCGTCGTGCTGCCGTTATAAAATTCAAAGCCCTGAGGGCGACTTCCCAGCATCGCGGCGTAATGAATCACGGCGTGCGAGCCTAAATCGTCCAGCGTGTCGGGGTAGCCAAAACGCGCCAGATAATCCGTGCTGGCACAGTTGATCACCGACAGCTTGCCCAGCGGACGGGCAATCAGCCCTGAATCCTTCAGGGAACCCACGCGGACGACGCAATCAAACCCTTCGCGGATCACATCCACCAGGCGATCGCTGCTGCTGAGCTCCAGTTCGATACCCGGATACTGCTGTAAAAAAGCAGGCAGTTTGGGGATGACGACATTTCGAGCAACGCCGACGGGCATATCCACGCGGAGCCTTCCGCTGATGCTGGAGGGATCGTGCTGAAACATACCGTCGAGTTCATCCAGGTTTGCCAGCAGATCTTTTGCCCGTTCGTAATAGACCATGCCGTCCTGCGTCAGGCTGACGCGGCGCGTGGTGCGGTGCAGTAGCTGGGTGCCAAGCCGGTTTTCCAGAGCCTGGATTTGCCGGGAAACGCTGCCTTTCGGAAGCGTTAATGTCTCTGCCGCGCGGGAAAAACTCTCCAGTTCCGCGACGCGAACAAACAGCTGCATTGCGTGAATTTTATCCATAGATGAAGCTCATTGTTGTTTGTACTGAAACAGTGAAGCGTTATTGCCCATCTTTATTGATCTTCTATCACCTAATAAGCTCTTTCTCAATCTCCATAACAGCCAAAACGAGGTTTATGATGACTGAACGTATCGCATTAGTGACGGGTGGTAGCCGTGGATTGGGTAAAAACGCTGCGTTAAAGCTGGCGGCAGACGGCACGGGAATTATCCTGACCTACAATCGTAGCCAGCAGGAAGCGCTGGACGTGGTGCGCGAAATTCAGGGAAAAGGCGTCAAGGCGGCGGCATTACAGCTCAACGTCGGTGATATTGCCAGTTTCGAAAATTTTGCTCACCAGCTTCAGGAGATCCTGAGCAGCGTCTGGCAGCGTGAAACCTTTGATTATTTATTGAACAACGCCGGGACGGGTTTATACGCACCCTACACCGACACGACGGAAGCCCAGTTTGATGAAGCGCTGAACATTCACTTCAAAGGGCCTTTCTTCCTGACGCAGCGCCTGCTGCCCCTGCTTAACGACGGGGGGCGGATCCTCAACGTCTCCAGCGGACTGGCCCGCTTTACCCAGCCAGGTTCAGGAACCTATGCGGCCATGAAAGGGGCGATGGAAGTGCTCACCCGCTATCAGGCGAAGGAGCTTGGGGCGCGCGGAATCTCCGTCAATATTATCGCGCCAGGCGCGATCGAAACCGACTTTGGCGAGGGACGCGTGCGCGACAACGCGCAGCTTAACCAGATGCTGGCGTCGCAGACGGCGCTGGGGCGGGTGGGGCTGCCGGACGATATCGGCGATGCTATTGCGGCCCTGCTCAGCGACAGGTTGGGCTGGATGAATGCGCAACGTATTGAAGTGTCAGGCGGTATGTTCCTGTGATGTCTGATGTTAAGGGGAGGGAACCCCTTAAGGAAATCCTTAATATGGATGTGTCAAAATACGGGTAAATATAAAAACCACTGGCGGATTTGTAACCTCTGCATTCATTGAGTTTTTTCTTAAATTGCGCCTCTGTAGAATCCCCCTTCGCTATTCTCAGAGGGAGAAATACGATGCGAGTAATCATGTTTGACAGGCAGTCGATATTTATTCATGGAGCGATACACGGTTTGCGGAAATTAATTCCTGAAATAAATATAACGGGGACTTGTCAGGCAGACGATTTATGGGCGCAAATATCCGCGTCACCGTCTGCTATCGTCATGATTGACGGCAATTTAATTCAGGATGAGGAGAGTTCTTTCCTGGACGAAATCATGCATCGCTTCCCTTCGGTACGGGTGATGATGGTTCTGGCAAAAAAAGAGACCAGATGGGTTGAGCAACTCATGCAGCGAAACGTGATGGCTATTATCCCCCGTAACGCCAACCCTGAGCGGTTTGCCGCCGTGCTGGATTCCGTGTCGAGAGGGATGGTCTGCTTTCCCGGCGAGTGGGTCAGCCAGCAATCGTCAGCGCAGGCGTTACTCTCGTTGAGCGAGCGTCAGCGAGAGGTTCTGAAGCTGCTGGCGGCGGGTGAATCAAACAAAGAGATTGGCCGCAATCTCAACATCAGTGCGGCCACGGTAAAAGCACATCTGGAAGCGCTTTTTCGCCGGCTGGAGGTGAAAAACCGAACCCAGGCCGCCATGTACTATACCCGGGCGACGGCCTGAAGCACCGCTTTCGGGAGCGCGGATGCCGCGCCGAAACTCAATATCATCAGTACTACAGCGTCATGCTGCTGCTGGGTTAATGGCCCAACCCCCTTTTCCTGCAGCAGCGTCTCAACCCGCTGAATATCTTCGTAGAGTAAATATTCAGCCTGAAGAGGCGTAATAAGGCCGCGAAAATGTTCCCCTTCGCGGATCGCATGTCCGTAGCCGATTACCCATAAACCCTTTTCATCACGATATTTCTCCAGTGAAAGCCCTTGATGTTTCTTTATTAATTCAATGGCGGTGGAAGAAATATTCAGCGCATGACCTTTCATATTCGTTTCCTCTTAGTGGCGATACTGTAGAGGAATCGAGGCAGGAGAAATATCCGCCAAATGGCTGTTGTTCAGGAATTTTTGTTCAGGTATTCCTGCCGCAATAACCCAAATAACCAGTCATTTTGCCAGCGACCGGAAAGGTAATAGCTCTCGCGTAGCTCGCCTTCCAGCCGGAAGCGGGCTTTTTCCAGCAGGCGCCTGGAGGCGACATTTCCTGCAGTGACGGTGGCGGTGAGCCGACGTATACCGCCCTGATGAAAAGCGTAATCGCAAAGCGCCTGCAGGGATTCGAAGCCGTAACCTTTTCCCTGTGCCTCGGGGGCAAAAAGAAAGCCCACTTCGGCGCAATCCTCCTCCCGATGAATATACCCGGTAAGGCCCAGCGGGGTCTGTGAGAGGGCGTCACGAACGACGAGGCACAGCCAGTGCGTGCTCCCCGGCGTCCAGGGCGTCAGGCGCGAATCAAACGCCTCGCGGATCGCCGCGACGGGGCGGTCCTCCGCCACAAAGCGCATGACGTCGGGATGCTGCTGCAGCGCCAGGAAAAAGGGCCAGTCTTGTTCCTGCACGGGGGTGCAGGTCAGGCGCGAGGTCATTAAAACTGGCATTGAGATTCTCCTGAAGCTTTTTAAATGATTTTAGGGTTGTCACTTTATTTCAACAGAAAGTCAGGTATGGTTAAGCGCGTATAAATAAAAAGAAAAACGGCCGTTAGTGCCTATTCCGGATGTCTTCGTTGTCGCTTAAGGAAAACAATGACTCTCAGCACATCACATCATATCCGCGAACAGTTTGAACACTGTCTGGCGGTCATTCGCCAGGCGTCGGTGGAAATCTTGCTTCTTCTGAATGTACATGTTTCTGAGGGAAAAGATCCACGCTGGTTTCTGGAACAGCTGGACAGCGCGCGTTTAGGCCTCGGGGGATGGGCTGCGGTTGCGAAGAAGCTCAACCTGAATGATGCCGAGATGTCGGAATTTACGCTGCAGCTGCGCCTGCTGCAGCAGCGCGTCCCGCAGTATGAAAGCGGGCAGGATGTCAGCGAAAACCAGCTTATTGCGGCGATGCGGTTTGTGACTACCCTGGAACATCTTCGTCTGCAGCAGCCGCTTCTGACCTACAGCACCGAGCTGGTGCCGGGTAGCGAGCTTCAGCAGCAGCAGGCGCACAAGCAGGTACGCGCAATTGAGTTAATGATTAAAGGCCTCATTCAGCAGGCCTGGCCCGATCAGGTGCGGCTCAATAATCATCTTAAAACCTTATTCAACGCTGACCGCGTACGACGCTGGCTGAAGCATGGCGAAATCAACGATGTCCTGAGCGGCATGATGTTCAGCGAACTGGCGCAGATGCTGGTGGATAAAAAAGAGTTCAGCCGCTACTACGCCTCGCTGTTTAACGACCCGTCCATGCTGACGCTCCTGGTAGAGCCGCGCAAAACGCTGCAAACATTTCTCGACGACATCCGGCAAATCCGCAACAACATCACGGTGCAGAAAACGTTAAGTTCGGCGCAAATTCAGCTGCTGGATAACTACTACATGCAGATCTCCCGGCCGGTTCAACGCGCGTTTGAAGAGGGAAGAACGCGCGTCAACCCGGCTGGATTCATGGCGGTGGATGCCAGCGAGCTGCACGCTTTCTGGGAAAAGGCGCAAAAAATGGATCGGGTCACCGGTGGGGATCTGTTTGAAGTTCGCGACACGATTGAAAAGCCGACCCAGCGCGCGCCGCGCACGCCCGAACAGCGTGAGCAGCTTATCTCCGGTGCGTTATGGGGGGCGGTTGGCGTGATGGTGATTGCCATCGTGGTAGGCGGCTTCTGGCTGGTGACCAGCAGCAAACCGCAGCCTGCGGCGCAAAATACGGCGCAAGCGGCTCCGCCGGAGGAGATGCGTGAAACCCCTTCCTCGCGCGAGACGCTGACGCGCATGGGGGTGACCTGGGACGACAATAATTTCCGTTCGGCGATTAACCGCAACGATACCCGCGTGGCGCTGCTCTTCTTGCAGGGTGGGATGGACTGGAAGCTGTCATGGACCGAAGAGGCGATGTCGGCCGGCTATGACGACGTTCTGGAGCTTATGCTGCGCTACCGGCAGAACATGGCGGAAGAGAAGCCGTGTCGTCGTTTCATCAATACGCTCAGCCACGCCATGTCGAACGGCGAGTCTCTGACCTCAATACGTAAAGAGTATTTGAAAGCGTTCTGCACCGTGCCGGCCGTGGTGAAGCGCCAGAAGCACGATCTTGAAATGGCAACGCGACGCGCGCAGTCACAGCCGGATGCCACCACAAAAAAATGGCAGTCCATTCAGACCGCCATTTATGAGGTGATTCGCTGATTTATTCTCCCTCTCCCTGTGGGAGAGGGCCGGGGTGAGGGCACCAGACCGCACCCCTCTCAAGGCTCCCCATACAACCCAATCAACCGCCGCACCACGCCGTTCGTCCAGCCGAAGCCATCCTGCAGTGGATACTCCCCGCCGCCCCCTTCGCGCGGCGTACTGCTGGCGATGTGGTACTTCTCAATCAGCTTGTGGTGCGTCTTGTAGAAGTGGTTCACCGTATGCAGCCAGCTCCAGGCGATTTCATCCCCCAGCGAGTCGTTGCCGTACTGCTTGAACCCCTGAATCGCCATCCACTGCAGCGGCGCCCAGCCGTTGGGTTTATCCCACTGCTCGCCGGTTTCGTATTCGGTTGCCAGAATCCCGCCCGGCGTCAGCAGGCGCGCTTTTACCGCATCAGACAGGCGCTCGGCCTGCTCATGGGTGGCCATGCCCACGTACAGCGGCACAATGCTCGCCGCGGAGAACAGCGCCATCACTTCGCGGCGCCAGTCGTAGTCGCGGTAGCAGCCGTTCTCTTCATCCCACAGATAGCGGTTCACCGCCGCGCGGCGATCGCTGGCCTTCTGGCGGAACAGCTCGGCGGTCTCTTTATCCCCTTTCGACGCCGAAATATTGGCGATTGCGCTCTCCAGCTTGAACAGGAAGGCGTTCAAGTCAATCGGGATAAACTGCGTCGTGCGGATGCTGGCTAATCGGCCTGGCTCGCGCAGCCAGCGAGAGGAATAATCCCAGCCGGAGGCCGCACCGGCGCGCAGATCGCGATACACCTCATTCGGCGGACGACCCGAGTGGCGGGCCGTTTCCACGTCCTCAATCCACGATTCGTCGCGTGGGGTATCACGGTCGTCCCAGTAGCGGTTCAGCAATGAACCGTCCGGCATGCGTACCGCGCTGCGGTAGGCCTGATTAAGCAGCAGCGACTCCGCGCCGTCCATCCAGAAGGCGTGCTCCATTTTAAGGTGCTCAAGGTAGCGTTTCGCGCCGCGCACGCCGTCCTCTTCAAACAGCTCCACCATCAGGGCAAAGACCGGCGGCTGGGAGCGGCTGAGGTAGTAGGTGCGGTTACCGTTCGGAATATGGCCGTAGCGTTCGATCAGCCACGCGAAATTATCCGCCATGCATTTGAGCAGATCGTTACGGCCGCTCTCCGCCAGCCCCAGCATGGAGAAGTATGAATCCCAGTAGTAGGTCTCGCTGAACCGCCCGCCGGGGACGATATAGGCCTGCGGCAGCGCCAGCAGGGAGGACCAGGGAATGTGATCCTGCGGTTCGCGCGTCAGGACGGGCCACAGGCTATCAATGTGCTCTTTCAGCGACAGGCCAGGGTCGGAGACATATTCAGTGCTGTAGGTTTCCGGCAGCCAGAAGTGGTTCTCCACGAACTGGCGCAGGTCAAAATCCCGGTGGCGTCTAACCTTGCGGTAGCGGATCAGGATATCCAGCGGATCCATCTTCGGCGCGCAGTCGGGGAAGGTTTTGCTGTCCGCAAACAGCCGCGTCGACTGTACGTGTTCGAACAGTTCAAGATAGCGGTCTGCGGGCGTCAACGCATCGGAGGCGGGTAGCCCCTCGATCATTTCGGGTTCCGGCTCCGCCTCAATCATCTCATCCAGTTTTAACTCGCAGGGATCGGTCTCGTAGCGCAGCTCTTCTGCAATCTCGAATTCGATGTTCTCGGTAGCCTGTAGTTTCTGGTTGAACATGGTGATAAGGACCTCCGGTTGTGTGTTCTAAAGACAGGTTTTTCCGGGCGTCTTATAAGCGTAGACATTCGCTTCGGTAGATGTGGAGGGATATGTGCGGTAGATCACTCTTTTCGGAGCATTCGTTTTGCAACGATTTATGTCATCAAGCCCGAACAAACCGTCATCCGGGCATCTTCCGGTGCTCAGTACAGATAATTCCGTTTTGCCAGATCGACCAGGTCCGCCAGACGAGTAATGTTAAATTTTGCCATGATACGCTGCTTATACGCGCTCACCTTTTTATTATTCATGTCCAGCATCGAGGCAATAATCTGGTTGCTATAGCCAGCAGAAATGTAGCGCAAAATACAAATATCAATATGAGACAAAGATAATAATAACGAGGCATCCCGCGGATATCTGGCATGATGATGCCAAAGCTCAGAACCGTAGCAATACTGGCCGGAGAGTACGTTATTGATGGTAGTGATTATTTTATCTAACGAGCTATTTTTATTGATGTAACCGGCCGCGCCAGCTCGCCTGCTTAGCTGGATGTGAAAATCGCTGAAAGACGAGGACAAGATGAGAATCCGAATATCCGGGTGCGTTTTTCTTATTTTCGCCAGGTAAGAAAATACCTCAGCGCTTTGTTGCAGATGTTCCATGATAATCAGGTCCGCGCTTAACGCAGGTAATGCGCTGTACAATTCCTCGATTGTAGGAAATTGTGCCACAACCTCATAATCTTGTTCTGTTAATAAGCCCTTGATACCTGCACGCAGCAGTGGGCTGGAATCCATGAGAATGACTTTTCTACCTGACATTCCTGTCTGTCCTGAGTGGGTAACAAAAACATTATTTTCTCTCCGTCTCTAAAAAAGTGAACCAAGACTTGTCTTTATCTTTGCCATTATTTTCTT
Source organism: Enterobacter asburiae (assembly GCA_011754535.1). NCBI lineage: Bacteria > Pseudomonadati > Pseudomonadota > Gammaproteobacteria > Enterobacterales > Enterobacteriaceae > Enterobacter > Enterobacter asburiae. Next base: position 4,563,295 of record JAAQVN010000001.1, on the reverse strand, counting down.
CACGCCATCTCTACCGAACCTTTCCCTTAAATGACTTATAAGACCGGTTTGCGACAGGTCTTATTAAGCCAACACTTGCCAGCCGGGAAGATAGCGCCAGCCAGGGAATGTATCCCGTATGGAAGTGCGTCTGGCGCGTTGCGCGGACACAGATCGATTATTTACACGAGAATTTAAAAAATGACTCTCAAGCCAGTAAATATTGCAGTCGTAGATAAAGATACGATTGTCAAAGCTGACGTTCTGCGCAGTGAAAAGGTTGGCAGTGCTGTCAAAATTAAGGCCATCCCGAATGCAAAATATATTCTTGCTGAAGGGGAAAATGGTGTCGCGCCAGAAAACATTACGCTGAAACGCGTAGGCAAAGACCTGTTCGTCATGCTGGAAGGCACTGATGAGGATCAGCCACAGCTGATCATTGAAGACTATTTCGATAACCCAAGTGAGCTGGTCGGTAAAGGCGAAGACGGTCAATGGCATGAGTACATCGCCACCGATGGCGACGACGACCACAAAGCCGCGTTCCTGCTGGACGGCGAATCTTCCGCTCATGCGCTGGGCGCAGGGGCGATTGCAGGTCTCGACGGTCTGGCCGTTGCGGGCACCGCATTTTCTCCTGCTCTGCTGGCGCTGGGTGCGTTAGCCGGGATTGGTGCGCTGGTAGGCCTGGGCGCCATTATTCGTCATAACCGTGACGATGGCGGCGACAAAAAAGGCACCGTTGCACCTGTTACTACCCCTGTGCTGACCGACGTGCATGACGACTATGGCACCAAAACCGGCTCGATCCCGCAAAACGGCGTGACTGATGACGCCACGCCAACGTTTAGCGGTACAGGCAAAGCGGGCGATATCGTTGAGTTCTGGGAAAACAACGTCAAGCTCGGCGAAACCCGTGTCGGCGCTGACGGCACCTGGACCTGGACGCCGGAAACCCCGCTGGCGCACGGCGACCACAGCATTGTGCTGATCGGTAAAGACCCGGATGGCCGCACCAGCGCGCCGAGCGATTCTTTTGATTTCACCGTCGATCTGGAAGCCCCTGTTAAGCCGATTATTGGCGAAGTGGAAGACGATGTTGGCGCGAAAACAGGCCCAATCCAAAACGGCGATGCGACTGATGATAAACAGCCGGTCTTCCGCGGTGAAGGTGCCACGCCTGGCGATACCGTGCGCCTGATCGTTGACGACGAAGTGGTCGGCACGGCGATCGTCGGTGAAGACGGTAAATGGGAAGTGACGCCGGAAAACCCTCTGCCGGAAGGCAGCCATACCGGGAAGGTGATCATCACCGATCCGGCCGGGAACGACAGCGAACCGTCTGATGATTTCGAATTTATCGTTGATCTGCAAGGTCCTGACAAGCCGGTCATTGGTGACGTTGAAGACGACCAGGGACCGTCCGTAGGGCCAATTCATGATGGTGACACCACTGACGATACCCAGCCGGTGTTCAGTGGCGACAAGGGTACGCCTGGCGACACCGTGCGTCTGATTATTGACGACGAAGTTGTGGGTACCGCAATTGTTGGTGATGACGGCAAGTGGGAAGTAACTCCGGAGAAACCGCTGCCGGAAGGGAATCATGAAGCTGTCGTCGTCATCGTTGATCCGGTCGGTAACGCCAGCGATCCGTCCGATCCGATCGGCTTCATCGTAGACACCACGCCGCCGTTAAAACCGACGATTGATAGTGTGTTTGATGATGCTGGCCTGAAAACAGGCAACCTGACCAACGGCGAGGTCACCGATGACAGCACCCCGGCCTTTACCGGTACCGCTGAGAAAAATAGCCTGGTGCACATCATTGTTAACGGTAAGGAAGTGGATTCCGTTACCGCTGACCCGACAGGTAAGTGGACCTGGACGCCGTCTCCGGCGCTGACGAACGGCCACTACGATGTGAAAGTGGTTGCCGAAGACAAAGCGGGTCTGCGTTCCGAACCATCCGATGCGTTCTCGTTTGAGCTGGTAGCAGGCGGCATTCCTCCGGCACCGGCAATCACGGACGTAATCGATGATGTTGATGCCCATGTTGGCACCGTACAACAGGGTGGCATCACGAACGATGACAAACCGACCATCACCGGTACGGGTCAGGACGGGACGACCATTTACCTGTATGACGGCACTAACCCGACGCCAATCGGTAGCGCTGTGGTTACGGGTGGCACCTGGACCATTGATTTCGACACTGCACTTTCGCAGGGCGAGCACCGCTTCCGCGCGGTGGCGGAAAACGCCGTGGGCAACCGCAGCCCGGAAACCGGCGAGTGGATGATTATTGTGGACTCCGTTAAACCGCTGGCACCTACGGACATTGAACTGTGGGACGACTTCGGCACACCGGGAATTATTGCGGATAACGGTACCACCGACGATAACACCCCAACCTACCGTGGTAAGGGTGACGCGAACGGTACCGCGATCATCGATCTGGGTAATGGCACCACCGTGCGCGTGCCGGTAGATGGCAGCGGTAACTGGAGCTACACCCCGGCACCGGCCCTGGCGGATGGTGACTACACCTGGAAAGTCTCGATTGAAGACAAAGGGGGTAACGTTGGACCAGAGTCTGCGCCGATCCACTTCACCGTGGACACCAGCCACAACGGTGTGTCTATCAGCCACGTGGAAGACGATGAAGGCGAACTGAAGAGCAATCTGGCCAGCGGCAGCCATACCGATGACACGACACCAACCGTTGTGGGCCGCGCGACGCCTGGTGCCGAAGTGAAAGTGTATCTGGACGGCAACTTTGTCGACACCGTGATCGCTGACCCGGCGACCGGTGTGTGGAAATACACCTTCAACCCGGCGCTGACCACTGACAAGACGTACCAGATCACCGCCAGTGAAAATACCGGCACCGGTGATAGCGCGCAGACGGCGCCGTTTGAACTGACGCTGGATACCCGCGTACCGGTTGGCTCATTCGATAGCGTATCGGATGACGTCGGTCTGGTGCAGGACGACCTGGCGAACCCGGCAGTGACCGATGACACCACGCCAACTCTGCACGGGACCGGCGTCGCGGGTGATGTCGTGTTTATTTATGACGGTGACACGCTGATCGACTCCGTGACCGTAGGCCCGGGCAACACCTGGAACTTTACACTGCCTGCACAGAACAACGGCACGGAACTGGCCCTGAAGACGGTGTTCCAGAGTCCGACCGGCGTGAGAAGCGCCCCGTCCGCGGAGTGGAAAATCACCATTGATACCGACGCGCCGACAAGCAGCGCGGTGGTGGATGCGATGACCCAGGACTCCGGTGTCAGCGGCAGCGACTTCATCACTAACAGTGGTAAAGCCGGTAGCCTGGTCAGCGGTCATCTCTCAGCTCCGCTGGAAGCGGGCGGGAAAGTACTTGTCTCCACTGACGGCGGGAACACCTGGCTTGAAGCGATGGTCGACGGCGACAAATGGGCGTTTGTTGACGGACAGGGACACAGTGCTGACTGGACTGTCCTGACGCGTGTGGTCGATATCGCCGGGAACTACACCGAATCCTCGCAGAAAGTGGTGCTGGATCAGGTGGCACCTGATGCACCGACCGACGTGGTGCGCAGCGGTAATGACGTGACGGTAACGCTGCCGGGCAGCGGGATTGTCGAGGGCGACACCGTGCTGGTGAAGAACGGCGACGTTACCGTGACCCATACGCTGACGGCTGCCGACATTGCTAACGGCAACGTGACCCTGACCATGCCTGCGGGTGGCTACACCGATATTCCGGTGGGCGCGGCGATTGTTGACGCGGCGGGTAACAGCTCCAGCTACCGCACCAGCGCGTTTACCAGTACCAACAACTTCGAAGACGACACGGAGTTCGCGGACATTAACGCGGGAGCGTGGGTACACGGGATGCGTTTCTCCCACACACCAGGTACCGGCCCGACGGATTATGAGTTCAACAAACAGGTCATTGGCACGGGTAGCACCAACAGTCTGTATCTCTACAGTAGCTCAGGAGATAACGGGATGGCAGGCAGCATGTTCGTTGATTTCCAGTATGGCGCTAAAACGATCGATTTCGTTTTCAACCCGCGCCTTGCTGGCCCATCGACGGTGGTGACGTTCTACGACATCAACGGCAATGAGATTAGTTCGCAGACGGTGAGTGCTTTCCTCAGCAACCGTAACGTCCCGGTGTCGTTTACCAGCCCGGATGATACACCGGTTTACCGGATGGAGATCCACCACGAGGAGCAACCAACAAGCACCGGGTTTGGTTTCAGCATCGATAACCTGGTGGTGAGCGGAACGGCGAAAACCGTCACCCCGGGTGAGTTCCTGGCGGATAACCAGGGCGATGTCTGGTACGGGGACGCAGCGGACAACCTGTATCAGGTTGCGGACGTGGCCAGCCTGACCGGTGCGGTGATTCAGGGTGGAGAAGGCACCGACACGCTGAAGCTGCTGGGGGCGGATCAGCACCTCGACCTGAGCGCGCTGACCCACCCTGTCCAGTCAGTGGAAGTGTTCGACATTACGGGAACAGGCAACAACACCCTGACGCTGAGTGCGGGGGATGTGCTGGAAAACGCCACGCAGAACCTGTTCCACGACAACGACTTCAACCAAATGATGGTGAAGGGCGACGCGGGGGACACGGTGAATCTGAGCGACCTGCTGCCGAACGGTATGGACCCGGGTAACTGGACCGATGGCGGGACGGTGAATGTTGGGGGAGTGGAGTATCAGTCTTATCAGATGGATAGCCTGAATACCGAGATCCTCGTTCAGATGGGAGTCACGGTCACGCTACAGAACCATTAATTGATGCCAGGAAAGTGAGGCTCCTGCACCGGAGCCTCCAGAACGTTTTAGACCAAAACATAAACAGAATTCATTTGGAAAATTGTATGAAAAAGACCATTACTTCTAACAACAATACCGAAAATATCGCCGCAATGGCGACATTGCCACCGCTGCCGACAGACGTTTTACTGTGGAACGACTACCAGTTCCCGCGTGAAATTCACAACGGCGATCCGAGCGAAGATAACACCCCAACCTTTAGCGGTAAGGGTGAGGCGGGCATGACGGCGGTGATCGACCTCGGTGGCGGTCAGAGCGTTCGCGTACCGGTCAGTTCAGAAGGTATCTGGAGCTGGACCCCTGCGCCTGCGCTGGCTGACGGGTCTTATACCTGGTCAGTCGCTCTGGAAGACAATCAGGGCAACCGCGGTCCGTCTACCCCGCCAATCAGCTTCACCATCGATACGGTAGGTAATGCGGTCTCCATCAGCCACGCTGAAGATAACACCGGTACGCTGACCAACCCGCTGGCAAGCGGCAGCAGCACGGATGATGTTAACCCGGTTATCGTGGGGACGGCGACGCCGGGCTCCCTGGTGACCCTGTACGTTGATGGCGAACCTGTTGGCTCGATGACCGCTGATCCGGTCACCGGCGAGTGGGCGATTGAGATCAACCCGGCGCTGGAATCGGGTAAAACCTACGAAATCACCGCGGGCGAGTATAGCGGCCCAGGCGAAATCCCTGCCCCGACGCGTCCGTTCCTGTTGACGGTAGATACCGTTGTGCCGACCGGCACCTTCGATCGTATTGAAGACAACGAAGGCCGTTATAAGGGTGATGTGGCCAACCCGGGCGTGACCGATGACACCACCCCAACCCTGCACGGTACCGGCCGTCCGGGGGATATCGTGTTCGTGCGCAACGGCAGCGACATCATTGATTCAGTCACTGTTCGCCCTGACGGCAGCTGGGAATACACCCTGCCTGAGCAGACGAACGGCACTGCGCTGGACGTCAGCGTGGTCTTCCGTGGCCCGACCGGTGTGGAAAGCGCACCGACCGCACCGTGGAAGCTGGTGATTGATACTGAAGCACCAAACAAACCGATTATTGGCGACGTCGAGGACGACCAGGGTCCGGATGTCGGCCCTATTCACAACGGTGACACCACGGATGATTCGCAGCCGGTATTCAGCGGCGAAGGCGCCGTGCCTGGCGATACCGTTGAACTGATTGTTGATGACGAAGTCGTGGGGACCGCGATTGTCGGTGACGACGGTAAATGGGAAGTGACCCCGGAGAAACCGCTGCCGGAAGGCGAACATGAAGCGGTAGTCGTGATCACCGATCCTGCGGGCAACGCCAGCGAGCCGTCCGATCCGATCGACTTTATCGTCGACACGCAGCCGCCGGCAAAACCGACGATCGATACCGTTTATGATGACGCAGGTCAGCATACCGGCAATATCGCTAACGGTGGTATTACGGACGACAGCACCCCGGACTTTACCGGTACAGCCGAGAAGGGCAGCCTGGTGTTTATCATTGTGAACGGGAAAACCGTTGACTCTGTGACCGCTGACGCCTCAACCGGGATCTGGACCTGGACGCCAGCACTGGGCATGGCCAACGGCCATTACGATGTCACCGTTGTGGCGCAGGACAAAGCGGGGCTGCGTTCCGAGCCGTCTGATGCGTTCTCGTTTGACCTGCTGGCGGGCGGTATTCCGACGGCTCCGGCCATTACTGACGTGATCGACGACGTTGACGCGCACGTGGGTACGGTACAAAACGGCGGCATCACGAACGACGCACGCCCGACCATTACCGGTACCGCACAGGATGGCACCACGGTCTATCTGTACGATGGCACTAACCCGGATCCGATCGGCAGTGCCGCGGTAACGGGTGGCCGCTGGACCATTGACTTTGATTCTGATCTGCCGCAGGGCGAGCACCGCTTCCGTGCTGTGGCCGAAGACAGAACCGGTAACCGCGGTCCGGAAACCGGCGAGTGGGTGATTATTGTCGATTCCGTTGATCCGCTGGCACCTACGGACATTGAGCTGTGGGACGACTTCGGCACGCCGGGTCTCATCGCCAATGACGGCACCACCGATGACAACACCCCAACCTACCGTGGTAAGGGTGAGGCGAACGGTACCGCGATTATCGATCTGGGTAACGGTACTACCGTGCGCGTACCGGTAGACGAGAAAGGTAACTGGAGCTACACCCCGGCACCAGCGCTGGCGGATGGCGACTATACCTGGAAAGTCTCTATCGAAGACAAAGCAGGTAACGTGGGTCCGGCTTCTGACCCTATCCACTTTATCGTGGATACCAGCCGTAACGGTGTTTCCATCAGCCACGTTGTGGACGATCAGGGCGACTTCGTCGGTAATCTGGGCAGCGGTAGCCACACTGACGACACGACCCCAACAGTGGTGGGCCGTGCGACGGCGGGTGCCCTGGTGAAAGTGTACGTTGATGGCAAATACATCGACAGCGTGCGCGCTGACGCCGTAACCGGTGCATGGCAGTACACGCTCAGCCCGGCGCTGACAGCGGATGCAACCTATAAGATCACCGCCAGCGAAGACGCAGGCGCAGGTGAGAGTGCACAAACCGCACCGTTCGAACTGACGCTGGATACGCGAGTGCCGACAGGTTCTCTGGATCGCGTCGCGGATGACGTGGGTCTGGTTCAGGACGATCTGGCGAACCCGGCCGTGACCGATGACACCACCCCAACCCTGTACGGTAAAGGTGTGGCAGGTGATGTGGTGTTTATCTACGACGGTACCCGACTGCTTGACTCCGTCACCGTAGGGCCAGCAAATACCTGGAACTACACGCTGCCACAGCAGAACAACGGCACTGAGCTGTCTCTGACGGCGGTATTCCAGAGCCCGACCGGCGTGAAGAGCGCACCAACGGCTGCGTGGAGCCTGACCATTGATACCGAAGCGCCAAACGCGCCGGTTATTACCGGCTCCTGGGATGATGTCCAGGGCGGTGTATATAACGGTCTGGTGGGTAATGGCGGTGTAACCAACGACAGAACGCTGGATTTACGCGGCACGGCGGAAGCAAATAGTGTTGTTTACATTGTGATCGATAACTATGGCACTGTTGCGGGTTCCGTGACGGCGGATGCGAAAGGTAACTGGGCATTCCCTGTCACGACTAACTACAACCAGCAGTACGACTTCCATGCGTACTCTGTCGATCCGGCGGGCAACCGTTCAGTGGACTCTGCGAAGTTCTCGATTACAGTTGATACGGTCAATAACGCACCTGTCATTACCGGCTCCTGGGATGACGTTCAGGGCGGTGTGTATAACGGTCTGGTGGGTAACGGTGGCGTAACCAACGACAGAACGCTGGATTTACGCGGCACGGCGGAAGCGGGCAGCGTGGTGTATATCATCAACCCGGCAAACGGTGGGGTGCATGGTTCAACCACGGCGGGTGCGAATGGACAATGGTCTTTCCCGCTGACCACCAACTATAACCAGACGTATAACTTCCAGGCTTACTCTGTTGATAAAGCCGGGAACCGTTCGGAGAACTCCACCAACTTCGCGATTACCGTGGATACCGTGGTGGCCGCACCGAACGTAACGGTTATCTCTGATAACGTGACCGGCGGTAAAGTCGGTAACCTGGTTGACGGAGATCGTACTAACGATAACCGTCCGACCATTACCGGTAATGGTGCCGAAGCGGGTGCGAAGATTGAGATCGTGCTGGCGCTGGGTAACCAGGGATGGACGAGCGGTACAAACCTCGTCTACACCACCACGGCCAAAGCCGATGGTACCTGGAGCCTTGAAATTCCGAAGGCATTGCAGGATGGCACCTGGTACTTCCGTGCTAATCAGACTGACCTGGCGGGCAACAAGAGCGCTCTGGGGAACCAGCACTATGTTGTTGTCGATACCGTGGCTGCCGCGCCGAACGTAACGGTTATTACTGATAACGTGGCGGGCGGTAAAGTCGGTAACCTGGTTGACGGAGATCGTACTAACGACAACCGTCCGACCATCACCGGTAACGGTGCGGAAGCGGGCGCGAAGATCGAAATCGTGCTGGCGCTGGGTAGTCAGGGGTGGACGAGCGGTACAAACCTCGTTTACACCACCACCGCCAAAGCGGACGGTACCTGGAGCCTGGAAATTCCGAAGGCATTGCAGGATGGAACCTGGTATTTCCGTGCTAATCAGACTGACCTGGCGGGCAACAAGAGTGCTCTGGGTAACCAGCACTATGTAGTGGTTGATACGGTTAACGCAGCACCGACCATTACCAGCGTGATGGATAACGTCGGGAATGAAACCGGCAATGTTGCCAACCTGGGTAAAACGGATGACAGCACGCCAACGTTGAACGGTACGGCGGAGGCAGGCAGTACGGTCTATATCGCCGTGAATGGTGGCACCTACTCGACCACCGCCTCGGCGACGGGTAGCTGGAGCTTTACACCGTCTGCACTGCCGCTGGGTAACCATACCTTTAGCGTCTTCTCGATTGATCAGGCGGGTAACAGGAGTGCGGGTGTTTCCCGTAGCCTGACGGTAATCTCACCGAAAACAAGTGGCTTTGAGGACTTTAATGCGCTGACCCCACAGAGCTATGGGAAGGGGCTGGTTACACTGGCGAGTGGTCTGAAATTTACGTTAAGCGATAACTATTATCCGGGTTACGGTGGTTCAATTTATCAGTGGGGTGTAGGGAATAGCCGTAAACTGGCACTGACCGGCGATATCACCATGCATTTTGATGGTGTGAATGCGGTAAGCATGAAGCTTTCCGGTGCAAACGACTCAATTCAATCGAGTGTCGTGAAATCCACCTTCATTGTCTACGATACTGCAGGCAAGGTGATTTCATCCGGGTATCTGCCTTCTGGGGAAGCGACCTTCTCCGCCACCGCACCAGCGGGACGCGAGATTGGCAATATTGTCTTCCATATGGGGCGTGGGGCCAGCAGTGGTCTGTCGGGCGGTGGTAATACCATCAACACCGATCAGTACATGATTGATGATGTTCGCTGGACGGTTAACACCACCCGCACTGCCTCCAGAAGCATGATGATGAGCACGGAAGAGCAGCATGACGACAACACCCATGCCGTCAGCACGCTGAACGGTCACGAGATCAATCTGGATAACCTCCAGCACAAGACCATTGATCTGACCAACAGCAAGCAGGACAAGCTGAATATCAGTCTGAACGACGTGCTGACCCACGCGGAGAAAGATCTGTTTATCGCCGATGGCAATAAACAGATGATGGTTCAGGGTAACAAAGGTGATGTTGTGAACCTGAGCGATCTGCTGCCAGACAACAGCGATCCGGGTAACTGGACCAATGCAGGCAACGTTAAAGTTTCCGGCGTGGAATATCAGGTTTACCAGGTGGAAAACCTTGATGTTGAACTGCTGGTGCAGAACGGCGTCACCGTCAACGTGAATAATCACTAACTAAAACTTTTCCAGGCCCCCGGGAGGGGGCCTGTGGAGGATTTATGACTTTTTTCAAGACCTCTTTATTCGCGGCGCTGTTTACTACCTCCGCATTTGTTATCCACCCGGCGCTGGCGGCGGAGAATTTTGGTAAGACCTATCAGCCTGTCGCTCCCGTCGGCCAGACGCAGACGCAGGTGGTTTACTACCGTGATGCCAGCAACACCGCAGGTGGCGCGGCGCATATTTATGTCGATAACGAATTCCACGACGCACTGCTGCCGGGCGGCTATACCGTTTTCTGTCTGGCGCCGGGCAAGCATAATCTGGGCGCGTACCAGAATGATGCACCGCAGTATCGCGGCAAAGAGCAGGGCTACAACGTCGAGATGAGCGGCGGCCAGACCTATTTCGTGCGCGTCAGCTCAACCATGAATGCGGTGCCGGAAGCCCGTACGCGCGAGCAGGCGGAAAAGGATCTCGCTGGTCTGCGTGAGCAGACACACGTGCTGTCCCGTGCCTCAAGCGTAGAGGCCTGTAAGAACCTTGCGCCACAGTACAAAGATTACACCCTCTCGGGCGATGTGATGTTCCGCTTTGGTAAGGGAAATGAGAAAGGCGTTTCCGCTCAGGGTCGCCAGGCAGTAAAAGATCTGGTGGCGACGATCAAACGTGAAAACGTTGAACTGAAACAGATCCAGGTGATCGGCCACACGGACGCCATCGGCAGCGATCGTAGCAACTATGCGCTTGGCCTGAAGCGCGCGCAGACTGTCCGCACCATGCTGGCTGAAAACGGTCTTCCGGCTCGCCTGATGACGGCGACCAGCGTGGGCAGCAATGAGCCTGTAGTCAATGACTGTGACGCCTCGAACAAGAGCGCGTTGATCTCCTGTCTGTCGCCTAACCGCCGCGTTGTGGTACGCGTAAGCGGCGATCAGAACGTGACTGCTCCTGCGCAGAAATAATCGCTAAACCCTGCCTTCCCGTAACGGGAGGGCACCATCTTTTCCCCCTGTTTCCTCTCTAAAACCTGATTCGTGACAAAAAATAACCAGTTCCATTGAGACAGGTCTCATTAAGGCAAGACCATTCCGCGTGACAGAATATTCCTAATTCATCTCAAAAAGTCATTTTATCTTTTTGATTTAACTGTCTTTTAACAACCAGGAACACGCGAATTATGGAATCCTCAATGGCCAATACCCAGGAGGAACAGCTGCACACTATCGCCCGTGATACCCGACTCAATGACGACACTCTGCTCAGAAGCATTGCCTGGCTGTCCGATCATTATGGTCTGGGTAAGAGCGACGATGTCTTGCTGGCTGGTCTGCCTGTTGAACAAACTCTCACACCCTCTTTAGCGCTTGATGCGCTTAAAAATGCCGGTATCACCGGGGGGCTCATCAAGCGTAATAGTGCGGAACTGCCCGAGCAGGTTTTCCCCATGATTCTGCTGCGCAAAGGTGCGGGCGGCATGGTGCTGCTTGCGCGCGAGCGTCGTAAAAATGCCGACGATAAATGGGATCTGTTCTACTCCCTGATCATGCCGGAAGTGGGCGACGAGCCGGTTGAGCTGAACCATGAGGCGCTCAGCGAGCTGTATGTCGGTTATGCCATTGCGGCGAAACCAACTGCGCGCATTGACAGCCGGGTCAGCGATATCGCGCCGCCGCAACCAAAAGGTCACTGGCTGTTCAGTACCCTGTGGCGCTATCGAAGCTACTACCGCAGCGCGGCGCTGGCGTCGGTGCTGGTCAACGTGCTCGCGCTGGCAACGGTATTCTTCACCATGAACGTGTATGACCGCGTTATCCCTAACCAGGCCTTTACGACGCTCTGGTCGCTGGCGGCTGGCGTACTGGTGGCTATGGTCTTTGAGGCCATTACCCGTACCGTGCGGGCGCATCTGCTCGACACCGCCGGCAAGAAAGCGGATTTGATTGTCGGCAGCGTTCTGTTCCGTCAGTCGCTGGCGGTCAAAATGGAGCATAAACCGGCCTCTTCCGGCTCGTTTGCCAACCAGCTGCGCGAGTTTGAATCCGTGCGTGACTTCGTCTCATCAGCCACCCTGGCGGCCATTGCCGACTTACCTTTTGTGCTGCTGTTTATCGGCATTATTTTTGCCATCGGCGGTACGCTGGCCTTTATTCCGATGCTGATGTTGCCGATGATCCTGATCGTCAGCCTGCTTATCCAGTGGCCGCTGGCGAAGGTAATGAAAGCCAGCCTGCAGGAAGCCTCGTTAAAGCAGGGCGTACTGATTGAATCCATTGAAGGCATGGAAACCCTGAAATCGGTCGGCGGTGAATCCTGGATGCAGAGCCGCTGGCAGAAATTCAGCGCCATGCAATCTTCCAGCGCGGCGGCGTCAAAACATTATTCGACGCTGGCGATGAACTCGGTGAGTTTCCTGCAGCAGCTGCAGACGGTGATGCTGATTGTCACCGGTGTATACCTGATCGATGCCGGTAACCTGACCCAGGGTGCGCTGATCGGTACCGTAATGCTGGCGGGTCGCGTGACCGCGCCATTAAGCCAGGTGATTGGTTTAGCCGTGCGTTATCAGCAAGCGAAAGCCGCGCTGGGCTCGCTGAACAGACTGATGGAACACCCGACCGATCGCAGCAGCGACATTGATTACATCAAACAGCCTGAGCTGAATGGTGATATTGAGCTGAAAGGCGTGACCTTCTCCTATCCGGCGCCGCCGATGCAGCCAAACCCGGAGATCCTCAAGGGCGTCAACCTGACGATCAAGCCGGGCGAGCGCGTGGCGATTGTCGGCAAGATTGGCAGCGGTAAATCGACCCTGCTGCGCATCATCGCGCGCCTTTACACCCCGGTGAAAGGGCAGCTCTTCAGCAGCGGTCTGGATGTGAACCAGATTGAGCCCTCCGACTGGCGTAATAATGTGGGCTTTGTCGGCCAGGAAGCGCGCCTCTTTTACGGCACCCTGCGTGAAAACATTATGATTGGCCGTCAGAACGCCTCCTCTGATGAATTCCTGCACGTGCTGCGTCTGACGGGGCTGGATCAGATTGCGGCGCGTCACCCGCGCGGTATCCACATGCCTGTTGGCGAGCAGGGCAACAGTTTGTCCGGCGGTCAGCGTCAGCTGGTATCACTGGCGCGTACGCTGCTGGCGAAACCGAATCTCTTGCTGCTGGATGAACCGACCAGCGCGATGGATTCCCAGACGGAAGCCCTTTTCTTACAACACCTGAAAGTCGCGACCGCCGGACACACGCTGGTGGTGGTTACCCATCGCCCGTCGCTTCTGGCGCTGGTCGATCGCATGGTCATTATTGATGACGGCAAAATTGTGGCCGATGGTCCTAAACAGCAGGTGCTGGCCGCTCTTAACGGCGCACCCGCAAACGACAGTACCCCTGCAAAAGCCGCTACAGGAAAACAGCCCGTGGAGGCCAGCGCATGAAATTCTTAAAACGTAACAACAGCAAGGCATTATCCGCGCGTGATGCCGCCTGGATGAGCGATATCCAGGAAGCGCTATTCTCCCAGACCACGCCAAAGTCGCGCCTGGTGCTATGGCTGATTCTGGTGGTGTTCGTCGGGTTTTTAACCTGGGCGCATTTCGCCAAGGTGGAAGAGATCACCAAAGGCGACGCGAAAATCGTCTCGAAAAGCCGCGAGCAAATTATCCAGAGCCTGGAGGGCGGGATTCTCGAAGAGCTGAACGTCCGTGAGGGCGACATTGTTGAGCCGGGGCAGGTACTGCTGAAAATAGACCCGACCCGCGCCCAGTCCAGCTATCAGGAGACGCTGCGTAAAGTGGTGGCGCTGGAAGCGACCGTTAACCGCCTGCGTGCAGAGGCCTACGGCCTGCCGCTGACGTTTAGCGACCGGGTGAAACAGTACCCTTCCGAAGTGGACCTGGAAACCCGCGCCTACAACAGCCGCAAACAGGCGCTGGAAGAAGGGGTGGCCTCGCTCGAGAAAAGCTACCGCCTGGCGCAAAACGAAATTGCCATGTCCGAGCCGCTGGCCGCGCGCGGCCTGCTCTCAGAAGTGGAGCTGCTGCGTATGCGTCGTCAGGCGAATGACCTGCAATCGCAAATTGTCGAGCGTCGTAACCGCTATCAGGCGGATGCCAACGCCGAGCTGATTCGCCAGGAGCTGGATCTGGTGCAGGCCGAAGAGAGCCTGACAGGACGTGCCGACGTGGTGAGCCGGACAACCATCTCCGCGCTGGTAAAAGGCACCGTGAAAAACGTGCGTGTCACCACCATCGGCGGCGTTATCCAGCCCGGTGAACACATTATGGAAATCGTGCCGCTGGAAGACCAGCTGCTGGTTGAAGGGAAAATCAAACCGTCTGACGTCGCCTTCCTGCATGCCGGATTACCGGCAATGGTGAAAATCACCGCATACGATTTCGGCATCTACGGTGGCCTGAAAGGGCACGTGTCTCTGGTCAGCCCGGATACGCTGAAGGATGACGCCAAAGCTGCCGCCGGCCGCCCTGACGACACCTATTACCGGGTGATGGTATTAACTGACAGCAGCACGCTGAATGCGGGCGGTAAATCTCTGCCTATCATTCCCGGCATGATTGCCACGGTTGAAATCCGCACCGGTGAAAAAACCATTCTCGATTACCTGTTGAAACCTATCTTCAAAGCGAAGGAAGCGTTCCGCGAGCGTTAATATGAAAAGTAACTCTATTTTTATGCAGCGCCGCCTGGCGGCGCTGTTAACGGCCGCGGCTTGCCTGGCATCGGCTAAAAGTGCAGCAAATAGTGACGGCTTATTAGCCTTTGCGCCTGTAGACCCTGCGGTAAAATCTCGCATGGTGATGGCCTCGACACCGCCCGCACCCGCTGCGCCGTTAGTGGAGCAGGCGCCGGTGACACACGCGGCCGCCGCGCCGAAACGTGATATTACGGCCCGCGCACCCAGCGAAAGGGAAATTCGCGCCCTGTTTAATGATGCGGTGAATACCGCGCTGAGTATCAGCCCCGAAGTGCGTGGCGCGAATTATAATACTGAAGCGGCAGAAGCGAATGTTGACGAAGCGAAAGGCCAGCGCTGGCCGCAGATTGATGTCGGCACCCGTTCCAAAAGTTATCAGTTTGGTGGTGGTGAGCGTCGCTACAGCGACAGCCGACCGGCGGTCACCGTGAATATGGCGACCACACTGCTCGATTTTGGCCGCACCAGTAACACCATCAAAAGCCGTGAAGCCCTGCATGACGCGGCGAAAAATAACGTCGATGCCCAGGCGGAAGATATCGCCTGGCAGGTCAGCAGCGCGCTCATCGAACTGAGCAAGCAGCGCCAGATCATCAGCCTGAGCCAAAAGTATGTGGCCCGCATGAATGAGCTGGTCAGCATGCTGGACGGGATCGTGAAGGTCGATCAGGGGCGCCGCAGCGAGCTGACGCAGGCTCGGGGGCGCTTGCTTCAGGCGCAATCATCTCTGGACACGGCGGTTTCGCGGGCTCGTGATATTGAAATCACTCTTAACCGTCTGCTGGGGGACAAAAAAGTGCCTCTGCCCGCAGCGACCGCCTGGAACCTTAAGCCGGGAGAGTTGACGACACAACTGTCGGCCATCGACAGCCATCCGACAATTCGGCAAGCTAAGGCGGAAACCGCGTCGGCGCTGGCGGATGCGGATGTCGCGCGCTCGGCCTCTTACCCGACAGTGACCTGGAACGTGGGCAAAAGCACCGGGCGTGACGAACTGGGGCGTGAACAGTCCTGGGAGACGGGTGTGAACGTGAGCTGGCCGATTTTCCGCGGCGGTTCTCAGCGAGCCGCTGAGCTCTCTGCTGCGCGTCGTGCGGACGCCAGCAGAGAAACTATAGAAAAACAGTTACGCGATTTGGATAACCGCGTGCGCGCGGCGGATCAGGACGCCCGCAGCATGCTGGAACGCGCTGAGTTGTACCATGACTTAGCCTTTGAATCCGATCGCATTCGCCATGATTTCTTCGATCAATGGTACCACCTTGGCAGACGAACCCTGCTGGATGTGCTGAGTGCAGAAAGTGATTATTACGGTAACCAGGTTGCAGAAGCCACCAACCGCTTTGACGCTTACGCTGCTATTTTTCGTAGTTATGCCAGTGCGGGAACATTATTGCAGTGGCTGAGAAAGCAGTAATCAGCCATTTTTATAATGACCCACACAGCAGGCACAGAAAGAGAGTGCAGATGAATCAGTATTCAGGAAAGAAAATTTATATCGCCTTACTCGACGATCATCCGATTGTCCGCAAAGGGCTGGAAATTATTTTCAGCCAGGAGCCGGATTTCGAACTGAAGGGCAGCTTTGCCAGCCGCATTGATCTGATTAACTTTTTACGTACCAACCGGATTGATGTGCTTATCCTCGACTATTTGCTCGGGGATGAAGACATTGACGGATTGCCGATGATTAAGCAGTTAATGAGCAATTTTCCCTGGCTGAAAATTTTGATCTCATCGACGCTGGAAAATACCGCCATTGTTCGTATGGCGCTGAAGGCAGGCGTGCGCGGGCATATCGGCAAAAGCCGTGACGCCTCGGAAGTGGTGGATGCCGTGCGCCGCGTGGCGGCTGGGCATATCTGCCTTTCCGAAAGCATGGAGAAGGAGTTTTATCTTATTTCCGAGCCATCTGCATCCGGTGACGCTGAAGATGAACAGCATGTAATTGACGGCATTGGCCGTCTGGACCAGCTTTCTGCCCGGGAACTGGAGGTGTTACGCCTTTTCCTTTCCGGTATGTCGGTGCTGCAAATTTCTGAGAAGTTCAGCCGGAGCCGCAAAACGGTTAGCGGCCAGAAGAAATCCGCAATGAAAAAGCTGGGCGTGAAGACCGACCCTGAGCTGTTCCTCTGGCACGACCAACTGCTGTGAGTGTTGTCCGGCGGCGCTACGCTTGCACGGGCCTACAATAAATCGTTCAATTAATTGATATTATTGTCGATTGTAGGCCGGGTCAGCGCAGCGCCACCCGGCAAGAAGTACTGTTACGCAGCGCCGTCGCCAGATCGCTGATAGAGCACGGCTTAAACAGACAATCGTTCATTCCCGCTTGTAAACACCGTTCCTTAATCTCATGCATCGCATTGGCGGTAAAACCAATAATCCATGCCGGTGTCCGGCCCTGCTCACGCTCAGCGTTACGCATCATGCCCGTTAGCTGATAACCGTTGATGCCCGGCATATTGCAGTCGGTGATAACCACATCAAAGGCAGTATCGGCCCAGATTTTGAGGGCCTCATCGCCACCGGAAGCCAGATGCGCGTGCTGCCCCAGCCAGGCCAGCTGTTTGGCCAACAGGATGCGGTTTGCGGGATTGTCATCCACCACCAGCACGTTAAGCGCCGGTAACTTTTCATCTTCCGCATCAGGCTGGGCACGGGGCGTAACGGCACGGGTAACTTTAGGCAGGGAGAAGGTCGCCCTGACGGTGGTACCGACATGCTTTTCGCTGGCGAGCGTGAGCGTGCCATTCATGCTTTCACAGATGGTTCGGCTGATATATAACCCAAGGCCGGTGCCCGCCCGACGATTGTCCGCCTGGCTGAATGGCTTAAAGAGTGCGGCCTGCTGGCTGGCATCAATACCGATACCGCTGTCCTGCACCTCAATGACAAACTGGATGTTATCGGTGCCGGGCTCCTCACGCTGCGATAAGGTCAGCGTCACGCTGCCGCGGTCGGTAAACTTGATGGCGTTGCTGAGCAGGTTGGAGAGCACCTGCTTAATACGCAGCGGGTCGGCATAGACCTCATACAGCGCCTCTGCCGGGAAGACCTTATTCAACTGGATATTTTTTTCTATCGCCACGCCCTGGAACACCCGCATCATGTTGTCGATGAGTTTGCCGAACTGCACGGGTTCCGGGTTAAAATCGAGATGCCCTCCCTCGATACGGGAGATATCCAGGATATCGCCAATCAACCCCACCAGACCCTCTGCCGAGTCGTAGGCGACTTCCAGCGCCTGAAGATCGTGCTCGCCCTTGCGCCCTTTTTTCAGAACGATGTCCAGCATGCCGATAATGGCGTTCATCGGGGTGCGGATCTCATGGCTCATGGTTGACAGGAACACCGATTTTGCCCGGTTAGAGTCTTCGGCGCGATCTTTCGCCTCGCTCAGTTCCGCCAGCAGCGATTCACGTTCGGTCAGCATCTCGCGCAGCTGGGTGAGCTGCTCGTTCAGTTGCCTGCGCAGCGCCGCTTTACGCACAATCTGCCGACGTAAATAGAGCGCCCATCCCAGCGCTAACAGCACCAGAACGGCGCTGAAGACACCCGTGGCAATCAGCACTTCGCGATAGCGATACCAGAAGCTGTCGACCACCACCAGCTCGTTGGGTCGCCAGCGGTTCGCCAGGTTTTCCATCTCAATGGGTGAGATACTCAGCAGGACTTTATCCAGAATGCTCTGCAGTTCCGGGCTTGCCAGGCCAACGCCAAAGGAGATCCAGGCGGGGGAGTCGCCAACAATCGAAACCACCTTCAGCTTGTCCTGAAAATTGGTGTAGATCTGGTAATCCGTCATCACCAGAATACCTATTGCCGCGTCGGCATCGCCGTTGGTGATGCTGGCGAGCAGCTGCGATTCATTGCCCACGTGAACTATTTTGATCTCCGGGTAACGTTCGCGCACCAGCTGCTCCACGCCGATGTTTTTCACCAGCGCCAGGCGTTTGCCGCGCAGGTCGGCCAGCGTGTTAATGTCGTTACGTGAGGATGATGTGGCAAGAGCAAACGCGCTGCGTAAGTAGGGCCGCGTGAAGAGGACCTGACCCTTGCGCGCCTCGCTCGGCGTCACTGACGCGAGCATGTCAGCCTGCCCGTGGTTGACCTGGGCTATCAAATCATCGGTGGTATTGCCGGTCTCAAAGCTAAAGCGCAAGCCGGTGCGCAATGACACCACGGAGAAGAGATCCGCCACTACCCCGCGCAGCATCCCCTTGTTATCGATAAAGGAGACCGGGGCGGCATTATCCTGGCTGTAGATGAGCACGTTCACCACCGGATGCCGGGCGATCCACGCTTTCTCCTGGTCGGTAAAGACCAGCGACTTGGTTCCCTGTGCAATATCGACCCGATCGGGCTGCCAGCGGCGATAGAGATCCAGCTTTTCCTCTTCGGGTACCGCGCGGATGGTCGCGTTAATCAACTGGTTAAGCAGCGGGTTATTCTGGCTCAGGGCGAACCCCACTTCACGGTTGGGCAGCCGCGAGATGCGATCGATATGAATATTGTTTAAATAGTTTCGGCTCAGCGAATAGCTGTTACCGAGATAGGCGCGTGAATGCCCAAACGCCACGGCGCTCAGCGCTTCCTGATAGCTGTCAAACAGGCGAAAGCGCGCGTTGGGATAGGCCGCTTTCACCTGTGCCAGAGGCAGGTAGTCCCGGACCATCGCGACGTCGGTGTTAGCAAGATCGTCCGCGAGAGGCTGGGTATCCCGGTCGTTCGCCCCCAGCACCGGTTTATCGCTGGCATAGGGCGTTGAGAAGATAAATGCGTCGTTGGCGTCAAAGGCGGAGACAGAGGGGATAAGATCGATATCACCGCGCGCCAGCGCCTGCCACAGCTCTTCCTGCGAGTCGTACATTTTAACCTGCACCGGCAGATTAAGCTGCCAGGACACCAGGCCGAGATAGTCGGCGCTCAGCCCCTCATATTCATGGCGTATGTTGCGCATCCCGAAAGGAGGCACGTCATAACGTGTGATACCCACCGTCAAGTTTTGCATATGCTTTAGCAGCGTTGCCTGCTCTTCGGTGAGCGGCAAGCGACTCATGCCCTCAATGGGGGTGCGCATCAGAATCTTATATTCTTCGCTGTGTGCCGGAGGCATCACGAATAAAAATAAAACCAGAAGCAAAAAACGACGAAGGTAGTGACGCATAACTTTTTATAACGCTCCTGAGCATAAGATACTGAAAGTGATATTCTGATTAAACGTTAAAAGCATTGTTATAAGACAAGGCTTGGTTATTATTCTGGCGATTGTGAATAACGAAAAGCACAATGTCTGGTCAGGAACGTTATTATTTCTACGCTATCCTCTCAATACTAATATAAGCGTGCATTTTCGCCTGCTTTTTGCTGCTTAAATCCTGCGCCATCATTGACTGCCGGGAACATCAAGACGGGTCTTGTCGCTTACTTTACAGACGAATGGGAAAATCATACGCACGATTATTTGATTTTGAGCCTGGACAATGCGTCGATCCCTTCAACCTCATTCATCTGCTGCAAAACAAGAAGCAATGCGTCAGACATTTGCTGCCCTGGCGGAGCAGTACCGTCATGCAATGGCCGTGACGGATTATGCGACGGCCTCTCGCTGCTGCGAAAAAGCGCTGGCCGTTCTGCCGCATAATATGTCGGTACAGAGCGATTACGCCCTTAGCCTGATGCGTGAGGGAAAACATGACAAGGCGTACAAAGTCTACCGCAAGATTTATCAGTCGCCCCGTCGTCATGAAGCGTCTGAAACCTGGCTCGATGGCCTGGCGGAACTGTGCGGCCATATGGGCAAAACGGATGAAATGCGCGCGTATGGTCTGGAGTCATTGACCCTCTCTGACCAGCGTTTTCGTCAGGGAACCGCCTGGCCGCTGCCCCAGACACCACCGCCACCTTTTCAGGCGGATTGCCCGGAAAAAAACATTATCGCGTTCAGTCTGTATGGCGATCTGCCGCGCTACTGCGAAACCTTAATTAAAAACATTGAGGCCGCCGCAGAGCTGTTTCCCGGCTGGCGCTGTCGCGTGTATCTGGATGACTCCGTGCCCCAGCACGTCTGGCAGCGGCTGGCGCAGGCGGGTGCCGCGCTGGTGGATATGAGCCAGGAAAAGCGCATCTATCCCACGCTGTGGCGTTTTCTGGTGATGGATGACCCGCAGGTCGAGCGTTTTTTAGTGCGTGACGCTGACTCTCTGCTCTCTGAACGGGAACAGGTTTGCGTGGAAGACTGGCTGCGCTCGCCGTTTTATTTCCACCATATGCGCGACTATTTCACCCATACCGAGCTGTTGCTGGCAGGGATGTGGGGCGGCTGTGGCGGCGCGATCCCAGACGTGGAAGGAATGATGCGTCAGTTTGTGGCGAGCTACCGGGGGAGCGCCCGTTTCACCGACCAGTATTTCCTCAAAGTGGCGATCTGGCCTACGGTCCGGCAGAGCATTTTGAATCATGATGAGATCTTCGCCTTTCACCATGCTCAACCGTGGCCTGCACATCCGCCTGTTCGCTGGCAGACTGAGCACTTCCACGTGGGCAGCAACGCCGGGTTTACCGTGCTGGCGGGGCCGAGCGAGAAAGCCAGCGGTGAAAAGCAGGCTGTCGTATTACGGATTGAGGGGGAGAGCTATCGCTATACGGCGTTGGTGCGTGATGGGCAGTGGCGATTGCCTATCCCATTCTTCCTTGCTGACGGTTTTCGCGCGGGCGAGGTGCAGGTTGAGGTTATTACGCAACCTGATTACGTCTGAGGCGCAACGTCTAGTCCTGTCTGGACCAGTAGCTCCGTCTCAATACCCGAATGGTGATAAACCTCATATTGCACGCCGTTCACGGTAACGGAGCCTCTGGCTTTCATCCATTCTCCTGGCTCTGATTCTGCAGGAAGCAGATCGGACAGATTGACCCGCTGCCCGGGAGGGCCTTTTATCAGTAGCTGCTGATTAACGTCGTCGATAAAAAGACGCTCTTCCCCCTGAATGAAAATATCGCCGAGCGCGATTTCGACCAGTGCAGGAAATTGATCGTCAGTCGCCATCTCTTTATGGGCATCGGCAGTGTTTTCGCCGTGGGCAGTTAACGTGTTATTCATTTTTTGTGGAACCTGTTTACGCATAGCAAATCTGCTGCGTTTTTACCTTCCAGCAGGGGAGGGGACAATAAGTCCGGTCTTATAAAAATCCGCTGACGATAGTTTTTAAAAACAAGACCGACCTTAATCCCGATTTGCCCACCTATTGCTAAAATTCCTGCAAATTATGGCGGTTATCCAGACAATGCAGAACGAAGCGCGGTTGCTAAAATTAACGCTGTGCCAGCCTGCTGATTTCCAGCCCTCACTTTTCAGGGAACGACTCCAACGATGCGTTTTATCACTGCCCGGTTAATTAGCCTTTTTATGCTGCTTTGCAGTATCGGGCAGATTCAGGCCCAGGAACTGACCCTGCAACGCCGCGTGCAGGTCAATGCGCCGCATGTCCAGTTTAGTGGTGACGTGCAGCAATGGCTGAAACACAATCAGACGCTTCACGTGGGCGTCTGGGGGCCGCCGCATCCTCCTCTCAGCGAAGGCATGGGGCACGGACTTTTCAGCGGGATTGCGGCCGATTATCTAGCGCTGCTGGAAGATAGCCTGAAGGTCAACGTCAAGCTCCACTATTACAACCAGAGTCGTGATGCTTTCCAGGCGCTGCGTCGCCATGAAATTCAGATGGTGGCGATGTGGAACCCGGAGCTGTGGCCAAACGCCGAACTGGTGACCACGCCGCCATGGCTGCTGGATAAGTCAGTCTTAATGACCACTCGCGAGCGAGCCGATGACGCGCCTGAAGAGAGCCCAAAGACATTAGGTTTGATGACTGATACCAACGCCAGCCCGGCGCTGCGTCGCCACTATCCCGGCAGTATGCTCCGTTTCCAGTCCTGGTATCCTTCAGCCGTCAGCGCGCTGGCGTTTAAGCAGATAGATGCCCTGTGGATTAACCGGGCCAGTGCGGAGTACCTTACCCAGTATCATCAGGCTCAGGGGATACGCTGGCGCTACAGCCCGGCGCTGCCCAATCTGAACATGAGTTTTGGTGTAGATCGCCAGCTGCCGCAACTGGTGGAAGCCATCGACGCGGTGTTCAAACATATCCCCTTAGCCAGCCGTTTGCGTATTACCACCAGTTGGGGGCTTAACCGGAGCTTCGTCATTACCGCCAATCCGCTGGCGCTGGATCGGGAGGAGGAGAACTGGCTGCGTGAGCATAGTCAGATCCAGGTGATTCTGGATAGTCGCCAGCGCCCGCTCTCGTTTCTGGAGGATGGCACGCCAGCGGGTCTGGTGGTTGATCTGCTCAACCAATTTAGCGAGCAGTATGATATTCACTTCACGATATTGACCGCCGGTAGCGACGACGAACTCAACGCGTTAAAGCAGAATAACCCGGATGCGCTGGTGCTCAGGCAGGTGGCTGACGTGTCGCAAAAAACGTCCGCGGCCATGGCGATGACCTCGCCGTTGCTCACCACGCCGGTCGTGGTGGTGATGGATCAGACGATCAAACGGCCGGACGATTTTGCCCAGCTGAAGGGTGAAAAGCTGGCGATTATGGCCGACGATCCGCTGCGCCCCTGGCTGGAAACCTGGTATCCTACAATCAAACTGGTGTCGTTGACCCACATGGACGACGCGCTGGCGCGGTTGAAAAAAGGCGAAGTGCGCGGTGTGATCGCGCCGCAGTTTATCGCCAACTACCTGGTGACGCGCCATCATCCCACCCGTTTTCATCTGGCCGTCACGGTGCCTGTCCCCCTCATCGATGTCGTCATTGCCGCGCAAACCGAGACCAGCCAGCCAGTTAATATTCTCAATAAAGCGCTGGCAGATATGCAGCCACAGGCACTGATGCAGCTGGCGGGTGACTGGCGACAAGCGGCCATCGACAATAGCGAAACCTGGGCGCAAAGTTCATTACTCAATTCTCTGGTCTGGGGCGTGCTGCTTCTGCTGGTGGTGACAGGGTGTTGGTTATGGATACAGTATCTGCGCGCCGCGCTGCGCCGTGGCAATGTCTTGCAGCGCCAGCTTACCGAACAGTTACGTTTTACCCAGGCGCTGATCGACGCCTCGCCCGTGGCGCTCTACGTTCGCGATCGTAACGGCCATCTGCTGCGCTACAACCAGGCCTGGGCAGATACCATCGGCCAGCCGGGCGATGCCTTCCAGGGGCAGCCAGTAACCGCGATCGACATGGTAGAACCGGCGGTGCTGGCGAACCTGGAGGCAAAATACCAGCAGGCGTTACAGGATGGGCAACCGCAGAACTGGGCTGACAGTTTTACGATAAACAACCAGACGCGCTACCTGCAGGGCTGGGTTGTGCCGTGGCACGACAGTCAGGGTGAAATTGGTGGTCTGATTGGCGGCTGGCTGGATGTCACTGAAAAAGAGCTGCTGATTGCTCAGCTCTCTGAGACGAAGAGTAATCTTGAGCAGGCAATAGGCAGCAAAAACGCCTTTATGCAGAGCATGGGGCATGAAGTGCGCACCCCACTCAGCGTCATCACCGGCCTGCTGGAGATGGAGCTTCAGGCGCTTGATGCGCGGCATGAGCATAATGAAAACCTGAATCTGATTTGGGAATCCTCCCTCAACCTGCTTTCGCTGATCGGCGACATGTTTGACGTCTTCCGTGCAGATAACCCGCAGCTGAACGGAACGATGCGCAGCACGCATCTGCCCCAGTTAATCCACAGTACCGTGGCGCTTTACCGGCAGCAGGCTGAAGCGAAAGGGATCACCCTGAACGTGCTGATCGAGCTCTCTGTCGAGCGTTTTACCACCGATCCGCTGCTGATTATTCGCATCCTATCCAGCCTGCTGCGTAACGCCATCAAGCATTCGAATGGTCAGGATATTGACGTTGAAGTGTATGAGGGCAGCAAAGAGCCGAATGCCACGACGATCCCGCTGGTCATCGAAGTGTGCGATCGGGGCGAGGGCATTGACGAGCACCTGATTGAGGACATTGCCAGACGAGCGCACCACGTGACGCTGAAATCAGAGTGGACCGACACCGGGTTCAGTTTACCGGCCTGCCTGTATATGGCCCATGCCGCCGGTGCGGAGGTACGTATCGACAGTGAGCCGCATGAGGGCTGCGTGGTGAGCCTTCACTTCAACGCGGTGCCTGCCGCCAGCAAAGTGTTAACCCCTCCGCCTGTCGAACATATGCGCAGCCTGCATATTCTTGGGGTCGACGACTATCCGCCAGCACGCCGTGCGCTGCGGCAGCGGCTGGAGTCCTGGGGGCACCGGGTTTCGCTGGCGACACAGGGGGCGGAGGCGCTGTCGATGTGGCAGCAAAATCCTGGCCGCTACGATGTGATTATTACCGACTGCACGATGCCGGAGATGGACGGCTATGAGCTGGCGCAGCAGATCCGTCATACCGAACAGCTTTATGGTCATCCGCCTGTCCCGATATTCGGCCTGACGGCGATGAGCGGCGCAGAAACGGCAGCGCGCTGTATCGATGCTGGTATGAATGAATATCTGGAGAAACCGCTGACGGCGGAAAAACTCCAGACGCTGCTGGATCGTTATTTTGCCGGCAGCAGCGCGAAGCCTGCCCTGGAGAGCGATGCCACGCGGGCGCTGCAGGCCGAAATGGTGGAGGTGAACAGACAGGATGCCAGCCAGTTGACGCAGTGGCTCGCACAGAAAAATCGCGATAAGGTTGGCCGTATGGCGCACCGTATCAATGGTGGAGCAAGGATGATGAGCATGACATCTTTGCAGCAAGCCTGTGAACAGCTGGAAACGGCCTGTAACGACGATCGACCCTGGCAAGAGATTGACCTTCTGGTCAACCGCGTGCTGGAAGAGATAACCCGGTTTAATCAGCAGCTATCGTCAGACGAAGAGGTAGGATGAACGAGCCCCCCTGCGCACAAAAACAGCTACAGAGCGCCTGCGCGCTCATCGAAAGCGTTCTCGGAAGCGAGCTGATGGCAATTCACTTATACGGTTCGGCGATGGACGGCGGCCTGAAGCCGCTGAGCGATATCGACCTGCTGGTCACAGTACGTTCGCCGCTGCGGGATGAACAACGCCATACCTTGATGCAGAAGCTGCTGGCGATTTCGGCCTGGCCCGGCACATCGGAGATTTACCGGGCGCTGGAAGTAACGGTCGTAGTCTGGTCGCAGATTGTGCCATGGCACTTTCCGCCCGTGCGGGAACTGCAGTTTGGAGAATGGCTACGGGATGATATTACAAACGGGAAATACGAACCGGCGCAGCCCGACCCCGATCTGGCGATTTTACTGACCAAAGCGCGTCAGAACAGTCTCCCTCTGCGGGGAAAAGCAGCCTGCGAGTTGTTCGAGGCTGTGCCAGAAAACGATCTGCTGGAGACCTTTCGTCAGACTCTGGCGCTGTGGAGCAGGGCTGACGATCTTAAGGGCGATGAAAGACATATCCTCCTGACGCTGGCGCGTATCGGGTATAGCGTTGAGACGGGTAAGATCGCGGCTAAAGACGAGGCCGCAGCCTGGCTGCGGCCGCAATTGCCCGAAGCTCATGCGAAACTGCTGGAGGAGGCGCGTGCAGAGTATCTCGGGTTGGTCACCGTGGACTGGGCAGAAAAAATGCCGCAGGTTGCGGCATTTGTCCGTGATGTCAAAAAAGCGATACAGGAAAAAATGGCGTAGTGCCATCCTGTAACGCTCTGGTTAGCGCATCGTCACAAACTCTTCCGCCGCCGTCGGGTGGATCGCCACGGTATTGTCGAAGTCTTTTTTGGTTGCGCCCATCTTCAGCGCCACCGCAAAGCCCTGCAGGATCTCGTCCATGCCGAAACCGATGCCGTGGATGCCGACAATCTTCTCTTCCGGGCCCACGCAGACCAGCTTCATGCGGCACGGCTGGCGGTGGGAGGTAACCGCGGTATACATCGCGGTGAACGCCGATTTATACACTTTCACCTGGTCGTCGCCATACTGCTCGCGCGCCTGAGGCTCGGTTAAGCCGACGGTGCCGATTGGCGGGTGGCTGAAGACCACGGTCGGGATATTGCTGTAGTCCAGATGCTCGTCCGGCTTGTTGTTAAACAGGCGCTCGGAGAGACGACGGCCCGCCGCAACAGCTACCGGCGTCAGCTCAACGGCACCGGTGTTATCGCCGACCGCGTAAATGCCCGGCACGCTGGTGTTCTGGAACTTATCGACGACGATGTAGCCTTTATCGTTGGTTTTCACGCCCGTTACAGCCAGGTTGAAGCTGTCGTTCGCCGGTTCACGACCAATCGCCCAGATCAGGCAATCAACGGTCTGGCTGCGGCCATCTTCCAGCTCAAGCGTCAGGCTGCCGTCCGCGTTTTTCACCACCGCTTTTGGCACGGCATTAGTGTGCAGGGTCGGGCCTTCGGTGTTCATCACTTCGACCAGGGTATCGACAATCAGCGGGTCAAAGCTGCGCAGCGGCGCGTGCTTACGCACGAACAGGTGCGCTTCTGCGCCCAGGCCGTTAATCACGCCGGCCAGTTCCACCGCGATGTACCCCGCGCCAACAACGGCAACGCGTTTTGGCAGGGCAGGCAGCTCGAAGAAACCGTCGGAGTCGATGCCGTATTCAGCGCCCGGAATGTTCGGGTGGCTCGGACGGCCGCCGGTGGCGATCAGGATGTGATCGGCGGTGATCGTCTCGCCGTTCACTTCGATCGTTTTCGCGTCCACAAAGCGGGCAAAGCCGTGGATCACGTCAACGTTATTTTTACCCAGCACGTTGTCGTATGAGGTGTGAATACGGTCGATGTAGGCGGTACGGCTGGCGATCAGCTTGTCCCAGTCGAAGTGGTTGATGGTGGTGTCAAAGCCGTAGTCCGGGCCGTACATATGGATAGCTTCACGGATTTGCGCCGCGTGCCACATCACTTTCTTCGGTACACAACCCACGTTCACGCAGGTGCCGCCCAGCGCTTTGGCTTCAATCAGCGCACACTTCTGGCCGTACATGGCCGCGCGGTTGATGGAGGCGATGCCGCCGCTGCCGCCGCCGATTGCGATGTAGTCATAATGCTTAGTCATAGCTTTTGTCCTTAATCGTGAATTGCCGCGATTGTATACCTGAAATCAATAGTTTCCACCGATGGCTGCGATTACTCAGGCACGATCCAACTGACGGTGGCGTGGCCTGTACCCGCTGGCACCAGCGTTTTGTGCAGCCACGGCAGCACGTTGTTCATCTGAGCTTCAAGCTTCCACGGCGGGTTGATCACAATCATCCCGGAGGCGGTCATGCCGCGCTGATCGCTGTCCGGGCGTACCGCCAGCTCAATCTGCAGGATTTTGCGGATGCCGGTCGCCTCCAGATCTTTGATCATGCGTTTGATCTGCGCGCGCAGCACTACCGGGTACCACAGGGCGTATGTCCCGGTGGCGAAGCGTTTGTAGCCTTCGTGGATGCCGGTCACCACCGCCTGATAGTCGGTTTTGATTTCGTACGGCGGGTCTATCAGCACCAGGCCGCGACGGGAAACCGGCGGCAGCCTGGCTTTCAGCTGCTGGTAGCCGTCGGATTTTTCCACGCGGGCGCGGCTGTCTTTCTGGAATTCAGAACGCAGCAGCGGGAAGTCGCTCGGATGCAGCTCGGTCAGCTGGAGGCTGTCCTGCTCGCGCAGCAGCTGGCGGGCAATCAGCGGCGAGCCCGGGTAGTAGCGAAGCTGGCCGTTGCGGTTGAAGTGATTGACCACGCCGATGTACGGCTCCAGCTCGGCAGGCAGATCGTCCTGCTGCCAGATGCGGGCAATCCCTTCCAGATATTCGCCGGTACGCTCAGCATGTTCGCCGCTCAGCTGGTAACGGCCCGCGCCCGCGTGGGTGTCCAGATAGAGAAACGGCTTCTCTTTCTCTTTGAGCGATTCGATGATCAGGCTCTGAACGGTGTGTTTAAGGACGTCGGCGTGGTTGCCTGCGTGGAAGCTGTGGCGATAACTGAGCATGGGTATTGATATTCCGCTGAATTGACGATTTGCCACAGTTTACAGCAGAACGGCACAGATTACCC
The DNA here is from genome assembly GCA_011754535.1 of Enterobacter asburiae. Classification (NCBI taxonomy): domain Bacteria; kingdom Pseudomonadati; phylum Pseudomonadota; class Gammaproteobacteria; order Enterobacterales; family Enterobacteriaceae; genus Enterobacter; species Enterobacter asburiae. The sequence continues at coordinate 4,534,276 of JAAQVN010000001.1, read as the reverse complement.
GTAGGCCCGGTAAGCGCGGCTATTGAAATCCTCTACACTTAACCCCATTACTGAACAATATGCACAGCGCCGGATGCGCGCTTCATTCACCTATTTCAACAGGACAGCGTTTATGACCAATCCATTACTGACGCCTTTTTCGTTGCCGCCGTTTTCTAAAATCCTCCCTGAGCATGTTGTTCCAGCCGTTACCCGGTCGTTGGAAAACTGCCGTGCGGCGGTAGAAAGCGTGGTTGCGCAGGGCGGGCCGTACACCTGGGAAAATCTGTGTCAGCCGCTGGCCGAAGTGGACGACGTGCTGGGGCGCATCTTCTCCCCGGTGAGCCACCTGAACTCGATTAAAAACAGCCCGGAACTGCGCGAAGCTTACGAACAAACTCTGCCGCTGCTCTCTGAGTACAGCACCTGGGTTGGTCAGCACGAAGGGCTGTACAAAGCCTACCGTGACCTGCGCGACGGCGACCACTATGCTGAACTGAACACGGCGCAGAAAAAATCCGTCGATAACGCCCTGCGTGATTTTGAGCTGTCCGGTATCGGTCTGCCAAAAGAGAAGCAGGTTCGCTACGGTGAAATCGCCGCGCGCCTGTCCGAGCTGGGCAACCAGTACAGCAACAACGTCCTCGACGCCACCATGGGCTGGACAAAGCTGATTACCGATGAATCCGAACTGGCCGGTATGCCGGAAAGCGCGCTGGCGGCGGCAAAAGCCCAGGCCGAAGCGAAAGAGCAGGAAGGTTTCCTGTTAACGCTGGATATCCCAAGCTATCTGCCGGTGATGACCTACTGCGACAACCAGACCCTGCGCGAAGAGATGTATCGCGCGTACAGCACTCGCGCCTCCGATCAGGGGCCGAATGCCGGTAAGTGGGACAACAGCCCGGTGATGGCGGAGATCCTCGCCCTGCGCCACGAGCTGGCCCAGCTGCTCGGCTTCGACAGCTACGCCGATAAATCCCTCGCCACCAAAATGGCGGAGAACCCGCAGCAGGTGCTCGACTTCCTGACCGATCTGGCGAAACGCGCCCGTCCTCAGGGTGAGAAAGAGCTGGCCCAGCTGCGCGCCTTCGCGAAAGCGGAGTTCGGCGTGGACGAGCTGCAGCCGTGGGATATCGCCTACTACAGCGAAAAACAGAAACAGCACCTCTACAGCATCAGCGACGAGCAGCTGCGCCCGTACTTCCCGGAAAACAAAGCCGTTAACGGCCTGTTCGAAGTGGTGAAACGCATCTATGGCATCACCGCCAAAGAGCGTACTGATATCGACGTATGGCACCCGGACGTGCGCTTCTTCGAGCTGTATGACGAGAAAAACGAGCTGCGCGGCAGCTTCTACCTTGACCTCTACGCGCGTGAAAACAAGCGCGGCGGGGCGTGGATGGACGACTGCGTGGGCCAGATGCGTAAAGCCGACGGCTCCCTGCAGAAGCCGGTCGCCTACCTGACCTGTAACTTCAACCGTCCGGTGAACGGCAAGCCTGCGCTGTTCACTCACGACGAAGTGATTACCCTGTTCCACGAGTTCGGTCACGGCCTGCACCATATGCTGACCCGCATCGAAACCGCAGGTGTTGCCGGCATCAGCGGCGTGCCGTGGGATGCGGTCGAGCTGCCAAGCCAGTTTATGGAAAACTGGTGCTGGGAGCCGGACGCGCTGGCGTTTATCTCCGGTCACTATGAAACCGGCGAACCGCTGCCGAAAGCGCTGCTGGATAAAATGCTGGCGGCGAAAAACTACCAGGCGGCAATGTTCATCCTGCGTCAACTGGAGTTCGGCCTGTTCGACTTCCGCCTGCACGCGGAGTTTAGCCCGGAGCAGGGCGCGAAAATCCTTGAAACTCTTGCCGAGATTAAAAAGCAGGTTGCCGTTATTCCAGGGCCAACCTGGGGCCGCTTCCCGCACGCGTTCAGCCACATCTTCGCGGGCGGCTACGCGGCGGGATACTACAGCTACCTGTGGGCCGACGTGCTGGCGGCGGATGCCTTCTCTCGCTTCGAAGAAGAGGGGATCTTCAACCGCGAAACCGGCCAGTCGTTCCTCGACAACATCCTGACCCGTGGCGGGTCTGAAGAGCCAATGGTGCTGTTCAAACGCTTCCGCGGCCGCGAGCCGCAGCTGGATGCGATGCTTGAACATTACGGGATCAAAGGCTGATTGTTACGTGAAGATCTGCTTAGTTGATGAAACGGGCGCCGGAGACGGCGCCTTATCCGTTCTGGCGGCCCGCTGGGGGCTGGAGCACGACGAAGAGAACCTGATGGCGCTGGTGATGACGACAGCGCATCTCGAATTACGCAAGCGCGACGAACCGAAGCTCGGCGGGATTTTTGTCGACTTCGTTGGCGGGGCGATGGCGCACCGGCGCAAGTTCGGCGGCGGTCGCGGCGAAGCGGTGGCCAAAGCGGTCGGCATTAAAGGAAGCTATCTCCCGGACGTGGTGGACGCCACGGCGGGGCTGGGGCGTGATGCCTTTGTGCTGGCGTCGGTGGGCTGTCATGTGCGCATGCTGGAGCGCAATCCGGTGGTGGCCGCGCTGCTCGACGACGGGCTAGCGCGAGGCTACGCAGACCCGGAAATCGGCCCGTGGCTGCAGGAGCGCTTGCAGCTTATCCACGCTTCAAGCCTGACGGCGCTGACCGATATCACCCCGCGCCCGCAGGTGGTCTATCTCGACCCGATGTTCCCGCATAAGCAGAAAAGCGCGCTGGTGAAGAAAGAGATGCGGGTGTTTCAGTCGCTGGTGGGACCGGATTTAGACGCAGATGGCCTGCTGGAGCCGGCTCGTCAGCTCGCGACGAAGCGGGTGGTGGTGAAGCGTCCGGACTACGCGCCGCCGCTGGCGGACGTTGCCACGACCAACGCGGTGACCACTAAAGGACACCGGTTTGATATTTATATCCCCTCACCCCAACCCCTCTCCCCATAGGGGCTCGATCGTTCCCTCTCCCCTATGGGGAGAGGGTTAGGGTGAGGGGAATCTAATGCACTTACTCGTCTTCTTCGTCACGCAGTGGAACAATCAGCATATCCACGTGAACGGTATTGATCAGCTGGCGCGCTGAAGACATCAGCTTGCTCCAGAAGTCCTGATGGTGTCCGCATACCACCAGATCCATATCGTATTTCTTAATCGCATCAACCAGTACCTGGCCCAGGTCGCCGCTGCCGCTCAGGGTTTCGGTGATCGGATAGCCCGCGTTGGTGGACAGTTCGCTCAGAGCATGGTGAGTCTCTTCGGAGATGCGTTTCTGCATATCGCCGAGATTTACGTCGATCAGACCGGTGTAAAGGTCGGAGTAATTCACATCAACGTGAATCAGGGAGACTTTCGCGTTGTAGGGACGTGCCATGGATACTGCTTTATCAACCAGCACTTTGCTCTCCGGAGAGAGGTCTACCGCGATGAGAATGTGTTTGTAAGCCATAGTGTTACTCCTTCCTTAAGTTATCGATGACTAAATGAGAATGCCGTCGTCTGATACTTTCATTACGGCCCAGTTAAACATATTTTTCAAGCTTTGGTGTTGATAACGATTAACCTTGTGGCAAAAAAATTAACGGATCTCCTACACTATTTAATGAGCCGTTCGGATATTAAAACGCGAACCGGATCGACTTTTGGTCATTCTTTCACTGAACTGTCTGTCAGGGCATTGGGGTGCGGTAGCTCAGGAGCCTTGCTTCGTGGGCGGACGCCGGGGAGGATGTATGATTAGCACCGTCGCATTGTTTTGGGCGTTATGCGTAGTTTGCATAGTGAATATGGCGCGCTACTTCTCATCGTTACGTGCGCTGTTAGTGGTACTTCGTGGTTGCGATCCGTTGCTGTATCAGTATGTGGACGGTGGAGGGTTCTTCACCTCGCATGGACAGCCCAGCAAGCAGATGCGTCTGGTCGGGTATATCTACTACCAGCGCTACCGCGATCATCACGATGAAGAGTTTATCCGTCGCTGCGAGCGTCTGCGTCGTCAGTTCATTTTGACCAGCGCCCTGTGCGGGCTGGTCGTGGTCAGTATGATTGCATTGATGATTTGGCACTGAGCATAAAAAAAGCGGGCCAGTTTCCTGACCCGCTTTTTTGTCGCCTTCAACCGATTAAATCAGCTTCAGAGAAATCCAGTACAGACCGCCAGACAGCAGGATGGACGCCGGAAGGGTGAACACCCAGGCCATCAGAATGTTGGTCACGGTTTTGCGCTGCAGACCACCGCCGTCAACAATCATGGTACCTGCCACGGACGAGGAGAGTACGTGGGTGGTGGATACCGGCATACCGGTATAGCTCGCCAGACCGATAGATACCGCCGCCGTCATCTGCGCGGACATACCCTGCGCATAGGTCATGCCTTTCTTACCGATCTTCTCGCCGATGGTGGTCGCTACACGACGCCAGCCAATCATTGTACCAATACCCAGTGCCAGCGCGACGGCCATGATGATCCAGATAGGCGCGTACTCGATGGTGTTGAGCATGTCGCTTTTCAGTTTCTTCAGCAGACGTTTGTCGTCAGCATTCACCTCTGGCAGCTTCGCGACTTTATCGGTCACGTCAGAGATGCAGAGCATGATACGACGCAGCTGACCACGCTGTTCAACGGCCAGTTTGTCGTAGCTTTCGATATTGCCCAGCATGCCTTTGGCGCGTTCCAGCGCGTTAATCGCGTTAGCCGGATGGCAGTGGAATTCGCCCGGTGCCGTCGTCGCACCTGATTCCGGGGAAGGGATCAGCTGATCAACGCCGGTCGCTTTTTTCAGCAGCTCAGGGTGCTGCTGGAAATAGGTCTCAACGTTGTTGACCGCATCACGGGTACGGGTGATTTCATAACCAGAAGCGTTCATATTCACCACGAAGCCCGCCGGTGCGACGCCGATCAGAACCAGCATCACCAGACCAATGCCTTTCTGCCCGTCGTTCGCGCCATGAGAGAAGGCCACGCCGATAGCGGAAATGATCAGGGCGATACGCGTCCAGAACGGCGGCTTTTTCTTGCCGTCTTTCTTCTCACGCTCAGCTGGCGTCAGGTGGATACGCGCGCGTTTCTTCGTGTTGCTCCAGTAGCGACGCAGGATGAAAATCAATCCACCCGCAACCACCAGGCCCACGATAGGGGAGATGATCAGAGAGCCGAAAATACCCAGTACTTTAGGCAGGTTCAGTGCATCAACAACCGATGTCCCGGTCATCAGGGCGTTGGTTAACCCGATACCGATAATCGCGCCGATGAGGGTGTGAGAGCTGGATGCAGGCAGGCCGAAATACCAGGTACCGAGGTTCCAGATAATGGCAGCAAGCAGCATTGAGAACACCATGGCAAGGCCATGACCGGAACTCACGTTAAGCAGCAGATCCGTTGGCAGCATATGCACGATGGCATACGCAACGCTCAGTCCGCCCAGGAGGACACCAAAAAAGTTAAATACCGCCGCCATAACGACCGCAAGCTGCGATCGCATTGCGCGAGTGTAGATAACCGTTGCTACTGCGTTTGCAGTGTCGTGGAAGCCGTTGATCGCTTCGTAAAACAGTACAAAAACCAGAGCAAGCAATAGTAAAAGCCCGGTATGTAAATCCAGGCCGGCAAACAAATGTAGCATAGGACGTTACGCCATTTTGAGGACATGAACGCGGCGCATTATCCAGGACAAATGCGCAACGGGCAAAGTGAAATATAGACTTTTTTTGACATACCACCTGATTTGAGAAAAGTGCCTGAAAGGATAATCGTTAAATTTCAATGGAATGGCTTTGTAATATCTTTTTACGCTGGTGTGACCACAGAGGAAACTTTACAATCCGCGGCAGTTAACGAAGAGGGTTTTGACGTGGAAAGGTTTGATGCCGTGGTAATTGGCGCCGGTGCGGCGGGTATGTTTTGTGCGGCGATGGCCGGACAGGCGGGTCGTCGCGTACTGTTGCTGGACAACGGAAAAAAGCCAGGCCGCAAAATCCTGATGTCGGGCGGCGGGCGCTGCAACTTCACCAATCTTTATGTCGAACCCGCGGCCTATTTGAGCCAGAACCGCCATTTTTGCAAATCTGCGCTGGCGCGTTACACCCAGTGGGACTTTATCGACCTGGTGGGTAAGCACGGGATCGCGTGGCATGAAAAAACCCTGGGACAGCTGTTCTGCGACGACTCCGCGCAGCAGATTGTCGATATGCTGGTGGCCGAGTGCGAGAAGGGCGGCGTGGTGATGCGCCTGCGCACGGAAGTGCTGGAGGTGGCTCGCGACGAGCAGGGCTACACGCTGCAGCTGAACGGTGAAACCGTCAGCGCCGATAATCTGGTGATCGCCAGCGGCGGCCTCTCGATGCCGGGTCTGGGCGCGTCACCGTTCGGCTATAAAATCGCCGAACAGTTTGGCCTGAAGGTTCTGCCAACCCGCGCCGGGCTGGTGCCGTTCACGCTGCATAAGCCGCTGCTGGAGCAGCTTCAGACGCTTTCCGGCATCTCTGTTCCTTCAGTCATTACTGCCGAAGACGGGACGGTATTCCGCGAAAACCTGCTCTTTACCCACCGCGGTCTCTCCGGCCCGGCGGTACTGCAAATCTCCAGCTACTGGCAGCCGGGGGAATTCGTCACGGTTAACCTGCTCCCGGACTGCGATCTCGGCGCGTTCCTTAACGAGCAGCGTACCGCTCACCCGAATCAGAGCCTGAAAAACACCCTGGCAATGCAGCTGCCAAAACGTCTGGTGGAATGTTTGCAGGTGCTGGGGCAGATCCCGGACGTGTCGCTCAAGCAGCTTAACAGCCGCGAGCAGGAAGCGTTGGTGGATACGCTAACGAACTGGCGCGTTCAGCCAAACGGCACAGAGGGGTATCGCACGGCGGAAGTGACGCTGGGCGGCGTTGACACGAATGAGCTTTCTTCACGCACGATGGAAGCGCGTAACGTACCGGGGCTCTACTTTATCGGCGAAGTGATGGACGTTACCGGCTGGCTCGGCGGATATAATTTCCAGTGGGCGTGGTCGAGCGCCTGGGCGTGCGCGCAGGCGCTGCAAAACGCGCAATAAATTGCCGGGGAGTCTCCTCCCCGGCAGTGTTGCTCCATTCAGATGATGTAAGAATTAATCCGGGATGATGTAATCCGCAATGCGGAAGGTGACTTTACCCGTCCAGCTGTTATCACGGTAAGAACCAATGGCAAGACTGTCCTGAGTGAAGCCATTGAAGTTCCCGGCCGCAATGGAGGCACCGAATTTTTCATACTGATTTTTACCCCAGTAGACTTTCGCAACACCTTCACTCACCAGCGTATTAATATCGATCATGCCTTCATCATCAGCGTAATCATCCAGGCTTTTACCGCCGTTGATCACATACACGGCGCCGACCTGAGTGCCGCTGGAGTTCAGCGCATTCGGATCGCCAATCACCAGATCCTTCTTACCGTCACCGTTCAAGTCCACATTACCGAGAATGCTGTTCCCGAACCCTGCCAGCTTGCTGCCAGGCCTGTCGGCGTAGATAGCATAGCCATCTCGTACGCTAAATTTTTTGTTGTAGTTCAGCCGGGTGTGCGCCGCATCAAGGAACAGGGATGATGGCAGCTTACTGCCGTCGGTCTTACCTTTGATAATCCAGACCAGCCCGGAACGTTTTTTATCGATACCCATGTCGGCAGGGGCGCTAATCGCAAAAGCGTTATAATGTGTACTCAGGAAGTTACCTAACGGCGTAATGGTGCCGTTATTGGGCTTATCCTGCGTATAGGCGCTATGATCGTTACTCCCTTCACCTCCGCCGGACTGACCGCCAAGGAAAGCTGCCCCCATACCGTGAATGCGGGTTGCCTGCGTCGCGTTTAACGAGGCAATGTCGAGATTCCCCTGGTTGAAGCTGCTGCCGTAGACAAGATAAGCCGTACCGCGCCCATCAGTGCCGCTGTTTTCGGATTTACGGCCTTCATTGACGGATTCCGGGTCGACGATCAGATAATCACTGAAGCCGTCGCCGTTAATATCCCCGACATCGCTGATCTGCTGTCCAAGGTTGTAGTTAAGCGGTTTCTCCGGACCGTTGGTGGCGGTCATCTGCGGACGAATATAGGCGCCGGTTGCGGCAGGGATCTCCCAGTCGCCCAGGTTGTTGCGCTTAATATCGATATTCTGCCACTGGTCGCCTGGCTTTTGGGCGCCGTAGATAATGACCGCGCCGCCGCGTCCGCCCGTGCCTTCGATATCGCCGATAGCGAGATCGACCATCTTGTTAGCCACTGCAGAATTTTTATATTTAATTGGGCCTACCGCGGCGCCAAACCAGCCGCCGGTATTCGCATTGCCTGAAGAATTCACCGTACGGATGCGAATACCCAGGCGAGCGTCGCCGTTGTCGATATCATTGAGGTCAATCTGATTAGAAAGACGCGCGCCTGTACGGTGATGCGGCCCGCCCCAGATAATATAGACCTGATCATGCCAGTGGGAGGCGATAACTAAATCGTCATATCCATCACCGTTAATATCACCAATTTTGCGTACCGCAACGCCCATCCATTTTGTCGTCACTGAGCCGGGCTTATTCGCTTTATTGCTGTGGAAGATTTTAAGCGCGTTTTGCGGATCGAATTCACCTACGTTGTTCACTTCCTGCATGGTTTTACCGCCGGAAGTTCCGAAAATAACGTAGGCAATCCCTTTCGCGCCATCCCCCCAGGGGGCCGTGATCACAATATCTTCGCCCGCGATATGTGTGCCGTTGTCCTTATCGGAAAACTTACCGATAGTGGTCATTGTCATACCGAAATAGTCATTACTCTTTTCACCCTTGATGGCGAAAGGCGCTGAGTAGGGCTCAATATCGCTGGCGATGGCCTGAGATGCCGTGAAGCCTGTACCTAATAAGGCCGCAATGCAAAATGCTATGCGCGTTTTACTTTTTAGTTTCATGCTATATATCCTTATACAAATCCATTTTTAAATACCCGGCAACTCATTTCTATAGCGCTATGAGTTGCAGTGAAATAAGACATTTCTTTAGTGGGTTAAGTTTTTTCTTTATTTGAACTCGAAATCCAGCGTTGATGTGGCTTCAAATTTCCCCGGTTCTGGAGATTTTTCTCCTTGTTGCACGGGCGTAGCTACAATAGTGACATTACCCTCCTGTGTCGGAATGGCCGAACTGCTGCCATCAATTTTATTACCGTTGTGTTCAAGTTTTATCCCTAAATCGTTGCGATCCCCTCCTTCTTTATTACGGGTTCTGATAAAACCAGCGTCATTAAAATCGGAGGTGCGAAATTTAATATTCGCCTTGCTGACATCCGCTTCGTCATCACAGGTTACGTTGAGCGGAATGCTTTTTTGCTTACTGTTGGCTTCAGGCGTAAATTCATTTGCTGGAATATCACCAAACGGGATGTTAATGGGTTCTCCGCCATTAATCGTACAATTTGGCGGGATAGTAATACTCATTTCAAAGCTGAGTTTCACAAATGGTTTAGTGGGATCGAAATCACCTGATTTTTTTCGGGCGTAAACTGTAAGTAGCTCTTGTGCAGGGTATACATGATGGCCTGTGATCTTCTTGGTTAACTCTACTGAAACCGTCCCACTAGAACCCGTTTTAAACGGATGTTCTTCATTAACATCGTCACAGTCGAGATTCGTTATGTTTTGATTATCTACCCCTGAAAGATTTTGCAAATCAACAGTCGCTTGATTTTGGATAGTACCACCAATGTCTATCCTAAAGCCGATATTAATACCTTTCTCTTCATCGAATGGATAGTAAATAAACTCGCCATTACGTTTACCACTTCCCGATTTCAGCACGTCACTGGTAAATTTAAAGAAGACACTTTCTTTATCGGACGAGTTTTTACAGAAGCATATGCCCGAAAAGTTTTGATTATTATCCCATCCCTCCTGTACAGACCCTGGTATATGTTCGGCAGTGAGATTTTTGCTAATCGGAAAAACGGTTGCTCCGCCAATTGGCCAGCAACTGCCCGGAATAGCAGCAAAGGCAGGCGATCCCATCAATCCGCCTGCTGCCAGGCACACGAGTAACGCTAATTTTTTCATGATTAATTCCTTACATCATTAACGGTTTTTTTGCAGATCTGTGTTAACTGCACAATTCCGCTAATCGTGGGTTCCTGGCCAGAAAGCTGATAGTTAACCTGGCAACGCTGATTGGGTTTCTTACCCCAGCTCACGTCTAACGTTCCTTTTTCCGCCATCCCTGTGAGGAATACGCTGCCTTCATCACCCACAATGCTGCTGGTGGTGTTTTGAGAAACAACGGCGCCGAACGGAACGGGTTTACCCTGCGCATCTTTCAGGGTCATCATCAGGCGTTTACCCACCGCGGTGGTAAAACGTGCCCGAACGATGGCTCCCCGGGTGGGAACGACTTTATGGCTATTGCTTTCCAGCTCAACATCATCTGGCAGCGTGTCGGGTCTCAGCTGGATTGTGCTCTCCTGATAAGGGGCCAGGTACGGCACCACGGCATATCCCCGGGAGTCGGTACGCACGCCAGCGTGGTTACGGACGCTGACACCCGCTGCATCCGGCGCTTCAACCAGAGCGACCGTTTCACCCAGCGACTGCGCCAGCGTGACGCCATGCGGGTGAACCAGCACGCCGCCTCGCAGGTTATAATTCAGCCGCTGTGCGTCCCGGCTATAGCCATACCCGGCGCCAACCTGCGCATAGCGTCCGCTATAGCTAAGCGATGCATCGCTGCTGTTTGCCTGGCTGCCTGGGTTGATGTTCTGCTGTACGCTCCAGTTCAGGTTATTGTCCTCAAGGGCGCTGCCGCTCAGGGAAACGCTGTGGCCAGGCGAGCGGTTATCTGCTGCGGAAAATGAGTAACCGGCACGTGCAGAGCGGAGCCATTTGTCCAGAGGAACGCTCACGCTCAGGCTGAACAGATTGTCCTGGTTATAGCGACGCTGGTTATCCTCTTTTGTTACGTTCAGATAGTGGCTGTAGTTCAGGCTATAGCTGATACCGTTCCAGCTATTGCCATAGCCCAGCGAGGCAGAGGTCGTGCGTTTTTTGCTGGTGTGGTAATCCTCGCTGACCAGCATGGAGGAGAGGTAGCCGAGGTTGTCTCCCAGATTTTGGTTCAGCGTCAGTTCTGTACGGCTGCGACGTCGCTCCGGGATGGAGTTCTGCGAGTGGTAGCTGCTCAGCGTTTCACCCAGCGTGTAGTAATCGGACGTTGAGTAGCGATAGCCCGCAATCGCAACGTTAGTGCCGGTAGAGAGCAGGTTTTTGTTATAGCGAAGGCGTAGCGACTGCCCCCGGTTTTTCTCTGCATGCTTCGTGGTTGCCCAGGCCTGTGTAATATCAAATGACAGTGCGCCAAAATCACCCATGTTTTTTCCCATGCCAAAGAGCAGGGACTGGTATTGACTGGCGGCCTGCATGCCACCGTATATCGAGGTTTCCCATGGAAGACCGTAAATCAGGCTCCCTTGCGAAAACGGCGCATTCTCAGCATCGCTGCTGCTGGAACGATAGGTGCCGCTAATGACTTCATATTTATATTGTCCTTCCCGCTGCATAACCGCTAACGACGCGTAGGGGACTAAAGAGACTTGCTCGCTGCCATCTGCCTCTTTCACAACCACTTTCAGCTCGCCGCTGCTGCCGAGGTAAAGATCGTTGATGACAAATTCGCCGGGCGGGACATAGCTTTGATAAATGCTGTAGCCATTCTGATAAATGGTGATCTGGGCATTAGTACGGGCGATACCGCGGATTACGGGGGCATAGCCCCGCATGCTTCCCGGAAGCATCTGTTCGTCGGAATAGAGCTGCACGCCGCGAAATGGGGTGCTGTCGAAGACGTCAGAGGTTGAACTATTATCCCCGACAATCAGCTGGCTATTCAGGGCGCTGATATCGCGCTGTAAATAGGTATAGACCGATTCCCAGCGACCGGCTTGCCCCTGGCTATTGCTCCAGGTCGAAAAATTGCGTAAACGCCATGGGCCAACGTTCAGACCCGGACGCAGGCTAAGGTACTGGCTATCGGTTCCCGTCCCGTTATTCGAGGTCCAGCTGGCGCCGCTGTAGTTGTAGCTGAGCGTCAGGCCCGGAATTCCCTGCTCCCGACGCGCGGGATCGATGTATCCGTGAGCCTGGCTGTCCAGGGCCGCCTGGGGAATGCTAAGTCTTAACGCCTGCTCGCTGAAGTCAAACTCGCTGCTCGCGTGCGGGATCGCCGCCAGTTTTGCGCAGCCCTGAGTATCATCCTGCAGCAGCGGGAAGGCAGCCGTTTTTACGCCAAACGACTGAAGCGTCTCCCTGCTAAGGCACGGAGCGAGAATATTTTTATGCTGCGCGTTCTCTTCGAGTCGAAACGTAATATCGCGCGTGTCGATCATTTTATTGTTAAGAAAGAGGTCAACGCGATAAACGCCGGGTGTCTGGCTATCTTTATTCTCAAAGAGAGAAAGGTCGACAGCGGTACGCGGCGCGCCGCCTGTTTCCAGAAAGGCCGGGTCGAAATAATCACTGGCGTATAGTGCGCTGGGTAATATCCAGGCAAAGCAAAGCGCTGGACGAATGCCCCAAAATATAGTCATGAAAAATACCCCTGCGAGGTTATTGTTTTAAAATTGTTATTCTATTTTTTGTGTGATTAACTGGCTATTGCCGCCATAATCATTGATATATTTCCATTGTACGGTTGCGTTGTTTTTTAGTTGCGCGTTATTTACAGTAATTTTTTTACTGCTTTTAGGTGCCAGCATATCAATCTCTGACCATTTTTTGTTATTGATCATCACCTCCGCAAATGAAATGTAATAAGACGAGTTATTGCGTACGATGAGTTCATTATTTTTAACAGACCACTGGACATTCTTGCCAATGTCCCTCGTTTCATCTGCTAAATTCGCCGGGCGATAAAATAATTTGATTCGGGTATTTACCGCTATCTGGAGTTTGTTGACATCCTCTCTTGAAGAGGACGGGATCGATTTTACGTTGAGCCAGAAAAGCGACTCACGATCCTGCGGCAACGCGGCGCCGTTATAGATAATACGTAGTGCGTTGGCTTTACCTCCATCAAGACGAAATAGCGGTGGCGTCACAATAAACGGGGCTTTGGTACCCTGTATATCATTGCCTTGTACCCAGCTTTGTACCAGGAAAGGGCTGGCAGTATTGTTTCTGACATTAATATTGCTCTCTTTCTTGTCGGCATTATATACCACTCGCGTATTCGATAAGGTCACACTGGCGTGTGACAAACAAGAGCCCAGGAGCAAGGCCAGCAGCGTCAGGTAGCGTTTCCTTAACATAAAACATCCTTGCGTTCCGGGCTATTATTCATAGCCCGGAACTGAGTTGAGTAATTTATTTATAGATAATGGTGTAATCCGCAACCGCATCTGCTTTACCGGCGGTCACAGTATCAATGGTGGATTTATAACGGGCTGAATACAGCAGGGTGGCTGTCCCCGTGGTGCCATCACCGGTAATAGGAACAAACTTATTTGGGTTTTCACCCAGTCTCATAGGTGTTCCATCTTCGTTCAGGAATTCAATACCCAAACCCGTTGCGGCGTCGGCACCGGTTTTAAGCGCGAGCAGATTGTTATCATTAGAATCATAAGCACCGCCAAATCGTGCTCCGGCTTCTTTAAGAACGGCGGTATCGCAGTTGGACAGATCTATCTGGATGCGGTGAATACCCGCAACGTCACCTTTTTCTTTAAACGCCGAAGACGAGATGGTACCCATTTGAATCGTTGGGTTACCTCCCTGACCATTAATATCGACATCACAGGTGCTCGCGGTAATGGTGCCCGTGAAGTTGATTTGTCCTGCACCCTTACCAGGATCTGCCGCATGGCTGGAAGGACTGGCAGCGGCAGCCAATAATAATCCCATGGCAATGACGGATTTATTCATCTTTAAACTATTCCTTAGTGTGTAAATGTTAGAACATTATTATTTCAGGTTTGTAACTCAACAGAGTTGCTGTGTCCGCGAAACGCGGATATTCCGTTAATGCGAAAAGTTAACGTGGGTATTCAGCATTGCTTACCAGTACGTATGAACAATTTCCATCTCCAGAAGTCTGAATATATTGCGTAATCAGGTTAACAAGAGATTAAAAAAAATAAAGTGATAACGCTGTGATTTGTCTTTTGTCTCTTTAAAATCAATTAGTTATAATTCTTTCATCAGGGTTTTATCAGCATTTTTTTGTGAGAATTTTACGGCTTATTTACTACTCGCAGAATAATGTGTTCTGCTCTGACAATAAAATTCTCAGAATAATGAAAGAATAATCTACGAAAGAATAATTTGCCTTTCTGAAAAGGACGCATATGAGGGGCCGTCGTAATGCAGGACAGGATGACATCGCGCTATGCGTTTTTTTACTGCTTCTCTCTCTGGCGGTTTTAACATCACATTTACATTGCCGGGCCGGTGCGAAGAAGTGTTATTATTATTCTCTTGCCCGGTGATACGGGCGTTTTCTTCTTTTTGTTGCAAACGTTATCTCTGCCAGCGCGCAGATGAATGTTAAGGATAGATTCATGGCTTCTGCTCATCTCGGTTTCCCGACTGAAACCGTTGTTGTCTTTGTGGTGATGGCCGTTGGGGCGATGTTTATCGACCTCTTCATGCACCGTCACGATAAACCTGTTTCGCTCAAAAGTGCGGCCATGTGGTCCGTTTTCTGGTTCTCGATGGCGATGGCCTTCGCCGGGTTTCTGTATATCCACCACGGCGCCGAGATGGCGAGCCTGTTCCTCACCGGTTACGCACTGGAAGAGGTGCTGTCCATCGATAACCTGTTCGTGATGATGGCGATCTTCGCCTGGTTCGGCGTGCCGGATAAGTACCGTCACCGCGTGCTCTACTGGGGCGTACTGGGGGCGATAGTCTTCCGTGGTATTTTCGTGGCGATCGGCACCAGCCTGCTGAGCCTGGGGCCGTACGTGGAGGTCATTTTCGCGCTGGTCGTCGGCTGGACGGCGGTGATGATGCTCAAACGCAATGAAGAAAGTGATGAAGTGGAGGATTACTCCGGGCATCTCGCTTATCGCCTGGTGAAACGCTTTTACCCGGTCTGGCCAAAAATCAGCAGCCACGCCTTTATTCTGACCCAGAAAGAGGTAGATGCGGAGCTTGAGAAGCCGGAAAACCAGGACGTGACGGTAGGTCGCGTGAAGAAGGCGAAACGCTATGCGACGCCGTTGCTGCTTTGCGTGGCGGTAGTGGAACTCTCTGACGTGATGTTCGCGTTTGACTCCGTGCCGGCCATTATTGCCGTGAGCCGCGAGCCGCTGATTATCTACAGCGCCATGATGTTCGCCATTCTCGGCCTGCGTACGCTCTACTTTGTTCTGGAAGCGCTCAAGCAGTATCTGGTGCACCTTGAGAAAGCGGTGGTGCTGCTGCTGTTCTTCGTGGCGTTCAAGCTGGGGTTAAATGCCACCGACCACTTCTGGCACCACGGTTACAGCATTGGCGCGACGGCCAGCCTGTTTGTGGTGTTAGGCGTGCTGGCGCTGGGGATTATTACGAGCGTGATGTTCCCGGGGAAACGTGAGGCCTGATGCACCGCTTTTCTCCCTCTCCCTGTGGGAGAGGGCTGGGGTGAGGGCACCAGACCGCACCTAACCCTTAATCGGCGAATTCCGGCGCTTGCGCGGATGGTGGAAGTGCCGCCAGTGCGGATCCTGCGCCGCCGCCAGCAGCTCGTGGTCGCCGCGGGTGTCTCCCCAGGCGCGCAGATGATAGGCGTTCAGATCGCCGTACACTTTTTCCAGCCTTGCCACCTTCTGGGCGCAGCGGCAGTTATTTCCCGTGATGCGCCCCGTCAGCTTGCCGTCCTTCACTTCCAGCTGCGTACCAATTAGCTTGATGCCAAGCTTGTCCGCCCACGGCTGGAGCACCAGCGCCGGGGACGCGGAACAGATAGTCACTTCCGCCCCTGAATTCACCTCAGCCGCCACAGCCAGAACCCCTTCGGGGCGCATCAGCTTGTTCCAGTATTTTTCGCAAAAGGCTTCCGCCTGCTGGCGTAGCCAGCGTTCGTCCACGCCCGTCAGGAACGTTTTGATCAGCACTTCCTTCAGCTCATCGCGCGTCAGCTTGCGGCGCACGCAGTGGAGCGTGGGCAGCGCCATGCGCACCAGGCGACCCGCAAAGTAGCGTTTTCCAAAGGCAAAACGCAGGAAAGGGATAAAGCTGTCGTGGTGCGTGAGCGTCCCATCGAAGTCAAAGACAGAGAGCACGCTGGATTTCGCCACCGTCTCGTCGGCAATCATATTGGTCATAAATACGTCTTAGCTGAAATACACATTCTGTCGATCAGTTTACCTGCTTTACCTGAACAGTCCTTACATCACCACCCTTTTTTTTCTCAATCTTGCGATCTGAAAGTGAGTCCAATTTTGGCCTCAATAATGATTGGTGAAAAAATGAGCTGTCTATATTATCGCCACATCGAAAGATATTTAGGGGGAACGTTGGCCCCCACAGGTAAGGAAAAATTCACTCTTAGCTCCTGTTCAGATATGACATTCAGATCGCTTATTTCAATCCTCACGTTAAGTTTTGCTTCGTTTTCCGCACTGAGTTTTCAGCTGCCCGCCTCCATGATCTCGGTGAAGAGTGGCTTTGCGGAATCGCCGGTGAAGTCGGCCCTGCTTCACCAGGAGACGGGCCCACTCCGCTCCCGGATTCTGGATCAATACCAGAAATGGAAAGGGACCCACTATCAGTGGGGCGGCACCACGCACCGCGGGGTGGATTGCTCCGCGCTCATGCAGCATCTGTTCAGCGATGCGGCGAATCTTCACTTACCGCGCACGACGAGCGAGCAGATCCATCGCGGTGTGCAGGTGGAGCAATACCGTCTGAAAGCGGGAGATTTAGTCTTCTTCCAGACGGGCCCGAACCGCAAGCACGTCGGTGTTTATATTGGTAACAGCCAGTTTATTCATGCCTCCAGCAGCCAGGGCGTAACGGTTTCAACCCTGACTGATGGCTACTGGCAGGATCGTTACATTACTGCCCGTCGTGTCGCGGGCAGCGCGGCCTGACGATATTAAATAATGTCATCAACAACGCCACCGTCGACGCGCAATGCCGCGCCCGAGGTGGCGGAGGCCTGCGTCGAACAGACATAAATCACCATATTCGCCACCTCTTCAACCGTGGCGGCGCGCTGGATAACCGAGCTGGGGCGGTTGGCCATCACAAACTCTTTCGCCAGTTGCTCCAGCGATTTACCTGTTTTCTCTATCTCATCTTTCATCATTTCAGCGAAACCGTCCGACATCGTCGGGCCCGGCAGCACGCTGTTCACCGTCACGCCGCTTCCCGCCACGAACTTTGCCAGCCCGCGCGCCAGCGAGAGCTGGGCCGTTTTGGTCACCCCGTAGTGGATCATGTCTGCCGGGATATTGCAGGCCGACTCGGAGGAGATAAACACCACGCGGCCCCAGCCTTTTTTCACCATGCCCGGCAGCAGGGCGCGGGAGAGGCGTACGCCGGACATCACGTTGGTCTGCCAGTAGCGCTCCCAGGTTTCATCGTCGGTGCTATAGAAATCCTGCGGGCCGTAAATTCCGGCGTTGTTCACCAGAATATCGACGTCGCTCGCGACCTTCAGCAGTGATTCAACCCCTTCCGCGGTGCTGAGATCGGCAATGGCGGCACGCACCTGCACGCCGGGCACAACCTGCTGCAGTTGCTGAATACCCTTGTTCACCGAGTCGGTGCTGCGGCCATTAACGATCACTTCCGCGCCGCTTTCCGCCAGGCCTCTGGCAATGGCGAACCCGATCCCGCCGGTTGAGGCGGTGACCAGGGCCACTTTCCCCGCAAAGTCGATTTTCATCATCAGCTCCTTATCGTTTTAACGTTCGGACCTTAAAGCGTAGCAGGTGATGATGACGGCTCCTGGCTAAAAAGACGCAGCAGCGTCTCGACCTGCTCATCCAGTGGGGCGAGGGTGCGTTTCACGATCAGATGCAGCGGCGTGGCCCGACGAACGCCGTGGCTCAACGGGAGAATTTTTAGCACGCCTTGCTCCAGCTGAGGCTGAACGCGTTCTTCGGGCAGCCAGCCGTAGCCGACCTGAGAGACGACCGCCTCTATGGCGGCATCAACGGTCGAGAATGTCCACGACTCGCCCGCAGTCCGCGCGGCGTTCTGGCTGTCCGCTATCTGGATAAGCGGCCACGGGCGTAGCATCTCATCATTCAGCGGCGCGTCGAGGCTAAAAAGGGGATGCTGGTGATGCGCGACGGCGACAAAGTCGATATTCATCAGCCATTCGCCGAGCCCGGTAATGTCCTGGCGGCGGGTTAAGACCATCACATCGGCCTCGTTGTTCATGACATCGGTGCGGGTATTTTCAAGCACCTCCGTGAGGCGGACCTGAGTTTGCGGATACTGTTGCTGGAACTGGCGCAGAATGGCGAACAGGCGGCGGCGGGGGAAAATGGAGTCCACCACCAGATCCAACCGCGTGCGCATCCCGTTACGAAGGGTCGCCGCGCGCGTCTCGACGTACGAAAACGCTTTTAGCAGCGGTTTCACCTGGCTGAGAAGCAGTTCTCCGGCCGGGGTTAACACCGCCCGGCGCCCCTCTGGCGCCAGCAGCGCCACGCCCAGCCGCTCCTGCAGCAGCGACAGGTTATAGCTTACCGATGACTGGCTGCGGTGGGTTTCTTCCGCGGCTTTGGCAAAGCTGCCCGCGTCCACCACTTTTTCCAGTAAAGCCCACTGTTCCAGCGTCGTCTTGTGCATAATGTATCTAAATTTTGGATGAATTTGATTAAAACATAGCGTTATTCATTCATTTTTTGAAGGTTTAAGATCGTCTCATCAAAACGAAGGAGACATCTTATGAACACATTCGACAAACACGACTTAAGCGGCTTCGTTGGTAAACATCTGGTATATACCTACGATAACGGCTGGAATTACGAAATTTACATCAAAAATGAAAACACCATCGACTACCGTATTCACAGCGGTCTGGTGGGTAATCGTTGGGTGAAAGATCAGCGGGTGTATATCGTTCGCGTCGGTGAAAGCATCTATAAAATTTCCTGGACCGAGCCAACCGGCACCGATGTCAGCCTGATTGCGAACCTGGGTGACCGCCTGTTTCACGGCACCATCTTCTTCCCACGTTGGGTCATGAATAACCCGGAAAAAACCGTCTGCTTCCAGAACGATCACATTCCGCTGATGAACAGCTATCGCGACGCTGGCCCGACCTATCCAACGGAAGTGATTGATGAATTCGCAACAATCACCTTTGTACGCGACTGTGGTGCCAATGATGAAAGCGTGATTGCCTGTGCGGCCAGCGAGTTACCGGAAAACTTTCCCGATAACTTAAAATAAGCGCGACAATTAACTAAAAAGAAAAGTTCCCGGTTATTTCTTCTTTTTAAGAAATAGCCGGGATTTTTTTTGTTTGTTGATGTCTGGTTTAAAATAACATTTTGTAAAAATTGAGTTGAATCACGAAATAAATAATTCATAATTATATAAGTGACTGTTTATAAATGAAATGATGATGTTTTTGTTACATCTGGAATACGCATCTTAATTTTTCCCTAAGAAATGAACGATACCTTGATATGAGTTTATGGTTCGTTGAAATAAACGAACAGGCAATTGGTTAATATCAAGCGCGTGCCATTCTTATTGCAAGGAAATTAATGATGAGTGATTTTTTGCCTTTTTCCCGCCCGTCGATGGGTAATGAGGAATTAGCGGCGTTGCAGGAGGTTTTAACCTCCGGCTGGATCACCACCGGGCCTAAAAATCAGGAACTTGAAGCGGCATTTTGTCAGCTGACGGGGAACCAGCACGCGATTGCCGTCTGTTCGGCGACGGCGGGCATGCACGTCACGCTGATGGCGCTGGATATTGGCCCGGGCGATGAGGTCATTACCCCCTCTCAGACCTGGGTCTCCACGCTGAATATGATCGTGTTGCTGGGCGCCACGCCGGTCATGATCGATGTGGACAAAGAGACATTGATGGTCACGCCGGAAGCGGTTGAAGCCGCCATTACCCCGCGTACCAAAGCGATTATTCCGGTGCATTATGCCGGCGCGCCGTGTGATATCGACGCCATTCATGCCGTCGGCGAGCGTCACGGTATTCCGGTGATTGAAGACGCGGCCCATGCCGCCGGAACGTACTACAAGAACCGTCACGTGGGCTGGAAAGGCACGGCGATTTTTTCCTTCCACGCCATCAAAAACATGACCTGCGCGGAAGGCGGTTTAGTCGTCACGGATAATGCCCGGCTGGCACAGCGGATCCGCAGCCTGAAATTCCACGGTCTGGGCGTGGATGCCTATGACCGCCAGACGCACGGCCGTGCGCCGCAGGCGGAAGTGATCGCGCCGGGGTATAAATACAACCTGGCGGATATCAATGCCGCGCTGGCGCTGGTACAGCTGGGCAAGCTGAAAGAGGCCAATAAACGCCGTGAGGAAATCGCGCAACGCTACCTGCGCGAACTTGCCGATACGCCGTTCCAGCCGCTCACCATTCCGTCATGGCCGCACGTACACGCCTGGCATCTGTTTATTATTCGCGTTGATGAAGCGCGCTGCGGGATCTCACGCGACGGCCTGATGGCGGCGCTGAAGGAGAAAGGCATCGGCACCGGCCTCCACTTCCGAGCGGCGCATACGCAAAAATACTATCGCGAGCGCTTTCCTGATGTATCGCTTCCGAATTCGGAATGGAACAGCGCGCGTATTTGTTCTCTCCCTCTTTTCCCGGACATGACTCATGACGACACAACCCGCGTCATTACCGCGCTCCATCAGCTTGCAGGACATTGATATGTTCAGCGCACCGCCTGTACAAAAAGTTTCGGTGGTCATCCCTGTTTATAACGAGCAGGAGAGCCTGCCCGAGCTGATCCGCCGCACAACGGCCGCCTGCGACACGCTGGGCAAAGCCTATGAAATTCTGCTGGTGGATGACGGCAGCAGTGATGATTCCGCGCTGATGCTGACCGAAGCCGCCCAGGCCGAAGGCAGCCATATTGTTGCCGTGCTGCTCAACCGTAACTACGGCCAGCACTCCGCCATTATGGCCGGGTTCAGCCACGTGACGGGCGATCTGATCATCACTCTGGATGCAGATCTGCAAAACCCGCCGGAGGAGATCCCGCGTCTGGTGGCGAAAGCTGATGAAGGCTATGACGTGGTTGGCACGGTGCGTCAGAACCGTCAGGACAGCCTTTTCCGTAAGCTGGCCTCGCGAACCATCAACCGTCTTATTCAGCGCACCACCGGTAAAGCGATGGGCGATTACGGCTGCATGCTGCGCGCCTACCGCCGCCATATTGTCGACGCCATGCTTCACTGCCATGAGCGCAGCACCTTTATTCCGATCCTCGCCAACACCTTTGCCCGCAAGGCAACGGAAATTCCGGTCCTGCACGCCGAGCGCGAGCACGGGGAATCGAAGTACAGCTTTATGCGTCTCATCAACCTGATGTATGACCTCGTCACCTGCCTGACCACCACGCCGCTGCGCCTGCTGAGCGTGTTCGGCAGCATCATCGCCCTGGCCGGGTTTACGCTGTCCGTCCTGCTGGTGGTGCTGCGCCTGGTCTTTGGCCCGCAGTGGGCGGCGGAAGGGGTCTTCATGCTCTTTGCCGTGCTGTTTATGTTCATCGGTGCCCAGTTCGTCGGAATGGGCCTGCTCGGTGAATACATTGGCCGTATCTACAACGATGTTCGCGCACGTCCGCGCTACTTTATTCAACGTGTTGTCCGTCAGGAACACAAAGCATCTCAAGAGGAAACCCACCCATGAAAGCCGTTGTATTTGCCTATCACGATATGGGGTGCGCGGGCACGCTGGCCCTGCTGGAAGCGGGCTATGACATTGCTGCAATCTTTACCCATCCGGACGCGGCGGGAGAGAACCACTTCTTCGGCTCCGTGGCGCGTATCGCCGCCGAGCGTGGTATTCCGGTTTATGCCCCGGACGACGTCAACCACCCGCTGTGGGTGGATCGCATCCGCGCGCTCGCCCCGGATGTCATCTTCTCGTTCTACTATCGCAACCTGATCTGCGACGAGATCTTAGGTTTAGCCGCCAAAGGTGCCTTTAACCTTCACGGCTCTCTGCTGCCCGCCTACCGTGGCCGCGCGCCGCTGAACTGGGTGCTGGTCAACGGTGAAACCGAAACCGGCGTGACGCTGCACCGCATGGTGCACCGCGCGGATGCCGGGGCCATCGTCGCCCAGCAGCGCGTGGCAATCGACGCGGATGAAACGGCGCTTGAGCTGCATCAGAAACTCTGCACCGCGGCGCAAAGCCTGCTGCGTGACGCGCTGCCAGCCATCCTCAACGGCACCTTCAGCGAGACTGAGCAGGACGAAAGCAAGGCCAGCTGCTTTGGCCGCCGCACGCCGGAAGATGGTCGTCTGGACTGGAACAAACCCGCCCGCCAGCTGCATAACCTGGTGCGCGCCGTGACCGACCCGTGGCCGGGCGCGTACAGCTTTGCGGGCGTAAGCAAATTTATCGTCTGGAAATCCCGCGTGCGTGACGATATCCCGGCGGCTAAACCGGGCACCGTCGTCTCCGTCTCTCCGCTGGTGGTGAGCTGCGGCGAGCAGGCGCTGGAGATCGTCACCGGTCAGACCGACAACGGCCTGTATGTTCAGGGCACGCAGCTGGCGCAGTCTTTGGGGCTGGTGGCCGGGGCGCTGATCACCAGCGCGCCGGTGGTTGCCATCAAGCGCCGCACCCGCGTGTTGATCCTCGGCGTGAACGGGTTCATCGGTAACCACCTGACCGAACGTCTGCTCAGGGATGATAACTACGAGATTTACGGTCTGGATATTGGCTCTGACGCCATCAGCCGTTTCCTCAACAACCCGCGCTTCCACTTCGTTGAAGGGGATATCAGCATCCACTCCGAGTGGATCGAATACCACATTAAAAAATGCGACGTGGTGCTGCCGCTGGTCGCCATTGCCACGCCAATCGAGTACACCCGTAACCCGCTGCGCGTGTTCGAGCTGGACTTCGAGGAGAACCTGAAGATCATCCGCGACTGCGTGAAATACGACAAGCGCATCATCTTCCCGTCCACCTCTGAAGTGTACGGCATGTGTACCGACAAAAACTTCGATGAAGACACTTCCAGCCTCGTGGTGGGGCCGATCAACAAACAGCGCTGGATCTACTCTGTCTCCAAACAGCTGCTGGACCGCGTGATTTGGGCCTACGGCGAGAAAGAGGGCCTGCGCTTTACCTTGTTCCGTCCGTTCAACTGGATGGGGCCGCGTCTGGATAACCTGAACGCGGCGCGTATCGGCAGCTCCCGCGCGATCACCCAGCTGATCCTGAACCTGGTGGAAGGCTCGCCTATCAAGTTGATTGAAGGGGGGAGCCAGAAACGCTGCTTTACGGATATCAGCGACGGTATCGAAGCCCTGTTCCGCATCATCGAAAACAAAGATAACCGCTGCAACGGAGAGATCATCAACATCGGTAACCCTGAAAACGAGGCGAGCATTCGCGAGCTGGCAGAGATGCTGCTGGCCAGCTTTGAGCGCCACCCGCTGCGCGATCGCTTCCCGCCGTTTGCCGGTTTCCGCGAAGTGGAAAGCAGCAGCTACTATGGTAAGGGCTACCAGGACGTCGAGCACCGTAAACCAAGCATCCGCAACGCGAAGCGCTGCCTGAACTGGACGCCGACGGTGAAGATGGAGAAGACCATTGATGAGACGCTCGACTTCTTCCTGCGCACCGTGGAGCTGTCGGAACAGGCCTCATGAAAAAAGTCGGTTTACGCATTGATGTCGACACCTTCAGGGGAACGCGTGACGGCGTGCCCGGACTGCTGGAACTGCTGAGCAGGCACGGCGTACGTGCCAGCATTTTCTTCAGCGTGGGGCCTGACAACATGGGACGCCATTTATGGCGTCTGGTTAAACCGGCATTTCTGTTCAAAATGCTGCGCTCGCGCGCGGCATCCCTCTACGGCTGGGATATTTTGCTGGCCGGCACCGCTTGGCCCGGCAGACGCATCGGCGCGGGTAATGAAGCGGTGATTCGCGAGGCGGCGCAGCATCATGAAATTG
Organism: Enterobacter asburiae; assembly: GCA_011754535.1. Lineage (NCBI taxonomy): Bacteria > Pseudomonadati > Pseudomonadota > Gammaproteobacteria > Enterobacterales > Enterobacteriaceae > Enterobacter > Enterobacter asburiae. Next base: position 4,510,183 of record JAAQVN010000001.1, on the reverse strand, counting down.
GCCTGCATGCCTGGGATCACCATGCCTGGCAGGCCTGGGCAGGCGTCTGGGATATCTCACGCCTGTCCCGTGAGGTCGAACGTGGAATGCTGGAGCTTGAGGCCATCATTGGTCAGCCCGTACGCTGCTCCGCCGTGGCGGGATGGCGTGCCGACCAGCGGGTGGTTAAAGCCAAAGAGCATTTCGCGTTTCGCTACAACAGCGACTGCCGCGGAACCGGGCCATTTTTGCCGCTGTTAGGCGAAAATCGCTACGGTACCGTGCAAATTCCGGTCACGCTTCCTACGTGGGATGAGGTGGTGGGGTGCGAGGTCAAAGCGGAAGAATTTAATCGCTATATTCTGGACCGCATCCATCGTGACGCCGGTACGCCGGTGTATACCATCCATGCCGAAGTGGAAGGGATTGCGTATCAGCATGATTTCGATGCGCTGCTGACGATGGCCGCTCAGGAGGGCATCGAATTCTGCCCGTTGAGCGAGCTGCTGCCGGACGACCTCAGCACCCTGCCCGTGGGCAAAGTGGTCCGTAGTGAACTGGCTGGCCGGGAAGGCTGGCTTGGCTATCAACAAATCGTGAGTCCGGTCCCATGAAAACAGCCCGTTATGGCGTAGCGCTTCTCGCACTGTTTATCGTTTACTACCTCATTCCGGTCGATATCCGTCTGCTGTGGCAGCCCGATGAAACGCGCTATGCGGAAATCAGCCGCGAAATGCTGGCATCGGGTGACTGGGTTGTCCCGCATTTTCTGGGGCTGCGTTACTTTGAAAAGCCGATTGCCGGCTACTGGATCAACAGTATCGGGCAATGGCTGTTCGGGCACACGAACTTTGCCGTACGCGCCGGGTCGATCTTCTCCACGGGGCTCGCGGCGCTGCTGGTTATCTGGATGGCATGGCGGCTCTGGCGGGATAAGCGGACAGCCATATTCTCCGGCCTTATCTTCCTGACCCTGTTTCTGGTGTACGGCATCGGCACGTATGCGGTGCTGGATCCTATCATCAGCCTGTGGCTGGTGGCGGCGATGTGCAGCTTCTGGCTGGCGTCGCAGGCCCAAACCGTGGCCGGAAAAGCGGGTGGCTATGTGCTGCTTGGGCTGGCCTGCGGAATGGGGGTGATGACCAAAGGCTTCCTGGCACTGGCCGTTCCGGTGATTGGCGTGCTTCCGTGGGTCATCGCCCGGAAGCGCTGGAAAGAGGTGCTGATTTTTGGCTGGCTCGCGATCCTCAGCTGCGTGCTGATTGTTCTGCCGTGGGCGCTGGCCATTGCGCACCGTGAGCCTGATTTCTGGCGTTACTTCTTCTGGGTTGAGCATATTCAGCGTTTTGCCCAGAGCGACGCACAGCATAAAGCCCCGTTCTGGTACTACGTGCCATTCCTGATCGCGGGCAGCCTGCCGTGGCTGGCGCTGCTGCCCGGCGCGCTGCGTCTCGGCTGGAATGACAGACAAAACGCGGGCGGTGGGTTCTATCTGCTGGGTTGGGTGGTGATGCCGCTGCTGTTCTTCAGCATCGCCAAAGGCAAGCTGCCAACCTATATCCTGCCCTGTTTCGCTCCGCTGGCTATCCTGATGGCGCGCTATGCCTGCCTCGCGGCGGAAAAAGGCGCCAGAGCGTTACGCATTAACGGCGGCATTAACCTGGCGTTTGGCGTCATCGGCGTGGTGGCGGCGCTGGTGGTTTCGCCGTGGGGACTGGCTAAGCATCCGGTCTGGACGTCGGTTGAACTGTATAAAGTCTTCTGTGCGGTGGTAGCGTTCCTCATCTGGGCCGCGGTAGGCTGGTTTACGTTCCGGCGGAGCCAGCAGCGCTGGTGGCTGGCGGCGCTGTGTCCAGCAGGCCTGGCGCTGCTGATTGGTTTTGCCATTCCTAACCTGGTGGTGGACTCCAAACAGCCCCAGTCGCTGGTCGATACCGTGCGGGAGCCGTTGCAGGAAAGCCGATTCGTGCTGGCCAATAACGTGGGCGTGGCCGCGGGCCTGGCGTGGGAACTGAAGCGCAATAACATCACGCTCTTTGGTCAGAGCGGCGAGCTGCGCTACGGGCTGGATTATCCCGATGTGAAAGACCGTTTTGTCAGTGAGGACGACTTCGCGCAGTGGCTGGCAACGCATCGTCAGCAGGGGCGCGTGTCGCTGGTGATGCTGCTCTCAAAGCGTGACGATCTTTCACAGGCGAATTTACCGCAGCCGGACAATCTCTATATCCAGGGGCGTCTGGCCCTGCTGGAGTATCTGCCGAAGTGATGACGTGGACCTGGCTCGTACTGGCAAGCCTGCTCAGCTGTGCGGGGCAGCTGTGCCAGAAACAGGCCACCCGTCCGGCGAAGGCCGGGCGGCGTGGCGCGCACATCGCGCTGTGGCTTGGCCTGGCAATGCTGGCGCTGGGCGGCGGTATGCTGGTCTGGCTGGTGGTGCTGCAGCGTCTGCCCGTCGGCGTCGCCTATCCGATGCTGAGCCTCAATTTTGTCTGGGTAACGCTGGCGGCGAAGGTCTTCTGGCGTGAGCACGTTGCTGTGCATCACTGGCTGGGAGTCGGGTTCATCATCATTGGGATTATCGTGCTGGGAGGAAGCCTGTGAAAGGCGCGTTCTGGGCGTTATGCAGCGTGCTGTTAGTCAGCGCCGCGCAGCTGTTGCTGCGCGATGCCATGCAGGCTCTGCCACCAGTCAGCGATTTTCTGACGTTTATCTCTGCGCTGTGGCACGTCTCGCCCGGCACGGGCGCGCTGCTGCTGGGATTGACGGGATACGTGGCCTCCATGGGCTGCTGGTATCTGGCGCTGCATCGCATGGCGCTCAGCAAAGCCTATGCCTTGCTGAGCCTCAGCTATATCATGGTGTGGGGCGCGGCGATCCTGCTGCCCGGCTGGGGAGAAGGCTTCTCCTGGCGCGGGCTGGCGGGCGTCGGGTTTATTATGCTGGGTGTACTGGTGATTTTCCTGCCCCGACGTGAATAATCGACTCGGTGGTCAGGGTGTAAGGGGTTGCAGTACAGACGGCAAGGCTCAGAGAACCGAGCTGTAACTGGCTGACCGCGTGCGACCGGGCCGTGCTGTCGATGCTGACAATCTGCCAGGCGCTGCCGCCACGCTGTTTCACAATCGCTTCTTTTCGCGTCCAGATACGCCAGAAGGCGGAAAGCCGTTCCTCGGGCGCTTCACGCTCCAGCTCGTCATGCTCTGTCAGGCTGAAAACGGCGTTGGCCAGCGCCTGCCAGTTCTTGCGGGGGCGAATCACTTCGATATCGCAGCCCACTTCACCTTCATCGCTCATCAGTAAGGCGATATCGTCACCGCTATGGCTCAGGTTGAACCACAGCGGATTCCCCTTCTCAAAGGCCGGTTTCCCCTGCTCGCCGTAAATGATGTCGGGGAGCGGGTGAGGGGATAATGTTCTGGCGAGCAGCGTCCGGCCTGCCAGCCAGGAGGCATGTCGTGCACCCGGAGGTGCCCTGTCTGCGAGCGTTGACGCCAGCGGGTCCGCGCAAAGGGTGGAAATTTTTCCCAGTACAAACCGGTACATAGTTACGCCCAGCGTTTAATAATAATCGAGGTATTGATGCCGCCAAACGCGAAGTTATTGCTCTGCAGATACTCGCAGTCAATCTGACGGGCTTCTCCCATAATATAATCTAAAGCCCCGCATTGCTCATCCGGCTGCGTTAAATTGAGCGTCGGGGCAAACCAGCCTTCGCGCATCATCTGCAGGCTCATCCATGCTTCCAGCGCGCCGCAGGCCCCCAGCGTGTGGCCTAAATAGCTCTTCAGCGAGGAAACCGGCACGCTGTCACCGTAGATGGCGGCAGTAGCCTGGCTTTCGGCGATATCGCCGCGGTCGGTGGCGGTACCGTGCGCGGAGATATACCCCATATCCCGGGCGCTTAATCCCGCCATCGCCAGCGACTGCTCCATGCAAATCTGCATGGTGTCGCGCTGTGGCTGGGTGATATGGGCCGCGTCACAGTTAGTGGCAAAGCCTACAATTTCGCCGTAGATCGTGGCCCCACGCGCTCTGGCGTGCTCCAGCTCTTCGAGTATCAGGGTACCCGCACCTTCCCCAATCACCAGACCATCGCGCTGCGTATCAAACGGCGACGGGGTGGTTTTGGGTTCGTCGTTGCGCTGGCTGGTGGCAAACAGCGTGTCAAACACCGCCGCTTCTGACGGACAAAGCTCTTCCGCGCCCCCCGCGACCATAACGGTCTGATACCCGTGGCGAATCGCCTCCCAGGCGTAGCCTATCGCCTGGCTGCCGGAGGTACAGGCGCTCGACGTCGGGATGACGCGGCCGCGTAATCCAAAGAACAGGCCGGTATTCACCGCGGTGGTGTGCGGCATCATCTGGACATAGGTTGTCCCGGTGATGTTATTGGTGTGCTTTTCGGTGAGCATGGTCGCGAATTCGCTGACCGGGCCGGTGCTACCTGTCGAAGAGCCGTAGGCGATACCGGTTTGCCCGTTGGTGAGCACCGCTTCGCCAATCAGCCCCGCCTGCTCCAGCGCCAGCTCAGTAGCGCGGGTCGACATCAGCGACACCCGGCCCATGGCGCGGATACGCTTGCGGGTATAGTGTTCCGGCAGCGCGAAATCGTCGATCGGCGCGCCCAGCAGGGTGTGCAGACCTTCGTACACCTGCCATTCCGGCATTTTACGCACGGCGTTTTCATACGCCAGCAGCCGGCTGGAAACGGATTGCCAGCTCTCGCCAAAGGCGGTCACGCCGCCCATGCCCGTAATCACCACGCGACGCGTCATAGCATTCCTCCGTTAATGGAAATGACCTGTCGGGTGACGTAGCCCGCAATATCCGACATCAGGTAGCTTGCCAGCCCGGCGACCTCCTCAGCCTGGCCCATACGTTTCATTGGGATGATGGACATCGCTTCCTTCAGCGCAGCCTCCTCCATCTCAATCATGCCGGTATCAATCAGCCCCGGGGCAATGCAGTTCACGGTGATTTTGCGTTTTGCCAGCTCGATCGCCAGCGCTTTGGTGGCGCCGATAATGCCCGCTTTTGCCGCACTGTAGTTCACCTGCCCGCGGTTGCCCATCACGCCGGACACGGACGATAAGGTGATAATGCGCCCCCCTTTACGGGTGCCGATCATCGGCATAATGCAGGGGTGAATGACGTTATAAAAGCTGTCGAGATTGGTGTGGATCACGCTGTCCCAGTCGTCTTCACTCAGTGCCGGAAAGGCACCGTCGCGGGCGATCCCGGCATTGCTGACCACGCCATACCATGCGCCATAAGCTTCAATTTCTTGCTCCAGCACCTCGCGGCACTGTTCGCGGTTGCCCACGTCAAACGAGAGTAAACGACCGCTGCCGCCCGCCTGCGTGATGGCGTCCAGCGTCTCCTGCGCGCCTGCGGCATCACGGTGGTAATGCACGCCGACGGTGAACCCGTCAGCGGCAAGCTGGCGGGCGATGGCGCGACCAATGCCTTTGCTGGCCCCTGTGACCAGAACGGAACGACTCATGCGTGGGATCCCTGATTAAAAAGCGATGTTAATTCTTCTGCACTCGGCTGGAAGGTGTTGACCCGGCCCGTGGCCAGCGTCTCTTCATCTGCGGAAATCGTACATTCAAAACTGCCGAACCGTTCGTCCTGCATCAGCAGCTTAACGGTAATGTCCAGCGTTAAGCCTTTGGCGAAACGCCCGCTGGCGCAGACCAGCTCGCGCGCGCCGAGCACCATGCCCAGCGCGATATGCTCTTGCCCCTGCTGCTGACGATGCCAGCCTGACCAGACGCCAATGGTCTGCGCCATCAATTCGAGCGCGTACCAGCCTGGCAGGTCGCCATCGGCATTGAGAAACGGCGCCAGCACGCTTTGCCTGTCAACCGCGACGCGGCAGACCGCCGTGTCGTCCGTAACATTCTCAACGGACCCCAGCAGCATCATGGGCGCCTCGTGCGGCAAATAGGCTTCGGGTGATAGATAGCTCATGACGCTCTCCCCAGCAGAATGCTGGCGTTGTTGCCGCCAAACGCGAACGAGTTAGACAAAATCACCGGCTTTTTCAGGGCGGCGCGCTGGTGCAGCAGGCCGCACGGCGCGAGCGTGTCGTCCGGGGCATAGCGGGAAAAATCCTGCGGCGGCAAGGGCAGATCGCGCGTCAGGATCAGCCAGCTCAGTGCCGCTTCGGTGATACCGGCAGCGCCCAGCGTGTGGCCGGTCAGGTGTTTGGTTGAGCTGCACGGCACGCTCTCCCCGAAGAGATCGTGTACCACCTGCGATTCAATCTGATCGTTGAGCGGCGTGGCCGTGCCGTGCAGGTTGATATAGCCGATGTCGCCCGGCTGCATGCCCGCTTCGTTGAGCGCCTGAGTGATAGCCCTTATCGCCCCTTCGCCCTGAGGATGCGGGGCGGAAATATGGTACGCATCGCTGGATTCGCCCGTCCCGAGCAGCGCCACGTCCGCAGGTTCCCGGCTCAATACCATCAGCGCCGCCGCTTCACCGATGGTGATCCCCCGGCGGTCGCGCCCAAACGGCTCGCAGAGCGTAGGGGAGAAGGATTCAAGGCTGTTAAAACCGTTGACGGGCATTCGGCTCAGGGTATCGGCCCCGCCGACAATGGCGATGTCCACCAGCCCGGCTTCAATCAGGCGTTTGCCGCCAATCATCGCCCGCGCGCTGGAGGAGCAGGCGGTGGAGATCGTATAGGCCGGGCCTTCAAGCTGCAGCCAGTTGGCAAGGAAGCGGGACGGATCGCCCAGCTCCTGCTGCGGGTACTGCCATCGCGTGCTGGTCTCGCCGTCGGTCATGCGCCTAACGTGCTCATCGCCTTCATCCAGCCCGGAAGTGCTGGTTCCCAGCACCACGGCCACGCGGTCGCGACCGACGCGGGCGATGGCCTCGTCAACGGTTGACTGAATCTGCGCCAGTGCGGCCAGCAGCAGCTGGTTATTGCGGGTGCGGTGTGCACAGAAGCTATCCGGGATGGGCGGCAGCTCGCCTTCCACGGCGCCCAGTACCGCTTCGGGGGCTCCCTGCAACCAGCCGGCCCGGGCGTGCATACCCGGCGCCACGCCTGCCGTCAGGTTCGCGGCAATCTCGTCAGGCGAGTTGCCCAGCGCGTTGACCATGCCAACAGCGGATATATAGATCATCTCAGTCACCCAGATATTGAATGGTGATGTGGTATTTGAATACGTGTTGCTCGATGCTGATCGGCTCGCGCTTGCCTTTGCGCTGGAGGTAGACAATCTCCGTCACCAGCTTGCCGCTGGCGTTACGCAGCTCTCGCCGATCGCCATTGTCCGTCAGCGTCCAGCCCTTCGGCAACTGCGGCTGCCAGGCGCTAATCGGCCAGTGGCTGAGCATCACGTCGGCCAGCACCTGGCTGGCTGGCGGCAGCTGCGGCACGACGATGGACTGCTCGGTATGAATACCGTTCTCATCGTACGTTGCCAGGAACAGACGGATCCCAACGGAAGAGAGCCCGGCCAGCGTGACCTTATGCGCATCCGCGTTGAGCATCACCAGCAGAGACTGCGTTTGTCCGTTAAAGCTGCCGGTCAGCAGCTGCTGGGAGCTTACCGCCGGGCTGATGCCGGGCGGCGGGAGCGTAACTTTGGTGCCCGGCTGGAGCCAGGCCTGAGGCCGCGTCTCTTTAGTATCGGTCGAATGGCTACAGCCTGCCAGCAGCAGCGCCGCAGCCAGCGCAACGGCGCGATAAACAGCGTTCATTTACGTTTTCTCTCTTTCTTTTCCGGCATCGCCAGCGGGGCCAGCAGGAAGGCGGTGAAAATCCCGCTCACCAGCACAATACCAAAGCTGCTGATGGCCTGGGTGGTGCTGAAGACGAGCATGCCCAGCGTCAGCAGGGTGGTCATCATCGCCAGGGTAATCGCCAGCATCGAGGTCAGCGGCGTACCGCGCGGGTTGCTGAAAAATAGCGTGTAGTTAATGCCAATGCCGAGCACCAGTACCAGCGCCAGCAGTGAAAACAGATTTACCGGGTGGCCCGTTGCGGCCAGGACCGCCAGACCGCAGCTCAGCGACAGTGCGGACGGCACCAGGCTTATCAGCCCCTTACGCCAGCCGAGGCGCAGCATCGCCCCGCAGGCAATCACCGCCAGCGCTGCAAACAGTAGCCCCGTCAGCAGCGTGCGGTAGAGGGCAAAGAGGCTGTCAAAGCTGGCTTTGCGGTCCACCCAGACGACGCCGTCATGGCGCGCGGCCAGCTCACCGAGCGCCGCGCTGTTTTTCGCGCCGTCCACCGGCACCAGCACGCCGCTTTCCCCGCCGGGCAGGGTCAGCCAGAGCAGTCGCCAGCCTTCGCTGGCCGGGCTGTTAAGCCACGCGTCCACGCTGACCGGCATGGCGTCCAGATTCGGGGATACGGCGTTGAGCCCGGCGCTTTTCAACACGTTCGTTACCGCCGGGGCAGCGTCGCGCAGCAGCGTAAGATCGCTTTTCTGGCGGGCCAGCGAGTTCAGCGGCAGGGTACGCCAGCGGGCAATCTCTCCCGCTTTTTGCGCCTCGGCCAGCGCCGGGGTGAAGGCTTCCAGCCGCTCCAGCGTTTGCTGGGGCGAAGCGCCGTGCACCACAAACCATTTCTGATCGACGCTTTGACCGGTCAGGGCGGTAATGGCTTTTTCTTGCGCCAGAATATCTTTTGGCAGCGCCTGCAGCTGGGCGATATCATCGTCCACCTTCAGGGTGCTCATCCCCGCGGCGGAGAGCAGCGCCAGCGCGACGGGCAGACCAACGGACAGTTTTTTACTGCGTCGCCAGGCGGCCAGCCAGCGCAGCATCAGGACCACAAAGGGAACCGGGCGCACCGGCAGACCCCGGCACAGCCACGGATGCCAGAAAATCACCGTCAGGCAGGAGGCGCTCAGCCCCACGGCGGCGAACACCGCCATCTGGCGGATCCCGGGGAAGGGGGCCAGCATCATAATCAGGTAGGCGGCGACGGTCGTCAGCAGCGCCAGCAGCAGCGCATTGCGTACCTTGGCCAGGCTCTGCCAGGGGGAAAGCTCCGCGCCGTGGACCATCCGTTCGGTCAGGTAGTAGAGCGTGTAGTCTGCGGAAATACCGATGATGCTCATGCTCATCACCAGCGTCATCAGGTGCAGTTCGCCAAAGAGCAGCAGCGTCACCGCCGTGCCCGCCAGCGCGCCGATGGCAATGGAGAGCACGCTCAGCAGCAGCGGGCGCAGAGAGCGGAACACCGCGACGATAAGCAGGAACACCCCAAGCAGGGTGGCGATACCCAGCGTCGAGACGTCGCGTTTGGCCTGCTGGCTGGCGTAATCGCTGTAGAACACGGTTCCGCGGGAAAGCAGTTGGGCCTGCGGGTAACTCGCTTTCAGCGTCTGTTGCAGCGCGTTAAGCGTCGTCACGAGCCGGTGGGTCTGCTGCATATCAAATGACGAGCCTGCCAGCTCGCCGTGCAGCAGGTACCAGTAGTTTCCCGCCTCATCTTGCGTGACCAGCCAGCCGTCCATCAGCCGCAGCTTCTGGCCGTTTTGCGCCAGGGCGAGCTGCGAGCCGCGCATCAGCATCAGCGGATCGTTTTGCAGCTCTTTGCCGCTGACGCCGGAAAAGGCCGAGTAGAGCTGGGATAAAATCCACTGCGCCTGCGCGTCTCCGCCGTTTTGCAGACGGGCGCGGGTGGCGGGATCGATCAGGCCGTTGCGGTGCTGCCAGAAGAACTCTCCCCAGGCTTTCTGCCCGGCGGCGTCCATCGGGCCTTTGACCTCGCTGAGCGAGTGACTGTTTTGCAGCAGCGTCAGCCACTGCTGCGCCACGCGCGGATCGGGCTCTTTGCCGGGGCTGACCAGCCAGACCAGCTGGCGGTCGAGACGCTGCATAAACCCGTCGTTGAGCGCCGGCGGGATCGCCCCCAGCGTCTGCTTCGGCAGCATGGCCAGCACGCTGCTGTTCAGACGCGCGCCGGGCAGCAGTGACAGCAGCACGCCCAGCAGGATCAGGCATGCTGCGGCCCACAGAAGCGCCGGGCGCAGGGATTTACGGTGCGGCAAAGCGTTGGCGTTCGTCATCGGTCAGGCTGGCGGGCGTCAGTTGGTGGTTTGAAAGAGCGATATCGGTACGGTCGCCCTGCTTGTCGTTCAGGCGAATCGTCTCCAGATAGGTCGCGCCGCCCAGATCGAGGGAGGCAAAAATCTTGTCCAGCGGCGTCGTTTTTGGCGTAAGTACCAACGACCAGCGGCCCGCTCCCAGGTCTTTAAAATCGATGCGGAAGTTCTCTTCCAGCACCTTGCGGTCGGCCTGGAACAGGGCCCGCAGCAGGTGGTTGAACTGGAACATCTGCGGATTATTGTCGGCAGTGATGGTCTGCGGCGGCTGGCCGTTGATCGCCTGAACCATCCGCTTGTCGTCCAGCAGGAGCGTCATCGGAAACGGCGCTTTTTGATCCCACAGCAGGCCACTGTCGCGGGCGATCAGCATCTCGCCCTGCGAGCGCAGCGGCTGCGGCATATCTTTTATCGTGCGAACCTGTTCGAAGTGCGCGCGCACCACGGGCTGCTCGGTAAACCGCTGCTGCAGTTCATCCAGCGTCACGGCACTGACCAGCGGGCTGACGATCAGCGCCAGCAAAGGCAACCATTTCATGGTGTTACTCCCATTCGTTCAAACAGTATTGCCGGGCTGACAAAGCACATTTCGCGGGTGGCTTCTTCCACCGCCACCTGGATGGTGTACCCGGTGGTGGTGCGCTTGCCGGTCTGCGCATCGAAAATTTGATAGGCAATGCGCAGCCGGTTTTCATACTCTTCAATCTGCGCGCGGACGCGAATACGCTGCTCAAAGGTCACCGCATCGCGGTATTTCACCCGGGTGTCGACGACGGGCCAGACGTAGCCGGAGGCCTTCATCTGGCGATAGCCATAGTCAAACTGATTGAGCAGCGCCTCGCGGGCGATCTCAAAGTAGCGGAAATAGTTACCGTGCCAGACCACGCCCATCATATCGACGTCGTGGAACGGAACGGTGATCTCGACTTCAGTCGTAAAGCGGGGATCGGTCAGCACCCTTTACTCCTTCTCTCTGGACTCTGGCAGATGCCAGAAATCGAAAAAATTAAACCAGTCGAGCGGCGACATCAGGGCGTAATGCTCCAGCCGCTGCGCGTAGCGATCGACGGCATCCTGCAGCGCCTGCTGGCGTTCCCCGCGCGGCAGGATCAGCGGGTCGGCAAACGGTTCGCCGTGCAGGACGAGCTTGCCCTGCTGGCGCAGGGCAAAAATCAGCACCACCGGGCAGCGGAGAATCGAGGCCAGGATAAACGGCCCCTGAGGGAACGGCGCGGGCTGCCCCATGAACCGGCTCCAGATCACGCGCCACTCGCCGCCACGCTGCGGATTCACCGCGATGCGGTCGCCCACAATCGCGACCCATTCTCCGCGCTCAAGCTTCTCTTTGATGGCAATCGCGGTGTCCGGGCCGATGTCGGTGACCGACATTAAATTCACGCCCGCCTGGGGCGCCATTTCGCTCATAATCTGCTTAAAGCGCCGGGCGTTTTCGCTGAAGACCAGGGCATTGATGGTTTTGCTGCCGTCCAGCTGGGCCAGCGCCCGGCAGGCCTCTACGTCACCAAGATGCGAGGCCAGCAGCAGCTTGCCCTGCGGCGCCGCGATATTAAGCGTTTCGCGCGCGCCGGGGGCAAAGACCACGTCGCGATTAAACTTCAGCTCGCCGCGCCAGCTGGCAACTTTGTCCAGCATCGCGTTGCCGAAGCGCATGAAATGGAAAAAGCTGTTGAGCCGTGAGGGAACAGGCATGTCCCGCTGCATCAGCACCTGCTTCACGCGTGCAATCCACTGCCGCGAAGCCTGCCGCGCCGGACGCGCGATAAGCCAGTAGACGCCGATCACTGGCCACAGCAGCACGGTAAAGGCCCGCCGCCCCAGCAACTGCCAGACGCGCAGCATCAGGCGCATGCCCCATAGCCCCTTGACCTCGTCCTGCTGCGCCCAGTGCTGGCCGCGTCGACGGAAGAGCAGGCCGGGAATGCGGGGCAGCATGCCGAAGAACAGCCGGGTATGCATCAGGGAGATCCGCACGTTATCTTTTAACGCGTCGAAGTGGGATAACCCGTCCTGCGGGTAGGTCACACGGGTGGGCAGGAAGACGCTGGTGTTGCCCTGCCAGTAGAGACGGACCATCACTTCGGTGTCAAAGTCCATCCGTTTACCGAGCGTTTCACGCGCGGCCAGCCGCAGCGTGGGCGAGACCGGGTAGACCCGAAAGCCGCACATGCTGTCTTTAAGCTGCAGGGATAAGGTCTCAATCCATACCCAGACGTGGGTGACCCAGCGCCCGTAGAGCCTCGAGCGCGGAATGGAATCATCGTAAATGGGCTGGCCGGAAATCAGCGCATCCGGGTGGCGCTCCGCCAGCGCCAGCAGTTTGGGGATATCTTCAATGGCGTGCTGGCCGTCCGCATCCACCTGCACGGCGTGGGTATAGCCCGCGCGAGCGCACTCCTCCAGCCCCCTGATGACCGCAGCACCTTTCCCGGCGTTTTGCCCCAGACGGATCAGCGTCATCTGCGGCTGCTCCGCCGCCAGGCGTTCGAGCTCCTGACGGGTGATCGCTTCGCTGCCGTCATCCACTACCAGGCACGGCAGGCCGAACGGGGCGAGACGTGACAGCACGCTGGCGATCATGGCACCGTGGTTGTAGCACGGGATCAGCACGCAGGGGCGAAAGATCACTGACATAGACGAATTTTCCCGCTGCTGGCGGTATGGCGCTCCGCCCCGGCGTGACGCTGGTAGCTGAAGGTCAACATCTGACGTTCGGCATGCCACTCAAGCACCAGCGTTACCGTAGTTTCCGGCAGCAGAGGGGCCTGAAACTTCACGTTTTGAATGCTGTGAAAGCGGTAGCCCGGCGCCAGTAACGTCGTGGCGTAGTGCATGACCCAGTCAAGCTGCGCAACGCCGGGCAGCAGCGGCTGTACGGCAAAATGGCCCTGAAACCAGAACAGAGACGCATCGAGATGCAAAACAATCTCCAGCTTCTCCGGCTGTGCCTGATGGCGCTCAATTTCATGAATTTTCATGAAATAACTCCTCTAACTGCGCATAGACACGCTTGTTCATACTGTTTACCGGCATCTCATCCACAATCCGCCAGTAGCGCGGCACCGCGACCGGTTCAAGCCAGGGCAGCAGAGCGCGACGCCAGGCGAACTCCTGCGCTTTTTTATCCTGCAGGTGCCAGCGCTGACGAACCGCCTCATCCAGCACCAGCAGGGCGCCGATTCCCTGGCGGCCCCCGCGCGTGACCGGCAGCGCAGCCGCTTCGCAAACGCCGTCGAGCTCCAGCAGGCGGCGTTCTATTTCGTTAAGCGAGATGCGCTTTTCTTCAATTTTGACCACCCGCCCGCGACGACCGGCAATGCTGAACAGCCCCTCGCTGTCGAAGTGGAGGATATCGTCCAACTGGAGTCCTTCAGCCTCATGGATCAGTGGTGACGTGACGCGACACGCTTCTTCTTCCTGATGGAAACTTACGCCGGGGAAGGGCAGCCACGGCAGGTTATCTTCCTGGCGATGGCGCCAGGCGAGGATCCCGGTTTCGGTGCTGCCATAAATTTCATCCGGCCAGATGTTAAGCCAGCCAGCGGTGGTGGAGACGTCACGCCAGGGCAGCATTCCGCCCGCGGAAATCAGCATCCTGACGGGCGGCGCGGCTAGTTCGGTATCCAGGCGTTTCAGGAACGCCGGGCTGCTGATGAACAGGTAATGCCTGTCATGAGGAAGGGCGGCCAGCTGCTCTGCGTAATAGAGCATCGCGGCATGCAGCGGCAGGCCCATCGCCATCGGCAATACAATGCGGAATGTCAGACCGTACAGGTGTTGCGGTACGACGGAGGCGACAACGCTACAGCCAGCCAGACGCGCGCCGAAGCGGTCAGCCAGCAGGCGGGCTTCGCGATCCAGGCTGACGATGTGCTTAACCACCCGACGCGGCGTCCCCGTGGAGCCGGAGGTGAAAAGCTCAACAAAGCGGCTTTCGGCAATATCCGGCAGGGGCACCCAGTGGGCGATCGTCTGATGGCGGGAAGCCACCACAATCAGCTTTCCAGGGTAACCGAGGGGCCTGTCGCTCAGAACGCCGCTAAACAGCGACTGCTGCTCTTCAAGCAGCGAAATACGGCTATGGCCGGGAATGACCGGCGTTTTACCCGCATGCAGCGAGGCCAGCAGCGCAACGATAAACAGGTAGCTGTTTTCAAAGCACAGCGCCCAGCGCTCGCCTTCCTGCTGACGCAGGGTGTCGACCAGCAGGGTCACGTCGTGGCGCAGCTGGCCCAGCGTCCAGGTACGATCGTCAAGCCAGGCGACGGGCGTGTCGTCAGGGCGGGGCGCGTTTAACCACTGGCCCAGCGGAAGGGGGTTAGTCATTGTGCATCTCTTTTTTTATCACCCGTTGACGCACCAGCCACTCTGTCGCCATCAGCGTTCCCATCAGGATGTAAGCCACCATACCGTTCCACAGCGTCCACAGATGCATGTCACCGTGCAGGACGGTAAACAGCGCCATCGCCCCGTTGCCGATGAAAAATCCGCACCAGACGAGGGTCACCTTGTAGGTATAGCGCACACCCTCCGGGGGCAAATTTGGCTCACGCAGGCGCGCCAGACGTTCGACCAGCGGCATCGCGGTCCAGAGCGAACCCCCGAACACGGCCAGCATCACAAGATTGACGACCACAGGGTAAAACAGCAGCCACTGGTGGGTTTTCAGCAGGTAGCTTGCCGCGCAGAGCGCGATGCCCGCCAGCGCCACGCACTGCACCACATACCGCATCGGGCCGGTGTTCCGCCGCGCCTGTTGCAGCCGCAGCAGCAACAGCAGTGCCATCACGGGCAGCAGCCACGGCAGGCTGTTATGCGTCAGCCCAAATCCAATCAGGAAGGGCCACGCCAGCAGCATCAGCCCCGTCAGAAGGGGGATAACCGGCAACGTCCGTCCACCACGCACGGTGTTTTACTCTTCGCGCAGAAGCTGTTCGACGGCGTCTACCACATCCTGAACGGTACGAACCGATTTGAAGGTTTCCGGCTTGATTTTCTTACCGGTTTTCTTCTGCAGATGGACAATCATGTCCACCGCATCAATGCTGTCCAGCTCCAGGTCTTCGTAAAGACGGGCTTCGGGCGTAATGTCCTGCGGGTCGATTTCAAAGAGTTTGATCAGAAGGCCGCAGACTTCCTGATAAATGGTTTCTTGTTCGGTCATAGTTCACGTCTCAGGCGCGTTGGGCATGGATAAAGGACGCCAGGGTGGCGACGGAAAAGAAGTGCTGGCGCATCTCCTCGCTTTCGGCAGAAAGCACCACGCCATACTGGTTTTTCACCGCCAGACCGAGCTCCAGCGCGTCGATAGAGTCGAGACCCAGCCCATCGCCAAACAGCGCGGCATCGGTATCAATATCCTCTGCGGTAAGCTCGTCCAGATTCAGCGTGGTGATAATGAGATTCTTAATTTCAAGATAAAGCGCTTGCATCATTAATTCCTGACAAAGATTGAAGGCCTGATGTTAATCGATGCTCCAGATGCCGGTTTAACTGCCTTGCCGCCAGCGCCGGTTCTTGTTCATTTGCATCGTAAAATTCGTCGATGTTCACGCGATCGCGCACATCCACGGTAAAGACAGGTTTTGCGGGCGGTACGTCATACCAGCGGCTTTTTTTATCCAGCAGGTGCTCGCTGCAGTGGATCAGCACGATCCGCAGATCGCTGCGGCAGCGCACGGCGATATTTGCCGCGCCGCGCTGGAGGGCGATAGCCTCACCTGGCCGGGTACGCGTGCCTTCCGGGAAGATTAACAGCGTGTCGCCGTGGGCCAGACGCTGCCGGCTGGCAGCGAGCAGAGGCTCGGCTTCGCTGTTAATCAGGTAATCCGCCGCGCGGATAACGCCGCTGACAAAGGGATTGCGCAGTAACGCGCTCTTCACCAGACAGTCGGTTTCGGGCATCACCGACGCCAGAATCACGTAGTCAATTAGCGTTGGGTGGTTAGCCACCACCAGACAGCCCCGATCGCCGCGAAGCGCGTCAAGATTGTGAATGCGATAGTCCAGCACCCCGGTGCCGCGGGCAACGGTTAAGAAGACGCGGAAGCTGGCCGCAATGCTGCGGCGCGCCAGGCTACGGCGTTTGGCGCGATCGCGCTGAACAATCAGCAGCAGGTTGAACCAGATCAGCGACAGCAGCAGGCCGCCCGCGCCAAACAGCACGAAGCAGAGTCCGGTCATCGCCAGACGCCATAGCCAGTTGATCCGGGCGGCCAGGCGGTTCATCGGCGCGCCCACTGCCACAGCAGGCGTTCGCCGGGCACCACAAACTGCCGCTCCTCGCGGAGATAGCGTTGCAGGAACATCAGGCTTTGCGGCAGAGTAGGCTCCTCGCCCGTGCTGCCGCTGCGGGTTTCGCACTGCCATTCGCTGCCGGATTCAATCACCAGCGCCAGCACGTACGGCCAGGTGGGCATCTGCGGCGGCAATGCCGGGTGGTAAAATTCCGGCAGCGTGCCGTCAAAATCCACCAGCAAGACGCGGGAGTAGCCCGCCTGCAGCAGGCTCAGCACTTCACACAGGGCCTGCTGGAAGGTGTCCAGCCCGGCAGAAATGGATGACGAGACAACAGGCTGGCGAGCGGTAATAGTAAGATTGCCCACAGCGGAGTTGTGCACGGACATGGCGAAGTCGGTAGGCGAGACGGCCTGACCGGTTGCCAGCGCATGCAGAATACGGTAATTGCGCTCCAGTTCGCCGTGGCGGCTGGAATAGACGACGGCATCAACGGCGTGGCTTTGCAGCATGGCAAGACCAAGATCCACCGCCAGCTTACTGCCCGAGTTAAGGCGGCGCGCGGTCATCATGGGTAACGCAGTCAGCCGGGGAAGCGGGGCCGTTGGGTCTATAGTCGACTGCAGGCGCGACCACGCCTGCCACTCTGCGGCATCGCTTAGTCCTGGCGCTCTTGCCTGCCAGTCAATAATGTTCAGTGAAAATTTCATCTACGCGCGTCCGCGGAATACCGTATTCAAAGGGCAGGCTGGGCCACCCGGGCAGCCAGGCTGCGCTATTGTTCACGTTTGGTGCATATTAACAGGGTATGACCTACCCCAAGGTTATCCAGCCGCTGTTCAATGCAGAAGCCCGCCCTCTCCAGGTAGTGATAAAACTTCTCTACGCTGTAAAAACGGCTATTACCATTCGCCATACAGGTGAAATAGAGCGAGGTGGCATTCAGGCTGAAAGCCGCCGCTTCATATTTCTGGGCATCCCAGAAAAGCTCCATGATGCACAACCGTGCGCCTGGCTTCATGACCTGTGCGACGCGCGTCAGCATGGCGACAATCTGATCCGGAGAGAAACAGTCCAGAAACTGGCTCATCCACCAGACGTCAGCATCTCCCGGCAATGCAGCCGGACTAAGCATATCGACAGCATGGAATCCAATACGATGAGAAAAACCTGCTTTTTCGATGTTTTCCTGCGCCAGCGCTATCTGCTGCGGGAGATCGAGGATCGTCACGGCAACATTATCGTCATAGCGGCAGCAGCGTAACGACCATTTACCCGTATTTCCGCCCACATCGTACAATTTTGTCGGCGAGCTTGCGAATATATATGGCAACGCGGCGTCAAAAGCGGCGTCAGAATAGTAGTGATCGAAGGCGAACCAGCTCTCTTTTGCCCGGGCAGGAAGCTGGGATAAGGCCGGATAGATGGTTGGCCAGTCGCCAAACACGGATAATCCGGCCGGTTTTTCTTCCTGCAGGGCGTCGGCCAGGTGAAATAACCCCTGGTAACAGACGTCCTGCGTGAAATCCATATTAACGCGGGTCATGGGATCGTGGAGTAAGAAATGGCCCACTTTCGCCAGGAAATAACGACTTTCTTTCCAGGTAATTATCCGCCCGCTTAATCCCATGTCTAACAATACGCTGACGGCATAGTTGCTCAGGGTACTGTTTTCGGTTATTTCTTCGAGGCTCGCCCCCTTATTACCCTGTTTATCGAGCCAGGCGAGGACACCCGAGTTACGCAGACAAAGCGCGGTCTGAAATAACATCGGAGCAAAAGCGATGCGTTGCGCTTCGGTAATGGCATCCAGGGCGCTGAGCGTGTCCTTTTCGTACATTGTTGCGTAACCTTTCAGGGCAAGAAATGAGGTTATCGGGCCATGTCCGGCCCGACTTTAGAAAAATATTACAGCGCGGCACCCGCAGAGAGATTCAGCTGAATATCGTGGTCGAGGTTGTTCACCCAGCGGTTATAATTTTTGTGAATTTTACCGTCTGCCGCTTTCAGGTTCAGGCTACTTTCGTAATTAATTGAATAGCTTGTCGCAGAGTAGGGAATACGTACCTGGACCGAGTGATCGCGTGCCTGCAGACGCCCCTTAATAACGCCCGGGCCCGCTTCCGTCATGATCCAGTCACGCTTCTGGCCTGCTTTCAAAATTGCCGTTTTCACCTGATCGGCAGTATGACCTGCGCTCACGACAGAGTGAACCTGAGCGATTGGGGCGGTACGCGCACAACCAGCCAGAGCGCCAACGAATACTGCAGCAGCGCACCATTTAACGATCTTTTTCATCAACAACTCCATATCAATAATAACAATTAAAGGTAGTGTTTTTTACAAATAAGCATCACCAGACCTACGGATTAAGTCAGGTGTCTTTTTTAATCAATATTAATGTTTGCATTAGGTTGACGCTAAGGCAGGGTATAATATCACGCAAAATAATTAATCATTCCGTTTTTTTTAATTTGCGTTAAAGCGAAATGTGGGTGAGGTGAATAAAAACGGGAGCATATGCCTTAAAGCAAATAAAAATACCGCGACGGTGAGCGTCGCGGTAATTAAGGCGTTCTATTGACGGTCTAAGCCTGATGACATAGCCAAGTTACCCTGGTAACCGGCTTTTTGGCCGCCCTGGCCCCAGCAGGATCGCCAGCTTGCTGCCCCCTTTGGTGGTTTCCATCCAGATTTTACATACGCTGGTCAGCGGGACCGACAGCAGCATGCCGACCGGGCCCAGCAGCCATCCCCAAATCAGCAACGATAAAAACACTACCAGCGTCGACATGCCCAGCCTGTGCCCCATCATGCGCGGTTCAAGAATGTTGCCCAGCACCATATGCACGACGAGGAAGAGCGCCCCGACCAACATGCATTCGTAGAAACCGTTAAACAGAAACGCCTGGATCATTGGCGGCACGGCGGAAAGCACCGCGCCAATATTCGGCACGTAGTTCAGCAGAAACGCCAGCACCCCCCACATCAGCGCGAACTGTACGTCCATCAGCATCAGCCCCAGCCAGACGATAATGCCGGTCCAGACGCTGAGCAGCGTTTTCAGCGCCAGATATTTGGAGACCCCCTTTAAGGCGCGGTGTAGGCCGGCAATGTGTATTTGCGGGTTATTTAAAGCAAAGCGCAGCTTATAGGGGACGTGGCGGACTTCGAACAGCATGAACACTACCGTCATGACCAGCAGCAGTATGCTGGCCATCGCGCCGGAAAGACCGGTCATCAGCGTGGTGGCGTAGGTCATGACCTTCTCGGAATCCATCCTGCGCAGCATCCGTTCAGGCGAAATATGCAGGTTAAGAAAAGGCATCATCTCCTGCAGCGCGACGATTTTACGCGTCAGCTCTTTATTGTACTGCGGCAACATGGTGGAGAACTCGCTCAGCGAGGCCGCCAGTACCCCGAAGAGCGCCGTCAGGCCAATCAGCATCACGATAACCACGATGGTGATGGCCACCGGACGGCTCACGCCCCGGCGTAAAAACCAGGTCACCAGCGGATTCAGAACAATGGCAAAAAACAGGGCCAGCAGGAGCTGGACGATAATGTCAGCGGCAGCATGAATGCCCGCAAGAATAACCACCAGACAGGCGAGCTTTAATAAGATGTGGAGTCCTGCTTTATCGGGCTGGGGAGCTAACATGCGCGTTCCTTAAGATGATGACCCGATAAGTGTAGTGCCTGGGGGCCGCTTCGTCTGGCGCCGATAATCTGAAAGTCGGGGCTGATTTTCTTATTGCGCCGTGGTAATAGTGAAACACTGTTGCAAAAAATTCAGGTAAACCCCCATGCCCGAAGCTGCCGCCGAACCGGCGCTGAGCGGATTGCGCCTCAATCTGCGTATCGTTTCCGTCGTTATTTTCAACTTTGCCAGTTACCTGACGATCGGCCTGCCGCTGGCGGTTCTGCCGGGCTATGTCCATGACGTGATGGGTTTTAGCGCGTTCTGGGCGGGGCTGGTCATCAGCCTGCAGTATTTCGCCACGCTCCTGAGCCGCCCTCACGCCGGGCGCTACGCCGACCTGTTTGGTCCTAAAAGCATCGTGGTGGTGGGATTATGCGTCTGTTTCCTGAGCGGCCTGAGCTATCTGCTGGCTGCTGCTGCCGGCGCCTGGCCGCTGGCTAGCCTGGCGCTGCTTTGCCTGGGCCGCGTCATACTCGGCATTGGGCAAAGCCTGGCGGGAACCGGCTCGACGCTGTGGGGCGTTGGGGTTGTAGGTGCGACGCACATTGGCCGGGTGATCTCCTGGAACGGGGTTGTCACCTACGGCGCGATGGCGCTCGGCGCGCCGCTTGGCGTGGCCTGTTATGCCTTTGGCGGGCTGTATGGATTGTCGCTCACCATTATGGCGGTCGCGCTTGTGGCGATACTGTTTGCGCTGCCGCGCCCGAAAGTGAGGGCCAGCAAGGGCAAGCCGCTGCCGTTTCGGGCCGTGCTGGGGCGCGTCTGGCCGTACGGTATGGCGCTGGCCCTGGCGACCACCGGCTTCGGCGTAATTGCAACCTTCATTACCCTCTTTTACGACGCCAAAGGCTGGGAGGGCGCGGCCTTTGCATTAACCCTCTTTAGCGGTGCGTTTGTTGGCGCACGCCTGCTTTTCCCGAACAGTATCAACCGCCTGGGCGGGCTGAATGTGGCGATGATCTGTTTTGCGGTTGAGATTGTCGGGCTGCTGTTAACCGGCATAGCCAGCGCACCCTGGATGGCGAAAATTGGCGTCTTCCTTGCAGGGGCGGGTTTTTCACTGGTCTTCCCGGCGCTGGGGGTGGTGGCGGTGAAAGCGGTGCCGCAGCAGAACCAGGGGGCGGCTCTGGCGACCTATACGGTGTTTATGGATATGTCGTTGGGCATTACCGGGCCGCTGGCAGGGCTGGTGATGGCCTGGGCGGGGGTACCGGTGATCTACATTGCCGCGGCAGGTCTGGTGATTCTTGCCTTACTGCTGACGTGGCGGCTAAAAAAATGGCCTCCGGTGCAGGCACCGGAGGCCACGTCATCGTCGTGAAAGGTTACTGGATCACGATGGTGTTAATGATGTTTTCAGCAGCCGTCTGCGCTTTCTGCTGGTCTTCCGCTGGCAGGGTGATCTGCAGGGTCAGCAGTTTGTTATCCACCTTACCCAGCACCACAGAAGAGTAAGCGGTCTGGCCTTTTGCGGAGATGATGCTGTCCAGCTGTTGCAGCTTATGGCCTTTCAGCTCAATGGATTTATTGGTCACCACCTGCAGCTGCGGATCGCGGCCGCGCTGCTGGTCTTCCAGACGTTTGGACAGGACGGCCAGATCTTCGCTGGTGTCGTCGCCCACAATCACAATGACCGCTTTCTGGCCGGTTGCGTCGGAGTATACGTGCATATTATTCGCCTGGGTGCCCAGCTTGCCGCTCTGGTCAGTCATATCGGCTGGCAGAGAGAAACTGAGTTTGCCATCCATCAGATTCACCGGTTGACCGGTCGCGTTGCTCTCTGCGGACGCGCCCTGAGCAGGCGTTTTCGTGTCGCTGTTATCACAGGCTGCAAGACCCACAACCAGCAGGCCAATCCCGACATATTTAACCAGATTGCGCATTGACTTCTTCCTTTCGATAAACGGCCATAGCGGCTCATTCGTCCATCTTATCACAACTGATAAAGCGAACCCTTAACCAGCCTGCAATGCCGTGATTTCAGATTTATCTGCCAGCCTTTTCAGCAGCATATTCAGCAGCACGCCGTACATCGGCAGGAAGAACACAATGCTGATGAGCACCTTGAAGCAGTAGTCCACCAGCGCGATTTCCATCCAGTGTTCGGCCATGAACGCATCCGGGCTGCGCCAGAAGGCGATGAAGAAGAAGGCTAGCGTATCGCTCACGTTACCGAACAGCGTGGAGGCGGTGGGTGCCATCCACCAACGGTGATTCTGACGCAGGCGGTTAAACACGTGCACGTCGAGGATTTGCCCCAGCGCGTAGGCCATAAAGCTTGCGGCAGCGATACGGGCAACAAACAGGTTGAAGTGGGTTAATGCCTCAACGCCCTGCCAGCTTCCCATATAAAACAGGGATGACACCACGTATGAAATGAACAGCGCCGGAAGCATGACCGCAAAAATAATGCGGCGCGCCAGCGGTGCGCCAAAGATACGCACGGTAAGATCGGTGGCGAGGAAAATAAACGGAAAACTGAACGCGCCCCAGGTGGTATGAAAACCAAAAATGGAGATCGGGAGCTGCACCAGATAGTTGCTGGAGGTGATCACCAGCAGGTGAAAAAGCGAAAGCCAGAACAACGCTTTTACGCGCTGTGATTCAGAGAACTGCGTCATATTGTGACCTTTTTATACGTTGGGGTGAGGGAACCCAATAAAAACCGCAGCATGATACTGCTTTGGCTGGACATTGCAATGGTTAGTTTTTGCGCAATCGTTAACCTGGTTTGCATTGCCCGCGCCGGGGCGTAAACTACAGCCGTTTTTACCTGACCGAGAAGATCATGACCGACCTGTTTTCCAGCCCAGACCACACCCTTGATGCCCAGGGCCTTCGCTGCCCGGAGCCGGTAATGATGGTACGCAAAACCGTGCGCAACATGCAGACGGGTGAAACGCTGCTGATTATTGCCGACGACCCGGCCACCACGCGCGATATTCCCGGCTTTTGTACCTTTATGGAGCATGAGCTGGTGGCACAGCAGACCGAGGCGCTGCCGTACCGGTATTTAATTCGTAAGGGGTAGGTGGGCTGTCCTCTGCGGCCTGATGCCCTCACCCCGGCCCTCTCCCACGGGGAGAGGGAGAAAGTCATCCTTTCATCCACGCCCTGATTCCGTCCAGGAACATCTGCGTCGCCATCATTACCAGAATCAGCCCCATCAGACGCTCCAGCGCGTTCACCCCTTTCTCACCCAGCAGGCGCAGGAACAGGGACGACTGCAGCAGGATAATAAACGTCCCGCCCCAGGCGATCAGCAGGGCAATCACCAGATGGCTCATCTGGTTCGGATACTGGTGCGACAGCAGCATCAGCGTCGCCAGAATCGTCGGCCCGGCGACGAGGGGAATCGCCAGCGGCACAATAAACGGCTCTTCACCCGCGGGCAGGCCGCTGCTGCTGCCTTCCGCGCTCGGGAAAATCATCTTAATAGCGATCAGGAACAGAATAATCCCGCCGGAAATCGAAACGGTTTCGGCACGCAGGTTCAGGAAGGCGAGGATTTTTTCACCAGCAAACAGGAAGATAAACATCACCAGCAGGGCAATAAGCAGCTCGCGGATCATGATCGCCCGGCGACGCTTTGGCTCGGTGTGCTTCAGCACCGACATGAAGATTGGCAGGTTGCCCAGTGGATCCATTATCAGGATCAATAAAACCGCTGCTGAAATGATTTCACTCATGTAAATTATCCCTGAAACTCTCTATGGTTATTATGATAATTAGCTGTATTTCTGATTGCCGGGCAATCATCGATTAATTTCGCTTGCGACTTTGGCAGCATTTTGTAATGTGAAGCATATCCCAGTTCAATACTGGCTTGCACAATCAGCACACACCCTCAGCAGGAAAAAAATGCTATGAAAAACGTTGGTTTTATCGGCTGGCGCGGTATGGTCGGCTCTGTACTCATGCAACGCATGGTTGAAGAGCGCGATTTCGACGCTATCCGCCCGGTCTTCTTCTCCACTTCTCAGCTCGGCCAGGCTGCTCCGTCCTTTGGTGGTACCACAGGCACGTTGCAGGATGCTTACGATCTGGAGGCGCTGAAGGCACTTGATATTATTGTGACCTGCCAGGGCGGCGATTATACCAACGAAATCTATCCAAAGCTGCGTGAAAGCGGCTGGCAGGGCTACTGGATTGACGCAGCCTCTTCGCTGCGTATGAAAGACGATGCCATTATTATTCTCGACCCGGTTAACCAGGGTGTCATCACCGACGGCCTGAATAACGGCGTGAAAACCTTTGTCGGCGGTAACTGCACCGTCAGCCTGATGCTGATGTCCCTCGGCGGCCTGTTCGCGCAGGATCTGGTGGAGTGGGTCTCCGTGGCGACCTACCAGGCCGCGTCCGGCGGCGGCGCGCGTCACATGCGCGAGCTGCTGACCCAGATGGGCCAGCTGCACCACAGCGTTGCGGCCGAGCTGGCAAACCCGGCGTCCGCTATTCTTGATATCGAACGTAAAGTGACCGAGCTGACCCGCAGCGGCGAGCTGCCGGTGGATAACTTTGGCGTACCGCTGGCCGGTGGCCTGATCCCGTGGATCGACAAACAGCTGGATAACGGTCAGACCCGCGAAGAGTGGAAAGGCCAGGCCGAGACCAACAAAATCCTCAATACCGCGTCGGCGATCCCGGTTGACGGTCTGTGCGTGCGTATCGGCGCGCTGCGCTGCCACAGCCAGGCCTTCACCATTAAACTGAAAAAAGATGTGTCTATTCCGACCGTGGAAGAGCTGCTGGCCGCGCACAACCCGTGGGCGAAAGTGGTGCCAAACGATCGCGATATCACCATGCGTGAGCTGACCCCGGCAGCCGTTACCGGCACGCTGACCACGCCGGTTGGCCGTCTGCGCAAGCTAAACATGGGGCCGGAGTACCTCTCCGCGTTCACCGTCGGCGACCAGCTCCTGTGGGGAGCCGCCGAGCCGCTGCGCCGCATGCTGCGTCAGCTGGCGTAATAATTTGTTAACTACCGGGGGTGATTTTCACCCCCTTTTTTTTGCGTAATACATGGAGTAACGCGCGTATGTCTTATTTTTATCAGGAGTCGTGTAGAGCGTTGGCTATGCTTTAAGGAAGAGTCATTTCTTACCTGAGGTTAGGACGGGACTAAGTGGATGCCCGTTCAGGTCACATTAAAGTCGTCCCAGGCGCTAAAAAAGGACGACATAAAAAACAGGATGAATACCATGTCCGATCGTGTGGATAGAGACGTGATTAATGCGCTTATTGCGGGTCACTTTGCCGACCCCTTTTCCGTGCTGGGGATGCACCATACAGAGGCCGGGCTGGAAGTCCGGGCGTTGTTACCGGATGCCACCGAAGTGTGGGTCATCGAGCCCAAAACCGGCCGCAAGGTGGGCAACCTGGAGTGCCTCGACTCGCGCGGCTTTTTCTCGGGCGTCATGCCCCGCCGTAAAAACCCCTTTCGCTATCAGCTCGCCGTAATCTGGCACGGCCAGCAAAACCT
Source organism: Enterobacter asburiae (assembly GCA_011754535.1). NCBI lineage: Bacteria > Pseudomonadati > Pseudomonadota > Gammaproteobacteria > Enterobacterales > Enterobacteriaceae > Enterobacter > Enterobacter asburiae. Next base: position 4,484,688 of record JAAQVN010000001.1, on the reverse strand, counting down.
GATCGACGATCCCTACAGCTTTGGCCCTCTGCTGAAAGAGATGGATGCCTGGCTGCTCTCCGAAGGCACGCATCTTCGCCCTTATGAAACGCTGGGTGCCCATGCGGATACTATGGACGGAATTACCGGTACGCGGTTTGCCGTGTGGGCGCCTAACGCCCAGCGCGTCTCCGTTGTCGGGCAGTTCAACTACTGGGACGGTCGCCGCCACCCGATGCGCCTGCGCCGTGAGACGGGCATCTGGGAGCTGTTTATCCCCGGGGCGCACAACGGCCAGCTCTATAAATTCGAAATGATCGACGCCCACGGCAAGCTGCGCATTAAAGCCGACCCGTATGCCTTCGAGGCGCAGATGCGCCCGGATACCGCGTCGCTGATTTGCGGCCTGCCGGAGAAGGTCGTCCAGACGGAGGAGCGTAAGCAGGCTAACCGCTTTGATGCGCCGATCTCCGTTTATGAAGTGCATCTCGGCTCCTGGCGCCGCCACACCGATAACAACTTCTGGCTCAGCTATCGGGAGCTCGCCGACCAACTGGTGCCGTACGCCAAATGGATGGGCTTTACCCACCTCGAACTGCTGCCGGTTAACGAGCATCCGTTCGACGGCAGCTGGGGCTATCAGCCCACCGGGTTGTACGCCCCGACTCGCCGCTTCGGCACGCGGGATGACTTCCGCTATTTCATTGATGCCGCGCACGCCGCCGGGCTGAACGTGATCCTCGACTGGGTGCCGGGCCATTTCCCGTCGGACGATTTTGCGCTGGCAGAGTTTGACGGCACGAAGCTGTACGAGCACAGCGACCCGCGCGAAGGCTATCACCAGGACTGGAACACGCTGATCTACAACTACGGGCGCCGTGAAGTCGCGAACTACCTGGTCGGGAATGCGCTGTACTGGATCGAGCGATTTGGCATTGACGCCCTGCGCGTGGATGCGGTGGCCTCGATGATCTACCGCGACTACAGCCGCAAAGAGGGCGAGTGGATCCCGAACGAGTACGGCGGCCGTGAAAACCTGGAAGCGATTGAGTTCCTGCGCAATACCAACCGCATTATTGGCGAGCAGGTGGACGGCGCCGTGACCATGGCGGAAGAGTCGACGGACTTTGCAGGCGTCTCCCGCCCACCGTCATCAGGCGGCCTGGGATTCTGGTATAAGTGGAACCTGGGCTGGATGCACGACACCCTCGACTACATGAAGCTCGACCCGGTTTATCGTCAGTATCACCACGATAAGCTCACTTTCGGGCTGCTCTACAACTACACCGAAAACTTCATGCTGCCGCTGTCGCACGATGAAGTGGTGCACGGCAAAAAATCCATTCTCGACCGCATGCCCGGCGACGCGTGGCAGAAGTTTGCCAACCTGCGCGCCTACTACGGCTGGATGTTTGCCTTCCCGGGTAAAAAACTGCTGTTTATGGGCAATGAGTTCGCCCAGGGGCGCGAGTGGAACCACGACTCAAGCCTCGACTGGCACCTGCTGGAAGGCGGCGACAACTGGCACCACGGTGTGCAGCGTCTGGTGCGCGACCTGAATCTGACCTACCGCCACCACAAAGCGCTGCACGAGCTGGACTTCGACCCGTACGGCTTTGAGTGGCTGGTGGTGGACGATCACGAGCGCTCGGTGTTTGTCTTTGTGCGTCGCGATAAAGCGGGCAACGAGATTATCGTCGCCAGCAACTTCACGCCTGTGCCGCGTGAACACTACCGCTTCGGCATTAACCAGCCGGGCAAATGGCGCGAGATACTGAATACCGATTCCATGCACTACCACGGCAGCAACGCCGGCAACGGCGGGCTGGTGCAGAGCGATGCCGTCGAAAGCCACGGGCGACCAAACTCCCTGAGCCTGACGCTGCCGCCGCTTGGCACCATCTGGCTGATGCGGGAGGGAGAATGACGCAGCTTACGGCAGGTAAACCCGAACCGCTCGGCGCGAGCTATGACGGAAAGGGGGTGAACTTCACGCTCTTTTCTGCTCACGCGGAGCGGGTGGAGCTCTGCGTGTTTGACGGGGAGGGTAACGAGCACCGTTACGATTTACCGTCCCGCACGGGAGACATCTGGCACGGTTACCTGTCGGGCGGGCGTCCGGGGATGCACTACGGTTTTCGCGTACACGGCCCGTGGGAGCCCTCTCAGGGGCACTGGTTTAACCCGGCGAAGCTATTGATTGACCCGTGCGCGCACCGCGTGGACGGCGAGTTTAAAGACGACCCGCTGTTCCACGTCGGCTACGGCGAGCCCGACCACCGCGACAGCGCGCCCGTCGCGCCAAAAAGCGTGGTGGTGCACGATCTCTACGACTGGGAAGACGATGCCCCGCCGCGCACGCCGTGGGGCAACACCGTCATTTATGAAGCGCACGTCAAAGGGCTGACCTACCTGCACCCGTCGATCCCCAAAGAGATGCGCGGCACCTATCAGGCGCTTGGGCATCCGACGATGGTCGCTTACCTGAAGCATTTGGGCATCACGGCCCTGGAGCTGCTGCCCGTGGCGCATTTCGCCAGCGAGCCGCGCCTGCAGCGCCTGGGGCTGAGCAACTACTGGGGCTACAACCCGCTGGCGATGTTCGCCCTGGAACCGCGCTATGCCGCGCATCCGGAGAAGGCGCGGGATGAGTTTCGCGACGCGGTGAAGGCGCTCCACGCCGCGGGAATTGAGGTCATTCTGGACGTGGTGCTGAACCACAGTGCGGAAAGCGATCTTGACGGCCCAACGCTCTCACAGCGCGGAATCGATAACCGTAGCTATTATTGGATCAGGGACGACGGCGATTACGAGAACTGGACCGGCTGCGGTAACACCCTCAACCTCAGTCACCCGGCGGTCACGCATTACGCGTACGAGTGCCTGAAATACTGGGTTGAGACGTTCCACGTGGACGGTTTCCGTTTCGACCTGGCGCCCGTGATGGGGCGCACGCCGGCATTCAGCCAGCAGGCGCCTCTGTTTGAGGCAATCAAAAACTGTCCGGTGCTTTCACAGGTGAAGCTTATCGCGGAGCCGTGGGACATCGGTGACGGCGGTTATCAGGTGGGGAACTTCCCGCCGCTGTTTGCCGAGTGGAACGACCACTACCGTGATGCCATCCGCCGCTTCTGGCTGGCGCGCGATCTGTCACTGGGCGAATTTGCCGGGCGCTTTGCCGGCTCCAGCGATCTCTTTAAGCGCGACGGCAAACGTCCGTCGGCCACCGTCAACCTGGTGACGGCGCACGACGGTTTTACGCTGCGCGACTGCGTTTGTTTCAATCAGAAACACAATGAGGCCAACGGCGAAGAGAATCGCGATGGCACTAACAATAACCATAGCTTCAATCATGGTATAGAAGGATTAGGCGGAAGTCTGGATGTGATCGAGCGGCGACGCGCCAGCGTTCATGCGCTGCTGACGACGCTTTTACTGTCGCAGGGCACGCCGATGCTGCTGGCGGGCGACGAGCACGGCCATAGCCAGCACGGCAACAACAACGCCTATTGTCAGGACAACACCCTGACCTGGCTCGACTGGGGGGAGGCGAACAGTGGGTTGACCCATTTCACCGCGGCGCTGATCCACCTTCGCCAGCAGATCCCCGCCCTTACCGCCGACCGCTGGTGGGAAGAGGGCGACGGCAACGTTCGCTGGCTGAATAAAGACGCGCAACCGTTGAGCGCGCAAGAGTGGCAACACGGCATCACCTGTCTGCAAATTCTGCTCTCGGATAAGTGGCTGGTGACGCTGAACGCGACGGACGACGTCGCGGAGATTGTTTTACCTGACGGGGAGTGGCGAGCCGTTCCCCCCTTTGCCGGAGCGGATAATCCGGTAGTAATGGCTGTCTGGCACGGGCCTGCGCACGGAGTGTGCGTATTCCAAAGATGATAAAAAAGGAGTTAGTCATGGTTAGATTAGAGAAGAACGATCCCTTAATGTTGGCACGCCAGCTACCCTTAAAAACGGTTGCCCTGATACTCGCGGGCGGGCGTGGTACCCGTCTGAAAGATTTGACCATCAAGCGTGCCAAGCCGGCCGTTCACTTTGGTGGTAAGTTTCGCATCATTGACTTTGCGCTCTCCAACTGCCTGAACTCGGGCATTCGCCGCATTGGCGTCATTACGCAGTATCAGTCGCACACCCTGGTGCAGCACATCCAGCGCGGCTGGTCATTCTTCAGCGAAGAGATGAACGAGTTTGTCGATCTGCTCCCGGCGCAGCAGCGCGTTCACGGCGAAAACTGGTACCGCGGCACGGCGGATGCCGTGACCCAAAACCTCGACATCATTCGTCGCTACAGCGCGGAATACATCGTGATCCTCGCCGGGGACCACATCTACAAGCAAGACTACTCGCATATGCTGATCGACCACGTCGAAAAAGGGGCTCGATGCACCGTGGCGTGTCTGCCGGTGCCCGTTGCCGAGGCGACGGCGTTTGGCGTGATGCACGTGGATGCGGACGATAAGATTATCGACTTCGTCGAAAAACCGGCGAACCCGCCCACCATGCCGGGGGATGACACCAAATCGCTCGCCAGCATGGGGATCTATGTCTTTGATGCGGATTATCTTTATGAGCTGCTGGAAGAAGACGACAAAGACGAAAACTCCAGCCACGACTTCGGCAAAGACATCATCCCTAAAATAACCAAAGCTGGCATGGCCTATGCACATCCTTTCCCATTGTCCTGCGTACAGTCCGACCCGAATGCGGAGCCTTACTGGCGCGATGTGGGAACGCTGGAAGCGTACTGGAAAGCCAACCTGGACCTGGCGTCCGTGACGCCCGAGCTGGATATGTACGACCAGAACTGGCCGATTCGTACCCATATGGAATCCCTGCCGCCTGCGAAATTTGTTCAGGACCGCTCCGGCAGCCACGGCATGACGCTGAACTCGCTGGTCTCCGGCGGGTGCATTATCTCCGGTTCGGTGGTGGTGCAGTCGGTGTTGTTCCCCCGCGTGCGTATAAACTCATTCTGTAATATCGATTCGGCAGTCCTGCTGCCGGATGTCTGGGTAGGGCGTTCGTGTCGTCTGCGTCGCTGCGTGATCGACCGGGCCTGCGTCATTCCTGAGGGAATGGTGATTGGTGAAAACGCGGAAGAAGACGCGCGTCGCTTCTACCGTTCTGAAGAGGGGATCGTGTTAGTCACACGGGAAATGTTGCGGAAGCTGCAGATCAAACAGGAGCGATGATGCAGGTTTTACACGTATGTTCTGAGATGTTCCCGTTGTTAAAAACGGGCGGTCTGGCAGATGTTCTGGGTGCATTACCCGCGGCGCAGATCGCCGGAGGGGTGGATACCCGAGTCCTGCTGCCCGCCTTCCCGGATATCCGGCGCGGCATACCTGATGCAAAGGTCGTGACCCGCCGTGAAACGTTTGCCGGACGCATCACCCTGCTGTTTGGGCATTACAACGGCGTAGGGATCTACCTGATCGACGCACCGCACCTGTACGACCGACCGGGCAGCCCGTATCACGATACGAACCTGTTCGCTTATACCGACAACGTGCTGCGCTTTGCGCTGCTCGGCTGGGTGGGGGCGGAGATGGCCGTCGGGCTGGATCCGTTCTGGCGTCCGGATGTAGTGCATGCGCATGACTGGCACGCCGGGCTGGCGCCTGCATATCTGGCGGCAAAAGGGCATCCGGCAAAATCGGTGTTTACGGTACACAACCTGGCGTATCAGGGCATGTACTACGCCCATCATATGAATGACATCGATCTGCCATGGTCGTTCTTTAACATGCACGGTCTGGAGTTCAACGGGCAAATTTCGTTCCTGAAGGCCGGGCTGTACTACGCCGATCACATTACGGCGGTGAGCCCCACCTACGCGCGTGAAATCACCCAGCCGGAGTTTGGCTACGGTCTGGAAGGGCTGCTGCAGCAGCGCCATCGCGAAGGCCGCCTGTCGGGCATTCTGAACGGCGTGGATGAACAGATCTGGAGCCCGGAAACCGATCTCCTTTTGGCGGCGCGCTATGGCCGCGACTCGGTGGAAGACAAAGCCGAAAACAAACGCCAGCTGCAGATTGCGATGGGGCTGAAGGTCAACGACAAGGTGCCGCTGTTTGCGGTGGTCAGCCGCCTGACCAGCCAGAAAGGGCTGGATCTGGTGCTGGAAGCGCTGCCCGGTTTACTGGAGCAGGGCGGACAGCTGGCGCTGCTCGGCGCGGGCGATCCGGTGCTGCAGGAGGGTTTCCTCGCCGCCGCTGCGGAACATCCGGGGCAGGTGGGCGTGCAGATTGGCTATCACGAAGCGTTTTCGCACCGAATCATGGGCGGCGCGGACGTGATTCTGGTGCCGAGCCGTTTCGAACCCTGCGGCCTGACGCAGCTCTACGGCCTGAAATACGGCACGCTGCCGCTGGTGCGCCGCACGGGCGGGCTGGCGGATACGGTGTCGGATAGCTCTCTGGAAAACCTGGCGGACGGTATTGCCAGCGGGTTTGTCTTTGAAGACAGTAATGCCTGGTCGCTGCTTCGGGCGATTCGGCGTGCTTTCGTCTTGTGGTCCCGTCCATCCCTTTGGCGTTACGTACAGCGTCAGGCGATGTCCATGGACTTTAGCTGGCACGTTGCGGCGCAGTCGTACCGCGATCTCTATCAACGCTTGATGTAACGAGGCGAAGTTACTGATATGAACGCTCCATTTAGCTACTCTTCACCCACGCTCAGCGTTGAGGCGTTAAAGCACTCCATCGCCTACAAGCTGATGTTCACCATCGGGAAAGACCCGGTCATTGCCAACAAGCACGAGTGGCTGAACGCCACGCTGTTTGCGGTGCGTGACCGCATGGTCGAACGCTGGCTGCGCTCAAACCGCGCTCAGCTTTCGCAGGAGACGCGGCAGGTTTATTACCTGTCGATGGAATTTTTGATTGGCCGCACCCTCTCTAACGCGCTGCTGTCGCTCGGTATCTACGACGACGTCAAAACCGCGCTGGAAGAGATGGGGCTGGATTTAGAAGAGCTGATTGACGAAGAGAACGACCCGGGGCTGGGCAACGGGGGGCTGGGGCGTCTCGCCGCCTGCTTCCTCGACTCGCTGGCGACGCTGGCGCTGCCGGGCCGCGGCTACGGTATTCGCTATGACTACGGCATGTTCAAACAGAACATCGTCGATGGTCGTCAGAAAGAGTCCCCTGACTACTGGCTGGAGTACGGCAACCCGTGGGAGTTCAAACGCCACAACACGCGCTACAAAGTGCGCTTTGGCGGGCGTATCCAGCAGGAAGGGAAAAAGTCCCGCTGGGTAGAAACTGAAGAGATCCTCGCCGTGGCCTATGATCAGATCATCCCCGGCTACGACACTGACGCCACCAACACGCTGCGCCTGTGGAACGCCCAGGCCAGCAGCGAGATCAACCTCGGTAAATTTAACCAGGGCGACTACTTTGCGGCGGTGGAAGATAAAAACCACTCTGAGAACGTCTCCCGCGTCCTGTACCCGGATGACTCCACCTATTCCGGCCGCGAGCTGCGCCTGCGTCAGGAGTATTTCCTCGTCTCCGCGACGATTCAGGACATCCTCAGTCGCCACCATCAGCTGCACAAAACCTACGCCAACCTGGCGGAGAAAACGGCGATTCACCTTAACGACACCCACCCGGTGCTCTCCATTCCTGAACTGATGCGCCTGCTGATCGACGAGCATAAGTTCAGCTGGGACGACGCGTTTGAGGTGACGTGTCAGGTGTTCTCCTACACCAACCACACGCTGATGAGCGAAGCGCTGGAGACGTGGCCGGTGGATATGCTCGGCAAAATCCTGCCGCGCCATCTGCAGATTATCTTTGAGATCAACGACTATTTCCTCAAGACACTGCAGGAGCAGTATCCGAACGATACCGGCCTGCTGAGCCGAGCCTCGATTATTGATGAATCCAACGGCCGTCGCGTGCGTATGGCCTGGCTGGCGGTGGTGATCAGCCACAAGGTGAACGGGGTGTCTGAGCTCCACTCAAACCTGATGGTGCAGTCGCTGTTCGCCGACTTCGCGAAGATCTTCCCGACGCGCTTCTGCAATGTCACCAACGGCGTCACGCCGCGCCGCTGGCTGGCGCTGGCGAACCAGCCGCTGTCCGACGTGCTGGATGAGAATATCGGCCGCACCTGGCGTACCGATTTGAGCCAGCTGAGCGAGCTTAAGCAGCACATTGATTTCCCGACGGTGAATAAAGCCGTGCGGGAAGCTAAGCTGCGGAACAAAAAACGTCTGGCGGTCTGGCTGGCGATGCACCTCAACGTGGTGGCAAACCCGAAAGCGCTGTTCGACGTGCAGATCAAACGCATCCACGAGTACAAGCGTCAGCTGATGAACGTGCTGCACGTGATCACCCACTACAATCGCATTAAGGCCGATCCAACCGCCGAGTGGGTGCCGCGCGTGAAGATCTTCGCCGGTAAGGCGGCTTCCGCCTACTACATGGCGAAGCACATCATTCACCTCATCAACGACGTGGCGAAGGTGGTGAACCAGGATCCGGATATTGGCGACAAGCTGAAGGTGGTGTTCATCCCGAACTACAGCGTCAGCCTGGCGCAGCTGATCATCCCGGCGGCGGATCTCTCTGAGCAGATTTCCACGGCGGGCACGGAAGCGTCCGGCACCAGTAACATGAAGTTTGCCCTTAACGGAGCGCTGACCATCGGCACCCTGGACGGGGCGAACGTCGAAATGCTGGAGCACGTCGGGGAAGAGAATATCTTCATCTTCGGTAACACCACGGAAGAGGTGGAGGCGCTGCGCAGGAAAGGTTACTCGCCGCGTGAGTTCTATGAAGGGGATGAAGAGCTACGTCAGGTTCTGACGCAGATTGCGACCGGCGTGTTCAGCCCCGACGAGCCGGGCCGTTATCGCGATCTGGTGGATTCGCTGATTAACTTTGGCGACCACTACCAGGTGCTGGCGGATTATCGCAGCTACGTGGACTGCCAGGATAAGGTGGATGAGCTATACCGCCAGCAGGAGAAATGGACCAGCGCGGCGATGCATAACATCGCCAACATGGGGTATTTCTCTTCTGACAGGACCATCAAGGAGTATGCCGAGACGATCTGGCATATTGATCCGGTGAGGTTGTAAAAGCAAAACGGCAACCTCGGTTGCCGTTGTTAGTGTTTGTTCCCTCTCCCTGTGGGAGAGGGTCAGGGTGAGGGCATCAGCCCGCACCGATCGCATCAAGACGCCAGCGAAAGCTCACGCTTTCCCGCATTTTGCAGTAACCACTGCGCCACGCGAGACTGCTGCTCGGCGTTCAGCCACATCCCTTCTTTAGTACGACGCCAGATGGCATCGTCCAGGCGGCGAACCCATTCGTGCTCGACCAGGTAGCGCAGCTCGGCTTCATACAGCTCGTGGCCGAAATGCTCGCCCAGATCCGCAATCTCTTTTGCCTCTCCCAGGAACAGCTCGGTATTGCTGCCGTAGGTGCGGGCATAGTGGCGCGCCATCCCTTCGGTAATGAACGGGAAGCGACGGCGCAGCTTCGCGGCGTAATCGTCGCGGTTTCCGCCGATATCTCCACCGGGCAGTACCGCCTCTTTGGTCCACGCCGGGCCAATGCCCTTGTAGTACGGCGCCAGTTTTTCCAGCGCGTGCTCGGCCAGCTTGCGGTAGGTGGTGAGCTTGCCGCCAAACACCGACAGCAGCGGTGCCTGACCGTCTACGTCGTGGATATCGAGCGTATAGTCGCGGGTGATGGCCTGCGGTGAGTCAGACTCATCATCGCACAGCGGACGCACGCCGGAGTAGGTCCAGACCACGTCATCCCGTGACAGCTGTTTCTTAAAGTGTGCGTTATACACTTTGAGCAGGTAGTTCACTTCGCTCTCGTCGATCTCGACGTTTTTCGGATCGCCTTTGTACTCCACGTCGGTGGTGCCGATGATGGAGAACTCGTCCATCCACGGGATCACAAACACGATGCGCTTGTCTTCGTTTTGCAGAATGTACGCCTGCTTCTGGGTATGCACGCGCGGCACCACAATGTGGCTGCCCTTGATCAGGCGAATGCCGTACGGTGAAGGCAGGTGCATTCCGTCGTCGAAGAACTGCTTCACCCACGGGCCGGTGGCGTTCACCAGGCCGCGCGCTTTCCAGCTGAATTTCTCGCCGGTATCAATGTCTTCTGCTTCCACAATCCACAGGCCGTTTTCGCGGCGTGCGGCGGTCGCGCGGGTCCGGGTTTTCACCTCGCCGCCTTTCTTCTCGACCATCTGCGCATTCGCCAGCACCAGACGCGCATCGTCCACCCAACAGTCGGAATATTCGAAACCGCGCACGATTTCCGGCTTAAGGACCGATTCTGAGCCAAAACGCAAACCGTTCGAACCCGGCAGGCTGGTGCGTTTGCCCAGATGATCGTACATAAACAGGCCGATGCGGATCATCCACGCCGGACGCAGGTGCGGGCGATGGGGCAGGCGGAAGCGCATCGGGATCGCCAGATGCGGGGCCATTTTCAGCAGCACTTCACGTTCGGCCAGCGCTTCGCTGACCAGGCGGAATTCGTAGTGTTCCAGGTAGCGCAGGCCACCGTGGATCAGCTTGGAGCTGGCGGACGACGTCGCGCAGGCGAGGTCGTTAGCTTCCAGCATCAGCACGGATAAACCGCGTCCTGCGGCATCAACCGCAATACCGGCACCGTTGATGCCACCGCCTATCACAATCAGATCTTTGGTTTCCATAACACCCTCATGCACTTTCGTTAAAGCTCAAAAATGTTCGATATCGCTCATAATAGCAAAGGAACGCGCTTTTGGTAACATCAAAAAAACAATTTAGAGTGATATGGATAACATAATGGCGTTTACCCGCCGCCAGGACGTACACTACGGGGTAAAATAGTGCGGTCTGATGCCCTCACCCCAGCCCTCTCCCACGGGGAGAGGGTGATCCGTTTCCCTCTCCCTCCGGGAGAGGGTAGGGTGAGGGGAAAAACGCACCACACCTGAATAAGCGAAAGAGAACACCATGGATCAGTTTGAATGTATTAACGTAGAAGAAGCCCACCAGAAGATGCACCAGGGAAAAGCGGTGCTGGTGGACATCCGCGATCCGCAAAGTTTTGCGATGGGCCACACGCCGGGCGCGTTCCATCTCACCAACGACACGCTGGGCGCGTTTATGCGCGATAACGACTTCGACACGCCGGTAATGGTCATGTGCTACCACGGCAACAGCAGCAAAGGCGCGGCGCAGTATCTTATTCAGCAGGGCTACGACGCGGTATACAGTGTCGATGGCGGCTTCGATGCCTGGCATCGTCATTTCCCGGCAGAAGTGGAATACGCGTTTGAGCGCTAATCCCGCTATACTGTTCCCTTTTGTGTGGAAATAAGCGACCGCTGCCCATGTTGATGATCACCTCTTTTACCAACCCGCGCGTCGCCCAGGCGTTTGTCGACTATATGGCGACGCAGGGCGTTATTCTGACCATTCAGCAACATACTCAGACCGACGTCTGGCTGGCCGACGAGAGCCAGGCAGGGCGGGTAAACGAAGAGCTGGCGCGTTTTCTTGAGAACCCTGGCGACCCGCGCTATCTGGCGGCCAGCTGGCAATCCGGCCAGACCGGCAGCGGACTGCATTACAGCCGTTTTCCCTTCCTTGCCACGATTCGCGAGCGCGCGGGCCCGTTTACGCTGCTGCTGATGGCGGCCTGTATTATCGTCTTCATTATTATGAACGTGGTGGGCGACCAGAGCGTAATGATCGCGCTGGCGTGGCCGTATGACCCATCGCTGCAGTTTGACGTCTGGCGCTACTTTACCCACGCGCTGATGCACTTCTCGGTGATGCATATCCTCTTTAACCTGCTGTGGTGGTGGTATCTCGGCGGCATCGTTGAGAAGCGGCTCGGCAGCGGTAAGCTGATTGTCATCACCGTGATTAGCGCCCTGCTGAGCGGCTACGTGCAGCATAAATTCAGCGGCCCGTGGTTCGGCGGGCTGTCGGGTGTCGTCTACGCCCTGATGGGCTACGTCTGGCTTCGCGGGGAGCGCGACCCGGAAAGCGGCATCTATTTACAACGCGGATTAATAGCCTTTGCGTTAATATGGCTAATTGCCGGATGGTTTGATCTGTTTGGTATGTCTATCGCCAATGGTGCGCACGTCACCGGCCTGGCGGTCGGGCTGGCAATGGCGCTTGCCGACACGCTCCATGCGCGAAAACGAACATAATTCTCAGGGATAATTGATGAAACAAACACAACGTCATGACGCCATTATCGAACTGGTCAAAAAACAGGGATACGTCAGCACCGAAGAGCTGGTCGAGCAGTTTGCCGTCAGCCCGCAAACCATCCGTCGTGACCTGAACGATCTGGCCGATCAGAACCGTATTTTGCGCCACCACGGCGGGGCCGCGCTGCCGTCCAGCTCGGTCAACACCTCCTGGCACGACCGTAAAGCCACGCAGACGGCGGAAAAAGAGCGCATTGCCCGTAAAGTGGCGAGCCAGATCCCGAACGGCGCGACGCTGTTTATTGACATCGGCACCACGCCGGAAGCGGTCGCCCATGCCCTGCTGGATCATGAGAACCTGCGCGTGGTGACCAACAACCTGAACGTCGCCAACACCCTGATGCAGAAAGACGATTTTCGCATCATCCTCGCGGGCGGCGAACTGCGCAGCCGCGACGGCGGGATTATCGGCGAAGCGACGCTCGATTTTATCTCTCAGTTCCGCCTCGACTTCGGCATTCTGGGGATCAGCGGCATCGACACCGACGGCTCGTTGCTGGAATTTGATTACCACGAGGTGCGCACCAAGCGCGCGATTATTGAAAACTCGCGTCACGTGATGCTGGTGGTGGATCATTCGAAGTTTGGCCGTAACGCAATGGTGAACATGGGCAGCATCAGCATGGTGGATGCGGTCTATACCGATGTGATGCCGCCGGCGGGCGTGATGCAGGTAATTAAAGATAATAATTTGCAGTTAGAGTTGTGTTGAAAAGCCTTTCACCCTCTCCCCGTGGGAGAGGGCCGGGGTGAGGGCATCAGACCGCAGAGGATCTAAACCCCATATCCCATCATCTTCAACAGTTGCTGCGCATGCTGCACCGCATCCTGACGGTGCGCCACGCCCAGCTTCTGATACAGATTGCGAATATGCGTTTTGATGGTGGTTGCCGCCACTGCCAGCTCTCCGGCAATCTGCTCATTGCTGTAGCCTGAATAGATCAGCCCCAGCACCTGCCATTCGCGCTGGGTGAGCGGGCTGGTGCGAATAAGCTCTGGCACTTCCGGGTGGTTCAGCAGGCGTTCAACGAAGTTCTCGTCGAAATGCGCGAACTTGTGACGGTGGTGCTGATTAATCTCGCGCAGAATGCGCTGGGCGCGATGCTGATCCAGCTCCGGCAGCGTGTTGAGCTGAATCAGCTGGCGCAGCTGCTGCGCCATCACCTCACCTTCAATCACGAAGTGGCTGATAAACCCGGTGCGGTTCGCCAGCTGCAGGGCTTCCAGCAGCACGCGCTGGGCGTCGTTTTTGCGTCCCGCCTGCCAGTAAAGCTGATTAAGCAGCAGCAGATTGCGGTTCAGGTCGCTCATCAGGCGCAGGCTGCGGGCGTTTTCGTTTAACTCTTCCAGCACAATTTCGGCAGGCTCAAAGTCACCCAGCAGGATCTGCACGCGGGCGATGTTGCGCCACTGGCTTTGCAGGAAGTGGTTATTGGCAAATTCCGGTTTAGGTGTCTGACGCAGCCAGTTGGCGGCGGATTTTTTGTCCCCCGTCATCTGCCAGTAAATCACCCGCACCTTGTCGGCGTTCGATACCCAGTCGCTGTGGTACTGACCGTTGCCAAGCAGGTTTTCCAGACGGTTAAGGTGATTGCGGGCGTTATCCAGATCGCCGCGCGCCAGCGAGCACTGCACCAGCAGGGCCAGACACTGCAATTGCTGCTGCGGCTGGAAGCCAGAGAGCACGCTCACACCCTGACGGGCGCAGCTTTCTGCTTCATCCAGGCGCGACCACGCCCACAGGAGCTGAGCGCGAATACGCAACAGGAACTCGTGCATCGGCAGCTGTTCCAGGTGCTGTTCACGAATCAGCTGGAACGCTTTTTCCTGATTTTCCCAGGCCGCCTGCAGGAACCCCTGAGCGAATAAAATCTCGCTTTGCTGGATCAGGCTCCACAGCGCGTAGTGCCACACATCATGGCGGCGCGCCATCTGCTCGGTTTGCTGCATCAGCGAAAGGGAACGCGTCAGCTCACCCTTGCAGTGCAGCACTTCGCCGTGCACCGAGGTCGCCACAATCCGGCTGTAAAAATTCGCCAGCGGCAGTTCATCCAGCGCGACCATCGCCAGCCGTTCCGCTTCATCCGCATCGCCGTCGTTAATCGCGACCTGCGCCCGCAGGGCGTTAAATTCGCCATGCAGGGTGATATCCATTTCGCTTTCCATCTCCTGCTCGGCGCGCGCCAGCAGGGTATTCACTTCGCTGTAGCGGTGCTGGCTCTGCATCAGCCAGGCCTGGAGCAGCACCAGACGCGGGTTCTCCAGCAGGCTCTCCCACGGCAGGGCTTTCAACGACTCTTCCAGCAGCGTCAGCTCGCTGTGGTTAAACAGCCCCCACGCGTGGTTAAGCAAGATATCGCGCAGCATGCTGGCGTCACCGGCGGCAAGCGCGTGGTGAATGGCCTCGCTCGGGAAACCTTGCGCCATCCAGCTTTCGGCGGCGGCGCGGTGGATTTCCGGCAATTCCGTGGCAAGCTCCCACTGACAGCGCTGGCGCAGGAAGCTGCCAAACAGCGGATGGTAGCTGAACCACTCGCCGGGATCGTCCATGCGCGTCAGGAACAGGCCCTGACGTTCAATCTCTTCCAGCTGCAGCTGGCCGTTTTCACAGCCGGTAACGCGCACAATCAGCGCGTCGTTCATGGAACGCAGCAGGGAACTTTTCAGCAGGAAATTACGGGTCGATGGATCGACGCTGTTCAGCACCTCATCCACCAGGTAATCAGAAAGATGGCTGGCGTTGATGCCGGCCAGACGACGCGCAGACTGGTGCGTCGGGCTGTTGTTTTGCCGGGCAGAGAGGGCAATCAGCTGTAGCGCCGTCGCCCAGCCCGCGACGTCATCACACAGGCGGCTGCTTTCAGCGGCCTCAATCGGCGAGGTCAGGCGGCAGTCGAAGAACTGTTTCGCTTCCTGGTGGGTGAAGGCCAGCTGTTGGCTGCCCACTTCCAGAAGCTGATCGCGCACGCGCAGGTTGGCAATTCCCAGCTGCGGCAGGTTGCGTGACAGCACGACTAAGGTCAGGTTTTCCGGCTGATGACGCAGGAAGAAGCGCATCGACTCGTGGATCACCGGGTTCGTAATCAGATGATAGTCATCAATTACCACGTACAGCGGGCGATGCCATTCGGCCAGTTCGATAAATAGCTGAGAGAAAAGGGAGGACAGGCTGGCGTACTGGCGCTTTTGCACCATCGCTTCACTGGCGACGCAGTGTCCATTGGTTGCCTGTTGAATAGCGGCAATCAGATAGCTGGCAAAACGCTCTTGCTGGTTATCGCCCTCATCAAGAGAGTACCAGCCAAGATCGCTTTTACCTGCGGCCCATTGTGAAATGAGCGTTGTTTTTCCATAACCTGCAGGGCTCGTAACCAGCGCCAGTCGGAAATTATGCGCGCCGGAAAGTTTAGCCAACAGACGCTCGCGGACCACTGTATGGTCAAGACGAACCGGGCGACTTAATTTAGACGGAATCAACATAGGTTTCACTTCACTGTGGGGAACGAGAGAATTTATTTTTTTTGCGCTTCGTAATTAATAGCTATAAGGTCGGTCAGAAAGAGAACTATTGCAAGTTATGTCTGGCTTTTGTGGCTCTGAATTTGCACTCTGTCACAAAACATTCCGGCCAGTGTTGGAACTTTTTTGAAAAGGCTTTGATGCCGCGTGAATGCTGGCTTGTATGGATGTCACCCGGCCGGGCTGAAACTGGTTTCAGAAAGGTATAATGACGCCGAATTTAATAAACTTCGGGTAAAGTTGAGTGAGATTAATAATCTCCTTAGGTATGAGCCCATTGCTGAAATATTATTCTCCGTAAGCAATCATTTCCGGGCGGATTAATTTCACCCGAAACTGCATTTCATTTCTTTGACATTCTCCCCGGTTACTTTTTTAACTTCCTGGCACGCTACGGCTATGCTCTCAGAGTGGCCTCGATCACACTTTTATGCTCATCCCCGCTACTCCTCCCTGTCTAATCCCCCACGGGAGGAGGAAGAGGTGAAATGAGCCAGGCACACTAGCGCCAACTTGTGTTTTCTTTCTAAAGGATGCCGATCCCCTATGTCACAGCCTACCTTCAACAAAGCTCAATTCCAGGCTGCCCTGACGCGTCAGTGGCAGCGTTTTGGCCTTCATGCTGCAAACGAGATGACGCCTCACCAGTGGTGGCAGGCGGTGAGCGGGGCGCTCGCAGAGCAGCTGGATGCTCAGCCCGTGGCGAAGCCCGTCAAAGGCCAGCGTCACGTCAACTATATCTCGATGGAGTTCCTGATTGGCCGCCTGACCGGCAACAACCTGCTGAACCTTGGCTGGTATCAGGAGGTGGGTGATGTGCTGAAAGAGCATGACATTAACCTGACCGACCTGCTGGAAGAAGAGATTGACCCGGCGCTGGGTAACGGCGGTCTGGGTCGTCTGGCGGCCTGCTTCCTTGACTCCATGGCGACCGTCGGCCAGTCGGCGATTGGCTATGGTCTGAACTACCAGTACGGTCTGTTCCGTCAGTCGTTTGCCGACGGCCATCAGATGGAAGCGCCGGACGACTGGCACCGTAACACCTACCCGTGGTTCCGCCACAACGCGCAGCTGGATGTGCAGGTCGGCATAGGCGGGAAAGTGACGAAGCAGGGGCTCTGGGAGCCGGCGTTCACTATTACCGGTGAAGCCTGGGATCTGCCGGTGCTCGGCTACCGTAACGGTGTGGCGCAGCCGCTGCGTCTGTGGCAGGCGAAGCACGCGCATCCGTTTAACCTGACCAAATTCAACGACGGTGATTTCCTGCGCGCCGAACAGCAGGGCATTGACGCCGAGAAGCTGACGAAGGTCCTCTACCCGAACGACAATCATCTGGCGGGTAAAAAGCTGCGCCTGATGCAGCAGTACTTCCAGTGCGCCTGCTCCGTGGCGGACATTCTGCGTCGCCATCATCTGGCGGGCCGCAAGCTGGCGCAGCTGCCGGACTTCGAAGTTATCCAGCTCAACGACACGCACCCGACTATTGCCATCCCGGAACTACTGCGCGTGCTGATCGACGAGCATCAGCTGAGCTGGGACGACGCCTGGGCCATCACCAGCCGCACCTTCGCCTACACCAACCACACCCTGATGCCAGAAGCGCTCGAGTGCTGGGATGAGAAGCTGGTGAAAGCGCTGCTGCCGCGCCATATGCAGATCATCAACAAGATTAACGACCAGTTTAAAGTGCTGGTTGAGAAAACCTGGCCGGGCGACAAAGCCGTTTGGGCGAAGCTGGCGGTGGTGCACGACAAACAGGTGCGCATGGCGAACATGTGCGTAGTCAGCGGCTTTGCCGTTAACGGCGTGGCGGCGCTGCACTCCGACCTGGTGGTGAAAGATCTGTTCCCGGAATATCACCAGCTGTGGCCGACCAAATTCCACAACGTGACCAACGGCATCACGCCGCGTCGCTGGATCAAGCAGTGCAACCCGCTGCTGGCCGGCCTGCTGGACAAGACCCTGAAGAAAGAGTGGGCCAACGATCTGGACCAGCTGATCAACCTGGAAAAACAGGCCGACGACGCGAAATTCCGCGAGCAGTACCGTGCGATCAAGCTGGAGAACAAGGTTCGCCTGGCGGAGTTCGTGAAAGTGCGTATCGGGATTGAGATCAACCCGCATGCCATTTTCGACATTCAGATCAAACGTCTGCATGAGTACAAGCGCCAGCACCTGAACCTGCTGCACATTCTGGCGCTGTACAAAGAGATCCGCGAGAACCCGCAGGCCGACCGCGTGCCGCGCGTGTTCCTGTTCGGTGCGAAAGCGGCGCCGGGCTACTACCTGGCGAAAAACATTATCCTCGCTATTAATAAAGTGGCAGCGGCGATCAACAGCGATCCAAAAGTGGGCGACAAGCTGAAGGTGGTGTTCCTGCCGGACTACTGCGTCTCGGCGGCTGAAATGCTGATCCCGGCGGCGGATATCTCCGAGCAGATCTCGACCGCAGGGAAAGAAGCGTCCGGTACTGGGAACATGAAGCTGGCGCTGAACGGCGCGCTGACCGTCGGCACGCTCGACGGGGCGAACGTTGAAATCGCCGAGAAGGTCGGTGAAGAGAATATCTTTATCTTCGGCCATACCGTGGAAGAGGTGAAAGCCATCAAGGCCAAAGGCTACGATCCGGTGAAATGGCGTAAGAAAGACAAAGTGCTGGATGCGGTGCTGAAGGAACTGGAAAGCGGCAAATACAGCGACGGCGACAAGCACGCGTTTGACCAGATGCTGCACAGCATGGACAAACACGGCGGCGACCCATACCTGGTAATGGCGGACTTCACGGCCTACGTTGAAGCGCAGAAACAGGTCGACGTGCTGTACCGCGACCAGGAGGCGTGGACCCGGGCGTGCATTCTGAACACCGCGCGCTGCGGCATGTTCAGCTCTGACCGCTCAATCCGTGATTATCAGGCCCGTATCTGGCAGGCAAAACGCTAAGGAAGCGCGATGGAGAGTAAACGTCTGGACAGTGCCGCGCAGGCGGCGGGAATTAGCCTCAGTTACATCAACGCGCACGGCAAACCGCAGTCTATTGGTGCGGACACCAAAAGACGTTTGCTGGATGCGATGCACAAAACCGACGCGAAAGCGTCGGTTGCCCCGGTGCCAAACGTGAAGGTCTTTACCGCAGGCAAAAAGATGCCGCTGGCGGTGGAGGGGCTCGGCGAGTTTAGCTGGCTGCTCACCACCGAAGAGGGGCATCAGCATAAAGGCCACGCCATCGGCGGCAAAACGTTAAACCTTCCGGCGAAGCTGCCGGAGGGCTATCACAGCCTGACGCTCACCCAGGACGAACAGCGTTTTCACTGCCGGGTGATCGTCGCGCCAAAACGCTGCTATGAGCCGCAGGCGCTGCTTGAAGGCAAAAAGCTGTGGGGCGCCTGCGTGCAGCTCTATACGCTGCGTTCCGACAGCAACTGGGGCATCGGCGATTTTGGCGACCTGAAGAACATGCTGGCATCCGTGGGCGAGCGCGGTGGGGCCTTTATTGGCCTCAACCCAATTCACGCGCTCTATCCGGCGAATCCGGAAAGCGCCAGCCCGTACAGCCCGTCTTCCCGACGCTGGCTGAACGTGATTTACATCGACGTTAACGCGTTAGACGACTTCAAAAACAGCAAAGAGGCGCAGGCGTGGTGGAAGCTTGATACCACCCGGCAGATGCTGAAGCAGGCTCGCGACGCGGACTGGGTGGACTATTCCACCGTCACGGCGCTGAAAATGGTCGCGCTGCGTCTGGCGTGGAAAGGCTTTTCGCAGCGCGACGACGAGCAGATGGCGGCCTTCCGCCAGTTTGTGATGCAGGAAGGCGAAAGTCTCTACTGGCAGGCGGCATTTGATGCGCTGCACGCATATCAGGTGAAAGAGGACGAAATGCGCTGGGGCTGGCCGGTCTGGCCGGAAGCGTATCAGACCGTGGATACCCCTGAAGTCAAAGCCTTCTGTAAAAATCATGCCGATGAGGTGGACTTCTACCTGTGGCTGCAGTGGCTGGCGTACAGCCAGTTTGCTGCCTGCTGGCAGGTGAGCCAGGGCTATAAGATGCCGATCGGTCTGTATCGTGACCTGGCCGTGGGCGTGGCGGAAGGCGGCGCGGAAACCTGGTGCGACCGTGAGCTCTACTGCCTGAAGGCGTCTGTGGGCGCGCCGCCGGATATCCTCGGGCCGCTCGGGCAGAACTGGGGCCTGCCGCCGATGGATCCGCACGTGATGGCGGCGCGCGCCTACGAGCCGTTTATCGACCTGCTGCGCGCCAACATGCAGAACTGCGGGGCGCTGCGCATTGACCACGTGATGTCCGTGCTGCGCCTGTGGTGGATCCCGTACGGTGAAACGGCCGATCACGGGGCGTACGTCCAGTATCCGGTTGACGATCTGCTGTCGATCCTGGCGCTGGAGAGTAAACGTCACCAGTGCATGGTGATCGGTGAAGATCTCGGTACCGTGCCGGTGGAAATTGTCAGCAAGCTCCGCGACAGCGGCGTCTACTCCTATAAAGTGCTCTATTTTGAAAACGACCATGAGAAAACCTTCCGCGCGCCGAAAGCGTACCCTGAACAGTCAATGGCAGTCGCGACGACGCATGATCTTCCTACGCTCAGGGGCTACTGGGAAAGCGGCGACCTGACCCTCGGCAAAACGCTGGGACTGTATCCTGATGAAGAGGTTCTGCGCGGTCTGTATCAGGATCGTGAGCTGGCGAAGCAGGGGCTGCTGGATGCGCTGCATAAGCATGGCTGTCTGCCGAAGCGTGCAGGGCATAAAGCGTCGCTGATGGCGATGACCCCAACGCTCAACCGTGGCCTGCAGCGCTATATTGCCGACAGCAACAGCGCGTTGCTCGGCCTGCAGCCGGAAGACTGGATTGATATGGCGGAGCCGGTGAACGTTCCGGGCACCAGCTATCAGTACAAGAACTGGCGTCGCAAGCTGTCCACAACCCTTGAGACGATGTTTGCCGATGACGGGGTGAACAGGCTGATTAAGGATTTGGACAAGCGCAGAAGGGCGGTGGGTAAGAAGCGGTAGTTTCACCCTCACCCTAACCCTCTCTCAGAGGGAGAGGGAATAGAATGTAGGCCGGGTAAGCGTCAGCGCCACCCGGCTTTTTTACATCAGACAACCATATTCAACAGCAGCACCCCGACCAGACCACACACCGAAATAATGGTTTCCAGCGCGGACCAGGACTTGATGGTTTCACCGATCGTCAGGTTGAAGTACTCCTTGAACAGCCAGAAGCCAGGGTCGTTAACGTGAGAGAAAATCACGCTACCGGAACCGACGGCGATAACCATCAGCTCAGGGCTTACGCCCGTGGTCGCAATCAGCGGGGCAACGATACCGCCTGCGGTGATCGCCGCAACGGTCGCAGAACCCAGCGCAATACGCAGAACTGCAGCAATAGACCAGGCCATCAGGAGCGGCGACACGTTGGTTTCATGCATCATGGCAGCGATGTATTTGTCCACGCCGCTGTCGACCAGCACCTGCTTGAACGCACCGCCGCCGCCGATGATCAGGAGCATCATGGCAATGATTTTGATGGACGAGGTCAGCGTGTCGTTGATTTGATCCATTGAACGACCGCGGTTAAGACCGAAGGTGAACATCGCGATCAACACCGCAATCAGCGTTGCCATTACCGGGTCACCCAGGAATTCCGCAACGGACAGGAAAGCATGACCTTTCGGCAGGATCATCTCCGCCACGGCGCGCATCGCCATCAGGATCACCGGCACCAGAGAGGTCCAGACGCTGACGCCAAAGCCCGGCATCTCTTCTTCGGTGAAGGTTTTGGCGCTGTACAGACCTTCCGGGATAGGCTTATCAATGCCTTTCAGGAAGCGGGCATACACCGGGCCCGCCAGAATCACGGTCGGGATCGCCAGAATCGTACCGAACAGCAGGGTTTTACCCATATCGGCGTGGAAGATGGTGGCGATAGCGGTTGGACCCGGGTGTGGCGGCAGGAAGCCGTGGGTCACGGACAGGGCCGCAGCCATTGGCACACCCACAAACAGCAGCGGGATGTTCGCTGCCGCAGCGATGGTAAACACCAGCGGCAGCATCAGCACAAAGCCCACTTCATAGAACAGCGCGAAACCGACGGTAAAACCGGTTAACACCACTGCCCACTGAATGTGCTGTTTACCGAATTTGGCAATCAGGGTGGTGGCAATACGCTGCGCGCCACCGCAGTCCGCCAGCATTTTGCCGAGCATGGCACCGAAGCCCATGATCAGCGCCAGGCTGCCGAGCGTGCCGCCGACGCCGGCTTTGATAGAGCTGATAACTTTAACCAGCGGCATCCCCTGCATCAGACCGACTGCAAGTGCCACCAGAACCAGAGCGATAAATCCGTTCATTTTGAAACGGATCATCAAGAGCAGTAATAACACAACACCGATAGCAACGATGACTAATGGCATGATTTACCTGGCCTTTGAATTGTTATGGGTAACGTCATTGTTTCAACGACAAATTCCGATTGTCCCAACTGGGAACAGAGTGGTTAACGGCACTCATACTGATGCCTGCGAAACAGTTAAGTTTAGTCGGCTGTTATAAGGGTGTTGAGTGCCCACGAGAATGATACGGGTAACATATCGCGGTTGAGAATCACCCAGTGAGGCAAAATTTGAATTATGAGACGCAGGTCAACATATCGAGGTGGGAAGGCAAGGGAGGTTGGCCCGGTAAGCGTGGCGCCACCGGGCAATACGGGCGGGTACTGAATTAGTAGTAAGAGTGCTCGCCGCGCTGGTGCTCGGTCAGGTCACGCACGCCTTTCAGTTCCGGGAACTCGTTCAGCAGCTGCTTCTCGATCCCTTCTTTCAGGGTCACGTCGACCATAGAGCAACCATTACAGCCGCCGCCGAACTGCAGGATCGCCAGGCCGTCTTCCGTGATTTCCATCAGGGAAACGCGACCGCCGTGGCCAGCCAGCTGTGGGTTGATCTGGGACTGAAGCAGATACTCAACGCGCTCCATCAGCGGCGCATCGTCAGACACTTTACGCATTTTGGCGTTTGGCGCTTTCAGGGTCAGTTGAGAACCCAGCTGGTCGGTGACGAAGTCGATCTCCGCATCTTCAAGATACGGCGCGCTCAGTTCATCGACATAAGCGGTGAGCTGTTCAAATTTAAGGGCAGTGTCAGTTGCTTCCACAGCATCCGGAGGACAATAAGAGACACCACATTCTGCATTCGGAGTGCCTGGATTGATCACAAACACGCGGATCTGCGTCCCTTCTTCCTGATTTGCCAGCAGTTTGGCAAAGTGCGCTTGTGCAGAATCGGAAATACGGATCATAGCTTTGGCCTAATAGTTGACTAAATTACCTGGGTATAATCATACGCCCATTGAAGAAGGGCTACAAGGTACGGCACAGACACCATACCTGAACCGACGCGGCGCCGCTTTGCAAAAGCAGTCGGGAAAGTTCAGCAACGGTACTGCCTGTGGTGACGACGTCATCCACGATGGCGATATGGAGGCCTTTGACCGGCAATTCAAGGCGAAAGGCGTTTTTCAGGTTCCTTTTGCGAAGCCGGGCGTTGAGCTGATGCTGGATAGCGGTGGCATGTACGCGGGTAAGCGCGCAGGCATCATAGCGACAGCCTAGCCACCGGGCGAGCGGGCGGCAGAGCAGGTCGCTTTGATTATAGCCGCGCCGCCAGTGCCGACGTTGGTATAAGGGGACATTCACCACCCTATCGATTTTCGGCAGAGCGCGGGTTCTTCGCGCCTGTAAAACCGCCAGCAATAGCAGGCGGGCAAGGGGCTGCGCCAGCGAACTCTGGCCGGAAAACTTCAGGGCGTGAATAAGCCCGCTCAGCGGTGGGACATAATCATCCACGGCTACCAGCGCGCTCCACGGCGGGGATTTTTTCAGGCAGCGGCCGCAGGGCAAATAGCGGTTAGCCGCCGGTAAACCACATTGCGGGCAGGTTGTGATACGCCTTGCCAGCGAGCGCGTGCAGACGGAACAGACGCCCCACGCGCTGAGGGCAAGCGGCATTTTGCATAGCCAGCACAAGCCAGGCACTGTTAGCATGTGCAACCTCCATGTGAAAAAAGAGAACAGTAACTGATGAAGACGCTGTGGTGGCAGACCGTAGGGACAGGAAATTGCCATCTTGTGCTGCTGCACGGATGGGGCCTGAATGCGGAAGTGTGGCATTGCATAAGCGAGGAACTTGCCTCGCAATTTACGTTACATCTGGTTGATCTACCGGGCTACGGTCGCAGCCGCGGCTTTAGCGCGATGTCGCTTGATGAGATGGCGCAGCAGGTTGTGGACGCCGCGCCGCAAAATGCCATCTGGCTGGGCTGGAGCCTGGGCGGGCTGGTGGCAAGCCAGATTGCGCTCTCCTGGCCCGAGCGCGTTAAGGCGCTGGTCACCGTGGCCTCGTCGCCATGCTTTAGCGCGCAAGAGACGTGGCCCGGCATCAAACTTGACGTGCTGGCGGGCTTCCAGCAGCAGCTGAGCGACGATTTCCAGCGGACTGTCGAGCGATTCCTCGCATTGCAGACAATGGGGACGGAAACCGCGCGTCAGGATGCCAGAGCGCTGAAGCAGGTGGTGCTCTCCCTGCCGATGCCGGACGTCGAGGTGCTTAACGGCGGTCTTGAGATCCTGAAAACGGTCGACCTGCGGGAGCCGCTGACTGAGCTGGCCATGCCGCATCTGCGTATCTATGGCCATCTGGACGGGCTGGTGCCGCGCAAAGTGGTTCCACTTCTGGATTCCCTCTGGCCGGACAGCGAATCCCGGGTCATTGCCAAAGCCGCGCATGCTCCGTTTATCTCTCATCCGACGGAATTTTGTTCAGCGCTGGTTGCGTTAAGTCAACGTTTAGACTGATTATTTTCTATCCAGCCTGGAAAAAGTTACACACCGCAACCATACTCCAGATGTCGTTGCGGTTGTTCTGCCTACGATAATCAAAAACAACAATCCTATGGAGAGTCAGGCTATGAAACTTGTTACAGGTATTGTCACTTCTCTGGTTATTGGGTCACTGTCATTTGGCGTTTTTGCGGCGAAAGAGCTGGAAAAAGATAAAGTTGCCGGGATGAATCTGACGAAAATTGGTGAGATTTCTACGTCTGACACCACCGCGCCGATGGATGCAAGAAAAGAGCTGTCGAAGAAAGCGGATGAGCTGGGCGGGACGTACTACGTCGTCACCAGTGCAGAAAAACAGACCAAAAACGTACGCGCCACCGCGGACGTCTATAAGTAATACGATAAAGCCGGGCAGCAATGCCCGGCTTTGTTAGCGCAGTGCCCACCATTCCCTGAGGCAGGCCTTTCCTTCCGGGCAGCTTTTACAACTGCCGGAGAGGCAGCCGTCCGCTTCTTCCTGGATCCGCACGGCTTTACCCATCGCTTCCAGGCGTTCCAGCATGGCATCGATCATCGGCTGCGGCGTATGCAGGCTGAGGCTGAGCTGTTTTGCCTCCATCCGCCCCTGAAGCGCCAGCAGGTCACGAACCTGAATCAACGATGCCATCTGGTTTCCTCTTAGTGACAGTCGCCAGCCGGGCTGCTGCAGCAGGTTGCGGCGGTTTTACGATTCGCCAGCAGGTCGATGTCGACGCGGCTGCGTGCCCGGCGTAGCAGACCGAGAATCATTACGTTAAACAGCACAACCGCCAGAATGCAGACCAGGCTGTAGCGCGGGTGCTGGCTGAAGTTAACGGTCTGATAAAACAGCGTCGCCAGCGAGTAAGCGATATTCAGCCCCCACAGGATGGAGAAGCCCATCCAGCCGCGGCTGGACTCGCGGGCAATCGCTCCCATGACGGAGATGCACGGGATATAGAGCAGGACAAAGATGAGATAGCTGTAGGCCGCAGACGCGCTGCCAAACTTCTCGCCCATCACGCCCATGGCACCGGTCGCCATTTCGCCGTCGCCTTTGCTGGCCTCAATCGGGTTCGCCAGCACGCTCAGGCTGAAGGTATCTTTCAGGCTCTGCCAGGTCTCCTCTACGGCACCCAGCAGTTCGTCACCGAGGTGAAACTCCGCCGGGTTAAATTCCTGCTCCTGAATGTTCTCTGCGGTGTAGAGCGTGTTCAGGGTCCCCACGACCACCTCTTTCGCCATCGCCCCGGTGAACAGTCCCACGGTCGCCTGCCAGTTATCCTCCTGCACGCCAATTGGTTTAAAGACCGGCGTGATGACGCGGCTGACGGAGGAGAGGGCAGAGTCGTTGATGTTATCCGCCGTCTGTCCACTCAGGGTGAAGCTGTTCAGAGCGCTCAGGAAAATACTGACAATGACAATCACCTTACCGGCGCGCAGCACAAAGCCTTTCAGGCGCTGCCAGGTCTGGATCGCCAGGCTTTTCAGATGCGGTACGTGGTAGACCGGAAGCTCCATCACAAACGGCGACGCTTCACCACGCATGATGGTGTGCTTGAGCATTAAACCAGTCAGGATCGCCATCACGATGCCCAGCACATATAGCGAGAAGACCGCCAGCGCGCCCTGCTGACCAAAGAAGGCGGCTGCAAAGACCGCAAAGATTGCCAGACGCGCGCCGCAGGACATAAATGGCGCCATCATGATGGTCATCAGACGTTCACGCGGCGCATCCAGGGTGCGTGCGCCCATCACCGACGGCACGTTACAGCCGAAGCCGACGATCAGCGGGACGAAGGATTTACCCGGCAGACCCAGTGCCTGCATCAGGCGGTCCATCACGAACGCGGCGCGCGCCATGTAACCGGAATCTTCAAGGAACGAGAGGAACAGATACATCATGCCGATCTGCGGCACCAGCGGCAGCACGGTGTTGATACCGCCGCCGATCCCCTGAGCGAGGAAGATGGTTAGCCATTCCGGGAAGTGCAGGGTGTAACCCAGCCACTGAATACCATGAACGAAAACAGCGACAGAACCTGCGTCAAAAATCGGCTGGAGCGCGCCACCAATGTTAATGGCAAGCAGGAACATCACGTACATCACCAGCAGGAAGATCGGCAAACCGAGAAAGCGGTTGAGCACAATCTTATCCACCGCCGCCGTAAAGCGGCTGGGTTCCGCGGTAAGGGCGTTGCTGACCACGTCACAAATTGACGCAATGGCCTGATAACGCGCATCGGCGATGTGCAGCGCCGGGTCGTCCAGCTCGCCGCTGAGACGGGCGAGGGTCACGTCCAGCTTATCTGCTGCATGTCCGGCATAGGCGCGGCTATAGATATCCCCTTCCAGCATCTGCAGGCCGAGCCACAGACGCTGTTTCGCAGGCATATTTTTGTCCATCTCCTGCGCCAGCAGATCGGCTTCGCGCAGCAGCGGCTGGGCGTAGTGCACCAGCTCAACGTCGCGGTTTCCCGCGTGGCGATCAATCGCCAGCTTCAGCGCGTCGATACCGCGAGCGCGGGTCGAGACCAGCGGAACGACAGGGCACCCAAGGCGCGCAGAGAGGGCATCGACGTCAATGCGCAGCTTTTGTTTTTCCGCAATGTCGAGCATGTTGAGCGCCACGATGCAGGGGATCCCCAGCTCCAGCAGCTGCAGCGTCAGGTAAAGGTTTCGTTCGAGGTTAGAGGCGTCGACCACGTTGATCAGCAGATCGGCATCGCCGCCAAGAATGTAGTGGCAGGCAATTTGCTCATCGAGCGAGGTCTGGGATGAAATCGTGGTTAAGGAATAGGTGCCGGGAAGGTCGACCAGGGTCACCTGATTGTCTGTTGTCGTGAACTGACCTTCTTTACGTTCAACCGTTACGCCTGCCCAATTTCCCACGCGCTGGCGCGCGCCGGTTAACTGATTAAATAAGGTTGTCTTGCCGGAATTAGGATTGCCAATTAAGCCAATAGTTAATTTTTTCATTGTATTAGACCCACCGAAACCGCTGGCTTGTTAACGGGATAAAGATTCAACTTCAATTAATGCGAGGTCTTTTTTGCGCAGAACCAGATTCACGCGCCGGGTTTCGATATGGACAGGATCGCCCAACGGCGCTACGCGCACGACCTGGAATGATGAGCCGGGCAGCATGCCCAGTGACAGCAGCTTCTGCCGATAGGCCGGGCTAATTTCGCGGGTAAAACCGGTAATTTTCCATGCACTGTCTGGAGTGAATTGCATAATGCCTGATTCCACGAGAGGTTAAATAATCTACACTGCGATGATAATGAGAATAGTTTTTATCAGCAATAATAAAAATGTGACGGGATGTTGTTAATCGTATTAATTTGCGGTCTGATTGACCTTGCTCAATATTTGCTGAATTGCCGGGAAAATGAAAAGAGGGATATTTGTTAACGGGGTGATAATTAGTGGTTTAAATATGGCTGTGCAATCGGTTTCATATATTTCGAGATGTTTTATTCCCCTCACCCCAAAGGGGAGAGGGGACTTTAACACCCTCGCCCTTTTGGGGTGAGGGTCGGGGTGAGGGGGGGGGATCAGCGTTTCTTACCCATCGCAGCCGCCAGCGCATCCATCATCGCGCTGTTGCCCGCAGGCTGTGCGTCAAGCCCGCGCGGTTTTGCGGCTTTCGCGGCCGGACGCTGCTGCTCGCGGCCTCCGCCGTTGCCGCCACGGCGCGCGTTGGTGTCGCCCGGTTGCTCGTCCAGACGCATGGTCAGGGCGATACGCTTGCGCTGCAGATCCACTTCCAGCACTTTCACCTTCACGATGTCCCCCGCTTTGACCACGGTGTGCGGGTCTTCAACGAACTTGTCGGCAAGGGAAGAGATATGCACCAGACCGTCCTGGTGCACGCCGATATCCACAAACGCGCCGAAGTTGGTGACGTTGGTCACCGCGCCTTCCAGCACCATGCCCGGCAGGAGATCGTTCATGGTCTCGATGCCGTCAGCAAAGGTCGCCGTTTTGAACTCAGGACGCGGATCGCGGCCCGGTTTTTCCAGCTCTTTGATGATATCGGTGACGGTAGGCACGCCAAATTTTTCGTCTGTGAAGTCCACCGCTTTCAGGTTGCGCAGGGCGCCGCTGTCGCCCATCAGGTCTTTAAGCGCCTGCTGAGTAGCGGCCAGGATGCGCTCAACAACCGGGTATGCTTCCGGGTGAACGGTAGAGGCATCCAGCGGGTTATCGCCGTGGTTGATGCGCAGGAAGCCCGCGCACTGCTCAAACGCTTTCGGCCCCAGGCGGCTCACTTTAAGCAGCTGCTGACGGTTCTGGAACTGACCGTTCTCGTCACGCCAGGCCACGATGTTCTGCGCCATCATGCGGGTTAAGCCCGCCACACGGGTCAGCAGAGGAACGGAGGCGGTGTTCAGGTCCACGCCGACGGCGTTTACGCAGTCTTCCACCACCGCATCCAGCTTGCGCGCCAGCTGCGTCTGGCTCACGTCGTGCTGGTACTGGCCCACGCCGATGGATTTCGGGTCGATCTTCACGAGTTCGGCAAGCGGATCCTGCAGACGACGGGCGATGGAGACCGCACCACGCAGGGAAACGTCCAGGTCCGGGAACTCCTGCGCCGCCAGCTCAGAGGCGGAGTAGACCGATGCGCCCGCTTCGCTGACGATCACTTTCTGTGCCGTCACTTTCGGGAACTGCTTCTGCACGTCGAGGTAGAAACGCTCGGTTTCGCGTGATGCGGTGCCGTTACCGATGGCAACCAGCTCCACGTTGTACTTCTCGCACAGCGCCGCCACCACGACGGCGGCTTTCGCTGCCTGTCCGGTATGCGGGTAAATGGTGTCGGTGGCGACCAGCTTGCCGGTGCCGTCAACCACAGCGACCTTCACGCCGGTACGCAGGCCCGGATCGAGACCCATGGTGGCGCGCAGGCCGGCAGGAGCGGCCATCAGCAGGTCGTGCAGGTTACGGGCGAAAACGTTAATCGCTTCATCTTCAGCGCGCTCGCGTACGGTACCCATCAGCTCGGTTTCCAGGTGCATCAGCACCTTGATGCGCCAGGTCCAGCTCACTACGCCTTTGCGCCAGCTGTCCGCTGGGGCGTTGTTCAGGCGCAGGCCGAGATGGTCGATAATGATCTGCTCGCAGTGGCTCTCTTTCGGCGGCTCGTCAAACTGCGGGTCGGCGTTCAGGGAGAGCTGGAGCACGCCTTCGTTGCGGCCGCGGAACATCGCCAGCGCGCGGTGAGAAGGGGTGGTTGAAATCGGTTCGTGGTGATCGAAGTAGTCGCGGAACTTCGCGCCTTCTTCCTCTTTGCCCGCGACGACGGTAGAGACGATGTGGGCATTCTTCCACAGGTAATCACGCACTTTGGCCAGCAGGGCAGCGTCTTCCGCGAAGCGCTCCATCAGGATGTAGCGCGCGCCGTCCAGAGCGGCCTTGGTGTCCGCGACGCCTTTGTCGGCGTCGATGAATTTCGCCGCTTCGGTGTCCGGGTCGTGAGACGGCTCATTCCACAGCAGGTCGGCCAGCGGCTCAAGGCCCGCTTCAATCGCAATCTGCCCGCGCGTGCGGCGCTTCGGTTTATACGGCAGATAGAGATCTTCGAGTTCGGTTTTGCTCAGGGTGCCGTTAATGGCGCTTTCCAGCTCGCTGGTCAGCTTGCCCTGTTCGCCGATGGATTTGAGGATCGCCTGACGACGTTCTTCCAGCTCGCGCAGATAGCCCAGACGGGTCTCCAGGTTACGCAGCTGCGTGTCATCCAGACCGCCGGTGACTTCCTTACGATAGCGTGCAATAAACGGCACGGTGTTCCCTTCATCAAGCAGGCGAACGGCAGCTTCTACCTGTTCGGCTCTGGCCTGAAGTTCACCCGCAATAATGCGGCAGAGCGAATCTTTCATCATGGCTTTATCATCTTGTGGGTCAAAATCAGGGGATAGTTATACGGGCTGACACGGCAAAATGCCAGCCGGGGAGGGCGCTCTCGGACTATTTTACGTAGACGATCTCATTGACGTACCAGCTGGCTTCTCCCGCCGGGGTCTGAACGACGGCCAAATCGCCCACTTCCTTTTTCAGCAGCGCGCGGGCCATCGGGGAGTCGATGGAGATGTAATCTTTACGACCAAAAATTTCATCGTAGCCGACAATGCGAAAACGCAGGGTGTCACCGTCATCGTTTTCAATTTCCACCCACGCGCCGAAGAACACTTTGCCCTCCTGCTGTGGGGAGTAATCGACAATTTTGAGATTCTCGAGGCACTTCGTCAGGTAGCGAACCCGGCGGTCAATTTCGCGCAGCCGCTTTTTGTTGTACTGGTAATCCGCATTCTCGCTGCGATCGCCCAGGCTGGCCGCCCAGGTCACCTTTTTGGTCACCTCAGGACGCTCTTCGCGCCACAGGTAATCCATCTCTTTCTTGAGTTTCTCGTACCCTTCGCGGGTGATCAGGGGCGTTTTCATGGTGCAGCCTTTAATGCCGGTTAACTGTCTTTGCGCACAATACGTAGCGCACAGTGTAACAGACAGGATTAATAATGATTTATGTGATGAAATGAACAGATAAGCTGCTGTTAAATATGCTTTGTAACAATTTCGACTAGAATTTATACCAGAATTAACTGGTCGAATACGTGCACTTTTTTAGAATACGCTGTTACAAAGACTATCCGAACCTTTGGGAGTACACACAATGCAAGAGAACTACAAAATTCTGGTCGTGGATGACGACATGCGCCTGCGCGCGCTGCTGGAGCGTTATCTGACCGAGCAGGGCTTCCAGGTTCGTAGCGTCGCGAACGCTGAGCAGATGGACCGTCTGCTGACCCGTGAATCTTTCCACCTGATGGTTCTCGACCTGATGCTGCCGGGCGAAGACGGGCTTTCTATTTGCCGCCGTCTGCGCAGCCAGAGCAACCCGATGCCAATCATCATGGTGACCGCGAAGGGTGAAGAGGTTGACCGTATTGTGGGCCTCGAAATCGGCGCGGACGACTACATTCCAAAACCGTTTAACCCGCGAGAACTGCTGGCGCGTATTCGCGCCGTGCTGCGCCGTCAGGCGAACGAACTGCCTGGCGCACCGTCGCAGGAAGAAGCGGTGATTGCCTTCGGCAAGTTCAAGCTGAACCTCGGCACGCGCGAGATGTTCCGTGAAGATGAGCCAATGCCGCTCACCAGCGGTGAGTTTGCCGTACTGAAAGCGCTGGTCAGCCACCCGCGCGAGCCGCTTTCCCGTGACAAGCTGATGAACCTGGCGCGCGGTCGCGAATACTCAGCAATGGAACGCTCCATCGACGTGCAGATCTCTCGCCTGCGCCGCATGGTGGAAGAAGATCCGGCGCATCCTCGTTATATTCAGACCGTGTGGGGTCTGGGCTACGTATTTGTCCCGGACGGCTCTAAAGCATGAGGCGAATGCGCTTCTCGCCGCGAAGCTCGTTTGCCCGCACCCTGCTGCTGATCGTCACCCTGCTGTTCGTCAGCCTGGTGACGACCTACCTGGTTGTGCTGAACTTTGCGATCCTGCCGAGCCTCCAGCAGTTTAATAAGGTCCTGGCCTACGAAGTGCGTATGCTGATGACCGATAAGCTGCAGCTGGAGGACGGTACGCAGCTGGTTGTTCCCCCGGCGTTTCGCCGTGAAATTTACCGTGAGTTGGGCATTTCGCTCTACTCGAATGAGGCGGCGGAAGACGCTGGCCTGCGCTGGGCGCAGCACTACGAATTTCTCAGCCAGCAGATGGCGCAGCAGCTGGGTGGCCCAACGGAAGTGCGCGTTGAGGTCAACAAAAGCTCGCCCGTCGTCTGGCTGAAAACCTGGCTGTCACCCAACATCTGGGTGCGCGTTCCGCTGACCGAAATCCATCAGGGCGACTTCTCGCCGCTGTTCCGCTACACCCTGGCCATTATGCTGCTGGCGATAGGTGGCGCGTGGCTGTTTATCCGTATCCAGAACCGACCGCTGGTCGACCTGGAGCACGCGGCGCTGCAGGTCGGTAAAGGCATCATTCCTCCTCCGCTGCGCGAATATGGTGCCTCTGAAGTGCGTTCGGTAACGCGCGCGTTTAACCATATGGCGGCAGGCGTGAAGCAGCTGGCGGACGACCGTACGCTGCTGATGGCAGGCGTCAGCCATGACCTTCGCACCCCGCTAACGCGTATTCGTCTGGCGACGGAGATGATGGGGGAAGAGGACGGTTATCTCGCCGAGTCCATTAACAAGGACATCGAAGAGTGTAACGCCATCATCGAGCAGTTCATCGACTACCTGCGCACCGGCCAGGAAATGCCAATGGAAATGGCCGATCTGAACGCGGTGCTGGGCGAAGTGGTGGCCGCAGAAAGTGGTTATGAACGTGAAATTGACACTGACCTTCAGGACGGTGAAATTCAGGTTCGTATGCACCCGCTCTCCATTAAGCGTGCGGTGGCTAACATGGTGGTCAATGCGGCGCGTTACGGTAACGGCTGGATTAAGGTCAGCAGCGGGTCTGAACTCAACCGCGCCTGGTTCCAGGTGGAAGACGACGGTCCGGGCATTAAGCCCGAGCAGCGTAAGCATCTGTTCCAGCCGTTTGTGCGCGGCGATAGCGCGCGCAGCACCAGCGGTACGGGCTTAGGCCTGGCGATTGTGCAGCGTATTATCGATAACCATAACGGATTGCTGGAGATCGGTACCAGCGATCGGGGTGGGTTGAGCATTCGCGCCTGGCTACCGGTACCGGTGACGCGGGGGCAGGTGAAAGAGAGTTAAAAAAGGGTGGCGCTAGCCACCCTTTTTTGTAGGTCGGGTAAGGCGAAGCCGCCACCCGACAACATAAGACCTCTGCGGCCTGATGCCCTCACCCCGGCCCTCTCCCACGGGGAGAGGGAGAAGGGCTACAGCTTCGGTCCCGCACTCACCAGCGCAGCACCCGCCGGGGTATCGGTATACTTCTCGAAGTTCTCAATAAACAGCTTCGCCAGCGATTCCGCCTTCTCGCGCCACTGCTCCGGCGAACCGTAGGTATTGCGCGGGTCGAGGATACGCGTGTCCACACCCGGCAGTTCCGTCGGAATGGCCAGATCAAACATCGGCAGCGTGAAGGTTTCGGCATTATCCAGTGAACCATCCAGAATGGCGTCGATAATGGCCCGGGTATCTTTGATAGAGATACGCTTGCCGGTACCGTTCCAGCCGGTGTTGACCAGGTAGGCCTGCGCGCCGGATGCCTGCATGCGTTTCACCAGCACCTCAGCGTACTGCGTCGGGTGCAGCGACAGGAATGCCGCGCCGAAGCAGGCGGAGAAGGTTGGGGTTGGCTCCGTGACGCCACGCTCGGTACCCGCCAGTTTGGCAGTAAAGCCAGAGAGGAAATGGTACTGCGTCTGGCTGGCGGTCAGGCGGGACACCGGAGGCAGCACGCCGAACGCATCCGCCGTCAGGAAAATCACCTTCGTGGCATGGCCCGCTTTTGACACCGGCTTCACGATATTGTCGATGTGGTAGATTGGGTAAGAGACGCGGGTGTTTTCGGTTTTTGACGCATCGTCGAAGTCGATAGAGCCGTCGGCACGTACGGTGACGTTTTCCAGCAGCGCGTCGCGACGGATCGCATGGAAGATATCCGGCTCGGCCTCTTCAGACAGGCGAATGGTCTTCGCGTAGCAGCCGCCTTCGAAGTTAAACACGCCGTCATCGTCCCAGCCGTGCTCGTCATCGCCAATCAGACGGCGTTTTGGATCGGTGGAGAGCGTGGTTTTCCCGGTGCCGGACAGGCCGAAGAATACCGCCACGTCGCCTTTCTCGCCGACGTTCGCCGAGCAGTGCATGGAGGCAATACCGCGCAGCGGCAGCAGGTAGTTCATGACCGAGAACATCCCTTTCTTCATTTCGCCGCCGTACCAGGTACCGCCAATCAGCTGGATACGCTCGGTCAGGTTGAAGGCAATGAAGTTCTCAGAGTTCAGGCCCTGCTCTTTCCACTGTGGGTTGGTGCATTTCGCACCATTCATCACGATGAAGTCAGGTGTGAAGTCCTGCAGCTCTTCGTCGGTCGGACGAATAAACATATTCTTAACGAAATGCGCCTGCCAGGCCACTTCGGTAATGAAACGCACGGAAAGGCGGGTATCGGCGTTAGCGCCGCAGAAAGCGTCGACAATGAACAGACGCTTGCCGGAAAGTTGATGGGTGACGAGCCCTTTCAGGTGCTGCCAG
Source organism: Enterobacter asburiae (assembly GCA_011754535.1). NCBI lineage: Bacteria > Pseudomonadati > Pseudomonadota > Gammaproteobacteria > Enterobacterales > Enterobacteriaceae > Enterobacter > Enterobacter asburiae. Next base: position 4,449,857 of record JAAQVN010000001.1, on the reverse strand, counting down.
GTTTCCGGGGAGAGCGGTTTGTTGTCGTTCTTCCCTTTGCCTTTGTCAGCCCACCACAGCGTATCGCGGGTGGTTTCGTCGCGGACGATATACTTATCTTTCGGCGAACGACCGGTAAAGATACCGGTATCGACGGCGATAGCACCAAGGTTCGTCAACACACCGCGCTCGTATCCTTCCAGTGCTGGATTGAGCTCTTCCTGATACAGCGTATCGTAATCGGGGTTGTAGACGACTTCCTGGACGTCGTGAATACCATAAGCCTTGAGATCTTGCGGGGTTAAACCAGTAACACGCATATCACTGCTCCTTAGCCAATATGTACTGCCTGAAATTGTAGGGTTTTTCTGGGGATGTTAACCGCGACGGGGCTCATAGATTTGTGCATCTGGATAAAACCCTTACTAACGGAAAACGCTGCGACTCCAGTCACAGTGCAGGCGGATTATCGCAGGAATCGCTTTTTGGTTGGGGAAAATGTTCCGAAAAGGTTAAAGACTGGTGATTTTATCGGAAAGAATGTGAATGTAATCGCATACATGTAAGAAAATTACGTAAGAGTTACATAGGGAAAACGATTCAGCTTGGATGGGATATTTGCCCCTCACCCCGGCCCTCTCCCCAAAGGGGAGAGGGTTAGGGTGAGGGGGGAAGAGGTTTAATGAACCTGTGGATCCGCCGGGGAGGCGTTGTTGCGGATCTCAGCGATATCCATCGAATTGAACACGTAGTGCGTACCGCAGTAGTCACAGTGCATATCAATTTCGCCGTCTTCCGCCATGATGCTGTCGATCTCTTCATCCGGCAGGGTTTTCAGTGCGCCAGCGCAGCGCTCGCGTGAGCAGGTGCACTTAAACTCCACGGACTGCGGATCGTACACGGTCACTTCTTCTTCGTGATACAGACGCCACAGCACGTCGGTTGCCGACAGGTTGAACAGCTCTTCCGCCTTGATGGTTTCGGTCAGCGTCGCCAGATGCTCAAAGTCATTGGTCTGCGCGTCCTGTGCAGGCAGAACCTGGAGCAGCATGCCGCCCGCAGCAGGCTGGCCGTCCACTTCACCGGTGCGGATGAACAGACGCGTTGGGAGCTGTTCGGAGCGCATGAAGTAGTCTTCCAGGCAGGCTGCCAGGGTATCGCCTTCCAGACCGACCACGCCCTGATAGCGTTCACCTTCCTCCGGGGAGATGGTGATCACCAGGTAGCCATTGCCCACCAGCGTTTTGAGGTCTGCATTTTCAGGCACGTCGCCCTGAACGCGCGCTACGCCGCGCATCTGCTGCTGGTTATTGCCGTTGATCACCGCCAGCGTCATCGGGCCGTCACCCTGCAGCTGCACGGTGATATCGCCGGCAAACTTCAGCGTCGCGGTCAGCAGGCTGGTGGCAACCAGCAGTTCGCCCAACAGGGTCTTCACCGGCAGCGGGTAGTTGTGGTTTTCCAGAATCTGTTTCCAGGTTTCGGATACGGTGACCAGCTCGCCGCGCACGGCGAATTGTTCAAACAGATAGCGGTGTAATTGGTCGTGTTGGGCCATTTTCATCTCTCGTGCGGGTGAGGGTTACTCGCTCTCACCGTGTTTAAATTTCATCAGATCGCGGCGCTCTTTTTTATCCGGTCGCCGGTCCGGGTGGGGCATGGTCAGCGCATTCATTTTGCGCGCCAGCGCGGTTTTCTCGCGCTTTTCAACGCTTTCAGGCGTTTCTTCGTAAAGCTGTACGGCTTCCGATGCGGGCCGTCGCTGTTCGGTAATGGCTTTAATCACTACCGTACGTTCGTCGTTGCCCTGGCGCAGCGTTAAGGTGGCGTTCAGCTCGACCAGCTTGCTCGGCTTGCTGCGCTGGCCGTTGTAATGCACTTTACCGCCGTCAACCATCTCGCGGGCAAGGGCGCGCGTTTTATAAAAACGGGCTGCCCACAGCCATTTATCCAGTCTTACCCCATCTGAGGGCTTTTCTTTCATGGCGTCTCCTTCACGGTTAGTGAGGGGATCATCTGGCGGTAGTCGTTCAGCCCCGGATGGCGCAGATAGCGTTTTTCAGCCAGGCCAGAGTCAGGATTGGTAACGCCCAGACAATAGCGAATGCCAAACGTTGCCGCGGAATCCAGAATGGGCTCGCTGTCGTCAATGAACAGTGTGCGTTCCGGCTGCAGGCCGGTCTCTTCCTTCACCGCATGCCACAACCGCTGATCCTCTTTCGGATAACCAAATGTGTGGGTAGAAAGTAATAAATCAAGGTGCGACGCCAGCCCCGTGTGCTCCAGCTTCACGGCCAGGTTATGTGGATGCGCGTTAGTCAGCAAAATACGGCGCTTGCCGCTGGCTTTCAGCGCGTCCAGGAATGGAACCGTATCTTCGCGCAGCACGGCGCGTGGTCCCTGGGCGGTGGTCATGGCACAAATATCCAAACCGAGGCGCTCGCTCCAGTAGTCCAGACAGTACCAGTTTAGCGTATGTTGCACCGCGCTATATTGCGAACGAATGAACGCCTGCGCTTCTGCCGGGGAGATGCCCTGCTGTTCACCATAGGTTTCCGGCACCAGCTTTTGCCAGAAATAGTTGTCAAAGGCGAGATCGAGCAGCGTGCCGTCCATATCCAGCAGAACGGTGTCGACCTGCTGCCAGTCGATATCAAGATGCATAGGGGGGGAACTCCAGCCAGAAGAAACGTGCGCGACAGGGTAGCACATCTTGTCGCGCAACGACGTTATCAGATCAGGCTCTCAGAGGAGGGGATCAGCTTAGGATTGAGGCAATTCTCGTAATATTGCTGGATCTCAGCCAGACGCGTTCGCGAGCGCTGGTAGCGGCGCAGCGCCATAAAACCGTTCCAGAAAATGGCGATCAGCATGGCGACCATCAGCAGAGAGGTGCCAATGTAACGCCACAATCCTGCGCTGTCCGGCATCCGGTGCAGGCCGATATGGCGGGTGCCGTTGGCGTCGGTGTAGATGCTTGTGACAATCCCTTCGGCACTGAACGGCGTTTGCATCAGCATCTGCGCCAGGCGCTGGAACTGGCTCCACTGCTCCTGCGCCGGGTAGTCGTAAAGCGCAACCTGCGGGTAAGGCTGATCGACCAGGTCGCTGCCTTCATCGCTGGCAATCACAAAGCCGCCCGGCGCCGGGCTGTTGAGCGCCTGAGCCGCCCGGGTGGTTTCGCGCATCATAAACGGCGATGTCGACGTCGCGACCAGGTTATCCAGCGACTCCGCGCTGACCGGACGCAGCAGCACGTTGACGCCATCCAGTCGTCCCGCTTCGGCGCGTTTCACCAGCGAGTCCCAGTCTTTACTGTTCCCGAGGTTAACCAGCGCGTTTTTGAGGCGTACGCACTCATCCTGCGTGGAGCATAAATCCTGGGTTTTCAGAACGATATCGCCAAAATCATCCAGCAGAATCATACCTGATTTCTGAATGGCGGAACGCAGCGCGGGGCTGACGCGTGAGTCATCGTCCGGTTTCGGGTGCAGCTGGCGGTTAACCGTCTGGGTCAGCGCCGTGGCTTTATTCACCACTTCAGATTCCGGCAGCGGCAGCGGCGGCGCGTCGTTCCAGATAATTTGCGAACAGTCGAACGGCATGAACGGCGAGTTCTGGCGCGTGTTCCACGCCCCCGGAGTATGGATGTTACACATCCCGGTGCCCTTCAGGCGCAGCGTATCGCCCACCCGCACGCCCGCTTCATCGAGCTGATTGACGCTGGTCGCCTCGATGGTCTGCGCGCCTTTGATCCACGAAAGGGTAAATTTGATGGGCATATCCAGCGGCACGAAAAGCAGCAGCATGATAAACACCAGCCCGGCGCCGCCGGCGATGACCGTGCTGCGGAGCCAGTGCTGAAGCGGGAAATTTTTCACTTCATCATGCAGAGACAGGAAGCGCCCCTGACGCACAACGTGGCGGTCAAGGTAGATATCAATATCGGTTTTCTGCCCTAAATCCTGCGCAATCCACGGCTGCCAGTGGCGCGGATAGATAAGGTCAATAATACCGAGTGAAATATTGTTGAGATGCTCCTGATCGTTCTCACCGAACAGGCCCCAGCGCTTTGGCGTGCCGCGCAGGCAGTGGATCTCCCGCAGCGAGGTTTTGGTCGGCGGGGCAAAGAGTCCCCACAACCCGGCCGCCAGAAGCAACACTGCGCCACCCGCCAGCCACGGGACAAAGACGTCCGGCGTCAGCAGGCAGACAAAAAAGAGCAGGAAAGCGGCAACGATCAGGATGGCTTCACGAATACCGTCCGGACGACTCAGAGCGTACTCTTCATGCGTTTCCTGACGAATATTCAGCAGTTCAATCTGCTCGGTCTCTTCACCACGAATAGAGGCCTGCGTTGAGCTCGTGCGCTCCAGCGCAAAGCGCGGGGCTTCGTGAAGATAGTCATTCAGGGTATGGCCGTTGAGCGAGATCACCAGCGGCAGCGAATCGGTGTGAATCAGCTCAACGCTGTTTTCGTCGTTAATGTACTGCTCCCAGGAAGGGGGCAGATGCACCTCAACGGAATCAAGGTAGTAGCGCCACTTGTTGGGGTCGTCAGTCGTAATGCCGTAGCGCGTGATGGAGCGCGTCACGCAGAGCACGGTGTCACTTTGCGCGTTCAGCTTAAGCGCGACAGGCGCAGCGGTGGCTCCCGTTGGCCCAGGCGTTAACTGAGAACGGTTCAGCGTTTCGAGATAGTTTTCAACTGCATCGCGCTCGTCTTGCGTGAGCTTACGGGTTGTCGCACCCGCAAAGGCATTTAAAAAGGGCAGCCGGTAACGGCGCTGTACGCGTCGCCTGTACAGCCACCCTGCAATCAATGCGCTGACCAGCATAGCAGCGAGAACAATCAAAATGGTGCTCATGCTTTCCCCATCTTACTTATCTTACAGGTGTAGTCAGTAGCACCTTTACATTGAATGAGAATCTGTGGCTGGCTATCGGCAAGTATGGAGTCGAACTTGAGCATTCTGAAGCGCATCCCAGTGACCGGTGATGATAGCAAAGCCTGCCATGGCGCGATATCAGCAAATTCCTGGAAACATTTCAACCTCTTGACATTTGTTTTGAATTGAGGATTGATCCCTGCTACGTTGCATAAATGTAAATAAAGAACGATTGACATTGCCGAAACCGTGCGGCATATCGCACAATAAAGCCAGTTCACACTGCTAAGACCCCATCAAGATGAGCAAACCACTACAAAAACCCACCATTCTGAATGTTGAAACTGTCGCTAAATCGCGCCTGTTTAATGTCGAGAGTGTGGACCTGGAGTTCAGCAACGGTGTGCGTCGTGTTTATGAACGTATGCGACCCTCCTCGCGCGAAGCGGTTATGATTGTGCCTATCGTCGACGATCATCTGATTTTGATCCGCGAATACGCCGTGGGGACGGAATCTTACGAGCTTGGGTTCTCGAAAGGGCTCATCGATCCGGGCGAAACGGTCTTTGAAGCGGCAAACCGCGAGCTGAAAGAAGAGGTGGGTTTTGGTGCGAACGAGCTGTCGTTCCTGAAAAAGCTGAGCATGGCACCGTCTTATTTTTCCAGCAAAATGAATATCGTGGTGGCTGAAGATCTCTATCCTGAATCGCTTGAGGGAGACGAGCCGGAGCCGCTGCCGCAGGTTCGCTGGCCGCTGGCGCACGTGATGGATTTGCTGGAAGACCCTGACTTTAACGAGGCGCGCAACGTGAGCGCGCTGTTCCTGGTCCGGGAGTGGCTGAAGGGGCAGGGGAGACTGTAGTGGCCTGATGCCCTCACCCTAACCCTCTCCCACGGGAGAGGGAGTAAACACAAAAATGGCAACCCGAGGTTGCCGTTTTGCTTTGTTGTCAGAACAGCTCGTGCGTCTCGCCGTTATCAATAATCTCCGTTCCCACCTCGTGCACCGCCTGCGTGGTTGGCTGCGTGCCCTCAATGAAATATTCGGCGCGGCTATTACCACCGTTTGCGAGCTGACCGGTGCTGCGGTCAATATTGACCGTCACCACGCCCGGCGGCGGCGTCAGCGGCTGCTCCGGCACGCCTTCAAGAACGGATTTCATGTAGGCATCCCAGGCCGGCTGCGCGCTTTTGGCGCCGCCTTCGTAGCCGGAAATCTGATCTTTAATCGCGCCGGATGCCGTGGTGCGGCCTAAATCACGGCGATGATCGTCGAAACCGATCCAGACCGACGTCACCACGCCCGGCCCGTAGCCGGAGAACCACGCATCTTTAGAGCTGTTGGTTGTCCCGGTTTTACCGCCGATATCGTGGCGCTGCAGATCGCGCCCTGCACGCCAGCCGGTACCCTGCCAGCCCGGTTCACCGAAGATGTTGGTGTTCAGCGCGCTCTTGATCAGGAACGCCAGCGGCGTGTTGATAACGTGCGGGGCGTACTCCTGCGCGCCGGTTTGCGCCACCAGCGACTGGTTAGCCTGCTCCAGCTGCGGCTGCGGTAAGACGATATTCGGCTGCTCCTGAGACACGGCAGGGTCTTCCATGTCCTTGTTTTCGAGCACCTCGGATTTCGGCGTATTGCCGTAAATGACCGGAATATCACACTCAGGGCAGGCAATTTTCGGCTTCGCTTCAAACAGCACGCCGCCCTGGTCGTTCTCGATTTTACTGATGAAGTACGGGTCAACCAGGAAGCCGCCGTTAGCCATCACCGAGTATCCGCGCGCGACCTGAAGCGGCGTAAAGGAGGCTGAACCTAATGCCAGCGACTCGGTGCGAACGATATTCTGCGCCGGGAAGCCGAAGCGCTGCAGGTACTCTGCCGCATAGTCGACGCCCATCGCGCGCATGGCACGCACCATCACCACGTTTTTCGACTGCCCAAGACCCTGACGAAGACGAATTGGACCGGCATACTCCGCTGGGGAGTTCTTCGGCTGCCAGTCGGAACCGGCACCGGCATCCCAGCGGGAGATTGGCACGTCGTTAAGAATGCTGGCAAGGGTCAGTCCTTTATCCATCGCAGCCGTGTAGAGGAACGGTTTGATGTTGGAACCGACCTGACGCAGGGCCTGCGTGGCGCGGTTAAATTTGCTCTGGTTGAAATCGAACCCGCCGACCAGCGCCATTACCGCCCCGTTCTGTGGGTTGATAGAAACCAGGGCCGAGTTGACATCCGGTACCTGCGCCAGCCACCAGGCATCGCCAACCTTACGTACCCAGATCTGCTGCCCGGTCTGTACCACGTCGGTCACTTTGCGCGGCGTTGGCCCCTGCAGGGTGTCTGAACGGTATGGACGCGCCCAGCGAATACCGTCCATACGCAAAGAAACGGACGTGCCGTCCGCCAGCGTCGCAACGGCTTCCTGAGGATCGGCCTGAGTGACCACGGCTGGAAGGAGCGGACCGTATGTTGGCAGCGCTTTCAGCGTGCTGGTGATTTTTTTGCTGTCCCAGGCGCTCTCACCCACTTTCCAGAGCACGTTCGACGGGCCGCGATAGCCGTGACGCATATCGTAGTCCATCACGTTATTGCGCACCGCGTCCTGAGCCGCCTGCTGCACTTTACGGGTGACGGTGGTGTACACGCGATAGCCGTCTTCATAGGCCTTGTCGCCATAACGACTCACCATCTCCTGGCGCACCATTTCGGTCAGATAAGGGGCAGAGAAAGCGATCTCAGGGGCGTGGTAATTGGCGTCAATAACGTCATTACGCGCCTGGTCGTACTCGCTCTGGCTGATGTAACCTTCGCTCAGCATACGTGAAAGGACGACGTTACGACGTGAGGTGGCGCGATCGAGCGAGTAGAGCGGGTTGAACGTGGAGGGCGCTTTTGGCAGACCGGCAATAGTTGCCATTTCGCTTAAGGTGAGCTGCTCAACAGGCTTACCGAAGTACACCTGTGCGGCAGCCCCCACGCCATAGGCACGGTAGCCTAGGTAGATTTTATTGAGGTACAGCTCAAGGATCTCGTCCTTGCTCAGCAGTTGCTCAATACGGATCGCCAGGAACACCTCTTTGATCTTACGTGTCAGCGTCTTTTCGGGGCTGAGGAAGAAGTTACGCGCCAGCTGCTGCGTAATGGTACTCGCCCCCTGGGAGGCATGACCGGAGAACAACGCAATGCTTGCGGCACGGAAAATCCCCACCGGATCGACACCGTGGTGCTCGTAGAAACGGCTGTCCTCTGTGGCGATAAAAGCTTTCACCATCACGGGGGGGATTTGGTTTAAGGTCAGCGGGATACGACGCTTCTCGCCATACTGCGCCATCAGTTCGCCATCGGCGCTATAGACCTGCATCGGGATCTGGAGGCGCACATCGCGGAGCGTGGCGACATCAGGTAGCTGTGGCTCAATATATTTGTACAAACCGTAAATCGAGCCTGCTCCCAGCAGAATGCAACAGACTGCAAGGATGAATAAATACTTTACGAACTTCACCGGAGATTTCCCATTTGGTTTCACTTGGGCAGTTTCTAAACAATCGCGCGGTAGTATAAAGGCAAGCCTGATTCATTGATATAGCCGTCAAGGCGACGGGCGATAAGGAGATCGTGAAGCATGGCTTTCAAAACATGGCAAACGGGCGTGCATATTCAACAGGATAGGGTGCTGATTGCGGCGCTGGCCCGGGAGAGAGGCGGCTGGTGCTTACGCCGCTGGTGGGCCATTCCTCTGGCCGAAGGCATCATTCGTGACGGCAAAATTTGTCAGCCAGAAGCGCTGACCGATGCCTTACGCGGCTGGCGGAAAGCGCTACCGCACTACCACCGGGTGTTTCTCTCCTTCCCTGCTGCACGGACTCTGCAAAAATCGTTGCCTCGTCCAGCACTTGCATTGCGCGACAGCGAGCAGCTCTCGTGGCTGGGGGCGGCGCTCTCGCGCGAACTGGAGATGTCTGCAGAGTCCCTCTGTTTCGACTACACCCAGGACACCTTCAGCAATACGTTTCACGTGACTGCTGCACAAAACAAAGAGGTTGAAACGCTTCTGAGTCTGGCGAAAACGCTACGTTTGCGGCTGGCTACCATCACTCCGGATGCCAGCGCGTTGGCGAACCTGCTGCCTGCGGTAGCGCCGACGCAGTGCGTCGCCTGGCGGGATGCGCATCAATGGCTGTGGGCCATGCGCCATCAGTGGGGGCGTCGTTATACCGCTGAAGCAGAAAACGTCACTGAGCTGGCGGCGCTGCTGGTTCTCAGCCAGAACGACATCGCGCTCTTTGATGCCGAACGAACCCCATGGGAAACGCTGCAGCGCTGGCATGCGCCTCTTCCCGAATGCGGGGCTGACTATACCGTCGCGCTGGCGCTGGCCATGAGCGAGGTGCCTGAATGAACATGACCAACTTCCTGCCCTGGCGTCAGCAGCGGCGCGCGCGATGCCTGCGTTTCTGGGGCGGCGCATTGCTGCTCATGCTGCTGGCCGTTTTTAGCGTAAGGATGAACCATCTGGTAACGCTGCGCGCGCTACAGGCTCAACTGGCGGGTACGCAGTCCGTGCAGCGTGGCCTTGTGTCTCGCCAGCGACCCACAGCAGAGGCGCAGAAACCTGCTGGCACGCCGCCGCGCCGCGCATGGCAACGGGTGCTGGAGACACTTTCTGGCGCTATGCCTGCGCAGGTCTGGCTGACAGAGCTGCGTTATCAGCCTCCAGCTCTGATGTTGATCGGATATGCCACCACCCTGCCGGCGCTCTCTGCCTTACGTAATGGGCTGGAGCACATAGACGGCTTTACGACCGGGCCAGAGGGGGAACTCCGGCAGGATAGCCAGGGGCGCTGGATGTTCACTCTGCACCTGAAAAGCGAGGGGTAACGCGTGGACACCTTGTTAGAACGCTGGTGTGAAAGTCGTCCCTGGTGTCGGCTGGTCTGCGGGGGGCTGGCTATTCTCCTGATGGGGCTGGCAGCATCGGGCGTATTGCTCCGGCCAGTAGAGCAGCAGTGTGCTGAGCGACAGCAGCAGTTGATCCAGGCCGTGCGGACTAACGCGTCGCTGTGGCCCACCGCCAGCCAGGCGCCGTTTAGCCCGCAAACCCGGACGGCACTGGAGCTAAAGCCCTTTTCACCGCTCGATTTTCAGGGGGAGGGCACAAGGCTCCTTCACTGGAAGCCGTTGCAGAATGGCGGAGAACTGGCGCTGGAGGCGGAGTGGCAGGCGATCCCTCCTCTTTTTCCCGGCTGGCGCAGCGGGATGTACGGATCGCTGCTTTTACGCTTTCGCCACAAAATACGGCGTTACGCCTGCGGCTGGAGCTGGAACATGCGAAATAGCGCGAGATACCTGCTGGTTTGCTCGGCGCTGCTGTTGACCGGCATGCGCGATCCCTTTCGCCCGCCGGATGACCCCTGCGCCACAGCCGAGCTGGCACAGTGGCACTACCGCGGAATGGTAGGAGGGCAGCAGCGCGTTGGCATTTTACAGGATGGGCAACGGCGCTGGCATCGCCTGAAAGCGCAGGAACGTTTCCCGGCGGGCTGGCGGATAACGGCCATCAATGAAACGGAACTGGTTGTTGATGTGGGTGACACATGCGATCCCGAAGAATGGGCGTGGCAACGAGAAGGAAAGGATAAAAATGAAGTTAAGGATAGTGCTGTTGCTGCTGGCGTTCAGCCGCCCGCTGTGGGCCGCCGCGCCAAAGCCGGTCACGCTGGTGGTGGATGACGTGCCGGTGGTTCAGGTGCTACAGGCGCTGGTTACGCAGGAGAACCGTAATCTGGTGGTATCGCCGGATGTCAGCGGCACGCTCTCGCTTAACCTGACGCGCGTCCCCTGGCGGCAGGCGTTACAGACGGTTGTCACCAGCGTCGGGCTCGTTTTGCGTGAGGAGGGCGGTATTTTTTATGTTCATACCGCGGCATGGCAGCGCGAGCAGCGGGAACGTTTAGAGCAGGAGCGGGCGCGTCGTCAACTTGATGCACCGCTGGTCTCAAAAAGCATCCCATTTTCTTATGCGGATGCCGGAGAATTGCAAAAAGCTGCGGAAACGCTCCTGAGTCCAAAGGGGAGTTTATCTGTCGACAAACGCACTAACCGTCTGCTGGTCAGGGATAGCCAGGCGGTGCTGGAGGCGCTGCAGCAGTGGGCGGCTCAGATGGATATTCCCGTCGAGCAGGTTGAGCTGGCGGCGCACATTGTCACCATTAATGAAAAAAGCCTGCGTGAGTTGGGGGTGAAGTGGAATCTTGCCGAGGCCACTGAGGCGGGCAAGGTTGGACAGATCACGACGCTTGGCAGCGATCTTTCTGTGGCCAGTGCTACCACGCATGTGGGGTTTAACATCGGGCGGATTAACGGCAGGCTGTTGGATCTGGAGCTCTCTGCGCTGGAGCAAAAACAGCAGGTCGATATCATCGCCAGCCCGCGGCTGCTGGCCTCGCACATGCAACCGGCCAGCATCAAGCAGGGAAGCGAGATCCCGTATCAGGTTTCAAGCGGTGAAAGCGGGGCGACCTCGGTGGAGTTCAAAGAGGCGGTACTCGGAATGGAGGTCACGCCGGTAGTATTGCCCGGCGGGCGCGTGCGCCTGAAGTTACACATCAGTGAAAACATGCCGGGACAGGTATTGCAGCAGGCCGATGGAGAAACGCTGGCTATCGACAAGCAGGAGATAGAAACCCAGGTGGAGGTAAAAAGTGGAGAAACGCTGGCGCTGGGCGGAATTTTTTCGCAAAAGAACAAAACCGGCAGCGACAGCGTGCCCGGGCTTGGGAACATCCCCTGGCTGGGACAGCTTTTTCGCCATGATGGAAAAGATAATGAGCGGCGTGAGTTAGTGGTGTTTATTACGCCACGTCTGGTCGGTATTCACTAGCGGGTAACGATCCCCGCAATGATTTTGCATTCAGTTTGTTGCAGATGTTTGACGTGGGGCATGAATTAGCATACAAGGAGTACCGATTTGAGTTGGACTTACGTCTTATTACCTTATGCGCCCGGCGCGGTGATTTAATCAGTTGCCAAACAAGCCGGAGTATTGAGATAATTTTTAGTCTGACTCTCGCTCTATTGCATATGAGGTTTCAGTTCATGTCCTGCTACGCCGGGTGTCTGCGAAGCGGGGATTACCATTAACGAATAGTCTTAGTAGTACCGATAAAATGGCAGAGAAACGCAATATCTTTCTGGTTGGGCCTATGGGTGCCGGCAAAAGCACTATTGGGCGTCAGTTAGCTCAACAACTCAATATGGAATTTTACGATTCTGATCAAGAGATTGAGAAACGAACCGGAGCTGATGTGGGCTGGGTTTTCGATGTAGAAGGCGAAGAAGGTTTCCGTGACCGAGAAGAAAAAGTGATCAACGAACTCACGGAAAAACAGGGCATCGTACTGGCAACAGGCGGCGGCTCTGTGAAATCTCGCGAAACCCGCAACCGTCTCTCCGCCCGTGGCGTAGTGGTCTATCTCGAGACGACCATTGAGAAACAGCTGGCACGTACGCAGCGCGATAAAAAGCGCCCGCTGCTGCAGGTTGAAACGCCACCACGCGAAGTTCTGGAAGCGTTGGCCGATGAACGCAATCCGCTGTATGAAGAGATTGCCGATGTGACCATTCGTACTGACGATCAGAGCGCTAAAGTGGTTGCAAACCAGATTATTCATATGCTGGAAAGCAACTGATTCTGGCTTTATATACACTCGCCTGCGGGTAAAAGCATTAAAGGTGGATGTCGCGTCATGGAGAGGATTACAGTTACTCTCGGGGAACGTAGTTACCCTATCACCATCGCGGCTGGTTTGTTTAACGACCCAGCTTCCTTTTTACCACTAAAAGCGGGTGATCAGGCGATGCTGGTCACCAATGAGACGCTGGCTCCGCTTTATCTCGACCGCGTACGCCACCTGCTTGAGCAGGCAGGCGTAAAAGTCGACAGTGTGATTCTGCCCGATGGCGAGCAGTATAAAAGCCTGACGGTGCTTGATACCGTCTTTACCGCATTGCTGCAAAAACCGCACGGTCGCGATACAACACTGCTTGCCCTGGGCGGCGGTGTTGTGGGCGATCTGACCGGCTTTGCGGCCGCAAGCTACCAACGTGGCGTCCGTTTTATTCAAATCCCGACCACATTGCTGTCTCAGGTCGACTCCTCTGTGGGTGGCAAAACGGCAGTTAACCATCCCCTCGGCAAAAACATGATTGGCGCGTTCTACCAGCCTGCGTCGGTGGTGGTGGATCTCGACTGTCTGAAAACCCTGCCGAAGCGCGAGCTGGCTTCTGGCCTGGCTGAAGTGATCAAATACGGCATTATTCTGGATGGCGAGTTCTTTAACTGGCTTGAAGAGAATATGGATGCGTTGCTGCGCCTGGATGAGGCGAAACTGGCATACTGCATTCGTCGTTGTTGTGAGCTGAAAGCAGAAGTTGTCGCCGCAGACGAGCGTGAAACGGGCTTACGTGCTTTACTGAATCTTGGGCATACGTTTGGCCACGCCATTGAAGCCGAAATGGGTTACGGCAACTGGCTGCACGGTGAAGCCGTCTCGGCCGGCATGGTCATGGCAGCCCGCACCTCTGAACGCCTTGGGCAGTTTAAACCGGAAGAAACGGCACGTATCATTGCACTACTTGAACGTGCGGGTTTGCCGGTAACCGGGCCGCAAGAGATGTCGGCGCAAGCGTATTTACCCCACATGATGCGCGATAAAAAAGTATTGGCAGGTGAGATGCGTCTTGTACTCCCGCTTGCAATAGGGAAGAGTGAAGTGCGCGGCGGAGTGTCGCACGATGTCGTTCTTGGCGCTATTGCTGATTGCCAGCAGGCGTAACAACTAGAAAGGTCAGGCCACTGTTACCGGTGGTCGTTTAGCTTCAGGCGAAATGCAAAGACGTAGGCATAAGCCTTTGAGTGGGGTGTTAAATGGATGAATTCAAACCAGAAGACGAGCTGAAACCCGATCCCAGCGATCGTCGTACTGGTCGTTCTCGTCAATCTTCAGAACGTGATAACGAGCCGCAGATCAACTTTGACGATGTTGATCTGGATGCAGACGATCGTCGCCCTTCGCGCAGCCGCAACGCGCGTGATGAGCGAGAAGAAGAGGATTATGAGTCCGAAGAAGATTCAATGGACGAACAGCCTGTAGAGCGTCGCCCGCGTAAACGTAAAAAAGCCGCTGCGCAAAAACCGGCCTCCCGTCAGTACATTATGATGGGGCTTGGCGTTCTGGTGCTTGTACTGCTGATTGTTGGCATTGGCTCCGCGCTGAAAGCACCGTCCACCAACTCAACCGAACAAACCGCCTCCGCAGAGAAGAGCATCAACCTCTCCGGTAATGATGCGACGGATCAGGCGAATGGTGCACAGCCAGCGCCGGGTACCACTTCTGCTGAGCAGACTGCCAGCAACACAACGACGCCGCAGGATGTTTCTCTGCCGCCTGTTTCGTCAACGCCTGCTCAGGGCCAGTCCCCTGTCACGCCTCAAGGCCAGCAGCGTGTTGAAGTTCAGGGAGACCTGAACAATGCGCTGATGCAGCCGCAAAACCAGCAGCAGGTTGATAACGTCGTGGTTAACTCTACGCTGCCAACTGAACCTGCAACCGTCGCGCCGATTCACGGTTCTACCGCTCAGCCGCAGACTGCAGCAACGGAAACCAAGCCGCGCCAGACGCAAACTGCAACACGTCCTGAACGTAAGCAGGCGGTCATTGAGCCTAAGCGTGAAACCAAACCTCAGGCCGTGGTAAAAGCGCCTGAAGTGAAAGCCGCACCGGCACAGCCGAAACGCACAGAAACGGCTGCAGTAAGCGAACCAGCTAAAGCGCCAGTCACGCAGACTGCGCCGAAAGCGACGGCAACTACAACGGCACCTGCTGCCACCGCTGCGCCTGCCGCAACGGCGACGGCTTCCAGTGCAGCAGCAGGTAAAACCGCTGGCAACGTCGGTTCGCTGAAATCTGCGCCATCCAGCAACTACACGCTGCAGTTGAGCAGTTCGTCTAACTATGACAACCTCAACGGCTGGGCGAAGAAATCGAATCTGAAAAACTACGTGGTTTATCAGACGACCCGTAACGGTCAGCCGTGGTATGTGCTGGTAAGCGGTGTTTACGCTTCCAAAGATGAAGCGAAACGCGCCGTGGCGTCGCTGCCTGCTGATGTTCAGGCTAAGAACCCATGGGCGAAGCCGATTCATCAGGTGCAGGCCGATCTGAAGTAATGTTTAAAGCGCAGGATGCTGTCGGAGCTTTCTCCACAGCCGGAGAAGGTGTAATCAGTTAGTCAGCATGAAAAAAAATCGCGCTTTTCTGAAATGGGCAGGGGGGAAATACCCCCTGCTCGATGATATTAAAAAGCACCTGCCAAAAGGCGAGTGTCTTATCGAGCCCTTCGTGGGCGCGGGATCGGTGTTCCTGAACACCGATTTTTCTCGTTATATCCTGGCGGATATCAACAGCGACCTTATCAGCCTCTATAACATTGTTAAGCTGCGTACCGATGAGTATGTGGAAGAGGCGCGCAAGCTGTTTACCCCAGAGAACAACAACCCTGACGTCTACTACCAGTTCCGCACGGAGTTTAATCAGAGCCAGGATCCGTTCCGCCGCGCGCTGCTGTTCCTTTATCTCAACCGCCATGGTTACAACGGCCTGTGTCGGTATAATCTGCGCGGTGAATTTAACGTGCCGTTTGGTCGCTATAAGCGCCCGTATTTCCCGCAGGACGAGCTGTATCACTTTGCGGAAAAAGCGCAGAATGCAGAATTCCACTGCCTCTCCTATGAAGAGTGTATGGAGCTAGCAGGCGTAAATTCGGTGGTTTACTGCGATCCTCCTTACGCGCCGCTGTCTGCGACGGCGAACTTCACCGCCTACCACACCAACAGTTTCAGCCCGGCCGAACAGGCCCGTCTGGCGGAGATGGCGGAAAAGCTGGTCAGCAAAAGAATTCCGGTGTTAATTTCAAATCACGATACCCCTGATACGCGCGAATGGTACAAAGCCGCGAAGCATTTTCAGGTTAAGGTGCGGCGTAGCATTAGCAGCAACGGCGGCACACGTAAAAAGGTGGACGAACTCCTGGCTCTTTATCGCCCCTGAGCCGTTTTGCCCGCCGGTAAATACATTTCAAGGAGATGCGGATGAAACAGTTTTTGATTGCCCCCTCAATTCTGTCGGCCGATTTTGCCCGCCTGGGTGAAGACACGGCTAAAGCTCTCGCAGCTGGCGCAGATGTCGTCCATTTCGACGTTATGGATAACCACTACGTTCCCAATCTGACCATCGGTCCGATGGTGCTCAAGGCGCTGCGTAACTACGGCATTACCGCACCGATCGACGTTCACCTGATGGTGAAGCCTGTCGATCGCATCGTGCCAGATTTCGCCGCAGCGGGCGCCAGCATCATCACCTTCCATCCGGAAGCCTCCGAGCACGTTGACCGCACGCTGCAGCTGATCAAAGAGAACGGCTGTAAGGCGGGGCTGGTGTTTAACCCGGCTACGCCGCTGAGCTATCTGGACTACGTTATGGACAAGCTGGACGTGATTTTGCTGATGTCCGTTAACCCGGGCTTTGGCGGCCAGTCGTTCATCCCCCACACGCTGGATAAGCTGCGCGAAGTGCGCCGTCGCATTGACGAGTCAGGCTACGATATTCGTCTGGAAGTGGACGGCGGTGTGAAAGTGAATAACATTGGCGAAATTGCGGCAGCGGGCGCGGATATGTTCGTTGCAGGTTCGGCAATTTTCGACCAACCGGATTATAAAAAAGTCATTGATGAAATGCGCCGAGAGCTGGCGAAGGTAAGTCATGGATAAATTGCAGGCAATTCGGGGTGTGGCATTCGACCTCGACGGCACGCTGGTCGACAGCGCGCCGGGCTTAACGAGCGCCGTAGACCAGGCGTTGTACGCCCTTGAACTGCCCGTTGCGGGCGAAGATCGTGTTATTACGTGGATTGGCAACGGTGCCGATGTCCTGATGGAGCGCGCGTTAACTTGGGCTCGTCAGGAACGCGCGTCGCAGCGTTCCGCGCAGGGTAAACCGAGCGTCGATCACGCCGATATCCCGCAGGATGAGCAGCTGCGTATTCTTCGCAAGCTGTTCGACCGCTTCTACGAAGAGACCGTCGAGGAGGGGAGCTTCCTGTTCCCGGACGTCCTGGAAACCTTGAGCGCGCTGCATGCCAAAGGGATCCCGCTGGGGCTGGTGACCAACAAGCCGACGCCGTTTGTTGCGCCGCTGCTGGAGGCGCTGGATATTGCGAAATACTTCTCCGTGATTGTAGGCGGGGATGACGTGCAGAACAAAAAGCCGCATCCGGAACCACTGTTGCTGGTGGCAGGAAAATTATCCTTAACGCCTGCGGAGCTGCTCTTTGTCGGGGATTCACGTAATGATATTCTGGCTGCCCGAGCGGCTGGGTGTCCTTCCGTCGGATTAACCTATGGCTACAACTACGGTGAAGCCATCACGCTGAGTGAGCCGGACGTTGTGTTCGACCACTTCAAAGATTTGTTGCCCGCACTCGGGCTTTCGCACAGTGAACATCAGGAATTGAATAATGACTAAGCCCATCGTTTTTAGTGGCGCACAGCCTTCAGGTGAATTGACCATTGGTAACTACATGGGTGCGTTACGTCAGTGGGTCAGCATGCAGGATGACTACCATTGCATTTACTGCATCGTCGATCTCCATGCGATTACCGCCCGTCAGGATCCTGAGAAGCTGCGCAAAGCCACCCTGGACACCCTGGCGCTGTACCTGGCCTGCGGTATCGACCCAGAGAAGAGCACCATTTTCGTTCAGTCTCACGTGCCGGAGCACGCACAGCTGGGCTGGGCGCTTAACTGCTACACCTATTTCGGCGAGCTGAGCCGTATGACTCAGTTCAAGGATAAATCCGCGCGCTACTCTGAAAACATTAACGCCGGCCTGTTCGACTATCCGGTGCTGATGGCGGCTGACATCCTGCTGTATCAGACCAACCAGGTGCCGGTGGGTGAAGACCAGAAGCAGCACCTGGAGCTGAGCCGCGATATCGCCCAGCGCTTTAACGCGCTTTATGGCGACGTGTTTAAAGTGCCAGAGCCGTTTATTCCGAAATCCGGCGCGCGCGTCATGTCGCTGCTGGAGCCGACCAAGAAGATGTCCAAGTCTGACGATAACCGCAACAACGTTATCGGCCTGCTGGAAGATCCGAAATCGGTCGTCAAAAAGCTCAAGCGCGCAGTCACCGATTCCGACGAGCCGCCAGTAGTGCGCTACGACGTGCAGAACAAAGCGGGCGTCTCCAACCTCCTGGATATCCTCTCCGGCGTGACCGGGCAGAGCATTCCTGAGCTGGAACAGCACTTCGAAGGCAAGATGTATGGCCACCTGAAAGGTGAAGTGGCAGAAGCCGTTTCCGGCATGTTGACCGAGCTGCAGGAGCGTTATCACCGCTACCGCAACGACGAAGCTTTCCTGCAGAAGGTGATGAAAGACGGCGCGGAAAAAGCCAGCGCGCGCGCGTCCGAAACCCTGAAAGCGGTGTATCAAGCGATTGGGTTTGTGGGCAAACCTTAAGCCTGCTTTGCCGGGTGGCGCTAACGCTTACCCGGCCTACGGGATCGTGTAGGTCGGGTAAGGCGGAGACGCCACCCGACAAATACCATCTTGCTTCCGATCTCTGCGTTAGAGATTCGAGAACCAGTTCAGCTTATCGCGCAGTTCAACCACGCGACCCACCACAATCAGTGCCGGGCTTTCGACCTGCTGCGCCAGTTCACCGAGCTGCGTCAGTGCGCCATTCACCACGCGCTGCTTGATTGACGTACCGTTTTCCACCAGCGCAACGGGCATATCCGCCTCCATGCCGTGTTCCAGCAGTTTCGCCTGAATGGTGGCGGCCTGGTTTAGCCCCATGTAGAACACCAGCGTCTGCTTTTCAGCGGCCAGATTATGCCAGTCCAGCTCGCAGCCGGTTTTGAGGTGGCCCGTCACCAGACGCACGCTCTGGGCGTAATCACGATGGGTGAGCGGAATGCCAGAGTAGGCTGAACACCCGGACGCTGCCGTTATGCCCGGCACCACGGAGAATGGAATGCCGGCATTGCACAGGGTTTCCAGCTCCTCGCCGCCGCGACCAAAGATAAACGGATCGCCGCCCTTCAGGCGCACCACGCGCTTACCTTTCTGCGCTTCGCGCAGCAGGATCTGGTTAATCTCCTCCTGCGGCACGCAGTGGTAGCCTGCGCGCTTGCCGACGAAGACGCGGTCGGCGTCGCGACGCACCAGGTTCATGATGTCATCGGAGACAAGGCGGTCATAAACCACGATATCCGCCTGCTGGATCTGCTGAAGCCCTTTCAGCGTCAGCAGGCCCGCATCGCCCGGACCAGCCCCGACCAGCACCACTTCACCACGGTGATCCAGCGGCTCGCTCAGCAGCTGCTCGGTCGTCTCTTCCACCGCTTTCGCATCCTGATTGGCCAGCGACTGCGCCAGCCTGTCGTTCACAAAGAATTTTTCCCAGAAGCGACGGCGCTCGCCAACGGTCGAGAAGGTTTGCTTCACGCGGGAGCGAAGCTGCCCGGCGTAATGGGCTATCTGACCAAGGTGCTGCGGCAAAATAGCTTCCAGCTTTTCCCGCAGCAGGCGGGCGAGAACGGGCGAGCGTCCACCGGACGACACCGCAATCATCAGCGGTGAACGGTCGATAATCGACGGCATGATAAAGCTGGCCTCTTTCGGCGCATCCACCACGTTGCAGAAGATACGGCGCGCTTCGCAGGCGTCGCTGACGCGCTGGTTCACTTCATCGTCATCTGTCGCGGCAATGGTCAGCCAGCAGGTATCCAGCAGGGACTCATCAAACTCTCCCTGCACCAGCGTGAGCATCCCTTCCTGAGCCCAGACGTCAAACTGCGGGGCGAAAGTAAGGGCATTGACGGTCAGTCGGGCTCCGGCTTCCAGCAGCAGGCGCGCTTTGCGTTCAGCCACATCGCCGCCGCCCACAAGCAGGCAGTCGCGATGGCGTAATTGACAGAAAATCGGCAGGTGGTCCACGACGTTACCTCACAGCATTCAAGGAGGGGGTAAGAATTGACGTCAGGATAACAGCAGGAATCGTACAGAACATACGGTTTTTCCTGCCGTTACCCATAAGGGGTCATAAGCCTTTCCTATTGAAAAGGTGGAGGGTTACGCCTTGAGCTGCACCTTGCCGTCCTTAACGCGGACGTCGTAGTGCTTCACGGAGAAGCTTGCATCTTCCATGCAGTAACCGTCGCTTAAGCGGAAACGCTGCTTTTTCAGCGGGCTGGCGACCCACAGCTCACCCTGATGTTCAGCAATCAGTCCACGTGAGAGCACGCTGGCCTCGAAGAACGGGTCGATATTGCTAATGGCAAAGACCTGTTCATCGTGGCGAGGGCGGAAAATGGCGACCTGCTCGTTGCCCAGCAGCGCACACACGCCGGTGGCGGGCAGAATGTCGTTAATCTCGCAGATGTTTACCCATTGGCTCATGCGTTTTCCTCCACCAGCGTCACCGGAATACGTTCATACGGTGTCGCCGGACGATGCTGTTCACGCTCCGGTACAACCTGTACGTTCGGGTCGCGCTGGGTGCTGTTGATAAAGTGTTTGAAGCGCGTCTGCGCCGCCGGGGTGTTGACGGTTTCGGTCCACTCGCAGATCACCGCCTCGCGCAGGCGAGCCATCTCGGCTTCCAGCTGTTCGTTCAGGCCCAGCTTGTCGTCGATGATGACGGACTTAAGGTAGTCGATACCGCCTTCCAGGTTATCCAGCCAGGAAGCGGTACGGGTCAGCTTATCGGCGGTACGAATGTAGAACATCATAAAGCGGTCGAGATACTGGATCAGCGTATCGCGATCGAGATCCGCCGCCAGCAGGTCCGCGTGGCGTGGTTTCATCCCGCCGTTGCCGCACACGTACAGGTTCCAGCCTTTCTCGGTGGCGATGATCCCCACGTCTTTACCCTGCGCTTCCGCACATTCGCGGGTACAGCCGGAGACGCCGAACTTCATTTTGTGCGGGGTACGGATGCCTTTGTAGCGGTTTTCCAGCTCAACGCCGAAGCCCACGCTGTCGCCGACGCCGTAGCGGCACCAGGTGCTGCCCACGCAGGTTTTCGCCATTCGCAGCGCTTTGGCATACGCGTGGCCGGTTTCGAAGCCTGCTTCTATCAACTGACGCCAGATTTCCGGCAGATCATCCTTCTGCGCGCCAAACAGGCCGATACGCTGGGAGCCGGTGATTTTGGTGTACAGATTAAATTCACGGGCGATACGGCCCACGGCGACCAGACCTTCCGGGGTGATTTCGCCACCGGCGGAACGCGGAATGACGGAATAGGTACCGTCTTTCTGGATGTTCGCCAGGAAGTTATCGTTGGTGTCCTGCAGCGGCGTGTGTTCTGGTTTGAGCACGTACTCGTTCCAGCAGGACGCCAGCAGCGAGCCGACGGTCGGTTTACACACTTCACAGCCGTAGCCCTGGCCGTGCTTCGCCAGCAGTTCGTCGAAGGACTTAATGCCCTCCACGCGGATCAGGTGGTACAGCTCCTGGCGAGAATACGCGAAGTGCTCGCACAGGTTGTTGTTCACTTCGATGCCCTGTTTCGCCAGCTCGGCGTTCAGTACCTGAGTCACCAGCGGAATACAGCCGCCGCAGCCGGTACCGGCTTTGGTTTCGGCTTTCAGCGCCGCAACGGTGTGGCAGCCTTTGTTGATGGCGGAGATCAGCATGCCTTTAGTAACGTCGAAGCAGGAGCAAATCTGCGCGCTGTCCGGCAGTTTATCCACGCCGATAGACGGCTTGCCGCTGGAGGCGTGAGCCGGGAGGATCAGCGCGTCCGGGTTTTCCGGCAGCTCAATGGCGTTCAGCACCAACTGGAGCAGGTTACCGAAGTCGCTGGTATCGCCCACCAGCACCGCGCCGAGCAGGGTTTTGTTGTCCTGGCTGACGATGAGACGCTTGTAGACCTCTTTGCTTTCGTCGAGGTAAACGTAGCTGCGGGAGTTCGGGGTGCGGCCGTGCGCATCGCCGATACCGCCCACGTCGACGCCCAGCAGCTTCAGCTTGGCGCTCATGTCTGCGCCGGTAAAGGCGTTTTCGCTGCCGAGGATATGATCCACGGCGACCTGGGCCATTTTGTACCCTGGCGCGACCAGACCGTATACGCGGTTGTTCCAGCTGGCGCATTCGCCGATGGCGTAGATATCCGGGTCGGAAGTCTGGCAGGCGTCGTTAATCATGATCCCGCCGCGCTGCGCTACCGCCAGACCGCACTGGGTTGCCAGCTTGTCGCGCGGGCGGATCCCGGTGGAGAAGACGATGAAGTCCACTTCCAGCTCGCTGCCGTCGGCAAAGCGCATGGTTTTACGCGCCTCTGTGCCTTCCTGCACGATCTCTTTGGTGTTCTTGCTGGTGTGAACCTTCACGCCCATGCTTTCAATTTTACGCTTAAGCTGGTCGCCACCCATGTGGTCCAGCTGTTCGGCCATCAGCATTGGCGCAAATTCGATAACGTGGGTTTCAACCCCGAGGTTTTTGAGCGCGCCAGCCGCTTCCAGACCCAGCAGGCCGCCGCCGACCACCGCGCCGCGTTTGCTTCGGCGCGCGCAGGATTCGATGGCGTTGAGGTCCTCAATCGTGCGATAAACGAAGCAATCCTGAGTCTCCGAGCCTTTAATGGGTGGGATCCACGGATACGAGCCCGTCGCCATGATCAGCTTGTCGTAAAAAACCGTACGCCCGGCGCTGGAGTGGATCACTTTTTCCTGACGGTTAATGGTGATGGCGCGTTCGCCCACCAGCACTTTTACGCCATGCTTCTCGTAGAATCCTTCGCGCACCAGAGAGAGCTCTTCGGCGGTATGATGGGAGAAGTAGGAAGACAGGTGCACACGGTCGTACGCCTTGCGGGGTTCTTCACAGAACACGGTAATATCGAACTGCTCAGCATCGGCTTTATCAAGAAGATCCTCAATAAAGCGGTGGCCGACCATGCCGTTACCGATGATAGCGAGTCTGACTTTGCTCATTTTTGCCTCGATTTCTTTTCTATTACTGCCTACCTTAACGATTCAGCAGGGGCGCTTATTGATGTAAATCAAATACGTCTTCGCCTACTCCTTAGGGGGTATGCGGCTGATTTGTCAGGATTTTTATAAGTTATGGAAATCGCAGGCTTTTCGATGTCGTCGATTTTGTGTACAAAACAATGGCGGATTTTTAAACAAAAATACGCGTAAACAACGATGCGTTTATCAGGGGATATGAAATGTCTACAACACCGCTTTGGCTTGTTCAGAATGTTCGCTTACCCGGCCGGGAAGGACTGTGGCAGCTTGCCATTGAGAACGGCCGATTTGGTGACATCACCCCAATGGACGACACTCACGCCGAGAGTTATGAAGTGTTAAATGCGCGGGGTGGTCTGGCTATTCCGCCGTTTATTGAGCCGCATATCCATCTTGATACCACCCAGACGGCGGGCGAGCCGAACTGGAACCAGTCCGGCACGCTGTTTGAGGGCATTGAGCGTTGGGCCGAGCGCAAAGCGTTGCTCAGCCATGAAGATGTGAAAGCGCGTGCCTGGAAAACGCTGAAGTGGCAAATTGCCAACGGCATTCAGTTTGTGCGTACCCACGTTGATGTTTCCGACCCGACGCTCACCGCCCTGAAGGCGATGCTGGAGGTGAAGCAGGAGGTTGCCCCGTGGGTGACGCTGCAAATCGTCGCGTTCCCGCAGGAAGGTATTCTCTCTTACCCGAACGGCGCGGTGTTGCTGGAAGAGGCGCTAAAACTGGGGGCTGACGTGGTGGGGGCGATCCCACATTTCGAGTTCACCCGCGAGTATGGCGTGCAGTCGCTGCATATCGCTTTCGATCTGGCGAAGAAATATGACCGCCCGCTGGATATCCACTGCGATGAAATTGACGACGAACAGTCGCGTTTTGTCGAGACGGTGGCAGCGCTGGCCTATGAGGCCGGCATCGGCCCGCGGGTGACCGCCAGCCACACCACCGCCATGCACGCTTACAACGGCGCTTACACTTCGCGGCTTTTCCGCCTGCTGAAGATGTCGGGGATTAACTTCGTGGCTAACCCGCTGGTGAATATCCACCTGCAGGGGCGTTTTGACGATTATCCGAAGCGCCGCGGCATCACCCGGGTGAAAGAGCTGCAGGAGGCAGGCATCAACGTCTGCTTCGGCCATGACGACGTCTTCGACCCGTGGTACCCGCTCGGCACCGGCAACATGTTGCAGGTGCTGCACATGGGGCTGCACGTGTGCCAGATGATGGGCTATCCGCAGATCGACAGCGGCCTTAATCTGATCACCCATAACAGCGCCCGTACTTTTGGCCTGAGCGACTACGGTATTGAGACGGGAAATCCGGCGAACCTGATTATTCTGCCTGCGGAGAGCGGGTTTGAAGCAGTGCGCTGCCAGGTGCCGGTGCGCTGGTCAATCCGTCAGGGGAGGGTGATTGCTACCACGCAGCTGGCGCAGACGTGGATCCAGATGGATATCGGGGGAGAAGAGGTGAGCTTTGCCAGAAACAGCCCCTCTGCCGAGCGCAAAGGGGCGTAGGGATTAGTGAGACGCCGCTGTCGCGTTGTGCTGGCGGTGGCGGGTCACAAAGCCCAGAACGAAGCACATGATGAACACCACGGCATACAGACCGTTAGCGGTGTGCAGCGCCGCCAGCGGGCCGCTGTGGGCAACGATCGGGCCCGTCACCACGAAGGTGAGCATGGTGCCGATGGTGCCGCAGGTCAGCACGAAGTTGACCAGCTTCGGCGAGGCCACTTTGGTCTGCAGGGAGCCCAGGGTGATGATCGAGGTGTAAATCGCGCTGGAGAAGAAGCCCAGGGTCAGAATGAACCACGGCATATGCTCCGGTGAACCGTTGATGAACAGGTACATCAGCACGGTCGCCAGGCCTGCGAGCACGGTCAGAATGCGCTGCAGGTCGAAGAAGCGCAGGATGAAGCTAAACGCCCACATGCCGAACATGTAAGACATCCAGAAATCGCTCACCAGTTTACCCGCATCGTTCAGGCTCATGCCCAGGCCTTTGGCGTATTCCGGTACCCAGGAGATAAAGCCCAGCTGGCCCAGGATGTAGCACAGGGCGGCGATGGAGAGGAACAGCACGCCGATGCCCCATTTCTCTTTCGCGACGGGCTCTGCAGTAGTTTGCGCTTTCTTGCCCAGCACCGGGAACTCACAGCCGAAGGTCAGGATAAAGATCGCCACGTAGACGAGGCCGATGCAGGCGTATACCCAGTACCACTCAATGCTGCGCGCCAGCAGAACGGCGGCGACCATCGGGAAAATCATTCCGGCCATGCTGAAGAAGGAGTCGGTAAACAGCAGGCGCGCGCCGCGCTGACGGCCTTCATACATATGGGTAATCAGGAACGTACCGATCGACATGGTGATCCCGCTAACCAGACCAAGCACGAACATGGCGGCGGAGAACAGTGCAATGCTGTGGCTCAGCATCAGGCCCGCCACGGCGGCGACCATCAGCACAAAGCCAAAGCGCAGCTGTGTTTTCAGTGGGACAATTTCCATCAACCAGGCATTCAGGAAGATAGAGATCAGGATCCCCGCGTTGAGGAAGGTGAAGGTATTACTCATGCTGGAAACGGGCAGCTGGAAGTAGTCTGCGATATTTCCCATCACCATCCCGGTGACGATCACCAACGCGCCGGTAAGGGCGTAGGAGAAAAAGCTGATCCATGTGAGCTTGATGCGATTGCTGTTAGTCATGTCTGGCCTGTTCAGAAAAAGAAAAGCGCCGAAGGGGCGCTGAGAGCGGGCAGATTTTAGTCGCTAAAGTGATCCATTCCTATCTTTTAAGGGTAATGATTATGTCATTGCAGGTTTTAATGTGATCTAAATCACATTAAGTGACGGTCTAACCAATCGTTTGCGCAGTAATAATTGTTTCAATTTCGTAAAATTAGGTAAAAGGCTGGTCTACGTTCATACTGCTCTTTAGAATCAAGCCATTCGCTTTTTATACTGCGCTTTGTTAAGGAATTCTCATGCTCAAATCAACACTGGCGGCTGTCGCAGCTGTGTTTGCTCTTTCTGCCGTTTCCCCTGCTGCGCTGGCAGCAAAAGGGGACCCTCACGTTCTGCTGACCACCTCTGCCGGGAACATTGAGCTGGAACTGAATAGCCAGAAAGCTCCGGTTTCTGTGAAAAACTTCCTCGACTACGTGAACAGTGGTTTCTACAACAACACCACCTTCCACCGCGTGATCCCTGGCTTCATGATTCAGGGCGGCGGCTTCAACGAGCAGATGCAGCAGAAACAGCCGAACCCGCCTATTAAAAACGAAGCGGACAATGGCCTGCTGAACAAGCGCGGCACTATCTCCATGGCGCGCACTGCGGATAAAGACAGCGCTACCAGCCAGTTCTTCCTGAACGTGGCGGATAACGCCTTCCTCGACCACGGCCAGCGCGACTTCGGCTATGCGGTCTTCGGTAAAATTGTGAAAGGGATGGACGTGGCGGACAAGATTTCGCAGGTACCGACTCATGACGTTGGCCCGTACCAGAATGTGCCGTCCAAACCTGTCGTGATCCTCTCCGCGAAAGTTCTGCCATAAGCCTCTTCGACACGGGCGATCCTCGCCCGTGCTGTGTCCCCTCCCTGCGAAAGCGCGTTTTGCTGCTTATACTTGTGGCAAACGGACTATTCAGGGAGGCGTTAAGTGAAAAAACTCACCGACAAGCAAAAATCCCGTCTCTGGGAGCAGCAGCGTAACGTCAATTTTCAGGCCAGTTGTCTCCTTGAAAAAGGTAATGGTCCTTCAGAGCCCGGCATTGAGACGCTGGAGCTTGGGCCTTCAGCGCCCGGGTTACCGCATCTGTGCCTTATTCACCGTCATCTGTATCACAGAGAGATGAGGCAGGCAGGCGAATTCCGTACCGACGATATTTTTAAGGGTGACATTCCCTTTTGCCATTTTGAGTACATCGAGAAGATGGGTAATGAGCTGATGGCGGCGCTGGAAAGCGAAAAGTATCTTGTGGGTCTGGAAAAAGCGGCGTTTGTTGACAAAGTGAGTCACTACTACTGTGAAATCAACATGCTGCATCCCTTTATCCGTGGTAATGGCATTGCGCAGCGCGTCTTCTTTGAACAGCTGGCTATCCATGCAGGTTACGCGCTGAGCTGGCGGGATATCGATCCCGAGCAGTGGGTAGCGGCGAACCGAAGCGGCGCCATGGGCGATTTGAGCGCACTGAGCGCTATCTTTGCCAAAGTAGTGAGCGAAGCGCGGGAATCTGAGTAGAATAGGGCGGCATTTTTTTCGGGAGCCGCCATGATTCTGCTGATAGATAACTACGATTCTTTCACCTGGAACCTTTACCAGTATTTTTGCGAACTGGGTGCAGAGGTGGTTGTCCGCCGCAACGACGAGCTCAGCCTGGCCGATATCGAGTCGCTGGCTCCGCAGAAAATCGTCATTTCGCCGGGGCCGTGTACGCCATCGGAATCGGGCATTTCTCTGGACGTTATTCACCACTATGCCGGCAGGCTGCCGATCCTGGGCGTCTGTCTGGGTCATCAGGCGATTGCCCAGGTATTTGGGGCTACCATCGTGCGTGCCGCAAAAGTGATGCACGGAAAAACCTCTCCGGTTACCCACACCGGCACGGGCGTATTCACAGG
This sequence comes from Enterobacter asburiae, assembly GCA_011754535.1. Classification (NCBI taxonomy): domain Bacteria; kingdom Pseudomonadati; phylum Pseudomonadota; class Gammaproteobacteria; order Enterobacterales; family Enterobacteriaceae; genus Enterobacter; species Enterobacter asburiae. Next base: position 4,422,261 of record JAAQVN010000001.1, on the reverse strand, counting down.
GCTTAATAACCCGTTAACCGTGACGCGCTACCATTCGCTGGTGATTGACCCGCCGACGCTGCCCGACTGCTTTGACGTGACCGCCTGGAGCGATACGCAGGAGATCATGGGGATTCGCCACCGCGAGTGGGAGCTCGAAGGCGTACAGTTCCACCCGGAAAGTATCCTCAGCGAGCAGGGGCATGCGCTGCTGGCAAATTTCCTCAATCGCTGAATATCTGTTGCCTTGCTGTGATTTTTTATGCATATTTTGTGATTATATTTTCACAATCAATGTGACATAAAATGGATGGGCATGACATGGCAACTGAACAACCAGCAATTACCCGCGCGACATTCGATGAAGTGATTCTGCCGATTTATGCACCGGCTGAGTTTATCCCGGTGAAGGGGAAGGGCAGCCGCGTCTGGGATCAGCAGGGCAAAGAGTATGTGGATTTCGCGGGCGGTATTGCGGTTACGGCGCTGGGTCACTGCCATCCTGCGCTGGTGGAGGCGCTGAAAACCCAGGGCGAAACCCTGTGGCACACCAGTAACGTGTTCACCAACGAACCGGCGCTGCGCCTGGGCCGTAAGATCATTGATGCCACCTTTGCCGAGCGCGTGCTGTTTATGAACTCCGGCACCGAGGCCAACGAAACCGCCTTCAAGCTGGCGCGCTACTACGCGACAACGCGTCACAGTCCTTACAAAACCAAAATCATCGCCTTCCATAACGCCTTCCACGGACGCTCTTTCTTTACCGTCTCCGTTGGCGGCCAGCCGAAGTATTCCGACGGCTTTGGCCCAAAACCGGCCGACATCGTCCACGTGCCGTTTAACGATCTGCACGCGGTGAAAGCGGTGATGGACGACCACACCTGCGCGGTAGCGGTGGAGCCGATTCAGGGTGAAGGCGGCGTGACGGCGGCGACCCCGGAGTTCCTGAAAGGGCTGCGCGCGCTGTGCGACGAACATCAGGCGCTGCTGGTGTTTGATGAGGTACAGTGCGGGATGGGGCGTACCGGAGACCTGTTTGCCTACATGCACTACGACGTGACGCCGGATATTCTGACCAGCGCCAAAGCGCTCGGCGGTGGTTTCCCGGTGAGTGCGGTACTGACGACGCAGGAGATCGCCTCCGCGTTCCACGTCGGATCTCACGGCTCCACCTACGGCGGTAACCCACTGGCGAGCGCCGTGGCGGGAGCCGCGTTCGACATCATCAACACGCCGGAAGTGCTGAACGGCGTTAGCGTGAAACGCGAGCTGTTTGTGAAACACCTGAAAAAGATTGATGAACAGTACGACGTGTTCAGCGAGATCCGCGGAATGGGGCTGTTGATTGGCGCCGAGCTGAAGCCGCAGTACAAAGGCCGCGCGCGCGATTTCCTTCACGCTGCCGCACATGAAGGCGTCATGGTGCTCAACGCGGGGCCGGACGTGATGCGCTTTGCGCCGTCGCTGGTGGTGGAAGAAAAAGATATAGAAGACGGGTTAACCCGCTTTGCCGCGGCGGTCGCGAAGCTCGTTAAAGGCTAATACTCGGTTCGCTTTAACCGGCGCGTTAACCAAATCCCGTGATGCGGGCGCTGACGCCATGCCACCGACGAAATGGTGTGCATGGTGTTCAGATGTCCCAGCACACGCTGCAAATGCTGCTCCAGCGTGCTCATCGGCCCGTAGGTTAACGTCTCCGGCGCTTCCAGAATGTTTGAGTCGCCCGATTCGCCCGGCGCGTCATACTCCAGACGCTGCTGACACCTCTGCAACGCAATTTCACACGACTGCAAATAGCGCTGCGCCAGACCCGGCGTCAGCATCGTGTGCTCGCGCGCCAGCGTCGTCATGGCGTTGATATGCTCGACGATAAACTGGCTGTGCGTCACCCACAGCTTCATGTCCGCCAGATAATGAGAATTAAAGCCCGGCTCCTGCATCGCCTGATTCAGCGAGTTAAAGAGGGCGTTATGCGCCTGGTTGACCTTCATACGTTCGTAGGCAAGCGGGGAAGGCTGCGGATCGTCGCTCAGGATCAGACGAATGGCCTGCTGATCGGCCTCCAGCGCGTCGTGGGCGTTCTGTCTTAGCAGCCCGCTCTGCCACTGTGGCCACAGCCAGACCATACCGCCAAAGGCGATCAGACAGCCAATCAGCGTGTCGATCAGGCGGGCAACGATGAACTGTTCGCCGTTAAGCGTAAGCAGCTGCAGGGTATATACCGCCGTTACCGTAAAGCCCACCATCGCCCAGCCGTAGTTTTTGCGAATGATTAGATAGCTCACCAGGGTGATAGCCAGCATGCCCGCCAGGGTATAGCCCTCGGGCACGTGAAAGTGCAGCGTCACGCCTGCAATTATCAGCCCCGCCATCGTGCCGCCCGCCCGGTGCAGAATGCGCACCCGCGTGGCGCCATAGCCGTTCTGGGTGACAAACAGCACGGTCATTAAGATCCAGTAGGGTTTCGGCAGGTGCAGCGCCATGCCCATCAGGCTGGCGATACTGAGCATGACGCTAATTCGCGCGGCGTTGCGCAGGGCGGACGATTTAAGAGAAAGATAGCTTTTGAGCGCCGGCAGCAGCGGCAGACGTTTTTGTTTATCCGCCATCAGGTCGCGGGGATAAAGCGGTCGCTGGGTGCGCAGCACGCGGGCGATGCGGCTGAAGTGCCAGGCGGCAAACTGGCCGACCGGATTTTCCGGGTGCTGACGGGCAATTTTCTCCAGCGCGCCGAGCTGTTTGTCCATGTTAAAGCGCGTGGGGTAGCGGTGATAAAGTATATCGTCAGCCAGCACCCGCAGGCGCGCGGAGACGGTCTGCGCGTTCCAGCGAATCACCGCTTCGGCATGGCTGTGCTCAACCAGCTTTTGCACCTCCTGCGGGTGATGAAGGCTAACGGAGATATGCTCCTGAAGGTCCAGCCCCACCTGGAAGGTACGCAGCAGCCGTTTGTACTCGTGGTTCTTGTTTGCGGCGAGCATATGCAGCTGCTGATAGCACTGGCTTATCAAATCCACCACTTTTTGCTGGCGCGTCAGCAGCGGCGGTAAGGATTTTTCCGGATCGGTATGCTGGGTGAGCAGGGTGTATTTGGCTTCGCAGTAATCCGCAAGCTGCACGTAGAGCAGGCTCAGAGATTCTCGCAGCGGCTGCTCTCGCCATAGCCAGAACCAGAACCAGTTAAACAGCCCGTACCACAGCGTGCCGAGGGCGTAGATCAGCAGCGGCTCCCACACGGGCATATTCCCGGCGAGGCTCAGGGTAAAGATGGCCGCAATGAGTGACGCTGGAAGCAGGCGAGCGTGCAGCGAGCTGATTTCCGCCGTGACGCCGAGGGTCATCGCCAGCACGGTCAGGATCAGTGGCAGGGGAATATCGCGAGCCAGTAACAGCTGCACCGCGAGGCTACAGCCTGCAAACAGGCAGCCACCGATAATCAGGCGTTTGAAAAAGCGCTTATGCGGCGTGTCCAGACCGGCGATGTTGCAGCAGGCGGGCACGAGGGAAAACAGCAGGCCCTGCTGAAGATGACCCAGGAGCAGGCCCACGGCCACAGGAAGACACAACACCAGCGTTTGTCGCAGTGCGTAGTTAACTTCCGGGTGATAGATCAGCCTGCGCCACATGGGGAAAAGAGACAAAAACGGCGTGACACCTCGCGATGGCACGCCGTTTAAGCAGGATTAACGGGTTCCGTAAACCACGATGGTTTTACCGTGGGCGGAGATCAGGTTTTGATCTTCCAGCATTTTCAGAATACGGCCCACTGTTTCACGGGAGCAACCAACGATCTGACCAATTTCCTGACGGGTAATTTTAATTTGCATGCCGTCCGGGTGGGTCATAGCGTCTGGCTGTTTCGCCAGGTTCAGCAGGGTTTGCGCGATACGGCCGGTCACGTCCAGGAAGGCGAGGTTACCCACTTTCTCTGACGTCACCTGCAGACGGCGCGCCATCTGGGAAGAAAGACGCATCAGGATGTCAGGGTTTACCTGAATCAGCTGACGGAATTTCTTGTAAGAAATTTCAGCCACTTCACATGCTGTCTTTGCACGAACCCAGGCGCTACGTTCCTGGCCTTCTTCAAACAGGCCCAGTTCACCGATAAAATCGCCCTGGTTCAGATAAGAAAGGATCATCTCTTTCCCTTCCTCATCTTTGATCAGCACTGCCACCGAGCCTTTGACGATGTAATACAACGTTTCCGCTTTTTCACCCTGGTGAATCAGCGTGCTCTTCGATGGGTACTTATGAATGTGGCAATGAGACAAGAACCATTCGAGAGTCGGGTCTGTTTGCGGTTTGCCAAGCACCATGCGCTGTTATCCTCTGTTATAAGCTGTCACCAGAGTCATCAGATGCATCCGGACTCTGGGGTTGCAATCGAATTCTTACCCATACCCTGGGAAGTCGGCTGTCGTAACGTTTCGCAGCCAGTAAAGTTTGATGTCCTCTGCATACATGTGTAACGTCAATGTATTACTGTAGCATCCTGAGTGTTTTAGCATAGCTTTCGCCGCGTGTCTCCTGGTGTCTCGCTTCAGCATGATGCAGGTCGCCTTCCATTGCGAGAAATGTAACGCACGCGTAATCTGTCACCAAAAATGCAACGTTGGAGTTAATGAATATGCAAGCGCGCGTGAAGTGGGTTGAAGGTTTAACGTTCCTGGGGGAGTCCGCGTCAGGACACCAGATTTTGATGGATGGTAACTCCGGCGATAAAGCGCCGAGCCCAATGGAAATGGTGCTGATGGCGGCTGGTGGATGCAGCGCGATTGACGTGGTGTCGATTCTGCAAAAAGGTCGTCATGACGTAACGGATTGCGAGGTTAAACTCACCTCAGAACGTCGCGAAGAGGCGCCACGCCTGTTCACCCACATTAATCTGCACTTTGTTGTCACCGGGAAAGCGCTGAAAGACGCGGCGGTTTCACGCGCGGTGGACCTGTCTGCGGAGAAGTACTGCTCTGTGGCGCTAATGCTGGAGAAAGCGGTAAAAATTACGCATTCGTATGAAGTGATTGAGGTGTGATTCACGGGGCATCGTGCGTGTTGATGCCCTCACCCTAACCCTCTCCCACGGGGAGAGGGAACATCTTTACGCGATCTGCTTCCCTTCCATCAACCGCTGAACCAGCGGCGTCATGATGAGCTCCATTGCCAGCCCCATTTTTCCACCCGGCACCACTAACGTATTCATGTGCGAAATAAACGAGCCCTGCAGCATCGCCAGCAGCCAGGGGTAATCAATGCCTTCAAGATTGCGGAAGTGGATCACCACAAAGCTCTCGTCCAGCGACGGGATGCTTTTCGCCGCGAACGGATTGGAGGTGTCCACCGTCGGCACGCGTTGGAAGTTAATGTGGGTGCGGGAGAACTGTGGCGTGAGGTAATTGATGTAGTCTTCCATGGAGCGCACCACGGAGTCCATCACCGCCTCGCGCGAATGGCCGCGCTCGCTCATGTCACGCGTTAGCTTCTGGATCCACTCCAGGTTAACGATAGGGACCACCCCGACCAGAAGATCCACGTGGCGCGCCACGTCGTGCTGAGGCGTAACCACGCCGCCGTGCAATCCTTCATAAAATAATACATCGGTGGGTTCCGGCAGCGGTTGCCAGGGGGTAAAGGTGCCCGGTACCTGGTTCCAGGGTACGGCTTCATCGTAGGTGTGAAGATACTTGCGGGACTGCCCGGTACCGCTCTGCCCGTATTCGCGGAAGGTTTGCTCCAGCAGACCGAAATCATTGGCTTCCGGGCCGAAGTAGCTGATGTGTTTACCCAGATCGCGCGCCTTGCGGATCGCCATGTCCATCTCCGGACGCGTATAGCGGTGAAAGCTGTCGCCTTCGACCTCCGCCGAACGGAGATTCAGCTGGGCGAAAATCTTGCGAAAAGCGAGGCTGGTGGTGGTGGTTCCCGCACCACTCGACCCCGTAACGGCAATAATGGGATGTCTGGCAGACATAGCAACTCCCTGACTGAAAAGGTTGGAAGATCAGCCGTGAAACGCGTTGCGGGGCATGATATTGACCGTCTCATGCAGTTCTGACCACACCAGCACCACGTCGCCGCTTTTCAGCTGGCGTTTAACATCGTTGACCTTTTGCTCAAGCGAACGCTCATGTTCACCATAATCGGTGCCTTCGCGTAATACAAAGCTTTCAATCAGATTATCGAGCGTTTCGGGAGCCAGATCTTGCCAGGGAATGATCATTTTGCACCGTCCAGGTAAGGAGTAAGCCAGTCAGGAATACGCGCCTCCAGCCACATTTTCGGGCGGCGCAGTGTGCCGCCGATAAACCCAACGTGGCCGCCATGTTCAGTTAACTGATAGTGAACGTTGTCGGGCAGGAATTCCTGCGCGGGGATCGAGTGGTGATCCATAAACGGGTCATCCTTGGCGTGAATGATCAGCGTCGGCTGCGTGATTTTGCTGAGCAGCGGCATGGCGCTGCACTGACGATAATAGTCAATTGCATCGGCGAAGCCGTGGATTTTCGCAGTGATCAGATCGTCGAACTCACGAATACGACGCACCTTTTTCAACTGGCGCAGGCTTACCGGCAGGGTATCCGGGTAGGCCTTGAGCTTACGCGCCGCGTTGGCCTTCAGCAGGTTAAGCAGGTAGCGCTGATAGACGCGGGAAAAGCCTTTATCCATATGGTAGCTGCACTGCTCCAGCATAAACGGCGCGGAAACAATCACTGCAGCATTCAGCGGTACGCTGTCGCCCTCTTTGGCCAGCAGGCAGGCGAGCATATTTCCGCCCAGCGAATAGCCCACCGCGGCGGTTGGCACGGTGCCAAAGTTGTTCCGCAGCCAGTGTAAAAACCACGTTCCGTCTTCGGTTTCACCCGAGTGATAAATGCGTTTCTGCCGGTTCGGCTCGCCGCTACAGCCGCGAAAATGCATCACCACGCCGAGCCAGCCGCGCGCTTTTGCCGCCTCAATTAACCCATGTGCATACGGACTGTGCAGGCTCCCCTCGAGACCGTGAAAGACCACCAGCCGCGGCTTATGACGCGCCTGTTCCGGCGCTTCGCTCCAGGCGAGATCCAGAAAATCACCGTCTGGCAGGTCAAGCCGCTGCCAGTGCGGAGTGAACTGAACCTTGCGGCGGATCAGCCGCGGCAGCATGGTCTGCAAATGGGGATTGGCCACGCCGCGCAGTGGCACGAACTCGGTGCTGTCTTCGGCCGCAATGTCGAAGTCTGATGGAATGATTTGGGTCATAAGCGCGATGCTGATTCTTGTCGGAAATTTACGATACTTTCCGAATTGTACCCCGTTTAGCCTGGATTTCCGAACCAGGAACTGATCCCGATCACAAATATTTACCTTGATTATTACTCTCAGGCTAATGATTCCGCCCTACGCTTAATTGATGCCTTTCTCGCCAGAGCGCAGACTTTACTCAACGTTAAGCAAATCAGAATGATGTGCTGAATCAGGAGGTTAATAATGTTATCTGGGCAAACACCCGCGCGGCAATGGAACACACGACGCAGCGAGAAAGCGCGTCGACTGGCGTCCGTACCGGTGCAGGGGAAAGTACTGCCAACCGGCGATATTGTCGGCATGCTGGAAAAACTGATCGCACCGGGCGACAAAGTCGTACTGGAGGGCAACAACCAGAAGCAGGCGGATTTTCTGTCCCGCTCGCTTGCCGAAGTGAACCCGCAAATCGTCCACGACCTGCATATGATCATGCCGAGCGTTGGCCGCAGCGAGCATCTGGATATCTTTGAAAAAGGCATCGCCCGCAAGCTGGACTTCTCCTTCTCCGGGACACAAAGCCTGCGGATCTCCCAGTTGCTGGAAGATGGTCAGCTCGAAATCGGCGCGATCCATACCTACATCGAACTGTACTCACGCCTCTATGTCGACCTTTCGCCCAACGTGGCGCTGATTGCCGGTTTTAAAGCGGATCGCAAAGGCAACCTCTACACCGGGGCGAGTACCGAAGATACCCCGGCGCTGGTGGAAGCCGCTGCGTTCCACGACGGTATCGTCATCGCACAGGTGAACGAGCTGGTGGACGACGAGTGCGATCTGCCGCGCGTAGATATTCCAGGCTCCTGGATTGACTACGTGGTCGTTGCAGACAAGCCGTTCTTCATCGAACCGCTGTTCACCCGCGACCCGCGCCTGATTAAACAGGAACATATTCTGATGGCGATGATGGCCATCAAAGGCATCTACGCGGAGCATCAGGTGCAGTCCCTGAACCACGGTATCGGCTTTAACACTGCGGCGATTGAGCTGCTGCTACCTACCTACGGCGAACAGCTCGGTCTGAAGGGCAAAATCTGTAAGCACTGGACGTTGAATCCACATCCGACGCTGATTCCGGCCATTGAAAGCGGCTGGGTCGAAAGCGTGCACTGCTTCGGCGGCGAGCTGGGGATGGAAGAGTACATCCGCGCCCGTCCGGACGTGTTCTTTACCGGTGCCGACGGCTCCATGCGTTCCAACCGCGCCTTCTGCCAGCTGGCAGGCCAGTACGCGGTGGATATGTTCATCGGCTCTACGCTGCAGGTTGACGGTTACGCCAACTCCTCAACCGTGACTCGCGGTCGTCTTTCTGGCTTCGGTGGTGCGCCAAACATGGGCCATGACCCGCATGGTCGCCGCCACGCCACGCCGGCCTGGCTGAACATGATCACCGAGCCTGACCCAATGCAGCGCGGTAAAAAACTCGTCGTGCAGATGGTGGAAACCTTCCAGGCGGGCGTGAAGCCAACCTTCGTGGAAAAACTCGATGCCGTAGACGTGGCGAAAGCCTCCGGCATGCCGCTGGCACCGGTGATGATTTACGGCGATGACGTGACGCACGTGCTGACGGAAGAGGGGATTGCCTACCTCTACCGGGCGAAAGATCTGGAAGAGCGTCGTGCCATGGTTGCCGCCGTTGCGGGGATCACCGATATCGGCCTGGGTGTGGACGCCAGGCGCGTGGCGGAACTGCGCCAGAGCGGCAAGGTGGTGTATCCGGAAGATATGGGGATCCGCCGCACCGACGCCACCCGCTCTCTGCTGGCTGCGGGCAGCGTGTCTGACCTCGTGGAGTGGTCCGGCGGTCTGTATAACCCACCTGCGAAATTCCGGAGCTGGTAATGACACTTCTGCCCCAGATTCAGGCTGAAGGCGGTGCCGAATGGCTGGCGCGAACCGCCACGCAGTGTCTGATTGACGAAGCACGTTTAAGCCCGAAACCCGGTCTGGTGGACAGTCGGGGGAACGGCGCGCACCACGATTTATCCCTTGCGCTGATGGAGCGCTCCGCGCGCAGCCTGACCCCCACGTTTCAGGCGCTGGCGCAGCAAAGCTGGCTGCGTCCGGCAGATATTGCGCTTCGACAAACCGTTGGCCGTCTTGGCCGCGAAGGCGAGAAGCAGATGATGGCGGCCACCGACGGGGTGAATACCCATCGTGGCGCGATCTGGGCGCTGGGATTGCTGGTAAGCGCGGTGGCGATGTTGGGCGGGGATGCAACTGCGCAGGCCGTCGCGAACACTGCCGCGCAGCTGGCGAAACTCCCGGACGAGGCGGCACCGAAAGTGTTCAGCAAAGGCCTGCGAGCCACGCACCGCTACCGCGTGCCGGGCGCGCGTGAAGAGGCGCAGCAGGCATTCCCGCACGTTATGCTGCGCGCATTGCCGCAGCTTCGCCTCAGCCGTCTCAACGGCAGCAGCGAAACGTACGCCAGGCTCGACGCGCTGATGGCCATCATGACCTCGCTCACCGATACCTGCGTGCTGTCCCGCGCCGGAATGGAGGGGCTGGACGCCATGCAGAGCGGTGCCCGCGCTGTACTGAACGCCGGAGGCTGTGCAACGTCCGAAGGCCAGCAGGCGCTGGCGAACCTGGACCGTCAGATGCTGGCGCTTAACGCTTCACCGGGCGGTGCTGCCGACCTGCTTGCCGCCGCGCTGTTTCTCGATCGTGTCGAAACGCCTTATTCAAAGCATTAAGAGGATGTTATGGAAAAAATTACATTGACCATGCCCGCCAGCCGCGCGTTAAGCGGCAGGGCGCTGGCAGGCGTCGTCGGCTCCGGGGATATGGAGGTGCTCTTCACCGCCGAACCGGGCCAGACCTTAATCGTTGATATCACCACCTCCGTCGACAACAGCCGTGGCCGCTGGGAGGCGCTGTTCAACCGCCTGCACACCGTCAGCAGCCTGCCTGCAGGCAAACTGACCATCCACGACTTCGGCGCGACGCCGGGCGTAGCCCGCATTCGCATCGAACAGGTTTTTGAGGGGGTGAGCCATGCGTGATGACAGCAGCTTTATCGAACTAAAAGCGCGCCAGCGCGCGCAAGCCCTGCTGGATGACGGCAGCTACCGCGAACTGCTGGATCCGTTTGAAGGCATTATCTCCCCGTGGCTTGGGCCACAGGGCATTGTCCCGCAGGCCGATGACGGCATGGTGGTGGCGAAAGGCACCATCAACGGTCAGCCTGCGGTCGTGGTCGCGATTGAAGGCGCGTTCCAGGGCGGCAGCATGGGCGAAGTGTCCGGAGCCAAAATGGCGGCGGCGCTGGAGCTGGCGGCGGAAGATAACCGCAACGGCATTCCGACTCAGGCAGTGCTGTGCCTCGAAACCGGCGGCGTGCGTCTGCAGGAGGCTAATCTCGGCCTGGCGGCGATTGCCGATATCCACGCGGCGATTGTAGACCTGCGTCGCTACACGCCCGTTATCGGGATTGTGGCCGGGACCGTGGGCTGCTTCGGCGGCATGTCCATCGCGGCGGCGCTGTGCAGCTACCTGATTGTGACCCGCGAAGCACGTCTCGGTCTGAACGGTCCGCAGGTTATCGAGCAGGAAGCGGGCATTGAAGAGTACGACTCCCGCGACCGTCCGTTTATCTGGAGCATGACCGGCGGCGAAGTGCGCTATCAAAGCAGGCTGGTGGATGCCCTGGTGGGCGACGGCGTAAACGTGGTGAAAGCCGCGATGAACGAGGCGATTGCCAAAGGCGTCCCGGCGAAACACCGCACCGATAACTACGACGATTACCTGAACCGTCTGACCAATTTCGACACCCGCAAACAGGCCGATGCCGAACAGATTAACGCGCTTTTTGCCCGGGAGGTGAAATGATGAGTAATTCAAAAAGCCGTGGCGAGCTCTGGCTGGAAACCCTCGCCCCGAACGCCAAACGTATCGAAGGGCTCTGCCCGTCCGTACAGGCGGCAGACGGCGAGCTGAACGGTGAGGCGGTGCGCTTTGTGGCCGTGGTGCCGGATGCCAACAACCACTTCCCGCGGGCGGCGAAAGGCGAAGTGGGTCTGCTGGAAGGCTGGACGCTGGCAAAAGTGGTCAGCGAAACCGTCGCGGCGGATGCCGATAAGGCCGTGAAGCGCCCGATAGTGGCGGTGATTGACGTCCCAAGCCAGGCCTATGGCCGTCGCGAAGAGGCGTTTGGTATTCATCAGGCGCTGGCGGGAGCCGCTGCTGCGTATGCTAACGCGCGCCTGGCTGGTCACCCGGTGATTGGCCTGATCGTCGGCAAGGCGATGTCCGGCGCGTTCCTGGCTCACGGCTACCAGGCCAACCGTCTGATCGCCTTCAACGACAAGGGCGTGCTGATCCACGCGATGGGCAAAGAGTCTGCGGCGCGTATCACCCTGCGTACCGTCGAGGCGCTGGAAAAACTGGCGGCGACCATTCCGCCAATGGCCTACGACATCAGCAACTACGCGACGCTGGGGCTGCTCTCCAGCCTGCTGGACATCAGCAACCCGGATGCCCCGTCCGATAACGATCTTGCTCAGGTGAAATCCACCCTGCAACAGGCCATCAGCGATGCTCGTCAGGACGCGACGCTGAAAAATCGTCTGGGGGCTGACAACCGCCGCAGCTCGGCGCTCGTACGCGAACGTATGCGAGCCAGCTGGTAAGTAAAAATAAGACCTGCCAGAGATGCAAACTCCGTGGGCGCACACGCTGCGCCCGCGTGGGAGCCTGCATCCTGAAAATAATAAACATCGCGCCAGTGCTTAAACTTTTTTACTACAGGTGATTTATGACTTACGTAATTGTTCATGCTCTTGCACCGATTTTCGTCATCATGCTGCTGGGATTCTGGGCCGGTAAGGCAAAGATGGTCGATAACAAAAATGTTTCCCTGCTGAATATCTTCGTGATGGATTTTGCACTGCCTGCCGCGCTATTCAGCGCCACCGTGCAAACCCCGTGGACCGGCATCGTGGCACAGTCGCCGCTGATCCTGGTGCTCACCCTGGCGATGTGGATTACCTATGCGGCCATCTACTTCCTCGCTACCAACGTCTTTAAGAAATCCCCGCAGGACGCAGCCGTGCTGACCCTGACGGTAGCCTTACCGAACTACGCAGCGCTTGGTCTGCCGATTCTGGGCAGCGTGCTGGGTGAAGGATCTTCTACGTCTCTGTCCGTCGCGGTCTCTATTGCCTGCGGCTCAGTGCTGATGACCCCGTTCTGCCTGCTGATCCTGGAGCGTGAGAAAGCGCGCGCCGAGGGGAATAATTCCGGCTCAACGCTCTCCATGCTGCCGGTACTGATGTGGCGCTCTATTAAGAAACCGATTGTGATGGGCCCGCTGCTGGGTGTAATTCTCTCCGCCATCGGCATCAAAATGCCGGAACTGGTGCTTGCGGCGATTAAACCGCTGGGGCTGTCCGCCACCGCTGCCGCGCTGTTCCTGACCGGGGTGATCCTTTCTGCCCGCAAGCTGCAGATCAACACCATGGTGATAACCTCCACCATCGCCAAGCTGCTGATTCAGCCAGCGATTGCCTGGGGTATTGTGCTTATCTTCGGTCTGCACGGCTCCGTGGCGATCACCGCTATCCTGATGATTGCGCTCTCCGCGGGCTTCTTCGGCGTAGTGTTCGGTAACCGCTTTGGCGTGCAGTCGCCGGATGCTGAGGCCGTGCTGCTGTTAAGCTCTGTACTGTGTATCCTGTCGCTGCCGCTGTTTATCTCGCTGACTTCAGGAATGTAATCATGACCACAACATTACGCCCGCACGACCTCATCTGGCTTACCGCGCGCGACGCGCTGGAAGGCATCACCGAATCCTGGGTGGAGGCGGCCTGGCATACTGGCCTGCCGGTAGTGGTGCGGCGTGATGTTGATAGTGAAGGCCGCATTCCCGTTGGCGTGCGCGGTCTGCGTCGCGACCAGCGTGCGGCCGGATGGGTGAAGCCGGAAAACGTGCTGCGCGTGATATCGCCTGAAGATCTGTGCGCCACCGCCGATCTGCTGCGTTCGCCGTTTGTCACCCAGCAGCCGGTTCAGGTGGCGCTGCAGCTTGCTCAGCAGGCATGGCCGTGGACGTGGGGTATTACCGGCAGCACCGGCTACGCGCTGGCGACCGGCATTCCGGTTATACATGCCGACAGCGATCTTGATCTGCTGATCCGCGCGCCGCAGCCGATTTCCCCTGATGCTTTTACCGCATGGCAGTCGCAGCTGAGCCGTGCATTGTGCCGGGCGGATACGCAGGTCGATACGCCCGAAGGAGGCTTCGCGCTGGCGGAGTGGTTGCGCGACGGAAAAACGCTGCTGAAAACTCGCCGCGGACCGCGCCTGGTGGCGGATCCGTGGCGCAGGGAGGAGTGATGAAAATATTGTTTACCTTTCCGGGACAGGGCACGCAGCATGAAGGGATGCTGCAAAAACTGCCGGGAGCGGAGCTGGAACAGGCGCGAGAGATGCTTGGCGCCGAAGTGGATACGCTGGACGGCGCAGACGCGTTAACCCATACCCGCGCGGTTCAGCTTTCGCTGCTGATTGCCGGTGTGGCCTGGGGGCGCGAGCTGGAGCGCCGTGGCGTGACGCCGGATATCGTCAGCGGGCTGTCCATCGGCGCTTATCCGGCGGCGGTTATCGCAGGCGCGCTGGACTTTTCGGACGCGCTGAAGCTGGTGGCGCTGCGCGGTGATCTGATGGAGCAGGCTTACCCGCACGGCTACGGCCTGACGGCAATCATGGGCTTAACCCTGCCGCAGGTGGAAACGCTGATTGAAGGCACCGGAACCTACATTGCCAACCTGAACGCTGAAACGCAGATCGTGATCGCCGGAAGCGATGACGGGATGGCGCAGGTGGCGGCACGCGCGCTGGCAAAAGGGGCGAGTAAGGCCAGACGGCTGGCGGTAAGCGTGCCGTCCCACTGTGAACTGCTGTCGGAACCGGCACAAAAGCTGGCGGCGGCGTTTGAGTCCGTCACGCTGGCTCGTCCACGCTGCGCCTACCTGAGCGGCAGTACCGGCCGCGTGCTCTGGCAGCCGGAAAAAATCGCTGACGATCTGGCGATGAACATGGCGCGAACCGTGCGCTGGCAGGAGGCGGTGATTTCCGCTAACGAACGTGAAGCCCGACTGGCGATTGAAATGCCGCCCGGCGGCGTACTGACCTGCCTGACGCGGCAGGCTGCGTGGGAAGGAGAGACCATTTCGCTGGAGCGCAGCGGGGTGGACGTGGCGGTGCATCTGGCGAAGCGACTTCGTGCGTGAGTTTTTAGCCCGGTAAGGCGCAGCCGCCACCGGGCAATATATCAGACACTTTCCTGCAAGCTGCGCGCATACATCCGCCCCTCGGCGGCCAATGCCCGCAGGCTCGGATCATGCTCACGGTTGCGGGCAAAGACAATCGCGATCAGCTGCTGCATCTGGTACGGCTCCGCCAGCTTGAGGAGTTGCACGGAATTCTCGTACACCTTCTTCATCCTGCCCGGCATCAGCGTAAAACCAACGCCAGCCTGCACCAGGCTCAGCATCGAGAAAATGTCATTCACCCGGGTAACAATCTCCGGTTCGAACCCGGCGATATGAAACGCTTCCTGAAACCCTGCATACGTGGCGAACCCTTCTGCAAGAGCGACAAATTTCTGGTCTTTGTAATCACGCAGATCCGCGGGGCCGCGGGTATTCAGCGTGGCGGAAGCCGGTGCAGCAAGGAAGATGTCGTCATGGAATAGCGGCAGCACTTCGAGGCTGTTACGGTCGATGTCGCTTTCGGAAATGGAGATAAGAATCGCGTCCAGCGAGCCTTCGTCCAGCATGTGTAGCAGGGTGTCGTTGGAGCCCATCGTCAGATCCATTTCGAGATCGGGACGGCGCAGCTTCATACCCATAATAAGACGCGGCACGGTTTCCAGCGTCAGCGAGTAGAGCGTGCCCACGCGCAGCCGCCCCTGACCAACACCGGCAATTTTGCGGGACTCTTCCAGCCCGCGCTCCATCACCTGCATCACCTCCTGACAATACTCCAGCAGCGTCCAGGCGGAGGGGAGTGCAATCAGGTTACGCCCCTTATGGGTAAAGAGGGGGCAGCGCACGTTCTCTTCCAGGGTGTGCAGCGCGCGGTGTACGCTGACGCCGCTCAGGCCCAGCGTTTCGGCGGTCCGCGCGATGTTCCCCTTCTCCATGAAGGTCATGAAGATGCTGAGCTTACGGAATGTAATGTCGCACGTGGTATCGAAACGCATAACCCTCCCGATGGTTTAATCTGCCTGCAGCATCGCTTCCAGCTGTTCCTGCGCGTCCAGCCACGCCATCTCGCACGCTTCGAGGCTCGATTTAGTCTTCGCCTGCGTTTGCAGGCAGTCCGTCAGTTCAGCTTTTCGGCTCTGGTCATACAGACCGCTGTCGCCGAGCTTCTCTTCAACGGTGGCAAGCGTGGCGTTGAGCTTTTCCATCTCTTTTTCGAGACGGGCAATCTCTTTACGCAGCGGCTGGGTCTGGGTGCGCAGCTCCGCTTCGCGGCGCTTTTGGTCTTTACGCGACTGCGCGCTGTTGGCGTTGTCTTTGGCTGACTCTTCCGGCTGGTTTTCCTGCTTCTGCACGTCCGTCAGCCACTGCTGGTAGTCTTCCAGATCGCCGTCGAACGGTTCGACTTTGCCGCCGTGTACCAGATAAAGATCGTCCGTGGTGGAGCGGATCAGGTGACGGTCGTGCGAAACCACAACCAGCGCGCCTTCGAACTCGATCAGCGCTTCGGTCAGGGCCTGGCGCATGTCGAGATCCAGGTGGTTGGTCGGTTCATCGAGCAGCAGCAGGTTGGGCCGCTGCCAGACGATCAGCGCCAGCACCAGACGGGCTTTTTCGCCGCCGGAGAAACGCTCGGTGTTTTCGGTCACCTTATCGCCCTGGAAACCGAAGCCGCCGAGGTAATCGCGCAGCTTCTGCTCCATCTCCTGCGGCGCCAGACGCGCGAGGTGCTGAATCGGGGATTCATCCGCGCGTAAAAATTCCAGCTGATGCTGGGCGAAGTAGCCCAGCTTGATGCCCTTCGCCAGCCCGATTTCACCGCTGACCGGGTTAAGCTCGCCGGCCAGCAGTTTGATGAGCGTTGATTTACCTGCGCCATTACGCCCCAGCAGGCCAATGCGCGAACCCGGCACCAGGTTGAGCTTGATGGAGTCGAGGATGGTGCGCTCCCCATAGCCCGCGCTGACCTTTTCCATCTTCAGCAGCGGATTAGGCAGGCTTTCCGGCGCGCGGAAGCTGAAGTGGAACGGGTTATCCACGTGTGCCGGGGCAATCATTTCCATGCGTTCCAGCATCTTGATGCGGCTCTGGGCCTGCTTGGCTTTTGAGGCTTTGGCCTTGAAGCGATCCACAAAGCTCTGCAGATGCGCCACGCGCTGCTGCTGGCTTTCATACATTGACTGCTGCTGGGCAAGGCGCGTCGCGCGCTGGCGCTCAAAGGAGCTGTAGTTGCCGGTGTACTCGAACATCGTTTGCTGTTCGATATGAATGATTTTATCCACCACCGGGTCAAGGAAGTCGCGGTCATGGGAGATGAGAATCAGAGTGCCCTGATAGCTCTTGAGCCACTTCTCCAGCCAAATAACCGCATCGAGATCGAGGTGGTTAGTGGGTTCATCGAGCAGCAGCAGGTCAGAGCGGCAGATCAGCGCCTGCGCCAGGTTGAGGCGCATGCGCCAGCCGCCGGAGAAATCGCTGACCGGACGTTCAAGCTGTTCGTTGCTGAAGCCCAGTCCGTGCAGCAGGCTGGAGGCGCGGGAGCGAATTGTCCATGCGTCAATGGCGTCCAGCTTGCCGTGAACGGTAGCGATGGCGTGACCGTCGTTGCGCTCGTTCGCGGCGTTGAGTTCCGCTTCGAGCTTACGGTATTCACGGTCGCCGTCGATAACATAGTCGAGCGCCGGTTCGCTCAGGGCGGGCGTCTCCTGGTTCACCCAGGCGAGCTGCCAGTTTCCCGGATAAGTAAAGCTTCCGCCATCTGCGCTAATCTCGTTTTTCAGCAGCGCCAGCAGGGTGGATTTACCGCAGCCGTTTTTGCCGACCAGACCCACTTTCTGGCCCGGGTTGATGGTAGCAGTGGCGTTATCCAGCAGGACGCGCACGCCGCGACGAATTTGTAACGAGGAGAAAACAATCATAGAAGCGCCGTATGTTCCGACTATGTTAATTTGTCATTATGATAATGTAAGGTGTGGGCCGTTTTCCGCACCGGGCCGCCATGGTAGCCCAAAACAACGACGATACACAAAAACAGAAACAAGACCGGGAGGGGAATGATGTCTCAGACAGCAAAAGTGCTGCTGCTGTATGCCCATCCGGAATCTCAGGACTCGGTGGCAAACCGGGTGCTGCTTAAGCCGGCCACACAGCTCAGTAACGTAACGGTGCACGATCTCTACGCGCACTATCCTGATTTCTTTATTGATATTCCTTACGAGCAGGAACTGCTGCGTCAGCATGACGTGATCGTGTTCCAGCATCCGCTTTATACCTATAGCTGCCCGGCGCTGCTGAAAGAGTGGCTGGACCGCGTGCTGAGCCGGGGTTTCTCCAGCGGGGTGGGGGGCAACCAACTGGCGGGAAAGTACTGGCGCAGTGTGATCACCACCGGTGAACCCGAAAGCGCTTACCGTCACGACGGGCTGAACCGCTATCCGATGAGCGATATCCTGCGGCCTTTCGAGCTGACTGCGGCCATGTGCCGCATGCACTGGATGAGTCCGATTATTGTCTACTGGGCACGGCGTCAGGATCCGAAAGAACTGGCAAGCCACGCCAGAGCCTACGGCGAATGGCTGGCATCACCGATTCCGGCAGGAGGTCGTTAATGGAAGGATCGAATTTGCTCCTCGCCGGGGTGCTGTTTTTATTTGCGGCCGTTGTCGCGGTGCCGCTTGCCGCTCGTATCGGCATCGGGGCGGTGCTGGGGTATTTGCTCGCGGGGATCGCCATTGGCCCCTGGGGGCTGGGTTTCATCAGCGACGTGGATGAAATACTCCATTTCTCGGAGCTCGGCGTGGTGTTCCTGATGTTCATCATCGGCCTCGAACTGAACCCCTCGAAGCTGTGGCAGCTTCGACGCTCTATCTTTGGCGTGGGCGCCGCGCAGGTGCTTTTCAGCGCCGCGATTCTGGCTGGCTTGCTCATGTTGACCCATTTTTCCTGGCAGGCGGCGGTCATCGGCGGGATAGGCCTTGCCATGTCGTCGACGGCGATGGCGCTGCAGCTGATGCGCGACAAGGGAATGAACCGCAATGAAGCCGGACAGCTGGGCTTTTCGGTCCTGCTGTTTCAGGATTTAGCGGTGATCCCGGCGCTGGCGCTGGTGCCGCTGCTGGCGGGCTCGGGTGACGATCACTTCGACTGGGCAAAAATTTCCATGAAGGTGCTGGCCTTCGCGGGCATGCTGATTGGCGGACGTTTCCTGTTACGTCCGGTGTTCCGCTTTATTGCTGCCTCGGGCGTGCGCGAGGTATTTACCGCGGCGACGCTGCTGCTGGTGCTCGGCTCGGCGCTGTTTATGGACGCGCTGGGGCTGTCGATGGCGCTGGGTACCTTTATCGCCGGGGTGCTGCTTGCGGAGAGCGAATATCGTCACGAACTGGAAATTGCCATCGATCCCTTTAAAGGACTGCTGTTAGGCCTGTTCTTTATTTCTGTGGGAATGGCGCTCAATCTTGGCGTGCTCTATACCCATCTGTTGTGGGTCATTGTTAGCGTCGCCATTCTGGTGGCGGTGAAGACGCTGGTACTGTACGTCATGGCGCGTATCTACGGCCTGCGCAGTTCAGAACGCATGCAGTTTGCCAGCGTGTTGAGTCAGGGAGGCGAGTTCGCGTTCGTGCTGTTTTCTACCGCCTCCTCACAGAAGCTGTTTAAAGACGACCAGATGGCGCTGCTGCTGGTAACGGTGACACTGTCGATGATGACCACGCCGCTGCTGATGAAGATGGTGGATAAACTCCTGTCGCGGCGCCT
Source organism: Enterobacter asburiae (assembly GCA_011754535.1). Lineage (NCBI taxonomy): Bacteria > Pseudomonadati > Pseudomonadota > Gammaproteobacteria > Enterobacterales > Enterobacteriaceae > Enterobacter > Enterobacter asburiae. The sequence goes on along the minus strand of JAAQVN010000001.1, from coordinate 4,403,035 downwards.
GAATCCGGCAGACGATGAAGATGAAGCGCCGTGGGTGGAAGACGATAAGCCGCAGGTTATTGTCGTGGGCTTTGGCCGCTTCGGGCAGGTGATTGGCCGCCTGTTGATGGCGAACAAAATGCGTATTACGGTGCTGGAGCGCGATATCAGCGCGGTTAACCTGATGCGTAAATATGGCTATAAGGTCTATTACGGCGATGCGACCCAACTTGAGCTTCTGCGCTCGGCCGGGGCGGAAGCCGCAGAGTCTATCGTCATCACCTGCAACGATCCGGAAGATACGATGAAGCTGGTGGAACTGTGTCAGCAGCACTTTCCGCATCTGCATATTCTGGCGCGTGCCCGGGGACGTGTTGAAGCTCACGAATTGTTGCAGGCGGGTGTGAAACACTTCTCACGCGAGACGTTCTCCAGTGCGCTGGAACTGGGGCGCAAGGCGTTAATTTCCCTGGGGATGCATCCTCACCAGGCGCAGCGCGCCCAGATGCATTTCCGCCGGCTGGATATGAGAATGCTGCGTGAGCTGATGCCGGTACATACCGATACGGCGCAGATCTCACGCGTGCGGGAAGCGCGTCGCGAGCTGGAGGAGATCTTCCAGAGAGAGATGCAGCAGGAACGACGCCAGCTCGACGGCTGGGATGAATTTGAATAAAGGGGAACGAAAGATGGCTGTACGTAAACGCTTTATCGCGGGTGCAAAGTGCCCATCCTGCCAGGCGCAAGATACCCTGGCGATGTGGCGGGAAAATAATATTGATGTTGTTGAGTGTGTTAAGTGCGGTCACCAGATGCGTGAGGCCGACAAAGAAGCACGCGATCACGTTCGCAAAGAAGAGCAAATGATCGGCATTTTTCATCCAGACTAGCGATATGCTCTGAGTTTTTTTAAGCTTAAGGGTACACGGGTGCAGATTTCCGCTACAATCTGCGCCAGCAATTTTCCCACGCTCAGGAGATATCATGAAAGTAGCAAAAGACCTGGTGGTCAGCCTGGCCTATCAGGTACGTACAGAAGACGGTGTGTTGGTTGATGAGTCTCCGGTGAGTGCGCCGCTGGACTACCTGCATGGTCACGGTTCCCTGATTTCCGGCCTGGAAACTGCGCTGGAAGGTCATGAAGTTGGCGACAAATTTGACGTTGCTGTAGGCGCGAACGACGCTTACGGTCAGTATGACGACAACCTGGTTCAGCGCGTTCCTAAAGACGTGTTCATGGGCGTTGACGAGCTGCAGGTTGGCATGCGCTTCCTGGCTGAAACTGACCAGGGTCCGGTTCCTGTTGAAATCACTGAAGTTGAAGACGACCACGTTGTGGTTGACGGCAACCACATGCTGGCTGGCCAGAACCTGAAGTTCAACGTAGAAGTTGTTGCGATCCGTGAAGCGACCGAAGAAGAGCTGGCTCATGGCCACGTTCACGGTGCGCACGGTCACGACCACGATCACGATCACGGCCACGACGGCTGCTGCGGTGGTCACGGCCACGACCATGGTCATGACCATGGTAAAGGTGGTTGCGGTAACGGCGGCTGCGGTTGCCACTAATTCCGTCATGCGGAAAATAAAAAAGCGGGATAATCCCGCTTTTTTTACGCATCAATAATGAGGTGGTGGCGTCTCTTCTGACTGCGAGGCAATGTTTGACGGCTGCGTCGCCTTCAGCTTTTCCGTCAGCAGGCGCATATGATCCCGCAGTTTCGCCATTTCAAGTTCGTGCGCGGTCACGGTCTGGTTAAGCTCTTCGATGGTGATGTCCTGAAAAGCCAGGCGGCTTTCCAGCTCAGCCATTCTCGCTTCTATCGTTGTATCCTTCATCATTCACCTCGTTTATATCTGATATGCCATATTGGCCCAGCGGCGGCGCAGTTTAACTGAGTTTATCCTTAAGTACAGTCTCTATACCGTTGGCAAGAAACTTATTTAAACAAAAATAGTCTGAAAAGTGGCGAGAATTGGAAGTGTCTGTCTGTAGATTTCTTCCGCAACGTTTTATAGTACGTCACTCATTTACGTTTAACGCTGGGGTGAGAGTCCCCAGGCCCTGGAGATATGGATGAAATCACTGTTTAAAGTAACGCTGCTGGCGACGACGATGGCTGTTGCACTGAACGCGCCGCTGTCATTCGCTGCTGATACTGCTGCGAAGCCTGCTGCCACTGCAGACAGCAAAGCGGCGTTCAAAAATGACGACCAGAAATCCGCCTACGCACTGGGCGCATCTTTGGGCCGTTACATGGAAAACTCTCTGAAAGAACAAGAGAAACTGGGCATCAAACTGGATAAAACCCAGCTGATCGCGGGTGTTCAGGACGCCTTTGCTGATAAGAGCAAGCTCTCTGACCAGGAAATCGAACAGACCCTGCAGGCGTTCGAAGCGCGCGTGAAGGGTGCCGCTCAGACCAAGATGGAAGCGGACGCTAAAGACAACGAAGCGAAAGGCAAAGCCTACCGCGATACCTTTGCTAAAGAGAAGGGTGTGAAAACCTCTTCTACTGGCCTGGTGTATAAAGTTGAGAAAGAAGGTACCGGTGATGCGCCTAAAGACAGCGACACCGTTGTGGTGAACTACAAAGGTACGCTGATCGACGGTAAAGAGTTCGACAACTCTTACACTCGTGGTGAGCCTCTTTCCTTCCGTCTTGACGGTGTGATCCCTGGCTGGACTGAAGGCCTGAAAAACATCAAAAAAGGCGGCAAAATCAAGCTGGTTATCCCACCGGATCTGGCCTATGGCAAAACTGGCGTTCCGGGTATCCCGGCTAACTCCACTCTGGTCTTCGACGTAGAGCTGCTGGACATCAAACCAGCGCCGAAAGCGGATGCGAAACCGGAAGCGCAGGCAGATCAGAAAGCTGCGACAGACGCGAAGAAGTAATGTGATGCAAACCGCCGCCTTTTAAGGCGGCGGTTTTTTATTGTGGGGCAGATATAATTAACACTGGAAAGCGTTAGGCACGCTGTATTAATTTAGTTGTCCGTGTAGATAATGAGCCTGCCCTGAAAACCTAACGACAGGCTCCTGAAAAGGAGTGTTTTTTTCATGTCCAGGTCGCTTTTAACCAACGAAACCAGTGAACTTGATTTGCTGGATCAACGTCCTTTTGACCAGACCGACTTCGATATTTTGAAATCCTATGAAGCGGTAGTGGACGGGTTAGCGATGCTCATTGGTTCCCACTGCGAAATCGTATTGCACTCCCTGCAAGATCTGAAGTGTTCCGCCATCCGCATTGCTAATGGTGAGCATACCGGCCGTAAAATTGGTTCGCCAATTACCGACCTTGCATTGCGTATGTTGCATGACATGACCGGCGCGGACAGCAGCGTCTCAAAATGTTATTTCACCCGCGCCAAAAGCGGCGTGCTGATGAAATCAGAAACCATCGCGATTCGAAATCGCGAGCATCGTGTGATTGGGCTGCTGTGCATCAACATGAACCTTGATGTGCCTTTCTCCCAGATCATGAGCACCTTTATTCCGCCAGAAACGCCAGACGTCGGCTCTTCTGTTAACTTTGCCTCCTCCGTTGAAGATCTTGTGACGCAGACGCTTGAGTTCACCATTGAAGAGGTCAATGCCGACCGCAACGTATCGAACAACGCCAAGAATCGCCAGATCGTTCTCAATCTCTACGAGAAAGGGATTTTTGATATTAAAGATGCCATCAACCAGGTGGCCGATCGTCTGAACATCTCAAAGCATACGGTTTACCTCTACATCCGTCAGTTCAAAAGCGGCGATTTCGTGGGGCAAGATAAGTAATGCGTTTTGCGTTAATGGTAACGGGCCCCGCGTATGGGACTCAGCAGGCCAGCAGCGCGCTGCAGTTTGCGCATGCGCTGCTGGCGGCCGGACACCAACTGGCGAGCGTCTTCTTCTATCGGGAAGGGGTGTATAACGCGAACCAATTTACGTCACCGGCGAGTGACGAGTTTGACTTGGTCCGCGCCTGGCAGGCGTTAAATGAAAAGCAGGGCGTAGAGCTGCATATCTGCGTAGCGGCGGCGCTGCGTCGCGGCGTGACGGATACAGCCGAAGCCGAACGCCTGGGGTTATCGGGCACTAACCTGCAGCCTGGTTTTTCGTTGAGTGGTCTGGGCGCATTGGCCCAGGCGGCGTTAACCTGCGACAGAGTGGTGCAATTCTGATGAAGCGTGTGGCATTTGTTTTTACTTCTGCGCCGCACGGCAGCGCCTCTGGCCGCGAAGGACTGGATGCGCTGCTTGCGACATCGGCATTGACAGAAGATATCGGTGTCTTCTTTATGGGGGACGGCGTGCTTCAGCTTTTGGCGGGCCAACAGCCGCAGGCCATTCTGGCACGCGACTACATTTCCACCTTCAAAGTGCTGCCGCTTTACGATATTGAAACCTGCTATGTCTGTGCCGACTCTCTAACGGTACGCGGTTTAAGCGATAAGACGCCTTTTGTGCTGGATGTGACGACCTTACCTGCCGCAGCACTGCGTGAACAGCTTTCCCACTACGACACCATTCTGACTTTCTGAGGCTTCCATGCTCCATATTCTCAGCCATTCACCATGGCAATGTGATATCGACACGTTGTTGAGCATGCTGCGCGAAGGTGACGATCTGCTGCTGATTCAGGATGGCGTGCTCGCTGCGCTTGAAGGCGGCCGTTTCGTTGAAATTCTCACGAATGCCCCCATAACTGTCTCTGCGCTGAAGGACGATCTGGATGCGCGGGGTCTTTCTGGTCAAATTTCAGCCAAAATTGACGTGGTTGGCTATACTGATTTCGTCAATCTTACTGTGACGCACGCCAGTCAAATGAACTGGTGATTTGAGATCGCTGTATATTTCTTGACACCTTTTCGACGTAGCCCTAAAATTTCGCGTCCTCATATTGTATGAGGTCGTTTTATTACGTGTTTACGAAGCAAAAGCTAAAACCAGGAGCTATTTAATGGCAACAGTTAACCAGCTGGTACGCAAACCACGTGCACGCAAAGTTGCAAAAAGCAACGTGCCTGCGCTGGAAGCCTGCCCGCAGAAACGTGGCGTATGTACTCGTGTATATACCACCACTCCTAAAAAACCAAACTCCGCACTGCGTAAAGTATGCCGTGTGCGTTTGACTAACGGTTTCGAAGTGACTTCCTACATCGGTGGTGAAGGTCACAACCTGCAGGAGCACTCCGTGATCCTGATCCGTGGCGGTCGTGTTAAAGACCTTCCGGGTGTTCGTTACCACACCGTTCGTGGTGCGCTGGACTGCTCAGGTGTTAAAGACCGTAAGCAGGCTCGCTCCAAGTACGGCGTGAAGCGTCCTAAGGCTTAATGGTTCTCCGTTAAGTAAGGCCAAACTGATTTATCTTAATGTCAAACTAAACTCGTAGAGTTTTGGACAATCCTGAATTAACAACGGAGTATTCCCATGCCACGTCGTCGCGTCATTGGTCAGCGTAAAATTCTTCCAGATCCGAAGTTCGGATCAGAACTGCTGGCAAAATTTGTAAATATCCTGATGGTAGATGGTAAAAAATCTACTGCAGAAGCAATCGTATACAGCGCGCTGGAGACCCTGGCTCAGCGTTCTGGTAAAAATGAACTGGAAGCTTTCGAAGTCGCTCTCGACAACGTTCGCCCAACTGTAGAAGTTAAGTCCCGCCGCGTTGGTGGTTCTACTTATCAGGTTCCAGTTGAAGTTCGTCCGGTTCGTCGTAATGCCCTGGCAATGCGTTGGATCGTTGAAGCTGCTCGTAAACGCGGTGATAAATCCATGGCTCTGCGTCTGGCGAACGAACTTTCTGATGCTGCAGAAAACAAAGGTACTGCAGTTAAGAAACGTGAAGACGTTCACCGTATGGCAGAAGCCAACAAGGCGTTCGCACACTACCGTTGGTAATCCCTTCGGAGTATTAGTCACCAGGCGGGCGCTTCAGAGAAGCCGCCCGCTCTGGGTAACTTAACTGAACGCCTAAAGAAACAAACGAGGAATCAAATGGCTCGTACAACACCCATCGCACGCTACCGCAACATCGGTATCAGTGCGCACATCGACGCCGGTAAGACCACTACTACCGAACGTATTCTGTTCTACACCGGTGTAAACCATAAAATCGGTGAAGTTCATGACGGCGCAGCCACCATGGACTGGATGGAACAGGAGCAGGAGCGTGGTATTACCATCACCTCCGCAGCGACTACTGCATTCTGGTCAGGTATGGCTAAGCAGTACGAACCGCATCGCGTAAACATCATCGACACCCCGGGCCACGTTGACTTCACCATCGAAGTAGAACGTTCCATGCGTGTTCTTGACGGCGCGGTAATGGTTTATTGCGCAGTTGGTGGTGTTCAGCCACAGTCTGAAACCGTATGGCGTCAGGCGAACAAATATAAAGTTCCACGCATCGCGTTCGTTAACAAAATGGACCGTATGGGTGCTAACTTCCTGAAAGTTGTTGGCCAGATCAAAACCCGTCTGGGCGCGAACCCTGTTCCGCTGCAGCTGGCAATTGGTGCTGAAGAAGGCTTCACCGGCGTTATCGACCTGGTGAAAATGAAAGCCATCAACTGGAACGATGCAGACCAGGGCGTTACCTTCGAATACGAAGATATCCCGGCTGAGATGCAGGACCTGGCTGACGAATGGCACCAGAACCTGATCGAATCCGCTGCTGAAGCTTCTGAAGAGCTGATGGAGAAATACCTGGGTGGTGAAGAACTGTCTGAAGAAGAGATCAAAAAAGCTCTGCGTCAGCGCGTTCTGAACAACGAAATCATCCTGGTAACCTGTGGTTCTGCGTTCAAGAACAAAGGTGTTCAGGCGATGCTGGATGCGGTAGTTGACTACCTGCCATCCCCGGTTGACGTTCCTGCGATCAACGGCATCCTGGACGACGGTAAAGATACTCCGGCTGAGCGTCACGCAAGTGATGACGAGCCGTTCTCTGCACTGGCGTTCAAAATTGCTACCGACCCATTCGTGGGTAACCTGACCTTCTTCCGCGTTTACTCTGGTGTGGTTAACTCCGGTGACACCATCCTGAACTCCGTGAAAGCGGCGCGTGAACGTTTTGGCCGTATCGTACAGATGCACGCTAACAAACGTGAAGAGATCAAAGAAGTTCGTGCGGGCGACATCGCTGCAGCTATCGGTCTGAAAGACGTGACCACTGGTGACACCCTGTGTGACCCGGATCACCCGATCATTCTGGAGCGTATGGAATTCCCTGAGCCGGTAATCTCCATCGCAGTTGAACCAAAAACCAAAGCTGACCAGGAAAAAATGGGTCTGGCTCTGGGCCGTCTGGCGAAAGAAGACCCATCATTCCGCGTATGGACTGATGAAGAATCTAACCAGACCATCATCGCTGGTATGGGTGAACTGCACCTGGACATCATCGTTGACCGTATGAAGCGTGAATTCAACGTTGAAGCGAACGTGGGTAAACCTCAGGTTGCTTACCGCGAAGCGATTCGCGCGAAAGTTACCGATATTGAAGGTAAACACGCTAAGCAGTCTGGTGGTCGCGGTCAGTACGGTCACGTTGTGATCGACATGTACCCACTGGAGCCGGGCTCTAACCCGAAAGGTTACGAGTTCATCAACGACATCAAAGGTGGTGTAATTCCTGGCGAATACATCCCAGCCGTTGATAAAGGCATCCAGGAACAGCTGAAAGCGGGCCCTCTGGCTGGCTATCCGGTTGTTGACATGGGTATCCGTCTGCACTTCGGTTCTTACCACGACGTTGACTCCTCTGAACTGGCGTTTAAACTGGCTGCGTCTATTGCCTTTAAAGAAGGCTTTAAGAAAGCAAAACCAGTTCTGCTTGAGCCAATCATGAAGGTTGAAGTAGAAACTCCTGAAGAGAACACCGGTGACGTTATCGGTGACTTGAGCCGTCGTCGCGGTATGCTGCGTGGTCAGGAATCCGAAGTAACTGGCGTTAAGATCCACGCTGAAGTTCCGCTGTCCGAAATGTTCGGATATGCAACTCAGCTGCGTTCTCTGACCAAAGGTCGTGCATCATACACCATGGAATTCCTGAAGTATGATGATGCGCCTAACAACGTTGCTCAGGCCGTTATTGAAGCCCGTGGTAAGTAATCCACAGGATTAAAACCTAAGTCCCGTGCTCTCTCCAGAGGGGAGAGCACTATAGTAAGGAATATAGCCGTGTCTAAAGAAAAATTTGAACGTACAAAACCGCACGTCAACGTTGGTACTATCGGCCACGTTGACCATGGTAAAACTACCCTGACCGCTGCAATCACTACCGTTCTGGCTAAAACCTACGGTGGTTCTGCTCGTGCATTCGACCAGATCGATAACGCGCCAGAAGAAAAAGCTCGTGGTATCACCATCAACACTTCTCACGTTGAATACGACACCCCGACTCGCCACTACGCACACGTAGACTGCCCAGGCCACGCCGACTATGTTAAAAACATGATCACCGGTGCTGCGCAGATGGACGGCGCGATCCTGGTTGTTGCTGCGACTGACGGCCCAATGCCTCAGACCCGTGAGCACATCCTGCTGGGTCGTCAGGTAGGCGTTCCTTTCATCATCGTGTTCCTGAACAAGTGCGACATGGTTGATGACGAAGAGCTTCTGGAACTGGTAGAGATGGAAGTTCGTGAACTGCTGTCTCAGTACGATTTCCCAGGCGACGACACCCCAATCGTTCGTGGTTCCGCGCTGAAAGCGCTGGAAGGCGACGCAGAGTGGGAAGCGAAAATCATCGAACTGGCTGGCTTCCTGGATTCTTACATCCCAGAACCAGAGCGTGCGATTGACAAGCCATTCCTGCTGCCAATCGAAGACGTATTCTCCATCTCCGGTCGTGGTACCGTTGTTACCGGTCGTGTAGAGCGCGGTATCATCAAAGTTGGTGAAGAAGTTGAAATCGTTGGTATCAAAGAGACTGCGAAGTCTACCTGTACTGGCGTTGAAATGTTCCGCAAACTGCTGGACGAAGGCCGTGCCGGTGAGAACGTTGGTGTTCTGCTGCGTGGTATCAAGCGTGAAGAAATCGAACGTGGTCAGGTTCTGGCGAAGCCAGGCTCAATCAAGCCACACACCAAGTTCGAATCTGAAGTGTACATCCTGTCCAAAGACGAAGGCGGCCGTCATACTCCGTTCTTCAAAGGCTACCGTCCACAGTTCTACTTCCGTACAACTGACGTGACCGGTACCATCGAACTGCCAGAAGGCGTAGAGATGGTAATGCCAGGCGACAACATCAAGATGGTTGTGACTCTGATCCACCCAATCGCGATGGACGACGGTCTGCGTTTCGCAATCCGTGAAGGCGGCCGTACCGTTGGCGCGGGCGTTGTTGCTAAAGTTCTGGGCTAATTAATTATCCCTGAATAAAAAAAGGACGCTTCGGCGTCCTTTTTTGTTTTCTACCGTAAAGTCACTGTCATAAAAATTCGCATTTTTTGTCCGCTCCCGCCCCGTATTCCGGCGCTTGTGCTATTGTAATCATAACCATTCTCACTTACACTTTGCGCATATTTTGAACGGGAGTCTCTATGTACGTTTGTTTATGTAATGGTGTAAGCGACAAAAAAATACGTCAGGCCGTTCGCCAGTTTCAGCCACAGTCATTCCAGCAGCTTCGCAAGTTTGTTCCGGTGGGAAATCAATGCGGTAAATGCGTTCGCGCAGCGCGTGAGATTATGCAGGACGAACTGATGCAGATCCCGGAATACAAAGAGATCGCGTAAGCGCCCATCTTTTTTTTGACATCCCCGTAGCCCGATCTACGCTTCAATGAGTGGAAGCGGAGGGACTATATAATGAAAGGTGATGTTAAAATCATAAGTTATCTCAATAAATTATTGGGAAATGAGCTTGTCGCAATCAACCAGTATTTTCTCCATGCAAGAATGTTCAAAAACTGGGGTCTTACACGTCTGAATGACGTTGAGTACCATGAATCTATAGATGAGATGAAACACGCTGATAAATATATCGAGCGTATTTTATTTCTTGAAGGTATTCCTAACCTGCAGGATCTCGGCAAGCTGGGCATCGGTGAAGATGTCGAGGAGATGCTGCGTTCTGACCTCAGGCTGGAACTTGAAGGTGCGAAAGACCTTCGTGAAGCCATTGCCTATGCGGACAGCGTTCATGACTATGTGAGCCGCGATATGATGATCCAGATCCTCGCAGATGAAGAAGGTCATATTGATTGGCTGGAAACCGAACTGGATCTCATTAGCAAAATTGGCCTTCAGAACTACCTACAGTCCCAGATCAAAGTGGAAAATTAATCAGATTTTCCCCTCCAACGCATAAACCCGCTGCTGCCAGAAATGGCCCAAAAGGCAGTGGGTTTTTTAATGCACCTTTATCAGAGGTGAGAAACGAAAAAACAAGAATGCAAAGCAGCGCCATAAGCGCGGCGAGTAAGGCCAGCGTAGGCAGTATGCACCAGCCATGCCACGCACCAAGTGCGGCCAGATACTTCAGATCGCCATATCCCATCCCTTCACGCCGGCAGATAAGCCGATAGCCCCAGTAAATCAAGGCAAAGCAAAGGTATCCAGCCACCGCCCCCGTCACTGCACTTGGAAGAAAATCAGGATGAATAAAGAGTTGGTAGAGCAGGCCCGTCCAGAGCAGCGGGCAGAGAAACTTATCGGGCAGCAAACCGTCGCGAATATCAGCGCGTACGAGTAAGGCCGTCAGAGAAAAATAGATCATCAGGAAGGGGAGGGTGGTTAGCATGGAACAGGCCTCAAAAGGTTTTGAGCGCATACTCGTTCCAATCTGCCTGTCCGGCAATGCCCAAAAACAGCAATTGCGTAGCGGCTTCCAATAAAGAATCCAGAAAGGATACACGGCGTAAAAAGTTGCGCAGCCCTACGCATACTGAGCCTTTGGCGCTTAATTTCTAAACGGTACTTGCGTCTTTCTCTGATTTACGTATAATGCGCGGGCTTGTCGTAATTGACGGCGGGTTCAATCAGAACCAGAGTAGCTCATTTTGTTACTCAACAATGCTCCCAATTGGGGAGCTACGTAAGAACGGTTACACTCTCCCATCAATCGTAATGGGTTTGAGGAGTAATCATTTTCGTTTATAAAATAATTGGAGCTCTGGTCTCATGCAGAACCAAAGAATCCGTATCCGCCTTAAAGCGTTTGATCATCGTCTGATCGATCAATCAACCGCGGAAATCGTCGAGACTGCTAAGCGCACTGGTGCGCAAGTCCGTGGTCCGATCCCGCTGCCGACCCGCAAAGAGCGCTTCACCGTTCTGATCTCCCCGCACGTCAACAAAGACGCGCGCGATCAGTACGAAATCCGCACTCACAAGCGTCTGGTTGACATCGTTGAGCCAACTGAGAAAACCGTTGATGCTCTGATGCGTCTGGATCTGGCTGCCGGTGTAGACGTGCAGATCAGCCTGGGTTAATCAGGTCATCGAGCGATTGAGAGGTTGAAACAATGATTGGTTTAGTCGGTAAAAAAGTGGGTATGACCCGCATCTTCACTGAAGATGGCGTTTCTATCCCAGTAACCGTAATCGAAGTTGAAGCAAACCGCGTTACTCAGGTTAAAGATCTGGCTAACGATGGCTACCGCGCTATTCAGGTTACCACTGGTGCTAAAAAAGCTAACCGTGTAACCAAACCAGAAGCGGGTCACTTCGCTAAAGCTGGCGTAGAAGCTGGCCGTGGTCTGTGGGAATTCCGTCTTGCTGAAGGCGAAGAGTTCACCGTAGGTCAGGACATTAGCGTTGAGCTGTTTGCTGACGTTAAAAAAGTTGACGTAACCGGTACCTCTAAAGGTAAAGGTTTTGCTGGTACCGTTAAGCGCTGGAACTTCCGTACCCAGGACGCTACTCACGGTAACTCCTTGTCTCACCGCGTTCCGGGTTCTATCGGTCAGAACCAGACTCCGGGCAAAGTGTTCAAAGGCAAGAAAATGGCAGGTCAGCTGGGTAACGAACGTGTAACCGTTCAGAGCCTGGACGTAGTACGTGTTGACGCTGAGCGCAACCTGCTGCTGGTTAAAGGTGCGGTCCCGGGTGCAACCGGTAGCGACCTGATCGTTAAACCAGCTGTGAAGGCGTAAGGGGATAGCAATGGAATTAGTATTGAAAGACGCGCAGAGCGCGCTGACTGTTTCCGAAACTACCTTCGGTCGTGATTTCAACGAAGCGCTGGTTCACCAGGTTGTTGTTGCTTATGCAGCTGGTGCTCGTCAGGGTACTCGTGCTCAGAAGACTCGTGCTGAAGTAACTGGTTCTGGCAAAAAGCCATGGCGCCAGAAAGGTACCGGCCGTGCGCGTTCAGGTTCTATCAAGAGCCCGATCTGGCGTTCAGGTGGCGTGACCTTCGCTGCGCGTCCACAGGACCACAGTCAAAAAGTTAACAAAAAGATGTACCGCGGCGCGCTGAAAAGCATCCTGTCCGAACTGGTACGTCAGGATCGTCTGATCGTTGTCGAGAAGTTCTCTGTTGAAGCGCCTAAAACTAAGCTGCTGGCACAGAAACTGAAAGACATGGCTCTGGAAGATGTGCTGATCATCACCGGTGAGCTGGACGAGAACCTGTTCCTGGCCGCACGTAACCTGCACAAGGTTGACGTACGCGATGCGACTGGTATCGACCCGGTTAGCCTGATCGCCTTCGACAAAGTCGTAATGACTGCTGATGCTGTTAAGCAAGTTGAGGAGATGCTGGCATGATTCGTGAAGAACGTCTGCTGAAGGTGCTTCGCGCACCGCACGTTTCTGAAAAAGCGTCTACTGCGATGGAAAAAACAAACACCATCGTTCTCAAAGTTGCTAAAGACGCGACCAAAGCAGAGATCAAAGCTGCTGTGCAGAAACTGTTTGAAGTCGAAGTCGAAGTCGTTAACACCCTGGTAGTTAAAGGGAAAGTTAAACGTCACGGACAGCGTATCGGTCGTCGTAGCGACTGGAAAAAAGCTTACGTCACCCTGAAAGAAGGCCAGAATCTGGACTTCGTTGGCGGCGCTGAGTAAGTCGGAGGAGTAATACAATGGCAGTTGTTAAATGTAAACCGACATCTCCGGGTCGTCGCCACGTAGTTAAAGTGGTTAACCCTGAGCTGCACAAGGGCAAACCTTTTGCTCCGTTGCTGGAAAAAAACAGCAAATCCGGTGGTCGTAACAACAATGGCCGTATCACCACTCGTCACATCGGTGGTGGCCACAAGCAGGCTTATCGTATTGTTGACTTCAAACGCAACAAAGACGGTATCCCAGCAGTTGTTGAGCGTCTTGAGTACGATCCGAACCGTTCCGCGAACATCGCGCTGGTTCTGTACAAAGACGGCGAGCGCCGTTACATCCTGGCCCCTAAAGGCCTGAAAGCTGGCGACCAGATTCAGTCTGGCGTTGATGCTGCAATCAAAGCAGGCAACACCCTGCCGATGCGCAATATCCCGGTTGGTTCTACCGTTCATAACGTAGAAATGAAACCAGGTAAAGGCGGTCAGCTGGCACGTTCCGCTGGTACTTACGTTCAGATCGTTGCGCGTGATGGTGCTTATGTCACCCTGCGTCTGCGTTCTGGTGAAATGCGTAAAGTCGAAGCAGACTGCCGCGCTACTCTGGGCGAAGTTGGCAATGCTGAGCATATGCTGCGCGTTCTGGGTAAAGCTGGTGCTGCACGCTGGCGTGGTGTTCGTCCTACCGTTCGCGGTACTGCGATGAACCCAGTCGATCACCCACATGGTGGTGGTGAAGGTCGTAACTTTGGTAAGCACCCGGTAACTCCGTGGGGCGTTCAGACCAAAGGTAAGAAGACCCGCAGCAACAAGCGTACTGATAAATTTATCGTACGTCGCCGTAGCAAATAATTTTAGAGGATAAGCCATGCCACGTTCTCTCAAGAAAGGTCCTTTTATTGACCTGCACTTGCTGAAGAAGGTAGAGAAAGCGGTGGAAAGCGGAGACAAGAAGCCCCTGCGCACTTGGTCCCGTCGTTCAACGATCTTTCCTAACATGATCGGTTTGACCATCGCTGTCCATAATGGTCGTCAGCACGTTCCAGTCTTTGTTACCGACGAAATGGTTGGTCACAAACTGGGTGAATTCGCACCGACTCGTACTTATCGCGGCCACGCTGCTGATAAAAAAGCGAAGAAGAAATAAGGTAGGAGGAAGAGATGGAAACTTTAGCTCAACATCGCCATGCTCGTTCTTCTGCACAGAAGGTTCGCCTTGTTGCTGACCTGATTCGCGGTAAGAAAGTGTCGCAGGCCCTGGACATCCTGACCTATACCAACAAGAAAGCTGCGGTATTGGTCAAGAAAGTACTGGAATCTGCCATTGCTAACGCTGAACACAACGATGGCGCTGACATCGACGATCTGAAAGTCGCGAAAATTTTCGTAGATGAAGGCCCAAGCATGAAGCGCATTATGCCGCGTGCGAAAGGTCGTGCAGATCGCATCCTGAAGCGCACCAGCCACATTACTGTGGTTGTGTCCGATCGCTGAGACTCTGGAGACTAGCAATGGGTCAGAAAGTACATCCTAATGGTATTCGCCTGGGTATTGTAAAACCATGGAACTCTACCTGGTTTGCGAACACCAAAGAATTCGCTGACAACCTGGACAGCGATTTTAAAGTACGTCAGTACCTGACTAAGGAACTGGCTAAAGCGTCTGTATCTCGTATCGTTATCGAGCGTCCAGCTAAGAGCATCCGTGTGACTATTCACACTGCTCGTCCTGGCATCGTTATCGGTAAGAAAGGCGAAGACGTAGAAAAACTGCGCAAGGTCGTAGCGGATATCGCTGGCGTTCCTGCACAGATCAATATCGCTGAAGTTCGTAAGCCTGAACTGGACGCTAAATTGGTTGCTGACAGCATCACTTCTCAGCTGGAACGTCGTGTTATGTTCCGTCGTGCTATGAAGCGTGCTGTACAGAACGCAATGCGTCTGGGCGCTAAAGGTATCAAAGTTGAAGTTAGCGGCCGTCTGGGCGGCGCGGAAATCGCACGTACCGAATGGTACCGTGAAGGTCGCGTACCGCTGCACACTCTGCGTGCTGACATCGACTACAACACCTCTGAAGCGCACACCACTTACGGTGTAATCGGCGTTAAGGTATGGATCTTCAAAGGTGAGATCCTGGGTGGTATGGCTGCTGTTGAACAACCGGAAAAACCGGCTGCTCAACCTAAAAAGCAGCAGCGTAAAGGCCGTAAATAAGGAGCGTCGCTGATGTTACAACCAAAGCGTACAAAATTCCGTAAAGTGCACAAAGGCCGCAACCGTGGTCTGGCGCAGGGTACGGATGTTAGCTTCGGCACTTTCGGTCTGAAAGCTGTTGGCCGTGGTCGTCTGACTGCACGTCAGATCGAAGCAGCACGTCGTGCAATGACCCGTGCAGTTAAGCGTCAAGGTAAGATCTGGATCCGTGTATTCCCGGACAAACCGATCACCGAGAAGCCGCTGGAAGTTCGTATGGGTAAAGGTAAAGGTAACGTGGAGTACTGGGTTGCCTTGATCCAACCGGGCAAAGTCCTTTATGAAATGGACGGTGTTCCGGAAGAGCTGGCCCGTGAAGCCTTCGGCCTGGCAGCAGCGAAACTGCCTATCAAAACCACCTTTGTAACTAAGACGGTGATGTAATGAAAGCAAAAGAGCTGCGTGAAAAAAGCGTTGAAGAGCTGAACGCTGAGCTGCTGAACCTGCTGCGTGAGCAGTTCAACCTGCGTATGCAGGCTGCAAGTGGCCAGCTGCAACAGACTCACCTGCTGAAGCAAGTGCGTCGCAATGTTGCACGCGTTAAGACTTTACTGACTCAGAAGGCGGGTGCGTAATGACCGATAAAATCCGTACTCTGCAAGGTCGTGTTGTTAGCGACAAAATGGAGAAATCCATTGTTGTAGCTATCGAACGTATTGTGAAACACCCGATCTACGGTAAATTCATCAAGCGTACGACCAAACTGCACGTACATGACGAGAACAACGAATGTGGTATCGGCGACAAGGTTGAAATCCGTGAATGCCGTCCACTGTCCAAGACTAAGTCCTGGACGCTGGTTCGCGTTGTAGAGAAAGCGGTTCTGTAATACAGTACGCCTTCTCAATACGAATAAACGGCTCAGCGATGAGCCGTTTATTTTTTCTACCCATATTGCAGAAGCGGTGTTATAATGCCGCGCCCTCGATATGGGGCTTTTTAACGGCTCTGATTTTAGAGTCTCAGGTAGTAGTTGACATTAGCGGAGCACTAAAATGATCCAAGAACAGACTATGCTGAACGTCGCCGACAACTCCGGTGCACGTCGCGTAATGTGTATCAAGGTTCTGGGTGGCTCGCACCGTCGCTACGCAGGCGTAGGCGACATCATCAAGATCACCATCAAGGAAGCAATTCCACGTGGTAAGGTCAAAAAAGGTGATGTGCTGAAGGCGGTAGTGGTGCGCACCAAGAAGGGTGTTCGTCGCCCTGACGGTTCTGTCATTCGCTTCGATGGTAATGCATGCGTTATTTTAAACAATAACAGCGAGCAGCCTATCGGCACGCGTATCTTTGGGCCGGTAACTCGTGAACTTCGTACTGAGAAGTTCATGAAAATTATCTCTCTGGCACCAGAAGTACTCTAAGGAGCGAATCATGGCAGCGAAAATCCGTCGTGATGACGAAGTTATCGTGTTAACCGGTAAAGATAAAGGTAAACGCGGTAAAGTAAAAAATGTTCTGTCTTCCGGCAAACTTGTCGTTGAAGGTATCAACCTGGTTAAGAAACATCAGAAGCCGGTTCCGGCCCTGAACCAACCAGGCGGCATCGTTGAAAAAGAAGCTGCTATTCAGGTTTCTAACGTTGCAATCTTCAATGCGGCTACCGGCAAGGCTGACCGTGTAGGCTTTAGATTCGAAGACGGCAAAAAAGTCCGTTTCTTCAAGTCTAACAGCGAAACTATCAAGTAATTTGGAGTAGTACGATGGCGAAACTGCATGATTACTACAAAGACGAAGTAGTTAAGAAACTCATGACCGAGTTTAACTACAATTCTGTCATGCAAGTCCCTCGGGTCGAGAAGATCACCCTGAACATGGGTGTTGGTGAAGCGATCGCTGACAAGAAACTGCTGGATAACGCAGCAGCTGATCTGACAGCAATCTCCGGTCAAAAACCGCTGATCACCAAAGCACGCAAATCTGTTGCAGGCTTCAAAATCCGTCAGGGCTATCCGATCGGCTGTAAAGTAACTCTGCGTGGCGAACGCATGTGGGAGTTCTTTGAGCGCCTGATCACTATTGCTGTTCCACGTATCCGTGACTTCCGTGGCCTGTCCGCGAAGTCTTTCGACGGTCGTGGTAACTACAGCATGGGTGTCCGTGAGCAGATCATCTTCCCAGAAATCGACTACGATAAAGTCGACCGCGTGCGTGGTTTGGATATTACCATTACCACTACTGCGAAATCTGACGAAGAAGGCCGTGCTCTGCTGGCTGCCTTTGACTTCCCGTTCCGCAAGTAAGGTAGGGTTACTGAATGGCTAAGCAATCAATGAAAGCACGCGAAGTAAAGCGCGTAGCTTTAGCTGATAAATTCTTCGCTAAACGCGCTGAACTGAAAGCGATCATTTCTGATGTGAACGCTTCCGACGAAGATCGTTGGAATGCGGTTCTCAAGCTGCAGTCTCTGCCGCGTGATTCCAGCCCGTCTCGTCAGCGTAACCGCTGTCGTCAAACAGGTCGTCCACATGGTTATGTGGGCAAGTTTGGGTTGAGCCGTATCAAACTGCGTGAAGCCGCCATGCGCGGTGAAGTGCCAGGCTTGAAAAAGGCTAGCTGGTAATTACCAATTGAATCACGGGAGTAAAGACAGATGAGCATGCAAGATCCGATCGCGGATATGCTGACCCGTATCCGTAACGGTCAGGCCGCGAACAAAGTTGCGGTCACCATGCCTTCCGCCAAGCTGAAAGTGGCAATTGCCAACGTGCTGAAGGAAGAAGGTTTTATCGAAGATTTTAAAGTTGAAGGCGACACCAAGCCGGAACTGGAACTTACTCTCAAGTATTTCCAGGGTAAAGCTGTTGTAGAAAGCATTCAGCGTGTCAGCCGCCCAGGCCTGCGCATCTATAAGAAAAAAGATGAGCTGCCAAAAGTTATGGCTGGCCTTGGTATCGCAGTTGTTTCTACCTCTAAAGGTGTTATGACTGATCGTGCAGCGCGCCAGGCTGGTCTTGGTGGCGAAATTATCTGCTACGTAGCCTAATCGGAGGAAAGAATGTCTCGTGTTGCTAAAGCACCGGTCGTTATTCCTGCCGGCGTTGATGTAAAAATCGACGGTCAGGTTATTACGATCAAAGGTAAAAACGGCGAGCTGACTCGTACCCTCAACAAAGCTGTTGAAGTTAAACATGCAGATAACGCTCTGACCTTCGGTCCACGTGATGGTTTCGTGGATGGATGGGCTCAGGCTGGTACCGCGCGTGCCCTGCTGAACTCAATGGTTGTTGGTGTTACCGAAGGCTTCACTAAAAAGCTTCAGCTGGTTGGTGTAGGTTATCGTGCAGCTATCAAAGGGAATGCAGTAGGCCTGTCTCTGGGCTTCTCACACCCTGTTGAGCATCCGCTGCCGGCCGGTATCACTGCAGAATGTCCGACTCAAACTGAAATCGTGCTGAAAGGCGCTGATAAACAGCTGATCGGCCAGGTTGCAGCAGATCTGCGCGCCTACCGTCGTCCTGAGCCTTATAAAGGCAAGGGTGTTCGTTACGCCGACGAAGTCGTGCGTACCAAAGAGGCTAAGAAGAAGTAAGGTAACACTATGGATAAGAAATCTGCTCGTATCCGTCGTGCGACCCGCGCACGCCGCAAGCTCAAAGAGCTGGGTG
The DNA here is from genome assembly GCA_011754535.1 of Enterobacter asburiae. Classification (NCBI taxonomy): domain Bacteria; kingdom Pseudomonadati; phylum Pseudomonadota; class Gammaproteobacteria; order Enterobacterales; family Enterobacteriaceae; genus Enterobacter; species Enterobacter asburiae. Next base: position 4,384,199 of record JAAQVN010000001.1, on the reverse strand, counting down.
CAACTCGCCTGGTGGTACATCGTACCCCGCGTCATATTTACGCACAGGTAATTGCACCGAACGGTTCTGAAGTTCTGGTAGCTGCTTCTACTGTAGAAAAAGCTATCTCAGAACAATTGAAGTACACCGGTAACAAAGACGCCGCTGCAGCTGTAGGTAAAGCTGTTGCAGAACGCGCTCTGGAAAAAGGCATCAGCAATGTTTCCTTTGACCGTTCCGGGTTCCAATATCATGGTCGTGTCCAGGCACTGGCAGATGCTGCCCGTGAAGCTGGCCTTCAGTTCTAAGGTAGAGGTGTAAGATGGCTCACATCGAAAAACAGGCTGGCGAACTGCAGGAAAAGCTGATCGCGGTAAACCGCGTATCTAAAACCGTTAAAGGTGGTCGTATTTTCTCCTTCACAGCTCTGACTGTAGTGGGTGATGGTAACGGTCGCGTTGGTTTTGGTTACGGTAAAGCGCGTGAAGTTCCAGCAGCGATCCAGAAAGCGATGGAAAAAGCCCGTCGCAATATGATTAACGTCGCGCTGAACAACGGCACCCTGCAGCACCCAGTTAAAGGTGTTCACACGGGTTCTCGTGTATTCATGCAGCCAGCTTCAGAAGGTACCGGTATCATCGCCGGTGGTGCAATGCGCGCCGTTCTGGAAGTTGCTGGGGTTCATAACGTACTGGCTAAAGCATATGGTTCCACCAACCCGATCAACGTGGTTCGTGCAACTATTGATGGCCTGGAAAATATGAATTCTCCAGAAATGGTCGCTGCCAAGCGTGGTAAATCCGTTGAAGAAATTCTGGGGTAATTGACCATGGCAAAGACTATTAAAATCACTCAAACCCGCAGTGCAATCGGTCGTCTGCCGAAACACAAGGCAACGCTGCTTGGCCTGGGTCTGCGTCGTATTGGTCATACCGTTGAGCGCGAGGATACTCCTGCTGTTCGTGGTATGGTCAACGCGGTTTACTTCATGGTTAAAGTTGAGGAGTAAGAGATGCGTTTAAATACTCTGTCTCCGGCCGAAGGCTCTAAAAAGGCGGGTAAACGCCTGGGTCGTGGTATCGGTTCTGGCCTCGGCAAAACCGGTGGTCGTGGTCACAAAGGTCAGAACTCTCGTTCTGGCGGTGGCGTACGTCGCGGTTTCGAGGGTGGCCAGATGCCACTGTACCGTCGTCTGCCGAAGTTCGGCTTCACCTCTCGCAAAGCAGCGATCACAGCGGAAATCCGTCTGTCTGACCTGGCGAAAGTTGAAGGCGGCGTTGTAGACCTGAACACGCTGAAAGCAGCTAACATTATCGGTATTCAGATCGAGTTCGCGAAAGTGATCCTGTCTGGTGAAGTTTCTACTCCGGTAACTGTTCGTGGCCTGCGTGTTACTAAAGGTGCTCGTGCTGCTATCGAAGCTGCTGGCGGTAAAATTGAGGAATAAGTAGCAGATGGCTAAGCAACCGGGATTAGATTTTCAAAGTGCCAAAGGTGGATTTGGCGAGCTGAAACGCAGACTGCTGTTTGTTATCGGCGCGCTGATTGTGTTCCGTATTGGCTCTTTTATTCCGATCCCTGGTATCGATGCCGCTGTACTTGCCAAACTGCTTGAGCAACAGCGAGGCACCATCATTGAAATGTTCAACATGTTCTCTGGTGGTGCTCTCAGCCGTGCTTCTATCTTTGCACTGGGTATTATGCCGTACATTTCGGCATCTATTATTATCCAGCTGCTGACGGTCGTTCATCCGGCCCTGGCAGAGCTGAAGAAAGAAGGGGAGTCTGGACGTCGTAAGATTAGTCAGTACACCCGTTACGGTACTCTGGTGCTGGCAATATTCCAGTCGATCGGTATTGCTACCGGTCTGCCGAATATGCCTGGTATGCAGGGCCTGGTATTAAACCCAGGCTTTGCATTCTATTTCACCGCTGTTGTTAGTCTGGTCACAGGGACTATGTTCCTGATGTGGCTCGGCGAACAGATTACTGAGCGTGGTATCGGTAACGGTATCTCAATCATTATCTTCGCCGGTATCGTTGCGGGACTCCCGCCGGCCATCGCCCATACTATCGAGCAAGCGCGTCAAGGCGACCTGCACTTCCTCCTGTTGCTGTTGGTTGCAGTATTAGTATTTGCAGTGACGTTCTTTGTTGTCTTCGTTGAACGTGGTCAACGCCGCATTGTGGTGAACTACGCTAAACGTCAGCAAGGTCGTCGTGTCTATGCTGCACAGAGCACACATTTACCGCTGAAAGTGAATATGGCGGGGGTTATCCCGGCTATCTTCGCTTCCAGTATTATTCTGTTCCCGGCAACCATCGCGTCATGGTTCGGGGGCGGTACTGGTTGGAACTGGCTGACAACAATTTCGCTGTATTTGCAGCCTGGGCAACCACTTTATGTGTTACTCTATGCGTCTGCGATCATCTTCTTCTGTTTCTTCTACACGGCGTTGGTCTTCAACCCGCGTGAAACAGCAGATAACCTGAAGAAGTCCGGTGCATTTGTACCAGGAATTCGTCCGGGAGAGCAAACGGCGAAGTATATCGATAAAGTAATGACCCGCCTGACTTTGGTTGGTGCGCTTTATATTACTTTTATCTGCCTGATCCCGGAGTTCATGCGTGATGCAATGAAAGTACCGTTCTACTTCGGTGGGACCTCACTGCTTATCGTTGTTGTCGTGATTATGGACTTTATGGCTCAAGTGCAAACTCTGATGATGTCCAGTCAGTATGAGTCTGCATTGAAGAAGGCGAACCTGAAAGGCTACGGCCGCTAATTGGTCGCCTGAGAAGTTACGGAGAGTAAAAATGAAAGTTCGTGCTTCCGTCAAGAAATTATGCCGTAACTGCAAAATCGTTAAGCGTGATGGTGTCATCCGTGTGATTTGCAGTGCCGAGCCGAAGCATAAACAGCGCCAAGGCTGATTATTTCGCATATTTTTCTTGCAAAGTTGGGTTGAGCTGGCTAGATTAGCCAGCCAATCTTTTGTATGTCTGTACGTTTCCATTTGAGTATCCTGAAAACGGGCTTTTCAGCATGGTGCGTACATATTAAATAGTAGGAGTGCATAGTGGCCCGTATAGCAGGCATTAACATTCCTGATCAGAAACATGCTGTGATCGCATTAACTTCGATCTACGGCATCGGCAAGACCCGTTCTAAAGCCATCCTGGCTGCAGCGGGTATCGCTGAAGATGTTAAGATCAGTGAGCTGTCTGAAGGACAAATCGACACGCTGCGTGACGAAGTTGCCAAATTTGTCGTTGAAGGTGATCTGCGCCGTGAAATCAGCATGAGCATCAAGCGCCTGATGGATCTTGGTTGCTATCGCGGTTTGCGTCATCGTCGTGGTCTGCCAGTGCGCGGTCAGCGTACTAAGACCAACGCACGTACCCGTAAGGGTCCGCGCAAACCGATCAAGAAATAATCGGGGTGATTGAATAATGGCAAAGGCACCAGTTCGTGCACGTAAACGTGTAAGAAAACAAGTCTCTGACGGCGTGGCTCATATCCATGCTTCTTTCAACAACACCATCGTTACTATTACTGATCGTCAGGGTAACGCATTGGGTTGGGCAACAGCCGGTGGTTCCGGTTTCCGTGGTTCTCGCAAATCCACTCCGTTCGCAGCTCAGGTTGCAGCAGAGCGTTGCGCTGAAGCCGTAAAAGAATACGGCATCAAGAATCTGGAAGTTATGGTTAAAGGTCCGGGTCCGGGTCGTGAATCTACTGTTCGCGCTCTGAACGCCGCTGGTTTCCGCATCACTAATATTACTGATGTGACTCCGATCCCTCATAACGGTTGTCGTCCGCCGAAAAAACGTCGCGTATAACGCTCGTTTTTTAGGTTAGTTGGAGATAGAAAATGGCAAGATATTTGGGTCCTAAGCTCAAGCTGAGCCGTCGTGAGGGCACCGACTTATTCCTTAAGTCTGGCGTTCGCGCGATCGATACCAAGTGTAAAATTGAACAAGCTCCTGGCCAGCACGGTGCGCGTAAACCGCGTCTGTCTGACTATGGTGTGCAGTTGCGTGAAAAGCAAAAAGTTCGCCGTATGTACGGTGTGCTGGAGCGTCAGTTCCGTAACTACTATAAAGAAGCAGCACGTCTGAAAGGCAACACGGGTGAAAACCTGCTGGCTCTGCTGGAAGGTCGTCTGGACAACGTTGTATACCGTATGGGCTTCGGCGCTACTCGTGCTGAATCACGTCAGCTGGTTAGCCACAAAGCAATCATGGTAAACGGTCGTGTTGTTAACATCGCTTCTTATCAGGTTAAAGCGAATGACGTTGTTAGCATTCGTGAGAAAGCGAAAAAGCAATCTCGCGTGAAGGCCGCTCTGGAGCTGGCTGAGCAGCGTGAAAAGCCAACCTGGCTGGAAGTTGATGCTGGCAAGATGGAAGGTACGTTCAAGCGTCAGCCTGAGCGTTCTGATCTGTCTGCGGACATTAACGAACACCTGATCGTCGAGCTTTACTCCAAGTAAAGCTTAGTACCAAAGAGAGGACACAATGCAGGGTTCTGTGACAGAGTTTCTAAAACCGCGCCTGGTAGATATCGAGCAAGTGAGTTCGACGCACGCCAAGGTGACCCTTGAGCCTTTAGAGCGTGGCTTTGGCCATACTCTGGGTAACGCACTGCGCCGTATTCTGCTCTCATCGATGCCGGGTTGCGCGGTGACCGAGGTTGAGATTGATGGTGTACTTCATGAGTACAGCACCAAAGAAGGCGTTCAGGAAGATATCCTTGAAATCCTGCTCAACCTGAAAGGGCTGGCGGTGAGAGTTCAGGGTAAAGATGAAGTTATTCTTACTCTGAATAAATCTGGCATTGGCCCTGTGACTGCAGCCGACATCACCCACGACGGTGATGTTGAAATCGTCAAGCCGCAGCACGTGATCTGCCACCTGACCGATGAGAACGCAGCTATTAGCATGCGTATCAAAGTTCAGCGCGGTCGTGGTTATGTGCCGGCTTCTGCCCGAATTCATTCGGAAGAAGATGAGCGCCCAATCGGCCGTCTGCTGGTCGACGCATGCTACAGCCCTGTAGAGCGTATTGCCTACAATGTTGAAGCAGCGCGTGTAGAACAGCGTACCGACCTGGACAAGCTGGTCATCGAAATGGAAACCAACGGCACAATCGATCCTGAAGAGGCGATTCGTCGTGCGGCAACCATCCTGGCAGAACAACTGGAAGCTTTCGTTGACTTACGTGATGTACGTCAGCCAGAAGTGAAAGAAGAGAAACCAGAATTCGATCCGATCCTGCTGCGCCCTGTTGACGATCTCGAATTGACTGTCCGCTCTGCTAACTGCCTCAAGGCAGAAGCTATCCACTATATCGGTGATCTGGTACAGCGTACCGAGGTTGAGTTGCTGAAAACGCCGAACCTGGGTAAAAAATCTCTTACCGAGATTAAAGACGTGCTGGCTTCACGTGGTCTGTCTCTGGGCATGCGCCTGGAAAACTGGCCACCGGCAAGCATTGCTGACGAGTAACCGGATCACAGGTTAAGGTTTTACTGAGAAGGATAAGGTCATGCGCCATCGTAAGAGTGGTCGTCAACTGAACCGCAACAGCAGCCATCGCCAGGCTATGTTCCGCAACATGGCAGGTTCACTGGTTCGTCATGAAATCATCAAGACGACCCTGCCTAAAGCGAAAGAGCTGCGTCGCGTAGTTGAGCCGCTGATTACTCTTGCCAAGACTGACAGCGTTGCTAATCGTCGTCTGGCATTCGCCCGTACTCGTGATAACGAGATCGTGGCAAAACTGTTTAACGAACTGGGCCCGCGTTTCGCGAGCCGTGCCGGTGGTTACACTCGCATTCTGAAGTGTGGTTTCCGTGCAGGCGACAACGCGCCGATGGCTTACATCGAGCTGGTTGATCGTTCAGAGAAAGCAGAAGCTGCTGCAGAGTAATCTGCAGTAACGTAAAAAAACCCGCCTCGGCGGGTTTTTTTATATCCGCAGTATCCCCATTTCTCTACAATGCCTGTATCAATTTTGTTCATCCCCTGGAGCTGATGATGTGGTTGCTTGACCAGTGGGCAGAACGCCATATCCGCGATGCCCAAAATAAAGGCGATTTCGACAATCTTGCCGGAAGCGGCGAACCTCTGGAACTGGAAGATGATTTGCATATTGCGCCTGAACTCCGGGCTGGATATCGTTTATTAAAAAATGCCGGCTGCCTTCCTCCTGAGCTTGAGCAGCGCAGAGAGGCTGTTGAACTTGTCGATCTGCTAAAAAGGATCCGTCAGGACGATCCTCGACATACAGAACTTAGCCGCAGGCTTGCGCTGATCGAGCTCAAGCTGCGCCAGGCAGGAATGAACACGGAATTCCTGCATGGGGAATACAGTGAAAGATTGCTGAAGAAGATAAATGAGGAGTAGCGATGTACCGTATCGGTGAACTTGCAAAGCTCGCTAACGTAACGCCGGACACTATTCGATATTACGAAAAGCAGCAAATGATCGATCATGAGGTACGCACAGAAGGTGGCTTTCGGCTTTATACCGATAACGATCTGCAGCGTCTGAGATTCATACGCTATGCTCGACAGCTTGGCTTCACGCTGGATTCGATCCGCGAGTTACTATCGATCCGCATCGATCCTGAGCATCACACCTGCCAGGAATCCAAAAGCATCGTGCAGGCCCGGCTTGATGAAGTTGAAGCCCGTATTCAGGAACTACAAACCATGCAGCGTTCTCTGCAAAGGCTTAATGATGCCTGTTGCGGAACGGCCCACAGCAGTATTTATTGCTCAATTCTGGAAGCCCTTGAACAAGGGGCCAGTGGAGAAACTCGGGGATGTTGATTTTTAATCTACCCGGGTCTAGACTTCCGTCGTCATAAACCATGCTCAGGAGAAATTATGAGCCGCTATCAGCACACTAAGGGACAAATTAAAGACAATGCCATTGAGGCTTTACTTCACGACCCGCTTTTTCGACAGCGCGTTGAAAAGAATAAAAAAGGGAAGGGAAGTTATCTGCGCAAAGACAAACATGCAAAACGGGGTAACTGGGAGGCCAGTGGCAAGCAAGCGAATCACTTATTTACCACTGGCCTTCCTGCTTTTGTTTACTGATTAAACGCGGTTGTTCTGCTCTTTTAACAGATCGCGGATTTCCGTCAGCAATACTTCTTCTTTCGTTGGTGCTGGTGCGGCCGCGGGCTCTTCTTTTTTACGGTTGAGCCTGTTGATCAGCTTGATAGCCATAAAAATAGCAAACGCCACAATCACGAAATCAAATACGTTCTGGATAAACACGCCGTAGTGCATTACTACTGCCGGGATATCACCCTGTGCTTCACGCAGCGTGAATGCGAACTGTTTGAAATCAATGCCCCCGATTAGCAGCCCTAAAGGTGGCATGATGATGTCTGCAACTAATGATGAAACAATCTTGCCGAATGCCGCACCAATAATGACACCCACTGCCAAATCCACCACGTTCCCGCGCATCGCAAATTCGCGAAATTCTTTAATAAAACTCATTATGTTCTCCTTGTGCCAGCTGACGACTATAAGTTTAACAAATGATTAGCCAATTGCCATTCGGGATAATTAAACGTTATGAAAATAAAAGGCACAGCAATAAAGGGGGTAAAGTGCAGGTGCTCTATTGAGAGCACCCGACATATTAAAGGAAGAATGGACTTGGCTGGAATAAACGCTCGACGTCGGTAATAAATTTTTTATCGGTAAGGAACATAATTACGTGATCGCCTTGCTCAATACGTAAATTATCATTGGCGATCATGACATCATTTCCACGCACGACGGCACCGATAATTGTGCCCGGCGGCAGCTTAATTTCGTCGATGGCGCGGCCCACAACGCGAGAGGTGGTTTCATCTCCATGGGCCACCGCTTCAATCGCTTCTGCCACACCGCGGCGGAGCGATGAAACGCCGACAATGTCCGCTTTACGTACATGGCTCAGCAGAGCGGAAATGGTCGCCTGCTGCGGTGAAATAGCAATATCAATCACGCTGCCCTGAACCAGGTCGACATACGCCTTACGTTGGATAAGTACCATGACCTTCTTTGCCCCCATACGTTTGGCGAGCATGGCGGACATAATATTCGCCTCGTCATCGTTGGTGACGGCAATAAAGAGATCAACTTGATCAATATGCTCTTCTGCCAGTAATTCCTGATCTGACGCGTCGCCATAAAATACGATCGTATTTTGCAGTTTTTCCGCCAGCTCAGAAGCACGTTGCTGATCGCGCTCGATCAATTTCACGCTGTAGTCTTTTTCCAGCCTTCGCGCGAGACCCGCACCGATATTGCCACCACCGACCAGCATAATGCGTTTATAAGGCTTTTCGAGACGCTGCAATTCGCTCATTACTGCACGAATATGCTGAGAGGCCGCAATAAAGAAGACCTCATCACCTGCTTCGACAATGGTGGAGCCCTGCGGGCGGATAGGCCTGTCGTGGCGGAAAATGGCGGCGACGCGCGTATCAATATGAGGCATGTGCTCGCGCATGGTGGACAACGCGTTGCCGATCAACGGACCGCCGTAATAGGCCTTTACGACGGCAAGACTGACTTTACCTTCGGCAAAGTTCACCACCTGCAGTGCGCCTGGATATTCGATCAGACGATAGATATTGTCGATAACCAGCTGTTCAGGTGCGATAAGATGATCAATGGGAACCGCTTCTGAATTAAACAGTTTTTCTGCATCGCGAACATAGTCCGGTGAACGGATGCGCGCGATTCGGTTTGGCGTGTTGAAAAGCGAGTAGGCCACCTGACAGGCCACCATATTGGTTTCGTCAGAACTGGTCACCGCAACCAGCATGTCTGCATCGTCGGCGCCCGCCTCGCGGAGCACGCGCGGGTGTGAGCCATGACCCTGCACAACGCGAAGGTCAAATTTGTCCTGTAAAACGCGCAGACGATCGCCGTTGGTATCAACGATTGTGATGTCGTTGTTTTCGCCAACCAGGTTTTCCGCCAGCGTTCCGCCCACTTGTCCTGCGCCCAGAATGATAATCTTCATATCTCGTGACCTGTTCTCAACATCACTCTTTGATTAGCTTAGCGTAAAAGAAGCCATCACCCTCTTCCGCGCCCGGCAGGTTTTGCTGTCCTGGGCATTCAGGCGTTCCCGTATCGCGCAGCGTAGCGTCCGGGGTACGCTTAAGGAAGGCTGCGATTTGCTGGCTGTTTTCTTCTGGCAGTATGGAGCAGGTGGCATAAACCAGCGTACCGCCGGGTTTAAGATGTGGCCAAATCGCGTCAAGTATGTCCGATTGCAGTTGGGCAAGTTCCTTAATATCACGATCGCGGCGTAGCCACTTGATGTCCGGATGACGACGAATTACGCCTGTTGCAGAGCAGGGTGCATCCAGCAAAATGCGGTCGAACTGGGTTTCACCACACCATTGCGCAGGCTTGCGTCCATCGCCTTGTTTAACCTGTGCCTTCATGCCCAGGCGCTTGAGGTTGTCGTAGACGCGTGAAAGACGCTGCTCATCAACGTCCACTGCCATCACGCTGGCCTGTGGAGCCACTTCCAAAATGTGTGTCGTTTTTCCGCCAGGCGCCGCGCACAGATCGAGGATCTGCTCACCATTTTTGGGTTCAAGCCAGGTCATACAACCCTGAGCAGAGGCATCCTGCACGGTCACCCAGCCTTCATCAAAACCAGGTAAAGCATGTACCGGTGCAGCGGAGGCTAAACGCACGGCATCCGGATAGGCTTCATGCGTGAATCCACTCATTCCAGCGTCTTCCAGTAATGCCAGCCATGCGTCACGGGTGTGGTGATTGCGATTGACGCGTAACCACATCGGCGGGCGTTGATTATTCGCTTCGGCAATGTTTTGCCACTGCTTCGGATACGCTTTTTTAAGACGATTCAGCAGCCAGTCCGGGTGGAGAAAACGTGTTTCGCTTTGCGCAAATTCAGACAGAAGCTCATCCTGCTGACGCTGGAACTGACGCAGTACGCCGTTGATTAATCCTTTCAACTGAGGACGTTTTATCGCAACGGCGCCTTCCACTGTTTCAGCAAGCGCGGCGTGAGGTGGAATGCGAGTATGAAGAAGCTGATAAAAACCCACCATGATCAAATAATGAACGGTGCGCTGCTTGCCCGTCATTGGGCGTGACATCAGCTTATTAATGAGCCACTCAAGCTGAGAAAGGGTGCGCAGAACGCCAAAGCAAAGCTCCTGGAGCAGGGCTTTGTCTTTATCTGATACTTTTTGTTGCAGGGGAGGCAGGACGTTACTCAATGACTGGCCCTGCTCGATAACCTGCTCAACGGCCTGAGCCGCCATACTGCGTAGATTTTGTTTTTTCATAACCGTAAAAATAAAAATGCCCGGAAACACCGGGCCTTAAGCATATATTTGTTCAGGCAAGGCGATTGCCCGGGATAAACCATTCGCGACGGGAATTTAAAAGATCCTGAGCGCTCATGGCTTTCTTCCCGGCCGGTTGCAGCGATTCAAGATTCAGAATCCCTTCTGCAGTCGCAACCTGGATACCGTTCTTGCTGGCGTCGATAATCGTGCCGGGTTCAGCAGCCGTATTGCCGTTAATGACTGACGCTTTCCAGACTTTCACTGGCTGCTCATCAATCTCCATCCAGCTCATCGGCCACGGATTAAAGGCGCGGATGCAGCGTTCAAGTTGAGCGGCAGACAAGGACCAGTCGATCCGGGCTTCTTCTTTACTCAGTTTTTCAGCATACGTCACCAGCGCCTCATCCTGAACCTCAGGTTTTGCCGTATTGTCAGCAAGCTGCTGCAGCGTCTCGATAAGCCCTTGCGGACCGAGGCCTGCTAGTTTGTCATACAGCGTAGCGCTGGTATCGTCTGCAGTAATAGGGCACGCCAGTTTATGCAGCATGTCGCCGGTGTCTAAACCTACGTCCATCTTCATGATTGTGACGCCGGTTTCTGCATCCCCCGCCCACAGGGAGCGCTGGATAGGTGCCGCACCACGCCAGCGTGGGAGCAGTGAGCCATGCACGTTGATACAACCCAGACGAGGCATATCAAGCACCGCTTTCGGCAGAATTAAACCGTAAGCCACTACGACCATTACGTCGGCATTCAGCTCAGCGACCAGCTGCTGATTTTCCTGAGGGCGTAAGGATGCGGGCTGAAAAACGGGAAGCCCATGCTCTTCTGCCAGCACCTTTACCGGGCTGGGCATCATTTTTTTACCGCGGCCAGCCGGACGGTCCGGCTGGGTAAAGACGCCAACAACCTGGTGACCAGAAGATAACAGCGCGTCAAGATGACGCGCTGCAAAATCAGGGGTTCCCGCGAAGATAATACGTAGTGTTTTAGACACGATGATCCTTGTATCCGGGGGGACGTTATGCGCGAGAGCGCAAACGATCCAGTTTCTCTACTTTTTGACGAATACGCTGTTGCTTCAACGGCGAGAGGTAATCGATAAACAGCTTACCGACCAGGTGATCCATCTCATGCTGAATGCAAATTGCCAGCAGGTCATCTGCTTCCAGTTCGAACGGGTCACCGTCACGATCCAAAGCGCGGATTTTCACTTTTTCGGCACGTGGCACCAAAGCGCGTTGTTCAGGAATGGACAGGCAGCCTTCCTCAATGCCCGTTTCACCGCTCTTTTCAAGCAATTCAGGGTTGATCAGCACCAGACGCTCATCGCGATTTTCGGAAACGTCGATCACGATAATACGTTTGTGAATGTCCACCTGCGTCGCCGCCAGACCAATGCCTTCTTCGGCGTACATGGTATCGAACATATCATCAACGATACGCTGGATTTCTGCATTCACTTCTTTGACCGGTTCAGCGACGATGCGAAGGCGCTCGTCCGGAATATGTAACACTTGCAAAACTGCCATAAATTTCCAGAGTCGTGTTCAGGAGTTGATAAGAATATTACTTCTATTCTAGACAAATCCCGGGTCGATTGACAGCATCAGTGACCAATCGCAATGATTGCGCAGGCCGCTTATGGCAGGGGGGAAAGGATGACGTCTATCGAGATATGGCTACGGCTAATACACACAGGTTCACTATGTGGCGATGGAATGCTGGAAGCGGCTGTGCAACTGCAGAAGCATGAAAACCTCGACGTGCCTGTCGTCAAAAGCGCCGGTCTGACAGCAAAACAGGTTGAACGGTTCTTTGCCCCAGATGAAAGTGAGCTGGAGCGTAGTCTGGCGTGGCTTGAGCAGCCGGGAAATCATTTATTGACGGCAAACCATCCACTTTATCCTCCTTTACTTCGAGCAATTCCTGATTATCCCGGGGCGTTATTCGTAAAAGGTAACCCTGAAACCCTTAATGCTGTCCAACTGGCGGTAGTAGGCAGCCGTGCACCGTCATGGTATGGAGAGCGATGGGGAAAAATTCTGTGCGAACAACTTTCGCAATGTGGTTTCACGATCACCAGTGGGCTGGCCTGCGGTATTGACGGTGTTGCCCATAGTGCAGCGCTATCAGCAAAAGGGCGTAGCGTGGCCGTACTGGGGAACGGCCTGTTTAGCATTTATCCCCGTCGGCACCAGGCGCTGGCTATGCAATTAATCGAAGCTGACGGGGCGATAGTGTCTGAGTTTCCCCTTTCGGCGCAGCCCCGACCGGCAAACTTTCCGCGTCGTAACCGAATCATCAGCGGGCTTAGCCAGGGAGTATTGGTCGTTGAAGCGGCAGTGCGAAGCGGTTCGCTGGTCACGGCACGATGCGCGCTCGATCAGGGCAGGGAGGTTTTCGCCTTACCCGGCCCGATAGGTAACCCGGGGTGCGAAGGACCACACTGGCTGATAAAGCAGGGGGCGACGCCGGTAACAGAAGTGCGGGACATTCTTGAAAATTTGCAATATGGCTTGCAATGTCTGCAGGAAGATCCCGAAAAGCGACATTATTCATCAGATCAGGGAAAGGTGGCATTGCCATTTCCCAAGCTCCTGGCTAACGTAGGAGATGAGGTAACACCTGTTGACGTTGTCGCTGAACGTGCCGGCCAACCTGTGCCAGTAACGGTAGCACAGCTACTCGAACTGGAGTTAGCAGGGTGGATCGCAGCTGTACCCGGCGGCTATGTCCGATTAAGGAGGGCATGCCATGTTCGACGTACTGATGTATTTGTTTGAGACTTACATCCATAACGAAGCAGAAATGCGAGTGGATCAGGACAAATTGACACAGGATCTTACCGATGCGGGGTTTGAGCGGGAAGATATCTATAACGCGTTGATGTGGCTGGAAAAGCTGGCTGATTATCAGGAAGGCCTCGCCGAGCCGATGCAGCTTGCTTCTGACCCATTGTCAGTACGCATTTATACCGCTGAAGAGTGTGAAAGGCTGGATGCCAGCTGCCGGGGATTCATCTTATTCCTTGAGCAGATTCAGGTGCTAAACCTCGAAACGAGAGAAATGGTGATAGAGCGCGTCATGGCGCTGGATACGGCAGAATTTGAACTGGAAGATCTCAAATGGGTGATTCTGATGGTTCTGTTTAATATCCCGGGCTGTGAAAATGCCTATCAGCAAATGGAAGAATTACTCTTTGAAGTGAATGAAGGTATGCTGCACTAATTCAATGTGCAGCACCAAGAGTTGTTATGGCCAAATCAGCACTATTCACGGTGCATAAAAACGAGCCCTGCCCGCAGTGCGGGGCTGAGCTTGTTATTCGATCCGGGAAACACGGCCCGTTTCTCGGTTGTTCACACTATCCGGAATGTGATTATGTCCGTCCTCTGAAAAGCCAGGCGGATGGACATATCGTCAAAATTCTGGAAGGACAGCTATGTCCTCTTTGTGGTGGTGAATTAGCGCTACGTCAGGGCCGTTTCGGTATGTTTATTGGCTGTAGCCGCTACCCGGAATGTGAGCATACGGAACAAATTGATAAGCCTGATGAAACGGCTATTGCGTGTCCCCAGTGTCAGCGCGGTCAGCTGGTACAACGCCGTTCCCGTTATGGTAAGACCTTTCATTCCTGCGATCGCTACCCTGAATGCCAGTTCGTTATCAATTTCAAACCGGTAGCGGGCGTCTGCATTCATTGCAACTATCCGCTACTTATCGAGAAGAAAACGGCGCAGGGTATGAAACGCTTCTGCGCCAGTAAACAATGTGGAAAGCCGGTTACGGCGGATCAAAATAGTGAATAATAACCTGCCATCAGGCTCCATTGCGCATGCAGTGGACGTACTGAAAAATGAAGAAGTCATCGCCTATCCAACTGAAGCTGTTTTTGGGGTCGGTTGCGATCCTGACAGCGAGACGGCTGTGAGCCGTCTGCTTGCCTTGAAACAAAGACCCGTCGAGAAAGGGCTGATTTTGATAGCTGCGAATTACGAGCAGCTTAAGCCCTACATCGATGACTCTATGCTGACGCCGGCGCAGCGCGAGACTATTTTTTCCGCATGGCCCGGGCCAGTGACCTTTGTTTTCCCGGCACAGCCGACAACGCCACGCTGGTTGACCGGACGCTTTGATTCCCTTGCCGTTCGCGTAACTGACCACCCGCTGGTAATAGAGCTTTGTCTGGCATTTGGTAAACCGCTGGTCTCAACCAGCGCCAACCTGACCGGATTGCCACCTTGTCGTACAACCGAAGAAGTGCTGGCACAGTTCGGGAACGACTTCCCGGTTGCTGTTGGAGAGACGGGAGGGCGCCTGAATCCGTCTGAAATTCGCGACGCTTTGACCGGCGAACGTTTTCGCCAGGGGTAATCTCATGGAAACCTATGCTGTTTTTGGTAATCCGATTGCGCACAGCAAGTCACCGCTGATCCATCAGCAATTTGCGAAGCAGCTGCAGATTAATCATCCTTATGGTCGTGTACTTGCACCGGTGGATGCATTTATTCCAACGCTGGAGGCTTTTTTCGCCGCCGGCGGTCAAGGCGCTAATGTGACGGTCCCTTTTAAAGAAGAAGCCTTCGAACGTGCGGATGAGCTTACCGAGCGTGCTTCGCTGGCTGGTGCAGTAAATACCCTGAAACGGCTTGAAGATGGACGCCTTCTGGGTGACAACACCGACGGAATCGGTTTGCTGAGCGATCTGGAACGACTGTCGTTTATTAAACCCGGTTTCCGGGTCCTGCTGATTGGTGCGGGTGGCGCATCGCGGGGAGTACTGTTGCCTCTGCTTTCTCTGGACTGTGCGGTGACCATTACCAACCGAACCTTTTCCCGGGCAGAAGCGCTGGCGGCGTTGTTTGCGCATACTGGCAGCGTAAGTGCGGCAGCGCCTGGCGATCTTGCCGGGCGTGAATTTGATCTGGTCATTAATGCCACCTCCAGCGGCATTAATGGAGAGATCCCGGCAATCCCCGCTTCTCTGGTAAGCCCTCATATATACTTCTATGACATGTTTTATCAGAAAGGGAAGACGCCTTTCCTTAACTGGTGTGAACAACACGGTGCGAAACAGCTAGCTGATGGACTGGGGATGCTGGTGGGTCAGGCTGCGCATGCGGTGCTGCTCTGGCATGGCGTGTTGCCTGCAGTCGAACCGGTTATTGAAAAGTTAAAGCAGGAGCTTTCGGCGTGAATCAGGCTATTCATTTCCCGGACAGAGAGAACTGGGATGAGAGTAAACAAGCGGTCTGTTTCCCGGTGCTGGTGCAGGGTATGCAATTGACCTGCGCCATTCATGGGGAAACGCTGTTGCGTCGCTTTGGCGGTTCAGATCCTATAGACATATTTTGCGAAAATCGCTGGGATCTGGAAGAGGAAGCCAGCGATTTAATTCGCGATCAGCAGGAAGACGATCAGGGCTGGGTTTGGTTGTCCTGATCCAAATAGTCATTCTTCCATTTTACGTAGTTGTTCGCTGAGTACTTCAGTCCTTCGATCTCTGCCTCCTTCAGGGGGCGGATCTGTTTTACCGGGCTTCCCAGATAGAGATAGCCGCTCTCCAGACGTTTGTTCTGCGGGACCAGGCTACCGGCCCCAATCATTACGTCATCTTCTACTATGACGCCATCCAGCAAAATCGATCCCATGCCAACAAGCACCCGATTACCGATAGTGCAGCCGTGAAGCATCACTTTATGACCGACGGTAACCTCTTCTCCAATGATGAGGGGATTACCCTGCGGGTTATAGGAGGATTTGTGGGTGACATGCAGAACGCTACCGTCCTGAATATTGGTACGGGCACCAATCGACACATAGTTAACGTCTCCCCTGATCGCAACGAGTGGCCAGATACTGACGTCATCGGCCATTCGGACATCACCAATGACCACGCTGGTGGCATCGATCATCACGCGATCGCCTTTTTGGGGGAACAGATGTTTATAAGGACGTAATACTGCAGACATAACTACCTCTAAGGATGAGCGCTATACGGAAGACTTGATCATATTATTGGATCGAGGCAAGGCAAAATGCGTCAATATTTAAGCAGATCGGGCGGGATTTCAGCGAAAAGCGCGGAAAATCAGCAGTCGGAAAAAAAGATCTAAAAAATACTTGTGCTAAAAATTGGGATCCCTATAATGCGCCTCCATCGACACGGCGGATGTGAATCACTTCACAGACAACCCGGTCGGTTGAAGAGAAAAAATCCTGAAATAACGGGTTGACTCTGAAAGAGGAAAGCGTAATATACGCCACCTCGCAACGGTGAGCTGAAAGCCGCGTTGCACTGCTCTTTAACAATTTATCAGACAATCTGTGTGGGCACTCAAAGTGACATGGATTCTTAATGTCTTCGGACAATAAATGAATACCAAGTCTCTGAGTGAACATACGTAATTCATTACGAAGTTTAATTCACGAGCATCAAACTTAAATTGAAGAGTTTGATCATGGCTCAGATTGAACGCTGGCGGCAGGCCTAACACATGCAAGTCGAACGGTAGCACAGAGAGCTTGCTCTCGGGTGACGAGTGGCGGACGGGTGAGTAATGTCTGGGAAACTGCCTGATGGAGGGGGATAACTACTGGAAACGGTAGCTAATACCGCATAACGTCGCAAGACCAAAGAGGGGGACCTTCGGGCCTCTTGCCATCAGATGTGCCCAGATGGGATTAGCTAGTAGGTGGGGTAACGGCTCACCTAGGCGACGATCCCTAGCTGGTCTGAGAGGATGACCAGCCACACTGGAACTGAGACACGGTCCAGACTCCTACGGGAGGCAGCAGTGGGGAATATTGCACAATGGGCGCAAGCCTGATGCAGCCATGCCGCGTGTATGAAGAAGGCCTTCGGGTTGTAAAGTACTTTCAGCGGGGAGGAAGGCGATAAGGTTAATAACCTTGTCGATTGACGTTACCCGCAGAAGAAGCACCGGCTAACTCCGTGCCAGCAGCCGCGGTAATACGGAGGGTGCAAGCGTTAATCGGAATTACTGGGCGTAAAGCGCACGCAGGCGGTCTGTCAAGTCGGATGTGAAATCCCCGGGCTCAACCTGGGAACTGCATTCGAAACTGGCAGGCTAGAGTCTTGTAGAGGGGGGTAGAATTCCAGGTGTAGCGGTGAAATGCGTAGAGATCTGGAGGAATACCGGTGGCGAAGGCGGCCCCCTGGACAAAGACTGACGCTCAGGTGCGAAAGCGTGGGGAGCAAACAGGATTAGATACCCTGGTAGTCCACGCCGTAAACGATGTCGACTTGGAGGTTGTGCCCTTGAGGCGTGGCTTCCGGAGCTAACGCGTTAAGTCGACCGCCTGGGGAGTACGGCCGCAAGGTTAAAACTCAAATGAATTGACGGGGGCCCGCACAAGCGGTGGAGCATGTGGTTTAATTCGATGCAACGCGAAGAACCTTACCTACTCTTGACATCCAGAGAACTTAGCAGAGATGCTTTGGTGCCTTCGGGAACTCTGAGACAGGTGCTGCATGGCTGTCGTCAGCTCGTGTTGTGAAATGTTGGGTTAAGTCCCGCAACGAGCGCAACCCTTATCCTTTGTTGCCAGCGGTCCGGCCGGGAACTCAAAGGAGACTGCCAGTGATAAACTGGAGGAAGGTGGGGATGACGTCAAGTCATCATGGCCCTTACGAGTAGGGCTACACACGTGCTACAATGGCGCATACAAAGAGAAGCGACCTCGCGAGAGCAAGCGGACCTCATAAAGTGCGTCGTAGTCCGGATTGGAGTCTGCAACTCGACTCCATGAAGTCGGAATCGCTAGTAATCGTGGATCAGAATGCCACGGTGAATACGTTCCCGGGCCTTGTACACACCGCCCGTCACACCATGGGAGTGGGTTGCAAAAGAAGTAGGTAGCTTAACCTTCGGGAGGGCGCTTACCACTTTGTGATTCATGACTGGGGTGAAGTCGTAACAAGGTAACCGTAGGGGAACCTGCGGTTGGATCACCTCCTTACCTTAAAGAACCTGCCTTTGCAGTGCTCACACAGATTGTCTGATGAAAAGTAAGCAGCAAGGCGTCTTGCGATTGAGACTTCAGTGTCCCCTTCGTCTAGAGGCCCAGGACACCGCCCTTTCACGGCGGTAACAGGGGTTCGAATCCCCTAGGGGACGCCACTTGCTGGTTCGTGAGTGAAAGTCACCTGCCGTCATATCTCAAAACTGACTTACGAGTCATGTTTGAGATATTTGCTCTTTAAAAATCTGGATCAAGCTGAAAATTGAAACGACACACAGTTAATGTGTGTCCGAGTCTCTCAAATTTTCGCAATTTGATGATGAATCGAAAGAAACATCTTCGGGTTGTGAGGTTAAGCGACTAAGCGTACACGGTGGATGCCCTGGCAGTCAGAGGCGATGAAGGACGTGCTAATCTGCGAAAAGCGCCGGCGAGGTGATATGAACCTTTGACCCGGCGATGTCCGAATGGGGAAACCCAGTGTGATTCGTCACACTATCGTTAACTGAATACATAGGTTAACGAGGCGAACCGGGGGAACTGAAACATCTAAGTACCCCGAGGAAAAGAAATCAACCGAGATTCCCCCAGTAGCGGCGAGCGAACGGGGAGCAGCCCGGAGTCTGAATCAGCTTGTGTGTTAGTGGAAGCGTCTGGAAAGTCGCAGGGTACAGGGTGATACTCCCGTACACGAAAATGCACAGGCTGTGAACTCGAAGAGTAGGGCGGGACACGTGGTATCCTGTCTGAATATGGGGGGACCATCCTCCAAGGCTAAATACTCCTGACTGACCGATAGTGAACCAGTACCGTGAGGGAAAGGCGAAAAGAACCCCGGCGAGGGGAGTGAAAAAGAACCTGAAACCGTGTACGTACAAGCAGTGGGAGCACCTTCGTGGTGTGACTGCGTACCTTTTGTATAATGGGTCAGCGACTTATATTCTGTAGCAAGGTTAACCGTATAGGGGAGCCGAAGGGAAACCGAGTCTTAACTGGGCGTTAAGTTGCAGGGTATAGACCCGAAACCCGGTGATCTAGCCATGGGCAGGTTGAAGGTTGGGTAACACTAACTGGAGGACCGAACCGACTAATGTTGAAAAATTAGCGGATGACCTGTGGCTGGGGGTGAAAGGCCAATCAAACCGGGAGATAGCTGGTTCTCCCCGAAAGCTATTTAGGTAGCGCCTCGTGAACTCATCTTCGGGGGTAGAGCACTGTTTCGGCTAGGGGGCCATCCCGGCTTACCAACCCGATGCAAACTACGAATACCGAAGAATGTTATCACGGGAGACACACGGCGGGTGCTAACGTCCGTCGTGAAGAGGGAAACAACCCAGACCGCCAGCTAAGGTCCCAAAGTCATGGTTAAGTGGGAAACGATGTGGGAAGGCACAGACAGCCAGGATGTTGGCTTAGAAGCAGCCATCATTTAAAGAAAGCGTAATAGCTCACTGGTCGAGTCGGCCTGCGCGGAAGATGTAACGGGGCTAAACCATGCACCGAAGCTGCGGCAGCGACACTATGTGTTGTTGGGTAGGGGAGCGTTCTGTAAGCCGTCGAAGGTGGCCTGTGAGGGCTGCTGGAGGTATCAGAAGTGCGAATGCTGACATAAGTAACGATAAAGCGGGTGAAAAGCCCGCTCGCCGGAAGACCAAGGGTTCCTGTCCAACGTTAATCGGGGCAGGGTGAGTCGACCCCTAAGGCGAGGCCGAAAGGCGTAGTCGATGGGAAACAGGTTAATATTCCTGTACTTGGTGTTACTGCGAAGGGGGGACGGAGAAGGCTATGTCAGCCGGGCGACGGTTGTCCCGGTTTAAGCGTGTAGGTGTGTGTTCCAGGCAAATCCGGTTCACTTTAACACTGAGGCGTGATGACGAGGCACTACGGTGCTGAAGTGATAAATGCCCTGCTTCCAGGAAAAGCCTCTAAGCATCAGGTAACACGAAATCGTACCCCAAACCGACACAGGTGGTCAGGTAGAGAATACCAAGGCGCTTGAGAGAACTCGGGTGAAGGAACTAGGCAAAATGGTGCCGTAACTTCGGGAGAAGGCACGCTGATATGTAGGTGAAGCCCCTGCGGGTGGAGCTGAAATCAGTCGAAGATACCAGCTGGCTGCAACTGTTTATTAAAAACACAGCACTGTGCAAACACGAAAGTGGACGTATACGGTGTGACGCCTGCCCGGTGCCGGAAGGTTAATTGATGGGGTTAGCGGCAACGCGAAGCTCTTGATCGAAGCCCCGGTAAACGGCGGCCGTAACTATAACGGTCCTAAGGTAGCGAAATTCCTTGTCGGGTAAGTTCCGACCTGCACGAATGGCGTAATGATGGCCAGGCTGTCTCCACCCGAGACTCAGTGAAATTGAACTCGCTGTGAAGATGCAGTGTACCCGCGGCAAGACGGAAAGACCCCGTGAACCTTTACTATAGCTTGACACTGAACACTGGTCCTTGATGTGTAGGATAGGTGGGAGGCTTTGAAGCGTGGACGCCAGTCTGCGTGGAGCCGTCCTTGAAATACCACCCTTTAATGGCTGGTGTTCTAACGTGGACCCGTAATCCGGGTTGCGGACAGTGTCTGGTGGGTAGTTTGACTGGGGCGGTCTCCTCCCAAAGAGTAACGGAGGAGCACGAAGGTTAGCTAATCCTGGTCGGACATCAGGAGGTTAGTGCAATGGCATAAGCTAGCTTGACTGCGAGAGTGACGGCTCGAGCAGGTGCGAAAGCAGGTCATAGTGATCCGGTGGTTCTGAATGGAAGGGCCATCGCTCAACGGATAAAAGGTACTCCGGGGATAACAGGCTGATACCGCCCAAGAGTTCATATCGACGGCGGTGTTTGGCACCTCGATGTCGGCTCATCACATCCTGGGGCTGAAGTAGGTCCCAAGGGTATGGCTGTTCGCCATTTAAAGTGGTACGCGAGCTGGGTTTAGAACGTCGTGAGACAGTTCGGTCCCTATCTGCCGTGGGCGCTGGAGAATTGAGGGGGGCTGCTCCTAGTACGAGAGGACCGGAGTGGACGCATCACTGGTGTTCGGGTTGTCATGCCAATGGCACTGCCCGGTAGCTAAATGCGGAAGAGATAAGTGCTGAAAGCATCTAAGCACGAAACTTGCCCCGAGATGAGTTCTCCCTGAGACTTTAAGTCTCCTGAAGGAACGTTGAAGACGACGACGTTGATAGGTCGGGTGTGTAAGCGCAGCGATGCGTTGAGCTAACCGATACTAATGAACCGTGAGGCTTAACCTTACAACGCCGAAGGTGTTTTGGCGGAAGAGACGCAAACAATATTCAGCCTGATACAGATTAACAGAATTTGCCTGGCGGCTTTAGCGCGGTGGTCCCACCTGACCCCATGCCGAACTCAGAAGTGAAACGCCGTAGCGCCGATGGTAGTGTGGGGTCTCCCCATGTGAGAGTAGGGAACTGCCAGGCATCAAATTTAGTGTGCTGATATGGCTCAGTTGGTAGAGCGCACCCTTGGTAAGGGTGAGGTCCCCAGTTCGACTCTGGGTATCAGCACCACTTTATACTTAGGTTAAAGTTCGGCAAGAAGTAAAAGAATTTGTCTGGCGGCTTTAGCGCGGTGGTCCCACCTGACCCCATGCCGAACTCAGAAGTGAAACGCCGTAGCGCCGATGGTAGTGTGGGGTCTCCCCATGTGAGAGTAGGGAACTGCCAGACATCAAATAAGTGAGAAGGCCATCCGAAAGGATGGCCTTTTTGCGTTTATGCTCAGAAAAAACGGTAGGCCGGGTAAGACGAAGCCGCCACCCGGCAGAGCAAACGGCTAATGAATCACCTGCGACAGGAATGCTCGCGTACGTTCTGACTTCGGATGCGCAAAGAACTCATCCGGCGGCGCCTGCTCAACAATCTCTCCGCGGTCCATAAAGATCACCCGGTCAGCTACCGTTCTGGCAAAACCCATCTCATGCGTTACGCACAACATCGTCATACCGGATTGCGCCAGCCCAATCATGGTATCCAGTACCTCTTTCACCATTTCGGGATCCAGCGCAGATGTCGGTTCGTCAAACAGCATGATTTTGGGTTTCATGCACAGCGAACGGGCGATAGCCACACGCTGCTGTTGCCCGCCCGAGATCTGGCCGGGAAACTTATTGGCATGCTCCGCGATACGAACGCGTTCCAGGTAGTGCATCGCCAGCGCTTCCGCTTCCTGTTTCGGCATTTTTCGGACCCAAATAGGCGCAAGCGTACAGTTCTGCAGAACGGTCAGGTGTGGAAAAAGATTAAAGTGCTGGAATACCATACCCACTTCCTGGCGCACGCGTTCGATATTGCGGATATCTTCATTCAGCTCGATGCCATCTACAACAATGCGTCCTTGCTGATGTTCTTCAAGATGGTTAATACAGCGAATGGTTGTGGATTTACCTGAACCGGAAGGGCCGCAAAGGACGATGCGTTCGCCTTGCTTTACCTTAAGATTAATGTCTTTCAGGACATGAAACTGTCCATACCATTTATTCACGTTTTCCAGCGTAATCATCGCGTCGGCGGGTGTCATAGTTATTTGGCTCATAATTTCCTCAGTGCGGTGTACGCCCGGTGTTAAAGCGCTTTTCCAGATGCTGGCTGTAGCGCGACATGCTAAAACAAAAGATCCAGTAGATCAGAGCTGCAAAGACATATCCTTCGGTGGACATGCCCAGCCAGACAGGGTCAACGGTTGCCTGTTGCACGCTGCTAAAGAGATCGAACAATCCAATGATGATCACCAGGCTGGTATCTTTAAAGAGAGCAATGATCGTATTGACCAGCCCAGGGATAACCAGCTTGAGCGCTTGCGGAAGGATCACCAGCCCCTGCGTCTTCCAGTAACCGAGCGCCAGCGATTCCGCCGCTTCGTACTGGCCTTTGGGCAACGCCTGCAGTCCACCGCGTACAACTTCAGCGACATAGGCGGACTGGAAGAGAATCACCCCGACCAGGGCACGGATCAGTTTGTCTATCGTTGTACCCTCTGCCATAAACAGCGGCAGCATGACCGACGACATAAACAGTACGGTGATGAGCGGTACTCCGCGCCAGAACTCAATGAAGATAACGGAGAGCACGCGAACGACCGGCATTTTTGAACGGCGTCCCAGGGCCAGTAAAATCCCCCACGGTAGCGCGCCGGCTATCCCCACTGAAGCGATAATCAATGTCAACGTCAGACCGCCCCACTGGCGTGTTTCAACGCGTTCCAGCCCCAGGAAACCGCCATACATCAGCACCCAGACAATAATCGGATAAACCACTGTCCAGACGGCAATATAGCGTCCACGATGAGGCAGCTTTTTCCAGAACATGACCGCGACAGAGAGCAGGCCGATGGCCAGCGCCAGATTAATCCGCCAGCGCTGTTCATGGGGATACAATCCATACATGAACTGACCGAAACGTTCATGAATAAATACCCAGCAGGCACCGGCTTTTGTGCAGTCAGCTCGGGTTGAACCGACCCAGTTGGCCTGTAAAAATGCCCAGTTCAGTAGGGGAGGAATTAATTCCCACATGAGCCACAGGCAGACAATCGTCAGCAGGCTGTTGCTCCAGCTGGAGAACAGATTCTTGCGTGCCCAGAGAATGAAACGTCCACCTGTCGAGCTGGCAGGGCGCGAGGAGTGCGACAGTATCGCTTTTGTCATCATAGATCCTTAGCGCTCGACCAGTGCTATACGACGGTTATAAAGGTTCATCAGCAATGAAATCACCAGGCTGATGATCAAATAGACAGACATGGTGATGGCGATGGTTTCAATGGCTTGTCCGGTCTGGTTAAGCACGGTTCCGGCGAACAGAGACACCATATCCGGATAACCAATGGCAGCAGCCAGCGATGAGTTTTTGACAATGTTAAGATACTGGCTGGTCAGAGGCGGAATAATCACCCGTAGAGCCTGAGGAATAATGACCTGGCGAAGCGTCACGGTATTCGGCAAACCGAGTGAGCGTGCCGCCTCGTGCTGACCGTAAGGCACAGCCTGAATCCCGGAACGGATGATTTCCGCAATAAATGCGGAGGTATAAATCGAAAGCGCCAGCGTTAATGCGGCCAGTTCAGGAATTAATACCATCCCTCCCTGGAAGTTGAACCCGCGCAGATGGGGAATATCCCAGTGCAAGGCCGCACCAAAAAGCCAGTGAGCAACTAACGGTAAGCCAACAAGTAGCACAGCGCCAGTTGGCCATGTTTTACGAAGCTGCCCGGTTTTAATCTGGTGCTTACGGTTATAGCGAAACAGGCCGACAGAAATGGCGAGTGCAATAACAACGGCGACGATAAAGGCGTAAAGCCCTTCGGCTACCTGAGGAGAGGGGATGTATAACCCACGGTTACTGAGAAAAAACAGCTCAAACGCATCGACGGCCTGGCGGGGGCCAGGAAGGTTACGCAGCACCGCGAAATACCAAAAAAATATCTGCAGCAGCGGTGGGATGTTGCGGAATGTCTCAATATAAATGGTTGAAAGTTTCCGCAGGAGCCAGTTTTCAGAAAGGCGCGCCAGCCCAATAAAGAAGCCCAGGATGGAAGCGAAGACAATGCACAGTGCGGATACCAGCAGCGTATTCAGTAAACCGACCACAAACACGCGTCCGTACGTGTCATCTTCCTGATAGTCAATAAGGTGCTGAACAATCCCAAACCCCGCGCTGCGATCCAGAAACGCAAACCCGGAGGTGATACCGCGATTATTCAGGTTCGTGATGGTGTTATGGATGAGATACACGGCGATAAGAACAACCGCAACAATAGCAATAATCTGGAATAGCCAGGCGCGGACCGCGGGATGAGAAAAGGATAGCGATCCTTTTACGGCTGAGCGGCGATGGGACATAAAGAAACCTCAGTAACCATGACTCTGGAGTGGGCACTGCCCGAGCAGTGCCCGTTACAACTATGACTTAACGTACTGGTGGGGCGTACTGAATACCGCCGTTATTCCAGAGATTGTTCTGGCCGCGTTTGATCTTCAGCGGGCTTTCCGATCCCACGTTACGCTCAAAGATCTCAGCGTAATTACCCACCTGTTTGATGATGTTGTAAGCCCACTTGTTATCCAGCTTCAGGTCCTTGCCGAAATCACCTTCTTTACCGAGCAGGTGCGCCATATCCGGGGTAGAAGGATTCGCCGCTTTCTCATCGACGTTTTTCGAGTTGATGCCCATCTCTTCAGCGTTAAGCATGGCAAACAGCGTCCAGCGAACAATGGAGAACCAGTCTTCATCGCCACGGCGTACAACGGGGCCGAGAGGTTCTTTGGAGATCACTTCAGGCAGGACAACCCACTCTGCCGGGTTGCTCAGTTTAATGCGTAAGGCATACAGCTGTGACTGGTCAGAGGCCAGCGTATCGCAGCGACCGGATTCCAGCGCTTTGGCTGACTCATCTGAGCGGTCGAAAGTAACAGGGGTGTATTTCATCTTATTTGCTTTGAAATAATCCGCGACGTTCAGCTCGGTATCGGTACCCGCCTGGATACACACGGTGGCGCCATCCAGCTCTTTGGCGCTTTTCAGGCCCGCTTTGTTGTGGGTGAGGAAGCCGATGCCGTCGTAATAGGTCACGCCGGTAAATGTCATCCCCATGCCTGCATCGCGGGAAGAGGTCCAGGTGGTATTACGGGAGAGCATGTCGACTTCACCGGACTGCAGCGCCGTAAAGCGTTCTTTCGCCGTCAGCGGGGTGTATTTTACTTTGCTGTCATCACCAAAAACCGCAGCTGCGACGCCACGACAGACATCCACATCAATACCGGTAAATTTGCCGTTCGCATCGGCATAAGAGAAGCCAGGCAAACCGTCACTGATACCGCATTGAACAAAACCTTTCTTTTTAACGGCATCCAGTGTCGTTCCCGCATGGGCTTGACCGGCTACGGCAAACAACATGCCTGCAGCGGCCAGGCTGGCTATCATCGTCTTTTTCATAATGCATCCTGTGTGGCGAAATTTATCGTTATAGAAGCGTTTTAAGCGCTTAACCTGTCTGTGGCGTTGGCCAACGTTTATAAAGCAAACGTAATGCCAGTTTTGCGTTCGACGAAATAAGAGACGAGTGAACGCTTAATGCTGAGTGTAGACAGGCTTAAATAAAACGAGCGCCCCGAAACGGTGCGAAATTACAACCTGTGCCACAAATCGGAGCAAAAGTTTTGAGTCGGGTCAGGAAAAAGAAGAGATAGTTTCCAGGGTGAATATTGGCAGGGTATTCAATAATATTAATGTGTGAAAATCATCACGATAGAATAAGTAATTTGAATGAGTATGCGAAAAAGTTGTGACTGACTTCAGTCTTAGATTAATTACGTGAATAATTACGGGGCTATTTTTTTACTTATTTGAAAATACTGCACCCATTAAAAGCAAAAGCGCGGCCAGAGCCGCGCTTTCTGAACAGATGCTACTTCGTCAGGGCAACAATACCCAACGTCAAACCTGCCACTGCGGCAGCACCGCCGGCGATAGCACCTGCTGTTTCCCAGTTATCCTGGGTGGTGCCTTTCATACAGGTATTGGTATGAACCAGTCGACCCTGGTCATCGTAAACCGGTACACATGGAGAGTCGTGCGCGCAACCAGCAAGCAGCGCAGCGAGAAGTGCAACGGAAATGAATCGTTTCATGATGTTACCTCAGTATTATTTCTCATTCGCTACAAAGCCAGGAGGGCTATTAACGAACTGGAGATTATTTTACCACCAGGGTAAGTCCCCGTTACACGAGGAATAATCTCAAATTATGTAGTTTGTAAAAATCATGGAGAAAAGTCGGGTTCAGGATGAATTTATGGAGAAATTATGAAGTGGCAAGATGGCGTTTTTACTTAATGCAAACTCATGCATTTTTAATACTCAACCCTCTAATATCTAATCCATTGTTTATATTAAAAATAAAAAAGGCACCAAAAGGTGCCTTTCAGGGATACATTACTCTTTATGGCTGGTGAAGCGTCGCCGGACCACCACAAAGAAGACGGGCACGAAGAAAATTGCCAGAAGCGTTGCGGAAAGCATGCCTCCCATCACGCCCGTACCGACGGCATTTTGCGCACCGCTCCCGGCCCCGGTACTGATCACCAGCGGCATGACGCCAAGGATAAAGGCCAGGGAGGTCATCAGGATCGGACGAAGGCGCATTCTTGAGGCTTCCAGGGTGGCTTCAACGATCCCTTTACCTTCTTTCTCCATCAGGTCTTTAGCAAATTCGACGATCAGGATGGCGTTTTTCGCCGATAGCCCAATCGTCGTCAGCAGGCCGACCTGGAAATAGACGTCATTGTTTAACCCGCGCAGCGACGCCGCGAAAAGGGCCCCGATGACGCCCAGCGGCACAACCAGCATAACGGAGAA
Source organism: Enterobacter asburiae (assembly GCA_011754535.1). Lineage (NCBI taxonomy): Bacteria > Pseudomonadati > Pseudomonadota > Gammaproteobacteria > Enterobacterales > Enterobacteriaceae > Enterobacter > Enterobacter asburiae. Next base: position 4,356,505 of record JAAQVN010000001.1, on the reverse strand, counting down.
GGGAATGGACCAACTTTCATACAGCGCAGCCAGGCACAGGAACACCACGATCAGTGAAATGGCGTACAGTGCAGGCGCCTGGTTACCGGAAAGGCGCTCCTGATAAGACATTCCCGTCCAGTCATAGCCGATGCCGGAAGGCAGTTTTGCCGTCAGGCTTTCCATCATCACCATAGCCTCACCGGTACTTTTTCCAGGGGCAGATTCACCGAGGATTTCCATGGACGGCATGCCGTTGTAGCGTTCCAGACGAGGAGAACCGTAAACCCAGTGAGCGCTGCTAAAGGATGAGAACGGCACCATTTCCCCATTCGCGCTGCGTACGTAGAGGTTGTTGATGTCCCCCGGCAGCATACGGAATTTCGCATCCGCCTGGACGTAAACTTTTTTCACGCGGCCATGATCGATAAAGTCATTCACATAGGTACCACCTAATGCCGTCGATATCGTCTGGTTGACGTCAGATATGCTAATACCCAGCGCCTGCGCTTTCTCCTGATCGACATCCAGCTTGAACTGAGGGGTATCCTCCAGACCGTTAGGACGCACGCGAACCAGCAGATCAGGGTGCTCTTTCACCATGCCGAGCAGCTGATTACGCGCCTGCGTCAGCTGGGTATGTCCCAGGTTTGCCTGATCGATAAGTTCAAAGTCGAAGCCCGTTGCGGTTCCCAGTTCGATAATAGCCGGCAGGTTAAACGGGAACACAAGGCCGTCTTTAATCTGGCTGAATGCTTTTGTCGCACGGCCGACGATTGCCTCAACGCTATTTTCTTCCCCCGAACGTTCTTCCCAGGGCTTCAGGCTGACGAAGGCAATACCAGAGTTCTGGCCCTGGCCGCTAAAGCTAAAGCCGTTCACCGTAAACACGGATTCAACGTTCGCCTTCTCTTTATTCAGGTAGTAGTCCTGAACCTGGTCGAGAACCTGCTGAGTCCGCGTCTGGGTCGCACCAGCCGGGAGTTGAACCATTGTCATAAACACCCCCTGATCCTCTTCGGGCAGGAAGGAGGTGGGTAAGCGCAGAAACAGCACCGCCATCCCACCAACAATTATGACGTACACCACCAGATAGCGACCGGTCTTACGCAAAATACCGCTCACGCTGTTACTGTAGTGCTCCACGCTCTTGTCAAAGAGTGCATTAAACCAGCCAAAGAACCCCCCTTTTTTCTCATGATGATCGCCAGAGACGGGTTTAAGCAACGTTGCGCACAGTGCGGGCGTCAGGATCAGCGCAACCAGCACGGACAGCGCCATGGCGGAAACGATAGTCAGTGAGAACTGGCGATAGATGGCTCCCGTCGAGCCGCCAAAAAAGGCCATCGGAACAAAGACCGCCGAGAGGACCATAGCGATCCCCACCAGCGCGCCCTGGATCTGCCCCATCGACTTCTGCGTGGCCTCTTTCGGTGGCAGCTTGTCCTCTACCATCACGCGCTCAACGTTCTCGACCACCACGATGGCGTCATCAACCAATAGCCCTATCGCCAGCACCATCCCGAACATCGTCAGGGTGTTGATAGAGAAACCGAACGCCGCCAGAACCGCAAAGGTACCCAGAAGAACCACCGGCACCGCGATAGTTGGGATGAGCGTCGCCCGCAGGTTTTGCAAGAACAAATACATGACCAGGAAGACCAGAACGATCGCTTCAAACAGGGTCTTCACCACTTCATGAATAGAAATTTTCACAAATGGGGTGGTGTCATAGGGGTAGACGACTTTAAGCCCCTGCGGGAAGAACTGTTGCAGTTGTGCCAGTTTGCTCTTGATGGCTGCCGCTGTATCCAGCGCGTTTGCCCCGGTTGCCAGCTTAATCCCCAGACCGGTGGCGGCCTGCCCGTTAATTTTGGTCACCATGTTGTAGTTTTCGCCACCCAGCTCAATGCGAGCGACATCCTTCAGGTGAACCATCGAGCCATCCTGATTTACCTTGAGCGTCACGCGGCCAAACTCCTCCGGTGATTTCAGGCGGGTTTGCGCGATGATGGAGGCATTCAGCTGCTGCCCGGGCACAGACGGCGTGCCGCCCAACTGGCCTGCCGCAATCTGGTCGTTCTGCGTTTTCAACTGGTTGATAATATCCAGCGGCGTCAGCTGGTATTTATTCATTGCATTGCTGTCGAGCCAGATGCGCATCGCATACTGGGCACCAAACAGCTGAACGTCGCCGACGCCCGTCGTTCGGCTGATGGTATCTTTGACGTTCGAGGCGACATAGTCGGAGATATCATCCTGAGTAAGGTTTTTGTTGTCCGAAACAAAACCGGCGACCAGCAGGAAGCTGCTGCTGGATTTCTCAACGCCAATCCCTTGCTGCTGTACCTCTTGCGGCAGCAGCGGCATGGCGAGCTGCAGCTTGTTCTGCACCTGCACCTGGGCGATGTCCGGATCCGTTCCTGATTCGAAGGTCAGCGTAATGGTGACGTTACCCGCTGAATCGCTGGTGGAAGACATATACATCAGGTTATCGATACCGTTCATGTTCTGTTCGATAACCTGGGTCACGGTATCCTGCACCGTCTGGGCGTCAGCGCCGGGGTAGGTTGCGGAAATCGCCACGGCAGGCGGGGCAATCGTTGGATACTGGGCGACGGGCAGTTTGAGAATAGCCAGGCCGCCAGCAATCATTAGAATGATGGAAAGCACCCAGGCGAAAACTGGCCTCTGAATAAAGAAATTAGCCATGTCGTCGTTCCTTAACCGGCGGGAGTCGTGGTGGTATCTGGCGTGGCGACGACGGTAGCGCCGGGTCTGACTTTTTGTAATCCGCTGACGATCACGCGGTCACCGTTTTTCAGCCCTTCCGTCACCAGCCAGCGATCGCCAATGGCCTGGGGCGCAACGACGGTCCGTGATTCAACCTGGTTTTTATCATTAACCACCAGCACGGTTGCGTCGCCTCGCGGCGTGCGGGTCACGCCCTGCTGCGGAACCAGAATGGCATCTGGCTGTGTTCCCTCATCTATACGGGCGCGAACAAACATCCCAGGTAACAGCATGTGTTGAGGATTCGGGAAAATGGCGCGCAGCGTGATTGAGCCGGTGCTTTCATCCACCGTAACGTCGGAGAACTGCAATGTGCCTTTCAGCGGATAGGGCTGGTCATTCTCCATCAGCAGCTCAACGCTGCTGGCCGTATCTCCTTTTTGCAGGCTCGTCTGCTTCAGTCGCATGAATTCATTGCTTGACTGGGTGACATCGACATAAATCGGATCGAGTTGCTGGACCGTTGCCAGCGCCGCGGCCTGTCCGTTCGTGACGAGCGCCCCTTCCGTTACGCTGGATTTACCGATGCGGCCATCGACAGGGGATGTCACTTTGGTATACGCAAGGTTGATACGCGCGCTTTCAACGCCCGCTTTTGCGGCGACGACGCTGGCATCTGCCTGCTGAGCGGTGGCCACGGCCTGGTCATACTCCTGCTTGCTGACGTACTGCGTCCCCACCAGAGGCAGATAACGTTTCACCGTCAGGTGTGCAATTTTGGCCGCCGCCTGCGCCTTTGCCAGCTCGCCTTTCGCGCTGTCGTAAGCCGCCTGATAGGTCGCAGGATCAATCTGATACAGTGAATCCCCTGCTTTTACATCGCTACCTTCCGTGAAGTTGCGACGCAGAATAATACCGCTAACCTGTGGACGAACCTCCGCAACGCGGAACGCATCGGTTCTGCCCGGTAGTTCAGTTGTGACAGCCAGCGGCGCGCTTTTCACGATATGGACGCTGACCTGAGGCGCCTGCGCATGTTGTTGATGATTTTCCTGGCCATCGCATCCAGTGAGCAGCACAGCGCAGACAATGAAACCGGCTAAGGGTAAACGTCTGAAATGATTCGTCATTACTGTTCCTTTAAATACCCATTAACCGATGTTTGCCGTAGATCGGTAGTTGGGGCAGAGGGAAAAAATAAAATGTAGCTGCGTATAATAATGAGGGTATTTAATGTTTTTTAATTTATAAGTGCGAATAACGAGGCCCTGGAGGAAAATCAGAATCAGTCCCGTAGAAAATACGGATATACTTCTGCCCGGTAAATCATGTTAATAGAGCTTAATGGATAAAGTATTCATTTCATGAATTTGATTTTAAGGATTTATTTGCATTAATTATAGATTAAGTAAATTGACTTTTTTTGTGCAAAAATAAAACGGCTTTTAGTGAATACTTCCAGCCATCCGAACCTGATGTTACATATATACCCAGTGAGTTAAGAGTAGCTGCCAATGGCGCGTAAAAAGAAAGAAGAGGCTCAACAAACCCGACAGCAGTTGATTGAAGCGGCTATCGGGCAGTTTGCGACGCGGGGCGTAGCCAGCACGACGCTGACCGATATCGCAGATGCCGCAAAGGTTACTCGCGGTGCTGTCTACTGGCACTTTAACAGTAAAGCAGAAATATTTAATGCCATTTGGGAACAGCAATTACCGCTGCGTGACATCATTCGCGACAGGCTCTCTTTCTCCGAGAGTGATGATCCGTTGTTAATGCTTCGTGAGCAATTTATTACTGCGCTGCAATATATCGCGCACGAACCTCGTCAATGTGCGCTGTTACAAATCTTGTATCATAAGTGTGAATTTACTAGCGATATGATTTCAGAAAATGAAATTCGGAAACGCATTTGGTTCAATTATGATTTTTTGCGCGTCACTCTGGAGAATTGTATTTCTCAGAACATTGTTTCGTCGCAGGTGAACGTTGAACTGACCATGATCGTATTCCACGGTTTCTTTAGCGGCATCATTAAAAACTGGTTAATGAATACCGACAGTTTTAATCTTTATCAGCAGGCGCCAGCCCTGGTCGACAGTATTCTGGCGACACTCCCTGTCTTGCGAGTGTCGCCTCGTGATGACTACAGCTCAGCGCCAGGCAACATTTCACCCCGTGCGCAAAGCGCCTCGATGGTCTGCGCGCTGGTGGGTTTACCTAACAGATAACCCTGTAAGGTATGACAGCCCAGTTCCGTCAAAAAGGCCTGCTGCGCTTCGGTTTCCACACCTTCAGCCACGACTTTCAGGTTGAGCGTTTTCGCGAGGGCTACAATCGCAGAGACAATGGTGGCATCCTCGCTTTCCCCGCTTAACTCTTTCACAAACGCTCTGTCTATCTTCAGTTCACAGGCCGGTAAACGCTTGAGGTACAGCAGGCTCGAATATCCGGTCCCAAAATCATCAATCGAAGCTTTCACACCTGCATCCGTCAGCTCTGTCAGCACCCGCACGCTCTCATCGGGGTTGCTCATTGCCGTGGTTTCCGTGACTTCCAGGATCAACATTTCCGGCGGGAGGTGATGACGCTCCAGGCAGTCGAGCACTGTTTTAACCAGCGAGGGCTGTTCAAACTGCAACGTCGACAGGTTTACCGCCATTGACCAGTTCCGATGCCCCTGAAGATGCCATTCTCGCAATTGGCGACAGGCTTCATTGATCGCCCAGTTACCAATAGGAATGATAAGCCCGGTTTTTTCCGCCAGCGGCAGGAAAAGATCCGGCGTCAGTAAACCCTGCTTCGGATGCTGCCAGCGCAGCAGCGCCTCAAACCCGAGGAGGGGGCCAGCGGGCGCGTGAAATTTTGGCTGATAAAGCAGGCGCAGTTCATTGCGATCGATAGCCATCCACAGATCGTTCATTAACTGAAGATGGGTCTGCGCCAGCGTGTTCATAGAGGGCTGGAAAAAGTGATACCCGTTTCGGCCCATATGCTTGGTGTGGTACATCGCCGCGTCGGCGTTAAACATCAGCTCACGTTCGGTTTTGCCGTCGTGAGGGTACAGGGCGATACCAATGCTAAGCGTTACCACCAGTTCGTAGGGGTCGAGAGTGAACGGGCTATCGATCGCCCGCACCAGCGAATTTGCCAGCGAGGCTGCATCGTCCGGACCTTCTCCCTCAGCAAGCAGAACAAACTCATCACCGCCAATACGTGCAAGGGTAAACTGGCCCTTCAGGAGATGCAGCAGACGCTGCGTAACGGCGACCAGCAGCCTGTCACCGACATCATGGCCGTAGGCGTCATTGATGGTTTTAAAACCGTCGAGATCCATGAACATCAGGGCGAAATGGGTACCTTCACGGTCTGCTTTGCTGATGGCCTGATCGAGCCGGTCCTCCAGCAGGATACGGTTGGGCAGACGCGTCAGCGTATCGTGCAACGCCAGTTGCGCAAGTTCCCGGTTCGCTTCTGCCAGCGACGAGGCCAGAAGGGCGGTACGTGCCTGCAGGCGAGCATCCAGCATCGACACCAGCAGGGTTATCCCAAGAATAGAGAGCGCGACGACGCTGACCAGCACGGCCAGCCAGCTGCCGTTAATACCCTCATGGTGAACCATTGTGGACATTGGAAACTGCGCGGCTTTCATCCCGGCGTAGTGCATACCGGCGATGGCAATTCCCATCGTGATGGCGGCTCCCAGGCGCATCAGCACCACCTGCGCTGCTTCGTGGCGCAGGCGGAAGGTCAGCCACAATGCTGCAAGCGAAGCGGCAAGAGCAATCACGACCGAAATGGCTACCCACAACGTGTCCCAGATGATCCCTGGCATCACCTCCAGTGCCGCCATACCGGTGTAATGCATGGCAACAATCCCGATTCCCATCACCAGAGCGCCGGGGAGCAGGCGGCGCAAGCGCAGCTGTTCACAGCTGACGAGCCATAGTGCAAACAGTGACGACCCTACGGCAATGACCATGGATAACATCGTCAGGCTCGCGTTGTAACTCATGCTCATGGAGAGGTCCATCGCCAGCATGCCGATAAAGTGCATGGCCCATACGCCAATGCCCATTGCAACGCTGCCTCCCACCAGCCAGATGCGCGCTGCGACGCCCTGACTCCCGGCGACACGTGCAGCCATATTCAGCGCGGTGTAAGCCGCAAGGATGGCAACAACGAAGGAGAGGACTACAAGGATAGGGTTGTATTGGCTAACCAGCATGGTCGGTTCTACTCGAGTGTGACGTTACGCGGGAGAGGTTGAGAAGGGCGAGACATTATCACCGTCAGGTAACGGCTCAAAGGAATTTAAATCCCCGTTTTTAGTGGGTAATACGGGGGAGAGGAAGCGGCGTCAGGTCGTTAATCGAGTTCTGAACAGTTCACTAATTTCAGCGGGTTCACGGAGTTCATATTGCGGCACTTATCGGTTTCGGTGCTCATCAGTTCAATCCACTGCATCAGGAGGGCATCGAAAAGGAAAACCGAGATTGCAAAGACAACCAGCCACCAGTATTTACGAATCATTGTGTCATTCCGCGTGAAGAGAGCCACTGAAGTGGTGGAAATATACACGAAAAGAAACGGTTTAAAAGCGGGATAAGCGAAGGTTTACAAAGCGTTGACGGTGACAGAACAAAGCAATAAAAAAGGCGCATCCCCATGCCAGGTAGCGCCTTTTTAAACAAGCATTTAACTGATTAGTATCAGTTCATGCCGTATTTTTTCAGTTTCTTACGCAGAGTACCACGGTTGATACCCATCATCAGCGCAGCGCGGGTCTGGTTACCGCGGGTGTATTGCATCACCATGTCCAACAGTGGCTGTTCAACTTCAGCCAGTACCAGCTCATACAGGTCATTAACATCCTGACCATTCAGTTGAGCAAAATAGTTCTTCAGTGCCTGTTTAACCGAGTCACGCAGGGGCTTTTGAGTTACCTGATCCTGAGAGTTAACGGTAGAAACGGTCAGTACGTCAGAATTTACGCGTTGTTCGAACATAGTTCTGTCAGCTCTTTATTTCATTACGCAAGATTTTCGAAGTATGCCTCCAACGCCTCCAGCTGTTCGCTGGCATCCTCAATGGCGTTGAATGTGCGCCGAAACTGGTCATCTGGAGCGTGCTCCTGGAGATACCAGGAGACGTGTTTACGCGCAATTCGGTACCCTTTTGCCTGACCGTAGTGGTCATGCAGTTCCCGAACATGCGAACAAAGCAAGCGCTTTACCTCTGCCAGAGGCAGCGGGGCAAGCAGCTCCCCAGTGTCCAGATAATGCTGGATTTCCCGGAAGATCCAGGGTCTTCCCTGAGCTGCACGTCCTATCATCAGAGCATCAGCTCCCGTATAGTCGAGTACAGCCCTGGCTTTAAGCGGGTCAGTTATGTCGCCATTCGCGATAATCGGAATGGAAACCTTCTGCTTAACTGCCCGAATGCTGTCGTATTCAGCTTCACCATTGAACAAACAGGCGCGAGTGCGTCCATGGATGGTCAGGGCCTGAATACCACAATCTTCGGCCAGTTGGGCAATCTCTACACAGTTACGGTGTTCCGGCGACCAACCCGTGCGAATCTTCAACGTAACAGGAACGTCCACTGCGCTGACAACCGCCGTCAGGATAGCTTTCACCTGGTCGGGGTATTGCAGAAGGGCTGAACCTGCAAGCTTGCGATTCACCTTTTTGGCCGGGCAACCCATATTGATATCAATAATCTGGGCACCACTTTCCACGTTAATACGCGCGGCATCTGCCATCTCTTCAGGCACGCTTCCGGCAATTTGCACGGTGCGAATCCCTGGTTCATCAATGTGCACCATCCGAAGGCGGGATTTATCGCTTTCCCAAACCTGCGGGTTGGACGACATCATCTCGGATACGGTTAAACCGGCTCCCATCTCATAGCACAGCGTCCTGAACGGCCGGTCGGTAATACCTGCCATAGGGGCTGCGATCAGGCGATTTCTAAGCTGGTGGTGTCCGATGCGCATGAGTTAAGAAATGACCATACTGTGACTGCAAGGCGGCGTATATTACGCATTTTTTGCACGAGATGAAAGGCCAAACTTTGAACAATCCACTGTTATAGATCAAGGAATCGCCGCTCAATCTTTACGTTGAAAATTATTCATTATTTAAATCATTAGGTTATGCGTGAATGGTTGTTTTATGGGCGCTTACAATTTCCCGTAACTTCTCATCAATTCTGAAGAAATGCGACATATGAGCGGGATAATCTGCTGTTTTTAGCAGCAGACTATCCCGCTTGTTTGCGATCTACGTCGCATTTTAGAACATGATCTCAGGGCAAAAATGCAGGTTATTCGACCACAAGACGACCATGCAGGGACTGTACCGGACGGTTATTATCGTGATGCATTGTGTGGGTGAATTTCTCAAGCTGTTCAGCGGAGACCGTCAGAGGATGTTTAAGCACGATCCAGGTGACGCCTTCTGAACAGGGTGGCGTGGTGAGCGAACCGCTAAAACGCCAGTACGTTTTATCTTCCGGCAGCAGCTTATTCATGTTGAGCTCCTGTTTGATGGAGACGTTCAGCTCAGCCTGCTGAGGCATCACGTTCCACAGTTTATCAAGCTCCGGATTCTCGGCCCCTTTGTCGAACATGACCGCAACCACTGCCAGTTCTCCCTTCTCATTTTTATGCACCAGATGCATTTCCATCGCGTAATGCTTGCCATGCACGGTGTTTTCGCTCGGCGCGTGGAAGTGGAACTGTTGTAGCGTCCAGGATTGTTTATCCAGAGTGATGCTGTCGCGGGTGTCGGCTTGCTCGCTTGCCTGAATGGTATGGCCATTGTTTGTTAGCGTTACAGGGCCGTCAATGTAGTACGTTTGCAGCGGAGTGAGATGGGCGTTAGCGGTCGAATCAATATTTATGGGAGACTGGTTCATTCCGCTGTTACAGGTTTTGTACGCTTCATCCAGTTCGCCCCAGTGCTCCGGTGAACTTTCACCTTTGTAGCTCCAGTGTGATGCGCATGCTGAAGCCGAGATCATGCTCAGCGCTAACAGCGCTGCCTTGCTATAAACGTGTTTCATAATATTCTTCCTGTGAATTTTTATTATCCAAATCAAAACATATCAATATGATTTGTATGGTTATTTTACCGGAGGCAGACAGGGGGTGGGAGGAATATTAGAGGGGAAAAGGCGTGGTCAGAGGACCACGCTAAATACTTATTTTTTACGACCGGTAATACGGCACCACTCTTCCTTCTCCACAACAGGGTCGAGAGCGAAAAGATCGGCGTAGGCTTCGCAAACGCTGTCCGCCTGGCTTGCCAGGATCCCAGAAAGCCCCAGCATACCGCCCTCAACGGGCAGCACGCTGATTAATGGCGCCAGTTCACGCAGCGGGCCCGCGAGAATGTTAGCGACCACCACATCGGCTTTCATGGCTTCTGGCTGCGCATCAGGCAGATACAGCTCCAGGCGATCGGAGACGCCGTTACGCTCGGCATTATCGCGGCTGGCCTGAATGGCCTGCGGATCGATATCGATCCCGATGGCTTTCGCCGCGCCCAGTTTCAGGGCGGCAATCGCGAGGATCCCGGAACCGCAGCCGAAGTCGATCACCGTCTTACCTTCCAGATCCAGACCATCCAGCCACTGCAGGCACAGGGACGTGGTTGGGTGGGTACCGGTGCCAAACGCCAGGCCTGGGTCAAGCATCACATTGACGGCATTTTCATCGGGAACCTCGCGCCAGCTTGGGCAGATCCACAGACGTTTGCCGAACTGCATCGGGTGGAAGTTGTCCATCCACTCCCGTTCCCAGTCTTTGTCTTCCAGCTGTTCGATTTTATGCACAAAACCCGCACCCAGAAGGGGATGGTTTTCCAGAATTGCCACCACCTCTTTCATGTCGGTTTCGGCATCGAACAGGCCAATCACGTCGGTATCGCCCCACAGGCGCGTTTCGCCTGGCAGCGGTTCAAAGACCGGCGTGTCATGCGTGTCCTGGAAGGTAATGGAGACGGAGCCTGCCTCCATCAGCGCATCGCTCAGCTCTTCGGCGTTCGCGCCGGTTGTGTTCAGTTTTAGTTGGATCCACGGCATGGCAAAACTCTTTATTTATCAGGAGAAATCATAGCGGGTTGTGGGACGGGCTGACCGAAACGGTTCCCCACCACGAACGCCAGTAAACTTAGCAGTAACGAAGGCACAATCGGATGGAAGCCCAGGTACTGAATCTTAAATGTCGCAAGGATGGCATAAAGCACACCACCAACAATCATTGCGCTCAGCGCGCCTGCAGCGTTCGCGCGTTCCCAGTAAAGACCCAATACCAGCGGCCACAGGAAAACGGCTTCCAGACCGCCAAACGCAAGCAGGTTCAGCCAGATGATCATCTCCGGCGGACGCCATGCGGCTAACATCAGTAAAGCTCCTAACACCAGCGTAATGACGGCAGACATCCGCTTCAGGCGACGTTCATTTTCAACCTGCTCAGGGCGCAGGTTCAGATAGAGATCTTTAATGATCGTAGCGGAACTTTGCAGTAACTGGGCGTTGATGGTCGACATAATGGCGGCCATTGGTGCGGCGAGGAAGATCCCGGCGGCAAAGGGGGGCAGCACTTTAACCATCAGGGTCGGGATCACCAGATCCGGCACGGTAAGATCGGGGATCACCGCGCGCCCTAATGCCCCCGCCAGATGCATACCAAACATCAGGATCGCGACCACAATTGTCCCGATAATGATGCCCTTGTGAACGGCTTTACTGTCTTTATAGGAGATACAGCGCACGGCGGTATGCGGCAGACCAATCACTCCGAAGCAGACTAACACCCAGAAAGAGGTCATAAAGGTCGGAGAGAGGATATCATCTGCGCCCTGCGGCGAGACCAGTTTCGGGTCAATCGCTTCCAGGGTTTCCACCGCGTGAGTGAGTCCACCCGCGGCATGGACAATGCCCACCAGCAGAACGATCGTGCCGATGAGCATAACCATTCCCTGCAGCGTATCGTTCAGCACGCTGGCGCGGAATCCACCAAACGCAGTATACAGCGCGATGCTTACCCCGAAGATAATTAGGCCCGTCTCGTAAGGGATTCCGGCCGCCGTTTCCAGCAGGCGTGCTCCGCCGATAAACTGTACGGTCATCGCACCGATAAAGGCCACCAGCAGGCTCAAGCTCGCCAGCCACACCAGCAAGCGGCTCTGATAGCGGGCATACAGCATATCGTTGAGCGTCACGGCATTATAACGGCGCGCCAGAATAGCAAATTTTTTGCCCAGTATGCCCAGCGAAAGCCAGACGGCAGGCAGCTGGATCATAGCCAGCAATACCCAGCCTAACCCGTACTTGTAGGCCGCACCGGGGCCGCCAATAAACGAGCTGGCGCTAATATAGGTCGCAGTCAGCGTCATCGCCAGTACAACGCCGCCCATCGAACGGCTGCCGAGGAAATACTCATTCAGGAAAGCGCCGGTCGCTCTTTTACGCATGGCATAGATGGATAAACCAAACACGACCAGCAGGTATGCGACAAGCGGCAGAATGACTTCAAGCTGCATCATCGTCCTCCAGCGGAATATCGCGATAGATGAATTTCACCATCGCCCAGCACAGCAGGATAAACACCAGCGGCACCAGCAGGCAGGCCATTTCAAACCAATGTGGGAGGCCGGTAATGCCGATAGCTGAATCAGGTATGTAAGCGGTTACTAACCATGCGGCAAGATAGAGAAGGGTCAGCCACAGCGCCCAGCGCGCTTCTTTATGGGCCTGAACAAAACGTTTGTCCATTTTTAGTCCCTTGTGGATGCAGAAAGCGGGGATTGTACATGATGGGGCTTTGCGATCCCCAGAAATAAAAAAGGCCGGATAATCCGGCCTTTTAGCAACACAGCTCTCTTACTTCTCGTTCAGGCCGAGTTTTTTCTCCAGGTAGTGGATGTTCGTCCCACCATTCTGGAAGTGCTCGTCGCTCATGATACGCATCTGCAGATCAACGTTGGTTTTGATACCGTCGATGATCAATTCCTGCAGGGCGTTCTTCATGCGGGCAATCGCCACGTCACGGTTTTCACCGTAGCAGATAAGCTTGCCAATCATTGAGTCATAGTACGGCGGTACGGTGTAACCGGCGTAGATATGAGATTCCCAGCGCACGCCAAAGCCACCCGGCGCGTGGAAACGCGTGATTTTACCCGGGCTTGGCAGGAAGGTGTTCGGGTCTTCGGCGTTGATACGGCACTCTACCGCATGGCCTTTGACCACAACTTCTTCCTGCTTGATGGACAGCGGCTGGCCTGCAGCGATACGCAGCTGCTCTTTGATCAGGTCAACGCCGGTGATCATTTCGGTAACCGGGTGCTCAACCTGAATACGGGTGTTCATTTCAATGAAGTAGAACTCGCCGTTTTCGAACAGGAACTCAAAGGTACCCGCCCCGCGATAGCCGATATCGACGCACGCTTTGGCGCAACGCTCGCCGATGTAGCGACGCAGTTCCGGGGTAATGCCCGGCGCTGGCGCTTCTTCGACCACTTTCTGGTGACGACGCTGCATGGAGCAGTCACGTTCTGCCAGATAGATCGCGTTACCCTGACCGTCGGCCAGCACCTGAATTTCGATGTGGCGTGGGTTTTCCAGGTATTTTTCCATATACACCATGTCATTGCTGAAAGCCGCTTTCGCTTCCGCTTTGGTCATGGAGATGGACTGCGCCAGTTCAGCATCGCTGCGCACAACGCGCATACCGCGACCGCCGCCGCCGCCGGACGCCTTGATGATAACCGGGTAGCCAATGCGCTTAGCATGAGCACGGTTAGCATCCATGTCGTCGGTCAGAGGGCCGTCAGAGCCTGGTACGGTTGGAACACCGGCTTTTTTCATCGCGGTGATTGCAGACACCTTGTCGCCCATCAGGCGGATGGTATCGGCTTTCGGGCCAATGAAGATAAAGCCAGAGCGTTCGACCTGCTCAGCAAAGTTGGCGTTCTCAGAGAGGAAGCCGTAACCCGGATGAATTGCCACCGCGCCGGTGATTTCAGCGGCGCTGATGATAGCCGGGATGTTCAGATAGCTTTTTACGGACGGAGCCGGGCCAATACAGACCGTCTCATCCGCCAGCAATACGTGTTTTAAATCGCGATCCGCGCTTGAGTGCACAGCGACGGTCTTGATGCCCAGTTCTTTACAGGCACGAAGAATACGCAGTGCGATCTCGCCGCGGTTGGCGATAACAATTTTATCCAGCATGTACGCCTCGTTACTCGATGACGACCAGCGGCTCGTCAAATTCAACCGGCTGACCACTTTCGACCAGAATCGCTTTCACAGTACCTGATTTGTCTGCTTCGATCTGGTTCATCATTTTCATCGCTTCAACGATGCACAGGGTATCGCCTACGTTGACTTTCTGACCCACTTCGATGAACGCCTTCGCGTCCGGGCTCGGGGTGCGGTAGAAAGTACCAACCATTGGGGAACGTACGATGTGACCACTGATTTCTGCTGCAGCGGCAGGTGCGGCTTCAGCTGCTGCTGGCGCAACGGCTGCGGAAAGCGCAGGCTGCTGCACTGGCGCAGCGTAAGCTTGCTGCATTACCGGGAAGCTAGCGGCTGGGGCTGCACGGCTGATGCGTACAGACTCTTCGCCTTCAGAAATTTCCAGTTCGGAGATGCCTGATTCTTCAACCAGCTCGATCAGTTTTTTAATCTTACGAATATCCATGAGTGGGTTCCGTACTCTTGTTTAGTGTGATTGTGACAAGCGTTTTACCGCTGTCTGTAAAGCGTATGAATAGCCGTCTGCGCCCAGTCCGCAGATAACGCCAGCAGCGATATCCGACAGATACGAATGGTGGCGGAACGGCTCTCGGGCGTGCACGTTACTCAGGTGGATCTCGATAAACGGGATACTCACCGCGAGCAGTGCGTCGCGGATAGCAACACTGGTGTGCGTAAACGCGGCCGGATTGATCAGGATATAGTCCACATTGTCTTTAGCCTGATGAATACGGTCGATGATTGCGTACTCCGCGTTTGACTGAAAATGATCCAAATCCACATTCAGTGACTCTGCTTCCGTGCTCAGACGGTTAACAATTTCGCTCAATGTCAGCGTGCCGTACTTCTCTGGCTCACGGGTGCCGAGCATGTTCAGGTTCGGTCCGTTTAAAACTAAGATATGGAACTTATCAGTCATTATGCCGCTATCTCCTGCGATTCTCGGGTAAAAAACAAAATATACCGTCGAAGCGCAAATGTCACCTTTTCAGAGGCCCAAAACCGCTGTCAGGCGAACCAAGGTCGCACATTATAACGATTTCGTAGCATTTGGCAGCTAAATACTGGTCTTATCAGGGAAGATTATCAACCGCAATCCAAAAAAGATTTGCGGTTGAGAGGTAATCTGCGGGAAAACGCACAGTTTCGCGAACTATCGCAACCACTGGCGGAACTTCTTGTAACGCCATGCTAAAAGCGCTACGGCCGCCAGCGCGTAAAGGATCGGCTGCGGAGAGAGGATCTTCACCGACCACAGATAATGAATGGGGGCGACGATCGCGACAAGATAGACGAAGTTGTGCAGCAGCTGCCAGCGACGGCCCAGCTTTCGCTGCGCATATTGCGTGGAGGTCAGCGCTAACGCCAGTAAAATCACCCAGCTCACAATACCCAGCGTCAGATAAGGTCGAGTCACCAGTTCGCGGCCAAGCAGTGTCAGATTGTTAATTCCCAGTTCCAGCAAGGCATAGCTGGTGAGGTGCAGGGTCGCCCAGGCAAAACACCATAGCCCTAAAAGCCGACGGGTGCGTATCAATAGTGGCTGTTTAGCGTAGCGCGCCAGCGGCGAGACGAGCAAGGTAGCCAGCAAAAATTTCAGAGCCATCCGACCCGTAAAATGCTGGATATCTTTTGCCGGATCGGCGCTAAAGAGGCCCTGGCTGGCGGCCCAGAACAGCCATATAAAAGGAAGTAACCCGGCCAGGTGCAGAAGCACTTTCAGCCAGGCGATCTGTTTTGCCGTTAATCGCACTCAGAAGTTCTCCCGTAAATCGAGGCCACGGTACAGCGAGGCCACTTCATCCGCATAGCCGTTAAACAGCAGCGTGGGCTGGCGCTTTACGTCCAGCGCACCGCCGGAGCCGATAAAGCGTTCCGTCGCCTGCGACCAGCGGGGATGATCCACATGCGGGTTCACGTTGGCGAAGAAGCCGTATTCACCCGGTGCCGCCAGGTTCCATGTCGTTGGCGGACGTTCGCGGGTCAGCTTAATGCTGACGATCGATTTAATCCCTTTGAAACCGTATTTCCACGGCACGGTTAAACGGATGGGAGCGCCGTTTTGCGGCGGAAGCGCCTTGCCGTAAACGCCGACGGTCAGGAGGGTAAGGGGATGCATGGCTTCGTCGAGGCGTAACCCTTCTACATACGGATACTCCAGCCCGCCGCCAATGAACCGGTCTTTCTGGCCCGGCATCTCGTCCGGGGCGAAGCGCGTCTGGAAGGCGACGTATTTTGCGTTGCTGGTGGGCTCAACCATCGCCAGCAGCTTATGCAGGGGGAAGCCTACCCAGGGCACCACCATCGACCAGGCCTCTACGCAGCGCATGCGATAGATACGCTCTTCGAGCGGGAAGCGTGTGGTCAGATCGTGGTGATCCAGCGTCAGGGGTTTTGCCACTTCGCCGTCGATTTTCAGCGTCCACGGATCGGTTTTCATGCTGCCGGCATTGGCGGCAGGATCGGCTTTATCCAGACCAAATTCGTAGAAGTTGTTGTAGCCGGTGACTTTATCTTCCGGCGTAAGAGCGAGTTTGTTCTGCCATTGCTCGGGTTTGGTGAAGGGAAGCGGGGCGCCGGAAGGAGCCTTCGGGCGATCGTTGCCTTTAAACCAGTCGAGCAGGTCGGCGTGTGCCGCTGGAGAGAGCGTCAGGGCGGTGGCGCTGATGCCAAGCATTTTCAGGATCTGGCGGCGCTGTAGCATAAAGACAGACTCAGACGTTACGTCGGCTTCCGTCAGTTTTCGATTTTTCATGGCATCCTCCATCATGCGTTTTCCTAAGCATGACGGAGGAGAAGGATTCGCGCGAATATGTCACGAAAATTTGAAGATTAGGCGATTTTCACCAGCGCGCGACCATGGAACTGGTTATCCATAATCTTACTGGCATATTCAGGTGCCTGGCTGAGCGTAATTTCGGTGGCGCTCTGCGTATAGAAAGATCCCGGCAAATCGCGCACCAGACGCTCCCATGCCTCAGTACGGCGAGCCGCAGGCGTCATCACGGAATCCACGCCCTGCAGGCGGACATTACGCAGAATAAATGGCATCACGGTCGTTGGCAGGGCAAATCCGCCCGCCAGGCCGCAGGCTGCCACGCAGCCGCCGTAGTTCATCTGCGCCAGGACTTTTGCCAGCACCTTATCACCGACGGTATCGACCGCGCCTGCCCAGACCTGTTTTTCCAGCGGGCGGGTCTCGGCAAACTCATCGCGGCCAAGAATGCGGCTGGCACCGAGCTGACGCAGATAATCATGCGTGCTTTCACGGCCGGACACCGCCGCAACCTGATAACCCAGCTTGTGCAGCAGCGTGACCGCCGTGCTCCCCACGCCACCGCTGGCCCCGGTCACAACAATTTCACCTGACTCGGGGCGAACACCCGCCTCTTCCAGCGCCATCACGCACAGCATGGCAGTAAAGCCTGCGGTACCGACGATCATCGCTTTGCGGCCATCCATGCCTTTCGGCATGGGCACCAGCCAGTCACCCTTCACGCGCGCCTGCGTTGCCAGGCCGCCCCAGTGATTTTCGCCCACGCCCCAGCCGGTGAGCAGCACCTGCTGGCCCGCATGGAAACGGGGATCTTCGCTGCTATGAACCCGGCCAGCAAAATCAATACCCGGCACCATAGGGAAATTTCGGATGATTTTACCCTTACCGGTGATCGCCAGCGCATCTTTATAATTTAAACTGGACCAGTCGATGTCGACGGTAACTTCGCCTTCCGGCAGGCGAGTCTCTTCTACGGCCTGTACTGAGGCAAGCGTTTTGCCGTCCTGCTGTTCTAAGATTAAAGCCTGCATACGGGGTCCTCACGGCTCAGATGATTGGAAAATTGTTCCTGAAGACTATACTCGCTCAGGGTAAAGCAATGCCGATTTAACGCAATAAATTGCCAGATACGCCAGGTTTGGTAGTATGCCGCATTTGAAATGCAAGTTAGCGCTTACTCGCTACCCCATCAACCCACGGAGTAATCTCAAGGATGCGATTAACGACGAAGTTCTCGGCTTTTATCACCCTGCTGACGGGGCTTACCATCTTTGTCACGCTTCTTGGTTGCTCTCTGAGCTTTTATAACGCCATTCAGGACAAACTGGTCAACCGGGTGCAGTCCGTTGCGTCGGTCATTGATACGCGTCTGTTGACCACTCCACTTCCTGAGCTTTCCCGGGAGCTGGATGAGTTGATGGTGCCGGTTGATATTATCCAGATCGACATTCAGCAGGGAAAGCATCCGGTTTTAAGCCATGAACGGCAGGACAGCTATCGACCTGCGGGTGTGGTGAGCCAGTATCGGGAAGTGACGGTGCACTCCCTCAAAAATCCGGGCATGACCATACGCATGGTCTACCTCGATCCGATGGCCAGCTATTTCCGTTCCATGATGACCACCGCGCCGCTCACTGTCGCCGTCGCCTTCATTATTTTGCTGATTTTCCTCGCGGTCCGCTGGCTGCGCCGCCAGCTCTCTGGTCAGGAACTGCTGGAGATCCGCTCCGTACGTATCCTGAACGGTGAACGCGGCCCGCAGGTTCGCGGCTCGGTCCATGAATGGCCATCACGCGCCAGCAGCGCGCTGGATACGCTGCTCTCAGAAATCCAGTTTGCCAGCGATCAGCGCAGCCGTATGGATACGCTGATCCGCTCTTATGCCGCGCAGGATAATAAAACCGGCCTTAACAACCGCCTTTTCTTTGACAACCAACTCGCCACGCTGCTCGACGACCCGGAGAAAGTGGGCACGCATGGGGTGGTGATGATGATTCGCCTGCCTGATTTCGATCTGCTGCGCGACACATGGGGGCGGCGAGCGGCGGAAGAAAATCTCTTTACGCTGATCAACCTGCTCTCCACCTTTATTCTGCGCTACCCGGGGGCGCTGCTGGCCCGCTACCACCGCAGCGATTTTGCCGTATTGCTGCCGCACCGCACGCTGAAGGAATCAGAAAGTATTGCCAGCCAGCTGCTGAAGGCCGTCGACGCGCTGCCGCAGAGCAAAATGCTCGACAGAGACGATATGGTCCATATGGGGATCTGCGCCTGGCGCGGCGGACAGTCGACAGAACAGGTGATGGAGCATGCGGAAGCGGCCACCCGCAACGCCGTGCTACAGGGGGCGAACGGATGGGCTGTCTATGATGATTCGCTGCCAGAAAAAGGCCGCGGAAACGTGCGCTGGCGTACGTTGATTGAGCAAATGCTGAGTCGTGGTGGGCCACGTATATATCAAAAACCGGCGGTCATGAAAAACGGCTATGTCCATCACCGGGAATTGATGTGCCGTATTTTCGACGGGACGGAAGAGGTTATTTCTGCGGAATATCTGCCAATGGTGCTGCAATTTGGGCTCTCCGAAGAGTATGACCGCCAGCAAATTACACGCTTGATTCCGTTTTTATCATTCTGGCCGGAAGAGAATCTGGCGTTACAGGTCACCGTTGAGTCATTAATACGTCCGCGTTTTCAGCGCTGGCTGCGTGATACATTAATGCAATGCGAAAAATCGCAACGCAAACACATTATTTTTGAACTTGCTGAGGCGGATGTAGGTCAACACATCAGCCGGTTGCGTCCAGTGGTCCGTTTGATCAACGCGCTCGGTGCGCGTGTCGCGGTAACGCAGGCTGGTTTAACGCTGGTTAGTACCAACTGGATCAAGGAGCTGGATGTGGAGCTATTAAAGCTACATCCGGGGCTGGTAAGAAATATTGAAAAGCGCACGGAAAACCAGCTGCTGGTTCAGAGTTTGGTTGAAGCGTGCAAGGGAACACGAACACAGGTATTTGCCGCAGGCGTGCGCTCCAGAGGCGAATGGCAGATGTTAACAGAGCGCGGGGTGACGGGCGGTCAGGGCGATTTTTTTGCCGCCTCTCAGCCGCTTGACACCAACGTGAAAAAATATTTGCAAAGATACTCTGTTTGACCTGCCGTTTACGTTGTTTTCACGTAGAATATCGCGCCTGTAGCTTTGAGTATGTCGAGCAAAAAGCCAGTGAACGACCTTTAACGGGTTACAAATGCCAGTGAGGAACACGACTGTTTACTCAGCCCTGAGGGAGTCAGGGGATGAATTTGTAACATCAGGAAACGTACTGCACAAATTTTCACCGTTGCAGATGATTTTTGCGCCTTGTCGCTGCTGCGTGTGGTTGGTAAAGTAAGCGGATTTTGTTTTCCGCCCCAGCTTTCAGGATTATCCCTTAGTATGTTGAAAAAATTTCGTGGCATGTTTTCCAATGACCTGTCCATTGACCTGGGTACCGCGAATACCCTTATTTATGTAAAAGGACAAGGCATCGTATTGAATGAGCCTTCTGTTGTGGCCATTCGTCAGGATCGTGCAGGCTCGCCGAAAAGCGTGGCCGCAGTGGGTCATGACGCGAAGCAGATGCTGGGTCGTACCCCTGGCAACATCGCCGCCATTCGCCCAATGAAAGACGGCGTTATCGCTGATTTCTTCGTGACTGAAAAAATGCTTCAGCACTTCATCAAGCAGGTTCACAGTAACAGCTTCATGCGCCCAAGCCCGCGTGTTCTGGTGTGTGTGCCGGTTGGCGCAACCCAGGTAGAACGTCGCGCAATCCGTGAATCTGCCCAGGGGGCAGGTGCACGTGAAGTGTTTCTGATTGAAGAGCCAATGGCTGCGGCCATCGGTGCTGGCCTGCCTGTTTCCGAAGCTACCGGTTCTATGGTGGTGGATATCGGTGGCGGTACCACTGAAGTGGCCGTGATCTCTCTGAACGGCGTGGTGTACTCCTCTTCCGTACGTATCGGTGGTGACCGCTTCGATGAAGCCATCATTAATTATGTGCGCCGTAACTACGGCTCTCTGATCGGTGAAGCCACCGCAGAGCGTATCAAACACGAAATCGGCTCTGCGTATCCGGGCGATGAAGTGCGTGAGATCGAAGTACGTGGTCGTAACCTGGCGGAAGGTGTGCCACGCGGTTTTACCCTGAACTCCAACGAAATTCTGGAAGCACTGCAGGAACCACTGACGGGCATCGTGAGCGCGGTAATGGTTGCGCTGGAGCAGTGTCCACCAGAGCTGGCGTCCGATATCTCCGAGCGCGGTATGGTTCTGACCGGTGGTGGTGCGCTTCTGCGTAACCTCGACCGCCTGTTGATGGAAGAGACAGGTATTCCTGTCGTAGTTGCAGAAGATCCACTGACTTGCGTCGCCCGTGGTGGTGGCAAGGCGCTGGAAATGATCGACATGCACGGCGGCGACTTGTTCAGCGAAGAGTAGTCATGGTGAAAGGGTAGCGAATCGCTACCCTTTCTCTCTGACACGAGAATACGCATAGCCTATGAAGCCAATTTTTAGCCGTGGCCCATCGCTACAGTTTCGCCTCATTCTGGCGGTTCTGGTTGCGCTTGGCGTCATTATTGCCGATAGCCGCCTCGGTACGTTCAGCCAGATCCGAACGTACATGGATACCGCCGTCAGTCCTTTCTACTTTATATCAAATGGTCCCCGTGAACTGCTCGACTCCGTTTCTCAAACGTTGTCTTCACGAGACCAGCTCGAACTTGAAAACCGGGCATTACGCCAGGAACTGCTGCTGAAAAACAGCGAACTGCTGATGCTGGGGCAATACAAGCAGGAAAACGCGCGTCTGCGTGAACTGCTCGGCTCGCCGCTGCGTCAGGACGAGCAGAAGATGGTTACCCAGGTGATCTCCACCGTGAACGACCCCTACAGCGATCAGGTTGTGATCGACAAAGGGAGCGTGAACGGGGTGTATGAAGGTCAGCCCGTCATCAGTGATAAGGGCGTAGTAGGCCAGGTTGTTGCCGTCGCCAAACTGACCAGCCGCGTGCTGCTGATTTGTGACGCCACGCACGCACTGCCGATCCAGGTCCTGCGTAACGATATCCGCGTGATTGCGGCCGGTAACGGCTGCACGGACGATCTGCAGCTGGAACACCTGCCGGCTAACACGGACATCCGTGTCGGCGACGTGCTGGTGACGTCCGGTCTGGGTGGACGCTTCCCTGAGGGCTACCCGGTTGCGGTGGTCTCTTCGGTTAAGCTGGATACTCAGCGTGCGTACACCGTGATTCAGGCCCGTCCAACCGCCGGTTTACAGCGTCTGCGCTACCTGCTGCTGCTCTGGGGCGCCGATCGTAACGGTGCTAATCCGATGACGCCTGAAGAGGTGCATCGCGTGGCGAACGAGCGCCTGATGCAGATGATGCCGCAAGTTCTCCCGCCAGCGGACTCTATGGGGCCGCCTGCGCCAGTGCCCGCGCCGGCAACCGGTTTAACGCAGCCGCTGCCGGACGCGCCGCCACCGCCTAAACTCTCTTCGGGAGGGCAGTAGTGGCAAGTTATCGTAGCCAGGGACGCTGGGTCATCTGGCTCTCGTTCCTCATCGCACTGTTGCTGCAGATTATGCCCTGGCCGGATAACATTCTCGTTTTCCGGCCAAACTGGGTCTTGCTCATTTTGCTTTACTGGATCCTTGCCCTGCCGCACCGCGTAAATGTCGGCACGGGTTTTGTGATGGGTGCCATACTGGATCTCATTAGTGGCTCTACGCTGGGCGTGCGCGCCCTGTCCATGAGCATTATTGCGTACCTCGTCGCACTGAAATTCCAGCTCTTTCGTAACCTCGCGCTCTGGCAACAGGCCCTGGTCGTGATGCTGTTGTCGCTTGCTGCGGATATCGTTGTTTTCTGGGCAGAGTTTTTAGTGATCAACGTCTCTTTCCGACCGGAAGTGTTCTGGAGTAGTGTAGTAAACGGTGTGCTCTGGCCGTGGCTATTCCTGCTGATGCGTAAGGTTCGCCAGCAGTTTGCTGTGCAATAAAAGGTTTCTATGACTTCTCTGTATCTTGCTTCCGGCTCCCCGCGCCGTCAGGAACTCCTGACGCAGTTAGGGGTCTCTTTTGAACGCATCGTGACCGGCATTGAAGAAAAACGTGCTGAGGGCGAAAGTGCTCAGCAGTACGTGTCTCGCCTGGCACGCGAGAAAGCGCAGGCGGGAGTGGCCTGCGTGCCGCGCGATCTGCCCGTGCTGGGAGCAGATACCATCGTTATCCTTAACGGTGAAGTCCTTGAGAAACCGCATGACGCAGCCGATGCGGCGCGCATGCTGCGCAAAATGTCCGGACAAACGCATCAGGTGATGACAGCCGTCGCGCTGGCGGACAGCCAGCACGTGCTGGATTGCCTGGTGGTTACGGATGTCACGTTCAGAGTGCTAACCGACGACGAGATCGCCGCTTATATCGCCAGCGGTGAACCGATGGATAAAGCAGGTGCATACGGTATTCAGGGGCTGGGTGGCTGTTTTGTCAGGAAGATTAATGGCAGCTATCACGCCGTAGTCGGCTTACCGCTGGTGGAAACGTATGAGTTGCTGAGTAATTTTAACTCACTGCGTGAGGGAAGGGATAATTATGACGGCTGAATTGTTGGTAAACGTAACGCCATCGGAAACCCGTGTGGCCTATATTGACGGTGGCATTCTTCAGGAAATTCATATTGAGCGTGAAGCGCGGCGCGGAATAGTAGGCAATATCTACAAAGGTCGTGTCAGTCGTGTACTGCCGGGTATGCAGGCGGCTTTTGTAGATATTGGACTGGATAAGGCGGCATTTTTACATGCCTCCGACATCATGCCGCACACCGAGTGCGTCGCGGGCGAAGAGCAAAAGCAGTTTGCCGTGCGCGATATTTCTGAACTGGTGCGTCAGGGACAGGATCTGATGGTGCAGGTGGTGAAAGATCCCCTCGGTACCAAAGGTGCCCGTCTGACCACCGACATCACCTTACCTTCCCGCTATCTGGTCTTTATGCCTGGCGCGTCGCACGTGGGTGTTTCGCAGCGTATTGAGAGCGAAAGCGAGCGCGAGCGTCTGAAGAAAGTGGTCAGCGCCTACTGCGATGAACAGGGCGGGTTTATTATCCGCACTGCCGCAGAAGGGATCAGCGAAGAAGACCTGGCGTCGGATGCGGCTTACCTGAAGCGCGTCTGGACCAAAGTGATGGAGCGTAAAAAACGCAACCAGACCCGCTACCAGCTCTATGGTGAACTGGCGCTTGCGCAGCGCGTGCTGCGTGACTTTGCCGATGCGCAGCTCGACCGCATCCGCGTGGACTCTCGCCTGACGTATGAAGCGCTGCTGGAGTTTACCGCTGAATACATCCCGGAAATGCCGGGCCTGCTGGAGCATTACACCGGGCGTCAGCCGATCTTCGATCTCTATGACGTCGAGAACGAGATCCAGCGCGCCCTGGAGCGAAAGGTCGAACTGAAGTCCGGCGGGTACCTGATCATCGATCAGACCGAAGCGATGACCACCGTTGATATCAACACCGGTGCGTTTGTCGGCCATCGCAATCTGGATGACACCATCTTCAACACCAACATCGAAGCCACGCAGGCAATTGCGCGCCAGCTTCGTCTGCGCAACCTCGGCGGCATTATCATCATCGACTTTATCGATATGAGTAATGAAGACCATCGCCGTCGCGTGCTGCACTCGCTGGAGCAGGCGCTGAGTAAAGATCGCGTTAAGACCAGCATCAACGGTTTCTCACAGCTGGGGCTGGTAGAAATGACGCGCAAGCGTACCCGTGAAAGCGTTGAGCATGTGCTGTGTAATGAATGCCCAACCTGCCATGGACGCGGAACGGTAAAGACGGTTGAGACCGTCTGCTACGAAATTATGCGTGAAATCGTCCGTGTGCATCATGCCTACGACTCCGATCGTTTTCTGGTCTATGCTTCCCCTGCGGTGGCTGAAGCGCTGAAAGGCGAAGAGTCGCACGCGCTGGCGGAAGTGGAAATCTTTGTCGGCAAACAGGTAAAAGTACAAATTGAACCGCTCTATAACCAGGAGCAGTTTGACGTCGTAATGATGTAAAACGCAGTTCGCTGCGTGACGAAAGCTGACAAGGAGAGATGCGTGAGGCGATTGCCGGGGATTTTATTGCTTACAGGGGCAACGCTGGTCGTGATTGTCGCGTTGCTCGTGAGCGGGCTACGCCTCGTTTTACCGCATCTGGACAGCTGGCGTCCGCAGTTGCTGGCGAAAATCGAATCCACCACCGGCGTGCCGGTGGACGTAAGCCAGGTCAGCGCCAGCTGGCAGAATTTTGGCCCGACGCTCGATGTCCGGGATATCAACGCAAGCCTGAAAGACGGCGGTTATCTGAAAATCAAACGCGTCACCCTGGCGCTGGACGTCTGGCAAAGCCTGCTGCATCTGCGCTGGCAGTTTCGCGATCTCACCTTTTATCAACTCCAGTTTCTGACCAATACGCCGCTGACGGGCGGTGATAACAATCAGGGCCTCGAAGCCAACCGCTTCAGCGATCTCTTTCTCCGCCAGTTCGATCATTTCGATCTCCGTGACAGCGAAGTGAGCTTTATTACACTTTCCGGCCAGCGCGCCGAGCTGGCGATCCCGCAGCTAACCTGGCTCAACGGTAAGGATCGGCACCGCGCCGAGGGGCAGGTTAATCTTTCCAGCCTGAACGGCCAGCACGGCGTCATGCAGGTGCGTATGGACCTGCGGGACGATGATGGCCTGCTAAACAACGGTAAAGTCTGGCTGCAGGCCGACGATGTGGACGTGAAGCCCTGGCTCGGCGACTGGTTACAGCAAAATATGCAGCTGGAAACCGCCCGTTTCAGCCTTGAGGGCTGGATGACCCTGACGAAAGGGAAATTTGCCAGCGGCGATATCTGGCTGAAGCAGGGGGGCGCGAGCTGGAAGGGCGAAAAACAGCAGCATCAGCTTTCCGTCGATAACCTCACCGCGCACGTGACGCAGGAGAAAGAGGGCTGGCAGTTTGCCATCCCCGATACGCGTATCACGATGGACGGCAAGCCGTGGCCGCGCGGTGCGCTGACGCTGGCCTGGATGCCAGAGCAGGACGTGGGCGGCGCGGCCAGCAAACGCAGCGATGAGCTGCGCATCCGCGCCAGTAACCTGGATCTGGCGGCCATTGAAGGCTTGCGCTCGATGGCCGCAAAACTCTCTCCGGACCTGGGCGAGATCTGGCTGGCGACGCAGCCGAGCGGAAATATTGATTCTCTGGCGCTGGATATCCCGCTCCAGGCGACGGAAAAAACCCGTTTCCAGGCATCCTGGAAAGACCTTGCCTGGAAGCAGTGGAAGATGCTACCGGGTGCGGAGCATTTCAGCGGCAAGCTGGAAGGCAGCGTGGATAACGGCAGGCTGACGGCCAATATGCACAACGCCAAAATGCCTTACGAGACGGTCTTCCGCGCGCCGCTGGAAATTGAACAGGGCAGCGCTGTGCTTAACTGGCTACGTAACGACAAAGGTTTCCAGCTTGATGGCCGCCATATCGATGTGAAAGCCAAAGCGGTTCACGCGCGCGGCGATTTCCGCTATCTGCAGCCTGAAGGTGATGAGCCGTGGCTGGGCATTCTGGCCGGGATCAGCACCGATGACGGCTCTCAGGCCTGGCGATACTTCCCGGAAAACCTGATGGGTAAGGCGCTGGTCGACTATCTGAGCGGCGCAATTCAGGGCGGTCAGGCGGACAATGCCACGCTGGTCTACGGCGGTAACCCGCATCTTTTCCCGTACAAACATAATGAAGGCCAGTTTCAGGTGCTGGTGCCGCTGCATAACGCGACCTTCGCGTTCCAGCCGGGCTGGCCCGCGCTGAAAAACCTGAATATCGAGCTTAACTTCCTCAACGACGGACTATGGATGAAGTCCGACAGCGTGGCGCTGGGCGGCGTGACGGCCAGCAACCTGACGGCCAACATCCCGGACTACTCAAAAGAGAAGCTGCTGATTGATGCCGACATCAACGGCCCGGGGAAAGCGGTGGGACCGTACTTTGAGGAGACGCCACTGAAAGAGTCGCTGGCGGCGACCCTTCAGCAGCTCCAGCTCGATGGCGATGTGAATGCTCGCTTACATCTTGATATCCCGCTGGACGGTGAGATGACCACCGCCAAAGGTGACGTCCGGCTGAAGAACAACAGCCTGTACATTAAACCGCTTGATAGCACCCTCAAAAACCTCAGCGGACAGTTCAGCTTTGTGAACGGTAATTTGAAAAGCGAGCCGCTTACCGCCAGCTGGTTTAATCAGCCCGTGAATATCGACTTCTCGACAGCCGAGGGGCAAAAGGCTTATCAGGTGGCCGTCAATCTGGACGGCAACTGGCAGCCGTCGCGTATGGAGGTCCTGCCGAAGCCGATTGAGGCGTCAGTGGCGGGTGCGGTCGCCTGGCAGGGTAAAGTGGCAATCGATCTGCCTTATCATGCGGGGGCACAGTATAAGGTCGACATTACGGGTGACCTGAAGAATATTCGAAGCCAGCTGCCTGCGCCGCTGGATAAACAGGCCGGACAGTCGCTGCCGGTGAAGCTTAACGTGGATGGCAATCTGGACAGCTTCGCGCTGACCGGAAGCGCGGGCGGAACAAACCACTTCAACAGCCGCTGGCTGCTTAACCGCAAGCTCACCCTCGACAAAGCCATCTGGACGACGGACAGCAAAACCACGCCGCCGTTGCCTGAGCATGCGGGTGTTGAGCTTAACCTCCCGCCGATGGACGGCGCGGAGTGGCTGGCGCTGTTCCAGAAAGGCGTTGGGCAAAACGTTGATGAAGCCGCCCAGTTCCCGCAGACCATTACCGTACGCACGCCGTCGCTGATGCTGGGCGGACAGCAATGGAACAACCTGAGCATTGTCTCTCAGCCAACCGCTAACGGCTCAAAAGTGGAGGCACAGGGCCGGGAGATCAACGGCACGCTGACCATGCGCAACAACGCGCCGTGGCAGGCAGCGATTCGCTATCTCTATTACAACCCGGCCGCCGCGGGTAAAGATAAACCGGCGAATGCCTCGCCGCTGAGTAATACTTCCCGCGTCGATTTTAGCGGCTGGCCCGATGTGCAGCTGCGCTGCGCGGAGTGCTGGTTGTGGGGGCAAAAGTACGGCCGTATCGACGGTGATTTTGCCATCCAGGGGAATACGCTCAAGCTCTCCGGCGGATTGATCGACACCGGCTTTGGCCGCATGACGGCGGGCGGGGAATGGGTGAATAACCCGGGCGAGCAGCGAACGTCCCTGAAGGGTGACATTAAAGGCAACAAGCTGGATGCGGCAGCCAACTTCTTTGGCATCAGCACGCCGCTGCGCGGTTCGTCATTTAACATCAATTACGATCTTCACTGGCGTGATGCCCCCTGGAAGCCGGACGAAGCGTCACTGAACGGCATTCTGAAAACACACTTTGGCAAAGGCGAAATCGCCGACGTGAGCACGGGGCGCGCCGGACAGATCCTGCGCCTGCTGAGTTTTGATGCGCTGCTGCGCAAGCTGCGCTTTGATTTTAGCGACACCTTCAGCGAAGGCTTCTACTACGATTCAATCAGAAGTACGGCGTGGATCAAGGACGGCGTTCTGCACACGGACGACACGCTGGTGGATGGCCTTGAAGCGGATATCGCCATGAAGGGCTCGGTCAACCTCGTGCGTCGCGAGCTGGATATGGAAGCCGTGGTGGCGCCGGAAATTTCTGCGAGCGTTGGCGTGGCGGCGGCCTTTGTGGTGAACCCGATTGTCGGGGCGGCGGTGTTTGCCGCCAGTAAAGTGCTGGGGCCGCTGTGGAGCAAGGTCTCCATTTTGCGCTACCGCATTACCGGTCCGGTCGATAAACCGCAGATTAACGAGGTGCTGCGCCAGCCGCGCAAAGATGCACAGCAATGATTTGACGTGGGCAGGTAATTGCCTCACTCTCAATAAATACGATCTTTATACCGCCACGGGCGGCAACGAACGAGTAGCAATACGATGAGTCTGAACCTGGTAAGTGAACATTTGCTCGCAGCGAACGGCCTGAGCCATCAGGACCTGTTCTCCATTCTTGGTCAACTGACCGAACGCCGTCTCGACTACGGCGACCTTTATTTCCAGTCGAGCTATCACGAATCCTGGGTTTTAGAAGACAGTATCATCAAAGATGGCTCTTACAACATCGACCAGGGCGTCGGCGTGCGTGCCGTGAGCGGCGAAAAAACCGGTTTTGCTTATGCCGACCAGATAAGCCTGGCCGCGCTTGAGCAGAGCGCGCAGGCCGCGCGTACCATTGTGCGCGATGCCGGCGACGGTCGCGTGAAAACCCTGGGTGAAGTGCAGCACTCTGCGCTCTATACCAGCATCGATCCGCTGCAGAGCATGAGCCGTGAAGAGAAGCTGGACATTCTGCGCCGCGTGGACAAAGTGGCCCGCGCGGCCGACAAACGTGTTCAGGAAGTCTCCGCCAGCCTGAGCGGTGTGTATGAACTGATTCTGGTGGCGGCAACGGACGGTACGCTCGCGGCCGATGTGCGTCCGCTGGTGCGTCTCTCCATCAGCGTGCAGGTCGATGACAACGGCAAACGCGAGCGCGGCTCAAGCGGCGGCGGCGGTCGTTTCGGCTATGACTGGTTCCTGGGCGACGTTGACGGCGAAGCGCGCGCTGACGCGTGGGCAAAAGAAGCCGTGCGCATGGCGCTGGTGAACTTGAATGCCGTCGCGGCGCCAGCCGGAACATTCCCGGTGGTGCTGGGCGCAGGCTGGCCGGGCGTGCTGCTGCACGAGGCGGTGGGCCACGGTCTGGAAGGCGATTTTAACCGTCGCGGAACGTCCGTGTTCAGCGGCCAGATCGGGCAGCTCGTCTCCTCTGAGCTTTGCACCGTGGTGGATGATGGTACCATGCGCGATCGTCGCGGCTCGGTGGCTATCGACGATGAAGGTACGCCAGGCCAGTACAACGTGCTGATCGAAAACGGCGTGCTGAAAGGCTATATGCAGGACAAACTCAACGCGCGCCTGATGGGCGTAGCGCCAACGGGTAACGGCCGTCGTGAATCCTACGCGCACCTGCCGATGCCGCGCATGACCAACACCTACATGTTGCCGGGCAAATCAACACCGCAGGAGATTATCGAATCCGTGGACTACGGTATCTTTGCGCCAAACTTTGGCGGCGGCCAGGTGGACATCACCTCCGGTAAGTTTGTTTTCTCCACGTCAGAAGCGTATCTGATCGAGAAAGGCAAAGTGACCAAAGCGGTCAAAGGTGCGACGCTGATTGGCTCCGGTATTGAAGCCATGCAGCAGATCTCCATGGTCGGCAACGATCTGAAGCTGGATAACGGCGTGGGCGTCTGCGGTAAAGAGGGCCAGAGCCTGCCGGTTGGCGTGGGCCAGCCAACGCTGAAAGTGGACAACCTGACGGTGGGCGGCACGGCGTAATTTCCCCCCCTCACCCCGGCTCTCTCCCCAAAGGGGCGAGGGTTAGGGTGAGGGGAAAGACCTACTCTTTCCTTCTTCCCCGCATCCCCTGAAACAGCTCCGCCACGTCCACAAAATACTCGGTCAGATAGTTAATACACACCTGTACCTTGAGCGGGAGTTTGTCTTTTTCGGTATACAGGGCGTACACCGGACGCGGATCGGACTGGTAGCGCGGGAAGAGGATCTCCAGCACGCCACTGTTGATCTCGTTGATCACCCACATTAACGGCACGTAGGCGATCCCGGCACCGGCCACCAGCCAGCGCGAAATGGTCATCGGATCATTAGTAACAAACCGTCCTTCCGGCAGCAGTTTGGTAGAGATCCCTTCCGGTGCAATCAGCTCAAATTCATTATCGGGCCGCACGCTGTACTCCAGCCACGAGTGGTTGGTGAGATCGGCGGGTTTCTCCGGAACGCCGTACTGCGCCAGATAGCTTTTCGAGGCGCAGACGACCATCGGCATGCTGCCCAGCCTGCGCGAGAACAGGCTGGAATCCTGCAGAGCGCCGACGCGGATCACCACGTCCAGCCCGTCGGCAATCAGGTCCGGCGCGGGAATGCCCGTCACCAGATTTACCGTTAATCCTGGATACTCCTTCAGCATGTCTGCCGTCATGGCAGCGAGAACATTTTGTGCCATAGTTGAAGAACACCCGATGCGCAGCGTGCCGATGGGGGTGTTGTTGAAGGCATAGAGCTGCTCATGAACATCCTGCACTTCATGCATCATGCGTCGGCAACCCTGATAGTAAATTTTACCCGCTTCCGTCAGCCCAATGCTGCGGGTACTGCGGTTGAGCAGCTTAACCTGAAGCTCATCTTCCAGTTTGGACACCGTCTGGCTGATGGATGAGACGCTCATCTGAAGCTGGCGTGCTGCGGCGGTAAACGAGCCCAGTTCAACCACTTTGGCAAAGACCGACATGCGTTTTAAACGTTCCATTGTTCACTCTGGATTAAAAGTGATTTAGATCACATATTATAGATAACAGCATAACAGTTACGTTAATATATTATTAATTACATAACGGCTGCGCCATTCTCGCCCGGCGTTTCTTGCTCTCCTGCGGTGGCGTGCGCTAAAAAATTCTGAAGCCTGCACTCTCTCTTATCAAGGTTAACATGAGTCTGTTTCCCGTTATCGTGGTGTTCGGTCTGTCGTTCCCACCGATATTTTTCGAGCTTCTTTTATCACTGGCGATCTTCTGGCTGGTGCGCAAGGTGCTGGTCCCTACCGGGATCTACGATTTTGTCTGGCACCCTGCATTGTTCAATACCGCGCTGTATTGCTGCCTGTTTTACCTGATATCGCGCATGTTTGTCTGAGGTTGATGTGAAAACGCTAACAAGAAAAATCTCCCGCACTGCCATCACAATGGCGCTGGTTATCCTCGCCTTCATCGCTATTTTCCGTGCCTGGGTCTACTACACCGAATCACCGTGGACGCGTGATGCACGCTTCAGCGCCGACGTGGTGGCAATAGCCCCTGACGTGGCCGGTCTTATCACGGCTGTCAACGTTCACGATAACCAGCTCGTGAAAAAAGATCAGGTCCTGTTCACCATCGACCAGCCTCGCTACCAGAAAGCGCTGGAGGAAGCGGAAGCCGACGTGGCCTATTACCAGGCGCTGGCCGCTGAGAAACGCCGCGAGGCGGGTCGTCGTAACCAGCTGGGCGTACAGGCCATGTCCCGCGAAGAGATAGACCAGTCCAACAACGTGCTGCAAACCGTGCTGCACCAACTGGCGAAAGCGCAGGCAACGCGCGATCTGGCGAAGCTCGACCTGGAGCGTACCGTGATCCGCGCGCCAGCCGATGGCTGGGTGACCAACCTCAACGTTTATGCCGGGGAGTTCATTACCCGCGGCTCAACCGCCGTGGCGCTGGTTAAGCAGAACTCCTTCTACGTGCTCGCCTATATGGAAGAGACCAAGCTGGAGGGGGTTCGTCCTGGTTACCGGGCTGAAGTCACGCCGCTTGGCAGCAACCGCGTCTTTAAGGGCACCGTCGACAGCGTTGCCGCAGGGGTAACCAACTCCAGCAGCTCTAACGATGCCAAAGGGATGGCGACGGTGGACTCCAACCTGGAGTGGGTGCGTCTGGCACAGCGCGTGCCGGTACGTATTCATCTGGATGAACAGCAGGGCAACTTGTGGCCAGCGGGCACTACCGCGACGGTGGTGATCACCGGCGAAAAAGATCGGGATGCCAGCCAGGATTCGCTCTTCCGTAAAATTGCCCACCGCCTGCGCGAGTTTGGTTAATCGCCATGGGTATCTTTTCCATCGCCAGCCAGCACATTCGCTTCGCCGTGAAGCTGGCGTGCGCCATTGTGCTGGCGCTGTTTGTCGGCTTCCATTTCCAGCTTGAAACCCCTCGCTGGGCGGTGCTCACCGCCGCGATTGTTGCGGCGGGCCCTGCCTTCGCCGCGGGCGGGGAGCCCTACTCTGGTGCGATCCGCTATCGCGGGATGCTGCGTATCATCGGAACCTTTATCGGCTGTTTCGCGGCGCTGACCATTATTATTCTGATGATCCGCACGCCGCTGCTGATGCTCATGGTGTGCTGTATCTGGGCGGGTTTCTGCACCTGGATTTCGTCTCTGGTAAAAGTGGAGAACTCCTACGCCTGGGGGCTGGCGGGCTATACCGCGCTAATTATTGTTATCACGATCCAGTCCGAACCCTTGCTCGCGCCGCAGTTTGCCGTGGAGCGCTGCAGCGAGATTGTGATTGGTATTGTCTGCGCGATCGTGGCTGACCTGCTTTTCTCCCCGCGCTCGATCAAGCAAGAGGTGGATCGCGAGCTGGACGCGCTGATCGTTGCCCAGTACCAGCTGATGCAGCTGTGCATTAAACACGGCGATAGCGAAGAGGTGGATAAAGCGTGGAGCGGGCTGGTACGCCGTACGCAGGCCCTGGAAGGGATGCGCAGCAACCTCAATATGGAGTCGTCGCGCTGGGCCCGGGCGAATCGTCGCCTTAAAGCCCTTAACACCGTCTCTCTGACGCTGATTACCCAGGCGTGCGAAACCTATCTCATCCAGAACACTCGACCGGAAGCGGTTACCGATACGTTCCGCGAACTGTTTGCCGAGCCGGTAGACACCGTACAGGACGTGCATAAGCAGCTTAAGCGCATGCGCCGTGTGATTGCCTGGACCGGGGAGCGTGACACGCCGGTGACCATCTACACCTGGGTTGGCGCCGCGACGCGCTATCTGCTGCTGAAACGCGGTGTAATCAGTAACACTAAAATCAGCGCGGCGGAAGAAGAGGTGCTCCAGGGCGAAGTGGTGATCAAGGCGGAATCTGCCGAGCGGCACCACGCGATGGTCAACTTCTGGCGTACCACGCTTGCCTGTATGCTCGGTACGCTTTTCTGGCTGTGGACGGGCTGGACGTCCGGCAGCGGCGCGATGGTGATGATTGCTGTCGTGACCGCGCTGGCGATGCGTCTGCCTAACCCGCGCATGGTCGCCATTGATTTCCTCTACGGCACCATTGCCGCTCTGCCGATAGGCGCGCTCTATTTCCTGGTCATCATTCCGTCGACGCAGCAGAGCATGCTGCTGCTCTGTATCAGCCTGGCGGTAATGGCGTTCTTTATCGGCATTGAGGTACAAAAGCGGCGACTGGGATCGCTGGGGGCGCTGGCGAGTACGATTAATATCATCGTGCTGGATAACCCGATGACCTTCCATTTCAGCCAGTTCCTCGACAGCGCGTTAGGTCAGCTGGTTGGGTGTTTCCTGGCGATGATGGTGATTCTGCTGGTACGGGATAACTCGCAGGCCCGGACGGGGCGCGTGCTGTTGAACCAGTTCGTGTCGGCTGCCGTGTCGTCGATGACCACCAATACCGCGCGCCGTAAAGAGAACCACCTGCCCGCGCTCTATCAGCAGCTTTTTTTACTGCTGAACAAGTTTCCGGGGGATATCGCGAAGTTCCGCCTGGCATTAACCATGATCATTGCGCACCAACGTCTGCGTAACGCGCCGGTGCCGATCAACGACGATCTCTCGGCCTTCCACCGTCAGCTGCGTCGTACCGCCGACCATGTGCTTTCCGCCAGCAGCGATGATAAACGCCGCCGTTACTTTACCCAACTGCTTGAAGAACTCGATATTTATCAGGAAAAGCTCAAACACTGGCAGGCGCCGCCACAGGTGACAGAGCCGGTAGGGCGGCTGGTGTTTATGCTGCATCGCTACCAGAATGCCCTAACTGATAACTGACCGACGTAAAAAACCGACGCCAAAAGCGTCGGTTTTTTTGTGGCTATACTTATTCCAGCACGTACTTACATTCAGGAAGGGAGGACACATGACGACCCAGGCGCTTCAGGACAACACCCTTTTTCAGACCGGCTATCTGGTTAACGGCCTCTGGAAAACGCTGGACACAACGTTTGATGTGCTGAACCCCGCGACCGGTGAGGTCATCGCTAAAGTTGCGAAAGCGGGTAAAGCGCAAACCGAAGAAGCGATTGCAGCGGCCACCAAAGCCTTCCCGGCATGGCGTGCCAAAACCGCGAAAGAGCGTTCGGCCATTCTTTACCGCTGGTACGAACTGATTATTGAGAATAAAAGTTGGCTCGGGCGGTTAATGACCACCGAGCAGGGTAAGCCCCTGAAAGAGGCGGAAGGGGAAGTGGAGTACGCTGCCAGCTTTATCCAGTGGTTTGCCGAAGAGGCCAAACGCGCGAACGGTGAAATTATTCCGCCGATCAAGCCCGGCTCGCGCATTCTTGCGACCCGTGAGCCCATCGGCGTCGTCGCGGCCATCACGCCCTGGAACTTCCCGATGGCGATGCTCACCCGCAAGTTAGGCCCGGCGCTGGCGGCCGGATGTACCGGCGTCATCAAACCGGCAAATAACACGCCGCTCAGCGCCTTTGCGCTGCTGACTCTGGCAAAACAGGCGGGCGTGCCGGATGGCGTGCTCAACGCGGTGGCCGGAAACACCCATGAGATCAGCGATGCGATCATGGCCAGCCACGACGTGCGTAAAATCTCCTTTACCGGTTCAACCTCCGTCGGCAAAACGCTGGTGCGTAACGCCGCGGAAACCATGAAAAAAGTCTCCATGGAGCTGGGGGGAAATGCCCCGTACATCGTTTTCGAGGATGCAGACATTGACGCAGCGGTTAAGGGCGCTATCGCCAACAAGTTCCGCAATGCGGGGCAGGTTTGCGTCAGCGTGAACCGCTTCTACATTCAGGAAACCGTCTACGACAAGTTTGTGAATAAGCTCGCTGATGCGGTTAATACCCTTAAGGTGGGGAATGGTCTTGAAGAGGGCGTGGCCGTTGGGCCGCTGATCGAACCTGCGGCGGTCAACAAGGTGCGCGAGCACGTTGAAGATGCTGTCGCACGGGGGGCGACCGTGCTGGCGGGTGGTAAACCCCATCCTCTGGGCGGCAATTTCTGGATGCCAACCGTGTTGGGCGACTGCCACGAAGGCATGAAGCTGGCAGAGGAAGAGACGTTTGGCCCGGTTGCGGCCTGTTTCCGCTTCACCTCGGAAGACGAAGTCATCCAGCGCGCCAATAACACGCCCTACGGGCTGGCGGCTTACTTCTACACCCAGAACCTCTCCCGGGTTTTCCGCGTTTCGCAGGCAATCGAGAGCGGGATGATTGGCATTAACGAGTGCGCCGTTTCTACCGAGCTGGGGCCTTTTGGCGGCGTGAAAGAATCCGGTCTTGGACGTGAGGGATCCGTGCTGGGGCTGGAAGAGTATCTGGAAGTTAAAACCCTGCATATCGGGGGATTATAATAGACAGGGCGGCATCTGCCGCCCGCCTGGACTGGGTGGCTGGCAATGAAAACTTATACGTTTGATTTTGACGAAATCGACAGTCAGGAAGACTTTTATCGGGAATTTATCCGGGCGTTTGATCTTGAACGGGAAAGCGTGACGAATCTGGATACGCTTTGGGATGTGGTCACCGGCAGTATGTTGCCGCTACCGCTGGAGATTGAGTTTATTCATCTTCCTGAAAAGCTGCGCAGACGTTTTGGCGCGCTGATATTGCTGTTCGATGAAGCAGAAGAAGAGCTTGAAGGGCAGCTGCGCTTTAACGCGCGGCATTGAATGAAAAAAAGCCCCTGACCACGAGGCCAGGGGCAAGTCGTATGATGAGATACGACGAGGGTTTATTTATACAGTTCAGCCGTGGCATGCCAGTGGTCACCCTGATTCAGTTCGGTGACGCGATAGCTGCTGGCGCCTGCTTTTTCAGCTTTGGCGGCAAGCTCCTGACGAATGTCCATCGGGGAGCCGGTGACTGACGTCACGGAGACGCTGCCCATTGGCTGCAGATTTTGTGCCTGATCGGCATTCACTTGCTGTACGGCTGCGCTTGCGCCAAAAGAGAGAACGGATGCCAGACCCAGGGTTGCGATGATCAATTTGGTTTTCATAGTCTTTACTCCTGAACAGGTTTTTTGCTCAACGGCGAGAAGGGTTGTACCGCTATTTTTATGCCTGGTGCCGTTGAGTGGAGAGTTACGTCTTCAGTGATTACTAAAACTTATTTGTACAGCTCGGCGGTGGCGTGCCAGTGGTCACCGGAACGCGCTTCGATGATGCGATAGGATGAGGCACCTTTTTCTTCCGCTTTTTTGTTCAGCATTTCATGCATGTCCATTGGAGACGTGCCAACAGCGCCGACAGAAACCGTACCGATTGCCTCACGGGACTGCGCCTGGTCAGCATTAATAGCGTCAGCCGCGAAAGCACCGAAGGACAGGACAGACAGGACGCTCAGCGCCGCTACAGTTGTTATGATTTTCATGATTCTTACCTCGTCGAATTTTTTAGTGGGGTCTTGTTTCGTGACCCTCATCACAAAATCAAGTATACACTAATAACGCCAAAAATTAATACCAGACTAATGGTTTCCCTTGTTATTACGTGTTAAACACCCGATTTTTTATAACCAAATTGCATATTATTGGGTGTTTTATGAGCAGTATGTGCTGATATTTATAAGTAAATCATAGGGATATTGCATTTTGATTTTTTGTGCGATTTACGGGATTGTTATTCACTGGGTGAATGTTAATGAGTGGTAAAAAGCACTAATCGTCAAAGCAGGGGCAGTGAAATAAAGGGGAAAATGATATGAGAGCAGAATGATCCCCGCAGCGGCGCTACGGGGAGAGAGCATTACAGTTCCTGTTCGAACAGAACCAGAATCGCTTCGTGGAGATCCTTTACGGAGAAACCGCTAGCCGGAGTGGTAAAGATGGTGTCATCACCGGCAATGGTACCGAGGATACCCTCTGTTTTACCTAACGAGTCCAGCATGCGAGCAATCAGCTGCGCGGCGCCCGGGCTTGTGTGGATGACCACAACGGCGTCGTTATAGTCGATATCCAGAACCAAATTCTTGAGCGGGCTGGAGGTGGTCGGCACGCCAAGTTCTGCCGGCAGGCAATAGACCATCTCCATTTTGGCGTTGCGGGTACGCACCGCGCCAAACTTGGTTAACATGCGGGAGACTTTCGACTGGTTGATGTTATCGAAGCCTTGTTCCTGCAGCGCCTGAACAATTTCTCCCTGAGAACTGAATTTCTCTTCTTTAAGTAGCGCCTTAAACGCCTTTACTAATTCTTCTTGCTTAGACGAGCTTCGCATAAGTCACCCGGAATATGACGAAAGAAACAACATTATTATGCATGTGGATGAATTTTTATGCAAATTATCTGCTCAGCGGCAGGCTGAAATAATGTTATGAAAGGGAGAGATTTTATCAGATTTCGTTATCAGAAAACATGCCTGGGTCACGCCGCGCAAATAAGCTTAAAAGTAAATTAAATGTTATCAAAATGATGTTGTTTTGGTGGCGGGGCAGGGTGTATTGTAACCACCTCTTAATTCGTTGCCATCTGGCGTCAGATAGCTTTCTGGTGAGAGATAAAGTCGTGCGACCTCAAATTCTTTAGCTTCGAAAATTGTAATTAAAGACTTGCTGATTTAAGGTCGCGGCAACGGATTTACAGATACTTAAGTTAACCATAATAAGGAGTTTAGGATGAAAGTCGCAGTCCTCGGCGCTGCTGGTGGTATCGGCCAGGCGCTTGCCCTACTACTGAAAACCCAACTGCCTTCAGGCTCAGAACTCTCCCTGTACGATATTGCTCCGGTAACCCCAGGCGTGGCGGTTGACCTGAGCCACATCCCGACCGCTGTAAAAATCAAAGGCTTCTCCGGTGAAGATGCGCGTCCTGCGCTGCAGGGTGCTGATGTGGTCCTGATTTCTGCAGGCGTGGCGCGTAAGCCAGGCATGGATCGTTCAGACCTGTTCAACGTCAACGCGGGCATCGTGAAAAACCTGGTGCAGCAGATCGCTGAAGTGTGCCCGAAAGCGTGCATCGGTATCATCACTAACCCGGTGAACACCACCGTTGCTATCGCAGCCGAAGTGCTGAAGAAAGCGGGTGTTTACGACAAAAACAAACTGTTCGGCGTGACCACGCTGGATATCATCCGTTCCAACACCTTCGTTGCTGAGCTGAAAGGTAAACAGCCAACAGAAGTGGAAGTGCCGGTTATCGGCGGCCACTCTGGCGTGACCATTCTGCCTCTGCTGTCGCAGATCCCAGGCGTAAGCTTCACCGAGCAGGAAGTGGCTGACCTGACCAAACGTATCCAGAACGCGGGCACCGAAGTGGTGGAAGCGAAGGCGGGTGGCGGTTCTGCAACCCTGTCTATGGGCCAGGCGGCTGCCCGTTTCGGTCTGTCACTGGTTCGCGCCCTGCAGGGTGAGAAAGGCGTTGTTGAATGCGCTTACGTTGAAGGCGACGGCGAACATGCCCGCTTCTTCTCTCAGCCGCTGCTGCTGGGCAAAAACGGTATTGAAGAGCGTAAGTCTATCGGTACGCTGAGCGCGTTTGAGCAAAACGCGATGGAAGGCATGCTGGACACGCTGAAGAAAGATATCACCCTGGGTGAAGAGTTCGTTAACAAGTAAAACGCACGCCACCCGATAAAAAAACGGAGCTTATCGCTCCGTTTTTTTTATGCTTATCAGTTAGTGGCCGGGTATTCCTGAACCGTCACGTGCAGCGTCAGTTTCTTATCGTTACGCATGACTTCCACAGGGATGATAGAGCCAGGGCGAATTTCGGCCACCTGGTCCATCGTCTCCAGCGCAGAGACTGCCGGCGTGCCGTTGACCGAGACGATGACATCGTTAACCTGAATCCCCGCATTAGCCGCCGGGCCACCCGGTGCGACCTCGTTGACGACGATGCCCTGAATCTGATCGATACCGCCGCCCTGAGTATGCATCGGCGCAATTTCGCGCCCGCCGATACCGATATAGCCGCGTATCACGCGCCCGTCGCGGATCAGCTTATCCATAATCTTGGTCGCCAGCTGGAACGGAATAGCAAAGCCGATCCCTTCTGGCGTCTCGCCGTCGTTGCTTTTATCGAATGAGAGGGTGTTGATGCCCATCAGTTCGCCCAGCGAGTTGACCAGCGCGCCGCCTGAATTACCGTGGTTGATTGACGCATCCGTCTGCAGGAAGTTCTGCCGTCCTGACGGGTTGAGGCCAATGCGACCGGTTGCGCTGATGATCCCCTGGGTAATCGTCTGTCCGAGGTTATAAGGGTTACCGATAGCCAGAACGACGTCGCCAATGTGAGGCGTGCGTTTGCGGTTGATCGGAATGACCGGCAGGCCGCCCGTGGCGTTAATCTTCAGCACGGCCAGGTCGGTGAGGCTGTCTGAACCCACAAGCAACGCCTCAAACACGCGACCATCCTGCAGGGCGACGATGATCTGATCGGCATCGTTGATCACGTGTTTGTTCGTAATAATGTAGCCGCGCTCGTCCATAATCACCCCGGAGCCAAGGGTGCGGATCTCCAGCTGATTATGTGCTGAGCTATTAAGGCCGCGGTTATAAACGTTAACCACGGCAGGGGCGGCACGGCGAACGGCCTGGTTATAGGTCGCCGGCGTTTCATCCGTGCTGTCAAACTGGGGAGCCGACAGCTTATTGAACTGACGCAAAGACGGCATCGCCAGCAGCAGCAGGCCAGCGACAATCAAACCGATGACAGTGGAACGTAAGAGCTTTAAAAGCATGATGCGCGTGTCGTGAAAAAAGGAACGGTTTGCAGCATAACATGAGTTATCCGGACATCACACGCAGCGGTGATGTCCGGAATCGCAAATGCTTAGCGCAACAGAATGTAGATAGACTCATTGCCACGCATGACCTGCAGGGCAATGACCGCCGGTTTACTCTCCAGCACCTTGCGCAGTTCGGCAATGGACTGCACGCGATTACGGTTCACGCCAATGATGACGTCTTCCTGGTGCAATCCGGCCTGCGCGGCAGGGCTGCTCTTCTCGACGGTGTCGAGGCGAATGCCTTTCGTACCGTCTTTCAGCTGCCCGTCGCTCAGCGTTGCCCCCTGCAGCGCCGGGGCGATAAGCTCCGCGCTGGCAGATGACGAGGTGCTCTTATCCAGCGTCACTTCGACGTTCAGCGGCTTACCGTCACGGATCAGGCCCAGCTTCACCTTGGCCCCCGGTTCGGTGGTGGCGATACGCGAACGCAGTTCAGCAAAGCTGCTCAGCGGCTTGTCGTTAAGGCTGACGATCACATCGCCCGATTTGATGCCTGCTTTTGCCGAGCCGGAGTTTGGCAGCACTTCACTGACAAACGCACCGCGTTGCACGTTAATATTGAACGCTTTCGCGATATCCGCGCTCATCTCCATACCTTTGATGCCCAGCAGCCCACGTTTGACTTCACCGAACTGAATAAGCTGCTGCGACAGCGTTTTAGCCATATTGCTCGGGATCGCAAAGCCAATCCCAATACTGCCGCCGCCCGGGGCCAGAATCGCCGTGTTAATGCCAATCAACTCGCCGTTAAGGTTAAGCAGTGCTCCACCGGAGTTTCCACGGTTGATTGAGGCATCGGTCTGGATGAAGTTTTCCAGACCTTCCAGATTCAGGCCGCTACGTCCCAGCGCCGAGATAATGCCGGAGGTGGCGGTTTGCCCTAAACCAAAGGGGTTGCCGACGGCGACGGCAAAATCACCAACGCGCAGTTTGTCGGAATCCGCAATGGCAATCTGGGTCAGGTTACTTGGGTTCTGCACCTGCAACAGCGCGATGTCGCTCTGGTCATCGCCGCCAATCAGTTTGGCGTCAAATTCACGACCATCGTTCAGCTGGACGCTGATTTTATCGGCCTGGCTGATGACATGATTGTTGGTCAGAATATAGCCTTTGGCCGCATCAATGATGACGCCAGAGCCCAGGCCTTCAAAAGGCTGAGCCTGCTGATTGGGGGACTCATCGCCAAAATATTTTTTCAGTTCATCCGGTACGCGCTGGCTTTGAACCGCCGTGCCTTCTACCTGAACGCTCACGACCGCGGGCAACACTTTTTCCAGCATCGGCGCGAGGCTGGGAATGGCTGCCTGCCCCGGCACCTGCGAAGGCAGCGCCGCACCGACAGGGAAGGACGCCGAGAGAGATAACCCGACACTTAACGCTAAAGCGCTCAACAGCTGGTTTTTTTTCTTCATTGATGCTGACTCTCGTATCCTGGAATGAAAGAAGAACGGCCCAAAATCATGATGATGTTATTGAATTTTATACCGCTGAACAATGAGGTGTTTGACTAAATAATAGCTGGGGACGGGAAGAAAGGACGGGCGCAAGAGATGCGCCCGTAAAATATATTTATGTTGTGCGGTTAATCGCGTTTTGCGCCACCGCGCAGCAGGCCGGACGCGCCGTCAGAGTAGTCGCGTGGCATCTGAACGGGCGCCTGATCGTTACCGGCTTCTGAGTCGGCCAGACGGTTGCGGAACGGATTAGTCTCCGCGGTCATTTCCGGCAGCAGGCTGCTGGAGCTTTTCGCCATATGCTGATACAGCTGGCGGTAGTCGGTCGCCATGTTGTCCAGCAGCTCGGCGCTACGGGCAAAGTGGCTGACCAGCTCTTCGCGATACTCTTCCAGCTCTGCTTTGTTCTTTTCCAGTTCGTACTGCAGTGACTGCTGCTGACGCAATTTGCGGTTACCGAAACGCATGGCCACAGCACCGATCACGATGCCGACGACTAAACCGATTAGCGCATATTCCCAGGTCATGAACTTCTCCCGTTGTCTTGTTGTTCCGTAGGGTGTTGGCTCGGCTCCTGCCTGTGCCTGATAATGCCACTATAACCGCTATTTCCGCAGAAGTGGAATCCTGACGTATCATCGCGTAGTGTAGAACGGCCTTTTTTTCATCAGTCACGCCTGCTGGTGAGCGTTAATTGAAGGAATAACAATAAGATTATGCAAAACCTGTCACCTGCATCGCGATATCAACTGGCCCTGAATAAGGGTACTCATCAGCCTGATGACGTTCAACGTGAGGCGGTAAACCGTCTGGAGATGATTTATCAGGCGCTCACGGCAAAACCTGCTGAAGTAGAACAGAGTGGTGGGCTCAAGGCCGCGTTTGGGCGGTTGCTCGGTAAAAAAACGCCGCAGGATCAGACTCCGGTGCGCGGTTTATACATGTGGGGCGGCGTCGGGCGCGGAAAAACCTGGCTGATGGATCTCTTTTATCTCAGCCTGCCGGGTGAGCGTAAACAGCGTCTGCACTTCCATCGCTTTATGCTGCGGGTGCATGAAGAGCTGACTGCGCTGCAGGGCAAAAGCGATCCGCTGGAGATTGTGGCCGACAGGTTCAAGGCTGAAACGGACGTGCTCTGCTTCGATGAGTTTTTCGTTTCTGACATCACCGATGCCATGCTGTTGGGCGGCCTGATGAAGGCGCTGTTTGCCCGCGGGATCACGCTCGTCGCCACGTCGAATATCCCGCCAGATGAACTTTACCGCAACGGCCTGCAGCGGGCGCGCTTCCTGCCCGCCATTGACGCCATCAAACAGCATTGTGACATTATGAATGTTGATGCTGGGGTAGATTACCGGTTACGTACGCTGACTCAGGCGCACCTGTGGCTCTCACCGTTAAATGCAGAGACCACCCGCGAGATGGATAAGCTCTGGCTGGCGCTGGCGGGTGCAACACGCGAAAACGCCCCGACGCTGGAGATTAACCATCGTCCGTTGCCAACCCTTGGCGTAGAAAACCAAACGATGGCGGTCTCCTTTGCGACGCTCTGCGTGGATGCCCGCAGCCAGCACGACTACATCGCGCTTTCGCGCCTGTTCCATACCGTGATGGTGCTGGATGTGCCGGTGATGACGCGGCTGATGGAGAGCGAAGCGCGGCGCTTCATTGCGCTGGTGGACGAGTTTTACGAGCGCCACGTCAAGCTGGTGGTCAGCGCCGAGGTACCTTTATATGAGATCTACCAGGGAGAGCGGCTGAAGTTTGAGTTCCAGCGCTGCCTGTCGCGCCTGCAGGAGATGCAGAGCGAGGAATACCTGAAGCTGGAACATATGCCATAAATGCCACCCTCTCCCGTGGGAGAGGGGCTAGGGGAGAGGGCATCAGGCCTTAACAAACGCCACCCTCTCCCTGTGGGAGAGGGGCTGGGGGTGAGGGCACCAGACCGCACAATATCTAACCCCGAAAAACCCATTCCAAATCACATTTAAGGGTCGATCTTTGACCTCAACTTCTCTATAATCTTGCGACCCCACGTTACGAGAAGGTTTTTTTCCCGAAACTTTCTATGTGTCGGCATGTGCTATTCGAAGGGGTAGGTTTGCCGGACTTTGTCGTGTGAACCTCAACTGACTAAACGTTTGGGTGTTCACCAACGTGTAACTTATTATTTGGGTAAGCTTTTAATGAAAACTTTTACAGCTAAACCAGAAACCGTACAGCGCGACTGGTATGTTGTTGACGCGACCGGTAAAACTCTGGGCCGTCTGGCTACTGAACTGGCTCGTCGCCTGCGCGGTAAGCATAAAGC
The DNA here is from genome assembly GCA_011754535.1 of Enterobacter asburiae. Taxonomy (NCBI): domain Bacteria; kingdom Pseudomonadati; phylum Pseudomonadota; class Gammaproteobacteria; order Enterobacterales; family Enterobacteriaceae; genus Enterobacter; species Enterobacter asburiae. The sequence goes on along the minus strand of JAAQVN010000001.1, from coordinate 4,312,302 downwards.
GGAATACACTCCGCACGTTGATACCGGTGATTACATCATCGTTCTGAACGCTGACAAAGTTGCTGTTACCGGCAACAAGCGTACTGACAAAATGTACTACCACCACACCGGCCACATCGGTGGTATCAAAGAAGCGACCTTTGAAGAGATGATTGCCCGCCGTCCTGAGCGTGTGATTGAAATCGCGGTTAAAGGCATGCTGCCAAAAGGCCCGCTGGGTCGTGCTATGTTCCGTAAACTGAAAGTTTACGCAGGCAACGAGCACAACCACGCGGCACAGCAACCGCAAGTTCTTGACATCTAATCGGGATTATAGGCAATGGCTGAAAATCAATACTACGGCACTGGTCGCCGCAAAAGTTCCGCAGCTCGCGTTTTCATCAAACCGGGCAGTGGTAAAATCGTAATCAACCAGCGTTCTCTGGAACAATACTTCGGTCGCGAAACTGCCCGCATGGTAGTTCGCCAGCCGCTGGAACTGGTTGATATGGTAGAAAAACTGGATCTGTACATCACCGTTAAAGGTGGTGGTATCTCCGGTCAGGCAGGTGCGATCCGTCACGGTATCACCCGCGCTCTGATGGAGTACGACGAATCCCTGCGTTCTGAACTGCGTAAAGCTGGCTTCGTTACTCGTGACGCTCGTCAGGTTGAACGTAAGAAAGTGGGTCTGCGTAAAGCACGTCGTCGTCCACAGTTCTCCAAACGTTAATCCATTCTGCTTACGCAGAACGATTGGCGAAAAACCCGCTTCGGCGGGTTTTTTTATGGATAATGCGCAGGTTATCCACAGTAACATTTCATATATCTTCTCTTTTTCCACATTTCCAGAATCCCCTCACCACAAAGCCATCAAAATCTGGTAAACTATCATCCAATTTTCTGCCCAAATATCGGTGAATACTCGATTTTTGTTCGATTCTTGAACAATGTGTTTTCTCTGGGATGGGCGATACAACATCTGGCTGGCCCCTGTTGGGCTGGTAGCAGTAAAAATTCTGAATATACCTGGAGGTTTTCATGGCTGTCGCTGCCAACAAACGTTCGGTAATGACGCTGTTTTCTGGTCCTACTGACATTTATAGCCATCAGGTTCGTATCGTACTGGCCGAGAAGGGTGTCAGTTTTGAGATCGAGCATGTGGAAAAGGATAACCCGCCTCAGGATCTGATCGATCTCAACCCGAGCCAAAGCGTACCGACGCTGGTGGATCGCGAGCTGACCCTGTGGGAATCCCGTATCATTATGGAATATCTGGATGAGCGTTTCCCGCATCCGCCGCTGATGCCTGTTTACCCTGTTGCGCGTGGTGAAAGCCGCCTGTACATGCAGCGTATCGAAAAAGACTGGTACTCGCTGATGAACGTCATCACCAGCGGCTCCGCTTCTGAAGCCGACGCTGCGCGTAAGCAACTGCGTGAAGAGCTGCTGGCAATTGCCCCTGTGTTTGGTCAGAAACCTTTCTTCCTGAGCGATGAGTTCAGCCTGGTGGATTGCTACCTGGCCCCGCTGCTGTGGCGTCTGCCAACCCTGGGCGTTGAGTTCAGCGGCCCTGGCGCAAAAGAGCTGAAAGGCTATATGACTCGCGTATTTGAGCGCGACTCTTTCCTGGCATCTTTAACTGAACCGGAACGTGAAATGCGTCTCGGCCGAGGCTAATGACTGTGGAAATGTCACAACTTACCCCACGCCGTCCGTATCTGCTGCGCGCCTTCTATGAATGGCTGCTGGATAACCAGCTCACGCCGCACCTGGTTGTGGATGTGACGTTGCCGGGCGTGCTGGTTCCGATGGAATACGCACGTGACGGACAGATCGTACTGAACATTGCCCCGCGTGCAGTTGGTAACCTGGAGCTGGCAAACGACGAAGTGCGCTTCAACGCGCGGTTCGGCGGCGTGCCGCGTCAGGTTTCCGTACCGCTGGCTGCGGTGCTGGCGATCTACGCGCGTGAAAACGGTGCGGGAACCATGTTCGAGCCGGAAGCGGCATACGATGAAGAGGTTGCCAGCCTGAATGATGACGAAGGCATCACCGCCAGCGAAAGCGAAACGGTAATGTCCGTGATTGATGGCGACAAGCCCGATCGTGAGGACGACAACGATCCTGATGACGATCCGCCACCGCGCGGTGGTCGTCCGGCACTACGTGTCGTCAAATAAAAAAACAGGCCCAATCGGGCCTGTTTTTTTTACACTTCCAGGAAGTTCATAATCCCTTCAGCGGCTTTGCGGCCTTCGGCAATCGCCGTGACCACCAGGTCAGAACCGCGAACGATATCGCCACCGGCGAAGATTTTCGGGTTGCTGGTCTGGAACGCATTATCACTACCTTCTGGCGCGATTACGCGGCCCTGCGAATCCAGCTCCACGCTGTGCTTCGCCAGCCACTCCATGCTGTGCGGACGGAAACCAAACGCCATCACCACGGCATCGGCCGGGATCACATGCTCAGAGCCTGCCACGATCTCCGCGCGACGACGGCCTTTCGCATCCGGCGCGCCCATCTCCGTGCGAGCCATCTTCACGCCGCTCACTTTTCCGTTGGCATTCACCTCAATACCCAGAGGCTGGATGTTGAACTGGAACTCCACGCCCTCTTCACGCGCGTTTTTCACTTCGCGTTTCGAGCCCGGCATGTTCTCTTCGTCACGACGGTAGGCGCAGATGACGTGTGCCGCATTCTGACGAATGGAGGTACGCACGCAGTCCATCGCGGTATCACCGCCGCCCAGCACCACCACGCGTTTGCCTTCCATGCTGATGAATGGTTCATCAGCCGTTTCACCGTAGCCCATGATCTGCCTGGTGTTGGCAATCAGGAACGGCAGCGCGTCGTATACGCCCGGCGCGTCTTCGTTCTCCAGACCGCCGCGCATGGACTGATAGGTGCCCACACCCAGGAACACGGCGTCGTAATCCTTCAGCAGGTCGTCGAGCTGCACGTCGCGGCCCACTTCTGTGTTCAGTTTGAACTCAATGCCCATGCCGGTGAAGATTTCACGGCGGCGGGTCATGACCTCTTTTTCCAGCTTAAAGGCCGGGATACCGAAGGTCAGCAGACCGCCAATTTCCGGATGACGGTCAAAGACCACCGCCTTCACGCCGTTGCGGGTCAGGACGTCCGCACAGGCCAGGCCCGCCGGGCCCGCGCCGATGATGGCCACGCGCTTGTCGGTTTGACGCACGCCGGTCATATCCGGACGCCAGCCCATTTCGAACGCTTTATCGTTGATATAGCGCTCGATGTTGCCGATGGTCACCGCGCCAAACTCATCGTTCAACGTACAGGAGCCTTCACACAGACGGTCCTGAGGACACACGCGACCGCATACTTCCGGCAGGGTGTTGGTCTGGTGAGACAGCTCGGCGGCTTCAAAAATACGCCCTTCGTTGGCCAGCTTCAGCCAGTTCGGGATGTAGTTGTGCACCGGACATTTCCATTCGCAGTAAGGGTTACCGCAGGACAGGCAGCGGTCTGCCTGTGCTTTGGCCTGGCCTTCTGAAAACGGCTCATAGATTTCAACAAATTCAATTTTGCGGATCTTCAGCGGTTTCTTTGGCGGATCAACACGCTGCAGGTCGATAAACTGGTATACGTTCTGGCTCATCTGAATTCCTTACTGCGCCTGCACGCGCAGCTCTGCTGCGCTACGACTACGGTGACCCAACAGGGCTTTAACATCGCTGGACTTCGGCTTAACCAGCGCGAATTTCGCAGAGAACGCCGGCCAGTTCGCCAGGATCTCTTCGCCGCGCGAAGAACCGGTATGCTGCACGTGTTCGGTAATCAAGCCGCGCAGGTGTTCTTCATGGATAGCCAGCGTATCAACATCCAGCACTTCCACCAGCTCCGGGTTCACGCGCTTGCGGAACTCACCGTCTTCATCCAGTACGTAGGCAAAACCGCCCGTCATGCCAGCGCCGAAGTTCACGCCGGTTTTACCCAGAACGCAAACAATCCCGCCCGTCATGTATTCACAACCGTTATCGCCAATGCCTTCCACCACGGTGATGGCACCGGAGTTACGTACCGCAAAACGCTCGCCCGCACGACCTGCTGCGAACAGACGGCCGCCGGTCGCGCCGTACAGGCAGGTGTTACCGATGATGCTCGCTTCGTGGCTGCGGAAGGCTGAGCCGACCGGAGGACGCACCGCCAGCAGACCGCCTGCCATGCCTTTACCGACGTAGTCGTTGGCATCGCCGGTAAGGATAAGCTCAACGCCGCCTGCGTTCCAGACCCCGAAGCTCTGACCCGCGGTACCGCTGAAGTGCGCGGTAATTGGGTCGGCAGCCAGCCCCTGGTCACCGTGCGTCTGCGCGATATAACCGGAGAGGGATGCGCCCACGGAGCGGTCGGTGTTGCGGATATCAAACCAGAACGTTTTGCTCTGCTTGTCGTCCACGTACGGCTTCGCCTGCTGCAGCAGCTGCGCGTTCAGCACGCCGTTATCGAACGGCGGGTTGTTCTCGGTGCAGTAGACCGCTTTGCCTGGGTGCGGTTGCGCGGTTTCCAGCAGCTTGCTCAGCTCCAGCTTCTGCTGCTTCGCCGTGAAGCCTTCCAGCTCTTTCAGCAGGTCGGTGCGGCCAATCAGGTCCACCAGACGCTTCACGCCCAGTTGCGCCATCAGCTCGCGTGTTTCACGGGCGATGAAGTCAAAGTAGTTGGTCACTTTGAACGGCAGGCCGTGATAGTGGTTCTTACGCAGCTTCTCGTCCTGGGTTGCAACGCCCGTTGCACAGTTGTTCAGGTGGCAAATACGCAGGTATTTACAGCCGAGCGCAACCATCGGGCCGGTACCAAAGCCAAAGCTTTCCGCACCCAGAATCGCCGCCTTGATGATGTCGAGGCCGGTTTTCAGACCACCGTCCACCTGCAGGCGGATCTTGTGACGCAGGCCGTTCGCCACCAGCGCCTGCTGGGTTTCCACCAGGCCAAGCTCCCACGGGCAGCCCGCATATTTCACGGAAGAGAGCGGGCTTGCGCCGGTGCCGCCGTCGTAGCCGGCAATGGTAATGAGATCCGCATAGGCTTTCGCCACGCCGGTGGCGATGGTGCCGACGCCCGGTTCGGAAACCAGCTTCACGGAGATCATCGCCTTCGGGTTGACCTGCTTCAGGTCGAAAATCAGCTGCGCCAGGTCCTCGATAGAGTAGATATCGTGGTGCGGCGGCGGGGAGATCAGCGTCACGCCCGGCACGGAATAGCGCAGTTTGGCGATGTACGGGGTGACTTTATCACCCGGCAGCTGACCGCCTTCGCCCGGTTTAGCACCCTGAGCGACTTTAATCTGAATCACGTCGGCGTTGACAAGGTACGCAGGCGTTACGCCAAAGCGACCGGATGCCACCTGCTTGATACGAGACACTTTGTTGGTGCCGTAACGCGCCGGGTCTTCACCGCCTTCGCCGGAGTTGGAGTTGCCGCCGATGCTGTTCATGGCTTCCGCCAGCGCTTCGTGGGCTTCCGGGCTCAGCGCGCCGATGGACATCGCCGCGGTATCAAAGCGTTTAAACAGTTCGGATGCAGGTTCAACCTCGTCAATGCTGACCGCTTCATCGCCCGGATTGAGGGCAATAAGGTCGCGCAGCGTCGCCGCCGGACGATTGTTCACCAGCTCGGCGTACTGCTGATAATCGCTGTACTCGCCGCTCTGAACTGCCTGCTGCAGCGTGCGCACCACGTCAGGGTTATAGGCGTGGTACTCGCCGCCGTGAACGTATTTCAGCAGACCGCCCTGATCCAGCGGCTTACGTGCCAGCCAGGCGCGTTTGGACAGGTTCACCAGATCCTGCTGGAAGTCAGCAAAACCAGCGCCGCCGATGCGGCTGACCACGCCCTGGAAGCAGAGGTTGGCGACCTCATCATGCAGGCCGACCGCTTCAAACAGCTTCGAACAGCGGTAGGAGGCAATGGTCGAGATGCCCATTTTGGACATGATCTTGTACAGACCTTTGTTGATGCCGTTACGGTAGTTCAGCATCACCGTGCGGTAATCTTTGTCGATCGCGCGGGTATCCACCAGGCGGGCCAGCGTTTCGTAGGCCAGGTACGGGTAGATCGCCGTCGCGCCGAAGCCTAACAGCACGGCAAAGTGGTGCGGGTCGCGCGCGCTTGCGGTTTCAACAATGATGTTAGCGTCGCAGCGCAGGCTCTTATCCACCAGGCGCGTCTGGATAGCACCCACCGCCATTGGCGCAGGCACCGGCAGACGGTTTTTGGCGATATTGCGGTCAGACAGCACCAGCAGCACGGTGCCGTTACGCACCATCTGCTCGGCTTTGTCGCACAGCGCGTTCACCGTCTCTTCGAGGCTCGCTTCGGTCACGTCGAACGTAATGTCGAGCGTGTCGGCGCGGTAGTGCTCCTCGGTCATAGTGGTGAGCTGTTTGAAATCGGAGTACAGCAGGATCGGCGATTTAAAGGTCAGACGGTGCGCCTGGCCTTCGGCTTCGCAGAAGACGTTCATCTCACGACCGATGCTGGTCGCCAGCGACATTACGTGGGCTTCACGCAGCGGGTCGATCGGCGGGTTGGTGACCTGCGCGAACTGCTGACGGAAGTAATCGTAAATGATGCGTGGCTGGCTGGAGAGCACGGCAAACGGGGTATCGTCGCCCATGGAGCCGACCGCTTCCTGGCCGTTTTCACCCAGTACGCGAATAACAGAGTCCAGCTCTTCCGCGCTGTAGTTAAACTGTTTCTGGAAGCTGGCAAGCGTATCGTCGTCCAGCTCGCGGCTGCCCACCTCTTCGTCCGGCAGATCTTCAAATGGCACCAGACGACGCACGTTTTTCGCCATCCACTCTTTGTAGGGGTGGCGGCTCTTCAGATCGTTGTCGGTTTCGGCGGAGTGCAGAATGCGGCCGCCGCGGGTGTCGATCACCATGAGCTCGCCCGGGCCTACGCGGCCTTTCTCAACCACTTCGTCAGGCTGGTAATCCCAGATACCGACTTCAGAGGCGCAGGTGATGAGCTTGTCTTTGGTGATGACGTAGCGCGCCGGACGCAGACCGTTACGGTCGAGGTTACAGGCAGCAAAGCGGCCGTCGGACATGACGATGCCCGCCGGGCCGTCCCACGGCTCCATGTGCATGGAGTTAAAGTCGAAGAACGCGCGCAGCTCAGGATCCATGTCCGGGTTGTTCTGCCAGGCCGGTGGCACCAGCAGACGCATGGCGCGCACGATATCCATCCCGCCCGCCAGCAGCAGTTCCAGCATGTTATCCATTGAGCTGGAGTCCGAGCCGGTTTCGTTCACGAACGGTGCGGCATCGTGCAGGTCAGGGATCAGTGGGGTCTGGAACTTATAGGTACGGGCGCGTGCCCACTGGCGGTTACCGGTGATGGTGTTGATCTCGCCGTTATGCGCCAGATAGCGGAACGGCTGCGCCAGCGGCCAGCGTGGCACGGTGTTGGTGGAGAAGCGCTGGTGGAACAGGCAAATGGCCGATTCCAGACGCAGGTCCGCCAGGTCCAGGTAGAAGCGCGGCAGGTCAGCCGGCATACACAGACCTTTATAGATGTTGACCAGGTTCGAGAGGCTACACACGTAGAACTCTTTATCGTCCTGGAGGCGTTTTTCGATGCGGCGGCGGGCAATAAACAGACGGCGTTCCATATCGCGCGGACGCCAGCCCGCAGGTGCGTTAACGAAAATCTGCTCAATGCGAGGCAGCGAGGAGAGGGCGATTTCACCGAGCACCCCTTCGTTGGTTGGCACATCGCGCCAGCCGACAATCGACAGGGTTTCACGCTGAAGTTCTTCTTCGACGATGCGGCGTGAAGCTGCAGCCTTTTCAGGATCCTGGTTCAGGAACAGCATACCGACGGCGTAGTTTTTGGCTAAACGCCAGCCGCGCTCTTCCGACACGATGCGGAAGAAACGATCCGGTTTTTGCAGCAGCAGGCCGCAACCGTCGCCGGTTTTACCATCGGCAAGAATAGCGCCACGGTGCTGCATTCGGGCCAGTGCGTGAATAGCAGTACGCACTACCTTGTGGCTAGGTTCGCCTTCTATGTGGGCGATCAGGCCGAAACCACAGTTATCCTTCTCAAGGGATTTATCGTACAACATATCAGTGAACCTCCCCAGGCTCGTCGGGCTTCCCACTGAACTTTACCGTGGCGCACAGGCGCAGAAAGAGCATGGCGACGGGGTTTGCGTTTCATACGCGGACCTCGCATTCGCCCTCTTTTTCATCCTTTCGCGCAGGTAAACAAGTTTGAGGACTTGCTTCAGAGGGAATCTCAATTACTGCATAAATATGATGAGCAGGCCGCTCATCCAGAAAGCTTCCAGCGGATTTCCAACTTATCGGGAATTGGTACACAGGTCAAATGGCAATCTTATTTATACAAATATGTGCTAAGGGGTGATCATCTATTTGTTTTTAAAGGCTATTTAACTATTTTTATAACCATCTAAAGGCCTGGAGAGCCGTGAAGGAGTGTGATCTGACTCACTATATGAAAGCGGTATTATTGATGCAGCGTGCTGAAATGCTGATTTATAGCAGAACAATAATCTGGTGGCGTATTCAAACCCGCATAAAATCACTGTTTTTCAGTGTTGCCGCTATAAATGAAAAAAACAGTCAGAACATAAGGAAAAGTAATCACAGATAGCGTGAATGAAATTGCAGTAATCCTGAGTATTTATTCATATAGATAAAGGCCGTCCAGGGCGATTGATCCAGGTCATCGCCGACAGAGGCTAAAAATGGCAGGCTTGTCCCCTTTCTTCGGGACGGTCTATCAGATTATGCAGTTACAGAAATTAGTCAATATGTTTGGTGGGGATCTTTTGCAGCGATACGGCCAAAAGGTTCATAAGCTGACGCTGCACGGCGGCTTTAGCTGCCCGAATCGCGACGGCACCATCGGGCGCGGCGGCTGTACCTTCTGTAACGTTGCGTCCTTTGCTGACGAGGCCCAGCAGCATCACTCTATCGCGGAACAACTCGCGCACCAGGCCAGCCTGGTCAACCGTGCAAAGCAGTATCTGGCCTATTTCCAGGCCTACACCAGCACGTGGGCGGAGGTGCAGGTGCTGCGTTCCATGTATCAGCAGGCGGTCATGCAGGCCAATATTGTCGGGCTATGCGTTGGCACGCGCCCGGACTGCGTGCCGGACGCGGTGCTGGATCTGCTCAGCGAGTACAAAGAGCAGGGCTACGAGATCTGGCTGGAGCTGGGCCTGCAGACTGCACATGACAAAACCCTGCACCGCATTAATCGTGGACATGATTTCGCCTGCTACCAGCGCACCGCGCGGCTGGCCCGCGAGCGCGGGTTAAAAGTCTGCTCGCATCTGATTGTCGGCTTGCCTGGTGAAGGTCGACAGCACGGCCTGGAGACGCTGGAAAAGGTGGTTGAAACCGGCGTGGACGGCATCAAACTGCATCCCCTGCATATCGTTACGGGAAGCATTATGGCGAAAGCCTGGAAGGCCGGGCGGTTAAGCGGTATTGAGCTTGAGGAATATACGGTGACGGCGGGGGAGATGATTCGTCACACACCGCCGGAGATTGTTTACCACCGTATCTCCGCCAGCGCCCGCCGTCCAACGCTTCTGGCACCGCTCTGGTGCGAGAACCGCTGGACGGGGATGGTGGAAATCGACCGCTATCTGCAGGAGAATGGCGTGCAGGGGGCGGCGCTTGGCCGCCCCTGGGTCCCCCGTCTACCGGCGACGTCCCCCTAACAGACTTCCCAGCATGCCGCGCACTATCTGATTGGTAACCTGCCGCGCCGCGCTTTTCGCCATGGTCTGTACCACGCCGTCGCGCTTGCCGCCGCGCGGCCCGGTACTGCCGAACAGGATGTCTTTGAGCCCCCCGAGAATACCGTCATCCACGGCGACAGACTGCCCTTTAGCGGCAGGCGCATCCTGCGATTCGGTTGTCGCCTGCACCCCTTTTTGCAGCATCTCAAACGCGGACTCGCGATCCACCTCGTCTTCGTACTTCCCGTAAACCGGGGAGTGGTTAATCAGGCCGTTACGTTCATCGTCAGTAACGGGCCCCATGCGCGAGCAGGGCGCGATCACCATCGCGCGCTCCACGATGGAGGGGCTGCCCTTCGCATCAAGGAACGAGATCAGCGCTTCACCGGTGCCCAGCGCCTGAATCGCCGCTTCGGTATCAAAGGCCGGATTGGCACGCATGGTTTGCGCGGCGGCTTTCACCGCTTTCTGATCCTTCGGCGTAAAGGCGCGCAGGGCGTGCTGCACGCGGTTACCGAGCTGGCCAAGCACGTTATCCGGGATATCCGACGGGTTTTGCGACACAAACCAGACGCCAACCCCTTTGGAGCGGATCAGGCGGATGACCTGTTCAATTTTATCCAGCAGCACCTGCGGTGCGTCGTTAAACAGCAGATGCGCTTCGTCGAAGAAGAAGACCAGTTTTGGTTTTTCCAGATCGCCCGCTTCCGGTAGCTGCTCGTACAGTTCGGAGAGCATCCACAGCAGGCTGGCGGCGTAAAGCTTCGGCATCTGGTAGAGCTTTTCAGAGCTCAGAATGTTGATGACGCCTTTGCCATTGCTGTCGGTACGCATCCAGTCTTTGATATCCAGCATCGGCTCGCCGAAGAAGTGCTCGGCACCCTGTTGCTCCAGGGTCAGAAGCCCACGCTGAATGGCCCCGACAGAGGCGCTGCTGATATTGCCGTACTGGTTCTGGAAGGATTTGGCGTTATCGCCGATATACTGGGTAATGGCTCGCAGATCCTTGAAGTCAAGCAGCAGCAGCCCCTGATCGTCGGCAATGCGGAAGATGATATTCAGCACCCCGGACTGCACGTCGTTAAGGTTGAGCAGGCGGGCCAGCAGCAGCGGGCCGAGATCGGAGACGGTGGCGCGCACCGGATGGCCTTTCTCACCGAAGATATCCCAGACCACCACCGGGTTGCCGTGCGGCGTCCAGTTCTTGATGCCAATATTCTTCAGCCTCTCAAGCAGTTTTTCAGAAGCAGTACCCTCCTGAGCCACGCCGGTTAAATCGCCCTTCACGTCAGCCATAAAGACCGGCACGCCAATCTCTGAAAGTGACTCCGCCAGCTTCTGTAAGGTCACGGTTTTCCCCGTCCCGGTCGCACCGGTGATCAGGCCGTGGCGGTTCGCCATCGCGGGCAGTAAATACAGCTCTTTTTCCAGCGTCCGGGCAATTAACAATGGTGTACTCATGATGCGCTTCCTCTCTTAGTCCTGGGTGGAGTATAGGCAACCTGATAGCAATTTGGTTAAGTAAATTCCTGACTTTGCGGCGCATTATCCAGCGCGGACTATGCTTTTGCATACGGTTCACAAAATAGTGGGAAACTATGTCCAGATTCTTCTTTAACGATCGCAAACAGCTGGTCAACGATGCCATTGAAGGCATACTCCTTTCTGCGCCAAACGCGAATCTCGTCAAGCTCGATATCGATCCGGCTATCCGCGTAGTGGCACGCGGCGACTGGGATAAAAGCCGCGTGGCGGTGATCTCCGGCGGTGGCTCCGGGCACGAACCTGCACACGCCGGATTTGTCGGTAAAGGCATGCTGACGGCGGCAGTCTGTGGCGATCTGTTCGCCTCCCCGAGCGTGGATGCGGTACTGAATGCCATTGTGGCGGTGACGGGCGATCGCGGCTGTCTGCTGATCGTCAAAAACTACACCGGCGATCGCCTGAACTTTGGTCTGGCGGCAGAAAAGGCCAAACGCTACGGCCTGAAGGTCGAGATGGTGATTGTGGCGGACGATATCGCGCTGCCCGACAACAAGCAGCCGCGCGGCATTGCCGGTACGGCGCTGGTGCATAAGATTGCGGGCTATGCCGCGGAGCACGGAAAATCCCTGAGCGAGGTGCGGGATATTGCGCAGCAGGCCTGCGATAACCTCTGGAGCCTGGGCGTTGCGATGCAAACCTGTAACCTGCCGGGCAGCGACGATGAAGAGGGGCGCATCAAGCAGGGCCATGTCGAACTGGGGCTGGGGATCCACGGGGAGCCGGGGGCCTCGGTAGTTGATACGCAAAACAGCAAAGCGATTATCGACACGCTGGTTACCCCGCTCAAAGCGCAGGCGGGCGAGGGGCGTTTCGCGGTGCTGATTAACAACCTCGGCGGCGTCTCGGCGCTGGAAATGGCGTTGCTGACCAAAGAGTTGGCTCACTCGGCGCTGAAAGAGAACATTGCTTATCTTATTGGCCCGGCACCGCTGGTGAGCGCCCTGGACATGAAGGGCTTTTCTCTGACGCTGCTGAAGCTCAACGACCTGTTCGAGAAAGCGCTGCATGAAGAGGTGGAAACGCTGGGCTGGCAAAAACCCGTGGCGTTTGCCCCCCTGCGTACCGTTCCGCAAAGCGCTATTCACGATCGCGTGGAATATACCCCATCTGAAAACCCGCAGGTGAAGGAGTCTGTTTCACGGGTGACGAAGACGCTCATACAGCTGGAAAACCGCCTGAACGCGCTGGATGCCAAAGTGGGCGACGGCGATACCGGCTCCACCTTTGCGCAAGGGGCGCGGGATATTGCGCAGCGCCTGGAGGAGAACGCGCTTCCGCTTAATGATGTGCCTAAGCTTCTGCTGCTGGTGGGCGAGCGGCTGGCCACGGTGATGGGCGGATCGAGCGGGGTGCTGATGTCGATCTTCTTTACCGCGGCGGGGCAAAAGCTTCACGATGGTCAGTCGCTACCCGAGGCATTGCTCAGCGGGCTGGCGCAAATGAAGCAGTACGGTGGGGCAGATCTCGGCGATCGTACCCTGATCGACGCGCTGCAGCCGGCGCTGGAGGCATTGCAGAAAAAGGATCTTCAGTCAGCGGCGCAGGCGGCACAGAAGGGGGCAGAGGCAACGGCGAAAATGCAGAAAGCCGGTGCGGGGCGCTCATCGTATGTGAATAAAGAGAATCTGGACGGGGTAATGGACCCGGGGGCGGTCGCGGTAGCGGAAGTGTTTAACATATTGGCGCAGTAACTTAAGTAGGCCGGGTAAGGCGAAGCCGCCACCCGGCACATTCAGATCAGAAATCCGCTTTCAACACCACGCGGTAGCGGGCTTTGCCGTCACGCACGTGCTGGATCGCTTCGTTGATTTTCGACATGGGATACAGTTCGGTGGTGGGGGCCACTTTAGTGCGTCCGGCAAACTTCATCAGCTTGCGCAGCTCGTACGGTGTACCGGTCGCGGAGCCTGACACGCTGCGATCCCCGCCGATCAGGGTAAAGGCCGGAACCGGCAGCGGCTTCATCACAGCACCTACGGTGTGGAAGTTACCGCCGTAGGCCAGTGCTTCAAAGTACGGCTGCCAGTCGAGATCGACGTTCACGGTGTTGATGATCAGGTCAAACTGACCTGCCAGCGCGTTCAGCGCTTCAGGATCGCGGCTGTTTACCACTTTATCCGCGCCCATCGCCAGCACCTCTTTCTCTTTTGCCGGGTTCGAGCTGAACGCCGTGACTTCACAGCCCATCGCATGCAGCAGCTTGATGGCGATATGGCCCAGACCGCCGATTCCAATCACGCCCACGCGGCTGGTGGCGGTGATATGGTGCATCAGCAGGGGCTTAAAGACGGTGATGCCGCCACACAGCAGCGGACCGGCGGATTCGATATCAATGCTGTCCGGCAGCGGGATGACCCATTGCCAGTCGGCGCGCAGCTTGTCGGCGAAGCCGCCTTTATTCAGGATGGTGGGTACCGCGCCCTCAAGGCAGTTGATCTGGTTGCCGCTGATACAGGCATCGCAGTGACCACAGCTGCGTGCTGTCCAGCCAATGCCTACGCGCTGGCCCACTTTCAGCCCTTTGTCCTGCGCGGCGCTACCGAGCGCCACGACGCGGCCAATGACTTCGTGCCCGGCAACCAGCGGATAGCTGGAAAAGCCCCATTCGTTGTCGATCATCGAGAGATCCGAGTGGCAGACCCCGCAGTAATCAACCTGTACTTCGACGTCTTCTGCTTTTAGTTCGCCCGCATCGTACTCGTACAGCTCAAGTTCTGCACCCGCCTGCGGTGCGGCGTAGCTTTTTATCTTCGACATCGTGTTTCCCCCGTTGTGGTGTGAACTGAGAGTGTAGAGCATTCAGTTTACAGCCGCTTAACAGAAGAGGGCAGGAACGAAAATTACAGACTTTTCAGCATCCTGACTTCGCAGTCAACATGGCCGGTACAGCCCAGCGGCGCATCGATATGCTCAAAGCCCAGATGTTCATACAGGCCGATGGCCTCTTTGAGGAAGGCGGTGGTTTCGAGGTAACAGCGTTTAAACCCATGAGCGCGCGCGTGTTCCAGAGCGACCAGCGCCAGCTTTTTCGCCAGGCCTTGCCCGCGTACGGAAGGCAGGAAATACATTTTCTGCAGCTCGCAGATATCTGGCTCGCTGCAGCTCAGTGGCGCAACGCCGCCGCCGCCCACAACCTGTCCGTCCTGCTCAATCACCCAGTAGGCGTGACCCGGCTGGCTGTACAGCTTAAACAGTTCATCAAGATTCGGGTCCGCAACGGTATAACCTTTATCCGCTGTCAGCCCATACTCTGCAGAAACGGTGCGGATAACGGCGGCGATAGCCGGATTGTCCTGCTCAGTGATCCGACGCATCGTCGCCGCGACGGGGGTAATCACGCTCATAGCATTACTCATTACAAAAATTGACACACAGTTGCTGTTAATAGCACCGCAGAAAAGGGAGTGCAAGCGAGGAGTTTTCAGGAAGGGTACCCCTTACGCCCTGAAGCGTAAGGGGTAAAGCATTACAGGGCTGCAATAACCGCCTGCTGCTCGATCAGCTTGGTCTTCGCATCGGCGAAGGCAACCAGACGCTCACGCTCTTTGGCGATGACCGCTTCCGGCGCGCGGGCGACAAAGCCTTCGTTCGCCAGCTTGCTTTCGATTTTGCCAATTTCCACGTCGACTTTCGCCACTTCTTTCGCCAGACGCGCCAGCTCGGCGTCTTTGTCGATCAGACCTGCCATCGGGATCAGCAGCTCGGCGCCGTCGATGATTTTGGTCACGGAAACCGGACCTTTGTCATCCGCAGGCAGCACGGTGATGCTTTCCAGACGCGCCATGGTTTTCAGGAAGGTGTTGTTCTCGGTGACGCGACGAACGGCAGCCTCGCTGCAGCCGCGCAGCAGCAGCTCAAGCGGTTTGCCCGGGGCAATGTTCATTTCAGCACGGATGTTACGTACCGCAACGATCGCCTGTTTCAGCCACTCGGTATCCGCAGACGCCGCTTCATCAACTTTAGCCACATCGAATGCAGGGAACGGCTGCAGCATGATGGTATCGGCGTTGATGCCCGCAATGACCTTCACGCGCTGCCAGATGGTTTCGGTGATGAATGGAATGACCGGATGCGCCAGGCGCAGCAGACCTTCCAGAACGGTAATCAGCGTGTTGCGCGTGCCGCGCAGCTCCGCTTCAGTGCCGCCGTTCATTACCGGCTTCGCCAGCTCCAGATACCAGTCGCAGAACTGGTTCCAGGTGAATTCGTACAGGATGCCCGCCGCGATATCGAAGCGGTAGCTGTCCAGCGCCTCGCGGAACGCTTTCACCGTCTGGTTGAATTCCGCCAGGATCCAACGGTCCGCCAGAGACAGGGTCATTTCGCCGCCGTTGAAGCCGCAGTCCTGATCTTCGGTGTTCATCAGCACGAAGCGGCTGGCGTTCCACAGCTTGTTACAGAAGTTACGGTAACCTTCCAGACGCTTCATGTCCCAGTTGATGTCGCGGCCGGTCGAGGCCAGCGCCGCCAGGGTGAAGCGCAGGGCGTCTGTACCGTGAGCCTCAATTCCGTTCGGGAACTGCTTCTCGGTGCGCTTGCGGATTTTCTCCGCCAGCTGCGGCTGCATCATATTGCCGGTGCGTTTTTCCAGCAGCTCTTCCAGAGAAATACCGTCAACCATATCCAGTGGGTCAATGACGTTACCCTTGGATTTGGACATCTTCTGGCCTTCGTCGTCGCGGATCAGACCGGTCATGTAGACGGTATGGAACGGAACCTGCGGCTTGCCGTCTTCGTCTTTGATGAAGTGCATGGTCATCATGATCATGCGGGCAATCCAGAAGAAGATAATGTCGAAGCCGGAGACCATTACGCTGGTTGGGTGGAACTGACGCAGCGCGTCGGTGTTCTCAGGCCAGCCAAGGGTGGAGAAGGTCCACAGTGCGGAGGAAAACCAGGTGTCCAGCACGTCTTCGTCCTGACGCAGGGCAACGTCCGCGCTCAGGTTGTTTTCCTGACGCACTTCGTCTTCGCTACGGCCAACATAAACGTTGCCTTCGTTGTCGTACCATGCCGGGATACGGTGACCCCACCACAGCTGACGGGAGATACACCAGTCCTGAATGTCGCGCATCCAGGAGAAGTACATGTTTTCGTACTGCTTCGGCACGAACTGAATGCTGCCGTTCTCAACCGCTTCAACAGCCGGTTTCGCCAGCACGTCGGCACGCACGTACCACTGGTCGGTCAGCATTGGCTCGATAACCACGCCGCCACGGTCGCCGTACGGCACGGTCAGATCGTGAGGTTTGATCTCTTCCAGCAGGCCCAGTGCGTCAACGGCAGCCACAATCGCTTTACGCGCGGCAAAGCGCTCCAGCTTCTGGAACTCAGCCGGGATCTCGCTGGAGTAGACGTCGGATTCGTTGCCTTTGGTGTCGTATACTTCTGCGCTTTCACGGATATCACCGTCAAAGGTCAGAATGTTGATCATCGGCAGGGCGTGACGACGACCGACTTCATAGTCGTTAAAGTCGTGCGCAGGGGTGATTTTTACGCAGCCGGTGCCTTTTTCCATGTCGGCGTGTTCGTCGCCCACAATTGGAATACGGCGGTTTACCAGCGGCAGCACCACGAATTTACCGATCAGGTCTTTATAACGCGGATCTTCCGGGTTAACGGCCACGCCGGTATCGCCCAGCAGGGTTTCCGGACGAGTGGTGGCAACCACCAGGTAATCTTTACCGTCTGCGGTTTTTGCGCCGTCGGCCAGCGGGTAGCGGATGTGCCACATGGAGCCTTTGGACTCGCGGTTTTCCACTTCCAGGTCAGAGATGGCGGTGCGCAGTTTCGGATCCCAGTTGACCAGGCGTTTGCCGCGGTAAATCAGGTCTTCTTTATACAGGCGCACGAAGACTTCTTTCACGGCGTTGGACAGGCCTTCGTCCATGGTGAAGCGCTCGCGCTCCCAGTCCACGGAGTTGCCGAGACGGCGCATCTGACGGGTAATGGTGCCGCCGGATTCCGCCTTCCACTGCCAGATTTTGTCGATGAACGCATCGCGACCGTAGTCGTGACGGGTTTTACCTTCTTCAGCGGCAATTTTACGCTCAACCACCATCTGGGTCGCGATACCCGCGTGGTCAGTTCCCGCCTGCCACAGGGTGTTTTTGCCCTGCATGCGCTGGTAGCGGATCATGGTGTCCATGATGGTCTGCTGGAAAGCATGCCCCATATGCAAACTGCCGGTGACGTTCGGCGGCGGGATCATGATGCAGAAGGACTCTTTGCTTTCATCGCCGTTAGGCTTGAAATAGCCCTGCTGTTCCCAGTGCTCGTAAAGCGGCTGTTCGATATCGCGTGGGTTATATGTCTTTTCCATTATTTCCAGGTTGCCGTATTCAGGTTAAAACCAGCCAGGCGGTACGCTTTATAGCGTTCGCGCGCCAGTTGTTTCAAGGATTCTTCGTAAGGGACAAAGTCTACCACTTCTGTGAAAGCAGTGGCAAAATCTGCAAAGTCTGTCCGCAGGCTAATGAGAATATCGCGCGCGCTGCTGTTGCGCTTTTGCGGCCAAGCTATTTCGACCGGGGCCCCGCCTCGCGGACCTTCGCCCGACAGGTTGTGCGGCACAAAGCTCTCCGGCGGGCGCGCCCACAGCGCTTCATCCAGGCGAATCGCCTGCTGTTCATCTTCACAGGCAATCAGAACGCGTTTACCTGCGCGCCAACGTTCTGCGGCAATTTCACACACCAGCTGTTCAACGGCGCTGAGGCCATCCTGATGGGCGTCGTTGTCCAGAAGGTAGAACGTTGCATTCTTCATATATGGGGCTTCTTGTGCTCACTTTAAATGCTTAAGCCGGGTGGCGGCTTCGCCTTACCCGGCCTACGGTTTACTGCCGTTTTGGCTTACTCGTCGCCGTTAAAACCCGCACGGTTCAGCAGGAACTGCGACAGCAGCGCCACCGGACGACCGGTTGCGCCTTTGGCTTTACCGGAGCGCCATGCGGTGCCGGCGATGTCCAGGTGCGCCCAGTTGTACTTGCGGGTGAAGCGCGCCAGGAAGCAGCCCGCGGTGATAGCCCCGCCAGGACGACCGCCAATGTTCGCCATATCCGCAAAGTTAGACTCCAGCTGTTCCTGATACTCGTCACCCAGCGGCAGGCGCCATGCGCGATCGCCAGCCTGCTCAGACGCGCCGATAAGCTCGTGCGCCAGCGGGTTGTGGTTCGACATCAGGCCGGTGATGTGGTGGCCCAGGGCAATCACGCAGGCACCGGTCAGGGTTGCCACGTCAATCACCGCTTCAGGCTCGAAGCGCTCAACGTAGGTCAGTACGTCGCACAGCACCAGACGGCCTTCGGCGTCGGTGTTCAGCACCTCAACGGTCTGCCCGGACATGGTGGTCAGGACGTCACCCGGACGGTACGCGCGACCGCCAGGCATGTTTTCGCAGCCTGCCAGCACGCCAGTGACGTTAATCGGTAGCTGAAGTTCCGCGACCATGCGCATCACGCCGTAAACTGCCGCCGCGCCGCACATGTCGTACTTCATCTCGTCCATGCCTTCGGCAGGCTTGATGGAGATACCGCCGGAGTCGAAGGTCAGGCCTTTACCAACCAGAACGATAGGGCGCGCATCTTCGGACGGGTTACCTTTGTATTCGATGACCGACATCAGGGATTCGTTCTGCGAGCCGTTACCTACCGCCAGATACGAGTGCATGCCCAGCTCTTTCATCTGCTGTTCGCCGATAACGCGGGTGATGACGTTTTTGCTGTAGGAATCAGCCAGCTGGCGCGCCTGAGAGGCGAGGTAGGCGGCGTTACAGATGTTTGGCGGCATGTTGCCGAGATCTTTTGCCGCTTTAATGCCGGCGGCAATCGCCAGGCCATGCTGGATGGCGCGCTCTCCGCTGGTCAGTTCGCGACGGGTTGGTACGTTAAAGACCATTTTGCGCAGCGGACGACGCGGCTCGCTTTTGTTGGTCTTAAGCTGATCGAAGCTGTACAGGCTCTCTTTTGCGGTTTCGACTGCCTGACGTACTTTCCAGTAGGTGTTACGGCCTTTGACGTGCAGCTCGGTCAGGAAGCAGACGGCTTCCATTGAACCGGTATCATTCAGCGTATTAATGGTTTTCTGAATGACCTGTTTATACTGGCGCTCATCCAGCTCGCGCTCTTTGCCGCAGCCAATCAGCAGAATACGCTCTGACAGGACGTTCGGAACATGGTGCAGTAACAGCGTCTGCCCAGGTTTGCCTTCCAGTTCGCCACGGCGCAGCAGGGCGCTGATATAGCCGTCACTGATTTTATCGAGTTGCTCGGCGATCGGGGAGAGTCGGCGCGGTTCAAAGACGCCCACAACGATGCAGGCACTCCGCTGTTTCTCCGGGCTACCGCTTTTTACACTGAACTCCATGCACTACGCTCCTGAATCTTAAAGACAACGGCGGCTGCTACAGATAGAATTGAAACCTTTCGTAACTCATGTCCGCTGTTGTGGTGACTTCGTGTTAATCTTACGTTACTACGGTTTCGACACGTCAGAAAAAGTCCTGAAGCGTGAATCCGCTGGATGTTTTAATCTTAGCGATGATTTCGACGACTCAAGAGAATAAATGACGTTTAAGCCATGAAACAAGCGAAATTCCTGCAAAGAGACGGGTTTTTACGGGCGTATTTAAAGTGATAATCATAAGATATCTGGTGCGGGAGACGCTCAAAAGCCAACTGGCGATCCTCTTCATCCTGCTGCTGATTTTTTTCTGTCAGAAGCTGGTTAAGATCCTCGGTGCGGCCGTTGACGGCGAAATTCCAACGAATCTGGTGCTTTCCCTGCTTGGTCTGGGGATCCCGGAAATGGCGCAGCTTATTCTGCCGCTGAGCCTATTCCTCGGCCTGCTCATGACGCTCGGTAAGCTGTATACCGAGAGTGAAATCACGGTGATGCATGCCTGCGGCCTGAGTAAAGCCGTACTGGTGAAAGCGGCGATGATACTGGCGCTGTTCACGGGCATTGTTGCGGCGGTGAATGTAATGTGGGCGGGCCCTATGTCTTCCCGTCATCAGGACGAAGTGCTGGCCGAGGCGAAAGCAAACCCCGGTATGGCGGCGCTCGCGCAGGGTCAGTTCCAGCAGGCAACTGACGGAAACTCCGTGCTGTTTATTGAGAGCGTTGACGGCAGTAAATTCAACGATGTATTCCTGGCGCAGCTGCGTCCCAAAGGTAACGCGCGTCCGTCAGTCGTGGTTGCCGACTCGGGCCAGCTCGCTCAGCGCAAAGACGGTTCTCAGATAGTCACGCTGAACAAAGGCACCCGTTTCGAAGGCACCGCGATGCTGCGCGACTTCCGTATTACGGATTTCCAGAACTATCAGGCTATTATCGGCCATCAGGCGGTAGCGCTCGATCCAACGGATACCGAGCAAATGGATATGCGTACGCTGTGGAACACCGATACCGACAGAGCGCGTGCTGAATTCCACTGGCGTATTACGCTCGTATTCACCGTGTTTATGATGGCATTGATTGTCGTTCCGCTGAGCGTGGTGAACCCGCGCCAGGGCCGTGTGCTCTCTATGCTGCCAGCGATGCTGCTTTACCTGATCTATTTCCTGCTGCAAACCTCGATTCGCTCTAACGGCGCGAAGGGTAAGTTGGATCCGATGGTCTGGACGTGGTTCGTTAACAGCCTGTACATCTTACTGGCGCTGGGATTAAACCTGTGGGATACGGTGCCTGTGCGCCGCATACGTGCCCGATTCTCGCGTAAAGGAGCCATCTAATGCAGGCGTTTGGCGTTCTTGATCGCTATATCGGTAAAACCATTTTTACCACCATCATGATGACGTTGTTCATGCTGGTGTCGCTTTCCGGCATTATCAAATTTGTCGATCAGCTGAAAAAAGCCGGGCAGGGCAGCTATGACGCGATGGGGGCGGGGATGTACACCCTGCTCAGCGTGCCAAAAGATGTGCAGATCTTCTTCCCGATGGCGGCCCTGCTGGGCGCTCTGCTGGGGCTGGGAATGCTGGCGCAGCGCAGTGAGCTGGTCGTTATGCAGGCCTCGGGCTTTACCCGCATGCAAGTTGCGCTGTCGGTAATGAAAACCGCAATCCCGCTGGTGCTGTTGACCATGGCGATTGGCGAGTGGGTGGCACCGCAGGGTGAGCAGATGGCGCGTAACTATCGTGCTCAGGCAATGTACGGCGGTTCACTGCTCTCGACTCAGCAAGGTTTATGGGCGAAAGACGGTAAAAACTTCGTCTACATCGAACGGGTAAAGGGTAATGATGAACTGGGCGGGGTGAGCATCTATGCTTTCAATGACCAGCGCCGTCTGGAGTCTGTCCGACACGCCTCTTCGGCCAAGTTTGACGCTGAACATAAACAGTGGCGTTTGTCGCAGGTTGATGAATCTGACCTGACCGATCCAAAGCAGATCACCGGTTCGCAGACGGTATCCGGCACATGGAAGACTAACCTCACGCCGGATAAGCTCGGGGTTGTGGCGCTGGATCCTGACGCGCTCTCTATCAGCGGCTTGCACAACTATGTGAAGTACCTGAAGTCGAGCGGGCAGGATGCCGGGCGCTATCAGCTCAACATGTGGAGCAAAATCTTCCAGCCGATGTCCGTGGCGGTGATGATGCTGATGGCGCTGTCGTTTATCTTTGGCCCGCTGCGTAGCGTGCCGATGGGCGTGCGCGTCGTGACCGGTATCAGCTTCGGCTTTGTGTTCTACGTTCTTGATCAGATCTTCGGTCCGCTGACGCTGGTTTATGGCATCCCACCGATTATTGGTGCGCTGCTGCCGAGCGCCAGTTTCCTCCTGATCAGCCTCTGGCTGCTGCTGAAACGCTCCTGATTGACCTCTCCTCGCCTCCGCTGAACCGGAGGCGAGGCTAATCTCCTGTTTCACCCCGCACTTTTTCTCACAACCCTCAACGTCCCGCCTCGAATTTGAGTATTATTGAGCGATAAAGTCGTGAAGGGATCCTCTATGAAGCAAATTCGAATGCTTGCCCAGTACTACGTCGACCTGATGATGAAGCTTGGGCTGGTGCGTTTCTCCATGCTGCTGGCGCTGGCGCTGGTCGTTCTGGCCATTGTCGTGCAAATGGCCGTCACCATGGTTCTGCATGGCCAGGTCGAGAGTATCGACGTCATCCGCTCTATCTTCTTTGGCTTGCTCATTACCCCCTGGGCGGTCTATTTCCTTTCCGTGGTGGTTGAACAGCTGGAGGAGTCCCGTCAGCGCTTATCAAAACTGGTCGATAAGCTTGAGGAGATGCGCGAGCGTGACCTGAAGCTCAACGTTCAGCTTAAAGACAACATCGCGCAGCTGAATCAGGAAATTTCAGATCGTGAGAAGGCGGAGGCCGAGCGTCAGGCCACGCTGGAACAGCTGAAAATCGAAATGAAAGAGCGCGAGGTGACGCAGATCCAGCTTGAGCAGCAATCCTCCTTCCTGCGTTCGTTCCTGGACGCGTCGCCGGATCTGGTGTTCTACCGTAACGAAGATAAAGAGTTTTCCGGCTGTAACCGGGCGATGGAGCTCCTGACCGGGAAAAGCGAGAAGCAGCTGATTCACCTGAAGCCGCAGGACGTTTACTCCGAAGAGGCGGCCGCCAAGGTCATGGAGACGGACGAAAAAGTGTTCCGCCATAACGTCTCGCTGACCTACGAACAGTGGCTGGATTACCCGGACGGACGCAAAGCCTGTTTTGAGATCCGTAAGGTACCGTACTATGACCGCGTCGGGAAGCGCCACGGCCTGATGGGCTTCGGCCGTGATATCACCGAGCGTAAGCGCTATCAGGACGCGCTGGAGCGCGCCAGCCGAGACAAGACCACCTTTATCTCCACCATCAGCCACGAGCTGCGTACGCCGCTCAACGGCATTGTGGGGCTGAGCCGCATTCTGCTCGACACCGACCTGACCGCAGAGCAGGAAAAATACCTCAAGACTATCCATGTCTCGGCGGTCACGCTGGGTAATATTTTCAACGATATTATTGATATGGATAAAATGGAGCGCCGTAAGGTTCAGCTTGATAACCAGCCGGTTGATTTCACCAGCTTCCTTGCTGATCTGGAAAACTTGTCTGGTCTGCAGGCGCAGCAGAAGGGGCTGAATTTTGTCATGGAGCCCACCCTGCCGCTGCCGCATAAGGTCGTTACCGACGGCACGCGGCTGCGTCAGATCCTGTGGAACCTCATCAGCAACGCGGTGAAATTTACCCAGAAGGGGCAGGTGGCGGTGCGTATCCGCTATGACGAAGGTGACATGCTGCACTTCGAGGTGGAGGATTCCGGGATTGGCATTCCGCAGGAGGAGCAGGACAAAATTTTCGCGATGTACTACCAGGTGAAGGACAGCAACGGCGGAAAACCGGCCACCGGCACTGGGATTGGCCTGGCTGTGTCTAAACGGCTGGCGAAGAGCATGGGCGGTGACATCACCGTTGCCAGCCAGGCAGGCAAAGGGTCAACCTTCACGCTGACGGTGCATGCGCCGGCGGTTGCGGAAGAGGTAGAGGATACCTTTGAAAACGACGATATGCCGCTACCTGCGCTGCACGTCCTGCTGGTGGAGGATATTGAGCTTAACGTGATTGTAGCGCGCTCGGTGCTGGAAAAACTGGGCAACAGCGTGGATGTCGCGATGACCGGTAAGGCCGCGCTGGAGATGTTTACACCGGGCGAATATGACCTCGTTCTGCTGGATATCCAGTTGCCGGATATGACCGGGCTGGATATCTCGCGTGAGCTGACGCGTCAGTACGCGGCTGACGAACTGCCGCCGCTGGTGGCGCTGACGGCGAACGTACTGAAAGATAAAAAAGAGTATCTCGACGCCGGTATGGACGATGTACTCAGCAAGCCTCTGGCGGTGCCTGCTCTGACCGCCATGATCAAGAAGTTCTGGGATACCCACGATGAAGAGGAGAGCACCATGACGCCTGTTGATAGCGCTAAAGCCCAAACGATACTCGATACCGCGATGCTGGAGCAGTACATCGATCTGGTGGGCCCGAAACTGATTACCGACGGTCTGGCGGTGTTTGAAAAAATGATGCCGGGCTATCTGAGCGTGCTGGAGTCAAACCTGACGGCGCGTGACCAGAAGGGCATTGTCGAAGAAGGGCATAAAATCAAAGGCGCGGCCGGCTCGGTCGGATTACGCCACCTGCAGCAGCTGGGCCAACAGATTCAGTCGCCTGATTTACCTGCATGGGAAGATAACGTGGGTGATTGGGTTGAAGAGATGAAACAAGAGTGGCAGAACGACGTTGCGGTGCTTAAAGCCTGGGTGGACGCCAGAAAAAAATGACCCCGGCTAGACCGGGGTGCGCGAATACTGCGCCAACACCAGGGAAATCGTGGCTGCGCCTGTTTTTTAAAGTAATTTTCGAATCGGCGCCGCCGGAAAAATTTAGGCCGCACGCAGATAAGATAGCAAATCTTAAATGGTTTGTTACATGAATCAGTGAAATGTGTGAAGCATAGCGTTTTAATCAAAATTATTAATGCGCTTCAGCGAGTTGCAAAGAAGGATCGTCAAGATGAAAAAAATTGGTGTCGTCCTCAGCGGATGCGGTGTTTTTGATGGTTCAGAAATACATGAAGCCGTAATCACGCTGCTGGCCCTGGCTAAACAGGAAGCAGAGGTTATTTGTTTCGCGCCAGATAAAAATCAGGCAGATGTGATTAACCATCTGACCGGTGAGCCGATGGCTGAAACGCGCAACGTGCTGATTGAAGCCGCGCGTATTGCCCGGGGAGAGATTCATCCGCTGGCGCAGGCAGAGGCCGCTGAGCTGGATGCACTCATTGTTCCGGGCGGCTTCGGCGCCGCGAAAAACCTCAGCACCTTTGCCGCCGAAGGCGCCGCGTGCAGGGTGGACCCTGATTTAAAAGCGCTGACGCTGGCAATGCATGCGGCGGGCAAGCCGCTGGGCTTTATCTGTATCGCACCGGCCATGCTGCCAAGCATTTTCGATTTCCCGTTACGGCTGACGATCGGAACAGATATTGATACCGCAGAGATTGTCGAGGAAATGGGAGGCGAACACGTTCCGTGCCCGGTCGATGACATTGTGGTGGATGAAGACAACAAGGTTGTCACCACGCCCGCGTATATGCTGGCGCAGAATATTGCGGAAGCCGCCGTGGGCATTGAAAAGCTGGTAGCCCGGGTGCTGGTGCTGACAGAATGAGGCGTCAGTTTTCCGCAGTCGCATGGGGGAAACGCCTTCTTCTACGTACCTTTCTCATGCTGGCGGTGTTCTGGGGAGGCGGGCTGGCCGTGTTCAGCATTTTGCCGGTACCGTTTTCAGCGGTCATGGTTGAGCGTCAGCTTAGCGCGTGGTTCTCCGGTGATTTCGGCTATGTTGCCCATTCTGACTGGGTGAGCACGGAGGACATCTCTCCGTTCATGGGGCTGGCGGTTATCGCGGCGGAAGATCAGAAATTCCCGGAGCACTGGGGGTTCGATGTGGCCGCGATTGAAAAGGCGCTGGCCCACAATGAACGTCATGAAAACCGCGTGCGCGGTGCATCAACGCTGTCGCAGCAGACGGCAAAAAACCTGTTCCTGTGGGATGGCCGAAGCTGGGTGCGAAAAGGGTTGGAAGCGGGGCTCACCCTGGGAATGGAAACGGTCTGGAGCAAAAAGCGTATTCTGACCGTTTATCTAAATATCGCCGAGTTTGGCGAGGGGGTATTTGGTGTCGAAGCTGCATCACAACGCTATTTTAATAAACCAGCCAGCAGGCTGAGCATGTCGGAGGCGGCGCTGCTCGCGGCTGTTCTGCCTAATCCTATCCGCTTTAAGGCCAGCGCCCCGTCAGGGTACGTGCGAAGCCGTCAGGCGTGGATCATGCGCCAGATGAATCAGCTGGGCGGAGAGGGGTTTATGCAGCGTAATAATCTTATGTAGGGCGGGTAAGCGCAGCGCCACCCGCCGAGGGGGGAACGTTAGTCTTCGTCGAACCCGGCGTTAAACAGCGCAATTACCGCCGCCAGGGCTTCCTCTTCCTGAGGCCCGGTGGCTTCTACCTCAATCTGACGCCCTTTGGCGGAGTCCAGCATCAGCAGCGCAATCACGCTGTTGGCTTCCGCTTCGGTGCCTTCGTCATTACGCAGCAGCACTTCTGCATCGAAACCCTGCATCAGCTCAAACAGCTTCATCGCCGGGCGCGCATGCATGCCCAGCTTATTGGTGATCTCAACGGTTTGTTTTACGGTCATGTTTTACGTTTTTCCAGCGTGCGATGACGGGACTGAACGTTCTTACCGCGCGAGCGGAAATAGTCGGCCAGCTGTTCGGCGATGTAGACCGAACGATGTTTACCGCCGGTACAGCCAATCGCCACCGTCAGGTAGCTGCGATTGTTTGTCTCCAGCATAGGTAACCATAGCTCAAGGTAGCTTCGCGTCTGGTAGATAAAATTGTGAACTTCTGTGTGCCGGTCGAGGAACGCCGCGACGGGTTTATCCAGGCCGGTCATTGGACGCAGTTTGGGATCCCAGTGCGGGTTCGGCAGGAAGCGCACGTCGAAAACATAGTCCGCATCAATCGGAATACCGTGCTTAAAGCCGAAGGATTCGAACACCATCGTCAGTTCACGCTCGCGTTTGCCCAGCAGGCGGGTACGCAGCATTTCCGCCAGCTCGTGAACGGACATCTCTGAGGTGTCGACTATCAGATCGGCTCGGGAGCGCAGCGGCTCCAGCAGATCGCTCTCTTCATCGATTGCGCTCTCCAGCGAGAGATTCTTGCTGGATAGCGGGTGCAAACGACGGGTATCACTGTAGCGGCGGATCAGGGTATTGCGGTCAGCATCAAGGAACAGCAGCTGAGGCGAGAACGCGTCAGGCAGGTTACTCATTGCCTGTTCAAAGATCTCCGGGGATTCGGGCATGTTACGCACGTCGATACTGACGGCGGCGGAGGTTTGTCTCTCCGCTAGCGTGCGTGCCAGATCGGGCAATAACACGACCGGCAGGTTATCGACGCAGTAAAAACCCATGTCTTCCAGCGCACGCAGGGCAACGGATTTTCCCGACCCTGAACGACCGCTGACAATCATCAGCACCATGTTCCGTTTCTCCTCAGGACAACAGATGTGAAGGCCATCACCTGGTTATGCGTCATCCTGATTGCCTTCTGCTTCAGTGATAATTTGATAAAGCTCTTCATCACTTTGGGCCGAGCGCAGTCGACGGCAGATGGTTTTATCCGCCAGACGTTTAGCAACCAGCGAAAGTGTATGCAGATGGGTCTTGGTCTGGTCGGCAGGCACCAGCAGCGCGAAGAGGAGATCGACGGGCTGGTTATCAATGGCGTCAAAAGCGATTGGCGTTTCCAGCTGCACAAACACACCGACGGCACGCAGGGTATCCTCTTCCAGCTTGCCGTGCGGGATCGCGATGCCGTTGCCGATACCGGTACTGCCCATCTTTTCACGGGTCAGAATCGCTTCGAACACCACCTGCGGCGGCAGGCCCAGCTGTTTTGCAGCCAATTCACTGATGATCTCCAGCGCACGTTTTTTGCTCTGGCAGTGAACGGCACTGCGGGTACATTCCTGGTTAAGGACATTGCTCAGTTGAAGAGCGGAATCGTTGTTTATCATAATTTCACCTAAGCGCTAACTGTACAAATGGCCTGTTGTGTTTCACAACAGGCCGTCCTGCACCCGTTAACTGCCCGGACAATTAGTGTTGTTTCAGTTTATCTTTATGTTTATTGAGCTGTCGCGCAAGCTTGTCAATCAAGCCGTCGATAGCCGCGTACATGTCCTGCCCTTCCGCACTGGCATGGAGCTCACCCCCGTTTACATGCAGGGTCGCATCCGAGATATGAGTCACTTTCTCCACTTTTAACACAACGTAGACCTGGTTGATCCTTTCGAAATACTGTTCAAGTTTCGCGAACTTAGCGTTCACGAAGTCACGTAAGGCCTCAGTAATCTCGACGTTGTGTCCTGTGATATTGAGCTGCATAGTGTCTTCCTTATCGGTTGTGTCAGACCAGCTGTTTACGCTGGTTAGACGGCGGAATGGATAAAGACTCTCGATACTTCGCAACAGTACGACGTGCCACCATAATACCCTGATCGGACAGCATGGTGGTCAACTTACTGTCACTTAGTGGCTTCGCGGGGTTCTCCGCGGCGATCAACTTCTTCACCAGTGCGCGAATCGCCGTTGATGACGCTTCGCCGCCGCCCTCGGTGTTCACATGGCTGGAGAAGAAATACTTAAGCTCAAAAATACCGCGCGGACTGTGCAGATACTTCTGCGTGGTGACGCGGGAAATGGTGGATTCATGCATCTCGACGGCCTGGGCGATATCCGCCAGTACCATCGGTTTCATATACTCTTCGCCCTGCTCAAAGAATGCCTGCTGCTGTTCGACGATGCAGCGGCTCACGCGCAGCAGGGTATCATTCCGGCTCTCCAGGCTCTTGATCAACCATCGCGCTTCCTGAAGATTGCTGCGAATATATTGATTGTCGGAGTCGTTGCGCGCGCTGGTACACATAGAGGCGTACTGCTGGTTGATTTGCAGGCGAGGGATGCTGTCAGAGTTCAGTTCAACGACCCAGCGGTCATTGTGTTTTCTGACCAGCACGTCCGGGATAACGTACTCGGGTTCGCTGGTCTGGATCGACTGACCGGGACGCGGATCGAGAGACTGGATCAGATTTACCGCCTCTTTCAGCACCTCTTCCTTCAGGCGCGTCACGCGCATCAGGGTGCGGAAATCGTGGTTAGCCAGAAGATCCAGATGATCGCTGATGATTAAGCGCGCTTCGTCGAGCCACGGCGTCTCTTTGCTGAACTGAGAAAGCTGGATCAGCAGGCAGTCGCGCAGGTCCTTCGCGGCCACCCCGACCGGATCGAAGCGCTGAATGCGTTTCAGTACCGCTTCAATCTCCTCAATCTCAATCTCTTCATCGCCCATGCTTTCCAGAATGTCGTCCAGCGTGACGGTCAAATAACCGGTGTCATCAACGGCGTCGACAATCGACGTGGCAATGGCGCGGTCGGTATCGGAGAAGGGGGTAAGCTCTACCTGCCACATGAGGTAATCCTGCAGCGACTGGGTGGTTTCGCCCTGGTAGACCGGTAGCTCGTCGTCCTGGTAGTCTGCACGCGTGCCGGAAGGGGTGCCGGCGGTATAGATTTCATCCCAGCTGGCATCCAGCGGAAGCTCGTCCGGCATCTCTTTTTGTTCGAGTGCATCCGCGGTGTCGAGCGCTTCTGTATCCTGTGACTGCTGGGTATCTACCTCGTCATGAAGATCGGCTTGCTCCAGCAGGGGATTGCTGTCCAGCGCCTGCTGGAGCTCCTGCTGAAGTTCTAACGTGGACAGCTGCAACAGGCGAATTGCCTGCTGTAGCTGCGGCGTCATCGCCAGCTGTTGGCTGAGCCTTAATTGCAAACCTTGCTTCATGTTCAGAGCATTTTTCTCCGGTTCGGCGTTACGTTACCTCTACCCTATCAGAGTCTGAAGTCTTCCCCAAGATAGACACGCTTAACATGATCGTCTTCGAGGATCTGCTGCGGCGTACCGTGGGCGATCAGATTGCCCTGGCTCACGATATACGCGCGTTCACATACCGCCAGCGTTTCACGAACGTTGTGGTCGGTGATCAGCACGCCAAGCCCGCTGTCACGCAGATGCTCGATAATGCGTTTAATGTCGATAACGGAGATTGGGTCAACGCCCGCAAACGGTTCATCCAGAAGGATAAACTTCGGATTGGCGGCCAGCGCGCGCGCAATCTCAACACGACGGCGTTCCCCCCCGGACAATGCCTGGCCCAGGCTGTCGCGCAGGTGCTCGATGTGAAACTCTTCCATCAGCTCGTTGGCGCGATCCTGACGCTGTTCGTTGGTCAGGTCGTCGCGAATTTGCAAGACCGCCATCAGGTTATCAAAGACGCTCAGACGACGGAAAATAGAGGCTTCCTGCGGCAGATAGCCGATGCCACGGCGCGCGCGCGCGTGCAGCGGCAGCAGGCTGATGTCTTCATCGTCAATAATAATGTTGCCGGCATCGCGCGGCACAATACCAACCACCATGTAGAAGGTGGTGGTTTTACCCGCACCGTTCGGGCCAAGCAGGCCCACAATTTCGCCGGAGTTGACGGTCAGACTGACATCTTCTACGACACGGCGGCCTTTGTAAGCCTTCGCGAGATTTTTTGCAGTTAATGTTGCCATAGCGAATTAGTTACTCTTCTTCTGTGCCGGGGCCTGGCCCTTGCCTTTGTCCTGCAGCTGCGACGGAACCAGCACGGTGGTCACGCGTTTGCCTTTCTCGCTGGAGGCCTGCATTTTTTGCTCTTTCACCAGATAGGTAATCTGGTCACCGGTAATATTGCTGTCCAGCTGTTCCAGATAGGCGTTTCCGGTCAGGATGACCAGATCCTTCGCCAGCTCATAGTGCATATGCGAGGCGTGGCCCTTCACCGGCTTGCCGTTGTCCTGCATCTGGTAGAAGGTGGCCGGGTTGCCGTAGCCATCAATAATCTCTTTGCCCTGCTCGCCGCCCGGACGGGTAACGACCACCTTATCGGCATTAATTTTGATGGTTCCCTGCGTCATGACGACGTTACCCGTGAAGGTAACGACGTTACCCTGCATATCGAGAGACTGGGTGTCGGACTCGATATGGATCGGCTGGTCGGTATCGCCCGTTACAGCAAGCGCGGGGAGACTGGCCGCCAGCATCGCGCTGGCGATAATTACTTTAAGGCTGAGTTTGTTTGTTTTGAATTTCATAGGAGGTTCTAACCTTTTCAATCAGCTCGGCGTTCTTGCTGCGTAAGTTCCCGCGCATTCTTAAACCGCTGGAATTAAATGTTGTGCCATACAGTGTGACCAGATCCTGCGACGTCACGTCCTGGGTTACCAGGTTGATCTGGGCATTATCCGTCGTAATTTTTCGCAGTTGCGAGTCAGCGGTCAGGGCGTTGACTTCAACGTGGCCATACAGATAAAGCATACGATCATTTGTCAGTTTGGCCCGATCTGACTTAATTGACCACGTCGGCACTTTGTCTTTATCGAATGTGGTCATGACAGGTTGGGTAAACCACGAAACGCCGTCATCGGAAAAGTATTCAACATGCTGGGCAATCAGGCGATAGTTCAGCGCACCTTCCGGGCTATAGACCACGGTGTCGCTGTGATCGCTTTTATAGGTTGGATCGTTATTGTTGACCACTTCCGTTTGCGTGTCGTCGCGATCGGCAAGGTTCACGCCAATCAATACCAGTGCGACAAGCGAAAGCAGAATGATAACCCAACGTCTGGTTTTACTCATATCGATTGCCCTTTGGCTTCATCAAGCTTGCCCTGCGCCAGCAGAAGCAGATCGCAGACTTCACGGACGGCACCCCGGCCACCGTTGATGCAGGTAACGTAGTCAGCGCGCGGGATCAGTAACGGGTGAGCATCAGCAACCGCGATGCTGAGACCGACTTTAGCCATCACCGGCCAGTCAATCAGATCGTCCCCGACGTAGGCCACGTTCTCCGGTGCGATAGCCAGTTTACCCAGTAAATCGTTGAACGCTGCCATCTTATCGGATTGACCCTGGTAAAGATGGGTAATCCCTAAGGTTTCACAGCGGTCTTCTACCAGTTTAGCTTTTCGTCCGGTGATGATAGCAACCTCGATACCCGAAGTGAGCGCACAGCGGATACCGTAGCCGTCGCGAACGTTAAACGCTTTCAGCTCTTCACCATTATTGCCCATGTAAATCAGGCCATCGGAAAGTACGCCATCCACATCCAGAATGAGCAGACGAATGTTTTCCGCCTTTGCCATCATCTGGGTACTGACCGGACCATAACAGGTTGCAAGGGATGCACCCGCATTACTCATTGTCTTATCCTTTATTACACTACGCCAGCGCGCAGCAGATCATGCATATGTACCACACCCAGCAACTGGTCGCCATCGGCAACCATAACGGAGGTGATATGGCGGGACTGCATCAGGTTCAGCACATCCACGGCCAGCGTTCCCGGACGCACGCGGATGCCACCGGGCGTCATCACGTCGGCAATGCCAAGCGTGCGGACATCTACACCCATGTCGAACACGCGACGCAGGTCGCCATCGGTGAAGATCCCCTGAATTTTCATCAGATCGTCGCACACGACCGTCATACCCAGATTCTTGCGGGTGATTTCCAACAGCGCATCACGCAGGGAGGCTTCTTTACTGACGTGAGGGATCTCATCCCCGGTGTGCATAATATCGTTTACCCGCAGCAGCAGCTTGCGCCCCAGCGCGCCGCCCGGGTGGGAAAGCGCGAAATCTTCCGGCGTAAAACCGCGGGCTTCGAGCAGCGCGACGGCAAGGGCATCGCCCATGACCAGCGCGGCAGTTGTGCTGGACGTCGGCGCCAGACCCAGCGGACAGGCCTCTTTCGGTACTTTAACGCACAGGTGAATATCGGCCGCACGCGCCATGCTACTTTCCGGACGGCTGGTCATGCAAATCAGGGGCACCTGCAGTCGCTTCAGTACGGGGATCAGCGCCAGAATTTCATTGGACTCCCCGGAGTTGGACAGCGCAATAACGACATCCTGCGGCGTGACCATCCCCAGATCGCCGTGCGCGGCTTCCCCAGGGTGTACAAAGAAAGACGAGGTTCCGGTGCTGGCAAATGTTGCTGCCATTTTGCGTCCAATGTGGCCGGACTTACCCATCCCCATCACCACGACTTTGCCGGCACAGTAGAACATCTTCTCACATGCCAGACTAAAATCCTGATTAATGTACTGATCTAACTGCGCCAGACCTTCACGTTCAATCTCCAGAACCTCTTTGCCTGCTTTCTGAAAGTCAAAACCCGGCTGCAATTCTATTTGCGACATAATGCGTTTCCGTTTACCCAGAGAGAAGAGGCGAGAGCCAGTACAGCATCGCCATCCATACGATAAATCCACCCGTCAGCAGCGCGCCTGCGCCTTTGCCGATCTGTCGTTGCCGCCGCCAGCAAAGCAGGGCAAATATCACGCTGACCAATAACATCACGCCGTAGTCGCGCGAAAACGCCAGGGGATTAAAGGGCCCTGGCGTAATCAGGGCCGGCAGGCCCATCACAATGGCGATATTGAAAATGTTGGAACCGATGATATTACCAATGGCGATGTCATCTTCCCCTTTACGCGCCCCCGCAATGGCGGTGGCCAGCTCAGGCAAGCTGGTGCCGATAGCAATAACCGTCAGGCCGATCGTCAGCTCGCTCATGGCAAAATAGTTTGCCAGCACCGTCGCGTTATCCACGACCATGCGCGTTGCCATTGGCATGATGATCAGCGCGACGCCAAGCCAGAGCAGGGCGACCGGCAGCGTGCCTTCGCGCGGAAGTTCGGCAACCTGCTCACGCGTCAGGCTGTCCTGACCCTGCTTTTCCGCCTGGCGGGCAATTTTAACACTATACAGCAGCCAGATGACGGCCAGCGCCAGCAGGAAAATGCCGTCGCTGTAGCTCAGTACACCGTCATAAAATACGCACCCTGCCAGCAGGCTTACGACTAACATTAGCGGCAATTCACGGCGCAGAACATCAGAATGCACGCGAAATGGATGGAGAAGTGCCGCAAGGCCTAAAATCAGTAATATATTGACAATGTTAGAGCCAATCGCGGTGCCAATTGCCAGGTCTAACTGACCATGCAGCGACGCCGAGACGGAGACGATGATTTCAGGAAGTGATGTGCCAACGCTGACCACGGTCATCCCGATGACAACAGGCGGTACGCCCGTCAGGCGACACAGGATAGATGCAGCAAAGACTAAACGGTCAGCACTGTAGACCACTAACAGTAAACCAATAATTAACAGTGCTGTTGCTAAAAGCATCAAAAGTCCTTTCTTCAGGTATACTTGTCGGTCCATCGCGCGGGAATGGCTGGACTGCATACGGTCTGAGGCGTAACGAATTCCTAATTTTGACTTTATGCGCCGGAAAAGTAAAACAAATGCCAGCTTTCGCTAACCTCAACGGCTAATATTCTGTAAAAATGCTGGGTTAAGGGCTGATTCAGGCTGTACGCCTTAACGTGAGCAGGGTAAGAAAGGAACTATAAATGAGCCAAACGATGGCGAATTTAGTCGATGTCCGCGGTGTGAGTTTTTCACGTGGCAATCGTCTGATATTCGATGATATTTCGTTGACCGTACCGCGTGGCAAAATCACCGCCATCATGGGGCCGTCCGGGATCGGTAAAACGACCCTCCTGCGCCTTATAGGTGGTCAGATCCCACCGGATAGCGGTGAAATCCTCTTCGATGGCGAAAACGTCCCGGAGATGTCGCGCTCGCGCCTGTATACTGTCCGCAAACGTATGAGTATGCTCTTTCAGTCGGGGGCGTTGTTCACCGACATGAACGTCTTTGATAACGTGGCCTATCCGCTGCGCGAGCATACCAGCCTGCCGCCTGAACTGCTGAAAAGCACGGTGATGATGAAGCTTGAAGCTGTGGGATTGCGCGGGGCCGCGAAGCTGATGCCTTCGGAACTGTCCGGCGGGATGGCGCGCCGCGCCGCGCTGGCGCGAGCCATTGCATTAGAGCCCGATTTAATCATGTTCGACGAACCGTTTGTCGGACAGGATCCCATCACGATGGGCGTGCTGGTAAAGCTCATCTCTGAATTGAACAGCGCGCTCGGCGTCACCTGTATCGTGGTGTCTCACGATGTACCGGAAGTATTGAGCATTGCCGATTACGCCTATATCGTGGCGGACAAAAAGATCGTCGCACACGGTAGCGCTCAGGCGCTGCAGGAAAATTGCGATCCGCGCGTGCGGCAGTTCCTTGACGGTATTGCTGACGGACCCGTACCGTTCCGCTACCCGGCGGGCGACTATCGTGACGATTTACTGGGAATAGGGAGTTAAGCCACTCATGCTGTTAAATGCGTTGGCCGCTCTCGGACACCGTGGCATAAAAACCATCAGGACGTTCGGGCGTGCCGGATTGATGTTATTCAACGCGCTGGTCGGCAAGCCGGAGTTTAGCAAGCACGCCCCTCTGCTGGTGCGTCAGCTTTATAATGTCGGCGTGCTGTCGATGCTCATCATTATTGTTTCCGGTCTGTTTATTGGCATGGTGCTGGGGCTGCAGGGCTACCTCGTCCTGACAACCTACAGTGCGGAAACCAGCCTCGGGATGCTGGTGGCGCTCTCGCTTTTACGCGAGCTGGGGCCGGTTGTGGCTGCGCTGCTGTTCGCCGGGCGCGCAGGGTCAGCATTAACGGCTGAGATTGGCCTGATGCGTGCCACCGAGCAGCTCTCCAGCATGGAGATGATGGCGGTCGATCCGCTGCGTCGCGTGATCTCGCCGCGTTTCTGGGCGGGGGTGATCTCGCTGCCGCTACTGACTATTCTGTTTGTCGCCGTAGGTATCTGGGGCGGCTCGCTGGTTGGGGTCCACTGGAAAGGCATTGATGCCGGTTTCTTCTGGTCCGCAATGCAGGACGCCATCGATCTGCGCATGGATCTGGTTAACTGTCTGATTAAAAGCGTGGTATTTGCCATTACGGTCACCTGGATTGCATTGTTCAATGGTTACGATGCCATCCCGACGTCGGCGGGCATTAGCCGTGCAACTACACGTACAGTCGTACATTCGTCGCTGGCCGTACTGGGTCTGGATTTTGTGCTCACCGCACTGATGTTTGGGAATTGAGTTCATGCAAACGAGAAAAAATGAAATTTGGGTCGGCGTGTTCCTGCTGCTGGCGCTGCTGGCGGCACTCTTTATCTGCCTGCGAGCGGCAGATATCACCTCAGTACGCACTGAGCCGACGTATCGTATCTATGCCACCTTCGACAACATCGGTGGGCTGAAGGCACGTTCGCCGGTCCGCATTGGCGGTGTGGTGATAGGCCGCGTATCTGACATTACGCTTGATGAAAAAACGTATCTGCCGCGCGTCGCGATGGATATCGAAGAACGTTACAACCATATTCCGGACACCAGTTCCCTTTCTATCCGTACTTCCGGCCTGCTGGGCGAACAATATCTGGCACTTAACGTGGGCTTTGAAGACCCCGAGCTGGGAACGACTATCCTTAAAGACGGTAGCGTTATCCAGGATACGAAGTCCGCGATGGTGCTGGAGGATATGATTGGTCAGTTCCTTTACAACAGTAAAGGGGATGATAAAAAGTCTGACGATGCCCCTGCGCAGAGTGAAGACCATACCAACGTTGCGCCGACCCCTGGTGCTGCGAATTAATTCAGGAGAAGTCATTCATGTTTAAACGACTGTTAATGGTTGCCATGCTGGTCATTGCCCCTCTCACTGCGGCACATGCTGCGGATCAGAGCAACCCGTACAAACTGATGGACGAAGCTGCGAAGAAAACCTTCGACCGTCTCAAAAACGAACAGCCAAAAATTCGCGCGAATCCTGATTATCTGCGTGACGTGGTTGACCAGGAACTGCTGCCGTATGTGCAGATTAAATATGCGGGAGCGCTGGTGCTGGGGCGTTATTACAAAGATGCGACGCCTGCGCAGCGTGAAGCCTACTTTGCTGCATTCCGTGAATACCTGAAACAGGCCTACGGCCAGGCGCTGGCGATGTACCACGGTCAGACCTATCAGATTGCGCCAGAGCAGCCGCTGGGCGATGCCACCATCATTCCTATCCGCGTGACGATCAACGATCCTAACGGCCGTCCGCCGGTGCGTCTGGATTTCCAGTGGCGTAAAAATAGCCAGACCGGCCACTGGCAGGCGTATGACATGATCGCCGAAGGGGTGAGCATGATCACCACTAAACAGAACGAGTGGAGCGACCTGCTGCGCACCAAGGGCATTGATGGCCTGACCGCACAGCTGCAGTCTATTTCTCGTCAGAAAATTACTCTGGACGAGAAGAAGTAATGTCGCAGCAACTCCGCTGGTCGCGTGAAGGTGAGACGTTAAAGCTGTCCGGTGAACTGGACCAGGATCTGCTGAACCCGCTGTGGGACAAACGTCATGAAGCGATGCAGGGCGTGACGCTTATCGACTTAACCGACGTCACGCGGGTGGATACGGCAGGCGTTGCGCTGCTTGCCCATCTGGTTGCCGTGGGGAAAAAGCAGGGAACAAGCGTCATGCTTCATGGCGCGAGCGATAATGTCGTTACCCTTGCGCAACTCTACAATCTGCCTCAGGACGTACTGCCTCGTTAATATTTTCAGTGCGTTACTTCCGAAAGCCCTGACAGTTTCATCGTCGGGGCTTTTTGCTTGTTTAAGACGACGCCACTTTGCTCTAAGATGTTGGGCTTGTTTTCACTATCAGATGATTAAGAGCCCATGGAAAATCATGAAATCCAGACAGTGCTGATGAATGCACTCTCCCTTCAGGAAGCCCACGTCACTGGCGATGGCAGTCACTTCCAGGTTATTGCTGTGGGTGAGATGTTCGACGGTATGAGCCGTGTGAAGAAGCAGCAGGCTGTGTACGCGCCGCTGATGGAATATATTGCGGATAACCGCATCCACGCCCTGTCGATTAAAGCGTTCACCCCGCAAGAGTGGGCACGCGATCGCAAACTAAACGGTTTTTGAGCTGAGGGCGACAGGCCCGCAGCACGGTTGAATTTATAAGAGAGCACACAATGGATAAATTTCGTGTACAGGGGCCAACGCGTCTCCAGGGCGAAGTCACAATTTCTGGCGCGAAAAACGCCGCGCTGCCAATCCTCTTTGCTGCGCTGCTCGCGGAAGAGCCGGTAGAAATTCAGAACGTACCGAAGCTGAAAGATATCGACACCACTATGAAGTTGCTCACCCAACTGGGCACTAAAGTTGAGCGCAACGGTTCCGTCTGGATTGACGCCAGCAACGTGAACAACTTCTCTGCGCCTTACGATCTGGTGAAAACCATGCGTGCTTCTATCTGGGCGCTTGGCCCGCTGGTGGCGCGTTTCGGTCAGGGTCAGGTTTCTCTGCCGGGCGGCTGCGCTATCGGCGCGCGTCCGGTTGACCTGCATATCTTTGGCCTGGAGAAACTGGGTGCAGAGATCAAGCTGGAAGAAGGTTACGTTAAGGCCTCCGTCAATGGCCGTCTGAAAGGCGCGCACATTGTCATGGACAAAGTGAGCGTTGGCGCTACTGTCACCATTATGTCTGCAGCGACGCTGGCGGAAGGTACCACCATCATCGAAAACGCCGCGCGTGAACCGGAGATCGTGGATACCGCCAACTTCCTCGTGGCGCTGGGCGCGAAGATCTCCGGCCAGGGTACTGACCGCATCACCATCGAAGGCGTTGAGCGTCTGGGCGGTGGTGTGTATCGCGTACTGCCGGACCGTATTGAAACCGGC
The DNA here is from genome assembly GCA_011754535.1 of Enterobacter asburiae. Taxonomy (NCBI): domain Bacteria; kingdom Pseudomonadati; phylum Pseudomonadota; class Gammaproteobacteria; order Enterobacterales; family Enterobacteriaceae; genus Enterobacter; species Enterobacter asburiae. Next base: position 4,273,712 of record JAAQVN010000001.1, on the reverse strand, counting down.
ACCTTCCTGGTCGCTGCGGCGATCTCTGGCGGTAAGATTGTATGTCGCAACGCGCAGCCAGATACCCTGGATGCGGTGCTGGCGAAACTGCGTGAAGCGGGTGCCGATGTTGAAACCGGTGAAGACTGGATCAGCCTCGATATGCACGGCAAGCGTCCGAAAGCGGTAACCGTGCGTACGGCGCCGCATCCGGCATTCCCGACCGATATGCAGGCACAGTTCACCCTGCTGAACCTGGTGGCGGAAGGTACCGGTGTGATCACCGAGACTATTTTCGAGAACCGCTTTATGCACGTCCCGGAACTGATCCGTATGGGTGCACATGCTGAGATCGAAAGTAACACCGTGATTTGCCACGGTGTTGAGAAACTGTCCGGTGCTCAGGTAATGGCAACAGATCTGCGTGCGTCTGCAAGCCTGGTGCTGGCGGGCTGTATCGCGGAAGGCACTACGGTGGTGGATCGTATTTATCACATCGATCGTGGCTATGAACGTATCGAAGACAAACTGCGCGCGCTGGGTGCCAATATCGAGCGTGTGAAGGGCGAGTAATCGTTCCGGCAGCCCCCTGCCAGAAATGACCGGGGGGTTGCTATTCCTGTCACAAAAACCGTTATTCCTGCGGTTCTGTTTTTACTTTTCTCTGGCGCATCATGCGCGTTCTGTCGATAAATTCATGAGTAACTGGATCGTGATAGCGTGAAGGCCAGATCACCCACGGGTGCGTTTCCAGCGCCGTCGCGATAATTAATTCTCCCTTTGGCCAGGGGCGGGTCAGGGCGTTGGCCAGGGTGGAAGAACTCAGACCATGGCGGCGGGACTCTGCTGCAAGTGACGTACCTCTTTTGCGCAGTGCCGCAATGATATCTGCCGTATGCCAGTCGATAAATTTCGTATCCATAACGCTGTCCTTAAGTTCGGATTCACCTACGCCGTTTCTTCTGAAACGACTGGCTTACTATACCCATTTCACATTCGTGTTCTAAAAAGTTCGCGTTACTTGAAGGGATATTCAGAATAAGGCATGGCTTTATTCATGCGGGCTCTAACCCGATGAATTTACATGAATACGGAATTTATTGGTGCGTTTTTGAACCTCCCCGCGATGGGGGCGGGGAGGTGGGGCAAGATTAACGGTCGCGCTGAACAGCGATGTGGGCAAGACCGATCAGCGCATCGCGCCATGGGCTGTCTGGAATAACCTGGAGAGCTTCGATGGCTTTGTCAGCCTCTTCTTCAGCACGCTGACGGGTCCATTCCAGTGAGCCGCAGATGGCCATGGTTTCCAGTACAGGTTCCAGAAGATGGCGACCATTTCCCTGTTCGATCGCCTCACGGATCATTTTCGCCTGGTCGGCTGTTCCGTTGCGCATCGCGTGAAGGAGCGGCAGGGTCGGTTTGCCTTCGTTCAGGTCATCGCCAACGTTTTTGCCGAGCGTTTCGCCGTCCGCGCTGTAGTCCAGCAAATCATCAATCAGCTGGAAGGCCGTGCCCAGATAGCGTCCATAGTCCTGCAATCCTTTTTCCTGCGCCTCGGAACAGCCAGCCAGAATGCCCGAGCACTGGGCGGCAGCTTCAAACAGGCGCGCTGTTTTGCTGTAGATAACGCGCATGTAGTTTTCTTCGGTGATATCCGGGTCATTGACGTTCATCAGCTGCAGCACTTCGCCTTCAGCGATGACGTTGACGGCTTCTGACATCACCTCCAGCACTTTCAGAGAGCCGAGGCTGGTCATCATCTGGAAGGCGCGGGTATAGATAAAGTCCCCGACCAGAACGCTGGCGGCGTTCCCGAAGGCTGCGTTTGCCGTGGCTTTGCCACGACGCATATCGGATTCATCCACAACATCGTCATGCAGAAGCGTCGCGGTGTGAATAAATTCGATCAGCGCGGCGATCGTCACGTGGGCATTTCCCTGATAGCCAACGGCTCTGGCAGCCAGAATGGCAATCATCGGGCGAATGCGTTTACCGCCGCCGCTGACAATGTAATAGCCCAACTGATTGATCAGCTGAACGTCAGAGTTGAGTTGCTCCAGGATTGCTGCATTTACACCCGCCATATCTTGCGCGGTTAACTCGTTGATTTTTTCTAAATTCATCGCAAAAGCCGGGCTTTTTATCCTGTTGATCCCATCTTCAATGGGGTAACGAAGGGTTTCGGTTTATCAATAGTAGTGCTGATTGTACTGAAAAAACGGCTCAGATAAACGTTACCGTACGTGTTGTGTTTTTTTTCTTCATGTATTGACGGTAGCACTTGTCAAAGGCTCGCGTTTTGCGTAATATTCGCGCCCTATTGTGAATATTTATAGCGCACTCTGATTCATACGAGGACGTGCGCGGAAGCGGAGTTTATATGTACGCGGTTTTCCAAAGTGGTGGTAAACAACACCGAGTAAGCGAAGGTCAGACCGTTCGCCTGGAAAAGCTGGACATCGCAACTGGCGAATCTGTTGAGTTCGCAGAAGTTCTGATGATCGCAAACGGTGAAGAAGTCAAAATCGGCGTTCCTTTCGTTGATGGCGGCGTTATCAAAGCTGAAGTTGTTGCACACGGTCGTGGCGAGAAAGTTAAAATCGTTAAGTTTCGTCGTCGTAAACACTACCGTAAGCAGCAGGGCCACCGTCAGTGGTTCACTGATGTGAAAATTACTGGCATCAGCGCCTAAGACCTGAGGAGAGATTTAAATGGCACATAAAAAGGCTGGCGGCTCCACACGTAACGGTCGCGATTCAGAAGCTAAACGCCTTGGCGTTAAGCGTTTCGGTGGCGAATCCGTTCTGGCGGGTAGCATCATCGTTCGTCAACGTGGTACCAAATTCCACGCTGGCAACAACGTAGGTTGCGGTCGTGACCACACTCTGTTTGCTAAAGCAGACGGTAAAGTGAAATTTGAAGTTAAAGGCCCGAACAACCGTAAATACATCAGCATCGTTGCTGAGTAAGGTTTTCTCGGTCCGGTAACGGATTAAAGCCCCGCAACGTGTTGCGGGGCTTTTTACATTGGAAACCCGGAAAATTTTCTGTAGGGAAAACGGGCATGAAGCAGCAGGCCGGCATTGGTATTCTTTTGGCGCTCACGACCGCAATGTGCTGGGGTGCGCTGCCAATTGCAATGAAGCAGGTACTGGAAGTGATGGAGCCGCCTACGGTGGTCTTTTATCGCTTTCTGATGGCAAGCATCGGTCTCGGGACCATCCTTGCAATTAAAGGTAAGCTTCCACCGTTGCGACTCTTCCGTAAACCTCGCTGGCTGGTGTTACTGGCCATTGCGACGGGCGGTCTGTTCGGTAACTTCATCCTGTTCAGCTCTTCCCTGCAGTATTTAAGCCCTACGGCGTCTCAGGTGATTGGCCAGCTTTCACCCGTGGGTATGATGGTTGCCAGCGTGTTCATCCTCAAAGAGAAGATGCGCGGGACGCAGATTATCGGGGCAACCATGCTGCTTTGTGGTCTGGTGATGTTTTTCAACACCAGCCTGATCGAGATTTTTACCCGGCTTACGGACTACACCTGGGGCGTGATCTTCGGCGTGGGAGCAGCAACGGTCTGGGTGAGCTATGGCGTCGCGCAAAAGGTGTTATTGCGTCGCCTGGCCTCACAGCAGATCCTTTTTTTGCTGTACACTTTGTGTACAGTGGCATTATTGCCGTTAGCGAAGCCGGGCGTCATTGCCCAACTGAGCGACTGGCAACTGGCGTGCCTCATTTTTTGTGGGCTTAACACGCTGGTCGGTTATGGCGCGCTGGCGGAAGCGATGGCGCGCTGGCAGGCAGCACAGGTGAGCGCGTTGATCACGCTTACCCCGCTGTTTACGCTGTTATTTTCAGATTTGTTATCAATGGCCTGGCCCGATGTCTTCGTCAGACCGATGCTCAACCTGTTGGGCTATCTCGGTGCGTTTGTCGTGGTTGCGGGCGCGATGTATTCCGCCATTGGTCATCGTCTTTGGGGACGTTGGCGCAAAAATGAAGCGGTCGTAGTAGTCCCCCGCTCAGGCGAATGAGTTACGGAGAGTAAAATGAAGTTTGTTGATGAAGCGACGATTCTGGTCGTGGCAGGTGATGGCGGTAACGGTTGTGTAAGCTTCCGCCGTGAAAAATATATTCCTCGTGGCGGCCCTGACGGCGGTGACGGTGGCGATGGTGGTGACGTATGGCTGGAGGCGGATGAAAACCTCAACACGCTGATCGACTACCGCTTCGAAAAATCCTTCCGCGCTGAACGCGGCCAGAACGGCCAGAGCCGTGACTGTACCGGTAAACGCGGTAAAGACGTGACCATTAAGGTTCCGGTCGGTACGCGCGTTATTGATCAGGGCACCGGTGAAACCATGGGTGATATGACCAAGCACGGTCAACGCCTGATGGTCGCAAAAGGCGGCTGGCACGGTCTGGGCAACAGCCGTTTCAAATCTTCCGTTAACCGTACCCCGCGTCAGAAAACGATGGGTACACCGGGCGATAAGCGCGATCTGCAGCTGGAGCTGATGCTTCTGGCAGACGTGGGCATGCTGGGTATGCCAAACGCCGGTAAATCGACGTTTATTCGTGCTGTCTCTGCGGCGAAACCAAAAGTGGCGGACTATCCGTTTACCACGCTGGTGCCAAGCCTTGGCGTTGTCCGTATGGATAACGAAAAGAGCTTCGTCGTGGCTGATATCCCTGGCCTGATCGAAGGCGCTGCGGAAGGGGCTGGCCTGGGTATTCGCTTCCTGAAGCACCTTGAGCGCTGCCGCGTCCTGCTGCACCTCATTGATATCGATCCAATCGACGGTTCCGATCCGGTTGAGAACGCCCGCATTATCATCGGCGAGCTGGAAAAATACAGCGAAAAACTGGCGAGTAAACCACGCTGGCTGGTCTTCAACAAGATCGACCTGATGGACAAAGCGGAAGCCGAAGCGAAAGCCAAAGCGATTGCTGAAGCGATGGGCTGGGAAGATAAATACTACCTTATCTCCGCGGCAAGCCAGGTTGGCGTGAAAGATCTCTGCTGGGATGTGATGACCTTCATCATCGAGAACCCGGTCGTTCAGGCTGAAGAAGCGAAACAGCCAGAAAAAGTCGAATTCATGTGGGATGACTACCACCGCCAGCAGCTCGAAGAGCTGGAAGCGGAAGAGGAAGACGACTGGGACGATGACTGGGATGAAGATGACGAAGAAGGCGTCGAGTTCATCTACAAGCACTAATATCTGTCCGAAGCCCCCATCCAGGGGGCTTTTTTCATTCCAGCGTTGAGGGCAGCCAGCAGCTTGCTATCAGGCCGCCTTCAGCGCCATTCTCCAGCATCAGCTTACCGTGATGAAGCTGCAGGATGCGCTGTACGATACTCAGACCCAGGCCGCTGCCGCCGTAACGCTGATCGAGGCGACGGAACGGCTCCGTGATCGACTGTCGGTGCGCTTCGTCGATACCTGGCCCCTGATCGATAACGCTGAGCTGCGTACCGCCTTCGACCTCGGTAAGCGTTACGGTAATCGTGGTGCCTGTCGGGCTGTAACGCCCGGCATTCTCCAGCAGGTTGCGCAGCATCAGCCGCAGCAGTACCGCGTCTCCTTGCACCGTGAGCGCACTTTTGTCCGGCCATATCACCGTATGCGCTTTGGCTTCATGCTCAAGACCAAGAGGCGTGATGATCGTGTCCGTCCAGTTGATGGTTTCATAGTGGCCGCTCGCCATCGCCTGGCCGGCACGGGCCAGCATCAGCAGTTGCTCAACGGTGTGCATCAGCTGGTCGATACGGCTGATTAACGCCGTGGCCTGCGGGGAGCCTGACTGCGCCATCAGCTCCAGATGAAGTCTGATTCCGGCAAGGGGCGTTCGCAGTTCGTGGGCGGCGTCCGCCGTGAAGAGACGCTCCTGCTGGATGGTACTGTCCAGCCTGGCGAGCAGCTGATTGAGCGAGGTGGTCACGGCGCCGATTTCTTCCATGTCGGAATACATAGGAAGCGGGGTTAAATTATCCGCCGAACGGTTAGCCAGGCTCACGCGCAGTTTGTTCAGCGGCCGGGTTATCCAGGTGACCGCCCAGAACGAGAAAAACAGCGTAAAGCCAACCATCACCAGAGAAGGAACCAGCAGCGAGGCAATCGCTTCGCGGATCTCTTTCTCGACGTGGTTGTTGCGTGACTTTGCCGACAGCGTTTCGTTCACCAGAAAGCCAATCTGCTCCCGGCTTTCGTGCCACAACCAAATGACGCTTATCAGCTGGAAAAATAACAGAATGACCGCCAGCAACACCATTAATCGCCGACGCATGCTGTTCATTTCTGGCTCTCCAGACGGTAGCCAACGCCGCGGACGGTTTTAATCCGGTCTTTGCCGAGCTTACGACGCAGGTTATGGATGTGGACTTCGAGGGTATTTGACCCCGGATCGTCCTGCCAGGAGTAGATATCCTGCTGAAGGGTTTCTCTGTGTACCGTTTGTCCGCTTCGCATGATCAAACGCGTGAGCAAGGCGAACTCTTTTGGTGTGACTTCAACGGGCTGGGACTGGCGCAGGACCTGCTGGGTTTGCAGATTCAGGGTAATGTCCCCGTCGGTTAGTAAGTTATCACTATGGCCCTGATAACGGCGTATTAACGCTCGCACCCGAGCCTGAAGTTCTGCGAGCGCAAAGGGCTTCACCAGGTAATCATCGGCACCAGCATCAAGGCCGGTAATACGATCTTCAATGGCGTCGCGTGCGGTCAGGATCAACACCGGATTGGCGATGCCGCGGCGACGCCACTGGGTAAGCAGCGTCGCGCCGTCTTTGTCCGGCAAACCTAAATCAAGGATCACCAGGCTGTATTCGCCGCTCTGGATCAGGGCATCCGCCTCTGCCGCGGTGCCAGCACAGTCCAGGGCATAGCCTTCATTGGCCAGCCCCAGCGCCAGTCCTTCCTGTAATAACAGATCGTCTTCAACTATGAGTAGTTTCATCGTTAGTTATTCTGGTAGATGTCCTTATAAAGCCTGCTCTCGAAGCGAACCAGTGGAATACGACGGTTGCGCTGGTCGGTCGGTTCGACGGCATAGCCGGAAAGATACTGCACGAATGCCATGCGCTGTCCGCTGGCGGTCGTGATGAAGCCTGCAAGGTTATACACCCCCTGCAGTGAACCTGTTTTAGCGGATACTTTGCCATCCACACCCGCAGCGTGAAGCCCGGCGCGATACTGCAGCGAACCGTCGTGTCCGGCCAGCGGCAGCATTGAGATAAAGTTTAGCTCAGTGTCATGTTGTGCAATGTACTGAAGCACCTGCATCATGGTGGCCGGGGCAATCAAGTTATGGCGCGATAATCCGGAACCATCGACGGCGATAGTGTTACCCAGATCGATCCCCGCCTGCTGGCGCAGGATCTGTCGAACAGCGTCTGAGCCCGCGCGCCAGGTTCCCGGCACGCCGAAGCGCGCGTGACCAATCATGCGGAATACGGTGTCGGCAATCATGTTGTCAGACTTTTTCAGCATAATCCGCAATAAATCATGCAGCGGCGGTGACTGTTTGCTGGCAATGACCGTGCCCGGTTGGTTGACCTGCGTCTGGCGTAGCAGCGTGCCGGAGTAGGTTATTCCTGCCTGCTTCAGTTCATCCTTAAGAATCGCACCCGCATAGCTTGCGCCATCCTGAATCGCGAAGGCCAGCGGCAGCGGATCGGCGCGCTGCGTCAGGCAGCCGGTGAGGGTGTAGCGGTTAAGATCGCCAGGCACCACGTCCAGTTCGCAGTACTGGGCATCCGGGGAGCCTTTAGCCAGCGTACGCACCTGGCTAAACATGGTCACCGGATAGTAAGATGCCACGCGAATAAACGCTAAATCATCCGGTTTTGGCGCGCTGTAAAGGGAAATCGAGAAGCAGTTGCGGTCAACAATCGCGGCCGCAGGCGGGGCGCTAAAGCACTGCGTCATGTCGTTCCACGGCCAGCCTGGGGCTTTATCGTGGCTGGCAAAAATGGAGGTATCGATCAGCACGTTGCCATCGATTTTTGTCACGCCGGATTTTTTTAACACCGCCACCATGTTGCGGATATCCTGGCGTTTAAAGGTGGGATCGCCACCGAAACGGGCGATAAGATCGCCTTTCAGTTCGCCATCCTCGACGTTACCTTTGGTTTCAAGCGTGGTGGTAAAACGGAAGTCAGGCCCGAGCTGAAGCAGGGCTGCGAGGGCTGTGATCACCTTCTGGGTACTGGCAGGCAGCGCCATCTGTTGACTGTGATAGTCAATCTCGGGAGCCTGTGCGCCAACCTTCTGCACCATCAGGGCAAGGTTCGCGCCTGCGGGGAGCTGATTAATGTACTCATCAACATTCGCGGCCTGGGCGGTGAACGTTATACTGGTAGTCAATCCGATGATAAAACTGGAAAATCGCATAATCTCGCGCTAACAACCCGAAAACAAACCGTCATACTACGGTGCATAGCACTGCAAAGTAAACGATGACCCATAGTGAACTTCGCGGTAAAATGCGTATCAAATTGAAAAATTGCTGCTGACCTGGGGCGTCGCTCCCGGGTCGGTTTTCTTTTTGCTTCTTGCCCGCTTAGGGGGGCAGGAGCAGGGAACACTGCTCCCAACAGGAATGTTTAAGAGGTATAACAAATGCAAGCTATTCCGATGACCTTACGTGGTGCCGAAAAACTGCGCGAAGAGCTGGATTTCCTGAAATCCGTGCGTCGCCCTGAAATCATCGCCGCTATCGCGGAAGCCCGTGAGCATGGCGACCTGAAAGAGAATGCTGAATACCATGCGGCGCGCGAGCAGCAGGGTTTCTGTGAAGGGCGCATTAAGGATATCGAGGCGAAACTGTCTAACGCGCAGGTTATCGATATCACCAAAATGCCTAACAATGGCCGCGTGATCTTTGGTTCTACCGTCAGCGTTCTGAACTTGGACAACGACGAAGAGCAGACCTATCGCATCGTGGGCGATGATGAAGCCGACTTCAAACAGAACCTGATTTCGGTGAACTCACCGATTGCTCGTGGCCTGATTGGCAAAGAGCAGGACGATGTTGTCACCATCCGCACCCCTGGCGGCGAAGTGGAATACGAAATTATTAAGGTTGAATACCTGTAATTCGCTTCTCTACTAAGATGTTGATACATTGTAAAGAAAAGAAAAAGGCCGCGTAGCGGCCTTTTATCAACTCAAGGAGCATGGCATTTTGCTCGCCTGCTGAAAGAAATCCCTCGTTTCACACAGAAAATGTGATTGATTCAGGATATCCTTAGCGTGGCAGCGAGATTTTACGCTCTTTAGATGGGCGATAGAGCACCAGCGTTTTACCGATGACCTGTACATTACAGGCGCCGGTTTCGCGCACGATGGCTTCCACGATCAGGTTTTTAGTGTCTCTGTCTTCAGAGGCGATTTTCACCTTGATCAGCTCGTGGTGTTCCAGCGCTTGTTCAATCTCGGCAAGCACCCCTTCGGTCAAACCATTGTTGCCAAGCATCACTACAGGCTTGAGCGGATGTGCCAGACCTTTAAGGTGCTGTTTTTGTTTAGTACTCAGATTCATCGTATATTTTTGCTTACGTTGGGATTGAAAACGGTTCATTCTACCGCCATCTCCCTTATATCGCCAAATAGCTGCGTAGAAATTTATGTCACAGGCAAGCAACGATGAACCAGGACGGAAATGTTAAATGACAGGTAAAAAGCGTTCTGCCAGTTCCAGCCGCTGGCTTCAGGAACACTTTAGCGATAAATATGTTCAACAGGCACAGAAAAAGGGGTTACGTTCCCGTGCCTGGTTTAAACTTGATGAAATACAGCAAAGTGACAAACTTTTTAAGCCGGGGATGACGGTTGTTGACCTCGGTGCGGCACCGGGCGGATGGTCCCAGTATGCGGTAACGCAGATCGGCGGAACGGGCCGCATCATCGCGTGTGATCTTTTACCAATGGATCCCATCGTCGGTGTCGACTTCCTTCAGGGCGACTTTCGTGATGAATTAGTGCTGAAAGCGTTACTTGATCGTGTTGGTGACAGTAAGGTCCAGGTTGTCATGTCGGATATGGCACCAAATATGTGCGGAACACCGGCGGTGGATATCCCCCGCGCCATGTATCTGGTGGAGCTAGCGTTAGAAATGTGTCGTGATGTACTAGCGCCTGGTGGTAGTTTTGTTGTGAAGGTGTTTCAGGGCGAAGGTTTCGAGGAGTATCTTAAGGAAATTCGCTCCCTGTTTGCGAAGGTTAAAGTTCGTAAGCCGGACTCTTCCCGGGCCCGTTCCCGAGAAGTGTATATTGTAGCGACCGGGCGAAAATGATAACCGGTAGATTTCAGGCGAAAGTTTGAATGAAACTGGATATAGAGTATCCTGACGCTGTTTTTAACACAGTTGTAATATGAGGTTAATCCCTTGAGTGACATGGCGAAAAACCTAATACTCTGGCTGGTCATTGCCGTTGTGCTGATGTCAGTATTCCAGAGCTTTGGGCCCAGCGAGTCGAATGGCCGCAAGGTGGATTATTCTACCTTCCTGCAAGAGGTCAATCAGGACCAGGTTCGCGAAGCGCGTATCAACGGACGTGAGATCAACGTTACCAAGAAAGATAGTAACCGTTACACGACTTACATCCCGGTGAACGATCCTAAGCTGCTTGATAACCTTCTGACCAAAAACGTCAAAGTGGTAGGCGAGCCGCCAGAAGAACCAAGCCTGCTGGCTTCTATCTTCATTTCCTGGTTCCCGATGCTGCTTCTTATCGGCGTCTGGATCTTCTTTATGCGCCAGATGCAGGGCGGCGGTGGCAAAGGTGCCATGTCGTTCGGTAAGAGCAAGGCGCGTATGCTGACGGAAGACCAGATTAAGACCACGTTTGCTGACGTCGCCGGTTGTGACGAAGCGAAAGAAGAGGTGGGTGAGCTGGTTGAATACCTGCGTGAGCCGAGCCGTTTCCAGAAACTGGGCGGCAAGATCCCGAAAGGCGTTCTGATGGTCGGCCCTCCGGGTACCGGTAAAACCCTGCTGGCGAAAGCCATCGCGGGTGAAGCGAAGGTGCCGTTCTTTACTATTTCAGGTTCTGACTTCGTGGAAATGTTCGTGGGTGTCGGTGCATCTCGTGTGCGTGACATGTTCGAGCAGGCCAAGAAGGCAGCACCGTGCATCATCTTCATCGATGAAATCGACGCCGTAGGCCGCCAGCGTGGCGCAGGCCTGGGCGGTGGTCATGATGAGCGTGAGCAGACCCTGAACCAGATGCTGGTTGAGATGGACGGCTTCGAAGGTAACGAAGGTATTATCGTTATCGCGGCAACTAACCGTCCGGACGTACTTGACCCCGCGCTGCTGCGTCCAGGCCGTTTCGACCGTCAGGTTGTGGTCGGTCTGCCGGATGTTCGCGGTCGTGAACAGATTCTGAAAGTCCATATGCGTCGCGTACCGCTGGCGCCAGATATCGACGCGGCAATCATTGCGCGTGGTACCCCTGGCTTCTCCGGTGCGGACCTGGCTAACCTGGTCAACGAAGCTGCACTGTTTGCCGCACGCGGTAACAAGCGCGTGGTCTCCATGGTGGAGTTCGAGAAAGCGAAAGACAAAATCATGATGGGTGCGGAACGTCGCTCCATGGTGATGACGGAAGCGCAGAAAGAGTCCACCGCGTACCACGAAGCGGGCCATGCGATTATCGGTCGCCTGGTGCCGGAACACGATCCGGTGCACAAAGTGACGATTATTCCACGCGGCCGTGCGCTGGGTGTGACCTTCTTCCTGCCTGAAGGCGACGCGATCAGCGCCAGCCGTCAGAAGCTGGAAAGCCAGATTTCGACCCTGTACGGCGGTCGTCTGGCAGAAGAGATCATCTACGGGCCAGAACACGTGTCTACCGGTGCGTCGAACGATATTAAAGTGGCGACAAACCTGGCGCGTAACATGGTGACTCAGTGGGGCTTCTCCGACAAACTCGGTCCGCTGCTTTATGCAGAGGAAGAGGGTGAAGTATTCCTGGGCCGCTCTGTGGCGAAAGCGAAACATATGTCCGATGAGACGGCACGTATCATCGACCAGGAAGTGAAAGCGCTGATTGAACGTAACTACGGTCGCGCGCGTCAGATCCTGAACGACAATATGGACATCCTGCATTCGATGAAAGATGCGCTCATGAAATATGAGACCATTGATGCACCCCAGATTGACGACCTGATGGCTCGCCGCGAAGTGCGTCCGCCAGCAGGCTGGGAAGACCCAGGTGCTTCCAACAATTCTGACAACAATGGCACCCCGCGTGCGCCGCGTCCGGTCGATGAACCGCGTACGCCAAACCCGGGCAACACCATGTCAGAACAGTTGGGCGACAAGTAAGTCACTGCTGTTGAAGCGTTTGTCTGTACCTCAAACCCTGGAGCTTGCTCCGGGGTTTTTCTTTTCCGTTAAACCATACTAAAACCAGGGATTTAACCATGAAACTCTTCGCCCAGGACTCGCATCTCGATCTTTCACATCCGCATGTGATGGGGATCCTGAATGTTACCCCTGACTCCTTCTCTGACGGCGGCACGCACAACACGCTTATCGACGCGGTTAAGCACGCAAATTTAATGATCAACGCGGGTGCCACCATCATTGACGTTGGTGGTGAATCGACGCGTCCCGGCGCGGCAGATGTTTCGGTGGAGGAAGAGCTGGCGCGCGTGGTGCCGGTGGTTGAGGCCATCGCGCAACGCTTCGAGGTTTGGATCTCCGTCGATACGTCCAAACCAGAAGTGATCCGTGAAGTGGCGAGAGTGGGTGCTCACATTATTAATGATATCCGCTCGCTGACCGAACCGGGAGCGATCGAGGCCGCTGCAGAAACCGGCCTGCCGGTATGCCTGATGCACATGCAGGGGCAACCGAAAACCATGCAGGAAGCACCGAAGTATGATGATGTCTTTGCCGACGTGAATCGCTTCTTTATTGAGCATATTGAACGCTGTGAGCGTGCAGGCATCCCAAAAGAGAAATTGCTGCTCGACCCGGGGTTCGGTTTCGGTAAAAATCTCTCACACAATTATGCGTTGCTTGCGCGCTTATCGGAATTTCATCATTTTGACCTGCCGCTGCTGGTAGGGATGTCGAGGAAATCGATGATTGGGCAATTGCTGAATGTAGGACCGGGGGAGCGCCTGAGTGGCAGCCTGGCCTGCGCGGTAATTGCGGCGATGCAAGGCGCGCACATTATCCGTGTCCATGACGTCAAAGAAACAGTAGAAGCCATGCGTGTGGTGGAAGCCACACTGGCAGCGAAGGAAAACAAACGCTATGAGTAATCGTAAATATTTTGGTACCGATGGTATCCGTGGGCGCGTAGGCGATGCTCCAATCACCCCTGATTTTGTTCTGAAGCTCGGCTGGGCTGCTGGCAAGGTACTGGCGCGTCATGGCTCACGTAAGATCATTATTGGTAAAGATACCCGTATTTCGGGCTATATGCTGGAATCTGCGCTGGAAGCAGGTCTGGCGGCTGCAGGGCTTTCAGCTTCCTTTACAGGCCCAATGCCAACACCTGCTGTTGCCTACCTTACGCGCACCTTCCGTGCAGAAGCGGGGATCGTGATCTCGGCGTCTCATAACCCGTTCTACGACAACGGTATCAAGTTCTTCTCCATTGACGGCACCAAGCTGCCGGACGAAGTGGAAGAGGCCATTGAAGCTGAAATGGAAAAAGAGATCACCTGTGTTGATTCCGCTGAGCTGGGTAAAGCGAACCGTATCGTTGATGCGGCGGGCCGTTATATCGAATTCTGTAAAGGCACCTTCCCGAATGAGCTGAGCCTGGCGCACCTCAAAATTGTGGTGGACTGTGCAAACGGCGCAACCTATCACATCGCTCCGAATGTGTTCCGCGAGCTGGGTGCAAAAGTCATCGCCATCGGCTGCGAGCCGAATGGTCTGAACATTAACGAAGAAGTCGGGGCGACGGACGTGCGTGCCCTGCAGGCGCGCGTGCTGGCGGAAAAAGCCGATCTGGGCATTGCCCTGGACGGCGACGGTGACCGCGTGATCATGGTTGACCACGAAGGTAATAAAGTCGACGGCGATCAGATCCTCTACATCATTGCCCGTGAAGGCCTGCGCCAGGGCCAGCTGCGCGGTGGCGCGGTTGGGACGCTGATGAGCAACATGGGTCTGGAGTTGGCGCTGAAACAGCTCGGTATTCCATTTGTCCGTGCGAAAGTGGGCGACCGCTACGTGCTGGAAAAACTGCAGGAGAAAGGCTGGCGTATTGGTGCCGAGAACTCTGGTCACGTGATCCTGCTCGACAAAACCACTACTGGCGACGGTATCGTAGCCGCGCTGCAGGTGGTTGCCGCGATGGCGCGCAACCATATGAGCCTGCACGATCTGTGCAGCGGGATGAAAATGTTCCCGCAGATTCTGGTGAACGTGCGTTTCACTGCCGGTAAAGGCGATCCGCTGGAAAATGACAACGTGAAAGCGGTAATGGCTGACGTTGAAGCGGCTCTGGGCAGCCGTGGGCGCGTGCTGCTGCGTAAGTCAGGTACCGAGCCGCTGATCCGCGTGATGGTGGAAGGTGAAGACGAAGCGCAGGTCACTGAATTTGCGCACCGTATCGCGGATGCCGTGAAAGCTGCATAAATTTTCTGAGTAAGTGTTTAAAAAGGCGACTTTTGTCGCCTTTGTTTTAAGCAATTAATGGCTTTTTGCTGTTTTTTTCCGCAGTTGATACAATGCCTCGAAAATGCCCTTGCGAAGGCCATTCGCTTTGGTTAGTATTCACACCCGCTTCAGTGGGAAACAAAAATCCTGCTAATTGGTCGAAGCATTGGTATGCGGCAAATCCGCAAGGAACAGGTTGATTATGTACGAAGCTCTTTTAGTTGTTTTCCTTATTGTAGCCATCGCTCTCGTAGCGCTGATTATGCTGCAGCAAGGTAAAGGCGCTGATATGGGAGCCTCCTTCGGAGCAGGCGCTTCCGGTACGCTGTTTGGTTCAAGTGGTTCTGCGAACTTCATGACCCGCACAACGGCGATTCTGGCTACGCTGTTCTTCATCATCAGTCTGGTGCTGGGCAATATCAACAGCAACAAGACCAGTAAAGGAAGTGAGTGGGAAAATCTGAGCGCGCCAGCGAAAACTGAGCAGACTCAGCCAGCTGCACCGGCTAAGCCAACCAGCGATATCCCGCAGTAAGTATTCCGTACCGAGGTGGTGGAATTGGTAGACACGCTACCTTGAGGTGGTAGTGCCCTAACGGGCTTGTGGGTTCGAGTCCCATCCTCGGTACCAATATTCCAGAAAAAAGACGTCGAAAGACGTCTTTTTTTTCGTCTGTAGCGTTTGCCGTTCGTAGGCCCGGTAAGCGCAGCGCCACCGGGCAAAATGGCGGGTGGCGCTGCGCTTACCCGCCCTACAAAAGCCAAACAAAAAGGCGCCCTGTGGGCGCCTTTTGCATGTTACATCAGCGATTACTTCTTATCGCTGTGTTCCAGGTTCTCAACCTGAGGCAGGCCGTTACCGGAATTCGCGGAGAGCAGACCATTCTCAACGTAGTTGAACAGCTTCTCCCGGGTATCGGTGATGTCCAGGTTACGCATGGTCAACTGACCAATACGGTCGTCCGGAGAAAACACAGACTCACCTTTCTCCATGGTCAGACGCTCTGCTTTATAGGTCAGGTTGTCCGACACGGTGTTCAGGATGGAGTAGTCGTTACCGCGACGCAGTTCCAGCGTCACTTCACCGGTGATCGCGCTTGCCACCCAACGCTGCAGCGCATCACGCAGCATCAGCGCCTGTGGATCGAACCAGCGACCCTGATACAGCAGTTTGCCCAGCTGACGGCCATGAGAGTGATACTGCTCAATGGTGTCTTCGTTGTGAATGCCGGTCAGCAGACGCTCGTACGCGATGTGCAGCAGCGCCATCCCCGGAGCCTCATAGATGCCGCGGCTTTTCGCTTCGATGATACGGTTTTCAATCTGATCGCTCATGCCCAGACCGTGACGACCGCCGATGCGGTTTGCTTCCAGCATCAGTTCCACATCGTCAGAGAAGGTCTTGCCGTTCAGCGCAACCGGATGGCCGCGTTCGAAACGTACGGTCACTTCTTCTGCCGGGATCTTCACGTTCTCGTCCCAGAACTTCACGCCCATGATCGGGTTAACGATCTTCACGCTGGAATTCAGGAACTCCAGGTCTTTCGCTTCGTGCGTCGCACCCAGCATGTTGGAGTCGGTGGAGTAGGCTTTCTCGACGGACATCTTATAGTCAAAACCGCAGGCAATCATAAACTCGGACATCTCATGGCGGCCGCCCAGCTCGTCGATGAAGTCGGTGTCCAGCCACGGCTTGTAGATCTGCAGTTCTGCGTTGGTCAGCAGGCCATAACGATAGAAACGTTCTATATCGTTACCTTTATAGGTGCTGCCGTCACCCCAGATGTTCACGCCATCTTCTTTCATGGCGGCAACCAGCATGGTGCCAGTGACGGCACGGCCCAGCGGGGTGGTGTTAAAATAGGTCAGGCCGCCGGTAGTGTTATGGAACGCACCGCACTGAATAGCCGCGATACCTTCTGCAACCAGTTGCTTACGGCAGTCAATCAGTCGTGCGTTTTCTGCACCATACTCTTTAGCGCGACGAGGAATAGCATCATAGTCGTCCTCATCCGGCTGACCCAGGTTCGCAGTATATGCATACGGAACCGCTCCCTTCTGGCGCATCCACAGCAGTGCAGCGCTGGTATCCAGGCCGCCTGAGAAAGCGATGCCAATACGTTGTCCTACCGGAAGATGCTTGAGAATCGTCGTCATAGAATAAAACCCTGCTTGATTGACTGATTAGAGACCGCTTTCGCTCTCTTGTGCATTTTTATGCAAAATAAGTGAGTATTCATTTAATCATCTTTTATCGAATACCGGAAGAGACTCGTGCGTTTTTTGTAAAAATTTTGGTCTGTTCTGTCTGGCGGAAGTCGCCTTGACAGGTGGGGGCAACTATCAATATACTAAACGCCGATTTTACGTCCCGTCTTCGGTACCAAATCCCAGCATTATTTGCAAATTCTGTCCAAAACGCGTAGAATTTGCCACGTTTCAGGCGCGGGGTGGAGCAGCCTGGTAGCTCGTCGGGCTCATAACCCGAAGGTCGTCGGTTCAAATCCGGCCCCCGCAACCACTTTCCCATAAAGTTCTTTTTCAAATATACTGTGAAGACTTAGAGCCTTCGTAGCTGGATTTGAAAAAATTCTTTCGGAGAGTGCTCCAGGCCACAGTTGTGGCTATAGGGTTCAGTTATCTAAAGCCCCGATTTATCGGGGTTTTTTGTTATCTGACTACAGAATAACTGGGCTTTACGCCCTTTTTTTATGTCTTGGGGGTGGGCTTGTCCACATTAGAGCAAAAATTAACAGAGATGATTACTGCACCGGTCGAAGCACTGGGCTACGAACTGGTCGGCATCGAATTCGTTCGCGGCCGTACATCGACGCTGCGCATCTATATTGATAGTGAAGATGGCATCAATGTTGATGATTGTGCTGATGTCAGCCACCAGGTGAGTGCGGTTCTTGATGTTGAAGACCCAATTACCGTTGCGTACAACCTGGAAGTTTCCTCACCTGGCCTGGATCGCCCGATGTTCACGGCCGAGCACTATGTGCGCTTTACCGGTGAAGAAGTGGCTCTCGTTCTGCGTATGGCCGTACAGAACCGCCGTAAATGGCAGGGAATTATCAAAGCCGTTGATGGTGAAATGATCACGGTGACAGTCGAAGGCAAAGATGAAGTGTTCGCGCTGAGTAATATCCAGAAGGCGAACCTGGTTCCCCACTTTTAACAGTCTGGATTGAGGTGAAAAGCCCGCGATGAACAAAGAAATTTTGGCTGTTGTTGAAGCCGTCTCCAACGAGAAATCACTGCCGCGCGAGAAAATTTTCGAAGCGCTGGAAAGTGCACTGGCTACAGCAACCAAGAAAAAATACGAACAAGAGATCGATGTTCGCGTAGAAATCGATCGTAAAAGCGGTGACTTCGATACATTCCGTCGTTGGGTAATCGTTGAAGAAGTGACCCAGCCGACCAAAGAGATCACCCTGGAAGCCGCACGTTTTGAAGACGAAAGTCTGAACGTGGGTGACTACGTTGAAGATCAGATTGAATCTGTCACCTTCGACCGTATCACCACCCAGACCGCTAAGCAGGTTATCGTGCAGAAAGTGCGCGAAGCCGAGCGCGCGCTGGTTGTCGATCAGTTCCGCGATCAGGAAGGCGAAATCATCACCGGTGTGGTGAAGAAAGTGAACCGCGACAACATCTCTCTGGAAATTAAATCCGAAGGGATGCCAGGTAACGCTGAAGCCGTGATCCTGCGTGAAGATATGCTGCCGCGTGAAAACTTCCGCCCGGGCGACCGTATTCGTGGTGTTCTGTACGCCGTGCGCCCTGAAGCGCGTGGTGCGCAGCTGTTCGTGACCCGTTCTAAACCAGAAATGCTGGTTGAACTGTTCCGCATCGAAGTGCCGGAAATCGGCGAAGAAGTCATTGAGATCAAAGCAGCAGCTCGCGATCCGGGCTCCCGTGCGAAAATTGCGGTGAAAACCAACGACAAGCGTATCGATCCGGTCGGGGCTTGCGTCGGCATGCGCGGTGCGCGCGTTCAGGCGGTTTCTACTGAACTGGGCGGCGAGCGTATTGATATCGTTCTGTGGGACGACAACCCGGCGCAGTTCGTGATCAACGCAATGGCTCCGGCCGATGTGGCGTCTATCGTTGTTGACGAAGACAAACACACCATGGATATCGCTGTTGAAGCGGGCAACCTGGCGCAGGCGATTGGCCGTAACGGTCAGAACGTACGTCTGGCGTCACAGCTGAGCGGCTGGGAACTCAACGTCATGACCGTTGATGACCTGCAGGCTAAGCATCAGGCTGAAGCCCATGCAGCGATCGATACCTTCACCAAATACCTCGACATTGACGAAGACTTCGCCACTGTTCTGGTAGAAGAAGGTTTCTCTACGCTGGAAGAACTGGCCTATGTGCCAATGAAAGAGCTGCTGGAAATTGACGGTCTGGATGAACCAACCGTTGAAGCCCTGCGTGAACGCGCTAAAAACGCACTGACCACCCTGGCACTGGCTCAGGAAGAAAGCCTTGGCGATAAGAAGCCGGCTGATGACCTGCTGAATCTGGAAGGTCTTGATCGTGCGATTGCGTTCAAGCTGGCTGCCCGTGGTGTTTGTACGCTGGAAGATCTCGCTGAGCAAGGCGTTGATGACCTGGCCGATATCGAAGGTTTAACCGACGAGAAAGCCGGCGAACTCATCATGGCCGCACGTAATATTTGCTGGTTCGGCGACGAAGCGTAATAAACTGTAGCAGGAAGGAACAGCATGACTGATGTAACTGTAAAATCGCTGGCTGCTGAGATTCAGACCTCCGTGGACCGCCTGGTACAGCAATTTGCTGATGCAGGGATCCCGAAGTCCGCTGATGACTCGGTGACCGCGCAAGAAAAACAAACCTTGTTAACGCATCTGAACCGTGAACACGGTTCTACGCCTGACAAGTTAACGCTGCAGCGCAAAACGCGCAGCACGTTAAACATCCCTGGTACCGGTGGCAAAAGTAAATCGGTACAAATTGAAGTCCGCAAGACGCGCACCTTTGTAAAACGTGATCCGCAAGAGGCAGAGCGCCTTGCCGCGGAAGAGCAGGCACAGCGTGAAGCGGAAGAACAAGCTCAGCGTGAGGCGGAAGCAGCCGCCAAACGTGAAGCAGAATTAAAAGCTGAACGTGAGGCCGCAGAAAAAGCGAAACGCGACGCCAGTGATAAAGTGAAGCGTGACGCTGCGGAAAAAGACAAAGTGAGCAATCAACAGACAGACGAAATGACCAAAACCGCCCAGGCTGAAAAAGCCCGCCGTGAAAATGAAGCTGCCGAGCTGAAGCGTAAAGCGGAAGAAGAAGCCCGCCGTAAGCTGGAAGAAGAAGCTCGCCGCGTCGCTGAAGAAGCGCGCCGTATGGCAGAAGAAAACGAGAAGAATGGCGTGAATACCGCTGAACTGACTGAAGATACCAGCGACTATCACGTGACCACTTCTCAGCATGCGCGTCAGGCTGAAGATGATAACGACCGTGAAGTAGAAGGCGGTCGTGGCCGTGGTCGTAATGCAAAAGCCGCGCGTCCGGCGAAGAAAGGCAACAAACACGCTGAATCTAAAGCTGATCGCGAAGAAGCACGTGCAGCGGTTCGTGGTGGTAAAGGCGGTAAGCGTAAAGGTTCTTCTCTGCAGCAGGGCTTCCAGAAGCCAGCTCAGGCGGTTAACCGTGACGTTGTGATTGGTGAAACCATCACCGTTGGCGATCTGGCGAACAAGATGGCGGTTAAAGGCTCTCAGGTCATCAAAGCGATGATGAAGCTGGGCGCAATGGCGACCATCAACCAGGTTATCGACCAGGAAACCGCACAGCTGGTTGCCGAAGAGATGGGCCACAAAGTTATCCTGCGTCGTGAAAACGAGCTGGAAGAAGCAGTAATGAGCGACCGTGACACTGGCGCTGCGGCTGAACCGCGTGCACCGGTTGTGACCATCATGGGGCACGTTGACCACGGTAAAACCTCTCTGCTCGACTACATTCGTTCTACGAAGGTTGCCTCCGGCGAAGCGGGTGGTATTACCCAGCACATCGGTGCTTACCACGTAGAAACTGAAAACGGCATGATCACCTTCCTGGATACCCCAGGCCACGCAGCGTTCACCTCAATGCGTGCTCGTGGTGCTCAGGCAACGGATATCGTTGTACTGGTTGTTGCAGCAGACGATGGCGTCATGCCACAGACCATTGAAGCTATCCAGCACGCAAAAGCGGCGCAGGTGCCTTTGGTTGTTGCAGTCAACAAAATCGATAAGCCAGAAGCCGATCTGGACCGCGTGAAGAACGAACTGTCTCAGTACGGTGTTATGCCGGAAGAGTGGGGCGGCGAAGCGCAGTTCATCCCAGTATCTGCTAAAGCGGGTACCGGTATTGACGACCTGCTGAACGCTATCCTGCTGCAGGCTGAAGTTCTGGAGCTGAAAGCGATTCGCAATGGTATGGCGAGCGGCGCGGTAATCGAATCCTTCCTTGATAAAGGTCGTGGTCCGGTTGCTACCGTTCTGGTTCGTGAAGGTACCCTGAACAAGGGCGACATCGTTCTGTGTGGCTTCGAATACGGCCGCGTTCGTGCGATGCGTAACGAACTGGGCCAGGAAGTGCTGGAAGCGGGTCCGTCCATTCCAGTGGAAATCCTGGGTCTGTCCGGTGTTCCGGCTGCGGGTGACGAAGTGACCGTAGTGCGTGACGAGAAGAAAGCGCGTGAAGTTGCTCTGTATCGTCAGGGTAAATTCCGTGAAGTTAAGCTGGCTCGTCAGCAGAAATCTAAACTCGAGAACATGTTCGCGAACATGACCGAAGGCGAAGTGCACGAAGTGAACGTTGTACTGAAAGCCGACGTTCAGGGCTCTGTGGAAGCGATTTCCGACTCCTTGCTGAAACTGTCTACTGACGAAGTGAAAGTGAAGATCATCGGTTCTGGCGTAGGTGGTATCACCGAAACCGACGCGACCCTGGCTGCAGCATCTAACGCCATCCTGGTTGGCTTCAACGTGCGTGCTGATGCATCTGCTCGCCGCGTGATCGAAGCGGAAAGCCTGGATCTGCGCTACTACTCCGTCATCTATAACCTGATTGACGAAGTGAAAGCGGCGATGAGCGGTATGCTGTCTCCTGAGCTGAAACAGCAGATCATCGGTCTGGCTGAAGTGCGTGACGTATTCAAATCACCGAAATTCGGCGCGATCGCGGGCTGTATGGTTACCGAAGGTACCATCAAACGTCACAACCCAATCCGCGTACTGCGTGACAACGTGGTTATCTACGAAGGCGAGCTGGAATCCCTGCGCCGCTTCAAAGATGACGTTAACGAAGTCCGTAACGGCATGGAATGTGGTATCGGCGTGAAGAACTACAACGACGTTCGCGTTGGCGATATGATCGAAGTGTTCGAAATCATCGAGATCCAACGCAGCATCGACTAATCCCGTCGGGATCAGTCCATATGTAGGCCGGGATTGCCTCGTGCCACCCGGCAATAATTTTAAAAGGGGCTTTTAGCCCCTTTTTTGTCTGGAGAATTTATTATGGCGAAAGAATTTGGTCGCCCACAGCGCGTGGCGCAGGAAATGCAAAAAGAGATCGCACTCATCCTGCAACGCGAAATTAAAGACCCGCGTATCGGTATGATGACCACCGTCTCTGGCGTGGAAATGTCTCGTGACCTGGCCTATGCCAAAGTGTTCGTGACCTTCCTGAACGATCAGGACGAAGCTGCGGTGAAAAACGGCATTAAAGCACTGCAGGAAGCCTCCGGGTTTATCCGCTCTCTGCTCGGCAAAGCGATGCGCTTGCGTATCGTGCCAGAGCTGACCTTCTTCTACGACAACTCGCTGGTTGAAGGTATGCGCATGTCCAACCTGGTGACCAGCGTGGTGAAACATGACGACGAACGTCGTGTTAACCCGACGGACGACAGCAAGGAGGACTGATGAGTCGTCCTCGTCGTCGCGGTCGTGACGTGCATGGCGTGCTGCTGCTGGATAAACCGCAGGGTGCCTCCAGCAACGACGTGCTGCAAAAAGTGAAGCGTATTTTTAATGCCAACCGTGCGGGCCACACCGGCGCGCTCGATCCGCTGGCGACCGGTATGCTGCCGGTCTGCCTGGGGGAGGCGACAAAGTTTTCCCAGTACCTGCTCGACTCGGATAAGCGTTATCGCGTTATCGCGAAGCTAGGCCAGCGTACGGATACCTCCGACGCGGATGGTCAGGTGGTGGAAGAGCGCCCGGTGACCTTCAGCGCTGAACAGCTTGATGCGGCGCTGGAGAGCTTCCGCGGGGACACGATGCAGGTGCCGTCGATGTATTCGGCGCTGAAATACCAGGGTAAGAAACTCTACGAATATGCACGCCAGGGCATCGAGGTTCCGCGTGAAGCCCGTCCGATTACCGTGTATGAGCTGCTGTTCATTCGCCACGAAGGCGATGAGCTTGAGCTGGAAGTGCACTGTTCGAAAGGGACCTATATTCGCACCATCATCGACGACCTGGGTGAAAAGCTGGGCTGCGGCGCGCATGTGATCTACCTGCGTCGTCTGGCGGTCAGCAAGTATCCGGTGGAACGCATGGTGACGCTTGAGCAGCTGCGCGCGCTGGTTGAACAGGCGGAAGCGCAGGGGATCGCGCCGGCAGATTTGTTAGATCCTTTGCTGATGCCAATGGACAGTCCGGCTGCGGACTTCCCGGTAGTTAATCTTCCTTTAACATCGTCCGTTTACTTTAAGAACGGCAATCCGGTTCGCACGGCGGATGCACCGCTGGAAGGGCTTGTGCGCGTGACGGAAGGTGAGGAAGGAAAATTCATCGGTATGGGCGAAATGGACGGTGAAGGGCGCGTTGCGCCGCGTCGTCTGGTCGTCGAATATCCGGTCGACGCGTGACGGCGATAACGGCTCACCTTGCGATAAGCAGGGGAGACGAGTAGAATATCGCCGCTTAACGTCCGGTAAATTGTTTAACAATCTGCAGGGCGTACATGGGGTCGCTGAATTAGAGATCGGCACCCTTACATTCTTTATACTTTGGAGTTTGAAAATGTCTCTAAGCGTTGAAGCTAAAGCTAAAATCGTTTCTGAGTTTGGTCGTGGTACTAACGACAGCGGTTCTACCGAAGTTCAGGTTGCACTGCTGACTGCACAGATTAACCACCTGCAGGGTCACTTTGCAGAGCACAAAAAAGATCACCACAGCCGTCGTGGTCTGCTGCGCATGGTTTCTCAGCGTCGTAAACTGCTCGACTACCTGAAGCGTAAAGATGTTGCACGCTACACCGCGCTGATCGAGCGTCTGGGTCTGCGTCGCTAAGTCTTGCGAGTTTCAGAAAAGGGGGCCTGATGGCCCCTTTTTTCAACCAGACGGCAGCAATTCAATGGAAACTATTGTATTGTTGCTATAAATGATCTTCATTGCAGAGGTTCGCGCGGCTAATGAGAGGCTTCACCCATGGGGGTGTCGGTTGTCATTAGTCGCGAGGATGCGAAGAAGGTCGGGTTAAATCGACAGCACGCCGGTGGTGTGCTGTCATACATTTAAGAAAGGACAGAATTTTGCTGAATCCGATCGTTCGTAAATTCCAGTACGGTCAACATACCGTGACGCTGGAAACCGGCATGATGGCACGTCAGGCGACTGCTGCCGTTATGGTAAGCATGGATGACACCGCGGTATTCGTTACCGTTGTTGGCCAGAAAAAAGCTAAACCAGGTCAGGACTTTTTCCCCCTGACCGTTAACTACCAGGAGCGTACCTACGCTGCCGGTAAAATCCCGGGTGGCTTCTTCCGTCGTGAAGGCCGTCCAAGCGAAGGCGAAACCCTGATCGCGCGTCTGATTGACCGCCCGGTTCGTCCGCTGTTCCCGGAAGGCTTCGTTAACGAAGTGCAGGTTATCGCAACCGTTGTTTCCGTTAACCCACAGGTTAACCCGGACATCGTTGCCATGATCGGTGCCTCCGCTGCCCTGTCACTGTCTGGTATTCCATTCAATGGTCCAATCGGTGCCGCGCGCGTCGGTTACATCAACGACCAGTACGTGCTGAACCCAACTCAGGAAGAGCTGAAAGAGAGTAAGCTGGACCTGGTGGTTGCCGGTACCGAAGCGGCTGTGCTGATGGTGGAATCCGAAGCTGAACTGCTGAGCGAAGACCAGATGCTGGGCGCTGTGGTGTTCGGTCACGAGCAGCAGCAGATTGTTATCCAGAACATCAACGACCTGGTGAAAGAAGCCGGTAAACCACGTTGGGACTGGCAGCCAGAAGCGGCAAACGACGCGCTGAACGCACGCGTTGCGGCACTGGCAGAATCTCGTCTGAGTGACGCTTACCGCATCACCGACAAACAGGAGCGTTATGCTCAGGTTGACGCGATCAAAGACGAAACCATCGCCACCCTGATCGCTGAAGACGAAACGCTGGACGCTAACGAGCTGAGCGAAATTCTGCACGCTATCGAGAAAAACGTTGTTCGTAGCCGCGTACTGGCAGGCGAGCCGCGTATCGATGGCCGTGAAAAAGACATGATCCGTGGTCTGGACGTGCGTACTGGCGTACTGCCACGTACTCACGGTTCCGCGCTGTTCACCCGTGGTGAAACGCAGGCGCTGGTAACCGCGACCCTGGGTACCGCACGTGACGCGCAGATCATCGACGAACTGATGGGCGAGCGCACTGACAGCTTCCTGTTCCACTACAACTTCCCTCCGTACTCCGTAGGCGAAACCGGTATGGTTGGCTCGCCGAAGCGTCGTGAAATTGGTCACGGTCGTCTGGCGAAGCGCGGCGTGCTGGCAGTAATGCCAGAAGCAGACAAATTCCCGTACACCGTACGTGTGGTGTCTGAAATCACCGAATCCAACGGTTCTTCTTCCATGGCTTCCGTGTGTGGTGCCTCTCTGGCGCTGATGGATGCAGGCGTGCCAATCAAAGCCGCCGTTGCGGGTATCGCAATGGGCCTGGTGAAAGAAGGCGACAACTTCGTTGTTCTGTCTGACATTCTGGGTGACGAAGACCACCTGGGCGATATGGACTTCAAAGTGGCGGGTTCCCGCGACGGTATCTCTGCGCTGCAGATGGATATCAAAATTGAAGGTATCACCAAAGAGATCATGCAGGTTGCTCTGAACCAGGCTAAAGGTGCGCGTCTGCACATCCTGGGCGTGATGGAACAGGCTATCAACGCGCCACGCGGTGATATCTCTGAATTCGCTCCGCGTATTCACACCATCAAGATCAATCCAGACAAGATCAAAGATGTTATCGGTAAGGGCGGTTCCGTAATCCGTGCGCTGACCGAAGAGACGGGCACCACCATCGAAATCGAAGACGACGGTACTGTGAAGATCGCAGCAACCGACGGCGAGAAAGCGAAATTCGCGATCCGTCGCATCGAAGAAATCACTGCAGAAATCGAAGTGGGCCGCGTCTACGCAGGTAAAGTGACCCGTATCGTTGACTTTGGCGCGTTCGTTGCCATCGGTGGCGGTAAAGAAGGTCTGGTTCACATCTCTCAGATCGCTGACAAGCGCGTTGAGAAAGTGACCGATTACCTGCAGATGGGACAGGAAGTACCGGTTAAAGTTCTGGAAGTTGACCGCCAGGGCCGTATCCGTCTGAGCATTAAAGAAGCAACCGAGCAGTCTCAGCCTGCTGCGGCGCCGGAAGCTCCGGCTGCTGAACAGCAAGGCGAGTAAGTTGCCATTTGCCCTCCGCTTCGCGGAGGGCCTGTTATCAGGCAGGACGCCTTGTTAAGCCGCCGGGGGACAGGACGTTCATCCAATAGTTGTCTTCGGGAGTGGGAAATGAAGCCTTTTTTGCGCTGGTGTTTCGTTGCGACAGCTTTAACGCTGGCAGGATGCAGCAACTCTGCCTGGCGTAAGAGCGAAGTCCTCGCAGTGCCATTGCAACCGACTTTGCAACAGGAAGTGATTCTGGCACGCATGGAACAAATACTTGCCAGTCGGGCTTTAACCGATGACGAACGCGCACAGCTTTTATATGAGCGCGGAGTGTTGTATGATAGTCTCGGTCTGAGGGCATTAGCGCGAAATGATTTTTCACAAGCGCTGGCTATCCGACCTGATATGCCTGAAGTATTCAATTACTTAGGCATTTATTTAACGCAGGCAGGCAATTTTGATGCTGCCTATGAAGCGTTTGATTCTGTACTTGAGCTTGATCCAACTTACAACTACGCGCACTTGAATCGCGGTATCGCATTATATTACGGCGGTCGTGATAAGTTAGCGCAAGATGATCTGCTGGCGTTTTATCAAGACGATCCTAATGATCCTTTCCGTAGCCTGTGGCTTTACATCGTTGAGCGGAAGCTCGATGAGAAGCAGGCAAAAGAAGCCCTGAAACAGCGCTTCGATAAATCGGATAAGGAACAGTGGGGATGGAACATTGTCGAGTTCTACCTGGGCAACATTAGCGAAGCAACGCTGATGGAACGCCTCAAGGCGGACGCAACGGATAACACCTCGCTCGCTGAGCATCTCAGTGAAACCAACTTCTATTTAGGTAAGTACTACCTAAGTCTGGGGGATATGGACAGCGCTACGGCACTGTTCAAATTAGCGGTTGCTAACAACGTACATAACTTCGTTGAGCACCGTTATGCATTGTTGGAATTATCGCTCTTGGGCCAGGAGCAAGACGACCTGGCAGAATCGGACCAGCAATAGCTGACGACATAAACATCAGCCCGTAATCTTTTGATTGCCATCACCTTCACTGGTGAGGGCGTTGTTGTTCGTCAATACACCTACTTTGAGCCGGTTCACACTTTTCAATGAAAATTGCTAATCATTTTCACGATGAGCTAAGTAGACTGGCCGCCATTGACATTGAGGCACTCGTACTACATGGCTGAATTCGAAACCACTTTTGCAGATCTGGGCCTGAAGGCTCCTATCCTTGAAGCCCTTAACGATCTGGGTTACGAAAAACCATCTCCGATCCAGGCAGAATGTATCCCGCATCTGCTCTCTGGTCGTGACGTGCTGGGCATGGCCCAGACTGGTAGCGGTAAAACCGCAGCGTTCTCGCTGCCGCTGCTGAACAACATCGATCCGGACCTGCGTGCACCGCAGATCCTCGTCCTGGCTCCAACCCGTGAACTGGCTGTTCAGGTTGCTGAAGCAATGACGGAATTCTCTAAACATATGCGCGGCGTAAACGTGGTAGCCCTGTACGGCGGCCAGCGTTATGACGTGCAGTTACGCGCCCTGCGCCAGGGCCCACAGATTGTCGTCGGTACGCCGGGCCGTCTGCTGGATCACCTGAAGCGCGGTACTCTGGACCTCTCTAAACTGAGCGGCCTGGTACTGGATGAAGCAGATGAAATGCTGCGTATGGGCTTCATCGAAGACGTAGAAACCATCATGGCGCAGATCCCGGAAGGTCACCAGACCGCTCTGTTCTCTGCAACCATGCCAGAAGCGATCCGTCGCATTACCCGCCGCTTCATGAAAGAGCCGCAGGAAGTGCGTATTCAGTCCAGCGTGACCACTCGCCCGGACATCAGCCAGAGCTACTGGTCTGTCTACGGCATGCGTAAAAACGAAGCGCTGGTGCGTTTCCTGGAAGCGGAAGATTTTGATGCGGCGATTATCTTCGTGCGTACCAAAAACGCGACCCTGGAAGTGGCTGAAGCCCTGGAGCGTAGCGGCTATAACAGCGCAGCGCTGAACGGCGACATGAACCAGGCCCTGCGTGAGCAGACGCTGGAGCGTCTGAAAGACGGTCGTCTGGATATCCTGATTGCAACCGACGTGGCAGCACGTGGTCTGGACGTTGAGCGTATCAGCCTGGTTGTAAACTACGACATTCCGATGGATTCCGAGTCTTACGTTCACCGTATCGGTCGTACCGGTCGTGCGGGTCGTGCTGGCCGTGCGCTGCTGTTCGTTGAGAACCGCGAGCGTCGTCTGCTGCGCAACATTGAACGCACCATGAAGCTGACCATTCCAGAAGCAGACCTGCCAAACGCAGACCTGCTGGGCAAACGCCGTCTGGAAAAATTCGCCGCAAAAGTCCAGCAGCAGCTGGAAAGCAGCGATCTGGATCAGTACCGTGCGCTGCTGTCGCAGATCCAGCCTACCGCTGAAGGCGAAGAGCTGGACATGGAAACCCTGGCAGCAGCACTGCTGAAAATGGCTCAGGGCGAACGTAGCCTGATCGTGCCACCAGATGCACCGATGCGTCCTAAGCGCGAGTTCCGTGACCGTGACGATCGTTTCGAACGTCGTGGCGACCGCAACGATCGCGGTCCACGCGGCGATCGTCCAGAGCGTGGCGGTGAAGACCGTCCACGTCGTGAACGTCGTGACGCGGGCGATATGGAACTGTACCGCATTGAAGTGGGCCGTGATGATGGCGTTGAAGTTCGTCACATCGTTGGCGCGATTGCTAACGAAGGCGACATCAGCAGCCGTTACATTGGTAACATCAAGCTGTTCGCATCCCACTCTACCATCGAGCTGCCAAAAGGCATGCCGGGCGAAGTACTGCAGCACTTTACTCGCACCCGCATCCTGAACAAGCCGATGAACATGCAGTTGTTGGGCGATGCACAGCCACGTCCTGACCGCGGCGGTGAACGTCGTGGCGGTGGTCGCGGTTTCGGCGGCGAGCGTCGTGAAGGCGGCCGCAGCGAAGGTCGCGGTGGCGAAGGTCGTCGTTTCTCCGGCGAACGCCGCGAAAACCGTGGCCCGCGCCGTGAAGAAGGCACCAGCCGTCGTCGTTTCGGTGACGCGTAAGTCTAACGCACCGACGTAAAGTAAAATATACAGCCCCGATACACGCTATCGGGGCTTTTTTTATTCCCTTTGTACTCTTGTACTGGTACAGTGCGTCACACTAAAATGCAGAACCGCATGATTAACTGGAGACAAGGCTGTATGGCGACACTAACCACCACCCAAACGTCACCTTCGCTGCTTGGCGGCGTGGTGATCATCGGCGGAACCATTATCGGTGCCGGGATGTTCTCCCTGCCCGTGGTCATGTCCGGTGCGTGGTTCTTCTGGTCGCTGGCGGCGCTGGTCTTTACCTGGTTCTGCATGCTTCATTCCGGGCTGATGATCCTTGAAGCAAACCTGAATTACCGCATTGGCTCCAGCTTCGACACCATCACCAAAGATCTGCTGGGCAAAGGCTGGAACCTGGTGAACGGCCTTTCCATCGCGTTTGTGCTCTACATTCTGACCTACGCGTATATTTCGGCGAGCGGCTCGATTCTTCATCATACCTTTGCTGAAATGTCGCTGAACGTTCCGGCGCGTCTGGCCGGACTGTGCTTTGCCCTGGGCGTGGCGTTTATCGTCTGGATGAGTACCAAAGCGGTGAGCCGCATGACGGCCATCGTGCTGGGCGCTAAGGTCATCACCTTCTTCCTGACCTTCGGCAGCCTGCTGGGGCACGTCACGCCCGCCACGCTGTTTAACGTCGCGGAAGTGAACACCTCCTACACGCCGTACCTGCTGATGACGCTGCCGTTCTGTCTGGCATCGTTTGGCTACCACGGTAACGTGCCGAGCCTGATGAAGTACTACGGCAAGGATCCGCGCACCATCGTGAAATGCCTGGTCTACGGCACGCTGCTGGCGCTGGGGCTGTATGTGATTTGGCTGCTGGGGACGATGGGTAACATCCCGCGTCCGGAATTTATAGGCATTGCGCAGAAGGGCGGTAACATCGACGTGCTGGTGCAGGCCCTGAGCGGCGTGCTGAACAGCCGCAGCCTGGATCTGCTGCTGGTGGTCTTCTCCAACTTTGCGGTGGCGAGTTCTTTCCTGGGCGTTACGCTTGGCCTGTTTGACTACCTGGCGGATCTGTTCGGCTTTGATGATTCCGCGCTTGGGCGCTTCAAGACCGCGCTGCTGACCTTCCTGCCGCCGATTGTGGGCGGTTTGCTGTGGCCGAACGGCTTCCTGTACGCCATCGGCTATGCAGGACTGGCGGCAACCATCTGGGCTGCGATTGTGCCGGCGCTGCTGGCGCGTAAATCACGTCAACGCTTCGGCAGTCCAAAATTCCGCGTCTGGGGTGGAAAGCCGATGATTGCCCTGATCCTGGTGTTTGGGGTAGGTAACGCGGTGGTCCACGTGCTGTCGAGCTTTAATCTGTTGCCGGTGTATCAGTAAATCGTGCGGCCTGATCCCCTCACCCCGACCCTCTCCCGAAGGGAGAGGGAGAAAACCGTAGGCCGGATAAGGCGAAGCCGCCATCCGGCAAAAAACTACCCCACCAACTCCTCTTTCACCTGCATCGCCAAATCAAACGAGTGCAAGCGCGCCTGGTGATCGAAAATCTGGCCGTTAACCATAATTTCATCCGCCTGCGTTTCACGCAGCACCGCTTCCAGCCCGTGACGCACTTTTGCCTTATCGCCCACCAGCGACATGCTCAGCGCCTGCTGCACGCCGTACTGCTCGGAGGCGGACCACAGCTGATGCATATTCTCCACCGGCGGCGGAAGCTGGCCCGTCTCACCGCGACGCAGCTTCACAAACGCCTGTTGCATTGAGGTAAACAGGAATTCCGCGTCGCGGTTGCTGTCGGCGGCAATGATGTTGATGCACACCATCGCGTACGGCTTCTCCAGACGCTCGGACGGTTTGAAGTTCGTGCGGTAGAGATGCAGCGCCTGATGCAGCATATCCGGCGCGAAGTGGGAGGCGAACGCAAACGGCAGCCCCAGCTGTGCGGCGAGCTGTGCACTGTAGAGGCTTGAGCCTAACAGCCACACCGGGATCTTCTCGCCGTAGCCCGGTACCGGGCGCACGTGTGGGTTCGGATCGCGTGCGTCGAACCAGTCCACCAGCTCGGCCACGTCGCGCGGGAAGTTGTCGATATCGCCGCTCATATGGCGGCGCAGGGCGCGCATGGTCGGCTGATCGCTGCCCGGCGCACGGCCAAGACCCAAATCAATACGCCCCGGATAGAGGGTATTCAGGGTGCCAAACTGCTCGGCAATCACCAGCGGGGCGTGGTTCGGCAGCATTACGCCACCGGAGCCCAGGTGCAGGGTGGTGGTATTTGCTGCCAGATAGCCAATCAGTACAGAGGTAGCGGCGCTGGCGATGCCCACCATATTGTGGTGCTCGGCCAGCCAGTAGCGGTGATAGCCACGCTTTTCGGCGAGCTGAGCCAGATCGAGAGAGTGCGAAAAGGCTTCTCGCGCGGAGGAGCCTTGTGGGATCGGCGCCAGATCCAGCACCGAAAACGGAATGGTTTTGTCAGTCATAACAGCTCACTTTGTCGACGGTCAATCTTTAATACTGCATTAAAAAATGATAACCGTTGTTAACAAAGTGAGCCTTTTTTAGGCCTGAAGTTCCAGCCCGGCCAGACGTTTCCAGTAACCGTTGCAGTCGCTGTTTGCCGTCAGCGGCAGCGGCGACGCGCCGTTTTCGTTGGCGCGGAAGGCGTCCAGCATCGCGAACACGCTGGTATCCAGCGGCGACAGGCGCACCATGTCCACCAGCCCGTCCATCGACGCCAGTTCGTTGCCGAGGTTATAGACATAGCCGCTCATGGTCTGAATGCCGTTCAGAACAAATACCTGCTGATTTTCCTGCGACAGCATGCTGCGCCCGTTCGGGTATTTGATACAGCAGGTTTCACATTCGTCTTTCGGGCGGTCTTCCGAGCGCGCGGTAAAGCAGCGAGCGGAGTAGGCTAGCGGCAGATGGCCGTAGCTCAGCACTTCCACTTCAAACTGATGGCGAATGCCCAGCTCGTCGCACTGGTTCAGCAGGTTTGCCAGCCAGTCGCGGGAGAGCTCCACCGGCATACACCAGCGTGTCATTCCCTGTTTGAGCAGCAGGCGCAGGGTGACGGCGTTATAGCAGTTCAGCGCATGGCCCGCGACAAACGGCAGCCTGCGTTCGGCGCACATGTTCACCACGCCCAGATCGCTCGCTTCCAACAGAAACTCGCCGTTTTCGACGTAGCGCTTCAGCTCTCCCAGTTCGGACGAGGCCTGCACCAGCGCGAGCGTTGAAAGCACCACCTGTTTGCCGCTCCCGGCCAGGCTTTTCGCCATATCCAGCCAGTCGCCCACTTTGGTGGCGCGGCGTTTGCTGCACACCGCCTCACCGAGGTAAATCACATCGGCGCTGCTGGTGGCAGCCTGTTGGTAAAAATCTTCCAGCGTCTCTTTTGGCCAGTAGTAGAGCACCGGCCCTAATGAATATTTCATGGTTATCTCACTGCCATTTACGGTGATACGCGCCAAGCGTGGTTTGCGTGCCTTCGGACATCGATCCGAGCGTCTCCATCCACGCCGCTTGCGGGGCATAGTTCTGCGGGTCCGCCATGCAGCGGTCAATGGCCTGACGCCACACTTTCGCCACCTGGCTCACATAGGCCGGGCTGCGCTGGCGACCTTCAATTTTCACCGAGGCAATATTGGCGGCCAGCAGCTCCGGCAGCAGCTCCAGCGTGTTAAGGCTGGTGGGCTCTTCCAGCGCGTGGTAGCGCTCGCCGTCGACCAGGTAGCGGCCTTTGCAAAGCGTCGGGTAGCCCGCGTTTTCACCGTCCTGATAGCGGTCGATCAGCACTTCATTCAGACGAGACTCCAGTCCCTGAGGGGTCTGCTGCCAGCGAACGAAGCGGGCAGGGGAGCAGGCCCCGACGGTATTCGGCGATTCACCGGTTAAGTAAGAAGAAAGATAGCAACGGCCTTCTGCCATGATGCACAGGCTACCAAAGGCAAATACTTCCAGCGGCACTGGCGTGACGCGAGCGAGTTGCTTAACCTGATGAATAGAGAGCACGCGCGGCAGCACCACGCGGGCTACGTCAAAGTTTTGATGGTAAAAACGCACCGCCTCTTCGTTTGTGGCAGATGCCTGAACAGAGACGTGGCGCTCAATATGCGGATAGCGTTCTGCCGCATACTCAAGCATGGCGAGGTCGGCCAGGATTAACGCATCGGCACCCAGCTGTGCTGCCATATCCACCGCGCGCTGCCAGCGGGCGTAACCGTCAGGATGGGCAAACGTATTGATGGCAATATGCAGCTTGCGGCGGTGCTGATGAACGAAGTTAACGGCTTCCTGAAGCTTTTTCTCCGTAAAGTTGAGGCCAGCAAAATGGCGGGCGTTGGTGTCATCTTTCAGCCCGATATAGACCGCATCGGCCCCATTTTCGATGGCCGCCTTAAGCGCCGGAAGGTTTCCGGCAGGGCAGAGCAGCTCCATAAATTATCCTGATGTAGTCGATAGCAAAATTGTTAACGAGCTGGGATTTTAATTAACCCATACGCGACAATTTTTGATTTAAGGCAGCTAATGGCGTATTGATGGCACCAATAATGAGGTACGTCGGACGACGGTTTGTTGATTTACGCCGCTATGTTGCGCTTCGGATATGGCAAAATAGCGGGACTATAGCTATCAGGGAGTAAAGCTCGTGCTGGATAAACTGCGTTCACGTCTCGTACAATTCGGTCCATCAATGCTGAGCGTGCCGGTCAGGCTGGCGCCGTTCGCGCTTAAACGGCAGGTACTGGAGCAGGTCCTGAGCTGGCAGTTCCGTCAGGCGCTGCAGGACGGTGAACTGGAGTTTCTGGAAGGCCGCTGGTTAAGCATTGAGGTTCGTGACATCGGGCTGCGCTGGTTTACTTCGGTTGAGAACGACCAGCTGATCGTTCGTGAGTCCGCCGAGGCGGATGTGAGCTTTAGCGCCAACGCCAGCGACCTGCTGATGATTGCCGCGCGCAAGCAGGATCCGGATACGCTCTTCTTCCAGCGCCGTCTGGTGATTGAGGGCGACACGGAGCTTGGCCTGTACGTTAAGAATTTAATGGATGCCATTGAGCTGGAGCAGATGCCGAAAGCGCTGCGCGTGATGTTGATGCAAATGGCAGATTTCGTTGAGGCGGGGCTGAAATCCCCGCCGGACAGTAAACACACTTCAGTAGGTGAGCCATGCTGATTCGAGTCGAAATTGGGATTGATGCACCGGGTATCGATGCGTTATTACGCCGCGCTTTTGAGAGCGATGCGGAAGCCCAACTGGTCCACGATCTCCGTGAAGACGGCCTGATCACGCTGGGGCTGGTTGCCACCGATGACGAAGGTCAGGTTGTCGGCTATGTGGCCTTCAGCCCGGTGATCGTTCAGGGTGAAGATCTTCAGTGGGTGGGCATGGCACCGCTGGCGGTAGATGAAAACTACCGCGGGCAGGGCCTGGCGCGCCAGCTGGTCTATGAAGGGCTGGACTCGCTTAATGAGTTTGGCTATGCCGCCGTGGTCACGCTGGGCGATCCGGCATTCTATGGCCGTTTAGGCTTCGAGCAGGCCGCGCATTACGATCTGCGCTGCCGCTGGCCGGGTACCGAATCCGCCTTCCAGGTACATCGCCTGGCGGATGATGCCCTGAATGGCGTAAATGGTCTGGTGGACTACCACGACCATTTCAATCGCTTTTAATCAGGCTCTCGCGTAGCGCCTCAAAGGAGCCGTCTCCGGTTACGAGGCGCTCTTTCTGGCGCTTCGTCAGCTGCTTAATGCGATACTCCAGCCTGAGCGCCAGCGATCTGTCCCCCACGGCGGCGGAAAAAGCCAGCTGCAGTTCGCCTTTCCCCCGCAGCGCTTTTGCCCCTTTTCCCGTTTGATGTTGTAAAAAACGCCGCGCCACATCGGTGGTGATCCCGGTGTAGAGTGCGTTATCAGCGGTTCGGACAAGATAGAGAAACCAGCACACAGTAAACAGATTCAGTATGTTAAGGTGAACGCACCATAGCATGAGAGAGAACGAAAATGGAAACACTGGCCGCCATTAACCGCTGGCTGGCGAAGCAGCATGTTGTCACCTGGTGCGTCTACAACGAGGGTGAGATGTGGTGCGCCAACGCCTTTTACTACTACGATCCGGAGCGCGTCGCATTTTACGTCATGAGCGAAGACAAAACGCGTCATGCGCAGATGACCGGTCAGCAGGCAAAAGTCGCGGGCACGGTAAATGGCCAGCCGAAAACGGTCGCGCTGATCCGTGGGGTACAGTTTAAAGGGGAAATCCGTCGCCTGGACGGAGAAGAGAGCGACGCGCGTCGTAAGCACTACACGCGCCGCTTCCCGGTTGCCGCTGCGCTAAAAGCCCCGGTGTGGGAAATCCGCCTCGATGAGCTGAAATTTACCGACAACACCCTGGGCTTTGGCAAGAAGCTGCACTGGTTACGCGCCGAGCAGGCGTAGCGCTTCGCGGTTAAACGCCGGAAGATCGTCCGGTGTCCGGCTGGTGATCAGCTGGTCGTTGTCATTGACCACCTCCTGATCGTAAAACTCGGCCCCTGCATTTTTCAGATCGATAACGATCGGTTTCACGGCGGTAAGCTTACGCCCGCGAACAACCTCCGCGCTGATGAGCAGCTGCGGGCCGTGACAGATGGCAAAGACCGGTTTGCCGGTAGAGACAAAGTCCCGGGTAAAAGTCACGAAGCGCTCGTCCCCGCGCAGGGAATCCGGTGAATGGCCGCCTGGCAGCAGCAGGGCATCGAAATCTGAGGGGCTAACGTTATCGATGGTTTCATCGATGGTCACGGTCGCTTCACCCTTATGGCCTTTCACCGTTTTGCCCGCCTCTTTCTCAATGGTAATAACCTCGTGTCCCGCCTTGCGGAACGCCTCTGCAGGAGAGGTGAATTCTGAATCTTCAAACTCGTCGGTAATCAAGACTGCGATTTTCTTGCCCATGCTTCCTCCGTTGTTTTGGCTTCAGACTGATTTTTCTCCGCTTGTGGTAAATACTTACCTGTAACAGACTTCTAAGTGTGGTCGACCACGCTGAGTTCGCAAACGGACAATTCTGTAAAGGGGATAAGATGAGTCAGGTACTGATTACAGGCGCAACCGGGCTGGTGGGCGGGCATCTGCTGCGGCTGCTGATCCAGGACCGCCATATTAACTATATCGCCGCACCGACGCGTCGCCCGCTGTTGGACATCTCCGGCGTCTTTAACCCGCATGACCCCCAGCTCACCGACGCGCTGGCGCAGGTGCAGGACCCGATAGATATCGCCTTTTGCTGCCTGGGCACGACGCGGCGTGAGGCGGGCAGTAAAGAAGCCTTTGTTCATGCGGACTACACGCTGGTAGTGGACACAGCCCTGACGGCGAAAAAGCTGGGGGCAAAACATTTCCTGGTGGTCAGCTCGCACGGCGCCAGCACCGGCTCGCCGTTTTTTTACAATCAGGTGAAGGGCAAAATGGAAGAGGCGCTGATTGCCCAGAAGTGGGAGCGTCTGACAATCGTGCGGCCTTCGATGCTGATGGGGCACCGCGACGAACGGCGTTTTAACGAATCCTTTTTCGCCCCGCTGTTTCGCATCCTGCCGGGTAACTGGAAGTCCATTGAGGCGCGGGATGTCGCGCAGGCGATGCTGAAAGAGGCGCTGGCACCGTCGCAGGAGGGCGTCAATATCATCCCTTCGGCAAAACTGCGTGAAATCGCGCAGGGCGAGGCGTAAACTTCTCCGGCTTATTAAATAACACTCTCCGGGGAATGGTATGACTGGTCAGTCTTCATCTCAGGCGGCAACACCTGTCCAATGGTGGAAGCCCGCACTCTTCTTTCTCGTGGTCATCATTGGCCTCTGGTATGTGAAATGGCAGCCGTACTACGGCAAAGCCTTCACCGCCGCCGAAACGCACAGCATCGGTAAATCTATTCTCGTTCAGGCTGAAGCCAGCCCGCTGAAGGCGGCGTGGGATTATGCCATGGTCTACTTCCTCGCGGTGTGGAAAGCTGCCGTCTTAGGGGTGATCCTGGGATCGCTGATTCAGGTGCTTATCCCGCGTAACTGGCTGGTGAAAACTCTCGGTCAACCGCGCTTTCAGGGCACGCTGCTGGGCACGATTTTCTCCCTGCCGGGCATGATGTGCTCCTGCTGTGCCGCACCAGTTGCGGCGGGTATGCGCCGCCAGCGTGTATCCATGGGCGGTGCGCTGGCGTTCTGGATGGGGAACCCGCTTCTCAATCCGGCGACGCTGGTGTTTATGGGCTTTGTGCTCGGCTGGCATTTTGCCGTTATCCGTCTGGTTGCCGGGCTGCTGACGGTGCTGGTGGTGGCGACGCTGGTGCAAAAGCTGGTGAAGGATACTGTCGTCGAACCCGCAGCCGTTGGGCTGGGCGTCAGCGAACCGCAGGGCGGTTTCTTCACTCGCTGGGGTAAGGCGCTGTGGCAGCTTTTCTGGAGCACCATTCCGGTCTATATCCTGGCGGTCCTGGTTCTGGGTGCGGCGCGCGTCTGGCTCTTCCCGCATGCGGATGGCGCGATCGACAACACGCTGATGTGGGTGATTGCGATGGCCGTTGCAGGCTGCCTGTTTGTGATCCCCACAGCGGCGGAGATCCCGATTGTCCAGACCATGATGCTGGCCGGAATGGGCACCGCACCGGCGCTGGCGCTGCTTATCACATTGCCGGCAATCAGCCTGCCGTCGCTCATCATGCTGCGTAAATCTTTCCCGGCGAAAGCGCTGTGGTTGACGGCGGGGCTGGTGGCGCTGAGCGGGGTGATTGTCGGGGGTATTGCGTTGATGTAAAAAAGCCCGGTGGCGCTCGCGCTCACCGGGCCTTCAGTCAGGTGTGGATTACTTAATGTAGGTAAACGCGGTGGTGACGTGCTTCACGCCGCTCACCCGGCTGGCGATATCCGCCGCCGCTTTCCCTTCACGGTCGGTCACCAGACCCAGCAGGAACACTTCACCGTTTTCGGTCGTTACCTTCACGTTTGAGGATTTCACCTGGTCTGAGCCCAGCAACTGGGAGCGGACTTTGGTGGTGATCCATGTGTCAGACGACGCGGTCCCCAGGCTGATTGGCTGACCCTGACGGATTTCATTGAAGACTTCTGTGGTGCCCTCAACGCCCATTGCGATCTGCTTAGCGCGGCTGGAGAGCTCGGTATTCGGTGCCTGGCCGGTCAGCAGGACTTTGCCCTGATAAGCCGTCACGTTGATACGCGCTTCTTTCTTGATTTGTTCGTCTTTCGACAGCGCGCTGTTGACCCGCAGCTCCAGCGTACCGTCATCCACCTGTGTGCCCACAGAGCGCGGATCGGTCGCCGCTTTGGTGCCCACTGCAGCGGTACCCACAACGGCCGCAGCAATACATCCCTGAAGCAGTAATGCAGACATAAGGACTGCGAGGGTCGATAAAGCCTTCATAAAAACTCCTTAATCATCCTGGTGAGGGAAAAGCGTGTTATCGATCAAATCGCATAAGCAGTTCACCGTGAGCATATGCATCTCCTGAATACGTGCGCTCCGGTGAGACGGAATGCGGATTTCCACATCCTGCGGCCCGAGCAGACCCGCCAGCTCACCGCCGTCGTAGCCGGTTAAGGCGACGATGGTCATGTCGCGGGTAACGGCGGCTTCAACGGCTTTGACGATGTCCCGGCTGTTGCCGCGCGTGGAGATGGCCAGCAGCACATCGCCGGCGTGCCCCAGGGCGCGCACCTGCTTCGCGTAAATTTCGTCATGCAGACGATCGTTAGCAATCGCTGTTAAGACCACATTATCGGTATTAAGTGCAATGGCAGGTAAACTCGGGCGTTCTGTTTCAAAGCGATTGATCATGCTGGCAGCAAAATGCTGTGCGTTGGCGGCTGAGGTTCCGTTGCCACAACAGAGGATTTTGTTGCCGTTAAGCAGGGATTGCACCAGCGTCATTGCAGCGCGAGAGATCGCGTCCGGAAGGGCTTCCGCCGCGGCAATCTGAGTCTGGATGCTTTCTGTGAAGCACACTTTAATTCTTTCGAGCACGTTATCCCTTTTAAATCTTAATTATGCGTCTTCGCCAAAAGCGTTTTTAAGCCATTCGATCTCATTTCCGGTGAAGGCTATCACATCGAAACGGCAATCCACAGTATCAAAGCTCCCATTATGGTGGGCAAGCCACAAGTGGGCAGTCTGTAATAATTTATGTTGTTTGGCGAGCGTCACGCTGGCGGCAGCACCGCCAAAACGGGAAGACTGTCGAAAGCGGACTTCTACAAACACAATCACCTGACCGTCTTTCATGATCAGATCAATTTCGCCGCCGCGCCCGCGGACGTTAGCGGCGATAAAGCGCAGTCCTTTGCCTTCAAGCCAGCGACGCGCTTTTAACTCCCACGCATCGCCGGTCTCTTTACGGCTTAACTGGCCGGGACGATTTGCCCCTGCTGGTATTTGAGCCATGATAACTTCCTGTTAATCACGCAGTCCTGCGTCGCGGTCAGATCGCCGGTGTTGCCGTTAAGCTCAAAGCCCGGCACCTGACGCATCTGGGTGAAGTGGTTCGCCAGCGCCCATGCATCGACGCCCATCGCATACAGACGCGCCAGAGAGTAGTCGTTACGTACGGAGCTTAGCGCCTGCTGCATCAGCGCCGGGTTGCTGCCCGCCAGCATTGGAATTTCACTGTACTGCAGGCCGTCCATTTCCAGACGAAAATCCGGGCCCGCAGTACCTTGCGCGCTGCGGGAGCTGGCGTAGAGCGTTGCGCCGCTCTGGCTGCCGTTACGCATCGCAATCATCGGTTTGATAAAGGCGATCTCCTGCGGCGTGGCAACGATATAGGCTGCATCCACTTTACCGCCACCGCTAATCTGCGCGTCGGTAGGTGGGGCAGGGATGGTCAGCCCGCCAATGGTCACGCTCTGCTGCTGAGGCAGGCTGGCGGAAACCGGGCTGCCGTTAAGCGCGATACCCGCCCCGCCGTTGACGCCCGCACGCAGTTCAGAGACGGAACCGAATTTCTGCTGCAGCACGATGCCGCCGCCCAGCTTCTGCCACTCGTCGGCAAAGGCATTAGCCACGCGATCGCCAAGCGTACTGCGCGGGATCAGCAGCAGCGGAGCCTGTTTACCCTGCTCGTGGATATGACGCGCTGCATCGCGGGCTTCATCTTCCGGAGAAAGCGCGAAGTAGCAAATATTGGCCCGGTTCTGAACCTGCTCCGGCTGGTTGAGCGCCAGCACGTTCAGCGTGGTGTTGCTCTTCATCAGCTCTTCCACGTTATTTTTCAGCAGCGGGCCGACAACGATGCTCGCCCCGTCCTGCTGAACCTGCGCCAGCACCTGATCGAGCGGTTTCGAACTGGTGTCGTAGATTTTCAGCTCAGCGCCAGGATTCGCGCTGGTGGTCGCCACGGCCTGCGGCTGAGCGGCAGGTTGGGATGCAGGTTGTACAGGCTGCTGTTGAGGCTGTTCTGCTGTTGCCTCAGGTGCAGGCGTCGCTTGTGTCTCAGCCGGAGGCTGTGCCGCAGGTGCTGCTGTAGCTGGTGGGGTAGTCGGTGCGGTAACCGGGTTTTGCATTGTGCCCTGCGCCGGCGTTTGCGCCGTGGTCAGGTCACTGGTCTCTGCGGCGGAGGGGCTGACAACGTCGTTTACGTTGGCCGCCTGGGCCGCCTGTACCGGTACCGCACTGCCCGTCACCGGCGAGGTGCCGTTTTTCGCCGCTTCAAAGCCCTGTTGAATCGTACGGCCAAACACGGCCGCCTGACCATTTAGCGGCAGAAGCAGCGCGATTTTGCTGGTCGATGCTGGCTTAAAGTTCTGCACGTTTACC
This sequence comes from Enterobacter asburiae, assembly GCA_011754535.1. Classification (NCBI taxonomy): domain Bacteria; kingdom Pseudomonadati; phylum Pseudomonadota; class Gammaproteobacteria; order Enterobacterales; family Enterobacteriaceae; genus Enterobacter; species Enterobacter asburiae. The sequence continues at coordinate 4,232,540 of JAAQVN010000001.1, read as the reverse complement.
AGCTGGGTTGGCAGCATTTTCGCCCCCGGGTTCTGCGGGTAACGGGTCTGCCAGTCGGTAATACCGGCTTTCAGCATTTTTGGATCGCTGCGGTTGTTAAACCACATCTGCTGCAGATCCAGCCAGCCCTGCAGCACGTTTTCGTCCGCGTTGATGACCAGCGCCTTTGCCTGATCCTGGGTCATCGAGGCAAGTGCCTGCCAGGTGGCATCAATGTTTTTCTGCTTGTCGGCCCCGGCGAGCAGCGGCTCCTGGGCAATCAAGGCGCGCAGCAGGGTCAGGGAAGGACGCCCCTGTTCTGCGGTGATGCCCGCCTGCCAGAAGCGCGCCTGCTGGTTTTTATCCAGCGCGCTCAGGTCGATGCTCCCCAGGATCTTTTTCGCGCTCTCATAGTCTTTCTGCGCGACCTTCAGCTCGGCAGAGAGCAGGCTCTGCTCAAGACGCTGGGTATCGTTAAGCTCTTTCGGCAGTTGGCCGAACAGCTCGGCAGCCTGCTGGGTTTTGCCCTCTTTCAGCAGTGCACGAATGGCGAGTAATTGCCAGTTGATCCTGGTATCATTTGTACTCTGCGACATTTGTTGCAGATAAAAGCCAGAATCAGCCTGAGCGGAGCCCTGAAGATGGGCGGTGCTCTGGTCAGGTGCCTGGGTGCCACAGCCTGCAAATATCAGTGCTGCGAGCAGAAGCGGCACGCTGCGCGTGGCTTTTTTTCGAAGAAACGTTAACGGTACCATACTGTATCCAGTGATTTTTTTTACGCAATGCTCAATATTAAATCGGCAATACGGACGAAACAATGAAACAACACGAAACGGCAGATAATTCTCAAGGCCAGCTTTATATTGTACCTACTCCTATCGGGAATTTGTCTGATATTACCCAACGTGCCCTCACTGTATTGCAAGCTGTTGATTTAATTGCGGCTGAAGACACCCGACACACCGGTTTACTGCTGCAACATTTCGCAATTAGCGCTCGATTGTTTGCTCTGCACGATCACAATGAGCAACAAAAAGCCGAAACGCTGGTGGCGAAGCTGAAAGAGGGGCAGAACATTGCGCTGGTCTCCGATGCCGGTACGCCGCTGATTAACGACCCTGGCTATCACCTGGTGCGTACCTGCCGTGAAGCCGGTATTCGCGTTGTGCCACTGCCGGGGCCGTGCGCCGCCATTGCTGCTTTGAGCGCGGCGGGTCTGCCGTCCGATCGCTTCTGCTATGAAGGTTTCCTGCCCGCCAAATCCAAAGGCCGCCGCGATGTGTTAAAGGAACTGGAGGCCGAGCCGCGTACCCTGATTTTCTACGAATCCACTCACCGTCTGCTGGAAAGCCTGGAAGATATGGTCACCGTCTGGGGCGAGAGTCGCTACGTGGTGCTGGCGCGCGAGCTGACCAAAACCTGGGAAACCATTCACGGTGCGCCGGTGGGTGAACTGCTGGCGTGGGTGAAGGAAGACGAAAACCGCCGCAAGGGTGAAATGGTGCTGATTGTCGAAGGACATAAGGCGGAAGAGGATGCCTTGCCTGCCGATGCGCTGCGCACGCTGGCGCTGCTGCAGGCGGAACTGCCGCTGAAGAAAGCGGCGGCATTAGCGGCGGAGATCCACGGCGTGAAGAAAAATGCGCTGTATAAGCATGCGCTGGAGCAGCAGGGGGAGTAATCCCCCGCCGCCTGTTTTGCCGGGTGGCGGCTGCGCCTTACCCGGCCTAAAGATCTTTATGTGCCTTTTAGTTAACTGGCATCGCCTCAAACACCAGCGTTTCCAGCGGCTGCAGCGTAATCACCACCGCGTTTTTGTACTCCTCCGGTACGGTTGAATTACTGCCGTACACCGCTTTCAGACTAAACTGCGCCGCGTTTCCTGTCGGGATTTCGAAATCTTTCGCCAAATCCAGGAAGTAGCTTTGCGGCTTATCCGACGGGTTACGCAAGCCGAGAATCGCTTTGTCCTTGCTCCAGGATGCCCAGCCGTAAACCTGCAGCGCGGTTGGATCACCACCAATCCAGTGCGTATCCACCAGCACGCTGGCGTTATCCCGCGACCATTTTGCCGCCTGCGCCAGGGTATCCCATTTCGCCTTGTTCAGCATTGAAGGGGTGATATACAGCTCCTGCAGCTGCGTGCCGGTCGCGAAGTAGCTCCAGACCTGATCGGCAAAATCGCTGTCCGTTTGGACTTTCTCCAGCCCGTAATAGGCATTTTCCGCGCTGACGATCCCGTGGTACATCAGCGAGTTCAGCGGGAACAGCGGGCCTTTGCGCACAATGGAGCGGTACGTTTCCGCATCGCGGTAGGTCATCCACTGCTGTACCGGCGTGCCGGGGCCGTACAGGTTGATGTCATCGCCCTGGCGCCAGATCGAGTCGGCGTAGAACAGCCAGGACGGGCTGGCGTTAGTACCTGTCGTCAGGTTGATAAACAGATTCGGGTTGGCGCTGCGCATGTTGTGCAGCAGGGCGATAGAGGCGTCAAAATCCGAGGCATACGGGCTGCCCTGGATATGCGCGTTGGCATTGCCCATCCCGTCCAGCTTGAATGAGGTAATGTGTTCGTTTTCGATAAGCTTAACGATCTGCTCATTGAAGTTCTTAAAGTAGTTCGGCCCTGACAGCGCCAGCTTCCCGTCGACGGTTTCGAACCCATACTCTTCTGCATGCGAGACGCGCATGTCGCGCGGCTTGTTGTAGCCTCCCCACGGCGAGAGCCACAGTCCGACCGAGCTGTGCAGGCTGTCGGCTTTTTCCCGAACCTTGCCAAAACCGTTGCTGAATGCCGGGCCAAACAGCCAGCGCCCGGTAAGGTCGTCCCAGCCGTCGTCCAGCAGGAAGGCGTCCAGCGTCACGCCGCGCCCGGTAATAAACTCCTTATTCCACTCGTCCATCCGCCCCAGCACATCCTGCTCGGTGTACGGATTGAAAAAGCCGATATCCATCCAGCTGTTGTAGTGCAGATAAGGCTTGTACGGTCGCGGACGCACGGCATCAATAAACTGGTTCACGCTGCGGCGCAGCTGGCTGATTTCCGGGAAGGTGCCGAACCAGGTGGTAAAGCTGACCGGCGTTTCCGGCTGGATCGGCGTTTTCAGCTCTACGTTGAGATTGGTGGTCGCTTCATAGGCGTAAGTGTTAACGATGGGCTTGTCCGGCAAAATAAAGAACGAATCAGCAACGATCGGCGAGCTGTTAATCGCCCCGTCAACATAGGGTGCCTGAGACTGCTTTTTGGTCGGGAAGAAGGTAATTTTCGCCACGTCTCGTGGCTGGCCGACTGCGGCAACGGTGTAGTCGATGCTGGCGTATTTCCCCTTCACCAGGTTCAGCTTCACCGTTACGTTAAAGTCAGGATGGGTAAAGTCGACGACAATTGCGTTGTCCTGCTTTTCGACGTGCTTAATGGTGAAATCCGCGGTGTGGATTTTTGTCTCGTCCGGCAGCGTCAGAAAGAACAGCTCCTGCGGCGCGATGGGGTGGTTCGTTTTCTTGTCTTTTACCACTACCGCTGAACTGGCATCGTCAAACGACAGAGCAATATTGTCGTTATCCAGCGCGTAGTTGGCGGCCAGAGCGCCGTGAGAAACAAACAGGGCCAGCATCGAGAGTGTGAGCACTTTTTTCATCAGGGTAAGATTCCTTATTAGTAATGCTTCAGCATTCGGTTGATGGATTGCTCCAGCCAGTAGCGCTGGGTGCCGAAGTTAATCCGCAGGTAGTTTTCGCCGTTTTGCACGTAGTGGCTGCCGTCTTCAATCACGACACCGGCCTGCTGGGCGAAATGTTGGGTCAACTCTGTGGCGCTGCGGTCGTCGGCGCTTACGTCTATCCAGGCCAGATACGACGATTCCGGGTTCATCATCTTCCACGCCGGAAAATGGGTCTGAATAGCGTCCGCAAGGTAGCGGGCGTTCCCTTGCAGATAGCCGTTCAGCGCGTCGAGCCACGGCAGGCCGTGCTGGTAGGCGAGAATAATCCCCCATACGCCGAACATATTGGGTGAGGTAATCGAGTTCTTCTCAAGCTGCTGGCGGAAGCGCTGGCGCAGCGAATCGTCCGGGATCATGGAGTAGGACGTTTTTAGCCCGCCCAGGTTGAAGGCTTTATTTGGCGACGTCAGCACGATCAGGTTGTCCAGTGCGGCACAGCCCGAGCTCAGACAGCTGACGAATGTGCCGTCCAGAATGTGCTCAGCGTGAACCTCATCGACAACCAGAATCGTGCCGTAGCGTTTACAGAGATCGGAAACCTGGCGTATCTCATCCGCGCGCCAGATCCTGCCCGAGGGGTTATGCGGCGAGCAGAAGAACCACAGTTTTGGACGGTGGGTTTTGAGCTGATCTTCAATCAGATTAAAATCCAGCTGATAGCGGCTTTCCTTCACGCACAGCGGGTTAGCAAGCACCCGCACGCCCTGGCGCTGCGCCGCCATCGCAAACGGATCGTAGACCGGCGTGTTCATCATCACGCTATCGCCAGGCGTGCAGAACGCCTGGACCGTGTAATGGAGCGTGGAGACGGTGCCGTAGGTCAGGGTGATCCACGACTTCTCCACCTCAACCTGATGACGCGTGCGCTGGAAGGCCATCACCGCGTCGTAAAACTCGTCGAAGCACCAGGTATAGCCAAAGGTTCCGTGCTCCACGATGCGCTGGAAACCTTCAATAACGGCCGGTGGAGAGGTGAAATCCATATCTGCAATCCACAGCGGGATAAACCCCTGCGGGACATCACCAAAGCGTGAGCAGACAAACGCATGGTCCCATTTACGACACTTATCGCTTTTACGCTCGATGATTTTGTCGAAATCAAACACAACAACCCCCTGTTAGATTAAGGCTTCAATGCCGGTTTTGACGCTCTGCACCTGCGGGCCGATGATCACCTGAACGCTGTGAGCATCCAGCACCACCACCGACAGGGCGCCAGCCGCTTTCAGCGCCTGCTGATCGATAAGCCCCATCTCCTTCACGACCAGACGCAAGCGGGTGATGCAGTTGTCGAGCGACTCGATGTTCTCTTTGCCACCGAGCGCGCGCAGGATAAGCCCGTGATCGTATTTCGATTTTCCACGCGCGCGGGTGTTGGCTTCGACGGCCTGCTGCGCACCCTGCGCGTCCACCTCACGGCCCGGCGTCTTGATATCGTGTTTGAGGATGTACCAGCGGAAGACGAAGAAGTAGATGGCAAACCAGGCGATACCGACCGGGAACAGCAGATACCATTTGGTCGACATTCCCTGCATTACACCGAAGATCAGCAGATCCAAAACCCCGCCGTCGGTGTTGCCGATGGTGACCCCCAGCAGGGCCATCACCATCAGCGCCAGGCCCGACATTACGATATGGAAGGCGTAAAGCGCGGGGGCGATAAACAGGAACAGAAACTCAATCGGTTCTGAAATACCGGTGACGACGGAAACCAGCACGCCGGAAAGCAGCAGCCCCTTAATTACCGGGCGGTTTTCCGGACGCGCGGTGCGGTAGATGGCGTACGCCACGGCAGGCAGGCCAAAGATAAAGGTCGGCATAAAGCCTTGTGACAGAAACGCGGTAACGTGCGGGCTAAACGGCAGTCCGGCTTTCAGCTCGGCGTAGAAGATATTCAGCGCGCCGGCCACTTCATGGCCGTTGACCATCTCAATGCCGCCTGCCGGCGTGAAGCGTACCATCGCCAGCAGGATATGGTGCAGACCAAAGGGTTTAAGCAGCAGCACGCCTACGCCGTACAGGAACGGTCCGAAAACGCTGGTGCTCTGAATGATATGGCCAATTCCGGCAATCCCCAGCGCCACGTATTCCCACAACAGCGGGATAAACAGCCCGACCAGCGACAGCGTAAGGGCGGTGATAATCGGCACGAAACGAATGCCGCTGAAAAAGGCAAAGGCATCGTGTAACACGGTGTCCTGAAAACGTTCGTGCAGGAAGTAAGTGATTACCCCGACCACGATGCCGCCCAGCACGCCCATCTCCAGGGTCTGGATCCCCAGTACGATCGATTGCCCAACCTGCCTCATGGTGGCGGCGTCGGCAAGCTGGTGGGTGGCGGTCAGGTAGTAGTTGATGCTCATGTTCATCAGCATATAGCCAACGAACCCGGCAAAGGCGCCCACGGCCTTGTTGCGTTTGGCGAGGCCCATCGGGATAGCCATGGCAAACATCAGCGGCAGATAGGTAAAGGCGAACCCGCCCACCATGGCGATAAAGCCAAAGGTCAGCTGCGTTAACTCACCGCCCAGAAAGGGAAAGCTTTTAATAGTGGAAGGGCTGGTGACGGAGCTACCGATACCCAGCAGCAACCCCATAAAGGCCAGCAGAGAGACCGGGAACATAAACGTCTTTCCCAGGCTTTGGAAAAATTCCCACGCTTTCGATTTAAACGACTTTTCCTGTGTCATGTAGGGACTCCTCGGATTTTTAGGATAATGGAAGGCGCTGTCTGGCTTAAGGACGCGCCTTCATATTTGCGAGGCTTATAGTTATTTTTTAGGTATTGACGTAATGCGCGATGGGATCAGGCTTCGGCAGGAAGCAGGAGCCGGTTTGCCGAGCCGCAAACGGCGATCTTGCTTCTGACCACCTCTTTCATGGCGTCCATGCCTACCCGCATGTAGAAGCGCGGATCGTTCCCCTGCGGGTTTTCGGCAAACCAGGCTTTAACCGCGTCAGAGAAGGCAATTTTCAGCTCGGTGGCCACGTTGACTTTGCACACGCCCAGCTCGATGGTGCGGCGAACAAACTCATCCGGCACATCGCTCGCGCCGTGCAGCACCAGCGGCACGGTGACCACTTCACGAATTTCCGCCAGCCGCTGGAAGTCGATTTTCGGACGTTTGGTATACAGGCCGTGTGCGGTGCCGATGGCGACGGCAAGGCTATCGACGCCGGTCAGTTCGACGAAGCGTTTCGCCTCCTGCGGATCGGTGAGGAACGCGCTTTCGGCGTCCACGCTCATGTCATCTTCCACGCCGCCCAGGCGGCCCAGCTCGGCTTCGACGCTGCAGTCGTTGAGGTGGCAGAAATCGACCACCGACTTCACCAGCTTCACGTTTTGTTCAAACGGATAGTGGCTGCCGTCGATCATCGCGCTGCGCACGCCCGCGTTGACCTTGCGGCGTATATCATCCAGCGATTCGTGGTGATCGAGGTGCAGCGCCAGCGGCATGTCGTAGGTGTGGGAGTACGCGCTGCACAGGGCGTAGATCTCTTCCAGCGCAATATGCTTAAAGGTGCCCGGCGTGCCCGCGAGGATCACCGGCGATCGCATTTCGCTGCACGCTTCAAGGATCGCCTGGATCGTCTCCGCGTTGTGGATGTTGAACGCCGGCACGGCGTAGCCTTTTGCCTGCGCGTCCTGCAGAAGATATTTGGTAGAAATAATACTCATGATCCGATCCTCTTAAGCCTGCCACGGGTGAATAACAACGCCCTGCACTACGCGGTTGACCGTCCCGCTGGCGGATGGCGTATCGGGCGTATTGCCTACGCTGAGCGACTGGGTGAGCGCAAAGACCTGGGCATACATCAGGAAGCAGAACGCCTGTTCCATATCGATAAACGGACGTGAAGGTGGCAGCAGAATGTGCGGACCCGCTTCAATGACCGGATCGTTTTCAGCGGCGATGGCGACGACGCGCAGGGCCTGGCGATCGCGGCGCAGCTCGGCCAGCAGATCCAGATCGTACTGACGCGTATACGGATGGCTGGAGATAAACACCACCACCAGCGTTTCGCTATCGACCAGAGACTTCGGCCCGTGACGGAAGCCCGTCGGGGAGTCGTAAAACGCCGCCAGCTTGCCCGCCGTCAGCTCCAGCACCTTCAGCGCCGATTCGCGCGCCGCGCCCTGCAGGCCGCCGCTTCCCAGATAGACGACGCGTTTCCACGGTTCATTGCCAAAGACGCCGTGGCTGAAATCGCCGAGCGTAGTGAGGATCGCCTGACAGCGATCGGCCACGTCGCGGAAGGTGTGGCTATTGATCCTTTGCGGAGCAAACACCGCCAGACAGCTCGCCATCATGGTGGTGATGCTGCTGGTCATCGCGAACCCGCGATCGTGCGTTTCGGCTGGCATCAGCAGGGCATAGGCGTTATCGCTGTCGACGGCGTTCTGGTACAGGCTCCCCGCCTCGTTGCAGGTGATGGACAGGTGGTAGCACTCCGGCACGAACTGGTTTGCCAGCTCGACGGCCGCGACGCTTTCCGGGCTGTTGCCGGAGCGGGCAAACGAAATCAGCAGCAGCGGATGCCCAGGGCTGAAGTAGTCCATCGGGTTTGTGACCAGATCGGTTGTCGGGACGGCAGTGAAGTTTTTCCCGGTGTAGCTCGCGAGCCAGGGAGAAACGATATCGCCGATAAAGGCGGACGTGCCCGCGCCGGTCAGGACGATCCGCAGGTCGTCCTTGCGCAGCAGCGGCGTCAGGAAACTGTCGATCGAAGCACGCAGGTTATCGATGTTGTTGAGCGAGCGGATCCAGCTGGCAGGCTGCTGGCGGATCTCTTCCTCGGTCCAGGTGCCGGTTGTCGCGGCGGTAGTGGTTTGTGGCATAACTCAGTCCTTAGTCGTGTGAATTCCACATCAGACGCTGGCAATCGTGTCGCTATCTTTCGTTTCGTTTCACTTGTTCACTTAAGCAGTTAAATAAAATCTATAGAAAAGAAATCGAAACTTCAATGAAAGAAAAGAAATAAAACGAAAAGTGTGATCGTGAAAGGAAAGGGAAGAGTTAAGGAAAGGAAAAGAAAGGCCTTACGATCGGGTGCCGTAAGGCCAACAGGAGACAAAATAAAAGGGCTAAAGGGGGAGAGCCTGGCCCTGAATCCAGATCTGCTGGAGGTGTAAACCCCCGTCCAGCGCAATGATATTGGCGCGTTTACCCTGGGCTAAGGATCCGAGCTGACCGTCAACGCCCAGCAGTCGGGCAGGGTGCAGCGAGGCCATATGGATAGCGTCTTCGGTGGTTACGCCCGCATACTCCACCATATTCCTGACCGCGGCATCCAGCGACAGCGTGCTGCCCGCCAGCCCGCCGGAGCCTGTTCGAACCACGCCGTTTCGCATCGAGACCTCTTCACCACAGAGCGAGTACCGTCCGTCCGGCATACCTGCCGCCTGCATGGCATCGGTAATCAGCACCACGCGATCCTGCGCGCAGCAGCAGCATAAGCGTATCGCTCCCGGATGGACGTGGTGTCCGTCGGCAATCAGCTCCAGCCACGCCCGTTTGTCCGTAAGCCCTGCGCCGACCATGCCGGGCTCTCTGTGGTGCAGCCCCGTCATGCCGTTGTAGCAGTGAACCAGCCCGTCGGCACCCGCATCAAACGCGGCGAGAGTTTGCCGGTACGTGGCAGCGCCGTGGCCCAGCATCACGCGTATACCGCGCTGTTTAAGATGGCGAATCGCCTGCAGCGCGCCGGGCTTTTCTGGCGCGAGCGCCACCACCCGTAGCGTGCCCTGTGAAACGTCAGCCAGCCTGTCCAGCTCGGCGATATCCAGCTCCCGGAACAGCTCCGGCGGATGCGCCCCTTTGTTCTGCGGCGTAAAGTACGGTCCTTCCAGATAGCTGCCCAGGATCTGCGCGCCGGGGCCGCCGGACCGAGTGCGCCGGGCAATCCGCATCAGCGCGGCGTGGATACTCTCCAGCGGTGCGGTCACGGTGGTGGGCAGAAATGCGCCCACGCCTTCACGCGCTTTATGCATTGCCAGGATGTCCAGCACGTCCGGCGCATCATCCATGACGTCCACGCCCGCGCCGCCGTGGACGTGCGTATCGATATAGGCCGGGCAAAGCAGATCCGCATCACGCGTCGTAACGCCCGCCGGAATGGGTTCAATCGCCGCAACCGCGCCGCTTTCAATGCGTAGCTGGTGGTCGTTCAGCCACCCCCGTTCGGTAAGGATCCGTCGCGCGCGCAGCAGCTGGCTCATATCCCTTCCTCGGCAGGGGCTTCCTCGCGACAGCGCCCCAGCTCGTCCACCAGGCTCGTCAGGCCTCGGTGTCCGCACTCCAGCGCCTGCAGACGAAACGCTTCGCTGCTTAATCCGTCGCGCTCCAGCACCATCTCCAGCAGCAGCTGCAGGTTGGTGCCGGTGATCACTTCGCTGCCCGGCCTTTGCATCGCGAGCGTTGACGCCACGCGGAACGGCGTGCCGCCGAGCAGGTCGGTGAGAAACACAATATCGTGCTGCGCATCGAGTTCGCTCACCGCCTGCTCAAGCTGAGCGGTCAGCCGCGCGGTGGTGGAGGTTTCCGGAAAATCGATGGCGATAAACTGCGGCTGCTCGCCGAGGATCTGCTTCATCGCCTGCTCAAGCCCGCTGGCAAACCCGCCGTGACCCGTCAAAATAATGCCTAACATCGCAACCTCTTTGCTTTTACAGGAAGTGACAGAATTTACCGACAACGCCCAGCAGCACGGTGATACCGATTAGCCGCAGCGGGCTCCAGCCGCGGCGTACCAGCCAGAACATCGTCAGGGTGTAGACAAGCGGCAGGAACGCGGGCATCAGTTTGTCGATGACGTCGGCCTGCAGTTTGACGACCGCATCACCCGCCTTGATTTCGAGCGTGGTATTGAGGCGGACGTAGGTTGCCACCAGCGCGCCGATCACCGTCATCCCCACGATAGACGCCGCGTGGCCAACCTTTTTGGTGTTGGCTTTAATCAGCGGAATGGCCGCGACACCCATCCGGTAAGCGTAGTGCGCCAGGCCAAAACGCAGGCCGAGGTGTACCACGTTAAACAGCACGATAAAGACCACCGCGCCCAGAATCGATCCTTGCAGCGCCAGGCTGGCACCAATACCGCCGCAGATGGGCAGCAGGGTCAGCCAGAACATGGCGTCGCCAATACCGCCAAGCGGCGCGCCGACGGCAATTTTGGTGCTCTGGATGCTGTTTACATCCTGCTTGGACCGCTCCATCGCCAGAATGATGCCGATAACAAAGGTCACCAGGAACGGGTGGGTGTTAAAGAACCCCATATGGCCTTTCATCGCCCGCGCCAGGTCCCGCTTGTTGGTGTGGATCTTTTTCAACGCGGGCAGCAACCCGTACAGCCAGCCGGAGGCCTGCATACGTTCGTAGTTAAACGAGGCCTGCAGCAGCATGGAACGCCAGGCCACGCGGTTAATATCCTTTTTCGTCAGCTCGGCACCGATGTTTTGGTCTTCGTAGACGTTTTCATTCACGCCGGTCAGCAGCGTCTCTTCGCTTTCAGATACGCCCGGCAGGGTGGTTTGGTTAGATGCCATCTTCGAATTCCTCTTTCTGAGCAGCGGGAGCCGTCGGTTCAGGTGATTTACGCATCAGGTCGATCAGCGCCATGGCCAGCGCGGCCGCCGCAATCGCCAGCACCGGAAGCTTGAGCCAGGCGGCGGCGACAAAGCCGATAATGAAGTAAGGGATGTAGACGTTTTTCATCATGATCTTCAGCAGCACGGCGAAGCCGATGGCTGGCATGATGCCGCCCGCGACGCCGAGGCCGTCAATCAGACGCGCTGGCAGAACGTCAATGGCGGTTTTCGCATGTTCCGCACCGAAGTAGATCGGCAGGAACGCGCACAGAAAATAGAAGATGCCGAGCGCCAGTAGCGCAATATAGTTAACCCGTTCAATACCGTGAGTATCTGCATTGGCCGCCATGCGATCGCAGCGCGACATGACGCCGGACATCACCGAGAAGAGGAACGTAATCCCCATCTGAACCGCCACGGCAAACGGCACGGCGACGCCAACCGCAACTTCTGGCTTCACGCCGGTGCTGATGGCAAATGCGGTACCCACGATGGTGCCGATAATGACGTTAGGCGGCTGGGCACCGGCGAGCGGGGCCAGCCCCATCCAGACCAGCTCTAACGTCCCGCCGGTCAAAATGCCGGTGTGCAGATCGCCCAGAATCAGGCCGACCAGCGGCCCGAGTACCACCGGGCGGTGCATGTGCGTTAACCCGTTAAACATATCCAGACCGGCGATAAAGGCGAGTATGCCTAACCCCAGCGCCTGCAACAGACTGATTTCCATTGTGAATCCCTCAGAGCAGTTTAAAGAGATCCAAAGCAGTTTCTGTTGGAACGCCCTGAACGAAGCATTCCACACCGGCCGCTTTCAGGCCGTTGAACGCGGCGATATCGTTCGCGTCGACAGAGACCGTTTTGGCAATTTGTTGTTTGCCACTGGCGTAGTGCATGTTTCCGACGTTAATACGGGTGATGGGCACGCCGCCCTCAACCAGCTTCAGAAAATCGGCGGGTGATTTGCAGACCAGCAGGATTTTCTGGCGGTCAGCGGCGCGGTGAATGTTGTCGATCACTTTTTGCAGCGACCAGAAGCGCACGGCGATCCCTTCCGCGAGCACCATTTCCATCAGGTTCTGTTGAACCGGATCCTCAGCGACCTCGTCGTTAGCGACCAGCACCAGGTTTGCCCCCGCAAACCCCACCCACTGCACGCCCACCTGACCGTGGATCAGGCGTTCGTCGATGCGGCATAAAACAATGTTTGGCATAGCGTTTTCCTCTTTTTTAATTATGCGTTTTGAGTCGTTACGCCTTCGCAGGCGGCGTGGTACTGCTGGAGTATGTCCTGAATGTGGTCGATGATGAGTTCCCGTGGCGTTGACTTGAGAGCGCCCTCGCGAACTTTGCCGTACTGCAACGGCAGGTACTGGCTGATCAGCGGCAGAGGAATAGGCTCGTCTGCCAGGTTACGCACCAGCCGTTCAAAAGCGTCGTCAATCTGGCTGTCCGGCCAGTAGTAGCGCACGCGGTCAGAGTAGCTGTAGCCGCGCGCCAGGCGACGCGCGTTGCCGTCACCGTGGTAATGGCTTTGCCAGTATTCCGGGCGATCGAGCATGACGTTTTCCAGCACGTGACGCAGGCCGGAGCTGGCTTTTGCCGGCAGCAGCTCCTCTTCAATGGCGGCCAGCGAGAACAGCGCTTCGCGCAGGGCGAAGGTCAGGGCGGGGCCAACTTTCAGAATCGCAAAGTGATCGTTGACCAGCTGACGCAGCGCCTGCGGCGTCTGGTAGTCGGTGGAGTGCGCTTCAAACACCAGCGTATCGTAGGCTTCAACCATTTTGCTCAGGGCAACGGCTTTCTGTGGCTGATAGTCGCAGACGTGCGCGTGGTCGAACTCCACGCCAGGCTGGACCACCAGGCCAATAATGCGCGGCCAGATGTCGCTCAAACCTTCCTTTTCGAACGCGTGGCGGTGCGCTTCAAGCGTGGCGCGTGCCGCGTCCGGCGTGGTGACGGCAAGTTCGGTGAGCGTCTCGTGCGCGCCACCGGGAACCGGCACTTCCGTGCCGATAACGTAGACCAGATCGGATTCACCAAACTGCTCGCGACAGGTCGCTTCGGCAATTTTCGCCAGGCGTGCGGCGCGTCCGGCGACGATCGCGTCGGTCAGGGGAACCGGATCGTCCTCACAGGACATGCTGCAGTCGAGGTGGATCTTTTTGAATCCGGCAGAAACATAGCTTTTGATCAGATCGTCGGCGTTGGCCATCGCCTGTTCCGCAGGGAGATTTTGCCAGCGGTTGGGGCCTAAATGATCGCCGCCGAGGATCAGCTGTGACGTCGGGAAGCCGAGCGACTCGGCAAGCTTGCAGACAAATCCGTGAAAATCCGCAGGCGTCATGCCGGTATAGCCGCCAAACTGATCCACCTGGTTGGAGGTGGCCTCGATCAGCAGCGGCGACTGATGCGAATGCGCGTAACGAATGGCAGCTTCAAGTACCAGCGGATGTGCGGAACAGACGGCATAGATCCCGTTTGAATTCCCTCGTTTATGTTGTTCCACCATTTCTGTCAGATGTTTCACTTTCCTCTCCATTTCGGATGGCAATGACACTTGTCTTTCGTTTTGTTTCATTTAATCCTGCATCATGGTGATATAAAAATAAAACGAAAGATAATAGTTTTCCGATCTGTTTCACAAAAGAAACATAATGAAAGGTTTCAGCGCAGTGTAGGCTTGCGTCTGGACGTAAGGCGGGACTTGCATTCCCGAAAAAGAAAGGCCTTAATAGACAAAACGAAATGAAACGAAAGTTTATTTATTAAGGAGCTCGTATGAGCAGCACCGATTCATCCGCAGAAAAGCGCATCACCGGGACCAGTGAAAGGCGAGAGCAGATCATTCAGCGGTTGCGGGCGCAGGGAAGCGTGCAGGTTAACGACCTGTCTCATCTGTACGGCGTATCGACGGTGACGATCCGCAACGACCTGGCGTTCCTGGAGAAGCAGGGCATTGCCGTTCGCGCTTACGGAGGGGCATTGATTTGCGAAGGCAACATGCCGGGCGCTGAGCCTTCCGTGGAGGATAAAAGCTCGCTGAATACGGCGGTGAAGCGCAGCATCGCGCAGGCCGCTGCCGCGCTGGTCAAACCCGGGCACCGTATTATTCTGGACTCCGGCACCACGACGTTTGAAATCGCCCGCATGCTGCGCCAGCACACGGACGTCATTGCGATGACCAACGGGATGAACGTGGCGAATGCGTTGCTGGAAGCGGAAGGGGTGGAACTGTTGATGACCGGCGGGCATCTGCGCCGTCAGTCGCAATCTTTCTACGGTGACCAGGCAGAACAGTCGCTACAGAATTACCATTTTGACCTGCTGTTCCTGGGCGTTGACGCCATCGATCTCGATCGCGGCGTGAGCACGCACAACGAGGATGAAGCACGTTTGAACCGCAAAATGTGCGAGGTGGCGGAGCGTATTATCGTGGTGACGGACTCCAGCAAGTTTAACCGCTCAAGCCTGCATAAAATCATTGATACGCAAAGGATTGATATGATTATTGTCGATGAAGGCATTCCGGCGGAGAGCCTGGACGGGCTGCGGAAAAGCGGGATTGATGTGGTGTTGGTTTAAGGGGCTTTTCCCCTCTTCCTGTGGGCTGAGGGTTCCCCCCAAAATAATGCCAGCACGGACGACCCCCTCTCCCTGAGGGAGAGGGCTGGGGTGAGGGGGAACATACGGCTGTGGTGGTCATTCCGTTCACTTTATGTTCCTTGCTACTCTGTTACGACATGATCGGTGAACGTGCCAGAGTGGCTCAGTCGCCACCACCCTGGCAACCCGGGCTCCCGGCTTATTCCTTCCGGCTTGTCGGGTACGGGCGGAGGCAACGTCCCTGTAAAGCCCGCCCTCTCGGCGCATCCCTGCGCCTCGCCCCGGCCGGAAGGCAAACGCCTCAGCGATTTACAGCCGGACCAGGGCGTCGCTGCAAGTCATTCATTTTCCTGAAGCAACATTGATCGCTCCGGGTTGAGAAATTTCTGGGGATCCCTCTCTCACAGGGAGAGAGGACCGTTCGGTGCAGTTGGGAATATGAATCACGTCACCGGTGCCGGGTTGAACACCGCCAGCTGATTGTGTAATCCCCATTGATCCGAGAACGTTTTCTTCCGCCCGCTTGCCACGTCCAGAATAAAATGGAACAGTTTCCAGCCCACGTCTTCAATACTCTCTTCCCCGGTGGCAATGGTGCCCGCGTTGATATCCATTAAGTCATACCAGCGGTTTGCCAGCTCGGTGCGGGTCGCCATCTTGATCACCGGGACCGCCATCAGGCCGTACGGCGTGCCGCGCCCGGTGGTAAAGACCTGTACCGTAATGCCGGACGCCACCTGCTGGGTGCCGCAAACAAAATCGCTGGCAGGCGTAGCCGCATAGATCAGACCGCGCCTGGTTGGCCGCTGGCCCGGAGAGAGCACTTCCACAATCGCGCTCTGGCCGGATTTAGCTATCGAACCGAGGGCTTTTTCCACCACGTTTGCCAGACCGCCTTTCTTGTTGCCCGGAGAGGGGTTGGCGCTGCGGTCGGTTTTGCCCATATCGAGATAGCTATCGTACCAGGCCATCTCCTCGAGCAGGCGTTTCCCCACCTCTTCATTAACGGCGCGCGGCGTAAGGAGATGGATGGCGTCACGCACTTCGGTGACTTCGGAGAACATCACCGTGGCGCCGCAGCGCACCAGCAGATCGGACGCATAGCCCACCGCCGGGTTAGCCGTCACGCCAGAGAAGGCATCGCTGCCGCCACACTGAGTGCCCACCACCAGTTCCGATGCCGGGCACGTTTCGCGCTGGCGGCGGTTGAGTTTGTCCAGATGACGCTCCGCCACCTGAAGAATATCGTCGACCATCGAACGGAAGCCAACGTGGCGTTCGTCCTGCAGGCGCACGATGCTGGCCTCGTCAGCCGGGATGGCTTTGACATCTTCGGTGCCCTGCAGCAGGCGCTCTGGCTGCAATTTTTCACACCCGAGACCAATCACCATCACCTCGCCGCCAAAGTTCGGGTTAAGGGCGATATTGTGAATGGTACGGATCGGCACGACCGCCGCTGGCGCGTTGATCGCCACACCGCAGCCGTACAGGTGGTTAAGACCCACCACGCCGTCGACGTTCGGGTACTTCGGCAGCAGATCGCGCTCAATGATTTTCACTACGTAATCCACCACGCCCGCCACGCAGTGCACGCTGGTGGTAATGCCGAGCAGGTTTTTGGTTCCCACGCTGCCGTCCGCGTTGCGGTAGCCTTCGAAGGTATACCCCTCCAGCGGAGGAAGCGGTTCAGGAACGCGGGTAGCCAGCGGCAAGGTATTCAGCGGCGGTGCTTTGGGCAGTTCAACCAGCGATTCCTCAATCCAGCTACCCTGCGGGATAGCGCGTACCGCATAGCCTATGACTTCACCGTAACGGACGATTGCACCGTGGGCAGGAATATCGACCAGCGCGACCTTGTGTCCCTGCGGAATGTGCTCAATCAGCTCAAGCCCGTCCGGGAAGCGGGTGCCTGCTTTTAAGCCACTGTCGTTGACAATAATCGCCACGTTATCCGTATCGTGAACCTTAATATAAAACGCCGTCGGCGATGCCTCTCTAATTGCAATATCGGCCATTATTCACTTTTCTCCGGCAAAGTTTCAGCTATGAAATATAGCTCCTGGATAATCGTTTTCTTATCGAAGAAATAAAGCATGTCAGGACGGGAAAAGTGAAAATGTGATCGCGATCGTTTCAGGCGGACTAATCCTTGATTCTGTGCATTAGCGCCCACTGCTTTGTGCGTATGCTCAAAATAGCGTTGAGATGCGGCGTGATACTTGAGCATTAAGACAATGTGATGTCACACAGAGCCGATTATACTGAATGACGATTTTATTGCGCCAACATTCAGTCAGAGAAATAAATATAAAAAGAATCTGTTTCGAAATGAATAATACGGGCTAAAACTGCGGAATTAAAAAGGTATATGAGATGAATAACGATATCTTCCCGAATACGTTTAAAGCGGCTCTAGCGGCGCACCAGATTCAGATTGGCTGCTGGTCCGCGCTGGCAAACCCTATCAGCACCGAAGTGCTGGGCCTGGCCGGGTTCGACTGGCTGGTGCTGGACGGCGAACATGCGCCGAACGATATCAGCACCTTTATTCCGCAGCTGATGGCGCTGAAAGGCAGCCCCAGCGCCCCGGTAGTGCGTGTGCCCACTAACGATCCGGTGATTATCAAGCGTCTGCTGGATATCGGTTTCTACAATTTCCTGATCCCGTTTGTGGAAACCGAAGAACAGGCGGCGCTGGCCGTGGCCTCAACGCGCTATCCGCCGGAAGGGATCCGCGGCGTCTCCGTTTCGCACCGCGCCAACATGTTTGGCACCGTTAAGGACTACTTCGCTCAGTCCAATAACAACATCACCATTCTGGTTCAGATCGAGAGCCAGCAGGGCGTTGATAATCTCGACGCGATTGCAGCCACAAACGGCGTGGACGGTATCTTTGTCGGCCCAAGCGATCTGGCTGCCGCCTTTGGTCATCTGGGTAACGCCAGCCATCCTGACGTGCAGCGCGCGATCCAGCACATCTTTGCCCGCGCCAAAGCGCACGGTAAACCGTGCGGCATTCTGGCGCCGGTTGAGGCCGATGCCCGTCGCTACCTGGAGTGGGGGGCCACCTTTGTAGCCGTCGGCAGCGACCTCGGCGTGTTCCGCTCAGCGACGCAGAAATTAGCGGACGCTTTTAAAAAATAACCATCATTGAGGAAGCAGATTATGACGCTGAAAGTGGGTTTTATTGGTCTTGGGATCATGGGTAAACCAATGAGTAAGAACCTCATCAAAGCGGGTTACTCACTGGTGGTATCCGATCATAATTCGCAGTCTGTGGCGGAGGTGATGGCGGCGGGTGCGGAAACGGCCACCACCGCTAAAGCCATTGCCGAGCAGTGCGATGTCATCATCACCATGCTGCCAAACTCCCCGCACGTCAAAGAGGTTGCGCTGGGGGAGAACGGCATCATCGAGGGGGCGAAGCCCGGCCTGGTGCTGATTGATATGAGCTCTATCGCCCCGCTTGCCAGCCGTGAAATCAGCGAGGCGTTAAAAGCGAAGGGCGTCGACATGCTGGATGCGCCCGTCAGCGGCGGCGAGCCAAAAGCCATCGACGGCACCCTTTCGGTGATGGTGGGCGGCGATAAAGCCGTGTTCGACAAATACTATGACCTGATGAAAGCGATGGCGGGATCCGTGGTGCATACCGGAGATATTGGTGCGGGCAACGTCACCAAGCTGGCGAACCAGGTGATTGTGGCGCTGAATATTGCCGCCATGTCTGAAGCGCTGACGCTGGCAACCAAAGCGGGCGTCAATCCGGATCTGGTCTATCAGGCTATTCGCGGCGGCCTGGCGGGCAGTACCGTGCTGGATGCCAAAGCGCCGATGGTGATGGACCGTAACTTCAAGCCGGGATTCCGCATCGACCTGCACATTAAAGATCTGGCGAACGCCCTGGACACCTCTCACGGCGTGGGTGCGCAGCTGCCGCTGACCGCTGCGGTCATGGAGATGATGCAGGCGCTGCGTGCCGATGGCCTGGGCACGGCCGATCACAGCGCGATTGCGTGCTACTACGAAAAACTGGCGAAGGTGGAAGTGGCGCGTTAATAGCATCTTACCCGCACCTGAGGGTGACAGCGGCGCGCAAACCCTCTATACTGCGCGCCGAAGCTGACCAGACAGTCGCCGCTTCGTCGTCGTCCTTTTCGGGGGAGACGGGCGGAGGGGAGGAAAGTCCGGGCTCCACAGGGCAGGGTGCCAGGTAACGCCTGGGGGGGAAACCCACGACCAGTGCAACAGAGAGCAAACCGCCGATGGCCCGCGCAAGCGGGATCAGGTAAGGGTGAAAGGGTGCGGTAAGAGCGCACCGCGCGGCTGGTAACAGTCCGTGGCACGGTAAACTCCACCCGGAGCAAGGCCAAATAGGGGTTCACATGGTACGGCCCGTACTGAACCCGGGTAGGCTGCTTGAGCCAGTGAGCGATTGCTGGCCTAGATGAATGACTGTCCACGACAGAACCCGGCTTATCGGTCAGCTTCAACTTCTCAGGAAACCCCGCTTCGGCGGGGTTTTTGCTTTATGTGGTTGTAGGTCAGGGTAAGCGAAGCGGCAACCGGCACCGGACAAACGACATCAATTCTCATATTTGCGACATTAAGCACATTTCACTGTTTTTATCCCTTCAATGTTTATCCTGAATCTGCAGACGATCGCCATCACAAAATTTCACGCTGAAAAACAGTGAATTTACAGTATTGTCAATTTGTTATGATTGTTATCTGTATGATCCTGAATGTTTTCCTGGTTGATATGGATATATTGAAATCAAAAACATTCAGGCTGTGAATGTGTGACCTGTTCCACTCTTTATCAAAAGCTGGCCAAAAAGCCTCTGCAGAATTTGATAATTTGAAAGAATGTTTCAACTGAATAACGGTTATTTATTGGCCTTTAATTGCCTGAAAGATCGTCTTTATTGATTTTTTTAATGCAGGAAATTTATCAAGGTTATTGCCATAAAATAAATTTATTACTCCTGTTTTTGTTGATCAATATCAGCGTAATGGTCTGCCTTGATGCATTCATCTCATTGTTAGTAAAGTCTTTTTAGGGTTTTGATTATTCATGTGAATAGTGTGAAAAAGCAAATTGTGAGTAACAGCACATACCCCTTGAAACATTATTGAGTAGAATCCACCCCGTCATAGGGAAATAAGCGCAGAATATTATGAACACTATTATTCTACCGAAAACACAGCACCTCGTGGTATTTCAGGAAGTCATTAAAAGTGGCTCCATAGGTTCTGCCGCAAGACAGCTGGGCCTGACGCAGCCCGCCGTCAGCAAAATCATCAGCGATATTGAGTCCTACTTCGGCGTGGAAGTGATGGTACGTAAAAACACCGGCGTAAAACTCACTGCCGCGGGCCAGGTTCTGCTCTCGTACTCTGAGTCGATCACCCGCGAGATGAAAAACATGGTGAGCGAGATTAACAGCCTCAGTTTTAGCACCGTCATGGACGTCTCCTTTGGCTATCCGTCGCTGATTGGTTTCACCTTCCTGTCCGGGATGATCAAAAAATTCAGGGAAGTGTTCCCGAAAGCACGCGTATCCATGTATGAAGCCCAGCTCTCCTCTTTCCTTCCGGCCATTCGCGACGGTCGTCTGGATTTCGCTATCGGCACGCTGAGCGATGAAATGCTGTTGCAGGATCTGCACGTCGAACCGCTGTTCGAGTCCGAGTTTGTGCTGGTCGCCAGTAAATCACGAACGTGCACCGGCCCGACGACATTGGCATCGCTCACGCACGAGCAGTGGGTGATGCCGCAAACCGATATGGGCTACTACAAAGAACTCCTGACCACCCTGCAAGACAACCACATCAGCATTGAAAACATCGTCCAGACCGATTCCGTCGTCACCATTTATAACCTTGTCCTGAATGCCGATTATCTGACGGTGATTCCGCGCGACATGATTGCGCCGTTCGGTTCGGACCAGTTTATTGTCCTGCCGGTGGAGGACGAATTACCCGTGGCGCGCTATGCCGCCGTGTGGTCGAAAAATTACAGAATTAAAAAATCGGCATCAGTTTTAGTCGAACTGGCAAAACAATATTCTTCGATGAATATAGAAAGACGACGATAAAAATAATCACGCTTTAAAACACCCGGGGCGCCGCTATTTAACGCTCTGATACCCTGACTTTGCCTGAAAACAATGAATTATTATAACGAGGACATTATGCACATTACTTACGATCTCCCGGTAACCATTGAAGATATACAGGATGCCAGAAAGCGACTGGCAGGAAAAATCTATAAAACCGGCATGCCGCGCTCAAATTATCTCAGCGAACGGTGTAAAGGTGAGATATTCCTCAAGTTTGAAAACATGCAGCGTACCGGCTCGTTTAAAATTCGCGGTGCGTTTAATAAATTAAGCTCGCTGACCGATGCTGAAAAACGCAAAGGCGTCGTCGCCTGCTCCGCAGGAAACCACGCGCAGGGAGTGTCGCTCTCCTGTGCGATGCTCGGTATCGACGGCAAAGTGGTGATGCCAATGGGCGCACCGAAATCCAAAGTCGCCGCGACGCGCGACTACTCGGCAGAGGTGGTGCTGCACGGCGAAAACTTCAACGACACCATCGCCAAAGTGAGCGAAATCGTCGAGATGGAAGGGCGCATTTTTATCCCGCCTTATGACGATCCGAAAGTGATCGCCGGCCAGGGCACCATCGGCCTGGAAATCCTCGAAGATTTGTACGACGTGGATAACGTGATTGTCCCTATCGGCGGCGGCGGATTAATTGCCGGGATTGCCACGGCGATTAAATCCATCAACCCGACCATTAATATTATCGGCGTACAGTCTGAAAACGTTCACGGAATGGCCGCATCGTATCAGGCCGGAGAAATAACCAACCATCGCGTTACCGGCACGTTAGCTGACGGCTGCGATGTGTCTCGTCCGGGTAAATTAACCTTCGAAATTGTTCGTGAACTGGTCGACGACATTGTACTGGTGAGCGAAGACGATATTCGCAACAGCATGATTGCCCTTATTCAGCGAAATAAAGTGGTGACGGAAGGCGCCGGTGCGCTGGCCTGCGCGGCATTATTAAGCGGCAAGCTTGACCACTATATTCAGGGCCGTAAAACCGTCTGCATTATTTCCGGCGGCAATATCGATCTCTCCCGCGTTTCCCAAATTACCGGCTTCGTTGACGCATAAAGGTGACCTATGAGCAACACAGAAAGCATTATCGTTGGCCAGTCCAAAACGTCCTCCTGGCGTAAGTCTGATACTACCTGGACGCTTGGCCTGTTTGGTACCGCCATTGGCGCGGGCGTGCTGTTCTTCCCCATTCGCGCAGGCTTTGGTGGATTGATCCCCATTTTGCTGATGCTGGTTCTCGCGTTCCCGATTGCGTTTTACTGCCACCGCGCGCTGGCGCGTTTGTGTCTGTCCGGCAGCAACGTTTCCGGCAACATCACCGAAACGGTGGAAGAGCACTTTGGGAAGACCGGCGGGGTGGTGATCACTTTCCTCTACTTCTTCGCCATTTGCCCGCTGCTGTGGATTTACGGCGTCACCATTACCAACACCTTTATGACCTTCTGGGAAAACCAGCTCCAGCTGCCCGCGCTGAACCGTGGCTTTGTCGCGCTGTTCCTGCTGCTGCTGATGGCCTTTGTTATCTGGTTTGGTAAAGACCTGATGGTGAAGGTCATGAGCTTCCTGGTGTTCCCGTTTATCGCCAGCCTGGTGCTGATTTCCCTGTCGCTGATCCCGTACTGGAACTCGGCGGTGATCGACCAGGTCAACCTGAGCGATATCGCCTTCACCGGTCATGACGGCATTCTGGTCACGGTGTGGCTGGGTATCTCCATCATGGTCTTCTCCTTTAACTTCTCGCCTATCGTCTCCTCGTTCGTGGTCTCAAAGCGCGAAGAGTACGAACCTGAGTTCGGTAAAGAGTTCACCGAGCAGAAATGTTCCAGAATCATCGGTCGCGCCAGCCTGCTGATGGTGGCCGTGGTGATGTTCTTCGCCTTTAGCTGCCTGTTTACGCTCTCTCCGCAGAACATGGCGGACGCCAAGGCGCAGAACATTCCGGTGCTCTCCTACCTGGCGAACCATTTTGCCTCGATGTCCGGAACCAAATCGACGTTCGCGACGGTACTGGAATACGGTGCCTCCATCATCGCGCTGGTCGCGATCTTCAAATCTTTCTTCGGCCACTACCTGGGCACCCTGGAAGGGCTGAACGGCCTGATCCTCAAGTTTGGCTACAAGGGCGATAAGAAGAAAGTCTCTGTTGGCAAGCTGAACACCATCAGCATGGTCTTCATCATGGGCTCCACCTGGGTTGTGGCATACGCCAACCCGAACATTCTGGACCTTATTGAAGCCATGGGGGCGCCAATCATCGCCTCTCTGCTGTGCCTGCTGCCGATGTACGCCATCCGCAAAGCGCCAGCCATGGCGAAATATAAGGGCAAACCCGAGAACATCTTCGTCACGGTTGTGGGCCTGCTGACCATTCTGAATATCGTTTACAAACTGTTCTAACCCAAAGCTCAGGAAGAGCGGAGTCATATGATGATTGAGTTTCCGGTAGTACTGGTTATTAACTGCGGATCGTCCTCTGTTAAGTTTTCGGTGCTGGATGCAGCAAGCTGCGATGCCCTGATGACGGGCATTGCAGATGGGATCAACACCGGGAAGGCCTTTATTTCCGTGAACGGGGGGCAGCCGGCCAGACTGGCTCACCAGGACTACGAAGGGGCGCTGGCTGCCATCGCCCTGGAGCTGGAGAAACGCGACCTGATGAGCAGCGTGGCCTTGATTGGCCACCGCATTGCCCACGGCGGTGACCTCTTCAGCGAGTCGACCCTGATCACGGAAGAGGTGGTCGCGCAGATCCGCCAGGTCTCCCCGCTGGCGCCACTGCATAACTACGCCAACCTGAGCGGCGTGGAAGCCGCAGAGCGCCTGTTCCCCGGCGTGCAGCAGGTCGCGGTGTTTGACACCAGCTTCCACCAGACGCTGCCGCCGCAGGCGTATCTGTACGGATTGCCGTACCGCTATTTTGAAGAGCTGGGCGTGCGTCGCTACGGCTTCCACGGCACCTCTCACCGCTACGTGGCCGGGCAGGTGCATACGCTTCTCGGGCTGTCCCCCGATGACAGCGGCCTGGTGATCGCCCATCTTGGCAACGGGGCGTCCATCTGTGCGGTGCGCAACGGCGAAAGCGTTGACACTTCTATGGGGATGACGCCGCTGGAAGGGCTGGTGATGGGTACGCGCTGCGGCGACGTGGACTTCGGCGCGATGGCGTGGATTGCCCAGCAGACCGGGCAGTCGTTCGAGGACCTGGAGCGCGTGGTCAACAAAGAGTCCGGATTGCTGGGGATATCCGGCATCTCCTCTGATCTACGCGCGCTGGAGAAAGCCTGGCACGAAGGCAATGAGCGGGCGCAGCTGGCAATAAACACCTTTGTTCACCGCATTGCGCGGCATATTGCCGGTCACGCCGCGTCGCTGCACCGTCTGGATGGGGTGATCTTTACCGGCGGCATTGGCGAAAACTCGACGCTCGTCCGTGAGCTGGTGGCGGAACATTTGAAAGTGTTCGGCATCCACCTCGACGACGCCAAAAACGCCCTGCCGGGCAGCGCGGGTGAGCGCATCATCAGCAGCGATACCTCCCGCGTAGTCTGCGCGGTTGTCCCTACCAACGAAGAAAAAATGATCGCGCTGGACGCTCTCCGTCTTGGGAAGGTTACTCCGGCCGCGGCTTACGCCTGATAAAGCGAGAATCACATGAAAGTAACTATCGATACGGGCGTCGCGCCCTACAGCGACGCATGGGCCGGGTTTCGCGGTGAAGAATGGAAAAACGCCGTTAACGTCCGCGATTTTATTCAGCATAACTACACCCCTTATGAAGGTGATGAAGCTTTCCTCGCGCAGGCGACGCCAGCAACGACGGCGTTGTGGCAGAAGGTAATGGTCGGCATTCGCCAGGAGAATGCCACCCATGCCCCGGTGGATTTTGACACCAACATTGCCACCACCATTACGGCCCACGGGCCTGGCTATATCGACCAGGATCTGGAGACGATCGTCGGTCTGCAAACCGATAAGCCGCTTAAGCGTGCGCTGCACCCTTACGGTGGGATCAATATGATCCGCAGCTCGTTCGAAGCCTACGGTCGGGAGATGGATCCACAGTTCGAATACCTGTTTACCGACCTGCGCAAAACCCACAACCAGGGCGTGTTTGACGTCTACTCGCCGGAGATGATGCGCTGCCGTAAATCCGGCGTGCTGACCGGTCTGCCGGACGGCTACGGGCGCGGACGCATCATCGGCGACTATCGCCGCGTGGCGCTGTACGGGATCGCTTATCTGGTGCGCGAGCGTGAGCTGCAGTTTACGGATCTGCAGGGCAGGCTGGAGCGCGGTGAAGATCTGGAGGCGACGATCCGCCTGCGTGAAGAGCTGGCGGAGCACAAGCGCGCGCTGCTGCAGATCGAGCAGATGGCGGCGAACTACGGCTTTGATATCTCACGCCCGGCGATGAACGCCCAGGAAGCGGTGCAGTGGGTCTATTTTGCCTACCTTGCCGCAGTAAAATCCCAGAACGGTGGGGCGATGTCGCTGGGGCGCACGGCCTCGTTCCTCGATATCTACATCGAACGCGATATGCAGGCAGGGCGGCTGAATGAAGTCCAGGCCCAGGAGCTTATCGACCACTTCATCATGAAGATCCGCATGGTGCGCTTCCTGCGCACGCCGGAGTTCGACACGCTCTTCTCCGGCGATCCGATCTGGGCGACGGAAGTGATCGGCGGCATGGGGTTGGACGGACGCACGCTGGTGACCAAAAACAGCTTCCGCTACCTGCACACGCTCCACACCATGGGGCCTGCGCCGGAGCCGAACCTGACGATCCTCTGGTCAGAACAGCTGCCGATCGCGTTTAAGAAATACGCCGCGCAGGTGTCGATCGTCACCTCGTCGCTGCAGTACGAGAACGACGATCTGATGCGTGCGGACTTCAACAGCGACGACTACGCCATTGCCTGCTGCGTCAGCCCGATGGTGATCGGCAAGCAGATGCAGTTCTTTGGCGCGCGCGCCAACCTCGCCAAAACGCTGCTGTACGCGATCAACGGCGGAGTGGACGAAAAACTGAAGATTCAGGTCGGCCCGAAAACCGAGCCGCTGCTGGGCGACGTGCTGGATTACGACACCGTGATGGCGAGCCTCGATCACTTTATGGACTGGCTGGCGGTGCAGTACATCAGCGCCCTGAATCTCATTCACTACATGCACGACAAGTATAGCTACGAAGCCTCGCTGATGGCGCTGCACGACCGGGACGTCTATCGCACCATGGCCTGCGGCATTGCCGGGCTGTCGGTGGCGGCGGATTCTCTCTCGGCCATTAAATACGCCACGGTGAAGCCGGTGCGCGACCACACCGGTCTGGCGGTCGATTTCGTGATAGAAGGGGACTACCCGCAGTATGGCAACAACGACGATTGCGTGGACAGCATCGCCTGCGACCTGGTGGAGCGCTTTATGAAGAAAATTCAGGCGCTGCCAACCTACCGTAACGCGGTGCCGACCCAGTCGATCCTGACCATCACCTCCAACGTGGTCTACGGCCAGAAGACCGGCAACACGCCGGACGGACGCCGCGGCGGCACGCCGTTTGCGCCTGGCGCGAACCCGATGCACGGTCGCGACAGAAAAGGGGCGGTGGCCTCGTTAACGTCGGTGGCCAAACTGCCGTTCACCTATGCAAAAGATGGGATCTCCTACACCTTCTCCATCGTGCCGCAGGCGCTGGGCAAGGATGAGCTGGTGCGTAAAACCAACCTGGTAGGGCTGCTGGACGGGTATTTCCATCACGAAGCGTCCATTGAGGGCGGGCAGCATCTGAACGTCAACGTCATGAACCGGGAAATGCTCCTCGATGCCATTGCCCATCCTGAGAATTACCCGAACCTGACGATCCGCGTTTCAGGGTATGCGGTGCGGTTTAACGCCCTGACGCGGGAGCAGCAGCAGGATGTGATTTCGCGAACATTTACGCAGGCTATGTAATTCAGATTGCCATTGTGCCTCCTCCTTTGGGGAGGCTTTTAATTTCGTGAATGTCGTCACATTTAGAAAATACCCTTCTCTTTTAATCCTCAGGTAGCAACTTTTCCTCCAGCGTCAGAAAATCCATATTAAAGTTGTGACTTTTTTCTCCCTCGCTCCGGCTATGATTTTCTCACACCAAATATAAACACCTGCTGCTCTCTGAATCGCAATCGCTGGCGATCGGAAACCTATAAAAACAACTGATTACCCTACAAAATAAGCGAGTGCCCCATGAATATGGCAACAAACAGCAGTGTGATTGTGAGTGATTCCCCTGCGGCAAGGCGGGCGGGAATGAGCGAAAGCGAGTGGCGAGAGGCGATTAAATTCGACAGCACCGACACGGGCTGGGTCATCATGAGTATCGGGATGGCTATCGGCGCGGGGATTGTTTTTCTCCCGGTTCAGGTTGGATTAATGGGGCTGTGGGTCTTTTTGCTCTCGTCGATTATTGGCTATCCGGCCATGTACCTCTTCCAGCGATTATTTATTAATACGCTGGCGGAATCCCCGGAATGTAAAGACTACCCGAGCGTGATTAGCGGTTATTTAGGTAAAAACTGGGGCATCTTATTAGGCGCGCTCTATTTCGTGATGCTGGTGATCTGGATGTTCGTCTATTCCACGGCTATCACCAACGACAGCGCCTCGTATTTGCATACCTTCGGCGTGACCGACGGTTTGCTCTCGGAAAACCCGTTTTACGGCTTATTCCTGATCTGCATTCTGGTCGCTATTTCGTCGCGCGGTGAAAAGCTGCTGTTTAAAGTTTCCAGCCTGATGGTGCTGACCAAATTATTCGTGGTTGCCGCGCTGGGTCTTTCGATGATTGGACTCTGGCATTTAGCCAACGTGGGCATGCTGCCGCCGATGGGGCTGCTGATTAAAAACGCCATCATCACGCTGCCCTTTACCTTAACTTCCATTCTGTTTATTCAGACCTTAAGCCCGATGGTGATTTCGTATCGTTCACGGGAAAAGTCCGTTGAGGTGGCGCGCCATAAAGCGCTGCGGGCGATGAATATTGCCTTTGGCGTGCTGTTTGTGACGGTCTTTTTCTACGCCATCTCCTTTACGCTAGCGATGGGGCATGACGAGGCGGTCAAAGCCTACGAGCAGAACATTTCGGCTCTGGCGATTGCGGCGCAGTTTATCAGCGGCGACGGCGCGGGCTGGGTCAAAATCGTCAGCGTGATCCTCAATATTTTTGCTGTGATGACCGCATTTTTCGGCGTCTACCTCGGCTTCCGCGAGGCCACGCAGGGGATCGTCATGAACATCCTGCGCCGCAAAATGCCGGCAGAGAAAATCAATGAAAATGCCGTCCAGCGCGGGATTATGCTGTTCGCTATCCTGCTGGCCTGGAGCGCGATCGTGTTAAACGCGCCGGTGCTGAGCTTCACCTCCATCTGTAGCCCTATCTTTGGCATGGTGGGCTGCCTGATCCCTGCATGGCTGGTCTACAAGGTCCCGGCCCTGCATAAGTATAAAGGCGTATCGCTGGTGATAATCGTCATCACCGGACTGCTGCTTTGTGTTTCTCCTTTCCTCGCATTCTCCTGAGGGTAATTAAGGTCGTAACGATGTCTAAGCAAACTCATCCTTTATGGAATCAATTTATTCGCGTAGTGCAGGAAGAAGTTAAGCCTGCGCTGGGGTGCACCGAGCCCGTTTCTCTGGCGCTGGCCTGTGCGATTGCCGCAGAGCAACTGCCTGGCGACGTCACGAAGATTGAGGCGTGGGTATCGCCGAATCTGATGAAGAACGGGCTTGGCGTAACGGTGCCGGGCACCGGCATGGTCGGGTTGCCCATTGCGGCTGCGCTGGGCGCGCTGGGGGGCAATGCGCAGGCGGGGCTGGAGGTGCTGAAAGATGTCACCGCCGATGCGCTGGCGCGCGCCAAAGCAATGCTTAACGCTGGTCTGGTGCAGGTGAAATTGCAGGAGCCGTGCGAGGAGATCCTCTACTCGCGTGCCTGCGTTTACGCCGGAGAGGCTTCGGCCATGGTGACCATCGCGGGCGGGCATACCCGCGTGGTGGAGGTGGTTTGTCAGAGCGAAACGCGCTTCAGGCTTGACGATCGGCAGGCCGAGGTAAGTAACGATCCGCTGGCGGTTCTGTCAAATACCACGCTCTCGCAGATCCTTGAGTTTGTGGAGCAGGTGCCATTCGAGGCGATCCGCTTCATTCTCGATGCGGGGCGTCTGAACGATGCGCTCTCCCGTGAAGGTTTAAGCGGCAGCTGGGGTCTGCACATTGGCGCGACGCTCAGTAAACAGCGCTCACGCGGATGGATGGGGCAGGATCTGGGTTCAGACATTGTTATCCGCACCAGCGCGGCCTCGGACGCCCGCATGGGGGGCGCGACGCTGCCAGCGATGAGCAATTCTGGCTCCGGGAATCAGGGGATCGCCGCCACCATGCCGGTTGTGGTAGTCGCTGAGCACGTTCAGGCTGGTGATGAACGGCTGGCGCGGGCGCTGATGCTCTCGCATCTGTCGGCGATCTATATTCATTATCAGCTTCCGCGCCTGTCCGCACTCTGTGCGGCGACAACGGCAGCGATGGGCGCTGCGGCGGGGATGGCGTGGCTGATGGGCGGTTCTTACCAGACCATTTCTATGGCGATCGGCAGTATGATCGGTGACGTCAGCGGGACGATCTGCGATGGGGCGTCTAACAGCTGCGCCATGAAGGTTTCAACCAGCGTCAGCAGCGCCTGGAAAGCCGTGATGATGGCACTGGATGATACTGCCGTGACGGGCAACGAGGGCATTGTGGCGCACGACGTGGAGCAGTCGATCGCCAACCTGTGCGCGCTGGCGTGCCGCGCAATGCAGGCCACGGACCGGCAGATTATTGAGATTATGGCGAGTAAGGTGTAGCGAGTTCAGGGCTCTATCGGTTCCCTCTCCCTGTGGGAGAGGGTTAGGGTGAGGGCGTTCTTTAAACCGGCAAATCAATCAGCAGCGCGCGCAGCGGCGTATCCGCCACCAGGGTAATATTCGCTTCATCACGAATAAACGCCCCGTCGCCGCAGGTCAGCGCTTCTTTCTCTTCCGTGTGCGTCACCGCGTGCACCGTACCGTGAATGGACTGCAAATAGGCGCGCGGACCGTGCAGCTGGAAGCTCGCCTGTTCACCTTTTTTCAGCTCGATATGGTGCAGCCACACCTGCTGACGTAGCTGTAAACTGCCTTTGCTGCCGTCAGGTGACGCTATCAGCTGCTGTTTATCGCCCTTCAGATCTATTTTCTGCACAAGCGGGTTTTCCCGCTCAGGGCAGGCGTCCAGCCACAGCTGCATGCGGGTCAGCGTTTTGTCTTTGCTGAGGTTATGCTCGCTGTAGCTGATGCCCGGCTGCGTGGAAATTAACAATGCTTCGCCAGCCTTTGCCTGGACATGATTGCCCTCGCTGTCGCGGTATTCTGCCTCGCCTTCCAGGATCAGGTTCAGGATATCGACTTTCGGGTACGTACGCGGCTGGAAGGACGCGCCCGGGGCGAGCACTTCCTGATTCAATACGCGCAGTGAAGCGTAACCGAGGAGTTTCGGGTCAAAATAGTGTCCAAAGGAAAAGGTGTAGCGGGCCTGCAGCCAGCCAAAATCGGCTTGTCCGCACTGTTTAGCTGTTCTTGTCGTAATCATAAACTTGACCTCTCTTTACACTAAAACAATGGTAAAGGTATGGACGCTGCATTGTTAGCCAGATATTCTGCCCGGTATGTTCAAATTTCCTGAATGAGAACGAGATGGCTAAAGAGAGAGCATTGACGCTTGAGGCGCTGCGCGTCATGGACGCGATTGACCGGCGGGGCAGTTTTGCCGCGGCGGCAGATGAACTGGGGCGCGTTCCGTCTGCGCTGAGCTACACCATGCAAAAACTGGAGGAAGAGCTGGACGTCGTGCTCTTTGATCGCTCCGGTCATCGAACAAAATTCACCAACGTGGGCCGAATGCTGCTGGAGCGCGGCCGCGTGCTGCTGGAAGCAGCAGACAAGCTCACCACGGACGCCGAAGCGCTGGCGCGCGGCTGGGAAACCCATCTGACGTTAGTCACCGAAGCGCTGGTGCCCACTGAAGCGCTGTTCCCGCTGGTGGACCGCCTGGCGGCGAAGGCCAACACGCAGCTGTCGATCATCACCGAGGTGCTGGCCGGGGCGTGGGAGCGTCTGGAGACGGGCAGGGCGGATATCGTCATTGCGCCAGATATGCACTTCCGCTCATCCTCGGAAATCAACTCCCGCAAGCTTTACAGCGTCATGAACGTCTACGTTGCCGCGCCGGATCACCCGATTCATCAGGAGCCGGAACCGCTTTCTGAGGTCACGCGCGTGAAGTATCGCGGCGTGGCGGTGGCGGATACCGCGCGTGAACGTCCGGTGCTGACGGTTCAGCTGCTGGATAAACAGCCTCGTCTGACGGTCACGTCACTGGAAGACAAAAGGCAGGCGCTGCTGGCCGGTTTGGGCGTGGCGACGATGCCGTATACGTTTGTGGAGAAAGATATTGCGGAAGGGCGACTGCGGGTTGTGAGCCCGGAGTACACCAGCGAAGTGGACATTATTATGGCGTGGCGCCGCGACAGCATGGGCGAAGCCAAATCGTGGTGTTTGCGAGAAATACCTAAGCTCTTTGCGCATCACAACAAATAAGCGTACAGGCCCGGTAAGCGTAAGCGCCACCGGGCAGGAATTTATGCGCCGATCTTAGGATCCGGACCAAAGCGGTTTTCGCCCGGCGTCCCGCTCTGACAGTTGAAAATCAAAATCACGATCCAGCCGACAAGCGGGATCAACAGCAACAGCAGCCACCATGCCGAACGGTCGGTGTCGTGGAGACGACGAAACAGCACGGCCCATGAAGGCAGCAGGACCAATAAACCATAGATCGTGGTGAGTACGCCTTCACCGCCGGCGCGCTCCCATCCGAGAATTTTATCCACGATGCCCAGCACCATAATCAGGACGAAGTTCACCAGAACAAACATCCAGTACTCTTTGCGGCGGGCGCGGCCACCAAATCCAATGTAGTTGCGCAGTACTTTTAAATACCAGTCCATTTTTTCCTTGCCTCAATAATCGGTCAATCACTTGTTTTTTAAGCGATCGAGATAAGGATAGATGGAGATTGTGAATTAAAAAAGGGCATCTGATGATGCCCTCCGTATTTATCCAAAACGAACGTCGCGCCCGTGCGGTTCATCCAGGTCCTGCCACGGGCCAACGGAAATAATGCCCGTTGGGTTGATGGTTTTGTGGCTGCGGAAGTAGTGGGTGCGAATATGGTCAAAATCGACCGTTTCCGCGATCCCTGGCATCTGGTAGATGTCGCGCAGGAAACCGTGCAGGTTCATGTAATCGCTGATGCGGTGTTTATCGCACTTGAAGTGGGTGACGTAAACCGGGTCGAAGCGGATAAGCGTGGTCCACAGGCGGATATCCGCTTCCGTCAGGCGATCGCCCGTTAAATAGCGGTGCTGGCCGAGGATCTGCTCCAGCCGTTCCAGGGATTCAAAGACTTTCCCGACCGCTTCGTCGTAGGCTTCCTGGCTGGTGGCGAAACCGGCCTTGTAGACGCCGTTGTTAACGTTGTCGTAAATCCAGCCGTTCAGCTCGTCAATTTTATCCCGCAGCTCGACCGGGTAATAATCTCCGGCGCGGGCACCGTGCGCGTCAAACGCGGTGTTAAACATGCGGATGATTTCCGCGGACTCATTGCTGACGATCGTCTGGTTTTTCTTGTCCCAGAGCACCGGCACCGTAACGCGTCCGGTGTAGTGCGGATCGGCGCGCAGGTAGAGCTGGTAAAGGAAATCGTGGTGATACAGGTCATCACCGGTCGCGGCGGGGAAATCGCTGTCGAACGTCCAGCCATTTTCCAGCATCAGTGGGTTGACCACCGAAACCGGAATCAAAGATTCGAGCCCTTTAAGCTTGCGCACAATCAGCGTGCGGTGTGCCCACGGGCAGGCGAGAGAAACGTACAGATGATAACGATCTTTCTCCGCCGCGAAGCCGCCTTCGCCGCTTGGGCCAGGCGCGCCGTCGGCGGTCAGCCAGTTACGGAAGGCCGAAACAGAGCGCTTAAAGCGTCCTCCGGTGGATTTAGTGTCATACCAGACATCCTGCCAGACGCCGTCTACGAGTTGTCCCATTTTTTCTCCTCCGTCAGATAGCAAAAGCGAGGAGATATCTCCTCGCTTTGGATTCAATCAGTATAGCGTGCTTACCACTTCTTATTCAGAAGGCGGTCGATGCTGTATGCGCCTGGACCTGTGATAGCCAGCAGCAGGAAGCCACCCGCGATGGTCAGGTTTTTCATGAACATCAGTGAGTTCACGCCTTCCGCAAAGTTGCTGTGGAACAGGAACGCGGTCAGCAGGGTAAAGCCTGCGGTAAACAGCGCAGTGGTGCGAGTCAGGAAGCCGAACAGAACCGCCAGGCCGCCGCCGAACTCAAGCAGAATAGTCAGTGGCAACAGGAACCCCGGAACGCCCATGGATTCCATATATTGCTGAGTACCCGCATATCCGGTGATTTTGCCCCAACCTGCCACGATGAACAGAATTGGCATCAGAATACGTGCGACCAGTACACCAACATCTTCTAATTTTTTCATTTTACTCTCCAGGAAACCACATCAGCGGCTGAACATTATTTGTCTGCAATTCCGGGTAGATACCGCGGCTCTGCTGTCGATGGAGAGGATAATAAACGGGGCGGGTGGCAATTGTTAGCAAGGAAAACTGTCAATCTTCTTCAAAGATATTGAGTAAGGCCAGGTGCGCGCTGGTGCCCTCACCCCAACCCTCTTCCACGGGGAGAGGGCGAAAAAAAACGGTAACCAGGGTTACCGTTTTTTTATCACCGCAGCTGCTGTTGTCGCAACGTCGCTTTCACCAGACGCCAGGCGCTCCAGGCACCAAAACCGCGTCGGGCCCAGCGGATGAGCATATTCGGATGACGAACCGTCCAGATAGCCATCACGCTGCTGCCGACCAGCGCCCATGAACGCAGGCTCAGGAAGGTATTCCAGCCACGGTCAAACCGTCGCGTCGCGTCGATCCAGTCACGGCGGCTGGCAGACAGATCCAGCCGTTGCTGCTGGATCTGACTTAACAGGTACGCTTTTCGCTTCTGACGTTCCGCTTTATCGCTCACGGCTTGTCATCCTCCAGCAGGGCGCGATCGTTAGCCAGCTCCTGGCGCGTGTGGCGCAGGAAAGTGGACTTGCGTGCTTTACGCAGTGTCCATATGCCGCCAATCAACGCCGCGACCAGAAGAACGACGGTCGTGGCAATCATCGCGTTGAGTCGATACTGCGGGTCAATGGCCCAGATGATTAACACCATCAGGCTCATCAGACCAAACGCGGCGAAGAGCATGGTCAGTCCGAGCATCAGCAGCATCTGGAAGAGGTTCGCTTTCTCCTCTTCCAGTTCGACCACTGCCAGCCGGACGCGCGTTTCGGCAATCCCGACCAGCGTCGTTAAAATACGCTGGCCGATGCCGAGGACGTTATTAGCAGGCCCTTGTGCGTGACGAGGATCTTCCATATCAACGACGCGTCAGCAGGACACCCAGTACCACACCTACTGCGGCACCAATTCCGACACCCGTCCATGGATTATCACGTACATATTCGTCCGCACGCGCAGCCGCTTCACGGGTCTGTTTCGCCAGCGCATCCCCGGTTTCACCCAGGCGGTAGCGGCTCTCTTTCAGCGCCTGCTCCGCTTTGCTGCGCAGTTTGCTCACTTCTTCTTTCGACTTATCGGCAGAGGAGTTCAGCACCTCTTCAAGGGTATCGGCCAGGGATTTCAGTTCAGCGCGCAGATGTTCAGACGTCGTATCTTTTGACATGATTCTCTCCTGTTGAGATTTCCGTTAACTCAATAATCGCGAGCTTCCAGCGCTTTCAGGTCGTCCTGCGCCTCTTTCAACTTCTTCTCGCGCTTAGCAATTTTTTCCGCATCCCCTTTCTCTTTCGCTTCCTGCAGGTCTTGACGGCGCTCGGCTATCTCGTCCTTTTGTTCAGCGATTTTCTTCTGGTGATCGGCACGCAGCTTGCTGTCTGAACAGTTCGCTTTCACTTCGCTCAGCGCTTTTTTAAGACCATCAACACGGTGCTGATTGTTATGCTTTTCGGCATAACCGATCTCACGCTGAATATCCTGTTCTTTCTCCTGACAGAGAGAGTTTGCGAAGGTCGCTGTGCTTAAAGATAAAAGGGCCAGAGCCAGGGTAATGCGGAATTTCATTATCGAAACCTTCCATTGTGTTGCGGGGTTAGCCGCTATCCAAAATTATGCGGAGTACATTCGAGGGGTGCTCCGCGTACTTAAGCATAGTAAGTAAACGGGGGATTCACCAAAGTGAGTGAAAAGATTCGGAATCCTGGAAGTTATCCGAACCGATGCGACGTATCGCGAATCAACGACAGCCATGCGGCCGGCGAGTTGTCGTCTTCCTGCTGGGCAATGATATATCCGTGCGGCAGCGTACGGTCAAGAACGGCTTTCGCGGCGGCGCTCTGCGCACGGGAATCAAACTTAATCAGTAAAACATCGTCCTGCGGGGTGATGCTTTTAAAGCGGATGCCGTTTGCATCCAGATGATGCCAGACAGAAAAACCGTCAGGCACACCGCCCCCCTGGTTTACCGGACGAATGGCCAGCGTAGCGTCCTGATGTGAAAGCGTGTTCCAGGCCAGCAGTATGGCGCTGAGCATCACCAGTGCAATAAAGGCACAGGCAAAGCGGCGCATGGCGAGCGGTGAGATAACCATCGTTAACCTCGCGCTCCGTATTTTTTCTTCCACAGGACAACCAGCGAGCCAATCAGGCCGAAGACCAGCAGAACAACAGGCAGCAGCATCAGGCAGGACATCAGCTGATCTTCATATTTCATGAAGACCGGCGTTTTACCCAGCGCATAGCCCAGCGTCGTCAGGATCAGAACCCATAACAGGCCGCTCATCCAGTTGAAGAACTGGAAGCGTGCGCTGCTCAACCCGGACAGCCCGGCAATGGTGGGCAGCAGGGTGCGTACAAAGGCGATAAAGCGGCCAATCAGCAGCGCGGAAAGCCCATGCTTATGAAACAGGTGGTGCGCCCGTTGGTGATAGTGCGCAGGCAGATGGGAAAGCCAGTTCTGTACTATTCGGGTATTGCCCAGCCATCTTCCCTGGATATAACTCACCCAGCAGCCAAGGCTGGCCGCGACGGTCAGTAATAAAATGGTCTGCGGGAACGCCATTGCGCCTTTGGCACACAGCACGCCGACAAGCACCAGCAAACTGTCACCCGGTAAGAAGGCCGCAGGCAGCAAACCATTCTCAAGGAACAGGATCATAAACAAGACAAAATAGAGCATGCCAATCATGGAAGGGTTGGCCAGCGTTTCAAAATCCTGCGCCCAAAGGGCATGCAGCAGTTGGGTCAAAAGTTCCATTCAGTGTTCCTGGAAATCGGTTAACGTCTCGCCTGTTATCCGGGACAAACAGCACGGCGACATTGTTGTGATTTCATTATGGTCGCTCGCGGACACATTGAGTTGTGGCCAACACTGTTCCCTGTTAATTGGCTGGTTAGCAAGCACTAACTTTCAAAATAACGAAGTGAATCCAATTGTAACAAAGCCCGACGTTCTGCGTCACAGAATTTGCAGGGTGAGGTGATTTTGGCGTAAGCCCTGAAAGTGAGCGAGGGATTTTACAAAGGCTGACACTATATATGTTTTGCTTACCCACTCAGGCGGGAAGGCGCAGCGATGCGCCTGCCGGCAGAAAGGTCACCTATTTTGCGCCGCTCGGGGCCGTATCGAGGTGAACGACAGGATTATCAGCAAAAAGATAGCGGTCGGCGTTAAATTCGAAGTCGTCGCTGGTTTCATTGAACAGCATCTGCTTGGTGTTTTCCAGGTGCTGCCACATGGCCAGTTTCGCCGCGTGGGGATCTTTACGAATCAGCGCCTTAAGGATCTGGTCGTGATCGTCACACCAGTTGTCGACCGTGCGGGAATCGATGTGATCGTGCAGTTTTTTCCAATAGGGGTTGTGAACGCGCTGAGTCCACATTTTCTCAACGATTGCCGCCAGCGCCGTATTCTGGGTGGCCAGGGCAACCTGAACGTGAAACTGCAGGTCCCACTCGGAATCACGGAAACATTTTTCCTTGCGGGCGTTTTCCTGAATCTCCATCAGCTTCATGATGTCCTGCTTGGTCACCTGCGTGGCGGCAAATTCGGCAATATTGCTTTCGATCAGCTGGCGAGCCTGGAGCAGCTCAAACGGGCCGTAGCTGGCGAATTCCAGACTTTCATCCGCTACCGGAGAGTGCTTAGGCTGATTAGAAATAACGTGAATGCCGGAACCTTTGCGTACCTCGACGTAGCCTTCCACTTCCAGCATGATAATCGCTTCGCGCACTACGGTGCGGCTCACACTTTTTTCATCCGCGATAAAGCGCTCGGCGGGAAGTTTATCACCGACAAGATAGACCCCTTGCTCGATGCGATCTTTCAGCTCAGCAGCAAGTTGTTGATATAAACGACGTGGTTCGGTGATTTCCATATGCGCTCCAGGCAGGGTACGGCAGATGATTTGTTATACCACTTTCATGGAATACTCTCCAGATTTTGCCATTAAAAAAGCCGCCCGCGGGCGGCTTCGGTGAAACGTATTTTCGCTAACTCTGCGTAGCCGGTTTCCCGAGGGACTCTTTCGCCAGCTCCTCTGCAGATTTACTTTTCAGCACCGTCCAGATAACCACCGCACCCATCAGGTCAAAGATTGCCAGCACCGCGAACAGCGGGCTGAAGCCGATGGTATCCGCCAGCGCGCCGACGACCAGTGCGAACATGGTACTTGCGGTCCACGCGGCCATCCCGGTCAGGCCGTTGGCGGTTGCCACTTCGTTACGACCAAAGACGTCAGAGGAGAGCGTAATCAGCGCGCCGGACAGCGACTGGTGCGCAAAACCACCGATGCACAGCAGCGCGATAGCGACGTAGGGGCTGGTGAACAGGCCAATCATGCCCGGGCCAATCATCAGCAGCGCGCCCATGGTCACCACCATCTTACGGGAAACAATCAGGTTCACCCCAAACCAGCGCTGGAACAGCGGCGGCAGGTAGCCGCCCACGATACAGCCCAGATCAGCGAACAGCATCGGCATCCAGGCGAACATCGCGATCTCTTTCAGGTTAAAGCCATAGACCTTGAACATGAACAGCGGGATCCAGGCGT
This sequence comes from Enterobacter asburiae, assembly GCA_011754535.1. NCBI lineage: Bacteria > Pseudomonadati > Pseudomonadota > Gammaproteobacteria > Enterobacterales > Enterobacteriaceae > Enterobacter > Enterobacter asburiae. The sequence continues at coordinate 4,194,282 of JAAQVN010000001.1, read as the reverse complement.
TGAAGGTCCCCCAGGCCGGTTCAGCCAGGAAGCGCGGCAGGGCGATACCCCAGAACTGACGGGTGCCCAGGATCTGCCAGACGGACATTTTCTTACCGTTGTTGGTCTGATGTTGCGCTTCCTGACCACCAATAATGTATTCGCGTTCTTCCTCGGAAAGTTTCTTCTGATCGCGCGGGTGTTTATAGAAAACCAGCCACGCCATTGCCCACGCAAAGCTCAGCACGCCAGAGATGATGAACGCCATCTGCCAGCTGTGCATCACGATAGCCCACACCACCAGCGGCGGCGCAATCATCGCGCCGATGGACGAGCCTACGTTGAAGTAGCCGACCGCAATGGAACGCTCTTTTGCCGGGAACCACTCGGAGCTGGCTTTCAGCCCCGCCGGGATCATCGCCGCTTCCGCTGCTCCTACCGCGCCACGGGCCAGCGCCAGACCGCCCCAGCTGCCTGCCAGCGCGGTTGCGCCGCAGAACACCGCCCAGGCGATGGCGAAGAAGGCATATCCGATTTTGGTTCCGAGAATATCCAGAACATAGCCAGCGACTGGCTGCATGATGGTGTATGCCGCGGAATAGGCGGCAATGATGTAAGAGTATTGCTGCGTGGAGATATGCAGCTCTTCCATCAACGTCGGCGCCGCGGCTGCCACGGTGTTACGCGTCAGGTAGCCCAGCACGGTGCCCAGTGTCACCAGCGCGATCATATACCAACGTAACCCTTTAATTTTACGCATCTAAAACCTCATCGTTATGTTATTTCCGCGCCAGAGCACGGCAACCTCTCAACCGTTTCCGGGAGCAGCTGTGTAACGGGAGGGGCATAACCGGGAGAATGTCCCGGAACGGCCCGAACCTTGCCATAAGTAAGCGTGCATAAGTTGGTATCCGTACCGTTAAACCCGATGTTTCTCACACCGGTAATGCATTCCGTCGGCTGAATGTTTGCGACGGCGAAAAGATAACTTGTCATACAACTTTAAAAGGTGAGTGACATCACAAATGTATGATCCTTTGTAGGGTCATTATTCGTTGCGGGTGAAGCCAGTATCGACGCGGCCTGTAGAGTGATTTACCCCAATTTGGGTAATTTATTTGTCGACGTTTATTGATCTCACTCACGAAAAAAACGTCGGCGGGTGGAAATTGGTGTGATAACTTTGCAGCATATGAACATACGCTTTCTGACGCTCCCGTAATGAGGAAGACGATAATGACGCCGTTTATGACCGAAGATTTTCTCTTAGATACCGAATTTGCTCGCCGCCTGTACCACGACTACGCAAAAGACCAGCCGATTTTCGACTACCACTGCCACTTACCGCCGCAGCAGGTTGCCGAAAATTACCGTTTCAAAAACCTGTATGACATCTGGCTGAAGGGTGACCACTATAAATGGCGTGCCATGCGTACCAACGGCGTGGCTGAGCGCCTGTGTACCGGCGATGCGACCGATCGCGAGAAGTTTGATGCCTGGGCGGCGACCGTTCCGCACACCATCGGTAACCCGCTTTACCACTGGACGCACCTCGAACTTCGCCGTCCGTTTGGCATCACTGGCAAGTTGCTTTCACCCGCCACGGCGGATGAGATCTGGGACCAGTGCAATGCGCTGCTGGCGCAGGATAACTTCTCCGCGCGCGGCATCATGAAGCAGATGAACGTGAAGATGGTGGGCACCACCGACGATCCGATTGACTCCCTGGAACATCATGCCGTTGTCGCCAAAGACACCTCTTTTGACATCAAAGTGCTGCCAAGCTGGCGCCCGGACAAAGCCTTCAACATCGAACAGGCCACCTTCAACGACTACATGGCGAAGCTGGCGGAAGTGTCCGATACCGATATTCGTCGTTTCGCTGACCTGCAAACCGCGCTGACTAAACGCCTGGATCACTTCGCGGCGCACGGCTGTAAAGTTTCCGACCACGCGCTGGACGTGGTGCTGTTTGCGGAATCAAACGAAGCGGAACTGGACAGTATCCTGGCGCGTCGTCTCTCCGGCGAAGGCTTAAGCGAGCATGAAGTGGCGCAGTTCAAAACGGCGGTGCTGGTATTCCTCGGTGCGGAATACGCGCGTCGCGGCTGGGTACAGCAGTACCACATCGGCGCGCTGCGCAATAACAACCAGCGCCAGTTCAAACTGCTGGGCGCGGACGTGGGCTTCGACTCCATCAACGACCGTCCGCTGGCGGAAGAGCTGTCCAGACTGCTGAGCAAACAGAACGAACAGAACCTGCTGCCGAAAACCATTCTGTACTGCCTGAACCCGCGCGATAACGAAGTGCTGGGCACCATGGTCGGCAACTTCCAGGGCGAAGGGATGCCGGGCAAGATGCAGTTCGGCTCCGGCTGGTGGTTCAACGATCAGAAAGACGGTATGGAGCGGCAGATGACGCAACTGGCGCAGCTGGGCCTGCTGAGCCGCTTTGTCGGCATGCTGACCGACAGCCGCAGCTTCCTCTCTTACACGCGCCACGAATACTTCCGCCGCATTCTGTGCCAGATGATTGGCCGCTGGGTGCATGCGGGTGAAGCGCCAGCGGATCTCCAGCTGCTGGGCGACATGGTGAGAAACATCTGCTTTAACAATGCGCGTGACTACTTCGCCATTGAACTGAACTAAGGCCTTCTGAGGTTGATATGCAATACATCAAAATCCATTCGCTGGATAACGTCGCCGTCGCGCTGGCAGATTTAACCGAAGGCACGGAAGTGACCTTTGACAACCAGTTGGTCACGTTACGCCAGGCCATTGGACGTGGACACAAGTTTGCCCTGATCCCCATTGCAAAGGGGGAGAACGTGGTGAAGTACGGTTTGCCCATCGGCCATGCGCTGGCGGATATTGCACCGGGTGAATATATTCATTCCCACAACGCGCGCACGAATCTGAGCGATCTGGACGAGTACAGCTATCAACCTGATTTACCCGAAGAAAATGTGCAGGCGGCGGATCGTGAAGTGCAGATCTACCGCCGCGCTAACGGTGAGGTGGGGATCCGCAACGAGCTGTGGATCCTGCCGACCGTCGGCTGCGTCAACGGCATTGCGCGTCAAATTCAGACGCGTTTCCTGAAAGAGACCAACAATGCCGAAGGCACCGACGGCGTGCATCTGTTCAGCCACACCTACGGCTGCTCGCAGCTGGGCGATGACCACATCAACACCCGCACCATGCTGCAAAACATGGTGCGCCACCCGAATGCGGGCGCGGTGCTGGTGATCGGCCTCGGCTGCGAAAACAACCAGGTGGGTGCCTTCCGCGACACGCTGGGCGAATTCGATCCTGAGCGCGTGCACTTCATGGTGTGCCAGCATCAGGACGACGAAGTGGAGGCGGGCGTTGAGCTGCTGCACCAGCTTTATGAGGTGATGCGCCACGACAGGCGCGAGCCGGGCAGGCTGAGCGAGCTGAAGTTTGGGCTGGAGTGCGGTGGGTCTGACGGCCTTTCCGGGATCACTGCCAACCCGATGCTGGGCCGCTTCTCGGATTACGTGATCGCCAACGGCGGTACGACGGTGCTGACCGAAGTGCCGGAAATGTTCGGCGCGGAGCGCATTCTGATGAGCCACTGCCGCGACGAAGAGACGTTTGAGAAGACCGTTACCATGGTGAATGACTTCAAACAGTACTTCATCGCCCACAATCAGCCGATTTATGAAAACCCGTCGCCGGGTAATAAGGCGGGTGGGATCACCACGCTGGAGGAGAAATCCCTCGGCTGCACCCAGAAAGCGGGGGCCAGCCAGGTGGTGGACGTTCTGCGCTACGGCGAACGCCTGAAAACCCACGGTCTGAACCTGCTGAGCGCACCGGGTAACGATGCGGTCGCCACCAGCGCGCTGGCGGGGGCGGGCTGTCATATGGTGCTGTTCAGCACCGGTCGCGGTACGCCGTACGGCGGTTTTGTGCCGACGGTCAAAATCGCCACCAACAGTGAGCTGGCGGCGAAGAAAAAGCACTGGATTGATTTCGACGCAGGCCAGCTGATACATGGCAAAGCGATGCCGCAGCTGCTGACGGAGTTCGTGGACACTATCGTGGAGTTTGCTAACGGCAGGCAGACCTGCAATGAGAAGAACGACTTCCGCGAGCTGGCGATCTTTAAGAGTGGTGTGACGCTTTAATCGGTGCGGCCTGATGCCCTCTCCCACGGGGAGAGGGTACAAACACTAAAAACGGCAACCTCAGGGTTGCCTTTTTGCTGTTAACCTCGCAGGGCATTCTTCGCTAAACGCGCGTCTTCCGCCTGACAGGCCGCTGCGGTGAACAGCACGTCGGTAGAGGAGTTCAGCGCGGTTTCACAGGAGTCCTGCAGCACGCCGATGATAAAGCCGACGGCAACAACCTGCATCGCAATCTCGTTCGGGATGCCAAACATATTGCACGCCAGCGGGATCAGCAGCAGCGAACCGCCCGCCACGCCGGATGCGCCGCAGGCACACAGCGACGCCACCACGCTCAACAGCAGCGCCGTTGGCAGATCAACAGGAATACCCAGCGTATGCACCGCCGCCAGGGTCAGCACGGTGATAGTAATAGCCGCGCCCGCCATGTTCACGGTCGCGCCCAGCGGGATCGACACGGAATAGGTATCGCGGTCCAGGTTCAGCTTCTCCGCCAGCGCCATGTTCACGGGAATGTTCGCCGCAGAGCTGCGGGTGAAGAAGGCATACACGCCGCTCTCGCGCAGGCAGGTCAGCACCAGCGGATACGGGTTACGGCGGATCTGCCAGAATACCAGCAGCGGGTTGATCACCAGCGCCACCAGCAGCATACAGCCGACCAGAACAACCAGCAGCTGCGCGTAGCCCCACAGCGCGTCGAAACCGGTGGTCGCCAGCGTGGAAGAGACCAGCCCGAAAATACCGACTGGCGCAAAGCGAATCACCAGTTTCACCATAAAGGTGACGGCGTTCGACATATCATTCACCAGGTTTTTCGTGGTCTCGTTGCCGTGACGCAGCGCGAAGCCCAGTCCAATCGCCCAGACCAGAATACCAATGTAGTTTCCGCTCATCAGCGCGGTGATGGGGTTAGAAACCATGCTCATCAGCAGGCCGCGAAGGACTTCGACAATGCCGGACGGCGGCGTGATATCACCGGCCGCGCTGGTCAGGTGCAGTGTGGACGGGAACAGGAAGCTGAACACAACGGCCGTTAAGGCCGCAGAGAAGGTTCCCAGCAGATACAGGAACAGAATTGGGCGAATGTTGGTTTTTTGTCCGTGCTGGTGGTTGGCAATCGACGCCATCACCAGCATCAGCACCAGTACCGGTGCGACGGCCTTCAGCGCGCCAACGAAAAGGGTGCCGAGCAGCCCCGTGGCTTCCGCGGCAGGTTTTGACACCATCGCCAGCAGAATACCCAGTACCAACCCGACCAGAATTTGTTTTACAAGGCTGCCCTGCGCCAGGCGCGCGAACAGACCGCGTGATTGTGTGCTCATACGTTATTCCTGAGTGAAATTGCGTTCCATCCTGGATGTGCTCTAAGTCACATTTGTGTCCGGATGTAAGTATTTGTTTGCCTGGTTGAGTATCAGGGAAAGGAGCGAAAGGCGGAAGCGTAAAATGCTGGATTTTACGTCTTGCATCATATTTTTTAACTGTTGAGTTACAAAAGTGTGTTCACCCTCTCCCTGTGGGAGAGGGTCGGGGTGAGGGCATCAGCCCGCACCGAACGTTTTACTCCACCTGCTGCTTCTTATCGTGCTGGCGGTTAACCCAGGTATTGATAAGCAGCGTCACCAGCAGAATGCCGAACACCACGCCAAGCGAGATAGCGATTGGGATGTGGTAGAAATCGACGATCAGCATCTTGATACCGATAAACACCAGGATCACCGACAGGCCGTACTTCAGCATCGAGAAGCGCTCCGCCGCGCCTGCCAGCAGGAAGTACATGGCACGCAGACCGAGGATCGCAAACAGGTTAGAGGTCAGCACGATGAACGGGTCGGTGGTCACCGCGAAGATTGCCGGGATGCTGTCTACGGCGAAAATCACGTCGCTCAGCTCGACCAGAATCAGTACCAGCAGCAGCGGGGTAGCAAACAGCAGGCCGTTCTTACGCACGAAGAAGTGCTCGCTCTCGATCTTGTCGGTCATGCGCAGATGGCCGCGGATCCACTTCACCAGCGGCTTATCGCCGATACCGGTATCGTCTTCTTTCGCCAGCGCCATTTTGACCCCGGTGAACAGCAGGAACGCGCCGAACACGTACAGCAGCCATTCGAACTGGGTAATCAGCCAGCTGCCGGCGAAGATCATGATGGTACGCAGGACAATGGCACCCAGCACGCCGTATACCAGCACGCGGCGCTGCAGGGCCGCAGGCACGGCAAAGTAGCTGAACAGCATCAGCCAGACGAAGACGTTATCAACCGCCAGGGCTTTTTCAATCAGATAGCCGGTGAGGAAGGCGAGCGCCTGAGGATCGGCCACCGCACGGCCTTCGGTCGAGGCCAGATACCACCAGAAGGCGGCGCAGAAAAGGAGTGAGAGGCTAACCCACACCAGCGACCAGACGGCGGCCTGCTTTACGCTCATGCCGTGCTCGCCGCGACGACCCTGCAAAAAGAGGTCGATCGCCAGCATGATGAGCACGACAACCGCGAATCCGCCCCACAGCATTGGAGTGCCGACAGAATGCATACTATTTTCCTTACACATAAAAAAACAAAAACGGCTATGGTCAGAAGACGATAGCCGTTAGCTTTTTATGCATAGACCTCGCCTCCCGGCAAGGTCTCACTTACAACCACGAAGGTTGCCCGGCGACCGGATGCGGTTTTGCACGCATCGTAATGACGATCCACCGGCGAAGAAGTTACTCCCCTTTGCAGGTAACAAAATATGTCAGACCATTTGTTTCGTCAATGGTCTGCGCCGTTTCATTACACACCTTTACGCGATAGCTTCCGCGCTCACGCCGTCTGCCGGGAACACTACGCCGGTCTGGCGGCGGATCTCCGTTTGCAGCTTCGCCGTGGTGCGGCTAACCGCGAGGCCAGGGTGATTCACTTCGTTGTCTCCCACCAGACGGGCGAAGACCTCTGCCTCATAGAGCATAGTGTTAATATGCTGAGGCTGCGTCAGCTCCTGCGCTTTCCCGCCGCGCGGCACAAAGCTCACCTTCTGGCATTCGGAGATTTTCTCGATGACCAGCGACCCGGCTTCGCCCTGAATTTCGCTCGGCAGCACGGAATCGCTCACCTTGGAGTGCTGCAGCGTGACGCTAAAATCGCCGTAGTCCAGCACCACTAAACCGTGCGCATCCACGCCGCTCTCCAGCAGGCTGGCGGTGGCCGTGACGCCGTGCGGCTCGCCCCACAGCGCGACCGCAGAGGCCAGGCAGTAAAAACCAATGTCCATGATGGAGCCGTTTGAGAAGGCCGGATTAAAGGTATTCGGGTTTTCGCCGTCGAGATAGCGCTGATAGCGCGACGAATACTGGCAGTAGTTGATAAAGGCTTTGCGCACTTTGCCAATTTTCGGCAGGGACTGCTGCAGCAGCAGGAAATTCGGCAGGCTTGCGGTTTTGAATGCTTCGAACAGCACCACCTGATTTTCGCGGGCAAGCGCAATGGCCGCTTCCACTTCCTCAATATTCGAGGCCAGCGGCTTCTCGCAGATCACATGCTTTTTATGGCTGAGAAACAGCGCCGTTTGCGGGAAGTGCAGGGAGTTCGGGCTGGCGATATAGACCGCGTCAATGGCGTCGCTTTGCGCCATCTCATCAAGGGAGGTAAAGAGATGTTCGACGAGGTAGTCGTTAGCAAAACTCTGCGCCTGCTCAAGGCTGCGGGAGTAAACTGCGGTGAGTTTAAGTTTGCCGGTTTCGTGGGCGGCGTCGACGAACTGGCGCGTGATCCAGTTCGTACCAATGACTGCGAAACGTATCATAAACGTTTACGTACTCCGTAGCGGGGAACCTTAAGCCACTTTAGCACGGGATTATTGCAAAACCAGTGCGCTATTCCGCATTACCATTTAACGATAAATGCGTAAGCCACAAACGGGTGTCAAACTCCAGCTGATGGTACTGCGGCTCCATGTGGCAGCACAGGGAATAGAACGCTTTGTCGTGCTCTTTCTCTTTCAGATGCGCCAGCTCATGGACCACGATCATCCGCAGAAAGGCTTCCGGCGCGTTACGGAAAACCGTCGCGACGCGGATTTCGGCCTTCGCCTTCAGCTTGCCGCCCTGCACGCGGGAAATCGCAGTGTGCAGGCCGAGCGCGTTTTTTAGCACGTGGATCTTGTTGTCGTACATCACCTTGTTGATCGGCGGCGCGCTCTTCAGATACCGGTTTTTCAGATCCTGCGTATACTGCCAGAGGGCCTTATCGGTCGCGAAATCGTGCGTGCCGGGATAGCATTTTTCCAGTACCGCGCCGAGCTTTTGCTCGGCAATCAGGGTGCGAACCTGAGAAAGTAAATGCTCCGGGTAGCCCTGGAGATAAGTTAGTTGGTTCATCAACGCCCCAAATCGACAATAAAACGGGTATACTCACGCACCCTTTTCAGGGATACGCCAAATTTTACCATTCAGGAGGGCCGATGAGCCACTTAGACAACGGTTTCCGTTCACTCAACCTTAAACGTTTCCCGGAAACGGACGACGTTAACCCGCTTCAGGCGTGGGAAGCGGCGGATGAATATCTGCTGCAGCAGTTGGATGAGACTGAAATCCGCGGCCCGGTTTTGATCCTGAATGACGCGTTTGGCGCGCTCGGCTGCGCCCTGGCGGAGCACACGCCTTACAGCATCGGCGATTCCTACTTAAGCGAGCTGGCAACGCGTGAAAACCTGCGCCATAACGACCTCGACGAGTCCAGCGTGAAGTTCCTCGACAGCACCGCGGACTACCCGCAGGCACCGGGTGTGGTACTGATTAAAGTGCCAAAAACCATGGCGCTGCTGGAGCAGCAGCTGCGCGCGCTGCGTAAGGTCGTGACGCCGGAAACCCGCATCATCGCGGGTGCCAAAGCGCGCGATATTCACACCTCGACGCTGGAGCTGTTCGAGAAGGTCCTTGGCCCAACCACCACGACGCTGGCCTGGAAAAAAGCGCGCCTGATCAACTGTACGTTCAGCGCGCCGGAGCTGGCCGACGCGCCGGAGACCCTGAGCTGGAAGCTGGAAGGGACCGACTGGACCATCCACAACCATGCGAACGTTTTCTCCCGCACCGGTCTGGATATTGGGGCGCGTTTCTTTATGGAGCACCTGCCAGAAAACCTGGAAGGGGAAATCGTCGATCTGGGCTGCGGCAACGGCGTAATTGGCCTGACGCTGCTGGCGAAAAACCCGGAAGCCAGCGTGGTGTTCAGCGACGAGTCGCCGATGGCGGTGGCCTCCAGCCGTCTGAACGTGGAAACCAACATGCCGGAAGCGGTGGATCGCTGCGAGTTTATGATCAACAACGCGCTGTCTGGCGTAGAGCCTTTCCGCTTTAATGCGGTGTTCTGCAACCCGCCGTTCCACCAGAAGCATGCCCTGACGGATAACGTCGCGTGGGAGATGTTCCACCACGCGCGCCGCTGCCTGAAAATCAACGGCGAGCTGTACATCGTGGCGAACCGCCACCTGGACTACTTCCACAAGCTGAAGAAGATTTTCGGCAACTGTGTCACCATTGCCACCAATAACAAATTCGTGGTGCTGAAGTCGGTGAAGCTGGGACGTCGTCGGTAAGATTGGGTATGTGCGGCCTGATGCCCTCACCCCAACCCTCTCCCACAGGGAGAGGGAGCAAACACTAAAAACGGCAACGGGGTTGCCGTTTTGCTTTTACCCTGGCCGCCCGACAATGCTCTAGATCTCCAGAGCTAATTTCGTCCCCTGCGCAATGGCCCGCCGCGCATCCAGCTCCATCGCCACGTCGCACCCGCCGATCAAATGCACCGTTTTACCCGCCTCGCGCAGCGGATCGGCCAGATCCCGCTTTGGCTCCTGCCCGGCGCACAAAATGACATGATCCACGCGCAGCAGCTGCGGCTCGCCGCCGATCGTGACGTGCAGACCCTCGTCGTCGATCTTCTGGTAGCTCACCGCCGGGATCATTTTCACCCCGCGCGAGAGCAGGGTGGCGCGGTGGATCCAGCCCGTGGTTTTGCCCAGCCCTTCGCCCGGCTTGCTGGCCTTACGCTGGAGCATTACGATCTGGCGCGGGCTTTTCGGCAGCTGCGGCCCTTCCGGGCGTAATCCGCCGGACTGGCTCAGGCTGGTATCAATGCCCCATTCTACGCAAAACTCGGCAATGTTCTGGCTGGTGGCCTCGCCCGGCTGGCTTAAATACATGGCGGTATCAAAGCCGATCCCGCCGCAGCCGATAATCGCCACCTTCTCGCCAACCGGCGTTTTGTCTCGCAATACATCCAGATAGCTCAATACTTTCGGATGATTGATACCTTCGATCGCAGGCGTTCGCGGCACGATCCCGCTCGCCAGGATCACCTCGTCGAAACCGATCAGATCCGCCGCATTTACAAACTGGTTAAGCCGCAGCTCGACGCCTGTCAGCTCAATCATCCGGCGGTAGTAGCGCAGCGTTTCATAGAACTCTTCTTTGCCGGGGATCTGTTTGGCGATATTAAACTGACCGCCAATCTCCGCCAGCGCATCAAACAGCGTCACGCTGTGCCCGCGCGAGGCGGCGTTCACCGCAAACGCCAGCCCTGCGGGGCCAGCGCCCACGACGGCCAGGCGTTTTTTATTGACCGCCGGAACCACCGGCATTTTGGTTTCATGACAGGCGCGCGGGTTAACCAGACAGGAGGTGACCTTCCCGACGAAGATCTGATCCAGACAGGCCTGGTTACAGCCGATGCAGGTGTTGATCTCATCCGCCCGGCCGCTTTGCGCTTTAGACAGCAGTTCGGCATCGGCAAGGAACGGCCGCGCCATCGACACCATATCGGCGTCGCCGCGTGAGATCACATCGTTCGCTACCTGCGGGTCGTTAATGCGGTTAGTGGTGACCAGCGGAACGGACACTTTGCCTTTCAGCTTCCGCGTCACCCAGCTGAACGCCGCGCGCGGCACCGGCGTGGCGATGGTCGGGATGCGCGCCTCATGCCAGCCGATGCCTGTGTTGATAATCGTGGCACCTGCTGCTTCAATCGCCTGCGCCAGCTGCACGGTTTCGTCGAACGTGCCGCCGCCCTCTACCAGGTCGAGCATCGACAGGCGGAAGATGATAATAAAGTCTGCGCCCGCGCGTTCGCGCACCGCGCGCACCACCTCCACGGCAAAGCGCATCCGGCGGGCATAGTCGCCGCCCCATTCGTCGTCGCGCTGGTTGGTGCGGGCGGCGAGGAACTCGTTGATCAGGTAGCCTTCCGAGCCCATCACCTCAACGCCGTCGTAGCCCGCCTCGCGCGCCAGCGCCGCGCAGCGGGCGAAGTCGTCGATCAGCGCCAGGATCTCATCGTGGGTCAGGGCGTGAGGTTTAAAACGGTTAATCGGTGCCTGAAGAGCCGACGGCGCGACCAGGTTCGGCTGATAGCTGTAGCGTCCGGTGTGCAGGATTTGCAGGGCGACTTTACCGCCCTCGCGGTGTACCGCGTCGGTCACAATGCGGTGGTGCGGCAGCTGTGACGCATCGTTCAGGACCGCGCCGCCCTCCATGCCCACGCCGGAAGGCGCAGGGGCTACGCCGCCGGTGACAATCAGCGCCACCCCGTGGCGGGCGCGCTCGGCATAGAAGGCTGCCAGACGCTCGGCCCCGTCCGGATGCTCCTCCAGCCCGGTGTGCATCGACCCCATCAACACGCGGTTTTTGAGTGTGGTGAACCCCAGATCGAGAGGGGCGAATAACGACGGGTAGCGGCTCATAGTCTCTTCCAGTGTAAAATTATTGTTATGTGGTCGGATGAGTTACTAATTTAGCCAGCGGGGAGTAAAAGGGAAAAGGGGAATGCGGTGATTGTGATGGGATTCAAATAATGCCCCTCACCCTAACCCTCTCCCCGGAGGGGAGAGGGGACTGTCCGGTGCGGTCTTAAAGAATCAGCTCGCTCTGGTTTTTTCCCTCTCCCCTTTGGGGAGAGGGGCAGGGTGAGGGGTGTGGGTTTTTACTAACCCCGGAGCCTGCCACATCGACGTCGTCAGCCCGCTGTCCACCAGCCCAAGCTGGTCCGCGTACACCGCCTGCCATTTCTGCATCATGCCGTCGTACAGCTCGCGGTGCTGCGGGTTTGGCGTGAACTCGCGGCTCCACTTCACCAGCCGTTCGCCCGTCGAGGCCATATCCGCAAACAGCCCCGCGCCAGCCCCTGCCGCTATCGCGCAGCCGAGCGCCGTCGCCTCTTTCACTTCCGGCACGCGCACCGGCAGCCCGGTGACGTCGCTTAAGATCTGGCTCCACAGGGCGCCTTTGGAACCGCCGCCTGCAAACACCAGGCTCTCAAATGTCACGCCGGAGAAGCGAGAGATCTGCGCCAGGTTGCAGGCCGAGACGATCGCTGCATTCTCTTCCAGGGCACGGAACAGCGTCGCTTTGTTGCACTTTTCCGGGTCGATGGAGAGGTTGATAAACGACGGCGCGGCGTGGTACCACTGCTTGAAATGCATCGCGTCGGAGAAGATCGGCATCACCCCGTGGGAGCCTGCCGGTACGCGGCTCGCCATCTCTTCCAGCAGGGAATAGGTGTCCATCCCCATCCGCTCGGCAATCAGCTTCTCCTCGGCGCAGAAGGCGTCGCGGAACCAGCGCATGGTCAGCCCGGTAAAGAAGCTGATCGACTCCGCCTGCGCCATGCCGGGAATCACGTGCGGGTTCACGCGGATGTTCATCTCGGGGTCGGTGCGCACCTGCGGCAGGTTCACCACCTGCTGCCAGAAGGTGCCGCCCAGCACCGCCGTTTGTCCGGCGCGGACTACGCCCAGCCCCAGACAGCCCAGCTGCACGTCGCCGCCGCCCATCACCACCGGGGTGCCCTCGCGCAGGCCGCTCTGCTGCGCGGCCTCTCTGGTGACAGCGCCCAGCACGGTGCCGGTCTCTTTCACCGGGGAGAGGATATCGGCGCGCAGGCCGGCCATGTCGAGCAGAGCCGGACGCCAGTCGCGGGAGAAGAGATCCAGCATGCCCGTCGTGCCCGCGTTAGACGGGTCGACCGCCAGCTCGCCGGAGAGCTTCGCCGCCAGCCAGTCGCTGATCATGGTGATAGTCGCGGCCTTGCGATAAATATCCGGACGGTGGTGCGCCAGCCACAGCAGGCGCGGCATGGCGCTCAGCGCCAGCGTTTGCCCTGAGACGTCATACACTTCGGATTCAAAACGGTAATCGTGGATCTCTTTGAGTTCGGCCACCTCGCGGCTGGCGCGGGCGTCGACGTTGGCGCAGGCCCAGATGGCCTCGCCGTTGCGGTCGTACAGCACGATCCCTTCGCGCATCGAGCAGCAGGCGACGGACTGAATGTCCGCCGCGCTCAGGCGCGCACGCTCCAGCGCCTGATGAATGCACCGGCAGGCCAGCTGCCAGTTGGTTTCGAGGTCGAACTCCATCGACCCCGGCACGTTCTCCACGCTCAGGTGCTTCCACTCGGCCTGGCCGACGGCAATCTGGTTGCCCTGTAAATCGAAAATCACGGCGCGAACGCTGCCTGTCCCTGCATCTAACGCTAAAAGGTAACTCATGAGCTTGCCTCGTTGTTAGCGCAGGGCAACCCCGTTACGTCAGGGCCTGCACCGCGCGGGCTGTCGTCTCCTCCGTCACCAGGCCATTGATACGGCGACCCTTCAGTGCGGCATAAATCGCATCGGCTTTCTCTTCCCCTCCGGCCACGCCAACGATGGTGGGCAGCTGCGCCAGTTCATCGAGCGTGACGCCCAGTAATTCTTTATGGATCTCCAGCTCCTCGACGCATTCTCCCTCGGCATTGAGGAAATAGCCGAGAATGTCGCCGACCGCGCCTTTGCGGGCGTACATCAGCTGTTCACCTTCGCTGATATAGCCGGAGCGCAGTATGGTGGCGTCACGGCGCTGGTTCACCGAACCAATGCCGACCACCGCCACGTCGGCGGCGGTGGCGGCGAGGATCACGTCCCGCACGCTGGTCTCGCGTTTTAAGATCCCGGCCACCTCGGCGGATGACACGCGAAGCGGGGCGGGGATCATGCTGACGCTGCAGGCCGCGTCCAGCTGGCCGATGCCGGTCATATACGGCCCGACGCCGCCGGAGAGCGTCACCAGGCGGATCTGCTGCGAGCTGATAAAGCCGCTCAGGTGCTGCAGGCTGCTCATGGTGGTTTCACCAAACCCCACCGCCAGCAGCTGGCCGGGCTCCAGCACGCCCATCAGGGACTGCGCCGCGCCTATGCCCAGCCGCACGTTCATCGGCGGCGTATTCAGGGCGGGCATCACGCGCACCAGCTTCAGGCCAAAGCGCTGCTGTAGCTCGGTTTCCAGCGCCAGGCAGCCCTCGTAGCGGGAGTTGATCTGCACGCGGATCACCCCGGACTGACGACCCTTCTCCAGCAGGCGAGAAATCTTCAGGCGCGGCAGCCCGAGCCGCTCGCCGATATCGTTCTGGGTTAATCCGTCGTGGTAGTAGCACCAGGCCACGCGCGCCACGAGTTCCTCTTCCGCCAGTGCCAGCCCGGCAAACCGTCCTTCTTCCGCAGTGCGTTTATCGCTCATAGTTGAACTCTTATAAAAATTTAGATCATATGTTCGTGATGGCGCGGAGGGAAAGTGTGAGCCACGCGACAAAACGGATCATTTCGATCGTTTCTGGTTTATCTGTATCTCAATCGATAAAACTGTGATCCCTGCACGGTTGTAAATATAGTTCACCGTCTACGCTTTTGAACATTATTAAATCTAAAAATCATTTGTTCAATAGCGGAGCGATGATGACCTCACTTCTCGACGCGCGGAATATCAGCAAACAGTTCTCAGGCGTGCCGGTTCTTAAAGGCATTGATTTCACGCTGTTTGCGGGCCAGGTGCACGCCCTGATGGGCGGAAACGGCGCGGGAAAATCGACACTGATGAAGATCATCGCCGGGGTCGAGACGCCGGACAGCGGTGAACTTTCTGTCGAGGGGCAGTCATATGCGCGGCTCACGCCCGTACAGGCGCACAGGTTAGGCATTTATCTGGTGCCGCAGGAGCCGCTGCTGTTCCCCAACCTGACGGTGCGGGAAAACATCCTGTTCCGCCTGCCGCGTGAGCGCGATCTGGAAAAGCGGCTGGCGGAGAAACTCCAGCAGCTGCAGTGCCAGCTTAACCTTGATGCCGCCGCCAGCACCCTGGAGGTGGCGGATCAGCAGATGGTGGAGATCCTGCGCGGGCTGATGCGCAACGCGAGGATCCTGATCCTCGACGAACCTACGGCCTCCCTCACACCCGGCGAAACCGAACGGCTGTTTCGCCAGATCCGCGCCCTGCAGGATCTTGGTGTCGGGATCGTCTTTATCTCGCACAAGCTGCCGGAAATTCGCATGCTTTCGAGCCACGTCTCGGTGATGCGCGACGGTGCGGTGGTGCTGAGCGGCGAAACCGCGCAGTTTGACGATGGCGCCCTGATCGCCGCCATGACGCCGGTCAGCCGGGAGAAATCTCTCAGCGATACGCAAAAGCTGTGGCTGGCGCTGCCGGGCAACCGCCGCACCCAGCCGCAGGATTTCCCGGTACTGCGGGTGGACGATCTCACCGGAGAAGGGTTTATCGATCTTAGCCTTGAGATCTACGCCGGGGAGATCGTCGGCCTGGCCGGGCTGGTGGGATCCGGGCGCACCGAGTTTGCGGAAACGCTCTACGGCCTGCGGCCCGTGCGCGGGGGCCGCGTCTGGCTGGAGAATCAGGACATTACAGGCGAGCCGGTAAGTTCACGTCTGGACAAAGGGCTGGTCTACCTGCCGGAAGACAGGCAGGTGTCCGGCCTGTTCCTCGACGCGCCGATCCGCTGGAACACGGTGGCGCTGAACGAGCCGTCTCTCTGGCAGCAGCGCAAGCGGGAGTCGGCGGTGGTGGAGCGCTACCACCGGGCGCTGGGGATCAAGCTCAACCATGCGGATCAAACCGTGCGCACGCTCTCTGGCGGCAACCAGCAGAAGGTACTGCTGGCGCGCTGCCTGGAGGCCAACCCTTTACTGCTGATCGTCGATGAACCGACGCGCGGCGTGGACGTCTCGGCGCGCGCTGACATCTACCAGCTCATTAAAAGCGTGGCGGCGCAGAACGTGGCGGTGCTGATGATCTCAAGCGATCTCGACGAGTTTCCCGGCCTCGCGGATCGCGTGCTGGTGATGCATCAGGGGGTACTCAGCGGCGAGCTGCCGCGCCACGCCGTCAGTCTCGACAAGATGATGACGCTGGCGTTTGGAGGGCAATCATGAAGACCTTACTCAAAAACCGCGAGCTGAGCACGTTTCTCGCCATTCTGGCGCTGTTCGCCGTGCTGGTGGCGCTGAACCCGTCCTATCTGAGTTTACAGACGCTGGGGATGATCTTCGCCAGCTCGCAGATCCTGATCCTGCTGGCCATCGGCGCGGCGCTGGTGATGCTGACCCGCAATATCGACGTGTCCGTCGGCTCCATCGTCGGGCTGTCCGCCATTGCCGTCGGCGTGGCGCTGAATAGCGGCTACAGCCTGCCGGTTTCCATTCTTTTCGCGCTGTCTATTGGGGCGCTGGCCGGGGCGTTCAACGGGTTCCTGGTAGTGGGGCTGCGCATCCCGGCGATTGTCGCCACCCTCGGCACGCTGGGGCTGTACCGCGGGGCGATGCTGCTCTGGACCGGCGGAAAGTGGATTGAAGGGCTGCCGCCGGGGCTGAAATCCCTCTCTGAGCCAGCCGCCATCGGCATTTCGCCGCTCGGCATGCTGGTATTGATCGTCGCGGCCACAGGCGCGTGGACGCTGTCGCGTACCGCGTTCGGGCGTGATTTTTACGCGGTGGGGGATAACCTCGCCGCCGCGCGCCAGCTGGGCGTGGCGGTGAACCGCACCCGCATCATTGCCTTTACCCTGAACGGCATGCTGGCGGCCTGCGCCGGGATCGTCTTTGCCGCGCAGATTGGCTTTGTACCCAACCAGACCGGCAGCGGGCTGGAGATGAAGGCCATCGCCGCCTGCGTGCTCGGGGGTATTTCGCTGCTGGGCGGCACGGGCACGCTGGTTGGCGCGCTGCTCGGGGCCTTCTTCCTGACCCAAATCGACACCGTGCTGGTGCTGTTCAGGCTCCCGGCGTGGTGGAACGACTTTATCGCCGGGCTGGTGCTGCTGGGCGTGCTGGTGCTCGACGGGCGCCTGCGCCAGGCGCTGGCGCGTCATCAGCGGGCGCTGAAGTACGGTCGCTTCCAGCCGGGTAACAAAGGGGGAAAGCATGTCACCCCGTTTCCCAAACGCAAAAAAGAGGTGGCGTAAATGAGGCTTAACTGGGAAAGCGCGCTGCTGATTTTACTGGTGCTGGAGATCCTGCTCTTTGGCGCCATCAACCCGCGCATGCTCGACGTCAACATGCTGCTGTTCAGCACCAGCGACTTTATCTGCATCGGCATCGTGGCGCTGCCGCTCACGCTTGTGATCATCAGCGGCGGGATCGACATCTCCCTCGGCTCGACCATCGGCCTGTGCGCCATCGCGCTGGGCGTGATGATGCAGGCGGGGTGGCCGATGGCGGTCGCTGTTCCGCTGACGCTGCTGCTCGGCCTGCTGTGCGGATTATTTAATGCCGCGCTTATTCACTACACCGGCATCAGCCCGCTGGTTATCACCCTCGGCACGCTCTACCTCTACGGCGGCGGCGCGCTGCTGCTCTCCGGCATGGCGGGAGCTACAGGCTATGAGGGCATCGGCGGCTTCCCGGACAGCTTCACGGCGTTCGCTAACCTCACGGTGCTGGGTCTGCCGATCCCGCTGGTGCTGTTCGCGGTGATTACCGCCTTCTTCTGGCTGATTACCCACCGCGGGCGCTTTGGCCGACATCTGTTTTTAATCGGTCAGAACTCGCGCGCGGCGCGCTATGCGGCGCTGTCGGTGAACGGCATGCCCTACGCGCTGTACGGTCTGGTGGGCGTGGCCTCGGCGATTGCCGCGCTGGTGATGGTCTCCTATTTCGGCTCCGCGCGTTCGGATCTGGGGCGCGATTTGCTCATGCCCGCGCTGACCGCCGCCGTGCTCGGCGGGGCCAATATCTACGGCGGTTCAGGTTCGGTTGTCGGTACGGCGCTGGCGGCGCTGCTGGTGGGCTACCTGCAGCAGGGGTTACAGATGGTCGGCATCCCAAACCAGGTGTCGAGCGCGCTGTCAGGGGCGCTGCTGGTTGTGGTGGTGATGGGACGTTCGCTGAGTCTGCACCGCGAGTGGGTGCGTTCTCTCTTCAGAAAACTATCCGGAGCGTAAGATGAAAACAAAACTGTTTGTCCTGGCAATGGCCCTCAGCTTCGCCTCGGCGCAGGCGGCGGACCGCATTGCCTTTATCCCGAAGCTGGTAGGCGTGGGCTTCTTCACCAGCGGCGGCAACGGCGCAAAAGAGGCGGGGAAAGACCTCGGCGTGGACGTGACCTACGACGGCCCAACCGAGCCGAGCGTCTCCGGCCAGGTGCAGCTCATCAATAACTTCGTTAACCAGGGCTATAACGCCATTATCGTCTCCGCCGTGTCGCCGGACGGCCTCTGTCCGGCACTCAAGCGCGCGATGCAGCGCGGCGTCAAGGTCCTGACCTGGGATTCCGACACTAAGCCGGAGTGCCGCAGCATCTACATCAATCAGGGGACGCCGGAGCAGCTTGGCGGCCTGCTGGTGGAGATGGCGGGCAAGCAGGTCACCAAACCGAACGCTAAAGTGGCGTTCTTCTACTCAAGCCCCACCGTTACCGACCAGAACCAGTGGGTGAAAGAGGCGAAAGCCAAAATCGAGAAAGATCACCCGCAGTGGCAGATCGTCACCACCCAGTTTGGCTATAACGACGCCACCAAATCCCTGCAAACCGCCGAAGGGATCTTAAAAGCGTATCCGGATCTGGATGCGATCATTGCCCCGGACGCCAACGCGCTGCCGGCAGCGGCACAGGCGGCGGAAAACCTGAAGCGCGAAGGGGTGGCGATTGTCGGCTTCAGCACGCCGAACGTGATGCGCCCGTACGTTGAGCGCGGCACGGTGAAGGCCTTCGGCCTGTGGGACGTGGTACAACAGGGCAAAATTGCGGTCAATGTCGCCGATCGCCTGCTGAAAAAAGGCGATCTTAACGTCGGCGACAGCGTGGACGTAAAAGATATCGGCGCGCTGAAGGTCGAGCCGAACAGCGTGCAGGGCTACCAGTATGAGGCGAAGGGCAACGGCATTGTGCTGCTGCCGGAGCGCGTGGTGTTCACTAAAGAGAACATCAATAAATACGATTTCTGACGGGGGAGCAAATGGCTGATTTAGACGACATCAAAGACGGCAAGGATTTTGGCATCGGCACGCCTCAGCAGAATGTACCGTTCACGCTGAAAGGCTGCGGCTCGCTGGACTGGGGCATGCAGTCCAGGCTTTCGCGCATCTTCAACCCGCAGAGCAACCGCACAGTGATGCTGGCCTTTGACCACGGCTACTTTCAGGGGCCGACCACTGGCCTTGAGCGTATCGATCTCTCCATCGCGCCGCTGTTTGGTGAAACCGACGTGCTGATGTGCACCCGCGGAATCCTGAGAAGCCAGGTGCCCGCCGCGACGAACAAACCGGTGGTGCTGCGCGCCTCCGGGGGTAATTCGATTCTGGGCGAGCTGTCGAACGAGTGCGTGGCGGTGGCGATGGAGGATGCCCTGCGCCTGAACGTCTGCGCCGTGGCGGCACAGGTGTACATCGGCAGCGAGTTTGAGCATCAGTCGATCAACAATATCATCAAGCTGGTAGACGCGGGCGCGCGCTACGGCATGCCGACGCTGGCGGTGACGGGCGTGGGCAAAGAGATGGCGCGTGACGCGCGCTATTTCTCGCTCGCCAGCCGCATCGCCGCCGAAATGGGGGCGCAGTTCGTCAAAACCTACTACGTGGACGAGGGCTTTGAAAAAGTGACCGCCAGTTGCCCGGTGCCGATCGTCATCGCCGGGGGCAAAAAGCTGCCGGAGCACGAGGCGCTGGAGATGTGCTGGCGGGCGATCGACCAGGGCGCGTCCGGCGTGGACATGGGACGCAATATCTTCCAGTCCAGCGCGCCGCTTGCCATGCTGAAGGCGGTGAAGAAAGTGGTTCACGAGAGCTGGAACGCCCGTGACGCGTTCCAGTTCTGGCAGGAAGAGAAACAGGGAGAAGCGAAATGAACGTGACGTTAGTGGAGATCAACATCAAACCCGAGCGCGTGGACGAGTTTCTGGAGGTGTTTCGCGCCAACCACGAGGGGGCAATCAGGGAGCCGGGGAACCTGCGCTTTGACGTCTTGCAGGATCCAAGGGTGAAAACCCGGTTCTTTATCTACGAAGCCTATAAAGACGAAGAGGCGGTGCTGGCGCACAAGCAAACGCCGCACTATCTGGCATGCGTGGATAAGCTTGAGGAGCTGATGTCGGAGCCGCGCAAAAAACGCAGTTTTGTGGGGCTGTTGCCGCAGTAGCGGTCATGCCGGGTAAGCGCAAGCGCCACCCGGCGTTGTTCAGGCCAGCTTCAGCTCCGCAAGAATCGCAGCAAGCGCTTCGCGCGGCTCACCCTGAATAGCCTGAAGCGGGAAGGGGAGCGCGGGTGTTTCAACTTTCCCCAGCATTTCTGCCGCTGCTGCCACCACCCGTAAGCTGCCGTAACGACGGAACAATTCCCACAGCGGCTCCAGCCGCTCGGATTGCGCCGCCTCTTTCGAACGCGCAATCGCCAGCGCTGTTTGCGGAAACAACCCGCCGATGACCGAATACCAGACGTCAAACCCGGCCTGCAGGGCAGATGCTGCCCGCCAGTCGCCGGCAATGCCCAGCGTGACGGTATCAGGAAGACGAGCGCGTACCTGCGACAGCTCCTCCGGCACGCGGCCAAGCTTAATGGAGCCCACATTCGGCAGGGCCGCGGTAGCAAATAACAATTCATCGCTAAACGCAAAACCGGTCGTGGCGGGATTATCGTAAATACACAGCGGTACGGAGAGCTGGCGAGTCACCGTTTCATAGAGATTAAACGCTTCATCTTCCGTTAATCGCTGGTACGACACGGGTGCCATCAGCACGCCAGATGCACCTGCCGCTTGCGCGTCGTCAGCCAGACGCAGAATATCGTCCAGCCTAAGTGCGCCGATGCTGACGATGACCGGAACGTCACCAGCATGCTCCACCGCGCAGCGCGTGATTCGGCCGCGCTCTTCAACGGTCAGATAGGCATAACTTCCCGTTGAGCCCAAAATGCCCAGTGAGTCCACGCCTGCGTCGACCACGGGGCGCAGAAGATTGATGAAGGATTGCTCGTCAAACATCCCATTTTTCAGGGGCGTTAACGGAAACGCGCTTAATCCGTGAAACATCGTGTTGTCCTCTTACAGCGTCAGCAGCTGGACCTGAGCCGTGGCTCCCGGCATCAGCTGCTGCAGGTTGTTGACCAGCTCCTCTCCTGCCTCTTCCAGTGCCGCAAGCGGCATCGACGGCAGGCTTTCAAGAATAAACCACATGGATTGCGCCTGGCTGTCCA
The DNA here is from genome assembly GCA_011754535.1 of Enterobacter asburiae. NCBI lineage: Bacteria > Pseudomonadati > Pseudomonadota > Gammaproteobacteria > Enterobacterales > Enterobacteriaceae > Enterobacter > Enterobacter asburiae. The sequence goes on along the minus strand of JAAQVN010000001.1, from coordinate 4,172,674 downwards.
GACGCGTCCGTATCCCCTGGCGCCAGTTCCAGCGGCGGCAGGTGACGCCGAGGTCGTCGCGCCAGATAACCTCACCCGGTTCCGGGTGTTCCACCACCGGCAGTCCCTCTTTGAAGGTATCAAACGGCTCGCTGCCGTCGGCCAGCGTCAGACGGGGCGCACCCGAGTACGCCGCGAGATTTTCCCCACCCACCGGAATGGCATAGCGAATGCTCACCGCGTTATAGATATCCACGACCGGATCCAGCGACGGCAGCGAACCGTCTTTCAGTACCCGCTTGCGCAGGGCAGAGGCCGAACAGGGCGTGCGTTTCGGCTTCGCACCGAAGGCTTTGAACACCTCATCCCAGCCTGAAAGGTGTGCATCAGCCCATGGAACATCATCATTCAACACCTGCCGGCAGGCCTGCGCCAGCGCGGCGGGCGCAACCTCCGGGTGGATAATCGGCGCAGCTTCAACCAGAATGCTCAGTGCCCGAAAGCCCGGGGCAATCCCGGCAAGACGTGAGTCTATTGACGGCGTAACGAGAGACATAAATAATCCTGTATTGACTGTTTTATACCATGGTAGTGACCAATGACTGATAAAGTCAATATAATGACTGCGCAGGGTGCCGATGTTGCCCAGGTAAGCCTGGCCGTGGCGAACCGCATCCGCAACTGGCGGAAAGAGAAAAAGCTGTCGCTGGACGAGCTGTCCCGCCGGGCCAGCGTCAGCAAAGGGATGCTGGTGGAGATCGAAAAGGGCGCAGCCAACCCTAGCATCGCCATCCTGTGCAAGCTGGCCGCCGCGCTCGGCATCTCCGTGGCGGATATCGTCAACGTCTCCAGCGAGCCGCTGGTGCACGTTATCGAAGAAGCGGCGATTCCGGTGCTGTGGCAGGGCGAACAGGGCGGTTACGCCAGGCTGCTGGCAGGCACTGCGGGCCCGGATATGATTGAGTTATGGCAGTGGGAGATGCATCCGGGGGAGTATTTCACCTCGACAGGGCATCCGTCGGGAACCTTTGAGCTGTTGCACGTGAACGAAGGCGTGTTGACACTGACGGTGGACGAGACGGTGACGCAGGTTAATGCAGGCGCATCGGCGGTGGCGAAAACCGAAGCCGCGCACGGCTATGCGAATGAGGGAAAAAACGTGCTGCGCTTTACCATGACGGTGGCGGAGTTCCACCGTTAAAAAAGCCGGGCCTACAGAAAACAAAACGTAGGCCCGGCATTTTTTACGCCTCTTCCACGCTCACCCGCAGCGCTGCCAGCGCTTTACGCGCCGCTTTCAGCACCTGCTCACACTGCTCAATGGTCAGCGTCAGCGGTGGTTCAATGCGGATGGTTTTCGAGTTGTTGAGCGTGCCGGCCACCAGCACCCGCTGGCGGAACATCTCGCTCGCGAAGCTGTAGCCGATTTCGTTGTCGACAAACTCAATCGCCATCAGCATTCCTTTGCCGCGTGCCTCCTGCACCAGGTCCGGGTACTCACGCCCCAGCTGGCGGAAGCCGTCCAGCAGCATGTCGCCTTTCTGCTCCGCCTGCGCGGGCAGGTTTTGCTCAAGCAGCACGTTGATGGTGGCCAGCGCCGCCGCGCAGGCCAGCGGGTTGCCGCCAAAGGTGGTGGTATGCAGGAACGGATTGTCGAACAGCACCGAGAACACCTCTTCCGTTGCAACCGTTGCTCCTATTGGCATCACGCCGCCGCCGAGCGCTTTCGCCAGACACAGAATGTCCGGCTGAACGTTTTCATGCTCGCAGGCAAACATCCTGCCGGTGCGTCCCATCCCGGTCTGCACTTCGTCGAGGATCAGCAGCGCGCCAAACTCATCGCACAGCTGACGCACGGCGGGCAGATAGCCCTGCGGAGGGAGGATTACACCCCCTTCACCCTGAATCGGCTCCAGGATCACCGCCGCCACGTCATCGCCGGTTTTACGGCATTCGCTCAGCACGGTGCGCATGGCGTTGATGTCGCCAAACGGCACGTGGCGAAAGCCCGGCAGCAGCGGCATAAACGGCTTGCGGAAGGTGGATTTCGCGGTCGCCGACAGTGCGCCCAGGGATTTACCGTGGAACGCGCCGCTGGTGGCGATAAAGGTGAATTTCCCGCGCGGCGACTGGTACGCTTTGGCGAGCTTAATCGCCGCTTCGACCGATTCCGTGCCGCTGTTGCTGAAGAAGCTGTACTTCAGTTTGCCGGGGGTTAAGGCCGCCAGCGTTTTCGCGAGCATGGCGCGAAGCGGGTCGAGCAGTTCCTGGCTATGGAGAGGTTGTTTCGCAAGTTGATTCTGTACGGCGGAAACCACTACTGGATTACGGTGCCCCACGTTGAAGATACCGAAACCACCCAGGCAATCTATGAACTCCTGTCCCTGGGTGTCGACAAGCGTATTAAGACTTCCCGCTTGCCACTCTACGGCTCCGTAATCCCCGCCGGCGGTAACAGATTTGCGATACTCCAGAAAACCAGGATTGACGTGCTCTTTAAAGTAATCGATGACCTCTCGGTTAAGTTGTTTCATCTCCTCATGATCGAGCGTTCGCTTCTCAATGAGATTCAGTGCGTGCGCGGTACAGGCAAGAGCCGAGGCGCTGGAAGGTAACCTGTTCAAAATGTGCTCCCGGGGATCGCGTATCACATGATACTGGTTTAAGTATTGCAGGGATTACGCCACTTCAGATGACTTAACGAAAATCGGGATAAACGCCAGGTTAAAATATTGTTGCACAATATTTAATCATGCCAATACAACCGAAACGGGATTTCGCGGAACACGGCAACATACGTTGTGAGGGGCAGAAAAGGGCAATTGCACTAAAGGAGTGCATTGCTTGCGGCTTAAGTGGGCGTTAACAGGTCATGTTTTGTAGGTAATTTCTTTGTGAAAGTATTTGAAATCAATGAATTATAAAATCTCACAAAAAGTGCGGTTTAAGTGAAATCTGCGATCTCCATCAACTTTAACAACTAAAGATAAATTGTTTACCGCCGAAAAAACAATAAACCACAAAATTAACATTCGAATAACCTGCAAGGAATGCCCATCATGTCTTCTCCCTCCTTTGTCACCCAGAATAATTATCCTCTGGACGACGACACCACCTTAATGTCTACCACAGACGTCCACAGCTACATTACCCACGCCAACGACACCTTTGTGCAGGTGAGCGGCTACCAGCTTGATGAGCTGACGGGCCAGCCGCACAATATGGTGCGCCACCCCGATATGCCAAAAGCCGCGTTTGCCGATATGTGGTACACGCTGCAGCAGGGCGAGCCGTGGAGCGGGATTGTCAAAAACCGACGCAAAAACGGTGACCACTACTGGGTGCGTGCGAATGCGGTGCCGATGGTACGCCGCGGGCAGGTGACGGGCTATATGTCGATCCGCACCAAAGCCACGGAGGAAGAGATTGCCGCCGTGGAGCCGCTCTACCGGGCGCTGAATAACGGGAGCTGTAAAAAACGTATTCACAAAGGGCTGGTGGTGCGTAAGGGCTGGCGGGGTAAACTTCCTGCAATGCCGCTGCGCTGGCGGGTACGCAGCGTGATGGCGGTACTCTTTGCCGCGCTTGCCGCTACCCTGCTGTCAGCCTCCGCAGGCTGGGCACCGCTCGCAGCGGCTGCCGTGGTAATGCTGCTGGGTACGCTGCTGTTTGAGCAGCAGATTGTCCGCCCGATCGAGAACGTGGCGCGTCAGGCGCTGAAGGTGGCGACCGGCGAGCGTAACAGCGTGCAGCATCTGAACCGCAGCGACGAGCTGGGGCTGACCCTTCGCGCGGTAGGACAGCTGGGGCTGATGTGCCGCTGGCTCATCAATGACGTCTCAAGCCAGGTGATGAGCGTCCGTGACGGCAGCGACAGGCTGGCGCAGGGGAATGAAGCGCTGAACGATCGTACACGTCAGACCGTGGCGAACGTGCAGCAGACCGTCGCAACGATGAACCAGATGGCCGCTTCCGTTCAGAGCAACTCTGAAACCGCCGCTGAGGTGGATAAACTCTCCGTGGCTGCGAGCAGCGCGGCGACGGAGGGCGGAAACGCGATGCAGACCGTCGTCAAAACCATGGACGACATCGCCGACAGCACGCAGCGAATTGGCTCGATTACCACCCTGATTAACGATATCGCTTTCCAGACCAATATCCTGGCGCTGAACGCGGCCGTTGAAGCGGCAAGGGCCGGCGAGCAGGGAAAAGGCTTTGCCGTAGTCGCGGGGGAAGTCCGCCATCTCGCCAGCCGCAGCGCTAATGCGGCTAACGATATCCGTAAGCTGATTGATGCCAGCGCCAGCAGGGTGCAGTCCGGCTCTGAGCAGGTGCACGCCGCAGGCCGCACGATGGATGACATTGTCGAGCAGGTGAAAAACGTGACGCAGCTTATCGCGCAGATCAGCCACTCGACGTCCGAGCAGGCCACCGGACTGTCAGAATTAACCCGTGCGGTGGCGGAGCTGGACAGCATCACGCAGAAAAATGCCGACCTGGTCGAGGAGAGCGCGCACATTTCTGCCATGGTGAAACACCGCGCCGGGCGTCTTAAGGATGCGGTAACGGTGCTCCATTGAGCCAGTAGTGTTCCGGAAAAGCCGTTTATACCGTAAGGAATAAACGGCTTTTTTATTTCTGCTTGTGACTATTAATATGTTTTATTGTTAATCAGATATTAAATAACTAAAGAAAGTGCCTCAGTTATTTATTCCTGCCTAAGTCAGTTTTCCGTGATGCTATTTTGTAAAACCCTGTTCTGGTGGTCTGGTAACGATCGATGAGGCTGTATTAATAGCCTCTACCTATCCATTGTGATGGTTATGAAATAAAAAAACGATCAAAGTCATAAAGTTAGCGGATTCGTTACCGATAACAGCGATCGTCTGAGAAATAATCACATCGATGGAGAAAATATGTTCTTACATGACGTAAAGATCGGCACGAAATTATTTCTGGCGTTTGGATTCTTTATTGTCCTGATGGTAGTTAGCGCCAGTATGTCCTTACTGAGTCTGAACCGGGCTAACAACGGGATGCAATCCATCATTACCCATGATTATCCGACCACGGTAAAAGCGAACCAGTTAATCGACAACTTCCAGGAATTTATTAGCACTCAGCAGCTCATGTTACTGGATGATAAGGGAACGTACACGGCGCAGTCGCAGCAGCATCTTAAAACGATCAGCGAACATATTACGTTGATTCTGGGTGAGCTAAACAGCGTGTTGCAGGATCCGAAATCACAGCAGGTCCTTGCCGAGATCCGCGACGTTCGTCAGCAGTATCTGGACTCGCGCTATCGCATTTTGCAGGCGGTGCAGAACAACGATCGCGCGGCTGCAATCCAGGAGATGATGACCCGCACCCTCACCGTGCAGCAGGCCTATAAAGCCAAAGTGCAGGAGCTGATTGCGATTCAGAACCATGAGATGCAGAGCGCAGGGAAGCAGGTGGAAGGTGACTTTAAATCCAACCGGCTACTGCTGATCCTGATCACCCTGTTTAGCGTTGCGGCGGGCAGCCTGATTGGCTGGTTTATCGTGCGCGCTATTACTCGTCCGCTCGGCGAGGCGGTGAAGTTTGCCAATGCCATTTCAGAGGGCGACCTGACGGGCAGCATCACGCCGCACGGCAAGGACGAAACGGGCCTGTTGCTGCACGCGCTGATGGAGATGAAAAACCGCCTGCTGGACATTGTGCAGCAGGTGCAAACCGGTTCGGAGAATATCTCCAGCGCGGCCGCGCAGATTGTCGCCGGGAACCAGGATCTGGCCGCGCGCACCGAAGAGCAGGCCAGCTCCGTTGAACAGACCGCCGCCTCGATGGAGCAGATCACCGCGACGGTGAAAAACACCGCCTCGCACACCGGCGAAGCGACCAACCTCTCGGCAGATGCCGCCACGGTGGTCAAAAACAACGGGGAGATGATGAAGCAGGTGACCAGCAAAATGCGCCTGATTAACGAGACGTCGAACCGGATGTCCGACATTATCGACCTGATCGACGCCATTGCCTTCCAGACCAACATTCTGGCGCTGAACGCGGCGGTGGAAGCGGCGCGTGCCGGCGAGCACGGCCGCGGTTTTGCGGTGGTGGCCGGCGAGGTGCGCCAGCTTGCCCAGAAGAGCGCGTCGTCAGCCAGTGAAATCCGCGAGCTGATCGAGAGCTCCACCAGCCAGACCCAGGACGGGATGAACCTGGTGGAAAAAGCGAGCGCTCTGATCAACGGGATGGTCGGCAACGTGGAGGAGATGGACGTGATCCTGCGCGAGATCCGCCAGGCCAGCCACGAGCAGACGGAAGGGATCTCGCAGATCAACAGCGCGATTGGCCTGATTGATGCCACCACCCAGCAGAACTCTGCGCTGGTGGAGGAGTCCGTCGCGGCGGCGGCATCCCTTAACGAGCAGGCGATGCACCTGAAAGAGCTGGTACGCGTCTTCCGCGTGAGCGAGCACGCGCCGGCTTAATCCAGCTGGGAGATCTCCAGCGCCGCGCGGTCGATTACGCCGATAATCTGCTTGAGCTGCGCGTCGCTGAGCTCTCCCTGATTTACCTTCAGATCTAACACCGCTTTAAAGTTATCCAGCGCCCGCTTCATCTGCGGGTTTTTGCGCAGCTGAAAGCCGACGCTGCGCGCTTTAATACGCACCTGGATCTGTTCCAGCTGTTCCCGGTTTTCGTCCAGCCAGCGTTGTCCTTCAGCGGTAATCGCAATCTTCTTACGACCGCTTTCTTCTTCCGTGATGGTGATAAAGGTCTGATCCTGAAGATAATCCAGGGTTGGATAGATCACCCCAGGGCTCGGAGTGTAGTTCCCCTGCGTCAGATTCTCGATCTCTTTGATCAGCTCATAGCCGTGGCTCGCGCTGCGGGTCAGGATGTCCAGGATCACCAGCCGCAGGTCGCCGTGGCCGAAAAAGCGCGGTCGGCGTCCGCCGCCATCGTGTTCGTGTCGCATAGTAGTCTCTTCAATTTGATATATCTAAAATATATCTAAGATATATTCAGATGCAATCTAAAAGATCTTGCATTTTTACTGATTAGTAATCATTATCATTTAAAAATCAGTTTCGATATATCGTATTCACAAGACAAGAGGCTAAAAATGGCATCTACCCGTTACCCACAGCGCGTGCGTAATGACCTGCGCTTTCGCGAGCTGACGGTGCGCCGCGTTGAGCGCATCAGCGCAGGCTTTCAGCGCATTGTTTTAGGCGGCGAGGCGCTGGAGGGCTTTAGCTCCCGCGGTTTCGACGACCACACCAAAGTCTTTTTCCCGGCACCTGGCACCACGTTTGTTCCGCCGGTGGTCACCGATGAAGGCATCGACTGGGGCGACGGCGTGCGTCCGCAGGCGCGCGACTATACGCCGCTGTACGATGAGGCAAATCATGAGCTGTTGCTCGATTTCTTCATTCATGACGGCGGGGTTGCCAGCCGCTGGGCGGTCGAGGCGAAAGCGGGCGACAGGCTGACCATCGGCGGCCCGCGCGGTTCTCTGGTGGTGCCGGAGGATTACGCCTGGCAGCTGTACGTGTGCGACGAGTCCGGCATGCCCGCGCTGCGTCGGCGCTTAGAGAGCATTGTTAAACTGCCGGTTCACCCGGAGGTTCAAGCGGTAGTGACGGTCGGGGACGAATCTTACAAAGGCTATCTGGCGCACCTGAGCGAATTCAACATCAAATGGGTGGTGGGCCACAACGTGCAGGCGGTAGCGGACCATCTGGCGGCGCTGACCGTTCCGGCTGAGGATTACTTTATCTGGCTGACCGGGGAAGGGAAGGTGGTGAAAAGCCTGAGCCGCCAGTTTGAAACCGACTCGATTGACCAGCAGCTGGTGCGTGCCAGCGCATACTGGCACGCTAAATAATCAGGCTGCCGAATCCAGCTGCGCTTCGTTCACCTGATGTTCGAGCGAGGCGCGGACCTCGTGCAGCGCTTTTTCCTGCTGAGCAAAGTACGCTTCCATATTGCTCAGCGACGAGACCAGCAGCCAGGACTCCTCTTTTTCCAGCTCCGCCAGCTCGTGCACTAAGGTGTCGATTTGCTCGCGGACCTGCGCCATTTTTTTACGGATACGTTCCAGATCGTTCAGCCTGTCGCTTGCCATCAATGGCTCGAAGCCCTGCTGCAGGCGGGCCACCAGCGAGCGAATGGCTTTTACGTCGCCGCGCTGCTTCGCCTGGTTGAGCTGCACCATCATCGCGTTGGCTTCCTCTTTTAGATCGTCTGCGACTAAATCCGGATGGCAGAGCTTGCTCGCCTGCCGCCAGAGGCGCTTGAGCTCGTTCCGATCCTCTTCCGAGAGATCTTTCCCCTTACGCAGACGCACTTCGGCATCGTGATGTTGTTCGCGATACTTCTCGTACTCTTCGTTGGCCTCGTCGCGGGCCTGCCGGGTAGGCTCCTCTTCGCGCGTTAAGCCGCTCTCCAGCTCAAGCGCTTCGGCCAGCAGGTTGGCAATCAGATTACTTTGCTGCTCAAGATGCTTGCGCGCCTCAGCGGCCTGCACGGAGTCGGCCGGAAGGTCGCGCCAGCGCTGGGTGAGCGTAGCCAGCACCTCTACCGCCTGCGCCATATAGCGCTGGCAGCGACGGTAATCTTCCTCGCGACGACGCGCCTCCGCCTGCTGACGACGCAGGTTCAGCTCCGCCAGGGTTTTACGCAGGGCGAGGATCTGCTGCATCAGCGGGCCCAGCCGTGAAAAATACAAATCGTTGAACTCATCAAGCTGCTGTACGCGTGCGTTGCGGCGGTCAATCAGATCGCGCAGTCGCTCTTCCAGCGCCTTCAGCTCCAGCTTGCTGGCGGCCACCTGCGGATCGCGCCATTGGGTCACGGCGCGCTGGCTCTGCAGCCAGGCGGTAATGGCCGCCATCGCCGCGGTGTAGTTCTTTTGCTCAAGCATCACGACGATTGCCTGTAGCTCATCGTCAAACGCTTCATTTTTCAGGCGTGTCAGCTGGCTCTGGATGATGTCGTCATCTTCCAGTTCAATGGCATTTTTAATGATTTCTAGCCGTTTGATCGGTGTGCTCATGATGCCTTTCGCTTTGGCGCTTAAGTATTTGAGTTAAGGGTAGTTGTTGTAAAAGCTACAGGAAATAATACACACGGATGATGATCGGCGCGATGGGGGATTTCTTTAGATTCGCAGTTTGTGAGGTGGGGGAGTGAGCAGGAAGCAAAAAAGCAGGATGGTTTTGATTAATTCCGGTTCCAGTTCCAGCATTGTCACCACTGTCCGAGCTTCTGCTCAGATATTTCTTTGTGCAGACAAAAATTTCTGAAAACAGACAAGCCTTGTCTCGATTCCCTGGGCGATCGGCTATGGTGTACCCCGCATAATGATACGGTTAACCCCTTAGGTAAGAAATAAACATAATGACGAAAATTTTGCTTGTGGATGACCATCCGGCAATCTGCTTTGCACTCAAGGTGTTACTGGACAAAAATCCGGCTTTTACCGTGACGACTTCCTCCGGTGAGAACCTGCTGGCGCTGCTGCACCGTGAACTTCCGTCACTGTTGATCCTTGACCTTGAACTCAAAAATGCTGACGGGTTGGATCTTCTCCCGCGCATCAGGCACCACTTTCCGGCGCTCCGGGTGTTGGTGTACACCAACCAGCCTGCGGCAGTTTATGCGCCACGTACCTTACAGGCCGGCGCGAGCGGCTTTATTAATAAAAGCCTGGCGCTGGAACGTATTGAACCTGTTTGCCAGTTGCTGCTCGATGGTTATTACTGTTTTCCTGAAGGGATGTTTGCCAGCATGGCTGAAAAGTCGGTAGAAAAACATGAAGCCCAAACGCTCCTGGCCCGTTTTTCCGACCGGGAACTCGCCGTGCTGAACTATCTGAAACAGGGCGAGAGTAACAAGGAGGTGGCTGACAGGCTGGCGCTCAGTAATAAAACTATCAGCACCTATAAGGCGCGGATGATGAAGAAAAGCGGCGTTGAACAGTTTGAACAGCTGTTCGATCTTATTTCCCCATCAGAGCCAGACACGTGAATATTGTTTCCTTTATCCTGCTTTTTTGCCTCACATTTGCTGCGTCTGCCGCGCCACAGGAGGAATCCCTTCGCTTGCTGGCGCGCAGCCATGAAGAGGTCATTGAACCCGGGCTCAGCAGCAGCGAATGGCGCTGGGTGCGCGAACATCGCAAAATCCGCATGGCGGTCTGGGGGCCGATGATGCCGCCTTATGACATCACGACCGGGCTTAATGACTACGGCGGTATTAATGCGGATTTTACCGGGCTGGTGGCGGAAAATTTGGGTGTAGATATCGAGGTCGTTCGTTACCTCAGCTACGATGAGGCGCTGTCCGCACTTCGGGCGGGAAAGGCTGATTTTATTCCCCAGGCGGGAGCGAGCCAGCAAAAGCAGGGGCTACTGCTGAGTGTGCTATACAGTGACAACATCCCGGTGGAGGTGGTCAATACGGATGCCTCGCCAGATGATGTGGTCAAACGTATCGCCGTGTCGCCTGTCTACAACAGTCGCGATGTGCTGGCACGCTATCCTGGGGCCAGCATTGTGAACTTCTCCTCCTCGCGGCACGCTCTGGAGGCGCTGGCCTTTCGCAAAATCGATCTGTTCTTCAGCGATGCGATCAGCGCACGCTATCTGGCCAGTCAGTCTAACTTAAGCAATGTCAGCATTCGGTCGGTGGCGAGCACGTTCGATGCGTCAGGATTTTCCTTCGCCGCTATGCCAAAAATGGCGGTCTGGATCGCGATTCTGGACAAGATGCTCACGGCGCTGCCGGAGAATGCAAGCGTCGAGATCCACCGCCGCTGGAGCGGGGGGATCCCGCTCTCGCTGAGCGAGGAGCCGCCGCGCTACACTTCGCTTGAACATAAATGGATCAAAGAACATTCCCGGATACGCGTTGCGGTGGCGCAGGATAATGCCCCTGTTGCCTTTTTCAACGAGCGCGGCGAGCTGCGAGGCATTCTTGCCGATCTGCTGACCGCACTTCGTCTTCGCACCGGATTCACCTTTGAGATCCTCCGCTATTCCAGCCAGGATGCTGCCTTCAGGGCGGTTAACCGCGGTGAGGCGGATCTGATTGCCGGCGTGACTCAGGAAGGGATCTGGCAAGCGGAGCTGCTCACGACCCGAACCTGGCTGTATAACTCCTGGGTGATGGTGGGGCGCAAGCAGCAAGGGAAAGAGACGCGGCAGCCCAGAGTGGTGAGCCTGCGTGGAGAAGCACCGGATAGCTGGCTGGGTCGACAAAACAGTGGTCAGACGGCGAAAGTTGATACGTGGTGGCACGGTTTAGCCAGCGTGGTGCGTCATGAAAACGACCTGATGGTTGTGCCGCTGATCGTTGCCAATACTCAACTCACCCGTAACGAGTTTGCCTCGCTGAAAATTTTAGCCAGCATTGATACCGAACCGCTACGTTTTGCCTTTGGCACATCGCGGCAGGCCTGGCCGCTGATTACCATCCTCAATAAGGCGCTGATCAATATCCCGCCGGAAGATCTTCATGCCCTGACGCGCGGCGGCAATGCGGGAAATATGTTTGCCTCCGTGTCAACGTCGGCACTGTCAAAAGCGTGGCTGGCGGTGTTATTGGTTACAGGGGGGGCGCTGCTGGCACTGGTGGCATGGTGGATTTATAAGAGGCGACGCATCCGGCGGGCGCGCATCCTGCGCCTAATCCAGAAGCTGCGTGAGGCCAAACACCGTGCCGAGCGCTTGCGGCGCGGGAAAAGCACCTTCCTGGCGACCATGAGTCACGAAATTCGCACGCCAGTTAGCATCATCATCGGCATGCTGGAGTTGGTCATGAAGCGTCCTGACAATACCCTGAAAAATCGACAATCGATACGGGTTGCCTGGGATGCATCGCAGTCATTGCTACTGCTCATCGGCAACATCCTTGATGTGGAGCGCATCGAGTTTGGCCGTCTGGTGTTACGCCCGGAACGAGCCTCGCTGCGAACCCTGATAGAAAGCAGCGCACTGCTGTTTGAGGAGCTGGCGGCGCAAAAATCGCTGAAGTTTGTACTTGAGATGGACACGGAGCTGAAAGGCGATGTCCTGATGGATGTGGTGCGCTTTCGTCAGATCGTCATCAACCTGCTGGGCAATGCCATCAAATTTACCGACAGCGGTCAGGTAACGTTACGTGCGCAGCCGCAATGGCAGGACGGCAAGTTTATGCTGTTGGCGCTAACGATAGAGGATACGGGCGAGGGGATTGATGAAACGACCCGGCAGCGTCTTTTTCAGCCTTTTAGTCAGGGACCGAGCCGCAATTTGGCGCAGGGGAGCGGGCTGGGGCTTTATATTTGCCGGCAGCTCGCCGATATGATGGGAGGAAGCCTGGATTTAGACAGCGCACCAGGGGAAGGCACTACGGTGACGGTGACGCTTAAAGTGCCGATGATGGATCCGTTGCCGCAGAGAGAGGTTGATGCTTCTTCACCACCAGGCAAACGCGCCGCGCTGACCATTATGGTGGTGGATGACAACCCGGTTGGACTGATGCTGCTCACCCAGCAGCTTGAATGGCTTGGGCATCAGGTTAGCCCTTATGACAGCCCACACGCGCTGCTCGACAACCTGACAACCCTACAACCGGATGCCGTTATCAGCGACTGCAACATGCCAGGGATGAGTGGTTATGAATTGTCACGCATCATTAATGAGCGTTATCCGGATGTCATCGTACTTGGGATGACCGCCGATGCACGAGAGTCTGCCCGGGATGCGGCGCGAGAGGCGGGCATGAGTAATTGTATCTTTAAGCCGGTCACGCTGGCGGCGCTGGAAGAGCTGCTGTTACCGCTGCGACCGGCTGGTAAATCTCCTGCTTTGTATCCCACACTGACGCTGCCCGCAGCGCTGCTCGATGATAAGCATCTGGTGTCGTTTCTGGAACTCCAGATCGCGGTGATCGATGAGACACTGTGCGATATTGCTCGCTGGAGAAACGATCCCGATACGCCATTGGCGGAATCTCTGCATCGGCTGCGGGGCGGTATCCAGTTGCTCGGGGAACAGGCGCTGGAAGCGCTTTGCCTTGAGCAGGAGCGGGTCGTCGACAGTGATGGTGTTCGCCAGCTTGAGGAGCATATTCTCAACCTGCGTGCAGCGTTACAGCACTGGCGAGATACGGGAGTACAACCGAGGAAGACCGTCCTACAGCAGAATGAGGACGGGCGTACAGCGTAAGCCTACCTGCCACTGGGATACTCTTTTGTTCGAGGAAATTCATAAATAAAGGAGATATCCCAATGAAAAAATTAGCATCTGCACTGGCTGTTATCGCATCTGTTGGTATGTTCACTTCAGCTCAGGCTGCTGAAAGCTGCACCGCGAAAGCAGCCGCGCTGGAAAAAGAGATCCGTATTGCCCAGCAGTACGGCAATACCTATAAAGTTAACGGCCTGAAAAAAGCGCTGGCAGAAGTCAAAGCACACTGCACCCCGGCAAGCGTTCAGGCTGACGCGCAGAAAGAAGTGAAGAAGCTGGAGAAAAAACTGGCTGAGAAACGTGACGATATCGCCGAGATTCAGGCCGATCTGCGTGAAGCAAAAGCCAAAGGTGACAACAAGAAGATTGCTAAGTACCAGCGTAAACTGTCAGAAAAACAGAACGAGCTGAGCGGTATCCAGCAGGAGCTGAGTGCAGCTCGTGCATCCCTGCAAAAATAATCTTTTTATGTAAATCAGGTGAAGAGGCATTTGCCTCTTCACCTTTTTTGCATTGCCTGCTGCTATGACATTACTTCGTATTTTGTTATTTATGCTGCTTTTCCCGGCAGCAGAGAGCCACGCGGCCATTAAAAAGACGTGGATTATCCTCAATAACGTCTATAAAGGGTCGATCTCATTCGATGTCTCAGCCTCCGGACCTTGCCTTAGCCAGCCGCTGATGGAGGAGTGGGGCGTGCGGGATGCAGTGATTGCACGTCTGGAATGGGATGCAAAAGGCTGCCTGACGCCCCAGTCTGCTGAGGCATTTAACCTCAAATACTGGTATCGCCCGGATGCACAGTTGCTCACGCTGCTGTTCCCCGACGAGGCGATAAACCCGCAGCAGAACGGTGTCAGCACCAGTCGCTGGGACGATGGTATCAATGCGCTGTTTGTTAACTATCGTCTGGATGCGGATAACCGTCAGGCGCAGTACAGCTGGGAACATTCCGGAACCGATGCCATGCTGGCGCTGGATAATGGTCTCAACATCGGCCCATGGCGACTGCGTTATCAAAACACCTTCTGGCGTGAAAGAGACGGGCAGCACGGCTCGTACAGCAATGCTATGTCACTCTGGCGCAGCATTACGCCGCTGCGTTCGCGTCTGACTTTTGGCGACAGTAATACCTCTTCAAACCTGTTCGACAGTTTCGCTTTTCGCGGTGCGACGCTTGCCAGCGATGAGGCGATGTTCCCCGATAGCTGGCGACCGTATTCGCCCTGGATTAACGGCTATGCCCGCACGGAAGCGGAGGTGACAATTCACCAGAACGGGGTGCGCGTGTACCGTATTCACGTTCCGCCTGGACCGTTTACCATTCGGGATTTTTATCCACCAAATCCGGATGGCAATCTGGAAATGACCATTCAGGAGAGTGATGGTACGGAGCGTACTCGTCTGCTGCCCTATTCCAGCATGCCTAATCTGGTGCATCAGGGGTTGTTCAGCTATGAGCTGGCCACGGGACGTTATAAGCCTTTTCACGGTATTGAAAGGGATAAAGATCGTTTCTGGCAAAGCACGGTTTCGTGGGGGATCGCACCGCAGGTGACGGTGTTTTCGGGGCTGCAGCAAGGAGATGACTACTTCAGTTATGTCGCAGGTTTTGGCGGGAATTTAGGTCGGTGGGGCGCATTTTCGGGGGATATCAGCTCGGCACGATACACGCTAAATGAAGAGACGCTTCGCGGTAAGGTATGGCGTTTGCGTTACGCGAAAGCATTTTTTACCACTGAAACCAGCCTCAATGCGCAGTTGCAGTGGTATCCGCGCGCAGAGCATTATCGGTCATTCGAGGAGAAGATCGCGCAGTCAGCGCAATCTGGCTACGGCTGGGATGATGGTATCACCCAGCGCGTACTTCGTGGACAACTGGAGCTTAATCAGAACATCAGTGAGGACTCCAGCCTGAGTCTGTCCTGGCGCTGGTTGAGATCGCGCGACTCTGATTCCGCTAATCAGGGAGCCACGCTGAGTCTGAATACTACCGTACACGACATTGATCTGAGCCTGTACGGGGGCTATGACCGCTATGGCAATAATCCAGATGAGACCACGGTGGGGATCACTGTCAGCGTGCCTGTTTCCCTGTGGGGAACAACAAGTAATATCGGCTATGTCACCGAACTGGCAAGCCGGGGTGAAGACAGTCACGGCATCAATGTCTACGGTTCCGCGCTCAATGATTACAGCCTGCGTTACGATCTGCAGGCCATGCACACCGTGCATGGCAATGACACGCTGTCGGCGAACATGGGCTATCAATACAATGCCGGGGAAGTCAACCTCAGTACGGTGCGGGGAGGAACCCGGCGCGATTATCATGCGGATGCCAGCGGCAGCCTGTTGTTCCACAGTGGAGGCGTAACGCTGGGGCAGCAGCTCGGTAGCACCGTGGCGCTGGTGGAGGTGCCAGACTCTCCGGGCGTAGGCTTTTATAATCAGTTTGGTTCAACGACGAATGCAAAGGGTGAGCTGTTGGTCAGTTACCTGACGCCATGGCGAATCAACCGCATTACGGTCGATAGCCTCAGCATGCCGGAAAACGCGACGCTGGAGGTGACGGAAATGGAATCCGTGCCGACGGAGGGGGCGGTTGTGCTGCTGCGTTTCCCACAATCTGTAAGCGATTGAAATGTCGTTGAAAAGATCAAAAAACAAGACCAATCCCTACGTAAAATTACCTGGTAAAATGCGTAATCACACGAATAGTTTGCTTGTGCCGGGCTGCTTATTATCCCTCTCACTGACTGTTTTTCCTGACATCGACGGACGACAGTTCGCCGTGCGGAATATTTTTTCAACGGAGTATAGATGAAGATGAAAGCTATTGTAGTCGCCCTGCCGATCGCGATGATCCCGGCTACCGTTCTGGCGGCAAATACGGAAGAAGGGTATTACGGTTCCGCAAAATATCTCCAGGTTGAACAACGTGCAAAGGAGATGGATACCAGCGCACGTCCTGGGGTAGGGCAGTTTGTGGGCGGTAAAGAGAAAGAGCACTTTGGCGGCGCGGCGATTGCTGCGGGCTATCAGTTTGGCAACGGCTGGCGTACAGAGGGTGAATATACCTTCAAACAAAAGACGGAGTACACCAGCGGCTCCAGCACATTCGCTAATAGCTTTAATCACCTGCAGACTGAAACTGAACGTCTGATGCTGAATGTCTATCGCGATTATGAATTGGGCTACGGTGTGTCTGTTTACGGTACTGCTGGGCTTGGCGTGAGTAAAATCAAAGCGGGCGGCTGGCAGGGTAACGCCGGACGTGAATATGCCTCGACAACACAAAGCAATCTGACTTATGCGTTAGGGGCGGGCGTAAGCTACATGCCGGTTGAGCGTCTGTATGTTGATCTGGGCTACCGTTATATCGATATGGGTAAGATCGAAAGTGGGTATAACAACTTTACTAACGCGCGTGGCTTAAAAGACGAACAGATGAAAGCGCATATTGTCTCTAATGAATTTACCCTTGGTATGCGTTATGTCTTTTAACCTGTTGTAAGTTTTTACTGTCTTTAAAACAGGGCCAACGCCGCGTGAATGCGGCGTTGGCTTTGATGAGTGGTCATATATTAACCATAAATCACAATGGTTACCGCTTGAAAGTATCCCAGGAAAAAGAAAAGGGCCGACGATTTCTCGTCAGCCCTTGCGGTGTCTGGTGGCCCCTGCTGGACTTGAACCAGCGACCAAGCGATTATGAGTCGCCTGCTCTAACCACTGAGCTAAGGGGCCGTGGCGGTGAATTATAAAGTAACTCCCCGCAGCAATCCAGCCATTCACTCCTGCTTGCTGTTTTTATAAACAACGCATAATCAATCCTTTATACTTCCATAACGATGTATCAGTGGGAGTAAAGATGATCAACGATATTCTTGCACCTGGCCTGCGGGTCGTGTTTTGCGGTATCAACCCAGGAAAGTCCTCTGCGCACACCGGTTTTCACTTTGCCCATCCGGGAAATCGCTTCTGGAAGGTGATCTACCAGGCCGGGTTTACCGACAGATTACTCAAGCCCGAAGAGGAGCAGCACCTGCTGGATACACGCTGCGGCATTACCATGCTGGTCGAGCG
Source organism: Enterobacter asburiae (assembly GCA_011754535.1). Lineage (NCBI taxonomy): Bacteria > Pseudomonadati > Pseudomonadota > Gammaproteobacteria > Enterobacterales > Enterobacteriaceae > Enterobacter > Enterobacter asburiae. The sequence continues at coordinate 4,155,383 of JAAQVN010000001.1, read as the reverse complement.
GCCGACGGTACAGGCGAGCGAGGTAAACCTGCATGAGCTGCGCAGCGGCGGGCGAGAGCTGGTGAAGAAGATTGAAGACTACCAGCCGGCCGCGCTGGCGATCCTCGGCAAGCAGGCCTACGAGCAGGCGTTTAGCCAGCGTGGAACGAAGTGGGGCAAGCAGAGCATCATGATTGGCGTTACGCAGGTGTGGGTGCTGCCGAACCCGAGCGGGCTCAACAGGGCGACGCTGGATAAGCTGGTGGAGGCGTATCGGGAACTGGATGAGGCGCTGATGGTGCGGGGGCTGTAATCCTCTGCGGCCTGATGCCCTCACCCCACATGACTGAGGGATCCCCACCACGTTATGGCAGCACGGAACAGTCCCCTCGCCCCTACGGGGAGAGGGTTAGGGTGAGGGGAATATACGGCCGTGGTGGTCATTCCGTTCACTTTATCTTCCTTGCTACTCTGTCACGACATGACCTGTGAACGTGCCAGGGTGGCTCAGTCGCCACCACCCTGGCGACCCGGGCTCCCGGCGGTAAATCGCCGCTTCGCGGTGCCCTCGGCTTATTCCTTCCGGCTTATCGGGGACGGGCGGAGGTAACGTCCCTGTAAAGCCCGCCCTCTCGGCGCATCCATGCGCCTCGCCCCGGCCGGAAGGCAAACGCCTCAGCGATTTACAGCCGGATCAGAGCTTCGCTGAAAGTCTTCACTCGTTCTGAAACAAGGTTATTGCTTCTGCTTATAAATTACTGGGGAGCCCACAGTACAAAGAGAGAGGGAATAAACAAAAAAAAGCTCCCGATTGGGAGCTTTTTCACTGTCAGGACAGATTAGTCGTCCAGGAAGCTACGCAGCACTTCAGAGCGGCTTGGATGACGCAGCTTACGCAGCGCCTTCGCTTCGATCTGACGGATACGTTCGCGGGTAACGTCGAACTGTTTACCCACTTCTTCCAGCGTGTGGTCGGTATTCATATCGATGCCGAAACGCATACGCAGAACTTTTGCTTCACGGGCGGTCAGGCCAGCCAGAACGTCGTGCGTCGCGGCACGCAGGCTCTCGGTGGTCGCAGAGTCCAGCGGCAGCTCGAGGGTGGTATCCTCGATGAAATCACCCAGATGCGAATCTTCATCGTCACCGATTGGCGTTTCCATGGAGATTGGCTCTTTGGCAATTTTCAGCACTTTACGGATCTTGTCTTCTGGCATCAGCATGCGCTCGGCCAGCTCTTCCGGCGTCGGCTCGCGGCCCATCTCCTGCAGCATCTGACGGGAGATACGGTTGAGCTTGTTGATGGTCTCAATCATATGCACCGGAATACGGATGGTGCGCGCCTGGTCTGCGATAGAGCGGGTAATTGCCTGACGGATCCACCATGTCGCGTAAGTAGAGAACTTGTAACCACGACGGTATTCAAACTTATCTACCGCTTTCATAAGACCGATGTTGCCTTCCTGAATCAGATCCAGGAACTGCAGACCGCGGTTGGTATATTTCTTGGCGATAGAGATAACCAGACGTAAGTTCGCCTCAACCATCTCTTTCTTGGCCCGGCGGGCTTTCGCTTCACCGATGGACATGCGACGGTTGATGTCTTTAACCTGCTCGATGGTCAAGCCGGTCTCTTCTTCAATCTGCTGCAGCTTCTGCAGACCACGATAAACATCGTCCTTCACGTCGTGCAGTTTTTCAGACCACGGCTTGTTCATCGCGATAGCCGCGTTGAACCAGGTTTCGCTGGTTTCGTTGCCGGTGAAGAGGGTGATGAAGTTCTTCTTCGGCATTTTGCACTGCTCAACGCACAGCTTCATGATGATGCGTTCCTGGGTACGTACGCGATCCATCATCACGCGCATGCTGTTAACCAGGTAGTCGAACTGTTTTGGCACCAGGCGGAACTGTTTGAATACTTCAGACAGCTTCAGGATCTCTTCCTGAGCGGCGGCATGGCTGCGGCCTTTCGCTTTGATGGTGTCACGCGTCACTTCGTACTGGGTGCGCAGCTCGGCAAACTTCTCACGCGCCAGTTCCGGGTCGATGCTGTTATCATCGTCCGCGCTGTCGTCGTCTTCTTCCTCATCTTCGTCTTCGTCGTCATCCATCTCTTCCTGAGACAGTTCAGAACCGACATGAGTGGCGGTAGGCGCCATATCTTCTTCAGCGTTCGGGTCGACAAAACCGGTGATCAGGTCAGACAGGCGCGCTTCTTCCGCTTCAACGCGATCGTACTGCTCCAGCAGATAGGTGATCGCTTCCGGGTATTCGGCAACAGAACACTGTACCTGGTTGATCCCGTCTTCGATGCGTTTTGCGATGTCAATTTCGCCTTCGCGGGTCAACAGTTCAACGGTACCCATTTCGCGCATGTACATGCGGACCGGGTCAGTGGTACGCCCGATTTCAGATTCCACGCTGGACAGTACCTGTGCAGCAGCTTCTTCCGCATCTTCGTCAGTGTTGTTGGAGGTTTCAGCCAGCAACAGATCATCGGCATCCGGTGCTTCTTCCATCACCTGAATGCCCATGTCATTGATCATTTGGATGATGTCTTCGATCTGGTCTGAATCGACGATATCTTCCGGCAGATGGTCATTGACCTCGGCATAGGTCAGATAGCCTTGCTCCTTACCGCGTTGGACAAGAAGTTTCAGCTGTGACTGCGGGTTTTGCTCCATAAGACGGTATCCACACTTAATTCGTTTGATTGGTGTCGGCGATGGGGCTGCCAACCTTTAAAGCGAGGGCGTACTTATATTTTTGCCGCTGCCTCTCAGTGCGGCTGCCGGGGGCTTCCCGATCGATATTCGGCACTTAAGCCGTTAAATACTGTTGTCTTTGACTTATTTCTTCGCCAGTTCCTGGTTAATCATCCAGAGCTCCCGGCGTTCTTCGCTGCTTAAGCCGTGCGTGCGCTCGCGAGCTATCAACTCTTCCTGGCGCAGCTCAAGCATCGAATCAAACATATGGTTGAGCGAGTCGGTGAACGTTTTTTCTGCAATGTCCTTATCAGCTATATCGTCCCACATCGACAATTTTTCAAGGGTAGCGGCCTCTTTTGTGCCGCGATAATGTTCTAAAAGTTGTCCGGTGGTCAGACCTGGCTGAGACAAACACGTGTTGACCAGTTCTGAAAATAAGCCAAGCCCGGGCAATTTTTCGTGGTTCAAACCCGCCAGCGACGGCACCTGCGGCGCGAGCTCGGGGTTTTGTACCAGCAACCCTATCAGTATACGCATGGTTGTGCGTTTTAGCTGAGGCGCGGGGCGAACCGTGCCGTTTTCAGCCTGTTTAGGCATTAAACGTTCAAGCTGGCTGTCATCCAGAATGCCGAGCTTGTTGCCTAACTCCTGACGCAGATAGATGCGCAGCGTTTCGCCGGGCACCTGGCTGATTAACGGCAGCGCCAGCGTACTGAGCTGCGCGCGCCCGTCAGGGGTACTCAAATCAACCTGCGGCATCAGGCTGTTAAACAAAAACGTGGAGAGCGGCTGAGCCTGCTCCATCCGCGCTTCAAACGCCGCTTTGCCCTCTTTACGCACCAGCGTATCCGGGTCTTCACCGTCGGGCAGGAACATAAAGCGTAGCTGACGCCCGTCGGTCATATACGGCAGCGCGGTTTCCAGCGCTCGCCAGGCGGCGTCGCGTCCAGCGCGGTCACCGTCGTAACAGCAGATGACGTTGTTGGTCACCCTGAACAGCAGTTGAATATGATCGGCGGTGGTGGACGTACCTAGCGACGCAACCGCGTAGTTGATGTCGTACTGCGCCAGCGCAACGACGTCCATATAGCCTTCGACGACCAGAAGACGCGGAGGTTCCGCGTTATCCTGCTGCGCCTCATAAAGACCGTAAAGCTGACGGCCCTTATGGAAAATATCGGTTTCCGGAGAGTTGAGGTATTTCGGCAGGGCATCACCCAGCACGCGACCACCAAAACCAATCACCCGGCCACGCTTGTCGCGGATCGGGAACATCACCCGTTCACGGAAGCGATCGTAGCTTCGTCCCTGGTCGTTGGTGACCAGCATGCCTGCGTCGATGAGAGATTTACGATCTTCGCTATTGCCGCCAAAACGCTTTAACACGTTGTCCCAGCCGGGCGGGGCGTAACCAATAGCGAAACGCGCAATCACATCGTCGCTCAGTCCGCGCTTGTTCAGATACTGACGCGCAGGCTCAGCCGCAGAGTGCTTAAGAGACTGTTGGTAAAACGAATTCAGGCCATCCATCAGTTGATACAGCGTTTGCCGTTGATGGCGCTCGATCTGACTTGGCCCACTGCCTGCTTCATACGGCACTTCAAGGTTATGCATCGCCGCCAGCTCTTCGACGGTTTCAACGAACTCGAGCTTGTCGTAGTTCATCAAAAAATCGACGGCATTACCGTGTGCGCCACAGCCGAAGCAATGGTAAAACTGCTTTTCACCGTTTACGGTGAAGGAGGGGGTTTTTTCGTTATGGAACGGACAGCACGCATGGTAGTTCTTGCCCTGCTTTTTCAGCTTTACCCGCGCGTCGATGAGATCGACGATGTCGGTTCTGGCGAGCAGGTCATTGATGAAAACGCGTGGGATTCTTCCGGCCATATGCCCCAAAAATTTAAGCGACTTATAAACGAAAACAAGCCGCGCATTCCTTCCGGAAGCACGGCCTTACGACTACTACTCTGTCTGTCAATTGAGGGTGTTGACCCTCAAGAGATTAGTACAGACGAGTACGGCGTGCGTTTTCGCGAGCCAGTTTCTTCGCGTGACGTTTCACAGCGGAAGCTTTAGCGCGCTTACGTTCGGTCGTTGGTTTTTCATAAAACTCACGACGACGAACTTCAGCCAGAACACCTGCTTTCTCGCATGAACGTTTGAAGCGACGCAGTGCTACGTCGAACGGCTCGTTTTCACGTACTTTAATTACCGGCATGTAACTCTCACCTTTAATAAATTCGGTTTGCCGCTGGCATCAACGCCAGCTTATTTCAAAATGGTGCGGAATTTTACTGCAAATGCTGCTGCTTTGTAAAGCACCGATGCGATTTTGAAAGGGACTTTAATAAGGGTGAGGAGTATACACGAGCCTTCCTCCTGGGGCGAACAAAGTTTTACATCAACCCGCCCAGGCTCTACACTGCGCGGTATTGAAACGAGGTAAAACAAGTCATGCGTGTACTGGGTATTGAAACATCCTGCGATGAAACCGGCATCGCCATTTACGACGACGAAAAAGGGCTTCTGGCCAACCAGCTGTATAGTCAGGTGAAATTGCACGCTGACTACGGCGGCGTCGTGCCGGAACTGGCCTCTCGTGACCACGTGCGTAAAACGGTTCCCCTGATTCAGGCGGCGCTGAAAGAGGCCGGATTAAGCTCAACCGATATTGACGCCGTGGCCTATACCGCGGGGCCGGGCCTGGTCGGTGCGCTGCTGGTTGGCGCGACGGTTGGCCGGTCGCTGGCCTTCGCGTGGGATGTTCCGGCCATTCCGGTTCACCATATGGAAGGGCACCTTCTGGCACCTATGCTGGAAGAAAATCCGCCTGAATTCCCGTTTGTGGCGCTGCTGGTCTCGGGTGGGCATACCCAACTGATTAGCGTAACGGGCATTGGCAAGTACGAGCTGCTGGGCGAGTCGATCGACGATGCCGCCGGTGAAGCCTTCGACAAAACCGCCAAGCTGCTGGGTCTCGATTACCCGGGCGGCCCGATGCTCTCGAAAATGGCGTCACAGGGAACGGAAGGGCGCTTTGTCTTCCCGCGTCCGATGACCGACCGTCCGGGGCTGGATTTCAGCTTCTCCGGGCTGAAAACCTTCGCGGCGAATACCATCCGTAATAACGACGACAGCGAGCAGACCCGCGCCGATATCGCCCGCGCGTTTGAAGATGCGGTGGTGGACACGCTGATGATCAAGTGCAAGCGCGCGCTGGATCAGACCGGCTTTAAGCGTCTGGTGATGGCGGGCGGCGTCAGCGCTAACCGCACGCTGCGCGCGAAGCTCGCCGAGATGATGCAAAAGCGCCGCGGGGAAGTGTTCTACGCGCGTCCGGAATTCTGTACCGATAACGGCGCGATGATCGCTTACGCCGGAATGGTGCGCCTGAATGCGGGTGCAACGTCCGACCTGAGCGTGTCCGTGCGTCCGCGCTGGCCGCTGGCGGAACTGCCGGAGGCGTAATCCCCCTGACCCTCTCCCCACAGGGGAGAGGGAAATTTACAACTACATCCGCAGCATCCCTTTCTCTTCCAGAAACGCAATAATCGTCGCTAAACCGTCTCCCGCTTTAAGATTGGTAAACGTCCAGGGACGCTCGCCGCGCATGCGGTTAGTATCGCGCTCCATCACCTCCAGCGACGCCCCCACGTACGGCGCGAGGTCGGTTTTGTTTATCACCAAAAAGTCGGATTTGGTGATCCCCGGTCCGCCCTTGCGCGGAATTTTTTCCCCTTCGGCAACGTCGATCACATAGATGGTCAGATCCGCCAGCTCCGGGCTGAAGGTGGCGCTCAGGTTATCGCCGCCGCTTTCAACGAAGATCAGATCCAGATTGCCGAACTTCTCGCTCAACGCTTCCACCGCCGCCAGGTTCATTGAGGCATCTTCGCGGATGGCAGTATGCGGACAGCCGCCCGTCTCCACGCCCACGATGCGCTCCGGCTCCAGCGCGCCCGCCTCGGTGAGGATGCGCTGATCCTCTTTGGTGTAGATATCGTTGGTCACCACCGCCAGGTGATACGTGTTGCGCATTGCCTTGCAGAGCGCTTCCAGCAGCGCGGTTTTTCCCGACCCTACCGGGCCACCCACGCCCACGCGCAGGGGATGTTTGTAATCAGCCATGTTGACTCCTCAGGAACGGAATAGTCGTGAATATTGGGTTTCGTGGCGCGCGGAGGCGATGGCGGAGAGCGGCGTTGCTGCCCCCAGCGCGTCGTCGCGACGTAAAAATGCCTGTTCAAAACCAGCGGCGTAGTGGTCGCTCAGCTCGATAATCAGCTGCTGCGCGGCCTGTTGCCCAAACGGCACCAGCTTGACGCCCGCCATCACCGCGCTCTCAATCCAGCTGTAGCCGAGGCTCAGCGCCAGCTCATGCGCGCCAATGCCCCAGCGAACGCCAAGCCACGCCATGCCGCAGAGCTGGCTCTGCGCAAACAGCGACAGCCACTCTGCCGGGCAGTCCGGCTCCCAGCTTTTAACCAGACGGGTAAAGGCCGCCCCGCGGTTGCGCTCCTCTTCGCGCAGCTCGCGCGTTTCCCGGCAGGCGAGAAGGTATGCCGTCCAGCGTTTTGCACTTGTAAGATCGCTACGCTCACAGGCCTGATAAAGACGGATAAACAGCGGCAGATCGACGCAGAAAAAGCTCTGCTCCATCTGCTGAATTTGCCAGCGTTTAAAGGCCCCGGCGTCGGTTACCCAGCCCGCCTCAACGGCCCACTCCAGCCCCTGTGACCAGGTAAACGACCCGACCGGCAGGCTGCTGCTGGAGAGCTGCATCAGGCGCAGCCTCTGGCGGGCGTGCTCCATCAGCTCATCAGCGCCAGCAGGGCGGAGACGATCAGCCCGCCGCCGAAGGTTTTACGCAGGCCGTCGTGACGGCGAAGCAGCAGCCCTGCGGCGAAACTGGCGCACAGCATCGTGGCACTGGCGAACATAAAGCCGCTGGTGAAGAGCCAGAAGTTGTGGCCGGACATCTCCACGCCGTGCGCCCAGCCGTGGAACATCGCCAGGGCAGGCACCGCCAGCAGCAGACGGTTTTCAGTTTTAAACATCATCACGCCGGATACCGCCAGCGAGGCGATAATCAGCATCTCCATGCCGCTGAAGCCGCCGAGCAGGTTGCCCGCAATGGCGCCAACGAGCATCATGCCGAGGGTGGCAAACGGCAGCAGGAGCTTGCGGCCGCTCAGCGCCGAGAGCACGCCGGCGCCTGCTAACATCAGCAGGTGATCGAGCCCGGTTAGCGGGTGGAGAAAGCCGGCCTGAAAGCTGTCGGCACCGTGGCCGGGATGGGCGAGCGCCGGTACGGAAACGGCCAGCAGAAACAGCGGTAAATACTTGCGCATGAGGAGTCCTTAATGTGAATGAGCGTGAGAATGGCTGTGGCTGTGGGCATCGCTGGCGTACGCGCCCGCTTCCGGTTCAAATGGCAGGCTGGCGTAGGTTACGTCCAGCCCGAACTGGCGCAGCATGTTGTCGAGAACGTGGTCGTGGTGATAGCGAAGCTCGCCGGGTATGACCTGCAGCGGCACGTGGCGGTTGCCCAGGTGGTAGCAGGCGCGGGCCATCAGGAACGGGTCGGCGCAGCGCACCACGGAGACGGACTCAGCCGCTGCGATCACTTCGATCACCTCACTGCCGTCGTCGGTGGTCAGCAGGTCGCCCCCGCGCAGCAGCAGGCCGCGCGGCAGCATCAGCCCGGCTTCGCGCCCGTCGTTCAGCGACACGCGGGCACGGCTTTTCACCCGCACGTCAATCGGCAGCGTGACGCTGGCGGTGATCGGGTGCGCGTGGTCCAGGCGTTGGGTTAAATAGATCATCATCACTCCTCAAAACAGGAAATAGCGTTGCGCCATCGGCAGAACGTCGGCCGGTTCGCTGGTTATCAGTTCGCCGTCGACGCGCACCTCATAGGTTTGTGAGTCGACGGTGATGTTCGGCTGTAAACCGTTGTGGATCATGTCCGCCTTTTTCACCGTCCGGCAGCCTTTCACCACCGCGGTGGCGCTCTGCAGGTTGAGCTGCTGCGGGATGCCGTTCGCACTGGCGGCCTGCGAGATAAACGTCAGCCGTGTGGCGTGGCGCGCGGCGCCCAGCGATCCAAACATCGGACGATAATGCACCGGCTGCGGCGTTGGGATCGAGGCGTTGATATCACCCATTGGCGCACAGGCGATCATCCCGCCCTTGACGATGGTGGCGGGCTTGACGCCGAAGAACGCCGGGGACCAGACCACCAGATCCGCAAGCTTGCCCGCCTCAATCGAACCGACTTCGTGGGCGATGCCGTGGGTGAGCGCCGGGTTAATGGTGTACTTGGCGACATAGCGCTTCACGCGGAAGTTATCGTTCTCGCCCGTCTCTTCCGGCAGCGCGCCGCGCTGGACCTTCATGCGGTGTGCCACCTGCCAGGTGCGGATAATCACTTCCCCGACGCGGCCCATGGCCTGTGAATCTGACGAGGTGAGCGAGAACGCGCCGATGTCGTGCAGCACGTCTTCCGCGGCGATGGTTTCCCGGCGAATGCGCGATTCGGCAAACGCCACGTCCTCGGCGATATCCGGATCGAGGTGATGGCAGACCATCAGCATGTCGAGATGCTCGTCGATGGTGTTCACCGTGTAGGGCAGGGTCGGGTTGGTGGAGGAGGGCAGAATATTCGGGTGCGCGCAGGCGGTGATAATATCCGGCGCGTGGCCGCCGCCCGCGCCTTCGGTGTGGAAGGTGTGGATGGTGCGCCCGGCGATAGCCGCCAGCGTGTCTTCGACAAACCCGGACTCGTTCAGCGTGTCGCTGTGCAGCGCCACCTGAATATCCATCTCTTCCGCGACTTCCAGCGAGCAGTTGATCGCCGCGGGCGTCGCACCCCAGTCTTCGTGGATCTTCAGCCCGATGGCGCCGGCGGCAATCTGCTCGCGAAGGGCGTCCGGGTTGGAGCCGTTCCCCTTGCCGAGCAGGCCGATATTCACCGGCAGCGTATCGGCAGCCTGCAGCATGCGTGCGATATACCATGGCCCCGGCGTACAGGTGGTGGCGTTGGTGCCCGCCGCCGGTCCGGTGCCGCCGCCGATCATGGTGGTGACGCCGGAGACCAGCGCCTCTTCCGCCTGCTGCGGGCAGATCCAGTGGATGTGGGTGTCGATCCCGCCGGCGGTGACGATCTTCCCCTCGGCGGCAATCACTTCCGTTGCCGCGCCAATCGGGATCGTCACGCCAGGCTGAATGTCAGGGTTCCCGGCTTTACCGACGGCAAAGATCCTTCCGTTCTTCACGCCGATATCGGCCTTCACGATCCCCCAGTGATCGACGATCAGCGCATTAGTGAGAACCAGATCCACGCAGCCGTCCGCGGTCATCTGTCCCTGGCCCATGCCGTCGCGGATCACCTTCCCGCCGCCGAACTTGACCTCTTCGCCGTAGACCGTGAAATCGTCCTCCACTTCGATCCACAGCTCGCTGTCTGCAAGCCGGACCTTATCGCCGGTGGTGGGGCCGAACATGTCGGCATAGGCCTGGCGTGAAATGTCAGCCATGTTTCACCTCGCCCATCACCTCGCCGCGAAAGCCAAAAATGCGCTGCGCGCCCGTCACCTGAACCAGCGTCACTTCCCGCTTCTGGCCGGGTTCGAAGCGCACGGCAGTACCCGCCGGGATGTTCAGCCGATAGCCTTTGGTGGTTTCCCGGTCAAACTTCAGCGCCGGGTTGACCTCGTAAAAGTGGTAGTGCGAGCCGACCTGGATCGGCCTGTCGCCGTGGTTTTCGACAATCACGCTTTGGGTTTCTCGCCCGACGTTGATCGTAATAGTGCCGGGCTGGATCTGGTATTCACCTGGGATCATCACGCGCTCCTTAGACGATCGGGTTGTGGACGGTGACGAGCTTGGAACCGTCCGGGAAGGTGGCTTCCACCTGAATATCCGGGATCATTTCCGGGACGCCCTCCATCACCTGATCGCGCCTCAGGACGTGGCGGCCCGCCTCCATCAGCGAGGCGACGGTTTCGCCAACGCGGGCGCCTTCCATAATGAAGGCGCTGATCAGCGCGACCGATTCCGGGTAGTTGAGCTTTACCCCGCGCGCGAGGCGGCGTTCGGCAACCAGCGCGGCGGTGAACAGCAACAGCTTGTCTTTTTCTCTGGGAGTCAGTTCCATAACGTTTCTCTTATGTCTGCCAGATGCGCGGCGAACAGGCGGTTTTGGTTGTGAGAAGCGGGCGAAGCGATTGCCAGATGTCGCGCATCACCCGCTGGCAAATCAGGTTGTCGTGGGAGAGAAAACGCACCGACAGCAGGTCATCGGTAAGCGTCGCCCCGGCATAATTTTCCAGCGGGGCGAGCAGCGCGCGCACCGTGTCGAGATGTTCTTCCCGGGCCGGATAGAACAGCAGCGTGCCGATCCACGGATGCCCGCCGACGGGCGTGAGATCGCCGTTGCTAAGATGCTGGCGCTCAATCAGGCGCGGCCCGTCGTCGACCCAGATTTCAAGGCGGCTCTCCATCGTGCCGTGGCTGAAGGTCTCACCGATAACCGGGCGACCCAGACAGTACAGCTCCCACGCCAGCAGCGTGCTGGAGGCCTTCAGGTGAAAAACGGAGCGCAGCGCGGCGTTCGCGCCGGGGAAGATAATGGTGTCCTGCGGCAGCCACTCCAGCGTGGCGTCGTTATCAAGGTAAAAGTGCTGGCTCAGACGCGCCTGCGGGCCGCGGCTGCGGTAGAACTTGCTGGCGCCGGGCATGGTGATAAGCGCGTGGCTTTTGGCATCGAGCCGAACGGAAATGTCCAGCGTATCGCCCCCCACGACGCCGCCGGGAGGGTGCAGCAGGTAAAGGTGGCACGTTTCCCCTTCAGGGTAAAACGGCCGCTGAACCGTAAGCGGCCCGACGTGGTGAGCGGAGTGCAGGAGGGTTTTCTCAGGGGCGTGACAAAACTGCAGGGCAAGCGACGCCTGCCAGCCTTTATAAGTATTATCAGTGACCTGAGCTGCTAACATGCTGCATCCATCTGCTCACCATCGGGGTCGTTTCAGTATGCCCTGGCGGAAATGAAGGCTGTCATATGAGTCGCTTATGGATAGAGGAAATAAAAAAGCACGGCCCGGGGCCGTGCTCAGCGTGAAGCATGACGATCCTATTTCAGGTGTTCATGCAATGCTGCACCTGCCTGCTCAAGGGCGACTTTAACCGTCGGCTCCTGGCTCAGCGGGTTAAGCAGGCCGTAGTCGTGGATCATGCCGTTATAGCGCGTGACGGTCACCGGGACGCCAGCTGCATCCAGTTTACGCCCGAATGCTTCACCTTCATCCCGCAGAACGTCCAGCTCAGCTGTCTGAATCAGCGTTTCCGGGAAGCCTTTCAACTGTGCACTCGTGGCGCGAAGCGGAGAGGCAAGGATATTGTTGCGATCGGCAGCGCTGGTGGTGTAGTTATCCCAGAACCATTTCATCATGTTTTTTGACAGGAAATAGCCATTTTCGAACTGGTTATACGAGGCAGTATCAAAGTTCGCATCGGTAACCGGCCAGAGCATGACGTTGTAGCGAATCTTTGGCCCATTGAACTGTTTGGCCTGCAGCGCCACCGAAGCCACCATGTTGCCGCCCACGCTGTTACCCACCAGACCCAGACGGCTACCGTCCACGCCGATTTCCTGGCCGTGCTCGGCTACCCATTTTGTCGCCTCATAGGCCTGATTGATTGCTACCGGGAAATGGGCTTCAGGTGACGGGGTGTAATCAACGTAAACCGCTGCGGCGCCTGATGCGCGAACCAGATCGCGGATCAAGCGTTCGTGGGTTGGGTAATCACCCAGCACCCAACCGCCACCGTGGAAGAACATAAAGACGGGGAGCGCGCCGCTGGCGTTTTCAGGTTTCACTATTTTCAGTTTTATGGCCTGGCCATTTACCTGGATCGTTTTCTCAGAAACCTGAGCGGGCGGCAGTTTGGCACCTTGCTGTGCGCCGATCAGTACCTGGCGGGCCTCCTGCGGGGTCATCTGTTCCATCGGTTTCCCTTTGCCAGAGTTCAGGACATTAAGAAACGCCTGCACGCCTGCGGTCGGGGCCGGAGTATTGATGGTTTGGGCGGATGCCGCTGCTGACGCGAAGACGGAAGAAACGAGAATGGCGGTTAATGTTTTCATAGTGGTACCTCTTTTAACGTATTTGATTGGATATATAAGTAGCGCGCTATTTAGTTGTTGGTGTAATACTTGCGCACAAGATACTTTTGGTCAAACATTATTTATAATTTTTTTTAGACAACAGATTCAGGTAGATAGAAAAATGAAAGAAAACAAAACATTAGATGATTTGCTGTGTTTCTCGCTGTACTCGGTAACCAATGCCTTCGTGCGCCAGTACCGCCCCCTGCTGCAGGAGATGGAGCTGACCTATCCGCAATTTGTTGTTTTGATGGCTCTTTATGAGAAAGACAACATCCCACTTCGCGATCTCAGCGATAAGACCTATTTTGATTCAGGCACATTGACCCCGCTGGTTCAGAAGCTTGAGGCAAAAGAATTCCTCAACCGTATCGCGGTTGTGGGGGATGAAAGGATGAAAAATGTCGTACTGACCGCTAAGGCGAAAGAACTAAAAAAACGGGTGATGGCGCTGCCGGACCAGATTCGCTGCAGTATGCGGATGAGTGATGATGAGCTTGAGATGCTAAAAAAACTCTCGCGGACGCTGCTCGACGATTTGTAAAAAACCTTCGGTGGGGGGTGAACCCACCGAAGCGATGTGTCGTTACCGGTAGTCCTCCGCATCCACGTCATAGCCGGACGGCTCCCAGCGGATCGCCAGCAGCGACGCCAGGCCGATAAACGGCGCCAGCGCAATCACCCAGAACACGGCAGTGTCGAGAGACGCAACCAGCAGCGGGAACAGGAACAGCGACAGCGTGGAGCTGCTGCGCATCAGCGTCTGGTTGAGGCCTACGCCCACGCCGCGCAGCGAGGTCGGGTAGCTCAGCGAGGCGAACGTCATGGTATGCGCGCCCGGGCCAAATCCCTGGCCGAACAGGAACAGCGCCAGCATCGCGACGGCGAGCACGCCTTCAGAAGCGCCTTCAGGGCGGCCAATCAGCGCCAGGCCCAGCAGCGCCACAAGCTGGCAGGCGTAACCCGCCAGCGACATCCGCCAGGCGCCGAAGCGCGGCACGTAGCGTACCGCCAGCAGTCCGCCGACGAAGGCAAACAGCAGGTTAAGCACCAGTGAAATGAGAATGGTGGTGAGCATCGACTGCACAAAGAAGCTGGAGATGATAACCGGCAGGCCAAACGCCACGGCGTTATAGGCAAACGACGAGACGACGGAAAGCAGCGTGGCGAGCGTCGTGCGGCGTAAGTATATGCCCCGGAACAGGTTCAGATAGTTCGACCATTTCGCTTTATTCACTACAGGTGCAGGCTGGCTGAGCGCATCCTGCGGCACGTGGGCATTGATGTTATAGGACTGGCGTAAAATCGACGCCGCCTCCTTCAGGTTGCCCTGATTCGCCGCCCAGACCGGAGATTCGCTCATATAGCGGCTGCGGATGGCGATAATCACCAGCGCGGGCACCGCGCCAAAGCCGAGAATCAAACGCCACAGCCAGTCGCTGTGGCTTTCCGGCAGTGCGGCGTAGAAGAACAGCACCAGCAGGTAGGAGACGCTGATGGCGGCATACCAGGTGGGGCACCACATCGCGACGCTGGAGGCCTTATTTCCCGGGCCTTTCAGCCTGGCGAACTCACTCAGGAACGCCATCGCCACGGGAAGATCGATCCCCACGCCGAGCCCCATCACGAAGCGGGCGCCCGCGAGCACATATTCGTTCGGGGCCAGCGCGCAGGCGATGGCTGCCACTACGAAGAACACCATATCAGCCATAAAAACGCGGTAGCGCCCGATTTTATCCGTGAGGTAACCGCCGAGCAGCGCCCCGACGATAGCGCCAAAGGTAATGGCCGAAGCCACCATACCGGTACCGGCGGGCGTCAGGTTAAACTCGCGGGTGATGTCTTTAATGCCGAACGCCAGCGCGCCCAGATCGTAGGCGTCGAGGAAAATCCCGCCCAGCGCGATACCCACCACGATACGGGCGTTGGCCCGGCCCTGTGAGCCGTCATTAACGAGACGGGATACATCCGATGCACTGCGCACCCACTGAATGTCGCCATCAGAGGGGATCCCTGCCGTTGAAAGGGGAGTTGAATCTGTGATTTCTGCCATTTTTCTTTTTGTGTGGTTGTGTTGTGTCTCTAACAGTTACCACAGGCAGAAGGTGACCAAAATCACATTTGGTTATAAGGCATAACGAACGCTTTATTTAGCGTCTTTCTTCTTGCGCTTGAGCTTAGTCCAGATCTTGGTTTCCTGACGACGCCACAGGCGCTGAATATTGTCGTGATGGCGCAGCAGGATCAGGCAGGAAAGCATTGACACCGGGAAGGTGAACTGGGGTTTGAACCACCAGACATAGAACGGAGCGATCAGCGCGCTGACGATAGCGCCCAGCGACGAGTAGCCGCTCAGAAGAATGGTGAGCAGCCACGTCCCGGCCATTACGCCGGTGAGATCCCAGCCGATAGGTGCAATCGCACCGAAGGCCGTCGCAACGCCTTTTCCGCCTTTAAAACCAAAGAAAACGGGCCAGATATGGCCGACGCAGGCGGCGATGGCGATAAGACCGAGCCAGAAAGGCGTAACGCCCAGCGCATAGGCGCCCCAGACGGGTAGCATCCCTTTCAGAACATCAAAAATCAAAACCGCTACGGCTGCTCCCTTGCCGCCAATTCGAAGCACGTTGGTCGCTCCCGGATTCCCGGAACCACTTTCACGCGGGTCAGGTAACCCGGCAATGCGGCAGACCAGAATGGCGCTGGAGATTGAGCCGCAAAGATAGGCGAGGAGGATCATTCCAGGCGCGATTGCACTCATAACGCTGTTCCGTTTTGAAAATGTATCTGTATTCTCAGCATCTGTGGATAATACGCATAATTCGCCGGAAGTGGTATCCGGTTTAGCCAAAAAGCAGGCAGGTCGTGATGGATATTGTATTTATAGAGCAACTTTCGGTAATCACCACAATTGGTGTTTACGACTGGGAACAGACCATCGAGCAGAAACTGGTGTTCGATATCGAAATGGGATGGGATAACCGCAAATCGGCAAAAAGCGATGACGTGAATGACTGTCTGAGCTATGCCGACATCAGCGAAGCGGTCATCGGCCACGTGGAAGGACAACGTTTTGCGCTGGTGGAACGCGTGGCGGAGGAGGTGGCGGAACTGCTGCTGACCAAATTCAACTCACCGTGGGTACGCATCAAGCTGAGCAAGCCGGGTGCGGTCGCGCGCGCGGCCAATGTGGGCGTGATTATCGAGCGTGGCACAAATCTGAAAGGAAAGATTTAACGTCATAATTGCTAAACCATTTTAGGTTATATCGGTCTTAAAGCTGTATCTTTCACGGTTGTCCGCGTGGACACCGTTTTTTATATCTTTTTTTAGGGGTTTATAGATGAGCGATATGCACTCGCTGCTGGTGGCGGCAATACTGGGTGTGGTCGAAGGATTGACGGAGTTTTTGCCGGTTTCCAGTACGGGCCATATGATTATCGTTGGCC
Source organism: Enterobacter asburiae (assembly GCA_011754535.1). Taxonomy (NCBI): domain Bacteria; kingdom Pseudomonadati; phylum Pseudomonadota; class Gammaproteobacteria; order Enterobacterales; family Enterobacteriaceae; genus Enterobacter; species Enterobacter asburiae. Next base: position 4,139,079 of record JAAQVN010000001.1, on the reverse strand, counting down.
ATCTGCTGGGCTTTGAAGGCGATACCGCAAAGACGTTTGAGGTGGTGATTCAGCTGGGCTCGATTCTGGCGGTGGTGGTGATGTTCTGGCGCCGTCTGTTTGGCCTGATCGGCATTCATTTTGGCCGGCTGCCGCAGCGCGAAGGTGAGGGCAAAGGCCGCCTGACGCTGATTCATATCCTGCTCGGGATGGTCCCGGCGGTGGTGCTGGGGCTGGTATTCCACGACACCATTAAATCGCTGTTTAACCCGATTAACGTCATGTACGCGCTGGTGGTGGGCGGCTTCCTGCTGATTGCCGCGGAAGTGCTGAAGCCAAAAACCCCGCGTGCGGAAGGTCTGGACGATATGACCTATCGCCAGGCGTTTATGATTGGCTGCTTCCAGTGTCTGGCGCTGTGGCCGGGCTTCTCCCGTTCAGGTGCGACCATTTCAGGCGGGATGCTGATGGGCGTAAGCCGTTACGCGGCTTCCGAGTTTTCGTTCCTGCTGGCGGTGCCGATGATGATGGGCGCCACCGTGCTTGATGTCTATAAAAGCTATCACTTCCTGACGGCTGGCGACATTCCGATGTTCGCCGTCGGCTTCATCACCGCGTTTATCGTGGCGCTGATTGCCATCAAAACCTTCCTGCAGCTGATTAAGCGTATCTCGTTCATTCCGTTCGCGATCTACCGCTTTATCGTCGCTGCTGCGGTGTACGTGGTCTTCTTCTGATGACGGGTTGCCCTCACTCTTTCGGCTGAGGGCAACGTTTTTCCTTCCACGCCGCTACTGCATCAATCCGGCGTTTCGTCAGCTCCTCGCGAATCTCCGGGCCTTTAAACCCTGCCTCAACCACATCTTTCGTTGGCACCGCTTTTGCGACTTCCCACGCTTCGCGCAGCAAACGCCCCTGCGGGTAATCGGACGCTTCAAACCCGGTACGGCCGCGAACGTCGGCTTCACTGGTTAGCGCAATCTGCTCGACGCGCTGCGGCTTGCGCCAGGCGTCGATATTATCGAACAGCTTCACGATGGTGGCGGGCTTCAGGATCGGGAAGGTGTGGATCAGGTCATGGAACTCGGCCACCAGTTTCGCCAGGTCACGGATCTCGTTCGGCACGCGCAGGCGCAGGCATAGTCCCTCGACCAGCTTCACCCCTGCCGGGCCGTGCCCGTGGTGGCGTGGCCAGAACTCTTTCGGCGTTAAGCCTTTGCCGAGATCGTGGCACAGGGTGGAAAAGCGCACGTCCACGTCAGGGCTAAGCATGGCGGCCATGCTCAGGGTCATCAGCGTGTGCACGCCGGTATCAATTTCCGGGTGCCATTTCGCCGGCGCGGGGACGCCAAACAGCGCGTCGATTTCCGGGAACAGCACCTTCAGCGCGCCGCAGTCGCGCAGGACCTGGAAAAAGACCTGCGGGTTGCGGGTGGTGAGGGCATTTTCCGTCTCTTTCCAGACGCGCTCCGGCGTCAGGTGTTCCAGTTCTCCCGCCTCGGTCATGGCCGTCATCAACGCCATCGTCTCATCGGCAATACGGAAGCTCAGATGGGCGTAACGCGCGGCAAAACGCGCCACGCGCAGAACGCGGAGCGGATCTTCAGAAAATGCCGGGGAGACGTGACGCAAAAGACGGTCGCGCAGGTCATCCTGCCCGCCGTAGGCGTCAATGATATGGCCGTTTTCGTCCTGGGCCAGGGCGTTAATGGTGAGATCGCGGCGAAGCAAATCCTGCTCGAGCGTCACATCCGGCGCGGCGTAGCAGGTGAAGCCCGTATAGCCGGAACCGGATTTCCGCTCGGTACGCGCCAGGGCGTACTCTTCCCGGCTTTTCGGGTGCAGAAACACGGGAAAATCGCGGCCTACCTGCTGGTAGCCCGCGTCGAGCATCTCTTCCGGGGTGGCGCCCACCACCACCCAGTCTTTATCTTTGACCGGCAGACCTAACAACGCATCACGTACCGCACCACCGACCAGATAACTCTTCACGCCCAACACTCCCGTTTTCTCTTTTCGCAAGATAATACGTAAGTCTGGCAGAGAAGACGAATTAGTTCATCCAGCGGTCTTTACGCTTACGGCTTGGGATCAGATGCGGCAGGACCAGGCCCAGCACCAGACCTACGCCCAGTACGCCGCCGCCATACATAAACCACTGCATGATAATGGTGCGCTGTTTGTCATCAAGCTGCAGGTTCGCGGCGTTCACTTTTTTCTGAGCGACGATCAGCTCGTTTTTGAGCTTTTGATTCTCTTCTTTAAGACCGTTGATCACGCCGTCGCTCTGCGCCACTTTCTGCTGCATTTCGGCGGTGCGCTGGTTCCAGGTCCCGTCGATGTTGTTCAGCTTGTCGGTCAGCGTCTTCACCTGGTTTTCCAGGTCCGGCACGCGGGTGCGCAGGCTTGGCACGGTGCTCAGCTCTTTCATCGGGATCCAGGAGGTACGGCCGGAACTGTCGCGAACCTGACCGTAATTGGTCTCCGCGTTGGTCTGTAACAGGGTGACTTCCTCGCCGGCATTCACCGTACCCACGAGGCGATAATTATCTCCGGGGCCACTGCGTACCCAGGTGTTCAGTTCGTCAGAAACGTAACGCTTCTCTTCAGCGTGCACTGCGGTTGCGGCGCTAAAAGCGAGTAAAGTAAGTCCAATCAGGCGTAATTTAAGCATCATTAGTCGTTATTTTCATAAATAGTGGAACGATAGTAGTGGCAACAGTGTCTCTACGCAAAGCATTCGTCAGCAATCAGAATCATCTGTGTCACGACTCTACACATTTACGCCCGACAAATTGCTCATTGCATGGCAATTTGGCGCAAAATACTATGTACTGACAAATAAATGGCGAGGAAGTTCGCCCTCATTGACGCGTCTGTGACGCCCGCAAAAGTACAAGGCTATGGCTCAGGAAATCGAATTAAAATTTATCGTCGAAAAAGACAGCGTTGACGCGCTCCGTCAGCATCTGAATACGCTCTCCGGCGAGCACCATGAACCCGTACAGTTGCTCAACATCTACTACGAAACGCCGGACAACTGGCTGCGCAACCACGATATGGGGCTGCGCATCCGCGGCGCACACGGGCGCTACGAGATGACGATGAAAATCGCCGGCCGCGTGGTCGGCGGTTTGCATCAGCGCCCGGAATATAATATCGACATCAGTAAGCCAGAACTTGAGCTGGAACGTTTCCCGGCGGAAGTCTGGCCGGAAGGCGAACTGCCCGCCACGCTGGCAACACAGGTGCAGCCGCTGTTCAGCACCGATTTCGCTCGCGAGAAATGGCTGGTGACGGAAGGCAAGAGCCGCATTGAGATCGCGCTGGATTTAGGCGAGGTGAAGGCGGGTGAGAGCCTGGAACCGATCTGTGAGCTGGAGCTGGAACTTCTTGAAGGGGAGGCGAGCGATGTGCTGAAGCTGGCGCGTAAGCTGGTAAGTCAGCCGGGGTTACGTCAGGGCAGCCTGAGCAAAGCGGCGCGCGGCTACCACCTGGCTGCCGGAAATGCGCCACGCGTGCTGCGAGAGACCCCTATTCTGCGCGTCGTGCCGAAAGCCAGCATTGAACAGGGCATGGAAGCGGCGCTGGAGCTGGCGCTTTCTCAGTGGCAGTACCACGAGGAGCTGTGGGCGCGTAACGTGAAAAATGCCAAAAAACAGGTGCTGGCCGCTATTGGCCTGGTGCGTCATACCCTGACGCTGTTTGGCGGTATCGTACCGCGTAAAGCAAGCGCTCACTTACGCGATCTGCTGACCCAAACCGAGACGCTGCTGCTTTCCGACGTATCGGCGCAAACCGCGCTTTACAGCCCGCAAAATGCCGCGGCAAAACTGGCGTTGACCGAATTTCTGGTGACGCGCGGCTGGCGCACCTTCCTGGATGCAAAAGCGCAGACCAAAATCGCGGATAACTTCAAACGCTTCGCGGATATCCATCTTTCCCGCCACGCCGCCGAGTTGAGAACCACCTTCGCACACCCGCTGGGCGATCAGTATGGCGATCAGCTTCCCCGTCTGGCGCGTAACATCGACAGTATGTTGCTGCTGTCCGGTGCGTATGAGGGCGTGAAGGCGCAGGCCTGGCTGGAGAACTGGCAGGGACTTAAGCATGCCATTGAGACCCGTCAGCAGATTGAGATCGAGCATTTCCGCAACGAGGCCATTTCGCAGGATCCGTACTGGCTGCACAGCGGAAAACGTTAATTCTGGCAAGGAACCCCTGATATGCCGCTTTCTTCGCAGTTACAGCAGTACTGGCAGACCGTTTGCGAACGTCTGCCCGAGTCGTTACCCGCGTCATCGTTAAGCGAGCAGGCGAAAAGCGTGCTCACGTTCAGTGATTTTGTGCAGGAAAGCGTCAGCGCTAACCCGGAATGGCTGGCGGAGCTGGAAAGCGCGCCGCCGCAGGCTGACGAGTGGCGGCATTATGCCAGCTGGCTGCAAACCGCGCTGGCAGATGTAACGGATGAGGCCACGCTGATGCGCGTTCTGCGTCAGTTCCGCCGCCGGGTAATGGTGCGCATTGCCTGGGCGCAGGCGCTGGAGCTGGTGAGCGAAGAGAGCACCTTGCAGCAGCTGAGCGAGCTGGCGCAGACGCTGATCGTCGCCGCGCGGGACTGGCTCTATGCTGCCTGCTGTAAAGAGTGGGGCACGCCGTGCAGCGAAGAAAGGGTTCCGCAACCGCTGTTAATTCTGGGAATGGGCAAGCTGGGTGGCTGCGAGCTGAACTTCTCCTCCGACATCGATCTGATCTTTGCCTGGCCGGAGAACGGCTCCACGCGCGGCGGGCGTCGCGAGCTGGACAACGCCCAGTTCTTTACCCGTCTTGGCCAGCGTCTGATTAAGGCGCTGGACCAGCCGACGCAGGACGGCTTCGTCTACCGTGTGGACATGCGCCTGCGCCCGTTTGGCGACAGCGGTCCGCTGGTGCTGAGCTTCGCCGCGCTGGAAGATTATTACCAGGAGCAGGGACGCGACTGGGAGCGCTATGCGATGGTCAAAGCGCGGATCATGGGCGACAGCGACGACGCTTACGCCAACGAGCTGCGTGCCATGCTGCGCCCGTTTGTGTTCCGCCGCTACATCGACTTCAGCGTGATCCAGTCCCTGCGAAATATGAAAGGGATGATCGCCCGCGAGGTGCGCCGCCGTGGGCTGAAGGACAATATCAAGCTTGGCGCGGGCGGCATCCGCGAAATCGAATTTATCGTTCAGGTCTTCCAGCTGATCCGTGGCGGGCGCGAGCCGTCGCTGCAGTCCCGCTCGCTGCTGCCGACGCTGAGCGCCATTGAGCAGCTGCACCTGCTGCCGGACGGCGACGCGCAAACCCTGCGCGAGGCCTATCTGTTCCTGCGCCGTCTGGAAAACCTGCTGCAGAGCATCAACGACGAACAGACCCAGACCCTGCCGGGCGATGACCTTAACCGGGCGCGTCTGGCCTGGGGCATGCGCGTGGACGACTGGTCAACGTTGACCGAACGGCTGGATGCCCATATGGCAGGCGTGCGCCGCATCTTTAACGATCTGATCGGCGACGACGAAAGTGAATCGCCGGACGATGCGCTCTCCGAGCACTGGCGCGAACTGTGGCAGGACGCGCTTCAGGAAGATGACACCACGCCGGTGCTGGCGCACTTAAGCGACGATGCCCGCCATCGCGTGGTGGCCTTAATTGCTGATTTCCGTCTGGAGCTGAACAAGCGCGCCATCGGCCCGCGCGGTCGTCAGGTGCTGGATCATCTGATGCCGCACCTGCTGAGCGAGGTCTGCTCGCGTGAGGACGCGCCGGTGCCGCTGTCGCGCATGATGCCGCTGCTGAGCGGGATTATCACGCGCACCACCTATCTTGAGCTGCTGAGCGAATTTCCGGGGGCGCTGAAGCACCTGATTTCCCTCTGCGCCGCGTCGCCGATGGTGGCCAACAAGCTGGCGCGCTACCCGCTGCTGCTGGATGAACTGCTCGACCCGAACACGCTGTATCAGCCAACGGCGACGGACGCCTACCGGGACGAGCTGCGCCAGTATCTCCTGCGCGTGCCGGAAGAGGACGAAGAGCAACAGCTGGAGGCGCTGCGTCAGTTTAAGCAGGCCCAGATGCTGCGCGTCGCAGCGGCGGACATCGCCGGTACGCTGCCGGTGATGAAAGTGAGCGATCACTTAACCTGGCTGGCGGAAGCGATTATTGATGCGGTTGTCCATCAGGCTTGGGTGCAGATGGTGGCGCGCTACGGCCAGCCGAAACACCTCGCTGACCGTGAGGGGCGAGGGTTTGCGGTGGTGGGTTACGGCAAGCTGGGCGGCTGGGAGCTGGGCTATAGCTCCGATCTGGATTTAATTTTCCTGCACGACTGCCCGGCGGACGTGATGACCGACGGCGAGCGCGAGATTGACGGGCGTCAGTTCTATCTGCGCCTGGCCCAGCGCATCATGCACCTGTTCAGCACCCGCACCTCGTCGGGGATTCTGTATGAAGTGGATGCGCGCCTGCGCCCGTCCGGCGCGGCGGGTATGCTGGTGACCTCAACGGACGCGTTTGCCGATTATCAGAAGAATGAAGCCTGGACGTGGGAGCATCAGGCGCTGGTGCGCGCTCGCGTGGTCTATGGCGATCCGCAGCTCAAAACGCAGTTTGACGTCATCCGCAAGGAGGTTATGACCACCATGCGTGATGGCAGCACGCTGCAAACGGAAGTGCGCGAAATGCGCGAGAAAATGCGCGCGCACCTCGGGAATAAACACCGCGATCGCTTTGATATCAAAGCCGATGAGGGCGGGATTACCGATATTGAGTTTATCACTCAGTACCTGGTGCTGCTGCACGCCCATGACAAGCCGAAGCTGACGCGCTGGTCCGATAATGTGCGCATTCTGGAGCTGCTGGCGCAAAACGACATCATGGACGAGCAGGAGGCCCGGGCCTTAACCCGCGCCTACACCACGCTGCGCGATGAACTTCATCACCTGGCATTGCAGGAGCAGCCGGGGCATGTGGCGCTGGACTGTTTTGTTCATGAACGTGCTCAGGTAACGGCCAGCTGGCAGAAGTGGCTGGTGGAACCGTGCGTAACAAATCAAGTGTGATATTATCGCGCGCAAATTGTGAATCTTTCTGGAGTCAGGAATGAAAGTAACACTGCCAGAGTTTGAACGTGCTGGAGTAATGGTTGTTGGGGATGTGATGCTGGATCGCTACTGGTATGGGCCTACCAGCCGCATATCCCCGGAAGCACCGGTGCCGGTGGTTAAGGTCGACACCATTGAAGAACGTCCCGGCGGCGCGGCAAACGTGGCGATGAACATTGCCTCTCTGGGCGCGCACTCGCGTCTGGTGGGCCTGACCGGCATCGACGATGCGGCGCGCGCGCTGAGCAAGTCGCTGGCGGACGTGAACGTGAAGTGCGACTTCGTTTCTGTTCCGACCCACCCAACGATTACGAAACTGCGCGTGCTGTCGCGCAACCAGCAGCTGATCCGACTCGATTTTGAAGAAGGTTTCGAAGGCGTTGACCCCGAGCCGCTGCACGAGCGTATCAACCAGGCGCTGGGCAATATCGGCGCGCTGGTGCTGTCCGACTACGCCAAAGGCGCGCTGGCCAGTGTGAAGACGATGATTCAGCTGGCGCGTAAAGCCAGCGTACCGGTGCTGATCGACCCGAAAGGCACCGATTTTGAGCGCTATCGTGGCGCGACGCTGCTGACGCCAAACCTCTCCGAGTTTGAAGCGGTGGCGGGCAAGTGTAAATCGGAAGACGAACTGGTTGAGCGCGGCATGAAGATCATTGCTGACTTCGAGCTCTCTGCGCTGCTGGTGACCCGCTCCGAGCAGGGGATGACGCTGCTGCAGCCGGGCAAGGCGCCGCTGCATATGCCAACCCAGGCGCAGGAAGTGTACGACGTGACCGGTGCCGGCGATACGGTGATCGGCGTGCTGGCGGCGACGCTGGCAGCGGGTAACTCCCTGGAAGAGGCATGCTACTTCGCTAACGCCGCGGCGGGCGTGGTGGTGGGGAAACTGGGTACCTCAACTGTTTCGCCAATCGAACTGGAAAACGCGGTGCGCGGCCGCGCCGACACCGGTTTTGGCGTCATGACCGAAGACGAGCTGAAGGTGGCCGTTGCCGCCGCGCGCAAGCGTGGTGAAAAAGTGGTGATGACCAACGGCGTGTTTGACATTCTGCACGCGGGCCACGTGTCGTATCTGGCGAACGCGCGCAAGCTGGGCGACCGCCTGATTGTGGCGGTCAACAGCGATGCGTCGACGAAGCGCCTGAAGGGCGAAACGCGTCCGGTGAACCCACTGGAGCAGCGTATGATCGTGCTCGGCGCGCTGGAAGCGGTGGACTGGGTGGTGTCGTTTGAAGAAGACACCCCGCAGCGCCTGATTGCCGGCATTCTGCCGGACCTGCTGGTAAAAGGCGGGGATTACAAACCGGAGCAAATCGCGGGCAGCGAAGAGGTCTGGGCCAACGGCGGTGAAGTGATGGTGCTCAACTTTGAGGACGGGTGCTCAACCACCAACATCATCAAGAAGATCCAGAAAGACAGTCAGTAAAAAACGGGCCTGTTGGCCCGTTTTTTTATGTCGGGTGGCGGCTGCGCCTTACCCGACCTGCGCGTTCATGTAGGCCCGGTAAGGCGTAGCCGCCACCGGGCACAACAGGCCGCACTTACTCCTGGTCGTCCACCGGTGGAATAGCCGGTGCTGGCTTCACTTCTTCCGGTGCATTACGGTTTTCCAGCTCGGTCAGACGCTGTTCCAGCAGCGCCAGCTTCTCGCGGGTGCGCAGCAGAACCTGGGTCTGCACGTCAAACTCTTCGCGGCTGACTAAATCAAGGCGAACCAGCTGCGCCTGCAGCGTCTGGCGGATTTTCTTTTCTACGTCATCACCAAATTCACGAATGCCTTTCGGCATGGACTCATGAACCTGACGCGCGATCTGCTCAATTTTTTTCGGGTCAATCATAATGGCTTCCCTTGATAAGTCGGTGTTGATGAACATTGTAGCGCGTCATGACCCAGGATAAAGCAGATTTGTTTGAAGCTTATGCATTGCCCAGGTTAATCAATAGCGTTATAGTTATCTTGCTTATTCTCAGGGCGGGGCGAAATTCCCCACCGGCGGTAAATCAGCGTCATGCTGAAAGCCCGCGAGCGCTTTGAGTGAATTCTCAAAGGTCAGCAGATCCGGTGTAATTCCGGGGCCGACGGTTAGAGTCCGGATGGGAGAGAGTAACGATCCAGTCGGGCATGGCCCGCTCACGTTATTTTTTTGCCGCTTGTTCGGCGCTCCTAAGACTGCCCTGATTCTGGTAACCATAAAGTTAATGAGGTTTTTTTACCATGAATCAGACGCTACTTTCCTCTTTTGGCACTTCAATTCAACGTGTTGAACATGCACTGGATGCACTGCGCGAAGGCCGCGGTGTGATGGTGCTTGACGATGAAAACCGTGAAAACGAAGGCGACATGATTTTTGCCGCCGAAAACATGACCGTTGAGCAGATGGCGCTGACCATCCGTCACGGCAGCGGCATCGTATGCCTGTGTATTACCGAAGACCGCCGCCAGCAGCTCGATCTGCCGATGATGGTTGAAAACAACACCAGCGCCTTCGGAACCGGCTTTACCGTGACCATTGAAGCGGCCCATGGCGTGACTACCGGTGTGTCGGCGGCTGACCGTCTGACGACCGTGCGTGCAGCGATTGCCGATGACGCAAAACCATCCGATCTCCATCGTCCAGGCCACGTCTTCCCGCTGCGTGCGCAGCCGGGAGGCGTGCTGACCCGTGGTGGCCACACCGAAGCGACCATCGATCTGGTGACGCTGGCTGGCTTCAAACCGGCTGGCGTACTGTGCGAACTCACCAATGATGACGGCACCATGGCGCGCGCGCCGGAGTGCATCACCTTTGCGCGTCTGCACAACATGCCGGTGGTGACGATTGAAGATCTGGTGGAGTACCGCCAGGCGCACGAGCGCAAAGCCAGCTGAAGTTGCTGATGTGAAAAAGCCGGGGAAACCCGGCTTTTTTGTTGCTAATGATAGTTAATTTTGAATAACACCACGGTTTCGAAAGGACCGGACTGGATAGCTTTTCCTTCTACGGGTGACAACTCTGCGGTGTAATCCTGCTGATATTGCAGCGTGCTGCCCGTAAAATCGGCATATTCTTCATAGTGGTTAAAGGTGTAGGGCTGAGTGCCGTTGAGTATTCTCAACTGCAAGCCATTCCCAATAAGTAATGCCGTGTCCTCAGCGGTGAGCGATTCCGTAGTATAGAACGACGAATCCATTTTGAACCCATCTGAACATTGTGCATCCTGCACCTTCGTCGTCTTCACCGAAAAGGTTCGTCTACGCGTCTGCTGATTCACAATATCGCGCGCGCTGAAGGTGCCAAAATCAATCTCCTGATTCTCCGGGAAAATACTGAACGTCGCCCCACAATCCAGCACGGTAATGTTTTGCAGACCGTTGATGTGATATTTGAGGTTTTTCGCGTCCGACATCTGGTTCACGCCGCCTTTTCCGTCAAACTGGACAACGATGTAATCGCCCAGGGAGCTGACGTAGCCGTGGGGCGGCATCGCTTTGATTTTGACGTATAAGCGCAGGCGAGCAACAAAGGTGCGCGAGGTATGGATATCGTCCGGGTTACCGGAGCAGATCAGGTTTTCCCAGCCCATCTGCCGGATCTGCGCCGGGGTATAAATCGTGATGTTTTGGTTGTCCAGACACTGGCGGGTATCGACGCCGTTAGGCTGGCCGGTTGCATCGTAATCCATCCCTTCATAGGTCACGCCCAGTTCATAATAGGGATCCGATGCGGCAGGATAAGGGTTTACCCAGGCGAAGATATCTTCTTGTTCAAAACCGCCGACAACGTTGTGGTTGCATGTCACCGGAATTTTGATGTCATCTGATTCCCAAATTTTTTCGCCCACCTGCGCATTGCTGGGAATGGCGAACGGCGAGATGGTTTTGGTCTCCTCAACGGGACCGCCGGAGCCGCCCAGATAGCAGTCCAGCGCCAGCGCCTCTTTTAACGGCAGTGCAGAAACCAGCAAAATAAACAGGACATTAGCGAGATTTCGCATCTTTTTCGATCTTCCGTTCGGTAAGTTTGCACTGCGCTGTACCCACGCACTGCACGTCGACCTTTTTCAACGCACCGTAATCGTCGATATAGCCGATGCTGTAATAATTACCGTGGTAGTCACCGGTAGAGGTTGTTGCCGTTGCGAAGGGTGCAAGCATCAGGCTGTCAAAGCCCGGCAGCATGGTTTTGGCATTCTTACTGAGCCAGGCCAGGGTGATGTAGTACGGCGTCGGGTTATGTATAGTCAGCCCTTTCGCGGTGGCTGAAATTTCCATCCGCATTTCTGCCTGCTCGCCGGGCTTTTTGGTAATTGCTTTAGGACGCCAGAACAGTTTGATCCTGCTCTGCATCGCCACCTGCATGACGCTGCGCTCTTCGCTGGCGCTGGTGCTTTTTGGCGGCACTTCGCGCAGGTTGAAATAGAACAGGGATTCCCTGTCTTTTGGCAACTGGCCGGTGGCCGCTTGCTTAACGATCCTGACCTGCGACGCGGAGCCCGCTTCAATGCGTTGAATCGGAGGCAGCGCCATGAAGTGCGTATCCTCCTTGCGGCCTTTCTCATCTTCAATCCAGGAGAGCGCCAGATAGGGTAGCGCTTTGCTCTGGTTTTCTATCTTCAGGCTGCTGGCCTTGTCGCTTTCCGGGAAGACAATGCGCGTGCGGTCCAGGTTAACGGCTGCGTGGCTGGCAAATGCGGTGCCGATAAGCATCAGGCACAGGTTTTTAAGTAGGGTGAATTTCATCATGATTTCTTACTGACATGGCAGTATCAACTGCATACTGTTTTCGAGTTGTGAAGGTAACGCGAAGCGACACTGCTGATTGTCTCCCCACGTTACGCGGAACTGCTGTTCTGGCTCTACGGCGCCCAGCCAGACGTGGCCATCATCGGCGACCATTCCAATCTGTCGATCGTTATCCAGCAGGCGAACAATCGCCCCCAGCGGCGGCGCGCCGGACGGCGTACGTAAGATGCCTGTAATATCGTTGCCTGCGCGGGTTGCAATTTGACGGTACCCGATGGCGCCCTCTGTCCAGGTTGAAGTCACAACGCGGGTGTCCACGTCTACGCCGTCGGGCAGATTGTTCATATTGACCTGCACGCTGGAGGGCGAATAGCTGGAAATGGACGGTAAAACGCCAATGCCAAAGCGGTTGGTTTCATCCCGCGACATGTTCAGCGGGATGTTGCCTACGCCGTCGGTACTGACCATCACACGCGGCTCGTTACCGTAGCTGCGACGATGCAGCGCAGCGCCTTTGGCCGTTGAGGTGAAGGAGCCATTCCAGCTGGCACTCAGGGAGTTGTATTCATTAGCCTTATAACTCCCGGAGAGATTCAGGTCGCCATATGGAGAATAATGTTGATAGTTACCGCTCACCTGCGCGCCGGCATCTGATTTCTCGCTCTCGGTACCTGCGGAAACACCCCAGGTATTGTTGCGGTCTGATGTGTCATACCACGAAACGTTCTGGCTCAGACTGTCGCCGTTACGCAGGTCGTAATTCAGACGATGATCGGGGTCGAGCGGTACGCTCAGTGAGAGGTAGAACTGCGTATCGTCGTCTTCGTCTTCATAGTGCGTTTTACTCCACGACACGGTGACGCCCAGGTTTTTCCAGCGACCAATGTCAAAGTTATAGCCTGCTGTCACGCTGCCCGTTGTTGAGGGGGTGTCATTCCACCAGGTTTGACGCAGCATGTTGACATAGAGGTTGAGCGATAGCGCTGAAATGTACTGGCTTGCCGTCACGCTGAGCGTCTGTTTTTCTGACTGGCGGTCATTATCGTCATCATCCAGAAAACGGGCGTAGCTGAGAAACTGCGGGTCTGAGTAGCGATAGCTGGCGAGCGTAAGCTGGCTACCGGTGGTATCGAAACGTTTACTGTAGTTAAAGCGGTAGCTGTAACCTGTCTGGCTATTCTGATTGGGCAACCGGCTGGTCGCCTGCGTCACGTCAAAAGAGAGGGCGCCCAGGTACTCCATATTTTGTCCGATCCCGGCGGCAACGGACCGGTAACGATCGCCATCGGCGAGCGAACCGCCATAAAGGGAGGTTTGTGACAGCATACCCCAGGATAATTCACCGCTCATAAAGGCGTTATCTTCAACGTCATGAGACGCGTCTTTTCGCGCTTTTCCGGCCGCCAGCTTATAGCGAACCTGACCTTTACGCGTTAAAAACGGCACCGATTCTGCCGAGACCTGGAAGGTGCTGACGCGCCCATCCTCTTCTGTCACCTTGACGTCCAGCGTGCCCTGTACCGACTGGTTAAGATCCTGAATAACAAACGGTCCCGGCGGAACTTTACTTTGATAGATCACGCGATCGGCCAGGCTGACCGTGACCGTCGCGTTGGTTTGCGCAATCCCGATAATTTGTGGCGCGTAACCCCGCAGGGACCATGGTAGCATGCGTTCATCGCTGATCAGGGAGGCGCCGGTATAGGTAAACGCATCAAAAATGGCAGACTGAAAATCCGTTTCGCCAAGGGTCAACTTCGCCCCGAGTGAAGGCAAGGGGCGGAACATGTAAACACGGGAAAAACGTCCGTCATGTTCAGAGCCGGCGTCAGTATGCGTTTGTGAGTACTGATAATCGCTGCGCAACCGCCATGGCCCCATATTGGCACCGGCGGTCCCGTAGGTGTTGGCGTTATCCGAGGCCGATCCGTTATTGGGCTGGTAATGGCTGGCGAACAGGTTGTAATCCAGCAATACGCCCGGCACGCCGTTGTCCCATGTGGAGGGAGGCATCCAGTCAGCGGCACGATACTGCAGCCATGCCTGCGGAACGGTAACTTTTAACGTTTGGGTTGTTTGCTCAAACGTAAAGGTAATATCGGGCCGGGAGGTGAAATCAATGCATCCGTCTTTTTCGGGTAAAGCGTTACGAATATCATCTTTTAGTGCAAAGGTATCAGCCAGTTCAGACGGAATACATACCTGTACTGAATCATTAAACGCTTTCCAGTTAAGCTGCCATCCGTTCGCCAGTGGAACGTCATTAATAGAAACGGTAACAAAATAGCTTCCGGGTATGACGGCTATTTCATCTTTAAAAAGAGAAAGATCGACGCTGCCTCGCTGGTCTTTATCAATGGCATTGATATTAAATTCAGTGGCGTAGGTGAATTTCGTCATTAACAGGGACGCAATGATGATTGTTTTTTGTAATTTATATGTCATCATCCTGTTACTCAAAATAATGTTGCGGACCGACTGACGCATTAAGCCAGTCGGTCTGTTTTGTCGCGTAGTATTATTTGTACATCAGCACATAGTTGGCGGTGGCTTCTACCTGGCCGGCAGTCGCGGTTTTACCTGCAGGCACTTCCATTAACGCTTTAAAGTGCAGCGTTTGAGTAGTGGAGCCTGCCAGCAGATCAACTTCATTAGCCGCGCCCAGCGTGATGTTGGATTCGGCGTTATCCAGCAAACGAACGCCCACGTTCTGTGCGCCGCTGGCATAGGTGTTGGTCATGAGACTGGTGTCAGTCGCGTCTGTTGCTGCGCTGGTGAAGGTGACATCGACTTTGGTAATTGGCGTGTCGGTCTCATCAGCAGGATCGTCAAGCTGGCAGTTTTCCAGGTTAATATCAACCGGAACAGCAGTAGACTTTTTGTTGGCATTAATAACGGCAGTGGTCACTTCACCCAGGTCAACTTCTTTGTCAACGCTGTCCGGTGCAATGCTGCATGGTGCATCAATAACCACGCCTTTAAATTTAATTTTGCCGGAACCCTGTTCTTCCGCGAAGGCAGAACTCGATACAATGGCAGCCATCGCAACCGCTAACAGTACTTTTTTACCCATATACATGAAAATATCCTTTTTCAAATGAATTCATACTCTGAATATTAATTTCAGGATGCAAATTAAGTATACGGGAGGACGGAGAGAGAATGCGATTACTATAGCTTAAACTTATTTTAAGTACATCTTGATATATAGCATCTGATGAATGTAAGTGTAGGCTGGTTTTCATTATTTAGGCACGGGTCTGCGATAATAATGTTACTTTTTTTGACATATTTTTTAGCCGGTAAAAATTGACAATAATTGATACCAATTACTGGTAAAGATTTTAGTTTTATCTTTATGTCACATCCTGACAGTAAAGTCTAATGAGAATGCCTTAATTAAACGTGAAAACATTCAAATTTCCTGATGATGATCTTCATGGTTATCTGCGTTCATCTTTATCTGAATGCGCGTAATGTAGAACCATCAAATTGACATCTTCTCTAAGGATACCACCATGTCTTCTTCCCGTATGCCGGCCCTGTTTTTAGGCCACGGTAGCCCAATGAACGTTCTGGAAGACAACGTCTATACCCGTACCTGGCGTCATCTGGGCGAGACGCTGCCGCGACCGAAGGCGATTGTGGTGGTGTCTGCGCACTGGTTCACCCGTGGCACTGGCGTGACCGCCATGAAAGCACCAAAGACCATTCATGATTTCGGCGGCTTCCCGCAGGCGCTGTACGATACGCATTATCCGGCTCCAGGATCGCCTGAGCTGGCGCAAAAGCTGGTGGATTTGCTGGCTCCTGTCCCGGTCACGCTGGATAAAGAAGCCTGGGGCTTTGACCACGGCTCGTGGGGCGTGCTGATAAAAATGTACCCCGATGCGGATATCCCGATGGTGCAGTTGAGCATCGATAGCACTAAACCGGCAGCCTGGCATCTGGAGATGGGCCGCAAGCTGACGAACCTGCGTGATGAAGGCATCATGCTGGTGGCAAGCGGCAACGTGGTGCATAACCTGCGCACGGCGCGCTGGCACGGTGAGAATACGCCTTACCCGTGGGCGGCCGCTTTTAACGACTACGTCAAAGCGAATCTGACCTGGCAAGGCCCGGTTGAGGAGCATCCGCTGGTGAACTATCTGGATCACGAAGGCGGTTCGCTTTCTAACCCGACGCCGGAACACTTCCTGCCGCTGCTTTATGTTCTGGGCGCATGGGACGGTCAGGAGCCGGTTACTATTCCGGTTGACGGCATTGAGATGGGCAGTTTGAGTATGCTGTCGGTGCAGGTGGGATAATAAAAGCAAAACGGCAACCTCAGGTTGCCGTTTTTAGTGTTTGCACCCTCTCCCAGTGGGAGAGGGCTGGGGTGAGGGCACCAGGCCGCAGTCTTACTCCACAAAGATATGCGGATAAAACCGCGACAGATCCTGGGTGATCAGCGCGCGGTCTTCGCGAATGCCAATCCCGGCGGGCCGATCGTTGATGAGCCAGCTGCCAATCAGCGTATAGCTGTCGCCAAACTTCGGCAGTTGCCAGAATTCCTGGACGATCATTCCTTCTTCGCCGTACGGTCCTTCAACCGCTTCCAGCGTTTTACCGTTTTCGATAATTGAGACGTTCGCCCCTTCGCGGGAAAAAATCGGCTTAACGACGTATTTTTCCATCGGCGGGAAATCATCTTCCGCAAAATAAGCTGGCAGCAGGTTAGGATGGTTCGGGAACATCTCCCACAGCATCGGCAGCAGGGCTTTATTAGAGATAATGCTCTTCCATGCCGGTTCCAGCCAGCGCACGCCCGCGTCTTCCAGCTTGGTGGAGAACATTTCGCGCAGCATGTATTCCCACGGATAGAGCTTGAACAGGTTGCTGATCACCTGATCCTGCATATCCGTAAACTGACCTTTTTCCCCCAGGCCGATATCCTCGATATAGAGGAACTCGGTCGCCACTTCAGCTTCAGCAGCGCAGTCCTGCAGATACTGAACCGTACCACGGTCTTCTTCCGTGTCGCGGCAGCAGGCAAGATGCAGCAGGTTGAAGCCAAACTGCTCCCGCAGCTCGGCAAAACGCTCAATCAGCTTTTCCTGCAGGCTGTTGAACTGGTCGCTGCCTTCCGGCAGGTTTCCGGCGTTCATCTGATCTTCCAGCCAAATCCACTGGAAGAACGCCGCTTCATAAAGGGAGGTTGGCGTATCTGCGTTGTTTTCTAACAGCTTCGGTTCACCCATGCCGTCCCACGCCAGATCGAGGCGAGAGTAAAGCGAGGGCTGATTTGTTTTCCACGACTGCCGGACGAAACTCCAGGTGTGCTTCGGAATACGGAATTTGGTCATCAGCGCGTCGCTGTCGATGACTTTTTCCACAACCTTCAGGCACATCTGGTGCAGCTCGGCCGTCACCTCTTCCAGTTTTTCCACCTGGTCGAGCGTCAGTTTGTAGTAAGCATCTTCACACCAGTACGGCTCCCCGTACATGGTGTGAAAGTTAAAACCGTATTCGGTGGCTTTTTCGCGCCAGTCCGGGCGCTCGGTAATACCGACTCGTTCCATGATCAGCCGCCCATTGAGCGAGTAGAAGTGCCTGTTGCACTACGCTGCATGCTGGTCTGTTTCGCCACAGACTCACCGAACCCACCGCGGGTGATGGTGCTGGTGGTTGCAGGCTTCGGCGCCATCGCGGTTTTCGGAACGGTCACGGTGCGGCCCGGCGTCGCTGCGCCGTAGCCTTTGCCACTGGCATCGGTATATTGACCATAAGCCGGGCTGGCCGGGTTTTTCGAGCTAAACAGCGGTTGCTGCTGATAGCCCGCACCGCCACCCATCAGGCGGCCCATCATGTAGCCTGCCATTAGTGGCATCCAGAAGCTGCCGCTGGACTGCGCCTGCGCCTGATTTTCCGGCGCAGTACCTGCCTGAGCCGGTGTCTGCTGACACTGACCTTCACCAAATTCCGCCACGCAGTCTTCGCGTGAGGCGTATTTTGGCGCGGTGCGTTCCGCTTCTTTCAGCGCGTTGGTGTAGGCGGTTTTACATTCTGCTGCCTGGCCGGTTGCGGCAGAGCAGTCGTCCGCGTTTTGATACAGCGATACCGTTTCGTCGTTTTTCTCACAGCCTGCCAGCATAAAGACAGCGGTTACTGCCAGCGCAACAGGGGTGAGGTGACGTGCGTTCCAGCTTTTGCGGAACGACGCGTGATTGATCGTTTTTGTCCGTTTCATGTTTGTCTTCCAGGACCCAGTGGTAATAACGCTCAGGATAGTGGATGAGTGGTTGAAAATGAAGCGAAGAGAGGCGGAATCAGGGGGATCTTTACGTTGGCTTACGTTCGAGGGGATGCAGATGCGCCCTCTCCCGGTGGGAGAGGGCGTGATAACAACTTTAGTTACGGAACGGGTTAGAGCCTTTGCTGGCGGACGTAGTAGTAGTACGCGCTGCCGCTGGCTGTGCAGCAGGCTCGCTGCCGTTAGCGTTGAAGTTATCAACGGCGGCAACCTGCTCCGGGTTCTCCGGCGCAACGCTGTCCGGAGAGGTGGAGACCGGTTTGCCCAGCGCGCTGTTCAGCATCTGCAGATCCTGCTCGTTCAGCGTACCGAGCGCCTGCTTGATGTTCAGCTGGTTAATCAGGTACTGGTAACGCGCGCTTGAGAGTTGCTGCTTCGCGTTGTACAGCGTGGTGGTCGCGTCGAGAACGTCAACGATGGTGCGGGTACCCACGGAGTAACCGGCTTCCATCGCGTCCAGGGAGCTCTGTGCAGACACCACGGCCTGTTTATAGGCATTGATGCTGCTGATGGAGGCGTTGACGTTGTTGAAGGAGGAGCGAACGGTCTGCACCACGTTGCGGTGCGCGCTTTCCAGCTGCTCGCTCGCGCCAACAAAGTTGTACTGCGCCTGTTTCACCTGGGAATTAACCATCCCGCCCTGATACAGCGGCAGGGAGAAGCTCAGGCCCACTTTGTTCTGACCCATATTGCTGTCGTCATACTGAGCGGAGTTGGTCTTAGAGCCGCTATAGGTGGTATCAGAGACGCCGGTCGACGCGCTCAGGCTCAGAGTTGGCAGATGGCCATCCTGCGCCTGACGGATTTGCTCGCGGGCCAGGTCCTGGCTCAGACGCGCCTGCAGCAACGTCAGGTTGCGGTTTTCCGCCTCTTTCAGCAGGGCGTTAACGGCCTGCGGCTTATCCGTTTTGAAGCTGTCCACGTTCAGGGACGCCAGCTCAGGGTAGTAATTTCCGGTCACCTGACGCAGGGATTCCAGCGCGTTGTCGAGGTTGTTACGCGCGGTCACTTCGTTAGCCAGCACGGTGTCGTACTGTGAACGGGCGTTCTGTACGTCGGTGATCGCCACCAGACCCACGTTGAAGCGCTGGGTGGTTTGATCTAACTGGCGGTAGATCGCCTGTTTCTGCGCTTCGGTGTAGGAGAGCGCGTCAATGGCGCTCAGCACGTTGAAGTACGCGGTTGCAGTATTCAGGATCAGAGTCTGCTGGTCGGTCTGATAGGTCACATCCTGGATGCCCGCGCTCTTTTCCTGCAGGGTCAGGGCGCGCCATTTGGACATATCAAACAGCGTCTGTGTTAATTGCAGTGAGGCGCTGGTAGCATTGGAGTTAACGCCGTTAGCGTCGCGGAAACCGTTGCTGTAGGTATAATCTGCACCTAAACCTAACTGCGGCAGCAGTGGGCTACGCGCTTCGTTAATCTTTTCAAACGCAGCATCACGATCGGCCGCTGATTTACGTAAATCAGGGTTGCCCAGACGTGCCTGCTGGTAGACCTGTAACAGGTTTTCCGCCTGGCTCATTGCACTGAAGCCCGTCAGGCTCAGGCCGATAAGGATGGGGAGCAATTTCTTCATTTGCATTCCTTGTTGTGAAGCAGTATTAGCGCTGATCTAATTAAAAAATAATTGCCGATTCTAACAGAATCATCCACACCAAAAGGTTGGCGTTACGTGCCATCTGGCGGTAATTTGCACCAATCTACCATATAGCCTTACAAACGGCAGCCAAACAGCCTTGAAATTCACAATTTCATCACCATTGCTACCAGGACTCGACTCATGCAAAAACCAGAAAAGTTGCCCGTGACATTCGCCAAAAACGATGTAGAAATTATTGCACGAGAAACGCTTTATAGCGGTTTTTTTTCGATGGATCTTTACCGTTTCAGGCATCGCCTGTTTAACGGCGAAATGAGCGGCGAAATCAGACGTGAAATTTTTGAGCGCGGGCATGCGGCTGTCTTGCTACCCTTTGACCCAGTGCGTGACGAAGTCGTGCTGGTGGAGCAGATCCGCATTGCCGCGTATGACACCAGCGAAAGCCCGTGGCTGCTGGAGATGGTGGCCGGGATGATCGAAGAGGGCGAGTCAGTTGAAGACGTCGCCCGTCGCGAGGCGCTGGAAGAGGCCGGGCTGGTGGTTGGCCGCACAAAACCGGTGTTGAGTTATCTGGCAAGCCCGGGGGGCACCAGCGAGCGCTTGTCCATTATGGTGGGCGAAGTGGACGCCACGACCGCAGAAGGTATTCACGGTCTGGCTGATGAAAACGAAGATATTCGGGTTCATGTGGTGAGCCGGGAGCAGGCTTATCAGTGGGTAGAAGAGGGTTTAATCGACAACGCAGCGTCTGTCATCGCCCTGCAATGGCTGCAGCTGCATTATCAGACATTACGAAACGAGTGGAAAAAATGAAGCGCTATACGCCTGACTTCCCAGAAATGATGCGCCTGTGCGAAACCAATTTCGCCCAGCTGCGCCGCCTGCTGCCGAGAAACGACGCACCCGGCGAAACGGTAAGCTATCAGGTGAGCAACGCGCAGTATCGGTTAACGATAACAGAATCAACGCGCTACACTACGCTGGTGGACATTGAGCAAACGGCACCCAGCATCAGCTACTGGAGCCTGCCGTCTATGACGGTGCGTCTCTATCACGACGCGATGGTCGCTGAAGTGTGTTCAAGTCAGCAGATCTTTCGCTTCAAGGCGCGGTATGATTATCCGAATAAAAAGTTGCATCAACGCGACGAAAAGCATCAAATTAACCAGTTTTTAGCCGACTGGCTAAGATATTGTTTAGCACATGGAGCAATGGCGATTCCGGTTTGTTAGCGTCATAAACCTACCTAAGGACACCATTTGGAAAGCCTGTTGAACCTGACTGTTGCTGGTGGGGCGCCAGTCAGGATATTACAAATCACCGATACCCACCTTTTTGCCGAAAAGCATGAAACTTTGCTTGGGGTTAATACCTGGGAGAGTTATCAGGCGGTACTGAGCGCCATTCACGCTGAACATCGCGACTGCGACCTGATTGTCGCAACGGGCGATCTGGCGCAGGACCAATCCTCCGCGGCCTACCAGCATTTTGCTGAAGGCATCGCGAGCTTTAGCGTGCCCTGCGTCTGGCTGCCCGGAAACCATGACTTCCAGCCCGCGATGTACAGCGCCCTTCAGGATGCGGGAATTTCTCCGGCGAAATGTGTTTTTGCGGGTGAACAGTGGCAGATCCTGCTGCTGGACAGCCAGGTGTTTGGCGTCCCGCACGGTGAGTTAAGCGAGTTTCAGCTCGACTGGCTTGAGACCAAACTGGCTGCTGAGCCTGAACGTCACACCCTGCTGTTACTTCATCATCATCCGCTACCGGCGGGCTGCAGCTGGCTGGATCAACACAGCCTGCGCAACTCCGCGGCGCTGGATAGCGTGCTGGCGAAATTCCCACGGGTGAAAAATCTGCTGTGCGGGCACATTCATCAGGAACAGGATCTCGACTGGAACGGACGCCGCATGCTGGCGACGCCGTCGACCTGCGTGCAGTTTAAGCCGCACTGCGCCAACTTTACGCTGGATACCATCGCGCCGGGCTGGCGCTGGCTGGAACTGCATGCCGACGGCACGCTGACCACGGAAGTCTGCCGCCTGGCGGGCGCAGAGTTCCGACCGGATACCGCTTCAGAAGGCTACTGATGTCTACGCTTCTTTATCTGCACGGATTCAACAGCTCGCCGCGCTCCGCAAAAGCGACGCAGTTTCGCCAGTGGCTGAGCGAGCATCACCCCCATGTTGAGATGATCATCCCGCAGCTGCCGCCATACCCGGCAGAGGCGGCGGAAATGCTCGAATCGATCGTGCTTGAACACGGCGGTGAATCGTTTGGCGTGGTCGGCTCATCGCTGGGCGGATACTATGCCACCTGGCTCTCACAATGCTTTATGCTGCCGGCCGTTGTGGTTAATCCGGCGGTTCGGCCGTTTGAGTTGCTGAGGGACTTTCTTGGTGAAAACGAGAACCCCTACACCGGGCAGCAATATGTGCTAGAGTCACGCCATATTTACGATCTCAAAGTTATGCAGGTCGACCCGCTTGAAGCGCCGGATCTCATCTGGCTGCTGCAGCAGACGGGTGATGAAGTGCTGGATTACCGCCAGGCAGTGGCATACTACGCCTCCTGCCGCCAGACTATAGAAGAGGGCGGAAACCATGCTTTCACGGGCTTTGAGAATCATTTCACCCAGATTGTCGATTTTCTTGGACTGCACAGCCACTGACAATCAATGCGAATTGCTAGTTTAAATCATGACGCAAACCTATAACGCTGATGCCATTGAGGTCCTCACCGGGCTTGAGCCGGTTCGCCGCCGCCCGGGGATGTACACCGATACGACGCGCCCAAACCATCTGGGCCAGGAAGTTATTGATAACAGTGTGGACGAAGCGCTGGCGGGCCATGCCAAACGCGTTGACGTCATCCTGCATGCCGATCAGTCGCTGGAAGTTATCGACGACGGTCGCGGCATGCCGGTGGATATCCACCCGGAAGAGGGCGTGCCCGCCGTTGAGCTGATCCTCTGCCGTTTGCACGCGGGCGGTAAGTTCTCCAACAAAAACTATCAGTTCTCTGGCGGCCTGCACGGCGTGGGGATTTCCGTGGTGAACGCCCTGTCCAAACGCGTGGAAGTCAACGTCCGCCGCGACGGTCAGGTGTACAACATCGCCTTTGAAAACGGTGAAAAGGTGCAGGATCTGCAGGTCGTCGGCACGTGCGGTAAACGCAACACCGGTACCAGCGTCCACTTCTGGCCTGACGAAAGCTTCTTCGACAGCCCACGTTTTTCCGTTTCTCGCCTGACGCACCTGCTGAAAGCCAAAGCAGTGCTCTGTCCGGGCGTGGAAATCACCTTTAAAGACCACGTCAACAACACCGAGCAGACCTGGTGCTACGCCGATGGTCTGAACGACTACCTGTGCGAAGCGGTAAACGGCCTGCCGACGCTGCCGGAAAAACCGTTCGTCGGTAACTTTAGCGGCGATACCGAAGCCGTGGACTGGGCGCTGCTGTGGCTGCCGGAAGGCGGCGAGCTGCTGACTGAGAGCTACGTCAACCTGATCCCGACCATGCTCGGCGGTACGCACGTCAACGGCCTGCGTCAGGGTCTGCTGGACGCGATGCGCGAGTTCTGCGAATACCGCAACATTCTGCCGCGCGGCGTGAAGCTGTCGGCGGAAGATATCTGGGATCGCTGCGCCTACGTGCTCTCCGTGAAAATGCAGGATCCGCAGTTTGCCGGTCAGACTAAAGAGCGTCTCTCCTCACGTCAGTGCGCGGCGTTCGTCTCCGGCGTGGTGAAAGATGCGTTTACCCTGTGGCTGAACCAGAACGTTCAGGCGGCTGAGATGCTGGCTGAAATGGCCATTTCCAGCGCCCAGCGTCGTCTGCGCGCCGCCAAAAAAGTGGTGCGTAAAAAGCTGACCAGCGGCCCTGCGCTGCCGGGCAAGCTGGCCGACTGTACCGCACAGGATCTCAACCGTACCGAGCTGTTCCTCGTGGAAGGGGACTCGGCGGGCGGGTCGGCAAAGCAGGCGCGCGATCGTGAATATCAGGCGATCATGCCACTCAAGGGTAAGATCCTGAACACCTGGGAAGTCTCTTCAGACGAAGTGCTGGCCTCGCAGGAAGTGCATGATATCTCCGTTGCGATCGGTATCGATCCGGACAGCGAGGATCTGAGCCAGCTGCGCTACGGCAAGATCTGTATCCTCGCGGATGCGGACTCCGATGGTCTGCATATCGCCACGCTGCTGTGCGCGCTGTTCGTGAAGCACTTCCGCACGCTGGTGAAAAACGGCCACGTCCACGTTGCGCTGCCGCCGCTGTACCGTATCGACCTTGGCAAAGAGGTTTACTACGCGCTGACGGAAGAAGAGAAGGCGGGCGTGCTGGAGCAGCTTAAGCGTAAGAAGGGCAAACCAAACGTGCAGCGCTTTAAAGGGCTGGGCGAAATGAACCCGATGCAGCTGCGCGAAACGACCCTGGATCCGAACACGCGTCGCCTGGTGCAACTGACGATCAGCGACGAAGACGAACAGCAAACCAACGCCGTGATGGATATGCTCCTTGCCAAAAAACGTTCGGAAGACCGACGTAACTGGCTGCAGGAGAAAGGCGATATGGCGGATATCGAGGCCTGATGCCCTCACCCTAACCCTCTCCCCCAGGGAGAGGGGATGGATCGTAGGCCCGGTAAGCGCTAGCGACACCGGGCTTTTTTACGTCAAAACTCCATCTTCACCGTAAACTGCACCTCGCGCGGATCGCCAATCTGGTTGCCCAGGTTGTTGGTCGCAATGGACGACGTGTAGTAGGTCTTATCAAACAGGTTTTTCACGTTCACCTGCAGCGTCACCGGATACTGCAGCTTCATCTTATACGCCGCAAACGCATCCGCTACGAAATAGCCCGGCAGATAATAATCCGCACCGTTGGTTGCCGAGCGACGGCTAACGCCGTGCCCGCCGCCGCCGAGCGTCAGGGTATTCCCGGCAAACGCATTGTGAATATCGTAGGTCAGGAACAGGGAGCCGGTGTGGCGCGGCACGTTCGGCAGCGGTTTACCCGCGTAATCCGGGTCCTCCAGCACTTTCGCGTCGGTATAGCCGTAGCTGGCGATAATGTTGGTGTTCTCCGTCAGCGACCCCGCAAGATCCACCTCTACGCCCTGAGAGCGCACGCGGCCCGCGGTTTTGGCGATGGTTTCGCCCCCAATGCTTTCAGTGTACAGCACGTTGCGCTTGTGAATATCAAACAGCGCAATGTTGGCGGTAACACCTTCGCACAGGTCAAACTTTGCGCCCACTTCATACGCATTCGACGTTTCCGGCGGCAGGTCGCCAATGTAGCTCGCAATGGACGACTGCGGCATAAACGTCTGCGAGTAGTTGGCAAACAGCGAGACTGCTGGCGTCAGTTTGTAAACCAGCCCCAGCTTTGGCGTCCACTGCTCGTCGCGGCTGTCGGTATTGACGTTAAACGGACGGCCTTTGCCCGCGTACTGGGTGTAATACTGGTAGCGTAGCCCGGCGACGGCGATCCATTTATCCGTCAGGTACAGGGCATCCTGCGCGTAGGCCGAGTAGCTCTCCTGCTTGAGCGTCTGGTCGCTGTCAGCGGCGGAGACGGTTGTACACTCGTCGAGTTTGCCGTAAACCGGATTATAGATATTGAAACCTTTGACGTTCTTACAGCGCATCATGTCCGTGCGCAGCAGATCGTAATTTTCATACGACACGCCGGTGAGGATCTCATTATAAAAGCCCGCGATATCCACGTTGCCCTGCAGATCCGCACGGGTGCTGTGCATGCGCTGGGTCGAGCCCTGGGTCGCATCCACCCGGCGGGTCAGGGTGCCGGTTTTTGAATCGTAGGCCATAACGCGGGCCTGGTTGTCGCTGTATTTATCCTGGGTGTAGCTGTAGTCGAACTTCGCGGTCCACTGGCTGTTGAGGCGATACTCCGCGTTAAGCTGAGCGAGATCGGACTGCCCGTCGGTCACGTTAAACGGCTCGTCAAAGCGGGTTTTGCGATCGACATTCACTGGCTGTTTGGTGTTGAGATCGAAAATCGTTCCGCGATCGAACGGCGTCTTATAGTCGCGATGCGAATAGAGCACGGTCACGGTGGCATCGTCGCCGAACCAGGTCAGCGACGGGGCGATAAACGTGCTGCGTTCGTTGCCGAAGTTGCGCCAGTAGTCCTCGTCCTGATACTCGCCCGTGAGGCGATACGCCAGGCGCGTGCCCTCAATCGGGCCGGTAACATCGACCTGTCCGGTGCCGCCGCCAAAGCTGGAAGAGGTGGCAGAAATCGAGCCTCCGAAGGTCTTCTCCGGCCGCTTCGTGACGACGTTAATCAGGCCGCCCGGATCGAGAATGCCGTAAAGCGTCGAGGCCGGGCCTTTGAGCACCTCCACGCGTTCGGTTGCGGCGTTAAAGCTGCGCGGCAGGACGGTGCGCAGGCCGTTAGTCATGATCGAGCCGTCGCGGTTTGCGCCAAACCCGCGGCGTACAAAGGCATCCTGCGTACCGCCCAGGGTGTTGGTCTGCACCACGTTGCTGACGTTATAGAGCGCTTCATCCAGCGTGGTGGCGTGCTGATCCGCCAGCACCTTATCGCTGACGGTATTCACCACCTGCGGGATATCCAGCATCGGCATGTTGGTCAGCGTGGCGGTGGAGGTGTTCAGCGGCTGGTAGCCGTTGGTGGCCTCCGCCGTAGTATTTGGATCGGCGGTGACGGTAAGCGTTTCGCCGTCTTTAGCCGTGGTGTCTGCTGCCTGCACCAGCGGCGCCATAAACAGCAGTGAAAAGAGCGCGCGCCCTTTTACCCCAGAGAGTGAAGGTGTGAACGTAGCCATTACATCTTTTATCCCAAAATATCCGTGAAGCATATTCACGGAAGAACGTGTGAGTCATTGCCCTTTATGGTCTGCTCGTTAGCCAGAACCGGCATCGAACATGTAATTGAGAATCATTCAATCATGCGGAAATGTAGTAGTAAATGAAAAAAGATAAAAATCGGCTACATCTATGAAACGTAACGGAAAAGCGTAGTAATAACCAATTAAATAATTGAAAATTAAGCACTTGATGTTTTACCGGTCAGTGTAGTAACGCTCCGTTACCCCTGGTTTATTCAGGGTGTTTCTTCTCTTGACTACTACATGGCGCGGCCTCAAACTCTCAAAAGAGAATGATTTTTATTTATATTTGTTTCCCTTTTTTATTACGTTGGCATGCACGTGGCTCACAACACGACAAAACCGGGACTGGTTCTGGAGAATCTTTCTGCCGGTTATCAGAAAAAAATCATCGTTGATGATATTTCCCTTGCGATCCCCCAGCAGAAAATCACCGTTCTGGTGGGGGCGAACGGCTGCGGAAAATCCACGCTGCTGAGTACCATCGCGCGTTTGCTCCAGCCGCTTGGCGGCGCGGCGGTTCTCGACGGCAAGGCGATCCACGCGCAGCCGACGAAAGCCGTCGCCCGCCAGCTTGGCATCCTGCCGCAGTCTCCGCTGCTGCCGGAAGGGTTAACCGTCTTTGAGCTGGTCTCGCGCGGGCGTTTTCCCTGGCAGAACGTTATGCGCCAGTGGAGCGACGAGGACGAGCAGGCGGTGGAAGAGGCCCTGCGCCTGACCGGTACGGCAGAGTTTGCCCACATGCCCGTGGAAAGCCTGTCCGGCGGCCAGCGTCAGCGCTGCTGGATCGCCATGGCGCTGGCGCAGCAAACGCCGTATATCCTGCTGGATGAACCCACCACGTTCCTCGATCTTCGCTATCAGGTGGAGATCCTCGAACTGCTGCATACGCTGACGCGCGAGCATGGACGTACCGTGGTGGTGGTACTGCACGATCTTAACTTCGCCGTAAACTACGGCGATTCGCTGGTCTTTTTACGCCAGGGAAAAGTTGAGGGCGTACTGCATGAGGGAGACGCCTGCACGCCTGAGCTTATTAAAGCGGTGTTTGATGTCGACGTACATATGTCCATCAATCCGCTGACCGGTAAACCGTTCTTTATGCCGTTTCGCCAGGTCGCAAAACAGCCATGATGCGCACCTCTCTGGCTTTCCTGATTTTCGCCGTGCTGCTGGCAACGGGCGCGATTGCCCATCTGGGGATCGGCGCCCGCCTTATCGCCCCGCAAACGGTGGTGGAAGCACTCTTCCACTTCGATCCGCGTAATTTCGATCATAACGTCATTATCAAACTCAGACTGCTGCGCCTCTGCGCCGCGATGGTGACGGGCGCCGCGCTCGGCGTGGCGGGCGTGCTGCTGCAATCCACGATCCGCAACCCGCTCGGCGAACCGCATATTCTGGGGCTCAACGCCGGGGCAGCACTGGCTGTGGTGCTGACGAGCGCGCTGGGGATGACGCTGCCGTTTGGGCGCCCGCTGATTGCCGCCGCCGGAGCCGCGGCGCTGTTTCTGCTGGTGCTCACGTTCTCCTCGTCCGGACGCACCGGGCTTACGCCGATGAAAGTCACGCTGTGCGGCGTGGCGATGTCGGCATTTGTCTCGTCAATTACCGCCACGGTGCTCATCCTGGATGAACAGACGCTGCTCGCCATGCGCACCTGGCTGGCGGGGGATTTGGCGGGGGTCAGCGGTGAAACGATTGCCGCTGCCCTGTGGGTGGCTGGCGTGGGCTTTGCGCTGGCGCTCTGGCTGTCGCCCTCGCTCAACATGCTGGCGCTGGGCGACAGAATGGCGCAGGGGCTTGGCGTATCGCTGCTGAAAACCCGGCTGTTCGCTCTGCTGGCCATCGCGCTGCTCTGCGGTGCGGCAGTCTCCATTGCCGGGCCGATCGGCTTTATCGGGCTCGTGGTGCCGCAGCTCGTCCGCCGTCTGGTGTCGGTCGATCTGCGCGTGATGGTGCCGCTGTCCGCCCTGTGCGGGGCGCTGGTTCTGCTGCTGGCGGATATCGCTGCCCGCACGCTGTTTTCGCCCTGGGAGCTGGCAACCGGCATCATGACCGCGCTGGTTGGCGCCCCCGTCTTTATCTTCATGGCCTCGAGGATGTTCAAATGAACCGTGCCGGACTGCGTGCGCTTCGGGTTGGCGCCTTCTCGGCGTTGGTCCGTCCAAAGGCGTTGGCGTATCTGGCCGTGCTGACGCTGGCAGCCTGCTTGCTGGTAGGTTTTGGCCTGACGCATGGTTCTCTGCCCATCCCGACTTCCGCCATCGGGCGTGCGCTGTTTTATCCAGAAAGCCTGACGGCGGAGGCGCGCTATATCGTGATGGATATCCGCCTGCCGCGCCTGCTTATGGCGGCGCTGTGCGGTGGGATGCTCGGTATGGCGGGGGCGGCAATGCAGTCTATTACCCGAAATGGCCTGGCCGATCCGGGGCTTATCGGGGTGAAAGAGGGCTGTAGCGCGGCGGTACTGCTGCTGATATTTCAGTTCCCGGCGCTGGGCCTGGCCTGGCGGCCGCTGGTCGGCATGGCCGGGGGGCTGCTCACCGCGCTGCTGGTGATGGCCCTGGCGCGCGATATCTCACGTCCGCGATTCATCCTGATCGGCATCGGCGTGTCGTGGGTCTTTGCCGCCGCAATGGGCGTTTTTATGACCACGGCGGACGTGCGCGACGTGCAGACGGCAATGCTGTGGCTGGCGGGCAGCCTGCACGCCGCAAACTGGACGCTGGTTTGCATTGCCGCTGTCTGGACGCTTCCGGCGTTTGCGCTGCTGCTGCTTACCGCCCGCGCTGCCGACGTGGCGCTGCTCGGCAACCACGTCGCCGCGGGCCTTGGCGTGCGCACACAGCGGCTGGCGCTTCTAAGGGTTCTCGCCCCGGTAGTGCTGACGGCGGCCTGCGTCTCCTGCGTGGGGAGCATTGGTTTTGTCGGGCTGATTGCGCCGCATATGGCGCGCCTGCTGCTCCGCGGCGGGCAAACGGCGCTCCTGACGGGTAGCGCCGTGCTGGGGGCGCTGCTGGTGCTGCTGGCGGATAACGTCGGGCGGCTGGCATTCCTCCCGCTGCAGTTGCCGGCGGGAATTGTGATTTCACTGATTGGCGGACCGTTTTTCCTGCTGCTGCTCTGGCAGCGTCGGGACAGATTTTAGAGGGTTAACATGCGCATACTGTTTTCGATGCTGTTGCTGGTGGGGTTTGCGGCGAGCGCGGCCGAGCCGACGCAGACGTTTACTGACGACCTGAACCGTAAGGTGGTGGTGCCGGTGCATCCGAAACGGATCGTCTCGTTACACGACCTGGACATTACCATTCCGTTAATTGAGCTTGGCGTACCGCCGGTGGCGAGCCATGGCCGTACCCGGCCGGACGGCAGCCATTTCTTGCGTTCCAGCGGCATGTTGACCGGCGTCGACTTCGATAATTCCGACATCAAGTTTATCGGCACTGCGGATATCGATATCGAAGCCATTGCCGCCGCAAAACCGGACCTGATCGTTACCGAGCCGACGCGCAACACCCCGGTGGAACAGCTGGAGAAAATTGCCCCGACGGTGAGCATCGATCATCTCGACGGCGGCGCGCCGGAGATCTACCGCAAGCTGGCGCAGCTGACAGGAACGCAGGCGCGGCTCAGGATTCTGGAGCGGCGCTATCAGGAGCAAATTAAGGCGCTGAAAGCGACGATTGATACCCGCAAGGTGAGCATGTCGGTAATTCAGGCCAATCAGGGGAAAATCAACGCCATGCACAGCTACCACTCGCTGGGGCGCGTGCTGCGTGATGCCGGGTTCACCTTCCCGCCGCTGATTGAGTCCATCCCGGAAGGGGGGCGCATTGACGTCAGCGCCGAGCGGCTGCCGGAACTGGATGCCGATTTCGTTTTCGCCACCTGGCGCGGGGATACGGGCGGCAAACCGCAGGATGAGCTGGCAGCAATGGATGCAGTGATGCCGGGCTGGTGCCAGTTCCTGAATGCCTGTCGGACCGGACATTACGTGCTGATCTCGCGTGAAGAGGCCATCTCGAACTCGTTCGCCTCGTTAGGGCTGATGGCCGCGCAGGTGCAGTCGCACATTGCCGGACGTCCGCTGCCGGAGGCGTCACGATGAGCCGTAAAGTTGATCTCTTCGGGGACCGCCTCCGCTCGCGATCGCACCAGCTCACGCCTCGGCTGCTGCAGGTGGCGCGCTATATCAATGAAAATCGGGAAGCGGTGATGGAACAGACGGCAATGGAGATCGCGACGCTGCTGAAAACGTCGGATGCCACCGTCGTTCGCGCCATCCAGGCGCTGGGTTTTGCCGGGCTGCGCGATCTGAAGCAGACGCTGGAGCAGTGGTTTGGCCCGGTCGTGACCTCCAGCGAAAAGATCTCCACCACGGTAAATACGCTGACCAGCGACGTCAATGCGAGCATTGATTTCGTGCTGGAGGGGCATCAGCATACCTGTGAAGTGTTGTCTGAACCCCATAACCGCTTCGCGATGGCGCAGGCGGTCTCGCTGCTGGCGCAGGCGAGGCAGGTCGCCATATTTGGAATTGGCGCGTCCGGGATTTTGGCCGAATACACCGCCAGACTCTTTAGCCGGATGGGGCTACCCGCCACGCCGCTTAACCGTACCGGAATAGGGCTGGCCGAGCAGCTGATCGGGCTCCAGCGCGGGGATGTGCTGATCATGATGGCGCAAAAATCCGCGCACCGGGAAGGGCAAACCACGCTGCGCGAAGCAAAACGGCTGGGTATTCCCACGATTTTGCTGACCAATGCCACCGACTCGCGATTCAGCAAAGAGGCCAGCGTGGTGATCCACGTCCCACGCGGCGGCGAGAAAGGTAAAATCCCGCTCCACGGCACGGTGTTGCTGTGTCTGGAGATGATTATTTTATCCGTGGCCTCCACCGAGCCGCAGCGCACCATCAAGTCGATGAAGCGCATCAACGAGTTACATCGTGGGTTAAAACCGGGGAAGAAAAGCAGCTGATTTCCCCGGCTCGCGGATCACGCTTTAGGAATACGCAGCGTCTGGCCAGGATAGATTTTATCCGGGCTGGAGAGCATCGGGCGGTTAGCCTCAAAAATCTTATTGTACTGGTTAGCATCGCCGTACACGGTTTTGGAGATAGCGCTCAGGGTATCGCCGGATTTCACCGTGTAGTAGGTGGCTTCATCTTTGGCATCGGTCGTGGTGATGTTGTTCTCCACCTCGCTGACGCCCGCGATGTTCCCGACGGCAACCTGGATTTTTTCCTTCTGCTCCTGGGTCAGCCCGTCGCCCGTCACGCTGGCTTTGCCGTCGGTAACGTTAACCTGAACTTTGTCTGAACCGGGAATGTTGAGTTTCTTGAGGTGCTCGGTGATTTTGTCGCTCTGACCTTTATGGTCGGTCAGGTTATCCCATAGCTTTTCGCCTGCTTCTTTTACGAAGTTAAAAAGACCCATTCCATCCTCCTGTTAATCATGAAGTCAGAATAAGCATAGCAGGTCAGAGAGATTTCCCTCCCCGGAAGGAGAGGGAAGGCAGGTTTTAAACCCCTTGCTCCAGAATACGGATGTGGGTCTCCAGCACGTCACCCTTCACCGCATCGCTCCAGGCTTTCATGTGCGCGGTCTGCAGGTGCGCTTCAAGGTGCGCGACGGTTTCCCACTGCTCAACCATGATAATGGAGTCTGGCGCGGTGGACTGGAAGCTCGCGTCGGTAGCGGCGTCAACCATCGGCGCGTAGCCGTGGCAGCCTTCTTCTTTCAGTACGGTTGGGATGATTTTCGCGAACTGATCCAGCACCGCCTGGCGGTGATGTTGACCTGGACGAGTACGGATTTCTGCGATTACTGTAAGCATGGTTACTACTCCTTTAATTCCAGGCTACCAGTTAAGCAAAAATTTTCGCGAGATGCTTGCGATATTCTGCGATATAGCTCGGGACGTCCGGCATTTTAATCACGTCGTTAACGATAAAGGTCGGCAGCGGATCCATGCCCAGGAACTGATTCGCCTTGTGGAACGGCAGGTACGCGCCGTCGACGCCCACGCCCTCGAAGAACTGATCTTTTTCGGTGAAGGCTTCCAGAGGAGCGTTCCAGGTGAGGGAGAGCATATATTTTTTTCCCTGAATCAGGCCGCCGGAGCCGTATTTTTTAGACGCGTCTGAACGGGTGCGGCCGTCGCTGGCATACAGCGAACCGTGACCTTCGGTGAATACGTCGTCCATGTACTTTTTCACGGTCCACGGCGCGCCCATCCACCAGCCCGGCATCTGCCAGATCACCACGTCGGCCCACAGGAAGTTCTGCACTTCGGCCTTCACGTCATAGTTGCTGTCCGCACGTACGACCTTAACATCATGCCCGGCGTCGCGCAGGAAACCGTCCGCGACCTCGGTCAGGGTGTCATTAAGCTGGCCTTTAGAGTGCGCAAATTCTTTTGCGCCGTTGATAATCAGAATATTGCTCATTTTTTGTCCTCGATGCTGAGAGTATGTCCGGTATTCTACGCGCGAGGGCGGAGCGGAAAAATGAGCAAAATGTGCAAAGTCTTTTGCGCGTAGTGCAATAATCCCTTACCAGCTGACCTTCACGTCAAAGCCGCCTTCAGGCGCATTGCCCAGCGAGACGCGCATGCCGTGCAGCGCGGCAATGCGTTTCACAATGGATAATCCCAGCCCGCTGCCCGTTGCGTCCTGACCCGGCGGACGATAAAACCGCTCGCCGAGACGCGCCAGCGCATCGGGTGAAATGCCCGGGCCGTTGTCGCGCACGGTGAAGCTACGGGTGTTCAGCGTCACGTCTACCACGCTGCCGCACGGGCTGTAACGGGTGGCGTTATCCAGCAGGTTACGCGCCAGCAGGCTCAGAAGCAGCTGCTGACCGGTGCGAGTCACCTCCGGCGCGTTGATGTTCAGACGAATATCAATACCCGCCTGCTGCGCCGAAGGGTAGATATCCATCACCGCAGACTGCAGCAGGTCGGCCATTGCTATCTGTTCTACGCCGTCCAGGCTATCCAGCGAGTCCAGGCGCGACAGGGTAAGGAGCTGATCCACCAGCCGGGAGGCGCGGTCGATACCCGCGTGCAGCTGCGCCAGCGCTTTTTCCTGCGCCTGCGGATCGTCCTGAGAAAGCTGTGCCACGTCGGTTTGCACCTTCAGCGCGGCCAGCGGGCTGCGCAGCTCGTGGGCGGCGTCGGAGGTGAAGCGGCGCTCGCGGGCCATCATCTCCTGGGTACGCGCAAAAAGATGGTTCAGCGAGTCGAGCAGGGGGCGCACCTCCGCAGGCACGTCCTGAGTGTGCAGGGCGTCGGTAGCGTCCGGCGAGCGGGAACGCAGGGTCTGGGCCAGCTTTTTCAGGGGCTTTAGCTCCCGGCTCAGCAGGACAATAAGCAACAGCAGCATCACCGGCAGCGCCACCAGCCACGGCGTCAGCTGCGAGCTGACCACGTCCAGCGCCATATCCTGCCGGTACTCCCACTCCTGGCCGACCACCACGCGGTATTTTCCGTCTGGCGACGTCAGCCATAAAAAGCGCCATTCGTCGTTGTCATCCTGAAGCCGTCCGTCATCAAAGCCGTCGCGACGATAGTGATACGGAATATCGCGCCCGTTTTCGCCGTCGTTAAGGATCATCGTGCCATCTGAAGCGTAAATAGCGAAGGCCAGCGCGTCATCGTCCAGATGCCCGTGTTTGGCCTTTTTCGGCACCTCGCGCATGCGCTCCGGCGCGCGGATCTCGTCAAGATCCATCGTCAGCAGCCGTTTGGCAAACAGCATCTGCTGCGTATCGAACAGCTTATCGAGCTTGTGGGTAGTCTGCTGCCACGCCACCAGGCTGGCGGCAAACCAGGCCGTCAGAGACAGCGCTAAAAAGAGAAGCGTCAGGCGCAGCTTCAGGCTCAGCTTCATGCGTCACCCAGGGTATAGCCGATGCCGTGCACGGTGCGGATAAACTCGCTCCCGAGCTTGCGGCGTAAATGATGAACATGGACTTCCACGGCGTTGCTGGAGACGTCATCGTCCCAGGTATAAAGCTTTTCCTCGATGAGCTTGCGTGGCAGCACCCGGCCCGCGTTACGCATTAACAGCTCCAGCAGGGCGAACTCTTTCGGTTTAAGCGTCACCGTTTCGCCCTCCAGCGTGGCGATGAGGCTTGCCGGGTCGAGCGTCACCTTGCCGTGGCGCAACTCGCTGCGCGTCTGGCCGTGGCTGCGGCGCACCAGCGCTTCCAGGCGGGCAGCCACCTCGATCAGCGCGAACGGCTTACAGAGATAATCGTCTGCCCCGAGGCGCAGCCCCTCGACGCGCTGGTTCAGCGCATCCCGCGCCGTCAGGATCAGCACCGGCTCGCTGCGCCCGCTTTCGCGCCAGGCGCGCAGGATGTCCAGACCGTCCAGTTCCGGCAGGGTCAGATCAAGCACGACGGCATCATAGGGCGCAGAGGCGAGCGCGGCCTGTCCGGTTTTCCCGTCGGTAAACCAGTCCACGCTAAAGCCCAGTTTGCTTAAGCCCGCTTTGATGCCATCACCGATTAACCTGTCGTCTTCTACCAGTAAAATGCGCATGTTCCCTCCTTGATGCCGTCAGTAAACCCTCTGCAAGCGCCTGCTGTACAGTAAAAATAAATAAATTTTCCCCTTAAGAAGTTGTTAAGGTTTACCCTGTTTAATGGATTGTGAAACGACATTAAAGGGAGAGATTACGATGAAAAAATTCGCTGCAATTGCTGCCATCATGATGATGACCACCGCGCCGGTCTTTGCTGCTCAGGGCGGTTTCACTGGCCCATCCGCTACACAGACCCAGACGCAAACCCAGCAGGGCGGTTTTGTCGATAACAACGCCAACCTCACCACCGCGGCTAAAGTCAAAGATCTGAAGGACGACGCCTGGGTCAAGCTGCGCGGGAACATTACCGAGCGCCTGTCCGATGACCGCTACACCTTCCGCGACGAGTCCGGCACGGTAGTGGTCGAGATTGATCACAAGCGCTGGAACGGCGTGACCGTGACCCCGCAGGATAAAGTCGAACTGCAGGGTAAAGTCGACAAAGACTGGAACGAATTTGAAATCGACGTGAAGCAGGTCATCAAGCTGAACAAATAACCCGAAAAGGGCCGCTTATGCGGCCCTTTTTCTTTGTGACTCAATTCATCAGATGAGGTAGTATCTGCGGCAATATTGCCTGAAACCCTTCGGTTTCTGAGTTGAGGAATCACACGTAATGAGCGATATGGCAGAGCGCCTCGCGCTACATGAATTCACGGAAAACGCCTACCTGAACTACTCCATGTACGTCATCATGGACAGGGCGTTACCGTTTATCGGGGATGGCCTGAAGCCCGTTCAGCGCCGCATCGTCTACGCGATGTCCGAGCTGGGGCTGAACGCCACCGCCAAGTTCAAGAAATCCGCCCGTACCGTTGGTGACGTACTGGGTAAATACCATCCGCACGGCGACAGCGCCTGTTATGAAGCGATGGTGCTGATGGCGCAGCCGTTCTCTTACCGCTACCCGCTGGTGGACGGGCAGGGGAACTGGGGTGCGCCGGACGATCCAAAATCCTTCGCGGCAATGCGTTATACCGAATCCCGCCTGTCCAAATATGCCGAAGTGCTGCTGGGCGAGCTGGGTCAGGGAACCGTTGACTGGGTGCCAAACTTCGACGGTACGATGCAGGAGCCGAAAATGCTGCCTGCGCGTCTGCCGAACATCCTGCTGAACGGCACCACCGGTATCGCGGTCGGCATGGCGACGGACATTCCGCCGCACAACCTGCGTGAAGTGGCGAAAGCAGCCATCACCCTGATTGAGCAGCCAAAAACCTCGCTGGACGATCTGCTGGATATCGTCCAGGGGCCGGACTACCCGACCGAAGCCGAGATCATCACCTCGCGCGCGGAAATCCGCAAAATCTACCAGAACGGTCGCGGCTCCGTGCGCATGCGCGCGGTGTGGAATAAAGAGGACGGCGCCGTGGTGATCACCGCGCTGCCGCACCAGGTTTCCGGCGCGAAAGTGCTGGAGCAGATCGCTTCCCAGATGCGCAATAAAAAGCTGCCGATGGTGGACGACCTGCGCGACGAGTCCGACCACGAGAACCCTACCCGTCTGGTGATCGTGCCGCGCTCCAACCGCGTGGACATGGAGCAGGTGATGAACCACCTGTTCGCCACCACCGATCTGGAAAAAAGCTACCGCATCAACCTGAACATGATCGGCCTTGACGGACGCCCGGCGGTGAAAAACCTGCTGGAGATCCTCTCCGAATGGCTGACGTTCCGCCGCGATACGGTGCGCCGTCGTCTGAACCATCGTCTGGAGAAGGTGCTTAAGCGCCTGCACATCCTCGAAGGTTTGCTGGTGGCGTTCCTCAATATCGACGAGGTGATCGAGATCATCCGTACCGAGGACGAGCCGAAGCCGGCCCTGATGTCGCGCTTCGGCATCAGCGAAACCCAGGCCGAAGCGATCCTCGAACTGAAGCTGCGCCATCTCGCTAAGCTGGAAGAGATGAAGATCCGCGGCGAGCAGAACGAGCTGGAAAAAGAGCGCGATCAGCTGCAGGCGATCCTCGCGTCAGAACGCAAAATGAATAACCTGCTGAAGAAAGAGCTGCAGGCGGATGCCGATGCCTTCGGCGATGACCGTCGTTCTCCGCTGCACGAGCGCGAAGAAGCGAAGGCGATGAACGAGCACGACATGCAGCCGTCTGAGCCGGTGACCATTGTGCTGTCGCAGAGCGGCTGGGTGCGCAGCGCCAAAGGCCACGATATCGACGCGCCGGGTCTGAGCTACAAAGCGGGCGACAGCTTTAAAGCGGCGGTGAAAGGTAAGAGCAACCAGCCGGTGGCGTTTATCGACTCCACGGGCCGCAGCTACGCCATTGACCCGATCACGCTGCCTTCCGCGCGCGGGCAGGGCGAACCGCTGACCGGCAAGCTGACGCTGCCGCCGGGCGCGACGGTTGACCATATGCTGATGGAGGCCGATGACCAGAAGTTGCTGCTGGCGTCCGATGCGGGCTATGGCTTTATTTGTACCTTTAACGACCTGGTGTCGCGTAACCGCGCCGGTAAAGCGCTGATCAGCCTGCCGGACAACGCTCACGTGATGCCGCCGCTGGTGATCGAGAACGAGAGCGACATGCTGCTGGCGATCACCTCTGCCGGACGCATGCTGATGTTCCCGGTCAGCGACCTGCCGGAGCTGTCGAAAGGTAAGGGCAACAAGATCATCAACATACCGTCTGCGGAAGCCGCGAAAGGTGAAGATGGCCTGGCGCATCTCTTCCTTCTGCCGCCGCAAAGCACGCTGACCATTCACGTCGGCAAGCGTAAAATCAAGCTTCGTCCGGAAGAGCTGCAGAAAGTGGTGGGCGAGCGCGGCCGTCGCGGTTCGCTGATGCGCGGCCTGCAGCGTATCGACCGCGTGGAGATTGATTCCCCTGCGCGCAGCAGCGCGGGCGACAGCGAAGAGTAATGCCGTGACACCCCCTCTGTCCGGAGGGGGTATTTCAATAAAATTTCCCGTAAAATCGTTGTTAATTCGTGCGTTGCGATTAACAATACGCGCTCGTAATAAAGTCCTTACCTGGCCACAGGTGAAGTATAATTGTCAGCTGTCAGGGCTTCAGAGGTCGCTATGCTATATATTGTTCGTCTTATTCTTACCGTTATCTACTGCATTCTGGTCTGTATTTTCGGCTCTATTTACTGCCTGTTCAGCCCGCGTAATCCTAAGCATGTTGCCACCTTTGGCCATATGTTCGGCCGCCTTGCGCCGCTGTTTGGCCTGAAGGTTGAAAAACGCCTGCCTGAAGGGGCGGAGAATTTCGGTAACGCCATCTATATCGCTAACCATCAGAACAACTACGATATGGTGACGGCCTCCAATATTGTTCTGCCGCCGACCGTAACGGTGGGGAAAAAAAGCCTGCTGTGGATCCCGTTTTTTGGCCAGCTGTACTGGCTGACCGGTAACCTGCTGATCGACCGTAATAACCGCGCAAAAGCGCACGGCACCATTGCGGAAGTGGTGAACCATTTTAAAAAGCGCAAAATATCCATCTGGATGTTCCCGGAAGGAACGCGCAGCCGCGGTCGCGGTCTGCTGCCGTTTAAAACCGGCGCGTTTCATGCCGCAATTGCGGCAGGTGTTCCAATTATTCCCGTGTGCGTTTCCAATACTTCTAATAAGATTAATCTTAACCGCCTGAATAATGGTCTGGTGATTGTCGAAATGCTGCCACCCGTCGATACCAGTAAGTATGGTAAAGACCAGGTGCGCGAGCTGGCAGCCCACTGCCGCGAGCTGATGGCTCAGCATATTGCGCTGCTGGACAAAGAAGTCGCAGAAAGAGAAGCCGCCGGTAAGTTTTAATCCGGCGTTAAAGGGAAAACGAATTCCCGCGTTGTTAGTCGTTTCAGATGGAGCTTATATGTCACTCAGTCGGCGTCAGTTTATTCAGGCTTCGGGGATTGCCCTTTGTGCGGGTGCGATGCCGCTGACAGCCAGCGCCGCCGGGCAGCAACAGCCGCTACCCATTCCGCCGTTGATTGAATCCCGTCGCGGGCAGCCGCTTTTCCTCACGCTTCAGCGCAGCCACTGGTCGTTCACCCAGGGCACGCGCGCGCCGGTGTGGGGCATTAACGGGCGCTACCTCGGGCCGACCGTCCGCGTGTGGAACGGCGATGACGTTAAGCTCATTTACAGCAACCGTACGGCTGAAAACGTCGCCATGACCATCAGCGGCTTACAGGTTCCTGGCCCGCTGATTGGCGGCGCGGCGCGAATGATGTCCCCCAACGCCGACTGGGCGCCCGTCCTGCCGATCCGCCAGAGCGCGGCAACCCTGTGGTATCACGCCAATACCCCTAACCGTACGGCGCAGCAGGTCTATAACGGCCTGGCCGGCATGTGGCTGGTGGAAGATGAGATGAGCAAATCGCTGCCGATCCCGAACCACTACGGCGTGGATGATTTCCCGGTCATCATTCAGGACAAACGTCTGGATAACTTCGGTACGCCGGAGTACAGCGAGCCGGGCAGCGGTGGCTTCGTCGGCGATACGCTGCTGGTTAACGGCGCGCAGAGCCCGTACGTGGAAGTGTCCCGTGGCTGGGTGCGCCTGCGTCTGCTCAACGCCTCTAACTCGCGCCGTTATCAGCTGCAGATGAGCGATGGCCGCCCGCTGCACGTCATCTCCGGCGACCAGGGCTTTTTACCCGCGCCCGTCTCCGTAAAACAGCTGGCGCTGGCGCCGGGAGAGCGTCGTGAAATTCTGGTGGATATGACCAACGGGGATGAAGTCTCCGTCACCTGTGGTGAAGCCGCGAGCATTGTTGATCGTATTCGCGGGTTCTTTGAGCCGTCGAGCATTCTGGTCTCCACGCTGGTGTTAACCCTGCGCCCAACCGGCCTGCTGCCGTTGGTCACCGACAGCCTGCCGATGCGTCTGCTGCCGCAGGAGATCGTGAGCGGTTCGCCGGTGCGCAGCCGTGATATCAGCCTGGGCGACGATCCAGGCATTAACGGCGCGCTGTGGGATGTGAACCGTATTGATATCACCGCCCAGCAGGGCACCTGGGAGCGCTGGACGGTGCGTTCAGATATGCCGCAGTCGTTCCATATTGAAGGGGTAAGCTTCCTGATCCGCAACGTTAACGGTGCGATGCCGTTCCCGGAAGACCGTGGATGGAAAGATACCGTCTGGGTGGACGGCCAGGTTGAACTGCTCGTCTACTACGGCCAGCCTTCGTGGCCGCACTTCCCGTTCCTGTTCCACAGCCAGACGCTGGAGATGATGGACAGGGGCTCCGTGGGGCAGATGCTGATTAACCCCGCGCCTTAACCCCCTGACATTCCCGGTTCGCCGGGAATGTTTTAAGCCCGCCAGAAAAAGCGCGAGAACAGAATCAGCACCGGGTAAATTTCCAGACGCCCTAAGATCATCGCCGCGCACATCAGCAGTTTCGCTCCCTCTGTTAACGTGCCGAACGTTGACGCCGTCTCACCAAATCCCAGCCCCATGTTGTTGATACAGGCGGCAACCGTGGCGAATGACGTAAACAGGTCGTAGCCCATCAGATTAAGCGCCCAGACAAAAAAGCCCGTGATCATCACGTAGAGAAAAAAGAAGCTCCATACCGAGCGCAGGACGCGTTCATTCACCACGCTTTTGCCCACCTTTATGCTCAGCAGCGCGCGCGGATGGGCCAGCTGGTTCATCTCCTGAATACTCTGCTTGAACATAATGAGAAAACGCAGGGCTTTGATCCCGCCGCAGGTTGAGCCTACGCAGCCGCCAAAAAAGCTGGCGCTCAACAGCAGGAAGATGGTGTGGGCGGGCCATTGGGCATAGTCAGCTGTCGAAAGGCCGTTATCGGTCATCATCGAACTGGCAAGGAAGAAGGCGTGCACCAGGCTATCGACAGGGTTGTACATTCCCGCGTGCCAGACCTGCCAGGCGGTGATGACGATAATCACCGCGGCGGCGCTCAGAAAGAATCTCACCTCAGGGCTGCGGCGAATCGGCTTCAGGGTGCGTCGGACAATAGCGACGTACCAGAGGGTGAAGTTAAACGCGGAGAGCAGCGAAAACGCCCCGGCAACCAGCTCAATCGCGTGGCTGTCATAAAAACCGATGCTCTCGCTGCGGGTGGAGAACCCGCCCAGTGACACCGTCGAAAGCCCGTGACAGAGGGCGTCAAAAAAGGACATCCCCGCCAGCCAGTAGGCCAGGGTGCAGGCCACGCCCAGCGCGAAGTAGGTCACCCACAGGGTACGTGCGGTATCGGCAAGGCGGGGCGTCAGGCGCTCCTCCTTGAACGGACCCGGCATCTCTGACTGATAGAGCTTCATGCCACCAATGCCCAGCAGCGGCAGAACCGCGACGGCCAGCACGATGACGCCTAATCCGCCAATGAAATTGAGCTGAGCGCGATAATAAAGGTAAGACTTCGGCAGGGCGCTGACGTCCCCGATCACCGTCGCCCCGGTGGTGGTGATCCCGGAAACCCCTTCGAAGAGCGCGTCCGCAAAGGAGAGGTGCAGGCCATCATCCATCCATAGCGGCATGGCGCTTATCAATGAAAACAGCAGCCAGAACAGCACGATGATCACGAAACCGTCGCGGGTGCGCAGCTGTATGCCGGCGTGGCGGGTTGCCCGCCAGGTTAACCCTCCGAGGCTGAAAAAGGTCAAAAAGGTGGTCAGGAACGCAAAGTAGGTCCGCTCTTTATTGAGCAGGGCGATGACCATCGGCGGCAGCATCGACAGGCTGTACAGCAGAACCAAAAAACCGCAGAGGTGGAGCACAACCCGCAGCTGAGACACATGTAACGAATCGTTGAACTTCACAAAGCAACTCCACGCCAGAATTCCTCCCGGCGGCTGAAGACCGGGAGAGTCAGGGGTAATTATGATGCAAAATTAACAGGGCGCTGTATTTTAACGACTTCCACGAATATCTGCCTGCTTCCTGCATCCTTTTCTTCAAATCTGACGGATGAACAGCGTATAATCCCGCTCCTTTTGTCTATTTTTTCTTCGGAAGCATTATGAGCGCAATCTCCCTGATCCAGCCGGATCGTGACCTCTTCTCCTGGCCCCAGTACTGGGCGGCCTGCTTTGGACCGGCGCCGTTCCTGCCGATGTCCCGGGAAGAGATGGACCAGCTGGGCTGGGAC
Source organism: Enterobacter asburiae (assembly GCA_011754535.1). Taxonomy (NCBI): domain Bacteria; kingdom Pseudomonadati; phylum Pseudomonadota; class Gammaproteobacteria; order Enterobacterales; family Enterobacteriaceae; genus Enterobacter; species Enterobacter asburiae. The sequence goes on along the minus strand of JAAQVN010000001.1, from coordinate 4,096,802 downwards.
AGCTGCGACATCATTCTGGTCACGGGCGATGCCTACGTTGACCATCCGAGCTTCGGCATGGCCATCTGTGGCCGTATGCTCGAAGCACAGGGCTTCCGCGTGGGGATCATCTCCCAGCCCGACTGGAACAGCAAAGACGACTTTATGCGTCTGGGTAAACCCAACCTGTTCTTCGGCGTGACCGCCGGCAACATGGACTCGATGATCAACCGCTATACCGCCGACCGCAAGCTGCGCCATGACGACGCCTACACGCCGGATAACGTCGCGGGTAAACGCCCGGATCGCGCGACCCTGGTCTATACCCAGCGCTGCAAAGAAGCCTGGAAAGACGTGCCGGTGATCCTGGGCGGCATCGAGGCGAGCCTGCGCCGCACCGCGCACTATGACTACTGGTCGGATACCGTTCGCCGCTCGGTGCTGGTGGACTCCAAGGCCGACATGCTGATTTATGGTAACGGCGAGCGTCCGCTGGTGGAAGTTGCGCACCGTCTGTCGCAGGGCGAGCCGGTGAGCAGCATCCGTGACGTGCGCAACACCGCGATCATGGTGAAAGAGGCGCTGCCGGGCTGGAGCGGGGTAGATTCCCGTATCATCGATATGCCGGGCAAAATCGATCCGATCCCGCACCCGTATGGTGAAGATCTGCCGTGTGCGGATAACAAGCCGGTTGAGCCGAAGAAAGCGGAAGCGAAGGCTATCGTTGTGCAGCCACCGCGTCCGAAGCCGTGGGAAAAGACCTACGTGCTGCTGCCGTCCTACGAGAAGGTAAAAGCCGACAAGGTGCTCTACGCGCACGCGTCCCGTATTCTGCACCACGAAACCAACCCGGGCTGCGCCCGCGCGTTGATGCAGAAGCACGGCGAGCGCTTTATCTGGATCAACCCGCCGGCGATCCCGCTCTCCACCGAAGAGATGGACAGCGTCTTTGCGCTGCCTTACAAGCGCGTGCCGCACCCGGCGTACGGCAACGCCCGTATCCCGGCGTATGAGATGATCCGCTTCTCGATCAACATCATGCGCGGCTGCTTCGGCGGCTGTTCCTTCTGCTCAATTACCGAGCACGAGGGGCGCATTATCCAGAGCCGCTCTGAAGATTCGATCATCAATGAGATCGAAGCCATTCGCGACTCGGTGCCGGGCTTTACCGGGGTGATCTCCGATCTCGGCGGCCCAACCGCGAACATGTATATGCTGCGCTGCAAATCGCCGCGCGCGGAGCAGACCTGCCGTCGTCTCTCGTGCGTCTACCCGAGCATTTGCGAGCACATGGACACCAACCACGAACCGACGATCAACCTCTACCGCCGCGCGCGCGACCTGAAGGGCATCAAGAAGATCCTCATCGCCTCCGGAGTACGTTACGACATTGCCGTGGAAGATCCGCGCTACATCAAAGAGCTGGCGACGCACCACGTTGGCGGCTATCTGAAGATTGCGCCGGAGCACACCGAAGAAGGCCCGCTGTCGAAGATGATGAAGCCGGGCATGGGCAGTTACGATCGCTTTAAGCAGCTGTTCGACACCTACTCGAAACAGGCGGGCAAAGAGCAGTATCTGATCCCGTACTTCATCTCCGCGCACCCGGGCACGCGCGATGAAGACATGGTCAACCTGGCGCTGTGGCTGAAGCAGCGTCGCTTCCGTCTGGATCAGGTGCAGAACTTCTATCCGTCACCGCTCGCCAACTCGACGACCATGTATTACACCGGCAAGAACCCGCTGAGTAAGATTGGCTACAAGAGTGAAGAGGTGGTGGTACCGAAAGGGGATAAACAGCGCCGTCTGCACAAGGCGCTGCTGCGCTATCACGATCCGAAAAACTGGCCGCTGATCCGTCAGGCGCTGGAAGAGATGGGTAAAAAACACCTGATTGGCTCGCGCCGTGACTGCCTGGTACCGGCCCCGACGCTGGATGAGATGCGCGAAGCGCGTCGCCAGAACCGCAATACGCGCCCGGCGCTGACCAAGCACACGCCGATTGTGCATCAGCGTTCGAACGGTGGTGCGGGGACTAAAAAAGCGGGAAAACGTAAGATCGGATAAACCTGTAACAAAGCCCGGTGGCGCTGCGCTTACCGGGCCTACAGGCCAGAGCGTAGGCCGGGTAAGGCAAAGCCGCCACCCGGCTTTTTTCTGCACTTAACCGCCAAACTGATCCGGATCCGGCCCTAAACGCTTGCCCTTATCCAGCTTCGCAATTTCACCCAGCTCGTCTTTGTCCAGCCGGAAATCCCAGACGTCAAAGTTCTCGGCGATACGCGACGGCGTGACCGATTTCGGAATGACCACCAGGCCGTTGTCCAGATGCCAGCGAATGACGATTTGCGCCGGGGTTTTACCGTATTTATCCGCCAGGTCGCGGATAATTTTCTGATCGAACACGCCTTCACCACCCTGCGCCAGCGGGCTCCAGGATTCGGTTTGGATCTTATGGGTGGCGTTCCAGGCATGAAGCTGACGCTGCTGCAGTAGCGGGTGCAGCTCGATCTGGTTAATCACCGGTGCGACGCCCGTTTCATCAATCAGACGCTGCAGGTGATGTACCTGGAAGTTACAGACGCCGATGCTTTTCACCAGCCCCTCTTTCTGCAGTTCAATCATCCCTTTCCAGGCGTCAACGTAATGGTCGATGGCCGGAACTGGCCAGTGCATCAGGTACAGATCGACGAAATCGAGCTGGAGTTTCTCCAGGCTCTCCTGCAACGCTTCACGGGGGCGCTTTTGATCGTCGTTCCACAGTTTAGTGGTGATAAATAGCTCATCGTGGGGTACGCCGGCGCTGGCCAGCGCGGTACCCACGCCGTCCTCGTTTTTGTACGCGGCGGCGGTATCAATCGACCGATAGCCGACTTCCAGTGCTTTATGAATGGCGGAGACGACCTCGTCGTTACCGGCTTTCCATACACCTAGCCCCAGCTGGGGCATCACGTTGCCGTCCTGCAGCTTGATTACGGTTTGGTTTGCCATTTTTCCTCCTTCAGGTGCGCATCGTCGGAGGGGGACTACGACGATGGGGTGTGCATTAAGTCTGGACGAAATGTCAAAAAACGAAAGTCGGGAGGACAAAAACGCTTAGCGTGCCGCTTCGTAGATACGACGGCTCACGTCCAGTGTAATGTCCCCGTGCTCGCCGAGCTGGGTCATGCCGTGCTCTTCGAGTTTTGCCAGCAGGGCAGGGATAGAGCTGCCGTCCAGGCCGTAGCCGGACAGACGCGTTGGCACGCCCAGGCTTTCAAAGAAGTTACGGGTCGCTTCAATGGCAGCATCAATACGCGCATCGTCAGAACCCTCGGTGATGTTCCAAACGCGCTCGGCGTACTGCAGCAGTTTGGCGCGCTTGGTGTCGCGTTTTTCGTTCCACAGCGCGGGCAGCACAACGGCCAGCGTCTGAGCGTGGTCCAGACCGTGCATCGCCGTCAGCTCATGGCCGAGCATGTGGGTCGCCCAGTCCTGAGGCACGCCAGCGCCGATCAGGCCGTTAAGCGCCTGCGTTGCGGCCCACATGACGTTGGCGCGAACGTCATAGTTCTCCGGCTCTTTCAGCGCTTTCGGGCCCTCTTCAATCAGCGTCAGCAGAATGCCTTCCGCGAAGCGATCCTGAATTTTGGCATTCACCGGGTAGGTCACGTACTGCTCCACGGTGTGAACAAAGGCATCGACCACGCCGTTCGCCACCTGACGCGCGGGCAGGGTGTAGGTGTACACCGGATCCAGAATAGCGAAGACAGGCTGAACGTGTTCGTTCATAAAGGCCTGCTTGTCGCCGGTGGTTTTGCGGGAGATCACCGCGCCCTTGTTGGATTCAGAGCCGGTGGCCGGGAGGGTTAGCACGGAGCCCATCGGGATCGCGCTTTTGATGTCGCTGCCGCGGGTTTCCAGGATGTGCCACGGGTCAACGCCGTCAGCGTAGTGCGCTGCCGCCGCGATGAACTTAGTGCCGTCCAGCACGGAGCCGCCGCCGACCGCCAGCAGGAAGGTGATATTTTCTTCGCGGGCGATTTTCACCGCGTTCATCAGCGTTTCGTAAGACGGGTTTGGCTCGATGCCGCCGAACTCACGCACGTCCAGACCGTCCAGCGCGCTATAAACCTGATCCAGCACGCCGGTTTTTTTCACGCTGCCGCCGCCGTAGGTGATCAGCACGCGGGCGTCAGCAGGGATCTGCGCGCGCAGATCGGCGATAGCGTCTTTACCAAACAGAATGCGGGTTGGGGTATGAAGATTAAAGTTGTTCATTGCTCGTTCCCTTTAGTGGGTGAAAAACCGTGGTGGCGCTGATGGCTACCTGATGCTGCTCATTGTGGCCGTCCGGGACCAGGCCCTCAATGCACATTCCTGTCGATGTCTTGCCCATTTCTACAGAGCGCTGGAGAAACTTCGGAAAAATGCGCAGACTGTAAGGGTCGGAAACCGTACCCGGAGTAACATAAAATGAACCGCGAAGCGATCTGCCACCAGCTCACGACGCAGATTAAAAGACTGATAGAAAAAGAAAATAACGTCAGCGACCTGCTGCCGGACATTCGCCTGCTCTACGGCACGCAACCCGGGACGCGCACGCCGGTGATGTACCAGCCGGGCATCGTTTTTCTCTTCTCGGGCCATAAAATTGGCTATATCAACGAGCGCGTGTTCCGCTACGACACCAATGAATATCTGCTCCTGACGGTACCTTTACCCTTCGAATGTGAAACCTTCGCGACAGAGGAGGTCCCGCTGGCGGGTATTCGCGTCAACGTTGATATTCTTCAGCTGCAGGAGCTGCTGATGGAGATTGGCGAAGACGAGCTCTTCCAGCCGTCGATGGCCTCCAGCGGGATTAACTCGGCGACGCTGTCAGAAGAGATCCTCTGCGCCATTGAGCGCCTGTTGGATGTCATGGAGAGGCCGCTGGACGCGCGTATTCTCGGCAAACAGATCGTTCGCGAAATTCTTTACCACGTGCTGCTGGGCCCGGGCGGGGGGGCGTTACTCGCCCAGGTGAGCCGACAGACCCACTTCAGCCTGATCAGCCGCGTGCTCAAGCGTATTGAGAGTCAGTACACGGAAAACCTCAGCGTTGACCAGCTGGCCGCGGAAGCGAACATGAGCGTCTCGGCGTTTCACCATAATTTTAAATCGGTGACCAGCACCTCGCCGCTGCAGTACCTCAAAACCTACCGGCTGCATAAGGCGCGCATGCTGATGATCCACGACGGCATGAAGGCCAGCGCGGCGGCCATGCGCGTCGGCTATGAAAGCGCGTCGCAGTTCAGTCGGGAGTTTAAGCGCTATTTCGGCGTCACGCCGGGAGAAGATGCGTCACGCATCCGAACCATGCAGGGAGCTTAGGCTTTTTTCCCTCTCCCCAATGGGGAGAGGATCAGGGTGAGGGGATCAGGCGCTGCAATACTTTTTCTTGATCACCACCGCAATCGTCCCTACCAGCCCTGCCACCAGCAGGAAAATCGGCAGGATCATCAGGAAGGTCATTACCTGATCTTCGTGATGTTTCACAAACGGGATCATGTTCAGCGCATAGCCGAACGTGGTTACGACACCGACCCACAGCAGGCCGCTCAGCCAGTTGAAGAACTGAAACCGGCGGTTAGACAGCCCGGAAATACCCGCCATGGTGGGCAGAAGAGTGCGAACAAACGCCAGAAAACGCCCGGCCAGCAGTGCCAGCAGGCCGTGTCGGTCAAACATACAGGTCGCACGCTGATGGTATTTATGGGGCAACTGCGCCAGCCAGCTTTTTACCACGCGCGTGTTTCCAAGCCAGCGGCCCTGCAGATAGCTCAGCCAGCAGCCCAGGCTCGCGGCGGAGGTGAGGATAACCATCGTGGGCGTAAAGTCCATGACGCCTTTGCCAATCAAGGCCCCGGCAAGTAAAAGCAAACTGTCACCGGGTAAAAACGAGGCTGGCAGTAATCCATTTTCCAGAAACAGCGTTGCGAACATCACAAAATAGACGACGCCTATGACGTGAGGATCCGCCAGGGCGGCAAAATCATGTTGCCAGAGCGCCGCGATAATATCTTGAATAACAGCCATGGACTTTCCTGTGGAACAGCAGAGATAACGCTATTGTACTCCCAATTTTACCTGCCGGGGTTGATCGCAGGCGCAACTCATGCAGACTTTTCTGCTTGCAGTGTTCACAAAAGCGTCCGGGGAGTACATTTTCAGCCCGCACTCTACACGATACGTTCAAACCCTGCAGATAAATCCGCAATTAAATCGTCCACGTTTTCTAAACCGATATGCAATCTAATGAGGGTGCCGCTGAAGTCCACTTCACCGCCGGGGCGCAGGGCCGCGATCTGCTCCGGCTGATTCGGCAGGATCAGGGATTCAAAACCGCCCCAGGAGTAGGCCATGCTGAAGAGGGTAAAATTATCCAGATAGCTCGCCAGCTCGTCATTATTGAGCCGTTTTTTAAGCACAAACGAGAACAGCCCGCTGCTGCCCGTAAAGTCACGCTGCCAGAACTCATGGCCCTTACTGCCCGGCAGCGCCGGATGGTTCACGCGCTCAACCTGCGGATGCTGCGCCAGCCACTCAGCGATTTTCAGACTACTTTCATGATGCTGACGCAGGCGAACCCCCAGCGTGCGGATACCACGGCTGGTCATGTATGCCGTGTCTGCATCCACCATCTGGCCCATCAGGTAGGCATTTTCACGCAGCTGGTCCCAGCAGCGCGCGTTGGATACCGCGGTGCCAATCATCCCGTCAGAGTGGCCAATCAGGTATTTCGTTGCCGCCTGAATCGAGATATCAATGTCGAATTCCAGCGCCTTAAACAGTACGCCCGCCGCCCAGGTGTTGTCGATCATGATAATCGCCTCTGGCGCTTTGCTGCGTACGGCCTTAACGATAGCCGGCACGTCGTGCACTTCCATGGTGATCGAACCGGGAGATTCCAGGAACACAATGCGCGTGTTTGGCTGGATGAGGTCAGCAATGCCTTCACCAATCAGTGGGTCAAACCAGCCGGTTGTTACGCCGAGCTTGCTGAGGATTTTGGTGCAGAAATCCTGGCTGGGTTCATAGGCCGTGTTGGTCATCAGGATATGGTCGCCCTGTTCCACAAACGCCAGAATGGTGTTGGCAACCGCCGCCGCCCCGCATGGGAACAGCGCGCAGCCCACGCCGCCTTCCAGCTCGCACATCGCCTCCTGCAGAGAAAAGTGGGTTAGGGTGCCGCGACGACCATAGAACAACCCACCTTTCGCGCGGTTGCGCGTGGCGATTTTTTTCTCCTCAACGGTGTCAAACACCAGAGAAGAGGCGCGTTGAATCACGCTGTTAACCGAACCCTGAGTATATTTTTTGCTGCGTCCAGCCTGTACCAGCGTGGTATCAAGATGCTTCTTCGTCATAATCGCAAACCCTGTTTTTATACGTCTGGACGTCCAGACTACCACGATTGTTAAAAACTGCACCCGCATGCTTATCGAATAAGCAGAAAATATTAGCAAAAAGGCGCATAAGAAATTTTTACTGCGTAAGCGCAAGGAAAGTGAGCGAAAATTAAGGCACCATGTAAATACTAATGAGAACGACTATCAATTCGACGACTTTTTGATATTATTACGTTCAGATTTTGTGATTTGCGTCCTGGAGATACAGAGTGGGTAATAATTTGATGCAGACGGATCTCTCCGTTTGGGGCATGTATCATCATGCTGACATCGTGGTTAAGATTGTGATGATCGGCCTGATTCTGGCGTCCGTTGTCACCTGGGCTATCTTCTTCAGCAAAAGCGCCGAGCTGCTTTCGCAGAAGCGTCGCCTCAAGCGGGAACAGCAGCAGCTGGCTGAAGCCCGCTCTCTGGATCAGGCTTCTGAGATGACCTCATCCTTCCACGCGAAAAGCCTGACCACCCTGTTAGTGAATGAAGCTCAGAACGAGCTGGAACTCTCCGCCGGCAGTGAAGATAACGAAGGCATTAAAGAGCGTACCGGTTTCCGTCTGGAGCGTCGTGTTGCGGCCGTTGGTCGACACATGGGACGCGGCAATGGTTATCTGGCGACCATCGGCGCGATTTCGCCGTTCATTGGTCTGTTCGGTACGGTCTGGGGCATCATGAACAGCTTTATCGGTATTGCGCAGACCCAAACCACCAACCTCGCGGTGGTTGCGCCGGGTATCGCGGAAGCGCTGCTGGCGACGGCAATCGGTCTGGTTGCCGCTATCCCTGCGGTGGTTATCTACAACATCTTCGCGCGTATGATTGGCAGCTACAAAGCGACTCTCGGAGACGTTGCCGCCCAGGTTCTGCTGCTGCAAAGCCGCGATCTCGACCTGAATGCCAGCGCCGTGAAGCCGGTCCATGCGGCGTCTAAACTGCGCGTAGGTTAATAGTATGGCGATGCGTCTCAACGAAAATCTGGACGATAACGGCGAAATGCACGAAATCAACGTGACGCCGTTTATCGACGTCATGCTGGTGCTGCTGATTATCTTCATGGTGGCTGCGCCGCTGGCGACGGTCGACGTGAAGGTGAATCTGCCTGCCTCCTCCAGCCAGCCGCAGCCGCGTCCGGAAAAGCCTATCTATCTGTCGGTGAAAGCGGATAAATCCATGTTCCTGGGTAACGACCCGGTAACGGATGCTTCCGTTATTCCGGCGCTGGATCGGCTTACCGGCGGCAAGAAAGACACCACCGTCTTCTTCCGGGCGGACAAAACCGTCGACTACGAAACCATGATGAAGGTAATGGACACGCTGCATCAGGCGGGTTATCTGAAGATTGGGCTGGTCGGGGAAGAGAAAGCGGCCTCGAAGTGATACAGAAGCTGGCGAAAGCCGGCTTTTTTTATGCCTGTCGGTTTATGCGTTTTTGTCGTCCGTCGGTGCGGTAGAGGAGGTTGCAAGCGCATCCTCATCGAGCGCAACGCAGGTGACGTTTGACGTACGGTATTCACCGGCTGACAGTTTGCGCGTCAGGCGCAGGGTGGCGACTTCTCTGGCAAGCAGATACTGATAGTTGGCCTCAAGACGTCCCAGCAGTTTCTCTTTCAATTCTGGTTGCTGTTCGATGATGGCGTTCATCACGGCACCGTAAATTTCTTCTTTGACCTGTAACGGATAAATCTCGCGGCGATTCTGCCATTTCAGACGCACCAGCGTTGCCGGGATCGATACCATGTCTTGTGTAATACGCGTCATCTCGGCATTTTTTGCATTTCTCAGTGCCTCGATATTTTGCTTTAAGATAAATTCATCACTTTTTTTATCATCTAAAGTCAAATAAACGTCATTGTCTTTAACTTGTTTCACGTTAATCTTCCCCCAGGGTATAAAAAATAGGGTTGTTTTTTTCTCGCGTAATTAGATTAAGCCAAATTTCATTGCCGGCATCATTTATTTCTTTTGTTTTTTCAGCCATTATTTGACTTAGTTTCTGGGCATCTATTTCACCTTCGGCCTGCAGGTCATTCAGCAGGTGGACGAAGGCTTCAATTTTTATAGCGCGAAATAAGCGGTCTTTTATATGGCGATCGTGCTCTTCCAGCAACATATTACGGGATTTGCCAGTGCGGGAAACGCCAATTAATATATCTGGCTCGAAATCAGAGAGCTTTCTTTTCCCCTGAGTTAAACTGGCCTTTTTTTCTTCTTCCATCGGTTGCTGTTCCACAGGCGCAATGTGGTACTTAGCCGGGACGAGATAGTCGGGCAGCATTTTAATTTCCTTTATTTTCAACAGGGTGGGGTTGGTAAAGGCGTGAGATTCGTTGACAATATCATGAGGCAATTTTAAAATCAAAAAAAATGGAGCCAACCCATGAACAGCATTTTTTTTACGGTCATCACATTACTATTACTGACCGCTGGTGTGCTTTTATTGATGCAGGAGTTCAATAAAACGAAAGTGTCGAAAGACACCAGTGAACCGCCACAGCCTGAGCTGATGACAAAAGAGGAAGGAGAAGACCATTTCTCTGTTCTGATGAACTCCGTTACGCCTGTCTGGTACTGGCGGGTGAATCATGAATATATCGACTTCTTACACGCGACAATTAAACGTATGAAAATGTCGGAAATTAATGATACCCCCGGTCTGTTTGAGGCTCAGCGTCGCTGTAGCGACCTCAATTCGGCGGTTTATAAATATTATGACAATATCAAAAAGCGCTGTCTTAACGGTGAGAAGGTTTCCTGTTCCGATCTGGACGTATTAAATTTGCGCCAGTGTTTTCGCGAGTTTAGTCTGGAAGCCTACCCCGAGCTTGTGGCGCTGGTCTGGCCGGAGTATGCGCGTCCGGAGGTTAACCCGGACAACGTCTGAGTGACGCGCGGGTTAGTTCTTGCAAACAGTCAGCGCCGTTGAGATATACTGAGCGCTGGTTTCGTTTGCAGACAGGATTTTATGGAACGCTTCTTTGAAAACGCAATGTATGCCTCTCGCTGGCTGCTCGCACCCGTCTATTTCGGTCTTTCCCTGGCGCTGGTCGCCCTGACGATCAAGTTCTTCCAGGAGATTTTCCACGTCTTGCCTAACATTTTCTCCGTGGCGGAAGCAGATTTGATTCTGGTTCTGTTGTCGCTGGTGGATATGACACTGGTGGGCGGCTTACTGGTGATGGTGATGTTCTCCGGTTATGAGAACTTCGTCTCTCAGCTTGATATCGCCGAGCATAAAGAGAAGCTCAGCTGGCTCGGAAAAATGGACGCATCATCGCTGAAGAATAAAGTTGCGGCATCTATAGTGGCGATCTCCTCTATCCACCTGTTACGCGTGTTTATGGACGCGAAAAACGTGCCGGATAATAAGCTGATGTGGTATGTGATTATCCACCTGACGTTTGTGCTGTCGGCGTTTGTGATGGGGTATCTCGATAAGATCAGTAAGAAGTAGAGACACCTTACCCCTTACCCTGCCCTCTCCCCAGAGGAGAGAGGGAACTTGAATACCCTCTCCCCTCTGGGGAGAGGGCAGGGTGAGGGGCGAAAGCATCGGACTGCACTATTTATCCGACGACGAATGCCACAAATTCAACTCCCCATCCGCAACGTGCTGGTCAATCCGCTTGAGTTCGTCATCAGTAAAGCGCAGATTTTCCAGCGCCTGAACGTTCTCCTCCAGCTGCTCCGGACGGCTCGCACCTATCAGCACTGACGTCACGCGTTCATCTTTCAACAACCAGCTTAGCGCCATCTGCGCCATCGTCTGCCCGCGCGCCTGCGCCATCTCATTAAGCAGACGAAGACTTTTCAGGTTAGCTTCAGTCAGCATTTTCTGCGTCAGGCCGCGCACTTTGTTCCCTTCGCGCTGCATGCGAGAACCTTCAGGAATACCGTTCAGGTATTTTCCGGTTAGCAGACCCTGCGCCAGCGGGGTAAAGGCGATACACCCCGTGCCGTTTGCTTCCAGCGCATCCAGCAAGCCGGTCTTATCGACCCAGCGGTTAAGCAGGTTATAGGACGGCTGGTGGATCAGCAGCGGGATCTTCCACTCGTGAAGCAGCGCGGCCATTTTTTGTGTGCGCTCGGTAGAGTAGGAGGAAATGCCCACGTATAGCGCTTTTCCACTCTGAACCGCGTGAGCCAGCGCGGAGGCTGTCTCTTCCATCGGCGTATTTTCATCCACGCGGTGGGAGTAGAAAATATCCACATACTCTACGCCCATGCGTTTCAGGCTCTGGTCGAGACTGGCGAGCAGATATTTACGTGATCCCCCCGAACCATACGGCCCCGGCCACATGTCGTAGCCGGCTTTGGTGGAGATAATCAGCTCGTCGCGGTACGCGGCAAAGTCCTCACGCAGCAGGCGGCCAAAGTTCTCTTCCGCGCTACCCGCTGGCGGGCCGTAGTTGTTGGCAAGATCGAAATGGGTAATACCGAGGTCGAAGGCTTTACGCAGCAGCGCGCGCTGGGAATCAAAGGGCTGGATGTGGCCGAAGCTATGCCACAGACCCAGCGACAGCGCAGGCAGGCGCAGGCCGCTCTTGCCGCAATAGCGGTACTGCATATTCTCGTAGCGGGTAGCGTCAGGGTACCAGGACATGATGTCTCCTTTCTTATTTAATGGATTTTCGAAACAGCGTTTTTATTCTGTGTTTATCAAATCATAAATTAAGCAGAGAAGCGACGACATGCCCAAACCCTGTGATGTTGAAAGGTAATGCTTAACCATGACTGCGTCACCTGTGAAGCCACGCTAACTAAAAATAATCACAAAACGTTATAATTTCCCTGCACCCTGCCGATAACGAGAGTAGCACTCGCCTCTGGGCGAATTCACCCTCACGGCAAGGAAGACTTATGAATATGCTTCGTAATTTCACGATCCGTTTCGTCATGCTGACGATCCTCGGAATCTTTTGTTTAATGTGGGCGGGCGTCGGGCTGTACAGCACCTGGTCCCTTTCACGGGTATCAGATGGTAATGAAGTCGATCGCCAGCTGGTCAAACAGATGATGGTGCTCAGCCAGGGCAACGATCAGTATTTCCGCTTTGTCACCCGTCTGAGCCGCGCCATGGAGGTCAAAGCCGCTGGCGGCACGCCGGATTTGTCCTCTGCCCAACAGGCGCTGGACAACATGGGTAAAAAACTGGTCGAGATGAAGGCGATCTCACCAGGCCCGATGGATGAGCAGATCTCATCCCGGGTGATCGGCGCCTGGCAGGCGCTGCTTGAGCAGGGCGTGACGCCGCAAATGGAGCAGGCGAAGCAGGCGACCCTGGACGGCTACCGCCAGCAGGCCAACAACGTCACTCCGCCGCTGAGCCGTGCGTTCGGTGCGGCCGCCGAGGAGTTCAACAATGCCGCGGCGAAGACGCTCGACAGCACCCGCGTGGTGGTCGACGGCCTGACCAGCATGACCCGCACGGTCATTATTGTCGCCACCATTATCGGCCTGCTGATCCTGCTTTTTACCGACCGCTACCTGGTGGCGATGCTGGTCAAACCGCTGGAGCGTATTCGCCAGCAGTTCCGCCAGATTGCCCAGGGCGATCTCAGCCAGCCCATTGAGCCTTTCGGCCGCAACTGTGTGGGACAGCTGGTACCGCTGTTGAGCGCTATGCAGGACAGCCTGCGTGAAGCCGTCAGCACCATCCGCTCCGGCAGTGAAAATATCTGGCGCGGCGCGACGGAAATTTCCAGCGGCAACAACGACCTCTCTTCCCGCACCGAAGAGCAGGCTGCCGCGCTGGAAGAGACGGCTGCCAGCATGGAACAGCTCACCGCTACCGTGAAACTGAACGCGGAAAGCGCGCGTCAGGCCAGCCAGCTTGCCGATGTGGCCTCAACCACCGCCAGCCGCGGCGGCTCGCTGGTGGAAGAGGTAGTCACCACCATGAGCGGTATTTCGGAAAGCTCGAAGAAAATTGCTGAAATCACCAACGTGATCAACAGCATCGCCTTCCAGACCAATATTCTGGCGCTCAATGCGGCCGTAGAAGCGGCACGCGCGGGCGAGCAGGGGCGTGGTTTCGCCGTGGTGGCGGGTGAAGTCCGTAACCTGGCAAGCCGCAGCGCCAACGCGGCAAAAGAAATTGAGGGGCTGATCGCTGATTCCGTTACCCGCGTCGAGCAGGGAGCGCAGCTGGTGGGCGACACGGGCACCACTATGGATGCGATTTTGCGCGACGTGACGGAAGTGACGACCATTATGAAGCAAATCGCATCGGCTTCTGAGGAGCAAAGCAAGGGCATTTCGCAGGTCGGGATTGCCATTACCCAGATGGACGGCGTCACTCAGCAGAACGCCTCGCTGGTTGAAGAGGTTTCTGCGGCAGCGGCGGCGCTTGAGCGCCAGACCGAAGAGCTTCAGCGCTCGGTGCAAAAGTTCCGCCTGACGGCGTGAGCCTTCTGCTAAGGCCGCTCCGTGCGGCCTTTCTGCTTTTTCGTCTGTTGGATCTCACTCTTTGGGCGGCAGGATGCTCATCGCCTGCTCAGCGGACGCCAGCAATCGTGATGACGGCACGCCGTCACGAGCCTGAACGGATAAGCCATGTAAAAAGACGGCAAAAAAGTCTCCCAGACTGTCAGGATCGGTCGTTTCGGGCAATTCACCGTTTTGCACCGCCAGCCGCAGCCGGTCAATGATCTGCTGCGTGCGCTGCAGGCGATGCTCAGCCAGCCAGGATTTAATGCCGTCATTTTCCGCACTGACGCTAGCGGCTGTAGCAACCACCATGCACCCATGCGGCTTGCCAGGTTGGCTATAAAGCGTAATGGCATCACTCAGCAGCGTTTTGATTGCCTGCCGTACATCACCCTCGGTGGTTAATGCGCGATCCGCGAAGCTGCCTTCTTCGTTTTCATAATGAGCAATCGCTTCCCGAAAGAGCTGTTCTTTTGAACCGAACGCCTTGTAAATGCGCGCCGAAGCGATGCCCAGCTCAGCCACCAAATCTGACATTGAGGTCCCTTCGTACCCTTGTCGCCAGAACAGGTTACGCGCTTTGATAAGCGCCTGGTCGCGATCGAACTGGCGCGGTCTTCCTGCCATTTTGTTGCTCCGGTTTGTCTTCTGTTCACTGCAAACAGGATCGCTTAATTCGTTGGGATTACCAATGAATTTATAAGTTTTGCTTGCGGTTAACTGATTTTACTCCTATTGTTTGTCAATCGACAAACAATAGGAGTTTACGATGAAAACCCTCAAAGGACCCTCTCTTCATCTCGCACAGTTCAGTGACGAGGTTGCCCCGTTTGACAGTTTACCGACAATAGCCCGGTGGGCCGCGGAAACCGGTTTTAAGGCATTACAAATTCCGGCCTGGGACCGTCGGCTGTTCGACGTTTCGACGGCGGCGGAAAGCCAGACCTATTGTGACGATCTTACCGGCATGCTGGCGGAACATGGCCTGGTCGTGAGTGAGCTGACCAGCCATATCTTTGGCCAGCTAATGGCGGTCCATCCGGCGTATGACAGCCTGTGCGACAGCTTCGCGCCGCCGGAAATACACGGCAACCCGCAAGCACGCGGCGAGTGGGCACGGCAACAGCTGCTGATGGCGGTGAAGGCTTCCGCCCGGCTTGGCCTCAGCGATCTGGGGACATTCTCAGGCTCGCTGGCATGGCCTTATCTGTTCCCGTTCCCGCAGCGCCCGGAAGGGTTAATTGAAACCGCTTTTGACGAGCTGGCCAGACGCTGGATGCCGGTGCTCAACGCCTGCGACGAACATGGCATCAACCTGTGCTATGAAATTCATCCGAGTGAAGATCTGCACGATGGCGTGACGTTTGAAATGTTTTATCAGCGGGTGAAGGCGCATCCACGCTGCCGGATACTTTTTGACCCGAGCCACATGGTGCTTCAGCAGCTTAACTATATGGAATTTATTGATATATATAAGGACGTTATCAGCATGTTTCACGTCAAAGATGCTGAATTTAATCCAACCGGTCGTCAGGGGATTTATGGTGGGTATCAGTCATGGCTCGAACGCGCAGGGCGTTTTCGCTCACTGGGTGACGGTCAGGTTGATTTCAGGGCTATTTTCTCGAAGCTGACCCAATACGATTATGCTGGCTGGGCAACCCTGGAGTGGGAATGCTGTCTGAAAAACCCGCAGGACGGTGCCAGAGAAGGGGCAGCGTTCATCCGCGACCACATTATTCACATCACCGATAAAGTCTTCGATGACTTCGCCGGTGCTCCGGTCAATGCTCAGCAAATCAACGCATTACTCGGCATTCGCTAAACCGTCACATCACAGGGAATTCTTATGGAACAACAATATGATGGGATCCTGAACCAGGATCTCAGGGCAGAACATGTCTATACGAAAGTGGATGGACAACGTATTCACTGCGTCGTAGCGGGCAAAGGTCATCCGGTCCTGCTGATACCCGGTTGGCCTCAAACCTGGTATACGTGGCGCTACGTCATGCAGGCGCTGGCGCAGGCGGGGTTTCAGGCGATAGCGGTTGATCCACCCGGCATCGGGGATTCCGATAAACCGCGCGACGGCTATGACACCGGACGCGTTGGCGCCATCCTGCATACACTGATGGCGCAACTGGGGCATTCACAGTACCGCATAGTGGGCCACGATATTGGCATGTGGGTTGGTTACGCCATGGCAAGCGATTTTCCTGATGCGGTGGAGCGTCTTGTGCTGACCGAAGCGGTTATCCCAGGCCTGGCTCCTCCGCCGCCGATTTTCGTCGCACCGGAAGAGAACATTTTTCTTTGGCACTTCATGTTTAATCAGCTGGCGGATTTACCCGAAACCCTGACCTGCGGGCGTGAATCACACTATCTCAGCTTTATTTTCGACCGCTGGGCACATCGCCGGGAGCGGGTGGCTGCTCAGGTGTATATCGACGCCTATTCGACACCGGGAGGACTGCGTGCAGGCTTTGACTATTATCGTGCGATCCCGGAAACCATCAGGCAAAACCAGTTCCGCGCGCAAACGCCTTTAACCATGCCGGTACTGACGGTGGGAGCGGAACATGCGACGCGTGATGCGCCGCTGACAACCCTGCAGGGTAATGCCCTGGATCTACGGGGCGAGACGGTGGCTGACTGCGGGCATTTTATTACCGAAGAGTGCTATGAGGCGTTTATTGGGCTGATTGTACCCTTTCTCTCAGAGGACACCGATCGTGCCGCTTGATAAACACATTGCTGACTTTCTGGCTGCATCATCGGGCGCGCCACAGCCAGCGTCGTTAGCCGACTTGCGTGCCGCCACCGACGCGGGTTTGTTGCGGCTACAGGGCGAGGAGGAAACCGGTGACGCCATTCAACATTATGTTGTTATCGCCGATGATGGCTACGCTATCGGCCTTCGCGCCTATACGCCTGCTGCCTCAAACGCAGATATCGCGCAGCCTGCAATGCTGTTTGCTCACGGCGGCGGATGGTGTCTGGGGTCGCTGTCGCTGTACGATCGGCCCTGTCAGGCACTGGCTAATGCTACTGGCCGGAAAATACTCTCCGTGGATTACCGTCTGGCGCCGGAGTTCCCCTTCCCAAGGCCGTTAGAAGATGTTTATCAGGCACTGTGCTGGGCCAGTGAACAGGCCGCGGCTCTGGGGATAGATGCAACCCGTCTGGCGGTGGGCGGTGACAGTGCAGGCGGTAATCTTGCTGCCGCGGCAACGCTGCTGGCCCGGGATCGCGGCGGACCTCATATAGAGCATCAGTTGCTGCTCTACCCGGCGTTAAGTCGCGAGATGTCGACCGAAAGCTATTGTGAATTTGCTGAAGGTTATTTTTTAACGCGTGATGCGATGGCGTTTTGCTGGGAACACTATCTGGGAGACCGTCGTCATCCCTGTGCCGAACCGCTGCATATGGCCTCGCTGAGGGATTTACCGCCGGCAACCATCCTCAGCTGCGAATATGATCCCCTGCGCGATGAGGCTGAAGCGTATGCGCGGCGGCTTGACGAGGCGGGGGTACCAGTACGCTGCGAACGGCTGCCGGGCATGGTGCACGCCTGCATTCATATGACAGGGTTAACGCCAGCCGCGCGTCGGTTGTTCGAACGTGCGCGTATCTGATTCAGACAACACAAAAAACCCAGCGCGATCGCTGGGTTTATTATTCATATCGGTTCACAAGGTAGAACACCCTATCAGTGCGTCGCTTCACCAATCAGCGCGCCCGTGCCCGCACCAACGGCCGCACCTTTCAGCACGCTATTGCCCGTCACCGCAGCCGCGCCCGCGCCAACGACGGCACCCACGGCACCGCCCTTACGTGCGTCTTTGCCTTTTTCGCCTTTTTTGAACATCGCCCCCGTACCTGCGCCCACCACGGCACCGCCCACGGTCGATTTCAGATCTTTGCCCGTGGCTGCGCCAATGGCAGCGCCTGCTACCGCGCCGGCAGCGGTTTTGTCGATGGCCATTCCAGAGGTGGAAAACATGAGGGCGCTGATAACCAGCGTTGTTTTAATAAGTTTCATAACAGATCCTTTGTGACTGCTGTCGGTTGATACGTCGTTTCTCACGCTGAGGGGAGAAAAACGGCCAGATAGTGCCAGCAATACCGACTCAACCTTTAGGCGAATCATGCCCTGGGTAAGGATCCCGGTTGCCGGGCGGGGCTCCGCCCGGCGGAACGTTACGCCTGACGCTTGTCTTCCGTATCGGTTTCGAAGTCGCTCGCCGCGTGGCGTTCGTGGAGCTGCTCGTTCAGCTCGCCGCTGGTGCGGTTAACGATGCGACCGCGCTTAACCGCATGGCGGTTCGCCACGTCCTTCGCCCAGCGCTGGACGTTGGTATACTTTTCTGCGTCCAGGAACTCGGCGGCGTTATAGACACTGCCCAGCGCCACGCAGCCGAACCACGGCCAGATCGCCATATCCGCGATGGTGTACTCCTCACCCGCGACGTAGCGACCGCGCGCCAGCTGTTTATCCAGCACGTCGAACAGGCGCTTGGCTTCCATGGTGAAGCGGTCAATTGCGTACTCGATTTTTACCGGCGCATAGTTATAGAAGTGGCCAAAGCCGCCGCCGAGGAACGGCGCCGCACCCTGCAGCCAGAAGAGCCAGTTCAGGGTTTCGGTGCGTCCCGCCGGGTCTTTCGGCAGGAAGTGACCAAATTTCTCTGCCAGATAAAGCAGAATATTGCCGGATTCAAAGACGCGTGTTGGCGGGTTCGTGGAGTGGTCACGCAGCGCCGGAATTTTCGAGTTCGGGTTCACCTCTACAAACCCGCTGGAGAACTGATCGCCCTCGCCGATGCGGATCAACCACGCGTCATACTCCGCGCCCGTCACGCCCAGCGCCAGCAGCTCTTCGAGCATGATCGTCACCTTCTGGCCGTTCGGTGTCCCGAGAGAGTAAAGCTGCAGAGGGTGGGAGCCCACGGGCAGATCTTTCTCATGCGTTGCACCGGAAATTGGGCGGTTAATGTTGGCGAATGCGCCGCCGCCGTTCTTTTTCCATTCCCACACTTTGGGTGGCTGATACGTGTTGTCTGACATGTTGGCCTGCCTTTTGAGTGATGTGTTGAGGGAGTTTAGCAGGAGATGAAGCGACCGTTTAACGATGTGAGCGCAACGGTCAGTGTAGGTGTATGATAAATCCTCCTCTGTCAGGTTAATTACAACGTGCAGACGACGACAACCCTTAAAAAATTGCCGCCTGCCTGTTTTAGGTTGGATACATGCGTAAAGGAACGTTAAGCAGTGATGCGCCATTTGGGACATTGTTAGGCTATGCGCCCGGTGGCGTGGCGATTTACTCTTCAAATTACGGCAGTCTGGATCCGCGCAAATACCCCGAAGACGCGGATTTTCGCAGCTATATCGGCAACGAATACATGGGCCACAAGTGGCAGTGCGTTGAGTTTGCCCGCCGTTTCCTGTTTCTCAACTATGGCTTCGTGTTTACCGACGTCGGCATGGCGTGGGAGATCTTCTCCCTGCGCTTTTTACGCCAGGTGGTGAACGATAACATTCTGCCCCTTCAGGCTTTTGCCAATGGCTCAAAACGCGCGCCGCGCGCGGGCGCGCTGCTGATCTGGCAAAAAGGCGGCGAGTTTCACGAGACCGGCCACGTGGCGGTGATTACCCAGCTTCTGGACGATAAGGTGCGTATTGCGGAGCAGAACGTGATTCACTCCCCACTGCCGCTCGGGCAGCAGTGGACGCGGGAGCTGCGCATGACCGTGGAAAACGGCTGCTACACCCTCCATGACACCTTCAGCGATACCGAAATTCTCGGCTGGATGATCCAGACGGATGACACGGAGCACAGCATTCCCCAGCCTGAACCTGACGGCGAACTACTGAAAATCCGCGGCGCGCGGCTGAAAAACAAACGTCAGTTCGATGGGAAATGGCTCAACGAGGACGATGCGCTTCAGCAGGCGTATATCCGCGCGAACGGTCATGTGATCAACAAAGATCCCTGCCAGTATTTTACCATCACCGAAAGCGCCGAGCAGGAGCTTATCAAGGCCACCAACGAACTGCATCTGATGTACCTGCACGCCACCGACAAAGTGCTGAAAGACGACAGCCTGCTGGCGCTGTTCGACATCCCGAAAATCCTCTGGCCGCGCCTGCGCCTCTCCTGGCAGTGGCGTCGCCACCATATGATCACCGGTCGTATGGATTTCTGTATGGATGAGCGCGGCATTAAGGTCTACGAGTACAACGCCGACTCCGCGTCCTGTCACACTGAAGGCGGGCTCATTCTTGAAGAGTGGGTGAAAAACGGCTATCGCGGCAACGGGCATAACCCGGCAGAAGGGCTGCTGGAAGAGCTGACCGGCGCATGGAAGCACAGCCACGCGCGGCCGTTCGTCCACATCATGCAGGACAACGATGTGGAAGAGGACTATCACGCGCTCTTTATTCAGCGTTCGCTGATACAGGCCGGGTTCGAGACCAAAATCCTGCACGGGCTGGGCGCGCTGAGCTGGGATGCCGCCGGGCAGCTGATTGACGACGAGGGCCGCCACGTCAACTGCGTGTGGAAAACCTGGGCGTGGGAAACGGCGATAGAGCAGATCCGCGAGGTGAGCGAAACCGAATACGCCGCCGTGCCGATCCGCACCGGGCATCCTGAGGGCGAAGTGCGCCTGATTGATGTTCTGCTGCGTCCGGAAGTGCTGGTCTTCGAACCGCTGTGGACCGTTATTCCCGGAAACAAGGCGATTCTTCCGGTACTGTGGCAGCTGTTCCCGAACCACCGCTACCTGCTCGATACCGATTTTGAGGTTAACGACCTGCTGAAGCAGACCGGATACGCCGTTAAGCCGATTGCCGGCCGCTGCGGCAGCAATATCGATCTCATCAGCGCCCAGGACGAGCTGCTGGATAAATCCAGCGGCAAGTTTGTTGACCGTAAAAACATCTACCAGCAGCTGTGGTGTCTGCCGAACGTCGACGGCAAGTACATTCAGGTCTGCACTTTTACCGTGGGCGGAAACTACGGCGGGACCTGCCTGCGCGGCGACGATTCGCTGGTGGTGAAAAAAGAGAGCGATATTGAGCCGCTGATTGTGGTTAAAGACTCGCTATAAAAATCCCCCCGCAGGGTTGAGGGTTCCCTACAACATAATGTCTGCACAGACGACCCCCTCTCCCTTGAGGGAGAGGGCTGGGGTGGGGGGGAACATACGGCTCTGGTGGTCATTCCGTTCACTGTATGTTCCTTGCTACTCTTTAACGACAATACCTGTGAACGTGCCAGGGTGGCTCAGTCGCCACCACCCTGGCGACCCGGGCTCCCGGCGGTAAATCGCCGCTTCGCGGTGCCCTCGGCTTATTCCTTCCGGCTTATCGGGGACGGGCGGAGGTAACGTCCCTGTAAAGCCCGCCCTCTCGGCGCATCCATGCGCCTCGCCCCGGCCGGAAGGCAAACGCCTCAGCGATTTACAGCCGGACCAGGGCATCGCTGAAAGCCTAAAGCCGTTCTGAAACAAGGTTATTGCTTCTGCTTAAAAATTACTGTGGATCCCTCAGCCCGCAGGGCATCCTGCGGGGGCTTTTCGTTACTGCTCTTCCTCTTCCAGCTGCTCGCTGATCTTCAGATCGATGATGCGTCCAATCTGGTCATGATAAACCGTCAGCAGGTTGTACTGGCTCATCTCGGAGATGATCTGCGGTGAGACATTAAAGCTGCGGGCCAGCTCCTCCTGGCGAAAATAGCCCGGCTGGCGGCGCCTTGCGTGCGTGCGGCGGCGGTTGTACTGATACCACAAAATCAGCAGCCAGCCGTTGAGCGCGGCGAACAGCAAATAGATCAACACCGTATTAAAGGAGGCAATAATCACGCTCCACCGGTGGTCGCTCTCCTCGGTTAACTGCATCCACAGCCTGGCATACAGGAAAAACAGAAATCCGCCCCACGCCATCGCGGTTAACGTGGCATCGAAAAGACGTGGCAGCAAGCGATGTTCAGTCAAAATTAAGGTATTTTCGTTCATTGAAGGCTCCCTTTTCCCCGGTCCGGACTGATCCAGCGCGCGCGGGCACGCTGACGTTTAAGCATGACTTTTGGAAATGCGACGAGGGTGGTGAACAGGCCAATCATCCAGTAGACCATCGGGAACCAAATCACCCAGAAAAGCGAGCTTGCCACCTTGCGCTCATAGCGCCGCTCGATGTACAAGCTGACCAGGAACTGCAGCAGGCACATCACGCCCAGCAGCAGCCCGGTAAACGCCGGGGGAAACAGGGTTTCAACGGTCAGCCTGGCGGGAATGGGCGCGACGTGGCTGATGACGAACAGCAGCACCGTTATCGCATACGCGAAGGCCCACAGCGTTGACAGCGCGTACTCCAGAAACAGGGGCCACATGCGGTGATGCTCCCAGCGCACCATCTTGCGCAGGTTGACCAGAAACACCTCCGCGCCGCCCTGGGCCCAGCGCAGACGCTGCTTCCACAGGCCCTTGAGCGTCTCCGGCATCAGGATCCAGCACAGCGCCCGCGGCTCGAAAAAGATATCCCAGTGGCGCAGCTGGAGCTTCCAGCTGATGTCGATGTCTTCGGTGATCATGTCCGGGCTCCAGTACCCAACGTCCGCCAGCGCCTGCCGGCGAAAGGCGGCGATGACGCCGGAGACGGTAAAGACCCGGCCATAGATCCGCTGCGTCCGCTTGATGAGCCCAATGATGGACGAAAACTCGCCTACCTGAATGCGGCCAATCAGCGTGGAGCGCGTGCGAATGCGCGGGTTCCCGGTAACCGCCCCAACGTGGGGATAATGAATC
The DNA here is from genome assembly GCA_011754535.1 of Enterobacter asburiae. NCBI lineage: Bacteria > Pseudomonadati > Pseudomonadota > Gammaproteobacteria > Enterobacterales > Enterobacteriaceae > Enterobacter > Enterobacter asburiae. The sequence goes on along the minus strand of JAAQVN010000001.1, from coordinate 4,074,157 downwards.
AGCGGCGCTACCAGATAAGCTGCGGTGTCGCGGTCGAGCAGGGCGTCGCCGTCAATGCAGACCAGCAGATCGCCCCGGGCCGCCGCCGCCCCGGCTTTGAGCGCCACGGCTTTTCCCTGGTTCTCCGCGAGGTTGATCACCCGCAGGCGCGGCTGCTCCTGCGCCAGCGCCTGCAATACCTCCGCCGTGTTGTCAGAGGAGCCGTCATTGATGGCGATAACTTCTATATTTTCATACCGCTGATCCAGCGCGGCGCTGATGGTCTCCCGGGCATTTCGTCCCTCGTTGAAGCAGGGGATAAGAATGGAGATGAGCGGCTCGCCGGCAAGTACCGGGGCGGGTGTGTCTTTATTCCACGACCAGCGGCGTTCAAGCTGAAACCAGAAATAGAGCCCGCCGGTGACCCAGAGCACGGACATAAACAGCGGCCAGAAGAAGACAAAATCCAGAATCAGCTCGCCGGTAAAGAGGGCTGCCACGCCTAACGGCAACCCGAATACCAGACATAAAATAGAGAATGCGATAATGCGATCAGTCATTGTCAGGGTACCAGTAGGAAGAAAATACGGGCCTGATGCGTGAGATATCAGGCTGGTTATTGATGAAATCGTCAGGGTAGTAGCCGTAGTTTTTGATGCCGTTAAGCTGGAGGACGCGCATCCACGCCGCAAGCTGGCTGTCGGAAACGGCGCGCTGCGGTTTCTGCTCCCAGTCTCTGGCCTGCAGTTCGAATATGGTTTTATCCAGCGCGCCGGGCCGCGTGGCGACGGCTTTGATCAAACGCGTCAGCCAGGCATTGCTCTCGTTCGCCGGAACGGACTCCATCAGCGGCATGGCCATCGGTACCGTCCAGTCATAGGCCGCAAGAAAATCATCGAGATTCTGCCCAAACCACGCTTCGCTTTCGGGCTGCAGAATGGGTAAGACGAACATATTGCGCGCGGTTTTTATCTGCGGGCCGCGGATATGCTTCACCGCCTGGCCCAGGGCGCGAGTAAACCCGATAAGCCTCCGGCTTTTCTGACGCGTCGTGTCCTGCCCGGCAGCGTCAACGTCAACGTCTGTCAGCACCGCATCGTCATGGAACAGGACCCCGTTGAAGCTGGCATGGCGGGCCAGATCCTCATAGATCTCCGTCACCTGCTGGCGAACCTGCGGGTCCCACGGGGAAAGCCGGATATAGGGCTCATTGGCCTCGCGCAGCTGACCGGTTCGATCGTCCCGACGCTGCACGCGTGGCAGGGAAGGATCGAGATCGAACGAGAGCACCGGCATCCACGCGAAGACCTTCACGCCCGCGCGGGTTTGCAGCTGCCAGGCGACAAAGTTAAAGAGGTCGGCCCGGACCGGAAGCCGGCGGTTGGGGAAATAGAGCGCCCTGATCCTGCCGTCGCCTTGCGGGTCGGCAAACGCCTGCAGGAAAACGTGGCTGATTTTCATGTCGTAGACCCGCTGGATCAGCCTGTTGATGTTTTGGGTCTGCTGGGCCGGATCGGGATCGTAAACGTAATCGAGATCGACGTGCATGACGCGCACGGGATCGCGCTCCTGAACCTGGCTGACCGTACTGGCAAACGCCTTGAGCGAGGGATTCCCGGCGATCAGCAGGCGGGGGATGTTGCCCAGCTCCTGCACATTCCCCAGCCCGTCCTCAAGGGTAAAGGCCAGCTGATAACCCTGCTGTCTGGCGATGGCGAGCGACGTACCGTTTGCGGCGCCGTAAGGCCAGACCCAGGCGCGCGGCGCCTTGCCCGTCACCTGCGTGATTTTTTCAGTCACTTCGCGAACGTCATCGCCGATCCGCTGGCTGAACTGCTGGTCGGTTTCATAGCGGCCCGTGGCTTTGTCATAAAAGCGGTTGGCGATAGCCGGTTCACGGCTGCCCTGCGGGTTGGCGACGATGCCGTAATGCGAGGCCCAGGTATGCGATCCGATTTCAATCAGCGGGGACTGGCTGAGCTCGCGCACCATGTCCCAGGTCGCGAAGCGATCGCGGGGCGTCATCAGGCCGCCAAAGTTCACCTTCTGGTTTGCTGGCGTATCCACCCAACTGCCCACCGGCGCCCAAAGCGCAGGAACGTTCCAAGCCTTGAGCAGTGGCCATACGCGGGTGTAGAAGCTGCTGTAGCCATCGTCAAAGCTGAGCAGAACGGCTTTTGGCGGCAGCGTTTTTTTTCCGTCATGCGCGTCCAGAATGTCCTGCACGCTGATGGCGTGATAGCCGTTGTGCAGAAGCCAGCTTATCTGCTCGTTTAACGCGCTGGTGCGCACGGAGAGGTAGCGCTGATCGGCGGCATCGTCTTCGACGTCGTGGTAGGCCAGCACCAGAAACTGGTTCTGCGGCCAGGGTTTGCTCGCCTCCGGCTGCGGCCGCGCTTTGGGCGCAACGAACGAAATCGCCTGCGCGCAGACGCTCGCGCTGAGGCAGAGCCAGCCGATGAGTATCAGGCTCGCGGAAAATCGTGTGTTCAGCATATTCATCCTTAAAAGCGTAAAGTCGCATCAAGCGTGACGGAGAGGTTGCTCTCGCGTTTGCCGTCGTAAGGGCGCTTGTCCCAGTTCAGCATCACGCCGGTATCAATAACGTTGTTCCACTGAACGCGTTGTCCGTAACCCAGCAGGGCGATGGCGCCAGCGGACTGATTTTTCTGCCAGTAGCTGCCGCCTCCCGCCACGAACTGCTGGCTCCAGAGGGTGTCGTAATGGCGGTACATTTCATGGTCAACGGCCAGGGCAGCCGTCACGGACAGATCCCGCGCCGGGTTGTAATAGAGCGTGTCCCGCAGGCTGTTTTTACTGGCGGCGATCCCCGGTTCGAGATCCAGCGTCAGGGTCGGGGTCTGCCAGAGACGCTCCTTACCCGCAAGGGTGTATTCCTGCCGGCGGTTATGATCGGAGAAGCGGCTGACGGCGGCGCTGAACTGATACTCACGGCGCTCGTTTTGATACCAACGCACCCCGCCTTCACCCCGGTTGGCGCTAATCCCGTTGCGTAAGGCCCGCAGGGGCGTGGTGCGGGATAAGCGTTCAAGGCTGCCGCTGACCTGCCAGTTATCATCGAGAAAGTACGTTGCTGAGAGGCGAGCGCCTGGCTTGTTTGCCCCGTGATAGCGGTTGCTGGAGAGCTCGGCTTCGAGCTGAAGGTCGCGAGGACGCCACTCGACGCCACCCAGGAGGTGATGGCTGGTGCCTTTGCCTTCATCGAAATTCCCCTGCGCATAGCGGGTGCCGGCAAACAGCCGCCAGCTATCCGCCACGGGGGGGCCATAGAGCGTGGCGTCCAGGTTCAGGTCGTGCGTCCCGCTGATGGGGTTATCGGAGTGCAAACCCTTGCTCGCGTTGAGGCGCAGCTCGGACATGTGGTGGACCGTTCGGAGTCTGTCCAGACGCCTGGCGCTGCGATCGACGGGGGCGCGGGCAAGCACATCGTCGGCCAGTAAATCCATCTGTCGCCACTCCTGCAGATCCATGGCGACGTAAGCCTGCTGCTGCTCTAGCTCCAGATTTGATGGCTCCAGCGCCTCCGCCCTTTTCAACGTTTTCTCGGCCGCGCGCGGCAAGCCCCGTGCCTGAAGCAGGGTGGCATAGTCAATCTGCAACCCCTGATTGCCCGGCGCCGTTGTCGCCAGACGGTGTGCCAGCTTTTCGGCTTCCGGAAGGGCGTTAGTCGAGAGCAAATAGTTAAATTTGAGCGACTGCCCGGTAAGCCACCGATCGTTCGGCTGAGGGACAGGGGACCCAAAATCGTAGCGGGTCCACGGAACGTTGCGGGTCTGGCGCTCAACGTAGCGGTGGGCGGCCTGATACTGCCCGGTATCCAGCCAGGCGTAGAAAAGCGCATGCTCCTCATCCTGCGGATCGGCGGCGTATTGCGGATAGCGTTGCAGAAGCGCGAAGGCGGCAGCCGCGTTTTTCTCCTGCAGATACGCGGAGATCACCCAGCCGATGGCCCAGCCCGGCACGGGATGCTGCGCGTCCCTCAGCGCCTGATATTCACGGATGACCTGCGGATAATCGCCATGCGCGTACAGCGCGCCAAGCCTGTCGATACGGGCGAGGATGACGTCTTCCGCTGCCTGCGGTTCGTTTTGCCAGCGGGAGAGCAGGGCGTCGTAACGATTCAGTGCCGTTTGCGCCAGCTGCAGACGCTCCTTTTCCGTTCTGCCAGGAACATCGGCCAGCCGAACCCATTCGGCGGCGGCATTAAGCTCAAGACGGCGTCGCTGCGCGGGGGGCAGCGTTACCCTTTGCGACAGCATCAGCGCGGGGGTACTCACCCGGCTATCCGTTAGCGCATCAATCAGCTCGCTGAGGAGCGCTTTATTCTCCGGCGCGAGGGCCAGCGCGCGCGTGTCCGCTAAAAGCCGATCCCAGCTTTTTCCCTGGCGTAACCAGACGTACGAGAGCGTCTGAAGATGCGCCGGAGAGGGATCCTCCGTCACCAGCTGACGGGCTTCATGCAGAGCGAGCGTATCCATGCGGGCATCGGCCAGGGTTTTAATATAGCCGATACGATAATCGTCATTATCCGGCGCAAGGCTACGCGCCTCTTTCCAGAGCACGAGAGCCGGCTGCCATGCTTTTTGATTTCGCCTGGATTGCGCGACGGCAGCAACGCCGCGAGCGGGCAGCGGCATATAAATGCCGTAACGCCGCCAGACCTGAATCACCTCGTCATCGCGACCAGCCCATGCAGCCACCTGTAACCAGTCCGCGACTTGCTCAGGCGTCAGAGCATGCTGTTGCTGATAACGCTGAAGGTAATTGAGAAACGGCGCGTAATTACCGTTACGCGCCTGTTGAATCTGTTGCTCATAAACGGATTCCGTTGCCTGACCGAGAACAGGAAACAGAAATAGCAGAAACAATAATCCTGGGACGCGATAAAAGAATAACGTATTGAAGCGAAGCGATCTTTCCATATCTATTTGCCATTTGTTTATCATGAATCCATTGCATAACACGGCCGCCTTTTAACTCTTCGTTAAAGGCCATAAATGAGAACATTAAATCTGAATGCATTAACGTTACGGGGTACTTACTTAAAGGTAATTATGGTTCCTCCTCTTTGTGAGCTGAGTGGAAGGTAATGTACACCTGATATGTTGCCGGATAAATATGGTGAAAAGCTGATGGGAAGTTTTGGGATAATTCTGGAATGAGATGCTTTTGGTGATTATTGAGAATTGAGCTTATAATTACAACTAATTGATATTATTGATTTTTATTTTTTGAGTGGTTGGCTTTTTTATATTTTAAATGCGGTTTGATTGTAGCATTTAAAGTACTTTCTGGTGCATGTTTGGGAAGTTTCATGACAAAAATTCTTAATGTTCAGAGAAGTGTCTTTTCTGAGGTTGTTTTTTATTTATAATTAATGCCAGCCATTGAATGAAAGTCTACAGGAAGTCTTGCTCATCAATGTCTGTATTGAGGGGTGTTCAACGCCAGAATACATATTGTCGTTAATATTACAGCGCTATAAAACGAAGGCGGCCTTCTTTCTGAAGGCGCGTTCTTGCTTTAATCTAAAAGGGATGGTTAGTGGCAACTTCAATAGTGTTAGTGACTCAGGATCGCTATCTTGTCAGGGGGATGAGGCTATTTTTCCCGGATATTATCCTGCTCGACTCGATTGACAGAAACATATTTGATAACGGTGCAGATGAATATTCTGTGTTGATTGATAGTCGTTCTCCGCTCCGCTTATATGACTACCTGATACGCCATCCGGCCAGAACAAAAAAAACGATCTGCTGCGTTATGCTGGATATGCGACATCGCGAGGAGAATCTACTCAGTATGAAGTTGTTTATGAACACGTCGCTTACAGCGCCGGATATGGCGTCGTTATTTAACCTGGTGCTCAATATGAAGGGCAGGCGCCTGTCCACCAAATGGCTGCTTAACTTGCGGCTTAGCACGCACGAAGCAATCATGCTGCGGTTGCTGAGGGCAGGGATGTCGATGGAGGCGATTGCCGATGAGCTGAACACGTCGGTTAAAAGCCTTTACCGCAAACGAACGGCGCTGTCGGAGCGCCTGGGGGCGGAGAACTTCAACGAGGCGTGTTTATTTATCTTTAAAAATAAACTGCTGGACGCGGTTGGGAACGATCCCTGACATTGTCAGAAGCCAAAAGCAAAAACCCGCCACGAGGGCGGGTTTTTTAAATGCAGATAGGTCAGAACGACCAGCGCAGATTAGCGTTAACCGAGTTGACGCGGGTATCCGCACCATATTGCCCCTGATAACCCACATCCAGCGTCGCAGCACGCGACAGCTGTACGCTCACGCCGATATCACCCACCATCACGTCCTCATCCACGGCCTGACCCTGAGTAATGAACGCGTCGCTGCCCGCAAACGCCATGCGCGAAGAGGTATTCTTATCGCCATAGGCGTGCTGCCAGCCCAACGAACCGTAGAGGTTAACGTTCTTCGGCAACTCGGTCACACCGCGCACCCCGAGGGTGGAATAGAAGGTGTTCATCGTTTCGTTACGCACGCTCAGCGCGGCGGCACCGCCGTCTTCCCTGAAGCTGTCGGTATGCAGCCGAATGTACGATAAATTGACGAACGGCTCGATATTCATATCAGGCTGGCCGAAACGGTAGCCCGCTTCGGTGAACGCCAGCAGCGAGTTGGCGTCGTAATCCGACTTCAGCCGATCCGAGAAGCCGCTGAAATCAACATTGCGCTCGCCTTCGATCTTGTGCCAGGTGTAGCCCAGCGCGCCGCGAAGGGAGAATGCATCCTTTTGACCGGCTGCATACAGGCCAAGGTGGTAGTTGTCGGTATCCGTTGAGGAGCGACGGCTGTCGACGTCGTAATCGCCCCGGCTGTAGCCGAAGTAGCCGCCGACACGCACGTTATGGTCCGCGAGCTTGCGATCGGCCCCAAGCAGAAAGCCGGTGGTATTACCGTCCAGCTTGCCCACGTTACCGTCGCCGCTGTTTCGGCTCCAGGAGCTGAAGGTCTGGCCCCAGACGCCATTGTTTTGCGGCTCCGGCTGCTGCACCAGCGACATCGCTAACGGTGGTATCGGCAGACTGTCGTTATCAAACGCGCGCTGCATTCGCTGGTTTAACACGTTAAACACCTGCGTGCTGCCGGCGATCAGGTTGGACTGTAATGACGGATAAACTTCACCGGACAGCTGGTTGAACGCCTCGCGCGCTTCCGGCGCGCTCAGCACCAGCAGCGAGTTGTACAGCGCCAGCGACGGGCCGCTTTGCGTCAGCGTGGAGAGCGCGCCGGCGGTATTCCACTGGTTGCTGCTATTGGCGACGGTCTGGAAAATCCCCGGTTTGCCGCTGCCCGGATTCTCACCGCCAGGGTTTTCTCCCCCCGGGTTCTCACCGCCAGGATTCTCACCGCCTGGGTTTCCTCCTCCTGGATTTTCACCTCCCGGGTTTTCGCCTCCAGGATTCTCGCCGCCGGTCTCTTTCTGTGCGATGGTCAGATCGACGGCGTTAGTGCTCTGGTTGAGCGCCACGTCCAGGAAGGCGGATTTGGAAATCGCCCCCGCGAACTGACCGTCAATTCCCCCGTCGGAGGTTAAAATGCGGTAGCTTTGGCCCGTTTTGTAGCTGGTTTGCGGATCCAGCGCGGTGACCTGGACTTGAGCCCGATCGCTGATGGTCGTTTTGCCCGCTACCAGCAACTGGTCGCTGCGGCCATCACCGGCGATATCGACGTCATAGAAAGACTCACCCACAAAATTCAGATAACGCTTCAGCGTCAGCGTGCCGATATCGCCATCCCCTGGTGAAATATGCCCGCCGGACAGGATCTCGGTCTGGCCCAGCGTGCCGTTCCCCCCCAGTGTACCGCCGGCCTTGATTGACGCGGCGCTGCTGTAGCCCAGCCCGTTGCTGACGTCGGTTCCCGCCGTCGCGTTGAGGATCAGCGTCCCGCCGTTCTCGGCGCTAAGGGTCTGAATATCAAAAATATCGTCTTCTGGCTGGGTGTTGATGTTGCTGGCAATAATGACTTTGCCACCGCGTGCGGTCACGTTCGCCTGAAGGGTTGAAAGATCGCCGTTCAGCGTTGTCTGCCCGGAGGTATTGATTACCTCACCTTCGCCGCTCATCTTGTTGCTGAAGACGTAATTTCCGTCGGTATGGTTGAAGTAGACATAGCTGCCGAACAGCCCGCCGCGCAGGCTGATTGCCGTATTCGCATCGAGAGTACCTGCGCCGCCCGCTGTGCCAAGCGTTGGCTCAGTTAAACCTGTGCCGGTGTCCATGTTGCCGCGGCTGCCGATGATGAGTGCACCCCGATTCGAACCGGAACCCGAAGTCCCCACGATCAGCGCATTGCTGCCAGCGGAAAATGAACCGCCGTCAATTACAGACAGCACGCCATTGCCGTAATCGCCCACGCTCACGCTGCTGCCGCTGGTAAAGCGCGAGTCTTTGCCCGCAATAACCAGCTCGGCGGTTTTACCTGCCCCGGAGACGCCCGCCACCTGTACGCCGCCAACGTTAACCGCACCGCCGTTCAGCACGTCCAGGTCGCCATAAAGCGTTAACGTACGGCCAACATTCCACTGTGAGCCGCTCCCCGTGACGGTGGCTTTCGGGCTCAGCGTGTCGGTTTCACCCGGCCCGGTACCGTTGCCGATGCGCGCATCGTAGGCGGTACTGAGCGCCGCGCCGTCCTCAATCGCCAGCGTGGAGCGTGCGCCCAGATCGGTGCCTACGCTAAGAAAATTACTGGTCACGCGAGAGCCGGCACCCGTGGCGATAAGGTGGCTGTCGTAGCCGCGGGTAGTGCCGACAACGATCTCTTTTGCGCTGGCCAACGCACCCTCTTCGACTCGCAGGGTGCCGAGGCCAAGATTCAGGTCGCCGCGCAGGACATACTGATCGTTCACCGCGTTAAGCTCGGCGTTTGGCCCACGGACCGTGACCACGCTTTCATAAATTTGGCCATCGAACAGCCGTCCGATGTTGATGTTATAGGCGGTGATTTTGCCATTATCGATCAGCAGGTTTCCGGGTTGATTACGTCCAACGTAAACATCGCCGGTGTAACCCAGCGTTTCGGTAATACGCGAGTCGCCGTCAAAAAAAGCATCGGCTGCGCGCGCGAAATCGGCAGATGAAAGCAGTAGCAGCGGCGCGGAAAATAGAGCGAGGTAAAGTCTGGAAAGCGGCGTCTTAACCGCTAAAGAATGCGATGTAGAGTTATTCACGGGCTATCTCCGTACTCATTAGCGTGATGTCTGGAAAATCGTTTTTATATGAAAACTCAGATATGTCAGAGAATGTAAAAGGCGTTATTTATGTACGCCTTTTGATTTGCCGTTAATTATTTATGTGTGACAACAGGTGTACAGGTTGGCGCGCTCAGCGTCGGTGCTGATCCTAAAATCCCCGGCATCATCATCGATGAGCAATCGAAAATACGCCCTTTCTCCGTCGTCGCGCGATAAGACAGTTTCTGTCCTCCCAGTGCATCCGGCTGGGCGCCATTAACATTGGTCACGGTTATTTCATCCGATGAGCCCAGCCCCAGCATTTTAGCGGTCTCCGCCTGCAGGAGTGGAATAGCCTGATCGGTTTTAAGCGTGGAACAACCGGCTAGCATCAACGTAACGCTTAAAAAGATTAGTGGTTTTTTCATAAATTATCCTTTATATCCAATCAGTTAATTTCACTGATTGTATTTATGTTTTGAATTACCCAAATCAGCGAATAATATATTTCCCTTTCCTAATCGATAAAACCCTCCTAAAGTAGGGTGGGTAGATAATAAATCATCCGTACACTCAGATATGCGAAGGTAAAAGGAGGATCCTTTGGGGCACAATTATGCGTTGGTCGTTGATGACCATCCATTGGTAGCAAGCGGCATCGCCAATTTTCTGATTACACATTGCCAATTTAAGCAGGCGTACGTGGTGACGAATGAGGAGGATTGCTACCGTCAAATTAGGGATAATGGCCCGCCACGTTTGCTGGTAATCGATTTTTGGCTCTCGTCCGGAACAGCGTTGAAATTACTAAAAGAAGTTAAACAACTTTACCCACAGGTACGGCTTCTGGTGGTCAGCGGGGATGACAATAATGACATCTGGCAGAAAGTTCACGCCGCCGGGGGGCACGGTTTCGTATTGAAAAGTGAACCGCCTGAAATGTTCTCACGGGCCGTTTTTGCACTTACAGATAATTTGACCTGGTTTCCTGACAGAAATGAATATTCCGTTGAATCGAATAGTGAGAAGTTAAGTAAATTTAACTTAACGCCGCGACAAATAGACGTGTTAAATATGATTATGCGCGGCCTGCCGAATAAGCGAATCGCCGCGCAGCTTTCAATTTCTGAGCCCACGGTAAAAGAACACATCAGCAATATATTGAAAAAAATAGGTGTTAACAGTCGGGTCGAAGCCATCACGCTTCTGCATGGTAAGCGGGAATCATCAGAATGAGGTTTTTCCAGAGCTTACAGAACGATGGCATCTCTCCTCCCGCGCAGATCCGTTTACTAAACAACACCTTTATGCGGCTGGTGTTCAGCTTCAGCGCGGTGCCATTTGTCGGTATTCCTTTCGCCATCTGGATTAATTTGCTGGGCGATGAACTTGCCCCAACCATTACCTGGATAATTATTTACCTGCTATGTGCCGTGGCAATCCGAATATTGCACCGACGCTACCGGCGCGAAGTGAAAGAGCATGATGAAGCGGACGTCCTGCGCCGCTGGCTTCCGCGCATAAATAAGATTGCTTTTATTCACGGGCTGGGGATTTCATCTCTCTATTTAATTACGCCGCAGACGCAGAACTTTGACTTTTTCCTGCTACTTAATATCAGTATTGCCGCCATCGTCGCCGCCAATGCGACGCATCTGACGCCGGTCATCAGCACCTTTACGTGCTTTTTCTTCGCCTCCTGGGGGGTACTGAACCTCGGCATTATCTGGCGGCTGGATGATCTGATGTTCATTGTGCTGATGCTGAACCTGCTTTACGGCTTCGCCATTTACCGCCATGCGTTAACGTCGCACGCGTTCTTCATTCAGCAAGCGCTGCTTGAGGAAAAAAGCTCACGCCTGGCAGAACAGTTTCGTCAGGCTAAAGAGGAAGCGGAGCAAGCGCTGCTGGATAAGAATCAGTTCCTGACGACCGCCAGCCACGATCTGCGTCAGCCGGTACACGCCATGGGCTTTCTGATCGAAGCGATTATCCACCGAAACCGCGACGACAGCCTGACGCCCCAACTGCTTGACCTGCAGCAGAGCGTTCGCTCGGTGCATTTGATGTTCAATTCTCTGCTCGACCTCAGCAAGATTGAATCCGGGAACGTGCTCACTGCACCTTCCAGAGTGGACATCGGCGCTCTGCTCGACTCGGTGATCACGCTGTTTCGCGAAGAGGCCAACAGCCGCGCACTCAGGCTGTCCACCCGTCGGCCCAAACGCCGCATCTACGTGATGGGCGATCCGCTGCTGGTGCGACAATCGCTGATTAACCTGATTCAAAACGCCCTTCGCTACACGCAGCAGGGCGGCGTGCTTGTCGCCATTCGACCGCGCGGTGACGAGTGTCTGGTGGAGGTGTGGGACACGGGGGTCGGTATCGCCGATGACGAGAAAGGTAAAATCTTCTCTCCCTACTACCGCCCCGAGCTGGCCTGGAAGATCGACAGCGCCGGACACGGGCTGGGTCTGGCCGTGGTTGCCCGCTGTGCCAAACTGATGAAGGTGAAGTACGGAATGCAATCTATTGAAGGTAAAGGCTCACGCTTCTGGATGCGCTTCACTCAATATGCTGGAGAAGAGATCGCGCCGGACATCCCGCCCGCCGATGACAGCACCGCCGTGCCGGTACGCTATGCGCCGCTGCGCGGTTCCTGCCTGGTCGTCGATGACGACCCGCTGGTGACGTCTGCCTGGGAGAGTCTGATGCGCATCTGGGGGATCAACGTGCGCTGTGCGGCCTCCGCTGAAGAAGCGTTCGCCATAATCGACGACGGCTTCACGCCGTTCGCCGTGCTGTGCGATCAGCGTCTGCGATCCGGCGAAAGCGGCTTCGACATCCTGAAAGCGCTTTTTGAACGTCTGCCGGACATGAGCGGCGCGATGGTTAGCGGCGAATTTAACTCGCCGGTTCTGCTGGCGGCGGAGCAGGAAGGGTACCTGGTGCTTCGTAAGCCTCTGGAGCCGGCTAAATTGTATGCTCTGCTGACGCAGTGGTCCGGGTGTCGTTAAGGGAATTTAGAAGTGTTGATTCTGGCGGGCTTAGAATGCAAAAACGGACCTCCGTGGAGGTCCGTTAATATGAATTTGGTGCCCGGACTCGGAATCGAACCAAGGACACGGGGATTTTCAATCCCCTGCTCTACCGACTGAGCTATCCGGGCAACGGGGCGCATTAAACCCGATCTGCCCGTTGCCGTCAACGAAAAATGTTGTTTTCGTTACAGACTGCGCAATCTCTCGCCATTTCGCCGTACTCTTAAGCGAAAAAGTGCGTCCAAAGCGCGGAAAGCGGCATGGCGAGCAGCAGGGCGGGCAGCATATTCACCACCGCAAACATCTTGATCCCGCAGATGCGCAGCCCGGTTGCCAGCAGCAGCAGGCCGCCGACGGCGGTAAAGTCCGCCATCATCGCTGGCGTGGTCAGCGGGAGAATCAAAGTGGAGCAGGTGGCAAGCGCCAGCTGGATCAGCAGCATAGGAACGCAAATCGCCGCCACGGCAATGCCGAGCGTGGTGGCAAAAATAGTGGCGGTGAAGAAATCGAGAAACGCTTTCGCAATCAATATGCTTGGGTCGCCCGTCATCCCTTCCTGCATCGAACCGAAAATCCCGGTGCCGCTGGCACAAAACAGAATGATGATGGCGACGTAGTTCTGAATAAACGACTCGTGCGTGCCGTGCTTCGCCTTGCCCGGTCGGGCTATCAGGTTTTTGGCTTTGCCTACCGCATTATTGATGCCTTTTTCCAGATAGCAAAACTCGCCAATCAGCGCGCCGAGCAGGGTGGCCAGCACCATGACGGGCAGGTTGGCACATTTGATCACTAAAAGGATGCCGATGCCTAAGGATGCCAGGCCGAATATCGAGGGCATGGATGAGCGGATACGCTCCGGCAGCCGCTGACTCAACACTGCGCCCAGTACGCCGCCCAGCAATACGGCTCCGGCGTTAATAAATGGCCCGATAACCACGGTTAACTCCTGTTATTTACTCATTGATATTGCATTATTATGACACGTCAGGGCTGCGCGGGCCTTAGCTTTGGGTGGTTTCGTGCATACTGATTCCTTCTTGCACCTCAAAATAAAAGGTGACATTATTGCGCGAATTTTCTCCTCCCTGTCTCACCGCCCGGTAAGGGTAACTGCGCCTATGAAAACCATGAAAATTGCCGTCAGCCGCGAGCTGGTCTCCGCCGTCTCTACGCACCGTGAAAAGGTGACGCTGGACAGCACCGATTTTACCGATGTGGCGGCCGTAGTCATTACTTCAGCTGAGAGTCGCAGCGGCATTCTTGCACTGCTGAAACGCACGGGCTTTCATTTACCGGTGTTTATTTTTTCGCAGGAGCCAACGGACGTACCTGACGGCGCCACCGCGATCATCTCGGGTAAAGCTCAGGAGTTCCTGGAACTGGAGAGTGCTGCCTGCCGTTACGAAGAGGATCTGCTGCCGCCCTTTTTTGACACCCTGAGCCAGTATGTTGAGATGGGCAACAGCACCTTCGCCTGTCCGGGCCACCAGCACGGGGCATTTTTCAAAAAACACCCGGCAGGGCGACAGTTCTATGATTTCTTCGGTGAGAACGTGTTTCGCGCCGACATGTGCAACGCCGATGTGAAGCTGGGCGATCTGCTGATCCACGAAGGCTCCGCCAAGCACGCGCAAAAGTTCGCGGCGAAAGTGTTCAACGCGGACAAAACCTACTTTGTGCTAAACGGCACGTCGGCGGCCAACAAGGTGGTGACCAACGCGCTGCTGACCCGCGGCGACCTGGTGCTGTTCGACCGCAATAACCATAAGTCTAACCACCACGGCGCGCTGATTCAGGCGGGCGCGACGCCGGTTTATCTGGAAGCAGCACGCAATCCGTTTGGCTTTATCGGCGGGATTGACGAGCACTGCTTTGATGACGCGTATCTTCGGGACCTGATCCGCGAGGCTGCGCCGGAGAAGGCCGACGAGGCGCGTCCATTCCGCCTGGCGATCATTCAGCTTGGCACCTACGATGGGACGATCTACAACGCTCGTCAGGTGATCGACAAGATCGGCCATCTGTGTGACTACATTCTCTTTGACTCCGCCTGGGTGGGTTACGAGCAGTTTATTCCGATGATGGCGGAAACGTCCCCGCTCTTGCTGGAGCTGAACGAGAACGATCCGGGCATTTTCGTGACCCAGTCGGTGCACAAACAGCAGGCCGGGTTCTCGCAAACGTCACAGATCCATAAAAAGGATAACCACATTCGCGGCCAGGCGCGCTTCTGCCCGCACAAGCGGCTGAACAATGCCTTTATGCTGCATGCCTCCACCAGCCCGTTTTATCCGCTGTTCGCTGCGCTCGACGTGAACGCCAAAATCCACGAAGGGGAGAGTGGACGCAGGCTGTGGGCGGAGTGCGTCGAGCTGGGCATTGAGGCGCGCAAGGCGATCATTGCCAACTGTCATATGATCAAACCGTTTATCCCGCCGGTGGTGGCGGGGCGGCCGTGGCAGGATCATTCGACTCACGCTATCGCCAGCGAGCTTCGCTTCTTCAGCTTCGAGCCGGGGGCCAAATGGCACGGGTTTGAGGGCTATGCCCGCGAGCAGTACTTTGTCGACCCTTGCAAACTGCTGCTGACCACGCCGGGCATTGATGCTGAAACCGGGGAGTACACTGATTTCGGGATCCCGGCGACGATTCTGGCGCACTACCTGCGCGAAAACGGCATCGTGCCGGAGAAGTGCGACCTCAACTCGATCCTGTTCCTGCTGACGCCTGCCGAAAGCAGCGAGAAGCTGGCGCAGCTGGTGGCGATGCTGGGCCAGTTTGAACAGCATATTGAAGACGACACGCCGCTGGCGGACGTGCTGCCGACGATCTTCCAGAAATACCCGGTTCGCTACCGGGATTACACCCTCCGCCAGCTGTGCCAGGAGATGCACGATCTCTACGTCAGCTTTGACGTGAAAGATCTGCAGAAGGCGATGTTCCGCAAGGAGAGCCTGCCTGAGGTGGTAATGAACCCGCAGGATGCAAACCGGGCCTATATTCGCGGCGAGGTGGAGCTGGTTCGCATTCGGGATGCCGCAGGGCGCATTGCTGCTGAAGGGGCGCTGCCCTATCCGCCAGGCGTACTGTGCGTGGTGCCGGGTGAGGTCTGGGGCGGAGCGGTACAGCGTTACTTCCTGGCGCTGGAGGAGGGCATCAACCTGCTGCCGGGCTTCTCGCCGGAATTGCAGGGCGTGTACAGCGAGAAGGATGCCGACGGGATCAAGCGGCTGTATGGGTATGTATTGAAGTAGGCCCCCTCACCCTAACCCTCTCCCCAAAGTGGAGAGGGGGTGGCACGGAGCCGTCTTTTCACCCTCTCCCCTCTGGGGAGAGGGCCGGGTTGAGGGGTATCATCAAACCGCACTACGCTTGTACATCCTCCTCGGGTGCCCAATCTTGCCGTACAGCATCTCCACCGTCAGAAAACCCGCCTCCACGCAGTGTTCCAGATAGCGTCGGGTGGTGGTTTTACTTAACCCCGTTTCGCTCACCACTTCATCTACCGAAAAGCAGTGGGTAGCCTTGTCGTTAAACAGCGCCTGCACCCGCGCCAGCGTATTTTCCTCAATGCCTTTGCTGCCGTTGTCCAGACGGTAGTTTTTCGCCTGTAGCTGATACAGAGAATCGACGTTTTGCTGGTCGACAATCTTCCAGACCCGCTGCTGTTCGGCAAACTGCACAAACCGCTCCAGCGACTGGCTGAGCCGCTTCCAGGAGACCGGCTTGAGGATATAGTCGAACGCGCCGTTGCGAATCGCCTGGCTGCAGGTGTCCATATCGCTGGCGGCGGTGATGAAAATCACCGAGCAGTTGGCGCGGGCCAGCATCGGGTTGCTGATAAGGGTGATGCCTTTGCCGTCCGGCAGATAGTTATCAAGCAGCATCAACTGCGGCTGTTTACTCTCAAGCTGAACCTGCGCATCGGCCAGCGACGAGGCAATCCCGACCAGCCTCAGGCGCGGATGTTTGCTTATCAGCTCCGCGTGCAGCTGTGCCAGTTCGTTCTCGTCTTCAACAATCAGTACGTCGATAAGTTCATGTTGCATAGTCGGTATCTTCCAGTTGCCGGGCGGTTCCCATGGCCGGGATAAACAGTGAGAAAATGGCACCGTGCGGCGTGTTATCGGCAACTTCTATTGTGCCACCAGCCTGCGTCACGTAGCTTTCGATCAGATACAGGCCAATCCCGTGATCGCCGCGCGTTTTGGTGGTGATGCCGCGTTCAAAGATTCGGTCACGGATCGCCGGTGTAATGCCAACGCCCTGGTCGGCGACTTCAATAATCAGCTCTTGTTCGCTGAGTTTTATCAGTACCTCCACCGGTGCATGGGGAAGCGGCGACCGCTGCGTCGCTTCGATGGCGTTATCCAGCAGGTTGCCAATAATCGAAATCAGCTCTTGTTCCCCCAGCGGCAGGAACGGTTTGTCCAGCCGACAGGCCGGGTCGAAACTCAGCTCGACGCCTTTCTCCCGCGCGCGGGCGGCTTTGCCCAGCAGCAGGCCGCACAGGGTGGGGGAGCTGAAGCGCGAAGAGATAAAGTCCAGCAGCTCCTGAGCATGCTCCGACTGCGCCTGAATGTAGCCAATCGCCTCTTCATAGCGGCCCATATGCAGCAGGCCGGACAGGGTGGTCATCCGGTTTAACTGCTCATGACGCATGATGCGCAGGTTATCGACGTAGCGTTTCACCTGGCTGAGCTGGGCGCTTAGCGAGTCGATCTCGTTGCGATCGCGGAAGGTGATCACCCAGCCCTGCAGCGATCCCTCAAGCATAATGTGTACCCGGCTGGCAATGACCGTGAGATCGTTAAAGCGGCAAATTTCGTCATGGGTATCTTTCGCCAGCATCGTCTGCGTGTCGAAGAACGGGACCGGATCGATCACCTGGCTTATCAGCTGCCCGCGCAGCTCGCGCGCTGGCTGGCTCAGGCCCAGCAGCTTGCGCGCCGCCTGGTTGATCACCTCTATCCGCCGTTCGTTATCAATAGCGATCACGCCTTCGTAGATGGATTCCATCAGCGCCTTCTGCTGGCGCACCAGCAGACCGATCTCGCGCGGCTCCAGGGAGAAGATCTGCTTCTTAATGCTGCGGGTAAAGAACCAGGAGAAGATAAAGAGAGCGATCAGCAGCAGCACGGCAGCAATGAGGATATTGACCACTTTACTGACGGTAATGGTATCCAGGTAGCTGGTGAGATAGCCTACCGAGACAATGCCAACCACCTGCCCGGCGTCGTTGAAGATGGGGGCTTTACTGCGCAACGAAATGCCCAGCCCGCCTTTACGAATGGTTGTCGTGCTCTTCCCCTGCAGCACGGCTTCATTGTCGCCGCCAACCAGCGTCGTGCCCACCCTGTCGGCAAAAACGGAATGAAAAAGATGCCGTCCCGTATTATCGCCAATGACAATAAAGCTGGCGTCGCTGTGGGCAGCAATTTTCTGCATAAAATCATGGATAGCGTTGATATCTTTTTGTTCAACTTCATTGCGCAATGACGGAATAAGTGCAATCTCTTCTGCCTGTATTTTAGCGCGCGCGCTCATTTCCTGATAAAGCTGCTTTCCTACATCGGCATAATAATATCCGCCCAGCAGCGCAAAAAGCACTGAGAAAAAGGCAACCAGCGAAATAAACAGCTTAATCTGGAAAGAGACTTTCATAACTATCACGCAAGGTGGCGGCAAAGATCGTCAATATATCATCTTTTTTCATGCGGATGCCCGCTTTACGGGAAACTTGTGATCCCTTGCACAGCAGGGGCTGTAAATGATTTATCCTGAAGGCTTATGTACTTCATGCCGCTAAGTTAAATGTTATTTGCTTGTTCAATTCAGAAAAGAAACCATAAAAACCACGCTAATAAATAAGGCATAAATCACATTAAATAAAAGAAACCATTAAAACCATAGCTGCCATTAAAACTTCGCTTTTAATATGCCATCCCTCACATAAAGTAAGCCTTTGTGACTCTAAGCTGAACGGACAAAATAACTAAGGGGCTTATTATGAGCACAACTGACGATTCCTTCTCTGTTACCCACGACCCGATTGAAATTCAGCGGCCTTCGCTCAAGGAGCGCTGGTGGCATATTATGGATACCTGGAAAATTGGGATTATTCCTCTGCCGCTGTTCGTTCTGGCGGGCGCGCTGATTGCGATCGACTGCCTGGGCGGAAAACTGCCGAGCGACATCGTGGTGATGGTGGCAACGCTGGCCTTCTTCGGCTTTGCCTGCGGCGAGTTTGGCAAACGCCTGCCGATTGTCGGCAAGCTCGGTGCGGCGGCGATTTGCGCCACTTTCATCCCTTCCGCGCTGGTCTATTACGGCCTGCTGCCAGACGTGGTGGTCGAGTCCACCACCAGGTTCTACAAATCCACCAACATTCTCTATCTCTACATCTGCTGCATTATCGTCGGCAGCATCATGAGCATGAACCGCACGGTGCTGATTCAGGGCTTCCTGCGCATCTTCTTCCCGATGCTGTGTGGCGAGATCGTCGGCATGCTGGTGGGGATGGGCGTGGGTCTGGCGCTGGGCCTTGAGCCGTTCCAGATTTTCTTCTTTATCATTCTGCCGATCATGGCGGGCGGCGTCGGGGAAGGGGCAATTCCGCTCTCCATCGGCTACGCCACCCTGCTGCACATGGACCAGGGCGTGGCGCTCGGCCGCGTGCTGCCGATGGTCATGCTCGGCGGTCTGACGGCAATCATTATCTCCGGCTGCCTGAACCAGCTCGGTAAGCGCTACCCGCACCTGACCGGCGAAGGCCAGCTGATGCCTAACCGCGCGAATGCCGATGCCACCGTCTCTCAGCCTGCATTTTCCGGCAAAGCGGACGTCACCACCATCGCCTCCGGCGCGCTGCTGGCGGTGCTGCTGTACATGCTGGGCATGCTCGGCCACAAGCTGATTGGCCTGCCAGCCCCGGTCGGCATGCTGTTTATGGCGGTGCTGGTGAAGCTCTGCAACGGCGCCTCTCCGCGCCTGCTGGAAGGCTCTCAGGTGGTGTACAAATTCTTCCAGACCTCGGTGACCTACCCAATCCTCTTCGCCGTCGGCGTGGCCATCACCCCGTGGCATGAACTGGTGGCGGCGTTCACCGTCAGCAACCTGCTGGTGATTGTCAGCACCGTTTCCGCACTGGTAGCGACCGGCTTCTTCGTCGGCAAAAAGATTGGTATGCACCCGATTGATGTCGCCATCGTCTCCTGCTGCCAGAGCGGACAGGGCGGCACCGGCGACGTGGCGATCCTGACCGCAGGCAACCGCATGAGCCTGATGCCGTTCGCCCAGATTGCTACCCGTATCGGCGGGGCGATTAACGTCTCTATCTCACTGCTGATTCTGGGCAACTTCCTCGTTTAAGTTTTCAGGAAAGAACAATGAAACTCGCAAGCTTTTTATACCAGGGAAAACGCAGCTACGGCATCGTCCAGGCCGACGGCGTGATTGATTTGGGCCGCCGTCTGGGCGACCGCTACAGCGACCTCAAGGCGCTGCTGCAGGGCAACGGGCTGGCGCAGGCCACCCGTTACCTGAACGATGTGGTGGACGTGCCGCTGAGCGCCATCACCTTCTTACCGGTGATCGTGCAGCCGGAAAAGATCCTCTGCGTGGGCATGAACTACGCCGACAAGCGCAAGGAGTTTGACCAGCATAACCCGGCCCCGACGCTGTTTGTCCGCTTCCCGGATTCACAGACCGGCCACAACGAGCCGGTGCTGAAGCCGCGCCATTCCAGCGAATTCGACTACGAAGGCGAGCTGGCGGTGATCATCGGCAAAGGCGGGGAGAACATCAGCCGCGACGACGCCCTGCGCCACGTGGCGGGCTACAGCTGTTACATGGACGGCTCCGCCCGCGACTGGCAGCACACCTGGTTTACCGCCGGTAAAAACTGGCGTCAGACCGGCGCGTTTGGCCCGTGGATGGCGACGGCGGATGAAATCCCGGATCCGCATCAGCTGGCGATCCGCACCTGGCTGAACGGGCGCATGGTGCAGGAAGACAACACCAGCAGCATGATCCACAAGGTTGCGGAGCTGATCGAGTACATCAGCACCTTTACCCGCCTCAGTCCGGGCGATGTGATCATCACCGGATCCCCGGGCGGAGTGGGTAAAAAGCGTAACCCGCCGCTGTTTATGAAAGAGGGGGATCGCATTGAGGTGGAGATCGAGCATATCGGTCATCTGAGCAACGTGATCGTGGAAGCGCCGGCCGTTGGGCTTGCGGCGGCACATTGAGTAAGGCGGCATGAACAGTCAACCCATCGATTTTCGCCACACCGTTGTGGCGAAACACCCGGAACGCTTAAGCCAGATCCGCTACCTGCTGGCAGACAGCGGCCTTGGCCTGGACAACGACATCACGCTGTTCGTCGAAGCCTGGTCTGGCGCGCAGCTGGTGGGTTGCGCAGGACTTGCCGCCAACGTCATCAAATGCGTGGCGGTCAACGAGCAGCTTCGCGGCGAGAACCTCAGCGCGCGGCTGCTGGCAGAGGTGGAAAATGCGGCGCTGGAGCGCGGCCATTTCCACCTCTTCCTCTGCACCCGTCCGTGCAACCGGGAGCGCTTTGCCCGCAGTGGCTTCTGGCCGATTGCCCAAAGCGGGAACAACGCGGTGCTGATGGAGAACACCCCACAGGGGATCGAACGCTACTGCCGTTCCCTGCGCGCAAAGCGCAGGTGCGGGGAGAACATTGGCGCGATAGTGATGAACGCCAATCCGTTCACCCTCGGCCACCGCCATCTGGTGGAGCAGGCGGCGGGGCAGTGCGATGCCCTGCACCTGTTCGTGGTGCGTGAAGACGCCTCGTTCTTCCCGTTTAGCGCCCGTCTTGAGATGGTGCGGGCGGGCGTGGCGCATCTGCCGAACGTGGTGGTCCATGAAGGCTCGCAGTACATCATCTCCCGAGCCACCTTCCCGGCCTACTTCCTGAAGGAGACCGGCAAAGTGCAGCAGGCGTGGAGTGAGATCGACGTGCTGATCTTCCGGGACTTCATCGCCCCGGCGCTCGGCATCACGCACCGCTTCATCGGCTCGGAGCCGTTCTGCGATATCACCCGCCAGTACAACCAGACGCTGCACGACCTGCTGGCCTCGCATATCGACGTGGTGGAAATGCCGCGCATCAAGGCCACCGGCAACGCCATTTCGGCGTCTGAAGTGCGCCGCTTACTGAAGACACAGCAGTTTTCCCGGATCCGGGAGATTGTCCCGGACTCCACCTTCGCGCATCTCGAAACGCATTACCGTGCGAGTGCGGAAGTCGCTTAACTACCAGGAATTTATCATGAAAATTGTAAGGGAGGCGCTGGCCGGAACGCAGGAGTCCAGCGACCTGATGGTGAAAATCGCTCCCGCTCACGGCGAGCTGGAGATAGTCATCCACAGTGAAGTGATTAAGCAGTTCGGTGAGCAAATTCGCCAGGTGGTCAACGACACGTTGCGCGCCATGAACGTGCACCAGGGATTAATCATTATTGAAGACAAAGGGGCGCTGGACTGCGTGATCCGCGCCCGCCTGCAGAGCGCGCTGATGCGCGCTGCCGACGAGCAGGTCATCAACTGGGGGGCGCTGAAATGAGCAAACTCCGCCGCAGCATGCTGTTCCTGCCGGGCGCCAACGCCGCCATGCTCTCCACCGCCTTTATCTACCGCCCCGACTCCATCATGTTTGACCTTGAGGACGCCGTGGCCCTGCGCGAGAAGGACACCGCGCGCATGCTGGTGTTCCACGCCCTGCAGCACCCGATGTATCAGGATATCGAAACCGTGGTGCGCATTAACCCGCTCAGCACGCCGTTTGGCCTGCTGGATCTGGAGGCCACCGTGCGCGCGGGGGTGGACGTGATCCGCCTGCCGAAAACCGACACCCCGGACGATATCTACGAGCTGGAAGGCCATCTTGAGCGCATTGAGCGGGAGTGCGGCCGCGAGGTTGGCTCCACCCGAGTGATGGCGGCGATTGAATCGGCCATTGGCGTCATCAACGCCGTGGCGATTGCCCGTAGCTCTCCGCGCTTAATCGGCATCGCGCTGGCCGCCTTTGACTACGTGATGGACATGCAGACCGAGCGAGGCGACGGCACCGAGCTGTTCTACGCCCGCTGTGCCGTGCTGCACGCCGCCCGCGCCGCGGGCATCGACGCCTTCGACGTGGTGTGGTCAGACGTTAACGACGAGGCCGGGTTCCTGCGCGAGGTCGATCTGATCCGCAAGATGGGCTTTAACGGCAAATCGCTGATTAATCCGCGCCAGATTGATCTGCTGCACAACGCCTATGCCCCGACTCAGGAAGAGGTGGATCACGCCAGAAGGGTGATTGAGGCGGCAGAAGAGGGCGAGCGTAACGGCCTGGGCGTGGTGTCGCTCAACGGCAAAATGGTGGATGCACCAATTATTAACCACGCGCAGGTGGTGCTGGAGCGCGCGACGGCCTCCGGCGTGCGTCGGTAAGGATGAGATAATGAATCAGACAGAACTTCTCCACGTGAATTACCCCCATCTGCGGGACTTAAAACCCTTTGATACCGCCCACAGCGCTACGCCCTGGCTGGCGGACAGCGACGCGAAGCACGGCCGCAAGCTTTGCGCCTCCATTGAAGAGGCGGTTAAGCGCAGCGGCCTGCAGGACGGGATGACCATCTCCTTCCACCATGCTTTTCGCGAAGGCGACCGGGTGATCAACACCGTCGTGGCGCTGCTGGCGCGAATGGGCTTTAAAAACCTGACGCTGGCCTCAAGCTCCCTGATGACCTGCAACGACGCGCTGATCGAACATATCGAAAGCGGCGTCATCACCCGAATTTACACCTCAGGCATGCGCGGCAGGCTGGCGGACGCCATCTCCCACGGGCTGATGGACGAGCCGGTGCAGATTCACTCCCACGGCGGGCGCGTGAAGCTGCTCCAGGACGGCGAGCTGAATATCGACGTGGCATTTCTCGGCGTCCCGTGCAGCGATGAGTTTGGCAACGCCAACGGGACGCACGGTAAATCATGCTGCGGATCTCTGGGCTACGCGATGGTGGACGCGCACTTTGCCCGCAGGGTGGTACTGCTCACCGAAGAACTGGTGCCGTTCCCCAATATGCCCGCCAGCCTGGTGCAGGACCAGGTGGACTACATCGTGCAGGTTGAAAGCGTAGGCGACCCGGCGAAAATCAGCGTCGGCGCGGCGCGCGTCACCAGCAACCCGCGCGAGCTGATGATCGCCCGCTATGCGGCGGACGTGATTGAACACTCCGGCTACTTCAAACCGGGCTTCTCGATGCAGACCGGCTCCGGCGCGGCGGCGACCGCCTGCACGCGCTTTATGGAAGAGAAGATGGAGCGCAGCGGCGTGAAGGCGCGCTTTGCACTCGGCGGCATCACCGGCAGCCTGGTGGATCTGCACGAGAAGGGGCTCATTGAAAAGCTGCTCGACACACAGTGCTTTGACGGCCAGGCGGCGGCCTCGCTGGCGCGTAACCCGAACCACGTGGAGATCTCCACCAACGTCTACGCCAACCCCGGCAGCAAGGCGGCAAGCTGCGACCAGCTCGACGTAGTGATCCTCAGCGCCCTCGAAATTGACGTCGATTTCAACGTTAACGTCATCACCGGCTCCAACGGCGTGATGCGCGGCGCGTCCGGCGGGCACTGCGACGTGGCCGCCGCGGCGAACCTGACCATCGTCGTCGCGCCGCTGCTGCGCAGCCGCATTCCGACGGTCGTGAAGCGGGTCACCACGCGCCTCACGCCGGGTGAGAGCATCGACGTGCTGGTCACCGATCACGGTATTGCGGTCAACCCGGCGCGCCCGGAGATCCGCGAGCGGCTGCTGGACGCCGGGCTGAAGGTTGTGGACATCAGCGCGCTCTACGAGCGGGCGATTTCCCTGACCGGCGTACCGAAACCGATTGAGTTTACCGACAAAATCGTCGGGGTGATCCGCTACCGCGACGGCAGCGTGATCGACACTGTTCGACAGGTAAAGGAGTGAATATGACCATTGCGACACCCGTGCGGACGGGTGTCAGCCTGGACGAACTGCTGGCGGCAAAAGAGCGCCGCGCAGCCCGTCAGGCTGACTGGCTCACGCACTATCAACAGCCGGTGATTTCCCTCACGCTGGTCACGCCAGGGGAAATCAAAGACAGCCTGCGCTATCGCAATACCATGGGCGTGGCGCTGCAGATGTGCGACCAGCTGCTGTGGGAGAACCGCTGGCAGGTGCTGGACCGCCAGGTGCTGTGGCTCCCGACCGGGCCTGAGGCCATCTGGTGCGTGGCCCATCCGGCGACGGAAATCAAAGCGCACTGTGCGGAGCTGGAGCAGATGCACCCGCTCGGCAGGCTGTGGGATCTGGACGTGATCTGTCCTCAGCACGGCCACGTCGGGCGTCAGTCGCTGGGGGCAAATCTCAGGCGCTGCCTCATCTGCGACGAGCCCGCCCACGCCTGCTCTCGTTCGCGCAATCACCCCGTTGAGCAGGTGGTTTCCCGCGTGGAGAAGATGATAGATGACTGGTTTGCTCGCGACTAAACCGCGCCCGGCTGACGTGCCCGCGCTTGCCGAAGCGGCGCTGTGGCAGGAGCTGGAGCTGACGCCCAAGCCGGGGCTGGTGGACAAGCTCAATAACGGCTCCCATCGCGATATGGACCACGCGCTGTTCGTCCGCAGCATTGCGGCGATTGCGCCGTGGTTTTCGCGCTTTGCCGAGCTGGGCAACTCGCATGCGGATAAATCTGCTGGCGAGCAGCTACGGATCCTCCGCCCGATGGGGATGGCCTGCGAGCAGGCGATGTATGCTGCGACGAACGGAGTAAACACCCACAAGGGCGGGATTTTTGCCCTGGGTTTACTTTGCTTCGCCGCCGGACGTGTGAAAAATATCTCGGCAGACAGCCTCTGCTGTGAGGTAAGTAACATCTGCCGCGGGCTGGTGTCGCGGGAGCTGGCCGCGCGCAGCGGACGGGCGACGGCGGGAGAGCGGCAGTTTCAGCAGTACGGCTTAACCGGCGCGCGCGGTGAGGCCGAAAGCGGCTTTGCAACGGCGCGTAGGGCGCTGGCGCAGTGGAACGGACAGTCGCTTCACGGCCTGCTGTTACGCCTGATGGCGATAAATCAGGACAGCAACCTCGTTTCGCGCGGCGGCATTGAGGGGCTGCGCTACGTTCAGGGCTATGCGCGGGAACTGCTGGCAAACGGCTGGGATCGCGAGGCGTTGCTTAAGATGGATAAGGCATTGATTGAACGCAATCTGAGCCCGGGCGGCAGCGCGGATTTGCTGTCGGTGGGGTGGGTGTTGTCTGCAATAAAATAGCCGGGTGGCGGCTTCGCCTTACCCGGCCTACGGTCTGGTTTTGCAGGCCCGGTAAGCGAAGCCGCCACCGGGCACAACAATCAATGCGCGATCGGCTGCGCACCGTGCGGTTCACGTACGTGCTTGTACTTGAACAGCGCGATGAACGCGAAGAACAGTACCAGCGAGTACGCGGCGAAGATCAGCCACACAGGCTGCCAGTCGGTGATGCCGTTGGTGGTGTACATCTCCACCACTTTACCGCTCACTACGCCGCCCAGAATACAGCCGAAGCCGTTGGTCATCATCAGGAACATGCCCTGCGCGCTGGCGCGGATTTCAGGCTTCACCTCTTTTTCCACAAACACCGAACCGGAGATGTTGAAGAAGTCGAAGGCGCATCCGTAAACGATCATCGACAGTACCAGCAGCACGGTGCCGAACGCGCTTGGGTCGCCGTAGGCGAACAGGCCGAAGCGCAGCATCCACGCAGCGATACTGATCAGCATGACGTTTTTGATGCCGTAGCGGCTCAGGAAGAACGGGATGGTCAGGATGAACAGCGTCTCGGAGATCTGCGAGATGGACATCATTACCGACGCGTGCTCGACGATAAAGCTCCCGGCAAACAGAGGATCGTTATCGAAGCTGTGCAGGAAGGTGTTGCCGAACATGTTGGTGATTTGCAGCTCTGCGCCCAGCAGCATGGAGAAGATAAAGAAGATCGCCATGCGTTTGTTTTTGAACAGCGCGAACGCGTCCAGGCCGAGCATGGTGCTCCAGCTCTGGTTTTTTTGCTGGTTAGAAACCGGAATGGTTGGCAGCGTCAGGGTGAAGATCGCCAGCAGCACGGAGAGCGCTGCACCGATGTAGAGCTGCATATGGCTCAGTTCAAAGCCCGCGAAGCTCACGCCCCACATCGCCATGATAAAGCCGATGGTGCCCCAGATGCGGATAGGCGGGAAATCGGTGACGATATCCAGGCCGGCAGATTTCAGGCGGTAGTAGGAGATGGTGTTGATAAGCCCAAGCGTTGGCATATAGGCCAGCGAGT
Source organism: Enterobacter asburiae (assembly GCA_011754535.1). Classification (NCBI taxonomy): domain Bacteria; kingdom Pseudomonadati; phylum Pseudomonadota; class Gammaproteobacteria; order Enterobacterales; family Enterobacteriaceae; genus Enterobacter; species Enterobacter asburiae. Next base: position 4,047,560 of record JAAQVN010000001.1, on the reverse strand, counting down.
TAAGCAGGATCACCATAAACATCGCCCCCGGCGTGGTCACTTCGGCCGCCATAAACAGCGTCCCTGCACCCACCAGATGGCAAAGCATGTACAGCCACTTCGCGCTTAACCATTTATCCGCCACGATACCGAGCAGCGTTGGCATAAAGACAGCCGCAATACCCAGCGAGCTGTAAACGGCACCGATTGACGCACCGTCGAACTTGAGCGTCACAAACATATAGGAGCCGAGTGTAGTCAGCCAGCTACCCCACAGGCAGAACTGCAGAAACGACAATATTTTAAGCTGCAGCTTAAGGTTCATGTTACTTTCCTCACAAGTGAGCGGGAGATATGTTGTTTTTGGAACATTCAGGGTTGTTATTTGATGCAATTCTATCAGTTGGCAACGATATGTTTTGTTACCTCCCGCAAAAAAATGCAATCCACATTAATTTGCAGTTTGGATTGTGATGCAAATAACGTTTTCGTATGGGTGGGGGATGGGTGCGGCCTGATGCCCTCACCCTGACCCTCTCCCACAGGGAGAGGGGAAACAGAACACCTTCTCCCTGTGGGAGAAGGTGTGCCGATCAGCGGCGACGATAGTTCTTCTGCGCCGTATTCACCTTATACAGATAGCGGCGGGATTCCGCAGACGGGTGGCGAGTGGTGAGGGTTGAGTAGACATCCCCCGGTGCCATGCTGTTGATGATGTTTGCGGCCTGCACTTTGTCGTTCGAGAAGACGCGCAGCACGCTGCCCGCGCCGCCGTTGTAGGCTGTAATCACCGCATAGCGACGCGACGTCGGGTTATCGATGCCGCCAAGGTAAACGTTGTTCAGCATCGCCAGGTAGGCGGTCCCGGTATCAATGTTGCTCTGCGGGTCGAACAGGTAGCTGCGGCTCGGCGTGCCGGATTTCCCCTGCGAGCGGAAGACGTCCTTACCGGCGCTGTGCTGCACAACCTGCATCAGCCCCAGCGCGTCCGAACGGCTCACCGCGTACGGGTTAAACGAGGATTCGGTCTGCATAATCGCCAGGATCAGCGACTCATCCACGCCGTACTTACGCGATGCCTGACGCACCATGCCAAGGTACTTGTGCGCACGCTTGTCGAGGTGGTTCGGGACAAGGTTGATGGTGATGCTGTAGATAATTTTCAGGCCGTTAGAGCGGCTCTTCAGGCGCGTCTGCAGCAGGTAGTCGGCAAATTTCGTGGCGCGGCCTTCCCAGCGGATCGGCTGTCCGGTCTGGTCAACTACCTGACCGTACAGGAACGGCTCTTTTGAGATGGTGATGTCGTCGGCATCGGAGTAGAGATCGATAGATCCCGGATCGTCACCCATCAACAGGGTTTTGACGATCGCCTGACGCAGCCGTGCCGCAGGGTCAGTGCCTGCGATGGTTTCAATGGTGATCGTACCCTCATCAAAGTTGATGTGGCTACGGGTCAGATAGGCGTCGGTGTACTTAACGTAGTCCTTCGGTCCGGCAATAAGAACTTCGTTAAATCCCCATATATTCTCGATGTTGTGGGCAAACTGCCCCATCAAAATGTCAAAACCGTTGGTGTCCTTGACCCAGGCTTCGTTGTAATCATCGCCTTTTTTGGACGAACACGAGACCAGCAACGGCGCAACAAGGGCTAGCGCTAAAAGTTTTTTCATCATTCCGGGAGTGCGTGTTGTGTTTGCTTTAACGGCGGGGTTCACCCGCACGCTGTTATTTTTCCGGCGGCGTATAGCCTTCGATGTGCACGTCTTTACCTTCGAACAGGAAGCTCACCATCTCCTGCTCCAGCAGCTTGCGGTGCTCCGGGTTCATCATGCTGAGCTTTTTCTCGTTGATCAGCATGGTCTGCTTTTTCTGCCACTGTCCCCAGGCTTCTTTGGAGATCTCGTTATAGATGCGCTTGCCCAGATCCCCCGGATAAAGCTGGAAATCCAGGCCTTCAGCGTCGCGCTGCAGGAAAGTACAAAAAATCGTTCTGGCCATACTCATTCCTCTTTTTCTTGTCGATGCTAAACCATTGCACCGGCACGTAATTGCTGTAACAGGCGCTCTACGGGAGCCGCCAGCCCGACTGATGGCGGTTGCGCTAAGTTATACCAGAGAGCGGTGCCTTCATCCATGCACGAGGTGAATGAGGACACGGGAAGCCACATCGGGACAATATCCAGATGGAAATGGCTGAAGGTATGGCGAAACGCGGTCAGCTGCGTCAGGTTATCGGCAGCAATCCTGCGCTTTTGAAGCCACTCACGCAGCAAGTCTTCATTTTCAAACTGTGGGAAGCAGTATAGACCACCCCACAGACCGCTCGGCGGACGCTGGGCAAGGAACACGTCGTCGCCGTGCTGCATCAGCAGCATATAGCCCGTGCGCTCCGGCAGAGTCTGTTTGGGTTTCTTACCTGGATACTGCGCCCATGAATGGTTGGCGTAGGCCACGCAGAGGTTGTTTACCGGGCAGAGTTCACACTTAGGTTTTGAACGCGTGCAGACCATTGCGCCGAGATCCATCATCGCCTGGTTGAAACGCTCGACGCCGTTGGCCGGGGTGACCGTTTCACTTATTTCCCAAAGACGTTTCTCAACGTCCTTCTTACCCGGCCAGCCGTCGACGGCATAACAGCGGGCCAGCACGCGCTTCACGTTGCCGTCGAGGATCGGGAAATGCTTGCCTAAAGACAGGGAGAGAATGGCGCCCGCGGTTGAACGCCCGACGCCGGGTAAGTCCGCCACCTCGTCGAAGGTTTCCGGGAATTTGCCGTTGTGGCGCGTCGCGACCTGCTGTGCGGCCTTGTGCAGGTTACGCGCCCGGGCGTAGTAGCCAAGACCGGTCCACAGGTGCAGCACCTCGTCCAGCGGGGCGTTGGCCAGATCGGTCACCGTCGGGAAGCGCGCCATAAAACGCTCGAAGTAAGGGATCACTGTGGCGACCTGCGTTTGTTGCAACATCACCTCGGAGAGCCATACTTTGTACGGCGTTTTTTCAATTTGCCAGGGCAGGGTTTTACGCCCGTATTTGTCGTACCAGTCCAGCACCTGGGCTGAAAATTGAGAGGCTTGCATGGTCATCGATTCGCATAATCAGGGACGCAGATTGCAGCACAGCGTCAATCTGCTGTAAACCGGATCTTTCCCATGCTTGCATAGAAGCCTTAACTTTGGATAATGCCCGTTTCCCGAACATTCTCACAAGCAGACAACTCTTTTATGAAAAACGACGTCATTTCACCGGAATTTGATGAAAACGGTCGCCCGCTGCGCCGTATTCGCAGCTTTGTCCGCCGTCAGGGCCGCCTGACAAAAGGTCAGCAACACGCGCTGGACAACTACTGGCCGGTGATGGGCGTTGAGTTCAGCGAGCAGCCTCTGGACTTTGCCGAGCTGTTTGGTCGCGACGCGCCCGTCACGCTGGAGATCGGCTTTGGGATGGGCGCCTCGCTGGTGGCCATGGCGAAGGCGCGTCCTGAGCAGAACTTCCTCGGTATTGAGGTGCACTCCCCGGGCGTGGGCGCCTGTCTCGCAACCGCCCATGAAGAGGGCGTTGAGAACCTGCGCGTCATGTGTCACGACGCGGTGGAAGTGCTGCATAAAATGATTCCTGACAATTCTTTAACCATGGTTCAGCTCTTTTTCCCTGACCCGTGGCACAAAGCACGTCATAATAAACGCCGTATCGTTCAGGCACCGTTTGCCGAGCTGGTAAAAAGCAAGCTCAAACTGGGCGGCGTCTTCCATATGGCGACCGACTGGGAACCTTATGCGGAACATATGCTGGAAGTGATGTCATCGCTGGATGGGTATAAAAACCAGTCTGCGAGCAGCGACTATGTACCGCGTCCGGACTCGCGTCCGGTAACGAAATTTGAACAGCGTGGCCATCGTCTTGGTCACGGTGTATGGGACTTAATGTTCGAGAGGGTGAAATAATGGCAAAGAATCGTAGCCGTCGTCTGCGTAAAAAGATGCACATCGAAGAATTCCAGGAAGTGGGCTTCTCCGTTGCGTGGCGTTTCCCGGAAGGCACCAGCGTTGAGCAGATCGATCAGGACGTGGATGCGTTCATCAACGAGGTGATCGAGCCAAACAAACTGGCCTTCGACGGTAGCGGCTATCTGGCCTGGGAAGGTCTGATCTGCACCCAGGAAGTGGGTAAATGCACCGAAGAACATCAGGTGCTGGTACGTAAATGGCTTGAGGACCACAAGCTGGAAGATGTTCGCGTCAGCGAACTTTTCGACGTTTGGTGGGACTAATAAAGCAGTAAGGGGCCAGCATTAGCTGGCCCATTTTGTCTGAGGGAGTGTTTAAGATGCGCAAAACGTTGCTGGCTGTTGCTTTGATGGCAACCGGATTCACCGCCCATGCGGATTATCAATGTAGCGTCACCCCGCGTGATGACGTGGTGTTAAGCCCGCAAACCGTGCAGGTCAAAGGCGAAAACGGCAATCTGGTGATTACGCCGGAAGGGAACGTCACCTTTAACGGCAAACAGTACACCCTGACTGCCGCACAGCGCGAGCAGGCGAAAGACTACCAGGCCGATTTGCGTACCGCGCTGCCGTGGATTAATGAAGGCGCGCTGACGCGCGTTGAGAAAAGCCGCGTCGCGCTGGATAAAATCATCACCAAAGAGGTGGGGGAGAGCAGCAACATGCGCACCCGCCTGACGAAGCTCGATAAGCAGCTTAAAGAGCAGATGAACCGCATTATCGAGACGCGCACCGACGGTCTGACGTTCCACTACAAGGCGATCGATCAGGTCCGTGCTGACGGGCAGCAGCTGGTGAATCAGGCCATGGGCGGCATCCTGCAGGACAGCATCAATGAGATGGGGGCGAAAGCCGTGCTGAAAGGCGGCGGTAACCCGCTGCAGGGCGTGCTGGGCAGCCTGGGCGGCTTGCAGACCTCGATTCAGAACGAGTGGAAGAACCAGGAAAATGATTTCCAGCAGTTCGGCAAAGACGTGTGTAAACGTGTGGTGTCGCTGGAAGACAGCCGGAAGGCGCTGGTGGGGACGCTTAAGTAAGATCTCTGCGCGCTGGGCCCCTCACCCCAGCCCTCTCCCCATGGGAGAGGGTGTAATCGTTCCCTCTCCCATGGGGAGAGGGTTAGGGTGAGGGCATCAGGCATTGCAGTCGTTGCAGAATAGCCATCAACACCACCTCCTCATTAGCCCTGAATTCATTATTCCAGAACCGTACGACTTCCCATCCGTTCGTATTCAAAAACGCGGTACGACGTGAATCATAGTCCTCTTCACCCTGATGTTGTCCTCCATCCAGCTCAACGATCAGTTTCGCCTTAAAGCAGGCAAAATCGACGATATAGGTTCCGATCGGCATCTGACGGCGAAACTTATACCCAAAGAAACGACGACCTCTGAGCAAATACCAGAGGCGTAATTCTTCGGGCGTCATTTGTTTGCGGAGTTGTTTTGATTTTTCCATCCCCACACTCTGCCAGCCTTTCCCTCAGCCGGCAGAACGGGATGCAAAATCCTGAATCAGCCTTCAGGAATCTTCGGTGAGGAACAGCTCAAGAAGGGAGTTTAAGAACAGTTTGCCGTGTTCGGTGATCTGCCAGTATTCCTCGCTCTCGGTGAGATACCCCTGCGCCAGCGCCTCGTCGATCTGCGGGCGGATCACCGACTCCGGTAGCCCGGTGTACAGCGCAAACTCCGCGCGCGGGGCGGCTTCCAGCAGGCGGAAGCGGTTCATAAAGAACTCAAACGGCTTATCCGCCGCTTCGACGTCGTGCTGACGCTCCAGGTAGCGGCCTTCCATATACCCGCGCGGGTGGCGGGTTTTAGCCGTGCGCAGAATACGTCCGTCCGGGAAGGTCACCTTGCCGTGCGCGCCGCAGCCAATCCCCAGATAGTCGCCGAAGCGCCAGTAGTTCAGGTTGTGCTGGCACTGGTAGCCCGGCTTCGCGTACGCAGACGTTTCGTACTGCTGATAGCCCGCAGCGGTCAGAAGCCTGTGACCCTGCTCGAAGATATCCCACAGCGCGTCGTCGTCCGGCAGCACCGGCGGGCGCGAGCCAAACAGGGTGTTAGGCTCGATGGTGAGCTGGTACCACGACAGATGCGGCGGGTTCAGTTCAATTGCCTGGCGCAGATCGTCCAGCGCCTCTTCCAGCGACTGATCCGGCAGGCCATGCATCAAATCGAGGTTAAAACTTCGAAGATTAAGCCCGGTCGCCAGGTTTGCCGCGCGCTTGGCCTCTTCCGGGCCGTGAATGCGCCCCAGACGTTTTAGCTTTGGTTCGCTAAAGCTCTGCACGCCGATGGAGATGCGGTTCACGCCCGCACGCTGATAGTCGACAAAACGGTCGGCTTCAACGGTGCCGGGGTTGGCTTCCATCGTAATTTCCGCATCCGCCGCCAGGTTCAGGCGCGCACGCACGCCGTCCAGCAGCGTCTGCATCGCCGGGCCTGACAGCAGGCTCGGCGTACCGCCACCAATGAAAATGGTCTTAACTTCACGTCCCTGTGCGTAAGGTACATCGGCGTCCAGATCGGCCAGCAGATGCGCAACGTAATCATCGTGCGGCACTTCGCCCTTCAGCGCGTGCGAGTTGAAATCGCAGTACGGGCATTTCTGCACGCACCACGGGATGTGAATATAAAGACTCAGAGGCGGCAAATTAGCCATTACGCAGTGCTTCCAGTAACAGTTTCAGCGCGCGTCCACGGTGGGATATCGCGCTTTTCTCTTCGCGGGTCAGTTCCGCGGCGGTTTTTCCCTCGGTCGGGACAAAGAAAATCGGGTCGTAGCCAAAGCCGCCGTTGCCAGCCGCTTCACGGGTAATCACGCCCGGCCAGCTGCCGTGGCAGACAATAGGCGTCGGGTCTTCCGCGTGGCGCATATAGACCAGTACGCAGTGGAACTGCGCGGTGCGCTGTTCGTCCGGTACGTCTTTCAGGGCGACAAGCAGCTTTTCCAGATTCTGCTGGTCGGTGGCGTCCACGCCGGAATAGCGTGCGGAGTAAATTCCCGGCGCGCCGCCGAGGAAATCCACGGCCAGACCGGAGTCGTCGGCAATCGCGGGCAGGCCGGTGACCTGCGCGGCATGGCGCGCTTTCAGGATCGCGTTTTCGATAAACGTCAGCCCCGTCTCTTCGGCGGACTCCACGCCCAGCTCGGTCTGAGCCACTACGTCCAGCCCAAAATCATTTAATAGCGAGGCCAGCTCGCGCACTTTACCGGCATTACCGGTCGCGAGAACAACTTTCTGCATGGTTTAGTCCTGTTCTGTCAGAGCCGCGACTTCCGTCGGAATAGATTGCGGATTAAGGATTTTTACCTGTTTATGTCGCCCAAGTTCACCTTTTTCAATGATGACCTGGCTTTTGGCGACGCGAAACTGTTTTGCCAGATATTTGGTCAGATGCGCGTTCGCCTGGCCGTCAACCGGCGGGGCGGTGATGGCGACCTTTAACTCGTCGCCATGCAGCCCGACAATACTGTCACGGCTGGCTTTCGGCTGAATATACAGCCGCAAAACCAGCCCGTCAGCGCAGGTGCTTACTGCACTCATAGCGCCATCCACAGCCCCGGCAGCAGCATGTCGCCCGTAGACTGAAGCAGCTCGGCGATCCCCATGTTGATCACATAGAGCAGCAGAACCAGAATCATCGGGGAGAAGTCGATGCCGCCCATAGACGGAAGCAGGTTGCGGATCGGACGCAGCAGCGGCTCGGCCAGCTGAATCAAGGCGTACTCTACAGGGCTACGGCCTTGGCTCACCCAGCTCATGATCGCCATAACCAACAGCACCCAGAAGATCAGCAGACCGACGGTTTTGATCAGAATCAGGACGGCGGCAATCCAGATAATCGGCTGGAAGGTGATGACCATAAACAGCACGATGGCTTTGATCACGCTCAGAATAAACGCCACCAGCAGCGAAGCGCTATCGATGGGCCCCATTGCCGGGATAATACGGCGCAGCGGTCCGACGACAGGTTGCGTAATTTTCACGACAAACTGGGAGAACGGATTGTAAAAGTCACAGCGGGCCCACTGCATCCAGACGCGTAGCAAAAGCGCCATCGTATACAGCTCAATGACCGTTGAGAGCAGGAAAGTCAACGTCTTCATGGCGTTCCTCAGGTTTCCTTATTATTTGGTGTAGTCGCGCGCACCGAAAACGGCTGTGCCGATGCGCACCATAGTGCTGCCTGCCGCGATGGCGGCTTCCATATCATCCGACATGCCCAGTGAAAGCGTGTCTACCGTTTCATAGCGCGCTTTAAGCGCCTCAAATGCTACAGCCATTTGCTGTGCCACGGCAAACTGCCTTTCATAACTTGACTCAGGCGCCGGAATTGCCATCAGCCCGCGCAGGGTTAAGCGAGGCAGGGCGGCCACCTCTGCGGCCAGCGCATCCAGCTCGCTCAGGGCGATGCCGGACTTGCTGTTTTCATCACTGATGTTGATCTGAATCAGCACGTTAAGCGCAGGCATCTCTGCCGGGCGCTGGTCGCTCAGGCGTGTGGCAATACGCAGACGGTCAACGGTATGGCACCAGTCGAAGTGCTCTGCCACCAGACGGCTCTTGTTCGACTGCAGTGGGCCAATAAAGTGCCACTGCAGATCAGAAGTACCCTGCTCCTGGAAGTAGCGAATTTTATCCACGCCTTCCTGCACGTAGTTTTCGCCAAACGCCCGCTGGCCTGCCGCAATGGCTTCTGCGATGGCGCTCGCAGGCTTTGTTTTGCTGACTGCAAGTAGCGTAATTTCTTCTGAAGCACGGCCGCAACGCGTTGCTGCGGCTGAGATTTTGTCCCGAACCTGTGCCAGGTTATGCGCAATGTCGTTCATTTTCCGAGGAGTAGTCTATGGATGTGGAAGAAATTGTGGCCCTTAGTGTAAAGCATAACGTCTCCGATCTACACCTGTGCAGTGATTCGCCACCCCGTTGGCGCAGATTAGGCCGCCTTGAACCGGCGCCGTTTCCGCCGCCTGATGTCGGGGCGTTGTTGAAAGCCTGGCTCAACGACGAGCAGCAGGGAACCTGGTGGGCAAACGGGCAGGTCGATTTTGCCGTGACGGTGGCGGAAGACCAGCGTCTGCGCGGGAGCGCGTTTAAGCAGATGAAGGGGATATCCGTCACTCTGCGGCTGTTGCCGCGCACCTGTCCGCAGCTTTCCTCGCTGGGTGTGCCGCGGGCCATTCCCGAACTCTTGTCCAGCGACAACGGGTTGGTTCTGGTAACGGGAGCGACCGGCAGCGGCAAATCCACCACGCTGGCCGCAATGGTCGATTTTCTCAACCGCCATACTGACGGCCACATCCTCACGCTCGAAGATCCGGTGGAGTTTATATACCAGAGTGAACGTTGCCTGATTCAGCAGCGGGAGATAGGCCAGCACAGTCCATCATTTGTGGAGGCGCTGCGCAGTGCATTACGCGAGGACCCGGACGTTATTTTACTGGGTGAGCTGCGCGACAGCGAAACAATCCGCCTGGCGCTGACGGCGGCGGAGACCGGGCATCTGGTGCTGGCGACGCTCCACACTCGCGGGGCATCGCAGGCAATTGAACGGCTGGTCGATACGTTCCCGGCGCAGGAGAAAGATCCGGTGCGTAACCAGCTGGCCGGCAGCCTGCGGGCGGTGCTGGCGCAAAAGCTGCTTCCCGATCTGCAGGGCGGGCGCGTCGCGTTGTATGAACTGCTGGTGAACACCGCAGCGGCGGCGAATCTTATTCGTGAAGGAAAAACGTGGCAGTTGCCCGGCATTATTCAAACCGGCCAGCAGGCAGGAATGCAGAACTTTGACCAGAGCCTGGCGGAGAGACGGGCACAGGGGCGGCTGTAGCCCCCTTCGTTTAAAAGCCCTGTTCGAAATAGCTTTCGAGGATGATGACGGCTGAAGCGGAGTCCACGCTGCCCTTGTTGAGCGCCCGGAAGCCGCCGTGCTCAAACAGGCCTGCACGCGCTTCGACGGTGCTGAGACGCTCGTCGTGAAGCTTCACGGAGACGCCAAAGCGGCCATGGATTTTATTGGCAAACTTACGCGCCCGGGCGGTCAGCGGCTGTTCCGTGCCGTCCATGTTCAGCGGCAGCCCAACGATAACGTCATCCGGCTGCCACTCTTTGAGCAGACGTTCGATAAGATTCCAGTCTGGCGTGCCGTCGTTGGCCTTCAGGGCCGTGAGCGGACGCGCGGTACCGGTGATGCGCTGACCCACGGCAACGCCAATGCTTTTGGTGCCAAAATCGAAGGCCAGAAGTGTTCCGCTCATCAGGCGTGCCCCGCTACGCCTGGCATGGTCAGAATATCAATGCCAATCAGCTTTGCCGCGTCACGCCAGCGATCGGCTATCGGGGTTTTAAACAGAATATTCATGTCCGCAGGTGCGGTAAGCCAGGCGTTATCGAGGATCTCTTGCTCAAGCTGGCCTTTTTCCCACGACGAATAGCCCAGCGCCACCAGCACCTCAGAAGGCTGCTCTGCGGTACCCAGCGTCTCAAGTACGTCGCGCGAGGTCGTGATCACGGTGTTGTCGGAGATGCGAATGCTGGACGAGAAAACCGGCGGGGTATGCAGAATAAAGCCGCGATCTTCTGCAAGAGGTCCACCCAGCATCACCGGTTTATCAAGCCGAATTTCCGGCAGGCGCTCTTCAGCCGAGATTTTCAGCTTGTCCAGAATCCCTTCAACCTGCAGGTTTTCCAGCGGCTTATTGATGATAATGCCCATTGCGCCGTCTTCATTGTATTCACAAATATAAACCACGGCGCGGCGAAAAATCGGATCCTGGAGAGCAGGCATGGCAATAAGAAAGTGATGCTGTAAATTCATTGTCAGAGGTACTGTTTCCTGGTTTAAAAAGCGACAGCGCCCAGTATGGGGATAAACCCGGGCGCTGTCACAGATTATTTCTGTAAACGTTTTTCGATCGCGTCCATCAGCATTCCGGTGATCGAGATCGGGAACTCCGCTTCGATTTCGCGAATGCAGGTTGGGCTGGTGACGTTCACTTCAGTCAGGCGATCGCCGATGATATCCAGGCCAACGAAGATCAGGCCTTTGGCTTTCAGCGTAGGGCCGACGCGGCGGGCAATTTCCCAGTCGCTTTCGGTCAGCGGACGGGGTTCACCACGACCACCGGCCGCCAGATTACCGCGGGTTTCGCCACCCTGCGGAATACGCGCGAGGCAGTAAGGCACCGGCTCGCCGTCTACAACCAGCACGCGTTTGTCGCCATCTTTAATGGCAGGCAGATAGTTCTGCGCCATGCAGTAACGGGTACCCAGTTCGGTCAGCGTTTCGGCAATCACGCCGATGTTCGGATCGCCTTCCTTCACGCGGAAGATAGATGCGCCGCCCATGCCGTCCAGCGGCTTCATGATGATGTCGCCGTGCTTCTGCCAGAATTCTTTCAGCTGCGCTTTGCTGCGGGTCACCAGCGTTTCCGGCGTCAGGTCAGAGAACCAGGCGGTGTAGAGCTTCTCGTTGCAGTCGCGCAGGCTCTGCGGCTTGTTGACGATAAGCGTCCCTTTCTCTTCGGCACGCTCAAGGATGTAGGTGGAGTAGATATATTCGGTATCGAACGGCGGATCTTTACGCATCAGGATCACGTTGAGGTCGGCCAGGGCAAAGTCCTGCTCGGTGCCAAACTCGTACCATTTGTCGTAGTCCTGCTCGACGTTAACGATGCGGGTGCGCGCGCGGGCTTCACCGTTGATCAGGTAAAGATCGTTCATCTCCATATAGTGGAGCTCATAGCCGCGACGCTGCGCTTCCAGCAGCATAGCGAAGCTGGAATCTTTTTTGATGTTAATGTTTGCGATGGGATCCATCACGATGCCGAGCTTTATCATGTTCTTCTCCGTTAATACTTCAACCCAGGTCGCCAAACCGCACCTGTAGCGCGGTGATGGCCGTGAGTGCCGTTGTCTCAGTGCGCAGAACGCGAGGTCCCAACAGAATATCAGTAAACTGGTAGCGCGCCGTCATCGCAATTTCGTCCGCCGACAGCCCACCTTCGGGGCCAATCAGCAGCCGAACGCGCTCGACGGGCAGCGGCAGCGTATTGATGCTGGCGCTGGCGCGCGGATGAAGATTGAGCTTCAGCCCGCTCTCTTCTTCTGCACACCAGTCCTCCAGATCCATTGCCGGGCGGATCTCCGGGATTCGGTTGCGGCCGCTCTGTTCGCAGGCCGCAATGGCAATTTTCTGCCACTGCTGGATCTTTTTATTCAGACGTTCAGCATCCAGTTTAACGCCACAGCGCTCGGAAAAAAGTGGCGTAATGAGGCTTACGCCCAGCTCAATGGATTTTTGAATGGTGAACTCCATCTTTTCCCCGCGCGACATCACCTGCCCAAGGTGGATGTGCAGCGGCGATTCACGGTCGTCCACTTCACCGCGCAAGACATTTACATGCACGCTTTTTTTATCCGCCCGCGTGATTTCCGCGTCGAAAACCTGATTAGAGCCATCGAACAGCTGTATTGCCTGGCCTGCCCCCATGCGCAGCACGCGGCCAACGTGGTTAACGGCGTCGTCAGACAGGGCGATTTCGCGGCCTGCGGTAATCAGTTCAGGGTGGTAAATGCGGGGAATGCGCATAGTCAAAAATTCCATATGTCATGCGATATAAGCGAATTGCCGTAGTGTAGGTTAGCTCTTTTGCGCCTGGCAAGCCCGCTGGACGTACGGGTTATGATTCCCCTGGACTCTGGCAATGCGTTCGTCGCGCTGGCATTCCCATTCCGTCACCGGATACTGCTTGTCCCAGGCGTTGAACAGCTGCGTCTGCTGGCGGGAAAGGTTGAGGTCATAACGGTCACGCATATAGAAGTAGGTGCGGGCGATGCTGCCGCGCGCGCGGGCAGGGGGCTCGGCGACTTTCTCTTTAAAATCCACCTTCATGCCGCACTGGCCGTACTGGCCTTCGCCGCCGTTCCACTGGCTGTACATAAAGTTACCGCGGTCGCCGTTCACTTCACCAACCGCAGGTTGCAGGTTATGCATATCGCTTTCCATCTGGCGATATACCGGATCTTTGGCACAGTTTTTACGTCCGCCGTCCTGCCAGCACTGTCGCTGGTGGCCAAACTGCCAGGCCGGAACGACATGCTCCCATTCGATGCGGCTGGCGCGGTTTTCGTTTTTACGCACCTTATAGCCGCATGACTCAAGGTCAACGACCCCTTTTTTGCCCTGCCAGTTAATTTTGCAGCCGCAGTAGAAATCGCCCGGCACATCGGCGTTCACCTTCACGCCTGCTGCCTTGGCCTGGGAAAAACTGTTGATACCGTCGGCCATTGCCTGGCCGGAAAGCGCCGTCGTCAGAAAAGCGACCGCGAGAGAGAAATTACGGGACATCTTACACTCCGTGTCAAAACGAGCCCGCAACGTAACGAATGTTGTTCCCGTATGCAATCAGTCAGATCAGGAAAGTTCCTGAAAGTTCAGGCGATTACTCCGCGACCAGCGGTTCGCCGCATTTGACGCAGCGGTAGGTCGCTTCACCGCGCACCACGCGATTATGGCGGCGGACGGTAAGCTGGTGCTGCTGGCACTGGCAGCGGTAGGGGAAGGTATTGCGGCGCACTGATTCCAGCTCGAACTGATGGGTGCGGCGCGCCGGAACCCCAAGCACCGCCTCCATCATCCACTTCCACTCTTTCCCGTGCGGCGCGACGCGTCCGAAGTGTTTCCACACCAGCAGATGCGCCAGCTCGTGCGGTACCACTTCCTCAATAAACGCCTGCTGGTTTTCCATCATCAGCACCGGGTTAAGGCGGATCTCGTATGATTCCAGCCAGGCGGTGCCTGCCGCGGTACCGCGCTGCTGATAGACCAGCTTCGGTTCAGGATAGTTGCGGCCGAGCTTCAGATTCGCCTGAGCGAGTTTTTCCCGCAGGCTGCGCATAACGGCTTGCTGAATGGCGATGGGGAGACGGGGAGCTTTCATAGGAGCAGAGCATAAAGCGGGAAGCGGGGAGGCGCAAGAGGCGCCTCCCGCAATGAGGATCAGTCGTGTGCGCCGATTTCGCGCAGCGGACGACCTTTCATCAGGTTACGTTCAATGTGTTCCAGTGAAACGTGCTTAGTTTCTGGAACCAGCCAGATAGTCAGAACAATAAAGAAGATATTCAAACCGGCGTAGACCCAGAAGGTGTTCGCATTGCCCAGGGTGTTGAGCATGGTCAGGAACGTCGCGCCGACGATCATATTGGCAATCCAGTTGGTCGCGGTAGAGCAGGTGATACCAAAGTCACGCCCTTTCAGCGGCTGGATCTCCGAGCACAGCACCCAAATCAGCGGGCCGGCGCTCATCGCAAACCCGACGATAAACATCAGCAGCATCCCTACCGCGAAGTACTGGGCGGTTGGAGAGTGAATGCCCACATGCATCATGGTGCCCAGCACGCCCATGCCGATCGCCATGACCAGGAAGCCCAGCGTCAGAGTAGGCTTACGCCCCCAGCGATCCACCAGGCCGATGGCGATAAAGGTCGCCAGCACGTTGGTCAGGCCGACAATAACGGTGCCCCACATCTGCTCGGTGGTGTTGGTGTAGCCCGCCAGCTCAAAGATTTTTGGCGCGTAGTACATGATGACGTTCATCCCGGTGAACTGCTGCATCACCTGCAGCAGCACGCCGAGGAACACCGCACGGCGGAAGTTGCTGTTCTCTTTAAACAGCGCCCAGCCGGACTGTTTTACCTTCAGGCTTTCGCGGATCTCTTCCAGCTCGTTTTTCGCTTCAGCGCTGGTATCGCGCAGGCGAAGCAGCACGCGTTCGGCATCGACGAAGCGGCGTTTGGCGGCAAACCAGCGCGGGCTGTCCGGCAGGAAGAAGACGCCAATCAGCAGCAGAATGGCCGGAATGATGATCACGCCGAGCATCCAGCGCCATGCGCCGCTGTAGCTGAACGCGGTATCGGACAGGTAAGCACCAAGAATACCGATGGTGATCATCAGCTGGTACATGGAAATCATGCTGCCGCGGATTTTCTCCGGCGCAATTTCAGAGAGGTAGAGCGGGGCGGTGTATGACGCTACGCCCACGGCCAGGCCCAGCAGCACACGGGAAAGGATAAGCACTTCAACGTTAGGGGCGGCTGCAGAGAAGAGGGAACCGGCGACGAAGAGGATCGCACCGATCATGAGGCTCTTTTTACGTCCGAGCTTGAAGGAGAGCCAGCCGCTGCCGACGGCCCCAACGGCCGCACCGAACATCATGGAGCTGACCACCCATTCCTGGGTATGCGCGTTAATCTGGAATTCGTCTGCGATGAAGGGAAGAGCGCCGGCAATGACGCCGATATCCAGGCCAAAGAGTAATCCTGCTAGGGCGGCGAGGAAGCAGACGAAGAATGTCATCGCCTTGTTGGACGTACGCCCCTGTTTTTTATTGTCAGGCATTATGCCCTCCAGTTGGGTTATCAGTTTTATTGATGTTTAGGGTAGGTGAGCGACCCATAAAAAGATGTGAGATTAATCACATTGGTGTAATCGGTTACACTAACCTGTAACCGTAAATAAAATTAAAGCTTTGAAAATATAGAGGTAAATGAGGTGATATGCATCGCGAAAGAATACATTTCAGACTTAACTGAAAGGAAATGTAACAGCAGAAGAAAGGCGATCATGCAAAGAGAATATTCTGAAAGCAGAATATATTCGGTGCGGTGTAATCGGTTCCAGTCGCGCGGCTTTTGGCCGGCACCCGATATAAAAAAGGCCAGCACAAAGGCTGGCCTGTCTAAAGCGCGCGTCAGTCGATTATTTCAGACCGGCAGCTTCACGCAGCAGAGCGGCTTTGTCGGTTTTTTCCCATGGGAAATGTTCACGACCAAAGTGACCGTACGCCGCGGTTTCCTGGTAGATTGGATGCAGCAGATCCAGCATCTGAATCAGGCCGTATGGACGCAGGTCGAAGAACTCGCGCACCAGCAGGGTCAGCTGTTCTGAAGGCACTTTCTCGGTACCGAAAGTTTCAACCATGATGGAGGTTGGCTCAGCCACGCCGATGGCGTAGGAAACCTGGATCTCACAGCGGTCGGCCAGGCCGGCAGCAACGATGTTTTTCGCCACATAACGTGCTGCGTACGCCGCAGAACGGTCAACTTTAGACGGGTCTTTACCGGAGAACGCACCACCGCCGTGACGGGCCATGCCGCCGTAGGTATCAACGATGATTTTACGACCGGTCAGGCCGCAGTCGCCCATTGGGCCGCCGATAACGAAGCGTCCGGTTGGGTTGATGAAGAATTTGGTCGCGGAGCTCAGCCATTCGGTCGGCAGAACCGGCTTGATGATCTCTTCCATCACTGCTTCCTGCAGGGATTTCTGATCGATATCTTCGGCATGCTGAGTAGACAGTACCACCGCATCGATGCCGACAATTTTGCCGTCGTCGTACTGGAAGGTTACCTGGCTTTTCGCATCCGGTCGCAGCCACGGCAGGGTGCCGTTTTTACGCACTTCAGCCTGACGCTGCACCAGACGGTGTGCGTAGGTCACAGGTGCCGGCATCAGCACGTCGGTTTCGTTGGTTGCATAACCGAACATCAGGCCCTGGTCGCCCGCGCCCTGTTCCAGCGGATCGGCACGGTCAACGCCCTGGTTGATGTCTGGAGACTGTTTGCCAATGGCGCTCAGTACCGCGCAGGAGTTGGCATCAAAGCCCATATCAGAATGCACATAGCCGATCTCACGCACCGTGTTACGGGTGATCTCTTCGATATCAACCCATGCGCTGGTGGTGATCTCACCGCCAACCAGAACCATGCCGGTTTTGACATAGGTTTCGCACGCTACGCGCGCTTTAGGATCCTGCGCCAGGATCGCATCCAGCACCGCATCGGAGATTTGGTCAGCAATTTTATCAGGATGTCCTTCTGATACGGACTCGGACGTAAACAGGTGTTTTGCCATGTTTTATTTCACCTAAGAGGAATTTGGTTAGCTCAAGCTGCTGTGTGGAATAGCCAAAGGAGATAATTCTACCAAGGCCTGCAGGTTTTTGACACTGGCAGTATGAGTGTTAATCAGTATAGATGGATTAACATCTGGATGGCTATTTTAGGTCACTTCTTCGCCCGATTTCCAGTTTTTTTTGATTCATCTCTCACTGCGTTGAAATGTCTGCTGGAAATTTTTCCTGACGGCGCTGGCAACCCGCGCATTTTTGTTTTGCTTTTTAGCCCCCTTCTCGGTATAAAACGCGGCGCGCGGCTCATACAAAAAAAGCGCTCGATGACCTCATCGTGTCGCCACTTCCAGCCGGGTTAAGCAGTGAACTTTTAGCTTTGGCTTGGGGTCCGTTTCAGCAGAGGCGGCCGTGGAGGTGATACGAGATAATGAACCATCGTTTTCCGCTAATTCAGCGCTGCCGTTCTGGCGCGCAATTGATTCCCGCAACCCGCATTTCTAGTCTGCAAACCTGCCGATGTTATACCCATCTCGGCGCTTCTCAGGATTCCAGGGCCGGTCACGCTTTGTGAAAACTGAACAAGGGCGCTCTTGTTAATACAAGAGTTTTCTCGTGGTTTCGCCGAACCTTGTCATACAGAGTTCGGATACGTGTTTTACAATGATATGAATAAGAAACCGGTCGCACGGTCTGGTTTTCAGCATACTCTGCTGGGAAACGGAGCCGTTTATGGGTTGTTATCGCCGTACAACGCTGCGATAGTAGTCAACTGTTTTACACTTAATACAAAGAGTTGAGGTTCGCTATGTCTGACGACATGTCTTCTTTTTCGCCTTCGTCAGCGGGCGAACAGGGTGTACTACGTTCTATGCAGGAGGTTGCGATGAGCTCCCAGGAAGCCAGCAAGATGCTGCGCACTTACAATATTGCCTGGTGGGGCAATAACTACTACGACGTCAATGAACTGGGCCACATCAGCGTCTGCCCTGATCCGGACGTCCCTGAAGCGCGCGTGGACCTCGCCAAACTGGTGAAAGCCCGCGAAGCACAGGGCCAGCGTTTGCCTGCACTGTTCTGCTTCCCGCAGATCCTGCAACATCGCCTGCGTTCCATTAACGCCGCGTTCAAGCGCGCGCGTGAATCCTACGGCTATAAAGGCGACTACTTCCTGGTGTATCCGATCAAGGTAAACCAGCACCGTCGCGTGATTGAATCCCTGATCCACTCCGGCGAACCGCTGGGGCTGGAAGCCGGCTCCAAAGCGGAACTGATGGCTGTGCTGGCGCATGCGGGCATGACCCGTTCGGTGATCGTCTGTAACGGCTATAAAGACCGTGAATACATTCGTCTGGCGCTGATTGGCGAGAAGATGGGCCATAAGGTCTATCTGGTTATCGAAAAGATGACCGAAATTGCCATCGTGCTGGAAGAGGCCGAACGTCTGAACGTCATCCCGCGCCTTGGCGTGCGTGCGCGTCTGGCGTCGCAGGGTTCCGGTAAATGGCAGTCCTCCGGCGGTGAAAAATCCAAGTTCGGCCTGGCGGCGAACCAGGTGCTGCAGCTGGTGGAAATTCTGCGCGAGCGCGGTCGTCTGGACAGCATTCAACTGCTGCACTTCCACCTCGGCTCGCAGATGGCCAATATTCGCGACATCGCCACCGGCGTGCGCGAATCGGCCCGTTTCTACGTTGAGCTGCACAAGCTTGGCGTAAATATTCAGTGCTTCGACGTGGGCGGCGGCCTGGGCGTGGATTACGAAGGGACCCGCTCGCAGTCTGACTGCTCGGTGAACTACGGCCTGAACGAATATGCCAACAACATCATCTGGGCGATTGGCGATGCCTGTGAAGAGCACGGCCTGCCGCACCCGACGGTGATCACCGAATCTGGCCGCGCGGTCACCGCCCACCATACGGTGCTGGTCTCTAACATCATTGGCGTTGAGCGCAGCGAAATCACCGAAGCGACGCCTCCGCAGGATGATGCCCCTCGTTCCCTGCAAAGCATGTGGGAAACCTGGCAGGAGATGCATGAGCCGGGCACGCGCCGTTCCCTGCGCGAATGGCTGCATGACAGCCAGATGGATCTGCATGAT
Organism: Enterobacter asburiae; assembly: GCA_011754535.1. Lineage (NCBI taxonomy): Bacteria > Pseudomonadati > Pseudomonadota > Gammaproteobacteria > Enterobacterales > Enterobacteriaceae > Enterobacter > Enterobacter asburiae. The sequence continues at coordinate 4,028,568 of JAAQVN010000001.1, read as the reverse complement.
ATTCACGTGGGTTATTCTTCAGGCACCTTCAGCCTGCAGGAGCGCGCGTGGGCGGAGCAACTCTACCTGAACATGTGCCATGAGGTGCAGAAACAGCTCGATCCGAGCAACCGCGCGCACCGTCCGATTATCGACGAGCTGCAGGAGCGTATGGCGGATAAGATTTACGTCAACTTCTCCCTGTTCCAGTCGATGCCGGATGCCTGGGGTATCGACCAGCTGTTCCCGGTTCTGCCGCTGGAAGGGCTGAACCACGCGCCGGAACGTCGTGCCGTGCTGCTGGACATCACCTGTGACTCCGACGGCGCTATCGACCACTACGTTGACGGCGACGGTATCGCAACGACGATGCCAATGCCGGAGTACGACCCGGAGAACCCGCCGATGCTGGGCTTCTTTATGGTCGGGGCGTATCAGGAGATCCTCGGCAACATGCACAACCTGTTCGGCGATACCGAAGCGGTTGACGTGTTTGTATTCCCTGACGGCAGCGTGGAAGTTGAGCTGTCCGACGAAGGGGATACCGTGGCGGACATGCTTGAATACGTTCAGCTGGATCCGAAAACCCTGCTTACCCAGTTCCGCGATCAGGTGAAAAACACTGGTCTGGACGACGCGCTCCAGCAGCAGTTCCTGGAAGAGTTTGAAGCGGGTCTTTACGGGTACACGTATTTGGAAGACGAGTAAGGCATCCGCCTTTCCCCTCACCCCAGCCCTCTCCCCAAAGGGGAGAGGGTGTTCAATTTCCCTCTCCCCTTTGGGGAGAGGGTTAGGGTGAGGGGCAAAGACCGCACTATGCCCTATACTCACTTGAACCCGTATGCATTACCGGCGATAATTCGTCCCAATAAGCGATTTACGAATCAATCCCTTCCTCGTCGGGTTTAACGACGCGGAGGGGATTTTTTTTCATCTGTTTTTAACGCATCGACTTTAAACGAGGTCAGGACATGAGCACTTTAGGTCATCAGTACGATAACTCTCTGGTATCTAACGCGTTTGGTTTTTTACGTCTTCCGATGAACTTCCAGCCGTACGACAGTGACGCTGACTGGGTAATCACCGGCGTACCGTTCGATATGGCGACCTCTGGCCGCGCGGGTGGTCGTCACGGCCCGGCGGCGATCCGTCAGGTTTCCACTAACCTGGCCTGGGAGCACAACCGCTTCCCGTGGAACTTCGACATGCGCGAGCGCCTGAACGTCGTGGACTGCGGTGACCTGGTGTACGCCTTCGGCGACGCGCGTGAGATGAGCGAAAAGCTGCAGGCCCATGCTGAAAAACTGCTGGCCGCCGGTAAGCGCATGCTGTCCTTTGGCGGTGACCACTTCGTGACCCTGCCGCTGCTGCGCGCCCACGCGAAGCACTTCGGTAAAATGGCGCTGGTGCATTTTGATGCGCATACCGACACCTACGCGAACGGCTGCGAGTTCGACCACGGCACCATGTTCTTCACCGCGCCGAACGAAGGTCTGATCGACCCAAACCACTCGGTGCAGATCGGCATCCGCACCGAGTTTGACAAAGACAACGGCTTCACCGTGCTGGACGCGGGCCAGGTTAACGATCGCGGCGTGGACGATATTCTGGCGCAGGTGAAGCAGATCGTCGGCGACATGCCTGTTTACCTGACTTTCGATATCGACTGTCTGGATCCGGCGTTTGCACCTGGCACCGGTACGCCGGTCATCGGCGGCCTGACGTCAGACCGCGCGATCAAGCTGGTGCGCGGCCTGAAGGATCTGAACATCGTCGGTATGGACGTGGTGGAAGTGGCACCGGCCTACGACCAGTCCGAGATCACCGCGCTGGCCGCGGCGACCCTGGCGCTGGAAATGCTTTACATCCAGGCGGCGAAAAAAGGCGAATAAGCCTTACGCGCTCACTGCTGCTGCGCGACGCATGCGCAGCAGCAGCATTCCTCCTGCGAGCAGGGTAATGACCTGCGAGACGACCAGCACCGAAAAACCAGAACTGACCGACCCCACCGATTTCATCACCATCCCCATCAGCAGCGGAATAAACGCCGCGAAGATATTGCCTATCCCATTGATAATGCCGTACGTACTGCCCACGGCGTCCCGCGCGGCGTGATGTTGGATCACCGCAGGAATGGCGGCCCCCTGAAGTCCCCAGAAGACATTGGCGGACAGCATAAACAGCGCCAGCCATGCGGGCTGATGGCTTAGCATCAGTGCCACCACGGAGAGCGCCGTCAGCGTTCCGCCCACCACAAACAGCACCGGTGCCTTTTCCGGGCGCATTTTGTCGAGCAGCACGCCGCCCAGAAACTTAGAGCCCAGGCTCAGCAGGAAGGGGATCGCCGCAAGCATGCCGGTGGCATGCAGCGAGAAGTGATGCTCGTCACGCAGCCATGCGGGCAGCCACGCGCTGCTTCCCCACAGATAGCTCAGCGTGGCGATTTCAACCAGCAGGATCCAGCCCAGCAGTGGCGTTTGCCAGGCCAGGGTAAACGTCTTCATAAACCCCGGTTTTTTCATCTTCCCCGGACTGCGTGGCGCAGGCAGAAAGCGCCAGATAAGCCCGCCACCCAGCACCAGATTCATCACCGCGAGCGCATAAAATGACCCGGCCCAGCCCAGATGCGCGATCAGCCAGGTGACCAGCGGAAAGCCCACGGCCAGCCCGAGCGAGACGCCCAGCGCGGTCACGGCGTTGGGTTTGCCAATCTCTTCCGCGCCAAAGTTATCGCTAATAAAACGCGTCTTCAGCGAAAAGAGCGGTCCTTCGGCAATGCCCAAAATCACGCGGGCGATAAGCATCCCCATCAGCGAGCCGAGCAGGGGAGAGAACGCACAGACCGCGGCCCAAATCACAATACTGCCTAATAACCCCTGCCGATAATGAAGTTTGCTTTCAATAACCGGTGTTAATAATAAAGCCGAAAAACCATAACCCAGCAGAAAGCAGGTCATGAGCATGCCTTGTAACATTCTGTTTTCATTTAGCTGAAAATGTTCGGCAAATTCCGGGTTTAAAATCATTACCGAAATATTAACCCGGTCGACGTAGGAAATAATAATCAGTAATAACAGTGCAATTGTACCTTGCCATCTTGCCGTCATCATGCCCGCCTTACGTTTTCATTTATTTATATTTTTATCAAAGTGATTGTCACGGAACTAAAATGATTCACTGGTGAAACTTATTGTTTATTAAGGGTAAATTAAAATTTAGTTTCACAGGTGAAACAACAAGGATGTGACGCTGCTTTATTTTTAAGGAACAAAAAGAAAAGAAGTCAATATCTTTTATTGAAATGTTGAGGGCATTAATAAATCGTATTTATCACGCCGCAATAATGAAAATTTCATATCGCTGCATTTTTTCGTGATCCTTTGCACACTTAGTTAATTAATTGCTGTTTGATTAACAAATTCTTCACATTGGCGCTTGACGAAACATTCATCGCTTTTATATTGACCGTATTAAATAAGAAACAGAGTTTCATATATGAAACAAAAGCCTGGAGGATCGTGATGAGCTGGATAGGCGTATGTGACGCAGAACAAGTACAGGAAGATTTCCCTTTTAGCGGTAGCGTCGACGGTAAAGAGATCGGCGTTTATTTGATTGACGGCGAGTATTACGCGCTGGAAGACGTATGTCCGCACGCTTATGCCCTCCTGAGCCAGGGCTTCGTGGAAGACGGCAAAGTGGAATGCCCGCTGCACGAGGCGGTCTTCGACGTTAAAACCGGCCAGTGCCTGCACGGCCCCGGCGGTCGCAACCTTAACCGCTACCCGGTTCGGGTCTATGAAAACCAAATCCAGATTACCTTCGTCGAGGAGACCGTGGCATGAGCAACACCCTGAACTACAACCCGGCGCTGCCGGAAAGCCGCCAGTTTACCCCGCCTGCAGAAGGCGGTAACGGCGCCATTCATAAGCCAGGCGATTACCAGAATCTCATCTGGCAAACCCGCAGCCGCGAACCGGAAAACTGGGAGGTGAACCTCATTGCGACGCTGGAAGAGCTCTTTGAGCAGGGTGTTGAAACCTTACCGGAGCTGGTGAACGGCCTGAACGCGGTGCGCATGCACGATCAGCAGGGCGAGCCGTGGAGCAACGCCAGCTTCCAGGCATTCTTACAGGTTAACGGCTACTGAGGACAACGCGATGACGACGACCGTACAACATTATCTTGATAAAGGCCTGCGCGGCCTCTGGTATCCGGTGCTGTCGAGCTGGGAAGTGCAGTCCGCGCCGGTGGGGATTACCCGCCTGGGCGAGCAGATTGTGGTCTGGCGTAACAAGGATGGCCAGGTCCAGGCGCTGGAAGACCGCTGTCCGCACCGCGGCGCGCGCCTGTCCATGGGCTGGAACCTCGGCGACCGTATCGCCTGCTGGTATCACGGCGTGGAAGTGGCGGGCAACGGCGAGGTGAAAGACGTGCCCGCCGTGGATAAATGTCCGCTGGTCGGTCAGCAGTGCGTGCGCAGCTATAACGTGCAGGAGGCGCACGGCGCCATCTTCCTGTGGTTTGGCGTCACCGCTGACCAGCAGCCGGACGAGCTGACCTTCCCGGATGAACTTGCCGATACGGAAAGCTTCAGCAACTTCCTCTGCACCGCCGCGTGGAAATGCAACTACCAGTACGCGCTGGAAAACGTGATGGACCCGATGCACGGCACCTATCTGCATTCGTCGTCGCACTCTATGGCTGAAGGGGATCGCAAGGCTGACATGGTGCTCCAGCCGACCAAAACCGGCTTCATTTTTGAGAAGAAAGGGCAGAGCGGCGTCAACTTCGACTGGGTAGAGCTGGGCAACAGCGGCACCTGCTGGATGCGCCTCTCTATTCCTTATAAGAAGCGCTTCGGACCGGGCGGCCACTTCTTTATCGTCGGCATGGTGGTGCCGGAGGATAACGACAACTGCCGCGTCTTCTTCTGGCGCATCCGCCGCGTGCAGGGCTGGCAGCGCGACATGTGGCGCTTCATGTACCGCAACCGTCTGGAAAAGCTGCACTGGGAAGTGCTGGAGCAGGACCGCGTGGTGCTGGAAAGCCTGGCGCCAAACGCCCGCGACCATGAGTACCTTTATCAGCACGACGTTGGGCTCTCTCGCCTGCGCCGCATGATGCAGAAGGCCGCCAAAGAGCAGCTGGCGATGCGCGAAGCGCAGCAGGGAGCCGCCTGATGAACGGACTGCTGGGGGGAAAGCGCATCGTCGTGACCGGCGCCGCGCGCGGGCTGGGCTACCACTTTGCCAGAGCCTGCGCGGAGCAGGGCGCGTCGGTGGTGATGTGCGACATCCTCAAAGGCGAACTGGCCGAGAGCGCGCAAACGCTCCGCGAACAGGGCTATGCGATCGAGCCGCACGTCATCGATCTGGCCGATCCGCATTCCATTGAGCAGGCGTTCAGCGCCATTGGCGAGCAGGGGCAGTTTGACGGCCTGGTGAACAACGCGGCAATGGCGACGGGCGTGGGCGGCAAAAATATGCTCGATTACGATCCGGACCTGTGGGACCGCGTGATGAGCGTGAACGTCAAAGGTACCTGGCTGGTGACGCGCGCCGCCGTGCCGCTGCTTCGCGAAGGGGCGGCAATTGTGAATGTGGCGTCCGATACCGCGCTGTGGGGCGCCCCGCGCCTGATGGCCTACGTCGCCAGTAAGGGGGCGGTGATTGCCATGACCCGCTCGATGGCGCGCGAGCTGGGCGAAAAGCGCATTCGTATCAACGCTATCGCGCCGGGGCTGACCCGCGTCGAGGCAACCGAATATGTGCCCGTCGAGCGGCATCAGCTCTACGAAAACGGACGTGCACTCGCGGGCGCGCAGCAGCCGGAAGATGTGACCGGCAGCGTGGTCTGGCTGTTAAGCGATCTGTCGCGGTTTGTCACCGGGCAGCTGATCCCGGTCAACGGCGGCTTTGTCTTTAACTGAGGTATGGCGATGATGGCAAATGATCGGGAAGTGAAGTATCTGGTGCCGGGGCTGGAGCGCGGCCTGCAGCTGCTGTTGGCCTTCGGCGAGCAGCATCGCGAACTGACCTTTGCCGAACTGCACCGGCTGGTGGATATGCCGAAGGCCACCGCCTACCGGGTAGTGCAGACCCTGGAGTACATGGGTTTTCTGGAGCGCAACGCGCGCACCAATACCTTTTCGCTCGGCATGAACGTGCTGCGCCTGGGCTTTGAGTACATCGCTTCGCTGGACGTGGCGCAGGTCGGCCAGCCGGTGATCGAGCAGCTGCGCGACGTCAGCCAGTGCAGCAGCCATCTGGCGATCCGCGACGGGCGCGACATTATCTATATCGCCCGCGTCAGCGCCGCCGGGTCACGCATCAATCAGGTCAGCATTGGCACCCGTCTGCCGGTGCACTGCACCTCGCTCGGGCGCATGCTGCTGACCGATGTATCCCGTGCCGATTTTGAACAGTTGTTCCCGCACGAGCGTCTGCCGGGCAACACGCCGGGGCAGCTTCACGACCGCGAAGCTCTCTGGCAGATGGTGCAGCAGGATAAAGCCCGTGGGTACGTGATCGGTGAATCCTTCTTCCGCCACGGCATCTCCTCCATCGTCTACCCGGTGTATGACCGAAGCGGACGCGTGGCGGCGGTGGTCAGCATTCTGGTGCCGTCGGAGGAGATCCCGCAGACCGACCGCGAACGCCTGCAAAACGAGGTTCGCCTCGCGGCGGATAGAATTTCTGGCTTCTTAGGGTATCTGTCACAGGCCAGTTAAATCAGTGAGTTAACGCCAGGCGCTTGACTGCGTCGGGCATGGTTTACGCCCAATTTGGGCCAGATGAGGCAACGAACGATGAGTGTAACTGGAATTGAAAAGCTGGAATTTGGCGTGGAGGACCTGACGCACTGCGCCAAATTTATGCGTGATTTTGGCCTGACGGGCGATGCCAGCGGCCAGCGTTTTACTACCCTGAGCGGCGCGCGCGTGGAGCTTAACCCGATCGACAGCCCAGACCTGCCGCCGGCGTTTGAAGCAGGCAACACCCTGCGCCGCATGACCTGGGCGGTTGCCGCGCAGTCAGATCTTGACGCGCTGCGCCCGAAGCTGGCGCAGCAGCCCGGCTTTCGCGAGGTGGGCGACGCGCTGGAGTGCCTCGACCCGAACGGTATGACCCTGCGCGTGCAGGTCAGCCAGCAGACCGAGGTGGAGCTGAACGTCGAGCCGATTAACCAGTGGGGCGACGTCCGCCGCATCGACACCCCGAGCCCGGTTTACGATCGCGCCCAGCCCATCAACGTTGGGCACGTGGTGTTCTTCGTGGAAGAGCTGGCGGCGGTGGAAAAATTCTACCGCGAGGTGCTCGGCTTCCAGGTCTCTGACCGCTACATCAACCGGGCCGTGTTCCTGCGCTGCGGCGCGCGCGGCGGCCATCACAACCTGTTTCTGCTGCAGCTGCCGAACCGCAGGCGCGGTCTCAACCACGTGGCCTTCACGGTACGTGATATTCATGAGGTGATCGGCGGCGGGATTGCGATGAATAAACACGACTGGAGCACCTTTATCGGGCCGGGCCGCCATCCGGTGTCGTCGGCCTATTTCTGGTACGTCAACAGCCCGACCGGCGGCGCGTTTGAGTATTACACCAACGACGACTACCTGACCGAAAACTGGCAGCCGCGCGAGCTGGAGCACTCGCTCGTCTCCTTTACCGAATGGGCGGTGGAAGGCGGGATTGACCACGACACGCGCCGCCAGCAGAAAAAGCCGGAGGCGGTATGACGTCGCGCATTGTCATTATTGGCGGCGGCCAGGCGGGCGGCTGGGCGGCGAAAACCCTGCGCGACGAGGGCTTCGACGGCGAGATTTGCGTGGTGGCAGAAGAGGAATGGGATTTCTATGAACGGCCGCCGCTGTCGAAGGCGTCCCTGCTGGAGCCGGACGCGGCGCTCCCGCGCCTGTTTACCGACGAGGTGCAGCAGGCGCTGAACCTGACCTGGTTCCGCCCGCTGCGTGCGGAGCAGATCGACCGAGCGGCGAAAACGGTGCGGTTAAGCAACGGCGAGTATCTTAGTTACAACATTCTCTTGATTGCCACCGGAGGGCGGGCGCGCCTGCCGGGTGAGGCGTGGGCTTCCCATCCGCAGGTCTACACCCTGCGCCACTGGCAGGACGCGCGGCGCCTGAAGGGTCGGCTGGCGGAAAGTCAAACTCTGGCGATTGTCGGCGGCGGCTGGATTGGGCTGGAGATTGCCGCCTCCGCGCGCAAAAGCGGCGTGGCGGTCACCCTGTTCGAACAGCAGCCTGCGCTTTGCATGCGCTCGGTGAGCGGTGAGGTGTCGCAGCGCCTGGAAGCTCTCCATCGCGGGCAGGGTGTCGAGATACGTACCGGCTGCGGCGCGCTGGAGCTGGAGGACGATAGCGGCCTGCCGGTTATCCACTGCGATGGCCAGCGCGAAACCTTTGACGCGCTGGTGGTGGGGATCGGCGTCGATCTTAATCTGGAGCTGGCGCGCGATGCGGGGCTGCGCACCGAACGAGGGATCGTCGTCGATGCCCAGGGGCGAACGTCGGATCCGTTCATCTTTGCCGCAGGCGATGTGGCCCAGCATCATCACTACGGCCTGTGCATCCAGTCCTGGGCCTTTGCACAGAATCAGGCGGTGGCGACGGCAAAAGCGATCCTCAACCCCGATGCGCCAGGCTACGACGACGCGCCGTGGCTGTGGTCGGATCAATACCAGCACAACATCCAGATCCTCGGCATACCGCAGCCGGGAAGCACAACGATAGCGCGCGAAGAGTCGCTGTTCTTCTCGCTGGACGAGAGCGGGCGGCTGACGCAGCTGGTGGCGTTTAACGATGCGCGCACCGTCAAGCTGGCGAAGCGCTGGATGGCGGCAGGGCGGGATCTGTCCGACGTGCCGCTCGCCGACCCGACTTTTTCACTGATGTCACTGCGATAACCCGCACCCGTAGGGGGAGACATGACCACATTAGAGACCAACACCGCGCCCGTTGAGGCGAGCGGTGAGGGAGCCCGCACGCCTGAAAAAGCGGTGCGCTGGGCTATCCCGCTGTCGCTGCTGGCCTGCGTGCTGCTGGCGTTTTTCGACAAAATCAGCATCGCGGCGCTGTTTTCCGACGGCCATTTCCAGCAGGCGATGGGGATCGATTTCGACACCACGCGCCTCGGCATTCTGATGAGCGCCTTTCTGCTGAGCTACGGCTTTTCGTCGGTCTTTCTCAGCGGGCTGGGGGACAAAATCGCCCCGCTGCGCCTGCTCACCGGAATGATGGTTGTCTGGTGCGTGCTGATGGTGGCGATGGGCTTTACCCGTAACTACACGCTGATGATCGTCCTGCGCATCCTGCTGGGCGTGGCGGAAGGGCCGCTGTTCCCGCTGGCCTTCGCCATCGTGCGGCACAACTTTCCGCAGCATCTGCAGGCGCGCGCCACCATGCTGTGGCTGCTGGGCACGCCGGTGGGCGCGGCAATCGGTTTCCCGCTCTCCCTCTGGCTGCTGAACGCCTTCGGCTGGCAGAGCACGTTCTTCGTGATGGCGATGCTCACCGTGCCGGTGCTGATTTTCGTGCGCGTAGGTCTGCGCGGGATCCGTCTGGAAGCAAAACCTGGCACCTCGCAGACGTCGCAGGACGAGCGCCGCGCCGCGCGCCGCGAGCTGTTTGTCAGCCCGCACTTCTGGATCATCTGCATCTTTAACATTGCCTTCCTGACCTACCTTTGGGGCATCAACGGCTGGCTGCCGGGCTATCTCATCAAGGGCAAAGGCATTCATCTGGAGCACGCGGGCTGGCTGTCGTCGATGCCGTTTATCGCCATGCTGGCGGGAGAGGTGATTGGCGCGTGGCTTTCGGATCGGGTCGATAAGCGTGCGGCGGCCTGCTTTATCTCCATGGCGGGGGCCGCGGCAGGTCTTGCGGCGGTGATGCACCTCAACACCCCGCTGACCGTTATCGCGGCCATGAGCTTCAGCACCTTCATGTGGGGCACCGGCGCACCCAACATTTTCGCCCTGCTGGCGAAGGCTACCCATCCCCGGGTGAGCGCTACGGCGGGCGGCATTTTCAACGGGCTGGGAAACTTTGCGGGCGCGCTGTCGCCGGCGGTGATGGGCGCGCTTATCGCCTTCACCCACAGCATGGATTCCGGGCTGATTTTTCTGGCGGTGATGGCGGCGGTGGGCTGCGTCCTGTTACTGCCGCTGCTGAGACGTTACTGAGGAGAGTGTCATGACTGATTCAACCGTAACCAAGACATCTGGCATCAAGCCTGACCACCTGACGATGGAAGAGTGGGTCGAGTCGCGCATCGCGCGCTTCGAAGGCCGTAAATACGACTGGAACGCGCTGAAGTTCCAGGCCGATTTTGACCCGAAATACCGCCGGGCGCAGATGCGCTACATCGGCACCGGCGCAACCGGCGTGGCGAACGACACCAATACAGTACAAGCGGACCATTTCACCTTCTCCACCATGGTGCTGCCGTCGAAGTGCGAGGGGCCGCTACACCTGCACGACGACGTGGAAGAGGTGTTCTTCATGCTTAAAGGGCAGATCACGCTGATGATCCAGGACGGCGACAACTACACCGAAACCGTGCTGCGCGAGCGCGATTTGATTTCCGTCCCGCCGGGGATCTATCGCGGCCTGTTTAACCACGGGGAAGAAGAGGCGCTGATGTGCGTCATGCTGGGAACCAACAAGCCGGAAATCCCGACCTATCCCGCCGACCATCCGCTCTCAAAAGTGAAGCGGAACTAAGGAGGCATGATGACGGGGTTTCGTGAACAGGGAAGCGGCATTCCGCTGATGCTGCTGCACGGCATCAGCTCCGGCGCGGCCTCCTGGCACAAGCAGATGACGCTGGAAGGCTTTCGCGTGTTGGCGTGGGACATGCCCGGCTATGGCGAAAGCCCGATGCTGGCGGTTGAGCGTGCGAACGCGGGGGATTACGCCGACGCGCTGGCGGCGATGCTCGACCGCGCGGGCGTCTGGCAGACGGTGCTGGTGGGTCATTCACTCGGCGCGCTGGTGGCCAGCGCATTTGCGGCGAAGTATCCGCAGCGCGTGCTGCACCTGGTGCTGGCGGACGCCGCGCAGGGCTACGGCAATGCTGTCCCGGAGCAGCGGGAGCAGGTCTGGCGCAGCCGCGAGCAGCAGATGGCGCTCGGCGGTGAAATCCTCGCGCAGACCCGCGCCGCGAAGCTGCTGCGCCCCGGCGCGCGCGCGGACGATATCGCCACCGTCGCGGCGGGCATGCGCGCGCTGCGCCCGGAAGGCTACCTTGCCGCCGCGTGGATGCTGGCGCACGACGACATTCATACCTGGCTCAAGCGGCACTCCGGCACGTTTGAAGTCTGGTGCGGCGAGCAGGACGCCATCACGCAGCCCGAGCTGGTACAGGGGCTGGCGCTGCGCTACCGCATGCCGTTTACCGCCATACCGCAAGCCGGGCACGCCAGCTATCTCGATAACGACGCGTTTTTTAACCAACAGCTTTTACGCATTAACGAAGAGGTGCGCGATGAATGCACACATTGACGGCCGCGTAGCGGTAGTCACCGGCGGTTCTTCCGGCATTGGCTTTGAAACGCTGCGCCTGCTGCTGGGCGAGGGAGCAAAAGTGGCCTTCTGCGGCCGCGACCCGGACCGGCTCGCCAGCGCCCACGCGACGCTGCAAAACGACTATCCCGACGGGGAGATTTTCTCTTACCGCTGCGACGTGCTGAACGCTGACGAGGTGCAGGCTTTCGCGGATGCCGTTCAGGCCCAATTTGGCGCGGCGGATATGCTGATCAACAACGCCGGGCAGGGCTACGTGGCGCATTTCCACGACACCCCGCGTGAGGCGTGGCTGCACGAGGCCGAACTGAAGCTGTTCGGGGTGATCAACCCGGTTCAGGCGTTTCAGCCTCTGCTGGAGCGGTCCGACATCGCCTCGATCACCTGCGTCAATTCCCTGCTGGCGTTGCAGCCGGAGGAGCACATGATTGCCACTTCCGCCGCCCGTGCCGCGCTGCTGAACATGACGCTCACTCTCTCAAAAGAGCTGGTGGGCAAAGGCATTCGCGTCAACTCCATTTTGCTTGGCATGGTGGAATCCGGGCAGTGGCAGCGCCGCTTCGAAAACCGGGCGGATAAAAGCCAGAGCTGGCCTGCCTGGACGGCGGATATCGCGCGCAAGCGCGGCATTCCGATGGCGCGCCTCGGCAAGCCGCACGAGCCCGCGCAAGCGCTGCTGTTTCTCGCTTCGCCGCTGGCTTCGTTTACTACCGGTGCCGCGCTGGACGTTTCCGGCGGCTTCTGCCGCCATCTGTAAGGACGCATCATGAAAAAGGTAATGTTAATTGGGTTTGGCGCCATGGCGCAGGCGGTAATTGAGCGTCTGCCCACCGGTGTGGCTATCGGCTGGATCGTGGCGCGTGAAGCCCACCACGCTGCCATTCGCGCGCAGTTTGGTGATGCGGTAACGGCGCTGACCTCGCCGGTGGACTGCGCGGAAACGCCCGACCTGGTGCTGGAGTGCGCCAGCCAGCAGGCGGTGGCGCAGTATGGCGAAGCGATTTTAAGTCGCGGCTGGCATCTGGCGGTGATCTCCACCGGTGCGCTGGCGGACAGCGTGCTGGAGCAGCGCCTGCACGCGGCGGGCGGCAGGCTGACGCTGCTCTCCGGCGCGGTTGCCGGTATTGACGGGCTGGCGGCGGCGAAAGAGGGCGGGCTTGAGCGCGTCACCTATCAGTCGCGCAAAAGCCCGGCCAGCTGGCGCGGCAGTTACGCCGAGCAGCTTATCGATCTTAACGCGGTCTCAGAGGCGAAGGTCTTCTTTGAAGGCAGCGCCCGCGAGGCGGCTCGCCTGTTCCCGGCGAACGCCAACGTGGCGGCAACCGTGGCGCTCGGCGGCGTGGGGATGGACGACACCCGCGTGCAGCTCATGGTCGACCCGGTAACGAAGCGTAATACCCACACGCTGCACGTCGAAGGATTGTTCGGCGAATTCCATCTGGAGCTGAGCGGGCTGCCGCTGGCGTCCAATCCCAAAACCTCCACCCTTGCGGCACTGAGCGCGGTTCGCGCTTGCCGCGAGCTGTCCCTGAGCTGAGGAGCGACGATGAATGATCTGAAGATTTTTATCGGCGGCCAGTGGCGACGCGGCGGCGGTAACCCGATGCAGAGCCATTTCCCGGCTGACGGGTCGATCAATGCGACGCTGAATGCCGCAAGCCCCGACGATCTCGTGGAGGCGATAGAGGCCGGCGAGCGGGCGTGGCGCGATCCCGCGTGGCGCAACAGTCTGCCGCATATGCGCGCGAAGATCCTGCATAAGGTCGCCGATCTGATTGAATCCCGCGTGGATGCGCTGGCGCAGATGCAGAGCCGCGATAACGGCAAGCCGCTGGCGGAAGCGCGCGGGCTGGTGATGAGCGCGGCGGGAACGGCGCGCTACTTTGCCGCCGCCTGCGAGCTGCTGGAAGGCGAGCTTCCGACGCCGCGCCAGCCGGATTTGCTGACCCTGAGCCGCTACGAGCCGCTTGGCGTGGTGGCCGCCATCACGCCGTGGAATTCGCCGATTGCCAGCGAGATGCAGAAGATCGCGCCGGCGATTGCCGCGGGTAACGCAGCGATCCTCAAGCCCGCCGAAGCCACGCCGCTGATGGCGCTGGAGTTGGCGCGGATTTTTGAACAGGCCGGGCTGCCCGCCGGGCTGTTGAGCGTCCTGCCAGGAAAAGGCTCGGTGATTGGCGATGCGCTGGCGCGTCATCCAAAGGTGCGGAAAATTTCGTTTACCGGCGGCACCACTACGGGCCGTCATCTGGCGCACGTGGCGGCGGAAAAGCTGATCCCGGCCTCGCTGGAGCTGGGTGGAAAATCCCCGACCATCGTGCTGGAGGATGCCGACGTTGAGCAGGCCGCGCGCGGGATCTGCTACGGCATTTTCAGCTCGGCAGGGCAGGCGTGCATCGCCGGGTCGCGCCTGTTTATTCACGAAAGCATCTACGCGCCGCTGATGGCGCGGCTACTGGAATTAACTCGCGGGCTGCGCGTGGGGCACCCCTTCACCGACGGCGTCCACGTTGGGCCGCTGATCAATGAGAAACATCGCCAGAGCGTGCAGGAATACGTCGAGCTGGCTAAGCGCGAGGGGGGCCGCGTGCTGTGCGGCGGGGAGATCCCGGCGGATCCTGACCTGGCAAACGGCAGCTTCTTCCTGCCGACCATTATCGAAGGGTTGACGAACAGCGCCCGCGCCTGCCAGGAAGAGATCTTCGGCCCGGTGCTGGTGGCAATGCCGTTTCGCGATGAAGCCACGCTTATCCGCGAGGCGAACGACTCGGTTTACGGCCTGGCGGCAGGGATCTGGACCCGCGACACCGGGCGCGCGTTGCGCCTGAGCGAACGGCTGGAGGCGGGCACGGTGTGGATCAACACCTACAAAGTTTTTGCGATTTCGACCCCGTTCGGGGGCTTTAAAGAGAGCGGTCTGGGCCGCGAAAAGGGCATTCAGGGGCTTAAAGCCTGGATGCAGCAAAAGAGCATTTATCTGGCGACGGGTAATAGCGTCAACCACTGGTGCGACTGAGAAAGGGTGAGCAATGAGTGAAATGATAACCGTCGGCGACGCCATCGCCAGAACGCTGGAGCAGTATCAGGTTGAGGCCATCTACGGCGTCATCTCCATTCACAACCTGCCGATCGCGGACGCGGTGGGGCAGCGTGGCAACATTCGCTTCGTGCCCGCGCGCGGCGAGGCGGGATCCGTCACCATGGCCGACGCCCACGGGCGTTTTTCCGGCCTCGGCGTGGCGCTGACCAGCACCGGCGCCGGGGCAGGCAACGCGGTCGGCGCGCTGGTAGAAGCCATGAACGCCTGCACGCCGCTGCTGCATTTAACCGGACAGGTGGAGAAAGCGTGGCTGGATGCCGACACCGGGTTTATCCACGAAACCCGCGACCAGCTGACCTTCCTGAAGGCCAGCTCAAAGCGGGCCTACCGCATCAGCAACGCCAACCAGGCGATAGCGATTCTGCATAAAGCGATTCAGGAGGCGCAGACGCCGCCGTGCGGGCCGGTTTCAGTGGAGATCCCGATTGATATTCAGGGGGCCCAAATTCCAATGTCGCTGGTGACCGCACCGGTGAAACCGGCTTCGGTTGCAGCCGTGGAGCCCGCGTCGGTCGATGCGTTGTGGGCACAGCTCAGGCAGGCGAAACGGCCGCTGCTGTGGCTGGGCGGCGGGGCGCTGGGAAGCGCTGACGCCGTGAAAACGCTGGCGGATGCGGGCTTGACGGTGATTTCCAGCACCCACGCGCGCGGCGTGCTGCCGGACAGCCATCGCGCCAGCCTGCGGGCATTCCATAATTCCCCGTCGGTGGAGGCGATTATCGCGCAGTGTGACTTTACGCTGATCGCCGGTTCACGCCTGCGCAGCAACGAAACCCGCTCCTGGACGCTGGCGCTGCCCTCTCCGCGCGTGCAGATTGATATCGATCCGGCGGCAGCGAGCCGCAATTACCTGATGGATAACACGCTGATAGCCGACTGCTCCACGCTGCTTCGCGCGCTGGCCGACAAAGCCCAGGGCCGGGAGTGGGGCGACGCGCAGTGGGATACGCAGGTGCAGCAGGCGGTTGCCAAAGCAGAGCAGGGGCTGCGCGAACAGTGCGGCGCCTACGCGAAGCTTAACGACGCCATTGAGAAAGCCCTGCCGCAGGACGGCCTGCTGGTGCGCGATATCACCGTTTCCGGCAGCCTGTGGGGCAGTCGTCTGTTCCGCGCTAACGGTCCGCTGATGAATATCCACTCGCTGGCTGGCGCAATTGGTATGGGACTACCGATGGCCATCGGTACCGCGATTGCTAACCCGCAGCGTAAGGTGGTGGGGCTGGTGGGCGACGGTGGCCTGAGCCTGAATTTAGGCGAGCTGGCGACGCTGGCGCAGGAGAAAGCCAACGTGATGCTGCTGATCATGAACGACGGCGGCTACGGCGTGATGCGCGGCATCCAGGATAAGTATTTCGGCGGGCGTCAGTATTATAACGAACTGCATACGCCGGACTTTACCCTGCTGGCACAGGCAATTGGCTTGCAGGCGTGGAGCGTTGAGCGGGCAGAGGATTTTGATGCGGTAATGACGGAGGCGCTTGCGATGCCGGGGCCGTCGGTGGTGGAAGTGCGGATGGAACAGATTGGCGCGCTGAAGTTTGCCGGGCCGCCGCAGAAGACGCTTTACTGATATGCGAGATTTCCCCTCTCCCCAAAGGGGAGAGGGTTAGGGTGAGGGGGTAAATCAGAACACGTTAAACGGGTATTCCACGTAGGCGCGGATCTCATCCCCGCCCACGTTGTACTCGCTGGCGTTGCTGGAGACGCGCAGCACGGAGTAGCGCAGGCGCAGCGTCAGGTCTTTCGCCGGGCCGTCCTGCACCTTGTACTGGATCTGGTTAAACCACTCGTGCTCTTTGCCGTTGCTGGTTTCAGAGGTTTTGATGTTGTCCCCACGCACGTAGGCGGTGGTCCAGCTCAGGCCCGGCAGGCCAAAGCCGCCAAAGTCCAGGCCGTACGACGCTTGCCAAGAGCGCTCGTCTTCACCGTTGAAATCAGACCAGTAGGAGTTCGCCAGCCAGATGGTATTGCCACCGTCACCCACGCCGCCCTTGTCGCGATAGCCGCCGTAGTTGTAGCCGGTGCTGCCGCTGCTCTGCTGGTATGCCACTTTGAACGTATGAATATCCCAGATGTAGCTTGCCGCCAGGCTCCAGATGGTGTTGCTGCGGCCGGTGTCGAGGCTGTCAGCGTAACCCTGATCAAGACGCGAGTTATAGCCGTTAAAGTCGAGTACCAGCTGCTGCCCGGTGCTGAATGGCTGTTTGAAATTCAGGCCCAGATACTGTTTGTTCATCACCTCTTCGTTATGAGAGGCGTACAGCGCACCGCTGAACTGGTCGTTGAACTGGTAGCTTGCGCCCCCGAAGGTCAGGCTTTTCAGGCCGCTGTCGTGGCGGTCGTCGCTTTTACGCTGCTCGTCGGTGAAATAACCGGCGTTCACTTCCAGCCCATCGATCTCTTTCGAGGTCAGCATGGCACCGGTGTAGCTTTCAAACAGCAGGCGGGAGTTATCGGCGTTAACGATAGGCAGTTCAGGGCGCTGGTTACCGTAGCTCAGCACGGTATTTGAGATGCGCATTTTGGCGGTTGCGCCAAATTTCGCTAGATCGGATTTGGCCCTCCCATCGTCTTCCTGTTTAAAGAAGTCGATACCGCCCGCGCCGCTCTTGCCGCGACCGCCATCCAGGCGCACGCCGTACTGTGCGATGCCGTCCACGCCAAAGCCCACCAGCCCTTCGGTATATCCGGATTCAAATGTGGCGATGATACCCTGGCCCCATTCGGCTTTATCCTGCTGGCCCTGATGGTAATCACGGCTGATATACGCATTGCGTAAAAACAGGTCTAAATGGCTGTCGTCGATAAAACCCATGCTGTCAGATTGCTGGCTTGCAGCGGCAGGTAATGCGGCGAATAAACTTAAAGCAATTAACGATAATTCTTTTTTCACGGAGGGAACGTCTCTGTCTTAATATATTAAATTGAATTACTGCGCGCTTGATAATTACCGGAAAGGTTAACGATTGCAATAAATATGTGACCAGACGTTTCAGCAGGAAAGGGCAGATTTGACGGGGTTTTCAGAGGTGTTACCGATACGTGCGATTTAGTTAGCAATTCATGCGAAATAAAAAGGAGGCAAAATTGCCTCCTTTCAATATTATTTAATTCCGTCAGCGGCCATACGGTCGCGAATATGCTGCGCGCGCGCTTCTGAGGCCGGGTGATCGTCAAACATGGAGCTCTGGCGACCCGCTTCCAGCTTGGCCAGCTTTTCGAAGCTGGTGGCTAAACCGGATGGATTAATCCCGCGTTTGCGCAACAGATCGTAGGAGTAGTCATCCGCTTCGGACTCCTGACGCTGTGAGAACTGGGAGTTAACCAGCTTTTCGCCTACGTCACCAAGCTGCGACTGGGACAGGCTGCCAACGATACCGCCCGCAGAGGCCGCCGCCGCGCGGATGGCATTGGTGCCTAAGGCAACCTGCATCCCTTTCTTGACGTGGCCGAGCGCAACGTGGCCCATTTCGTGGCCGATTACCGCTTCGACTTCGTTGTCGGTCATCATGTCCATCAGCCCGCTGTAGACGCGGATGCAGCCGTTCGCCATCGCGAAGGCGTTCACGTCTTTCGCCATGTAAACCTTGTAGTTCACCGGCTGGCCGTTGATGTTATCGCCGAGCGCGGAAGCAATCTTATTCAGACGCTGTGTGTAGGTACTGTCAGCCGGCGCAAGTGTGGCTTTTCCGTCCATATCTTTACAGGCCTGATCGCTCAGCGCTTTAACCTGCGCGTCACTCAGGGAGTAGGCCTGAAAGGCTTCTGCACCTGAGGTCATCAGACCGTTAGAGTCCATATTCTGACAGCCGCTCAGCATGAGCGTTGTACCCAGGGCCAGCACTATTGCACGCATTTTCATGAAGTTGCTTCCGTACTCGTTAATCTGAATAAATCCGAAAAGTGCACCAGCAACGAAGCCGGGGCGGGATAAGTATAAGGAATATCTACAGGCGCGGGCGAGCAGATTGCGCAACATGCGAGCATGATCCAGAGATTTCTTAAGCTGCAAAAGAATGGTCCATGTACATGCCCTGCGGCTTGGGTTACATTGTTGGCACTTTTTTCCGGCGTAGCCCAAAACGCGCTGTCGTCAAGGGCATGGCCTTTAACAGTCCGATCTGGAGTTAAAATGTCCTCACGTAAAGAGCTTGCTAATGCTATTCGTGCGCTGAGCATGGACGCAGTACAGAAAGCCAAGTCCGGCCACCCGGGTGCCCCTATGGGTATGGCTGATATCGCCGAAGTCCTGTGGCGTGATTTCCTTAACCACAACCCGCAGAACCCGGCATGGGCTGACCGCGACCGTTTCGTGCTGTCTAACGGCCACGGCTCTATGCTGATCTACAGCCTGCTGCATCTCACCGGCTACGATCTACCTATCGAAGAGCTGAAAAACTTCCGTCAGCTGCACTCCAAAACTCCAGGTCACCCGGAAGTGGGCTACACCGCTGGTGTAGAAACCACCACCGGCCCGCTGGGTCAGGGTATTGCTAACGCTGTGGGTATGGCGATTGCTGAGAAGACCCTGGCGGCGCAGTTCAACCGTCCTGGCCATGACATCGTGGACCACTTCACCTACGCCTTCCTGGGCGACGGCTGCATGATGGAAGGCATTTCTCACGAAGTGTGCTCCCTGGCCGGTACCCTGAAGCTGGGTAAACTGGTTGCGTTCTATGACGACAACGGCATCTCCATCGACGGTCACGTTGAAGGCTGGTTCACTGACGACACTGCAGCACGTTTCGAAGCTTACGGCTGGCACGTTGTGCGTGGCGTTGATGGCCATGATGCTGACTCGATTAAACGTGCAGTAGAAGAAGCGCGCGCAGTGACCGACAAACCGTCCCTGCTGATGTGCAAAACCATCATCGGCTTCGGTTCTCCGAACAAAGCGGGCACCCATGACTCCCACGGCGCACCGCTGGGTGACGCGGAAATCGCACTGACCCGTGAAGCGCTGGGCTGGAAATACCCTGCATTCGAAATCCCGTCTGAGATCTATGCCCAGTGGGATGCAAAAGAAGTGGGCCAGGCGAAAGAAGCGGCCTGGAACGAGAAGTTCGCTGCCTATGCGAAAGCGTTCCCACAGGAAGCGGCTGAATTCACCCGTCGTATGAAAGGCGATATGCCGTCTGACTTCGACGCGAAAGCCAACGAATTCATCGCAAAGCTGCAGGCGAATCCGTCTAAAATCGCGAGCCGTAAAGCGTCTCAGAATGCGATTGAAGCGTTCGGTCCTCTGCTGCCTGAATTCCTCGGCGGCTCCGCTGACCTGGCGCCATCTAACCTGACCCTGTGGTCTGGTTCTAAGCCAATCAACGAAGATACTGCCGGTAACTACATCCATTACGGTGTACGTGAATTCGGTATGACCGCTATCGCGAACGGTATCTCCCTGCACGGTGGTTTCCTGCCGTACACCTCTACCTTCCTGATGTTTGTGGAATATGCACGTAACGCCGTGCGTATGGCCGCGCTGATGAAACAGCGTCAGGTGATGGTCTACACCCACGACTCCATCGGTCTGGGCGAAGATGGCCCAACTCACCAGCCGGTAGAGCAGGTGGCTTCTCTGCGCGTGACCCCGAACATGAGCACATGGCGTCCATGTGACCAGGTTGAATCCGCGGTGGCGTGGAAATACGGCGTTGAGCGTCAGGACGGTCCAACCGCGCTGATCCTCTCCCGTCAGAACCTGGCGCAGCAGGAACGCACGCCAGAGCAGCTGGCGAACATCGCGCGCGGTGGTTACGTGCTGAAAGATTGCGCGGGCCAGCCACAGCTGATCTTCATTGCCACCGGTTCTGAAGTTGAACTGGCTGTTGCAGCGTGGGAAAAACTGACTGCCGAAGGTGTGAAAGCGCGCGTGGTCTCCATGCCGTCTACCGACGCGTTCGACAAGCAGGATGCCGCTTACCGCGAATCCGTACTGCCTAAAGCGGTTTCCGCTCGCGTGGCAGTGGAAGCGGGTATCGCTGACTACTGGTTCAAATACGTGGGCCTGAACGGCGCTATCGTCGGTATGACCACCTTCGGTGAGTCTGCTCCGGCAGAACAGCTGTTCGAAGAGTTCGGCTTCACCGTTGAGAACGTTGTCGCTAAGGCGAAAGAGCTGCTGTAATCGCTTGTACGGTGCGGGCTGATGCCCTCACCCCGGCCCTCTCCCACGGGAGAGGGTGCAAACACTAAAAACGGTAACCTTTCGGTTACCGTTTTGCTTTTATCTCGGCGTAAATTATTCCACCAAAAATGTGACGCAAGTCATATAGCGCGCTTATTCATCTGGACAGACATTCCTTTTATTCCTCGATTCGCTTATTCTTGCTGAAGCGTTTCAGTCGATTAAATGTTCGACAATTGACCAATCAATCGCAGTTTGTGATAGCAAGGATTCCCCTTCGGGCGTAGCTGGATTACTCTTTCAGCCACCTCAAACTCAGGGATAGCTTTGCAGGAGATCTATGACCGTACGCGTAGCGATTAATGGCTTCGGTCGCATCGGGCGCAACGTGGTTCGTGCTTTATATGAATCCGGGCGTCGTGCGGAAATCACCGTGGTGGCAATCAACGAACTGGCGGATGCTGCGGGCATGGCGCATTTGTTGAAATATGACACCAGCCACGGCCGTTTTGCCTGGGATGTTCGCCAGGAAAGAGAGCAGCTGTTTGTCGGTGACGACGCGATTCGCGTACTGCATGAGAGCAGTATTGCAGGACTACCCTGGCGGGAACTGGGCGTGGATGTGGTGCTCGACTGCACCGGTGTTTACGGTAACCGCGAACACGGCGAAGCGCATCTGGCCGCTGGCGCAAAAAAAGTCCTGTTTTCTCATCCCGGCAGTAACGATCTCGACGCGACCGTCGTGTTTGGCGTCAACCAGCATGAGCTGAAGGCTGAACACCTCATCGTTTCCAACGCCTCCTGCACCACCAACTGCATTATTCCGGTCATCAAACTGTTAGACGATGCGTACGGCATTGAATCCGGCACCGTGACCACGATTCACTCCGCCATGCACGATCAGCAGGTTATCGACGCTTACCATCCGGATTTACGACGCACGCGCGCGGCGAGCCAGTCAATCATTCCGGTGGACACAAAGCTGGCGGCAGGGATCACCCGAATTTTCCCGCAGTTTAATGACCGTTTTGAAGCGATTGCCGTGCGTGTCCCGACAATTAACGTGACGGCAATTGACCTCAGCGTGACGGTGAAAAAACCGGTAAAAGCCTGTGAAGTCAACCTGTTGCTGCAAAAAGCGGCACAGGGAGCATTTCATGGTATAGTTGACTATACGGAATTACCGTTGGTCTCAGTAGATTTTAACCACGACCCGCACAGCGCCATCGTCGATGGCACGCAGACGCGAGTCAGTGGCGCGCACCTTATCAAGACGCTGGTCTGGTGTGATAACGAATGGGGCTTTGCTAACCGGATGCTCGACACCACGTTAGCAATGGCCGCTCAAGGTTTCAGGTAAGACGCATCGTGCGTCTGCAAAACTTTAAGAATCAACGAGAGGATTCACCATGTCTGTAATTAAGATGACCGATCTGGATCTGGCTGGTAAACGCGTTTTCATCCGTGCCGATCTGAACGTACCGGTTAAAGATGGCAAAGTGACCAGCGACGCGCGTATCCGTGCATCTCTGCCAACCATCGAGCTGGCTCTGAAGCAGGGCGCTAAAGTGATGGTCACCTCCCACCTGGGCCGTCCAACCGAAGGCGAGTACAACGAAGAGTTCTCTCTGCTGCCAGTTGTTAATTACCTGAAAGACAAACTGTCCAACCCAGTTCGCCTGGTGAAAGATTATCTGGACGGCGTTGAAGTGGCTGCCGGTGAACTGGTGGTTCTGGAAAACGTTCGCTTCAACAAAGGCGAGAAGAAAGACGACGAAACCCTGTCCAAAAAATACGCTGCACTGTGCGACGTATTCGTGATGGATGCGTTCGGTACAGCTCACCGTGCGCAGGCGTCTACCCACGGTATCGGTAAATTCGCAGACGTAGCGTGCGCCGGTCCTTTGCTGGCCGACGAACTGGAAGCGCTGGGTAAAGCGCTGAAAGAGCCTGCTCGTCCAATGGTGGCTATCGTTGGTGGTTCTAAAGTTTCTACCAAACTGACCGTTCTGGATTCCCTGTCTAAAATCGCTGACCAGCTGATCGTCGGCGGTGGTATTGCGAACACCTTCGTTGCTGCTCAGGGCCACAACGTGGGTAAATCCCTGTACGAAGCAGACCTGGTTGACGAAGCCAAACGCCTGCTGGGTACCTGTGATATCCCGGTTCCAACTGACGTTCGCGTGGCGACCGAGTTCTCCGAAACCGCTACCGCGACCCTGAAATCTGTAAACGACATCAAAGATGAAGAGCAGATTCTGGACCTGGGCGACGTTTCTGCACAGAAACTGGCTGAAATCCTTAAAAACGCAAAAACTATCCTGTGGAACGGTCCTGTTGGCGTGTTCGAATTCCCGAACTTCCGCAAAGGGACTGAAATCGTTGCTAACGCTATTGCAGACAGCGAAGCGTTCTCTATCGCAGGCGGTGGTGACACCCTGGCAGCAATCGACCTGTTCGGTATCGCTGACAAAATCTCCTACATCTCCACTGGTGGCGGCGCATTCCTCGAATTCGTGGAAGGTAAAGTACTGCCAGCAGTAGCAATGCTCGAAGAGCGCGCTAAGAAGTAAGCCATTCAAGGGCAGGGAAACCTGCCCAATTTTCAGCGCGCTTCTAAGAGCTCGCACCTTTTCTAACGGCCGAAGATACAGGACTAAGCAACATGTCTAAAATTTTTGATTTCGTAAAACCTGGCGTTATCACTGGTGATGACGTACAGAAAGTGTTCCAGGTAGCTAAAGAAAACAACTTCGCTCTGCCAGCAGTTAACTGCGTAGGTACCGACTCCATCAACGCCGTACTGGAAACTGCTGCTAAAGTTAAAGCGCCAGTTATCGTTCAGTTCTCTAATGGTGGCGCTGCGTTCATCGCAGGTAAAGGCGTGAAAACTGACATTCCTCAGGGTGCTGCAATCCTGGGCGCTATCTCCGGTGCACATCACGTACACCAGATGGCTGAGCACTACGGTGTTCCGGTTATCCTGCACACTGACCACTGCGCGAAGAAACTGCTGCCGTGGATCGACGGTCTGCTGGACGCGGGTGAAAAACACTTCGCGGCAACCGGTAAGCCACTGTTCTCTTCTCACATGATCGACCTGTCTGAAGAGTCACTGCACGAAAACATCGAAATCTGCTCTAAATACCTGGCGCGCATGGCCAAAATGGACATGACCCTGGAAATTGAACTGGGTTGCACCGGCGGTGAAGAAGACGGCGTGGACAACAGCCACATGGACGCTTCTGCACTGTACACCCAGCCAGAAGACGTTGATTACGCTTACACCGAGCTGAGCAAAATCAGCCCACGCTTCACCATCGCAGCGTCCTTCGGCAACGTCCATGGCGTTTACAAACCAGGTAACGTGGTTCTGACTCCAACCATCCTGCGTGATTCTCAGGAATACGTTTCCAAAAAACACAACCTGCCGCACAACAGCCTGAACTTCGTCTTCCACGGCGGTTCCGGTTCTTCTGCTCAGGAAATCAAAGACTCCGTAAGCTACGGCGTAGTGAAAATGAACATCGATACCGACACCCAGTGGGCAACATGGGACGGTATCCTGCAGTACTACAAAACCAACGAAGCTTACCTGCAGGGCCAGCTGGGCAACCCGAAAGGCGAAGACCAGCCGAACAAGAAATACTACGATCCACGCGTATGGCTGCGCGCAGCGCAGACGTCCATGGTGACTCGTCTGGAGCAGGCTTTCAAAGAACTGAACGCGATCGACGTTCTGTAATTTGAGCTGCTAACAGCATCGGAAGGCCCGCAAATGCGGGCCTTTTTTTATGCATTTTCAACATGCTGCAACATCTGATTTTGTGATCTGTTTGGCAAAACATGCGCTTTTTGTTTACCCTTTACTGACCTGCCTGTCTCCATGGGGGATGGATTTAGTGTTTTGGTTTAACAAAAGGAAGAATAAATGGAACAACTCGATGTTGTAGACAGCATCAATCACGCCGGTAACTGGCTGGTGCGCAACCAGGCGCTGCTGCTGAGCTATGCCGTGAACATCGTTGCGGCAATTGCGATCATTATCGTCGGGATGATCGTGGCGCGTATCGTATCGAACGCGGTTAACCGCGTAATGCTGGCCCGTCACATTGACGCCACGGTGGCTGACTTCCTCTCCGCACTGGTGCGCTACGGCATTATCGCCTTTACGCTGATTGCGGCGCTGGGCCGTGTGGGCGTGCAGACCGCCTCCGTTATTGCCGTTCTCGGTGCCGCCGGTCTGGCTATTGGTCTGGCGCTGCAGGGCTCGCTTTCAAACCTGGCGGCAGGCGTGCTGCTGGTGACCTTCCGTCCGTTCCGCTCCGGCGAATACGTTGATCTGGGCGGCATTGCCGGCACCGTGCTGCAGGTGCAGATTTTCTCTACCACCCTGCGTACCGTCGACGGCCGTATCGTGGTGGTGCCGAACGGGAAAATCATCGCGGGCAATATCATTAACTTTTCCCGCGAGCCGGTGCGTCGTAACGAGCTCATCATCAGCGTGGCGTATGATTCAGATATCGATCAGGTGAAGTCGCTGATCGCGAACATCATCGCTTCTGACGACCGCATTCTGAAAGACAAAGAGCAGACGGTTCGCCTGAACGAACTGGGCGCGTCATCGATTAACTTCGTGGTGCGTATCTGGAGCAAAAGCAGCGATCTGCAAAATGTTTACTGGGACGTGCTGGAGCGCATTAAGCGCGACTTCGATGCCAACGGCATCAGCTTCCCGTACCCGCAGATGGACGTAAACGTCAAAAAAGTTAAAGAAGCGGAATAACTTCACCCGTAGGCCCGGTAAGCGCTAGTGACACCGGGCTTTATTTTTATAAGCGCCGCTAATCCCCAATTAATATTATCAATTTCCTCTAATGTGATTCGCGCAGTATAGTCGGCTTCCAGAACAACACTGTGAGAATTTCGTCATGTTATCCTATTACTTTCAAGGGCTTGCCTTAGGTGCGGCCATGATCCTCCCTCTCGGTCCGCAAAATGCGTTCGTCATGAATCAGGGCATCCGCCGCCAGTATCATCTGATGATTGCCCTGCTTTGCGCGGTGAGCGATCTGCTGCTGATTTGCGCCGGGATTTTCGGCGGCAGCGCGCTGCTGATGCAGTCCCCCTGGCTGCTGGCGCTGGTAACCTGGGGCGGCGTGGCGTTTCTGCTGTGGTACGGATTCGGCGCCCTGAAAACCGCCATGAGCAGCAATCTTGAGCTGGCGAGCGCCGAAGTGATGAAGCAGGGGCGCTGGAAGATCATTGTCACCATGCTGGCGGTCACCTGGCTTAACCCGCACGTTTACCTTGATACGTTCGTGGTGCTGGGTAGCCTGGGTGGGCAGCTGGACGTTGAGCCCAAACGCTGGTTTGCGCTCGGTACGGTCAGCGCCTCTTTCCTCTGGTTCTTCGGTCTTGCGATCCTGGCTGCGTGGCTGGCTCCGCGGCTGCGGACTGCCAAAGCGCAGCGCATCATTAACACGCTGGTCGGTCTGGTGATGTGGTTTATCGCTTTCCAGCTGGCGAAGGAGGGCATTCATCATGTACAGGGATTGCTCAACTAAGCGTTGTCTTATGGACAATTGAACAAGACCCGCTAAGCTTGCTGGCATGCGCCCTGTTGTTGGGGCACTCTTCGCAACATGGAGGAATGACAGTGAAGTTTAAAGTGATGGCCCTGGCGGCATTAGTGAGTTTCGGTGCGGTGTCGGTGCAGGCAAGTGAATTGCCGGATGGCCCGCACATCGTCACGTCAGGCACCGCAAGCGTGGACGCGGTACCGGATATTGCAACCCTGGCAATTGAGGTCAATGTCGCTGCGAAAGATGCGGCCTCCGCCAAGAAGCAGGCGGACGATCGTGTTGCGCAATATCTCTCTTTCCTCGAGCAGAACGGTGTAGGTAAAAAAGATATCAACTCCGCGAACCTGCGTACTCAACCTGATTACGACTACCAGAACGGCAAAAGCATCCTGAAAGGCTACCGCGCCGTGCGTGCTGTTGAAGTGACCGTGCGTCAGCTGGACAAGCTGAATTCACTGCTGGACGGCGCGCTGAAGGCTGGCCTGAACGAAATTCGTTCGGTGTCGCTGGGCGTTGCGCAACCGGAGAAATTCAAAGACGAAGCGCGTAAAGCCGCGATTAATGATGCAATCCATCAGGCAGAGCAGCTGGCGTCCGGCTTTAAGAGCAAGCTCGGCCCGGTATACAGCGTGCGTTACCACGTCTCTAACTACCAGCCAAGCCCGATGGTACGGATGATGAAGGCTGATGCAGCCCCGGTGTCCGCTCAGGAAACCTATGAGCAGCCAACCATTCAGTTCGACGATCAGGTGGATGTGGTGTTCCAGCTGGAGCCAACTCAAACTCAGCAAACTGAGGCGGCTAAGGCGCAGTAGTTTGCCCTCACCCTAACCCTCTCCCACAGGGAGAGGGAATTCAAGCGATTAATCCTGTCTCAACACCTTATGCCCAAACGCCAGCAGCGCGTCAGTAACGTTGCGCATCATGCGGCTTTCCGGCGCAAAACGGTGCCAGTAGAGCATCCGGCGCTGATACAGCCCCGGCGTTAGGTCAATCAGCTCACCGCTTTTCAACTCTTTCTCAATCTGCAGGTGCGGGATCATGCAGCAGGTTGTGCCCTGACGCGCAAGCTGCACAAAGGCTTCGGACGAGTTGACGATATGGCACGGCACGCTGCCCGGCGGCAGGTCAAAGTTTTGCTGCAAAAATGCCTGGTGCATATCGTCCAGATGGTCGAACGCCACGGCCGGCGCTTTCAGCAGCGCTGCGCGGGTGACGCCGTTCGGGAAGTAGCGCTCCGCAAAGGCTTTTGAACCCACGAACAGGTAGTCCAGCGCGCCCAGCTGATCGACAAGACAGCTTGGCAGCGCCTGCGGCTGAATACTGACTGCCCCCACCACTTCGCCGCGACGCAGGCGCTCCTGGGTGCGGGTTTCATCTTCAACCTGGAGATTCAGGCGGATAGGGGAGTCGGCCAGGACCGGCGCAAGGGCAGGCAGCAGCCAGGTTGCCAGACTGTCGGCGTTGACCGCCAGCGAGAGCAGCAGCGGCGTGGAGCCCGTTTGTTCGTCACCCAGCCATTCGTCTTCCAGCAGCTCAACCTGACGCAGCAGGGCGAGAAGTTTTTGCCCTTGCTCCGTTGGGCGCGGCGGCACGGTACGCACCAGCAGCGGCTGCCCGAACATGTTTTCAAGCTGTTTGATACGCTGTGATACGGCGGACTGGGTGATACACAGCTTTTGCGCTGCGCGCTCAAAGCCACGTTCACGAATAACTGCATCAAGTGCCTGTAGTGTTCTGTAGTCCGGACGTTTCATTGCTCTGGCTGGCTCCTTAATTTTGCTTAATCTGCACTATGACACAATTTTCCCTTCCTGGCAGACGAAATCCATTCGACGTGTTCTATAATGCGCCCTGAGTTTTCACACCACAGGCAAAACGATCATGACGCAGGATGAACTGAAAAAAGCAGTAGGATGGGCCGCTCTCCAGTACGTACAGCCAGGGACCATTGTCGGTGTTGGTACGGGGTCAACGGCGGCGCACTTTATCGATGCACTGGGCACGATGAAGGGGCAGATCGAGGGCGCGGTTTCCAGCTCCGATGCGTCCACGGAAAAGCTGAAAAGCCTCGGCATTACCGTTTTCGATCTCAACGAAGTGGATCGTCTGGGCATTTACGTTGATGGTGCGGATGAAATCAACGGCCATATGCAGATGATCAAAGGCGGCGGCGCGGCGCTGACCCGTGAAAAGATCATCGCCTCGGTTGCGGACAAGTTCATCTGCATCGCGGATGCCTCCAAGCAGGTCGACATTCTGGGTAATTTTCCGCTGCCGGTCGAAGTGATCCCGATGGCGCGCAGTGCGGTTGCCCGTCAGCTGGTGAAGCTGGGTGGCCGTCCGGAATACCGTCAGGGCGTGGTCACCGACAACGGTAACGTCATCCTCGACGTTCACGGCCTGGAAATTCTCGACGCGATTGCCCTGGAAAACGCCATCAACGGCATTCCAGGCGTTGTTACCGTAGGGTTATTTGCCAACCGCGGCGCGGACGTGGCACTGATAGGTACGGCCGACGGCGTCAAAACCATCGTAAAATGATCTGACGGGGGGAGTGCTCCCCCCGCTAAAAAATTTTTGAAAAGCTAAATTTGGTGACTTGTGTCACGCTTTTCCGCCTCTTTTGCCGATCCTGCCACGTTTGTAGATTTCCTCAGCATTTTACTCTGCCATTTAGCCCTGTATGACTTTTCTTCAGAGTGCCGACGCAAACGTTCATATTGCTGCAATAGTTTTTTTTGATATGTTGGCTACAGCGGATTTCAATCCAGCACAACATCAGTTCAGATAAAAACAGGGTCGGGGAAATGGCAAAGGTATCACTGGAGAAAGACAAGATTAAATTCCTGCTGGTCGAGGGCGTGCATCAGAAAGCGCTTGATAGCCTTCGTGCGGCGGGTTACACCAATATCGAATTTCACAAAGGTGCGCTGGATACGGAAGAGCTGAAAGCCGCCATCCGTGATGCCCACTTCATTGGCCTGCGATCCCGTACCCACCTGACTGAAGACGTGATTGCCGCGGCGGAAAAGCTGGTTGCCATTGGCTGTTTCTGCATCGGCACCAACCAGGTCGACCTGAACGCTGCCGCAAAACGCGGTATCCCGGTCTTTAACGCGCCGTTCTCGAACACCCGTTCCGTGGCGGAACTGGTGATTGGCGAACTGCTGCTGCTGCTGCGCGGTATTCCGGAAGCTAACGCCAAAGCGCACCGCGGCGTGTGGAACAAACTGGCTGCGGGCTCATACGAAGCCCGTGGTAAAAAGCTGGGTATCATCGGCTACGGCCACATCGGTACCCAACTGGGGATCCTGGCGGAGTCGCTGGGAATGCACGTTTACTTTTACGATATCGAAAGCAAGCTGCCGCTGGGTAACGCGACGCAGGTGCAGCATCTCTCTGACCTGCTGAACATGAGCGACGTAGTCAGCCTGCACGTGCCGGAAAACGCCTCTACCAAAAACATGATGGGTGCGGAAGAGCTGGCGCTGATGAAGCCGGGCTCTCTGCTGATCAACGCCGCGCGCGGTACGGTGGTCGATATCCCTGCGCTGTGCGATGCGCTGAAGCGTAAGCATCTGGCGGGGGCAGCCATCGACGTATTCCCGACGGAGCCTGCGACCAACAGCGATCCGTTTAACTCTCCGCTGTGCGAGTTCGACAACGTGATCCTGACGCCACACATCGGTGGTTCTACTCAGGAAGCGCAGGAGAATATCGGTCTGGAAGTGGCGGGCAAGCTGAGCAAATATTCCGACAACGGTTCAACGCTCTCTGCGGTGAACTTCCCGGAGGTGTCTCTGCCGCTGCACGGCGGTCGCCGTCTGCTGCACATCCACGAAAACCGTCCTGGCGTGCTGACCGCCATCAACCAGATCTTTGCCGAGCAGGGCGTCAACATCGCCGCTCAATATCTGCAAACCAACTCGCAGATGGGTTATGTGGTTATCGATATTGAAGCCGATGAAGACGTTGCCGAGAAAGCGCTGCAGAGCATGAAGGCTATTCCGGGGACGATTCGCGCGCGCTTGCTTTACTGATAGTGTGGTTTGTGGTGTCGGGTGGCGCTTACGCTTACCCGACCTACAATGCCCGAGGATTTATGTAGGCCGGGTAAGGCATAGCCGCCACCCGGCTTTGTTCTACCAGACCCAGATTTTACTGGGCGTCACCACAGCCGGTAACGGCACATCCCATTTCTCCACCGGCAGGGCCTCTACAGCCTGGCAATCATGCGCATAACCCACCGGCTGTAGCCCGTACTCCTGCCAGTTTTGCAGCGTTCTGTCATAGAAACCGCCGCCCATACCTAAACGCTGGCCCTGTTCATCAAACGCCACCAGCGGGGTAATCAGCACGTCCAGCTCGGACAGCGGTAATACGTCGCGCACGTCGAGTTTCGGTTCGGTAATTTTCAGACGATTTACCACCAGCTCGCTGTGCGGGTGGTAGTGTAGAAACAGCAAATTACCTTGGCTAAACGGATGCAGTACCGGCAGATAAACCTTCTTTCCGGCGCGCCAGAGCTGGTCGATAAGCGGCTGGGTATCCAGCTCGCCATCAAACGACAGAAACAGAGCGACCGTGTTCGCCATTACCACTGGCGGATACGCCATCATGCGGGCTGCGGCC
Source organism: Enterobacter asburiae (assembly GCA_011754535.1). NCBI lineage: Bacteria > Pseudomonadati > Pseudomonadota > Gammaproteobacteria > Enterobacterales > Enterobacteriaceae > Enterobacter > Enterobacter asburiae. Next base: position 3,997,603 of record JAAQVN010000001.1, on the reverse strand, counting down.
TGCTGCGCAAAGTGTGCTTGTTGCTCGGACGTAAGCGCGCGACGACGCTGGCGAATAAGCTGACGGATATCCTGGCGTGAGGCAGAAACTTCAGGGAATTGAGTCATGGTAGTGGGTAGAAGAAGAAAGAGGGAATCTCCGAGATGCCGCCGCAGGCTGTAACCCTTGAACCCTTGGTTCAAGGTGAATGTGTCGTCATAGTTTTAAGGCTTCTCGGACGAACCGAGCATGCTCACCAACCATGGAGCGCCACATTCTTGTGGTATGAAATATCGGCTCAGGGGACTGGCCCGCTTGCGAACATCTCAGAGAAATTTTGTCTTCACAGTTACTCTACCATAGTCAACTGAGAAGTGTTATTCAAACTTTGGTCCCGGTCTTTCGGGATTGCGACCTTGATCAAGCAACGCCTGTTCAATGGTCTGCTGGAGCATTTTAATGCGCTGCTCCATGCTAGCCGCGTAGTCGCGGGTCTTCGCTTTTTCCTGAGTCAGTTCATAGCTGATGTTCAACGCGGCGATGAAAACCAGCTGCTCAGTATTTGTGACTCTAGTGCGTTCTTTTAGATCTTGCAACCGCTGATTCAAATCGTCCGCAGCCTGATTCAAAGCATCCCTTTGTTCAGGCGGACAATTCACTCGCAGTGAACGGCCAAAAATCTGGAGATCGACGGGTTGTGCAGACATGCCACCTTCCTGCTGATTGACTGCGCTGCCTTCGCTTACTGCCCCGGGGGCTGCGAAGGGGCGACACTATAGCTACCCTGATGTGAAGATACAAGCCCTTTTCTGGTATCACCAGGGTCCAAAGTGGTAGCATACCATGAATATCCTCCCTTTGATGACGAATGCGTATGTCTATACAGAACGAAATGCCTGGTTACAAGGATTTAAACCAGTTACTGAACCAGCAGGGAGTCGGTCTTACCCCTGCCGAAATGCACGGTCTGATCAGCGGCATACTGTGCGGCGGAAACAGCGACAGCTCATGGCAGCCGCTGATCCACGACCTCACAAACGAAGGGCTGGCTTTTGGCCACGAACTGGCGGAAGCGCTGCGAAAAATGCACGCGGCCACCAGCGATTCGCTGGAAGACGATGGCTTCCTTTTTCAGCTTTATCTGCCTGAAGGTGACGATGTCAGCGTCTTCGATCGTGCCGATGCGCTCGCAGGTTGGGTAAACCACTATCTGCTGGGGCTGGGCGTGACGCAGCCTAAGCTTGATAAAGTCACCGGCGAAGCGGGTGAAGCGATCGACGATCTGCGTAACATTGCCCAGCTCGGCTACGATGAAGAGGAAGACCAGGAAGAGCTGGAGATGTCTCTCGAAGAAATTATCGAGTACGTGCGCGTGGCGGCGTTGCTGTGCCACGACAACTTTACGCGCTCGCAGCCGACCGCGCCGGAAGTTCGCAAGCCAACCTTACATTAAGAAAAATAACGCACAGGAGGGTGTCATGGTTATCTCGCAACAAGAGTATTTGCGCCGTCGTCAGGCGCTGCTGGCAAACATGCAGCCGGGCAGCGCGGCGCTGATTTTTGCCGCGCCAGAGGTGACGCGCAGCGCCGACAGCGAATACCCCTATCGCCAGAGCAGCGATTTTTGGTACTTCACCGGCTTTAACGAACCGGAAGCGGTGCTGGTGCTGATTAAGAGCAATGACACCCATAACCACAGCGTGATTTTCAACCGCGTACGAGACTTAACCGCTGAAATCTGGTTTGGCCGCCGCTTAGGGCAAGAGGCCGCACCGGAAAAGCTGGGCGTTGACCGTGCGCTGGCATTTAGCGAAATCAACCAGCAGCTCTATCAGCTGCTAAACGGCCTCGACGTGCTCTACCACGCGCAGGGCGAATATGCTTACGCCGATGAGATTGTTTTCACCGCGCTGGATAAGCTGCGCAAAGGCTCGCGCCAGAACCTGTCCGCGCCCGCCACCCTCACGGACTGGCGTCCGGTAGTGCACGAGATGCGCCTGTTCAAATCTGAAGAAGAGCTGAACGTGATGCGCCGTGCGGGCGAAATCAGCGCGCTGGCGCACACCCGCGCGATGGAAAAATGCCGTCCCGGGATGTTCGAATATCAGCTGGAAGGCGAAATTCATCACGAATTTAACCGTCACGGTGCGCGCTTCCCGTCCTACAACACCATCGTTGGCGGTGGGGAAAACGGCTGCATTCTGCACTACACCGAAAACGAAAGCGCGCTGCGCGACGGCGATCTGGTTTTGATTGACGCCGGTTGCGAATATCAGGGCTATGCGGGCGACATCACCCGTACTTTCCCGGTGAACGGTAAATTTTCACCGGCGCAGCGGGCAATTTATGACATCGTTCTCGAGTCACTTGAGACGGCGCTCACGCTGTATCGGCCAGGCACCTCTATTCAGGAGGTGACCGGCGAAGTCGTGCGCATCATGGTGACCGGGCTGGTGAAGCTCGGCATTCTGAAAGGCGACGTGGACACCCTGATTACCGAGAATGCCCATCGTCCGTACTTTATGCACGGCCTGAGCCACTGGCTGGGGCTGGACGTGCACGACGTGGGCGCATACGCCCCTGAACGTTCACGCGTGCTGGAGCCGGGCATGGTGCTGACCGTCGAGCCGGGTCTGTACATCGCGCCGGATGCCGACGTGCCAGAGGAATACCGCGGAATCGGCATTCGTATTGAAGACGACATCGTCATCACCGAAACCGGCAACGAAAACCTGACCGCGAGCGTGGTGAAAAAAGCGGACGATATCGAGGCGCTGATGGCAGCGGCGCGCGTATGAGCGTGATTATCGTTGGCGGCGGCATGACCGGCGCCACGCTGGCACTGGCTGTCTCGCATTTAACGAAGGGGCAGCTTCCGGTGCATCTGGTTGAAGCCGTCGCGCCGCATGCGAAGAATCACCCTGGTTTTGATTCCCGCGCCATTGCCCTGGCGCAGGGCACCTGCCAGCAGCTGTCCCGGATTGGCATCTGGCAGGCCATCGCCGATTGCGCCACCGCCATTAATACCGTGCACGTGAGCGATCGCGGCCATGCCGGGTTTGTGACGCTGGATGCCCACGATTACCGTATTGACGCGCTGGGTCAGGTCGTTGAACTGCACGATATTGGCCTGCGCCTGTTCCGCCTGTTGCAGGACGCGCCGGGCGTTACGCTGCACTGCCCGGCACGCGTTGCCAGCTTCACCCGCAGTGAAGAGGCGGTCAGCGTAACGCTGGATAATGGCATTGTGCTCGATGGACAGCTTTTGGTTGCGGCGGACGGGTCGCGCTCGGCGCTCGGCACCCAGTGCGGCGTAGAGTGGCGACAGCAGCCTTACGGGCAGGTCGCGGTCATTGCGAACGTCTCGACCGCAGCAGAACACAACGGCCGGGCATTTGAACGCTTTACCCAGCACGGTCCGCTGGCGATGCTGCCTATGACGGACGGGCGCTGCTCGCTGGTCTGGTGCCACCCGCAGGATAAAGCCGAAGAGGTTAAGGCCTGGTCCGACGAACGCTTTTGTAGCGAGCTGCAGAAAGCCTTTGGCTGGCGGCTGGGGCGTATTACCCATGCCGGGAAACGTGCGGTCTATCCGCTGTCGTTAACCACGGCATCACAGTCTGTTTCTCACCGCGTGGCGCTGGTCGGCAATGCGGCGCAAACCCTCCACCCCATCGCCGGCCAGGGCTTTAACCTCGGCCTGCGGGATGTGATGAGCCTTGCCGAAACGCTTTCGCAGGCGTGGAGCGAACAAAAAGACTGTGGCGCTTACCCGGTGCTAAGCCATTACCAGACGCGACGCCAGGCCGATAAAGAGGCGACAATTGGCGTCACCGATGGTTTAGTCCATCTCTTTGCCAATCGCTGGGCGCCGCTGGTTGCTGGCCGCAACCTCGGGCTGATGGCGATGGAACTGTTCATTCCGGCACGTGACGTGCTGGCGCAGCGGACCCTGGGTTGGGTTGCGCGTTAAGGAGTTATCACCGTGCAAAATGTTGATGTTGCCATCGTTGGCGGCGGAATGGTTGGGCTGGCGCTGGCCTGTGGATTGCAGGGTAGCGGACTGCGCGTGGCGGTGCTGGAGCAAAAGCCGCCTCAGCCCGTCGCACCTGATGCCCCGCCAGAACTCCGCGTCTCGGCGATTAACGCGGCCAGCGAAAAGCTGCTGACGCGTCTCGGCGTCTGGTCAGATATCGTCGCCCAGCGCGCCAGCTGCTATCACGGCATGGAAGTGTGGGACAAAGACAGCTTTGGCCATATTGCCTTCGATGATGAAAGTATGGGCTATAGCCATCTGGGCCATATCATTGAGAATGGGGTGATCCATCACGCGCTGTGGCAGAAAGCAGAGCTGTGCAGCGACGTGACGCTGGTCGCGCCTGCGCAGATCCAGCAGGTGGCGTGGGGCGAAAACGAGGCGTTTATCACCCTGCAAAGCGGCGACATGCTGACCGCGCGTCTGGTGGTCGGTGCCGACGGCGCAAACTCCTGGCTGCGTAATAAAGCCGATATCCCGCTGACGTACTGGGATTACCGCCATCATGCGATGGTGGCAACAATCCGTACCGAAGAGCCGCACGGCGGCGTGGCCCGGCAGATTTTCCACAACGACGGTATTCTGGCCTTCCTGCCGCTTGCCGATCCGCACCTGTGCTCGATTGTCTGGTCCTTAGTGCCGGAAAAAGCGCAGCAGATGCAGGAGGCGACGCCCGAGGCCTTTAACCAGGTGCTGTGCGTGGCGTTTGATAACCGCCTTGGCCTGTGCACGCTTGAAAGCGAGCGTCAGGTGTTCCCGTTAACCGGCCGCTACGCGCGCCAGTTTGCCGCGCATCGTCTGGCGCTGGTGGGCGATGCCGCGCATACCATTCATCCGCTGGCCGGGCAGGGCGTCAACCTCGGCTTTATGGACGCGGCGGAGCTGGTTGAGGAACTGCGCCGCCTGCATCGTGAAGGCAAAGATATCGGTCAGCATCTCTACCTGCGTCGCTACGAGCGCAGCCGCAAGCACAGTGCGGCGATGATGCTGGCAGGGATGCAGGGCTTCCGCGAGCTGTTTGCCGGGGCAAATCCGGCGAAGAAACTGCTGCGCGATATCGGTCTTAAACTCGCAGATACCCTTCCTGGCGTCAAACCGCAACTTCTTCGTCAGGCGATGGGTCTTAACGACCTGCCGGACTGGCTTAAATAATATTGACCCCCGTCACACTATAATTTCCCGGCCTCTGCGCCGGGGAAATCCCCTCGTTTGAAATATTCTAATTTCACGTCATTTTTCGCATTAGATAATCTAATGTCGTGTTTTTCTTGTTACGGAAATCCGGCCCGTTTTTCCGCACGAAATATCACCATGTGCTAAATCCTGTTAGATCATTGTTAATTTTGTGCGGGGTTAATCGCATTTTTCCAGTGAATAACTCTGTAGGCTTTTCAGCGTTTTTTGGTCATAAGCTAATGTGATGACCCGTTTTACCTTATGGTTAACCGCCGGTTTCGGTGGTAAGTTCAGGTAAAAGAGAACGTTTGCGTCGGCATTCGGGAACGAGGCCGATACCGGGTTTCACGGTGAATTTTTCAACGAGGACAAGATGGCTCAACAGACTCCTTTGTACGAACAGCACGTGTTATGCGGCGCCCGCATGGTGGACTTCCACGGCTGGATGATGCCGCTGCACTACGGGTCGCAGATTGATGAGCACCACGCGGTGCGCACCGATGCCGGTATGTTCGACGTGTCCCATATGACGATTGTCGACCTGCGCGGTAGCCGCACCCGGGAGTTTTTGCGTTATCTGCTGGCAAACGACGTCGCCAAACTGAAGACGCCGGGTAAAGCTCTCTATACCGGCATGCTGAATGCTTCGGGCGGCGTGATTGATGACCTCATCGTCTATTACTTCACTGAAGATTTCTTCCGCCTCGTTGTAAACTCCGCCACCCGCGAAAAAGACCTCTCCTGGATCACCCAACACGCTGAACCTTATGCCATCGACATCACCGTCCGTGATGATCTGTCGCTGATCGCTGTGCAGGGGCCAAACGCGCAGGCGAAAGCCGCCTCTCTGTTTAACGACGAGCAGCGCAAAGCCACAGAGGGCATGAAGCCGTTCTTCGGCGTGCAGGCGGGGGATCTGTTTATCGCCACTACCGGCTACACCGGTGAAGCGGGCTACGAAATTGCGATGCCAAACGAGAAGGCCGCTGATTTCTGGCGTGCGCTGGTGGAAGCGGGCGTGAAGCCAGCGGGCCTGGGCGCGCGCGATACCCTGCGTCTTGAAGCGGGTATGAACCTCTACGGCCAGGAGATGGACGAAGGCGTCTCTCCGCTGGCCGCCAACATGGGCTGGACCATCGCATGGGAACCGGCTGACCGTGACTTTATTGGCCGTGAAGCGCTGGAGATGCAGCGCGAGAAGGGTACCGAACAGCTGGTGGGGCTGGTGATGAAGGAAAAAGGCGTGCTGCGCGGCGAACTGCCAGTGCGCTTCACCGATGCCGACGGCAATCATCTCGAAGGCGTGATCACCAGCGGCACCTTCTCCCCGACGCTGGGCTACAGTATTGCACTGGCACGCGTGCCGGCGGGCATTGGCGACACGGCGGTGGTACAGATCCGCAACCGCGAAATGCCGGTCCACGTGACCAAACCGATTTTTGTTCGCGCCGGTAAGCCGGTCGCCTAATCATTTTTATCAGGAGAACTTCAATGAGCAATGTGCCAGCAGAACTGAAATACAGCAAAGAACACGAGTGGCTGCGCAAAGAGGCGGACGGCACTTACACCGTAGGGATCACTGAGCACGCGCAAGAGCTGCTGGGCGACATGGTGTTTGTTGACCTGCCTGACGTGGGCACGACCGTTAGCGCGGGCGACGACTGCGCCGTGGCGGAGTCCGTAAAAGCGGCATCTGACATCTACGCTCCTGTGAGCGGCGAAATCGTTGCCGTCAACGACGCGCTGAGTGATTCGCCAGAGCTGGTGAACAGCGAGCCGTATGAAGGCGGCTGGATCTTCAAGATCAAAGCCAGCGACGAATCTCAGGTTGCCGCGCTGCTGGATGCGACCGCGTACGAAGCATTGTTAGAAGACGAGTAATTGTTTATCCCCCTCTCCCTCTGGGAGAGGGCAGGGGTGAGGGTGCCAGTCTTCCCCTCACCCTAACCCTCTCCCAGAGGGAGAGGGAACTTAAATTCACTGCACGTTTCAGGAACCATCGCTCATGACACAGACTTTAAGCCAGCTTGAAAACCGTGGCGCCTTCATTGAACGTCACATTGGGCCGGATGCTCAGCAACAGCAGGAGATGCTGAAGACAGTTGGCGCGGATTCATTAAACGCACTGATCGGCCAGATTGTGCCAAAAGACATCCAGCTTGCCACGCCGCCTCAGGTGGGGGAAGCCACCACGGAATTCGCCGCGCTGGCGGAGCTGAAGGCTATCGCAGGCCTGAACAAGCGCTATAAGTCTTACATTGGCATGGGCTACACCAACGTGCAGTTGCCGCCGGTTATCCTGCGCAACATGCTGGAGAACCCGGGCTGGTACACCGCTTACACCCCGTATCAGCCAGAAGTCTCCCAGGGCCGTCTGGAAGCGCTGCTGAACTTCCAGCAGGTGACGTTGGATCTGACCGGTATGGATATTGCCTCCGCCTCGCTGCTGGATGAAGCCACCGCTGCCGCCGAAGCAATGGCGATGGCAAAACGCGTCAGCAAGCTGAAAAATGCTAACCGCTTCTTCGTGGCGGCGGACGTGCATCCTCAGACGCTGGACGTGGTGCGCACCCGTGCGGAAACCTTCGGCTTTGACGTGATCGTCGACGACGCTGACAAAGTGCTGGATCACCAGGACGTCTTCGGCGTACTGCTGCAGCAGGTAGGTACGACGGGTGAAGTACACAACTACGGCACGCTGATTGCCGAGCTGAAGTCCCGCAAAGTGGTTGTCAGCGTTGCCGCCGATTTTATGGCGCTGGTGCTGCTGACGGCGCCGGGCAAACAGGGCGCGGATATTGTCTTCGGCTCTGCGCAACGCTTTGGCGTGCCGATGGGCTACGGCGGCCCGCACGCGGCGTTCTTCGGCGCGAAAGATGAATTCAAACGCTCCATGCCTGGCCGCATTATCGGCGTCTCAAAAGATGCTGCCGGTAACACCGCCCTGCGCATGGCGATGCAGACTCGCGAGCAGCATATCCGCCGCGAGAAAGCGAACTCCAACATCTGTACCTCCCAGGTGCTGCTTGCAAACATCGCCAGCCTGTACGCCGTGTTCCACGGCCCGGCTGGCCTGAAGCGCATTGCCAGCCGCATTCACCGCCTGGCCGATATTCTGGCCTGTGGTCTGCAGCAGAAAGGCCTCAAGCTGCGCCACGCTCACTACTTCGACACTCTGTGTGTGGAAGTGGCGGACAAAGCGGCGGTGCTGGCGCGTGCGAATGCGGCAGAGATCAACCTGCGCAGCGACATCCACAACGCGGTCGGCATTACGCTGGATGAAAGTACCACCCGTGACGATATTCTGAACCTGTTCAGCGTGTTGCTGGGTGACGCGCACGGTCTGGACATTGATGCGCTCGACAAAGAGGTCGCGCTCGACAGCCGCTCCATTCAGGAAAGCATGCTGCGTGTTGACGCGATCCTGACCCATCCGGTGTTCAACCGCTACCACAGCGAAACCGAGATGATGCGCTATATGCACTCTCTTGAGCGCAAGGATCTGGCTCTGAACCAGGCGATGATCCCGCTGGGCTCCTGCACCATGAAGCTGAACGCCGCGGCAGAGATGATCCCTATCACCTGGCCTGAGTTCTCCGAACTACACCCGTTCTGCCCGCCAGAGCAGGCGGAAGGTTATCATATGATGATCAACCAGCTTTCCGACTGGCTGGTGAAGCTGACCGGTTATGACGCGCTCTGCATGCAGCCGAACTCCGGCGCACAGGGCGAATACGCGGGCCTGCTGGCGATCCGTCACTATCATGAAAGCCGCAACGAAGGACACCGCGATATCTGCCTGATCCCAAGTTCTGCTCACGGCACCAACCCGGCCTCTGCCCAGATGGCGGGCATGGAAGTGGTGGTCGTGGCGTGCGATAAGAACGGCAACATCGATCTGGCAGACCTGCGTGCGAAAGCCGAACAGGCGGGCGACAAGCTCTCCTGCATCATGGTGACCTACCCGTCCACCCACGGTGTATACGAAGAGACCATCCGTGAAGTGTGCGAAGTGGTGCACCAGTTTGGCGGTCAGGTTTACCTCGACGGCGCAAACATGAACGCTCAGGTGGGCATTACCTCTCCGGGCTTTATTGGCGCGGACGTGTCGCACCTGAACCTGCACAAAACCTTCTGCATCCCGCACGGCGGTGGCGGCCCGGGCATGGGCCCAATCGGCGTGAAAGCGCACCTGGCACCGTTTGTGCCGGGCCACAGCGTGGTGCAGATTGAAGGCATGCTAACCCGTCAGGGCGCGGTCTCTGCGGCACCGTTCGGTAGCGCCTCTATCCTGCCAATCAGCTGGATGTACATCCGCATGATGGGCGCGGAAGGGCTGAAGCAGGCGAGCCAGGTGGCGATCCTGAACGCTAACTACATTGCGACTCGCCTGAAGTCCGCCTTCCCGGTGCTCTACACAGGCCGCGACGGTCGCGTGGCGCACGAGTGCATTCTCGATATTCGTCCGCTGAAAGAGCAGACCGGTATTAGCGAGCTGGATATCGCCAAGCGTCTGATCGACTACGGCTTCCACGCGCCAACCATGTCGTTCCCGGTTGCGGGGACGCTGATGGTGGAGCCGACCGAGTCTGAAAGCAAAGCCGAGCTGGATCGCTTTATCGACGCGATGCTGGCCATCCGCATGGAGATCGACCGCGTGCAGGACGGCGAATGGACGCTGGAAGATAACCCGCTGGTTAACGCCCCGCACACTCAGCACGAGATGGTGGCAGAGTGGAACCACGGTTACTCCCGCGAGCTGGCCGTCTTCCCGGCAGGCGTGGCGAACAAATACTGGCCGACCGTGAAGCGTCTTGATGATGTCTACGGCGACCGTAACCTGTTCTGCTCCTGCGTACCGATGAGCGAATATCAGTAATTATTTGCCATACTGTAGGCCGGGTAAGCGTAAGCGCCACCCGGCTTTTTTTTATCTGGAGGTTGTGAATGGCAATTGCACTGGTCACCGGCGCGAGCCGGGGCATTGGGAAAGCCACCGCGCTGCAGCTGGCACGTGAAGGCTACACCGTGGCGGTAAACTATCACCACAACATTAAAGCCGCGACGGACGTGATCAACCAGATCGTTGAGGCGGGCGGTAAAGCGTTTGCCGTGCGTGCGGACATCAGCGACGAAGCTCAGGTGCTGGCGATGTTTGACAGCCTCGATCGTGAAGGCGAGCCGCTTCGTGCGCTGGTCAATAATGCGGGCATTCTGTTTGAGCAATCCACTATCGAGAATCTCTCCGCTGAGCGCATTAACCGCGTCCTTGCGACCAACGTCACGGGCTACTTTCTCTGCTGTCGGGAAGCGGTAAAACGCATGTCCTTCAAACATGGCGGCAAGGGTGGGGCGATAGTGAACGTCTCTTCCGCGGCATCGCGTCTGGGCGCGCCGGGTGAATATGTGGATTATGCCGCGTCCAAGGGGGCGGTGGATTCGCTGACAACCGGGCTATCGCTGGAGGTGGCGGCACAGGGTATCCGCGTGAATTGCGTGCGGCCCGGGCTTATCTATACTGATATTCACGCATCCGGCGGGGAGCCGGGGCGGGTGGATCGGGTGAAATCGCTGCTGCCGATGCAGCGCGGCGGCCAGCCGGAAGAGGTGGCCCAGGCGATTGTCTGGCTGCTGAGCGAGAAGGCGTCGTACGTAACGGGTAGTTTTATCGAGTTAGCGGGTGGGAAATAAACCCCTCACCCTAACCCTCTCCCCAAAGGGGAGAGGGGATCACTGCGTTAAAGTTTTTCGCCGTTGCTGGCAATCACTTCCTTATACCAGTTAAAGCTCTTCTTACGGGAACGCGACATGTCGCCCGTTCCGTCGTCGTGCTTGTTCACGTAGATAAAGCCGTAGCGCTTGCTGTACTGGCCGGTGGTGAACGACACGCAGTCGATGCAGCCCCACGGGGTATAGCCCATCAGATCCACGCCATCGTGCGTGACGGCTTTGATCATCTCTTCCACGTGTGCACGCAGGTAGTCGATACGATAGTCATCGTTGATGCTGCCGTCTTCTTCCACTTTGTCATAGGCGCCGAAGCCGTTTTCCACGATAAACAGCGGCTTCTGATAACGCTCGTACAGTTCGCACAGGGAATAACGCAGGCCCACCGGGTCAATCTGCCAGCCCCAGTCGGATGCCTTCACGTGCGGGTTCGGTACGCTGCCTTCAAAGCCGGAGATGGCGTCACCGGTACCGCCTTCCGCCTTCACCGCATTGGTCATGTAGTAGCTGAAACCTAAGTAGTCGCAGGTACCTTCACGCAGGATCTGCTCGTCGCCTGCCTCCATTTTGATGGAGAAGCCGCGGCGCTCCCACTCGTTCAGCACGTAGGACGGGTAGTAACCACGCAGCTGGACGTCGGTAAAGACATAGCGCTCGCGCATCGATTCCTGGGCGAACATCACGTCTTCCGGCTTGCAGGAGAACGGATAGAGCGCCACCATGGCCAGCATACAGCCCACTTTCATCTCCGGGTTGATGCGGCGCGCGGCTTTCACCGCCAGGGCGCTGGCCACAAACTGGTGGTGCAGGACCTGGTACATGGTCTCTTCCGGATTGTCATGTTCGGTATAGACCACGCCCGAGCAGCAGTAACCGAACAGCGGCGCGCGCCAGTTACGCTGGTTATTGATTTCGTTGAAGGTCATCCAGTATTTGACCTTGTTTTTGTAGCGCTCGAAGACCACTTCCGCGAAGCGCACAAAGAAATCGACCACTTTACGGTTGGTCCAGCTACCGTACTCCTGCACCAGGTGCAGCGGCATTTCGAAGTGGGAGAGGGTGATCACCGGTTCGATGTTGTACTTCAGCAGCTCATCGAACATGTCGTCGTAGAATTTTAGCCCTTCCTCGTTTGGCTGCGTTTCGTCACCTTTCGGGAATATGCGTGTCCAGGCAATAGAGGTACGGAAGCACTTGAAGCCCATCTCGGCAAACAGCTTGATGTCTTCTTTATAGTGGCCGTGGAAATCGATGGCCTCATGATTGGGGTAATATTTACCCGGCACCACCTCCTGCGTGATTTCGCGCGGCACGCCGTGTGCGCCGCCGGTTAAGACGTCGCAAATGCTTGGCCCTTTGCCGCCTTTGTTCCAACCGCCTTCAACCTGGTGAGCGGCAACCGCGCCGCCCCATAAAAAATCTTTTGGTAAGGTTAATTTTTTCATCGCTGCTAATCTCAATAAATGGCTTATTGGCATTGAGTCTAGCAAAGCGAAATTTAATGTCACGATATAACAATTTGCGGAAATTGTGATTTGTCACATCAAAAAAACAGGGTGTTTTATTCCGTCAGTTTCTTCGCCAGCTTGCGTCCGAGGGATTCCAGAATATAGATGACGGGGATTTGCGTGGTGATATCGTAGACGCCGCCAATTCGCGTCTGGGGAACGTGCCAGGAGAGATTAAAGTCCGCCAGTTTTGCCAGGCGAGAGTGCTCATGGCTGGTGATGGAGAGCACCTTACAGTGATGCAGGCTGAACTGGCTGGCGAAGCGCAGTATCTCCTCGGTTTCGCCCGAGACGGAGAGCACAATGGCCAGCGCATTTTTCGCCATATCATTGGTGACCGGGAAATAAGGGTCATCAATATGATTACTGAATTTACCAATATTCGAAAAGAAACGTGCGCCATATTTCGCCAGTGAGCCTGACGTGCCCGCCCCGACAAAAATAATGCGCTCTGAAGAGAGGATGATATTTACCGCGTCATTTAATAACGCGTCGAACTCTTCATTATTCACGCTTTTAAAGAAGCTGATAATTTCGCTGGCACCGAAATTCGCCTGCTGGGGCTCATTCTGCTCAAGATAGAGCTTAAAGCGCACGCGAAATTCCGAATATCCTTCGCAGTTGAGCTTGCGGCAAAAGCGCAGGATGGTGGTGGTTGAGACGCCGGCCGCATCCGCCAGCTCGCGGATGGTCATATACATCACTTTGTCTCGATTTTTGATGACATAGTTGTAGACCATCATCTCCAGGTTATTGAGACTGGCAATGGCGGAGTGGGTGAACATACTCACTGTGGCAAAACTCTCATTCAGACCTCATTTATCCATCATAACATGCAGCCAGACGGCACGGGCCAATTTTATGCCATTGATTAGTAACGCTTAAATTTTTATGTGAACAAATGTCAGGTGAATTGTTTGTTTATGTTTTTGATTTTTATTATAAAAATTTACGTTAAAATTATTTTAGCTAACAGGTGTTCACTGGAATCATTCTCAGTTAGCATAGTCATGCGATGAATAATCATCTTTAGTTTTCCCGGAGTTTTGTATGGCGAGCAGACCATTAATCGCACAGGGATATTCGCTGGCTGAGGAAGTAGCCAACAGCATCAGCCACGGCATTGGCCTGGTGTTTGGGATTGTCGGTTTAGTGTTATTGCTGGTACAGGCGGTAGATACCAATGCCAGCGCGATGGCGATTACCAGCTATAGCCTGTATGGCGGAAGCATGATCCTGCTGTTCCTGGCGTCGACGCTCTATCACGCGATTCCGCATCAACGGGCCAAAATATGGCTCAAGAAATTTGACCACTGCGCTATCTATCTGCTGATTGCGGGTACCTATACGCCTTTCCTGCTGGTGGGGCTCAATTCACCGCTGTCGCGCGGCCTGATGATAGTTATCTGGAGCCTGGCACTGCTGGGGATCCTTTTTAAGCTGACGATTGCGCACCGGTTTAAGGTGTTGTCGCTTGTCACCTATCTGACGATGGGCTGGCTGTCACTGATTGTAGTGTATCAGCTGGCGATTAAGCTGGCGGTCGGCGGGGTAACGCTGCTGGCCGTGGGGGGCGTGGTGTACTCGCTGGGCGTTATTTTCTACGTCTGCAAGCGCATCCCGTACAATCATGCTATCTGGCACGGTTTTGTTCTGGGCGGCAGCGTATGCCACTTTTTGGCGATTTATTTGTACGTGGGGCAGGTGTAGTTTTTTCCTCCGTGCGGGCGGTGGCCCTCACCCCGGCCCTCTCCCACAGGGAGAGGGAGGACACCTGTCGACGATTACTCTTCCAGTGAATACGGCAGCGGCTCAATACTCAACGTATTGGCGTCGTCGCGCACGCGGAACACGCTGTCGGCTTCCATGTCGTTGTTCATGACGGCTTGAACCAAAAGACGGCCATCGTCCAGCTGTACGGCAGCTAACACGGTGCCGGTGCGGCGCCAGTTATCGCCCATCTTCAGTTCTAAGTCTTCACCCGCTTCCGGTACGCGGCTGGCATGGCCCGCCAGTGTCCACAGCGCGCGTTTGTTTGCCCCACGGAATTTTGCACGCGCCACCATCTCCTGACCGGTGTAGCAGCCTTTTTTAAAGCTGATGCCCCCCAGCGCCTGCAGGTTAGTTGCCTGAGGAATAAACTGCGCGCTGTTGGCTGCGTCAATTACCGGCAGACCCGCTTCGATGTTCAGCGCCAGCCACTGCTGGCTGTTGTTGAGCTGCGCTTCGCCGCGCAGCGCATCGGTCACGCGTTCGGCGGTTGCGGCATCCGTGACTAACAGGAAGCGCTCTGCCGGGTGTTCAAACCACAGAATGGAGGTCGCGCCCTCGCTGACCACCTGTTTTTCTGCATCCGGCAGTTCTGCAAACAGGTTTTTCAGCGCTGCACGCGCCTGGAAGCCCGCCACGCCCAGCAGAACATGTTCGTCGTCCGGGGCGATGGTGACTTTGGAAAAGACTGCGTATTTTTTCAGCTCTTTGAGCTGCGCATCACGCAGGCTGCGGCGTTCGATAAAGGCAAACCCATCCTGACGGCGGAACAGACGCAGGTTGCTCCACATTTTGCCTTTAGGATCGCAGTGCGCGGCCAGCAGATGCTGGTGTTCAGTCATCTGCGCGACATCCGCAGTGACCTGACCCTGCAGGTATTTTTCGGCGTCAGCGCCGGAGAGGGTAGCCAGCGCCCAGTCATCAAGAGAAATAAGCGTCAGCGGCAGACGCGCAGAGGCGGCGGGCTGGCGAGGAGAAAATGGTGTAAATGCCATAACGATATCCTGAATTGCTTAACGCTTTGATAATGCCTAATGGTAAAAGAGCCTGCAGGCATTGCAAGCGCTTTCAGCAGACCATTTGTGCCATAAACCGGTTATGCGTAGCGCTAAGCAAAATAGTGTAATCCGCTGTCTTTGTAGGGAATATTCTGGAAGCCAGCTCGTCAATCGCAATATTCCAGTAATGAAACGGTCAAAAACACGTTACACTAGCTGGTGTCCCCGTAAAGAAATTAAGAACAGAGAACGGGGTACCGACTGTGCCAAACGTAATGCAGGAAACTGAACATGGATATTAACAACAAGGCCCGTATTCACTGGGCATGCCGTCGCGGCATGCGTGAACTTGATATTTCCATCATGCCTTTCTTCGAATATGAGTACGACAGCTTAAGCGATGATGATAAGCGTCTGTTTGTTCGGTTGCTTGAGTCTGACGATCCGGATTTATTCAACTGGCTGATGAACCACGGCAAACCCGCCGACACCGAGTTGCAACGGATGGTGCAATTAATTCAAACACGGAATCGGGAACGTGGTCCTGTGGCAATCTGATCTTCGCGTCTCGTGGCGCTCGCAGTGGATGTCTTTATTGCTCCACGGCCTGGTTGCGGCCATCGTGTTGCTGATGCCGTGGCCCCTGAGCTATACGCCGCTGTGGCTGCTGTTGCTGTCGTTTGTCGTTTTTGACAGCGTACGCAGCCAGCGTCGCATTAATGCGCGCCAGGGGGAAATCAAGTTACTGATGGACTCCCGCCTGCGCTGGCAGGGAAAAGAGTGGGATATTCTTGGTATGCCCTGGATGCTCAACTCCGGGATGATGTTACGGTTACGCAAGGTTGATGGCGGACGTTGCCAGCACCTGTGGCTGGCGGCTGACAGCATGGACGCGTCAGAATGGCGGGATCTGCGCCGGATGTTGCTGCAACAGCCGACGCAGGAGTAGGGGGCGTTAGCTAAATTTTTCTGCCATTTCGCCGAGGATCTGCTCGCACCAGGTCTGCAGGCGCTCGTCGCTGAGATCGTACTGATTGGTTTCATCCAGCGCGAGCCCAACAAACAGCTCGCCGTCGGCAATAATCGGTTTTTTACTGGTGAATTCATACCCTTCGGTTGGCCAGTAGCCGATAAACGTCGCCCCTTTTGGTGCCAGCTTGTCGTGCAGCATGCCGAGTGCGTCCAGGAACCATTCGCCGTAGCCCAACTGGTCACCCATGCCGTACATCGCAATAATTTTACCGTCGAAATTGACTGAATCGAGCTGATCCCAGATGGCTTCCCAGTCTTCCTGTATCTCCCCAAAATCCCAGGTTGGGATGCCGAGGATCAGCACATCGTACTGTTCCATCAGCGCGACCGCGTCATCTTTCAGGTTATGCAACGTCACCAGTTCCGGGCCAATGATGTCGCGAATTTTCTCTGCCGCCATCTCGGTGTAGCAGGTGCTGGAACCATAGAACAGACCAATATTCATCGCGTAACTATCTCAATTCATGCTTTGACATTGCGCGTAGTGTACCAGAAACCGGTCGCAATCAGGCATAATGGCCTGACTGCAAAATCAAAGGGGCTGATGTGGAAAAGGATCTCACACTCGTTGAACAGTTTCTCGACGCGCTGTGGCTGGAGAAAAATCTGGCTGAGAATACCCTCAGTGCCTACCGGCGCGATCTCTCCATGCTGGTGGAGTGGCTGGCGCGTCGGGAGCTATCGCTTGCAAGCGCGCAAAGCGACGACCTGCAGGCGCTGCTCGCTGAACGTGTAGAAGGGGGTTACAAAGCCACCAGCTCTGCACGCTTGCTCAGCGCAATGCGTCGGCTTTTCCAGCATCTCTACCGCGAGAAGATTCGCGGGGACGATCCCAGCGCGCTGCTGGCGTCCCCGAAACTCCCGCAGCGGCTGCCGAAAGATCTCAGCGAAGCACAAGTTGAGAGATTATTACAGTCACCTGCTGTTGACCTGCCGCTGGAGTTACGCGATAAAGCCATGCTTGAGTTATTGTATGCTACCGGCTTGCGCGTTTCGGAACTGGTTGGCCTGACGATGAGCGACATCAGCCTGCGTCAGGGAGTGGTGCGCGTCATCGGTAAAGGAAACAAGGAGAGGCTGGTGCCGCTGGGTGAAGAGGCGGTTTACTGGCTGGAGACGTACCTTGAGCATGGCCGTCCGTGGTTGCTTAATGGCGTGTCTATCGACGTCCTGTTTCCGAGCCAGCGCGCGCAGCAGATGACGCGGCAAACGTTCTGGCATCGCATCAAGCATTACGCCACACTGGCGGGTATCGACAGTGAAAAGCTCTCGCCGCACGTATTGCGTCACGCCTTCGCGACGCATTTGTTAAACCACGGCGCAGATTTACGCGTGGTGCAGATGCTGCTGGGACACAGCGATCTTTCAACGACGCAAATTTACACCCATGTCGCGACGGAACGCCTGCGGCAGCTACACCAACAGCACCACCCTCGTGCGTGAGTGCCGACAAATTGTAACAGGATCACATATGAAAAAGTCTTTCGCGCTGCTCACCCTGCTGGCAGCCTCATTTACCGGCTTCGCCCATGCGGACGACGCCGCTATCAAACAGTCTCTGGCTAAGCTTGGCGTCACCAGCAGCGACATCCAGCCTGCGCCGGTTGCCGGCATGAAAACGGTACTGACCAACAGCGGCGTGCTGTACGTCACCGAAGACGGCAAACACTTCATTCAGGGGCCGCTGTACGACGTGAGCGGCGCGCAGCCGGTGAACGTCACCAACCAGCTGCTGATGAAAAACCTTAATGCGCTCGAAAAAGAGATGATCGTCTATAAGGCGGCGCAGGAAAAACACGTGATTACCGTCTTCACCGACATCACCTGCGGCTACTGCCACAAGCTGCATGAACAGATGAAAGACTACAACGCGCTGGGCATTACCGTGCGCTATCTGGCCTTCCCGCGCGCGGGCGTGCAGAGCCAGCCTGAACAGGACATGAAGGCGATCTGGTGTGCGAAAGACCGCAACAAAGCGTTTGATGACGCAATGAACGGCAAAGGCATTAAGCCTGCCTCCTGCGACATCGACATTGCTAACCACTACGCGCTGGGCGTGCAGTTTGGCGTGAGCGGTACGCCAGCGATTGTCCTGAGTAACGGCTATGTTGTTCCGGGTTATCAGGGACCAAAAGAGATGAAAGAGTTCCTCGACGCGCACCAGAAACAGTTTGGTGGTAAATAATTCGCGTGAAAGCCCCCATCAAATTGCGCCGCCGCGAGGCGGTTGAACCCGTTGATTTGCCGGACGATCTCCCGGCGCTGCTGAAGCGCCTCTACGCCAGCCGCGGCGTGCGTCGCGCTGAGGATCTTGAGCGCAGCGTGAAAGGGATGTTGCCATGGCAGCAGCTGAACGGTATCGAGAAAGCTACCGAAATGCTCTACAACGCGCTTCGCGAGGGAACGCGCATTGTAGTGGTCGGGGATTTCGACGCCGACGGCGCAACCAGCACCGCGCTGAGCGTGCTCAGCCTGCGCGCGCTGGGCTGCGATAACGTCACGTATCTGGTGCCGAACCGCTTTGAAGACGGCTATGGCCTCAGCCCGGAAGTTGTCGATCAGGCCCACGCCCGCGGTGCGCAGATGATCATGACCGTAGACAACGGGATCTCCTCCCATGCGGGCGTCGATCATGCTCACGCTTTGGGGATCCCGGTGCTGGTCACCGATCACCACCTGCCCGGCGATACGCTCCCCGCAGCGGAAGCGATTATTAACCCCAACCTGCGCGACTGCGATTTTCCATCGAAATCTCTCGCCGGCGTGGGGGTGGCGTTTTATCTGATGCTGGCGTTACGGACCCTGCTGCGTGATAAGGGCTGGTTCGAATCCCGCGGTATTGCCATACCAAACCTGGCCGAATACCTTGACCTGGTGGCGCTGGGCACCGTCGCGGACGTGGTGCCTCTTGATGCCAATAACCGCATTTTGACCTGGCAGGGCTTAAGCCGCATTCGTGCGGGCAAGTGCCGCCCCGGGATTAAGGCGCTGCTGGAGATTGCCAACCGCGATCCGCTCAAGCTGGCGGCAAGCGACCTGGGCTTTGCCCTCGGGCCGCGTCTGAATGCTGCCGGCAGGCTGGACGATATGTCGGTCGGCGTGGCGCTGCTGTTGTGCGACAACATTGGCGAAGCGCGCGTACTGGCCAACGAACTGGACGCCCTGAACCAGACCCGTAAAGAGATTGAGCAGGGGATGCAGGCCGAAGCGCTGACCCTGTGCGAAAAGCTCGAACGCAGCGGCGATACGCTGCCGGGCGGGCTGGCGATGTACCATCCTGAGTGGCATCAGGGCGTGGTTGGCATTCTGGCGTCGCGCATTAAAGAGCGCTTCCACCGCCCGGTGATTGCGTTTGCACCCGCGGGCGACGGCACGTTGAAAGGCTCTGGCCGTTCGATTCAGGGGCTGCACATGCGCGATGCGCTTGAGCGTCTGGATACGCTATACCCGGGTCTGATGATCAAGTTCGGCGGCCACGCGATGGCGGCTGGCTTGTCGCTGGATGAGGCGAAATTCGACGAGTTCCAGCGCCTGTTTGGCGAGCTGGTCACCGAGTGGATTGACCCGGCGCTTCTGCAGGGAGAGGTGGTCTCTGACGGTGAGCTGTCTGTCTCCGAAATGACGATGGACGTGGCGCAGATGCTGCGCGATGCCGGTCCATGGGGGCAGATGTTCCCGGAACCGCTGTTCGACGGGCGATTCCGCCTGCTGCAGCAGCGTATCGTCGGCGAACGTCACCTGAAAGTGATGGTCGAGCCCGTGGGCGGCGGACCGCTGCTGGACGGCATTGCTTTCAACGTTGATACCTCTATCTGGCCGGACAACGGCGTGCGCGAGGTAGAACTGGCGTACAAACTGGATATCAACGAGTTTCGCGGTAACCGCACCCTTCAGATCATCATCGACAATATCTGGCCAATTTAGCGGCAGTAATCTCTATAAAAAAGGGCGTGGATTCGGTACAATCCCGCTCTTATCACCGCATTTTGACAAGTCCATAAAAGAAAACAGACCATGTTTGAAATTAATCCGGTAAAAAACCGTATTCAGGACCTCACGGAGCGCTCCGACGTTCTTAGGGGGTATCTTTGACTACGATGCCAAGAAAGAGCGTCTTGAAGAAGTAAACGCCGAGCTGGAACAGCCGGACGTCTGGAACGAACCTGAACGCGCACAGGCGCTGGGGAAAGAGCGTTCCTCTCTCGAAGCTATCGTAGATACGCTGGATCAAATGGCCCAGGGGCTGGAAGACGTTTCCGGTTTGCTGGAGCTGGCCGTCGAAGCCGACGACGAAGAGACCTTTAACGAAGCCGTGGCAGAACTCGACGTACTGGAAGAGAAGCTGGCGCAGCTGGAATTCCGTCGCATGTTCTCCGGCGAATACGACAGCGCTGACTGCTATCTCGATATTCAGGCAGGGTCTGGCGGTACCGAAGCACAGGACTGGGCCAGCATGCTGACGCGTATGTACCTGCGTTGGGCAGAGGCGCGCGGCTTCAAAACCGAAATTATCGAAGAGTCTGAAGGTGAAGTGGCCGGTATTAAATCCGTCACCATCAAGATCATTGGCGATTACGCCTACGGCTGGCTGCGTACCGAAACCGGCGTTCATCGCCTGGTGCGTAAGAGTCCGTTTGACTCCGGTGGCCGTCGTCATACCTCCTTCAGCTCCGCGTTTGTTTACCCGGAAGTTGACGAAGATATTGATATCGAAATTAACCCGGCGGACCTGCGTATTGACGTTTACCGTGCTTCCGGCGCGGGTGGTCAGCACGTTAACCGTACGGAATCTGCGGTGCGTATTACCCACATTCCAACCGGGCTGGTAACACAGTGCCAGAACGACCGTTCCCAGCATAAGAACAAAGACCAGGCCATGAAGCAGATGAAAGCGAAGCTTTATGAGCTGGAGATGCAGAAGAAAAATGCTGAGAAACAGGCGATGGAAGATAACAAGTCCGACATCGGTTGGGGCAGCCAGATCCGTTCTTACGTCCTTGATGACTCCCGCATCAAAGACCTGCGTACCGGGGTTGAAACCCGCAACACGCAGGCGGTGCTGGACGGCAGCCTGGACCAATTTATCGAAGCAAGTTTGAAAGCAGGGTTATGAGGAACCAACATGTCTGAACAACAAGCACAGGGCGCTGACGCGGTAGTCGATCTTAACAACGAACTGAAAACCCGCCGCGAGAAGCTGGCAGCGCTGCGCGAGCAGGGCGTGCCGTTCCCGAACGATTTTCGTCGTGACCACACCTCAGACCAACTGCACGCTGACTTCGACGGTAAAGAGAACGAAGAGCTGGAAGCGCTGAACGTTGAAGTGGCCGTTGCAGGCCGCATGATGACCCGTCGTATCATGGGTAAAGCCTCTTTCGTGACCTTGCAGGACGTTGGCGGCCGTATTCAGCTGTACGTTTCCCGTGACGACCTGCCGGAAGGCATCTACAACGAGCAGTTCAAGAAGTGGGACCTGGGCGATATCCTGGGCGCGAAAGGTAAGCTGTTCAAAACCAAAACTGGTGAACTGTCTATCCACTGCACCGAGCTGCGTCTGCTGACCAAAGCCCTGCGCCCGCTGCCGGACAAGTTCCACGGCCTGCAGGATCAGGAAGCGCGCTACCGTCAGCGTTATCTGGATCTCATCTCTAACGATGAATCCCGTAAGACCTTCAAAATTCGCTCCCAGATCATGGCCGGTATCCGCCAGTTCATGGTGAACCGCGACTTTATGGAAGTGGAAACCCCGATGATGCAGGTGATCCCTGGCGGCGCGTCTGCGCGTCCGTTCATAACCCATCACAACGCCCTGGACCTGGACATGTACCTGCGTATCGCGCCGGAACTGTACCTGAAGCGTCTGGTGGTCGGTGGTTTCGACCGCGTGTTCGAAATCAACCGTAACTTCCGTAACGAAGGTATCTCCGTTCGTCATAATCCAGAGTTCACCATGATGGAACTCTATATGGCGTATGCGGACTACAAAGATCTGATCGAGCTGACCGAATCCCTGTTCCGTACCCTGGCGCAGGACATTCTGGGCACCACACAGGTCCCTTACGGTGAAGAAGTCTTCGACTTCGGCAAGCCGTTCGAAAAACTGACCATGCGCGAAGCGATCAAGAAATACCGTCCGGAAACCAACATGGCGGATCTGGATAACTTCGACTCTGCGAAAGCAATCGCTGAAAGCATCGGTATTAAAGTGGAGAAGAGCTGGGGTCTGGGCCGTATCGTGACCGAAATCTTCGAAGAAGTGGCGGAAGCACACCTGATTCAGCCGACCTTCATTACTGAATACCCGGCTGAAGTTTCTCCTCTGGCACGTCGTAATGACGAGAACCCGGAGATCACTGACCGCTTTGAATTCTTCATCGGCGGCCGTGAAATCGGCAACGGCTTTAGCGAGCTGAACGATGCAGAAGACCAGGCGCAGCGCTTCCAGGATCAGGTTGACGCGAAAGCGGCAGGCGACGACGAAGCGATGTTCTTCGATGAAGACTACGTGACCGCACTGGAGCACGGCCTGCCACCAACTGCAGGTCTGGGTATTGGTATCGACCGTATGGTTATGCTGTTCACCAACAGCCACACCATCCGTGACGTTATCCTGTTCCCGGCGATGCGTCCGGTGAAATAAGGCGTTAAGATGTAAAAAAGCCCCGAAAGGGGCTTTTTTATTGCGCCGCGAACGCTCTCAGCGCCTCTCGTGCGGTGGTTGCTTCCAGCACCATCCACGGGCTAAAGCTCCAGGGCGCGGCGTCCAGCGCGCGGAATAACGACTCCAGCCTGACCCATTCAAATTCCATTACTTCATCGTGATTAATACACAGTTCGCTGGTAACGCGTGCCGCGAAGACCGGGCAAATTTCGTTTTCCACGATGCCGGAAGGATCGGTTTCACGGTAGCGAAACTCGGAGGCGACAGGCGTAATCGCGGTGATTTCAGCACCGACTTCATAGCGGCAGCGGCGGATAATCGCCTCTTCCGTCTTTTCACCGGATTGAGGGTGCCCGCAGACGGAGTTCGTCCAGACGCCCGGCCAGGCTTTTTTGCTTAACGCGCGTCGTGTGACCAGACATTCGCCTTCGGCGTTAAAGAGCCAGGATGAGAACGCCAGGTGCAGAGGGGTTTGGGCAGTATGCGCGGCGTACTTCTCCTGAGTGCCAATCACCATTCCCTGGTCATTTACCAAAATAACGTGTTCTTGAATACTCATTCATGCTCCAGTGCCAACGATGCGGATGGTTTTGCACCATCAGCAGGGAACATTATACGGCATTCTTATACGAACGTTTTGTCTCCTGGAGCGGAAAAGGGCTGACCCATATCTCTCCGGGCTGGTATCATAGTGCGCCATTCACGCTGACCGAGGATCTGTTTTGTTTGCAGGAAGCCTGACGAGAAACCCCATCATCGCCATCTTTTGCCTGACGCTGACGCTATTCCTGGCAGGCTGTTCAGGGAGCAAATCATCGGATATGGGTAGCTATTCCGGTTCGGTTTATACCGTTAAGCGCGGGGATACGCTGTACCGGATTTCGCGCGCAACGGGGACCAGCGTGAAGGATCTGGCGCGCCTGAATAACATCTCTCCGCCGTACACCATCGAAGTGGGACAAAAGCTGAAGGTGAACGGCAGTTCGTCCTCGGGCAAAAAATCTTCATCGAAAGGCAAAACCGCCAAAGTGACGCCGTCCTATCAGGTACCGCAATCGTCATGGCCGCCGGTTGGACAGCGCTGCTGGATTTGGCCTGCCAGCGGTAAAGTTATTGCTCCTTACTCACTCTCTGAAGGTGGTAACAAGGGTATTGATATCGCCGCTGCGCGCGGTACGCCGGTTTATGCCTCCGGGGCAGGGAAGGTGGTTTACGTCGGTAACCAGCTGCGCGGCTACGGTAACCTGATCATGATTAAGCACGGCGAAGACTACATCACGGCCTATGCGCATAACGAAACGATGCTGGTCAACAACGGGCAGAACGTGAAGGCGGGGCAAAAGATTGCCACGATGGGCAGCACGGGAACGGACTCGGTGAAGCTGCATTTCCAGATTCGCTATAAAGCGACGGCCATCGATCCGCAGCGTTATCTTCCTGCGCCCGGCAGCAAACCGAAGTGCTAAGTGATTATTTAATCGCCACTTAGTGGTGAAGAGGCTTGTATGAAAAGGCGTAAGGTCTATAATGCCTTACGCACCTCAAAGCGGGCGTAGTTCAATGGTAGAACGAGAGCTTCCCAAGCTCTATACGAGGGTTCGATTCCCTTCGCCCGCTCCATATCTCTCCCCTTGTTGCAAAACACCACCCAAAATTGGCTTAAATGTATTTCGCTATCAACAAGTTACTTAACATACGTTGTCTGTTATCGTTCAACAATTGAACGACGTTTTACCAATAAGAGGTATGATCTGCTCCCCCCTGAATTAACCAGACAGGTCTTGTATCGTTTAGCGATATACCGGCAGTACAATTACGTTGCCTTTTAATTAAACAAGGATGTGCTTTGCTAATTGCAGATTATGGCTCTTTCATGGTGCGCTTTTGCAGGCACCATGATCTTTTTGATTACGTGAATATGCAGCCCTGAATGTGTATTCAGAACCGATATTACCCCACTGGTGTTTATTAGGCATGAAGTTAGTGTGTTACTTCCGCTCAGATACCCTAACCGAAAGCGTGCTGTGTTTCAGGGTGGCGTTAATCGAGACGCATCTTGTTTCTAATCACAGCCGATACTGAGAGGATATACAATATAATAAAGAGTAATGCCGTGTGTTTATTGCCTGTTGGTGTAGCGCATATGTTGATCATGTGCGCTACACAATTTTTTAATCCTGTTTTGAACATCGAACTGCCATCCAGCATTCATGCCGAATAGCAGACCGACACTCCTTTAGATTATCCCTTAATTTTTAGCTCCTTAATTCTGAAATCATTCCCCATACTTGCTGTAACATGGCTGACTACCGCGAGTGCAGCCTGACTGCCCGTGGCTTTGAATTTTCCGCTCAGGGCTACCCATTCATTCGCCTGCTTCAGCTCCAGCGGTGCGGAGATGTCTTTGCCATCCGCACGGAGAGAAATTTTTGGCGCTTCATATTTTCCAATAATGCGCGCAGCTTTCAGCGTCCAGGTATATTCATGCCCGGCAGTCAGACCTGTCAGCGTCTTTTTGAGGATCTCTCCGGCATGATTTTTATTGGGCCTGGTAATAAACTCGACGGCGCGGGCGCTGGCGTCAACCAGGTAAAGATCGTGCCCGGCAGGGCCCGCCTGCCAGCTATTCCAGTTATCACGTTCAAAGTTGGTTAAATCTTCAAACGGTGCTGTCGTCGCTGTAATATCCGCCTCGCGATACACTTCAACGCTGAATTCGCCCGAGTTGTCTTTGTACTGGTCTTTACCATCGGCATAAATCAGCGTCAGAATACCTTCAGCAGGAATTGACCAGCGATATTTATGGTTGCCAACCGGATATGTTTCACTCCCAATCCGTGCCAGAAGTGAAGGATTGCGTATCGTTAGCGGTTCGCCCTCTCTGGGAATACGTCCCTGTGGCGCGGTCAGAGCAAAAGTTTCGCTACCATTTTTGGCCCAGCCATCGGCCAGAATCGTAATGATCTCCCCTCGTTTGAGGGAAAGGCCTGTATTTATCCCTTCGGCACTTTTTGCATCAACTTTTCCTGACCAGATTAAATTTGCGCTCATGTCTGACTCCTGTGAGAGTGGCGTACAATTTCGCCATTGAAAGATAGTCCTTGCGAAATGAGTTTTTTAATGACTCACATCGGCTAACAGCCTGATAAAGCGAATAAATGAATCTATATGTATTACACTTTACGCATATTCATTTCCGGAATGTTTTAGGCTCGAAAGAGAATAGTCAGGCTGTATATACAATTCAAAAGCTGGAACGGCCTGTTTCGGCTTGATATTTTGTAATTATTTAAAAAACAACAAATATTTGTTGTTTTATTAGGAATAATCTTAATGAAGTGATGTGTAAGAAGAAAAGATTGTTCAGGTTTTAATAGTCTTTTCTCCCCAGTGTTTTCATAGGTATTAGAGCAAGCACCAACAAATATCAGTTACCTATTACCGACGTTCTTGGTGGAAAATTCAAAAATAAACAAAGTTTCTTTTTACTCATGTTTTTCTATCTGATATCACTTCCCCCTCATACTTGTCTGATCAATGACTGTTGTAGTCTATACTGGCCATTACCCAACGCTAAAAGGCTGTGTTATGAATATTTTACCTCCTGTTCGGCCTGAACAATCCATTGAACGTTTGACGGCGATCCTTGAGCCAATCGCAGAGAAAGTGAAGCTCGCGCCGCGCAAGCGGATCACCTGGAAACACAAAGGCCACCAGCAGATGTACCTTTTTCAGGACGGGGAGCTTTCGCTGCTGCGGGCCTCAGATGGACTGCTCTTAGTGACCGTTTTCGAGCCTCATCTGTTCGGCATTGCCGAGATGATCCAGCCGACACAAGGGCATATTTTACGTGCAGAAAGAGAGTCTATAATTTTACGTGCTGATGCAGATGAAGCAGCTGCACTATTTCGTGAAAAGGGCGTCTGGGAAGACGTTGCGGCCTTACTGTCGTATCATACGGCGTATCTGATTTATCGTGATGCGCAGGTCGTGCAGCAACGTACCTATTCCGTGATTCGTAGCTATCTGCAGGAAATGATATTACTTCCCGAAGAGGCGCGTATGCGGACGAGCATTCTGGAATATATTCAGGATCGTACGCTTCTTTCACGCAGCAGCATTCTCAACGTATTATCGGCGCTTAAGCAAGGTCAATATATTGCGTTTAAGCGCGGCGGTTATTTACTGGAAGTGGGAAATTTACCTGAGTCGTTCTAAAATTTAAAATTAAACAGAAAAGCATTTCACGTTGTTCTCGTTTGTCTATATCGTTTGCTCACTGAAAATCTTTAGCAGAGTAAACGGGATTTGTATGAAGAAGACACTTTTTGCATTAATTATTGCTAACGCGTTCACTGCAACGGCTGCATTTGCAGCTGCGGATACAGGTACATGGTATAGCGGGGCTAAATTTGGCTGGTCACACTATTTTGACGCCAGCACAGGTTCTAAAGCGAGCGATAATAACAATGGCTCAAGCCAGTATAATATCGATCATGATAACGTCGGCGGTGGGGTTTACGCTGGCTATCAGATGACACCCTGGCTCGCAGTAGAAGGTGGTTATGATTATTTAGGAAATATGCAGATGAAAGGCAACCATAGTGCGGGCGCACAAATGAAAAGCCAGGGGCTGCAGATGTCCTTAAAAGCAAGCTATGCCGTGACCGACAACTGGGATATCTATGGGCGTGCCGGGGCGATGGCGTATCGCGCAGAATCTGATGTAAGTGGTCACAATCGTTTTGATACAGGCATTCGCCCGCTTGCCGCTGTGGGGACGGAGTATGCGTTCAACAAAAATTTGGCTGGCCGCCTGGAATATCAATGGGTAAGCAATGTGGGTAACGCCAACCAGATTGGCGTCAGCAGCGACGTAAGCTCCGTAACGGCAGGCCTGACATGGCGATTCGGACAGCACGATTAATCGTTGTTAGCCTCTCAATTAAAAAAGCCCAGCTGCTCAGCAGTTGGGCTTTTTGGCATTTAAGTGACTAAAGGCTGAAGGGCAAGTTTAATCTTTTGCAGACCGGTAACATTTTTATCTTTCAGGTATTGCTGATTAATCATTTCCAGCTGTTCTAGTTTTGTCAGCGAGGCGTAGACCGGCTGAACGGGGCTATCTTCGGTGAAAATATCCTTTGCGGTGGCGTGCTGTAAATACTGTGATTTCAGCTGTGTTGCTATTTTATCTATCTGTATTTTATTTTCTTGATAAAGTGCTGCAATATGTGATGCCGGAACGGCAGGCGGTTTTTCTCCCGGTAAAACTAGCGGGACCTGCAGATGGTGTATTTGTTCAACCTTATCTGGCTCAGAAGCGCTGCAGGCGGTTAATAAATTGAGGCTGAGCAGAGTCAGTAATAATGGCCGTGTCTTCATGGGTAACTCATGTTAAATAAGCAGAGCGGACATTATCGTAAACGACAGGCTCATCTTCAGATTAAACTTGTTTAATTTTAAACATCTCACCGGGGATACTCAGTAACAGAATGTCGGATCACGCTTAATGCGTAAAACAGCCAGTATGCGCACCCACCGATGTACGCAGGGGGACGCAATCCGGCGAAAAGTGTTGCGAGCTGGCTTTTCGTTTTCAGCGTGATAGCTATCGGGATCCCATAAGGCTATGCTTCATTCAGCACGAGAATAATTACAGAGGCAATGTCATGGATAAAGAACTACTGGATGCAGGCTACCGGGCCTATACCGGCGAGAAAATAGACGTTTACTTCAACACCGGGATCTGCAAACACTCCGGTAACTGCGTGCGTGGGAGCGCAAAGCTGTTTAATCTGAAGCGTAAGCCGTGGATTGTTCCTGATGAAGTGGACGTGGAAACGGTTGTACGCGTGATTGATACCTGCCCGAGCGGTGCGCTGAAGTACCGCCAAAAATAAGCGAGGAACCATGGATATTCTGGAAGGCCACAACAAGTTTTACGTAAACGATGCGAACGGCAATCAGGTCGCTGAGATTGTCTTCGTGCCGACCGGCGAGCACCTGAGCATTATTGAGCATACCGATGTCGATCCGAGCCTGAAGGGGCAGGGTGTGGGCAAGCAGCTGGTGGCGAAAGTGGTTGAGAAGATGCGCGGTGAGAACCGCAAAATTATCCCGCTGTGCCCGTTTGCGAAGCATGAATTTGATAACACGCGGGAATATGACGATATTCGGGCGTAAAACACACCGGCGATGGCCGGTGTTTTTTTATCTCATCTGTTCAAACAGCAATACCAACGCGATCATCACCATTATCCCGCCCGATGCCATGCTCACCAGACGCGCCGCCTGTGGCCGGGTCGCCAGCACCGCTCTCGAACCATACCCCACCAGCAGATAGACCAGCGTGCAGGTGATCAGGTGCATCACGCCAAGCGCGGACATCTGCATCGCTATCGACCAGCTTCCGGCAGGGTCTGTAAACTGCGGAAGCAGCGCCAGAAAAAGCAAAAAAACTTTCGGGTTAAGGCCGCTAATGCAGAGCCCTTTCACCGCCCACTGTTTCCAGTTTCCCGCGTGGTGGGTGGCCTTTTCCGGCGCGGCGGGATGACGTAATAGCGTAATGCCAAGCCACAGGAGATACACGGCCCCCGCAATGGTCAGCCCGGTTAGCGCCAGAGGATGTTGAGCAATCAGTACGCCTACGCCAGCCACCACGATCAGCGTGGCTAACAGATGCCCTGACATCAACCCCATCACCGCCGGCACCACGCGCCGCCCGTTAATCCCGGCGCTAATGGCGTAGGCCCAGTCGGCGCCAGGCGTCATGATGAGCAGAAACGAAACCACCCAAAAGCCGGCCACAATACTCATTTCCATCGTCCTGAAGACTCCTGCAGTGCGTCAAAGTTGAGAAAAAGAATATCGCTAACCCTGCGAAATAGGCTTTCAATGTTATGCTCATAACACCGTCAAAATGAGAAAATCTTCCACATGGATAGCATCGATCGAAAAATTCTTGCGGAGCTGCAGTCCGATGGCCGCTTATCCCTTACCGAGCTGGCTGAACGGGTGAATCTGAGCCTTTCACCGTGCCATCGTCGCGTCCGGGCGCTGGAGCAAAGCGGGGCCATAACGGGATACCGTGCCAGCCTTGACCCCGCCAAAATGGGCTTTAACTTTCTGGCGATAGTGTTTGCGACGCTAAAAGAGGGTGACCGAAAGGCGGTAAGCGCGTTTGAAGAGGCGGTAGAAGAGATCCCTCAGATCGTGCTGGCACAGCGTCTGTTTGGCGATCCGGATTATCTGATGCACGTCGTGACCCGCGACCTGTCGGCCTTTCAGAAACTCTATGACGAGAAACTCTCCGCCATGCCTGGCGTGCAGCACCTTCGCTCTACGCTTGTCATGAAAACGGTAGTGCAGGACAGACCTTTTCCGCTGGAGTCAGCAGGGCGAGACTGAGAGGCATGCCCGACAGAATGTCGGGCATGAGTATGTTTAGCCCACAAACATCACCGACACGCATAGCACGCCGACGATCAGCGTCAGCAGGCTGCCAATGGAACGGTATTGTTTCAGGGAGGGGATCAGATACGTCGACAACGTCGGCATGATAAACAAAATCATGGCGATAAGTGGACCGCTGATGGCGTAAATCATCGAAATGGCGTTCGGGTTAATGCAGCAGACGGCAAAGGTGATTAACGACACCCCCATAATGGAAAGCGCGCGGTTGAAGGCGCGGCTTTTTTTTACGCCGATCTGATTTAGCGACGACTTCACGATCTCCGTCGCCCCTTCAATCACCCCAAAATAGGTGCCGAGGAACGATTTTGACATCGCAACAATCGCCACCACAATGCCAGAAATACCCAGCCACGCCGGTGAAGAAGGCATCATCGACAGCGCGGACAGGATCGTTACCCCTTGTTCTTTGGCGGCTACAATATACGACGGTGGAATAGAGAGCAGGCAGCTGAAGACAAAGAACAGCACGCTCAGGCAGATGATCAGGTACGCCACCTTCATAATTTTCTTGCATTTATCCATGGCGCCGTCGGCAAATTTCTCGCGACGGTCAACGGCAAATGTGGAGATAATCGGGGTATGGCTGAACGCAAACACCATCACCGGAATCGAAATCCAAACCTGGTGCAGCGTATGGCGATCGACGGCCATCTGGCTGGTCAGCAGCGAGGGTTGCCAGCTGCCGATCAGGTAGAGCGAGACAAACAGGAAATAGGCAATCAGCGGAAACACCAGGAAGCCCATCACTTTTATTGTGATATGCCGTCCCATCAGGAAGATCAGATTCAGAACCAGCACCACGCCCAGGCTGACCAGCACGCGAACGACGGTATCCACCGTCAGGTGTTTCGCCAGCTGTTCGGTTAACGAGTTGGTGATGGCCACCGCATATATCTGCACCACCACAAAGAAGGCGATGAAATAGAGCGTGGTGATCAGGTTGCCAATCTTCTTACCATAGTAGTGGGAGACGGCGCCGGTGATCCCTTCATTACCTTTTGTTTTTGAAGAGAGAATAAATTGCGTCAGCGCCCGGTGCGGCCAGTAGGTTAACGGATAGGCCACAAGGGCGGTGATAAACAGGACAATAGCGCCTGCGGAGCCCAGCTGAATGGGCAAGAACAGCGTTCCTGCGCCCACGGCCGTGCCATAGAGAGCGAAACTCCAGAGAGTCTCATCTTTTGACCAAATTTTCGACATTAGAGCAACGTTTCAACTAACAAACCATCAGAATGGCGTGCAATTTACCATAGTTATGCCTGAAGAGCGCAGTTGCTTCGACGGAGTTTGGTCGGAACGGGCGTCCGGCCAGCGTGAGTTTAGCCTGCCAGAGCGCGTCGTTGCTGGCGGCGCTTAAGAAATTTCTCGCGCAGGTTATCGTATGCCCAGTTATAGAACATGGTGTACGGCAGGAAGAACAGGAAGAAACCTATTTCCAGTGTGAATGCCTGAAGCAGGGTCACGCCCAGCACGGCGGCGACAATCGACACGCCAATCACAATAAACCCGCATTCGAACCCCAGGGCGTGCAGCGCACGCACTTTTGCCGTACGTTTTACGCGCTGGACAGGCCAGAAACGGTCGAAGCCGAAGTTATAGATAATGTTCCAGAGCATGGCGGTGGTAGCCAGGATAATGGTTAACCCGCCCATCTCCACCACGGAGCGCTGCATCAGCCACGCCGCCGTCGGGGCGAGAATTGCCGTGGCAATCCCTTCGAAACAGACAGCGTGGAAGATCCGCTCCGGCAGCTTACGTTGGAGTACATCCTGGTGTTGCATAGTGTAGACCTCATTAATTCGCCGGTATGGGCGTTGATGCAGCCTATTTTTATCGCTAAAGCTGATATATTAAAGATGGTATCCATCGATAAAGTAGATAGGTTATGCGCTATTCACCTGAAGCCCTTACCGCGTTTGTTGAGACCGTTGCGGCAGGCTCTTTCTCTGCTGCCGCGCGCCGGCTGCGTAAAAGCCAGTCGACGATCAGCACCTCCATTGCCAATCTTGAGGCCGATCTGGGTTTCGAACTGTTTGACCGCTCGGCGCGGCAGCCGGTGCTAACGGTCCAGGGGGAACAGGTGTTGGGCTACGTGCAGGCCATCCTCGCCGCCAGCACGCGGCTTGATGAGCTGGCGGTGTCGTTAACGGCACGAACCGAAGCGCGTTTGACGTTTGTCCTTTCCGATACCCTCAACCCGGACGTGCTGGAAGATCTGATGAAGCAGTTTGACGCCCGCTTTCCCCATACGGAATTCGAATGTCTGATTGGCGAGGAAGAAGACGTGATCGATCTGCTGCAAAAGGAGCGCGCGCAGGTGGGTCTGACGGAAGCGCGAGACAGTTATCCTACGGATATTGGCGCCACCCGGCTGCCGGTGCAGACCCGAATGGCGATATATGTCGCGACCACGCACCCGCTCGCCGGGCAACACGAGGTGCAGAGCGACGAGCTGCACGGCTGGCGGGAGCTGAGGCTCAGCACCTACCTTGAGCGCGAGGCTGAGATTGCTCGGGGGCCCGTCTGGTCAGCGCCGAACTACCTGTTACTGCTGAGTATGGCCGTCCAGGGTTTCGGCTGGTGCGTGCTGCCGTGCGCCCTGGTGGATGAATTCGCCGCGGCGAAATCGCTGGTACAGCTCAATGTTCCCGGCTGGCCAAGGGCGATCGGCATCGATTTGCTGTGGAATAAACGATCCCCGCCCGGTGTTGCCGGAAGCTGGCTGCGGCAGTATCTGCAGGATGCGCGCTAATCCTTGTGATTAAACTCACTATTTTTAAACAATTAAGATAATTGCCAGTAACAATCCTCTACTATCGTCATGTCATTTAACACAGAGGTCGTGATGAAAGATGTCGTAATAGTGGGTGCGTTGCGTACGGCTATCGGCTGTTTTCAGGGAGCGCTTGCGCGTCACTCGGCGGTTGACCTGGGCAGCGTGGTAGTTAAAGCGCTGGTGGAACGTAGCGGGATCGCCGCACATGAAGTTGATGAAGTGATCCTGGGGCAGGTTCTCACGGCCGGAGCCGGGCAGAACCCTGCGCGCCAGGCGGCGCTGAAGGGCGGGTTGCCCAATACCGTATCCGCCATCACCATTAACGACGTCTGTGGTTCAGGATTAAAAGCGCTGCATCTCGCCACCCAGGCCATTCAGTGCGGTGAAGCGGATGTGGTTATTGCTGGTGGACAAGAGAACATGAGCCGCGCGCCGCACGTTCTGACCGACAGCCGTACCGGCGCGCAACTGGGCAACAGCCAGCTGCTCGACAGCCTCGTGCATGACGGGCTGTGGGATGCGTTCAACGACTATCATATGGGCGTGACGGCAGAAAATCTGGCGCGCGAGTACGGCATCAGCCGCGAACTGCAGGACGCCTATGCGCTAAGTTCGCAGCAAAAAGCGCGTGCCGCGATTGATTCCGGTCGTTTTCGCGACGAGATTGTCCCGGTCAGCACACAGCGTCAGAACGGTGAGGTTATCGTTATAGATACCGATGAACAGCCGCGCACCGATGCCAGTGCTGAAGGCCTGGCAAGACTGAATCCCGCGTTTGAGACCCAGGGCTCGGTCACGGCGGGAAATGCCTCTTCCATTAACGACGGCGCCGCGGCCGTCATGATGATGAGTGAAAGCAAAGCCCTTGAACTCGATCTCCCCGTGCTGGCCCGCATTAAGGCATTTGCCAGCGTGGGCGTGGATCCTGCGTTAATGGGGATCGCGCCGGTCTACGCTACCCGCCGCTGCCTGGATCGCGCAGGGTGGCAGCTTTCTGATGTGGATCTGATTGAAGTGAACGAAGCCTTTGCCGCGCAGGCGATCTCGGTCGGCAAAATGCTGGAGTGGGATCCGCTGCGGGTCAACGTAAACGGCGGGGCCATTGCGCTGGGGCATCCCATCGGTGCGTCCGGTTGCCGAATCCTGGTCTCCCTGGTCCACGAAATGAAAAAGCGAAACGCCCGCAAAGGGATTGCTACTCTCTGTATAGGCGGCGGACAAGGGGTGGCGCTGGCCATCGAGCGCTAATCTTACCTCATTAAAAAAACCTCCTTCGGGAGGTTTTTTTATGGCGCTGTTTTTGCCTGGCGTATTTATCGTGATCCGAACGTCATTTCCGCTATAAATAAAATAAAAAATGAAACGTTGTTTTAAGTTGGGTTGAAAAGCCTATTTTCTGCCGCTAGTATGTGCTCATAATGAAAAACGGAACGCTGTTTCGTTTATTTTCTTCTTTCGGGAATGACCACATCTGGAGGTTACCGTGGACGTCAGACAAAGCATTCACAGCGCGCACGCCAAAACGCTGGATACTCAGGGGCTGCGCAGCGAGTTTTTAATTGAGCAGGTGTTCGAAGCCGACACGTACACCATGGTCTATAGCCACATCGACCGCATTATTGTGGGCGGCATTATGCCGGTGGCGAAAACCGTCTCAGTGGGCGGCGAAGTGGGCAAGCAGCTGGGCGTCAGCTACTTCCTGGAGCGTCGTGAACTGGGCGTGATTAATATCGGCGGGCCGGGCACGATTACCGTGGACGGCCAGTGCTACGAGATTGGCCACCGAGACGGGCTGTACGTCGGCAAAGGGGCGAAAGAGGTGGTCTTTGCCAGCATCGACGGCGCTAAGCCCGCAAAGTTTTACTACAACTGCGCCCCCGCGCACACCGCTTATCCAACCAAAAAAGTGACGCCAGCCGACGTTGCGCCCGTGACGCTGGGCGATAACCTCACCAGCAACCGCCGTACCATCAATAAATACTTCGTTCCGGATGTGCTGGAAACCTGCCAGCTCAGCATGGGGCTGACCGAACTGGCTCCGGGCAACCTGTGGAACACCATGCCGTGCCATACCCATGAGCGCCGCATGGAAGTCTACTTCTACTTCAACATGGACGACGATGCCTGCGTGTTCCACATGATGGGACAGCCGCAGGA
Source organism: Enterobacter asburiae (assembly GCA_011754535.1). NCBI lineage: Bacteria > Pseudomonadati > Pseudomonadota > Gammaproteobacteria > Enterobacterales > Enterobacteriaceae > Enterobacter > Enterobacter asburiae. Next base: position 3,962,310 of record JAAQVN010000001.1, on the reverse strand, counting down.
GACGCGCCATATCGTCATGCATAACGAGCAGGCGGTCATTTCACCCAGCTGGTCTATTCACTCCGGCGTGGGGACAAAAGCCTATACCTTCATCTGGGGTATGGTTGGAGAAAACCAGGTCTTCGATGACATGGACCACGTCGCTGTTAAGGATCTGCGCTAGTCGCGGGCAGCTAAGTATCAATCTGCCTGTTGGTGACAGGCGCTGAAAGAGTAAGGAACAAACATGATTCTGGATGCATTCTCTCTGCAGGGTAAAGTGGCTGTGGTTTCCGGTTGTGACACCGGGCTGGGCCAGGGGATGGCGTTAGGCCTGGCGGAAGCGGGCTGCGACATCGTCGGGATTAACATTGTTGAGCCCACGGAAACGATTGAACGCGTGACCGCGCTGGGCCGTCGTTTTCTCAGCCTGACCGCCGACCTGCGTAAAATCGACGCCATTCCGGACCTGCTGGATCGCGCCGTGGCGGAGTTTGGCCATATCGACATTCTGGTCAACAACGCGGGGCTGATCCGCCGTGAAGACGCGATTAACTTCAGCGAGACCGACTGGGACGACGTCATGAACCTGAACATCAAGAGCGTGTTCTTTATGTCTCAGGCGGCGGCGAAGCACTTCATCGCCCAGGGGAAAGGCGGCAAAATCATTAATATCGCTTCGATGCTCTCCTTCCAGGGCGGCATCCGCGTGCCGTCTTACACCGCGTCAAAAAGCGCGGTGATGGGCGTGACCCGCCTGCTGGCGAACGAATGGGCGCAGCACAACATCAACGTCAACGCGATTGCGCCGGGCTATATGGCCACTAACAATACCCAGCAGCTGCGGGCGGACGAAGAGCGCAGTGCGGCGATCCTTGAGCGTATTCCGGCTGGCCGCTGGGGGCTTCCGAGCGATCTGATGGGGCCGGTTGTGTTCCTGGCTTCCCCTGCATCGGACTATATCAATGGTTATACCGTCGCGGTTGATGGCGGCTGGCTGGCGCGATAGACCCACTTATGACAAATACCTCTGCTCTTCGGCGGAGGTTTTTTTTGCTTAAAATTTGCCAAAGTCCATATTGATAAACACGAAAAATCCATACTGAAAAATCATAGATGACCGCCATCACACTTTTATTACTGAAAAATTAATGTATTAGTAAAATAAGGTGATTATCCAGCATTGGTTGAAATTGTAATGTCCATCACAGATCGCTATGCCATAGCGAAATAATCCATATCTTCACGAATTCCGGCCTGACACTTTTCCCCGCTATCTCGTAATTTCACTTAACGAATTTTGCTGTTGAGGCAGGAAAAATATGACATCTATAAATGACTCTAACCTGTTGCCCGCTGCGCTGCGCGATACCCGCCGCATGAACCAGTTTGTCTCCATTGCGGCAGCCGTGGCCGGTTTACTGTTTGGCCTGGATATCGGCGTTATCGCCGGTGCGCTGCCGTTTATTACCGATCACTTTACGCTGAGTAACCGCCTGCAGGAGTGGGTGGTGAGCAGCATGATGCTCGGCGCGGCCATCGGCGCGCTGTTTAACGGCTGGCTTTCGTTCCGCCTCGGGCGCAAATACAGCCTGATGGTCGGGGCGGTCCTGTTTGTTGCCGGATCCATTGGTTCGGCGTTTGCCACCAACGTTGAAGTGCTGCTCCTCTCCCGCGTGCTGCTGGGCGTGGCGGTGGGGATCGCCTCCTACACCGCACCGCTGTATCTCTCCGAAATGGCGAGCGAGAACGTGCGCGGCAAGATGATCAGCATGTACCAGCTGATGGTGACGCTGGGCATCGTGCTGGCGTTCCTGTCCGATACGTACTTCAGCTACAGCGGTAACTGGCGGGCGATGCTCGGTGTGCTGGCGCTGCCTGCGGTTGTGTTGATTGTATTAGTGATTTTCCTGCCGAACAGCCCGCGCTGGCTGGCGCAAAAAGGGCGTCACGTGGAGGCGGAAGAGGTGCTGCGTATGCTGCGCGACACGTCTGAGAAAGCGCGTGAAGAGCTGAACGAGATCCGCGAAAGCCTGAAGCTGAAGCAGGGCGGCTGGTCATTGTTCAAGGTTAACCGCAACGTGCGCCGCGCGGTATTTCTCGGGATGTTGCTCCAGGCGATGCAGCAGTTCACCGGGATGAACATCATCATGTACTACGCGCCGCGCATCTTCAAAATGGCCGGTTTTACCACCACCGAACAGCAGATGATCGCCACGCTGGTGGTGGGGCTCACCTTTATGTTCGCCACCTTTATTGCGGTGTTCACCGTCGATAAAGCCGGACGTAAGCCAGCGCTGAAAATTGGCTTCAGCGTGATGGCGCTCGGTACGCTGATCCTCGGCTACTGCCTGATGCAGTTTGATAACGGCACGGCGTCCAGTGGCCTCTCATGGCTCTCCGTGGGCATGACCATGATGTGCATCGCTGGCTACGCGATGAGCGCCGCGCCGGTGGTGTGGATCCTGTGCTCTGAAATTCAGCCGCTGAAATGTCGCGATTTTGGTATCACCTGTTCCACCACCACCAACTGGGTATCGAACATGATCATCGGCGCGACCTTCCTGACGCTGCTGGATGCGATTGGCGCGGCGGGAACCTTCTGGCTCTACACGGTGCTGAACGTGGCATTTATTGGCGTCACATTCTGGCTAATTCCAGAAACCAAAGGCGTGACGCTGGAGCATATTGAACGCAAGCTGATGAGCGGGGAGAAACTGCGAAATATCGGCGTGTAAGGGGTAATGCCGGGTAAGCGCAGCGCCACCCGGCGTTTTGTTAGCGTGATGCTTAATAACTACCAACTTTGATAGCAATCTCTCAGATAGTCCATTCTCGCATTCAGATTATTCTTAGTTTCTTGTATTATCGGGCAACTGAACTCATCCGGCAGGAATTTACTGCACCCGAAACAGAAGAACGGTTATGTCAGCAATGGATATCAAGAAAAAAACGGACCTCGATTTTCCCTCATATGCCCCCCCAGCAGTCAGTTCAAAAGAGATCGATCTTCTGGGTCTGTTAGATGTTCTGATTACCGCGAAAAAACGTATTGCCACCATTATCTTTGTTTTCGCGCTGGCAGGTCTGGCAATTGCGCTTCTACTGCCGCAAAAATGGACCAGTAAAGCGGTGATCACTCCGGCGGAACAGACACAGTGGAACCCGCTGCGCCAGATGATGGTTGCGCTGCAGGTTCTTGACGTGAAGGTGCCGGTCACCCGTCAGGAAGTCTTTGACCTGTTTATTAAAAAATTCCAGTCACAGTCATTGCTCGAAGAGTATATGACCTCTTCCCCTTACGTGATGGCGCAGCTTAAGAATACGGAAGTGGACCCGCTTGAACTGCACCGTGCGGTTGTTAATATCGCAGACAGAATGAAAGCGGTGAATGATGTTCAGGGAAAAGACGCGGATAAATCGCCTTTCGTCTCCTGGACATTGAGCTTCACCGCGCCGACCGCAGCCGATGCCCAATCCGTCCTGGAGGGGTATATCGACTATATCTCGGCAATTGTTGAGAAAGAGACGGTGCAAAATATCCGCAATCAGATCGCCCTCAAAACGAACGAGGTAGAACAGCAGCTGGCGCTCGACCGCGTTCGTCTGACCAATGTGCACAACACCAACCTGCAGCGGCTGAATTATTCGCTGGAAGTGGCGAATGCCGCGGGCATTAAGAAGCCCGTGTACAGCAACGGACAGGCGGTAAAAGACGATCCGGATTACTCCGTTGCGCTCGGGGCTGACGGTATCGCGCAAAAGCTAAAGATTGAAAAAAATCTCAAGGACGTGACGGAGCTGAACGCGGATTTCCAGAACCGGGAATATTACCTGGCGCAGCTGAAAAAACTCTCCTTTGCAGACGTTAAGCTTGAGCCATTCAGGTATCAGCTTTCGCCATCGATGCCAGTGAAAAAAGACGGCCCGGGCAAAGGGATGATTGTCATTCTGGCAGCGATCCTTGGCGCTCTGTTTGCCTGCGGCAGCGTGTTACTGCGTGAGGCCATGCTCAGCCGAAACCCATTGCCAGAGCCGGTAACGGAATAAATTCTGCATACAGGAAAGGCGCTGAAACAGCGCCTTTTTTATTTCAGGAAATCCTCGCGGACAGGCGTAAAGGTGTCCAGCAGCGTGCCGGCCCTGAGGCAGAGGCAGCCGTGCATAACATGTGGTTTTTTGTAGAGCGTATCTCCCGCCGTCACGACATGCTTCTCTTCACCAATCGTAAATTCAAACTCGCCGGAGAGAACATAGGTTAACTGTTCGTGCGGGTGGTTATGCAGTGGGCCAATTGCACCCTGCTCAAAATGCACTTCAACCGCCATCATCCTGCCGCCGTGGGCCAGCACGCGGCGCGTAACGCCGTTCCCCAGATCTTCAGACGCGGTCTCTTTGTGGAACATAAACATGGTCTTGCCCTTTATAATAAAACGGTGTTTTATTTAATTTATATGGGCCAGCTTAAAAAGAAAACGACGCAACAAAGATCTGGAAACAGGATCACAAGTTTGCTTCACTGGCTTAAACAGAGAAGGAGGGATGATGAAAACGATTGGCCTGTTAGGTGGGATGAGCTGGGAATCGACTATCCCTTATTACCGCCTGATTAACGAAGGCGTAAAGCAGCGTCTGGGCGGCCTGCACTCCGCGAGCCTGCTGCTGCACAGCGTTGATTTTCATGAAATCGAAGCCTGTCAGTCGAGCGGTGAATGGGATAAAGCGGGGGAGATCCTGGCCGATGCCGCGCTGGGGCTGGAGCGTGCGGGGGCGCAGGGCATTCTGCTGTGTACCAACACGATGCACAAAGTGGCCTCGCACATTGAAGCGCGCTGTTCGCTGCCGTTCCTGCACATCGCGGATGCCACCGGACGCGCAATTCGCGCCTCGGGAATGTCGCGCGTGGCCTTGCTGGGCACACGTTACACCATGGAGCAGGATTTCTATCGCGGGCGCTTGCACAGCGAGTTTGGGATAGAAAGCCTGATCCCGGATGAGGAGGACCGGGCGCGCATCAATCAGATTATCTTCGACGAGCTCTGCCTTGGAACCTTCAGCGAAACCTCCCGTGCGTATTACGTGAGCGTAATAGAGAAACTGGCGCAACAGGGGGCTGAAGGGGTGATTTTCGGCTGCACGGAGATCGGTTTACTGGTGCCGGCCGAACGAAGCCCCATCCCGGTGTTTGATACCGCGGCTATTCACGCGGCAGATGCCGTGGAATTTATGCTGTCATAACGGGTTTTGCAGGTCAGGCAAGCGAAGCGCCGCCTGACGCGCATGCTCAACTAAGTGTTCGGTGAATGCGTCCACCAGCGCGGAAGCTGGACGGTGCAGCGGGCGGATAAGGCTTACGGTGAACGGGACGGAAACGCTAAAACGGCGGATGACGATCCCGCTCCCGGCATAGTCCAGCGCCGTAAGCGGATTGACGACCGCGACGCCGACGCCCGCACGAACCATCGCGCATATTGAGGCCGCGCTGTGCGTTTCTACCACCATCCGCCGCTTCACCTGATGCTCAGCAAAAAGCGTATCCAGCAGCTGCCGGTAGCTGTCGGTTTGCGACAGGCTAATGTAGTTCTCACCGTGAAAATCCGCAGGCGTCAGCACCGCTTTGTGAGCAAGCCGATGCCCGGCGGGCAGAACGCACACTTCATCCAGCGCGAGCAGTTCCGTGCGCGCCGTTCCTGCAGGTGTCGAGAAGGTCTCGGTTAACCCGAGATCGTGCCGCTGTGCCGACAGCCACTCTTCAAGCAGAGGCGACTCCTGCGGCACGATGGTGAGATTGACCTCGGGATAGCGGGCCAGAAAAGGCTGGAGCAGCGTCGGTAAGAAGGACTGAGAGAAGACAGGCAGGCAGACAATCGACAGCTCGCCCTGACGAAACTCGCGCAGGCTTTCCGCCGCGCTGACGATTCTGTCCAGCCCGTACCATGAGCGCTGCACTTCCTCAAACAGGCGCAACCCCTGAACCGTCGGGTGAAGCCTTCCCCGGGCGCGTTCGAACAGCTTCAGCCCCAGCACTTTCTCGAAGCGCGCCAGCTCCCGGCTGACCGTCGGCTGGGAGGTATGCAGCATCTGTGCGGCTTCGGTGAGATTGCCGGCGGTCATCACGGCATGAAAAATCTCGATGTGGCGTAAATTGACGGCGGGCATAGGGCACCTGAAAGCAAAGAACTGTCCATATCATTTTTGCATAGACTCGCGATAAAACGATATTTTTTATTCGGCTTCCGCTGTGGCGTAATCATAAAAAATGAATTGACCCGGAGAAGACCATGCCACGCCCGCTCAACCAGACGGATACCGATTTGAACGCTGAAAACCTGCTGCGCCTGCCCGCCGAGTTTGGCTGCCCGGTATGGGTCTATGACGCGCAGATCGTTCGCGAGAAGATCGCCGCCCTGCATCAGTTTGACGTTGTGCGTTTTGCCCAGAAGGCCTGCTCCAATATTCACATTCTGCGCCTGATGCGCGAGCAGGGCGCGAAGGTTGACTCCGTGTCGCTGGGTGAAATCGAGCGTGCGCTGGCGGCCGGGTTCGATCCGAAAACCGATCCTGATGCGATCGTCTTTACCGCGGATGTGATCGACGACGCCACGCTTGCGCGCGTGCATGAACTGCAGGTGCCGGTGAATGCCGGTTCTGTGGATATGCTGGAGCAGCTTGGGCAGGTTTCGCCTGGTCATCGCGTCTGGCTGCGGGTGAACCCGGGCTTCGGTCATGGCCACAGCCAAAAAACCAACACCGGGGGCGAAAACAGCAAGCACGGGATCTGGTACGCCGATATGCCTGCTGCCCTGGAGGTGCTGCAGCGCTACAACATGAAGCTGGTGGGCATTCATATGCATATTGGCTCTGGCGTCGATTACGGGCACCTGGAGCAGGTGTGCGGGGCAATGGTGCGCCAGGTTGTCGACTTCGGTCAGGATCTGGAGGCGATCTCTGCCGGTGGCGGTCTTTCCATTCCTTATCGCGAAGGGGAAGAGGCGATCGACACCGATCACTATTACGGCCTGTGGAGCGCCGCGCGCGATCAAATCGCCGCGCATCTTGGTCATGCCGTGAAGCTGGAAATTGAACCGGGTCGTTTCCTGGTGGCCGAAGCCGGCGTGCTGGTGGCGCAGGTGCGCAGCGTCAAAGAGATGGGCTCCCGCCACTTCGTGCTGATTGACGCGGGCTTTAACGACCTGATGCGTCCGTCCATGTACGGCAGCTACCATCACATTACCGCCCTTGCCGCCGATGGCCGCGATTTAACGCACGCGCCGCGCCGCGAGACGGTGGTCGCAGGCCCGCTGTGTGAATCCGGTGACGTATTTACCCAGCAGGAAGGCGGCAAAGTGGAAACCCGTGCGCTGCCGGAGGTAGCGCCTGGCGATTACCTGGTGCTGCACGATACCGGCGCGTACGGGGCGTCTATGTCCTCGAACTACAACAGCCGTCCGCTGCTGCCGGAAGTGCTGTTTGATAACGGCAAGGCGCGGCTGATCCGTCGTCGTCAGACCATTCAGGAACTGCTGGCGCTGGAACTCGTTTGATGAAAGTACGGCCCCGTTGTGACCGAATCGCGTAATACCAGCGTGCCGGTAAACGGCGGGATCGCATCGACCGGCTGGTTCTTCGCCAGCCGGATCGCCTGATCGATAGCCGTGACGATCATGTTATCTATCGGAAGATAAACCGATGAGAGCGCAGGCTCCAGCCACTTCGCGCTTGGGGCATCGTCAAAGCCGAACAGGGAGATATCCTGCGGGATCTTAAGCCCTGCCTGATGCAGCGCTTTGGACGCGCCCAGCGCCATATCATCGTTACAGGCAAACAGCGCGCTGAACGACACCCCTTCAGCAATCAGCTCCTTACACAGCTCATAGCCCCGCGTCATTCCCGCATCACCGTACTTTATTCGACGCTCGTCCAGACGAATGCCGTGCTTTTCCAGCGCCTTACGGTAGCCCATTAGCCGCGCTTTACCCGTGGGGGTGTGGATCGGGACGGTAATGCAGGCGATCTCCCGGTGGCCCTGATTGATCAGGTAATCCACCGCCTTAAACGCGGCATCCTGCTGTTCGAAGAACACGCAGCGCTCCGGTGCCTGGCTGACTTCACGGTTGATGACCACCAGCGGCGTTTGCACGGTATTAATCAGCTTGATGATCGCCTTTTCGCTCATATAGCGCGTGTAAAGCACGATGGCATCGCACTGGCGGTCGGCCAGCATCTGCACCGCCTGTTCTTCCTGTTCTGGCGCGTCGTGACCGTCGGTGACGATCAGCTGTTTCCCGTGGGTTTCGGTCTGCCGCGACGCCTGCTGCAAAAGACGACCAAAGTAAAAGCCGTCGAAGGTAGAGACGACCAGACCAATGCTGTTGCTGGTCTGGTTAGCCAGCGAACGCGCGAGAAAGTTTGGGCGGTAGCCCAGCTCTTCCATCGCAGCAAAGACCTGCTGACGCGTACTCTCTTTAACCTGACCTGTGCCGTTCAGCACGCGCGAGACGGTAGCCTTCGACACGCCCGCGCGCAGTGAGACATCCAGCATTGTTGCCATTCTACATTCCTGCTTCCACGTAATGGTCTGCAGTTTAACACAGACCTGACAGCGTATAAGCGATGCGGGAAGCGCAAAACTTCTGCCACGATCACGCTTTTTGGTCACGATTCGCCTGGCCTGCCAGAAGTAAAACTAAATAGTCTGACTCTGGTAAAATACTCGCCAAACCGGGCTGGAGGCGTCAGGCCAGCATATTCATTAAAAACGCAGGTGAAACGTGAAAAAGACCGTCATCCTCCCGCTTTACGAGGCACCGCACTATGCGGAGCAGATTACCGACTGGCTATGGCAGGCCTTTGGCGAGGGGCTTTCGCGGGAATTTTTCCACAGCATCGTTGCGCACAGCCAGACGCCGGATGCCCTGCCGCTGACCTTTATCGCCGTAGAAGATGAACGGCTTCTGGGCACGGTGGGGCTCTGGCGCTGCGATTTGATTACCCGTCAGGATCTTTTTCCGTGGCTGGCGGCGCTCTACGTTGACGACGCGGCGCGGGGCAAGGGGCTGGCAGGAAAGTTACAGCAGCATGTTATTCGCTTCGCCGCACGGGCCGGGTACGAGGAACTCCATCTCTGGTCTGCCTGCCGCGACTTCTATGAACGTTACGGCTGGCAGTATATTGGCGATGGGCTGGAGTATCCGGATAAAACGGTACACCTGTACCGTTATTCGCTTTGCGCGTCAGCAGGCGCTGCAACGGAGTGACGGCGCACTAACGTTGGGCTGAAGAGATGGGTAATCTCCGGCGGCTGGCGTTGCTCGGCCAGCGCCAGCGCCAGCTCTGCGGCCTGGGTGGCCATCGTGATGATTGGGTAACGGACGGTGGTCAGGCGTGGGCGCACGTACCGGGAGACCAGGACATCGTCAAAGCCAATCAGTGAGATTTCCGTCGGCACCTCAATCCCGTTGTCATTCATGACACCCATTGCCCCGGCGGCCATCGAATCGTTATAGCTGGCAACCGCGGTGAAATTTCGGCCACGACCCAGCAGCTCCGTCATGGCTTGTTCGCCGCCGCTCTCATCCGGCTCTCCGTAGGCCACCAGACGGTCATTACACGGCAGACCGTTTTCGCGCAGGGCGTCGTAGTAGCCCTGCAGGCGGTCTTCCGCATCAGAAATGGGGTGATTGGAACAGAGATAGCCAATCCGGGTGTGACCCTGTTGAATCAGATGACGAGTTGCAAGCCAGGCGCCGTAGCGGTCGTCGAGGGCCACACAGCGTTTTTCAAAGCCGGGGATAATACGGTTGATGATCACCATTCCGGGCATCTGCTTCATCAGGTGAATCAGTTCGGCATCCGGGAGCATTTTGGCGTGAACAACCAGCGCCGCGCAGCGGTGGCGGATCAGCTGCTCAATAGCCTGGCGTTCTTTTTGTTCATTGTGATAGCCATTGCCGATCAGTAAAAAATTACCCGTCTGATAAGAGACCTGTTCAACCGCTTTAACCATGGCCCCGAAAAAGGGGTCGGAAACGTCGCCCACCACCAGCCCAATGGTATCCGTTGACTGCTGGGCGAGCGCGCGGGCGTTGGCATTTGGATGGTAATTCAGGGTTTCCATGGCGCTTTGTACCGCCTGGCGTGATGCGTCACTGGCTTTGGGTGAATCATTAATCACGCGGGAGACGGTGGCTACCGACACACCTGCCAGACGAGCCACATCCTTTATTGTCGCCATTTATAACCTTCTTATTTAGGGTAAGCGTTTACACACTAAATAGTGTTGCGGAAAAGTGACGCGCATTCAAGGGAAGCCGATTCCCTCGCGCCACAAACGTGACGCAGACCCACCCTGATAGTGTAATCGTTACACGCCTGGTCATGTCAGAAGAATGTCAATCTGAACCTTTAGTTACACTTTGCCTCAGGCTGTTGCGATTGGCCGGTGGCGATGACGTTAAAGAGGTTGGTAGAGTTGAGGTCCCAGAGGTATTGATAGGTGGAATCAACCCCGGTTGATTAACACGACTTACACCAGCCTGCGTTCTTACGCAGGTTTTTTTTTGCCTGACAGTTCAACCTGTAACAGCAACAGAGAATATTCACACCTGGTTGCATTTCGGCTCATTCCCTTGCGTTTTACTGCTGGCGAAGCGCAGGGTCAACAGCCACAATCAAGATCCCAGAGGTATTGATTGGTGAGAATTCTTAGTACGATTTCGTACTCATCACTTGCACCAACCTGCGCGGATGCGCAGGTTTTTTTTCGCCCCCACTTTTGCTGTCGCTCCTGTATCACTTCTCGTGTAATCTGCCACCATTTACCGTCACCCCACCACACTGTCTGGCAAAGGGAGTTGAGATGCTATTTGGGTTTTTCCGTACACTGTTCCGCATTCTTTTTCGCATCCGCGTCACTGGCGACGCCCAGGCGCTTCGCGGCGAGCGCGTTCTCATCACACCCAATCATGTTTCCTTCATAGACGGCATTCTGCTGGCGCTATTTCTGCCCGTGCGCCCGGTGTTTGCGGTGTACACCTCCATCAGCCAGCAGTGGTACATGCGCTGGCTCACCCCGCTGATTGATTTTGTGCCGCTCGATCCGACAAAGCCGATGATGATTAAACATCTGGTACGTCTGGTAGAGCAGGGGCGTCCGGTGGTTATTTTCCCGGAAGGGCGCATTTCAGTGACCGGTTCGCTGATGAAAATCTACGACGGCGCGGGTTTTGTCGCGGCGAAGTCAAAAGCGACCGTGGTGCCGCTGCGTATCGAAGGTGCAGAGTTGACCCACTTCAGCCGCCTGAAGGGGCTGGTGAAGCAGCGTCTGTTCCCCAAAATCACTCTGCATATTCTGCCGCCAACGTCGCTCCCGATGCCCGACGCGCCGCGTGCCCGCGATCGCCGTAAAATCGCCGGGGAAATGCTGCACCAGATTATGATGGAAGCGCGCATGGCCGTGCGCCCGCGCGAAACGCTGTACGAATCCCTGCTTTCCGCGCAGTACCGCTATGGCGCAAAGAAAAACTGCATCGAAGACATCAACTTTACCCCGGATACCTATCGCAAGCTGCTGACCAAAACGCTGTTTGTGGGCCGCATTCTGGAGAAGTACAGCAAGAAGGGCGAAAAGATCGGCCTGATGCTGCCAAACGCGGGCATCAGCGCGGCGGTGATTTTTGGTGCGGTTTCCCGTGGCCGTATACCGGCGATGATGAACTACACGGCGGGGGTGAAAGGGCTGACCAGCGCCATTACCGCCGCCCAGATAAATACCGTCTTTACCTCCCGACAGTTCCTGGACAAAGGCAAGCTCTGGCATCTGCCAGAACAGCTGACCCAGGTGCGCTGGGTCTTTCTGGAAGATCTGAGAGCGGACGTGACCACCGGAGACAAGCTGTGGATTTTTGCACACCTGCTGATGCCGCGTCTGGCGCAGGTCAAACAGCAGTCGGAAGATGATGCGATTATCCTCTTCACGTCGGGTTCGGAGGGCAACCCGAAAGGCGTTGTTCACAGCCACAAGAGTATCCTGGCGAACGTTGAGCAGATCAAAAGCATTGCCGACTTTACTGCCAGTGACCGCTTTATGTCGGCGCTGCCGCTGTTCCACTCCTTTGGCCTGACGGTGGGACTTTTTACGCCGCTGCTGACCGGTGCGGAAGTGTTCCTCTATCCCAGCCCGCTGCATTACCGCATTGTGCCGGAGCTGGTGTATGACCGTAACTGCACCGTCCTGTTCGGGACCTCAACCTTCCTGGGTAACTATGCCCGTTTCGCCAATCCGTATGATTTCTTCCGCGTGCGCTATGTGGTGGCCGGTGCGGAAAAGCTGCAGGAGAGCACGCGTCAGATCTGGCAGGACAAGTTTGGCCTGCGCATTCTTGAGGGCTATGGCGTTACCGAGTGCGCGCCCGTGGTCTCCATCAACGTACCCATGGCGGCGAAACCGGGTACGGTGGGCCGAATTCTGCCGGGGATGGATGCGCGTCTGCTGGCCGTGCCGGGCATTGAGGAGGGTGGCCGCCTGCAGCTGAAAGGGCCAAACGTGATGAACGGTTACCTGCGCGTAGAAAACCCAGGCCAGCTGGAAGCGCCGACGGCGGAAAACGTCAACGGCGAGGTTGAAACCGGCTGGTATGACACCGGTGATATCGTGCGTTTCGATGAGCAAGGCTTTGTGCAGATTCAGGGACGCGCAAAACGCTTCGCCAAAATCGCCGGTGAAATGGTCTCTCTGGAAATGGTCGAACAACTGGCGACGGCTGTCTCCGCCGATAAAATGCATGCGACGGTGGTGAAGAGTGATGCCAGCAAAGGCGAGGCGCTGGTGCTGTTTACCACCGACGGCGAGCTTAAGCGCGACAGGCTACTGAGCTATGCGCGTGAGCATGGCATTCCTGAGCTGGCGGTGCCGCGCGATATTCGCTACCTGAAGCAGCTTCCGGTGCTGGGTAGTGGGAAACCCGATTTCGTGACCCTGAAAGGCATGGTTGAAGAGGCGGAACAGCAAAATGCGTGAGTCAGTACACACTAACACCTCACTGCGTTCAAAAGGCATGATGGCGGTCATTGCCGCGCAGTTTCTCTCTGCGTTCGGCGATAACGCGCTGTTGTTCGCCACGCTGGCCCTGCTGAAAGCCGAGTTTTACCCCGACTGGAGTCAGCCGATCCTGCAGATGGTGTTTGTGGGCGCTTACATTATCTTTGCCCCGTTTGTGGGGCAGGTGGCGGACAGTTTCCCGAAGGGCCGGGTGATGATGTTTGCCAACGGTCTCAAGCTGCTGGGTGCCGCCAGCATTTGCTTTGGCTTCAATCCGTTTATTGGCTATACGCTTGTGGGCATCGGCGCTGCTGCCTACTCTCCGGCGAAGTATGGCATTCTTGGCGAGCTGACCACGGGCGATAAGCTGGTCAAAGCCAACGGTCTGATGGAGTCGTCAACCATTGCCGCTATCCTGCTCGGCTCCGTCGCAGGAGGCGTACTGGCCGACTGGCATGTCCTGGCGGCTTTGGGCGTATGCGCGGCGGTGTATGGCGGGGCGGTCGTGGCTAACCTGTTTATTCCGAAGCTGCCGGTCGCTCGCCCGGGGCAATCCTGGCGCTTCAAACCGATGACTGGCAGTTTCTTCAACGCGTGCCGCGTGCTGTGGCGTAACGGGGAAACGCGTTTCTCCCTGATGGGAACCAGTATGTTCTGGGGGGCGGGCGTCACGCTGCGCTTCCTGCTGGTCCTGTGGGTACCGGTGGCGCTGGGAATTACTGACAATGCGACGCCGACCTATCTTAATGCGATGGTAGCGATCGGCATCGTGGCTGGCGCGGGCGCTGCGGCGAAGCTGGTAACGCTCGAAACGGTAGCACGCTGCATGCCGGCGGGGATCCTGATTGGCGTCGTGGTGCTTATTTTCTCGCTTCAGCATGCGTTTCTGCCCGCTTATGCCCTGCTGATCCTGATTGGTATTCTGGGCGGTTTCTTCGTGGTGCCGTTGAATGCGTTACTTCAGGAGCGTGGCAAGCAGACCGTCGGGGCGGGGAATGCCATTGCGGTACAAAACCTCGGTGAAAACCTGGCAATGCTGTTAATGCTGGGACTCTATTCGCTAGCGGTGAAAGTGGGGGTACCGGTGGTAGCGATTGGCGTCGGATTTGGTGGACTCTTCGCGGCGGCGATTGCGGGATTGTGGGTTTGGCAGCGTCGGCGCTGATAAGTGCGGCCTGATGCCCTCACCCCGGCCCTCTCCCACCGGGAGAGGGGGCAAACCCTAAAAACGGCAACGTGCGTTGCCGTTTTGCTTTTATTACGGTGCCGGGTATGTGTATACCTGATGCACCGCTTCAATCTCCGCCAACACCTCTTCACTCAGGTTCAGATGGAAACTCTCAATATTGGTTTTCAGCTGTTCCATCGTGGTCGCGCCCAGCAGGGTGCTGGCAACAAACGGCTGACGGCGCACAAAGGCCAGCGCCATCTGCGCCGGATCAAGGCCGTGGCGCTTCGCGATATCCACATAGGCTGCAACGGCTTTTTGCGTTTGTTCGCCGCTGTAGCGGGTAAAGCGGCTAAAGAGGGTATTGCGCGCCCCGGCCGGTTTCGCACCGTTGAGGTATTTCCCCGTCAGGGTGCCAAAACCCAGGCATGAATAAGCGAGCAGTTCCACTTCCTCATATTGCGTCACTTCGGCCAGCCCCACTTCGTAGCTGCGGTTAAGCAGGCTGTACGGGTTCTGGATGGTGACGATGCGCGGCAGATCGTGTTTATCCGCCAGGTGCAGGTAACGCATGACCCCAAAGGCCGTTTCGTTGGACACGCCAATGTAGCGGATTTTTCCCGCACGCTGGCACTCCGTCAGCGCTTCCAGCGTTTCCAGCAGGGTAACGGCGGGGGCGCTCTCGTTCCAGCTGTAGCCGAGCTTGCCAAAGCAGTTGGTTGGGCGCTGGGGCCAGTGGACCTGGTACAGGTCGAGATAGTCGGTTTGCAGACGCTTCAGGCTCGCGTCCAGCGCGGCGCGGATATTTTTGCGATCGAGGATCTGATTTGGGCGGATCCCGGCATCGTTGTTTCGCGCGGGGCCACTGACTTTCGAGGCGATGACCAGCTTTTCACGGTTACCGCGTTTTGCCAGCCAGTTACCGACGTAGGTTTCGGTAAGTCCCTGTGTTTCAGGGCGTGGTGGCACAGGGTACATCTCTGCAACATCAATCAGGTTAATCCCCTGACTGACGGCATAATCGAGTTGTGCATGGGCATCGGCTTCGCTGTTTTGTTCACCAAATGTCATCGTGCCCAACCCCAGTTGACTTATCTCCAGAGCGCTGTGGGGGATACGGTGATAATGCATAGCCGGCTTCCTTCAATAGACATGTAGACCGCGTCAGGAACCTCCCGACAAAGGAATATAAACATGGCAGAGGGGAAGCAAAAGGGGAAGAAAAAAATCAAAAAGGCCAGTAAGCTACTGACCTCCGACCGTTATCGCTCAATAATTTGCGAGACTTCGTCGCGATTGATCTGCATTTTATTGCCTGCCTGGTCGTGGTAGCTGACCAGACCGGTATCGTCGTCGACTTCGGGTTTGCCGTCGGTCAGGATCATCCGGCCATCTTTCGTTGCCATGACGTAATCGCTGCTGCAGCCCGATACGGCAAACGCCAACCCGACTGCTGAAATTAACACCGCCCATTTTTTCATCGTTATCGTCCTCATCTGGCTCGTATCAAATCATAGTGTAGTATTAACCCGTTATGGCAACAGGGTGAAGCGGTAAAATCTTAAAAACCAGGTGATTATGTTTGTGAGCTCGCAAAATAAGTAAAAAACTATGTTTTAAGTAAGAAATGACGAGCAAGCAGCGCGCCGGTGAAATTCTTTTTAAGATAAAAACCGCGCGGCAGCGTCAGTATGGGTTCGCCCATCGCGCCGATCGCCTCGGTAAGCGCTTTGCTGTTTGCCGCTTTCGGGCGCAGCTGTAACACTTCTCCGTGTCGGGCGGTAATTCGCTCGACCTGCCCGAGCACAATCATGTCCATCAGCTCTTCCCAGTCCAGGCGCAGCTGATGCTCCTCCTCTTCATCCGGACTCCAGAGCAGCGGTGCGCCAACGCGACGTTCGGCCAGCGGGATCTGCCGTTCACCTTCAACCGGTATCCAAAGCACGCGTTTCAGCTTATGACGCACGTGGCTGGTTTCCCACGTCACGCCGGTATTGCCGGTTAAGGGCGCAACGCAGACAAAGGTTGTCTCCAGGGGGCGACCCCAGCTGTCGATGGGGATGGTTTTTAACTCGACGCCAAGGGCGGCAAAATCTTGCTCAGGTTTGCTCCCGGCGCTGGCACCCAGCCACAGCTCCAGCAGCATGCCGATCCAGCCTTTATCCCGTTTAAGATCCTTCGGGATCTGAAGCCCTGCCATAGCCGCCAGTTCGCCAAGCGAGAAGCCTGCCAGGCGCTGTGCCTGCTCTAGCAGCTGGCCTTCGCTGGACGGCGGTGAGAGCAAGGGGGTAAGCGAATGCATGAAGGTAACCTTTTGATTAAAAAATAAACGAAGAAATTGTCCCCTGTGGATAGAGTTTATCTTTTTCTGTCCCAATATTCCATGTCTATGATTTATAGGTTTTTTTATGAGGTTTTAACGGTTTCATCTGAGACGTAAAACGGGTTGTTCAAATCTGGTCACTGACAATAAACAGGATCTTACACCATGTTATCCACAGAAAAGTGGGATAACTGGGCATAACCCTGACTACTGTTTCAATTTACAGCCTTGACGTGCGATGAAAATCCAAATTTCAGACAAATTGTGCCTAACTTATTGGCACAATCTGTGGATAAAACCGACGCTGTTCGATCTTTCATCAGTACGACGATCCCTGCTGTGACGATCGTCACGCTATTCTGCGTTTTATTTACTGGTATTAAGTTAATCGTATGAAAAATATGATTTTATATTGACGGTGTGAAAGAGGGCGGGAGAGGTTGTTTAAGGTTGTTCATCGGTAATCAGACACTTCTTCACAACTATATCCACAGAAAAGGTGAATAAAATTGTCCTCATTACCGTATATCTGTTTATAACTCTGCACTTATTTGTGAGTTATTCAAATGTTATTAGGTTGCAGGCCTGTAAGAGAGTGGTTTACCGCCTCACTGTAGTGTGAAACAATCATTCATATATAAGGTTTAGTTTGGGGTAGTCCGGTGATTGATGACGATGGCTACCGCCCGAACGTAGGAATAGTAATTTGTAATCGTCAGGGCCAGGTAATGTGGGCCCGTCGATATGGTCAGCACTCCTGGCAGTTCCCGCAAGGCGGGATCAATCCGGGAGAGTCCCCAGAACAAGCGATGTACCGGGAGCTTTTTGAAGAGGTCGGTTTAAGCCGAAAAGATGTTCGCATC
The DNA here is from genome assembly GCA_011754535.1 of Enterobacter asburiae. Lineage (NCBI taxonomy): Bacteria > Pseudomonadati > Pseudomonadota > Gammaproteobacteria > Enterobacterales > Enterobacteriaceae > Enterobacter > Enterobacter asburiae. The sequence goes on along the minus strand of JAAQVN010000001.1, from coordinate 3,944,938 downwards.
CTCGCCTCGACCCGCAACTGGTTGCGTTACAAGTTACCGAAACGTTTGGTGCGTTGGGACACAAAGCCGGTTTGTATCGGCCAGAAACAGAAGTGGTTTCTTCTGCAGTTGGTGGGCAACGATTCAGACATCAATATGCAAACCAGCAGTACGCCGGAGTTCGATGGCTGGCGCTGGGTGAGCTATTGGTATCCTGTTCGTCAGGTCGTGTCATTTAAGCGCGATGTTTACCGTAGGGTGATGAAAGAGTTTGCAAGTGTGGTGATGCAGCTTCAGGAGATCCCGCCTAAGCCGCAGAGCGCACCTGCCTGGCGACGTAAAAGAGGTTAAGCTACGCAAATCATGCTCACCCGCTTGCGAGAAATAGTCGAGAAGGTGGCCAGTGCTCCGCGTCTCAACGAGGCGCTGAATATTCTGGTTACTGACATCTGTCTTGCGATGGAGACCGAAGTCTGTTCGGTGTATCTGGCCGACCACGATCGACGCTGCTATTACCTGATGGCGACCCGTGGTTTGAAAAAGCCACGGGGACGCACCGTAACGCTCGCATTTGATGAAGGTATCGTCGGCCTGGTTGGGCGGCTGGCTGAACCTATCAACCTTGCCGACGCGCAAAAACACCCCAGCTTTAAATACATCCCTTCCGTAAAAGAAGAGCGTTTCCGCGCGTTCCTTGGCGTGCCGATTATCCAGCGTCGTCAACTTTTGGGCGTGCTGGTCGTCCAGCAGCGGGAGCTGCGTCAGTACGATGAAAGCGAAGAGTCCTTCCTCGTCACGCTGGCGACACAGATGGCGGCGATCCTCTCACAGTCTCAGCTTGCAGCGCTCTTCGGTCAGTATCGCCATACGCGCATTCGTGCCCTTCCGGCATCGCCAGGGGTAGCGATTGCTGAAGGCTGGATGGACGCCACGCTGCCGTTAATGGAGCAGGTTTACGAAGCCTCTACGCTCGATGAAGCGCTGGAGCGCGAGCGTCTTACCGCCGCGCTGGAAGAGGCGGCAAATGAATTTCGCCGCTACAGCAAACGCTTTGCGGCGGGTGCGCAAAAAGAGACGGCGGCTATCTTCGACCTTTATTCGCACCTGCTTTCCGACGCGCGGCTGCGCCGTGAGCTTTTTGCGGAAGTGGATAAAGGTTCGGTAGCAGAATGGGCCGTTAAAAAGGTCATCGAAAAATTTGCTGAGCAGTTTGCAGCATTAACAGACGGTTACCTGAAGGAGCGAGCCGGCGATCTCCGTGCGCTGGGGCAACGTCTGCTGTTCCATCTTGATGACACCATTCAGGGGCCAAACGCCTGGCCAAAACGGTTTGTGCTGGTGGCCGATGAACTCTCGGCAACGACGCTGGCTGAACTGCCGCAGGACCGGCTGGCCGGTGTCGTGGTGCGCGATGGTGCCGCTAACTCCCACGCCGCCATTATGGTGCGCGCACTCGGTATTCCTACCGTTATGGGGGCGGATATCCAGCCGTCGGTACTGCATCGACGCACGCTGGTGGTGGATGGTTACCGCGGTGAACTGCTGGTCGATCCTGAACCCGTTCTGCTCCAGGAATATCAGCGTCTCATCAGCGAAGAGAATGAATTAAGCAAGCTGGCGGAAGATGACGTTAACCTTCCCGCACAGCTGAAGAGCGGTGAGCGGATCAAAGTCATGCTCAACGCCGGTTTAAGCCCTGAGCACGAAGAGAAGCTGGGCAGCCGCATCGACGGTATTGGCCTGTACCGTACTGAAATCCCGTTTATGCTGCAGAGCGGTTTCCCCTCCGAAGAGGAGCAGGTGGCGCAGTATCAGGGGATGTTGCAAATGTTCAACGACAAGCCTGTCACCCTGCGTACCCTGGATGTCGGGGCGGATAAACAGCTGCCGTATATGCCGATCAGCGAAGAGAACCCGTGTCTTGGCTGGCGCGGGATCCGCATTACGCTCGATCAGCCGGAGATCTTCCTGATCCAGGTGCGCGCCATGCTGCGCGCTAATGCTGCGACGGGCAATCTCAGCATCTTACTGCCGATGGTCACCAGCATTGATGAGATCGACGAAGCGCGGCGCCTGATCGAACGTGCTGGTCGTGAAGTGGAAGAGATGATTGGCTATGCGATCCCGAAACCACGGATCGGCGTCATGCTCGAAGTGCCGTCTATGGTCTTCATGCTGCCGCAGCTGGCAAACCGCGTTGATTTTATCTCTGTCGGTACCAACGACCTGACGCAATATATTCTGGCCGTCGACCGGAACAACACCCGCGTCGCCAGTATCTACGATAGCCTGCATCCGGCAATCATTCGCGCGCTGGCGATGATTGCCCGTGAGGCTGAACAGTACGGTATTGATCTACGCCTGTGCGGTGAAATGGCCGGAGACTCGATGTGCGTCGCGATCCTGATTGGTCTGGGATACCGCCATCTGTCGATGAACGGCCGTGCCGTAGCGCGCGTGAAGTATTTGTTGCGTCATATAGACATCAATGATGCCCGTGAGCTGGCTGAGCGCAGCCTTGACGCTCAGCTGGCGGCTGAGGTTCGTCACCAGGTGGCGGCATTTATGGAACGACGCGGTATGGGCGGGCTGATTCGCGGTGGTCGCTAAAGCCTTCCCCTCTCTCACAGGGCTGAGGGATCCCCACAAATTAATGCGAGCAGTGAACAATCCCCTCGCCCCTTTGGGGAGAGGGCCAGGGTGAGGGGACCAGCGTGCACAAAACCCTATACACATCTTTTACATCTCTGGCGCATCCTCCGCGCCAGCCTTATGCTATGATTCGCAACTTTGGAGCCTCTGCTTAAGGCAGAATCGCATTTCTACCGCTGTCCACTTTCAGCGGAATAACAACATCTTGTGGTGACAGATGAACAGTGGTTATCTGCATTTTCCGGAGTTTGATCCGGTCATTTTCTCAGTAGGACCTGTTTCGCTTCACTGGTACGGTCTGATGTACCTGGTGGGCTTCGTTTTTGCCATGTGGCTCGCGGGCCGTCGCGCCAGCCGTCCTGGCAGCGGCTGGACCAAAAATGAAGTTGAAAACCTGCTATACGCAGGCTTCCTCGGCGTGTTCCTCGGTGGCCGTATTGGGTATGTTCTGTTCTATAACTTCCCGGTATTCCTGAACGATCCCCTCTATCTTTTCCGCGTCTGGGACGGCGGCATGTCTTTCCACGGCGGCCTGATTGGGGTGATCCTGGTGATGGTGATTTTTGCCAAACGCACCAAGCGCAACTTCTTCCAGGTGTCAGATTTTATCGCACCGCTGATCCCGTTTGGTCTCGGGGCTGGTCGTCTGGGCAACTTTATCAACGGTGAGCTGTGGGGCCGCGTTGACCCAAGCGTGCCGTACACGATGCTCTTCCCGGGCTCCCGCGCGGAAGATATCGCGCTGCTGCCGTCGCACCCGGAGTGGCAGTCCATTTTCGATACCTACGGCGTGCTGCCGCGTCATATGTCCCAGCTGTACGAACTGGCGCTGGAAGGCGTGGTGCTGTTTATCATTCTGAACCTGTTTATTCGCAAGCCGCGCCCGATGGGGGCTGTTTCCGGGCTGTTCCTGATTGGCTATGGCGCGTTCCGCATCATCGTCGAATTCTTCCGCCAGCCCGACGCCCAGTTTACCGGCGAATGGGTACAGTACATCAGCATGGGGCAGATCCTCTCCATTCCGATGATCGTAGCGGGTGCCATTATGATGATTTGGGCGTATCGTCGTCGTCCACAGCAACAACTTTCCTGAGGAATCATGAAACAGTATCTTGAATTGATGAAAAAAGTGCTCGATGAGGGCACGCCGAAAAACGACCGTACCGGTACCGGTACGCTCTCCATTTTTGGCCACCAGATGCGCTTCAATCTGCAAGAAGGCTTCCCTCTGGTGACGACAAAGCGCTGCCACCTGCGCTCTATCATTCATGAACTGCTCTGGTTCCTGCAAGGCGATACCAACGTTGCGTATCTGCACGAAAATAACGTCTCCATCTGGGACGAATGGGCAGATGAAAACGGCAACCTGGGCCCGGTATACGGCAAGCAGTGGCGCGCATGGCCAACGCCTGATGGCCGCCATATTGACCAGATCACAACCGTCATGAACCAGCTGAAAAACGATCCGGACTCGCGCCGAATCATCGTTTCTGCCTGGAACGTGGGTGAGCTGGATAAAATGGCGCTGGCACCGTGCCACGCGTTCTTCCAGTTCTATGTGGCCGACGGCAAACTCTCCTGCCAGCTCTACCAGCGCTCCTGTGACGTGTTCCTCGGCCTGCCGTTTAACATTGCCAGCTATGCGCTGTTAGTTCACATGATGGCTCAGCAGTGTGACCTTGAAGTGGGTGATTTCGTCTGGACAGGTGGGGACACCCATCTCTACAGCAATCATATGGAACAGACGCATCTTCAGCTCACCCGCGAACCGCGTGCGCTGCCGAAGCTGATTATCAAACGCAAACCGGCATCAATCTTCGACTACCGCTTTGATGATTTTGAGATTGAGGGCTACGACCCGCACCCAGGCATCAAAGCGCCCGTCGCTATCTGATGCGATAAAGCGTGACACAACCGGTGCTGTTTAGCGCCGGTTTTTTTTCGTCTCCATCCCGTTTTACGAGGCGTTATCAAGAAAGCGTGCAACACGCTGCAACACGCTCAATTCTTCGGATAACGCCTCGTAAAACCCTTATTCACCGCTCGCCACGCCCTCGTCGAATCGCCACACTTCCCGCATGAAAAAAGAGAACGGCTTTACGCTTATCGAAACGCTGGTGGCTGTCTCGCTGGTTGTCATACTCAGCGCCTCAGGTCTGTACGGCTGGGACAGCTGGCAGCGGCAGCAGCGGTTGTGGCAAACCGCCGACCAGGTGCGCGACTATCTGGTCTTTCTGCGCAACGACGCCAACCGGCACAACCGCGACCATCAAATTCGCCTTCAGCGGGTGGGCGAAAAGGAGTGCCTCGTGAGCTCAGCCGTACAAGGCTGTGAGAAGGGCAGCCCCTTTGTTCTGATTCCACTCTGGCCAGAGGTCGCGGTGAGCGAAGTCACGCCGTCATTAGGGTTCTATGGGTTAAGGGATACGGCATGGGCAGGGCGGATAAGGGTTCAAAGCCGTGCCGGAGAATGGCTGATCATAGTCTCAGACGGAGGGCGCATCAGAATGTGTAAGGTCTCACAGGGAGGTTCATGTCGATGAGACAGCGCGGTTTTTCGCTGACTGAAGTTCTGATTGCCACGGCCATCAGTAGCCTGTTGTTGATTGGCGCATCGAGCTTTTTACCCGGATTGCAGCGGGCGGTATTACTGCAATCCGGCCAGAGAGAGCTGGAAGAAGAGGTCTGGCAGCGCCTGTTTGCTTTCGGCAAACAGCTTCAGCGTGCGGGTTACTGTGCGGGGAACTGTCAGGGGCAAGGGCTGACGATCGCAAGGCAGGGCAGTTGCGTCATTGTGCGGTGGGATGCCAACAGTAACGGCCGCTGGGATCGCAGTGCATCAGAAAACGACAGCACCGGTTTTCGTCTGGAATCGGGCGCGCTGGAAACCCTGCGTGGAGCAACCTCGTGTGAAGGTAAGGGATGGGAAAAGCTCACGGACCCGGACAGGCTTGCGATTGCACACTTTGTGGTGAGGAAAGTTACACGCGCCGGGTTTGCGCCGGAGCTGAATATCGAACTGTCCGCCCTTCGCAAAGGCGAGCATGGGGAGCCTTATCAGGCGTTGTATACGGTCACGGGGTACAACCTGTGAACCGTCAACGCGGTATGTCTTCTCTGGGGCTGGTCCTGCTTTTGCTGGTGCTCGGTACCCTGATCCTCACTGGCCTAAACCAGCAACTCACCACGTTTAGTGCGCTCGTTGGCGGTGAAAGCCGTTCGCTACAGCAGCAGGCTTCTGTCCAGTCAGCGCTTGAGTGGGGACGCGTTCAGAACTGGTCACCCGACCCTGAAGTTCAGTGTAAAAAGGCACCCGCGTGGCGAGTGTGTTTGCTGCAACTGAGTGAGAACACTGTTTTACTGATTGCCGGAGTCAACGACCTGCTGCTCTGGCGTTCAGGAGAGATCGTCGACGGTAAAATTCGCTTTTCGCCTCACGGCTGGAGTGATTTTTGTCCGCTAGAGGAGCGTTCGCTATGCCAACTGCCATAAAAAAAGAGAAAGGATTTAGCATGGTTGAGGTTCTGCTGGCGATGATGCTGCTGGTCATCATCGTCACGGCACTGGCCGGCTATCATCGGGCGCTGGCGGCGCGGTTTAACCTGTTTAACCAGTATCGCCAGCTCTGGCACCATGCATGGAATCAGGCACAGCTCTCAACAAATGTTCTGCCCGCAGGCTGGCAGGCCAGTCGGGTGCAGACAACGCACGCAGGATGTGTCAGCATCACGGTTACACTTATTTCTCCTCTGGGGCGACGCGGTGAGATAACGCGTCTGCATTGCCCGGTTAGCCAGTAGTCGGGAGCGTCTATGTTAAGGGTCTACCACTCAAATCGTCTGGATGTGCTGGAAGCGCTGATGGAATTTATCGTTGAGCGCGAGCGGCTTGACGATCCTTTTGAGCCAGAAATGGTGCTGGTGCAGAGCACCGGTATGGCACAGTGGTTGCAAATGTCGCTTTCCCGTAAGTTTGGCATTGCCGCGAACATTGATTTCCCGCTGCCCGCGAGCTTTATCTGGGATATGTTCGTGCGCGTGTTGCCAGACATTCCCGAACAGAGCGCCTTCAACAAGCAGGGCATGAGCTGGAAGCTGATGGCGCTACTGCCGGAAATGCTGCAACACGATGAATTCGCCATGCTGCGCCACTACCTCAATGACGATACCGATAAGCGCAAGCTGTTCCAGCTGGCGTCCCGCACCGCCGATCTCTACGACCAATACCTTGTTTACCGTTCTGACTGGTTAATTCGCTGGGAAGCGGGCGAACTGGTTGAAGGACTACCGGAGGCGCAAATATGGCAGGCACCGCTGTGGAAAGCGCTGGTAGAGCATACGGAGAAGCTTGGGCAGCCTAAGTGGCACCGTGCCAACCTGTACGATCGGTTTATCTCAATACTCGAGAATGCGTCGGAGCGTCCAGCCCGACTGCCGTCACGCGTTTTTATCTGTGGGATATCCGCATTACCGCCAGTTTATCTGAAGGCCTTGTATGCGCTGGGTAAACATATTGATATTCATATTTTGTTCACCAACCCTTGCCGGCAGTATTGGGGGGATATCCTCGACGAACGTTGGCTTGCGCGGCTGGTAACTCGCCAACGAAAGCGCCTTTTTGAAGAACGATCCGTCCCGCTGTTTAAAGACGGTTCGACTGCCGGGCAGCTTTTTGATGAAGACGGTATCCAGAACCTGCCCAATCCACTGCTTGCCTCATGGGGGAAGCTCGGGCGTGATTACATTCATATGCTCTCCGATATTACCTCATCAGGCGAGGGTGACGTTGACGCCTTTGTCGAGATCGCGCCGGATAGCCTGCTGCATAATATTCAATTAGATATTCTGGATCTGGAAAACCGTGCCGTTATGGGCGTGACGGCGAAAGAGTTTGAGCGCAGCGACAGCAAGCGGAAGCTGGATGCTGAGGATCGCAGTATCACGTTCCATGTTTGCCATAGCCCCCAGCGTGAGGTCGAAGTACTTCACGACCAGCTGCTGGCGATGCTGCAGGACGACCCTGAACTCACCCCGCGCGATATCGTGGTAATGGTGGCGGATATCGACAGCTACAGTCCCTTTATTCAGGCCGTTTTCGGCAGTGCGACCGGGGAGCGGTACCTGCCTTATGCCATCTCTGACCGTCGTGCCCGCCAGTCGCACCCGGCATTGCAGGCATTTGTTACCCTGCTTTCACTGCCGGATAGCCGCTTTATCTCCGAAGATGTTCTGGCATTACTGGATGTTCCCGTGCTGGCCGCGCGCTTCAACATCAATGAAGAAGGGCTGCGCTACCTTCGCCAGTGGGTAAACGAATCAGGCGTTCGCTGGGGGATCGATGACGATAACGTCCAGGAGTTCGAGCTTCCCCCAACCGGGCAGCATACCTGGCGGTTTGGCCTGACGCGAATGCTGCTGGGCTACGCCATGGAGAGCAGCCAGGGCGAGTGGAACGAAGTGCTGCCTTACGATGAGTCCAGCGGTTTGATTGCTGAACTGGTAGGGCATTTAGCTTCTCTGCTGATGCAGCTAAACCGCTGGCGCCGTGAGCTAATGCAGCCGCGTCCGCTTGAAGCGTGGCTCCCGGTTTGCAGGGCGTTACTTAATGATTTCTTCCTGCCAGACAGTGACACCGAAGCGGCGATGGCGCTCATTGAAACGCAGTGGCAGGCTATCGTCGACGAGGGCGTGAATTCCCACTATCACGAGGCAATTCCTTTGTCGCTACTGAGAGATGAGTTGACGCAGCGCCTTGATCAGGAGCGAATCAGCCAGCGTTTCCTGGCAGGCCCCATCAATATCTGTACCCTGATGCCAATGCGCTCAATTCCCTTTAAGGTGGTCTGTCTGCTCGGCATGAACGACGGTGTTTATCCTCGTGCCCTGGCACCGCTGGGGTTCGATTTGATGAGCGCAGATCCAAAGCGGGGTGACCGTAGCCGTCGCGATGATGACCGCTATCTCTTCCTTGAAGCGCTTATCTCTGCTCAAAGTAAGCTCTATATCAGCTATATCGGCCGCTCCATTCAGGACAACAGCGAGCGCTTCCCCTCAGTTCTGGTGCAGGAACTGGTGGACTATATTGGCCAGAGCCACTATCTGGCTGGCGATGACGCGCTTAACTGCGATGAAAGCGAGCAGCGGGTGAAGGCGCACATTACGTGTATCCACAGCCGCATGCCGTTTGACCCGGTAAACTATATTGTCAGCGAACAGCAGAGCTATGCCCGCGAATGGCTGCCGGCAGCGAAAAAAGAGGGACGAGCCCATACGGATTTCATTCAGCCGCTTGATCCGCTGCCCATTAGCACCCTGACTTTCGAACAGCTTCAGCGGTTTTGGGCGCACCCGGTGCGCGCCTTCTTCCAGCAGCGACTACAGGTCAATTTCCGTTCTGAAGAGAGTGAAATTCCGGATGCAGAACCCTTTACCCTGGAAGGGCTGGAGCGCTATCAGTTAAACCTCCAACTGCTGAATGCGCTGGTTGAAGAGGAAGATGCTGACAAACTTTACCGCCGCTACCGCGCTGCAGGGCAACTGCCTTACGGGGCGTTTGGGGAAATTGTCTGGGAGGCGCAGTGCCAGGAGATGACCGCTCTGGCTGAGCGCGTAAGGGAGCACCGCCAGCCCGGACAAAGCATCGAAATCGATCTCCACTGTAATGGCGTACAGCTCACGGGCTGGCTAACCCAGGTTCAGCCCGATGGGCTATTGCGCTGGCGGCCTTCTTTGCTCAGCGTTTCACAAGGATTGCAACTCTGGCTGGAACATCTTGTCTACAGTGCGGGTGGCAATAAAGGCGAAAGCCGGATCTTCGTGCGCAAAGACGGCGAGTGGCGCTTCCCACCAATGGAGGCAGAACAGGCGTTACGCTATCTGTCTTTGTACATCGAGGGCTATCTTCAGGGAATGAACAAACCCCTACTGCTACTGCCCGAAAGTGGCGGTGCGTGGATAAAAGCCTGTTATGACGCGCAGAATGATGCGATGTTAACGGACGAGGCTTCGCTGCAGAAAGCGCGCAGTAAATTTATGCAGGCCTATGAAGGAAACATGATGGTGCGCGGTGAAGGTGAGGATGTCTGGTATCAACGTTTATGGCGAACGCTTGAGCCAGAATACTTCGAGGCTATTACGGAAGAGGCGCAACGCTACCTGTTACCGTTGTTTAAATTTAATCAGTCCTGAGCGCTGTATAAAAATTGCGCAGCATGGGGTGTTCATTTATGATGCACTTCTTATCACGGACTGATGTACCCAAATAAAGAGATGTTGGCGTGTCCAGCACGCAGTTTGTTAATGATGTTTGCCCTAAGTAATTCGAGTTGCAGGAAGGCGGCAAGGGCGTGAATCCCAGGGAGCTTACATGAGTAAGTGACTGGGGTGAACGCATGCAGCCGACGCACATGCAACTTGAAGTATGACGGGATAGCCGTGATAAAGAGGTCGTAATGCCAGGCAGCACCTTGTTCAAAGCATTTGTTTTGTTTGTCGCCCTTTGGGCGCCCGTCACTCAGGCAGACTCCGGTTGGCAACCCGTCCAGGAAACTATCCGTAAGAGCGAAAAAGATACCCGTCAATATCAGGCTATTCGCCTTGATAACGGTATGACCGTGCTGCTGGTTTCCGATCCGCAGGCGGTGAAATCCCTCTCGGCGTTAGTGGTGCCGGTTGGATCGCTGGAAGATCCTGAGGCGCATCCGGGGCTGGCGCATTACCTCGAGCACATGACGCTGATGGGCTCTAAAAAATATCCGCAGCCGGATAGCCTGTCCGAGTTTTTGAAAATGCACGGCGGCAGCCACAACGCCAGTACGGCACCGTACCGCACGGCCTTTTATCTCGAAGTCGAAAATGACGCGCTGGCAGGGGCGGTTGATCGCCTTGCCGATGCCATCGCCGCGCCGCTGCTGGATAAAAAATACGCCGACCGCGAGCGCAACGCCGTCAATGCGGAGCTGACCATGGCCCGTACCCGGGACGGTATGCGCATGGCGCAGGTCAGCGCCGAAACGATCAACCCGGCGCATCCTGGGTCACGTTTCTCGGGCGGTAACCTGGAGACGCTGAGCGATAAACCGGGAAGCCCGGTCATTGACGCCCTCCATGCGTTTCGCGACAAATACTACTCTGCCAACCTGATGAAGGCGGTTATTTACAGCAACAAACCGTTGCCGGAGCTTGCTGGCCTGGCGGCACAAACGTTTGGCCGGGTGCCGAATAAAAATATCGGCCTGCCGAAGATAGACGTACCGGTTGTCACGGACGTGCAAAAAGGGATCATCATCCACTACGTCCCTGCCATGCCCCGCAAAGTGCTGCGCGTTGAGTTCCGCATTGATAACAACACCGCCCAGTTCCGCAGCAAAACCGACGAGCTGGTGACCTACCTGATTGGTAACCGCAGCCCGGGAACCTTATCTGACTGGCTGCAAAAACAGGGACTGGTGGAAGGGATCCGCGCCGATTCCGATCCCGTGGTAAACGGCAACAGCGGCGTGCTGGCGATCTCCGCCACCCTGACCGACAAAGGGCAGGCCAACCGTGATGAAGTGGTTGCGGCTATCTTTAGCTACCTCTCTTTACTGCGCGAGAAAGGCGTCGATAAACGCTACTTTGATGAACTGGCGCACGTGTTGGATCTCGATTTCCGTTACCCGTCCATTACCCGCGATATGGATTACGTGGAGTGGCTGGCAGATACCATGATCCGTGTACCGGTGGCGCACACGCTTGACGCGGTCAATATTGCCGATCGTTATGATGCCGAGGCGGTTAAAGCGCGCCTGGCGATGATGACGCCGCAGAATGCCCGCATCTGGTACATCAGCCCGAACGAACCGCATAACAAGACGGCGTACTTTGTTGATGCTCCTTATCAGGTAGACAAAATCAGCGACCAGACCTTCGCCGACTGGCAGAAGAAGGCCAGTGAGATTGCGTTGAAGCTGCCGGAGCTGAACCCCTATATCCCGGATGATTTCTCGCTAATCAAAACGACTAAGGATTATCCGCACCCGGAGCTTATTATTGATGAGCCGACGCTGCGCGTGGTGTATACCCCAAGCCGTTATTTCGCGAGCGAGCCAAAGGCCGATGTCAGCGTGGTCCTGCGTAATCCTAAAGCGATGAACAGCGCCAAAAATCAGGTGATGTTCGCGCTCAATGACTATCTGGCCGGTATCGCGCTCGATCAGCTCAGCAACCAGGCGGCCGTGGGCGGGATCAGCTTCTCCACCAACGCCAACAACGGTTTGATGCTCAATGCAAATGGCTATACCCAGCGTTTGCCTCAGCTTTTCAAGGCGCTGCTGGAGGGCTACTTTAGCTACACGCCAACGGAAGAGCAGCTTGAGCAGGCTAAATCCTGGTATGCGCAGATGATGGATTCAGCAGAGAAGGGCAAAGCTTACGATCAGGCGCTTATGCCTGCACAAATGCTGTCGCAAATACCTTATTTCCAGCGTGAAGAACGCCGTGCATTGCTGCCATCAATCTCATTAAAAGAGGTGCTGGCTTACCGTGACGCGCTGAAAACTAACACGCGCCCGGAATTTCTTATCGTCGGCAACATGAGCGAGGATCGGGCCAAAACGCTGGCAGAGAATGTTCGCACGCAGCTCGGTTCGAAAGGCGACGAGTGGTGTCGCAACCAGGACGTGCTGGTTGAGAAAAAACAGAATGTGATTTTTGAAAAAGCGGGGAGTAGCACCGATTCCGCGCTGGCCGCGGTGTTTGTGCCAACGGGCTATGATGAATTCTCCAGCTCTGCGCAAAGCGCCGTTCTGGGACAGATTGTTCAACCGTGGTTCTATAACCAGCTGCGCACAGAAGAGCAGCTTGGCTACGCGGTGTTTGCCTTCTCGATGAACGTAGGCCGTCAGTGGGGGCTGGGCTTCCTGCTGCAAAGCAGCGACAAACAACCGGCCTATCTCTGGCAGCGCTATCAGGCGTTCTTCCCGCAGGTGGAAGCAAAACTGCGCGCCATGAAGCCGGAAGAGTTTGCCCAGATCCAGCAGGCCGTCATCGCGCAGGTGATGCAGCCGCCGCAGACGCTGGGCGAAGAGGCCTCGCAGCTGAGCAAAGATTTCGATCGCGGTAATCTGAAATTTGATTCGCGTGATAAAGTAGTGGCCGAGATAAAACAGCTGACGCCGCAGAAGGTTGCCGACTTCTTCCATCAGGCGGTCATTAAGCCGCAGGGGATCACCATTCTGTCCCAGGTTTCCGGTAGCCAGAACGGGAAAACGGAGTACGTGAACCCGAAAGGCTGGGTAGTCTGGAAGAGCGTCAGCGCGCTGCAGCAATCTATGCCCTGGAGTAAGAAAGAATGACCGACACCGCTGAGTCCCTTGATCCCTTACGTTTACCTCTGCAGGGTGAACGATTGATTGAAGCCTCAGCGGGAACCGGAAAAACGTTCACCATCGCCGCGCTCTATCTGCGCCTGCTGTTAGGGCTTGGCGGCAACGCCGCTTTTCCACGGCCTTTGAGCGTGGAAGAGCTGCTGGTGGTCACCTTCACCGAGGCCGCCACCGCTGAGTTGCGCGGTCGTATTCGGACCAACATCCACGAACTGCGCATCGCCTGTCTGCGCCAGAGCACGGATAACCCTCTCTACGCGAGTCTTCTGGAAGAGATAGCCGATAAACAACAGGCAGCCCAGTGGCTGCTCCTCGCAGAACGGCAGATGGACGAAGCGTCCGTCTTCACCATTCACGGTTTTTGCCAGCGTATGCTGAGCCTGAACGCGTTTGAATCCGGCATGCTGTTTGAACAACAGCTCATTGAAGATGAATCCGTGCTTCGCTATCAGGCCTGCGCGGATTTCTGGCGTCGCCACTGCTATCCGTTACAGCGAGATATTGCCGAAGCGGTACATGCATTGTGGAAGGGGCCTGAAGCGCTGCTGCGCGCCATCGATCGTTACCTTCAAGGGGAAGCGCCGGTCATCAAATCTCCACCGCCAGCGGATGAAACCCTGGCTTCCCGCCATGAAAAAATCATCGCGAAAATTGCCGACATCAAGCAAAAATGGATTGAGTCAGTCGGCGAGATTGACGCGATCATCGAGAATTCCGGGATCGACCGACGTAAGTTCAATCGCGGTAACCAGGGCAAATGGATCGAGAAGGTCAGCGCGTGGGCGCAGGAAGAGACGCGCGGTTACCAGCTCCCGGATGCGCTGGAGAAATTCTCCCGGCGTTTCCTGGTTGAGCGGACCAAAGCCGACGGTATCGTGCCTGAACATCCCCTGTTTGTGGCGATTGAAACCCTGCTGGCGGAACCCCTGACGCTCAACGATCTGATGATCGTCCGTGCCATGACTGAGATTCGCGACGCCGTCGCGCGCGAAAAGCGCCGCCGTGGCGAGCTGGGGTTCGACGATATGCTGAGCCGACTTGATGCGGCGCTGTGCAGTGAAAATGGCGAAGCGCTTGCCGCCGCGATTCGCACCCGCTTTCCGGTGGCGATGATCGACGAATTTCAGGATACCGACCCCCAGCAGTACCGCATTTTCCGCCGTATCTGGCGTCAGCAGCCCGGCACCGCGCTGTTGTTAATCGGCGATCCGAAACAGGCCATTTACGCCTTTCGCGGTGCGGATATTTTTACCTATATGAAAGCCCGCAGCGAGGTTGATGCGCACTACACGCTCGACACCAACTGGCGCTCTTCGCCCGGCATGGTGGAAAGCGTCAATGCGCTGTTCAGCCGCATGGATACGGCATTTATGTTCCGGGAGATCCCTTTCCAGCCGGTCAAATTTGCCCCGAAAAATACCACCCTGCGCTTCGAGTTTAACGGCGAAACTCAGCCCGCCATGAACTTCTGGCTGCTGGATGGGGAAAGCTGGGGCGTCGCGGACTATCAAAATGCTATGGCCCAGCATTGTGCCGCGCAAATCCGTGACTGGCTCAGCGCAGGCGCGCGCGGTGATGCGCTGCTGTGGAAGGAGGATAAACCAGCCCCGGTAAAGGCATCCGATATCACGGTGCTGGTGCGCAGCCGTCAGGAGGCCGCGCTCATCCGCGACGCCCTGACGCTACTGAATATTCCCTCCGTTTACCTCTCCAACCGCGACAGCGTCTTTGAAACGCTGGAAGCCCTGGAGATGCTGTGGCTGCTTCAGGCCGTCCTGGCCCCGGAGCGGGAAAGCACGCTGCGCAGCGCCTTAGCGAGCGCGATGCTCGGGCTGAACGCGCGTGACATTGATGCGCTCAACAATGACGAAGCCGCGTGGGATGCCGTGGTAGACGAGTTTGTTCGCTACCGTGAAAAATGGCAGAAACGTGGCGTGATGGCGATGGTGCGTGAGCTTATGGCACAGCGTCATATTGCGGAGAATATGCTGGCGACAGCGGGCGGCGAGCGCCGTCTAACCGATATTTTGCATATCAGCGAGCTGCTCCAGGAAGCGGGTACGCAGCTGGAGAGCGAGCATGCCCTGGTGCGCTGGCTGGCCCAGCAGATTGCCGACCCGAACAGCAACTCCTCAAGCCAGCAGATGCGCCTCGAGAGCGATAAACATCTGGTGCAGATCGTCACCATTCACAAGTCGAAAGGGCTGGAGTATCCGCTGGTCTGGCTGCCGTTTATCGCCAATTATCGCGTCCAGGACCAGGCCTTTTACCACGATCGCGAGTCGTTCGAAGCGGTACTCGATCTCAGCAACGCGGAGTCCAGCGTTGAGCTGGCCGAAGCCGAGCGTCTCGCGGAAGACCTGCGCCTGCTCTATGTGGCGCTGACCCGTTCGGTCTGGCACTGTTCCCTGGGCGTCGCGCCGCTGTTCCGTCGCCGTGGCGAAAAGAGCGGCGAGAGTGATTTTCATCTGAGCGCGCTGGGGCGGCTTATACAGCGCGGCGAACCCAAAGATGCTGCCGGTCTGCGCCAGTGCATCGAATCACTTTGCTCAGAGCATGTTGCCCTGCATATTCCATCCCAGCCCGACAGCAGTCGCTGGCAGACGCTGGAGCAGGGAGAGTCAGCGCTGCATGCCCGCGAGGTGACGCGCACCATTGCTGACGACTGGCGCGTCACCAGTTACTCCGGTTTACAGCAGCACGGGCAGAGTATCGCGCAGGATCTGATGCCAAAACTGGACGTGGATGCCGCTGGGGCCGGTAGCGTGCCCGTCGAGCCGGTGCTCACGCCGCACCAGTTCCCGCGCGGCGCCTCACCGGGTACGTTTTTGCACAGCCTCTTTGAAGAGCTGGATTTTACCCAGCCGGTCTCTGAAGAGTGGGTGCAGAAGATGCTGCAGAGCGGCGGCTACGACGCGCAGTGGCTGCCGGTTCTCACTGAATGGATCCGCGCTATTCTGCACGCGCCGCTCACGGCGCAGGGGATCTCGCTGAGCCAACTGACCGCCAAAGATAAGCAGGTGGAGATGGAGTTTTATCTCCCCATCGCCAGCCCGCTCAGGGCCGAGGCGCTTGATGCGTTGATCCGCGAGCACGATCCGTTATCCGCCGGGTGCCCGCCTCTCAACTTCCGCCAGGTGCAGGGGATGCTGAAAGGCTTTATCGACCTGGTTTTCCGCCACGAAGGGCGCTACTACCTGCTGGATTACAAATCGAACTGGCTGGGTGAAAACAGCGAAGCCTATACCCAGCAGGCGATGGCCTCAGCGATGCAAATGCATCGCTACGATCTGCAGTACCAGCTCTACACCCTCGCGCTGCACCGCTACCTGCGCCATCGCATGGCCGATTATCGTTACGAAGACCATTTCGGCGGCGTCATTTACCTGTTCCTGCGCGGCGTGGATGCGAACGACCCGCGTTCGGGTATCTTCAGCACCCGTCCGGCTGCGGAGTTGATTGAAAAGATGGATAACCTGTTTGCTGCAAGCACGGAGGAGGTGGCATGACGATGCAGGCGCTACTGCTGGAAGCAGTTGAACAACGAACACTTCGCCACCTGGACGTGCAGTTTGCCATGATGGTGGCGGGCGAGGAGCCTGCCGTTATGCTCGCCGCCGCGATCCTGAGTAAAGACGCGGGGGAGGGACATGTGTGTCTTCCACTGTCGCGTCTGGTGGTGGATGAAAAAATGCCCCCGGCGTTACAGGCGTGTTTCGCGCTGCTGGGTAATGCGGTGGACTGGCAGGCTATATTACTCGGCTCGCCTGCCGTGAGCGGAGCCGATACCGGGACGCCACTGATCCTTGTCGGCGAGCGTTTGTATCTTAACCGGCTGTGGCGTAACGAACTGACGGTAGCGCGCTTTTTCAGCGAGACCAACGCCCCGCTTCCCTGTGATGAAGCACAGCTCCGGCAAACGCTGGATACGCTGTTTACCTCTGACGACGAGACAGACTGGCAGAAAGTGGCGGCAGCGGTGGCGTTAACGCGGCGGATATCGGTGATTTCGGGCGGCCCGGGCACCGGGAAGACGACCACCGTGGCAAAGCTGCTTGCCGCGCTGATTCAGTTATCGGGTGAGAAAAAGTGTCGTATTCGCCTGGCGGCACCCACCGGTAAAGCGGCTGCACGTCTGACGGAGTCGTTAGGCGGGGCGCTGCAAAAACTGCCGCTTACCGGGGATCGGCTTGCGCTTTTCCCTAACGAAGCCAGCACGCTGCACCGTTTACTTGGCGCGCAGCCGGGTAGCCAGCGTCTGCGCTACCATGCCGGTAACCCACTGCACCTGGACGTGCTGGTGGTGGATGAAGCATCGATGATTGACCTGACAATGATGTCGCGGTTGATTGACGCTTTGCCGCCGCACGCGCGCGTCATTTTCCTCGGAGACCGCGATCAGCTTGCCTCCGTGGAGGCCGGGGCCGTGCTGGGCGATATCTGCACCTATGCCAGCCTCGGGTATACCGCAGAACGCGCTGAGGAGCTAGCGCGCCTGACCGGATGCTCGCTCGTGGCTGAAAATCATGTACTTGCGGGAGCGCTGCGCGACAGCCTGTGCCTGCTGCAAAAAAGCTACCGTTTTGGCAGCGACTCCGGCATTGGCCAGCTTGCAGCGGCGGTGAACCGGGGCGACCGGCACACGACCTGTGCGGTATTTGACGGCACCTTCACCGATATTGAGAAAAAATCGCTGCAAACCGGGGAAGAGTATCAGGCGATGCTGGATGACGCTCTTCTGGGGTACCAACGTTTCCTGACGGGTATACAGCAGCAAAGCGCGCCGGAGCAGGTTATTGCTGCGTTTGGCGAATACCAGCTGCTCTGCGCGCTCAGAGAAGGGCCCTTTGGCGTCAGCGGCCTGAACGACAGGCTGGAACAGCTGCTGGCGCAAAAGCGTAAAATCAGCCGTACCCCGCACTCGCGCTGGTATGAAGGCCGGCCGGTGATGATCTCCCGCAACGACAGCGCGCTGGGGTTGTTTAACGGGGATATCGGGATTGCGCTCGATCGCGGACAGGGGCTCCGCGTCTGGTTCCAGATGCCGGACGGTAGCGTGAAGTCCTTCCAGCCGAGCCGCTTGCCCGAGCATGAGACCGCCTGGGCGATGACGGTGCATAAATCCCAGGGCTCCGAGTTTAACCATGCGGCGCTGATCCTGCCCACACAGCTTTCCCCCGTCGTTACCCGCGAGCTGATCTATACCGCCATTACGCGCGCGCGTCAGCGTCTGTCGCTGTATACCGATGAACGGGTGCTGGTGCAGGCGATTGCTACCCGAACGGAACGCCGAAGCGGGCTGAGCGCGATATTTGAGTCCCTCTGAACGAAAGCCCTCGCCGGACGGTGAGGGCGTTGTATCATCCCAGGTCAGCCATCAGCACTTTTGAACGGCGCTGATAGTTGTACATCTCTTTCTTCGTTTCCGGCAGGGAATCAATATCCACCGGCGTGAACCCGCGCTCCTGGAACCAGTGAATGCTGCGCGTCGTCAGGACGAACAGCTTGCTCAGCCCCATCTGACGCGCCTGTGCCGCCACGCGCTCAAGCAGCATTTCACCGCGTGAAGAGCTGCGGTAATCCGGGTGCACCGCCACGCAGGCCATTTCTCCGATCTTCTCTTCCGGGAACGGGTAGAGCGCGGCGCAGGCGATGGTCAGGTTATCGCGCTGGATAATAGTGAATTTGTCGATCTCCATCTCCAGCTGCTCGCGGGAGCGACGAACCAGGATACCCTGCTGTTCCAGCGGGCGGATCAGCTCCAGAATGCCGCCGATATCGTTGATGGTGGCGCGGCGAATTTGCTCCGCACTCTCCATCACAATCTGGGTGCCAATACCGTCGCGGGAGAACAGCTCCTGCAGCAGGGCGCCGTCTTCCTGATAACTGATCAGGTGGCTACGGCGCACGCCGCTGCGGCAGGCCTTCACGGCGCCACGCAGGAAGCGGACGGTGCCGGAGTGGTAATCCCCTTCGGCTTCCAGCGCTTCCACGCGGGCCTGGGCTTCGTTAGGGAAGAGTTCCGGCACAATCACCCCTTCATCGTTTACGACGCCCTGGGAAGAGCAAAACCCAATCATTTTTTCCGCCTTCAGCTTGATCGCCAGCTGGGTGGCAATCTCTTCGGACGTCAGGTTAAAGCTTTCGCCAGTTACGGAAACGGCCACCGGTCCCATCAGCACGATGGCACCGCTGTCCAGCTGACGGTGAATGGCCTCTTCATCAATACGACGAATGCGGCCGCTGTGGCAGTAATCCACGCCATCGTCCACGCCGAGCGGCTGAGCGATGATGAAGTTGCCGCTCACGACGTTGATATGCGCGCCCTGTAGCGGCGTGTTGTTCAGGCTCATCGACAGGCGAGCGGTGATATCAAGCTGCAGCAGCCCCGCCGCCTGTTTCACCAGCTCAAGGGTTTTAGCATCCGTGACGCGGGTGTGTTTGTGGTAAATCGGCTCGTGGTGGTGAGCAGCCAGGTTGGCATCGATTTGCGGGCGAGCGCCATAGACCACCACCAGGCGGATCCCGAGGCTGTGCAGCAGGCCGATGTCATTGACGATGCTGGAAAAATTTTCATGCTCAATGGCTTCGCCGCCAAGCATGATGACAAACGTTTTTCCCCGATGGGCGTTGATATAGGGAACAGAATGGCGGAATCCCTGGACCAGTTCGGTTCTACGTTCCTTCACCATGGCACAACCCTTAATGAATGTTTATTCGTAATTTCTGTATTTTTATTCGATTGTGGTCGCGGGTGCAAGTGCAAATTTTCTGCGACCAACAGAAATTAATAAGTAATCCGTGCGTTAGCGTATGATTGTTTACCCTTTTATAGATGACAGTTTATGCGTCATTCGTTAAAGTTTTCGGTCAATCTGCACTTTTGTATATCAGTTTGTTTTCTTGCTCGGGAGAAGCATGTCGGGATCCAATTCAGCAATAAGCCGCCGCCGTTTATTAAAAGGGGCCGGGGCAATGTGGTTGCTTAGCGTCAGCCAGGTCGGTCTTGCCGCCACGAGTCAGGTGGTTGCGGTGCGCGTCTGGCCGTCGTCGACCTATACGCGCGTGACGGTTGAATCCAATCGCGTGCTGAAATATAAGCAATTTGCCCTCAGCAACCCGGAACGTGTGGTGGTGGATCTCGAAGGCGTTAACCTCAACTCCGTGCTGAAAGGCATGGCGGCGCAGATCCGCGGTGACGATCCGTTTATTAAATCGGCGCGCGTCGGGCAGTTTGATCCGCAAACCGTGCGCATGGTGTTTGAACTGAAGCAGAACGTTAAGCCGCAGCTGTTTGCCCTGGCGCCCGTTGCGACGTTTAAAGAGCGCCTGGTGATGGATCTCTACCCGGCGAATGCGACGGATATTCAGGATCCGCTTCTCGCCCTGCTGGAGGACTACAACAAAGGCGATCTTCAGCGTCAGGTGCCTCCTGCCCAAAGCGGCCCGCAGCCGGGGAAAGCAGGGCGCGATCGTCCGATTGTGATCATGCTCGATCCCGGCCACGGCGGCGAAGACTCCGGTGCGGTGGGGAAATACCATACGCGTGAAAAAGACGTGGTGCTGCAAATTGCCCGTCGGCTGAAGGCGTTAATTGATAAAGAGGGCAATATGCGCGCCTACATGACGCGCAATGAGGATGTCTTTATTCCGCTGAAGGTTAGGGTGGCGAAAGCGCAGAAGCAGCGGGCCGATTTGTTCGTGTCGATCCATGCGGATGCCTTTACCAGCCGCCAGCCGAGCGGCTCGTCGGTGTTTGCGCTCTCAACCAAAGGCGCGACCAGTACCGCAGCAAGATATCTTGCGGACACCCAGAACGCCTCGGACCTGATCGGTGGCGTGAGCAAAAGCGGCGACCGCTACGTCGACCACACCATGTTCGACATGGTGCAGTCCCTGACCATTAACGACAGCCTGAAGTTTGGTAAAGCGGTGCTGGGCAAGCTGGGGAACATCAATAAGCTGCACAAAAACAGCGTTGAGCAGGCCGGGTTTGCGGTGCTGAAGGCACCGGATATCCCGTCCATTCTGGTAGAAACCGCGTTTATCAGTAACGTTGAAGAAGAGCGTAAGCTCAAGACGGCAAAGTTCCAGCAGGAGGTGGCGGAGTCGATTCTGGCGGGGATACGGGCGTATTTCTCAGACGGGGCGACGCTGGCGCGGCGCGGGTAGGTTTTTAGCCGGGTGAAATGCCCGGCAAAGTCACAAACGGCAGATACAAAAAAACACCCTTAAGGGTGTTTATTGTTTTCAGAAGTGTTGGTTGCGGGGGCCGGATTTGAACCGACGACCTTCGGGTTATGAGCCCGACGAGCTACCAGGCTGCTCCACCCCGCGGCACCGTACTTCTTATCTTTTCTAAAATTTGATTGGTTGCGGGGGCCGGATTTGAACCGACGACCTTCGGGTTATGAGCCCGACGAGCTACCAGGCTGCTCCACCCCGCGTCACCGTACTGCTTATACTTCATCAAATTTTAATTGGTTGCGGGGGCCGGATTTGAACCGACGACCTTCGGGTTATGAGCCCGACGAGCTACCAGGCTGCTCCACCCCGCGTCCGTGGAAGCGCACTATACTCGGATAGGTTTGTGATGCAACCCCTTTTTCACATAAATCATTAACTTTGTATGTAAATTGAACGGCATTGCATTGTTTGGACTATTTTTTGCTCAGAATTTGCCAAAGGGCATGCGATCGCATTTCATTCGCTTTGTCGGTTTGTTATCTTCATCACGCGGAAATGGGCAACTTAAAGACGAGATATAATGAAAGGACGTTGGGCGAAGTATCTAATGGCGGGCGCAATGGTAGCGATTCTTGCGGCCTGTTCTTCCAAACCGACCGATCGCGGTCAGCAGTATAAAGACGGGAAGTTATCCCAGCCTTTCTCTTTAGTTAATCAGCCTGACGCCGTTGGCGCGCCGATCAACGCCGGTGATTTCTCCGAGCAGGTCTACCAGATCCGCAACGCGTCGCCGCGTCTGTATAGCTCACAGAACAATGTTTATAGCGCGGTACAGGACTGGCTGAAGGCGGGCGGCGATACGCGCAACATGCGCCAGTTTGGTATTGATGCCTGGCAGATGGAAGGGGCGGATAACTACGGCAACGTCCAGTTCACTGGCTACTACACGCCCGTGATTCAGGCGCGACACACGCGCCAGGGCGAGTTCCAGTACCCTATCTACCGTATGCCGCCAAAACGCGGCCGTCTGCCGTCCCGCGCCGAAATCTACGCCGGTGCGCTGAGTGAAAACTACGTCCTGGCCTACAGCAACTCCCTGATGGATAACTTCATCATGGACGTGCAGGGCAGCGGCTACATTGATTTTGGCGACGGTTCGCCGCTCAACTTCTTCAGCTATGCCGGGAAAAATGGCCATGCCTACCGCAGCATCGGTAAGGTCCTCATCGACCGCGGCGAAGTGAAGAAAGAAGATATGTCGATGCAGGCGATCCGCGAGTGGGGCGAAAAGCACAGTGAAGCCGAGGTGCGTGAGCTTCTTGAGCAGAACCCGTCGTTCGTCTTCTTTAAACCGCAAAACTTTGCCCCGGTGAAAGGCGCCAGCGCGGTACCGCTGATTGGCCGTGCCTCGGTGGCATCGGATCGTTCTATCATTCCTGCGGGTACCACGCTGCTGGCGGAAGTCCCTCTGCTCGACAACAACGGCAAGTTCAACGGCAAGTATGAGCTGCGTCTGATGGTAGCCCTGGATGTGGGCGGAGCGATTAAGGGCCAGCACTTTGATATCTATCAGGGCATTGGCCCTGACGCAGGCCATCGCGCGGGCTGGTATAACCACTACGGGCGCGTATGGGTGCTGAAGGCGGCGCCGGGCACCGGAAACGTATTCAGCGGCTGATTGTGGTATTCTGAGCGCAATACGGATTATTGTTCAGGGTGAGGATAACCTCACCCTTTTTACATCTGAGGTTTTATGTCTGTGGTAATCAGCGATGCCTGGCGCCAGCGTTTTGGCGGCACGGCACGTCTCTATGGTGAAAAAGCCCTGCAGCTGTTTGCGGATGCGCACGTCTGCGTTGTGGGCATTGGCGGTGTCGGTTCCTGGGCGGCGGAAGCGCTGGCGAGAACCGGGATTGGCGCGATCACGCTGATTGATATGGATGACGTTTGTGTGACCAACACTAACCGCCAAATCCACGCCCTGCGCGATAACGTCGGCCTGGCGAAGTCCGAGGTGATGGCGGAGCGCATCCGTTTGATCAACCCGGAGTGCCGCGTGACGGTGATTGACGACTTTGTGACGGCAGATAACGTCGCGGAGTATATGAGCAAAGGCTACAGCTACGTGATTGACGCTATCGACAGCGTGCGGCCAAAAGCAGCGCTGATCGCTTACTGCCGTCGTTACAAGGTGCCGCTGGTCACGACGGGCGGCGCGGGTGGGCAAATCGATCCCACGCAGATTCAGGTGGCCGACCTGGCGAAAACTATTCAGGATCCGCTGGCAGCCAAGCTGCGTGAACGCCTGAAGAGCGACTTCAACGTGGTGAAGAACAGCAAGGGCAAGCTGGGCGTCGACTGCGTATTCTCCACCGAAGCGCTGGTCTACCCGCAGGCGGATGGTTCAGTCTGTGCGATGAAAAGCACGGCGGAAGGGCCAAAACGCATGGACTGCGCTTCAGGCTTTGGGGCGGCCACCATGGTAACCGCCTCCTTTGGCTTTGTGGCGGTCTCTCACGCACTGAAGAAGATGATGGCGAAGGCGGAACGTCAGGCCTGAGCCTGACGGGCTGCGTCCAGCACTGCATCGCTGAGCGCGATTAGACCCTGACCGCGCGAGGCGCTCAGCTGCGCGCGCAGCCCCAGCTCGTCGAACAGCGCCAGCGGTGAATGCGTTAACAATTCCGCCGCGCTTTTCCCCTCTATGGCGGTTAACAAGACCGCCAGCAGCCCGCGTACGATGCGTCCTTCGCTGTCGCCAAAGAAATGCAGCTTCTCACCGGATACGCTCACGCCCAGCCAGACGCGGTTTTCACAGCCTGCGATCTCTTTCGCCTGCGCTTTGAGATCGTCTGAAAGGGCAGGGAGCTGTTTACCCAGCAGGATCAGCTGTCGATATTTATCTTCCCACTGCTGGAGCGGGGCGAAGGTCTGTTTTAAGGTCTCTTCTGTGATGACCGTGCCAAACGGATGTCCGGCTAAAGCAGCGCTAGTCATTAATCCACCAGTATTTCAAGGGCGCGGTCAACGGCGGCAACCAGCGCGTCGACATCGCTTTGAGTGTTATATGGCGCAAACGAGGCGCGCAGCGTACCGGTAACACCGAGCGCCGCCAGCAGCGGCTGGGCGCAGTGTTGTCCGGCGCGCAGGGCAATGCCGTACCCGGCCAGCAGCGTCACCATGTCGCTATGATGCACGCCAGCAAAATCAAAGGCGAGCAGGCTGGAGTCCTGAACGCGGAACGAGCGGAAACCCGGGCGTTTTTTCAACTCTTCTTCGGCAAGAGTGGCAAGGCCCCGGCTCCAGCTTTCAGCCTGTACAATGTCTGTTTCAGCCAGCCACTCCAGCGCCGCGCTTAAGCCAATGACGCCCGCCACGTTCGGCGTACCGGCTTCCAGACGATAGGGGACATCCTGCGTTTTGAAGCCATCGAACGACACTTCGGTAATCATTTTGCCGCCACCGAGCCACGGCGTCATTTTTGCCAGCAGTTCCGGCTTACCGTACAGCGCGCCAATCCCGGTTGGCCCGTAGAGCTTATGTCCTGAGAAGGCATAGAAGTCGATATCCAGCGCCTGCACATCAGCAGGGAAATGGACCACGCCCTGAGCGCCGTCGACCATCACCACCACGCCGCTGGCATGGGCAATCTCAATGGCGCGAGCCAGATCCGGACAGCCACCGGTAACGTTGGACATCTGCCCCAGCGCCAGGATACGGCTGCGGGGGGTAATCAGCTCGGGGAGACGGGCCACCTCTGGCAGCAAGTCTGCACCCAACGGGAGCTTTACAACGCGCGCCCCCGTTTGCTCCGCCACCATCAGCCACGGCACCAGGTTAGCGTGGTGTTCCGCCTCGCTGACGATGATCTCATCGCCCGACTGAAGCAGCGGGCGGGCATAGCACTGGGCCACCATATTGATGGCTTCGGTCGTGCCGCGCGTCCAGACGATATTTTTCCCGCTTTCGGCATTGAGCAGGCGAGCGACCTGGTCCCGTGCGGCTTCGTAGCGCGCGGTCAGTCGCTGCGCTTCGGCAAACTGGCTGCGATGTACGTTGCCGGCGCTCAGGCTATAGAACTGCTGCGTGGCCTCGATCACCGCCTGAGGCTTCAGGGCCGTGGCGGCGCTATCAAGGTAAATACCGGCATCGGCCAGCGCCGGAAACTGTGCGCGAAACTGCGCAGGACTGAAAGCGTTCATGGAATTCCTCGTGTCGATAGAGAGATCGTCGCGCAATTTCAGCGGCAGAGCAAGGAGGTTGATATCTATCAGAATTGTCTGCTTATCCTTACGACCTCAAAAAAGCAGGTTATGCTAAATAGTGTTAGGCGGATGTTTTAGCCTGTTATAAATCGAGGTTTGAATAGCATTAATTGCTAAAGGAGAATAATCATGAATAAGACAGCTGCAATCATTTCTGCCTGTGCGTTTACTTTTGCCCTGAGCGCCTGTTCCGGTAACAATTACGTGATGCACACCAACGATGGTCGTTCTATCGTTTCGGAAGGGAAACCGACTACTGATAACGATACCGGGATGATTTCGTATAAAGATGCTAACGGGAACAAGCAGCAGATCAACCGCACGGACGTGAAAGAGATGAAAGAGATCGAGCACTAACCACCGATCGCAGGCGAAAAAAAAGCACCGCAAATTGGCGGTGCTACATTAATCACTATGGACAGACAGGGTAAATGTACAGGAAGTGAAAAATTGGTAGCGTTGCTACCGTGGTCTGAATCGCAGACCAATTGCAAACACAACAACACAACATCACAACCGTAAGCCAAAAGCCCTTCAGAACACGCATTCCGAAAAAAGCTCTTCGTTCCGGCTCAGGAAGTGCCGCCACTATAGGTATTTGCTGGTAGTTCCTCAACGGACAAATTATAATGGCTCAGATAAAAAAAACTAATAGGTTAAACGTTGTTTCCTGTTTGTTAAATTCCGTTAACATCTAAGCCAGATAACCATGTCAAAGCGATTGCCACCCCTTAACGCATTACGGGTTTTTGATGCAGCAGCACGTCACCTGAGCTTCACCCGTGCGGCAGATGAGCTTTTTGTGACACAGGCCGCAGTAAGTCACCAAATCAAGTCTCTGGAGGATTTCCTGGGCCTTAAGCTGTTCCGCCGACGCAATCGTTCATTGCTGTTGACCGAAGAGGGGCAGAGCTATTTTCAGGATATAAAAGAGATTTTTTCCCAGCTAACGGAAGCCACACGTAAGCTGCAGGCCCGCAGTGCAAAAGGTGCCCTGACTGTTAGTTTATTGCCCAGTTTTGCCATTCAGTGGCTGGTGCCAAGGCTCTCAAGCTTTAACTCAGCTTATCCGGGGATCGACGTTCGAATCCAGGCGGTGGATCGTCAGGAAGACAAGCTGGCCGATGATGTGGATGTCGCTATTTTTTATGGTCGCGGTAACTGGCCGGGCTTGCGTGTTGAGAAATTATACGCAGAATATCTGCTGCCGGTCTGTTCGCCTCTGCTTTTAACGGGCGACAAGGCGCTGAAAACACCCGCTGACCTTGCGCAGCATACGCTTTTACATGATGCCTCTCGCCGCGACTGGCAAACTTATACCCGTCAATTAGGTCTTAGTCATATAAACGTGCAGCAGGGCCCCATTTTTAGCCACAGTGCGATGGTGCTACAGGCTGCCATTCACGGACAGGGCGTGGCGTTGGCGAATAACGTCATGGCGCAGTCCGAAATTGAGGCAGGCCGTCTGGTTTGCCCTTTTAATGATGTACTGGTCAGTAAGAATGCGTTTTATCTGGTTTGTCATGACAGTCAGGCAGAACTGGGTAAAATAGCCGCCTTCCGGCAGTGGATACTGGCGAAAGCGGCAAGCGAGCAAGAAAAATTCCGCTTCAGGTATGAACAATAACGTTTGTGTGCCGGGCACGCATCAATTCAGGACTTAAACATGACCAGCCGATTCATGCTGATTTTTGCCGCGGTGAGTGGCTTTATTTTTGTTGCACTGGGCGCCTTTGGCGCGCACGTATTGAGCAAGTCTTTGGGCGCCGTCGAGATGGGCTGGATCCAGACCGGCCTTGAATACCAGGCGTTCCATACGCTGGCTATTTTTGGGCTGGCGGTGGCGATGCAGCGCCGGATCAGCATCTGGTTTTACTGGAGTAGCGTATTTATGGCGCTGGGTACCGTGCTGTTCAGCGGCAGCCTTTACTGCCTGGCACTCTCGCATTTGCGCCTCTGGGCGTTTGTTACACCTGTCGGCGGCGTCAGCTTCCTGGCGGGATGGGTATTAATGTTTATCGGAGCTATCCGTCTGAAACGCAAGGGCGTTGTTCATGAATAAGGTTGTTTTATATTGTCGCCCGGGGTTTGAGAAAGAGTGCGCCGCGGAAATTACCGATAAAGCGGCGAAGCGTGAAGTCTTCGGTTTTGCCCGCGTCAAAGAGAATGCGGGTTATGTGGTATTCGAATGTTATCAGCCTGAAGACGCCGACAAGCTGGCGCGCGAGCTGCCGTTCAGCTCGCTGATCTTCGCCCGCCAGATGTTCGTCGCGGGTGAGCTGCTGAAAGACCTTCCGCCGGAAGATCGCATCACGCCGATTGTGGGCATGCTGCAGGGCGTGGTGGAGAAGGGCGGCGACCTGCGCGTTGAGGTTGCCGATACCAACGAAAGCAAAGAGCTGATGAAGTTTTGCCGTAAGTTCACCGTGCCGCTGCGCGCTGCGCTGCGTGACGCGGGCATACTGACGAACTACGAAACGCCGAAGCGTCCGGTGGTGCATATCTTCTTTATCGCACCGGGCTGCTGCTATGCGGGCTATTCGTACACCAATAACAATTCGCCATTCTTTATGGGCATCCCGCGTCTGAAGTTCCCGGCAGATGCGCCGAGCCGTTCAACCCTGAAGCTGGAAGAGGCGTTTCACGTCTTTATCCCGGCAGATGAGTGGGACGAGCGTCTGGCTAACGGCATGTATGCCGTCGACCTTGGCGCGTGCCCGGGCGGCTGGACCTATCAGCTGGTGAAACGCAACATGTGGGTGTCGTCTGTGGATAACGGCCCGATGGCGCAAAGCCTGATGGATACCGGGCAGGTGACCTGGCTGCGTGAGGACGGTTTCCGCTATCGCCCAACCCGCAACAACATCTCCTGGATGGTGTGCGACATGGTGGAGAAGCCGGCGAAAGTTGCCGCGCTGATGGCCTCCTGGCTGGTGAACGGCTGGTGCCGTGAGACCATTTTCAACCTCAAGCTGCCGATGAAAAAGCGCTACGAGGAGGTATCCCAGAACCTGGCCTATATTCAGGCACAGCTGGATGAGCACGGTATTAACGTGGAGATCCAGGCGCGTCAGTTGTACCACGACCGTGAAGAGGTGACGGTGCACATTCGTCGCTGGTGGGCGGCTGTAGGCGGACGTCGCGACGAGCGATAATTCAATGTTTCCCCTCACCCTAACCCTCTCCCCGGAGGGGAGAGGGGATTGCTCGGTGCTGTCTTTTCACCCTCGCCCCTTTGGGGAGAGGGCCGGGGTGAGGGGGGGGCGGCTATTACCGTTCTAACCTTAACTGCTGCAAATTCCCGTCCAGCTGTAAATCCGTTCGTAACGTCGCTACATCCCGGCAGATAAACGCCATCTCTTTATGCGCTTCCAGCTTCTTGCGCCATTTTTCCGGTACGTCATCCAGACGAGAGTAAATTCCTTCCAGGCTCTGAAAGTCCGTCAGCAGCTGGGCGGCGCTCTTCGGCCCTATGCCTGCAACCCCCGGCACCTTTGAGCTGCTTATCCCCGCCAGCCCCCAGTAGTCAGGCAATTGCTCTGGCGAAACGCCAAACTCGCTGGCAATGAAGGGGGCATCGAGCCAGCGTTTCTGGAAATAATCGCGAATGCGGATCGTGGGTGAAAGGAGCTGGCAGTAGCCTTTGTCGGTTGAAACGATCGTCGCCTGGTGTCCTGCGCTGGCCACCTTTACCGCAAGTGTCGCGGCCAGGTCGTCAGCTTCATTGCCGTGTGCGCCCCAGCAGGGGACGCCGCGCTGCTCAAAGGCGGCCCGGAGGGCGGGCATTTCGGCATGCAGATCGTCCGGCATCGGTGCGCGTCCGGCTTTGTAGTCGGGCAGGCGCTGATGTCGCCAGCCGCTGTTGCGCGCTTCGTCATCAAACACGGCCACGACATGCGTCGGTTCGCTGTGGCGAATGAGCTGCTCCAGCGCGTGCAGGCAGGTGTCCTTGCAGGGCGTGCCTTGTACCGCATGGATCCGGCGAATCAGATTGAGCGCGTCGACGATAAGCAAATGAACAGCCACAGATATTCTCCCTTAAATCTAATGGGTGAAGGGTATCACTGTCGGCAGGATGAAACGAATAGCGTGAGGAAAAACAGGAAGAAGCCTCGCAAAACGAGGCTTCCGGGGAGGCTTAATCGCAGGTCACGATCTTCATCGCCAGGCCGCCGCGAGAGGTTTCGCGGTATTTGGCGTTCATATCTTTACCGGTTTCGTACATGGTTTCGATAACTTTATCGAGACATACGCGCGGTTCGCTGGTGCGGCGCAGCGCCATACGCGCCGCGTTCACCGCCTTGACGGAGGCGATCGCGTTTCGCTCGATGCACGGCACCTGTACCTGTCCGGCAACCGGATCGCAGGTTAGCCCCAGGTTATGTTCCATGCCGATTTCCGCAGCGATGCACACCTGCGCCGGGCTTGCGCCCAACAGCTCCGCCAGACCTGCCGCCGCCATGGAGCACGCCACGCCGACTTCACCCTGACAGCCGACTTCCGCACCGGAAATGGAGGCGTTCATTTTATACAGCGAACCAATCGCGCTGGCGACCAGCAGGTAGCGCGCCAGCGAGTTGGCGTTCACTTCACGGATAAACTTATCGTAGTACGCCAGCACGGCCGGAACGATACCGCATGCACCGTTGGTTGGCGCAGTGACCACGCGGCCCCCTGCGGCGTTCTCTTCGTTCACCGCCAGGGCGAACATGTTGATCCAGTCGACGACGGCCATCGGGTCCGTTGTCGTTTTGTCGGTGCTCACCAGCATACGGCGCAGCGCCGCCGCACGACGCGGTACGCGAAGCTTGCCCGGCAGCACGCCTTCGGTGGTGATCCCGCGCTCAATGCCGCCGCGCATCACTTCCCAGACGCTAGCGAAGTGCTGTTCCAGCTCTTCTTTGCTGTGAAGGGCCAGCTCGTTTTTCATCATCAGACCGGAGAGGGAAAGACCCGTCTCCTGGCAGTGGCGCTGGAGGTCCGCCGCGGTTTTGTACGGATACGGCACCTCAACAGAAGAGGTGGTGGTTTGACCAAAGTGGTCTTCGTCGACGATAAAGCCGCCGCCGATGGAGTAATACGTCTGGCTGTAAACCGCTTTGTCGCCGGCCAGCGCGGTAATGCGCATGCCGTTTTCGTGCAGCGACAGGTTGTCCGCATGGAAATTCATGCAGTGGTCAACCGGGAATTCAACCTCATGCTCACCGTTTGCCAGCAGCAAACGACCGTGGGTGTTCACGTCCTGGATGAAGCCAGGGATCGCGTCAATATCAACGGTATCCGGCAGATTTCCCGCCAGGCCCATGATAATGGCGATATCGGTATGGTGGCCTTTCCCGGTCAGGGAAAGCGAGCCGTACACATCGACAACCACGCGGGTGATGTCGTGCAGAATGCCGCGTGCAATCAAGTCATCCGTGAACTGCTTACCGGCTTTCATTGGTCCGACGGTGTGAGAGCTGGAAGGACCAATACCGATTTTGAAAATATCGAATACGCTAATCATGATGCGTCCATTGCTTTCAGTCAGAGGGGGAGGAGTGCGCCGCCCGAAGGCGGCGCGGGCGTTCATCAGAACATGGTGTACAGGGAGTAGAAGATCGCAGAGATAGCGATAAGGCCCATGATAACCACAAACACGTTGCTGACCTGGCCGCTGTACTTGCGCATGGCAGGCACTTTCTGAATCGCGTACATCGGCATCAGGAACAGAATCATCGCGATAACCGGGCCACCCAGGGTTTCAATCATGCCCAGGATGCTTGGGTTCAGCGTTGCTACCGCCCAGGTGGTGAGCAGCATGAACAGTGCAGTGATTTTGTTCAGCTTGTTGATTTCAATGCTCTTGCCTTTACCGCGCAGAGATTTAATCACCATACCGTTGAAGCCTTCACGTGCGCCCAGGTAGTGGCCCAGGAAGGATTTGGTGATGGCGATCATCGCGATGATCGGTGCCATCCACGCAATCAGCGGTGCGTTAAAGTGGTTTGCCAGGTAAGACAGAATAGAGATGTTCTGCTCTTTCGCTGCCGCCAGGTCCGCCGGGGAGAGGCTCAGTACGCAGCTGAAGACGAAGAACATAACGGTCAGCACCATCATCACGTGAGCGCGGGCCAGGATGCTGGAGCACTTCTTCTCTGCACCATTACCGTACTCTTCGCGTTTCGCCACGGCGAAAGAGGAGATGATTGGGGAGTGGTTGAAGGAGAAGACCATTACCGGGATCGCCAGCCACAGGGTCATCAGCAGGCCGTTACCGGTCGCAGACGCGCTGCTCAGGGACAGGGTTTCCAGCGCTGCACCGTTCCACTGTGGGATCAGGTAGCAGGCCAGCAGCATCAGCGCAGCCACAAACGGGAATACCAGCACGCTCATGGCCTTAACAATCATCTGCTCGCCGAAGCGCACGATGGTCATCATACCCACGATCAGGATCAGAGACAGAATCGCACGCGGTGGCGGCGTCATGTGCAGCTGGTGCGTCATGAAGCTTTCAACGGTGTTGGTGATCGCCACGCTGTAAACCAGCAGAATTGGGTAAATCGCGAAGAAGTAGAGAAGGGTAATCAGTTTACCTGCGCCAACGCCGAAGTGCTCTTCAACCACTTCGGTGATGTCTTCGCCCGGGTTTTTACCGGACAGCACGAAGCGGGTCAGACCGCGGTGTGCGAAGTAGGTCATCGGGAAGGCGATGATGGCCATAATGATCAGCGGAATCAGACCGCCGACGCCTGCGTTGATAGGAAGGAACAGTACACCAGCGCCGATTGCCGTGCCGTAAAGGCCAAGCATCCACATGGTATCCGTTTTGCGCCAACCACTTCGGGATTCAATCGAAGCAACGGTGCTGGTTTGAGTGGTTTCCATCTGTATCTCCTGGAGGAAGCAAATTGTCAGGTTTTTAGTCAAATCCGATGAAAAAGTGCCTGACGGTAATATGAAATTCGTTCAGTGACGGTTTTTTAATAATTTTCGCCCGTAACTATTGGCGGGCGGAAAGATACATTCTCGTTATGAATCTATCAGTGATCGCGATCCCAAATGCAATAATCCACTTATGATGTGGGCATCTTTAGACCATTTATCTGTTAAAAAAACATCAAAGAGAATTTACGCGCGCGAAGGCTACCACCAACGACATGTAAGCTAAAAGAGCTGCCCGCGAGATAGGTGTCTTTCGCTGTAAAGAAATGTCTTTATAGGATTTTCTGGCAGGTAATTTGGATTAAGGCTGATAAATTACGGTTGTTAAATGAAGGTAATCGTTTGCGTTCACCGTAAGTTTGTTAAAGCTATACGTGAAACCTATGAATTGATTCGGTAATAAAAAAAGCCGGGACCCGCTACAGGGGGCCCCGGCTTTACGAAGAAGACGCTGAGCGTTACGTGCAGATTTCGTAGCACGGAATGTAGGCTGAACCCGGCAACTTCATACGGTGTTGAGCCACAAAGCCCTGCAGCATGTCATCCATACGGCGCATCATCTCCGGGTCGCCGTGGATCTTGTACGGACCATACTGCTCAATCGCGCGGATGCCCATCTCCTTCACGTTCCCCGCCACAATCCCGGAGAAGGCGCGACGCAGGTCGGCGGCCAGCACTTCCACCGGCTGGTCCGGATAGAGTTTCAGGTTCGCCATATTTTCATGGGTAGGCTCGAACGGGATCTGAAGGTCTGGTGCAATACGGATTGACCAGTTAAAGCTGTACGCATCACCGGTATCACGACGATTCTCTTTCACCAGCGGCATCGCTTTTTTCATCTGACGCGCCACTTCCGCCGCGTCATCAATGATGATGCGATAGTGACGACGTGCGGCTTCGCCCAGCGTATGCACGATAAACTCGTCCAGCACGCGGAAGTAGTCGGCGCTCTCTTTTGGCCCGGTCAGGATCAGCGGCAGAACCTGATCTTTGTTGGCCGGGTTCATCAGAATCCCCAGCAGATAGAGCAGCTCTTCCGCCGTTCCCACGCCGCCCGGGAAGATGATAATCCCGTGAGCGATACGGACAAACGCCTCAAGGCGCTTCTCGATATCCGGCATGATAATCAGCTCATTGACCAGCGGGTTAGGCGGCTCGGCGGCAATGATTGACGGCTCAGTCATGCCGATAAACCGTCCTTCTTTGTAACGCTGCTGCGCATGACCCACCGCTGCACCTTTCATTGGTGCTTCCATCGCACCCGGACCACAGCCGGTACAGATATTCAGCTCGCGCAGGCCAAGCTGCGTTCCGACCCGACGGGCATAGAGATATTCGGTTTCGTTAATCGAGTGGCCGCCCCAGCAGACGACCATGTTCGGTGCTTCGCCAACGTGCAGGGCGCGGGCGTTGCGCAGAATAGAGAACACCAGGTTGGTGATATGGACCGAGCTTTCCAGGTCGAGATGCTGGAAGCGGCCTGCGTTGTGGATCTGCCCGTTAACAAACAGGATATCGCGCAGCACCGCAAACAGGTTAGCCTGAAGGGAACGAATGATACGCCCGTCGACAAAGGCCTCTTCCGGCGGGTTGATGACTTCAAGCTTCACGCCGCGCTCGCGGCGCAGCACGTTAATATCAAAGCTTTCGAAGCGGGACAGCAGTTCTTTACTGTTATCTGTCAGGCTTCCGGAGTTCAGTACGGCAAGTGAACAGTTACGAAACAGTTGATAAAGATCGCTGCTGGCCGTGCGTTTAAGCATGTCCACTTCCAGCTGCGACAACATATCCATTGAGCCAAGCGGGCTAATATGTGTAATCAAGTGAGCTCCTTATGGGACGATTATCGTCATTCCCTTTGATTACAATAGCCCTGGCGCGTGACGTTTCACAACACTTCGGCGGAATACCGCCCGCATATTGTGAAAATATTTATATTATTGACGTACCAGCCGACCCGTTGCCGGCACAAAATCGGTGTTGGTGCGCCACGGGTTAATGTCCAGCCCGCCACGGCGGGTATAGCGCGCGTAGACGCTCAGCTTTTCCGGCTGGCAGAAACGCTGAATATCGTTAAAAATGCGCTCCACGCACTGCTCGTGGAATTCGTTGTGATTGCGGAACGACACCAGATAGCGCAGCAGCTTTTCCCGGTCAATTTTCGGCCCGCGGTACTGGATCTGCACCGAGCCCCAGTCCGGCTGGTGGGTAATCAGGCAGTTAGACTTTAGCAGATGGCTGACCAGCGTCTCTTCAACCACTTTTCCGCTCGCCGCGTTTTCGAGGTAATCTGCGCTGAAATCATAATTCTCCACCTCGATGTCCTGCTCGTCGATGCAGGTCCCGTGGAAGTGGGCAATCGGCTGCCCCTCCAGCTCGTGCAGGCGGTACAGTGACACGCTCACCTTTCCCTGTGCGCAGGCGGTTAAATCGCGTTCCAGCGTCTGCTGAACATCATCCCAGCTGTTAAATTTGGTCTGGTTAAAGCTGTTGAGATAGAGCTTAAAGCTTTTGGATTCCACCAGGTTCTGGCTGGCGTAATCCAGCTCAACGTGGCCGACCGCCACCTGAGGCAGACCGCGCGCGTTAAGCCACGAGAGTTCGTACAGCGTCCAGATATCGCCGCCGACAAACGGCAATGCGTCCGCATGCAGTCCAAGGGGATCACGGTTCAGGCTGCGCGGCACACCCTGCAGCAGGCCTGCATCGTAGGTATCGCGGTAATCGGTCGATTTACCCAGCGTTAAGCCGGTTAACGCCTGATGATTTTCGTAAGACATGTTTCATAGCCACTTTACAGGTACACTTATGGGCAGAGTTTATCCTGTCTTACAAGAAGAGAGAAATCGGTGGACATCGAAACCGCAAATGCCCTTACTACCTTCACGACCCGCTATTGCGATGCATGGCATGAAAAGCACGGAACATGGCCGCAAAGCGCTGATTTATATGGCGTGCCGTCGCCGTGCATTATCTCTTCGCAGGATGACAACGTTATCTGGCAGCCGAAGCCCAATACCGCTGAGCAAAATGTAAATGCGGTTGAACGGGCTATGGACCTTGTGGTACAACCAGCGGTTCATGCGTTTTATGCCTCGCAGTTTGCAGGGGATATGCCCGCGCGCTTTGGTGATTTGACGCTGATGCTGTTGCAGACCTGGAGCGAAGACGATCTGCAGCGTGTTCAGGAAAACCTGATTGGTCATCTGGTCACGCAAAAACGCCTTAAGCTTTCTCCGACGCTCTTTATTGCCACGCTGGACAGCGAACTGGATGTGATATCCGTGTGCAACCTGTCCGGGGAAGTGATTAAAGAGACCATCGGTACCCGCAATCGCGAAACTCTCGCCCCCTCTCTTGCGGATTTCCTTACCCAGCTTGAGCCACTTCTGTAATCCATGATGCTACGGCGCGTGTGAGAGATCTCTTACAAGGTTTGTGAGAGATCGCTGGATCGTTCAGTATTGCCTTATTTAATTCAGAATAATATCACTCTGTTTTTCAAAGAATTAATTGTTCATCGCATCTTTTTTAGGGATTTCTTACGGCTTACAGTGCTGCAAGGGTGGGTTGTAAGACGAAGCGGAATAGCGGATTCTATCTCCGTCGACAGGACGCCGACACGAGAAACGAACATCAGGATGATGGCGTTTCTTACTCAGGACACGTCAGGATGGCGCTGCAGGAAGGCTTCAGGATGAAGCAAAGGGATAACGCAGGACGCGTAAGGGACACCTCCAGGAAGGAGAACGAGAACCGAACAGGTTGGTCGGTGGGTCAGGAAGGCCAGGACGTTTCAGGATGAAACAAGCGCGTCAGGAAGATGCGGGCAGAATGCGAAAGGTATAAGGATGACCAGGCCTTCGGGCATCAGGAAAAGTTGTCACGGAAGAGCAGGGAGCACGAATTGTAGCTGGAATGCTGCGAAACGAACCGGGAGCACTGTTTTTACAGTGCTCCCTTTTTTATTTCTGTCTTCCGCAATGCTATGCTGCGCGCCGTTCACTTTTTCAGTTGAGGTTACTATGACGCAACACGATAGCGTTCGTGCTCAATTGCACGCCATCGAAGCCCTTTTGCGCCAACATCAGCTGTGGCAGGAGACTGCGCCGCAGCCGGAAGCGTTCGCCAGTACCCAGCCATTCTGCCTGGATACGCTGGCCCCGTTCGAGTGGCTCCAGTGGGTATTAATTCCGAGAATGCACGCGCTGCTGGAAGGCGGCCACCCGCTGCCGCAGGCGTTTGCTGTTTCTCCCTATTATGAAATGGCGCTTGAGGCGACGCACCCTGCTCGGGCTGTCATGCTGATTGAGCTGGAAAAACTGGACGCCCTGTTTGCCGGTGATGAGGCATGACGCTGGAAATCCTCTATCAGGATGAATGGCTGGTAGCGGTGAACAAACCGTCTGGCTGGCTGGTGCACCGCAGCTGGCTCGATCGCGACGAGAAAGTGGTGGTGATGCAGACCGTGCGCGACCAGATTGGTCAGCATGTTTTTACCGCCCATCGTCTCGACAGGCCCACTTCCGGCGTGCTGCTGATGGGGCTTTCCAGCGAGGCGGGCCGCCTGTTGGCACAGCAGTTCGAGCAGCATCAGATCCAGAAGCGCTACCATGCGATCGTCCGTGGCTGGCTGACCGAATCCGCCACGCTCGACTATCCGCTGGTGGAGGAGCTGGACAAAATCGCCGATAAATTTTCCCGGGATGACAAAGGTCCGCAGCCTGCAGTGACGGATTATCGCGGCATGGCGATCGCGGAAATGCCGGTGGCAACAAGCAAGTTTCCCACCACACGCTACAGCCTGGTTGAGCTTTTGCCCAAAACCGGGCGCAAGCACCAGCTTCGTCGCCACCTTGCGCACCTGCGCCACCCGATAATTGGCGATAGCAAGCACGGCGATCTGCGCCAGAACCGCAGCGCGGCAGAGCATTTTGGCTGTAATCGTTTAATGCTGCACGCCAGCGAGCTTAGCCTGACTCACCCGTTTACCGGCGAACCATTGATCATCCGTGCGGGGCTGGACGACGTCTGGATGCAGGCGCTGTCACAGTTTGGCTGGCGGGGGCAACTCCCCGAAAATGAAAGGGTTGAGTTTGTATCAGGCAACGTTCAGGATGAACGGTAAGCGCAATAATCATGGGAGCAAAGCATGGCTGAAGTAGGCATTTTTGTCGGCACGATGTACGGCAACTCGCTGCTGGTAGCGGAAGAGGCTGAGGCGATTTTGACAAGCCGGGGCCATAAAGCCACAGTCTATGAAGATCCAGAGCTGGCGGACTGGGAAAAGTATAAAGATAAATACATTCTGGTGGTGACCTCCACCACCGGGCAGGGCGATCTGCCGGACAGCATCGTGCCGCTTTTCCAGGGTATTAAAGACCAGCTTGGCTACCAGCCTGACGTTCACTACGGCATCATTGCCCTGGGTGATAGCTCCTACGCCAACTTCTGCGGCGGCGGTAAGCAGTTCGATGCGCTTCTTCAGGAACAGAGCGCTAAGCGCGTCGGCGAGATGCTGCTGATCGATGCCGGTGAGCATCCTGAACCCGAAAGCGAGTCGAACCCGTGGGTTGAACACTGGGCAACGCTCCTTAAATAGTCTCGTAAGCCGGGTAAGGCGTAGCCGCCACCCGGCAATACACCCCGCACCAAACGCCAATTCCGTGAACCACCTTCCACTCACCTGGGCTTATGCCATAAACAACCTCTCACATGTCCTTTAATACTGTGTTTTTGCACGGTGAGAGGACGCGTCACTCCTTCATATACTTTTCCGGTCACGATAAAACGGCTTCAGGCCGAACTAAAACGACAAAACTAATCTCATTCTGATTACCCTACCGGTGCTGTACAGAATGAACAGGCGAAAGCTATGTTTCAGGAGTGCAACAATGAGTACATTAAGCCACGCAGCGAGCAGCGCTGAAAAGCGCACCAATGCCCGCTACTGGATAGTGGTGATGCTGTTTATCGTCACGTCCTTTAACTATGGTGACCGCGCCACGCTGTCGATTGCCGGCTCGGAAATGGCAAAAGACATCGGCCTTGATCCGGTGGGCATGGGTTACGTTTTCTCTGCATTCTCATGGGCCTACGTCATCGGCCAAATTCCTGGCGGCTGGCTGCTGGACCGCTTTGGCTCTAAACGCGTCTATTTCTGGTCCATTTTTATCTGGTCTGCTTTTACCCTTTTGCAGGGTTTCGTCGATATCTTCAGCGGCTTCGGCATTATCGTGGCGCTCTTTACGCTGCGCTTCCTGGTGGGCCTGGCGGAAGCACCTTCCTTCCCGGGCAACAGCCGCATTGTCGCGGCCTGGTTCCCGGCGCAGGAGAGGGGAACGGCGGTGGCAATTTTTAACTCCGCCCAGTATTTCGCGACGGTGATCTTTGCGCCCATTATGGGCTGGTTGACGCATGAGGTGGGCTGGTCGCACGTTTTCTTCTTCATGGGCGGGCTTGGGATCGTCATCAGCTTTATCTGGCTGAAAGTGATCCACGAACCCAACCAGCACCCTGGCGTGAACAAAAAAGAGCTGGAGTACATTGCCGAGGGCGGGGCGCTGATCAATATGGATCAGAAGTCCGAGAAAGCAAAAGTCCCGTTCAGCCAGAAATGGGCGCAGATCAAACAGCTCGTCGGCTCGCGCATGATGATCGGTATCTATCTCGGCCAGTACTGTATCAACGCCTTAACCTACTTCTTTATCACCTGGTTCCCGGTTTACCTGGTGCAGGCGCGCGGCATGTCGATCCTGAAGGCGGGGTTTGTCGCCTCGGTCCCGGCAATCTGCGGCTTCATCGGCGGCGTGCTTGGCGGGGTAATTTCCGACTGGCTGATGCGCCGTACGGGGTCGCTGAATATCGCGCGGAAAACGCCGATCGTGCTCGGCATGCTGCTCTCCATGACCATGGTGTTCTGTAACTACGTCAGCGCCGAGTGGATGATTATCGGCTTTATGGCGATGGCCTTCTTCGGCAAAGGCATTGGCGCGCTGGGCTGGGCGGTGATGGCGGATACTGCGCCAAAAGAGATTAGCGGCCTGAGCGGCGGCCTGTTCAATATGTTCGGCAACGTTTCCGGGATTGTCACGCCAATCGCTATCGGCTACATCGTCGGCACCACGGGGTCTTTCAACGGCGCGCTGATCTACGTCGGCGTGCATGCTCTGGTGGCGGTTCTGAGCTACCTCGTGCTGGTAGGCGATATCAAACGCGTCGAACTTAAACCTGTTGGGGAGCGCGGCTGATGACAACGCAATCGAGCCCAACCGTGACTGAAATGAAGGTCATACCGGTGGCCGGTCAGGACAGCATGCTGCTCAATATTGGCGGCGCGCACAACGCCTGGTTTACCCGGAATATCGTCGTGCTGAATGACAGCGCAGGGAATACCGGCGTGGGCGAGGCCCCTGGCGGAGAGGTGATTTACCAGACGCTGGTCGATGCCATTCCGCAGGTGGTGGGCCAGGAGGTCGCCCGCCTGAACAAGGTGGTTCAGCGAGTGCATAAGGGTAACCAGTCGGCGGACTTTGATACCTTTGGCAAGGGCGCATGGACGTTCGAGCTGCGCGTCAATGCGGTGGCCGCCCTGGAAGCGGCGCTGCTGGATTTACTCGGTAAAGCCCTTAACGTTCCGGTCTGCGAACTGCTGGGGCCGGGCAAACAGCGTGATGCGGTCACCGTGCTGGGCTATCTGTTCTACGTTGGCGATCGCAATAAAACCGATCTCCCCTATCTGGCCCGCTCACCGGGCGACCACGACTGGTATCAGCTGCGCCACCAGGAAGCGCTCTCCAGCGAGGCGGTGGTCCGCCTCGCCGAGGCGGCGCAGGATCGCTACGGTTTTAAGGATTTCAAGCTGAAGGGCGGCGTACTGCCCGGCGAACAGGAGATTGAAACGGCACGGGCGCTGAAAAAACGCTTCCCGGCGGCGCGCATCACCGTTGACCCGAACGGCGCATGGCTGCTGGATGAAGCGATTAGCCTGTGCAAAGGGCTGAGGGAAGTCCTGACCTACGCTGAAGACCCGTGCGGCGCTGAGCAGGGCTTTTCTGGCCGCGAGGTGATGGCTGAGTTTCGTCGTGCCACCGGCCTGCCGGTCGCGACCAATATGATCGCCACCAACTGGCGCGAAATGGGCCATGCGGTAATGCTGAACGCCGTCGACATCCCGCTGGCGGACCCGCACTTCTGGACGCTTTCAGGAGCGGTGCGCGTGGCGCAGCTGTGCGACGACTGGGGTCTGACCTGGGGTTGCCACTCGAACAATCACTTTGATATTTCGCTGGCGATGTTTACCCACGTTGGCGCGGCGGCGCCGGGGAACCCGACAGCCATCGATACCCACTGGATTTGGCAGGAAGGCGAAGCCCGCCTGACGAAAAATCCGCTGGAAATCAAAAACGGTAAAATTGCCGTACCCGATGCGCCCGGACTGGGCGTGGAGCTTGACTGGGATCGGGTCCATAAAGCCCACGAGGCGTATAAAAAGCTACCGGGCGGCGCGCGTAACGACGCGGGTCCGATGCAGTATCTTATTCCCGGCTGGACATTTGACCGTAAGCGCCCTGTTTTTGGACGTCACTGATAAAAGGATTACACGATGAGTACTTTTACTACCCCTGTCGTCACTTCCATGCAAATCATTCCGGTCGCGGGTCATGACAGCATGTTGATGAACCTGAGCGGGGCGCATGCGCCGTTTTTTACCCGCAATATTGTCATTATCAAGGACAATGCCGGCCATACCGGCGTGGGTGAAATTCCGGGCGGGGAGAAGATCCGCAAAACGCTGGAAGATGCCATTCCGCTGGTGGTGGGAAAAACGCTGGGTGAGTACAAAAATGTCCTCAACACCGTGCGCAACACCTTTGCCGATCGCGATGCCGGTGGCCGCGGCCTGCAAACCTTCGATTTGCGCACCACTATCCATGTGGTGACCGGCATTGAAGCCGCGATGCTGGATCTGCTGGGCCAGCACCTGGGCGTTAACGTTGCCTCGCTGCTGGGCGAGGGCCAGCAGCGCAGTGAAGTGGAGATGCTCGGCTATCTCTTCTTTGTCGGCGACCGCAAGCTGACGCCGCTGCCGTACCAGAGCCAGCCGGACGAACGATGCGACTGGTACCGCGTACGTCACGAAGAAGCGATGACCCCGGATGCGGTAGTGCGCCTTGCGGAAGCTGCGTATGAAAAATATGGTTTTAATGATTTCAAACTGAAAGGCGGCGTGCTGGCCGGGGAAGAGGAGGCGGAAGCCATTACCGCGCTGGCAAAACGTTTCCCGCAGGCGCGCGTGACGCTCGATCCGAACGGTGCGTGGTCGCTTGATGAAGCGATCAACATTGGCAAACAGCTGAAAGGCGTGCTGGCGTATGCGGAAGATCCGTGCGGGGCTGAGAAAGGCTTCTCGGGCCGCGAAGTCATGGCGGAATTCCGTCGCGCCACGGGGCTGCCGACTGCGACCAATATGATCGCCACCGACTGGCGTCAGATGGGGCACACGCTCTCTCTGCAGTCGGTGGATATCCCGCTGGCAGACCCGCACTTCTGGACGATGCAGGGCTCGGTTCGTGTAGCGCAGATGTGCCATGAGTTTGGCCTGACCTGGGGTTCACACTCCAACAACCACTTCGACGTGTCGCTGGCGATGTTCACCCACGTTGCCGCCGCCGCGCCGGGCACCATTACCGCGATTGACACGCACTGGATCTGGCAGGAGGGTAACCAGCGCCTCACCAAAGAGCCGTTTGAGATTAAAGGTGGCATGGTGCAGGTACCGTCAACTCCAGGTCTTGGCGTGGAGCTGGATATGGACCAGGTGATGAAGGCTCACGAGCTGTATCAAAAACACGGTCTGGGCGCGCGCGACGACGCGATGGCGATGCAGTACCTGATCCCTGACTGGACATTCGACAATAAACGTCCGTGCATGGTACGATAAACGCATTGGGACCGCTCCCATTGGCGGTTCTCTACGTGGTGTATGCTTAACGTAACGACTATGCGTAAGGATGGCTTATGAAAATTGTTATCGCACCGGACTCGTATAAGGAAAGTTTGAGTGCGCTTGAGGTTGCGACAGCAATCGAGCGCGGTTTTCGCGAGATTTTCCCTGAGGCGGTTTACGTCAAACTGCCGGTCGCTGACGGCGGTGAAGGCACAGTTGAGGCGATGATCGCAGCAACGCAGGGACGCATTGTGCACGTTCCGGTGACCGGTCCGCTGGGCGAGCGAGTGGAAGGGTTTTATGGGATATCCGGTGACGAGCAGAGCGCCTTTATTGAAATGGCGGCGGCAAGCGGTCTGGAGCTGGTTGTACCTTCACTGCGTGACCCTCTGAAAACGACCTCCTGGGGTACGGGTGAACTTATCCGCCACGCGCTGGATGCGGGCGTTAAGCATATCATCATCGGTATCGGCGGCAGCGCCACCAATGACGGCGGCGCCGGGATGGTGCAGGCGCTGGGGGCGAAGCTGCTGGACGATAATGAACAGCCGCTGGGGCAGGGCGGGGGCGAGCTGGGTAGACTCGCGCGTATTGACCTGAGCGGCCTCGACAAGCGTCTGGCGGAGTGCCGGATAGAAGTCGCCTGCGATGTGACGAATCCGCTCACCGGTAAGGATGGCGCGTCAGCAGTGTTTGGCCCGCAAAAGGGCGCCACGCCCGAGATGATCGTCACCCTGGACAACGCGCTTGCGCACTATGCGAGAGTCATTGGCCGGGATCTGGATATTGATGTGCTCAACCTTGCCGGTGGCGGCGCGGCGGG
The DNA here is from genome assembly GCA_011754535.1 of Enterobacter asburiae. Classification (NCBI taxonomy): domain Bacteria; kingdom Pseudomonadati; phylum Pseudomonadota; class Gammaproteobacteria; order Enterobacterales; family Enterobacteriaceae; genus Enterobacter; species Enterobacter asburiae. The sequence continues at coordinate 3,901,796 of JAAQVN010000001.1, read as the reverse complement.
TGGCATGGGCGCGGCGCTGTACGCTTTTTGTGGCGCACAGTTGCGCCAGGGCATTGAGATTGTAACCGATGCGCTACACCTGGCCGACCAGGTGGCCGATGCGGATCTGGTGATCACCGGGGAAGGCCGCATCGACAGCCAGACGATCCACGGCAAAGTGCCGGTGGGGGTGGCGAAAGTGGCGAAACGCTTTAATAAGCCCGTTATCGGCATTGCGGGCAGCCTGACGGCGGACGTTGGCGTGGTACACGATCACGGCTTAGACGCGGTGTTTAGCGTGCTCTATACCATCTGCTCGCTGGAGGACGCGCTGGAAAATGCCAGCGCGAATGTACAGATGGCCGCAAGGAATATCGCGGCGGTGCTGAAAGTGGGGCAGGGGATGTAGTTCACCCTCTCCCCAAAGGGGAGAGGGGACGTTATAGACCCTCGGCCCTTTGGGGAGAGGGCCGGGGTGAGGGGAAAATCAGACCGCACCCGCCTCAGCTCCCCAATACCTTCATCGCTTCACGCGTTACGTTATCCATTTCATCCAGCAGCTCCAGGAACTCCGGTTCAAGCTCCGATTCCGGCGTACCTGCGCGCAGCTGCTGCTCCAGCAGCTGGCAGAGGTTTTTCAGTCGCGGTACGCCGCTGTAGCCGCAGCTGCCGTGCAGCTTGTGGATCGCTTCCAGCAGTTCTTCCGGGTTCTCGCCCACCAGCTGTTCTTCAACCTTGTTCCGAATCTCCGGCAGAAACGCGACCAGCATTTGCAGCATCTCTCGCGCTAAATCGGGTTTCCCTGCTGCCTGGCGCAGGGCAAGCTGCCAGTCAAAGGTCGCGTTCTGGTTGACGCTGATTTCAACCGGTTCGCTGGAAACCGTGTACGTCCCGCCAATATGACCCGGCTTATAGCGTAACAGCAGGTTATGAAGCTTCTCTTCGTCGATAGGTTTCGCCAGGTAATCATTCATCCCGGCACTCAGCAGCTTCTCTTTCTGACCGGCCATCGCATGCGCGGTGACCGCAATCACTGGCGTTTGCTGCTGGTGCGGGAGCTGGTGGATCAGCTCACAGGCCCGAATGCCATCCATGCCCGGCATCTGAATATCCATCAGAATCAAATCGAACTGCATCTGTTTAGCCAGTTCAACCGCCTGCGCGCCGCTGGTACACAGCTCAACGTGCTGAACCTGGTCTTCCAGCAATACGCCAATTAGCTTCAGGTTTGCCGGATTATCATCCACCGCCATCACGCTCATGGGCAGTTTTTGCTCATCGTTAATCAACGGCAGAGCGTGCTGGCTAAGACGGCAATACTCCGTGAGCGCGGGCAGCAGGCGAGTCGCGGTGAGCGGCTTAAGCAGGCATGCGGCCGCCCCGTCGTTTTTCAACTCTTCCGCATTTATCTGGGCGTGGCAGGGCAGTGCCAGCAGCAGATAGTCTGTCATCGACGCGGCTTTCGCCAGCCGCTCCTGCTGCATGGTCAGCTCGCCGGTGAAAGTCACCGGGATCCCCATCAGCAGAATGTCGTAATGATCAACGGCAAGGGCTGAGAAGGTTGGACTGTAAACCACCTCCAGCGGCGTGGTGCTTAAGATATCCAGCGCGCACTGCGCCGCCGCCGCGTTAGGCTCGACGTAGGCCAGACGCTTCCCTTTCAGACAGTCCGTCACCGGGCCGTCGGTCAGCACGTTTGGATTGAGGTCCAGGTTAATGTGGAACCAGAAGGTTGAGCCGCGGTTTGGCTGGCTATGGAAAGAGATATCTCCGCCCATCTCGTTCACCAGCCTCTGCGTGATCACCAGCCCCAGCCCGGTACCGCCATGGCGGCGGGAAATGCTGGCATCTGCCTGGCGGAAGGCCTGGAACAGACGCGACTGATCCCGCTCCGGAATGCCGATGCCGGTATCGCGGATTTGAACCTCAATCTGTACCTTGTTATTACTGATCGCGCGTTTTTCTACCAGGATGTCGATGTTGCCGCTTTCGGTGAATTTAATGGCATTCCCGACAAGATTGGTAATGACCTGCTGCAGGCGCAGCGGATCGCCAATGACGTTGTCCGGCACGTCGTTTTTAATATTGAGCGTTAGCTCAAGGCCCTTGTCGTGCGAGGAGTGCGCGAGCAGCGTCACCACTTCATCGAGCGTACTGCGCAGCGGGAACGGAATACTTTCCAGAATCAGTTTGCCCGCCTCCAGCTTGGAGAAGTCCAGCACGTCGTTAATGATCGCCAGCAGGTTATTGGCCGAACGTTCAATGGTGTGCAGGTGATCGCGCTGAGTCGGATTAAGCTCACTTTTTAGCGTCAGGCGGGTAAAGCCGATCACGCCATTGAGCGGCGTGCGCAGCTCGTGCGACATATTGGCCAGGAACTCAGACTTAATACGCGCCGCTTCCTGAGCGCGCTTTTTCGCCAGATCCAGCTCAACGTTCTGGATCTCCATCTGCTCCAGCGTTTCGCGCAGGTCAGAGGTGGCCTGGTCAACGTTATGCTGCATCTCTTCATGATAGGCCGCCAGCGACATCGCCATCGAGTTAATGCCGTTTTTCAGCATATCCAGCTCGCCCAGCATAAATCCTTCCACGCGGCTGTCGAGCTGTCCCCGGCGGATGCGGTCAACGGTGTTAACCATATTACGGATGGGGCCTGTTACGTCGCGCATCAGACGCCAGCCGAAGATCAGCGCAATACCAATGCAGAACAGCATCATCACGCCAGAGATAAAAATTTCTTTGTACTGCTGCAGCCGTACCGACTTGAGATCCAGCTCCAGCGCTACATATCCCAGCATGTTATTGCTGGATTTAGCATCGGATTGCGCAGACTCATCGGGGGAATAGCTTTCCGACACGATCGGCGTGCGCAGAATCATGATATCGCCACGGCGCAACACGGTGAGATGGCGCGGGAAGGGCGTACCGTCCGGGATCTTCAGCGTTGCCGGATCGAGATGAAAATTCGAGGTGACAAACAGGCGGTTATGTTCGTCGTAGACGGAAATGGCGCGAACAATCTCCGAGTGGCGCCGGTGGAGCACACTGATTAACTGACCAATGGATTCGCGGTTTTGCAGGTTCATCCCGTACTCGCTTGAGACGGCGAGCGGTTCGATAATGCTGGCGCCTGCATCCTCCAGCTGTCGCTGCAAATCGTTATAGCGGTGCACGACAAAGAAGATACTCAGCAGCAAACCGATGAGAACGGTGGGGGCGAGGATCAAAATCATCATGCGCGCGCGCAGGCTGTAGTTGGTCATGGCGTTCCGTTATGGGACAATTAAAATAATTATGTTTATGTGAGAAAAATCTCGGCGATGGCGCAATTCTACTCTGCAAAGCGACGCGTGACGACGCGTCAAATCATTACTGTTGAAGCCACGGATCTTGATCCGTTTGGTCAGGGAGTGGCTCGTCACAATGGTAAGACTCTGTTTATAACAGGTTTGCTGCCAACAGAACGAGCAGAAATTACGCTGACGGAAGACAAACGCCAGTACGCACGCGGACAGGTGAAGCGTCGCCTCAACGATAGCCCGCAGCGCGTGGCGCCCCGCTGCCCCCATTTTGGCGTGTGCGGCGGCTGCCAGCAACAGCATGCGAGCACAGAATTACAGCAAAAAAGTAAAAGCCAGGCCCTGGCGCGTCTGCTGAAGCACGACGTTAACGAAATTATCGCCGATGAGCCCTGGGGCTATCGCCGCCGCGCGCGTCTTAGCCTGAGCTATCAGCCTAAAACGGCGCGGCTGGAGATGGGTTTTCGCAAAGCGGCCTCCAGCGATATTGTTGACGTGAAGCAGTGCCCCATTCTGGCGCCCCATCTTGAGGCATTGCTTCCTGACGTGCACCGCTGTCTTGCATCGCTCGACGGGGTGCGTTCACTGGGCCACGTTGAACTGGTGCTGGCGAACAATGGCCCGCTGATGGTGCTGCGCCACACCGCGGCACTGTCGAAAAAAGATCGCGAAAAACTGGAACGCTTTTCGCATTCTCATGAGCTTGCGCTTTTCCTCGCGCCGCAAAGCGAGATACTTGAACAGGTAACAGGTGAAGCTCCCTGGTATGCGTCAGACGGGCTACGCTTAACGTACAGCCCGCGGGATTTCATTCAGGTCAACGACGGCGTAAACCAGCAGATGGTGGCGAACGCCCTGGCATGGCTTGACGTACAGCCCACTGACCGGGTGCTCGATCTGTTCTGCGGCATGGGTAACTTTACTCTGCCGTTGGCGCGCAGAGCGGCAAGCGTCGTCGGCGTGGAAGGCGTTGAGGCGCTGGTGGCGAAAGGGCAGGAGAACGCGCGGCAGAACGGCTTGCAAAATGTGACATTCTTTCATCAAAATCTTGAGGAAGATGTCACCCAACAGCCTTGGGCACAGCAGGGCTTTGATAAAATCCTGCTCGACCCGGCGCGTGCCGGTGCCCCGGGCGTGATGGCACATATTATTAAACTCGCGCCAAAGCGTGTGGTCTATGTTTCCTGTAACCCGGCAACGCTTGCCCGGGACAGTGAGGCGTTACTCAGCGCGGGTTACCAGATTCAGCGTCTGGCAATGCTGGACATGTTCCCGCACACTGGACATCTGGAATCGATGGTGTTGTTCGAGCACATCTAATTTGTTTGGCTTGTCGACTTCGACAGGCCCTGGTCCCTAAAGGAGAGGACAATGGTTGCGGTAAGAAGTGCACATCTCAATAAAGCTGGGGAGTTTGACCCACAAAAATGGATCGCAAGTCTGGGAATTTCCAGCCAGCAGTCGTGTGAACGCTTAACCGAAACCTGGGCCTACTGTCTGCGCACCACGCAGGGACACCCGGATGCCGATCTTCTCTTATGGCGCGGCGTGGAGATGGTGGAAATCTTGTCCATGCTGAACATGGACATCGAAACCCTGCAGGCCGCGCTGCTGTTCCCTCTCGCGGATGCGGACGTGGTCAGCGAAGATGTGCTGCGCGACAGCGTCGGGAAATCCGTCGTTGCGCTGATCCACGGCGTGCGCGATATGGCGGCTATCCGCCAGCTTAAAGCCGCGCATACCGACTCCGTCTCCTCTGAGCAGGTTGATAACGTCCGCCGGATGCTGCTTGCCATGGTGGATGATTTCCGCTGCGTGGTCATCAAGCTGGCCGAGCGTATTGCCCACCTGCGCGAGGTCAAAGATGCGCCGGAAGACGAGCGCGTGCTGGCCGCAAAAGAGTGTACGAACATTTATGCCCCGCTGGCGAACCGCTTAGGGATTGGTCAGCTGAAATGGGAGCTGGAAGATTACTGCTTCCGCTACCTGCATCCGGCAGAATATAAGCGCATTGCTAAACTTCTGCACGAGCGCCGTATCGACCGCGAGCACTATATCGAGGAATTTGTCGGCGGCCTGCGCCAGGCGATGAAAGAAGAGAATGTGCGTGCCGAAGTTTACGGTCGACCTAAGCATATCTACAGCATCTGGCGCAAAATGCAGAAGAAACACCTCGCCTTTGACGAGCTGTTTGACGTGCGCGCCGTGCGTATCGTGGCGGAGCGTCTGCAGGACTGCTACGCCGCGCTGGGTATAGTACATACTCACTTCCGCCATCTGCCGGATGAGTTCGATGACTACGTCGCGAACCCCAAACCAAACGGCTATCAGTCCATTCATACCGTGGTGCTTGGCCCCGGCGGCAAAACGGTCGAGATTCAGATCCGCACCAAACAGATGCATGAAGACGCCGAGCTGGGCGTTGCCGCGCACTGGAAATATAAAGAAGGTACCTCGGGCGGAGCGCGTTCTGGCCATGAAGACCGCATTGCCTGGCTGCGCAAGCTGATTGCGTGGCAGGAAGAGATGGCCGACTCCGGCGAGATGCTCGATGAGGTGCGTAGCCAGGTCTTTGATGACCGCGTCTACGTCTTTACCCCGAAAGGGGACGTTGTCGATCTGCCGGCCGGCTCTACGCCGCTCGATTTTGCTTACCACATCCACAGCGACGTGGGGCACCGCTGCATCGGGGCGAAGATCGGTGGACGTATCGTACCGTTTACCTACCAGCTGCAGATGGGCGACCAGATTGAAATCATTACCCAGAAGCAGCCTAACCCGAGCCGCGACTGGCTTAACCCTAACCTGGGCTACGTCACTACCAGCCGCGGGCGCTCTAAAATCCACGCCTGGTTCCGCAAGCAAGATCGTGACAAAAACATTCTTGCCGGTCGCCAGATCCTCGACGACGAGCTGGAGCATATCGGGATCAGCCTGAAAGAGGCGGAAAAGTTCCTGCTGCCGCGCTACAACTTCAACGAGCTGGACGAGCTGCTGGCGGCGATTGGCGGCGGTGATATCCGTCTTAATCAGATGGTCAACTTCCTGCAGGCGCAGTTCAACAAGCCTAGCGCGGAGGAACAGGACGCGGCGGCGCTGAAGCAGCTGCAGCAGAAAACCTATGCCCCGCAGCAGCGCAGCAAAGACAACGGCCGCGTGGTGGTTGAGGGCGTGGGCAACCTGATGCACCACATCGCCCGCTGCTGCCAGCCGATTCCGGGTGACGACATCGTCGGCTTTATCACTCAGGGGCGCGGGATCTCTATCCACCGCTCCGACTGCGACCAGCTTGCGGAGCTGCAGTCCCATGCGCCGGAGCGCATCGTGGAGGCGGTCTGGGGTGAGAGCTACTCCGCCGGTTACTCGCTGGTGGTGCGCGTTACCGCCAACGACCGCAGCGGCCTGCTGCGCGATATCACCACCATTCTCGCCAACGAGAAGGTCAACGTGCTGGGCGTTGCCAGCCGCAGCGATACTCGCGAGCAGCTTGCCACCATCGATATGACCATCGAAATCTACAACCTGCAGGTGCTCGGCCGCGTGCTGGGCAAGCTGAACCAGGTGCCGGATGTGATTGACGCGCGTCGTCTGCACGGCGGTTAAGATTTCCCTCTTTTGTAGGCCGGGTAAGGCGTAAGCCGCCACCCGGCATTTTTTTATCAGGACATAATCATGACTCAAATCGACCGCCTGCTTGGCATCATGAAACGCCTGCGCGACCCGGAAAACGGCTGTCCATGGGACAAAGAGCAGACTTTCGCCACCATCGCGCCCTATACCCTCGAAGAGACCTATGAGGTGCTGGACGCCATTTCCCGCGAGGACTTTGATGACCTGCGCGGTGAACTCGGCGACCTGCTGTTCCAGGTGGTCTTCTACGCCCAGATGGCGCAGGAGGAAGGGCGCTTTAACTTTGAGGATATCTGCGCCGCTATCAGCGACAAGCTGGAGCGCCGCCACCCGCATATCTTTGGCGATGCCACCGCAGGAAACAGCGCAGAGGTGCTGGCCCGCTGGGAGCAGATAAAAAGCGCCGAGCGCGCTGAAAAGTCCCAGCACTCTGCGCTGGACGACATCCCGCTGAGCCTGCCCGCGCTGATGCGCGCCCACAAAATTCAGAAACGCTGCTCGGCCGTGGGTTTTGACTGGGATTCACTGGGACCGGTGCTGGGTAAAGTGCATGAAGAGATCGACGAAGTGATGCACGAAGCGCAGCAGGCGGTGGTGGATGAAGCAAAGCTGGAGGAAGAGATGGGCGACCTGCTGTTCGCGACCGTCAACCTTTCTCGCCATTTAGGGGTAAAAGCGGAAACCGCCCTGCAAAAAGCCAACCTGAAATTCGAACGACGCTTTCGTGAAGTAGAGCGGATTGTGGCCTCGCGCGGCCTGGAAATGACCGGAATTGATCTCGACGCTATGGAAGAAGTCTGGCAGGAAGTAAAACGCCAGGAATCTGATCTCTAACGGAATTTTGCGATCAAGCGCAATTTGTGTGATTTTTTAAATGACAAGCGCTTGATTTGCGTCAAAAACATTTACCCAAAAGGGGCTATTTTCTCACTCCTTATGTTTGTCATGGCCTGGAATGGAGACGGAGAATGAAAGTTTGTGGCGCTCGCCGTGTTCGGGTATACTACTTTCCCGTCCTGGTTATTCCATCGTTTCACCCTAACTTCTCAGGTTCAGCATGACAACGAACTATATTTTTGTGACCGGCGGGGTCGTATCCTCTCTGGGTAAAGGCATTGCCGCAGCCTCCCTCGCAGCCATTCTTGAAGCCCGTGGCCTCAATGTGACCATGATGAAACTGGATCCGTACATCAACGTCGATCCTGGCACCATGAGCCCAACCCAACACGGGGAAGTGTTCGTTACTGAAGACGGCGCTGAAACCGATCTGGATCTTGGCCACTACGAGCGTTTCATTCGTACCAAAATGACCCGTCGTAACAACTTTACGACTGGCCGCATCTACTCTGACGTTCTGCGTAAAGAGCGCCGCGGTGACTACCTGGGCGCGACCGTGCAGGTTATCCCACACATCACTAACGCAATCAAAGAGCGTGTCCTTGCCGGTGGCGAAGGGCATGACGTTGTGCTGGTTGAAATCGGCGGCACCGTGGGTGATATCGAATCCCTGCCATTCCTCGAAGCTATTCGTCAGCTGGCGGTAGACATTGGTCGTGAACACGCGCTGTTCATGCACTTGACGCTGGTGCCTTACATGGCGGCAGCAGGTGAAGTGAAAACCAAACCGACTCAGCACTCCGTTAAAGAGCTGCTCTCCATCGGTATTCAGCCTGACATCCTGGTTTGCCGTTCCGATCGCGCAATCCCGGCGAACGAACGTGCGAAAATTGCATTGTTCTGTAACGTGCCTGAAAAAGCCGTTATTTCAATGAAAGATGTCGATTCCATTTATAAAATCCCGGGCCTGTTGAAATCACAGGGTCTGGACGATTATATTTGTAAACGATTCAGCTTGAACTGTCCGGAAGCTAACCTGTCTGAATGGGAACAGGTTATTTACGAAGAAGCTAACCCGGCGGGCGAAGTGACTATCGGTATGGTCGGCAAGTACATCGAACTGCCGGACGCCTATAAGTCCGTAATCGAAGCGCTGAAACACGGTGGTCTGAAGAATCGCGTCTCCGTGAACATCAAGCTGATTGATTCGCAGGATGTTGAAACACGTGGCGTTGAAATTCTGAAAGATCTGGATGCTATCCTCATCCCTGGCGGCTTCGGCTACCGTGGTGTTGAAGGCAAGATCGCCACTGCACGCTATGCGCGTGAAAACAATATTCCATACCTCGGCATCTGCCTGGGTATGCAGGTTGCGCTGATCGAATTTGCGCGCAACGTAGCGGGAATGGAAAACGCGAACTCTACGGAATTTGTGCCAGACTGTAAGTACCCTGTAGTGGCGCTGATTACGGAATGGCGTGACGAAGACGGTAACGTTGAAGTCCGTACCGAGAAGAGCGATCTGGGTGGCACTATGCGTCTTGGTGCACAGGCCTGCCAGCTGTCCGACGATAGCGTGGTTCGCAAGCTGTACGGCGAGCCGGTCATCACCGAGCGCCATCGTCACCGCTATGAAGTCAACAACATGTTGTTGAAACAAATTGAAGCCGCGGGCCTGCGTGTTGCGGGTCGCTCCGGGGATGATCAGTTAGTCGAGATCATCGAGGTGCCAAACCATCCGTGGTTTGTCGCCTGCCAGTTCCACCCGGAATTTACTTCAACGCCGCGTGATGGACATCCGCTGTTTGCAGGCTTCGTTAAAGCCGCCAACGAGTACCAGAAGCGTCAGGCGAAGTAAAAAAAGTTAGAACGGCAACGCGTACCAACGGTACGCGTTGTTTGTCTGGAGTTTTAGTTTAACTTGTACTGAGGAAAATCTAATGTCCAAAATCGTTAAAGTCATCGGTCGTGAAATCATCGACTCCCGTGGTAACCCGACCGTTGAAGCCGAAGTTCATCTGGAAGGTGGTTTCGTCGGTATGGCAGCTGCTCCATCAGGTGCTTCTACAGGTTCCCGCGAAGCGCTGGAACTGCGTGATGGCGACAAATCCCGTTTCATGGGCAAAGGCGTACTGAAAGCGGTTGGCGCTGTTAACGGTCCTATTGCTCAGGCTATCGTTGGCAAAGATGCCAAAGATCAGGCTGGCATCGACAAGATCATGATCGATCTGGACGGTACTGAAAACAAATCTAACTTCGGTGCGAACGCAATCCTGGCCGTTTCCCTGGCGAACGCCAAAGCAGCAGCCGCTGCTAAAGGTATGCCACTGTTCGAGCACATCGCTGAACTGAACGGCACCCCAGGCAAATACTCTATGCCTGTACCAATGATGAACATCATCAACGGTGGTGAGCACGCAGACAACAACGTTGATATTCAGGAATTCATGATTCAGCCAGTTGGCGCGAAAACCCTGAAAGAAGCGGTTCGTATGGGTTCTGAAGTGTTCCACAACCTGGCGAAAGTTCTGAAAGCTAAAGGTATGAACACTGCTGTTGGTGACGAAGGTGGCTACGCGCCAAACCTGGGTTCTAACGCAGAAGCACTGGCTGTTATCGCTGAAGCGGTTAAAGCAGCAGGCTACGAGTTGGGCAAAGACATCACCCTGGCGATGGACTGTGCAGCATCTGAATTCTACAAAGACGGTAAATACGTTCTGGCTGGCGAAGGCAACAAAGCGTTCACCTCCGAAGAGTTCACTCACTTCCTGGAAGACCTGACCAAACAGTACCCAATCGTTTCTATCGAAGACGGTCTGGACGAGTCTGACTGGGATGGTTTCGCATACCAGACCAAAGTGCTGGGCGACAAAATCCAGCTGGTTGGTGACGATCTGTTCGTAACCAACACCAAGATCCTGAAAGAAGGCATCGAGAAAGGCATCGTTAACTCCATCCTGATCAAATTCAACCAGATCGGTTCTCTGACCGAAACGCTGGCTGCGATCAAAATGGCGAAAGACGCTGGCTACACCGCTGTTATCTCTCACCGTTCTGGCGAAACTGAAGACGCGACCATTGCTGACCTGGCTGTGGGTACCGCTGCTGGCCAGATCAAAACTGGTTCTATGAGCCGTTCTGACCGTGTTGCTAAATACAACCAGCTGATTCGTATCGAAGAAGCGCTGGGTGAAAAAGCGCCTTACAACGGTCGTAAAGAGATCAAAGGCCAGGCATAATTGCTTAAGCCTTAAAATGAAAATGCCAGTCGAATGACTGGCATTTTTTTTGGCTATTTAAAATCGACCGCCATCTGCTCCGGAATGGTTAGCCCCCGGGTGGTTTGCACGCAGCGGGCAATATAATCCGTAAACCGGGGTGGCTTTGGCATCCCCATGCTGAGCAGCTTATCGTTGCTGAAGCGCACGTTCAGCGTGGCAAAGGCACCGTATAAACGCATGGCTCTCAGCATCAGACGTTCGTTGCATGGGCCAAAAATTGTTTTCAGCTCACGGCGCATTTTGACCAGCGTTTCGTAGCTGACCTGCGCGTACTTATCGCCAACAGGCGCTTTCTCCAGTGCCTGCGCCATCGCCCGATCGATATCCGCAAAGCGAACGCTATTCTCTTCCCCGGCAGAAATGTGTACCACTTCTCCCGGACGCGCGTTGCTGTTGAGCAGCATTAACATCGCATCGGCGCAATAATCCACGGGGACAACGTCGATCCGGTCTTCCATCGAGCACATAAACTTCTGCAGCATCAGGCCCATGCTAAAGACCCAGAAGATGCTGCTCGACGGCGTGCAGCCGTGGCGGGTATGGCCGACGACGATGGACGGACGAGCGATGAGCAGCGGCAGATTCGGGCACTTCTGGCGCATCAGCTGTTCGATGGTTGACTTCGAATACGTGTATTCCACCAGGTGCTCAGCATTTTCTCTGAATTCCGCACTTTCGGCGACCAGCGAATCCTGCTCCGGCGTGCATGACATTGCGGTGCCTACGTGCAGGAAACGCTGCAGCCCTGCGACCTGCTCCATGCGGCGCGCCAGCGCAAGGGTACCTTCGACGTTTACCTTCCAGATCAGCGGGTTATTCCCAAATGACGCAACTGCCGCACAGTTAACGACATGCGTAACCTGGTCCAGTCGGGGATCGTTCAGAAAGGCTTCCGGGTGGCTGAGGTCACCAATAAGGATATTATCCACGCTCAGGGAGGCCAGCTTCTTCTCAGGAACGTTAAACTTACGCATGTTCTCCTGCACGCGCGCCAGCCCGCTCTGCGGATCGTCGGCGCGGGCAAGCAAAAGGAGTTTTACGGATTGATCGCTGGTCAGGATTTTTTCAAGTACTGCCCCGCCCAGAAAACCGGTCACGCCTGTAATCAATAACATCTTCATTAATACCGTCTCATTATGATTGATGAGGCGGATTGTAGGCGCGCAAAAGTAAACGGCATTTAAATAATAAAACGCAGGAATCGAGAGCGTCTTAAGCTTATTTTAAGGAAAGGAAATCAGGGGAAAATATTGGACAGTGCGGAGAGCGGAAAAATTCAATTTATTAATATTTATATTTCAACCATATGATTTTAAATAGATTTTATCGAGGGCGGTGGCGCGATGAGTGTAATTCAAAATGTAATAAATAAAATATTTTGTTACACCAAACGTTTATCAAATAAATGAATTGAGCCTTGCTTAAGTGAAATTGGGAAAAATAAAACGCAGGCTATTTATTAAGCCTGCGAATGGTTTTCAGAGCAGAAGAGGAAGCGTGGCGCTGGCCGTTTGCTGGCTAACGTCAGCGTAATGACCATCCAGCGCAATCATGGATGTCGTCAGCAATTCGATCAGCAGCATCACCCCAACCTTGGCATTGAGCGCACCTGCGCTAAGGGGGCCTTCTGGCTTGGCGGCCACCAGTTGCATATCGCTAAGAGACGCCAGTGGGCTGCGGGGCGTGTTGCTGAGCGCAAGAACTTTCACGCCTCGCTTGCGGGCAAGTTTCACCACGTGAAGCAAATCTCGCGTTGAACCGGAACTGGAGATCGCCACCACCAGCGTCTCTGCCGAAAGCGTTGTCGCATTCATGGCTGCGCGGTGCATATCGCTAAACAGCTGTGCAGGTTTACCCAGCCTTAATAGCTTGTAATGCAGGTACTCCCCGAGGATCGCGCTGGCCGCGACGCCATAAATCTGCACGGATTGCGCCTGGTGCAGCGCCAGTGCGGCCTTTTCAAGTAGCGAGCGGTCGAGGAGTCTCGCGGTATCCTGCAGAGCCTGAACCGACTCATCCACCACGCTGTCAATCTCATCCCCCGCCTGACGCGCGGGCTGGCCCTGCTGAATATCCAGCGCCAGCGCCATTTTAAATTCGTTATACCCCTTGCAGCCCAGCGTCCGGCAAAGACGCGTCACGCTGGCCTCGCTGGTGTGGCTCTCGCGCGCCAGCTCGGTGATGGTCAGGTAGAGCACCCGGGCAGGGTCGCTCAGGACAAACTCGCCGAGTTTTTGCTGCGTTGGGCTGTACCCGGAAGCTTCCTGGCGGAGCTTCAGCAGCAGATTTTCATGGTCCGACATGCCACGTCCTTAATGTGTTTCACTGCGACTAGTGTGGCGGAAAGCGGGGGAAAGATGCCAGTCATTTTAAAAAAGTATGATCGGCCTCCTGGTTTTTGATGATAATTTTCATTATTAAATATTAATGTGATAAAAATTTTCATCTTTTAGCGGGGGGATGAAAAAATGATGCAAATATTCAGTGGCGCTTCGTCGGGGGGATGGTTTGAAAAAGCGCAGCGCTTTGGCAAATCCTTTATGTTGCCTATCGCCGTGTTGCCCGCGGCGGGTCTGCTGCTCGGTATCGGCGGGGCGTTATCGAACCCCAATACGCTGGCGGCCTATCCATTTTTAGATGTGAGCTGGCTTCAGGCCATTTTCACCATCATGAGCAGTGCCGGTTCAATTGTGTTTGCGAACCTCTCGGTGCTGTTTGCCGTTGGGGTGGCCGTCGGTCTGGCAAAAAGCGATAAGGGCACGGCGGGGCTGGCGGCGCTACTCGCGTTTCTGGTGATGAATGCCACCATCAACGCGCTGCTGATCCTCACCGGCAAACTGGCGCACGAAAACCCCGGTGCCGTCGGGCAGGGCATGACGCTGGGCATTCAGACGCTGGAAACCGGCGTGTTTGGCGGCGTGGTGATTGGTCTCGTGACCTGCGCGCTGCACCACCGTTTTAACAAGATAGCGCTTCCGCAGTTCCTGGGCTTTTTTGGCGGCTCGCGCTTTGTCCCTATTATCAGCTCGCTGGCGGCGATACTCGTCGGTGCGCTCATGACCGTGGTCTGGCCGCACTTCCAGAAGCTGATTTTTGGTCTGGGTGGGCTGGTGGATGCCACCGGTTATCTGGGCACCCTGCTGTACGGCTTCATTTTACGCATGCTGGGCCCGTTTGGTCTGCACCACATCTTCTATCTGCCGTTCTGGACCACCGCGCTCGGCGGCAGCGAGATTGTCAACGGTCACCTGGTGGAGGGCACGCAGCGGATCTTCTTCGCCCAGCTGGCCGATCCCACGACGCGTCAGTTTTACGAAGGCACGTCACGCTTCATGTCCGGGCGCTTTATTACGATGATGTTTGGCCTGCTCGGCGCCTGTCTGGCGATGTACCACACGGCTAAACCGGAGAATAAAAAGCGCGTTGCCGGGCTGCTGCTCTCCGCAGCGTTAACCTCGTTTCTGACGGGAATAACCGAGCCCATCGAGTTCTCCTTCCTGTTTATTGCCCCGGTGCTCTACGTCATTCACGCGCTGTTTGACGGGCTGGCGTTCATGCTCGCACACATGCTGCACATCACCATCGGGCAAACCTTCTCCGGCGGTTTTATTGACTTCGTGCTGTTCGGCATCCTGCAGGGGGAGGCCAAAACCAACTGGATGTTCGTTCCGCTGGTCGGCGTGCCCTGGTTCTTCCTCTACTACTTCACTTTCCGCTATCTGATTAACCGCTTTGATTTTGCCACGCCGGGTCGGGAAAGGGAGGCGATGGCCAATGAAGTGGCCTTATCGCAGAGCGAGCGCGCCGTTGCGGTGATCGCCGGGTTAGGCGGAAAAGACAATCTCGAAGAGGTGGACTGCTGCGCCACGCGTCTTCGCGTCACGGTGAAAGACGGCAGCAAAGTGAATGACGCGGCGCTGAAAGCCACCGGCGCGCGCGGCGTCATCGTGCGCGGTAACGGCGTGCAGGTCATTTATGGCCCGCACGTCACGATTATCAAAAACGAAGTGGAAGAGATCTTATCGTAATGAAAACTGTACTGGATAACCTGAAGGGAAAACTGGTCGTCTCCTGTCAGGCGCTGGAAAATGAACCGCTGCACAGCCCGTTTATCATGTCGCGGATGGCGCTGGCGGCGGCACAGGGCGGGGCCGCCGCCATTCGCGCCAACAGCGTGGTGGATATCAAAGCCATTAAGCAGCAGGTGTCCTTACCGGTTATCGGCATCATCAAACGGGATTATTCAGATAGTGAGGTGTTCATCACCGCCACGATGAAGGAGGTGGATGAGCTGATGGCCGTCTCTCCGGAAATCATTGCGCTTGATGCGACGGCGCGGGAGCGTCCCGGTGGGGAATCCCTGGAAACGCTGGTCACGCGCATCCGCTCGCCTTATCCCTCGGTACTGCTGATGGCGGATATTTCCACGGTAGACGAGGCCGTGACGGCGCAGGCGCTTGGCTTTGACTGCGTCGGCACCACGCTTTATGGCTATACGGCGGAAACGGCGGGCCATTCGCTTCCGGAGAACGACTGCGCGTTCCTGAAGGCCGTGCTGGCTGTCGTGACGGTTCCGGTGATTGCCGAAGGCAATGTGGATACGCCTGAACGCGCGGCCAGATGCCTGGCGCTGGGTGCGCATACGGTCGTTGTCGGCGGGGCGATTACCCGTCCACAGCAAATTACCGCGCGCTTTATGGCGGCGATTAGCGCGCAAAGCACCGATGGAGCATGACCATCCGGCGGGGATCTGCGATACTTATCGTTTATCCCCTTTACTGAGATGACTATGCAGTACCCGATTAACGAGATGTTCCAGACCCTGCAAGGCGAGGGTTACTTTACCGGCGTTCCCGCTATTTTCATTCGTTTACAGGGATGCCCGGTTGGCTGTGCCTGGTGTGATACCAAACATACGTGGGATAAGCTCGCAGATCGGGAAGTGTCGCTGTTTAGCATTCTGGCGAAAACCAAAGAGAGCGATAAGTGGGGCGCGGGCAGTCCAGAGGATCTGCTGGCCATTATTGGTCGTCAGGGCTGGACGGCGCGCCACGTCGTGATCACCGGCGGTGAACCCTGCATCCACGATCTGACGCCGCTGACCGAGCTGCTCGAAAAGAACGGCTACAGCTGCCAGATCGAGACCAGCGGCACCCATGAAGTGCGCTGCTCGCACACCACCTGGGTGACGGTATCGCCAAAAGTGAATATGCGCGGCGGGTATGACGTGCTGTCTCAGGCGCTGGAGCGCGCGGATGAAATCAAGCACCCGGTAGGGCGCGTGCGTGATATCGAAGCGCTGGATGAACTGCTGGCAACGCTGACGGATGAGAAGCAGCGGGTGATTGCCCTGCAGCCGATCAGCCAGAAAGAGGATGCGACGCGCCTGTGCATTGAAACCTGCATTGCGCGCAACTGGCGCCTGTCGATGCAGACGCACAAGTACCTGAATATTGCCTAAAAAAAAGCCCGGTTTGCCGGGCTTTTTTTTACTCTCCGCGATACACGCAGCCTGCCGTGCAGGTCTCTTTGATCATCACCGCGCTCAGCAGCGGTACCAGCGGCTTCATCTGATCCCAAATCCATTTTGCCAGCACTTCGCTGGTCGGGTTTTCAAGACCCGGGATTTCATTCAGGTAGTAGTGATCCAGACGATCGTAGGTCGGCTTAAACGCGGCTTTCAGCTCGGCAAAGTCCATGATCCAACCGGTATGCGGATCAACTTCACCGGTGATCTCAAGACGCACCATGAACGAATGCCCGTGCAGGCGGCCGCATTTATGCCCTTCAGGCACATGCGGAAGGTGGTGGGCGGCTTCGAAGGTGAAATCTTTAAACAGTGTGGTGGACATGATCGCTCTCAGTAATGCGGAAAAAACCGCCGCATAGTACCGGAAAGCACAATTTTTAGCATTAACTAAAACGGCTCTGAACGACACCAGCCTCACATTCAGGGGCATTATCTGTTTTTGTTGTTGTATTTCATTAGGTTATTTAATCGTTTTTATCGTTAAGAACGATAACTAAAACAGGTTAGTCCATTTGGTTATTTATTATTTCCATCCCTTCTTTAATTGTTATTATCCACGCCGTTAACCTTATCTTCAGTTTGGATTTATTCGCTTAAAGTCCGCTTGGCTACTGGAACATAACGACGCATGACAACACAGGCCCCACCTTCAAATTTGCTTCCCCTGAACCCGGAGCAACTGGCGCGCCTTCAGGCTGCCACCTCTGATTTTTCTCCCACTCAGCTTGCCTGGGTCTCCGGTTATTTCTGGGGAATGCTCAACCAGCAGCCTGGCGCTGTGGCGGGCGCACCGGCAACGGCCGTGGAAATTCCGGCCATTACGCTGATCAGCGCCTCGCAAACGGGCAACGCACGCCGCGTGGCCGAAGCGCTGCGTGACGACCTGCTGGCCGCCAAACTGAACGTGAACCTGGTCAACGCCGGGGATTATAAATTCAAGCAAATCGCGTCAGAAAAACTGCTGGTGGTGGTGGCTTCTACGCAGGGTGAAGGTGAACCTGCTGAAGAAGCGGTGGCGCTGCATAAGTTCCTGTTCTCGAAAAAAGCGCCGAAGCTGGATGGCACTGCGTTTGCCGTATTTGGCCTGGGTGATACCTCCTATGAATTCTTCTGCCAGTCCGGTAAAGACTTCGACAGCAAGCTGGCGGAGCTGGGCGCGGAGCGCCTGCTGGATCGCGTGGATGCGGATGTCGAGTACCAGACGGCCGCCGCCGAATGGCGCGCGCGCATCGTTGAGGTGCTGAAAGCCCGCGTCCCGAAAGAGACCCCGGCGCAGGCTGCCGTAACCGCTGCGGGCACCGTCAATGAGATCCACACCAGCCCCTACACCAAAGAGGCGCCGCTGACGGCGAGCCTGTCGGTGAACCAGAAAATTACCGGTCGCGACTCGGAAAAAGACGTGCGCCATATTGAAATCGATCTTGGCGACTCCGGCCTGCGCTATCAGCCTGGCGATGCGCTGGGCGTCTGGTATCAGAACGATCCGGCGCTGGTGAAAGAGCTGGTCGAGCTGCTGTGGCTGAAGGGTGATGAGCCTGTCACCGTGGAGGGCAAAACGCTGCCGCTCTCCGAGGCGCTGCAGTGGCATTTCGAGCTGACGGTAAACACCCCGAATATCGTTGAAAATTACGCCACCTTAACGCGCAGCGAATCCTTGCTGCCGCTGGTGGGCGATAAGGCGAAGCTGCAGCATTACGCCGCGACAACGCCGATTGTCGATATGGTGCGTTTTTCTCCGGCACAGCTGGATGCCGACGCGCTGATCGGTCTGCTGCGTCCGCTGACCCCACGCCTGTACTCCATTGCCTCTTCCCAGGCGGAAGTGGAAAGCGAAGTTCACGTTACCGTCGGCGTGGTGCGCTACGACATCGAAGGCCGCGCTCGCGCGGGTGGCGCGTCAAGCTTCCTGGCCGATCGCGTGGAAGAAGAGGGCGAAGTGCGCGTCTTTATCGAGCACAACGACAACTTCCGCCTGCCGGCGAACCCTGAGACCCCGGTCATCATGATTGGACCGGGCACCGGCATTGCGCCGTTCCGCGCCTTCATGCAGCAGCGTGCTGCAGACGAAGCGCCGGGCAAAAACTGGCTGTTCTTCGGCAACCCGCACTTTACCGAAGATTTCCTCTACCAGGTTGAGTGGCAGCGCTACGTCAAAGAAGGCGTACTGACCCGCATTGACCTGGCCTGGTCCCGCGACCAGAAAGAAAAAATATACGTACAAGACAAACTGCGCGAACAGGGCGCAGAGCTGTGGCGCTGGATCAATGACGGTGCCCACATTTATGTCTGCGGCGACGCCAATCGCATGGCGAAAGACGTTGAGCAGGCACTGCTGGAAGTGATTGCCGAGTTCGGCGGTATGGATGCCGAAGCGGCGGATGAATTTTTAAGTGAGCTGCGCGTTGAGCGCCGTTATCAGCGAGATGTCTACTAATGAGCGAAAAACATCCAGGGCCACTGGTGGTCGAAGGTAAACTGACAGACGCCGAGCGCATGAAGCTGGAAAGCAACTATCTGCGCGGCACCATTGCTGAAGATCTGAATGACGGTCTCACCGGCGGCTTCAAAGGCGACAACTTCCTGTTGATCCGCTTCCACGGCATGTATCAGCAGGACGACCGCGATATCCGCGCCGAGCGCGCTGAACAGAAGCTGGAGCCTCGCCACGCCATGCTGCTACGCTGCCGCCTGCCGGGCGGGGTGATCACCACCAAACAGTGGCAGGCGATCGACAAGTTTGCCGGTGAAAATACAATTTATGGCAGCATCCGCCTGACCAACCGTCAGACCTTCCAGTTCCACGGCATTCTGAAGAAGAACGTCAAGCCGGTTCACCAGATGCTCCACTCCGTCGGGCTGGACGCGCTGGCGACCGCCAACGACATGAACCGTAACGTGCTCTGCACCTCGAACCCGTACGAGTCCGAGCTGCACGCCGAAGCGTATGAGTGGGCGAAGAAGATCTCCGAGCACCTCCTGCCGCGCACCCGCGCCTACGCGGAGATCTGGCTCGATCAGGAGAAAGTCGCCACCACCGACGAAGAACCGATCCTCGGTCAGACCTACCTGCCGCGTAAGTTTAAAACTACCGTGGTGATCCCGCCGCAGAACGATATCGATCTGCACGCCAACGACATGAACTTCGTGGCGATTGCCGAAAACGGCAAGCTGATTGGCTTTAACCTGCTGGTGGGCGGCGGCCTGTCTATTGAGCACGGTAACAAGAAAACCTACGCCCGCACCGCAAGCGAGTTCGGTTTCCTGCCGCTGGAGCACACGCTGGCCGTGGCAGAAGCGGTGGTGACCACCCAGCGCGACTGGGGCAACCGTACCGATCGTAAAAACGCGAAAACCAAATACACCCTGGAGCGCGTGGGCGTGGAGACGTTCAAAGAGGAAGTGGAGCGTCGCGCGGGGATAAAATTTGAGCCGATCCGCCCTTACGAATTCACCGGTCGCGGCGATCGCATCGGCTGGGTGAAAGGGATCGACAATAAATGGCACCTGACGCTGTTTATTGAAAACGGTCGTATTCTGGATTATCCGGGCCGTCCGCTGAAAACCGGTCTGCTGGAAATTGCGAAGATCCACAAAGGCGAGTTCCGCATTACCGCTAACCAGAACCTGATCGTTGCCGGCGTGCCGGAGAGCCAGAAGGCGAAGATCGAGAAGCTGGCGCGCGATCACGGGTTGATGGATGCGGTCAAACCGCAGCGTGAAAACTCGATGGCCTGCGTGTCGTTCCCGACCTGCCCGCTGGCGATGGCCGAAGCGGAACGTTTCCTGCCGTCATTCACCGATAAAGTGGAAGCGATTCTGGAAAAACACGGTATTCCGGACGAGCATATTGTTATGCGCGTGACGGGCTGCCCGAACGGCTGCGGTCGAGCGATGCTGGCCGAACTGGGGCTGGTAGGCAAAGCGCCGGGTCGCTATAACCTGCACCTGGGCGGTAACCGTATCGGCACGCGCATTCCGCGCATGTTCCGCGAGAACATCACCGAGACGGAAATTCTTGATTCCATCGACGAGCTTGTCGGGCGCTGGGCGAAAGAGCGCGAAGCGGGTGAAGGCTTCGGCGACTTTACGGTGCGTGCGGGCATCATTCGCCCGGTGCTCGATCCCGCAAGGGATTTCTGGGAGTAACCACGAGAGGTAATTATGTCCGTACTCGATCTAAATGCCCTGAATGAACTGCCAAAAGTCGAACGCATTCTTCAGCTTTCAGAAACTAACGCCCACCTTGAAACGCTGGATGCCGAAGGGCGCGTGGCGTGGGCGCTGGAAAACCTGCCGGGAGACTATGTACTCTCGTCGAGCTTTGGTATTCAGGCGGCAGTCAGCCTGCATCTGGTGAATCAGATCCGTCCGGACATTCCGGTGATCCTCACCGATACCGGCTACCTGTTCCCGGAAACCTATCAGTTTATTGACGAGCTGACGGACAAGCTCAGGCTGAACCTCAAAGTCTACCGCGCAACGGAAAGCGCGGCCTGGCAGGAGGCGCGCTACGGCAAGCTGTGGGAGCAGGGCGTTGAGGGCATTGAAAAATACAATGAGATCAACAAAGTTGAGCCGATGAACCGGGCGCTGAAAGAGCTAAACGCGCAGACCTGGTTTGCCGGCCTGCGCCGCGAGCAGTCGGGAAGCCGCGCCACGCTACCGGTGCTGGCGGTTCAGCGCGGCGTGTTTAAAGTGCTGCCGATTATCGACTGGGATAACCGGACGGTCTATCAGTATCTGCAAAAACACGGGCTGAAATACCATCCGC
Source organism: Enterobacter asburiae (assembly GCA_011754535.1). NCBI lineage: Bacteria > Pseudomonadati > Pseudomonadota > Gammaproteobacteria > Enterobacterales > Enterobacteriaceae > Enterobacter > Enterobacter asburiae. The sequence continues at coordinate 3,880,469 of JAAQVN010000001.1, read as the reverse complement.
TGTGGGACCAGGGCTACCTGTCGGTGGGCGACACCCACACCACGCGCAAATGGGAACCGGGAATGGCGGAAGAAGAGACGCGATTCTTTGGGCTGAAGCGCGAGTGCGGGCTACACGAAGGGTAATCCTTTATCCTCCCTCTCCCGGTGGGAGAGGGGTGGGGTGAGGGCATCAGGCCGCGCTATACTTAAAAACCTCAGGCTTTCCCCGCTTTCGCCAGCTCCTTCACCAGCGGCAGCATCACCTTCACCACGTCGCGGCTGCGGTGTTCAATCCGCTGCGGCAGGGCACTGTCTATGTGCTGCTGGTTATCCAGCTGCACATTATGCCAGCTGGTCCCGTCCGGGAACGCTTTCGATTTAGCGCGCTGCTGATAGCCATCTTTTTTGCCCAGCGCCCAGTTCGTCGCCTCGACGTACAGCACCGGAATGCCTGCCTTATCAAACACTTCTCCGTCATTACAACAGCCAGTGCCTTTTGGATAATCCGGGTTACCGCCTGGGTTTGTCGCGGCATAGACGCCATGCGTACGGGCAAGCGCCAGCGCGCGGTCGCGGGTGAGTTTACGCACGCTGCTCGGCGTGCTCTGTCCGCTATTAAAATAGAGCTTATCGCCCACGATCAGGTTATCGAGGTTAATCACCAGCAGCGTATTTTTCTTCTCCTCGGCGCTCATCCGTTTAAGGAGATTCTCAGCGCCGAGTTTCCCTTCTTCTTCGCCGCTGGTCGCCACAAAGCGAATACCGTATTTCGTCGGAATATTCTTAAGGCGTTCAGCCAGTTCAAGCATCACGCCGAGACCCGCTGCGTTGTCGTCCATACCCTGCAGCGTCAGTCCCCCAAGGTTATTATCAATATCGGCGTCGCTCATTGGCGCGTAGGTATCCAGGTGAGCCATGATAATGATCTGCTCAGCCGCCTTTCCTTCGTGCGCTGCAATCACCGTACTGCCGGTCACGTTATGCCAGTTCTGCGTTTTATTGCGTGAGGTATAGATGTAGCGGCTGTGAAACGAGCGAATATCACTCTGGTAGCCCATCTGTGCAAACTGCTGGCGAATATAGTCGGCGGAGAGCATCTCCGCGGGTGAACCGGTCATGCGGCCAGGGAAAACCGTCGCAATATGCCGCGCCTGCATAGTGGCGATTTCACCATAAGGTTGATTTTTTGCCTGAGCCGGAAGGATAAAGCAAACGCCGAGCGCCAGGGCAGCAATACGGTGGCGCGTTGCGGAAAACATAGTGAGTCCTTAAAAACAGAGCAAAATAATAACGTGCATAGTATGAAACTGTGATCGTCCATACACAATTTGAATTGCTCTTAAATGCCCGAAATGTCGCGAGTTAAGCACTTTTTGGTATTTGCTTTTTCACGTCGTTATTCCATTGAGTAACTACTCATTCCAATTCGTAATTTCATTCGATCTAAGCCGCCCCCTATAGTCCCTCTATTCCTCGTTGTTAGTGAGTTGTTGCCTGTGGACTATCTGCCCCTTTTTGCCGCCTTAAAAGACCGACCGGTACTGGTTGTCGGCACGGGTGAAATTGCCGATCGCAAAATCGCGTTTCTGCAGCGTGCAGGGGCACAGGTGCGTGTCGTTGAAGAGGCGGATTTCGACGAGTCACAACTCGACAGCGTGGTGCTGGTGATTGCGGCAACTGAAAATCGGGAACTGAACCGGCGTGTCTCTGAAGCCGCCCAGGTCCGTCACCGTCTGGTGAACGTGGTGGACGACCAGCCTTTATGCTCGTTTATCTTCCCGTCGATCGTTGACCGTTCGCCGCTGCTGGTGGCGATCTCCTCCGGCGGCACCGCGCCGGTGCTGGCGCGCGTGCTGCGGGAAAAAATCGAAGCGCTGCTGCCGACCAGCCTCGGGCGCATGGCGGAAAAAGCCAGCTTCTGGCGTGACCACCTGAAAAACCGCCTGACCAGCGTGACGGAACGCCGTCGCTTCTGGGAGCGCGTGTTTCGCGGCCGCTTTGCCAGCCTGATGCATGCCGGTAATGAAACGGCGGCGCAGAAAATCCTCGAAGACGAACTGGATAACCCCGGCAACACGAGCGGGGAGATCATTCTTGTGGGGGCAGGGCCGGGCGATGCCGGGCTGCTGACGCTGCGTGGCCTGCAGGTTTTGCAGGACGCGGACGTGGTGTTCTACGACCATCTGGTCACCGACGGCGTGCGCGAGTTGATCCGTCGCGACGCGGAGCAAATCTGCGTCGGCAAACGGGCTGGCGAGCACTCGGTGCCACAGCACGACACCAACCAGATGCTGGTTGATGCCGCCAAAGCGGGTAAAACCGTGGTGCGCCTGAAAGGGGGCGATCCGTTTATTTTCGGTCGCGGCGGTGAAGAGCTGCAGGCGGCAGCCGAGGCGGGCGTACCGTTCCAGGTGGTGCCCGGCATCACGGCGGCCTCTGCGGTGACGGCCTACGCCGGTATTCCGCTGACCCATCGCGATTACGCCCAGAGCGTGACCTTTGTAACCGGCCACTACAAGGCCGACAGCACGCCGTTCGACTGGTCGCATCTCGCCCAGAGCCGCCAGACGCTGGCGATCTACATGGGCACGATGAAGGCGGCAGACATCAGTGAACAGCTTATTCAGCACGGTCGCGAGGCGACGACGCCCGTTGCCGTCATTTCTCGCGGCACGCGCGTCGATCAGCACGTTGCGACGGGCACGCTGGAACATCTTGCAACCCTGGCGAAAGACGCCCCGATGCCCGCCCTGATTGTGGTGGGGGAAGTGGTGCAGCTGCACAGCACGCTCGCCTGGTTTCAGAACACAACCGATGCAGAAGGCTTTGGTTCTTCTGTCGTAAATTTGGCTTAAGGAACGGTTATGGACCAAAAACGTCTTACACACCTGCGGCAGCTTGAAGCGGAGAGTATCCATATTATCCGCGAAGTGGCCGCCGAGTTTTCTAACCCGGTGATGATGTACTCCATCGGTAAAGATTCCAGCGTCATGCTGCATCTGGCGCGTAAAGCGTTTTATCCAGGTACGCTGCCGTTCCCGCTGCTGCACGTGGATACCGGCTGGAAATTCCGCGAAATGTACGAGTTCCGCGACCGTACCGCGAAAGCCTACGGCTGCGAGCTTCTGGTGCATAAAAACCCGGAAGGGGTGGCGATGGGCATTAACCCGTTCGTGCACGGTAGCGCCAAGCATACCGATATCATGAAAACCGAAGGGCTGAAGCAGGCGTTGAACAAATACGGTTTCGACGCGGCTTTCGGCGGCGCGCGCCGTGATGAAGAGAAATCCCGCGCCAAAGAGCGTATCTACTCCTTCCGCGATCGCTTCCACCGCTGGGACCCGAAAAACCAGCGCCCGGAGCTGTGGCACAACTACAACGGCCAGATCAACAAGGGCGAAAGCATTCGCGTCTTCCCGCTCTCCAACTGGACCGAGCTGGATATCTGGCAGTACATCTATCTGGAAAATATTGAGATCGTGCCACTTTATCTGGCCGCCGAGCGCCCGGTGCTGGAGCGCGACGGCATGCTGATGATGATCGACGACGATCGCATCGACCTGCAGCCGGGTGAAGTGATCAAAAAACAGATGGTGCGTTTCCGTACCCTCGGCTGCTGGCCGCTGACCGGCGCGGTGGAATCCAACGCGCAGACGCTGCCGGAGATCATCGAAGAGATGCTGGTGTCCACCACCAGCGAGCGACAGGGGCGCGTGATTGACCGCGACCAGGCCGGCTCCATGGAGCTGAAGAAACGTCAGGGTTATTTCTAAGGAGCCGCCATGAACACCACTATTGCTCAACAAATTGCCAACGAAGGCGGCGTGGAAGCGTATCTGCACGCGCAACAGCACAAAAGCCTGCTGCGTTTTCTGACCTGCGGCAGCGTGGATGACGGGAAAAGTACCCTGATTGGCCGCCTGCTGCACGATACGCGCCAGATTTATGAAGATCAGCTCTCTTCCCTCCATAACGACAGCAAGCGTCACGGTACTCAGGGCGAAAAACTCGACCTGGCGCTGCTGGTGGACGGCCTGCAGGCGGAGCGCGAGCAGGGCATCACCATTGACGTGGCCTACCGCTACTTCTCGACCGAAAAGCGCAAATTTATTATTGCCGACACGCCAGGGCACGAGCAGTACACCCGTAACATGGCGACCGGCGCCTCTACCTGCGATCTGGCGATCCTGCTGATGGACGCGCGTAAAGGCGTGCTGGATCAGACCCGCCGCCACAGCTTTATCTCGACGCTGCTGGGGATCAAACACCTGGTGGTGGCGGTCAACAAGATGGATCTGGTGAACTTCAGCGAAGAGAAATTCGAAGAGATCCGCCAGAGCTACCTGACCTTTGCCGAACAGCTGCCGGGCAACCTGGATATTCGCTTTGTGCCGCTTTCGGCGCTGGAAGGCGATAACGTCGCCTCACAGAGCGCGAACATGCCGTGGTACAGCGGCCCGACGCTGCTGGAAGTGCTGGAGACCGTTGAGATCCAGCGCGTGGTCGACACCCAGCCGATGCGCTTCCCGGTGCAGTACGTTAACCGTCCTAACCTCGATTTCCGCGGCTTCTCCGGCACTATCGCCTCCGGCGCCGTGAAGGTGGGGCAGCGCGTCAAGGTGCTGCCATCCGGCGTGGAGTCGGCAATCGCTCGCATCGTGACGTTCGACGGTGACCTGCAGGAAGCCGGGGCAGGGGAAGCGGTCACGCTGGTGCTGAAAGACGAAATTGACATCAGCCGCGGCGACCTGCTGGTCGACGCGCAGGAGACGTTGGCGGCGGTGCAGGGCGCGTCCGTGGACGTGGTGTGGATGGCCGAACAGCCGCTGACAGCAGGCCAGAGCTACGACATCAAAATTGCGGGCAAGAAAACCCGCGCCCGCGTGGACGGCATTCAGTTCCAGGTGGACATCAACAACCTGACCCACCGTGACGTGAGCGAGCTGCCGCTGAACGGTATTGGCCTGGTGGATCTCACCTTCGACGAGCCGCTGGTGCTGGATCCGTATCAGCAGAACCCGGTAACCGGCGGGCTGATCTTTATCGACCGTCTGACGAACGTTACCGTCGGCGCGGGGATGGTGCGTGAGCCAAACGAGCAGGCGACCGCGGCCTCGGAATTCAGCGCCTTCGAACTGGAACTTAACGCGCTGGTACGTAAGCACTTCCCGCACTGGGGCGCCCGTGATCTGCTGGGAGGTAAGTAATGGCCGCCCATGATGAGAACGTCGTCTGGCATCCTCATCCGGTCACCGTCGCCCAGCGCGAACAGCTCCACGGCCACCGTGGGGTTGTGCTGTGGTTTACCGGGTTGTCCGGCTCCGGTAAATCCACGGTAGCGGGCGCGCTGGAAGAGGCGCTGCATCAGCAGGGAGTGAGTACCTACCTGCTGGATGGCGACAACGTGCGTCACGGCCTGTGCAGCGATTTGGGGTTCAGCGACGACGACCGTAAAGAGAACATTCGCCGGGTGGGGGAGGTTGCCAGCCTGATGGCGGACGCCGGGCTGGTGGTGCTGACGGCGTTTATCTCACCGCACCGCGCCGAACGCCAGATGGTGCGCGAGCGCGTGGGCCAGGATCGCTTTATTGAAGTGTTTGTCGATACGCCGCTGGAGATCTGTGAAGCGCGCGATCCGAAAGGGCTGTATAAAAAAGCGCGTGCCGGCGAGCTGCGAAACTTCACCGGAATTGACTCGGTTTACGAAGCGCCTGAATCGCCTGAGATTCATCTGAAGGGTCAACAATTGGTAACAAATTTAGTAAGCCAATTATTAGACCTGCTCAGACGGGACGATATTATCAGATCCTGAGGCGGTATCGTTCGGGAGCTGTCTTCCCGAACGATGAGTCACGGTCACAGGATTAGCTATGCGCAACAGTGAAAACTACATTATCACCACCGGGTCGGAACCGTTAACCACCGATGACGAGACGACCTGGTCCTTCCCTGGGGCGATAGTCGGCTTTGCGTCGTGGTTACTGGCGCTGGGTATCCCGTTTTTGATCTACGGGGGTAACACCCTTTTCTTTTTTCTCTACACCTGGCCCTTCTTCCTGGCGCTGATGCCCGTTGCGGTCGTTGTTGGGGTTGCGCTGCACTCCCTTTTCAACGGCAAGCTCCTGTATAGTACGGTTATCACGATTGCCACCGTTGTCGTCATCTTTGGTCTGCTGTTTTTATGGCTGATGGGCTAACTTGCGACATAATTAAAACCCCGCAGTAGAGTCGAACGGAAAGTTATGGGATGATGATGCCGTTTTTTCAGGGGGCAGGATGGGTAAACTAACGCTGCTGTTGCTGGCTTTGCTAATCTGGCTGCAATATTCGCTGTGGTTCGGTAAAAACGGACTGCACGACTACAGCCGGGTGAGCGATGACGTCGCGGCTCAGCAGGCAACAAACGCCAAACTTAAGGCGCGTAACGATCAACTCTTTGCTGAAATTGATGACCTCAATGGCGGACAAGAGGCGATTGAGGAACGCGCGCGCAATGAACTCAGTATGACTAAGCCGGGCGAAACCTTTTATCGTCTGGTTCCGGATGCGTCTAAACGCAATCAGGGCTCAGCACAAAACAATCGATAATCAGGCCCAGGATTACGACATGGCAGCAACTTTTTCGGACGTATGTGCCGTGGTGCCGGCCGCAGGTTTTGGCCGGCGCATGCAGACAGAATGTCCCAAGCAGTACCTCTCAATTGGCGATAAAACGATCCTCGAGCACGCCGTGGCGGCGCTGCTGGCTCACCCGCGGGTGACGCACGTGGTCATCGCCATCAGTTCCGGCGATGCGCGTTTTGCGCAGCTGCCGCTGGCAAACCACCCACAGATTACCGTTGTCGATGGCGGTGCCGAGCGCGCCGATTCCGTGCTGGCAGGCATTCAGGCTGCCGGAAACGCGCAGTGGGTACTGGTGCATGACGCGGCGCGTCCGTGTCTCCATCAGGACGATCTGGCACGCCTGCTGGCGCTGAGCGAAACCAGCAAAGTGGGTGGCATTCTGGCCGCGCCGGTGCGCGACACCATGAAGCGCGCCGAGCCGGGCATGCATGCTATCGCCCACACCGTTGAGCGCGTTGACTTATGGCACGCGCTGACGCCGCAATTTTTCCCCCGCGAACTGCTCCACGACTGCTTAACGCGTGCGCTTAACGAAGGTGCGACCATCACGGACGAAGCCTCCGCGCTGGAGTATTGCGGTTTTCACCCAACGCTTGTTGAAGGACGCGCTGATAATATAAAAGTGACGCGCCCGGAAGATTTACAGCTCGCGGAATTTTATCTTACCCGTTCGACCCATCAGGAGAAGGCATAATGCGAATTGGACACGGTTTTGATGTACACGCCTTTGGAGGCGTTGGCCCAATTATCATTGGCGGCGTACGTATTCCTTACGAAAAAGGGCTGCTGGCGCATTCTGATGGCGACGTGGCGCTGCATGCACTGACCGACGCGCTGCTCGGCGCTGCCGCGCTCGGCGATATCGGCAAGCTGTTCCCGGACACCGATCCGGCCTTTAAAGGAGCAGACAGCCGCGAACTATTGCGCGAAGCGTGGCGCCGCATTCAGGCCAAGGGTTACACCCTCGGCAACGTCGACGTGACGATTATTGCCCAGGCCCCGAAAATGCTGCCGCACATTCCGCAGATGCGCGTGTTCATCGCCGAAGATCTGGGCTGCCATATGGACGACGTCAACGTCAAAGCTACCACCACGGAGAAACTGGGCTTTACCGGCCGTGGCGAAGGGATCGCCTGTGAAGCCGTGGCGCTGCTGGTGAAGGCAACAAAATGACGGACTTCGATAACCTGACGTACCTGCACGGTAAGCCGCAGGGGAACGGTGTGCTGAAAGCCAGCCCGGAGGATTTCCTCGTGCTGGAGGATCTGGGCTTTGAGCCGGATGGCGAAGGCGAACATATCCTGGTGCGTATTCTGAAAAATGGCTGCAATACCCGCTTTGTGGCCGACGCGCTGGCAAAATTCCTCAAAATTCACGCCCGGGAAGTGAGCTTTGCCGGGCAGAAAGATAAACATGCCGTCACCGAGCAGTGGCTCTGCGCGCGCGTGCCCGGCAATGCGATGCCTGATTTAAGCAAATTTGAGCTTGAAGGCTGTAAGGTGCTGGAGTACGCCCGCCACAAGCGCAAGCTGCGCCTGGGAGCGTTGAAAGGCAACGCGTTTACGCTGGTGCTGCGCGAAGTGTCTGACCGTGAAGACGTTGAAAAACGCCTGAATGCCATTAATGACCGCGGCGTACCGAACTACTTTGGCGCGCAGCGCTTTGGCATTGGCGGCAGCAACCTGCAGGGCGCGCTGCGCTGGGCGCAAAGCGATGCACCGGTGCGCGACAGGAATAAACGCAGTTTTTGGTTGTCGGCGGCCCGCAGCGCGTTGTTTAATCAGATTGTGAGCGAAAGGCTGAAAAAACCGGACGCGAATCAAGTTGTTGTTGGCGATGCGCTACAATTAGCGGGACGCGGAAGCTGGTTTGTTGCAACGGCCGAAGAAATGGCCGATGTCCAGGCGCGCGTGGATGCCAAAGCGCTGATGATTACCGCAGCTTTGCCGGGCTCAGGCGACTGGGGCACCCAGGGCGACGCGCTGAGCGCAGAGCAGTCGGCGGTGGCGGATGCGCCAGAATTACAATCCTTGCTGGTGCGGGAAAAAGTCGAAGCAGCACGCCGCGCGATGCTGCTCTATCCGCAGCAGTTAAGCTGGAACTGGTGGGATGACGTAACCGTCGAGTTACGCTTCTGGCTGCCGGCAGGTAGCTTTGCCACCAGTGTTGTCAGGGAACTTATCAACACCTCGGGTGATTATGCGAATATTGCTGAGTAACGATGACGGGATCCACGCGCCGGGCATTCAGACCCTGGCGAAGCACCTCCGTGAATTTGCGGATGTGCAGGTTGTGGCTCCCGATCGTAACCGCAGTGGAGCGTCTAACTCGCTGACGCTGGAGTCGTCGCTTCGCACCTTTACCTTTGAAAATGGCGATATTGCCGTGCAGATGGGCACGCCAACCGACTGCGTCTTTCTGGGCGTGAACGCGCTGATGCGGCCACGTCCGGATATCGTCGTCTCCGGCATCAACGCCGGGCCGAACCTTGGCGATGACGTGATTTACTCCGGAACGGTAGCGGCGGCAATGGAGGGGCGCCATCTGGGGTTCCCGGCGCTGGCGGTCTCGTTAAACGGCCACACGCACTACGATACCGCCGCCGCGGTAACCTGCTCGATCCTGCGGGCGCTCGGCCGCGAACCGCTGCGTACCGGACGTATTCTCAACATCAACGTGCCGGATCTTCCTCTCAATGAAATTAAAGGCATTCGCGTTACGCGATGCGGAAGCCGACATCCGGCCGATCAGGTGATCCCGCAGCAGGATCCTCGCGGCAACACGCTTTACTGGATAGGGCCTCCTGGCGATAAGTGCGATGCGGGTCCGGACACCGATTTTGCCGCCGTGGATGAAGGCTACGTCTCGGTTACTCCGCTGCACGTAGATTTAACCGCGTATAGCGCGCATGATGTGGTGTCGGGCTGGCTGGATCGCGCAGGAGTGAACGCGCAATGGTAAGCAAACGTGTACAAACTCTTCTGGAACAACTTCGCGCACAGGGGATCCGCGACGAGCACGTGCTTGAAGCGCTCGCTCAGGTCCCGCGTGAGAAATTTGTAGACGAGGCGTTTGAACACAAAGCGTGGGAAAACGTGGCGCTGCCCATCGGGCAAGGCCAGACGATTTCGCAGCCTTATATGGTGGCGCGAATGACGGAGCTGCTGGAGCTCACGCCCGACTCACGCGTGCTGGAGATTGGCACCGGGTCGGGGTATCAGACCGCCATCCTGGCGCATCTGGTCCATCATGTCTGTTCCGTTGAGCGGATCAAAGGTTTGCAGTGGCAGGCGCGTCGTCGCCTGAAACAACTTGATTTACATAATGTTTCGACACGACACGGTGATGGATGGCAGGGTTGGCAGGCTCGCGCCCCGTTTGACGCTATCATCGTGACGGCGGCTCCGCCTGAAATTCCCGCTGCGCTCTTGTCGCAGCTGGATGAGGGGGGCATTCTTGTTCTGCCCGTCGGGGATGAACAGCAGCTTCTGAAGCGCGTTCGTCGGCGTGGCGACGAGTTTATTATCGACACCGTGGAAGCCGTGCGCTTTGTGCCTCTGGTAAAGGGGGAGTTGGCCTGAGACTCGGATTTATCCAGGGTTATTAAGGCAAATTCAGCGTATGGTGTGGCGCGAAAGATTCGTGTCATCACGGTAAATTTTAAGTCACTGGTAGTTAACACATTCCTGGGGGATAAATGAGCGCGGGAAGCCCTAAATTCACCATCAGCCGTGTTGCGGCATTATCACTGGTTTCGCTCTGGCTGGCAGGCTGTACAAGTTCCAACAACGCGCCTGCGCCCGTCAGTTCCGTCGGCGGAAACAGCGGCTCCGGTAACACGTCCAGCGGAATGTTGATCACGCCTCCGCCTAAAATGGGCACTGCTGCGCCGCAGCAAACACCACAAATTCAGCCTGTGCAACATCCTGTTACACAGCCAACGCAGATTCAGCCAGTTGAACAGCCTGTTCAGACCCAAAATGGCCGCATAGTCTATAACCGCCAGTATGGGAACATTCCGAAAGGCAGCTATACCGGCGGCAGCACCTATACCGTGAAGCGCGGCGATACGCTGTTCTACATTGCCTGGATCACCGGGAACGATTTCCGTGACCTCGCGCAGCGCAATAACGTCCAGGCCCCGTATGCTCTGGAAGTTGGCCAAACGCTCCAGGTGGGCAACGCAACGGGTACGCCTCTGACGCCTGGCAACACGGTTTCAGCGGCCGACGTGACGGCTCAAAATAACAGCGTTAAGCCTGCACAAAAATCCACCACGGTGGTTGCTTCACAACCTGTAATTACGTATTCTGAGGATTCAGGTGATCAGACTGCTAACAAAATGTTGCCGAATAATAAAGGGACTGCGACTGTTGTCACAGCACCGACCACGGCACCTGTGGTTAGCTCTACTGAACCGACTGCAAGCAGTCAGAATGCCAGTTCGTCCATCACCGCATGGCGCTGGCCAACCGACGGCAAGATTATCGAGAACTTCGCAACCTCTGAGGGTGGAAACAAAGGGATCGATATCGCAGGCAGTAAAGGACAGGCTATCATCGCGACCGCAGACGGACGCGTTGTGTATGCCGGTAACGCTCTGCGCGGTTACGGTAATCTTATTATCATCAAACATAATGATGATTACCTGAGTGCCTACGCCCATAACGACACAATGCTGGTCCGGGAACAACAAGAAGTTAAGGCGGGGCAAAAAATCGCTACCATGGGTAGCACCGGAACCAGTTCTACACGCTTGCATTTTGAAATTCGTTACAAGGGGAAATCCGTAAACCCGCTGCAGTATTTGCCGCAGCGATAAATTGACGGGGCATGCCAGCCAGGGTGTCTCGTTCAGGGATCACGGGTAGGAGCCACCTTATGAGTCAGAATACGCTGAAAGTTCATGATTTAAATGAAGACGCGGAATTTGATGAGAACGGAGCAGAGGCTTTTGACGAAAAAGCCTTAGTAGAAGAGGAACCCAGTGATAACGATTTGGCTGAAGAAGAGCTGTTATCGCAGGGCGCCACACAGCGTGTACTGGACGCGACTCAGCTTTACCTTGGGGAGATTGGTTACTCCCCACTGCTAACGGCCGAAGAAGAAGTCTATTTCGCACGTCGTGCTTTGCGTGGTGATGTTGCCTCGCGTCGTCGCATGATTGAAAGTAACCTGCGACTGGTCGTGAAAATTGCCCGCCGTTACGGCAATCGTGGTCTGGCTCTGCTGGATCTGATTGAAGAGGGCAACTTAGGTCTCATCCGCGCAGTTGAGAAGTTTGACCCGGAACGCGGGTTCCGTTTCTCAACCTACGCGACCTGGTGGATTCGTCAGACCATCGAACGGGCTATTATGAACCAGACCCGTACGATCCGCCTGCCGATCCACATCGTCAAAGAGTTGAACGTCTATCTGCGTACCGCGCGCGAGTTGTCCCATAAACTGGACCACGAGCCAAGCGCAGAAGAAATTGCCGAACAACTCGACAAACCAGTTGATGACGTAAGCCGTATGCTGCGTCTCAACGAGCGCATTACCTCCGTTGACACCCCTCTGGGTGGCGACTCCGAAAAAGCGCTGCTGGACATCCTGGCCGATGAAAAAGACAACGGTCCGGAAGACACCACGCAGGACGACGACATGAAGCAGAGCATCGTCAAATGGCTGTTCGAACTGAACGCCAAACAGCGTGAAGTGCTGGCACGTCGTTTCGGTTTACTGGGGTATGAAGCTGCGACACTGGAAGACGTCGGCCGCGAAATTGGCCTGACCCGTGAACGTGTTCGTCAGATTCAGGTAGAAGGTCTGCGCCGCCTGCGTGAAATCCTGCAGGGGCAAGGTCTGAATATCGAAGCGCTGTTCCGCGAATAAGCAACCTTTCGTCAAAAAAGGCCCGTCGTGAGACGGGCCTTTTTCTTTTGTGTTACGGCTGTGCCGCCGTTTCGTGCAGCAGACGCCACGTTATTTTGTCGCCTTCCTGACTGAGCACCGCGGTCGACCAGCGCACGTTGACGGGCAGGTCTGGCCGGGTTTGCGTCTCCCGGTAGTGCAGCACCGCGCCGTGGGGCCACGCCTGTCGCGTCGTTAATTCATCAATAACGATCTTCAGTCCGGGACGGCTTCCGCGCTGACTGTGCAGAAAGCCCACAAGGCCGTCATAGTCGACATGGACGCCGCCCGGCGGGATCATCAGAAAATCTGGACGAAAGCGGGCGAGCAGGGCGTCGGAATCGCCTTCACCTTTGCCTAACCAGTCTTCAAGCGCAATGTGGAGGTCGATAATCTCGTGTTCGAAAGGCGTCATAAATTCTCCTGTCGCAGCTGGGTCAGCAGCTGCGTATTGTTAAGACGAAAAACGTACAGTACAGGCAGCAAGGTCATGCCTGCGGCAAAAATAAACATCCCGTGCCAGGCGGCGAGCGGTGCCAGATAACTCTGCGCCAGACTCAGGGCCTCTGCCAGCAGCAGGGCGCCGGCAAAAAAGCTCAGCTGACGATTGAGATTCCACAGCGCGCTGGCATCCGGCATCTCTTCCCGGCGCATCGTCAGAAAAGCGCTGCTCTGAGCTGTACTGCTGCACAGGCTTCCCCCCGCGCCCATCAGGGTAAACGCAGCGGCAGGAAGCAGCGTAGCCGAGCTGACGTGAATCAAAATCAGGATACCCGTCGCCTGCAGCAGGCAGCCGATGACAATCAGCGGCTGGGGGCCGATACGGTTAAAATAGCGTCCCGTCGCCGTGATGGCGATAAACGATGCCACGGACCAGGGCAGCATGAGCATTCCCGCTGCGGCTGGGCTCATGTTCGCCTCGTGCTGAAGATAAAACATGCCCGTAACGTTCACCCCAATAAACATGCCGGGCACGCATAAATAGACAAGCATAGAAAAACGCAAAAGCGGGTCCGCGAGCAACCGCAGGTTGAGCAGTCTGGCCGCTTTCATCGCGGGTATTTCGTGTTTAAGCCACAGGCAGGCCAGCACAAAGGTCACGATGGCCACCGGGAGCGTGGCGAAAAATATCCAGCGCCAGCTCACTGCCTCTACCAGCACGCCTCCGAGCGCAGGGGAACAGGCGGGAGCAAGCAGCGCCACCAGCATCACCGCCGAGGAGAGTCTGGCACGCTCGTGAGGCTGAAACTGTTGCCAGGTCAGCGCCTGTCCGACGGGGATGAGTAAGCCTCCGCCCACGCCCTGTAGCACGCGCCAGGCAATCAGACTTTCCAGCGTTGCAGACAAGCCTGCCGCAGCAGAAGCCGCGCTGAACAGAAAAAGCGAGAGCAGGATGACGCGCTTTGGTCCGACGCGGCGCGTGAGCATGCTGCTGAACGGGATCGCCAGCGTCAGGCCGGCAATGTACCCGTTACTCACCCAGGCAAGCGCTGAAGGCGTGGCGTTAAGGGCATGTGCCATCGCCGGAAAGGCGACGCTGGCAATAAACATGTTGATCAAATCAAGAAAAAAGCCCAGCAGATAGACAGCGGCGACTTTACTGCGATACGTCATGGTGGATCCTCCCGTGAGGTGGCGTATCGTATCGGCCCCGGAAGTACGGATAAACCTGACAAAGCGCGATATACTGTCAAAAAAATTTTTACAGTAAAAGGCGTGAGGATGATTAACCTACAGCGGACGCAGATGTTTGTTGCGGTGGCCGATACCGGCAGCTTTACTGCCGCAGCCGATGCGCTGGGCCTGACAAAAGCCGTGGTCAGCTTCAATATTCGCCAGCTCGAAGCCGAGCTGGGGGTTACGCTGCTGCTGCGCTCCACCCGCCGCCTGACGTTAACCGAGGCGGGAGCGCTTTTTCATCAGCGCAGCGTGGCGCTTCTGAAGGACGCAGAACGGCTGCAGGATGATGTTCGCGCGAATCATGCGGGACTCACGGGTGAATTGCGGATCACCACCACGCCTGAGTACGGTTCACGGGTCGTGGTACCGTTGCTGGCCAGGTTTAGCCAGATGCACCCGGAGCTTCGCGTGCGTCATGTTTCGTCTTCACTCCATGCCGACCTTATCTCAGAGCGCTTTGACGTGGCTATCCGGTTGGGAACGCTTACCGATTCACGCTACCACGCCGCATTGATTTCACATTTTTCTATCCTGCCCGTCGCGACGCCCGAGTGGCGGGTTAATCATCCGGTTGAATCGCTTGAGCAGCTGGCGCACGCCGACTGGATTATTCACGAGCGCTTAGCTTCGCCGCTGCGCTGGCAGGTGAAAGATGCCAGCGGTGCGCCTGAAATGCTGGAGATAAAAAAAGCGCCGCGCCTGTTTGCCGACAGTGCTCAGGCGCTTATGGCCTTTGCGCTCGCGGGAAGTGGCGTGGCGTTACTGCCTGAATGGCTGGTGCGCGATGCGCTTGATGCGGGAAAACTGATCCCGGTTTTACCGGGCTATACCTTTGCGCGGCAGGGCATCTACGCGGTTTATCCCGATGCCCGGCATGTGCCCGCGAAAGTGCGCACCTTTATCGATTTTATGCGCACCAGCGTCAATTAATCGTGCATCATCTTTTTGATGAGCGCAGAGAACTGCTCCCGTTCGGCCTTATTAAGACGCCCTAAAAACGCCTCATCCACCTCGTTGCCGACCGGCTGGCAGTCTGCAAGCAGGGCTTCGCCTTCCGGCGTCAGGAAGACAAACCGGCGGCGCTTATCTGCGGGATCGTGCTCGCGTTTGACCAGCCCGCGCGCCTCCATTCGGCTGAGCATCTCCGCCAGAGTCGCCTTCGTGCTGACCGCCACTTCAGTCAATGCCACCTGCTCAATGCCCGGGTGCTCGGCAATGGAGCGCATAACCGCATACTGCGGCTTGGTCAGTTCCGGCAGGGCATGTTGCCACTTAGCGGTATGCTGTTGAAAAAGCTGACGTAACAGGTGGAACGCCTCTTGTCTTAGTTCCATGAACACTCCGACAGAAAAAATCACCCCCTATGATAGCCGCTAAAGCCCGGGATGATAATGCGGGATTTTTTAGCAATTAGTGTGATCGTGTACGAACAATCTTGTCAGTAGAGCGATCCGGGAGTAGTTTATCTACAATGTTCGTACACGAACAAATTGATTGAGGTGATGAATGAGATTGATCGTGGGAATGACAGGAGCAACGGGGGCTCCGCTGGGCGTGGCGCTGCTGCAGGCGCTGAGGGAAATGCCGGAGGTGGAGACCCATCTGGTCATGTCGAAGTGGGCAAAAACAACCATTGAGCTGGAAACGCCTTACAGCGTGCAGGACGTTGCTGCGTTGGCTGACGTTGTTCACAGCCCGGCTGACCAGGCCGCCACCATCTCCTCCGGCTCGTTTCGCACCGACGGCATGATCGTCATTCCCTGCAGCATGAAAACGCTGGCGGGGATCCGCGCGGGCTACGCCGAAGGGCTGGTGGGCCGTGCGGCAGATGTGGTGCTGAAAGAGGGGCGTAAGCTGGTGCTCGTTCCCCGCGAAACGCCGCTCAGCACCATTCATCTGGAGAACATGCTGGCGCTTTCCCGCATGGGCGTGGCGATGGTGCCGCCCATGCCTGCGTATTACAACCACCCGCAAACCGCCGATGACATCACCCAGCATATCGTAACCCGTGTGCTCGACCAGTTTGGTCTGGAGCACAAAAAGGCGCGCCGATGGAACGGGTTGCGGGAGGCGAAACATTTTTCACAGGAGAACAAAGATGGCATTTGATGATTTGAGAAGCTTCCTGCAGGCGCTCGATGAGCAAGGGCAACTGCTGAAAATTGAGGAAGAGGTGAATGCGGAGCCGGATCTGGCGGCGGCAGCCAACGCCACAGGCCGTATTGGGGACGGCGCGCCCGCGCTGTGGTTCGACAATATTCGTGGCTTTACCGATGCCCGCGTGGTGATGAACACCATCGGCTCGTGGCAAAACCACGCCATTTCGATGGGGCTGCCAGCGAATACCCCGGTAAAAAAACAGATCGACGAGTTTATTCGCCGCTGGGACAAATTCCCCGTTACGCCGGAGCGCCGCGCTAACCCGGCCTGGGCGCAAAATACCGTCGACGGTGAAGACATTAACCTGTTCGATATCCTGCCGCTGTTTCGCCTGAACGACGGTGACGGCGGTTTTTATCTCGATAAAGCGTGCGTTGTCTCGCGCGATCCGCTCGACCCGGACCATTTCGGCAAGCAGAACGTCGGGATCTACCGCATGGAGGTCAAGGGCAAGCGCAAGCTCGGCCTGCAGCCGGTACCGATGCACGATATCGCCCTCCATCTGCACAAAGCGGAAGAGCGCGGGCAAGATCTGCCGATCGCGATTACTCTCGGCAACGACCCGATCATCACCCTGATGGGCGCCACGCCGCTGAAATACGATCAGTCTGAGTATGAAATGGCCGGCGCGCTGCGCGAAAGCCCGTACCCGATTGCCACCGCGCCGCTGACCGGCTTCGACGTGCCGTGGGGGTCTGAAGTGATCCTGGAAGGGGTGATTGAAGGCCGCAAACGTGAAATCGAAGGGCCGTTCGGCGAGTTTACCGGACACTATTCCGGTGGCCGTAATATGACGGTGGTCCGTATCGACAAAGTTTCTTACCGCACCAAACCGATCTTCGAATCCCTTTACCTTGGCATGCCGTGGACCGAGATTGACTATCTGATGGGACCAGCCACCTGCGTGCCGCTTTACCAGCAGCTGAAGGCGGAATTCCCGGAAGTGCAGGCGGTGAACGCGATGTACACCCACGGTCTGCTGGCAATTATCTCCACCAAAAAACGCTACGGTGGTTTTGCCCGCGCGGTCGGTTTACGCGCCATGACCACGCCGCACGGTCTGGGCTACGTGAAGATGGTGATTATGGTGGATGAGGATGTCGATCCGTTCAACCTCCCGCAGGTGATGTGGGCGCTCTCATCGAAGGTCAATCCGGCAGGGGATCTGGTGCAGCTGCCGAACATGTCGGTGCTTGAACTCGACCCAGGCTCCAGCCCGGCGGGCATTACCGACAAACTGATTATTGATGCCACCACGCCTGTTGCACCGGACACCCGTGGCCACTACAGCCAGCCGGTACAGGATCTGCCTGAAACTAAAGCCTGGGCTGAAAAACTGACCGCGATGCTGGCAGCACGCCAATAAGGAGGAAAAGATGATTTGTCCACGTTGTGCCGATGAGCATATTGAAGTGATGGCGACGTCACCGGTGAAAGGGGTCTGGACCGTTTACCAGTGCCAGCATTGTCTTTATACCTGGCGCGATACCGAACCGCTGCGTCGTACCAGCCGCGAGCATTACCCGGAAGCGTTCCGCATGACGCAGAAGGATATTGATGAAGCACCGCAGGTGCCGACGATCCCGCCGCTGTTGTAAAAATAAGCCCGGTGGCGCTGCGCTTACCGGGCCTACGGGTTTTGTAGGTCGGGTAAGGCGTAGCCGCCACCCGACAAAACAGACCGCAGAAAACTAAACCAGACTCTTCAACCGATAAATCCACTCCAGCGCCTGACGCGGCGTCAGTGAATCCGGGTCTAGGTTCTCCAGCGCTTCCACCGCAGGCGATGTTTCTTCCGCTGGCGCCAACAGCGACATCTGGGTGCCATCGATCTGCGTGGCTGCCGCATTCGGCGAGAGGCTTTCCAGCTCACGCAGCTTCTGGCGAGCGCGCTTGATCACCTCTTTTGGTACCCCTGCCAGCGCCGCGACGGCAAGGCCATAGCTCTTGCTCGCCGCGCCATCCTGCACCGTGTGCATAAAGGCGATGGTGTCGCCGTGCTCAAGTGCATCAAGATGAACGTTAGCCACGCCTTCCATTTTCTCCGGCAGCTGCGTCAGTTCGAAGTAGTGGGTGGCGAACAGCGTCATGGCCTTGATTTTATTTGCGAGGCTTTCAGCACAGGCCCAGGCCAGCGACAGGCCGTCATAGGTTGAGGTTCCGCGTCCTACCTCATCCATCAGCACCAGGCTGTGCTCCGTCGCGTTATGCAGAATGTTAGCCGTTTCGGTCATCTCGACCATAAAGGTTGAGCGACCGCTCGCCAGATCGTCCGCTGCCCCAACGCGGGTGAAGATACGGTCGATGGGGCCAATCTCCACTTTTTGCGCCGGGACGTAGCTGCCGATATACGCGAGCAAAGCAATCAGCGCCGTCTGGCGCATGTAGGTACTTTTACCGCCCATGTTCGGGCCGGTAATGATCAGCATTCTTCTCTGTGGCGACAGGCTCAGCGGGTTGGCAATGAACGGTTCGTTCAGCACCTGCTCAACTACCGGGTGACGGCCTTCAGTGATGCGAATGCCAGGCTTGTCGGTAAAGGTTGGGCAGGTATAGTTCAGCGTTTCCGCGCGTTCTGCCAGGTTCACCAGCACGTCCAGCTCCGCCAGCGCGCTGGCGCTCAGCTGCAGGTCGGCCAGGTGCGGCATCAGCATGTCAAACAGCTCGTCATACAGCTGTTTTTCCAGCGCCAGGGCTTTACCTTTCGAGGTGAGCACTTTGTCCTCGTACTCTTTCAGCTCGGGAATGATGTAGCGTTCGGCGTTTTTCAACGTCTGGCGACGGACGTAGTGAATCGGCGCCAGGTGGCTTTGCCCGCGGCTGATCTGAATGTAGTAACCGTGTACCGCGTTATATCCCACTTTCAGTGTGTCGAGCCCAAGACGCTCGCGTTCGCGGATTTCCAGCTTATCGAGATAGTCCGTCGCGCCGTCGGCCAGCGCGCGCCATTCGTCCAGCTCTTCGTTGTAGCCTGGAGCAATCACGCCGCCATCGCGCACCAGAACCGGAGGCGCATCGATAATGGCGCGCTCCAGCAGTTCGCGAAGCTCGGTAAATTCGCCCATGGTTTCACGAAGTTTCTGTACCGGCGCGCTGTCAACGTCGCTCAGCTGAGCACGCAGCTCCGGCAGCTGCTGGAAAGCATGCCGCATCCGCGCGAGGTCGCGCGGGCGCGCGGTGCGCAATGCCAGACGGGCAAGAATACGTTCCAGATCGCCTACCTGACGCAGGACAGGCTGCAGTTCGGTATAGCGATCCTGCAACGCAGCAATCGTCTGCTGGCGGCAAACCAGCGTATCGGTATCGCGAATCGGCATATGCAGCCAGCGTTTCAGCATGCGGCTGCCCATTGGCGTTACCGTACTGTCGAGCACCGACGCGAGCGTGTTTTCAACGCCACCCGCCAGGTTCTGGGTGATCTCAAGGTTACGGCGCGTGGCGGCATCCATGATGATGCTGTCCTGCTGGCGCTCCATGGTGATAGAACGGATATGCGGCAGGGCGGTGCGCTGGGTGTCTTTCACGTACTGCAGGAGGCAACCTGCGGCACACAGCCCGCGCGGAGCGTTTTCCACTCCAAAGCCAATCAGATCGCGGGTGCCAAACTGCAGGTTCAGTTGCTGGCGGGCGGTATCAATTTCGAATTCCCACAGCGGGCGGCGGCGCAATCCGCGACGGCCTTCAATCAGCGCCATTTCGGCGAAGTCTTCGGCGTAGAGCAGCTCTGCCGGGTTGGTGCGCTGCAGTTCGGCAGCCATCGTTTCACGATCGGCCGGCTCACTCAGGCGAAAACGCCCGGAGCTGATGTCCAGCGTGGCATAGCCAAACCCTTTGCCATCCTGCCACAGCGCTGCCAGCAGGTTATCCTGGCGCTCCTGAAGCAGGGCTTCATCACTGATGGTGCCTGGCGTGACGATGCGTACGACTTTGCGCTCAACCGGGCCTTTCGAGGTTGCCGGGTCGCCGATCTGCTCGCAAATAGCGACGGACTCGCCCTGATTCACCAGCTTGGCCAGATAGTTTTCAACAGCATGGTGCGGGATGCCGGCCATCGGAATGGGCTCGCCTGCCGATGCGCCACGTTTGGTCAGCGAGATGTCGAGCAGCTGCGATGCACGCTTAGCATCGTCATAAAACAGCTCGTAAAAATCGCCCATACGGTAAAACAGCAGGATTTCCGGATGCTGTGCCTTCAGCTTCAGATACTGCTGCATCATTGGCGTATGTGCGTCGAAATTGTCGATTGTGCTCATGGAGTTATGATGTCCATTTCTTTGAAAATAAACCGTTTTGAGCGGCTCAGTGGCCGTTTGTTCCTTCTATTGTCGCATGAAAAAAAGGTCCGGCGCAGAAAAATGTGGCGGCTTTACGAGGTGCCTTCCGACATTAATTCGATGACAATTTTTCCATGCTCTACGCCCACCCTGACCCGGGAGTTGGTGGTAAAGCCCGCTTTTTCAAGCCAGTCGCCTTTTAAGCTCAGCGCCGCATGCACGCTGTACCGCTTTGGAATCTTCGTTTTTCGATCCTCGTGACGTTTTCTGAAATATCCCACTTTTAAATGGCGGTAGGGTTTGCCGATCGCGATCTCTTTCATAGGGTCTCCAGACTATACGGACAACGGTCATTCCTGATGCCTGTATAAAATACCAGTGATTTTTAGCGGGCGCAGGGGTAATAGTGGAATCAGGCTTCAGAAAACGGAATGCAACACCTGAAATTCAGCGTGTAAAAGTGTACTATTGATGCATCTTATTGTTCGGTAAGTCGCTATGACCGGTAAACGCATATCACGTGAAAAAGAGACCATCGCGAAAATGATCGCGTTGTACGAAAAGCAGTGTCCACAGGCTTCTCAGGAAGCGGGGCATTATCGGGCGCTCAACGCGTATGCCGATAAGCGCCTGGATAAGTGTGTTTTTGGTGAAGAAAAGCCCGCCTGTAAACAATGCCCGGTGCACTGCTACCAGCCTGCCAGACGTGAAGAGATGAAGCAGATTATGCGCTGGGCAGGCCCGCGTATGTTATGGCGACACCCCATTCTGACCGTCCGTCATCTGATGGATGACCGTCGTCCGGTGCCGGAACTGCCGGAAAAGTATCGTCCGAAAAAATAAGCCGTTCAGCTTCGTAGCGGGCGGCAAATCACATTCATGGCCAGCGCGCTGCAGAGTGGAAAGAGCGCCAGCAGCAGCCAGGGATACATTGCCTGCGTTGAAGGCACCAGCGCGCGATCCAGCAGGCTGCCAAACAACAGGTTTCCGGCCAGTACCGCAATGCCTCCGGCGGTGGAGAGTGCGCCGTAGTGCGCGCCCAGCGTTGATTCCTCGGCGAACCGCGGAATGAGATCTTTTGCCGACGGCACCAGCAGCATCTGTCCCAGCGTCAGCAGCGTGACAAACGAGACCGAGGGCAGAAGCCGCAGCCAGCCTTCAGGCGGTACTGTTGCCGCGAACATTGCCACGCTCGCGAAGGCGGCGGAAAGCAGCAAAAAGCCCACCGGCAGAATGTTCACCGCGCCCACGCGACGGGCGAAACGCGCCAGCGGCAGCTGTAAGGTAATGATCAGAACGGAGGCCAGCATAAAAAGCGGGCCGAGATCTTTCTCGTTACCGCCGGAGCGCTGGATCTCTACCGGCAGCGCCAGATAGAGCTGGTTGTAGCTTAACAGCCAGGAGCTGTACGCAATGATAAAGGCGACAAAGCGCGGCTGGCGGAACGTCGTCCACCAGGGCACTATTTTAATCTTCTGTGAACGGTGTCCAGCAGCAGGCAGACAGAAGTAAAGCACCAGTAACGCAATGATAAAGACGCCTGCACCCGCCAGCGCCACCTGGCGGAAGCCAAGCCCCGTTAGCAGGGCGCCAGCAACCGGGCCTAGTACCGCGCCGAGCTCTCCGCAGACGGCAAAGAGCGCAAACCACTCCGCGCGGCTTCGTTTGCCTTTCGCCTCACTGTGTGTGCCCGCTTTTGCCAGCAGAGCCTCAATTGAGGGAGAAAATAACGCGCCACCGACGCCCGTCAGACACGCGCCCAGAATAATCGGCCACAGCGATCCCCCGAAGGCCAGTAGCAGATAGCCCGAAACACGAACTATACAGCCGCTGAGGATAACCCCTTTCGCGCCAAACCGGTCCGAGAGTGCCCCGCCAACGATAAACATCCCCTGTTGCGAGAACGTGCGCAGGCCCAGGATCAGCCCGATAAGCCCGCCGGAGAGCAGCATGTCGTCGCGCAGAAATATCGCCAGGAAGGGAACGACGGCGTAAAACCCAATGTTAAAAACAAACTGACTACCCAGTAAAACGGGTGGCCAGAGCGTGGTGGCGGGGCGAAGGGGCATTGTCGATCACTCGTCCCTACACGATAAAGTGAATGTGCTTTTTGCCATGGAACGGCGAGATCTCAATTTTGGTTTTGACTCTGAAGACCTCCCAGAGCAACGACTCGGATAAAATGTCCTGCGGTGTTCCGGTCGCCACAATTTGCCCTTTCTGCATCACAATCAGCGAGTCGCAGAACATTGAGGCGTGGTTGAGATCGTGGATGGCGACAATGCTGGTAACAGGTAATTCGCTGATCAACTGCATCAGCTGCATCTGATGATGGATGTCCAGGTGGTTGGTCGGTTCATCCAGCAGGATTTCCGTTGGGGTCTGGGCCAGCGCGCGGGCAATATGTACGCGCTGGCGCTCGCCGCCGGAGAGGCTCAGCCAGCCCTGCTCGCTGCGGTCCAGCATATCGACACGCTGCAGAGCCGCGGTGACGGTGTCGTCATCTTGCGCGCTCCAGTTCGAAAAAGCGGAGTGGTGCGGAATACGCCCGAGTTTCACCACGTCGCGCACGCGCATATTGGCGTCGGTCATCCCGTGCTGCTCAACGAACGCCACCCGGCGGGCAAGCTGCTTTTTGGCGATGCGGGAAATGTCCTGCCCGTCCAGGGTCACGCTGCCCGCATCCGGGCGACGCAGGCCAGCCAGGATACGCAAAAGAGACGATTTGCCGCAGCCGTTAGGGCCAAGGAGACCCACGGTTTCGCCCCGGGAAACCTTCAGCGAGACGTCATTGACGATAACTTTTTTGCCGACCTTCCAGGTAATATTTTCAGCGCAGATACTCATCACTTATTCCTTGAACGGTAGATAATCACGGCAAAGAAAGGCACGCCCACCAGCGCGGTGACTACGCCGACGGGGAGGCTTTGCGGCGCAATCAGCATCCGCGAGGCGATGTCGGCCAGCACCATCAGGATCGCCCCGGCCAGCGCGCTGGCAATCAGCAGCGTGCGGTGCAGCGGCCCGAACAGGAAACGCATAACGTGCGGTACCACCAGCCCCACAAAGCCGATTGAACCCGCCATGCTGACAATCGTCGCGGTAATTAGCGCGGTAGTGGTAAAGAGCGTCAGGCGAACCCACGGGACGGCAATACCTAAAGAGGCCGCGGCGTCATCACCAAAGGTAAAGGCGTCCAGCGCCCGGGAATAGTAGAGGCAGACGGCAAGGCCCGCCAGCACGACAACCAGCGCCAGCTGGAATTCCGGCCATCGCACGCCGCTAAAGCTGCCCAGTAGCCAGAACATCACGTCGCGCGCCTGCTGGGCGCTGGCGGAGGTACTGATGGTATAGGCGGTAATGGCGTTGAACAGCTGAGAGGCCGCAACCCCTGCCAGAATGGTACGTTCATTCCCCCCGCGCGCGCCGTTCGTCAGAAATGCGACAAACGCAAAGGCGGCGAACGCCCCGGCAAACGCGCCCGCAGAGAGCGATACCGCGCCGGTGCCGATGCCCAGAACGACGACCGACACCGCCCCGGTTGAAGCACCCGCCGACACGCCGAGCACGTAAGGTTCTGCCAGCGCGTTTTTCAGCAGGCTTTGCAGCACGGCGCCGCAGATGGCTAAACCGGCCCCGCAGCACGCCGCCACCAGCGCGCGGCTCAGGCGGAAGTCCCAGATAACGCTCTCATAGATGCGGTTGAGCGGAACGTCGGTCAGCCCCAGCTTATTACCGATAGCATAAAAGACATTGGACAGCGGAATCGACAGCTCGCCGACGCTGACGCCAAGGGCAATCACCAGAAACAGCAGGATAACAGCAAGAAGAGCAGAAGTGGTCAGGATCAGGCCCTGGCGGGCCTGAAGTACGGCAACTGTCATCAGTTCAGCCCCAGCTTTCTGAGCTGCTCGCCCACCTGCTCAGCACCGTAAATCGTACGAATCGTCGGGTTCATCGCCTGACCGTCCATCACCACGATATGGCCTTTCTTCACGGCATCAAGCTGGCTCACGGCCGGATCGCTTTTCAGGAATTTGATTTTCTCTTCCGCGTTATCCAGCGCCCAGCGGTTGCGGTCCAGGCTGGAGACCACAATCACATCCGGATTAGCGGCAATAATGCTTTCCCAGCCGACGGTTGGCCATTCGGTCTCAGCGGTAATGGCGTTATGGCCGCCCAGCACGTTGGC
Source organism: Enterobacter asburiae (assembly GCA_011754535.1). Taxonomy (NCBI): domain Bacteria; kingdom Pseudomonadati; phylum Pseudomonadota; class Gammaproteobacteria; order Enterobacterales; family Enterobacteriaceae; genus Enterobacter; species Enterobacter asburiae. The sequence goes on along the minus strand of JAAQVN010000001.1, from coordinate 3,855,666 downwards.
AATAAAACCGGAGGCGCTGTTTTTCCCGCCGACATAGGCATCCGCCGAAGGCGAGGCGCTTGAGAACCAGAAGACAAACGAGAGATCTTTTTTGTTTTTACCAAATTCCTGACGCAGGTCGGCCTCGCGTTTTTTGAAATCGGCAATGACGGCCTGGCCGCGATCTTCAACGTTAAAGATTTTGGCGAGATCCTCAATCTCTTTATAGAGATAGGTCATATCCCATAGCTTCTGGCGGCTGCCGTACATATCGCCTGCGGCCTTTTTGGTGGCGCACATGCCTGGTGATAAATAGCTGTTCACGCCGACGGTGGCCAGATCTTCACGTTTTGCGACCTTACTTTCCGGCCCGAGCAGCAGCGGCAGCTGGGCAGGAACAAAATCGGGATTTTGCGAAAGGATGGATTCAAGGGTAGGAATTTCAACCGTCAGGGTTTTGATTTTGGCATTCTGTTCCGCCAGCTGCGGCAGCACTTTTGTCGGCCAGAAGGCGCTGGCCTTCACCTTATCTTCAAGGCCCAGCAGGAGCAAAATTTCCACGGTGTTCTGGCCCAGGGCCACAACGCGTTCCGGCGCTTTAGCGAATGTCTCTTTGTAGCCACAGTTTTCAATCGTCAGAGGATATGTGGTTGCCAGAGCAGAACTGACCGACGCAATCGCCAGGCCTAACGCGCAGATGACCTTCTTCATGAAATGCTACCCTTCATTAAAATTTTTTTTGATGCAAATGAAACGCATTATTAAGGCGGGATTTTATACAGAGGAAACGATTTTGTGTCAATGAGGGACAATTGCGCAGGGTAACAAAAGGCGGTGTCAGAAAAACACCGCCGGAATAAAGCCTTAAATGAGACTCTCTTTATCAATCCCGAGACGCTTCATGCGCGACAGCAGGGTGGTGCGTTTTAACCCCAGCCGCTGGGCCGCCCCTTTCGGCCCGGCCACCACGCCGTTGGTCTCTTTCAGCACGCGCAGAATGAGCTGATATTCATCTTCTCCCTCTTTCGCTACCTCGGCGGCGGGTACGGTCACGTCAGGAAGGGCAATCTCAGGCAGGGAGAGCTGCAGCACGTTCCCGCGCGTCAGCAGCACCGCGCGCTCAATGACGTTTTCCAGTTCACGCACGTTGCCCGGCCACTCCATCGATGAGAGGGTGCGCAGCGTCTCGGCGGGAATGCTGTCGATGTTTCGCCCCATCCGGCGCGCGATTTTCGCGGTAAAGGCCTTGACCAGAAGGGGGATATCTTCCGGGCGTTCGCGCAGCGGCGGCAGGCAGATCGGAAAGACGTTCAGGCGATAGTAAAGGTCGCTTCTGAATTCGCGGTCGGCGACCATTTTTTTCAGATCGCGGTTGGTGGCGGCAATCAGGCGCACGTCGGTCTGGATAAGCTTGTTGCTGCCGAGGCGCTCAAACTCCTGCTCCTGCAAGACGCGTAGCAGCTTGGGCTGTAGCTCCAGCGGCATATCGCCCACTTCGTCGAGGAACAGCGAGCTTTTATCCGCCAGCTCGAAACGGCCCAGCCGCTGGCTGCTGGCCCCGGTAAACGCGCCGCGCTCGTGGCCGAAGAGATCGCTTTCCAGCAGACCCGCTGGCATCGCCGCGCAGTTCATCTTCACCATGCGTCGGCTGTTGCGGTTGCTCAGGTTATGGATGGCGCGGGCAATCAGCTCTTTACCGGTACCGGTTTCGCCGAGGATCAGCACCGTGCTGTCGCTCTGTGCCACCATTTCCACCTGCTTGAGGACGCTGTACATGGCGTCGCTGCGCCCGATGATTTCGCCAAACTCGCTGTCCACATTGTTGAGCTGCTCGGTCAGGGCCAGATTCTCGTCCACCAGCCGCTCTTTCAGGCGGTGGATCTCCTGATAGGCGAGGGCGTTATCCAGCGCGATAGAAATACGCTCGGCGATCTGGCGCAGCAGCTTCAGGTTGGCGGTGGTAAACACGGCCTCATCGCACTGCGCCAGTTTGAGCACCCCAAGCATGGTGCTGCCGGACATCAGCGGCAGCAGGCACAGAGTCTGAATTTTGTTGCCCCAGGTGTTAAACAGCATCCGCTCGTACGGCGCCACCGGGTCCTGCTCGCTAAGGTTAAGCAGCAGGATCTCCTTGCTTTTAAACACCCGCTCAGAAAGGGTGCCCGCTTCGTCCACCTCGCTCTGCTCGTGCGCCGGGTTAGCCTCATCGAGGTAGTGGGTGGAATAGATGTTCAGCTTGCCTTTGCGGTTCCCGCGCAGCGCGATGCTGATAGCGTCGATTTTGAAATAGTGGTGGATCTCCTTCGAGACTTCGCTGACCAGCTCATCCATATCGAGGCGCGACAGCACGGCGTTGGTGATGGCGACCAGAATACGAAAGTTGTCGCGCTCGCGGCTCAGCAGGTCGTAATCCACGTTATTGGTGACGCGGCTTTGGATCTGCTCCGCGACGACGGCCACGATCTGGGTAAAGGTATGCAGACGCTCGTACTCCGCCTCGCTCCAGGGCTGGTCGGTATTGCGGATAAACTCGCAGCCGCCAAAAATATGGCCCTCCGCCGCCAGCGGCAGCATGCCGTAATGACCGAAAGGCTGATAAAGATTGCTCTCTGCCAGCCGCGGCCACGCCATCCGAAACTCTTCAAAATTGCAGTGCAGCACTTCAGGCCGGGAGAGAATGCGGCGCACCGGGCCATGCGCCAGATACGTCTCGTCCTCGTACTCAAACGCTTTGCCATTATCGCGCGTTGAGTAGTAGCTCGCGCGGTGCGTTCCGCTATGCCAGAGCACAATCGCCGCGCTGTCCGCCAGCGCTGATTGCCTGACCAGCCGCGTCAGGGCATCGCTCAGCGCGCCGAGATCGGGCTGTTGTAAAAGTGTGCGCGTAATGTCAAACAGGCCCTGCTGTCCAAGATCGCTCATCGGTGTATACGGCATTATTGCTTTCCAATAGAAACTGGCAAAAAAGAGAGATTCAGTGCTGACCGCTTATGGCGCGGCTCTAGCAAATTCGGGGTAGCGGCTCAGCGTGCGGCAGGTCCAGCGTGCGCTTCACGCCATAAAGCCCGGCCAGGCGCACCCCTTTGCGCTCAACCACGTCTCCGATGATGGCCGCGTCTTTCCCTAAGGGATGCGCACGTAGCTGCTCAAGCACCGCCTCAGCAGCCTGGCGCTCCACGCCGATCGCCAGCTTGCCTTCGTTAGCAAAGTTTAGCGGGTCAAGCCCCAATAGCTCGCACAGCCCGCGTACGGCAGGCTTAACGGGCAGGCTGCGCTCGGTGAGTTCAATTCCGCACCCGCAGCTTGCGGCGAACTCGTGGACGACGGCATTCACCCCTCCACGGGTGGCATCGCGCAGAGCCTTCACGCCGGGAATGGCGCGCAGCGTCTGAATCAGCGGGGTGAGTACCGCGCAGTCGCTGCGAAGCTCGCCGTCCAGTCCTAATCCTTCGCGCAGGTTAAGGATAGTCGCCCCGTGGCAGCCCAGCGTGCCGGTCACGATCAGCACGTCGCCGACGCTAAGCCGCTGCGCGCCCCAGTGAACGTCTGCGGGGATCGCCCCCATGCCGGCGGTGTTGATGAAGAGCTTATCGGCCGCACCGCGCTGGACCACTTTGGTGTCCCCGGTGACGATAGCGATCCCCGCCTCGCGCGCGGTGTGCGCCATGCTGTTCACCACCGCCGTGAGCGTCTCCATCGGTAACCCTTCTTCAAGAATAAACCCGCAGGAGAGGTAGCGCGGAATGGCGCCGCTGACGGCTACGTCGTTGGCGGTGCCGCAGACGGCGAGCTTGCCGATATCGCCGCCCGGGAAGAACAGCGGGTCAATCACGTAGCTGTCGGTGGAGAACGCCAGCCGATCGCCCTGTTCGGTGAGGGACGCGAGGTCAATGCGCGCCTGATCCTCCTGCTCGGCAAGCCAGGGGTTATTAAAGGCCTCCACGAACAACCGGTTAATCAGCTGCTGCATCGCCTGTCCGCCACTTCCGTGCGCCATTTCCACCGTGTTCATGCTTCACACTCCTGGTTGCGATACTGATACCACGCGGCGCAGGCTCCTTCGGAGGAGACCATCAGCGCGCCAAACGCGGTTTGCGGGTTACAGGTGTTGCCAAATAACGGGCAGTGATGAGGTTTGCATTTGCCGGTAAGCACCTCGCCGCAGCGGGCGCGGGGATCGTCGCACACCTGCTGTGGCTGTGGGCGGAAGTGCGCTTCGGCATCGAATGCGCGATAGGCAGGCGTCAGGTGCACGCCGGATTCGGCAATCAGCCCCAGCCCGCGCCACTCGCTGTCGCCCTCAACGCTAAACACGTCGGCTATCGCCTGCTGCGCCCGTTCATTTCCCGCATCGGGCACCACGCGGCGATACTGATTTTCCACCGCGCTCAGGGCCGCTATTTTCTGCTCAACCAGCATGGTCACACCTTGCAGTAGATCAAGCGGTTCGAAACCAGCGACCACTAACGGACGATTGTACTGTTCAGCGATAAAACCGTAGGCGTCTGTGCCAATCACCATGCTGACGTGGCCCGGTGCCAGAAACGCGTCGATGCCGTTGTCCGGCTCTTCCAGCAGGCTGCGCAGCGTGGGAATGAGCGTAATATGCTGGCAGAAAAAGAAAAAGTTACCGACACCGCGCGCTTTCGCCTGCTGCAGCGTGATGGCCGTAGCGGGCATGGTGGTCTCAAAACCCAGCCCGAAAAAGACGACCTTGCGCTCAGGGTTATCCATCGCCAGCGTCAGGGCATCCATCGGTGAGTAAACGATCCGCACGTCCGCCCCGCGCGCTTTCGCCTGCAGCAGCGAGCCGTTTTTCCCCGGCACGCGCATCGCGTCGCCAAAGGTGCAGAAAGTAACGTCGGGCTGGCCGGCAATTTCAATGCAGCTGTCGATGCGCCCCATCGGCAGCACGCACACCGGGCAGCCGGGGCCGTGAATAAACTCGATGTTCTCCGGCAGCAGCTGGTCGAGGCCAAATTTGAAGATGGCGTGCGTATGTCCGCCGCACACCTCCATGATCCGCAGCGGCTTTTCTTTCGTGTAGTCCAGCAGCGCCGCGCGCGTTTTCAGATGCCCGATAAGCTGCATCCCCTGTTCCGGCGCGCGGTATTCATCAACGTAACGCATGATTACCTTTCCTCGCCGTACAGCAGCGCGCCGACGTCCGGTTCCACGTCGAACATGTTTTGCAGCGCGTCGAGCGTGTCGCGGGCTTCTGCTTCGTTAATCACGCTCATCGCAAAGCCTACGTGGACCAGCACCCACTGGCCGAGGCGCGACGCGCCCGTCTCATCGGTGCTGCCCACCAGCGTCAGGTCGACGTCGCGCAGGATGCCGCAAACCTCGACTTTGGCCTGATTGCCGTCGATGGCGTGAATTTGTCCCGGTACGCCTATGCACATCGTTCGCTCTCCAGCCAGTCCAGCCAGGCGTCCATCCCGTCGCCGCGCGTGGCGGAAACCAGCAGGATGTGAATGTCCGGGTTCACCTCGCGGGCATACGCCATACACTTATCAACGTCAAAATTCAGGTACGGCAGCAGGTCGACTTTGTTCAGCAGCATGATGGAGGCGGCGGCGAACATGTGCGGATACTTCAACGGCTTGTCCTCCCCTTCGGTGACGGAGAGCACCGCCACCTTGTGGCGTTCGCCAAGGTCAAAGCTTGCCGGGCAGACCAGGTTACCGACGTTTTCAATAAACAGGATGCCGTTATCCGCCAGCGGCAGGCGCGGCGCGGCGTCGGCAATCATCTGCGCGTCCAGGTGGCAGCCTTTACCGGTGTTAACTTGAATTGCCGGGGTGCCGGTTTCGCGGATGCGCGCCGCGTCGTTTACCGTTTGCTGGTCGCCCTCGATCACCGCGCAGGAGACGCGCCCGTTGAGGCGTTTGAGCGTTTCGGTCAGCAGCGTGGTTTTGCCGGAACCGGGGCTGGAGACCAGGTTCAGCACCAGCTGTTTGCGGGCGGCGAAGCGGGCGCGGTTGCGGGCGGCGATCTGGTTATTTTTGTCCAGCACGTCGAGCTCCACCTCCAGCATCTGGCGCTGGCTCATGCCCGGCGCGTGGGTGCCCGCTTCGCCGTGGCCGTAATGCAGGTCGCCCGCGTCGGAGCGCTGCGGTGCAAAGGTGATCCCGGTCAGGGCCGCCGCAGGACGCGGGGCGGGGGAAAAGGGCGCGGAGCGAAACGCGGAGTGGGGGCGGTGTTCATCCCCTTCTATATACAGGTTGCCTTCGGCGCAACCGCAGGTACTACACATACTTTACTCCTTCTCAATTTCGAGGCGTTGGATCTGCATGCCGTCATCCGCCACGATGCGCAGCCCGGCGCTCTGGCACTGCGGGCAGCGCTGAACCTTCGATGACAGCAGGGTGACGTACTGCTGGCACTGCTCGCACCAGCACTCCGCCTGCTGCTCTTCAATATGCAGCGCGCAGCCTTCCGCCAGCGTGCCGCGGCACACCAGCTCAAAGCAGAAGGCCAGGGCGCTGGTCTCGACGCAGGAAAACGCCCCGACCTTCAGCCAGACGCCGGTGACGCGTTTCGCGCGGTTTTGCACTGCCTGCTGTTCGATAAGCTCCAGAGCACGCTGGCAGAGGGTGATTTCGTGCATGACGCCTCCTCAATGAATTGCGCCATTGAATGCAATAACGGTGCCAGCTTGATTTTTGTTAAGGCGTGACGATGTCAACGCTGTCGAAATGACACGTCGACATCGCAGCGTTGACAGTGAATTTTTTGATAAAGGCATTGTAAATCAATTAATTAAAAACTGGCACGGAATCTGCTTAACAGCCGCTATCTCCATTAACCGGATACCTTTTATGACTATTTGGGAAATCAGCGAAAAAGCGGATTACATCGCGCAGCGCCACCAGCAGCTTCAGGATCAGTGGCACCTCTACTGCAACTCTCTGGTTCAGGGGATCACCCTGTCAAAAGCGCGTCTGCATCACGCGATGAGCTGTGCGGCGCAGGGCGATATGCGATTTGTCCTCTTCGGCCATTTCACGGTTTTTGTCACCCTGGCAGACAGCTTTAACAGCCACACCATCGAGTACTACGTCGAGAACAAAGAGGGTGAAAAACAGTGTATTGCGCAGGCCCAGCTGATGGCCGACGGCATGGTCGACGGCTACGTCAGCAACCGCGATCGCCAGCAGGTGCTTGAGCACTATCTGGAGAAAATCGCGCCGGTTTACAACGGTCTCTACGCCGCGGTTGAACACGACTTGCCGGTCGACCTGAAACAGCTGGTCGCGGGAAAGATTCCCGCTAACCCTGCCTGATAACCGTGTGTCGAAAAGTGTCGATGAGACAGTTTTTCGTCGTCAAAAATGACCATCACCTGAGGATTGCCCGGTGAACCGTTTTGTAATTGCTGACTCGACGGTCTGTATTGGCTGTCGAACCTGTGAGGCGGCGTGCTCGGAAACGCACCGCCTGCACGGGCTGCAGTCCATGCCGCGCCTGCGCGTCATGCGTAATGAAAAAGAGTCTGCCCCGCAGCTCTGCCACCACTGTGAAGATGCCCCGTGTGCGGGCGTGTGCCCGGTTAACGCCATCACCCGCGTCGATGGCGCGGTCCAGCTGAACGAAAGCCTGTGCGTCAGCTGCAAGCTGTGCGGCATCGCCTGCCCGTTCGGCGCCATTGAATTCTCCGGCAGCCGCCCGCTCCATATCCCGGCGAACGCCAATACCCCGAAAGCGCTGCCTGCGCCACCCGCTCCGGCGAAGGTGAGCACGCTGCTGGACTGGGTCCCCGGCATCCGCGCTATCGCGGTGAAGTGCGACCTGTGCAGCTTTGACGAACAGGGCCCGGCCTGCGTGCGGACCTGCCCGACCAAAGCGCTGATCCTGGTCAACATCCGCGACATCGCCCGCACCAGCAGGCGCAAGCGCGAGCTGACCATTAATACCGACGTCGGCGATCTTTCGCTTCTGCAGTCGCTTAACGAGGGGGCGAAATGAACGCGATATTTATGATTAACAGCGCCGTGGCGTACTTTGCCGCTGCCGCCGTGCTGGCGCTGGTGTTCTCTTTCCATAAAACCCTGAGCGGCTGGATAGCCGGTATCGGCGGGGCGGTCGGCAGCCTGATGACGCTGGCCGCTGGCGGCGTGGTTCTGCTCGGCGGACAATCCGTGGAAACACTTATGCCGCTGATTCGCCACACCGTGGCGATTACACCGCTAAACGCCATCTGGCTGGTGACCTTTGGCCTGTGCGGGCTGTTTATCAGCCTGTTCAATATTGACTGGCACCGTCATCAGCAGGTCAAAGCCAACGGCCTGCTGGTGAACCTGCTGATGGCCACGGCGGTCTGCACGGTTATCGCCAGCAACCTCGGTGCGCTGGTGGTGATGGCGGAGATCATGGCCCTGTGCGGCGTGTTCCTGACGGGCTGCAGCGCCTCCGGCAAGCTGTGGTTTGCGCTCGGTCGCCTCGGGACGCTGCTGCTGGCGCTGGCCTGCTGGTTGGTGTGGCAGCGTTTCGGCACCCTGGACTTTTCCGCGCTTAACGGCCAGACGCTGGGCAACGACGTCTGGCTGCTTGGCGTAGTCGGCTTTGGCCTGCTGGCCGGGATTATCCCGCTGCACGGCTGGGTGCCGCAGGCGCATGCGAATGCCCCGGCGCCGGCTGCCGCGCTGTTCTCCACAGTGGTGATGAAGGTGGGGCTGTTCGGTATCCTGACCCTCACGCTGACCGGCGGTCAGCCGCCGCTTTGGTGGGGCGTGATGCTGCTGATTGCGGGCATGGTCACCGCGTTCGTTGGCGGGTTGTACGCCCTGATGGAGCACAACATTCAGCGCCTGCTGGCGTACCACACCCTTGAAAATATCGGCATCATCCTGCTCGGTATGGGCGCGGGCGTCGCCGGGCTGGCGCTTAACCAGCCGGCGCTGATTGCTGCTGGGTTTATCGGCGGCCTGTATCACCTCGTCAACCACAGCCTGTTTAAAAGCACCCTCTTCCTCGGGGCGGGTAGCGTCTGGTTCCGCACCGGCCATCGGGATATCGAAAAGCTCGGCGGCATCGGCAAAAAGATGCCGGTGATTTCACTCGCCATGCTGGTGGGGCTGATGGCGATGGCTGCGCTGCCGCCGCTGAACGGCTTTGCCGGGGAGTGGGTGATCTACCAGTCCTTCTTCGCGCTCGGTCAGAGCGATCTCTTTATCGCGCGCCTGTTAGGCCCGCTACTGGCAGTCGGGCTGGCGATTACCGGGGCGCTGGCGGTGATGTGCATGGCGAAGGTTTACGGCGTGACCTTCCTCGGCGCGCCGCGCACCCGCGAAGCTGAAAACGCCTGCTGCGCACCGGTACTGATGTGTGCCAGCGTGGTCGCGCTGGCGCTGTGCTGCATTGCGGGCGGGGTTGCCGCGCCGTGGCTACTGCCGCTGCTGGGCAACGCCGTTCCGCTGCCGCTGACCACGGTGCATACCGTCGTATCCCAGCCGATGATGGCGCTGCTGCTGGTTGCCGCACCGCTGCTGCCATTCGTGCTGATGCTGTTCTTTAAACGCGACCGACTCGCCTCCCGCTCGCGCGGCGCGGCGTGGGCCTGCGGCTACGAACACGAGCAGTCGATGGTCATCACCGCCCACGGTTTCGCCATGCCGGTGAAGGAAAACTTCGCCGCCGTGCTGAAGCTGCGCCGCTGGCTGAACCCGGTGGGCTGGGTACCGGGCTGGCAGAGCGCCGCCGCACCCGCGCTGTTCCGCCGTCTGGCGGTCATCGAGCTGGCGGTGCTGGTGGTTATTGTGATTTCACGAGGAGCCTGACATGAGTCTGTTACTGGCAATTCTTCAGGCGCTGGTGCTGTTCGCCGCCGCGCCGCTGCTGTCGGGCATCACGCGCGTGGCGCGCGCCCGAATGCACAACCGCCGCGGGCCTGGGGTGTTCCAGGAGTACCGCGATCTCTTCAAGCTGCTTTCTCGTCAGAGCGTGGCCCCGGACGCCGCAGGCTGGGTCTTCCGCCTGACGCCGTTCGTGATGGTTGGCGTGATGCTGACCATCGCCACCGCTCTGCCGGTGGTGACGGTGGCGTCGCCGCTGCCGGCGCTCGGCGATCTAATCACGCTGATTTACCTCTTCGCCATTGCCCGTTTCTTCTTTGCGATTGCGGGCCTGGATACCGGAAGCCCGTTTACTGGCATTGGCGCCAGCCGCGAGGCGATGCTCGGCGTGCTGGTGGAGCCGATCCTGCTGCTGGGGCTGTGGGTCGCCGCGCAGGTGGCCGGTTCCACCCATATCAGCTTTATCACCGACACCGTTTATCACTGGCCGGTGGCCCGCTCCATTCCGCTGGTGCTGGCGCTCTGTGCCTGCGCGTTCGCCACGTTTATTGAGATGGGCAAACTGCCGTTCGATCTGGCGGAAGCCGAGCAGGAGCTGCAGGAAGGTCCGCTTACCGAGTACAGCGGCTATGGCTTCGCGGTGCTGAAGTGGGGCATCAGCCTCAAGCAGGTGGTGGTGCTGCAGATGTTTGTCGGCGTCTTCTTCCCGTGGGGACAAATGACGCACTTTACCGCGGGTGGTCTGGTGCTGGCCGTCGTGATTGCCGCCCTCAAGCTGCTGGTCGGCGTGCTGGTGATTGCCCTGTTTGAAAACAGCATGGCGCGCCTGCGTTTTGTCGAAACGTCGTGCATCACCTGGGCCGGTTTTGGTTTTGCATTTTTAGCGTTCGTCTCCTTGCTGGTGGCGTGATTAAAGAGAATTTTTATGTCTGAAGAAAAGAAAGGTCAGCAGTATCTCGCCGCGTTGCATCAGGCTTTCCCCGGCGTGGTGCTGGAGGAGTCCTGGCAAACCAAAGACCAGGTAACCGTCACCGTGAAGGTGAACTACCTGCCGGAAGTGGTGGAGTTTCTTTACTACCGTCAGGGCGGCTGGCTGTCGGTGCTGTTCGGTAACGACGAGCGCCAGCTGTGCGGCAACTACGCGGTGTACTACGTGATGTCGATGGAGCAGGGCGAGAAGTGCTGGATCACCGTGCGCGTTGAAGTCGACCCGAATAAGCCGGAATACCCGTCCGTCACGCCGCGCGTGCCTGCCGCCGTCTGGGGCGAACGCGAGGTGCGCGACATGTACGGCCTGGTGCCGGTCGGCCTGCCGGACGAGCGCCGCCTGGTGCTGCCGGACGACTGGCCGGACGAACTCTACCCGCTGCGCAAAGACAGCATGGACTACCGCCAGCGCCCGGCGCCGACCACCGACAGCGAAACCTACGAGTTCATCAACGAGCTCGGCAGCAAGAAGAACAACGTGGTGCCGATCGGCCCGCTGCACGTCACCTCCGACGAACCGGGCCACTTCCGCCTGTTCGTCGACGGCGAGAACATCATCGACGCCGACTACCGCCTGTTCTACGTCCATCGCGGCATGGAAAAGCTGGCGGAAACCCGCATGGGCTATAACGAAGTGACGTTCCTCTCTGACCGCGTGTGCGGCATCTGCGGCTTTGCCCACAGCACTGCCTATACCACATCGGTGGAAAACGGCATGGGGATCGTGGTGCCGGAACGCGCGCAGATGATCCGCGCCATTCTGCTGGAGGTGGAACGCCTGCACTCACACCTGCTTAACCTCGGCCTGGCCTGCCACTTCGTTGGCTTTGACTCCGGGTTTATGCAGTTCTTCCGCGTGCGCGAGGCGTCGATGAAGATGGCGGAGATCCTCACCGGGGCGCGTAAAACCTATGGTCTGAACCTGATCGGCGGGATCCGCCGCGACCTGCTGAAGGACGACATGATCCAGACCCGCCAGTTGGCCCAGCAGATGCGCCGCGATGTGCAGGAGCTGGTGGATATGCTGCTCAGCACGCCAAACATCGAGCAGCGCACCGTCGGCATCGGCCGCCTTGACCCGGAAATCGCCCGCGACTTCAGTAACGTCGGCCCGATGGTACGCGCCAGCGGCCACGCCCGCGACACCCGCGCCGATCACCCGTTTGTCGGCTACGGCCTGCTGCCGATGACCGTGCACAGCGAGCAGGGCTGCGACGTCATCTCGCGACTTAAGGTGCGCATCAACGAGGTATTCACCGCCCTGAATATGATCGACTTCGGCCTCGATAACCTGCCGGGCGGCCCGCTGATGGTGGAGGGCTTCACCTACATCCCGAACCGCTTCGCCCTTGGCTTTGCCGAAGCACCGCGCGGGGACGACATTCACTGGAGCATGACCGGCGACAACCAGAAGCTGTACCGCTGGCGCTGCCGCGCGGCCACCTACGCCAACTGGCCAACCCTGCGCTATATGCTGCGCGGCAACACGGTTTCCGATGCGCCGCTGATCATCGGCAGCCTCGACCCGTGCTACTCCTGCACCGACCGCATGACCGTCGTGGACGTGCGTAAGAAGAAAAGCCAGGTGGTGCCGTACAAAGAGCTTGAGCGCTACAGCATCGAGCGTAAGAACTCGCCGCTGAAATAAGGACTCGCCATGTTTACCTTTATCAAAAAAGTCATCAAAACCGGCGTGCAGACCAGCAGCTATCCGCTGGAGCCGATGCCGGTGGACAAAAACTTTCGCGGCAAGCCGGAGCACAATCCGCAGCAGTGCATCGGCTGCGCGGCCTGCGTCAACGCCTGCCCGTCGAACGCCTTAACGGTGGAAACGGATCTCAAAACCGGCGAGCTGGCCTGGCAGTTCAACCTCGGGCGCTGCATCTTCTGCGGCCGCTGCGAGGAGGTCTGCCCGACAGTAGCCATTCGCCTGTCGCAGGAATACGAGCTGGCGGTGTGGAAGAAAGAGGATTTTCTGCAGCAGTCGCGCTTTGACCTGTGCAACTGCCGCGTCTGCCAGCGCCCGTTCGCCGTGCAAAAAGAGATCGACTACGCCATCGCGCTGCTGCAGCACAACGGCGACGCCCGCGCGGAGCATCACCGTGAAAGCTTCGAAACCTGCCCGGCGTGCAAGCGTCAGAAGTGTCTGCTGCCGTCCGACCGCATTGATATCACCCGCCACATGAGAGAGGCCAGCTGATGGAAAACCTACTGGGCCCGCGCGACGCTAACGGCCTTCCGGTGCCGATGACGGTGGACGAATCCATCGCCAGCATGAAGGCGTCGCTGCTGAAAAAAATCAAACGCTCGGCCTACGTTTACCGCGTGGACTGCGGCGGCTGCAACGGCTGCGAGATCGAGATCTTCGCTACCCTGTCGCCGCTGTTTGACGCCGAGCGCTTCGGTATCAAAGTCGTGCCGTCCCCGCGTCATGCGGACATCCTGCTGTTTACCGGCGCCGTCACCCGCGCCATGCGCTCGCCCGCGCTGCGCGCCTGGCAGTCCGCACCGGACCCGAAAATATGCATCTCGTACGGCGCCTGCGGTAACAGCGGGGGCATCTTCCACGACCTTTACTGCGTCTGGGGCGGCACAGATAAAATCGTGCCGGTGGACGTCTACATTCCCGGCTGCCCGCCGACGCCTGCCGCAACGCTGTACGGCTTTGCCATGGCGCTCGGCCTGCTGGAGCAGAAAATCCACGCCCGCGAGCCGGGCGAGCTGGACAACAAGCCTGCCGCCATTCTGCACCCGGACATGGTGCAGCCGCTGCGGGTGAAGGTTGACCGCACGGCGCGGAAACTGGCGGGCTATCGCTATGGCCGCCAGATTGCCGACGATTATCTGCGCCTGCTGAGCCAGGGCGACCATCAGGTGGCGCGCTGGCTCGAGGCCGAGAACGATCCGCGTCTTAATGAGATTGTGGCGAATCTGAACAGCATCGTGGATGAGGCGCGTATCCGATGAGTGAAACGGTGGTGTTCAGCCAACTGAGCCGTAAGTTTATTGATGAGAACGATGCCACGCCGGATGCGGCGCAGCAGGTGGTCTATTACAGCCTGGCGATTGGGCATCACCTCGGGGTGATTGACTGCCTGGAGGCGGCGCTGAGCTGCCCGTGGCCCGAGTACCTGGCGTGGATCGCCACGCTGGAGGAGGGTAGTACGGCGCGTCGCAAGATGGAGGGCGTGCCGAAGTACGGCGAGATCGTCATCGACGCCAACCACATTGCGATGCTCGCCAACGCCTTTGACGCGGCGCTCTGCAGGCAAACCCCGGCACAGCAGGCGTGGAGCACCACGTTGCTCGGCATGCTGCACGATATTCATCAGGAGAGCGCCATCTACCTGATGGTGAGGAGATTACGTGACTGACGTTTTACTGTGTGTCGGCAACAGTATGATGGGCGACGACGGCGCGGGTCCGCTGTTGGCAGAAATGTGCGCCGCGAACCCGCAGGGCAGCTGGGTAGTGATTGACGGCGGCAGCGCGCCGGAAAATGACGTGGTCGCCATACGCGAGCTGCGTCCGGAGAGACTGTTAATCGTCGATGCCACCGATATGGGGCTCAACCCCGGCGAGATCCGCCTGATAGACCCGGACGACATCGCCGAGATGTTTATGATGACGACGCACAATATGCCGCTGAACTACCTGGTCGATCAGATTAAAGACGACGTGGGCGAGGTGCTGTTTTTGGGGATCCAGCCGGACATTGTCGGATTTTATTACCCGATGACGCCGCCGGTGAAAGAGGCGGTGGAAGTGGTCTATTCACGGCTTGCGGGATGGGTTGGGGATGGAGGTTTTTCTCAGCTCTGAGCAGTGCCGGGTGGCGGCTTCGCCTTACCCGGCCTACCAGACCCATCTCCCTCTCCCCGTGGGAGAGGGCTGGGGTGAGGGCAACAGGCTACTCCAGATCCCCCCCGTTACTCGCAATCACCTTCTTATACCACCAGAACGATTTCTTGCGCTTGCGCTCCAGCGTGCCGTTCCCGGCGTCATCGCGGTCAACGTACACAAACCCGTAGCGCTTGCTCATCTCCCCGGTTGAGGCCGAGACCAGGTCGATGCAGCCCCAGGTGGTGTAGCCCATCAGCGGCACGCCGTCCTCAATCGCGTCGCCCATCGCGCGGATATGCTCGCGCAGATAGCTGATGCGGTAGTCGTCGTTGATCTCGCCGTTTTCATCAATGACGTCCTTCGCCCCGAGGCCGTTTTCAACCAGGAACAGCGGCTTCTGGTAGCGGTCGTACATCATGTTCATGGTAATGCGCAGGCCGAGCGGATCGATGCCCCAGCCCCATTCACTCACCTGAATATGCGGGTTGCGCAGGGACTTCACGATGTTCGCCGCGCTGGTGTTGCCCGCGTTCATGTCCGCCGACGCGCAGCGCGAGGCGTAGTAGCTGAACGAGACAAAATCGACGGTGTTTTTCAGAAGTAGATCGTCGCCGGGATCTTTCACAATCACCACGCCTTTCTCGCGGAACACGCGGGCAGAATAGGCCGGATAGCTGCCGCGCGCCTGCACGTCGATAAAGAACAGGTTCTCGCGGTCTTTCTCCAGCGCCATCCACACATCTTCCGGCTTGCAGGAGTAGGGGTAGAAGTTCCCGCCCGCCAGCATGCAGCCGACCTGGTTTTCCGGGTTCACCTCGTGGGCTATTTTGGTCGCCAGCGCGCTTGCCACCAGCTCATGGTGCGCGGCCTGGTATTTCACCTGGTCTTCGTTTTCACCTTCCTCAAACACCAGCCCCGCGCCAGAGAACGGGCTGTGCAGCATGATGTTGATTTCGTTGAAGGTCAGCCAGTATTTCACCAGCCCGTTAAATTCTTCAAAGCAGGTGCGGGCGTAGCGGGCGAAGAAATCGACCATCTTACGGTTGCGCCACGAGCCGTACTCCGTCACCAGGTGCATCGGCACGTCGAAGTGGCACAGGGTGACCAGCGGCTCAATGTTGTACTTTTTGCACTCCTCGAACACCGCGCGGTAGAAGGCAATACCCTCTTTGTTCGGCAGCGGCTCGTCGCCGTTCGGGTAGAGGCGGCTCCAGGCAATCGAGGTGCGGAACACCGTAAAGCCCATCTCCGCCATCAGGGCGATGTCTTCTTTATAGCGATGGTAAAAATCAATCGCCTCGTGGCTCGGGTAGAATTCGTCGTCACGCAGCGAAAAACGCTTTTCCTGACCGATCTTCACCGCCAGACGATGCGCGCCGTGGGGGATCATATCGACCGTTGTCAGTCCTTTGCCGCCCTCACGGTAAGCACCTTCACTCTGGTTGGCGGCAAGCGCGCCGCCCCATAAAAATCCTTGTGGAAAAACAGACATTCTTACCTCGCTTTCAATTTATGCTTTTGCTGCGTTGTTCTGAACCGGTGCGGTCTGCAGGGCGCGCGCTTTTTCAGCTTCGTCTTCGACCGGGATATCCTCAAACCCTAAAAGCAGGGTCAGAACAAACGACAGCACCACCGCCAGCCCCATTACGCCAAACACCCAGACGATGGTCATCGGGTTAGACGGGTCGAAGAACTGCACGCTGGTGAACAGCCCCGGCGCCGCCATCGAGTGGCTGGCGAGACCGGCCATGCCGGCGACCGCCCCGCAGATAAAGCCGCTGATCAGGCTCGCAATCAGCGGACGTTTCAGACGCACCGCCACGCCGTACAGCGCCGGTTCAGAGATCCCCGCCATAATGGCGGAGGCCGCTGCCGCCAGCGCCGTCTGGCGCAGCTCCGGGTTTTTGGTTTTCCAGGCCACCGCCAGCGACGAGCCGCCGAGCGACAGGTTAGCGCCGATTTCCGACGGCATGACCATCCCTTCCTTGCCCGTTTCGGCGATGGTCTGAATGATGGTCGGCGTAAACACGCGGTGCATCCCGGTCATCACCAGCAGCGGCCAGAGCGCGCCCATGATGGCGACGGAGAGCCAGCCCAGATAGCCATGAATGGTGTAGACCAGCGCGGAGATGGCGCTACCGATCCAGATCCCGAGCGGGCCAATCAGCACGATGGCGAGCGGGGCGGCAATCAGCACGATCAGCATCGGCTTCAGGAAGTTTTTGGTTACCGCCGGGGTAATGCGATCTACCCAGCGTTCGATGTACGACAGGCACCAGGTCATCACCAGTGCCGGGATGACGGTGTAGGTGTATTTCACCGCCGTCACCGGAATAAAGGCGAACTCAACGTGTTCGCCCTGCGCGGCTTTCGCCATCAGCTCGATAAAGCTCGGGTGTACCAGCACGCCCGCGATGGCGATCGCCAGCGACATATTGGTTTTGAACTTCACCGCCGCCGAGGCCGCTACCATCAGCGGCAGGAAGAAGAACGCGCCGTCGCCGATGACGGTCAGAATGGTGAGCGTCGGCGCGCCTTTTGGCAGCACGCCGGTCATCTCAAGGATCATCGCCAGCAGCTTGACCATTGAACCGCCGATGATCGCCGGGATCAGCGGGGACATGGTGCCGATCAGTGCGTCGAGGATCCCGGCACCAATGCGGCGTAAGGTCAGTTTCTGCGGACCTTCCGGTACGGCAGGCTGCAGGCTGGTTGGCAACAGACTCACCACTTCGCGATACGCCTGTGAAACGGTGTTGCCAATAATGACCTGACACTGGTTGTCATTGCGCACCACGCCGAGCACGCCGCTGATGCTTTTCAGGCGCGCAACGTCGGTGAGGGTTTCGTCTTTCAGAACGAAACGCAGTCGCGTCATGCAGTGGGTGACGGCGACGATGTTCTCTTTGCCGCCCAGCGCGCTGATAACGTCGTTCGCCAGCGCAGCGTAATTTTTGGCCATCGGATGTGATCCTGTTATCGTTGTGTGAAATGTAGGAAACCGGTTCCACATAATCATCATGACTTTCTTTTGATGAAACAAGATCGCTTTTTGAACATTTTTCTTTTTCGTGATTCAGATCGCAATGAGATGCCGAAAGCGTGATGTTGCCGCTGCGACAATTTTTCCGCGGTGCAGTACACTGCCCGCATGAGTTTCGGATGGAAGAACAGTATGACCACGATGCTGGAAGTGGCGAAGCGGGCAGGCGTTTCGAAAGCGACGGTTTCCCGGGTGTTGTCGGGCAACGGCTACGTTAGCCAGGAGACCAAAGACCGGGTGTTTCAGGCCATTGAAGAGAGCGGCTATCGCCCGAATTTGCTGGCGCGCAACCTGGCGACCAAACGCACCCAGACCCTGGGGCTGGTGGTGACGAACACCCTTTATCACGGCGTCTACTTTAGCGAACTGCTGTTTCACGCCGCGCGGATGACGGAAGAAAAAGGGCGGCAGCTGATCCTCGCCGACGGCAAGCACAGCGCCGAAGAAGAGCGCGAGGCGATCCAGTATCTGCTGGATATGCGCTGCGATGCGGTGATTATCTATCCGCGTTTTCTGAACGTGGAAGAGCTGGACGAGCTCGTTGAGAAGTGCGAGCAGCCGATTATGGTGCTCAACCGCCGCCTGCGGAAAAACAGCAGCCACAGCGTCTGGTCCGATCATAAAGCCTCGTGTCAGGACGCGGTGTCGCAGCTGATTGCAAAAGGGCACCGGGAGATTGCGTTTATCACCGGCTCGATGGATTCCCCCACCGGGGTCGAGCGTCTTTCCGGTTACAGGGATGCGCTGGTGCAGCACGCTATTCCGCTGCGCGAGGGGCTGATTGCGCAGGGGAAGTGGAACCCCACCAGCGGCGCAGCGGCGGTTTCTGAACTGCTTGCTCGCGGGGAACGCTTTACCGCGCTGGTGGCGAGCAATGACGATATGGCGATCGGCGCCATCAAGCAGCTGCACGACAGCGGCGTCGCCACGCCGGACGCGGTATCCGTCATCGGTTTTGACGACGTGGCCATCGCGCCCTATAT
This sequence comes from Enterobacter asburiae, assembly GCA_011754535.1. Taxonomy (NCBI): domain Bacteria; kingdom Pseudomonadati; phylum Pseudomonadota; class Gammaproteobacteria; order Enterobacterales; family Enterobacteriaceae; genus Enterobacter; species Enterobacter asburiae. Next base: position 3,837,034 of record JAAQVN010000001.1, on the reverse strand, counting down.
CGTGCCGTCGCTCTCCAGCGTGCGTATTCCGGTGACGGAGATGATTCAGGAGACCATCAGCCGCCTGATCTTCATGCTCGACGGCGGGGAGTTTAAATATCAGCAAACCTTCTCCGGCGAGCTTGTCCTGCGCGACTCCGTCATTGATGGCCCGTACCGCTGACGTCGACATCTGTCATCGTCACTAATGACGATGACAGAAAATTTGTTTTACATTTCTCTTGAAATCAATACCTTAAATGTTGGCACGGTTTATGAATAGCTTCGCGCATAACAGTTATGCCGGAGAAGCAGATGAACCGTTTTATTATGGCCGATGCCAGTAAGTGCATTGGTTGCCGTACCTGTGAAGTGGCGTGCGTGGTTTCCCATCAGGCGGAGCAGGACTGCGCCTCTCTCACTCCTGATACCTTCCTGCCGCGCATCCACGTCATTAAAGGCGTGAATATTTCCACCGCCGCCATCTGTCGCCAGTGCGAAGATGCACCGTGCGCCAACGTCTGCCCGAACGGGGCGATTAAGCGCGAGAAGGGCTTTGTGCACGTGATGCAGGAGCGCTGTATCGGCTGCAAAACCTGCGTTGTCGCCTGCCCGTATGGCGCGATGGAGGTGGTGGTTCGTCCGGTGGTGCGCAACAGCGGTATGGGGCTGAGCGTGCGGGCAGAGAAGGCCGAAGCCAATAAATGCGACCTTTGCTATCACCGTGAAGCCGGCCCGGCCTGTATGGAAGCCTGCCCGACGCACGCGCTGGTCTGCGTGGATCGCGATAAGCTTGAGCAGATGAGCGCCGAAAAACGCCGTCGCGCGGCGTTCGACACATCGTCATCGCTGCTGTTTTAAGCCGCGATGAGCGTTAACGGCGTACAGCTTCGGGTGCGCGGCAAGGTGCAGGGCGTGGGGTTTCGGCCCTTCGTCTGGCAGCTGGCGCACCGGCTGAAACTTGTGGGCGATGTCTGCAACGACGGAGAGGGTGTTCTGGTGCGCCTCGCGGGTAATGGGGGGGACTTTACCGCGAGGCTGCGCCAGGACTGCCCACCGCTGGCGCGTATCGACGAGGTTGATACGCAGCCCTACAGCTGGTCTGGCGTGCCGACGGAATTTACCATCCGCCAGAGCGAGCGCGGAGTGATGGACACGCAAATCGTGCCGGATGCCGCCACCTGTCCGGCGTGTCTGGCTGAAATGCGCGACCCTGGCGAGCGCCGCTACCGTTACCCGTTTATCAACTGCACCCACTGCGGGCCGCGGTTTACTATTATCCGCGCGATGCCCTACGACCGTCCGGCCACGTCGATGGCCGCATTTCCGCTGTGCGTGCCGTGCGAAACCGAGTACCGCAACCCGGCTGACCGGCGTTTCCACGCCCAGCCGATGGCCTGCCCGGACTGCGGGCCGCAGCTGGAATGGCGGGCCGGAGATGCCGTTGCTGCCCGTGAATCGGCTTTACGCACGGCGGTGGCGATGCTGAAAGGCGGCGGCATTGTCGCGGTTAAAGGGCTGGGCGGTTTCCACCTCGTCTGCGACGCGCTGGATCCGCAGGCGATACTGAAACTGCGGATGCGCAAGCAGCGCCCGACGAAGCCGCTGGCGGTGATGATCCCGGATGCAAACGACCTGCCGGAGACGATACAGACGCTGCTACGCTTGCCCGCCGCACCGATTGTGCTCACGCCAAAAGCCTCGCTTCCCGCGTTTCCCGAGGAAATTGCACCGGGGCTCGACTGCGTTGGCGTGATGCTGCCCGCGAACCCGCTCCAGCATCTTCTGATGATGGAGTGCCGGCGCCCGCTGGTGATGACCTCCGGCAACCTCAGCGGCAGACCGCCTGCCGTCACTAACCAGCAGGCGCTGGAGGAACTCAGCGGCATCGCGGACGGCTTCCTGCTGCATAACCGCGACATCCTTCAACGCATGGATGATTCGGTGATGGATCGGGATGGCGCTATCCTGCGTCGCGCGCGCGGCTTTGTGCCGGACGCCGTCACGTTGCCCGCGGGTTTTGAGGATATCCCCGCCATGCTGTGCACCGGTGCAGAGATGAAAAACACCTTCTGCCTGGTGCGCGGGAACCAGGCGGTACTGAGTCAGCACTTTGGCGATCTCAGCGACGAGGGCGTCGAGGCGCAGTGGCACAGCGCGCTCTCGACGATGCAGGACATCTATGCCTTTCAGCCGGAGCGCGCGGTGTGCGATGCCCATCCGGCGTACCGCGCCCGACGGTGGGCGCAGGAGCAGGCGTTGCCCGTCGAAACTGTTCTGCATCATCACGCCCATGCGGCGGCGTGTCTGGCGGAGAACGGCTGGCCGCTAGACGGCGGAGACGTTATCGCCCTGACGCTGGACGGGATCGGCATGGGTGAGAACGGCGCGCTGTGGGGCGGCGAGTGCCTGCGGATCAACTATCTCGACTGCGAACGGCTCGGCGGCCTGCCTGCCGTTGCGCTGCCGGGGGGCGATCTGGCGGCGAAGCAGCCGTGGCGAAATTTGCTTGCCCACTGTCTGGCGTTTGTCCCGGACTGGCAGCAGTACCCGGAAACGCGGACAGTCCAGCGTCAAAACTGGCCACTGCTGGCAACGGCTGTGTCGCGCGGCATCAACGCGCAGCGGGCGTCTTCCTGCGGTCGTCTGTTTGACGCCGTCGCCTGCGCGCTGGGCATCGACGCGCAGCGCTACGAAGGCGAAGCGGCCTGTCGGCTGGAGGCGCTGGCATCGCAGTGCGCGGGGGTTGATCATCCGGTGACGCTGGAAGTGGATAACCTCGCGCTGTTCTGGCGGCAGTGGCTGAGCTGGCAGGCGGAGCCCCGCGAGCGCGCGTGGGCCTTTCACGACGCGCTGGCAAAAGGGCTGGCGCAGCTCGCCGCGTGCCATGCCCGACGCCTGTCGCTGTCGACAATCTGCCTCAGCGGCGGCGTGTTGCACAACCGTCTACTGCGCGCGCGCCTGCGTCACTATCTTTCTGACTTTACGTTTCTTTTTCCTTCGCGCCTGCCCGCAGGTGACGGAGCGATCTCCTTCGGGCAGGCGGTGGTCGCCGCTGCCCGGTCATGTTCAAAAAGGATTTAAAATGTTACGACAGTTACGCAACGAACCTCGCGCCGCGCTTCTGCTGCTGGCTCTGGTAATGGCAAACCTGCTGGCCTGGGGATGGGCATGGCACACCTTCAGCGGCAGCACGGCGCTGATGGCGGCCAGCCTGCTGGCGTGGTGCTACGGGCTGCGTCACGCCGTGGACGCCGACCACATCGCGGCCATTGATACCGTGACGCGTAAGATGATGCAGCAGGGCAAGCGCCCGTCCGGGGTGGGGGCGTGGTTCTCGCTGGGTCACTCCACCATTGTGGTGCTGGCCTCCATCGCCATCGCCGCCACCGCCACGGCGTTTCAGAAAAACATGGCATGGTTCCACGAGACCGGGAGCCTGATTGGCACCGCGGTGTCCGCCACCTTCCTGCTGGCGATGGCGCTGGTGAATATGGTGATCCTTCGCGGGGTCTGGCGCAGTTTTCAGGCGCTGAAAAAAGGCCAGCCGGTGCAGGGAGACATCACGCTGCCTGCCCAGGGCGGCGTCATGAACTGGTTGTTTGGCAAAACCTTCCGCCTGGTGAATAAAAGCTGGCAGATGTACCTGGTCGGTTTCCTGTTTGGCCTTGGCTTTGACACGGCCACCGAGATCGGCGTGCTGGGGATCTCTGCCGCCAGCGCCTCCAGCGGCATGTCGGTATGGTCAATCATGATCTTCCCGGCGCTCTTCGCCAGCGGCATGGCGCTGGTGGATACTCTCGATAACCTGCTGATGGTCGGCGCTTATGGCTGGGCGTTTGATAAACCGCAGCGCAAGCTCTACTACAACATGACCATCACCGGCACCTCCGTGGTGGTGGCGCTGTTTATCGGCGGGCTGGAAGCGCTGGGCCTGCTGATGGACAAATTTGCCCTCAGCGGCGGCGTCTGGGATCTGATCGGCGCGGTAAACGACAACCTGGGCAACGCCGGGTTTGTGGTGGTCGGGCTGTTTGTCGCCTGCTGGCTGATCTCCATGGTCAACTACCGCTGGCGCGGCTACGACGCGCTGGTGGTGCGTTCCTGAACTACCCAGCCCTTTTTTTGCCCGGCGGCGCTACGCTTGCGCGGGCCTACAAGGTTTACCGTTTTGGGGTTGAGTAGGCCGGGTAAGCGGAGCGCCAGCAGGCATTGCGAGGGTTAAGCAGGTAGCGATTTTAGCAGTGTGAACGCCTCCTTCATCCGCTCTTCACTGACGACAAAGGCGCGTATCTGACCCTCGCTGTCCGCACCTCGCGCGACCATTCCCTGCGGTTCGAGGGTAATTTGCCAGTTCAGATCCTGACGCTGCGTTTCACCTGCGAGATGCAGCGGTAATTCCGGCGTTTTTACTTTTACCAGCATGGCGGGCAATTTCAGCGGCGCGCTTCCGCCGAGCAGATTTTTCGCCAGACACATTGCGCTTAACTGAATCGGCTGCAAAAAGGGCAGCACTTCACCGTTAATTTCCGCACAGTCGCCCAGGGCATAAATGTCCGGCCGCGTGGTTTGCAGGTAGCTGTCTACCTTCACGCCGCGGTTTATCTCAGCCCCTGCGCGATGCGCCAGCGCGGTTTCCGGGCGCAGCCCCGTCGCGGCAACCACCGCATCCACTTCTACGCTGCGGCTGCGGTCGAGCGTGGCGCGAATACCGCCTTCGGTTTTGCTCAGGCTCTGCAGCTGCGATTTCAGCAGCAGATGGACGCCCATATCGGTCAGACGATGCTGTAAGCGACTGCTTACTTCTGCGGGCATCAGCGCCGACAGAATACTGGCCGCGTGGTCAACCAGGGTGACGGATTTCCCCGCGCGGCAGAAATCCATCGCCAGCTCGGTGCCGATCAGCCCGCCGCCGACAATCATCACCCGTTGCGCATCGCGGAGCAGGGTTTCGCTGGCCTGGTACTCCTGCTGGCTGTTGAGGGTAATCATCAGCTCGCGGCCCTCAACCGGCGGCACAAAGGCAGATGCCCCGGTCGCCAGCACCAGCCTGTCGTACTGCCAGGTTTTCTCTTTCGCTTTCACCACGTGGGCGTCGGCGTCGATGTCGGTGATCCAGGTGTACGGAAACAGACGCAGGTTAAACTGCTCCGCGAACTCCCCCGCCGTCTGGCGGGTGAGGTCTTCGGCGCGCTGATTCTGGCTGATGACGTGGCTTAAATCAGGCTTGTTGTAATCGTCCATGCTGTCAGCGGCAATCACCGTCAGCGGCACGTGAGCGTCCTGCTTGCGGATATTTTTCACCAGCTGGCGGGCGGCAAAGCCCGAGCCGATGATAACGATGCCGTTGCTCATTTTGCCTCCGCTGCCAGTTCGTCAAAGACGTCTTTGCCGAGGGAACATTCCGGGCAGAGGAAGTTGTCCGGCACCTCGCTCCACGGCGTGCCCGGGGAGACATCCTGCAGCGGCTCGCCCTGCTCAGGATCGTAGATCCACTGGCAAACGCTGCACTGCATGCGCGGGCCGAGATCGGCGCTGGCGGCAACGTCACAGGTTTGCGGCTGTTCTGCGGGTGTTGCATCGGCATCAGGAAGCGGTGCGAGCGCCCACTGACGGGCAATGTCGCGACCGTGCTGGCGGCAGATTTCCAGCGCGTCGAGATCAGGACGCCATTTTGCCTTCAGGCTCAGGGACATCTCAAAACCGGCATCCTGTAAACGGGTGGAGAGACGGTCTACCGCGCCGCCGCTCCAGCCGTGTGAACCAAAGGCGCTGGCGCGTTTGTTGCGAAAGCGCAGACCGGTCATCTCTTCCACCAGGCCGGCAATTTTCGGCATCATCACGTTATTCATGGTGGAGGTGCCCACCAGCACGCCCTTAGAGCGGAAGACGTTGGTCAATACCTCGTTCTTATCGCTGCGCGCCACGTTGAAGATTTTCACCGCCACGTTCGGGTCCACTTCGTTGATGCCCTGGGCAATGGCGTCCGCCATCATGCGGGTGTTGTTGGACATGGTGTCGTAGAAAATCGTAATGCGGTCTTCCTGATAATCCGCCGCCCATTTCAGGTATAGCTCCACAATCTGGGTTGGGTTTTCACGCCACACCACGCCGTGGGAGGTGGCAATCATCTCCACCGGCAGGTTGAAGCCGAGGATCTCGGTGATTTTCCGCGTCACCAGGCGGCTGAATGGGGTCAGGATGTTGGCGTAGTAACGCTGGCACTGTTCGAACAGCTCGGTTTGGTCCACTTCGTCGTTGAACAGGCGCTCGTCGCAGTAGTGCTGGCCGAAGGCGTCGTTGCTGAACAGCACCGCGTCGCCGGTCATGTAGGTCATCATGCTGTCCGGCCAGTGCAGCATCGGGGTTTCCACAAAGATCAGCTGCTTGCCGTTGCCGATATCCAGCGCGTCGCCGGTTTTCACGGTGTGGAAGTTCCACTCCGGATGGTGATGGTGGCCGTTGATCGAGTCGATGGCGTTGGTGGTGCAGTAGATTGGGGTGTCCGGGATGCAGGACATCAGTTCGGTCAGGGCCCCGGCGTGATCTTCTTCCGCATGGTTGATGATGATGTAGTCGATGGCGTTCAGATCGATTTCGCTGCGCAGGTTCTGCACGAACTCGCGGCTGAACTTGTGATCGACGGTATCGATCAGCACGTTTTTACCTTCGCGAATGAGATAGCTGTTGTAGCTGCTGCCGCGCAGCGTTTTGTATTCCGTCCCGTGGAAATCGCGCACTTCCCAGTCACGTTGACCCACCCAATGAATGTTATTTTTAACCAGAATAGACATAGCAACCTCAGCGTAATACAGCGTTTCAAATAAGATGCTGTACCTATATCAAGGTGCGTGCCAACTATTTAATTGATTGATAATATTGAGTTTATAAATGTATTGTCCGTAAAGGATAGTCATTATGACTATCAAGAAAGCTGTCAATATGACACTATGTATTGTCAAAATGACTGTGAGGCTGACATGAGCTTTTCTGTAGATGTGCTGGCGAAGATTGCCATTGAACTGCAAACCGGTATCGGCCATCAGGACCGCTTTCAACGGCTGATCTCCACGCTGCGCCAGGTGCTGGCGTGTGACGCCTCGGCGCTGCTGCGCTACGAGGGAAGACAGTTTATTCCGCTGGCTATCGACGGGCTGGCGCAGGACGTGCTCGGACGGCGCTTTACCCTTGAAGGCCATCCGCGGCTGGAGACCATCGCCCGCGCGGGTGACGTGGTGCGTTTCCCGGCGGACAGCGATCTGCCCGACCCGTACGACGGCCTGATCCCCGGACAGGAGAGCCTGAAGGTGCACGCCTGCATCGGCCTGCCGCTGTTTGCCGGGCAAAACCTGATTGGTGCACTGACCCTCGACGGCATGTCGCCGGACCAGTTCGACACCTTCAGTGACGAAGCGCTGCGCCTGATTGCGGCGCTGGCCGCCGGGGCGCTGAATAATGCGCTGTTGATAGAGCAGCTGGAGAGCCAGAATATTCTTCCCGGCAGCCCGGCGGCGTTTGAGCAGGTCACGCACACGGAGATGATCGGCCTTTCGCCCGGCATGGCGCAGCTCAAAAAAGAGATTGAGATTGTCGCCGCGTCCGATCTGAACGTGCTGATCTTCGGGGAGACCGGCACCGGTAAGGAGCTGGTGGCGAAAGCCATTCACGAAGCCTCGCCGCGGGCGGTCAACCCGCTGGTGTACCTCAACTGCGCCGCGCTGCCGGAAAGCGTGGCGGAGAGCGAGCTGTTTGGTCACGTCAAAGGGGCGTTTACCGGGGCGATCAGCAACCGCAGCGGCAAGTTCGAAATAGCCGATAACGGCACGCTCTTCCTGGATGAGATTGGCGAATTATCCTTATCACTTCAGGCCAAACTGCTGCGCGTATTGCAGTACGGCGATATTCAGCGCGTGGGGGATGACCGCAGCCATAGAGTGGACGTGCGTGTGCTGGCAGCGACTAACCGGGATCTGCGTGAAGCGGTGCTGGCGGGCAATTTCCGCGCCGACCTGTTCCACCGCCTGAGCGTGTTCCCGCTGTCCGTGCCCCCGCTGCGCGAGCGCGGGGACGACGTGGTGCTGCTGGCGGGCTTTTTCTGCGAGCAGTGCCGCCTCAGGATGGGGCTTTCCCGCGTGGTGCTGAGTCCGGGGGCGAGATCGCATCTGCTGAGCTACGGCTGGCCGGGCAACGTGCGCGAGCTGGAGCATGCGATTCACCGCGCGGTAGTGCTGGCGCGGGCGACGCGCTCGGGGGATGAAGTGGTTATTCATGCGCGCCATTTTGCGCTGCAGGATGAAAATACGCCGTCCGTGAAGCCTGCAACGCCTGAGAGCGTGAACGAGAACCTGCGCGAGGCGACGGAAGCATTTCAGCGTCAGATGATTACCCGCGCGCTGGAGCAGAACAACCGCAGCTGGGCGGCGTGCGCCCGTGCGCTGGAGATGGACGTCGCCAACCTGCACCGGCTGGCGAAGCGTCTCGGGCTGAAGGGTTAGATAATCCCGGCCTGGTAGAAGTCCTGCAGGTTGATGGCGCCGCACAGCCTGCCGTGCTCGTCCACCACCGGTGCGGCGGTGATTTTGCGCTTCATCAGCACCTCTTTGGCTTCAATGGCGCGGCTGTCGGCGTTCAGCGTCAGCCCGCCTTTGGTCATGGCGTCCGACACGTTCGTTTCCAGCCTGCCGCCGCCCACCAGCCAGCGGCGCAGGTCGCCGTCGGTGAACACGCCCTTCACGTTGCCGCTGTCATCGCACACCGCCACCAGCCCCAACCCGGTGCGGCTGAGTTCCAGCATCGCGTCCATCACGCTGGTATCGAGTTTGACCTGCGGAATGGCATCGTCGGTGCGCATCAGGTGGTGAACTTTATTGAGCAGGCGAGCGCCGAGGGCGCCTGCCGGATGCGAACGGGCAAAATCTTCTTCGTTAAAGCCGCGCGCCTGCATCACCGCCATCGCCAGCGCGTCGCCCATCATCAGGGTGTTAACGGTGCTGGAGGTCGGGGCAAGGTGCATCGGACAGGCTTCACGCTCAACGGAAATGTCCAGCGTCGCCTTGGCGGCCAGCGCCAGCGGCGAGCGGGGTTTCCCGGTCATCGCCAGCAGGGCGACCGATTTTTCCTGCAGGCGAGGGATGATGAGATCCAGCTCCTTGGCCGAGCCGGAGTAGGAGATAAACAGCATCACGTCGCGGCTTTCAATCATCCCCAGATCGCCGTGCAGCGCCTCTGCCGGATGCACGAAGAACGCCGGGGTGCCGGTGCTGGCGAGCGTCGCGGCAATCTTTTTACCGATATGGCCGGATTTACCGATGCCCGCCACGATCACTTTGCCTTCGCAGTGGATAATGGTGTTGGCGGCGCGGACGAAATCCTCGCCCAGACGTTCCGGCAGGCGGCTGGCTTCCTGCAGCTCCAGCATTAGCGTCTGGCGGCCCGTTTCTAACAGAAAATCACTCATCTCTCTCTCCGGTTACGATCACGTCGATGCCTTTTTCTTCCAGCGCTTTTTTGAACGCCGGATCGATACCCGCGTCGGTAATCAGCTTATCAACGCTTTCAAGGCTACAAACAATGTTGGGGCTTTTGCGGCCAAACTTCGACGAGTCTGCCATCAAAATCACTTCCCGCGCGGCGTTGCACATCGCTTTGCTGACGCTGAAGACCTCGTTAAACGTCGTGACGCCCGCGTTCAGGTCGATGCCGTCGGTGCCCATAAACAGTTTATCGAAGCTGAAGTGGTCGAAGGCGTTCTCTGCCAGCTGACCGTGAAACGATGCCGATTTTTTGCGGAAGGTACCGCCGGGCATCAGGATGGTCTGCTCGCTGTCGAACTCCGACAGGGCGTTAACGATGTGCAGGCTGTTGGTCATCACCGTGATGTTGTTAAAGCGGCTGAGCAGGGGGATCATCTGCAGGACGGTGCTGCCGGCGTCGAGGATGATGGAATCGCCATCGTGGATAAATTTTACGGCGGCTTCGGCAATCAGCGCTTTCTGGTGGGTATTGATCAGCGTTTTGTGATCGATAGGCGGGTCGGCTTCGTCTTTATTAAGCACCACGCCGCCGTAGGTTCGAATGACGGCGCCAGAGTTTTCGAGCAATACCAGGTCCTTGCGTATCGTCGTGCCGGTGGTGTCAAAGTAGTGGGCGAGGTCCTCTACCGAGCATTTTCCCTGCTTTTGCAGATGCTCAAGAATGGCCGCCTGCCGCTGACGAGGTTTCATAGGCGCTTCGTTCCTTAGGTTGCGAAATGATAATTTCGCAAGTCTATAGCTTTCACAACGAAATTATCCATGTTTCAGATTAAGCGCTAATGATAGTGCATTCTGACAGAGTGGATCATGGGGAAAGATCACATCAGGCCGTAATTCCTGCAGCAAAATGCCGTTGATTGCCTGGATTTTGGCCGGTCGGGCAAAGACCGTCATGCCGCGCATGATGAGGGAATCGCAGACCTTATTGTTTTCATCCAGCGCAACAGCGACGACGACCCGCGGCTTGAAACGTCCACCGGAACGCCCGACGCCGACGCGGCCTTTCTGGCACAGGGCGTCAAACGCGCGGTTAAATTGATGGATTTGCCAGCCGCCAAACGCCATCTGGCAGATCCAGGCGAGGGCGGCGACGGTGATGAGTGCGGTTACCATATCGACTCCTTGTTTTGTTCCCTCTCCCGGTGGGAGAGGGTTAGGGTGAGGGCATCAGGCCGCTCGATCAGAACATCACCTGCCCACCGGTCACGTTAATCGACTGCCCGGTGCAGTACGAGGCTTTCGGGCTGGCGTAAAACAGCAGCATATTCAGCACGTCCTGATAATCGCACCCGCGCTTCAGCGGCACTTTATCGATGTAGTACTGCTCCACTTCCTCAGCTTTGATGCCGAGCTTGGTGGCATACTGCGGCAGCAGGGACTGGAACATCGGCGATTTCAGCAGGTTCCCCAGCATCAGCGAGTGAACGGTAATGCCATACTCGGCCAAATCCAGCGCCAGAGACTGCGTCAGCCCCACGCCGCCAAACTTCGCCGCGCTGTAGCCGGAGTTGTGCTTGCTGCCCACTTTCCCGGATTTGGAGTTGATCTGAATGATGCGCCCCTGAATGCCGTCGCGGATCATCAGACGGGAAAACTCGCGGGCGCAGAGGAAATAGCCCACCAGATTCACCTGCAGCGAACGGTCAAAATCCCCCAGTTCGAAATCGCTGATAAAGGCCGCTTTCGCAATCCCCGCGCTGTAGACCAGCAGGTCGGTGCGCCCAAAAATCTCGTCCACGCCGCGGGCCAGCGCCATCACGCTCTGCTCGCTGGTGGCGTCGGCACCAAAGCCGTATGCCACCCCTTCGCCAAATTCGGTGTTGATGGCGTCCGCCACGCGGGCGGCTTTTTCACTCTGAATGTCCACTACCGCCACGCGGTAACCCTCTGTGGCAAGCCCACGGCAGAGGAACTCGCCTAAGGTTTGTCCTCCACCAATGACAACGGCAACCTGACTCATGTGATTCTCCTTAATTACGCAACAAATTTTAACGTGCAGCCTGGGGTGACAGCCTGCGGAACCGGGCCCGCTACGTGCACCGTGCCGGGATACTCGGCCTGCAGCTGGCCGTCGAAACGCAGGGTGATGTGGCCCAGCTCGCGCAGGTTTTGCTCGGCCACGTCGCCGACGGCGGTCACGGCATAGCGCGCCTCGCCCAGCTCCAGCTGGCTTCCTGCCTTCAGCTCGCCCTTCAGCTCGCCGTGGCAGTGGATAAAGCAAAACTCTTCGATATCCGCAGGCGCGCCTTCGCGGAAGGTGATTAGCATCTGGTCGCTCAGCGCGTCCGCTGCGCTCTGGCCGATGCGGGTAATGGTGGTCTGGTAAATGACGGTCATCGCAGGAACCTCTTATTGATAAATAAAGCCGGAGACAAACCAGGCAATCAGCACCGTCGGCGCGCCCGTCAGGAAGCGGCTAACCAGCACGGACGGCACGCCCACGCGCACGGTGTCCTGGCGCGCTTCGGCCAGCGACAGCCCAACGGGGATAAAGTCGCACGCCGCCTGGGCGTTAATGGCAAACAGAGCGGGCAGGGCGAGGTGCGGAGGGATGTTCCCCAGACCAATCTGTACGCCAATCAGCACGCCGATGACCTGGGCAATCACCGCGCCCGGGCCGAGGAACGGCGACAGCAGCGGGAAGGAGCAGATCAGCGCCAGCGTCACCAGCCCGAGCGGGTGGCTGGCGAGCGGGGCGAGGCCGTGGGCAATCCAGTCGCCCAGGCCGGACGCCATGATGATGCCGATCAGCGCCGAGACGAACGCCATAAACGGCAGAATCGTTTTCAGTACCGTGTCGATGGTGTCGCGCCCGGACTGGAACAGCACCGCCACGGCGGAGCCCATCCCCATCCCGACCTTTGCCAGCAGGCCGTCGCTCTGCTCGGTGATTTTCTTGCTGGTGTCGTACTCCCGCGGGGCCGCTTTTTGCGACGCAGGACTGCCATTCACCACAGTAATGTTGTCCTCCTTTACGCCTGAGACATAAATGTCCTCAAGGATGTACTGTGCCAGCGGGCCGGATTTTCCGGTGGAGTGAATATTCACCGTCGGAATGCGGCGCTTCGGATAGATACCGCAGCGCAGCGTGCCGCCGCAGTCAATCACCGCCACGCCGATGTCCGCTTCCGGCGGTTCGCCTTCCTTGAAGCCGTCGACCGCTTCCCAGCCGGTCAGCTCGCGCAGCCTGTCGACGATTGCCGGGCGCGTCCCTGCGGTGATGTAGACGATCTTTTTGCCTTCGGTAGCGTCGATCTCCAGCGGGCCGCCCCAGCCGCCCGTACCTTTCTCAATGCGGATCCGGTTCATGCTGTGGCTCCTGAAAGATGGACCTTCTGTTCAAGCTGGATGCCCATTTTTTTCTCGAAAATGGCGGTGGTGAGGTCGGTCACCCAGCCGCGGAAGAAGTTGGTCACCAGGCCGACCAGCAGGTAGCTCACCGCCAGCGGTCCGAGCGGAAGGCCAAGGGTGGTGAGACCGCTGGCGATCCCGAGATAGACAAACAGCTCTCCGGGGTTAATGGCGGGAACAGGCCGTTCATCGAGTGGCAGCTGTAGGAGGCGGCGGCGTAGTAGCTCGGCTTGTACTTCTCTGGCATAAAGCGGCCGAGGCTCAAGGTCATTGGGTTGCAGAAAACAAAGGTACCGATAAACGGCAATATCAGGTAACGGGACAGCGGGTTACCGGCGCAGCGCTGGGCAAAGCGTTCAATGCGCTGCTGGCCGATAAAGTTGATCAGCGCGTTCATGATCACCAGCAGGCTGATCAGCAGAGGCAGGATCCCGGTCACCATGCCGGTGAACACTTCTCCGCCTTTCTGAAACAGCCCGATGAACCACTCGGCGCCGTGGGTGATGGTCTCTATCATTCTTCTCTCCTGTGGGGCTTTTTTGTTTTGTATTACTGTGGCTAATAATAATCACTTTGAAAGGTTTTAAAGTGTTAATTAGATCTCACAATGAAAGAAAAATGGATTATTTTGAAAGTTAATTGATGGGGTGAATGATTTTCGGTGGAAAAAAGCGCGGATTTGCGTGGGAGAGGTGCGTACCGCTTCCTTGAGGTGTTGCGGATGCTTTACCATACTGGGTTCTTATCGAACCCGTTAAATGGATGTCTCATGTTCAAGCGTCGTTATGCAGCGCTGTTGCCTGCGCTTATCCTGCTGTCTGCCTGTAGCAGCAAACCTAAGACCGAAGCCGTTCAGCAAACGGCGGGCGCGCCTTCCGGGGGATTCTTGCTGGAGCCGCAGCACAATATGATGCAGATGGGAGGCGACTTCGCGAATAACCCGGCGGCCGAGCAGTTCATCGATAAAATGGTGAGCAAACACGGTTTCGACCGCCAGCAGTTGCATGAAATTTTGTCTCAGGCCAAGCGTCTGGACTACGTGCTGCGCCTGATGGACAGGCAGGCACCGTCCGCCCAGGTGCCGAGCGGGCCAAATGGCGCATGGCTGCGCTACCGCAAACAGTTTATTACCCCGGACAACGTGCAAAACGGCGTGGCATTCTGGAACCAGTATGAAGATGCGCTCAACCGCGCGTGGCAGGTCTACGGCGTGCCGCCGGAAATCATCGTCGGGATTATCGGCGTGGAGACCCGCTGGGGCCGTGTGATGGGCAAAACCCGCATCCTTGACGCGCTGGCGACGCTCTCCTTTAACTACCCGCGCCGCGCCGAATACTTCTCTTCCGAGCTGGAAACCTTCCTGCTGATGGCGCGCAACGAGCAGGACGATCCGCTCGATTTGAAAGGGTCGTTTGCCGGCGCGATGGGCTACGGCCAGTTTATGCCGTCCTCCTATAAGCAGTATGCCGTCGACTTTAACGGAGACGGCCACATTAACCTGTGGGATCCGGTGGATGCCATCGGCAGCGTGGCGAACTACTTCAAAGCGCACGGCTGGACGCCGGGCGGCCAGGTGGCCGTGCAGGCGAACGGCGAGGCGTTTGGTCTGGAAAATGGCTTTAAAACCAAGTACAGCGTAGCGCAGCTAACGGCGGCAGGCTTAACGCCAACCCAGCCGCTGGGCAACGTTGACCAGGTGAGCCTGCTGCGTCTGGACGTGGGAACCGGGTACCAGTACTGGTACGGTATGCCGAACTTCTACACCATCACCCGCTATAACCACAGTACGCACTACGCGATGGCGGTGTGGCAGCTGGGGCTGGCGGTGTCTCAGGCGCGCGTTCCTGCGGCGTCATCGTTTAGTCAGTAAGTCGCTTTTTTCCCCCTCTCCCTGTGGGCTGAGGGATCCCCACAAAATAATGTTTGCATGGACTACCCCCTCTCCCTTGAGGGAGAGGGCTGGGGTGAGGGCACCCGCGCGCACCTATTTCCTGCAGAAACATTTCGCCACACTCCCGTTTCAAACCCGCCGTTTACATCTCTGCCGTCTTTCATTATTGTTATGTTATAACATTTAATTGGGTGTCGAGATGTCAACCTCCCTTTTTTCTCTTTCTGCGCCGGTTCGGCTTTTGCTGGCGCTGGGACTTATTGTGTTGCTCGGCCTGGCCGTGCGCTGGGCGGTGGCGCTGCCATGATTGTGATGAACGAACTGGTTGCGGGCTATGACCGCCAGCCCGTCACGCGTCCGCTTTCGGGTGTGATTGAACGCGGCAGCATGACCGCCATTATCGGCGCTAACGGCTGCGGGAAATCCACGCTGCTGAAAACGCTCGCCGGATTTATTCCGCCCGTCAGCGGCAGATTTCGCTGGCAGGGTAGACGACCGGTAATCGGCTGGCTGGCACAGCGTCACGCGCTGGAGGCGCAGTTTCCGCTGACCGTGCAGGACGTAGTAAGCATGGGCTGCTGGCCCGGAATTTCGCTTTTTGCCGGTTTTCGTCGTGAAGCGCGCCTGCGTATTAGTGGCGCACTTGAGCGCGTGGGGCTGGAGTCAATGGCGTTATCCACTATCGATGAACTCTCCGGCGGCCAGTTTCAGCGCATGCTGTTTGCCCGCGTATTAGTGCAGCAGGCGCCGCTGGTAATGCTGGACGAGCCTTTTACCGGGGTCGATGAAGCAACCTGCAACGTGCTGATGGATCTGATGCTGGAGATGTATATGCAGGGGCAAACCCTGCTCGCGGTGCTGCACGACAGCGAGCGCGTGGCGCGCCACTTCCCGCAGACGCTGCGGCTGGATGCTGATATTCCCCAGTGGAAAACCGAGCGGGTGAGGGTGGCATGATCTGGCACACATTCTTCCAGCCGTTTATTGAGTACGGCTTTATGCGTCGCGCGCTGGTGGTTTGCCTGGCGCTTTCTATCAGTACCACCGCGCTCGGCGTGTTTCTTCAACTGCGTCGGATGAGCCTGATGGGCGATGCGCTTTCTCACGCCATTTTGCCCGGCGTCGCCGTGGGGTATTTGCTCAGCGGGATGTCACTAATGGCGATGACCGTCGGCGGGTTTATCGCCGGAATTGCCGTTGCGCTGGTGGCCGGGCTGGTCAGCCGCCGCACGCCGCTGAAAGAAGATGCTAGCTTTGCCGGATTTTACCTGGGTTCACTGGCGCTGGGCGTCACGCTCGTTTCGCTGCGCGGCTCGAATGTCGATCTGCTGCATCTGCTGTTTGGCTCCATCCTCGCCGTGGACAATGACGCCGCGCTGTTTGTGACCGGCGTGTGCATCTTCACCCTTATCACGCTGGCCCTTTTTTACCGCGGGCTGGTGACGGAGGCGTTTGATACCGCCTGGCTGCAGGTGAATACCCGCTGGCTGCCCGGGCTGTTGCACGGCCTGTTTCTGGCGCTGCTGGTGCTTAACCTGGTGGCCGGTTTTCAGGTGCTTGGCACGCTGATGGCCGTCGGGCTGATGATGCTCCCGGCGGTGGCGGCGCGCTGTTGGGTACGCACCTTACCCGGATTACTCCTGATGGCCGGTATCAGCGGTATTTTCTGCGCGTGGCTGGGGCTGAGCCTCTCCTGGGCGGCAAGTTTGCCCGCGGGGCCGTCCATTGTGCTGACTGCCAGCGCGCTGTTCTTTATTTCCATTTTATTTGGCACGCAAAGCAGGCTTGCTGGCAGTCTGCGGGCGCTTTTTTAACGTAAGGGGAAACGATGAAACGTACAGGATTAATCATGGCGCTTGCGCTGGGGATGATGTCGCATAGCGTAATGGCGAAAACGCTGAATGTGGTCACCAGCTTTTCGATACTGGGGGATATCACGCAGGAGGTGGGGGGAGATCGCGTGAACGTGACGACGCTGGTCGGGCCGGACGGCGATCCGCATACCTTTGAACCGTCACCAAAAGACAGCGCGGCGCTGAGCAAGGCTGACGTAGTAGTGGTCAACGGCCTGGGGCTGGAAGGCTGGCTCGACCGTCTGGTTAAAGCCTCCGGGTTCAAAGGGCAGCTGGTCGTCGCCTCAACCGGAGTGAAAACCCACACGCTTGAGGAAGATGGAAAGACCGTGACCGATCCGCACGCCTGGAACAGCGCGGCGAACGGTGCGCTGTATGCACAAAATATTCTGAACGGGCTGGTGAAAGCCGATCCGGAAGGCAAAGCGGCGCTGGAGGCTTCAGGGAAGCCGTACATTGCGCAACTGACTCAGCTGGACGGCTGGGCTAAAACACGCTTTAGCCAGATCCCGCAGGAAAAGCGTAAAGTGCTGACCAGCCATGACGCGTTCGGCTATTTTGGCCGCGCTTACGGCGTAACCTTCATGGCACCTCAAGGACTCTCTTCCGAGAGCGAGGCCAGCGCGGCGCAGGTTGCGGAGATTATCAATCAGATTAAAGCCGACGGCGTGAAAACGTGGTTTATGGAAAACCAGCTCGATCCGCGTCTGGTGAAGCAGATTGCGTCGGCGACGGGCGCACAGCCGGGCGGCGAACTTTACCCGGAAGCGCTGTCGGCCAAGGGTGGGGTGGCAGACTCCTACGTTAAGGCGTTTCGTCATAATGTCGATACGATTGCGAACAGCATGAAATAACATTTCTGTAGCCGGTGCGCCCGCACCGGCTTTTTTCTGAAGCCCCCTCGTAAAACCTGAAGCGCATCCCCATATCTGACGAGAAAGTGCTATCTTGTGCTGCACGTTTTTCTCAAGCCTGGAGCAAGAATGACTGACCATGAATTGATGCAGCTTAGCGAGATCGTTGGCCTTGCACTGAAGCAGCGTGGCGCGACAATTACCACCGCAGAATCCTGCACCGGCGGCTGGGTGGCGAAAGCGATTACCGATATCGCCGGCAGTTCCGCCTGGTTTGAACGCGGCTTTGTGACCTACAGTAACGAAGCTAAGGCGCAGATGATTGGCGTGCGCGAAGCCACGCTGGAACAGCATGGCGCGGTCAGTGAACCGGTTGTCATTGAAATGGCCATTGGCGCGCTGAAAGAGGCGCGGGCAGATTACGCCGTTTCCATCAGCGGTATCGCGGGGCCCGACGGCGGCAGCGACGTGAAGCCTGTCGGCACCGTCTGGTTCGGGTTTGCCACGTCCAAAGGGGAAGGGATCACCCGCCGGGAGTGCTTCAGCGGCGATCGTGAAAGTGTGCGTCGTCAGGCAACCGTGTATGCGTTAAAAACGCTCTGGCAACAATTTCTACAAAACACTTGATACTGTATGACCATACAGTATAATTGCACCAACAGAACAGAAGTCCATGGTGAAGCGCAGTTGCTTCTCCCGGCATGACAGGAGTAATAATGGCTATCGACGAAAACAAACAGAAAGCGTTGGCGGCAGCACTGGGCCAGATCGAAAAGCAATTCGGTAAAGGCTCCATCATGCGCCTGGGTGAAGACCGTTCCATGGATGTGGAAACTATCTCCACCGGTTCGCTTTCTCTGGATATCGCACTGGGCGCGGGCGGTTTGCCGATGGGGCGTATCGTAGAAATCTACGGTCCGGAATCCTCAGGTAAAACGACTCTGACCCTGCAGGTTGTTGCAGCGGCGCAGCGTGAAGGTAAAACCTGTGCGTTTATCGATGCCGAGCACGCGCTGGACCCGGTCTATGCCCGTAAGCTGGGCGTTGATATCGACAACCTGCTGTGTTCCCAGCCGGATACCGGCGAGCAGGCGCTGGAAATTTGTGACGCGCTGGCGCGCTCTGGTGCGGTTGATGTGATCATCGTCGACTCCGTTGCGGCGCTGACGCCAAAAGCGGAAATCGAAGGTGAAATCGGTGACTCTCACATGGGCCTCGCGGCACGTATGATGAGCCAGGCGATGCGTAAGCTGGCCGGTAACCTGAAGCAGTCCAATACGCTGCTGATCTTCATCAACCAGATCCGTATGAAAATTGGTGTGATGTTCGGTAACCCGGAAACCACCACCGGTGGTAACGCGCTGAAATTCTACGCCTCTGTCCGTCTGGATATCCGCCGTATCGGCGCGGTGAAAGAGGGCGAGAACGTGGTGGGTAGCGAAACCCGCGTGAAGGTTGTGAAGAACAAAATCGCCGCACCGTTCAAACAGGCTGAGTTCCAGATCCTCTACGGCGAAGGTATCAACTTCCTCGGCGAGCTGGTTGACCTGGGCGTGAAAGAGAAGCTGATTGAAAAAGCGGGCGCCTGGTACAGCTACAACGGTGACAAGATTGGTCAGGGTAAAGCGAATGCTATCTCCTGGCTGAAAGAGAACCCGGCTGCGGCGAAAGAGATTGAGAAGAAGGTGCGTGAGCTTCTGTTGAACAACCAGGACTCCAAACCTGATTTCGTGGTGGATGCTGCGGATGCTGAAGAAACCAACGAAGACTTTTAAGTCTCTCGTATAAAGATGAAGGGCTGCTGACGCGGCCCTTTTTGCATTTCTGAATCTGCAGGTTTTTTATGAGTGAACCGACATCACGTCGACCCGCCTACGCGCGCTTGCTGGACCGTGCGGTACGCATTCTCGCCGTGCGCGACCACAGTGAGCAGGAGCTGCGGCGGAAGCTGTCAGCGCCCGTCATGAGCAAAAACGGGCCGGAAGAGATTGATGCCACTGCGGAAGACTACGACCGCGTGGTGGCCTGGTGCTATGAGCATCATTACCTGGACGATGACCGCTTTGCCTCGCGCTTTCTCGCCAGCCGCGGCCGTAAAGGGTATGGGCCCGCGCGCATCCGGCAGGAGCTGAACCAGAAAGGGGTAGCCAGGGAGTCCATCGAAAAAGCGATGCGCGAAAGCGACACCGACTGGTGCGAGCTGGCAAAAGAGCAGGCTATTCGTAAATACGGCGAACCGCTGCCGCGTGAATTTTCAGAAAAAGTCAAAATCCAGCGCTTTTTGCTCTACCGCGGCTTTCTGATGGAAGATATTCAGGATATCTGGCGTAATTTTGCCGATTGAACGCATGCGGGATTTTACTTCCCACTAAAGAAAACTTATCTTATTCCCACTTTTTCCAGTAGCTGGTCTGTCCAACGGTTTACCGATACAGGCTGGCTACGACATTTCGTTAGCTTGATTTCAGGATAATTATGAGCAAGAGCACCGCTGAGATCCGTCAGGCGTTTCTCGATTTTTTCCATAGTAAGGGACACCAGGTTGTTGCCAGCAGCTCCCTGGTACCGAACAACGATCCGACTCTGCTGTTTACCAACGCCGGGATGAACCAGTTCAAGGATGTGTTCCTTGGTCTCGACAAGCGTAATTATTCCCGCGCTACAACCTCACAGCGTTGCGTGCGTGCGGGCGGTAAACACAACGACCTGGAAAACGTCGGTTACACCGCGCGTCACCACACCTTCTTCGAAATGCTGGGTAACTTCAGCTTCGGCGACTACTTCAAACACGATGCCATTCAATATGCGTGGGAACTGTTAACCGGTGAAAACTGGTTCAACCTGCCGAAAGAGCGTCTGTGGGTTACCGTCTATGAAACCGATGACGAAGCGTTCGAAATCTGGGAAAAAGAGGTCGGTATCCCGCGCGAGCGTATTATTCGCATCGGTGATAACAAAGGCGCGCCATATGCGTCTGATAACTTCTGGCAGATGGGTGATACCGGTCCTTGCGGTCCGTGCACCGAGGTCTTCTACGATCATGGCGACCACATCTGGGGCGGCCCTCCAGGTAGCCCGGAAGAAGACGGCGATCGCTATATTGAGATCTGGAACATCGTCTTCATGCAGTTCAACCGTCAGGCTGACGGCACCATGGAGCCGCTGCCGAAGCCGTCCGTTGATACCGGTATGGGCCTGGAGCGTATCGCCGCGGTTCTGCAGCACGTTAACTCCAACTACGAGATTGACCTGTTCAGCACCCTGATCAAAGCCGTTGCAGAAGTGACCGGCGCGACCGATCTGAACAACAAATCGCTGCGCGTTATCGCAGACCATATTCGTTCCTGTGCGTTCCTGATTGCTGACGGCGTTATTCCGTCGAATGAAAACCGTGGCTACGTGCTGCGTCGCATCATTCGTCGTGCGATCCGTCACGGCAACATGCTGGGCGCGAAGGACACCTTCTTCTACAAACTCGTTGGGCCGCTGATTGGCGTGATGGGTTCAGCCGGTGACGAGCTGAAACGCCAGCAGGCGCAGGTTGAGCAGGTTCTGAAAACCGAAGAAGAGCAGTTTGCCCGTACGCTGGAGCGCGGCCTGGCGCTGCTGGACGAAGAGCTGGCGAAGCTTAAGGGCGACACGCTGGACGGCGAAACCGCTTTCCGCCTGTACGATACCTACGGCTTCCCGGTTGACCTGACGGCGGACGTTTGCCGCGAGCGCAACATCAAGGTTGATGAAGCAGGCTTTGAAGCCGCGATGGAAGAGCAGCGTCGCCGTGCGCGTGAATCCAGCGGTTTCGGTGCAGACTACAACGCGATGATCCGCGTTGATAGCGCGTCTGAATTTAAAGGTTATGAAGCGCTGGAACTGACCGGCAAAGTGACCGCCCTGTTTGTTGACGGTAAAGCCGTAGACAGCATCAGCGCGGGCCAGGAAGCCGTCGTCATTCTGGACAAAACCCCGTTCTATGCGGAATCCGGTGGCCAGGTTGGCGATAAAGGCGAACTGAAAGGCAACGGCTTTAGCTTCAGCGTAAGCGACACCCAGAAATACGGTCAGGCGATTGGTCACCAGGGCAAACTGGTTTCCGGTTCTCTGAAAGTGGGCGAGGGCGTACAGGCTAACGTTGATGAAGCACGCCGCGCGCGTATTCGCCTGAACCACTCTGCAACCCACCTGATGCACGCTGCTCTGCGCGACGTGCTGGGCACCCACGTTGCACAGAAAGGTTCTCTGGTTAACGACAAGGTGCTGCGTTTCGACTTCTCGCATTTTGAAGCGATGAAACCGTCTGAAATCCGCGCGGTGGAAGACCTGGTGAACGCGCAGATCCGTCGTAACCTGCCAATCGAGACCCACATCATGGATCTTGAGGACGCGAAGAAAAAAGGTGCGATGGCGCTGTTTGGCGAGAAATATGACGAGCGCGTTCGCGTGCTGAGCATGGGTGACTTCTCTACCGAGCTGTGCGGCGGTACTCACGCCTCGCGCACCGGTGACATCGGCCTGTTCCGCATTGTTTCCGAATCCGGTACGGCGGCAGGTGTGCGTCGTATTGAAGCGGTAACCGGTGAAGGCGCAATCGCCAGCCTGCATGCGCAGAGCGATCAGCTGCACGACATCGCGCAGCTGCTGAAAGGCGATAGCCAGAACCTGAGCGAGAAAGTGCGCGTTGCGCTGGATCGTACCCGTCAGCTGGAAAAAGAACTTCAGCAGCTGAAAGAACAGGCTGCGGCGCAGGAGAGTGCAAACCTCTCCAGCAAAGCGGTAGACATTAAGGGCGTCAAACTGCTGGTCAGCGATCTGGCGGGCGTGGAGCCTAAGATGCTGCGTACTATGGTCGACGATCTGAAGAACCAGCTTGGTTCAACGGTTATCGTGCTGGCGACGGTGGCAGAAGGTAAGGTTTCTCTGATTGCGGGCGTCTCTAAGGATGTGACCGACCGCGTTAAAGCAGGGGAACTGATTGGTATGGTCGCCAAGCAGGTGGGCGGTAAGGGTGGCGGTCGTCCGGACATGGCGCAAGCCGGTGGTACGGATGCGGCGGCACTTCCTGCAGCATTAGCCAGCGTTGAAAGCTGGGTGAGCGCGAAATTGTAATAACTACAAAGCACAATCAGACGCCATAGCGGTAACGTTATGGCGTCTTGTTCACTGTGCTATCGATAACGATAAAGTCAGGTTGAGTTTGTGTATATCGGCTAAACTTACGTTTAACAGAATGTGATGCCGTGACTGCTTACACTTTACGTGTTTGTCATCGCTTACTTTTTGGCGTTATATGATGGATAATGCCGGGATACAAGAGACCCGACTCTTTTAATCTTTCAAGGAGCAAAGAATGCTGATTCTGACTCGTCGAGTTGGTGAGACCCTCATGATTGGGGATGAGGTCACCGTGACAGTTTTAGGGGTAAAGGGTAACCAGGTACGTATTGGTGTTAACGCTCCTAAAGAAGTATCTGTCCACCGTGAAGAGATCTACCAGCGTATCCAGGCTGAAAAATCCCAGCAGTCCAGTTACTGATATTGTCGCGTCTCGCTGTCGGGCGAGACGCAACCCTCCCGCTATTTTTCCTGCTTAAAGTTACCGTTTAATTTCAATCGCTCTCTTTTTAACCACTACGTTGCCCTTAACTCGTCTCAACACCGCCATTTCGTCAGATGTTTTCTGTGGCGTTGCCTGCAAAATCCGCTTATAAAACACCCTCTTTGCGGCTTTTACATGCGAATTGCGTGTGATTTGTGCAAACGATAAAAGCTTTTGGAAAATTGTTTGACTTATAAGTCCCAGAAAGTAATATATGCGCCACGCAGCGACGAGAAGCTCTTAACGAGTAACTCGAAGCACTCGAAAGAGGCGTTGTGTGGTGAGGTGGCCGAGAGGCTGAAGGCGCTCCCCTGCTAAGGGAGTATGCGGTCAAAAGCTGCATCCGGGGTTCGAATCCCCGCCTCACCGCCATTTTGCATCCGTAGCTCAGCTGGATAGAGTACTCGGCTACGAACCGAGCGGTCGGAGGTTCGAATCCTCCCGGATGCACCATCTATTACTTCATATTGCTTTAGAAGTGATATGAATATCGAGCAGTACAGTAGTAAATCCCGATGCATCCGTAGCTCAGCTGGATAGAGTACTCGGCTACGAACCGAGCGGTCGGAGGTTCGAATCCTCCCGGATGCACCATTTACTATTTCTGAAAGCAGTACCCTGATGCATCCGTAGCTCAGCTGGATAGAGTACTCGGCTACGAACCGAGCGGTCGGAGGTTCGAATCCTCCCGGATGCACCATATTCTCCGAGATAATAGCCACGCTGTTGTTTCAAGGTCTGCGAGTTAATCGCGAGTACCAGGGAGGATAACGTTGCTTCAGCAACGGCCTGCAGGGCGAGGCGCAGCCGAGTAATCCTCCCGGATGCACCATTTACTGTTTCTAAAAGCATTTCCCGATGCATCCGTAGCTCAGCTGGATAGAGTACTCGGCTACGAACCGAGCGGTCGGAGGTTCGAATCCTCCCGGATGCACCATCTCTTCTGCCTTTCCCTTCGATGTTTAGTTCTTAATCACTCTCGTTGTTATCATTTCGCAATCAGCGACAAAAACCACCTTTTACGATAAAGTAATGCTTTGTTAATCGTTTAGCGAGAGCACGATGTACGCACAGTATGACGGTTTGATCTTCGACATGGATGGCACCATCCTGGATACCGAACCCACGCATCGTCAAGCCTGGACCGAGGTCCTTGGCCGCTACGGCATACGTTTCGACCTTCAGGCGATGATTGCCCTCAACGGATCCCCTACCTGGCGTATTGCGCAGGCCGTGATTGAACTGAATCAGGCCGATCTCGACCCACACCTTCTCGCGCGTGAAAAAACCGATGCGGTAAAAGCCATGCTTTTAGATACCGTACGCCCTCTGCCACTGATTGATGTGGTAAAAGAGTGGCACGGGCGTCGCCCGATGTCTGTCGGTACGGGCAGCGAGAGCGCGATAGCAGAAGCGTTGCTCAACCATCTTGGCCTGCGCCACTATTTTTCTGCCGTGGTTGCCGCCGATCATGTTAAAAATCACAAGCCCGCACCGGACACCTTTCTGCTCTGCGCAGAATTAATGGGCGTACCGGCGGCAAAATGCGTCGTGTTTGAAGATGCCGATTTCGGTATTCAGGCCGCGCGTGATGCCGGAATGGATGCGGTGGATGTGCGCTTGCTGTGAGTGACGCGCTGTCACTTGCCTCATTATTCGCCAGCAGTTTTCTAAGCGCCACGCTGTTACCGGGAAATTCGGAAGTGGTGCTGGTGGCGATGCTGTTGTCCGGCGTCAGTCAGCCCTGGCTGCTTGTATTAATAGCAACAATGGGTAATAGCCTTGGAGGGCTGACTAACGTTATTCTTGGGCGTTTCTTTCCGCTGCGCGAAAAGTCGCGCTGGCAGGAAAAGGCAGTCGGCTGGCTAAAACGCTATGGCGCTGCCACGCTGTTATTAAGCTGGATGCCTGTAATAGGCGATTTACTGTGTCTGCTGGCGGGATGGATGCGCATCTCCTGGGGACCGGTGCTCTTTTTTTTGTGCCTTGGCAAGGCGTTGCGCTATGTTCTCGTGGCGTGGGCAACACTACAGGGTATGACGTGGTGGCACTAATTGGTGGAATGAATACGCGACCTTCAATCGTCAACCATTACAATTATGCTGAGTAACATTACTTTGACAGGCGGGAGGTCAAATTGATCCCGGACGTATCTCAGGCGCTGGCCTGGCTGGAAAACCACCCTCAGGCTCTGAAGGGTATTCAGCGTGGTCTTGAGCGTGAAACGCTGCGCGTTAACGCGGACGGTAGCTTAGCGACGACGGGTCACCCGAAGGCGTTAGGCTCGGCGCTGACACATAAATGGATCACAACCGATTTCGCTGAAGCGCTGCTGGAGTTCATTACGCCGGTGGACGGCGATATCGATCATATGCTGACGATCCTGCGCGATATCCATCGCTACACCGCGCGCAATCTTGGCGATGAGCGCATGTGGCCGCTCAGCATGCCGTGCTATATCGAGCAGGGCCAGGAGATTGAGCTGGCGCAGTACGGCACGTCAAACATTGGCCGGCTGAAAACGCTCTATCGCGAAGGTCTGAAAAATCGCTACGGCGCACTCATGCAGACTATCTCTGGCGTGCACTACAATTTCTCTTTGCCGATGGCGTTTTGGCAGGCGAAGGGGGGAGAAACGGATAAAGAAGCGATCTCCGCCGGTTATTTCCGTCTGATTCGCAACTATTACCGTTTCGGCTGGGTGATTCCGTATCTGTTTGGCGCGTCGCCTGCCATTTGCTCATCGTTCCTGCAGGGGAAACCGACCACGCTGCCGTTCGAAAAGACGGAGTGCGGAATGTACTATCTCCCGTACGCGACTTCTCTGCGCATGAGCGATCTGGGCTATACCAATAAATCGCAAAGCAATCTCGGTATTACGTTTAACGAATTGCACGAATATGTGGCAGGATTGAAGCGGGCGATCAAAACCCCGTCGGAAGAGTACGCGAAATTCGGCCTCGAAAAAGACGGAAAGCGCCTGCAAATCAACAGTAACGTATTGCAGATTGAAAACGAACTGTATGCGCCAATTCGTCCGAAGCGCGTGACGCGCAGCGGAGAAACGCCGTCGGATGCGCTGCAGCGCGGCGGCATTGAATACATTGAAGTGCGCTCGCTGGATATCAACCCGTTCTCACCGATTGGCGTTGACGAGCAGCAGGTTCGCTTCCTGGATCTGTTTATGGTCTGGTGCGCGCTGGCGGATGCGCCGGAAATGAGTTCAGACGAATTGCTTTGTACGCGCACGAACTGGAACCGCGTAATTCTGGAAGGGCGCAAGCCTGGCCTGACGTTAGGCATTGGCTGCGAAACGGCGCAGTTCCCGCTGGCTAAGGTGGGTAAAGATCTGTTCCACGACCTGAAGCGTGTTGCCCGGACAATGGACAGCATCGACGGCGGCGACGCGTATCAACAGATCTGCGACCAACTGGTGGAAAGTTTTGATAATCCGGAACTGACGTTCTCTGCGCGCATTCTGCGTTCTATGATTGATCAGGGCATTGGCGGCACGGGGCGTTCACTCTCAGCGGAGTACCGTGAGATGCTGATGCAGGAGCCGTTAGAAGTGCTGAGCGAAGCGGATTTTGTCGCGGAGCGCGAGGCGTCCGTTGTGCGTCAGAAAGAGGTTGAAGCGGCGGATACCGAGTCGTTTGAGGCGTTTCTGGCGAAGCAGGCTTAAGCAGAAAAGAAAAAGGCCACATCGCTGTGGCCAAAATATACATCTCTGAATTCAGGGATGATGATAACAAATGCGCGTCTTTCATATACTCAGACGCGCGTTCTGTAGAAGAGTTCAGTTTATTTTAAAAAAAATCACTATCGGAGGTGACGTATGCCGTTATTAGATAGCTTTACTGTCGACCATACCCGTATGGAAGCACCTGCAGTCCGCGTGGCGAAGACCATGCATACCCCGCACGGCGACACGATCACCGTCTTCGATCTGCGCTTCTGCGTGCCGAATAAAGAAGTGATGCCGGAGAAAGGCATTCACACTCTGGAACACCTGTTCGCCGGTTTCATGCGTGACCACCTGAACGGCAACGGCGTTGAGATCATCGACATTTCTCCGATGGGCTGCCGTACCGGCTTTTACATGAGCCTGATTGGTCAGCCGGAAGAGAAACGCGTCGCCGATGCGTGGAAAGCGGCCATGGAAGACGTGCTGAAGGTGAAAGAGCAGAACCAGATCCCTGAGCTGAACGTTTACCAGTGCGGAACTTACCAGATGCACTCTCTGGAAGAAGCGCAGGACATCGCCCGTCACATCATCGAGCGTGACGTTCGCGTGAACAGCAACGAAGAGCTGGCCCTGCCAAAAGAAAAACTGCAGGAGCTGCACATCTAGTGCACCTTTTCCCTCTCCCACCGGGAGAGGGTAGGGTGAGGGTGGTTTAACCCCATGACCACAACCTCTACGTTCTCCTTTACCCATCGTCCCCTCGTTCCGTTTGCCCATGATTACGTTCACGGCGACAGCGAGCCGTGGCACGAGCACGACTGCGCGCAGCTGCTGCACAGCCTGACGGGCGTCGTGCGGGTCGATACGGCATCAGGCTGTTGGGTTGTTCCTCCCGGGCGCGGCGTCTGGCTACCGGCGGGAACACAGCACTCGCTTCGCATCACCGGCAACGTTGCAGCGCGAACGCTGTTTGTCGATCCGCTGGCGCGGGCCGATCTCCCGGCCACCTGCCAGATCGTGCAGATCGCGCCGCTGTTGCGCGAGCTTATCCTCGTCTCCCTTACTTTACCTGAATCGTACTCACCGGGAAGCCGGGATGAGCGCGTCTATGAGCTCATTCTGGATGAAATTCGCACTATGCCGGTGCTGCCGTTTCACCTGCCGGAGCCGGAAAGTGAGGCGTTACGCCAGCTGTGTCGGCAGGTCCGTCAGGCACCAGGTGAAAGCTGGAGCGGTCAACAGAGCGCGAGCCTGCTCGGCATGAGCGAGCGCACCCTGAACCGCCATTTTCAGCAGCAGACGGGGTTAAGCTACGGCGAGTGGTTGAGAAGGGCGCGTCTGCTGGAAGCCTTAGTGCGGCTGGCGCAGGGCCAGCCGGTATTACGCGTGGCGCTGGATCTGGGATATGGCAGCCACAGCGCCTTTACGGCAATGTTCCGCCGGGTGATGGGCCTTTCACCCAGCGATTACTTTAAGAACGACTAACCGCGTTAAACAGAGCCTGAAGCGACGCGCGCGCCACGTCGCTGTCAATGCCCACGCCCCAGCTGCTGGTGCCGTCCTGGAACAGGCAGCGAATATAGGCCACCGAGCGGCTGTCGCTGCGTTCGCCCAGCGTATGCTCGTGATAATCCTTAATCACAAACGGCGCGTTGACCCAGCGGCTTAAACCCTGAGCGGCAGCGGAGAGCAGCCCGTTACCCTGACCCTCCAACTGACGGGTTCCCCCCTGCGTGACGACGCTTGCCGTCAGCCGCAGCTGGCCATCCTGCTGGCCCTCACTGCGGTAGGATTGCAGCGCAAACTGCGGCGTGGTCACCAGCCCGTAGCGGGTGCGGAACAGCTGCCAAAGCGCGTTCTGCGTCATCTCTTTTCCGTGGCGGTCGGTTTCCTGCTGCACGTGCTGGCTGAAATCCTGCTGCAGGGCGCGGGGCAGTTTCAGCCCATGATTTTGCTCGATAAGCCACGCGCTGCCGCTTTTTCCTGACTGGCTGTTCACGCGGATCACCGCTTCGTAGGTGCAGCCGATATCCTGTGGATCAACGGGCAGATAGGGCATCTCCCAGCGATCGCCAGGCCTGCGGGCATCAAAGCCTTTCTTGATGGCATCCTGGTGCGAACCGGAGAAGGCAGTATAGGCCAGCCGTCCTGCCCACGGATGGCGCGGGTGCACCGGCAGCTGATTGCAGGTTTCCACCGTTTCCACCACCCGGTTCATGTCGCTGAAATCCAGATTCGGGCTAATGCCCTGGCTGTAGAGGTTCATCGCCAGCGTCACCAGACAGACGTTACCCGTGCGTTCACCGTTGCCGAACAGACAGCCCTCCACGCGGTCCGCGCCCGCCATTACGGCCAGCTCGGCGCTGGCAACGCCGGTACCTCGGTCATTATGCGGATGCACGCTGATGCAGACGTCGCGGCGGCGGCTGAAGTGGCGACAGAAATACTCAATTTGGTCGGCATAGACGTTTGGCGTGCTGACCTCGACGGTGGCGGGTAAGTTGATAATCATCGGACGCGCATCGCACGGCTGCCAGATCTCCGCCACGGCTTCACAAATCTCCAGCGCAAACTCCGGCTCGGTAAAGCAGAAGGTTTCCGGGGAGTACTCGTACTGCCAGCAGGTATCCGGGTTCTCTTCGCACAGCTGGCGGATAAGGCGCGTGGCGCGCGTGGCCAGCTCGACGATCTGCGCTTTCTCCATGCCGAATACCAGGCGGCGGAACAGCGGGGCGGTGGCGTTATACAGGTGGATGGTCGCCTGCTTCGCGCCACGCAGGGATTCGAAAGTGCGATGAATGAGATCTTCCCGCGCCTGAGTTAACACCTGAATCGTGACGTCATCCGGGATGCGGTTCTCTTCGATCAGCTGGCGCACAAAGTTGAAGTCGGTCTGCGAGGCGGACGGGAAGGCCACCTCTATTTCTTTAAACCCGCAGCCCAGCAGCAGGTCCCAGAACTGCAGCTTGCGCGCGCTGTCCATCGGCTCGGCAAGCGCCTGGTTGCCGTCGCGTAAGTCGGTCGAGAGCCAGCGCGGCGCGCGAGTGATGCGTTGCTCCGGCCAGCGACGGTCGGGCAATGAAACGGTGGGATAGGGTTGGTATTTGTCGGCGGGTGTGTTCAGCATGATGCGCTCCTGTTGTCTTTTCACTATCGTGAATTGATTTCAGGAGCGCTGCTTTATCGAAACTGACAATCGCTGTCGCGTTCTGGACAACGCGAATTAGTGCGCGCCACCGCCGCCGCTACCGGCGCCAAACGGCGGTTTAGCAAACCACACCAGCCCCAGCAGGACGATGAAGATCCCCGCCGATATCCAGAAAATCTCGTTCGCCGAGATAATCAGCCCCTGGTTAGTGATCTGCTGGGCAATCCAGCCGGAGGCCTGCTGCTCCGTCATCCCCATCCCCTCTAGCTGGCTGTACATCTGCTGAGCGTTAGGGTTGAACGGGTTCACCGCTTCGGTCAGCTGGGCATGGTGCATCGATTCACGGTTGGTCCACAGCGTGGTGGTGATCGACGTGCCGATAGAGCCCGCCAGCGTACGGGTGAAGTTCGACAGGCTCGATGCTGCCGCCATGCGCTCGGGCGGCAAGCCGGAGAGCGTAATGGTGGTCAGCGGCATAAAGAAGCACGCCACGGCAAAGCCCTGAATGAACTGCGGCCACGCGGAGGCGCCAAAGTCCATTCCCGGTTCGAACGTATACGCGCGCCAGTAGAAGCACACGGCGTACATAATGAAGCTGAACGTCACCAGCCTGCGCATATCGAGCTTATGGGCAAAGCGGCCAATAATCGGCGACAGCAGAACCGGTATTAACCCGACAGGCGCAGACGCCAGCCCCGCCCAGGTCGCGGTATAACCGTACACCTCCTGCAGCAGCTGCGGCAGCAGAACAATCGCGCCGAAGTAGAGCATATAGGCGAGGCTGATACACAGACAGCCGATAGTGAAGTTTCGCGATTTGAAGAGCGAGAGATCGACTATCGGGTTATCGTCCGTCAGCTCCCAGACAATCAGGAAGCTAATGGCGACCACGGCGACCACCGTCAGCACGATGATTTCCGTAGAAGCAAACCAGTCCAGCTCTTTACCGCGGTCGAGCATGATCTGCAGGCTACCGATGCCGACAACCAGCAGCGCCAGCCCGATGCCGTCAATGCGCCGCTGTTCGGTCCGCGTTTCGCGACCGCGCAGAGACTGCAGCGTCATCAGCACCACCAGCGCACCGATGGGCACGTTGATGAAGAAGATCCAGCCCCAGTGGTAGTTATCGCTGATATAGCCGCCGAGGATAGGCCCGCAAATCGGCGCGACAATCACGGTCATCGACCACAGCGCCAGCGCGATGGAGCGTTTGGCAGGCGGATAGTTGTTCAGCAGCAAACTCTGGGACAGCGGGATCAGCGGCCCGGCGACAATCCCCTGAATGACGCGGAAGAAGATCAGCATCGTCAGGCTGCTGGACATGCCGCACGCCCAGGAGGCCAGCACGAACAGGATTGTCGACCAGAGGAACAGCTTCACCTCACCGACGCGCTTCGCCAGCCAGCCGGTGATCGGAATGGAGATGGCGTTTGCCACCCCAAACGAAGTAATGACCCAGGTCCCCTGGCTCAGCGACGAGCCAAGGTTACCGGCGATCGTTGGGATCGCCACGTTTGCGATGGTGGAGTCCAGCACCTGCATGAATGTCGCCAGCGACAGCGCGATGGTCATAATGACCAGCTGCGCGCCTTCCAGCGGTTTTTGCGGCTTTTGCTGTTGCATAACGCTCACCTTCGGATTAACCGGCGTTTGCCTTCACGATGTCATCGATCAGCTTGTTGACCGGATCGAGGCTAATTTCACGGGCGTTACTTTCATAAGCCGGCGTGCTTCGCACCTGGCTTGCGAGGATTTGACCGTCGCGGTTGGCGGTATCGACCGTCACAAGCGTTGAGAGGCCGATACGCAGCGGGTGATCCGCCAGCTGTTTGGCATCCAGTTCGATACGCACGGGCAGACGCTGAACCACTTTGATCCAGTTACCGGTGGCGTTCTGCGCAGGCAGCAGGGAGAAGGCGCTGCCGGTCCCCATATCCAGGCCAACCACTTTCCCGGTGTACTTCACGTCATCGCCGTAGATGTCGCTGACGACCGTCGCGGTCTGGCCGATACGCATATGGGCAAGCTGCGTCTCTTTAAAGTTAGCGTCTACCCACAGGTTGTCCGCCGGCACGACCGCCATCAGCGGCGTGGTTGGGCTAATCTGCGCTCCTGGCTGGACGGAACGGCGGGAGACGTAACCGGTCATCGGGCTGACGATTTTAGTACGCTGCAGGGCAAGCCACGCGTTGCGCACTTCGGTCGCTGCCTGCTGCACGGCGGGCTGGTTTTCCAGGCTGGTGCCGAGCACCATCGCCTGGTTGGCGTTGTACTGCTGAATGGCCACGTCAAGCTGTGCCTGAGCGCTGGCAACCGCGTCGCGCGCGTGCTGCAGCTCTTCACGGCCAATCAGGTTGGCGGTGCCGAGCGGAACGCGGCGGTTCAGGTCGCTCTGCGCCTGCGCCAGCGCGGTTTTCTGCACGTCGATGTTGGCCTGCAGCTGCTTACTGTTGATCATCAGCTGGCGGGTCTGACGGACGCTGGAGGCCAGCGCGGTCTGGGCTTTCTCAAAGGCCTGCTGGGCATCGGTTGGATCGAGGGTCACCAACACATCGCCTTTTTGCACAAAGTCGGTATTGTCAGCCCAGACTTTCGTCACGCTGCCCGACACCTGCGCCATAATCTGTACCTGGTTCCCTGCCACGTATGCGTCGTCAGTCTCTTCTGCATGACGCAATACTAAAAACCAATAGATCCCATATGCCACGGCAGTAATAATAAAGAGCAAGGTCAACAGAAGAAGGGCACTTTTACGTTTGCCTTTCTTGTTGGCCGGTTGCTGCGGGGTAGTGCTCTCCGCATTTGCGCTCATTGTTGTTCTCCACGATCTTCTTATTTTCACATCGGCTGAGCCGACCTGTTGTCAGAAAGGCCAGCAGTGTGACGTGCTGGCCTGTCGGTTTTCTTTTATAAATCTGGATTGTTGAGCGTGTCGTCGCGTTAGCGCAGCGCCTCAAGAACTGCGCCTTCTTCATCCATCTGGTCCAGACGGGTGAGCAGCTTGCGAGTGATGTGCTCAAGCTGGTCGCGCTCGGCGGTGCTGAGGGCAGACCAGAGTTTGTGCAGGCAATTGTGCTGAGGTGGCAGCACCTCACGCAGGAACTGGTGACCTTTATCGGTCAATTGCAGATGCAGGCAGCGGCGATCGTTATCGCTTTCACGGCGCTCAATCCAGCCGCGCTTTTCCAGTTCATCAGCAATACGGGTCGCATTGGTACGGGACGATCCCAGCGCGCAGCTCAGCTCAGAAGGCTGAATACTGTGGTTTTCCTGAGACTCCAGCGTAATCAACGCCATAAACAACGTCTCGTTAATCCCTTGAGCTTTCAGCATTTTATTACGATTTTCCAGCAGCTTACCCTGCATGTGCATGCACAGGCGGGTCAGCAGGATCTCCTGATACGGGAAGTCCTCATGACGACTGGCGCGGAATTTAAGCATTTGTTCAATGGGCGTAAACGAACTATCCATTTTGGGCATAACCTCATTAATTACAGCCGATATAGTAACGATGGTGACAAATAATGTAAATGGATTATTTGTGCGGTTATATCCGCCAAATGAATGCCACCATCAGAAAGCGCCGGGTAAGTCCGTGACCCGGTGAGCACAGAAAGCGTAGGGTATGAACCCGCTGAAGAGAGGATGTGAGGACGGGGGTCTGAACTATTCATGCCAATTGTAGATATGTCACCCACATTAAAATTTCTGGGATAAATGATTACGTTTACATTAACAGACTGCCGGGCCCCTTTACACCCTAAGAGGCCCAAAGCAATGTAAAACTTAGTGAATTGCTTCCTGACGATGGTAGCCGCGCCACCACACAACAAGGTTAAGCGCGGCGACGATTGCGCCAATTCCGCACACACCTGACCAGCCGGCGTGCTGCCATGCCGACGCTGAAATTAACGAACCTGCTGCCCCACCAATGAAGTAGCTGGTCATGTATCCGGCCGTGAGGCGGTTACGCGCCTCGGGCTTCACGCGGTAAATCACGGTCTGGTTGGTGATATGCACACCCTGTACGGTGAGATCCAGCACCAGAATACCGACGATCAGCGCCAGCACCGAGACGTGTCCATACCAGATAGCCGCCCAGGAGAGCAGAAGCAAAACCAGTCCGGCGGTCGTGGTGATATGCGATTTGCCTTTGTCGGCCAGCCCGCCTGCCGGGCGCGCGCCCAATGCACCGGCGGCACCGGCCAGGCCGAACAGACCAATCACCCCTTCTGAATAGTTAAACGGCGGTGCAGCGAGCAGAAATGCCATCGACGTCCAGAGAATGCTGAAGTTAGCGAAGGTTAGACACCCCAGCAGAGCGCGGGTGCGCAGCAGTTTATCCTGCGTGAACAGGCTAAACACGGAGGCCAGAAGCTGCGGGTAATTCAGGTGGTTCTCCTGCTTCACCTTCGGCAGCCCGCGCCACAGCGCCAGCGCCATCACCACCATCAATACGCTCGCCACCCAGTAAACGGTGCGCCAGCCGCCGAGGCTTGCCAGCAGCCCGGCAACGGTACGCGCCAGCAGGATCCCGAGCAGCAGGCCGCTCATGATAGTGCCCACTACCTTGCCGCGTTTTTCCGGGGAGGCGAGGGTTGCCGCGAGGGGCACCAGAATTTGCGCGACGACGGAAAACAGTCCCGTTAGCGCGGTGCCGACGATCATCATCGTCAGCGACTGGCTGCTGGCGGTGATCAACATGCCGCCTGCTGCCAGAAGCGTCATCGAAACAATCAGCATCCGGCGTTCAAACATATCACCGAGCGGCACCAGGAACAGCAGCCCGGCGGCGTAGCCAAGCTGTGCGGCGGTGACGATAAAGCCTGCCGAGCTGGCGGAAAGGTCAAACGCGCGGGCGATAGTATCGAGCAGAGGCTGCGCGTAATAGTTGCTGGCGACTGCCAGACCCGTTGCCACGGACATCAAAAGGATGAGTGCGGGACTAAGCCCTTGAGTTGTTTTCGTCATTGGTTTCAGGAATCGTTAGTTAAGTGATTATTTTTCCGGAAACTATAATAACCAATGATTGTGAATGTTGGGGGATTGTTATGTGTGTGTTTGTGCGGTTTGGGTTGGGTGCGGTTTGAGCCCCTCACCCCGGCCCTCTCCCCGAAGGGGAGAGGGT
Source organism: Enterobacter asburiae (assembly GCA_011754535.1). NCBI lineage: Bacteria > Pseudomonadati > Pseudomonadota > Gammaproteobacteria > Enterobacterales > Enterobacteriaceae > Enterobacter > Enterobacter asburiae. The sequence goes on along the minus strand of JAAQVN010000001.1, from coordinate 3,802,019 downwards.
GTATAAAGTCCCCTCTCCCCTTCGGGGAGAGGGTTAGGGTGAGGGGTGTTGTTTTTACTTCTGCGCTTCAAGCGCCTCTTTCACCCAGCCGTCAAACTGCTGCTGGTGAGCTTTGATCCAGCCGTCCACGTGGCCTTTCACATCCGCCTCAGAGGATTTGCCCGCGTGCATCATCGCATTCTGGGCGTTGATATCCGCCAGCGGCAGCTTCATCACCGAGAACAGCTTCGCCGCCGACGGGTTTTTCTCCGCCCAGGCTTTATTAGCCACGATATGCATGGTGTTCACCGGGAAGCCGTAGTTCATGCCGTTCGGCAGTTTGGTGTCGATATCTTTCTGCTCGCCCGGCAGGGAGGAGAACGGTACCTGCAGCCACACCACGTCTTTACCCGGCTTCAGCACGTCGCTCACCCAGTACGGTGTCCAGGTATAGTAGATCACCGGTTTCCCCTCTTTAAAGCGGGCAATGGTGTCGGCCATCATCGCTGAATAGTTGCCGTGGCTCACGTCGACGGTTTTCGCCAGATCGAAAGCTTTGTTCTGGTGGTTAATCACCGCCTCACAGCCCCAGCCCGGCGAGCAGCCCATCATGTCGGCCTTGCCGTCACCGTTGGTGTCGAACAGTCTGGCGATCTTCGGATCTTTCAGCTGTTCAATATTGGTGATGTGATACTTATCGGCGGTTTTCTTGTCGATCAGATAACCCTGCGCCGCACCCGTCACGAAGGTGCCTTCGCGATAGAATTTCTTGTCGCCACCGGCGGCGGCATACATGTCGTCGTGCAGCGGCTGCCAGTTCACCGCGGTAAAGGTGGCGTCACCGGAGGCAATCGAGGTGTAGCCCACGTTGTAATCCACTTCGCTCGGCGTGTTGACCGTATAGCCCAGCTTCTCCAGCGCGCGGCTGACGATCAGGGTCTGGAAGCTCTCTTCCGAAATGGTGCTCTGCACCGGCTGCACGGTAATGCCTTTACCCGGCAGGTCAGCGGCAAACGCGCTGGTGGAGACAAGGGTGGCAAACGCTGTAGCAAAAAGTACGCTCTGTCGCATCGTTGTTCCTTATTTTGTAAATGGGCGGGTCAGTAACCCGACGGGGCCGGTGGTATACCAGCGACGGTTGCCGCGACTGCGTGAATCACGACCGACGGCCTGAGTCAGGCGATCGAGAATAATGGCGAGGATCACAATCCCGACGCCGCCAACGGTGGCCAGCCCCATGTCGAGACGGCCAATGCCGCGCAGCACCATCTGGCCCAGTCCGCCAACGGCGATCATCGAGGCGATCACCACCATCGACAGGGCCAGCATCAGCGTCTGGTTAACGCCTGCCATGATGGTCGGCATCGCCAGCGGGAGCTGAACCTTAAACAGCATCTGGCGCGGGCTGGCACCAAACGAGCGCGAGGCCTCAATCAGATCCGCAGGTACCTGGTTAATCCCCAGGATGGTCAGACGAATAATCGGCGGCAGGGCGAAGATAATGGTCACCACCACGCCCGGCACGTTACCGATGCCGAACAGCATCACGATAGGCACCAGATAGACGAACGCCGGCGTGGTCTGCATTGCATCCAGCAGCGGACGAATAATCTTCGCGGCCCGCGGGCTGCGCGCCAGCCAGATCCCCATCGGTAGCCCGATGACGATGCAGAAGAGCAGGGCGGTCAGCACCAGCGCCAGCGTGATCATTGCCTGCGACCACGCGCCAATCGCGCCGATGGCAATCAGCGAAATCAGCGTGGCGATGCCCATCCCCGCGCTGCCGAACTGCCAGGCAATCAGGGAGAACAGGATAATGGCCACCGGCGCAGGCATGCCCAGCATCAGCTGCTGGAAGCCGTTCAGGATGTAGTCCACCGGGACGCGGATCCCCTGGAACACCGGACGGAAGTGCGTGACCACCCAGTCGATCCCCTCCGTAACCCAGCTGTCCAGCGGGATCAGGGTTTTATGGAACGGATCCATGATGTTGAAGTGTTCTGGCGCAGGCGCGGGTGCGCTGTTCAGCCAGTCTGCCGCGCCGCCGCCGTCGGCAGGTGCAGGCGTGGAGCCCCATGCGTCGGCGGATTGCGCAGCGCTGTCCGCTGCCTCTGTGGTGCCCCACGGGTTAGTTTGATCGGTCATTGTTTGCCCCCTCGCGATCTAAAGCCTGCAGCAGCATCCGTTTGGAGATGATGCCGACGTACTGTTGTTCCTCACCCACGACCGGCACGGCGCACGGCGCCTGGCCCACGTGAGAGAGCAACTCGCTGAGCGGCGTTTCGGCGTCCACGGCAAGCGGAGCGTCAATTAACGCCGCATCGATCCCCTGATTTTCGCTAAGCGCGGTTTTCAGAGAGTCGATGGAGACAATGCCGACAAATTTATTGCCGCGTTCAACCAGATACCCGTATTCACGGTCTTCGTCCTGCAGCAGCTTAAGGGCGGAGCGCGGGCCGAAGCCTGGCGTTTTACGGATAATGCCGTTCGGCGTTCGGCGCGCAATATCTTTAGCGCTAAATACCTGGCTAATATCCACGCCGCGGAAGAAGGTTCGCACGTAATCATTCGCCGGATTATTCAGAATTTCATCCGGCGTGCCGACCTGCACCACCTCTCCGTTTTGCATAATGGCAATTCGGTCGCCAATACGCATGGCTTCGTCTAAATCGTGGGAAATAAAGACAATAGTTCGCTGATGTCTGGCCTGTAATTTTACCAGCTCATCCTGCATCTCGGTGCGAATTAACGGATCGAGGGCTGAGAAGGCTTCATCCATTAATAATATGTCTGGATTAATGGCCAACGCGCGGGCTAATCCCACGCGCTGACGCATACCGCCGGAAAGTTCATCCGGATACGCGTGAGCATAATTCTCAAGCCCCACCTGACGCAGGGCATCAAGGGCTTTTTCCTGACGTTCCTGAGCGGGCGTGCCGGCTAATTCCATGCCAAAGGCGGTATTATCCAGCACCGTCATGTGCGGCATCAGCGCGAATGACTGAAACACCATTGCGATCTTCTTTCTGCGCACCTCGCGAAGCTCGGCGTCTGATATTCTGGCGATATCCACGCCGTCAATCAGCACCTGCCCGCGGGTGGGTTCAATCAGGCGATTGAGAAGGCGAACCATAGTGGATTTACCCGAACCGGATAACCCCATGATGACAAAAATCTCGCCTTCTTCAATGGCCAGACTGGCGTCTTTAACGCCAAGCGATAGCCCGGTTTTTTCCAGAATTTGCTCTTTCGAAAGGCCTTTCTCAATATATTTGAATGCGCGCTGCGGGTGCTCGCCAAATACTTTATAAAGATTTTTCACTTCTAATTTAATTGCCATGCAATAGAGAGTGTCCTGTTATTTGTTTATGTCGATATGATTACCATGGTAAATTGTTAACGGGCATAACCCTAACATACTCAGAATCTGAGACAACCCTGGGTTTGCTTATGACGTGAATTTTCAGGTAAGCGAAGCGGCTGAATTTCCCATGAATAAAGGGCTGAGGGCAGTTTGAATTTTTCTCATTTTTTTGCTGCGGCATCAGGAAATTTCGCCTGAATCGGAATGATTCAGGCGAATATGACGCGGAAATTACAGTGTAGATGTTTTGTAAATATTAGAGAGAATTGTTGGGTTTATATTAAATTAACGAACGTTAGCGTTCATTAAAAATCCCAGTCTTCATCCTCGGTTTCCACCGCTTTACCCATCACGTACGACGAGCCGGACCCGGAGAAGAAGTCGTGGTTTTCATCGGCATTCGGCGACAGCGCCGCCAGGATCGCCGGGTTCACCTCCGCCATCTCCGGCGGGAACAGCGCGTCGTAACCAAGGTTCATCAGCGCTTTGTTCGCGTTGTAGCAGAGAAACGCTTTTACGTCCTCTTCCCAGCCCGTTCCGGCGTACAATTCTTCGGTATAGCTCAGTTCGTTGTCGTACAGATCCATCAGCAAATCGAGCGCAAAACCTTTGAGCTCCTCGCGTTTCTCCGGACTGACTTTCTCCAGCCCTTTCTGGTATTTATAGCCGATGTAATACCCGTGAACCGCCTCGTCACGAATGATGAGCCGAATCAAATCGGCGGTGTTGGTGAGCTTGCCCCGGCTCGACCAGTACATGGGCAGCCAGAAGCCGGAATAGAAGAGGAAGGATTCCAGGAACACGCTGGCGATCTTCTTCTTCAGCGGCTCGTCGGCGCGGTAATATTTCAGCACCAGCTCCGCCTTTCGCTGCAACGACTCGCTCTCTTCACTCCAGGCGTAGGCCGCGTCCACGTCTTTGGTCTGGCACAGCGTGGAGAAAATCGAGCTGTAGGAGCGGGCATGTACCGCTTCCATAAAGCTGATGTTCGACATCACCGCCTCTTCGTGCGGCGTCAGCGCGTCGCTCATCAATGCGGGGGCACCCACGGTATTCTGGATGGTGTCCAGCAGCGTCAGGCCGGTAAAGACGCGGATCGTCAGCTGCTGCTCGGCGTGGCTCAGCGTCTGCCAGGCCGGAATATCGTTTGAGAGTGGCACCTTTTCCGGCAGCCAGAAGTTGCTGGTCAGGCGGTTCCACACCTCCAGGTCTTTATCATCCTGGATTTTATTCCAGTTAACGGCACTCACGCGTGACAGTTTCATCCTTTCTCCTTACAGCGCGCAGGACACGCAGCCTTCGATTTCGGTACCTTCCAGCGCAAGCTGGCGCAGGCGAATGTAGTAGAGCGTTTTGATGCCTTTCTTCCAGGCGTAGATCTGCGCTCTGTTGATATCCCGCGTGGTGGCGGTGTCCGGGAAGAAGAGCGTCAGCGACAGCCCCTGATCCACGTGCTTTGTCGCTTCGGCGTAGGTATCGATGATTTTTTCCGGGCCGATCTCATACGCATCCTGGTAAAGCGCCAGGTTCTCGTTGGTCATAAACGGGGCGGGGTAGTAAACGCGCCCGGTTTTGCCTTCCTTACGAATTTCAATTTTCGACACGATCGGGTGAATGCTCGACGTGGCGTGGTTGATGTAGGAAATCGAACCGGTTGGCGGCACGGCCTGCAGGTTCTGGTTGTAGATGCCGTAGCGCATCACGTCGTCGCGCAGCTGCTGCCACATCTGGCGCGTTGGCAGGGTAATCCCCGCGCGGGCGAACAGTTCGCGCACTTTTTCGGTTTTTGGCTGCCAGTCGCCTTCCAGATACTGGCTGAAATACGCCCCGCTGGCATAGCGCGACTGCTCAAAGCCTGCGAACCGCTGGCTGCGCTCGCGCGCCAGTATCATCGAGGTGTGCAGCGCGTGCCAGGTGACGGTGTAGAAATAGAGGTTGGTGAAATCCAGCCCTTCCGGACTGCCGTAGGCGATACCTTCCCGCGCCAGATAACCGTGCAGGTTCATCTGCCCCAGGCCAATGGCATGCGATGCGGTATTACCCGCCTCGATGGAGGGCACGCTGCGGATGTGGCTCATGTCTGAGACCGCCGTCAGCCCGCGAATGGCGGTCTCCACCGTGCGGCCAAAATCCGGCGAATCCATGGTGTGAGCAATATTGAGCGACCCGAGGTTGCAGGAGATATCTTTGCCGATCTCCGCGTAGTCCAGGTTCTCGTCGTAGGCTGACGCGCTGTTGACCTGCAAGATCTCCGAGCACAGGTTGCTCATGTTGATACGTCCGGCGATCGGGTTCGCGCGGTTCACCGTGTCCTCAAACATGATGTACGGATAGCCGGACTCAAACTGAATTTCGGCCAGCGTCTGGAAGAAATCGCGGGCGTTGATGTATTTTTTACGAATGCGCTCGTCGGCCACCAGCTCGTCGTACAGCTCGCTGATGGCCACGTCGCCAAACGCTTTGCCGTAAATACGCTCAATATCATAGGGCGAGAAGAGCGCCATCTCGGCATTCTCTTTAGCCAGTTTAAAAGTAATATCCGGGATCACCACGCCGAGCGACAGGGTTTTGATGCGGATTTTTTCGTCGGCGTTTTCGCGTTTGGTATCGAGAAAACGCAGAATGTCCGGGTGATGCGCATGCAGGTAAACCGCCCCCGCGCCCTGACGTGCGCCAAGCTGGTTGGCATAGGAGAACGCGTCTTCCAGCATCTTCATCACCGGGATTACCCCGGAGGACTGGTTTTCGATGCGCTTGATCGGCGCACCCGCTTCACGCAGGTTCGAGAGCAGAAACGCCACGCCGCCGCCGCGTTTGGAAAGCTGCAGCGCCGAGTTCACCGCGCGACCAATCGACTCCATATTGTCCTCGATGCGCAGCAGGAAGCAGGAGACCAGCTCGCCGCGCTGGGCTTTACCGCAGTTGAGAAAGGTCGGCGTGGCGGGCTGGAAGCGGCCGGAGAGGATCTCCTCCGTCAGCCTTTCGGCCAGCGCTTCGTCGCCCTGGGCCAGCGTCAGCGCCACCATCACGGTGCGGTCTTCAAAGCTTTCCAGGTAGCGTTTGCCGTCGAAGGTTTTCAGGGTGTAGCTGGTGTAATACTTCCACGCCCCGAGGAAGGTCTGGAAACGAAAACCGCTGGCATGGGCGCGCTCAAACAGATTCACCACGAAAGCGCGGTTATAGCGGGCCAGCGCGCGTTCCTCGTAATAACCTTCGTTAACCAGATAGTCGAGACGTTCCTGCTGGCTGCCAAAAGCGACGCTGTTCGGACGGACGTGGGCCGCGAAAAAGGCTTCTACCGCCTCGCGATCTTTGCCAAACTGAATGCGCCCCTCCCGGTCATAGAGGTTAAGCATCGCGTTTAATGCGTGGCAGTCCGGCGTTGCCTGAATTACCCGTTCTGCGGTTGTCGTTGCCAAAATTCGTTCACTCCTTTACGCACGTTTTCTACGTCCTGCTGTGTCCCCATCAGTTCGAAACGATAGAGATACGGCACGCCGCATTTTTGAGAGATGACATCCCCGGCGCGGCCATACGCATCGCCGAAATTACGATTGCCCGCCGCGATCACGCCCCGAATCAGCTCCCGGTTATGAGGATCGTTCAGAAAGCGGATCACCTGGCGAGGCACCGCTCCCGCCGTACCGCCCCCGCCATAGCTGGGCACCACCAGAATGTAAGGTTCGTCTACCTGAATACGCTCCCGCTCGTTGAGCGGAATACGCACCGCAGGCAACCCGAGGCGCTCAATAAAGCGGAGCGTGTTTTCCGAGCTGCTGGAAAAGAAGACCAGCCTGCTCATGCACGCGTGGCCTGAGCGCTGAGGCGGTTAATCATGTCCGGGCGAAAGCCAGACCAGCTGGTGTCACCGGCAACCACCACCGGAAGCTGACGAAATCCCTGCGCGCGCAGGGTATCGGTGGCCTCGGGCTTCTGGTCGATATTCACCATCTCAAACGCCACGCCGCGGCTCTCCATCGCCCGTTTGGTGGCGTGGCACTGAACACAGTCATTACGAGTGTAAATAATAATGCTCATAATTCGTATTTCCATTTAGAATGAGAAAAGGGCGCGAGTTAACGCGTCAGGTAGTGTGTGTCTTTCTAAAGGGAATACTAGATGTAGTTGAGATAAGATTCAACCATACAAGATATGGGAAATTCAGATTGATGTTGCCCTGATGATGAGCACAGCGGGGCAGGGCTGGCTGTACGGGTTTTTCGGGTGTGTAGGCAAAGAAAAGCCCCGGCACCAGAGGCTACCGGGGCGGATAAGTCAGACTTACTTACGCAGGCTGAGCAGGGCACCGACAAAGATGCCGACCGCCGCGACGGTTCCCAGCGTACAAAGTGGTTTTTCACGTACGAAGGTCGTAGCGCAGCTTGCCATGTCGCAGGCCGCCTGTGTGGCGCGTGAACGTCCGCTCATGCGGGCGCGGGTTTCACGGAGCAGAGACTGAGCCTTACGTTTTGCGGCATCCGCTTCGTCCTTCGCGTCAGTACCCCAGGACTTCAGCACCTCTTCCAGCGTGTCCGCTAATTGGCTGACATCATTACGAATATCCTGAGCGTCGTCGTTAATATCGTTTCGGTTCGGTCTGTTAAACATACGATCCTCCGTAATTTTGTGTTCCTGATGAGTTTAGTTCAGAAATTTAATATCTGAAGCGCATCACGCGTTATCCGGCAGTTTATGGACTATTCTGAAAGCCCTGCTAATGCTGAATACTGTAAGGTTGCCGGGCAGGAAAAGATAACGAGGAAAAGATATGTATTTACGACCTGACGAGGTGGCACGCGTTCTTGAAAAAGAGGGATTCACCATGGATGAGGTGACGCCAAAAGCGTATGGATATCGCCGAGGCGAGAATTATGTGTATGTTAATCGTGAAGCCAGGATGGGACGTACCGCACTCATTATTCACCCGACGCTGAAAGACAGAAGTCTGTCATTTGCTGAACCTGCCTCGGATATTAAAACCTGCGATCATTATCAGCAATTTCCGCTCTATTTAGGCGGTGAACGGCATGAGCATTATGGTATTCCGCACGGTTTCAGCTCGCGTATGGCGCTGGAGCGGTTTCTTAAGGGACTGTTTGGCGACGTACAGTAAATCTGCGACTGGCATTCGCCAGTCGCTTCACATTACGCTTTTACCTGGCTGTACTGGCTGACTTTGAACAGACGGCGGCAGTAGTCGAGAAAATAGCCGTATACCGCACCCATCAGCATTGATACCACGATATTCGAACTGACCGCTGCGGCGATCTGGTGCCAGTCCGCGCCCACCGTCAGCAAAATAGCCACGTAGACCGGAGACTGGAACGTGACGTACGCCAGTACGTCGGCAAGGTTTTTCATCCAGCCCGCCGGGCTGATGCGACGCGAGAAGCGCATGACGGCATCGCGGTATAGCCCGTAAGGCCATGCGATAATAATATTGACCGGGATCGCCACCAGGCGAGAAGAAAGTGACTGCTCGAAGGTCATTCCGGAGAGGAATATTTCGATCATCATGTTCACGACGGAACAGTAAACAACCATCGCGAAAGTATCCGCCACCGCGTGGCGCAGGCGAGATTGCGGCGAGAACATGTCTGAACTCCTTGAGAAGAACACGGTGGAAACGATTTTCCTGCAGCGGTTAGTGCTTTAGGTTGGTTTTGCTTGAGGTGTATAGAGTATATCTCTGACTTTGAACTAACAACTAGTGATTAATTTTTATTTAATCACCTTTTGTCCACAAAATTCTCTAAAATTGTGTGATTTTTACTCTGTTCGTTATAATCTGTCTCGTTTGATAGTTTTTATAATGTAATCAATCGTTTAAATTTAATGTTGGCGCGGGTGAAAATCACCGTTATGGTAGCGGCGCAATATGCTGTGATTCGGATTAAAGTTGACCATTTATATGGATGCAGTGATTAGATTCGCCTCTGCCCTGACTGCATCCTGTTCTAATATTAACAGCGTGATTTAGTTATATTTACAATTATGCCCATACGGTCCTTTGGGTAGATATTTCAACTCAAATGAATTATTCTGTCGGCGATTTATCTATTTACCCCAAAGAAAAGGTTTTCAAATAATATGTCTTTGACGTTACAGAATCTTAATAATATCCGAACCCTGCGCGCGATGGCGCGTGAATTATCCCTGGACGTTCTTGAGGAAATGCTGGAAAAGGTCAGGGTCGTTACTGAAGAGAAACGCAGCGAGCTGGCAGAATTAGAGCAGCAGCGTGCCGAGCAGCAGGAAAAAATTAATGCCCTGCTTGAGCTGATGAAAGCCGATGGTATTTCCCCCTCCGATCTGCTGGGTTCAGAACTGGCGCAGGCGGGTAAACCGGCTAAAAAGCGTAAACCGCGTGAAGCGAAATATCGCTTTATTGACCAGAACGGTGAAGAGAAAACGTGGACCGGCCAGGGCCGCACGCCGAAGCCTATTGCCAGCGCGCTGGCAGAGGGTAAATCACTGGATGATTTTCTGATCTAATACGTGGACCGGGCGGAACATGCCGCCCGGTTGTCTGTTCAGCAGACGCCGAAATCACCTTCCTCGGTATACGGCGCCAGCTCGGCCGCTTTCAGCGTATATTTTTCACCTTGTTCATTGCTGGCCTGTACCGCTACAACGCTTTCACCGTTCACTTCGAGCACCTTCAGTTTCGGGCCGCCTTTAAGCGGTTGCACATAATCACCGACAGAAAACATATAACCTCCTCATCGTTTTAGCGATCTTCACCTTAGCCCACGTCCGGCACCGGGTACAGCGTAATTCATTGATTACTGCTTATGGGGTACGACGGTTCCACGGCATTACCTTCAGCAGCCGCGCCATGCTGCAAAAGCCCGTCACACCGGCGAAAAGCAGCCCGGCGCCGACAAAACCGCTCAGCAGGAAAAAGCCGCTGGAGACGCTATAGCCCAGCACCACGCCGCAGAGGATCAGCAGTCCGGCGGCAATTTGTACCTGCCGCATCAGCGGAAGCGGCTGGGATTTATCTTCAACGGTCAGCAGCCCGGCCTGCTTCCAGCCCTGAATGCCCCCCTCAACCACGAAGGCCTGAGCCGGAGACGCTGCCTGTGCGAGTCGCGCAGCATTGTTTGATGTCCGTGCCCCGGACTGACAGTGAAAAATCACCGTTTCACCAGGGGATGCATTAAGCCCGCCGGGTAAAGAATCCAGCGGTATGGAGTGCGCTGCCGGAATATGCTCGCGGGCATACTCGTCGGGATCGCGAATATCAACCAGTTTTGCGCCTTCTTTAACAAGCGCGTTTGCCTGCTGAGGCGAAATAAGAGAAAGAGACATGGTGTTTCCTTACGGTCAATTTCTGAGTAGTAGAACATTTAAGGAAGGGCTTAAGCCAGTGTAAAGAGGGTAAAGGCAGGTAAAAGCGCGAGAGACGAATGGCGGTAACCCGTAAACTGTCTATGCTTAGAGAGTGTCTCTTTTTAATTTTCAATTGGTTAGCTTGCACGGAGTGATTATGGGTTTTTGGCGCGTTGTTTTTACGATTATTCTCCCGCCGCTGGGCGTGCTGCTTGGCAAGGGACTGGGCTGGGCGTTTATTCTGAACATCCTTCTGACCCTTCTGGGCTACTTCCCGGGTCTTATCCACGCGTTTTGGGTACAAACGAAAAACTAAGTGCGCCACAGTAAGTCACTGTAGATGCCGGTCAATACGCCCTCCGGGCCAAACTGCTGTTTGATCCAGCGCGTCACCTGGCCGGTCGCTGCATGCTGCGTGGCGAGCAGCATGCGCGAATCCTGACGCGGGTTATTAATGCGCCGCGTGATGAGCAGCCCATCTTCCACCGCCTCTCTTGCCATGTATTCCGGCAAAAAGCCAATCCCTTCCCCCAGAATCTGACACTGGCACTTGGTGTTGAAATCCGGCACCAGAATCGCCTCCTGGCCGTGCAGCAGCCAGCCGACCTTTTTGTTGATGGTATGCGCTGTATCTTCCACCATGATGTTGGGATACAGACGCAGCTGGCTCTCCGCTATTGGTTCGGGAACAAAGGCGAGGGGATGTTCCGGCGCGATGGCAAACACCCAGCGGATGGCGCCAATTTCGGTGTAATCAATCCCGCCGCCGTCCAGCAGGGTGTCCGGTGCGCCGATGGCGATGTTGGCCTGGTTGTTGATGATGGAATCCCAGACGCCGTTGTACACCTCGGTGGTGACGGTGATCTGACAGGTGGGAAACTGCTTTTTCAGCACCTGCAGCAGCCGCGCGGTATGGCGCGGCGTATACAAGAGCTGATTAATGCAGATACGCACCCGCGCCTCAATGCCCTGAGAAATGGTATCTATCCCGCGCTTGATGGCGTGAAAATCGTTCAGCAGGTCAGTGGCTTTACGGTAAAAGTAAAACCCGGATTCGGTCAGCTCGATGCTGCGCGTATTGCGCACAAACAGCACCACGTCCAGCCCGGTCTCCATGCGTTTGATGGTGTAGCTGATGGCGGAGGTCGTCACGCCCAGCTCGGCGGCGGCTTTGCTGAAGCTGCCGAAGCGTGCCGCAGTGGTGAAGGCCAGCAGATTCTCTTCGGTAAAGATGGAATTCATATCACAGCATCCTCAGCCATCAGTTTTGAACATATTTTAACAGCGCCGTTACATCACATTTGAAGTGGGTCACAGTTCTGACTATTTACGCGGAGCCGCGTCATGCAAGGATTTTACAACCATAAGGATAATGCTGTCTGAGACGATAAAAAGCGGTAAGCCATAAGAAAAAGGTTGCACAGACGCACGTTTTAGCCTGACTGTTGAATTTAACTCAATAATGAATTGCGTGTCGATGAATCATTTTTAAGCGGATTCTTTTGTGACCAGGCTGTTGCTATTCTCAGGTCATCAGAAGTGAAACATTGGGAGACTGAATATGTCTGCAAACGCACTCGTTACGGAATTTCTGCTGGCGGCAGAAGAGGGCAACATCGACGCGCTAAAAGCCTGCCTGGATAACGGCGTGGATATTAACGCCACCAACCGCCAGAAAAGAACCGCCATTATTATTGCCAGCCTGAAAAAGCATTACGCCTGTGTGGAATATTTAATTGCTGCCGGCGCGGATATTGATAAACAGGATCAGACCTGTTTTAACCCCTTCCTGATAAGTTGCCTGACCAATGATTTAACCCTGCTGCGCATTGTCCTTCCGGCGAATCCGGATCTTGACCGCCTGACGCGCTTCGGCGGCGTGGGCATTACCCCTGCCAGTGAAAAAGGCCACGTTGAAATCGTGCGCGAGCTGCTGGCAAAAACCGATATTAACGTCAACCACACCAATTTTGTCGGCTGGACGCCGCTGCTGGAAGCCATTGTGCTGAACGACGGTGGCGCAAAGCAGCAGGAGATTGTGAAGCTGCTGCTGGATCACGGCGCGAACCCGCACATGACCGATAAATACGGTAAAACCCCGCTCGAACTGGCGCGGGAAAAAGGCTTCGATGCAATAGCCGACCTGCTGCTGGCGGCAGGCGCATAACGCATTCGGCCAGCCACTTCAGGCTGGCCGTTAATTCAAAAAAGCATTTTTACCGACGTGCATTCTGCACGACGGCGGCCCCCTTTTATACGTATTCAGGAGAAAACAATGCCAACCAAAATCGTTATAAAAAAGAACACGTATTTTGATTCGGTTTCACTGATGTCCGTTTCCACCAAAGCCAATAAATTACCGGGCGTCGAGCAGGCATTTGTGGCCATGGCGACGGAAATGAACAAAGGCGTATTAAAAAACCTCGGGCTGTTAACGCCGGAATTAGCCGACGCCAAAAACGGCGACCTGATGATCGTGATTAAAGGCGCCGCGGCGAATGATGAAACCCTGGCCGCTATTGAGGCGTTATTCACACGTAAAGAGAGCGGAGGCACCCATGAAGCACGCTACGCGACGATTGCCAGCGCCAAAACCCATCGCCCGGACAGCAACCTTGCGGTGATTTCCGTTAATGGCACCTTCGCCGCCCGCGAAGCGCGCCAGGCGCTGGAAAACGATCTTAACGTCATGCTCTTTTCCGATAACGTATCCCTCGACGACGAGCTGGCGCTGAAGCAACTGGCGCATCAGAAAGGGCTGCTGATGATGGGGCCGGACTGCGGCACCGCCATTATTAACGGCGCGGGGCTGTGCTTCGCCAACGCGGTGCGCCGCGGGCCGATTGGCATCGTCGGTGCCTCCGGCACCGGTAGCCAGGAGCTGAGTGTGCGTATTCATGAATTCGGCGGCGGCGTGTCGCAGCTGATCGGCACCGGCGGGCGCGATCTCAGCGAGAAAATCGGCGGCCTGATGATGCTCGATGCCATCGACATGCTCGAAGCCGACGAGGGCACCCGGGTCATTGCGCTCATCTCCAAGCCGCCCGCACCTGCGGTGGCGGAGAAAGTGCTGGCGCGCGCGCGGGCATGCCGCAAGCCTGTCATCGTGTGCTTCCTTGGCCGCAGCGAACCGCCCGCCGATGAAGACGGCCTGCAGTTTGCCCGCGGCACCAAAGAGGCGGCGCTGAAGGCGGTACTGCTCACCGGCATTAAAAAAGAGTCCCTGGATTTACACCCGCTCAACTGGCCGCTGATTGAAGAGGTGCGCGCCCGCCTGACCCCGCAGCAGAAATACATTCGCGGCCTGTTCTGCGGCGGCACCCTGTGCGATGAGGCGATGTTCGCGGCGCTTGCGAAATTCGACGACGTCTACAGCAACATCCAGCCGGATCCGGCAAAGCGCCTGAGCGACATCAACGTCAGTAAAGCCCACACCTTCCTCGACTTTGGCGACGACGACTTCACCAACGGCAAGCCGCACCCGATGATCGACCCGACCAACCGCATCAGCCGCCTGCTGCAGGAGGCACGCGATCCGGAGGTGGGCGTCATCGTGATGGACTTCGTGCTCGGCTTTGGCGCGCACGAGGATCCGGTCGGCGTGATGATCGACGCCATCAAGGAGGCGCAGGCGATCGCGAAGGCCGATAACCGTCCGCTGGAGATCCTCGGCTACGTGCTCGGCACCGACCAGGATCCGCAGTCGCTGGCGCAGCAGTGCCAGCTGCTGACCGATGCAGGCGTCATCTGGGCCAGCAGCAGCACCAATACCGGATTATTGGCTCGCGAATTTGTCTGCAAAGGGGAGAAAGCATAATGACGACCTTATTCAACCAGCCGCTGAACGTCATCAACGTCGGCATTGCGATGTTCAGCAACGATCTCAAAAAACAGCACGTCCCCGTCACTCAACTGGACTGGACGCCGCCGGGGCAGGGCAATATGCAGGTGGTGGAGGCGCTCGACCAGCTGGCGGAAAAACCGCTGGCGGAGAAGATCGCCGCCGCGAATAAAATCGCTCTTGAGCGCATTATTCAGTCCCATCCGGTGCTGGTGGGTTTCGGGCAGGCCATTAACGTTGTGCCGGGCATGACCCGCACCACCATTCTGCACGCCGGTCCGCCTGTCGCATGGGAAAACATGTGCGGGGCGATGAAGGGCGCAGTCACCGGGGCTCTGGTGTTTGAAGGGCTGGCGACGGATCTGGAGGATGCCGCAAGGCTCGCCGCTTCAGGCGACATCACCTTCTCGCCGTGCCACGAGCACGACTGCGTGGGCTCGATGGCGGGCGTCACCTCCGCATCAATGTTTATGCACATCGTTGAGAACAAAACCTACGGCAACCGCGCATTCACCAACCTCAGCGAGCAGATGGCGAAGATCCTGCGCATGGGCGCCAACGACCAGAGCGTGATTGACCGTCTGAACTGGATGCGCGACGTGCTCGGCCCGATGCTGCGCGACGCGATGAAGATCGTCGGCGAAATCGACCTGCGCCTGATGCTGGCCCAGGCGCTGCATATGGGCGACGAGTGCCACAACCGCAACAACGCGGGCACTACGCTGCTGATCCAGGCGCTGACCCCGGGACTGATTCAGGCGGGCTATCCGGTGGAGCAGCAGCGCGAGGTGTTCGAGTTTGTCGCCAGCAGTGACTACTTCTCCGGCCCAACGTGGATGGCGATGTGTAAAGCCGCGCTGGACGCCGCCCACGGCATTGAGTACAGCACCGTCGTCACCACCATGGCGCGCAACGGCTACGAGTTCGGCCTGCGCGTTTCCGGCCTGCCGGGGCAGTGGTTCACCGGCCCGGCGCAGCAGGTGATTGGCCCGATGTTTGCGGGCTATAAGCCGGAAGACTCCGGGCTGGACATCGGCGACAGCGCCATCACCGAAACCTACGGCATCGGCGGCTTTGCGATGGCGACGGCCCCGGCCATCGTTGCGCTGGTGGGTGGCACGGTGGAGGAAGCCATCGACTTCTCCCGCCAGATGCGCGAGATCACCCTCGGCGAAAACCCGAACATCACCATTCCGCTGCTCTCGTTTATGGGTATCCCGACCGCCATCGACATCACCAGAGTCGCGGGCAGCGGCATTTTGCCGGTCATTAATACCGCCATTGCCCATAAGGACGCGGGCATCGGCATGATTGGGGCGGGCATCGTTCACCCGCCGTTTAGCTGTTTTGAAAAGGCGCTGTTGACCTTCCGCGATCGCTACTTTTTATAAGGCAAGCATCCATGAAAAACATGAAACTGGAGTGGAAAAGAGGTGACTGGGCGGCTTATTTCGGGTTGATGACCAACAACCTGACCAATTTGCTGACCATGATGGGGTTGCTCATTTTTGTCGTCGGCATCCCGAAGGAGATTGTTTATGGACGCATCGCGCCAGCCTTCGGGCTGGCGGTGCTGGTGGCGAGTATTTGCTACGCCTGGTTTGGTCTGCAGATGGCGCGCGCCACCGGGCGTACGGACGTCACCGCGCTGCCGTCTGGCCCGAGCGCGCCGTCGATTTTTACCGTCACCTTCCTCGTACTGATGCCGGTTTATCAGCAAACGGGCGATGCAGATTTCGCAATCCAGATCGGCCTGGTGTGGTGCTTCGTGGAAGCGATGATCCTCGCGGGCGGCTCGTTCCTGGGAGAGACCATCCGCAAGATGATCCCGCGCACCGTGCTGCTGTCGTGCCTGTCCGGACTGGGACTGCTGCTGCTGGCGATGAACCCGATGCTGCAGGCGTTCGAAGCGCCTACCGTGTCGTTCATCGTTCTGCTGCTGATCTTCATCAACTGGTTCGGTAAAAAGCCGATTTTCGCCAAAATCCCGACAGGTCTGCTGTTGCTGATTGCCGGTACGGCATTAGCGTGGATTTCCGGTCTGCAAAGCCCGGAAGCGATCAAAGCGTCCATGTCCTCCTTTGGCTTTAACCCGCCGGAGGTGCACGTGGACAGCTTTATGCAGGGGCTGCCGCACGCGCTGCCGTATCTTGCATCCGCCGTGCCGCTGGGGCTGGCGAACTATATCTTTGACCTGGAGAACATCGAAAGCGCCCATGCGGCGGGGGATGAATACCCTACCCGCAAGGTGATGCTGGCGAACGGCCTGGCGTCGATGCTCGGCTGCCTGATGGGCAACCCGTTCCCGGTGACGGTCTATGTCGGCCACCCTGGCTGGAAAGCGATGGGCGCCAGCATCGGCTACACGCTCGCCTCCGGGGTGACCATGTTCATCGTACCTCTGTTCGGACTGGGGGCGTTTATGCTCGCCATCATTCCGATGACCGCCATCGTGCCGATTCTGGTGTTTATCGGCGTCGTCACCGCCAACCAGGTGGTGAGGGAAACGCCCAAAGTGGAGGTGCCGGTGATCTTTATCTGTCTGTTCCCGTGGATCGCCAACTGGGCGCTGACCATGATGAACAGCGTGATGGGTGCGGCAGGCACCAGCGCGGCGAAAATCGGCACCGATGTGCTGCACAGCAAGGGGATTTACTACGAGGGCCTGGTGCATCTCGGCAACGGCGCGCCGCTCGCCAGCATGCTGTGGGGCTGTATCGCCATTTTCGCCATCATTAACAAACCGCTGCGCGGTGCCGTGGCTGCGGCGGGTGGGGCGTTGCTGGCGCTGTTCGGGGTGATCCACGCTCCGGTCGTGGGCTTTGCCGAAGGCAGTTCGCTGATGTTCGTCACGGCCTACCTGATGATGGGCGGCATGTTTGTGGTGAAGCATGTGCTGGATATCTCTGTTAATCCCCCTCTCCCTGTGGGAGAGGGCCGGGGTGAGGGCACCAGAACGCACCTTCTAAAGGAAACAAAATGAAAGAGCTTATGGTCGTCGCCATTGGCGGCAACAGCATTATCAAAGACAACGCCAGCCAGTCGGTTGAACATCAGGCGCAGGCGGTTAAAGCGGTGGCAGACTCCGTGCTCGAAATGCTGGCCTCCGACTATGACATCGTGCTTACCCACGGTAACGGCCCCCAGGTGGGGCTGGATCTGCGCCGCGCTGAGATTGCCCACGAGCGGGAGGGGCTTCCCCTGACGCCGCTGGCAAACTGCGTGGCGGACACCCAGGGCGGCATCGGCTACCTGATCCAGCAGGCGCTTAACAACCGCCTGGCCGCGCGCGGGGAGCAAAAGGCGGTCACGGTCGTCACCCAGGTGGAGGTGGATAAAAACGATCCCGGCTTTACGCACCCGACGAAACCGATCGGCGCGTTCTTCAGCGAGGCGCAGCGCGACGAGCTGCAGCAGGCGCACCCGGAATGGCACTTTGTTGAGGATTCGGGCCGGGGCTATCGTCGCGTGGTGGCCTCTCCACAGCCGCTGCGCATTGTTGAGGCCGATGCGATCAAGACATTGACGCAAAAGGGCTTCGTGGTGATCGGCGCGGGCGGCGGCGGTATTCCCGTGGTGCGCTCGGCGCAGGGCGATTACCAGAGCGTCGACGCGGTGATTGATAAAGATCTCTCCACCGCGCTGCTGGCGCGCGAGATCCGCGCCGACGTGCTGGTGATTACCACCGCCGTGGAAAAGGTGTGCGTCAACTTCGGCAAGCCGAACCAGCAGGCGCTGGACACCGTCAGCGTGGCGCAAATGACGCGCTACATGGACGAAGGCCACTTCCCGGCGGGCAGCATGCTGCCCAAAATCGTCGCATCGCTGGAGTTTTTACGCCACGGTGGCAGGCGCGTGATTATCACCTCGCCGGACTGCCTGCCCGCCGCTCTGCGTGGTGAAACCGGTACCCATATTGTGAATGAAGGAAGATAAGATGAATGAGAATAAAAGCCGCCGTGAGTTTATCAGCCAGAGCGGCAAAGTGGTCACCGCCTGCGCGCTGTTTGGCGCAACCGGCTCCGTCGCGTATGCTGCCGACTCTGCAAAACCAACCAGCGAGACGGGCAAGCCGATGAACATCACCGCGAAGCATTACTATCTGGACAACGTGCTGCTCGAAGCCGGGTTTAATTTCGACGGCAGCGTGGCGACGAGCACCCGCACCGAGCTGAAAACGCTGGAGATCAAAGACGGGAAGATTGTCGCCCTGCGCGACAACGGCAGCCACGCCGACGCGACCCTGCCGCGCTACGATGCGGGTAAAAAGCTGATGCTTCCGGCAATGCGCGACATGCACATTCACCTGGATAAAACCTTCTACGGCGGCCCGTGGCGCTCCCTGAACCGCCCTGCAGGCACCACGATTCAGGACATGATCCGCCTTGAGCAGAAGCTGCTGCCGGAACTGCAGCCCTATACCCAGGAACGCGCGGAGGCGCTTATCGACCTTATCCAGTCGAAAGGCTCCACTATCGCCCGCAGTCACTGCAACATTGAGCCGGTCTCCGGCCTGAAAAATCTGGAAAATTTACAGGCGGTCTTATCGCGCCGTAAACCCGGCTTTGACTGCGAAATCGTCGCCTTCCCGCAGCACGGCCTGCTGCTCTCCAACTCAGAAAAACTGATGCGCGAAGCGATGCAGGCCGGGGCGCACTACGTGGGTGGGCTGGACCCGACGAACGTTGACGGTGCCATGGAGAAATCCCTCGATCTGATGTTCCAGATTGCGCTGGACTACGACAAAGGGGTGGATATTCACCTGCATGAAACCAGCCCGGCGGGCGTGGCGGCGGTGAACTATATGTTGGAAACCGTGGAGAGAACGCCGGAGCTGAAGGGCAAGCTGACCATCAGCCACGCCTTCGCGCTGGCGACGCTCAACGAGCAGCAGGTGGATGAGATTGCCACCCGCATGGCAGCGCAGCAGGTGACCATCGCCTCCACCGTGCCGATTGGCACCCTGCACATGCCGCTGAAGCAGCTGCGCGACAAGGGTGTGTTCGTGATGACGGGCACCGACAGCGTAATCGACCACTGGTCGCCGTACGGCCTGGGTGACATGCTGGAGAAGGCGAATCTCTACGCCCAGCTCTACATTCGCCCGAACGAGCAGACGCTCTCCCGCGCGCTCGGTATCGCCACCGGCGACGTGCTGCCGCTGAACGACAAAGGCGAACGGGTGTGGCCAAAAGCGCAGGACAACGCCAGCTTTGTGCTGGTGGATGCCTCCTGCTCCGCCGAAGCGGTGGCGCGCATTTCGCCGCGCACCGCGACGTTCCACAAGGGGGATCTGGTCTGGGGCACGGTCGCCTGACGCCACGTTGGGGTATCGCTACAGGTGATACCCCGACAATCGCAACTCCCGGTCAATCCACTCGACGAACTGCTGGATCTTCCACGCGCGTTCGTTCATGTGCGGCATCACCAGATGGTGCGCATTGATGGCGATACCCATTTCATCAGGCAGCACCTGTACCAGCGAGCCATCCTTCAGGTGATCGGTAGCCATCATTTTGCTCTCCAGAATAAACCCAAGCCCCATGCGCGCCGCTTCAAAGCTCATGTAGGAGCGGTCGAAGCTGAGGCTGAAATTAAGCCAGGGCCTGTCGATATTGTGCCAGGCGAACCATTTCTCCCAGTTCACCAGAGTGCTGGTGGACGAGATAAGCGACTGTTGCAGCAGATCGGCGGGCGTGCTGATGGGATGCTCTTCTGCATAGTCCGGCGAGGCCAATACCACCAGCGTGTCGTTTTTAATGGTCATCACCCGGTAGGCGTCCCAGTCCGGAATACCGTGACGGATATCAATGTCGATATTATCTCTGGCGAACTGCAGGTTCTCATAGGAGCAGGTGAGATTGATGGTGATATCAGGATATTCGGCGCGGAATCTGCCCAGACGGCGCAACAGCCAGGACAGCCCGAAGGTGGGGGAAGAGTGCACGCGAAGCACAGCATTATCTTTTTCTTTCACGATCTGATCGGTGGCGCGCCCGATGGCGCTTATCGCCGCCGAGACCTCCCGCAGATATTTTTCTCCCGTCGGGGTGAGTTGAACCCCTTTGCCGCTGCGGATGAATAACTTCTTGCCCAGCCACGATTCCAGCGACGCGATCTGGTGGCTTACCGCTGACGGCGTGACGTTGAGCTGTTCCGCCGCCTGATGGATGCTCAGGGCGTTAGCAACGGCGATAAACGCCTGCAAATTTCTGAGCGAGGGTAGCGATAACGTCTGGCGATCCTGCGCGGACATGGCCTACTCCTTACACGATAATTGATAAAAAACATAACATTGAGACTGCGCGCGGGCAATTTTATCCCGATGTTATTTTTTTGAGCTGTATCGCGAATCAAATTTATCTCAGCAATAAATGAGCTTTATTGAATGGCGTTTCATGGGTGAGCCGATATATTGACGTTGAACGCAATAATAAAACGACTCACGGTGTTCGAATAATGAGGTAAGTTATGTCTCGTATAGAACAAGCTGTCCCCTACATAAAGACTAAAAAAACCAATTACCGTTTCGTTGTGCTGGCATTAATTTTTATTGTTTATGCCATTAATTATGCTGACCGAACAAATATTGGTGCGGTACTGCCGTTTATCATTGACGAATTTCATATCAATAATTTCGAAGCCGGTGCCATCGCCAGCATGTTTTTTTTGGGATACGCCCTGAGCCAAATTCCTGCGGGCTTTTTTATTGCCAAAAAGGGAATTCGCGGCATGGTGGCACTGTCGATATTCGGCTTCTCTGCCTTTACCTGGCTGATGGGCACCGCAACCTCGGTTCAGGGCCTGAAGTGTATCCGCCTGGGGCTGGGGTTAACAGAGGGGCCGTGCCCGGTCGGGCTGGCCTCCACCATCAATAACTGGTTTCCGCCAAAGGAGAAGGCCACGGCCACGGGCGTCTACATCGCCGCCACCATGTTCGCGCCCATCCTCGTGCCGCCGCTGGCAGTGTGGATCGCCATGACCTGGGGCTGGCGCTGGGTCTTCTTCTCCTTTGCGATCCCCGGTCTGGTCATTGCCGTCCTGTGGTATCTGCTGGTACGCACCAAGCCGTCCGAGAGCGCATTCGTCTCGAAAGCGGAGCTGGAGACCATTACCGCCGGTCAGGAGACCCCGGACGCCGGACGGGAAAACATCGTGATTTCACCGGGATTTGCACGCCTTGACCGGCTGATCCGCGTGCGGGAATTAGCCCCGGTAAGCACGGTGAAAGGGCTGTTTACGTCGAAGAATATTCTCGGTGACTGCCTGGCCTATTTTATGATGGTCAGCGTGCTGTACGGACTGTTGACGTGGATCCCGCTCTATCTGGTGAAAGAGAAAGGCTTTACGTTTATGAGCATGGGGCTGGTCGCCAGCATGCCGTGCATCGGCGGATTTATCGGTGCGATTTTTGGCGGTTACGTCTCCGACAAGCTGCTCGGCCGCCGACGTAAGCCGACCATGATGTTTACCGCCATCAGCACCGTATTAATGATGGTTATTATGCTGAATATTCCGCAAAGCACCGCGGCGGTTTGCGTCGGGCTATTTTTTGTCGGCCTCTGTCTGAATATCGGCTGGCCCGCTTTTACGGCTTATGGGATGGCTGTTGCGGACAGTAAAACCTATCCGATTGCCGCGTCCATTATCAATAGCGGCGGTAATCTCGGCGGATTTGTTTCCCCAATGCTGGCAGGTTATCTGCTGGATAAAACAGGCAGTTTTAATTCCGTGTTTGTTTATTTCGGTATTTGCGCAGCTATTGGCTTAATTATGATCATGCTGCTGGAAGAGCCGAAATAAAACATTAAATCTCTCTTGTCCGAATGGAGTAAATATATGCTACTGAAAAATAAAGTCGCCGTTATTACCGGCGCGGCTTCCGTACGCGGTTTGGGTTTCGCTACGGCGAAATTATATGCCGAACAGGGTGCGAAAGTGGTGATTATCGATTTAAACGCTGAAGCCAGCCGGGCTGCCGCCGCGAGCCTGGGCGACCAGCATCTGGGCCTTGCGGCGAACGTCAGCAATGAATTACAGGTTAATGCCGCCATTGAGCAGGTGCTGGGGAAATACGGGCGCATCGATATTCTGGTGAATAACGCCGGCATTACTCAGCCGATCAAGCTGATGGATATCAAACGCGAAAATTACGATGCGGTGCTTGACGTCAGCCTGCGCGGCACGTTGCTAATGTCCCAGGCGGTTATTCCCACTATGCGCGCACAAAAGTCGGGCAGCATCGTCTGCATTTCATCGGTATCGGCCCAGCGCGGTGGCGGCATCTTTGGCGGCCCACACTACAGCGCTGCAAAAGCGGGCGTGCTGGGGCTGGCAAAAGCCATGGCGCGTGAGCTGGGGCCCGACAATGTGCGCGTAAACTGCATCACGCCGGGGCTTATCCAGACGGACATTACCGCAGGCAAGCTGAGCGATGAGATGAAAACGTCCATTCTGGCGGGCATTCCGCTTAACCGCCTCGGCGACGCGCAGGATATTGCCCGCGCCGCGCTGTTCCTCGGAAGCGACCTCTCTTCTTACTCCACCGGTATCACGCTCGACGTGAACGGCGGGATGCTGATCCATTAAGGAGACACGACGATGACGGATACTACAGTTCAACAGGTTGTCGCCGCGGCCTGGCGCATTCGCCGCTACGCGCTGCGCATGGGCGAAGTGCAGGGGCAGGGCTACATCGGGCAGGCGCTGGGCTATGCCGATGTGCTGGCCACCGCGTTTGCCCACGGGATGAACCTTAAGCCGGGCGAGCCGGAATGGGAGGGGCGTGACCGTTTTTTGCTCTCTCACGGCCACTACGCCATTGCCTGTTACGCCGCCCTGATTGAAGCGGGGATCGTTCCTGAAGAGGAGCTGGAGACCTACGGCGCGGACGACAGCCGCCTGCCGATGTCCGGCATGGCAACCTACACGCCGGGCATGGAGATCTCCGGTGGTTCGCTGGGGCAGGGCTTAAGCATTGGCGTTGGCATGGCGCTGGGGCTGAAGCGCAAGCAGAGCGCGGCATGGGTCGTTAACTCCATGTCGGACGGCGAGCTGGACGAAGGGTCAACCTGGGAAGCGGCGATGTCGGCGGCACATCACGGCCTGTCGAACCTGATCGTGCTGGTGGACATTAACCGCCAGCAGGCGGATGGCAACTCGCATGCGATCCTCGGCTTTGAGCCGCTGGAGGATAAATGGACCTCCTTCGGCTGGTACGTGCAGCGCGTCAACGGCAACGATGTCCCTTCACTGGTAACGGCGTTTGATAACGCCAAACGCTACCCGGAAAACCAGCCGCGCGTCATTTTGTGCGACACGCTGATGGGCAAGGGCGTGCCGTTCCTCGAAAAGCGTGACAAGAACCATTTTATTCGCGTGGATGCTGACGAGTGGCAAAAGGCACTCGCCGTGCTGGATGCCAACAAACCTGAAGGAGTGTTGTAATGAGCCAGACCACGGAGAAAAAACCGCGTTTAACCACGTCGGCGATGATTGCCTCTATCGCGGAAGAGGGCCAGGAGACGCGAGCTGCACCGTTCGGCCACGCGCTGGTGAAGCTGGCGGAACAGCGACCGGAGGTCGTCGGCATGACGGCGGATCTGTCGAAGTACACCGATCTGCATATTTTCGCTCAGGCCTACCCGGAACGCTTCTTTCAGATGGGCATGGCCGAGCAGCTGTTAATGGGGGCCGCGGGCGGCATGGCGAAAGAGGGTTTTATTCCTTTCGCCACCACCTATGCCGTCTTCGCCACCCGCCGCGCCTACGATTTTATCCATCAGGTGATCGCTGAAGAGCACCTGAACGTGAAGATCTGCGCGGCGCTGCCGGGGCTAACCACCGGTTACGGGCCGAGCCACCAGGCGACGGAAGATATTGCGATTATGCGCGGTATTCCGGGCATGACGATTATCGATCCCTGTGACGCAATCGACACCGAACAGGCGGTGCCGGCGATGGCAGCGCACGATGGCCCGGTGTATATGCGGCTGCTGCGTGGCAAGGTGCCAGTGGTGCTGGACCAGTACAACTACCAGTTTAAGATTGGCAAAGCCGTGCTGCTGGAAGAAGGGCGCGACGTCCTGATCATCGCCTCTGGGCTGATGACCATGCGCGCGCTGGAGGCGGCGAAGCAGCTGCGTAAAGATAACGTCAGTGTGGCGGTGCTGCACTCGCCCACCATTAAGCCGCTGGACGAAGAGACGATCCTGGCGCAGGCTGCGAAGCCGGGACGGCTGGTGATTGTGGCGGAAAACCACAGCAGCGTGGGCGGGCTTTGCGAGGCTGTCGCGTCTCTGTTGATGCGCAACCGCGTTAACGTGGATTTCGATACCGTCGCGCTGCCGGACGCGTTCCTGGATGCGGGCGCGCTGCCCACCCTCCATGACCGCTATGGGATCTCAGCCACAGCTATGGTGGAGAAAATCCGTCGCAGGCTTTGATTTATAAGACGGATACGTTGTCAACGGGCGAGGGGTGCTTTACCCTCGCCACTGTTGCGATAAAGGAGTCCGTCATGGCACAAAACATCTACGACAACCCGGCATTTTTTGAAGGCTATGCCCAGCTTCCGCGCTCGGTTCAGGGCCTGGACGGCGCGCCGGAGTGGCCCGCGCTCAAGGCAATGCTGCCAGATTTAACCGGTAAATCGGTTGTCGATCTCGGCTGCGGCTACGGATGGTTCTGTCGCGCAGCACGCGAGCTGGGCGCGTCTGACGTCACGGGTGTTGATATTTCAGAAAAAATGCTCGCCCGCGCGGCTGAACTGACTGATGACAACCGGATTCACTATCAGCGTAGCGATCTGGAATCTCTGGCGCTGAAAGCGAATAGCCTCGATCTGGTCTACAGCTCGCTGGCGCTGCACTACCTGCCGGAGCTGGACACGCTATTCGCCAACGTTCAGCGCGCGCTCAAACCCGGCGGTAGCCTGGTCTTTTCGATGGAGCACCCGATATACACCTGCGCTTCCCGTCAGGGCTGGCTGACCGACGACCGCGGCGAGCGGTTCTGGGGGGTGAACCGCTATCAGGACGAGAGCCAGCGCGTCAGCAACTGGCTGGCGGACGGGGTGATTAAATACCACCGCACGCTGGGCACCACGCTTAACGCACTGATCAAAGCGGGGTTAACGATAAGCGAAGTTAATGAGTGGGGGCCAACGCAGGCGCAGATTGACGCCTGGCCTGCATTGGCCGAAGAGGCGGAGCGCCCGATGCTGGTGCTGATCGCCGCCCGTAAGGATCAATAACCGACTTTATACACCCGCCCGCTCTGCACCCCTTCCACGCTGCGGCGGTAGGCCTGCGCCACGGTCGCGGCGGGAACGCTTTCAAAGCCGGGGAAGAACCCGTCATACGCTTCGGCGGACTCCGTCAGTACCGTTGGGCTAATCAGGTTGATGCGGATCCCGCGCGGCAGTTCGCAGGCTGCGGCGCGGACAAACCCTTCCAGCGCCGCGTTCACCGTGGTGGCATTCACGCCCTGCGCAATCGGCTCGTGCGCCACAATCCCGCTTATCAGCGTAATCGAGCCGCCTTCGTTCAAATAATGCTGGCCGGTCAGCGCCAGACGCACCTGCCCCAGCAGCTTATCCTGCAGGCCCTGGTTGAAGTCGCTGTCTTTCATGGTCGCGAGCGGGCCAAAGTAGAGGCCACCGCTTGCGGAGACAATCGCATCCACCGGGCCGATTTTCTCAAACAGCGCCTGTACACTCGCCTGCGAGGTGATATCCACCTGATAGTCGCCCTGCGTGCGACCGACGCGGATGACCTCGTGACGACGGCTTAATTCTTCGGTTACGGCACGCCCGACAGTACCGCTGGCACCAATAATGACGATTTTCATAGCAGACTCCTTATGTTGTGAGCCCTCATTCTTTAATAAATAAAAAGTCAGATAAACTGGGCTAAAGTTAGATGATTGCTAACCAGAGGTTCGGAATATGGATAAGCTTCGCGGGATGGAGACGTTCATTGCGGTAGTGGAAAGCGGCAGCTTTACCGGGGCGGCGTCCCGGCTGGAGATGTCGGCGGTCATGGTGGGGAAGTATATTGCGCTGCTGGAATCGCAGCTCGGTACGCGGCTGCTGGAGCGCAATACCCGTCGCCAGAGCCTGACCGACGCCGGACGCGTTTATTTCGACGAGGCCAGGCGGGTGCTGGAGCAGGTCTCGATTGCCGAAAGCGCGGTTGAACGGCTGCGCGCCACACCCGCCGGAACCCTGCGCGTCACGGCACCCACGTCGTTTGGCGGCTGCGTTGTCGCGCCTTTGACCGCCACATTTTTGCAGCGCTACCCGGAGGTGCGCATCGAACTGGATCTCACCAATCGAATGGTCGATCTGGTAGAGGAGGGGGTCGATCTGGCCATCCGCATTGGCGACATCCGCAATGACGATCTGGTGGCGAAATACCTGTGCCCCTACAACATGGTTATCTGCGCCGCGCCGGACTATTTAGCGCGTCACGGCACGCCGCAGACGCCTGCCGATCTGGTGGATCATCTTTGTCTGTCGCACACGGTGTGGACCGCGCGCAACGAGTGGCGGCTGCTGGGCGTGGAAGGGGAGGTGCGCTGGAAGCGGGATGCCGTCTTACGGTGTAACGACGGCTACGGGCTACGCATGGCGGCGCGAGCCGGGGCGGGGCTGCTGCTGCAACCGGAGGTGCTGGTGGCGGAAGAGCTGGCAAGCGGCAGGCTGATACGGGTGCTGGAGCCGTTCACGCCCGCGCCGAGGCCGGTGCATTTACTGTGGCGTCAGGATTTACGCCCCCTCCCTAAGCTAACGGAATTTATTGCTCATATTCTGCTAAGATTGGGCACAATATAAAAAAAGAAGGTAATCAAAGAATGTCTGCAAACAAACTCGCCAGCAGCGCGCAGGGCCTGCAATCATCCGCCATCCGTGAATTATTAAAACATAGCAAAATGGCGGGCGTGATTTCGCTGGGCGGCGGTATTCCCAACCCGGACCTCTTCGATCGCGAAGGGCTTAAAATCGCCGCCGATGCCGTGTTGTCGCAGAATTTTGGCGAGGCGTTCCAGTATGGCCTGACGGAAGGCGTACCGGGGCTGCGCGAAGAAATTAAACGCATCTGCGAAGGGCGCGGCATCGCCTGTAAGGCCGATGACGTGGTCATTACTTCCGGCTCTCAACAATCTCTGGATGTGCTGGCGCGTGCGTTGATCAATCCTGGCGATACGGTTGTCGTTGAACGTCCAACCTATCTCGCCGCGCTGCAGGTCTTTGGCCTGGCGCAGGCCAGTTTTGAATCCGTCGGTACCGACGGCGACGGCATGAAGGTCGATGAGCTTGAAGCACTGGTGGCAAAGAAAACCATCAAGGCGGTTTATATCGTTCCAACTTTTGGTAACCCTGGCGGCGTAACGCTTTCTGAAGCGCGTCGCAAACAGCTGGTGGAACTTTCGAAGCGCTATGATTTCGTGATTATCGAAGACGATCCGTACAGCGAAATTAACTACACCGACGACGTATTCCGCCCGCTGATTGCCCATGCGAAAGATATCGGCAATGAAGATAACGTGGTGTACACCTCTACCTTCTCCAAAATCCTCGCGCCGGGCACCCGCGTGGGCTGGGTACTGGTGCCGGAGTGGCTGAAGCGCGCGGTGGTGAACCTGAAGCAAACCACCGATCTGCACACCAGCACGCTGTCGCAGCTGATGACCTACGAGTACCTGAAAACCGGGCGTCTGGCGAACCAGATTAAAATGATCCGCGAGGCCTATCGCCAGAAATACCAGACGTTCGCAACGGAACTGGAAGCCGAGCTGGGCGATGTGATGTCGTTCCACAAACCGAAGGGCGGCATGTTCCTGTGGGCGAAAATGAACAACGGCATGAATACGACGAAATGGCTGGAAAAAACCTTGAGCAACGGTGTGGTTTTTGTACCGGGTGAGTTCTTCTACTGCAACGAACCGGACCAGACAACGCTGCGTATGTCATTCGTCACCCCAACGGATGAGCAGCTGAAAGAAGCGGTTCGACGCCTGAAGATCTCGCTGTAAGAGGAGGCGCATAACGGCAGAGGCTGTTATGCGCCGTTCGCGTTTAGGGTGAGCTTATTGCGTGGCGTGGGCGAGTGCGCGGTCTGATGCCTCTCCGCCAATCACCAGCGTGACCTCGTGGATACGACAAATTTTTCCTTCTCGCAGTGCGGCAAACATATACACCTCAATCTCTGCCTGCCGACCATCCGGATACGTCACGGTAACCCAGTGCCGGTCTGCCAAAAGACCATCGTGACAGGCGAACTCCTCTACCCTGAATGCTATCTCGCGGATCTGCGATCGAACGTGGTTCAGGTGCTGCACAAAACCCTGATAATCAAGCGCGTGACCGTCCGTAAATTGCTGGTAATCGGGCGTAAAAAGCTCTGCCGGATCGACATCGCCTTTGAATAAGTTGGTTAACAGGCTAGCCATTTCCTTGCGCTGCGCGGTGTTGTCAGGGTGGGCTACCAGGGATGTGATAATGCTCATGCGGGCTCCTCAAATGGTTGAATCAACATTATCCTTGACAGCTGAAGACGCAGTTTCTGTAATACGTCGATAAATAACGATTTTCGGCCAAAATGGTATGATCAGTATTGAAGTGCTCCTTCATCCCGGCGGGTACCGAACGCCGTGGCACAGCCATGGCTCCGGCCAGTTGTGGCGCATTGCAACGGGGCTGCTGGTCATTGAGACGCAGCAGGCGCGCTCGGTCGTGCCGGCACAACATATCGGCTGGATCCCGCCGGGCCAACAGCACGCCGCCTTCTCTGAAAGCGCGATTGAAGGCTGCGCTATCTATCTTGACCCTGCTTGCTGTGCAATGCTTCCCGATGCTCCCGCGCTGTTCGAGCCGGACGATCTCACCCATGCACTGTTTTCCCGTGTATGTGGTGCAGGGAGCGAGTACGATCCGCGAAAGCTGACTTTACTGCTGGATGAGCTTGCCATGACGCCCCTGGTTCACTTTTCTCTGCCCGTGCCGACGGATCCGCGTCTGAAGAACGTGGTCAGCCGCTTGCTGCAGTTTGTCGATGATAATCAGACGGTCGAGAGTCATGCCAGCCATGCCGGGATGAGCGTACGTACGTTTAACCGTCGGTTTAGCGCCCAGACGGGAATGAACTTCGTCAACTGGCGGCAGCTGGCGCGCGTCATGCAGGCAATGGAGTGGCTGGCGGCGGGGAAGCCGGTGGGATGGATTGCGCTGTCATGCGGCTACAGCAGCGTCAGCGCATTTATTGAGGTTTTCAGAGCATGGACCGGTAAAACGCCGGGGCAGTGGGCAATTAAAGAAGGCCCTTTTGGGCGAAGGTAATGCGCGTGGCTTCGTTGAGATCAAGCTCTTTTAACGATTCCGGATTAACCCAGGCGATCTCCTGAAACTCTTCATTAAACGTGACTGCTCGGTTGGCACTGATGCAGTCGAAGATCAGATAGATCATGTAAATCTCCTCAGTGGTGCCATCGGCGTAGGTTTTCACTCTGATGTCATCGCGAAAAGCCCATGGCGTGATCGAAGCGATCTCCAGCGCTTCGCCCAGCTCTTCGCGGATCTCACGGCGCAACGCCTGTTCCATGGTTTCGCCCGGCTCCATTCCGCCGCCGGAGAGAGCCCACTGGCCGGGGAACACGCCGCGATCGTTGGCCATTTTGCACAGCAGATAGGCACCGTCGTTCTGGATGATGGGGCAGACAATGGTTCGTTGGCGCATGATTTCTTCCTGAAAAATGAGTTTGGGCTACTTTAGCAGATTGGGGGGATGATTATGTTAGAGGTGCTCGATTCTCGCTCCTTGGTTTTCTGCGTTTTGCTGCAGATTCAGCCAGAATTCAATACTTCGCCTGGTGTGGTTGAGATGCGTAGTTTTTCCTGGTTATTCATAATTAACGTCCTGTTTATAAATATAAAATGAGTGCGGTTTGATGCCCTCACCCCGACCCTCTCCCACAGGGAGAGGGAGAAAACCATGTCAACCCAGCAACGCGACGCCAGCCTCTGTTCTCAGCCAGCGCGGGGCTTTTAGCTGGTCAGCAAAATATCCCGTCAGTTCAAAGAGTAAATCTCCCATCACACGAGCGGATTCAGGGGCGAGCGCGCCCCCCAGCAACAGTTGCGTAATTTCCTCGCAGTAGCGACAGAGCTGATCGGATTCAGCGTTGAATGCAGGTTCACATTCGGGGAACACATCGACGGTAAGACGTTCCTGTAAGTGCTCAGGGAGCGGCTCCAGCAGCATCGGGCGAAGCAGGGCGAGGGTCGATGCAAGACGACCGCAGAGCGCTATTTTTCTTGCAGGATCGGTCTCTTCCACCAATGCTTCGCAATAGCGTTGGCAGTTGTCGGCAAGTTCAGTGAAGTCGGTATTGTGGCCGAAGGGGGTCGTGAAAAGTGCGTTACTGGTGGTCATATGACAGTTTCC
Organism: Enterobacter asburiae; assembly: GCA_011754535.1. NCBI lineage: Bacteria > Pseudomonadati > Pseudomonadota > Gammaproteobacteria > Enterobacterales > Enterobacteriaceae > Enterobacter > Enterobacter asburiae. Next base: position 3,771,055 of record JAAQVN010000001.1, on the reverse strand, counting down.
ATTAAGTGATTAAGACCCTGCCAGAGAAATGCCAATTTCCCGGGTGGCAGGACTGAACGGAGTTGGCATTACCGGCCTTAATGGACACCGGCGCGTCTTGCGACGCCCCCGTCCAGCCCACCATTGAAATGTAGCCAGACGCACGGCGCAACAAGAGCTCACGCCGCCATTAAGTTTAACCGGGATGCCAATCCCGACGCCAGATTTTGCTGGCGTGGAAGGAACATACGCCCGATTAACCCTAATAAAAAGCAGGCTACCCAGAAGAAGTTAAATCCTGCGAGGCGGCTTCAGAAAATGATGTAAGGCGTTTCATCACCGCTCCCTCAGCGCCTCTTTCGCCCGATTAAACGGCTTGATCAGATAATCCAGCACCGTTTTCTCCCCGGTCTTGATGTCCACCGTGGCAATCATCCCCGGCACGATTGAGAAGTGCCTGCCCGCCTTATTCACCAGGTAATCCTGGCTGGTGCGGATAAATACGCGGTAATAAAACACCTCCGGCTTGGCCTCGTCCTGGATGGTGTCCGGCGAAATGGTCTCCACCACCCCGTGCAGCCCGCCGTAGATGGCGTAATCGTAGGCGGTGATCTTCACCAGCGCCTCCTGGTTCGGGTGGATAAAGGCGATATCGCGCGGCGAGAGCCGGGTTTCAATCAGCAGGTGATCGTCTACCGGCACAATCTCCATCAGCTCGCCGTTGGGCGGGATCACCCCGCCGATGGTGGTGACTTTAATGTTTTTCACGATCCCGCGCACCGGGGATTTTACCGTCAGGCGGGTGACGGAATCCTCGCGGCCTTTCAGGATCGCCGAGACCATATCCACCTCGGCGTTGGCCTTGGATAACGCCTCGCGCGCCTGAACGTAATACTGGGAACGCACGTCGGTGAGCTTCAGCTCCAGGTCGCTTTTCTGCCGCTGCAGGCGCAGCACTTCCACGTGGCTGGCGGCACCGGTTTTTACCAGCCGCTGGGTGATCGCCAGCTCTTTGTTTGCGAGATCTAATGCTGAACGCAGTTCACGTTGCGTGTCCTCCAGCTGCGTGCGGCGCGAGTTGTAGAGCCGCGTTTCGGCGGCGGTCAGTTCGGTCCATTTCTCCAGCGAAGGCGGGAACTTCAGCGGCAGATCGTTTACCTCGGCGTACAGACGGGCGCTGGAGGCCAGCGACGCACGGTAGCGCGCAGCGCTTTCGCCGACGTTCGATTCGGAACGCGTCGGATCCAGCCGTGCCAGCACCTGTCCGGCCTGCACCTGATCGCCCTCGTGAACGTTCAGCTCGGTGAGGATCCCCCCATCCAGCGACTGCAACACCTGCTCGCGCGAGCTGGGGATCACTTTTCCGGTTCCCGTTGAGACTTCATCCAGCATCCCAAACCACGCCCAGACGCCCAGCGCCACAAACATCAGCAGCGAGAAGATCACGATCCGCCGCGCGCCGGAATAGCCGCTTTCGGAGTCGAGCGCATTATCCAGATCGTCCATCGCGGCCACGTCACGCTGACTGATTTTCATTTTTCCACTCCCGTCCGGTTGCTGCCTGCTGTTGCTGCTGCATGCGGCTGTTGTTCAGCGCCTGCGCCTTTGGCGCGTCCATGACCAGCATCCCATCTTTCAGCACGACCACGCGCTCCACCAGCTCCAGCACCGGCACGCGGTGGGTGGCGACGACCAGCGTCCGGTTGCCGAGCCATGCTCCCAGGCGCTGGATAAATTCCCGCTCGGTGTGTTCATCAAGGGAGGCGGTCGGCTCGTCCATCAGCACGATATTCGGATCGCGCAGCAGCATCCGCGCCAGCAGAATCGACTGCCGCTGCCCGCCGGACAGCCCCACGCCGTTCTCCATAATCGGGTAGTCCAGCCCCTTCGGCAGCTTCAGCACAAAGCTGGCCGCACCGCACATCTCCAGCACCTCGAAAATCTCTTCGTCGGTGGCGCGCGGCATGCCGAGGGTGATGTTCTCGCGCAGGGTGCCGTAAAACAGCCGCGCGTTCTGGGTCATAAAGCCGACGTTGCGCCGCACGTCCGCCACGTCGAGATGCGGCAGGCTGAGGTTGTCGAGCCGCAGTTCGCCGCCTGCCAGATCCATTCCGCCCGCCATCGCCTGCAGCAGGGTGGATTTGCCCGCGCCGTTGCGCCCGAGGATCGCGACTTTCTCGCCCGGCCTGATCTCCAGGCGGTTAATGCGCAGCGCCATGCGCGGATCTTCCGGGTGGTAGCGGAACTGCGCCTGCTCGAAGAGATAGTGTCCGCGCAGCACGTCCTGGCGGATCGGCGTCTCTTCGCGCTGGTTCTCGGTCGGCAGCTGCATAATGCTGTCCAGCCCCTCTTTGGCGGCCTTTACCTGCTGCCAGCGTGCCAGCACCCCACACAGCGTCGCCATCGGCGCGATCATCCGCGAGGCCAGCATTGAGGCGGCCACCACCGAACCGGTGGTTAAGGTGCCGTCGATCACCATCGGCGCGCCGACCACGATCACGGCGGCGTAGACCAGGCTCTGGACGGTCATTCCCCAGCTGATCAGGTTCTGCGTCAGCTCGCGGGTGCGCAGCCCGGATTCCGCGGTAATCTGGATATAGCTGTTCCACTGCTGCAAAAAGCGGTTCTCCGCCTGCATCAGCTTGATGTCCTCCAGCCCCTGCACGCTCTCCACCAGCACCGCGTTGCGCAGGGTCGATTCATGGGCCGACTGCTTCGCCAGCTCCGCCAGCTTCTTTTGCAGCAGCAGGCCGGGCAGGACCATGATCACAGCCGCCACCGGGGCGATCCACGCCAGCTGCGGCGCGATGATCGCCAGCACTACCACAAACAGGAAGAAGAAGGGCAGATCGACAATCGTCGAGATGGTGGAGGAGGTGACCATCTCGCGGATCTGCTCCAGCTCGCGCAGCTGGGAGATAAAGCTGCCGGTGGAGCGCGGAATGGCGCTGTGGCGCAGCCGCAGGGCGTGACTAAACACACGATCCGAGACGCGCAGATCCGATCGCTTACCCAGCAGATCCATAATGTGCCCGCGCGCGACGCGCAGCACAAAGCCAAACAGGGTGGCGATCAGCACTCCGATGGTCAGCACGTAGAGCGTCGGGTAGGACTGGGCGGGGATCACCCGGTCATACACCTGCATGGAAAAGACAATGCCGGAGAGGGAGAGCACGTTGATAAACAGCGCCGCCAGCATCACCCAGCTGTAGGGGCGCAGGTCGCGCATCACCAGCCGGTAGAGCCAGTCCGGGCGGTATTTTGAGATGTAGGCGTCCACGCGGCTGTCCTTCAGCGCCGCCAGCGGACGCAGGGCGATAACGTGGCGGATGGCGGGTAACATCGCGCTCATCGACAGGCGGTTGGTGTACGTCTTGTCGTCGAAAAAGCTGACCTCAAGCGTGTCCTCACCGTCGAAATTCTCGATCACGCCGATTTTTCCGTCGCTCAGCGCCACCACCACCGGCAGACGCCAGCTGTTGATCGACTGCTGATCGGCCGTCAGCAGCTGGAACGTTAGCCCGGCTTCACGGGCAAGCTGAGTCAGCGCGGGCACCATCGGTTTGCCTTTCAGCCACGGTGCGCCTGCGATCAGTGCGCCGGGCGAACAGGCGACGCGGTAGCGCGTGGCAACAAAGCCAAACGCCTGCGCCCACTGCGCCAGGGCCTCATCCGTCATCGTTTCCCCCTGAGGGATGTCGCGTTGCTTCATGGCTGGATCTCCACGGTCTGGATGGTGCGGTTATCAAGATCGAACGCATGACGCAATTGCCCGGTGTTATAGAGGCAGTTGAGCTGCAGCTGGTGCAGCTGACCGAGGGTCTGCTGCTGGGTAAAGCGTGCCTGATAGACCTCCTGCTCGGCGTTAAGCACGTCCAGCAGGGGTCGCGAGCCGAGATCGAGATATTGTTGCTGATAGAGCTCGCGGGTGCGGGCGCTGAGTGCCTCCTGGCGGCCCTGAATTTGCAGCGTGCTTTGCAGGCTCATGACCTGACTGCGGGCCTCCAGTAGCTTCTGGCGCACATCGAGGCGCGTACGCTGAATGGTCGACTGCGCCGCCTCCACCGCGTGTCCGGCGGCGTTACGTCGGGCGGTGAGCCCGCCGCCCTGATAGAGCGGCATCTGGACTTTCACCCAGGCGGAATACTGGGTGCGATCCCGCGTTTCGTTACCCGCGTAGCGATCGTTCAGGTAATGACGAACCTCCGGCTCCAGCGAGACGGTTGGCGTCATCTGCGCGTCGGCGTAGTCGAGGTTAGCCTGCGCGACGTTCGCCTGTGCCCAGGCGGCGAGGACCGCAGGCACCAGGCGATCGTCCGGCTCGGCGATATCGCAGCTGCGGGCCAGCTTCTGTGGAAAATCATTGCTGATATCATTCAGGCTGTTCCAGCCGAGAAAGCTCATCAGCGTGGCGCGGGCGCTGTCGAGGCTGGCCTGATACTGCATCAGCTGGGCGCGTGCCCCTTCAATGCGCGCGTCGGTCTGCACCACGTCAGAGAGCGAGGTGGCCCCTTCGTCGTTACGCAGGCGGGTCAGCTTGCCGATTGAGGAGAGGGCGTCGAGCTGCTCTTTGGCGGTGTCGACCATCTGCTGCAGAGTTTGCACCTGCACCATGGCGATGGCGGTATCGTGAGCGATGGTGTCGATGCTGACCAGCACGTTGGCCTGCTGCTGGGCGACTCCGGCGTTTTCGGCCCGCACCTGGCTGGCCACTTTGCCGAAGTCGTAGAGCATTTGCGAAAGAGAGAGCACCAGCGACGGCGTAAAGCCGTTCTGATCGCCGTCGTGGGAATACCCGTTGTCCATGCCGGCGTTAATCTGCGGATAGTATTTCGATTTGGCGACGTCGACCTCTTCGTTCTGCTCGTAAAGTTTGCCCACGGCTTCAGCGATTGCCGGATGCCAGGTGACGGCGCGATTAACGGCTTCGCCAAGCTGTAGTGAACCGGGAGCGGCTTTGCCTGCCACCGGGGCGACGCGGCCATTCAGTGAGGGGAGTTCCTGCGTTTCGCGGAGTTGTCCGGTATTGATGGTTGCCGCCGGGTTTGCCGCGATGGCGGGTACAGATATCAGGCAGCACGAGAGCCACCAGTGAGGCATCTTTATTCCCATGTCTTGTCCCTAATAAAAAAGTACAGCTTTATTATTTATGCCCGGGCGCTGTGCGCGCCCGGGTCATCTCGTGCAGGTGCTATCAGGTAATGATGTGTTGCTGGTTCACAAGCTCGTCGTACGTGGTCTGGACGTTATCAAGCGTAACGAGTGCAGTATTAGTGTAGGTGCTCCCTGCGCCGTCACGGTCGATGGAGATCACAGTGTTGCTACCGCTTTGCGTGACATTGATATAACTCCCCAGCGAGGCGGTATTACCGTCCCAGCCCACCAGCAGGTCGCCAATGTCGATCTTGTCTCCCTGTGCCAGGGAGAAGTTCGTCCAGTGGTCGCCGCCGGCGCTGGTGATGTTGCCCCCCGTAGCGTTGCCCGCCGTGCTGTTCAGCACCTGATAAATCAGCGTGTCGCCGTAGGCCGTACCGCTAATCACATCGTTATGCTCCGAACTGATAAATTTCGGCGCCATGTCGATGGTCAGTGACGCGGTGTCCGTGGTGCCGTTGGCATCGGTCAGGGTGTAGTTAAAGACCTCCTTCGTGGTAATGGTAGAGAGCGATATCCCCGGGTTGAGCGTATAGGTGTAACTGCCGTCTGCGGCAATCGCCAGCGTGCCGTAGTGACCCGTGATGCTCGACAGCGTGCTGCCGGTGTAGGGATCCAGCGTAGTGGTAACGCCGTCGTAGCCGGTAATGCTCACGCGAGTATCCACCGAGTGCAGCTGGTCCATCGTCCCTGCGGAACCGGTGCCGTCGAAAATGTTGCCGTCAACGGTGTGGGTGCCCGTGGCGTCGAACTGCGACAGCGAGTAGCTGGTGCCGGTGACGTTTGGGGTGATGGTGATATTTCCTACTCCCAGCGGCCCCATTCTGCCGGTATAGCTCAGGGTGTAGGTCCCCGCCTCCAGGTCGAGACCCGTCAGGTTGACCGTTGCCGTGCCGCCCAGCAGCAGCCCGCCGTTGAACGAGCCGGTTCTGACGGTGGTGGCGCCGTTGGTCAGCGTCCAGTCAACCGTCAACCCTGTCAGCGTCAGCAACGAGGCGACGTTAAACGACAGCACCACGTTGTGCAGCGCGGTATTGGCATCCACCACGAAGGTGCCTGAGCCGGAGCCCTGGGTTGAAGTGAGCAGCGCGGCGTTCCAGCTCGCCGACCCGACGGTTGTATCCGAGTACGCGGCGGTATGGTGTACCGACGTCACGTCCATCGCGGTGCTGACATCATTCACCGCATCCATCGGCTGCGCGGTTGGGGTGATGTTGAGCGAAGCCGTGTCTTTCGTGCCATCCGGCGCGGTAATGGTGTAGACGAAGGTATCCGGGGTGCTGATGTGGTCAACGCCAACGCCGCTATTCAGGGTGTAGGTGTACTCCCCGGCCGCGTTGATGCTCAGCGTACCGTACTCGCCGGTAATGTTCGTCAGACCGCTGCTGTTCACCGCTACGCCGTTAACCTCCGTCACCAGCGTGCCGACTGGCGCAATATCATCCGACAGAACGTCCCCGGTAGTGCTCGCGCTGACGCTCGCCACGCTGTAGACATGATCCTGCAGCACGTCCAGCGTGTAGGCCGTCAGGGCGGTGATCCCCGCAGCCGTATTCAGCAGGAACAGGTACTCACCGGCCGGCAGCTGCAGCGTCAGCTGAGGCGAGGTGCCGCCCAGCAGCGGCGCGCGCAGCCAGCCTGGTTCAACGCGCATCTGCTCGAAGGTCTGCGTCGCGTTGTTGAACTTGTAGATGTACAGGTCGAACACCGATGCCAGGGCCACGCCGCCAACGGAAGCCTGGATGGTCATGGTGCGGGTAGTGCCTTCCTCCACGTTATAGATGATGGGGTTGGTCATATCGTCCAGCAGGTTCAGCCCCAGCGTGTTGCCGAGATTGATCCCCACCAGGGTAAAGCCGCCCTGGGACGACGTACCGTTGTCAATCGCGTTGACGGTGGTATCGAAAGTCAGCGAGTTCGTATCGTCAACCGCGACAATACCGCTGGTGGCGGTACCGCTGCCCAGCGACAGCACCAGGTTCGCCGACGCGCTGACGCCGTTATGGGTGATGGTGTAGCTGAAGCTCTCCGTCCGGCCAATCACCGATGCGCTGGTGTTGGTCAGATCGTAGGTGTAACTGCCGTCGCGGTTAATGGTCAGCGTACCGTACTGACCCTGGATCACCGTGCCGTCGGCAGTGACGCTGGTGGTGACACCCTGGGCGTTAGTGACGGCCGTGACCGTTGCCCCTGCCGGAGCGTTGTCGCTGCCTGCGGTTGGGTCAACGTCGGTGATCACGTTACCGCCGAGGCTGGTATCGCCCGTAACGGTGCCCGGCCCGGTCTCTTTCACCGCCACGTCAAGGCTGGTGTAGGAGCCGGTTGCCAGCAGGTTGGTGTTATAGCTCAGCACGCGGTAGTTGCCGTCCGCCAGCCCGGTCAGGTTCAGCGAAACGCCTGTTGCCCCCAGGGTCAGCAGGTCGGCAAACTGCGGCTGTCCGGTATCGACTACGGTAGTCCATGTGTTGTTAACGGTGTCAAAGCGCTGTACCACCAGCTCAAGGGTGTTGAGCAGAGAGAGCACGGCCCCCGTGGCGTTGGCGTTCACGACGATGTCCGCGCTGCCGCCGCTGCCCACGGTGAAGTTCACCTGAGCGGAGTCATTACCGAGCAGCGTCAGGACGTTGCCCACGGCGCCAACCAGCAGGAAGCCGTAGTCGCTGTACTGGCTGTTGGTGACGGTGGCCGTGGTGCTGAGCTCCAGCTCTTCGACGTTATTGCTGGCGGAGAGCGGCACCACCGGCGCGAGCGCCGAGCCGGGCTGCGAGACGTTGCCCGCCGCGTCGGTGGCGGTGATTTGCAGCGTCTGGCCTTCTGTCTGCTTGTTAACGAAGGTGTAGCTGTACGTGCCGTTGCTGCCCGCTGTGGTCGTTACCGTTGAACCGTCCGGGAGACGGATCGTGACGGTACTGCCTGCTTCAGCATTCCCGGTTAATACGCTACCGTCGGCGTTAAAGGTCCCTGTCGGGGCCGTTGGGGCGGTAAGATCGACGATCACCGTCGTCACGGCCGATGCCGGGCTGGTATTGCCTGCGGCATCGGTGGCCGTGGCGGTGAAGTTATGGGTGCCTTGCGTCAGCGTGGTGGTTTCTGGCAGCGTCCAGTTGCCGTTGGCATCGGCGGTGACGGTGCCCACCAGCGTGATGCCATCGTAGATCCGCACCGTCGCGTTCGCTTCGGCAGTCCCGCTCAGCGTTGGGCGCGTATCGTTGGTCGGAGTGGTGCCGGTTACCGGTCCGATGACGCTGCCCACATCATCAACTACCGAGCTAATGACCGGCGCGGCCGGAGCAAGGGTATCAACGTTAATGGTATACCCGGCGGTTGGCGCGCTGGCGTTGCCTGCGGCATCGGTGGTGGTAAAGGTCAAATTGTGCGAGCCGTTGCCCAGCGCCGGGGAAGGCGTAAAGCTCCATGCCCCGCCGGTGGCCGTTACGCTGCCAATCTGCACGCCGTTATCGAAGATTTTCACCGTAGAACCCGCTTCTGCCGTACCGCTGAGGGTTGGCTGCGCGTCGTTGGTTGTTCCACCGTCTGCTATCGGCGTTGCCGCATTGCCGACATCATCGAGGATGCTGGTGAGCACCGGCAGCGCTGGCGGCGTGGTATCAATCGTCAGGCTGAAGCTGGCTGACGACGCGCTGGTGTTGCCTGCGGCATCCGTGGCCTGCGCGGTGAAGCTGTGCGCACCTTCTGTCAGCGTGGTATTGAGTAAGATACTCCAGCTGCCGCTGCCGTCTGCGGTGCCCGTTCCGACCAGCGTGGTTCCCTCATAGATATTCACGGTGGCAAACGGTTCGCTGGTGCCAACCAGCCGCGGTACGGTGTCGTCGGTCGTCTGCCCGGATGTGATTGGACCGGTAATGGTCCCCACATCGTCAATCGCCTGGCTGATAACCGGCGCGGTGGGTGCCGTGATATCGACAACCAGCGTAAAGCCCGGCGAGGCGGGGCTAACGTTCCCGGCGGCATCGGTCACCGTGGCGGTCCAGGTGTGGCTGCCTGCGGCCAGCGGTGCGGACGGCGTAAAGCTCCATGCGCCGGTACCGTCTGCCAGCGCGGTGCCGACTGGCTGACCGTTTTCGTAGATAGTGACCGTGGCGTTGGCCGTCGCGGTGCCGCTCAGCGTTGGCGTGGTGTCGTCGGTGCTCTGCCCGGAAGTAAGCGGGGTTTGAATACTGCCCACGTTATCTGCCGCGGCTGAAATGACCGGCGCAGACGGCACGCCCGTATCCACCGTCAGGTTAAACGGTGCCGTTGCCGTACCCGCGTTGCCCGCCGCGTCGGTGGCATTGAAGGTGATGGCATGCGGTCCGTCGGGCAGATCGGTACCCGGTGTGAAGGTCCAGCTGCCCTGGGCGTTGACCACGGCGGTGCCAATTTCGTTGCCATCAACAATCACGTGCACTGTAGAACCTACGTCGGCCGTGCCGTTGAAGGTCGGACGCGCGTCGTTGGTGCTGTTACCCGACGTGAGCGTTCCCGTGGTCGGTGCGACATCGTCAATCACGCTGGTCACCAGCGGCACACCGGGGCCTGCGGTATCGACGGTGAAGGCGAAGACCGACGAGTTAGCCGAGGCGTTGCCCGCGGCATCCGTTGCGTACGCGCGCAGGGAGTAGCTGCCGTCGTCCAGCGGCGCGGTCGGGGTGAAGGACCAGTTACCGGTTCCGTCGACGGTCGCCGTACCAATCTGCGTACCGTTATTCAGGATGTGGATAGTGCTGCCTGCCTGTCCGGTGCCGCTAATCGTTGGGGTGTTGTCGTTGGTTGCCTGCCCGCTGGTGAGGTTGCCCGTGACGCCGCCAGGGACGTTATCACTCACCGTATCCAGCGTTGGAACCGTCGGCGCCGTGAGGTCAACCACCACGCTCCATGGGGCTGAGGCTTCGCTGACGTTGCCCTGCGGGTCGGTCGCCAGGACGGTGAAGCTGTGCGAGCCTTCGACGAGTGCGGTCTCTGGCGTAAAGCTCCACGCGCCGGTGCCATCCGCCGTAACCACGCCAATCTGGGTAGCGCCATCGAAAATGGTCACCACGCTGTTCGCGTCCGCGGTCCCTGTAAGAGTTGGCGTGGCGTCGTTCGTTTCGCTGCCGCTGGCTATCGGGGTGGCATCATTGTCCACATTATCCGTTACGCTGGTGATGACCGGCGTAGTGGAAAGGGTATCCACCACGAGGGTGAAGTCCGCCGAAGGACCGCTCTGATTTCCTGCCGGATCGGTCTCGCGGATGGTCAGAACATTACTGCCTTCCGGCAGGACGGGCGTGGTGTAGCTCCAGGTGCCGGTATTACCGACCATCACGCTGTCCAGCAGCACGCCGTTGTTGTAGATGGAGATGGTATCACCCACCGCGCCGGTGCCGGTGAGGGTCGGCTGGCTGTCGTTGGTGGTCTGGCCGTTGGTCAGCGGACCGGTGACAGGACCCACGTCGTCAATGACCGAGCCAATGGTTGGCGTACCCGGGGCGGTAAGATCGATGGTCACGCTGGCCGCCGGAGAGCGGCCGCTGGTGGCACCGTTGAGGGTCGCGGTCACCTCGAAGGTATGCAGCCCTTCACCAAGCGCGGCTGGCGTATAGCTCCAGTTGCCGCTGCCGTCGGCGGTCACCGTTGTCAATGGCGTCGTGCTACCGTCCTGATAGATAGTAATCACGCTGCCCGCTTCGGCCGTACCGGTAAGCGTAGGCGTGGTGTCGTTGGTGGTTTTGCCTTTCACATCGCCGGTGACCGGGTCCACGTCATCGACGATTGCCGTGATGACGGGCACCTGCGGCAGCTCAAGCTGCGAGTCGGTGACGATAAAAGGCACATCGGCGCTTGGATTGCCTGCGGCGTCCGTGGCGGTCACGGTCAGCGTGGTTGGATCCAGCTGCGCCGGGCTCAGCGCAATGGAGAAGCTGCCATCGCTGCCAACAACGCCGGTGCCAATGACAGTGCCACCGCTGTCCTTAACGGTAATGGTACTTCCCTCTTCGCCGGTACCGGTCAGCGGTGTGCCTGTCTCAGGCAGGCTCATGTTGCCCGGATTGGCCGGGGCGACGGTATCGACCGTCACGCTCAGCGGCGCTGAACTGCCTGAGAGGTTACCCGCCGGATCGCTGGAGGAGACGGTGAAGGTATGCGGACCCTCCGCCAGCGTCGCGTCGGCAGTCCAGCTCCAGGTGCCATCCGGCTGCACGGTGACCGGCACGGCAGATGGCGCGCCGTCTACGGAGACGATAACGGTAGCGCCTGGTTCACCGGTGCCGGTAAGGGTCGGCGTGCCGTCGTTCGTATACAGCACGTTGTTGGACAGCAGGCTGTTATCGACGGCGCTAATGACGGGGATCTCAGGCGCAACGGTATCGAGCGTAACGCTAATGATCGGACTCAGCGCGCTGACGTTACCCGCCGCGTCTACGCCCGCAACGGTGATGTTCAGCAGGCCATCCGCCTGTGTTGGCAGCACAAAGCTCCATTCTCCGTTAACGACCTCGACACGGCCCAACTCAACGCCGTTGTTGTAGACGATGACCGTGTCGCCAGTCGTGCCGGTTCCTCCGACGGTTGGCGTCGCATCGGTGATTAAGCCTCCATTCGGCTGGCCCCCGACGGCATCAAATACCGGGACATCCGGTGCTACGGTATCCACGGTAATCGTAATCGCCGGCGAAGCGTCAGAGACGTTGCCCGCCTCATCGGTGGCGGTGGCGGTGTAGACGTGGGTACCTTCCCCAATATTACTGTCAGGACGCCAGCTCCAGTTGCCGTTGCTGTCTACCGTGACGGTGCCCACGACGGTCGGAGTGCCGTTGACGGTGTCAGTAATGTTAATAACATCGTTCGCCGTACCGGTGCCGCTGAGGACCGGGCGCGGATCGTTGGTGGTTCCACCATCGGGAACGGGGCCGGTTATCTGGCTGACGCTGTCGGTAATCACCGGTGCTGCAGGTGCGACTGGCGCATCGGTGTCAATGGTGATGGTGACCGGCTGGGACGGGGCGCTTTCGTTGCCCGTGCCGTCCATGTTGGTGACGGTCAGGGTAATGTCATAGGTGCCGTTAGGCAGCGGGGTGGCTGGCGTCCAGGTCCAGTTGCCGTTGCCGTCCACGAGCACGTCATCAAGCTTGACGCCACCGTTGTAGATCGTCACGGTATCGCCCGGATTGCCGGAACCGCTCAGGGTCGGCGTGGTGTCGCGGGTGGTTTCTCCCGGGTTCAGCGGCGTTTCTGTGCCGTCAGGATTGACGGTGATTGCCGGGATATCCGGCGTGGCAGGCGCGACGGTATCCACCGTCAGTTCAAACGGCGTTGAGATGGTGGTATTGCCCGCGGCATCCGTGGCATGCACCGTCAGCGTGTGCGGGCCGTCGGTAAGCGGGATAACGGGGGTAAAGCTCCAGCCGCCGCTGCCGTCGAGGGTCGCGGTGCCGAGCAGGGTGGTGCCGTCATAGACGGTGATTACCGTATCTGCCGGCGCGGTGCCCTGCAGCTGCGGCTGGGTGTCGTCGGTGGTGTCGCCGCTGGTGAGCGGCCCGTTAACACCGCCGACGTCATCGGTAACGGTGGCGATAGTAGCCGCCGCTGGCGGCGTGGTATCGACGGTCAGGGTAAAGCCGCCTGACGCCGGGCTGGTATTACCCGCTCCGTCGGTGGTAACAGCGGTAAAGGTATACGTGCCGTTGCCAAGCGGCGTGGCGGGGGTAAAGGACCACGTGCCGTTGCTGTCGACCGGGACTGTGATGAGATCGACGCCGTCCTGGCGAATGGTGACGGTTGAGCCCGGCTCAGCGGTGCCGTTGATCGTCGGCGTGGTGTCGTTGGTGCTGTCGCCAGGATTGAGCGCGCCGAGGCGCTCTGGCACATCATCCACTACCTGGGTAATGACCGGCGCATCCGGGGCCACGCTGTCAATGGTGATGCCCCAGCTGTTGGAAACGTCGCTAATGTTGCCTGCCGCGTCGGTCGCGACGGCGGTCAGGGTATGGGGACCCTCGGCGATGGGGATGTCCGGAGTAAAACTCCACGCGCCGAGGCCATCGGCGACGGTCGTACCAATATCAACCCCGTCCACACGAATGGTCACCGTGGCATTTGCTGCGGCGGTACCGCTGAGCGTCGGGGTTGAATCATTGGTGGTCTCATTGAGGTCGAGCGAGCCGGTACGTTCGGGAACATCGTCAACCACCTGCGTAATGACCGGGGCGGCTGGCGCCGTCCCGTCGACGATAATGGTCCAAGCGTTCGATTGTCCGCTCGGGTTACCGGCGGCATCTGTTGCGGTTGCCGTCAGCACGTACGTACCATCGGCCAGCGGTGAGGGCGGCGTAAAGCTCCACAGGCCGGATGAGGGGACGTCCACCGTGCCGATGATATCGCTGCCGTTGAAAATCGTGATGGTCGAACCGGGTTCGCCCGTGCCGTTCAGGGTCGGCGCCCGGTCGTTGGTCAGCCCATTCTGCTCCACGGGACCGGTTGTGTTCAGCACGTCGTCAATCACCGACACGATAACCGGCGCCTGCGGTGGGGTGACATCCGGCGCCGCTGCGGAGGTTGCTGGCCCCGTGTTGCCGGCAGCGTCGGTGGCGTCTGCGGTCAGGATTTCGCCGTTGAGCTTAGGCGGGGTCAGCGTCAGGCTAAAGTTGCCCTCGCTGTCGGCCACCGGGGTGCCAAGGATAGCGTCGCCTTCACGGATGGTTACCGTGCTGCCAGGTTCCGCGGTGCCGGTGATGGTGCCGCCATCATTCGAAACGACGAGGTCACCGGGGGCCAGCGGCGGCGTGGTGTCCACGGTGAAGATGATAGGCTCCGAGGCCGCACTCTGGTTTCCGGCTGCATCGGTTTCAACGACGGTTATCGTGTGCGTCCCGTCCGGGAGCGGGCCGCTCGGCGTGACGCTCCAGGTGCCGTTCGGCAGTACCGTCGTGGTTCCAATCGCCACACCGTTATCGTAGATAGTGATTGTTCCACCGGGCTCGCCCGTTCCCGCCAGGATCGGCTTTGAAGCGTCGGTAGGCGTGCCCGCGGTTATGGTTCCTCTGATCGCACCCGTGTCGTCGGTCAGCACAATCGCGGTTGGCGTGGTCGGCGGGGTAAAATCAACGGTGAGGGTAAATACCGGGGAGGCCGGTCCGAGGTTGCCGGCGGCGTCGGTTGCCCGCACGGTAATCTGGTGGGTACTTTCAGTCAGGTCAGCTGACGGGGTAAATGTCCAGGTGCCGTTGCTGGCGACGAGCGCTGTGCCAATCGCGACTCCGCCGTCATAGATGGTCACGGTGGAGCCCGCCTCCGCGGTGCCGCTGAGCTGCGGACGTGGATCGTTGGTGCTGCCGCCGTTTGTGACCGACCCCGTTTGAGGATCAACATCGTCCGTCACGCTGCCGATGGTCGGGGCATCGGGTGCGGTGAGATCCGGCGCCGTAATCGTTGTGCCCTGGCTGGTATTCCCGGCCGCATCCGTCGCGGTGGCTGTCACCTGTTCGCCGTTGGTCAGCGGAGTGCCGAGAGACACGGTAATGTTGCCGTCACTGCCGGTTTGCCCGGTGCCAATGACGTTGCCGTTCGCGTCTTTCAGCGTGATAGTACTGCCGGGCTCGGCGGTACCGGTGACGCTTTTACCGTCCGACGAGAACTGAAGGCTGGATGGCGCGTTCGGCGGTGTTGTATCCGGGTTGGTTGGATCGACCGGCGTATTGGGGGTAGGGCTGCTGTTACCTCCATCGTCGTCGTCTCCCCCTCCGCCACCGCCGGAGCTTGCTGCCGCAGCGATACCGCCTGCTGCAACAATGCCGCCCAGTGCCCATGGCCAGATGGCGGCTCCACCGGCATCGCTTCCGGATGCGGCCAGCAACGCGTCCGTAGAGGCGATGGATTCGTACGTAGCGGCTCCGGTTGGATCTTCAATCCACCATAGCGCACCGTCACTCTCCTGGAGCACCAGCTGGCTCACGCCTTGCGCGTCGGTGACGTAGAAGTTTTTAAGGGTGATCACTTCCCCTGAGTGCAGGGTCACCACCAGATCGTTGCCACTTCGCGCGAAGTGGGAGACATCGGCTCGCTCTACATGAAGCTCAACGATAGAGGAATGGCTCAGCGTAACCTGTGTGCCTTCCGTAGTCGTTTCCACGCCAGTGAGTTTTGATATAACAGAGATTTGGCTCATTTAGGTATTACTCCAGCAGAGTTATCGTGAACGACGAGCAAGACGAGCCATCTCTGGAGAAGGTAAAGGGCGCCCCCGGCGGAGTTACTGTTTATTAAACAGCACTCACCGTCTTTTTTAGAGCGAACGATGCCCGCCAGGATTCAGAGTGGCAACATCAGAGCGAATGTAATTACTTATCAGACAGAATGTTTGCTATGCGTATTTTTGCCTTATAAAACCCTGTAATTAATAAAGGAATTGGTTTTGAGGATATAAAAATGATATAGCCAGAAAACGGTGAATGTGCAAATTAAGCTTTCGTAAATAAAGGGGTAAGTCGTAAAGAGGGCATTAATTTATTGATGTGGATTATGTGTTTATTTTCTTACTGGCTTGTTTTTATTGATCTTTTTATTTTTAGTTTGCGTATTTTATTTGTGCTTTAGGTGTAATTCAATAATTGGTAGTGACGTTTTTGAATGTAATTAAAAATGTTGTTATTTAAATCTGCTTAATTTGTGTTTAAGTTAGGGTAACATTTTTGATGTAGGATATATTATATTAATTAGAATTTAAAATATATTCTTATAGGGTGTGGGAATTCTGCTACTGCGAGCGAAAATATAATAACCTGCTTTATTTTCAATGCGGTTCATCTATTAACCTGATACTAAGGTCGAAAAAATATGACCACGGGGATGGGCAGCCGGACGTTTGCATTAATACTCTCTGTTCGAAGCAATAAAAAGGGCCGCTAACGCGGCCCTGAGGTGAGTGTGTCGGTTACTCAGTGACTTTCTTTTCCAGCTCGCTGGCACCTTCTTTGGTTTTGTTCCAGCCTTTCTCAGCGCCTTCTTTAGTGGCATCCCACCCTTTCTCGGTGCCTTCTTTGGTTTTATGCCAGGCTTTCTGGGAGTCTTCGCTGACTTTGCTGCCAAAGCTTTCGCTCTTACCTTCCGCAGCATGCTGCTGTTTCAGCTTCAGCTCTTCACCTTTGTTCTGCGCTTCGTGCAGTTTTTGCTTCGCTTCGTTGGCGTTTGCGTTCGCCGCAGCGACGGTATCGTCAGTTGCATGTGTGGTCGCAGCAAAAACTGGGGAAGCCAGCAGAACGGCAGATAATGCGATAATTGTTTTTTTCATAATATCCTCATTTAACGTTATCGGTTATGAGCGTGATTCAGCATGGCACAGACGAAGCGGGGTGGCTTTAGGAAAAAACTGTAATGAGATCAATGTGCCTTAATGAGGGGGAGTTCGCCTGAGGATTATCCAAAGGATAAAAAGCCTATTTCAGCAAGGGCGGCGAGGGTCAGGAGAATGAAGAGAATGATGGTTATGGGTCTGTACATTGTGGGGTTCCTTCCGGGTTGGGGCGGCTAATCCGTAGCGCTGGGTGGTGTTTTTTTATTCTGCATAATGGGAGGGGGAGGCGTCGTTGATATTGGTCAAAGGGATGGAGCGCATTCGCATGAGAAGGTGTAGTCCTCTGCATAATTCAATGCAGCCATACGTTACGGTACTGCCTTGTTAAGCCGCTGTGGGAGCCCACATTGAAAATATCTGGCCTGTATATGAACAGCACGATATTCTGTAATGCTTTGTATTTTTTGTGAACAGGAAAAAGTATGCTTAGTACGTTACCCGATTTACACAGAAGTTTTGCAGAGCAACTCAAGCTTAAATTTCAGGCTGATTCGCGTATTCACTCCCTTCTCGCTGGCGGTTCGATTGTTCATGGCGGGTTTGATAAATACTCCGATCTCGATTTTGTCGTTGTCGTAGAGCCTCTCTACTATGACGAAGTTATGGCGCAGCGTCGGTTGCTTGCCGGAACATTAGGCCATCTGCTCCATGCTTTCACCGGGGAACATGTCGGAGAGCCTCGCCTGCTTATATGCCTGTATGGCCCCGAACTCCTTCACGTCGATCTGAAATTTGTCACTCTGGAAATGCTCACTCAACGCGTTGAGGAGCCAGCAGTGTTATTTACCCGTGATAACATTGCTCTGGAGCGACAGATGGCAAAGTTTAGTGCTCACTGGCCTGACATGACACCGGAGTGGTTTGAGTCCCGAGCCTGGATCTGGCTTCATTATGCAGTGGTTAAACTGGGGAGGGGCGAGCTCTTCGAAGCGATTGGTATGCTGTCATTCTTCCGGGAGCAGGTGCTGGGACCTATGCTTTACCGTCGCGCAAATCTTCCGCAACGTGGGGTTCGCCGTATTGAATTCCACGGCATAGATCCTGATGGCCTGCTGACTTCCACGCTGGCGACGCACGATCGTAACTCCGTCAGTATGGCTATCAGGAAGGCTGTTGACGCTTATATCAATCTTCGAGCTGATGTTCTGCCAGAAAATATCGCAGACGATGAGGCGCGTTGGGCGGTTCTTGCCATGCTGAACGCGTATTCTGAGAGAGGTTAAATCCATATTTCCGGTCGCTTACGCGGCCGGAGCAAAAGCGTCATTGCCGTTGCAGCCAATCTCAAAATCCCGTTATGGACATCTCGGTTTAGTTACTGTAATCGATGCTAAAGCCAGGCTCCGATGTTCGGGAAAAGGAAAATTTCGGCGGAGTGCCTTAAGCAGACGTTTCTTACATTGTGTTATGTTGAGTTATTGGGATAAGTTCTTCGAATGTAATACTTTCAAGTAAGAGGAATCGCAGATGGAGTTAGAAACGCCCCGTTTAAAGCTTGAACCCTATAATGACTCTCATTATGAAGGCTTAAGGGTAATGGATAGTGATTCCGGTGTGATGCGTTATATTACCGGGGGTATCGTAAAAACGCCTGAAGAAACCTGGGAAGGTATCAGAAGAGTCCAGGCTCGTTGGGATAAGTACAATTTCTCATGGTGGGCAATCAAAGAGAAGACCTCTGGCGCGATCGTTGGCGCTGCTTGCCTCCAGCACCTGGCAAATGTGGATGGCGCACCATTAGAGATTGGCTGGCGTCTCGTCCCGGAACACAATGGCAAAGGCTACGCAACAGAGGCAGCCAAAGCGATCATTGATTACGCGGTGGAACGGATAGGCGCAACTTATCTGGTGGCGGTTGCCGATCCTGAAAATATCCCCTCGCAGCGTGTGATGCAGAGGTTAGGTATGACTTTCAAAGCAATTGAGCAGCATTACGATGTTCCCTGTGTTGTATATGAGCTTAACATTCGCAGGCCTGTTTAAGTGTCGACTATCCCGTGCAATCGAGGGCATCAGTAAAGACGTAAAGTTCCGGGCTACAAACAACCGGAACTTGAAATACTCATTGTCCAGTAATCGAATTTCTTTTTCTGCTGTTCGCTCAAAGCGGATCTTCGCATTTGTCCGTTAAGTGCCAGAAGCGGCTATTGCTCCTTAAACATGTATTGATAAGAAGTCATCCGTTAAATTTACAGTCTGGCATACCAAAAGAAATTTAAATGTTGACTGTGTGAGGCCGAGAGACATCGTCTAAGGTTCAGGCGTTGATGTAGTGCATTGGAGAAATGCAGTTGCCATATATCAGGCATAACGTGGTGCCAAAGGCTCAAGATTCATACAGAGAGCATGAATGCATATGCAATGAGAATAATTCAACTTGTTGAATTTTGAGTGTTTTTATTCCTGGTGTTGCATCAGAGCTGGCGTCCTTGTAATTGGTGGGGGAGGTGGTTGAGTTTGTTGGGGATTTTGATTTTTTGCGGGGAAGGGAAGGCGCAAAAAATGGGGGGCGATAGTGTTGATATGAAAGGGGGCTAACTTTATTTGACTTAAACTGCGCCGACTCTTTAACAGGCGACAACAAAAATATATAATAGATAAGAATCATAATTCTACTTTTTATGAATAGATAGGATGGATATGACAATGAAAAATATAACTATAATATTAGGTGAAAATGGGAAGGGGAAAACAAGGTATTTATTGAAAGTATTTGAAAGTAAAAAAAATAACAGTTCAATTGCAGTGATATCAAATTCATTAATCAATAAATTCCCAAAGATAGAGTCAAGAAAAATAACCCAGTACTTAATATCCAGCACCCATGCGCAAACAAATAGCTATGAGTCATTTTTATACGGTGAATTCAATAAGATAATAACGCCATTGAATATTAATAGTGCGTTGGATATTCTTGAATATATCGGGTTTGAGCCTTTTTTAAATATAGTTCAAAAGCCGAATTATAAAATAAAAACAAACAATGATAACAAAAATACAATACATAAAATATCAATAGAAGGATCTATAGGTGCGGAATTTAATCAAAAAACAATAACTAAAACAGCAAATAGTGACTATTCTGAGTATATACAAAGAGAGCATTTTTTTAAAATAAACAAAGAAAATATGGATGGTATAAATGAATACAGTAGGCATTTAACAAAAAATGAAATAGTGAAGGAAAAAGTGAACATAGAGGATGATCTTTTTAGTACAAGTTTTTTTTTAATGAAGAAAGGAGTCGAATTCCCTTTGTCACAAGCTAGTTCAGGAGAGCTATACATGCTTGGGATTGGCCTTTTCATTATCAAGTTCATCACTGGGTTTGATAATAATAAGGATGAAGCAATAATATTAATAGATGAACCTGAAAATAGTTTACACCCAAAGTGGCAAAGGGAATATATACAGAATATTATAAATTTTATTGGGAAAAAGTCAGTTGATGTTTATATTGCTACACACTCGCCATTCATAGCAATCCCAAATAATATAGATAATGCAAATATTAGGGTAGCCACAGTTAGCGAAGGAGAGTTAGTGTATGAAAACCCTGGTATTGGATTGAATATTGAAGAAATATACTATGATTACTTTGGAGTCCTTACTCCAAAAAATCGTTATTTATCTGAGTGTTGCGAGACTTTGTTAAAGAAATATACTTTAGGAATAATATCATTTCATGAAGCAAACTCCACGCTGGAAGACATGAAAAATGCATCTACTGATACTCTCCAGATCAGTTTTATAGAAAGTGTAATAGAGCTTCTTTTTAAATTACAAGAAAAGAGATTGTAAGATGCTTTATTTTAGTTGTGCAGACAATAAGATTATAATTGAATGCCTTAAGAAAGGGCATTCATCATGGAATGATAAAAAAATAACCGTATTAAAAGCAAAAATAAAAGAAGCATTAAAAAAAAGACAAAGAAATGTTTGCTGCTATTGCCTGAGAAGCTTTCATGGTGAATTTAATTTTGTTATAGATATCGAACATATACTTCCAAAACACAAATTTGTCTATAAAATGTTTGACTTGAGGAACTTGGCCGCTTCATGCAAAAGATGTAATATGAAAATAAAGGGAAGGCGTCTTGATTTTTTATCAGAAAATTTTCATGATGAAATAACACCTTATAACAAAGAAAGCTATTTGTTTATACATCCAAACGTTGATGTGTTTGAAGAACATATATCCTATACGCATAACCAAAAAGGAAGAGATATCATAATAAAATACGAAGTTTTAGATAATAGCGATAAAGGAAATTTTAGTTATAATTTTTTTAAATTACAAAAGCTAGAAGTTCACACTTATAATCAAGCGCAAGGGATTTATAGTGATGAGGATCAATGGTTAGGAGATCCTGATTTTGATGATGATGATGAAAATATTGCTGAAGCATTTAATGAAATCGAAAATAGCATTGAGTTTTTTGATTCAATATTCAACCAAAAATAGCCAGTCATGATGGCTGGCTAATGTTCATAATTGGACTTTTGGGTTCATATATAGTTATTTTTATAATTCTTCAATGTGAGCAGATTAAATTAAGGTGCGAGAATAGTGCATGACATGCTGGTGATACAGGGTATATATCAGGAGTTTTATTCGCTACGCTCCTGACCTGCTCCCGTTGATTAATACACCCCGATGTTAGTAATGTCTTCACATTCAACCAACGCTCAGCAACTAACAGGAAAGCGTTGGTTTGGCCTCTTGAGAATTTCTCACCTGTTCTTTCTGATGTTCCTGAGGATCAATGTCTTTCGCCAATAAAACTTTAGATTCGGCTCTAAGTTTACGTGCATCAGAAAGCGAGACGGCAGGGTAGGCACCAAAGCTCTGCTTGGTTCGCTGCTTTGTCAGAGGTCGATAGTAACGGAACTGCCAGAGCTTACTGCCGCTGGACTTTATTAACAGAGTAAGCCCGTCACCATCATAAAGCTGGTAATCGGCATCTTTAGGTTAGGCGGGTTTGATTTCCGTCTCAGTTAACGGCTTAGTTTTTCTTGCATGGGGAATCTCCATGCGTTTAGGCCCAACGAAAACAATTGAGCTTTTCGTTGGGCCTATCAATGGACCCAAAAGGTTCGGATTTAATGAGTTCTCTTCGGATTTCGCGGGAAAAATTGCAGGCACAAAAAAGCCCGCAGGGCTTGCGCCGTGCGGGCTCTTAGGACTTCATCGGATGACTCTGGTAATCACCGATGGAGAATTTTGGTGGGCTGGCGGAGTCTGAATTAGTCCGCTAACCACCTGAATTAAAATGCTAATTCTTCAATTCAATTATTCTTTGGTGCCTAAGATGGTGCCTAAAACTAATTTTCATTTTATCGGTCCGCTTGGCCTTATCTTACAAGGCTACTTAGGAGAAGGTGAGAGCTGGTTTCCACAATCACCTCGCCGGGTTCCTCCGCGATACGCAGCGTAAGCCCTTGAGCATTAACGGCAGCTATCAGCTCCGCGATCTCAATACCGTCAACATCGACCGTGATTTTCCCCATGTTCAGCGCCAGCACATTGATGCTGTCAGCGTTAAGGTTCAGGCGGATTTTCACTGTGCTTCTCCTCCCTGATACCGGCCCGTTGTGATGCGGGTAATGGTGCTGTAGCCGCTGCTTACTATCAGTCCGGTCGCACGACGGGCACGCAGAATGTCGATGGCACCAATCAGTGAAGAGCGTTCGGTGAGGCTGAAACAGCTATGGTCGGTGCGCACCAGTTCATACCTTTCCACAATGAAATTGACAGCATCGCACAGGGAGATACCGTCGGCGACAGCAATGCTTGATAAGCTGATCGCTGAGGACCGACGAGCAATTATGATCCTTGATAATTGCCCATCAGAACTCCATGCTTCACTTGCTAGCAAGGTATCAGCTGCAGGAAAAGAAGTAAGTCTCATCACGATCGAGTACGACATTAGGGATGACAAACCACAGACAACTGAGGTCATCCATATTGAGACAGATGGTCCAGAGGTGGCTGAGCAACTTCTTATCCGTCGCTTCCCATCTATTGGTCAGAATAATGCCCGTCGTATTGCTGAGTTCGCAGATGGGAATGCAAGAGTTGCTTTGGCTATAGCGGAGAGAGGGGAGGAAGGCGAGAGTTTGGCTCTACTTTCTGATGCGCAGTTGTTTAATCGTTTGTTTGAACAGCGTAATCAACCCGACGGTAATTTACGGGAGCAAGCTGAAATATTGTCACTGGTGTATTCATTCTCGGTATCTAGTCAAGATGCTGCTACCGATGAACTGGAAATATTAGGGGCGCTCTTTGAGTATTCCAGAACCCAGTTATTTAAAGCCGTTACGAAGTTGATGGAACGTCATATCGTTCAGAAAAGATCTCACTGGAGAGCTATCTTACCTCATGCCATTGCTAACAGATTGGCAGCATCCGCACTCGACAGTATTCCCGTTGATCAACTTAGGGCGACTTTTGAAGCTCCGGATTGTGAGCGTTTATTAATGTCTTTTTCGCACCGCTTGGGGTTGTTGCATGACCATCCTGTTGCGAAAGAAATTGTAGAAGCCTGGCTTCAGCCTGAAGGGATGTTAGGAAGAATAGCCGAGTTAAATGATATTTCGTTACGAATACTTGGGTATATCGGACCGGTTGCACCTGAAGCATTGCTCAACAGAATTGAGGCTGCCGTACTCTCATCATCTGATTTCAAAGGTATGGAGCCGGGCTACAATCCGCAGCGACGTAGTATTCTGCGTCTTTTACAATTGATGGCATACGAACCGAATGCCTTTGAGCGATGCGCCAGGCTTCTTATCCAAATGGCAGAGGACGAAGCCGATAATAATAATCTGGATTCTGCTCTAAACATGGTCCCAAGGTTTTTCCAGGCGTATCTGTCTGGTACTCATGCATCCCTGAGCCAGCGTATTGCTTTAATGAACGAATGCATTGCATCAAGCACTCTTACGCGTAGATCTTTGGGCTTCAAGATGCTGTCAACCGCCTTGGATGGCCCTCCGTGGTCAGGGTTTGGAGTTAGTGAGTTTGGAGCTCGACCAAGAGACTATGGATACGAACCCAACTATGATGAACTTGTTGAATGGCGCAGCGCCTTTATTGACGTCATTATCCAATTAGCGGCATCCGGAGATCCTGAGCTTGAAAAGCCTGCAAGATCAATCCTGGCTGACAAATTCAGGGGAATTTGGTTTCAAGAAGCAATGCGAGACAAACTCATCGATGCTGCCCGTACATTAAATGTTTTAAGTCCTTGGGGGGAAGGTTGGAAAGCCGTTCGTTCAACGGTTTATTTTGACTATACCAAGCGTAGCGATGGAGATGATGTTGAGCAGTTGCCGGATAATCTTGCTGCCTTAGAGAAGGAGTTGGAGCCCATTGCGTTAATTCCAACAATAAAGACATACGTGTTGAGTAAAAATCATGATTATTGGGCACTGGATGCGGATTTTGATCATGAGGACTCCGATAAATATACCGCAGCTGGAAAACGACTTGAAGCTAAAGCACTTCAATTGGGACAAAACTTTGCCTCATCAAATCATGTACTTGAGGAGTTAGGAGCAGATCTGTTCTCCATCGGTGGAATGCCTTATCGTGCTGGCTTTGGTCGAGGACTTGCTCGAGGGGCACATGATCTACGTATTGGCTGGCAGCGACTTGTTGAACAAATTGAAAAACAGCCAGATGCTAACAAAGACTTTGGAGTTATTGGGGGATTCATCGAAGAAGTTGACTCTGTCGATCCATCATTAGCACAGAAGTTTCTCGACCAATGTGCGCAGCATCCTGAACTGCGACAGGTATTGGTTGGCTTGCATCCTTGGGGGAAATTTACAGTAAATGATTTGGATCGCTGCATGAAGCATTTGGATGATCCAGACATTAGCCCTTTTATGTATGAGCCAATTCTCTGGCGAGACCAATACGCCAATTTACCGAGAGTCCGTTTACTTGATCTTGCTAAGCGCCTCCTAAATAAAGTTAGCGGCGACGATGTTATTTTGGATGCACTATCCATGAAGCTTCATGGTAAAGATGAATCTGCAGATACACTCGGTGCAGACTTTCGATTAATCTGTCTCGCAGCAGCTATCCAGAGGATTCAAAACAGCGACAGAGACCAAGGGGGGGCAATCGATTATCGCATGGAACAAGTTATCCATGCTGCATTGCGTTTCGATGGTAATGACTCAAGAAAAATAGAGTGGTTGGACACAATATTCAGCGTCATTGATGAACATTATGGATATGTGTCTGGATTTCATAAAACTATAGCTACAACTGCTGCATCGATGCCAGAAGCATTTCTCAATCGCATTTTTGAAGGTACTGAGGAACAGCGGCAAAGAAGACAATTCTTTATTAATCGTGGTGGCTTACGCACTTATCCCCTAGCAAAAATAAATACAAGCGTTCTAATTGCATGGTGCCGCGCCAGAAATGATCCCTTTGTTTGGCCCGTTGTAGCTGGTGGAATAAATCTTTGGTCAAAAAATGGTGAGCAGAGTGCACTGACCATACACGAAACGGCTATAGAACTTCTAGAGGCGTCACCTGAGCCACTAGCTGTACTGGAGTCTTTTGCTGAGCGCATTACTCCATCATCCTGGACTGGTAGCCTTGCGAACATAATGCAAGCTAGATCAAGGACTATCAGTACACTGAGCCAACATGAGCGTCCTGATATCGCCGAGGCTGCGAAAGTAGTTTGCGAAAAAATGAAGAAGTGGGTGGAACGTCAAAAAGAACGCGAGTTACGGGAAGATAGTGAGAGGGAACAGAGGTTTGAATGACGGTTAAAAGCCTAACAAGGAGAAAGTAATGGAGTCTGCACGTGATAAACATACCCGTGAGATTGTAGAAGCAGAGGATCTGTGGCTACTTGATAGCGTTGATACTGAAGGTTACGTGTGCTGGGGGTGTGGTATAACCATGCATCCTGCTGCATGGGAAAAAGATAAAAAAGTCAGAGCCTATTTTAAAAAGAAACGACATATTCAGCATCATCCAGAATGTGATGCTGATGCTGAAAGCACAGTAATTCGCCAAGGCCAGAAGGCCAGTGTCCGCAACATACTGGACAGTGCTCCGGGGTTAATGCCCTCGGGGCTAAAGCTGATCGAAAAACGCCCAGTTGTTGAACCAAGTTTCTCTGGTGATGAAAGTAAATCCAGTTCGACACGTTCAGCATCCTCACAATCTGGTGAAGGTAATTCACCCGAACGACAATCCCGGCGTCAAGTGAATGCTATTCGCAATATTTGCCGTGCCTTCATCCGTTTCCCGCATGACCGGGGGATGTCGCTTAACGTTCCAGGAATCAGTGGTCAAATCTACATGACGGCATTTAAAAAGCTCCGGAATGAGGTTCAACCTTACCCTGAGCCGAAGATCTTTTATGCATCACTGCTCTGGAATAAATTTACTGAAAATGATGAAAACCTAATCATTCCGCTGTCTGGTGAATGGGGAAAAGATGAGGAAGGTAAACCTAAACCTACCCGAAGCTACCAGATCTACATCGAATGGGCTAGCTGGTCTAAAGCCAAGCGTACCGTGGTTCGTAAAGAGCTGGAAGCAGCTCGCACAGAGGCTATCGAAGCTAAAGGTAAAGGGCTGAAAGATAAAGCTTGGATCTTTTTTATCGGCGAGCAAAATGCAGAAAATCCGGAGATCTTTTACGTTAGCGATTATCGACTCATCTGCGCGATTGTAGGGCACATCACTTATCCCTGATGTGAAAAAGGCCTTCCCTAAACAGGAAGGCCACATTGAAATTAAAGATCGATTTGGTAAGAACCGAAATTACGATATCCTTCACCCAAAATCTTGGTCTCTATTTTAGCGAGATAATCAAGGCGGTTCAGCAGCTCCTGATAGTGGCATTGGAAGTCTGGATGATTAGAGTTTAGTACATAACGGCAGTTCTCTGGAAAATGCACCAAGCCTCGATAATCGTCCAGATGTAGGCCCATCGCGCTATACCAAGATCCGGTGATCATTGCTCTTAGCGTATTTTCTTGCTCATAATCCCCGAGATGGTAATAGGCATCTTTGTTAAACAGCAGGCAAAGGTGGTAATGGCATTTACCCGATAATGAAAATTCTCTCGCCCATATAATAATTACTGTTCCTCGGTGTACACGTTTCCCTTCTCGCTCTTTTCTCTGAATATCGGCTATGAGCTTAGCCTCCATTGATTTGCACATACGGCTAATTTCACCAGGTTTCAGGTTATGAAAGCAGCAAATGTTATCACCGTTGTCAACTATCCCCGGAAAATGAGTATCAACTCTGAACGCAACAACTCTTTGGTGCCTGTTCGTAATCAAATTCAATGATTGATTGATTATTGATCGGTAAAGTTCAACATAACTCATATCAGAATTCCTATGTGGTTAGTCCTACGGTCTTTAAAGACCATATTAATGATTGCCACACAGATAAGACTGTACATTGTCTTTGATTCAGATATATTCAGGCATCAGAGCATCGTATCCCCATACTGTTGTGATCTGATAATTACTTGATTAATAATACTGCTCTTAGATGACTATTAGTCATAGCTAAGAGTAGATTGCCATTATAATACCTTTCCAACATCTAAATTTTAGACAAAGACAGTCCTGGCCTGTGGTGGCTATATTAAAGTTACTCTCTAATTAGCTTGTTTTTGCTAAGTAATAAATGTGTTTTTCCAGTGGCGTTTGACTGTTGAAATACTGATTCCTAGAGTTTTAGCTGTTTGTATCTGTGTATGTCCTTTTAGCTTAAGTTTTAATATTTCCATCTTATGTTTACTTCCCTTTTTTCTTCCTAACGCTTTTTTCATTGTCCGATGCCGACTCCTTGTTGACTTAAGATTATGAATGTCGACTTTTTTTTGGACTGTTATCAGAAATGACATGCAGCATTCAATTGCTGGCTCAATTCTAGTGCGAGGATGGTAACAGTAGACATTTATCTCCTTTCGAAAAAATAAAAATAAAGCCTCCTCTATGTCCTCAACATTTCTTCCCAGACAGCTTAAATCAGTAATTACAATGGTGTCACCACGGTTCATTTTTGTATTAATGAGCTCCTTTAAAAGCCGTTGTTCTGAAAATGGTCGTTTAATGTCAACAATTTCAATAACAATATTCTCTGAGTCTACATGGAAAAAATCGCATATTTCTCGAAAAACAGTATGCTCTCTAACTCCTTTTGCTCCAGCAGAGTCAACACAAGCGAAGTAAGCAAAAAATTTCATTGATTTGAATCCGGTATCATTAATTATTTTTTGACACGTCAGACGCCTCTGGCTTTGAGGGCGCAAAAAAGCATTTGATGACAATTGGCATCCTCACAGTGTTATCAGTCTAAGACCAAAAATGTTTGATCTTGATGTTTCTGCCAATTGTCCTTTTCTTCTTGAATTGATACTTGTAAAAAGTGTCAATAATGTATTTTTGAACCTCTATTCAATTGGTTTGCAAGTTGATTTTTTTTAAGGTTCAACCGTCTCAATCGAATGATGCCTCCGCAATCTCGTATCGAAATTTAAATGAATTATTCTGTTTTTATGGCTGAGTTAATGGCCTTTACTTGCAATTCATTAAGACTCAGTAACCCACTTGACTACGGAGTAAAAGCCACTCGTCTAACTCAGCTTCCAGCCAGCCGATAGATTGCTTACCCAGTCGACGCTGTTTGGGAAACGATGCATCGTAGCGCGAAGATTTTGGATTGAGCCAATCATAGATGGTGGAGCGGCTTATGCCCATTTTGCTGACGACGTCGGTTAAACGAAGGATTCTGACGTTGGATGTGTTCATGTTAAGTTACCTTGCATTAGTTCAGTTTGGTTGTGTAAGAGTATGATCAAAGGATTTTGCAAAAAATCCGGGTAGCAAAAAGACATTTTTTACAAGACTTAACTTGTTGATATATGGTGGATTAATGTTTTCTGTATCTGAAATTTGTGAAGAAATTAGCCAGAAAAGAAAGGAAGTCTCTGAGGAGATGTCACACTGCAAGTGGGAGAGATATGCTGAAATACTTGATGAAAGCTACTCGGTAATGCAAGAAGAACTAGCCAGAATGAGAGAACAGTACTGGAAATCTGCAAAAGTGGGTACGCGTGTAAGGTTGTACTCAGAACCTCATCTTCGGGATTATCAAAGTCACACTGTTAATGGGATGTTACAGCTCAAAGAGGAGTACACAGAATTATATGATCCTGTACAGGAGTGCTGGCGAGACTTACAGAGTCGTATTTATCGGGAGACTTTTTTTCCATTAATTATCGAGCCCATCAGAATTGATGACATATTTTTTGCGCATCTTTTTAATGCTTCAATGTTGTATCAATGGGGGCAGTCGGTAGCATCGGAAAATGAATGCATCGCGCTAAGGGCATTAAATACCTCTTTTAGTCTATTTGATAAGTGTATCGGAATGGTTTGGTTCAAGGTTTACATTGATAAACAATCAGAACTATCAGGCGTTAGAGTTAAGGCTGGAAAGAAGGGGGGGGAGAAGAAAACAGAGGTATACATTGTTATTCAGAGGAAATTAGTAGACCTTATAAATGAACTTGCACCACAAGGTGGTTGGAAAAGTAAAGCTGCGGCAGTGAATGACCTTATTGACCCCTTATGGGAATATGTTGAAGAATCAGATTTTGTGATTAACAATCAAAGTAAAAAATACCGATTAGCAAATGCAAGCCAAGATGCATTAGCGGATACTATTCTAAAAAATTGGTCACGAAACGTTGAGAGTGTCAGACTAGCATTCGATTCTCATGTACACAGAAAAAAATAATCACCTCGTAGCTGAAGCTCTGCTTTGTAATTTAGATAAAGTGAATTAGCTCAAACTTGACTGGCACTGTTGCTGCACAGGGCTTAACCTAAACTGACAGTCCGCTCAGTGCCAGAAGCGGACCTGTTTGAATAGCCTGGAACGATAGTACCCGTCAGTCTGGAGACTTCTCAGCCTGCTTTGTTGTCATTGTCATACCGCACGAATTACTCATTCATCACTCTTTAACTGATTAAAAGTTTGTTATATGGTTTTATCTAGTGCACTATATAATCATCTACAAGATAACGGATTGGCATATGAGCATGCAGTCACGACAGGAAATAGGGACACAACTTTCGTTTGCCCTCTATGGTGCGGCGAGCCGCATGAACCGGTTACATAAGCCGTTGCTGGACCCGCTTGGGCTAACCTTTCCCCAGTATCTGGTCATGCTGGAGTTGTTTAACGGAACCCCACGCACCGTGGGTGATATCGGGAATAAGCTCGGCATGGATACCGGCACCATTACCCCCCTTCTCAAACGGCTTGAGGCTGCCGGACGCATAGTTCGCATGCGGGATCGCGCTGACGAAAGGCGAGTCCTCATTACTCTTACGGATGACGGGCTCGCTTTGCAAAGCGAGCTGTGGCACGTAACCGAAAAAATCAAATCAGCCTGTCAGTTATCGGATGCGAAGCTCGAGGAGTTACGAGATACCCTCAATAACTTTGCCCATCCCGCTGATAACTGATCATCCTCCACTCAGACAAAAGGTACTGGTATGAAAATAGGCATTATTGGCGCTGGAAACATTGGTGCGACTCTGGCACATAAGCTCTCTGTGCAGGGCCATGAGGTCAAACTGGCTAACTCAAGGGGACCGGAAACAATTGCAGAGATTGCGCGAAGAGCTGGGGCACTGGCGGTTGAGCGTCAGGAAGCCGTACGAGATGTGGATGTCATCATCCTCTCTACGCCCTTTGATAAGCATGCTGAACTGGCTGAACTCTTGCGTGATGTTCCGGAGAGCGTGATCGTCATTGATACGTCTAACTACTATCCCTTCCGCGACGGGGACATTGAAGATATCCGTGAAGGCAAACCTGAAAGCGTGTACGCCAGTGAAATAGTCAAACGCCCTCTTGTCAAAGCCTGGAACGCTGTTCTGGCCGAGACGCTTAAAGATAAAGGGCTGGTTGCCGGTTCACCCTCACGTATCGCTATTCCGGTTGCCGGCGACAGTACGGTAGCAAAATCTGTTGCACTTGAACTGGTCAGTCAGACCGGTTTCGATGCAGTTGATGCCGGTACGCTTAGCGAATCATGGCGGCAACAGCCCGGCACGCCAGCCTACTGTACTGAGCTAAAAACCGGAGAGCTTGAAGCAGCCCTTAAGGCAGCGGATAAAACTCGCGCTCCACTAAACAGAGATGCGTTGATCAAGGAGTTTATGTCTGCAGGCGAACAACTCACTCATGATGCCATCGTTAAACGTAACCGTGCAGTAACGGCCTGAGCCAAAAAGGGGATGTTATGATTAATTATGAAAAGTACCGGATTGCTGTTCTGGGAACCGGCCATATCGGTAAAACGCTTGCTCGCAGTCTCGCCTCTGCCGGTCACTCCGTTAAGGTTGCAAATTCACGTGGGCCTGAAACGATAGCCCCCGACGTGCTTGAAACGGGCGCTGAAGCAGCCGATGCAGCCAGTGCAGTACAGGATGCACAGGTTGTCATCCTGTCCATACCTATGGCAAAGGTTGCGGATATCGCGCCTCTGATCCGGACATTACCCAGTCATGTTATCGTTGCTGACACGTCGAACTATTACCCACATCGCGACGGAATCATCGATGGGTTCTCAGATGGTCAGGTCGAAAGCGCGTGGGTAGCGCATCTCCTGAACCGTCCACTGGTGAAGGCCTGGAATGCAATAGGTTCAGATTCTCTCGCTACAAAAGGTAAAGCAGAGGGTACAGCAGGACGTATTTCAATTCCGGTGGCAGGGAATATCGTAGAGCACAAAAAATTGATTATGCGTCTTGTCAGTGATACGGGGTTTGACGCCTTCGATGCAGGTACAGTTGAGGAGTCATGGCGTCAACAACCGGGTGCACCTTGCTACTGTACTGACCTCACATTTGATGAAATGAAGTCAGCGATCGCCGCAACGGAAAAAACACGGCTGCCTGCGCGTCGGGATATTGCTGTTCAGGCAATTCAGGAGCGAATGGGCGATAAGCAATCCAATCCGACTGCAGATTATATTGTTCGATTACACCGGGCTCTTTTTATGTAATCCGTAAGCCATATTTCATTTATCGATGTATGAGCGAAAATGCAAACATCTGCTCTTCGCTCATAAGAGACAACCATACTCAAATCTCCCACATTGCAGGAGATTTGAGTATGAACACGTCACCGTGGAATAAAGACCGTATCATAGGCCAAAAAAGACCACTTCAGATATCTCATATCTGGGGGATCCGAATCCGGCTTGAACTGGAAGGTAAAACGCGTGATTTAGCTCTGTTCAATATGGCCTTAGACAGTAAGCTACGAGGCTGCGATCTGGTGAACCTCAAAGTATCTGATGTTGCATATGGTAGCTCGGTTTCAAGCAGAGCAACGGTGCTGCAACAGAAAACCGGTAGCCCTGTGCAATTTGAGATAACCAAAGGGACAAGAGAAGCTGTTGCTGCATTGATAAAGCTTGGCAATTTGCACAGTAAAGACTTCTTGTTTCGGTCTCGGATCGGAACTAACCGGCACATATCAACCCGACAATACAGCCGAATTTTTCATGGGTGGGTAGAAAAGCTTGGTCTCGAAGCTTCGCTTTACAGCACACATTCCATGAGAAGAACAAAACCTTACCTGATATACAAGAAAACCAAGAATCTTCGGGTGATCCAACTTCTGTTGGGCCATAAGAAACTGGAAAGCACTGTCCGTTATCTAGGCATCGAAGTCGATGATGCGTTAGAGATCTCTGAATCGATTGAAGTCTAAGGTTGTCAGGGCTGCAACAGCAGCCCTGTGCCAAAAGCGGAAATAGCTAACAGTACTTAGTGTTAATCAACGCGAAGCTGGTCAAGTCCATTACTAACTGATCGTTGTATCTAATATTGGGGCAGGTCGGGCCGAGCCGGGCTGTGCAAGCTGCCTAACAAATTTCGTTGAGAACATTAATTCCTGTTGTTAGTTATTCTCCTACCGAAATTGTTCTTCCAATTTCATTAACTATCGCCTCCTTGCATTGCATGAGTTCTTTCCGATAAAAGGTTTCATGTTTATGGAAACGTGCCGCTGGAACTAATAATGAGATAGAAAAACGACCAAAAAGTGTGTCTAACGCTACTGCTATCGTGCAGACGCCCTCAAGAGTTTCACCCAGATCTATAGCCAGCCCATTGGCACGAACATCAGCGATCAGCTCCAGAAGCTGTGGAAGAGTTTTAACTGTCATTCCGGTTAAATCTTGATAGGCATCGCCTACCAGTATGCGGACATCTTCATCACTTTCCATAGCCAATAACACACGACCGCCGGAAGTACTGTAGAGCGGCAAATTAAGTCCAATACGAGGTACAACACGTAATTCACGTGATGCTACAACGTAATGGACGATTGCCAGCTGGGTACCACTGGCACGTGCCAGGGTCACTGTTTCATTAATATTGGCCGAAAGCTGCTCCAGGAAGGGACGTACAAGATCCACTACATCGCTGTGCACACTGGAAATAAGTTTGAGTAGTGCTGGTCCCAGACGCAGACCACCTGCACCGCTGCTACGCACAAGTTGAGCACTGTCTAAGGCCGCGACAATACGCTGCACCGTTGATCGAGGGAGAGCAACCTCCTGCGCAATTTCCCCCAGACTCATGCCGCCTGGGTGTTTACCCAGCACATTCAAAATTGCAGCTGCACGCGCAATAACCTGAATCCCAGCGGGTTTTTCATCCTCAAAGCTTGAAGCGTTTACGACCATATAGAGCTCCTTATTTTCCGGTGACTGACAGCCTGTTACCTCAGTCCATCTATTAATTATCACATTGCAATGGACGCTACCACAATGTAAGATGCCACAATGTACCACAATGCGGTACATCGTATCGATTTAATGCACGAGAACTTTGTATGAATGCACAGCGTTCTACCCAACCTTCGCCCCCCTTTACCTGGCGCCTTGCAATGGGGTTTGTGGGTGTACTGATTGCAGCCTTGACCTCCGGACTTAATGGTCGGGTTATAGATATAGCGCTTGCGGATGTGCGTGCCGGAATTGGCGTGACTTATGATCAAGCCATTTGGTTCACATCTGCCTACCAGGCCGCGGAAGTAGTGGCGATGATGATCGCACCATGGTTTGCTGTGACTTTTTCGCTGCGTAAATTCGCGCTTGCTTGCGCTGGCGGTTTTATGGTTTGCGGCATACTTTTACCCTTACTGCCGAATGCGCCGTTGTTTATTCTCTTGCGAACGATACAGGGCCTGTTTAGCGGCGCACTCCCTCCGTTACTCATGACGGTGGCGCTACGTTTTCTGCCACCATCGTTAAAACTTTATGGACTTGGAGCTTATGCTCTGACTGCGACTTTTGGTCCAAATGTGGCCCCTTCACTGGCGGCATTCTGGACAGATGATGTGAGCTGGATGTTCATGTTCTGGCAAGTGGTCCCCGCCATTTTGATTTCGATGCTATTTATTGGCTGGGGTTTGCCGCAGGACCCGATTCACCTCGACCGATTTAAACAGATCGACCTGTTCGGTATGCTTACCGGCTGTTCTGGTATGGCGTTTTTAATAATCGCCATCACTCAGGGTGGACGTCTGGACTGGTTTGAATCGCCCTTATTTAATGGCCTGTTATCCAGCGCCGTCGTGTGCCTGGCGATTTTCCTGATTAATGAATGGTTTCATCCCCTCCCTTTGTTCAAATTACAGATGCTGGAGAGAAGTAACTTTTCATATGGCCTGATGGCGCTCGCTGTAGTGTTGGTACTGGCACTGGCTGGCTCGGCTTTGCCGTCCAATTTCTTTGGTAAAATTGAGGGCTTTCGAACAGTGCAATTTGCCCCGCTGGCTTTGACCATTGGGCTCCCGCAGTTAATTATCACCCCGCTTGTTGCCGCACTGCTTAGTCTGCGCTGGGTTGATTGTCGCTGGCTGATAGCTTTCGGGATTGCTCTGATGATTTCTGCCAGCCTGATGGGTATGCAGATAACCAGCGACTGGGTACGCCAGAATTTCTGGGCCATACAGGTTCTGCAGGCGATTGGATTACCGTCAATTATTTTACCGTTGCTTATGAGCGCAACCAGCGTGGTGGCTCCCCCGGAAGGACATTATGCCTCTGCTATGTTCAATACCGTACGTGGTTTTTCAAGCATCGCTGCTGGCGTATTAGTGGAATGGTTTATAAATCACAGAGAACAATTTCATTCTAATGTTCTGGTCAATAACGTAGCCAACCGCCCATGGTTGATATCGACACCGGTCAGTGAGCAGGCCAGCAGCAGCACCCCTTTATTACACGACGGCAGCATCAGCAATACCGAGAACATCGCGGGATTTATCACCTTATTAAAACATCAGGCAATTGTTCTGAGTCTGGGCGATAGCTATCTGCTGATGACTGGCTTTGCCGTCCTCCTGTTATTACTCACTGTCTGGCTGCCAAAACGTGTCTGGCCGCCCCAGACACGTTTTCAACCTGCCATGACTGAATAGAGGTGGTTAAATGAAATTTTCTGTATCCAGAAGGACGATTCTGCTCAGCGCATTATTAATCCTGATGATGACGATGATATTTTTCGTATGGTCGACAATGCTGAATAATGATACCCGTACCAATGATGCCTATGTGAATGCGGATTACACACTGGTAGCACCAAAAGTATCGGGTTATATCAAAAATATCTATGTCGCCGATAACCAACGGGTTAAAGCAGGGCAAACACTGGCCACGCTGGATGACCGTGACTACAAAATAGCGCTTGAAATGGCGCAAGCTAATTTGCAGCTTAGTGAAGCAAAACACCTGAGCAGCCTTGCACAACTGGAGCAACAACAATCCATTATTGCCCAGACAAAAGCGACCCTTTTAGCCAGTCAGGCATCGGCGCAGTACGCCAGTCAGAACGCTGAACGTTTTAACAAGCTTTATCAAAGTGGTACCGTCGCTGCGGACGATCAACAAAAAGCTCATTCAACGCAGCGTTCTGCATCCGCAGTCGTTCGTCAGAACGAAGCTGCTCTGACCTCAGCAGAAAAACAGGTAGGCGTGTTGAGGGCCGCATTACGTCAGGCGGAAGCCGATGTTGCAGTCGCGCAGGCAAAGGTCAGTCAGGCGAGGCTTAACCTTTCTTATACGCGTATTGTTGCACCAGTCGATGGAATGGTAGGCCAGCGTTCGGTGCGCCTCGGTGCCTACGTTAACGCAGGGACACGTCTGCTGGCCGTGGTTCCGCTACATCAAACTTACATCACTGCCAATTATCTTGAAACACAGCTGGCAAATGTTCAGCAGGGGCAGAAGGTCTTAATTAAAATTGATGCCATGCCTGGCAAAAAGTTTACTGGACATGTCGATAGTATCGCTCCTGCAACCGGCGCAACGTTTTCAGCCATCCAGCCAGACAATGCAACGGGTAACTTTACTAAAGTCGTCCAGCGTTTACCGGTGAAAATAGTGCTGGATGGTAATCAACCCGATGCAAAATTATTGCGCGTCGGGATGTCAGCCGTTCCTGAAATTGAGATCCGCTAATATTCCAGATATTCTCAAAACCCCGCTCTATTTTTGAACGCCTGGCTTAGAAACGGTGTTCCCGTTAGCTATACGTAATATCCTGGAGAAGATATATGGCACCGACACCAGACTAAATTCCTGTTAAAAAACACATGTACTATCACGATCATATTTAGTCGACCCTCATTTACAGGGAGTGATCGACTAAATATTTTTATCAGGCAACGATACGGTTAAACAAGAGATTATTATTCACGCCTGGCTATCAAAAAGCTTAATGCTGCATAAGCGCCAGTGTTTTTTCCTTAACCCGCTCCAAAATTTTCTGCGCCTCTTCGGTTGAGCGAATATTAGTGTATCCAATTACTAACCCATAACGTTTTTGTGTCTGCGCATACCAGCTCGAGAGTGGCCGGACGTAAAGCTCGTGTTGTGTCCATAATGCAGCTAATGCAATATCTTCAATACCGCGTTGCAGGAAGGCAACAATATGCATCCCGCCATCTGTAAGCTCAAATTCAAATAACCCTGGAAAGCTCGTTTCAATTGCTTCAAGCATCATGCGACGCCGCTGCTGATAGAGTAAGCGCATCTTTTTTATATGCCGGTAGAAGTGTCCTTCGCTAAGGAATTGCGCAAGTATTTTTTGCGGCAGTAATGGCAGACCCGTTTCAAGGATTTCGCCCAGTTCACTGAAACGGGCTACCGTCTCCTGTGGTATTACCATATAGCCGATACGCATAGCTGGCATTATCGTTTTACTAAACGTACCGGTATAAATAACCCGGTCATGCATATCGAGGCTTTTCAACGCCGGGATTACTTTTCGTGTGTAATGAAACTCTCCGTCGTAGTCATCTTCGATTATCCAGCTACTGTTTTGCTGTGCCCAGGCCAGCAACTGATGCTTACGCGGTAATGAAAGGCTAACTGCGAGCGGACTTTGATGAGTGGGTGTAACGATAGCGAAGCGTGCATCGTTGTGATAGCGCTGAAGATAATCAACATCCATGCCCTGCCGATCAACAGGTATATAGTGCAGATTGGATGCCATTCGCTTCAATAATTGCTGACCATAAAAGTAGCCAGGATCTTCAAACAGCACTTTATCTTCAGGCTGTGCAAGTACCGACAGAATTAACCGTAAGTTGGCCCGATAGCCGCTGGTAACAAAGATTTGCTCCGGTCGGCAATTCAGTCCTCTTGAAATATTGAGATAACTTGAAATGGCCTCACGTAGCGGCTGAAAGCCCATTACCGGGGGCATGAGCATTTCTTCCGGACGAAGACTTCGCGCCGCTTTTCCCGATATTAGTAACCATTTTTTATGGGGAAATTCATCCAGGGCAGGGATTCCGAGCCTCAGATCACCCTTTCTTTCAGTAACCTGTGTGTTAAGTGAACAAGACGATACAGCGTTGTCTGCGCTGACCGTTGAGGTCAGCCTGAGCTCTGGATTTATATAGGTCCCCTTCGCCCCCAGACTCACGAAATAGCCTTCTCCAATAAGAATTTCATACGCAGTTTCTACCGTTTTTCGCGCTACCTGCAACTCGCTTGCTAGCGAACGAATCGAGGTAACGCGCGCTCCCGGTTTCAGAAGACCGTCCTGAATCTGCTGACGATAGCGGGCATAAATCTCTTTGTACCCCATTAAATGCACCTTTAGATGTCCTACCAATTAAGTCCAATAATGGCCCTTTTTAACCAGACATACAAGATTAAGATATGGCTATTAACTAAGCCACTCAATATGAGGCGTCATGAAGATTGAACATTACGACACCGCTACTGACCTTGCTCATTGCTTTGCGCTGATGCGGGAACTACGCAGCAAACTGACGAATGAGAAACAATTTATCGCCCAGGTACAGCGCCAGCAGGCGCAAGGCTATCGGCTTGCAGGACTGGAGCAGGATGGCAAACCAATGGTGCTGGCCGGTTATCGACTGCTTGAAAATTTTATTCACGGGCAATTCTGTTACGTCGACGATCTGGTAACAGTGAGCGAGGCTCGCGGTCAGGGGATGGGTGCAATCCTGTTGAATCACTTAGCGGTCATCGCACGTGAATACGGTTGTGGTCAGATGGTCCTTGATACCGCCATTAGAAATTCAGGAGCCCAGGCATTTTATCAGCGTGTCGGATACACCGCCCTCGGCCTGCACTTTTATCGCGATCTTAACTGAGGAAAAGAATGATGAAACTGCTTCACATTAAAGTCAGTCCGGATTTATCAGGATCGGCATCCCGCGCGGCGTCTGAACGCCTGGTAGAAAAATTACGTGCGCATCATGCCGAGCTTGAAGAATCAGTTCTGGACCTGGCTCAACGACCGCTACCACATCTTGATGCATTTACCATTGCTGGTTTTTTTACCCCACCAGACCTACGCAGTGAAGCTCAGCTCACCGCTATTAAGACTTCGGAACAACTGGTAGATCAGCTTTTTGATTGTGACACACTGGTTATCTCATCACCGATGTGGAACCTCGGCCTGCCTTCGGTGCTGAAGGCTTGGTTCGATCATATAACCCGCGCCGGACGAACTTTCGCCTTTACGCCAGAGGGCAAAAAAATAGGACTAGTCAGCGGCAAAAAAGTGTATTGCGTTGTCGCCAGCGGCAGCGTATTTGCCCACGGTCCATTTGTAGCAGATGACCAGTTCACGCCCTACATTCGCGTAGCGCTTGAATATATTGGCATTACCGACGTGCAATTTATTCGGGTAGACGGCACGCATGACCCCGTCGCTCGTACTACAGCGTTACCTCATGCACTGCAAACCATTGATCGTTTATTTTAAAAAGAGGATTACAATATGTCGTCACGTGTGAATCATTTTAAAACCATTCCTGCACTGGCTAAAACACTTGCCGATGCTTCTATGGCATTAGGAAAAATCTCACTGGATAAAAAACTTAAGCACTTAGTGGATATCCGTGCCTCACAGCTGAATCATTGTGCGTTTTGTCTGGATATGCATGTTAAAGAAGCAAAAATGCATGGGGAGCGTGAACTGCGTCTTTATCACGTTGCAATCTGGCGGGAATCGCCATTGTTCAGCGCCAAAGAGAAAGCTGCTCTGGCACTGACTGAAGCGTTGACACGCATTGGTGATAATGGTGTAAGCGAAGCGCTTTACAGCGAATTGCGCGAACATTTCTCTGAAGTGGAAGTATCAGAGTTAACATTCACCATTGCTGTAATCAACGCTTGGAATCGTCTCCAGATTTTATCACAGATGGCACCAGGATCGATGGATAGCGCTTACGGTCTGGATCGTGCTGAATTACATTAATAAATGTCCGTCAACAACACTTCTTGTTGGCGGCTTTATTTTTTAATTATAAG
Organism: Enterobacter asburiae; assembly: GCA_011754535.1. NCBI lineage: Bacteria > Pseudomonadati > Pseudomonadota > Gammaproteobacteria > Enterobacterales > Enterobacteriaceae > Enterobacter > Enterobacter asburiae. The sequence goes on along the minus strand of JAAQVN010000001.1, from coordinate 3,731,698 downwards.
CTTACATATGTTGTAATAATCGCACACAAATAGTATTCATAGTGTATTTTTAACCTAATATTATACATTCTTAAAAGAATATTAAGATCGATTATATTCATCATTAGCTGTTAAAAAAGTAAAAACCGCCTTTCGGCGGTTTTTACTTTGGGGGAAATGAGTAACCAATCGCGAGAAGAAAACGAATGGTAATTTATGCCTTGGCCAGCGGCTTCATTCGAAAGCTGACGCCCATACGATTAAGTGCATTCATTGTTGCAATAACGATGGTCAAATCGACCAAATCTTTTTCACCAAATACTGAAAGCGCTGCAGAATACGCTTCATCCGAAGCATGTGTCTCACTTACTCGGGTAACTTCTTCAGCCCATGCCAGTGCCGCTTGCTCCAGATCCGAGAATAAATATGTAGCCTCCTCCCATACGGGAATCAGAACTATTTTCTCTACCGACATGCCACACTTTATAAGATCGCGGGTGTGAATATCAATACAATGCGCGCAGCCATTAATCTGAGATACTCTTAAAAAAACCAAATGTATTAACTCTTCCGGGAGATTTGTTCCTGTTGTGGCGAAATGATGCAGAGTTCCCAGTGCCTTTGAGCCTTCTGCAGATACCTGGAACCAATTTGGACGTTTCATTCGTTTTCCTTTAGAAAGTGTTATTTGATTGATTTATCTACGGAAATATGCCTCACCTTCTTCAGAAGGGTTACTGATGGATACTTCAGTGTTAAGCCATCATAATCAAAATTGACATATAAAAAAGACACAAAGGAGAGGAAAACGCGTAGGACATGATAAAAATGGAATGCCATGAAACTAATATGGGTTTAACTTTGATTCCACAATGATGATTGTTTGAATGGCCAGTTTTAGTCTTTATGCAGAAATGGCACCTGAGGATGTGACTTGGTGAAGGCCTGCATCATTATGGTAAAAAAGGTGCAGGATACATTGTCGGAACACTCTTTCTTCTGGCTGAACTGACGATTACCAGCAGGTTAAAGCCTGGCTATCCCAAACGACAATCGACGTTCCCAGGGAAGAAATGTTTAATTCATATGTAATGAAATTCGTTCTGTACGTCCACCTCTCGCTCATAGCGGACTCCGCCCGGTTGCCCTCATGAGCGATTCTGTCAGTAAAGTGCCAACTCAACCTGAGTCAGGTATTCAGCGCAGCACGGAGCGCCGGTCTGCAGAGCAATCCGAAAGCAGAGCGCATATTACACGTTCACCGTCACACTTTCATCTTCTGGCCAGCGGTTCAGTACCCCTGCCGACAAATCGATTGCGACCGTGCTGACAGAAAACGGTATTGATATACCCATTTCCTGTGAAATCGGGATGTGCGGCACCTGTCTGGCCCCGGTCGAGTCCGGGAAAGCTGACCACCGTGATACGGTGCAGTCAGACGAAGAAAAGACGGGTACCTTCCACGATAATCCCTCCGTTAACTTTTCGGGCAGGATTATTCACCTGCGCGGGACAGTTGAAAAACGGATAAAACTCGCGCTTAATGTGAGTAAAACTCACATTAGGATGTCTGATGTCGCTACCCCCTCTTTATGCACTGCGGGCTTTTGAAGCAGCCGCGCGGCTGAACTCATTCAGTAAGGCAGCAGAATTACTCAACATTACGCCGGGTGCTGTCAGCCGGCATATCCGCACGCTTGAAGCATGGTTTGAATGCGAGCTTTTCAGGCGAAACGGACCGCGAGTAAGAGTTAGCGAGGCGGGACGCACCCTGGCCGGACAGCTGACTGAGGGTTTTATGAGCATAGAGCGTGCCTGTAACGCCTTCAGAAGTCACAGCCAGTTTTTACGCCTTAAGGCCCCCTCAACACTTACCATGAGATGGCTTCTTGATGTGCTCAACGACTTCCGCAAAAACCATATGACTCCTGGGATAGAGATTACCAGCGTCTGGATGGACACGGACGAGGTGGATTTCAACCGTGAGCCCTACGACTGTGCCATTCTGCTCGGCAACGGCTATTTTGGGGAGGGGACAGAGAGCAGGCTGCTTTTCAGCGAGTGGCTGATACCTGTCTGCTCTCCTGCGATGCTTGCCAGCGCACGGGAATCTCTTCCTGAATGTGACCTTATCCATCCCTCTCCGGACCGTCGTGACTGGCGGAGGTGGCTGAAGAGGACGGGGCGCTTTACGGGGCTTAGCATCAGTGGCGGGAAAGTCTTCGATACGCTGGAGCAGGGAAATCTTGCCGCCCTGAGCGGACACGGCGTGTCTGTCGGTGACCTGCTTTTGAGCACTGAGGCATTAAAAAGCGGTCTGCTGACACTTCCTTTCCCGGAAGCGGTGGCAACCGGTGACGGATATTACCTAGTTTGGCCGGATAATACTGTCAGAAAGCAAAACGTAGAAATACTGCTGAAATGGCTGAAGCATCGCGTACCCGTACTGCCTGATGAGGCACTGATTTACCTTGACGGGGACGGGTAAGGATTTTACTGAGTGGAAAAATCTGTCTTTTACATCATCAGGGGGCTTCATACGCTATGCGGAATGCAAACTCTGGTTAAAGAGGTTAATTCAGAGTTTACGTCCCCTTTGTGCTGTGAGTTCAACGGGTCGATGCAACACTATCCTTAATCAAGGGGGACGTTGCTATGAAACGAAGAACACGGATTAACTACACGCCAGAACAGAAGGCAATTATCTGGGACAGATATAAGCAGGGTGATTCTCTCAATGCGCAGAACCAAGCCATATCTTATCTATAAAAAAACGAAGAACCTTCGGGTAATCCAGTTACTTTTAGGGCACAAAAAACTCGAAAGCACAGTACGTTACCTTGGCATTGAAGTAGATGATGCACTGGAAATATCGGAGTCAATTGAAGTCTGGCCTGTGAGGGCTGCATCAGCAGCCCTTAGGGATACCAACTGTTCAGCGTTCAGTTTTTTAACAAAAAATACGATGAAGACCCGCTAAAGCAACTCAGTGAGAGTTGTTTTAGAATCCCTAATCGAGGGGATTGCCTGACGGTATCTGGCTGGCGAAATACCATAATGACGCGTAAAGGCACGAGTGAACGTTTGTTGAGACTCAAAGTGGTATTTCTCAGCAATGTCAGCAATTCTTTCGTTAGTGCAAATAAGCTCAGATGCAGCCGACTTCATTTTTTCATCTCTGATTAAAACCCCTATACTTCTTCCTGTGTACTTTTTAAAGTGCCGGTTAAGGTACCATTTTGTATAACCAGATTTACAGGCCACATCGGCAACCGTAATTTGCTTATCAGCATGTCCTTTTATCCAGGTAAGCAGAGTGTCAATAAGCTTTTTATCGGCCATATATTCTCCGTCATTCATCCAGCACTGAGTTCACTACCTTTAGATTCAGAAGGTATAGGTAATGGCCATCACACCCATGACCTGGTCGCGTCGAAATACGATCGGGCTGTCTGCAGCGTGGTCTCCCAGCCATGTGTAACCTGCAGTTATGGCACTTCCCCAGTGATCGTCGAACTGATGCCCCCATGTAACCGTGGTCGCTACGCCATAAAATCCACCTGGCGCGTTATAACGGGAATAACCAGTTCGGGAACTCTGCTGCCCACTGACACCGTAAAAGGTATTCATATATCGTCCATCGCCAAAAAGTGCCGCAGACTGTATGGCTAAAGTGTCAGCTTTGTTTTGTACCGGTAGGAATGTCAGCGAAGTCTGATAATTAACTCCCTGACTGTCGCTCACTGGCAAGGTCGCTTTGCCCTCAATGACCATCCACGGCGTGACAGACCAGCCTAGTGCCAGTGCAGTATTGACGGAGGCTTTTATATTGCCCATTCCCCTCAGCTTGTCAGAGCCATCACGCCAGTCCGAATCACGGTCAGCACGACCCATTCCCCAGCCTAAGGTATGTTCCAGATAGAGTCCGTTATCACTCTGAATGTCATAGCCAAGACCTTTTTGAGAATCGAAGAAGAGTGCACCTTTACGCGCCTGCAGGAAAGGCACAGGCTGCAGGCGCATTTTGTCAGAGCCACTATACCGGGGAGCATACTGACCTCCTGCGCCGACAGTAACGCCATCCTGCGATACGCTGTCATCTGAATGCGCGTATGAAGTGAAAAGTAGAGCCAGTCCGGCCATATACAGCGAGCTTGTTTTACCTATCATCCTTACATTCCTCTGTTTCAGATACCCTGCAAGTGCAGGTGAAATTAACCAGGCCCTCAGTATCGCAACCGATTGTCAATAAACAGCCTGGGTTTTATGTAGAAATGGTCAAGGTGCGCAATGCAGACAAAAAAAATACTGGTTATTGAAGATGACAGTGATGCAGCAGAAGTCCTGGAAGCTTATCTGCTGAGCAGAATGCTTTCTGCTGCTGACGGGTATCAGGGGCTCAGACAATTTGCGCTCTGGAAACCTGACCTGATTCTTCTGGATATGATGCTGCCGGGTATCGGCGGTAATGAGGTGCTTCAGGCAGTCAGACGCGAGAGCGACGTCCCCGTGATAATTGTTACCGCCATGGGTGACGCAGAGGATCGAATAGGTACACTCCGGTTCGGCGCCGATGATTATGTCTGCAAACCATACCATCCCGGCGAAGTCATCGCCCGGGTGCACGCAGTGTTGAGAAGAGCGGAAAAAACAGATCCTTCATCAGATATCGCCTCACCGGACGGGAAGATAATCTGGCAGTCTCTGACGGTCTTTACCGAGACCATGCTCGCAACGGTGAAAGATGGCAGCAGCAGTGGATATCATCTTGAACTTACCCCCACGGAGTTTTCACTGCTGACAGAACTGGTTCGATCGCCTTTCCGGCCTCTCAGCAGGCAGTACCTGCTTGAAAACTGCATACCAGAAAGCGATGCTCTGGTCAGAGTGGTGGACACGCATGTTTATAATCTCAGAAAAAAACTCGCTGCAGCAGGCATGACTGCCGTGTTGCTAAATGTTCGTGGATTTGGATACAGGTTCTCACACCCATGAAAAAAAACCATCAGACTCTGTGGCAATGGATGTGTATTCGCATCCTTACTCTTGCAATCGGTACTGTCATTCTCATTGCGTTCTGCATGTGGCTGCGTTTCGCAGTGCAATATACGTGGATTACTCAGCATATGCCCCCGGATGTTTTCAGAGAATTTCTTGCACTGAGGCAACATCCTGAAACCGATCTTGCCCGGTTCCATGAAATTGTTGATACATGGTGGGGAGTGCGTTTTTCAGATCCTTCTGTTTCCTCATCAGACTGGATTACGGTTGGCATTCTTGTCCTGGTAACCATTCCTTTTATCGTTTATTTCGGCCTCAGAAATGCGCGCCCACTTTCTAAACAGTTTGGCCATCTTAAGAGGGCAGCCGAAGCCGTCACTATGGGGCAGTTTGGTGCCCAGGCTGAACGCGTAGACAATGCGCCGGCAGAATTAGTCGATTTCTCGCAAGACTTTAACGCCATGACCCGACAACTGGCTTTATATGAAAAAGAACTGAGAGAATCTCATGTTGCGATGGCCCACGAGTTACGTTCCCCTTTGACAGCGGCAATTGGACGCCTGCAGGGGATGCTCGATGGTGTTTTTACAACTGAACCGCGCCAGTTACAAATGGTTATGAACCAGCTTGGCTATCTGAGCAGGTTGATAAATGATTTACACATGCTTTCTCTTGCTGATGCCGGTCAGCTTCGCATGGATTTTGTCCCGGCAAATCTGTGTGAACTTATTCAGGAGCGGTTGCACGGTTTCAGCCCCATTATGGATGAAGCCGGAGTCAGAGCAGAATTCAAATATGAAAAGAAAACAATCCTGCACGTTGATCCCTTAAGGGTGGGGCAGGTACTCACCATTCTCATGGAAAACGCTGTCCGTTATGGTCGTCAGGGTGGGACGTTCAGGATAGACATGCGCGTTGAAAAAGAGTGGTGTCTGATTGATTTCAGTGATGACGGGCCGGGGGTCCCTGAGGAATTTCTCAGCACCATGTTTGAACGCTTCAAGCGGGGAGAAACTTCCCGTTCACGCCATTCGGGCGGCAGCGGGCTGGGACTTTCCATAGCAAAAGCTATATGCGTTGCCCACGGGGGCAGGATCAGTGCTCATCTGCCACCACAGGGTGGACTGCTGATAAGGCTTCATTTTCCTTTGTCCCGTTGAAAAGCAGATAAATTTCGCTTCTTGACAGGTCCTTGACTGTTCGTCAGGCGAATCTCGACAATTTTCAGTTTTAATGGCGCGAATTATTCCAGGAGCAGCGCCATGAACGACGATATCGGTGTGTAATACCATGGACGGTTTTTGTTTGTAAAAGCTCTTCCCCTGCTCGTAAGCGTACATCGGGAGTCGTATTGACGGGGATGTGTTATTCAATTGGCGGCGTGATGCGCCACAGCAGACTGCCTGAAACCGGAAATGCCCTGGTCGGTCTCTTTTTCATCGGATTTGCGGCCAAGCTGGCCAGCGCTATCTCGTGATCCACCCTGTCAGCTGCATACAGACCGCCTTCCCGGCGGTTTTTTTATGCCTTTTCTACGGTGACAAGACAGGGCGTAAGTCTGCCTGCCCGTGGCTCAAGATCCGACTTTACCTTTTTCCGGATCTCAGCAGAAAAAGAGAGAAATGTGTATAGGTGTGGCATATCCATATGCCGGGCATCTGCACAGGTATAACATACGTATATCCTCAACATCTGCATATGCTGCACCTATACATATGCTAAGCATCTGCCTATACTGGACATATGCACGCACCCGGTGCAATGAACAACATTCCAGATATGCATTACATATCCACACTCACCCGGGAGAAAATCATGAGAACCGTATCCATTTTTAAAAACGGCAATAACCGCGCCATCCGTCTGCCCCGCGATCTGGATTTTGAGGGGGTGAGCAAGCTGGAGATCGTCCGGGAGGGGGACAGCATCATCCTGCGCCCCGTCCGGCCGACCTGGGGCTCGTTCGCGCAGCTGGAAAAAGCAGACCCGGACTTTATGGCGGAGCGCGAGGACGTTGTCAGCGACGAAGTACGATTTAACCTGTGAACAAGATCTATATGCTCGACACCAACATCTGCTCGTTCATCATGCGCGAGCAGCCTGAAGCGGTGCTGAAGCGCCTGGAGCAGGCGGTGCTGCGTGGCCATCGAATCGTGGTCTCGGCCATCACCTACTCGGAGATGCGCTTCGGGGCCACAGGCCCGAAAGCCTCGCCCCGGCACGTGCAGCTGGTTGACGCGTTCTGCACTCGTCTGGATGCCATCCTGCCCTGGGACCGCGCCGCGGTGGATGCGACTACAGAAATCAAGGTCGCGCTGCGCCTCGCCGGGACGCCGATCGGCTCGAACGATACGGCGATTGCCGGGCACGCCATTGCCGCCGGCGCCGTGCTGGTGACGAACAATGTGCTGGAGTTTGAGCGGGTGCCGGGCCTGACGCTTGAAGACTGGGTTAACTGACGGCAGAAAGGATATTTGAGGAATGTCCGCTTTGTGCCTATCGCAGACGTTGTTAAGCTCATGCAGTATGGATTCACGAAGAACATACGTTATTTTTTGTCCTGATTGACTCGGAATGAAAACTCCAGATGGCTCTCTTTTCGCTCGCTGTAACGATCTGCAAGATAACCGTTTTGTCCCTTAAAACAGCTCCTCGGCTACATCGACGGAACTAAATGTTTCTCGACTATTCTCTAAGGCAACTTGCGGCCTATAAAAAAAGAACCGGTATAACCCGGTTCTTTTTAACTGATTTCAAAATCTTTTAATTCCCCACCTTCAGCAATCAGCTTTGAGAGCCGCTTCGGCATTCGCCCCTGACCTGACCATGTTTTTGGCTCTCCAGTTTCGTCAGTATATCGATACTTCGCGGGGCGGGGGGAGCGCGTCCTTTTAACCTTACCCGGAGAGCCAACAACAGCCATAAGTTCGGATGGGTCGATACCCTCATCAAGCATCATCTGACGAAGTGATTCCAGTTTATCGCGGCGCTGACTTTCATTTGCAAGACGTAATGTCTCTTCTTCCCGTCGTTCTATAAGAATAATTTTAAACTTTTCCAGAACATCTTCCAGTACATCTAATGACATTTCACGAGTCTGAGAACGTAAGGTACGGATATTGTTTAACTGTGTTAGAGCATCTGACATAAAGAGACCTTTTAAAGTTTTTTCGTTGTTCAGCAAATACCAATGTCGACGGTTGCTCATCAACACGATTTTTCTTACTGAGCATTTTAATGCGATTGGGACATATTGTTATTAACGAGGTTTAGACTACTTATATAAATCTCTTATCGCAAGAAAAATTAAGAAGAATGTGCAAGAACTAAATTACAACTCATACGAAATGTCCATGCATTTTTGAAGGTACTTAAAACTATGATGCCAGGAGTCATCCGGAGAGCCTTTTTATATCCTCATAACTTATTGCTTCAGTCACACCTGATGAGATTTAAAATGAGGAGAGACAGCGCCGCCGCTTAGCAAGGTTTTTCACAAATGGCAAGATGGCACGCAGGGGAGAGACACCTGCATTTTGTCAGAAGGTAGCGAATTACTCTCTCTTTATAGAGGTGTTTCTAAAAAGTGTAATGTAAAAAAAAGCCTGCTGTTAGCAGGCCATAAATGTTTTCAACTCATTTTTTGTTCGATTCTGATAAATAGGGTAAGCATGCAATTAAACGTGGAGCAGAGAGCATGACAAAAATGCTATAAATATTTCCTGGCCGCATCAAGTATCTCCTGTGACGTTAACTCCCTGTCAGTAGCCACGTAAACAATACCATGATCGCCAGTTAAGGAAGGAAAACCTGCAGACATAATCCGAAGATGTGTTTCTTCACCGTTTGGATATTCCTGCCTGATAGAGGATATACCTTCCAGAACGGTCATGACTTTACAGGATTCAGCATTAAAGAAAACAAGGACTTTAATCATATTCTATTACCATGTTCTCTCGTGGATATTAACTGGCAGATGCCATTAAGGTCAAAGCCATTACGCACTTCTTATTTAACATGTGGTTAGTTTGTGCTTTTAGACTTTTTATGCAGTAGTACTGCACTTCATCACATCGGTTAGCATACTCATAATTTTGAAAAATATGCTGATCAGATATTATGAATAAACGACTTTCATCTGATTTAAGTTATGGATCTGTCTACTCAGGAATAATCCTTCATCGTTATCGCAGACCCACAATGATTTATTTATCGCAAAGTGTTACGTTTGCAGCAGCAGGACCCTTGTCTCCGCGGTGAATGGCGAATTCAACTTTCTGACCTTCAAATAAAGTTTTAAAGTTGTCGCCATCAAGTGCAGATAAATGGACAAAGATATCTTTGCTGCCATCAAGAGGAGAGATGAAGCCAAAACCTTTGTCTTCGTTAAACCATTTAACCAGGCCCATAATTCTAGAGGTCATACTGACTCCGTTATACATGATTGTATTGATAGTAAACGTATAAGATTAAACATATGGACTCAAAAGAGGGGATATCAACGATAGCGCCTGGTAATGAGAACTGCCCGGAAAATTTCTAACTTTCATTAGTACATCGAACTGATGGGATTCATTAAGGCACAGGGAATCGATATAAGCAAATTATCTTTTAGCCGTCCAGAGGTCCTGTAGGGAAAATAAAAGTGGCTGAATGCCATTTTCAATGTATAGTCTTTACGTGTTTTCAATAAGGAATTGACTTGTCCCATAAAATGACAGGAATTGTCAAAAGCTTTGATATTCTTAGTGGTAAAGGCCTCATCATCCCATCTGATGGACGAAAAGACGTTCTGCTTCACATTTCAGCCGTTAACTCTCGCGAATCAGAATTACTCATCCCTGGAAGCCGCATAGAGTTTTGACGGATAAACGGTCTCAGGGGGCCTGTGGCTGCGAACATTTATCTTTCCTGATTTTCAGTGTGTCAAAATAGATAGATTAAAACTTAACCACATGTGGTACGGTGAAGCTCATTCATTGAAAGGTTAATGGTTATGTCTGTTATCAATTACGCAATGAAATTCTTCAGCAGTGCGTCTACTGCCACTGCTGCCTGTCCTGTTTGTGGCTTAAAATCAGTACAACCGTTGTCAAAAATCCGGCTCAACCAGACCATGCTTTGCCCCGGATGTAAGGCTCTGTTTATCTCCCGACGCTAGCTCGACCAAAACCGCAGAACAGAGCTCATGTCCTATACTTATGTTAGATTCCGGCAGCTGTTAAATCCCTGATGCCTGACGCCCATCCTGAGAGAACGTTTCTGAACTGATTTCGCAACTGCTCCTGCGCGCTAACGTCGCATCAGAGCAATGCTATGAAAATGATCCCCAGAGCGTGGTTTAACCGCTCCCGTATTCCGATGAATGCTGCCGAAAACATAACGTTTTCGGCGAACGATCCTGCCGGTGAAAGCTCGCCGCGGTCAGAACTCTTTTCGACCGTCCAGATGGAACGCTACGGCCAGAAGCTGGCGCGGACTCATAAAGTATCACCGGATAGGCATCCTTATTATCTTCTGAAACGGCTTGGCGACAATGAGGCCGTCATTACCCAAAACTGCTATGAGCTTAACTCGGGTAAAAAGACCAGTATCATGCCCGCCGGTGAATGGCTGCTGGACAATTATTATCTGATTGAGGAACAAATCCGCACTGTCCGCCAGCATCTGCCGAAAAGCTTTGGCAAAGGTCTTCCGTCGCTTGTATCGCCGTTGAATTGCCCACGAATTTATCATATTGCATCTGAGGCCATTGCTCACGGCGATGGCCGCTGGGATGCCGCCAGCCTGACCAGCTATCTCACTGCCTATCAACAGGTGACGCCGCTGACGCTGGGTGAAGTCTGGGCGTTACCGGGAATGCTGCGCCTTGCGCTGATTGAAAATCTTCGTCGTATCAGTGTGGAAGTGATAAAAGCGCAGCAGGACAGAAACCTTGCTGATACGTGGATAACAAGGATTGTCGAATGCGCAGAGAGTGCGCCTGGTGATTTAATCATGGTGGTTGCCGATATGGCGCGCTCCCGACCTCCGTTAACCAGTGCGTTTGTCGCAGAGCTGGTGCGGCGCCTGCAGGGGCATGGCAACGCGCTGTCGTTACCTCTGACCTGGGTTGATCAGTGCCTTCGGGAACAGGGGATCACCACTGACGTTCTCATACATAGTTTCAATCAGCAGCTTGCCGCCAGCCAGCTGTCCGTCAGTAACAGCATCGCGGGCCTGCGTTTATTGAGTGAAACGGACTGGGCTGATTTCGCCGAAACGATAAGCGTTGTCGAACAGGCATTACGCAATGATCCTGCCGGCATCTATCCCCGGATGCACTTCAATACCCGGGATCATTACCGGCACGTAGTTGAGGTTCTGGCCAGGGACAGCGGTCTCAGCGAGCCTGAGGTTGCTGAGAAGGTGCTGGCGCTTTCAGAGGAAAAAGCGCCCGATACACCGGAACATCATGTTGGTTATTATCTTGCGGGCGAAGGTCGACAGGCGCTGGATATTCATCTCCTGGCAGACGCCTCAAGGCTCATACGCTTGCGGCACAGTTTCAACAGAATAACCCTGCTGTCATGGCTTGGAAGCCTGGCGTTGCTGACAACCGCAGCGACCGCAGCAATATTGCACGAAACCGCCATGCAGGGCGCAGACTGGCTATTGATCGCGGTGATATTACCTCTGATTATCGCATTAACTCAGTTAATGAGCGATTTGCTCAGTGATGCAACCACCCGTTTTCGCGTTCCTCGCCCCTTGCCGGGGATGGATTTTTCAGCCGGTATTCCCGCTGACAGTGCCACCATGTTAGTCATTCCCTGCATGTTGACCAGCCACGAAAGTTTCAGCCAGCTCCTCACCAGCCTTGAAGTCTGCTGGTTGGGGAATGAAAACGAAAATCTCAGGTTCGCGCTGCTCACTGATTTTGCTGATTCTGAAAATGAACCCTCGCCGGAAAGTCACGCGCTGCTCAGACAGGCTATCGCCGATACGCAGGCGCTTAATCGCCGCTACCCCTCCGGCCGACCACGTTTTTATCTGTTACATCGCCAGCCTGAATGGAACCCCTCGGAAGGAGCGTGGATGGGCTATGAACGCAAGCGGGGAAAACTGGCGTTACTGAACAGCTGGTTGCGCCATCCCGGAACGCAATTCGTCAGCGTTGCAGAGATGCCTGCCCACCTTTTACCGGGTCACATAAAATACGTTATTACCCTGGACAGCGATACGGTGCTCCCGCGCGATACGGCATACAAACTCGTCGCGACGATGGCGCATCCGCTGAATACGCCTGAGTATGATCCGGTACGCCAGAGGGTTGTCAAAGGATTCGGTATTTTACAGCCCGGTCTTGCGGAGGAGATACCACGCAACGGTCAGGGGCGTTACGCAGCCCTGCGCAGCAGCGTACCGGGCAATAACCCTTATTCGATGATGTCTTCGGATATTTATCAAGATCTCTTTGGGGAAGGCTCGTTTGTGGGCAAAGGGATTTACGATGTTGATATTTTTATGCAGGCCACTACCAACATCTGCCCGGAAAATCTGGTACTCAGCCACGATCTGCTTGAAGGATGCTATGCACGTTCGGGTCTGCTGAGCGAGGTGTTACTGTACGAACAGTACCCTAATAATTATCTGTCGGATGTTGCACGACGTTCACGCTGGATCCGGGGTGACTGGCAACTGCTTAACTGGCTAAAACCACGCGTCAGAAAAGCCGATGGAACCCGGGTCAGGAATCCGCTGACCGCGCTTTCTTACTGGAAATTACTCGATAATCTACGTCGCAGTCTGGTCGCCCCCTCCTTACTGGTATTGCTGTTCTTCACTCTGCTTTGGGTACCCAATCCGGTTTACTGGCTGGGCATACTGTTGCTGATATGGCTGCTGCCAGCCATCCTCTGCATTAGCCACGACCTTCTGCATAAACCCCTGCGTCGCCGCGTGAAGCCGCATCTGTTACTGGTGGGGGCGGGCGCGCTTAAGCGTCTGTCAGGTATCAGCCTTAATTTTGCGATACTGCCGCACGAAGCCGGATATTCGCTGAAAGCGATCGCCGTGACGCTATGGCGACTGGGGATAAGCAGGCGTCACCTCAGCCAGTGGGTCAGCCACAGCCAGGACAGCAGTCAGGCCAGACCCACTGTTGCACGTTTTTATCAGGCGATGTGGCTGAACGTTGCCGGTGGCGTGGCGCTGACAATACTGACCGGACAATTTGCCCCACAGCTGCTGGGGATTGCGTTACCGATCGGTTTGGTATGGTGTGTGGCACCGCTGCTGATGAGCTGGCTGAGTCGCCAGCCCGTGCGTAAGTTTTTTTCGCCTAATCAGGAACAAAAACAGCTGTTACGCCAGACAAGCCGTGAAATCTGGGCTTTTTTTGAAACATTTGCCACAGCAAAAGAGAACTGGCTTCCGCCTGATAATTATCAGGAAATACCACAACCGACGGTGGCACACCGAACTTCTCCTACCAATATTGGTCTTTCACTTATGGCTAACCTGACGGCATGGGACTTTGGCTACCTGCCTGGCGGAGAGGTGCTCCGGCGCGTGTCGCTCACGCTCGACACGATGGATAAAATGGAGCACTACCGGGGCCATCTCTACAACTGGTATGACACCCGTACGCTGGTCCCCCTAAGTCCACGCTATATCTCCAGCGTCGACAGCGGCAATATGGCCGGGCATTTATTGACCCTGCGTGCAGGCCTGTCCGCCATGCGTCATCAGCCTGTTTTAAGCAACCAACAGATACTGGCAGGACTGAACGATACGCTGGATATTCTGGAAAAACAGTGGGGTAAGAACCCACCTGACAGCCTGAGACTGCTGCGCAAGCATTGCCTGAACGCGGTGTCGCTCTCTCCGCAGGCGCTTTTCAGCGAACTGAAAAGCATGCGCACCCAGTGCAACCATCTGACCAGCGCATGTCATCAGGGATCTCCTCTTCAGATGCGCTGGGCTGGATATCTGGAGCATCAACTGGTTCAGCTTTGCCATGAGTGGTCTCTGTTGCTTGGCTGGTTGCCTGCATCCTGGAATGAACAGACGCTGCCGACGCTGAGCGAGCTTGCCCGTCCGACATTAACCGGTACAGGAACGCCTCCGGCGTCAGTGGCGGAGCAGGCCCGAATGCGACTCAATATTATCACCGAGCTGGAACAGCGGCTGGATGAGCATGCCCGGATGGATTTCGCCTTTCTGTACAGTGAAGCAACCAGTCTGCTCAGCGTCGGTTATAACTGTGACACCAATATGCCTGACAAGAGCCACTACGATCTCCTGCCGTCTGAAATCCGCCTGACCAGTTTTCTTGCCATTGCGACTAATCAGCTGCCTCTTAAAAGCTGGTACGCGCTGGGTCGATTGTTTACCACGATTGATAATGAAACTGCCCTGATGTCATGGAGCGGATCCATGTTTGAATATCTGATGCCGAATCTGGTGATGCCCACCTGGCCCGGCAGCCTGCTCGATGAAATGAGTCAGTCGGCGGTTATGCGCCAGATTCACTGGGGGAAAGAACGCGGGGTACCATGGGGTGTTTCAGAGTCTGGCTATCATGCTTTTGATGTTCAGCATAATTATCAGTATCAGGCATTTGGCGTACCGGGGCTCGGTCTACGCAGGGGACTTGCCGATGACATGGTTGTTGCTCCTTACGCCACGCTGCTGGCGCTGATGGTTTCCCCACAGAGAGCCTGTGAGAACCTGTTCAGGCTGCAAAAAAATGGTGCACGCGGAGAATACGGTTTTTATGAAGCGCTGGACTATACCCCCTCACGTCTTGCAACCGGTCAGCTCTATGCGGTGGTACAGTCCTGGATGGCGCATCACCAGGGTATGGCATTTCAGGCGCTGGCTCATGTGCTGCTTGACGCCCCCATGACTGAACGCTTTATGTCCAGCACGGTATTCCGGTCAGCGAGCCTGCTGTTACAGGAGCGTGTGCCGGATGCGGTCGATCTGTACAGTCCGCGCCGTCATTTTGAATCTCATGAGGGCATGGTCAAACCCGTTCGCTATGCACCCCGTATTTTCTATAGCGTGGATACCCCCGCCCCGGATATTCAACTCCTGTCCAACGGCCATTATCATCTGATGTTGACCGCGGGCGGCGGTGGTTACAGTCGCTGGAATGATATTGCACTAACGCGCTGGCGCAGTGATACCACCCGTGATAACTGGGGAGCATTCTGCTACATCCGCGATACCCAGACGGGAGATGTGTGGAGCAATACCTGGCAACCAACAGGCTACACCAGCGGACAAGACGAGGAAGTGTTGTTCACCGATGCGGGGGCAGAATTCAGACGCAGCTTAGGGGGACTCAGCGTCAAAACTCAGGTGGTGATCTCTCCTGAGGATGATGTTGAATTGCGACGGCTCACACTGATTCATCGTGGTCGTAAGCCTCGCTCTCTGGAGCTGACAACCTATGCTGAAGTGGTACTGGCACCTGATGCCAGCGATCTGGCACACCCGGCATTCAGCAATTTGTTTATTCAGACTGAGCTGGCTCCTGAGCGTGACGCTATTCTTTGCCACCGGCGCCCGCGCTCACCGGATGAACCGGGCCCTTGCCTGTTTCACATGATGGTGGTGCACGGCGATAACCGACATAACGTGTCGTTTGAAACGGACAGGGCAAGGTTTATTGGACGTGGCAGAAACCCTGCGAATGCACAGGCAATAGAGACGGGAGGGATGCTAGGCAACACGTCGGGCTCGGTGCTGGATCCGATACTGGCAATTCGCAACGCCATCATTCTGCAGCCAGGGCAGCCGGTTACGATTGATATCATTTATGGCATCAGCGAGACCCGTCAGCAGAGCCTGGCGTTGCTGGAGAAATATCGCGATTACCCTATCGCCGATCGCGTCTTTGAACTGGCCTGGTCTCACAGTCTGGTGGTATTGCGCCAGATGAACGCCAGTGAAGATGATGCCACGTTGTTCAATAGTCTCGCCAGCGCTGTGCTTTACCCTGTCCAGGAGCTGCGCGCCGAAGGCCAGGCGATAGGCCGCAACCGGCGTGGCCAGTCCGGACTGTGGGGCTGGGCAATTTCAGGGGATCTGCCGATAGTGCTGCTGAGTATAACCAGCGAGGAAAGTATCACCTCAGTGACCACACTGATTCAGGCACACCGTTACTGGAGACAGAAAGGGTTGGATGTTGATTTGGTTATTCTGAATAACAGCCCCGGCGGCTACCAGCAGGGATTACAAAATCAGATTATGGAGTTAATTTATGCCGGGTCTGAAGCCAGTCTGCTGGATAAAAAGGGCGGGCTTTTTGTCCGGAACGGTGAGCATCTCTCCGCTGAGGATAAGTTGCTTTTGATGAGCGTGGCCTGTCTTTATCTTGATGACCGCGCAGGGGGTATTAATGAGCAGCTTAACCAGCGTATTCATACCCTGAAATCGCCGGCAAGGGCATTCATTCCGCGTGCTGTGCGCGAGCGTAATCAACATACGGACTGGAGCCCTGATACCAGTCAGTTATGCCATTTCAATGGGTACGGTGGATTTTCTCAGGATGGGCGGGAGTATCAGATCGTCCTTCGGGAAAATGCGCTTACACCGGCTCCCTGGTCGAACATACTGGCAAATTCTCGTTTTGGCAGTGTGATCTCAGAGGCAGGGCAGGCCTATACCTGGTATGAGAATGCCCATGAATACCGGTTGACGCCGTGGGAGAACGATCCGGTGAGCGATCGCAGCGGCGAGGCATTTTACCTGCGCGATGAAGAGAGCGGGGAGTGCTGGTCGCCGACGGCTTTACCTGTTCGCGGACACGGTGATTACCTGACCCGCCATGGTTTTGGCTACAGCGTTTTTGCCCATCGTGAGAGTGGTATAGACAGCGAGTTGACGGTCCTGGTTGCTGAAGAAGATCCGGTTAAACTGGTGCTCCTGACGCTCAGCAACTCTTCGGGACGGACACGTCAACCTCATTCAGACACAACTTAACATAACTTATGCCAGTTATTTTTATATTAAAGCGTATAATAATTACTATATTTCTCAGAGAATTATTTATGTCTTATACAAATGGGCTCAGGTATTTTAAAGAAAGACCGGTTCATGTTGCCTGCCCGGTATGCGCATACAGAGCCGATCAGAAAGCAGGTAAACTAAGAAAAGATGCGGTTCTTGAGTGCCCTGCCTGCGGACTGTTGTTCAGACCTTCAGAATGCTGGTGTATCGGCGGCTGAACGGCTTCTGCCACGTAACGTCAGTGATGTCGGAAAATGACAACGTTCCTCCTGTACTGCAGTTGTCGAGGGTATGATAATGAAATCTAAAAAATCTGTTTTTATTGAAGGACATATCCTGTCGAACAGCTGTCACGGGCAGGCTGGCCAACCTTTCTGTATTCACCGGGTCAGGTTTAGTAATGGTAAATATGCGATTATTCGGGTGGCATCCGGGATATGTTTCAAACCAGGCGAAATTATTCAACGAAACGATTGTGAGTGGTTTTATAAACTTACCAAAATTCGGCTTCTTTCTTTTGAGTACCTTGATGATGATGAATCAAGAAGACAATTTCTTGAGTATCAATGATAAAACATGGATTTATAACAGAATAACTTTGCTGGCTTACAATTCATTCCTGACTCTTTAAATTCTTTACCAGTCATTGCAAAGTTATTTTTTTCTGAATTTAGATGACTTTAAATTGTCTAAAACAAAATGTATCGCTAAAGACAAATTGCTTCATTGTTTTCCTTTTGCGTTATAACCTTCATTAGCATTAAGGAAATTTATGGCACAGACTTTTACTCATAATTTACTTCATCCTCGCCACTGGCTTACCTGGTCTGGTTTGGGTCTGCTGTGGCTTCTCGTTCAACTTCCTTACCCGGTTTTACATACTCTGGGCTCAGGCCTTGGAAAAATATCCAGACCCTTTCTGAAACGCCGGGAAGGAATTGCGATTAGAAATATCGAACTGTGCTTTCCCGAGATGACACCGTTTGCCCGGAGCCAGATGGTCAATAAAAACTTTGTTTCTCTCGGGCTGGGACTGATGGAAACAGGAATGGCCTGGTTCTGGAGCGATGCGAGAGTCAAAAAATGGTTTGATGTCGAAGGGCTTGAAAACCTGACCGGTGCGACAAGAGGAGTAATGGTTGTCGGGATTCATTTTATGTCCCTTGAGTTGTGTGGAAGAATAATGGGGTTATGCCATCCTATGATGGCAACGTATCGCCCACACAATGATCCATTAATGGAATGGGTACAGACAAAAGGGCGTATGCGTTCAAATAAGGCTATGATTAATCGACGTAATTTATCAGGTTTTGTTCATGCGCTAAAAGCAGGTGAAGCCGTTTGGTTTGCACCAGACCAGGATTATGGGTCTAAGGGAAGCGTTTTTGCACCTTTTTTCTCGGTAAAAAAAGCAGCCACGACGAACGGAACGTATGCTCTGTCAAAACTCGCTGGTGCACACTTGATCACACTTAGCATGGTTCGACGTAGCGATAAAAAAGGTTATCACATGTATATCAGCAATCCGTTGGCAGGTTATCCAGGGGAAGATAAGGTCGCCGCAGCGGCTTATATGAACAAGATCATCGAGCGTGAAATTCTCCGTGCTCCTGAGCAATACCTGTGGATGCATCGCAGGTTCAAAACGCGTCCTGAAGGCGAAGACTCTTTATACAAATGAACAACTCAACTTGTCATGAGCCAGAATCTATCTTTCTTGCCACTGCGTATTTGTAAAAATGCGATAAGGAATTTTCGATCGGATTCATGTTAACGATGGCTTGACTGACAGCCAAGGTTAATCAATTGAACCGGTTCGGATTTGAAGGTCCGTTTTTCGCTTATAGTGGACAGTTTAATCCCTATGAGCTCCCATCAGCCTTCATTGGCTCATATGTGGCTTTCGAGAGCTCCGCCCGTGTCGGCCTGTCATCGATACTTGCGCTGCAAACGCGCCGCGCATATATGGTTTGGGCTTACCTTTTATCAAACGCTTAGATTACTTTTCACCTGCCAAATTTTTTGGATAAAAGCCATCATTGCCAAAGCAACATCGAAAAATGCTTAATTAAAAGTGCTCACGCCTGCATCCCCTTACCCCGTGCCAGGTTAATCCTGTCAACGCATTCCCTAAACGCTTTGACTTGCTCTGGAGAGAGCTCAGATTCATCAATGTTGGCCAGAAGAGCATTGAGGGAGCGCTCAATATCATTTTTTGCTAATCGTAAACAGATAACCTTAACCCAACGTGGCGAGAACTTGCTGAGGCCGATTGCTCTTGTGATTCGTAATTTCATGCCATGCCTCTCAACCACCAGTGTGGAGGTTTTCATACTCGCATATAACACGCATTGCCTAGGCCTTCTGTTATTATTTCACCTGCAAGCTGACAATAGGCATTGCGCCTGGGACCAACCAGCTTTCAGCGAACATCAAATTTGGTTGTCCAGCCTGATGCGCAAGCGCTACGTCATACCAGAGAGTTACTGGCTTAACTTATGGCAATTTTAATGATCTGATACAGGTTGGGATGTCAGCTTTGTGCCAGGGAGAGACGTTGCAAATTATCAGGTGCGTTAATACATGGCGCGCTGACTGGCTCTTACAGATTCGACTGAACAGCCTTGAGCGTCCGTTTTCGAATCCAGCCGCTTCCTGCACGTATCGCCAGCCAGTACGCGGCCATTTTTAGCTGAGTGATTCTATCCGGACAGTAGATGAACGTTTCAGTACATAGCTCATACTGACCTTTTTTCAGTTCCGCTAACGTCGCCAATCGCAGGAAAGACATCTCTTTCAAGAGAGCGCCAGATATCTTCCGCATAGTCCTCTGTCACACTGGCCTTCTTCACATTCCACCAACGTTCAGCCACGAGCTGGAAAGTATTGGTTTTGGCTTCCAGCGAACTGCGAAGTTGTTCCTGCTGATGTTCCTGTGGATCGATTTGTTTCGCCAGGAGTGAGCGAGACTCTGCTCTGTAGTTTCTGGCATCGGCAAGGGTAACTGACGGGTAGGGACCAATGCTCTTCTTCGCTCGTTTCTTAGTGACAGGGCGAATGTAGCGAAATTGCCAGATTTTACTTCCGCTGGATTTGATCAGTAGCTCAAGGCCATCGCCATCATAGAGCACATAGTCTACTTCCTTAGGTTTGGCAGATTCGATTTCCTTAACGGAGAGAGGTTTAGTTTGTCTTGCCATTGCCGGGTTTCCATAGTTTTAGGCACCTCAAAAACAATAAAGCTTTATGAGGTGCCTAACAAGGTGCCTAAAAGGTTCGGATTTAATTAGTCGAGTTCAGACTTCGGGGGACAAACTGAGGGCACAAAAAAGCCCGCAAGGCTTGCGCCGTGCGGGCTCTTAGGACTTCATCGGATGACTCTGGTAATCACCGATGGAGAATTTTGGTGGAGCTGGCGGGAGTTGAACCCGCGTCCGAAATTTCTACATCCTCGGTACTACATGCTTAGTTTGTCTTTACATTCGCACGCCAGCTGCGGACAGACACGCCACTAACGAACTAGCCTGATTAGTTTTAACGCTTCAACCCCAGGCAGGGCTTCCACGCGATCTCTTTTGGGTTTGACCTCTCTTTGATCCCCGTCTTAAGAGCGGAAGCTAGGGAGAGAGGGCTCAGAGCAGGTTATTAAGCTGCTAAAGCGTAGTTTTCGTCGTTTGCGACTATTTTTTTGCGGCTTTTAACGAGGCAAACCGCCCCTCGGCATGCACCTTGGGTTTCGCAAATCCCGTCGAATCCAGAATCAGCCCCAATAGTGTTGAACTGAGTATACCAGATTTCACTTCCTGGATACCAGCCCGGAACGCTAACTTATTGAATAGTACAATAAGTGTGCAGAATCAACGTCCTGCGTTTTTCATGATGCGCGCTTTATCCAACTGCCACTCGCGCTCTTTCAGGTCAGTACGTTTATCGTGCTGTTTTTTACCTTTCGCGACGCCAACTTTCACTTTGCACCAGGCGTTTTTCCAGTACAGCGACAGGGCGACCACGGTGAAACCTTCACGGTTGATGCGTCCGTAGAGGGATTCCAGCTCACGCTTGTTCAGCAGCAGCTTGCGGGTGCGCGTTGGGTCACATACGTAGTGTGACGAGGCGACGGTCAGCGGCGTAAAGTTCGCGCCGAACAGGAAGGCTTCGCCATCTTTAAGGATCACGTAGCTGTCGCCGATGTTGGCTTTCCCGGCGCGCAGCGATTTTACTTCCCAGCCCTGCAACGCAAGGCCAGCTTCGAATTCTTCTTCAATGAAATACTCGTGGCGAGCACGCTTGTTGAGCGCAATGGTCGCCGAGCCTGGTTTATGTGCTTTTTTCTTCGTCATAAGTGTCGTAAAGCCGTCGGTAATCTGATTTCAAAAAGTCACCTCATTGCGTCCTGTGAGGTCTAACGCGCTATCTTAGCACGAGATGAGCCTTAGCGTTTTTTTAACAGGTGATAAATGTTATTATTTGTCCGTTGTGTGACCATGGAAAATGCTATGCCTCAGATTAGCCGTACTGCGCTTGTGCCTTACAGCGCGGAACAAATGTATCAGTTAGTGAACGATGTTCAGTCTTATCCAGAGTTTATCCCGGGATGTACCGGGAGCCGCGTTCTGGAGTCTGGCCCGACGCAGATGACTGCGGCGGTGGATGTCTCCAAAGCGGGTATCAGCAAGACGTTCACCACCCGCAATACGCTGACCAACAATCAGAGTATTTTGATGCATCTGGTGGATGGCCCGTTTAAAACGCTGATGGGGGGGTGGAAGTTCACACCTCTGAGCGCTGATGCCTGCCGCATTGAGTTCCATCTGGACTTTGAGTTCACCAACAAGCTGATTGAGCTGGCGTTTGGCCGCATCTTTAAAGAGCTGGCGTCGAATATGGTTCAGGCGTTCACCACCCGCGCCAAAGAGGTTTACAGTGTCGCATAAGATCGCTGTTGAAGTGGTATACGCGCTGCCGGAGAAGCAGTATCTGCAGCGCGTGACGCTGGAAGAGGGGGCAACCGTAGAAGCGGCTATCCTCGCGTCCGGTATCCTTGAGCTTCGTAGCGATATCGACCTGGCGAAGAATAAGGTCGGGATATACAGCCGTCCGGTGAAGCTTGGCGACGTGCTGAAAGAGGGAGACCGGGTGGAGATTTATCGTCCGCTGATCGCCGACCCGAAAGAGCTGCGTCGCCAGCGTGCGGAGAAAGCGGGTAAGTAGCGTGTTTTCCCCTCACCCTGACCCTCTCCCCAAAGGGACGAGGGGATAAAAGAAATGCAAAAAGGTGCTCATTGAGCACCTTTTTTGTATTTCTGACTTCTGATTATTTGGTCAGGGCAGGCTTGTTGTCGATGTTGGTCAACACGCCGGCGCTGCTGAAGGTCAGCGTCAGGGTCTGCTGGGTCGCGTCTTCATGACCCGGCTTTTGACGGAATACATAGAACCAGGTATTAGTGCCGAATGGATCGGTCATCATCGGGGTTCCCAGTGTATAAGCGACCTGCTGTTGTGTCATCCCCACACGGATTTTGGACACATCGTTAGGGGTAAGGTAGTTCCCCTGGTTGATGTCAGGACGGTAAACCACTTTCTCCAGAGTGGAACAGCCTGCGGTCAACATCAGAAGAACCGCTGCGGCAGCGGTCAGCATTTTACAACGCATAGTGATTTGATTCCTTTTCGGGCCCGAGCAGAACGCGGCTCATATGTAATATGCCGATGATAATAGACCTTGCCCCACTTTGAAACCGGTCTGGCGGCGTTTTTGTTGTTCTGTATGACCCTGAGATCCCGAAAAAGTTTATGCCGCCAGCAGTTCTTTCGCGTTCGCGAGGGTATTACGCGTGACTTCGCTGCCGCCGAGCAGGCGTGCCAGCTCCTGCAGACGCGCACGTTTATCCAGCGGCTTCATGTGCGTTTCGGTCATTTCGCCGTCGGTTTCTTTACTGACGATGAAGTGATGATGACCGCAGCCCGCGACCTGCGGCAGGTGGGTGACACACATCACCTGCGTTGATTCACCTAGCTGGCGCAGCAGTTTACCTACCACCGCCGCCGTTGGGCCGCTGATGCCGACATCCACTTCATCGAAAATCAGCGCCGGGGTTTCCATTTTACGCGCGGTAATCACCTGAATCGCCAGCGCAATACGCGACAGTTCACCGCCGGAGGCCACTTTGGAGATAGCCTGCAGCGGCTGCCCCGGGTTGGTAGTGACGCGGAACTCGATGCGATCCGCTCCTTCTGCCGTCAGGTGGTTCTCTTCAAAACGGACATCAATGGTGAACACACCGTGCGGCATCGCCAGCGTGTGCATGCTATCGGTGATGTGCTGGCCGAGCTCCTGAGCGTAATGCTGGCGGATCTCATGCAGCTTTTTCGCCGTGGTCAGCGCCTGCTGATGATGCAGGTTAACGGCCAGAGAGAGGGTTTCCTGCGAATCAGCCTGATCGTCAAGCTGCTGCTGTTCTTCCAGCAGAGACTGATAGTAGCCTGGCAGTTCTTCCGGCGTAACATGGTGCTTGCGCGCCAGTGAGATCTGACGGGAAAGGCGCTGCTCCAGCTCAAACAGACGGTTCGGGTCGAGGTCCAGCCGCTCACAGTAGTGACGCAGTTCGTCACTGGCTTCAGAGATTTGAATCGCGGCCTCTTCCAGCATATCCAGCACGCCAGAAAGCTTGCTGTCCATGCCGGCCAGTTCGGTGACCAGTTGACGGACATTATACAGCTGGCTTTGGAGATTCACGTCTTCGCCATCAGCCAGCATGTTGAGGGCATTCTGGCTGGTTGAGAGCAGGTGGCCGCTGTTGGCCAGGCGCTTGTACTCTTCGTCGATTTGCTCAAACTCACCCGCCTGCGGGTTGAATTCGTTCAGCTCTTTAAGCTGGTACGCCAGCAGCTCCGCACGCGCGGCGCGCTCCTGGCTTTGCTGCTGGTGCTGGGCGAGCTCGCGGCAGCTCTGATGCCACAAGCGGTAGTGTTCCGCCATAAGTTGAGTAAGCGCATACTCACCCGCATAGCCATCAAGCAGGGCTTTCTGCTGTTCTGGTTTGACGAGTTGCTGATGCGCATGCTGACCGTGGATCTGGATAAGCAGCTGGCCGAGTTCGCGGAGCTGGGAGAGCGGGACCGCCGTGCCGTTGATAAAGCCACGTGAGCGTCCGTCGCTGCTGATCACGCGGCGAAGTAAACACTCACGTCCATCTTCGAGCTGATTCTGTTCCAGCCAGCGCTGGGCCGCAGGGGTGTCTTTCAGAGAGAAACGCGCGCACAGGTCGGCACGGTTTGCGCCCATGCGCACCATGTCGCCCTCTGCACGGCCGCCAAGGCACAAGCCGAGGGCATCAATGGCAATGGATTTACCCGCACCGGTTTCCCCGGTGATCGCCGTCATGCCGCTGTGGAAATCGATCTCAAGCTCACGAACAATGGCAAAGTTGCTGATGGTCAGTTGTGCCAGCATAATTGTTTTCCTGTATGAAAAACCATAACTGTGTTTTCATACAGTATAAACTGGTTTTTTATACAGTAAAGTCCTGGATGCAAAATCAGAACAATTTTTTTGACCAGCCAAGCTTCGAGCTTAATGTATTGAAATAGCTGTAATCTTTCGGGTGAATCAAATTCAGGTGGTAATCACACCGGCGAATAAGAACATCTTCACCTTCTTGGATCGGCAGCGCGATCTGGCTGTCGCAGCTGATCTCCAGGTCGTTACGGCGGTGCGAGAAGCGCAGACGTATCGTGCTGTCTCCGTTAATCACCAGCGGGCGGGCGGAGAGCGTGTGCGGGAACATCGGTACCAGGGTGATGGCATCAAGAGAGGGCGTCAGGATCGGGCCGCCCGCAGAAAGTGAGTAGGCGGTTGAGCCGGTTGGCGTGGAGATAATCAGCCCGTCAGAACGCTGGGAGAAGGCAAAGATTTCATCGATATAAACTTCGAACTCAATCATGTGCGCCACTTTACCGGGGTGAAGCACCACCTCGTTAATCGCGGTGCTGATGCGCTTCTGACAGTCCTGCTGGCACACCTGCGCTTCCAGTAAGAAACGTTTTTCACTGATATAGTGACCTTCCAGCACGTCGGCCAGCTGCTGTTGCGCATTGTCCGGGTCGAGGTCGGTTAAAAAGCCGAGATTGCCGCGGTTGATACCGATGACCTTGATGTCATAACGCGCCAGCGTGCGTGCCGCGCCGAGCATATTGCCGTCGCCGCCCACCACCACGGCGAGATCGGCCTGTTGGCCAATTTCCGCCAGCGTGCCGGTTTTGACGCTCTTCAGCTGCAGTTCCTGCGCAATCTGCTGCTCGACCATCACTTCATAGCCTTTGCTACACAACCAGCGATACAACATTTCATGTGTCGTCAATGCGGTAGGGTGACGCGGATGCCCGACGATCCCAATACACCTGAAATGATTATTCATTTTCTGGAGGTCCTTGTGCCTGATGAATGATGACAATCTCTCTTGTTCCCTTGAATCCAGGAAACTGATCCCCATAATAAGCGAAGTTAGCGAGATGAATGCAGAAAAACGCGGAGAAATTCATGAGTAGTAAAGAACAGAAAACGCCTGAGGGGCAAGCCCCTGAAGAAATTATCACGGAACAGCACGATGAGGTTGAGGCTGTAGAGCCTGACGCATCTGCTGAGCAGGTGGACCCGCGCGATGAAAAAATTGCGAATCTGGAAGCCCAACTGGTAGAAGCACAGAATCGCGAACGCGACACCGTTCTGCGCATCAAGGCGGAAATGGAAAATCTGCGTCGTCGTACCGAGCAGGACGTTGAGAAAGCGCATAAATTTGCGCTGGAGAAATTCGTCAACGAACTGCTGCCGGTGATCGATAGCCTCGATCGCGCGCTGGAAGTGGCTGACAAAGCGAATCCGGACAACGCGGCGATGATCGAAGGTATCGAACTGACGCTGAAATCCATGCTCGACGTGGTGCGTAAGTTTGGCGTGGAAGTGATTGCGGATACCGATGTGCCGCTGGATCCAAACGTTCACCAGGCCATCGCGATGGTTGAATCTGAAGAGATTGAAGCCGGTAAAGTGCTGGGCGTGATGCAGAAAGGTTACACCCTGAACGGCCGTACCATTCGCGCTGCGATGGTGACCGTCGCGAAAGCGAAAGCGTAATTTGCTACCTGTAGTGCCGGGTGGCGGCATTCGCCTTACCCGGCCTACGTTTTATTCGGCAATACTTTCCCGAAGTGGCGTGACGGGCAGCACCTTCACCTGCTTAATCATATTGTCCTGCACGTCCAGGATATCAATATCGTACTGCTCAATGCGCACCCGCGTGCCCGCCGCCGGGATCTCTTCCAGCGCTTCCAGAATCATCCCGTTCATGGTACGAGCTTCATCTTCCGGCAAATGCCAGTTAAAGGCTTTGTTGAGTTCCCGAATGTTCGCGCTACCGTCAATCAGCACCGAACCGTCGTTTTGCGGGGTGACCTCTTCCGCAAGGGAAGGAGACATTGACGTAGTAAAATCCCCAACAATCTCTTCCAGAATATCTTCGACCGTCACCAGCCCCTGAATATCGCCGTACTCGTTGACCACCAGGCCGACCTTCTTCTTGTTGCGCTGGAATTTCACCAGCTGCGTGCTGAGCGGGGTTCCTTCCGGCACGTAGTAAATCTCGTCGGCGGCGCGCAGCATCACCTCTTTGGTGAACTCTTTTTTCTCGGTCATCAGACGGTAGGCTTCGCGCACGCGCAGCATGCTGATGGCGTCATCCAGCGAGTCGCGATACAGCACGATGCGCCCGTGCGGGGAGTGCGTCAGCTGGCGGACAATGGCTTTCCAGTCGTCGTTGATGTCGATACCGACGATTTCGTTACGCGGCACCATGATGTCGTTCACGCTCACCTTTTCCAGATCCAGCACCGACAGGAGCATATCCTGATTGCGCCGGGAGATCTGCGAGCGGGATTCGTTCACAATGGTGCGCAGCTCTTCTTTGCTGAGCGCGCTGCTGATAGTGACGTCCGCTTTGATTCCCACCATCCGCATCAAAACGCGCGTCACCATGTTCAGCAGCCAGACCAGCGGCATCATCAGGATCTGCAGCGGCGCCAGCAGGAAGCTGCTCGGGTAGGCCACCTTTTCCGGGTAAAGCGCGGCGATGGTTTTTGGCAGTACTTCGGCAAACACCAGCACCACAAACGTCAGCACGCCGGTGGCAATCGCCACCCCGGCGTTGCCGTACAGACGCATCCCAACGATGGTGCCGAGGGCTGAGGCCAGAATGTTGACAAGGTTGTTGCCGATAAGCACCAGGCTTATCAGCTGATCCGGTTTGCGGAGCAGTTTTTCAACGCGACGGGCGGCACGGTTACCCTGTTTAGCACGATGACGCAACCGGTAACGGTTTAAGGTCATCATGCCGGTTTCCGAGCCGGAGAAATAGGCGGAGATGACCACCATGACGATCAGGATAACGATCAGCGTGGTGGTAGAGATGTGTTCCAGGGGGAACTCCTTTTGTTACTTAGCCAGCAAATTGCTGTATGAAGCGGCTGCCAAAATAGGCAAGGGTGAGAATGCCCGCACCCGCGACGTTGAACCAGACGACGCGACGACCGCGCCAGCCTTCATGGTAATGGCCCCACAACAGGACAATATAGACAAACCACGCGATGATGGAGAGCACTGCTTTATCGATATTCTCCACGCTGAACAGGTTCTTCATGTAAAACAGGCCCGTGCAGAGCGTGAGCGTCAGCAGCACCACGCCTATCTGCGTGATGTGGAACATCTTACGCTCAATGACCATCAGCGGAGGCATTTCATGGTTGAACGCCAGCCTTTTGTTTTTCAGTTGGTAGTCAATCCAGGCGAGCTGCATGGCGTAAAGCGCGGCGATAATCAGCGTCGCGTAGGCAAACAGCGACAGGCCGATATGCACCAGCATCCCCGGCGTCGCCTCCAGATGCGTAATGAATTCATTAGGCATAAAGGTGGCGAGGGCCAGATTGATCAGCGCGAAGGTATAGACAATCGGCAGCAGCAGCCAGCCGCGATTTTTAGACGCGACGATGGTCATTACCGTACAGATCATCAGGCTGACCAGCGAGCCGACGTTGAGGACGCTCAGGTTTTGCACGCTGCCGTCGCCGGGAATAATGCGTGATTCCAGCGCAAACGCGTGGCTTATCAGTGCAATGACCGCCGAAAGAATAGCCATGCGCCGCCAGCCGCTGTTTTTTTGCAGCAGTCCGGGAATAATCAGCGCGAGGCTGACAGAGTAGGCAACAAGGGCGATCAGTGCGAAAACAGGCATATAGGCATCGACAGTTGTCTTAATAAGAAAGAGAAGCAGTATAACGTTACGTGACGCCTGCTCCAACCGTTGCATAACAACAAAGGCGCCTTCATGTTATACTCCGGCAAAATTCTGTGTATGTGTCGCTCAATGCGACCCAACGTTTCTACTCAGGCGAGAGACAATGTTTGATAATTTAACCGATCGTTTGTCGCGCACGCTGCGCAACATCAGCGGCCGCGGACGCCTTACTGAAGAGAACATCAAGGAAACGCTGCGCGAAGTGCGCATGGCGCTGCTGGAAGCAGACGTGGCGTTGCCGGTTGTTCGTGATTTTATCAACCGCGTAAAAGAGAAGGCGGTTGGTCATGAAGTTAACAAGAGCCTGACCCCGGGTCAGGAGTTCGTCAAAATCGTTCGTAACGAACTGGTTTCGGCGATGGGCGAAGAGAACCAGGTGCTTAACCTGGCCGCTCAGCCGCCGGCCGTGGTGCTGATGGCGGGCCTGCAGGGTGCGGGTAAAACTACCAGCGTCGGTAAACTGGGTAAATTCCTGCGTGAAAAGCACAAGAAGAAAGTGCTGGTGGTCTCAGCGGACGTCTATCGCCCGGCGGCGATCAAGCAGCTGGAAACCCTGGCCGAGCAGGTCGGCGTGGATTTCTTCCCGTCCGACGTTGCCCAGAAGCCTGTCGACATCGTTAACGCCGCGCTGAAAGAAGCGAAGCTGAAGTTCTACGACGTGCTGCTGGTGGATACCGCCGGTCGTCTGCACGTTGACGAAGCGATGATGGACGAGATCAAACAGGTGCATGCCTCTATCAACCCGGTAGAGACCCTGTTCGTTGTTGATGCCATGACCGGTCAGGATGCGGCGAATACCGCGAAAGCGTTTAACGAAGCGCTGCCGTTAACCGGCGTGGTGCTGACCAAAGTGGACGGTGACGCCCGCGGCGGTGCGGCGCTCTCCATTCGTCACATCACCGGTAAGCCGATTAAATTCCTCGGCGTGGGCGAGAAAACTGAAGCGCTGGAGCCGTTCCACCCGGACCGTATCGCATCCCGTATCCTCGGCATGGGCGACGTGCTGTCGCTGATCGAAGATATCGAGAGCAAGGTTGACCGCGCGCAGGCCGAGAAGCTGGCCAGCAAGCTGAAAAAAGGCGACGGTTTCGATCTGACCGACTTCCTTGAGCAACTGCGTCAGATGAAAAACATGGGCGGCATGGCAAGTCTGATGGGCAAACTGCCGGGCATGGGCCAGATCCCAGACAACGTGAAAGCGCAGATGGATGACAAGGTGCTGGTGCGTATGGAGGCGATCATCAACTCGATGACGCTGAAAGAGCGCGCTAACCCGGACATCATCAAAGGTTCCCGTAAACGTCGTATCGCAGCCGGTTGCGGCATGCAGGTGCAGGACGTTAACCGTCTTCTGAAACAGTTCGACGACATGCAGCGCATGATGAAGAAAATGAAGAAAGGCGGTATGGCGAAGATGATGCGCGGCATGAAAGGGATGATGCCCCCTGGATTCCCAGGACGTTGATCGGCCTGGCTTGTTTGCCATTTTGACGCCGGGGAGTGCTCGACAAAACACGATAGTGTTTTGAACGCCCTTTAGGGCGGCCCGAAGGGCGAGCGGAGCGAGTAAATGCTCACGTACTACGTGTACGCTCCGCTTTCTGCGCGCTCGCCGACGGCAAACTGGCTGCACCGCCGACGGCCTTTTACAGCAGACTTATCAACTGCTGATTGCATTTTCCCCAAAAATCAGTAAAATTTTCGGGCTTTTAATATGACACCCGGGCTCCGTTCCTCGATGGGGCCCGGTTGTTTTATTCACACAAGAGGATGTTATGGTAACTATTCGTTTAGCACGTCACGGCGCTAAAAAGCGTCCGTTCTACCAGGTTGTTGTGACTGACAGCCGTAATGCACGCAACGGTCGCTTCATCGAGCGCGTTGGTTTCTTCAACCCACTGGCCTCTGGCGCAGAAGAAGAAACTCGTCTGGATCTGGATCGTATCGCTCACTGGGTTGGCCAGGGCGCTACTGTTTCCGATCGCGTTGCTACGCTGATCAAAGCAGCAAACAAAGCAGCTTAATCTGTCACGGTGGTCATGATGAGCAATAAAGCACCTGTTGAACCGATCGTATTGGGAAAAATGGGTTCTTGCTACGGTATCCGTGGTTGGCTCAGAGTGTTTTCCTCCACTGAAGACGCTGATAGCATTTTTGATTACCAGCCCTGGTTCATCCAGAAAGCCGGTAAGTGGGAAGAGGTCGAGCTGGAAAGCTGGCGTCACCACAATCAGGACATCATCATCAAGCTGAAAGGCATTGACGATCGTGATGCCGCGAATGCGCTGACTAATTGTGAAATTGTCGTGGATTCGTCGCAGTTGCCACAGCTGGAAGAGGGCGACTACTACTGGAAAGACCTTATGGGCTGCCAGGTAGTTACCACTGAAGGTTACAGCCTGGGGAAAGTCATCGATATGATGGAAACCGGGTCAAATGACGTTCTTGTCATTAAGGCAAACCTGAAAGATGCATTTGGCATCAAGGAGCGGTTGGTTCCGTTCCTCGATGGACAGGTTATCAAGAAAGTCGATCTCACTACTCAAACCATTGAAGTAGATTGGGATCCTGGTTTTTAAATTCTCCGGATAAACGGTAAAAGACGGCGCTATGTGGATTGGCATAATTAGCCTGTTTCCTGAAATGTTCCGCGCGATTACCGATTACGGGGTAACTGGCCGGGCAGTAAAGAATGGCCTGCTGAGCATCCAGAGCTGGAGTCCTCGCGACTTTACTCATGACCGGCACCGTACCGTGGACGATCGTCCTTACGGCGGCGGACCGGGGATGCTAATGATGGTGCAACCCTTACGGGACGCTATTCACACAGCAAAAGCCGCGGCAGGTGAAGGCGCGAAGGTGATTTATCTGTCACCTCAGGGACGCAAGCTTGATCAAGCGGGCGTGAGCGAACTGGCGACGAATCAAAAGCTGATTCTGGTCTGTGGACGCTACGAAGGGATAGATGAGCGCGTAATTCAAACCGAGATTGACGAAGAATGGTCTATCGGCGATTACGTTCTCAGCGGTGGTGAGTTACCCGCAATGACGCTGATTGACTCCGTCGCCCGGTTCATTCCGGGGGTACTGGGCCATGAAGCATCGGCAACGGAAGATTCCTTTGCCGACGGGTTGCTGGACTGTCCACACTATACTCGTCCTGAAGTGTTAGAAGGGATGGAAGTCCCGGCAGTGTTACTGTCTGGAAACCATGCCGAGATACGTCGCTGGCGTTTGAAGCAGTCGCTGGGCCGAACCTGGCTTAGAAGACCTGAACTTCTGGAAAACCTGGCTCTGACTGAAGAGCAAGCAAAGTTGCTGGCCGAGTTCAAAACTGAACACGCGCAACAGCAGCATGAACATGATGGGAATGCGTAATACGCTCCCGAATATCAGTTTACCCAGGATAAGAGATTAAATTATGAGCAACATTATTAAGCAACTTGAACAAGAGCAGATGAAGCAGGACGTACCTTCCTTCCGTCCAGGTGACACCGTGGAAGTGAAAGTATGGGTTGTTGAAGGTTCCAAAAAACGTCTGCAGGCATTCGAGGGCGTGGTTATCGCTATTCGTAACCGCGGTCTGCACTCTGCATTCACTGTTCGTAAAATTTCCAACGGCGAAGGCGTTGAGCGTGTCTTCCAGACTCACTCTCCGGTAGTTGACAGCATTGCTGTTAAACGTCGTGGTGCTGTACGTAAAGCTAAACTGTACTACCTGCGTGAGCGTACTGGTAAGTCTGCTCGTATTAAAGAGCGTCTGAACTAAGATTCGCTTAAGCGACATCCTGTTAGAAAGGGCTGGCCGAAAGGCTGGCCCTTTTTTTATCCTATCGCACCTCTCGCGTTAACCCTTTCGTCATAAATCATTTACAATGCTTGCCTCTTGAATGGAGGGGAAGTGGATAACGTACTGCATCAGCCTGACAGGAAACGCGCAGCGGCATTGACCGCGCTGTTTGCGATCCTGCTGATCGTGGTGGCGCCGCTTATCTCCGTCTCGCTGCAGAAAGACCCTATGAGCGCTATGCCGGGCATGCATCATGACATGAGTATGATGTCGATGGACGAGAACCATAGCGATGTGCCGCACACGATGCCTGTCGACCATGCTGAAGCCTGTGGCTATTGCGTGCTGTTAGCGCATGTCCCGGGCGTGATGCTGGCGCTGATCGTTCTGCTCAGCGTAGTGCTGCAGAGGCTTCGCGTTAAGCCTCCACGTCAGGTGGTCAGCTACTGGCACTTTTTCCCCTGGCTTTACCCCGATACCCGCGCGCCGCCGCGGCAGCCTGCTTTTTCCCTTTAAAAACTAAATCGATAACTTTTTGCCTTAAAAAGGAAAAGTATGACTACCTGCACGCCGCGCGTGGCATGGGGAAACCTGCTGCGTCGCCTCCATTTCTACGTCGGGCTGTTTGTCGGCCCGTTTATCTTCTTTGCCGCGCTGACCGGTACGCTGTACGTGGCGACCCCGCAGCTCGAGAATGCGCTCTACCGGCACGCGCTCCATACGGATTCTGTGGGCGAGCCGAAGCCGCTGGCGGAACAAATCACCGTGGCGGAAAAAGCCATTGGCTCAGATTTGCGTTTGCACGCCGTTCGTCCGGGGCTGGTTGAAGGCGAAACCACCCGCGTGATGTTTGCTGATCCGACGCTGGGGCCCTCGGAAAACCGGGCGATCTTTATCGATCCGGTAAGCCTGGCGGTGCTGGGGGATATGACGGTATACGGCACCAGCGGGATTTTACCGCTGCGTCAGACCATTGATTATCTGCATACCTCTCTGATGCTGGGCGATGTCGGGCGACTGTATAGCGAACTGGCCGCCTCCTGGATGTGGGTTGCCGCGCTGGGAGGGATTGCTCTGTGGTTTTATACCCGACCAAAACGCCGGATTAACAATTCCTTCCAGAACCGTCGTCGGGTGCATGTGACGCTCGGCTGGATATTACTGGGGGGCATGCTGCTCTTCTCTGCAACCGGCCTGACCTGGTCCCAGTGGGCGGGGGGAAACGTTGATAAGCTGCGCGCTGAGATGAACTGGCTAACTCCGCAGGTAAATACGGCGCTTTCCGGCGTGCCGGAGAACGTGGATGAGCACGCTGAACACCGTGGTCACCATGGCGGAATGGTGATGCCTGAAATGGCGATGGATCTGGTGCAGTTTGATGGCGTGTTAAGCGCGGCGCGTAAGGCGGGGATTGATGCCAACAGGCTGGAGATCCGCCCAGCGAAAACGATGGATCGCGCATGGACAGTGACGGAAATCGACCGCAGCTGGCCGACTCAGGTGGACGCCGTTGCGGTTGATCCCGGTACGATGCAGGTCCTGGACAGAACCCGATTTGAAGATTTCCCGCTCATGGCAAAACTGACCCGCTGGGGCGTGGATTTCCATATGGGGATCTTATTCGGGCTGGTGAATCAGCTGCTGCTCGTAGCCTTCGGCCTTGCCCTGTGCGTGCTCATCATCTGGGGATACCGGATGTGGTGGATGCGTCGTCCGGCGCGATCTGCGATGAATCCGGTGCAGACGCTCTCTCAGAGCTGGCTTGCGCTGTCAGGGTGGGGAAGAGGCGTTACGGTGATAATCAGCGTACTGCTGGGGCTGGCTTTACCGGTGATGGGCGTGAGTCTGACATTGTTTGTTCTGATTGACTGGCTGCGCTGGCGAGCGGCAACAGGCGTGTCGCTCACCGAATCATCCGCTAAATAATCCTATGGCGTGCTGATAACCACTGACACCCGGCGGTTTTCAGCACGCCCTTGTGCAGTACTATTGCTCGCAATCGGGTATTTTTTTCCTAATCCCTGGGTGGTGAGATTAGTGCGCGGGATATTCGCTCCCTTCGCCCACGCGTCGGCAACGGCATCGGCGCGTTTTAACGACAGTGCTTCGTTGTAACTTTCTTCACCGTAGTTATCCGTATGACCGTCCATTCGCGCGTGATTCAGGCCAGTTTTCGCCAGGCGAGATGCCATGGATTGGATCTGTGCTTCACTGTCCGGGCGCAGCCTGGCGTCATTTTTATCAAAGAGGATGGTATCCGACAGCCCCAAAGACCAGTCGCCGTTCAGTTCGTTAAAACCGTATGACTTCATCGCCGCGATTTGTTCAGGTGTGAATTTGCCCTGGGGCGGCGACTGGCAGCCAGCCAGAACCAGTGAGGCCATAACTAACGGCGCGAAATATCGTTTTAACATAGCATTTCCTTTCTAACTTATTGTTTTTGTACGCTGGTTTTTAACCTGGTACATATTGCGGTCGGCTTTCTCCAGTAATGCTTCAACGGACGCATTTTCCCACGCCAGAGCAAAGCCAATGCTGAGTGACATCGATGCTTTTTGTCCGTTATGCAGATCAAACGGACGGATAAACTGCTGCGCTAGCGCAGCACAAATGTGTTGAACCTCAGTCTCAGAATGCACACCGTAGAGCACCATGGCAAATTCGTCACCGCCAAGGCGGTAGGATTGATGGCGTTTATCGCCAAACTCCATCATCCTGCTGGCGACTTCAATCAATACGCAGTCTCCTGCCGCGTGTCCCCAGGTGTCGTTGATAAATTTAAAATTGTCACCGTCGAGGAAGAGCAGGGCCGAGTTTTTTCTGGCTGAAGGGTCGTTCATTAAGGCCGCAATGCTGTTACGAAACGCCGCGCGGTTGGCAAGACCGGTGAGCGGGTCGTGCATGGCGGTACGCAGCAGCTGGGCGTTTTTGGCCTGGAGCTTAAGCTGCCACTCCTCCATCTCATCCAGCAGGCTGTTGAAGTCTTCACCAAACTGGTGAAATTCTTCGATACGGCCATCTTTCACCCGGCGGGAGAAGTTGCGGTTTGTGCGCACGTCATGCACAACGTCAGTGATATTTTGCAGCGCCGTTACCATGCCGCGATGCAGAGAGTGGGTAATAGTAAGCGCGACGACGGTTGCAAAAAGAATACAGCCGGTGAGGACGGCAAACGACATCCAGATAAAATGACCGATCAGACTGTCACGCGCGGTAAGGCGAATTTCGCCGATTGCTGCGCCGTTATGCATGATGGGCTGTGCAACCGGAACGGGGAAAAGCCAGCGGCTCACCAGCGCGCCCAGCGTGTCATTATTATCCTTCGGGTTCCAGGACCAGTAGGCGAAGCGCTTTTTATGCCCGTTGATGACTTCTGCTACGGCAAACTGCCCCTGCTTACCCAGCGCAGCGAGCGTTTCGTTGGCCGCCAGTGAATCGTTGAAAACCAGCGAGGCTTCCAGGCTGTGGCTCATTGTGGCGCCGGTTAATTCGAGATTTTTTTGCGCGTACTGTTTTAATGTTACGACCGAGGCAAAACAGAGCAGCAGCCATATTAACGTCATCGTGATGATGACGCTTATCATGCTGTTTCGCCTCAGCGTTCTTTTAAACGTCGGACGTGGCGTCGAGGTGAAATCTTTATCCATGCTGCTTATTCCGTGCAAGCATTAATACATCCGGGTTGACCCTGACGCCACTGCGTGTCAACGCATCCAGATTGACGGAAAACCGCACCTGGCCACGATCGATTATCAGGCAAAAGGCACTGCCAATAATACATTCCGGATTTTGCTCTGAGATTAATAGCAATGCTCTGCCCTGATATTGACTTATTAATTCAAGTTGTTTCGCAGGTGGTTCAGTCCCGAAATAAACAGCATCGCATGTCGCGGCCAGGGCTTCCCGATCGTTACGGACAATAACGGGGGTATAGGGTAACTCGTTATTCCCCTGGTCGCTGCTGAGCGCGTGCGTATAGTGAGAAGTGGCGTAGATACAGAGCTTAGGCTGACCGGAAAGCGACGGCCATCGCGTATAGCTCACTATGCCTGAGACAATCGAACGTACCGATTTATCTGTCTCCGTGAGCGCGCCTGCCATCGCCGGGCCCACCATAAGGAACAGCATTAGCACCAGAGTGAGTCGGAACAAAGAGTTCAAGTATAAATTTCTCACCAGAATCCGCCGTACCGCTCCGGAAATAGATGTCCTTAAGAGTTGCGGGCAGAATACCATTGTTTATCAGAGCCGTCATTATGTCAGAAATAGCCCATGGCTGACCTAAGCTAAATCCTACAGTTGTTTATTTTCCAAAGAATAAAAGCAAACTTAATTAAGCCTGCTGGAACGCATACTTTCATCCATTCCTTTTTGCCATGACGCGTGCAGTTTCGCTGCATTTTCAACGGTATCACAACTGGCGGGATAAGATTTGCCCGCTAATCCCCATGCGTGAATAAAGCCTTCTTCGCATACTTTTTTCTGACCATCAGCATAGCCACGGAGATATTCACTACGATCGATATTGGGGTCGTTAAAACTATCGGCCAGGGTCTGGTTATCTTTAACCGGCAGGCCATTCATGGCGTCTTCTTTACCTGCACTGAACCAGTCCGGGCTCGTCCAGTTGGGCTGGAAAGTGTAAGGATTAATCTGGCAGCCCGATAAAAACAGCGACAGCAGGACGAGAGCAATCGATCGCATAATCCTTCTCCTTTTTCTTCAGCATAGCCTGGCGGAAGAAAGTTAGGGTGTAATTTTAACTTTACGTTTTTAGCGGCTGATTTTTGCAATTAATTGGTTTGTGTAAAGTAATGTGTACGTATTTTGGATTGAAATGTTTACTTTTTATGGTATCGTGGTTTCACCTCACTGAGGAAAACAACTATCGCAAACGAGCTTTACAGGATCGCTATCATGCAAAAAGACGCGCTGAACAACGTACATATCACTGACGAACAGGTTCTGATTACCCCGGATCAACTGAAAGCGGAGTTTCCGCTGAGCGCCGCGCAGGAGGCTCAGATCGAGCACTCTCGCCAGACCATTTCTGACATAATCGCCGGCCGCGATCCGCGCCTGCTGGTGGTATGTGGTCCTTGTTCTATTCACGATCCTGAAACCGCCATTGAGTATGCTCGTCGATTTAAAGCATTAGCGGAGGAGGTCAGCGATAGCCTCTATCTGGTGATGCGCGTCTATTTTGAGAAGCCACGTACGACCGTCGGCTGGAAAGGGTTGATTAACGATCCGCACATGGATGGCTCGTTTGATGTGGAAGCAGGCCTGAAGATTGCGCGTCGCCTGCTGGTGGAGCTGGTCAGCATGGGGCTGCCGCTGGCAACCGAAGCGCTGGATCCGAACAGCCCGCAGTACCTGGGCGATCTGTTCAGCTGGTCCGCGATTGGTGCGCGTACGACTGAATCGCAAACCCACCGCGAGATGGCGTCTGGCTTGTCGATGCCGGTTGGCTTTAAAAACGGTACCGATGGCAGCCTGGCGACGGCGATCAACGCCATGCGCGCCGCCGCTATGCCGCACCGCTTTGTCGGTATCAACCAGGCGGGCCAGGTGTGTCTGCTGCAAACGCAGGGCAACCCGGACGGTCATGTGATCCTGCGCGGCGGTAAAGCGCCAAACTACAGCCCAGCGGACGTGGCGCAGTGTGAAAAAGAGATGGAACAGGCGGGACTGCGTCCGGCACTGATGGTAGATTGCAGTCATGGTAATTCGAATAAAGATTACCGTCGCCAGCCAGCGGTTGCGGAATCCGTGGTTGCACAGATCAAAGACGGAAACCGTTCGATTATTGGTCTGATGATTGAGAGCAACATTCATGAAGGCAATCAGTCATCAGAACAGCCGCGCAGCGCGATGAAGCACGGCGTCTCCGTCACGGATGCCTGCATCAGCTGGGAAACCACCGATGCGCTGCTGCGTGAGATCCATAAAGATTTAAGCGGTCAGCTGGCGACGCGTCTGGCTTAAGAGGGTAGTTATGGTTGCTGAATTGACCGCACTGCGCGATCAAATTGATGAAGTGGATAAGGCGCTGCTGGACCTGCTGGCGCGTCGCATGGCGCTGGTTGCCGAAGTCGGTGAGGTGAAGAGCAAATACGGCCTGCCGATTTACGTCCCGGAGCGCGAAGCCTCAATGCTGGCCTCCCGTCGTAAAGAGGCCCAGGCGCTGGGCGTTTCGCCGGATTTGATTGAAGATGTTCTGCGTCGCGTGATGCGGGAATCCTATTCCAGCGAAAACGACAAGGGCTTTAAAACCCTCTGCCCGTCCCTGCGGCCGGTGGTGATTGTCGGCGGAGCAGGACAGATGGGGCGTCTGTTCGAGAAAATGCTGACGCTTTCTGGCTATCAGGTGCGCATTCTGGAAAAAGAGGACTGGGCGCATGCTCCGGAACTGATGAAAGATGCCGGAATGGTCATCGTCAGCGTGCCGATCCACGTGACGGAGCAGATCATCGGAAAGCTCCCGCCTCTACCGAAAGATTGCATTCTGGTGGATCTGGCCTCCGTCAAAAATGGTCCTCTGCAGGCGATGCTGGCTGCACATACCGGCCCGGTGCTGGGCCTGCACCCTATGTTTGGCCCGGACAGCGGCAGCCTGGCGAAGCAGGTGGTGGTTTACTGCGACGGTCGTCAGCCGGAAGCCTACCAGTGGTTCCTGGAGCAGATCCAGGTATGGGGCGCGAGGCTGCACCGCATCAGCGCGGTCGAGCACGATCAGAACATGGCGTTCATTCAGGCGCTGCGCCACTTTGCGACCTTTGCCTACGGTCTGCATCTGGCGGAAGAGAACGTGCAGCTTGAACAGCTGCTGGCGCTCTCTTCACCTATCTATCGTCTGGAGCTGGCGATGGTCGGGCGTCTGTTTGCGCAGGATCCGCAGCTTTACGCCGACATCATTATGTCGTCTGAAAATAACCTGGCGCTGATCAAGCGCTACTATCAGCGCTTTGGCGAAGCCATTACCCTGCTGGAGCACGGAGACAAGCAGGCGTTTATCGACAGCTTCCGCAAAGTGGAGCACTGGTTCGGCGATTACGCCACGCGTTTCCAGAGTGAGAGCCGGACGCTGTTGCGCCAGGCAAATGACAGTCGCCAGTAATCCAATGATGTATATACTGAAAGCCAGCAATGCTGGCTTTTTTCATTTTGGGGAACTGTCATGGCTGAACCGCAGCTGCTGTTGAACTACACCGGGCATCTGCCTGAATGCCCGACGTGGAGCGCAGAAGAAAATGCGCTTTACTGGGCGGATATTCTGGAAGGGGAGATCCACCGCTACCACTTGTCAACGGCGGAACATGCCGTGCTTTCCTTCCATGAAGAGGTGGGCTGCTTTGCCCTGCGCGAGCGCGGCGGCTTTATTGTCGCCATGCGCAACGGCATCTGGCTTGCCGATAAGCATGGGCTCCTGCAGCGCAAGGTGTGCGATAACCCCTCAAACCCGCAGCTCGCACGTTTTAATGATGGGGGGACCGACCATCAGGGACGCTTCTATGCGGGCACGTTCTGGGGGCCGGGAGATTACAACGGTGCCCTGCTGATGCGCATCGACAACGACCTGGCGCCGAAGGTGATCCAGTGCGATATTCACGGGCACAACGGCTTAGCGTTTAGCCCGGATAAGCGGTGGATGTTTACCTCCGACACGCCAAACGGCGTAATTTACCGTACGCCGCTTGATGAGCATGGTGACCCTGGCAGGCGCGAGGTGTTTCGTCAGTTTAAAGCGGGAGAAGGGATACCCGACGGCGCGGCGATGGATGTGGAAGGCTGCTACTGGAGCGCGCTGTTTGACGGCTGGCGTATTGCGCGTTTTTCTCCGCAAGGGGAGCAACTGGAAGAATACCGCATGCCGGTGCGTTGCCCGACGATGGTCTGCTTTGGCGGCGATGACATGAAAACGCTGTTCATTACCACCACGCGGGAAAATATGGATGCGGAGGAGGTGGAGAAGTATCCGCTCTCCGG
This sequence comes from Enterobacter asburiae, assembly GCA_011754535.1. Classification (NCBI taxonomy): domain Bacteria; kingdom Pseudomonadati; phylum Pseudomonadota; class Gammaproteobacteria; order Enterobacterales; family Enterobacteriaceae; genus Enterobacter; species Enterobacter asburiae. Next base: position 3,691,591 of record JAAQVN010000001.1, on the reverse strand, counting down.
CGGCATCTTCACCCTGCCTGTCAGCGTAGCAGGGATGAAGAAAAGCCGGTTTATCGAACGTTAAGCCGGGTCAACCGGGACGACGTTTTCGCTCGGATAGCAGCCCAGCACTTTCATGGAGCGCGTGATTTCGCCGAGTTCGCGCAGGGCTTTCTGCATGGAAGCTGACTCCAGGTTGGCCTGGATATCGAGGTAGAACATCTCTTCCCACGGGTTACCGTGGATTGGGCGTGATTCCAGTTTGGTCATGATCAGGTTGTGGTTGCGCAGCACCAGCAGGGCTTCAACCAGCGCGCCGGCCTGCTGGCCGGTTGCCATCAGCAGCGTGGTTTTCGCCGGCACCTGGTCTGACACGTTGATTGCCTTGCGGGCCAACACCACGAAACGGGTGATGTTTTGCGTCTGGTTTGCCAGGTTGCGTTCCAGCACTTGCAGTCCATACAGCGCGCCGCCCGCTTCGCTGCCGAGCGCTGCAACGGTTGGGGAGTTGGCCTGCGCCACTTTTTCCATCGCCGCCGAGGTGCTTTCGGTGTACTCAATTTTCCAGTTCGGATAGCGGTTCAGGAACTGGCTGCACTGCTGGAACGGCTGCGGATGGCTGTACACGGTTTCGATCGTGCTCAGGTCGGTTGAGCCGGAGACCAGCACGCAGTGATCGATAGGGATCGTCAGCTCGCCGACCAGTGACAGGCTGGTGTGCTGCAGTAAATCATAGACGTCGTTAATGGCACCGGAGCTGGTGTTTTCAATCGGCACGACGGCGTAATCGGCCTGGCCGGTCTCGACCTGGTTAAAAATGTCGGCAAACTTCGCACAGCCGCTCTCAATAAATTCTTCGAAGTGGCGCGCGGCATATTGACGTGCGGCCAGGTGAGAGTAGGAGCCTTTAGGCCCGAGGAAGGCGATGCGTGCCGAGTGCGGGTTGGTTTTGTTCAGATGCTGCTGGAGTAACGCTTGCTGGGTGAGAACGGAGTCTTCGATGATGAGCTGGAACAACCGGGTGATGTAATGGGCATCGAGGTGATGCGCTCTGCCTAGCTGGATCAGACGCTCCAGCAGGTCGCGCTCGCGGTCGATATCACGCACCGGGCGATGGGAGTCCAGTTTGGCTTTGCCTACTTCAATGGCGAGCGCGCGGCGTTCGGCCAGCAGCGCCAGCAATTTTTCATCCAGCGCGCTGATTTTTACTCGCAGATCCAGTAACGGGTTTTCCGGTGTCATAGTGTTGCCTGTCTCATTTTATCGTTATCAATAAAAAAGGCCCCCCGGTGTGGGAGGCCTTGTTGTTCGTCTTCGCATTCTTTATCACACGACGAAACGCCTCCCGTTCAGGGGAAGGTAAAAAAGAATGCGAAGAAGAACGGCGTAAGTTTCATAAAGTCATCCTGTGATTGATACCGTTAAAGTACCCGTACTGTTTTCACCCTGTCAATAAAAAACGCGCCCGAAGGCGCGTTGGCGGTACACTCAATTTAAAGGATTACTCTTCTTCCACTTCTTCCGCGAAGCTGGCGTCTTTCACCGATGTTGCGGCGCGACGGGCTTCACCTTTGTGTTGCACTTTATTGAGCTGCCGTTCCAGCTTGTTGATCAAATCGTTAATAGCGGTGTACATATCCTCGTGTTTTGCGCTGGCGACCAGATGGCCGTTTGGAGTATTGATAGTTGCGTCAGCGATGAAACCCTGGGGCTCCTTGGACAGGATGATATGTGGATTAATCAAATGAGTTTGCCATTTATCCAGTTTGGCGAGACGGTCTGCGACGTGCTGGCGAATTGCCGGAGTAATTTCCATTTGTTTACTGGTAATGTTCATTGTCATAAATTTTACCTCTTGTCTTTCCGTCTTGGTGATTCCAGCATACCCGACCTAATGTCAAAATGTGTGATTTAGATCACGTTATTTTGTCGGTTTTTGTCAGGGAATCTTTTTTGTGAGGCAGGGCAGGAAGAGGTGAGATTTACCTTGTGGAAGGTACGAATTGCGGTCATAGTTGACGGGATGTGTTGAGGCTAAAGCGCTTCAGCGGATGTCTGAAATGAATAAAGAAACGGCAGCCTTCTGGCTGCCGTTTTGCATTGAAGCGATATCAGGTGTTGCTGCTGTTCGCGGCGATGATTTTCGCCACTTTTTCAGCCTGAGCGGTCATCTGCATCTGACGGTAAGCATTTTCCATCAGCTTCAGGCCGTCACGCGTTGCCTGAGTATCCGGATAATCACGCAGCATACCTTCTACGCGGTTAACCACAGCAACCCATGCGCCACGGCGGGTATAGTATTCCGCAACGGAGTATTCATACTTTGCCAGACGATCTTTCAGGAACACCAGACGTTTGGTTGCGTCGGTGACGTACTGACTGTTCGGATAGCCGCGCACCAGCTTGGAGAAGTCATTGAAGGCATCGCGCGCATGCTGCGGGTCACGGTCGGAACGATCCACGCCGAAGAAGCCCTGCAGCGCACTGTCATCCAGCGCCATGTTGGTCAGACCGCGCATGTACATGACGTAATCGATGTTAGGATGAGTCGGGTTCAGACGCATGAAACGATCGATAGTTGCCTGAGCCAGCGGCAGATCGGCATTTTTGTAGTAGGCGTAGATGAGATCTAACTGTACCTGCTGCGAATACGGACCAAACGGATAGCGATTATCCAACGCTTCCAGTTGCGTTATCGCCTGTTTCCAGTTACCGTCCTGCAACTTTTGTTGTGCAGTCGCATAGATTTCATTCGGCGGATTGTCAGGGACCTGTTCATTCGAACCGGAGCAGCCCACCAAAGCCAGGCTCAACGTGGCCGCTGCCACCAGATATTTCATGCGCGTCATGACGTTTTGACTTTCCTCAAATGTTTGTCCGGGAGAAACTCTGTTCCTGCTCCCGATTAAGACCAGCTACAATAGCACACTATATTAAACGGCAAAGCCGTAAAACCCAACGTTAAACAAAGAAGCAGTTTATGGCACAACGAGTAGAACTCACCGCAACAGTCTCCGAAAATCAGCTCGGTCAACGCTTAGATCAGGCTTTGGCCGAATTGTTCCCTGATTATTCGCGTTCACGCATAAAAGAATGGATCCTTGACCAGCGTGTGCTGGTAAACGGCAAGATCTGGGACAAACCAAAAGAGAAAGTGTTTGGTGGGGAAGCTGTTGCCATCAATGCTGAAATCGAAGAGGAAATCCGCTTCGAACCACAGGATATCCCGCTGGACATCGTCTATGAAGATGATGACATTCTGGTGATCAACAAACCGCGCGACCTGGTTGTTCATCCGGGGGCGGGGAATCCTGACGGTACGGTGCTTAATGCACTTCTCCATTATTATCCGCCGATCGCGGATGTTCCACGTGCAGGCATCGTTCACCGTCTGGATAAAGACACCACCGGTCTGATGGTAGTGGCGAAGACTGTTCCCGCTCAAACTCGTCTGGTGGAATCACTGCAGCTGCGTGAAATCACCCGCGAATATGAAGCGGTAGCCATTGGGCACATGACCGCTGGCGGCACGGTAGAAGAGCCGATCAGCCGTCACCCGACGAAACGTACTCATATGTCGGTGCATCCGATGGGTAAACCTGCGGTGACGCACTATCGCATTATGGAGCACTTCCGTATTCATACCCGCCTGCGTCTGCGCCTGGAAACCGGGCGTACTCACCAGATCCGCGTTCACATGGCGCACATTACCCATCCGCTGGTGGGGGATCAGGTGTACGGTGGGCGTCCGCGTCCGCCAAAAGGCGCATCGGATGAGTTCATCAGCGTATTGCGTAAATTCGATCGTCAGGCGCTGCACGCGACCATGCTGCGTCTTTATCATCCGATTACAGGAATCCAGATGGAGTGGCATGCGCCTATCCCGCAGGATATGGTGGAACTTATTGACGCCATGCGTGCCGATTTCGAAGAACATAAGGATCAAGTGGACTGGCTATGACCAAACTGATTGTCCCGGAGTGGCCGCTGCCTGCAGGCGTGGCCGCCTGTAGTTCGACCCGTATTGGCGGCGTGAGCCAGGGCGCGTGGGAGTCTTTAAACCTCGGCGCGCACTGCGGCGACAGCCTGGAACACGTTGAAGAGAACCGCACGCGTCTGTTTGCTGCGGGAAATCTGCCGTCGAAACCGGTCTGGCTGGAGCAGGTTCACGGTAAAGCGGTACTGAAGCTGACGGGAGAACCATACGCTTCTAAACGCGCCGATGCCTCTTACAGTAATACTCCGGGCACGGTTTGTGCCGTCATGACAGCCGATTGTCTGCCGGTTCTGTTCTGTAATCGCGCAGGCTCTGAAGTGGCTGCCGCGCATGCGGGCTGGCGTGGCCTGTGCGAGGGCGTTCTGGAAGAGACTGTCGCCTGCTTTAATGATGATCCCGCCAATATCATGGCGTGGCTTGGTCCGGCGATTGGGCCTCGTGCTTTTGAAGTGGGGCCAGAGGTTCGCGAAGCCTTTATAGATAAAGATCCGCAAGCTATTGAGGCCTTCCTGCCTGCCGGGGAAAAATATCTGGCGGATATTTATCAGCTTGCCCGCCAGCGCCTGAATAATATTGGCGTAATGCAGATCTTCGGTGGCGATCGCTGTACGTTCACCGAAAAAGGTGATTTTTTCTCCTATCGCCGCGACAAGACGACGGGTCGTATGGCAAGTTTCATTTGGCTGATATAACCTAAAGAATCAAGACGATCCGGCACGTGCCGTTTTCTTTTCACATAATTCAGGTCATTAACCTTGAATAATTGAGGGATGACCTCATTTAATCTCCAGTAGCAAATTTGACCTGTTATGGGAGGAGTTATGCGTCTGGATCGTCTTACTAATAAATTCCAGCTTGCTCTCGCCGATGCCCAGTCCCTTGCACTGGGGCACGACAACCAGTTTATCGAACCTCTTCATTTAATGAGCGCCTTGCTAAATCAGGAAGGGGGATCGGTACGTCCTTTATTAACGTCTGCTGGCATTAATGCTGGCCAGTTACGCACCGCTATCGATCAGGCGCTGAGCCGTTTACCGCAGGTAGAAGGTACCGGCGGCGACGTACAGCCGTCTCAGGATCTGGTGCGTGTGCTAAACCTTTGCGACAAGCTGGCGCAAAAACGTGGGGACAACTTTATTTCGTCGGAGCTGTTTGTTCTGGCGGCGCTTGAATCACGCGGTACCTTGACCGACCTGCTGAAATCTGCCGGTGCAACCACCACCAATGTGACTCAGGCGATTGAGAAAATGCGCGGAGGTGAAAGCGTGAACGATCAGGGAGCCGAAGACCAACGTCAGGCTTTGAAGAAATTTACGGTCGATCTGACCGAACGCGCTGAGCAGGGCAAACTTGACCCGGTGATCGGCCGTGACGAAGAGATCCGCCGTACGATTCAGGTACTGCAGCGTCGTACCAAGAACAACCCGGTGCTGATTGGTGAACCGGGTGTCGGTAAAACCGCCATCGTTGAAGGGCTGGCACAGCGTATCGTGAACGGCGAAGTGCCGGAGGGGCTGAAAGGCCGCCGCGTACTGGCGCTGGATATGGGCGCGCTGGTGGCCGGTGCGAAATACCGCGGGGAGTTCGAAGAGCGTCTGAAAGGCGTGCTGAACGACCTGGCGAAACAGGAAGGCAACGTTATCCTGTTTATCGACGAACTGCACACCATGGTGGGTGCCGGTAAGGCGGACGGCGCGATGGATGCCGGGAACATGTTGAAACCTGCGCTGGCGCGCGGTGAACTTCACTGCGTTGGTGCCACTACGCTTGATGAGTACCGTCAGTACATTGAAAAAGATGCTGCGCTGGAACGTCGTTTCCAGAAAGTGTTTGTCGCTGAGCCAAGCGTTGAAGATACCATCGCGATCCTGCGTGGTCTGAAAGAGCGCTATGAACTGCACCACCACGTGCAGATTACTGACCCGGCCATCGTTGCGGCGGCGACGCTTTCGCATCGTTACATCGCCGACCGTCAGTTACCCGATAAGGCCATTGACCTGATTGATGAAGCGGCTTCAAGCATTCGTATGCAGATTGACTCGAAGCCGGAAGAGCTGGACAGACTTGACCGACGCATCATTCAGCTCAAGCTGGAACAGCAGGCGCTGAAGAAAGAGTCTGATGAGGCCAGTAAAAAACGCCTCGATATGCTCAATGAGGAACTGGACGATAAAGAGCGCCAGTATTCTGAGCTGGAAGAAGAATGGAAGGCAGAAAAAGCCTCCCTGTCAGGCACGCAGACTATTAAAGCAGAACTCGAACAGGCAAAAATTGCCATTGAGCAGGCGCGACGCGTGGGCGACCTGGCGCGGATGTCGGAGCTGCAGTACGGCAAAATCCCTGAGCTGGAAAAACAGCTTGAAATCGCCACGCAGTCTGAAGGCAAAACCATGCGTCTGTTACGTAACAAAGTGACTGATGCGGAAATTGCTGAGGTGCTGGCGCGCTGGACCGGTATTCCGGTGGCGCGCATGATGGAAAGCGAACGCGATAAGCTGCTGCGCATGGAGCAGGATCTGCATCAGCGCGTGATTGGCCAGGATGAGGCGGTTGAAGCTGTATCCAATGCTATTCGCCGTAGCCGTGCCGGGTTGTCCGATCCTAATCGTCCGATTGGTTCATTCCTGTTCCTGGGGCCAACCGGTGTCGGTAAAACCGAACTGTGTAAAGCGCTGGCTAACTTTATGTTCGACAGCGACGATGCGATGGTGCGTATCGATATGTCCGAGTTTATGGAGAAACACTCCGTCTCGCGTCTGGTCGGTGCGCCTCCGGGATATGTTGGTTATGAAGAGGGTGGTTACCTGACCGAAGCGGTGCGTCGTCGTCCTTATTCCGTCATTCTACTGGATGAGGTGGAAAAAGCGCATCCGGATGTGTTCAACATCCTGCTGCAGGTGCTAGACGATGGTCGTCTGACCGACGGGCAGGGGAGAACGGTCGATTTCCGTAATACGGTAGTTATCATGACCTCGAACCTGGGTTCCGATTTGATTCAGGAACGTTTCGGTGAGCTGGACTACAGCCATATGAAGGATCTGGTGCTCGGTGTGGTGAGCCATAACTTCCGTCCGGAGTTCATTAACCGTATTGACGAAGTGGTGGTATTCCATCCTCTGGGTGAGAAACATATTGCGTCGATTGCGCAGATCCAGCTGCAGCGTCTGTACAAACGTCTGGAAGAGCGTGGTTATGAAATTCACATCTCCGACGATGCGCTGAAGCTGCTGAGCGAGAATGGTTACGATCCGGTGTACGGTGCGCGTCCATTAAAACGTGCTATCCAGCAGCAGATCGAAAACCCGCTGGCGCAGCAGATCCTCTCCGGAGAGCTGATTCCGGGCAAAGTTATCCGTCTGGAAGCCAACGACGATCGCATTGTGGCAGTGCAGTAAGTCACAAAACGCAAAAACGAGCCGCTTGCGGCTCGTTTTTGTTTAAAAACCAGGCGAAAATTGAGATCTGGGATGCGTTTCGCCTGGAAAGTGAGCAGTCAGTAAATAATTTTCACTTTATCCTTGCAGCTTCGGAATTACTCCCTATAATGCGCCTCCACTGACACGGAACAACGGCACACACGCCGCCGGGTCAGCAGAGAAAAGCAAAACAAACGCTTGACTCTGAAGCGGGAAAGCGTAATATGCACACCCCGCGCCGCAGCGAAAACGAAGCGGCACTGCTCTTTAACAATTTATCAGACAATCTGTGTGGGCACTCAAAGTGACATGGATTCTTAACGTCGCAAGACGAAAAATGAATACCAAGTCTCTGAGTGAACATGCGTAATTCATTACGAAGTTTAATTCACGAGCATCAAACTTAAATTGAAGAGTTTGATCATGGCTCAGATTGAACGCTGGCGGCAGGCCTAACACATGCAAGTCGAACGGTAGCACAGAGAGCTTGCTCTCGGGTGACGAGTGGCGGACGGGTGAGTAATGTCTGGGAAACTGCCTGATGGAGGGGGATAACTACTGGAAACGGTAGCTAATACCGCATAACGTCGCAAGACCAAAGAGGGGGACCTTCGGGCCTCTTGCCATCAGATGTGCCCAGATGGGATTAGCTAGTAGGTGGGGTAACGGCTCACCTAGGCGACGATCCCTAGCTGGTCTGAGAGGATGACCAGCCACACTGGAACTGAGACACGGTCCAGACTCCTACGGGAGGCAGCAGTGGGGAATATTGCACAATGGGCGCAAGCCTGATGCAGCCATGCCGCGTGTATGAAGAAGGCCTTCGGGTTGTAAAGTACTTTCAGCGGGGAGGAAGGCGATAAGGTTAATAACCTTGTCGATTGACGTTACCCGCAGAAGAAGCACCGGCTAACTCCGTGCCAGCAGCCGCGGTAATACGGAGGGTGCAAGCGTTAATCGGAATTACTGGGCGTAAAGCGCACGCAGGCGGTCTGTCAAGTCGGATGTGAAATCCCCGGGCTCAACCTGGGAACTGCATTCGAAACTGGCAGGCTAGAGTCTTGTAGAGGGGGGTAGAATTCCAGGTGTAGCGGTGAAATGCGTAGAGATCTGGAGGAATACCGGTGGCGAAGGCGGCCCCCTGGACAAAGACTGACGCTCAGGTGCGAAAGCGTGGGGAGCAAACAGGATTAGATACCCTGGTAGTCCACGCCGTAAACGATGTCGACTTGGAGGTTGTGCCCTTGAGGCGTGGCTTCCGGAGCTAACGCGTTAAGTCGACCGCCTGGGGAGTACGGCCGCAAGGTTAAAACTCAAATGAATTGACGGGGGCCCGCACAAGCGGTGGAGCATGTGGTTTAATTCGATGCAACGCGAAGAACCTTACCTACTCTTGACATCCAGAGAACTTAGCAGAGATGCTTTGGTGCCTTCGGGAACTCTGAGACAGGTGCTGCATGGCTGTCGTCAGCTCGTGTTGTGAAATGTTGGGTTAAGTCCCGCAACGAGCGCAACCCTTATCCTTTGTTGCCAGCGGTCCGGCCGGGAACTCAAAGGAGACTGCCAGTGATAAACTGGAGGAAGGTGGGGATGACGTCAAGTCATCATGGCCCTTACGAGTAGGGCTACACACGTGCTACAATGGCGCATACAAAGAGAAGCGACCTCGCGAGAGCAAGCGGACCTCATAAAGTGCGTCGTAGTCCGGATTGGAGTCTGCAACTCGACTCCATGAAGTCGGAATCGCTAGTAATCGTGGATCAGAATGCCACGGTGAATACGTTCCCGGGCCTTGTACACACCGCCCGTCACACCATGGGAGTGGGTTGCAAAAGAAGTAGGTAGCTTAACCTTCGGGAGGGCGCTTACCACTTTGTGATTCATGACTGGGGTGAAGTCGTAACAAGGTAACCGTAGGGGAACCTGCGGTTGGATCACCTCCTTACCTTAAAGAACCTGCCTTTGCAGTGCTCACACAGATTGTCTGATGAAAAGTAAGCAGCAAGGCGTCTTGCGATTGAGACTTCAGTGTCCCCTTCGTCTAGAGGCCCAGGACACCGCCCTTTCACGGCGGTAACAGGGGTTCGAATCCCCTAGGGGACGCCACTTGCTGGTTCGTGAGTGAAAGTCACCTGCCGTCATATCTCAAAACTGACTTACGAGTCATGTTTGAGATATTTGCTCTTTAAAAATCTGGATCAAGCTGAAAATTGAAACGACACACATGTTATGTGTGTCCGAGTCTCTCAAATTTTCGCAATCAGAAGTGAAACATCTTCGGGTTGTGAGGTTAAGCGACTAAGCGTACACGGTGGATGCCCTGGCAGTCAGAGGCGATGAAGGACGTGCTAATCTGCGAAAAGCGCCGGCGAGGTGATATGAACCTTTGACCCGGCGATGTCCGAATGGGGAAACCCAGTGTGATTCGTCACACTATCGTTAACTGAATACATAGGTTAACGAGGCGAACCGGGGGAACTGAAACATCTAAGTACCCCGAGGAAAAGAAATCAACCGAGATTCCCCCAGTAGCGGCGAGCGAACGGGGAGCAGCCCGGAGTCTGAATCAGCTTGTGTGTTAGTGGAAGCGTCTGGAAAGTCGCAGGGTACAGGGTGATACTCCCGTACACGAAAATGCACAGGCTGTGAACTCGAAGAGTAGGGCGGGACACGTGGTATCCTGTCTGAATATGGGGGGACCATCCTCCAAGGCTAAATACTCCTGACTGACCGATAGTGAACCAGTACCGTGAGGGAAAGGCGAAAAGAACCCCGGCGAGGGGAGTGAAAAAGAACCTGAAACCGTGTACGTACAAGCAGTGGGAGCACCTTCGTGGTGTGACTGCGTACCTTTTGTATAATGGGTCAGCGACTTATATTCTGTAGCAAGGTTAACCGTATAGGGGAGCCGAAGGGAAACCGAGTCTTAACTGGGCGTTAAGTTGCAGGGTATAGACCCGAAACCCGGTGATCTAGCCATGGGCAGGTTGAAGGTTGGGTAACACTAACTGGAGGACCGAACCGACTAATGTTGAAAAATTAGCGGATGACCTGTGGCTGGGGGTGAAAGGCCAATCAAACCGGGAGATAGCTGGTTCTCCCCGAAAGCTATTTAGGTAGCGCCTCGTGAACTCATCTTCGGGGGTAGAGCACTGTTTCGGCTAGGGGGCCATCCCGGCTTACCAACCCGATGCAAACTACGAATACCGAAGAATGTTATCACGGGAGACACACGGCGGGTGCTAACGTCCGTCGTGAAGAGGGAAACAACCCAGACCGCCAGCTAAGGTCCCAAAGTCATGGTTAAGTGGGAAACGATGTGGGAAGGCACAGACAGCCAGGATGTTGGCTTAGAAGCAGCCATCATTTAAAGAAAGCGTAATAGCTCACTGGTCGAGTCGGCCTGCGCGGAAGATGTAACGGGGCTAAACCATGCACCGAAGCTGCGGCAGCGACACTATGTGTTGTTGGGTAGGGGAGCGTTCTGTAAGCCGTCGAAGGTGGCCTGTGAGGGCTGCTGGAGGTATCAGAAGTGCGAATGCTGACATAAGTAACGATAAAGCGGGTGAAAAGCCCGCTCGCCGGAAGACCAAGGGTTCCTGTCCAACGTTAATCGGGGCAGGGTGAGTCGACCCCTAAGGCGAGGCCGAAAGGCGTAGTCGATGGGAAACAGGTTAATATTCCTGTACTTGGTGTTACTGCGAAGGGGGGACGGAGAAGGCTATGTCAGCCGGGCGACGGTTGTCCCGGTTTAAGCGTGTAGGTGTGTGTTCCAGGCAAATCCGGTTCACTTTAACACTGAGGCGTGATGACGAGGCACTACGGTGCTGAAGTGATAAATGCCCTGCTTCCAGGAAAAGCCTCTAAGCATCAGGTAACACGAAATCGTACCCCAAACCGACACAGGTGGTCAGGTAGAGAATACCAAGGCGCTTGAGAGAACTCGGGTGAAGGAACTAGGCAAAATGGTGCCGTAACTTCGGGAGAAGGCACGCTGATATGTAGGTGAAGCCCCTGCGGGTGGAGCTGAAATCAGTCGAAGATACCAGCTGGCTGCAACTGTTTATTAAAAACACAGCACTGTGCAAACACGAAAGTGGACGTATACGGTGTGACGCCTGCCCGGTGCCGGAAGGTTAATTGATGGGGTTAGCGGCAACGCGAAGCTCTTGATCGAAGCCCCGGTAAACGGCGGCCGTAACTATAACGGTCCTAAGGTAGCGAAATTCCTTGTCGGGTAAGTTCCGACCTGCACGAATGGCGTAATGATGGCCAGGCTGTCTCCACCCGAGACTCAGTGAAATTGAACTCGCTGTGAAGATGCAGTGTACCCGCGGCAAGACGGAAAGACCCCGTGAACCTTTACTATAGCTTGACACTGAACACTGGTCCTTGATGTGTAGGATAGGTGGGAGGCTTTGAAGCGTGGACGCCAGTCTGCGTGGAGCCGTCCTTGAAATACCACCCTTTAATGGCTGGTGTTCTAACGTGGACCCGTAATCCGGGTTGCGGACAGTGTCTGGTGGGTAGTTTGACTGGGGCGGTCTCCTCCCAAAGAGTAACGGAGGAGCACGAAGGTTAGCTAATCCTGGTCGGACATCAGGAGGTTAGTGCAATGGCATAAGCTAGCTTGACTGCGAGAGTGACGGCTCGAGCAGGTGCGAAAGCAGGTCATAGTGATCCGGTGGTTCTGAATGGAAGGGCCATCGCTCAACGGATAAAAGGTACTCCGGGGATAACAGGCTGATACCGCCCAAGAGTTCATATCGACGGCGGTGTTTGGCACCTCGATGTCGGCTCATCACATCCTGGGGCTGAAGTAGGTCCCAAGGGTATGGCTGTTCGCCATTTAAAGTGGTACGCGAGCTGGGTTTAGAACGTCGTGAGACAGTTCGGTCCCTATCTGCCGTGGGCGCTGGAGAATTGAGGGGGGCTGCTCCTAGTACGAGAGGACCGGAGTGGACGCATCACTGGTGTTCGGGTTGTCATGCCAATGGCACTGCCCGGTAGCTAAATGCGGAAGAGATAAGTGCTGAAAGCATCTAAGCACGAAACTTGCCCCGAGATGAGTTCTCCCTGAGACTTTAAGTCTCCTGAAGGAACGTTGAAGACGACGACGTTGATAGGTCGGGTGTGTAAGCGCAGCGATGCGTTGAGCTAACCGATACTAATGAACCGTGAGGCTTAACCTTACAACGCCGAAGGTGTTTTGGCGGAAGAGACGCAAACAATATTCAGCCTGATACAGATTAACAGAATTTGCCTGGCGGCTTTAGCGCGGTGGTCCCACCTGACCCCATGCCGAACTCAGAAGTGAAACGCCGTAGCGCCGATGGTAGTGTGGGGTCTCCCCATGTGAGAGTAGGGAACTGCCAGGCATCAATCAAGAAGAACCCCGTACCGTAAGGTGCGGGGTTTTTTGCTTTGTGTTCCGGAAAATCTGGCCTTTCTCTTAATCCCTTATCCTGCTAATAAAATGTGTGATCCCTGTCTCAATGTTATTTATAACAAAATTATAACATTTCATTTACGAGGTAATTGAGTTTGCTAGCTCAATACGCCGCTGTATATGGCAGGAGCATAATCACAATGACAGAAAGCATTGCATCAAACGGGACGCTGGCTAACAGCGATACCCGAAGAAGGGTATGGGCAATCGTCAGTGCCTCTTCAGGGAACCTGGTAGAATGGTTCGACTTTTACGTCTACTCATTCTGTTCACTCTACTTCGCACATATTTTCTTCCCCTCCGGCAACACCACGACGCAGCTTCTACAAACGGCAGGAGTATTTGCCGCAGGATTCTTAATGCGCCCCATCGGTGGCTGGCTGTTTGGCCGCATTGCGGATCGCCGCGGGCGTAAGGCCTCCATGCTGATCTCCGTGTGTATGATGTGCTTAGGTTCTCTGGTGATCGCCTGTTTACCGGGATATGAATCGATTGGCACCTGGGCTCCGGCGCTACTTTTGCTGGCCCGCTTATTTCAGGGGCTATCGGTCGGTGGCGAATACGGCACCAGTGCGACCTATATGAGTGAAATTGCGCTGGAAGGCCGTAAAGGCTTTTACGCCTCATTCCAGTATGTAACGCTTATTGGTGGACAACTGCTGGCGATTCTCGTGGTGGTGATCCTGCAGCAAATCCTGACAGATGAACAACTCCACGCCTGGGGATGGCGAATTCCTTTTGCGATGGGGGCCGTGCTGGCAGTAGTTGCACTTTGGCTACGTCGTCAGCTGGATGAAACCTCGCAGAAAGAGGTCAGAACGCTGAAGGAGGCGGGAACCTTTAAAGGGTTATGGCGTAACCGCAAGGCTTTCCTGATGGTGCTGGGCTTTACTGCGGGCGGCTCCCTCAGCTTTTACACATTCACCACCTATATGCAGAAGTACCTGGTGAACACCACCGGGATGCACGCAAATGTCGCCAGCGTTATTATGACTGTGGCGCTATTTGTCTTTATGCTCATCCAACCGATTATCGGAGCGCTTTCGGATAAAATTGGCCGACGTACGTCAATGCTGATCTTTGGCGGGCTGTCGGCGTTGTGTACCGTGCCTGTTCTGTCTGCGCTCCAGCACGTATCATCGCCATATGCCGCATTTGCGCTGGTCATGCTGGCGATGGTGATTGTCAGTTTCTATACCTCTATCAGCGGGATACTGAAAGCCGAAATGTTCCCGGCACAGGTGCGTGCGCTGGGGGTTGGGCTTTCTTATGCAGTAGCCAACGCGTTGTTTGGTGGTTCGGCGGAGTACGTTGCGCTGTCGCTTAAATCATGGGGAAGTGAAACGACATTCTTCTGGTACGTGACGGTAATGGGGGCGCTGGCCTTTGTTGTCTCCCTGATGCTGCATCGCAAAGGGAAAGGTATTCGTCTTTAATAATGCGCCATCTGCCACACGGCATAGCCGGTCGTTGCGCCGGCGACATCCCAGGCGAAATCTTTCCAGCTCCAGCCGCTCCCTGAGGGGCGGCTATCCCACAGTTCTTTTGATGCCCCAAGGCCCACAGAGAACATCAACCCTATCCCCGCGCTACGGTCACGGCTGTATCCCTGATGCTGCGCGTACTCATTACCCGCTGCGGAAAGCATAGCGGAAGCGAGGAAATGCTGTGCTTTATCCTGACCGGACCAGCTATCGTTGGCCATATGACTGCAGCCACTCAGAAAGAGGACGCTCAGTAACAGGAGGATGCGCATATTAGGGCTCCATAAAAAAGCCCTGCGGGTGGCAGGGCCTGGACATTACAGAATACGGCTGATAAGTCGATCAATACGGATACGACGCAAGCGGCGAATCAGCTTGCGGACTTTCACCGGATAATCGGCAATGCTCTGTAGCTCGCGGTAATGATTAACCACCGTGGTATGCGTGCGAATCAACTCCAGTTCACGCTCACGCTGTGCGGCTAACTCATGCTGAGGGTCATGGATCAGGATCGCGTTTTCCAGATCCAGTCGCCACGCGCGCGGGTTCAGATTGTTACCGGTCAGCAGCATCCACTCATCGTCAACCCATATGCCTTTCAGATGGTAACTGTTGTCTTCATCTTTCCAGAGACGTACAACCAGCTGGTCAGTGTTTACGTAATATTGTAAACGGCTCAGGAAACGGCGCAGGTTAATCTCATAAAGATAAGGCAGCGCGCCGATGATTTTGAACGGCTGATCTTCAGGGATGAAGAAGTCGTTTGCCGTTTTATCCCCGACGATAATTTCCACTTTTTTACCATCGCGCAGTAGCTGAATAATGTTACGTACCAGTACGGCGGGAAGGTTAAAGTACGGCGTGCAGATGGTAAGTTTCTGCTCCGCGCACGGCATCAGATGGAAGATCGTTTTATTCAGCAGGCTTGATTTGCCGAGCCCTACCAGCGGGGTAACGGATAACTCTTCGTTATTCGCATCGCCCTGAAAATGGTAGACCGCATCGCGCAGCTCCTGGCGGAAGGCGCGAACATCATTTTTGATCTCCGGGCTTTTAGGGCGCTCAGGATCGTCAAGGCGATTAACGCCACGGCCGTGTACCAGGTTTTTATCAACCCAGTTAAACATAATATCGGCCATCTGCGGATTACGGATCAGATGGTAACGATCGTAGCGATATTTATCGAGCTGATGAAGGTAAACGTCATTCAGACTTGCGCCGCTGTACAGGACGCTGTCATCAATGATAAACCCTTTAAAATGGAGAACGCCGAGCGCTTCACGGGTATTCACCGGTACGCCATAAACAGGCACATCGACGCCAGGATTTTCCTGCGCCGTGCGGCAATACCAGTCTGCATTGGTATTTGAAGCGGCCGCGCCAATACGGCCACGCTGGGCGCGATGCCAGTCAACCAGTACGCGAACATCCAGCTCTGGACGCTGACGCTTGGCTTCATAGAGCGCGTTCAGGATCGCGCGCCCGCCTTCATCTTGTTCAAGATACAGGGCCACAATGCAAATGCGTCGCGTGGCACTGGCAATCTTTTCCAGAAGCGTCTCCCGAAAATGAGCGGGAGCGTAAAAGAACTCTACATCATCAACTGACTGAGAAATCTTCGGTAGTTGAGCAAGGTGTTGTTGATGTTTATTACGCTTAAATTTTGACAACATCACAGTGCGTTTCTTCTCTGTTCATTGAAGGGTTGTCTGTACCATGCAAACAACATAAGCGGACAATGATACCACCAGTCCCGTCCAAAGTGGGTAACATTTCCAGTAGCTTACTCGGGTTTGTCTGCTGATGTCAGGCCGAGGGATAAGGCGACAATACCTTCGTCCAGCTGAATATCAACGTCAAATCCGAGTTTTCGCGCCAGGGTCACCATACCGCGATTGTTCGGCATAGTAATGCCATTCAGACGTAACAATCCGTGATCTCGCGTATAACTGATGAGTTTTTCCAGCAGCCGTCTGCCCAGACCCAGGCCTTTAAGATCGGAGCGTACCAGGACGGCAAACTCCGCGTCGACGTTATCCGGGTCAGAAATAGCGCGCGTCACGCCCAGGATCTCATCGCCCCGATCGGAACGCCGAACAGCGACAAATGCCATTTCTCGATCGTAGTCGATCTGGGTCATATTGGCTAAATCATCATGGGTAAATTCGTTGATTTCGCTAAAGTAGCGGTAATAAAGATCCTCTTTCGTGACCTGAGAGATAAAGGCCCGCAGCTGAGGTTCATCTTCCGGCAGAATAGGGCGGAACAAGGCGCGTTCCCCATTCTTCATCTCAACCCACTCTTCCAGCTGCAGAGGATACGGACGGATCGCCAGGCGGCTCTCTCTGTCCCCTTCGAATGGCGCGATATCCAGCGTCACGTCCAGCGCCGTAAATTCAGTGCCGGAAGCGAGCAGCGGATGGATATCTAACCTCTGGATCTCCGCACAATCTACGATCAGGTTAGACACCTGCACCAGGAACTGACTCAACCCGGCAATATCGAGAGGACGCAGGGCACTGCGGCCTCGGATCTTTTTGCTTTTAATCGCCTGAATGATGAGATAGCGCGCCAGATTCATGTTCAGCGGTGGTAATGCCACCGCGGCCTGCTCTTCCGGACGCCACTCAACGCCGCCTTCTCCCAGCATAATGAGCGGGCCAAAGACGGGATCGTGTTCAACCACTACCCGCAGTTCCTGAGCGCCCGCGCGGTTAGCCATGCTCTGCACCAGCAGCCCGTGGATCCGCGCCTGCGGCCAGGCCATTTTGACGCGATCGAAAATGGCATCGGCTGCCTGCTGCACCTCTGTTGCCGTACGCAGGTACAGCATGACCCCCTGAACGTCCGACTTATGCGGAATATCGGGGGAACGCAGCTTGAGGGCGACCGGGTAGCCAATTTGTTCGGCTATATGTACGGCCTCAGCGCTGTCGCTGGCGATCCAGGTTGGCAGAGTTTGCATCCCGTAGCTGCCCAGTATGGGCTGCACTTCATGCGTATCAAGTGAGGTCGCGCCTTCTTCGATAGCTTGCTGCAACAGCCGGTGAACGTCGACGGTGTTCGCCGTCAGATTACCCGGCAAAGCCGGCGTCTCACGCAGCTGTTTCTGGTTGCGTCGATATTCCACCATATGCATAAATGCCGTGATGGTGCCTTCCGGCGTGCGGTAGGTTGGCAGTCCGGCTTCACTGAACAAGCGTCGTGCCTCCTGAGAGGAAAACTCACCGCACCAGTTGGTCAGTAGGGTGACGTATTTGCCGCGCGGATGGTTTCGTACTGCCTCAATCATCGCCCGCGCGCTTTCACTGCCCGGCGCAACCGCGCTGGGGGAGTGGATAATCATCAGCGCATCGAAATCCTGGCTGTCCAGCAAAATGGAGATTGCCCTGATATAGCGATCGCTGCTGGCATCATCGCGCAAATCAAGCGGATTGTCGGGCGTCACGCTTGCGGGAAGCGCCTCTCTGAGGCGTTGCAGCGTCTCTTCACCCAACGTGGCCAGTTTGCCGTTACGCAGCCAAAGCTCATCCAGCGCGAGTGCGGCAGGTGCGGCACCATTACTGACGATCATCAACTTCTCACCGCGCAGCGGTCGCATATGGCTTAGCGTCTCAACGGCGGAAAAAAGTTCATGCGTATCCTGCACCCGCAGTAACCCCGCGCGCTGAATGGCGGCATCCCAGGCGGGATCCATGCCGGAATGGGACTGCAGCAGACGCTGAGCCGCAGGACTGCGACCGCTTTTGATAACGAGGATCGGCTTATTGCGGGAAGCACTTCGTGAAGCCGATACAAAACGACGGGCGTCGCTCAGATGCTCAAGGTAAAGGAGGATGGCGCTGGTTTTGCTGTCCCTCGCCAGGAAATCCAGCAGCTCGTCAACGTCGATATCCATGCTGTCGCCCAGGGCAATGAAGTAGGAAAATCCCATCTCACGCTGCTGCGCCCAGTCGAGGATAGTGTTCGATACGGCTGCCGACTGCGAGATAAAGGCGAGTTTGCCTTTGCGAATTGGCACCGGGGAGAAGCTGGCGTTCAGCCCCTGCCAGGGCGCGAGCAGACCCAGGCTGTTCGGCCCAAGAATGCGCATCTGATAACGGCTGGCGCAGGCCAGCAGTTCGGGTTGCTGTTCAGGCGGAGACGAGAGAATAATGCAGGTTTTACACCCTTTCTTGCCGAGTGACTCCAGCAGTTCCGGATTGCGTTTGGCGTTTGTACACAGAACGGCGAGATCCGGTACGAAAGGCAGGCTCTCCACGTCCGGCCACGCAAGCACGCCCTGAACGGCCTTATAAGCCGGCGTGACGGGCATAACGGGACCGTTGAATCCCCCGGCCAGCAGGTTACGCATCATCAGATAGCCTGCACGATCGGGTTTAATTGATGCGCCGATGACGGCAATGGATTTAGGTCGGAGTAGCGCTTCTAACCCTCTCTGGCTCATGCAGGCCTCCTGTAAATGCAAGCGACCTGATGATTTTAAACGCTTTCTGTCTCCGTTGCTGTGATGCTGCCCTTATGAACGGTTTTTACCGCCAGATAGCGCTCCCGGAAACATGAGAAATGGTTGCCCAGGGCGCCGGCCGCTGCGGTATCTCCTGCTAAATCCAGCAGCGCAATGGCCACTTCAGCAGTGCAGTATTGGCCGTCAGCATGGGCTTCGCGCAGGCGGTAGGCCGAGACGCGGGAAAGATCGACAGAAATCACCGGCAGCGCGTCAAGATAGGGGCTTTTGCGAAACATTTTCCGCGCTTCGGTCCAGGTTCCGTCCAGCATAATAAACAGTGGCGGTTTCCCGGATGGCGGCGCGGTAAGGACCTGACGCTGTTCTCCCGCATAAGACGCCGGGAAAACCACCATCGGCTGGTAGTTCGGGCTTGCCACCAGGTCGAGCAGAGCCTGAGGCGGTGCCGTACGGGACCACTGAAACGCGGCGGTATCCGGCAGAATATCGGCGATAAGACGCCCTGTATTGCTGGGTTTCATCGGCTCGGTATCGAACATGACCAGACAAAAGCGGCTCTCCGCCGAACTCGGGGCCAGCGTTTCGCACAGACAAACCTTCAGCGGCAGCAGGCAGCGCTGACAGCGGCGAATACGGTTGCCGCGGGCGAGGAACGGTCGGGTAGCGCGCGCAAGGCGCTCGGCGCGTAATGTAAGGACAGCGTTATCAGTCATGGGCGAAATGGAGGAAAAACCCTATTTTCGCAGAGGCGGGAACGGGGCACAAGATGTGCCCCGGGAATGTTACAGCGATTCGTTTAACCAGCTATCAAAGGGGGCTTTTGGAACCGCACCGTTGAGCATATCGATCACTTCACCATTTTTGAAAATCATGATGGTCGGGATACTGCGAATACGAAAACGTGCGCTCAGCTCGCGTTCGGCTTCGGTATTGACCTTCACGAACCGCATTTTCCCGCTGCGCTCTTCGGCCACATCTTCGAAGATTGGCGCAAAGCTGCGGCACGGACCGCACCAGGGCGCCCAGAAATCGACCACCACCGGGAGATCGTCCTTGAGGAGTTTGTCCAGCGTAGCACCCGTCGCGTTAATGACATCGCCATCAAACAATTCATGGCCACAACGTCCGCATTTCGCACCATCTTCAATCCGATCGTCCGGAATGCGATTAAGAGCCTGACAGTTGGCACATACGGTATTCATAACTAACCTCTGATAGAGCCGTGGGACAGCGGCAGAACGCCGATAATGTTTCTAATATGTTACATATTATCAATGAGCCTGTTTGAAACAACAATGCGTTTTATTCAATGAGAACAATAGTCACAGGCTTTTGTACGAAATTATGGCTATGCGCTGGCACATCGGGTAATCTGCGCGCTTCGCGCAGCGCTGGTGGAGAAAAGCATGAACGACGAAATGAAAAACAAAAGCGGCAAGGTCAAAGTGATGTATGTCCGCAGTGATGATGACTCTGATAAACGCACCCAAAATCCGCGTACCGGAAAAGGGGGCGGGCGTCCGGCGTCCTCTCGTGCAGACGGTGGCCGTCGCCCCGCCCGCGATGACAAAAATACCCGCGGTGATGACCGCAAACGTGACGATCGCAAACGCGATGACCGTCCGCGTTCCGACCGCCCACGCAGTGACCGTCCACGCGACGATCGTCCGCGTGATGACTTCTCACGCGATAACGCCTCACCGTGGCGCACCGTTTCTCGCGCCCCTGGCGATGAGACGCCGGAAAAACCAGATCACGGCGGTATCAGCGGTAAAAGCTTTATTGACCCGGAAGTACTGCGCCGTCAGCGCGCGGAAGAGACCCGCGTATATGGCGAGAACGCCTGCCAGGCGCTGTTCCAGAGCCGTCCTGAGTGTATCGTCCGCGCCTGGTTCATCCAGAGCGTGACCCCGCGCTTTAAAGAAGCGCTGCGCTGGATGGCCGCGAACCGTAAAGCCTACCACGTTGTGGATGATGCCGAGCTGACCAAAGCCTCCGGTACTGAACACCACGGCGGCGTCTGCTTCCTGATCAAAAAACGTAACGGCACGACCGTGCAGCAGTGGGTCAGCCAGGCGGATGCCGATGACTGCGTGCTGGCGCTGGAAGACGTGGGCAACCCGCATAATCTGGGCGCAATGATGCGCAGCTGCGCGCACTTTGGCGTGAAGGGCGTGCTGCTGCAGGATGCCGCGCTGCTGGAATCCGGCGCCGCGATCCGTACTGCGGAAGGCGGGGCCGAGCACGTACAGCCTATCACCGGCGACAGCGTTCTGGATGCCCTTGAGCAGTTCCGTAAAGCGGGCTATTCCATCGTAACCACTTCGAGCCATGCCGGTACGCCGCTGTTTAAAGCGACGCTGCCGCGTAAAATGGTGCTGGTATTAGGTCAGGAACGCGATGGTCTGTCTGACGCGGCGCTCTCCAGTGCGGATCTGAGCGTCTCTATCGACGGAACAGGCAATGTGGAAAGTCTGAACGTATCCGTTGCGACCGGCGTGCTGCTGGCCGAGTGGTGGCGTCAGAATAAGACTTAAGCCTCTTATATGCCGGGCTTGCCCCGGCACATTCAAACCCTACTCGCTCTCTGCCGGTAACACAGGCATCCAGTCAATTGGCGTTTCGCCACGTTTTTCCAGCCATTCATTTGCCAGAACAAAATGATTACTGCCAAAGAAGCCGCGATGCGCAGACAGCGGTGACGGATGCGGTGCTTTCAATACGTGATGACGCTGACGGTCGATAATCGCACCTTTCTTCTGTGCATGCGAGCCCCAGAGTAAAAACACGACCCCTTCACGATGCTCGTTGATAAGGCTGATGACTTTATCGGTAAAGGTTTCCCACCCAAGGCTGGCGTGCGAATGCGCCTGACCCGCCCGTACGGTGAGCACCGTATTCAGTAACAGCACGCCCTGGCGCGCCCAGCTTTCCAGATAACCGTGGTTAGGGCGGGTAAACCCGGGCACGGTTCCCTCAAGCTCTTTATACATGTTGAGCAGAGAAGGGGGGATAGCCACGCCCGGACGAACGGAAAACGCCAGCCCGTGCGCCTGCCCAGGGCCGTGATAGGGATCCTGGCCCAGTATGACCACTTTCACATCGCTCAACTCGGTATAGCGAAACGCGTTGAACACATCTTTTTGCGGCGGATAAATCGTCTGCCCGGACTGACGCTCAGCGGCAACGGTGCTGAGCGTGTTGATAAAATAAGGCTGCTGCTTTTCTTCTGCCAGCACGTCATGCCAGGTTAAAGGTGTTGTCATGTCGCTCTCCTGCGAATCTCAATCTGTGACTAGCTTACCTGTTTAACTCCGGTGAGCAAAATTACGCGCTGAAATGCGTGCTAAGCAATTAAATTTATTTTGAAATGATGCAGGTTAAGTTTAATTGGCAGGGGTGTGAAATTGATCTTAAACAATAAATTCAAACCACACTCTTTATGTGGTTGGTGTTTTTGTTGATTTAAATCAATAAATCACCGGGGTGTGAATGATATATATACACACAAGAAACAATGGTTTTACCAATTGGCCGCGTAAGGCCAGCATCAGTTAATGTAGCCTAAGGGAGGCAACACATGATTACAGGTATCCAGATTACCAAAGCGGCAAATGACGATCTGCTCAACTCTTTCTGGCTGCTGGACAGCGAGAAAAATGAAGCGCGCTGTGTAGTAGCGAAAGCGGGTTTTGCTGAAGATGAAATCGTACCGGTGAACAAACTGGGCGAAATCGAATACCGTGAAATCCCAATGGAAGTGCAGCCGGAAGTGCGCGTTGAAGGGGGTCAGCACCTGAACGTTAACGTGCTGCGCCGCGAAACGCTGATGGATGCCGTTGAGCACCCAGAAAAATACCCGCAGCTGACTATCCGTGTGTCTGGCTACGCGGTTCGCTTTAACTCACTGACTCCAGAACAGCAGCGCGACGTTATCGCCCGTACCTTTACTGAAAGCCTGTAAGGTTTCAGCCACGGGGGTGGAATAAAAAAGCCGGGAAATGTCCCGGCTTTTTTTACTCTTCAGTTTTGGTCTCTGGCGCAGCAGAGCTTGGCTTACGGCGCTTACCAATGTTTTTGGTATCGCGGTGGCGTTGCTTCACGCGCGGCTTCTCTTTTTCTTTCTCTTTTCTCTCAGCACGTTTCGCCAGCGCTTTCTTGGACGGTTTACCCGTCATTTTTTCACTCGGCGCACGTGTGGTTGGGCGCAATCCATCAATAACGCGCGCTTTCAGCGGCTCGTCAACATAGCGGCCAATTTTCTGCAGCAACAGGTGGTCATGCGCTTCAACCAGTGAAATCGCAATCCCTTTGCGGCCCGCGCGACCGGTACGGCCAATGCGGTGCAGATAGGTATCTCCGCTACGCGGCATATCGAAGTTAATGACATGGCTTACGTCAGGGATGTCGATCCCGCGTGCGGCAACGTCTGTTGCGACCAGCACGTTAACGCGGCCATCGGTCAGACGCTTAATACCTTCGGTACGCTTGATCTGCGCCATCTCACCTTCAAGATAGCAGTTGTTGATCCCGGCGTTACGCAGCATTTCAGCCAGCTCGTGCACGCGCTCGCGCTTACGCACAAACACGATGGTGCGGGTGGCGTCTTCCTGCTTAAGCAGGTGCTTGAGCAGCTCAACCTTGTGCTCAAGATTGTCCGCACGGTAATACCACTGGTGGATCTTCTTACGCTCTCGCGTGGACGGCGTCGCAGAGACTTCCACCGGATCTTCCAGCAGACGCTCTGCGAAGTCCTTGATCGCATCCCCTTCAAGGGTGGCAGAGAACAGCATCGTCTGGTTACGCCAGCGCGTTTCACCTGCAATATGCTCGATATCCTGCGCAAAGCCCATGTCCAGCATGCGGTCGGCTTCGTCGAGGATCAGCGTCTCTACCGCGCGGCAGTCGAAGTTCTCTTCTTTAATGTACTGCAGCAGGCGGCCCGTCGTCGCGACGACGATGTCCTGGTTTTCGCTGAACACTTCAGCGTGGTTCATATACGCAACGCCGCCGGTGATAGTGGCAATATCCAGATGTGTATTCGCCGCGAGTTCACGCGCGTGATCGGCAACCTGCATAGCCAGTTCGCGCGTAGGCGTCAGGATCAAAATACGCGGCGGGCCAGATTTTTTACGTGGAAAGTCGAGCAGGTGCTGCAACACAGGCAGCAAATAGGCTGCTGTCTTCCCCGTGCCGGTTGGCGCAGAACCGAGCACATCGCGGCCCTCAAGCGCAGGCGGAATGGCCGCTGCCTGAATGGCGGTCGGGCGTGTAAAGCCTTTGCTCTCAAGTGCATTGAGCAGGCTTTCATCGAGTTCAAGTTCGGAAAAAGTCGTTACAGTCATGTTCTACCTCTGTGTGGGGCGCTGATTATAGACGTTACGGCTGTAATCTTCATCTGTTTGTATGGATATCGCTTTGCGGCCACTTCGCTTTCCCCTATGCTACTCCAGTTTCACTTAGAAGGTTGTCCTGACATGTCTCAACTCAAAGCGCAGCTGCGCCGCGATGGTTTTACGTTTAAACAATTTTTTGTCGCCCACGATCGCTGTGCCATGAAAGTCGGTACAGACGGCATTTTACTGGGAGCATGGGCACCTGTCGCAGGCGTTAAGCGTATTCTTGATATCGGTACCGGCAGCGGGCTGGTGGCGTTGATGCTTGCGCAGCGTACGGAAGAACATGTCACCATTGATGCCGTCGAACTGGATGCGCAGGCCGCAGAGCAGGCGAGTGACAATATGGCCGAATCTCCCTGGGCAGCCCGAATGAAAGTGGAATGCGCAGATGTGCTCGCCTGGGCGCCTGAACAAACCGCGCGTTACGATCTGATTGTCAGCAACCCTCCCTACTACGAGCCCGGCGTTGAGTGCGGGACACCCGAGCGTGAACAGGCGCGTTATACCGGCTCCCTCGATCATAAAGCGCTGCTCACCAGTGCGGCAGAACTCATCTCCGAAGAAGGTTTTTTCTGTGTGGTCCTGCCCGAGAGTACCGGCAACACGTTCATTGGTATCGCGCAGGAGATCGGCTGGACGTTACGTCTGCGAACTGACATCTCTGATACGGAAGGCCGGTTGCCGCACCGCGTGCTGCTGGCGCTCTCGCCAAAAGAGGGTGAATGCTTTAATGACCGAATGGTGATCCGTGGGCCAGACCAGCGTTATTCCGAAGATTACACGGCTCTGACCCAGGCGTTTTATCTGTTTATGTAAACCTGCGGGGCGAGTATCGACGGGCCGGACTCAGGAAGCTGATCCGGGTAGTCGAGGGTGTAGTGCAGCCCGCGGCTCTCTTTACGCATCATCGCGCAACGAACAATAAGCTCGGCAACCTGCACCAGATTGCGCAGCTCCAGCAGATTATTGGAAACGCGGAAATGGGCATAATATTCATCAATTTCCTGTTGCAGCATCGTAATGCGGCGCAACGCCCGTTCCAGACGTTTCGTGGTGCGCACAATCCCAACGTAGTCCCACATAAATAGCCGTAGCTCGTGCCAGTTGTGCTGGATCACGACCCGCTCGTCCGGGTTATCCACGCGGCTTTCATCCCAGGCAGGCAACTGCTCTGTCTCGCGGGCGTAAGGCATTCGCCTGGTGATGTCTTCCGCTGCTGACCAGCCGTACACCAGACATTCAAGCAACGAGTTAGAGGCCATACGGTTCGCGCCGTGAAGTCCGGTATAGCTGACCTCACCAATAGCATACAGTCCGTCTACGTCAGTGCGTCCATGATCGTCAACCATGACGCCACCGCAGGTATAGTGTGCCGCAGGCACAATGGGCACTGGATCGCGGGTCAAATCAATCCCCAGGCTCAGCAGTTTTTCGTAAATCATCGGAAAATGCTGGTGAATGAACTCTGCTGGCTTATGGCTGATATCAAGATACATGCAGTCCACGCCAAGACGCTTCATTTCATGGTCGATGGCGCGCGCGACGATATCGCGCGGGGCCAGCTCACCCCGGGCGTCGAAGTCGGGCATAAAGCGGGAGCCATCAGGGCGTTTCAAATAAGCGCCTTCGCCACGCAGGGCTTCCGTCAGCAGGAAGTTGCGCGCCTGAGGATGGAACAGGGCGGTGGGGTGAAACTGATTAAATTCAAGATTTGCCACGCGGCAGCCGGCGCGCCAGGCCATGGCGATACCGTCCCCTGAAGCGATATCCGGGTTCGTGGTGTACTGGTACACCTTGGAGGCGCCACCCGTAGCCAGCACGACGGCCTTTGCCTGACAGGTTTCCACCTTCTCTTTATTACGGTTCCAGACCCACGCCCCCACCACGCGACGCGTGCCGGGCAAGCCAATCTTGTCGGAAATGATCAGATCAACGGCGTTGCTCCGCTCAAGGACCCGGATATTAGGATGGTTCAGCGCTTTGCTGACCAGCGTGGTTTCCACTTCTTTTCCGGTAGCATCCGCGGCGTGCAGGATGCGGCGGTGGCTGTGGCCGCCTTCACGGGTCAGGTGGTAGCTCTCTTCACCGTTAGGCTGAACCTGGGTATCAAATAATACGCCCTGATCGATGAGCCACTGAACGCAATGGCGGGCATTGCTTGCGACAAACTCTGCGGCGTGCGCATCCACGATCCCGGCTCCGGCAATCAGCGTATCTTCCACATGCGACGCAATGCTGTCGGTCTCGTCAAACACCGCGGCAATACCGCCCTGGGCATAAAATGTTGAGCCTTCACTTATCGGACCTTTGCTCAGGACAATAACGTTCTGATGCTCGGCCAGACGAAGCGCCAGAGAAAGACCGGCAGCACCGCTGCCGATGATCAGTACATCACAATGAAGTTCAGGTGTTGTGTTCATGATTTGTTGTTTAATTTACTAAACAGTGTTTGGGCAGAATAGCACCTGAATGCGAGATATCGCACGTTTTTTTTAGTGGGTGTTGCAATTGCTAAACGCGTAAGCAGGGGTAAACGAGAGGTAAATGAATGAAATTATTTTGCGAAGCAGATCGTTAGCGTCAGATTTTGTGGTGAAATAAAGCCCGTGTTGCGTTACTCTTCTGGCGGGAAAAAGATGTTTCTTGTCAGAAAGTGGTGCGTATCGTGAACAGACTTATAATGAGAGAAAATGAACGGTCTGCGGCGCGATGAACAAAAACAAAGGCGTTACGGAACTTATTGAAGATCAGACACTCTAAGCTGGTGCTTGCTCAAAGTGCGGTAGTTGTAGAGTGGCGTTTCGATAACGCGTGGAATTTAGGTTTGGGGAGACATTACCTCGGATGAGCGAGCAGTTAACGGACCAGGTCCTGGTTGAACGGGTCCAGAAGGGAGATCAGAAAGCCTTTAACTTACTGGTGGTGCGCTACCAGCATAAGGTGGCGAGTCTGGTGTCCCGCTATGTACCGTCAGGTGATGTACCTGACGTGGTGCAAGAGTCTTTTATTAAGGCCTATCGCGCGCTGGATTCGTTCCGGGGAGATAGTGCTTTTTATACCTGGCTGTACCGTATTGCTGTCAATACGGCAAAGAATTATCTGGTTGCTCAGGGCCGTCGTCCGCCGTCCAGTGATGTAGACGCTATCGACGCCGAAAACTTCGAAAGTGGCGGTGCGCTGAAAGAAATTTCGAACCCTGAGAACTTAATGTTGTCAGAAGAACTGAGACAAATTGTTTTTCGCACGATCGAGTCGCTCCCGGAAGATTTACGCATGGCAATTACGTTACGGGAGCTTGATGGTCTGAGCTATGAAGAGATAGCCGCTATCATGGATTGCCCGGTCGGCACGGTGCGTTCACGAATTTTCCGTGCGCGAGAAGCTATTGATAATAAAGTTCAACCGCTTATCAGGCGTTGACGATAGCGGGATACTGGAAAAGGTATTAGGCATGCAGAAAGAAAAACTTTCCGCTTTAATGGATGGTGAGACGCTGGATAGTGAGCTGCTCAACGAGCTGTCTCATTCTCCCGAAATGCAAGAGACCTGGGAGAGTTACCATCTCATCCGTGACACGCTGCGCGGTGATACCGGAGAGGTTCTCCATTTCGATATCTCAGCCCGCGTGATGGCGGCCATCGAGAATGAGCCCGTTCATCAGACCACTCCGCTGATTCCTGAAGCTCAACCTGCGCCTCACCAGTGGCAGAAAATGCCTTTCTGGCAGAAGGTGCGTCCATGGGCCAGCCAGCTCACCCAAATGGGGGTGGCTGCATGCGTATCGCTTGCAGTTATCGTTGGCGTCCAGCACTATAATACTCAGTCTGAAACTAATCAGCAGCCAGAAGCGCCAGTGTTCAACACACTGCCGATGATGGGCAAAGCCAGCCCGGTAAGTCTGGGCGTACCGGCTGATGCCTCCGCCAGCGGCGGTCAGCAACAGCAGGTGCAGGAGCAGCGCCGTCGCATTAATGCGATGTTGCAGGATTACGAGTTGCAGCGTCGTCTGCACTCTGAACAGCTTCAGTTTGAGCAGGCCCAAACTCAGCAAGCTGCTGTGCAGGTGCCCGGAAACCAAACTTTAGGAACGCAATCGCAGTAATGAAGCAACTTTGGTTCGCCATGTCTCTGATGGCGGGTAGCCTGTTCTTCTCTGCTAACGCCTCGGCTGATGTTTCATCCGGGGCGTTGTTGCAGCAAATGAATCTGGCCAGCCAGTCACTCAATTACGAGTTGGCATTTATCAGCATCAACAAGCAGGGCGTCGAGTCGTTACGCTATCGCCATGCCCGTCTTGATAACCAGCCGCTCGCCCAGCTTTTACAGATGGATGGTCCACGTCGGGAAGTTGTCCAGCGTGGCAACGAAATCAGCTATTTCGAACCCGGTCTGGAGCCTTTCACGCTGAATGGCGACTATATCGTTGATTCTCTGCCGTCGCTTATCTATACCGACTTCAAACGGCTTGCCCCTTACTATGATTTTATTTCGGTAGGGCGTACCCGTATTGCAGACAGACTGTGTGAAGTGATTCGCGTGGTTGCGCGCGATGGCACGCGCTACAGCTATATCGTCTGGATTGATGCGGAAACCAAGCTGCCGATGCGTGTGGATCTGCTCGACCGCGACGGTGAGACGCTTGAACAGTTCCGCGTCATCTCCTTCAGCGTGAACAATCAGGTTGGCAACAGCATGCAGAATCTGGCGAAGGCCAGCCTGCCGCCGCTGCTTTCTGTTCCGGCAGGGGACTCCGCTAATTTCAACTGGGTTCCTTCATGGATCCCGCAAGGCTTTAGCGAAGTGTCCAGCAGCCGTCGTCAGTTGCCCACTATTGATACGCCAGTTGAATCACGCCTCTATTCCGATGGCTTGTTCAGCTTCTCGGTGAACATCAACCGCGCAACGGCAAATAGCGCTGAACAAATGCTTCGTACCGGGCGTCGTACGGTCAGCACAACGGTACGCGATAACGCAGAGATCACGATTGTGGGGGAATTACCTCCGCAGACGGCGAAGCGCATTTCAGACAGCATTAAATTCAGGGCCGCACAATGATTAAAGAGTGGGCTACCGTCGTCTCGTGGCAGAATGGTATTGCGCTGGTCAGCTGTGATGTTAAAGCCTCATGCAATAGCTGCGCATCCCGAGCCGGTTGTGGCAGTCGCGTGCTGAATAAGTTAGGGCCACAGACATCGCATACGATTTCCGTGCCGAGCGAACAGCCGCTGGTGGCGGGTCAGAAGGTGGAACTGGGGATTGCGGAAGGCAGCCTGCTCAGTTCCGCGATGCTGGTCTATCTCTCTCCGCTGGTGGGGCTGTTTGTCATGGGCGGCCTTTTTCAGATGCTGTTTGGTACCGACTTGGCCGCCATGTGCGGTGCCGCGCTGGGGGGCGTGGGAGGATTTTGGCTTGCCAAAGGTCTCTCGCCGAAGCTCGCCGCGCGCGAAGAGTGGCAGCCTGTCATTCTCAGCGTCGGGCTGGCACCAGACCAGCTTCGTGTTGAGACGCTCTCTTCTGAGGCCCGGTGATCCATCGGGCTTTATCATTTTTTACGACCTAATACAGAAAACGCCCTCTCTTCACGCTATACCTGCCTCTAAGTGCATTTCCAGGTAGCGAGGATGTAGTGTAGAATGCTGCGTTTTCGCACTGAAAAACGTCAGGCTAAGAACAGCGGCCTCCAGGAATTCGTAAGGCATAATTATTTAACTATATGAAGAACATACGTAACTTTTCGATCATTGCTCACATTGACCACGGTAAGTCGACGCTGTCTGACCGTATTATCCAGATTTGCGGTGGCCTGTCTGATCGTGAAATGGAAGCCCAGGTTCTGGACTCCATGGACCTGGAACGCGAACGCGGTATCACCATTAAGGCGCAAAGCGTTACGCTGGATTACAAAGCGGCTGATGGTGAAACCTATCAACTG
Source organism: Enterobacter asburiae (assembly GCA_011754535.1). Taxonomy (NCBI): domain Bacteria; kingdom Pseudomonadati; phylum Pseudomonadota; class Gammaproteobacteria; order Enterobacterales; family Enterobacteriaceae; genus Enterobacter; species Enterobacter asburiae. Next base: position 3,661,467 of record JAAQVN010000001.1, on the reverse strand, counting down.
AACTTTATCGACACCCCAGGCCACGTTGACTTCTCCTATGAAGTATCACGCTCGCTGGCGGCCTGTGAAGGCGCGCTGCTGGTTGTCGATGCCGGGCAGGGCGTTGAAGCCCAGACCCTGGCAAACTGCTATACCGCGATGGAGATGGATCTCGAGGTTGTGCCGGTTCTGAATAAGATCGACCTGCCGGCCGCCGATCCTGAGCGCGTCGCGGAAGAGATTGAAGACATTGTCGGTATTGATGCGACCGACGCCGTCCGCTGCTCTGCCAAAACCGGTGTGGGCGTGACCGACGTACTGGAACGCCTGGTACGTGATATTCCGGCACCTGAAGGTGACCCGGATGGTCCGCTGCAGGCGCTGATCATCGACTCCTGGTTCGATAACTACCTGGGCGTTGTTTCACTGGTGCGTATTAAAAATGGCACCATGCGTAAAGGCGACAAAATCAAGGTCATGAGTACCGGGCAGGTCTACAACGCAGACCGTCTGGGTATCTTTACGCCAAAACAGGTTGACCGTACCGAACTTAAATGCGGCGAGGTAGGTTGGCTGGTCTGCGCTATTAAAGACATCCTCGGCGCGCCAGTGGGCGATACCCTGACCGGTGCCCGTAACCCGGCAGATAAAGCGCTGCCAGGCTTTAAAAAGGTGAAACCGCAGGTTTACGCGGGCCTGTTCCCGGTCAGCTCTGACGACTACGAAAACTTCCGTGATGCGCTTGGTAAACTGAGCCTGAACGATGCCTCCCTGTTCTACGAGCCAGAAAGCTCAACGGCGCTGGGCTTCGGCTTCCGCTGCGGCTTCCTCGGCCTGCTGCACATGGAGATCATTCAGGAACGTCTGGAGCGTGAATACGATCTGGATCTGATCACTACCGCACCGACCGTAGTCTACGAAGTGGAAACCACCTCGAAAGAAGTGATCTACGTCGACAGCCCGTCTAAGCTGCCGCCGCTGAACAATATTCACGAGCTGCGCGAGCCTATCGCAGAGTGTCACATGCTGCTGCCGCAGGAGTTCCTGGGCAACGTTATCACGCTGTGTATTGAGAAGCGTGGCGTGCAGACCAACATGGTTTATCACGGTAACCAGGTGGCGCTGACCTATGAAATCCCAATGGCGGAAGTGGTACTCGACTTCTTCGACCGTCTGAAGTCTACCTCCCGTGGCTATGCGTCACTGGATTACAACTTCAAACGTTTCCAGGCCTCCAACATGGTCCGCGTAGACGTGTTGATCAACGGCGAGCGTGTGGACGCGCTGGCGCTGATCACCCACAACGACAATGCGCCGTACCGTGGCCGCGAGCTGGTTGAGAAGATGAAAGATCTGATCCCGCGTCAGCAGTTCGACATTGCGATTCAGGCAGCAATTGGCAACCACATCATCGCGCGTTCAACCGTGAAACAGCTGCGTAAAAACGTTCTGGCCAAGTGCTATGGCGGTGACGTCAGCCGTAAGAAAAAGCTGCTGCAGAAGCAGAAAGAAGGTAAGAAGCGTATGAAGCAGGTCGGTAACGTTGAGCTGCCGCAGGAAGCATTCCTTGCCATTCTTCATGTTGGTAAAGACGGCAAATAACCTTTAAGGAGTTGGCATGGCGAACATGTTTGCCCTGATCCTGGTCATCGCTACGCTGGTGACAGGTCTGCTGTGGTGTCTGGATAAGTTTATCTTCGCCCCAAAACGCCGTGAACGTCAGGCTGCCGCGCAGGCGGCTACTGGCGACCAGCTGGATGCGAAAACCCTCAAGAAAGTTGGCCCGAAACCGGGCTGGCTGGAAACGGGCGCGTCGGTATTCCCGGTGCTGGCGATTGTGCTGGTGGTACGTTCGTTTATTTACGAGCCGTTCCAGATCCCATCAGGTTCAATGATGCCAACGCTGCTGATTGGTGATTTTATTCTGGTGGAGAAATTTGCCTACGGCATTAAAGATCCTATCTACCAGAAAACGTTGATTGAAACCGGTCATCCAAAACGTGGCGACATTGTGGTGTTTAAATATCCGGAAGATCCGCGTCTGGACTACATCAAGCGTGCGGTAGGCCTGCCTGGTGATAAGGTGACCTACGATCCGGTTGCGAAGGAAGTCACCGTTCAGCCGGGCTGCAGCTCCGGTACCGCCTGTGAAAACGCGCTGCCAATCACCTACTCCAACGTCGAGCCAAGTGATTTTGTGCAGACCTTTGCCCGTCGTAACGGCGGTGAGGCGACCAGCGGGTTCTTCCAGGTGCCGAAAGGCGAAACCAAAGAGAACGGTATCCGCCTGGTCGAGCGTAAAGAGACGTTGGGTGACGTGACGCACCGCATTCTGACCGTGCCAATCGCGCAGGATCAGGTGGGGATGTATTACAAACAGCCGGGTCAGCAGCTGGCCAGCTGGATCGTACCGCCGGGACACTATTTCATGATGGGTGATAACCGCGATAACTCCGCGGACAGCCGTTACTGGGGCTTTGTGCCGGAAGCGAATCTGGTGGGTAAAGCAACTGCGATCTGGATGAGTTTTGAGAAGCAGGAAGGCGAATGGCCGACCGGCGTACGCCTGAATCGTATTGGCGGAATCCATTAATTCTCAGGAAAAGAACACGTAGCCGCGTTATTTCGCGGCTACGTGAATTATTTCCTCGATAAATCTCTTTGAACTAACGACATCCCCTGTCGTTGTGTATAGAATATTCCCCCGAAGTTTAAGGTTGGCCCTGCAAGGGTGCCACGGCACACGAAACCGCGTTGGTTTTCTCAGGTCGGTTTCGTGTGCTGCATTTTTGACGCATTCATTTATTGGTATCGCATGAACCCCATCGTAATTAATCGGCTTCAACGGAAGCTGGGCTACACTTTTCATCATCAGGAGTTGTTGCAACAGGCATTAACCCACCGCAGTGCCAGCAGCAAACATAATGAGCGTCTCGAGTTTCTGGGTGACTCTATTTTAAGTTTCGTGATTGCGAATGCGCTTTATCATCGTTTCCCGCGCGTGGACGAAGGTGATATGAGCCGCATGCGTGCCACGCTGGTTCGGGGTAATACCCTTGCGGAAATCGCGCGCGAATTTGAACTGGGCGAATGTCTGCGTCTTGGACCGGGTGAACTGAAAAGCGGCGGCTTCCGTCGTGAATCTATTCTTGCCGATACGGTCGAAGCATTAATTGGTGGCGTGTTCCTGGACAGCGATATCCAGACCGTAGAAAAGCTGATCCTTAACTGGTATCAGACCCGTCTGGACGAAATCAGCCCGGGCGATAAACAAAAAGATCCGAAAACGCGCCTGCAGGAATATCTGCAGGGTCGTCATCTGCCGCTGCCATCCTATCTGGTGGTGCAGGTCCGTGGCGAAGCGCACGATCAGGAATTTACCATCCATTGCCAGGTCAGTGGCCTGAGTGAACCGGTGGTGGGCACAGGTTCAAGTCGCCGTAAGGCTGAACAGGCTGCCGCCGAACAGGCGTTAAAAATGCTGGAGCTGGAATGAGCATCGACAAAACCTATTGCGGATTTATTGCCATCGTCGGACGTCCGAACGTTGGTAAATCCACCCTGCTGAATAATCTGCTCGGGCAGAAGATTTCTATCACCTCGCGTAAGGCGCAGACCACGCGTCACCGCATCGTCGGCATCCATACTGAAGGCGCGTATCAGGCGATCTACGTCGATACCCCGGGCCTGCACATGGAAGAGAAGCGCGCCATCAACCGCCTGATGAACAAGGCGGCGAGCAGCTCCATCGGCGACGTAGAGCTGGTGATTTTCGTTGTGGAAGGCACCCGCTGGACGCCGGACGACGAGATGGTGCTGAACAAGCTGCGTGACGGTAAAACGCCGGTCATCCTCGCGGTCAACAAAGTTGACAACGTGCAGGAAAAAGCCGATCTGCTGCCGCATCTGCAGTGGCTGGGTAGCCAGATGAATTTCCTGGATATCGTCCCGCTGTCTGCTGAGACCGGCCTTAACGTGGATACCATCGCGGGCATTGTGCGCAAGCATCTGCCGGAAGCGATTCATCACTTCCCGGAAGACTACATCACCGATCGCTCTCAGCGCTTTATGGCGTCTGAAATCATCCGTGAAAAGCTGATGCGTTTCCTGGGCGCTGAACTGCCGTACTCTGTGACGGTGGAGATCGAGCGTTTCCAGAGCAACGAGCGCGGTGGCTACGACATCAACGGCCTGATCCTCGTTGAGCGTGAAGGGCAGAAGAAGATGGTGATCGGCAACAAAGGCGCCAAGATCAAAACCATCGGTATCGAAGCTCGCAAAGACATGCAGGAGATGTTCGAAGCACCGGTTCACCTGGAGCTGTGGGTGAAGGTGAAATCTGGCTGGGCCGATGATGAGCGTGCTCTGCGCAGCCTCGGTTACGGCGAAGACCAGTAAACAAAGACGGCGAGTATATGGAAGGTTGGCAGCGCGCCTTCGTTCTGCATAGTCGTCCCTGGAGCGAAACCAGCCTGATGCTGGACGTCTTCACGGAAGAGTCCGGTCGCGTGCGCCTTGTTGCGAAAGGCGCACGTTCCAAACGTTCTAACCTGAAGGGTGCTCTACAGCCCTTCACGCCGCTGCTGGTCCGCTTTGGTGGGCGAGGGGAAGTCAAAACCCTGCGCAGTGCCGAAGCCGTCTCCCTGGCGCTTCCTCTTTCTGGTATCACTCTGTACAGCGGTCTGTACGTCAACGAACTTATCTCACGGGTTCTTGAACATGAGACTCGCTTCTCTGAACTTTTCTTTGATTATCTGCACTGTATCCAGGCCCTGGCTGGTGCGACCGGCACGCCCGAGCCCGCCCTGCGTCGTTTTGAACTGGCGCTGCTGGGGCACCTGGGTTACGGGGTTGATTTTCTGCACTGCGCGGGAAGCGGAGACGAGGTTGAAGACGAGATGACCTACCGCTATCGGGAAGAAAAAGGATTCATCGCCAGCGTCGTGATAGACAACAGTACCTTTACCGGGCGCCAGCTGCGGGCGCTATATGAGCGTGAGTTTCCCGATCGGGATACCCTGCGCGCAGCAAAACGCTTTACCCGGATTGCCCTCAAGCCGTATCTTGGCGGCAAGCCCTTAAAGAGCCGCGAATTATTCAGGCAGTTTATGCCGAAACGTTAGACCACAGAATCGAAAAGAAAACCGAGGATTGTCATGGCTGAATTACTGTTAGGCGTCAACATCGACCACATCGCCACGCTGCGTAATGCGCGCGGCACGGCGTATCCCGATCCGGTTCAGGCGGCGTTTATCGCTGAACAGGCTGGCGCCGACGGTATTACCGTGCACCTGCGTGAAGACCGCCGCCACATTACCGACCGCGACGTGCGCATTCTTCGCCAGACGCTGGACACCCGCATGAATCTGGAGATGGCGGTCACCGAAGAGATGCTGGCGATTGCCTGCGAGACCAAACCGCACTTCTGCTGTCTGGTGCCGGAAAAACGCCAGGAAGTGACCACCGAAGGCGGGCTGGACGTGGCGGGGCAGCAGGACAAAATGCGCGATGCCTGTAAACGCCTGGCGGATGCCGGTATCCTGGTTTCTCTGTTTATCGACGCCGATTTCGCCCAGATTAAAGCGGCGGCCGACGTGGGCGCGCCGTATATCGAAATCCACACCGGCTGCTATGCCGATGCCAAAAACGATGCCGAGCAGGCCAAAGAGCTGGAGCGTATCGCCAAAGCGGCCACCTACGCCGCAAGCCTGGGACTGAAGGTTAACGCCGGTCACGGCCTGACCTACCATAACGTGAAGGCCATTGCCGCCCTGCCTGAAATGCACGAGCTGAACATCGGCCACGCCATTATTGGCCGCGCGGTGATGAGCGGCCTGAAAGAGGCGGTTTCTGAGATGAAACGCCTGATGCTGGAAGCGCGTCAGTAATGGCCATTCTGGGCTTAGGCACCGATATCGTCGAAATAGCCCGCATAGAAGCGGTGATCGCCCGGAGCGGCGATCGCCTCGCAAGACGCGTGCTGAGCGATAACGAATGGGCCATCTGGGAAGCGCACCAGCAGCCGGTGCGTTTTCTGGCAAAGCGCTTTGCGGTAAAAGAGGCTGCGGCCAAAGCCTTCGGGACCGGCATTCGTAACGGCCTGGCGTTTAACCAGTTCGAAGTATTTAACGATGAGCTGGGCAAACCGCGCCTGCGGTTATGGGGCGAGGCTAAAAAGCTGGCTGAGAAGCTGGGCGTGAATCACATGCACGTGACGATCGCGGATGAACGCCACTATGCCAGCGCGACGGTGATTATCGAAAGCTAAATTTTGTCCGCGTGATGCAGCAGGACAAATTTATCCCACAGCTGTTCTTCGCTCTCAACGTGTGCCGGATCCTTCAGGATAGTGTTGGGGATCGGGCACACCTTCTGGCAGGTCGGCGTTTCATAGTGGCCGATGCATTCCGTGCAGCGGTCGCTGTTAATCTCGTAAATGCTGTCGCCCATCGAAATCGCCTGGTTCGGGCATTCGGGTTCGCACATATCGCAATTGATGCATTTTTTGGTAATTAACAGCGCCATCAGGAAATTCTCAGAAACAACACAAACTGGGCGGGCATTATACGCGTCAAACCAGTTTCTTTACCAGTTCTTCGCTGTGACGAATGCGCTCGGGCGCGCGCTCCAGATCCTGCTGTACCAGCGCCATAAACAGCAGGTCCGTCAGCATCATTTGCGCGCTGGTGGACGAGATAGCCGCGCTGCGCGTGGCCTGCTCTTCGGCAATAGTATATAAACAGCGCGTTGCCCGCTGCTGCAGCGAATTTGGGGTGAATCCAGTAATGGCCAGAATTTTACCGCCGACGCGCAGGGCTTCGTCGGTGGCCATATTGATCTCGCGGCGCTCGCCGGAATAGGAGATGGCCAGCAGCAGATCGTCAGGATCCATTGCCTGTACGGTCGCCAGCAGGGCATGCATATCCTGCTCGACAATAGCGTTAAAACCGATTTTAGTCAGCTTCCAGCCAAAATTACGCGCCACCAGACCGGACGCGCCAATACCGGTCAAAATAATACGCCGCGCCGCGCGCAGCATCGCCACGCTTTCCAGTAACTTCTCTTCGGTATTCACATCCAGCGTGGCGTGCATCGCCGCCACGTTCTCTTTGATCAGCTTTTCCCCGACCAGACGCATGGGATCATCGCCGCGGATCTGGTTATGCACCGGCATGGACTGCGGGTTTGGGTTACTCACCAGCGCTTCGCTGATCGCAAGCTTAAGGGCAGGGAAGCCTTTAAAGCCAATCTTCTGGGCAAACTTCACCACGCTTGACTGACTCACCCCGGCTTCGCTTGCCAGCTGCTGCGAGCTGAGATGACGGGCGCGGTCAGGTTGGGAAAGCAGAAAGTCCGCCAGCTTTTTGTCGCTTTGAGCAAAGCCGGCGTAGCGCTGGCGAATGCGAATTAAACAGTTCATAGGTACTCCCGGCGGAAATGTGATTGTCTGCGCAAATACGAATTTTGCTCGCCTGAATGAATTTTATATTCCATTATAGTGAGATTATTATGAATTAAAAATTCTTGAGGTACAAAAATGAATCTTGGCTCACTTGTTTCTGAAACGCGTAACCCGCAAACCATGGATCTGGATGCGCTCTCCACCCTGGAGCTGGTTAACCGCTTTAATCAACAGGATACGCTGGTCGCGCAGGCAGTGAAAGAGACATTGCCTGAGGTAGCGAAAGCGGTCGATGCGGCGGCGGCGGCCCTTAAGGCCGGCGGTCGCATTATCTATATGGGCGCCGGCACCAGCGGGCGTCTTGGCGTGCTGGATGCCTCGGAATGTCCGCCCACCTTTGGCGTTCCGCACGGCCTGGTCGTTGGCCTGATTGCGGGGGGGCCCGGCGCGCTGCTGAAAGCTGTTGAAGGTGCGGAAGATAACAAACAGCTGGGCGAGGATGACCTGAAGGATCTGAACCTGACGGCGAACGATCTGGTGGTCGGCCTGGCGGCATCCGGGCGCACGCCGTACGTCATTGGTGGCCTGGAATACGCCAACCGGACCGGCTGTACGACGGTCGCCATCTCCTGCAATCCCGGCTCCCCGATTGCGCAGGTGGCCGCTATCGCTATCTCTCCGGTCGTTGGGCCGGAAGCGCTCACCGGCTCCACGCGCCTGAAATCCGGGACCGCGCAAAAGCTGGTGCTCAATATGATCTCCACCGGCGCGATGGTGAAATTTGGCAAGGTCTACCAAAACTTGATGGTGGATATGCAGGCCACCAACGTCAAGCTGGTGGACAGAGCCTGCCGCATGGTGATGGAGGCGACAGGCGCAGGCCGTGAAGAGGCAGAAGCGGTACTCAAACAGACCGATCACGATGTTAAACCCGCCATTCTGATGATCTTAAGCGGGCTGGATGCGGCGGCCGCGCGAGCCAGGCTTGATGCGCATAACGGCTTCTTACGGGCGGCATTAGAAAACTAGCAGAGGCGTGTATGGACAAAACAGCAGCGCTCGCCAGCGATATCCTGCAGGGGATCGGCGGAGAAAAAAATATTCAGCGTCTGGAAAACTGCATGACGCGCGTGCGCGTCGAGGTGCATAACGACGACCAGCTTGACGTGCCGGGTCTGAAGAAGCTATCCGGCGTCAGCGGCTATGTGAAACAGGGGCAGCAGCACCAGCTGATCGTCGGGCCGGGCAAGGCGGCGCAGGTCGTCGATGCCATGCGTGCGCTGATGGGCGGCGAAGCGAGCGTGACGGTTGACGATGCTGAACGCACCAAAGCGCAGGCGAAGGCGAAATATAAAGCCCCCATGAGCGACGCGCTGCGACAGCTGGCAAACGTCTTTATCCCGCTGATCCCCGCGTTTATTGCCTCTGGCCTGATCACCGGGATCATCAACATCCTCAAGCGGCCGGATATCGTCGGGGACTTTGCAACGCAGTATCCGAACCTGCTGGGTATTCTCGCAATCTTTGGCAGCGCGGTGTTTGCCATCATGAACATTCTGGTCGGGGTCAATACCGCCAAAGTGTTTGGCGGATCGCTGGCCATGGGTGGCGTAATGGCGGGGATCTTGTCCAGCCCGCAGTTGGCGCAAATCACGCTGTTTGGCGAGGCGCTCCAGCCTGGTCGCGGCGGGGTAATTGCCGTGCTGCTGGTGGTTATTCTGATGTGCTGGATCGAGAAAAAGCTACGTACGGTTCTGCCCGGCTCGATTGAGCTTATCCTCAACCCGCTGCTGACCACCTTAATTACCGGTAGCGTCGCGATTGTGGTCCTTCAGCCGCTAGGCGGGTGGATCTCTGATGCCATCGCCCACGGCGCGTCTCTGGCTATTGACCGCGGCGGCCTGTTAGTGGGCGCGGTGTTGTCAGGCACCTTCCTGCCGCTGGTGCTGACCGGCCTGCACCAGGGGCTGGTACCTATTCACGTCGAGCTGGTGCAGGCGCACGGTTACAACGCGCTGCTGCCTATTCTCTCGATGGCGGGCGTCGGGCAGGTGGGGGCAGCGATTGCCGTCCTGATGAAAACCCGCAACGCGCGCCTGAAAAAAGTGATTAAAGGGGCGTTGCCGGTCGGGCTGCTTGGTATCGGCGAGCCGTTGATATTCGGCGTCACGCTGCCGCTTGGTAAACCGTTCCTCGCCGCCTGTCTGGGCGGCGCGGTGGGCGGGGCGCTCATCAGCTACTGGAAAGTCGCCACCGTTATCACCTTTGGTCTTTCCGGTTTACCGCTGGCGTTAACCATCGTGACCGGAAAAGTGATGCTCTATCTGTTAGGCTATTTAGTAGCGGTGATCGCCGGGTTCCTGTTTACCTGGCTGTTAGGATTCAACGACCCAGAGGAGTAAGGTTTGGCCAATCACGAGCGTCGCGTTGTCTTTTTCGACCTGGATGGAACGCTGCATCAGCAGGATATGTTTGGTACGTTTATGCGCTACCTGCTGCGGCGTCAGCCTCTGAACGCGCTGCTCGTCTTACCGCTCTTACCCGTGATTGGCATTGCGCTGCTGGTAAAAGGCCGGGCGGCGCGCTGGCCGATGAGCCTGCTGCTCTGGGGATGCACCTTCGGTCACAGTGAAGCGCGGCTCAAACAGCTCGAACAGGATTTCGCTGACTGGTTTCGCGGCCACGTTGCCGCGTTTCCCGTGGTGCAGGCGCGCCTCACCAGCTATCTTGATGCCAACGACGCCGACATCTGGTTGATTACCGGCTCGCCGCAGACGCTGGTGGAGCGGGTCTACTTTGATACACCCTGGCTTCCGCGCGTAAATCTTATCGCCACGCAAATTTCCCGCGGCTACGGTGGCTGGGTACTGACGATGCGCTGCCTGGGGCATGAAAAAGTGGTCCAGCTGGAAAAACGTATCGGCACGCCGCTGCGGCTGTACAGCGGCTACAGCGACAGCAAACAGGACAACCCGCTGCTCTACTTTTGCCAGCACCGCTGGCGCGTGACTCCCCTCGGCGAACTTCAGCAACTCGAATAGTCTTATCTATAAGGGCTGTGTATAATGCCGCCCGCTTTTCGACTGGAGTATCAACCCTTGTCCAACCCTGAATACAATCATGAATACTGGATGCGTCACGCGCTGACGTTGGCTCAACGTGCCTGGGACGAGGGCGAAGTGCCCGTGGGCGCGGTGTTGGTTCATAACAACCAGGTGATTGGCGAAGGGTGGAATCGTCCTATTGGCCGCCACGATCCTACCGCGCACGCCGAAATCATGGCGCTTCGTCAGGGCGGGCTGGTGCTGCAAAACTATCGCCTGCTTGATACCACCCTGTACGTCACCCTGGAACCGTGCGTGATGTGTTCCGGTGCGATGGTCCACAGCCGGATCGGGACGCTGGTGTTTGGTGCGCGGGATGAAAAAACCGGTGCGGCCGGTTCGCTGATGGACGTGCTGGGGCACCCGGGGATGAACCACCAGGTGCAGACTATCGGTGGGGTACTTGCACCAGAGTGTTCGGGGCTATTAAGCGATTTCTTTCGAATGCGCCGTCAGCAGAAAAAGCAACAAAAGGCAGAATTGAAGCTGTCGGATGATTAAGCTCGCCCGGCGCCACAACCGGATAACTTTCCGCCAGCTGTTTTGCCTCTGTTGCCTCTTTCTCTTTCTCCAGCAAATAGCCGACCAGGCTAATCTGATACTTACGAATATTTTCCACGTAGGCGTAGGCTTCATGTCCGCGCGCGTAGCCATACGTCAGCTTGTTATACCATGGCTTCTGGCTCAGCAGCGGCAGGCGCTGTTTGACGTCTGACCAGCTGTCCGGGTTCCCCTTCGTTTTCGCCGTCAGAGCCCGCGCGTCAAGCATGTGCGCATAGCCCATGTTGTAGGCCGCCAGTGCGAACCAGATCCGCTCTTCTTCCGGGACCGTTTCCGGCACTTTAGCCATCATATCCTGCAGGTAGCGCGCCCCGCCGCTGATGCTCTGTTCCGCATCGGTACGATCATTCACGCCCAGGCTCAGCGCGGTATTTTTGGTTAACATCATTAACCCACGCACACCCGTGGGGGAAGTCGCCTGGGTGTCCCAGTGGGACTCCTGGTACGAGATCGCAGCCAGCAGTTTCCAGTCAATTTCCTGGGCGTATTTTTCAAATAACGGCTGAAGGTCCGGCAGGACGCTGTCTACCGCGCGCAGGAAGCTGCGGGTATCAACGTAATCGAAGTCATCCCCGTGGCCGAGGTACTTCTCCTCAAGGCGCGCCAGCGTGCCGTCTTCATTAATGGTGTTATAGAAATCCAGCATGGCCGCAGAGAGGGTCTGATCGTCATCCAGATGGGTAAACCAGGTAACGGGCTGTTCGTCCGTCACGTCCAGCGCCACGGCGATTTCTGGATGCACCCGCTGGAAAAGGCTGATCGCCACCGAATCGGCAATGGTGTAGGGCAGTTTCTGATCTTTGACCTGCTCCAGCAGCGCCGTCGTGCCGAGTTTGGGATCGACCGTCCAGCTCAGATCGGGGTATTTCTTCTCCTTAAGCTCGCGCAGATCGTCAATCACCACATGGCCGGGCGCAATCGCCAGCTGTTGTGCGTTGATCGAGGCAAGCGTACGCGGGCGCAAGCTCCCGACGCGATAGACCAGCTGCTGGGAAACGGAGTAGTAGGTCGGGCCTGGCTGGTAGTTCTTGCTGCGCTCGCTGTTATAGACCAGACCGGCGGCAAGGATATCGGCATCGTCGTTATCGAGGTCGTCAAACAGCTGGTTGATGTTCTGACGAACGGTAATTTTAAGCTTCACGCCCAGATAATCGGCGAACTGCTGCGCCAGCTCATAATCCAGACCAATAATTTTGCCGTTAATGTCGCTGTAAATCAGCGGAGAGTTGAGGGTACTGACGCGCAGTTCCCCCCGCTCCTGAATGGCGGCGATACGGTTTTCGGCTTTGCCGAACCAGGGGATGGAAGGCCAGAGGGCCACTGCCAGCAGCAACGTTACAATGCCGATGAGCAGATAATTAATCTTTAATTTTTTCAATTAGTTAATTCTCTGCGACGCCGGATGCCTCAGTCTGCTGTAGCCATGTTAACAATAAGGTTTGCCATTGAATGAGCGGCATTTTGCGTAAACTTGCGCCACTTGGCAACCAATTAGAGAGACAGGTCACATCTATTGCTAAACATCTTCGCAAATTTTATTTCGACGCAAACGGTTTCGTCGACGCTCAGGATTCTCTATAATGACGCCCGTTTTCCCCCCTTGCGCACACTGTAAGCGCCCCGGCGCTTCGAAGACGAGAGACTTATGATGGAAATTCTGCGTGGTTCGCCTGCACTGTCTGCCTTCCGTATTACCAAACTGCTGGCACGTTTTCAGGCGGCCGACCTTCCGGTAAGCAATATTTACGCTGAGTATGTCCATTTTGCTGACCTGAATGCCCCCCTGAATGCAGAGGAGCGCGTACAGCTGGAACGCCTGCTCAAGTATGGTCCAAATCTGAGCAGCCATACGCCAACCGGCAAACTGATCCTTGCGACGCCGCGTCCGGGTACCATCTCCCCCTGGTCTTCCAAAGCTACCGACATCGCCCACAACTGCGGCCTGAGCCAGATTAACCGTCTGGAGCGCGGCGTGGCGTACTATGTTGAAGCCTCTACCCTGAGCGACGCGCAGTGGCTGGCGGTTGCGGCTGAACTGCACGATCGCATGATGGAGAGCGTGTTTGCCTCTCTCGATGACGCGCAGAAGCTTTTCTCCCACCATCAGCCTGCGCCGGTACAGAGCGTGGATCTGCTGGGGCAGGGCCGTCAGGCGCTGATTGACGCCAACCTGCGTCTCGGCCTGGCGCTGGCAGAAGACGAAATCGACTACCTGCAGGATGCGTTCATTAAGCTCAACCGTAACCCGAACGATATCGAACTCTATATGTTCGCGCAGGCTAACTCTGAGCACTGCCGCCACAAAATTTTCAACGCCGACTGGATTATTGACGGCGAACAGCAGCCGAAGTCGCTGTTCAAAATGATCAAAAACACCATGGAGCAAACCCCTGACCACGTGCTGTCTGCCTACAAAGACAACGCCGCGGTGATGGAAGGTTCCGAGGTGGGCCGCTTCTTCGCCGATCGCGAAGCAGGGCGCTATGACTTCCACCAGGAGCCTGCGCATATCCTGATGAAAGTGGAAACCCACAACCACCCGACCGCAATCTCTCCGTGGCCGGGGGCGGCGACCGGCTCCGGCGGTGAAATCCGTGACGAAGGGGCGACCGGTCGTGGTGCAAAACCCAAAGCGGGTCTGGTCGGTTTCTCCGTATCCAACCTGCGTATCCCGGGCTTTGAACAGCCGTGGGAAGAAGATTTCGGCAAGCCAGAGCGCATTGTCACCGCGCTGGATATCATGACCGAAGGCCCGCTGGGCGGGGCAGCGTTCAACAACGAATTTGGCCGTCCGGCGCTGAACGGTTACTTCCGTACCTATGAAGAGAAAGTGGACAGCCACAACGGCGAAGAGCTGCGCGGCTACCACAAACCGATCATGCTGGCGGGCGGGATCGGCAACATTCGTGCCGATCACGTGCAGAAAGGCGAGATCGTCGTCGGCGCGAAGCTGATCGTGCTGGGCGGCCCGGCCATGAACATCGGTCTGGGCGGCGGCGCGGCCTCCTCTATGGCCTCCGGCCAGTCTGACGCGGATCTCGATTTCGCGTCCGTGCAGCGCGACAACCCTGAAATGGAGCGTCGCTGCCAGGAAGTGATCGACCGCTGCTGGCAGCTGGGCGATGCCAACCCGATTCTGTTCATCCACGACGTGGGCGCGGGTGGCCTGTCAAACGCCATGCCTGAGCTGGTGAGCGATGGCGGCCGCGGCGGACGCTTCAACCTGCGCGATATCCTGAGCGATGAGCCGGGCATGAGCCCGCTGGAAATCTGGTGTAACGAATCCCAGGAGCGCTACGTGCTGGCGGTTGCTGCGGATCAGCTGCCGCTGTTTGACGAGCTGTGCCGCCGCGAGCGCGCGCCGTATGCCGTCATCGGTGAAGCGACCGAAGAGCAGCACCTTTCCTTAAGCGACACCCACTTTGACAACCAGCCGATCGATCTGCCGCTCGACGTGCTGCTCGGTAAAACGCCGAAGATGACCCGCGACGTAACCACCCGCAAAGCGGCGGGCAAAGCGCTGGATCGCCAGGGCATCACCGTGGCAGAAGCGGTCAACCGCGTGCTGCACCTGCCTGCTGTGGCGGAGAAAACCTTCCTGGTGACCATCGGCGACCGTACCGTGACCGGTATGGTCTCCCGCGACCAGATGGTCGGCCCGTGGCAGATCCCGGTCGCTAACTGCGCCGTGACCACCGCGAGCCTCGACAGCTACTACGGCGAAGCGATGGCTCTCGGCGAACGCACCCCGGTGGCGCTGCTGGACTTCGCCGCCTCTGCCCGTCTGGCGGTGGGTGAAGCGCTGACCAACATTGCCGCGACGCAGATTGGCGACATCAAACGTATCAAGCTTTCCGCGAACTGGATGGCCGCTGCCGGCCACCCTGGCGAAGACGCGGGCCTGTATGAAGCCGTGAAAGCGGTGGGTGAGGAGCTGTGTCCAGCCCTCGGCCTGACCATTCCGGTGGGTAAAGACTCCATGTCGATGAAAACTCGCTGGCAGGAAGGTAACGAGCAGCGCGAGATGACCTCTCCGCTGTCGCTGGTGATCACCGCGTTTGCCCGCGTGGAAGACGTGCGCCACACCGTTACGCCGCAACTGGCCACCGAAGACAACGCCCTGCTGCTGATTGACCTGGGCAAAGGCCACAATGCGCTGGGCGCCACCGCGCTGGCGCAGGTTTACCGTCAGCTCGGCGACAAGCCAGCCGACGTGCGCGACGTGGCGCAGCTGAAAGGCTTCTACGACGCGATTCAGGCGCTGGTGGCGCAGCGCAAGCTGCTGGCCTACCACGACCGCTCCGACGGCGGCCTGCTGGTGACGCTGGCAGAGATGGCCTTCACCGGCCACTGCGGCGTGGAAGCGAACATTGCCACGCTTGGTGAAGACCGCCTGGCGGCGCTGTTTAACGAAGAGCTGGGCGCGGTGATTCAGGTTCGCGCGGCAGACCGCGATGCGGTTGAAGCGCTGCTGGCGCAGCATGGCCTGGCTGACTGCGTGCACTATCTGGGTAAAGCCGTTCAGGGTGATCGCTTCGTCATTGAAGCTGACGGTCACGCCGTGTTCAGCGAAAGCCGCACCACGCTGCGCATGTGGTGGGCGGAAACCACCTGGCAGATGCAGCGCCTGCGTGATAACCCGGAATGTGCCGATCAGGAGCACAATGCGAAGGCTAACGACAACGATCCAGGCCTGAACGTGAAGCTCTCCTTCGACATCAATGAAGACATTGCCGCGCCGTACATTGCGACCGGCGCGCGTCCGAAAGTGGCCGTTCTGCGCGAGCAGGGCGTTAACTCCCACGTTGAGATGGCGGCAGCCTTCCACCGCGCGGGCTTTGACGCTATCGACGTCCACATGAGCGACCTGCTGGCCGGACGTACCGGTCTGGAAGATTTCCATGCGCTGGTGGCGTGCGGCGGTTTCTCCTACGGGGACGTGCTGGGCGCGGGTGAAGGCTGGGCGAAGTCCATTCTGTTCAACAGCCGCGTGCGCGATGAGTTCGAAACCTTCTTCCACCGTCCGCAAACGCTGGCGCTGGGCGTGTGCAACGGCTGCCAGATGATGTCTAACCTGCGCGAACTGATCCCGGGCAGCGAAGCCTGGCCGCGCTTTGTGCGCAACCAGTCTGACCGCTTCGAAGCGCGCTTCAGCCTGGTGGAAGTGACCCAAAGCCCGTCTCTGCTGCTGCAGGGGATGGTCGGTTCACAGATGCCAATCGCCGTTTCCCACGGTGAAGGCCAGGTAGAGGTGCGTGATGCTGCGCATCTGGCTCAGCTGGAGAGCAAAGGCCTGGTGGCGCTGCGCTTTGTCGATAACTTCGGCAAGGTCACGGAAACCTATCCGGCTAACCCGAACGGCTCCGTCAACGGTATTACGGCGGTGACCAGCGAAAGCGGCCGCGCGACTATTATGATGCCGCACCCGGAGCGCGTGTTCCGTACCGTGAGCAACTCCTGGCATCCGGAAAACTGGGGCGAGGACAGCCCGTGGATGCGCATCTTCCGCAACGCGCGTAAACAGCTGGGTTAAGAAATAAAGCAGGTACTTCGCAGGCCCGGTAAGCGGTAGCGCCACCGGGCTTTTTTATGCGTGTCGCAAAATTGCGACAAAGAGGGTACATGACTGTCTCTAAAAGGAGACATATAACTCATTGATTTATATATAGCAGTAAAGGTTCCCATTAAGGTGTTGCTTAATAGCGACACTTAGCCTGGAAATCATTCAACACACAATGAACCGATTAAGTGAGTAAAAATTATATATTTCAATGTGTTAATATTTTGTTTTGCATTCTGGCATGGGTGTTGCATAATATTAACCAGTGGCTCATTCACCTTCTTATGTCAGCCCCTTCGGGACGTGCTACATAAACTTCGAATGACGCACAAAAAGGTGCCTGCCGTCCAACTACTGATCATAGCGATGCTTTATCAGGCCAGGGCGAAACGTCGAGTTAGGCACCGCCTTATTCCATGACAAAGCCGGGTTTTTACCCGGCTTTGTTGTATCTGAAGGGCAGACTCAGTTACGCTCTCCGTAAACCCCCATGAAGAGAGTAATGCGTTGAAACGCTGGCCCGTTTTTCCCCGCTCCCTGCGACAGCTCGTGATGATGGCCTTTCTGCTGATCCTGCTGCCATTGCTGATCCTCGCCTGGCAGGCGTGGCAGAGCCTGAACGCGCTGAGTGCCCAGGCGGCACTGACGAACCGCACCACGCTTATCGACGCCAGACGCAGTGAAGCGATGACCAACGCCGCGCTGGAGATGGAGCGTAGCTATCGTCAGTACTGTGTGCTCGACGATCGGACGCTGGAGAAGGTGTACCAGAGCCAGCGCAAGCGCTACAGCGAAATGCTGGATGCCCACGCGGGCGTGCTGCCGGACGACAGGCTCTATCAGGCACTACGTCAGGATCTGAACGATCTCGCGCAGCTGCAGTGCCATAACAGCGGCCCGGATGCGGCTGCCGCCGCGCGCCTTGAAGCCTTTGCTGCCGCCAATACCGAAATGGTGCAATCCACGCGGACGGTAATTTTCTCTCGCGGCCAGCAGCTACAGCAGGAGATTGCCGAGCGCGGCCAGTTCTTCGGATGGCAGGCGCTGGTGCTGTTCCTGGTGAGCCTCGGGCTGGTGCTGCTCTTTACCCGCATGATCATCGGCCCGGTGAAGGGTATTCAGCGTATGATCAACCGCCTGGGGGAGGGGAAATCGCTCGGGGATACGGTTGCCTTTAAAGGTCCTCGCGAGCTGCGATCCGTCGGCCAGCGCATTATCTGGCTATCCGAGCGCCTGGCGTGGCTGGAATCCCAGCGCCACCAGTTCCTGCGCCATATCTCTCATGAGTTGAAAACCCCGCTGGCCAGCATGCGTGAAGGAACGGAGCTGCTGGCGGACGAGGTGGCAGGACCGCTTACGCCGGAGCAGAAAGAGATTGTCGAGATTCTGGACGCCAGCAGCCGCAACCTGCAAAAGCTCATTGAGCAGCTTCTGGATTACAACCGCAAGCTGGCTGATGGGGCGGTCGTGCTGGAAGAGGTGGAAATTGAGCCGCTGGTGGATATGGTGATCTCCGCCCATAGCTTGCCGGCAAGAGCTAAAATGATGCATACCGGGGTAGAGCTGAATGCACCGACCTGTCTCGCTGAACCCATGCTATTAATGAGCGTTCTGGACAATCTATACTCCAATGCGGTGCACTATGGTACTGAATCCGGTAACATTTATATCAGAAGTTATACGAAGGGTTCCCGGGTGTTTATTGACGTCGCAAACACCGGCACCCCTATCCCCGATGACGAAAAAACCATGATCTTCGAACCCTTTTTCCAGGGGAGTCATCAGCGGAAAGGTGCGGTAAAAGGAAGCGGTCTGGGCTTAAGCATCGCCCGGGACTGCATACGACGCATGCAGGGTGAGCTAAACATTGCCACGGACGAACGTTCAGATGTTTGCTTCCGTATTGAACTGCCCCTGAGCCGGAAAAATTAATAAAATGAATCTATATCTGGTGAGTATGTCACACGTCTTTTTCCGCGCCATACGCGCGGTGTTTTCCAGCAAAGCGGGTCGCCTGAGTCTGCCCTGTTTAGTTCTGGCTGGGTGCGTTTCCCATGCGCCGCAAAGTGCGATAAGCGGTAAACAAGAAGATAAATGGCCCGATAACCAGCTGGCGGATTTCCTCTCTACCCGCTGTGACGATATCTGGAATCTGTCAGGGCATGACGTCGAAAATAACCCGCTGTTCTGGCTGCGCGGAATAGATTGCGCTCAGCGGCTTGCGCCGGTAGACGCCCGCTCGAAGGCGGCGATGCTGGATGAGGACACCTGGCAGGACGCTTTCAAGCGTGGGATTTTACTGGCCGATGCGAAAATTACCCCCGTTGAACGTCGGGCCAACGTGACCCGGCTGGACACGTTTGTGATCAATCTTCCCGCACAGGTGCGCCCGGTCTACCAGCTCTGGCGGGACGGGCAGACGTTACAGTTGCAGCTGTCTGAAGAGCGCTCCCGCTACAGCAAGCTGCAACAGTCAACCGACAGCGAGCTTGATACGCTGCGCCAACAGCAGCAACATTTACGTAGCCAGCTGGATACCACGACGCGCAAGCTGGAAAACCTGACCGATATCGAAAGGCAGCTCTCGTCGCGTAAATATCAGCCAGGTAGTTCATCTGCTGCACCGGACAGCGATATGCCGAAACAAGAGGATGTGAAGCATGACGAGCCGTAAACCAGCCCATCTCTTACTGGTGGATGACGATCCCGGCCTGTTAAAGCTGCTGGGGATGCGTCTGGTGAGTGAAGGCTACACCGTGGTGACCGCGGAAAGCGGGCAGGAGGGGCTGAAGGTCCTCAGCCGCGAGAAGATTGACCTGGTGATCAGCGACCTGCGGATGGACGAAATGGATGGCATGCAGCTGTTCGCCGAAATCCAGAAGCAGCAGCCGGGCATGCCGGTGATTATCCTGACGGCGCACGGGTCAATCCCGGATGCCGTTGCCGCAACCCAGCAGGGCGTATTCAGCTTCCTCACCAAGCCGGTAGATAAAGACGCGCTTTACAAAGCTATAGACAGCGCGCTGGAGCACGCCGCGCCCTCCGGCGACGACGCATGGCGTGAATCTATTGTCACCCGCAGCCCGATAATGCTGCGTCTGCTTGAGCAGGCGCGAATGGTCGCACAGTCAGACGTTAGCGTGCTGATTAATGGTCAAAGTGGAACCGGGAAAGAGATCCTGGCGCAGGCGATCCACAACGCCAGCCCGCGCAGCAAAAACGCCTTCATCGCCATTAACTGCGGTGCCCTGCCAGAGCAGCTTCTTGAATCTGAACTTTTTGGCCATGCCCGCGGCGCATTTACCGGCGCGGTGAGCAGCCGGGAAGGGCTGTTCCAGGCTGCAGAAGGCGGCACGCTGTTCCTCGACGAGATTGGCGACATGCCCGCGCCGCTGCAGGTCAAACTGCTGCGCGTGCTTCAGGAGCGTAAAGTGCGCCCGCTGGGCAGCAATCGCGATATTGATATTAACGTGCGAATCATTTCCGCCACCCACCGCGACTTGCCAAAAGTGATGGCCCGCAACGAGTTCCGAGAAGATCTCTACTACCGCCTGAACGTGGTGAACCTGAAGTTACCGGCGCTGGCGGAGCGTGCGGAAGATATTCCGCTGCTGGCGAATCACCTTTTGCGCCAGGCGGCCGATCGCCATAAACCGTTCGTGCGCGCCTTTTCGACGGATGCGATGAAGCGGCTGATGGCCGCAAGCTGGCCGGGTAACGTGCGCCAGCTGGTGAACGTGATTGAGCAGTGCGTGGCGCTGACCTCCTCACCGGTTATCAGCGACGCGCTGGTGGAGCAGGCGCTGGAAGGGGAAAACACGGCCTTGCCGACGTTTGCCGAAGCGCGGAATCAGTTCGAACTGAACTATCTGCGCAAGCTGCTGCAGATAACCAAAGGCAACGTGACCCACGCGGCGCGGATGGCCGGACGCAACCGTACAGAGTTCTATAAGCTGCTCTCACGCCACGAGCTGGAAGCAAACGATTTTAAAGAGTAGTGCCGTATGGTACTGTGAGCAACCGATTACGAAGCAGCTTACAGGCAAGAGTTTAAGGACCCACCATGAAAAAGATTGATGCGATTATTAAACCTTTCAAACTGGATGATGTACGTGAAGCGCTGGCGGAAGTCGGCATCACCGGGATGACCGTGACGGAAGTGAAAGGTTTTGGTCGTCAGAAGGGCCACACCGAGCTTTATCGTGGCGCAGAGTACATGGTCGACTTTCTGCCGAAAGTGAAAATTGAAATCGTGGTCAGCGACGATATCGTCGATACCTGCGTGGATACCATTATCCGCACGGCGCAGACGGGCAAAATTGGCGACGGGAAAATCTTTGTCTTTGACGTGGCGCGCGTGATCCGTATCCGTACCGGTGAAGAAGACGACGCGGCGATTTAAAAAAAGATTTGCCAGGCCGGGTAAGGTGAAGCCGCCACCCGGCGAAAAAAAGCCCCTCGAACGAGGGGCTTTTTCATTACAGCACCTTATGCGGCCCGAAACATTCGTAATGAATGTGGTCTTTATTTACGCCCAGCTCAACCAGCTGCTTCGCGGCATACTGCATAAACGCCACCGGCCCACAGACGTAGAACTGCATGTCCGGCGCGCTAAACGCCACTTCCATCTGGCTTAAGTTCATCAGACCTTCGCTGTCAAACCGTGCGGCTGCGCGGTCTGCTTCCGTCGGCAGGCGATACCAGGTATTTGCGGTGAAACGCGGCAGGGACGCCCCCAGCGCATTCACTTCATCCGCAAAGGCGTGCACGTCGCCGTTTTCCGCAGCATGGAACCAGTTGACCTGCGCACCGTGGTTTGCTTTCGCCAGGGTATCGAGCATCGCCAGCATAGGCGTTTGGCCGACACCCGCAGAGATCAGCGTGACCGGGGTATTGGCTTCGACGGCCATAAAGAAATCGCCCGCCGGCGCGGCCAGATGAACCACGTCGCCCACGTTAGCTTCGTTGTGCAGCCAGTTGGAAACCTGACCGCCGTCCTCGCGCTTCACCGCAATGCGGTAGCCTTTGCCGTTTGGCTTGCGGGTCAGAGAATACTGGCGGATCTCCTGGTGCGGGAAGCCTTCAGGCTTCAGCCATACGCCCAGATACTGGCCCGGCTGGTAATCGGCCACCGGCTGTCCGTCCACCGGCTCAAATTCAAAGCTGGTGATTAATGCGCTGCGCGGCGTTTTCTCGACGATGCGGAAGGCGCGAGTGCCTTCCCAGCCGCCGTTCTTGCTGGCGTTTTCGCTGTAGATCTGCGATTCACGGTTGATAAATACGTTTGCCAGTACGCCATAGGCTTTACCCCACGCGTCCAGCACTTCCTGGCCCGGGCTGAACATTTCGTCCAGCGTCGCCAGCAGGTGGCCGCCGACGATATTGTACTGCTCGGGTTGGATCTGGAAGCTGGTGTGTTTCTGCGCGATTTTTTCCACCGCGGGCAGCAACGCCGCCAGGTTTTCGATATTGCTGGCGTAGGCCGCGATGGCGTTGAAAAGCGCTTCACGCTGATCGCCGTTACGCTGGTTGCTCATGTTGAAAATCTCTTTGAGCTCCGGGTTGTGCGTAAACATGCGATCGTAGAAATGGGCGGTAAGTTTAGGGCCGGTTTCCACCAGCAGGGGAATGGTGGCTTTAACGGTAGCGATGGTTTGAGCGTCGAGCATGGCAGCTTCCTTCTGATGTCACTTTAATGATGTATTTTAAATGCATCTTATAAAAAATACCCATGCTTTGTAAATGGTTCTTTGCAAGATGAAAAATATGCATCACAAACCTGAAAAGAAATCCGCTGTAAATAGCGAGATCTTTATTCCTCAAACCCTTGCGTGGCGTGAAGGAAAACGTTTGCGTAAAATCGTTTGTCAAGACCTGTTATCACAGAACTATTCAGTTATACTGTTGCCCGTCGTCCAACAGGACTGCCTTTTCAGGCCAAAATTTACTTGTTAGCTGAGTCAGGAGATGCGGATGTTAAAGCGTGAAATGAACATTGCCGATTATGATGCCGAACTGTGGCAGGCTATGGAGCAGGAAAAAGTACGTCAGGAAGAGCACATCGAACTGATCGCCTCCGAAAACTA
This sequence comes from Enterobacter asburiae, assembly GCA_011754535.1. NCBI lineage: Bacteria > Pseudomonadati > Pseudomonadota > Gammaproteobacteria > Enterobacterales > Enterobacteriaceae > Enterobacter > Enterobacter asburiae. Next base: position 3,638,775 of record JAAQVN010000001.1, on the reverse strand, counting down.
CACCAGCCCGCGCGTGATGCAGGCGCAGGGCTCTCAGCTGACCAACAAATACGCTGAAGGTTATCCGGGCAAGCGCTACTACGGTGGTTGCGAGTACGTTGATATCGTAGAGCAGCTGGCTATCGACCGTGCTAAAGCACTCTTTGGCGCTGACTACGCAAACGTCCAGCCGCACTCCGGCTCCCAGGCTAACTTCGCGGTTTACACCGCACTGCTGCAGCCGGGCGATACCGTTTTAGGTATGAATCTGGCGCAGGGCGGCCACCTGACTCACGGCTCCCCGGTTAACTTCTCCGGCAAACTGTACAACATCATCCCTTACGGTATTGATGAGTCCGGTAAAATTGACTACGAAGACATGGCGAAGCAGGCTAAAGAGCACAAGCCGAAGATGATCATCGGCGGCTTCTCCGCTTACTCCGGTATCGTTGACTGGGCAAAAATGCGTGAAATCGCGGACAGCATCGGTGCTTACCTGTTCGTTGACATGGCGCACGTTGCGGGCCTGATTGCCGCAGGCGTTTACCCGAACCCGGTTCCACACGCTCACGTTGTGACCACCACCACCCACAAAACCCTGGCAGGTCCACGCGGTGGCCTTATCCTGGCGAAAGGCGGTGACGAAGAGCTGTACAAAAAACTGAACTCCGCCGTGTTCCCAAGCGCGCAGGGCGGCCCGCTGATGCACGTTATCGCGGCAAAAGCGGTAGCGCTGAAAGAAGCGATGGAGCCAGAGTTCAAGGTTTACCAGCAGCAGGTTGCTAAGAACGCTAAAGCGATGGTGGAAGTTTTCCTGAACCGTGGCTACAAAGTGGTTTCCGGCGGGACTGAAAACCACCTGTTCCTGCTGGATCTGGTTGATAAAAACCTGACCGGTAAAGAAGCTGACGCCGCTCTGGGCCGCGCCAACATCACCGTGAACAAAAACAGCGTGCCAAACGATCCGAAGAGCCCGTTCGTGACCTCGGGTATCCGTATCGGTTCTCCGGCCGTCACTCGCCGCGGCTTTAAAGAAGCGGAAGTGAAAGAGCTGGCTGGCTGGATGTGTGACGTTCTGGACAACATCAATGACGAAGCGGTTATCGAGCGCGTTAAAGGTAAAGTTCTGGATATCTGCGCACGCTTCCCGGTATACGCATAATTCCTCTGCTTTGCAGAAATAAAAAAGGCCGCGCTTGCGGCCTTTTTTTTGGGCTTAACGCCGATCCAGGGAAATGGCCCCAGGCCCGACTATCGCCAGCAAAATAAAGGCGCCAGCAATACTGACGTTCTTGTAGAAATTAATCATATTCGGCACAACCGCATCACCGGTCATATCCCAGTAGTGGTGACCGATGATCGCCGTGCCCAACGTATAGAAGACAAAGAGAACCGCAAGAGGGCGGGTGAAAAAGCCCAGCACGATCAGGATGGCGGCAGGCACTTCCATCACCACCGCAATAATGGCCGCCAGCATGGGCATCGGCGTACCCAGCGAGGTCATATACTGTACGGTGCCGCTAAATCCTGTCAGTTTCGGGTAACCAAAGATAATAAACAGTACGACAAGTGCGATACGCCCAATCAACAGCAGCAGATGACGCGACTGACCAAAGTCGAGATAACGTAGTGAGTTCATGGCAGAAATACCTCTGCAAGTGGAGTAATTTAAACGTAATACACATTTTCATTCCCTGCCATAAGCCAGACGACTGCTCGATATGTTAATTTTTCGTTAATTTATAGCAGGCTATCTACTTGCTTAATTTTTATATTCTCGCCAGACTATGGCCTCCATTTCGGGAGGGATTCATGGTCTTGCATTCCACGCGCTGGCTGGCGCTCAGCTACTTCACCTACTTTTTTAGCTACGGTATTTTTCTGCCTTTCTGGAGCGTCTGGCTCAAGGGAATTGGTTTGACCCCAGAAACCATCGGTATCCTGCTGGGCGCGGGGCTGGTGGCTCGTTTCCTTGGTAGCCTGCTGATTGCACCCCGCGTCAGCGATCCCTCCCTACTAATAAAAGCGGTGCGTATTCTGGCGCTGCTAACGCTGGTCTTTGCGGCCTGCTTCTGGGTCAGCCACCAGTTTGCCTGGCTGATGGTGGTGATGGTCGGCTTTAACCTGTTCTTCTCACCGCTGGTACCCCTGACGGATGCCCTGGCGAACACCTGGCAAAAGCAGATCACCATGGACTATGGGCGCGTGCGCCTGTGGGGCTCGATTGCCTTCGTGATCGGCTCGGCGCTGGTGGGGAAACTGGTCAGCCTTTACGACTACCGTGCGATTCTGGCTTTGCTCAGTATCGGGATAGCCTCGATGCTGCTTGGGATGCTGCTGCGCCCGTCGGTGATGCCGCAAGGGGAGAGTCGCCATCAGGAGAGCGCCGGCTGGCCCGCCTGGCGGAGCCTGGTGGCACAGAGCTGGCGTTTTCTGGCGTGCGTCTGTCTGCTTCAGGGGGCGCATGCGGCGTATTATGGCTTCAGCGCTATCTACTGGCAGGGGGCGGGCTACTCTGCCTCTGCGGTCGGTTACCTGTGGTCGCTGGGCGTGGTGGCAGAAGTCATTATTTTCGCCCTGAGCAAGAAGCTGTTCCGCCGCTTTGGCGCGCGCGACCTGCTGCTGCTTTCCGCGGTGTGCGGCGTGGTTCGCTGGGGCATTATGGGCTGGACAACGGAACTGCCGTGGCTGATTTTGGCGCAGATTCTTCACTGCGGCACGTTCACCGTGTGTCATCTGGCGGCGATGCGCTATATCGCTGCGCGTGAGGGCGGGGACGTGATTCGTCTTCAGGCGGTCTATTCTGCGGTGGCGATGGGCGGCAGCATTGCAGTGATGACGGTATTTGCGGGCTTCCTCTACCAGCATCTTGGACACGGCGTGTTCTGGGTCATGGCGCTGGTGGCGCTCCCGGCGATGTTTGTTCGACCAAAAGTGGCCGCGCGGACGTAACTACGATTCCAGCATGGCGCGAATATGTTCTTGCTGCTGCGCGTTCAGTGATTCAACCGCGTGGATCAGCGGCGGCGAGAACAGCGGCAGGGCCGTAGGGTAGGGGGTGATAACCAGCGCGGCTTCGCGCGGCGCCCCCTCTTTCTGAAACGCCTGCAGGGTCAGATAGCGAATATTGAGCGGCAGCAGCGTCAACTCGCGCAGCTGCTGTTCAATTATCTCCTCGCAGGATTTATCCTCCCCGGTCAGCAGCACCACCTGTTTTTCATGCAGGTCGGTCTCCTGCATCAGCCAGGCGCCAAAAATGACCGCCACGAGCGCCATCTCCTCATCGGAAAAACGCAGGCCAAACTCCGCCTCCAGCTCAAACAGCGCCTCTTTCGTTGTGCGTAACAGCCGGGGATAGAGACGGTGAATTTCCTCGGGCAGGCTATTGTCGATGCCGATCTCAAACAGGGAGCGGTCCAGCGCCTGAGCCAGATGGATATACAGCTGATCGGTCAGCCCCTGCTCGTCGCTGAAGTTCATCCCGGTCTGGGAGCGAAAACGGGCCACCATGCGCACGATGGCGCGGCGCAAACGCTGATCCTGCTGGTGTTTATCGAGCACCGGATCGGGCGTGCGGAGCATCATAAACAGCAGCGCCAGAAACAGTTGCTCATCTACGTGCGCGCCCTGCGGCACGCGCCGCTTCCAGTGGCGGACAATCTCCTGTGCCGTAAAATACTCTCCCCGCGACTGGGTCCAGCTGCGCTGGGCATGCGAAAACTGCGGCGTGTTTCCTAAGTGATGCTGGATGAGGCAGTATTGTAAATAGAGCTGTAAGAACTGGACGTCGCGGCATTCAAACTGGCGCTGCAGCTTGCGTGAGCAGAAGCCGATCAGCGCCCGCAGGTTCGCATCGTCGTAAAGCGGCCGCGCGATACCGTGCTGTTTAAGCGCGGTTTTTAAGGCTGGCGTAAACTGGTGCAAGACAAACTGTGGGCAAAGGCGGAGCGCCCTGCGCAGCCAGTGCAGCAGGCACAAACGCTGATTCAGGGCAGTGCCTTCAATTCGGTAGCTGCCGTCGTGGTGCGTAACGATATCCAGCCGGTGATAGCGCTGGATTTCATCGCGCGTCTCGGCTATATCTTGCCGTGCCATGACGTCGTCCACGCCGTTGGCAGCGATTATGCTCTGTGCGGTGACGGCAGCATCGGGCAGGTAAAGCATTAAAAGCACCTGGCAGCGGCGCTGCGAACTGGAAAGCACAGATGGAATTTCAAGCGTCGTCATCATCTGTCGGGTATCCAGTGTGAATGTTTGATAAGAATAGCTAAAGGATGGGCGCTGAAAAGCGCGCCGGCAGGCCTTTCACTCAGGATTGCTGGGGAACATCACAGAATTTTTGACGTGAGGAATTGATGCGGACAGTTAAACAAAATGCGATGGCGTTATTTTTGGCGGTTATCACCTTTACCGCCAGCGCGCATCCTCACAGTTTTATCAGCCTGAAAACCGAGCTGGTCACCGACGGCACGCAATTGAGCGGCCTGAAAATGCGCTGGACGATGGATGAAATCACCTCGGCGGATCTGCTTTATGATGCGGGCAACGCGAAGCCCGGCGACGAAATCTGGAAAAAGCTGGCGGCGGAAGTGATGGCCAACGTGTTGGGTCAGCACTACTTCACCGAGTTCTGGCATAACGGACAAAAGGTGAAGTTCCTCAATCGCCCGACAGAATACGGCATGTCCCGCGACGGGCATCAGGCGGTGCTGACATTCGTGCTCCCGCTGGCGCACCCGCAGCCGCTGGCAGGACAAACCTATACGTTTTCCACCTTTGACCCAACGTACTACGTGGACATGAGCTATGCCGAAGAGCGCGACGTTCAGCTTCCGGCATCGTTGCAAAAAACCTGCAAAATTGCGGTTCATACCCCGAAGCCCAGCGAAGAGACGCTGAACTTTGCGGTCTCTCTCGATAAGGAAGATGCGCCGCCGGAGGACATGGAACTGGGTAAACAGTTCGCACAGAAGGTAACGTTACAATGTCAGTGATCTCCTCTCCGGTACGAAAACCGCGCCGCTGGTTGCACCTCTGGCCGCTGGCGCTCTTTTTACTGTTTGCCTTCGGCGGTTCGCTCTGGCTGTGGCAGGCCTGGCCGCAGGTGATGATGAAAAGCATCATCTGGCAGCGTGAGGTCAACCAGCAGATGAGCGGGCTGCTGAAGGCGGTGGCGGAGAATCCGACCAGGGCGGGCGGTTCTCTGCTGGCGTTCAGCTTCATCTACGGCGTGCTGCACGCGCTGGGTCCGGGGCACGGTAAAATCGTCATAACCACCTGGCTTGCGACCCATCCGTCGAAGCTGAAATCGAGCATTGGCCTGACGCTGGCCTCTTCGCTGCTTCAGGGGGGCGTGGCGATAGCGCTGGTGGTGGTTGTGCTTTCGCTATTACAGCTTCCCGCGCGCCAGCTTCACATGAGCAGCTTCTGGCTGGAGAAGGTCAGCTATGCGCTGGTGGGCGTGCTGGGGCTGATCCTCTGCTGGCGGGCGCTGAAAAAGCTGCGCGCGCTGCTGCAAAAGCCCAAATTCAAAACCTTTACGCCGCACCACGTTCATGATGAACACTGCGGCTGCGGGCATCAGCACCTGCCGACGCAGGATCAATTACAGAGCGGTGACGACTGGCGCGCGCGGCTGATGATAGTTCTCTCTATGGGGATGCGCCCGTGCTCGGGGGCCATCATGGTGCTGCTGTTCAGTAAAGTGATTGGTGTGTTCGGCTGGGGCATGCTCTCGGCGCTGGCGATGGCGGCAGGGACGTCTCTCACCATTTCGTCTTTAGCGCTGCTGGTACACAGCTTCCGTCAGCTGGCGGTCAAACTCAGCGGCAATAAAACGCCGGTGCTGTGGCGGCAGGTAGGATGGACAACGCTCGCGCTGGCGGGCGGGGTGATTCTGCTGGTGGCGGCGGTGACGATGTGGGTGAGTACGGTGCCGTTTAACACCCTCTCCCCTTTGGGGAGAGGGCTGGGGTGAGCGGATTAACGCTTCAGCGCATCGCTCAGCTCGTCACGCATGTTGGCCAGCATGGCTTTAACAACGCGTGGGTTACCCGCAACGATGTTGCCGGTAGACATATAGTTATGGCCGCCGGTGAAGTCGCAAACAATCGCGCCTGCTTCACGTGCGATCAGCTCGCCCGCCGCGAAGTCCCACGGCTTCAGTGACAGTTCGAAGTAACCGTCAACGCGGCCGGTGGCAACGTAGGCCAGATCCAGCGCAGCAGAGCCGGTACGACGGAAGTCCGCGCATTCGGTGAACAGCTTGCCCAGGATATTCATATAGGTGGTAGCGTGCTGCTTCGCCTTGAACGGGAAGCCGGTCGCTAGAATGGTACCGTCCAGGTCGCGTGCGTTGCTGCAGCGCAGACGGTAGCCGTTCAGCTGTGCGCCCTGGCCACGGGTAGCGGTGAACAGTTCGTTACGCATTGGATCATAAACAACGGCGACTTCAGTACGGCCTTTAATGCGTACTGCAATTGACACAGAGAAGTGTGGCAGGCGTTTGACGAAGTTGGTGGTGCCATCCAGTGGATCGATAACCCATTGAACATCCTGATCGGTACCTTCATGTTCACCGCTTTCTTCGGTGATGATGGTGTGCTGCGGGTAAGATTTGCGGATCGTTTCGATAATAATCGCTTCTGCGGCTTTATCGACGTTAGTCACGAAATCATTGCTGCCTTTCTGGCTGGTTTCTACGGAGTCTGGCGTTTCGTAGTGTTTGGCAATTACGTTACCCGCCTTGCGCGCTGCGCGCACGGCGATGGTCAGCATCGGATGCATCGGTCTCTCTCACTGGATGTTAAAGAACAGGAAAATCGGCGCAGAGTATAGCAGCGGGATCGGATTATGTCTCCCGTTTATGATAATATGCCCGAATATTCTTCAGACACTGAATCCAGACATCTAAAAATTATGCTGCAAAACATTCGAATCGTGCTGGTCGAAACATCGCACACCGGCAACATGGGCTCCGTTGCCCGCGCTATGAAAACCATGGGCTTAACGAACCTCTGGCTGGTTAACCCGCTAGTGAAGCCCGACTCTCAGGCTATCGCTCTGGCGGCCGGGGCAAGCGACGTGATCGGCAACGCCCAGATCGTCGATACCCTCGACGAAGCGCTGGCCGGCTGTAGCCTCGTTGTCGGTACCAGCGCGCGCTCCCGCACGCTGCCGTGGCCGATGCTGGACCCGCGCGAATGCGGCCTGAAAAGTGTCTCAGAAGCAGAACAGGCGCCAGTTGCGCTGGTGTTTGGCCGCGAGCGAGTTGGCCTGACCAACGACGAACTGCAGAAGTGCCACTACCACGTTGCGATTGCCGCCAACCCGGAATACAGCTCGCTGAACCTGGCGATGGCGGTGCAGGTTATCGCCTACGAAGTGCGTATGGCGTGGCTGGCGACGCAGGAAAAGCAGGCAGAACCGAAAGAAGAGACGGCCTATCCGTTGGTGGACGACCTTGAGCGTTTCTACGGCCACCTGGAGCAGACGCTGCTCTCTACCGGTTTCATCCGTGAAGGCCACCCGGGTCAGGTGATGAACAAGCTGCGCCGTATGTTCACCCGCGCGCGCCCGGAAAGCCAGGAGCTGAACATCCTGCGCGGAATTCTGGCGTCGATTGAGCAGAAAAATAAAGAGTAGTGCCGGTTTGTTTTCTCCCTCTCCCCGTGGGAGAGGGCCGGGGTGAGGGCATCAGGCCGAACCCAGGCAATACGGCACGGAAGGTTAAATACCTGACTAAAACAGTCAAGTAAATAGTTGACCATTTTAGTCAGGAATGTCAGACTTGGCCCTGCTATGCAATACCCCCATTTTACAATAAAAAACCCCGGGCAGGGGCGAGTTTGAGGTTAAGTAAGACATGAGACTGACATCTAAAGGGCGTTATGCCGTGACCGCGATGCTGGACGTTGCGCTCAACTCCGAAGCGGGCCCGGTTCCGTTGGCTGATATTTCTGAACGACAAGGGATCTCCCTCTCTTACCTGGAACAGCTGTTCTCCAGACTGCGTAAAAATGGACTGGTTTCCAGCGTTCGTGGCCCGGGCGGCGGTTATCTGCTGGGTAAAGACGCGGGCAGTATTGCGGTTGGTGAAGTGATTAGCGCCGTTGACGAATCCGTGGACGCGACCCGTTGCCAGGGTAAAGGCGGCTGCCAGGGTGGCGATAAGTGCCTGACCCACGCGCTGTGGCGCGATCTGAGCGACCGTCTGACGGGCTTCCTGAACAATATCACCCTCGGTGAACTGGTGAATAACCAGGAAGTTCTGGACGTATCAGGCCGTCAGCACAGCCATGATTCACAACGCAGCACCCGCGCGCAGGACGCTATCGACGTCAAATTACGCGCGTAATAAAACGATAAGTATTTCAGAATCAGGCCGGGGCGGTCACGCCCCGCGTACTCGGTCGTACATCCAGCCGGTTGCCTGATTCCTTGCATTGAAGCGATGTACGGAGTTTAAAGAGCAATGAAATTACCGATTTATCTCGATTACTCCGCAACCACGCCGGTGGACCCGCGTGTTGCCGAGAAAATGATGCAGTGTCTGACCCTGGACGGAAACTTTGGTAACCCAGCTTCCCGTTCACACCGTTTTGGCTGGCATGCTGAAGAGGCGGTGGATATCGCCCGTAATCAGATTGCTGACCTGGTGGGTGCCGACCCGCGTGAGATTGTTTTCACCTCCGGTGCGACCGAATCCGACAACCTGGCGATCAAAGGTGCAGCCAACTTTTATCAGAAAAAAGGCAAGCACATCATCACCAGCAAAACCGAACACAAAGCCGTGCTGGACACCTGCCGTCAGCTGGAGCGTGAAGGGTTCGACGTGACTTACCTGGCGCCGCAGAGCAACGGGATCATCGACCTGAAAGAGCTCGAAGCGGCCATGCGTGATGACACCATTCTGGTCTCCATCATGCACGTTAACAACGAAATCGGTGTCGTTCAGGACATCGCGACCATCGGCGAAATGTGCCGCGCGCGCGGTATCATCTACCACGTGGATGCGACCCAGAGCGTGGGCAAACTGCCTATCGACCTGAGCCAGCTGAAAGTAGACCTGATGTCCTTCTCCGGCCACAAAATCTATGGCCCGAAAGGAATCGGCGCGCTGTACGTCCGTCGTAAGCCACGTATCCGCATCGAAGCACAGATGCACGGCGGCGGTCACGAGCGCGGCATGCGTTCCGGCACGCTGCCTGTTCACCAGATCGTGGGCATGGGCGAAGCGTACCGCATTGCAAAAGAAGAGATGGAAACCGAGATGGCGCGCCTGCGCACGCTGCGTAACCGTCTGTGGGACGGCGTGAAAGATATGGAAGAAGTGTATCTGAACGGCGATCTCGAGCAGGGCGCACCAAACATTCTCAACGTCAGCTTCAACTATGTTGAAGGCGAATCGCTGATTATGGCACTGAAAGACCTGGCCGTTTCTTCCGGTTCTGCCTGTACGTCTGCAAGCCTGGAGCCATCCTACGTGCTGCGCGCGCTGGGTATGACCGACGAGCTGGCACACAGCTCTATCCGTTTCTCTTTAGGTCGTTTCACTACCGAAGAAGAGATTGACTACACCATCAAGCTGGTTCGCAACTCCATTGGCCGTCTGCGCGACCTTTCTCCACTGTGGGAAATGTTCAAGCAGGGCGTGGATCTGAACAGCATTGAATGGTCACATCACTAATCGGTACATAAGGAGAATTCAATCATGGCATACAGCGAAAAAGTCATCGATCATTACGAGAACCCGCGCAACGTTGGCTCTTTTGACAACAGCGACGAATCTGTCGGTAGCGGCATGGTTGGCGCACCGGCGTGTGGCGACGTGATGAAGTTGCAGATTAAAGTCAACAATGAAGGTATCATTGAAGACGCGCGTTTCAAGACCTACGGCTGCGGTTCTGCAATTGCGTCCAGCTCCCTGGTCACCGAATGGGTGAAGGGCAAGTCTCTGGACGAAGCACAGGCAATCAAGAACACGGATATTGCTGAAGAACTCGAACTGCCGCCGGTGAAAATTCACTGTTCTATTCTGGCAGAAGACGCGATCAAAGCCGCCATTGCGGATTATAAAAGCAAACGTGAAGCAAAATAATTGAGGTTTGAGTATGTCGATTACCCTTAGCGACAGCGCTGCCGCGCGAGTAAGCTCTTTTCTGGCGAACCGTGGTAAAGGCTTTGGCCTGCGACTGGGCGTACGTACCTCCGGCTGTTCTGGTATGGCTTACGTACTGGAGTTTGTTGACGAGCCGGCTTCTGACGACACCGTGTTTGAAGACAAGGGCGTGAAGGTGGTGGTCGATGGCAAAAGCCTGCAATTCCTCAACGGCACTCAGCTGGACTTCGTTAAAGAAGGCCTGAACGAAGGGTTCAAATTCACGAACCCGAACGTCAAAGACGAGTGTGGTTGCGGCGAAAGCTTCCACGTTTAACCGCGCGTCATCCGAAACCCCACCGCAGGATCTCTGCGCGTGGGGTTTGTTCTAACAGGCTACCCCTGAGATTGTTATGGATTACTTCACTCTCTTCGGACTACCCGCTCAATACCCGATCGATCTCCAGTCGCTGACGATCCGTTTTCAGGATCTGCAGCGTCAGTATCATCCGGATAAATTCGCCAGCGGGACGCAGGCAGAACAGCTGGCTGCGGTTTCCCACTCTGCCACCATCAATCAGGCCTGGCAGACGCTGCGCCATCCGCTGGCGCGCGCTGAGTATCTGCTCTCGCTCCACGGTTTCGACCTGGCGAGCGAGCAGCACACCGTGCGCGACACGGCGTTTCTGATGGAGCAGCTGGAGCTGCGCGAAGAGCTGGATGAGATTGAACAGGCCAAAGACGAAGCGCGTCTGGAAAGCTTCATTAAGCGCGTGAAGGGCATGTTCGATACCCGCCATCAGCAGATGGTGGAGCAACTGAACAACGAGACCTGGGATGTAGCGGCAGACACTGTGCGCAAACTCCGTTTTCTCGATAAACTGCGAAGCAGTGCTGAACAACTCGAAGAAAAGCTGCTCGATTTTTAATTTCGGAAGCAATTATGGCCTTATTACAAATTAGTGAGCCTGGCTTAAGTGCCGCACCGCACCAGCGTCGTCTGGCGGTGGGTATTGATCTCGGCACCACCAATTCCCTTGTGGCAACCGTGCGCAGCGGCCAGGCGGAAACGCTGGCCGACGAGCAGGGCCGCCATCTGCTGCCTTCCGTGGTCCACTACCAGCAGCAGGGTCACGCGGTCGGCTATGACGCCCGCGCCAACGCCGCGCGCGATCCGGCCAACACTATCAGCTCCGTAAAGCGCATGATGGGCCGCTCGCTGACCGATATTCAGACCCGCTATCCGCATCTGCCGTATCAGCTGCGGGCCAGTGAAAACGGCCTGCCGATGATCGCGACCGCGGCCGGTCTGCTGAACCCGATTCGTGTTTCCTCCGACATCCTCAAAGCGCTGGCGGCACGCGCGACGGCGACGCTCGGCGGCGATCTGGACGGTGTAGTCATTACCGTTCCGGCTTATTTTGACGATGCACAGCGTCAGGGCACCAAAGACGCGGCGCGTCTGGCGGGCCTGCACGTACTGCGCCTGCTGAACGAACCGACGGCGGCGGCGATTGCCTACGGCCTCGACTCCGGTCAGGAAGGGGTCATTGCGGTTTACGATCTCGGTGGCGGCACCTTTGATATCTCGATCCTGCGCTTAAGCCGCGGGGTGTTTGAAGTGCTGGCGACAGGCGGGGATTCCGCGCTGGGCGGCGATGACTTCGACCATCTGCTGGCGGACTACATCCGCGAGCAGGCGGGTATCAGCGATCGCAGCGATGCGCGCGTGCAGCGTGAACTGCTGGATGCGGCTATCGACGCCAAAATCGCCCTGAGCGATGCGCAGACGGTTACCGTAAACGTTGCGGGCTGGCAGGGTGACATTACCCGCGACCAGTTCGACGACCTGATTGCCCCGCTGGTAAAACGCACCCTGATGGCCTGTCGTCGCGCGCTGAAAGATGCGGGCGTTGAGGCCAGCGAGGTGCTGGAAGTGGTCATGGTGGGCGGTTCGACCCGCGTGCCGCTGGTGCGCGAGCGCGTGGGCGAATTCTTTGGCCGCACGCCGCTGACCTCCATCGACCCGGACAAAGTGGTTGCCGTGGGCGCCGCAATCCAGGCCGATATTCTGGTCGGCAACAAGCCGGACAGCGAAATGCTGCTGCTGGACGTCATCCCGCTGTCCCTTGGTTTAGAAACCATGGGCGGTCTGGTGGAGAAAGTGATCCCGCGTAACACCACCATTCCGGTGGCGCGTGCGCAGGAGTTCACCACCTTCAAAGACGGCCAGACCGCAATGTCCATCCACGTGATGCAGGGCGAGCGCGAGCTGGTGCAGGACTGCCGCTCTCTGGCGCGCTTTGCGCTGCGCGGCATTCCGGCGCTGCCGGCGGGCGGGGCGCATATTCGCGTCACCTTCCAGGTAGATGCGGACGGCCTGCTGAGCGTCACGGCGATGGAAAAATCGACCGGCGTGGAATCGTCCATTCAGGTGAAGCCGTCCTACGGCCTGACCGATGGCGAAATCGCCTCCATGATTCAGGACTCAATGAGCTACGCCGAGCAGGATGTGAAGGCGCGTATGCTGGCTGAACAAAAAGTTGAAGCCGCCCGCGTGCTGGAGAGCCTGAACGGCGCGCTCGCTGCCGATGCCGCGCTGTTAAGCGCCGCTGAGCGCCAGGTGATTGACGACGCTGCCGCGCGCTTAAGCGCTGTCGCAGTTGGCGATGACGCTGACGCAATAGAAGAAGCCATTAAAAACGTTGATAAACAAACCCAGGACTTCGCTGCTCGCCGCATGGACAAATCTGTCCGCGTCGCGCTGAAAGGCCAGTCCGTGGACGAGGTTTAATATGCCAAAGATTGTTATTTTGCCTCATGCGGACCTCTGTCCGGATGGCGCTGTTCTGGAAGCGAAGACCGGTGAAACCATTCTCGATGTAGCCCTGCGTGCAGGTATCGAAGTGGAACACGCCTGTGAAAAATCCTGTGCCTGCACCACCTGCCACTGCATCGTGCGTGAAGGTTTCGACTCTCTCGCCGAGAGCACCGAAGACGAAGACGACATGCTGGATAAAGCATGGGGTCTGGAGCCAGACAGCCGCCTGAGCTGCCAGGCCGCGGTGACCGATGAAGATCTGGTCGTGGAATTCCCACGCTACACCATCAACCACGCACGCGAGCATTAATATGGGACTAAAGTGGACAGACAGCCGTGAAATCGGCGAAGCGCTCTACGACGCGAACCCGGATCTCGATCCGAAGACCGTACGATTCACCGACATGCATCAGTGGATCTGCGATTTAGAGGATTTCGACGACGAGCCAAACGCATCCAATGAAAAAATTCTGGAGGCGATTCTGTTAGTCTGGTTAGATGAAGCAGAATAAATAACAAAACGGGCTGCCTTCAGGCGGCCCGTTTGCTAGTTGCTAATAAGGATAAATAAAATGACCGAAGCGATGAAGATTACGCTCTCTACGCAGCCAGCCGACGCGCGCTGGGGCGAGAAAGCCAGCTACAGCATCAACAACGATGGTATTACCCTGCACCTGACGGGCAAAGATGATCTGGCCCTGATCCAGCGCGCCGCGCGGAAAATTGACGGCCTGGGTATTAAGCATGTGTCCCTGGAAGGTGAAGGCTGGGATACCGACCGCAGCTGGGCATTCTGGGCGGGCTACAAAGGCCCAAAAGGCACCCGCAAAATTGAGTGGGCGAACCTCGACGAAGCCGGTCAGAAAGAGCTGGAAAGCCGCCTGCAAATTATCGACTGGGTGCGCGACACCATTAACGCTCCGGCGGAAGAGCTCGGTCCGGAGCAGCTGGCGCAGCGCGCGGTTGACCTGCTGTGCGGCGTGGCGGGCGACAAGATGTCCTACCGCATCACCAAAGGTGAAGACCTGCGCGAGCAGAACTACATGGGTATCCACACCGTGGGCCGAGGTTCTGAGCGACCTCCGGTCCTGCTGGCGCTGGATTACAACCCAACCGGCGATAAAGAAGCGCCGGTCTTTGCCTGCCTGGTCGGGAAAGGCATCACTTTTGATACCGGAGGCTACAGCCTGAAGCAGAGCGCGTTCATGGATTCCATGAAGTCCGACATGGGCGGCGCGGCAACCATCACCGGCGCGCTGGCGTTCGCCATCACCCGCGGTCTGAACAAGCGCGTGAAGCTCTACCTGTGCTGCGCGGACAACATGGTCAGCGGCAACGCCTTCAAGCTGGGCGACATCATTCGCTACCGCAACGGCAAAAACGTTGAGGTGATGAACACCGACGCGGAAGGCCGTCTGGTGCTGGCCGATGGCCTGATCGACGCCTCTGCCCAGAAACCAGAGCTGATTATCGATATGGCAACCCTGACCGGCGCGGCGAAAACCGCCCTGGGTAATGACTACCATGCGCTGTTCAGCTTCGATGACAAGCTGGCCGCTCGCCTGCTGGCAAGCGCCGCTGCGGAAAACGAACCGTTCTGGCGTCTGCCGCTGGCCGAGTTCCACCGCAGCCAACTGCCGTCCAACTTTGCCGAGCTGAACAACACCGCGAGCGCTGCATACCCGGCGGGGGCAAGCACCGCCGCAGGCTTCCTGTCTCACTTCGTTGAGAATTATCATGAAGGCTGGCTGCACATCGACTGCTCCGCAACCTACCGTAAAGCGGCGGTTGAGCAGTGGTCCGCGGGCGCGACCGGTCTGGGCGTGCGTACCGTGGCGAACCTGCTGACGGCTGAGTAATCGTTATTGCCCTCACCCTAACCCTCTCCCACAGGGAGAGGGGATGGTTTGCTCCCTCTCCCTGTGGGAGAGGGCCGGGGTGAGGGGAAATGCATCATCTGGAATTGTTATGTCCGAAACCAAAAACGAATTAGAAACCCTGCTGGAGCAGGCGGCGACCGAGCCCGCACACCGTCCGGCATTTTTCCGCACGCTGCTGGAGTCCACCGTCTGGGTGCCGGGCACCGCGGCGGAAGGCGAGCAGGTTGTCGAAGACAGCGCGCTGGATCTGCTGCACTGGGAAAAAGACGACGGCTCTTCGGTGATCCCGTTCTTCACCTCGCTGGAAGCCCTGCAGGAAGCGGTAGAAGATGAACAGGCGTTCGTGGTAATGCCGGTGCGTACCCTGTTTGAAATGACGCTGGGCCAGACGCTGTTCCTCAACGCGAAGCTGCCAACCGGGAAAGAATTCACCCCGCGTGAAATCAGCCACCTGATTGGCGAAGAGGGTAACCCTCTCAGTACCCAGGAGGTGCTGGAAGGGGGCGAAACGCTGCTGCTGTCTGAGGTGGCTGAGCCGCCTGCGCAGATGATAGATTCTCTGACCACGCTCTTCAAAACCCTGAAACCAGTAAGACGCGCGTTCCTCTGCTCTATCAAAGAGAGCGCTGACGAAAAGCCTGTTTTGCTGATTGGCATTGAAGCCGACGGCGATATCGACGACATCATTCAGGCCGCGGGAAGCGTGGCGACCGACACGCTGCCGGGCGACGAGCCGATCGATATCTGTCAGGTGACGAAAGGTGAGAAGGGCATCAGCCACTTTATCACCGAGCACATCACCCCGTTCTACGAGCGTCGCTGGGGCGGCTTCCTGCGCGATCTAAAAACAAACCGCATTATCTGATTACGGCGGGGTGAGTTTCACCCCGTTGCTTCCAGCAGCAGTAAATCCATCAGCAGCACCAGATTCGACTCAAACGACGTCACTCCTGCGGCTTCGGCGGCGAAGTGTACCGCTTCGTCATAGAGGGCAAAGTGCACGTCCGCCATCCCCGCCAGCGTATTGGCCGAGGCGCGGGTAAACGCGACGATGGTCATGCCGACGTTTTTGGCAATCCGCGCTTTGTCCAGCACCTGCTCCGTTTCGCCGCTGCGCGAGACGGCAATAAACACCTGATAGCGCGCGGCGTTGCTGAGAAATATATTACGGCTGTCCCCCGGCCCGGAGATGAACGCCGTTTTGCCCAGTACCTGTAATTTCTTGGTCAGGTACTCGGCAAAGAGATAGGAAAACCCTGCGCCATAGAGAAAGAAGCTCTCTTTCTGGCGCAGGAGGTCGGCAAACTGCTGGCGCTTCTCCTGCGTGACCCACTGGAAGGTGTGCTGATAGTTGGCGATAAACTGATTAAACAGCGCCGGGAGTTCAGGAAGGGATTGCGCCTCGGCGGCTATATGCGGCGTGTCGGAGAGCAGTTGCTTGCAGTGCCAGATAAATTCACTGAAGCCGCTGAAACCCAGCTTCTGACACAGCCGCATAATGGTGGCGGTCGAAACAAACGTCGCCTTAGCCAGCTCTCGCACCGTGATGTTGCCCACCAGCAGCGGATGCTCCGTGAGGTGGGCGAGGACGCGATACTCCGCGCGGGTCAATGACGCTCCGCGCGTTAACAGCGTGGCCAGGCGGTTATCCATTATTTCGCGGGTTCGACAGGCAGATCTTCCCGCGCACCCCATTCGCTCCAGGCGCCGTCGTAGAGCGTGACGTCGCTTACGCCGAGCGTGGCAAGCGCCAGAATCACTACGCAGGCCGTTACGCCGGAGCCGCAGCTGGCAATAATCGGACGATGTAAATCCACGCCAGCACGGTCAAAAATGGCGCGCAGCTCGTCGGTGGTTTTCAGCTCGCCTTCAAACACCAGGTCGCCCCACGGCACGTTCAGCGCGCCCGGAATATGTCCACGCTTCAGCCCCGGACGCGGCTCGTCCGCTTCGGCATTAAAGCGAGGCGCAGGTCGGGCATCGACGATCTGCGCCGTTTTTTCATGGCTCGCGACCAGGACGTCGGTCAGGCGTTTCACCACGTTAGCGTCGAACGTCGCGTCGAATTCCCCTTCCGGCAGCGTTACGTCGCCCTGCTGGAGCGGCAGCTCGTCGCGCTTCCAGCCCGCCAGCCCGCCCGCCAGAATCGAGACTTTTTCCACGCCAAAGTTTTTCAGCATCCACCACGCGCGCGGTGCGGAGAAGAGGTTCCCTTCATCATAGACAACAAGATGTTTGTCTTTGCTGACGCCCAGCTCGCGCATCGCCACGGAAAACGCTTCCGGGCGCGGCAGCATGTGCGGCAGGGGAGAGTTGCGATCGGAGAGGGCTTCGATATCAAAAAATACCGCGTCAGGCAGATGTCCGGCACGGTATTCCGCGACCATATCGCGAAGGTGTTCCTGCCCGGCCGGGGCCATACGCGCGTCAATAATCTGGACTTCCGGATCGTCGCCGTGCTCAATCAGCCAGTCGGCGGCGACAAAATATGAGGTGGACATGGGTTGCCTCCATTCTTTTCCGTAAAAAAGGATTGTCGGTGTTTTTTCTGACACCGACAAGCAAACCTCGTTCAACTCGCGAGCAAGCCCCTATTTTTTCACCGGTTCGCCGTCCTGCCAGGCTTTTTGCAGCGCAGGCCAGTAGTCGCGGTTGGCCTCGATCATCTCATCCAGAATCGCTTTCGCATGTTCCATGGTCGGCACGGTGCGGTTGAGGGTGAACGCCTGCAGGGCTTTCTCATAGCTGCCCTCGATGGTCGCCTCCACCAGAAGCTGTTCCGAGGCGAGCTGCTGTTGCAGCAGAGTCTGATGGAACAGCGGCACCTGCCCCACGCGCACAGGCTCCGGCCCTTCGGAGGTGATATAGGCGGGCACTTCCACCACCGCATCGTACGGCAGATTGGTTATCGCCCCGCGGTTTTCCACCATCACCAGATGTCGTTGGCGCAGGTTAAAGGCCAGCGAACAGGCTACGTCAACGATAAACTCACCGTGAACGCCTACGTGGAAGGCATCCGGTAAAATCCCGGTGCGCTTGTACTCTTCAGCAGCAGCAAAAAGTTTTTTCTCACGCCCGTTCATCACTTCGTTAGCACGGGTATAGTCCGGGTTCTGATGCTCCACAATCTGGTTCGGCATCAGGTAGTACTGCAGGTACGGGTTCGGCAGGTACTCCGGGAAGTTATCCATAATCGGCTTGATGTTGCGCCAGGTTTTAACCCACGACGGATCGGAGTGCTGCGGATCGGTTTTGGCCGCATCTTCCGTCAGCAGGCCAAACTTCGCGATATGCTTACGCAGCGCCGGCAGCTTGTCCTCGCCGTCCACCAGCACGCGGATAAACCAGCCGAAGTGGTTCAGGCCGAAATAGTCCACTTCCAGCCTGCGGCGATCCACGCCCAGAATGGCGCCCATGTTGCGCATGGCGGCGACGGGCATATCGCAAATATTCAACACCCGCGCGTTAGGGCGCAGGCGGCGCACGCCTTCCGCGACGATCGCCGCCGGGTTGGAGTAGTTCACGATCCAGGCCTTCTCATGCGCGTAGCGATCCACCAGATCGATAAGCTCGACCATCGGCAGGATCGTGCGCAGTCCGTAGGCCAGCCCGCCGGGGCCGCAGGTCTCCTGGCCGACCACGCCGTGACGCAGCGGGATCTTCTCATCCTGCTCGCGCATTTTATACTGGCCGACGCGCATCTGGGCGAAGACGAAATGCGCGCCGCTGAAGGCCACTTCCGGGTCACTGGTGACGGTAAATTTGATGCTCTGGCTGTGGTCGCGAATGACCTTTTCGACGACGGGCGCAATGGTGTTCTGACGCGTTTCGTCGATGTCATAGAGGCGAATTTCGGCCAGCGGGAAATCCTGCAGGCGCACCATCAGGCTTTTTACAATACCCGGCGTGTAGGTGCTGCCGCCGCCGGCAATCGACAGAATAAATGGGGGTGTAAACATCTTTAGCTCCTTTCAGAGAAACGTCTCAACGGCTTCTCGCATTTTTTTGACATGCAGCCCGTAGACCACCTGAACGTTGTTACCTTGTTTGATAACCCCTTTCGCACCGGTCGCCTTCAGGCGAGGCTCGTCGATGATGGCGACGTCCTTCACCGTGACGCGTAAGCGGGTGTAGCAGTTATCCACAACCTCAATATTTTCCCGGCCGCCCAGGCCCACCACGATGGACTCGCCCAGCCCGTCGTTGTTGCCTTTCGCCTGGTACTCCTGCTTGCTGTAGAGGCGTGTCTCCTGATCTTCATCCTCACGGCCCGGCGTTTTCATGTTGAAGCGCAGGATCAGGAAGCGGAACACCACGAAGTAGAGGGCAAACACGATCAGCCCGACCACGATGTACATCGGCCAGTTGGACTTCTCCGTGCCGAGCGGCAGGTTGTAGAGGATGAAGTCGATAATCCCGTTGGCGCCGATGGCGTGAACGCCCAGCAGCGAGAACAGCATCATGCCGATGCCGGTCAGCACCGCATGCACCACGAACAGCAGCGGGGCGACGAACAGGAAGGAGAACTCAATCGGCTCGGTCACGCCGACCAGCAGTGAGGTCAGCGCCGCCGGGATCAGAATCGCTTTCGCAATGGCTTTACGCTCGGGCTTTGCGGTCATGTACATTGCCAGCGCGGCGGCAGGCAGGCCGAACATCTTGCTGATGCCGCGCGCGTCCCACACTACCGTGCTGCTGAGCTGCTTCACGTCCGGGCAGGCCATCTCGGCGAAGTAGATATTGCGCGCGCCCTGATAGGTTGCGCCGCACACCTCCTGCGTACCGCCCAGTTCGGTATAGAGGAACGGCGTATAAACCAGATGATGCAGGCCTGTCGGCACAAGAATGCGCTCAAGGAAACCGTAAATGGCTACGCCGAGCGGGCCGGAGCCTTTAATAGCCAGCGCCAGCGCGCTAATGCCGTGCTGAGCGTACGGCCAGAGTTCGCTCATTACCACGCCGAGCAGCATAGAGACGGGCAACATGACAATCGCCACAAAGCAGTGTCCGGAGTAAATCGCCATCGCGCCGTTAAACTGTATGCCGGAGTATTTGTTATACAGATAACCGGATAGCGCCCCGGTCAGGATCCCGGCGAACACGCCCATCTCCAGCACCTGCACGCCCAGCACCATGCTTTGACCCGCGGCTTTCATCTGCTCAGCAGGGGCCAGCTCGCCCTGTAGCTGCAGCGTGACGTTCATGGCATTGATAAACACCACGAAGGTCACCAGCCCAATCAGCGCCGCGTAGCCTTTATCGCGCGTCGCCAGACCAATCGGGATCCCGACGGCAAACACCAGCGCCAGGTTGACCAGCACCGACACGGCAGACTTGGCGATCAGCTGGCCAATATTCTGAATAAGGGGATGCCCGAGAAAAGGCAGGTATTCTGCGAGGTTACCGTTACCCAGCACGTTACCA
This sequence comes from Enterobacter asburiae, assembly GCA_011754535.1. Classification (NCBI taxonomy): domain Bacteria; kingdom Pseudomonadati; phylum Pseudomonadota; class Gammaproteobacteria; order Enterobacterales; family Enterobacteriaceae; genus Enterobacter; species Enterobacter asburiae. Next base: position 3,618,572 of record JAAQVN010000001.1, on the reverse strand, counting down.
AAGGCGATAAACAGACCGACGATCGGTAAGATAAGTACCGGTCCGTACAATGATTTTCCGAAATTTTGTAGGGCGTTCACGGCTCGTTTCATAGCTTTCTCTCTTTTTGAACCGCGCACTCGGGGTGCGTCATGGTCATAAAGCTAGCAGTCTTCAGGCGAGCTTATCCAGCTATCTTCTTGTTTTAAAAACAAATGACGTGAAAGGTAACATGTGACGTTATGTGCTGTGATCGCGGTTACATCCCAGTGTAACGGGGGAATGCCATCCTGCGAGGCGCTTTCCAGATTCTAAAATTGGACTTTTTGTATTAACGAAACTTGCGGATAATACTTATTCGGACGACGACCAACAGGCCCCCTCTCAGGCCAGGGACAAAGGATGAAACCGTTTCGCTTAGCCGCGATCTCTCTCGCGCTGCTCACCACGTTTACGCTTGTCGGCTGTGATAACAGCGATGATAAGCCTCAGGCTGCTGCGCCAGCAGCGTCTACTGCATCAACACCGAAAGCCGCAGAAAAGCCCGATGCTGAAACGCTGGCTAAAATGGCCGCCCAGAGTCAGGGAAAAGCGCTGACCCTGCTTGATGCCTCGGAAGTTCAGCTCGACGGTGCCGCCACGCTGGTGCTGACCTTCTCTGTACCGCTGGATCCGAATCAGGATTTCGCCAAAACGGTGCATGTCGTGGATAAGAAAAGCGGCAAGGTTGACGGGGCGTGGGAACTTGCGCCTGGCCTGAAAGAGCTTCGCCTGCGTCATCTGGAGCCTAACCGAAACCTGGTCATCACCGTGGATCGTGGCCTGGTGGCGCTGAACAAAGCGACCTTTGGCATTGATTATGAAAAAGCCCTGACCACCCGGGATGTAGAACCGACGGTCGGTTTTGCCAGCCGCGGCTCGCTGCTGCCGGGTAAGGTAGTGGAAGGTCTGCCGGTGATGGCGCTTAACGTCAACAATGTGGACGTTAATTTCTACCGCGTGAAGCCGGAATCGCTGGCCTCGTTTGTCAGCCAGTGGGAATACCGTAACTCGCTGACCAACTGGGAATCAGACAATCTGCTGAAGATGGCGGAGCTGGTCTATACCGGTCGCTTTGACCTCAATCCGGCGCGCAACACGCGCGAAAAACTGCTCCTGCCGCTGAAGGATATCAAGCCGCTTCAGCAGTCCGGCGTCTATATTGCCGTTATGAACCAGGCCGGGCATTACAGCTACAGCAATGCCGCAACACCCTTTACCCTGAGCGATATCGGTTTGTCCGCTCACCGCTATCATAACCGGCTGGACATCTTCACCCAGAGCCTGGAAAACGGTGCGGCGCAGTCCGGTGTCACCGTCACGCTGTTAAATGATAAAGGGCAGACGCTTGCCGAGGCGAGCAGCGACGCCGACGGTCATGCGAAGCTTGAAACCGATAAAGAAGCCGCGCTTATTCTGGCCAGCAAAGACGGCCAGACCACGCTGCTTGACCTCAAGCTTCCGGCGCTGGATCTGGCGGAGTTCGATATTGCCGGTAACCCGGGATACAGCAAGCAATTCTTTATGTTTGGCCCGCGCGATCTCTATCGTCCGGGTGAAACGGTGATTCTCAACGGCTTACTGCGCGACAGCGACGGAAAACCGCTTCCCGACCAGCCCGTGAAGCTTGACGTGCTGCGCCCGGACGGCCAGGTGGCACGTACTATCGTTGTTCAGCCTGAGAACGGCCTCTACCGCTTCAATTATCCGCTGGATAGCGGCGCGCAGACCGGCATGTGGCATATTCGTGCCAACACGGGCGATAACCTGCAGCGCATGTGGGACTTCCACGTTGAAGATTTTATGCCTGAGCGTATGGCGCTGAACCTGACGGGACAAAAAGCACCGGTTTCCCCGCAGGATAACGTGGACTTTAACGTTGTGGGCTATTACCTCTATGGCGCACCGGCCAACGGCAACTCGCTGCAGGGCCAGCTTTTCCTGCGTCCGTTGCGCGAGGCGGTTACTGCGCTGCCGGGCTTCCAGTTCGGTGATATTGCTGAGGAAAACCTGAGCCGCAGCCTGGATGAAGTACAGCTTACGCTGGATGAGCAGGGGCGCGGGCAGGTGACCACCGAAAGCCAGTGGAAAGAGGTACACTCGCCGCTGCAGCTGATTCTGCAGGCCAGCCTGCTGGAGTCGGGTGGACGTCCGGTAACGCGTCGCGCTGAGCAGGCCATATGGCCGGCGGCGGAGCTGCCGGGGATCCGCCCGCAGTTCGCCAGTAAAGCGGTTTACGACTACCGTACCGATACCACCGTCAACCAGCCGATTGTCGATGAAAACGGCAACGCCACCTTTGATATTGTTTATGCCGATGCCAGCGGCGCGAAAAAAGCGGTTTCCGGCTTGCAGGTTCGCCTGATCCGCGAGCGACGTGACTACTTCTGGAACTGGTCTGAGAGCGAAGGCTGGCAGTCTCAGTTTGATCAGAAAGACCTGGTCGAAGGCGAGCAGGCGCTTAGCCTTAAGGCCGATGAAACCGGAAAAGTCACCTTCCCGGTGGAGTGGGGCTCATACCGTCTGGAAGTGAAAGCGCCTGATGAAATGGTCAGCAGCGTGCGCTTCTGGGCGGGCTACAGCTGGCAGGATAACAGCGACGGCACGGGAGCAGCACGCCCTGACCGCGTGACGCTGAAACTGGATAAACCGGCCTATCAGCCAGGCGATACCATCCAGCTGCACATTGCAGCGCCGGCCGCAGGCAAGGGCTATGCCATGATTGAGTCCAGCGAAGGGCCGCTGTGGTGGAAAGAGATCGACGTACCGGCAAACGGTCTGGATCTCTCCATTCCGGTGGATAAGGCCTGGAAACGGCACGATCTCTACCTCAGCGCGCTGGTGGTGCGTCCTGGCGATAAATCCAAATCCGCTACGCCGAAGCGCGCGGTTGGACTGCTGCATCTGCCGATGGGCGACGAAAATCGTCGCCTGAACATAGCGCTGGATAACCCGCAGAAAATGCGTCCAAACCAGACGCTCTCCGTGAAGGTGAAGGCCAGCGTGAAAGAGGGGGCAGTTCCGCAGAAAGTGAACGTGCTAGTCTCGGCGGTGGACAGCGGCGTGCTGAACATTACCGATTACGTCACGCCGGATCCGTGGCAGGCTTTCTTTGGCCAGAAACGCTACGGCGCGGATATCTACGATATCTACGGCCAGGTCATTGAAGGGCAGGGCCGTATGGCCGCGCTGCGTTTCGGTGGTGACGGCGATGAACTCAAGCGCGGCGGTAAACCGCCTGTGAACCACGTCACCATTATTGCCCAGCAGGCTCAGCCGGTTACGCTGGATGCCAACGGAGAAGGCACTATCACGCTGCCGATTGGTGATTTCAACGGCGAGCTGCGCCTGATGGCGCAGGCCTGGACGGAAGATGACTTCGGCAGCAGCGAAAGCAAGGTTGTGGTGGCCGCGCCGGTTATTACCGAGCTTAATACGCCGCGCTTCCTGGCAAGTGGAGATACCTCACGGCTGACGCTGGATCTCACCAACCTGACCGACAAACCGCAAACGCTGAAGGTTGCCCTGCGCGCGACAGGCAAGCTGTCACTGGAAGGCGCACAGCCGCAGCCGGTTCAGTTGCCTCCGGGCGGGCGCAGCACCCTGTTTATTCCGGTGCGTGCACTGGAGGGGTATGGAAACGGTGAGGTGACGGCACAGGTTACCGGTCTGGAGCTTCCTGGCGAAACCTTTGCCCCGCAGCAGAAGAGCTGGAAAATCGGCATTCGTCCGGCGTTCCCGGCGCAGACGGTCAATACCGGTGCCATGCTGAACCCTGGCGAGTCCTGGACCGCGCCGGCACAGCATAGCAATGGATTCTCTCCTGCCACTCTGCAGGGGCAACTGCTGCTGAGCGGTAAACCACCGCTCAACCTGGCGCGCTACATCCGCGAACTACAGGCGTATCCGTATGGCTGCCTGGAACAAACCACCAGCGGCCTGTTCCCGTCTCTCTATACCAACGCGGCGCAGCTTACCGCGCTTGGCATCAAAGGAGATACCGATGACAAGCGCCGTGCTGCCATTGATGTCGGGATCTCCCGTCTGCTGCAGATGCAGCGTGATGATGGCGGTTTTGCCTTGTGGGATAAAAACGGCCCGGAAGAGTACTGGCTGACCGCCTATGTGACTGACTTCCTGGTGCGCGCGGGTGAGCAGGGCTATAGCGTACCTGCCGATGCGGTGAACAATGCCAACAACCGTCTGCTGCGCTACCTTCAGGATCCGGGCATGATGTCCATTCGCTATAGCGATGATACTCAGGCCAGCAAATTTGCCGTGCAGGCTTATGCCTCGCTGGTGCTGGCGCGTCAGCAAAAAGCGCCGCTCGGTGCGCTGCGTGAAATCTGGGAGCGTCACGCTCAGGCCGCCTCCGGGCTGCCGCTGATGCAGTTGGGCATGGCGCTTAAACTGATGGGCGATGCGCCGCGCAGCCAGCAGGCGCTGGATCTGGCACTTAAAACGCCGCGCAACGACAGCAAAAACTGGATGGCCGATTACGGCAGTCAGTTGCGCGATAATGCCCTGATGCTCTCCCTGCTGGAAGAGTACAAGCTGCTGCCGGATGCGCAAAATACGCTGTTGAATGCGTTGTCTGAACAGGCTTTCAGCCAGCGCTGGCTGTCTACTCAGGAAAGCAACGCGCTGTTCCTGGCCGGACGTTCGCTGCAAACCTTGTCAGGTGCCTGGCAGGCGAAAACCTCCCTGTCTGATATCGCATCAGGCGGGGATAAGGCGCAGGTACAAAACGTGAGCGGCGACCAGCTCGGTGCGCTGCAGGTAACCAATACCGGCACGGCACCGCTGTGGGTACGTCTGGACAGCACCGGCTATCCGGAATATGCCCCTCAGCCGAGCGCTAACGTGCTGCAGGTTGAACGTCATATCCTGGCAACCGATGGCAGCAGCAAATCGCTCTCTTCGCTGAAGAGCGGTGAGCTGGTGCTGGTCTGGCTTGAAGTGAAAGCCAGCCAAAACGTGCCGGATGCGCTGGTAGTGGATCTCCTCCCGGCAGGTCTGGAGCTGGAAAACCAGAATCTGGCGAGCAGCAGCGCTAGCCTGCAGGATAGCGGTAGCGAAGTGCAGAACCTGCTCAGCCAGATGCAGCAGGCGGATATTCAGCATATGGAGTTCCGCGATGACCGCTTTGTGGCTGCCGTGCCGGTAAACGAAGGTCAGCCGGTCACACTGGTCTATCTGGCACGCGCCGTGACGCCGGGAACCTACCAGGTACCGGTGCCGATGGTGGAGTCTATGTACGTTCCGCAGTGGCGGGCAACGGGTGCGGCCAGCGGCCCGCTGATCGTTGTTCCGTAACATGCCGGGAGCACGTCTGACACGCTCCCGCTGGCTCTGGCTGGCGGGAGCGCTTCTCGTTTTATGGGGGCTGATTATCGCCGCCGACCGCCTGTGGCCGTTGCCTCTGAAAGAGGTTAACCCTGCACGAGTCGTGGTGGACGAGAAGGGCGCGCCGCTCTGGCGTTTTGCCGATAGCGACGGTATCTGGCGCTATCCGGTTACCATTGAAGACGTTTCTCCGCGCTACCTTGAGGCTCTGATCCAGTACGAAGATCGCTGGTTCTGGGATCATCCAGGCGTAAACCCGCTCTCTGTCCTGCGCGCCGCCTGGCAGGATCTCACCTCCGGAAGAGTGGTTTCGGGAGGAAGCACGCTTACCATGCAGGTTGCGCGCCTGCTGGATCCGCATCCGCGCACCTTTGGCGGCAAAATTCGCCAGCTATGGCGGGCGATGCAGCTGGAGTGGCATCTCTCTAAACGTGACATTCTTACGCTTTATCTCAACCGCGCCCCGTTTGGCGGCACGCTGCAGGGCGTGGGGGCGGCGAGCTGGACCTATCTTGGGAAACCCCCTTCGCAGCTGAGCTATTCCGACGCGGCGTTGCTGGCGGTACTGCCGCAGGCGCCAAGCCGCCTGCGCCCGGACCGCTGGCCGGAGCGGGCCGAAGCGGCACGCAACAAAGTGCTCGACCGCATGGTGACCCAGGGCGTCTGGTCAGCAAAGCAGGTGAAAGAGTCCCGTGAAGAGCCGGTATGGCTGGCTCCCCGGCAGATGCCGCAGCTGGCGCCGCTTTTTGCACGCATGATGCTTGGCAAAAGTCGCGACACAAAGATTGTCACCACGCTGGATGCCGGACTGCAACGGCAGCTGGAAGAGCTGGCGATGAACTGGAAATCCCGCCTGCCGGCACGCAGCTCGCTGGCGATGATCGTAGTCGATCATACCGACATGAAGGTGCGCGGCTGGGTTGGCTCGGTAGATATCAACGACGACACGCGTTTTAGCCACGTGGATATGGTTAACGCGATCCGATCTCCGGGATCGGTATTAAAGCCCTTTATCTACGGTATGGCGCTGGACGATGGCCTGATCCATCCCGCCTCGCTGCTTCAGGACGTGCCCAGAAAAACCGGCGATTATCGCCCGGGAAATTTTGACAGCGGGTTCCACGGGCCGGTCAGCATGAGTGAAGCGCTGGTGCGCTCCCTCAACCTGCCAGCGGTACAGGTGCTGGAAGCCTACGGGCCAAAACGCTTTGCCGGGATGCTGAGCAATGCCGGGCTGCCGCTGATCCTGCCTGCCGGAGCGCAGCCGAATCTGTCGCTGATCCTGGGTGGCGCAGGCGCGAGGCTGGCGGATATCGCCGCCGCGTACAGCGCCTTTGCAAGGCATGGCAAGGCGGGGCGGCTGCGCTTACAGCCGGTCGACCCGCTGACTGAACGCCCGCTGTTATCGCCGGGCTCGGCGTGGATTATTCGCCGTATTCTGGCGAACGAGGCGCAGCCGCTGCCGGACAGCGCGCTGCCGCAAATTGCGCCACTGGCGTGGAAAACGGGCACCAGCTACGGCTACCGTGATGCCTGGGCCATCGGTCTGAATGCCCGTTACGTAATAGGTATCTGGACAGGACGACCGGACGGCACGCCCGTAGCGGGGCAGTTTGGTTTTGCCAGCGCGGTTCCGCTATTAAACCAGGTGAATAACCTGCTTCAGTCACGCTCGACCATAGACGAGGCCCGCCTGCCGCGCGATCCGCGCCCGGAAAGCGTCGGGCGGGGCGTGATCTGTTGGCCTGGCGGTCAGTCGCTGCCGGAAGGGAGTGAAAACTGTCGACGTCGTCTGTCGACCTGGCTGCTGGAAGGGAGTGAACCCCCTACTCTGCTATTGCCCGAACAGGAAGGCATTCGCGGCATTCGTTTCCCGGTCTGGGTGGATAAAACGGGCAAGCGTGTGGCGGCAGATTGCCCTGATGCAACGGAAAAAGTCCTCGATGTCTGGCCGCTGCCGCTGGAGCCGTGGCTGCCTGCGACCGAGCGTCGTGCGGTACGGGTCCCGACTTCATCAACAATCTGTCCTCCGCTCTCGCAGGATGCACCTGCGCCACTCATCCTGACCGGCGTGCGCGAAGGGGCCGTCATAAAACGTCTGCCGGGGGAGTCCCGCGTTTCGCTGCCGCTTCAGGCGACCGGCAACAGCGGCGAGCGCTGGTGGTTTTTGAACGGTGAACCGCTGAGTGTGAAAGGACGGGTTTACACATTACAGCTTGATAAACCGGGCGATTATCAGTTACTCGTTATGGATGAGACCGGGCAGGTTGCGACGGTGAATTTTACGCTGCAGTGACCTTAAAACAGCGTTCAGATGTGAGCTGTTGCTAAAACTCGTCTTATTTTAAAAAAATGTTACCTGAATCCATAGGCAATGGCGCTATTGCTCATTATAATCCGCGCCACACCATACTCCGGTATGCAAAACAACAGAACATTGACAGAGGTTATCATGGCTATTGAACGTACTTTTTCCATCATCAAACCAAACGCGGTGGCAAAAAACGTTATTGGCAGCATCTTCGCTCGCTTTGAATCAGCAGGGTTTAAGATCGTTGGCACCAAAATGCTGCACCTGACCGTTGAGCAGGCTCGTGGTTTCTACGCTGAGCACGAAGGTCGTCCATTCTTTGATGGCCTGGTTGAGTTCATGACCTCCGGTCCAATCGTGGTATCCGTGCTGGAAGGCGAAAACGCAGTACAGCGTCACCGCGATCTGCTGGGTGCAACCAACCCGGACAACGCGCTGGCGGGTACCCTGCGCGCTGACTACGCGGACAGCTTCACCGAGAACGGCACCCACGGTTCCGACTCTGTTGAATCTGCTGCGCGCGAAATCGCGTTCTTCTTCGCTGAAGGCGAAGTGTGTCCACGTACCCGTTAATTTAACGGTTTCGTTTACACATTATTTTCGTAAATGCCACGTCCAGACGTGGCATCCCTGCGCCAGACTTTGTACAATGCAACGCCCCGGACGAGCAGACAGCTTTCCGGGGCGTTTCTATTCAACCCTCCATGGGCCACAACGTGTAACAACGAGGCCGGAAAAAATTATGTCTGAACTAGTGAATACCTCCGAAGTCGCCATTCCTGCGGTTCCCAATAAAAATGGAAAAATTAACCTGCTGGACCTGAACCGTCAGCAGATGCGCGAGTTCTTTAAAGATATGGGTGAGAAGCCGTTTCGTGCCGATCAGGTCATGAAGTGGATGTACCACTACTGCAGCGACAACTTTGATGAGATGACTGACATCAACAAAGTGCTGCGCAACAAGCTCAAAGAAGTGGCTGAAATCCGCGCACCGGAAGTGGTGGAAGAGCAGCGCTCGGCGGACGGCACCATCAAATGGGCGATTGCGGTAGGCGATCAGCGTGTTGAAACCGTCTACATCCCGGAAGAAGATCGCGCCACGCTGTGCGTCTCTTCTCAGGTGGGCTGTGCGCTGGAGTGCAAATTCTGCTCTACCGCTCAGCAAGGGTTTAACCGTAACCTGCGCGTGTCTGAAATCATCGGTCAGGTCTGGCGTGCCGCGAAGATCGTTGGCGCAGCGAAAGTGACCGGTACGCGTCCGATCACCAACGTGGTGATGATGGGGATGGGTGAACCGCTGCTGAACCTGACCAACGTGGTGCCGGCGATGGAGATCATGCTGGATGACTTCGGTTTTGGCCTGTCCAAGCGTCGCGTGACGCTGTCTACCTCAGGCGTTGTGCCTGCGCTGGACAAGCTCGGTGACATGATTGACGTTGCGCTGGCTATCTCCCTGCACGCGCCAAACGATGAAATCCGTGACGAAATTGTACCGATTAACAAAAAGTACAATATCGAAACCTTCCTCGCTGCCGTGCGTCGCTACCTGGAGAAATCCAACGCCAACCAGGGCCGCGTTACCATCGAGTACGTGATGCTTGACCACGTCAACGACGGTACCGAACACGCGCATCAGTTGGCTGAGCTGCTGAAAGATACGCCATGCAAAATCAACCTGATTCCGTGGAACCCGTTCCCGGGCGCACCGTATGGCCGTAGCTCGAACAGCCGTATCGACCGTTTCTCCAAGGTGCTGATGGAGTATGGTTTCACCACCATCGTCCGTAAAACCCGTGGTGATGATATTGATGCTGCGTGCGGACAGTTGGCAGGCGACGTCATTGACCGTACCAAACGTACCCTGCGTAAACGCATGCAGGGCGAGACGATTGCGGTCAAAGCTGTTTGATTATTATGCACTCACGGCGCATTATCTGCGCCGTGATGCTTAATCTTATTGAATAATCAGTCAGATTCGTGATGACTGATCAATAATTACGGTGCGTTTCATCCGACTTTCGGGCAGTATGTAACGACGTAACAACAGTTTAGCCGTTCGGGCAGGGCTGTACTGTCATCTCCGGGCTGACAGTCTTATACTGTCTGTTCAAGGTTAACTGACCTGAAGTTTCGCGGTGCGGGTGGCATTGTGACTCACCGGCACCTGAACCCTTTTTTTCACGTACCAGTAGTTGTAGCGAATGAATACTGAAGCCACTCACGACCAACATGAAGCACTCTCCACTGGCGTTCGTCTTCGCAACGCCCGTGAACAACTCGGACTCAGCCAGCAAGCCGTTGCAGAACGCTTGTGCCTGAAGGTTTCCACGGTTCGCGATATTGAAGAAGATAAGGCGCCTGCCGATCTGGCTTCAACATTTCTGCGCGGTTATATCCGCTCTTACGCAAAGCTGGTGCACATCCCCGAAAACGAATTACTGCCAATGATGGAGAAGCAGGCACCGGTTCGTGCAGCAAAAGTTGCCCCGATGCAAAGCTTCTCCCTGGGGAAACGCCGTAAAAAACGTGATGGCTGGCTGATGAGCTTTACCTGGCTGGTGCTGTTTGTGGTTGTCGGTCTGACCGGCGCGTGGTGGTGGCAGAACCACAAGGCACAGCAGGAAGAGATCTCCACCATGGCCGATCAATCCTCCGCCGAACTCAATCAGGCGAGCAACGGTGGTGCCCAGAGCGTCCCGCTGAACACCGAGGGTGCAGCGACCTCAAGCGAGCCGCAAACAACGGCTCCGGCGACCGATGCAGCACAGGCTCCGGCCGCTACGGCTAACACCGCTACGCCGCAGGCCCAGGATCAAAACGCGGTCGTCGCGCCTTCTCAGGCAAATGTCGATACTGCGATGAACGCCCCGGCAGCGACTCAGCCTGCGGACAATACCGCGGCGTCCCTGCCGACCGACCCGGCGGCAACAGCCGCGCCAGCCGCCGATCCAAACGCGCTGGTGATGAACTTCACGGCTGACTGCTGGCTGGAAGTGACAGACGCGACAGGTAAAAAGCTCTTCAGCGGCCTGCAGCGTAAAGATGGCAATTTAAATCTGGTCGGTCAGGCTCCTTATAAGCTTAAAATTGGCGCTCCGGCGGCGGTACAGATCCAGTATCAAGGAAAACCTGTCGACCTGAGCCGCTTTATCAGAACTAACCAGGTTGCACGTCTTACCGTTAATGCCGAACAATCAGCAGCACAGTAACAGACGGGCAACGCGGGAGATTTTTCATGCATAACCAGGCTCCGATTCAACGTAGAAAATCGAAACGGATTTACGTTGGGAATGTGCCAGTCGGCGATGGGGCACCTATCGCCGTCCAGTCGATGACCAATACGCGCACCACGGACGTGGAAGCGACGGTCAACCAAATCAAAGCATTAGAGCGTGTAGGCGCGGACATTGTTCGCGTCTCCGTGCCCACTATGGATGCCGCTGAGGCGTTCAAACTGATCAAACAGCAGGTCAGCGTTCCGCTGGTTGCAGACATCCACTTCGACTACCGTATCGCGCTGAAAGTCGCCGAATACGGCGTTGATTGCCTGCGTATTAACCCGGGCAACATCGGTAACGAAGAGCGTATCCGCATGGTTGTGGACTGCGCCCGCGACAAAAATATTCCTATCCGTATCGGCGTAAACGCCGGTTCCCTGGAAAAAGATCTGCAGGAAAAATACGGCGAGCCTACGCCTCAGGCGCTGCTCGAATCCGCGATGCGTCACGTCGATCATCTCGATCGTCTTAACTTCGATCAGTTTAAAGTCAGCGTAAAAGCGTCCGACGTGTTCCTCGCAGTGGAATCTTACCGCCTGCTGGCAAAACAGATCGAGCAGCCTCTGCACCTAGGGATCACCGAAGCGGGCGGCCTGCGTAGCGGTTCTGTAAAATCGGCGATCGGCCTGGGGCTGCTGCTCTCTGAAGGGATCGGCGACACCCTGCGCGTCTCGCTGGCGGCCGATCCGGTCGAAGAGATCAAGGTCGGTTTTGATATCCTGAAGTCACTGCGCATTCGTTCGCGTGGGATCAACTTCATTGCCTGCCCAACATGCTCACGTCAGGAATTTGACGTGATCGGCACGGTGAATGCCCTGGAGCAGCGTCTGGAAGACATCATCACCCCAATGGACGTCTCCATCATCGGCTGCGTGGTGAACGGTCCGGGTGAAGCGCTGGTGTCAACCCTGGGCGTAACCGGCGGTAACAAGAAAAGTGGTCTCTATGAAGATGGCGTTCGTAAAGATCGTCTGGATAATAGCGACATGATCGACCAGCTTGAAGCCCGCATCCGCGCCAAAGCCGCGATGATGGACGAAACACAGCGTATCAGCGTTCAGCAGGTTGAAAAATAACGTGATGGGAAGCATGCCGCTTCCCATGTATGATTGAACCCATTCTTTGGGTTTTTTTTGTATATAGAAAGAGAATAAACGTGGCAAAAAACATTCAAGCCATCCGCGGCATGAACGATTACCTGCCTGGCGAAACCGCCATCTGGCAGCGCATTGAAGGCACGCTGAAGCAGGTGCTCGGCAGCTACGGTTACAGTGAAATCCGTTTGCCGATTGTAGAGCAGACCCCGTTATTCAAACGCGCGATCGGTGAAGTGACCGACGTGGTTGAAAAAGAGATGTACACCTTTGAGGACCGCAACGGCGACAGCCTGACCCTGCGTCCGGAAGGTACGGCGGGCTGCGTACGCGCCGGCATCGAACATGGTCTTCTGTACAATCAGGAGCAGCGCCTGTGGTATATCGGCCCGATGTTCCGCCACGAACGTCCGCAGAAAGGTCGTTATCGCCAGTTCAACCAGCTGGGCGTGGAAGTCTTTGGCCTGCAGGGCCCGGACATCGACGCCGAACTGATTATGCTGACCGCCCGCTGGTGGCGCGCGCTCGGTATCGCCGATCATGTCTCCCTGGAACTGAACTCAATCGGTTCTCTGGAAGCGCGAGCTAACTACCGCGATGCGCTGGTGGCGTTCCTGGAACAGCACAAAGAGAAGCTGGACGAAGACTGCAAACGTCGCATGTACAGCAACCCGCTGCGCGTGCTGGATTCCAAAAACCCTGATGTCCAGGCGCTGCTGAACGATGCTCCTGCGCTGGGTGACTACCTGGACGACGAGTCTCGCGAACACTTTACCGGTCTGTGCAAGCTGCTCGAAGCGGCGGGCATTGCCTACACCGTGAACCAGCGTCTGGTGCGCGGTCTGGATTACTACAACCGCACCGTGTTTGAGTGGGTAACCACCAGCCTCGGTTCGCAGGGTACCGTATGTGCCGGCGGCCGTTATGATGGTCTGGTTGAGCAACTGGGTGGCCGTGCGGCCCCTGCGGTTGGCTTCGCGATGGGTCTTGAACGACTTGTTTTGCTGGTTCAGGCAGTTAATCCGGAATTTAAAGCAGATTCCGTTGTCGATATATACCTGGTGGCTTCAGGCGCGGAAACGCAGTCTGCGGCGATGCAGCTTGCCGAACGCGTGCGTGATGCGCTGCCGGGCGTTAAGCTAATGACCAACCATGGCGGCGGCAACTTCAAAAAACAGTTTGCTCGTGCCGATAAGTGGGGCGCAAGTATTGCACTGGTGCTGGGCGAGTCCGAAGTGGCTAACGGCGAAGTGGTAGTAAAAGACCTGCGCTCTGGTGAGCAGACAACGGTAACGCAGGACGGCGTTGCGGCGCACTTGCGCACTCTATTGGGCTAAGGAGAAAGACGGCGTGGAAATGTACGAGAACGAACACGATCAGGTCGACGCGATTAAACGCTTCTTTGCTGAAAACGGCAAAGCGCTGGTTGTTGGGGTAATTTTAGGTGTGGGTGCGCTGGTTGGCTGGCGTTACTGGAACAATCATCAGGCGGATTCCGCGCGCGGCGCGTCTCTGTCCTATGAAAATACCGTTAGCGCGCTTCGGGCCGATCAGCCGCAAACGCTGGTTGCGGCAGAGAAATTTGCCGCCGACAACAAAAACACCTACGGTGCGCTGGCTGCACTGGAAGTGGCTCAGCAGTATGTTGATAAGAACGAACTGGATAAAGCCGCTGCTCAGCTGTCTCAGGGCCTTGCTGCTGCCAGCGATGAAAATCTGAAGGCAGTGATCAATCTGCGCCTGGCACGTATTCAGGTTCAGCAGAAAAAAGCTGACGACGCGCTGAAAACGCTCGATACCATCAAAGGCGAAGGTTTTGCTGCCATCGTTGCCGATCTGCGCGGTGAAGCACTGCTGAGCAAAGGTGACAAAGCGGGCGCGCGTAAAGCGTGGCAAGCTGGCGTAGAGAGCAAAGCGTCACCTGCGCTGAGCGAAATGATGCAGATGAAAATAAATAATTTGTCCGTCTGAGAGGGACCCGATGCAATTGCGTAAATTACTTCTGCCAGGACTGCTTTCTGTTACGTTATTGAGTGGTTGTTCACTGTTCAGTGGCGAAGAAGACGTTGTGAAAATGTCCCCACTGCCGACGGTTGAAAACCAGTTTACCCCATCCACCGCGTGGGATGTCTCCGTGGGCAGTGGGATTGGTGATTTTTATTCCAACCTTCATCCGGCCTATGCCGACAGCGTTGTCTATGCCGCTGACCGTAAAGGTACCGTGAAAGCGGTCAACGCCGATGATGGAAAAGAAGTCTGGTCCGTTAACCTGGCGGAAAAAGACGGCTGGTTCTCCCGTAAACCTGCACTGCTGTCTGGCGGTCTGACCGTTTCCGGTGGTCATGTGTACGTGGGCAGCGAAAAGGCGCAGGTGTATGCGCTGAACAGCAGCGACGGTTCCATTGCCTGGCAAACGACCGTTGCCGGTGAGTCTCTGTCTCGCCCTGTGGTGAGCGACGGCCTGGTGCTGATTCATACCAGCAACGGCCAGCTGCAGGCGCTGAACGAAGCGGACGGTCTGGTGAAATGGACCGTTAACCTGGATATGCCAGCGCTCTCTCTGCGCGGTGAATCTGCGCCGGCTACCGCATTTGGCGCTGCCATTGTGGGCGGTGACAACGGTCGCGTGAGCGCCGTGCTGATGCAGCAGGGCCAGATGATCTGGCAGCAGCGCATCTCTCAGGCCACTGGCTCAACGGAAATTGACCGTCTGAGCGACGTAGACACCACGCCGGTTATCGTTGACGGTGTGGTTTACGCGCTGGCCTATAACGGCAACCTGACCGCGCTGGACCTGCGCAGCGGCCAGATCATGTGGAAACGCGAGCTGGGCTCTGTGAATGATTTCATCGTGGACGGTAACCGCATCTATATGGTTGACCAGAACGACCGCCTGCTGGCGCTGAGCACCGAAGGCGGCGTGACGCTGTGGACACAGAGTGACCTGCTGCATCGTCTGCTGACCGCTCCGGTACTGTATAACGGCAGCCTGGTGGTAGGCGACAGCGAAGGCTATATGCACTGGATCGATCCAGAGAATGGCCGCTTCGTGGCACAGCAGAAAGTGGACGGTTCAGGCTTCCTGACCGACCCGGTTGTGGCTGACGGCAAACTGCTGATTCAGGCAAAAGACGGCACGCTGTACGCGATCACGCGTTAATTACCCGGCGGTTGTAGTATACTAAACGGCTCCTGTTCACTCAGGAGCCGTTTTGACATTTTTAAAAACGCCGCGAAAGCGACGTTTATTTGAATTTTATGAGGCTTCAAACATGGTACCTGTGGTCGCGCTTGTCGGGCGCCCTAACGTTGGAAAATCCACTCTTTTTAACCGTTTAACACGCACCCGTGATGCGCTGGTTGCGGATTTCCCGGGGCTGACGCGTGACCGTAAGTACGGTCGTGCAGAGGTGGAAGGACGCGAGTTCATCTGTATTGATACTGGCGGTATCGATGGCACAGAAGACGGCGTTGAAACCCGCATGGCGGAACAGTCATTGCTGGCGATTGAAGAAGCGGACGTCGTGCTGTTCATGGTGGATGCGCGCGCTGGCCTGATGCCGGCGGACTCCGCTATCGCTAAGCACCTGCGTTCACGCGAAAAGCCAACTTTCCTGGTGGCGAACAAAACTGACGGCATCGATGCCGATCAGGCCATCGCGGACTTCTGGTCTCTGGGCATGGGGGAGATCCACCCGATTGCGGCATCGCATGGCCGCGGTGTGACCAGCCTGCTGGAAACCGTTCTGCTGCCGTGGGTGGACGAAGTGAACCCGCCGGAAGAGGTGGATGAAGACGCCGCATACTGGGCGCAGTTCGAAGACGGTGAAGAAGGCGAAGAAGAAACGCCTGAGGATGACTTCAACCCTCAGGATCTGCCGATCAAGCTGGCTATCGTCGGCCGTCCAAACGTAGGTAAGTCTACACTTACTAACCGTATTCTGGGTGAAGAGCGCGTGGTGGTTTACGACATGCCGGGCACTACGCGTGACAGCATCTACATCCCGATGCAGCGCGATGAACGTGAATATGTCCTCATCGACACCGCCGGGGTACGCAAGCGCGGAAAAATCACCGACGTGGTGGAAAAATTCTCCGTTATCAAAACCCTGCAGGCAATTGAAGATGCCAACGTGGTGCTGCTCGTTATCGACGCGCGCGAAGGTATCTCCGATCAGGATCTCTCTCTGCTCGGCTTTATCCTCAATAGTGGGCGCTCACTGGTTATCGTGGTCAACAAGTGGGACGGCCTGAGCAATGAAGTACGCGAGCAGGTGAAAGAGACTCTGGACTTCCGTCTGGGCTTTATCGACTTTGCCCGCGTGCACTTCATCTCTGCGCTGCATGGCAGCGGCGTCGGTAACCTGTTCGAATCCGTGCGTGAAGCGTATGACAGTTCCACTCGTCGTCAGAGCACCGCCATGCTGACCCGCATCATGAATATGGCTGCGGAAGACCACCAGCCGCCGCTGGTTCGCGGTCGTCGCGTGAAGCTGAAATATGCCCACGCCGGTGGCTATAACCCGCCAATCGTGGTGATCCACGGCAACCAGGTGAAAGACCTGCCGGATTCCTACAAGCGCTATCTGATGAACTACTTCCGTAAATCGCTGGACGTGATGGGCACGCCTATCCGCATCCAGTTTAAGGAAGGGGAAAACCCGTTCGCCAACAAGCGCAACACCCTGACGCCAAACCAGATGCGTAAGCGTAAGCGTTTGATTAAGCACATTAAGAAAAGCAAATAATCATTGCCGATCTCACGAAGGCCCGCGTTTATCGCGGGCTTTTTTTTGCCCAAATCATACCGCCAGTTTTCTCTGTGTGATGTCAATCACTATTCATTTTCAACCACGTTTAAATCTAAGAAAGTAGACAATCGTCGAATTTTCATCTTAAAGTCCAGGGTCCGGTACTAGACAAAACTAGCGACTGGTTATCAAATGGTTAACTAACTTTTCGCCGCATGTAAAAAATCGGTCAGATACGTAACTGACCGGCGTACCTGCTGGTGTTTACAAGCACGACACATACCTTTCGGGAGAATTATGCAATCCTCTGTTAATCAAAAAGAGAGCCGAACGTTCTTCGGCCATCCGTATCCGCTCGGTTCGCTGTTCTTTACCGAGATGTGGGAGCGTTTCTCGTTTTACGGCATTCGCCCGCTGCTGATCCTGTTTATGGCCGCCACCGTCTATGACGGCGGGATGGGGCTGGCGCGCGAAAACGCCTCGGCGATTGTCGGTATCTTTGCCGGCACAATGTATCTCGCCGCACTGCCGGGCGGCTGGCTGGCGGATAACTGGCTCGGCCAGCAGAGAGCCGTATGGTACGGTTCGATTCTGATCGCGCTCGGCCATCTGTCGATCGCGCTGTCGGCCATCATGGGCAATAACCTGTTCTTTATCGGGTTGATGTTCATCGTGCTCGGCTCTGGCCTGTTCAAAACCTGCATCTCGGTGATGGTCGGAACCCTGTATAAAAAAGGCGATGCGCGTCGTGACGGCGGTTTCTCGCTGTTCTACATGGGCATCAACATGGGCTCGTTCATCGCCCCGCTGATTTCCGGCTGGCTGATTAAAACCCACGGCTGGCACTGGGGCTTTGGTATTGGCGGCATCGGGATGCTGGTAGCGCTGATTATCTTCCGCGTATTTGCCGTTCCGGCGATGAAGCGCTACGACAGCGAAGTCGGTCTGGACTCGACATGGAACAGCCCGGTGGTGAAGCGCAACGGCGTGGGCGTTTGGCTGCTGGCGCTGGCGGCAGGCGTGGCTACGCTCGTGACGCTGATCGCGCAGGGCGTGATTGTCATTAACCCGGTCGCGGTAGCCAGCGTGCTGGTCTACGTGATTGCGGCGTCTGTTGCCCTCTACTTTATCTACCTGTTCATTTTCGCGGGCCTGAGCCGCAAAGAGCGCGCCAGGCTGCTGGTCTGCTTTATTCTGCTGGTCTCAGCCGCGTTCTTCTGGTCCGCGTTTGAGCAGAAGCCAACCTCGTTCAACCTGTTTGCTAACGACTACACTAACCGCATGATTGGTGATTTTGAAATTCCGGCGGTGTGGTTCCAGTCGATCAACGCCCTGTTCATCATCCTGCTGGCCCCGGTGTTCAGCTGGGCATGGCCGAAGCTCGCGAGCATGAACATTCGGCCGAGCAGCATCACCAAGTTTGTAATTGGTATTCTGTGTGCGGCAGGGGGCTTTGGCCTGATGATGCTGGCAGCACAGAACGTGCTGAGCAACGGCGGGGCGGGCGTGTCGCCGTTCTGGCTGGTGGGCAGTATCCTGATGCTGACGCTTGGTGAGCTGTGCCTGAGCCCGATCGGTCTGGCGACCATGACCCTGTTGGCACCGGAGAGAATGCGCGGCCAGATGATGGGGCTGTGGTTCTGCGCCAGCGCGCTGGGTAACCTGGCGGCGGGCCTGATTGGCGGCCACGTGAAGGCCGACCAGCTGGATATGCTGCCGGATCTCTTTGCGCGCTGCTCCATGGCGCTGCTGATTTGTGCCGCAGTGCTGATCGTCCTCATTGTTCCGGTGCGCCGCATGCTGGAAAATGTGCAGACTAAACCGGCAGTTAGCGCCTCATAAACCTCGGTGTGCCGGGGCAGGCGTTACGCCCCGGCACGGTATTTTCTGAGGTGAAACTATGCAGTTAGGATTTGTTGGTCTTGGCGCGGTAGTGGAAACAGCGTATCTGCCCGCATTGCGTAACCTGTTCGATGGCGCTGTTCGTTGTTTCGGCTTCGATGTTCTCCCCGCTAAGCACCCCGAAGGCGTTACGCGCAGCGCCTCGCTTGCGGAGCTTTTAGCCACCCCGCTGGATACCCTGTTTATCACCACCGCATCGCTGCACCATCTTGCAGTGTTTGAGCAGGCGATTGCCTCACCCGTACCGCGGATTGTGATTGAAAAACCGATTGTCGCCACGCTTCCTCAAATCGAAAAACTCAACGCGCTGCTGGCAACGCCAGGTGTGGCATCCCGCGTGCTGGCGCTCGACCACTGGATGGCGCGCACCGAAACGGTGAAGCATTCACTGGTCGGCCATGTTTCTGACATCGTTCGCATCGAAGGCTTTTTGCAGGAGCCGAGCGGGTATAACGTCGCCGGGGAACCTGTCGCGCTCAATTTCGCGACCGGTGAACCGGATACGAGAACGCTTCGCCATCCGGACGGCGTGATTCTGGATATCGGTACACACGTGCTGGCGATGCTGCGCGAAACGGTGCGCTATCTTGGCGGCCATGACGATATGACGCTGCAGGTCGTCACGGCCAAAGATCGCCTGGGCCGTAATATTGCAAAAGGCGACCTGACCACGGCGGAAGGTGAGGCGCACTTGCAGGGAAGCATCAGCGGTGTGCCAGTGGAGATCTGGCTTAACAAATACGCGGGGCCTGCAGGTGGACAAAAGGGCTTACGAGTGTATTTACGCGACGGGCGCATCATCAACCACGACCGACGCGGCGCGGAAGATGTGCTGGAGCTGATTGAGGGTAAGGATACTCAGCGCTGGCATATCCCCGGTACGATCTATGAACGCTGTCTTGCCGAACACATTATTGGCGCAAAGAGCCTGTTTGAACGCGATCCGCAGGAGGTGAGCCGCACGACGCGCCGCAGAATCGAGGAGGTGGCGCTGCTGCTGACCTTGCAGCAACAGTTGCGTGGCCCGCACTGAAGACGTGGTAAAATTATCGCAGACCAGAACGCCCTGAAGGAGACACCATGACCATTACCTGCCCGGATTGCCAGGCACAGCTTGAACCCCTGAACGGGGCGGCGCACTGCGACAGCTGTAATAAAGATATTGCGCTCGAAGCCCGCTGCCCGGAGTGCCATCAGCCACTCCAGGTCTTAAAAGCCTGTGGGGCGGTGGATTATTTCTGCCAGAACGGCCACGGCTTAATCTCTAAAAAGCGCGTGGAGTTTGTCCCGGCCGAAGGTTAATCACACACGCAGCCTTCGCCTTTCTTCCACAGCTCGACCAGCGACTCGGGCGCTTCCTGCTCAGGTACCAGCACGATGATATCGGCGTAGTGCGCCTGATTTTGTCCGGTCCAGATAATCTGGATGCGGAAATAGCGCTGATCCCCGCTGCCGGGGGAAGAGACTTGTCCGGGCGGCTGGCCGCGCGGGAAGGCCTGCTCGAGTATGCTCACCAGACGCTGGCGCTGGGCCTCATTGAGCGAGGAGAGCGCGATGGTGCGCTGGCCGCTCAGCTTAGGAATAAAAGCGACGCCGCCTTCCCGGGCCAGCTCAACCACGGCGTCATCCGTCAGTTCCGGAACCTGCATTTACAGCACTCCCACCTGTTCCCAGGCTTGTTTTATTGCCGCCCCAACGTCGCTACCGGAGCGTTTCTCTCCGTGCGTTATCGTCAGTTTTGCAAAGGCATCAAAATCCGCATCCTGCGCCAGATTGCGATCGCAAACCGTGTCGTACCAGGCATAACCCGCTTTTTCCCACGCATAGCCGCCGATTGCGGTCGCGGCCAGATAAAACGCCCGGTTAGGGATGCCGGAGTTAAGATGTACGCCGCCGTTATCCTCGCGCGTTTTGATGAAATCTTTCATATGCGCGGGCTGCGGGTCTTTGCCTAGCAGAGGATCGTCGTAGGCGGTGCCGGGTTCAGACATGGAGCGCAGCCCTTTGCCGTTAATGCCCGCGGCCAGCAGCCCTTCACCAATCAGCCAGTCTGCTTTATCGGCGGTTTGCTTCAGATGATACTGTTTCACCAGCGAGCCAAACACGTCTGACAGGGACTCGTTCAGCGCGCCCGATTGCTCAAAATAGATGAGCCCGGCTTCGGTCTCGGTTACGCCGTGGCTCAGCTCGTGCGCCACCACGTCGATGGCAATCGTAAAGCGGTTAAAGATTTCCCCGTCGCCGTCGCCAAACACCATCTGCTGACCGTTCCAGAAGGCGTTCTGATATTCCCGCCCGTAGTGAACGGTGCCGGTCAAAATAAGCCCCTTATTATCGAGCGAATCACGCTGATATTCTTTCCAGAAGAAATCATGGGTGATACCTAAATAGTTATAGGCTTCATCCACCGCCACATCGCCGTTGGAGGGTTGTCCCTCATAACGCACCTGCGTACCCGGCAGCTCCTGGGTCTGTTTCGCATCGTAGATATCGCGCTCAAGCTGACCGGCTTTATTCACGTGCGGCGCGGCGGGTTTGCCCGGCATATGCGCCATCAGGGTCTGGACGTGGGTTAAGGTCTGGCGGGCACAGCGCTGCTGCGGCTCGGAACCGCTTTCGATAATACGACGAAGAATATAAGGGGGAATAACGCTACGAAGATGGGACATGCTGCTCTCCTTATTAAAAAAGGGAATAGCAGCAGTATAGTAAGTAACCGGCGAAGAATTATCCGGTTTTGCGCTGACGCGTCTTTTTCACCGGTTTAATTGATTTCACTTCGCTTTCTACCCAGCCGTCAGACAGCCGGGTGGTAAGAACATCACCGGTATTCACCTGTTTTGCTTGCTTCAGCACTTTGCCGTTCGCTGCCGTCGTCACGCTATAGCCGCGCGCCAGCGTGGAGAGGGGGCTCACGGCTTCCAGATGGGTCACCGCGTTGCCAAAACGTTCGCGGGTGGTGCTCAGACGCGCCCGGAGAGTTTCCGCCAGACGATACTCCAGCTGCTGAATGCGCGTTTGCGCGCGATAAATTTTCGGCTGCGGATTCTGCTGGTTCAGGCGCTGCGTCACGCGCTGCTGGCGCGCTACCGCGCGCTTGAGCTGCGCGTCCACCGCAACGTTCATGCGCTGACGCAGGCGCTCCAGCACGGTCTGCTGACGCGCCAGACGCAGCTGCGGGTGCTGCTGCTGAAGACGATGATGAAGCTGAGTAAAGCGGCGGGTACGGTTGGCAAGGAAGTAGTCCATCGCCATCTCAAGACGCTGCTGGCCGTTCTGAATCTGGCGCAGCAGCTCCAGCTGGTTACGGCTCACCACTTCCGCCGCCGCGGACGGCGTAGGCGCGCGCAGATCCGCGACAAAATCGGCAATCGTCACGTCTGTTTCGTGCCCGACGGCGCTCACCACGGGGATAACGCTTGCAAAGATTGCCCGCGCCACGCGCTCGTCGTTAAAGCTCCACAAATCCTCCAGCGAGCCGCCGCCGCGCCCGACGATTAAGACGTCGCACTCCTGACGGGCGTTCGCCAGCTCAATGGCGCGAACTATCTGTCCTGGCGCATCGTCACCCTGAACGGCGGTGGGGTAGATGATGACGGGCAGGGAAGGGTCGCGACGCTTCAGCACGTGCAAAATATCGTGCAGTGCCGCACCGGTTTTCGAGGTAATCACCCCCACGCAGTGGGCAGGCGAGGGCAGCGGCTTTTTGAACTGCTGGTCGAACAATCCTTCGACAGAGAGCCTGGCTTTTAACTGTTCATACTTCTGCTGCAGCAGACCTTCGCCCGCAGGCTGCATGCTCTCGACGATAATTTGATAATCACCGCGCGGCTCATAGAGGGTGATATTGGCGCGCACCAGAACCTGCTGGCCGTGCTGAGGGCGGAACGTGACGCGGCGGTTGCTGTTGCGGAACATCGCGCAGCGCACCTGGGCGGTATCGTCTTTTAGCGTAAAGTACCAGTGGCCGGAGGACGGCTGCGTGAAGTTAGAGATCTCACCGCTGATCCAGACCTGCCCCATTTCCTGCTCAAGCAGCAAACGCACCGTCTGATTAAGGCGGCTAACGGTATAAATTGAGGGGGATTGAGAGGATAACATGTGAGCGGGATCAAATTCTAAATCAGCAAGTTATTCAGTCGATAGTAACCTGCTGAGAGGCAATCGCAAGCTTTTTTATAAAAAAGTGTAGATGCAATCGGTTACGCTCTGTATAATGCCACGGCAATATTTAACCACCCAGGTCAGAGATATTGCCCATGCTACGTATCGCTAAAGAAGCACTGACGTTTGACGACGTCCTCCTCGTTCCCGCTCATTCCACCGTTCTGCCGAATACTGCCGACCTCAGCACGCAGTTGACGAAAACCATTCGTCTGAACATTCCTATGCTCTCCGCGGCAATGGACACCGTGACGGAAGCGCGCCTGGCAATCGCCCTGGCACAGGAAGGCGGCATTGGCTTTATCCATAAAAACATGTCTATCGAGCGTCAGGCGGAAGAAGTTCGCCGCGTGAAGAAGCATGAATCCGGCATCGTGTCTGACCCACAGACCGTTCTGCCAACCACCACCCTGCACGAAGTGAAAGCCCTGACCGAACGTAACGGCTTCGCCGGTTACCCGGTAGTGACCGAAGACAACGAACTGGTGGGCATTATCACCGGTCGTGACGTGCGCTTCGTGACTGACCTGAACCAGCCTGTCAGCGTGTACATGACGCCAAAAGAGCGTCTGGTGACCGTGCGCGAAGGCGAAACCCGCGACGTGGTGCTGGCGAAAATGCACGAAAAACGCGTTGAGAAAGCGCTGGTGGTGGATGCGAACTTCCACCTGCGCGGCATGATCACCGTTAAAGATTTCCAGAAAGCAGAGCGTAAACCTAACGCCTGTAAAGACGAGCATGGCCGTCTGCGCGTTGGCGCTGCGGTTGGCGCGGGTGCCGGTAACGAAGAGCGCGTTGACGCGCTGGTGGCGGCGGGCGTTGACGTCCTGCTGATCGACTCCTCTCACGGCCACTCCGAAGGCGTTCTGCAACGTATTCGTGATACCCGTGCCAAATACCCTGACCTGCAGATCATTGGCGGCAACGTGGCAACAGGCGCAGGCGCTCGCGCGCTGGCTGACGCTGGCTGCAGCGCGGTGAAAGTGGGTATCGGCCCTGGCTCCATCTGTACCACACGTATTGTGACCGGCGTGGGCGTTCCACAGATCACCGCCGTGTCTGACGCGGTTGAAGCGCTGGAAGGCACCGGTATTCCGGTTATCGCTGACGGCGGTATCCGCTTCTCTGGCGACATCGCCAAAGCGATCGCCGCAGGCGCCGCTGCCGTGATGGTGGGCTCCATGCTGGCCGGTACCGAAGAATCCCCGGGTGAAATCGAACTCTACCAGGGCCGTTCTTACAAATCTTACCGCGGGATGGGCTCCCTGGGCGCGATGTCCAAAGGTTCTTCTGACCGTTACTTCCAGACCGATAACGCCGCTGACAAACTGGTACCGGAAGGTATCGAAGGTCGCGTTGCCTATAAAGGCCGTTTGAAAGAGATCATTCACCAGCAGATGGGCGGCCTGCGCTCCTGTATGGGGCTGACCGGCTGTGGTACCATTGACCTGCTGCGTACCAAAGCGGAATTCGTACGCATCAGCGGTGCGGGTATCCAGGAGAGCCACGTTCACGACGTGACGATCACCAAAGAGTCCCCGAACTACCGTCTGGGCTCCTGATAAGTTTCCGCGCCCGGCTTCTGCCGGGCGCTCTGTTTTTGTTTCACTTGCCTCGGAATTAGCGTCAATGACGGAAAACATTCATAAACATCGCATTCTCATCCTGGACTTCGGTTCTCAGTACACTCAGCTGGTGGCGCGTCGCGTACGTGAACTGGGCGTTTACTGTGAGCTGTGGGCGTGGGATGTCACGGAAGCACAGATTCGCGAATTCAATCCAAGCGGCATCATCCTGTCCGGCGGCCCGGAAAGTACCACCGAAGAGAACAGCCCGCGCGCGCCACAGTACGTGTTCGAAGCTGGCGTGCCGGTATTCGGCGTCTGCTACGGCATGCAGACCATGGCCATGCAGCTGGGCGGCCACGTAGAAGGCTCCAGCGAGCGCGAGTTCGGCTATGCACAGGTTGAAGTGGTTAACGACAGCGCGCTGGTGCGCGGTATCGAAGACTCCCTGACCGCAGACGGCAAACCGCTGCTGGACGTGTGGATGAGCCACGGCGACAAAGTTACCGCCATCCCGTCTGACTTCGTGACCGTTGCCAGCACCGAAAGCTGCCCGTTCGCCATCATGGCGAACGAAGAAAAACGCTTCTACGGCGTACAGTTCCACCCGGAAGTGACTCACACCCGTCAGGGTATGCGCATGCTGGAGCGCTTCGTGCGTGACATCTGCCAGTGTGAAGCCCTGTGGACCCCGGCAAAAATCATCGACGATGCCGTTGAGCGTATCCGCCAGCAGGTTGGCGATGACAAAGTGATCCTCGGTCTCTCCGGCGGCGTGGACTCCTCCGTGACCGCGATGCTGCTGCACCGCGCCATCGGTAAAAACCTGACTTGCGTCTTCGTGGACAACGGTCTGCTGCGTCTCAACGAAGCTAAGCAGGTTATGGACATGTTCGGCGACCACTTCGGTCTGAACATCGTTCACGTGGAAGGCGAGCAGCGCTTCCTGGACGCGCTGAAAGGCGAGAACGATCCGGAAGCGAAACGTAAGATCATCGGTCGCGTGTTCGTTGAAGTGTTCGACGAAGAAGCGCTGAAGCTGGACGACGTGAAGTGGCTGGCGCAGGGTACTATCTACCCTGACGTGATCGAGTCTGCCGCATCCGCCACCGGTAAAGCACACGTCATCAAATCTCACCACAACGTGGGCGGGCTGCCGAAAGAGATGAAGATGGGCCTGGTTGAGCCGCTGCGCGAGCTGTTCAAAGACGAAGTGCGCAAGATCGGTCTGGAACTGGGTCTGCCGTATGACATGCTCTACCGTCACCCGTTCCCGGGCCCGGGTCTGGGCGTGCGCGTGCTGGGTGAAGTGAAGAAAGAGTACTGCGACCTGCTGCGTCGCGCGGACGCGATCTTCATCGAAGAGCTGCACAAAGCTGACCTGTACAACAAAGTGAGCCAGGCGTTCACCGTGTTCCTGCCGGTTCGCTCCGTCGGCGTAATGGGCGATGGCCGTAAGTACGACTGGGTTGTTTCCCTGCGTGCGGTGGAAACCATTGACTTCATGACCGCGCACTGGGCGCACTTGCCGTATGACTTCTTAGGCCGCGTGTCTAACAGAATAATTAATGAAGTCAATGGCATATCGCGGGTCGTATATGACATCAGCGGTAAGCCACCGGCTACGATTGAATGGGAATGATGTATAGCTAGTTCATAGCACATCATATCTATTCAGTTTCATCTCTAACCCTCTGTAATCGAAGAGGGTTTTTGTTTATATCTACTCATATCTATTCACTCTACACCACTTTTTTCGACGGTACAGGTGACGGTATTACCCGAAAGGTATACTCTCATACCGACAAAAATATGGATGCTTTATGGGTGAATTGTGCTTACCGATACCAAACTGAAAAACCTCAAGCCTCAGGAGAAACTGTACAAGGTTTCCGACCGTGACGGGCTGTATGTCGCCGTGCTCACGTCAGGCTCTGTCTCGTTCCGCTATGACTACCGAATTAACGGCCGCCGGGAAACGCTGGTTATCGGCCAGTACGGTCGTGACGGTATCAGCCTTGCCGAAGCGCGCGAGGAACTTATTGCCGCCAAAAAGTTGCTGATGGCAGGCCAGTCGCCTGCTGCGGCGAAACGTGACGGTATCAGGCAAATTGCCGGGGCAGAAACATTCGCGGTATATACCGACGCCTACATGAAATACGTCACCCTGGCCGACAGCACTCGCGCCATGAAACAGGCGGTGATTGAGCGTGATATCCTCCCGGCGCTCGGCAACAAGATGATGACTGAGATAACCACCAGAGTGGTGCGCGACCTGTGCGATCGCATCGTAGAACGTGGCGGCCGGGCGACTGCGATCCAGGTCAGGGAGATAATCAGCAGCGTGTACCGGTACGCCAACGACCGCGGTCACGGTTTGTTCAATCCGGCTGCCGACATTAAGCCATCATCCATTGCCATGTTTAAGCCGCGCGAGCGCACGTTGTCGCCTGAGGAGATCGGCATTTTCTTCCGCGCGCTGGATGACATCGGCGCGATGGGCACCATGAAGATGGCTCTCAAGCTGGTACTGCTGACGCTTGTGCGAAAAAGCGAATTCACCTACGCGACGTGGGCAGAGATCGATTTCAGGAACTGGACATGGACGATCCCCGCTGACCGAATGAAGGCCAGGCGGGCGCATGTGATTTATCTGCCGAAGCAGGCGCAGGATTTGCTGGTGGGATTGCAGATGTGCGCTGGTGGCAGTGAATACCTAGTGCCCGGGCGCTACAACTTCCGCAAGCCATTATCGAATGCCGCGCTGAACTCCCTTATCGACCGGACCGTGGAGACAATAAACAAAGACGGTGAGAAGATACATGACTTCACCGTGCATGACCTGCGCCGGACGGCAAGCACGCTGCTGCACGAAGCGGATTATCCTTCAGACTGGATCGAGAAGGCGCAGGCGCATGAGCAGAAGGGCGTGCGCGCGGTGTACAACAAAGCGGAGTATGCCCGGCAGCGCGCCTATATGTTGCAGCAGTGGGCGGATATGGTTGATGCCTGGATTAACGGGGAGCACACCGATCTGGTGCCGTTCTCCCCGTCGAAGTTTGAGAGGTGGATGGAAGGAAAGGATTAGGCCGTTATTCAATCTTAACGCCCGGGATGTCACCTGCGGCCATAGCATCGTAAATTGCTGCAGCTGTCTTGCTGGCATCCCTTACCAATAAGCAAGCTGCATCGATGGCGCTTATCGCTGCATCGCGCTTCTTGTCCGCTTCTGAGCGGATAGGGCGGAAAGAGCCAGCCTTTTGCACGCCAACGCAATCAAGTCCATTGTAAGCCTGGCTATTGGAAAGCCACGTAAAGGCAATACCTTCAGACTTGATTAGCTCAATGCGTACTGGCTTCCATCCATCAAATTTAGTTTCATACTCACACTCACAACCCACCGGAGGTAATCCCTCGCCATCCCATGCTGTAATATTTTTCATGCTGCACGCTCCCGGCCATGGTTGTCTGTTGGTGATAGCGGAGTATTACTTAATGCCCGCGTCATCCCGGCAATATCCAGCGCGTAGCCAGGGTGCAGTTGCACCGCCGGGCCTTCGCACTGGTTTCCCCAAACGTCGAAGCCATGCGATGACTGGCGGGCGAAAAGCTCAATGCGCGGCACATCGCCCAGCAACTGCACCAGCTTTTCCCGGATTACGTCCGGCTTACGAGAGTTCTCCAGGCGTGGCGCCGTGACGTGCTGGCAGATTGAGGCGTCCATACGCTCCGGGAGTTTTCCGCGCACCGCGAAAAGGCAGTCTTCACTGTTCGCCCGGGTCATGTGGCCCATGCCGATCGCGCTGTTGCCTTTGTGCTTGTTCGTCTTGTGCCAGGTGAATCCCTTCATGGTCATCAGTTTGAAACCCCACGCTTCGACAACCTTCAGCGCTTCAACCGGCTGCGTCGGCACCCACCACATCGCCAGCAGGCAATCTTCGGCGGCCAGGTCCCACACCGGCAGGCGGCAGATATCCAGCACGTTCATGACCGGGTATTTGAACCCGGCGCCGCGGTTGCCGTCTGCTGCCTTGTCACGGTAAACCCAAGGCGGGTCAGCGTAGATAAGAGTGTATTTCCCGGTCACTTTTCATCTCCTTTCACGAAAATTACCCAGTGTGTTTTGTCAGATTTTCCGGTGCGCTGCCAGATGACAGGCTTCTCGTCGGTAAGCGCCAGGATATTGCTTACCGGGATCTGCGTTTCGTTCCATTTGAAGATGAGCACACCGTGTGGCCACAACACCCTGAACGCTTCGGCGAAACCTGCGCGCAAATCATCTCGCCATGTTTCTTTGTTGAGCCGCCCGTACTTTTTACCCATCCACGCGTTATCGCCGACGCGCTCGAGGTGAGGGGGATCAAATACGACGACAGGGAAAGTGTTATCGGTAAAGGGAAGGGCGCGGAAATCAGCAATAATGTCCGGGCTGATAACAAGTTGGCGACCGTCGCAAAGCTCGTGCTGTTCGGCGCGGATGTCACTAAACACCGCGCGCTCATCCTGTTTATCGAACCAGAACATGCGCGACCCGCAGCACATGTCTAAAATCGTTGCGTCAGTCATGCCGCCACCTTCTTGCTGTTCATCAGCTCAGCCAGGCGCTGAGCCTTCAATGGGTTTCTGATAACGTCGCCGCTTGGTGCTAACCATCCGCGGCGAATGATGGAATAGGGCAGCGTGACACTGCCCACGGTGATGCCGTCGTGCGGGTTAGTCATACACCACCCCGCGACATCCGATCCCGCTGTAGTCCAGGTGCGGGGTGCGGTTCCCTTTGGTGATGCACTGCTGGCGGCGCACCGCGATACGGGCGCGCTCAACTTCACCAACAGCCGCATCCAGGCACTGGAGCCAGAGGCGGGCCGCGATGCGATAATGACCCAGGCGCTCGCGAGCAATGGCCCGGCTTTCGATCTCCATCGCTTCCGGCGTAACCGCCACCACTCTTTCAACACGGCGCTGCGACACATAATCTTCGTGATAGCGCTCAAGCTTCGTCTTTTTCATCTGATCCAGACCTCTCAACTGATTACCGCCGCCAGCCACATCAGGTAGGCGACCACGGCCAGACACAGGTAAACGTCTGACCATCTGCCGATATGCTTTTTCAGCGCCGTCATGCTGCTGCACTCACCGGGCGATACACGCGGCGGTCAACCGGCGGCTTTTTTCCGGTGAACGTCGCCGGGCTTGCCGCCTTACGTTTATCCAGCCATGCTTCAACTTCGCTCTGGTCCCACGCGCAGCGGCGATCGGTGATCCAGAAACGGGACGGGAATTCGCCAGCCTGCTCCAGGCGGTCAATCGTGCTCCATGACAGTGGCACCACCGCCAGGAGTTCCTTCTTACCAAATGCACCTTTCATAAATACCTCTCTTGGTTGCAGGTGTGGCGCCGTGGCGCCACGGTGGTGATTACATAGGGACTTCGTTCAGCTCATCGCGGCGGATGCTGTATACATCGGTAGCCTTATCAAGCAGATCCTGATTTGCTGATAAACGCTTGGCCACGGCTGTATAAGCTGAATCAAGTTCTTCAACGGTGACTGCACCGCCTGCATAAGCAGAAAAATCAGAGAGCAATTTTTCAGGGCTGCGGTCGTCTTTTTTACGGCCAGCATCATGCTCTTCCTGCTTTTGCTCAGGCTTGGAGTTAATCAGCTTGTTCATGCCTGATGCGGTGGCTGGCGCAGGAGTGATATCGCGCTCAACGCGCGGTGCCGTCTCCTGCAATTCGTCAGGGGTGTACACGCCAAGCAGGACGTCAGGTGCATTCAGGCGAGCCCAGCGCTTAACGCACAGGTATGCGAGCTGCTGGCGAGGATCCTGCTCCCAGAGAGGGGAGTTACGCACACCGGCCTGGGCCATGCTGATCGTCAGTTCGCGTGGCTCTGATTCCCCTTTGAGGGTTGCCCACACTGTTACGGTCAGGTTCGGCGATTTGTCGGTTTTCCCGTTTACTTTTGACCAGTCACCATCCCAGCGATAATTAAGGCGGGTGGCCAGCAGATTGGAAGAAGATACAACCGCGTTAACCAGTTGCGCTTCGTAGCCCAGGGTGCCGTTGACGACGTGAGTTTTCTGCGCAACGGCGAACGGGTTCATTCCCCACTGCGCCGCCTGCATGGTCACGGCCAGGCAGTCAGCAGGCTTTCCTGCCAGGTGCGCCGGAACGGTGGCCTTACTGTCAGCCATCAGGGTTGCGAAACGCACCAGGCGGTCCATACCCTCAGGGCTGAAGATTGCCGCGGCGGTACCGACGGTAGCGCCAGGCTGCGATGTGATTGCGATGTCGTTGCTCATACGTACATATCCTGTTTGCGTGCCCACTCAGGGCGTTTAATAATTTCAAATCCACCCCAGTCGCCTGACTCGCGGCACTGGTGGTAGGTATTCAGATCCCGGCGGAACAGTGCATGCCCGGCGTCTACATCCGGCGCATCCAGTTCGAACACGCGTACCGGGTAACGTCCGCAGTCGATGGTTTCGCTCACCGCCAGGAAGAAGAAACCGTGTGGCTCTCCGGTGGTCTGCTGCGCACCTTCGCGGTACATGGCGTCCTGAACGTGGTACCGGAATTCCTCTACGTGGCGGGCGAAGCGTTCCATGTCTGCAACCTTCTTCACGTCCAACAGCACCGGGTGATACTTCAGGCGCTTGTCCGGGCGGATACGGCATAGTTCGCCAGTCTCCGGATCCGTCCAGTAATGCGATGCTTCGCAGAAACCTTCCGCCTCAAGAAGCCAGCGCGCCGCCGGGTGAGCCATCGTGCTGTCGCGCATCAGTTGAAGTTGGCGATCCTGTTCAGCTTCCATCACTATTTTTCCGCATCCTTCGCAGTCTTTTAGGAAGGCAGCTTCGTCAGCCTTTCCTTTATTCGTCCTGCGGTTGAACTGCGGCGCCACGATGAAGCGCTTTTCGAATTCTTCCGGCTCCAGAAGAAGGCAGTGCAGGGCGGTTCCCATGTCCAGCGCCTTGAGTTTTTCGGTGTCGACCGGAGCGGATTTCTGCCACTGCAACAGGGCCGGGCTCAGAGCAACCATATCGAGCTGAGACTTACTCACGCCGTCGCCGGCGTGGTAGTCCTCGTTGCTGATGTCGAAATAGATGCCAGGTTTCATGCCGCGCTCCTCGCCGTGTCCAACTGGTCAGCCAAATCCCACTTCGCGATGATGCTGGTCATCGCGGCCTGGTACGCTGCGAGAGCCTCTTCGAATTCCGGATTCATCATTAGCTCTTCCAGAATCTCCTTGCGCACGCCTTTGCGCTCCAGCGCATAGAAAGGTTCCTGCAGCTGGTGATGCTTAATGGCGTCGATCAGCTCTACCTGGCGCTCGTAGTGCAGCTGGCTCAGTTGGTAGTCGCTGTCGATGCTGGTCATGATTTTTTTCAGGTTATTAATCTGCTGGATGTTCACTTGCTCACCCCCATATCCATTTCAGTTTTTACTGCCATCTTGGTGACAAATGCCCAGTTGATGGCCTCATGCAGAGTGCGGCACTTGGTGCTCATCAGCCCGCACGCCGTAACGCAGTACCAACCGTTGATGATTTTCCACTGCATAATTCGTTACCTCAGTGTTACCGTTGAGGTAATAATTATCCTTATGTGGTTTGATGTCAATAGGTATGATTATAAAAAATTACCCGTAAGGTAATCCTTAGGGCAATAAAAAAGCCGCTCAATGGCGGCTTAGTGTCTGAAATGTATGGTTTTACTCTTGCGCTTTACCGTTATGAACAATCACAAAATCGACGTAGCTCTCGATCTTGCTTTTCTCGCTCTCAGGTAACAACGCGTAGCGTGCCCGGTCGTAATGGATGGTCGCCGGGTCGCGGGGATGGATGAGCAGCTCATAGCCGCGGCGGCCAAACGCGCTGGCGATGGACTCCAGGGTGGAGATAGAAACGCTGACTTCATTGTTCAGCATGCGCTGGATTGTAGCCTGGGCAACGCCGGACGCTTTCGACACCTTTCCTTGAGATGACAGGTCGCGGTTGTTCTGCATCCACGCTTCAAGGTTATGTGCCGCCAGCTGCCCGATGTCGGAAGGAGTGATCTCCTCATGGGGGATGGCAACAGCAGATAATGAGTGGTCGACATCCAGCCAGTTCGACGGCTTGTTCGCTGCCTTCTCAATCTTGCGCGCCACCGTGTCGCCGACAACCTTCTGCCCGCGGGCCCAGCGGTTCACCAGGTTTGCCTGAGTTCCCAGTTTTTCCGCCAGACGAGTCTGCACCCCGTTAAAGTCACGGTCGATGATATCGTTAATATTCTGCCTGCGGATATCCTGAATACTTTTCATGCTCTGGTGAATCGCCTCATATATGAATTAGTTAGTGTGCCAATTAAAAGCGAATTTACCCCACAGGTAAATGCACCTCACAGGTAACAAGCCTTGATTTTTATTACCTTCTGGGTGAATATTTGTTATCTGAAATTAATATCAGGCAATAGCTATGAGCGAGAACGAAAAATTCGACTTCAAAAAACACTGGTTGCAACTCACTCCTGATGAGCGAAATGCCTTTGCTGACGAGGCCGGAACGACCAGCCACTACATCCAGACGCATCTGACAGGCCGCCGGAAAATGCCCGGTAAGACATTGATGAATGGGCTGTTTAAGGCATGCAAACAACGCGGGTGGGTCAGAACAAAGCCGGAACTGGCTATCTTCTTCTACGAATAAAACCTCCTCCAGAACCCATCAGGCCGCCTTATGGCGGTCTTTTCATATCTATTCAGTCCTCTCAGGTAATAATGATCCAAATATGGTTGATCTTTTTTCGGCCATCGCACAAAATTACCGATATCCATAACCAAACATGAGGCCGTTTTCGTGAAAATTGTCACCAGAATGGAGGCCGCCAAGGCTGGCCTGAACAGATTCTACACCGGCAAAGCCTGCCGGAATGGTCATAATGCGGAACGCTACGTACTGAACGGCACCTGCGTTGAGTGCGCACTTCAGAGCGCAAGCCGTCACCGCAGCGAGTTCTCATCCGCTCTTAAATCCGCAAGGGGTGAAGCATGAAACCCGCAGCGTATTACAACGAAATCGACCCATTTGCAGCGCAGTGGCTGCGTAACCTGATCGCCGGTGGTCATATCGCCCCGGGCGAAGTTGATGAAAGGAGTATTGAAGATGTCACACCTGACGACCTCAGAGGATTTACCCAGTGCCACTTTTTCGCCGGGATCGGCGTCTGGTCCCATTCCCTCCGCCTCGCCGGATGGCCTGACGATCGTCAGGTCTGGACTGGCTCCTGCCCGTGCCAGCCTTTCAGCGCGGCAGGCAAAGGAGATGGGTTTGCTGACGAGCGGCACCTTTGGCCCCACTTCTTCCACCTCATCAGCGAGCGCAGACCTGAGCATGTCTTTGGCGAACAGGTTGCAAGCGGTAACGCAAACACATGGTTCGACCTTGTACAAGCTGACCTGGAAGGAATGGAATACGCCTTCGGGCTTGTGCCGTTTCCGGCAGCGGGCGTCGGTGCTCCGCACATCAGAGAGCGGGCCTACTGGGTGGCCCACGCCGGTAGCGAATACGAATCCGCAGCCGGAAACGAAACGGGGATTACAGCACGTCTCCGGAGCTGCTCGACTGACAGGCTGGCAAACCCCGGTGGCGAACGACTCAACCGGGTCGACTCATTGCTACAGTGGGAAGAATCAGAACGGGCAACCAAAAGTGTGCTTGAAGCTGCCGGGCACAGCGTTACTGGCGGGATGGGTTACGCCGACAACTCGCGACTGGAAGGACACATCAGGGATGACAGCGCAGAGAGAAGGGAAAGAGCGACTGGATCAGTTACCGCGCCAGGCTTACACAGCAGGCCCCTTGAGGTTAACGGTTTTTGGCGAGATGCGGACTGGGTCTTTTGTCGAGATGGGCAATGGCGTCCAGTTGAACCCGGCACATTCCCGCTGGTTGCAAGGTTTGCCAAAAGCCTGGGACACGGAAAGTCCTCATTACGAGCAATGGCTGGACGCAACCGCACAGGCAGACTTAAGGGCTACGGTAACGCCATAAACGCACAGGCTGCGGCTGAATTTATCCGGGCCTATATGGGGGTTAGCTATGGCCGGTGACTGGATCAAGATGCGTGCCGACCTGCACACGCACCCTAAAGTTGTCCGCATGGCGTCCGCATTGAAAGCGGACAGATTGCGGATAGTTGGCGGACTACATTCCGCATGGTGTCTTTTCGATGTCCACTCCGTTGACGGTTTGCTTGACGGATACAGCGCGGACACACTAGACGACCTGATCGGCTTCCCTGGATTTTCACGGGCAATGATGGCCGTCGGATGGCTCGAAGAAAATGGCGAAAGCCTAGTAATGCCGCGCTTTGAAGCCCATAACGGGCAGTCTGCAAAGCGTCGAGCACAGGACGCTGACAGGAAGAGAAATGTCCGCAAAGCGTCCGCATCAGAAGCGGACAAAAAGCGGACCAGAGAAGAGAAGAGAAGAGAAGATATAAAAGATAAACCCCACATAGGGAGCGAGCAAAATTCACCTGTGGATAACTCTGCTGGTGGCGGTGAACCAGATCCGGATGTGAACAACGCGATTCTGAATGGCTACGTTGCTCCAGGTGGAATGGGTGAGTTTGGGAAATTCCAGATGCACGACGATTGGAATCCGGATCCGCAGTTCATCAGGCGAGCTTCTCAATGGGGAATAAACCTGAAGACGGAGATCACGCCGTTCGAGCTTGCAGACTTCATCACGTTCTGGAAAGCGGAGGGGAAGGCATTCCACCACGACCAGTGGCAACAGAAGCTGGCGAGAAGCGTGCAGCAGTCCAGGGCAAGGCCGGTGGCCCAGCAGCAGCGAAGGGACATCAACGACGTGCCGGAGCCGGATAAGGCCATACCGCAGGGATTCAGGGGATATCAGGCCACATAGCAGCACAGGCGCGGCAGCGCATTTTTTTACGCCTGCATAATTACCTTGCAGGTAACAAAATATGCGCATAGCTATTGATTTTAACTCTAATGTGGATTTAAATTACCTCATAGGTAATCGGAGGCTGAAATGCACCCAATTGAGTTTATCGAAAAGAATATCCGCACCTACCTGCTGAATGAAGGCTTCTCACAATCAGTGGCGCAGGGGGGGGCAAACGCGGCGATAGATTTTTACCGCCGTTCATCGCAGCCATCGGTTAAGAGCAAGGGCATTTTTGAAGACTGCCTGCGCGAGGCAAAGCTTTACGCAAAATACAGCGGAGATGCACCAGAAAAATCCACCAAGGGGAAAGGCAATGCGAAAAAGTCTTCAGGCTCTGGGAAGGTTAAAAGCCGGGCAAATGAACAAAACCGAGGAGGCCTACTGTAGGCATCTGGAGCTGCGTAAGCATGCCGGAGAGGTGGCCTGGTACCGGTTCGAAGGAATCAAGCTGCGACTGGCTGACAACACGTTCTACACGCCTGACTTCGCAGTGATGCTCACCAACGGCGAGATAGAGCTGCACGAAGTGAAAGGTTTCTGGACCGACGACGCCAGGGTGAAAACCAAGGTCGCCGCCGACATGTACCCGTTCACGTTCAGAGCGCTAAAGCCAATACCAAAAAGCAAAGGTGGTGGCTGGAACTGCGAAACGTTCTGAATCGACGATCCTTTTTGATATCAACGTAATCAATAACTTATACGGGTAAGCGGGGGTAAAGATGAAACCGAGTTATGAAGAGCTTGAAGCAAGATGCGCGGCGCTGGCTGCGGAGAATGCGGGGCTGAAGACGCACGGAGAGGCTCTGGCAGTCGACAATGCAGCATTGCGTGAAGTAGTTGAACGCATGATCAACCAATTTGCAATGAGCGGTATCTCTCCAGAGGAGAGGTCAATAAACCCAGCAAAATCACTCATGTTTGATGCTAAATCAGCGTTGTTTATGCCAGCGACCGACGCTTTCCTGGCTGAAGTGCGAGCGCAGGGTGTGGATGCGGCAATCGCAACAGCAAAAAACGTGGTGGCTCAAGAGTTTCAGTACAAGGACTTCGAGACAGCGCAGCGTGTTTGCAGCAAATTCCCGGAGTCTGACCTGGTTGGCAAGGTTGAAATGGTTGAGTGGCTGGAAGACTTCGCCGCCCTGCTTCGCAAAGGAGTGCAGTCATGAGCGCTAAAAAAGCAGGATGGGCCAGACCTGTCAACGCCAATAAGCATCACTACTTCTCTGAAGATGAAGTCACAAGCATCTGTGGTCGCTGGATGTACTTCGGCCATGACAGAGAGCCCGATACGTTCGAAAGCCCTGACGATTGTGCAGCATGCCGCCGCAAGCTTAAGAAGGAGGCCGCCCAATGAGCAACATCGACAAACAGGCGCTGACAGACGAAGCAATCAGTAAGGCCTTTGCTGGTACAAATTTTGGCAGAGATGACTTTAAAAATATTCTGGCCGAAACGGTTATTGATGCTGCTGCGGGTTGGCGTTGCGGCTACACAGCAACAACTATCTGTACCCAGCTTGGGCTTTTGACACCGAAGGGTTGCGCGTCCGCGCTTGGTTTGAGGTTTATCAGTGAGCACGTTCAGCGCGAAACAAAGCGCCTGAAGGATGAGCTGGAAGCCGCAGAGAAGCGGATTGCTGAACTGGAGGAGTTAGGGCGAGGAGTGAAGCAGTTCTCAGAGTTCCAGATTTGCCATTACGGTGCCACTGAGGACTATGCGAAGGGCTATATCGACTGCCAGAACAATTACAACAAAGTGCTGTTCGCCGCAGCCGGTAAAGGAGAGTGAAATGGCTAAGGCACTTAAAAAATTTACCGTCGTTTTAAATACTGACCGCGGTTACTTCGATCTCCAAGTTAAAGCAAAAGATTACATCGATGCGAAAAAAGTCGCTAAGGACAATTTCAGTCATGGCGAATGCGACGATGAAGACTGGAATGCGTCGGCGGCGGTTGTCATTGTCGGATGGCCTGAAATTTGGATGGGAGACTAACCCATGAGCACTATTACCAAAGAATGGCTGAAGCAGGCTATCAACGATTATGAAAGCGTTCATGATGAGCTTCCTTTCGGGCTTGATGATTATCAGGGGAAAATCCTGGCGGCTATGCGTATCGCGCTGGCATCGCTCGAAGCGGAGGCTGTTGGCGAGGTTGTTCTCGGCGAGTATGACGATTGCGGATGCCACCCGGATGCAAGGGTGGTGTGCATAGCCGCTGATGGTCAGGCTGACTGGGAGAATTTCAAGGATGGAACTCGCTTGTACACCGCCCAGCCAGCGCCGGTATCTGTGAAGATTCCACCGGAGAAGCCTCACACTGATGGTCCGTTAGCTGATGGCTGGAACGCCTGCCGCGCCGCCATGCTTCAGGGTGCCGAACCTGTAACGACGGCTTACAAGTTGCCATTCGAGCAGTGGCTTTCACAGCAAGGCGAAAGGATAGAAATAGATTGTGGCTGCGTAAGCGTTGAAGTGTTTATGCATTGGTTGCGCATGGCTTATGGGGATGGCAACTCTCCGGTGATTACTGGTGGTTGGGTGGCTTGCAGTGAGCGGATGCCGACGCCAAACCAATATGTTCTGGTCTGCAACGGAGTGTGGGTTGGCATGGGTATGCATAACAACTCAGAACACCTGGAAGATGATGAACGCTGGCAGGATGAGCGGCATGAGTTTATCGACCTTCTTCACCATCCTGTCACCCACTGGATGCCACTGCCAGCAGCACCGCAGCAGCAGGAGGGGGAGGTATGAAGCACCTTACCGTAGACATCGAAAGCTTATCCTATGCCGAATGCAACGGAGAATCAGGTATAGATACACGACATTTTGATAAGGTTTGCCGAGAGTTAGGTATTACCTATAAGCACATAATGGGAGTCGCTATGACAGGTAAGGTCTACCTGTATGATGTCAATATCCCTGATGGATTAACTTTACCGAAATACTGGAGCTACGGGATTGATTCCTTTATTTTGGCTCAATACTTCGGTGACGCACCGCAGCAGGAGGCTAAAAATGTCTAAATTGAAGACAGGCAATGTTTATATCGAAATATCTCACAATCAGGCTGGAGGCCTTTCACTCTGCGTAGGCAATGACGATGGTGGGTATCGTATCTCCGGTGCCAAGGTCGGCGGCTGTGAAACTCTGAAGTGCTTTGAGGTTAATGCCGAGGAGTTAATCGCGCAGATTCGTGAGCACGCGAAAAAGGCAGCCGCAGAGCCTGAGTATATCGACGAAATCGCTATTCAGGCAGGAATTGACCCAGCCGTTGCTGATGCTTACATGCAGGGATATCACGACGCTGAAGCGCGGAGAGATGTGCAGCAGGCTGCAAAATGATGTGATATAAAACCCCTTCATAGAGGAGGGGTTGCTTATGTCAGAATATGAGAAGCTGTCAGAAGACCTGTATCGGGAAGCGTGCCGCATTGTTGGTGAGTGCTGCTTGATGCTTGCCAGCAATGATGCGGAAACAAACAGGGACAAGCTGGTCCACGAGTTAAAACGGCTTCACTGGGAAATCATGAAGCGCACTGATGAATCAAACCTGCCGATTTTGCTTGCCATCGAAAGGCTTGCTACCAGCGAGGGCTGGAAGAAGCCATACCTTGGATGATGCCTAACCCATTCTACATAGTGATATGGGCTCTGCTTTGCATGGGCGTGATTTACGGGTGGCTGCCATGGTGAGCAAACTCAAACAGCGGCGCGTGCGCCGCCTTAAAGCCGACGTGGCCTGGTGGCGCGAGGAGGCGGAATACGGTAATCGCCGCATTCTCGAACTGGCCGGTGAAATCGACAGGCTCAAAAAGTTGGTCATCCGCGTGCCGATGCCGGTGGTGGTGCCCGAGTCAGTGGCCGATGAACTGAAACTGAGAGAGGTGGTGTGATGGATAAGTGTCAGGGTATTTTTGGAAAATTGTTCGGGCACTCATATCGCCCAGCTATCACCAGGGGGGCGCCTACTGCGAATCTTGGCGCAATGGAGGGAAGTAGCAGCGCAGTAATCGAAGTGATCAACATCACCAGGCCAGAGACGTATCACGGTATTTATTGCAAGCGCTGCGGGAAGGTGATCAATGGTTAACGTAACCCAGGAATCACTGGCCGCCCGCATCGAGGAACTTGAGTCATCTCCTCGCTCGCTAAAAGAAGATTACCAGTTGCGCGCATTCAGAACCTTGCTCTGCTACATGCGGGATTGTCCACATACTTACGGCCGCATTTACACCACCAACTGCTGTGCAATGTGCGGGGAGAAACTAAGCAATGGCTAAGACCGCAGCAGAACGCAAAGCAGCGCAGCGCGCCCGTCAGGCTGAAGCCGGTGAGCGCAAGCTGGAGCTGGTGCTCGACGAGCAGGAAATGGAGATGCTGGCGCGCAACTGCGCGGAGCGTCGCCCGGGACGCGACCCATACGAACTGAGCGAGTACATTGCTCTGCTGATCCGCCAGGATGATGCCCGGGTGCGTGGCCGCATCAAAGCCATCAGTGCCAACCAGTGCGGAAAGTGCGGCGACAGCCTGCCGGTGAAGTCCTGCCCGTGCGCCGGTGATTCGGCTTGCTGGGTGACGCAGGGCTGGCACGAAACGAAACTTGCAGTGTGACATGTCACGGCGTATTGACTAAACCCTCACATGATTATACTGTTTAAATGTACAGTATTTTTATGTGAGGTTCCATCATGGGCTTTCCATCTCCGGCAAAAGACTACGCAGAAGCAGCTCTAACCATCACCAGCCTGTGTGGCTACGACGGCAACTGTCGCACCATCGAGACGTCAGCGGGCTACGCAATCATCAACGTTTCCCACAAACCACATCCGGGTGACACCGTGCTGATTTCCTATTGCGGCCGCACGGAGTTCGCCATTGTGCAGGGCAAGGCGCTGATCACTCCTGAAGGTGAAGCGCTCGAAGGCGAGGCGCTGGACGATACGACAGTGCACGGCGTGGTGACCCACTTCCTGAATCGTGTTGGCCGTCAGGACGACGAACCGATACCAGTCATGTAACATCTGCGCGGGCGTGATAGTATTACCTACATGGTAATAAAATTACTCAGGTGGTAATGATGACCGCGACACCAAAACCGCATAAGCGCAAATCGACGCAATTTGAGCCTCTCAGCGTTCTGAAGGAAGCATATTGCCAGGAATACATCAAATGCCCGGAGAATCAGACTCAGGCTGCGATTAATGCCGGGTATTCTCCCAATACGGCGGCTAAGTTTGCCAGCCAGAATATGCGCGATGAACGCGTCCAGAAACGAATAGCTGAACTGATGGAGGAACGCAACAAGCGCATGCGCGTCAGCGCTGATTACGTCCTCATGCGCCTGGTGGAAATCGACCAGATGGATGTGCTGGATATCCTGAACGACGACGGCGGGATGAAGCCGATCGCTGAGTGGCCTAAGGTATGGCGCACCTCTCTCAGCGCGATGGATATCGCTACTATCAAGACGACTCAGGCCTCTCTGCAAAAAGAGAATGGCGAGGCGGATCTGTCTGTTGAGGATGTCGAGCATATCCTGAAGAAGGTGAAGTGGCCGGACAAGGTTAAGAACCTCGAGCTGATTGGTAAGCACGTCGACGTCAACGCGTTCAA
The DNA here is from genome assembly GCA_011754535.1 of Enterobacter asburiae. Taxonomy (NCBI): domain Bacteria; kingdom Pseudomonadati; phylum Pseudomonadota; class Gammaproteobacteria; order Enterobacterales; family Enterobacteriaceae; genus Enterobacter; species Enterobacter asburiae. The sequence goes on along the minus strand of JAAQVN010000001.1, from coordinate 3,577,566 downwards.
AGAGCGGCTGGAGGTTTCCGGCACCGTCACCATCGCCGACCGCATGGCAGCCGCGCGACGCCGCGTCAAAGAGCAGGCTGGTGGTGAAGAATGACAGCCGCAGCCATGTCTCCGGAAGAGCAGCTCGTCGAGGATATCGCCTCGTTCACGCACGACCCGCTGGGCTATGCGCTGTATGCGTTCCCGTGGGGAGAGGAGGGGACAGAGCTGGCGCACGCCACAGGGCCGCGTAAATGGCAGGCTGATGGGTTCCGGGAAATACGCGATCACCTGCAAAACCCTTCCACTCGTTATCAGCCAATCATGATTGCCCGCGCATCCGGCCACGGCATCGGCAAATCGGCGTTCATCTCGATGCTCATCAACTGGGGCATGTCCACCTGCGAGGACTGCAAGGTGGTGGTGACCGCCAACACCGACAACCAGCTGCGCACCAAGACCTGGCCGGAAATTATCAAATGGTCGAACCTGGCTATCACGAAAGAGTGGTTCACCTGCACCGCCACGGCGATGTACAGCAACGATCCGGGCCACGACAAACGCTGGCGCGCTGACGCTATACCGTGGTCTGAGCACAACACCGAGGCGTTCGCCGGCCTGCACAACGAGCGTAAGCGCATCATCGTGGTATTCGACGAAGCGTCCAATATTGCCGATCTGGTGTGGGAGGTTGCCGAGGGTGCGCTGACGGACGAAGACACGGAAATCATCTGGGTGGCGTTCGGGAACCCGACGCGTAACACCGGGCGTTTCCGCGAATGCTTCCGCAAGTACAAGCACCGCTGGAAGTGCGCACAGATTGACAGCCGCACCGTCGAAGGAACCAACAAGCAGCAGCTCCAGAAATGGGTGGATGACTACGGCGAGGACAGCGACTTCGTGAAGGTCCGTGTGAGGGGGATCTTCCCTGACGCGTCAGAACTGCAGTTTATCCCGACCGGCCTGACCGACGAGGCAATGAAGCGCGTAGTGACCGCTGCGCAGGTGGCGCACGCTCCGGTTATTATCGGCGTCGACCCGGCGTATTCTGGCGTGGATGACGCGGTGATATACCTGCGGCAGGGGCTGCACAGCAAAGTGCTCTGGACCGGCAACAAGACCACCGACGATCTGATTATGGCGAAGCGCATCGCTGACTTTGAGGATCAGTACCAGGCTGACGCGGTGTTTATCGACTTTGGCTACGGCACCGGGCTTAAGTCCATCGGTGACGGCTGGGGCCGGACGTGGCAGCTAATCCCGTTCGGTGGCGGCTCTACCGACCCACAGATGCTCAACAAGCGCGGCGAGATGTTCAACAGCTGCAAAACTTGGCTGAAACTTGGCGGCGCGCTGGACGATCAGGAGACTGCCGATGACCTGTCTGCGGCAGAGTACAAAGTCAGGGTTGACGGCAAGATCGTCATTGAGCCGAAGGAAGATATCAAAGAGCGTTTAGGCCGCTCGCCTGGCAAGGGTGACGCGCTGCTGCTGACGTTTGCTTTCCCGGTTACGAAACGGCTACGCATTCCTGGGCAGGAGAGCCAGCAGGGCAAGGCCGTGACTGAATATGACCCGTGGAAATAACAAAGCCCGCACGCCGGCGGGCTGATTGTGACATGTCACGGTTTGAAAACTGGCGTAACAGATGGCGATCTTTGGATAGTCTTAATTAGCTCACTTTCGTAATGATCTGCTCTTTGTTTCTGAATATTCATGTACTGAACGATGGCCTGTTGTTCAGTAATAGCACCATTCCTGAGCGCTGCAATAACCATCCTCGCATAAGTATCATGAGACATTAAAGACTCAAGGTACTCAATAGCTGATGATTCTTTGGCCTGAATTTCCCGCTCGATAGCCATGCATGAGGGGGCCGGGGATGCGGTTGATACCATGATTTTCACCTTAAAAAAATGCCCGGACGAACCGGGCGAACTGGAAGCAAGGGTCTACGGAGTGCCTTCCTTGGCGGGTGATGCAGGGTTTACAGCGCAACGTCATCGGAATGGCGCTCTGCTGTAAAAAGGACGGTGGTCAGAAGTGGGAGCAACTGCCACCGCCAAAGCTACACGCATTGCTTGGTACTGCCGTATCACGGTCCTAAGGCGTGATTTTGTGTGTGGTGGCCGGTGCTGAACTCCGGCCTTCTGGATGGCACTTACCAGACCTTGTGCGGGTACACCGCGCATACCATCTATCACTGCGCATAGCGACTTACGTTTCGATCTTGGTGCGCATCAGCCTGCGCATTCACCACAACGGAAAGAGCACTGAGTAGGGATTCGAACCCTCTACCAAGAATGGCGATCTCCGACATCGCTCAATGCTCTTACCTGTTGTGTGCCTGTCTTTCCAGGCTGTCAGCAATTCGGTAACACGGCTTGCTTACCGTGGCGTCTGGGCTGTTTAGACCCTTCAGCAATACGGGATATACCCGTTCAATGTTACTGTCCACCCCACTAAGGTGTGGTGTTGTGTTTCCACAACATTGAAAGCACTTTTGTGGGCGCGGGAAAGGAATCGAACCTTTCTTCGGTGGGAATAACCCACGCGTCAACCAATGCACCACCGACACCCCAAAAATGCTCTCATCGTTGTATCCTCGTCTCTTCCGAGGTGTCACACCGTATCGCCACGATGGTGAGTCGTCATGTCGTGCATACCGATAACACTGACTTGCACATTCCGGCTACCCGCTCGGGGGTAAGGAAACCAAGGAACCCCTCCGGACCGCTGCGGCACATGTGCCATATGCCGTACTGCTCACACCTGGAAGCGCACTCACCAGTTTGATTTAGCGACAAGACCTCACAGAACCGATATCGAAGTGCGCTTTCATGTTGTGTTACCTGAAGGGTAATAATTGCACGGCATTCTGTCAATACACTACGTAAAATAATCCGTATATGGTTAAATTGGTAATAATTTAATCGTGTGTGAGGTTATCGCTATGTGTATCGGCAGCAAGCCATCAGTGCCAGCGGCACCAGAAGTCCAGGCCGCACCTCAGGAGCAGGACGCCGCTGTGGTCAGTGCCCGCGATGACGAAGAGCGCCGCCGCCGCGCAGCAGCAGGCACCAAATCGACAATGCTGACTGGCGCCCAGGGCGACACCTCCGCAGCCAACACCAGCGGTAAAACGCTGCTCGGTCAGTAACGGAGCGCGCAGAGATGGCGGAAACCGAAAAAGAGCGGCTGCTGAAGCAGCTCGCACAGCTGAAGAGTGAGCGCACATCGTTCGAGCCGCACTGGCGCGACCTGAGCGACTTTATCAATCCGCGCGGTTCCCGCTTCCTGACGTCTGACGTTAACCGTGATGATCGCCGCAACACCAAAATTGTTGACCCGACCGGCTCAATGGCTCAGCGCATCCTGTCCAGTGGCATGATGTCAGGCATCACCAGTCCGGCCCGTCCGTGGTTCAAGCTTGCTACGCCTGACCCTGACATGATGGATTACGGCCCGGTGAAAATCTGGCTGGAAGTCGTGCAGCGCCGCATGAACGAAGTGTTCAACAAGTCGAATTTGTACCAGTCTCTGCCCGTTATGTACGCCAGCCTGGGTACTTTCGGCACCGCAGCCATGGCTGTGCTCGAAGATGACCAGGACGTGATCCGCACAATGCCATTCCCGATTGGCAGCTACTACCTGGCGAACAGCCCGCGCGGCAGCGTTGACACATCCTTCCGTCAGTTCTCCATGACCGTGCGCCAGCTGGTGCAGGAGTTCGGACTGGACAACGTGAGCGCGTCCGTGAAGAGCCAGTGGGAAAGCGGCACGTATGAAAACTGGATCGAGGTTAACCACTGCATCACGCCAAACATCAACCGTGACAGCGGCAAGATGGACAGCAAGAACAAGCCGTTCCGCTCTGTCTATTTCGAGACCGGCGGCGACTCCGACAAGTTGCTGCGCGAATCCGGCTTTGATGAATTCCCGATCCTGGCGCCGCGCTGGGAAGTGAACGGCGAGGACGTTTATGCGTCCTCCTGCCCTGGCATGCTGGCACTCGGTCAGGTTAAAGCCCTTCAGGTTGAGCAGAAGCGTAAAGCTCAGCTGATCGACAAGGCCACCAACCCTCCGATGGTTGCGCCGACGTCGCTGAAGAATCAGCGCGTTTCCCTGCTGCCAGGTGATGTGACATACCTCGACGTGCTGAGCGGTCAGGATGGCTTCAAACCTGCTTACCTGGTCAACCCGAACACCGCCGACCTGCTGGCTGACATTCAGGACACCCGCCAGACCATCAACAGCGCCTACTTTGTTGACCTCTTCATGATGCTTCAGAACATCAACACCCGCTCTATGCCGGTGGAAGCGGTGATCGAGATGAAGGAAGAGAAGCTGCTGATGCTCGGACCGGTACTGGAGCGCCTGAACGACGAAGCGCTCAACCCGCTTATCGATCGCGTGTTCTCCATTATGGCTCGCAAGAACATGCTGCCGCCTCCGCCTGATGTTATGCAGGGCATGCCGCTGCGCATCGAATACATCTCCGTTATGGCGCAGGCGCAGAAATCTATTGGCCTCACAAGCCTGTCGCAGACCGTTGGCTTTATCGGCCAGCTCGCACAGTTCAAACCTGAAGCACTCGACAAGCTCGACGTGGATCAGGCTATCGACGCGTTCTCGGAAATGTCCGGCGTATCGCCAACCGTCATCGTTCCGCAGGAGCAGGTGCAGGGCATTCGCGAAGAGCGAGCCAAACAGGCTCAGCAGGTGCAGGCCATGCAGATGGGCATGGCAGCAGCGCAGGGTGCCAAGACACTCAGCGAGACGCAGACCACTGACCCAAGCGCGCTTACCGCTCTCACTAACGCAGCAGGAGCGGCGCAGCAATGACGTATATCGACGATGAAGAACGCAAAGCGGAACTGGAAGCCAAGCAGGATCTTCTGGCTCAGCGCGATATCGAAGATATCCAGTTCGTCATGGGTAGCGAGCAGGGCCGACGCGTCATCTGGTCGCTGCTGGAGAAAGGTCAGGTGTTCGGTACTTGCTTCAACGTAGACCCGAACATCACAGCATTCAACGAAGGGCAGCGCAACCTGGCTCTGGTTCTGTTTCAGCGCGTCATGACGCACTGCCCTGATCAGTATCTGAAGATGGCCGAAGAGGCCGGTGAGGAAAATGTATGACACAGGTACAAACCCAACGCGTCGTGCGCCTTGATGGTGCAAATCAGGTGGTAGAGGTTCCGGATCCGGCTCCGGCAGTAATTGGCGCCCCAACCACTACTGATTACGGCGGTGTGAAGCTGGGGGCGACGATTGCGGCTCCGGCTGCAATGACAGCAACCGCTGATACCAACTCTTCAGCATCAGACGTTGCAGGGCTTGTTACTGACCACAACGACCTGGTTAGCAAATACAACGCTTTGCTGAATGACACCACAGCACTGCGCACCACTCTTGCCGCTGTCCTGGCGCAGCTCAAAGCCAAAACGATACCGGTTTAAGGAGATAAACAATGAATTTATTTGAACGTTTGCTGCACCGCCGTCTTTGCAATGAGCAACCAGCTGATGGTGGCGCAGCACCTGCACCGTCTGAGCAATCTGCACCTGCTGCCGATGCTCCTTCACCTGCAGGCGAACCAGCGAACCAAGAAGTCGATAAGCAGCATCCTGGCGCTGAAGGTGACAAGCCTCAGGAAGACAAACCCGCTGATGGTGAAAAGCCAGCAGACAAGCCTGCTGAAGAAAAAGACCAGAAGCAGGAAGGTGCGCCGGAGAAATACGAATTTACCGCTGGCGAAGGCGTAGAGCTTGATACCGAAGCGCTGAAGGACTTCGAGCCGGTTGCCCGCGATCTGAACCTGACCAATGAGCAGGCGCAGAAACTGGTGGACGCGTACCCGAAAATTCTGGCCGGTGTTCAGCAGCGTCAGGCAGAAGCCTGGCAGGCGCAGACAGAGCAGTGGGCAGCCGATGTGAAGGCTGACAAAGAGATCGGCGGCGACAAGCTGACCGCAAACCTCAGCGCAGCGCAGCGTGCAATGGACATATTTGGCTCCTCTGCACTGAAAGAATATCTCGAAGGCACCGGCCTGGGTAATCACCCGGAACTGGTGAAGACCTTCATCAAAATCGGTAAAGCCATGTCTGAAGACGGCATGGTCGATGGCAGTAATCAAGGCCAGCGTAGTGCGGCCGAAGTGCTCTATGGCAAATAAGAGAGGATATAACCATGGCTGTTAAAGGCTTAACTGCGCTGACGCTGGCAGACTGGGGTAAGCGCATCGACCCAAACGGGAAAATCGATAAGATTATCGAACTTCTCGGTCAAACTAACCCGATCCTGCAGGACATGCTGATCGTTGAAGGCAACCTGCCAACCGGTCACCGGACCACTATTCGTTCTGGTTTGCCTCAGGCTACCTGGCGCTTGCTGAACTATGGTGTGCAGCCAAGCAAGTCAACCACCGTCCAGGTCACTGACTCAGTAGGCATGCTGGAAACATATGCCGAAGTCGATAAGTCTCTGGCTGATCTGAACGGCAACACTGCTGAATTCCGCCTTTCTGAAGACCGTGCGTTTATCGAAGGCATGAACCAGCAGATGGCTCAGACGCTGTTCTATGGTGACACCAGCGTGAACCCACAACAGTTCATGGGGCTGTCCTCCCGTTACTCCAGCAAGTCGGCTGGCAACGGCCAGAACATTATCGACGCTGGCGGTACCGGTACCGATAACACCTCAATCTGGCTGGTGGTATGGGGTGAAAACACTGTACATGGCATCTTCCCTAAAGGTCAGAAGGCAGGCCTGCAGATGGAAGATAAAGGCCAGGAAACTCTGTTTGATGCCAATGGTGGGCGCTATGAAGGCTACCGCACCCACTACAAATGGGATAACGGCCTTTCCCTGCGTGACTGGCGCTATGTTGTCCGCATCGCCAACATCGATGTGAGCGATCTGTCAGTGCCAGGCTCAGCAGCAAACATCGTAAGCCTGATGGTGAAAGCGCTGCACCGCATTCCAAACCGCGGCATGGGCAAGCCGGTGTTCTACATGAACCGCACCGTTGCCCAGGCTCTCGATCTTCAGTCTCTGGACAAAGCCTCTCTGGCTCTGACCGTAAAAGAGACCGAAGGCGAATGGTGGACCGCGTTCCGTGGCATCCCAATCCGTGAAACAGATGCGATTCTGGAAACAGAAGCGCGCGTTGTTTAACGCCTGTCATTAACTGATGGGCCTTAACCGGCCCATGAATGGAGAAAGAAAATGATCCTCGACAAACTGTTGATGTTCTCCGAAGCGCAGGCGGTTACGGCTTCTGCTGCTTCCACCGACGTTATCGACCTTGGCCCTATCGACGGCACCCGCCGCGATATCGGCGTTGGCGAGCCTCTGGAGTTCTGGGCAAACGTGAACACTACTGCAACTGCAGCTGGTGCCGCAACCCTGAACGTTCAGTTGCAGACCAGCCCGGATAACTCCACCTGGACCACGCTGTACGACAGCGGCACGCTGGCACTGGCGGCGTTGACCGCTGGTAAACGCCTGTTCTCTGCCAAGGTCCCGGCGGGCGTCCAGCGCTATCTGCGCGTCAACTACTCAGTAGGCACCGGCCCGCTGACTGCTGGGGCGTTCACCTCGGGCATTAATCTGGATGTTGACAACAACACTCCTTATTACCCGATCCGTTCCAAAGTGACTGGCTAAGGTGACAGCGATGGAAAAAGCAAAATACCGCGTCCTGCGCTTATCCCATATTCATAATAACCTCTGGCCTGAAGGTTCAGAGATTGAATATGAAGGTGAGCCAGGATCGGCACTGGAGCCGATCAATGCAGCGGCGAAGGCGGCAAAGAAAAAGGCAGACCAGAAGCGTGGAATCGTGCCTGTTGATTCTCAGCCTGAACCACAGGCTGACGATGAGGGCAAGGAAGATACTGGCGATAACGATGCCAATACCTTCAGTGAAGATGAATCCTCGCTACGCCAGCAGTACGAAGAACTTTTCAACAAGAAGCCTGGCAACATGAATGTTGAAACGATCAAAGAACGTATCGCTGAAGAGCGGCAAAAACTGGGCGTCTAAGCCTCGCTAATAAAACAAGGGGCTTCGGCCCCTTTATTGCAGGAGTCCGCTATGGAACTGGTAAACCTCAAAACCGGCACTGACAGCTACCAGGATGAATCTGGTGAAACAAAAACCCGCGATGATTATCCATGGGGTCTATGCATCAATCTTGACAATGAAACACTGAAGAAACTCGGTGCAACGCCGCAGCCTGTAGGTACTGAGGTGATGATCTCAGCCAAAGCTATCATCAAAAGCATGTCGACTCGCGAAGATGGTGAGGGTGTCCGGCACGATGCCAGCTTGCAGATCACTGACATGGCACTCAGCCCGGTATCAGGTGAAAAGCCCAAAACCGCCGCCCAGACTCTCTATGGTGGGGAGGATGATTAATGGCCTCCGTTATCGAGATCTGCAATCGCGCGCTGAGCAATATCGGAAACAGCCGCAGCATTAACAGCCTGAAAGAGGCCAGCAAAGAGGCCGGGCAGTGCTCCCTGCATTTCGATTCATGCCGTGATGCTGCGCTGGCGGACTTTGACTGGAACTTTGCCACCAAACGCCTGGCGCTGGCCGATACCAATAATCCGCCGCCTGACTGGCAATACGCATACCAGTACCCGACTGACTGCGTTCGGATCACCGAAATTATGGTGCCCGGTGTTCGTAACCCGACGGCTGCCATGCGCATCAACTATGAGGTCGGATCCAACGGTGACGGCACTGGGAAGCTGATTTACACCGACCAGCCGCAGGCCTGGCTGAAGTACATTGCGCGCGTCACTGACGTGAACATGTTCGATCCCATCTTTATGGAAGCTCTGTCCTGGCGTCTGGCCGCCGCCATCAACATGCCGCTAACCGGCAGCGCAGATCTCGGTAACAACGCCCTGAACATGTACCAAAAAGTCATCCTTAGTGCTGGCTCTCACAGCCAGAACGAATCTCAGGAGCCGCAGCCACCAGTCGATGAGTTTACAGCAGCGAGGTTGTCATAATGGCTTTCAGCTGGATACAGCCGAGCTTTGCCGGCGGTGAGATTGGCCCGTCGCTGTATGGGCGCATCGATATGTCGAAGTATCAGGTGGCTCTGCGAAAGTGCGATAACTTCATAGTCCGCCAGTATGGCGGGGTGGAGAATCGACCTGGCACGCGCTTCGTCGGCGAAGCAAAATATTCGAACAAAAAATGCCGCCTCATCCCGTTCCAGTTCTCGACCGTTCAGACCTATGCGCTGGAGTTTGGCGACGGTTACATGCGTGTTATCAAAGACGGCGCGTATGTGCTGAACAGCAGCAATGTAATCTACGAGCTGGCTATGCCGTATGCAGAGGCCGACCTGTTCCGCATCAAATTCACACAGAGCGCCGATGTTCTTACGCTGGTGCACCCGTCCTACCCACCGAAGGAGTTGCGCCGCTACGCACATGATAACTGGCAGATAGTCGACGTCACCACCAAAAACGGACCGTTCGAAGATATCAATGTTGACGAGTCAGTGAAGGTTTACGCCAGCGCCAGCACCGGCACAATTACGCTGACGGCCAGCTCTGCCATCTTTGGCGCTGAGCAGGTAGGGAAGCTCTTTTATCTTGAGCAGCCTGCGGTTGATTCCGTTCCTGTCTGGGAGACCAGCAAAACCACGGCTATCAACGACGTGCGCCGTGCTGACAGCAACTACTACCGGGCCAACACTGCAGGGAAGACAGGTACTCTTCGGCCTTCGCATACTGAAGGCATGTCCTGGGATGGCTGGGGTGGTACCGGGGATAGCGATACAGGCATACAGTGGGAATACCTGCACAGCGGTTTCGGTATTGTGCGTATCACAGCTGCGTCCGGCACTACCGCCACCGCTACTGTAATCAGTTACATCCCTTCTCAGGTTGTCGGGTCAGCCAATGGCAGCTATAAATGGGCAAAATACGCCTGGAACAGCGTCAATGGCTATCCAAGCACCGTCGTTTACTACCAGCAGCGCCTGTATTTCGCCGCGTCTACCGCGTACCCACAAACCATCTGGGCCAGTCGAACCGGCGACTATAAAGACTTCGGCAAGAACAACCCTATTCAGGATGACGATCGCATCATCTACACCTACGCCGGCCGACAGGTGAATGAGATCCGCCATCTTATCGATGTTGGCAGCCTGGTCGCGCTGACGTCTGGCGGTGAATATACGATATCCGGAGACCAGAATAAGGTCCTCACGCCGTCGGCGTTCTCGTTCAGCTCTCAGGGCAATAACGGGTCAAGCAATGTTCCGCCTATCTCGGTGGCTAACATCGCGCTTTTTATCCAGGAGAAGGGAAGCGTGGTCCGTGATCTGGCTTATTCCTTCGACGTCGACGGGTACCAGGGTACTGACCTTACTATACTGGCAAACCACCTGTTCCAGAAGCGCAGTATTGTCGACTGGTCATTCTGCATCGTGCCCTACAGCAGCGCGTTTTGCATTCGTGACGACGGCAAGCTGCTGGTGCTGACCTATCTGCGCGATCAGCAGGTGTTTGCCTGGGCGCCGCAGTCCAGTACTGGAAAGTATGAAAGCACCTGCTGCATCAGTGAAGGCAACGAAGACGCAGTCTACTTCGTGGTGAATCGCACCATTAACGGGCAGACGAAGCGTTACATTGAGCGCCTGTCAAGCCGCCTGTTTACAAGCGATGAAGATGCGTTCTTTGTCGATTGTGGACTGAGCTATGACGGGCGCAATACCTCAACACGCACAATGACCATCAGCGGCGGCGCTGGAGACTGGAGTTATCAGGTCGACTACCCGGTAACGATTACTGGCGGGGCTTATTTCGTCAACACGGACGTCGGTGCGCAGATCCAGTTTCCGTACTCAGAATCGGATCCTGACACTGGCGCGGTGGTGGCGAAAGAGTTACGCGGCGATATTGTTTCGGTAACCAGCAGCACGGCGGTGGTTGTACGTTTTAACCGTAACGTTCCTGCTGCTCTGCGCAGCGCGGCCACAACTAACTGGCAGATGGCACGCCAGACCTTCAGCGGTCTTTCTCATCTGGAAGGTCAGACCGTAAATATCCTCTCAGACGCCAGCGTAGAGCCGCAGAAAATCGTAACTGGTGGCGCTGTCACGCTGGAATCACCTGGCGCAGTGGTGCATATCGGGCTGCCGATAACCGCTGAATTCGAAACGCTGGACATCAACATCAACGGGCAGGAAACGCTGCTGGATAAAAAGCAGGTCATCCCGACAGTGACGATGGTCGTCAACGCCAGCCGCGGAATATGGGCAACGACGCCGGGCGGAGAATGGTACGAATATCCGCAGCGTGAATTCGAGTTTTACGACGACCCGGTTGATGATGCCACTGGCAAGGTTGAGGTGAAGCTTGACAGCAACTGGGATAAAAACGGGCGCGTTAAAGTGCGTCAACTCGACCCTCTGCCGCTTTCCGTTCTGGCAGTAATCCCACGCCTTACCGTAGGGGGGTTCTGATGCTTAACGCGCAGATCGTTCCTGCCACTGCAGATCACATCGAAGCTATGCTGCCACATGTCAGACAGGCTGACATCGACGAATTTCTGGCAACAAACGGATGGGGTCCGAGGCGCGTGCTGGAAACCGGGCTACGCACGTCAACATTCTGCTGCGCCGGGCTGGTCAACGGGGAGGTGGTAACCATCTTCGGCGTGGCACCGGCATCCATGATCGGCGGCAGCGGCATTCCATGGCTGGTCGGCACAAACGCGCTGGAGAAATACCAGCGCACCTTCCTGCGCCGGTGCGGGAAGGTGGTCAATGCAATGCTTTCCGTTTACCCGTATCTTGAGAATTATGTTGATGCCCGCAACCACGTCGCGCGCGTATGGCTGCACTGGCTTGGTTTCACTATTGAAGATCCTAAGCCGTATGGCATCCAGCGTCTGCCGTTCCACCGTTTCCACATGGAGAGAAAATAATGTGTAGCCCAGCGATCGCCCTGGTTGCCGTAACGGTGGCATCTGCCGCCGCCAGCGCATACAGCCAGAACCAGCAGGCAAAATATACTTCAGCAGTGGCTGAGAAAAATGCTGATATTGCTGAATCCCAGGCGCAGGACTCTATCAACCGTGGTAATGCTCAGGCTGATGAGATTCGCCGCCGCAACAGGCAGGCTGCTGGCACCCAGGCCGCCACAATGGGCGCAACAGGCGCGGAGCTTTCCACGGGTAACGCTCTGGATATCTTCGGCGATACGGCACAATTCGGCACCCTGGATGCCCTGACCACTGTCAATAACGCCCAGCGTGAGGCTTATGGCTATCAGGTTCAGGGAAGTAATTATCAGTCTCAGGCCGATGCTGCGCGCAGCGCTGGTAATGCTGCAGTTACTCAGACACTGCTGACAACCCCGTTAAAAGCATATGGCGCGTATCAGATGGGCGGCGGAACATGGTCACCATTCACCCAGAAAGCAGCTCCTATCAGCGCTGCTGTCGGAACGCCAACCGGTCGATAAGGAGATATCATGCCAACGGTACCAACTGTAAACGGTAGGCAGGTAGAGAGCAGGGGATTCCAGTCACCTGGTCTTCAGGCGTTCGATACACCTCAAACCGCTGATGTTCTTGGTCAGGCTGCAGAGCAATACGCTGGCGCATTCGCGCAGGCCAAGCAGCGCGCAGATGTTGCACAGGCGCAGGATGCATCACTGCAACTTAGTCAGGTATCGAGTGATCTGTTGACTAACCCTGATACCGGACTGCTGAATCTTCAGGGTAAAAATGCCCTTGGTAAGGGCCAGGAATACACCCAGCAGTTTGATTCACAGGCTGAGCAGATTGCCATGACACTGCCTGAGGGGGCGCGCGCAGGCTTCATGCAGCAGGCGCAGCAAATGCGAACCCAGTTCACGACCCAGGCCGGTCGCCACGAGATTAGCCAGCTGAATGCCTACGAAGAATGGCAGTTCCAGGCGACTCTGGCGAACAACGGGAAACTGGCTGCAGCCGCATACGGCGATAATGCTAACTATGTGCTGTACAACCAGCAGACTTTCCAGCAAATCGACGACTACGGCGCTGCGCATGGCTGGAGCGCCGAGCAGATTCAGGCGAAAAAGACTGAATTTAAGGAGAAGGTTGCTGATACAGCTCTTTCTCAGTGGTCGGCTAACAACTCTATTGAGTTCATCCAGAGCAATGGCGAGCTGAGCGACACGGTTTCTGGTTCAAAGCGGGCAACGGTTAATCCTTATGGTGGAGATCCTAAAACTACAAAAGGAATGGTGACTCAGGGCAATATCAACCTTTTTAATCGACCATCTGTTAAAAACGAAGATGGAACGATCAGTACCGTTAGAACAATTTCCATTGGAACAGATTCAGGTGAAGTCCTGATTCCTACCGTAAGCGACGATGGGAAATTACTCTCTGACGATGAAGCCATTTCGTTATATGAAAAAACTGGCAAGCACTTAGGCATATTCGACAATCCTGAAGATGCCACAGCCTACGCTGAGAGGCTGCACGAACAGCAGGATCAGTATTATGTAAAAGGTGAGAAAGGCGACGCCCGCGGCATTCGCAATAACAACCCAGGAAACCTCGAGTACAGTAAAACCAATCCGTGGGTAGGCCAGACCGGTGACGATGGGCGATTTGCTAAATTCGAAACTCCGGAGCATGGCATCCGTGCGCTGGGCCGCAACCTGCTGTCTTACCAGCGCCAGGGGATCGATACCGTCAGTGACATTATCAACCGCTGGGCACCGCCGTCTGACAATAACAACACCGATGCTTACATTCAGGCAGTATGTGCTCAGCTCGGCGTAACTGCGGATCAGCAGCTTGACGCATCAAACCCTGACACGCTGAAGGCCCTGTGTGCTGCAATCATCCAGCATGAGAACGGTAGCCAGCCATACAGCGACCAGCAGCTCGCCACCGGTGTCAGTGCAGCTATTGGCCTGTCACAGCTTCCGACCAGCACCAAGCGATATACCGGCAATGCTGCATTCGACGCTGCATCTCCTGAAGCGCAGGCAACCTTCCTCCGCCAGGCTGACCAAATTCGCAAGCAGCAGCAGGCGGAATATCGCACCAGTATCGACAGCCGGGTTCGCGATGCCAGCGCGGCATACATGCGCGGTGTTGATTTTCCTGATGCACCAACGCAGACCGACTTCCTGGCGGCCTATGGGGTGCGGGAAGGTAATCTCCGCTATACCGAGTTTCGGAATACGCAGATCGCCGGGCAGTACATTGGCTCATTCCGCAACATGCCGACGAGCAGCATCACAGCCTACGTCAATCAGCTGAAGCCAGGAACTGAAGAAACAGGAGAGGGCTATGCATCCCGCGCTGAATTGTTCGATCAGGTGTCGGCGGCGGCCACGAAGGTTATCAGCCAGCGCCAGAATAATCCGTTTAACGCCGCGGTAGAGATTGGCGCCTATAAGCCGATCGCCAGCAACAACCCTAACGACATCACTGCAGAGGTTGCCAACCGGTTCTCATCTCAGGAGAGCCTGCGCGCGCTGGGCATCAATGCGCCCATCCTGTCCAGTGAGGAGGCCGCTGCGCTGTCTGAGCAGGTGCGCGGCACCAAAGACGTTAACCAGACCATCAGCCTGCTGCAGAGCATGGGTGAAGCGCTCTCTGCTCCGGCTATGCGCCAGGTGGCTTCAGCTATCGCGCCGAACAACGCAGCAACGGCCTATTCTGCGCTGCTTCTTGGCACGCCGGATAACCAGTACGACAACACCAAGCCAGCAATCGCCTACAGCCAGTTCATTGGCTACAAGCCGACCATGAACAAATACGACGTATCGAAGGTAATTCTGGCAGGTGACCAGCTGCTGAACCCGACAAAAGCGATGAAAGACGCCGGGATAACTCCGGTCCAGTTGCCGAGCGAAGATAAGCTGAAACGTGCATTCGACGATCAGGTTGGTAACTCGTTTGCCAATAACCCGCAGGCGCGCCAGCTCAGCTACAACCTTTTCAAAGCCGCTTATGCCGGGATCGCTTATCAGTCCGGCGATGCCTCAATGACGCGTACTGATGCAGCCAACTCCGACGTAGTGGAAAAGGCAGCGCAGTACGCCACAGGCGGCGTATACAAGGGCTTTAATGGTGGGGACGTGGTAATGCCCTTTGGCATGGACAAATCCACTTTCAAGGACCGCTACACCGCATCTGCGCAGCAGGCGCTGAAAGATGCCGGGCTGAACGTCAACGCCGCGTCAAACTTTACCCCGGTAAATATCGGCAACAACCAGTATCGGCTGGTCAGTGGCAGCGGGCGCTGGGCGACGGATCCGAAAACCAATGAAGCTATCGTCGTGAGGGTCGAATAATGTCTGATGTATTTTCTCTGGCGCCGGAAGGCCAGGCATGGACCGACGACAAAACGGCGGCCAACCCTGCACGGCCTGAAGACTATGAGCCGACATTCTTCCAGGGCTCGATCGCTGCGCCGGCGCGCGGAGTGGCGGAAGGCACTCTCGGCCTGGCTCAGTCTGCAGTTGGATTCAGCAAACGCCTGATCAGCGATCCGGCATTCACCGCAGACATTGCGCCGACGGTCAATATCTTCCGGGTGATGTTCCCGGATGCCGACAAAGCACTGAATGATACCTATGACACGATCGGTAAGCAGTTGCAGGATGCGCGCGGGTATGTGAAGCCTGATGCTGGTAGCCAGGGAACAGCTGCCGAGGTGCTTTACGGTCTCGGGCAGTTTGTGCCGGCCATCGGTGCGACCATTGTCGGAGGCCCGACCGTCGGCGCAGCGACTGCATTCAGCTCTACGTATGAGCAGTCCTATCAGGATTTCAAAGGGAAGGGTGTAGACGAATCAACGGCGCGCAACCTGGCAACGCAGCAGAGTCTTTTCAATGCGGCTGGGATGGCCCTGCCTGCTGCCGTCGGTACAACACTGGCAACGCGCATTGCCTCTGGCGTGGCAATTAATACCGGGTTCGGCGGCCTTAACCGTTACTCCGTCGGCGAAACGCTGGAGGAAAAAGGTTACACGGAAATGGCGAAGCAGTACCGTGTATTCGACGGTCAGGCGATGCTGGTGGATGCGGTGCTGGGCGGTGCCTTTGGTGGTGCGCATCACCTGGCTGCGCGAAATGCTGACGTGCCGCCACCGGCAGATGCTGAAGCACCGATCCCGGCAGCAGAGGTTCAGAGTGTTCCTGATGCAACCGCAGAGCCAGCACCTATGGCAGAAGCTTCGCCAGTAACAGATTCCCCTGGCGCACCAGTGCGATCTGATGCTCAGCCTCCAGTGACAGAGACCGCCTCAGCGCCAGATATTCCCGCCATTAAGCCGAGCGACATTGATGCAGCTCACACTCTGAATGAAGGGCTGTATTACGATCTGGAATCTGCTCCAGTGCTGCACGCCAGCAACGAGAGCATAAACAGCCATGTGGCAGCCATGGATGAAGCGTACCGGCAGCTCAATGACGGGCAGCCCGTTAACATCGGGATGATGGCGAGAGGCCTGGATGGTCCGGCGCGGCCCGGCATGCTGGAATCCGCAAACGAGCAGTACCATGCAATGCAGCAGGTTTTCGAAGAGAATGGTGTCAGGTATGAAACGCCGTCAGAACTGGCTGGCGAAGCTCCGGCGCCGCGCACCGAAAGTGCATTCACGGCGGCAGACGAAACAAGCGGGCAGGTAAGTGTCGACCCCGACACCGGCCAGGCGATTTCATCAAACAGTTACGACCTGATGGCGGCGCGAGATATGGCGACCACCAATCCGGATCTGACAATTACGCACCCAGATACCGGGCAGCCAGCGAAACTCTCCGAGGTTCTGGCTGAATTTGATGAACAAATCCAGACCGTGCAGAACGAATCGAAAGTGTATTCCGTCGCCGCGGCATGCTTCCTGAGGAACCCATAATGAAACAGGCATGTGTTGAAGCCATTGCGCAGACGCTGGGGCGCCAGCCAAAGGCTGACGAGCTGAAAGGTATTGAGGATCGCATCAAAGAAGCCGTGCGCCAGGTGCATAAAAAGAATGCCAGGGAAGGCAAGACTGGCATCCCGGATGCGCAGACGTACATGGAGGCTGCCGACCTTGTGCGGCAGCGCGTTGTGCATGACGTCTATAAGAAGCGCCAGCGCGTCGCTCAGAACGCGATAGCAATCAGCAGGGTGACAGATACCCTCGACGCCAACATCCCGCCAGAGCAGCAAACACCCGCCAATTTGCAGCAGTTTATCTTCGCAGGTCGGCGCACAACTGATGGTAAGGATATTGCCGTGACCTCGGCAGAGGAACTGGCAACCGGAGCATATCAGGACTGGTCACGCCAGCTCAGCGCTGAATTGCTCAAGGCTGGCGATGATGTCCGCAAATTCTTCGAGCAGAGCAAGGCACTCGGCGAGCAGCGTTTCCGTAGCCTGTTCGACCAGCAGGCGGCTAAGTCTGCACAGTTTCAGATCCTGAAAGAGTTATACGGCGAGGACACCGGGAACCCACAAGCGAAGAAAATCGCTCAGGTATGGAATGACGTTACCAGCCGGGCCAGGCAGGAGATGAACGACAACGGGTTCGATATCGGCCTGCGCGACGACTGGCATCTGCCGTATGTTGACGACGCCGATTTTATTCGGAACGCCGGGCGTGATGAATGGCTTGCCTCGTTGCCGGTGGCGGAGCAGGCAAAAGCGCGCCTTTCCGGCCGCCAGCCGCCGATTGAATTTGCCCGTCAGGCATGGGTGGATGACGTTTACAACACACAGGATCGCAGCAACTACGTTAATCCTGACGGCAGCCCGATGAATGACATCGAGTACCGCCAGGCGCTGGAAGCGATATTCGAAACGAAGGCTACCGATGGCGCGAACAAAATCGACCCGGGCGCATTCATGGGCACTGGCGGGATTAAGAACCGTGGTTCCCAGAGCAGGGTGATGGCGTTCAAGGATGCGCAGTCGCATTTCGCCTACATGGAGCGCTACACTCAGCAGCCGGTGGCTGGCGTAATGATGTCGCATCTGCAGTCATCATCCCGTGATCTGGGTGTTGTTAAAGCGTTCGGCCCGGATGCTGCCCGTAACTTTTCCCTGGTTCTGGACCGTGTATATCAGCGTGCGGTGACCGGTGGGAAGGAAGTCGGCAAGATGAACGATGAGAGCAAGATGGTTGAGCGCATGTTTAACTCAATGGCGGGGCTTAACGGCGCAGCCACATCGAGCGTGTTCACGTCGGCGGTTGGCGGCCTGCGCAACCTGATGACCAGCGCCATGCTCGGCACCAGCGTACTGACGGCAACCAGCGATCAAGCGATCATGCGCGCCAATGCCCAGGCACTTGGCTTTACCCGTGACGGCATGCGCCTGTCTGCAAACACCATTCGCAACCTGTTTAGCGGTGATGCCAAAAAGGCCAATGCTGAGCTTGGCCTGCTGGTTGATTCGCACGCTGCTGTCGTATCGAAAATGGGGGGATTCGACTTGTCTCGCGGCATCACCGGCTGGTTTGCAGAGAAGACGCTGAAGTGGTCAGGTCTGATCGCTATGGACCGCGCCAACAAGGCGGCGTTTGGCCTGCTGATGTACAAAAACATCGGGGAGTTGACCCGCAAGTTTAAAAATCTGGACGACGTTAAGGGATCGGATAAGACCATTCTGGCGAGCAAGGGCTGGAGTAATGAGGACTGGGCTATCATGGCTGCCGCAGACCTCCAGCCAATGACCACCGCCGGGCATATGGGAATGACGCCTGATGCGATTTATGCCGTGCCTGATGAAGTGATCACCGCCATCATGGCGGACCGTATCGCGCAGGTGCGTGCAGGTAGTGATGCAGCGCTGGCCGCGCTTGGCGATATGCCTCCAGAGCGCCTGAAGAAAATGAAAGAGGCGTTCGACGCTGAAGCAGAGCAGACCATCACGCGCATGGTCCGAAACGCCAGAGCGGAAGCCGCTCAGAAACTGCTGGGTATCACCCATGGCGAAATGACCAGCGCCGTAACCACCGCTACCGGTCTTGATACCTACGCCCGAGATGATGCCGGGCAGCTGATCAAGAGCTTCATGCTCTTCAAAACAACGCCGTTCGCCGGGTTCCGCCAGCTGGTAAACCGGGCCAATGATCTTGACACAGTGCCTGCCATCAAATTCCTGGCATCATATATCGCTGGCACTACACTGGCTGGGATGTTCGCTAACCAGATGAACAGCCTGCTGACAGGTAATGACCCGCTTGATATGACAAAGCCAACGACATGGGTGCAGGCGTTGCTGAAGGGGGGATCATTCGGTATCTACGGCGATTTCCTCTTCCAGGACCATACGCAATATGGCTCAAGTATCGCGGCAACCATTGGCGGCCCGGTGCTCAGCTTCGCAGAACAGTTAACCAAACTACTGATCACGAACCCGCAGAAGGCGCTTCAGGGCGAGGAAACATCTTTCGGTGCCGATGCGCTGAAGACGGCCCGCATGATAACCCCGTTCGCTAATCTCTGGTACGCGAAGGCAATCACCAACCACCTGATACTGCAGCAACTGCAGGAGATGGCAAACCCAGGCTATAACGACAGGGTGCGTGACAGAGCGCAGCGTGAATTCAACACGACGAGCTGGTGGGAGCCTGGCGAGACAACGCCTCGCCGCGCACCAGACCTCGGAAAGGCAGTGGGGCAATAATGGATATATTGATCAAGATAGGCATGATTCTGTTCTGGTTTGCGTTCGTCGTGGTATGCGGCACGGCGTATGTTTGGGCGGTAATATTCGCTATCAGAAAAGGTTGGCTTGGCGAGACCTCTGCGAAGGTCGTTTACTTCGCGACCTTCGTCATTCTCGCGGCTATAGTGTTTAAGCTACCATTACTGTGACATGTCACAAGGCCGCTATGCGGCCTTTTTTTAAGTCGTTTCCTGCTTCAGTTTTTCCACACAGTAATCGAGATGCATCTGCAGATCCTTCATGGACATCTGCGAGCTGGTGACGTAGTTCACCAGGGCAGTTAGTTCCGCCATCGGGCCATCAACGTTAAATCCGTCCTCATTCAGTTGTCGCAGCAACGTCATCAGATGTGATTCTTCAACAAGGGAGCGGACGCCTCCCGGCGTGTGTATGCGTTCGGCAAATCCTTTTTCCAGCGGGTGATGATACTGACGTTGCATCTCATGTTCTCCATGCAATTACTGTATGTATGTACAGTAGCAAAACTTTGAAACACTATCCAGCACGATATGAGGTTTACCTGAAAGGTAATAACTTTCATGATTGTTATTCATTCAATTCATATAAGGTTTACCAGGTAATAAACTGTCCAGATGATGCATGCGCGCCGGGCGCTGCTTTACTGGAGACAGGCCATGACGGTATCAACCGTAGTTGACCATAACGATTACACCGGGAACGGCGTTACCACATCATTCCCGTACACCTTCCGAATTTTCAAGAAAACAGACCTGACTGTTTCAGTTATTGATCTAAGCGAAAACATCACCGTGCTGGTGCTGGACACTGATTACACCGTTACAAACGCAGGTGGCTTTAACGGCGGAAGTGTTGTTCTAACCTCGCCGCTGGCGAACGGTTGGCAAATCTCCATTGCCCGTGAGCTGGAGGCGACACAGGAAACAGACCTTCGAAATCAGGGTAAATTTTTCGCCGAGGTGCATGAAGATGCGTTTGATAAGCTGACGATGCTTATTCAGCAGGTTGGCAGCATGTTCCGCCTGGCCCTGCGCAAGCCGTCAAGTATCGCTAACTGGTACGATGCTCTTAACAATTACATCCGGAACCTGAAAGACCCACGCGATCCTCAGGATGCCGCGACAAAAAATTATGTTGATACGGTATCAGGATCTAACTTTTCAAGGACGCTGAGGACTCCAGAAAACATTCCGCAGTTGCCTGCCGCATCGACAAGGGCAAACAAGATTGTCGGATTTGACTCATCAGGAAACCCAATCATGCTGGTGCCGGAATCTGGTTCAGCATCTGACGTTCTCCTGTTGCTGGCAGGCCCTAATGGGTATACCTATATCCCTTCTATGCCACCTTATATACAGAAACAAAAATGGATCGATGAAGGTGATTTAAGGGGGTGGGGTTGTGTTTGTGATGGTGTTGCAGATGACTCTGATAATTTCCAGGCAGCAATTATTTATTCTGAAGCGCATGACCGACAATTATATGCACCTGGACCAGTGCGAATCACTAAAAAAATTACCTTTACTAAACCACCTCAGCTACGAGGTTTTATGTATTCACCGCCAGCAATTGGGAGCTTCGCTGGAACCCCTTACGCTAAAAAGGGGTTTATCATATATTCTGAAGTTGCTTCTGGTTACTGCATAGAGATCAACCCGCCAAGCAATAACCAGTACATCCGTGGACTAAATCTTATTGACGTTCATGTGCTTGCAAAGGGGGCAGGTGTAAGCGGGGCTGGTGTTCTTATCGCTAATTGTGGGTGGGGTGGGTATGCCAGGGGTTTAGTAGTTGAGGGATTCCACGGCGGCGGGTTAACGCTGAGCCAGCTGCAGGATACTTTGTTTGACCAGTTAGAAATTCTCGACTGCGGTACTGACGGTTCTATTTATGCACTTAACATTATAAATGGTTCAAACCTGTTGGCTTTTAATCGTTGTCGACTCGAAGTTAACAATGCTCAATTGAGAATTAATAGCGGATTTGGGTTTGAATTTAATAACTGCCATTTTGAACAGGGGGATTATCCTGGAGCAAGTGCTGGCTCAGAATTTCAGCGCATAAACAAGTTTCCATCAATAGTATTTCAATCAACAAGCAACATAAAATTTATTGGCGGTCAGGTGTTTGGTGCGACCCTCCAGCAGCAAATGTCTGTTCATGGAATAACTGCAGCTGCAGCACCTTATTATGTTGCAGTTGATGGGGCGTGCTCTTCAATCTCGTTCATTGGAACAACAATGGGCTTCGGTTATGGTTCAGGAAAGATTATGGAAATGCATGGAGATGGAGTTGTCTCAAATTGCACTTTCCTTGCATTATGCACTGAAGTTTCACCACTTATTGTTGATAGCAATATTCAATTCAAAAATAACAACTTGTCCTATCAGGACAACGCTTCCAATGTCAATTTCACAGCCATCACAGCAAACCAGGCTACTGTGGATGGAAATATTTTTGGGTGTGTAAATCCAGGGTCAGTAACAAAAACCTCTGGTGCCATCATTATCTCTGATCCAGTCAGAAAGCCTCGTCTGGGAATGAACCAGTACATTATCAATAAGTATAGTTATTTTACAGATGGAAATCAGGTGCTTATAAATCAAGCAACCGATGGCTATACTCAAGTCCCAGGTGGAAGCATGGATATGAGACAATATAGTCCTCACAAAAAATTCTCTCTAAACACAACAGCAACAGTTACTGCAATTAGTAACCTGCTTGACGGTCAGGTTGCTACGTTCCTTAACACGTCATCTGGAAATGTTACCTTCCAGCATAGTGGATCTCTATCCTGTAAGGGGGCTGTTAACGCTGTTGTTCCACCTGCAGAGTTCATAACATTTGCAAGGAATGATTTCAGTGGAACAGTAAAAGAAGTATCAAGAAGTTTCTGATATAATTAGCCGGTTGTAAAAGACCGGCTAATTTCAGGAAGAGCATGAACAGAAGAGCATTTTTGAAGTCAACATTAGGGGTAGCGGCACTAGCCGGTCTTGGAGGTTATGGCATATTCAGCCTTCTGCACAGGCCAGAAATTTCTTTATGGGGACACTCTTTTTTCGGCAACAACAAGACATTCTCAGCAAAATTGATATCTGAAACTGGATGTAAGGTTTTCAACTTTGGCCTATCAGGGTCAACATCAGAAAGCATAGCGCTAAGGAATGGTGCGTACAGTATAAGTTATGCCTCTGAAAGTGGTACTCTCACTCCGCGCGAGAAAAACAATCTAATTCCTAACATTCCTGGTCCGCTAAGGCTATGGGGTAATGCAGCAGCAGATTGGATTCATCTACCTTGCGAACTGGCCGGGAAAGATGGAGTTCTTGACTGGGATGGAAAGAGGATTACTTTCACACCAGAAGGCAAAGATGAAGTTGCTTATTTGAATCAGCCGTCTGTATTAACTGTTTATCCTATGACAACAGTTTCCACGGATAACGTGCCAGAGAGATTCAGCTATCCAGATCACCCTAAATCTATCTATCTCTTATGGCTAGGGAGAAACAACTCCACACAGCCAGATGAAATCATGCGTGATGCAAAGGCCATCGTAGCCAGGATGGATAAAGGGAATAACCGATTCGTCATCCTTCCAGAGTTCCCTGCTTCATACGAACCAAAAGGCACAAATGGCGCTGATGAAATCGCGCTTATCAACAGCCTGTATAAGAAATCCTTCCCTGAAAATTATTGCGAAATTGATGGTGTAGACCTGCTTCAGAACTTCATGAATCACCACAACCCGCAGAGCAAGCAAGACATAACTGATATCAGAAACGGAATTACCCCTTCCTCTCTCAGACTTGACGAGCTTCATCCATCAATAACAAAAAATGATGGGGCTCTGTATGCTGGCACCGAAGTTAACGCAGAGTTTGTGTCCAAGTTCCTGAAGAAAAAAGGATGGGTTTAATACTCTACCCATAGGGTAATTTCGTTAAGAGGAATCCGATCAAATTTAATCCACATATGGTTTATTGTGTATGATGAACTCACCAACTAAGGGGGTTCTATATGCACAATAAACGGTGGTCACTATGTCTGCATCCATGACGGTGTCAGATGTCAATCAGGGGCTTAGCCTTGGCGCACTAAGCGCCTGGCTTGTTGGGGTTCCGCCTGAGGTGGTGATTGGTAGTCTGGCAGGTGCGGTAATTTTTGTTACCTTTGCGACAGAGTTTCCAATAAAACGTCGGTTGCTACTGGCGGTTGTCAGCTTCTTCTGCGGGCTGGTCATCTATAAGCCTACTGCAATCATCCTCATTGGCTTCGCCACACTTCTCCCATCCGTAACATCCGATATGTTCGATAAAGGAATAGCGCACTCTGCCGGAGCATTCGTTTCCTCTATCGTGGCAGTAGGGCTTGGCAAATATATTTATCACCGTTCTGAAAATCCGCGCGACCTGATCCCGGGGAGAAAAGACGATGACCAGTCCTGATCTGCTTCTCATCCTGAACGCCGCTATCTGCGGCGGAATTGCTATTCGAGTCCTTCTGTTCCGACGTGACGGGTCACGACACCGCTGGTGGGGCGGGTGGCTCGCATACCTCCTGATCGTCGTGGCAGCAAGCGTGCCTATCCGGACGTTCTACGGGTACTACGTCAGCGCCGACTGGTCAGAAGTCATCATCAAAGCCGTGTTCCTGGCTGCGCTCATCAAGACAAAGGGGAACGTGGTTCAAATCTTCAAGATAACGAGGTCCCAGCATGGACATTAACCAATTCCAGCGTGCAGCTGGCATCAGCGACGTGCTGGCCACGCGCTGGTATCTGCATATCACTGCGGCCATGAAAGAGTTTGGCATCGAGCAACCTCTGCACCAGGCGATGTTTATCGCGCAGGTTGGGCATGAGTCAGGCGGCTTTACCCGGCTGCAGGAGAACTTCAACTACAGCGTGACAGGGCTGGCGGGATTCGTCAGGAATGGTCGACTTACTCAGGGCCAGGCCAACGCGCTGGGCCGTCGTGCTGGTGAACCATCGTTACCGCTGGAGCGCCAGCGTGCGATCGCCAATCTGGTGTACAGCAAGCGCAATGGTAATAACGGTCCGACCGATGGCTGGTTCTACCGAGGGCGCGGGCTTATCCAGATCACCGGTCTGAACAACTACCGCGACTGTGGTAACGGCCTGAAGGTAGATCTGGTTAAGCAACCTGAGCTGCTGGCTCAGGACGAATACGCGGCCCGCAGCGCGGCGTGGTTTTTCGCTACCAAAGGATGCATGAAGTACACCGGCGACCTGGTGCGCGTCACGCAGATCATCAATGGCGGCCAGAATGGCATCGACGACCGGCGCGCGCGGTACATCACCGCCAGTAAGGTGCTGGCGGTATGATCTGGGCATTCGTAAAAGCGTACTGGAAACAGTTTCTTATCGTGGTGATGCTTGCTGCTCTGGTAATCGGCTGCAGGGTTGCCTGGAATGTGCACGGCAGCCGCCAGTACGATGCAGGGTATGCGAAGGCGCAGGCAGATCAGAAAGAGGCCGACGCAAAATTGCGTTCGCTGAAAGAACAGGAGAAAGCGACCAATGAACGAGAAGCGCAGCAGAGGATCGACCAGGCGCGCAATGATGCTCTTAATGCTGCCGCTCGCGCTGGCCGGTTGCAGCAACAGCTCGTTGCCATCCGTGAGCAGCTCAGGCAGTATAACGCCACTGTCGGCGCTGGGGCGTCAGCCGCAGACACCGGAGTTTTGCTTGCCGACGTGCTCAGCAAATCTCTCGAGCGAAACCGACAACTGGCAGAGTACGCTGATCGGGCCGCCGAAGCCGGACGAGTCTGTGAAAAGCAGTACGATTCACTGACCCGGTGACATGGCATTTTTCATGGTACTGATTTCCGGTGACGGTATATAAAACGGTACGGTGAAAATCATGTTGCGGAAAGTTTTTATCAGTCAATTGGTTATGCATGCCGTAAATAATTGAATGGGAATGATTTCCTAACAGGAAATGTCTGGTACTAACAGGTTCTAAATTATCTCTAAGCCCGCGGATTGCGGGCTTTTTTTTGGCCATGGCTGGCAACACCATGTCAGGTTAGTGCCAGAAGCGGACATTACCTAACACATTAGTAACCTTATCAGATTTACGCGTTCTGCATAGTAAGCGTCGCATCTGATGAGTCATAATGTTTTAAAATATCCAACTGATAAATCCACCCGAATACTTTTCACTAATTTGGATTGCAAAAAGGTCATGAAGACTTAGAAATAGATCATTATCTTCTTTAAAAATTAACTCCTCATACTCTGCCATTATCAAACTATGCTGCGTTGTTAGTTTAGATATGTTATCCATTTCACTGGCAAGCATGGATTTGTTTGCATTGGTGGATAGATCCATAGCAATAAATTTCCGCATCAATGGTATTAGTTGATTAGGGTCTGTATTTTTTGTATTTTCCTTGGCTTTTCTTTGTCTTTCTGAATAGATGGTGTTAATCGCATTTGTATAATTTTTCGCCAAACCCCTAAACTCTGGATATGAACCAGTAACTAATGCAAGCTCTTCGTACTTGAGGAATAAATCGGCCTTGCATTTTTTAACCGTCATTTCAAGCTCTTCAACTCCTTTTTTTAACTCTGCATTTGCTTTAATAATAGATATTGGGAGAGCTTCATAATGCTGGCCTAATTTTGAATCAGGTGTCATTGTCATATGTACTATTTCATTAGACATGAGCTGATAAGAACCAGATAACTCTCCATACTTTAGGAATAGTTCATTATGTGAAGATGAACAAGAACTTTGTAATTCCATCATTGGCCTGAAGTAATCCTTTATAAGTTCTTCCTGAAGACCTTGGTCTTTTTTGTAACTCTCTAGAATTCCAGCAAAAAGAAATGACCCTAAAGATATAGAGATTATGGCAATTAGTAATTGACTAAGAAGTGATTGTGCTCCATTACTCATGAATTATCCTTAAAACATAATACGGAAAAAAAGTGGCACCTGATAGGGGAAGCGACGGATCGGAAACAAACTTAACTGATGGGTTAGCCATAGTCCAGAACCTTGTTTAAACACTTAGTATGACTATATGCATCTTAGAAATTTGTGCCAGTAACATTTGAAGCCTTATAATTCATTTAAATCGAAGTCAGTTACTCGCTCAGAGCGGACCCGTCCCACAAGCCCACTTCTTTTAGAGCATAGTGGCTCAGGGCTCTAAAATTGCATGATTCACCGGGATAGGGCCCTTACAATTGCCTCCGAACTGAACTTTCGACGACGTTTCAGTCGACGAAAAGCCATACAGGGCGTTTCCTGCTGAAACTCAGAACCACCCAGGATATTACACCCCTTATGAATGGTTCCACCGCGCCGGGTGCAAAGCCGACACTCATTAACCAACGGAGATTATCATCTTGAACAAGTCAATACTCGCATGCTCTGTGGCCGCGCTGCTGGCCGTGTCTGCCATGTCCGCCCAGGCCAGGACCCCCGCCAGGCTCAAGTCGCCAGCATCGGGCGTGCTCTGCGACCGATATGTATGCGCCAATGACAAGGGATTATCCCGCGAGTTGACAGAGACGTATCACGGTAAGAAGGCTGCTGCAAACGAGGTGTTCACGTCGAGCAATGTCGATCTGACTGAATTCACCTTTGCCAACGGCATTTTCTGCGATGTGAAGGAACGACTGTGCCGTGAAAATCGCTATTATGGCGCGAACGGACAGCGCTCCGGGGCCGTATCTAAAAAGTACACAAAGCTGCTCTTTGGCGAATAATGGTGATGAAAAGAGGCCACAGCAAGAGACTACGTTATAAAGATATAAATTATATTTTGCAGTATATATTATAAATAATGATGTGGTTATCAAAATTAAATTTCTCATTAAAGGTTGCATTGAGGAATATTACTCTGTTACTACCCTTTAGCTGAGCGTAACAGTGAAGCGGTCTGGTTACGTGAATTCCCATTCACTACCATGAGCGAATAAAGGAATGAAAAACCGCATAATGATTGTCGGCGGCGGCACGGGAGGAACCATTGTTGCCAACCTGCTGGCCAGAAAATTACGACGTGAAATTGCTGCCGGTCAGGTAGAGCTGGTACTGATTTCCGAATCACCGGTGCATTACTACAAACCCGCGTTTATGTATGTCGCGTTCAACCTCTTCCATCATCATGAGCTGGCCCGGCCTGAACGGCAGTTACTGAGTCCGGAAATTCGATTTATTACCGATAAGATTGAGTCGTTCTATTTTAAACAGCGTCGACTGTACGGTGCCAGTAAGCAATATTACGACTGGGACCTGCTGGTTATCGCAACCGGCTGTACGCCTTTCCCGCAAAAAATCCCCGGCCTTGCCGAAGCGGGCGACCATTTTTATCAATACGCGGCGGCAAGACAATTAGCGCATAAGCTCTCCACCCTTAAAAAGGGGCGAATATTTATTACCGTCTCTTTCCCGGAAACGCCGAATGTTCCCCATCAGTGCGGCATCGCCCCCATTGAAACCACGCTTATGGTTGACGACTATCTGCGCCAGCGCGGCGTACGTAATCAGGTTGAGATTGTTTATACCTATCCGACCGTCGCGCAGCTGCTGCGAAACTGCCTGTTCCTGCAGCGTCCGGTTGGGGAGGCGCTGGGCGATATTTTTGCTGCCAAAGGAATACAGCACCAGCGCGGCTTTACCTTGAGCCATGTCGATCCTGACAGCAAAATTGCCTATTCCGCTGAGGGCGACTCGCAGAACTTCGACATCCTGATGGCAACGCCTCCCATCAGGGCGGTTGAAGCGGTGCGTAATACGGGACTCAGTGAGGTTCAGAACGGTGAAGGCTGGCTGCCGACGGATCACCAAACGCTGGGCGTCTACGGCCTGGAAGGGGGGTATGTGATCGGCGATACCGTTGACCTCCCGATCAGTAAAGCCGGGGGATCGTGCCACAACCAGGCGCCGATCGTTGCCGATAACATTGTGGCGGAGCTGTACGGCAGACCGCCCGGAAGCGGTAACCATTATGATGGACGGGTTCAGGCCGTTGCGCAGATGGGGCTCTGGGCCGGTATGCCGTTGGTGTATGACTATCGCAATGACGTGACGCCCATGCCTGCGACGAAACTCGGCGGCATGCTGCGAAACGGTTTTAACCGTGGTCTCTATTGGGGTGTCGTGAGGGGGATGTTCTGATGAGTGAACAGGAACAGTTACTTAAAAGCCTTGCCCCGCTGATGGCAGGCAATCGCCTGAATAATCTGGTTGATCTGCTGGCCTTAGCAGCAGACATGCTGGAAATGACCGATAGCGCGATGGTCGAAAAGCTGGCTGGCGTATTTGAAGATGTGGTCACCGTCGGTTGGGAAGGGGGAACCGCGCTACGCATGGCCTGGGGAGAGCAAATTAACAGGGAAGGGGATATTTCGCTTCGGCAGGTGTTTGCCATGCTCAACGATTCTGATACCCGCCGCGGCATCATGCTTTTACTGCGCGTGTTACAGATTGCGGGGCAGCGTCTGAATTCCCTCTCTTCCGTCAGTTATTCTGATTGCCCCGAGATAAGGAGCCGTTAATGTCTGGCTGATGCTCTTCAGGCGGTCGGGTATTGGCTATGCCTTACCCGGCCCACCTGGGGCTATTTATCCCCACCACCCAACCGGTACGCCAGCGCCACCACCAGCGACTGCACCAGGCACAGCGTTGCCGACTGTGACCGGAACGCATCCACCTGCGCCTCTTTCACCACAAAGCAGAGATCGCTGAACGTCGCCAGGGGGCTTATCTGGCTGTCCGTAATCACAATCTGCCGTGCGCCGACGCTGGCGGCGGTTTCGCTGACCATCACCGTCTCTTCCGCGTACGGCGAGAAGCTGATCGACACCACAATGTCCCGCGCCTTAATACGGCTGATCTGCTCGCGCAGCATGCCGCCCATGCCGTCGAGCAGGATAGGGCGGCACTCGAGGTGGCTCAGGGCATAGGTGAGGTAGGCCGCGACGCTAAAGGAGCGGCGCAGTCCGGCGATGTAGATGGTGTCAGCATCTGCCAGCAGCTGTACCGCGCGCTCCAGCATTTCCGGCTCGGCGCGGGCGGCCAGCTGCTGTAGCGCCTGCGCGTTCGAGCGGGCGAACTCCTGCAGGATATCGAGCGGCGTTTCCGGCACGGCCTCGCTCTCCATTTCGCGGAACAGCCGGGCGCGGTCGCTGTAGCTGGCGGTCTCCTCAACCAGGTTCATACGAAACAGCTGTTTCATTTCGTTGAAGCCGGTGAAGTCAAAGGCGTTGGCAAAGCGGATCAGCGTCGACGGCGGCACGTCGGCGCGCTCGGCAATGACGGCAACCGTATCAAAGGCCACGCTGTTGGTATTATCCAGCACGTAGCGGGAGACCTGCTGCAGCCTCTTGCTCAGGCTATCGTAGCGATCGCGGATTTGCTGCTGCAGTTCGTTCAGGCTGGTTGCTGTCGTCATCTTATCCCCCAAATACAGTCTTATGATTCTAAACGCAAAACCGCGTCTTTTAAATGTCGGCCATCCATCTGGCAGCAAAAATGAAACAGAAGCTTCAGTCATTTCCTCGCCCGAAATCCTTTAATAGCGCACGCGGCGTCAGTGTTGCTGGCTGTTAACATAAAAATCCATCCTTGATCACAATAATCATTATTTATTTTATTTCAACTTAAAATGGAATATTTGTTTCATATATAGTGTTCAGTACACAGCGTTCAGGTAACAGTCACGTATCAACAGCGAGAGGTTAAGGATGGAGACGGTAGCGAATTTTATTCACGGCGAATGTGTCACCGGTTCAGGCCAGCGCGTTCAGGCGATCTTCAACCCGGCCACCGGCGAGCAAATCCGCCAGGTGGTGATGAGTACGGCGCGGGAAACCGAACAGGCGATTGCCGCCGCGCAGCAGGCGTTTCCTGCGTGGGCGCGCCAGGCTCCGCTTAAGCGCGCGCGCGTGATGTTCCGCTTCAAGGCTCTGTTGGAGGAGAACATGGAGCGCCTGGCCCGCATCATCAGCGAAGAGCACGGCAAGGTCTTCTCCGACGCGGTGGGTGAACTGACCCGCGGTCTGGAAGTGGTGGAATTTGCCTGCGGTATCCCGCATCTGCAAAAGGGTGAACACTCGGCGAATGTCGGTACCGGCGTCGACAGCCACTCGCTGATGCAGCCGCTCGGCGTCTGCGCCGGGATCACGCCGTTTAACTTCCCGGCGATGGTGCCGATGTGGATGTTCCCGATTGCGCTGGCGACCGGCAACACCTTCGTGCTGAAACCGTCGGAAAAAGACCCTTCGCTCGCGTTGGCGCTGGCGCAGCTGTTGAAAGAGGCTGGACTGCCGGACGGCGTCTTCAACGTGGTGCAGGGCGATAAAGAGTCCGTTGACGTGCTCCTGACCGACCCGCGCGTGCAGGCGGTGAGCTTTGTCGGCTCCACGCCGATTGCGGAATACATTTACCAGACCGCGTCCGCCCACGGTAAGCGCTGTCAGGCGCTGGGCGGCGCGAAAAACCACTGCATTCTCATGCCGGATGCCGACATGGAGATGGCGGCCAACGCCATTATGGGCGCGGCCTACGGCGCGGCGGGGGAACGCTGCATGGCACTCTCGGTGGTACTGGCTGTGGGGGATAAAACCGCCGATGACCTCTGCGCCCGGCTGGAAAAACAGATTGCCGTGCTGCGCGTCGGGCCGGGCCTGGACCAGACGCCGGAAAACGAAATGGGGCCGCTTATCTCCTCCGCGCACCGCAGCAAGGTGCTGGGCTACATCGACAGCGGCGAGTCGCAGGGGGCAAAACTTCGCGTGGACGGTCGCGGCTTCAGCGTGAAGGGGCACGAGCAGGGCTACTTCGTCGGGCCGACGCTGTTCGATAACGTCACCCCGGAGATGACCATCTATAAAGAAGAAATTTTCGGCCCGGTGCTTTCTGTGGTGCGCGTAGCAGATTATGCCAGCGCGGTGGACCTGATTAACCGCCATGAATATGGTAATGGTTCAGCGATCTTCACCCGCGACGGCGGCTGCGCGCGCCGCTTCTGCGAAGAGGCGCTGGCGGGCATGGTGGGAGTCAACGTGCCGATCCCGGTGCCGATGGCGTTCCACAGCTTCGGCGGCTGGAAGCGCTCGATTTTTGGCGCGCTCAACGTCCACGGCAGCGACGGCGTGCGCTTCTACACCCGAATGAAAACCATCACCGCGCGCTGGCCGGAAATGCAGCAGGAGACAAGCGCTGCGTTCTCCATGCCGACGCTGGGCTGACAGGAGGCGTTATGCAAACCGAACGTATGACCATGGCCCAGGCGCTGGTCCGGTTCCTTAATCAACAGTACGTCAGCGTGGATGGCAATGAAACGCCCTTTGTCGAGGGCGTGGCGACCATCTTTGGGCACGGCAACGTGCTGGGTATCGGCCAGGCGCTGGAGCAGGAGCCCGGTCATCTGAAAATCATGCAG
Organism: Enterobacter asburiae; assembly: GCA_011754535.1. Lineage (NCBI taxonomy): Bacteria > Pseudomonadati > Pseudomonadota > Gammaproteobacteria > Enterobacterales > Enterobacteriaceae > Enterobacter > Enterobacter asburiae. Next base: position 3,545,473 of record JAAQVN010000001.1, on the reverse strand, counting down.
GGGTGCAACGAGCAGGGTATCGCTCACATGGCGACGGGATTCGCCAAACAGCACCGCCGCCAGCGCATTTTTGCCGTCACCTCCTCGGTCGGGCCGGGCGCCGCCAACATGGTGACCGCCGCGGCAACCGCCACCGCGAACCGCATCCCGCTTTTACTGCTGCCGGGCGATATCTACGCCAGCCGACAGCCGGACCCGGTGCTGCAGCAGATCGAGCAGTATCACGATCTCAGCATCAGCACCAACGACTGCTTCCGTCCGGTCTCCCGCTACTGGGACCGCATTAACCGCCCCGAGCAGCTGATGAGCGCCATGCTAAGCGCGATGCGAACGCTTACTGACCCCGCCAATACCGGGGCGGTGACCATCTGCCTGCCGCAGGACGTGCAGGGAGAAGCCTGGGATTACCCGCTGAGCTTCTTCGCGCGTCGCGTGCACCACATTGAGCGTCGTCCGCCTGACCCGCAGCGTCTGGCGCAGGCGCGGGCGCTGATCGCCCGCAAACGTCGTCCGCTGGTGGTGTGCGGCGGCGGCGTGCGCTATTCCGGCGCACATGAGGCGTTTCGCGAATTTGTCGAGACGCTGCAGCTGCCGTTTGCCGAAACCCAGGCCGGAAAGGGGGCGCTGGTAAGTGACCACCCACTTAATCTGGGCGGCGTAGGGGTAACGGGGGGAATGGCCGCTAACCAGCTTGCGCCACAGGCTGACCTGGTGATCGGCATCGGCACCCGCCTGACCGATTTTACCACCGGCTCTAAGGCGCTCTTTTCCCACCCGGACGTTGAATTCCTGCTGCTGAACGTGGCCGAGTTTGACGCCCTGAAGCTGGACGCCACCGCGCTGATTGCCGATGCCCAAACCGGACTCCAGGCATTAACCCACGCGCTCAGGGATTACCGCAGCGGCTGGGGAGAAACGATCGCCCAGGCGAAATCCGCCTGGCGCGACGAGTGCCGCCGCCTGTGGGATCGCCAGTGGCGCCCTGACGACGCGCCTGAAGTGGCGGGGCACATGGATGCGCAGCTGGCGGAATACGGCGAGACGCTCAACACCCGCCTGACCCAGACGCGGGTGCTGGGGCTGATCAACCAGCATGTTGAAGATAACGCCGTTGTGGTGGGCGCGGCCGGTTCGCTGCCGGGCGATTTACAGCGCCTCTGGCAGGTCAAAACGCCGGACAGCTATCACCTGGAGTACGGCTACTCCTGCATGGGCTACGAGATTGCGGCGGCCATCGGCGCGAAGCTCGCCAGACCCGGGCTGCCGGTGTACGCCATGGTGGGGGATGGCTCCTACATGATGCTGCACTCCGAGCTGCAAACCGCCGTGCAGGAGGGGATTAAGGTCACCGTTTTGCTGTTTGATAACGCCAGCTTCGGCTGCATCAACAACCTGCAGATGGGGCACGGGATGGGCAGCTTTGGCACGGAAAACCGCCAGCGCAACCCGGAAACCGGGCGGCTCGACGGGCCGCTGGTAAAGGTCGATTTTGCGCAAAACGCGGAGAGCTACGGCTGCCGCGCGTGGCGGGTAAACGATGAGCAAAGCCTGCTGGCGGCGCTTGAGGCGTCCCGGGCGCATCCGGGCCCGACGCTGCTGGACATCAAGGTGCTGCCGAAGACCATGACCCACGACTACGCCTCCTGGTGGCGAACCGGTGACGCGCAGGTGGCAGAGTCTTCTGCCGTGCGTGAGGCTGCGGAACAAACGCAGGCGCAGGTGAAAAAAGCCCGCCAGTATTGAGTTTTTCCGACGTAACGAAATTTTCATTTCATTTTTATTTTCCCCTCACCCTAACCCTCTCCCACAGGGAGAGGGGACGGATCGGTGCGGTTTTTTCTCCCTCGCCCCTTTGTAATGGCGGGGGCATCTCTCCCGTCATGTTGTGAGATTGATAACAAAATTTATCTCATTCATCTCAAAAGTGTTAACCCACACTCAAAAACATAATTTTCACTATTTATAAAAATGAAATAAATGTTTTATTTATAGGGTCGTTAGTTCACAGCATTCACCAACACCGGGAGCCGTTATGTTTAACATTGCTTTACTGGGCGCTGGCCGAATTGGCCAGGTACATGCAGCTAACATCGCCAGCCACGGCGCGACCACGCTCTGGTCCGTGGTTGACCCGAATCAGGAATTTGCCACCCGCCTCGCCGCGCAGTATCAGGCCCGCCAGCAGAGCCTGGATGAGGCGATGACCGACCCTAACGTTCACGCCGTGCTGATCGCCTCCGCCACCGATACCCACGCGGATCTGATTGAAATGGCCGCCCGCCACGGCAAGGCTATCTTCTGCGAAAAGCCGGTCCACCTTGACCTCGCCCGCGTGCGCGACTGCCTGAAGGTGGTTAAAGAGTACGACGTGCCGCTGTTCATCGGCTTTAACCGCCGCTTTGACCCGCAGTTCCGCCGCGTGAAAACCGACGCCCAGGCCGGGCGCATCGGCAAACCGGAATCGCTGCTGATCATCTCCCGCGATCCGTCTCCGCCGCCCGCAGAGTACGTGCGCGTCTCCGGCGGCATGTTTCGCGATATGACCATTCACGACTTCGACATGGCCCGCTTCATCATGGGCGAAGAGCCGGTGTCGGTGTATGCCCAGGGCAGCAACCTGGTGGATCCGGCGATTGGCGAGGCGGGGGATATCGACACCGCGTTTATCGTTCTGAAATACGCCTCCGGCGCAATGGCGACCATCGTCAACAGCCGCCGCTCATCTTACGGCTACGACCAGCGCCTGGAGCTGCACGGCTCCGAAGGCCTTCTGTGCGCGGGCAATATCCTGGAAAACCAGGTGCAGCACTATGGCAAACAGGGCTGCACCAGCGCGCTGCCGGAACACTTCTTCCTGCAGCGCTACAAATCCGCTTACGCCGCGGAATGGGAGCACTTTGTTGCGGTATTACGCGGCGAAGCGGTGCCTGACTGCAGCGGCGATGATGGTGAACGTGCGCTGTACCTTGCGGATAAAGCGCTGGAGTCGCTGCGCAGCCAGCGCGAGATCGTCCTCTAAACACACCAACCCTACACAGAGAGACATAATAATGAAAAAACTGATCTTAGCCGCCCTCATCGCCATGACATCCGGGGCCGCCCTCGCCGAAAACGAGCAGATTGTTTTCAGTACGCCAAACCTGGCGATGCCGTTTGAAGTTCACATGCAGCGCACGGCGGTGAAAGCCGCAAAAGAGATGGGCGTGAAGCTTCAGGTACTGGACGGGCAGGGCAGTTCACCGAAGCAGGTGGCTGACCTGGAAAACGCCATCACCCGCGGGGCGCAGGGCTTTATCGTCTCACCGAACGACGTCAACGCGGTCTCAAGCGCGGTGGATGAAATTCAGGATGCGAAGCTGCCGGTGGTCACCCTTGACCGCTCCGTCGACAGCCAGAAGAAAGTGCCGCACTTTGGAGCCAACAACTACAAGGGCGGCCAGGCGATTGGCGACTTCGTTAAAACCAAATTCCCCGACGGCGCGGAGATCATTCTGCTGACCGGCCAGCCGGGCTCCTCCTCCAATATTGAACGCACTAAGGGGATCCGCGACAGCCTGAAGGCGGGCGGGGATAAGTACAAGATCGTCGCCGATCAGACCGGCAACTGGATGCGTTCCGAAGGGATGCGCATCGTTGAAAGCGTGCTGCCCTCGCTGCCGAAACGCCCGCAGGTGATCCTCTCCGCCAACGACGACATGGCGCTGGGGGCGATTGAAGCGCTGCAAAGCCAGGGCGTGAAGCCGGGTGAGATCCTCGTGACCGGGTTTGATGCGGTGCCGGAAGCGCTGGCCCGCGTGCGCGACGGCTGGCTGGCGGTAACGGCGGATCAGCGTCCGGGCTTTGCGGTGCAGACGGCGATGAGCCAGCTGGTGGCCAACGTGCGCGAGAAGAAAGCCATCACCGGGGCCGACTACCCGCCGACGCTGATCACCAAAGAGAACCTGCAGCAGGCTGAGCGTATCGGTGAGGCCGGTAACTGATATGTCCCGAGCCGCCTTTGGCGGCTCATCATGAGGAGGAGCAGACCGATGTCGCAACCCTTACTGAAAGTGACCGACCTGGCAAAAAGCTTTTCCGGCGTCTGGGCGCTGAGCAGCGCCCAACTGACCGTCGGCGCGGGGGAGATCCACGCCCTGCTGGGGGAAAACGGGGCGGGAAAATCCACGCTACTGAAGGCGCTCGCAGGCGCGCAGCCGCAAACCCGCGGGGATATCTGGTTCAACGGCGAAACGCTGCCGGTGGACGACTCCCCGGTGGAACGTCAAAACAAGGGCATTATCACCATCTATCAGGAATTCAACCTGCTGCCCAACATGACCGTCGCGGAAAACATGTTTCTCGGGCGCGAGCCGCGCAGGCGTAACCTGATCGTCGACGAAAAGGCGGTCAACCAGGAGGCGCAGGTTATTCTCGATTACCTGCAACTGAACGTTGCGCCGACCACGCCGGTGGCCCGTCTGAGCGTCGCCCAGCAGCAGATGGTGGAGATCGCCCGCGCGCTGACCCTCAACGCCCGGTTAATCATCATGGACGAACCTTCCGCCGCGCTGAGCGACAGCGAGGTGGAAAGCCTGCACCGCGTGGTGCGCGAGCTTAAAAACCGCGGCGTGAGCATTATTTATGTTACCCACCGTCTGCACGAAGTTTTCCAGCTCTGCGATCGCTTCACCGTTTTCCAGGACGGCCGTTTCACCGGCACCGGCGCGGTGGCGGAGACTAACGTCGAACAGCTGATCCGACTGATGGTCGGGCGCGACGTGGCCTTTAACCGCCGCCCCGCCAGCGAAACCCATCATGAAGACAAACCCGTCCGCCTGGCGGTGAAGGGGCTGAGCCGCGAAAAGCCGCCGCTGGATCCGCACGGTATCGCCCTGCACGACATCAGCTTCCACGTCCACGCCGGGGAGGTATTAGGCATTGCCGGGCTGGTGGGCGCGGGGCGTACCGAGGTGGCGCGCTGCCTGTTTGGTGCAGACGCGTTTACCTCGGGGAGCTTTGAGCTGGACGGCGTGCCGTACCAGCCGCGCGACCCGCTGTATGCCCTGGACCAGGGCGTGGCGCTGGTGCCGGAAGATCGCAAAAAAGAGGGGGCGGTGCTGGGGCTGTCGATTCGCGACAACCTGTCGCTCTCCTGTCTCTCCTCGCTGCTGCAGTGGCGCTGGTTCGTGAACACCCGCAAAGAGGACGATCTGATTGAGTCCTACCGCCAGGCGCTGCAGATCAAAATGGTCAACAGCGCGCAGGAGGTGCGCAAGCTCTCCGGCGGCAACCAGCAAAAGGTGATCCTCGCGCGCTGCATGGCGCTTAACCCGCGGGTGCTGATCGTCGATGAGCCGACGCGCGGCATCGACGTGGGGACCAAATCGGAAGTGCACCAGGTGCTGTTTGACATGGCGAAAAAGGGCGTGGCGGTGATCGTGATCTCCTCCGATCTGCCTGAAGTGATGGCGGTGTCTGACCGGATCATCACCCTCAGCGAAGGCCGGGTGACCGGCGAGATCCACGGTGACGACGCTAACGAAGAACGGCTGATGACGATGATGGCCATCAACCACAACGCCCTGAACGCGGCATAACGGAGTTTCTCATGACGCAGATGATTTCTAAAACGCAGGCCCCGGTCAAACGCGCCGGACGCATCGATCCCATCGCCTTCTTCGAGCGCTTCGGGGTGCTGATTTTCATGATCCTGCTGCTGATCTTCTTCCAGTCGCAGAACAGCAACTTTTTCTCTGAACGCAATATTTTCAACATCCTGACCGAAGTCTCCATCTACGGGATCATGGCCGTGGGGATGACGTTCGTCATTCTGACCGCCGGGATCGACCTCTCCGTGGGCTCCATTCTGGCGGTGTGCGCCATGACCGCGGCGTACGTGATCAAGGGCGATAACTTCACCACCGTAGACCCGAATGCATGGGGCGGCATGAGCTGGCTGATCGGGCTGGGGATATGTCTGGCGATGGGCACGGCGATTGGCTTCCTGCACGGCCTGGGCGTCACCCGCCTGCGCCTGCCGCCGTTCATCGTCACCCTCGGCGGGATGACCATCTGGCGCGGCCTGACGCTGGTGATTAACGACGGCGCGCCGATCGCCGGTTTCGATCAGGGCTACCGCTGGTGGGGGCGCGGGGAGCTGCTCGGCATCTCCATTCCGATCTGGATCTTTGCCATCGTCGCCGTCGGCGGCTATCTGGCGCTGCACAAAACCCGCTGGGGCCGCTTCGTCTACGCCATCGGCGGCAACCCGGAGGCGGCGCGCCTGGCGGGGGTCAACGTCAAGCGCGTGCTGGTCAGCGTCTACGTGCTGATCGGCTGTCTGGCGGGTCTGGCGGGCTTCATCCTGAGCGCGCGTCTGGGAAGCGCCGAGGCGGTGGCCGGGATCTCCTTTGAACTGCGCGTCATCGCCTCGGTGGTGATCGGCGGTACCTCGCTGATGGGCGGCTACGGGCGCATCGGCGGCACCATTATCGGCTCCATCATAATGGGTATTCTGATTAACGGCCTGGTGCTGATGAACGTCTCGGCCTACTACCAGCAGATTATCACCGGATTAATTATCGTTCTGGCGGTGGCATTCGATACCTATGCCAAAAGCCGTCGCGGCGCACTGTGAGGAACACGATGAAAGAGGTTCGTATTGGATTGATTGGCACCGGGTATATCGGCAAGGCGCACGCTATCGCCTATGCCCAGGCCCCGACGGTGTTCAACTTGCGCGGCAGGCTGGTGCGCGAGATGGTGGCGGAAGTCACGCCGGAGCTGGCGGCAGAGCGCGCGCGGGCGTTTGGCTTCAACCGTTCCACGGGCGACTGGCGGGCGCTGGTGGCCGACCCGGCCATTGACGTGGTGGATATTTGCTCACCCAACCACCTGCATAAAGAGATGGCGCTGGAGGCGCTCCGCCACGGCAAGCACGTCTACTCGGAGAAGCCGCTTGCGCTGAACGCCCACGACGCGCGCGAGATGGTCGACGCCGCGAAGCGGGCCGGGGTGAAAACGCTGGTGGGGTTCAACTACATGAAGAACCCAACGGCGCAGCTGGCGAAGGAGATTATTGCCCGCGGCGAGATTGGCGAAGTGATCCACTTCTACGGCACCCACAACGAAGACTATATGGCCGACCCGCGCGCTCCCATTCACTGGCACTGCTTTAAAGAGACCGCCGGGCTGGGCGCGCTGGGCGACCTCGCGGCGCATATCGTCAATATGGCCCAGTACCTGGTGGGGGATATCGAGCAGGTCTGCGGCGACCTGAAGATCGTGGTCCCTGAACGCCCGGCGAAGGCCGGATCGTCAGAGATGATTGCCGTCGAAAACGAGGACCAGGCCCACGCGATGGTGCGTTTTGCGGGCGGTGCGCAGGGCGTGATTGAAACCTCCCGCGTTGCCTGCGGCCGCAAGATGGGGCTGTCGTACGTCATCACCGGGACGAAAGGCGCCATCAGCTTCACCCAGGAGCGCATGGCCGAGCTGAAGCTTTATCTGCATGACGATCCGGTGAACCGTCAGGGGTTCCGCACGCTGCTCGTCGGCCCGGCGCACCCGGACTACGCCGCGTTCTGCATGGGCGCGGGCCACGGGATTGGCTTTAACGATCAAAAAACGGTGGAAGTGCGCGACCTGGTGGATGGCATTGCCGCCGACGCGCCGATGTGGCCGGACTTCGAAGAGGGCTGGAAGGTGTCGCGCGTGCTGGACGCGATTGCGCTCTCGCACCGGGAAGGCCGCTGGCTGAACGTGAACGACATTGTCTGATGAGGTATCAACGTGGAAAAGCAGTTTGATGTGATATGCATGGGCCGCGTGGCGGTAGACCTCTACAGCCAGCAGATTGGTGCCCGCCTGGAAGATGTGTCGAGCTTCGCCAAATACCTCGGCGGATCCTCCGGCAACGTGGCGTACGGCACCGCGCGCCAGGGCCTGCGCTCGTCGATGCTGGCGCGCGTTGGCGATGAACATATGGGCCGCTTCCTGCGCGAAGAGCTCAACCAGGTGGGCTGCGATACCAGCCATCTGATTACCGATAAACAACGCCTCACGGCGCTGGTGCTACTCGGTATTAAAGACCGGGACACCTTTCCCTTAATTTTTTATCGCGATAACTGCGCGGATATGGCCATTACGGCCAGCGATGTGGACGAAAGCTACATTGCCTCCGCACGTTGTCTTGCCATCACCGGGACTCACCTTTCTCATCCTCAGACCCGCGAGGCGGTGCTGACGGCGCTGGGCTATGCCCGCCGTCACGGCGTGCGCACGGTGCTGGACATCGACTACCGTCCGGTGCTGTGGGGGCTCACCTCCTTAGGCGACGGCGAAACGCGCTTTATCGCCGCCGATAAGGTCACCCGCGAGCTGCAGGAGGTGCTGCACCTCTTCGACGTCATTGTCGGCACCGAAGAGGAGTTTCACATTGCGGGCGGCAGCACGGATACCCTGCAGGCGCTGGGGCAGGTGCGCGCCGTCAGTGACGCAGCGCTGGTCTGCAAACGCGGCGCGCTCGGCTGCTCGGTCTACACCGACGCCATTCCGCCCCGGCTGGACGACGGCCTGACGGTCACCGGCGTGCGCGTGGAGGTGTTGAACGTCCTCGGCGCGGGGGACGCGTTTATGTCCGGCCTGCTGCGCGGCTACCTGAACGACGAGGGCTGGGAGCAGGCGTGCCGCTACGCCAACGCCTGCGGCGCGCTGGTGGTCTCGCGCCACGGCTGCGCCCCGGCCATGCCGAGCAAAATCGAGCTGGATGACTATCTTTCCCGCGCCGCGAACGTACCGCGCCCGGATCTCGACCCGCGTCTTAACCATCTCCACCGGGTGACCACCCGCCGCCGCGAATGGCCGGAGCTGTGCGTGATGGCCTTCGATCACCGCAGCCAGCTTGAGGATATGGCGATGCAGTGCGGCGCGTCGCTTAAGCGCATTCCGGCACTGAAGCAGCTGATCCTGCAGGCCAGCCGCGAGGCGGCGAGCCGCGCCGGGCTGGAGGGCAAAGCGGGCTTGCTGTGCGACGGCACCTTTGGTCAGGACGCGCTGAACGCGATCACCGGGGAAGGGTGGTGGATTGGTCGCCCCATTGAGCTGCCGGGCTCCCGGCCGCTGGAGATGGAGCACGGCAACATCGGCACCCAGCTTATCAGCTGGCCGCAGGAGCACGTGGTGAAGTGTCTGGTCTTCTTCCATCCGGAAGATGCCCACGGCCTGCGCCTGGAGCAGGAGCAGAAAATTGCCGAGGTGTACCACGCCTGCTGCCGGTCCGGGCACGAGCTGCTGCTGGAGGTGATCCTGCCTGCGACCATGCCGCGCAGCGACGAGCTCTACCTGCGCGCCATCTCCCGCTTCTACAACCTGGGCATCTACCCGGACTGGTGGAAGCTGCCGCCGCTTTCCGCCGACGGCTGGACGGCGCTGAGCGAGATTATCGACCGCCGGGACCCGCACTGCCGCGGGGTGGTGATCCTCGGCCTGGACGCCCCGGCAGAACAGCTGCGCGCCGGCTTCAAAGCCGCAGCGGGGCAGCCGCTGGTAAAAGGCTTCGCCGTGGGGCGCACGCTGTTTGGCGATGCCTCCCGCGCGTGGCTGAAGCACGATATTGACGATGCGCAGCTGGTGGCGCGCATCCGGGACAATTACCTGCAGCTTATCGCCTGGTGGCGCGAGCGCGGACACGCATAATGGAGACGACAATGAGTGTGCAATTAGGCATTAACCCGCTGACATGGACGAACGACGATCTGCCTTCCCTTGGCGCGGAGACGTCGCTGGAGACCTGCCTGAGCGAAGGAAAAGAGGCCGGTTTTGCCGGCTTCGAGCTGGGCAACAAATTCCCGCGCGAAGCGCGCCTGCTTGGCCCGATTTTGCAGCGCCACGACCTGAAGCTGGTCTCCGGCTGGTACTCCGGCCGCTTGCTGGAGCGCAGCGTGGAGGAGGAGATCGCCGCCGTGCAGTCCCACCTGACGCTGCTGCGCGAGCTGGGAGCGAAGGTGCTGGTCTTTGCAGAAGTGAGCGGCTGCATTCACGGCGAGCAGCAGACGCCGGTGCATCTGCGCCCGCGCTTCCCGCATGAGCGCTGGAAGAAGTACGGCGAGAAGCTCACCGAATTTGCCCGCTACACCCAGCAGCAGGGGGTGCAGATTGCCTACCATCACCATATGGGCACGGTGATTGAGTCCGCCGAGGACGTGGACAACCTGATGGCCCACACCGGCGACGAGGTTGGACTGCTGCTGGATACCGGCCACCTGACCTTTGCCGGGGCCGACCCGCTGGCGGTAGCGCAGCGCTGGGCGTCGCGCATCAACCACGTTCACTGCAAAGACGTGCGCGCCGACGTGCTGGCGGACGTCAAAAACCGCAAAACCAGCTTCCTCGATGCGGTGCTGAGCGGCGTGTTTACCGTGCCGGGCGACGGCTGCGTCGATTACCCGCCGATTATGCGGCTGCTGAAGGCGCAGGATTATCACGGCTGGCTGGTGGTCGAGGCGGAGCAGGATCCGGCGATTGCCCATCCGCTGACCTACGCCCGTCTGGGGTACAACAACCTGAGCCGCCTGGCGCGCGACGCCGGACTGATTTGAGGAGGGGACATGTCACGTCTGTTATCACGCTGGCAACAGCCGAACGCAGAGGGGCGAACCCAGTCCGTTACGCCGGAAAGCGCGGGGTGGGGCTACGTCGGGTTTGAGGCGTATGAGCTGCAGGAGGGGCAGACGCTGACGCTGCGCGCCGTCAGCGAAGAGCGCTGTCTGGTGCTGGTCGCCGGACGGGCCTCCATCAGCACCCCTTCCGCGCAGTTTAACGACATCGGCGAGCGGATGAGCCCGTTCGAGCGCATCAAGCCGTGGGCGGTGTACGTCGCCCCGCGGGAGACGGTGCAGGTGAAGGCGCTGACGAAGCTGGAGCTGGCGGTCTGCGCCGCGCCGGGCAAGGGCTCGTATCCGACGCGGCTGATAGCCCCGCAGGACATCGACGCCGAGGCGCGCGGCAAGGGCCACAACCAGCGCTACGTGCACAACATTCTGCCGGAAGACAAACCGGCTGACAGCCTGCTGGTGGTGGAGGTATGGACTAACGATGGCTGCACCAGCTCGTACCCGAGCCACAAGCACGACACGGATAACCCGCCTCAGGAGACGTATCTGGAGGAGACCTACTACCATCGCCTCAATCCGGAGCAGGGGTTCTGCATGCAGCGGGTCTACACCGACGACAGAACGCTGGATGAGTGTATGGCGGTCTACAATCGCGACGTGGTGATGGTGCCGAAGGGATATCACCCGGTGGCGACGATGGCCGGGTATGACAGTTACTACCTTAACGTGATGGCCGGCCCGGTGCGCAAATGGATGTTTACGTGGGAAAAGGACCACGCGTGGATTAATCATGATTATCCCGCGGATGGTGGGGGCTGAGACGGCCTTTTTTGTCGGGTGGCGCTGCACTTACCCGACCTACGAAATCGTAGGCCCGTGCAAGCGTAGCGCCGCCGGGCGAATTGTCCTCAGTGCATCCGCCTCGCCTGCTCAATCGTCCGGGCGATGGCCTCCGGTTGGCTTACCATCGACACGTGGCTCGCCGCCACCTCGGCGGTTTTCGCATGGATCGTCTTCGCCATGGCGCGCTCAAGCTCCGGGTTGATCATTCGGTCATTCTTGCTGACCACAAACCAGCTTGGTTTATCATGCCACGCCGCGTTGGTGACCTTTTCACCAAACGCATCGGCCTTAATTGGCCCCTGCGTGGCCGCGATAGCGTTTTGTTCTTCTGGCTTCACATCCGGCGCGAAGTCCTTCCTGACGGCTCCTGTCGGCAGGAATAAATAGCCGTCAGCCGTTTTGGCAATGCCCGCGCTGCCCGGTGGTGCAGGGTAGCTTCCTGCCAGATCTGCCGTCGACTGGCCGGAATCCGGCGCGAATGCCGCCACATACACCAGCGTTTTTACCCGCGCATCGTTACCCGCCTCGCTAATCACGGTGCCACCCCAGGAGTGGCCCACCAGAACCACGTCACCCTGCGCACGGGCGATGGCCCGCTTTGTGGCCGCAACGTCATCCTTAAGCGAGGTGAGCGGGAGCTGGACGGCAATCACCTCATCGTGCTGCTTCTGCAGCAGGGCGATCACCTTATTCCAGCTGCTGCCGTCGGCAAACGCGCCGTGCACCAGCACAACGCTGGTTTTACTTTGTGCAAAGGCGCTGGCGGAAAAGGCCAGCAGGCCCGCCGTCACTACAGACAGTGCTTTCATCTTCAGACTCCTTAAAAATGGTGGACCGCCGCGTGGGGCGGAACGGTGAATTCAATGGTTTTGTGATCGAGCGGCTTGTGCGTCGGGTCGGCCAGGATAATCGTTACCTTGTGCTTGCCGGCGGGCAGCCCCACCAGGATCACCGGCTCGCCGCTGGCGTCAGCCCAGTGCCACGGCGCGCCGTCCACCACCACGTGAATGTGTCCGATACGCGGGGTTACCTTGAGCGCCTCGGGGCCGAACACCGGTTCGATGCGCAGGTTTTCGGCCCGGTACTGAATAAACACCGCGCCTTTGCTCAGCGGGCCAGCGAGCGGGGGATCGACGATCAGCCTGGCGGGCGGCTGCGGCTGCGCCAGCGGCGCAACGGCGGCGGGGCCGTTAACGTCCGCGGCGCTCAGGTTGTCCAGCGGTGTGGCCCGGGCATGGGCTACAGATGCCAGGAAAAGCAGGGGGATAAGTGCATAACGACGGATCATCGGTTTCTCTCCTCATCGGTTCTGAATGGCGACAGGGAAAGAAAACCATTTTTATGTATCGGAGATATTTGCCGGAGGCGGCGTTTTGTACCCGTTTGTCAGCGCAGGGTTCTGGATACAGTGCGATACACTTTGCCTCCCGGGACGGCGCACAATCGCTATCGCCAGCCCGGCAATTACCAGCGTCAGCCCCATTGAAACCCACATTGCACCCGCGATCCCCAGCGTTTTATTCAGCCATGCAAAGGCAAACGGAGAAGCTGCGGCCATCAGCTGCCCCGGGATGAGAAGCATGCCTGTCCGGCTGGCGTAACGTTCCGCGCTGAATAGCTCCAGCGGCAGGGTCGCTTTGACAATAGTTACCAGCCCGTTAATTGCGCCATAGCCCAGCACAAATCCGGCGGCACACCAGACAAACAGGGTGCTGCTCAGCCCGATGAGAAAACAAAGCGGCATGGCAATGGCAGTAAAAAGCGTAAGTTTTAAAGGGGTTAAGCGTGCTCCCGCCAGCACCTCCATAAAGCGCGCGCCCGTCTGGCCGATCCCCCACAGCATGCCGACCGCGACCGGCAGGCCGAAACTGGCGATAAACTCGGGGAGGTGGGTAGAGGTCCCGCTTGAGACAAAGGTAATGAGCGCAATAAAGGTCGCATACAGCCAGCCGTTACGCCTATCTTGGGGCGAGACCGGCGCGCTCGCTTTTGGCTTCACCACAAAGCGCTGACGCGGGAAGTGGCGAAGAAGCAGGGCGCTCAGTAATCCGGACAGGGCGTAGATCTTCAGCGCGTCCTGCCATGCCATCACATTGAGCAAAGCCTCTCCCAGCGGCCAGAAGACGGCGGACGCCAGCCCGCCCATCAGCGTAATACGTGAGATGGTCCCGCGTGCCTGCTGGCCGTACAGGTTAACCAGCGCGGCGAACAGTGCGTCATACAGCGACAGGCGCATCCCGATGCCGCACAGTAGCCAGGCGCAGTACCAGCCAGACAGCGTCCGGGTATACGCCATACCGGCGCAGCTTGCAGCAATCAGCAGCGTTCCGCCCATCACCACCCTCCGTCCGCCAAAGCGTGCCAGCAGGCGGGCGACGTAAGGGGAGACCGCCGCCATCACCAGCATCGCCAGCGTCAGGCCGAGGTAAATCTGCGGTGCTGACCAACCCCGATCGGCTGAAATCGCCCGCGCAAAGGTGCCGGGCATATAAAATGAGATCCCCCAGTTGAGGAGTTGATGACATCCGGCAGTGAGGGCAAGGCGACGAGGCAGGGCAGGTGTTTCCATTGTTTTTCATTCCGTTATGCAGTTGTCCTGAGCATAGCGAGCGCGGTATTGTGCTGGCAGGCCTGCAACCTTATGCGCTGTATAAGAGAAACTTTGAATGACGACGCTTAACCTCGGCTATCTCGCGACGTTCCGCCTGGCGATCCAGCGCGGCAGCTTTTCGGCGGCGGCGGATCTGCTGGGCATTTCCCAGCCCGCGGTCAGCCTGCAAATACGCCAGCTGGAGCAGTTTCTGCAAACGCGGCTGGTGGAACGTACCGGGCGGGGCATTAAGGCCACGGCGGCCGGAGAGGCATTGCTGGCGCACGGGGAGCGCATTCAGCAGGTCGTGGACGAAACCCTCCTGTCCGTGAGCGCGTTCAGCCACGATGTCAGCGGGACCATTACCCTTGGCACGGGGGCGACGGCCTGCATCCATCTTCTGCCACCCCTGCTGGAGCAGCTGCGCCGCGACTATCCGCTCCTGCGGGTGGGCGTAACAACGGGCAACACCCTCGATATCGTCAGGGCCATCGAAGAGAACCGTCTTGATATGGGGCTGGTGACGCTGCCGGTGAGCGGCAGAGCGCTGGACGTTATGCCGGTGATGGACGAGGAGTTTGTTTTTATCGCGGCGCGGGAGCAGCAGGACGCTTTCCGGGAATTAACCCCACAGGCGCTCCATGCTCAGCCGCTGATTGTCTTTGAGTCAGGCAGCAGTACGCGGGCGCTGATTGATGGCTGGTTTGCGGCCAATGGGTTAGCGATCGCGCCGGTGATGCAGCTTGGCAGCATTGAGGCGATTAAGCGTATGGTTCGCGTGGGGCTGGGCTACAGTATCGTTCCGCGAATGGCGGTTGAGCATGACGCTGACCGTGAAGGGCTCTGCGTCATGTCGCTCACGCCCATGCTGCAGCGGCAGCTGGCCATCGTGATGCGGCAGGATAAGATCCTCAGCAAAGGGATTGCCGGGATTATTCGGCTGGTGCAAGACACTGCGGCGGGCTAGCGGTCAGCGGCGTCGACGTTCAGGCTGGACTGCTGTGACTGGGTTTTGTCCTGATGGTGATACCAGGCGCCGATGGAAGAGTAAACGAAGCGGCCAAAGAAAAACAGAAAGCTGATGAGCAGTATGATGCGGGTCATTCGGGTGTTAAAACGGTGTCGTTTGCGCATACGCGTGGCCTGACTCACTCTCTTTTTTCCTGGGCATGCCCTTTTGGGCGACGGGGATATTAAGGCACAGCGGAAAGAGAGGGTCAATTCCGTCATGTGTAAATAACCGTCAACGTATACATTAATTGTTGTTATTGAAATTAATAATTGCATTTACCATATTGATAATATGAAGAAAATTATTTCAAAAAAACGCTATGCAAGGCTTATTTGCGTAAAATAGTTTGATTTATGTCAACGGATTCCCGGCCCTCATATTTAAAATCCCTCCTCCATACTGTTCGCCCTGCATGTAGCCGGGCGGCGCCAGGTCAGGTTGGATGCCTGTCTTTATTTTCCCTCTGGAGAAAAAGGGGTTTAACCGGGCATCTATGAACATTTTCGCTTTCCTGAAAAACAATAAACACCGCTGGTGGGCATTGCCGCTTATTTTACCGGTGGTTTTACTTCCCGTACTGAGCGTGGCGAATACGTTCACGCAGCTGGGTGACGGGATAGTGGCGCTTTATTATTTACCGCTCTCGTTTTTGCTTTCGCTGATGATGTTTTTTGGTCCTGGAGCTCTTCCCGGGATCGTGTTGTCGCTGTTTATCCGCTATTACCCGTCGGTCGGGATGTTTGAAACCGTCGCCGGCGTGCTCCATTTTATTGTCCCTTTAGTGCTGAGCTGGGGCGGCTACCGGGTGTTTGCGCCCAGACGCAATATGACGGCGTACGGCGACGTACGGTTGATGGCGCAGCGCATCTTCTGGCAGGCCTTCTGTCCCGCGACGCTGTTTCTGGTGCTGTTCCAGTTTGCGGTGTATCTGGGCGTATATGAGAGCCGCCAGAGCCTGGCGGGGCTTAACCCCCTCAATATTCGCACGCTGATCAACTATCAGGCCTTGCTGGTCAGCGGCCTGACGGGCGTGCCGTTAAGTTATCTGCTGATCCGCCTGATTCGTCATCCGCGCTATCTCAAAAGCCTCGTCTCGCAGATCCGTACCCAGATAGACAAAAAGGTGACGCTCGCTGAGTTTCTGATTTGGGCCATTGCGCTTGGCGGGCTGCTTTCGCTGCTGCTGCTCCCGATGAATGAAAACAGTTCGATTTTCACCACTAACTACACCCTGTCGCTGCTGATGCCGGTGATGCTCTGGGGCGCGATGCGTTTTGGCTATAAGCTGATTTCGATTATCTGGATCCCGATCCTGCTGGTCTCTATTCACTATTTTTACCGCTATATCCCTGTGAACCAGGGGTACGACATTCAGCTGGCGATCACCTCTTCCAGCTATCTGGTCTTCTCGTTTGTGGTGATTTACATGTCGATGCTGGCGACCCGGCAGCGGGCGGTGAACAAACGCGCCCGCAGGCTGGCGCTGCTCGACCCGGTCCTGCATATGCCTAACCTGCGGGCGCTCTCGCGCGCTCTGGCGAAAAACCCGTGGTCGGCGCTCTGTTTACTCCGCGTTCCGGAGCTGGAAATCCTGGGCCGTAACTATGGCGTGTTACTGCGTATTCAGTACAAACAGCAGCTGGCGCAATGGATTAATGGCACGCTCCAGCCCAATGAGCAGGTCTATCACCTGACGGGCTGTGACATGGCGGTTCGCCTTAACGCCGAATCGCACCAGCAGCGGATTGAAACCCTGGACGAGCACATCAAGCAGTTTCGCTTTGTCTGGGACGGCATGCCGCTGCAGCCGCAGGTGGGCGTGAGCTATTGCTATGTGCGTTCGCCAGTTAACCACCTCTATCTGGTGCTGGGTGAGCTGGGCGTGGTTGCCGATCTGTCGCTCTCCTCTAACCACCCGGAAAATCTTCAGCAGCGCGGAGCCGTGCATATGCAGCGCAGCCTGAAGGATAAAGTCGCGGTGATGAGTCGCCTGCAGCGTGCGCTGGATAACAACGCATTCACGCTGCTCGTTCAGCCCGTGCGCGGCCTGCGTGGTGATAGCTATCACGAGGTCCTGCTGCGGATGACAGACGCAAACGGACTTTTGATCTCCCCTGAACAATTTCTGCCGATAGCCCAGGAGTTTGGCCTCTCTTCGCGGGTGGATTTGTGGGTGCTGGAGCATACGCTGCGCTTCCTTGCCGCGCATCGCGAACGGCTGCCCGGCCAGCGCTTTGCCATTAATCTGGCCCCTTCAACGGTGTGTCGGGTGCAGTTCCCGCTTGAGGTGAGCCGCCTGCTGGTGAAATATGCCATTGAGCCGTGGCAGCTGATCTTTGAAGTCACGGAGTGCAGCACCTTCTGCAACGCGGAGCAGGGGCTCCACATTCTCCGGCAGCTGCAGAAAATGGGGGTGCGCATTGCGATTGATGATTTCGGCACCGGGTATGCGAGCTACGCGCGGCTGAAAAGCGTGGATGCGGACATTCTCAAAATAGACGGCGACTTCATCCGCAATATCGTCAACAACAGTCTGGATTACCAGATTGTGGCGTCTATCTGCCATCTGGCGCGCATGAAGAAGATGCTGGTGGTGGCGGAATATGTCGAGACCGAAGAGATACGTAGCGCGGTTCACGCGCTAGGTATCGATTATGTGCAGGGCTATCTGATTGGCAGACCGGCACCGCTTGAGTCACTGCTGGAAGCAGAGGCGTCCACTGCGGACGCCTGAGCCGTTACGCGGCGACGTCGGCGCTCTCTTCCTCGATTTTGAGCATCCAGCCGGTGACCGCTTCCCAGTACTGCTGCTCTTTTTCCAGGTCCAGCAGGACCAGCGCGTTCTGGCTAAACCAGTCGTGCGGGAAGCTCAGCGTCCAGTGGTGATCGTCGGTTTTCAGCTTCAGCGTCGGCGGCGTGGTGGTCGCCTGCCGCTGATTATTCAGCAGCACGCCCAGACGCAGAAGCTGAATTAACGGCAGGAACTGCTTTTTCTTAAACAGCGTGAAGCGCGGCAGATCGTCGAGCTTGATGGCTTTGCGGTGATAGCGCACCAGGGTTGCCATCATGGTTTGCTGCTCCTGGTTGAAGCCGGGCAGATCGCTGTTTTGCAGAATATAGGCCGAGTGGCGGTGCATCCCGCTGTGGTTGATGTTTAGCCCCACTTCGTGCAGCATCGCGGCCCATTTCAGCAGAGCGGCAAGCTGCGGGTGCGCGAGCTTGGGGTTCTGTTCCTGCCACTGTTCGTACATCTGCACCGTGGTTTCCAGCACGCGCTTCGCCTGCTCGCGGTCGATGTTGTACTGGTTGGCCAGGCTTTGGGCGGTGCGGCTGCGAATATCCTGATGACGGAAGCGGCCTTCCATCTCATACAGCACCCCCTCACGCAGCGCACCGTCGGAGAGGCGCAGCTCTTTAATCGCCAGCGCGTCGAATACGCCGCAGAGAATAGCCAGACCCGGCACGAAGACTGCCTTACGCTCGTCGGAAAGCCCCGGCAGGCTTAAGGCGTCAAAACTTTTATGCTTCAGCACCTCTTCAGTCAGCAGGGTCAGGCGTTCAGGCGTGATAAAGCCGTCTTTTTCACCCATCGCCAGCAGCACCTCATGCGCCGCCTTGATGGTGCCCGACGCGCCCAGCGCCACGTTCCAGCCCTGAATGCGGTACTGCCAGGCCAGGTTTTCCAGCTTCTGGATCGCAGCCATTTTTGCCCGCTGGAAGTTCTCGCGGGTGATGGTGCCGCCCGGGAAATACATCTGCGCGAAGCTGACGCAGCCCATACGGCGGCTCTCCACCAGGCGAGGCTCAAAATCTTCGCCGATCACCAGCTCCGTTGAGCCACCGCCGATGTCGATCACCAGCTTGCGGCCTTTTTCCGGCTGGGTGTGTTCAACGCCCATGAAAATCAGACGCGCTTCCTCGTTACCGGAGATGATCTCAATCGGGTAGGGGATCACTTTTTCGGCCCGCTTGAGGAACTCCGGCGCGTTCAGCGCCTGGCGCAGAGTGTGGGTGCCCACGATGCACACGCTGGAGGGCGAGAAGCCCTGCAGGCGTTCAGCAAACAGCGACAGGCAGTTCAGGCCGCGCTCCATCGCCTCTTCGCTGAGCATGCTGCGCTCATCAAGCCCATCCGCCAGGTGTACGCGCTGCTTCAGACGACCGATGATCTGCAGCGCGCCATCCACCTCACGGGCGATGACCATGTGAAAACTGTTAGAGCCAAGATCGACCGCGGCGAATTCCTGCGGGCGTGGGGTCTTATCATTTATCGGCATAGGTTAATCGGGTTGCTCGAGTGATTTGATATAGTCGTAAATCGCCAGCTGTGACCGCACTTTACGGCGATTGCCGCGCGGTACGTAGCGGTTACTGAGTTCTTTGTCGATATAGCGCGCTTTTACCGTATCGCTGAACAGGATCTCGATAATGTCGAGGATACGCTGTTTCAGACGCGGATCCAGCAGCGGGGTTGCGACTTCAATTCGATAGTCAATATTGCGCGTCATCCAGTCTGCCGAAGAGAGATAGACCTGTTTATCGCCCGCATTATCGAAAATATAGACCCGATCGTGCTCCAGGTAGCGGTCAACGATGCTGATAACGCGAATATTGTCGCTAATGCCTTCCAGTTCGGGGATAAGCGAGCACATGCCGCGGATCAGCAGGTTAACCGGCACACCGGAGCTGGACGCTGCATAGAGCCTGTCCACCAGTCCTTTGTCGACCAGGTTGTTAAGCTTCAGCGTGATGCCGGACGACAAGCCTTTCTGGGCATTGGCGATCTCTTTATCGATCATATCGTACAGCAGGCGGCGCGAGTTCTGCGGGGAGACCAGCAGATAATCGAAGCTTACCGGGCGGTACGGGTTTTCGATAAAGTTAAAGACCCGGCGCACCTCGTTAGTGATGCGGGCATCGGCGGTCAGCAGCGAGTAGTCGGTGTAAATCCGTGCGGTTTTTTCGTTAAAGTTCCCGGTGCCGATGTGGGCATAACGCACCACGTCGTCGCCCTCTTTGCGCGAAATCAGGAACAGCTTGGCGTGAATTTTCAGCCCCGGCGCGGAGAAGATCACGTGCACACCGGCTTCCGTCAGACGGCGCGCCCAGTGAATGTTTGCCTCTTCGTCGAAGCGCGCCTGCAGCTCAACCACCACGGTCACTTTTTTGCCGTTGTGCGCCGCGTGGATCATCGCATCGATGATGCGGGAATCTTTTGCCACGCGGTAGATGTTGATTTTGATCGCCAGCACGCTCGGGTCGAAGGAGGCCTGACGCAGCAGCTCCAGCACGTGCTCAAACGTGTGATACGGATAGTAGAGCAGCACGTCGCGCTCGCGAATGGCGTCGAACCCGTTGCGGAACTTATCGAACCACAGATGGCGCAGTCGCGGCAGCGGCTTGTTCACCAGATTGGCTTTGCCGACGTTCGGGAAGCCAATAAAGTCTTTAAAGTTGTGGTAACGGCCACCCGGCACGATGGAGTCATAGCGCGAAATGGTCAGTTTCTCGCGCAGCATCTCCACCATGGCGTCCGGCATATCGCGCTGATAGACAAAGCGCACCGGCTCGGCCGTCAGGCGCTGTTTCAGGCTGGAGGACATTAGCTCCATCAGGCTGGCTTCCATCTCGTGCACCAGGTCATATTCGGCGTCACGGGTCATCTTCATCGAGTAGGCGTTTAAGGCATCGTAATCGAAGAAGCCTTTGAAGATGTCGTCCAGACAGTAGCGCAGGATGTTATCCAGCAGGATCATCGGCTTGCGTCTGCGCGGGGTCTCCGGCGGCAGGTTCACAAAGCGCGGAACCTTATCGGACGGGATCTCCAGCAGGGCGTAACGGATGGATTCACCGCGAATAATTTCCACCGCCAGGTAGGTATAGTCATCCTTGAGGAACTGCACCAGGTCGGTTTCGCGGTTGATGAGAATCGGGGTAATGTGCTGGCGCAGGTAGTGTTTAAAGTAGTGACGCAGCCAGCTTTGTTGGTTAACGGAAAGCTGACGTTCGTTAATCAGGAAGATTTGATTGCGCGCCATCTCCAGCAGCAGTTCGTTATACAGGCCGTCAAATTCCTGATCGGCTTTCAACACGCGGGACTGGATTTTGCCCAGCAGATGCCGCGAGTGCGAGTTTAAGCCCTGTTCTTCGCTGATGATGATCCGTCTTTTCAGCTCGGCAAAGCGAACCTTGTAGAACTCATCCAGGTTGTTGGAATAAATGCCTAAAAAACGCATGCGTTCGATCAGCGGGTTACTTTTGTCTGCCGCTTCCTGGAGTACACGTTCGTTAAATGCTAACCAGCTTAGCTCTTTCTCGATATATAACTTTTCCTGACCCATTACAGCTCACACTCCAGTTCAATCACAGGACGTGGTAAATCCGTCTCGTCCTTATTATGGCGAGCATTTCCACGATATGTCCAACAGTGCCAGAAAAGTATGACAGTTATTTTTTTTGTTGGGGATTTTAGCGGGTTGGGGGAGGGAATATCGGGTAATGCAATGTACAGGTCGGGTAAGCGCAGCAGCGCCACCCGACATAACAAACTACTCTTCCGCCGCATAGCCCTGCGGGGGTAACTTCATGCCGTCCAGCCATGCCGCGCCGTCGCGCATCTCCAGACGCCCGTCGACAAACCAGCTCACCACCAGCGGGTAAATGGCATGTTCCTGGGCCTGCACGCGCTCGGTCACGTCTTCTTCGCTGTCGCCGTCAAAGACCGGGACTTTCGCCTGCAGGATAACCGGGCCGCCGTCCAGCTCGTCGGTGACGAAATGGACAGAAGTGCCGTGCTCCTCGTCGCCGTTTTCCAGCACCTGACGATGGGTGTGCAGGCCGGGATATTTTGGCAGCAGGGAAGGGTGGATATTCAGCAGACGACCGGCGAAGTGTTCGACGAAGGCCGGGCTCAGAATACGCATGTAGCCCGCCAGCACGACCACGTCCGGCGCGTAGGCATCAATCTCATGCACCAGCTCGCGGTCAAAGGCTTCACGCCCGGCGAACTGGCTGGCTTCCAGCGCGTGCGCAGGAATGTTCGCTTCCCGCGCGCGCTCAAGGCCGAACGCGTCGGCCTTGTTGCTGAAAACTGCCCGAATGGTGCCATTGATTTTCTTCTGTTTGCAGGCGTCTATGATTGCCTGCAAATTGCTTCCGTTGCCGGAAATGAGCACCACGATGTTTTTCATTCAATGACCACACGCTGTTCGGAATCGGAGGCTTTAATCTTACCGATTTTCCACGCGTTTTCACCTTTCTCTGTCAGCAGCTTAACCGCTTTATCCGCTTCGCTTGCCGGCAGGGCGATAACCATGCCCACACCGCAGTTAAAGGTGCGGTACATTTCGTGAGAGCTCACGTTGCCTGCGGTCTGCAGCCAGTTAAAGACGGCCGGCCACTGCCATGAGGATTCGTCGATCACCGCCTGGGTGTTGTCCGGCAGGACGCGCGGGATGTTCTCCCAGAAGCCGCCGCCGGTCAGGTGGGCGATAGCGTGCACGTCAACGTTCTCGATAAGCTCGAGCACGTTCTTCACGTAGATGCGGGTTGGGGCCAGAAGGTGGTCAGCCAGCGGTTTGCCGTCCAGCTCGGTGGTCAGCGGGTCGCAGCCGCTCACTTCGAGGATTTTACGTACCAGAGAGTAACCGTTAGAGTGCGGGCCGCTGGAGGCCAGTGCGATCAGCACATCGCCATCGGCCACTTTGCTGCCGTCGATAATTTCTGATTTTTCTACTACGCCGACGCAGAAGCCCGCGACGTCATAATCTTCGCCGTGGTACATGCCCGGCATTTCAGCGGTTTCACCGCCTACCAGCGCACAGCCGGACTGCAGACAGCCTTCGGCGATACCGTTAATGACGCTGGCTGCGGTATCCACGTCCAGTTTGCCGGTCGCGTAGTAATCGAGGAAGAACAGCGGCTCTGCGCCCTGAACCACCAGGTCGTTCACACACATCGCGACCAGATCGATACCGATCGTGTCGTGACGTTTTAAATCCATCGCCAGGCGCAGCTTGGTGCCTACACCGTCAGTACCCGAGACCAGAACAGGTTCACGATATTTTTGCGGCAGCGCGCACAGTGCGCCGAATCCACCCAGACCACCCATCACTTCCGGGCGGCGGGTTTTCTTCACCACACCTTTGATTCGGTCAACCAGCGCATTACCTGCGTCAATATCAACACCGGCATCTTTGTAGCTGAGAGAAGTTTTGTTGGTCACGGCTTAAATCCCCACGCGATTGCATAGCTAGTAAGAAAAATCGGCGCAATTCTAACAGTCCAGGCAAACGTTTGCGAGCCTATTCTGGACGTGGGGATCTTTTTTTCTGCATAGCCTGTAAATGCAGCCAAACTTGACTCCGTTCACGAAAATGAAACCGGTTTCGGAGAACTGCTTGCAACGGATATCCCCTTTGCACATCATCGAAATGAAACCGGTTTCTGTAATTGTTTTTGCAGAAAATAACGCAGAATGAGGGAAAGCGAATGTCAGGATTTAAAGCAGATTTTCTGTGGGGTGGGGCCGTGGCGGCACACCAGCTTGAGGGCGGCTGGAAAGAGGGCGGCAAGGGCGTAAGCGTGGCCGACGTGATGACCGCGGGCGCGCATGGCGTGCCGCGTGAAATCACCAACGGCGTTCTGGAGGGGAAAAACTACCCTAACCATGAGGCCATCGATTTCTACCACCGCTATAAAGAAGACATCAAACTCTTTGCCGAGATGGGGTTCAAATGCTTCCGTACCTCCATCGCCTGGACGCGCATTTTCCCGAAAGGCGACGAGCTTGAGCCGAACGAGGCGGGCCTGAAATTCTATGACGATCTGTTCGACGAATGCCTGAAGTACGGCATTGAACCGGTTATTACGCTTTCCCACTTTGAGATGCCTTTCCACCTGGTCACAGAATACGGCGGCTGGCGCAACCGTAAGCTGATTGACTTCTTTGTCCGCTTTGCGAAGGTCGTTTTTGAGCGCTACCAGCATAAAGTGAAGTACTGGATGACCTTTAACGAGATCAACAACCAGGCCAACTTCCACGAAGACTTTGCGCCGTTCACCAACTCCGGGCTGAAATATGCGCCGGGTGAAGACCGCGAGCCGGTGATGTTCCAGGCCGCGCACTACGAGCTGGTGGCCAGCGCCCTGGCGGTGAAGGCGGGGCGCGAGATTAACCCGTCGCTGCAGATCGGCTGCATGATTGCCATGTGTCCCATCTATCCGCTGACCTGCGCGCCGGACGACATGATGATGGCGATGAACGCCATGCACCGCCGCTACTGGTTCACCGACGTGCACGTGCGCGGCAAGTATCCACAGCATCTGCTCAACTACTTTGAACGTCGCGGCTTCGCGCTGGATATCACCGAAGAGGACAAAGCGGCGCTGACGCAGGGCTGCGTTGATTACATTGGCTTCAGCTACTATATGTCCTTCGCCACCAAGGCAACGGCGGATAACCCGCAGTTGGACTACGACGAGAGCAAGAGCCTGGTCTCCAACCCTTACGTGCAGAAATCCGACTGGGGCTGGCAGATTGACCCGGTGGGATTGCGCTACTCCCTGAACTGGTTCTGGGATCACTACCAGCTCCCGCTGTTTATCGTTGAGAACGGCTTTGGTGCAATCGACGTGCAGGAGAGCGACGGCACGGTGAACGACCAGTACCGCATTGATTACCTGGCCGCCCACATCCGCGAGATGAAAAAAGCGGTGGTAGAAGACGGCGTGGATCTGATGGGCTACACCCCGTGGGGCTGTATTGACCTGGTGTCTGCCGGTACGGGCGAAATGAAAAAACGCTACGGCTTTATCTTTGTGGATAAAGATAATGAAGGTAACGGCACGCTGAACCGCAGTAAGAAGAAATCGTTCGACTGGTATAAGCAGGTGATCGCGAGCAACGGCGATAACCTGTAATTGTCGGGTGGCGCTAACGCTTACCCGACCTACACTACACGTAGGCCCGCGTAAGCGTAGCGCCACCGGGCAGAACCTCACACTTAAGCCGGAGACCTGTCTCCGGTTTTTTGTCTTTGCTTGATCCCTGTCAGCAACATGGGTATGGCGCAATCCGAAAAAAGCGGTATAATCCCGCGATTTTTTTGCGGATGCCACCTCAGAGGAGAAAGAGAATGAAGATTGTGGAAGTGAAACACCCACTCGTTAAACACAAGTTGGGCCTGATGCGTGAGCATGACATCAGCACGAAGCGTTTTCGCGAACTGGCTTCTGAAGTGGGCAGCCTGCTGACCTACGAAGCGACCTCTGATCTGGAAACAGAAAAAGTGACCATCGAAGGCTGGAACGGCCCGGTGCAGGTTGAGCAGATCAAAGGTAAGAAAATTACCGTCGTGCCTATCCTGCGTGCCGGTCTCGGTATGATGGAAGGCGTACTGGAGCACGTCCCAAGCGCGCGCATCAGCGTGGTCGGTATCTACCGTAACGAAGAGACGCTGGAGCCGGTACCTTATTTCCAGAAGCTGGTCTCTAACATCGACGAGCGTATGGCGCTGGTGGTTGACCCAATGCTGGCGACCGGCGGTTCAATGATCGCCACCATCGACCTGCTGAAAAAAGCGGGCTGCAGCAGCATTAAGGTGCTGGTTCTGGTGGCTGCACCGGAAGGGATCGCGGCGCTGGAAAAAGCGCACCCGGACGTTGAGCTGTATACCGCCTCTATCGACCAGGGGCTGAACGAGCACGGGTACATCATCCCGGGGCTCGGCGATGCCGGCGATAAGATCTTTGGTACGAAATAATCGAATAACGATAAATAAGCCGACTTTGATAGTCGGCTTTTTTTTGAATAAAACACCAACAACGATACTACACAGAGGAAAACACTATGACGCGCCGTGCTATCGGGGTGAGTGAAAGACCGCCGCTTTTACAGACTATCCCGCTTAGTTTGCAGCACCTGTTCGCCATGTTTGGCGCAACCGTGCTGGTGCCAATCCTGTTTCACATTAACCCGGCTACCGTACTGCTGTTCAACGGCGTCGGTACGCTGCTGTACCTCTTTATCTGTAAAGGCAAAATCCCGGCGTATCTCGGGTCGAGCTTTGCCTTTATCTCGCCGGTGCTACTGTTGCTGCCGCTGGGTTATGAGGTCGCGCTGGGCGGCTTTATCATGTGCGGCGTGCTGTTCTGCCTGGTCTCCTTCATCGTGAAGAAAGCGGGTACCGGCTGGCTGGACGTGATGTTCCCGCCTGCGGCGATGGGCGCTATCGTTGCGGTCATCGGTCTGGAACTGGCGGGCGTGGCGGCGAACATGGCCGGCCTGCTGCCTGCGGACGGCCAGTCGCCGGATTCCAAAACCATCATTATCTCGCTGGTAACCCTGGGCGTGACGGTGTTTGGCTCCGTGCTGTTCCGCGGCTTTATGGCGATTATCCCGATCCTGATCGGCGTGCTGGCGGGCTATGCGCTCTCCTTCGTCATGGGCGTGGTGGATACCACCCCGATTGCTCAGGCACCCTGGTTCGCGCTGCCAACCATCTACACCCCGCGCTTTGAATGGTTTGCTATTTTCACCATTCTGCCTGCCGCGCTGGTAGTGATTGCCGAGCACGTTGGCCACCTGGTGGTGACGGCGAACATCATTAAGCGCGACCTGATCCGCGACCCGGGGCTGCACCGCTCCATGTTTGCCAACGGTTTCTCGACTATCATCTCCGGATTCTTCGGTTCCACGCCAAACACCACCTACGGCGAAAACATCGGCGTGATGGCGATTACCCGCGTCTACAGCACCTGGGTTATCGGCGGCGCGGCGATCATCGCCATTCTGCTCTCATGCGTGGGCAAGCTGGCGGCAGCGATCCAGATTATCCCGGTTCCGGTGATGGGCGGCGTTTCCCTGCTGCTGTACGGGGTGATCGGCGCGTCCGGTATTCGCGTACTGATTGAATCCAAAGTGGATTACAGCAAAGCGCAAAACCTGATCCTGACCTCCGTCATCCTGATCATCGGCGTGAGCGGTGCGAAGGTGCATATTGGCGCGGCCGAGCTGAAGGGCATGGCGCTGGCGACCATCGTCGGTGTGGGCCTGAGCCTGATTTTCAAGCTGATCTCGGTGATCCGCCCGGAAGAAGTGGTGCTGGACGCTGACGAAAGCGAAAAAGCGCCACATTGATCCTTTAACCGGGTGGACGATCCGCCCGGTTCTCTCCTGGCAGGTTCCGTGTTAAACTCATCGCCGATTTTATGTAAGATCTCTGGTTGAGGTATTTCTGAACGGACCGGCACAGCTCTCTCTGCCACTTTATCTCCCTGACGACGAAACTTTCGCGAGTTTCTGGCCGGGTGATAACCCCTCTTTACTGGCTGCACTGCAAAACGTGCTGCGCCAGGATCACAGCGGATACATTTATATCTGGTCACGCGAAGGCGCGGGGCGCAGCCACCTGCTGCATGCCGCCTGCGCGGAGCTTTCGGCGCGCGGTGACGCGGTAGGCTACGTGCCGCTGGATAAACGTACCTGGTTCGTGCCTGAGGTGCTGGAGGGAATGGAACATCTCTCGCTGGTCTGCATCGATAATATCGAATGCGTGGCGGGGGATGAGCCGTGGGAAATGGCGATCTTCAACCTCTACAACCGCATTCTGGAGTCGGGAAAAACCCGGCTGCTGATCACCGGCGATCGACCGCCGCGACAGCTGAATCTGGGGCTGCCGGATCTGGCGTCTCGTCTGGACTGGGGGCAAATCTACAAGCTCCAGCCGCTGTCGGATGAAGATAAGCTTCAGGCGTTACAGCTGCGCGCAAAGCAGCGCGGCTTTGAGCTGCCGGAAGACGTGGGCCGTTTCCTGCTCAAGCGTCTGGACCGCGAAATGCGCACCCTGTTTGATACGCTCGATCAGCTCGATCGCGCCTCGATTACCGCCCAGCGCAAGCTGACCATTCCGTTTGTTAAAGATATTCTCAAGCTGTAGTTATGCCGGGTGGCGGCTACGCCTTACCCGGCCTACATATGGCACCCGTAGGCTCGGTAAGCGTAGCGCCACCGGGCTAAAGCTCCCCCAGCAAGTGCTCCACCAAAAGTGGAATCGGTCTTCCCGACGCCACGCTCCTGCCATTCTCGCGCCACAGCGCCGTGCCGCTGATGTCCAGATGCGCCCACGGGATCGTCGGCGGGCAGAAATGGTGCAGCAGCCACGCCGCCGAAGCGCTGATCGCCGCGTTGTTGGTCGGGGTGTTGCACAGATCGGCGATGGCGCTGTCGGTCTGCTTTTTCAGCCGCGCATCTAAAGGCAGGGACCACACTTCATCGCCGCTCTGCTTACCCGCCCGCGTCAGCGCGGCGCGCAGCGCTTCATCCTGCGTCATTAGCCCGCTCAGCTCATACCCCAGCGCCTTCACCACCGCACCTGTTAAGGTTGCCATATCAATGACATAGCGCGCCTGCGGATGGCGCTGGCTGGCCCAGGCGATGGCGTCGGCCAGCACCAGTCGGCCTTCGGCATCGGTGTTGTTGATTTCAACGGTGGTGCCGTTGCAGGCGGTCGCCACCGTGCCGGGCTGCATGGCGTCCGGTCCGATGGCGTTTTCCGCCAACGCCAGCACGCCCATGATGCGCACGGGCAGCGCCAGCTCTGCGGCGGTCAGCATCAGCCCCAGCACGTTGGCCGCGCCGCACATGTCGTATTTCATGGTGTACATGCCCGCGCCTTCCTTCAGCCACAGGCCGCCGGTATCGAAGGTGATGCCTTTACCCACGTAGCAGCGCACCGGGCCGTCAGACACGCCGTCGTAATGAATTGCCAGCAGACGCGGCGGACAGGTCGCCCCTTTGCCGACGGCGTTCAGCAGCCCCAGCCCCTGCTCAACGATTTGCTTTTCATCCAACACTTCACAGCGCAGGGTGGGGAAGGTAGCGCAGAGTTTTTGTGCCTCTTCGACGACAAACTGCGGCGTGCAGCGGTCGGACGGGATATCCGCCAGGCGTCGCGCCGCGACCATACCGTGGGCGATAGCCTGCTGCTGGCGGAAAATAACCGCCAGTCGGTCCTGCTGTTCTGGTAAACAGAGCGCGGTGATGCGCTGAAGACGGACCTCGTCACTGCTTTTCTTCAACTGCAAATCGCTTAGCCTGTGCGCCTGATTAAAGAGAAAGCGCAGAACCTGCGCCAGGACGACGTCGTCGATATTTGTTACGTCCAGCGCGATATCTGCGCTGACGGGAGAGGCAATCAGCGGTCGCAGGGCGGCAAGCAGGCTTTCAGTAAGTGCGTCATTCCAGAGCGCCTCCGGCAGCAGAGTGATGCGGGCAAACGGCGCGCAGCCAAAGCGGGTGTCAGCTATGCTGGCAGAATCGCGCATTTCCGCGACAAGCGCCGTTTCGGGCAAGTGCGTACAGGAGGTGGAGGCAATCAAATGGCATTGCGGAGCCGCGTCAGAAAGCGCGGTGATAAACTGATATTCAATCATCATGACTCCTCAATCGGCGCACGGATCCGCGCGGCATAGGCCTGCATCCACTCATCGTCTACCGCGTGATAGTGCGTTTTCTCCCGCAGGCGCTCGGTACGATAAACGGTGAGAGGCTGACGGGCCGTCGCCACCACGAACGAGAAGGTTTTGATGTTGGTGGCGGCACCAAATTCGCCCCTGTTATTCATGCATACCACGGAGAGATCGCCCGCGCGGCCGAAGCGCGACATCAGCTTGTCCTCCAGCTCGAACACCACTGAATCTGCCGCCTGCTGGGGAGACATCCCTTGCGCCATGCGGCGGACGATTTCGTAGCTGGTGCAGCCTTTCATCAGATCTTCACCGACGCCCGTGGCGGTGGCCGCGCCGGTTTCGCTGTCGCAGTAGAACCCAGAGCCGATAATCGGCGAATCCCCAATGCGGCCGCGTTTTTTCATAAACAGGCCGCTGGTGGAGGTGGCGACGCTCATCGAGCCCTGTTTATCGAGGCCGATAATGCCGACGGTGTCGTGCCCGTCGTACGGGCTCAAGCCTTTATCCAGCGTCTGGCGGCAGCGCTTACGGTAGTGCTGCATGGCCCGGTCGGTGAGCATGGTTTTGTCGGCAAAGCCCTGGCTTAGCGCCCATTCCCGTGCGCCCTGGCCGTGTTGTAGCGCTGGCGGCTGAGCGCGTGCGCTACGCGCACCGGGTTGGCGATATCCACCAGATTCCCCACGGCACCGAATGCCAGCGTGTCGCCGTCCATGTAGGCCGCGTCCAGCTCGACCTCGCCGTTTTCGGTAGGCAGCCCGCCGTAGCCGACGGATTTATAAAACGGAAAGTCTTCGACGGCGGCGACGGCATCAACCACCGCTGGCGCGACCGGTTTTCCTGCCGCCAGCGCAGATGCGGATTCCGTCACGCCTTCAAGCGCCATTCGCCAGGTGGCGATAATTCCCCACATGCTTTACTCCTGTTTTGCAAGGGTGGTGTCGGTGTGCGTAACGGTAGCAATTTCCGCCGCGCGGTACTGTTTGTCCACGATACGCATGAAAGGAAGGTACAGCATGGCGCCAATCAGCAGGTTAATCAGCTGCATCACGCTGCCGCTCAGGTGCCCGGTGACGATAAAGCCGCTGATCACCGGCGGCAGTGTCCAGGGAATAAACACCCCGGTGGTGACGGCGACCGCGCCAACCTTCATCGCCGCATACTGCACGGTAACCAGCACCAGCGGTACCAGGTTGAACGGGATGAGCATGATCGGGTTCATGATCACCGGCAGGCCAAACAGAATCGGTTCGTTGATGTTAAACACCGAAGCCCCGGCGCCGAGGCGCGCCACTTCGCGCATGTTTTTGCTGCGGGCGAAAATCAGCATCGCTATCACCAGCGACAGCGTGGCACCCGCGCCGCCCATCCAGATCATGTCAAAAAACTGCTCGGTGATGATGTGCGGCGGCGTTGCCCCGGCCTGAATGGCAGCGATGTTGTCGGTCTGGTTCTCCATCCACAGCGGGCGAATAATGCCGTTTATCATCGAGCCGGAGTTAATGCCCACGGACCACAAAATGGTGATGCTGAAGACGGTCATCAGCGCGCCAAAGTATGAGGTGCCGTAGTGGCGTACCGGCGTGGCAACGACTTCATAAATAAACTGATGAATCGTGTGGTAGTGGGTGTTTTCGAAGACGATGCGGATACCCAGCACCAGAATCATCACCAGCAGGGCGGGGATCAGCGCCGCGAACGACTCCTGCACCGCAGGCGGTACGCCGTCGGGCATTTTTATGACCAGATTTTTGCGCTTCAGCCAGCAAAACAGCTCCGTCCACAGCAGGGAACCGATCATCGCCACGAACAGACCTTTGCTGCCAATCCACTCCACCGGCATCACGGTAATGCCGCCGTTTTCTGCCACCTTGATAAACGGCGTCAGGATCAGAAACGCGACCAGCGCCAGAATGCCGCAGGAGATGCGGTCCTCGCCATAATGTTCGGCCAGGCGGTAGGCCACGAGGAAGCTGATAAACAGCGACATGGTGGAGAAGACCGCGTTGAACGGGATTTCAATAATGGCGCTCCAGCTCTCACCAAAGGCCTGAGACATAAACTGCTGATAGGCTTGGTTCGGGAACGACGAGATCACCAGCAGAATAGAGCCGACGATGATAAACGGCATGAATGACACGTAGGCGCCGCGAATGGCCCCGAGATGACGTTGCTGGGCCGTTTTGGCCGCCAGCGGCATCAGTTTTGCTTCAAGAAATCCCAGAACATTGTTCATTGTGAACTCCGTACAAGATTGAGGGGTGTTGTTTATGTTATGTCTGTGGATTATCAGTGAAGCACGGCGAGCGAAAGGTGAAATCGGTCACAAAGCAACCGCCTTTGTAATATAAATCTCACATGATTAGTTAATGGAGTTGTTGAGATGGAAATTAAGCTACACGCCAACGCCACCACCACGCCGCGTATCCGCCGCTATCTGCAGCAGTCAGATAAAAGCGACAGAGAGCTGGCCGTTGAGCTGGGGATCTCGGTCACGACCGTCAGGCGCTGGCGCAACCGAGATCGGGTTTCGGATAATCACACCACGCCAAAAGTGATACACAAAGCGCTGAGACAGGAGCAGGTGGTACTGGTCAATGCCCTGCGCGATATCTCAGGGGCGCCGCTGGATGAACTGCTGAAGATGGTTAACGACGTGCTGGGGATCCCCGTTTCAAGGGCAACGCTCAATCGCTATCTCAAACCGGCACCCGCGAAACATAAGGGGAGTTCACTGCAGGGGAAAAAAGCGCTGAAGGCCGGCATCCTGCCGCATACGCTGATGCTGCATGATCTGCCTTTGTCGCTGCATATGGACGACGGGGGAGAACAGCATCTGCTCTGGGCGCGTGAACCGGTAAGCGGCTGGTGCTATGCCCGGCTCTACGCGGGTCTTTCACCCCGGTTGCTTACTACCTGGACGCAGGCGCTGCTGGAGGCCTGTCCCGCTGATATACAATCTATTGAGACTTTTGGCTTTGAGCCGACACAGCCTGTAAAAGATGTGGCTGTAAAAACGCATCCCCAGAAACAAAATGCGCTTCAGGTGGCGGTGCCATTACGCGATATTATTCCGCGCGTGAATGATGAACCTGCCGGAGAGGTATTAATCGCGCTGTGCGAGTTTTATAACCGGGGCAAAACGCAGAAAAAGCTGGGAGAAAGTACGCCGCAGGCGTTTCTGGAAGCGCTGCGGCGTAAGGACTAGAGGATGTCGAGCACATCTTCCGGCGGGCGGCCAATGCGCGCCTTGCCGTTCGCCACCACAATCGGACGCTCAATCAGCTTTGGATTGTCGACCATCGCCTGTACCAGCTCAGCCTCGGTAAGACGGCTGTCATCCAGATTAAGCGATTTATACAGATCCTCTTTCTGACGCATCAGTTCGCGCGCGCTGCCCATCCCCAGCATGTGCAGCAGTTCGCGGATTGTCTGCGCGTCCGGCGGCGTCTCCAGATACAGCACCACCTCCGGGTCTATGCCGTTAGACTTCAGCAGGCTGAGCGTGTCGCGGCTCTTGGAGCAGCGAGGGTTATGGTAAATTTTTACCGCGTCTGTCATGACTTCTCCTTTATTACATCTTCTCGTACGGCTTAAAGCGCTGTTGCAGACCGCGCAGCTGGTCGATGCGCGCGTCGTAGCGGGCCTGCTGCAGGCTGCCGAGCTTCACCTGCGAGCTGGCGCTGCTGAGCAGGGAAATCGCCTGATCGAGGCGACCCGCCAGGGCCAGCCCTTCTGCACGCGCCGCCAGCTCCTGATCGCGGTTACCCAGCTGACCCTGGGCCTGGGCGAGCAGTTCCCAGCCGTTCTGGTCGTCTTTATTGTTAAAGGTATAGCGGTTCAGAATGGTCACGGCCTGCGCAGGCTGACCGCCCTGTAAGTAAGCGTTCGCCAGGTTAAGCTGCAGCACCGGGTTGGTCCGTACGTCTTTCGCCCCTTTCAGGCGGTTAATCGCATCGGTGGCTTTCTTCTGTCCCAGATCGATATCCGTCGAGAGATCGAGATACCACGGGTTATTGGGGTCGGCTGCCAGCAGCGGCTGCAGCGCTTTACGCGCCTCGTCATATTTGCTGGCTTCCATCGCCTGCAGCGCCTGACCATACTGCGCGGCATTTTTTTCCCGCACGTTGCCTTTCGCCAGGGTATCCAGCAGATCGCTGGTGAGCTGGTTACGCCCGGAGTTGTACATGCCGAGCGTTCTTACCTTAGCCATGTAGAAGTCCTGCGACGACTGCACGACCACCGGGCGCATCTGGTTGGCACGGTTGCGCGCATCCGACAAACGGCTTTCCGGTAACGGGTGGGTAAGCAAAATTTCCGGTGGACGGGATGAATAACGCGCCTGGTCGAGCAGTTTTTCCAGGAAGCTCGGCATCGCCTGCGGGTCAAAGCCGGAGCGCTGTAAAACCTGGATGCCGATGCGGTCTGCTTCCTGCTCGTTTTGCTGGGTGAAGCTGATCATCCCCTGGCGCGTTCCCGCCAGCGTACCGGTCAGGGCCGCCATCCCGGCCTGTGGGCTGGCCATCGCCAGCAGAATAGAGCCCAGTGCGCCCACCCAGGTGAGCGGGGCGTTACGCTTCTGGTCTTCCATCGCACGCGCGAGGTGGCGCTGGGTGACGTGCGAAATTTCGTGCGCCATCACCGAGGCCAGCTGGCTTTCGTTGTCAGAGTAACGGAATAACGCCGAATGCAGCACCACGTTACCGCCAAAGAAGGCGAAGGCGTTGATTTCGTCGTTATTGATTAAAAAGAAGTGGAAGGGGGTTTTTACCGAGTCGGCGTGCGAAACCAGCCGCATCCCCAGCCCGTTAATGTACTGCACCAGCAAAGGGTCGTTGATCAGCGGGGCGCTACCGCGCAGCTGGCGCACATAGTAATCACCCATCTGCATCTCTTGCCCGATAGAGAGCGTGCTTCCTGCCGTGGTGCCCATGTCCGGCAATGAATCGGACGAGTCAGCGAAAGCGGGCAACACCTGACCGACCGTCACTGCGGCAATCAGTGTTGCAACCAGTGTTTTTCTCAACTGCCTGAACATAACCACTGTCCTGTATGTTGGAGGTGCTAATTTGACCGATGAACCGGCATATCGTTCATCTCTGCTGCCCTGCGAGTGTAGCCGTGTTACCGCATGAAGAAAATCCCATTCATCAGGCTTTTGCGGATTGTGACAGGGATACAAAAAGCGAAAGTCTTTTTTGTGACAATTAGATACAATTCATCGTCTCACTCCCGCCAATCGATTCAGGGAAGGGTTGTATGCTCGAAATGTTAATGCAGTGGTATCGGCGTCGGTTCAGTGACCCGGAAGCCATTGCTTTGCTGGTTATTCTGGTTGCCGGGTTCGGTATTCTGTTCTTCTTCAGCGGTCTTCTCGCCCCCCTGCTGGTGGCGATTGTGCTGGCGTACCTGCTGGAGTGGCCAACAGCGCGCCTGGAACATATCGGCTGTTCACGCCGCTGGGCAACGAGTATCGTGCTGGTGCTGTTTGTCGGCATTCTTATGTTGATGGCATTCGTGGTGATGCCGGTTGCCTGGCAGCAGGGGATCTACCTGATCCGCGATATGCCCGGCATGTTGAATAAACTCTCTGATTTCGCCGCCACGCTGCCGCGTCGTTATCCCGCGCTGATGGATGCCGGGATTATTGATGCGATGGCCGAAAACATGCGCGCCCGCATCATGACGATGGGCGACTCGGTGGTGAAATACTCTCTGGCCTCGCTGGTGGGGCTGCTGACGCTGGCGGTTTACCTTGTGCTTGTGCCGTTAATGGTGTTCTTCCTGGTCAAAGACAAAGAGCAAATGCTTAACGCAGTCCGCCGCGTGCTGCCGCGCAATCGCGGCCTGGCCGGGCAGGTCTGGGAAGAGATGAACCAGCAGATCACCAACTACATTCGCGGCAAGGTGCTGGAGATGATTGTGGTCGGGGTCGCGACCTGGATTGGCTTCCTGATCTTCGGCCTGAACTACTCGCTGCTGCTGGCGGTGCTGGTCGGATTTTCGGTTTTGATCCCCTACATCGGCGCGTTTGTGGTGACCATTCCGGTGGTGGGCGTTGCGCTGTTCCAGTTTGGCCTGGGTACGGAGTTCTGGAGCTGCTTTGCGGTATACCTCATCATTCAGGCGCTGGACGGTAACCTGCTGGTGCCGGTGCTGTTCTCCGAGGCGGTAAACCTGCATCCGTTAGTGATTATCTTATCCGTGGTGATTTTCGGCGGGCTATGGGGGTTCTGGGGCGTGTTCTTTGCTATTCCGCTGGCGACGCTGATTAAAGCGGTGGTGCATGCGTGGCCGGATGTGCCAGCGATGGAAGAGAAGTAGTTTTTGTGCGGCCTGATGCCCTCACCCCGACCCTCTCCCACGGGGAGAGGGGGAAAACACTAAAAACGGCAACTTGGGTTGCCGTTTTGCTGTTTATCAGGCGCTTGCTTTTAGCCAGTTCAACACCACGTCGTGGTGGTTGCTGGTTTTGAAGTCGTCAAATACATGTTCAACTTTACCGTCAGCGTCAATCAGGAAGCTGATGCGGTGAATGCCGTCGTAGGTTTTCCCCATAAAGGTCTTTTCACCCCAGACGCCGAACTGCTCGCATACCTGGTGGTCTTCGTCGGAAAGCAGCGTGAAGTTCAGCAGCTCCTTTTCCGCAAATCGTGACAGCTTTTCTGGTTTATCGGTGCTGATTCCCAGCACTTCCACGCCGACTTTCTTCAACTCGTCCATGTTGTCGCGTAAGCCGCAGGCCTGTACGGTGCAGCCGGGGGTCATGGCTTTCGGGTAGAAATAGACCAGAACACGCTGTCCCTGGAAGTCGGTCAAATTTACTTGCTCGCCGTCTTGATCCGGTAAGCTAAATTTCGGTGCGATGTCACCGGCTTTCAGTGGATTCATTACTCAACTCCATCCTGTTCGTGCTGCGAATAATTGACGACGCTTATACTGCCCTGCGCGTTTAATTCTGTACAGAGGGCTTTGAACGCTTGCTCGATATTTGACGCATCCTGTGAGGCAGGGCTGTGCGCGGTAATTTGAATAAACAGCGTGGGAACGGTGCTCTCGTCGCCCGGCTGCGTGCGGGAGACGAGCTCGGCAATGTTCATCTGATGGCTGTCGAACAGCGCGGTAAAGCGCTCAATCAGATGTGGAGAATCAGGGACTTCAACCTGCACCCAGACGGTCGCAGGCATGGCCGGACGCGGGCGCGCGGTAGTGCGCTTCATGACGATCAGCAAATCCAACTCCGCGCCTTTCAGCGGCAGGGTGGATTCAATAAGGGTAATGGCATTCCATGTTCCGGACAGCAGCATGATAAACGTGAACTCTTCGCCGAGCATCGCAAGGCGGCTGTCTTCGATATTACAGCCGCAGCTGCTCACGTGACGGGTGATGGTGTTCACGATACCCGGCCTGTCGGCACCCAGCGCAGTGATAACCAGGTAATGTTGTGATGAGGTTGTCAAACCTGTTCTTCCTTTGCATGGTTAAGTCTTCCTAAGGAAAGCATAAAAAAAACGTGCATACAACCGCCAGAGGGCCTCAGGTCGCTTGCTTTTATTACAGTTCCAAACGTACCATTGAGACTCTTGTTCGCACAGAGGATGGCTCATGTTCACGGGAAGTATTGTCGCGCTTGTTACACCGATGGATGAAAAAGGTAATGTCTGCCGGTCCAGCATGAAGAAGCTGATTGATTACCATGTCGCCAATGGAACCTCGGCGATCGTTTCGGTAGGGACTACCGGTGAATCTGCAACGCTGAGCCACGAAGAGCACGGCGATGTGGTTATGCTGACCCTGGAACTGGCTGACGGACGTATTCCGGTCATTGCGGGAACAGGCGCTAATGCAACCGCAGAAGCGATCAGCCTGACCAAACGTTTTAACGACAGCGGCATCGTGGGCTGTCTGACGGTAACCCCTTACTACAACCGTCCTACTCAGGAAGGTTTGTTCCAGCACTTCAAAGCCATCGCTGAACATACTGACTTGCCACAAATTCTGTATAATGTGCCGTCCCGTACCGGCTGCGATATGCTGCCGGAAACCGTTGGTCGTCTCTCGGAAGTAAAAAATATTATCGGTATTAAAGAGGCGACAGGGAACTTAAGCCGCGTTCATCAGATCAAAGAGCTGGTTTCAGACGACTTTATCCTGTTGAGTGGTGATGATGCGACCTCGCTGGACTTTATGCAGCTCGGTGGCCATGGCGTGATCTCCGTAACGGCAAACGTTGCGGCGCGCGATATGGCTGAAATGTGCAAACTGGCCGCAGCCGGTCACTATGATGAAGCGCGCGTCATTAATCAGCGTCTGATGCCGCTGCACAATAAATTATTTGTCGAACCCAATCCGATCCCAGTGAAATGGGCGTGTAAGGAGTTGGGGCTTGTAGCATCCGATACGCTGCGTTTGCCTATGACACCGATTACCGACCACGGTCGCGATATCGTCAGGGCAGCGCTGAAGCATGCCGGTTTGCTGTAAAGTTTAGGGAGATTTGATGGCTTATTCAGTACAGAAGTCGCGCCTGGCGAAGGTTGCGAGTGTTTCGCTTGTTATGCTGCTCGCTGCCTGTAGTTCAGACTCGCGCTACAAGCGCCAGGTGAGCGGTGATGAATCCTATCTGGATGCGACCCCGCTTGCTGAACTTCATGCACCGGCTGGTATGATCCTGCCGATTCAAAACGGCGATTATAATATCCCCGTGACCAACGGCAGTGGTCTGGTCGGTAAAGCGCTTGATATTCGTCCGCCAGCTCAGCCTCTGGCGCTGGTGAGCGGTGCGCGTACCCAGTTTACCGGTGATACGGCCTCTCTGCTGGTTGAAAGCGCGCGCGGAAGCAATCTGTGGCCACAGGTGGTCAGCGTTATTCAGGCGAAGAACTACACCATTGATAAACGTGATGACGCCAGCCAGACGTTAACCACCGACTGGATCGAGTGGAACCGTCTTGATGAAGATCAGCAGTACCGTGGACGCTATCAGGTCTCCGTGAAACCACAGGGTTACCAGCAGGCGGTTAACGTTAAGCTGTTGAACCTGGAGCAGGCGGGTAAACCGGTTGCGGATGCCGCCTCTATGCAGCGTTACAGCACTGAAATGCTGAACGTGATTGCCGCAGGTCTGGATAAGACCGCTACCGATGCCGCCAACGCCGCGCAGAACCGTAACGGCGTCACTTACGACGTTCAGAGCGGCGCGGATGATACCGGCCTGCCAATGCTGGTGGTGCGTGCACCGTTTAACCAGACCTGGCAGCGTCTGCCGGCGACGCTGGAAAAAGTGGGCATGAAAGTGACCGACAGCACCCGTTCAACCGGTAGCATGACGGCGACCTATAAGCCGCTGTCCGACAGCGCATGGCAGGAGCTGGGCGCCAAAGATCCTCAGCTTGCTTCCGGTGACTACAAGATTCAGGTAGGCGACCTTGATAACCGCAGCAGTCTGCAGTTTATCGATCCAAAAGGTCACACGCTGACCCAGGCGCAGAACGATGCGCTGGTTGCTGTGTTCCAGGCGGCATTCAGCAAATAAATACGAGGGCGGGTTAATCCCGCCCTTTTTATTTTCGTGCTACGCAAACGTGTGCGTGGCATAATATACCCGGTTTTGAACACAAATTATCACACCAGGAGTAATGAAGATGCAGAAGCAAGCTGAGTTGTATCGTGGCAAAGCGAAGACCGTATACAGCACGGAGAACCCGGATCTGTTGGTGCTCGAGTTCCGCAATGATACGTCAGCAGGGGATGGCGCACGCATTGAGCAGTTCGATCGTAAAGGCATGGTGAACAACAAGTTCAACCACTTCATTATGACCAAACTGGCCGAAGCGGGTATCCCGACCCAGATGGAAGCGTTGCTGTCCGATACGGAATGTCTGGTGAAAAAACTGGATATGGTTCCGGTTGAGTGCGTGATTCGTAACCGTGCGGCAGGCTCCCTGGTGAAGCGTCTGGGCATTGAAGAAGGTATCGAACTGAATCCACCGCTGTTCGACCTGTTCCTGAAAAACGATGCTATGCACGATCCGATGGTCAACGAATCCTACTGCGAAACCTTCGGCTGGGTGAGCAAAGAGAACCTGGCGCGCATGCAGGAACTGACCTACAAAGCCAACGACGTGCTGAAAAAGCTGTTTGATGACGCGGGCCTGATCCTCGTCGACTTCAAGCTGGAGTTTGGTCTGTTCAAAGGTGAAGTGGTGCTGGGTGATGAGTTCTCCCCGGACGGCAGCCGCCTGTGGGATAAAGAAACCCTGGATAAAATGGACAAAGACCGTTTCCGTCAGAGCCTGGGTGGCCTGATTGAAGCGTACGAAGCGGTTGCTCACCGTTTAGGCGTTAAGCTCGACTAAGTCCCTCTGTTGCCAAAGGATGTTCGCATCCTTTGGCGTCTTACCTTTGTTTCCTATGGTAATCTTGCCGTTAACCGCCTACGATCATAGCTATTATTAATGGAATAGTTCGAGGTGGTTATGCGCTGGCAAGGGCGTCGTGAAAGTGACAATGTAGAAGACAGACGCGGTGATGGTGGTGGCGGCCCTTCAATGGGCGGGCCCGGCTTCCGCTTACCCAGCGGCAAGGGCGGTATCATCCTGCTGATTGTGGTGCTGGTCGCGGGCTATTACGGCGTCGATCTCACCGGTCTGATGACCGGTCAACCGCTGCAACAGCAGCAACAATCTCCGCGCTCCATCAGCCCGAATGAAGATGAAGCGGCCAAATTTACCTCCGTTATTCTCGCCACAACTGAAGACACATGGAGTCAGCAGTTTGAGAAGATGGGGCGCACCTATCAGCAGCCGAAGCTGGTGATGTACCGGGGCGCAACCCGCACCGGATGCGGTACCGGGCAATCTGTGATGGGGCCGTTCTACTGCCCGGCAGACGGCACCGTCTATATCGATCTCTCTTTTTACGATGACATGAAAAGCAAGCTTGGCGCTGACGGTGATTTTGCCCAGGGCTACGTTATCGCGCATGAAGTCGGCCATCACGTGCAAAAGCTGCTGGGGATTGAGCCCAAAGTGCGCCAGCTTCAGCAGAATGCATCTCAGGCTGAAGTGAACCGCCTTTCCGTCAAAATGGAACTGCAGGCGGACTGTTTTGCGGGCGTCTGGGGCCACAGCATGCAGCAGCAGGGCGTGCTGGAATCCGGCGATCTAGAAGAGGCATTAAACGCGGCTGAGGCTATCGGCGACGACCGTTTACAGCAGCAGAGCCAGGGTCATGTCGTGCCGGACAGCTTCACTCACGGTACGTCGCAGCAGCGCTACAGCTGGTTCAAGCGCGGCTTTGACAGCGGCGATCCGGCCCAGTGTAATACCTTCGGCAAAGCCATGTGATGGTGTCGTTTGAACATCTGACGCGCGAGCTTGAGCGTACCGGGCACCGCCGTCTGGTGGTGCTCACGGGTGATGAACAGTGGACGTTCAGCCAGGCGGTTGGCCTGCGTGATGCCTTGCCGGGAGACTGGCTGTGGCTGGATGACAATCCCTCTAAAGCCGTTAGCGGACTGCTGGGCCGCGAATACCTTCACGCCGTTTTTGACGCGCGTGCCGGGTTTGACGTTTCAGCCTTTGCCGCGCTCAGCGGGACGCTGCGTGCCGGTAGCCTGCTGGTGCTGCTGGTGCCCCCGCTCTCAGAGTGGGCCGACAGGCCCGACGGCGATTCCGTACGCTGGAGCGACAGCGCGGAGCCGATCGCCACCCCGCACTTCGTTCACCATTTTTGCCGGACGCTTGCCGCCGATGCGGATGCGATCGTCTGGCAACAGCATCGTCCTCTCTCTCTTCCCGCTGCGCCGGAGCTTCCCGCCTGGCAGCCTGCCAGCGGCGAGCCGCAGCGCGAGCAGGCGGAGATCCTCGACGCGCTTCTGGCCATGCCTTCGGGCGTCGCTGCCGTGACGGCACCGCGCGGACGCGGAAAGTCAGCCCTGGCGGGGATGCTGCTCAACGGCATCCACGGAAATGCAGTGGTGACGGCACCGGCAAAAGGGGCAACGGATGTTATTGCGCGCT
The DNA here is from genome assembly GCA_011754535.1 of Enterobacter asburiae. Classification (NCBI taxonomy): domain Bacteria; kingdom Pseudomonadati; phylum Pseudomonadota; class Gammaproteobacteria; order Enterobacterales; family Enterobacteriaceae; genus Enterobacter; species Enterobacter asburiae. The sequence continues at coordinate 3,503,947 of JAAQVN010000001.1, read as the reverse complement.
TCGCCGGCGAGCGTTTTCACTTTATGGCCCCGGATGCGCTGCTGGCCTCCGCGACAGAAGCCGACTGGCTGATTGTTGATGAAGCCGCCGCCATCCCTGGCCCGCTGCTGGACAAGCTGGTGGCGCGCTTTCCCCGCGTACTGCTGACCACCACGGTCCAGGGTTATGAAGGCACGGGCAGAGGGTTTCTGCTCAAGTTCTGCGCCCGGTTCAGCGGGCTGCGGCGCTATACCTTATCCACCCCCATTCGCTGGGCAGCCGGGTGTCCGCTTGAGCGGATAGTCGGGAATACGCTGCTGTTTGACGATGCGCTTATTGACAGCAAGCCGGAAGGTGAGGTGCGTTTACGGACGCTGGAGCCGCGGATGTGGGAGAGCGACCCGGCACGCGTGGCAAGCGTGTATGAACTGCTGTGTGCCGCGCACTACCGGACGTCTCCGCTCGATTTACGTCGGATGATGGACGCACCTGGCCAGCACTTTGCGGTTGCACACGCGGGTGTGGATATCGCTGGCGCGCTCTGGCTGGTGGAAGAGGGGGGATTGCCTCCTGAGCTGAGCCGCGCGGTGTGGGCGGGCTTTCGTCGTCCACGCGGGAACCTTGTGGCGCAGTCGCTGGCGGCGCACGGCGGATCGCCACTCGCGGCGACGCTGAAGGGGCGACGGATTAGCCGCATTGCGGTACATCCCCACCGTCAACGGGAAGGCATCGGCCAGCGGCTTATTCACAGCGCCAGCGGTGAAGATTATCTCTCGGTCAGTTTTGGCTATACCGACGAGCTGTGGCGTTTCTGGCAGCAGTGCGGCTTTGTGCTGGTGCGAATGGGCAGCCATCGGGAAGCCAGCAGCGGGTGCTACACGGCGATGGCCATACTGCCGCAGAGCGAGGCCGGGCACCGGCTGTGCGCGCAGGAACATCAGCGCTTGTGTCGCGATATGCGCGTCCTGTCGGCCCGGGACGGCGAAAAGATCCCGGTAAGCGATGCCTGGGAAGCTACCCTTAATAGTGACGACTGGCTGGAGCTGGCGGGGTTTGCCTTTGCGCACCGGGCATTTTCAACCTCGGTTGCCGCGCTGACGCGGCTGGTGTTAACCACAGACATGCCGCTCCCGGCGCTGCGCGGGAAAATCGAGGGAAAGACGGACGAGACGGGACGAAAAGCGTTGCTGGCTAAGCTGCGGAGTGAAGCTGCACAAGCGCTTGAGAGCCTTGACTATTCCCGCTGCCAGCGGTTGAAAGCAGACATTTTGCAATGGCAATTTTTTCAATGACTTCTTCAGTAAAGTGGCATGGTCATTACCCCGCAGAGGCGTAAAATCCTGCTCATCAATTAAGGAGACCGCCATGAAACACGACCATTTTGTTGTTCAAAGCCCTGACAAACCGGCTAAACAGTTACTGCTCCTGTTTCATGGTGTGGGCGATAATGCCGTTAACATGGGGCAGATTGGCCGCTGGTTTGCCCCCGTGTTCCCGGAAGCGCTAATTGTCAGCATCGGCGGCGTGGAGCCGTGCGGCCCGAACGGACGGCAGTGGTTCGCGGTTCAGGGCGTGACGGAAGAGAACCGTCAGGCGCGCATTGATGCCATTATGCCCACGTTTATCGACATCGTACGCTACTGGCAGCAGCAGAGCGGCGTAGGCGCTGACGCAACGGCGCTGATTGGTTTCTCTCAGGGGTCAATCATGTCGCTGGAAAGCGTAAAAGCGCAGCCCGGTCTGGCTTCACGCGTGATCGCGTTTAACGGGCGCTACGCGACGCTACCGACCAGCGCGACCACGCAGACCACTATCCATCTTATTCACGGCGGCGAAGACCGGGTGATTGAGCTTTCGCATGCGGTGGCAGCCCAGGAAGCGCTGGTGCGCGAAGGCGGGGATGTGACGCTGGATATTGTTGACGATCTGGGCCACGCGATTGACGACCGCAGCATGCAGTTTGCGCTCGACCATCTGCGTTATACCGTGCCGAAACACTACTTTGATGAAGCGCTCAGCGGCGGGAAGCCGAATGATGATGATATTATTGAATTTATATAAACACTTATCCCCTCACCCTAACCCTCGCCCCAGAGGGGAGAGGGAACATGGCCCCCTCGCCCCTCTGGGGCGAGGGGGGAGGGGATTACTTCTTCTGGTCTTTCTTCGGCCAGTCGTCGTCATCGTCCCACTTGTCGTTAAAATCCCGGTGCGGCGGAAGATCCGGTTTGTTGGCGAGAAATTTTTTGTGGTCAACGCGCTTAAGGTCTTTAATCACGTTAAGCAGTACGCCTACCAGAAACACCAGAACCAGAATCCACCAGTACTTTGCAAGCCAATCCATTCGCTATTCCTCTCTGAGCGTTCGTCAGGCGACGAGTTGCTCCATAGTACGTTGATACATGCGGGCCAGCAGTTGTAAATCGGCAGCGTTCACACACTCGTTGATTTTGTGAATCGTCGCGTTAACCGGACCCAGTTCGACAACCTGTGCACCCATGCGGGCGATAAAGCGTCCGTCTGAGGTGCCGCCCGTCGTCAGCAGCTGCGGCTTAATTTCATTATAGTGCTCGATGGCGTTCACTACCGCATCCACCAGCTTGCCGCGCTGCGTCAGGAACGGCTGGCCGGAAAGCCACCAGTCGACGGTGTAGCGCAGGTTGTATTTTTCCAGCAGAGCGACAACGCGCGCTTTGATCGTCTCGTCGGTCAGTTCGGTGCTGAAGCGGAAGTTGAACTGAACGAAGAAGTCCCCCGGGATCACGTTGTTGCTGCCGGTCCCGGCCTTGACGTTTGCAATCTGCATGCTGGTCGGCGGGAAGAACTCGTTGCCTTTATCCCACTCGATGCCCACCAGTTCGTTCAGCATTGGCGCGGCGCGGTGGACCGGGTTATCGGCCAGATGTGGATAAGCCACGTGCCCCTGAACGCCGTGAATGGTCAGGTTACAGGTCAGCGAGCCGCGGCGACCGTTTTTGACGACATCACCCACCACTTCGGTACTGGACGGCTCGCCGACCAGACAGTAGTCGAGACGCTCGTTACGCGCCATCAGCGCCTCAACGACCTTTACGGTACCGTTATGGGCGCTGGCTTCTTCATCGGAGGTGATCAAAAACGCGAGACGGTTTTTGTGGTTCGGATGCTGAGCCACAAAGCGCTCTGCCGCCACCACCATCGCCGCCAGCGAGCCTTTCATGTCCGCCGCGCCGCGACCGAAGAGCATGCCATCGCGGATGGTTGGCTCAAACGGCGGGTTAATCCAGCGATCTGCGTCACCCGCGGGAACGACGTCAGTGTGCCCGGCAAAGGCCAGCGTTTCGCCCTGGCCACGCCACGCCCAGAAGTTCTGGGTATCGCCAAAATCCATGCGCTCAACGGTAAAACCGATGGCACGCAGGCGCTCAATCATTAATGCCTGACAACCTGCGTCGTCCGGGCTAAGGGAAGGACGGCGAATAAGCTGTTGAGTCAGCTCAATGACCGGGCATGACATACACTACACCTCAACGAAAAAGTCAGAATAAAGGGTTTCACTGAAACCCAGCAGCATAGGCTGACCTGGCTTGCAGAGCAATGGGCGTTTGATAATTGCCGGCATATCGAGCATCAGCTTTGCCGCGCTGTCGGCATCAACGATGCTGGCGCGCACGGATTCGTCCAGCTTACGCCAGGTGGTGCCGCGGGTGTTCAGCAGCGCTTCCCATCCCAGTTCGTTAATGGCGGTATGCAGAAATTGTGCATCAAGCCCGTCGGCACGGTAATCGTGGAAGCGGTACTCCACGTGGTTTGCCTCCAGCCAGCGGCGCGCTTTTTTGATGGTGTCGCAATTTTTAATGCCGTACATCACAACCATGTTGAATCCTTTTGCTCTTATGGCGATTAAATGTTCAATAAATTCGAAGATATATCCTTAAGTGGAATATAACACATTCAGGAATTGTCTGGATTTACGCTTCATCTTAATTCAACTCACACTTGTACGCTGAATATTCTTTCACCCTTTAAGCATAGATGTCCATAGGGTTTAAATTCCCCATAAACTCAGCGAGTAAAATAGAACTCACCCGTTCGCAGGGTTATTTCAAAATATTGCTGCCCATCACACAAAATTTAAGGTTCTCCGTTCATATTTATCATAAATCCCCGGCGGTGGCGGGGTACAATCGCAGCGATTGGTTAAATAGTCTTCACAATGATGATACGTTTTCGTAGAATGCGCATAATAATAAGAGAGGTTGTTATGATTGAACGTGAACTGGGGAACTGGAAAGATTTTATCGAAGGCATGCTTCGTAAATGACATTCAGTAAGAATTGCAAGAGCACTAAAATAAGTAAAATAACCATAGTGTGAATTAATCACACAATAAAAAGGCGGCCGATAAAGCCGCCTTTTTTATGGCTGCGGGTTATTCCTGTCGCTCCCGGAGCGGGAAGCGACGACGCACCAGCACAAAGAACAGCGGAACAAAATAAATCGCCAGGATGGTGGCCGAAATCATCCCCCCCATGACGCCGGTACCCACCGCATGCTGGCTGCTTGAGCCTGCACCCGTGCTGGTTGCCATCGGCAGTACGCCAAAAATAAACGCCAGCGAGGTCATCAGGATCGGACGCAAGCGCTGACGGCAGGCGTGCAGCGTGGCGGCCATCAGCTCGTGGCCTTTAGCATTCATCTCGTTGGCAAATTCTACGATCAGAATGGCGTTTTTCGCCGATAAGCCGATGACCGTGAGTAGCCCCACCTGGAAGTAAACGTCGTTCTCCAGGCCGCGCATCCAGGTCGCCAGCAGTGCACCGATAACCCCAAGCGGCACCACCAGCATGACCGAGAACGGAACCGACCAGCTCTCATACAGCGCGGCAAGGCAGAGGAAGACCACCAGCAGAGAAAGCGCATAAAGCGCGGGCGCCTGTGCCCCGGAGAGGCGCTCCTGGTAAGACATGGCCGTCCATTCCAGACCAAAACCAGCGGGCAGCTGCTGCACCAGTTTTTCCATGGTGTCCATGGCGGTACCGGTGCTGACGCCCGGCGCGGCTTCCCCGACGATTTCAACTGCCGAATAGCCGTTGTAGCGCTCCAGGCGCGGCGAACCGCTCTCCCAGCGCGACGTGGCAAAGGCGGAGAAGGGTACCATCCCGCCAGAATTATTGCGTACAAACCAGCGGTTAATGTCATCCGGCAACATGCGGAAAGGCGCGGCTGCCTGAACATACACTTTTTTCACGCGGCCGCGATCCATAAAGTCATTTACGTAGCTTGAGCCCCACGCGGTTTGCAGGGTGTCGTTGATATCGTCGATCGAGACGCCCAGCGCCTGCGCCTTACGCTGGTCAATATCCACCTGAAGCTGCGGGCTGTCGTCAAGACCGTTGTGACGAACGCGGGTCAGGCCGGGATCTTTCCCTGCAAGTTCTAACAGCTTGTCGCGCGCGGCCATCAGCGCCGAGTGGCCCGCGCCGGCGTGATCCTGCAGCTCCATATCAAATCCGGCGGAACTGCCCAGGCCGCTGATTGCGGGCGGACTGCTGGCAAAAACGCGTGCCTCTTTAATGCCCGCAAAAGCTTTGGTTGCCCGTTCAATGATGGCGAACGAAGTTCCCGTTCTGGCGTCGCGTTCGTCCCAGTCTTTCAGGCGGACAAACATGCGGGCGACGTTCTGCCCATTCCCGCCCGGGCCGGAGCCGACGGTAGAGAAGACCGAGACAACGTTATCTTTCTCTTTGGTGAAGAAGTACTGCTCCACGTTCTGGACCACCTTCAGCGTCTGCTGCTGCGTGGAGCCGCTCGGGAGCTGCACCGAGGTGATGAACATCCCCCGGTCCTCCTGAGGCAGGAACGAGGTGGGAAGATGCAGAAACAGCCACACCATGCCGCCCAGCAGCACAACGTAAATCATCATCCAGCGCAGGCTGCGGTGCAGCACTTTACCGACGGCAGATTCATACCGCTCGGCATTGCGGTTGAACATACGGTTAAACCAGCCGAAGAACCCTTTCTGTCCGTGATGTTCCCCTTTGTGCAGCGGCTTAAGGAGGGTGGCACAGAGCGCGGGGGTGAGGATCAGCGCCACCAGCACGGAAAGCACCATCGCCGAGACGATGGTAATTGAGAACTGACGGTAAATTGCCCCGGTTGTACCGCCAAAGAAGGCCATCGGGATAAAGACCGCCGACAGCACCATCGCGATACCGACTAACGCCCCCTGAATTTGCCCCATGGATTTGCGTGTGGCCTGACGCGGGGAAAGCCCCTCTTCGCTCATGATGCGCTCGACGTTTTCCACGACCACGATGGCATCGTCCACCAGCAGGCCAATCGCCAGCACCATGGCAAACATCGTCAGGGTGTTGATGCTGTAGCCGAACGCGTAGAGCACCGCAAAAGTACCCAGCAGCACTACCGGGACGGCAATGGTGGGGATCAGCGTGGCGCGGAAGTTTTGCAGGAACAGGTACATGACCAGGAACACCAGTGCGATCGCTTCCAGCAGGGTTTTCACCACATCCTCAATCGAGGCTTTAACGAAGGAGGTGGTTTCATAGGCGACTTTGTACTCCAGCCCGTGCGGGAAATACTGCGACAGCTCATCCAGACGGTCCAGCACCAGCTTCGCCGTCGCCATTTCGTTCGCGCCGGAGGCCAGCTTGATCCCAAGACCGGAGGCCGGATTGCCGTTAAAGCGGCTCAGGTAATCGTATTTCTCCGCACCCATTTCCACCTTAGCGACATCGCCCAGGCGCACCTCTGAACCGTCCTGATTCACGCGAAGGGTGATGTTGCGGAACTGGTCCGGCGTCTGAAGCAGGGATTGCGAATTGATGGTGGCATTCAGGGCCTGTTTATCAACCGAAGGCGTGCCTCCCAGCTGCCCCACGGCAATTTGGGCGTTCTGGGCTTTGATGGCATCCGTCACGTCGGTTGCGGTCATCTGATAGCTGTTCAGCTTGTTGGGATCGAGCCAGATACGCATTGAGTACTGTGAACCGTAGGCGTCGATATCCCCTACGCCGTTAATACGGCTGAGCGGGTCCTGAATATTACTGGCGACGTAGTCCGCAATGTCCTGTTTATCCATTGAGCCATCGGTGGAGACAAACGCGATAGTCAGAATGTTGGTATCACCGGTTTTACGCACGGTGACCCCCTGGTTCTGCACCGCCTGGGGCAGCTTACGCATGGCCGACTGCAGCTGGTTTTGTACCTGCTGCACCGCTTCGTCCGGGTCGGTGCCCGCCTCAAAGCTCAGGGTGACCGTGGCCTGTCCCGTGGCGCTGCTTTGGGAGGACATGTACATCAGATTATCCAGACCCGTCATGTTCTGCTCGATAACCTGCGTCACGGTGTTTTCCAGCGTTTGTGCGGAAGCGCCGGGATAGTTGGCGGTGACACGCACGTTAGGCGGTGCCAGATCGGGATATTGCTCAACGGGAAGAGAAGTAATCGCCAGGACGCCTGTCAGACACAACAGGATGGCAAGCACCCAGGCAAAAATGGGGCGATCGATGAAAAAATTCGCCATGGAAAAGTGACCTCGTTTTGCTGCACGTCATTATTGTTTATTGCCCGCATCACTTTAGCGGCAAGGCCCAGGCCAAACGTGGAGAAATAAAGGAGATAATGTAAATTATCATGCGCTTTTCCCGGCGCTTCCCCCTTTACCGTTATTTACCTGTTAACGGCGCGGGTGTGGGGAACGTCACGCTGACCTGCGTTCCGCCGTTTTGCGGCTGCGAGAAGTGCAGCATTCCGCCGAGCCGTTGCGCGCGTTCTCGCATAATGTTCAGCCCGTAGTGTCCCGGCGGTTCGCTGGCCTCGCCAATTCCGATGCCGTTGTCACGAATGCTGACGTTGTGCGTGCCGTCCACGGCGGTTACGCAGCTGACGGTGATCTCGCTGGCCTGCGCGTGCTTAATCGCATTCAGGACGGCCTCCCGCACGATCTGCAGCAAATGCACCTGCTTCTGCGCGTCAAGCGCCAGCGAGGAGAGGCGGCAGTCGAGGTACAGCTTCGCCTGCGTTTGGCTCTGCAGGGCATCGAGGGACTCCTGAAGCGCCGCGGGTAAATTCGCATGGTTTAGCGTCAGGCGGAAGGTGGTCAGCAGTTCGCGCAGCTGCTGCCAGGCGTTGTTCAGCTCGCGGGAGAAGTCGGTGATGATGGTCTGCGCGGGGGCATTTTCCGCCGGCACGGCGTGTTTAAGCAGCGTGAGCTGGATCCGCAGATAGGAGAGTACCTGCGCCAGCGAGTCATGCAGCTCGCGGGCGATGGTGGCGCGCTCCTCCATCAGCAGCAGCTGCTGGTAGTGTTTCTGCGCCTGGTTAAAGTACAGCCCGCGCCCGAGCATGGTCGCGACACTTCTCATCAGCGGAAGAGGAACGCTGCCCGTCTCGCTTTGCCAGCGCAGCTCGCCGTAAAGGGTGTCCTGCATCAGCACCGGCAGGGTTTGCAGAGAAATGCCGCTCACCTCTGTCCCTTCACACAGCCGCCAGTCGTCGCTGGTGCGTAGCTCCAGGTAATTCATCTGCGTGTATTCATGGACAATCTGTAAAATATGCCGGAAGCACAGGCTGTCAATCTGTCCGGTATTCAGCGCCTGAGAGCATTTGAACAGCATGTCGAGCTGCTGGTGGGCTTCATGCAAATGCCGCGTCTTTTCCGCGACGGAGGCTTCGAGCGACCGATAGAGAGTATGTAGCTCGCCCGACATATGGTTGAAGGCGCGGGAAAGCTGGCCCAGCTCGTTGGGCAGCGCGGTGTCCGGCGCCGGGGTGGTAAATTCACCTCGCTCAATCCGTTCACTGGCGGCCACCAGGTTGTTCAGTGGCAACACCACCTGGCGGCGGATGCGCCGCAGGGTAAACAGCGTCAGCAGCAGGATCCCGAGCGCGCCAACCAGAGAGAGAAGGGTCACCGTCTGGATTTTATTTTCGGTGTAGTGCTGGAGGGCGAGAACAAAGGCATCAATGCGGCCGACAAAATCCTCAATGTTAGCGTCATACCATGCGCTGTCGCCGCGGGCGATGTGCTTATCCATTTCCCGCCAGGCCACATGCAGCTGCTGATAGCGCGCCTTGACGTTTTCCGGGACGTACCAGCGGTTCAGCTTCTCCAGGGAAGGCGCGCTTAACGTCTGCTGCCAGTTCTCAAGATGCGCCTTAAGGGAGGGGCTGTTGCGCTGCATCTCGTAGCCGAGGCGGTAGCTCTGCATGCGCAGCGAACCCGCAATGTTAATGGCTTCGGCATCACGCTGGCTGCTGGCAAGCGTCAGCAGCGCGACGGTGCTGGTCAGCACGGACAGGGCAATGATCGAAAAGAAAGCCCAGGCAAGGCTTCCGGAAACGGGGCGTTTAACGGTCACGGAACGGCTCTCTGAATAAAATGGCTCTGCCACAGGTTACGGGCAGTTGTACATTGCCTGATAACGCGGTAGTGAGCAAATAGCTTATTCATACTAAAAATAAGGTTATTGATCCAAAAGCCGCTTTGGGGATTAACATGAAATCTGACGAGAAGAGACGCGCCGTCTTAATCGACGGGCGACAAAGCGGGCTTCACGGCGTAGTATAAACAGACTCATTTTGCCGTGGAGCCCGTATGTCCCTGAACATTACCGTTATCAAAGACAAAATCCTCTCTGAAAATTACTTTGTCCTGCGGAATATCACTTACGATTTAACCCGTAAGAACGGTGACGTGATTCGCCACAAACGCGAAGTCTACGACCGGGGCAATGGCGCAACCATTCTGCTGTATAATCGTGAAAAGCAAAGCGTGGTGCTGATTCGCCAGTTTCGGGTCGCGACCTGGGTCAACGGCAACGCGGACGGGCGTCTGATTGAAACCTGCGCCGGCCTGCTTGATGACGATGAACCGGAAGTCTGCATCCGCAAGGAGGCCGTCGAGGAGACCGGTTTTGAAGTGGGCGCGGTGCAAAAAGTCTTTGAGCTTTTCATGTCACCTGGCGGCGTGACCGAGCTGGTCCATTTCTTCATTGCGGAATATACCGATGCCCAGCGCACGCATCGCGGTGGCGGCGTGGAGGATGAAGATATTGAAGTGCTGGAAATGCCTTTCGCTCAGGCCGTTGAGATGGTGAAAAGCGGCGAGATCCGCGACGGTAAAGCGGTGATCCTGTTGCAATATCTACAAACCAGCGGGTTAATGAACCCCAAACCGATGTCGCAATAGCCTGCATTTCAGATAAATCTATCCGATAAATCCGATTGAGCCCGCCCGCGCTGGGCACGAAGATACGCCCCAGATTGACCTTTTCGTTTCCGGGGCTGTGCCATTCATGCGCTACTGCGTTTTGCTTCTCTTCTTTTTCTGCGTGCTACCCGTGCCTCTGGTGTGGGCGGCACCTGCGCAGCAGTCTTTCTCAGACTGGCAGGTCACCTGCAATAACCAGAATTTTTGTGTTGCCCGGAATACGGGGGAACATCGCGGTCTGGTTATGACGCTGAGCCGTAGCGCCGGCGCGAAAACGGACGCCAGCCTGCGCATCGATCTCGGCGGGCTTTCGGCCCCTCCGGTAAAAGAGCCGGACATCGCCCCGCGCCTTCTGCTCGACAACGTTCCGCTAAAACTCAATTCACAGCACTGGCAGTTAACGCCCTGGCATCTCAAGACCGACGATACGGGTACCCTCAACGCATTTCTGAAAACTATTCAGGAAGGGCAGGCGCTGACCCTGCGCGGGGGGAAGCAGACGATTTCGCTGGTCGGGCTGAAGGCGGCGCTGCTGTTTATCGACGCCCAGCAGAAGCGCGTTGGCAGCGAAACGGCATGGATTAAAAAAGGGGATAGCCCGCCGCTAAGCGTGCCTCCTGCACCAGCATTAAAAAAGGTGGCCGTGGTGAACCCGACGCCGACGCCGCTGACGCATAGCGAGCTGAACGATCTGCTGGATTATGGAACCTGGCGGATGAACAACAGCCAGTGCTCGCTGGATCCTAACCGCCGTGAAGTACGCGTCACCGCATTAACTGACGACAAAGCGCTGTTAATCGTCAGCTGTGAGGCAGGAGCCTATAACACGGTCGATCTGGCGTGGCTGGTATCACGTAAAAAACCGTTCACTGCCCGCAGCGTCAGGTTACGTCTGCCGTTTACCCCCTCCAGCCAGAGCAGCGACATGGAGCTGATGAACGCCAGCTTTGATGAAAAAACGCGCGAGCTGACGACGCTGGCGCTGGGACGCGGTATCGGGGACTGCGGGATCCAGACGCGCTGGCGTTTTGACGGCCAGCGCTTCCGCCTGGTGCGCTATGCGGAAGAGCCAAGCTGCGATAGCTGGAATGGGCCAGACGCCTGGCCCACGCTGTGGATCACCCGCTAGTTTTACCGGGTGGCGGCTTAGAAAACCTCGAACCGTAGGCCGGGTAAGCGACAGCGCCACCCGGCAACGAAGAACGCACTACAGCACGCTCAGCGCCTTCTCCACCACGTTCTCAACGGTAAAGCCGAAGTACGGGAAGAGCTTGTCGGCAGGTGCCGATTCACCGTAACCCCGCATGCCAACAATCGCTCCTTTTAGCCCCACGTATTTATACCAGTAGTCGGCAATACCCGCTTCCACCGCCACGCGTGCCGCGACGTTGGACGGCAGCACCGATTCCCGATACGCCTCATCCTGGGCGTCAAAGATATCCGTTGAAGGCAGGGACACAACGCGCACCGCGTGGCCTTCGGCGGTCAGTTTCTCCGCCGCTTTCACCGTAATTTCCACCTCGGAACCGGTGGCAATCAGGATCACGTCCGGCTTGCCGCCGCTGTCTTTCAGGATGTACCCGCCACGGGCGATGTTTTTAACCTGCTCCGGGGTGCGCTCGATCTGCGCCAGGTTCTGGCGCGACAGGATCAGCGCCGTGGGGCCGTTGTGGCGCTCAACCGCCAGCTTCCAGCCCACCGCCGCTTCCACCTGGTCGCACGGACGCCAGGTGCTGAAGTTTGGCGTTAAGCGCAGGCTCGCCAGCTGTTCCACCGCCTGGTGCGTCGGGCCATCTTCCCCCAGGCCGATGGAGTCGTGGGTGTAGACCATGATCTGCCGGGCCTTCATCAGCGCCGCCATGCGCGCCGCGTTTCGGGCGTACTCGACGAACATCAGGAAGGTGGCGGTGTAGGGCACGAAGCCGCCGTGATGGGCGATGCCGTTGGCAATCGCGGTCATGCCGAACTCGCGCACGCCGTAGTGGATGTAGTTCCCGGCAATATCCTCTTTCAGTGATTTCGAGCCGGACCAGATGGTCAGGTTACTTGGCGCCAAATCCGCCGAGCCGCCGAGCAGCTCAGGCAGGATTGGGCCGATGGCGTTGAGGGTATTTTGCGACGCCTTACGGGTGGCGATTTTCGCCGGGTTGGACTGCAGGTTTTCAATCATCGCCTGGGTTTTATCGTCCCAGTCCTCCGGCAGGCCGCTGCTCATGCGGCGGGAAAACTCGGCCGCCAGCTCCGGGTGCGCTTTTTTGTAGGCGGCAAATTTTTCGTTCCACGCCTGCTGGGCTTTTTCACCCGCTTCGCGGGCATCCCATGCTCTGTAGATCTCTTTCGGGATCTCAAATGGCGGATACTTCCAGCCCAGCTTCTGGCGGGTTAACGCCACTTCCTCTTCGCCCAGCGCCGCGCCGTGCGCCTCTTCCTTGCCCGCTTTGTTCGGCGAGCCGAAGCCGATGGTGGTGCGACAGATAATCAGGGACGGTTTGTCCTTCACGCTCTGCGCTTCCTGAATCGCTTTTTTCACCGCCTCAGGATCGTGGCCGTCGATCTCGTGCACCACGTGCCAGTGGTAGGCCTCAAAGCGTTTCGCCGTGTCGTCGGTAAACCAGCCCTCGGTTTCCCCGTCGATGGAGATGCCGTTGTGGTCGTAGAAGCCAATCAGCTTCCCGAGCCCCAGCGTGCCCGCCAGCGAGCAGACCTCGTGGGAGATCCCCTCCATCAGGCAGCCGTCACCCATAAAGACATACGTGTAGTGGTCGACAATCTGATGGTCCGGCTGGTTAAACTGCGCCGCCAGCGTGCGCTCGGCAATCGCAAGACCGACGGCATTCGCCAGACCCTGACCCAGCGGGCCGGTGGTGGTTTCCACGCCCGGGGTATAGCCGATCTCCGGGTGGCCCGGCGTTTTAGAGTGCAGCTGGCGGAAGTTTTTCAGCTCTTCCAGCGGCAGATCGTAGCCGGAAAGGTGCAGCAGGCTGTAGAGCAGCATCGAGGCGTGGCCGTTGGAGAGAATAAAACGGTCGCGGTCGTACCAGGTTGGGTCTGTGGGGTTGTGCTTCAGAAAGTCGTTCCACAGCACTTCGGCAATATCGGCCATTCCCATCGGGGCGCCAGGGTGGCCGGAATTGGCTTTTTGTACGGCATCCATACTGAGGGCGCGAATGGCGTTGGCGAGCTCTTTACGGGACATAGTTCACTCCGTGGCAAGGTTAAAGTTTGGCGGCGAGAAGATCTTCAAGTTTGCGCTGGTCGACGGCGAACTGGCGGATGCCGTCAGCCAGTTTTTCTACGGCCATAGGGTCCTGATTGTGCTCCCAGCGGAACTCCGCTTCGGTCATGGCTTTCGGTTTTGGCAGTACAGTAGAGGTAGGCACCAGTTTGCGGATCACCGTTTCGTCGCTCTCCTGCAGCTTTTTCAGCAGATCGGGGGAAATGGTCAGACGGTCGCAGCCTGCGAGCGCGAGGATCTGCTCGGTGCGGCGGAAGCTGGCGCCCATCACGATGGTTTCGTAGCGGTGCTGCTTGTAATAATCGTAGATATTACGCACCGACTTCACGCCAGGGTCTTCCTCTACCACGTACGGATCCATCGGCTGTTTCGCCTGATACCAGTCGTAGATGCGCCCGACAAACGGCGAGATCAGAAACACGCCCGCTTCGGCACAGGCGCGCGCCTGGGCAAACGAGAACAGCAGCGTCAGGTTGCAGTGGATCCCCTCTTTTTCCAGAATCTCCGCCGCGCGGATGCCTTCCCATGTGGACGCGAGCTTGATCAGAATGCGTGACTTATCGATCCCCTGCTCCTGGTAGAGCTCCACCAGGCGGCGCGCTTTGTGAATACTCTTTTCCTGATCGAATGAGAGGCGGGCATCCACTTCTGTCGAAACGCGCCCCGGAATGCTTTTCAGAATTTCCGCACCAAAATTAACCGCCAGCTTATCGCTGGCTTCAGCAACCTGCTGTTCCTGTGTTTTCCCGCGCTGTTTACCGTAGGCAATCGCGTCATCAATCAGATGGCTAAAGTGGGCAAGCCCCGCCGCTTTCAGAAGCAGCGAAGGGTTGGTGGTCGCGTCCTCCGGCTGATAGTGGCGAATCGACTCGATATCGCCGCTGTCTGCAACCACGGTGGTGAATTGTTTGATGCCGTCTAGCTGGTTCATAAATCATTACTCCTTGGAAATAAAAGAGTTAGATGAGTGCGTTAGTTCACACTTCTGAGAAAATCATGATGGACTTAACAAAAAAGCATAGCAGACGGGGCAGGCATTGCTTTTGAGACGGGTAACATGGCTGTTATAAATTGATAACAATTTTTAATGTGTGATGGTGAGAGTTTGGCAGCCTTCAAAGTTTATGCGCTGTCCTGAGGCGATACTAGGCGGCACACCAGGGTGTGCATCAGGATCGCTTACGTCACCCTTTTGATCGATACGTGAAAGGAAAAATAAGATGGATGAGCAGTTGAAACAGAGTGCCCTCGATTTTCACGAGTTCCCCGTCCCCGGTAAAATTCAGGTTTCCCCAACCAAGCCGCTGGCGACGCAGCGGGATCTGGCGCTGGCCTACTCGCCGGGCGTAGCGGCACCGTGTCTGGAAATCGAAAAAGACCCGCTTGCGGCCTACAAATACACCGCGCGCGGTAACCTTGTCGCCGTTATCTCTAACGGGACGGCGGTGCTGGGCCTGGGCAACATTGGTGCACTGGCCGGTAAACCGGTGATGGAAGGGAAGGGCGTACTGTTCAAGAAATTTGCCGGTATCGACGTGTTCGATATCGAAGTGGACGAACTCGATCCCGATAAATTCATCAACGTGGTAGCCGCGCTGGAGCCGACCTTCGGCGGGATCAACCTGGAAGACATCAAAGCGCCGGAATGTTTCTATATCGAGCAGAAGCTGCGTGAGCGTATGAACATTCCCGTGTTCCATGACGACCAGCACGGGACGGCGATTATCAGCACCGCCGCCATTCTGAACGGCCTGCGCGTGGTGGAGAAAAACCTCTCCGACGTGCGCATGGTGGTTTCTGGCGCAGGCGCCGCGGCTATCGCCTGTATGAACCTGCTGGTGGCGCTGGGGATGCAGAAACACAATATCGTGGTCTGCGACTCTAAGGGCGTTATCTACAAAGACCGCGAGCCGAACATGGCGGAAACCAAAGCGGCGTATGCGGTGGAGGACGACGGCAAACGTACGCTTGAGGACGTGATTGACGGCGCGGATATCTTCCTCGGCTGTTCAGGCCCGAAAGTGCTGACCCAGGAGATGGTGAAGAAAATGGCCCGCGCGCCGATGATTCTGGCCCTGGCGAACCCGGAGCCGGAAATTCTGCCGCCGCTGGCGAAAGCGGTGCGCGAAGACGCCATTATCTGTACCGGCCGCTCGGACTACCCGAACCAGGTCAACAACGTGCTCTGCTTCCCGTTCATCTTCCGCGGCGCGCTGGACGTTGGCGCGACGGCGATCAATGAAGAGATGAAGCTTGCCGCCGTTCACGCCATCGCCGAGCTGGCCCACGCCGAGCAGAGCGAAGTGGTCGCCTCCGCGTACGGGGATCAGGATCTAAGCTTTGGCCCGGACTACATCATTCCAAAACCGTTCGACCCGCGTTTGATTGTCAAAATTGCGCCAGCCGTCGCCAAAGCGGCGATGGACTCCGGCGTGGCAACGCGTCCGATTCAGGATTTCGACGCTTACGTCGATAAGCTCACCGAGTTTGTCTATAAAACCAACCTGTTCATGAAGCCGATCTTCTCTCAGGCCCGCGCAGACGCGAAGCGCGTGGTGCTGGCGGAAGGTGAAGAGGCGCGCGTGCTGCACGCTACCCAGGAGCTGATCACCTTAGGGCTGGCGAAGCCGATCCTGATCGGTCGTCCGAGCGTGATCGAGATGCGGATCCAGAAGCTGGGCCTGCAGATTAAGCCGGGCGTGGACTTCGAGATCGTGAACAACGAATCCGATCCGCGCTTCAAAGAGTACTGGAGCGAATACTACGCGATCATGAAGCGCCGGGGGATCACCCAGGAGCAGGCGCAGAAAGCCGTTATCAGCAACACGACGGTGATCGGCGCGATCATGGTCCATCGCGGCGAGGCGGATGCGCTGATCTGCGGCACCATCGGCGACTACCACGAGCACTTTAGCGTGGTGCAGGAGATCTTCGGCTATCGCGACGGCGTCCACACCGCCGGGGCGATGAACGCGCTGCTGCTGCCGAGCGGCAACACCTTTATTGCTGACACCTACGTTAACGACGATCCGTCCCCGGACGAGCTGGCGGAGATCACCGTGATGGCGGCGGAAACGGTGCGTCGCTTTGGTATCGAGCCGAAGGTAGCGCTGCTGTCGCACTCTAACTTCGGTTCGTCCAAATCGGCGGCGGCGTGCAAAATGCGCCAGACGCTGGAGCTGGTGCGCGAGCGCGCGCCGGAGTTGATGATTGACGGGGAGATGCACGGCGATGCCGCGCTGGTGGAAAGCATTCGTAACGAACGTATGCCGGACAGCCCGCTTAAGGGGTCGGCGAACATACTGATTATGCCGAACGTGGAAGCGGCGCGTATCAGCTACAACCTGCTGCGTGTCTCCAGCTCTGAAGGGGTGACCGTAGGACCGGTGCTGATGGGCGTGGCGAAACCGGTGCATGTGTTAACGCCGATTGCCTCCGTGCGCCGCATCGTGAACATGGTGGCGCTGGCTGTGGTTGAGGCGCAGACGCAGCCGCTGTAAGCCTTGTGAGTCGGGTGGCGCGTTCGCTTACCCGACCTACGGGTTGAGTAGGCCGGATAAGCGCAGCGCCATCCGGCAGTTAAACCCAGTCGCGTACTTTAAGGAACTCATACAAGGCAGCCTCCGGGCTGCCTTCTTTTGGCTCGTAGCAGTACTCCCAGCGCACCAGCGGCGGCATCGACATCAGAATCGACTCCGTGCGTCCGCCGGTCTGCAGGCCGAACAGCGTCCCGCGATCCCACACCAGGTTGAACTCCACGTAGCGCCCTCGGCGGTAAAGCTGGAATTCACGCTCGCGCACGCCGTAGTCGGTGTTTTTACGGCGTTCGACGATGGGCATATAGGCATCGGTAAAGCCTTCGCCCACCGCGCGCATAAAGCTGAACGCGGTGTCAAAATCGGGCACGTTGAGATCGTCAAAGAACAGCCCGCCGATGCCGCGCTGCTCATCGCGGTGCTTCAGGTAAAAGTAGTCGTCGCACCACTTTTTAAATTTCGGGTAGACGTCTTCGCCAAACGGCAGGCAAAGATCCCGCGCGGTGGTGTGCCAGTGCACGGCGTCCTCTTCGAAGCCGTAGTAGGGCGTGAGGTCGAAACCGCCGCCAAACCACCAGACCGGATCGGCCCCTGGCTTCTCCGCAATGAAAAAACGCACGTTAGCGTGGCTGGTGGGCACAAACGGGTTATGTGGATGCACCACCAGCGAAACGCCCATCGCTTCGAAGCTGCGGCCCGCCAGCTCAGGGCGATGCGCGGTAGCGGAGGCGGGCATGGCGTCGCCGTGAATGTGGGAGAAATTTACGCCCGCCTGTTCAAAAATACCGCCGTTTCGCAGCACGCGGCTGCGCCCGCCGCCGCCGGCCTCGCGCTGCCAGCTATCTTCCTGAAATTCACCACCGTCTGCGGCGGCCAGTTTCTGGCAGATCGCATCCTGCAGCTGCAGCAGGAAGGTTTTTACCAGTTGAGCATTGGGTTTCATCAACGTTTCCTGGAGTGCGCTTTTTGGTTATCGAACCAGTTGAAGTAACTGATAATGCCGGAGGCGATGGCGTTGGCGATCTTCTGGCGAAACGCCGTGGTGCCGAGCAGTCGTTCTTCTTCCGGGTTGGTAATGAAGGATGTTTCCACCAGCACGGACGGGATGGACGGTGACTTCAGCACCACAAACGCCGCCTGTTCGGTGCTTTTACTGTGCAGGCGGTGCACTGGCTTAATCCGTTTGAGAATATGCGAGCCGAGCGTCAGGCTGTTTTTGATGGTGTCCGTTTGCACGAGATCGAACAGCACCTGCTGCAACAGATGATCTTTGTCAGTGGCCTTCTTTCCGGCCACTTCATCCGCCCGGTTTTCACGGTCAGAAAGGTACTTCGCCATGGCGCTACTGGCGCCACGGTTGGAGAGGGCAAACACCGACGCGCCCGCGGCGGAAGGGTTGGTAAAGCCGTCCGCGTGAATGGACATAAACAGATCCGCACCGTGCTGGTGGGCGATCTCGACGCGGTCGTACAGCGGAATGAACGTGTCGCCCGTGCGCGTCAGGCGGGCGTCAATGCCGTTGCTGCGTAAAATCGATCGCACATTTTTTGCAATCGCCAGCACGACGTGTTTTTCTTTCGAACCGTTTTTGCCAATGGCACCGGTATCAATCCCGCCGTGGCCCGGATCGAGCATCACCAGACGCTTTGCGCCCGGCTTTTTGGTTTTTGGCTTACTGTGTCCGTTACTGGTTTTGAGCGTGCTCTCGTCTTTTGCCTGAGCCTGCTTTGCGATGCCCGTTAACGTTAAGGCCGCCAGCCCCGCTTTGAGAACCTGACGACGCGATGTGAGTGCTTTTAATGGTTTGAATGTGCTCATGCGGCCTGAATACTAAAAAAAGGGGTCCTGGTGTTATATCGTATCGTGTTTCCCGTTACGACAGTCCTTATTGAGAATTGTTTTACTTTTCATTTCAATACGTGACAAAGTGACATTATGCCAAATTTTGGCGAGATTTTCCCCGGTTATTGGCTAAACGCCCCGTTCACGCCATAATCACTGTTTTTAAACCCGAAAAGGCGGTTAATACCATGGAGATACGCGTTTTTCGCCAGGAAGATTTCGAAGAGGTGATCACCCTTTGGGAGCGCTGCGATCTGCTGCGTCCGTGGAACGATCCGGAAATGGATATCGAACGTAAGCTGAATCACGACGTTAGCCTGTTTTTGGTCGCGGAAGTGAACGGCGAGGTCGTCGGTACCGTGATGGGCGGCTACGATGGCCATCGCGGCTCGGCCTATTATCTGGGCGTCCACCCGGAATACCGGGCGCGCGGCATCGCCAACGCGCTGCTTAATCGGCTTGAGAAGAAGCTGATCGCCCGCGGCTGTCCGAAAATTCAGATCATGGTGCGGGAAGATAACGACGTGGTGCTGGGCATGTATGAACGTCTGGGCTATGAGCACGCTGACGTGCTGAGCTTAGGTAAGCGTCTAATCGAAGATGAAGAGTACTGAGATCCACCCGGCTGACTTTGATGCACAGGGCCGCGTCAGGCTGCCGTTTTTATTCTGGTGCGTTTTGCTCCTGCAGGCCCGCACCTGGGTGCTGTTTGTGATGGCCGGCGCCTCGCGCGGGCAGGGCGATACGCTGCTGAATCTCTTTTATCCCGATCACGATGCTTTCTGGCTCGGCTTACTGCCGGGCGTACCGGCGGTGGTGGCTTTTTTATGCAGCGGTCGGCGGCACGTAATCCCGCGTCTGTGGCGCGCCCTTCGCTGGCTGCTGATCCTCGCCCAGCTCGCGCTGCTGTTCTGGCAACCCGTGCTCTGGTGGTTGGGTGAACCGCTTTCGGGTATTGGCGTCGCGCTGGTGGTGGCGGATATCGTGGCGCTGCTGTGGCTGCTGACGAATCCCCGATTACGCGCCTGTTTTACGCAAGAGTCAGATTAGCGCGGCACTTTTTGCCGATGCCGCACTCCAACAAGCGTTGATTTAATTAGAAAGGACGTTTCAATGAAATCGCTGCGTTTACTTTTATGCGCTCTCCCGCTGGCGTTGACCGGCTGTTCCACGCTCTCTTCTATTAACTGGTCCGCTGCGTATCCGTGGAACTGGTTTGGCTCTTCCATCGAAGTCACCGAGCAGGGCGTAGGAAAAATCACCGCGTCGACCGCGCTCAATCAGGACGCTATTCAGGATGCCCTGAGCAGAGACTACCGCCTGCGTAGCGGGATGAAAACCGAGAATGGCAACATTGTGCGTTACTTTGAAGCGCTGAAGGGTGACAAGCTGGCGCTGGTAATTAACGGCGATAAAGGGACGGTGAACCACATTGCGGTGCTGGACGATGCTATCCCGACCGCCAGCGGCGTAAAGGTCGGCACCCCGTTTAGCGATCTTTATAAACAGGCCTTTGGCAACTGCAGCAGCGCCCCTTCAGACGATGGCGTTGCGGTGGAATGTAAGGCGGAAGGCAGCCAGCACATCAGCTATGTCTTCACCGGAACCTGGAGCGGCCCGGAAGGATTGATGCCGTCTGACGACACGCTGAAGAGCTGGAAAGTGAGCAAAATAGTCTGGAAGCAGTAATTTGCGCCTGAACAAACCGCCTCGCTGAAATCCGGGTATAATAGCCGCCATCAATGCCACGCTGACGTGGCATCTTTATTTCAGGAGGAGCGATGTCTCAGGTTCAGAGTGGCATTTTGCCAGAACATTGCCGCGCGGCGATTTGGATTGAAGCCAATGTAAAAGGGGACGTGGATGCCCTGCGTGCGGCCAGTAAAGCGTTTGTGGACAAGCTGGCGACCTTCCAGGCCAAATTCCCCGACGCCCACCTCGGTGCCGTTGTTGCCTTCGGCAATAACGTATGGCGTCAGCTGAGCGGCGGCGAAGGGGCGGAAGAGCTGAAAGACTTTATCCCTTACGGCAAAGGTCTGGCACCAGCTACCCAGTATGACGTGCTGATCCACATTCTCTCCCTGCGTCATGACGTGAACTTCTCCGTTGCGCAGGCGGCGGTCGCGGCCTTTGGCGACAGTATTGAGGTGCAGGAAGAGGTTCACGGCTTCCGCTGGGTGGAGGAGCGCGATCTGAGCGGCTTCGTTGACGGCACCGAAAACCCGGCGGGTGAAGAGGTTCGTCGCGACGTGGCAGTAATTAAAGACGGCGTGGACGCGGGCGGCAGCTATGTGTTCGTCCAGCGCTGGGAGCACAACCTCAAGCAGCTTAACCGCATGAGCGTGCACGACCAGGAGATGATGATTGGTCGTACTAAAGAAGCCAACGAAGAGATTGACGGCGACGAGCGTCCGGTGACCTCTCACCTGAGCCGAGTAGACCTCAAAGAGGACGGTAAAGGGCTGAAGATTGTTCGCCAGAGCCTGCCGTACGGCACCGCAAGCGGCACGCACGGCCTCTACTTCTGCGCCTACTGCGCGCGCCTGCACAACATTGAGCAGCAACTGCTGAGCATGTTCGGTGACACCGACGGCAAGCGCGACGCCATGCTGCGCTTCACCAAACCGGTGACCGGCGGCTACTACTTTGCGCCGTCCGTTGAGCGTCTGCTGGCGCTGTAATGGCCTTTCTCCCTCTCCCTGTGGGAGAGGGCCGGGGTGAGGGCATCAGGCCGCACCCCTTATTCCCTTTTCTGCTTGTAAATCACCAAACGGTATATAAAACCGTTACTCCTTTCATCCCTGTTATAAATATTATGACTATAAGATAGTCATCACATTTATAAGGGTGCGCAATGGCCGTTACTGTACTGAAAAAAGGAACTCTGGCGCTGGCAGGTATACTGCTGGTGGCCCAGGCGCAGGCGACCGAGCTGCTGAACAGCTCGTATGACGTCTCCCGCGAGCTGTTTGCCGCCCTTAACCCACCGTTTGAGCAGCAGTGGGCGAAAGACAATAACGGCGATAAGCTGACCATCAAGCAGTCCCACGCCGGCTCGTCCAAGCAGGCGCTGGCGATTTTGCAGGGGCTGAAAGCGGACGTCGTGACCTATAACCAGGTGACTGACGTGCAGATCCTGCACGACAAGGGCAAGCTGATCCCGGCTGACTGGCAGAGCCGCCTGCCGAACAACAGCTCGCCGTTCTACTCCACCATGGGCTTCCTGGTGCGTAAGGGCAATCCAAAGAACATCCACGACTGGAGCGACCTGGTGCGTTCCGATGTGAAGCTGATTTTCCCGAACCCAAAAACCTCCGGTAACGCACGCTACACCTATTTAGCTGCGTGGGGCGCGGCGGACAAGGCTGACGGCAACGACAAAGCCAAAACCGAGCAGTTCATGACCCAGTTCCTGAAAAACGTCGAAGTGTTCGATACCGGCGGCCGCGGCGCGACCACCACCTTCGCCGAACGCGGTCTGGGTGACGTGTTGATCAGCTTTGAATCCGAAGTGAACAACATTCGCAAGCAGTACGAAGCGCAGGGCTTCGAGGTGGTTATCCCGAAAACCAACATCCTGGCCGAGTTCCCGGTAGCGTGGGTGGATAAAAACGTGCAGGCGAACGGCACCGAGAAAGCGGCAAAAGCCTATCTCAACTACCTGTACAGCCCGCAGGCGCAGACCATCATTACCGATTACTACTACCGCGTGAACAACCCGGACGTCATGAACAAACTGAAAGACAAATTTCCGCAGACCGCGCTGTTCCGCGTGGAAGATCATTTCGGCTCCTGGCCTGAGGTGATGAAAACGCACTTTGCCAGCGGCGGTGAGTTAGACAAATTGCTGGCGGCGGGGCGTAAGTAATGTTTGCAGTCTCGACAAAACGCGTGCTGCCGGGCTTTACCTTAAGCCTGGGGACCAGCCTGCTGTTCGTCTGCCTGATCCTGCTGTTGCCGCTCAGCGCGCTGGTGATGCAACTTGCTCAGATGAGCTGGGCGCAGTACTGGGAGGTCATCACCAACCCGCAGGTGGTGGCGGCCTATAAGGTGACGCTGCTGTCGGCGTTTGTCGCCTCCATTTTTAACGGCGTGTTTGGCCTGCTGATGGCGTGGATCTTAACCCGCTATCGCTTCCCGGGCCGCACGCTGCTTGATGCACTGATGGATCTGCCGTTTGCGCTGCCGACGGCGGTCGCGGGCTTAACCCTCGCGTCGCTCTTCTCCGTGAACGGGCTGTACGGCGAGTGGCTGGCGAAGTTTGATATCAAAGTGACCTATACCTGGCTTGGGATCGCGGTGGCGATGGCCTTTACCAGCATCCCGTTTGTGGTCCGTACCGTGCAGCCGGTGCTGGAAGAGCTGGGTCCGGAATATGAAGAAGCGGCGGAAACGCTGGGCGCCACGCGCTGGCAGAGCTTCCGTAAAGTGGTTCTGCCGGAGCTTTCTCCGGCGCTGATGGCGGGCGTCGCGCTGTCGTTTACCCGCAGCCTGGGTGAGTTCGGCGCGGTGATTTTTATCGCCGGGAACATCGCCTGGAAAACGGAAGTTACTTCGCTGATGATTTTCATCCGTTTGCAGGAGTTTGATTACCCGGCGGCGAGCGCGATTGCTTCGGTGATCCTGGCGGCCTCGCTGCTGCTGCTGTACTCGATTAACACTCTGCAAAGTCGCTTTGGTCGACGAGTGGTAGGTCACTGATGGCGGAAGTTACGCAATTGAAGCGATACGATGCGCCCCGCATCAACTGGGGAAAATGGTTTCTGATTGGCGTGGGCGTGCTGGTGTCCGCCCTCATTCTCGTCGTCCCGACGGTTTATATCTTCGTTCAGGCGTTCAGCAAGGGCCTGATGCCCGCGCTGGAGAACCTGGCGGACCCGGATATGCTGCATGCCATCTGGCTGACGGTGCTGATTGCGTTGATCACGGTACCGGTGAACCTGGTATTCGGTACCCTGCTGGCCTGGCTGGTGACGCGCTTTAACTTCCCGGGACGTCAGATGCTGCTGACGCTGCTGGATATTCCCTTTGCCGTGTCGCCGGTGGTGGCGGGTCTGGTGTACCTGCTCTTTTACGGCTCCAACGGTCCGCTGGGCGGCTGGCTGGATGCGCATAACCTGCAGATCATGTTCGCCTGGCCGGGCATGGTGCTGGTGACCATCTTCGTGACCTGTCCGTTTGTGGTGCGTGAGCTGGTGCCGGTGATGTTAAGCCAGGGCAGCAACGAAGATGAAGCAGCGGTGCTGCTGGGCGCGTCAGGCTGGCAGATGTTCCGTCGCGTGACGCTGCCAAATATCCGCTGGGCGCTGCTTTATGGCGTGGTGCTGACCAACGCCCGCGCGATCGGTGAGTTCGGTGCCGTTTCCGTTGTCTCCGGCTCCATCCGTGGTGAGACCCTGTCGCTGCCGCTCCAGATTGAACTGCTGCAGCAGGACTACAACACCATCGGCTCGTTTACTGCCGCAGCGTTACTGACGCTGATGGCCATTTTGACCCTGTTTTTGAAGAGTGTGGTGCAGTGGCGTTTAGAAAATCAGGAAAAACGTCAGCATCAGGAGGGAAATCATGAGCATTGAGATTGCCAATATTAAGAAGTCTTTTGGTCGCACCCAGGTGCTGAATGATATCTCGCTGGATATCCCTTCCGGACAAATGGTGGCGCTTCTGGGGCCGTCTGGCTCGGGCAAAACCACGCTGCTGCGTATTATCGCCGGGCTTGAGCATCAGACCAGCGGGCATATCCGCTTCCACGGCACCGATGTGAGCCGCCTGCACGCCCGCGATCGTAAAGTGGGCTTTGTGTTTCAGCACTACGCTCTTTTCCGCCACATGACCGTGTTCGACAACATCGCCTTTGGCCTGACCGTGCTGCCGCGTCGCGAGCGCCCGGATGCGGCAACCATTAAAGCGAAAGTGACCAAACTGCTGGAGATGGTGCAGCTGGCTCACCTGGCGGACCGTTTCCCGGCCCAGCTTTCCGGTGGGCAGAAACAGCGCGTGGCGCTGGCGCGCGCGCTTGCTGTTGAGCCGCAGATTCTGCTGCTGGATGAACCCTTCGGCGCGCTGGACGCGCAGGTACGTAAAGAGCTGCGCCGCTGGCTGCGCCAGCTGCATGAAGAGCTGAAGTTCACCAGCGTCTTCGTGACCCACGACCAGGAAGAGGCGATGGAAGTTGCGGACCGCGTGGTGGTCATGAGCCAGGGCAACATTGAGCAGGTTGACGAGCCGGAGCAGCTCTGGCGCGAGCCGGCGACCCGCTTCGTGCTGGAGTTTATGGGCGAGGTAAACCGTCTGCAGGGCACCATTCGCGGTGGGCAGTTCCACGTCGGCGCGCACCGCTGGCCGCTGGGCTATACCTCCGCGCATCAGGGGCTGGTCGATCTGTTCCTGCGCCCGTGGGAGGTGGACGTCAGCCGCCGAACCAGCCTGGATTCACCGCTGCCGGTTCAGGTGCTGGAAGCTAGCCCTAAAGGTCACTACACCCAATTGGTGGTACAGCCTCTGGGCTGGTATACCGAGCCGCTGACCGTGGTCATGCGCGACGACGTGCCGCCGCACCGGGGAGAGCGCCTGTTTGTCGGGCTGCAGCACGCCCGTATTTATCACGGTAACGAGCGGATTGAGACGCGCGAGGATATTGCTCTGGCGGAGTCAGCCTGATAGGTTATTGAGTATGTTTTTCGCCCGGTGGCGTGATGCTTACCGGGCTTTTTATTGAGTAAAAAACGTGAATACACTCGAAAACACCATCGGCAACACGCCTCTGGTCAAGCTTCAGCGTATGGGGCCAGACAACGGCAGTGAAATCTGGGTCAAACTCGAAGGCAATAACCCGGCGGGTTCGGTAAAAGACCGCGCGGCGCTGTCGATGATTGTCCAGGCCGAAAAACGCGGTGAAATTAAGCCCGGCGACGTGCTGATTGAAGCCACCAGCGGCAACACCGGCATCGCCCTGGCGATGATTGCGGCGCTGAAAGGCTACCGCATGAAGCTGCTGATGCCGGACAACATGAGCCAGGAGCGCCGCGCCGCGATGCGTGCCTACGGGGCCGAGCTGATTCTGGTGACCAAAGAGCAGGGGATGGAAGGCGCGCGCGACTTAGCGTTAGAAATGGCCGGGCGCGGCGAAGGTAAGCTGCTCGACCAGTTCAACAACCCGGACAACCCGTACGCGCACTACACCACTACCGGGCCGGAAATCTGGCAGCAAACCGACGGACGCATCACCCATTTTGTCTCCAGCATGGGCACCACCGGCACCATTACCGGCGTGTCGCGTTTTCTGCGCGAGCAGGCGAAAGCTGTCACCATCGTTGGCCTGCAGCCGGAAGAGGGGAGCAGCATTCCGGGCATTCGCCGCTGGCCTGCGGAGTATATGCCCGGCATCTTTAATGCGCAGCTTGTGGACCAGGTGCTGGATCTTCACCAGCGCGAGGCGGAAAATACCATGCGTGAGCTGGCCGTGCGCGAAGGTATCTTCTGCGGCGTTAGCTCGGGCGGCGCGGTAGCGGGTGCGATTCGGGTAGCGCAGGCAAACCCGGGTGCCGTAGTGGTGGCGATTATTTGCGATCGCGGCGATCGCTATCTGTCTACCGGCGTCTTTGGTGAAGAAAGTTATTCGCAGGGGGCGGGGATTTAAGCATCATGGAGATGATTCTATTCCGGGATAATACCCGGGCGCAGCAAACCGACATTGTCGCCGTGCAGTCGCAGGTGGTTTACGGCAGCGTGGGGAACAGCATTGCGGTTCCGAATATTCGTACCCACAGGCTGAACGTTACCGCCGTGCCGACGGTACTGTTCAGCAACACGCCGCACTATGACACCTTTTATGGTGGAGTGATCCCCGACGAGTGGTTCAGCGGCTACCTGAAGGCGCTGGAAGAGCGAGAGATCCTGCGCGAGCTTAAGGCGGTCACCACCGGCTATATGGGCAGTGCCAGCCAGATCGTACTGCTGGCGCAGTGGCTGAAGGCGGTCAAAGCGCAGCATCCTGACCTGCTGGTGCTGGTCGATCCGGTTATCGGCGATATCGACAGCGGGATGTACGTGAAGCCGGATATCCCGCAAGCGTATCGGGAGCACCTGCTGCCACTGGCGCAGGGGATCACGCCAAACGTCTATGAGCTCGAAGTGTTGAGCGGCAAACCGTGCCGTACGCCGGAAAGCGCCATCGCGGCGGCGCAGGGACTGCTCTCTGACAGCCTGAAATGGGTGGCGATCACAAGCGCGCCGGTCGCAGACGACCCGGAAAACATCCATGTGGTGCTGGTGACGAATGAAGGCGTGACCGTCAGCGCGCACCCGCGCGTAGAAACCGATCTGAAAGGGACGGGCGACCTGTTCTGTTCAGAGTTGGTGAGCGGCATTGTAGAGGGGAAAACCGTTGCCGATGCCATTCGCATGGCCGGCGATCGGGTGACTGACGTGATGCTTTATACCCAGTCGAAAGGCTATGACGAGCTTATCCTCCCTGCATAAACAAAAATGGCGCCCGAAGGCGCCATTTTTCTGTGCGGCAAGAATTACTTCTTGATGCGGATAACCGGGGTTTCACCCACGGTGACGCTGCCAGACAGTTTGATCAGTTCTTTGATTTCGTCCATGTTGGAGATAACAACCGGCGTCAGGGTAGACTTGGCTTTTTCTTCCAGCAGTGGCAGATCGAATTCAATCACCGGGTCGCCAACTTTAACACGCTGGCCTTCTTCCGCGATACGTTTGAAGCCTTCGCCTTTCAGTTCAACGGTGTCGATACCGAAGTGAACGAACAGTTCGATACCGCTATCAGATTCGATAGAGAACGCATGGTTGGTTTCAAAAATTTTACCGATGGTGCCGTCAACTGGAGCAACCATTTTGTTGCCAGTTGGTTTGATAGCAATGCCATCACCAACGATTTTCTCAGCAAACACTACATCCGGCACGTCTTCGATGTTGACGATCTCGCCGGAGAGCGGAGCAACAATCTCAATAGTTCCGGAGTCTTTCTTATCATCAGAAACCAGAGATTTCAGTTTATCGAACAAACCCATGATCTTCTCCTAAGCAGTAATTTGGGCCGCATCTCGTGGATTAGCAGATTGTTTTTTCTTCAATGAACTTGTTAACCAGCGTCATTAACTCGTCCGTTGTCGGTTGAGCAAGAGCCTGCTCTGCTAACACCTTCGCATCTTCGAAGTTCGTGTTACGGATAATCTTCTTAATGCGCGGGATGGAAATGGCGCTCATAGAGAATTCGTCCAGACCCATACCCAGCAACAGAAGTGTAGCACGTTCGTCGCCTGCAAGCTCACCACACATGCCAGTCCATTTACCTTCTGCATGAGAAGCATCAATAACTTGCTTGATCAAGTTCAGTACGGACGGTGACATTGGCTGGTAGAGATGTGAAATCATATCATTACCACGGTCAACTGCCAGGGTGTACTGCGTTAAATCATTGGTGCCGATACTAAAGAAATCAACTTCTTTGGCTAAATGACGCGCAATAGTCGCCGCAGCAGGTGTTTCCACCATCACGCCGATCTCAATTGACTCGTCAAACGCTTTACCTTCGTCACGCAGTTCCTGTTTGTAGATTTCGATCTCTTTCTTCAGTGCACGCACTTCTTCAACAGAGATGATCATCGGGAACATGATGCGCAGTTTACCGAAAGCGGAGGCACGCAGGATTGCGCGAACCTGGTCACGCAGGATCTCTTTACGATCCATCGCGATACGAATCGCACGCCAGCCCAGGAATGGGTTCTCTTCTTTCGGGAAGTTCATGTACGGCAGCTCTTTGTCGCCACCGATGTCCATGGTACGGACGATAACCGCCTGAGAGCCACACGCTTCAGCCACGGCTTTATAAGCAGCAAACTGCTCTTCTTCCGTTGGCAGCGCGTCGCGGTCCATGAACAGGAATTCTGTACGATAGAGACCTACGCCTTCCGCACCGTTGCGCTCAGCGCCATCAACGTCGCGGACGGTACCGATGTTTGCGCACACTTCTACCTGATGGCCGTCCAGGGTGATGGCTGGCAGGTCTTTCAGCTTAGCGAGTTCCGCTTTTTCAGTCGCAACCTGCTCCTGAACCGCGCGCAGTTTTTCGATCTCTTCGTTAGTTGGGTTGACGTAAACCAGATTGTTTACGGCATCCAGAATCAGATAATCGCCGTTTTTCACCTGAGAGGTGACGCTACCGGTACCCACGATGGCAGGCAGTTCCAGGGAGCGCGCCATGATAGAGGTGTGGGAGGTACGGCCACCCGCGTCGGTGATGAAACCGAGGACCTTTTTCAGGTTCAGCTGTGCGGTTTCAGACGGGGTGAGGTCAGCGGCAACCAGGATCACTTCATCCTGAATCGCGCTCAGGTCGATGATGGCCAGGCCCAGGATGTTGCGCAGCAGGCGCTTACCGATGTCACGTACGTCAGCCGCACGCTCTTTCAGGTATTCATCATCCAGTTCTTCCAGGGCAGTTGCCTGACCTTCGATAACTTCATGCGCAGCCGCGTCGGCCGTCATGCCTTTATCTTTAATCAGGGCTATGATTTCCTGCTCCAGCTCCTCATCTTCGAGCAGCATGATGTGCCCTTCGAAGATGGCTTCTTTTTCTTCACCGAAAGTTTCGCCAGCTTTAGTTTTGATTGCTTCCAGTTGCGCAGATGCCTTGGCACGACCGCTCAGAAAACGTTCAACTTCCTGATCAACCTTGTCGGCAGAAATTTTTTTCCGGTCGATGACGATCTCGTCTTCTTTCAGCAGCAGTGCTTTGCCGAAAGCGATACCCGGGGATGCTAAAATGCCTGAAATCATAACCCTACCTTACTTGTGACTGATATTTAAAAGAACCCGGAAACTTACTCGAGCTCAGCCATCAGTTTTACCAGATGCTCAACTGCTTTCTGCTCGTCTTCACCTTCAGCAGAGATGGTGACAACGGTGCCCTGAGTCAGGCCCAGAGTCTGCAGTTTAAACAGGCTTTTTGCGCTGGCGCTTTTGCCGTTGGAAGTCACAGTGATTTCAGATGTGAAGCCTTTCGCTTCTTTAACAAACTGAGCAGCAGGGCGGGTGTGCAGACCGTTCGGAGCGGTAATGGTAACTTCTTGCTGGAACATTGTATTTCCCCAACTTATAGGTTTAGTGTTGTGGAACTAAAGTCTAGCCTGGCGACTGAACTTTAGCCTGTATTGTTAGCGCTGACGTTTCGATCGTCATTAAACATTATGCAGCGAAAGCAAGACTTGAACCAAATCATAAAATCGATTCAGCAAGGCTATTTCGTTCACTGATTAATTTCACGCATCAAAATAATTGC
Source organism: Enterobacter asburiae (assembly GCA_011754535.1). NCBI lineage: Bacteria > Pseudomonadati > Pseudomonadota > Gammaproteobacteria > Enterobacterales > Enterobacteriaceae > Enterobacter > Enterobacter asburiae. The sequence continues at coordinate 3,473,837 of JAAQVN010000001.1, read as the reverse complement.
TGGTTTAAATACCAGACCCTACGGGGTGAAGCAATGCCAGGAGGGGCAAAAGTTTGAAGCAGGCCACAAAAAAGCACCTGAAAAGGTGCTTTTTTACGCGTTATTAACATGCTGGCACTACTGTTGCAGCTCTTTTTCGGTAAACAGATCGGCAAACAGTGCGGTGCTCAAGTAACGCTCACCCGAGGAAGGAAGGATAACCACAATATTCTTATTGGTAAAGGCTTCATCTTCCTGAAGTTTGAGCGCCGCCGCAACGGCCGCACCGGAAGAGATACCCGCCAGAATGCCTTCTTCATCCATCAGGCGACGCGCGGTAGAGATGGCTTCTTCGTTAGTGATGGTGACGACTTTATCGATCAGCTTCAGATCCAGGTTGCCCGGAATGAAGCCTGCGCCAATGCCCTGTATTTTATGCGGGCCTGGCTTGAGCTCTTCACCCGCCAGTGCCTGGGTGATAACCGGTGAGTCGGTTGGCTCAACGGCAACGGTGATCAGGTCTTTTTTACCCTTTGTGCCTTTAATATAGCGAGACACGCCGGTCAGCGTTCCGCCGGTACCCACGCCGGAGATAAATACATCAACCTGGCCGTCGGTATCTTCCCAGATTTCCGGGCCGGTGGTCTTCTCGTGAATTTCCGGGTTAGCCGGGTTGCTGAACTGCTGCAGCAGCAGGTATTTCGCCGGATCGCTGGCCACAATCTCTTCCGCTTTCTGAATGGCACCCTTCATGCCCTTCGCGCCTTCGGTCAGGACCAGGTTCGCGCCCAGCGCTTTGAGCAGCTTGCGACGTTCAATGCTCATGGTTTCCGGCATGGTCAGCGTCAGCTTGTAGCCACGCGCGGCGGCAACATAGGCCAGAGCGATACCGGTGTTACCGCTGGTCGGTTCCACCAGCTCAACGCCAGGCTTCAGCACGCCACGTTTTTCAGCATCCCAAATCATGTTTGCACCGATACGGCATTTTACGCTGAAGCTCGGGTTGCGTGATTCGACCTTCGCCAGAATGCGTCCATTACCGATACGGTTCAGTCGAACCAGGGGCGTATGACCGATAGTCAGCGAGTTGTCTTCATAAATCTTACTCATGGCCTGTCCTTAACTGTATGAAATTGGGATACCGACCCAGCATACCTGCTAAGCAGGTAGGGGGAAGTAAGGAATTCGCATATCTATATACTGCAAGGAAATAATGGGGATCAGTATGGAATAAGGGGCGGCATAAGCCACCCCTGCTTTACACATTTTTGCATTATTTCCATAACGCGTGCTTAGCACGGTAGCAGTCCACCCACATCGCCGTCGCGCCGCAAACCGCAACCGGCATGATGAACAGGTTAAGGAAGGGAATCATGGTGAACAGGCTGGTCAGCGCGCCGAACTGCATATTGGCGACCTTCCGGGTGCGCAGGGTAGTGCGCATCGCTTTAAACGGCACCTTGTGGTTATCAAACGGATAGTCGCAGTACTGGATGGCGAGCATCCAGGCGCTGAACAGGAACCACAGCACCGGCGCAACCGTCTGGCCAATGCCGGGGACAAAGTAGAGAGCAAGCAGCACAACCGCGCGGGGGAGGTACCAGGCAAATTTCTGCCACTCGCGCTTCATAATGCGCGGGATATCTTTCACGATCCCCAGTACGCCCGTGTCCGGCGGCGTCGCGCCGGTAAGCCGCGCCTCCAGCTGTTCCGCCAGCAGGCCGTTAAACGGCGCGGCTATCCAGTTCGCAATCGTTGAGAAGAAATAGCCGAACACCAGCAGCACAGAGATGACCGCCACTGGCCAGAGCAGATAGTTCAGCCACTGCAGCCAGTCCGGTACGTAGCTCATCAGCGACGGGATCCAGCTTTCGAGCTTTGTGAACAGCCACCAGAACGCGCCGCCCATCAGAATAATGTTGATCAGCAGCGGCAGAATGACGAAGCGTCGGATACCCGGCAGTGAAACCAGTTTCCAGCCCTGTGAAAAATACCAGACGCCGCTGCGCGGGGGAGAAGACGATGTTGAAACCATAACCAGGCTGTACTCCTTTTTTCACAACCAGTGGAATTGCCCGCCTATATTATCCACTTGCGGACCAATGACCAGTTCGGAAATGTTCGAAAAACCAGCAAAAAGCACGATTTACTTCATCTTTATGCTGTGAATGCTCTGCACACACTTGCACTTGACGTAAACGGCAAATACTCTTAGTGAGTAAATGTTTGCCGTGGTGGCAAGGTGTTAGAACAACAGAGAATATAATGATGCAGGATTTGCGTCTGATATTAATCATTGTTGGCGCGATCGCCATAATCGCTTTACTGGTACATGGTTTCTGGACCAGCCGTAAAGAGCGTTCCTCGATGTTTCGCGATCGCCCACTGAAGCGCATGAAGTCCAGTCGTGACGACGATGACACTGAAGATGACATCGACGGCAGCGACGACGACGGCGTGGGTGAAGTTCGTGTTCATCGGGTCAATACTGCGCCCGGCGCGGCTCATGGGGAGCATGAAGCCCCCCGCGCTCCGCAGCACCAGTATCAACCGCCGTATGCCTCTGCCCAGCCGCGTCAGCCAGCGCCGCAGCCGGTGGAAGAACCTGTGCGTCAGGCGCCGCAAGCGCCTGTGCAACAGCAGCCCGCTGCGCCACAACAGGTTCAACACCAGCCGATGCAGCAGCCCGTCCAGCAGCAGCCCGCTCAGCCGGTACAACAGCCGCAGCAGCCTGTTCATGTGCAGCCTGCGCCGCAGCCCGCTCCGGCTCCGCACGTTGAGCCAGAGCCGGTCGTCGAGCCAGAACCGGTTGTCGAAAAGCCACAGCGCAAAGAAGCGGTGATCATCATGAACGTGGCCGCGCATCACGGCAGCCATCTCAACGGTGACGTTCTGCTTAACAGTATTCAACAGGCAGGCTTCAAGTTTGGCGATATGAACATTTTCCATCGCCACCTGAGCCCAGACGGAAGCGGCCCGGCGCTGTTCAGCCTGGCTAACATGGTTAACCCTGGCACCTTCGATCCGGAAATGACCGGTGATTTCGTGACCCCGGGCGTCACTATCTTTATGCAGGTGCCGTCCTACGGCGACGAGCTGCAAAACTTTAAGCTGATGCTGCAGTCCGCTCAGCATATTGCTGATGAAGTGGGTGGTGTGGTGCTCGACGATCAGCGTCGAATGATGACCCCGCAGAAGCTGCGCGAGTATCAGGACCGCATCCGCGAAGTTAAGGAAGCCAACGCGTAATCGTCGCGTTTACGTCAACTCCTCCTCAACCCCCGCCTGTCGGGGGTTTTTTCTCATTGATGGTGCGATATGGACTCAATCGAACAACAACTCACTGAACTGCGAACCACGCTTCGCCATCATGAATATCTCTATCATGTTATGGACGCTCCGGAAGTACCGGATGCGGAGTACGACCGGCTGATGCGCGAGCTGCGCGAGCTGGAGGCGCAGCATCCGGAGCTGATTACGCCGGATTCTCCCACACAGCGCGTCGGTGCTGAGCCGCTGGGGGCTTTCAGCCAGGTGCGTCATGAAGTGCCAATGCTGTCACTGGATAACGTCTTCGATGAAGAGAGCTTCCTCGCGTTTAACAAGCGCGTGCAGGATCGCCTGAAAAGCAGCGATTCCCTCACCTGGTGCTGCGAGCTGAAGCTCGACGGCCTGGCGGTCAGCCTTCTCTATGAAAACGGCGTGCTGGTGCGCGCCGCCACGCGTGGCGACGGTACGACGGGTGAAGACATCACCACCAACGTGCGTACCATCCGCGCGATCCCGCTGAAATTACAGGGTGACAACATTCCTGCGCGTCTGGAAGTGCGTGGGGAAGTATTCCTGCCTCAGGCGGGCTTCGAAAAAATCAATGAAGAAGCGCGTCGCACCGGCGGGAAAGTGTTTGCTAACCCGCGTAACGCGGCGGCAGGCTCTCTGCGCCAGCTTGACCCACGCATCACCGCGAAGCGACCGCTTACTTTCTTCTGCTACGGTGTGGGTATTCTGGAGGGAGGTGAGCTGCCGGATACGCACCTCGGGCGTCTGCTGCAGTTTAAAGCCTGGGGCCTGCCGGTGAGCAACCGCGTTCAGCTCTGCGATTCGCCGGAAGCGGTACTGGCGTTCTACCACAAAGTGGAAGAGGACCGCCCGACGCTCGGTTTTGATATTGATGGCGTTGTCATCAAGGTGAATTCGCTGGCGCTGCAGGAGCAGCTGGGCTTTGTGGCGCGCGCGCCGCGCTGGGCGGTGGCGTTTAAATTCCCTGCCCAGGAGCAGATGACCTTCGTTCGCGACGTAGAGTTCCAGGTAGGCCGTACGGGCGCGATCACCCCGGTCGCACGACTGGAGCCGGTGCAGGTCGCGGGCGTGCTGGTGAGTAATGCTACGCTGCATAATGCCGATGAAATCGAACGCCTGGGCCTGCGCATTGGTGACAAAGTGGTGATTCGCCGCGCGGGGGATGTTATCCCGCAGGTGGTCAACGTCGTAGAGTCAGAACGTCCTGACGATACGCGCGAGGTCGTCTTCCCGACCCACTGCCCGGTATGCGGCTCTGACGTTGAGCGTGTGGAAGGCGAAGCGGTGGCCCGCTGTACGGGCGGCCTGATCTGTGGCGCGCAGCGTAAAGAGTCCCTGAAGCACTTCGTCTCCCGTCGGGCGATGGACGTCGACGGCATGGGCGACAAGATTATCGATCAGCTGGTTGAGAAAGAGTATGTCCATACGCCAGCGGACCTCTTCAGGCTGACGGCGGGTAAACTGACCGGCCTGGATCGCATGGGGACGAAGTCAGCCCAGAACGTGGTTAACGCGCTGGAAGCGGCGAAAGAGACGACCTTCGCCCGTTTCCTTTACGCGCTGGGCATTCGTGAAGTTGGCGAAGCGACGGCGGCAGGTTTAGCCGCGTACTTTGGTACGCTGGAGGCGCTGGAAAAGGCAAGCATCGACGAGTTGCAGAAAGTGCCGGACGTTGGCATCGTCGTCGCCACGCACGTCTTTAACTTCTTTGCTGAAGAGAGCAACCGCGAGGTCATCGGCCAGTTGCTGGAAGAAGGCATTAAATGGCCCGCGCCAGTGGTGGTCAACGCCGAAGAAATTGATAGTCCATTTGCCGGTAAAACCGTGGTGCTAACCGGTAGCCTGAGTCAGCTTTCTCGCGATGATGCGAAAGCGCGTCTGGTGGCGCTGGGGGCCAAAGTGGCGGGCAGCGTGTCGAAGAAAACCGACCTGGTGATCGCCGGGGAAGCGGCGGGGTCTAAGCTGGCGAAAGCCCAGGAGCTCGGCATTGCGGTTATCGATGAAGCGGAAATGATGCGTCTGTTAGGAGAGTAACGTGGAGAAAGAGCAGCTCGTTGAGATAGCCAATACGGAGATGCCGTTCGGTAAATACAAGGGCCGCAGGCTGATTGATTTGCCGGAGGAGTATCTGCTGTGGTTTGCCCGCAAGGATGAATTTCCTGTAGGGCGACTGGGCGAGCTGATGGCTATCACGCTACTGATTAAAACCGAGGGGCTGACCCAGCTGGTTCAGCCCCTGAAACGTCCTTAAGCCTTCGCGGCGCGGGTCTCCTCCTGCGCCAGTTTTTCTGTCTGGCGCTTGTAGCGACGCGCCAGCACCGCACAGACCATCAGCTGGATCTGGTGGAAAATCATCAGCGGCAGCACCATCATTCCGATCACCGAGGTGGGGAACAGAATGTTCGCCATCGGGATACCGTTCGCCAGGCTCTTTTTCGAACCGCAGAACACAATCGTAATTTCATCCGCTTTGTTGAAGCCGCACCTGCGTGCCACAAAGACGTTTACCGCAATAACAATCGCCAGCAGGACGATGCTGACCACCACGATAAACAGCAGCGAGCCGGCGCCCACCTTGTGCCAGATGCCATTTACCACCGCTTCGCTAAAGGCGGAGTAAACCACCAGCAGAATCGAGGTCTGGTCGGTTTTTGAAATCCATTTTTTATGCTTCGCCACAAACGCGCCGGTCCACGGTCGGGAAAGATGCCCCAGCACAAACGGCAACAGCAGCTGCAGACAGATTTTGCCGACCTGCTCCAGGTTACCTTCCGCACCGTGCATGTTCATCAGCAGGCCCACCAGCAGCGGAGAGACGAAAATCCCTAACAGGCTGGAGGCGGACGCTGAACAAACGGCTGCCGCTACGTTGCCGCCTGCCAGCGAGGTAAAGGCGATGGCAGACTGCACGGTAGCGGGGAGAATGCACAGATACAGGAACCCGGTATACAGGGCTGGATCGACATTGACCGGTGCCCACCAGGCAAACAGCACCCCGAGTATCGGGAACAGAATGAAGGTGCTGCACATCACCCACAGATGCAGTCGCCAGTGTCCGCCGCCTGCAATGATCGCTTCACGGGAGAGTTTGGCACCGTGCATAAAGAACAGCAGCGCGATAGCGGCCGTCGTTAGTCCCTCAAAAAACGGCACAAAACCGCCGCGAGCGGGGAAGAACGAAGCCAGTAAAACGGTGACCACCAGAGTGAGCGTAAACGGATCAAGAATACGAAATAGTTTCATAATGACTCCTGAAAACAGATGTCACTATTGTGCTTTTTTCCATTTGAGAAATAAAATTGATTTATTGCATCCATTCATGAATTAAAAAGATGAATTATTCCCTGCGTCAACTTCGCATTTTCGTCACCGTCGCCCACGCCCGCAGCTTCAGTCGGGCAGGGGAGATGATTGGCCTGAGCCAGTCGGCGGTCAGCCACAGCGTGAAAGAGCTGGAAAATCAGACCGGCGTTAGGTTGCTTGACCGCACCACGCGCGAAGTGGTGTTAACCGAAGCAGGGCAGCAGCTGGCCCTGCGCCTTGAACGGCTGCTGGATGAGCTGAACAGCACGCTCAGAGACGTGGGGAGGTTGGGGCAGCAGCTGTCGGGCACCGTGCGGGTTGCGGCCAGCCAGACGATATCCGCGCATCTTATCCCGCAGTGTATTGCCGAGGGAAGCCACCGCTATCCGGACATTGATTTTGTCCTGCATGACAGGCCGCAGCAGTGGGTGCTGGAGAGCATCCGTCAGGGAGATGTGGATTTTGGTATTGTTATCGATCCCGGTCAGGTGAGCGATCTGGCGTGCGAAAGCGTACTTTCTGAGCCCTTTTTGCTGCTCTGCCGTGACGACGACCCGCTGGCAACGTTGCCGGAGGTCAGCTGGCAGTCCCTGACGGGCGCGAACCTGGTTTTACAGGATTATGCCTCGGGTAGCCGCCCGCTGATTGATTCCGCGCTGGTGAATCAGGGCGTTAAGGCAACGATCGTACAGGAGATTGGTCACCCGGCGACGCTGTTTCCGATGGTGGAAGCCGGCATTGGCATCAGCGTGTTGCCCGCCCTGGCGCTTCCCCTGCCGCAGGGAAGCCGACTGGCCGTCAAGCGATTAACGCCGGTTGTCGAGCGAAAGCTGATGCTGGTGCGGCGAAAAAATCGTTCACTCTCGGGGGCGGCGCAGGCTATCTGGGAAGTGGTGCGTATCCAGGCACAACGATTAACCGAAGCCCGCATACGCGACCCACTGTTTAATGCATCAGACGATTAGATGTAGATATCAATCTGATGATTGTCTGACGGGTTGTTCACCCCTTCCACTTTGCCCAGCTTTTGATCCTGCTTCTTCTGAGCTTCTTCGGCCTGCTGGCGCTGCAGCGCCGCGAGCTGCGCCTGCAGCACTTTGATCTGGGTCTGAATCAGTTCCTGCTGCTTCTTCTTCTCATCCGTACTGCCGGGGCTGTTTGCCAGCTCTTTTAACTGCTGTGTCAGCTTTTTGATCTTGTCGGTAATGCGGCTGATTTGCGCCGCGATATCGTTACTGCCGGAAGCGCCGCTCCCGCCGCTGCTGGTTTGAATGGGTTGGGTTGAAGCCTGAATGGTCGTCATACTTTTTCCTCGCGCTATAAAACAGAGGTATCGGCACCGACGGGATTAGCTTGAGCAAAACTGCCATATCTGGCAGGGGGTTGTATTAATACACAATCAGTATTGATGGTGCGATAAAAGTGTATTGGAGATGACCTGCAGGCTGCGGATATAAGACATAAGTCATGCGATCCCTGCTATCGCGATCTTAATCCTCAAGGAGCCTCTATGACCCTCTCGAATAACCCGTGGTACTGTGCTGACATCATTCGCACCGCTAAGCCAAACTTCACCCCTCGCGTGGCGTTTATTCTCGGCTCCGGCCTGGGCGCGCTCGCCGACCAGATAGACGACGCCGTTTCCCTGAGCTACGAAAAGCTGCCTGGCTTCCCGGTGAGCACCGTGCACGGACATGCCGGCGAGCTGGTGCTTGGGCATCTGGCCGGGGTGCCTGTCGTCTGCATGAAGGGGCGAGGGCACTTCTATGAAGGCCGAGGAATGACCGTCATGACCGATGCGATCCGCACCTTTAAGCTGCTGGGGTGCGAGCTACTGTTTAGCACCAATGCGGCGGGCTCACTACGCCCGGAGGTTCAGCCAGGAAGTCTGGTTGCCCTGAGTGACCATATCAACACCATGCCGGGCACGCCGATGGTGGGGCTGAACGATGAGCGCTTTGGCGATCGTTTCTTCTCTCTGGCCAATGCTTACGACGCGGATTACCGTGCCGTTCTGCAAACCGTGGCAGCGAAAGAAGGCTTCCCGCTGCACGAAGGAGTGTTTGTCTCTTATCCCGGCCCGAACTTCGAGACGGCGGCCGAGATCCGCATGATGCAGATTATCGGCGGCGATGTGGTGGGGATGTCCGTGGTGCCTGAAGTGATTTCCGCACGCCATTGCGGCCTGAAGGTGGTGGCCGTTTCTGCTATTACCAATCTCGCCGAAGGTCTGGGAGAGGTAAAACTCTCGCATGAGCAAACCCTTGCTGCCGCCGAGCTCTCCCGCCAGAACTTTATCAATCTTATCTGCGGTTTTCTTCGCCATATTGCCTGAATAAAACAATAAAGTGGCCCGCCAGGGCCACACTGCGATAAGGAATGGGTTATGAACATCACGACTCGCTTAAAGATGATGTCCTTTATGCAATATTTTATCTGGGGGAGCTGGCTGGTTACCCTCGGCGCTTACATGATTAATACCCTACACTTTACCGGCTCTGACGTGGGCATGGTGTACAGCTCCAAAGGACTTGCCGCGATCGTTATGCCTTCGCTGGTGGGGATTATTGCCGACAAGTGGCTGCGGGCAGACCGCGCATACGTCATTTGCCACCTCGTCTGTGCCGTCGCGCTCTGCTATGCCGCGCAGGTCAATGAGCCAGGGCTGATGTTCTGGGTCATGCTGGTGAATGCGATGGCCTTCATGCCCACGATTGCGCTGTCGAACACCATTTCCTACTCCTGTCTTGAACAGGCAGGGCTGGATACGGTGAGCCATTTTCCGCGAGTGCGGGTGTATGGCACCGTGGGCTTTATAGCGGCGATGTGGGCCATAAGCCTCATGGGCGCGGAGCTAAGCAACGTGCAGCTCTATATAGCGGCTGGTGCGTCTCTGCTGCTGGCACTCTATTCTCTGACCCTGCCGGCCATTCCGGTTGTGAAATCGAAAACGTCTCCGTCTCTGGCAAGCAAGCTGGGCCTCAATGCGTTTATCCTGTTTAAACAGCCCCGGATGGCGGTGTTCTTTTTATTTGCCATGTTGCTCGGCGCCGTGCTGCAGATAACCAACACGTTTGGCAGCCCCTTCCTGCATGATTTTGCGCGTAATCCGGCGTATGCAGATAGCTTTATCGTCAAATATCCGTCCATTCTGCTCTCCGTTTCGCAAATGTCTGAGGTATTCTTCATCCTGACCATTCCGTACTTCCTCGGACGATTTGGCATTAAGGCCGTCATGCTGATGAGCATGGTGGCCTGGATGCTGCGGTTTGGCCTGTTTGCCTTTGGCGATCCGTCCGCAACGGGCTTTGCGCTGCTCATGCTCTCAATGATTGTCTACGGCTGTGCGTTCGACTTCTTCAACATTTCCGGCTCGGTGTTTGTTGAACAGGAGGTCAGCGCCGATATCCGCGCCAGCGCGCAAGGGTTGTTTATGACGACCGTTAACGGTATCGGGGCGTATTTCGGTTCGGTATTGAGTGGTGCGGCGGTTGATTATTTCTCGGTTGAAGGAGTGAAGGACTGGCAGACGATCTGGCTGGTGTTTGCGGCCTATGCTCTGGTGCTCGCGGTGGTCTTTTACTTCAGCTTTAACTATCGCCACGCCAGTAAAAACAGCGAGATGCGCACAGTTGCGCACTAAATTTTCCCTCCGGACGCTGAAAGGCTTTAAGGTAGGCGCATAAGTGTTATCGCCAGGATATGTTTTGATGGAACGCGTCTATCGAACCGATCTCAAGCTGCTGCGCTATTTTCTGGCCGTGGCGGAGGAACTACATTTTGGACGGGCTGCGGCCCGTCTCAACATGTCCCAGCCTCCGTTAAGCCTGCACATTAAAGAGCTGGAAAGTCAGCTGGGCACGTTACTGTTTATTCGCCACTCGCGGAGCGTCGCGTTGACGCATGCCGGTAAAGTGCTGATGGAAGAGTCACGCCGGCTGCTCGCCAGCGCAAACCAGGCTCTGGCTCGCGTCGAGCAAATTGGCCGGGGGGAAGCAGGGCGCATCGAGCTGGGGATTGTCGGCACCGCCATGTGGAGTGAGGTGCGCACGGTGATGCGCGCTTTCCTGAAAGAGCATCCGAACGTTGATGTCGTTTTTCGCGAAAAATCGCCGGTAATGCAGATGGCGCTGCTTGAGCGCCGGGAGCTGGATGTCGGGATCTGGCGAATGGCAACGGAACCTACCGCGGGTTTTACCAGCCTGCGGTTGCGTGAAGCGGCTTTTCTGGTGGCGATGCCGGAAGATCACCGCCTGGTCAGCGAATCATCCGTTGCGCTTACAGAATTGCAGGATGAGTATTTTGTCACGATGCCTTCAGCACATTCTGACTGGGCATTTTTACATCGTGTTTGCCAGCAAGCCGGGTTTTCGCCGATGATCGTGCGTGAAGCCGTTGAGCCGCAAACGGTACTGGCGATGATCAGCATGGGAATGGGGATTACGCTTGCTGCCGACAGCTACGCGCAAATGCAGTGGCCGGGCGTGGTATTCCGCCCGTTACGGGAGCGTATACCGGCAGATTTGTATGTAGTGTATGACGAGAAGCAGGCGACGCCTGCGGTGAAGACGTTAATTGCGGCGTTGAAGATGTAAAGTGCAGATAGCAAAAAAGCGCCTTTAGGGCGCTTTTTTACATTGGTGGGTCGTGCAGGATTCGAACCTGCGACCAATTGATTAAAAGTCAACTGCTCTACCAACTGAGCTAACGACCCGAAATGGTGGGCGATGACGGGCTCGAACCGCCGACCCCCTCCGTGTAAAGGAGATGCTCTACCAACTGAGCTAATCGCCCATTTCGGAACTGCTGCGATAAGGTGAGAATGGTGGGCGATGACGGGCTCGAACCGCCGACCCCCTCCGTGTAAAGGAGATGCTCTACCAACTGAGCTAATCGCCCAATCTCAATTCTTATCTACACTGCGAGTCTACCGAAGTAGATGGTGGGTGATGACGGGCTCGAACCGCCGACCCCCTCCGTGTAAAGGAGATGCTCTACCAACTGAGCTAATCACCCCCGCTGTGTGGAGTCGCATTATAGGGAGAGTTGAAAATGAGTCAACGCATTTTCTAAAGTTTTTATTCGTTCGTCGTAAAATTAAACAAAACGATCGCAAAACGGGCGGTGGCGCATGATTTCTAAACAAAAACAGTAAACTCCGCCACGATAAAGGGATCGACATTGAGGAATCCCCCCACAGTGATAGAATATTGCCCATCGTTTTTTCCCCGGGATTTGCCGATTGCCGGCATCTTTATAACGTAAGGCCATTTCATGAAAATCAAAACTCGCTTCGCGCCGAGCCCGACAGGCTATCTGCACGTCGGTGGTGCTCGTACTGCTCTCTACTCCTGGCTTTTTGCACGCCACAACAAAGGTGAGTTCGTGCTGCGTATAGAAGACACCGATCTTGAGCGCTCCACGCCGGAAGCAATTGAAGCCATTATGGATGGGATGAACTGGCTGAACCTGGAGTGGGATGAAGGCCCGTATTTCCAGACTAAACGTTTTGACCGCTATAACGCTGTTATTGATGAGATGCTGGTCGCGGGCACGGCGTATAAATGCTACTGCTCCAAAGAGCGTCTGGATGCGCTGCGCGAAGAGCAGATGGCGAACGGTGAAAAACCGCGTTATGACGGCCGCTGCCGCCACGACCATAGCGAGCATGCTGCTGATGAACCGTGCGTTGTGCGTTTTGCTAACCCGCAGGATGGCTCGGTGATTTTCGACGACCAGATCCGTGGCCCGATCGAATTCAGCAACCAGGAGCTGGACGATCTGATCATTCGTCGCACCGACGGTTCTCCAACCTATAACTTCTGCGTAGTGGTTGATGACTGGGATATGGAAATTACCCACGTTGTCCGTGGTGAAGACCATATCAACAATACCCCACGCCAGATCAACATCCTGAAAGCGCTGAATGCGCCTGTGCCTGTCTATGCGCACGTCTCCATGATCAACGGCGACGATGGTAAAAAACTGTCTAAACGTCACGGTGCGGTCAGCGTCATGCAGTATCGCGACGACGGTTATCTGCCGGAAGCGCTGCTGAACTATCTGGTGCGCCTGGGCTGGGCCCACGGTGACCAGGAGATCTTCAGCCGTGAAGAGATGATCGAACTGTTCTCTCTGAGCTCTGTGAGCAAATCAGCGAGCGCATTTAATACCGACAAGCTGCTGTGGCTGAACCACCACTACATCAATACCATGCCGCCGGAATATGTGGCGACGTATCTGCAGTGGCACATTGAGCAGGCAAATATTGATACCCGCACCGGCCCTGAGCTGGCGGACCTGGTGAAACTGCTCGGCGAGCGCTGCAAAACGCTGAAAGAAATTGCCGAAAGCTGCCGCTACTTCTATGAAGAGTTTGACGAGTTCGACGCGGACGCCGCGAAGAAGCACCTGCGCCCGGTAGCTCGTCAGCCGCTGGAAGTGGTGCGTGACAAGCTGGCTGCGCTCACCGAGTGGACCGCTGAGAATGTGCATCATGCCATTCAGGCGACCGCAGACGAGCTGGAAGTTGGCATGGGCAAAGTCGGTATGCCGCTACGCGTTGCGGTGACCGGTGCGGGCCAGTCTCCAGCACTGGACGTGACTGTCCATGCCATCGGGAAATCACGCAGCGTGGCGCGCATCAACAAGGCGCTGGATTTTATTGCAGAACGTGAAAATCAGCAGTAATAAAGTCTTATAAGAAAAAACGGCAGGGTATCCTGCCGTTTTTTTTGCCTTTCATTCAGCAATACCCAGACGAGCAAGAAAACCGCGTATGCCTTCGCGCTTCAGTAAGGTATCCAGACGCTTTTGCTCAAGCTCAGTCATACTCTCCAGCGTTTCGATAATGCCCGGACGCAGATTTGAAGTATGTTCACCGTAAGAGGAGGTCACCTCAGCCAGATGATAAACCGCCTGACGGTTACGGATAGCCGGGAGGGTCATAATATGTTCCTTCACGCGCGCATCAACGTGAATGAGCCGCGCCCGACCGCCTTTTACGCCATTGAGCCCTTCGGTTTTCCACCCCTGCTGGCGTATCCAGCGATTTACCGTTTGTCTGGCAACTCCCAAATTCTCCGCCAGCTCTTCTGTGGTCATTTTGCTACGTAGTCTTTTCATATTAATTCTGGTCGCGAATCCCTAAACGTTGCAACAAACCGGTAATCCCTTCCCGCAATAGCAGCGATGTCATCTGCTTCTGCTCTTCCGGCGTCATTTCATTGGCCAGCGTCAGGAGTAGGGTATGAAGCGAACCGTCAGTGCTGATGCCGTCAGGCATAGCGGATGTTTCCGTTGCCCTGCGTGCGCTCCGGATAAAGTCACGCACTTTTTCGTTCACATGCACCAGTCGCGCTTTACCCCCCTGGACGCCGGGCTTAGGTGACGTTATCCAACCCTCTTTACGTACCCATTTATTGATGGTCTGTCGGCTATAGCCAGTGAGGAGGGCTAACTCTTCCGGCGTCATTCGTTCCTTGATCATGCAATTTCCTGAATATTCGTAGGGTTAATTAATGGCTCATTTTATAGCACCGTTTTACATGAAAACGTGACAGGCTTAACTCATGACTGCGAGCAGGCTCGCAAAGTGATTCATTTGCATGATTTTTCGGCGATTGAATAGCTGGAACTGATTTTGCCGTTGACACTCCGCGGCGGAATTCATATTATGCCGCCCGTCAACATGACAGCTTTACGATGGGGCTATAGCTCAGCTGGGAGAGCGCCTGCATGGCATGCAGGAGGTCAGCGGTTCGATCCCGCTTAGCTCCACCAAACTCTGAACCCAACAGAGTGCGGTTAGTAAAGTCACATGTGGGGCTATAGCTCAGCTGGGAGAGCGCTTGCATGGCATGCAAGAGGTCAGCGGTTCGATCCCGCTTAGCTCCACCAAAATTTTAAACCCTCGTCAAAAGACGAGGGTTTTTTTTATCTGTTTGTAAAACCCCTCACCGCTTTTTGTTATCAAAAAGAAGGTATTCCTGTACCTGACCTCAATCGACATCAATAAACCAGTCTATAAATAGACTTCAACTTGATTCGTGCAATTAATAAACCTATTATCCATCCGGTCAATAAAATGAACGGATAATAATGTCATCATCTTAATGAATAGAAAAACGTACAATAATGTAAAGATATTTATAATTGCCCTGACAATATGTCTGATTGCGGTACCTTTTTCCCGTTACCTCTCTCCCCGCGCAATGGTAAATGGTCACGATGTTTATTTAGCGTGGCTCCCCCTGAGCGTAATGCTGGCGGTAATACTGTTATTTGGTCGCCGGGCCGTTCTTCCCATTTTGTTAGGTTTTAGTGTCACTAATTTATTTTACGTTAATTTAGTACCGCTACAATATTCAGTATTACTGTTTTGTCAGACCTTTTCGCTGTTCGCGGCGTGTGGCCTTCTGCGCCTCATTCTGGGCAGGCGCTGGCGCTTCTGCATCCCGAACAAGCACGTCGGGTTACGTATATTCTGGCTCGGTTTTATCGTTCCCGTCGGCATTAAGCTGTCGATGTATTTAGCTGGCTATTTCTTTGATTTCCCGGTAACTATCTCCACCTTCTTCGGCGAAGGAACGGTAATTTATAACGTCGTGGATATTCAAAGCCTGATTTGCGCGGCGCTGATTTTTACCATGATGTTCTATTACCCGTTAAGAATGATAAATAATCCCCGCTATGCCATAACCTTCTGGCGGCAAAGCGTGAAGCCCGTGTTTTTCCACAAGAATTCATTATATATATTTGTCTGGCTGATGCTTTTAGGCTTCGTCCTGGCCGTTTTATGTGGGCCTTTTGAATCACCTGTTATTGCGGGCTATTTAATGCCACTGATTTTTATTCTTTTTACCTTAGCGATAAGCCGCCTGACCTACGCGCTTATCTCACTGCTGTGGGCTGCTTCAGCGCTTCTGCTGTTGACCTACAACTATAACTTCCTGAACGGGGTGGAAACCGGCCATTCGCTCTCCTTTATTCTGTCCGTGCTGATCTCTTTTGCCATCTGCTTGCTTTACATGTCGCGGATTTACCAGCGTAGCGAGTGGCTGAAGCGGGGGTGGCAGGGCAGGGCGCTCACCGATCCGCTAACCGGTTTACCCAATATTCGTGCGCTGGAAGAGCATCTTGAGATGCATCCGGAGGCCAAGGTTTGCATGTTGCGCATGGATAACCTGGAATTTTTGAGCCGCCACTACGGGATCCTCATGCGGGTCCATTGCAAACGAACGATCGCCACGTCGCTGCAGCCGCTTCTGCAAAAGAATGAGATGCTCTTCCAGTTACCCGGAAGCGAGCTGGTGGTGGTATTGCTGGGGCCAGAAATTGCAGAGCGTCTCCAGCATATGGTCGATCGGCTGAACAGCCGTAAGATTTTCTGGAACAACACCGGGCTGGATATTGAGTTTGGTGCGTCCTGGGGGATGGTAGAAAACGGTGAAAATTTGCATCACACGCTGGGGCAACTGAGCTGGCTGGCCGAGCAATCTTGCGCAGGGCACAACGTGCTTGCGCTGACGAATAGCCTGGAGGCAGCATCGGGACAAACAACGGAGCGTGTTCTGATGTTAGCGCGTATTAAGCATGCTCTGGAGACAGATCGGTTCCATTTATACGTGCAGCCGATTCAGAAGGCAGACGGTAGCGGCTACTATGAAATTCTGACGCGCATGGAGAGTGAAGGGGAGATTATTACCCCGGATCGCTTTATTCCGCTGGTTGCCCAGTTCAACCTCAGCCACCGGTTTGATATGTGCGTTATGGAAAAATTACTGCAGTGGCTGCGCGATCACCCTGCGACGCAGGCTGGCGCCCGTTTCTCCGTCAATCTGATGCCGCTCACGCTGATGCAACAGGAGGTGGCGACCGAGATTTGTACGCTGTTTGAGCGCTACGGCGTTGCGCCTCAGACTGTGGTGATTGAGATCACTGAAGAGCAGGCTTTCTCAAATTCCGGCAGCAGTATCAACAATATTCAACAGCTGCGGGATTATGGTTTCCGGATTGCCATTGATGATTTTGGCACCGGCTATGCCAACTACGAGCGTCTCAGACGTCTGCAGGCAGATATCATTAAAATTGACGGCTGCTTTGTTAAAGATATTTGCACTGATGATATGGATGCGATGATCGTCCAGTCGATGTGTAATCTGGCGAAAACGAAATCGCTGTGCATTGTCGCGGAATATGTAGAAACACCGGCGCAGCGGGAGATGCTGCTTCGCTTCGGCGTGGATTATCTGCAGGGCTATCTGATAGGCAAACCCAAACCGCTGAAAGAATTGCGGGCATAAAAAAACCGGGAGCCAGACTCCCGGTTTTTGTTTTAACAGTAAACGTTACAGTACCAGTGCTGCGATAGAAGCAGACAGAACGCTCACCAGGGTGGAGCCATAAACCAGTTTCAGGCCAAAGCGAGAAACTACGTTACCTTGTTCTTCATTCAGGCCTTTAATCGCACCGGCGATAATGCCGATGGACGAGAAGTTGGCGAAGGAGACCAGGAATACGGACAGAATACCCACCGCACGTGGAGAGAGCGTGCCGGCAATTTTCTGCAGATCCATCATCGCAACGAATTCGTTTGAAACCAGCTTGGTCGCCATGATACTGCCCACCTGCAGCGCTTCGTGAGCCGGAACACCCATCACCCAGGCAAATGGATAGAAGATGTAGCCCAGAATGCCCTGGAAGGAGATACCCAGCACTGCAGCGAACAGGGCGTTCAGCGCAGCAATCAGCGCAATGAAGCCGATCAGCATGGCGGCAACGATAATCGCCACTTTGAAACCGGCCAGAATGTACTCACCCAGCATTTCGAAGAAGCTCTGACCTTCGTGCAGGTTAGACATCTGGATGTTCTCTTCGCTGGCGTCAACACGGTACGGGTTGATCAGCGACAGAACGATAAAGGTGCTGAACATGTTCAGAACCAGCGCTGCAACAACATATTTTGGCTCCAGCATGGTCATATACGCGCCCACGATAGACATGGAAACGGTAGACATTGCGGTTGCCGCCATGGTGTACATGCGGTTACGGGACATTTTGCCGAGGATATCTTTATACGCGATGAAGTTCTCAGACTGACCGAGGATCAGGGAGCTTACGGCGTTGAAAGATTCCAGCTTACCCATGCCGTTCACTTTGGATAACAGGAAACCAATTCCACGAATAACGAACGGCAGAACGCGGATGTGTTGCAGAATACCGATGAGCGCGGAGATGAAGACGATTGGGCACAATACCTTCAGGAAGAAGAACGCCAGACCTTCGTCGTTCATTTTACCGAAGACAAAGTTTGTCCCTTCGTTGGCGAATCCGAGCAGTTTTTCGAACATTTCGGAGAAGCCTTTCACGAAGCCGAGGCCTACGTTGGAGTTCAGGAAGAACCACGCAAGTAAAACTTCAATGACCAGCAGTTGGACAACATAACGAATACGAATTTTTTTGCGGTCTGTGCTGACCAGCAATGCGAGTGCAGTAACGACAACAAGTGCCAGGACAAAATGAAGGACGCGGTCCATATTTGCTCCAAATATGAGGCAGGTTTAATTTTCGTGCACATTCTATGTAACAAGCGAAAAGAAAACGAGATCAAGGACACACTATAGTTACATCCTGTGACGAGTCTCAAAAATAGTGATCCACAATACATTTTTGTTATGTTAGGTAAATGAGTGAAAAGTTAAGTTTGTGTGCTACGCTTCACAAATGACTGCGCATTTTCACATTCTGTGATGTCGCACCACCTGCCCATCTATCGTTCTTAGCTATCAGAGAAATCATTTCAAACCATCCAAATGATCTTGATAATCATTCTCATTTTGATAGCATTAAACATAGCAAAGGCTATATTTCCAGAGGCAGATAATGACAAACAGTCGCGTAGAGGGTAGCAGTGGCAGAGCAGCGCGCAAGTTGCGGTTCGCATTAATGGGGCCTGCGTTCATTGCTGCCATCGGCTATATCGATCCGGGTAATTTTGCGACCAATATTCAGGCCGGGGCCAGCTTCGGCTATAAGCTGCTGTGGGTGGTCGTCTGGGCTAACCTGATGGCGATGCTGATCCAGATGCTCTCTGCAAAGCTGGGGATTGCCACGGGTAAAAACCTGGCGGAGCAAATTCGCGACCACTATCCGCGTCCAGCGGTTTGGCTCTACTGGGTTCAGGCAGAAATCATCGCCATGGCAACCGACCTCGCTGAGTTTATCGGCGCGGCGATCGGCTTTAAGCTAATTCTGGGTGTGTCACTGTTACAAGGGGCGGTACTGACCGGGATTGCTACGTTCCTGATCCTGATGCTGCAGCGTCGAGGGCAAAAGCCGCTGGAGAAGGTCATTGGTGGTCTGCTGCTGTTTGTCGCTGCGGCGTACATCGTTGAGCTGATTTTCTCACAGCCGAACCTGGCGCAGCTCGCGAAAGGCATGGTGATCCCAGGCCTGCCAACCTCGGAAGCGGTGTTCCTGGCCGCCGGGGTGTTGGGGGCGACCATCATGCCGCATGTCATTTATTTACACTCCTCGCTGACCCAGCATCTTCATGGTGGGACGCGCAAAGAGCGTTATTCGGCAACCAAATGGGATGTGGCAATCGCCATGACCATCGCGGGTTTTGTGAATCTGGCGATGATGGCCACCGCTGCCGCCGCTTTCCACTTTAACGGCCATACCGGTATTGCCGATCTCGATCAGGCCTATCTCACGCTGGAGCCGTTACTGAGCCATGCTGCTGCAACGATATTTGGTCTGAGCCTGGTCGCTGCCGGCCTCTCTTCCACGGTGGTAGGTACGCTGGCAGGGCAGGTGGTGATGCAGGGTTTTGTGCGCTTCCATATTCCACTGTGGGTGCGTCGTTTTGTCACCATGCTGCCGTCATTTGTTGTGATTCTGATGGGGCTCGATCCAACGCGAATTCTGGTGATGAGCCAGGTGCTGCTGAGCTTTGGTATTGCGCTGGCGCTGGTGCCGCTGCTGATTTTCACCAGCAATAAAACGTTGATGGGCGATTTGGTTAACACGACGCTGGTGAAACGAACCGGTTGGGCGATTGTGGTGGTAGTCGTAGCGCTAAACTTATGGCTGTTGATTGGCACAGCGCTGGGGCTATAAAAGAAAAAGGAGCCGGGAGGCTCCTTTTTGCATTAATGACGACCGTGGCCGTGACCACCGTGTCCTTTTCCGCCGTGACCCCAGCCGCCGCGGCGGTCGTCACGATCGTTCCAGCCTTCGCGGTAGCCGCGTTCATAGGCGTTATTTTTATACCAGCCGCGATGCAGGCCGTTATCATGCCTGCGCCAGCGGTCACCACGCCATTCATAATGACGGTTCCAGTAG
The DNA here is from genome assembly GCA_011754535.1 of Enterobacter asburiae. Taxonomy (NCBI): domain Bacteria; kingdom Pseudomonadati; phylum Pseudomonadota; class Gammaproteobacteria; order Enterobacterales; family Enterobacteriaceae; genus Enterobacter; species Enterobacter asburiae. The sequence goes on along the minus strand of JAAQVN010000001.1, from coordinate 3,453,908 downwards.
TCACGGTCGCGCCAGTAGCCACCGTCCCAGTATCTGCCGTAGTCGTCACGATCGCCAATTTGTAATTTTACTGATGGCAACAGGGTGATTTCGCCCGCAGTGGCGATGAGCGGGGCTGAAGCCAGTAATACCGCTGCAAGAATCAGTGACCTGAACATACTCTTTCTCCTTCACGATCGGGGCCTTCGTGGGGCCTGTTAACGCAATATTACGAGTTGGTAAAGCCTCGTTTCATCGCCTCAACTCCGAATTGCTGAGGGAGAGCACTTTTTGCTAAAAGTGGTTTTATTTTGAGCTGTTCAGGATTTCGTTAATACGCGTCAGCTCTTCTGCGGAAAAATGGCGGTTTTTCAGCATGCCCACGGCGTCATCGATCTGAGCCGCTTTGCTTGCCCCAATCAGCACCGAGGTCACTTCCTCATGGCGTAACACCCAGGCCAGCGCCATCTGCGAGAGTTTCTGGCCGCGGCTTTCCGCCAGGGCGTTTAGCTTGCGTACTTTCTCCAGCTTCTCTTCGGTGATCTGATCCGGGTTAAGGAATTGACTGCCGCTTGCCGCACGGGAATCGGCGGGAATACCGTTAAGATACCGGTTGGTCAACTGTCCGCCTGCCAGCGGCGAGAAGGGAATACAGCCGACCCCTTTTTCCTGCAGAACATCCAGCAAACCCTGTTCCGGCGCACGTTCGAACATCGAGTATTTCGGCTGGTGAATCAGGCAGGGCGTGCCCAGATCGTTCAGGATATCAATCGCTTTACGCGCCAGTTCGGCGGGGTAGTTGGATAACCCGACATACAGGGCTTTGCCCTGGCGCACCAGATGGTCAAGCGCTTTCATGGTTTCCTGCAGCGGCGTTTCAGGATCGGGACGGTGATGATAGAAGATATCGACATACTCCAGCCCCATGCGCTTCAGGCTTTGATCCAGGCTTGCCAGCAGATATTTGCGCGATCCCCAGTCGCCGTAAGGGCCGTCCCACATGGTATATCCCGCTTTCGTGGAGACGATTAGCTCGTCGCGCCAGGGCAGGAAATCCTCCTGCAAAATACGGCCGAAATTACGCTCGGCGGACCCCGGCGGGGGACCATAGTTATTGGCAAGGTCGAAATGCGTAATACCCACATCGAATGCGCGCTGTAATAGTTGACGGCTGTTTTCGAGAAGCGTGGCGTCACCAAAATTGTGCCACAGCCCGAGCGAGACGGCAGGGAACCTGAGCCCGCTACGCCCGCAGCGGCGATACTCCATTGTCTGGTAACGACTTTTGTCCGGCTGATAACCCATTTTTATGACCCCTCGCGCTGCAGAGAAAAAGTAGTGTATACGTTTACATTAACGTGAAAAAAAGCAGCATAGCGCAGCCTTTTTTGTAAAGCATTCTTTCCATACCCTTCTTACCGCCAATTCTGGACAGCCATCACGCTTATTTAATACTCAAGGTGAGGTCAACATCAGAAGGATACCTGTTTATGCGTACCCCGTACTGCGTCGCCGATTACCTGCTGGACCGTCTTACAGATTGTGGAGCCGATCATCTGTTTGGCGTGCCGGGCGACTATAACCTGCAGTTTCTCGACCACGTGATAGACAGCCCGGATATCTGCTGGGTGGGCTGTGCCAACGAATTAAACGCCTCTTATGCCGCTGACGGATATGCCCGCTGTAAGGGCTTCGCGGCGCTGCTGACGACGTTTGGCGTAGGGGAGTTAAGTGCCATGAACGGCATTGCGGGCAGCTATGCCGAGCACGTTCCGGTACTGCATATCGTTGGGGCGCCGGGCACGGCTTCTCAGCAAAGAGGGGAGCTGCTGCACCATACGCTGGGCGATGGTGAGTTCCGTCATTTTTACCATATGAGCGAACCGATCACCGTTGCGCAGGCGATCCTGACTGAACAAAACGCCTGTTATGAAATTGACCGGGTACTGACGACCATGCTCCGGGAACGTCGCCCCGGCTATCTTATGTTACCTGCCGATGTGGCAAAAAAAGCCGCCACGCCGCCTGTAAACGCTCTCACGCTTCGGCATGCCCATGCCGATAGCGCCTGCCTGAAAGCGTTCCGGGATGCCGCGGAAAATAAACTGGCTGCCAGCAAACGTACCGCGCTGTTAGCGGATTTCCTTGTTCTGCGCCATGGGCTGAAGCATGCGCTACAGAAGTGGGTGAAGGACGTACCGATGGCACACGCCACCATGCTGATGGGCAAAGGCATATTCGACGAACGTCACGCCGGCTTTTACGGCACTTACAGCGGTTCGGCAAGCGCCGGCCCGGTAAAAGAGGCGATAGAGGGGGCGGACACGGTGCTGTGCATCGGCACGCGATTTACCGATACCCTGACGGCTGGCTTCACCCATCAGTTAACCCCGTCGCAAACGATAGAGGTTCAGCCTCATGCTTCACGCGTCGGTGATATCTGGTTTACCGGCATCCCAATGCTTCAGGCAATTGAAACGCTGGTGGAGCTGTGCAAACAGCATGTTCACGAGAAGCCAGCTCCCTTGTCCCATAGCGCGATGAACTTCCCTCAACCGGAGGGATCGCTTACCCAGGAGAATTTCTGGAAAACGCTGCAAACGTTTATTCGCCCGGGAGATATCATCCTTGCCGATCAGGGGACCTCGGCCTTCGGCGCGATTGACCTGCGTTTGCCTGCCGACGTGAATTTTATCGTCCAGCCGCTGTGGGGCTCGATCGGCTACACCCTTGCCGCGGCGTTCGGCGCACAAACGGCTTGCCCGAACCGGCGCGTGATTGTGCTGACGGGTGATGGCGCGGCGCAGCTGACCATTCAGGAGCTCGGGTCAATGTTGCGTGATAAACAACACCCCATCATCCTGGTGCTCAACAACGAAGGATACACGGTTGAAAGGGCAATTCACGGGCCGGAACAGCGTTACAACGACATTGCGCTATGGAACTGGACGCAAATCCCGCAGGCCCTGAGCCTCGATCCTCAGGCTCAGTGCTGGCGGGTCAGTGAAGCGGAGCAACTGGCGGACGTTCTGGAGAAAGTGGCGCACCACGAGCGGCTCTCGCTGATTGAGGTGATGCTGCCAAAAGCGGACATCCCGCCGCTGCTGGGAGCGATTACCAAAGCGCTGGAAGCGCGCAATAGCGCCTGATTACTTGTCGTTTCGCCAGGCCATCATCATCGGTTTGCCCGCCAGCAGGAGCCAGGCGGGCAACATCACGATGCAGAGCAGCGGGAAAAGCGTTGAATCCGGCACCACGACCGCCGCCATAAACAGGCTTAGCCACGCATCACGTGTCACCACCAGTACCAGCCCCAGAATAGAGCAGGAGACGGTAATCGCCGCCGGAACCGCATCGACATGCTCGTGCAGCATCAGCCCCAGTGCCACACCGACAAACACCGCCGGGAAGATGCGTCCACCGCGGAAACCGCAGGCTGCAGCTACGACCAGCGCCGCCAGCTTGATGACGGCAAACAGCAGGTAATCGGAAACGCTAAATACCTGGCTGAAGGCGAGCTGCTGCATCTCATCCAGACCTTTGAACAGCGTCACCGTCCCGCCAATCGAGCCTAATATTCCGAGGATTAATCCCCCTGTACCCAGAATCAGCACCGGATGTTTGAGCTTATGCACCAGCCGGTGCAGGCGCGGAAGACACCATACCGCCACCATCCCCAGCGCGATGGCTATTGCGACGACGATGGCGCCGCTGAAAATATCCGCTATCTGCATCTCTCCGTAGTGGGGCAGAGAGAGGGAAAAATGGGGATGGAAAAACAGGCTGGTCGTCAGCGCGCCGGCGGCTGCAGCCATCAGCGGAGCAAAAAGTTTATCCCAGAGTGGGGCATCATCATTGCTGGTGAGCGTCTGTGAAAAAATCAGAGCGGCAGCAACAGGCGTGCCGAAAAGCGCTCCGATGGTGCCAGCGGAGGCGAGGATGGTCCAGTCCAGCGCGCCGACGCGCGGTAGAATGCGTGAGCCAAGGTAAACCGCCAGACCTATATTCACCGCCATAATAGGATGCTCGGGGCCCAGACTGACGCCGCCCGCCAGGCCCACGATCAACGCGACGATCAGCCCCGGCAGTGCAGAGGGCTGAATCGGAGCGCCAATCAGCGGTTCCAGCGCCGGGTCCGGTCCGGCATGACCGGGACTGAAACGGATCACCAGGCCCACCGCAATGCCGGTTAACGTCAGCATTACAATGATCCACGCCGAAGAATCAGCGGTGACTCCCAGTTTTGCCGGAAGCGCCGTCCATAACAGGGTTTGCAGCACCGACGCGACTTTCATCACGACAATAAGTACCAGGCTTGAGGCCACGCCGATGATCAGCGCAGGAATGGCCAGCAACAGCATGGTTCTGGCTCGCGGGTGGAGCATGATGATTTCCTTGTACAAAAGGTATTACGTTACTTTGCACATTAAGCCTTCTGGCAATAGTGCAAAAGGTGCTGAAACGGTAAAGTTATTCTGTGACGAAGATCGATAATCCACGGGCATTCACCTTCCGGTCGTTGTTGTTATCACGCCTTGAATTTACAGTGTCCCAAAGATTTATTCTGACTTTAGCGGAGCAGTAGAAGAATGACAAAGTATGCTTTGGTAGGCGATGTGGGCGGCACGAACGCGCGTCTCGCATTATGCGATGTAAGTAGCGGTGAAATTTCCCGGGCGAAAACCTACTCAGGGCTGGATTACCCAAGCCTTGAGGCCGTTGTTCGCGTCTATCTGGAAGAGCATCAGGCGAGCGTCGAAGACGGTTGCATCGCCATTGCCTGCCCGATAACCGGCGACTGGGTCGCAATGACCAACCATACCTGGGCCTTCTCCATCGCAGAGATGAAAAAAAACCTCGGGTTTGCGCATCTGGAAATCATCAACGACTTCACCGCGGTGTCCATGGCGATCCCGATGCTAAAGCCGGAGCACCTGATCCAGTTTGGCGGTGCTGAGCCGGTCGAGGGCAAGCCGATTGCTGTTTACGGTGCCGGTACCGGCCTGGGCGTGTCGCACCTGGTGCATGTTGCTCAGCGCTGGGTGAGCCTGCCGGGTGAAGGCGGCCACGTAGACTTTGCGCCAAACAGCGAAGAAGAGGGCATTATCCTCGAAGAGTTACGCGCGGAGATCGGCCACGTTTCCGCCGAGCGCGTCCTTTCAGGGCCGGGGCTGGTGAACCTGTACCGGGCGATTGTGAAATCGGATGGTCGTCTGCCGGAAAATCTGCAGCCGAAGGACGTCACCGAACGCGCGCTGGCGGACAGCTGCATTGACTGCCGCCGCGCTCTGTCGCTGTTCTGCGTGATCATGGGACGTTTCGGCGGCAACCTGGCGCTGACGCTGGGCACTTTCGGTGGGGTCTATATTGCGGGCGGGATTGTGCCGCGCTTCCTCGACTTCTTTAAAGCCTCCGGCTTCCGCGGCGGGTTTGAAGATAAAGGGCGCTTCAGAAGCTACGTACAGGACATTCCTGTTTATCTCATCGTGCATGATAACCCAGGCCTGCTGGGTTCGGGTGCCCATCTGCGTCAGGTTCTCGGTCAAATCCTCTGACGCATCATAACCCTCTCCCGCGGGAGAGGGCTCTTTCGTTACAGGTGCATCAGCTGGCGGAACTCTTTCACTTTGCTGCGGCTCACCGGTACCTGAAAATCCAGATCTTTGAGACGCAAAATATAGGTGTTGTTAAACCACGGTTCGATCTCGCGGATCTTGTTTAAATTGACGCAGAACGAACGGTGGCAGCGGAAAAAGTGGGCCGCTGGCAGCTTGCTGCAAAACTCGGTGATGTTCATCGCCATGACATACGATTCCCGCCGCGTATAGACAAACGTCATCTTTTCGTGCGCTTCGGCGTAGTAGATATCGTTGACCGGGGTCACGATGATGCGCTCATCTTTGACCAGATTAATGGTGTCGTTTTCGCGTACCGCGGGGCTGGCGCTGGCGGGGGCGGTCTGCTGCTGCCATGCGGCCTCCAGCTTTTGCAGCATGCTGACAATCCGCGACTCCTGGTAAGGTTTCAGAATATAGTCAAACGCCTCCAGCTCGAAAGCTTCTACGGCGTGCTCTTTCCAGGCGGTAACGAACACAATAAACGGCTTATGGGCAAACTGATTGATGTTTTGCGCCAGCAGTACGCCATCCAGCGAGGGAATATTGATATCGAGAAAAATCGCGTCGACCCGGTTGTGCTGCAAAAACTTCAGCACGTCCAGACCGTCATCAAACGTACCCACAATCTCCATCTGGCTGTGGGTTTTGATAAGCCAGCTGAGCTCCTGTTGAGCCAGGAATTCATCTTCTACGATGATAACTTTCATATTACTCGCCCTGAGGTAACAGTGATGTCGCCGCATGAACAGGGGAGCGTTCATTCGGGACGTAAAAAGCGATTTCAGTGCCTGGTTCAAGACGGTGAATATGCAGCCCGTCGCCGTAGAGAAGCTTGACCCTGTGGTGTACGTTCAATAGCCCGATTTTATTCCCTGGCATTTCGTTAGACTCCACGCGCTCAATGACTTTTGGGTCAATCCCGTGGCCGGTATCGCGTACGGCAATACGCACCCGGTTTCCGCTTTCAGTGATGCTGATGGTGACCACCCCTTTGCCTTTACAGGGCTGAATACCGTGAACAATCGCGTTTTCGACCAGCGGCTGGATCAGCAGGCTCGGGATCACGCAGTTGACCTCTTCATCAATATCAAAAATCACCGTGAGCTTGTCGCCGAAGCGCGCCCGCTCAATCGCAATGTAGTCTTTGATCTGATACAGCTCTTTTTTGATGTCGATCTGCTCGTCATCTTTTAGTTCGATGTTGTAGCGCAGATAGCGCGACAGGTTAAAAATCAGCTGGCGCGCGGTGTCCGGATTCAAACGAATGGAAGAGGAGATGGCATTCAGCGCGTTAAACAGGAAATGGGGATTAATTTTGCTCTGAAGCGCGCGCAGCTCTGCCTTATTTGCCATCTCGCGCAGCTGTTCTGCCCGGGAGACCTCAAGCTGGGTAGAAATAATCTGCGACAGGCCAATGGCCATCTCCTGCAGCGTGGAGGTGATCTGATGCGCGTGGCAGTAATAAATTTTCAGCGTGCCCGTCACAACGCCTTTCTCCCACAGCGGGATCACCAGCATCGAGTGAATCTCCGGCGTTCGGTGAGCTTCATCATTGTTTTTAATAATGATTTTGCCGTAGTTAATCGCCTGTCTGGTGGTCGGACTAATGGTGTCATCGCTGTCGCGATAGTTGTGTTCCCCAACGCCAACGTAGGCCAGCACGTGGTCGATATTGGTGATGGCGACGGCGTCAGCGTGAATGTCGTGGCGGATAATCTCGCAGACCTGGCGCAGCGACTCCGCGTTAACGTGACGAAAGAGCGGCAGCGTTTTGTTGGCGATGTCCAGCGCCAACTTGGCCTGACGGGCGGCGCTGGCCTCTTTCTCCCCTTCAACGCTCTGCACCAGCAGCACGATAAAACCGATGCAGACGCTGCCCAGGATCATGGGAATACCGATTTTTGAAACGATATCCAGCCCCAGCGCGGTGGTGGGGGCCCAGACGACGACCAGAATCATGGTCAGCGTTTCGCAGACCATGCCCGCGACGATCCCGGCGCGCCAGCGCTGTTTTTTCGGGATCTTGCGGCTTATCCAGCCCGATAGCACCCCGGCGATAATGCTGGTGATAAAGCACGGCACTGCCGTTACGCCACCGATATCAATCAGGTAGCGATGGGTCCCGGCAATCACGCCGGTGATGATACCCACCCACGGGCCAAACAAAATTCCGCCGGACATGACGGCGATAATGCGCACGTTAACCAGCGAACCCTCTACCGGCACCCCGGACCAGGTGCTGAACAGGGCGAACAGCGAAAAGATGGCGGTTACGGCCAACAGCTCTTTCGGCGAGTGTGCGGATTTATGCAACAGCTCGCGAAACAGGCGAATGCGAATAAGGAAGAACAGGCAAATCAGCATTAATGCCGCACGGTCAAAAACCGCCAGCAGCATAGTGAATATCTCGTGCACGGAGCAGACCTGGGAAAACGGGAAAAAACCATGATAAAAAACCTGAGGCGTATTGACCAGCTATCCGTCGGGTTGATCAAATGAGGAAAAACCATAACTTACAAAGGGGATTGCCTGGTAAGGATTGATGCGACCCGATTTGTTCTCAGCGCCATATCGGCAGGTAACTGTTTTGATATCATTGTGTTAAATAACGGCTAACAGAAAGCCGATATCAGAACCATGCTTTCAATTTCAGGCGTTGCCGTGTTCCGGTTTTCACGCGCGCGCTTTTTTTTCATTTCCCCCTCGACAGCATGATTTTTTTCAGGTTATTTTCTAAGCACGCCACATCGGTGGCAGCGTCGCTCGGACGGTCCGGGCGCTAACGTTAATCTGAGGAATCTATGGCTGAATTCAGTCCTGAACGCCGTTTTACGCGTATCGATCGTCTCCCCCCTTATGTTTTCAATATCACTGCTGAACTGAAGATGGCTGCGCGTCGGCGCGGCGAAGATATTATCGATTTCAGCATGGGTAACCCTGACGGCCCAACGCCGCCACATATCGTTGAAAAGCTTTGCACGGTTGCCCAGCGCCCGGATACGCACGGCTACTCAACCTCTCGCGGTATTCCCAGGTTACGTCGCGCGATCTCGCGCTGGTATCAGGATCGCTATCAGGTTGATATTGATCCTGAAAGTGAAGCGATTGTCACCATCGGCTCGAAAGAGGGGCTGGCACACCTGATGCTGGCCACGCTGGATCATGGCGATACGGTGTTGGTGCCTAATCCAAGCTATCCGATCCATATCTACGGCGCGGTGATTGCCGGGGCGCAGGTCCGCTCCGTGCCGCTGGTGGAAGGTGTCGATTTCTTCAACGAGCTGGAACGTGCCATTCGCGAAAGCTATCCGAAACCTAAAATGATGATCCTGGGTTTCCCGTCGAACCCAACGGCCCAGTGCGTGGAGCTCGATTTCTTCGAGAAAGTTGTCGCGCTGGCCAAGCGTTATGACGTGCTGGTGGTTCACGATTTAGCCTACGCTGACATCGTCTATGACGGCTGGAAAGCCCCGTCGATTATGCAGGTTCCGGGCGCGCGTGATGTGGCGGTAGAGTTCTTTACCCTGTCGAAAAGCTACAACATGGCGGGCTGGCGTATTGGCTTTATGGTGGGTAATAAAACGCTGGTGAGTGCACTGGCGCGTATTAAGAGTTATCACGACTACGGTACCTTCACGCCGCTGCAGGTCGCCGCTATCGCTGCCCTGGAAGGCGACCAGCAGTGCGTTCAGGAGATTGCCGCCCAGTATAAGCGCCGCCGCGACGTGCTGGTAAAAGGGCTGCATGAGGCCGGCTGGATGGTGGAAATGCCGAAAGCGTCCATGTACGTCTGGGCGAAAATTCCGGAACCGTACGCGGCGATGGGATCGCTGGAGTTTGCTAAAAAACTACTGCAGGATGCGAAGGTGTGTGTGTCACCGGGCATTGGCTTTGGTGATTACGGCGACACCCATGTGCGATTTGCCCTGATTGAAAACAGCGACCGTATTCGTCAGGCGGTGAGGGGCATCAAAAGTATGTTCCGGGCCGACGGTCTTCTCACCTCAAAGAGCGTCGCAGAACACCCCGCATCGTCATGACATAAAAAAACAGGAGCCAAATGGCTCCTGTTTTTTTGACTGCATGTTCTCACTAGATCATCAGGGCAAAGGTTCCGGCCCAGACTAAAACGATCACCGAAATGCCCATAAAGAAATATTTCACGTTTCATCGCTCCGCGTATCTTGTGGTACGCACTTAAAAACAGAGTCCAACTGATTATAGAGAGCTGAAATCCGGCCAAATCAGAAATGAGAATTTTCCCGTTATGCCGCCGACTCCAGCTCAGAATTCTGTGCTTTCCTGTAGCCAGACGGCGCTAATGTACGCCTAAAAATGAGGGGTGGCAAGAGGGATTTTTTTAAATAATTTCCGTCACTTACGAGTGTCGTGGAACGGCGACAGTTTGATTTCACGACGCAATAAATTCACTTTGGGCGACGCTATGAAAGGCGGTTTAGTCGTGGGATGACAGGTGATTGAAAAGGTTAGTTTCTTAGCGAAACTAACCTTACTGGAAGGCTTAAATATAGAGCGAGGCTTCGCCGAGAGGGCGCGTTTTGAAACGGCGATGCATCCAGAGGTACTGCTCAGGCGCGCGCATAATTTCTGTTTCGATGACTTTATTGATAAACGCTGCCGCTTCACACTCGTTTTCCGGATAGTTAGCCATTTCTGGGGAGATGTGCAGACGGTAGCCTGACTTATCCGCTTTTCTCACCATTGTCACGGTCAGCATGGAGGCACCTGACAAACGCGAAATGACAAAAGTACCGTTGGTCGTCGCCACGTCTTTTACGGCAAAGAAGGGAGCAAAGCTGCTGCCTTTACGTCCGTAATCCTGATCGGGTGCAAACCAGACGGCTTCACCTTTCTTCAGAGCACCAACCATACCGCGCAGGTTATTACGGCTGATCATCGCTTTGTTGGAACGCATACGTCCGCGCGTTTGCACCCACTCCATCAGCGCACTGTTGTGCGGTCTGTAGGTTGCCATCATGGGCTGACAAAGCCCCATCACGCGGCCGCCCAGCTCCAGCGACATAAAGTGAACGCCAACGACCATCACGCCGCGTTTTTGCATCTGCGCGCGTTTAAGGTTATCCAGTCCTTCCACGTCAAACCACTTGCGCACGCGCTCATCCGGCCAGAACCAGGCCATGCCGGTTTCAAGCAACGCCATGCCGATAGACTTGAAGTTTTCAGCGATGAGTTTCTCCCGCTCTTCAGCATTGTACTGAGGGAAGCAAAGCTCAAGATTTTTACGCGCGATGGATTCGCGACGCTTCAGGAAATAGCGGGAGACGCTACCCAGTTTAGACCCCAGCAAACGCAGCGCAGGGTAGGGGAGTTGAACCAGCAGCCAGAGAACGCCAAGACCAAACCATGTAAACCAGTAACGTGGGTGTAAAAACGCACGTTGAAATTTGGATTGAGACAAAATAGTAAAACCTATATGAAGCCTGTAAAGGTAGCGCAGAGTTTGCGATACGACGTGCCGATAAGACCGTTCTTCAAGGTGATGGTTGCAGGCTTTACCGAACTTTACGGCGTTGCCTGGCCACTGCTGATTTGGGCGGGCGGCGTAATGTAGCACCGTTATACGTTATGTGCTATTACTCGTTTTTGATTAAAAAAGCGACAGTCAGGGAGGTGCTTGATTTTACAGTTTTTATATTCTCTGCTGTGAAAGCGTCAGTCTGCATGTGTTGGCGATGGAAACATCTCAAAATGGGGGGCTGAATGAATAAAAAGCGTCGCGGGTTAAGTTGTGGCAGGTCACTTAGTTAAGAAAATTATTTAACACTCCAGGTAAATTAATAAGAAAATTCCCTGCGAAATTTCTTAGGTGTTATTCATGCAATCAATAAAATCGTGTGTTTTCATTATTTCTTAACGTCTTAATTTTATCGAGTCACAATAACGTTTGCCTGTGTGTTTATTATTTTTGACTTCATTGTTATGATGCAGGTCAAGACAGGGTGTTTTTGTGAGAGTTTATCTGCCTGCGATCGTTTATTCGATATGAATATTCGTTTTATAGTCCAGAAGTAGCGTCTTTTTCTGAGTTGACCAGCCATTCCGCAATAATGTTTTAGTGGAAAATTCTTAAGAAATTTCTTGATTCGGATAAATGATCTGTGCATTTGATTTTGCGCCGATCATTATTCTATTATTGCGCATCAAGAACGATACCGTGAAGTTTTCATAGCAAAACAAAGAGGGACGATGAGATGGCTGACAGTTTTCAGAATGAGGTGCCTAAGGCACGTATTAACCTGAAGCTTGACCTGCATACTGGCGGAGCAAGTAAGAAAATGGAATTACCCTTGAAATTGCTTGTTACGGGTGATTTCAGCAACGGGCAGGAATCTGCGTCAATATCCGAGCGTGAAAAAGTTAATATTAACAAAAATAATTTTGACAGTGTCCTTTCCGAATATTCCCCAAAAGTTAATCTGACCGTTAAAAATACGCTCTCTGACGATGGTGGTGAAGACAACATTCAGCTGACTTTCCAGAGCATGAAAGATTTCACGCCGGAGCAGGTTGCTGCCCAGATACCGCAGTTGAAGGCGATGTTGGCGATGCGCAACTTGCTTCGCGATCTGAAGGCCAACCTGTTGGATAACCAGACTTTCCGAAAAGAGCTGGAAAAAATCGTTCTTGACCAGTCGCTTAGCGCTGAGTTGCGAAATGAGCTATCAGCTCTGGCACCTAAAAAACCTTAACCATCAAGCTGTTTTAACGGATTAATCAAGGAATGCTCATGTCTGTACAAAATAATATTGCTGGCGGTGAAAGCGTGGTGCTGGAACGTCCTGTTGCGGGTGGGGTTTACGCTTCCCTGTTTGAGAAAATCAATCTGAGCCCTGTCTCTGAGCTGAGCGCGTTGGATATCTGGCAAGATGCCCAGGCGATGTCAGATGCGACCGCGGATGAGCGTCTGACTGCAGGTATGCAGGTCTTTCTGGAATGTCTGACCAAAGCAGGCTCGAAGGTCGAAAAACTGGATAAGAGCCTGATTGATCATCATATCGCTGAGCTCGATTATCAGATCAGCCGCCAGCTGGACGCTGTCATGCACCATGATGAGTTTCAGGCGGTTGAAAGCCTGTGGCGCGGTGTGAAGTCGCTGGTGGATAAAACTGATTTTCGCCAGAACGTGAAAATTGAGTTGCTGAGCATGTCTAAAGAAGACCTGCGTCAGGACTTTGAAGACTGTCCAGAAGTCATTCAGAGTGGTCTGTATAAACACACCTACATCGACGAATATGACACCCCGGGCGGCGAGCCCATTGCGGCGCTGATTTCCGCTTACGAGTTCGACGCTTCAGCGCAGGATGTCGCTCTCCTGCGCAATATTTCCAAGGTCTCTGCTGCGGCACATATGCCGTTTATCGGCTCGGCAGGCCCGAAATTCTTCCTCAAGGAGTCCATGGAAGACGTCGCGGCCATCAAGGACATTGGTAACTACTTCGATCGTGCGGAGTACATCAAGTGGAAATCTTTCCGTGAGACGGACGATGCCCGCTATATCGGTCTGGTGATGCCGCGCGTGCTGGGTCGCCTGCCTTACGGCCCGGACACTGTGCCGGTTCGTAGCTTCAACTACGTGGAAGAAGTGAAAGGCCCCGATCACGATAAATATCTGTGGACCAACGCTTCGTTTGCCTTTGCATCCAACATGGTTCGCAGCTTCATCAACAACGGCTGGTGTGTACAAATTCGTGGCCCGCAGGCCGGTGGTGCCGTCCAGGATCTGCCAATCCATCTGTACGATCTGGGTACCGGTAATCAGGTGAAGATCCCGAGTGAGGTGATGATCCCGGAAACCCGCGAGTTTGAGTTTGCGAACCTGGGCTTTATTCCGCTAAGTTACTATAAGAACAGAGATTATTCCTGCTTCTTCAGCGCTAACTCCACGCAGAAACCTGCACTATACGATACTGCGGATGCCACGGCCAACAGCCGTATCAATGCGCGTCTGCCGTACATTTTCCTGCTGTCGCGTATTGCGCACTACCTGAAGCTGATTCAGCGTGAAAATATCGGCACAACCAAAGACCGTCGTCTGCTGGAGCTTGAGCTCAACACCTGGGTGCGCAGTTTGGTGACCGAAATGACCGACCCGGGCGACGAACTGCAGGCGTCTCACCCACTGCGTGATGCGAAAGTGGTGGTGGAAGATATTGAGGACAACCCGGGCTTCTTCCGCGTGAAATTGTACGCTATTCCGCACTTCCAGGTAGAAGGCATGGACGTGAACCTGTCACTGGTTTCCCAGATGCCGAAAGCCAAATCCTGAGGCGAGGGGAAATCAGGGATGAAAATTCATCGTCCGTTATGGAATGAAGGGGCACTTCTGGCCCCTCAGCAGTTCCAGCAGCAGTCTGAATGGGATGCATTTTCCCGGGCTGGTATTGCCGCCCGCGGAAATGCTTTCCCCTGGGGTGTTGGTCGGGTTGAGCTTGATGACGCGATGCTGGCCTCCGGCCGCGTGCAGGCGCAGTCACTTCGTCTCTGGTTACCGGATGACACACTGATTGATACCCGATTCAGTGACCTGCCTCCGGAGCCACGTGAAATCGAGGCACCGGCTTCTGCCGGCAATGCCCCGGTGACAGTGTATGTGGCGTTACCGGTGATGCAGGCCGGGATCGTGAATGTGCAGACAGACACGCTACCTGCAGAGCGCCCGCTGCGCTATCGGGAAGCCTGGGAGACAATCGCCGACCGCTTCGGTCAGGAAGAAGAGTCGATGGCGGTGGCCCGGTTTAATCTGGCATTCCGTTTCGGACATGAAGACAACGGTGCCTGGGATACCTGCGCCATTGCCCGTCTGTTACAGGACGGGCAGGGGGGCTGGCGTCAGGATCCTGACTTTATCCCGCCGATGGCGCTCTTCTCGGCAAGTCGTAATCTGTGTGAACGTCTTGCGCTGCTGAATCGCCAGTTGCGCTCCCGTCGTCAGCGTCTGATGTCCATGCGTCGTGAAAGCAACGACAGAATGGCCGATTTTGCGGTCGCTGACGTGTCGTTGTTCTGGTTGCTGAATGCCCTGAACTCGCATGCACGGGTGCTTTCTGAGTATGAGCGCTTCCCTGACAGACATCCTGAGCAGGTCTGGGCCGAACTGGCGCGTCTTGCCGGCAGTATGCTGACCTTCTCGCTTGAGCACGATCTGGATGCCATTCCGGGATATGACCACCGCGCGCCGGAAAAAACCTTCCCGCCGCTGTTTGACCTCATCAGTGAGCTGCTGGAGGCCAGCCTGCCGTCACGAGTGGTCGCGGTCAGGATGGATCGTCTGGATCCGGAAACGGCGCTCCTACCACCGGCGCATCATCATGGTAAAGGTACTGCATCAGTGCATCATTGCGGTCTTTCAGCGGGTCAGCCAGCCACGGCACGTCTGGAGTCTGTGAAGCACCACCTTCCGTATCCAGCCGGCTGGCCTTGCGGGTATACGTCCCCGCAGTCTCGTATTTGATTTGCCCCTGCTCAATGAGGATGGAACTCCCGCCACCCACCAGACGTATTCGCTTCTTCCCGGCCAGCAGCATCTCGCTGGCAGAGATGAGGGTTAGTTTCTGCTCCGCGCTCAGATGCATCACGCCGTTCTGCGCCTGAAACTGGACCGGCCCCTGTGCCGAAATCAGGCTCAGCTTGCCGTGTTGAGCAAACATTCCCACGCTGTCGCCCGCCAGTCCGGTGATATGCCCCTGGGTCCCGATACTGATATCACCACCGGCATTCAGGGCAATATTGTCAGTGGCCGCCAGCTGCAGGTGCTCTGCGCTGGTAAAAGCCATCCCCTCGGGTGCTGAAAAGTGAAGCATCTCATTGAGAGTTTTCAGCCGTGTGGCGAACATTGCCTGCTGGCTGGCGATATCAGCTTCCAGGGCTTTCGCCTGTCGGGTGGCGCTGGCCAGTCCCTCGATTTGTGCGCGGACGGCCTCAATCTCATGGAGTGCCACATCCATATCCAGAATATCGCCCTCGCCATGTACTTTACCGTCGGCGGTGATAAACAGCCCTTTCGCTACGCGAATCACCCCGTACTCATCGGTGCGCAGCTCAAAGCCGGTGCCCCGCGGCTCGTTCTGTGCATCAACGATATGGCCCTGGTTAAGGGCCGTGGCTCCAAACGGCGTTTTCAGCGCAATATGCTCGCTTTGGCGCAGGTCTTCCATTCGCAGTTCGTTCTGGCCGGCGGTGCGCAGGATGTTCTGACTATGGTTATCCCGGGTGGCCGTGTCGATTGGCTTGATTAATGAACCCAAAAAACGTGAAAGCACCACCGAGTGGGTTTTCCTGGTGGTGTTGTTGTTTGCACTGATTCCGGTGATTGGCGGCGTTATCAAAGGGGTAGGTCGTCTGGTGCTTGTCGGGACGGCCAAAACAGCTAAAGCGGCAAAAAACATTGAAACGCAGAAGGAAATAATTCAGTTTTTAAACCGCGTTGGCGAAGGTAATGCCCCAAAGTGGTTGAAAGCACTGGATGTACAGTCTCACCAGGCCATTCTGCTGGATAAATTTGGGGCGTTCTGCAATACGATGATTACGGTGACGAACAAGATCCTGGGCTCTACGCTGGGGCGTGCACTGCCGGAAAAATGGCACGGGCAGCTCTATTCGCTGGTTGATGGTTTTGCGAGCCTGCGGGATATGGGAGCCAGAATGATCCCTCAGGCTCTGCGGGAACTGGATCTGAAGCTCAAAGTGATACAGGGGATGGTCTATAAGGGTAACCGGAACCGCAGTCGAATGTGGAAGTGCTGTCGACAATGCCTGTTCCGGTTAAAAAGTGGAAATCCTTCGCTGCCGGCACGTGTACCATGCTGGTGATAAGCATAGTCTCAGCGTGGAGCTGGCATTTTCTACACCGTCCAGACCCTCTACAGACTCAGCTTGCTGCTTCACTGGCTCCGTTCCCTGCACCTCTCACGTCTGAACAACTGGGGATGTTGCGTCAGCAGACTTCGTTACCGCAGGACCTTATCGCACAGACAGAGCATCAGCTTGCCCGATTGGATAAGTTGCCTCCTGACTGGGATATTGCATACAGCAGAAAACTCATCGAACAGGTTCAGGTATTGTGGCCGGATCAGGCTAAGACCCTGGTACAGCAGTGGCAGCAGCAGATTAATATCTCAGTACTTCCTGTCGATAAAACGAACGGCTGGCATGAAGGTATGACGCAGCTTCAGGCTCTTGCCGATAAACTGAATGCACTTGATGGTCAGAAGGGAAAATACATCACCGTCAGTGAACTTAAATCGCAGGTCTTTGGCATGCTGACAAGCTTCCGGCAGACCGTGCCGGTGGAAGAACAGCTTCGGCAGTTGAAGCTGCTCCCTGAAGACTCTCCGCAGCGTCAGCAGCAGATTCAGCAGGCTGAGCAGCACCTCCGGGCTCAAGTCTATATGCTGGCGCAGGAAAAACATCGTGAGTGATGTAAAAGGAACTGGCGGGGTGGGTAAAACACAGCGACACCGTAATCACCGGACGGCCACCGAAATTACGTTTGTGGAACAACACTATGGTCAGCTGTCTGCCCGTGAAATCGGGGAGCGGCTTGGCCGGTCTGCCCATGGAGTGGCCCGAATTGTTCAGCTTTTAGGTCTGTCCCAGGGCGTCGCACCGTGCTGGTCAGAAGAGGAGCTGGTATTGCTCCGGACCCACTATGCAGAAGGCATAGAGTATGTCATATCACTCTTGCCCGGGCGTTCACGCAAGGCTATCTTCCGGCAGGCGTCCCCTTGCCGGGCTCACTAGTCGCAGTAGCTGGAGCCGTGAAGATAAGTTCTTTCTGGAAAAATAATACGGTAATCTGCCAACAAAAGAAATTGCCACCAGACTGGGCAGAAGCGTCAGTGCGGTGAGGGCGGCAGTGGTCAAATTTGACCTTGGAACAGGGAAAAACAGACCTTGCTCGGAAAGGGAACTAGTGTTTATGCAGGCGCACTACAGTAAAGGGATTGATAAAATAAAAGCGTCGCTGCCGGATCGTACCCGGGAGGCCATTTTTGCCCAAACCGGAAAAATGGGGCTGACTGAGGCCCGGCTCTGGCAGCCTGTTGAGGACCGCGTATTAAGGGATATATATCCTGAAGGCGGTGTTACAGGTGTGTGGGAGAGGCTTCCCCACAGGACGATCCCTACTATCAAACATCGGGTGAAGGCTTTGGGGCTGAGGTCCTTCAGAAGGAAAAATGGGTAAAAGGAGGTCATGTGAACCAAGAAGATGATGAGAAGTATCCAGCCAGATTGAAGCCAGTTATTCCTGATTATGACTTGAGCATATTCGGGGGCGGGGTCAGTCCACTGGCTGAGAGCCTAGATAGGGGAAGACATTATTTTTAAAAGCTCGCTTGACGTAATCAGCATAACTCTTTGACCAACCAGATACTTTTGCACTGTGCCATTCGAGAGCTATTGCTTCAAATGTGTTGGTAACCGAGAGTTTTTTAGCTAATTGCGTGGCTTTTTTGACCTCTCCGGGATCCTTATCATTCGCCAATACCTTTCTTGCCTCATCTCGTTTAGTGCGAGCTTCCGCAAGTGAGATGTCCGGGTAGGTTCCGAATGAGAGCTTTTTCTCTTTCCCGGCAAATCGATATTTCATGCGCCAGTACTTTGAACCGTTAGTATTGACCATGAGATAGAGTCCTCCGCCATCAGCGAGCTTATAGGCTTTGTCTCTTGGCTTTGCAGTCTCGACCTGACGCGCATTTAAGGTCCTTTTTGGGGGCCTCGTTTTTCATTGAACAGGATAAGCACCCACTAAGGCCCCCAGGTGTTTATTGATTCACGTTGAAATGGGTAGACATCAGTTGATGTCGCATAGCCAGAATAGAGGGTTTCTCACTGATTATAAGAGGGTTTTATTGAATTTGATAGATGTCAGGAGAGGTGTGTATGGTGTCCCCTGCAGGAATCGAACCTGCAACTAGCCCTTAGGAGGGGCTCGTTATATCCATTTAACTAAGGGGACGAGGCGGCACGAGTATACCGTTATTTACACTTTGCGTTAAGCGCATTGCCGCCTGACTGCTCAAAGAGTCACCATTCAGGTTGATTTTTTTGCCGCTTTATCCTTATTTGCCTGCGCCTTAAGTTCTGCTTTGCGTTTATTAGACATGTCGTTACGTATTTGGGCATGACTTAACAGCGCGAAGATAAACGTTCCGCCGCAGATATTCCCTGCCAGCGTCGGAAGGGCGAACGGCCAGAAAAAATCGCTCCAGTGAAGCGTGCCGTTAAAGACCAGGTAGAGTATTTCAACGGTACCGACCACGATATGCGTGGTATCCGCCAGCGCAATCAGCCAGGTCATCAGTATGATCACCACAATTTTAGCGCTGCCGGCTGAAGGAAACATCCATACCATCGTGGCGATAATCCACCCGGAGATGATGGCATTAGAGAACATTTCGACCGGCGTGTTTTTCATGACATCCATACCGATCTTCACAAACGCGTCCCGGGTGGGTTCATCAAAAATCGGCATATATTCGAACGCCCAGGCCGCAATACCCGTGCCGATGATATTTCCCAGCAGAACCACGCTCCAGAGCCGCATCAATAAACCGAAATTACCGAGGGTAGGGTTTTGCATCACCGGCAGAACGGCGGTTACGGTGTTCTCAGTAAATAATTGCTGGCGGGCCATGATGACGATAATAAAGCCGAAGGTATAGCCGAGGTTCTCCAGTAAAAATCCGCCGGGTACGCCCTCCAGCTGCACATGAAATATCCCTTTCGCGAGCAGCGAGGCGCCCATTGACAGTCCTGCAGCGATGGCTGACCAGAAGAGGGCCATCGCGTCACGCTCCATCTCCTTTTCGCCATCCTGGCGGATATGCTCGTGGATGGCCATCGCGCGGGAAGGGAGGCGATCTTCATCAATTTCTATCTTCTCACCGCGCGCTTTCTCCTCGCTTTCAATTTCATGTTCCTCATTACTCTCGCCAATTTTTTCTTCGCCCACGTCTTTCATATCTGCTCCCGGAGGTTGATCTTTCTTTTAAGCGTAGCGGCTTTTGTCGGGATGCCTGTGGGGATGCTCTTAAATTGGCGGGAATGACAACAAAGGTGATACATCTCGTTCAAAGACATTATAAAATTGCCAGCGAAACGAATTCCAAAAGTCAGGCTATGCTGAGATCAGAGTCACGGTGATTACTGCCCGTAATTGAACTCATAGACATCGGTAAACGTGCTGTTACAATCACTTGCACGTTTTCAGACGGAGCGCCAGATGCTCCGTTACGGATGGCAATCAACGATAGCCATACTGAACAGGGAGATATTTATGAAACTTCGGCTGTCGGCGCTTGCGCTGGGCGCGACGATGCTCGTGGGCTGCGCCAGCTCCGGGGAGCAAACGGGACGCTCCGATCCTCTCGAAGGATTTAACCGTTCTATGTATAGCTTCAACTACAACGTGCTGGACCCGTATGTGGTTCGCCCGGTGGCAGTAGCATGGCGCGATTACGTTCCACAGCCCGCGCGTAATGGGTTAAGCAATTTTACCAGTAACCTGGAAGAGCCTGCGGTGATGGTCAACTATTTCCTGCAGGGCGATCCGTATCAGGGGATGGTGCACTTTACGCGCTTCTTCCTGAACTCCCTGCTGGGGATGGGCGGTTTTATCGATGTCGCAGGTATGGCAAACCCGAAACTGCAGCGTGAACAGCCGCACCGTTTTGGCAGTACGCTGGGGCATTATGGCGTCGGTTACGGCCCTTACGTTCATCTGCCGTTCTATGGCAGCTTCACCGTGCGTGATGATGGCGGCGATATGGTCGATACGCTGTATCCGGTCCTGTCGTGGCTGACCTGGCCGCTGTCGATTGGTAAATGGACGGTGGAGGGGATTGAAACCCGCGCGCAACTGCTCGATTCAGACGGCCTGCTGCGCCAGTCTTCCGATCCGTACATTATGGTGCGTGAAGCGTACTTCCAGAATCATGACTTTATCGCCAATGGCGGCAAGCTGAAGCCGGAAGATAATCCAAACGCGAAGGCTATTGAAAACGAACTCAAAGATATTGATTCGGAATAAATAAAAAAGGTGAGCAACGCTCACCTTTTTTGATCCCTGCGCGATTAGAACGCGTAGTTGAAGTTAGTACCGAACAGCCAGGCTTTACCTTCAGAGGTAAATTCGTACGGACCTTCCTTGAAGGTCACTTTCTGACCATGCATATAAGACACGCCCGCATCGACAGAAGCATTTTCGTTGAACGCGTAGGTTGCGCCAGCACTCACCCAGAAGCGGTCCTGATCCGGAATGGAGATGGAGCGCTTATCAGCCGGTACCGGGCTATCATCGAATGCGATACCGGTACGGAACGTCCAGTTGTCATCCATATAATAGGTGGTACCCAACGCAATACGATAGGCGTCGTGGAAACTCTCGTCCTTATAGAACAGCGTTTGACCGTTGGTGCCGGTCGCTTTCAGCTCCTGGAACTGGCTCCAGCTGGTATAGGCCAGGCTATAGTGAATAGCCCACTGCGGCGCAACGCGGTTGTAACCGGAGACTTCCCACATTTCTGGCAGATGCAGTGACAGTGAACCAGGGACAGTTTGACCGGAAGTCCCCCACGGGATGGTGGTACCCGCGCCAGGAACCAGGCTGTTGACTGGCGCCAGGATGCCGCTCTTGTAATCGCCGTCGAAGTCAATTTTCACTTCGGAACGATAGGTCAGGCCCCAACGGTTGTTTTTGTCCAGCTCGTACAGAATACCGGCGTTCCAGCCATAGCCCCACTCATCGCCTTTCAGGCTGGCAATTTTGTTGCTGTTTTTCGGCAGGCGAGCCGTCTGTTCTCCGGAGTAACGCTCAATTTTTGCATCGGCGTAGACGGCATCAAAGCCCAAACCGAAGCTCCAGCTGTCGTTCAGACGATAAGCACCGCTCAGGTTCAGGTTCAGCGTTGTCAGGTCTGTTTTACCGCCGTATTCGCCTGCCGGGTAGTTGTTGTTGAACTCGGTAGCAAGGCCATAGTTAGACGTGACGGATGCGCCCCAGCCAAATTGTTCATTGATTGGTGCAACGAAGTGCAGGTTAGGGACCCACGCCGTTGGCGCAATGTTATCTGCTTTCAGGCTCGCACCAGAAGGTGACGTGCCGGAAATGTTGACATCAGGATCGATATACACCGCACCAGCAGAGAAGGTCGGGCGATCGAACATCATGATTAATGCAGGGTTACGGCTTGCGTTACCAGCATCATCAGCGATTGCACCTTCCCCTGAATACGCACGGCCAAGGCCAGAGGAAGAAAATTCGTTTAGCTGAAAGCCCGCTGACCAGGCGGAAGTAGAGACGATTGCCACTGCGACTGCCAGCGCAGTCTTGTTGAACAGGGTTTTCTGGCTCATGACCATAACCTCATTGAGTTATTTTTATTCAATAATTGTTACATACCGTAACAGGAGCGCGAAGTGTAGGGTCTGAGGTATGACAGACAAATCAGACCAGTGGCCAGAGTATAGGTCCGACCAGCCGGAATGTTGCAAGTTTGTTTATTAATATTTTCAAACATGTTTCTTGAAACGAGATCTGGTTGGCAAAATTGTGACCATCGCGGCTCACCCAAAAGGGTGGTTTTTGTTTTAGATCATTTTTTAGTGTGATATCGGTCACTTATCCGATTTTGCGCCATTAACGGCTGGAGAGAGCCAGCGCTGGGGCGTAAAATATCAGCATCGTGTTTATCTCGCGCGCTGCGCGAATACAGAGGAAATTGAGCTATGAGTAAATGCAGTGCTGATGAAACCCCGGTTTGCTGCTGTATGGATGTTGGCACCATCATGGACAACTCCGATTGCACCGCGTCTTACAGCCGTGTGTTCACCAACCGCGCCGAAGCCGAAGAAACGCTGGCCGCGCTAAGCAAGCGCGCGCGTGATGTGGAGTCCGATCCGTGTGAAATCAAATCTACCTTCACTGAAGTGGAAGGCGGCGTGAAGCTGGATATCGACTTTGTGTTTGCCTGCGAAGCTGAAACGCTGATTTTCCAGTTAGGCCTGCGTTAATTCCTGCGATCTGGTGCCCTCTCCCACGGGAGAGGGAGCAAACACTAAAAACGGTAACCTGTGGGTTACCGTTTTGCTTTTTCCCTGGGGCATTTTCTTTTTCTTCTCTGTGTTTTAGCTCGCATTTTTATGCTTCCCTGATTGGCTGAATGTAAAAAAATGGTTAAGACTGTTATCAGGTCAGACCACTTTATATTCATGTAAAATTTTTCACAGGGGAAGGTTATGAGTCAGGCATTACCGCTAATCACCCGACAGGGTGACCGCATTGCCATTGTCAGCGGACTGCGTACGCCGTTTGCGCGTCAGGCGACGGCGTTTCACGGTATTCCTGCTGTCGATCTGGGGAAAATGGTAGTGGGGGAGATGCTGGCTCGCAGCGAAATCCCGCCTGAGGTCATCGAACAGCTGGTCTTCGGCCAGGTCGTACAGATGCCTGAAGCCCCCAACATTGCGCGGGAAATTGTTCTCGGTACCGGCATGAACGTTAACACCGACGCCTACAGCGTCAGCCGCGCGTGCGCGACCAGCTTCCAGGCGGTAGCAAACGTGGCGGAAAGCCTTATGGCGGGCACTATTCGCGCCGGGATCGCAGGTGGCGCCGATTCTTCCTCCGTACTGCCGATTGGCGTCAGTAAAAAACTGGCCCGCATTCTGGTTGATGCCAATAAAGCCCGCACCACCGGTGCGAAGCTCAAACTCTTCTCGCGTTTACGCCTGCGCGACCTTATGCCCGTGCCACCTGCCGTAGCAGAGTACTCCACAGGCCTGCGAATGGGCGATACTGCCGAGCAGATGGCCAAAACCTACGGTATCACCCGCGAGCAGCAGGATGCGCTGGCGCATCGCTCGCATCAGCTGGCAGCGAAAGCCTGGTCGGAGGGCAAGCTCACCGATGAGGTGATGACCGCCTATATTCCGCCCTACCGTGAACCGCTCGCGGAAGATAACAATATTCGCGGTACCTCGACACTGGCGGATTACGCCAAACTGCGCCCGGCGTTTGACCGCAAGCACGGCACCGTGACGGCGGCCAACAGTACGCCGCTCACCGATGGGGCTGCCGCCGTTATCCTGATGACGGAATCCCGCGCGAAGGAGCTTGGCATTACCCCCCTGGGCTATTTGCGCAGCTATGCCTTCACCGCCATTGATGTCTGGCAGGACATGCTGCTGGGTCCGGCCTGGTCCACGCCGCTGGCGCTGGATCGCGCGGGGCTGACGCTGGGAGATTTAACCCTGATTGATATGCACGAAGCCTTTGCCGCGCAAACTCTGGCAAACGTCCAGCTGCTGGCAAGCGAGCGTTTCGCGCGCGACGTGCTGGGCCGCGCCCATGCCACTGGCGAAGTGGATCAGAGCAAATTCAACGTGTTGGGGGGCTCGATTGCCTACGGCCATCCGTTCGCAGCCACGGGCGCACGTATGATCACCCAAACATTACACGAGCTACGACGCCGCGGCGGCGGGTTTGGCCTCGTTACCGCCTGCGCGGCGGGCGGACTTGGCGCAGCAATGGTTCTGGAGGCTGAATAATGGATATGACATCTGCATTTAACCTGACGGTTCGCCTCGATAACGTGGCTGTTATCACTATTGATGTGCCTGATGAAAAGATGAATACCCTGAAGGCCGAATTTGGTGTTCAGGTGCGCGGGATGTTAAAGCAGATCCGCGACAACAAAGCCGTCCGTGGCCTGGTCTTTATCTCTGCCAAGCCGGATAACTTTATTGCCGGCGCCGATATCAACATGATCGCCCGAGCGAAAAACGCCCAGGAAGCAGAAGACCTGGCGCGTCAGGGCCAGCAGGTGATGGCCGAGATCCACGCGCTGCCGGTCCCGGTTATTGCCGCGATCCACGGTGCCTGTCTGGGCGGTGGGCTGGAGCTGGCATTGGCCTGCCACAGCCGCATTTGCACTGACGATCCGAAAACTGTTTTAGGGTTGCCAGAAGTGCAGTTAGGCCTCTTACCGGGCTCCGGCGGCACGCAGCGTTTGCCTCGCCTGGTGGGGGTCAGCACCGCCCTGGAGATGATTTTAACCGGCAAGCAGCTGCGCGCGCGTCAGGCGCTGAAATCCGGTCTGGTCGATGACGTGGTGCCGCACTCCATTTTACTGGAGGCCGCCGTTGAGCTTGCGCTGAAAGGGCGGCAGGCAAAGCGTCCTCTCTCCGTACGCGAGCGCGTGCTGGCAGGGCCACTGGGGCGTGCGCTCCTGTTCAACATGGTGGGCAAAAAGACTGAACAAAAAACCAAAGGCAACTATCCGGCGGCAAAGCGGATCCTGGAAGTGATCGAAACCGGGCTGTCCGAGGGAAGCAGCAGCGGCTATGCCGCTGAAGCCAAAGCCTTTGGCGAGCTGGCGATGACGCCACAGTCACAGGCATTGCGCAGCATCTTCTTCGCCAGCACCGAGGTGAAAAAAGATCCCGGCAGCGATGCAGAGCCTGCTCCGCTCCGTGCTATTGGCGTGCTGGGCGGTGGGCTGATGGGCGGCGGCATCGCGTTTGTTACCGCCAGCAAAGGCAAATTGCCCGTGCGCATCAAAGACATCAATGCGAAGGGCATCAACCACGCGCTGCAGTACAGCTGGCAGAACCTTGATCAGAAGGTCAAACGCCGCCATATCAAGGCAAGCGAGCGTGATAAAACCCTGGCGACGATCTCCGGCACGACGGATTACAGCGGTTTTGCGCACCGGGACCTGGTAATTGAAGCCGTATTTGAAGACCTGGCACTTAAGCAGCAGATGGTGGCTGACGTTGAGCAACACTGCGCGCCGCACACCATTTTCGCCTCAAACACCTCGTCTTTACCGATTGGCGATATCGCGGCGAAAGCTGCTCGGCCGGAACAGGTGATTGGGCTGCACTTTTTCAGTCCTGTAGAAAAAATGCCTCTGGTGGAGGTGATCCCGCACGCCACGACCAGCCCGCGAACCATCGCCACCGTGGTGAAGCTGGCGAAAAAGCAGGGCAAAACCCCGATTGTGGTCGCGGACAAGGCCGGCTTCTACGTCAACCGTATTCTGGCACCGTATATTAACGAAGCGATGCGGCTGCTGACGGAAGGGGAGAAAATCGAGCACGTCGACGAGGCGCTGGTAAAGTTTGGTTTCCCTGTTGGCCCAATCCAACTTTTGGATGAGGTGGGAATAGACACCGGCACTAAAATTATACCTGTGCTGGAAGCCGCATACGGCGATCGTTTTACCCCGCCTGCAAACATTGTTTCTGCAATTTTGAAGGACGATCGCAAAGGCAGAAAAAATGAACGCGGTTTCTATCTTTACGGCGCGAAAGGGCGTAAAAGCAAGAAACAGGTCGACCCTTCGGTTTATGGGCTTATTTCGGTCACCGGTCAGGGAAAACTGTCTGCCGTTCAGTGCGCTGAACGTTGCGTCATGATGATGCTCAATGAAGCGGCGCGCTGCTTTGGTGAACAGGTGGTCAAGAGCGCGCGCGATGGCGACATCGGCGCGGTATTTGGTATTGGTTTCCCGCCGTTCCTTGGCGGTCCGTTCCGCTACATGGATACTCTCGGCGCGGGTGAAGTGGTTGCCATTCTGCAACGTCTGGCCTCGCAATACGGTCCGCGGTTTACACCGTGTGACGAATTATTGCAGATGGCGGAGCGCGGCCAGACATTCTGGCCTGCAAGGGAAACTGATTTCGTAAACTGAAGTCAAAGAAGGGTAAATCCTGAGGTGAACGAACCTGTTCTGGCGATTTTGTAAACAGAGATTGACTATACTTACGCCATTGAGGTAAAAAACAGCGTTTCATTCACCGAATGGATCAGGCACAATGCCCGGCCATCGGGTTTTCTACCTCAGAGCATTAATCGCGGGTAGTTAACGCCGGTGATTCTGGTTAACAAAAGCGGTGCAATATGCAAGTTTTTATCATGCGTCACGGCGACGCGGCACTCGATGCCGCCAGTGACTCAGTACGTCCTTTAACCGTCTGTGGCTGCGACGAATCCCGTCAGATGGCTACATGGCTTAAAGGTCAAAAAGTGGACATTGAACGCGTTCTGGTGAGTCCGTTCCTGCGGGCAGAACAGACGCTGGACGTGGTGGGGGAGTGTATGAACCTGCCATCCAGTGTGGATGTTTTACCCGAACTGACGCCATGCGGTGATGTCGGCCTTGTCAGCGCTTATCTTCAGGCGCTGTGCAACGAAGGTGTCGCTTCCGCACTGGTCATTTCCCACCTGCCGCTGGTCGGCTATCTGGTATCTGAGCTGTGCCCGGGCGAAACGCCGCCAATGTTCACCACTTCCGCCATTGCCAACGTCACCCTCGACGAAACCGGCAAAGGGGTCTTCAACTGGCAAATGAGTCCGTGCAACCTGAAGATGGCAAAAGCGATCTGACGTGACGTGTGACAGGGCGGGGTACTACGTGTTTCCCGCCCTTCTGTCAGGGTAACTCTGGCGGCTGCCACTCCTCAACTTCAATCAAGACCAGCAATGCGGCATCTCCGCCGTACTCTTTCGGTGCCTGATGAAACGCCATCACGTGTGGGTGCTGAGCCAGCCACAGCGGCGTCTGTTGCTTCAGAATATGTTTACCGTGGCCGTGCATCACGCAAGCGCAAAAAACGTGTTCGCGGCGACAGGCGGCAATCAACGCGCCCAACTCCTGTTTCGCCTGCATCTGCGTTAAACCGTGCAGATCGAGAAACAGCTCCGGCGAATAATCTCCCCGGCGTAACTTTTTCAGCTCAAAATGGCTGACGTCTTCGCGCACGTACTTCACAGCCCCTTGCGTATTGAGCAGCGGCTGAAATTCATCTGAAAAATAGTGGCTGTTATCCGCCTGCTCCTGCAGCAGCCGTTTGACCGGTACTTCGCTGATTTTTTTACGCTGCGGGCGGTGGACAATCGTGTCCTGCGCGATTTTACGCGTCCCGGTCATCAGCTGGCGGAAGAGAGCCTGATCCTCCTCGCTGAGCGATGTTTTCTTTTTCATTCGTCATTCTCATCTCGTATTTCCGATAGTGTACCCGACTAAACGCATTTTTTAACCTCAAGCGGTACGCGTCATTGCTGATTTATCGCCGTCTTCATGGCAAACTAGCCGCCGAAAATTATGCGAGCATGCCCTGGAGGAAAGAGTGGATAAAATATTTGTCGATGAAGCAGTAAACGAGCTGCATACCATACAGGACATGTTGCGCTGGTCGGTTAGCCGCTTCAGCGCCGCTAATATCTGGTACGGTCACGGTACCGACAACCCGTGGGACGAGGCCGTTCAGCTGGTGCTGCCGTCTCTTTACCTGCCGCTGGACATTCCGGAAGACATGCACACCGCGCGCCTGACCTCCAGCGAAAAACACCGCATCGTTGAGCGCGTGATCCGCCGCGTAAACGAGCGCATTCCGGTCGCCTACCTGACCAACAAAGCCTGGTTCTGCGGCCACGAGTTTTACGTCGATGAACGCGTGCTGGTACCGCGTTCGCCGATTGGTGAGCTGATCAACAACCACTTTGACGGCCTGATCGGCCATCAGCCTCAGCACATTCTCGATATGTGCACCGGCAGCGGCTGCATCGCGATTGCCTGCGCCTACGCCTTCCCGGAAGCTGAAGTGGACGCCGTCGATATCTCTACCGACGCGCTGGCCGTGACCGAACACAACATCGAAGAGCACGGCCTGATCCATCACGTCACGCCGATCCGCTCTGACCTGTTCCGCGACCTGCCGACCCTGCAGTACGATCTGATCGTCACTAACCCGCCTTACGTCGATGCGGAAGACATGTCCGATCTGCCGAACGAATATCGTCACGAGCCGGAGCTGGGTCTGGCGTCAGGCTCTGACGGCCTGAAGCTGACCCGCCGCATTCTGGCCTGCGCGCCGGATTACCTGACCGATGACGGCGTTCTGATTTGTGAAGTGGGCAACAGCATGGTACATCTGATAGAGCAGTACCCGGATGTGCCGTTCACCTGGCTTGAGTTCGACAACGGCGGTGACGGCGTCTTTATGCTGACCAAAGCGCAGCTGCTCGACGCGCGCGAACACTTCAGCATTTATAAAGATTAATCCCGCGGGCTTCGGCCCGTTTCACAACGCTCAAACACAAACAACAACATCGGAGCCGTGATGGCAGGAAACAGTATTGGACAGTTATTCCGCGTGACCACCTTTGGCGAGTCGCACGGGCTGGCGCTGGGCTGTATCGTTGATGGCGTACCGCCAGGCATCGAACTGACCGAAGCCGATTTACAGCACGACCTTGACCGCCGTCGTCCGGGTACCTCCCGCTACACCACGCAGCGTCGCGAGCCGGACCAGGTCAAAATTCTCTCTGGCGTCTTTGAAGGCCGCACCACCGGGACCAGCATCGGTCTGCTGATTGAAAACACCGATCAGCGTTCTCAGGACTACGGCGCGATTAAAGACGTCTTCCGTCCGGGCCACGCCGACTACACCTACGAACAAAAGTACGGCATCCGCGACTATCGTGGTGGCGGACGCTCTTCCGCGCGTGAAACCGCGATGCGCGTGGCGGCAGGGGCGATTGCCAAGAAATACCTGCAGCAGAAATTTGGCATCGTTATCCGCGGCTGTCTGACCCAGATGGGTGACATTCCACTGGCGATCAAAGACTGGGATCAGGTCGAGCAGAATCCGTTCTTCTGCGCCGATGCGGACAAGCTTGAAGCGCTGGACGAACTGATGCGCGGCCTTAAAAAAGAGGGCGACTCCATCGGTGCGAAAGTCACCGTGATGGCTGACGGCGTTCCGGCGGGCTGGGGCGAGCCGGTATTTGACCGTCTCGACGCTGACATCGCCCACGCGCTGATGAGCATCAACGCGGTGAAGGGCGTTGAGATTGGCGACGGCTTCGACGTGGTGGCGCTTCGCGGCAGCCAGAACCGCGACGAAATCACGAAGGCGGGCTTCCAGAGCAACCATGCGGGCGGCATTCTGGGCGGGATCAGCAGCGGGCAGCAGATTATTGCCAACATCGCGCTGAAGCCGACCTCCAGCATCACCGTGCCGGGCCACACGATTAACCGCTCAGGCGAAGAAGTTGAGATGATCACCAAAGGACGTCACGATCCGTGCGTGGGGATCCGCGCGGTGCCGATCGCGGAAGCGATGCTGGCGATCGTGCTGATGGATCACTTCCTGCGCCAGCGCGCGCAAAATGCGGACGTGACGACCACCATTCCACGCTGGTAAACATGAAAAAAACCGCAATTGCTCTGCTGGCGCTGCTCGCCAGTGGAGCCAGTCTGGCCGCCACGCCGTGGCAAAAAATCACCCATCCGGTGGCGGGAAGCGCGCAGTCCATCGGCGCCTTCTCTAACGGCTGTATCGTGGGCGCGCAGGAGCTGCCGCTGCAATCGGATACGTATCAGGTGATGCGTACCGACCAGCGTCGTTACTTCGGCCATCCTGACCTGGTGCTGTTCATTCAGCGACTGGGGAACCAGGTGCATAACCTGGGGCTGGGGACGATGCTGATTGGCGACATGGGGATGCCTGCCGGGGGCCGCTTTAACGGTGGGCACGCCAGCCACCAGACCGGACTGGATGTCGATATCTTCCTGCAGCTGCCGAAAACGCGCTGGACGTCTGCGCAACTGCTGAAACCGCAGGCGCTGGATCTGGTGTCGGGCGACGGCAAACGGGTCGTTGCTTCCCGATGGTCACCGGAGATTTCCAGCATGATCAAGCTGGCGGCAGAAGATAACGACGTGACGCGGATTTTCGTCAACCCTGCCATCAAGCAGCAGCTCTGTCTGGATGCGGGAACCGACCGCGACTGGCTGCGCAAAGTGCGCCCGTGGTTCCAGCATCGTGCGCATATGCACGTTCGTCTGCGCTGCCCGGCGAACAGCCTGGAATGTGAAGATCAGCCCTTACCTCCGCCAGGCGATGGCTGTGGTGCGGAACTGCAAAGCTGGTTTGAGCCAGCAAAACCTGGAACCTCTAAGCCTGAGAAGAAGACACCGCCTCCGTTGCCGCCTTCCTGCCAGGCGCTACTGGATGAGCATGTACTTTAATGGATAATTTCGTCGATCTGTTTATGGTGTCACCGCTGCTGCTGGTGGTGCTGTTCTTCGTGGCCATGCTGGCCGGTTTTATCGATGCGCTCGCGGGCGGCGGCGGGCTGTTAACCGTGCCCGCGCTGCTGGCGGCGGGTATGAGCCCGGCACAGGCGCTTGCCACCAACAAGCTTCAGGCCTGCGGCGGCTCGCTCTCCGCGTCGCTCTATTTTATCCGCCGTAAGGTGGTGAGCCTGGCCGATCAGAAGCTCAATATCTTGATGACCTTTATCGGCTCCACGTCGGGCGCGCTGCTGGTGCAGCACGTGCAGTCCGATATTTTGCGCCAGATCCTGCCGGTTCTGGTTATCTGCATTGGCCTGTATTTCTTACTGATGCCGAAGCTCGGTGAAGAAGACAGGCAGCGTCGTCTGCACGGCCTGCCGTTTGCGCTGATTGCCGGTGGCTGCGTCGGTTTTTACGACGGTTTCTTTGGCCCGGGTGCCGGTTCATTTTACGCGCTGGCTTTCGTGACGCTGGCCGGGTTTAACCTCGCCAAATCTACCGCTCACGCCAAGGTGCTTAACGCGACCTCAAACGTCGGCGGCCTGCTGCTGTTTATCATCGGCGGCAAGGTTATCTGGGCAACCGGCTTTGTGATGATGGCAGGGCAGTTTTTGGGCGCGCGCGCGGGCTCGCGCCTGGTATTAAGCAAAGGGCAAAAGCTGATCCGCCCGATGATTGTTATCGTTTCGGCAGTGATGAGCGCCAAACTTCTTTATGACAGCCATGGACAGGAGATCCTCACCTGGTTGGGGATGCACTAATGAACAGTACGCATAAATACGAACAGCTGATTGAGATCTTTAACGGCTGTTTTGCTGATGATTTTAATACCCGTCTGATTAAAGGCGACGACGAACCGATCTATCTTCCTGCTGATGCAGAGGTTCCGTATAACCGCATCGTCTTTGCCCACGGCTTTTACGCCAGCGGCTTGCACGAGATTTCGCACTGGTGCATCGCGGGGAAAGCGCGTCGCGAGCTGGTGGACTTCGGTTACTGGTACTGCCCGGACGGGCGCGATGCTGCGACGCAGGGCCAGTTTGAAGATGTGGAAGTGAAGCCGCAGGCGCTGGAATGGCTGTTCTGCGTGGCGGCAGGCTTCCCGTTCAACGTGAGCTGTGACAATCTCGAAGGCGACTTCGAGCCAGACCGTATCGTCTTCCAGCGCCGCGTTCACGCGCAGGTGATGGAGTATCTTGAGAAAGGCATCCCGGAGCGTCCGGCACGCTTGATCGAGGCCTTACAGAATTATTACCACACGCCGGAGATCGGGGCGGAATGCTTCCCTTGGCCGGAAGATCTTTAACAGAGGAAAGAAGATGATCGCAGAATTTGAATCACGCATTCTGGCGTTAATTGATGACATGGTGGAACACGCCAGTGACGATGAGCTGTTCGCCAGCGGTTATCTGCGTGGTCACCTGACGCTCGCGGTAGCCGAGCTGGAAGCGGGTGACGATCACTCTGCCGACGCCGTTCACGCTGAAGTCACTCGCAGCCTGGAAAAAGCCATTCTCGCCGGGGAGCTCTCTCCGCGCGACCAGTCTCTGGTGCTGGGCATGTGGGACAATTTGTTCCAGCAGGCTAAACGCTAAGCCGCCGCCTGCTCTTCCCTCTCCCCTTTGGGGAGAGGGTCAGGGTGAGGGGATTCGACCGCACCCTACTTAACCTTCTTCCCCTTCAGCAGTTTCCGTACCCACAAGCGATTCGGATTCAGCCCCGCAAGCGTAACCCTGTCCAGCGGAATCGGCTCGTCGCTCATTTGCGCGGCTAACACTTCAGCCAGCAGCGGTGCGGAACATAGCCCGCGAGACCCTAATCCACCCAGCATATACAGCTCCGGATAAACCGGCGCGCTTACCGCTTTATCTCGGTTATCAGCAAGATCCTGATAGGCCTCAAGCGTAGCGTCGTAGTCCGGCACGTTTCCCGCCATCGGCAGATGATCGCGTGTGGCACAGCGCACGCCGCAGCGCGCTTCACCCTCGCTGACGTCAACCTCCTTCGCCCACGCTGCATCCGGGAAGCAGTCAATCAGGCGCTGACGGTTTTGCTGCTGATCCTCGTCGCTGTAGCGCATATCCGTTTCGCCACGATGATAGCTGGCGCCGATGCAGTGATGACCATTAGACGGATTTTGCGGCGTCAGATAGCCGTCATAGCACAGTACCTGACGAAGCTTGCTCAGTTCGGGCGCGGTCGGGATATGGCTCACCTGGCCGCCGACCGGATAGACCGGCAACGTCTCCGTCTGGATAAACTGGCTAATGTGGTGCCCGTTTGCCAGCACTACGCTGGCATGCTGTGCCTCTTTGCCATCAGCAAAACGCAGATTCCAGTGTTCTCTTCGGCTAAGCGATTCAACCTTATGAGCATAATGCACCATCATCCCGCGTGACTGCGCAAGGGTCATTGCCGCCGCGGTCAGTTCAGCCGGGCACAGCCAGCCGCCGAGCGGATACTGAATGCCGCCACAGCCGGTGACCACGCCAGCGGCGTCCCCCACCTCTTGCGCACTGACCGCGCGGGCAATCTCCTCCGGCAGACCCAGCGACAGCATCTGTGCGATTTTTTGCTGGCTCTTCTCATCCCAGCCGAGCTGCGTCACGCCGCACCAGTCATGGTCAAATGCTACCGGCAGCGCGTCGTACAGGCGACGGGCGAAGGTAAAGGCCGCGGGGAAAAACTGGAACAGGGCCGGGTCGTGCGCGCTTAAAAGCGGGTAGAGTGCCCCCTGGCGGTTACCGGACGCGCCGCTGGCCGGCGCCTCGTCAGCACAGTAGAGCGTCACCTGCCAGCCCCGGTGCAGCAGCGCGAGAGAGAGCAGGGCGCTGGCGATCCCTCCGCCAACGATCGCCACTTCGCGCGATGCGCTGGCGCTGCGCGCAAACCAGGGCGCCTGAGCGGGAATGTCCAGCGTCTGGTCCATCCTGCCGACCAGCATGTCGCGCTTGCGGCCAAAGCCTTTGGTCTTCTGCATGGTAAAGCCCGCTTCCTGCAGCCCGCGGCGGACAAAACCTGCCGAGGTGAAGGTGGCGAGCGTTGCGCCAGGACGCGCCAGCCGCGCCATCGCGCTAAACAGATGCTGGCCCCACATGTCCGGGTTCTTGGCGGGCGCAAAGCCGTCCAGGAACCACGCGTCCACCGTCTGATTCATCGAGTCGTCGAGCGTATCGGTCAGGTCGTTAATGTCGCCCAGCCATAAATCCAGCGTCACCCGTCCGCCGTCCAGAATCAGACGGTGGCAGCCGCCAATATGAGGTGGCCACTGCGCCTGAAGCTGCTCCGCCCAGGCTGCAAGCTCCGGCCAGCGCTGGTGGGCGAGCCGCAGATCGTGCGCGGTGAGCGGGAATTTTTCGAAACTGATGAAATGTAATCTTTGTAGCGTAGCCTCAGGGTGCGCAGCGTGAAACTGGTCAAACGCCTGCCAGAGGGTTAAAAAATTCAGCCCGGTGCCGAATCCGCTTTCCGCGACCACAAACAGGCTCCGTGGGTGCACCGGGAAGCGGGTGCTGAGCTGGTTTCCGTCGAGGAAAACATAGCGCGTTTCTTCGAGTCCGTTATCATTAGAAAAATAGACGTCATCAAAATCTCGGGAAACAGGTGTACCCTCAGCGTTAAATTCGAGGTTGGCGGGTTGTATAGCGTTTTGTTTCACGTAAGTTACTCGTCTGACAGGCAGTGGCACGATCTTAACGATGTGAGTCCATCGGTGCAAATTTCCGCAGAAAATGTCTGATCGGACTTGTTCGGCGTACAAGTGTACGCTATTGTGCGACTCGAAACTTTTTATAGTGCGACTTACAGAGGTATTGAATGAAACGTGCAGTGATTACTGGCCTGGGCATTGTTTCCAGCATCGGTAATAACCAGCAGGAAGTCCTGGCATCTCTGCGTGAAGGACGCTCCGGGATCACTTTCTCTGAAGAGTTTAAAGATTCAGGTATGCGTAGCCACGTATGGGGTAACGTCAAACTGGACACCACCGGTTTGATTGACCGTAAAGTGGTTCGTTTCATGAACGATGCCTCTATTTATGCTTATCTCTCCATGCAGGAAGCGATCAAAGATTCTGGCCTGAGTGAAGAGGTTTATCAGAACAACCCGCGCGTGGGCCTGATTGCTGGTTCCGGCGGCTCATCAAAAGCGCAGGTATTCGGTGCTGACGCTATGCGCAGCCCGCGTGGTCTGAAAGCGGTAGGTCCGTATGTGGTGACTAAAGCCATGGGTTCTGCGGTTTCCGCGTGCCTGGCGACCCCGTTCAAAATCCACGGTGTGAACTACTCCATCAGCTCCGCGTGTGCGACTTCCGCGCACTGTATCGGTAATGCTGTTGAGCAGATCCAACTGGGTAAACAGGACATCGTATTTGCCGGCGGTGGCGAAGAGCTGGGCTGGGAAATGGCCTGTGAGTTCGACGCGATGGGCGCACTGTCCACTAAGTACAACGAGACCCCAGACAAAGCCTCCCGTACCTATGACGCGCACCGTGACGGTTTCGTCATCGCGGGCGGCGGCGGTATGGTTGTGGTTGAAGAGCTGGAGCATGCCCTGGCGCGCGGCGCGCACATCTACGCTGAGATCGTGGGCTATGGAGCGACGTCCGACGGCGCCGACATGGTTGCTCCGTCCGGCGAAGGCGCGGTGCGCTGCATGAAGATGGCGATGCACGGCGTTGATACCCCAATCGACTACCTGAACTCCCACGGTACCTCTACTCCGGTAGGCGACGTGAAAGAGCTGGGCGCAATCCGTGAAGTGTTCGGCGACAACAGCCCGGCTATCTCTGCCACCAAAGCCATGACCGGTCACTCTCTGGGGGCGGCTGGCGTGCAGGAAGCGATCTACTCTCTGCTGATGCTGGAAAACGGCTTTATCGCTCCAAGCATCAACATCGAAGAGATGGACGAGCAGGCGGCTGGCCTGAACATCGTGACCAAACCAACGGAAGCGACGCTGACCACCGTGATGTCCAACAGCTTCGGCTTCGGCGGCACCAACGCCACGCTGGTTATGCGCAAGCTGAAAGCATAAGCGTTTGAATGTATAATAGAAGGGAGCCGGAAGGCTCCCTTTTTTTATGCCTGAACACGGAGTTATGCATGAAGGCTGTTACCCCCGAGAAGGGCACTCCTTCCGGGAACCTTTCTCTTTTCCGTATCGCCTTTGCGGTATTTCTGACCTATATGACCGTTGGCCTGCCGCTGCCGGTGATCCCGCTGTTCGTTCATCAGGAACTCGGCTATGGCAACACCATGGTCGGCATTGCCGTGGGCATTCAGTTTTTAGCCACGGTATTAACCCGCGGCTACGCAGGACGGCTGGCGGATCAGCACGGTGCAAAACGCTCGGCGTTGCAGGGGATGTTCGCCTGCGGGCTGGCGGGCGGCGCGTGGCTGCTGGCCGCTCTCCTGCCGGTCGATGCCGCGTATAAATTTGCGCTGCTGGTGGCGGGGCGCTTAATCCTTGGCTTCGGTGAAAGCCAACTGCTGACCGGCACACTGACCTGGGGCATGGGGCTGGTGGGGCCTGCGCGCTCCGGCAAAGTGATGTCCTGGAACGGGATGGCGATTTATGGCGCACTGGCTGCAGGCGCGCCGCTGGGTTTGCTGATCCACAGCCAGTTTGGTTTTGCGGTACTGGCAGCAACCACCATGGTATTACCGCTGCTGGCGTGGGTTTTTAACGGTTCGGTACGCAAGGTGCCCGCCCATAAAGGCGAACGTCCTTCGCTGTGGAGTGTGGTGGGGCAAATCTGGCAGCCAGGGCTCGGGCTGGCGCTTCAGGGAGTAGGCTTCGCGGTGATTGGTACCTTCGTTTCCCTCTATTTTATGAGCCGCGGCTGGGCGATGGCGGGCTTTACGCTGACTGCCTTTGGCGGCGCGTTTGTCCTGATGCGCGTCCTGTTCGGCTGGATGCCGGATCGCTTTGGCGGAGTGAAGGTGGCGGTGGCGTCGCTGGTGATTGAAACCATTGGGCTGGTGCTGCTCTGGCAGGCGCCGGTCGCCTCCGTTGCGCTGCTTGGTGCCGCGCTCACCGGCTGCGGCTGTTCGCTGATATTCCCGGCGCTGGGCGTTGAGGTGGTGAAGCGCGTGGCGCCGCAGGTACGCGGTACGGCGCTGGGCGGCTACGCGGCGTTTCAGGATATCTCATACGGGGTAACCGGGCCGCTGGCCGGGCTGTTAGCCACCTCGTTTGGCTACCCGTCCGTCTTCCTGGCCGGCGCGGTTTCTGCGGTGGTGGGGATCGTGGTGACGCTGATGGCGTTTCGCAGAAATTAACTATTGTCGCCGGGTGGCGGCTGCGCCTTACCCGGCCTACGGTTCGAGCCGTTGTAGGCCCGGTAAGCGTAGCGCCACCGGGCAAATCCTCAGGCAACCAGCCAGAAAATCGCCAGCGCAATCAATAACGCAATAAACATTAATCCCGGACGGGCAGAGAGCGTTCTGAACGTCTCCACAACGGGGGCAAACAGCGGGCTATAGATCGGCTGAACGTTTCTTACCTCCGGCACGCCGCCTTCCCGCTCGGCGCGGCGAACGAAGATTTGATTGAGCAGATCCTGCACCTGCGCGGTGGTCAGCACCGTTTGCGGCGTGGCCTGCCAGTTCTGCTGGGCGTAATCCCGAATCACCTCGAACTCGTGCGGCTCCAGCGGCTGTTTAAGCGCCGCCTGAACGGTATGCAGGGTTGGGGCACTCTGGGTGCTGAGCGTCTGGCGCGCCTGAAGCCAGGTCACCAGATGGGTAAACTGCCTGGCCGGTATCAGCTCACCCGCCTTCACGCCGGACAGTTCAAGCATGGATTGCCAGATAAGCTTCGTCGACTCGCCGGTAGCGGCAGCCAGTTTGGTTACCATCTGGTTCAGCGTATTGTGCTCGGCAGGCTGCAGCGGGCGCTCGGTTGACGGGCGCACCTGAGGCTGCGGAATAGACAACTGATTGTTCTGCAACAGCGTCAGCACGGTTTTAAGCTGGTCTGGCGTAAGCTGGCTCAGGGCGGTCTGGCCATACTGCTGACGGATAAAGTCACTGACAGCCTGACGATTATTTCCCTGGCCCAGCAGCTCGGTCAGCTGTGTGACAATCTGACGCGTGGTGTGGTTTTGCTGCGCGGTCGTAATACGCTGGTTGAGATTTTGCTCAGCGGCAGGGAAATGACGCGACTGCAGCGGTGCGTCGTTCCTCACGCCTAAGTCATGCTTTACCCCGGCCCAGACTTCCGCATTTTGTTGTGAAGTCAGCGCAATCAGGCGCGTGATCAGTCGCTCCAGCACGGTGCGCTGTTGCGTGGATAGCGGCTGTTCACCGGCAACGTTTGGCGTGACAGGGCCTTCACCCGGAGGGCGTGGCGGCGTACCTGAAATGGGCTGCATCGTCAAAAATCCTTAAAGTCAAAACTCAGCGTAAACCAGGTATACGTATATGCCTGGCGGCCAGATTATGGCACACTTGGCAGGTTTTCTTCCTCTCAAACAGGTACTCAGACGTGAAAATCCTCGTTGATGAAAATATGCCTTACGCCCGCGAGCTGTTTAGCCGCCTTGGCGACGTTAAGGCTGTCCCTGGTCGCCCAATCCCGGTCAACGAACTGGATGATGCAGACGCCCTGATGGTGCGCTCGGTGACCAAAGTAAATGAGACGTTGCTCTCCGGCAAAACGGTGAAATTTGTCGGGACCGCAACGGCGGG
Organism: Enterobacter asburiae; assembly: GCA_011754535.1. Taxonomy (NCBI): domain Bacteria; kingdom Pseudomonadati; phylum Pseudomonadota; class Gammaproteobacteria; order Enterobacterales; family Enterobacteriaceae; genus Enterobacter; species Enterobacter asburiae. Next base: position 3,415,490 of record JAAQVN010000001.1, on the reverse strand, counting down.
GACCGATCATGTGGATGACAAGTGGCTTAAGCAGGCGGGGATCGGCTTCTCTGCCGCGCCGGGCTGTAATGCTATTGCCGTTGTGGAATACGTTTTCTCCTCGCTGCTGATGCTGGCCGAGCGCGACGGTTTTGCGCTGAAAGACCGCACCGTGGGGATTGTCGGCGTGGGTAACGTCGGCGGGCGCCTGCAAAAGCGCCTTGAAGCGTTAGGGATCCGCACGCTGCTGTGCGATCCGCCGCGTAAAGACAACGGCGACGACGAGGATTTCCGCGCGCTGGATGAGCTGGTAGAGCAGTGCGATGTGCTGACGTTCCACACGCCGCTGTTTAAAGAGGGGCCGTATAAGTCCCTGCACCTGGCTGACGAGGCGCTGATTCGTCGCCTGAAGGCTGGCACAATTCTGATAAATGCCTGCCGTGGCCCGGTGGTGGATAATGCCGCGCTGCTGAAATGTCTGGATGAAGGGCAAGACCTCAGCGTGGTGCTGGACGTCTGGGAGCCGGAGCCGGATCTCAACGTTGAACTGCTGAATAAGGTTGACGTAGCCACTGCGCATATCGCGGGATATACGCTTGAAGGCAAAGCGCGCGGCACGACGCAGGTGTTTGAAGCCTATAGCGCCTTTATTGGTCATCCGCAGCAGGTAGCGCTGGATACCTTACTCCCCGCACCTGAATTTGGCCGCATTACGCTGCACGGTCCCCTCGATCAGGCAACGCTGAAAAGGCTGGTGCATTTAGTGTATGATGTGCGCCGCGATGACGCGCTGCTGCGTAAGGTGGCGGGGATCCCGGGTGAATTTGACAAGCTGCGCAAGAACTACGTTGAGCGCCGCGAGTGGTCTTCCCTGTATGTGATGTGCGACGACGCAACGGCTGCGGCGCTGCTCAAGAAACTGGGTTTTAACGCCGTTCATCACCCGGCGCATTAATGTCTTCTTAATGCTCCCTGTCGGATACGCCGACAGGGACGCTTTTTTATTTCTGGAGTAAACCACCATGTCTGAAGGCTGGAACATTGCCATTTTAGGTGCCACGGGTGCCGTGGGTGAAGCCCTGCTCGAAACCCTTGCTGAGCGTCAGTTCCCGGTGGGAGAAATTTATGCTCTGGCGCGTGCCGACAGCGCGGGCGAGCATCTGCGTTTTGGCGGTAAATCCGTCATGGTTCAGGACGCGGCAGAGTTTGACTGGACTCAGGCGCAGCTGGCGTTTTTTGCCGCGGGGGCTGAGGCGACGGCGTCTTACATCGAAGATGCGACCAATTCGGGCTGTCTGGCGATCGACCTGAGCGGTCTCTTCTCCCTGGAGCCGGACGTGCCGCTGGTGGTTCCGGACGTCAACCCGTTTGTGCTGGCTGACTACCGTAACCGCAATATCATCGCGGTCCCGAACAGTCTGACCAGCCAGCTGCTGACCGCGCTGAAGCCGCTGATTGACGATGGCGGCCTGTCGCGTATCACCGTGACCAGCCTGCTGTCCGCCTCGGCAAATGGCAAAAAGGCCGTCGACGCGCTGGCAGGGCAAAGCGCGAAGCTGCTGAACGGCATCCCGATTGACGAAGACGATTTCTTCGGTCGCCAGCTGGCATTCAACATGCTGCCGCTGCTGCCGGATCGTGAAGGTTCCGTGCGCGAAGAGCGCCGTCTCGTCGACGAAGCGCGCAAGATTCTGCAGGACGAGGGGCTGATGATTTCCGCCAGCGTCGTGCAGTCGCCGGTCTTCTACGGCCACGCGCAGATGGTCGGTTTTGAAGCGCTGCGCCCGCTCGCGGCAGAAGAAGCGCGCGATGCGTTTGGCCGCGGTGAAGACATTGTCCTTTCCGAAGAGAGCGAGTTCCCGACGCAGGTGGGCGACGCTACCGGCAGCGCGCATCTCTCCGTTGGCTGCGTGCGTAACGACTACGGTATGCCGGAGCAGGTTCAGTTCTGGTCCGTTGCGGACAACGTTCGCTTCGGCGGCGCGCTGATGGCGGTCAAGATCGCCGAGAAGCTGGTGCAGGAGTATCTGTACTGATGTCAGACGTGGAACAAAAGCCGGTTCATAAAATTGCCCTCGGTATTGAGTACGACGGCAGTAAATACTATGGCTGGCAGCGTCAGAATGAGGTACGCAGCGTCCAGGAAAAGCTGGAGAAAGCGCTCTCTCAGGTGGCAAACGAGCCGATAAACGTCCTGTGCGCGGGACGTACGGACGCGGGTGTTCACGGCACGGGGCAGGTGGTGCACTTTGAAACCACCGCCGTGCGTAAGGATGCTGCCTGGACGCTGGGTGTAAATGCGAATTTGCCTGGTGACATCGCGGTGCGTTGGGTGAAAGCTGTGCCGGATGATTTTCACGCGCGCTTCAGCGCGACGGCGCGTCGCTATCGTTATGTCATTTACAACCAGCGTCTGCGCCCGGCGGTGTTAAGCCAGGGCGTGACGCATTTTTATGAACCGCTCGATGCAGAACGCATGCATCGCGCGGCGCAGTGTCTGATTGGTGAAAATGACTTTACGTCGTTTCGTGCGGTGCAGTGTCAGTCCCGCACGCCGTGGCGTAACGTCATGCACATTAACGTCAGTCGTTTTGGCGCGTATGTGGTGGTGGATATCAAAGCCAATGCCTTTGTACATCATATGGTGCGGAATATTGTAGGCAGCCTGATGGAAGTGGGTGCCGGACACCAGCCGGAGAGCTGGATTGCAGACCTGCTGGCAGCGAAGGACAGAACGCTTGCGGCAGCCACGGCGAAAGCGGAAGGACTGTATCTGGTCTCGGTAGACTATCCGGATCGGTTTGACCTGCCAAAATCGCCAATGGGCCCGCTGTTTTTAGCGGACTAAACAAAGGTGCAATTAAGGCTTAGACAATATGGACGTAATACGTTTTCTGATTGATTTCATTCTGCATATTGATGTTCACCTGGCGGAGCTGGTGGCGCAGTACGGCGTCTGGGTTTACGCCATTCTGTTCCTCATTCTGTTCTGTGAAACCGGGCTGGTCGTTACGCCGTTCCTGCCTGGCGACTCGCTGCTGTTTGTAGCCGGCGCGTTATCGGCGTTGCCCACCAATGATTTGAACGTGCATCTGATGGTGGTATTGATGGTGATCGCCGCGATTGTCGGTGATGCGGTCAACTATACGATTGGCAGGGTGTTCGGTGAGCGATTGTTCAGCAATCCTGATTCGAAAATTTTCCGCCGCAGCTATTTAGACAAGACCCATGCCTTCTATGAACGTCATGGTGGAAAAACCATTATCCTTGCGCGTTTTGTGCCTATTGTGCGCACATTTGCACCGTTTGTGGCGGGAATGGGGCATATGTCCTATCGTCATTTTGCAATGTATAACGTCGCAGGCGCGCTGCTGTGGGTGCTACTGTTTACCTATGCAGGGTACCTGTTTGGCGATTTGCCGGTAGTTCAGGAAAACCTTAAGTTACTGATTGTAGCGATTATTGTGCTTTCCGTTCTGCCGGGCGTTATCGAAATCATTCGTCACAAACGTGCGGCGGCAAAACAAGCGAAGTAAATGCACACTGGCGGTTCGACCACTTTTTTATCCAAAGTTTCGGGCTGTTATGTTTTAATGTGCAACATTCATGGTCTGTTGGAGGCAAAAATGGCATTATTCGCCTCTTATAGCAAAACTGGCATACGACCAGGTTCAGGCAGAAAGGTTATCAATGAGCTGGATTGAACGAATTAAAAGCAACATTACCCCGACGCGCAAAGCGAGCATTCCTGAAGGGGTATGGACGAAGTGTGATAGCTGCGGCCAGGTTCTGTACCGTGCAGAGCTGGAACGCAATCTTGAGGTGTGTCCGAAGTGCGACCACCATATGCGTATGTCGGCGCGCAACCGCCTGCATAGCCTGCTGGACGAAGGTTCTCTGGTAGAACTGGGCAGTGAACTGGAGCCAAAAGATGTGCTCAAGTTCCGCGATTCCAAAAAATACAAAGATCGTCTGGCCTCTGCACAGAAAGAGACCGGCGAGAAAGACGCGCTGATCGTCATGAAAGGCACCCTGCATGAGATGCCGGTTGTTGCCGCTGCGTTTGAGTTCTCCTTTATGGGCGGCTCTATGGGCTCCGTGGTGGGCGCGCGCTTTGTGCGTGCCGTTGAGCAGGCGCTGGAAGACAACTGTCCGCTGATCTGCTTCTCTGCCTCTGGTGGTGCACGTATGCAGGAAGCGCTGATGTCCTTGATGCAGATGGCGAAAACCTCTGCAGCGCTGGCGAAAATGCAGGAGCGCGGTCTGCCGTACATCTCCGTGCTGACTGACCCAACCATGGGTGGCGTCTCTGCAAGCTTCGCGATGCTGGGCGACCTGAACATCGCTGAGCCAAAAGCACTGATCGGCTTTGCCGGTCCTCGCGTCATCGAGCAGACCGTTCGTGAAAAGCTGCCGCCTGGCTTCCAGCGCAGTGAGTTCCTCATTGAGAAAGGCGCTATCGACATGATCGTCCGCCGCCCTGAAATGCGCCTGAAACTGGCCAGCATTCTGGCGAAGCTGATGAATCTGCCAGCGCCGAACCCGGATGAGCCGCGCGAAGGCGTGGTGGTACCGGATCAGGAACCCGAGGCCTGATAACTGAAAAGGGCAGGGCCAGATGGCGCTGCCCTTTTGCTTTATAACCTGTTAATGACAACCGGGCATTATGGAAAATAAAAGCATTCTCCAAGCCACGTCGCCCCTGGCCGCGTGGCTTTCTTATCTGGAAAACCTGCACAGTAAAACCATCGATATGGGGCTTGATCGCGTAAGTCAGGTTGCCGCGCGTCTCGACGTGCTGAAACCGGCGCCTTTCGTGTTTACCGTAGCCGGCACTAACGGTAAAGGCACCACCTGCCGCACGCTGGAATCTGTCCTGATGGCGGCGGGTTACAAAGTTGGCGTCTACAGCTCCCCGCATCTGGTGCGTTACACCGAGCGCGTTCGCGTGCAAAACAGCGAGCTGGCGGAATCTGCCCATACGGCGTCGTTCGCGGCTATCGAAGCTGCGCGCGGGGAAACCTCATTAACCTATTTCGAATACGGTACCCTGTCGGCGCTGTGGCTGTTTAAACAGGCGCAACTGGACGTGGTAATTCTGGAAGTGGGTCTCGGTGGGCGTCTTGATGCCACCAATATGGTGGATGCCGATGTTGCGGTGGTCACCAGCATCGCGCTGGATCATACCGACTGGCTTGGCCCCGATCGCGAAAGTATCGGCCGTGAGAAGGCCGGTATTTTCCGCACGAATAAGCCTGCCGTGGTCGGCGAGCCGGACATGCCGCACACCATCGCTGATGTAGCAAATGAGAAGGGCGCACGGCTCCTGCGCCGCGGCGTTGACTGGCAGTATGAGGTACAGGACAACGGCTGGCGCTTCAGCGATGCGCAGGGCGCGCTGGATAACCTGCCGCTGCCGCAGGTACCACAGCCTAACGCGGCAACCGCGCTGGCGGCACTGCGCGCCAGCGGATTAGCTGTCAGCGAGCAGGCTATCCGCGACGGTATTCAGAGCGCAATTCTGCCGGGGCGTTTCCAGATCGTCAGCGAGTCACCGCGTCTGATCCTGGACGTGGCGCACAACCCGCATGCGGCGGCGTATCTCGCAGGACGTCTCAAATCGTTACCAAAAACCGGGCGCGTGCTGGCGGTTATCGGTATGCTTCATGATAAAGATATCGGCGGGACGCTGGCCTGCATGGAGAGTGTGGTCGATAGCTGGTATTGTGCTCCTCTGGAGGGGCCGCGCGGCGCGACCGCTGAGCAGCTGATGGAACATCTCGGCAAAGGCGCAATCTACAGTAGCGTGGCGCAGGCCTGGCATGCCGCGATGGCGGAGGCTAAACCAGAAGATACCGTGCTGGTGTGTGGCTCTTTCCACACGGTGGCACATGTCATGGAAGTGATGGACGCGGGGAGAACCGGTGGCGAGTAAGTTTCAGAACCGTTTAACAGGAACCATTGTGCTGGTCGCGCTCGGGGTAATTATTCTTCCCGGGCTGCTCGACGGGCAGAAAAAACATTATCAGGACGAGTTTGCAGCCATTCCGCTGGTGCCGAAGCCGGGCGACCGCGATGAGCCGGATATGCTGCCTGCGGCGACGCAGGCGCTGCCTGCTCAGCCGCCTGAAGGGGCGGCGGAAGAAGTCCGCGCGGGCGATGCCGCTGCACCGTCACTCGATCCGTCGCGTCTGGCGGCGAATAACAACATTGAGATCGATCCGGTACCGGTAGAGAAGCCTAAGCCTGTTGAAAAACCGAAGCCGGTAGAGAAACCGCAGCCGAAACCACAGCAACAGCCACAGCGGGATAAAGCGGCAGAGCAGCTGGCTGCCGCGTCTGAAACCCCACCGCCGGCGAAGCAAGACGCGGCCCCGACCGGCAAAGCCTACGTTGTGCAGCTGGGGGCGCTGAAAAACGCCGATAAAGTCAACGAGGTTGTCGGTAAACTGCGCAGCGCGGGATATCGCGTTTACACTTCACCTTCCACGCCGGTGCAGGGTAAAATTACCCGTATTCTCGTGGGGCCGGAAGCGTCGAAAGACAAGCTGAAGGGGTCGCTCGGCGAGCTGAAGCAGATCTCCGGGCTGAGCGGTGTGGTGATGAGCTACAGCGCGAACTGATAAGATCTATCCCTCACCCCGGCCCTCTCCCCAAAGGGGAGAGGGTGAAAGTCGCATTGAGCGCGTTTGTATCATACTGCATCGTACCGTCCCCTCTCCCCTTTGGGGAGAGGGTTAGGGTGAGGGGCGTTGAACATTTTTTCAGCGCCTTTTTTATTTACGCGCGGGAAGGAAATCCCTACGCAAACGTTTTCTTTTTCTGTTAGAATTCGCCCCGAACTGGATGACAGGGCGTTTAATCGTGGGACACATATGGTCTGGATTGATTACGCCATCATTGCGGTGATTGGTTTTTCCTGTCTGGTTAGCCTGATCCGTGGCTTTGTTCGTGAAGCGTTATCGCTGGTGACATGGGGCTGTGCTTTCTTTGTCGCCAGTCATTACTACACTTACCTGTCTGTCTGGTTCACGGGCTTTGAAGATGAACTGGTCCGAAATGGAATCGCCATCGCGGTGCTGTTTATTGCGACGCTGATTGTCGGCGCTATCGTAAATTATGTGATAGGTCAGCTGGTCGAGAAAACCGGTCTGTCAGGAACGGACAGGGTACTCGGGATCTGTTTCGGGGCGTTGCGAGGCGTGCTGATTGTGGCCGCGATCCTGTTCTTCCTGGATACCTTCACCGGGTTCTCCAAAAGTGAAGACTGGCAGAAATCGCAGCTCATTCCGGAGTTCAGCTTCATCATCAGATGGTTCTTTGACTATCTGCAAAGCTCGTCGAGTTTTTTGCCCAGGGCATAAACCCTGAGATGTGGCTTAACGAGGAAAAGACGAATGTGCGGTATTGTCGGTATCGCCGGTTTCATGCCGGTAAACCAGTCGATTTATGACGCGTTAACGGTGCTTCAGCACCGTGGGCAGGATGCTGCGGGTATCATCACCATTGATGCAAACAACTGCTTCCGTTTACGTAAGGCGAATGGCCTGGTAAACGATGTGTTTGAAGCCCGCCATATGCAGCGTCTGCAAGGTAATATGGGGATCGGTCACGTTCGTTATCCTACTGCTGGCAGTTCCAGCGCCTCTGAGGCACAGCCTTTCTACGTCAACTCACCGTATGGCATCACGCTTGCCCATAACGGCAACCTGACCAACGCCCATGAGCTGCGTAAGAAGCTGTTCGAAGAGAAACGTCGCCACATTAACACCACCTCTGATTCAGAAATCCTGCTCAATGTGTTCGCCAGCGAGCTGGATAACTTCCGTCATTACCCGCTGGAAGCAGACAATATCTTCGCTGCCATTGCTGCGACCAACCGCCAGATCCGCGGTGCGTACGCCTGCGTGGCGATGATCATCGGTCACGGTATGGTTGCCTTCCGCGATCCAAACGGCATTCGTCCGCTGGTGCTGGGTAAGCGCGACCTTGGCGATGGCCGTACCGAATATATGGTTGCCTCTGAGAGCGTGGCGCTGGATACCCTGGGCTTCGAATTCCTGCGCGACGTTGCGCCGGGCGAAGCGGTCTATATCACTGAGAAGGGCCAGCTGTTTACCCGCCAGTGTGCTGACAACCCGGTCAGCAACCCGTGCCTGTTTGAATACGTCTACTTCGCCCGTCCGGATTCGTTCATCGACAAAATCTCCGTATACAGTGCGCGCGTGAACATGGGCACGAAGCTCGGCGAGAAGATTGCCCGCGAGTGGGACGATCTCGACATCGACGTGGTTATTCCTATCCCGGAAACCTCCTGCGATATCGCCCTGGAAATTGCCCGTATTCTGGAAAAGCCATACCGTCAGGGCTTCGTGAAGAACCGCTACGTTGGCCGCACCTTTATCATGCCGGGCCAGCATCTGCGCCGTAAGTCCGTGCGCCGTAAGCTGAACGCCAACCGCGCGGAATTCCGCGACAAGAACGTTCTGCTGGTGGATGACTCCATCGTTCGCGGCACCACCTCTGAGCAGATTATCGAGATGGCGCGCGAAGCGGGTGCGAAGAAAGTCTACCTGGCATCTGCCGCGCCGGAAATTCGCTTCCCGAACGTGTACGGCATCGATATGCCAACTGCCAACGAGCTGATTGCTCACGGTCGCGAAGTGGACGAAATTCGCCAGATCATCGGTGCCGACGGCCTGATTTTCCAGGATCTGAACGATCTCATCGACGCGGTGCGCGCCGAGAACCCGGAAATTCAGCAGTTCGAATGCTCCGTGTTTAACGGCGTCTACGTGACGAAAGACGTTGACCAGCAGTACCTTGACTATCTTGATTCGCTGCGCAATGACGATGCGAAAGCCGTTCAGCTGCAAAACGATCTCGAAAGCTTAGAGATGCACAACGAAGGTTGATCTCTTCGCAGGTGAGGGCGCGTGCCCTCACTTGCAACTCCCCGCAAAATCCTGCACAGTCAGCCCAGAAATCAGCAAGGGCGAAATCATGAAACGACTCATTATTGGCATCAGCGGTGCCAGCGGCGCGATTTACGGCGTACGCCTGCTACAGGTTTTGCGTAACGTGGCAGAAGTGGAAACGCATCTGGTGATGAGCCAGGCGGCGCGACAAACCCTCTCCCTTGAAACGGATCTTTCCCTGCGCGATGTCCAGGCACTGGCAGACGTGGTTCACGATGCCCGCGATATCGCCGCCAGCATCTCCTCAGGCTCGTTTAAAACCGCCGGCATGGTTATCCTGCCCTGCTCAATTAAAACGCTCTCCGGGATTGTGAACAGCTATACCGACACCCTGGTGACGCGCGCGGCGGACGTGGTGCTGAAGGAGCGTCGCCCGTTGGTGCTCTGCGTGCGGGAAACGCCGCTGCATCTGGGCCATCTGCGCTTAATGACTCAGGCCGCCGAGCTGGGCGCGGTGATCATGCCGCCGGTACCGGCGTTCTATCACCGACCACAGTCGCTGGACGATGTGATTAATCAGACCATCAATCGCGTGCTGGATCAGTTTGACATCGACCTGCCCGAAGATCTCTTCACCCGCTGGCAGGGAGCCTGATTCTGTGCACAAATGCTGTGCATGAAAAGAGACGTTGCCCTGTTTCAGGGCAATTATGCAACGGCGATCATATCCTCGACATTTAATTCGCTTTTTCCCTTTTTCTCTTTCCGGTTCGTTCGGCAGACCTGCTATCTTTCACCATTAAGGCAATATCGCAACGTTTTATTAACATATTTAACGTCGAAGTTTTGACCAGACGGCAATGTGGCATAAGACCTGCAAGAGAAGCCTGCAACACAACACACAACACAATACATAATAAAATCACGGTACTTGAGGGTAAATGTATGAAGAAGACGGTTCTGGCTCTGTCTTTGCTGGTGGGGTTAAGTGCAGCAGCAGGTAGCTACGCAGCGCTTCCACAGACGGTTCGTATCGGTACAGACGCAACCTACGCGCCATTCTCTTCCAAGGATGCGAAGGGCGATTTCGTGGGGTTTGACATCGATCTGGGAAATGAAATGTGCAAACGTATGGAAGTGAAATGCACATGGGTGGGCAGCGACTTCGACGCGTTAATCCCGTCGCTGAAGGCAAAGAAAATCGACGCCATTATCTCTTCTCTCTCCATCACCGAAAAGCGTCAGCAGGAGATCGCGTTCTCTGACAAGCTCTACGCTGCGGATTCGCGTCTGATTGCCGCGAAAGGTTCCCCGATTCAACCGACCATCGACTCGCTGAAAGGCAAGCACGTTGGCGTACTCCAGGGCTCGACCCAGGAAGGTTACGCCAATGCCAACTGGCGCGAGAAGGGCGTCGACGTGGTGGCTTACCAGAACCAGGATCTGATCTACTCTGACCTGGCGGCGGGCCGTCTGGATGCCGCGTTCCAGGATGAAGTCGCCGCGAGCGAAGGGTTCCTGAAGCAGTCGGCAGGTAAAGACTACGCCTTTGCGGGCCCGTCCGTGAAAGACAAAAAATACTTTGGTGACGGCACCGGCATTGGCCTGCGCAAGGACGATAAAGAGCTTAAAGCCGCCTTTGACAAAGCGTTTGCCGAGCTGCGCAAAGACGGTACCTACGACAAACTGGCGAAGAAATACTTCGACTTCAACGTCTACGGTGACTAACGCATCACGGTGATGCACTGATGTGGTGCATCACGGGTGAGGATGATTCAATATGGTGCAGTCTGTGCACCATATTGGGTCGCTGTGTGCATACTTAAGCATTTATAATGCAAAAAATCCCGCCAGAAAGGCATTATTCTTTGCCTGACAGCAGGGATTAATGGCACATTAACCCCACCCCGTCGTCGTAAAAAAACCGTATGTAGACAGTTTGTTGAGGACAAATATGAAAAAACTCGTGTTGTCACTATCCCTCGTGCTGGCCTTTTCCAGCGCCACCGCGGCATTCGCAGCCATTCCGCAGAAAATCCGTATTGGTACTGATCCAACCTATGCGCCGTTTGAATCGAAGAATTCAAAGGGTGAACTGGTGGGTTTTGACATCGATTTGGCCAATGAGCTGTGCAAACGCATCAAAGCGCAGTGTACTTATGTAGAAAACCCGCTGGATGCGCTGATCCCTTCCCTGAAAGCCAAAAAAATCGACGTGATTATGTCCTCGCTTTCCATTACCGAGAAACGCCAGCAGGAGATTGCCTTCACCGACAAGCTCTATGCGGCCGATTCACGTCTGGTGGTGGCAAAGTCTTCAGACATTCAACCGACCCTCGAGTCGCTGAAGGGGAAACGCGTGGGCGTGCTGCAGGGCACCACGCAGGAAACCTACGGTAACGAACACTGGGCGCCGAAGGGGATTGAAATCGTCTCCTATCAGGGCCAGGAAAATATTTACGCAGACCTGACGGCAGGCCGTATTGATGCGGCATTCCAGGATGAAGTCGCGGCAAGCGAAGGCTTCCTGAAAACGCCGGTGGGTAAAGATTACAAGTTCGGCGGCCCGTCCATTAAGGATGTGAAGTTGTTTGGTGTAGGCACCGGAATGGGCCTGCGCAAAGAAGACAACGAGCTGCGTGAAGCGCTGAACAAAGCGTTTGCGGAAATGCGCGCTGACGGTACCTATGACAAGCTGGCGAAAAAGTACTTCGATTTCAATGTGTACGGCGGCTAATCGCTCCGTCAAATAACGTGCGGCCCCTCCCGCTGCGGGAGGGGATAAGACACGGTTTACCACTCACGATACGACAGGGCTCGCGGTATGCTGTACGGATTTTCTGGCGTTATTTTACAGGGCGCGCTTGTCACCCTTGAGCTGGCTATCAGCTCCGTGGTGCTGGCGGTGCTGATAGGTCTGGCGGGCGCAGGGGCGAAGCTTTCGGCTAACAAACCGCTGGCGCTCATTTTCGAAGGTTATACCACGCTCATTCGCGGCGTACCCGATCTGGTGCTGATGCTGCTTATCTTTTACGGTCTGCAGATTGCGCTGAACAGCGTGACGGATGCGATGGGGATGGGACAAATTGATATCGACCCGATGGTGGCCGGTATTATTACCCTCGGTTTTATCTACGGTGCCTACTTCACGGAAACCTTCCGTGGCGCTTACATGGCGGTCCCAAGAGGACACATTGAAGCGGCAACCGCATTTGGTTTTACCTCTTCACAAACGTTTCGCCGGATCATGTTCCCGGCCATGATGCGCTATGCGCTGCCGGGCATCGGCAACAACTGGCAGGTTATCCTCAAAGCGACGGCGCTGGTCTCGCTGCTCGGTCTGGAAGACGTTGTTAAAGCGACTCAGCTGGCGGGCAAGAGCACCTGGGAGCCGTTCTACTTTGCGGTGGTCTGCGGCGTGATCTATCTGGTCTTTACGACCGTCTCCAATGGTGTGCTGCTTCTGCTCGAACGTCGCTACTCCGTGGGTGTGAAGAGGGCTGACCTGTGATTGAGATTATTCAGGAATACTGGAAATCCCTGCTGTGGACGGATGGCTACCGCTTTACCGGCGTGGCGATTACGCTCTGGCTGCTGATTTCTTCCGTGGTGATGGGCGGCATTCTGGCGGTGTTTCTCGCCATCGGCCGCGTGTCGAACAACAAGTTTATCCAGTTCCCGATCTGGCTGTTTACCTATGTGTTTCGCGGCACGCCGCTGTACGTGCAGCTGCTGGTGTTCTATTCGGGGATGTATACGCTTGAGATCGTAAAAGGCACGGAAATGCTGAACGCGTTCTTCCGCAGTGGCCTGAACTGTACGGTGCTGGCGCTAACGCTCAACACCTGCGCCTATACCACCGAGATTTTCGCCGGGGCCATTCGTTCCGTGCCGCACGGTGAGATCGAGGCGGCGCGCGCGTACGGCTTCTCCTCCGTGAAGCTTTACCGCTGTATTATTCTGCCTTCGGCGCTGCGTATCGCGCTTCCGGCGTACAGCAACGAAGTGATTTTGATGCTGCACTCCACCGCGCTCGCCTTTACCGCGACGGTGCCGGATCTGCTCAAAATCGCGCGCGATATCAACTCCGCGACCTATCAGCCGTTTACCGCGTTTGGCATTGCGGCGGTGCTCTATTTAATTATCTCTTATGTTCTGATTAGCCTGTTCCGTAAGGCTGAAAAACGCTGGTTGCAGCATATAAAACCTTCTTCGACGCACTGAGAAAGATGATGGCTGAGAACAAATTAAACGTTATTGATTTGCACAAACGCTACGGCGAACATGAAGTGCTGAAAGGGGTGTCGCTGCAGGCGAATGCGGGCGACGTGATCAGCATCATCGGCTCATCCGGCTCGGGTAAAAGTACCTTCCTGCGCTGCATTAACTTCCTCGAAAAGCCGAGCGAAGGTTCGATTGTGGTGAGCGGGCAGACTATTAACCTGGTCCGTGACAAAGACGGCCAGCTGAAGGTGGCGGATAAGAATCAGTTGCGCCTGCTGCGCACGCGCCTGACGATGGTGTTCCAGCACTTCAACCTCTGGAGCCACATGACGGTGCTGGAGAATGTGATGGAAGCACCGATTCAGGTGCTCGGCTTAAGCAAGCAGGAAGCCCGGGAACGCGCGGTGAAATACCTGGCGAAAGTGGGTATCGACGAGCGCCAGCAGATGAAGTACCCGGTACACCTCTCCGGCGGTCAGCAGCAGCGTGTCTCTATCGCCCGCGCGCTGGCGATGGAACCGGAGGTGCTGCTGTTCGACGAACCGACCTCCGCGCTGGACCCGGAACTCGTTGGCGAAGTGCTGCGCATCATGCAGAAGCTGGCCGAAGAGGGCAAAACGATGGTGGTGGTGACGCACGAGATGGGCTTCGCCCGTAACGTCTCGAACCACGTGATTTTCCTGCATCAGGGGAAAATTGAAGAGCAGGGCCACCCGGACGAAGTGCTGGCGAACCCGCAAAGCCCGCGGTTGCAGCAGTTCCTCAAAGGATCTCTGAAGTAAAGAAGGCATCAGCCCGCAGTGCAGCCCAACCGCCCGGTGGCGCTTCGCTTACCGGGCCTACGGGCCAGGTGTTCTCCCTCTCCCCGTGGGCTGAGGAATCCCCAGTAATTTATAAGCAGAAGCAATAAAGGTTGTTTCAGAATGAGTTAAAGCTTTCAGCGACGCCCTGGTCCGGCTGTAAATCGCCGAAGCGTTTCCGTAAGGCCGGGGCGAGGCGCACGGATGCGCCGAGAGGGCGTGGCCTGCAGGGATGCAGGCTCATGCCCGACCCGATAGCCTGAAGGAATAAGCTGAGGGCACCGCGAAGCGGCGATTTACCGCCGGGAGCCCGGGTCGCCAGGGCGGTGGCGATTGAGCCGCCCTGGCACGTTCACAGGTATTGTCGTTACAGAGTAGCAATGAACATAAAGTGAACGGAATGACCACCAGAGCCGTATGTTCCCCCTCACCCCAGCCCTCTCCCTCAAGGGAGAGGGGGGCGTTCGTGCTGGCATTAATTTGTGGGGATTCCTCAACCCCGTGGGTGAGGGCCTCAGGCCGCACCACACTCCAGCCGATACACCCAGTCGTCATAACGCACGCCGTCAATCTCATACGCTTTTTCCAGCACCTGCGTGCGCACAAAACCGGCTTTCTCCAGCACCCGCACGGACCCGCTGTTATCCGCCAGCACGTACGCGTTAATCGCTCTCACGCCGGTCTGGTTAAACGCATAATCACACACCGCGCGCAGCGCCTCACTGGCGATACCTTTTCCCTGCGCCGCAGGCACAACCGTGTAGCCGATGTCCGCCTCTGCACGATTCTCCTGACTGATTTGCAGGCCGATATCCCCCAGCGGCGTATCTTCATTCAGAAAGCGGATCACGAAGACATGCTCCGCCATCAGGCGTGCGGCAAACACGCGTCGGGTCTCTTTTTCGGGAGCAATCGCGGCCATATAGCGCATGATGTCGCGGTTTTCGCGCAGCGAGCGGAAGAACGCCCAGTCTGAGGGTTCGAAAGGGGTGAGGTGAAGCCGGGGAGTGGTGATGGTTGCCATTGTTACGCCATTTCATCGGAACATGGCGTATCACTGTAACATATTCACCGCACCACATCCCCCAGCGCCTCTTCTAAATCATACCAGCGAAACGCAAACCCGGCCGCCTCCAGCCGTTTTGGCAGCGCGCGCTGGCCGCCCAGCACCAGCACGGACGCTTCGCCCATCATCAGGCGAATCGCCGTCGCAGGCACGCGTAAAATCGCCGGGCGGTGCAGGGCGTGCCCCAGCGCATGGGCAAACTGTTCATTGCGTACCGGATACGGCGCAACCATATTAAACGGCCCGCGCAGATCGTTATCCAGCAGCCAGATAATGCCGTTCACCATATCGTCGATATGGATCCAGGCCAGGTACTGACGGCCGTTGCCGATCGGCCCGCCGAGCCCCAGCCTAAAGGGCGGAAGCATTTTACCCAGAATGCCGCCTTTCGGCGCAAGCACCACGCCGGTACGCAGCAGGCAGACGCGGGTCTTATCGCTCTGCGCCGCGCAGGCGATGCGCTCCCACTGGGCGCAGAGTTTATGGGTAAACTCGTTGTGGGGCGGCTCCTCTTCGGTTACCACCACTTCGCCAAGATCGCCGTAATAGCCCGTCGCAGAACCTGAAATCAGCACCGACGGCGGCGTGTGGCTGTTGCGAATCAGCTCAACCAGCTTTTCGGTAATATTCCAGCGGCTACTGCACAACCGCTGTTTCTGCTCTTCGGTCCAGCGCTTATCAGCGATGGGTTCGCCTGCAAGGTTGATGACGGCGTCAAAACCGTCCAGATTCTGCCGATCGGCCAGCCCTTTCCAGATATCGACCCCTGCTCCCAGCACCTGACGCGCTTTTTCCGGGCTGCGCGTCACCACGGTGACATCATGATGCAGCGCCTGCAGGCGGGCAATGAGATGGCGACCAATCAGGCCTGTACCGCCAGTCAGCAAAATCTTCATACAACCTCCAGGTTCACCCCTGGCGTCGCCAGCTTAACGTCATGGAGACGGAGTCGGCATAGCGCAGGGCGTGAAGTTTATCGATCTCTACTTCAGCATAAGTGACCCAGTCATGGTCGCGTGCGATATCGAGCACATCCTGAGTTAATTTCTCCAGCAGCGAGAAGCGGTTGTTTTCCACGTACTGAATGATGTTTTTGGTTATCGTGCGATAGTTCAGCGCGTCGTTGATGTCTTCGCTGGCCCGCGCTTTGTCTGCCGGGTAGTGGATAACCACATTAATAACAATATCCTGACGGTTGGCAATCTCTTCCTCTTTGATACCAATGAACGTGCGCAAGCGTAAATTTTTTATCCGAATAATAGCGTCTGGCTGTGACATTGCAGGTCATCTCCGTGTCAGTATTTCCGCCCATAATACATGAGAGCCTCGCAGGCACCCAGCTTCCTACAAGGTTAAATTTGCTGGATTTTTTGCATCGCGCGTTCAGTGGCCGGGCGGGTCCGGATACGCTCAAACCAGTTATTCACCGCCGGGTAAGAAGCTAAGTCAATCCGGTGTTTATCATGCGTATTTACCCACGGCCAGCAGGCAATATCGGCAATGCTGTAATGGTCGCCCCCGAGCCACGGCGTTTTCTCCAGCCGCTGGTTCAGAACGCCGTAAAGACGCTGGGTTTCAACCTGATATCGCTCGATGGCGTAAGGAATGGTCTGCGGCGCGAAGGCGGTGAAGTGGTGGTTCTGCCCCAGCATCGGCCCAAAGCCGCTTGACTGCCAGAAAAGCCACTGCAGAGTGTGGTGACGCTCGCGCAATTCACCGCTCAGCAGCTTGCCGGTTTTCTCCGCCAGATAAAGCAAAATTTCGCCGGATTCAAACAGGCTCAGCGGCCTGCCTCCGTCCGCTGGCTGGCTATCAATAATGGCCGGAATTTTATTGTTCGGCGAGATAGCCAAAAACACAGGGTTGAACTGTTCGCCTTTGCTGATATCCACGCGAATGATTCTGTAATCCAGTTCGGCTTCTTCGAGAAAGAGGGTGATCTTATGGCCGTTTGGAGTAGGGGCGTAATAAAGGTCAATCATTCTCAACTCCTGTCAGTCGAATAGTGGTGCCATGACAAATGAGTATAGGTGGTGGTTGTAAATCGTGAGTTTTCATCAAGTGACAGAGACGCAAAGAGATTATATGTTGAGTAAAAACCGATCAGCCGATGAGGATGTTATGAACCAGCCCGTAATTACGTTGTGGTCCGATGCAAATTTCTTTTCTCCCTACGTCATGAGCGTATACGTTTCGCTGGCCGAAAAGGGACTCTCCTTTACGCTGAAGACCGTCGATCTCGACGGTGGTGAACATCTCAAACCCCAGTGGCAGGGTTACGACCTGACCCGACGCGTGCCGGTGCTGGAGATTGACGGTTTTGCCCTGAGCGAATCGTCGGCGATCGATGAATATCTGGAAGATCGTTTTGCGCCGCCTGAGTGGGAGCGCATCTATCCTCACGATCTGCAAAAGCGCGCCCGCGCGCGGCAGATCCAGGCGTGGCTGCGTAGCGACCTGGTGCCGATTCGCGTCGAGCGCTCCACGGATGTCGTGTTTGCCGGTGTGAAAAAGCCAGCGCTCAGCGCAGAAGGCGTCGACAGCGCGCAAAAACTGATTGAAACCGCCACCTCGCTGCTCGCTCACGGTAATCCGAACCTGTTCGGTGAATGGTGCATTGCCGATACCGATCTGGCGCTGATGCTGAACCGTTTGATCCTCAACGGCGATGAGGTGCCTCAACTGCTGGTGGATTATGCGGCGTTCCAGTGGCAGCGCGCTTCCGTACAGCGCTATGTGGCACTCTCCGCTAAGCGCGCGGGCTGATAAGCCCTGACGCTTCAGGTATGATAAGGGCAGTTTTTTTACCTGGGAGTGACGGATGAAACTGATGTTTGCGTCGGATATCCATGGATCGCTGCCCGCGACCGAGCGAGTGCTTTCTCTGTTTTCGCAAAGCGGGGCGCAATGGCTGGTGATTCTGGGGGATGTGTTAAATCATGGGCCACGCAATGCGCTGCCGGAAGGCTATGCCCCTGCGCAGGTGGCGGAGAAGCTCAACTCCTTTGCCTCGCGCATTATCGCCGTGCGCGGCAATTGCGACAGCGAAGTGGACCAGATGCTGCTCCATTTTCCTCTTACCGCGCCGTGGCAACAGGTGCTGCAGGAAAACTGCCGGCTGTTCCTGACGCATGGGCATCTTTTTAGCCCGGACAATCTCCCTGCGCTCGCGGCTGGCGATGTACTGGTTTACGGTCATACTCATATTCCGGTTGCTGAAAAACGCGGTGAGATCTATCACTTTAACCCGGGGTCGGTCAGCATCCCGAAAGGCGGATATCCTGCGAGCTATGGCATGCTGGATGGAAATACCCTGAGCGTTATCGCACTTAATGATCAGCAAGTTATTGCGCAGGTAGCGATTAATCCGTAAGTTACACCACAACTGCAAACGCGCCGAAAGAGCGCTTAGACGAGAAGGTTTCCCGATGGTGGAGCAGAATCATTTGGTAAGTACTGAATGGGTTGACATTGTCAGCGAAGAAAATGAAGTGATCGCGCAGGCGAGCCGCGAACAAATGCGTGCAGAGCGCCTGCGTCACCGTGCAACGTACATCGTTGTGCATGACGGCATGGGCAAAATTCTGGTCCAGCGCCGCACGGACACTAAAGATTTTCTTCCGGGTATGCTGGATGCCACCGCGGGTGGCGTCGTGCAGGCCGATGAAGTGCTGCTGGATTCCGCGCGTCGTGAAGCGGAAGAAGAGTTAGGCATCGCCGGGGTGCCGTTTGCCGAGCACGGCCAGTTCTATTTCGAAGACGAGCATTGCCGCGTCTGGGGCGGACTGTTTAGCTGTGTGTCCCACGGGCCTTTCGCCCTGCAGGAAGAGGAAGTAAGCGAAGTCTGCTGGATGACGCCGGAAGAGATTACTGCCCGCTGTGACGAGTTCACGCCAGATTCATTAAAGGCGCTGGCGCTGTGGATGACCCGCAACGCCAAAAACGAATCCGCTAAGCCGGAAAACAAAGCGGAAAAAGAGGAAGAGGCTGAGTAAGTCTTAACAGCTTTCCCGCAGGCACAGGCTGGACGCGATGGGTTTTTGGTCGCGCCAGTCTCCGTCATTCAGACGTTCCAGTAGCGCTTTTCCTGCCTCAATCCCAATCTTACGATGCGGTACCGCCATCGTCGTCAGCGGCGGCTGGCAAACGCGGCTCACGTCGCTATCACCAAAGCCCACGACTGCCAGATCGTCCGGCACTTTAATGCGTCGACGCTGACACTCATACAGCGCGCCACAGGCCAGCTCGTCTGATACGCACACCAGCGCATCCAGTTCCGGCCACGCCAGCAGGAACTCTGGCAGCTGTGCCGCGCCGGTCGAGAAGCTCGGCGGCATCGCCGCGTTAATCACCCGGTTCGGCGACAGATGATGGCGCAGCATCGCCTTGTACCAGCCCTGCAAATGCTGCTGGAAAATCCACTGCTCCTGGTTGGCGCACAGCAGGCCAATATTTTGGTAGCCGCGCCTGATCACCATTTCCGTCAGCTCAAACATGGCCGCCACGTTATCGATCCCGATATTCATATCGATCGGATCGGCGCGCATAGCACCCATCTCCATCACCGGAATCGACGCATTTTTCAGCCAGTGGCGAACGGTGTCGGTGTGCTCGACGCTGAGTAAAATCGCGGCGGCGATATTCGACGCCAGCAGCGTTTCGAGCAGTTTCTCTTCCTGTTCAAGACGATGCTGGGACTCAGCCAGCATGATCTGGTATCCGGCCGGCTGCAGCACCTGCTGTAGCCCGGCAAACATCTCTGAACAACCGGCTTCGGAAAGGTTGGGAACAACCATCGCAATCGTCCATGACGACGCCGATGCCAGTGCGCTGGCGGCGAGATTGGGCATATAGCCCAGCTCCTGCACCGCAGCTTCAATTTTTTCACGCAGTTTATCGGAAACCTGTTCAGGCGTGCGGAGTGCACGGGAGACGGTCATCGTGCCGACTCCGGCAAGCTGTGCGACATCAGCGAGCGTGACTTTTCCGGTACTGCGCCGTTTTCGGGTTAAAGACATACACCTTCCTGCTGACCAGACGCGTTCTTTTTCCTTCATTTCAGGTGACAGGCAGTATACGCCTTAAATCCCTTTTTTGGCTGTGATTTCACACGATGATGACAATTTGATAGCGCTATCACACTTCTGCATGTTAGTTATTGGTAGCGCTATCTTTGTGATCGCGATCGCAGTCAATGATTGATGGGTTGAATAAAGTTTGCCCATCTTTAGCGTTTAGCGGGAGGGAAAAATGCTCAAAAAGTGGATATATGATACAACCATTACACTGCAGGATAGCGTTGAAAGCTGGCCGCAGGCGCTGGAGATATGCGCGAAACCGCTGCTGGATCTGCAGGTGATTGCACCGGAATACGTGACGGCAATCATTCAGCAGCACCATACGTTAGGACCCTATTATGTGCTGGCACCAGGGCTGGCCATGCCGCATGCGCGGCCGGAGGAGGGCGCCAAAGGACTGGGCTTGTCATTACTAAAACTAAAACAGGGCGTCTCTTTTGGTGCCGGAGAGTTTGACCCTGTCGATCTGATTATTATGCTCGCGGCACCGGATAAACATAGCCATATTGAAATGATATCCGCACTCGCAGAACTATTTTCCAGCGACGAGGATATGGAGAAATTACATCAGGCGAATACCCTGGAGGATATTAAAACCATTATTGACCGCTTCTGATTTAATTCTTTAATCCGATTCTTCCCAACATTACGCGCCAGCGTGATGGGGCGTGCTCTACTCAAAATAAGGGGACAACAATGAAAATCATGGCTATTTGCGGTTCTGGCCTGGGCAGCAGTTTTATGGTCGAAATGAACATTAAAAAGGTGCTCAAAAAGCTGGACATTGACGCCGAGGTTGAACACTCCGATCTCTCCTCCGCCACGCCGGGCGCGGCGGACCTGTTCGTGATGGCGAAAGACATTGCGGCAAGCGCCAGCGTGCCGGAAAGCCAGCTGGTAGTGATCAACAACATCATTGATATCAACGAACTCGAAGCGCAGCTGCGCGCCTGGTTCGACAGACAATAACCCTGATAAGGCGAGGTGGATATGTTTATCCTTGAAACGCTGAATTTCGTTGTCGATATTTTAAAAGTCCCTTCGGTGCTGGTGGGGTTAATTGCGTTAATTGGTCTTGTTGCGCAGAAAAAATCTTTTTCAGATGTCGTAAAAGGCACAATTAAAACGATTCTCGGCTTTATTGTGCTGGGCGGCGGCGCCACGGTGCTGGTGGGGTCGCTAAATCCCTTAGGCGGCATGTTTGAGCACGCCTTTAATATCCAGGGCATTATTCCTAACAATGAAGCGATAGTGTCGATAGCCCTGGAAAAATACGGTGCCTCGACCGCGCTGATCATGGCCTTCGGCATGGTGGCGAATATTGTCGTCGCGCGCTTTACCCGCCTGAAGTACATATTCCTGACCGGACACCACACGTTTTATATGGCGTGCATGATTGGCGTGATCCTCACCGTGGCGGGTTTTGAGGGCGTGGGGCTGGTGTTTACCGGCTCGCTGATCCTCGGCCTGATTATGGCGTTCTTCCCGGCCATTGCGCAGCGCTATATGAAGCGTATTACCGGCAACGATGAGATTGCATTTGGCCATTTCGGTACGCTGGGCTACGTGCTGTCCGGCTGGATTGGCAGCAAAGTCGGCAAAGGCTCCCGCTCCACCGAAGAGATGAACCTGCCGAAGAACCTGAGCTTCCTGCGCGACTCTTCGATCTCCATCTCCCTGACCATGATGATTATCTATCTGATCATGGCGGTGAGCGCCGGACGCGAGTATGTCGAGTCGACCTTCAGCGGCGGTCAGAACTACCTGGTATACGCCATCATCATGGCGATCACCTTCGCGGCGGGCGTGTTCATCATCCTGCAGGGTGTGCGCCTGATTCTGGCAGAAATCGTCCCGGCCTTTACCGGCTTCTCGGAAAAACTGGTCCCGAACGCGCGTCCCGCGCTGGACTGCCCGGTGGTCTATCCCTATGCGCCAAACGCGGTGCTGATTGGCTTCCTGTTCAGCTTCCTGGGGGGGATTGTGGGGTTAATCATCTGCGGCCAGTTCAACTGGGTGCTGATCCTGCCGGGCGTGGTGCCGCACTTCTTCACCGGCGCGACGGCGGGCGTGTTCGGTAACGCCACCGGCGGACGCCGCGGGGCAATGATAGGCGCCTTCGCCAACGGCCTGCTGATCACCTTCCTGCCGGTTCTGCTGCTGCCGGTACTGGGCGCGATTGGCTTTGCTAATACCACCTTCTCGGATGCCGATTTCGGCGCGGTCGGTATTGTGCTGGGTAACCTGGCGCGCTTCCTGTCGCCGCTCGCCATCACCGGGCTGGTTGTGGCGCTGTTCGCACTGCTGGTGGCGTACAACGTCTTCGCGAAAAACAAACCTGCTGGCGGTAACGCGCAGGAAAACACCGGAGCCAAATCATGAATGAGAACGAGATAACTGAACTGGCGCGCCAGATCCGCCTTGAGACGCTGAAATCGCTAACGCAGCTGGGCTTTGGGCACTACGGCGGCAGTATGTCGGTGGTCGAAACACTGGCCGTGCTGTACGGCGCGGTGATGAAGATCGACCCGGCGGATCCGGACTGGCCGGAGCGCGACTATTTTGTGCTGTCGAAGGGCCATGCGGGCCCGGCGCTCTACAGCACCCTGGCGATTAAGGGCTACTTCCCGATGGAGGAGCTGAGCACCCTGAACCAGAACGGCACGCGTCTGCCAAGCCATCCGGACCGCCTGAAAACGCGCGGCGTGGACGCTACCACCGGCTCGCTCGGGCAGGGGATCTCCATCGCTGGCGGCATGGCGCTGTCGCACAAGCTCGCGGGGCGGCCGAATCGGGTCTTCTGCATCGTCGGTGACGGCGAGCTGAACGAGGGTCAGTGCTGGGAAGCCTTCCAGTTTATCGCCCACCATCGCCTCAACAACCTGACGGTGTTTGTCGACTGGAACAAACAGCAGCTCGACGGCGAGCTGGACGAGATCATCAGCGCGTTCGACCTGGAAGGGAAGTTCCGCGCCTTTGGCTTTGACGTAGTAACGGTGAAGGGGGATGACGTTCCGGCGCTGCTGGAGGTGACTTCAAGGGTACCGGAGGCCGATGCGCGTCCGCGGGTGGTGATCCTCGACAGCATCAAAGGGCAGGGGGTGCCGTACCTGGAACAGCTCAGCAACTCGCACCACCTGCGGTTGACCGCGGAGAGCAAAGCGGCCCTCAACGAGACGATTTGCCAACTGGAGGCTTCACATGATTAAGGTTGCACCGGCAGGACAGAAAGACGCCGTTGAGATGCGTAAGGTCTACGCGTGCTTCGTAGCAAAGCAGATTGAGGCCGGCAGCGAGATTATCGCCCTGGAAGCGGATCTGATGAGCTCGATGGCGATGGACGGCGTAGTGCGCGATTATCCGCAGCACGTGATTAACTGCGGCATTATGGAGGCCAACGTTATTGGCACCGCGGCGGGGCTGTCGCTCACCGGGCGTAAGCCGTTCGTTCATACCTTCACCGCGTTTGCCAGCCGCCGCTGCTTCGACCAGCTGTTTATGTCCCTGGACTACCAGCGTAACAACGTGAAGGTGATTGCTTCAGACGCGGGCGTGACGGCCTGCCACAACGGCGGGACGCACATGTCGTTCGAAGATATGGGCATCGTGCGCGGTCTGGCGCATTCGGTGGTGCTGGAGGTCACAGACGCGGTGATGTTCGAGGACGTGCTGCGTCAGCTTATCGACCTCGAAGGCTTTTACTGGGTGCGCACCATCCGCAAGCAGGCGCCGAGCGTCTATGCACCGGGCTCGACCTTTACCATTGGCAAAGGCAACGTGCTGCGCGAAGGCAGCGATATCACGCTGATTGCCAACGGCATCATGGTCGCGGAGGCGCTGGAGGCGGCGCGCCAGCTAGAGCAGGAGGGGGTCAGCGCGGCGGTCATCGACATGTTTACCCTGAAGCCTGTCGACCGAATGTTGGTGAAAAACTACGCCGAGAAAACCGGGCGCATCGTCACCTGCGAAAACCACAGCATTCACAACGGCCTCGGATCCGCGGTGGCGGAGGTGCTGGTGGAAACCCGCCCGGTGCCGATGCGGCGGGTGGGCGTTAAGGAGCGCTACGGTCAGGTGGGGACGCAGGATTTCCTGCAAAAGGAATATGGTCTTACTGCGCATGACATTGTGTCGGCGGCGCGGGAGCTGCTGTAAATAAAAAAGGCGACCGGTTAAGTGGTCGCCTTTTTTGCCGGATGGCGCTTCGCTTATCCGGCCTACAAAACCATAGGCCCGGAAAGCGCTAGCGCCACCGGGCTTTTTAACTACTGCTGCTGCGAAGACTGGATCGCCGTCAGCGCGATGGTGTAGACGATATCGTCAACCAGCGCACCGCGGGACAGGTCGTTCACAGGCTTGCGCATACCCTGCAGCATTGGCCCGATGGAGATCAGGTCTGCTGAACGCTGTACCGCTTTGTAGGTGGTGTTACCGGTGTTCAGATCCGGGAAGATGAACACGGTCGCGCGACCTGCAACCGGCGAGTTCGGCGCTTTGGATTTCGCAACGTCAGCCATTACCGCGGCGTCGTACTGCAGCGGGCCGTCGATCATCAGATCAGGACGTTTTTCCTGCGCAATGCGGGTCGCTTCACGCACTTTCTCTACGTCGCTACCTGCACCAGAGGTGCCGGTGGAGTAGGAGAGCATCGCTACGCGCGGCTCGATACCGAAAGCAGTCGCGGAGTCTGCGGACTGGATAGCGATCTCAGCCAGCTGTTCTGCGGTAGGATCCGGGTTGATTGCGCAGTCGCCGTAAACGTAAACCTGTTCAGGCAGCAGCATGAAGAACACGGAGGAGACCAGAGAGCTGCCTGGTGCCGTTTTGATCAGCTGCAGCGGTGGGCGGATGGTATTCGCGGTGGTGTGAACCGCACCGGAAACCAGACCGTCAACTTCGTCCTGCTCCAGCATCAGCGTGCCCAGCACCACGTTGTCTTCCAGCTGCTCGCGCGCAACGGCTTCGGTCATGCCTTTGCTCTTACGCAGCTCAACCAGACGGGCAACGTAGCTTTCGCGAACCACTTCAGGGTCAACGATTTCGATGCCAGTGCCCAGCTCAACGCCCTGAGACGCCGCTACGCGGTTGATCTCATCCGGGTTGCCCAGCAGCACGCAGGTCGCGATGCCGCGCTCTGCACAGATGGCAGCCGCTTTAACGGTACGTGGTTCGTCGCCTTCTGGCAGCACAACGCGTTTGCCCGCTTTACGCGCCAGCTCGGTCAGCTGGTAACGGAAGGCCGGTGGAGACAGGCGACGGCTGCGCTCAGAGGTGGCAGTCAGGGATTCGATCCAGTCTGCGTTGATGTAGCCAGCAACGTATTCCTGAACTTTCTCGATACGCTCGTGGTCATCAACCGGCACTTCAAGGTTGAAGCTCTGCAGGCTCAGGGAGGTCTGCCAGGTGTTGGTGTTCACCATGAAGACCGGCAGGCCAGTGGCGAAAGCGCGTTCGCAAAGCTTGCTCACGCGTGGGTCCATCTCGTAGGCACCGGTCAGAAGGATGGCGCCAATTTCCACGCCGTTCATCGCCGCCAGGCACGCTGCAACCAGCACGTCAGGACGGTCAGCGGAGGTCACCAGCAGGGAGCCTGCGCGGAAGTGTTCCAGCATGTGCGGAATGCTGCGCGCACAGAAGGTCACGGACTTCACGCGGCGAGTGTTGATATCGCCTTCGTTAACGATGGTAGCGTTCAGGTGACGCGCCATATCGATTGCACGGGTGGCAATCAGATCGAAGCTCCATGGCACCGCGCCCAGAACCGGAAGCGGGCTGGATTCCTGCAGCTTAGCCGGGTCAACTTTGATGACTTTCGCTTTGGAAGAGTCGTCGAAGATTTCAGACAGGTCAGGGCGAGTACGGCCCTGCTCATCCACTGGCGCGTTCAGTTTGTTGACGATCACGCCGGTGATGTTGGTGTTTTTCGCGCCGCCGAAGCTGCTGCGCGTCAGTTCGATACGCTCGTTCAGCTGTTCCGGGGTGTCAGTGCCCTGAGACATTACGAAAACGATCTCTGCGTTCAGGGTTTTCGCGATTTCAAAGTTCAGAGACTGGGCAAACTGGTGTTTGCGGGTTGGAACCAGACCTTCTACCAGCACCACTTCTGCGTCTTGCGCGTTAGCGTGGTAGTTAGCGATGATCTCTTCCATCAGCACGTCTTTCTGGTTGCTGGAGAGCAGAGATTCAACGTGGCTCATCTTCAGCGGTTCAGCCGCTGGCAGATTGGAGTTTTTGCGAACGATGGTGGTCGTCTGGTCTGGCGCATCGCCACCGGCACGCGGCTGGGCGATTGGCTTAAAGACGCTCAGACGAACGCCTTTGCGTTCCATAGCACGGATCACGCCAAGGCTGACGCTGGTCAGGCCGACGCTGGTTCCGGTAGGGATCAGCATAATAGTACGGGACACGGTTTATCCTCTTTCGTTACCGCCGATATTGGGCGGGTTACAAAACAGCACCGCCAGCATTGCTGGCGGTGTGGAATCAGGCAGTCAGGCGATGCGCGTCTTGCGCGATGACCAACTCTTCGTTAGTTGGAATAACGATTGCCGGACGGGTGCCTTCTTTGTTGATGAAACCAGACTTGCCGAAGCGAGCAGCCAGGTTACGCTCGTGATCAACGTCGAAGCCCAGAACGCCCAGTTTGCCCAGGGACAGTTCACGAACCATTGCCGCGTTCTCACCGATACCGCCGGTGAAGATCACCGCGTCCAGACGGCCGTCCATCAGTGCAGTGTAAGAGCCGATGTACTTCGCCAGACGGTGGCAGTAAACGTCCATTGCACGTTTAGCGTCAGCTTTCTCAGCGTAGTTGTCTTCAACATAGCGGCAGTCGCTGGTGACTTCGGTCAGACCCAGCAGGCCAGACTCTTTGGTCAGCATTTTGTTGATGTCGTCAACGCTCATGCCCAGGGTGTCGTGCAGGTGGAAGATGATCGCCGGGTCGATGTCACCGGAACGGGTACCCATCACCAGACCTTCCAGCGGGGTCAGACCCATGGAGGTATCAACACATTTACCGTTGCGGATAGCAGAAACAGAACCACCGTTGCCCAGGTGGCAGGTGATGATGTTCACTTCTTCAACAGGTTTGTTCAGGATTTTTGCGGCTTCCTGAGTCACATAGAAGTGGCTGGTGCCGTGCGCGCCGTAGCGACGTACGCCGTGCTCTTTGTACAGGCTGTACGGCAGGGCATAGAGGTAAGACTCTTCCGGCATGGTCTGATGGAACGCGGTATCAAACACGGCCACGTTTTTGTCTTTCAGATTCGGGAAGGACTTCAGCGCTTCAGCGATACCAATCAGGTGCGCCGGGTTGTGCAGCGGAGCAAAAGAGGCAGAGTCTTTGATGCCCTGGATAACAGAGTCGTCGATCACGACGGAGCTGGTGTATTTTTCGCCGCCGTGGACGATACGGTGACCAATCGCAGTCAGCTGAGCAGACAGTTCTGGTTTTTGTGCCAGAATAGTGTTAACGATAAAGTTCAGCGCTTCACTGTGAGCGGCGCCTGCACCTAAAGCCGCTTCTTGTTTGCTGCCGTCCATCTTCCACTTGATACGTGCTTCAGGCAGATGGAAACATTCGGCCAAACCAGAGAGGTACTCGTCACCGTTGAGCGCATCGATGATGGCGAATTTCAGTGAGGAGCTACCGCAGTTCAGAACCAGTACTAACTTACTCGACATGGAAGTACCTATTATTGATACGTGGCTAAAAAAACGTCAGTGAGTCTAACAGCGTAACGCATAATGACTCAGACATTTATGATTAACATCATGGCAAACGAACATTCTGGCATGATGAAAGAAATAACTATGATTTTATGCCATTTTGCACAATTTTCAGCCAATGGCATAATATGCGATAATTTGACGAGTTAATGCTTCTCGTCTATGGCCCTATCAGGCTGGCACAGGATACCCGATACGGGGTAGCGATGACAAAATATTTTGAACGTTGTCATAGCCTGTTGTGGTTTTGCACAAAAATTTTAATTTTTATATGTGAAGTTGAGGTACAGCCATGTCGACACCCGAAATCCCGTCCGTGAACTTTTTCAGTCTGTTTCGTCGGGGACAGCATTACGCAAAGACGTGGCCAATGGAAAAGCGCCTTGCGCCAATGTTTATTGAGAATCGCACCATCCGCGCTACGCGCTATGCGATTCGCTTTATGCCTCCGGTTGCCATCTTTACCCTGTGCTGGCAAATCGCCCTCGGTGGACAGCTTGGCCCTGCCGTCGCGACGGCGCTCTTCGCGTTAAGCCTGCCGATGCAGGGGCTGTGGTGGTTAGGTAAACGCTCCATCACGCCGCTTCCGCCTTCTATTTTACACTGGTTTTATGAAGTGCGTGGAAAACTGGAGGAGGCCGGGCAGGCGCTGGCCCCGGTTGAAGGCAAGCCGGATTACCAGGCGCTGGCGGACACCTTAAAGCGTGCTTTTAAGCAGCTGGATAAAACATTCCTCGATGACTTGTGATTGATCATCGAAACGACTAACAAAAGAAGGCACAGTAACAAACCGTTACCGTGTCTTTTTTTTACAGTGCAATGCGCTACAGGAGTCGAAAGATGGAAATGACCCATGCTCAACGTCTGATTTTGTCTAACCAGTACAAGATGATGACTATGCTTGATCCCGATAACGCTGCGCGCTACAGCCGCCTGCAGACCATCGTCGAACGAGGGTTCGGTTTGCAAATGCGTGAACTGGACCGCGAATTTGGCGAGCTGAAAGAAGAAACTTGCCGCGTCGTGATCGACATTATGGAGATGTACCACGCCCTGCATGTGTCCTGGACGAATCTCAAAGACCAGCAGTCCATTGACGAACGCCGCGTCACCTTCTTAGGCTTTGATGCAGCGACGGAAGCGCGCTATCTGAGCTACGTGCGCTTTATGGTGAACACCGAAGGGCGTTACACCCACTTTGATGCGGGTACGCACGGTTTCAACGCCCAGACCCCTATGTGGGATAAATACCAGCGTATGCTGAGCGCGTGGCACGCCTGCCCGCGCCAGTACCATTTAAGCAGCAACGAAATTCAACAAATTATTAATGCCTGACGGAGGTGCGTGTGCAGTGTAAAGGTTTTCTGTTTGATTTGGACGGTACGCTGGTGGATTCGCTGCCGGTTGTGGAGCGCTCGTGGTGCCACTGGGCCGACCGGCACGGCATCGATCATCAGGACGTGCTGAATTTTATCCATGGCAAACAGGCCATTACCTCATTGCGGCACTTCTTAGCGGGGCGTTCTGAGGAGGAGATCCAGGCGGAGTTCAAATACCTGGAGCAGATTGAGGCCACCGATACCGAGGGCATTACCGCGTTGCCCGGGGCGCGCGAACTGCTTGAGCATCTGAATGAAGCGCAGATCCCGTGGGCGATTGTTACCTCCGGCTCTGTTCCGGTCGCTCATGCCCGCCATAAGGCGGCCGGCTTACCGAAGCCAGAGGTGTTCATTACGGCAGAGCGCGTCAAACGCGGCAAGCCGGAGCCGGATGCGTTTCTGCTTGGTGCAGAAATGCTGGGCTTCGCGCCTGCAGAGTGCGTGGTGGTGGAAGATGCGGCCGCTGGCGTGCTGGCCGGGCTGAACGCCGGTAGCCACGTCATTGCCGTAAACGTTCCGGCGGGGTCCCCACGCCTGGACGAGGCTGACTTTGTGATTAATTCCCTGACGGCGCTGGCGGTGTCAAAAGCACCCGATGGAGTTGTAACCGTCTCGCTAAAAATGTAATCCCATGATATAGCCCCACGCTGCTGGGGCTTTTTTATGGCAGAATTTCTCATCTTCCACTGACAAGGATAGGTTGTGAACGGTGAACTGATCTGGGTTCTGAGCCTGCTTTTAATCGCCATTATTCTCTTCGCCACAGGCAAGGTGCGCATGGATGCCGTTGCCCTGTTTGTCATTGTCGCGTTTGTGCTGAGCGGCACGCTCACGCTACCGGAAGCCTTCACCGGGTTCAGCGACCCCAACGTTATCCTGATTGCCGCCCTGTTTATCATCGGCGACGGCCTTGTGCGCACCGGTGTGGCGACCATCATGGGCGCGTGGCTGGTCAAGGTGGCCGGCAGTAGTGAAACCAAAATGCTGATCTATCTGATGCTGACGGTCGCCGGGCTGGGGGCATTTATGAGCTCAACGGGCGTGGTCGCCATTTTTATCCCGGTGGTGCTGAGCGTCTCCATGCGGATGCAGAGCTCGCCGTCGCGCCTGATGATGCCCCTGAGCTTTGCCGGTTTGATCAGCGGTATGATGACGCTGGTGGCGACGCCGCCGAACCTGGTCGTCAACAGCGAGCTGCTTCGGGAAGGATTTCAGGGCTTCAGCTTTTTCAGCGTCACCCCGCTTGGGCTGGTGATTCTGGCGATGGGCGTGATCTACATGCTGCTGACCCGTTTTGCCCTGAAAGGCGACAAACAGGATAAGAACAAAGAGGGGTGGAAGCGACGTACCTTCCGCGATCTGATCAGGGAGTACCGTCTCTCCGGGCGGGCGCGCCGTCTGGCCATTCGCCCCGGCTCGCCGATGGTTGGCCAGCGGCTCGACGACCTTAAGCTGCGCGAGCGTTATGGCGCGAACGTGATTGGCGTAGAGCGCTGGCGCCGTTTTCGCCGGGTGATCGTCAACGTTAACGGGGTGTCGGAATTTCGGGCGCGAGACGTTCTGCTGATCGATATGTCTACCGCGGAGGTGGATCTGCGTGAGTTTTGCAGCGAACAGCTGCTGGAGCCGATGGTGCTGCGCGGCGAGTATTTTTCCGATCAGGCGCTGGATGTGGGCATGGCCGAAGTGTCGCTGATACCGGAATCGGAACTGTTGGGTAAAACCGTGCGTGAAATGGGGTTCCGTACCCGCTATGGCCTGAACGTCGTGGGGCTGAAGCGCGATGGCGTGGCGATGGAGGGGGCCGTCGTCGATGAGCCGATCCTGCTGGGCGATATCTTTCTCGTCGTCGGTAACTGGAAGCTGATAAGCCAGCTCGGACAAAAAGGACGTGATTTTGTGGTGCTCAACATGCCGGTCGAAGAGAGCGATGCGTCACCGGCGCACAGCCAGGCACCGCATGCGATTTTCTGTCTGGTGCTGATGGTGGCGCTGATGCTGACCGATGAAATCCCTAATCCGGTCGCGGCCATTATCGCCTGCCTGCTGATGGGGAAATTCCGCTGTATTGACGCCGAAAGCGCGTATAAAGCCATTCACTGGCCGAGCATTATTCTTATCGTCGGGATGATGCCTTTTGCCCTCGCACTGCAAAAAACCGGCGGGGTGGATCTGATCGTAAAAGGCTTGATGGACGTGGGCGGCGGGTATGGTCCGTACATGATGATGGTTTGTCTGTTTGTCATGTGTGCCACGATAGGGTTGTTTATCTCCAACACCGCGACGGCGGTGCTGATGGCGCCCATTGCGCTGGCGATGGCGAAATCCATGGGCGTGTCGCCGTATCCGTTTGCGATGATGGTCGCGATGGCGGCGTCCGCGGCGTTTATGACGCCGGTTTCTTCGCCGGTTAACACGCTGGTGCTGGGGCCGGGGAATTATAAGTTCAGCGATTTCGTGAAGCTGGGCGTGCCGTTCACCGTACTGGTGATGGTGGTGTGCGTGGTGTTAATTCCGGTTTTATTCCCGTTCTGAGAACATCGCCGGGTGGCGGCTGCGCCTTACCTGGCCTACATGACGCGTAGGCCCTGCAAGCACAGCGCCGCTGGGCAAATAGTTAAAGCGGTGAATCCTGGCTAATCTCGTCCAGCGACAGATGGAAGCTTGGCACAAATACCTGCATGAAATAGTCCATCTCTTCGCTGCGGCGGGATTCCAGCGTTTTTTCCAGACGCGTTTTCGCCAGTAAAAACTCATTATTGCCCGCAGACAGCTCTTCCAGACACTTCAGATAGGCGCACAGCGCGTCGGCCTGCTTGACCAGAGATTTTTCCTCTTCCGTATACTGATGCTCGTCGATGAGCGGTTCAAAGATATCGCGCAGCTCTTCGGGCACCATCTCGATAAGCTTGTGCTGAGCAATCTTCTCGATAGCCTTATATTCCTGTGCAATCTGCGAGTTGAAATATTTCACTGGCGTAGGCAGGTCGCCGGTCAGCACTTCTGATGCATCGTGGTACATCGCCAGCAGAGCGATGCGCTCGGCATTCACCTGCCCGTTAAATTTGCGGTTCTTAATGGCAGCCAGCGCATGAGCGACCATAGCAACCTGCAGGCTATGCTCAGACACGTTCTCTGTACGTACGTTGCGCATTAGAGGCCAGCGGTTGATCAGTTTCAGGCGGGAGAGGTGGGCAAAGAAATGGCTCTGACTCATAGGTTACCTTTTGTCTTCACTGCGACAGGACTTCATTGTGCGGGGAGGGGAGGGAAGATGCAAATCAGGCTACCGAAGTAGCCTGATTTTAAGATTACTGATGGTACCCGGAGAGGAATCGCCCGAAGCGGCTGATGGCCATTTCGAGATCGTCTTCGCGCGGCAAGGTTACGATACGCACGTGGTCCGGCCACGGCCAGTTAAACGCCGTCCCCTGTACCAGCAGCACTTTTTCCTGCAGCAGGAAATCGAGCACCATTTTCTGATCGTCATGAATATTGAAGCGCTTCGCGTCGATTTTAGGGAACATATACAGCGCCCCGTTCGGCTTCACGCAGGAGACGCCCGGAATATCGTTGATCAGTTCCCATGCGCGGTTGCGCTGTTCGTACAGGCGACCGCCAGGGACGATGAACTCGCTGATGCTCTGGTATCCGCCCAGCGCCGTCTGGATCGCGTGCTGCGCAGGCACGTTAGCGCAAAGACGCATCGACGCCAGCATCTCAAGCCCTTCAATATAGCCTTTAGCGTGTTTTTTCGGGCCGTTCAGCACCATCCAGCCCTGACGGAAACCGGCCACGCGGTAGGTTTTAGACAGGCCGTTGAAGGTGACGGTCAGCAGGTCCGGGGCCAGCGCGGCGATAGAGTGGTGTTGTGCCGCGTCATAGAGGATCTTGTCGTAGATTTCGTCAGCGAAGATGATCAGGTTGTGCTGGCGGGCGATCTCCACGATCTCCATCAGCAGCTCTTTTGAATAGACCGCGCCCGTAGGGTTGTTCGGGTTGATGATCACAATCCCACGCGTGCGAGGCGTGATTTTCGCGCGAATGTCATCCAGATCCGGGAACCAGTCAGAAGATTCGTCGCAAAGATAATGTACCGCTTTACCGCTGGAGAGTGATACGGCAGCCGTCCATAGCGGATAGTCCGGCGCGGGAACCAGCATTTCGTCGCCGCTGTTCAGCAGCGCCTGCATGGCCTGAACGATCAGTTCGGAGACGCCGTTGCCAATGTAAATATCTTCGACGGTAACGTCACGCATACCGCGCGCCTGGTAGTGCTGCATAATGGCTTTACGTGCCGAGTAAAGTCCCTTTGAATCGCAATAGCCTTGTGCCGTAGGCAGGTTGCGGATCACATCAACCAGAATCTCATCCGGCGCGTCAAAACCAAATGGCGCGGGGTTACCAATGTTGAGCTTCAGAACCTTATTGCCTTCTTCTTCAAGGCGTTTTGCCTCTTTCAGAACCGGGCCACGGATGTCATAACAGACGTTATCTAGCTTGCTGGATTTTTCGATAGGGGACATGAACCTTTAACCTTTTCGCTATTATTGCCACTCCCTGCCGTGGAAGTCAGCACGGAATAATGTACTCCCCCCTCGCTCCGTTTTGAAGGGTGTACAGGAGAAGATTTTGTGCACGATGCGAATTTCTGATGAATCTTTTTGGCTGGTCGTTGACGATTTTGCGGACTTAACGTATTGATCTGGTCGCTGGTTAAGGTTAATTATGCTGTATTATTCTAAGAATTATGTATATTGTTCTGATGTAAAATAAATGGCGCGCAGGAAAGAGACAGAAGTCACGCTAAGTGACTTTTCGTAAAACCTGAGTGTTGGAAAAATCTTGCAGTAATAGCCTGAAGCGGCTAAAAGTTAATCATGTGAAATTAATGTTAAGTGTTATTAATGAATGGCTTTAATCAAAATTAAAATTTATTTATTATTAGCGAACAAAATGCAACTTTAGTTAATTTTAATAAAATTAGTTGAGAAGCTTAACAAACCTCCTTAATCCTGAATATTGCAATAAGACTTATAAATAAAGTGGATTTGGGTTAAGATGTCTTTAAGGAAAGCAGAAGAAAGATGCACAAGCTTTGTATATCTCAAACTGGCTTTCTGATTTAATTGATTGTTATTGTTGGAGTTATCTCTGGCTGGAATGTGTCAAACATCTCCTGCTACGTTGACAGCGCTGCGATAAAGATGGCAGAAAAAGTGTTACGCCTTTAATGTAATTTACATAAACCTGCGAACATCTAAATATCCTGAACGTTTAAGAGAATAAAAATAACGTCATGAAACGTGCTTTCTGACTGTTGATATAAAGCAGCACAATAACTATCTGTCAGGCAGTCTGCCGGGCCGGGATGCGAGGGAAAACCTTCAGAAGGAATTGCTTAACTGTTACACACAGCTTCAACCCGGGCAGCTCCGCACGAGCAACCTGAAAGTGAATAGATATGATAAATGCAAATCGTCCGATAATGAATCTCGACCTCGATCTGCTGAGAACGTTTGTTGCGGTCGCCGATCTCAACACTTTTGCAGCAGCTGCTGCCGCCGTCTGCCGAACTCAGTCCGCCGTTAGCCAGCAAATGCAGCGGCTGGAGCAACTGGTTGGGAAAGAGCTTTTTGCCCGTCACGGGCGTAATAAGCTCTTAACGGAACACGGTATTCAGCTACTGGGTTATGCCAGGAAAATTCTTCGCTTTAATGATGAAGCATGTATGTCATTAATGTTTAGCAACCTTCAGGGGGTGTTAACTTTAGGGGCATCTGATGAGTCAGCGGATACTATTTTGCCGTTTCTTCTCAATCGAATTAGCTCGGTTTATCCGAAGCTTGCGTTGGATGTTAGCGTAAAACGTAATGCCTTTATGGTTGAGATGTTAAATGAGAATAAGGTCGACCTGGTGGTCACGACGCATCGTCCCGGGCAGTTTGATTGTCTGACGTTGCGCACATCGCCAACGCACTGGTATTGCGCGGCTGAATATGTGCTGCAAAAAGGGGAGCCGGTACCGCTGGTTTTACTGGACGATCCGAGTCCCTTCCGCGATATGGTGCTAACGGCGTTAAATGAAGCCAACATTCCGTGGCGTCTGGCCTATGTGGCATCTACATTGCCTGCGGTGCGTGCCGCGGTAAAAGCCGGTCTTGGCGTCACGGCCCGCCCGGTGGAGATGATGAGCCCCGATCTGCGCGTTCTTGGTAAATCAGACGGGCTCCCTGCGCTGCCGGATACCGAGTACCTGCTTTGCCATAACGCGGCCAGTCACAACGAGTTGGCAAAGGTGGTGTTTGAGGCGATGCAAAACTACCACAACCCGTGGCAGTTCGAGCATGTTACCTCCGAAGGGGGGGATGATTCCCTGATCGTAGAAGGTGACTTTGAGTGATCAAAAGCTCAAAATTCTGGTAACAAATTGTAAGTGTAAAAAAAAGCCACTCGTGTCGTTTTCGCACGCAGTGGCTTTTTTTTGACAATATTATCCCCATTCGTCACCAGGTTTTCATAAAGAGATCATATATATCAAAGAGGTAAATGCTTTCGCTTAAATATTGTTCGTTTTGCGTTCTAACTTCGTCCATAACCCCTCGATGTTAAAAAAGCAGCAAATATGTTGCCGGTTTTTTGGTTGAATTAACAAAAGCGTGTCTCAGATCAAGAAAATACTCCTATTTGGGGGGAGGAATCGTTGGCAAATCCTGTCAAAATAGGAGGGTTATTTTTTTTACTTCCAAAACGGACACGATTCAACAACACACATTTGACGAAAAGTCCGGTAACCACCAGGGTTAAAGGGCACCAAATGTTAATGAGAATCGCTCGATGTAATTTAATGTGAAGAAACCTTTGTTAAAGTTGACAATAGGTTATAGAAAGGAGTAAAAAACCCCATCATTTTGCTGTCTACGTCTCATTTCAGACAGTTAGTGTAAGGTTATTTGTTCCTCCCCATGAATCGATGTGATGCCCATCTGCCAGCAAGAGCAGTGTCGTTGGTATCACTTTTGATGAGTAAGCAATGAGTATGTCAACATCCACAGAAGTCATCGCTCATCACTGGGCATTCGCAATCTTTCTTATTGTAGCCATTGGCCTGTGCTGCCTGATGTTAGTCGGCGGCTGGTTCCTGGGCGGTCGCGCCCGTGCAAGGCACAAAAACACACCTTTCGAATCAGGTATTGATTCAGTAGGTTCCGCTCGCTTACGCCTGTCTGCCAAGTTCTATCTGGTAGCGATGTTCTTCGTCATCTTCGACGTGGAAGCGCTCTACCTGTTCGCATGGTCGACCTCCATTCGCGAAAGTGGTTGGGTGGGCTTTGTCGAGGCCGCAATTTTCATTTTAGTGTTACTGGCCGGTCTGGTTTATCTGGTGCGTATTGGCGCGCTTGACTGGACGCCTGCGCGTTCACGTCGTGAACACATCAACCCGGAAAACAGTATCTCTAATCGTCAGCAGTAACAGCGAGGCAATAAGATGGATTATACGCTCACCCGCATAGATCCTAACGGTGAGAATGACCGTTACCCCCTGCAAAAACAGGAGATCGTAACCGACCCCCTGGAGCAAGAAGTCAATAAAAGCGTGTACATGGGCAAACTCGAACATGCCATGCACGATATGGTCAACTGGGGTCGTAAGAACTCTATCTGGCCATACAACTTTGGTCTTTCTTGCTGCTACGTTGAAATGGTGACGTCATTCACTGCGGTGCATGACGTTGCGCGTTTTGGGGCCGAGGTACTGCGTGCTTCCCCGCGTCAGGCTGACCTGATGGTGGTAGCCGGTACCTGCTTTACCAAGATGGCACCTGTTATTCAGCGTCTGTATGACCAGATGCTGGAGCCAAAATGGGTTATTTCCATGGGCGCATGTGCAAACTCTGGCGGTATGTACGACATTTATTCCGTCGTGCAGGGCGTTGATAAGTTCATTCCGGTGGATGTTTACATTCCGGGCTGTCCGCCGCGTCCAGAAGCCTATATGCAGGCGCTGATGCTGCTGCAGGAGTCTATCGGTAAAGAACGTCGCCCGCTTTCATGGGTTGTTGGCGATCAGGGTGTCTATCGCGCGAACATGCAGTCTGAGCGCGAGCGTAAACGTGGTGAACGTATTGCCGTCACCAACCTGCGTACGCCTGACGAAATTTAATTTGCGCCTGTAGGCCTGGAGAAAACCTTCGCATATCACTACTCAAATAGCGCGAAGCCAGGCTTAACAGTCACCACGGACCATTTGCAATGGTGAACAATATGACCGACTTAACCGCGCAAGAAGCCGCCTGGCAGACCCGGGATCATCTTGATGACCCCGTCATTGGCGAACTGCGCAACC
Source organism: Enterobacter asburiae (assembly GCA_011754535.1). Classification (NCBI taxonomy): domain Bacteria; kingdom Pseudomonadati; phylum Pseudomonadota; class Gammaproteobacteria; order Enterobacterales; family Enterobacteriaceae; genus Enterobacter; species Enterobacter asburiae. Next base: position 3,377,968 of record JAAQVN010000001.1, on the reverse strand, counting down.
GTTTTGGGCCGGATGCCTTTACCGTTCAGGCGACCCGCACCGGGGTACCCGTTGTTTGGGTGAAGCGTGAGCAATTGCTGGAAGTTGTCGATTTCCTCAAGAAATTGCCAAAACCTTACGTCATGCTGTTTGACTTACACGGCATGGACGAACGTCTGCGTACGCACCGCCAGGGTCTCCCTGCTGCGGATTTTTCCGTTTTCTACCACCTGATCTCAATAGACCGCAACACGGATATCATGCTCAAGGTGGCATTGTCTGAAAACGACATGCATCTGCCGACGATCACCAAACTTTTCCCGAACGCCAACTGGTACGAGCGTGAAACCTGGGAAATGTTCGGCATGACCTTCGACGGCCACCCGCATCTGACGCGCATCATGATGCCGCAGACCTGGACCGGCCACCCGCTGCGTAAAGACTACCCGGCACGTGCGACTGAATTCGATCCGTTTGAGCTGACCAAAGCCAAGCAGGATCTGGAGATGGAAGCGCTGACCTTCAAACCTGAAGACTGGGGCATGAAGCGCGGTACCGAAAACGAGGACTTCATGTTCCTCAACCTCGGTCCAAACCACCCGTCTGCGCACGGTGCATTCCGTATTATTCTTCAGCTTGATGGCGAAGAGATTGTCGACTGCGTGCCTGACATCGGCTACCACCACCGTGGTGCTGAGAAGATGGGCGAGCGTCAGTCCTGGCACAGCTACATTCCGTATACCGACCGTATCGAGTACCTCGGCGGCTGCGTCAACGAGATGCCATACGTGCTGGCCGTTGAGAAACTGGCAGGCATCACCGTACCGGATCGCGTTAACGTGATTCGCGTGATGTTGTCAGAACTGTTCCGCATCAACAGCCACCTGCTATACATCTCCACCTTCATTCAGGACGTCGGCGCGATGACTCCGGTCTTCTTTGCCTTTACCGATCGTCAGAAAATCTACGATCTGGTGGAAGCGATTACCGGTTTCCGTATGCACCCGGCCTGGTTCCGTATCGGCGGCGTGGCACACGATCTGCCGCGCGGCTGGGACCGCCTGCTGCGTGAATTCCTCGACTGGATGCCAAAACGTCTGGCCTCCTACGAGAAAGCCGCGCTGCGCAACACCATCCTGAAAGGCCGTTCCCAGGGCGTTGCCGCCTACGGCGCGAAAGAAGCGCTGGAGTGGGGTACCACAGGTGCAGGTCTGCGTGCGACCGGTATTGATTTCGACGTGCGTAAAGCCCGTCCTTACTCTGGCTACGAGAACTTCGACTTTGAAGTCCCGGTGGGCGGCGGCGTTTCCGACTGCTACACCCGCGTGATGCTGAAAGTGGAAGAGCTGCGCCAGAGTCTGCGCATCCTTGAGCAGTGCCTTAACAACATGCCGGAAGGCCCGTTCAAGGCGGATCACCCGCTCACGACGCCGCCACCGAAAGAGCGCACGCTGCAGCATATCGAAACCCTGATCACCCACTTCCTGCAGGTTTCCTGGGGTCCGGTCATGCCGGCGCAAGAATCCTTCCAGATGATTGAAGCGACCAAGGGTATTAACAGTTACTACCTGACCAGTGACGGCAGCACCATGAGCTACCGTACCCGCGTGCGTACGCCGAGCTTTGCGCACCTGCAGCAGATTCCGTCCGCCATCCGCGGCAGTCTGGTCTCCGACCTGATTGTGTATCTGGGTAGTATCGATTTTGTTATGTCAGATGTGGACCGCTAATTATGCACGAGAATCAACAACCACAAACCGAGGCTTTTGAGCTGAGTGAAGCAGAGCGTGCCGCCATTGAGCACGAGATGCACCACTACGAAGACCCGCGTGCGGCGTCCATTGAAGCGCTGAAAATCGTACAGAAACAGCGTGGTTGGGTGCCGGATGGGGCGATCTATGAAATCGCGAAAGTGCTGGGTATTCCGGCCAGTGACGTAGAAGGCGTAGCCACGTTCTACAGCCAGATCTTCCGTCAGCCGGTAGGCCGCCATGTGATCCGCTACTGTGACAGCGTTGTCTGCCACATCACCGGCTATCAGGGCATTCAGGCTGCGATTGAGAAGAAGCTCAATATCAAGCCGGGCCAGACCACGTTCGATGGACGCTTTACTCTGCTGCCAACCTGCTGCCTGGGTAACTGCGACAAGGGGCCGACCATGATGATTGATGAGGACACTCACAGCCATCTGACGCCGGAAGCGATTCCTGACCTGCTGGAGCAGTACAAATGAAAACTGTAATTCGTACTGCTGAGACACATCCGCTGACCTGGCGTCTGCGCGATGACAAACAGCCGGTATGGCTCGACGAATACCAGAGCAAAAACGGCTATGCCGGCGCGCGTAAAGCCCTTGGCGGCATGGCGCCGGACGACATCGTTAACGCGGTAAAAGATTCCGGCCTGAAAGGCCGCGGCGGCGCGGGTTTCTCCACCGGCCTGAAGTGGAGCCTGATGCCAAAAGACGAATCCATGAACATCCGTTACCTGCTGTGTAACGCCGATGAAATGGAGCCGGGCACCTATAAAGACCGCCTGCTGATGGAGCAGCTGCCGCACCTGCTGGTGGAAGGCATGCTGATCTCCGCGTTCGCGCTGAAAGCGTACCGTGGCTACATCTTCCTGCGCGGTGAGTACATCGAAGCGGCAGAAAACCTGCGTCGCGCGATTGCCGAAGCGACAGAAGCGGGTCTTCTGGGTAAAAACATCCTGGGTACCGGCTTTGACTTCGAACTGTTCGTGCACACCGGTGCCGGGCGTTATATCTGCGGTGAAGAAACCGCGCTGATTAACTCCCTCGAAGGCCGCCGCGCGAATCCGCGTTCCAAGCCACCGTTCCCGGCAAGCTCCGGCGTGTGGGGTAAACCGACCTGCGTCAACAACGTCGAAACCCTGTGTAACGTTCCGGCGATCCTCGCCAACGGCGTGGAGTGGTATCAGGGCATCTCCTCAAGCAAGGATGCCGGTACCAAGCTGATGGGCTTCTCCGGTCGCGTGAAGAATCCTGGCGTCTGGGAACTGCCGTTCGGTACCACCGCACGCGAAATTCTTGAAGACTACGCCGGCGGCATGCGCGATGGCCTGAAATTTAAAGCCTGGCAGCCGGGTGGGGCAGGGACAGACTTCCTGACCGAAGCCCACCTTGACCTGCCGATGGAATTCGAAAGCATTGGTAAAGCGGGCAGCCGTCTGGGTACGGCGCTGGCGATGGCCGTCGACCACGAGATCGGCATGGTCTCGCTGGTGCGTAACCTGGAAGAGTTCTTTGCCCGCGAATCCTGCGGCTGGTGTACACCGTGCCGTGACGGTCTGCCGTGGAGCGTGAAGATCCTGCGCGCCATTGAGCGTGGCGAAGGCCAGCCGGGCGATATCGAGACGCTTGAGCAACTGTGTCGATTCTTAGGGCCAGGTAAAACCTTCTGCGCCCACGCACCGGGTGCCGTCGAGCCGCTGCAGAGCGCGATTAAATATTTCCGCGACGAATTCGAAGCAGGCATCAAGCAGCCGTTCAGCAATACCCATTCAATCAATGGTATTCAGCCGAACCTGCTGAAAGCGCGCTGGTAAAAACAGAATTTTGATTAACGCTCGGTTTCGGCCGAGCCAACTGGAAGCATGCTAATGGCTACGATTCATGTAGACGGCAAAGAATACGAAGTCAACGGGGCGGACAACCTGCTGGAAGCTTGTCTGTCTCTTGGCCTCGATATTCCGTACTTTTGCTGGCATCCGGCGCTGGGCAGCGTCGGTGCTTGCCGCCAGTGTGCGGTGAAGCAATATCAAAACGCGGAAGACACGCGTGGTCGCCTGGTGATGTCCTGTATGACGCCAGCCACCGAAGGCACCTTTATTTCGATTGATGACGAAGAAGCCAAACAGTTCCGCGAAAGCGTGGTGGAGTGGTTGATGACCAACCACCCGCACGACTGTCCGGTTTGTGAAGAGGGCGGTAACTGCCACCTTCAGGATATGACCGTGATGACCGGTCACAGCTTCCGTCGCTATCGCTTTACCAAGCGTACCCACCGTAACCAGGACCTTGGGCCGTTCATCTCTCACGAAATGAACCGCTGCATCGCCTGCTACCGCTGCGTGCGTTACTACAAAGACTATGCAGACGGTCAGGATCTGGGCGTGTATGGCGCACATGACAACGTCTACTTCGGTCGTCCTGAAGACGGTACGCTGGAGAGCGAATTCTCTGGTAACCTGGTAGAAATCTGCCCGACCGGCGTATTCACGGATAAAACCCACTCCGAGCGTTACAACCGTAAATGGGACATGCAGTTTGCGCCAAGCATCTGCCAGCAGTGTTCCCTCGGCTGTAACACCAGCCCGGGTGAGCGTTACGGCGAGCTGCGTCGTATCGAAAACCGCTACAACGGTACCGTTAACCACTATTTCCTGTGCGACCGCGGTCGTTTCGGCTATGGCTATGTGAACCTGAAAGACCGTCCGCGTCAGCCGGTTCAGCGCCGTGGCGACGACTTTATCACCCTGAACGCCGAGCAGGCGATGCAGGGCGCGGCAGATATTCTGCGCCAGTCGAAGAAAGTGATCGGTATCGGCTCCCCGCGCGCCAGCATCGAAAGCAACTTCGCGCTGCGCGAGCTGGTTGGGGCGGAAAACTTCTATACCGGTATCGCCCAGGGAGAGCAGGAACGTCTGCAGCTGGTACTGAAAGTGCTGCGTGAAGGCGGTATCCATACCCCTGCGCTGCGCGAAATTGAATCTTATGATGCGGTTCTGGTGCTGGGTGAAGACCTGACGCAGACCGGCGCACGCGCGGCTCTGGCGGTTCGTCAGGCGGTGAAGGGCAAAGCGCGTGAAATGGCAGCGGCGCAGAAAGTGGCCGACTGGCAGATTGCGGCAATCCTCAACATTGGCCAGCGCGCGAAGCATCCTCTGTTTGTGACCAACGTCGACAGCACCCGTCTGGACGATATCGCCGCGTGGACCTACTGCGCGCCGGTTGAAGATCAGGCGCGTCTTGGCTTTGCCATTGCCCACGCGCTGGACAGCAACTCCCCAGCCGTTGAGCTGGATCGCGACCTGCAGAACAAGGTCGACGTGATTGTTCAGGCCCTGGCGGGTGCGAAGAAACCGCTGATTATTTCCGGTACCAACGCCGGTAGCGCGGAGATCGTTCAGGCGGCAGCAAACGTTGCCAAAGCCCTGAAAGGCCGCGGTGCGGACGTTGGCGTGACCATGATTGCCCGTGCGGTGAACAGCATCGGTCTGGGTATGATTGGCGGCGGTTCGCTGGAAGAAGCATTAAGCGAACTGGAGTCCGGTTCCGCTGACGCCGTTGTGGTGCTGGAAAACGACCTGCATCGTCATGCGTCTGCCGCTCGCGTTGACGCAGCGCTCTCCAAAGCGCCGCTGGTGATGGTGATTGACCATCAGCGCACCGCGATCATGGACAAAGCACACCTGGTGCTCTCTGCGGCAAGCTTCGCAGAAAGCGACGGTACGGTTATTAACAACGAAGGCCGCGCCCAGCGTTTCTTCCAGGTTTACGACCCGGCGTACTACGACAGCAACACCGTGATGCTGGAAAGCTGGCGCTGGCTGCACTCCCTGCACAGCACCGTGCAGAGCCGTGAAGTGGACTGGACGCAGCTCGACCACGTTATCGACGCGGTAGTCGAAAAACTGCCTCAGCTGGCAGGCATTAAAGATGCCGCGCCTGAAGCAAGCTTCCGCATTCGCGGCCAGAAACTGGCGCGTGAACCGCACCGCTACAGCGGCCGTACCGCGATGCGCGCCAACATCAGCGTGCACGAACCGCGCCAGCCGCAGGATAAAGACACCATGTTCGCCTTCTCCATGGAAGGGAACAACCAGCCGTCTGCGCCGCGTTCGCAAATCCCGTTCGCATGGGCTCCGGGCTGGAATTCCCCGCAGGCGTGGAACAAGTTCCAGGCTGAAGTGGGCGGCTCCCTGCGCCACGGCGATCCGGGCGTGCGTCTGATTGAAGCCTCCGAAACCGGTCTGGATTTCTTCACGACCGTACCGGCGAGCTTCCAGGCTCAGGATGGTCAGTGGCGTATTGCGCCGTACTACCATCTGTTCGGTAGCGACGAGCTGTCCCAGCGTTCACCGGTCTTCCAGACCCGTATGCCGCAGCCTTACATCAAGCTCAACCCGGCGGATGCCGCGAAGCTTGGCGTTAACGCGGGCGCGAAGATCGCCTTTAGCTATGACGGCCAGACAATCAGCCTGCCGCTGATTATCTCTGAAGGTCTGACAGCAGGGCAGGTGGGTCTGCCGATGGGTATGCCTGGCATCGCCCCGGTTCTGGCGGGCGCGCGTCTTGATAATCTGCAGGAGGCAAAAGCATGAGTTGGTTAACGCCGGATCTTATCGACATCCTGCTGAGCATTCTGAAAGCGATTGTTATCCTGCTGGTGGTGGTCACCTGCGGCGCGTTCATGAGCTTTGGTGAACGTCGTCTGCTCGGTCTGTTCCAGAACCGTTACGGACCGAACCGCGTGGGCTGGGGTGGTTCACTCCAGCTGGTCGCGGACATGATCAAGATGTTCTTTAAAGAGGACTGGATCCCACGCTTCTCGGACCGCGTGATCTTTACTCTGGCACCGATGATCGCCTTCACCTCGCTGCTGCTGGCGTTTGCTATCGTTCCGGTCAGCCCGACCTGGGTGGTCGCTGACCTGAACATCGGCATTCTGTTCTTCCTGATGATGGCAGGCCTCGCGGTTTACGCGGTGCTGTTCGCAGGCTGGTCCAGTAACAACAAATACTCGCTGCTGGGTGCGATGCGTGCTTCCGCGCAGACGCTGAGCTACGAAGTGTTCCTGGGGCTCTCCCTGATGGGCGTGGTGGCGCAGGCCGGTTCATTCAACATGACCGACATCGTCAATAACCAGGCCGACATCTGGAACGTTATCCCGCAGTTCTTTGGGTTTATTACCTTTGCTATCGCGGGCGTGGCCGTGTGTCACCGTCACCCGTTTGACCAGCCAGAAGCCGAACAGGAACTGGCCGACGGTTACCACATTGAATATTCCGGTATGAAGTTCGGTCTGTTCTTCGTGGGCGAGTACATCGGTATCGTCACCATTTCCGCGTTGATGGTAACGCTGTTCTTTGGTGGCTGGCATGGCCCGTTCTTACCGCCGTTCATCTGGTTCGCGCTGAAAACCGCGTTCTTCATGATGATGTTCATTTTGATTCGCGCAGCGTTACCGCGTCCGCGTTATGACCAGGTAATGTCCTTCGGCTGGAAAGTGTGCCTGCCGCTGACGCTCGTCAACTTGTTGGTAACGGCAGCTGTCATTCTCTGGCAGCAGCCATAAGGGGCTATAGACCATGACCTTAAAAGAATTACTGGTAGGCTTCGGTACCCAGGTACGCAGTATCTGGATGATCGGCCTGCACGCGTTTGCCAAACGCGAAACCCGGATGTACCCGGAAGAGCCGGTATATCTGCCGCCGCGCTACCGTGGCCGTATCGTGCTGACGCGCGACCCGGACGGTTCCGAGCGCTGCGTTGCCTGTAACCTGTGTGCGGTAGCGTGTCCGGTCGGCTGTATCTCTCTGCAGAAAGCAGAGACGGTAGACGGCCGCTGGTACCCTGAGTTCTTCCGCATCAACTTCTCACGCTGCATCTTCTGCGGTCTGTGTGAAGAAGCGTGCCCAACCACGGCGATTCAGCTGACTCCGGACTTTGAGCTGGGTGAGTACAAGCGTCAGGACCTGGTGTACGAGAAAGAGGATCTGCTGATTTCCGGTCCGGGCAAATACCCGGAATATAACTTCTACCGGATGGCGGGTATGGCAATCGACGGCAAAGATAAGGGCGAAGCAGAGAACGAAGCTAAGCCTATCGACGTCAAGAGCCTGTTACCGTAAGGAGAGGGCAATGGAATTCGCTTTTTATATCTGTGGCCTTATCGCCATCCTGGCCACGCTGCGAGTGATTACGCACACCAATCCGGTGCATGCGCTGCTGTACTTAATCATCTCGCTGCTGGCCATTTCCGGGGTGTTCTTCGCGCTGGGCGCGCACTTTGCCGGTGCGCTGGAAATCATCGTCTACGCCGGGGCCATCATGGTGCTGTTCGTATTCGTGGTGATGATGCTGAACCTGGGCGGCTCTGAAATTGAGCAGGAACGTCAGTGGTTAAAACCGCAGGTGTGGATTGGCCCGGCAATTTTGTCGGCCATCATGCTGGTGGTGATCGTTTACGCCATCCTGGGTGTTAACGATCAGGGCATCGACGGCACGCCGATTGGTGCGAAAGAGGTGGGTATCACGCTCTTTGGCCCATACGTTCTGGCGGTGGAACTGGCCTCTATGCTGTTGCTGGCAGGCCTGGTTGTGGCTTTCCACGTTGGCCGCGAAGAGCGTGCTGGCGAGGTGCTGAGCAACCGCACTGACGACCGCGCGAAAAGAAAAACGGAGGAGCGCGCATGATCCCCTTAACACATGGACTGATCCTCGCTGCGATTTTATTCGTTCTGGGTCTGACCGGTCTGGTTATCCGCCGCAATCTGCTGTTTATGCTGATCGGTCTGGAAATCATGATTAACGCCTCCGCGCTGGCCTTCGTGGTCGCCGGAAGCTACTGGGGCCAGACCGATGGTCAGGTGATGTACATTCTCGCTATCAGCCTCGCGGCTGCCGAAGCGAGTATTGGCCTGGCGCTGTTGCTGCAGCTCCATCGTCGCCGCCAGAATCTGAACATCGATTCAGTAAGTGAGTTGCGTGGATGAACATGCTTGCCTTAACCATTATTTTTCCGCTGATTGGCTTCGTGCTGCTGGCGTTTTCTCGCGGCCGCTGGTCTGAGAATCTGTCTGCAACCGTCGGCATGGGCTCTGTTGGCCTGGCCGCGCTGGTCACAGCGTATGCGGGTATCGACTTCTTTAACAACGGGCGTCAGCCTTTCAGCGTGCCGCTGTGGACGTGGATGTCGGTCGGTGATTTCAACATCGGTTTCAACCTGGTGCTGGACGGCCTCTCGCTGACCATGCTCTCCGTGGTCACCGGCGTCGGCTTCCTGATCCACATGTTTGCCTCCTGGTACATGCGCGGTGAAGAGGGATACTCCCGCTTCTTCGCCTACACCAACCTGTTTATCGCCAGCATGGTCGTTCTGGTGCTGGCCGATAACCTGCTGCTGATGTATCTGGGCTGGGAAGGCGTGGGTCTATGTTCTTACCTGCTGATCGGTTTCTACTATACCGATCCGAAGAATGGTGCAGCGGCCATGAAAGCGTTCGTCGTGACCCGCGTGGGTGACGTCTTCCTTGCGTTCGCGTTGTTCATTCTCTACAACGAACTGGGCACGCTGAACTTCCGCGAAATGGTGGAACTGGCGCCGGCGCACTTCGAAGCAGGCAACAACATGCTGTGGTGGGCAACGCTGATGCTGCTGGGTGGTGCCGTGGGTAAATCCGCACAGCTGCCGTTGCAGACCTGGCTGGCCGACGCGATGGCGGGTCCAACCCCTGTCTCCGCGCTGATCCACGCCGCGACCATGGTAACCGCCGGTGTTTATCTGATTGCGCGTACCCATGGCCTGTTCCTGATGACCCCGGAAATTCTGCATCTGGTGGGTATTGTCGGTGCAGTTACGCTGGTGCTGGCGGGTTTTGCTGCGCTGGTGCAGACCGACATCAAGCGTGTTCTCGCATACTCCACCATGAGCCAGATTGGTTACATGTTCCTGGCGCTGGGCGTTCAGGCGTGGGACGCGGCCATTTTCCACCTGATGACGCACGCGTTCTTTAAAGCGCTGCTGTTCCTCTCGTCCGGTTCCGTCATCCTGGCCTGCCATCACGAACAGAACATCTTCAAGATGGGCGGACTGCGTAAGTCCATCCCGCTGGTGTATGTTTGCTTCCTGGTGGGCGGCGCGGCGCTGGCGGCACTGCCGCTGATCACCGCGGGCTTCTTCAGTAAGGACGAAATCCTTGCGGGCGCCATGGCGAATGGTCATATCAATCTGATGGTTGCGGGTCTGGTCGGTGCGTTTATGACCTCCCTGTATACCTTCCGTATGATTTTCATCGTATTCCACGGTAAAGAACAAATTCACGCTCACGCAGGTAAGGGGATCACCCACCACCTGCCGCTGATTGTGCTGCTGGTACTCTCCACCTTCGTTGGCGCGATGATTGTGCCTCCGCTGCAGGGCGTACTGCCAGACACTACCGAGCTTGAGCACGGTCGCGTTCTGACGCTTGAAATCACCTCCGGTGTGGTCGCTATCGCGGGCATCCTGATTGCAGCATGGCTGTGGCTGGGTAAACGCACGCTGGTCACTGCCGTTGCCAACAGCGCGCCGGGCCGTCTGCTGGGCACCTGGTGGTACAACGCGTGGGGCTTCGACTGGCTGTACGACATGATCTTCGTTAAGCCGTTCCTGGGCATCGCGTGGCTGCTGAAGCGCGACCCGCTGAACAGCCTGATGAACATCCCGGCGATCCTCTCCCGCTTTGCAGGTAAAGGCCTGCTGTACAGCGAGAACGGTTACCTGCGCTGGTATGTGGCGTCCATGAGCATCGGTGCGGTTGTCGTGCTGGCGCTGCTGATGGTGTTGCGTTGATCGTTAAGTGAATTTTATTCGAATTCGTTGAAAATCAGGCCCCTGCTGGGGGCCTTAAAAAGGAATGTAAATCGCCATGTTACTACCCTGGCTAATATTAATTCCCTTCATCGGCGGCTTCCTGTGCTGGCAGACTGAACGCTTTGGCGTGAAGATGCCGCGCTGGATCGCGCTGATCACCATGGGATTGACGCTCGCGCTTGGCCTGCAACTGTGGTTGCAGGGCGGTTACTCACTGACCCAGTCTGCGGGCATTCCGCAGTGGCAGTCTGAGTTTATCCTGCCGTGGATCCCGCGTTTCGGTATCACCATCCACCTGGCGATTGACGGTCTGTCGCTGCTGATGGTAGTGCTGACCGGTCTGCTCGGCGTTCTGGCGGTACTCTGCTCCTGGCGAGAAATCGAAAAATACCAGGGCTTCTTCCACCTGAACCTGATGTGGATCCTGGGCGGCGTGATCGGCGTGTTCCTTGCCATCGACATGTTCCTGTTCTTCTTCTTCTGGGAGATGATGCTGGTGCCGATGTACTTCCTGATCGCGCTGTGGGGCCACAAGGCGTCCGACGGTAAAACGCGTATCACGGCGGCAACCAAATTCTTCATCTATACCCAGGCGAGTGGTCTGGTGATGCTGATTGCGATTCTGGCGCTGGTGTTTGTTCACCACAGCGCGACCGGCACCTGGACCTTCAACTACGAAGATCTGCTGAAGACGCCAATGTCCCACGGCGTTGAATACCTGCTGATGCTGGGCTTCTTCATCGCCTTCGCGGTGAAAATGCCGGTGGTTCCGCTGCACGGCTGGCTGCCAGACGCGCACTCTCAGGCACCAACGGCGGGTTCCGTTGACCTGGCGGGCATCTTGCTGAAAACGGCGGCCTACGGTCTGCTGCGCTTCGCACTGCCGCTGTTCCCGAATGCTTCCGCAGAGTTCGCGCCAATCGCCATGTGGCTGGGCGTAATCGGTATCTTCTACGGCGCGTGGATGGCCTTCACGCAGTACGACATCAAGCGTCTGATTGCCTACACCTCCGTTTCCCACATGGGCTTCGTGCTGATTGCTATCTACACCGGCAGCCAACTGGCGTACCAGGGCGCGGTGATCCAGATGATTGCGCACGGTCTGTCCGCAGCCGGCCTCTTCATCCTGTGCGGTCAGCTGTACGAACGTCTGCATACCCGCGACATGCGTATGATGGGCGGTCTGTGGAGCAAAATTAAGTGGCTGCCAGCGCTGTCCATGTTCTTCGCGGTGGCTACCCTGGGGATGCCGGGTACCGGTAACTTCGTCGGCGAATTTATGATTCTGTTCGGCAGCTTCAAAGTGGTACCGGTGATTACCGTGATCTCCACCTTTGGTCTGGTGTTCGCTTCCGTATACTCGCTGGCGATGCTGCACCGCGCTTACTTCGGTAAAGCGAAGAGCGAAATTGCTGCTCAAGAACTGCCGGGGATGTCGCTGCGCGAGCTGTTCATCATCCTGCTGCTGGTCGTACTGCTGGTGCTGCTGGGGTTCTTCCCGCAGCCGATTCTGGATACCTCGCACAGCGCGATGGGTAACATCCAGCAGTGGTTTGTTAATTCTGCTTCTACTACAAGGCCGTAATTCGCCATGACAATAACTCCACAACAACTGATCGCGCTGCTACCGCTGCTGATCGTCGGATTGACGGTGGTGGTTGTGATGCTCTCCATTGCGTGGCGACGCAATCACTTCCTGAATGCCACGCTGTCGGTCATCGGACTGAACGCCGCGTTAGTCTCTCTCTGGTTTGTTGGCCAGGGCGGGGCGATGGACGTCACCCCGCTGATGCGCGTTGACGGCTATGCCATGCTTTACACCGGTCTGGTGCTGCTGGCGAGCCTGGCGACCTGTACCTTTGCGTACCCGTGGCTTGAAGGCTACAACGACAACAAAGAAGAGTTTTACCTGCTGGTTCTGATTGCCGCACTGGGCGGCATTCTGCTGGCGAATGCCAACCACCTGGCCGCGCTGTTCCTCGGTATTGAGCTGATCTCACTGCCGCTGTTCGGCCTGATTGGTTACGCCTTCCGCCAGAAGCGTTCTCTGGAAGCGAGCATCAAGTACACCATTCTGTCTGCTGCTGCGTCCTCGTTCCTGCTGTTTGGCATTGCGCTGCTGTACGCGCAGTCCGGTAACCTCTCCTTCATGGCGCTCGGCAAGAGCCTCGGTGACGGCATGCTGCATGAGCCGCTGCTGCTGGCGGGTCTGGGCATGATGATCGTTGGCCTCGGCTTCAAGCTCTCTCTGGTTCCGTTCCACCTGTGGACGCCAGACGTCTACCAGGGCGCTCCGGCGCCTGTGTCGACCTTCCTGGCGACGGCGAGCAAAATCGCTATCTTCGGTGTGGTCATGCGTCTGTTCCTGTACGCGCCGGTCGGTGACAGCGAAGCGGTTCGCGTGGTGCTGGGCATTATCGCGTTCGTCTCCATCATCTTCGGTAACCTGATGGCGCTGAGCCAGACCAACATCAAGCGTCTGCTGGGCTACTCGTCCATCTCTCATCTGGGCTACCTGCTGGTGGCGCTGATTGCGCTGCAGAGCGGTGAGATGTCAATGGAAGCTGTGGGCGTGTATCTGGCAGGTTACCTGTTCAGCAGCCTCGGCGCCTTCGGCGTGGTGAGCCTGATGTCCAGCCCGTACCGTGGCCCGGATGCCGATTCACTGTTCTCCTACCGTGGTCTGTTCTGGCACCGTCCGATCCTGTCCGCGGTGATGACCGTGATGATGCTCTCTCTGGCAGGTATCCCAATGACGCTGGGCTTTATCGGTAAGTTCTACGTGCTGGCCGTCGGTGTGCAGGCGCACCTGTGGTGGCTGACTGCGGGCGTGGTGATTGGCTCCGCGATTGGCCTCTACTACTACCTGCGCGTGGCGGTGAGCCTGTATCTGAGTGCGCCTCAGCAGCTCAACCGTGATGCGCCATCCAACTGGCAGTACAGCGCCGGGGGGATCGTGGTACTCATCTCCGCGCTGCTGGTGCTGATCTTCGGTATCTATCCGCAGCCGCTGATTGATATTGTGCAGCGAGCGATGCCATTAATGTAAAAACAAAAAACCCGCCTTGGCGGGTTTTTTATGGTTTGCGCCCTCTCCCTGTGGGAGAGGGATGGGGTGAGGGCACCAGCCCGCACAGGACTTAAGCCAGCTGTTTCCTGCTAATCAACGGCCCGTCAATCTTCTTCATCGAGCGGTCCAGCACCTCTTCAATCACCGACGACAGCTCGTTCAGCTCAAACTTCGCCACATACCCGTCCGCCTTCACCTTGCGAATATGATCTTCGTTAGCGTTGCCGGAAAGGGACGAGTGGATCACCACCGGAATATCTTTCAGGACCGGGTCGGTTTTGATTTTGCGCGTCAGCGTAAATCCGTCCATCTCCGGCATTTCGAGGTCGGTCAGCACCAGGGCGATCTTGTCTGTGATCGGCACACCCTCAGCCTGCGCCTGAGCGGCCAGCACGCCAATTTTCTCCCACGCGTCTTTGCCGGTGATGTGCAACTGCGCCGGGATCTCCATCGCCTGCAGACCTTTCTCCAGCATCGAACGCGCTACTTTGGAATCTTCCGCCACAATGGCGACCGAACCCGGCTTGATGTTGAATTTGGTAGTCTTCAGATTGGTCGCGTGCAGATCGTGATTGGCCGGGGTGATGTCATACAGGATCTGCTCAACGTCCAGCACCATCGCCAGATCGTTGGTATCCGTTTTCTCATCGAGGCAGGCAATGCTGGTGATATAGCGGCCGCTGACGGCGGTTTCCGCCGCGTGCACCTGCTTCCAGTCCAGACGCATGATGTTCTCAACCGATTCCACGGCAAAGGCCTGCACGCTGCGGGCGTATTCGGTGATCAGCAGGATGTTCAGCCCGGTGGTGGGCTTACAGCCCGCCACGGCGGCCAGGTCGATCACCGGGATCACCTGATCGCGTATATTCACCATCCCCATCAGCGGTGATTTCATCCCGGCGGGTTTTGTGAATTCCGGCATCGGCACAATTTCACGCAGCTTAAAAACGTTAATGCCAAACAGCTCGGATTTATTTTCGTTCAGAGAGGTGCCAAGACGGAACAGCAACAGTTCAAAACGGTTCGACAGGGTGAGATTCGCCCTGTCATCAATATCTTTCTGGAAATTATCCATTCTACCCTCGAGAGAAATGCTGACCTTTTAATCGTTATCGGCATTCTGAGAGAAAAATGAAGGGTTAAACGCTGACCTTAGCGAAATCTTCGGCCAGCTCGCACGCCGGGAACACCGCCAGGCACTCTGCCAGCAGGCTTGCGCACCCCCGCGCGTCGTAGCGGGAGCTAACATGAGTGACGATCAGTCTCCCTACACCCGCATCACGGGCAAGCTGCGCCGCCTGACGCGTTGAGCTGTGGCCGCGGCCGTTGGCTTTCTCTTCCATCGCCGTCTCCAGCGTGGCTTCGTGCACCATCACGTCCACGCCCCGGGCAAGCGTGAGCGCCGTCGGGCAGGGGGCCGTATCGCCAAAAATCGCCAGTTTTTTGCCTGGCTGCGGTGCGGAGAGATAATCCTGGCCGTTGATGGCGCGTCCGTCCTCCAGCGTGACGGTCTCGCCCTGTTTGAGTCGCTGGAACAGCGGACCGGGTTTTACGCCGTCGGCCATCAGCGCGGCGGCATCCAGCGCGCCGGGTTTGTCATGCGCTTCAACACGGTAGCCATAGCATTCCACAGGATGATTGAGCGGTTGAGCACTAACCCGATAATCTCCGTCATCGAATACCTGGCCTTCGGTAATCTCAACCACCTCCAGCGGATAATCGGTCCACGACCCGCTCAGGCGCAGCGTGGTTTCAACAAATTCACGAATACCCGCAGGCCCGTAAATCGTCAGCGGGTTGGCGTTACCGGCCATAGAGCGGCTGCACAGCAGGCCGGGAAGGCCAAACAGATGGTCGCCATGAAGATGAGTAATAAAAATTTTGTCCAGCTTGCCGGGGTGATACGAGGTATGTAACAGCTGATGCTGCGTCCCCTCACCGCAGTCAAACAGCCACAGCCCGCCGCGGGTGGGATGCTTAAGATCCAGCAGAATTGCCGTCACGTTTCGTGAGCGGGTTGGCACGCCAGCGGACGTACCCAGAAAAATCAGTTCCATAACGCAATCAGCCCTTTGCCGAACGGGGAGGGGTTTAGTATAACGTGATGAACCCCAGGAAGGAGAAAGAGATGATCCAGTGGCAAGATTTACATCATAGTGAGCTCACCGTTCATTCGCTCTATGCGCTGCTTAAACTGCGCTGCGAAGTGTTTGTGGTTGAACAGACCTGCCCGTATCAGGACATCGACGGCGATGACCTCGTTGGCGAAAACCGCCATATCCTTGGCTGGAAGGATGGCGAGCTGGTGGCGTATGCGAGGATTCTGAAAAGCGAGGACGATGTCGAGCCCGTCGCGATAGGTCGGGTTATCGTCAGCGGTAACGCGCGCGGTGAAAAGCTGGGCTATCGGCTGATGGAAAAAACGCTGGAGGCGTGCCAAAAACAGTGGCCGGACAAGGCGTTATACCTGGGCGCGCAGGCGCACCTGCAATCCTTCTACGGTCATTTCGGTTTTATGCCGGTCACCGACATCTACGACGAAGACGGTATTCCGCACATCGGCATGGCGCGCGAAGCGAAACAGGCGTAATGGCGCGTCGTTGTCTATAGTTAGCGGACTGGTGTACTAACATGGAGAAAAATATGTCATTTCAATCCTGGGATACCCGTATCGACGACGACCTGACCTTACTGAGCGAAACGCTGGAAGAGGTGTTACGTTCCTCAGGCGACCCTGCCGATCAGAAATATATCGAGCTGAAAGCCCGTGCAGAGCAGGCGCTCCACGACGTTAAAAACCGCGTCAGCCATGCGTCTGATACGTATTACTACCGCGCCAAAAAAGCGGTTTATCGTGCCGATGACTACGTCCATGAAAAACCGTGGCAGGGCATTGGGGTGGGGGCAGCCGTAGGGCTGGTGCTGGGGCTGCTGCTGGCCCGTCGTTAAGGCGCTTAACCACTCCCTATACGTGGGTACTGATATTTCTTATGGTACCCCGTATAATATGAGGTTTTAACAGGGAGAGGTTCGCGTGAATTCGATTTTCCTCGCGCTGGAGCACCTGCGTACCCAGCTTGCGCAAGCGTTACCTGCAACATCCGGTCTGCGTCAATTCGACGTCTCTTTCCCGTTAAACGATGCCTTCGATCCCCTCGCCTGGCTGGGCGAGCAGCAGTGCTATCCGCAGTTTTACTGGCAACAGCGTAACGGCGATGAAGAGCTGGCCGCGCTGGGAGCGGTCACCCAATTCTCCTCTCTGGCGTTAGCCTCGCAGTTTTTGCGCGCGCAACACGCGCCTGAAGATACCCGTATCTGCGGCCTGAACGCGTTTAACCCGGAGCAGGGCAGCCTCTTTTTACCGCGTCTGCTGTGGCGTCGTACCGCTGGCCACGCCACGTTGCGCCTGCAGCTGTGGAGCGACAGCTCGCTTGAGGACGACGCCCGCACCGCGCGGGCGTTCTTACAGCAACTGCTTCCTGCCCGGGCTATCCGCCCGCTCTCCGTGCAGGTTGAGCGCGAAACCCATCATCCGGAAAAACCGCAATGGCTTAGCCTTATCGGCAAAGCGACAGAGACGATTGCACGCGGTGATTTCGAAAAGGTGGTTCTCGCCCGTGCAACCGATTTGCAGTGTAAACAGCGCGTTAACCCCGTCGCGCTGATGGCCGCCAGCCGCGCCTTGAATTTAAACTGCTATCATTTTTGCATGATATTCGACGCCAGCAATGCGTTTCTCGGCTCCACGCCAGAGCGTCTCTGGCGGCGGCGCGGCAAGCTGCTGCGCACCGAAGCGCTGGCGGGTACCGTTGCCAGCCATACTGACGATAAGCAGGCGCAGCGTCTCGGCGAGTGGCTGCTGAATGACGATAAAAACCAGCGCGAAAATATGCTGGTGGTGGAAGATATCTGCCAGCGTCTTCAGCACCATACGCAGACGCTGGAGGTATTGCCGGCTCAGGTCGTCCGCTTGCGTAAAGTTCAGCACTTACGCCGCTGTATCTGGACCGAGCTTAAGCAGGCCGACGATGAGCTGTGCCTGCACGTGCTCCAGCCGACGGCGGCGGTAGCCGGGCTACCGCGACAACCTGCGCGTGAGTTTATACAGCACGTAGAACCCTTCAACCGCGAGTGGTACGCCGGTTCAGCCGGGTATTTATCCCCCGAGCAAAGCGAGTTCTGCGTGGCGCTGCGCTCGGCGCGCGTCCGGGAAGACGCCCTGCGGCTCTACGCCGGGGCGGGCATTGTCAGCGGGTCTGACCCGGAGCAGGAGTGGCAGGAGATTGAAAACAAAGCCGCCGGATTGCGCTCTCTGCTCCTAAGGGATTAATACAGATTCGCGCAATCCCGATTCATATCAAAATTCCAATTTTTTCTATTATTTATACTGTGTCGCATTCTTGATACCGGACAATCTCATGTCAGTAAGTTCTTTTAACCGACGCTGGGCGGCGGTGATCCTTGAAGCCCTGACGCGCCATGGCGTCAGGCACGTGTGTATTGCACCGGGTTCTCGTTCAACGCCGCTGACGCTGGCAGCCGCTGAAAACCGGGCGTTGATTCACCACACCCATTTTGACGAACGCGGCCTTGGCCATCTCGCGCTCGGGCTGGCGAAGGTTAGCAAAGAACCCGTGGCGGTGATCGTCACCTCCGGTACCGCCGTGGCGAACCTCTATCCGGCACTGATTGAAGCCGGGTTAACCGGTGAAAAGCTGATCCTGCTGACGGCCGACCGCCCGCCTGAGCTAATCGACTGTGGCGCCAATCAGGCCATACGCCAGCCGGGACTTTTTTCTTCGCATCCCTCACAGACGGTTTCGTTACCGCGTCCTACCAAGGATATTCCGGCAAGCTGGCTGGTCTCCACCGTCGATCACGCCATGGCAACATTGCGCAGCGGGGCGCTGCATATCAATTGCCCGTTTGCCGAACCGCTTTACGGGGAGCTGGACGATACCGGTATTGACTGGCAGCAGTCACTCGGCGACTGGTGGCAGAGCGAAAAGCCGTGGCTGCGCGAGCAGACGCATCTTGAGAGCGCGAAGCAGCGCGACTGGTTCTTCTGGCGGCAGAAGCGCGGCGTGGTCATCGCCGGGCGCATGAGCGCCGCCGAAGGCAGGCGGGTCGCCGAATGGGCGCAAACCCTTGGCTGGCCGCTGATTGGCGACGTGCTTTCCCAGACCGGTCAGCCGCTGCCGTGCGCCGATCTCTGGCTGGGTAACGCGAAAGCGGTTACTGAGCTTTCACAGGCGCAGATTGTGGTCCAGATCGGCGCAAGCCTTACCGGCAAACGTCTGCTGCAGTGGCAGGCGACCTGCACGCCTGAAGAGTACTGGGTGGTGGACGCGCTGGAAGGGCGGCTCGACCCGGCGCACCATCGCGGCCGTCGTCTGGTGAGCGAAATTGACAGCTGGCTGGAACTGCACCCGGCGGAAAAACGTCAGCCCTGGGCGGTGGCGATCCCGGAGCTGTCGCGTCAGGCGTGGGAAATCACCAAAGCGCGCTGTGAGGCATTCAGCGAAGCCGGGCTGGCGCACCGTATTCGCCGGTACCTGCCTGAACAGGGCCAGCTGTTTGTCGGTAACAGCCTCGTCGTGCGGTTGATTGACGCCTTTTCGAAGCTGCCGGCGGGCTATCCGGTTTACAGCAACCGTGGTGCCAGCGGCATCGACGGGCTGATCTCGACGGCGGCAGGCGTGCAGCGCGCCAGCGCGAAATCGACGCTGGCGATCGTGGGCGATCTTTCGGCGCTCTACGATCTCAACGCGCTGGCGCTGCTGCGTCAGGCATCCGCACCGTTTGTGCTGATTGTAGTCAATAATAACGGCGGGCAGATCTTCTCCCTGTTACCGACGCCCCAGAGCGAGCGCGAGCGCTTCTATCTGATGCCGCAGAACGTGCAGTTTGAACACGCCGCGGCGATGTTTAGCCTGAAATACCATCGTCCGGAAAGCTGGGAACAGCTGGATGCGGCGTTAAGCACCGCCTGGAAGCAGCCGGGCGCGACGCTGATTGAGCTGGTGGTGAACGAGGCCGACGGCGCGCAGACCCTGCAAAGCCTGCTGGCGCAGGTGAGCCAGCTGTGATCCTCTCGGGCGTGCAGCAGGCCGGAAAGCCAGGCTATCCCTGGCTGGTCTTTTTGCACGGTTTTTCCGGCGACTGCCGCGAGTGGCAGGATGTCGGGAAGACGCTCAGCGAGTATCCCCGGCTCTATCTTGACCTGCCGGGCCACGGTGAGTCAGGGGAGATAACCGTGACGGGGTTCGATGAGATGAGTCATTTGCTCACCCGAACCCTTCTTAGTTACAACATACTAAACTTCTGGCTGGTGGGGTACTCCCTCGGCGGCCGCATTGCGATGTTTCATGCCTGCCAGCAGCCGAAGGGGCTGCTTGGGGTGATTGTTGAAGGTGGGCATCCGGGCCTGCAGGATGAGAACGAGCGCACTGCGCGGCGGTTATCCGACCATCGCTGGGCAACGCGTTTTCGCACCGAACCGCTGGAAACGGTTTTTACCGACTGGTATCAACAGCCCGTGTTTGCTTCCCTCACAGACGACCAGCGCAAGGCGCTTGTTACCCTGCGCAGCCAGAACAACGGCGCGACGCTGGCGAAGATGCTCGACGCAACATCGCTGGCCGTGCAGCCCGATTTGCGTGCCGCGATTAGCGTATGCAATTTCCCTTTTGACTATCTCTATGGTGAACGGGATGAGAAGTTCGCGGCCCTGGCCGCTGAGCTGGACGCCGTTCGCCATGCGATTCCCAACGCCGGACACAACGCCCACCGGGAAAACCCCGACGCGGTTGCCGCGAGTCTGGCTCAGATACTGCGTCTTCGAATAAAGGACACTCTATGATCTATCCTGATGAACATATGCTTTATGCGCCGGTTGAATGGCAGGACTGCTCCGAAGGCTACACCGACATTCGTTACCACAAATCCACCGACGGCATTGCCAAAATCACCATCAACCGTCCGCAGGTGCGTAACGCCTTCCGTCCGCTGACCGTCAAAGAGATGATTCAGGCCCTGGCGGATGCGCGCTACGACGACAGCATCGGCGTGATTGTGCTGACCGGCGAAGGTGAGAAAGCCTTCTGCTCCGGTGGCGATCAGAAAGTGCGTGGCGACTACGGCGGATATCAGGACGATGCGGGTACGCACCACCTGAACGTGCTCGATTTCCAGCGCCAGATCCGCACCTGTCCGAAACCGGTGGTGGCGATGGTAGCGGGTTACTCCATCGGCGGCGGCCACGTGCTGCACATGATGTGTGACCTGACTATCGCCGCGGAAAACGCCATCTTCGGCCAGACCGGCCCGAAAGTGGGCTCTTTCGACGGCGGCTGGGGCGCGTCCTATATGGCGCGCATCGTCGGGCAGAAAAAAGCTCGCGAAATATGGTTCCTGTGCCGTCAGTACAACGCTCAGGAAGCGCTGGATATGGGCTTGGTCAATACCGTGGTACCGATTGGCGATCTCGAAAAAGAGACCGTGCGCTGGTGCCGCGAAATGCTGCAAAACAGCCCGATGGCGCTGCGCTGCCTGAAGGCCGCGCTCAACGCCGACTGCGACGGTCAGGCGGGCCTGCAGGAGCTGGCGGGCAACGCCACCATGCTGTTCTACATGACTGAAGAGGGTCAGGAAGGACGCAACGCGTTTAACGAAAAACGCCAGCCGGACTTCAGCAAATACAAACGGAACCCGTAATGCGTCGCGCGCAGGTTTACCGCTGGCAGATACCGATGGACGCGGGCGTGGTGCTGCGTGAACGGCGGTTAAAAAATCGTGACGGCTTCTTCGTCCATCTGCAGCAGGACGAGCGGGAAGGCTGGGGCGAGATTTCGCCTCTGCCGGGTTTTAGCCTGGAGTCGCTGGATGACGCGCAGGCTGCGCTGTTGACGTGGGCAAAGGCGTGGCGTGATGGCACAAACCTGGCGTTGCCGGACGCGCCTTCCGCGGCGTTTGGTATCAGCTGTGCGCTGGCGGAGCTGGACGGCAGCCTGCCGAAAGAGGCTAATTACCGCGCGGCACCGCTCTGCACGGGAGATCCGGACGAGCTGTTCGCGCAGCTCTCCGCCATGCCGGGCGAGAAAGTGGCGAAAATTAAAGTCGGTCTCTACGAAGCGGTGCGCGACGGAATGGTCGCTAACCTGCTGCTGGAAGCAATCCCCGATCTGCACCTGCGTCTGGATGCCAACCGCGCCTGGACGCCGCTTAAGGCGCAGCAGTTCGCGAAGTACGTCAACCCGGCGTACCGCAGCCGCATTGCCTTCCTCGAAGAACCGTGCAAAACCCGCGATGATTCGCGCGCCTTTGCCCGCGACACGGGGATTGCTATCGCCTGGGATGAAAGCCTGCGCGAGGACGATTTTGAATTTGTCGCCGAGCCCGGCGTCAGCGCGGTGGTGATTAAGCCAACGTTGACCGGCAGCCTGGCGAAGGTGCGCGAGCAGGTCGCGGCGGCGCACGCGCTGGGGCTGACGGCGGTGATCAGCTCGTCGATTGAGTCCAGCCTTGGGCTGAGTCAGCTGGCGCGCATTGCCGCCTGGCTAACGCCGGACACGGTTCCTGGCCTCGACACGCTTAATCTGATGCAGGCGCAGCTTATCCGCACGTGGCCGGACAGCGCGCTGCCGTGCCTCGACGCAGAGGCGCTGGAGCCGTTGCTATGAGCTTTACCGACTGGCCCTGGCGGCACTGGTGCGCGCGTTTTGCCGATAAACCGGCCCTGAGGCTGAATGACGAAGCGCTCACCTGGCGCCAGCTGTGCGCGCGCGTCGACCGCCTTGCGGCAGGCTTTCATCAGCAGGGGGGGGCGGAGGGCGACGGCGTACTGCTGCTGGCCTATAACCACCCGCAAACGCTGCTGGCATGGCTGGCGCTGCTGCAGTGCGGGGCGCGTATTCTTCCCGTTAATCCGCAGCTGCCGCGTCCGCTGCTTGACGTGCTGATCCCGCAGATGACGCTGCGCTTTGCGCTGGTGCTGGATGGCCGCTACGACGGTCTTCATGCCCTGAGCATGCGCGAGCCAGCGGATACGTACTGCGCTGCGTGGCAACCGACGCGGCTGGCCTCCATGACGCTGACTTCCGGATCCACCGGGCTGCCGAAGGCGGCGGTGCATACCTGCGACGCCCATCTTGCCAGCGCTCGCGGCGTGCTGTCGCTGATGCCTTACGGAGATAACGACGACTGGCTGCTTTCGCTGCCGCTGTTTCACGTTTCCGGCCAGGGGATTTTATGGCGCTGGCTGCAGGCCGGTGCGCGCTTGACCGTGCGCGAGAAGCAGCCGCTGGAGCAGGCGCTGCGCGGCTGCACCCACGCCTCGCTGGTGCCGACCCAGCTCTGGCGTCTGCTGAATAGCGAAAGCCACATCGCATTGAAAGCGGTTTTGCTTGGCGGGGCGGCCATTCCCGTGACGCTGACCCAAAAGGCCCGGGAGCAGGGGATTCGGACGTACTGCGGCTACGGCCTGACCGAGTTTGCCTCTACCGTTTGCGCAAAAGAGGCTGACGGCGATCCGGATGTGGGCTGTGTGCTGCCGGGCAGAGAGGTGCAGGTCGTTAACGGTGAAGTCTGGATCAAAGCGCAAAGCATGGCTTCCGGCTACTGGCGGGACGGCGCGCTAATTCCGCTGACCAACGCGCAGGGCTGGTTCGCCACCCGCGATCGCGGGGAATGGCATGGCGACCGTCTGACGATTTTAGGCCGCATGGACAACCTCTTTTTCAGCGGAGGAGAGGGGATCCAGCCGGAATCGCTGGAGCGCGTTATCGCCGCGCACCCGCAGATTAACCAGGTGTTTATCGTCCCGCTGGATGACGCCGAGTTTGGACAGCGCCCGGTAGCGGTGGTGGAGTGCGAGCCGGGAACGGATATCACCCGTCTCCCGACCTGGGTACAGGGCAGGCTGGCACGCTTTGAGCAGCCTGTTCACTGGCTGGTGCTGCCGGCTGAGCTAAAAAATGGCGGGATTAAGATCTCCCGCCAGGCGTTAAAACAGTGGGTGAATGCCCAGCTGTCCGTGTAGTTAGCCGATATCCGGCTCCGGTTTGCGCTGGCGACGACGCAGCAGGCGCAACACCGGCGGCACCACAATCACCATTACTGCCAGCGCTAACAGAACCTTCGCGACGCTGCTGTCCCACAGTATCGACACATTGCCATTGCTGATGGACAGGGCGCGGCGCAGGTTCTGCTCCAGCATCTCACCCAGCACAAAGCCCAAAATCAGTGGTGACATCGGGAAGTGCATTTTTCGCAAGATGTAGCCGAACACGCCCAGGACCACCATCAGCACCAGGTCAAACGTGGTGCTGTGTACCGCGTACACCCCCACCGCAGAGACGGCGGCAATGGCGGGCACAAGGAACCACAGGGGAATGGTTAGCATGCGGGTGAACAGCCCAATCAGCGGGATATTCATTACCAGCAGCATCACGTTAGCGATCAGCAGTGCGGCAATCAGCCCCCAGACAATATCGGGCTGCTCGGTAAACATCGCCGGGCCGGGCGTGATGTTATAGAGCGTCAGCGCGCCCATCATCACCGCCGTGGTGCCGGAACCCGGCACGCCCAGGGTCAGCATCGGGATAAACGAGCCACATGCCGAGGCGTTATTAGCCGCCTCAGGCGCGGCGACGCCGCGAATATCGCCTTTACCAAAGCTGTCGCTGTTGCCGCTGAGCTTCTTCTCGGTCATGTAGGTGATGGCACTGGCGATAGTGGCCCCGGCGCCCGGCAGGATGCCGACGAAGAAGCCAATCACCGACGAGCGCAGCGTGGCGCCGATGCACTGCGCGCCCTCTTTAGCGCTAAAGAGCATCCGGCCGGTTTTGCGCACCAGCGTCTGCCCGCTGCTGGTATGTTCCAGCATCAGTAAGATCTCAGACACAGAGA
The DNA here is from genome assembly GCA_011754535.1 of Enterobacter asburiae. NCBI lineage: Bacteria > Pseudomonadati > Pseudomonadota > Gammaproteobacteria > Enterobacterales > Enterobacteriaceae > Enterobacter > Enterobacter asburiae. Next base: position 3,353,413 of record JAAQVN010000001.1, on the reverse strand, counting down.
ACAGGCCGATCACGACCACGATGAACTGCACGCCGTCGGACAGGTGAACGCTGTCGAAGGTAAAGCGATAAACCCCGGTGTTAGCATCCACGCCGACGGTGGCTAACCCTAAGCCAATCAGCGCGGACAAAAACGACTTCAGCGGATTTTGCGCCATCATGCTGCCGAGGCAGGCAATGGCGAACACCATGAGGGCAAAATATTCTGCCGGACCAAACGCCAGAGACCACTGGGCCAGCGCAGGCGCAAACAGAATGATGCCGCCAATGGCAATCATTGAGCCAAAGAATGAACTGACCGCAGAGATGGAGAGCGCCACGCCGCCGCGTCCCTGCCGCGCCATCGGGTAGCCGTCCAGTGCGGTCATGATCGCCGCCGCATCCCCCGGCACGTTAAGCAGGATTGACGAAATGCGTCCGCCATATTCACAGCCGATATAGACCGTTGCCAGCAGGATCAGCGCCGACTCCGCAGGCAGATGCAGGGCAAACGCCAGCGGGAGTAAAATCGCCACGCCGTTGATCGGCCCAAGGCCCGGCAGCAGGCCGACAATCGTCCCCACGAAACAGCCTATCAGGGCGATCACCAGGTTTTCCGGGGTCATCGCCACGGCGAACCCCTGCGAGAGGTAAATCCAGGTATCCATAGCGTGCTCCGTTAATTAAGCCAGGCGCCGAGCGGTAAGGTCACGTCCAGCAGGCGGTCAAAGGCATACCACAGTAAAATCCCCATCACCACGCCAGAGATCCCCGCCGCGGGGAGGGTGGCGTTAAACAGCATGCCGATGACCATCGTCAGGATAGCTGTTGCCACCGGGAAGCCGAGCCATTCAAAGCCCCAGGCATACATCAGCAGCACGATCACCATCACCAGCAGACGCTGCAGAATGCGACGCGGCGGCCACTCGACGGTATCCGGGTGGCGAAGCAGCAGCGCCACCGAGCAGAGCAGCATCAGGCCGACGATGCCCATCGGGAAGGGGCGGGGCCCCACGGGTTCATAGCTGTATTCGCTGTGGATCTGCCAGGCGACAAACATCCCGCCAACGCAGAGCAGCAGCCATATCCCGGCAAAAATACGATCGCTCATAGCGCCTCCGCTTATTTCGCCAGGCCAAAGGCTTTCGCCTGCTCGCGGTAGTCATTCACCTGTTTTTTCACGTACTCATCAAGCGGCTTACCGGTCAGGTTAAACTCAAACAGCCCGCGCAGATCGCGCTGTTTCTTAAACTCTTCGGTCTGCTGAAGTTTGTTGAACGCGTCGACCCACCACTGGTACTCGGCATCGGTCACTTTTGGCCCGACGAAGAACCCGCGGATGATTGGCCAGACCAGGTTATAACCTTGCTCTTTGGCGGTCGGGACGTTCGCCAGCTGCCCCGGCAGTCGGTTTTCTGAGAAGACCGCCAGCACGCGGATTTTATCCCCGCTCAGGTACGGCACCATCTCGCTGAGATCGCCGGAAACGGCCTGAACGTGGTTGCCCATCAGCGCCGTGACCGGTTCGCCGCCGCCTTCAAAGGCCACGTAGCGCATCTTGTGCGGGTCAACCTTTGCCTGCTGGGCGAGAAGGGCCGCTTTCATCCAGTCCTGGCTCCCGATAGACGCCCCTGCGCCAATCACCACGCTGTTCGGATCTTTTTCCATAGCGGTCAGCAGATCTTTCAGGGATTTCCACGGGGAATCGGCACGTACGGCAATCATCCCGTAGTCGGTGCCGACGGTCGCCAGCCAGCGCACGTCGTCCACGCCGTAGCGGCCAAACTTGCCCTGCGACAGGTTCAGCAGCGAGCCGCCGGAGAAGGCCACCACCGTTCCCGCTTCTGCGGGTCGTTGTGCGACGATGGCGTTATAGGCCACCGCGCCCACGCCGCCGGGCATGTAGGTGACGCGCATCGGTTTCTCGATGGCCTTCGTCTCCAGCAGGCTAACCTGAATCAGTTTGCAGGTGAGATCGAAGCCGCCGCCCGGCTTGGCCGGGGCGATACATTCGGTACGGGACGGAGCGTCCTGGGCCTGAACGACAGAGGTACTCAACAGCAATACGCTTGCAGCAAGGGTAGAAAGTAATTGTTTTTTCATCGTTTATCCTCACGCCGGGGTACGGGTATGGGTCTTTTTTCTGATTATGTGAACCACCTTGTAGCGGTTCCGTTGCGTGATTGTTAAAACAATAACCTTTCATTTCCCTTTCAATGGGGAACCAACTTTACAGGATGTGACATGCGTCTCTTACTGGCAGAAGATAATCGTGAGCTGGCTCACTGGCTGGAGAAAGCGCTGGTGCAGGAAGGCTTTGCCGTGGACTGCGTCTCCGACGGGCGCGCCGCCGACCATCTGCTGCAGGGTGAAAATTACGCGGTTGCTATTCTGGACATCGGCATGCCCGGTTTTGACGGTCTCGAAGTGGTCCATCGCCTCAGAAAACGGGGGCAGACGCTGCCGGTGCTGTTTCTTACCGCCCGAAGCAACGTGGCGGATCGGGTGAAGGGACTGAACGCCGGGGCAGACGACTATCTGCCAAAACCGTTTGAGTTGGAGGAGCTTGACGCACGTCTGCGCGCCCTGTTGCGCCGAAGCGAGGGGCGGACGCAGGAGCGCCAGCGCCTTGGGGAGCTGGAGTATGACGACGAGGGCTTTTTCCTGCTGCGCGATGAACCGCTTTCCCTGACGCCGCGCGAGCTCTCCCTGCTGAAAGTGCTGATGCACCGCCGGACCCGTCCGGTTTCACGTCAGCAGCTTTTCGACCAGGTATTCAGCCTTAACGACGACGTCAGCCCTGAAAGCATCGATCTTTATATTCACCGCCTGCGTAAGAAACTGGCCGGCAGCGGCGTGCGGATCACCACCCTGCGGGGGCTTGGGTACGTGCTGGAGTGCGGCGATGAGGTGGGTTAAGCCGCAGTCGCTCTACCTGCAGCTGCTGCTTTTCCTTGGCCTGCCGCTGCTGCTGCTGTGGGGATTGTCGGCCTTTAACAGCTACGTCAGCGCGCTGCAGGCGGCCACGCAGGCTTACGACCGCACGCTGTTATCTTCTGCTCGCACCATCTCAGAGCGGCTGGAGGTGCACAACGGCAGGCTGGCGGTGGACGTGCCCTGGGTGGTGCTCGACAGCTTTGAGCTCAACATGAACGACCGGCTCTACTATAAGGTGGTCGACCCCGATGGCCGGGTGATCTCCGGCTATGACGATCTGCCGAAGATGCCGCCTGCGACGTCGCGCACCACCCTCTACCCGGCGCTGGCCTGGTTTTACCACACTGAATATCGCGGCCAGGCGATTCGGGTGGCGCGTCTGCTGCAGCCCGTAAATGAAGATAATATTTTTGGCATGGCGGAGATTTACGTCGCGGAGACGCTCCAGTCCCGCCGCTATCTCGCCAGCCAGCTGCTCTTTTCATCCTGGGTCTCGCAGGGGCTGCTGGTGTTGCTGACGCTGGTGCTGACCGCGTGGCTGCTGCGCCGCGTGCTGCGCCCAATGCGGCAGCTTTCGTCTCTGATGGTGCGTCGCGAGCCGGGCCTGCTCGCGCCCCTGCCTGAGCTGCTGCCCTGGTCGGAGACCCGGTTGCTGATTGTTGCCTTTAACCGCTATATCGACAGGTTGCGCGGCGTGCTTTCGCGGCAGGAACGCTTTAACGCGGATGCGTCGCACCAGCTCAAAACCCCGCTGGCGGTGCTTAAAACGCAGGTCTCCGTCGCCCTCACTCGCCAGGATCCCGCTCTGTGGCAGGAGAGCCTGCGGGCAATGAATGCCACCCTGGACGACACTATCGTGCTCACCGAGCGGCTGCTGCAGCTTTCAGCCGTGAAGGGCAAAGAGCAGGGGGAGCGTCAGTTTACGCCCGTGGATCTGGTTCAGGTGGTGCAGAACTGCTGCTTCTCCCGGCTGGCGCAGGCGCGGAGCAAGGCGATCGATTTAGGGTATGACGGCGTACAGCAGCCGGTGATGATCGAAGGCGATGACGTTCTGCTGGGCGAGCTGTGCGCCAACCTGCTGGAGAACGCGATTAAATATACGCCTGCAGGCGGGACCGTGACCGTTTTCCTGCGCGTGGACGGCGGTGCCGTTGAGCTGAGCGTTGAGGATAGCGGACCCGGCATCGAAGAGGATCAGATCTACCAGGCGATGCTGCCGTTCCACCGGCTGGACAACGTCGGGGACGCCTCCGGTTCCGGGATTGGACTGGCGCTGGCGGGGGACATCGCCCGGCTTCACCGCAGTCATTTGCAGCTGACCCGCAGCGGAACGCTGGGCGGCCTGTGCGTCAAAATGCGCTTTCTGCTGCTTACGTAAAAAAGCCGCAGGTTTCAAATCGTTACAATCTTCCTGTCCGCCGCACGCAGAGTGCTTGATCCCCGGGAGACTCAGGTTAAAATCTCGCGGTTTTGGGACTTCTCTATAATAATTATGCGGGATCGCGACAATGAAAAAAGTGGCATTACTGGGCCTCGGCCTGATGGTTGTATCTGCGGCGGCTAACGCCATTAGTGTTAATGGTTCGGCGGGTCAGGACTATACCCACCTCGGTTTTGGCATGGGTACTGAAACCTCCGGTCTGGCGATGACCGGCGGCTGGACCCACAACGACGACGACGGCGATGCGGCCAGCCTCGGCCTCGGTCTGAACATTCCTCTTGGCCCATTCCTGGCCACCGTGGGTGGTAAAGGTATCTATACCAACCCGAACGACGGTGATGAAGGGTATGCGGCGGCTGTGGGCGGCGGCCTGCAGTGGAAAATTGGCGACAGCTTTGGCCTGTTTGGTGAGTACTACTACTCTCCGGACTCTCTCTCCAGCGGCATCGACAGCTATGAAGAAGCCAACGCCGGCGCGCGCTGGACCATCATGCGTCCGATTACCCTCGAAGCGGGTTATCGTTATCTGAACCTGGCCGGTAAAGACGGTAACCGCGATAACGCGCTGGCTGATGGCCCGTATGTGGGCGTGAGCGCAGGCTTCTAATCGTTCCGGCGCGGCGTTCCGTCGCGCCAGTTTCTCTCATCTCCCTTCCACGTTTGCGCTATAGTGTTTTGACCAAATAAGCGGGAGAACACAATGATTAACGTGGAGATGTTATCCACCGGCGACGAAGTGCTGCATGGACAGATTATCGATACCAATGCTGCCTGGCTTGCCGATCTTTTCTTTGAGCAAGGATTACCGTTAACGCGCCGCAATACCGTGGGCGACAATCTTGAGTCGCTGGTCGCTATTCTGCGCGAGCGCAGCGAACAGTGCGACGTGCTGATCGTGAACGGCGGGCTTGGCCCCACCGGTGACGATCTCAGCGCGTTGGCCGCCGCGACCGCAAAAGGCGAAGGGCTGGTGCTGCACGAGGCGTGGCTTTCGCAGATGGAGCACTTCTTCTCCGAACGTGGCCGCGTCATGGCCCCCAGCAACCGCAAACAGGCTGAAATTCCCGCCAGCGCCGAGCTGGTTGATAACCCGGTCGGTACCGCATGCGGGTTCGCCATGCAGCTGAACCGCTGCCTGATGTTCTTCACGCCGGGCGTACCTTCCGAATTTAAGGTGATGGTCGAACAGCAGATCCTGCCGCGGCTTCGCGCTCGCTTTACCCTGCCAGAACCTCCGCTGTGCCTGCGCCTGACGACCTTTGGCCGCTCGGAAAGCGATCTGGCCCAGAGCCTCGATCGCCTCCCGCTGCCGCCGGGCGTGTCCATGGGCTATCGCTCCTCTATGCCGATCATTGAACTCAAATTAACAGGACCTGCTGCGCAGAAAGAGGCGATGCTGGCCCTGTGGCCCGAGGTGCAGCGCGTGGCGGGCGAAAGCCTGATTTTTGAAGGGACGGAAGGGTTACCCGTTCAGATTGCAAAACATCTCCAGACTCGCCAGCTCAGCGTGACCCTAAGCGAGCAGTTCACCGGTGGCCTGCTGGCGCTGCAGCTGTCGCGCGTCAACGCGCCGCTGCTCGCCAGCGAAGTGGTGCCGTTCCAGCAGGAGACCCTGGCGCAAACCGCCCGCTGGGCTTCCGAGAGAAGGGTGAAGCATTTTGCCGGTCTGGCGCTGTTTGTCGGCGGGCTGGATGAGGAATACCTCAACTTCGCGCTGGCGACGCCGGAAGGCACCTGGGCGCTGCGGGTGAAAATGAGCATCACCCGCCACAGCCTGGCGGTGCGTCAGGAGGTGTGCGCCATGATGGCGCTGAACATGCTGCGCCGCTGGCTCAACGGCAAAGAGGTTGCCAGCGAGCACGGCTGGATTAACGTTGTCGAGTCGCTGTTCGTTGAGTAACGCCTGTGCCGGGGCCTTTCGCCCCGGCTACGTTCAGCCCAGCGCTTTCGCCAGCAGGCTAATCGGATGTTCGCAGCGCTTGCTGGTGGACATCTCAATTTGCCATTTACAGGTTTCGCAGTCCGTCACCACGATATCCGCGCCGCTCTCTTCAATCTGGCGGAACAGCGGGGCGCCAATCGCCTGCGAGGTTTCGTAGTTTTCACGCTTAAAGCCGTAGGTTCCCGCGATGCCGCAGCAGCGCGAATCCAGCACCGTCAGCTCCAGGCCTGGAATAAGCCGCAGCAGCTCAAGCGTATAGAGCGACCAGCCCATTTTCTCCATATGACACGGCGTGTGATAGACCACTTTCAGTGGCAATGTCCCCAGCGGCAACGTCTGCCCGCCGTCCAGCTTGCGCCACAGGAAGCGCGTCGCCAGCTCGATGTGCTCGCGCAGTCCGGCGTTATCCACGTCCAGCAGGTGCGGATACTCATCGCGCAGGGTGAAGGTACAGGTGGACGAGGTCGCCAACACCGGCATGCCTTTGTCGACGATGGCTTCACGCAGGGAGGTGACATTGCTTTTGGCCTGCTTGCGCGCTTTATCGATGAACCCGTTGGCAATCAGCGGGACGCCGCAGCACTTCTCCTTGCTGAGGAGCTGTACGCCGGTTCCCATGGCGTTAAGCACCTTCAGCAGGTCTTTACCCAGCTGCGGGTGGTTGTAATTCACATAGCAGCCGTGGAAAAAAGCCACCAGGTCGGCGTACTGCGCCTGTTCCGCCGCAACGGATTTGTACCAGCGGCGGAAGGTGCCGTGAGAATATTTCGGCAGGCTTCGGTGATGGTCAATCCTGAGCGTGGCATCCAGCAACTGGCGCACCGGTTTGAGCGATGTCGCGGCATTCACCAGCGGGGCAAAAGGCGTTGAGACGCTGCCCATCAGATCGGTATGGCTCAGAATGGCATCGCGAAGCGACGGCTTTTGCGTGCTGTAGCGCGCCCGGGCGCGCTGGATGATATCGCCGATTTTCACGTCCGACGGGCAGGCCACTTCGCAGCGTTTACAGTTGATGCAGTATTTCAGTGCCTCGTCGTACAGCTTGCCGTCCTTCAGGCGCAGGCGTTCACCGTCCGGCCCGGCCTGCTTTGGTCCAGGGTAGCGCGGATTCACGCCGCTGACCGGGCAGACGGTGGTACACACCGTGCATTTAATGCAGCTTTCAAAACGGGTGTCGTTCATTGTTCAGCCTCCACGCGCTGGCGAATCTGCTCGGCCACATACAGCGCCGTGACGGCGCAGACCCCGCCACCGCATCCCTGAGCGATGGGATCGTACCCGCCCAGGAGCGAGCCGATGGCAAAGAGATTGCTGACGGGCTTACCGGAAAGCTGCGGGTGCAGCCGGTTATCGACAATCACGCCAAACTGCTGCCAGGGCTGTGGCGTGAAGAAATCACTCTGATACCAGTCCGCGCGGGAGGCGATCTGCCGAACATCCAGCCCCATGATGGCTTCCCGGATGCCCTCCCGGCTGCTCAGCAGCCCGTTGCTGAAGAAGCTGCCGCTCGCCAGCACCGTATAGCGGGCACGAAGGGGGATATCATCGTGGTTGCGCGTCCAGATTTCGCTCACCGCACCGTCGGTCAGGGTGATTTTTTTCACCTCGTCACCCGCCATCCACACGCCGCCCTGCGCCACAAACTGGCGCTGAAGCTGGGTGTGCAGGCGAATGCCGGGTACGGAAGGGGGCAGCGTGGGCAGTAGGCCGAGCGTGCAGGGCAGACGGTCCGACAGCCAGCGCCACAGGCGGTTGTCGTTTAAACCAAAGCAGGCGGGCATTAACAGAGCATCGCAGGTTTCGCCGAGTGGTCTGAGCGCGTCATACAGCAGCGGCCATTTGTCCTCGTTATCCAGAAAACGGGCGATATTCACCGCGCGAAACTCGCTCGGGTTGTCGCGCAGGACATCAAGCTCGGGCAGCTCTATTTCTGCCGTGTCGGCGTTAACGCCCTGGCGACAGAGCGATGCCGCCGCGAGATGGGGCTGAAAATCCAGAAAGCCGCTAATACCCACCACCCGCACTCGTCCCGCGCTGACGGGGGCAACGGGAACCTCCTCCGGGCTGAGCCACGCGGAGCGCAGGGTGCCGAGCGGCGTAACGCGCAGATGGTTTTGCCTGGCGCTCCCCTTCAGACGCGCGCCGCTGTCCGCCAGCAGCGCTTCGGCTTCCAGCGCCAGGCGGTCAATATGCTGCGCGCCAATCAGGTGATAGGGGTGCTCCGGCGGCAGCTTATCGCGGTACGCTTCGTCCAGCAGATCCAGCGAGCCCGACGAGAAGTGCAGGGCGCTCTGGCCGCGGGTGATAATGGCGCAGCGCAGCCCCTGCTTCGTGAGTTTGATGCCGCAAAGCAAGCCTGCCAGCCCGCCGCCGACAATCACGGTATCAAATTTCATCATGTTGCTCCTTCTCCAGGCCGCAAAGCCCCTGGTAGACCCAGCGGGTAAATTCGCTTTCGCGCAGGGCATCCCCCCAGGCGACGGGCTGAATGCCTTTCCAGCGCTCGTTCAAAAACGCGCTGAGCTGATCGAGCGACTGGGTGGCGGTGGTGGTATGAAAACGCTGCAGCAGCCCGGCCGCACGGCAGGCGCACAGCTCGCCCTGGCAGGTGCCCATTCCGACGCGGGTGCGGCGGCGGAGATCGAGCAGGCTGTTGACCGTCAGGTTCTCTACCGCGTACTGCACTTCGCCTGCGGTAACGGCTTCGCACTCGCACACCAGACTGCGGCTCAATCTTCCTTCACCGAGCCACTGTGGCGTTCTGTCGCCGTGGCGGTAGATGGCCGAACCGCGCAGCGGCGCCGGCAGGGAGATGATTTTTTGCAGCGTTTTTTCGGTAGACTGGCGCGATCCCGGTAGAAGCTGTTCTGCCGTGACGCACGGCTCGGTATTGCCGAGCTTGCGGCAGACGGCATTGGTTGCCCACTCCGCCATCAGGCGGTAGGTCATGAGCTTGCCGCCGGTGATGGTGATAAAACCGTCCATGCCGTCGCGCTCGGCGTGATCGAGCAGCACGATGCCCCGGCTGACGTTCCGTCCGCTTGGATCGTTGTCGCTGGCGACAAGGGGACGCACGCCCGCGTAGGCGCGGAGAATACGCGTCTGCGCCATCACCGGGGCCAGTTTTTCTCCTTCGCGCAGCAGGATGTCGACCTCTTCGGCGGTCACGCGGTTGTAGTCAATCTCGCTGTAGTCCACGTGGGTGGAGGTCGTGCCGATTAACGAAATGGTGTCGCCTGGCACGAGGATATCGGCGTCAGACGGCTTGCGGCAGCGGTTGATCACGTGGTTATTGATGCGGTGGTCGAGGATCAGCAGCGAGCCTTTCGCCGGGAACATGCGCACCGACAGGTCGGCATACTCCGCAATGCGCTGGCCCCAAATCCCCGCCGCGTTGACAACCACGGCGGCATACAGCTCGCTGTGCTCGTTGTACTGCGTATCAAACACCCGCACGCCGCAGATGCGATGCCCCTCGCGAATAAGCCCGGTCACTTTATGTCCGGTCAGAATCTGCGCGCCATGCTCGCGGGCATCCAGCATGTTGGCGGCGGTCAGGCGGAACGGATCGACGGTGCCGTCAGGCACTTTCACCGCGCCGATAAGCGCCGGGTTCACCGACGGCTCCAGCCGCCGCGCCAGCGCCGGGTCGACGGCCTCGGCCTGAATACCCGCTGCAGTGCAGGCGGTTATAAAGGTTGACTGAAAGGCGAGGTCATCTTCGGGAAGCGTAATAAAGAGGCCGTCGGTCGGCTCAATGCAGTGGCGGGCGATGCGCTTGAGGATCTGGTTTTCAGCGATACATTCGCGCGCGGATTCACCGTCGGTAACCGCATACCGCGCGCCGCTGTGGAGCAGGCCGTGGTTTCGTCCGGTTGCGCCCGTGGCAATATCGTGGCGCTCCAGTAGCGTGACGCTTAAGCCGCGAAGGGCGCAATCGCGTGCGATGCCGGCGCCGGTTGCGCCACCGCCAATGATAATCACATCGCTGTAGCGTGGATCGTGAATTGTCATTGCCTTTCCTCTATGTTCGTTTTTTAGCATTTAGCCACATAGATCGTGTGGTTTGTTTGATTTCGAACATAAACGCGCGAAATTCGAAACTGAAACGTGATTTCATGCGCTTTTTTGCGCATTCTGTCATATTTCTGTAACAATCTGTGCGTTGATTCACAGTAACAAACCGCATGTTTTTTTAACATCCCCGCCTCTGTAACCGGGCACGAGATGCCTGGTCATTTTTTGAAAGGCCACGGAGGCTGTTATGCTCAGTATCTTCAAACCTGCGCCACACCGGGCGCGTCTGCCAGAGGCAGAAATTGATCCGCTATACCGTCGTCTGCGTTGGCAAATTTTCCTGGGGATCTTCTTCGGGTACGCGGCGTACTACCTTGTACGTAAAAACTTTGCGCTCGCCATGCCGTATCTGGTGGAGCAGGGCTTTTCACGCGGCGATCTGGGATTCGCGCTGTCGGGGATCTCTATCGCCTACGGTTTTTCTAAATTCATCATGGGTTCCGTGTCGGATCGCTCGAATCCGCGCGTGTTCCTGCCCGCCGGTCTGATCCTGGCGGCAGCGGTCATGCTGTTCATGGGCTTTGTGCCGTGGGCGACGTCCAGCATTGCCATTATGTTTGTCCTGCTGTTCATCTGCGGCTGGTTCCAGGGGATGGGGTGGCCGCCGTGCGGACGTACCATGGTCCACTGGTGGTCGCAGAAAGAGCGTGGCGGCATTGTATCGGTGTGGAACTGCGCGCATAACGTCGGGGGCGGGCTTCCACCTCTGCTGTTCCTGCTGGGGATGGCCTGGTTCAACGACTGGCACGCCGCGCTTTATATGCCTGCCTTTGGCGCCATTCTGGTGGCGATTATTGCCTTCGCCCTGATGCGCGATACGCCGCAGTCCTGCGGGCTACCGCCGATTGAAGAGTACAAAAATGACTATCCGGACGATTACAGCGAGAAGCACGAAGAAGAGCTGACCGCGAAACAGATCTTCATGAAGTACGTGCTGCCGAACAAGCTGCTGTGGTACATCGCGGTGGCGAACGTGTTCGTATACCTGCTGCGCTACGGCATTCTGGACTGGTCTCCGACCTACCTGAAAGAGGTGAAGCACTTCGCGCTGGATAAATCCTCCTGGGCCTACTTCCTGTATGAATATGCCGGGATCCCGGGCACGCTGATTTGCGGCTGGATGTCGGACAAAGTGTTTAAAGGCAACCGCGGCGCGACGGGCGTGTTCTTTATGACCCTCGTGACCATCGCCACCGTGGTGTACTGGCTTAACCCACCGGGTAATCCGGGCGTGGATATGGCCTGTATGATCGTTATCGGCTTCCTGATTTACGGCCCGGTGATGCTGATCGGCCTGCACGCGCTGGAGCTGGCGCCGAAAAAAGCGGCGGGCACGGCGGCAGGTTTTACCGGTCTGTTTGGTTATCTGGGTGGCTCGGTCGCGGCGAGCGCCATTGTGGGCTATACCGTTGACTTCTTCGGCTGGGACGGCGGCTTTATGGTGATGATCGGCGGTAGCGTGCTGGCGGTTCTGCTGCTGGTTATTGTGATGATCGGCGAGAAACGTCACCACGCGGAAGTGCTGGCGCGTCGTCAATAAGGAGCATTGCGATGAAATTAACTCAACTAGCAACCGGTCTGCTGCTGGCAGGCCTGATGACAGGCTCTGCGCTGGCGGCCGATAAAATTGTTATCGCCCACCGCGGTGCCAGCGGCTATTTGCCGGAGCATACGCTGCCGGCGAAAGCGATGGCCTATGCGCAGGGTGCGGATTACCTGGAGCAGGATCTGGTGATGACCAAGGACGACCAGCTGGTCGTCCTGCATGACCACTATCTTGACCGCGTGACGGACGTGGCGGAACGTTTCCCGGACCGCGCCCGCAAGGATGGCCGTTTCTACGCCATCGATTTCACCCTGGCGGAGATCCGCTCCCTGAAGTTTACCGAAGGCTTCGAGATTGAAAACGGCAAGAAGGTGCAGGTCTATCCGGGGCGTTTCCCGATGGGCAAATCCGACTTCCGAATTCATACCTTCCAGGAAGAGATTGAGTTTGTTCAGGGGCTGAACCACTCCACCGGTAAAAATATCGGCATCTACCCGGAAATCAAAGCGCCGTGGTTCCATCATCAGGAAGGAAAAGACATTGCCGCGAAGACGCTGGAGGTGCTGAAACAGTACGGCTACACCAGCAAGAAGGACAAAGTTTACCTGCAATGTTTTGACGCCGCCGAGCTGAAGCGCATCAAAACCGAGCTGGAGCCGAAGATGGGGATGGATCTCAATCTGGTACAGCTGATTGCCTACACCGACTGGAACGAAACCCAGGAGAAGCAGCCGGACGGGAAGTGGGTGAACTACAGCTACGACTGGATGTTCAAGCCGGGCGCAATGAAGCAGATTGCCCAGTACGCCGATGGCATCGGTCCGGATTACCATATGCTGGTGGCGGAAGGCTCAACGCCGGGCCACGTGAAGCTGACGGCGATGGTGAAAGAGGCGCACGCCAGCAAGATGCAGGTGCATCCGTACACGGTGCGTGCAGACCAGCTGCCGCCGTACGCCACGGATGTGAATCAGCTCTATGAGGTGTTGTATAAGCAGGCGGACGTGGACGGACTGTTTACGGATTTCCCGGATAAAGCGGTGACGTTCTTAAAATAGAAAAAGGGCCGTAAGGCCCTTTTTTACATCTCGATCTCAATATCGCCTTTTGCCCGGCAGCAGCAGGGCAAAATTTCTCCTTCACTGATAAAGGCCAGCGGCTCGGTCAGCCAGTCTACCTGGCCTGCGACCAGACGGCAGCGGCAGGAACCGCAATAGCCTTCACGACACTGGTACTCTACCTCCACCTGATGCGCTTCAAGCGCCACCAGCAGGGAAGGATGCTCTTCCTGGCACAGCACTTCGGTGCCAGAAAGGCTCAGCGTTACGCGGCTCATCAGAGCTGGAAATCACTCAGGTCGTCGGTGTTGACTTCAGAATCAATCTGACCGACCAGATAAGAGCTCACTTCCACTTCCTGCGGCGCGACCTGCACGTTATCGGACACCAGCCAGGTGTTGATCCACGGGATAGGGTTAGAGCGCGTCTGGAACGGCAGATCCAGCCCAACCGCCTGCATGCGGATGTTGGTGATGTACTCAACGTACTGGCACAGGATGTCTTTGTTCAGGCCAATCATGGAGCCGTCGCGGAACAGGTAGTCTGCCCACTCTTTCTCCTGCTGGGCCGCCAGCACGAACAGGTCATAGCACTCCTGCTTGCACTCTTCGGCGATTTCCGCCATCTCCGGGTCGTCCGTACCGCTGCGCAGGAGGTTCAGCATGTGCTGGGTGCCGGTCAGGTGCAGGGCTTCATCACGGGCAATGAGACGGATGATTTTGGCGTTGCCTTCCATCAGCTTGCGCTCGGCAAAGGCGAAGGAGCAGGCGAAGCTCACGTAGAAGCGGATCGCTTCCAGCGCGTTGACGCTCATCAGGCACAGGTACAGCTGCTTTTTCAGCGCGCGCAGGTTCACGGTAATGGTTTTACCGTTCACGCTGTGGGTGCCTTCACCCAGCAGATGCCAGTAGCTGGTCATCTCGATCAGTTCGTCGTAGTAGTGGGCAATGCCTTCCGCGCGCTTCTGGATCTGCTCGTTGGTGACGATATCGTCAAACACCACCGCCGGATCGTTCACGATGTTGCGGATGATGTGGGTGTAAGAGCGGGAGTGGATCGTCTCGGAAAACGCCCAGGTTTCCACCCAGGTTTCCAGCTCGGGAATGGAGATCAGCGGCAGCAACGCCACGTTCGGGCTACGACCCTGAATGGAGTCCAGCAGTGTCTGGTACTTCAGGTTGCTGATGAAGATATGTTTTTCGTGATCCGGCAGCGACTGGTAATCAATACGGTCGCGGGAAACGTCCACTTCTTCCGGGCGCCAGAAGAAGGAGAGTTGCTTTTCAATCAGCTTTTCGAAGATGTCATATTTTTGCTGATCGTAGCGTGCCACGTTGACCGGCTGGCCGAAGAACATCGGCTCTTTGAGCTGGTCGTTTTTCGTCTGTGAAAAGGTGGTATATGCCATGAGTGTGTCCTGTCTTACGAAATAAAGGCGGGGATATCCCCGCCCTTCATTAGATCTTACATGCGCCGCTTTCGCAGCCATCGTCCTGAATTGACGGTACCAGGTCATCCTGGGCGTCTTCTGCACCGTCACGGGTGTTGTGATAGTACAGGGTTTTCACGCCGAATTTATAGGCGGTCAACAGGTCTTTCAACAGCTGCTGCATCGGCACCTTGCCGGACGGGAAGCGCGTCGGGTCGTAGTTGGTGTTGGCAGAGATCGACTGGTCGATAAACTTCTGCATGATACCCACCAGCTGCAGGTAGCCGTCGTTGTTTGGCATCTCCCACAGCAGCTCGTAGTTGTTGCCCAGCGTTTCGTAATCCGGCACCACCTGACGCAGCACGCCGTCTTTCGACGCTTTAATGCTGACGTGACCGCGCGGCGGCTCAATACCGTTGGTGGCGTTGGAGATCTGCGAAGAGGTCTCGGACGGCATCAGGGCAGAGAGCGTGGAGTTACGCAGGCCGTGCGTTTTGATGGATTCGCGCAGGCCTTCCCAGTCGAGGTGCAGCGGCTCGCTGACAATCGCATCCAGGTCTTTCTTGTAGGTGTCGATCGGCAGAATGCCTTTTGCGTAGGTGGTTTCGTTGAACCACGGGCACGCGCCTTGCTCTTTCGCCAGCTCGTTAGAGGCTTTCATCAGGTAGTACTGAATCGCTTCGAACGTCTGGTGCGTCAGGTTGTTGGCGCTGCCGTCGGAGTAACGTTTGCCGTTTTTCGCCAGCCAGTAGGCGAAGTTGATCACGCCGATACCCAGGGTACGACGACCCATCGCACCGCGTTTAGCGGCCGGGATTGGGTAATCCTGGTAGTCCAACAGGGCATCCAGCGCGCGAACCGCCAGCACGGCCAGCTCTTCCAGCTCGTCCAGGCTGTTAATCGCGCCCAGGTTGAACGCGGACAGCGTACACAGGGCGATTTCGCCATTTTCGTCGTTCACGTCTTCCAGCGGTTTGGTCGGCAGGGCGATCTCCAGGCACAGGTTAGACTGGCGCACTGGCGCTACCACCGGATCAAACGGGCTGTGGGTATTGCAGTGGTCAACGTTCTGGATGTAGATACGGCCGGTAGAGGCACGTTCCTGCATCATCAGGGAGAACAGGTCTACCGCCTTCAGGCGCTGTTTGCGGATGCTGTCGTCTTTTTCATATTTGGTGTACAGACGCTCGAACTCGTCCTGATCGGCGAAGAACGCATCGTACAGGCCCGGGACGTCGGACGGGCTGAACAGGGTGATGTCTTCGCCTTTCAGCAGGCGGGTGTACATCAGCTTGTTGATCTGCACGCCGTAGTCCATGTGACGCACGCGGTTGCCTTCCACACCGCGGTTGTTTTTCAGTACCAGCAGGCTTTCCACTTCCAGGTGCCACATTGGGTAGAACAGGGTTGCTGCTCCGCCGCGCACGCCGCCCTGAGAGCAGGATTTTACCGCCGTCTGGAAGTGCTTGTAGAACGGGATACAGCCGGTGTGGAACGCTTCACCGCCGCGAATCGGGCTGCCCAGCGCGCGAATGCGACCGGCGTTGATGCCGATACCGGCACGCTGGGAGACGTATTTCACGATGGCGCTGGAGGTGGCGTTGATGGAATCCAGGCTGTCACCACACTCGATCAGCACGCAGGAGCTGAACTGACGGGTAGGGGTGCGCACGCCAGACATGATTGGCGTTGGCAGAGAAATCTTGAACGTGGATACCGCATCGTAGAAACGCTTCACGTAGTCCAGACGGGTCTCACGCGGGTAGTTTGAGAACAGGCAGGCGGCTACCAGAATATAGAGGAACTGGGCGCTTTCGTAGATCTCGCCGGTCACACGGTTCTGAACCAGGTATTTGCCTTCGAGCTGCTTCACCGCCGCGTAGGAGAAGTTCATGTCGCGCCAGTGATCGATAAACCCGTTCATCTGCTCGAACTCTTCTTCCGTATAGTCTTCCAGCAGATGCGTGTCGTATTTGCCCAGCTCGACCATTTTCACCACGTGATCGTAAAGCTTCGGCGGCTCGAACTGGCCGTAAGCTTTTTTACGCAGGTGGAAAATCGCCAGACGTGCAGCGAGGTACTGATAATCCGGCGCTTCGCGGGAGATGAGGTCTGCCGCTGCTTTAATGATCGTTTCGTGGATATCAGACGTTTTAATGCCGTCGTAGAACTGAATGTGGGAACGCAGTTCAACCTGGGATATAGATACGTTGTTCAGTCCTTCTGCTGCCCAGTCGAGAACTCGATGGATTTTGTCCAGATTGATACGCTCGGTAGTACCGTCGCGCTTTGTCACCAGCAGACTCTGATTCATGTGGGTTTTACCTGTCCGTGAAATAAAAAATATCCCCCGCTTATCCACAGATCCGTCTTGTGACTAACTCTGTGGATAAATACTACATATAGGGGGTTTGCGATAAGAAAAACGCTATATGGTGAGTATTCTAGTATCGAATCTTTTCAGCACAAGGGTTGATTTTGACGTTAAATTGAGGTTGTGAAAGGGTAAAAAAGCGTAAGTCCTCGTACCGTAAGGCCTGGAAGACATGTCAATAATTAAGAAAAAAAATTCAAAATTTGATCGAGTGCTGATTTCTTCAACGGGAGGTCAGAATTGCGCAACATGATGTCGCGCAATCTTTATAAGAATAACGAATGACGTTAGTCGTTTTTGGCGGTTGTGTGCAACATATAGTTAACATCCACGCCCGGTGCGAGCTTGAATTTATCGGTCAGCGGATTGTAGTGCAGGCCGGTGATGTGCTGCTCTTTGAGCCACGTCTGGTCAACCCAGCTTAACAGCTCGGCCGGCTTGATGAATTTCTTCACGTCGTGCGTGCCTTTCGGCACCATGCGCAGCACATACTCCGCGCCGACAACGGCCATCAGCCAGGCTTTGCCGTTGCGGTTGATGGTCGAGAAAAAGACCTGGCCGCCCGGTTTCACCAGTTTTGCACAGGCGTTTACCACGGACTGCGGATCCGGAACGTGCTCCAGCATCTCCATGCAGGTCACCACATCGTACTGGTGGGCATGTTTGGCCGCGTGCGCTTCCACAGTTTCCTGCACATATTCCACCTGTATACCGGACTCCAGCGCATGAAGACGGGCAACCTGCAGCGGCTCAAAGCCCATGTCCAGGCCGGTGACGGTGGCCCCTTCGCGCGCCATGCTCTCCGCCAGGATGCCGCCGCCGCAGCCGACGTCGAGCACTTTCTTACCGAACAGACCGCCGGAACGCTCCGCGATATAGCCCAGACGCAGCGGGTTAATGCGATGCAGCGGTTTGAACTCACCTTCGAGATCCCACCAGCGGGACGCCACCGCTTCAAATTTGGCAATCTCTTCGTGGTCAACGTTTTGTGCCACCGGGGATTTTTCGGCATTCATGGGCGCTTTTACTCCTTATTTAGCAAGACAAGGGAGTATATCAGGCAATCCCTGTGAATAAAGCGTATAGGTTTACCTGTATCACCGCGGCTGTGTTATAATTTGCGACCTTTGAATCCGGGATACAGTAGAGGGATAGCGGTTAGATGAGCGACCTTGCGAGAGAAATTACACCGGTTAACATCGAGGAAGAGCTGAAGAGCTCCTATCTGGACTATGCGATGTCGGTCATTGTTGGCCGTGCGCTGCCGGACGTCCGCGATGGCCTGAAGCCGGTACACCGTCGCGTACTATACGCCATGAACGTATTGGGCAATGACTGGAATAAAGCCTACAAAAAATCTGCCCGTGTCGTTGGTGACGTAATCGGTAAATACCATCCTCATGGTGATTCCGCGGTGTACGACACTATCGTCCGTATGGCGCAGCCATTCTCGCTGCGTTACATGCTGGTAGATGGTCAGGGTAACTTTGGTTCTATCGACGGCGACTCCGCCGCGGCAATGCGTTATACGGAAATCCGTCTGGCGAAGATTGCCCATGAGCTGATGGCCGACCTGGAAAAAGAGACGGTTGATTTCGTTGATAACTACGACGGCACGGAAAAAATTCCTGACGTTATGCCAACGAAGATCCCTAACCTGCTGGTGAACGGCTCGTCCGGTATCGCCGTCGGTATGGCAACCAACATTCCGCCACACAACATCACGGAAGTGATCAACGGCTGCCTGGCCTATATCGACGATGAAGACATCAGCATTGAAGGGCTGATGGAACACATCCCGGGCCCGGACTTCCCGACGGCGGCGATCATTAACGGTCGTCGCGGCATTGAAGAAGCGTACCGCACCGGCCGCGGCAAGATTTACATCCGTGCCCGCGCTGAAGTGGAAGCGGACGCGAAAACCGGCCGTGAAACCATCATTGTTCACGAGATCCCGTATCAGGTGAACAAAGCGCGTCTGATTGAAAAAATCGCCGAGCTGGTAAAAGAGAAACGCGTTGAAGGCATCAGCGCGCTGCGTGACGAGTCTGACAAAGACGGTATGCGCATCGTGATTGAAATCAAGCGCGACGCGGTGGGTGAGGTTGTGCTGAATAACCTCTACTCCCAGACTCAGCTTCAGGTCTCCTTCGGTATTAACATGGTTGCGCTGCACCATGGTCAGCCGAAGATCATGAACCTGAAAGAGATCCTGAGCGCGTTCGTGCGTCACCGCCGCGAAGTGGTGACCCGTCGTACCATCTTCGAGCTGCGCAAAGCGCGCGACCGTGCACACATCCTTGAAGCGCTGGCGGTTGCGCTGGCCAACATCGACCCGATCATCGAACTGATCCGTCGTGCGCCAACCCCGGCTGAAGCGAAAGCGTCGCTGGTTGCGCGTCCGTGGGATTTGGGTAACGTGGCGGCGATGCTGGAACGTGCGGGCGATGACGCCGCGCGTCCTGAGTGGCTGGAGCCTGAATTCGGCGTGCGTGACGGTCAGTACTACCTGACTGAACAGCAGGCCCAGGCGATTCTGGATCTACGCCTGCAGAAGCTGACCGGCCTTGAGCACGAAAAACTGCTCGACGAGTACAAAGAGCTGCTGGAGCAAATTGCTGAGCTGCTGCACATCCTGGGTAGCGCCGAGCGCCTGATGGAAGTGATCCGCGAAGAGCTGGAGCTGGTCCGCGATCAGTTCGGCGACGAGCGCCGCACCGAAATCACCGCGAACAGCTCTGATATCAACATTGAAGATCTGATCAACCGCGAAGACGTGGTGGTCACCCTGTCTCACCAGGGCTATGTGAAGTATCAGCCGCTGACCGACTACGAAGCACAGCGTCGTGGCGGTAAGGGCAAATCTGCGGCACGTATTAAAGAAGAAGACTTTATTGACCGCCTGCTGGTGGCCAACACCCACGACACGATCCTCTGCTTCTCCAGCCGTGGCCGTCTGTACTGGATGAAGGTCTATCAGCTGCCGGAAGCGAGCCGTGGTGCGCGTGGTCGTCCAATCGTCAACCTGCTGCCGCTGGAAGCGAACGAACGTATCACCGCTATTCTGCCGGTACGCGAGTACGAAGAGGGCGTGAACGTCTTTATGGCGACCGCCAGCGGTACCGTGAAGAAAACCGCGCTGACCGAATTCAGCCGTCCACGTTCTGCCGGTATTATTGCGGTGAACCTGAACGAAGGCGACGAGCTGATCGGTGTGGATCTGACCTCCGGTTCTGATGAAGTGATGCTGTTCTCTGCGGCCGGTAAAGTGGTGCGCTTCAAAGAGAATGCCGTGCGTGCAATGGGTCGTACGGCGACCGGTGTACGCGGTATCAAACTGGCGGGTGAAGATTCCGTTGTTTCCCTGATCGTTCCACGTGGCGAAGGCGCAATCCTGACCGTCACCCAGAACGGCTACGGTAAACGTACGGCGGAAAGCGAATATCCGACCAAGTCACGCGGCACGCAGGGCGTTATTTCCATCAAGGTCACCGAACGCAACGGGTCCGTTGTAGGCGCGGTGCAGGTGGACGATGCCGACCAGATCATGATGATCACCGATGCCGGTACGCTGGTGCGTACCCGCGTGTCCGAGATCAGCGTGGTGGGCCGTAACACCCAGGGCGTTATCCTTATCCGTACGGCGGAAGATGAAAACGTAGTGGGTCTGCAGCGCGTTGCTGAGCCGGTGGACGACGAAGAGCTCGACTCTATTGACGGCAGCGTCGCGGAAGGTGATGACGAAATCGCACCGGAAGCGGAGACCGACGATGACGCAGCGGATGACGCTGACGAGTAACGTCTCATGACGCATAAAGGGCCGGATTCCGGCCCTTTTCTTTTGCAGTTGCAGATACGTGAACGTTGCGACAAGCCGCGTTTACCGCTACCTTAACCACATTCTTTTGACCCCGACGGCGGAGCCTCGCCCCTTTGAAATACCTCGTCTCCTTTCGTACCACGCTGAAAGTTTCTCGCTATCTGTTCCGGGCGCTGGCGCTCCTGCTTTGGCTGCTGGTGGTCTTGCTGTCGGTGTTTTACATCGTCAATGCGCTGCATCAGAAAGAAGCAGAGATTCGCCAGGAGTTTAATTTAAGCTCCGATCAGGCCCAGCGCTACATTCAGCGAACATCGGACGTGATGAAGGAGCTGAAGTATATTGCCGAAAATCGACTGACGGCGGAAAACGGTATCCTTGCCCTTCGCGGGCGCAATGACAAAACCGAAGTGCCGGACTTCCAGCCGCTGTTCCCGGACTCCGATTGCTCCACTATGAGCAATACCTGGCGCGGGTCGCTGGAATCCCTCGCCTGGTTTATGCGCTACTGGCGCGATAACTTCTCCGCCGCCTACGATCTCAACCGCGTATTCCTGATTGGCAGCGAAAATCTCTGCATGGCTGACTTTGGCCTGCGCGATGTGCCCGTCGAGCGCGATGATGCGCTGAAAAGCCTGCACGAGCGTATTGTCAAATATCGCAATGCCCCGCAGGACGAGCGCGGGAACAACATCTTCTGGATTAGCCAGGGGCCGCGTATGGGCGTGGGCTATTTCTACGCGCTGACGCCGGTTTATCTGGGCAATCGCCTGCAGGCGCTGCTGGGGATTGAGCAGACCATTCGCATGGAAAACTTCTTCACGCCGGGCAGCCTGCCAATGGGCGTGACTATTCTGGATGAAAATGGGCATCAGCTGATCTCACTCGCCGGGCCGGATAAGAGTTTGAACGTCGATCCGCACTGGATGCAGGAACGCTCATGGTTTGGCTACACC
The DNA here is from genome assembly GCA_011754535.1 of Enterobacter asburiae. Lineage (NCBI taxonomy): Bacteria > Pseudomonadati > Pseudomonadota > Gammaproteobacteria > Enterobacterales > Enterobacteriaceae > Enterobacter > Enterobacter asburiae. The sequence goes on along the minus strand of JAAQVN010000001.1, from coordinate 3,331,858 downwards.
TCCGGCTTCCGCGAGCTGGTGCTGAAAAAAAGCCTGCCGCCATCTTCGCTGAGCATTGTCTACTCGCTGCCGGTGGATATGGTGCTCGAGCGGATACGTATTCTTATTATGAATGCGATTCTGCTGAACCTGCTGGTGGGGGGCGCGCTGTTCACGCTGGCGCGCATGTATGAGCGTAGAATCTTTATTCCCGCCGAAAGTGACGCACAGCGTCTGGAGGAGCACGAGCAGTTCAACCGCAAAATTGTCGCTTCGGCGCCGGTGGGGATCTGTATTCTGCGTACCCAGGACGGGACCAACATTCTGAGTAACGAGCTGGCGCACAACTACCTGAATATGCTGACGCACGAGGACCGGCAAAGGCTGACGCAGATCATCTGCGGGCAGCAGGTGAACTTTGTCGATGTGCTCACCAGCACCCACACCAACCTGCAGATAAGCTTTGTCCATTCCCGCTATCGCAATGAAAACGTAGCGATTTGCGTGCTGGTGGATGTCTCCGCGCGCGTGAAGATGGAAGAGTCGCTGCAGGAGATGGCGCAGGCCGCGGAGCAGGCCAGCCAGTCGAAATCCATGTTCCTGGCTACCGTAAGCCACGAGCTGCGTACGCCGCTGTACGGGATTATCGGTAACCTCGATCTGCTGCAGACGAAAGAGTTGCCGAAAGGCGTCGACCGGCTGGTAACGGCGATGAACAACTCCTCCAGCCTGCTGCTGAAGATCATCAGCGATATTCTCGACTTCTCTAAAATTGAGTCTGAGCAGCTGAAAATCGAGCCGCGCGAGTTTTCGCCGCGTGAGGTCATGAACCACATCAGCGCCAACTATCTGCCACTGGTGGTGCGTAAACAGCTGGGGCTCTACTGCTTTATCGAACCGGATGTGCCGCTGACGCTGCACGGCGATCCGATGCGTCTGCAGCAGGTCATCTCTAACCTGCTCAGCAACGCCATCAAATTCACCGATATCAGCTGCATAGTGCTACACGTTTGCAGGGCAGGGGATTACCTGAGCATCCGCGTGCGCGACACGGGGGTGGGTATTCCGGCCAAGGAGGTGGTACGTCTGTTCGACCCGTTCTTCCAGGTCGGCACCGGCGTGCAGCGTAACTTCCAGGGCACCGGTCTGGGGCTGGCGATTTGCGAGAAGCTCGTCAGCATGATGGACGGTGACATTTCCGTGGATACCGAGCCCGGCATGGGCAGCCAGTTCACCATCCGCATTCCGCTCTATTCGGCGCAGTATCCGGCAAAAGCCGCAGTTGACGGGCTGAGCGACAAGCGCTGCTGGCTGGCGGTCAATAATGCCTCGCTGAATGACTATCTGACGGCGCTGCTCACCCATAGTGGCGTGAGGGTCTGCCGCTATGAAGGCCAGATGCCGGACGTGGACGATCTGCTCATCACCGACGAGATGCCTGAACAGCCGTGGCAGGGGAGAGGAACGGTGCTCTTCTGCCGCCGCCACATTGGCATACCAGTTGAACGGGCGCCGGGGGAATGGGTTCACAGCGTCGCAACGCCGCATGAGCTGTTGAGCCTGCTGGCCCGTATCTACAAAGTCAAGCTGGAAGAGAACGACGGTGCAGGCGCGCTGCCGTCACCGGAAGGTCTGGCGTCAGTGAATGACGATATGATGATTCTTGTGGTGGATGACCATCCGATTAACCGTCGTCTGCTGGCTGACCAGCTTGGATCGCTGGGCTACCAGTGCAAAACCGCCAATGACGGCGTGGATGCGCTGAATGTACTGAGTAAAAATCATATTGATATCGTGCTGAGCGACGTCAACATGCCTAACATGGACGGCTACCGGCTGACGCAGCGCATCCGACAGCTTGGCCTGACGCTGCCGGTGGTGGGCGTAACGGCGAACGCGCTGGCGGAAGAGAAGCAGCGCTGTCTGGAGTCCGGCATGGACAGCTGCCTGTCGAAACCGGTCACGCTGGACGTGCTGAAGCAGACGTTGTCGATTTACGCGGATCGCGTGAGAAAAACCAGAATATAAAAAAGGCCCGCAAGGGCCTTTTACGTTTTTCACCCTCTCCCTGTGGGAGAGGGCTGGGGTGAGGGCATCAGGCCGCACACCCGTCAGGGATCAATCCTTATCCGATGCGCTCAGCGTAACGGAGGAGAGATAGTTCAGCAGGGCAATATCGTTGTCCACGCCCAGCTTCATCATTGCGGATTTCTTCTGGCTACTGATGGTTTTAATGCTGCGGTTCAGCTTCTTGGCAATCTCGGTCACCAGGAAACCTTCAGCGAACAGGCGCAGAACCTCACTCTCTTTCGGCGACAGGCGTTTGTCACCGTAGCCACCCGCGCTGATTTTTTCCAGCAGACGAGAGACGCTCTCAGGCGTGAACTTCTTGCCTTTCTGCAGCGCAGCGAGCGCTTTTGGCAGATCGGTCGGGGCGCCTTGTTTCAGCACAATCCCTTCGATGTCCAGATCCAGCACGGCGCTCAGGATCGCCGGGTTGTTGTTCATGGTCAGAACAATGATCGAGATGTCCGGGAAGTGACGTTTAATATATTTGATGAGCGTGATCCCATCTCCGTATTTGTCCCCAGGCATGGAGAGATCGGTAATGAGCACGTGTGCATCAAGCTTTGGGAGGTTATTGATCAGTGCTGTAGAGTCTTCAAATTCACCGACTACATTCACCCACTCGATCTGTTCAAGTGATTTGCGAATACCGAACAGTACAATCGGATGGTCATCGGCAATAATTACGTTCATATTGTTCATGTATAAGGCTACCTTGCTACAGCAAGCTTTTGACGTAGGCGTCAATGTCGCTGATGTATTTTTCAATGCCAGAGGCATCTTTCTCACGAATTAGATGTTCCAGCGTTTCACATAACTGCTTGCCGGGAACCAGATTAAGCATGGCAAACACCCCTTTAAGCCGGTGTGCTGTCTGTGCCAGCGCTGCAAAATCATTCGCAGCGGACTCAGTATACAACCGCTTCACATCATCTGGTACTGTATCAACAAAGAGGGAATAGTATCCGCTGGCGTGAAGCTCGGCATTTTCATTGCCGCCTAACGGGGATTCCGTTATCTCTTCCTGCGCCAACTGCTCTTCTATTAGTTGTAGTACAGCTTCCTGCATCGCATTGCTTATATTAAAGTTGACGCGCAGCTGGCCAGGGCCGATTTTCCGCACGCCTGACTCATCATCGCTTAAAAGCAAGCCCGAGGCAGTAAGATTAGACGGATTATCAGTTAAAAACAGATCAAATTCTTGACTTGCCAGCCTTTCATCCGGCGTGATGCAGGCCGCGCCCCAGTTTTCGAGCTGACGAACCACAATATTGCGGATCTCGTTTGAGGTCACATCCACCATCACCACGACATCATCCAGCAGGCGTTCTTCATCTTCTTCCTGCGGATTGGCGGCCATTTTCACGTGCAGAGAGTAACGCGTACCCAGTGATTCACGGGCTTTGATATTCAGATGGCCGCCGAGCTTACGCGCCAGTTGATCGCACAGCCAGAAGGTCAGGGCGTTAGCCTTGCCGTAATGATCGCTTTGCGTGTCATTCAGGAACGGGAAGTGCAGATTATCAATTTCACTCGCCGTGACGCCTTCCCCGGTGTCCAGGATACGGAACGTCAGGCGATCTTCCGCCGACTCGTCGGTGCTCACTTCAAGGGTTATCTTGCCAATCTGCGTGGTGGTCACGGCGTACTGAATAATCATCAGCAGAATACGACGCAGCGCCTCGCGGTCGCCGTGACGTTCGTCATTGGCGGGTAAATGGTTGTTGATCAGTAGCTGCAGCCCTTTGCGCTTAATGACGGGCAGGACTTCCGGAACCACTTCATCGATCAGATCCTGAATGGAGAAGAGAGAAGGGGTGCCTTTCCAGAAATCATTCTCCAGCATGTTCGCCAGCTGGATCTCATCCACCATGCGGACCAGCGAGTCGGCCTGGCAGGCGAGCTGGTGGCTTTCAGACGTGTTTAACGCCGCCGCCTGGGTCGCCAGCGTTTTTAACGGCTGCTTGAAGGCATCGCCAATGTTCTGCATAAATGCTGCGCGCCCCTGCTGGTTCTTCTCATACAGCCTTTGCGCCTGCTTGAGCTTTTTATTCACCAGCACTTCGCGATCCTGATCGCGGATGATGAAGATTTGCGTGCGCGGGGCTACCTGGCTGCGGAACTGACGGATCTCGTACAGTTCATTGTTAATGGTGGCCTGAATGACTCCCTGGTGCTGATCCGCCATGGTGGTGATGTTCTGCAGGTTAAGGTGCGGCAGCAGATGGTCGGCAATTTTATTGCTCATTACCGTGCGATTCGCTTCCTGATCGTGAACTAACACCCCAAGCGGCAGCACGGAAACAATCTCTTCATTGAGCGCGCGCAACACGCGTAGCTCATTGGTATTGCCCGCCGAGACCGCAGACGCGTCGCTCTGGCGCCCAGGCTGGAAGCGGAAGGTACTGTAGCCGAACAGCGCCAGCGCCAGCAGGCCGATATTCAGCAGCAGAGGTAGCAGAATATTTTGCAGGGTGTCGAGCAGCAGCGTGCCAAACGGTACCTGCCACACCAGACGCATGCCTGTTGAGTTCAGCGACGAGGCAATTTCAATTTTCGAGCCGTTAAAGGAGATTGTGACGCTCTCTGCGGCCTCTTTGTCAGACGCCGCACGCATGTTCTGGGTGCTGCTGTCGGGCTCCAGACGGAAGCTGTCGAGCGGCATATCCGGCGGGATCAAATCATTAATGGGTAAATCAAAGGCCACGACTGTCGCCAGATGTCCCGGCTGGTTAAAGGTGGTACGCAGGGTAAAATAGTGACCATTCTGCCATGCCAGCCGGCGCAGCGATGAGAAGCTCTCACGTTCATCAAGGGCGTTGGCCTGCTGCAGCATTTCTGCCCGGCGGGAGTCGACAATGCTGCCGACCGTCGTCTCTTTAAATCCGGAAGAGAGATCTTTCAACGGCAGCGTCGAGATCAGGATCATGCTGTTATCCTGACCGTTCAGATAGTACATCGACCACGGTACCGTTTCGGCGCCCCAGAGGGTATCCAGATAGGTCGAAATACGCTGCGTCATCTCAAGGGTCGCGCTGTCGTGAGAGCCAAAGATAAGCGCTTCAGTCTTACGCTGCGGTTTTTCGAGGTAGTAGACGTCCTGCTTCAGCCGCGTTTCCTGAAGTCCATCCCCGGACGAACTGGCAGGCGCCGCGGCAATGTTGTCGTAAATCTGCCAGGTGGCGTAGCGCCAGGTATCAATGCGCTTGTGAACGGCATGAGTAATATCAACCACCTGATAGCTCTTATCCTTCAGCCAGGCGTTAACCGCGCTCTGCACCATCACGCCCATTGTGACTAACAGCACAACGATCAAAAGAAGAAAGAAACGGGTGATGCTCCCGGGAAGGAGGGAGAATTTGCTCGGGGCGGTAGTTTCAGTCTGACTCATTGATATCTTTAACCCGTGATGGTCGTGCTCTGTGGCGATAGGGCAGTATAAAGGGTAATAACTGAATTTCCAGCGCCACTGTCCTGGAACAGGCGACTTTTTCGATGGCCCGTACAGGAGATGAAGTGTGTGTTAAATGTGTACAAGCCGATGATGCGTGTACAAATACAAAATGCTTTCGCGCATTAAATAGCACGAATTAACAAGAAATTAAGTTTTGTTCAAATTTTCGCATTCTGCGCGGAGGTGGGCGAGAATTTAGTTAATAGTCGTTACAATTTCGCTGCGGTAGCACAAAAAAAAGAAAAGTTACGTAAAGAAGGGTAAAAAAAAACCGAATGCGAAGCATCCGGTTGAATTAGGGATAAACAGACATTCAAAGCTGAATGACGGTAATAAATAAAGTTAATGATGATAGCGAGAGTTATTTTAGAGATTGGAGTCGATCTTGTTTTGTCATTCAGTGCGGTAACGTTTTTTATTTTAACTTATTGATTTGTTTGGGTTGATTTTTCTTTTTGATTATAAGTGCTAAATTTTTAAGCTTTTTGTGCTTTGTAAAAGTTCCTTTTCATTTACATTTTGAAACATGTTGATAGATAAATGAAACATCTTCAAAGTTTTCGTATCATATTCGCATTGGATTATTCTGTAATTTTGCGGAGAATGAAATTGCCGACTGGTTAATGAGGGTTAACCAGTAAGCAGTGGCAATTATAAGGCATATAACAGAGGGTTAATAAAATGAAAGTTAAAGTACTGTCCCTCCTGGTACCAGCACTGCTGGTAGCAGGCGCAGCAAATGCGGCCGAAATTTATAACAAAGATGGCAACAAATTAGATCTGTACGGCAAAGTTGATGGTCTGCACTATTTCTCTGACGATAAGAGTGCCGACGGCGACAAGACCTACATGCGTCTTGGCTTCAAAGGCGAAACTCAGGTTAACGATCAGCTGACCGGTTATGGCCAGTGGGAATACCAGATCCAGGGTAACACGACGGAAAGCGACAACCAGTCCTGGACGCGTGTGGCGTTTGCCGGTCTGAAATTCGCTGAAGCGGGTTCTTTCGATTACGGTCGTAACTACGGCGTGATCTACGACGTAACTTCCTGGACTGACGTTCTGCCAGAATTTGGCGGCGATACCTACGGCGCAGACAACTTCCTGCAGTCTCGTGCAAACGGCGTGGCAACTTACCGTAACCAGGACTTCTTCGGTCTGGTTGACGGCCTGAACTTTGCGCTGCAGTACCAGGGTAAAAACGGCAGCGTAAGCGGTGAAAACGTCGGTGGACGTAGCCTGCTGAACCAGAACGGCGACGGCTACGGTGCATCTGTAACCTATAACCTGGGCGAAGGCTTCAGCGTCGGGGGTGCAATGTCCTCCTCCAAACGTACCGCTGACCAGAACGCACCGGGCGTTTACGGTAACGGCGATCACGCAGAAGTCTATTCTGGCGGCCTGAAATACGATGCCAACAACATCTACCTGGCAGCGCAGTACTCTCAGACCTACAATGCAACCCGCTTCGGTACCTCTAACGGCGACAGCCCGACTACCGCTTACGGCTTTGCTAACAAAGCGCAGAACTTCGAAGTGGTTGCTCAGTACCAGTTCGACTTCGGCCTGCGTCCATCCGTGGCTTACCTGCAGTCCAAAGGTAAAGACATCGAAGGTTACGGCGATCAGGATCTGCTGAAATATGTTGATGTAGGTGCGACTTACTACTTCAACAAAAACATGTCCACCTACGTGGATTACAAAATCAACCTGGTTGATGAAAATGAGTTCACCCGTCAGGCCGGCATCGGTACTGATGATATCGTCGCGCTGGGTCTGGTTTACCAGTTCTAATCGCGTCATCGTGTGACTTAAGGGGCCTGATGGCCCCTTTTTTGTGCTTTTTTTGGCCTCACAATGCAACCGTTTTGGTGTACTCTTGCCGCCCTGGCATGAGGATAATAATGAATGGACATGACTTTTTTACGCGCCAGCTTTCTGGCTATGCTTTTTTTCCTGACCGCGTGTGATGAACCCGCGCCCGTGGCGAAAACCGATGCACCCGCCGCGACGGTGCTTGAAGGCAAAACGATGGGCACCTTCTGGCGCGTCAGCGTGATGGGCCTGGACAAAACGCGCGCTGATGAACTTCGCGGCAAAATCCAGTCTCAGCTGGATGCCGACGATCAGCTGCTCTCAACCTATAAAAATGACTCGGCGCTGATGCGCTTCAATCTCTCCACCAGTACCTCCCTGTGGCCGGTGAGCGAAGCGATGGCCGATATCGTCACTGAATCGATGCGCGTGGGATATAAAACCAACGGCGCGATGGACGTCACCGTCGGTCCCCTGGTGAATCTCTGGGGATTTGGTCCCAACAAACAGCCGGTGACCACGCCGGACAATGCGGCTATTGATGATGCCCGCGCCCGGACAGGGCTACAGCATCTGACGGTCATCAACCAGTACGGTCAGCAGTATCTGCAAAAGGATATTCCCGATCTGTTTGTCGATCTGTCGACGGTAGGGGAAGGCTACGCGGCGGATCACCTTGCCGCGCTGATGATGCAGGAAGGGATTTCGCGCTACCTGGTCTCCGTGGGCGGCGCGTTAGTTAGCCGGGGCATGAACGCCAGCGGTAAACCGTGGCGCGTGGCGATTCAAAAACCGACCGATCGGCAAAACGCCGTACAGGCCATTGTGGATATCAACGGACACGGCATCAGCACTTCCGGGAGCTACCGTAACTATTACGAACTCGACGGGAAGCGTATTTCGCACGTGATTGACCCTCAGACCGGACGTCCCATCACGCATAACCTGGTCTCGGTGACCGTGATTGCACCGACTGCGCTGGAAGCCGATGCCTGGGATACCGGCCTGATGGTTCTCGGCCCGGAAAAAGCTAAAGAGGTGGTTCGTCAGGAAGGGCTTGCAGTTTACATGATCACTAAAGAAGGCGACGGATTCAAAACCTGGAGCTCGCCGCAGTTCAACAGCTTCCTGGTGAGCGACAAAAATTAAAAAGCAAGGTTGCGGGTTTTTTATCACTGGCACTCGGGCACGCTAAAGGTATGCTTGTAAGAGGAGCTGATGATGAAAAATCCAACCTACATGAACGATGAGGATCGCTGGCAGGCCGTTCTGGCTCGCGATCCGCGCGCTGACGATCGGTTTGTTTTTGCCGTGCAGACGACGGGGATTTTCTGCCGCCCGTCCTGCCGTGCCCGTCACGCGCTGCGTAAAAATGTCTGCTTTTATCTTGATGTCCAGCATGCCATTCAGGCAGGGTTTCGTCCGTGCAAGCGCTGTATGCCGGACAAACGCGATCCGCAGCAGCAGAAGCTGGCGAAAGTGGAGTATGCCTGTCGCCTTCTGGAGCAGGATCCCGCGCTGACGCTTGAAGGTCTGGCGCAGCAGGTCGCCATGAGTCCTTTCCATTTCCACCGGCTGTTTAAATCCATTACCGGGATGACGCCAAAAGCCTGGCAGCAGGCGGCGCGGGGGCAGCGTCTGCGCACGGCGCTTGCGCACGGAAACAAAATTACCGATGCCGTGCTGGCGGCAGGTTTTCCCGACAGCAGCAGCTATTACCGCAAAGCCAACGACGCGCTGGGAATGACGGCGAAACAGTACCGCAAAGGCGAGGTACCGGTGCAGTACGCCATCGACGACTGTTCATTAGGACGCTGTCTGGTCGCTGAAAGCGAGCGGGGGATTTGCGCGATACTGCTGGGCGACAGCGATACCGAATTAGCCCAAGAGCTGGCGACGCTGTTTCCAAACGCTGAGCCTGCTCCACGTGAAGATGCCTTCGCTCAGCGTCTCCGTCAGGTCATTGCCAGTATTGATAACCGCGCGGTGCCGCTGGCCCTGCCGCTGGATATACGCGGAACCGCGTTCCAGCAGCGGGTATGGCAGGCTCTGCGGAACATCCCCAGCGGGGAAACGGCCAGCTATCAGCAGGTGGCACAGGCGATTGGCCAGCCCAATGCGGTGCGTGCCGTCGCCGGTGCCTGCGCGGCAAACAGACTGGCGATTGTGATCCCCTGTCATCGCGTGGTTCGTAACGACGGCGCGCTGTCGGGCTATCGCTGGGGGGCGGCGCGAAAAGCGCTATTACTGAAACGTGAGGCAAAACGCCGGGAGGGATAATGCTCGATCTTTTTGCGGATGCTGAACCCTGGCAGGAGCCGCTTGCGCCGGGAGCGACGATCCTGCGCCGCTTCGCACTCTCCCGCGCACATGCATTGCTTGCCGGCATAGAAGAGGTGACGGCCGTTTCACCGTTTCGCCATATGGTAACGCCGGGCGGCTACACCATGTCGGTGGCCATGGCCAACTGCGGGGAACTGGGGTGGGCCACGAACGCGCGGGGCTATCTCTATGCCCCCAACGATCCCGCCACCGGCCAGCCGTGGCCGCCGATGCCAGCAGTTTTTCAGACTCTCTGCCACGAAGCTGCCGTTGCAGCGGATTATCCTGACTTTCGGCCGGATGCCTGCCTGATCAACCGCTACGCCATCGGCGCGAAGCTCTCCCTGCATCAGGACAAAGATGAACCCGATCTGCGTGCGCCTATCGTCTCGGTATCGCTGGGCCTGCCCGCCGTCTTCCAGTTTGGCGGTCTACGCCGCAACGATCCGCTCAAGCGCATCATGCTGGAACATGGTGACGTGGTGGTGTGGGGCAGGGAGTCGCGGCTGTACTATCACGGCATTCAGCCCCTGAAGCCCGGTGTTCATCCCCTTACTGGCGAGTACCGCTATAATCTGACTTTCCGTCAGGCGGGGTTTAGCAAACAAAAATAAGAATTATTCTTGATGTCCGCGCAGGGCAGTTTACACTGCTGGCTGATTTTTATTGTCCGGATTGCCTGCATGCAACTACTTCTTCTTGTCTGGCGTCAGTACCGCTGGCCCTTCATTGCCGTAATGGCGTTAAGCCTTGCCAGCGCCGCGCTGGGTATTGGCCTGATCGCGTTTATAAACGTGCGGCTGATCGAAATGGTTGATACCTCACTCTCGGTACTGCCAGAGTTTCTCGGCCTGCTGCTGCTGTTGATGGCGGTTACGCTTGGTTCTCAGTTGGCGCTGACCGCGCTTGGGCACCATTTCGTTTTCCGCCTGCGCAGCGAGTTCATCAAGCGGATCCTCGACACGCAGGTTGAGCGCGTGGAGCAGCTCGGCAGCGCTTCCCTGCTGGCTGGGCTGACCAGCGACGTGCGCGCCATTACCATCGCGTTTGTCCGCCTGCCGGAGCTGGTGCAGGGGATCATCCTGACCTTTGGCTCTGCCGCCTATCTCGCCTGGCTCTCTACTAAAATGCTGGCGGTGACCGCCCTGTGGATTGCCATCACCATCTGGGGCGGCTTTATGCTGGTGTCGCGCGTCTATAAGCACATGGCGGTCCTGCGCGAAACGGAAGATAAGCTCTATAACGATTATCAGACGGTGCTGGAAGGGCGCAAAGAGCTGACTCTCAACCGCGAGCGCGCCGAGCATATTTTCAATCATCTTTATATTCCGGACGCGCGCGAATACCGGCACCACATCATTCGCGCCGATACCTTCCACCTGAGCGCCGTGAACTGGTCCAACATTATGATGCTGGGTGCCATTGGCCTGGTGTTCTGGATGGCGAACAGCCTGGGCTGGGCGGATACCAACGTGGCGGCGACCTACTCGCTGACACTGCTGTTTTTACGTACGCCGCTGCTCTCGGCCGTTGGCGCACTGCCTACGTTACTCAGCGCGCAGGTGGCGTTTAATAAGCTCAAAAAATTCGATCTCGCGCCGTTCAAAGCCGAATTCCCGCGCCCGCAGGCCTTCCCGAACTGGCAGACCCTGGAGCTGCGCGACGTGATGTTCCGCTATCAGGACAACGCCTTCTCCGTGGGGCCAGTTAACCTGACGATTCACCGCGGTGAACTGCTGTTTCTCATCGGCGGCAACGGCAGCGGAAAATCCACGCTGGCGATGTTGCTCACCGGACTTTACCAGCCGCAGTCGGGCGAAATCCTGCTGGACGGTAAGGCGCTGAGCGCGGAGAAGCCCGAGGATTACCGCAAGCTTTTCTCGGCGGTGTTCACCGATGTCTGGCTGTTTGACCGGCTGCTGGGGCCGGAAGGGCAGCAGGCCAATCCTGAGCTGGTTGAAAAATGGCTGACGCAGCTGCAGATGGCGCACAAGCTGGAGCTTCAGGACGGAAAAATCCTCAACCTCAAGCTCTCCAAGGGGCAGAAGAAGCGCGTGGCGCTGCTGCTGGCGCTGGCGGAAGAGCGTGACATCATCCTGCTGGATGAGTGGGCGGCGGATCAGGATCCGCATTTCCGCCGCGAGTTTTATCAGGTGCTGCTGCCGCTGATGCAGGAGATGGGCAAGACCATTTTCGCCATCAGCCACGACGATCACTACTTCATTCACGCCGACCGTCTGCTGGAGATGCGCGACGGCAAGCTGAGCGAGCTGACCGGTGAAGAGCGCGATGCGGCCTCGCGTGACGCGGTGGCGCGTACGGCCTGATGCCCTCACCCTAACCCTCTCCCACAGGGAGAGGGGATAGATCGTGGCTGTAATGACGCTTTTTTCTCCACCTCGGCCCGTTGTTTATTCTTATTTACATATCCCCGCGCTATGCTTAACGCCAACTCATTTAATGGATTTATGATTGATGTCGGTATTAAAGAAAAACAGCGCCAGGCAGCGTGACCAGGAGCGTGCGCGACTCATCTGGCTTCTCACGACCGATAAAGCGGTCACTTCTACGCTATTAGGCAAACTGACCCTGGCTGAGCAATATGATGTCGGCACACTGGCCGACGATATTGCTGAGGTAGGTGCGCTGGTTGCTCATTTACCGCCGCCGGATCTGGCGGATACCCTTGAGGCGCTTCCTTCGGAAGAGCGTCACGCCCTCTGGCGCCTGGTGCAGGATCACGAGCGCGGCCAGGTCCTGCTTGAAGCCTCGGAAAACGTCTGGGACGACCTGATCGACGAGATGAGCGACCGGGACATCCTCGACGCCCTGCAAACCCTGGATATCGACGAGCAGATTTACCTTGTACAGCACCTGCCGCGTAACCTGACCGGTCGCCTGCTGGCGTCTCTGCCCGCCGATGAACGCGCGCGCGTGCGCCAGGTGATGCACTACGAGAAAAACAGCGTTGGCGCGATCATGGAGTTTGGCGTTATCACGGTACGTCCGGACGTCACGCTGGGTACCGTGCAGCGCTACCTGCGCCGCCTGGGCAGGATGCCGGATAACACCGATAAACTGTTTGTTACCTCGCGGGACAAAACCCTGCTCGGCGAGCTGGAGCTGAAAACCATCCTGCTCAACAGCACCCAGCGGAAGGTGAGCGAGGTGATGGAAAACGAGCCGATGGTCTTCTCCCCGGAAGACGACGCGGAAAAAGCGGCGCGTACCTTTGAACGTGATGACCTTGTGAGTGCGGCGGTCGTAGACTCCGTCGGCAAGCTGATGGGGCGTCTGACCATTGATGAGATCGTTGATGTGGTCTACGAAGAAACCGACAACGACCTGCGCGCGCTCGGGGGGATCAGCGCCGAAGATGACGTCCATGCCTCCGTCGGCAAGGCGGTAAAAACCCGCTGGGCGTGGCTGGCTATTAACCTGTGTACCGCCTTTATCGCCTCCCGCGTGATTGACGGCTTTGAACACACCATTTCGCAGCTGGTGGCGCTGGCCTCGCTGATGCCGATTGTGGCCGGGATTGGCGGCAACACCGGAAACCAGACCATCACCATGATCGTCCGCGCGCTGGCGCTGGAAAATATTCAGCCCGGTAATTTTGCCTTTCTGATCTTCAGGGAGATGGGCGTGGCGCTGATCAACGGCCTGGTGTGGGGCGGCATTATGGGCGGCATCACCTGGTGGCTGTATGACGATATGGCCTTAGGCGGGGTGATGATGCTGGCGATGGTGCTGAATTTACTGGTGGCATCGATGATGGGCGTCATTATCCCGCTGACGATGACCAAACTGGGGCGCGACCCCGCGGTGGGGTCGAGCGTGATGATCACCGCCATCACCGATACTGGCGGTTTCTTTATTTTTCTTGGGCTGGCAACGGTTTTTCTGCTTTAACCCGACGCTTAATCCCGGCGGGGATCAGTGCCATGACGATAATCCCGCCCAGTACGCCAATCGCCAGGTTGCCAGTTGAAACCGTTGCGGCAACGGTCACCAGCATCACCACCGTTTCGGCAATCGGGGCATTTTTTATCGTGGCGGGCTGAAGGCTGTGCCAGCTGAAGGTTTTGACGGCGACGATCGCCATAATCCCCGCCAGCACCGCCATCGGGATTTTCGCCATGACTTCACTGAGTGCCGTCACCAGGATCAGCAGCACGATGCCCGCCGCAAGGGTTGAAATACGGCTTCGCCCTTTCCCCATCTCCACGTTAACGATGGTTTGTCCGATCATCGCGCAGCCCGCAATGCCGCCGTAAAAACCGGCCAGAATATTGCCGACGCCCAGCCCGATGCTCTCGCGGCGTTTGCTCGATGGCGTTACGGTCAGTTCATCCACCAGCTTTGCCGTTAGCAGGGATTCCAGCAGACCGACGAAGGCAATACTCAAGGCGCACGGCCAGATGATGCTCAGCGTCTGTACGTTAAGCGGTACCAGCAGCTCGGTAAACCCCGGCAAACCGCCGCTCATGGAGCCTTCATCGCCCACGGTCGGCAGGACCTGGCCGGTTGAAACGGTGAACAAGGTTAACAGCACGATCGCAATCAGCGGGGAAGGGATGCTTTTGATATAGCGCGGCACCCACAGCACGATCAGCAGCGTCAGCACGAACAGGCCCACAATCAGCGGGCTTCGGCTCCAGAAATGCGGCACCTGAGCGAAGAAGATCAGAATCCCCAGGGCGTTAACAAACCCCGTCATGACCGACTGGGGAATAAAGCGCATGAGTCTTGCCATGCCCAGCACGCCGAACAGAATTTGTATCACGCCAGCCATCAGCACGGCGGGAAGAATGTACTGTACGCCGTGCTGATGCACCATTGGGCCAATGACCAGCGCTACGGAACCGGCGGCTGCCGTGACCATCGCCGGACGACCTCCCAACACGGAGAGAACAAGGCACAGCACTACGGAGGCGATCAGGCTGACTTTTGGGTCAACGCCTGCGACTACGGAAAAAGAGATCACTTCCGGGATCAGGGCCAGGGCGGTAATAACGCCCGCCAGCGTTTCACGCGTCAGCTGCTTAGGAAAACGCAGTACGTTGGCTACGCGGTCTTCGGGGGATACAGCAGAATGGGGTAAGGACATAACAGTTCGCTGGTTAGGGCAGGCTTCCGTGCGCGCGATCACAAAGTGCAGCATAGTAGCCATAAATTCCCCCTATTGCCAGCTGCGCCCCGCAATCCCCTACAAACAATCCATCATTAAATTTCACAATTACAATAATTTCGTAACCTTTAAACAATATTTAAAAGTTGTTACCGTGCCCACGCAGCTTTTTTCACCTGCACTTTCCACGCATCAAGCACTTTTACACTAAGGCATAAATTATGAAAAAAATGACTGCCATGCTCTTTTCTCTGGCCGTTGGGCTCAGCGCCGTCTCGATGGCAGCGAAAGCAGACGCACCAAAAGAGCAGGAAACGGACGTCCTTTTAATTGGTGGCGGTATCATGAGCGCCACGCTGGGAACCTATCTGCAGGAACTGCAGCCGGACTGGTCCATGACCATGGTCGAGCGCCTCGATGGCGTGGCGCAGGAGAGTTCGAACGGCTGGAATAACGCCGGTACCGGGCATTCGGCACTCATGGAACTGAACTATACGCCGCAGAAAAAGGACGGTTCCATTAGTATCGAGAAGGCGGTAGAGATCAATGAAGCATTCCAGATCTCGCGTCAGTTCTGGTCTCACCAGGTCAACAGCGGCGTGATGCACGACCCGCACTCCTTCATCAACACCGTACCGCACATGAGCTTTGTGTGGGGCGAGCAGAACGTGAATTTCCTGCGCGCACGTTACGCTGCGCTGCAGCAGAGCACCCTGTTCCGCGGGATGAAATACTCCGAAGACCACGCGCAGATCAAAGAGTGGGCCCCGCTGGTGATGGAAGGTCGCGATCCAAACCAAAAAGTGGCGGCGACCCGTACCGAAATCGGGACCGACGTGAACTACGGTGAAATTACCCGTCAGCTGGTGGCGTCCCTGAAGAAAAAAGAGAACTTCAACCTGCAGCTCAGCACCGAAGTGCGCGGCTTTAAGCGCAATGCGGACAACAGCTGGAGCGTGACGGTTGCCGATCTGAAAAACAATGAAGCCGAGCACGTCATTAAGGCCAAATTTGTCTTCATCGGTGCGGGCGGCGCAGCGCTGAAGCTGCTGCAGGAATCCGGTATTCCTGAAGCTGACGACTACGCGGGCTTCCCGGTCGGCGGCCAGTTCCTGGTATCCGAGAACCCGGAAGTGGTGAATCGTCATCTGGCAAAAGTGTACGGTCAGGCTTCCGTAGGTGCGCCACCGATGTCCGTACCGCACATTGACACCCGTATGCTGGACGGTAAACGCGTGGTGCTGTTCGGACCGTTCGCGACCTTCTCCACCAAGTTCCTGAAAAACGGCTCCCTGTGGGATCTGCTGAGCGCAACCACCACCTCTAACGTCAAGCCGATGATGGACGTGGGTCTGGATAACTTCGACCTGGTAAAATACCTGATCAGCCAGGTGATGCTCTCTGACGACGAACGCTTCGAGGCGCTGAAAGAGTACTATCCGCAGGCGAAGAAAGAAGACTGGCGTCTGTGGCAGGCGGGTCAGCGTGTCCAGATCATCAAGCGCGATCCGAAAGAGGGCGGCGTACTGCGTCTGGGTACCGAAGTGGTGAGCGATAAGGATGGCACGATTGCCGCGCTGCTGGGCGCGTCACCGGGTGCGTCTACCGCTGCGCCAATCATGCTGCACCTGATGGAAAAAGTGTTTAAAGACAAAGTTGCCAGCCCGGAATGGCAGGCGAAGCTG
This sequence comes from Enterobacter asburiae, assembly GCA_011754535.1. Taxonomy (NCBI): domain Bacteria; kingdom Pseudomonadati; phylum Pseudomonadota; class Gammaproteobacteria; order Enterobacterales; family Enterobacteriaceae; genus Enterobacter; species Enterobacter asburiae. The sequence goes on along the minus strand of JAAQVN010000001.1, from coordinate 3,315,405 downwards.
AAAACCATTATTCCATCGTACGGCACGAAGCTGAACGGTAACGTGGATGCGACGGAGCAGGAACTGGAATACACCAGCCGCGTATTGCAGTTGCAATATGTTAAGCCGCAGGCTGCGGATGCTGCGCCAAAGGCGGAGCTGAAGCCTCAGCCCGAAAACAAGCCGGTTGCCGATATCGCGCTGTAAGGTAAAAGCAAAACGGTAACATTCGTTACCGTTTTTAGTGTTTTCTCCCTCTCCCGGTGGGAGAGGGGTCGGGTAAGGCGAAGCCGCCACCCGACTTATATTCAACGTACTACGGCTTGACCGACAGTCTCATCTGCCTTCCAGACGCGATATTTCACTTCCACGTTTTCAGGCGTATACACCACGATCGGCAACTTGCTGTTGTAGCGCAGCAGGCTGTTGTCGCCCAGATAGGCCGTCACAAATTTCTTCTCTTTCTTGCCGTCAGGGCAGGCCATCATGGTGGAAACCGGAGAGGTGACTTTATCAAAGACGTAATAGTCGTAACCCCAGCCTTCCAGGGTTTTGCTTTCCAGCTGACCGCCAAGACGGTGCTGATTGCAGTCTACTTCCAGCGTCTTGCCAATTAACAGTTCCACTTTGTAATTCGCTTCGTCCTGCTGAACCGGCAGCTGAATCACCTGACGCTTCATGCCTTTTTCCGCTTGCGGATAGGGGGCAACTTTTTCCAGCGGCTGCGCTTTTTGGGCGTCGCTGGCGAAAGCGCTGGTGCTGACGCACGCGGCGGCGAGAAGCGCGATGGCAAATTTAGGTGCGTTTTTCATTGTCATTCCTTTATGTCAAAACGGTCCTGCACAGACTAACATAACGCGTATGAATGATTAGTGTGATTTACTTACATTTTCATTATATGCAGCGTAATAAACCTGGTGTTATCCATTTTGGCAGGTATTTGTACTGGTGTGGAGTGTGGCGGGCGTTCGTGTTATTTTAGACCCTCTATTATGTTATTCATCTGTGAAAGGGAAGAGAGATGGTTCGTGCAAAACTGAAAACACCTGAAGGCCGCAAGTTCCTCCTGGCGCTGCTGGTCGTGTTTATGATTGCTGCCGCGTGCGTCGGGCGGGCCACCATTGTTGGCGTCATCGAACAGTACAACATTCCTCTCTCCGCCTGGACTACCAGCATGTATGTGCTGCAGTCGGCGATGATCTTCGTTTACAGCCTTGTCTTCACCGTTCTGCTGGCCATCCCGCTGGGCATTTTCTTCCTGGGCGGACGTGATAAGCACTAAGCATTTATCTGCTATAAGAAGCCAGCCTGCGGGCTGGCTTTTTTATGCCTGATAATTTTTATTCTCTTTTCCAGGATATTCTGTTCCGCATAAGCTTGTTCGCCATAAAGCAGGAGAGGCTCAATGTTATCCCGGTTTGCAACGCTCAGCCGGATCCCGAAAGGCGTCTGGGTTGTGGGTGGGGTCAGTATGTTGATGGATATCTCCTCTGAGATCATTCACAGTCTGCTCCCGTTGTTTATGGTCACAACGCTGGGTGCCAGCGTGCTTTTTATTGGTTTGATTGAAGGCCTGGCTGAAGCCACCGCGCTGTTTATCAAAGTTTTTTCCGGGGCAATCAGTGACTACCTGGGCAAGCGTAAAGGGCTGGCGGTACTGGGATACGGTCTTGGCGCGGTGAGTAAGCCATTGTTCGCTATAGCCTCTTCCTCCGGCATGATTCTTGGGGCACGCTTGATTGACCGGGTAGGGAAGGGAATCCGAGGGGCGCCGCGTGATGCGCTGGTCGCTGACGTTACGCCACCGGAACTCCGTGGTGCGGCCTTTGGTCTGCGTCAGTCGATGGACACTATCGGCGCATTTCTCGGGCCGCTGCTGGCCGTCGGCTTAATGCTGCTGTGGAATGATGATTTTCGCACTATTTTTTGGGTGGCGGTGATCCCCGGCGTCCTCGCCGTTGCACTGCTTTTTTTCGGTCTGCATGAGCCGAAAACCCCTGTCGAACATAAGCGAACAAATCCCATCAAAAAAGAGAACCTCAGACGCCTCGGGAAAGGCTGCTGGTGGGTTATTGGCCTGGGTGCCATCTTCACGCTCGCGCGTTTCAGTGAAGCATTTCTCGTGCTTCGCGCACAGCAGTCGGGGGTGCCGCTGGCGCTGATCCCGCTGGTGATGGTGGCCATGAATCTGCTTTATTTTCTCTCGGCATATCCGTTTGGCAAGTTGTCCGACACGATGAGCCACACCCGGCTGCTGCAGTGGGGGCTGGTGGTTCTGATTGGGGCAGACATTGTGCTGGCGCTGAGCACCCACTGGACGGGCATTGTGTTAGGCGTCGCGCTGTGGGGCGTTCATATGGGGATGACGCAGGGGCTACTGGCGGCAATGGTTGCGAAAACGGCTCCTGCGGATCTGCGCGGTACCGCCTACGGTATTTTTAGTCTGGTCAGCGGCGCGGGATTGTTAATCGCCAGCCTGGGAGCCGGGGCAATCTGGGAAACCTTTGGAGCACCGTATACGTTTTACGCCGGAGCGGTGATTTGTCTGGCGACTCTGATCTATCTGGGTAAAACACCGGACGAGGCGAAATAAAAAACCAGCCGTAAGAGGCTGGTTTTCAATGTGTTTTTGGTCGGCACGAGAGGATTTGAACCTCCGACCCCCGACACCCCATGACGGTGCGCTACCAGGCTGCGCTACGTGCCGACGCATAAAAAGATACTACTCGATTCCGTTTCGAATGCAAGGGAATCTGTCGCTAACTGGTTTATAATTAATCAGTTAGCGATAAAACGCTTCTCATCCGTCAGAACCTGCAGCAGCAGACTCAGCTGCGGCTTCTGGTCCTTCAGCCGTTCACCCTGCAGATTATAGGTCTGATAGTTCCCGTTGCTGTTCAGCACCAGCGTCAGCTTCGGCGTGGTCACCACCAGCGTGTTACCGTCTGCTGCCGTCACCCAGTTATGACGTCGTACCGCGCTGAAGAGATCCTGCCCCTGAGAATACTCGTTTGCTGGCGTGCTGACGTGCAGCAGGCGCTGCATCAGGGTCGTCATGACGTCTTTATGTTCTGTGAGCATATTGATGCGCTGCGCCGGCGTTCCCGGCCAGTGGATCACCAGCGGAACGTGCAGGTTCGGACGTGACCAGCTCATGCTCTTCGTCTCGTCGCCTAACGGTACCCCATGCCCCGCGGTCACAATCACGACGGTGTTATCAAGCTTTCCTGATTCACGTAGCGCGTCAAGCACGCGGCCAATCTGTGCGTCAACATCGCCGGCCGCACGGCCGTAGCGGCGCGCAAAGCCTGCCTGGTTGCTGTCGTTAAGCGTTGTGCCGTTAAAGGCCACCCACGAGAACCAGCGGTTATCTTCCTGCGCGTAGCGCTGCAGCCAGTTTATCCACTGGTTTGCGGTCTGGGCATCAGACTGGCTCTGCGCGGCAGGCAGGGAGAAATCAGAGAGCAGCGCCTGGCGGTACAGTGAACTGTTGAAGCCGTCCGATGAGAACAGCCCTAACTGATAGCCCTGCTGATTAAGCCCGGTGATCAGCGCCGCAGGAATGCGCGCAGACAGCACGCCGTCCATATATCCGGCAGAAATGCCATAGAACAGGCCAAAGATACCCGCATCGGTTGAGTTACCGGAACTCATATGCTGGGTAAACGACACGTTTTGACTCGCGAAATCGGCCAGCGCAGGCATCTGCTTCTCGTAACGGGAATAGTTCAGGCCATCAACGGTGATCAGCAGGACGTTTTGCCCGCGACCCATATCGCGATAGCGCAGATCGCTCAGCGGATACTGCACGCTAACCGCTTCCGGATTACCCTGTTCGACCAGACGGCGCTGATACTCCTGGGCATCGAGCAGGCCGTGCTTCTCAAGGAAACGACGGGCCGTCATTGGATAAGAGAGCGGCAGGTTAGCGCGCTGCATGGTAATAGGGCGATAGAAGTTCGCATCCGCCCAGATATACATGATGTGCGAACTGATAAATGAGACGAAAAAGAGCGCGGCCACAGGCTTCGCGTAATGGCGGCGTCGGGTCAGGCTGCGGAGCTTTTGCCAGCTCCAGGTGGCAAACAGCATCTCAATCAACAGGATCACCGGGACGCTGATGAACATCAGCTGCCAGTCGCGGGCCGTTTCGTTCTGGTCCGGGTTTATCACCAGTTCCCAGACAATAGGGTTGAGATGCAGGTGGAAGCGGGTGAACACTTCACTGTCGATAAGCAGCAGCGTCATCCCCACCGTCGCAAGGATGGCGGACAAGAACCGCATCAGGCGCTGCGACATGACGATAAACGTCAGAGGAAACAGGATCAGCAGATAGGTGGCGAATACCAAAAAGCTAAAGTGGCCGACAACGCTTATCCAGGAGTAGACACGCCCGGTTAGCGTTGTAGGCCAGTCTGCGACAAACAGATAACGACAGCCAATTACCGTCGCTAGCAGAATGTTGAACAGGGCAAACCAGTGTCCCCAGCTGACCATCTGGGAGACTTTTTCACGGTAGCGCTGACGATTCGTCACCATAAACTGTTGTTCGTTTCCCTTAATGGGCCTGGTCGTTGCTGACGGATGACTGTAATGCCTGGGCGAAAGAGTTGGCGATCGCCTGACGCTGAGCCGGAGCAACGCTGGTGTTGATAAGGTTGGTGACCATATTTCCCAAAACCATCAGGGAGAGATCGGTCGGCGTTTTATGTTTTTCCAGTACGTTGACCAGCTCACTGAGCAGTTGTTCAACGTGTTCATCACTGTAGCGGGAATGTTGTGGCATAAATCAAAATCAGTTTGTTGATGAAAGGGCAACATATTACCGTAGCAACAGCTTTTTTTCCCCTTTTTTATCTGTTGTTGCACACATGTCCTGGTGGTGGTTGAATACCGCCCGGTCTAAAAGGAGAGTTTATCATGAGTCTGGAAATCAACCAGATTGCCTTGCACCAGCTTATCAAGCGTGATGAGCAAACCCTTGAAGTGGTGCTACGCGATTCATTACTGGAACCCACGGCAACCGTTGTGGAAATGATGGCAGAGCTGCATCGCGTTTACAGCGCCAAAAATAAAGCCTATGGTCTGTTCAGCGAAGAGAGTGAGCTGGCCGATAGCCTGCGCCTGCAGCGTCAGGGCGAAGAGGATTTCCTGGCGTTTAGCCGCGCCGCAACCGGGCGTCTGCGCGACGAGCTGGCGAAATATCCCTTCGCCGACGGCGGCATCGTCCTGTTCTGCCACTATCGTTATCTGGCGGTCGAATACCTGCTGGTCAGCGTGCTGAACAACTTAAGCAGCATGCGCGTGAACGAGCAGCTGGACATCAGCTCAACGCACTATCTGGATATCAACCATGCGGATATTGTGGCGCGTATTGATTTGACCGAGTGGGAAACTAACCCGGAGTCGACCCGCTACCTGACCTTCCTGAAGGGGCGCGTGGGCCGTAAAGTGGCGGATTTCTTTATGGACTTCCTCGGTGCCAGTGAAGGCCTGAACGCCAAAGCGCAGAACAAAGGGCTGCTGCAGGCTGTTGATGACTTCACGGCTGAAGCGCAGCTCGATAAATCTGAACGCCAGACCGTACGTCAGCAGGTTTACAGCTACTGCAACGAGCAGCTGCAGGCGGGGGAAGAGATTGAGCTGGAGTCCCTGTCAAAAGAGCTGGCTGGCGTCAGCGAAGTGAGCTTCCAGGAATTCACCGCTGAGAAAGGCTATGAGCTTGAGGAGAGCTTCCCGGCGGATCGCAGCACGCTGCGCCAGTTAACCAAATTTGCCGGCAGCGGCGGTGGGTTAACCCTCAACTTTGACGCCATGCTGTTAGGTGAACGCATTTTCTGGGATCCGGCCACCGACACCCTGACCATCAAAGGCACGCCGCCGAACCTGCGCGATCAGCTTCAGCGCCGCACCTCTGGCGGTAAATAACAGGCATAAAAAAACCCCGCAGCTGCGGGGTTTTTTTTCGACTGGTTTGCGATTACGCGCGAACGAAGTCGATGTGAGTCAGTTTTGGCTTGAACGCGTGACGCTGAACAGCCTGAACTTTCACTTTTTCTTCTTTACCGCCAACAACGATGGTCAGAACTTCGCTGTAGAACTCAGCTTTGTTCTGCATGTTCCATACTTTGTCGTGATCCAGTTCGATAGCAACTGGAGCAGCTTCGCCACCGTAAACGATAGCCGGGAACTTGTTAGCGGTACGCAGGCGGCGGCTCGCACCCTTACCCTGCACGTTACGTACTTCTGCTTCGATAGTGAACATTGATTTCTCTCTGTATTTAAAACCCTACTACAGGCGACCCAGCAGCAGGTGAGTGTTCTGCCTCACGGATGTGAAGCGGGCGGCATTTTATACTCAAATGCCGCGCACATCAATGAAAAGTCCGCTAACCGCGCAATTCATTTGCCCGACGATAGCGGCCTTCATAGTCAAAGACCTTCTCGCGAACCTGCCAGAACTGGCCTTTCTTGCGGGCGACTACGAAGTCGGGGTGGCGCAGCAGCACCTGCTGATGAACGATATCCGCTACGGTTATCCAGCGCAGCGGCACGCCAGGCGTACGGGTATGCGGGCGGATAAACAGCTGCTCAAATGCCGTGCGCTGGGCAGGCGTCTGAACCCTGAACCGTTCGCTGACGTCAGCGCCATCCTCGTCGTAATAGGTGATTTTCAGCCATTCGCCTTTTTCATCCGCGCCGGGCTGCAGCGCCATGCCGGAGCAGCGCAGCACCAGCGCATCTTTCAGCTTCAGCGCCGCTTTCAGCATGTCGTCCGGGTCGACCAGCACCGTGTCGCACTCGCGGCAGCGGCGGGCGGCGATGTCATTTTCGGCGTTGCACTGCGGGCAGTTTTTGAAGCGGAAGCGGAAATCGCACTGCTCGCGATGACCCTCATCATCTTCAAACCAGCCCTGACAGCGGCGGCCAAAGTGTTCAATCAGCGTGCCGTCGGCGGTGGTTTTTCCCCAGAATGTGTTGGCAAAGCCGCAGGCCGGGCAAAACACCTGCACCGGCACGTTGTCGCTTTTGCCTTTCGGCGTGCCCACTTCGGGGGAGTAGAGATCGTGCGGGTTACCCGCGTAATCGAGGATCAGACAGTCGGTTTTGCCCGGCGCCAGGCGCAGGCCACGGCCGACAATCTGCTGATACAGGCTGACGGATTCGGTTGGGCGCAGAATGGCGATTAGATCGACGTGCGGTGCATCGAAACCGGTAGTCAAGACAGAGACGTTGACCAGATAACGGAACTGCTGCGCTTTGAAGGCTTCAATCAGCCTGTCGCGCTCCGGACCGGGCGTTTCGCCGGTGATCAGCGCCGCGTCGTTTGCGGGCAGCAATCCGGTAATTTCGCGAGCGTGCTCAACGGTGGCGGCGAAAATCATTACCCCTTTGCGCGTCTGTGCAAATTCTTCGATCTGGCTAATGATATGCGGAGTTATGCGCTTCTGCTTTTTCAGCTCCTGATTGAGGTCAGCTTCGCTGAACAAGCCGTTGCTCTGCGCCTGTAACCGGCTGAAATCATACTGCACCACCGGCATATCCAGCCGCTCGGGCGGCGTCAGGTAGCCGTGCTTAATCATGTAGCGCAGCGGAAGTTCATAGATACAGTCGCTGAACAGCGCTTTCTCGTCGCCGCGCACCATGCCGTGATAATGAAAGCGATAGATCCAGCCTTTGCCCAGGCGAAACGGGGTTGCCGTCAGGCCGAGCAGGCGTAAGTGAGGGTTCACCTCTTTCAGGTGAGTGAGGATTTGCTGATACTGGCTGTCGTCGTCATCGCTGATGCGATGACACTCGTCGACAATTAGCAGCGAAAACTCGCTGCGGAACAGATCCAGGTTGCGGGCCACGGACTGTACGCTGCCGAAAACCACTTTGCCGTGGCTATCTTTGCGCTTTAGACCGGCTGCGAAAATATCGGCTTCCAGTCCCAGCGCACAATACTTAGCATGGTTTTGCGCAACCAGCTCTTTGACGTGCGCCAGCACCAGCACGCGACCGCGCGCCAGGCGGGCCAGCTCGGCAATAACCAGGCTCTTGCCTGCACCGGTCGGGAGGACAATGGCCGCCGGTTCCCGGTGTTTGCGGAACCAGGCGAGGGTGGCGTCAACGGCTTCCTGCTGATAGGGACGAAGTGTAAAAGTCATGGGGTCTCGGTTTCGTTAATCCGCATATAGTATGCCACGAAACTTTTTCCCTTGAGTGGCGCAACCAGACCATTATACTGAACCGTTCCAGACTGCTTCTTTTTCGGACGCACGGTCCGACTTCCAGCACCATTAAGGCTAAAAAGATTTCATGCGACTTGATAAGTTTATCGCTCAGCAACTCGGCGTAAGCCGCGCTATTGCCGGGCGCGAGATACGCGCCAGCCGCGTTACCGTGGATGGCGACATTGTGAGAGACAGCGCGTTCAAACTGCAACCTGACCATCAGGTGGAGTACGACGGCAATCCGCTGACCCAGCAGCACGGTCCGCGCTATTTCATGCTCAACAAGCCGGAAGGCTACGTCTGCTCAACGGACGATCCGGATCATCCGACGGTGCTCTATTTCCTCGACGAACCGGTGGCGCACAAGCTGCACGCTGCGGGTCGCCTCGATATCGACACCACCGGTCTGGTGCTGATGACCGACGACGGGCAGTGGTCGCATCGCATTACTTCCCCGCGTCACCACTGTGAGAAAACCTATCTGGTCACGCTGGAGTCGCCGGTTGCTGATGACACGGCAGAGCACTTCGCGAAAGGCGTGCAGCTGCATAATGAAAAAGATCTGACTAAACCGGCGGTGCTTGAAGTCATCACCCCGACAGAGGTCCGTCTGACCATCAGCGAAGGGCGTTACCATCAGGTTAAACGTATGTTTGCCGCGGTGGGGAACCACGTTGTGGGCCTGCACCGTGAACGCATCGGTGCGATCGCGCTCGATCCCGACCTTGCGCCAGGCGAATACCGTCCGTTAACGGAAGAAGAGATTGCCAGCGTCGGTCTGCCTTCGCATTAATTTCAGGAGAACTCTGTGACCACCAGGCCACACTCGTCGTTCAAAATTGTCTTCATTCTTGGCCTGCTGGCGATGCTGATGCCGCTGTCTATCGACATGTATCTGCCTGCGCTACCGGTGATTTCCGCGCAGTTTGGCGTACCGGCAGGCAGCGCTCAGATGACGCTCAGCACCTATATTCTCGGTTTCGCTCTCGGACAGCTTTTATACGGCCCAATGGCCGACAGCCTTGGGCGCAAACCGGTGATTCTGGGCGGGACGCTGGTCTTTGCGGCCGCTGCGGTCGCCTGTGCGCTGGCGCAGAGTATCGATCAGCTGATCGCCATGCGCTTCCTGCACGGGCTGGCCGCTGCCGCTGCGAGCGTGGTGATCAACGCCCTGATGCGCGATATCTACCCGAAGGAAGAGTTCTCCCGCATGATGTCGTTTGTCATGCTGGTGACGACGATTGCGCCGCTGGTGGCCCCGATGGCCGGTGGTGCGGTGCTGGTGTGGTTTAGCTGGCATGCGATTTTCTGGATCCTGGCCCTGGCCGCACTGCTGGCTTCGGCGATGATTTTCTTCTTTATTGATGAAACGCTGCCCGTCGAGCGCCGCCAGAAATTTCATATTCGAACTACGATAGGTAACTTTGCCTCGCTGTTTCGCCACAAGCGGGTGCTGAGCTACATGCTGGCGAGCGGGTTCAGCTTTGCCGGAATGTTCTCCTTCCTGAGCGCCGGGCCGTTTGTCTATATCGAACTGAACCACGTTTCGCCACAGCACTTTGGCTATTATTTTGCGCTCAATATCGTCTTCCTGTTTGTCCTGACCATCATTAACAGTCGCTTTGTCCGGCGGGTGGGCGCGCTGAACATGTTCCGCGCCGGGCTGTGGATCCAGTTTGTGATGGCGGTATGGCTGGTGGTGAGCGCGTTCCTGGGCGTGGGGTTCTGGGCGCTGGTGATCGGCGTGGCGGCGTTTGTCGGCTGCGTGTCGATGATCTCGTCCAATGCGATGGCGGTGATCCTCGATGAGTTCCCGCACATGGCGGGGACCGCATCGTCACTGGCGGGGACGTTCCGCTTCGGCATCGGCGCTATCGTTGGCGCGTTGCTTTCAATGGCCACCTTTACGACGGCATGGCCGATGCTGTGGGCGATGGCATTTTGCGCAACCAGCTCCGTCCTCTTCTGTCTTTACGCCAGTCGGCCGCGAAAAGCGGCTCGCTAACCACAGAGAAGGCCCGGAAGGGCCTTTTTTGTTGATACACATCAACCAAACCCGCGTTCGTTTATCCCGTGTTTGTTTATTTTATGTAAAATCTATTTATGTAAAAAGTCACATCATTGTATTCAAAAAGGTTGAGTTAGATCGCAGAAACGGGTACATATAGCGCCGACGCGAGCCTCGAAACCGATAAAAAAGCGCTGAATAGTGCAGGTTGGCGATGATGTGTTACTATAAATGTAAATAAATTGTGAAGTAAATTTTGCTTCCGGGGAACGAACGTGAATACATTACAACTCTCCATAGTCCATCGCTTGCCCCAGAGCTACCGCTGGTCGGCGGGTTTTGCAGGTTCGAAAGTTGAACCGATTCCGCAAAGCGTCGCGGGCTGTGAGAATTGCCTGGTTGCGCTCAAGCTGCTGAGCCCGAGCGATGAAAATGCGTGGCGGGTGATGGAGCGTCTCAGCCAGGCTTTGACGGATATCGAAGTGGACAGCTCCGTACTGGAGTGCGAAGGGGAGCCGTGCCTGTTTGTGAAAAGCCAGGACGAATTCGCCGCGACCTGCCGTCTGAAAAACTTTGGCGTTGCAATTGCTGAGCCTTTCTCCGGCCAGTATCCGTTTTAAGCGCTAGTCTGCCGCGAGCAGCTGGCGCGTGTAGCTCTGCGTTGGCGCAGTAAATACGCGCTGGCAATCCCCCTGTTCGACCACCTCACCCTGTCGTAGCACAATCACCTGATGGCACAGCGCCCGAACCACCTGCAGATCGTGGCTGATAAAAATATAGGCCAGCCGGTGCTTTTCCTGCAGCCCTTTCAACAACGCAAGAATCTGCGCCTGAACGGTTCTGTCCAGCGACGAGGTCGGTTCATCCAGAATAATCAGCTCCGGTTTCAGGATCAGCGCGCGGGCAATGGCGATGCGCTGGCGCTGTCCGCCGGAAAATTCCGCAGGGTAGCGGTGGCGGGTCTCGGGATCTAAGCCCACTTCAGCCATGACCCGCATCACCTCCTGTTCCCGCTGTTGCGCGCTCAGCTGAGGCTGATGAACGCGCAGGCCCTCTTCGATAATCTGCAATACGCTGAGGCGTGGGTTAAGCGAGGAGTTGGGATCCTGAAACACCACCTGCATGCGGGGCCGCACGGGCAGCATCTGGCGGCGGTTCCAGCGGTGCAGCGGCATATCGTCAAACAGGATCTCGCCCTCTGAGGCAATTAAGCGCAGTAGTGCCAGACCGGTAGTGCTTTTACCCGAACCGGATTCGCCTACCAGCCCCAGGGATTCACCCGGACGCAGCGAGAAGCGGATATTTTTCAGGACCGGATTCTGGTCGACGATGCGCCGCAGAATGCCTTTGCGGATCGGGAACGAGACGGATAAATCATCAACGCGCAGCAGCGGTGTGCTGTCTGCCGCGAGTGGCACCGGGTCGCCGGAAGGCTCGCTGTCGAGCAGGCGCTGCGTATAGGGGTGCTGCGGGGCGTTCAGCAGCGTGGATGCGATATTCTGTTCAACGCAGCGTCCGTTTTGCATTACCGCAACGCTGTCGGCCAGCTTTTTCACGATGCTCAGGTTGTGCGTGATAAACAGCAGGCTCATGTTCAGCTCGTCACGCAGCTCCCGCAGCAGCGTCAGAATTTGCGCCTGCACCGTTACGTCCAGCGCCGTCGTCGGCTCGTCGGCAATCAGCAGCTCTGGCCGGGTGAGCAGGGCCATGGCGATCATCACCCGCTGGCGTTCGCCGCCGGAGAGCTGGTGCGGAAAATCATTCAGCCGTTTGGCCGCGTTGCGTATGCCTGTCCGTTCCAGACAATCCAGCATTTCGCCCCGCGCGGCCTCTTTGCGCATGCCCCGGTGCAGAGAGAGCACTTCATAGAGCTGTTTTTCCAGGGTATGCAGCGGGTTGAGAGAGACCATCGGCTCCTGGAAGATCATGGCGATTTTATTGCCGCGGATCCCGCGCAGGGTTTGCTCATCCGCGTGCAGCAGCGAAGTGCCGTGAAACAGAATATCCCCTTGCGGGTAGCTCACCGGCGGAGAAGGCAGCAGACGCAGGATGGAGAGCGCCGAAACGCTCTTGCCTGAGCCGGATTCACCCACCAGCGCCAGCGTTTCACCGCGCTGGATCTGCAGCGACAGGTCAGTGACTACGGTCCGCGTCTCGCCCTGCTTTGAGAAGGCAATCGACAGGTTATCAATACTGAGAAGAGGCTGCGTCATCTTATACCGCCTTGTTGGGATCGAAGGCATCGCGTACGGCTTCGCCGATAAAAATCAGCAGCGAAAGCAGCACGGCCACGGAAAGAAAGGCGGTGATGCCCAGCCACGGTGCCTGCAGGTTGTTCTTGCCCTGCAGCAGCAGTTCGCCGAGCGACGGCGACCCCAGCGGCAGGCCGAAGCCCAGAAAGTCCAGCGAGGTGAGGGTGGTGATGGAGCTGCACAGAATAAACGGCAGGAAGGTGAGCGTTGCTACCACGGCGTTAGGCAGCATATGGCGGAAGATGATTCCCCGGTCGCTCACTCCAAGCGCCTGCGCGGCGCGGATATAGTCGAAATTACGGGTGCGCAGAAACTCTGCCCGCACCACGCCTACCAGCGCCATCCAGCCAAACAGAACGGTGATGCCCAGCAGCCACCAGAAGCTCGGCTGCACCACGCTGGAAAGCAGGATAATCAGAAACAGCGTTGGCATACCAGACCAGACTTCGATGATACGCTGACCCCACAGGTCAATTTTCCCGCCGTAGTAGCCCTGAACGGCACCGGCCACCACGCCCATTACGCTGGAGAAGATCGTCAGCATCAGCCCAAAGAGAATAGAAATCCGCGTACCGTAGAGAATGCGCGCCAGCACGTCGCCGCCGTTAGCGTCCGTCCCCAGCCAGTTTTGCGCAGAGGGCGGAGAAGGGAAGGGGGTCGTGGTCGCGAAGTTAATGCTGTTGGCACCAAAGCGCACCGGCGCCCAAAGGGCCCAGCCGTGCTGTTCGATCTGCTGGCGCAGCCACGGATCCTGATACTCCGCCGGCGTCGCAAACGGGCCGCCGAAGTCGCTTTCACTGTAGTTAGCCAGTACCGGCACATACCAGCGGTCGTTAAAGTGCACCAGCAACGGTTTGTCGTTGGCGATCAGCTCCGAACACATGCTCAGGACAAACAGGACGGCAAAAATCCACAGCGACCAGTAGCCGCGGCGGTTATGGCGAAAACGGGCCCAGCGGGCCTGGTTAACGGGGCTTAAACGCGGCATCAGCGGCCCTCAAAATCAATTCGGGGATCGACCAGCGTATAGCTGATATCACTGACGATATTCAGCAGCAGGCCAATCAGGGTGAAAATATAAAGCGTGCCAAACATTACCGGATAATCGCGCGACACGGTGGCTTCGTAGCCCAGCAGGCCGAGACCGTTAAGCGAGAACATCACCTCAATCAGCAGCGAGCCGGTAAAAAACATGCTGATGAACGTGGCCGGAAACCCGGCAATCACCAGCAGCATGGCGTTGCGGAAGACGTGTTTCCACATAATTTGCTTCTCGCTGACCCCTTTGGCGCGGGCGGTCACGACATACTGCTTGCGAATTTCATCGAGAAACGCGTTTTTGGTCAACATGGTCAGGGCGGCAAACCCGCCGATCACCGTTGCCAGAACCGGCAGCGTGATATGCCAGAGATAGTCGGTGATTTTCTGGTACCACGGCAGCGTGCTGAAATCGGCGGAGACCAGCCCCCGCAGCGGGAAGATGTCGAAGTAGCTGCCCCCGGCAAAAAAGACGATCAGCAGGACGGCAAACAGAAACGCCGGAATAGCATAGCCGATGATGATAAAGGTGCTGCTCCAGATATCGAAGCGGCTGCCGTTATGCACCGCTTTACGGATCCCAAGCGGTATAGAGACCAGATAGATAATCAGCGTCCCCCACAGCCCCAGCGTGACCGAAACCGGCAGGCTTTGCTTGATCAACGTTAACACGGACGCACTGCGGAACAGGCTATCGCCAAAATCAAAGCGGATATAATCCCAGAGCATCTTGAAATAGCGCTCGTGAATTGGCTTATCAAAGCCGTAGCGATGGGTGATCTCGGCGATCACCTCAGGATCCAGCCCGCGCCCGCCGCGGTAGTGGCTTTCACTGATATTCCCCACGCCGGTGCGCGCATGGCTCGCGCCCATGCCTTCTCCGCCGCCGCCGGGCATGCCGCCGCTATTGCCAAACTCAATGGCGGCAATAGCCTGATCGACCGGGCCGCCAGGAGCTATTTGCACGATAAAAAAGTTAATGGTGATAATGGCCCACAGCGTGGGAATGACCAGCAGAAGACGGCGTATTAAATAGGCACCCATGATAATTCCTTATCGCCGCTCGGCGGGCAGTCTGGCGGCTTTATTTACGTCATACCACCAGGTGTCAAAGCCCAGCGAATAGACAGGGCGCACGGCAGGCACGGAGAACTTGTCCCAGCGTGCAAGCCGGTCTTCGCCCATATACCACATCGGTAGCATGTAGTAGTTCCAGGTTAAGACCCTGTCGAGGGCGCGACCGAGCGGCAGAAGTTTTTCTTTATCGCCCTGCGCCGCCACAATTTTTGCAATCAGGGCATCAATCGCCGGGCTTTTTACCCCGGGCGCATTGTAGGACGAGTCGATGTAGCTGGAGGCCCAGGAGATTTGCAGGTCCGAGCTGGGCCACGGCTGCGCGGGCCACAGGCGCTGCATCATGTCGTAATCACGGCTGCGCATGCGGTTGGTGATCTGCGCGTTATCAACCTGACGAATATTCATGGTGATCCCCAGCCGCGCAAGGTTGTGTTTAAACGGCAGCACCCACTGATCGTTGCCGCCGGAGGAGAGCAGCAGTTCAAAGCTTAAAGGCTTGCCGGTTTTCGCATCGACGCGCTTCTGATTCTTCAGCTGCCAGCCTGCCTCATCCAGCAGCTTGCTGGCCTTCAGCAGATTGTCGCGGTCGTACCCGTCCCCTTTTGAAGCGGGCGGCTGAAACACCGTGGTAAATACCTCCGGCGGCACGTCCGCTTTCAGCGGCGCCAGCAGGACCAGTTCGTCGGCTTTCGGGTAATCCCGCGCGGCATATTCGGTGTTCTGGAAATAGCTGTTCGCACGGCTGTACGCCCCGTAAAAAAGCGCTTTGTTCATCCATTCAAAATCAAAGGCCAGGGAAATCGCTTCCCGAACGCGGCGGTCTGTAAATACCGGGCGCTGAATATTAAATGCCAGCCAGCGCGTGTCCTGGGCGGATTCGTTTTTATGCTCGTCTTTCACGATGTAGCCTTTCGTGAAGTTTTTGCCGATATAGCGGGTCGCCCAGTTTTTGGCGCTGCTCTCCACGCGTAAATCGAATGCGCCGGCCTTGAAGGCTTCAAACGCCACGTTATCGTCGAGGTAGTAGTCATAGCGAAGGGTGTCGAAATTCCAGCGCCCGCGGTTTACCGGCAGGTTAGCCGCCCAGTAGTCTTTCACGCGGGAATAGACCACGTACTGCCCCATGCGCCAGTCGGTAATGCGGTAAGGGCCGCCAGCCAGCGGTGGCGTGGAGAGCGGGTCGCTTAACTTATGGCTTTTCCAGAACGATTCAGGCATAACCGGCAGCGAGAACAGGCTGAGCATATTCTCTTTGTTCGGTTCGCTCAGCTCGATGCGTACGGTGAGCGGCGCAATGGCGCGCACCGTTGTGCCTTTATACACAATGCGGAACTGGGGAACGCCTTCGGTCATAAATTTATGAAACGTAAAGGCCACGTCGCTGGCCCTGACCGGCGTGCCGTCGTGAAAGCGGGCCCGGGGATTTAGGGTAATTTCGGCCCAGGCGAAGTTATCCGCGTAGCGCACGTTATCGGCAATCAGCGGGTAGTAGCTGCCGGGCTCATCATCAGACGTCACAAAAAGCGTGTCGTAGAGCGATTCCGTTCGCGCCGCGGCCACCCCGCGCAGGGCGAAGCGGTTAAAGTTGTCAAACGTTCCCGTCGCCGAGAGCGTGACCTTTCCACCCTTAGGGGCGGCAGGATTGACGTAATCGAAGTGCGTAAAATTGACCGCGTATTTGGGCTCGCCAATCACGGCGAACGCGATGTTCTCTTTGATGGTTTGCGCCTGGCTGGACAGGCTCACTACTGCCAACCAAAGCAACATAAAGCGCATAAACATCTCGCGGCGGCTCCCTCTTTTACAGACCGGCTCAGTAAAGCTGAATAATAAGTGACGCCACCGGCAATGTGAAATTATTCACCGTCAGGCGACAGCGTATTTTGCCACGTGCGGAACTGCTCCAGCGGCATCGGGCGGCTAATCCAGTACCCCTGCAGGTAATTAACCCCATGCTCGCGCAGCCAGGCCGCCTGTTCCGGCGTTTCCACCCCTTCCGCAACGGTCGACATATTCAGTCGTCTTGCCAGCGTCAGTACGGCATCCAGCACCGGGGAGGTCACGGTTTCTGTGCCAATGGCGTTGACGAAACCACGGTCGATTTTCAGGTAGTCCATGGTGAAATGTTCAAGATAAATCAACGCGCTGTGGCCGGTGCCGAAATCGTCGATGGCAATTTCAAACCCTTCGTTATGCAGCCATTCGAAGAGGCTGTTAGCTTCCCGATGGTTAAGCATGTCGCGCTCGGTAATTTCCAGTACGATCTGGAAGTAATCAGGCGGCAGCAGGGCTTTGAAGGTGCGCATATCGTCTTTGAAGCTTTCCGCATGCAGATGCCCCGGAGCGATATTAATGCCCACTTTCGCACCCGGCGGCAGCACGGTCTGTAACACTGGCGCATCGTGAATAATCAGGTCAAAAAGATGCAGCGTCAGCGGGACAATCAGCTTCTGCGCTTCGGCAAAATTGATAAAAGCGTCCGGCGGGATCTCACCCATGGTCGGGTGCTTCCAGCGCATCAGGACTTCAAGCCCGGTCATCCTGAGCGATTTGGCATCGACAACGGGCTGATAAACCACATAGAACTGGCCGCGCTTGATGGCGCTCAGAATTTCTTTGCCCGGATTGAGACGCGTCGTGAGGATGTAGAAGTTCAGCGACCCTGCCGCAATCCCGCACACCAGCCCGAAGAACAGGGCATAGAGGATCTCATCGCTTGTCCACTCCTCGGCGTACAGGTTGATGGTCAGAGGAACGTCTTTGAGCGTCGCGGTGCGCGCGGGAGTCTCGTGTAAATCCTGCGCCCTGACGAGGGTGCTCGATCTGGTGGATAACGCATTGTCGCCGATGATAATCGCGATACCTGCAAACTCGTCCTGACGCGCGGTATAAAGCAGGTATGGCGTCAGGTTAAGATTCACTGAGGTGAATACGCCGCCGTCTTTCACGAGCGGGTTACGATACCAGATGGCAATCGCGGGTTTATTGGGCAGCATGGGGGTGCCGGGGAGCAGCGCGACATCAACCTGCTTGTTGATGTGCAGCTCGGGTATCAGCTCCTCCATCGGGGCATTCATTGGACCTGTGGCTGACGAGCAGAAAGCCATTTTGTCTCTGACCAGCAGGAAGGCACGCACGTTGAGGCTGAAGGCCGCGCGCGAGGTCAGCTCCGCGTTAACGTCATGGCAATTATTGAGCGTGAGCGGCTGGAGCACGTCGATCGAGGCTTTTAGCTCGTCAAAATAGCTATCCATGTAGATGCTCACATCCTTGATCAGCGTATCGAAGCGAATTTCCCGCTTGTGGTAGCTCCAGAGAAATTGCAACGAACCCAGGAGCAGGGCGGCAATCAGGCCGGTAATGATACTGAGGATCAGTATCTTTCGATGACTGGAAAAGTAGCGGGTGAGCATAAACGTCGTGGTTCCTGAATTGCCGCTGATAGTATTCATTGTAACGGGCAAAAAAAAACACCGCCGAAGCAGTGCTTTTTTTTATTGTATCGCCAGCCAAGGGATAACCAACGATACAATCATCATATTAACTGCGGGTCAGTACGCGTCGCGCTTCGTTGTAGCGCTTCTTCCAGTACGGTTCATTCATGCTGGAAATAGTCACACCGCTGCTGGTGGAGGCATGTACAAACTGGTCGTTACCAATGTAGATACCCACGTGTCGACCTGTCGAACCCGCACGGAACAGAACTAAATCGCCGGTGCGCAGTTTGGAACGTGAAATCGACTTGCCCATCTCCTGCTGTTCGTAGGTCGAACGCGGAAGGTCTAACCCAAATTGTTCACGGAACGTACGCTGTACAAAACTGGAACAATCAATGCCTTTTTTGGTACTGCCGCCAAGACGGTAACGCACGCCTTTCCAGTCAGCATACTGGTCCATAATGCGGGACTTCACGTCCAGATTACGTACCATATTTTCAAATTCATCCTGAGAGGCTTGCAGTGAAGAGGCGTCTTCCATTCCCACAACACGCGTCTCAGGATGCATATTCTTTGCGGTGTTCGATGTACTACATGCAGATAACAGTACCGCGACTGCTATCGCCGGGATCCCCCGTAAGATATATCTCAGAAACGGTTGAGATTTGACCATTTTGTTTATTTTCCCTTGAAGTCCTTAACGACAAATATCGTTATAAAAATGCCAAACGTGACGAGACTAATTATCTGTTCACAATGAGACAATTGTTTCTGGCGACATTTGTGGCGCAGCGCACAAAATTATTCACCATGGAAATAATTATCCCTATGGGGCAAAACGAGTTCGAGATTAACCGATTGCCTGGGGTATTGCGAGTAAAAAAAGCCTTTTTTTTATAAGAAATTGTGATACAGAAAGTAAAAATCCGTAAATGCTCAAAATAGCGGCAGATCCATAGCGTAATCGCGCAATTGCTTCATTTTTATCATGAATACGATGACGAGAATATGACAGCGAGGAAGGATCGTGGGAAGCGCTCTATCAGGGATCGCTATGATCCCCGAGCGTTAACGTTAAAAGATGTTGATTATTTGTTTAATACTTGTTACTTTCTGCGCGGGAGGTGGCGATCGAAAACAGCAATCAGGCGATCGCTCAACGGCGTCATCAAAACCCACGGCAGACCAATCAGTACCGCGGAAAGGGAACCCACAACAATATCAGTTAGCCAGTGAGCGCCGATCATTACGCGCGGAAAGGCAAATATCACCACAATAAGCAGGGCAATAGCGAACGCTTTCTTGCCGAAATAGCGCAGCATGAACCCAGAGAAAATAAGCAGCATCATGCCGTGATCGCCCGGGAAACTGTCTTTCGACGCATCTTTTGTTGGAATATGCAGCAATTCACTCACGCGATAAATATTCGGGAAAGAGAGCGAAGGGCTTGCGCGTTTTACCGGCATCAGATGTTGCGCCAGCTGATTAACGATCACCGCGGTCAGAAGCATCACCAGTCCGATAATCAGGATACGCCGACGCCCTGAATAATCCTCTTTGAGCCAGAAAGAGAGCATCAGGCAGCCCATGGCCAGCAGGGAAAAGCCGTCAAAGGCGCGGTTGTTGGTGATCGCCACCAGCCACAGGAAGGCGTCGCTCTTCACCAGCCCCTGGTTGAAGAAATGAAACAGGGATGAATCCAGCGGGAACCAGAAACCGTGATTCACCGGGATATACCAGGAGAAGAAAAGCGCCAGACCGGCGACATTAAGCAGTAATATCAGGGGAATTCGAGTCGTCATAACGTTCTGCATAGAGTGAAAACTGGGGCAACGTTAGCCGCCCGAACTTAAACGAAGCTTCAACAGGCTGGACTGCAGGGCATTCCAGTCGGCGTTAACCGCACTAATTAACTCTATTCGGCTGTCAGGCGGCGCGACGTTTTGCGTTTCGATAAAGAAATCGTCGCCCTGGCGGTTGATCCTTACCAGCCCGTCTGGCGTGCGCATAATCCCTTTCACGCGGTCGACCGGCGCAAGCCTGGCCCACTCAAGGATGCCAATGGTATCGAAAACGGTATCGGCATCGAAAATCCATCCGCAGGCCTGATACCCCTGACCGCTGTTCAGATTACGACGCCAGCGCTGATGTTCCGGCAGGCTAAGCGCGGCCAGGCCCTGTTTTGCAGGATGGTTATGCGCATGCTCCGCGCTGGCCGGAAGTTCCGTCAGATTCAGGCGAGGAAGATCCAGCAGGGCGCTGTCAATGTTCCCCTGGGTGGTCTGCACCCGCGTTCGATTGCCGCCGAAATGTTGCCACCACGCGTCCAGCGCGGCCTGGCTTTCCGGCGTGGCGCGATCTTCTTTGTTGGCGACGATAACGTCTGCTGAGGCAAGCTGATCGCGGAAGTTTTCATTGGCCACCGCTTTTTCATCCAGAAGCTGACGCGGATCGAGCAGGCACAGCGTGGCGCGCAGATCGATCCACGGCTCGTAAACCGGGGCGGTCAGTAAATCGAGGATCTGCTTCGGGTGGCCCAGACCGGTGGGTTCAATCAGCAGGCGGTCCGGTTTACCCTGACGCAGCAGCGTATTGAGACCCACCTGCATCGGCAGGCCGTTTACGCAGCACATGCATCCGCCGGGGATCTCTTTAATCATCGCGCCGCTGGATGAAAGCAACGCGCCATCAATGCCCACCTCGCCGAATTCATTGACAAGCACGGCCCATTTCTCTGCGGGATCTTTATTTGCCAGCAGATGAAGGATTGAGGTGGTTTTACCGCTGCCGAGAAAACCGGTGATGAGGTTGGTTTTGGTCACGTGCGCTCCGCTAGAGAATTGTAATGCTATAACACTATGATCTTATCCTGGCGAAAAACGGGCGCAATGAGAAGGGGGGAGGGCGAACGGAGGCGATATCCGTTCGCATTAAGCGCAATAATCGCTAAAGATTTAACGTTTCTATAACGGCCTGACGTGCGCCACGGCGGGCGATGCGCTGGTAGGCCTGGCTGACAGCCTCTGCAAAGACGCTATTCTGCGCGAGATCGTGACCAAATACCTCACTTAGCCCCAGCAGCGCGTGGACGCGATCGGTATCGCTGCTGGCGTCGACAATCGCGCGAATTTTATCGCTGAGGGGATCGCGAACGTCAATCGCGTTGCCGCGTTCGTCGAACCCGCTGACGTAGCGCATCCAGCCGGCGACGCCCAGCGCCAGTAGCGGCCATGCTGTTTTACGCTCAAGGTGGACGCGGATCCCATCCAGCATCCGCTGCGGCAGCTTCTGGCTGCCGTCCATCGCGATTTGCCATGTACGGTGCTGTAGCGCCGGGTTAGCAAAACGCTCAATCAGACTGTCGGCGTAAGCCTTCAGGTCGACATCCTTTATGCGCAGCGTGGGTGCCTGCTCATCCAGCATTAACCGCCGGGCGGCTTCGCGGAAGGTGGTGTCCTCCATACATTCATTAATATGCGCGTACCCGGCGAGATACCCAAGATACGCCAGGAAGGAGTGGCTGCCGTTAAGCATGCGTAATTTCATCTGCTCCCATGGCAGAACGTCCTGCACCATCTGAACGCCTGCGGCTTCCCACTCAGGACGTCCGGCGACGAAATTATCTTCCACTACCCACTGAATGAACGGTTCGCAGCTTATGGCGCACGGATCGTCAACCCCGAGCGCGTCGGCGATTTCCCTGAGCGAGGCCTCCGTCGCGGCGGGAACAATTCTGTCGACCATCGTTCCCGGAAAACTCACGTGGCCTTCGATCCACTCCGCCAGCGCGGGAGAACGCTTTTGCGCCATGCCGAGCACCGCGTTTTTCACTACGTGGCCGTTGTCCGGGATATTGTCACAGGAAAGCACGGTAAACGCAGGCAAGCCGCGCTCGCGGCGGCGATTGAGGGCTTCGACCAGGATCCCCGGCGCGGAATGCGGTTCAGCGGGGTTTTCGAGGTCGTGAAGGATCCGGGCGTTTTGCAGATCCAGCTTACCGGTCGCGGGATCGATGCAGTAGCCTTTCTCCGTAATGGTGAGTGACACAATCGCCACCTGCGGCTCACAGAATTTCTCAATAATAGCGGGAACAGAGTCCAGCTTTGCGTTCAGACATTCATGTACAGCCCCGACAACAATCGGCTGATTTCCTTCCGCGCCTTTCTCCAGCACGGTAAACAGGTGATCCTGGGCGCGCAGCTGGCTCATCAGCACATCGCCGCTGAACAGGCTAATCTCACAAATCCCCCAGTCGCCGCCTTTTTCATTCAGTACCAGGTTTGTTAACAATGCCTGGTGCGCGCGGTGAAACGCACCGAAGCCAAAATGGACGATGCGGGAGCGCAGTTGCTGACGATCGTAGCGCGGTTGCTGAACCTTCGCGGGAAGGGCGGTGGAGGCAATTGTCTTCATGAGATACACACCTGATTAACCATTAATTAACAAGGCCAGTGTAAAGTTATATGACAGCAAATAAAATTGGTGAGCCGTAAATATCCCCGTTCTGTGAGTTTGATCAATCAATGTGTGGCGGTATGTTGACCCTTTACGGTAAACATGTATGGTAGTCGTCATTGCAGTACCCCATATTGGTATAACAACTTGAGAGGAAGAGGCAATGGAACAAACCTGGCGTTGGTACGGGCCGAACGATCCGGTTTCTCTTGATGATGTGCGTCAGGCTGGCGCAACGGGTGTCGTTACGGCGCTGCATCACATTCCTAACGGCCAGGTCTGGCCGGTTGAGGAAATTCAGCAGCGTCAGGCGCTGCTGGCGGAGAAAGGATTAACCTGGTCTGTGGTAGAGAGCATTCCGGTTCACGAAGATATCAAAACCCATTCCGGTGAATACCAGACCTGGATTGCGAACTATCAGCAGAGCATTCGCAACCTGGCGGCCTGCGGCATTGATACGGTTTGCTATAACTTCATGCCTATTCTGGACTGGACGCGTACCGACCTTGAATATCAGATGCCGGACGGCTCGAAAGCGCTGCGTTTCGACCAGATTGCCTTTGCGGCATTCGAGCTGCATATTCTGAAACGTCCCGGTGCCGACGCGGATTACACAGCTGAAGAGCAGCAGCAGGCGCTCGCGTGGTTTAACGCTGCCAGTGACGCAGATATCGAAAAGCTGACCCGTAATATTATTGCGGGCCTGCCGGGGGCTGAAGAGGGCTACACGCTGGATCAGTTCCGCGCGCGTCTGGCGGAATACGGCGATATTGATAAGCAGCAGCTGCGTGAAAACATGGCGTATTTCCTGCGCGCTATCGTGCCGGTAGCGGAAGAGGCCGGCGTACGTCTGGCGGTGCACCCGGACGATC
Source organism: Enterobacter asburiae (assembly GCA_011754535.1). NCBI lineage: Bacteria > Pseudomonadati > Pseudomonadota > Gammaproteobacteria > Enterobacterales > Enterobacteriaceae > Enterobacter > Enterobacter asburiae. Next base: position 3,292,071 of record JAAQVN010000001.1, on the reverse strand, counting down.
CGCCGCGTCCTATTCTCGGCCTGCCGCGCATTGTTTCTACCATTGAAGATATGCAGTGGCTGAAAGAGACGGTAAACAGCATCTATAACGGCTTTACCATGTGTACCGGCTCCTACGGCGTGCGCGCGGATAACGACCTGGTGCGGATGATTGAAACCTTCGGGGATCGTATCCACTTCACGCACCTGCGTGCGACCTGCCGTGAGGAGAATCCAAAGACCTTCCACGAGGCGGCGCACCTGGGCGGCGACGTGAATATGGTGGCGGTGGTCGACGCTATCCTGGCGGAAGAGGCACGTCGCAAGCAGGCAGGCGATGTACGTCCTATTCCGTTCCGCCCGGATCACGGGCATCAAATGCTGGACGATCTGCGTAAGAAAACCAACCCGGGCTATTCGGCGATTGGCCGCCTGAAGGGGATGGCGGAAGTGCGCGGGGTTGAGCTGGCGCTGAAGATGACGAAGTATCCGGAGCTTCTGTAACCGGAATTGTCGGGTGGCGGCTTCGCCACCCGACAAATGCCATAATCAGTCAGCACGACCCATATAGCGTTTTTCTTCGATATGGATGCGGATCTTCTCGCCAGCGGAGAGGTATTCCGGTACCTGCACAACCAGGCCGGTGGTCAGGGTCGCTGGTTTGTTGCGGGCACTTGCTGACGCGCCTTTAATGCCCGGTGCGGTTTCAACGATTTCCAGATCGACGGTCTGCGGCAGTTCCAGCGCCAGCAGCACGCCGTCCCAGGTCAGCACCTGCATGTCTGGCATCCCGCCTTCAGGGATAAACAGCAGTTCCTCTTCAATCTGATCTTTGGTGAAGATATACGGGGTGTAATCTTCTTTATCCATGAACACGTACTCGTTACCGTCGACGTAGGAGAAATCAACGTAGCGACGGGTCAGGGTCACGGTATCGACAATATCGTCACCTTTAAAACGTTCTTCCACCTTCAGGCCGGTACGCACATCGGCGAAACGCATTTTGTACAGCGTCGCTGCACCACGGGCGCTCGGTGCCTGAATATCGATGTCTTTCACAATCAGCAGTTTGCCGTTGTAATTCAGTACCATACCTTTCTTAATTTCGTTCGCTCTTGGCATTGCAGTAATCCTGTCTACGGGAGGTAAAAAATATCGCGCCAAATTACTCGCGCGCGGCCTTTCAGGCAAGCGGAATTCGTGGCTTTTGCTATCAATACGCAAAAGGTGTTACTGTGCGCCCGATGCCCGACTGTACGGGCGTTCGTCACCGAGAGAGCATGTATGGATTGTCGTCCAGATTGCGGCGCGTGCTGTACCGCTCCGTCCATTTCAAGCCCCATCCCAGGAATGCCGGAGGGCAAGCCTAATAGTCAATTATTCGCAGTTTAAAAATGATATAGCTAAGCAGAAATGACTTTTTTGCTAAGTGTTTCAATTGAATGTGAAAAGCTTTCTCCATAGCCAGTTTTCGACAGCTGTAATAACTCATTTAGTCCAGAATGACTTGTAAACGAAAGGTTTTCATACAGGCATATAGGAAGTTCTGAATTGTCTTTAAATCTTCTGTCTGGGCCTCCAGACTTGTTCACATACTTCCATGTCCTGCCAACGACTATGGCATCTCCAGGTACACCTTCGCTTTCAATGAATCGACTGTCACCAACATTAACGAATAGCTGGTTATAACCAACAGCGCCAACACCTTCACGGTCATAAACGAGTACTCTATCTGGAAAAAAATGTAATGTTTGGCGACCGACATTGATAGCAATCGTCTCAATATTTGTTTTAACAAAGGGAGGCTTTGATTTGCTGATAGAGGTTATTTTTCTGCGTAGTAAGTTACCAGCCCCGGCATGATACTTGGGGTCATAAACGGCTCCAGAAGCTTCTATATGCCATACTTTTGAGCAGCTTGCGAGTTTGGCTCCACTATCATGAAGTTGCTGGTAACATGCCATCATTTGATCATCAAAGCCATAAAAAAGAACAGTAGTCTTTCTTAGCTGATCGTACATGTAAGCAAAAACAGAAATTGCTGCCCCTAAGATAAATCCTATGGCGAGGCACCACTCAGGCCATGCCTGTGAAAAACCGTAAAGTAACAGCGCAATCGAAAGGCAGATGACCAAGGGCCATATTTGTGACTTCTTACGTTTGTTGTTCAACTCTTCAAGCAGTTCTCGGGAACTTGAATCAACGATTTCCGAGATATGGGATGACTCGATTTCCTCAAGAGGTGCATGTGTAGTGTCATGTTCTATTGGAAATTCGTCTGAAACATGTTGAACCTTCTTTCTGTTCTGTGGGACAAGGCTTGGTGAAAGCGAAGCACGATAATAGACTCCCCTAGCACCGATGTGGATGTAATTTCCTCTTGGGCCAGTACCAAGCCTAAGTCCTTTTATACCAATAGATGCACCGACTCCTGATTTGGATAGGTTAAATCTCATCGGTCCAACGCGAATGCTTTTCTTTATGTAGAAGCTCATAGTAACTCCTTGTAAAACGGGGGGGGTTAATTCATCCTAAGCTAGGGCGGTTTAACTCATCTATTTTACTGCAATGTTAAAGGAACATTAAGCCATGTAAGAGGGCAGATGATTATTTATAGAGGAATAGGTGCTGGTTGCATGCTATCGATCCAATTGCGCAGTGTGTTAATGTTTTATTCAAATTCAGAGAAATTGAGAGGTTACCATGGAATGCCGAATCGACTGTGGGGCCTGATGCTCCGCGCCGTCCATCTCAAGCCCATTTCCGGAATGCCTGACAACAGCCTAATTGTCAATTATTCATAGTATGCAACTGGCATGTATGGTTAGACTGGCTGATTATGAGGCCTTCTGTTAATGTCATGGGAACTACAAGGTAGCGTGAGGCATGTCTAATGAAGTGTCGTATTGATTGTGGGGCTTGTTGTATTGCTCCTTCTATATCAAGCCCAATTCCTGGCATGCCTGAGGGGAAACCAGCAAATGTAAGGTGTGTTCAATTATCTAATGACAACTTATGTAATATTTTCGGTTCGGAACTACGACCAAAAGTGTGCGGTAATCTTCAACCTTCGCTAGAGATGTGTTCAACGGATCGTGATGCCGCTATGACTTATCTGCTTCATTTGGAGTCCAGTACAACACCATAATTATTTGTAGCATACAACCTCCGGTGATACATATTTGGTATTTATATCAATAAGATAGGTAGCTCTCATTCTCTTATAGGATAGCTATCACGCAGCTATATCACTTTCAAAAATGTCTTCCAAGTCTTGTTGTTGAATTCTATCAGTGACATCGTCATTAAAGTCTGGTTTCAGCTGCTCAATATTAAATTGAACACGATAGCCTGTTTTCTCTGCAATATAATCACTGAGTTCATCTGTATCTACAGGATTGGGGCAAGTGACACCATCATGCTGAAGCAAAACGACATTATCACCAAGAAAGCTAATTATGTGTTGAAGTATCAGTGATTCTGCACCGTGGAGAAGATGTGCTAATAATTTTGACTGCTTAACGCATTCTCCGCTTTCTGTTCTGGTCTTAACAATCATCCCTGCGTCGTTTTTGATTTTGCAACTCCCTCTAGTCCGTGCTGTAAAATCTTCAATCACGTAACGTCTCACATTGGTGATCTCCTGAACTAGTTTACTAATCCAAGTATCTTTTATAGTGACTTTACTAGTATCAATACCCAGTTTTTTTAGCACCCCACGAGGACTGAGATTTGAGCCATAGATAAGAGCGATCAAAACCACCTTTGCTTGTTCTTCTGCGCATTGTAACGTAGAGGCTATTTCTTTACGGACCTGTTTTTTGTTACGGACATAATGGCTTATGTAGGGCGTTTTTATACCGATCCGATCGCACATCTGTTCTAGTAAGTTGTAGTGACAATTCTCGATATCCACATCGAACATTCCAGTCAACGCAGTTTTACGAATCTCTCTCTTACAATTTTGAAGATTTACAGGGCCTTCTGCATACAACCGTCCCCCATTACTTTGCACGTATGTTATCGGTAATAAACCACTTTTACTCGACTTCGTTAGCGCTAACAGGTATTCAATTTGGCTAACCATATTTCTATGGTTGCCGCTCTGCTTAAGTCTCTGCATGTATCGCCATAGAGACATCTCATTAAGAGGAATTTCTTTAGGGACCTTAACTTCTACATAACATTTATTGCTATTTTTTAATTGGGAGCGTATGCCATTCCGAGGTGGGTTGTATGGTTTTCCTTCGTTGTAGAGACCACATTTGCTAGGAACTGCATTGCAACATGCCGAAAAAATGTCATACCCAGCACTAGTCACTCTATAGCCGTTAGCCCAATGATCGGCCCAGTAATTACAACTTTTTGTGATTAAAGGAATATCTTTTATCATGTCCTCAAATCTCGAAGCGCTCGGTATATGTTTTCTTCTTTCATAGGAATAAAGTGAGAAAACGTACTCATCTTTGGGATGCTTTCGCCTGTTGACGGCTCCGATCAGAAATTGATTGAAATAATAAAGTTTCTCTTTTTTTGAATATTTATTCAATACATCAGATGTGCAAACACCTTTATCAACTAATACAGTTTCAATGACTTCATCAAAGTTTCGTGGTTTTAGGTTCATATTAAATTCTCTTTTTACAAAACCGTGAAATGGGCTGGAGGCCTTGCTATACACGGGTTTCCGGTAGTTTGTTAGTAGTATTTATGCAACATATTACTGGTGTCCCTTCTTCTCTTGCCCTTCTCCCCTTTCCGGGGAAAAAAAACTAAAAAAAGACTTAAAAATCGTTCAGATCAGTGATAAGAATAAAATATTGTTGTAAAGATCATTCATTCGCTGATTTCAAGACGCAATAAAGGCAAAGGGTTTACCGTTAAAGTCAAGAAAGCTGATCTAGAAAGGGATCAATAGAAGGGAGTTGCGGATAAAGAGTAGTACATCGTGTACTACGAGAAGCAAGGTTTGCTCCCTTGGACCAGGTCATCACTTCCCGGCATCACGGTTCAGCTTGGAGAGGTTGCTGCGCCCCGTGAAAATTACGTTGTTGGCATATAGGATATTAGCGATAAGGGGACATTGTCAAATCGGAAAGTCAAGATTTATTATTGACTTAGATTTGAAATCCTATCGAAAAAATGTTAACCACACACATGATTTTTAAGAGAAAAGGGAATAACACGTTAGCTTTGCTTTATCTTCGGTTATGGCCAGTTTGCAGCAACCTGATCATTCTTGGCGATCTGATTAAAAAGCGTGTTGTCTGTTTTGAGCGAGGTATAGATACAAGCATCGGGTAGACTTGCGCCCTAAGATTATGAGAAGGCAGACTACATAACTCGCTTCCGGTATCGCCAATGATCTTTTCATTTCTCTCTTTGGCGAAAGGATCTTTCTGACCTTCTGGCTGAACATCCCACACGACTTCTGAGGAACGGCAAAGAGATAGCTCTAGCGGTGTCACTATTACCGGTCGATTAATCAGGAGTAGAATCATAAATCAATCAGCTCTGCATATGAAAATTTGTGTTCACCAAGGCCAACTTCCCATAACGTTAAACGTTATTGCACAACAAAGCGCATATCGAAATTCCGATATCTGAAATCAGGTTGATAAGTGAATCATGGGATGGTGGCGTTTCGAGATAATAAATAATGATCGGTCCGTTACCGCTGTTGCGAATTATATCTTGTGTGTAATGTGTAGTACCACAGGTACTATAATGCCACTGAAGTATGTTCCGTATGTAGAGCGGCATTGAACAGGTGCACTAAATACAGAACTCCAGACGGTAACTACGCCGGATTCCTCATCGTTGCACCGATTATCAGCTTTGCATTCTATCTTCTCTTATCTAGTCATTCCATGAACATCAGCATATAAAGTCATCATCTCTGACATGTAAAGCTGCCCGATACAGCAACACATAGCCTACTATCCTTTGCCTGCTGCTACCGAAAACAAGATGCTTAGGTATCAGATCTGTGAACATAGTGAACTATTTTACCTGCCATCAGGACCATATAAGTCAGTAGCTTAGATGATGTTTTGGTCTGATAGCTGTTTTTGAACAGTATTGGTTGTTCTAGGAACGGCTTTTTGTAGCGAATTTGCCTTTGTGAAGATTTACTGGGTTTAAAAATTTGCAATAGATTAAAAAATGATCAATTTTTAATTGAACCCACAACATGCTATGAAGTTAGGATTGGCGATATGAGCATAAAAAGTGATAATAAACAGAGTATTAAAGTTGCTGCCTATCTTCGGATGTCTACTGAACATCAACAATATTCAATTGATAATCAGATCCAATTCATCCAGAAATATGCGGATGATCACAATATGAAGATTGTCAGGATCTATGATGATGAAGGAAAAAGCGGTGTCTCTGCTATCGGAAGAGATAACTTCAAAAGGCTAATCAAAGACGTTGTGACCGGAGAGTTAAACGTCGGAGCTCTTCTTGTGTATGATGTCAGCCGATTCGGACGGTTTCAGGACAACGATGAAGCAGGATATTATAGTTATCTTCTAAAGTTTCATGGTGTAAAAATCATTTATTGTGCAGAAAATCTGCCTGAAAACTCGCCTGAAATTCAGATGCTTACTCTGCCTGCTTTAAGGTATGCTGCTGGCGCGTACAGCCGAAACTTATCTATAAAGGTTTTTGCCGGACATGTAAATTTGGTCCGGAGAGGTTTTTATCAGGGAGGGGTACCTGGTTATGGGCTGCGACGCAAACTAGTCGATAGTGAAAGGAAAGATAAATTCGTACTCCAAGCGGGAGAAAGAAAAAGCCTGCAAACCGACAGAGTCGTCTTGGTACATGGTCCAAATGAAGAAATAAACATCATAAAAAAAATATTCAACCTCTTTATTCTTGATTCTTTTAATGAATATCTTATCGCTGAAACCCTTAATCGTGAGGAACGCACTCGCTGTGAGACTAGGCTGTGGACTCGTAGTAAGGTTCATGCAATATTGACTAATCGAAGACTGACTGGGGACTATATTTACAACAAAGCTTCGGCTAAATTGAAAAGCAAGCGGGTAATTAACCCTGAGAGTGAATGGGTTAAATACGAAGGCTTTTTAGAACCTATAATTTCTGAAGAAATATTTCAATTAGCACAGCATATTATTTTTAATAGAAGTGCCCATCTTTCTGATAATGATATATTAGATTACCTGAAGGATAAATTACGGCAACATGGTAAACTCTCTGGATTTATTATTAATGAAGATCCAACGGGACCTTCGAGTTGCACTATATCACATCGCTTTGGTGGTTTGATTAATGCCTATCATTTGATAGGCTATACACCAGAAAAAGATTATACTTATCTTCGTATTAATAAAAATCTGCGTGAGTTTCACTCTGAAGAAATTAAAAAGATATATGGTTTTTTAGCCTTGAGTAATATAAGTGTGACTACTGATAATTTAATATCTATCAACGGTAACCTTAAGATATCTGTCGTGCCATCCAGGTGCAAGGCAATGAAGTCAGGGAAGCTTACTTGGATAGTTAGACTGGAGCGAAGCTTATCACCTGATATCAGCATTGTGATGAGAATGAATGAACGTAATACTGAAATTGTTGATTATTACATCCTCCCTCATTTGGAAAAAATAGAAAACCTCCTTTCTTTGAAAGAGAATAATAGTTTTTTACTCGAGTTATTTCGTTTTGATGACCTTCACATTCTAAAAGATTTATTATCTCATTATCCTATGAGGGCAGCATGATGAATAACAATCCTGAAGTAATTGTATTAATAAAAACATCATTAATTAAAATTATAAATCCACGCTCAAGAAATAAATTCAAACATAGAGAGATAATTGAAAGTATTGATAAAAGTGGTTTAAGAAAACCAATTACTGTCAGAAGGATTAATGATAAAAATTATGAATACGCCTTGGTATGTGGTCAGGGGAGACTTGAGGCTGTGATTAATCTAAATGAGGAGATGATCCCGGCTTTCATCATCGATATTGATGATGAAACGGCATACCTAATGAGTTTGATTGAAAATATGGCTCGTGTTAATCCAAGAGCTGGCGAACAGTTCAATCGAATAAAAGAGATGAAAGCAGAAGGGTTAACCGATAAAGAAATATCAACAGTTACGGGGTTTTCATATGGGTGGATAAGCAGTATAACCATGCTTATTAATAAAGCAGAGAACAAACTACTCGCTGCTGTTGAGTCAGGGAAAATACCAATTTCTCTGGCTGTAGAAATTGCTAAAACAGACCATCAAGGAGCACAGGAACTTTTTGTCCAAGCCTTTGAAAAGGGTGAGATAAAGCATAAAGATATTATAAAAATACGAGCTATTCTTGATGCCAGAAATGAAGGTCTGAAAGGTTTTATTGGATCAAGTTTTGGATATGGAAAGAAGAAGAGGGAGCTTACAACGGAAGACCTAACAAAACTTTATCAGGAGAACATTGATAGTCATAAAAAAATAAAGAAAAAAGCATTGTTTGTTGAGGGGAATATAATTTTAGCTAAACAAATAATTAATGAGATTATGAATGACGGAGGATTCCTGAAGTTGGTAAAAGAGGAAGGTATGCTTGAGCATGTTAACTTAATAATTAATAGTAAACATGAGGAATTATGATTATGATTAATTACTGCTTTCATAATGACGCGGTTTTTTTCAAACTTGAATCACTTATACAGACTAAAGTCCTTCCTTCTAACTTTAAGCTAAGCACAAAGTATATGCAGATTAAATCCTCGCTCGAAGTGGTTGGGTTGGTAGAACCTGTAGTTATTTTTATAGATAGTGTGCAAAATCATATGAAAATTCTTGATGGTCACCTCAGAGTTGAGGCTCTGAAAGATTTAGGTGAAAGTAAAGTTAAGTGTATAATATCAAGCGTTTATGATACGTTCACACCTAATAGCCGAGTAAATAGAATAAATATTATACAAGAGCAGAGAATGATTAAAGAAGCTCTTAATTCCGGAATACCAATCGAAAAATTAGGCCAGGCACTCAACATATCGGTAGATGCTATTAGAGGAAAAATAAGAGTGCTAAATGGTATATCTCCCGAGGTTATTCATACATTCGCTAACCACCACGTCCCTAAAGCAACATTCTATATTCTGAAGAAAATGAAACCAATGAGGCAGATTGAGTGTTCAAAATTAATGATGAATGTTGAAAATTTCAGTAGTAATTTTGCACTTTCTTTGCTTCATAATACACCTCCGAATTTGTTAATGAGACCATCTGGAAATTTAGATACTGATACTGCTGGTCGCAGAAAGATGTTAGACAGGCTTGAAAGAGAAATGGCTCAAATTCATGTTGACACGCAGAAACTCAAGGAGACTTATGGTGTGAACACCCTCAAGTTAGTAATTGTAAAAACACATATTACTAGCCTGCTCGATAACCCAAAAATCCTACAGTGGCTTCTAAAGTATAAGCCAGACTTTTTGACAGAGTTGAACAAAATTTCTAATATTAATTCTCTTGATGATTAGGGGGTTATATTTACCTAATAATTTAAATCCCCTAATAAACTCTTATCCTAATAATGGGTTTTGATTCGTTTCAGGAATAGGTAGATCAGAAGCTATAGCACTGGTGAAATGATAAATCAAGCTTTTAAGACATATATGCGCCGCATGCCACTGTTGTGATTTGATAATGTCAAAAGGAAGTCCTTTTAAGACTCTCGCCCCCGGATAAAGGGGCGCAGAAATAGTGACTTGGTGAGGGTGATGCTATCAGAACGTGACAAAGGCGGAGGGGGATTGTGTAGTTTACAAATTGTCAATTGGCAGCAGAAGGTATAACTTATACCCCATTAATTAAGTGATAGGTGTTGTGATATGGATATTAATGAGTTCCCTCCGGGAGTAATCGAACATCTTGGGTGGTATGTATATCGACTGATTGATCCACGAGATGGCAGTACTTTTTACGTGGGTAAGGGGAAAGGTAATCGCGTTTTTGCTCACATGCGCGGTGAAGTGGCTGCCACTGATGATGAACTACTTAGTAACAAACTCAAGCAACTTCGTGAGATTAGATTAACTGGTCTGGAGGTCATCCATGTTATCCATCGGCATGGTATTGCCGATGAAAAGACTGCTTACGAGGTGGAGGCTGCTCTAATCGATGCTTACCCAGGTTTGACCAACATCATGAATGGTGCTGGCAGTAACGAGTATGGTGCTGCACATATCAAAGAACTAATCGCATTGTACCAGCCTGAGACAGTTGAATTTAAGCACAAAGCTATGATGATATCTGTTAACAGAAGTTCAAAGGATATTGATCTCTATGATGCAGTTCGATTCAGCTGGCGTGTAAGCCTCGAACGCGCAAGCAAAGCTGAAGTTATCCTGGCTACAGTAAAAGGAATTGTCAGGGGGGTATATATAGCTGATGAGTGGTTAAAATCTACCCGTGATAACTTTCCTGAAATGCGCCAATGGGATGAAGATGATGAGTTTGAAGCTACTCAAAGTTCACGCTTTGGTTTTCGGGGAGGCGCGGCATCTCATGAAGTTGCACAGCTCTATCTTGGTAAGAAGATCCCTGATGACCTCAGAAAGAAAGGGGCAATGTCTCCTGTGAAGTATTCACCAAATTTCGATTACTAAAAGGTAATCGTAGCTTGAGGCCGAATGAATCAGAACGATTCTCCTGGAAACACTAAAGGTGTGGCCAGTTTTTGTTGACCACTGCACTTCGCTTACTGCGGACTTTCAGCGAAGTTCGCCAAATCGTAACAGGAAAGCCCATTATACACGTGTATAATGGGCTTTCCTGTTACGATTCGTTGGTCTGCTTCACTTCATTATTAAGTGATGACACCAACTAGAATCTATTCAATAGAGAAGCCTGACTGCTCATCACTTATTGTGGGCGTTTAGATTTGATTGAAGTTTAACTGCTAAAACTGTCGATTCGAGTCCGAGCTAAACTAATTAGCTTATTAACTCCTTCTTGATTCGGTAAAATGTGGCGCGACTGATACCCGCCGCTTTGATTATGTGAGCTGGTTTAACGTTCTGCACCAGCATTTCGCGAACTGTCGCTCGGGCTTCCAGATCTTTTTCTTTCCCCTTATACAAACCTGCCTGTTTTGCTTTCGCGATCCCCTGCGCCTGACGTTTACGCCGTGTCTCATAATCTTGACGTGCCATTGTCGCAAGGATATCGATCAGCATAGCATTGACTGCCCGAAGAATGCCGCTGGTAAGGTCGTTACCGGACATTTCAACTATCTGCCAGCTTGTTGGTAAATCCATTGATACAATAACCAGTCTTTTACTGTTCAGCGTAGCTTTGAGTTCAGTCCATTCTTCATGTTGAAGACGACTAAGACGGTCAATCGATTCAATAAGAAGTAGATCACCGGGCTGTGCTTCCGTCAGTAGATGCATGAGTTCAACGCGTTCTAGCTTCGCACCACTTGCATTATCAATATATTCTCCGGCAACCGACCAGTTTTTGCTTTGCGCAAATTCGCGAAGGCTAACTAATGCACGATCAGCATGTTGGCCTTCAGTTGATGCACGGCAGTAGATACGGATATTCATCATGGTTTATCTTTTAACTGTAAAATCAATACCCAAATGATACATCACGTTGTTTTGTTGTCAATAGAGTTTCATTTAACCCTATTGAGACGTTGTGACATGGTCTTTATCAGGTATACTCGATTAATACATATTTTGAGTTGCGTAGAACTATAAGCCTCGAAATGTATTAATTTAGAGTTTATATAACTCATATGAATGATTTGAGTCATGTGTAATGGCTCACAGTTTTTTAAAGAGATTTAGTGTTTCCAGTATCCATCCTCATCCTGATTGCATTAACATTTCGAAAGGTAATTTTCTAGCATGGGATTAGAGCTATGAAAAAAAACAGCGCATCATATCTGGAGACATTGATGTGACGGATAAAATTACCGGGGCAATGCAGAAAATTGGCTTTGATGATAATATCTTGGAACGAATGAGTGGGCTGATCATGGTTCAGCTGTACGTTGGTTTGGTTTCAGGAACTGAGAATTTTATTACTGTGTTTGATGTAGTTTAGGGTCTTGAAGGTTGTTCGCGGTTTGGTGAAAGCGGGACTAAGCCGCCTACAATTTTCAGCAGAAAACCGTATCTAAGGGGACTGTGGCACAAACATTACTTTGGTGTAGGTATTGCTGTCATGGCTCGAAACCTAATGATTGCACTGAATAATTATGGGCTTCTACAGCTAGAAGCGGGTGTTGCAGAGGCTATGATGTCTGGTGAGGAGCGTTTTTTTACAGAAGAGGATGCGGAGCGTGTAGCCCATGAAGCAGTTATGGATAGCTGGAGTCGCTGTTCAGATGAGCATAAGCTGACAGGGCATTGGAAAATTTATGCTGTACATGAAGGGAACAATTATTATTTAAGTTTAGGTAAACATACCGACAGCGAGGCTGACATAAGAAGACAGATTGATGCATTATGTTCATATGAGTTTCCTTTCTTGGAAAATTCAATACGACCTTGCTATAGAATTTCTTAAATCAAAATTAGATATTAGACATTAAAGTTTAATTTTTCAATCACAGTATGATATATCCATGAGCGTGTTAACGATTTTTAAAGTTTCACCTGAAGTTAAAGTTAGTGATTAGCTTCAAAAAATATGGGGAACTTACGGAAGTATAAATAATCTCTTGCTAATATAAATGCGGGATAACCATATTGAAAGAGGTAGACGTAAGGATTCATGGGATTGCTTGACTGGTTTGCTTAATCATCTGATAATTTTGATATTGTGCCTCGATTCCTTAATGGTTTCGGTGGTTTTTGGGATATGCTAATTGTATGTTAATCAGATAGAAGGTAGGTGTTTCTTGATAGATATGATAAAAATATGGCTAATTTCTCAGTCGTGGTTTTGGTCGTTACGAGCAGAGTTGAAAAGAATTATCTTCTTTTTTGAGCGCAATGCCTATAAAGGTCGAGTTCAAGTATTTAAAGCCAGTGAAAATACTAAGATTCTTGGAGCATTTACTTGGCTTACTTTGAAGTCGTTCTTATGGGTTGCGATAGCATTATTTTTACTGGGAGGGCTTGAAAATTACATTCGTGGCAATGCTGATTTTTTAAAACCCCTGTCGGTGGATGAAAAGAAATTCAACATTGAACAGCTTCGATTATATGCACAATTACTTACCGCCATTTTCTCAATATATTTTGCTACGATAGGTATCATTCTTAGTGCTGGATATACTCGATTAAGACGAGATATCATTAATCTATTGACAACTGAGCAAGTTGGTAGTGTATATTCACAAATATTAGTTATGTCAGCAATGTTTTGTTTAAGTGCTTCAGCTCTGCCGTTATTTGGCGTTGAGCCTGGATTATTTGATTATATCGCTGGAACGGCTCTAACCATTATTGGTTCTTTGGCATTGTTTCCATTAGGTCAGAGACTTTTTAATTTTTTCAACCTTAATCAATTAGCTAGAACTGAATTACTTCCCCGAATAGTACGCAATATAGAGGGTGCTGCTAACCCTAAGAATTCAATATCATTATCCAATCATCATTCTAAAGCCGCGAAATTGGCATTTGAGCAGCTATGTTACATAGATGATCGGATGAAACTCGAGAAAGTTGGACTTGGTGATAATCTGCCTGCCTTAAATGATGATTACACTGCGCTCCTTCTTCACTATCTACACCAGAAGCATAGAATCGATCATCAAAGTTACTGGTTTCCTAGGGAGCGGAAGCATAACCAATGGTTCTTGGCTGGTGATACTGCTACTTCTATGGCTCTACAAACTAGCAGTCAATTAAATTTTGAAGAAAGGATCAATTATTATTGGCTAGAAACTATGATTGTTGAGAGATTGCTCGGGCATATCGAATTAGCTTTAGAGGTTTGTGATCTTACGTTAGCTTTAGATTTGATTGGTAGATTCTCCTCTAGAATATCAACTTATGCGGAGCAATTTCACTTTGATATTGGGATGCAAGAACTTGATAAAATGAAGAAGCTTATTGAAAAAACAATTGCATCATCCAATTTCGATAAACCAGATATAAATCATGTAGCAAAGATAGGGATTGCTGATACTTGGGCTACCTTAGGTAGCAATCTATGTTTTGAAACATTAAGACGAATGTTAACATTTGAAGTGGAATTAAAGAAATTCTTTGATGATGATGTATGGACAACGAAATCGTTACAAACATTACCTGCTTTTTTGCAAGTAGATTTGGCTTTTATTATCGATCGCATTGACTTTGAAGAAAGAATAGAAGGAAAAAGATTATCTAAACAAAAATATGTTCAACAACTGGCAGTTCGAAAATTATTGCTAAGATATGAAAAAATATTGCCAGCGATTTGTGAGTTTTATGAAAGCAAGGTGCCTGATTTCATCAGTTCCTTAGCTAAAATGAAAATGCCAGAATGCTCAACTCAAGTACTGCTTGCGAGTTTACACAACTATTGGAAACTTCCAAAATGGTTTGAAGATATTTCTAGTCTAATCAAACGATATGAAAGTTATAACCATTACTCAGATAAACAATATATTTTCCCATCGGTATCTATTCATGACTTAACTAAACGTTTAGACCAAAAAAGAAATGAAGCAATTGAAATGCTTGGGTCATATGATGCTATTGGGCATATTTTCGCAGCTGAACATAATGAAGATCTACCCGATCACTTTGGACAAATATACTTTGAGTTAGCTGAGGAGTGTGTTCATGCTCTTGAGGAGAACAATGATGATAAGTTTAACAAAATTGCCCCAATGTTTATTTCATTATCTGTTTTGGCTGCTAATGTCAAATTTGCAGACCCTAAGTTAGACGTTAATGACGAATATCGTTTTCATCTATTTTCTACTGTTTTTAATGATCTAGCTTCTATTCTTGGTTTTGCAATACTCTACGGTAGTTACTTCGGAAACCCTAACCTTTCAACAAGAGCACTTGAGAAATTCAACCATTTTATTGATGCAGTTCAAGATAAACAACAATATTTAAAGAGGATGATATTGCTTTCAGACCCATTTAACTTCAGTCACGCAGTTTCTCCCCGAGACATTATTCGTACTAAATGGAAAATGGCATTTGAACATAGAGCAAGAACTGATGGGTTTGGTGAAAGCATGGGAGTTAGGCGAGGAGCACAGCACAAAGAAAAAATAGTTCGAGAATTTATTCGCTCTCATTCTGACGCATCGCATCTGTTTTACGCAATGCAGATTCTGCCTTTGCTGGAATCCGTAGATTTTGACATCAATTATCATATTACTGATCTTGCTAGCCGGTTAGTTAAGGAGGAGTGTGAATGAAAATTAACAAAATTGGTCCTTATGAGCGTTATCATATAGATAATGTTTTTCCTAATTTTATTGAGTCATGGTTTATTAGAACTGGTTATACACAGCCAACTTTTCATCGAGGGATGTTTGACGAAGACTTTTCTAGGGTATTCTATTCGTCTCGTCATCTAGATGGACGCATTTTCGTTGTCGATTCCAATGATAATGACTTAGTGGAACAGTTATTAGGAAACACACAGACAAGACATAGGGCTACTTCGATTGATGAGACGATACGGGAAATGACTGAAGAAATTGCTCGTACCTTGATTGGATTAAATAAATGCTACTATTTTCTTCATGAATCAACTGATAGCAATAATAGGCGCTTGGCATATTTTAGCGGGAATGGTGTTTTTCGAATTCTAAATCAATATATTCAACTAGTGCCAAAAAGAATTGAAAAATATTGGGGGCGTGATGATGAAGAACATGTAAGGGAATTACGTTTGTTGGATAAAAATAAGATAATGTACTTCTCTATGCCTGCTATTATAAAAAAACTACTTTCTAAACAGAACAGGATTTTGACTTTCTTGGATAAATATCAATATGATAATGTAAGGTTTTTTCCTAAAGCCACGTATGAAGACCCATCACCAAAGAATTACTTTGATTTTAAGGTTTGGAAGAACTCCCATGATTTCGTACTGTATCGCGCCACTCGGGAAACAGGATGGAATGGAAGGAAATATAATTCACCGATGTGTTCGGATGTTTTCAATTGCCATCGTTTGCTACGCTTTAGGAAAAATCAGATAATATTTCGAGACAATATTTTGCAACAGTTAGGTCAACAGCTTACGAAAATAGGTCGACAATTCAATTCAAAGTTTTATATTGTGATTTCTGGTTCAGAACTTCTCACCAGTTTAACTAATCTTAATGGGGTTGAGGATAGACTAGAGAGAGAGGAAATTAGCTTCTCAGAGATTATTGATTTCTGTTATCGGCTATAGAGGAAAATTAACACTAATAAATTCAGTTCAGATTTTGGCATGCAGGTATAAGGCAATATATAAATCAGCCCCCTGCATGATCCAAGATTTCCATTTTACTCAAGAAGGTATCAAATAACTTTTCTATAAGCTTCGTACGAAGATTTTAACTTATTATTGGATTATTTTTCTTAATAAGGAACCTATCACAATGATCTACACATTTTTTGTTCATGTGCTTTTTATAAGAAAGTTTTTTTACTTTTTCATAACGTCTATTTTAGTAATGTACTCACCTTTTCGGTATATTCTTATATTGCCCGGTGGACACTTAACAGCGTTACGGATTTCATTCATAGTACAATTTGATAGAATATCGCAACACTGCATATAAATTACCTTTCGGTTATCGATATCTAATATGCTTGAGAAGCCACTGTTTACCCATGAGTCTGGTATCTCTATGTTATGTATAATTTTCATATATTCAATGATGAAAGAATCTGTAAGATAAAATCTTCCAATTGTGTATTTTCCCCTGTAAGTATTCTCTAATGAAGAGGCTAGGTAATCATTCTTTGATATAACGTACAAATCGTTAATTAGCATATTTGCTTTCAACCTCAAGTTCAATAATACGTTTGTTGGTCATGTCAATCAAACATTGAATATCTTGATTGCAGGAAGCTTGATGTTTGATCCACCTTCTTTGTGAGGGCAGCAGCTTTTTACGTGATTCTGATGATAAAGCTTTCCAGACTTCATTCAACTTACTGTCAACTTCATTGTACTTTTGCGTTAAAACGGAAGTGGAGAATGCTTTTGGCTTCTGAGAGTTGTTTACAACTGGTTTTGCCATTTTGAGACAGGTTTCCTGCCATTTTTTTGCTGAAACAGATGAAACATCATCTATGAAAACTTCGCGAAGTGTTAAACCCTTTAGCTTTGCACCTTCTTCCATCATCAAACGATATTCATATGGAATAGCTCGAAGTTGCTTATCTATATCAATGTTTGCATCTTTTGACTCATTGATATATGCCCTGATTTCGTCTTTTGTCGGTGTTCCTTGCTTACAAATTTCATTCTCATTTCTAAGCATTTCTTTTGTTAGTTTACGCGATGAAACTTTCGGCTTGGATGAACACTTTTCCTTGATTCGAGTTTTGATATTTGCAGATTGTTCATTAACCATCATACGAGCCATCACAGGATCATTTTGGTACATAGGTAGCCCTAAAGCTCCATTCAAAAGTATGAGCCTTATATCATCTGATGTAGGCCCACCGTCCACACAAAGTTTGCTGGTTGGAAGAGCCAAAAGATCATCTACGGTATCAATGTCCTGGAAGTTGTTGCGGCTATCTGAAGCTGCTGTAGAAGCAGCCGAAGCCAACGCTACGGACAATACAATGATTTTGATTACTTTTCTTTGATTCATATTTAATGCTTTCCTTGCGCTAGTGAAGAAGGGAGAGCCTCCAGAAGGCTTAACTTGGTGGCTTTGAAGCAAAATCTGGTGGGCAAGACATGATTTTATATCGATCTGTAAAATCTATCAATATTCAAAAATTGATCTATAAAAACGATCAACTTGCGCGAGGAAAGCTAGAAGATTGATTAGTCAATCTTCTTGGAAGTGATACGGAGCGATTGCTATATCTCTTCGAGAGGTCTATGTCTACCGATGGTTTGTTTGGGGGTTAAGTAGAACATGTTTTTTATCAACTTCGAATTTATCTATATCTTCCAATGAGTTAATGTCATGTATAACTCCATCGATGATTACGGTCGCTTTGCCGCTCTCATTGCTCGTAACCACATATGTTGCAACTTTACCTTCTATCTCTTGATGTAGGCCTTCCTCTAGCTCGGTTATAAATGTAGGTTTGAGAATGCTGGCCTCTTGATCCTTCTTGAGCTGACTGGCAAATTTTTCAGGATCAATAAGTTCATCAATGAAAGAGTGAAGTACAAGCCCTTGCGTTTTGATTAGGTCATGGTTTTTGATCGTTTGACTTTCGACGTACGTGGTGCCGGGTGAACGGTTGCGGTTGAACTTGATAGCTATTCTTTGCTTTTTATCGTCGGCAAATAAGATTGAAAAGTGACCGTATCGATCATTTATGTCATAGCAATCGATGCGCTTGATAGCTTGCCTTACCCTCAAACGGATTCGCTTACGATCAGGATTTTTCGTATCGTGCACATCGAAATGCTTAAATTGCTCCCATCCAGAGGTTTGGGTTTCTGATCTGCTAATCTTGTACCGTTTGAACTCATTTTCTAGCTGCGCTTTTATCTTTTTACGATCGTTTATCTGCTCTGCTAGGGCATCAATATCATCTGTCAAAATTGCTAATTTAAGCAGCTTCTCAATTCTCTCTGATTCTTTTGCAATCTCTGATTTATACCAATCTGTTTTATCTTCTAGATGGTTAGTCCAAACATGATCGGCGATAAGTTGCAAAACTGCATGTTCAAGCTGATATGACGTGAATCCTTTCTTGCCACATGGTTTACCCTGAACAATCTTTGAACCACATATATAACGGTACTTGTTCTTACTTGAACCCGACTTGAACATGAATGAACCACAATTCCCGCAAAAGAGTATACCGAGTTCTGAAAGTAATGGGATTTCTGGTTCAGGATTTCCTTCTGGATGATTGAATGAACTGCGAGTGACAGCGCGGTGATGGTCTAACTGTGAAAGCGTTAGATAATCAATCTCTGACATCAGGGCAGGGTAGTAGTCTGGGATCGTGTATGTTTCTTTAAGAGGCTCATCTGTATCAGTATCGTAAATAACCGCGCCTGATTCATCCCGTTTATCCAGAGTAAAGGTTTTTTGTCCATGAACCGTTGGGTTCAAAAATGTTCTAAGTAAGTGCTTACCCCATTTCTCAGTTTTTGGTGGTTGTATGTTGCCTTCTTGATTTTTATAGACTCTTTTTTTAGGTGCTGGGTAATGTTCGTTAAGATACCGCTGGATCCCCAGCAATGTTTCGCCGCTCTGTTTTAATTCGATTATTTTTTGTGCTGTATTGTAGTAAACAGGGTGAGGCTCAACGTTCCCTGATTTGGTATCAACCCACCATACATTTTGCCCGATTGATTCGATTGCTTTTGCTGCTGTTCCCGGTTGCCTTGAAAGGTTATATCTGATCAGAGTACGAGCTTGTGCTTCCACTCGATTTTTCTTCGTCAGTGATTCATCGTGTGCTCGAGTGAACATCAATAGGGAGATGATCAGGTCAGTTGGATTATTCTTTACATCTGCATACTTATAAACTTTCTCATCCATTCCGGTTACAACGATAATTCCTTTCTTCAGAAGGCTTTTGAAAATGTCTAAAGCACTCCAGGCATCGTCACGACTAATGCGGTCAAGGTTTTCTACAACTAACCATGATCCTTTAGGAACCTTTTTCCCTATCTGAGAGATGAATTCTGAAAGCTTACCTTCATAAGCATTTTTACCTTTGAAAGCAGACATGCCGAGATCGTGGTATGCGGTGCTATCCAGCTCAAGATCATAACGTTCAGCAATCTTTGCAGCAGTATCTTGCTGACGTTCAAGTGAGTTTCCGTCACGTTGCTTAGCTGATGAAAAACGAACATATGAATACAGTTTAGGCTTCATTAATCGTACTTACCTTCGGGTAGCAAGTGAGTGAAAAACTGATGCTCAGATGCTAACAGCAGACATGCAAATTTTAAACAATGAATAATTGTACTTTTGGCAAGCCTGCCAATACCCGCTGCGTTCAGCTCTCTGAATCCAACCTGTGTATGATCTTTGGTTCGCCCTTGCGCCCGAAGGTCTGTTCCGGGCTTCAGCCATCGGCCGAAATGTGCGGCAGCACGCGCGCGCAGGCGATGACCTGGCTGCTTGAACTGGAGGCGCTCACTGCGCCTTAAACGTCTTTGATCCTCACCAGACAGCCAATCGTCAGCGTGCACATCAGCAGCGCAATCCAGAATACCGTGTGATAGTTCCAGATCTCGGCAACGATTCCGGCCATTGAGCCCGCGATAATCCAGCCCACGCGGGTGGTATTAGTATAAAGGGTGGTGGCGGCACCTGCCTGGCCCGGCATCAGATCCTGGAAGTAGAGCATGCCAATCCCCGCAAGGATGCCGATATAAATGGCGTTCAGCAGCTGTAAGGCCAGCAGGAGTCCCGGCGTATGCACCGTCAGCATACCAACGTAGAACAGCAGCCCGGCGACGGCCGCGACGCGCATTAAAAAACGCTTTCCGAAACGCTTCGCATAATAGCCTGCAATAAGCATGGTCGGGATCTCAAGGCCCGCGGCGGTGCCCATCATAATGCCGGCCAGCTTCTCCGGCAGGTGCAGCTCATCAATAATAAACAGCGGCATGTTGATGATATAAAGGCTGTTGGTGCCCCACATCAGCGTGCAGATAACAAACAGGAGCAGGGCATCGCGGCGGTTACGACGCGGTGCTTCCAGCACGCCCGTTGCCACTTTGGGCTCTTTGCGCATTGACGGCAGAAAGCACCACACCAGCGCGCCGCACGCCACAAACGCGACCGCTGCGCTCAGGTACATCACCGTAAAGCCAAACCCCATCGCCAGCGCGTAGGCCAGCGGCGGACCAATCACCCATGCCAGCGACACCTGAGCGCGCAATATCGAGCTGAACATTACCGCTTCCCGCCCGGTATGGTCGGCATGCTCGCGGGCGAGGGCAAATAGCTGCGGGTTGGCGGTTGAGCCAAAGCTGCTCAGAAAAACCCCGATGAACAGCAGAACGAAATAGTTACGGTTCCAGGCAAACAGGACGCAGGCCATCACCCCCAGCAGACAGCAGAAAACGATCAGGCTTTTACGATCTCCCTTGCGGTCGGAACGACCGGCGAGAAACTGGCTGACGAGAATGCCAATGATGGCGCTTCCGGTAAAAAAGAAGCCAACCATCGCCGGACGGGCGTGTACTTCGTTAGTCAGGAATAAGCTCAGCGTCGGGGTTTGCAACGCACCGGCGATGCCCGTGAAGAAGGCAACAATCAGGAACGCCGTTGATGTCAAATCAAAGGGCTTCGGCGCGGTGGCCGCAGGGGTGTTATCCATGTTTTATAATTAGCGAGTAGCAGAGAGGGGCGGAGTTTACGCCGTCAGCTAAAAAATAAACAGTGGGTGAAGTCAATTACGCCACGAAAAATCAAAATGGCATTTCAACTTACGCCCCACCTGGCTGAACTTAGCTGAAACTGGTTTGCTGAACTTCAGCAAAATTCAGCTGAGCGCAGAAGAAATGTGCAGTATCTCTAAATTCTGATATCGGAAAGACGACTTTTCTTGCAAGCCATTGCAGAAAGCGCAAGACTTTTTGAAACGTTTCAGCGCTATCTTGTTTAAAAAAACGGAGCAGGCTAGCGCATTTTTTCTCATGTAAGCTGAAACGATTCACTTTCAGCAGGAGAGGAGAACCATGTTCCAGTTATCTGTTCAGGATATTCACCCGGGCGCTCAGGCCGGGGATAAAGAAGAGGCCATTCGTCAGGTTGCCGCTGCCCTTGTGCAGGCGGGTAACGTCGCGGACGGCTACGTAAACGGTATGCTGGCGCGCGAGCAGCAGACCTCCACCTTCCTCGGCAATGGCATTGCCATTCCGCACGGCACAACCGACACCCGCGACCAGGTGCTGAAAACCGGCGTGAAGGTTTATCAGTTCCCGCAGGGCGTACTCTGGGGCGACGGCCAGGTGGCTTATGTGGCTATCGGTATCGCGGCCAGTAGCGACGAACACTTAGGCCTGCTGCGTCAGCTGACGCATGTCCTGAGCGATGACTCCGTGGCGGAACAGCTGAAGTCTGCAACGACTGCTGAAGAGCTGCGTGCGTTGCTGATGGGCGAAAAACAGAGCGAAGCGCTGAAACTCGATAACGACACGCTGACGCTGGATGTTGTGGCCTCCGACCTGGTCACGCTGCAGGCGCTGAACGCGGGTCGCCTGAAAGAAGCGGGTGCCGCTGATGCCGCCTTTGTGACGCGCGTGATTAACGATAAACCGCTGAATCTTGGCCAGGGTATCTGGCTGAACGACAGCGCTGAGGGCAACCTGCGCAGCGCGATTGCAGTGAGCCGCGCGGCCACCGCGTTCGACGTTGAGGGTGAGACAGCAGCCATGCTGGTGACCGTGGCGATGAACGATGAGCAGCCGGTTTCGGTGCTGAAGCGTCTGGGCGATCTGCTGCTCAACAATAAAGCTGAAAAGCTGCTGAACGCCGATGCCGCGACCGTGCTGGCCCTGCTGACCAGTGACGACGCACTCACCGATGATGTGCTGAACGCCGAGTTCGTGGTGCGTAACGAACACGGCCTGCATGCCCGTCCGGGCACCATGCTGGTCAACACCATTAAACAATTTGAAAGCGAGATTACCGTGACCAACCTGGATGGTTCGGGCAAACCGGCCAACGGCCGTAGCCTGATGAAAGTCGTCGCGCTGGGCGTGAAGAAAGGCCATCGTCTGCGCTTCACCGCGCAGGGTGCAGATGCTGAACAGGCGCTGAAAGCGATTGGCGACGCCATCGCGGCGGGTCTGGGGGAGGGCGCATAATGAGCAGACGTGTTGCGACTATTACGCTGAACCCGGCTTATGACCTGGTGGGGTTTTGCCCGGAAATTGAGCGCGGCGAAGTCAACCTCGTGCGTACCACTGGCCTGCATGCTGCGGGCAAAGGGATTAACGTCGCGAAAGTGCTCAAGGATCTCGGTATCGATGTCACCGTGGGCGGATTCCTGGGTAAAGATAACCAGGATGGTTTCCAGCAGCTGTTCAGCGAGCTGGGCATTGCCAACCGTTTCCAGGTTGTGCAGGGCCGTACCCGCATCAACGTTAAGCTGACGGAGAAAGACGGTGAAGTGACCGATCTGAACTTCTCTGGCTTCGAAGTGACGCCAGCTGACTGGGAGCGCTTTGTTAACGACTCCCTGACCTGGCTTGGTCAGTTCGACATGGTGTGCGTCAGCGGAAGCCTGCCGTCCGGCGTCAGCCCGGAAGCGTTTACCGACTGGATGACGCGCCTGCGCAGCCAGTGCCCGTGCATTATCTTCGACAGCAGCCGCGACGCGCTGGTTGCGGGTCTGAAAGCCTCTCCGTGGCTGGTGAAGCCAAATCGCCGCGAACTGGAGATCTGGGCAGGCCGTAAGCTGCCGGAATTAAAAGATGTGATTGAGGCTGCCCATGCGCTGCGCGAGCAGGGTATTGCTCACGTGGTGATCTCGCTGGGTGCAGAAGGGGCGTTGTGGGTTAACGCTTCAGGTGAATGGATTGCTAAACCGCCGTCAATGGAAGTTGTGAGCACCGTTGGCGCAGGGGATTCCATGGTTGGCGGCCTGATTTACGGCCTGCTGATGCGTGAATCCAGTGAACATACGTTACGTCTTGCCACCGCCGTTGCAGCCCTGGCCGTGAGCCAGAGCAATGTCGGTATTACCGATCGTACCCAGTTAGCCGCGATGATGGCGCGCGTTGACTTAAAACCTTTTAACTAACAGCAGGAGAGGAATAATGAAAACGCTGCTGATCATTGACTCCGGTCTCGGACAGGCTCGCGCCTACATGGCGAAGACCCTGCTGGGCGCGGCGGCACAAAAAGCACACCTGGACATCATTGATAACCCAGGCGATGCAGAGCTGGCGATTGTCCTGGGCGATAAAATCCCCGCTGACAGCGCCCTGAACGGCAAAAAAGTGTGGCTGGGCGATATTAATCGCGCGGTGGCACACCCGGAACTGTTCCTGAGCGAAGCGAAAGGTCACGCGACCGTCTACAGCGCGCCGGTCGCGGCGGCTCCGGCTACGGCATCGGGGCCGAAACGCGTTGTTGCGGTCACGGCCTGCCCGACGGGCGTGGCGCACACCTTTATGGCGGCTGAAGCCATTGAAACCGAAGCGAAAAAACGCGGCTGGTGGGTGAAGGTTGAAACTCGTGGCTCCGTGGGTGCGGGCAATGCCATTACGCCGGAAGAGGTCGCTGAGGCCGATCTGGTGATTGTGGCGGCAGATATTGAAGTGGATCTGGCGAAGTTTGCCGGCAAGCCGATGTACCGCACCTCTACCGGCCTGGCGCTGAAAAAGACCGCGCAGGAATTTGATAAGGCACTGGCAGAAGCCAAACCGTATCAGGCCACTGGCGCAGCCAAAACCCCGACCGAAGGGAAAAAAGAGTCTGCGGGCGCATACCGTCACCTGCTGACCGGCGTCTCCTACATGCTGCCGATGGTGGTGGCTGGCGGCCTGTGTATTGCGCTCTCCTTCGCCTTCGGTATTGAAGCGTTTAAAGAGCAGGGCACGCTGGCGGCAGCGTTAATGCAGATTGGCGGCGGCTCCGCGTTCGCGCTGATGGTGCCGGTGCTGGCAGGCTTTATCGCCTTCTCTATTGCTGACCGTCCGGGTCTGACCCCGGGTCTTATCGGCGGTATGCTGGCGGTGAGCACCGGCTCTGGCTTTATCGGCGGTATCATCGCCGGTTTCCTCGCCGGTTACGTTGCGAAGCTGATTAGCTCGAAGCTGAAGCTGCCGCAGAGTATGGAAGCGCTGAAGCCAATTCTGATCATTCCGCTGATCTCCAGCCTGGTGGTCGGTCTGGCGATGATTTACCTGATTGGTAAGCCGGTTGCGGGCATCCTTGCGGGTCTGACCCACTGGCTGCAAACCATGGGTACGGCGAACGCGGTGCTGTTGGGCGCGATCCTCGGCGGCATGATGTGTACCGACATGGGTGGTCCGGTGAACAAAGCGGCGTACGCGTTTGGCGTTGGCCTGCTGAGTACCCAGACCTACGCGCCGATGGCGGCGATCATGGCGGCTGGTATGGTGCCACCGCTGGCGCTCGGCCTGGCGACGATTATTGCCCGTCGTAAGTTCGACAAAGCGCAGCAGGAAGGTGGCAAAGCGGCGCTGGTGCTGGGCCTATGCTTCATCACCGAAGGCGCGATTCCGTTCGCGGCGCGTGACCCGATGCGTGTTCTGCCGTGCTGTATCGTCGGCGGCGCGGTAACGGGTGCCATCTCCATGGCGATTGGCGCGAAGCTGATGGCTCCGCACGGCGGTCTGTTCGTCCTGCTGATCCCTGGCGCCATCACCCCGGTCCTGGGTTATCTGCTGGCGATTATTGCCGGTACGCTGGTGGCGGGTCTGTCTTACGCGGTGCTGAAACGTCCGGAAGCGGAAGTTGTGGCAAAAGCAGCTTAAGCGGTAAGCAATAAAAAAGCCGGGTGCTAACGCAACCCGGCTTTTTTTATGCCGCCTGTTCAGCGGTTTGCTGGGCCTTCAGCCAGGCAATCTCTTCCGCCCAGATATCCGGATTGATGGTTTCCAGCACCATCGGAATACCGTCGAAGCGAGCGTCCTGCATGATAAAGCGAAACGCATCGTGGCCGATATTGCCTTCACCCAGGCTGTGGTGACGGTCAACGCGGCTGCCGAACGCGCTTTTCGCATCGTTCAGGTGCATCCCGCGCAGGTACTTAAAGCCGACTATTCGCTCAAATTCATCAAACGTGTTTTTCGTCGCCTCGGTGGTGCGCAGGTCGTAGCCAGCTGCAAACGCGTGGCAGGTATCAATGCACACGCCCACGCGGGATTTATCTTCCACGCCGTCAATAATCGCCGCGAGATGCTCAAACCTGAAGCCGAGGTTGCTGCCCTGACCGGCGGTGTTTTCAATCACTGCCGTCACGCCTTTGGTTTTATCCAGCGTCATGTTGATGGATTCGGCAATGCGCGCCAGACAGGCGTCTTCATCTATTTGCATCAGATGACTACCCGGATGGAAGTTCAGCAGCGTCAGCCCGAGCTGTTCGCAGCGCTGCACTTCATCGAGAAACGCCTCTCGGGATTTTTCCAGCGCTTCCTGAACCGGATGCCCGAGGTTAATCAGATAGCTGTCGTGGGGAAGGATCTGGCCCGGCCCGTAGCAGTATTTCTCACAGGCGGCTTTGAAGTCGTCAATCACGTCGGCGGTGAGCGGCGCGGCGCGCCACTGGCGCTGGTTTTTGGTGAACAGGGCGAAAGCGGTCGCCTCGATTTCGGCGGCGCGAATGGCGGCATTCGCAAGGCCACCGGCAGCGCTGACGTGCGCTCCAACATATTTCATAAAAAGA
Organism: Enterobacter asburiae; assembly: GCA_011754535.1. Lineage (NCBI taxonomy): Bacteria > Pseudomonadati > Pseudomonadota > Gammaproteobacteria > Enterobacterales > Enterobacteriaceae > Enterobacter > Enterobacter asburiae. The sequence goes on along the minus strand of JAAQVN010000001.1, from coordinate 3,265,621 downwards.
CTCCTGCTAACCCGAAACGCTTATGATAGCGGGTTAACAGGAGAAGGACGAGATGGTTTATGCCATCAGGCTGTGTACGGCGAGGTTAATCGCACCGCCGCCCACAATCAGCCAGATGAAGAGCACCAGCGCCATCAGCAGCGGCTTCGCACCAGCTTTTTTCAGCGCGCTGACGTGGGTGGTCACCCCTAGCGCCGCCATCGCCATCGCCAGCAGCACCGTATCCAGCGTCACCAGCATCTCCACCACCGCTTTCGGCAGCAGGTGGAAGGAATTAAAGATGACAACCACGATGAACAGGATCGCAAACCACGGAATGGTGATTTTGCTTTTCTCGCTGCCGCCAGCCGGGGCTAGCTGTTTAACTCGCGCGGCCAGGAAAATCAGGAACGGCGCCAGCATCATCACGCGCAGCATTTTGGCAATCACCGCCGCATTTTCCGCTTCCGGATTGATGGCATGACCTGCCGCCACCACCTGCGCTACTTCGTGCATGGTCGAACCGATATAGATGCCGTAGGTTTCCGGGCTAAACCAGTGCGCCACCAGCGGATACATCGCGGGGTAAAGGAAGATCGCCAGCGTACCGAAGATAACCACCGTCGCGACGGCGACCGTTACTTTACTGGCTTCGGCTTTTACGACCGGCTCCGTCGCGAGCACTGCCGCCGCACCGCAGATGCTGCTGCCTGCGCCGATCAGCCAGCTGGTTTGCTTGTCCAGGCCGAAGATCTTCTGACCGATAAAGCACGCCAGTAAAAAGGTGCTGGTCAGGGTCAGGACGTCGATGGCAATTCCGCTCACACCCACGTCCGCAATTTGCGAAAAGGTGAGGCGGAAGCCGTAAAGAATGATCCCGAGGCGCAGCAGGTGCTGTTTGGCAAAGATCACGCCGCCGTCGCAGGATTTCCAGATATGCGGGTAAACGGTATTACCCACGACCATGCCCAGCAAAATGGCCAGCGTCAACGCGCTAAAACCTGCGCCTGCGATAGCCGGGATGCTACCGCCCCATAATGCTACGGCGGTCACTGCTGCGCTGAGCGCGAGACCCGGCACGAAGTGCCACACTGTACGATGATGTTGCAAGGTGATTTCTGACATAACCTTCTCCTTTGTCTGGCTAAAGGTTACGGCGCTCTGGCTTAAAAATAAAATTGATTATATACTTATAATTAATCTATATAAGTGGTAAGCAAACATGCACATTACATTGCGTCAGCTGGAAGTGTTTGCCGAGGTGCTAAAAAGCGGCTCGACGACCCAGGCGTCACAAATGCTGGCGCTCTCGCAGTCTGCGGTCAGCGCGGCGTTGACCGATCTTGAAGGGCAGCTGGGCGTTCAGCTGTTCGACAGGGTAGGGAAGCGTCTGGTGGTCAACGAACATGGCCGCCTGCTTTACCCGCGCGCGCTGGCGCTGCTGGAGCAGGCTATCGAAATCGAACAGCTGTTCCGCGAAGACAACGGCGCGATCCGCGTGTTTGCCAGCAGCACCATCGGAAACTATATCCTGCCGGAAGTGATAGCGCGCTACCGTCGGGATTTCCCGACTCTGCCGCTGGAGATGAGCGTGGGCAACAGCCAGGACGTGATCAACGCGGTGATCGATTTCCGCGTGGATATCGGTCTTATCGAAGGCCCTTGCCATAACGTCGATATCATTGCCGAGCCCTGGCTGGAAGACGAGCTGGTGGTCTTTGCGTCTCCGGCCTCGTCGTTATTGCAGGGCGAGGTGACGCTGGAGCGGCTGGCGCAGGCGCAGTGGATCCTCCGAGAGCAGGGCTCCGGTACGCGTGAGATTGTCGACTACCTGCTGCTGTCGCATCTGCCGCATTTCCAGCTGGGAATGGAGCTGGGAAACTCAGAGGCAATCAAGCACGCGGTGCGTCATGGCCTGGGCATCAGTTGTCTTTCCCGGCGGGTGATTGCCGAACAGCTGGAGACCGGATCGCTCGTGGAAATTCCCATTCCGCTCCCGAAACTGGTGCGCACGCTATGGTGCATCCACCATCGTCAGAAACACCTTTCCAGCTCGTTGCAGCGTTTTCTGCGCTACTGCGAAATGTAAAAGCGCCCCTCACCCCAAATGGGAGAGGGAAAAATAATGCGTTACTTATAATCCTGGCCGAGTCATGAAGCTCTCTTATAACAGGGTATTTCTGCCGGAAGGAACGGAGATCGTCTGCTACAATCGCGCCTCATTTATTAAATGGACAGCATTTTCACATGGTTTCAGAAACTAAAACCACAGAAGCGCCCACGCTACGTCGTGAACTCAAGGCGCGTCACCTGACGATGATCGCCATTGGCGGCTCCATCGGTACAGGTCTTTTCGTTGCCTCTGGCGCAACGATTTCGGCAGCCGGCCCGGGTGGGGCATTATTCTCTTATATCCTGATTGGCCTGATGGTCTATTTCCTGATGACCAGTCTGGGCGAACTGGCAGCGTACATGCCGGTGTCAGGTTCGTTTTCGACCTACGGACAAAAATACGTTGAGGAAGGCTTCGGCTTCGCGCTGGGCTGGAACTACTGGTACAACTGGGCCGTCACTATCGCCGTTGACCTCGTTGCCGCACAGCTGGTGATGACCTGGTGGTTCCCGGACACGCCGGGCTGGATCTGGAGCGCCCTGTTCCTGGCCGTTATCTTCCTGCTGAACTACATCTCCGTGCGCGGTTTCGGCGAAGCGGAATACTGGTTCTCTTTGATCAAAGTGGCAACCGTCATCATCTTTATCGTCGTCGGTGTGGCGATGATCGTGGGGATTTTCAAAGGGGCTGAACCTGCGGGCTGGAGCAACTGGACGATAGGCGATGCGCCGTTTGCCGGGGGCTTCTCGGCGATGATTGGCGTGGCGATGATTGTCGGCTTCTCCTTCCAGGGAACGGAGCTGATTGGTATCGCGGCAGGTGAATCCGAAAACCCGGAGAAGAACATTCCGCGCGCGGTGCGTCAGGTGTTCTGGCGTATTCTGCTGTTCTACGTGTTCGCTATTTTGATTATCAGCCTGATCATTCCGTATACCGATCCAAGCCTGCTGCGTAATGACGTCAAAGACATCAGCGTCAGCCCTTTCACCCTGGTCTTCCAGCACGCTGGCCTGCTTTCTGCGGCGGCGGTAATGAACGCGGTAATCCTGACGGCGGTGCTGTCGGCGGGTAATTCCGGTATGTACGCGTCCACCCGTATGCTTTACACCCTGGCCTGCGACGGTAAAGCGCCGCGTATTTTCTCGAAACTGTCCCGCGGTGGCGTGCCGCGTAACGCGCTGTATGCCACCACGGTCATTGCGGGCCTCTGCTTCCTGACCTCTATGTTCGGCAACCAGACCGTGTACCTGTGGCTGCTTAATACCTCCGGCATGACGGGCTTTATCGCCTGGCTGGGCATTGCCATCAGCCACTACCGTTTCCGCCGTGGCTACGTTATGCAGGGTCACGACCTGAATAACCTCCCGTACCGTTCTGGCTTCTTCCCGCTGGGGCCGATTTTTGCCTTCATTCTGTGCCTGATTATTACCCTGGGACAGAACTATGAAGCTTTCCTTGCGGACACCATTGACTGGGGTGCCGTCACGGCCACCTATATTGGTATTCCGCTGTTCCTGGTCATCTGGTTCGGCTACAAACTGACGAAAGGAACCCGCTTCGTTCGCTACAGTGAAATGGATTTCCCGGAACGATTTAAACAATAACCGCGCCTCCTCTCTTTCAGCCCGCTCACTTGAGCGGGCTTTTTTATCTCCACAGTATGAACGGCAGATATAATTTTTAACAATTTAATTGATAATAATTATCGTTTGCTTTATCGTTATCAAAAAATAAGCGTGCTACCGACCCACCGCAGATGTGGGCGGACAACAAGGCACTGTGAGCGATGATTTTTGATTGAGTTGTATTTACCTCATGGAGATATGGAATGTTTAGGTTGAATCCCGTCGTCAGGGGAGGACTATGCGCGTCCGCAATGTCCCTGGCACTGCCTGTCATCGCAGCGGAATCTGGCGACACAATGGTTGTAACGGCCTCCGCGACCGAGCAAAACCTGAAAGACGCACCGGCAAGTATCAGCGTGATTACCCAGGAAGATTTGCAGCGCAAACCCGTTCAGAACCTGAAAGATGTGTTACGGGATGTGCCGGGCGTACAGCTCACGAGCGAAGGGGACAACCGTAAAGGGGTAAGTATTCGCGGTCTGGACAGCAGCTACACGCTCATCCTGATCGACGGCAAGCGCGTAAACTCACGCAACGCGGTCTTCCGCCATAACGATTTCGACCTTAACTGGGTGCCAGTTGACGCCATCGAACGCATCGAAGTGGTCCGCGGACCGATGTCTTCTCTCTACGGCTCTGATGCTCTCGGCGGCGTGGTGAACATTATCACCAAAAAAATCGGCCAGAAGTGGACGGGCACCCTGAGCGCGGATTCTACCCTTCAGGAACACCGCGATCGTGGCGACACGTATAACGGTCAGTTTTATACCAGCGGTCCGCTGGTGGACGGCCTGCTGGGCCTGAAAGCCTACGGTAGCCTCGCGAAGCGTGAGAAAGACGGGCAGCAGAAATCCTCCACCACGGCGAGCGGTGAAACGCCGCGCATTGAGGGCTTCACCAGCCGTGATGCCAACGTGGAATTCGCCTGGACGCCAACAGAAAACCACGACTTCACTGCGGGCTACGGCTTTGACCGCCAGGATCGCGATTCAGACTCCCTCGACAAAAACCGCCTTGAGCGTCAGAACTACTCTCTCAGCCATAACGGCCGCTGGGGCGTCGGCAACAGCGAGCTGAAAGTTTACGGTGAGAAGGTGGATAACAAAAACCCGGGCAACAGCAATCCCATCACCTCCGAGAGCAACGCGGTAGACGGGAAATACGTGCTGCCGCTGGGCGATATTAATCAGCTGCTGACCTTTGGCGGCGAATGGCGTCACGATAAGCTGAAAGATCCGGTCAACCTGACGGGGGGCTCCAGCAGCAGTACGTCAACAAGCCAGTATGCGCTGTTCCTCGAAGACGAATGGCGTATCTTTGAGCCGCTGGCGCTGACCACCGGCATCCGTATGGATGACCATGATACCTACGGCGATCACTGGAGTCCGCGAGCCTATCTGGTCTATAACGCGACGGATACCGTGACGGTGAAAGGGGGCTGGGCAACCGCGTTTAAAGCGCCGTCGCTGCTGCAGCTGAGCCCGGACTGGGTCACCGGCTCGTGCCGCGGCGCCTGTGAGATTGTCGGTAACCCGGATCTGAAGCCGGAAACCAGCGAGAGCTTCGAGTTCGGTCTGTACTACAGCGGGGAAGAGGGCTGGTTAGAGGGCGTGCAGGCCAGTGTCACCACCTTCCAGAATAACGTGGATGACCGCATCAGCATCAGCCGTACGGCGAATGCAAAACAGGCGCAGAGCTACCCTAACTACGTTGGTCTGAACGCGGACGGCGAACCGATTTTCCGCTATTACAACGTCAACAAGGCGCGCATCCGTGGGGTGGAGACCGAAGTGAAGTTCCCGCTGGCGGAAGACTGGAAAGTGACGCTGAACTACACCTATAACGACGGTCGCGATATCAGCAACGGCGGCAACAAACCACTGTCCGAGCTGCCGTTCCATACGGCTAACGGGACCGTTGACTGGAAGGCGACGCAGGACTGGTCGTTCTATGTTCAGGGCAATTACACCGGCGAGAAGCGCGCGCTGACCAGCAGTGCACCAACGCCGGGTGGCTATGTCATCTGGAACACCGGCGCGGCGTGGCAGGCGACGAAAAGCGTGAAGCTGCGCGCGGGCGTGCAGAACCTGCTGGATAAAGACCTGAGCCGTGACGATTACAGCTACACGGAAGATGGCCGTCGCTACTTTGTGGGCGTGGATTATAAGTTCTGATGCGACGAGGGTAAAAGCGAACGTAGGCCGGGTAAGGCGAAGCCGCCACCCGGCAATGACGCGCACTTACCCAAACAAATGCTCCGCATGGAAGCGGAGATGATCCTCGATAAAGGACGCCATAAAGTAATAGCTGTGATCGTATCCCGGCTGAATGCGCAGCGTCAGCGGCCAGTCCTTCTGGCGTGCCGCCTCAGCCAACACCGCAGGCTGTAGCTGTCCGGCGAGGAACTGATCCGCATTGCCCTGATCGATAAGCATCGGGATCGCGCTCGCCGAATCGCTTGCCAGCATCAGCGCGCAGCTGTCCCATTCCTGCCATTTCTCGGCATCCTCACCCAGATAGTGTGTGAAAGCTTTTTGTCCCCACGGCACCTGCGTTGGGTTCACAATCGGCGCGAACGCAGAGACGCTGACGTATTTCCCCGGGTTTTTCAGCGCCATGATGAGCGCCCCGTGTCCGCCCATGGAGTGTCCGCTGATGGCGCAGCGGTCGCTTACCGCAAATTCAGCCTTAATCAGCGCAGGCAGCTCGTCGCGAATGTAGTCGTACATGCGGTAATGGCTCGCCCACGGCTGTTCGGTGGCGTTGAGATAAAATCCGGCGCCTTTACCTAAATCGTACCCGGCATCGTCCGCCACATCATCGCCGCGCGGGCTGGTATCAGCCATCACCAGCGCAATGCCCAGCTCGGCGGCAATACGCTGCGCGCCCGCTTTGGTGGTGAAGTTTTCGTCGTTGCAGGTCAGGCCTGACAGCCAGAACAGAACCGGCGGATTTTCCGTCGGCGGCAGGAAAATGCTGAACGTCATGGTGCAGTTCAGCGTGGTGGAGTCGTGCCGCCAGCGCTGCTGTCGACCTTCAAAACAACGGTGCTCTTCGAGCAGTTCCATGCAGGGCTCCTTAATGAGAATAGCTATTCATTAGAGCCATAATACAGCGTTTTCATTTACCTGTGAGCAACTTTCACTTTCGCGGAACGGCGAGATGCTGCATCATAAATTTACTTTTCTTTAACAATTGGAGCGGTCATGGCGCTGCGTATTGCGCTTAGTGGGTTTGTCGTTCTGGTGGTGGCGATGGGGATAGGGCGCTTTGCCTTTACCCCTCAGGTGCCGCTGATGATTGCCGCCGGGCAACTCACGCTGACCAGCGCGGGCCTGGTGGCGGCGATGAATTATCTGGGCTATCTGGTGGGCGCATGGGATGCCATGCGCGCGCACCGCTTTGTTGAAACGCGACTCTGGCTTGGCATCACCGGCGCGGTTGCGTTGACCCTGCTCTCCGCCGCGGCTGATAACGCCGTCGTGCACGGCCTGCTGCGCTTTGTGATTGGCTGCATGAGCGGCTGGTCAATGGTGCTGATTGCTGCCTGGACCAACGAGCGGCTGGGACAACTGGGTAAACCCGGGCTTAGTGCGGCTGTTTTTGCCGGGCCCGGAGCTGGTATCGCCCTGAGCGGCCTGCTCGCGGTTTATATTCAGGCGAAATCCCTTTCGGCCGGTGCGGCATGGCAAATCTACGGCGTGCTGGCACTGGTACTGGTTGCGCTGGTGGCGCGCTATCTGCCGCGATCCGGGCAGCTTCATCGACCCGGCACCGCGCCAGAGCCGCTGGTGCTGACGACGGATTTAAGGCGCCTGGTCTGGAGCTACAGCCTGGCGGGATTTGGCTATATCCTCCCGGCGACCTTCCTTTCGCAAATGGCGGCAGTGCGCTTTCCCGGCAGCCTGTTTGCCCAGTTTGTCTGGCCAATTTTTGGTGCCGCCGCCGTGGTGGGGATTGCGCTCAGCATTCTTTTGCGCCACACCTCAACGGCTAACCGCAGGCTGGCCATCGTGCTGTGGTTACAGGGAGCTGGCGTGCTGGCGGCCTGGCTGCTGCCGGGCATTGGCGGCTTGCTGACGGGCGGGCTGCTGGTGGGAGGCGGGTTCCTCTGCGCGGTGCAGCTCTCACTTTTATACGGCCGCGAGCTGGCACCGCACCACACGCGCTATATGGCGGGGCTGCTCACCACCGGGTATGCCATCGGGCAATTGATTGGTCCGGTGACCTCGGCGGTATCGACCTGGCTAACCCACCGGCTGGAGCCTGCGCTGGGGCTGGCGGGCGTTGCGCTGTTTGTCGCCGGTGCCCTGGTCTGGAATCGCCACGCTGAAAGGCAACAGCAATTGCAATAATTATCGTCGTGAATACTGGATTATGTGCGTCGCCTCACGCACAATGAGCGCATACTTTTGCCACAACGAGGGCAAAAGACGCCACACCTGCAGGAGAACAAAATGTCATCACTCAGTAAAGAAGCTGCCCTGGTCCACGAAGCCCTGCTCGCGCGCGGTCTTGAAACGCCACTGCGTCCGCCGGTTCAGGATATGGACAATGAAACCCGTAAGAAACTGATTTCCGGGCATATGACCGAGATCATGCAACTGCTGAATCTCGATCTGAGCGATGACAGCCTGATGGAAACGCCTAAGCGTATCGCGAAAATGTACGTTGACGAAATTTTCTCCGGACTGGATTACGCCAACTTCCCGAAAATTACCGTCATCGAAAACAAGATGAAGGTGGACGAGATGGTCACAGTACGGGATATCACCCTGACCAGCACCTGCGAGCACCATTTCGTGACCATCGACGGCAAAGCGACCGTGGCGTATATCCCGAAAGACACGGTGATTGGCCTGTCGAAGATCAACCGTATTGTGCAGTTCTTCGCGCAGCGCCCGCAGGTTCAGGAGCGTCTGACGCAGCAGATCCTGATCGCGCTGCAAACGCTGCTGGGTACCAATAACGTGGCGGTCTCCATTGACGCGGTTCATTACTGCGTGAAAGCCCGCGGCGTGCGTGATGCGACCAGTGCGACCACCACCACCTCGCTGGGCGGCCTGTTTAAATCGAGCCAGAACACCCGCCAGGAGTTCCTGCGCGCCGTGCGTCACCACAACTAATCAAACAGGGCAGGGACCATGGAGCGAAACGTCACGCTCGATTTTGTCCGCGGCGTCGCCATACTGGGTATCCTGCTGCTGAACATCAGCGCCTTCGGTCTGCCGAAGGCCGCTTACCTCAATCCCGCCTGGTACGGCGACATCACCCGAAGCGATGCCTGGACGTGGGCGCTCCTCGATCTGTTTGCCCAGGTTAAATTCCTCACGCTTTTTGCGCTGCTGTTCGGCGCGGGCCTGCAGCTTCTGCTCAAACGCGGCACGCGCTGGATCCAGTCGCGCTTAACGCTGCTGGTCATCCTCGGGTTTATCCACGGCCTGTTCTTCTGGGATGGTGATATTCTTCTCGCTTATGGGTTAGTCGGGCTGATCTGCTGGCGGCTCATTCGCGATGCGCACAGCGTGAAAAGCCTGTTTAACACCGGCGTGATGCTTTATCTCATGGGGCTCTGCGTTCTGTTTTTGCTGGGGCTGATCTCCGGTGATGCGACAAACCGTTCCTGGATCCCGGATGCCGCTAACCTGCAGTACGAACAGTACTGGAAGCTGAAAGGCGGTACGGAAGCGATAAGCAACCGCGCGGATATGCTGGGCGACAATCTGCTTGCCCTAGGGGCGCAATATGGCTGGCAGCTGGCGGGCATGATGCTGATGGGGGCGTCACTGATGCGCACCGGCTGGCTGAAAGGGGAGTTTAGCCTGCGTCACTACCGCCGCACCGGGGCGGGGCTGGTTCTGATCGGCGTGCTGATTAATCTTCCGGCGGTGATTGCGCAGTGGCACCTCCACTGGGATTACCGCTGGTGCGCGTTTCTGCTCCAGGTGCCGCGTGAGCTCAGCGCGCCGTTCCAGACCATCGGCTATGCGGCGCTGATCTATGGTTTCTGGCCGCAGCTCTCTCGTCTGTGGATCGTCAGCGCCGTGGCCTGCGTAGGCCGTATGGCGTTAAGCAATTACCTCCTGCAAACGCTGCTCTGCACCACGCTTTTCTATCGCTTTGGCCTGTTTATGAAATTCGACCGCCTCGGGCTGCTGGCGTTTGTTATTCCGGTCTGGGTGGTTAACCTGGCGTTTTCTGTTATCTGGCTGCGTTATTTCCGCCAGGGGCCGCTGGAGTGGGTGTGGCGTCAGTTAACCGCACATGCTTCAGGGGTATCATTGAATAATACATCCAGATAACGATCTGGATCACAATCATTAACAAAACGGATGTAAGCGTTTTCATGAGTGTGACCTTCTTCACGTAGTCCCCTTTCGCTCGCTGCCAAAATAGCCACCTTGCTAAACACAGGGGGTGTCTGTGAGTTGCTGCAATCCTTTGAAGGATGGTGAATATGATCACCATTCGTGACGTCGCCCGTCTGGCGGGCGTTTCTGTGGCTACCGTCTCCCGCGTGCTGAACAACAGCGCGCTGGTCAGCCCTGAAACCCGTGAAACCGTAATGAAAGCCGTGACCCAGCTCGGATACCGACCAAATGCCAATGCCCAGGCGCTTGCAACGCAGGTCAGCGATACCATCGGCGTGGTGGTGATGGATGTCTCGGACGCCTTTTTCGGTGCGCTGGTAAAAGCGGTCGATGTGGTCGCCCAGCAGCATCAGAAATATGTGCTGATTGGCAACAGCTATCACGAGGCGGAAAAGGAGCGTTATGCGATTGAAGTGCTGATCCGCCAGCGCTGCAACGCTCTGATTGTTCACTCAAAAGCCTTAAGCGATGAAGAGCTGGCCGGGTTTATGGAGCAGATCCCGGGTATGGTACTGATCAACCGCATCGTCCCGGGCTATGCCCATCGCTGTGTCGGGCTGGATAACGTCAGCGGCGCCATGATGGCCACCAAAATGCTGATCAATAACGGCCATCAGCGGATCGGCTATCTGGCGTCCAGCCATCAAATTGAAGATGACGCATTGCGGCGTGAGGGGTGGCAAAACGCCCTGAAAGAGCACGGCATTACGCCATCAGAAAGCTGGATCGGCACCGGAACGCCGGACATGCAGGGCGGTGAAGCGGCAATGGTGGAATTGCTGGGCCGAAATCTGCAGCTTTCCGCGGTGTTTGCCTATAACGACAGCATGGCCGCGGGCGCGCTGACTGCGCTGAAGGATAACGGCATTGCGGTGCCACAGCATTTGTCATTGATTGGTTTCGATGATATTCCGATTGCCCGTTACACCGACCCGCAGCTCACCACGGTGCGCTATCCCATTGCTTCTATGGCGAAACTGGCGACCGAGCTGGCGCTACAGGGAGCGGCAGGGCTGCTGGATCCAGGGGCAACGCACTGCTTCATGCCGACGCTGGTGCGTCGTCATTCCGTCGCGGCCCGGCAAATTGTGGTTCCGATCACTAACTGATTACATCAGGTGATGTAACCGTTTTCAATCTGTGAGTAAATTCACAGTATCTTAACAAGGCGCTGACTATGATGTCAGCGTTTTAGGGGCTGAAACGCTATGTAACGGTGATTATTCACTTTCACTATAGCCAATGTGCCGCAAACAACGAATAAAACGCATTTCTGGAGCGTTACCGACCACGGAAGATAGAAATTTTATAAGTGAACGTCGGCTGTCAGTAACGTTTTATTAACACCTGCCTGCCGATCGTTATTCACAAGAACTACCCTGCATAAAAAAAACCGGAGATACCATGAATAAGAAGGTGTTGACCCTGTCTGCTGTAATGGCAAGCATGCTTTTTGGTGCAGCAGCGCACGCTGCGGATACCCGTATTGGTGTGACCATCTATAAATACGACGACAACTTCATGTCTGTTGTGCGTAAAGCGATTGAGAAAGATGCGAAAGCAGCGCCAGACGTACAGCTGCTGATGAATGACTCCCAGAACGACCAGTCCAAACAGAACGATCAGATCGACGTTCTGCTGGCAAAAGGCGTTAAGGCTCTGGCGATCAACCTGGTTGACCCGGCGGCAGCAGGCACGGTTATCGAGAAAGCGCGCGGCCAGAATGTGCCAATCGTCTTCTTCAACAAAGAACCTTCCCGTAAGGCGCTGGACAGCTATGACAAAGCGTATTACGTCGGTACTGACTCCAAAGAGTCCGGCATTATTCAGGGCGATCTGATCGCGAAACACTGGGCGGCGAACCCGAACTGGGACCTGAACAAAGACGGTCAGATTCAGTTCGTGCTGCTGAAAGGTGAGCCTGGCCACCCGGATGCTGAAGCCCGTACCACTTACGTTATCAAAGAGCTGAACGACAAGGGCCTGAAAACCCAGCAGCTGGCGTTAGATACCGCGATGTGGGATACCGCTCAGGCGAAAGATAAGATGGACGCGTGGCTGTCCGGCCCGAACGCGAACAAAATCGAAGTCGTCATTGCCAACAACGATGCGATGGCAATGGGTGCAATTGAAGCGCTCAAAGCCCACAATAAATCTTCCATCCCGGTATTTGGAGTGGATGCTCTGCCAGAAGCGCTGGCGCTGGTTAAATCTGGCGCGATGGCCGGTACCGTTCTGAACGATGCCAACAACCAGGCGAAAGCGACCTTCGATCTGGCGAAAAACCTCGCCGATGGTAAAGGCGCGGCGGATGGCACCAGCTGGAAAATTGACAACAAAATCGTTCGCGTGCCTTACGTGGGCGTAGACCAGTCCAACCTGGCTGAGTTTATCGGTAAATAAGCAATCTACATTGTCTTCACTGGGCGCAACCTGTTGCGCCCTTTTATAACGCGATATGCGAGGCCAACAAGGTATAATTATGGTCAGCACAACTACTCAGTCAACCGGTGAATACTTGTTGGAAATGAACGGTATTAACAAGTCATTTCCCGGTGTTAAGGCACTCGATAATGTTAATTTAAAAGTCCGGCCTCACTCTATTCATGCATTAATGGGAGAGAACGGTGCGGGTAAATCAACATTATTAAAATGTCTTTTTGGGATCTATCAAAAAGATTCTGGCAGCATTCTTTTTCAGGGGAAAGAGATCGATTTCCATTCAGCAAAAGAAGCACTGGAAAACGGTATCTCAATGGTTCACCAGGAATTAAATCTGGTACTGCAACGCTCGGTGATGGATAACATGTGGTTGGGTCGTTACCCAACCAAAGGTGTCTTTGTCGATCAGGACAAAATGTATCGCGACACCAAAGCCATTTTTGATGAGCTGGATATTGATATCGATCCGCGCGCCCGCGTGGGGACATTATCCGTCTCTCAAATGCAGATGATCGAAATTGCCAAAGCGTTCTCCTACGACGCGAAAATCGTCATCATGGACGAACCCACCTCGTCTTTAACGGAAAAAGAGGTTAACCACCTTTTTACCATTATTCGTAAGCTGAAAGATCGCGGCTGCGGCATTGTGTACATCTCGCATAAAATGGAAGAGATCTTCCAGCTGTGCGATGAAATTACCATCCTGCGCGATGGCCAGTGGATTGCAACGCAGCCGCTGGAAGGGCTGGACATGGACAAGATCATCGCCATGATGGTCGGCCGCTCTCTGAACCAGCGCTTCCCGGACAAAGAGAACAGGCCGGGCGAAGTGATCCTGGAAGTGCGCAATCTGACCTCGTTGCGTCAGCCGTCCATTCGCGATGTTTCTTTCGACCTGCACAAAGGCGAAATTCTGGGCATTGCCGGCCTGGTGGGGGCAAAGCGTACCGACATTGTGGAAACCCTGTTTGGCATCCGCGAGAAAGCCGAAGGCACCATCACGCTGCACGGGAAGAAAATTAACAACCACAATGCCAACGAAGCCATTAATAACGGTTTTGCGCTGGTGACGGAAGAGCGTCGTTCGACCGGTATTTATGCTTATCTGGATATTAACTTTAACTCGTTAATCTCTAATATCCGTAATTACAAAAACAAAGTCGGGCTGCTGGATAACTCCCGCATGAAGAGCGATACCCAATGGGTAATTGACTCCATGCGCGTGAAAACACCGGGCCACCGTACCCAAATTGGTTCGCTTTCCGGCGGTAACCAGCAGAAAGTCATTATCGGCCGTTGGCTATTAACCCAGCCAGAAATTCTGATGCTGGATGAACCGACCCGCGGTATTGACGTCGGCGCGAAGTTTGAAATTTATCAGCTGATTGCCGAGCTGGCCAAAAAGAATAAAGGGATCATAATTATTTCTTCCGAAATGCCGGAACTGTTAGGGATCACGGACCGTATTCTGGTTATGAGCAATGGTCTCGTTGCCGGTATTGTTGACACCAAAACGACAACGCAAAACGAAATTTTGCGTCTTGCGTCTTTGCACCTTTAAGATCAGGGGCTCCTCATGAGTGCGTTAAATAAAAAAAGTTTTCTCACTTACCTGAAAGAAGGCGGTATTTACGTTGTTCTTTTAGTCCTGCTGGCCATTATTATTTTCCAGGACCCTACGTTCTTAAGCCTGCTGAACCTGAGTAACATTCTGACCCAGTCCTCCGTGCGTATCATCATCGCGCTGGGCGTGGCGGGCCTTATCGTCACCCAGGGGACGGACCTGTCTGCCGGCCGTCAGGTCGGCCTGGCGGCGGTTATTGCGGCAACCCTGCTGCAATCAATGGAAAACGCCAACAAGGTGTTCCCGGAAATGGCGACCATGCCGATTTTCGTGGTGATTCTGATCGTCTGCGCCATCGGGGCGGTGATTGGCCTGATTAACGGTATCATCATCGCTTACCTGAACGTGACGCCATTTATCACCACCCTGGGTACGATGATCATCGTTTACGGCATCAACTCCCTCTACTACGACTTTGTGGGTGCGTCACCGATTTCGGGCTTTGACAGCGGCTTCTCGACCTTTACGCAAGGGTTTATCGCGCTGGGCAGCTTCCGCCTGTCGTATATCACCTTCTATGCGCTGATTGCGGTGGCGTTCGTCTGGATCCTGTGGAACAAAACGCGTTTTGGTAAAAACATCTTCGCAATCGGCGGTAACCCGGAAGCGGCGAAAGTCTCCGGCGTAAACGTTGCCCTGAACCTGCTGATGATTTACGCGCTGTCCGGTGTGTTCTACGCCTTCGGTGGAATGCTGGAAGCGGGCCGCATCGGCTCCGCAACCAACAACCTTGGCTTCATGTATGAGCTGGATGCAATTGCTGCCTGCGTCGTCGGCGGCGTCTCGTTCAGCGGCGGTGTGGGTACCGTGCTTGGCGTGGTGACCGGTGTGATCATCTTCACCGTCATCAACTATGGCCTGACCTACATCGGCGTGAACCCTTACTGGCAGTACATCATCAAGGGCGCCATCATTATCTTCGCGGTGGCGCTGGATTCACTGAAGTACGCGCGCAAGAAGTAATTGCTCCTCGCGTTACGCGGCCCGCTCACCGAGCGGGCTTTTTTATGCCCTACGCCAGATGTGACTCTTCGCGGGTCACAATGCTCTCAAACCAGTCGAGCTCTGAAAGCTTACAGGCCACCCACTGTTCGCAAAAGGCGTCACCCAGGCTGTCGGTGAGGTACTGACAGCGGGAAAATGTCTCGATTGCTTCCTGCTGAAACAGCGGCAGCGCGGGTTCATCATGCTGCGGTTCAGGCAAATCGTCCTCGTCGATATTTTCCAGCCCGTACAGCATGCCGGTCAGGATCGTGGCGGCGACCAGATAGGGATTGGCATCCGCCCCGGCCAGCCGGTACTCAATGCGGCGGTTGCTGTCCTCCGAGCAGGGAATACGCAATGCGGCGGAGCGGGTGTTATAACCCCAGGAGTTAAAGACGGGTTCCGTCAGGTTTTTACGCAGGCGACGAAACGCGTTGACGCCCGGCGCAAGGATGGCGATAGAGGCGGGCATCAGCGCCAGCTGCCCTGCGATGCACAAACGCATCATGCTGTTAAGCGCGTTCACCGGAGAAGCAAAAACGTTTTCGCCGCGACTGTTATTCAGGCTGAAATGGAAGTGTAAACCGCTGCCGGACAGCTGGCTGAAAGGCTTAGCCATAAAGTTGGCCTGCAGGCCGTGCTTTTCGGCTACGTAACGGGTCATTCGGCGCAGGGCAAGCACGTTATCGCAGACCTCAATGACGCGATGGCTATGCTTCAGGTTTAATTCGTACTGACCGGATTCGGCTTCCGCCACGATCCCGGACAGCGGGATGCGCTGAAGGTGCGCCAACTGTTCCAGCTCGTCAAACAGTGCCGCATGGGTTGTTGAGGTATCCATATGAAAACACCCCTGATTTTGCGGATCCCGATCGCGTTGTCCCGTCAGATAGAATTCGATTTCCGGAGCAATCACTGGATAGAGCCCGTGCTGGTGGAAGCGGGACAGGACGTTCTGCAGGATGACTCGTGGCTCCAGCGGGCAGGGTTTATCGTCGCTGTCTTGCATCGTCAGCAGGATCTGCGCGTTGTGCTGCGGATCCTGCGGGCAGGGGCGCAGGGAACCGGCGACGGGGAGGCAGAGTCGGTCCGGTTCATCATGAAGCGGGGCGGCGATTTTTCCTTTCTGATCCATAGAGTAGACGGAGAGGGGGAAGTAACAGCCTTTTTCCAGCGCCAGCATGCTCTCTACCGGGAGCCGCTTGCCGCGCATAATGCCGTTGATATCGTTCAGGTAAACGTCAATATGTTTCGTCTGCGGGTAACGTTCGAGATAATCCGCGACTTCGACCGAAACGTTGTGCTGCAGCGCGTCAATTTTTTCATCAAGCCAAAGGCCGGAATTGAGTGCGCCAGGAAGCGATAAACCGGGAAAGTTAAAATAGGGACGGAGACTTTTCAGGAAAAACGCATTCATTATCGAGTTCATAGTCATTCTTCAATGAAGCCGTAGCGGCAGTGAACTCAGCATAAAGGGGGCGGCGTAAAGGGGGGATAAAAAGCGTCAGGCCCGGCGTAAAGAAAGTATAAAGGCGGGCTATTTTTTCTCTTTTTTCTGCATATCAAGCAGTTGCTCCGGGGTGACGGCCGGGTAACCCTGCGCGTCTTCCGGTACTTCATGCATCGCCGGGATCGGCACCAGCGGGCCGAGAAAGCGAGGTTCGCGTTTGAAAATGTAGAGGTCGGCCAGGGCGCCAAAACGCGCGCCGAACTCGCGGACGCGCACGCTCAGCATATCTTTTGGCGACGGCACGGCGTAACACTGCGCCTGAATGCCCATATGCAGCGCGATAAAAAGCGCGCGCTCGCAGTGGAAGCGCTGAGTGATGATGATGAAGTCGTTGGTGTCGAAGACTTTGCGCGTACGCACGATGGAGTCCAGGGTGCGGAATCCGGCGTAGTCGAGCACGATATCGGCAGGATCGACGCCAGCGGCAATCAAATCCTTCCGCATCGTCACCGGCTCATTATAGCTTTGCAGGGCGTTATCGCCGCTCAGCAGCAGGTAGTTCACCTTGCCGCTATTGTAGGCGTTCAGCGCGCCCTGAATGCGGTAGCGGTAGTACTGGTTGATCACCCCGGTGCGGTAATACTTGGCGGTGCCGAGCACCACGCCAACCTGACGATAGGGCAGGTCCTGCAGATCGTCAAAGATGTAGGGGGCGGTTTTCCAGCTCATCCAGCGATCGAGACCCAGCACGATAAACAGCAGTATGCCGACCAGGACAGACAGGCTGTAAAAAACGCGCTTTAACATGGAGATGGCTCGTTCGTGGATGAAATTTAACTCAGGCTACTTTACCCGCCTGGTTAGCGCAAGAAACAGCGACTCAACTGAGGGGTTTTTCAGCAACGTGGCGGACATTTCTGTCCGCCGGAAGGTTTATGCCAGCAGGACGCGGTCGATCGTCGTGCAGCCTAACGCCTTGAGCGTCGCGGCGGTGGCATCCCACTGGATCAGTGGCGCATCGGCTTTTTCGGCCAGAATGGCGCGCTGAATGTCCGGATAATCGTAGCCGTTCAGGCTCAGCAGGTTGAGCGCGCCCTGCAGCGGCGGCAGCGTTGGGTTAAACGCGGCGTTTTCCGCATAGCTGCCGGTGAAGATACGGCCGTCGCGGCACTGCAGCGCCACGCCGCTCGGGGACTTGCTGTAAGGCGTGTGGCTTTTGTTCGCCGCGCGAATGGCCGCCTGGTTCAGGTCATCGCCGGACAGGGCGAAACCGTGATCCTGCTCGTCCATCAGCAACGTTTTGATCTCCAGATCTTTCGGGCCAAAGGCGTCAGGCAGGTAATCGCCCAGCGTGTGCGGCGCGCGTCCCGGCAGGTTGATGCGCAGCTGCAGCCCGCTGTTCAGCTCGTTCATAAACTGACGGCAGTGGCCGCAGGGGGTGTAGTTAACGGTAATGGCGCTCAGGGCTTTCTCACCGCGCAGCCAGGCGTGGCTGATGGCGCTCTGCTCGGCGTGAACGGTCTGCTGCATGGTCGCGCCCAGGAACTCCATATTGCCGCCGAAGTACCAGGTGCCGCTGACGCCGCGCGCAATGGCCCCGACGTTAAAGTGGGAGAGATCGGCCCGCGCGCAGGCGGCAGCCAGGGGAAGCAGTGCGAAAGCCAGCGCGTCTTCGTCCAGTCCCGTTGCCTGTTTCAGCACCGTGACCTGCTCCGCGGTCAGCAGGGCGGGGAAGTGTGCATCTGCCAGAACGGGAGCAAGGGCTGACTGCAAATTCTCTGCAAGCTGGGCGAAAGCAGCTTGAAAACGTGGGTGCATGGCGTTTGCCTCATAAAGGTTAATGGATCGGTAGTTTACGGAGCCGTCAGGGCTTTATATGTGATCCACTTCTCATTATGTATGCAACTTATGAAATCAAAATGAAATTTGCGCGACGCATCGCAAATTTTAGCCCATCACCGCCAGAATCAGCGGGAAAATGAACGGGGCCAGCAGGGAGGTGATAATTCCGCAGATCACCAAAGCCAGCGAGCTAAACGCCCCTTCCTGATAATCCAGCTCCGCGCAGCGGGCAGTGCCCAGGGCGTGGGAGGCGGTCCCCATCGACAGTCCCCGTGCCGCTTTAGTATGAATACGCATCCCGTTCAGCAGGGTGTGACCAAACACCGCACCGAGAATACCGACGAAAATGACGCACATCGCGCTGATGGCCGGGATCCCGCCCAGGCTGCCACCGACAGCCATCGCGATAGGTGTGGTCACCGATTTTGGCAGAATCGAGGCGGCAATCTGCGGCGAGGCCCCCATCAAAAGCGCTACCGACGTGCCGGTGATCATCGCCACCAGGCTGCCCACAAAACAGATGGTAATGATGGATTTCCAGCGGGCGCGGATCTGGTGGAGCTGCTCATATAAAGGAAAGGCGAGCGCCACAACGGCAGGCTGCAGCAGGTCGTTTAAAATTTTGCTGCCGGCAAAGTAGCGTTCATAAGGAATGCCGGTGAGCAGCAGGAACGGAATAATGACCACCATCGCCACCAGCAGCGGGTTCAGCAACGGCATTTTGAAACGTGCGGCAAGCTTGCGCGCGGCGAAGAACACCGCCAGGGTTAGCGGCAGCGACCACCAGATATTAGCCATCATTTTTTTGTTTTCTCCCCGATCACGTTGCGTTCGCCATGCACCAGATGCGAACTCCAGCTCACCACCAGGAAAACCACCAGCGTACTGACCGCGCAGGAAACCACAATCGGGCCGAACTGGGCTTTGAGCAAATCAAAATACTGCATAACCCCGACGCCGATTGGTACGAAAAGCAGCGCCATATAGCGAATGAGGACGAAGCAGCCGGGGTTGACCCATTTTGCGGGCAGGATTTGCAGCGCCAGCAAAACAAAGAGGATTAGCATGCCGATAATGCTGCCGGGAATGGTGATGGGCAGCAGCGACGCGATGAAAATCCCGGCATACAGGCAGGCGTAAATCAGGACGAATGCGCGCAGATATTGCCAGATAATGTTCAATGATTTGCTCATGGTGATAGTCCTTGCTGAAACGCATTCATCATACAATTAAACCTAAAAATGTGCCACGGATCACATCATGAAATTTGAGCATACCAGACATTCCGGAATGGAACGTCCGGTATCACCGCACAGGGGCAGGCTACAGTTTAGAGGAAAGGGAGTGCGGTGGCGAAGTGACGAGCCAGAGAATGCATCAGCGCAGGGCGGTCAGTTTATCGAGAAAAGAAAACAGCACCTGATTCATTTCGCGATAATCATGCGAGCGTAGTTTTTCCGCCGTTTCGACAAAACGAAATTCATCCGCACGGCGGAGATCGTTCTGCGAATGTTCA
The DNA here is from genome assembly GCA_011754535.1 of Enterobacter asburiae. Taxonomy (NCBI): domain Bacteria; kingdom Pseudomonadati; phylum Pseudomonadota; class Gammaproteobacteria; order Enterobacterales; family Enterobacteriaceae; genus Enterobacter; species Enterobacter asburiae. The sequence goes on along the minus strand of JAAQVN010000001.1, from coordinate 3,245,675 downwards.
ATCAGCAACTCAACGATCTCCGCCGTCAGTTCCATATGGCACTGAAAACCGTAAACCCGTTCGCCATATTGCACGATCTGACGGGGACAGCCCTCGCTGTAAGCGAGCACCTTAGCCTGTGGCGTCAACCCTGGCATGTCGTTATGCCAGTGACCGACGCTCAGCTCGAGGCCAAAATTCTCAAACAGCGGGTTCGCCTTGCCTGCATCTGTGAGCCTGACGGGAAATTTACCGATCTCTTTTTTCGGGCTTTGGCAAAACCCTGCGCCCAGCGCTTCACCGATAAGCTGCGAGCCCAGACAAACGCCAATCACCGTTTTACCCGCCCCTATTGCGCGGCCGATGAGTCGCATTTCCGCCTGCGCATCAAACCAGGGGCACTCCTCAAGCGTGGTGGCAGGTGACTGCGGGCCTCCCATGATGATAAGCAAGTCTGTGCTCTCCAGGTCTTCGGGTAACGGATCGCCCTGATAAACTCTGGAGTAGCTCAGGCTACAGCCGCGATTTTTCCCCCAGATTTCATAGGCGCCTGGCGCTTCGAAATGTTCATGAATGATAAAATGAATGTGCATTGCGTCTCTCTCCGGTTACGTGTACAAGCAGCATCATAAGAGGAAGGGAGGAATGTGAGATGCCAACCGTTATCGATAAAACGCCAATTCACGACGATGCCATCGGATGGTCCAGAGGGGCAATTAGTTATACGCGCGGCGAAGTGGATCCCCCTCACCGGCATTCACAGGGGCAACTTTTGTTTGCCATCAAAGGGGTGATGCTGGTCGAAACTGGCAATAAGCGTTGGGTCATACCGCCTCAGCGCGCGCTGTGGATCCCTCCCTTTCAGGAACACACCTACAGCGTGTTATCCACCACGGAGCTCCGCGCAGTCTGGTTTAGCCCCGCGCTGATATCGCAATGCGAGCCTTTTACACGGAAAGAAGAGGTTCACGTGATTATGGCGACATCGTTGTTCAAAGAGCTGATTGCCGGGCTGTTCAGTGCGCAATACCGGCCAGCCAGTCAGCGCAGCATGGCCGTTTTGCTGCTCGACATCCTCAGCGAGGCACAGCAGATTTCGGCCGAATTACCGATGCCCGTTGATGAGCGGTTACATCGCGTTGCCTGTGACATCATTGCCAACAATCTCTGGGATGTTTCTATGGAAAGTCTGGCGGAACAGGCCGCGATGTCTGAACGCACATTTTCACGCGCGTTTATCAAAGATACAGGCTTTAGCTTCCGGGCCTGGCGACAGCGCGCAAGGATTTGTGCCTCGCTGGACCTGCTCGCCAACGGATACCCGGTTAAGCAGGTGGCCTGGATGCTGGGATTTTCCGGGCAGGCGGCATTTGCGGCGGCGTTTCGCGCCATTGTCGGGGCAACGCCGGCCGACTTTCTCCCTGAACAGAAGCGCTTCCCAGCGATATAGAGAGCGGCTACTATAGCGCGTCTTTTTTCACAGGTACTGCTATGCGTGTTTTACTGGCTCCAATGGAAGGCGTGCTCGACTCCCTCGTGCGCGAGCTTCTGACCGAGGTGAACGATTACGATCTCTGCGTGACGGAGTTTCTGCGCGTGGTCGATATGCTGTTGCCGGTAAAATCCTTCTACCGCCTGTGCCCCGAGCTGCACAACCAGAGCCGGACCTCTTCCGGCACGCTGGTGCGTATTCAGCTGCTCGGCCAGTATCCTGAGTGGCTGGCGGAAAACGCTGCCCGCGCGGTTGAGCTGGGCTCTTACGGGGTGGATCTCAACTGCGGCTGTCCGTCGAAGCTGGTCAACGGCAGCGGCGGCGGGGCGACCTTGCTGAAAGATCCTGAGCTGATTTACCGCGGCGCGAAGGCGATGCGTGAGGCCGTGCCTTCGCATTTGCCGGTGACGGTTAAGGTGCGTCTGGGGTGGGACAGCGACGCGCGGCAGTTTGAAATCGCCGATGCGGTGCAGCAGGCCGGGGCCACCGAGCTGGTGGTGCATGGCCGCACCAAAGACGATGGCTACAAAGCCGAGCGCATTAACTGGCAGGCGATCGGTGAGATCCGCAAACGCCTCACCATTCCGGTGATCGCCAATGGTGAAATCTGGGATTACGAGAGCGCGCAGGCATGCCTGAACGCTACCGGCTGTGATGCGGTGATGATTGGCCGCGGTGCGCTGAACGTGCCGAACCTCAGCCGTGTAGTGAAATATAACGAGCCGCGGATGCCGTGGGCAGACGTCGTCACGCTGCTGCAAAAATACAGCAGTCTGGAAAAGCAGGGCGACACCGGTTTGTATCACGTCGCGCGAATTAAACAGTGGCTGAGTTATTTACGCAAAGAGTACAGCGAAGCGCTGGGGTTATTTCAGGAGATCCGTACGCTGCAAACGTCGGCTGATATTGCGCGGGTTATACAGTCAAAATAACCGGTACTTATATTTAAATATAAATAATTCACACAGTGAATATTTTGCCGATTATGTAAGTGTATGACAATTTGCGGATTGCCACGCGTTACTAAAAAATGGAACGTCATCAAGCGTAAGTTGCGCCTTTATTTTTTTGAGTGCATGGCGTAATGAAACGTTTTCTTATTTTATCTCTGAGTGCTCCCCTTATTTTTATGCTGGCTGCGTGCGCACCGGAACATTCCACGGTGTCGCCAATCAAAACGCAAACGACAGCCGCTTCCGTTAATACCCAACTTCGTCATGCGGACTGGCCGAAAAATGAGTGGTGGAAAGAATATAACGACCCGCAGTTAAATTCGCTTATTGCCAAAGCCATAGCGGATGCTCCCGATATGCAAATTGCCCGGCAGCGCATTACGCTTGCCGAAGCGCAGGCCAGAGCCGCTATCGCAGCCGATGGCCCACAGATGGATTTTTCTGCGGATGTTGAACGGCAAAAAATGTCGGCAGAGGGGCTGATGGGGCCGTTTGCCCTGACCGACCCGGCGGCGGGTACAACTGGCCCATGGTATACCAACGGCACCTTTGGCCTGACGGCGGGCTGGGATCTCGATCTGTGGGGTAAAAACCGCGACCGGATCGCAGCGCGTATTGGCAAAGTGAATGCGCAAAAAGCGGAGCTGGAACAGACCCGCCAGCTGCTGGCCGGCAGCGTGGCGCGGCTCTACTGGGAGTGGCAAACTCAGGCCACCGCAAGGGAGGTTCTCGCGCAGATCAAACATGAACAGGACAACATTATTGGTGCCGACCGCGAGCTGTATCTGCACGGGATCACCTCTTCCGTGGAGGGTGTTGAAACGGATATCAACGCCAATAAAACCGAAGAGCAGCTGGCAGAAGTCAACGGGAAGATGAAAGCCGTCGAGGCGCGTCTGGTCGCGCTGACCAATTCTTCCTCCGTAACGCTTACGCGCCACCCGTTGCCTGCCGCAGAAGCCTCGTTACCGTCGACGCTCGGTTATGAACTGCTGGCTCGCCGTCCGGATCTGCAAGAAGCGCACTGGTATATCGAAGCCTCCATGAGCGAGGTGGATGCCGCCAGAGCGGCTTTCTATCCTGACGTGAACCTGATGGCGTTCTTACAGCAGGATGCCCTCCATCTGAGCGATCTGTTTCGCTCTTCAGCGCAGCAGATGGGCGTGACCGCCGGATTGACGCTGCCGATTTTTGACAGCGGCAGGCTGAACGCCAGGCTGGATATTGCCCAGGCGCAGAATAACCTTTCTGTCGCGAACTACAACAAAGCTGTGGTCGAAGCCGTCAATCAGGTGGCGCGTACGGCCAGTGAAGTTGAAACCCTGACGGCAAAAAATCGTCACCAGCAGCAGGTCGAAAAAGACGCGGCGCGCGTGGTGGCGCTGGCGCAGGCGCATTTTAGCGCTGGTATCATTGCGGGCTCGCGGGTCAGCGAAGCCAGAATTCCGGCGCTGAAAGAACGTCTCGAAGGCGTCATGCTGAAAGGCCAGTATCTCGACGCCACGATGCAGCTGACCTCAGCGCTGGGCGGTGGGTATCACCAGGGCTAAAAAAGGCCATTATCTATACTTACCTCTTTGCAGTTTTTCAGGAGGTGAGTATGACCAGAGTAGCTATTGTAACCGCATCGGATTCCGGGATCGGTAAAACCACGGCGCTGATGCTCGCAGAGCGCGGGTTTGATATTGGCGTCACCTGGCATTCCGATGAAAAAGGGGCGCTGGAAACCTGCCGTGAGGTTGAAGCGCGTGGGCAGCGCGCAGAGGCTATCCATCTTGATTTAAGCACGCTCCCGGACGGCGCGGAAGCCATTGAAACGCTGATTGCGCGTTTCGGGCGGCTGGACGTTCTGGTTAACAATGCCGGAGCGATGACCAAAGCGCCATTCCTTGAGATGGCGTTTGACGACTGGCGGAATATTTTTACCGTCGACGTGGATGGCGCGTTTCTCTGCTCACAGATTGCGGCACGGCAAATGGTGAAGCAGGGGAAAGGGGGGCGGATTGTAAACATCACCTCGGTGCACGAGCACACCCCGCTGCCGGAGGCCTGCGCCTATACGGCCGCGAAACATGCGCTCGGCGGCTTAACCAAATCCATGGCGATGGAGCTGGTTAAGCATAAGATTCTGGTGAACGCCGTCGCGCCGGGTGCCATTGCCACGCCGATGAACGATATGGACGACAGCGAAGTGAAGGAAGGGTCAATGCCGGAAATCCCGCTGGCAAGGCCGGGCCATACCAAAGAGATTGCCAGCCTGGTGGCGTGGCTGTGCGACAGCGATGCCAGCTACACAACGGGTCAATCGTTTATCGTCGACGGGGGCTTTATGCTGGCGAACCCGCAGTTTAAGCCGGAGAGGTAGCAGGTTTCCCCTCACCCCGGCCCTCTCCCCAAAGGGGAGAGGGTTAGGGTGAGGGCATCAGGCCGCACCAGGCTACTCCTCATCCCGCACCTTTTCCCGATGCTTCAGCCACAGCCTGACCCCAATCACCGCCACAACCACCAGAATCAACCACGCCCAGTGCTTCAGGTGCTGGTCTAGATTATGCAGCCACGGGCCAATCACCTCGCCGCCTGCATAACCGAGCGTCGTGAAGATCAGCGCCCAGGCTATCGCGCCAAGAATATTCAGCGGCAGGAAAATTTTTGGCGGCAGGCGGCTGGCGCCAATCAGTATCGGCCCGATAACCCTGAAGCCGTACATAAAGCGGGTGCCAATCACGAACAGGTAAGGATGGCGCTGGATCAGGCGCTGCGCGCGGTTGATTTTCTTTTTGTGTTTAGCGAAACGCTTGAGCAGCGTCGGGCCAAAGCGCAGCCCCAGGAAGTAGAGCAGCTGATCGCCAATCATGCCGCCCAGCGCGACCGCGGCGACGACCAGCGGGAACTTCAGTAAGCCCTGATGCGCGGCGACGCCCCCTAGCAGCGTGATGGTTTCACCTTCCGCCACGCTGCCGATGACCAGCGCGGCATATCCATATTGTTCAATGAGTGCGTTAATATCCATTACGTAAGTGTTATCTCCCTCTGCGTACCTCGTTTAATCATATACCCCATGAATCAACAGCGCGGCAATCAACGGAAATTTCCCACTGTACATAAAATAATCTAAAGCCTGCATTATACTTAAGGTATCGCTGACGGGCCGACAACAAGGGGGCGCTATGAACCATGTCTGGGGACTTTTCTCCCATCCCGATCGTGAGATGCATGTCATCAAAAGTGAGAACGAAACGGTCTCGCATCATTACACGCACCATGTGCTGCTCATGGCCGCGGTGCCGGTAATATGCGCGTTTATTGGCACAACACAAATTGGCTGGAACTTCGGTGACGGCACCGTGGTGCAGCTTTCCTGGTTTACCGGGCTCTATCTTGCCATTCTCTTTTATGGCCTGATGCTGGCCGGGGTGGCAGTTATGGGACGCGTGATTCACTGGATGGCGCGTAACTATCCGCAACGCCCATCGCTGGCACACTGTATGATCTTCGCCGGATACGTCGCGACCCCGCTATTCTTAAGCGGTATTGTTGCGCTCTATCCACTGGTCTGGCTGTGCGCGCTGATCGGTACCATTGCCCTCTTTTATACCGGGTATCTGCTGTATGTGGGCGTTCCTACCTTCCTCAATATCAACAAAGAAGAGGGCCTGAGCTTCTCCGGCTCCACGCTTGCCATCGGGGTGCTGGTGCTGGAGGCGTTACTGGCGCTGACGGTTATTCTTTGGGGGTATGGATACCGTCTCTTCTAAGCTCACTGCATTGCTGGCGTAAATGCCAGCAATGCAGCATCTGTTCACGATTATCCGCTGGCGACAAAGCACGGTGACCGCTATGATGCCGAAGCCAGCCTGTGTTTATCCGTCGACACAGGCGGTGTACGTCATTACGTGCGTGAATAATTATCAGAAGTCTCACCATGCTGAAATTTCGAGTCTCTTTACTTAGCCTGGCGCTGCTGCTGGGCGCGTCAGCTGCTGTGCCAGCCGTCGCCAAAACGCCCGCGGTGACCGCCGCTGCTGCCCAGCCGCAAATTGCGTCCGGCAGCGCGATGATTGTCGATCTCAACACCAATAAGGTGATTTACGCCAGCCACCCGGACCTGGTGCGCCCTATTGCCTCAATAACCAAATTAATGACCGCGATGGTGGTGCTTGATGCACATCTGCCGCTGGACGAAAAGCTGAAAGTGGATATCAGCCACACGCCGGAGATGAAAGGGATCTACTCCCGCGTGCGCCTGAACAGCGAAATCAGCCGTAAAAATATGCTGCTGCTGGCGCTGATGTCATCCGAAAACCGCGCGGCGGCGAGCCTGGCGCACCACTATCCTGGCGGTTACGACGCGTTTATCCGCGCGATGAACGCCAAAGCCAAAGCGCTGGGGATGAGCAATACCCATTTTGTTGAACCGACGGGGCTGTCGATTAACAACGTCTCCACGGCCCGCGATCTGACGAAACTGCTGATTGCCAGCAAACAATATCCGCTGATTGGTCAGCTCAGTACCACCCGTGAAGAGATGGCGACCTTTGCGAACCCGTCCTACACGCTGCCGTTCCGCAATACTAACCATCTGGTGTACCGGGATAACTGGAACATTCAGCTAACGAAAACGGGCTTTACCAACGCGGCAGGACACTGTCTGGTAATGCGCACGGTTTTTAACGGTAAGCCGGTGGCGCTGGTGGTGATGGATGCCTTCGGGAAATATACCCACTTTGCGGATGCGAGCCGCCTGCGTACCTGGATTGAGACCGGGAAAGTGCAGCCCGTTCCGGCTGCGGCATTGACGTATAAAAAGCAGAAAGCGGAGCAGATGGCGACGGCGCAGAACGATTAGGTAAAAGCAAAACGGTAACGCATGTTACCGTTTTTTATGTTTTCTCCCTCTCCCTGTGGGAGAGGGCCGGGGTGAGGGCACCAGACCGCACTGCTTTTATTCCGGCAGCGTCCAGTCACCGTCGTTGAGCGGGCGCTGCATTATCACCGTATCCCGCCAGTCGCCTTTCTTATACCCCACGCTGCGCAGCTGACCGACAATCTCGAAGCCGTGTTTTTTATGCAGCCGCAGCGATCCGGCATTATTATTGCCATCTCCCACAACGGCAATCATCTGCCGCCACGGGCCTTGCTCGCAGCGTGCGATTAGCGCGCTCATTAAGGCGGTGCCAAAACCGCGTCCGGTCATGCTGGCGTCCACGTAAATCGACTCTTCCAGGGTATAGCGATAGGCGTGTCGCGGTCGATAAGGGGCGGCGTAGCAGTAGCCCACCACGATCCCGCGGTACAGCCCGACAAGCCACGGTAAACCGTTCTCGGCCACGCTTTTCATGCGCTGACGCATTTCGTCTATGGTGGGGGGAACTTCTTCGAACGACGCGCGTCCGTGAAGCACATGCCAGGCGTAAATGGCTGCGATGGCATGCACATCATCGGGAAGGGCGTCGCGCACTTCCAGTTCGGTTTCGGATAAAACATCAACAGCCGACATGACGTGCCCGCTCCTCGTTATCGAATGCCGGAGAAAGGTTTCTCCGGCGACTGAACGCTACTCTATTACGATTACGGCGCGCGAAACAATCTCTCAAATTTGGCTGTAGGGTTTAATCAGACGCTTGCGTTATGTGCTGCTCCGCATCTGCACTTTCTTGCCAGTATTTCTTCCGCGTTGTTTTCCCTATGCCGGGGTTCATACTGTTTGTAGGGTCATTCTCGCGATAAAACTGCTTAAGTGCGTCAGGGGCTTTATAAAGATGACCAACGTTGTGTTCCGCAGGATATTGTGCGCCGCGCTCGCGCAGCAGGGCGAGCATCTGCTCCTTCAGTTCGTGTGCATCGACCCCTTTTTTGACGATGTAATCCTGATGGAAAACGTAGCACATAAAGTGGCCGTAATAGAGCTTGTGCACCAGCTTGCTGTCAATTTCCGGCGGCAGGTGCTCAAACCATTCGGTGTCGTTTCGTCGCAGGGCGATATCCAGCGCCAGAATATCTTCCACCTCTTCGGAATGTACCGCCTGGTAACGGATGGCGGCACCCGCGGCGGCGAAACGGTGCAGGAAGGCTTTGCTGCCTTCTTCCGGCGTACAGGCGAAGAAATCCCCCTCGGCGGTTTTGAAGAACTCGGTGAGCCAGCTCTGCGCTTCGGCAATCCCGTCCCCGGCCATTTTCAGCAGCAGATGATGTTCGTACTTATCACGCCAGGTTTTCATTCGCTCCGGCAGATGCGCAGGGAAAACGTTCCCCAGCTTCTGCATAAAGCGGTCGGTAAAGTGGGGCTTGAACAGCGACACCTTCTCCAGCATCGCGTCGGTGCGGCCCTTCATGGTGAAGAAGAACGGCATTTTGTCGGTGCCGAGCTTGTCGATCATCAGGAAGGTGTCTTTCCCGTAGCGCTCCGCGATGTCGTAAATGTCCCGGTGCATATACTCGCCCGCCACGGGAAGGTGGGTGAATTCACCGAGAATATGACGGCGGATCTCCGTCAGAACCTCAGGCTGATTGGTGCCGATGTAAAACACCTGCTGCTTTTTCTCCGCCGGGAAGGTATCAAGGCGTACGGCAAAAACGGCCAGCTTGCCCGCGCAGCCGGAGGATTCAAACAGGCGATCCGGGTCGGCGTTATAGCGCGCCGGGGTGTCGGCTTCGATATCGCGCACGCGGGTGACGTAATCGTGATCGTGCGCGTGGCGACCGTCGTGCTGTACGTCTTCGTCCCTCACACGGTCGTCGTCGAGCTTGCTGAGGATCTGTTCCGGCGTTACGCCCAGATCGATGCCCAAGTGGTTCACCAGCGTCAGCTTGCCGTTTTCGTCGATACGGGCAAACAGCGACATTTCGGTGTAGGCCGGGCCGCGCTGTACCAGCGAGCCGCCGGAGTTATTGCAGATCCCGCCCACCACCGAGGCGCCAATGCAGGAGGATCCGATCACCGAGTGCGGTTCGCGTCCCAGCGGCTTAAGCGCTTTTTCGAGGGAGTAGAGCGTGGTGCCGGGGAACGCGAGCACCTGCTCGCCTTTGTCCAGCAGGTGCAGCTTGTCGAGGCGCAGGGTACTGATAATCACGATATCGCGATCGTAATCGTTGCCGTTCGGCGTAGAGCCTTCGGTCAGGCCGGTATTGGCCGCCTGCATTAAAATAATCTTGTCGGCGGCAACGCAGGCGCTCAGCACGCGCCACAGCTCCAGCAGCGTGCCGGGGAAGACCACCGCCAGCGCCTCGCCCTGACCGGAGCGGAAACCCTTACGGTAGCGGGCGGTTTTGGCCGGGTCAGTAAGCAGGTGAGAGGAGCCAACCAGGCGCGACAGTTCGTTAATAAAAGTCTTGTTATCGTCAGTTCGAACAGAAGTCATCTTCCACTCCTTGTGGTGGGGCAAATTTCTCGCTGTAAAGCATAGCGCGATTAACTGTTCAACGGTCGAGTATTCACGAGAAAAATCAGAGAATAACCCTGCAACGTTCAGAGGGTTTGTGGCACACTGCGCTTTTCGCACGGTCTGGCCGGGTGCTTCCCACGGTTATTGATGAGAGAGAATAACAACATGAAATGGCTATGTTCTGTAGGTGTTGCCGTCAGCCTGGCGCTGCAACCTGCGCTGGCAGAGGATTTGTTTGGTAATCACCCGCTCACGCCTGAAGCCCGCGACGCGTTTGTCACGGAGTTGCTTAAGAAGATGACGGTCGATGAAAAAATCGGCCAGTTGCGTCTGATCAGCGTCGGCCCGGATAACCCGAAAGAGGCCATCCGCGAGATGATCAAAGAGAACCAGGTGGGCGCGATTTTTAACACCGTCACCCGTCAGGATATCCGTAAAATGCAGGATCAGGTGATGGAACTCAGCCGCCTGAAAATCCCTCTGTTCTTCGCCTATGACGTGGTGCACGGCCAGCGTACCGTCTTCCCCATCAGCCTCGGCCTGGCCTCCTCCTTTAACCTCGACGCGGTGAAAACCGTCGGGCGCGTGTCTGCCTATGAAGCGGCGGACGACGGCCTGAACATGACCTGGGCGCCGATGGTGGACGTCTCGCGCGATCCGCGCTGGGGCCGCGCCTCGGAAGGCTTCGGTGAAGATACCTTTTTAACGGCCACGATGGGCAAAACCATGGTGGAAGCGATGCAGGGCAAAAGCCCGGCGGACCGCTACTCGGTGATGACCAGCGTCAAACACTTCGCGGCCTACGGCGCCGTCGAGGGCGGTAAAGAGTACAACACCGTCGACATGAGCCCGCAGCGCCTGTTTAACGACTACATGCCGCCGTACAAGGCAGGTCTGGACGCGGGCAGCGGCGCGGTGATGGTGGCGCTGAACTCGCTAAACGGCACGCCAGCGACCTCCGATTCCTGGCTGCTGAAAGACGTCCTGCGCGACCAGTGGGGCTTTAAGGGCATCACCGTTTCCGACCACGGCGCGATTAAAGAGCTGATCAAACACGGTACGGCGTCCGACCCGGAAGACGCGGTGCGCGTGGCGCTCAAGTCCGGCATTAACATGAGCATGAGCGATGAGTACTACAGCAAATACCTGCCGGGGCTGGTGAAGAGCGGCAAGGTAACGATGGCGGAGCTGGACGATGCCGCGCGCCACGTGCTGAACGTGAAATACGACATGGGGCTGTTTAACGATCCGTACAGCCATCTGGGCCCGAAAGATTCTGACCCGGCTGATACCAACGCCGAAAGCCGCCTGCACCGTAAAGAAGCACGTGAAGTGGCGCGCGAAAGTCTGGTGCTGCTGAAGAACCGCCTCGATACGCTGCCGCTGAAAAAATCTGGCACCATTGCTGTGGTCGGCCCGCTGGCTGACAGCAAGCGCGACGTGATGGGCAGCTGGTCTGCTGCGGGCGTGGCCGATCAGTCCGTCACCGTCCTGACCGGCATCAAGAACGCCGTCGGTGAAAACGCCAAAGTGGTGTACGCCAAAGGGGCGAACGTCACCGACGATAAAGACATCGTCACGTTCCTTAACCAGTACGAGGAAGCGGTTAAGGTCGATCCGCGTACGCCGAAGGAGATGATTGACGAAGCGGTCAACACCGCGAAGCAGTCCGATGTGGTTGTCGCGGTCGTGGGGGAAGCGCAGGGTATGGCGCATGAGGCCTCCAGCCGCACCGACATCACCATCCCGCAGAGCCAGCGCGATCTGATCGCCGCCCTTAAGGCCACCGGCAAACCGCTGGTGCTGGTGCTGATGAACGGCCGTCCGCTGGCGCTGGTGAAAGAGGACCAGCAGGCTGACGCCATTCTGGAAACCTGGTTCGCCGGTACCGAAGGCGGTAACGCCATCGCCGACGTGCTGTTTGGTGATTACAACCCGTCTGGCAAGCTGCCTATGTCCTTCCCGCGCTCCGTCGGGCAGATCCCGGTCTACTACAGCCACCTGAACACCGGTCGCCCGTACAACGCCGACAAGCCGAACAAGTACACGTCTCGTTACTTCGACGAAGCTAACGGCCCGCTCTATCCGTTTGGTTACGGCCTGAGCTACACCACCTTTAAGGTCTCTGACGTGAAAATGTCGGTGCCAACCCTGAAGCGTGACGGCAAAGTTACCGCCAGCGTTGAGGTGACCAACACCGGCAAGCGCGAAGGGGCAACGGTGATTCAGATGTACGTGCAGGATGTGACTGCGTCGATGAGCCGTCCTGTGAAGCAGCTGCGCGGTTTCGAAAAGGTTGATCTTAAACCTGGCGAAACCAAAACCATCAGCTTCCCGATTGACGTGGACGCGCTGAAGTTCTGGAACCAGCAGATGAAATATGATGCGGAACCGGGCAAGTTTAACGTCTTTATCGGGGTGGATTCCGCCCGCGTGAATAAAGGCGAGTTCGAGCTGCTGTAACCTTTCCTTCCCTTTGCATCCCCCGACTTCCGGGGGATGCGTCTTACCTTATGCTAAAAAGGCATTTTGCCGGGTAAATCCGCCGTTTTAAGCTACGCTTTTCTCTCAAGCCTCTGAAAAAGGCGATAAAAAAATGAGGACAGCGGAATGACGATTAAAACGGGGATGGTAGCTTCTGCGGTGCTACTCGCAGCGCTAAGCCTGCCGCTACAGGCGGCGGAGCCGGTAAAAGTGGGCTCAAAGATCGATACCGAGGGCGCGCTGCTCGGGAATATTATTCTCCAGGTGCTGGAAAGCCACGGCGTGAAAACCGTCAATAAAGTTCAGCTGGGCACCACGCCCGTTGTGCGCGGCGCGATTACCTCCGGCGAGCTGGATATCTACCCTGAATACACCGGCAACGGCGCGTTCTTCTTCAAAGACGAAAACGATCCGGCATGGAAAAATGCCAAAGCTGGCTATGAAAAAGTCAAAAAACTCGACGCAGAGCAGAACAAGCTGGTCTGGTTAACCCCGGCCCCGGCCAACAATACCTGGACTATCGCCGTGCGTAAGGACGTGGCGGAGAAAGGTAAGTTGACTACGCTTGCGGATCTCAGCCGCTATCTGAAAGAGAAGGGCGATTTTAAGCTTGCGGCCTCCGCGGAGTTTATCGAGCGTCCTGACGCGCTACCCGCGTTCGAAAAAGCGTACGACTTCAAGCTCGACCAGGCGCAACTGCTTTCGCTCGCGGGCGGGGATACCGCGGTAACCATCAAAGCGGCGGCGCAGCAAACCTCTGGCGTTAACGCGGCGATGGCCTACGGCACCGACGGCCCGGTAGCGGCGCTCGGCCTGCAAACCCTGACCGATCCTAAAGGCGTACAGCCAATTTACGCCCCGACCCCGGTAGTGCGTGAGGCGGTGCTGAAAGCCTATCCGGAGATTGCCGACTGGCTCAAACCGGTCTTCGAAAAGCTGGATGAAAAAACGCTGCAGCAGCTGAATGCCAGCATTGCCGTCGAGGGACTGGATGCCAAAAAAGTGGCCGCCGACTTCCTGAAACAACAAGGGCTTGTGAAGTAACGGGAAAGGGCTGTGCCAATAAAATGTCATAACCGCGTACTGCTGCTGTTGGCCTGCGTGGCCATCGCGGCGGTCGCGTTACCGTTTGTGAACGTCGCGCCTAACCGCCTGATGTCGGGGGAAGGGCGCTATATCTGGGAAGTGTGGGCGTTCACGCCGTGGTGGCTGGCGGCGGCGCTGGGCGCGTGGGTTGCACTGTCGCTCTGGCAAGGGCGCACGGCGCAGTGGCTGACGCTGCTCCTCGCTGAAGGGCTGTTTATCGTCCTGTTCTGGGGCGCCGGGCAGGCAGCGACGCATATGGCGTCGGCGGAAAGTCCGCTGGCGAGAACCACGGTGGGTAGCGGCCTCTGGCTGTGGCTGGCGCTGTGTCTGCTGGCCAGTAGCGATGCCATTCGTCGACTCATCTCCAGCGCCGTCTGGCGCTGGGTGCTCAACGCGCAGATATGGTGCATTCCATTGTTCCTGCTGTTCAGCGGGGAACTAAATAATCTCTCGCTGTTAAAAGAGTACGCCAACCGTCAGGAGGTGTTTGATGATGCCCTGGCGCAACATCTGACAATTCTTTTTGGCACGCTGATCCCGGCTCTGCTGCTTGGGATACCGCTCGGCATGTGGTGTTATCGTCATCCTTCACGCCAGGGTGGGGTCTTTGCCGTGCTCAATGTCATCCAGACGATTCCCTCCGTTGCGCTGTTTGGCCTGCTGATTGCCCCGCTGGCCGGACTGGTGAAGTCATTCCCGGCGCTGGGAACGCTCGGCATAGCCGGAACGGGGTTAACGCCCGCGCTCATCGCGCTGGTGCTGTATGCGCTGCTGCCGCTGGTGCGCGGCGTGGTCGCGGGATTAAGCCAGGTCGCGCCGGATGTGCTGGAAAGCGCCCATGCGATGGGCATGAGCGCGCGACAGTGTTTCTGGAGGATTCAGCTTCCGCTGGCGCTGCCCCTGCTGCTGCGCAGCCTGCGGGTGGTGGCGGTCCAGACCGTCGGCATGGCAGTGATTGCCGCGCTGATTGGTGCGGGCGGCTTTGGCGCGCTGGTATTCCAGGGGCTGCTGAGCAGCGCCCTCGATCTGGTGTTATTGGGCGTGGTTCCCACCATTGCGCTGGCGGTTGTCGTCGACGCGCTGTTTGCCTTATGGCTCGCGCTGCTCAGGAGAAGAGCCAATGATTGAATTTCATGATGTCAGTAAAACCTTTGCCGGTCGCCCGGCGGCGAGCCACCTGAACCTGAACTTTGCCGAGGGCGCGTTTTCCGTGCTGATTGGCACATCGGGTTCGGGAAAATCCACCACGCTGAAGATGATCAACCGGCTGGTTGAGCACGACAGCGGCCTGATCCGCTTTGCCGGAGAAGAGATCCGCAGCCTGCCGGTGCTGGAGCTGCGCCGCCGGATGGGCTATGCCATTCAGTCTATCGGCCTGTTTCCGCACTGGACGGTGGCGCAGAACATCGCCACCGTGCTGCAGCTGGAGAAATGGTCGCGGGCTAAAATCGCTGACCGCGTTGATGAACTCATGTCTCTGCTGGGGCTGGAGCTCGCGCTGCGCGATCGCTATCCGCACCAGCTCTCCGGTGGGCAGCAGCAGCGCGTGGGCGTGGCGCGCGCGCTGGCGGCCAACCCGCAGGTGCTGTTGATGGATGAACCCTTCGGCGCGCTGGATCCGGTTACGCGCGGGGCGCTGCAGGCGGAGATGACCCGCATTCACCGCATTCTCGGTCGAACCATCGTCCTCGTGACGCACGATATTGATGAAGCCCTGCGCCTGGCCGACCATCTGGTGCTGATGGACCAC
The DNA here is from genome assembly GCA_011754535.1 of Enterobacter asburiae. Lineage (NCBI taxonomy): Bacteria > Pseudomonadati > Pseudomonadota > Gammaproteobacteria > Enterobacterales > Enterobacteriaceae > Enterobacter > Enterobacter asburiae. The sequence continues at coordinate 3,230,549 of JAAQVN010000001.1, read as the reverse complement.
GGCGAGGTGGTGCAGCAGGGCGCGCCGCTTGAGCTATTAACCTGGCCGAAGAACGACTTTGTGCGCGAGTTTTTTGGCCGCAGCGAGCTGGGCGTGAGGCTGCTCTCACTGCGGACGGTTGGTGACTATATGCGTCCCGAGGAGACAGCGGTGAGCGGCGAACCGCTACAGGAGCAGATGAGCCTGCGGGACGCCCTCTCCGCGTTTGTCGCGCGCCGGTGTGAAGTCCTGCCTGTGGCGGATGCCCGGGGCGCGCCGTGCGGAAGCCTGCATTTTCGCGATCTGCTGGCCGGGGAGGTGACGCGTGAAGGCACTGCGTGATCCGCTCCTCTGGCTGGCAGCGCTCTTTGTCGCCTTACTGTTTCTGATGCCCCACAGCGCGGCGCTGTTTAACGCCCTTTTTCCCGGGCTGCCGCGGCCGGTCTATCAGCAGGAGAGCTTTATCAACCTCGCCCTGGCGCATCTCTGGCTGGTGGCGCTCTCAAGCGTCATCGCGGTGGTGCTGGGAGTAGGGGCGGGCATTGCGGTCACGCGACCTGCGGGCCGGGAGTTTCGTCCGCTGGTGGAGACGGTTGCGGCCATTGGGCAGACGTTTCCGCCGGTGGCGGTGCTGGCGATAGCGGTGCCGGTGATGGGTTTTGGTCAGCAGCCCGCGATTATTGCTCTGATTTTATACGGCGTGTTGCCCGTTCTCCAGGGCACGCTGGCGGGCGTTGCGGCGGTCCCTGCGTCTGTATTAAGCGTGGCGGAAGGAATGGGGATGAGCCGCTGGCAGCGGCTTCGCAAGGTAGAACTGCCGCTTGCGGCACCGGTTATTATTGCCGGGATCCGCACGTCGGTGATTATTAACATAGGGACGGCGACCATTGCGTCTACGGTAGGTGCCAATACGCTGGGAACGCCGATCATCATCGGCTTAAGCGGGTTTAATACGGCTTATATTGTGCAGGGGGCGGTGCTGGTCGCGCTGGCAGCCATCGTCGTCGATCGCCTTTTTGAGCGGCTGGCGCTGTACCTCAGCCGACACCGCCACGAACGATAAACGAGTACCCGGCCAGCATCACGCCGCCGATACCGCTTACGGCCATCAGGACAAAAAGGGTAATAATGGCGAGTTTGGTTGCCTTCATCATGTGCTCCTGTTGTTAACGGAACAATTATACGGTGAAGCGCAGCTGTTAATGAACCATTAAATGCCGTTATGGTTCATCCGGGCCCAGGGAATAAACCGGATAACCGTGCTCACGCCATTCCGTCAGCAGCTGTTGCTGCGAGGCGGACGGCACTTCGCCGCACCAGACCAGCAGGGTCTGGCCGTCGAAAAACTCGGGTTTGAGCTGCCCCAGCGAGTGCGCAAGGACATCCACGCGCCAGCCCTTTTGGGTGGCGATCCACGCTTCCAGCCACAGACGGGTGGTATCGTGCACGTTCCAGCCGACCACCAGCGCATCTTTTCCGGCCTTGTTCTTCGCCGAGGCAAGACAGACGGCAATATAGTTAATCAGCACCCCGTCAAGCATGCTGAGCAGCGCCTGCAGGGTAGACTGCTGGCACTGCAGGCGTCGACGGAGCGGAATGAAAAGATGGGTGATAAGCGTTTTCGCCGGATAATCGCGCCCCTGCTCTTTGATCCAGGCGCGCAGGCGCTGCAGGTTACCGGCCTGCAGGAGTCGCAGCAGGGTTTCCTGCTGTTCACGCCAGAGATGTTGTGTGTCCGGGTCGTCGTGGCTCAGCAGGGACTTCACTTTGCCGACCTGCACCCCGTTGTCGATCCAGCTTTTGATTTCGCGGATCCGGTCGATATCGGCATCGTTGAAAAGACGATGACCACCGTCCGTTCTCTGCGGTTTGAGCAATCCATACCGTCGCTGCCACGCCCGTAGGGTAACGGGATTGATATCACAAAGGAGTGCCACTTCACCGATTGTGTAAAGCGCCATATTTGCCCCCTGGCTTACGCGTCCCCAGCTTAACTGTAGACCCACTTTGCCGAACCAGGAAGGGGTGGTTAATTTTTAGGCAAATAATGCGAAGCATGCGCGATATGCAGAAAAAGGTGTGATAACGGACACGATTTTACGCTTTTTTGGGATGCTTCAAAGAAAGTTCATCCGCATCCGTGTATGTTACGCGTTTTTTAGCGTGTGCGGTTTTGAGTATGTACGAGTTTAACCTGGTGCTGCTGTTGCTTCAGCAGATGTGCGTGTTTCTGGTCATTGCCTGGCTGATGAGCAAAACGCGTCTTTTCATCCCGCTGATGCAGGTTACCGTACGCCTGCCCCACAAGCTGCTCTGCTATGTCACCTTCTCTATTTTTTGCATCATGGGGACCTATTTTGGTCTCCATATCGAAGACTCTATTGCCAATACGCGCGCCATCGGCGCGGTGATGGGCGGGCTGCTGGGCGGCCCGGTCGTCGGTGGCCTTGTGGGGCTGACCGGCGGACTGCATCGCTATTCCATGGGTGGGATGACAGCGCTCAGCTGCATGATCTCCACGATCGTCGAGGGGCTGCTCGGTGGCCTGGTGCACAGCTATATGATTAAGCGCGGTCGCCCGGATAAAGTCTTTAGCCCGCTTACCGCCGGGGCCATTACCTTTGTGGCCGAAATGGCGCAGATGGCGATCATTCTGCTGATTGCGCGTCCGTTCGAGGATGCGCTGCACCTGGTCAGCAGTATTGCCGCCCCGATGATGGTGACCAACACCGTCGGCGCGGCGCTGTTTATGCGTATTCTGCTCGACAAGCGCGCTATGTTCGAAAAATACACCTCGGCCTTTTCCGCCACGGCGCTGAAGGTTGCCGCCTCGACCGAAGGGATCCTGCGTCAGGGGTTTAACGAAGAGAACAGCATGAAGGTCGCGCAGGTGCTCTACAAGGAGCTTGATATCGGCGCCGTTGCCATTACCGATCGCGAAAAGCTGCTGGCGTTTACCGGCACCGGGGACGATCATCATCTTCCTGGCAAACCGATCTCTTCGACCTACACGCTGCGCGCTATTGAAACGGGTGAGGTGGTGTATGCCGACGGTAACGAAGTGCCTTACCGCTGCTCGCTGCACCCGCAGTGCAAGCTGGGCTCCACGCTGGTCATTCCGCTGCGCGGGGAAAATCAGCGGGTGATGGGCACCATCAAGCTGTATGAGGCGAAAAACCGTCTGTTCAGCTCCATCAACCGCACGCTGGGGGAGGGGATAGCCCAGCTTCTTTCCGCGCAAATCCTCGCCGGGCAGTATGAGCGGCAGAAAGCCCTGCTGACGCAGTCTGAAATTAAGCTGCTACATGCCCAGGTCAATCCGCATTTCCTGTTCAATGCCCTCAACACGCTCAAAGCTGTGATCCGCCGCGACAGCGATCAGGCCGCTCAGCTGGTGCAGTTTCTGTCGACCTTTTTCCGCAAGAACCTGAAGCGGCCCTCTGAGATCGTGACCCTCGCCGACGAGATTGAGCACGTGAATGCCTATCTGCAGATTGAGCAGGCGCGGTTTCAATCCCGTCTGCAGGTGTCGCTCTCCGTTCCGGATGAGCTTGCGCATCAGCATCTTCCGGCCTTTACCCTGCAGCCTATTGTGGAGAATGCCATCAAGCACGGTACCTCGCAGCTTCTGGGGACAGGGGAGGTCACCATCGCCGCCAGCCGTTTTAACCATCATCTGGTGCTGGATATTGAAGATAACGCCGGGCTTTACCAGCCTTCCGCCTCCGGCGGTTTAGGGATGAGCCTGGTGGATAAACGTCTGCGCGCCCACTTTGGCGATGACTGTGGCATTACCGTTGCCTGTGAGCCCGACCGATTTACCCGTATTACCGTTCGACTGCCGCTGGAGGAAAACGCATGTTAAGAGTGCTGATTGTGGATGACGAGCCGCTGGCACGGGAAAACCTGCGCGTTCTGCTGCAGGAGCAGCCAGATATTGAGATTGTGGGAGAGTGCGCCAACGCCATTGAGGCCATCGGCGCGGTGCACAAACTGCGCCCTGACGTGCTGTTCCTGGACATTCAGATGCCGCGCATCAGCGGGCTGGAGATGGTCGGCATGCTCGACCCGGAGCATCGTCCCTACATCGTGTTTCTGACGGCGTTCGACGAGTATGCCGTTAAGGCTTTTGAGGAACACGCGTTTGATTATTTACTCAAGCCGATTGAAGAGAAGCGCCTGGAAAAAACGCTCAGCCGTTTACGCCAGGAGCGAACCGTTCAGGACGTTACGCTGTTGCCGGAGAACCAGCAGCCGCTGAAATTTATCCCCTGCACCGGGCACAGCCGGATTTATCTTCTGCAGATGGATGATGTGGCGTTTGTCAGTAGCCGCCTGAGCGGGGTATTTGTCACCAGCGCGGAAGGGAACGAAGGGTTCACCGAACTGACCCTGCGCACGCTGGAGAGCCGCACGCCGCTGCTCCGCTGCCATCGCCAGTATCTGGTGAACATGGCGCACCTGAAGGAGATCCGCCTGGAAGATAACGGCCAGGCCGAGCTGGTGCTGCGTGCCGGGCAGACCGTCCCCGTCAGCCGTCGCTACCTGAAGAGTTTGAAAGAGGCGATTGGCCTGTAAAACTGGTACACTGCGCGCCATTGCATCATCGACATTCGAAGGCTCTATGCTAAGTAACGACATTCTTCGTAGCCTGCGCTACACCCTGAAAGCAAACAATAACGACATGGTGCGCATTCTTGCACTGTCCGATATGGAATCCACGTCTGCAGGTTTCGATACCTGGATGACCAAAGAAGACGAAGAGGGCTTCGTTCGCTGCCCGGACATCATTCTGTCGGGTTTCCTGAACGGCCTCATTTACGATAAGCGTGGCAAAGATCCGGCCGCGCCGGAGCTGGCGCTGGAGCGCCGCGTGAACAACAACACGGTGCTGAAAAAGCTGCGTATCGCGTTCTCGCTGAAAACGGACGATATTGTGGCGATCATGACGGAGCAAAAGTACCGCGTATCCGTACCGGAAGTGACCGCCATGATGCGCGCGCCGGATCATAAAAACTACCGCGAGTGCGGCGACCAGTTTCTGCGCAATTTCCTGCGCGGGCTGACCCACCGGGTACATCATCCTAAGGCGTAAATGCGGCATGGGTGCGGCATGATGCCCTCACCCCGGCCCTCTCCCACAGGGAGAGGGAGAACAAAAAAGCCGGAGAGAATCTCCGGCTTTTTTGTTATTTCACCTGCTGGCCCGGCTTCGCGCCTTCGTCAGGGCTTAACAGGAAGATATCTTTCCCGCCAGGGCCTGCGGCCATCACCATCCCCTCAGAGATGCCGAAGCGCATTTTGCGCGGCGCCAGGTTCGCCACCATCACGGTCTGACGACCGATCAGCACCTGCGGGTCCGGGTAGGCTGAACGGATGCCGGAGAAGACGTTACGCTTCTCGCCGCCCAGATCCAGCGTCAGGCGCAGCAGCTTGTCAGAACCTTCCACGAACTCCGCGTTTTCAATCAGTGCCACGCGCAGGTCGACTTTCGCGAAATCGTCGAAGGTGATGGTTTCCTGAATCGGATCGTCAGCCAGCGGGCCGGTTACCGGTGCCGCCGCCGCTTTCACTTCTTCTTTAGAGGCTTCGACCAGGGCTTCAACCTGCTTCATTTCGATGCGGTTATAGAGCGCTTTAAAAGTATTCACCTTGTGGCCGAGCAGCGGCTGCTGGATAGCGTCCCAGGTCAGTTCAGTATTCAGGAACGCCTCGGTGCGGGCTGCCAGCTGCGGCAGAACCGGCTTCAGCCAGGTCATCAGCACGCGGAACATGTTCAGACCCATGGTGCAGATTGCCTGAAGGTCGGCGTCACGGCCTTCCTGTTTCGCGACAACCCACGGGGCCTGCTCGTCCACATAGCGGTTGGCAACATCGGCCAGCGCCATGATTTCACGAATCGCTTTACCGAACTCACGGCTTTCCCAGGCTTCGCCAACCGCAGCGGCGGCATCGGTGAAGGTTTTATACAGCTCAGGATCGGCCAGTTCGGCAGAAAGCACACCGTCAAAGCGTTTGGCGATAAACCCTGCGTTACGGGACGCCAGGTTCACTACCTTGTTCACGATATCCGCGTTCACGCGCTGCACGAAATCTTCCAGGTTCAGGTCGATATCATCGATACGGGAAGAGAGCTTCGCGGTGTAGTAGTAGCGCAGGCTGTCCGCGTCGAAATGGTTCAGCCAGGTGCTGGCCTTAATGAACGTCCCGCGAGACTTGGACATCTTTGCGCCGTTCACCGTTACGTAGCCGTGTACGAACAGGTTGGTTGGCTTACGGAAGTTACTGCCTTCCAGCATTGCCGGCCAGAACAGGCTATGGAAGTAGACGATGTCTTTACCGATGAAGTGGTACAGTTCGGCGTCGGAATCCTTCTTCCAGTATTCGTCGAAGCTGACGGTGTCGCCCCGCTTGTCGCACAGATTCTTGAACGAGCCCATGTAGCCGATTGGCGCATCCAGCCAGACGTAGAAGTATTTGCCCGGCGCGTTCGGGATTTCGAAGCCGAAGTACGGCGCATCGCGGGAAATATCCCACTGCTGCAGGCCGGATTCGAACCACTCCTGCATCTTGTTCGCCACCTGCTCCTGCAGCGCGCCGCTGCGGGTCCACGCCTGCAGCATTTCGCTGAAGGACGGCAGGTCGAAGAAGAAGTGCTCGGAATCACGCATCACAGGCGTGGCGCCGGAAACCACGGATTTCGGCTCGATAAGCTCGGTCGGGCTGTAGGTCGCGCCGCAGACTTCGCAGTTATCGCCGTACTGGTCCGGGGATTTACATTTCGGACAGGTGCCTTTGACGAAACGGTCCGGCAGGAACATGCCTTTTTCCGGATCGTACAGCTGAGAGATAGTGCGGTTTTTAATAAAACCGTTCTCTTTCAGACGGGTGTAGATCAGCTCCGACAGCTCGCGGTTTTCGTCGCTGTGCGTGGAGTGATAGTTGTCATAGCTGATGTCAAAGCCAGCAAAATCGGTCTGATGCTCCTGACTCATTTCGGCAATCATCTGCTCCGGGGAAATCCCCAGCTGCTGCGCTTTCAGCATGATCGGTGTGCCGTGGGCGTCGTCCGCGCAGATGAAGTTAACCTCGTGGCCGCGCATTCGCTGGTAACGGACCCAGACATCAGCCTGGATATGCTCCAGCATGTGGCCGAGGTGGATTGAGCCGTTGGCGTACGGCAGGGCGCACGTTACCAGAATTTTTTTCGCGACTTGAGTCATAGTAGGCATTACTTCTTTTAACTGTGAAAAGGGTTTTCGATATTACCAAAAGGGGCATTATTAAGTAAGCACAAACCGCGGCCTTTCAGGTAAACTTGTTTGCCTAAGGTCTTATTCACAAGAACAAAGGAGTCGGGATGAGTTCTCAATCCCAGGCCAAATCACCGGAAGCCTTACGAGCAATGGTCGCCGGGACGCTGGCTAACTTTCAGCATCCAACCCTGAAACATAACCTCACTGCGCTGAAAGCGTTACACCACGTCGCATGGCTGGACGATACATTGCACGTTGAGCTGCAGATGCCGTTCGTCTGGACCAGCGCTTTTGACGCGCTGAAAGAGCAGACCAGCGCTGAGTTGCTGCGCATTACCGGTGCAAAAGCGATTGACTGGAAGCTGAGCCACAGCATCGCCACGCTGAAGCGTGTGAAAAATCAGCCGGGCGTCAACGGGGTGAAAAACATCATCGCCGTGAGTTCAGGTAAGGGTGGGGTGGGTAAATCATCTACCGCCGTAAACCTCGCGCTCGCGCTGGCGGCGGAAGGGGCAAAGGTCGGTATTCTGGATGCCGATATCTACGGTCCTTCTATTCCAAACATGCTGGGTGCGGAAAATCAGCGTCCAACCTCACCTGACGGCACGCATATGGCACCGATCGTGGCGCACGGTCTGGCGACTAACTCCATCGGTTACCTGGTGACCGACGACAACGCTATGGTCTGGCGCGGCCCAATGGCCAGCAAAGCGCTGCTGCAGATGCTGCAGGAAACGATGTGGCCGGATCTGGATTATCTGGTGCTGGACATGCCGCCGGGCACCGGTGACATACAGCTGACGCTGGCGCAGAACATTCCGGTAACGGGCGCCGTCGTGGTCACCACGCCGCAGGATATCGCACTGATCGACGCCAAAAAAGGCATCGTGATGTTTGAGAAAGTGGAAGTGCCGGTGCTCGGCATCGTCGAGAACATGAGCATGCACATCTGCAGTAACTGCGGACACCACGAACCTATCTTCGGTACGGGTGGGGCGGAAAAACTGGCGGCACAGTATCACACCCAGCTGCTGGGGCAGATGCCGCTGCATATTTCCTTGCGTGAAGATCTGGACAGCGGGAAACCGACGGTTGTCAGCCGTCCGGACAGCGAATTCGCGGAGATGTATCGCCAGCTGGCGGGGCGCGTTGCGGCGCAGCTCTACTGGCAGGGTGAAGTGATCCCGGGTGAAATCGCCTTCCGCGCGGTGTAACGCCTCTGCGCCTTAGTGCCGGGTGGCGGCTTCGCCTTACCCGGCCAACTACGATCGTGTAGGTCAGGTAAGCATAGCGCCACCTGACGTTAACTCAGCCGATAGTGCATCAAATAATATTCGCCGTCCGGAGAATTCCCCGTCGCCTCGATGTGCCAGCCGTGGCGCTGGTAAAATGCAACCGCCCGCGCATTCTTCACCAGACACTTAAGCGAACCCGTACTGGTAAACGTCTTCTGTACGTGCTCAAGCAACACATGTCCGACGCCCAGGCTCTGATACTGCGGATCGACAAACAGGTTGTGCAGGAAATTATCGTTCGTCCAGACGGAGGCAAAACCCAGTCGATGCCCGTTCTGAACAGCAACCCAAATCACTTCGTCACGGGTTGCCGCGTCAAAGTCTTCAAGCTGCCAGTCTGCACTGTCCAGCCATGGCCAGGCTTCACGCCGGGCGTGGATGTAGAGCGTGCGCAGGAAAGGTCGGTCACTTTCCTGCCAGGGACGAATCAAAATTGCGTTAGCGGTGATAGAAAATATCTCCATTGTAGGCTTTGTAGATCTTGCCATCAGCATCGCCGATCAGCACATAGTTCTCACCCATATAGGTCCAATGGGTTCCGGCATCCGGCGCCGGCAGGTTACGCAACTGGTACTGTTTAATGGTGTACTCCGGCGTTTGATACTGCGCCGGTGCCGTATCGCCGATTTTGAACTTCGTGAAATCCGCGATGAACTCTTGTTCTTCATAGGCCTTGATGCCAGATGGCGCAGCGGCGGTTTGCGGGGCAGAGAATGCGGATCCCGCCAGAGACAGTAGTACACCCAGAAGCAGCAATTTACGCTTAGCCATTTTTTCTCCAGTGATATCGTTACAGATACTTTTTGTCTGCGGGTCGTGCAAAGCGGAGCAGACAGTCCATTTTAAGTATCAACGCAGGGTATGTTTGAAAAAAAATGTAACAAAAGTGGACGGTTTTGTGTAGTCGAATTGGATGATGTTTATCACTATGGCGAATATTGCCTGCGCCTTGTATTTTTAATATTTATTATTTCATTAATAAATTCTGAAAATAACATTTCACATCAAGAATGGACTGCTATGCGAATGCTTTCCCACTAAAGAAAATTTAATATTGTCTTCGGGTGAAGCAGGCTTGCTTCCCTTTTTTACAGGGTTGAGTATTGCTTTTGTTTTTTTAGAGAGCGGTTTTGTCACGTTTATAATGCCAGAATTTCATATTGTAGAAAAATAAGCAATTAAATTTCATAAACTTAGATAAAGTCTCTTTGCGGGCTTGATGATAAACGTAACGTTAAAAAGAAATATTTATATAATGAAAGGTACAACTGCATTTTCGCTGTTATTTCTTACTGTTAGTCAATTAACAGGGTGTGTGTTTTCCCCCGGACAGAATTTGAGTCTGTCCGGGAAAAAAGGCATTGCTGCGGAAGATGTCAATTATCAGCTTGATAAGCACGTGGAAATTTTTCCACTGACGCCGGGATTGATTGAAAAACTGCGTCCGGCCGTATTGAAATCTCAGGCAAATCCTAATCTGGATGAGCAGATCAAAAACTGGGAATACCGCATTGGATCAGGAGACATTCTGACGGTCACCGTCTGGGATCACCCTGAACTCACGACGCCCGCAGGGCAATACCGTAGCGCGAGCGACTCGGGTAACTGGGTTAACGCTGATGGCACGCTCTTCTATCCTTACGTCGGCAGGCTGAAAGTGGCGGGCAAAACGGTTTCGCAGGTACGTGAGGAGATCACCGCGCGGCTGGATAAGGTCATTGAGAGCCCGCAGGTGGACGTCAGCATTGCCGCCTTCCGTTCGCAAAAGGCCTACGTCACCGGAGAGGTCGAAAAATCGGGGCAACAACCCATAACCAATATTCCGCTGACGGTGATGGATGCGGTCAACGCCGCTGGCGGCCTTTCTGCGGATGCCGACTGGCGTAACGTCGTGCTTACGCATGATGGCCAGGATTCGCGGCTTTCACTTTATGCCCTGATGCAACATGGCGATTTGACCCAGAATAAGCTGCTTTATCCGGGCGATATCCTGTTTGTTCCCCGGAACGACGCGCTGAAAGTGTTTGTGATGGGCGAGGTGGTTAAGCAGAGCACGCTTAAGATGGATCGTAGCGGCATGACGCTGGCCGAAGCCCTGGGGAGTGCCGGCGGGCTGAACCAGAATATGGCCGATGCAACCGGAATTTTTGTTATTCGCCCGGTTTCACGAAAAGGCGAGAAAGATAAAATCGCCAACATCTATCAGCTCAATGCGGAAGATGCCTCAGCCATGGTGCTGAGTACAGAATTCCAACTGGAACCGTACGACATTGTCTATGTCACGACGGCACCGCTTTCGCGCTGGAATCGTGTGATCACCCAGTTGGTACCCACCATCAGTGGCGTACATGACCTGACCGAAACCGTCCGTTACATCAGGTCGTGGCCGCAATAATGTTCAATTCAATTCTCGTGGTTTGCACCGGCAATATTTGCCGTTCACCGATTGGTGAGCGGCTGTTGCGTCAGCAGTTACCCAACACGCAGATATCCTCGGCAGGCATTTTCGGGCTTGAAGGACGCCCGGCGGATGCGGCTGCAAAGGCAGTCGCCTTACGTCATGGCGTTTCGCTTGAAGGTCATGTGGCGCGTAAGGTCACACGTTATCTGTTACAAAAATCCGATTTGATTCTGGTGATGGAGCCAGAGCATCTCCGTTTTATTGCCTCTGTGGCCCCGGAGAATCGGGGGAAATCGCTGTTGTTTGGTCAGTGGCTGGAAACAAAGGACATTCCCGACCCGTATCGTAAAAGCCGGGAAGCCTTCGAATATGTTTTCGAGCAGTTAGGAAAAGCCAGCCAGGAATGGGCCCGTCGTTTGCGTCAACAAGGAATGAAGCAATAATGTCGTCTCATAAATCAGACAAATTTGGTGCTGCGACACCGCATGATAATGAAATTGATCTCATTCAGCTGTTGGCTGAGATGTTTGATCATCGGGTAATGATAGCGTGCATCACGCTCCTGTTCACCGTATGCGCCGGGATCTATGCATATAGCGTCACACCGATCTATCAGGCTGATGCCCTTGTGCAGATAGAAGCGAAGCAGGACAACTCGTTGCTCAAAAGCTTAAGCCAGTTTGGTACCGATCTTTCACCTGATGCTGCACCCGAACTCTTGCTGCTCAAATCGCGGATGATTCTGGGAGAGACCGTTGATAAGCTGGGGCTAACGTACAGCGTCAAACGGCACGTGCTGCCCGTCATTGGACCGCTGCTGGAACGAGGGCGTAAAGCGGGTGAATTGACAATTGGCGCGCTGACTATTCCTCTTCTGGAAGACAAGCCACAGGAACTTTTACTGACCGTTCAGGAGCAGGGCCGGTATCACCTCGAAGGAAAAACGCTGGAGGCTGATGGCATTGTCGGGAAAACGCTGGTTAAAGACGGAGTAACGCTTCTTGTCACCTCCCTCAGCGCGGCACCAGGGACCCAGTTTTCCCTCAAAACCGTCACAAAGCTTGAGGCAATTAACGCCCTTCAGCGTCGGCTCATTGTTTCGGAGTCGGCGAAGCAGAGCGGAATGATCGCCTTAACGCTAACGGGAGAGGAGCCTGACAAGATCGCCGCGGTGCTTAACACCATTGCTGAAAATTATCTCAGCCAGAATATTGCGCGCCAGGAAGCTAAAGATACCCGTAGCCTGACGTTTTTACAGGATCAACTGCCTAAAATCAGCCGCGAACTGGATGAAGCCGAAGCACGGCTGAACGCCTACAGAGAGCAACGCGATTCTGTCGATTTATCCCTTGAGGCGAAGACGGTTCTTGATCAGGTTGTTAATGTGGAAAATCAGCTTAACGAGCTGACGTTCCGCGAAGCAGAAGTTTCTCAGCTTTTCAAAAAGGATCACCCAACCTACCGCGCCTTACGGGAAAAAAAGCAGACCCTGGAGCAGGAACGTACGCGCCTGAATAACCGCGTCTCATCCATGCCTTCTACGCAGCAGGAAATTTTGCGTTTAAGCCGTGACGTTGAGTCCGGTCGCACCATCTACCTGCAGCTGCTGACGCGCCAGCAGGAATTGAATATCTCGCGCTCCAGTGCCATCGGAAATGTGCGGATCATTGACTCTGCTGTAGCGCAGCCTGCCCCAGTCAAACCGCGCAAAGTGATTATCATTGTGCTCGGTATGCTGGTGGGATTGATGCTCTCGGCAGGGACTGTGTTGGTTCGCTCTGCCTTTAAACGGGGCATCACCTCGTCTGAACCGCTGGAAGCGCAGGGAATGTCTCTTCTGGCTACGCTCCCTCGTTCGGTGTGGCTTTGGAAAAAAACGCATTTGCGCAGGAGGACGCTGTTTGCTTCCCAGTGGAAGCACAGGACGTCAAACGTACCTTTCCTGCCCGTTGACCGACCGGCGGATATGTTTGTCGAGGCGGTGCGCGGGCTGCGCACAAGTCTGCATTTCACCATGATGGATGCCGCTAACCGGATCGTTGTGGTTTCAGGCCCTTCGCAGGATTGCGGAAAGACCCTGGTGAGCACCTCGCTAGCGTCGATTGCGGCTCAGGCCGGACAGCGCGTGCTGTTCATTGATGCGGATATGCGCAAAGGATATGTCCACAATATTTTCAAACTGAACAACCACCATGGATTGTCCAGCGTGCTGGGGGGAAGCGTAGAGTGGCAGGATGCAATTCAACGCTTCGAGAAAGGGGGTTTTGACGTGTTGACCTGTGGACCACAACCTTCGCATCCTGTGGAGCTGCTTATGAATGAGCGTTTCCGGACGGTAATGTCGCGAATAGACAAAGAGTACGACATCGTGATTGTCGACACGCCACCGGTGCTGGCCGTGACGGATGCGCTACTCGTCGCCAGAGCCGCTGCAACCACGTTGCTGGTTGCCCGCTTCGGTAAAACCAGCATCAAAGAGATCGAGAACTGCCTGAAGCGTCTGCAGCAAATGGGCGTGCAGGTTGAAGGTGCGATTCTCAATGATATTGTGAAATCCGCGGCGTTCTATTACCACTCGGGGTACAGCCATTACGACTACGGCGGCTACACTCCGGAATAAAAGCGACGCGACACTTCTTTACAGCATGACGCCGAATAGCCCGTTAAGATGACCTCCGTTAAATCGAGAGGTCATAATGGATAACCGTAAATTGAGTCGCCTGCGCCGCTGGGCGCGGGAAGGGATCATACTCATTCTGCTTACGCTGGCGGTCATGTGGGGTGTGGATCAATACCGAAAGCCGTCATTACCCGCCAGCTTTAGCGCAACGCCAATGCAGAGCATCGACGGTAACATTCACGATATCGCGGCGCTCAGCCAGGAGCGCCCGTTGCTGATTTACATCTGGGCAACCTGGTGCAGCATCTGTCGCTATACAACTCCTGCGGTCGATAAGCTGGCAAAAGAGGGCGGTAACGTCGTGAGCGTTGCCATGCGCTCCGGTGATAATGCAAAGCTTGCCCGCTGGGCTGAAAAGAAAAACCTGAGTATGCCGGTGATTAACGATGCAAGCGGCGCCTTGTCGCAGCAGTGGCAGGTGAGCGTAACGCCAACGCTGGTGATAGTGTCAAAGGGGAACGTTGTCAGCGCCACAACGGGCTGGACGAGCTACTGGGGATTGAAAATCAGAATGTGGTGGGCAGGCGTATAAAGATAACCCCTCTCCCGACGGAAGAGGGGTTTTGTATTACTTAGCCAGAACTTCCTGCGCGGTGCGCTCAACCAGCGACAGCAGGATTTTGATATCCTCCAGCGTCACGGTTGGGTTCAGCAGGGTCAGCTTCAGGCAGGTGATGCCGTTGTGCTCGGTCACACCAACGTTTGCACGGCCGGATTCCAGCAGCGCATCACCAATTTTCTGGTTCAGCAGGGCGATGCCCGCGTCGTCCGTCTGCACCTGTCCGCGGAAGCGGAACAGCACGCTTGCCAGCTGAGGCTGCATAACCAGTTCCAGAGCAGGCTGCTCCTTCACGTAGGCCGCAACCTGCTGCGCCAGCATCACGCCGTGATCGATGATTGCCGCGTATTGCTCCTGACCCAGCGCTTCCAGACTCATCCACAGCTTCAGCGCGTCGAAACGACGAGTGGTCTGCAGGGATTTGGACACCAGGTTAGGCACGCCCGCTTCTTCGTCGAACTCGGAGTTCAGGTATGCCGCCTGATAGCGCATCAGCTCATAGTGACGCGCTTCTTTCAGCAGGAACGCGCCGCAGCTGATGGTCTGGAAGAACTGCTTGTGGAAGTCCAGCGTTACGGAATCCACCAGCTCGATGCCGTCCAGATAGTGACGATACTGCTCAGACATCAGCAGCGCACCGCCCCAGGCCGCATCAACGTGTACCCAGATGTTCTGCTTCGCCGCCAGTTCAGCGATCGCGCGCAGTGGGTCGATCGCACCGGCATCGGTGGTACCCGCCGTTGCGACAATCGCCAGAATCTGTTCGCCGTTCGCGTTGCACTGCTCGATTTTCGCCGCCAGATCGGTCAGATCCATGCGGGAGAATTCATCCGTTTTCACCTGCACCACGGACTGGTAGCCCAGACCCATCAGCGCCATGTTTTTCTGTACGGAGAAGTGCGCGTTTTCGGAGCACAGTACGCGGATCTTGCGCAGATCGCCCACCAGGCCGTCCTGCTGTACGGAGTGACCCTGACGTGCGAAGAACGCGTCGCGGGCCAGCATCAGGCCCATCAGGTTGCTCTGGGTACCGCCGCTGGTGAAGACACCCGCGTCGCCAGCCTGATAACCCACGCGGGTACGCAGCCATTCGATCAGTTTGATCTCAATAATGGTTGCGGACGGGCTTTGATCCCAGGAGTCCATACTCTGGTTAGTGGCGTTGATCAGCACTTCCGCCGCCTGGCTTACCACCAGGCTTGGGCAGTGCAGGTGCGCCACACACTGCGGGTGATGGACGGACAAGCTGTCTTTCAGGAAGAACTCAACGGCGCGTTCAATCGCCGCTTCGTTGCCCAGCCCTTTCGGGTTGAAATCCAGCTTAATACGGTCGCGCAGCTCCGCGACCGTTTTGCCCTGGTACATCTCAGGCTGTTTCAGCCACTGCATCACAGCCTGAGTGCTTTGTTCAATCGCCTGCTGGTAAGCTTCAATGCTCTGCGCAGAGGAGAACAAAATTGGGTTTGAATCAGACATCGTAATCAACTACTCCGGTTACGCCGGGCGAACGCCCGCAGCAAGCAGTGCCTGCTCGAATTTATCCAGGAAGATTTTCAGCTCTTCGTCGCTGATCAGCAAAGAAGGCAGCAGACGCAGAACGATACCGTTACGGCCGCCACGCTCAAGAATCAGACCGGCTTCGAAGCACTTCTTCTGGATTAGCGCAGACAGCTCGCCGTCGCCAGGGAAGCAGCCCATGTGGTCAGCGGCTTCGTGTGGCTTAACGATCTCGATACCGATCATCATGCCCAGACCGCGCACGTGACCGATGACCGGATAACGTTTCGCCATCTCTTTCAGCTGGCCTTTCAGCCATTCGCCCTGTGCAGCCACTTTGCCTGCGATGTTCTGGTCTTTCAGGATTTTCAGCGTCGTCAGACCGGTTGCCATCGCCAACTGGTTGCCACGGAAGGTACCGGTGTGGTGACCTGGCGCCCATGCGTCGAACTGCTTTTTGATACCGAGCACGGCCAGCGGCAGACCGCCACCCACTGCTTTAGACATCACGATGATGTCTGGCTCGATGCCCGCGTGTTCGAAGGCGAAGAATTTACCGGTACGGGCAAAGCCTGCCTGAACTTCATCGAGGATCAGCAGAATGCCGTGTTCCTGAGTCACTTTACGGATGCGCTGCAGCCACTCAGCCGGAGCCGGGTTCACGCCGCCTTCACCCTGAACGGCTTCCAGAATCACCGCAGCAGGTTTACGCACGCCGCTTTCGACGTCGTTAATCAGGTTGTCGAAGTAGTAAGTCAGCGCTTTCACGCCCGCTTCACCACCGATACCCAGCGGGCAACGGTACTCGTGCGGGTAAGGCATGAACTGCACTTCTGGCATCATACCGTCAACCGCTTCTTTCGGTGACAGGTTGCCGGTCACGGACAGTGCGCCGTGGGTCATACCGTGGTAACCACCAGAGAAGCTGATGATACCGCTACGACCGGTTACTTTTTTCGCCAGCTTCAGCGCCGCTTCAACGGCGTCGGCACCGGATGGACCGGTGAACTGCAGGCAGTACTCTTTGCCCTGACCTGGCAGCAGAGAGAGCAGGTATTCAGAAAACGCGTCTTTCAGAGGCGTAGTCAGATCCAGAGTGTGTAACGGCAAGCCGCTGGTAATGACATTTTGGATGCTTTTCAGCACATCAGGATGGTTATGGCCAAGCGCAAGGGTCCCTGCGCCTGCTAAACAGTCAAGGTATTCTTTATTATCTGCATCGGTGATCCACACGCCTTCTGCTTTAGTGATGGCTAAAGGCAGTTTGCGCGGATAACTCCTGACGTTAGATTCAAACTCGGCCTGACGGGCCAGATAGGTTTCGTTGCTTTTGTGGGCATCTACGGTGTCAATACGGACTTTATCCGTCATCATATCACTCCTACAACCGCCGCTTCGCTATGAGCAACGATTGAATAAAAAGTTAAAAAACAGATGGGGGCCTGAAAAAAACGCCGCCAATATAGAGCCTTTTGCCACGGGGCTCAATGGTTAATTTGTTTACTGTTTTGTGACAGAAGGCACAGGCGAGGAAATATCCCCTTTTTTAAAAGGAGGATTGCACTTTATAACCAATAAAAACATTGTGTTACGTCGTATTTATCTGGAGTGTAAAGGCATGGAAAAGAGTGTGACAAATCGTGCCATCGGCGGAGATAAAAAAGAGGATAGCTGCCTTTTTACCCCCTTATTTCTGCGTCGTCAGCGAAAAGCGGCGATCACACGGCATGCATAATGGAATCACGCTTTAAAAAAGGACTTTCAACGCGCGTCGTTTCCCGATGTTGTTCACCGTTAATAATGTGCAGAGCGCTCAGGCGACCAATTTCGTAGTGGGGCAACTGAACCGTTGAAAGAGGGGGCAAAAATAGCTCGCCAATGCCCACCATATTGTCATAGCCGAGAACCGCGACATCTTCAGGGATGCGAAGCCCTTGCGCCAGCAGCGTCTGGTATACCATAAACGCGATACGATCGTTACCGCAGATAACGGAGTCAAACCGGGGGATGCCATTCTGGATGCGCGCCAGCAATGCGGACGGAATATCACGATAATGCTCATCCCCGAGCGCCATATACTCATGTTCCAGACTGTCCGGGTCGATCCCGGCTTCACGGCAGGCGCGTTCCAGCCCCTGGCGGCGTCGGGTTGTGGCCAGATGACCCGCGGGTAAATGCAGGCAAAGAGGCCGTCTGTAGCCCTCCGCCAGTAACTTCCTGACGGCAGAGTACTGCCCCTGTTCATCATCCGGGATATAGCTGGCGACCTTTTCATCGACGCTTTCGCAGTTGGCCAGCACGCAGGGAAGGGTAAGCAGCTTGGCGGGAAGCGGAACCTGACGTAACCCCATCGTGGTGTAGATAATCCCGTCAGGCCGGTGGGAGAGGAGAAGGTCGACGATGGTATCCGGGTTGTCATCGGTAAACATATTCATCACGAAGCTGTTCCAGCCGTGCATTCGGGCCGTCTCTTCAATGGACAGCGTTATCTCCACCGAGAAAGGTGTCGTCACCGTATCAAGCGCCAGCACGCCGATGGTTTTAGGCGATGCATGCGCACCGCGTATTTTCTTGGCGGACAGATCGGGAACGTAGCTGGTCTGCTCGATAGCCAACTGAACGCGCGCCAGCGTTTCCGGTTTAAGGCGTTCCGGGCTGTTAAGCGCGCGGGAAACCGTCATCAGCGATACGTTAGCCAGCTTTGCGACATCCTTCAGGGAAGCCATTTTCTTACTCCGTTAATGCTCTGTGTTAGAGGGTATACAACTAAGTCGCTGATGTAAAAGGAAGGCTGATGCCCGGCTCAGGTCATGCTTACCTCAGTGATGAATATTTGATCGCGATCTCATCCCCTTAATGTTAACGTTAACTTTAGTGATTAACATCTTAAATCTTAACTAAACAGCATGAGAAAGAATCAATGTTAACGTTACCATTCAGGCATTCCTCCAACATGAGAATGCCATGATGAAAACGCATCACTCTCACAGCTACCCTTTACTAAGCGCATTACTGTTTTTCTTTTTTGTCACATGGTCATCTTCCGGCTCGTTGCTCTCGATCTGGCTTCATCAGGAAGTGGGCTTAAAAGCGGGGGACACCGGCGTTATCTATGCTGTGCTTTCCGTCTCCGCGCTGTGTGCGCAAATTTGTTATGGATTTATTCAGGACAAGCTCGGTTTGCGAAAAAATCTGCTCTGGTTTCTGACCTGCCTGCTCATTCTTTCCGGCCCGGCCTTTTTGCTGTTTGGTTACCTGCTGCAGATTAACGTGTTACTCGGCAGCATTTTCGGCGGGATTTTCATCGGCCTGACGTTTAACGGCGGGATAGGTGTGCTGGAATCCTATACTGAACGCGTGGCCCGCCAGAGCCAGTTTGAGTTCGGCAAGGCGAGAATGTGGGGATCGCTTGGCTGGGCGGTGGCAACCTTTTTTGCGGGGCTCCTGTTTAACATCAATCCGAAGCTGAATTTCGCTGTCGCGAGCTGCGCCGGGCTGGTGTTTTTTGTTTTGCTGGCACGTCTCAGGGTCTCTTCTGCACCGCACGCCATGCAGGAAGCGGTGTCCGGTGGCAAGGTGACGCTGGAAGATGCATTGCGCCTGCTGACGCAGCCTCGTTTCTGGGCGCTGGTATTTTTCGTTATCGGCACCTGTATTTATGGCGTTTATGACCAGCAGTTCCCGGTCTATTTCTCCTCCCAGTTCCCGACGTTGCAGGAAGGGAATGCCATGTACGGCTATCTCAACTCCTTCCAGGTTTTCCTTGAGGCGGCGGGCATGTTTTGCGCCCCGTGGCTGGTGAACCGCCTCGGCGCGAAAAACGGCCTGATTTTCGCGGGAATGGTGATGGCAATGCGTATGGTGGGATCGGGTCTGGTTGAGGGGCCGGTGCTCATCTCCATTACCAAGCTGCTGCATGCGGTTGAACTGCCCGTATTGCTGGTTTCGGTATTTAAATACAACAGCCTGCATTTTGATAAGCGGCTCTCCTCCACCCTCTATCTGGTGGGCTTTGCCTGCACAAGCTCGGTGATTGCTTCTGTCCTGTCGCCGCTGGCAGGTTACAGCTATGAGAAATACGGCTTTGCCCAATCCTATCTCATTATGGGCCTGTTGGTTTTCAGCACCACGCTGATCTCTATTTTTCTGTTGCGCTCAGGTAAGTCCTCCTCTGACCCGCTCATGCCGCAACCCTCTACTATCTGACTAAAAGAGTAAACAAATGACGTATTCCATCGCCAAAGCTGAACAGGAATTGCAGGCCAGACAAGGCAGTCTTAACCTGCGCTGGTATCCGCGTTACCACCTCGCCGCGCGTGCCGGCTGGATGAACGATCCGAATGGTCTGGTGTGGTTTGACGGCTGGTATCACGCCTTTTACCAGCATCATCCGTACTCAACCCAGTGGGGGCCGATGCACTGGGGCCATGCGCGCAGCAAGGATTTAGTTCACTGGGAACACCTTCCGGTGGCACTGGCACCGGAAGGGCCAGAAGACAAAGACGGCTGTTTTTCCGGGTCGGCGGTGGTGGATGGCGATACGCTGGCGCTGATTTACACCGGACATAAATTCCACGGCGATCCTGATGATG
This sequence comes from Enterobacter asburiae, assembly GCA_011754535.1. Lineage (NCBI taxonomy): Bacteria > Pseudomonadati > Pseudomonadota > Gammaproteobacteria > Enterobacterales > Enterobacteriaceae > Enterobacter > Enterobacter asburiae. Next base: position 3,210,290 of record JAAQVN010000001.1, on the reverse strand, counting down.
AGGCTAATCTCTACCAGGTGCAGTGCCTGGCCACCAGCCGTGATGGCGTCCATTTTTCCCGGCAGGGAACGATCGTTGATACGCCGCCTGGCCTGCATCACTTCCGCGATCCGAAAGTGTGGCGCGAAGGGGAGTACTGGTACATGGTGGTTGGCGCACGGGAGGGTGATACGGGCCAGGTGCGCGTATACCGTTCTGCCGACCTGCGCGAGTGGCTGGATATGGGAGTGATTGCGGTAGCCGAAAAAGAGATGGGGTATATGTGGGAATGCCCGGACTTTTTCACCCTCAATGGTAAACGGGTGCTGATGTTTTCACCTCAGGGGCTGGCGGCAGACGGATTCAAAAATCGTAATCTCTTCCAGAGCGGCTACCTGCTTGGCGAGTGGCAGCCCGGTCAACCTTTCGTGCGTGAAGGAGAATTTGAGGAGATGGACCACGGGCATGATTTCTATGCACCACAAAGTTTCCTGACGCCCGACGGTCGTCGTATTGTTATCGCCTGGCTGGACATGTGGGAATCGCCCCTGCCGGAACAGCAGGATGGTTGGGCGGGCATGCTCTCTTTACCGCGTGAAATGACGCTCAGTGCAGATAATCGTCTGCAAATGCGGCCGGCCAGAGAAGTGGAAAGCCTGCGCGGGGCATGGTTCCCCTGGCCGGTGAGTACGCTTAATAATCAGCAGATCGCTCAGGTGGAAAGGTGCGACGCGATGGAGGTCATTCTGCAGTGGGATTGCGCCAACAGCAGCGCGGAGCAGTACGGAATTCGCCTTGGCGACGGATTACGCGTTTACGTCGATGCGCAGGTGCAGCGTCTGGTGCTTGAACGCCATTATCCGGAGTATGGCTTGTGCGGTACCCGAAGCGTCGCGCTTAACCTGAACGAAGCGCTAAACCTGCGCCTGTTCTTTGACAGCTCGTCGGTGGAGGTGTTTGTTAACGAGGGGGAGGCGTGCCTGAGCAGCCGCATTTACCCTGGCGAAGGGGCGCGCGAGTTGGCGTTGTTTGCCTGGACGGGGACGGCATCGCTCATTGAGGCCGGGGCGTGGCAACTAGAGTAAATGGGTTACGTCAGAAAAATCCAGTAATGTCAGCAAATAATAAAGGCGACTGATGTCGCCTTTAGTTTTATTTAATCTTTCTGGCGTAGCCCTGGAACTGTCCATCTTTACTCACCGCTAATTTGCCCTTAGCAGGATAGTAAATAAAGGTGTATAACCCTTGCGAATAGACCTTTGCCTGAGGCTCGTTTTCATCCAGCGCGCCCAATACGCCGTCAACATCCAATATCTCTCCTTTAATGGTGATCTTCATCCCTTCCCATTTAAAGGCGTGAGTCGCTTTAGCTGCCTGAGCATGTTGTTTCGCGTCTTTCTTAGCCCAGAGACCCGTACCCGCAGCGGCATCACGCGCGTTCGCCCATGCTGCATTTTGTGCGGATTCATTGTAGGCATTCTGGCGGTTTTGCTCAGCCAGGTAGCAGGTATCTTTGCTGATCCCCTGGCGCTCGCAATCGGCCATGCGCTGAGCAGATGAGGTACACGCAGAAAGCAGGATGGCAGCACCAGCTATTAATACCGCCAGGAGTGACTTTTTCATTTCAAAAATACCTTAATACGATAGAAGGATGTTTAATAACCGCAAATATAATAAGCCTGATACATAATACCTAACCATGCGCCAACGATAATAAGCATCAGGTACAATATTACAGAGATAGCAATGTATTTTGTCATGCTGCTTATTTATTAAAAACCGATCCCTACGCCGACTGAAGCACCCATGTTATTTGCGGTATCATCAGAGAAGCTCACTTTACCAATCATATGTTCGTTAAAGTTAACAGACGCCCCAACCGCTAAAGCGCTTTCACCGTTGTACGTCGCACCGCCAGCCGAGAACATCACGCGCTGATTCGTTTGCACCTGTGGTAAACCGGCCATCGCCATCGCGCCGCTGATACCTGCGTTTGCTTCCTTCTTATTATTATCGACTTCCTCACGCAGCGATTTAAATTGCTGGTTAGTGTTATTATTCAGTGCCTGTAATGTCTGTTTGGTCGCCAGCAGCTCCTGAGCCTCGGCCGTAACCGCCTGGCTATTAGTAGCGACTTTAGCCTGTGTTGCCGTGTCTACCTGCGTGCGTGTCACGGTGGTCATCACGCCATTTTTTCCATCTTTGCCGTCCTGACCGTCTTTACCATTCGCTCCGTCACGTCCGTTAATTCCGGCAACGCCCTGTGCACCTGTCGCGCCGGTATCGCCTTTATCACCCTTAGCGCCGTCCTGACCGTCTTTACCATTCGCTCCGTCACGTCCGTTAATCCCGGCAACGCCTTGTGCGCCTGTCGCGCCGGTATCGCCTTTATCACCCTTAGCGCCGTCTTTTCCATCAACGCCGTTAGTTGGTTTTGGTGCATTCTCAAGAGCTAACAGGCGGCCATCTTGCAAGGTGTTAATAGTTTCAATATTAGTAATTGCAGCTCCGTTAGTCAGCACGCCCTGTAACGCCGCATCACCTTTTTTATTAGCGGTGTCAGCAAGAGCGCCTGCTAATTTAGCTTCCTGATCGACACCAGAAACAGAAGTCTGAAGAGAGGAAATATCATTGGCGTTAGTGTTGATATTATTTTTACTTACGTTGATCTCGTCTTGCATGCGATCGCGATCGCCTTGTAAGTTATAGATTTGCCCGTCTTGCGTTACATTTTCAGCTTTCATGTTATCCAGATTATAAGCGGTATTATTAGTTCCGTGAATCTGGATAAAAGTACCTGAATTGAATACGTTATCGTTAAGGTTAACGTTTACATCAGCTGCTTGAGTTACATTCATAGAGCCAGTAAAAATAACACCAAATACAAAAGCAGCAACGGCATTTTTAACAACTTTCATTTGAAAAGCACTCATCATTTAAAAAGTCAAAATGGGTAAGGCTAGCTATCCTGGCGTGTTGATGTAACGTCTGGTTACGCCTGATTAGAAATAACGGGATTACGTAGAATTTTGAATAAATCACTTAATTCGTAACGTGCAGTAACTATCAATTAATGCGAGCTTTTGGATATTGATTTAAATCATAAATGGCATGAATAGCTAAAGTGGATTTGTAAGGGGTGATGCAAAATATCTCAATGTTTACATTAACTTATAAGGCGTTCAGTCAAATGCGCGTTTCACGTTAAGCCCTTGATTGAGAGGCTAAATGTTTAGCAGGGTTAAACGGTTTGAAACTCACTTTTTATTTCGTTCGAAATAAGAATTAATGATTAATGAAACATAAAATAGACTGACTGAAAGCGAAAAAATTTTATCCTGGTAAAGCTCTTTCTTAACCGCTAAAAAAGAGGGGTGTTTTTTGAATGTAATGAAAATGTTATAGAGAATAGTGTTGATTCAAAGGAGTGGAATGATAGCCCTGTAATTATCGCTGCCAGCCTTCTCTTTCCCTCTTCCTCTGGGTGAAGAAGAGATCCCCGACAGGACGCTTGCGTCAGCAAGCAACTTCCCCTAATCTGGCAAAAAGTAAGTCAATTCTTACCAAATGACTCGGGGTGCCCTTCTTTGTGAAGGCTGAGAAATACCCGTATTACCTGATCTGGATAATGCCAGCGTAGGGAAGTCAGATGCCTTCCCGGTCATCGCTTCTTCACGCAAGGCAGGAGCGAACCCATGCAGCCTGACCTGCTCGATTTACACGTTTTACACCACTTCCGCACCCGTTGTCCGCTTACCCATTGTATGACCAACGATGTCGTACAGACCTTTACGGCCAACGTTTTGCTGGCACTTGGTGCATCCCCTGCAATGGTGGTTGAGGCCGAAGAAGCTGAACAGTTCGCCGCCGTCGCTGACGCGCTGCTGGTTAACGTCGGGACGCTGACTGCGCCGCGCGCGCAGGCGATGCGTCGGGCAATAGAAAGCGCCGTAGCGGCAGGCAAGCCCTGGACGCTGGATCCGGTTGCCGTGGGCGCCCTGACGTTCCGCACCCGTTTTTGCCATCAAATCCTTGCCCTGCAACCGGCCGCCATTCGCGGCAACGCTTCAGAAATCCTGGCTCTGGCGGGAATGAGCGCGGGCGGGCGCGGCGTCGATACAACCGACACCGCGGCCAGCGCGCTACCTGCTGCTCAGGCGCTGGCCCGGCAAACCAATGCCATCATAGTGGTCACCGGTGAAGTGGATTACATCACTGATGGGCAATGCACCCGCACGGTTACGGGAGGCGATCCGCTGATGACCCGCGTGGTGGGAACCGGATGCGCGCTTTCTGCCGTCGTAGCGGCCAGCTGTTCGCTGCCGGGGGACAGGCTGGATAACGTTGCCGCCGCTTGTGGATGGATTAAGCGAGCCGGAACGGCAGCCGTTACGCGCTCGCGCGGGCCAGGCAGTTTTGCCGCCGCGTTCCTGGATGAACTTTACACGCTGGAGGAGCAGGCATGAAGCGGATTAACGCCCTGACCATAGCCGGCACCGATCCCAGCGGCGGCGCGGGCATCCAGGCCGATCTGAAAACCTTCTCGGCCCTTGGCGCGTACGGCTGCTCAGTGATTACCGCGCTGGTGGCACAAAACACGCGCGGTGTACAGTCGGTCTACCGCATCGAGCCGGATTTTGTTGCCGCACAGCTGGATTCGGTGTTCAGCGATGTGCGTATTGATTCCACCAAGATCGGCATGCTGGCCGAAACGGACATTGTGGAAGCGGTGGCCGAACGGCTTAAGCGCTATCAGGTGCAAAACGTGGTGCTGGATACCGTCATGCTGGCAAAAAGCGGCGATCCGCTGCTCTCCGCCTCCGCCGTCGAGACGTTGCGCAATAAGCTGCTGCCGCAGGTAGCGCTCATCACGCCCAATCTTCCGGAAGCCGCCGCGCTGCTGGGCGCGCCTCATGCGCAAACTGAACGGGAAATGAAAGAGCAGGGCAATGCGCTGCTGGCGATGGGCTGCGGGGCGGTGCTGATGAAGGGCGGGCATCTGGATGATGCTGAAAGCCCGGACTGGCTTTTTACCCGTGACGGCGAAATGCGGTTTACCGCCCCGCGCGTGCAGACCAAAAACACCCACGGCACAGGGTGCACCCTCTCAGCCGCGCTGGCGGCGCTGCGCCCGCGGCATGACGGCTGGGCCGATACGGTACGCGAAGCGAAAACCTGGCTTTCGGCGGCGCTGGCAAAAGCCGATACTCTGGAAGTCGGTCACGGTATTGGGCCGGTTCATCATTTTCATGCGTGGTGGTAACCCAGTATACTGGCAGGAAACACCACGCCTGAGAAAACAGAGATGGAACAAGCGCATACCCGGTTAATCGCTCAACTGACTGAACGGATCGCCGCGCCTGACAACACGCCGCTTTACCTGAAATTTGCCGAAACGGTAAAAAACGCGGTGCGCAGCGGGGTGCTGGAGCACGGGAACATTTTGCCCGGCGAGCGCGATCTGAGCCAGTTAACCGGCGTGTCGCGGATCACCGTGCGCAAAGCGATGCAGGCGCTGGAAGCCGAGGGGGTTGTGACGCGTGCCCGGGGTTACGGCACGCAAATTAACAACATCTTCGAATACTCGCTCAAGGAAGCGCGCGGTTTCTCTCAGCAGGTGGTGCTGCGCGGCAAAACGCCAAACACGCTGTGGGTCAATAAACGCGTGGTGAAATGCCCGGAAGAGGTGGCGGGCCACCTGTCGCTGGAGCCGAACAGCGACGTCTTTTTGCTGAAGCGCATTCGCTATGTGGATGACGATGCGGTGTCGATTGAAGAGTCCTGGGTACCGGTCGGGCTCATTCCCGATCCGGATGCGATAGGGATTTCGCTGTACGACTACTTCCGCAGTCAGAATATCTTCCCGCAGCGCACCCGTTCTCGGGTCAGCGCCCGCATGCCGGACAGCGAGTTTCAGGCGCACATTCAGATGGACGAAAAAATACCGGTGCTGGTGATCAAGCAGGTTGCGCTTGACCAGCAGCACCGGCCGATTGAGTACAGCATCAGCTACTGTCGCAGCGATCTATACGTCTTTGTGTGCGAGGAGTAATTCCTCACGCGTGGGCGCGCAATCCCCGCCGCGGTGGCTAACCACCCAGGACGCCACGGCATTTCCCAGCAAAACGGCGTCTGCCAGTGACCATCCCGCCGCCAGCCCGGCAAGCGTGCCGCCCGCGTGGCTGTCGCCTGCACCAATGGTGTCCACCACCGTGGCGGGAAACGCCGGAACAACGCCCGAGACGGCACCGTCATACCATGTAGCACCGTCTTTATCGTGGCGCACAATCAGCGCGGCGCCGAAGCGCTGCTGCCACACCTCACCCAGGTGTTCAGCCTCCACACCCAGCCTTTCAGCAGCGAGCTCCGCTTCCTGACGATTAAGCGACACGATCGGTTTACAGGCCATAATCCGCGTCATCAGCGCGTCGGGAATATCCGCGATGCGCGGGCCGAAATCGATAAGCGCCGTCACGTCCTGCAACCCTTCCAGCCAGCCCGTCAGCAGCTCGCCGCACGGCGAGGCCAGTTGGTAGCCGGAGAGATAAACCAGACTGTTTTGCGGAACGTATAGCTCGTCAAGCCAGCGCTGCTGCCACTGGTTCTCGACGCCGCTAAAGGACATAAAGGTGCGCTCGCCGTCAGGCTCCACCAGCGCCAGACACCAGCCGTTGTCGCCGGTTTCAGCCTCCACGGCGCTGCGCAGATCCTGCTTCGCCATCGCGTTGCGGATAATATCCGCCCACACGCCGTGGCCGACGGGAAGGGCGTTTTGCGCCACAATGCCGAGCCGTTTCAGGGCGATGGCGATATTCAGCGCGCAGCCGCCAATATTTACCCCCTGCTGTTTAAGCTCGATATCACACCCGCGCCAGGGCAGGGCGTAGGCGTCGGCGATGACGTCAATTACCGCCGCGCCCAGCACCGTCACCGGGCGGGTGGCGTGCAGGGTGTCGAGACGTTGGGCAAATGAATTCATACGCCCTCCCTTTGCTCCCTGAAGTGCAGCAGCTTCTCGCTGTAGTGGCCAAAATCGAGCTGGTTAACGGCGTCGAGCTCGGCCTTCAGCGCCGGGTCAATCGCCTGAACGCCGTGGAGCGCGCCGCAGATGGCTGTCGCCATCGCGCCGATGGTGTCGGTATCTCCGCCCAAATTGGCGCATAAAATCGCGCATCGGTTCGGGTCGGTTCCCGCCAGTTCCACCATCGCAATGGCCGCCGGAACGGACTCGATGGTGCTGGTTCCTGCGCCAGTGAGCTGATAAATCTGCTCGCTGGCGGAGTCGATCCCGTTGGCTTCCCGTACGGTCTTAAGCGCCAGCTCAATGCGCGCCGCCAGCGACGCGCTGAAGGTGGTGGTTTTCACCTCCTGCGCATAGCGGGCGATCCCCGGCAGCGCATCGACGATGTTCTGCCAGCGCTCTCCGTCGATGGCGCGGGAAACCGCCCAGGCAATCACCACCGCACCGGCGATGGCAAGATCCGATTTATGCGTTGGGCTGGAGGCCAGTGCCACCTGCCCCACAAAGTGTTCCAGCCGCGTCGCCGGGAGAAGGCAGCCCAGCGGGGAGGCGCGCATCGCCGCCCCGTTAGTCACGCCGTTGTTGTCCAGCTCGCTGACCTGCTTACCGTCCCGGATCGCGTTAAGCGCGATTTTCGAGGTCGGGCCAAGCACGTTCTTATTAAACGCGTCGAAGTCGAGCGCCCAGTTCAGAATATGCTTGCCGATAACGTCCGCGTTAATCTCGCCGTCGCACTCGATGATCGCATCCGCCAGGCACAGCGCCATCGAGGTATCGTCGGTGAACTCTGCCTGCCTGAAATAGCAGGCCGCGTTATTCTCTGCCGGGCCGGGTAAAAAGCGGTCGATCCAGCCGAAGTGCGCTTTGACGCGCTTTCTCGGCCACAGCTCCGACGGCATGCCCATCGCATCCCCTAATGCCTGCCCGTAAAGGGCCCCGAGAATACGGTCTTGTTTCATTTAACTTCCCCTTGTGTCAGCGCGGTATCGCCATCAACCACCTCAATTGCGGTGATCTCTTTATCCGATTCGCGGAAAAACAGCATAAACAGCACGGCAATCACGGCAATCATGATTGCACCAAATGTCCACATTCCGGCCCAGTTGAAGGTCAGCCCATTCACCGGCTCTTTGTAGGCGAACATTTTTTCCATCATTACGCCGCCCAGGCGGTATCCCAGCAGGCTACCAAAGCCCTGGCAGCACAGCGTAATCAGGCCCTGCGCGGCGGTTCGCATATGCGCCGGCGCCTTTTTGTCCACGTAGATATACGCGGTGACGTAATAGAAGTCGTAGCTCACGCCGTGCAGCAGAATACCGAGGAACAGCAGGGCGTAGGTGAAGTACTGCTCCGCACCGCCGTAGACGAAGAACCCGTAGCGGATGGCGGCGGTAATCAGGCCCAGCAGTAAGACCTTCTTAATACCAAAGCGTTTGGTGAAAAACGGCAGGGCGAGCATAAAGAAGATTTCGGAGAACTGGCCGAGCGTCATCCAGCCGGTGGCGTTTTTCATGCCCACTTCGGTGAGATAGCCGTTGGCGAAGATGTAGTAGAAAGCCAGCGGCATGGCGAACAGGAACGAGCAGAAGAAGAACACCAGGAAGTTTTTGTCGCGCAGCAGGATCAGCGCATCCAGCCCCAGCATGACTTTGAAATCCAGCTTGCCGGTACTTTTCGGCGGTGTGTTCGGCAGGAACAGGGCAAAGACGCCGAGCAGGGCGGAGCTGGCCGCCGTCATCAGCAGCGGGATATTGGTGTCGGAAATATCACTGTAGCCCAGCATCTGAGGCAGGAACCCGCACGCCAGCCCCGAGGCGATCCAGCCGATGGTGCCCATCACGCGGATGCGCGGGAAGTCGGCCTCAACGTCATCGACGTTCGCGAAGGCGATACTGTTGGTCAGCGCGATGGTCGGCATATAGGTCAGGGAGTAAACCAGCAGCAGCGGGAAGAAGGTATTGAACTGAGTTTGCTGCGCGGCGAAGTACATCAGGATCGCGCCGGCAAACATCAGCACCGACAGCACCTTCTGCGCGGCGAAGAAGCGGTCCGTCAGCGAGCCGACCAGGATCGGGGAGAGGATCGCGGCAATCGCGGTACAGGCGTAAGACCAGCCGATTTCCCCGGCGGTAAACCCGCTTTTGCTCAGCCACAGCCACAATGGCACAAACCACGCGCCCCAGATAAACCATTCAACAAACATCATGAATGACAGTTGGACTTTCGTTTTCATTTTTTAATCCTGCATGTCAGAGAGGGTACGCCTTTAACATACCACTCAATAATACCTTTTAAATACCTTTGTGGCGATTGTTTGATCAATGTAACAGTTTTGTTGTACACGAATCGAGCCAGCAGATTGTGCTGAAAAAAAATGCAAATGGTGGAAAATCTGTTAAGTCGGTACCAGGCTTAGTCTGCCCATAAAAAATGGGACTGGATAAACACACACCGACACGACGTCGGACTTACGGGAGTATCACATGACTGATATTGCGCAGTTGCTTGGCAAAGACGCCGACAGCCTTTTACAGCATCGTTGTATGACCATTCCAGCCGACCAGCTTTACCTGCCTGGTCACGACTACGTTGATCGCGTGATGGTTGATAACAACCGTCCGCCTGCGGTTCTGAGAAACATGCAGACGCTCTATAACACCGGGCGGCTCGGCGGCACCGGGTATCTCTCTATTCTGCCGGTGGACCAGGGCGTCGAGCATTCGGCGGGGGCCTCCTTTGCGGCGAACCCGCTCTACTTCGATCCAAAGAACATTGTTGAGCTGGCGATTGAAGCGGGCTGTAACTGCGTGGCGTCCACCTACGGCGTTCTGGCTTCGGTGTCGCGTCGCTATGCCCACCGCATTCCGTTCCTCGTGAAGTTGAACCATAACGAAACCCTCAGCTACCCCACCGAATATGATCAGACCCTCTACGCCAGCGTCGAGCAGGCGTTCAACATGGGGGCGGTGGCCGTTGGGGCGACGATTTACTTCGGCTCTGAACAGTCCCGCCGCCAGATTGAAGAGATCTCCGCAGCGTTTGAGCGCGCGCACGAGCTGGGCATGGTCACCGTGCTGTGGGCCTATCTGCGTAACTCGGCGTTTAAAAAAGACGGGGTGGATTACCATGTGTCGGCCGACCTGACCGGGCAGGCGAACCACCTGGCGGCGACCATCGGCGCAGATATCGTGAAGCAGAAAATGGCCGAGAACAACGGCGGCTATAAGGCGGTGAACTTTGGCTATACCGACGATCGCGTTTACAGCAAGCTGACCAGCGATAACCCGATCGACCTGGTCCGCTACCAGCTGGCGAACTGCTACATGGGCCGTGCGGGGCTGATCAACTCCGGCGGTGCGGCGGGCGGTGATACCGACCTGTCAGACGCGGTGCGTACGGCGGTGATCAACAAACGCGCGGGCGGCATGGGGCTGATCCTTGGCCGTAAGGCCTTTAAGAAATCGATGGCCGACGGCGTGAAGCTGATCAATGCGGTTCAGGACGTCTATCTGGATAGCAAAGTCACGATTGCCTGACGCTTCCATCTCCCTCTCCCTGTGGGAGAGGGCATCATCGCGCACCGTGTAAAACATCAGCGCAAAAGCACACAGTCCGGCGGTAGCCGACACTGCAGCGCGCCGGGCAGCACCTCAATGCGGAACTGCGTCCCGCTCAGCGGCTCTCCGTCGAGGTTAAAGGTCATCCCGTGCGGAGCATTCACCTCAAACCACGCCGATTTCCCGGCGATGATATTCGGGCTCTCTTCCGGCTGCGTCAGCGTGGTAAACAGCGCGGGCAGCAGGCCGTCGCCGGTGAAAATACGCAGCTGTAGTTGACCGTCATTGATTAGCGCCTCCGGACAGAGCTGCTGCCCGCCGCCTGCCTGGCGGCCATTGCCAATCCCAATCACCAGCGCGTCACCCTGCCACTGAAAATCCTCGCCGCGAATTTCGCAGCGGTCCGGCTTAAGGGTGTCCATGCGCATCAGGCCGTGGATCAGGTATGATACGCCGCCCAGCGCCGCCTTCAGTTTTTCCGGCGTTTCGCTGGTGATGCGCGTGCCGAACCCGCCGGTCGCCATATTGATAAAGCAGGTTTTATCATTCACCTGGGCGATATCCACGGCGGTGGCTTTGCCGAGGATCGCCAGCTGGAGCGCCTTTTCTAAATCTTCCGGGATCCCGGCGCTGGTGGCAAAATCATTGGCAGTACCAAGGGGTAAAATGCCCATCACCGGGCGGTCTGCCGGGGGCAGGCCAATAAGCGCAGAGGCGATCTCATTGATGGTGCCGTCGCCGCCGCCGGAAATAATGGTGCTGACGCCTAACGCTAAGCCTTCGTCGATGTAGCGTGCCGCGTCGCCTTTTTCCCACGTCACTCTGACGTGGATACGCGCGCCTTCGTCACGCAGGCCAATAATCGCCTGACGCAACAGATCGTTGCCCGCACTTTTGCCATTGAGAATCAATAAACTGTCTGGATAGGTTGCCATCCGCGCTGCTCCCTTTTTTAGCGTTAGTAAGAGTGTATAGCAGAGAGGGAAAAAGCGGGTAAGAACAGGATGAAAGGAACAAAACAGGCACGAAAGCGCGTTACACTTCAGCGATGAGATTATTGTAATCACAGGAAAGTGATGATGAATAAAATTTTGGTAAGCGCTTGCCTGATGGGCTTCAGGGTCCGTTATAACGGAAGTGAAAAAGCGCGAATGAATGAGCAACTCGCTCGCTGGCACCAGGAACAACGTCTGGTTATCCACTGCCCTGAACTTGCGGCCGGGCTGCCTGTGCCTCGTCCTCCGGCAGAGATTATGTCCGCTGATGGCAAAGACGTGATGCACGGACAAGCCAGAATTCTTGAAGATACAGGGCAGGATGTGACTGAACATTATCAGCTTGCAGCCTGGCTCGCGCTACGCGCTGCTCAGGCGTCGGGGTGTAGCGCCGCATTGTTAACCGATGGCAGCCCAACGTGCGGCAGTGAGTTTATTTATGACGGTTCTTTTCGCGGTATACAGAAAGCCGGGAGGGGGGTTGCTGCATCGTTGCTTGCAGAGCATGGGATCGCCGTGTTCTCAGAGAGGCAAATCGACGAACTTATTGCCTGGGTTGAGGAAAGAGAAGGCAAAAAATAAGCCCGCGTAAGGGAGATTTATCCCCCTTACAGTAGTAGCTTTCAGCGGTGCAATGCGGGTTTGAGCGGCACACAAACCCACTGAAAGCCACTATAAATCACTACAGTGTGGACACAGTGTGGACACTATCTGTGTTCACACCACCTCGTAACGGGTTCAGCGAAATCGCATCCTGTAGATACTCAGGTGCAAAGTGCGCATAGACCATGGTTTGCTCAATGCGCGAATGACCGAGAATCCTTTGCAATGTGATAATACTCCCGCCATTAATCATAAAGTGCGTAGCGAAACTATGCCGCAATGCGTGTGTTGCCTGACCCGCAGGTAAATCCGGTTTTAACTCCTTCATTAGCCGCCTGAAAGCCGGGTAATTAGCATCCGGAAAAAGAAAACCTCGCCTGTTTCCTGCAACTAACTCGGCAACTTCTTCCGATATGGGGACGGTGCGTGGCTTGTTTGTTTTGGTTTTGACAAACGTGCAGCGGTTGTGAATAACATTTTCCGCTTTGAGCCGCGCCGCTTCGCTCCATCTTGCCCCTGTGCTGAGGCATAGAATCGCAATTTTCTTGTTGTCACCATCCAGTTTCGATAGCAGAAGGGCAATCTCATCCTGAGTAAGATACCCCGTTTCCGGTTTATCTTCTTTTAGCCTTTTCATTCCCCGGAACGGGTGTTCACCGAAAAACAACTCTGCATCTATGAGGGCGGTAAACATTCCGCTAAGACAAGTTAAGTCACGGTTAATACTGGATGGCTTAACGCCTTGTGACCTACGTGCTGCGGTGTACTGACTTATCACAGATTTAGTAATCTGGAACGCACAAGGGTCATCGGTTATCTTTGTGAAAATCTCAATTTTCCCAAGATTAGATTTACCGTGATCCTCATGTTTACCCTTCAGCTCCCACCAGATTTTAGTTAACTCGGATAGATGCCGCTTATCTGTCGGTTTCGCTAACCAATCTTTGTTGTGGTGGTTGTATTGGGTATGTTTTTCAAAAGCGATGGCCTCGCTTTTCTTGTCGAACTTCCTGCGGATGCGCTTTCCGTTGCGCCCGGCAGGTCTGATGTCCACTTCATATCGACCATCATCGAGCTTCTTAATTGTCATAAGAAAACCCTCCGAATGGCTTTTTAACTCTTTGATTTCGTGGTTTGTAATGGCTCGATGCGTATTTCTCTGCCAATAACAAACATTTTTCATAAAAGTAACTTTGGTAAATCGTTAGCCAATCTTTTGGTCTGAGTGCTGCGAGTCTGTTAACTCTTGCCCAAAGTGTGCGAGCGCCGGTGCAATCTGCCCGGATTCAGGTGCTATTTGTTCTGTCATAAACCAAAGGGCGTACTTACAGAAACGGGGGTGTTGCAGAATTTTCATGGTGATATCTGTTGGCGGAACGGTTCTTCCGCTTTCGTAATAGGTTAAAGAGCTGTAAGGAACTCCTGTAATTTCAGCGAATTGCTTACGGTTTAGCCTCTCTGACTCGCGCATGAGAGCCAGCTTCACATTGATTGCTGTTGACATGTTATCGAGATCCTCTAATAATCACGATATTCTCTATTATGTTTCATGTTTCTCTAACTTTAACTGCAGTACATTAGAGAACATTGAAACCCATTGGGTAGATCTAGATGAAAGGTTATCAGATGACTAAACAAATTGTCAGTACTAGTGACGCAGTCCCCTACCATGAGTTCGCAAAACTTATTGGTAAAACACCTGCAGCAGTGAGGGGGATGATTGAGAAAGGTAAATTGCCAATCATCGAAATGACTGATCCAAAGTCTACTTCAGGTAGAGCTGGAGAGTATTGGGTGTACTTACCCGCGTGGAATAACGGGATGAAAATGGCCTATGAGAGCCGACCAAAAGAAATACGTGAGGGTTGGTTGATGTGGTTAGGATTAGGCGAACCGGCATAAGGGGGAATTCCATGAAAGAACCACGCTGCATCGCTCAGTTGCTCCGTAACGAAAGCCCGAACCCGATTAACTTCACCATCACCCACGGTCGGGGACGTCGAGGCATCATCATCCGCACCCGTAAGCCTGGCATTCTGGTTGTGGTTGTGGTTGTTAAGCGCATCATGAAAATCAGAGGGGTGTCAAAATGGCTGTAATGACTCTTGGTTTAGTTCAAAAACAACCTGCAGCTCTGCGCGTAATAATCGGTAAGCATCTGGCAGAACCTCGCTGGCATGACTCATGCGATTTTTACAATCAGATGATGGAACGCGACCGCCTGACGGTCTGTTTTCACGCTCAGCTTAAACAGCGTCACGCGACTATGCGTTTTGAAGAAATGAACGATGTGGATCGCGAGCGTCTGGCCTGTGCGATTGACGAGCTGCGCGATGCGTTTTCTAAACGTCGTCAGGTCGGAGCCAGTGAAACGGCTTATATCAGTTTCCTGACAGTAAGCCAGCGCCGCACTTTATTCCTTCATGCCGGATTAACTGAGAAAGAGTTTAATCAGCCTTACTGGCGTATCAATGAAGATGCATGTTATTGGCGGGAGCAATTATTCCGTGCATTGCGTGAACTATTCAGCCTGTTTGAATATGCCCCAACTATTTTAACCTCTGTTAAGCCTGAGCAATATTTGCATTAATTAACTCGCAAAACTTTTTACGCGCTTGAATGCGTGGGGCATCTTTTTGTCTGGAGTTAGGTAAATGAATAAACAAATATCAGTACCTCGAAGCAACATCAAAGCTCTGCTAGCTCAGGCCACAGTCGAGGCGCAGTTAGTCACCGCGACCCGTTTCGCGTCGGCGCTTGATTCTCTGATAGCTCACATCTGCAAGTCTGATATGAACCGGACTGAAATTATCGAACTGTTGGGGCAGGAATCCGAAAATATTCACAACTCTATTTTAAATCAGAGATAAATTAATAAGAGATTGTATGAGCATTAATATTGTCATTGATAATAAATTCGTAATCACTAGCGACCAATTTCAGTTTATTTTGCAGGAAAAGAAAATCGCTAAATCTGGCAAAAATGCCGGTAAAGAATGGCTCGATACTGTTGGCTTTTATCCAACTATCAGCAAGCTCGTTTCCGGTCTGGTGCTGCACAACATTCTAACCGGTGAGGCTCGTCAATTTTCAGACTTAGAAAAGCAGGTCGAGCAGTTAGGTCAAAAATGTCTGGAAGCATTCACCGACAATGGCCGCTGAGAACCGGGGGCGCGTTGCCCCCTCACCACCACCCCCACTACCAAAAAGCACCGGTGAGAATTTCGTCGGTGCTTATCCGTGGAACAAATCCCGCGAGGCCATAGGCCGCGACAGACCCCTTACACGTGCCGAACTCCGTCAGGTGCAAGGTGTTTTAAACCGGATTGACCGCCTGCCGTTTTTCCTGCAAACGCTTTTTACCTCGCGTTATAACTTCATCCGCCACACAAAGAGCCCTTTGGGTGGGCTGTATTTCCTCAAAAACACGTTTGAGCGCAAGCTGCTGCCGCGTCTTGAGCGGGTTAACGAGCTGAGCGGAATAAATGAATCCGTCTCGCCCGGCTTTCTGTCAGAGCGTGATGTATATGCCCGTTTGCCGGATATGAGCGACAAAGAGCTCAAAAAATTTGCTTCCCGTATTGCCTCGCAGCTCTGGAGCAAATACGAGGAGCTCAGCGACGAATGGGCTGAGGCTTTTGGCGGTAAAGAATCCCTTTTTACCGATGAGGCTCAGGCGCACATATACGGTCAGGTGGCCGGTGTCGCACGCGCTTTTAACATCACACCGATGTACTGGAAAAAATACCGTAAGGGTCAGATGACGATCCGCATGGCATTTTCCGCTATTTCACGACTGATAAAAGACGAGTGGTGGGTTAACCAGCTCAAGGCGCAGCGTATGCGCTGGCGCGAGGCACTGCTTATTGCCGCCGGTGAGGTCAACAAAGACCGTTCACCCTACGCCAGCAAAATAGCGATCCGCGATGTTCACGCGCGCCGACTGGCTAATCTCGAATACCTGAAATCCTGCGAGCTGGAAAACAAAGTCACCGGTGAACGTATCGACCTCATTAGCAAGGTCATGGGGAGTATTTCAAACCCTGAAATTCGTCGCATGGAGCTGATGAATACCATCGCCGGGATTGAGCGCTACGCGGCCAGCGCCGGTGACGTGGGGATGTTCATTACCCTGACCACACCCTCGAAATATCATCCGACCCGACAGGTCGGCAAAGGCGAAAGCAAAACGGTGCAGCTCAATCATGGATGGAACGAAACCGCATTCACGCCAAAAGACGGCCAGCGCTATCTCTGCCGAATCTGGAGCCTCATGCGCACTGCGTTCAAAGATAACGATTTAGAGGTGTACGGGATGCGTGTTGTCGAACCGCACCACGACGGAACGCCTCACTGGCACATGATGCTGTTTTGCAAACCCGGTCAGCGTAAAGCCATTAACGAAATAATGCGTCGTTATGCCCTCAAAGAGGACGGACACGAAAAGGGAGCGGCAAAACAGCGCTTTGAGTCTCGTCATCTTAATCAGGGCGGCGCGGCGGGTTATATCGCTAAATACATTGCCAAAAATATCGACGGCTACGCGCTTGACGGCCAGCTCGACCACGACACCGGCAAGCCCCTGAAAGATACTGCCGCAGCCGTCACCGCTTGGGCGTCTACATGGCGCATCCCTCAGTTTAAACCGATTGGCCTCCCGACAATGGGCGCTTACCGCGAACTGCGCAAGTTGCCGCGCGGGGTGAGTATTGCCAGCGAATTTGACGACCGCGTTGAGGCTGCGCGAGCTGCTGCTGATGAGGGCGAGTTTGACCTGTATATCATCGCGCAGGGCGGAGCAAACATTAAGCGTGATGCTCAGGCGGTCAGGGTCGCCCGTAAGGTGACGGATGAGGTCAACGAATACGAGGAAGATATCGAGAGGGTTGTCGGGATTTATGCCCCTCACCTCGGGGCTCACCGTGTCCATGTAACCCGTACAGCCGAATGGCGCATCGTTCCAAAGGTTTTGGCCGTTGAGCCTTTGACCTTAAAAAGCGGCTCTGCCGCGCCTCGGAGTCCTGTCAATAACTGTGGAAAGCTCACCGGCGGTGGCGATCCAGTTATGACCCCCACACCGTCTGAGCAAGCCGCAGCGGTGTTAAATCTGATTGAGCGCGGGGTTATCGGCTGGAATGAGCCGGACGTCGTGAAAGTGCTTAACGGGGCGTTAAAAGCTGGCGCACCGCGCAAAAATCGGCAGCAAAGAAGCAATGCGCCGCTCAAAACCAGCGAGCAAGCGCCATCAGCCAGGATGACAAAACCCGAAAGGGATCGCGTTGCAAAAATTCGTTTCGATTTGGCTCAGGAGGGCATTACCCCGGAACGGTGGGAGCTCGATGCGCTGGCGCGTGGGGCTACGGTGATTTATGGCGATAAAAAATTCAAATATGCGGCTGCTGATGAGTGGCCGGGGTTTTCAATGTCTGAGGAGTAGTGAAGATGAGTAAAATTCACGAGTTAAAAATTGCGCCTGTCCATTTTAACGCTGTGCGGGAGGAGTCAAAGCGCGCTGAGTTTCGGCTTAATGACCGGGACTATCAATGCGGCGATATCCTCCGGTTGATGGAATGGGAGCCCGAGCGCGGGTATACCGGCGAAAGTGTATCGGTGAGGGTCACGGATGTTACGGATTTAAAGGAGTGGACTGAAAATTATGTGATGCTGAGTATTGAGGTTTTGAAAGCGCCGGTATCAAAATTGTTTGAGGTGATTGGCTGGAAAGAGTTAAGCAAGCGAGGTCTTGTATTCAGAATTAACCATGAAATTTTGCATCCTTTGGGGCTGGCCGTTTCATTTGACTCTCTAAACGATACCTCACCCGGTGCGTTAGTTGCACCCGATGGCGTATGGGAATTTTCGGAAGATTCAATTTTACTGGCTAAGAATAAAGGGTGGATAAAATGACGAAACTACATCGAGAGGCACCCAGGCACAAAACCGACAGTATCAAATTGATGGCAATCGTCCATCGCTTACAACAGATTATGATTAATGAAAATTTGACCCCTGCCGAACTGGTCGGGTGCGCCGAAATTGTCCGGGATAGCTACGATAAATGTCTCGATATTAGCAATCCGAAAAATGAGATATTCGCACCGGCAAAGGGTCCGAAAATTCCGCCACCACGGCGACCGTAAGAACGCCGCCGGTGCTGAAACTTGCTTTCAGTGCCGGTGGTGTTGAACAACGAGCCCGGCGAGGCGTTAGCATTTCGCCTGAATATCTGCTAAAAATACTGTATGTGCATACAGTATTTTTTTTATGGAGGGGATATGGCGGGTTATGACTTAGGTTTTCAGGTGGTCTATCGCGGGGAGGCTTTAGAGTATTATCGCCCCGGAGGGTGGGTTTTCTTCCAGCGGCCTAAAGAGTGCGGCGGTGGGTACTGGCTGGGACGCACTTATGATGACGTTTTTATGATTGAGTACGAGCGACCTGTGTCGCTAAATGATGGTATGGATTTTCTCGCCTCCATGAAAAAAGTCGAGGCAAAAAGCGATGAATTTGACCCGAATTATTCGCTTTTTGATTAACTGGTTGTTGAAGCTATGAAATGTTAACGTATAAAAAATACTACCGGGGATAGTTGATGTTTTGGAAATATGCGGCAGTTATGTCTTTGTGCGTGCTTATGTTTCTTCTGGGATTTTTTTGTGGTGGATTCCAATTGGCTTGGGCAGACAAAGGTCACTCTGAGATTGTTGCATTGTGGAGCATGCTGGGAGGGTGGGTTTCTGGATTGGCTACACTTGCGGCTGTAGCTGTTTCTATGTGGATGGCATTCCATGCAACGCAGGCAGACGTGGAAAAAATCGAAATAACAACTTCTGGTATAGATAAATCACCTTTTGGTGAGACTTATACCATGAACATACGAATAAAAAATCTGAAAAATGTAAAAGCTAAAATCACTGATTTATCTTTATTTATTCCTGAAAAGTCATTAAGTGTTTCGTTAAATTTTATGTTCGGGCAGCGGTTGAATGAAGATAGCGCCGTATTAAAAGAAAAAGGCGACCACTTGGATTTACCTTTAGTAATTGAGAGTAATATGAAATGGGCTTCAATATTCATCTCTCTCAGGGATGACCCAGAGTTAAAATTTGAAAAGCTCAGATTGAAGATTTTCACAGCTCTTAAAACGTATGATATTGATTTGCCAGAAGCTTTAACTACTTGTGTGAAAGGTCGTTTTGACGCATGGGGGCAACAAAATCCCCATTTGTTAGGCGATAAATCAGGTGATGAGTTATTTTAAACTAGTTATGCATGCATCAGACGCATGAATTTGCATTCGTTTTTTTATTCTGTGTTTGCTAGCCAGCGCCAGCGCTGGCGCGGTTCGGAGCTCCTGATGCACCTGCATTAAAAGCGACCCGTTAAGCGCGCAGGCGAGGCGGGGATAGCACTGCGCGCCAGACGTGGTGACAGGATTTATTTTGCGCGTCTGTGCGCGTCGTGGTAGCGCGCTGAGCGGTGAGGTTGAATCGTGACCGGTTGCGGGGTTACGTGGCGTGTGCGGCGTATGGTGAGCTGTTAGGAAGTGCCGCCCAAAGGCGGCATTTTGTGCGGGTTTACTCGGTCTCGATGTTGTAATCCTTAAAGCGGATCACCTCCATTCCGAGCCAGTCGTTTATCTCTTTGAAACGCTCCTGCAGCGGCGTCAGCTCGTTACGCACAAATACCCGCGCCACCTTCTCGATATCGCCCATCGAGCCGATATTTTCAGGCTTGCCGCCCATGAGCTGGAACGGCACGCGGTGCGCATCGAGCAGGTCAGCGGCGCTCACCTTCTTGATGTTAAAAAAATCATCCTTCGTGGCGACTTCACTCAGCGGCACGATCTTAATGCCGTCCGGTTTCCCGTTCGGGGCGTAGAAAAACAGGTTTTTAAAATTCCCGAGCCCTTTCGAGTCGCGCATCGCGGAGCGCAGCGCCTCGACGTCGGTGCTGCTTTGCGCCGCGTCGGTCACGTACATGATGTAACCCGCGTGCGCGCCGTTCTGGTAATACTTGCGACGAAACAGCGTGGCGGATTCATTCAGCCAGGCGGAATTGAGCGCGCTAAGGTATTCCGGCATCCCGTAGAGCTCCTGATTGATATCAGGCTCAAGCAGGTGAAACACCGAACCGGGGGCGAACTGGTGCGGATTGGTAAAGCTCGACACGTACCAGTAAACGCCATCTTCGACGCCACGGCGGGTGTATTTGGCAGGGGAGGTTTCCAGTTTAAAAAGCTGGCCGGTCACGCTCATGCGCTTCTCGAGATAGCCGTTGGCGAAGACCAGATAATCGAGCACAAGGCGGCTGAAGTTCTGACGGGACAGCAACGGGTGCGGGATAAAGGTGCTGGTCAGAATGTTGCGCTTTACGTAAATCGGGGAGCTGTGGTGTACGGCGGCGCGCAGGCTTTTTGCCAGTCCCGAGAAGTTGACCGGCGGCTCGTACCATTTACCGTTGTTGATGCACTCGACATAGTCGAGGATGTCGCGGCGATCCAGCACGGGTGACGGCTCACCAAAAGTGAACGCCTCCATTTTCTGCGGCGCGCTGGCGGTCATGCTGGTCTGTTTTGGCTGTTTCTTTTGGCGTTTTTTCATCTTAGTTAATATCCAGAATTGAACTTGATTGCATACCGCTACCGGCGGAAAGCGGCTCGTTTAACAGGGCGTGCATGGTCGCCCACGCGATATCCGCGTGGCTGGCTTCCTCGCTGCGGCTGGCTTCATAGGTCGCGCTGCGGCCGCTGCTGGTCATGGTTTTGCGGATAGCCATAAATGACTGAGTGATGTCGGTCGCACCGGCGTCATATTCCAGACACCCGCGCCTGATGGTGTCTTTCGCTTTCAGCACCATTGCGGTTTTCATTTCCGGCGTGTAGCGGATGGCGCGCGCCGCCGGGAAGAATGAGCGCACGAGCTGGTAAACACCCTGGCCGATGCCGGTCGCATCGATACCGATATAGTCGACGGTGTATTTTTCGGTCAGCGCCCGGATGGCCTCGGCCTGCGCGGCAAAATCCATGCCTTTCCACTGGTGACGCTCAAGAATGCGGAACTTGCCACCGGCAACCAGCGGCGGAGCCAGCACCGCACAGCCTGCGCTGTCGCCGGTGTGTGAAGGGTCATAGCCAATCCAGACCGGACGCCAGTTAAACGGACGGTCGGCGAACGGCTCGAAGTCCTCCCATTCCTCCATCGCATCGACCATGCAACGCTGCAACTCCTCGAACGGGAATACCGATGCCTTATCGTCGACGAACTCGCACATAAACAGGTTACGGAAGTCATCCGCGCTGTTTTCCTGCTTAAGCTGGTCGAGGTTAAACAGGGTACAGCCACCGGCAAGCGCGTCCTCAATGGTGACAATCTGCCGCCACTGTCCATCACCGCACAGCACGCCACCGGCGAGCGCCTGATGACTGATATCAATGTCGACACGTTCGTCGCGGTTGCTGCGGCCACGGTTAAACAGCTCGCCTGACCAGAACGGGTAAGCGCCGTGCGCCAGCGTCGACGGGGTCGAAAAATAGGTAGTGCGCAGGTGTGACTGCGAGGCCATGCCCGAGGCGACTTTGCGCAGCTTCTGGAAATTGGGTATCCAGAAAATTTCATCAACATACAGGTCGCCGTTGTGGCTCTGTGCGGTGTTGGAATTGGTCCCGAGAAAAATCAGCTCAGCGCCATTGTTGCCGATGACGATCGGGTCGCCTGACAGGTCGACGTCAACCAGACGGGCAAAGGCGATGATGTACTTACGGAACACGTAAGCCTGCGTTTTACTGGCAGACAAAAATATCTGGTTTTGCCCGGTCTTAAGCGCGCGCAGAAGTGACTCGCGCGCAAAGTAGAACGTCGCGCCAATCTGGCGGGATTTCAGGATGTGGCGGATACGGTGCTCTAACCCCGCTTTATGCCAGCGGAGCTGATAGTCAAACGACTGATCGAAGAAAATCTCTTCCAGTTTTTCTATGGCCTCCTCGCTGAAATAGTTTCGTTTCGGCTTTTTGCGATCCCCTTTGTTACGGCTGGCGATATTGGGATTTAAATCCACCTCGTTTCCGGTCTGGCCGTAGCGGTTCACGCGCGCGAGCCGCTCCATCTGGCGCGACAGAAAATCAGCGACTTTGAAGTCATGCGCGGTCAGGTCTGGCTTTGCATAGAGCTGAATAAGCCGAGCCTCTAACGTCGATTCCACGCGGTTAATCGGCGCGGTTTCTTCCCATCCATCGCGCTGTTTCCAGCTCTGCACGGTCGGGCGCTTGAGCTGCAGCATCTCGCAGATTTGCGGCACGGCGAACCCCTGCCAGTACAACAGCCGCGCCTGTCGTCGCGGGTCATTTAACAGAGAAAGGTCAGTTGAAATGGTCATGCTTGCCTCGTTTTTGGTGTTACGTGGCAAGGCTAAGGAAATGGGGTGTTATAAGCGCTAAGTGCCTGTTGTATCAGATCTAACAGGAGCGCAAGCGGTGGCTGATACGGGTCAGAGTCGGGAAACTAACCCCGACCCGAAAACCCAACATCAGGACACCTGAAAAATGGCAAAGACAGTTTCTAAATGGTTTCGCATCGGCGTCGAGGGTGACACCTGCGATGGCCGCGTCATCAGCGGCGATGATATTCAGGATATGGCCGACACGTTCGACCCGCGCGTCTACGGCTGCCGCATTAACCTCGAACATATCCGGGGTCTGATGCCTGACAGTCTGTTTAAACGCTATGGCGATGTGACCGAGCTTAAGGCGGAGATTATCAGCGATGGCTCTGCGCTCGATGGCAAAAAAGCGCTGTACGGCAAAATCCAGCCGCTCGACGAGCTGGTCAGCATGGTTAAGGCAGGGCAGAAGGTTTACACCTCCATGGAGATCCGCCCGAACTTTGCCAACAGTGGCAAGTGTTATCTCGTTGGTCTGGCCGTCACCGATGACCCGGCAAGCCTCGGCACGGAATACCTCGAATTCTGCAGCCGCGCCGCGCAGAACCCGCTCGCCGGTAAAAAAGACCAGCCGGATGACGTTTTCTCTGTGGCCTCACTGGCTGAGCTGGAGTTTGAAGACGTCCCCGACACCATGCTCAACAGCCTTACCGATATGGTTAAGGCCATTTTCAGCCGGAAGCAGGTCAGCGATGACGCCCGTTTCGCTGATGTGCATGAGGCTGTGACCACCATCACCGAGCAGGTGCAAACCAATTTCAGCGCCACCGACCAGCGCATCACCGAGCTGGAGACCGCTTTTGCGCAGCTTAAGCAGAACGTGACCAGCAAGGCGGAAGAAAGCGCGCAGGCGTTTAACGCCCTCAAAAGCTCCCTCGATAACACCGAAAGCCAGAGCCAGCCGCGCCGCGAACTTTCAAAAGGCGGTACGGGCGACGAGCTGCTGACCAACTGCTGATAACACGCCGGGCGTGCTGCCCGGCCTGACCCCTTTTACCCGAACAGGAAAAACCATGCGTAAAGATACCCGCTTTAAATTTAATGCCTACCTGTCCCGCGTCGCGGAGCTGAACGGCGTTTCCACCGATGACGTGGCGAAGAAATTCACCGTCGAGCCATCGGTCACGCAAACCCTGATGACCACCCTGCAGATGTCATCCGCGTTTCTGACCAAAATCAACATCGTGCCGGTCGACGAGCTGAAAGGCGAAAAGGTCGGGGTCGGTGTTAACGGCACAATTGCGAGCACCACCGACACCGCCGGTGATGATGAGCGTAAGACCGCTGATTTTACCGCGCTGGAGTCAAATAAATACGAGTGCGCCCAGATTAACTTTGACTTCCATATCCGCTACAAACAGCTCGACCTGTGGGCGCGATTCCAGGACTTCCAGACCCGTATCCGTGACGCCATCATCAAACGTCAGTCCCTCGATTTCATCATGGCCGGTTTCAACGGTACTACCCGAGCGGAAACCTCGAACCGCAAAAACAATCCGCTGCTGCAGGATGTGGCCGTCGGCTGGCTGCAGAAGTACCGCAAAGAAGCGCCAGCGCGCGTGATGTCGAAAGTCACCGACGAGGACGGCACAGTCATTTCCGACGTGATCCGCGTGGGTAAAAACGGCGACTATGCGAACCTCGACGCGCTGGTCATGGATGCCACCAGTAACCTGATTGACGAGATTTATCAGGATGACCCGGAGCTCGTCGTCATCACCGGGCGTAAGCTGATGGCGGATAAGTATTTCCCTATCGTCAATCAGGAGCAGGCAAACACCGAATCGCTGGCCGCTGACATCATCATCAGCCAGAAGCGAATCGGCAACCTGCCAGCCGTGCGCGTGCCTTACTTCCCGGCTGATGGGCTGATGGTGACGCGTCTCGACAACCTGTCGATTTACTTCATGGATGACGCGCACCGTCGCGCCATCATTGAAGAACCGAAAAAAGACCGCGTAGAAAACTACGAGTCAATGAATATTGACTATGTGGTCGAGGCTTACGCCGCCGGTTGCCTGATTGAAAACATCAAGCTCGGTGACTTTACCCCACCGGCAGCACCGGAAAGCGCTTCCGCGCCTGCAGCACCGGAAAGCGGAGAGTAAGCCATGAAGAGTCCCGCAGCGCGTCACATGATGCGGGTCTCGGCCTCTGAAACAGCGCAGCGGGCTGCCGTCCCGCTGCGCAATGCAACTGCCTATGAGCAGATGCTCGTTAAGCTGGCCGCAGACAACCGCACGCTGAAACAAATCCGATCCAATGAGCGCAAGGCAGACAAAAAGCGCGAGCTGCTGCCGTTCTATCTGCCGTGGGTCGCCGGCGTCCTCGAAAACGGCAAAGGCGCGCAGGATGACATCGTCATGACGGTGATGCTCTGGCGTCTCGATGCTGACGATATCGCCGGGGCGCTGGAAATTGCCCGTTATGCCATGACCTACGGCCTGACCATGCCGACCGGTCGACGTCCGACGCCTTACCTTCTGGCCGAAGAGGTGGCACTGGCCGCGCAACGCCTGCTTGCTGCTAAACAGCCGGTCGAACTGTCGAACCTGCTCGACACCCTCGCGCTGACCGAGCGCGCGGATATGCCCGATATCGTGCGCGCGAAGCTGCACAAAATCACCGGCTACGTGCTGCGTGATGCAAAGCAACTGCCCGAGGCGCTGGCGCACCTGCAGCGTGCGATCCAGTTAGAAAGCACTATCGGCGTTCGAAAAGACATTGAGCAGTTAGAGCGTCAGCTCAGGCCAAAACCCGAACCGGCACCGAAAACCCAAAAGACTAAACCGCGCACGCGCAAACCTGCCGCTAAACCGGCGGCACGGCGCGGGCGTCCACCAAAGGCGGAAAAAGCCGCAGGTTAACCGAGCGCTCCCCGAGCCGGGCGGCACGCCGGTCAATGCGGGTATCAATTGCCCTGACTGCGACCGGCGTCCACCGCCCACCCATTACCCGAGGTTGTCATGACGACGCTGATTATTGAGCCAAAAAAAGAGCCGCAGGATGTGCCGGGCGTGGTGATACCGCCACCGGGCGTGAGCGAGCCGGTAATCAAAAACACCCCGTTTTTTCCTGACGTTGATCCGAAGCGCGTGCGCGAGGAAATGCGTTTAGAGCAGACCGTTTCCCCCGTGCGCCTGCGCCGGGCGATTAAGACCGCGATCGCGGAGACTAACGCGGAGCTGAGCGACTGGCGCGAAAGTCAGCTCGATGCCGGTTACGCCACGCTGGCGGATGTCCCGACGGACAAGCTCGACGGCGAGAGCGTGCGCGTTTTCCACTACTTCAACGCCGTGTGTTCGATGACGACGGCCACGCTTTATGAGCGTTTTCGCGGCGTGGATGCGACCGCCAAAGGGGACAAAAAAGCCGACAGCATCGACAGCACTATCGATGAAATGTGGCGGGATATGCGCTGGTCTGTCGCGCGCATCCAGGACAAAGCGCGCTGCATTGTGGGGCAAATCTGATGAAAGCATATGCGCTGCAGGGCGACACCCTCGACGCGATTTGCGCCCGGTACTACGGGCGCACTGAGGGCGTGGTCGAAACCGTCTTAGAGGCAAATCCCGGCCTGTCTGAGCTCGGCGTCATCCTCCCGCACGGCACGGCAATTGAGCTGCCTGAGACCGAGAGCGCGGCCAGAACCGAAACGGTGAATCTATGGGACTGAGTATGGAAAAAATCACCACGTTTATCGCCTACTGGCTGGCCGTGGGGCTGGCGTATGTCGGGGCAAT
The DNA here is from genome assembly GCA_011754535.1 of Enterobacter asburiae. Classification (NCBI taxonomy): domain Bacteria; kingdom Pseudomonadati; phylum Pseudomonadota; class Gammaproteobacteria; order Enterobacterales; family Enterobacteriaceae; genus Enterobacter; species Enterobacter asburiae. Next base: position 3,183,955 of record JAAQVN010000001.1, on the reverse strand, counting down.
GTCCCCCGAAAAGATGGCGCTTTACGTGGGCGGCGGATGCGCCATTTTTACCGCGCTGACGAACTACTGGTTTAAGCGCAAAACCTATATCTATCTGACGTCCCTCGGACTCGATAAAGGGGCTATTCGTGAAATCAATCGTTAAAAAGTGCAGTGTGGCCTCCGTGCTGGCGCTGGCAGCGCTGATGCCTGACTTTCGTCTGCTTAACACCTCGCCCGGGGGGCTGGCGCTGATTGCCGACCTCGAAGGCTGTCGCCTGACGCCTTACCAGTGCAGCGCGGGAGTGTGGACGTCGGGCATCGGCCACACTGCAGGCGTCGTGCCAAAGGGGGAAATCACCAAGCGGCAGGCGGCGGCGAATCTCGTCGCGGATGTGCTGAACGTCGAGAAACGTCTGGCCGTATGCGCGCCGGTAAAAATGCCGCCGCAGGTTTACGACGCGCTGGTCAGTTTCTCATTCAATGTGGGAACCGGCGCGGCCTGCCGGTCGACGCTGGTCTCGTTTATCAAACGCCAGCAGTGGCCGCAGGCGTGCGACCAGCTTACCCGCTGGGTTTACGTGAACGGCGAAATTAACAAAGGGCTGGAAAACCGCCGCGCGCGCGAGCGTGCTTACTGCCTCAGGGGGATTCAATGAAAGTGATGTTGTTTTTACTGGCCGCGCTTATTGCGGTTGTGCTCTGGCAGCGTCATGCAAACGGCAACCTGACGCGCTCGTTTGAACGGGCGAACAGGGTCGCCACTGAACAAAAAACCGCGATCGGAATGCTGAAAAATCAGCTTTCCGTTTCGCAGGGAATTGCCAGGCGAAATGAAACCGCACAGGTCAGTTTACGCGGCGAACTGCTGGCCGCCGGTGCGATGGCCGTGCGGCGTGAAGAAACCATTACGAGGCTGATTAATGAGAATGAAACCCTACGCCGCTGGTACAGCGCTGAGCTGCCTGATGTTGTGCGTCGGCTGCACACCCGCGTCGGTTGCGCCTCCGCCGGTCATTGTTTACAGCGCCTGCCCGAAGGTGAGCTATTGCCCGATGCCGGGAAGCGACCCGGCCACTAATGGCGACCTGAGCGCCGATATTCGCAGGCTTGAGCACGCGCTCGCCGCCTGCGCGCTGCAGGTTGAAACCGTCAAAGACTGTCAGGATAAACTCGATGAAGAAAGCACGCAGCCTGCGCGAAGCGCTGATTAAAGCCGTCCCGCAGCTTGAAACAAACCCCGAAATGATGCGCATCTTTGCCGATGAGGGGAATATCGATGCGCGTCTCGCGTCCTCGCTGTCGCATGAGAAAATTTATACCCTGAACGTGATCGTGTGTGACTTTGTGGGCGACCCTGACATGATTTTCGTACCGGTGGCCGCGTGGCTCAGGGAAAACCAGCCGGATATCTGCACGCTCGATGACGGCCGCAAAAAGGGCTACCGTTTCCAGATGGATTTGAACGACGGGGACAGTGTTGATATCAGTATCAGCCTGCAGCTAACCGAGCGAACCATTATCAAAGAGGAAAACGGCGCGCTGCACGTGAGCTATGCCCCTGAGCCTCCGCTGCCGGAACCCGTAACTCCACCAAAAGAGCTCTATCTTGACGGGGAGCTGGCGAGTAAATGGGATGAGTGAATTTAAGCCCTTTGAAGACCGACTCAACGGTCTGATCGCTGCCCTGTCACCGGCAGCGCGCCGGAAGCTGGCCGGGGAGATAGCAAAAGAGCTGCGCAAGTCGCAACAGCAACGCATAAAACTGCAAAAAGCCCCGGACGGCTCCCACTATCAGGCGCGAAAGCGACAACGCCTCAGGGCTAAGACCGGGCGGATTAAACGGGCGATGTTCCAGAAGCTCAGGACAAGCCGGTACATGAAAGCCACTGGCCGTGAAAACAGCGCGGTGGTGGAATTTACGCAGAAAGTGCAACGAATTGCAAATGTACATCAGTTTGGTTTGACAGATAAACCTAATCACTTTAGTCAGGAAGTGAAATATGTAGCGCGGCCACTTTTAGGTTTTGATGGGACAAGCAGAGAGTTGGTACAAAAAATAATTATGCAATCGATACATAAAAACACATGAAAACAAGGGCGCGTTAAGCGCCCATGAATAAATTTAATCCATCCAGCGGAGATAGAATAAAAGATAAGGATCTCTAATATCGAGAACATCGTTTTCTTGGTCGAATTCTATTATATTATTTGCAGCAGCGGTGTTTGCTATGGCAGTAGAATGTTGACAAGCGCTCGTTATGCCGGAGCCTGAAGGACTTTCGCCAATACATAAGGATTGAACGCGGGAGACTAAGTCTGCATATCGGAATGTTAATGTTGGTGGGTTGAGAGCGATTGCTTTTAATAGGAAAACATAAACATCACCTTGCCAACCTTCTGTCGAAATATATGCCTTACGGTCAGAGCCTCTCGTTTTGGGTCCATCTCTCATTTTATCAACTATCGAACTATAGTCAGCAGACGCAAGCGTCCTTCTGCAAACTTTTTCTAAAAGGTCAGGGTTGTTAGGATATGTAGTCGATGTTATTGATGTAGAGCGCGCATTAATTTCATAACAAGAGTTGAGACAGAGATACTGCATAAGTTGTGGTGAGCCCGCTGACTCTTTGACGAGATTTGAGATGACATTAGTATCCGGGGCGATATTTAATAGCTTGAAGCCCATCTCTGCAATCATTGTAAGGTTGCTTTCATCCCAATAGTCAAAGTCGATATTAAAAATTCGGCCTCTTAAATCTGCATTACCTCTTATCACATCATCTGAGTGATAGGGGACTGAAGCACATATAAACTTACAGTTGTTGGCTATGGCATCTTTAATTTGTCTAGCTAATTCAGCTTGAACCTCTTTGCTGATGTAATGAAAGTCATCAATGAAAACAACAAAGTCTGTCCCGCCGATCTCTTTTTTTAATAATTGCAAGGGATCCACAGAAAAACTTTCAGCGATTTGTGATGCATGTGAATAACCGCCAGTAACAGACCCTTCAACATTTGCCTTAGCAACAAATATGCTTGCTTGACCTGACGCCTTACCAGTCCCTGAAACTGAACTGGTATGGGTTTTTGTCTGAACTTGGGTTACGGGAGTGCCTAATATATCAAATACTCGCATCCAAAGGTCATTTGCTGAGTGAATTCCTGCACCTGTTATCTCTATGAGATTTTCATTACCCAATGCTTTTTTAACAAAGACAGTCTTACCTGATTTAGATGGTCCAGATATCGAAACAAGCATTGTCCCTAGCTCAAGCGCATCTTTGAGTTGCTGCTCTTTTGCCGCCAAATGGACGTCAACTAAAGTGTGGGTGGGATATTTACCCGGTGTAAATACATCCTTTGCATGCATTGTTATTGTTCCTTTTTTCAATGAAAGGGCATCATTAATCTATCGTTGTGAGATATGTAATACAAGTGAGTTAGGTAGGATTTATAGATAATTAATTCATCATAGCGTTATGACTAACCTAAATTCTCTGCAGGAAATCGCACGCGCGATCCGCAACCTTATCCGCACCGGCATCGTGACAGACATCGACCACGACGAGGGGCTTTGTCGTGTCCAGACCGGCGGCATGGAAACCACCTGGCTGAACTGGCTAACCTGCCGCGCCGGTCGCTCGCGCGTATGGTGGGCTCCATCTGTTGGCGAGCAGGTGCTTTTACTGGCTGTCGGCGGCGAGCTCGATACCGCGTTTGTGCTGCCCGGCATTTTCTCTGATGACAATCCCGCGCCGTCTGCCTCTCCTGATGCATTTCATGCGTCCTTTCCTGACGGGGCGGTTATCGAATACGAACCCGAAAGCGGGGCGCTAACCGTGTCAGGCATCAAGACCGCCGACGTCACCGCGTCTGAGTCCATTACGGCCACCGTACCGGTGGTGCTGGTGAAAGCCTCTACCCGTATCACGCTCGATACGCCGGAAGTTGTATGCACCAACAAGCTGACGACCGGCACGCTCGAAGTGCTGAAAGGCGGGACGATGAGCGGGAACATCGAGCACACCGGCGGCACACTGAAATCAAACGGTGTGCAGGTGGATAACCACGCGCACGGCAACGTACAGAGCGGCGGAAGCTGGACTAAGGGGACGCAATGACGGTGCGTTATCTGGGAATGAACAGCCAGACCGGGCTCAGTGTCTCTGAGATTGAGCATATCCGGCAAAGCGTGCGCGACATTCTGGTCACGCCGGTTGGCTCGCGAGTCATGCGTCGTGAATACGGCTCGCTCCTGTCGCAGATGATTGACCAGCCGCAGACTCCGGCGCTGCGCCTGCAGATTATGGCCGCGTGTTATTCCGCGATCCAGAAGTGGGAGCCACGCGTAGACCTCTCGACCATTACCTTTGAACGGTCGGAGACCGACGGCGGGCTGTATGTCGACATCACCGGCACCCGCTCCACCGGCGGCCAGCCATTTTTCATCACCATTCCACTGAGTTAAATCACTATGGCAACCGTTGACCTGAATCAGTTACCCGTTCCCGATGTGGTGGAAGAACTGGACTTTGAAACCATTCTTGCCGAACGCATTGCGACGCTAATTTCGCTTTATCCCGAAAATCAGCAGGAGGCTATCGCCCGGACGCTGGCACTTGAGTCAGAGCCGATTGTGAAGCTACTGCAGGAAAACGCCTACCGTGAAGTTATCTGGCGTCAGCGTGTGAATGAAGCCGCGCAGGCGGTAACGCTGGCCTATTCAACCGGTCACGATCTTGACGTCGTGGCCGGGAACAACAATACCGCGCGACTGACCATCACCCCGGCGGATGACACCACCATACCGCCGACGCCTGCTGTTATGGAGTCCGACACCGACCTCCGTCTGCGTACGCAACAGGCATTTGAAGGCCTGAGCGTGGCGGGTCCGGTCGGTGCTTATGAGTATCACGGCCGCAGCGCCGACGGGCGGGTCGCTGACGTCTCGGTCGAAAGCCCGTCGCCCGCCTGCGTGACGATTACCGTTTTATCGCGCGAGGGTGACGGCACCGCGAGCCCTGAATTACTGGCGATTGTTGATAAGGCGCTGAACGCCGAAGATTTGCGACCGGTGGCTGACCGGGTGACCGTCCAGTCGGCGGAGATTGTACCGTACCAGATTGATGCGACGATCTACGTTTACCCCGGCCCCGAGTCTGAGCCCATCAGGCAGGCATCGGAGCAGAGGCTTCAGAGCTATATCAGTGCGCAGCACCGCCTCGGGCGTGATATCCGCCTGTCAGCCATTTATGCGGCGCTGCATGTTGAGGGGGTGCAGCGTGTCGAGCTGGCATCACCGCAGGCCGACATTGTGCTGAGTAAGTCGCAGGCGTCGAACTGTACCGAGTACCAGATAACTATCGGGGGCTCGGATGAGTGACCGGCTGTTACCCGTTGGCTCGTCGCCGCTGGAGGTCGCCGCCGCTGCCGCGCTCGCTGACATTCAGCGCGTGCCGGTACCGCTGCGCACTCTGTGGAACTGGCGCACCTGCCCGGTAAACCTGCTGCCGTATCTGGCGTGGGCGCTGTCGGTCGACCGGTGGGATGAGAAGTGGCCGGAGGCGACAAAGCGCAGCGTCTGCGCGTCGTCGTTTTTCGTCCATCAGCACAAAGGCACCATCAGCGCATTGCGTCGGGTGGTCGAGCCGCTCGGCTTTCTGATTGAGGTGCGCGAGTGGTGGCAACTCAATGAGGCGCCAGGCACCTTCCGCCTCGTTGTCGGCGTGCTCGACAGTGGCATCACTGACGAAATGTATCAGGAGCTAGAGCGCCTGATTGAAGACGCCAAACCGGCAAGCCGCCACCTCACCGGGCTGGCTATCAGCCTGAGTGCGACCGGCGAGCTGTATGTCGGCGCGGGATGCTACGACGGCGACTCACTGACCGTTTACCCTTACACCCCCGAGGAGATTGTCGTCGGCGGTGAATATTACCCGGCCTCGGCCATCCATTTGATTGATAACCTGAGAGTGAACGCATGACCGCAAAATATTTTGCCATTCTGACCAATCAGGGCGCGGCGCGGCTGGCGAACGCGGCGGCACTCGGTACCAGACTAAACCTGACGCAGATGGCCGTCGGCGATGCGAATGGTACTTTGCCGACCCCGGACCCGTCGCAGACAAAGCTCATTAACCAGAAGCGCATCGCGCCGCTGAACCTGCTAAACGTTGACCCGGCCAATACCAGCCAGATTATCGCGGAACAGATTATTCCCGAGAATGAGGGCGGTTTCTGGATCCGCGAGATTGGCCTCTACGATGATGAGGGGATTCTGATTGCCGTGGCAAACTGCCCGGAGACCTACAAACCGCAGCTGCAGGAGGGGAGCGGCCGCACGCAGACCATTCGCATGATTCTGATTGTGTCGAGCACGTCGGCGATTACCCTGAAAATCGACCCGTCGGTGGTGCTGGCAACGCGCCAGTATGTCGAGGATAAGGTTATCGAGGTGAAAGCCTATGCCGATAATCTGCTGGCCGCACACCTCGCCGCTGCAGACCCGCACACGCAATACCTCAAAACGGCGGATATTGATAAATATATTCCGGTCGGTTTTCCGCTGCCGTGGCCACAGGCAACTCCGCCGGAGGGCTGGCTTAAATGCAACGGCGCGGTTTTTGACAAGGTGAAATATCCAAAGCTGGCTGTCGCTTATCCATCCGGTAAATTGCCTGACTTGCGCAGTGAGTTTTTGCGAGGGTGGGATGACGGGCGCGGGATAGATAATGGACGAGCGCTATTATCCGCTCAGTTTGGCTCAGGGGTTGGGATGTTCCCCGGTGGTTATTCTGATGGAACTCTATACATAGCCCTGAGTGATTTTGATAGCGTTGTCGACAACAGCCCGTCATGGTCACACATAAGCACGTCAGGGATAATTTCAACAATTACCGGGCAAAAGTCATCATTTGGCGCTCGCCCACGCAACGTTGCATTTAACTACATCGTGAGGGCGGCATAATGGCGAAAGCAACGCTGAATAAACAGGGCATTACCATAAAAGCCGGTGACATGACCGTTTATAACTATGACGGTGAAACCCGCGAATATCTGACGTCCTCTGTCGAGTTTCTGGCGCTGGGCGTGGGGATTCCTGCTAATTCCTGCACCGATGCACCGGTCGAAGAAAAAGAAGGTTTCGCGGTGTGCCGCGCGGCCAGTCTTGACGGGTGGGAGTATGTCGCAGACCACCGCGGTGAGACGGTTTATGACACGGAAACCGGTCAGCCAGTCAACATTACCGCGCCCGGTGACTATGCCGTCGGCGTAACTACGATTGCACCGTCGACCCCCTATGACCGCTGGAACGGTAGCGAATGGGTCACGGATAAGAACGCGCAGAAAAGCGGTCAGGTTAAGGAGGCAGAACAGAAAAAATCCACTCTGCTGACAGAGACGCAAAGCGCTATCAGCCTTTGGCAAACCGAGCTGCAGCTCGGCATTATCAGCGACAATGACAAGGCCAGCCTGATTATATGGATGAAATACATTCAGGCGCTGAACGCGATCGACACCTCTGCGGCACCGGATATTGAATGGCCGGAAAGACCAGAATAAACGAAGCCCTCCACCCGGAGGGCTTTTTTGTATGTTGTGTTATCCCTCCACCAACGGCATTGCATCGCGCCTGCGCGACACACAACAGAAAATAGTCGCACCCCTTAACCACGGAGTTAAACAGATGGGCGACTATCATCACGGCGTCGAGGTCATCGAGATTAATGATGGCACGCGCACCATTTCCACCGTCTCGACGGCCATCATCGGTATGGTCTGCACGGCCAGCGATGCTGACGCAAAGACATTCCCCCTGAACGAGCCGGTGCTGATTACCAGCGTGCAAACGGCGATCGGTAAGGCCGGTAAAAAAGGCACGCTGTCAAAATCCCTGCAGGCCATCGCCGACCAGTGCAAACCGGTCATTGTGGTGGTGCGCGTTCCCGAAGGTGTCGACGACCCGTCAGACCCGGAAGCGGCGCAGAAAGAAACCATTTCCAACATCATCGGCACGACCGACGAAAACGGCAAATACACCGGGCTGAAAGCGCTGTTAACAGCGAAAACCGTCACCGGCGTTAAGCCGCGCATTCTCGGCGTGCCGGGGCTGGATACGCAGGAAGTGGCGACCGCGCTTGCGTCGACCTGCCAGAGCCTGCGCGCGTTCGGCTATGTGAGCGCGTGGGGCTGCAAGACCATTTCCGACGCCATTAAATACCGTGAGAACTTCAGCCAGCGCGAGCTCATGGTCATTCACCCTGATTTTCTGGCATGGGACACCATGGCGAACGAAACCGATATTGCATGGGCGACCGCCCGCGCGCTCGGCCTGCGCGCCAGAATCGACCAGGATACCGGCTGGCACAAAACGCTGTCCAACGTCGGCGTGAATGGCGTCACCGGCGTCAGCGCCTCGGTCTCATGGGATTTGCAGGAGCAGGCCACCGACGCCAACCTGCTGAATCAGGCCGGGGTGACAACGCTCATCCGCAACGATGGCTTTAAATTCTGGGGTAACCGAACCTGCTCGGACGATCCATTATTCGTGTTTGAAAACTACACCCGCACGGCGCAGGTGCTGGCCGACACGATGGCGGAAGCGCACGCGTGGGCGATGGATAAGCCCGTTTCTGCAACGCTCATCCGCGACATCGTCGCCGGTATCAATGCCAAATTCCGCGAGCTGAAAAACAACGGCTATATCGTTGACGGCTCCTGCTGGTACGACCCGGAGTCAAACAGCGTGGAAACCCTCAAAGCCGGGAAACTGTATATCGATTACGACTACACCCCCGTCCCGCCGCTGGAAAACCTGACCCTGCGCCAGCGCATCACCGATACCTATCTGGCAGACCTGTCAGACTCGGTCAACAGCTAAGGAGCTCAGAGCATGGCGTTACCACGCAAACTGAAATACTTGAACATGTTTAACGACGGTCTCAGCTACATGGGCGTCGTTGAATCCGTCACCCTGCCAAAGCTGACCCGCAAGCTTGAGAAATATCGCGGCGGCGGGATGCCGGGCTCGGTGTCTATTGACCTCGGCCTCGACGACGACGCGCTGTCGCTTGAGTGGACGCTGGGCGGCCTGCCTGACGTCGCGCTGTGGGCGCAGTACGCGTCACCGGGTGCCGACAGCGTGCCGCTGCGCTTCACCGGCTCATTCCAGCGCGATGATACCGGCGCAATTTCCGCCGTTGAGGTGGTCATGCGTGGCCGTCACAAGGAGTACGACGGCGGCGAGAACAAACAGGGCGAAAGCGGCACGACCAAAATCGCGACCGAGTGCTCGTATTACCAGCTCACGATTGACGGCAAAGAGGTCATCGAGATTGACGTCGTCAACATGGTGATGAAAGTCGACGGCGTCGACCGTCTCGCTGAGCACCGCCGGGCGATTGGCCTGTAACCCGTTAACCGGTCAGCCAGGCTGGCCGGTCACTTACTCACATTCAAAGAGAGCAACATCATGGAAAACATCAACGAAACCGTCACCACCGAAACCGAAAACCCGAACATTGTGATCCTCGATAATCCCATCATGCGCGGTGAGCAAAAAATCGAACAGGTGACCGTGTCCAAACCCAACGCCGGGACTCTGCGCGGCGTGAGTCTGGCCTCGCTGGCTAACTCTGACGTCGATGCGCTGATTAAGGTGCTGCCGCGCATGACGTACCCGGCGCTGACCGAGCCCGAGGTCATGCGTCTGGAAGCATCAGACCTGATTTTGTTCGCCGGAAAGGTGGTCGGTTTTTTGTCGCCATCTTCGGCTCGCTGACCTTCCCGGATAACCTTTCGGTCGATGACCTGATGGCGGATATCGCGGTGATATTTCACTGGCCGCCATCAGAGCTAAATTCCCTGAGCGTGACCGAGCTCATCACATGGCGCGAAAAGGCGCTGCAGCGAAGCGGACACCACCATGAGCAATAACGTCAGACTTGAGGTACTGCTGAACGCAGTTGACCGGGCAAGCCGACCGCTTAAAGCTATCCAGACTGCCAGCAAGACCCTTGCCGGCGATATCCGCACTTCTCAAAACAGCCTGCGCGAACTGAATGCGCAGGCTGGCCGAATTGACGGATTCAGGAAAGCGAGCGCACAGCTTGCCGTGACAGGCCAGTCGCTTAACAAGGCGAAACAGGAAGCCGCCGCGCTGGCCGTCCAGTTTAAAAACACGCAGAACCCTACAACCGCGCAGGCGCGCGCGATGGAGGCGGCAAAGAAATCCGCCGCTGACCTGCAGCTCAAATACAACAGCCTCAGGCAGTCGGTACAGCGCCAGCGCACCGAGCTCGCGCAGGCCGGGATTAACACCCGTACTCTCTCGGCGGATGAGCGCCGCCTGAAAACCAGCATCAGTGAAACGACTGCGCAGCTAAACCGGCAGCGCGAGGCACTGGCGCGGGTCAGTCAACAGCAGGCGCGACTGAGTCGCGTTAAAGAGCGTTATCAGGCCGGTAAATCCCTTGCCGGAGGCGCTGCAGCGGCAGGCGCGGCGGGCGTCGGTATCGCCACGGCGGGAACGATGGCCGGAGTGAAATTACTTACACCCGGTTATGACTTTGCACAGAAAAACTCTGAGCTACAGGCCGTGCTCGGGGTCGATAAACAGTCACCCGAAATGGAGGCGCTGCGCAAACAGGCGCGCCAGCTCGGGGACAATACCGCTGCGTCTGCAGATGATGCGGCGAGCGCGCAGATTATCATTGCGAAAAGCGGCGGGGATGCCGCAGCGATTCAGGCGGCGACGCCAGTCACGCTGAATATGGCGCTGTCTAACCGTCGCTCGATGGAAGAAAACGCCGCGCTGCTGACGGGTATGAAATCCGCGTTTCAGATGTCAAACGACCAGATCGCACACATCGGCGACGTGTTGTCGATGACCATGAACAAAACGGCCGCTGACTTTGACGGGCTGAGCGACGCGCTGACCTATGCTGCGCCGGTGGCAAAAAATGCCGGGGTCAGTATCGAGCAGACCGCCGCGATGGTCGGCTCGCTCCATGACGCCAAAATCACCGGCTCGATGGCGGGGACGGGCAGCCGTGCCGTCCTGAGTCGCCTGCAGGCTCCGACCGGTAAGGCATACGAGGCAATCAAAGAGCTCGGCGTTAAAACGTCTGACAGCAAGGGCAACACGCGCCCGATATTCGCCATTCTGAAAGAAATGCAGCGCAGTTTTGAGAAAAACAATCTCGGAACAAGCCAGAAAGGCGAATACATGAAAACCATTTTCGGTGAGGAAGCCAGCTCGGCGGCGGCGGTACTGATGACCGCTGCCTCAAGCGGCAAACTCGACCAGCTCACGGCGGCGTTTAAAGCCTCGGACGGGAAAACCGCTGAGCTGGTCAAAATCATGCAGGACAACCTCGGCGGCGACTTCAAAGAATTCCAGTCAGCCTATGAGGCCGTCGGTACTGACCTGTTTGACCAGCAGGAGGGCTCACTGCGTGAGCTCACTAAAACCGCCACGAAATATGTTTTAAAGCTCGACGGCTGGATCACCAATAACAAAACACTTGCGTCAACCATCGGGTTAATTGCAGGTGGTGGGCTGGCGCTGATTGGCGTGCTGGGCGGGATTGGCCTGATAGCGTGGCCGGTGGTAACGGGTTTCAACGTGATTATGGCCGCTGCCGGTGTTCTCGGTGCAAATCTGGCCGCAATGGGGGCAGCCATTGTCTCTGTGCTCGGGGCGCTTACCTGGCCGATTGTGGCTATTGGCGTTGCCATCATCGCCGGTGCGCTGCTCATCCGCAAATACTGGGAGCCAATAAGCGCATTTTTCTCAGGCGTAATGGAGGGAATAAAGCAGGCTTTTGCCCCTGTAGTGGAGTTATTCGAACCGTTAAAGCCGGTTTTTGACTGGCTGGGTGACAAACTTAAAGCGGCGTGGCAGTGGTTTAAAGACCTGATCGCACCGGTTAAGTCGACGCAGGAGACGCTCGACAGCTGCAAAAATGCGGGTGTGATGTTCGGTAAGATGCTGGCCGAAGCGCTGATGTTACCGCTCAAAAGCTTTAATACATTGCGTACCGGCGTTAACTGGTTACTGGAAAAGCTCGGGGTTATCAATAAAGAATCAAGCGACCTTGACCAGAAGGCCGCAAAAGCCAGTGCCGCCACCGGCTCACAAAATAGGTCTTATATTCCGGCAACCTCTGCATATGGAGGCTATCAGTATCAGCCGGTAACTGCGCCCACGGGTAAGACTTACGTCGACCAGAGCAAGCCTGAATACAACATTCACCTGAATGGTGGCATCGCGCCGGGCAGCGACCTTGACCGCCAGCTCCGAGAGGCTGTCGATAAACTCGACCGGGAAAACCGTGCGCGTCAGCGCTCAAGTATGCGTCATGACTGAGGGGGATAAAGCATGTTAATGGTTTTGGGCTTATTTGTATTTGAGCGCCGCACACTGCCCTATCAGTCCATGCAGTATTCGAAGGATTACCGCTGGGCGTCAAATGACCGTATCGGCAAGCCACCGGCTTACCAGTATCTCGGGGAAGGGGAAACCACGCGCACGCTGTCGGGTGTTCTCTATCCCGAAATTACCGGCGGACGCCTGTCACTGACCGCCATCGAGCTGATGGCAGACGAGGGGCGCGCGTGGCCGCTGATTGACGGAACGGGCATGATCCACGGCATGTATGTCATCGACAAAGTGACGCACACGCACACCGAGCTATTCAGTGACGGGGCGGCGAGAAAAATCGAGTTTAGCCTGTCCCTTAAACGGGTCGAGAAATCGCTGGCGGCCATGTATGGCGACCTGAAAACGCAGGCCGACAATCTGGTCACGTCTGCCGGTGACTGGCTGGGAGGGCTGGCGGGATGATTACGGGAATGGATATTCAGGCCGGGGCGAAGATAGCCCCGGCGTTTATGCTCAAGCTGGATAACGACGATATCACGCAGGATTTTAGTGACCGCCTTATCAGCCTGACCATGACCGACAATCGCGGATTCGAGGCCGACCAGCTCGATATCGAGCTCGATGACACTGACGGTCAGATAGCTTTGCCACCGCGCGGCGCAACGTTGACGCTGTGGTTAGGCTGGCAGGATTCCGCGCTGATAAAAAAAGGGACGTTCACTGTCGACGAAATCGAGCACAGGGGCGCGCCTGATACGCTGACTATCAGGGGGCGAAGCGCTGATTTTCGCGGGTCGCTGAACTCGCGCCGGGAACAGTCATGGCATGACACCACGCTCGGGCAAATTGTCGAGACGATTGCGGCACGCAATAAGCTGACGGCCAGCGTGGCCGACACGCTGAAAGCCGTCACAGTGCCTCACATTGACCAGTCGCAGGAATCCGACGCGGTGTTTCTGTCCCGCCTGGCAGACCGGAACGGGGCGGCGGTTTCGGTAAAAGCAGGGAAACTGTTATTCCTGAAAGCGGGGAGCGGTAAGACTGCCAGCGGGAAGCCCATTCCGCAGATGACGCTTGAGCGCGGGGACGGCGATCGTCATCAGTTTGCCATTGCTGACCGGGAAGCCTACACCGGTGTGTCGGCAAAATGGCTGCACACCAAAGACCCGAAGCCGCAAAAGCAAAAGGTGAAGCTCAAGCGTAAGCCCAAAGAGAAGCACCTCCGCGCGCTGCAGCACCCGAAAGCGACCAAAGCCCCGGCGAATGCCAAAGCCAAAAAAGAGCAGGAGGCGCGCGAGGGTGAGTATATGGCCGGTGAGGCTGACAACGTGCTGGAGCTTACAACCATCTACGCGACAAAGGCGCAGGCCATGCGCGCCGCTCAGGCGAAGTGGGACAAGCTGCAGCGAGGCGTCGCTGAGTTTTCAATATCGCTGGCTATTGGCCGCGCCGATTTATTTCCTGAAACACCAGTCGCGGTGAAAGGCTTTAAGCGCGTCATAGACGAGCAGGCTTGGATAATCAGCCGGGTGGTGCATAACCTTAACAGCAACGGCTACACGACGGGCTTAGAGCTTGAGGTTAAGGTTTCGGATGTGGAGTACGAAAGCGAAGAATTAACGCAGTGATTTGTTTTTATGTGTTTGTTATATAAAGATAAACTGAGTAAAATTAGCGCATCGGAAAATAAATGAGGTGCTCGACATGTTTCACTGTCCAAAATGCCATTTCGCCGCTCACGCCCGCACAAGTCGCTATTTTACTGACACGACCAAAGAGCGCTATCACCAGTGCACAAACATCAACTGCAGCGCGACGTTTGTGACCACTGAGACGGTCGAGCGCTTTATCGTATCGCCGGGGGTAGTAGTACCAGCGGCACCGCACCCTACATCATCCGGCCAGCAACAAATTCACTGGCAGTGACCATAAGTAAACCCCGCAAAAGAGGCAATGCCGTTCAGTTAAGGAATTGAGGTTCGATAACCCGAACCTCGAGCGGAGGAAACGGCTGAAAGCCTTGTTCCTTAGTTATTCCTTAATGCACAAAAATGAAATTCTCTTAGATCAAATTGTTTAATTAATCGACATCGCCCGTTGTGTGGACTGCCCATAAACTCGGGCTTTCTGCTTGTTTAGAAGTCACTGTATTTCTAGGGTTTCTCGTCAACCTCTTCTTCAGAAATAACCTGCACCACGTGCCCGCACTCCACACACACTACATGTAGTTGTTTATCATTTTCAGACTCAAAAATATCGCTTTTTAAACTGTGGCAATTATGGCATTTTATTTCACGATCAAAACCAATGAATTTAAGGAATAGGTTTTGAATTAATGAAACAGCAGTGCAAGTAAGTAAGAGGCAAATTTTTGCATCGGGAAGATTTTTATTTGAAGAATGCACCGTTTCAGCGGATAAATCCCACGCGGATTCAATAGTCGAACGACAATATTTTCTTAAGCTCGAATTACGTTTTCCTGTAGCATATAACCCAATGACTATACGGCATATACTCTTGAAGTCAGCAGCTTTGACATTCTCTTTTTTTAAGATATCCTTATGTGTTTTATAAAGATGCGCAGCTAATTCAATCATGCTTTCCCGGCAAGTCAACCCAATGGCTTGGATGTTTTCAGGGCCGTCAATATGGTTCAGAGCAATCGCGCTCGCGTTTAGCCTACGACTTATGGAGCGAAGCATCTCTATATCTAAAGGCAGTTCATCAATAACATGTTTGAAATCATTATGATGTTTTGCTTGCAGTCTTTGCGTTATGCCTAAATGAAAGGAATATACTTCATCAGCAGAGAAGAAATACTCATTTTGAGTGTATAGATTTAAAGGGACGCATTCACCTTCAGCAACCCACCAATTACCATCGTTTTTAGTTCTGACATTCCAAATATTAACTTCGTGGCCTAGTTCGTTAAATGACTGTTCAACCTGCATGTACTTTATATTATCTACATTTTGAGATATCAAATAATCAGCAATTCTTTTTTCAGCATCAATTCTATACTCAGGTGTCATTTTTATTTCCTTCAACAAGATACAAGCCTGAACGCGCATGGGCTTACCAAAACAAGCAGACACTAACAATCAGGTTATGAGGCGCGACGGCCTCGCAAACTGACCCATCAGTTTCTCAACCAGCAAACCGCAGTTCGGCTTACCATACAATGCGTCCATCTGGCGTATAGCCTTTGGCCTGTTTTACTATACTAAAATCAACTATTCCATATGGGTAAATCTTATTTACTTTAAATACAAGATTTGCAGCCAATTGCATTTTTGACTTGACAACTTCAGTGCGCAAAACGATATTTGACGTCCCTTTTATTTTAGCGCTAGGATAAATAAGACCATCAACGTCAGAATGTTTATCAAGAAGAATACGGCAAAAAATCCTTGAGTAAATATAATTCACCTCATGGGCATTGACACTATTTAGCAACTCAGCAGAAAGGGCATCCATATACAAATATGATAGTAAAGCACGGATGTCATCCTTACCAATCCTGCTAATGGCGTCCCGAATTTCATTAAACACTTCGATTGAAATTGTATTTACACCGTGATACGCATTAAATACCTCGCCGATAGCAAAACATCGCATTCCAGACTCTGAGGTTTTCGGCATTTCAAAATGAGCTATGTGAACATAATCCCCTTCCTTTGCGTTAATTTCGGCTAAAGCTGTTCCGATACTATAGGCACCATAGAAGATATCTTGTCCACCTTCATTCATTCGGCCTATTTTACATTTCTCTGGAGGAGGGGGGTATATCTCACTGATATTATTATATCCGCATTCGTTTGAGCACTTCCGTGCTCTAAATATTGGCCTGTCATAACCGAACTTGAAGTTAACACCGCCATATGATTGAAGATACCATCTTAGCAATCCTTCCACTTTTTCTGGTTCTGTAGTGGTTAGTAATTCTTTGCGAAACAGATCAAGGCTATTTAATTCAATTACCTTTAGCTTATTATCCATGACCATTCCTATAATTTTAAAACTTCGTTATTAGCCTTACACTGCATGCTGACGTTTTCCTGTCGCTGAGTCTATTGCACAGGCTAACAATTTATGGCTATTTTTCAATGTACAAGTGCAAAAAATCATGACTTTCTAGAAGTTGTTAGTTGAACACGAAAGGCAAGCGCCAGCATTCAGATAAGGCGTAGGGGAAAGCCCATACACCGACAATGTCGAACGGCTAAACGATTTTATGAATAAAAATTTATTTTGTGCATCAAGGAATAACGAATGAACAAGGCTTTCAGACATGTTTACTCCGCTCGAGGTGTGTGTTATCGAACCTCAATTCCTTAACTGAACGGCATTGCCGCAAAAACGAGGTTTTTTTGTATGCTGATTACTTAAAAAGCCGTGTATGTGAAAGCATGATCCCTTTTGCTTTCTCAGGCGTTGCTTTCCCCATTTCCTGACAGGTATCGAGCGGGTTTTCCAGCACATAACCCTGCGCTTTATGCTTGTTGAGAATGTGCAGCTCTTTGACTGTTTTCAGATATTTCATGGGGACATCTTTTGTCCAAATATCCATGCAGGCACCGGCGTTGATAATCGCATCGTAGACGGTAGGGGTAATTTGGTTCTCGTTGAGTGTCACCGTCAGCGTGTCACTGCTTTTAGAAACCTCGATTGGCTGCCATGGTTTAAGTGATTTTTTCATAGTGGCGACGTCATTTGCCTGTGAGGTAAAGGACAAGAGGGCGATGGATAGCATGAGCGTAATTTTCAGGAGTTTCAAAATAATTTCCTTATTAAACAGATGTTTGAAATTTATTGTGTCATTAGAATAATAGAAAAGTAAAGCCCCGCACATGGCAGGGCTTTTTTCGATGTGGTCAATGTGTGGACTTGACCAGAAATAAATCCTTTTATTTCCGTGTGTTAATGCAAAAAAATAAGCCCGCGTAAGGGAGATTACGCAGGCTAAGGAGGTGGTTCCTGGTACAGCTAGCATTTATGGGTTATGTTTTTCAGCGGGGGGATAATACCCGTATTGAACGAAGCGGTATGTGATCCGATTCTAAGAATTATCCCAGCGCGAAAAAATTTCCCTGATTGACTATTTGCCGTGTGGGTTTCGGGTGCTTTCACCGTTGAAGTTACGCATCAGCAGCGCGAACTTCAGCTCCACCTCTTCAGGCACCGGCAGCCAGACGGTATGACCGTCGCCCGGCGCCACGTCAATCGCTTCGCCTTTACCGTTTTCCAGATGCTCCAGCGTGAAGTTCATGTTGCCCTGCGGGGTCATCAGCTCCAGACTGTCGCCTTTGGTGAACTTGTTTTTCACCGCGACGGCCGCCAGCGCGCCTTTGCGCTCGCCGGTGAAGTCGCCGACAAACTGCTGGCGCTCGGAAACCGAGTAACCGTGCTCGTAGTTCTGGTAGTCGTCATGGGTATGACGGCGCAGGAAGCCTTCGGTATAGCCGCGGTGTGCCAGGCCTTCCAGGGTTTCCAGCAGGCTGGTATCGAACGGTTTACCGGCTGCCGCATCGTCGATGGCTTTGCGGTACACCTGCGCGGTACGCGCGCAGTAGTAATAGGATTTGGTACGGCCTTCGATCTTCAGGGAGTGCACGCCCATCTGGGTCAGACGCTCAACGTGGGCAATGGCGCGCAGATCTTTCGAGTTCATGATGTAGGTGCCGTGCTCGTCTTCAAAGGCGGTCATGTACTCGCCCGGACGTTTGGCTTCTTCAATCATAAACACGCTGTCGGTTGGCGCGCCGATGCCCAGCGTCGGCTCGACGTTGGTCACCGGAATAGGCTCATGCTTGTGGACGATGTTGCCGATGTCGTCCTCTTTGCCTTCCTGGACGTTATATTCCCAGCGGCAGGCGTTGGTGCAGGTGCCCTGGTTCGGGTCGCGCTTGTTGATGTAGCCGGAGAGCAGGCAGCGGCCGGAGTAGGCCATGCACAGCGCACCGTGAACGAAGATCTCGATTTCCATATCCGGCACCTGGGTGCGGATCTCTTCGATCTCTTCCAGCGAAAGTTCGCGGGACAGAATGACGCGGGTCAGCCCCATCTGCTTCCAGAATTTGACCGTCGCCCAGTTGACGGCATTAGCCTGTACGGAGAGGTGAATATCCATCTCCGGGAAGTTCTCCCGAACCAGCATGATTAAACCCGGGTCCGACATGATCAGCGCGTCCGGCCCCATGTCCACCACCGGCTTCAGGTCACGGATGAACGTTTTCAGCTTGGCGTTGTGCGGCGCGATGTTCACGACCACGTAGAATTTTTTGCCCAGAGCGTGCGCTTCGTTGATGCCGAGCTGCAGGTTCTCGTGGTTGAATTCGTTGTTTCGCACGCGCAGCGAGTAGCGCGGCTGGCCCGCGTAAACGGCGTCGGCACCATAGGCGAAAGCGTAACGCATATTTTGCAGCGTTCCCGCCGGGGAAAGGAGTTCCGGTTTAAACATGTTTGTTCTCGTTCTGATGACAGGTCAGATCCGCGTGCACCAGGTGCAGCGGTAAGGGGAGATCCCCCACTTTAAGGGCGGGCATTGTAGCGCTGCAGGGGAGGGAGGTAAAGCTTTGCCCCTCACCCTAACCCTCTCCCCAAAGGGGCGAGGGGACTCAAACACCCTCTCCCCTTTGGGGAGAGGGCAGGGTGAGGGGGTGTTTATTTACGCAATCCTGCACGCATCCGCTTCCCAGCGATACCCCACGCCATATACTGCGCGGATGAACGACTGCTCGGCGTCCAGCGCCTCCAGCTTGCGGCGCAGGTTTTTGATGTGGCTGTCGATGGTGCGGTCGGTCACCACGCGGTAATCGTCATACAGGTGGTTCAGCAGCTGTTCGCGGGAGAACACTTTTCCCGGCTCGTGGGAGAGGGTTTTCAGCAGGCGAAATTCCGCAGGCGTCAGGTCCAGCAGCTTGCTTCGCCAGCTCGCCTGGAAACGGCTTTCGTCGACAATCAGCGGGCTTTCGGCGTCCAGCACCTGAAGCTCGCGCTGCGGCCTGCAGCGGCGCAGAATGGTTTTCACGCGGGCGACCACTTCACGCGGGCTGTAGGGTTTGCAGATGTAATCGTCTGCGCCAATTTCGAGCCCCAGCAGGCGGTCAATCTCTTCAATTTTGGCGGTGACCATGACGATGGGCACCTCGGAGAAGCGACGAATTTCACGGCACAGGGTCAGGCCATCGGTACCGGGGAGCATCAGATCCAACAGGATCAGGTCCGGCGGCGTCTGACGCACGTACGGCAGCACCTGGTCGCCGTGGCTGATCAGTG
Source organism: Enterobacter asburiae (assembly GCA_011754535.1). Lineage (NCBI taxonomy): Bacteria > Pseudomonadati > Pseudomonadota > Gammaproteobacteria > Enterobacterales > Enterobacteriaceae > Enterobacter > Enterobacter asburiae. Next base: position 3,164,310 of record JAAQVN010000001.1, on the reverse strand, counting down.
ACGGGGCGTAGCTGGCCGCGCGTAAATAGTCGATCAGTAGCTGCCCCAGCTTGGGCTCGTCTTCGACAATCAAAATGCGCGGCGTGTTTTCGTCAATCGGTAACTCGGTCATGCTTCCCTCGATAAATCCCGTTCAAGAGGTAACTCTACTGTAATGCTAACCCCGCCAAAAGGCGAATGGGCGGCGCGAATGGTGCCATTATGCGCCTCGACGATATTAACGCAAATCGCCAGCCCCAGGCCGGAACCGCCGCTGGCGCGGTTGCGTGAGCCTTCGGTGCGGTAAAAACGCTCGAACAGTTTTTCCAGCTGCGCGTCCTGCACGCCGGGGGCGGAATCCGCGAAGGTAAGGGCAAAGCGTCCATTTTCCTGCCTGCCAGAGATATGCAGCCCGCCGCCGCTGTCGGTGTAGCGCAGGCTATTTTCCAGCAGGTTATTGAACAGTTGCATCAGTCGGTCTTTGTCGCCGAACACCACCGCGCTGTCCGGCAGGGAGAGGTCGATTTTCAGGTTGCGGCTGGCAAACCGTTCCCGGAAGGCGCCGCTGGCAACTTCGAGCACGTTAATCACATCGACGGGGGCCTTCTGGTAGGCCAGCGCTCCTTCGTCGGACATGGAGAGCTGGTGGAGATCGTCTACCAGCTTGGTGAGCGTGCCCACCTCCGCCTGCAAAGAGGCCACCGATTCTGGCGTAAACTGGCGTACGCCGTCCTGAATGGCCTCCAGCTCGCCGCGCAGCACCGCCAGCGGGGTGCGCAGCTCGTGGGAAATATCGGCCATAAAGTCGCGGCGCATCTGCTGGTTCTTCTCCAGCGTGCTGGCGAGCTGGTTAAAGTCCTGCGCCAGCTTGCCCAGTTCGTCCTGGCTGCGGGTATCGACGCGGGTGGTGAAATCCCCGGCGGCCAGCTTGTGCGTGCCCTCCACCAGCCGTTTCACCGGGGCGAGCAGACCGCGCGCCAGCGGGAAGGTGGCGAGCGCGGCGAGCAGGGTGGAGAGGGCGACAATCAGCCAACTGGTCCGGCGCTGCTGGCGGTCAAAGTTAATGTCGGTGTTGCGCGTCAGGCGCTCCACCGGGGAGGCGATAACCCAGCCGACGGTGGCGTTATTGACTTTGATCGCCCGGCGGGTGCCGTCCGGCGGGATGGGCGAACGCGGGCCAACCAGCGTGCGCATGTCCTGGTCAATCACCCAGAACTGGGTGCGCCAGCCGTGCGGCGGCATGCCTGGCCCCGGGCGATCGTCGCCGGTATCGTGCTCCAGCGAACGCAGGATCTGGAAAATAAAGCGGTCGTTATTGCGCAGAAAGCGCCAGTTACCGTGCTGGGCGTACTGTTCGCTCAGCGCATCGCTTAAGCCCTGTAAACGCTGCTCGTTACCATGCTTGATGTAATCAATAAAGCCGCGCTCGAAGCTGACCCGCACCGCCCAGTGCATGGTGATCAGCAGAACGATACAGGTAGCAAAAATTGCCAGAAAGAGCTTGCCGGTAATGCCCGGACGCCAGAATTTCATGATCCACTCCTTTTGCCGCGCCTAATCACGACGTTCTTGCTGGTATCATCCGGCACTCTGGCGAAGATGAAAGCGGGCAGGGCGATGATGACCGCCATGCTGAGATAGGTATACAAAAAGACCTGATGCGCCACCTGCGTGTCGACGCTGAGGTGGTGCTGGCCGTACATGCCGAGCAGTAAGCCCGCGATGGTCACCCCGACGCTCATGGAGAGCTGCATGATCATCGACAGCAGGCTGTTGCCGCTGCTCGCCAGTTCGTCCGGCAGGTCCTTCAGCGTCAGGGTATTCATTGACGAGAAGCGCATGGAGTTGACGATCCCCTGACAGAACAGCACCAGCGGCAGAACGTAATACCAGCCCATCAGCGCCGTGGCCATAAACAGCAGGCTCACCAGCGCCAGCCCCAGCGTGGCGGTCACCAGCACGTGGCGGTAGCCAAAGCGGTTCACCACCTGCACCACGATGCGCTTCATCCCCATGCTGCCGAGCACCATCGGGATCATCATCAGGCCCGCGTGGAACGGCGAAAAGCCCATACCAATTTGCAGAAACACGGGCGTCATAAACGGCAGCATGCCGCTGCCGATACGTCCGGCGAAGCTGCCGAACAGACCAAGGCGGTAGGTAGGGTTTTTAAACAAGTTCAGGCTGAAGAGCGCCTTATCGTTACCGCTGGCGTGCCACAGATACCACAGTATGGCGGTAACGCCGAGCGCGATCAGCAGCCCGAGCGTCAGGGGCGAAATACCCAATCCTTTTTGTCCGTCGAGCGCCAGAGTAAGCGTTGCCATGCCCGCCGCCAGCAGGATAAAGCCAAAGAAGTCGAAGCGGCGGGTCTGCATTTTGTAGTTCGGCATCAGCGCCAGGGTGGCGATAGCACCGACGATGCCCACCGGCAGGTTGATTAAGAAGATCCAGTGCCAGGAGGCGTACTCCACCAGAATGCCGCCGAGCGCCGGGCCCAGCAGTGGCCCCACCTGACCGGGCAGGGTCACAAAGGTCATCGCCGCCATGTACTGCTCGCGCGGCACAATCTTCATCACCGTTAAGCGCCCTACGGGCACCATCATCGCGCCGCCGACGCCCTGCAGCACCCGCGCCATAACCAGCTGGTCGAGGGTGTTGGCCTGGGCGCAAAACAGCGAGCCGGTGGTAAACAGCACGATGGCGGTAAAGAAGATATTCCGCACCCCCACTTTGTCGGCCAGCCAGCCGCTGGCAGGCAGCATCACGGCGACCGTCAGCACGTAGGAGACAATCACCATATGCATATGCAGCGGGCTCTCCCCCAGGCTTTTCGCCATGGAGGGGAGGGCGGTGTTGACGATGGTCGTATCCAGCGATTGCATAAAGAAGCCGAAGGCGACTATCCATAACTGCCAGCGAACGTTAGCGGGGAGATCGGTCATTTACTCGGTCACCGTGGTTCTGTTTTTACGCGAGAAGCGCAACCGCAGGCGGTCGAAGAACAGATAGACCACCGGCGTGGTGTACAGCGTCAGCAGCTGGCTCATCACCAGGCCGCCGACAATGGTGATCCCCAGCGGCTGGCGCAGCTCTGAGCCATCACCACCGGAGATCACCAGCGGCAGCGCGCCAAACAGCGCCGCCAGCGTGGTCATCATAATCGGGCGAAAACGCAGCAGGCAGGCCTGGAAGATCGCCTCCTCCGGCAACAGGCTGCCGTTGCGCTGGGCGTCCAGCGCGAAATCCACCATCATAATGGCGTTTTTCTTCACGATGCCGATTAATAGCATGATCCCAATCAGCGCGATGAGGCTGAACGGCGCGCCGAACAGCTCCAGCGCCAGCAGCGCCCCCACGCCCGCTGACGGCAGCGTCGAGAGGATGGTCAGCGGGTGAACGTAGCTTTCGTACAGCACGCCCAGCACAATATAGACCGTGGCGATGGCCGCCAGAATCAAAATCACCTGCGAGTTCATCGTCTCCTGGAACACCTGCGCGGTCCCGGCAAAGCTGCCGCGCACGGTGGACGGCACGCCAAGCTGCGTCATCGCGCGGTTGATTGCGTCGCTGGCCTCAGAAAGCGACGAACCGGCGGGGAGGTTAAAGGAGATGGTCGACGCGGCTGACAGCCCCTGGTGGTTCACAGACAGCGGCGCGTTGGCCGGCCGCCAGCTGGCAAAGTAGGAGAGCGGTATCGCCTTGCCGTCGCTGTTAATCACAAACATTTTGTCCAGGGCGCTGATGTCCTGGGTGTAGCGCGGGTCAACTTCCATCACCACCTTGTACTGGTTCATCGGCTGGTAGATGGTGGAGATCTCGCGCTGGCCGAAGGCGTTGTTCAGCAGGCTGTTGGCGGCTTCAACGTTAATGCCCAGCCGCGACATGGTTTCGCGGTCGTAGGTGAGCGCCATCTCCGCGCCGTTGTCCTGCTGATCGGAGTTCACGTCTGCCAGTTGGGGCAGGGCGGCCAGCGCCTTGCGGATCTTCGGCTCCCACTCGCGCAGGGCGGCTAAATCGTCCGAGAGCAACGTGTACTGATAGCTGGCGTTAGCCTGGCGCCCACCGACGCGGATATCCTGAACGGCCATCAAAAACAGGTTTGCCCCCGGCTCTTTGGCGAGTTTAACCCTAAGACGGTCAATCACCTGCTGGGCGGTTTCGCTGCGCTCGCCGCGGGGTTTCAGGGTAATAAACATCATCCCGCTGTTGACGCGCGAGCCGCCGGTAAAGCCGGTGACGTTATCCACCGCCGGATCTTCACGAATGATCTTCATAAAGTCCTGCAGCTTGCCGCGCATCGCCTGGAATGAAATGCTCTGGTCCGCCTGAATGCCGCCCATCAGCACGCCAGTGTCCTGCTCCGGGAAGAAGGTTTTCGGAATGGTGATATACATCCAGACGTTAAGCCCAATGGTGGCGATCAGTACCAGGCCGACCAGCCGCGTATGGTTCAGCACCCACTTCAGCGATTTGCCGTAGCCTTCCTGCATCGCCATCAGAAAACGACCAAAGCCTTTGCGGCGCGGCTGCGAATGGGGTTTGCTGCGCTTGAGCATCCAGCCGCACATCATCGGCGTGAGCGTCAGGGAAATCACCAGTGAAATCCCGATGGCGACGGAAAGGGTGACGGCAAATTCCCTTAGCAGCCGGCCCGGCAGCCCGCCCATCAGCAGCAGCGGCAGGAACACCGCCACCAGCGACAGGCTCATGGAGAGCACCGTAAAGCCCACCTCGCGCGTGCCCTGCAGCGCAGCCTGCAGCGGCTTCACGCCCGCTTCCAGGTGGCGGGAAATGTTTTCCAGCACCACGATGGCGTCATCCACCACGAAGCCCGTGGCAATCGTCAGGGCCATCAGCGACAGGTTGTTAAGGCTAAACCCGCACAGGTACATGGCTGCAAAGGTGCCGATCAGCGAAACCGGCACCGCCACCGCCGGGATCAGCGTCGCGCGGCCGGAGCGCAGGAACAGGAAGACCACCAGGATCACCAGCGCGACGGAGATAATCAGCGTTTGCTCCACCTCCTCAAGCGAGGCGCGAATGGTCGGGGAGCGATCCTGGGCAATCTGCAGATCGATTGCCGCCGGGATCGTCTCCTGCAGTTCCGGCAGACGGGCGCGGATGCTGTTCACCGTCTCGATAATGTTCGCTTCCGGCAGCTTGCGGATCATCAGCAGGATCGCCGGTTTCGCGTTGGTCATCCCGGCGTTGCGCACATCCTGCACCGAGTCGGTGACGCTGGCGACGTCGCTCAGGCGCACCGCCGCGCCGTTGTTGTAGTGAATAATCAGCGGCTGGTACTCGGCTGCGGTTTTCAGCTCGTCGTTGGTCTGGAGCTGCCAGCGGTGGCTGCCGTCCTCAATTGCCCCCTGAGGCCTGCGCACGTTGGCGTTGCTGATGGCGGAACGCACATCGTCCAGCGACACGCCCTGGTTGAACAGCGCCTGCGGGTTTAAGCCCACGCGCACGGCGGGCAAAGAACTGCCGCCGACGCTTACGTCACCGACGCCATTAATTTGTGAGATTGTCTGCGCCAGCTGGGTAGACGCAAAGTCGTAAAGCTGACCCTGCGAGTACGTATCCGAGGTCAGCGTCAGGATCATGATTGGCGCATCGGACGGGTTGGCCTTGCGGTAGGTCGGACGGCTCGGCATCCCGCTCGGCAGCAGGCTTTGCGCGGCGTTGATGGCCGCCTGCACGTCGCGCGCCGCACCGTTAATATCCCGGTCGAAGCTGAACTCCAGAATGATGCGCGTGCTGCCCAGCGAGCTGCTGGAGGTCATCTCGTTGACCCCCGCAATCCGCCCGAGCGAACGCTCCAGCGGGGTGGCGACCGATGACGCCATGGTTTCCGGTGACGCACCCGGCAGCGAGGCGCTGACCATGATCACCGGGAAATCCACCTGCGGCAGCGGGGCAACAGGCAGCAGGCGGAAGCCCAGCACGCCGCAGAGAGTAATGGCGAGCGAGATTAAAATCGTCGCCACCGGGCGATAAATAAAGAGGGCGAAAAGCTTCACTTACGCCTCCTCTTCACGCTTCGGGAAGCGGCTTTTGGTCCACAGCGCCAGGCGGTCAAACAGCAGGTAGATCACCGGCGTGGTAAAGAGCGTTAGCACCTGGCTCACCAGCAGACCGCCGACCATGCCGATACCCAGCGGGCGGCGCAGCTCCGCGCCGACGCCGGTGCTGAGCATCAGCGGCAACGCGCCCAGCAGGGCCGCCAGTGTGGTCATCAGGATCGGACGAAAACGCAGCAGGCAGGCCTGGAAGATGGCATCGCGCGGCGACATGCCCTGCTCGCGCTCGGCGGCCAGGGCGAAGTCGATCATCATGATGGCGTTTTTCTTCACGATGCCGATCAGCAGGATGATGCCGATGATGGCAATGACGTCCAGCTCGCTGCCCGCCAGCATTAAGGCCAGCAGCGCCCCCACGCCCGCCGTCGGCAGGGTGGAGAGGATGGTGATCGGGTGGATAAAGCTTTCATACAGCACGCCAAGCACGATGTACATCGCCACCACCGCAGCGACAATCAGCCAGACGGTGTTCCCCAGCGCCGCCTGGAACGCCAGCGTGCTGCCCTGGAACTGGGTCTGAATATCGGACGGGAAGCTGAGCGCTTTTTCAGCAGCCTGGATGGCCTCCACCGCTTCGCCGAGAGAATAACTGTTCGACACGTTGAAGGAAATGGTGGTGGACGGGAACTGATCCAGATGATTAATCGACAGCGGGGTATAGCGCTCCTCTACCGTGGCGATGGCGCTAAGGGGCACAATGCCGCCGTCTTTGCTGGTCAGGCGCACCGAGTCCAGCGCGGCCAGGCCGGGCGTGTTCTCGGTGTTGTGCTCCAGCACCACGCGGTACTGATTCGCCTGGGTGTAGATGGTGGAGATCAGGCGCTGACCGAAGGCGTTGTACAGGGCATTGTCCACATCAGACATGGTGATGCCCAGACGGCTGGCGGTGTCGCGGTTGACGTTCACATACGCCGCCAGCCCCTTGTCCTGCCAGTCGCTGCTGACGTCGGCGAGCTGCGGCAGGGTGTTAAGTTTTTCCACCAGCTGCGGCACCCATGTGCTGAGGGCGTCAAGCGTGGTGGCCTGCAGCGTGAACTGATACTGCGTGCGGCTGACCTGGGTATCAATGGTCAAATCCTGAACAGGCTGCAGATAAAGTTCAACGCCCGGCACGCGCGCGACGGCGTTTTGCAGCCGTTCAATGACGGCGTTCACGCGGTCGTCGCGCTCATCCAGCGGCTTGAGGTTGATCTGCAGACGCGCGCTGTTGAGCGACGGGTTGGTGCCGTCCACGCCGACGTAGGCCGTCAGGCTCTCTACCGCCGGATCCTTCATGATGATTTCAGACACCTGCTGCTGGCGCTGCGCCATGTTCGCGAAGGAGACCGACTGCGGGGCCTGAAGCGTGCCCTGAATAATGCCGTTGTCCTGGATCGGGAAGAAACCTTTCGGAATGAAAATCCACAGCATCACGCTGAGTGCCAGCGTGCCCAGCGCTACGCCGAGCGTCGCCCACGGATGGTTGAGGACTTTCGCCAGCACGCGACCGTAGGCGGCAATAATCCGCTCGAACATCCGCTCGGAGGCGCGCGAGAAGCGGTTTTGCTTGCGCAGGGATTCATGACTCAGCATGCGGGCGCACATCATCGGCGTCAGGGTCAGCGACACCACGGCGGAGATCAAAATGGCGACCGCCAGCGTCACGGCAAACTCGCGGAACAGCCGCCCGACGATATCGCCCATAAACAGCAGTGGGATCAGCACCGCAATCAGCGAGAAGGTCAGCGAGATAATGGTAAAGCCGATTTCCCCTGCGCCTTTCAGCGCGGCGGCCAGCGGCTTTTCGCCTTTCTCGATATAGCGCGAGATGTTCTCGATAACGACGATAGCATCGTCCACTACGAACCCGGTGGCAATCGTCAGCGCCATCAGCGTCAGGTTGTTAATCGAAAAGTCGAGGAACACCATCACCGCAAAGGTCCCGACCAGCGAGAGCGGCACGGCGACGGCGGGAATAATGGTTGCCGGGACGTTGCGCAGGAACAGGTAGATGATCATGACGACCAGCGCAATCGCCAGCATCAGCTCGAACTGGGTGTCGGTGACCGAGGCACGAATGTTGGTGGTGCGGTCGGACAGAACCTTCACGCTGACCGATTTCGGCAGGCTTTCAATCAGCTGCGGCAGCATGCTGCGAATGCTGTCGGCGGTTTCGATAATGTTGGCGCCCGGCTGGCGCTGCACGTTCATCACGATCGCCTGCTGCTTGTTCGCCCACGCGCCGAGCCAGCTGTTTTCTGCCCCTTGTTCCACAGTGGCGATGTCGCCCAGGCGGATCGGCGCGCCGTTCTGGTAGGCCACAATCAGCTGACGGTATTCGTCGGCGGACTGCATCTGGTCGTTCGCCGAGAGGGTGACCGCACGGGTCGGGCCGTCAAGCGAGCCTTTTGCCGAGTTGACGTTGGCGCTGCTGATGGCGCTGCGGATGGTTTCGCTGGTCAGCCCCAGCGCGGCAATCGCCTGCGCGTTAAGCTTCACGCGCACGGCGGGGCGCTGACCACCCGCCAGCGTGACGAGGCCGACGCCGGAGACCTGCGAAATCTTCTGCGCCACGCGCGTTTCGACCATGTCTTCGACCTGGGTCATCGGCATGGCGGAGGAGGTAACGGCAAGCGTCATGATCGGCGGATCCGCCGGATTGACCTTGCTGTAGACCGGCGGGTTAGGCAGGTCGGACGGCAGCAGGTTGGTAGCGGCGTTAATCGCGGCCTGCACCTCCTGCTCGGCGACGTCCAGCGTCAGCGTCAGCTGGAACTGCAGCGTCACGACGGATGCCCCGCCGGAACTCTGGGAGGACATCTGTTTTAACCCGGACATCTGACCAAACTGGCGCTCCAGCGGGGCGGTAATGGCGGACGTCACGACGTCCGGGCTGGCGCCAGGATACAGCGTCACCACCTGGATGGTGGGATAATCCACTTCCGGCAGCGCCGACACGGGCAGGAAGCGGTAGCCAATGATCCCGGCCAGCAGGATCGCCACCATTAACAGCGTGGTGGCGACAGGGCGGAGGATGAACAGGCGTGATGGCCCACCTGTAGAGCTCGGGGGCATAACCTGCATCAGGAGGTCGCTCCCTGTTTCGCAGGTTCAACCACTTCTACTTTCGCGCCTTCGGTCAGGCGGTCGATGCCGTCGGTGACCACGCGGTCGCCGGCGGAGAGCCCGGCGCTGATGACCACCGTCTGGCTGTCCTGAATCCCGGTTTTCACCAGATGCTTGCTGACTTTGTTGTCGCTGTTCAGCACCCAGACGAAGCTACCTTCGTTACCCATCTGCAGAGCTGCGGTAGGGATCACCACCGCGTTCTCTTCGGTCGCGACCAGCATTCGTGCGTTGACGAACTGGTTCGGGAAGAGGGCGTCGTCCTGGTTGTTAAAGCGCGCCTTCAGCTTGATGGTGCCGGTGGTGGTGTCGATCTGGTTATCCAGGCTAAGCAGGGAACCCTCGCTCAGCTTCTGCTTGTTGGTGCGGTCCCAGGCTTCCACTACCAGGCCTTTACCGGCTTTTTGCGCCTGAATGACGGTCGCGATATCGCTTTCCGGCAGGGTAAAGACTAAATCAATCGGGTGGGTTTGGGTGATCACCACGATGCCCGTGGTGTCGCCGCTGGAGATCTGGTTGCCGATATCGACCTGCTTCAGGCCCACGCGACCGTCAATCGGCGCGGTGATGCGGCTCCAGTCCAGCTGCAGCTGCGCGCTGGCGACGGCAGCCTCGTCGGCTTTGATGGTGCCCTGCGTTTCGCTGACCAGCGACTGCTGGGTGTCCAGCTCCTGACGCGATACCAGATTGGTTTTCACCAGTTGCTGGTAGCGCGCTAAATCGCGCCGGGCGTTGGCGAGAGTTGCTTTGTCTTTCGCGAGCTGTCCCTGCGCCTGGGCGAGGGCGACCTTAAACTGGCTGGGGTCGATTTCCGCCAGCAGATCGCCGGCTTTGACCTGCTGACCTTCCTGGAAGTGGATCGCGATGAGCTGACCGTCCACGCGGCTGCGCACCGTGGCGGTATTCGCGGCGGTAATGGTTCCGAGCCCCGTCAGATAACGCGGAACGGCTTTGCTCACCGCCGTCGCCGCCTGAACCGGCGCCAGCGCACCGCCGCGCATGCCGTGACGGCCGCCGCCAGCCGGGCGCTGCGCCTGACTGCTGGCACCGGCGGGGGCTGCGGAATTTGCGGATTGGCTGTGCCAGTACCAGGCGGCGGCAAGGGCCACCACAATGATGCCAGCGGCGATTGCCCAGCGGGATTTGTTACTGCCTTTCATCGTTATACGTTCTCATCCTGAAACACTTCGGGGAATGATACTAGTTTAGTCAGCTAACACAGCGGAAAAATGGAGGAAATATGGAAGACTGTCAGGAATGGTCTGAATGGAGGTAAACGCACAACGGCAACATTCGTTGCCGTTTTTGGTGTTTTCTCCCTCTCCCTGTAGACTGAGGGATCCCCACAAAATAATGTTTGCATGGACGACCCCCTCTCCCTTGAGGGAGAGGGCCGGTGTGAGGGCACCAGACCGCACAGCAACCGCACTAGCTAAACATCACCTGCGCCCAGCGCGCCAGCCCTGCGGTTACGGAGCCAAAGTCATCCCCACCGGCAATCGGAATGCCCGGCAACTGTTCCGCCAGCGCTTTCTTGATCAGCGGCGAACGGGCGCTACCCCCGGTCAGGTAAATGACGTCCGGCTTCTCTTTGCCGTTCTCCAGCGCCAGCTGCACCTGCTCCAGAATGCGCTGCAGCGGCTGGGCAAGCGCCGTTTCCAGACCCTCCTGCGAAATCGAGGTGGCCAGCTCCTCGCTGATAAACGGCAAGGACACCGCATGTTCAGCACGATCCGAAAGGGCGATTTTGCTCTCTTCCGCAGTACGCACCACGCGGTAGCTCAGGCGCTGACGCCACACTTTATAGAGCAGGGCGACTTTTTCGGCATCCTGCGCGTCGCGCACCAGATCGTTGAGGAAGCGACCGTTCGCGGTACTGTAAAAATCACTCTGCGCCGGGACGTCGTTGATGGCAATCGCGTTCCACCACGGCAGTATTGGCAGGGCAATCCCTTTTTCCGTTTGACCGCCCATGCCGAGCAGCGGCATCAGGCTCTTGAATGCCAGGGCGATATCCAGATCGTTACCGCCTACGCGGCAGCCGCTGTGCCCGAGCAGGCTGTTTTCACGATCGCGACGGGTATGCCACTGCGGCCCCATCAGCAGCAGCGAGCAGTCGGTGGTTCCCCCGCCGATGTCCACTACCAGCACGCGCTTCTCTTCAGCCAGCGTGGCTTCAAAGTCCAGCCCCGCGGCAACCGGTTCATATTGGAACACCACGTCGCGGAAACCTGCCCGGTGCGCCGCGCGTTCAAGGATCCCTTGCGCCTGCTGGTTGGCATCGTCGCCGCCCAGCCCCTGGAAGTTGATCGGTCGGCCAATCACCGCCTGGGTAATCGCATCGGAGACCTGCGTCTGCGCCTGATTGCGAATATGCAGCATCATCGCGCACACCAGGTCTTCAAACATCGCCACCTGCTGCGGCTTCAGGCCGCTGGCGCCGAGGAAGGACTTCGGTGACTTAACAAAGTAGACCTCTTCCGGGTCTTCAACATAGTGACCGAGCGAGGAGAGGCCGAACTGCACGCTGGAGGGCGTAACGTCGATGTCCTCCTCGCGGTTAAAGCTGACCGCACGGCGCAGCAGCGCCTGGGTTTCCGCTGCGGTAGCAGGAACCTGATGGTGGCGGAACAGCCATTCGCTTACCGCCTCACGCGTCGGCGCGCAGAGCATTGACGGCAGCAGCGTGCTCTCTTTTTCCATTTTCAGGAGCTGCGGCTGTCCGTCTTGCATGATCGCAACCGAGCAGTTTGCCGTACCGTAGTCAAATCCAATAAACACGATTAATCCCCATGCCGGTGAGAAGGGGCGAGACTTTAGCGGAATGCCTGTCCGCCGACAACAGGAATATGAAAGCAAGGCAAAACAGGGGCTTTCCGTTTATGCTGATAACAATAAAAAAGGAGCAGCGATGTATACCCTGACCTGGCAACCCCCTTACGACTGGCAGTGGATGTTTGGCTTTCTCGGCGCGCGTGCGGTGACGGGCATTGAAACCGTCACGCACGAATACTATGAGCGCAGTTTTGCCTGCGACGGCCATCAGGGGATATTTCGCGTGACGCCGGAGATCGCCACCCATACGCTGACCGTGACGCTCACCCCGGGGTTAGTTCCGGTTGCGCAGACGTGTCTTGAACGCATCGCACGCCTGTTCGACCTTGCCTGCAACCCGCAGCAGGTCGCGGATACGCTGGGGGATCTCGGCGCTGCCCGGCCCGGCTTGCGTTTGCCGGGGGCGATGGATGCGTATGAGCAGGGCGTCCGGGCGATCCTCGGGCAACTGGTGAGCGTAGCGATGGCGGCGAAACTGGCTTCCCGCGTGGTCGCCCTGTGCGGGGAGCCGGTGAAGGATGCACCGGGTTATGTCTGCTTTCCCTCCCCGGAAGCGCTGGCCTCAGCCGATCCTTTAGCGCTCAAAGCGCTCGGGATGCCGGTAAAACGCGCGGAGTCGCTGATTCATCTGGCGCAGTCGGTCGTCGACGGGGCGTTTCCGCTGACGCCGCCTGAGGACGTTGAGGCTGGTATGAAGGCGCTACAGCAGCGGCCGGGCATCGGGCGCTGGACGGCAAATTACCTGGCCCTGCGCGGCTGGCAGGCGAAAGATGTGTTTCTTCCGGATGATTATCTGATTAAGCAACGCTTCGCCGGGATGACGCCCGCGCAGATTCGGCGTTACGCCGAGCGCTGGCAGCCGTGGCGCTCCTACGCGCTGCTCCACATCTGGTATACCGACGGCTGGAAGCCGTCAGTTGATGGCGAAATAGCTGGTGTTGAGCAGTAGATCCAGCGGCTGCGGCTCGGCGATGGTGTCGCCATAGATAAAATCAATGCCGATGCCGGAAAGCGTATCCATCATGATGGGCTGGTTACAGGGGCCAGCAATGGTTTTCATCCCCAGACGCTGTGCGTGGCCCTGAACGATGGTCACCATCATCTCATCCATCAGATTGCCATACACGTTGCTCACCACCTCGGCGTCCAGCATCAGATAATCGGCCATGTTCGGGCTCAGGTGGGAGAAGACGTTCATGTCGCGCCCTATCTGGCTGAAGATCACCCGGCAGCCCGCCTGGCGAAGCTTTTGTAACCCTCGCTGCAGATTCTCATCCGGGTTACACACCGCGTCGGCTGCGATGACCAGATGCAGCAGACGGCCCGGCATAGGGCTGTTTTCGAGCAGGTCGAGAAGTTCATCGACAAGTGTCACGCTGGCTAAACCGGCCGCAGAAAGCGGCAGAGCTATCCCCATCCCTTTACGGGCAACCTGTGCAGCAGAGGTGCGGAAAAACTCACCAAAGATTCGTCTGTCGAGGGCGTGCAGCAGCTCAGGCTCCGCGAGGCCAGAACGGAAGGCGTGCTCCTCCTGGACTTCACCCTGGCTGGTCCACAGGCGTAGCGAAATCAGCCAGAAGTTACAGCTTTCCGGTATGCGCGGGGAGGCGACGCTGCGGGCGATCATCATCAGGTGATTGTCTTTAATCATGTGCCACTGTTCGTCCAGCGACATCATGCTGCGCGCGCTCAGATCCCGCTCCTGCTGCGGTTCGTATACCGTCACGATGCCGCGACCGCTGTTCTTCGAGGCATAACAGGCAATATCCGCCTGCGACATCACCTCTGACGCCAGGTGGTTATGTTCATCAATCAGCGTAATACCCGCGCTGGCCCCAATCCGGTGCAGGCGGCCTTCCCACATAAAGTGATAGTCATTGATGGTATGGATCAGGCGACCGGTGATATAGCGCGCGCTCTCAATATTGCAGTCCGGCAGCAGCAGCCCAAACTCGTCGCCGCCCAGGCGCGCCAGCACGTCGCTGGAGCGAAGCAGGGTTAGCATCATGGAGGAGAGTTCCCGCAGCAGGGCATCTCCCGCCGCATGGCCTGCGGTATCATTGACAGCTTTGAAGCGGTCCAGATCGATGAAGACCAGCGCATGACGCTGACGCGTCTCACGAACGGTTTGCAGAAGTCGTTTGAGATGGTTTTCGAAGCTGACCCGGTTTGCCAGGTGGGTGAGGGCATCGTGCGACGCGCTGTAGCTCAGCTGACGTAGCATTTTGCGCGACTCGGTCACGTCCTGAATAACGATAACCGAGCCAATACTGTGCCCATCAAGGGTGCTGAGTGGCGTAATGCTGTAGTGGATATCAAACGATCCGCCTGTGCGGCAGTTCAGCACCACGTCCTGGTCGATATCGGAGCGTGAAATATCGCCGCTGTGAATGTTCTCCATCAACTGTCCCCGTTCTCCGAAGGTGATGTGTAACACCTTCAGGATCGGCTGGCCGATGGCCTCGGTCTGCAGCCAGCCGCTCATCTTCTCGGCGACAGGGTTCATAAAGGTGACGTTCATGTCGATATCGGTGCAGAGCACCGCTTCGCCGATGGAGTCGAGCGTGATGTGCAGACGTTCTTTTTCCTGGAACAGCGCTTCGTTAAGCTCCTTCACCTCGGTCATGTCCATGTTGATGCCGAGTAAACGTTCCACTTCACCCTCTTTATTCAGCACCCGATTTGCCAGGGAGCGAATATGGCGTACGCCTTCCTTCACGCGGATACGGAATTCAAGTTTAAACGGCAGACGAGAGACCAGAGAATCCCGCAGCACCTGCTCCGCATGGACGCGATCCTCTGGCAACATTCTGTCGTGCCAGAGCTGCCAGGTGGGCTTGATGTGCGGCGGAATTTCATACAGCTCAAACATCCGCTTATCCCAGCTGATGATGTCAGGCTGCAGATCCCACTCCCAGATGCCGATACCGCCCGCTTCGTTGGCCAGCGTAATGCGCTCCATCAGACGCTTGTTGACCCACTCGGTCTGCTTCAGGTCGTTAATGTCTTCAATCTGGGCAATAAAATAGAGCGGTGAGCCGTCGGCATGGCGCACGACGGAGACGGCCAGAAGCGCCCAGACGACTTCCCCGTTGCGCGTGTAATAGCGCTTTTCGAGGGTGTAGGTATTGATCTCGCCGTTGACCAGCTGCTCCAGCTGTTCCAGGTCGGTATGCAAATCTTCCGGCCAGGTCAGCTGCTGGAAGGTGAGCGACTGTAGCTCGGTCTGGCTGTAACCGAGGAAGTTGCACAGCGCCTTGTTAGCCTGAAGCCACTGGCCCTCTATGCTGACTAACGCCATACCGATGGCGGAATACTCCATCGCATTGCGAAAGCGCTCTTCGCTTTCGGTGATGTGTTTGCGCTCGGCACGGAAGGCATACATCACCATGGTCATCACGTTAGCGGGAAGGAGCAGCATCAGGAACGGCAGCCACGGCGCGTTCATCATCGGCCCGGCATGTTGGGTGGTCAGCGCCGAAGGGTTATGGGCAATCATCAGTGAAACGACCATCACGGTAACCAGAAACACCATGAACGCTTCCATCCGCGGCAAGCGCACGGCGCTCCACATAAGCAATACGATCACGCAGGTAAAGGGCCACGGCAGCCAGGTGATGGCAGCCCAACTGAGGGCCAGCGTCACGGCCATGGTAACCAGCGTTTCGAGCAGTAATCGCGGGTCACGGTGACGGAGCAGGTAATGGGATTTAAACAGCAGTCCCAGAGGTACCAGCGCCAGCGCGCCGATGGATTCGGACAACACCCAGACGATGAAATTACGCAGCGGCTCAGGGCCGGGAACCAGAAACGTCACCAGAATACCGCCTACCAGCGGCGGCACCAGCGCGCTGCCAATGGCCAGGCGGATCCAGTCGTTTAAATTTTGCAGCGGGTTATACCACGGAAGCAGCTTGCGCAGTAATACGGCGCCGATGACGGCCTCAATAACGTTTATTGCGGTGTAGGTGAGGTTTATCGATGCCCAGGAGAACAACATCCACGAGGCCAGAATATTGCCAAACGAACAGGCCAGGGCGATCCCGGGCCACATTTTTCCTGCATGGCGGTAAAACGCCACCATCATAATGGCGGTGGGAAACCAGAGCGGCGCCAGCAGGGTACCGAAGCGGGTAAGCTCCAGCGAAAATAAGGTAAAGATAAAGGTGACCAGGCCCAGACAGACAAGTCGCAATAAAGGATGTGGGGTGGTAACCAAAACCCGCTGGTATTGTTTATTCATTACCGCTTTATCCAGAGACGCCATGCCGTCAGGAGAGAAGTGCGCACGAGTGAATTTGATAATTTGGTTTATGCTAGTACAAACAATTTACAATTCATATGGCGGCTGCTCATAATTTGACATCATAGAGTTATTAAATAGTTACTCGCTAAAAAATTCCTGTTAAACGCTGAAAAAACGGTCATTAAAATTTCTTTCAGGGAGCAATGCGCCACTTTTCAGCCTGTCTCGCAGAACCTGCGCATTCGACTGGTATCACGCCCGCGAAATCCCTATAATTGCCGCGTTTGACGCTCCGGCGTCGTCCTTCCTTAACATCCAGGTTATTCAGGTCGCTAAATTTATGACTGATAAGTCTCATCAGTGCGTCATTATAGGCATCGCCGGCGCATCGGCTTCAGGTAAAAGTCTAATTGCCAGTACGCTTTATCGCGAACTGCGTGAACAAGTAGGTGATGAGCACATCGGCGTCATTCCCGAAGACAGCTATTACAAAGATCAATCCCATCTGTCGATGGAAGAGCGCGTAAAAACCAACTACGACCACCCGAATGCGATGGATCACAGTTTACTGTTCCAGCATTTAGAAGCCCTCAAGAGCGGCCAGGCTATTGAACTGCCCGTTTACAGTTACGTAGAACACACCCGCACCCAGGAAACGATCCGCATCGAGCCAAAGAAGGTTATTATCCTTGAAGGCATCCTGCTCCTGACCGACGCCCGCCTGCGCGAATCCATGAACTTCTCCATCTTCGTCGATACCCCGCTGGACATCTGCCTGATGCGCCGCATCAAGCGTGACGTTAACGAGCGCGGCCGTTCGATGGACTCCGTCATGGCGCAATACCAGAAAACGGTCCGTCCGATGTTCCTGCAGTTTATTGAACCATCCAAACAATACGCCGATATCATCGTCCCTCGCGGGGGCAAAAACCGCATTGCGATTGATATCTTAAAAGCGAAAATCAGTCAGTTTTTTGAATAAGCCGCGCGAATTGTGTACCGTTCAGAGATAACCTGGTTTTACCCTGAGTGTTTAAGGCCTCAGGGTACGATGCATGAAAGGAGAAAGTGCCATGCGTCTTTGCGATCGCGATATTGAAGCCTGGCTGGATGAAGGCCGTTTGTCTATTACCCCGCGTCCCCCGGTGGAGCGTATCAATGGGGTGACCGTTGATGTACGGTTGGGGAATAAATTCCGCACATTTAGTGGCCACACTGCGCCGTTCATCGACCTCAGCGGGCCGAAGGATGAAGTCAGCGCCGCGCTCGATCGCGTTATGAGTGATGAAATCGTCATTGACGAAGGCGAAGCTTTTTATCTGCATCCAGGCGAACTGGCGCTGGCGGTGACGTATGAATCCGTGACCCTGCCTGCGGATCTCGTCGGCTGGCTTGATGGCCGTTCTTCTCTGGCCCGCCTGGGGCTGATGGTTCACGTCACCGCGCACCGTATCGACCCAGGCTGGTCCGGCCGTATCGTGCTGGAGTTCTTCAACGCCGGCAAACTGCCGCTGGCGCTGCGCCCCGGAATGATGATTGGTGCGTTAAGCTTTGAACCGCTGACCGGCCCGGCAGACAGGCCCTACAACCGCCGCCAGGACGCAAAATACCGCGACCAGCAGGGTGCGGTTGCCAGCCGTATTGATAAAGACTGATCGTTAGTCCACTGAGGATGCCATGAGAAGAGTTCTGACAACGCTGATGATTTTGCTGGTGGTGCTGGTTGCTGGCCTTTCGGCGTTGGTTCTGCTGGTTAACCCGAATGATTTCCGCGCTTATATGGTGCGGCAGGTCGAGGCACGCAGTGGTTACCAACTGAAGCTTGACGGGCCGCTGCGCTGGCACGTCTGGCCACAGCTCAGCATTCTCTCTGGCCGCATGTCGTTAACCGCGCCTGGCGCCGCACAGCCGCTGGTCTCTGCGGACAACATGCGTCTTGACGTGGCGCTGATCCCGCTTATTTCCCATCAGTTGCAGGTTAACCAGGTGATGCTGAAGGGCGCGGTCATTCAGCTTACCCCGCAAACCGAAGCCGTGCGCGACGCAAATGCGCCGGTCGCGCCGCGCGAGAATACCTTACTGGATGAACCGTCCGATACGGGCTGGTCGTTTGATATAGGCAAACTTAAAGTTGCCGATAGCGTGCTGGTGTTCCAGCATGAGGATCAGGAGCAGGTCACCGTTCGCAACATCAACCTGCAGATGGAGCAGGATGAACACCATCTTGCGTCGCTGGAATTTAGCGGACGGGTGAATCGCGACCAGCGGGATCTGACCCTCTCGTTGAATGCAAATGTGAATGCGTCGGACTACCCGCATCAGCTCACGGCTGACATCCAGCAGCTTAACTGGCAGCTGACGGGGGCGGATCTCCCTACCCAGGGGATCGCCGGACAGGGGACGCTGCAGGCCGTATGGCGCGAAGAACAAAAACAGCTGGCGCTGGATAACCTCAATCTGCAGGCCAACGACAGCAGCCTGAAGGGGCAGGCGAGCGTCACGCTTGACGAAAAGCCGAAGTGGGTGCTGAACCTGCAGTTTGACAAGCTCAACCTGGAGAACATCCTGCCACCGCTGCCGGCAAGCGCAACGGACAGCGATGCGACCCAGACGGGGCAAAGCCAGTCACCGGTGTCGCGTCCGGTTATCTCGTCTAACCTTGAACAGCCTGACTATAACGTTTTGCGCGGCTTCACCGCCGATATTGCGCTGAAAGCCAACAGCGTGCGCTGGCGCGGCATTGATTTTACCGATGTGAGCGGCAAGATGTTCAACCACAACGGGTTGCTGGCGATCTCCGAACTGAGCGGCAAAATGGGGGCAGGGCATCTTTCGCTGCCAGGAACGCTGGACGTGCGTAAGGACGTTGCCAGCGCTGAATTCCAGCCGCGTCTCGACAACGTTGAGATTGGCAGCATCCTCAAAGCCTTTAACTATCCGATATCCCTGACGGGGCAGTTAACGCTGGCGGGGGATTTCTCAGGCACCAAAATTGATGCCAACGCCTTCCGCCGGGAGTGGCAGGGTGAAGCGCACGTTGACCTGAAAGATTCCCGTATGGAGGGGCTCAACTTCCAGCAGCTTGTCCAGCAGGCGGTGGAGCGCAGCAGCGATGTTAAAGCGCAGGAAAACTACGACAGCGCAACGCGCCTCGACAGCTTCACCACGGATCTGACGCTGGATAACGGGATACTGACCCTTGCCGGGATGCAGGGAACCTCGTCCATGTTGTCGTTAACCGGAGAAGGCTCGCTGGATCTGGTCAAAGAGACGGCGGACACGCGCTTTAACGTCCGGGTACTTTCCGGCTGGCAGGGCGAAAGCAAGCTGATTGATTTCCTTAAAGAGACACCGGTTCCGCTTAGCGTATACGGCAAATGGCAGGCGCTGAACTACAGCCTTCAGGTGGATCAGATCCTGCGTAAGCATCTGCAGGATGAAGCGAAACGTCGGCTTAACAGCTGGGCGGATCGTAATAAAGATTCCCAGAATGGCAAGGATGTGAAGAAGCTGCTGGATAAGCTTTGAGGTTCGTGGTGCCGGGTGGCCTGATGCCTCACCGCATCCCTCTCCCACGGGAGAGGGAGCAAACCCTAAAACGGCAACCTGGTTGCCGTTTTGTTTTATCTATACCTCAAAATCCAGCTCTTCCTCATCCCGCAGTGGAATAAGCTGCACTTTCTGCACGCGATGGTTTTCAATCTGCAGGGTTTTAAGCAGATAGTCGCCCACCTGAACCTCTTCCCCCGGCTGCGGGATGCGCTGTAAATACTCCATCAGCAGGCCGGCAATGGTGTGGTATTCCCGTTTTTCGTCCAGCGGCAGCGGCACGTACTGCACCAGGTCTTCCAGCGGCATGTGGCCGTTGGCCGTCCACGAGCCGTCCGCGTTTTTCTGGATGTCGTGGCGGGCATCAATCTCATCCACCTCGTTTGGCAGATTACCGGCGATAGTTTCCATCACGTCGCTGAGCGTGACCAGCCCTTCCACCGAACCAAACTCATCCACCACGAAGGCAAAGTGCGTGCGCGCGTTGCGAAATTGCTCAAGGGCAGAGAGCAGCGGTAGCCCTTCCGGGAAGACCAGCGGCTGGCGCACCAGCGCGCGCAGGTTGAGCGGCTCACCGCGAAGCTGCTGCTGGAGCAGGTCAATAACGTGCACCACGCCCAGCAGCTCCTCTTCCTCTTCACCGCCGGTTACCACCACGCGGGTGTGCTGATTCTTATCCAGCAGGGCGCGGACCCGATCTTCCGGTGCCGTGAGGTCAATATGCTCAATGTCATGCCGGGAAGTCATGATGCTGCTCACCGTGCGCTGATTGAGGTTGAGCACCCGCTCGATCATCAGCCGCTCCTGTGGGTTAAAGATCTGCCCGTCGCTGTGATCGGCAAGCAGGGCGGAGGATTCGGCGTCCAGCTCGGCATCCTCTTTCCTGCCGCTCAGCAGGCGCATGACGGTTTCGGCCGTGCGCTGGCGCAGGGTCTGATTCGCGGAGAGAAACCGGCGGCGGTTAAATATCGCCAGCTGGTTGAGCGCTTCAATCATGACGGAGAAGCCAATGGCGGCGTACAGGTAACCTTTCGGAATATGGAACCCGAAGCCGTCGGCGACCAGGCTGAAGCCGATCATCAACAGGAAGCTGAGACAAAGGATCACGATGGTCGGGTGGCTGTTCACAAAGCGGGTCAGCGCTTTGCTCGCCATCACCATCAGCGTGATGGCGATGATCACCGCAGCCATCATGACGGCCAGATGGTCCACCATCCCGACGGCGGTAATCACCGAATCCAGAGAGAAGACGGCATCGAGCACCACAATTTGCGCCACCACCGGCCAGAATCTTGCCCCACGTCGCTGGGTCGGGTTCTCGCTGTCTTTGCCTTCGAGCCGCTCGTTAAGCTCCACCGTGGCTTTGAACAGCAGGAACAGCCCGCCGAAGAGCATGATCAGGTCGCGGGCGCTAAAGCTCAGACCGCGAACGGAGAACAGAGGCTGAGTGAGCGTGACCATCCAGGAGATAGAGGCCAGCAGCAGTAAACGCATCACCATCGCCAGCAGCAGACCCGTCACGCGCGCGCGGTCGCGCTGGGAAGGGGGCAGTTTTTCAGCGAGGATGGCGATAAAGACCAGATTATCAATCCCGAGCACTAATTCGATGACGACCAGCGTCACCAGCCCGGCCCAGATTGATGGATCGGCAATCCATTCCATAGTAATAGCAATACCTTCTGTTATATGACGAATGTCACACTTCGATCATGGATAAAGCTGGGGGAAAATGCAATGTCGGGCTGAGATTTCTCTTAATACGAAGCGTAAAAAAGAGAGCAATCACAGGTGGGTGTAAATAAGCGGAATACGCATATTTTATTATTATGAAAACATTTTAGGATATATCGCAGGTAATGATATTTGCTCTCTTTTTGTCAATATAAAGAAAATCCTAAAAGGTCAAAACTTTGCTCTTAATATTAATCTTAAAAACAGATATTAGGACAGTTGTCTCCTTGCCTGCTATTAGGTTAGCTGCAACAATTCTCCCAGCATCAAATGTTAAATCTTGTTGTTGCTATTATTGTTTTGGTCTTCGGAATGGTCATTCATTATCCGCTGTGTATTTCAAGCGGCTGAAATATTGCCAGAAGACCTTACTCAAGAGGGTGTCTATCCATAACACATTGTTTAGTCAGTGGATTGGTAACTGAAAGCCAAGGGCGGTAGCGTGCCTGAAAGCGTGTGAATCAGCCTCGATTATTCTGTCAATAGCCAATGGATGAATAAGCTTTTTTTAGGACTGATGCCAGTTATATTTCTATTTGATTAACTGCATGCTGAAACCCAATACGTCTCAAGCTTATTTAAATTGCACAGGATAATTACTCTGCCAAAGTGATAAATAATCAATGATGAAATCCAAAATGAAATTGATGCCATTATTGGTGTCTGTGACCTTGATGAGTGGTTGCACGGTCTTTCCCGGCAGCAATATGTCAACAATGGGTAAGGATGTGATCAAGCAACAGGATGCCGATTTTGATCTCGACAAAATGGTGAATGTTTATCCACTTACGCCACGTCTGGTCGAACAATTACGTCCACGTCCGAATGTTGCCCAGCCGAATATGTCTCTGGACCAGGAAATTGCCTCCTATCAGTATCGCGTGGGGCCGGGCGACGTGATCAACGTGACCGTCTGGGATCACCCTGAACTGACCACGCCAGCGGGCCAGTACCGCAGCTCAAGCGACACCGGGAACTGGGTACAGTCAGATGGCACCATGTTCTATCCGTACATTGGTAAAGTGCATGTCGCCGGGAAAACGCTCGCCGAAATCCGTAGTGATATTACCGGCCGCTTAGCGCAGTACATTGCCGACCCGCAGGTGGACGTTAATATCGCCGCATTCCGCTCGCAAAAAGCCTATATCTCCGGACAGGTGAACAAATCCGGCCAGCAGGCCATCACCAACGTTCCGCTCACCGTTCTGGACGCCATTAACGCCGCGGGCGGCCTAACCGACGGCGCCGACTGGCGCAACGTGGTGCTGACCCACAACGGCAAAGAGCAGCGCATTTCGCTGCAGGCGCTGATGCAAAACGGCGACCTGACCCAGAACCGCCTGCTCTATCCGGGCGATATTCTCTACGTACCGCGCAACGACGATCTGAAAGTCTTCGTGATGGGTGAAGTGAAGAAACAGAGCACCCTCAAAATGGACTTCAGCGGCATGACCCTGACCGAAGCCCTGGGTAATGCAGAAGGTATCGATCTGACCACGTCCAATGCGACCGGTATCTTCGTCATCCGTCCGCTGAAAGGTGAAGGCAGCGCGAAGGGCAAAATTGCCAACATCTACCAGCTGGATATGTCCGATGCGACGTCTCTGGTGATGGCGACGGAGTTCCGTCTCCAGCCTTACGATGTGGTGTACGTCACCACCGCACCGGTTGCCCGCTGGAACCGTCTGATCAACCAGTTGCTGCCAACCATCAGTGGCGTTCGCTACATGACGGATACGGCGCGCGACATTCATACCTGGTAATCCGCGATGTTTAACAAAATTCTGGTGGTATGCGTGGGGAACATTTGCCGTTCCCCCACGGCTGAACGGCTGTTGAAACAGTACCAGCCTGAGTTAACGGTCGATTCCGCAGGGCTGGGCGCGCTGGTGGGCAAAGGTGCCGACGAGCGCGCAACGAGCGTGGCCCGCGATCATAACCTCTCTCTTGACGGGCATATCGCCCGCCAGGTCACCGGCCGCATGTGCCGGGAGTATGACCTGATTCTGGCAATGGAAAAACGCCATATTCATGCGCTATGCGATATCGCTCCGGAGATGCGCGGCAAGGTGATGCTGTTTGGTCACTGGGACAATGAACGCGAAATTCCCGATCCGTATCGCAAAAGCCATGAGGCCTTCGAGGCGGTTTACACCTTACTTGACCAGTCTGCCCAACAGTGGGCGCAGGCACTGAAAGCTCAGCAGGGATAACAATGACAGAAAAAACAAAACCTTCTGCCGCCCCGACTTCGGGCAGTGATGAAATTGATATTGGTCGCCTGGTCGGCACGGTTATCGAGGCAAAGTGGTGGGTGCTTGGCATTACCGCCGTCTTTGCCGCGGCGGCCGTTATCTATACGCTCTTTGCGACGCCTATCTACAGCGCCGACGCGCTGGTACAGATTGAACAGAACACCGGCAACTCGCTGGTGCAGGATATCGGCTCCGCGCTGGCGAACAAGCCGCCGGCGTCCGACGCTGAAATTCAGCTGATCCAGTCGCGTCTGGTACTGGGCAAAACGGTTCACGACCTCGGCCTTGACATCTCCGTCACCAAAAATACGTTCCCGATCTTTGGTGCCGGCTGGGATCGTCTGATGGGGCGCAGCAATGACACCGTGAAGGTGACTGACTTTGTGCTGCCGAAAGGGGCAGGGGATCAAACCTTTACCCTGACGGTGCTTGGCCCGAAACAGTATCAGCTGACCAGCGATGCGGGCTTTAGCGCGCGCGGCGAAGTGGGGCAGATGCTGACCAAAGATGGCGTTAGCATGATGGTTACCGCCATCAACGCTCAGGAGGGGGGGGAATTTACCGTCACTAAATTCTCCACGCTGGGCATGATCAACAATCTGCAAAATAACCTGACCGTCACTGAAAACGGTAAGGACACCGGCGTGCTGAGCATGACCTTTACCGGTGAAGATAAGGATCAAATCCGCGACATCCTGAACAGCATTACCCGTAACTACCTTGAGCAGAACGTCGAGCGTAAGTCGGCGGAAGCGGCGAAAAGCCTGGCGTTCCTCTCTAAACAGCTCCCGGAAGTGCGTGCCCGTCTGGACGATGCCGAGAACAAGCTGAACGCCTTCCGTCAGGATAAAGACTCCGTCGACCTGCCGCTGGAGGCCAAATCGGTTCTCGACTCCATGGTGAATATTGATGCGCAGCTCAACGAGCTGACCTTCAAAGAGGCGGAGATTTCCAAGCTTTACACTAAACGCCACCCGGCCTACCGCACGCTGCTGGAAAAACGCCGCACTCTTGAAGAGGAGAAGGCGAAGCTGAACGACCGCGTGACCGCGATGCCGAAAACGCAGCAGGAGATCGTGCGCCTGACTCGCGACGTGGAGTCCGGACAGCAGGTTTACATGCAACTGCTGAACAAACAGCAGGAGCTGAAAATCACCGAGGCCAGCACCGTGGGTGATGTGCGCATCGTTGACCCGGCCATTACCCAGCCTGGCGTGCTGAAGCCGAAGAAAGCGCTGATTATTCTCGGCAGCATCATTCTTGGCCTGATGCTCTCTATCGTCGGCGTGCTGCTGCGCTCGCTGTTCAACCGCGGCATCGAAAGCCCGCAGGTGCTGGAAGAGAACGGGATCAATGTTTACGCCAGCATCCCGCTCTCCGAGTGGCAAAAATCCCGTGACAGCGTCAAGACCATCAAGGGCGTTAAGCGTTACAAACAGAGCCAGCTGCTGGCCGTGGGTAACCCAACCGACCTGGCGATTGAAGCGATACGCAGCCTGCGTACCAGCCTGCACTTCGCCATGATGCAGGCTAAAAACAACGTACTGATGTTAACCGGTGTCAGCCCGTCTATCGGTAAGACCTTTGTGTGCGCCAACCTGGCGGCCGTGGTCAGCCAGACCAACAAGCGCGTGCTGCTGATCGACTGCGATATGCGTAAGGGCTACACCCACGAGCTGCTGGGCACCAACAACGTGAACGGTCTGTCGGAAATCCTGCTGGGTCAGGGGGAGATTAGCCAGAGCGCCAAGCCGACCTCGATTCCGAGATTCGACCTGATCCCACGTGGTCAGGTGCCGCCTAACCCGTCTGAACTGCTGATGAGCGAACGCTTCACCCAGCTGATTGAGTGGGCGAGCAAACACTATGACCTGGTGCTGATCGATACGCCGCCGATTCTGGCCGTGACCGATGCGGCCGTGGTGGGGCGCCATGCGGGCACCACGCTGATGGTGGCACGCTATGCGGTGAATACCCTGAAAGAAGTGGAAACCAGCCTGAGCCGCTTCGAGCAGAACGGGATTGAAGTGAAAGGGGTGATCCTGAACTCCATCTTCCGCCGCGCGACCGGGTACCAGGATTACGGCTATTACGAGTACGAATACAAGTCTGACAGTAAATAACAAAACACCCCCCCTCACCCTAACCCTCTCCCCTGAGGGGAGAGGGAACTGTCCGGTGCCGCCTTTCACCCTCTCCCCTCTGGGGAGAGGGCCGGGGTGAGGGGTAGGAGGAAAAGATGACCACACAACGCCCTTTGATTTCTATCTATATGCCGACATGGAACCGTCAGCAGCTGGCGATCCGCGCAATCAAGTCGGTCTTACGTCAGGATTACGATAACTGGGAACTGATCGTCGTGGATGACTGTTCTTCCTCGTATGAACAGCTGCAAAAATTTGTTACCGATCTCAACGACCCGCGCGTGATGTACACGCACAACGCCATCAACTCCGGGGCCTGTGCGGTGCGTAATCAGGCAATTATGCAGGCCAAAGGGCAGTATCTGACCGGCATCGACGACGATGACGAATGGACGCCGAACCGCCTGTCCGTCTTCCTGTCGCATAAAGAGCAGCTGGTTACGCACGCGTTTCTGTATGCCAACGACTACGTGTGTCAGGGCGAGGTGTATTCGCAGCCTGCCAGCCTGCCGCTGTATCCGAAATCACCGTACTCTCGCCGCCTGTTCTACAAGCGCAACATTATCGGCAATCAGGTCTTTACCTGGGCGTGGCGCTTTAAAGAGTGCCTGTTCGATACCGAACTGAAGGCCGCGCAGGATTACGATATCTTCCTGCGCATGGTGGTGGAATACGGCGAGCCGTGGAAAGTGGAAGAGGCCACGCAGATCCTGCACATCAACCACGGGGAGATGCAGATCACCTCCTCACCGAAGAAGTTCTCCGGCTATTTCCATTTTTACCGCAAGCACAAGGACAAGTTTGACCGTGCCAGCCGTAAATATCAGCTCTTTACCCTGTATCAGATCCGCAACAAGCGCATGAACTGGCGCACGCTGCTGACGCTGCTCTCCGTGCGTAACGGCAAGCGTCTGGCCGACGGGCTTCGGGGGAAATAATGTTTCTGGAAGATTGCCGCGCAAACAGCTGGAGCCTGCGCCCGTGCTGCATGGTTCTGGCGTACCGCATCGCGCACTTTTGCTCGGTGTGGCGCAAGAAAAATGTACTGAACAACATCTGGGCGGCCCCCGTGCTGGTGCTGTACCGCATCATCACCGAATGCTTTTTTGGGTATGAGATTCAGGCTGCGGCCACCATTGGCCGCCGCTTTACCATCCATCACGGCTATGCGGTGGTGATCAACAAGTTCGTGGTCGCCGGAGATGATTTCACCATTCGTCATGGAGTCACCATTGGCAACCGTGGGCCTGACAGCCTGGCCTGCCCGGTCATCGGCAACAACGTCGAGCTGGGCGCGAACGTGGTGGTTATTGGCGACATTACGATAGGTAACAACGTGACGATCGGGGCGGGCAGCGTGGTGCTGGACAGCATCCCCGATAACGCGCTGGTGGTGGGAGAGAAAGCCCGCGTGAAGGTGATTAAATGAACATTCTGCAATTTAACGTGCGCCTCGCAGAAGGCGGGGCGGCAGGCGTGGCGCTGGATCTGCACCAGCGCGCGCTGCAAAAAGGACTCCAGTCTCGTTTTATTTACGGCTACGGCAAAGGCGGCAAAAAAAGCGTCAGCCACGATAACTATCCGCAGGTGCACAAGCACACGCCGCGTCTGACCTCTGTTGCCAACATTGCGCTGTTTCGCCTGTTTAACCGCGATCTGTTTGGCAACCTCAACAGTCTTTATCGCACCGTGACCCGCACATCGGGTCCGGTTGTGCTGCATTTCCACGTGCTGCACAGCTACTGGCTGAATCTGGAAGAGGTGGTGGCGTTTTGTCAGAAGGTGCAGGCCCACAAGCCCGACACTCGCTTCGTCTGGACGCTGCACGATCACTGGAGCGTGACCGGACGCTGCGCGTTTACCGACGGCTGCGAAGGCTGGAAAGATAACTGCCAGAAATGCCCGACGTTGAGCAACTATCCGCCGGTGAAGGTGGATCGCGCGCATCAGTTGGTAGACGGAAAGCGCCAGCTGTTCCGCGACATGCTCTCGCTCGGCTGCACGTTTATCTCCCCGAGCCAGCACGTAGCCGATGCCTTCAACAGCCTGTATGGGGCAGGGCGCTGTCAGATTATCAATAACGGCATCGACGTGGCGACGGAAGCCATCCTGGCCGAGCTGACCCCGGTGGCGGACACCGCGGGTAAACCGAAAATCGCCATCGTTGCGCACGATCTGCGTTACGACGGTAAAACCAACCAGCAGCTGGTGCGCGACATGATGGCGCTGGGTGACAAGATAGAACTTCACACCTTCGGCAAGTTTTCCCCGTTCGAAGGGGCCAACGTGGTGAACCACGGGTTTGAGACCGACAAGCGCAAGCTGATGAGCGCCCTCAACGGTATGGACGCGCTGGTGTTCAGCTCCCGTGTGGATAACTACCCGCTGATCCTCTGCGAAGCGCTCTCCATCGGCGTGCCGGTGATTGCCACCCACAGCGATGCGGCGCGTGAAGTGCTGGAAAAATCCGGCGGGAAAACCTTCGCGGAGCAGGAAGTCCTGCCGCTGGTGCAGCTGCCGAAGGCGCAGATCGCCGAGGCCGTTTTTGGCACTGACCTGGAATCGTTCCGCAACCACAGCCGCAAGGCCTACAGTGGACAACAGATGCTGGAGGAGTATGTCTCGTACTATCAGAATCTGTAGTTATCTGCTGCTGCCGCTGATCTACCTGCTGGTCAACGTCAAAATTGCCCAGCTCGGCGAAAGCTTCCCGATAACCATCGTGACCTTCCTGCCCGTTCTGCTTCTGCTGTATGTCGATAAAATCAACCTGAAGAAGCTGATGATTGCCCTGGGGCTGGGCACGGGCCTGACGCTATTTAACTACATCTTTGGCCAGTCGCTGGATGCCAGTAAATACGTCACGTCGACCATGCTGTTTGTTTATATCGTCATTATTATTGGCATGGTCTGGAGTATTCGCTTCAAAACTATTTCACCGCACAATTATAGGAAAATCCTCAGGTTCTTTTATATTGCCGTTGCGTTAATTGTTATGCTTGCCGCACTGGAAATGGCGCAAATTATTTTGACCGGTGGCAGCAGCCTGATGGAGATAATTTCGAAATATCTCATTTACAGTAACAGCTATGTGCTGAACTTCATTAAGTTTGGCGGGAAGCGTACGACGGCGCTCTATTTTGAACCAGCGTTTTTCGCTCTGGCGTTAATCTCAATTTGGCTCAGCATCAAACAGTTTGGTATCAAAACGCCTAAGACCGATGCTATGATTCTTGCAGGAATCGTTCTGTCTGGATCGTTCTCAGGGGTAATGACGTTTATCCTGTTTTACCTGCTGGAGTGGGCGTTCCAGTACCTGAACAAAGATGCGATTAAGAAAAAACTGCCGCTGGCGATTATCTCCCTGACGGTATTTATGGTCGGCGTGATATTTGCCTTCCCGTACATCTCAGAACGTCTGGGAGATTTGGGAACGGAAGGGTCATCGTCCTATTATCGCATCATTGGTCCGCTGGTGATGGTGGGTTATTCCTTAACCCATATTGATGGTGTAGTAAGATTCGGCTCACTTTATGAATATGTTGCATCATTCGGAATCTTTAACGGTGCGGATGTCGGTAAAACCATAGACAATGGTCTGTATCTGTTAATTATTTATTTTTCATGGTTCGCCGTACTGTTGACGCTGTGGTATCTGTTTAAAGTTTTCAAAATGATGATCAACGCGTTTGGTGATAACCAGAACTTTCGCGTGCAGCTTTATCTTTTTACGCCGGTGTCGCTGTTTTTTACCGGGTCAATATTTAGCCCGGAATATGCTTTCTTGATTGTCTGTCCGTTTATTTTGCGCAAAGCGCTTAATATTACGAACGTATGACGAAATGAGGTGATTTATGTTTCTTAGCGTCATTACTGTCGCTTTTCGTAATTACGAAGGGGTAGTAAAAACCTGGCGCTCGCTGCGCAACCTGGCACGCGATCCGAGCCTCACCTTTGAGTGGATTGTGGTCGACGGCGGCTCGAACGATGGCACGGCGGAGTTTCTGGAAAAACTCAACGGTGAGTTCAACTTACGCTACATCAGCGAGAAAGATAAAGGCATCTACGATGCGATGAATAAAGGCATTAATATGGCCCAGGGCCGTTATGCCATCTTCCTCAATTCCGGCGATATCTTCCATGACGATGTGGCGCTTTTTGCCCGTCAACTGGCTCGCCAGAAAGAGGACGCCATGTATATTGGCGATGCGCTGCTCGATTTTGGTGACGGACATAAAGTGTGCCGTAGTGCGAAGCCAGGCTGGTATATCTACCACAGTTTGCCCGCCAGTCATCAGGCCATTTTCTTTCCGGTAAAAGGTCTGAAAAAACAGCCTTACGATTTGCAGTACAAGGTGTCATCCGATTATGCGCTGGCCGCTAGCCTGTATAAATCAGGTTACCCGTTCCGTCGAATTAAAGGGCTGGTGTCTGAATTCTCGATGGGCGGCGTTTCAACGTCAAATAATCTGGAATTGTGTCAGGACGCAAAAAACGTGCAGCGTCAAATATTACGCGTGCCGGGATTTTGGGCGGAATTGTCTTATTTATTACGCCTGCGTACTACGGGCAAAACGAAAACCTTATATAACAAAGCCTGAATATAAGGAAACGCAATGCAGGATTTAAAAGGTTTCTCCGTACCGAAAGGTTTTCGGGGCGGGAACGGTATTAAGGTACAGCTGTGGTGGGCGGTTCAGGCAACCTTATTTGCCTGGTCGCCGCAAATACTGTACCGCTGGCGAGCCTTTTTATTGCGCCTGTTTGGCGCAAAAATAGGAAAAAACGTAGTCATCCGACCTTCTGTGAAAATTACCTATCCGTGGAAATTAACACTTGGGGATTATGCATGGGTTGGGGATGATGCGGTGCTATATACCCTGGGCGAAATTACGATTGGCGCAAATTCGGTGGTTTCACAGAAATGTTATTTGTGCACCGGCAGCCACGACTTTATGAGCCCGCATTTTGATATTACCGCTTCGCCTATTGCGATCGGCGAAAAATGCTGGCTGGCAACGGATGTTTTTGTTGCACCGGGTGTTTCTGTTGGCGATGGCACGGTAGTGGGTGCCCGCAGCAGCGTTTTTAAATCGCTACCGGCAAATAAAGTTTGCCGTGGCAACCCCGCAGTGGTGATACGCGAACGCGTTGAAACTGATTAAATTCATAAGTAGAGGAATATAAACATGTCTAAAGTCGCTCTCATCACCGGCGTTACCGGGCAGGATGGTTCTTACCTGGCAGAACTGCTGCTGGAAAAAGGGTATGAAGTGCACGGTATTAAACGTCGTGCGTCTTCATTCAACACCGAGCGTGTCGATCACATCTATCAGGATCCGCACGCGGCGAACCCGAAATTCCACCTGCACTACGGCGACCTGACCGATACCTCCAACCTGACCCGTATCCTGCAGGAAGTGCAGCCGGATGAAGTGTACAACCTGGGCGCGATGAGCCACGTAGCGGTTTCCTTCGAATCTCCGGAATACACCGCTGACGTTGACGCCATGGGTACTCTGCGTCTGCTGGAAGCTATCCGCTTCCTCGGTCTTGAGAAGAAAACCCGCTTCTACCAGGCATCCACCTCCGAGCTGTACGGCCTGGTGCAGGAAATCCCACAGAAAGAGACCACGCCGTTCTACCCGCGCTCTCCGTATGCGGTAGCAAAACTGTACGCCTACTGGATCACCGTGAACTACCGTGAATCCTACGGTATGTACGCCTGTAACGGCATCCTGTTCAACCACGAATCTCCGCGCCGCGGCGAAACCTTCGTGACCCGCAAAATCACCCGCGCTATCGCCAACATCGCGCAGGGTCTGGAGTCTTGCCTGCACCTCGGCAACATGGACTCCCTGCGTGACTGGGGCCATGCGAAAGACTACGTGAAAATGCAGTGGATGATGTTGCAGCAGGAACAGCCAGAAGACTTCGTTATCGCAACCGGCGTGCAGTACTCCGTGCGTCAGTTCGTTGAAATGGCCGCGGCACAGCTGGGCATCAAGCTGCGCTTCGAAGGCACCGGCGTGGAAGAGAAGGGTATCGTTGTTTCCGTGACCGGCCACGACGCGCCGGGCGTGAAGCCAGGCGACGTAATTGTGCAGGTTGACCCGCGCTACTTCCGTCCTGCTGAAGTAGAAACCCTGCTGGGTGACCCAACCAAAGCGCACGAGAAGCTGGGCTGGAAACCAGAGACCACTCTGCAGGAGATGGTTTCCGAGATGGTGGCCAAAGATCTTGAAGCAGCGAAAAAACACTCCCTGCTCAAGTCTCATGGCTACGAGGTTGCCATCGCGCTGGAGTCCTGAGAATGACAAAACAACGTATTTTTGTCGCCGGTCATCGCGGAATGGTGGGTTCCGCGATTGTTCGCCAGCTGGAACAGCGCGGTGACGTAGAGGTGATTGTCCGCACGCGTGACGAGCTGAACCTGCTCGACAGCCGTGCGGTACAGGACTTCTTTGCGAACGAACGCATTGATCAGGTGTATCTGGCGGCGGCGAAGGTGGGCGGCATTGTCGCTAACAACACCTACCCGGCGGATTTCATCTACGAGAACATGATGATCGAGAGCAACATCATTCACGCGGCGCACCTGCACAACGTGAATAAGCTGCTGTTCCTCGGGTCGTCCTGTATTTACCCGAAAATGGCGAAGCAGCCGATCGCCGAGAGCGAGCTGCTGCAGGGCACGCTTGAAGCAACCAACGAGCCGTACGCGATTGCCAAAATTGCCGGGATCAAGCTGTGCGAGTCCTACAACCGTCAGTACAACCGCGACTATCGCTCGGTGATGCCGACCAACCTGTACGGGCCGCACGACAACTTCCACCCGAGCAACTCGCACGTGATCCCGGCGCTGCTGCGCCGCTTCCACGAGGCGACCGCCGAGAACGCGCCGGACGTAGTGGTGTGGGGCAGCGGTACGCCGATGCGTGAATTCCTGCACGTGGACGACATGGCTGCGGCCAGCATTCACGTGATGGAGCTGGATCGCGAGGTGTGGCAGGAGAACACCGAGCCGATGCTGTCGCACATCAACGTGGGTACCGGCGTGGACTGCACCATTCGCGAGCTGGCGCAAACCATCGCGCAGGTGGTGGGCTACAAGGGCCGCGTGGTGTTTGACGCGACTAAACCGGACGGCACGCCGCGCAAGCTGCTGGACGTGACCCGTCTGCATCAGCTGGGCTGGTATCACGAGGTGTCACTGGAGCAGGGGCTGGCCAGCACCTACCAGTGGTTCCTGGAAAACCAGCACCGCTTCCGGGGGTAACGATGTTTTTAAGTCAGGAAGATTTTGCCACGGTGGTGCGTTCCACTCCACTCATCTCGATTGATTTGATCGTGGAGAACGAACGCGGCGAGTTCTTGCTGGGAAAACGAACCAACCGTCCTGCACAGGGCTTCTGGTTCGTGCCCGGCGGGCGCGTGCAGAAGGATGAGACGCTCAGCGATGCGTTTGAGCGTCTCACTCTGGCGGAGCTGGGCCTGCAGCTGCCGATGGCAGCGGGCCAGTTTTACGGGGTCTGGCAGCACTTCTATGACGATAACTTTTCAGGCACCGGGTTTTCCACGCACTACATCGTGCTGGGGTTCCGCCTGAAGGTGAGTGAGGCAGACCTGCGTCTGCCTGATTCTCAGCATGACGACTACCGCTGGCAGACGCCAGAGGCGTTGCTGGCCAGCGACAATGTGCATGACAACAGTCGTGCCTATTTCCTGGCCGATCGTCAGTCCGGGGTGCCGGGCTTATGAAAATTTTAGTGTACGGAATCAACTACTCGCCGGAGCTAACCGGCATCGGGAAATACACCGGCGAGATGGTCGAGTGGATGGCGAGCCAGGGACATGACGTGCGGGTCATTACCGCGCCGCCGTACTACCCGGAGTGGAAAGTCGGGGAGCGCTACTCAAGCTGGCGCTATCGCCGTGAAGAGGGCGCAGCGACCGTCTGGCGCTGCCCGCTCTACGTGCCGAAGCAGCCTTCGACGCTGAAACGGTTACTTCATCTGGGCAGCTTTGCCCTGAGCAGCTTCTTCCCGCTGATGGCGCAGCGTCGCTGGAAGCCGGATCGTATCATCGGCGTGGTGCCGACGCTGTTCTGCACGCCGGGCATGCGCCTGCTGGGTAAACTCTCCGGCGCGCGCACCCTGCTGCACATTCAGGATTATGAAGTTGACGCCATGCTGGGCCTGGGGATGGCAGGCAAAGGCAAGGGCGGCAAGGTGGCGAAGCTCGCCAGCGCCTTTGAGCGCAGCGGCTTGCATAACGTGGATTACGTCTCGACCATCTCGCGCTCGATGATGAACAAGGCGCAGGAGAAGGGCGTTCCTGCCCAGAAGGTGATCTTCTTCCCGAACTGGTCCGAAGTGGCGCGTTTTCGCGATGTGACAGAGCAAGACGCTCAGGCGCTGCGCGCGCAGCTCGGTTTGCCTGAAGATCAAAAAATCATTCTTTACTCAGGCAACATCGGCGAAAAGCAGGGGCTGGAGAGCGTGATTGAAGCGGCCCAACTGCTGAGTGAACAGCCGTGGACGTTTGTGATTGTCGGGCAGGGCGGTGGAAAGGCGCGGCTGGAAAAAATGGCCGGGGAACGCGGCCTGACCAACGTGAAATTTTTCCCGCTTCAGTCTTACGAGGCATTACCTGCGCTGCTGAAGATGGGCGACTGCCATCTGGTTGTGCAAAAACGCGGCGCCGCGGACGCGGTGCTGCCGTCCAAGCTGACCAACATTCTGGCAGTGGGCGGCAATGCGGTGATTACGGCAGAGACCGAAACAGAATTAGGCCAGCTGTGTGACAGCTATCCGGGAATTGCCGTGTGCGTGGAGCCGGAATCGGTTCCGGCGCTGGTTACCGGCATTGAGCAGGCACTCGCCATGCCAAAAGTGAACACGGTGGCACGTGAATATGCCGAACGCACGCTCGAGAAAGAGAACGTGCTGAGCCAATTTATTGCAGATATACGGGGATAAATCATGAGTCAAACCACTTTGTATCCGGTTGTGATGGCTGGTGGCTCTGGTAGCCGGTTGTGGCCGCTGTCCCGCGTGCTCTATCCAAAGCAGTTCCTCTGTCTGAAAGGGGATCTCACCATGCTGCAGACCACGGTAAACCGTCTGCACGGCGTGGAGTGTGAAAGCCCGGTGGTGATTTGTAACGAACAGCACCGCTTTATTGTTGCCGAGCAGCTGCGACAGCTGAATAAGCTCACGGAAAACATCATCCTGGAGCCTGCCGGTCGTAATACCGCGCCCGCGATCGCCCTGGCGGCGCTGGCGGCAAAACGCAGCAGTCCTGACTGCGACCCGCTGATGCTGGTCCTGGCGGCAGACCACGTTATCCAGCAGGAAGAGGCGTTCCGCGACGCGGTGCGTGCGGCGATTCCTTACGCCGAGAGCGGCAAGCTGGTGACCTTTGGCATCGTGCCGGACCTGCCGGAAACCGGCTACGGCTACATCCGTCGCGGCAACGTAACGCCGGGTGAAGGCGACAGCGTGGCCTTTGACGTGGCGCAGTTTGTTGAAAAACCGAATCTCGAAACCGCGCAGGCGTATGTCGCCAGCGGTGAGTATTACTGGAACAGCGGGATGTTCCTGTTCCGTGCCGGACGCTACCTGGAAGAGCTGCGTAAATACCGCCCGGATATTCTGAGCGCCTGCGAGAAAGCGATGGCGGTGGTGGATCCGGATCTCGACTTCATCCGCGTGGATGAAGAGGCTTTCCTCGCCTGCCCGGAAGAGTCCATTGACTACGCGGTGATGGAACGTACGGCTGACGCCGTGGTTGTACCGATGGATGCGGGCTGGAGCGACGTAGGCTCCTGGTCCTCCCTGTGGGAGATCAGCGCCCATACCCCGGAGGGTAACGTCCATCACGGCGATGTGATTAGCCACAAAACCGAAAACAGCTACGTTTACGCCGAGTCCGGCCTGGTGACCACGGTTGGGGTGAAAGATCTGGTGGTTGTCCAGACCAAAGACGCCGTGCTGATTGCCGACCGTAACGCCGTGCAGGACGTTAAAAAAGTGGTGGAGAAGATTAAGGCCGATGGCCGTCACGAGCACCACATTCACCGTGAAGTGTACCGTCCGTGGGGTAAGTATGACTCCATCGACGCGGGTGACCGCTATCAGGTGAAGCGCATCACCGTGAAGCCGGGCGAGGGGCTGTCGGTGCAGATGCACCATCACCGCGCTGAGCACTGGGTCGTGGTGGCGGGTACGGCCAAAGTGACCATCGACGGCGAAGTGAAGCTGCTGGGTGAGAACGAGTCCATTTATATTCCGCTGGGCGCCACGCACTGTCTGGAAAACCCGGGGAAAATTCCTCTCGACTTAATTGAGGTGCGCTCCGGCTCGTATCTGGAAGAGGACGATATCGTGCGCTTCCAGGATCGTTACGGGCGCGTGTAGCACTCCGCATCATGCCCGGCGGCGCTGCGCCAGCCGGGCCTACGAATGACAAAAATAAATTTGGCCATTAAGTGGTCAGGGCCAACTGTTGCCTGAAAAAGAGGTCATCATGGAAAAATTAACCTGTTTTAAAGCCTACGATATTCGCGGCAAGCTGGGCGAAGAGCTGAATGAAGACATCGCGTGGCGCATTGGCCGCGCGTACGGCGAATATTTAAAACCAAAGACCATCGTGCTGGGCGGCGACGTGCGTCTGACCAGTGAATCCCTGAAGCTGGCGCTGGCGAAAGGGCTGCAGGACGCGGGCGTGGACGTGCTGGATATCGGCCTGTCCGGAACCGAAGAGATTTACTTTGCCACCTTCCACCTGGGCGTGGACGGCGGTATCGAAGTGACGGCCAGCCACAACCCGATGGACTACAACGGCATGAAGCTGGTGCGCAAGGGCGCGCGTCCGATCAGCGGCGACACCGGTCTGCGCGACGTGCAGCGCCTGGCGGAAGCTAACGATTTCCCGCCGGTGAATGAGGCGAAGCGCGGCAGCTATAAAAAAATCAACCTTCAGAAAGAGTACATCGACCACCTGCTGGGCTACATCAACGTGGCGAACCTCAAGCCGCTGAAGCTGGTGATCAACTCCGGTAACGGCGCGGCCGGCCCGGTGGTGGATGCGCTGGAAGCGCGCTTTAAGGCGCTGAACGTGCCGGTGACCTTCGTCAAGGTACACAACACGCCGGACGGCAATTTCCCGAACGGTATTCCTAACCCGCTGCTGCCGGAGTGCCGCGACGACACCCGCAACGCGGTGATTGAGCACGGCGCGGATATGGGCATCGCTTTTGACGGCGATTTCGACCGCTGCTTCCTGTTCGACGAGAAAGGGCAGTTCATCGAGGGCTACTACATTGTCGGCCTGCTGGCGGAAGCGTTCCTCGAGAAAAACCCGGGCGCGAAAATCATCCATGACCCGCGCCTTTCCTGGAACACCGTCGACGTGGTGTCCGCGGCGGGCGGCACGCCGGTGATGTCTAAAACCGGTCACGCCTTCATCAAAGAGCGCATGCGCGAAGAAGACGCCATCTACGGCGGCGAGATGAGCGCCCACCACTACTTCCGCGATTTTGCCTACTGCGACAGCGGGATGATCCCGTGGCTGCTGGTCACCGAGCTGCTGTGCCTGAAGGGGAAAACCCTGGGCGAGTTGGTGCGCGACCGCATGGCGGCGTTCCCGGCGAGCGGAGAGATCAACAGCAAGCTGGCACAGCCGGCCGAGGCCATTGCCCGCGTGGAGCAGCACTTTGCCCTTCACGCGCTGGAAATTGACCGTACCGACGGCATCAGCATGGCGTTTCCACAGTGGCGCTTCAACCTGCGCTCGTCCAACACCGAGCCGGTGGTGCGCCTGAACGTGGAGTCCCGAGCTGACACGGCGCTGATGGAAGCCCGAACGAAGGACATTCTGGCGCTGTTGAATCAGTAATACGAAACCTTACCCCTCAGCCTAACCCTCTCCCCAAAGGGGAGAGGGAACTTGAACACCCTCTCCCCTTTGGGGAGAGGGCCGGGGTGAGGGGTGGGGTGTTGGTTGAATAAAGGAACAACGATGACGAATCTAAAAAAACGCGAACGAGCGAGAACGAATGCATCGTT
Source organism: Enterobacter asburiae (assembly GCA_011754535.1). Classification (NCBI taxonomy): domain Bacteria; kingdom Pseudomonadati; phylum Pseudomonadota; class Gammaproteobacteria; order Enterobacterales; family Enterobacteriaceae; genus Enterobacter; species Enterobacter asburiae. The sequence goes on along the minus strand of JAAQVN010000001.1, from coordinate 3,126,312 downwards.
AATCTCTATGGTGCAGCGTTTTTCTGATATCACCATCATGGTCGGTGGATTGTGGGCGGTGTGTCGGATCAGCGGACTGCCGTTCTTATATATGCATCTGCTGATGGCCCTGATTGCCCTGGTCGTGTTTCAGATGATCGGCGGGATGACCGATTTCTACCGCTCGTGGCGCGGCGTGAAAATGACCACCGAACTGATGCTGTTGCTGCAGAACTGGACCCTGAGCCTGATCTTCAGTGCGGGTCTGGTGGCGTTCAGCCATGATTTTGACAACCGCTTCGTGACCTATCTCTGCTGGTACCTGTTAACCAGCGTCGGCATGGTCGTGTGCCGTTCCCTGATCCGCTTTGGCGCGGGCTGGCTGCGTAACCGTGGCTATAACCGTCGTTTTGTCGCCGTGGCGGGAGATTTACCGGTCGGGCGGGTGCTGCTCGACAGCTTCCGCAAAGAGCCGTGGTTAGGGTTCGAAGTGGTGGGGATTTACCACGACGCGAAGCCGGGCGGCGTGCCTGCGGACTGGGCGGGGAATTACGCGCAGCTTATTGAAGACGCGAAGGCCGGCAAAATTCATAACGTCTACATCGCCATGCAGATGAAGGACGAATCCCGCATCAAGCAGCTGATGCGCGAGCTGGCGGACACCACCTGCTCGGTGATCCTGATCCCGGACGTCTTTACCTTCAACATCCTGCACTCCCGTATTGAAGAGGTGAACGGCGTGCCGGTGGTACCGCTGTACGACACGCCTCTGTCGGGTATTAACCGCGTGCTCAAGCGCGTGGAAGATATCGTGCTCTCTTCGCTGATTTTACTGCTTATTTCCCCTGTTCTGTGCTGCATTGCCCTGGCGGTGAAGCTGAGCTCTCCCGGCCCGGTTATCTTCCGTCAGACCCGCTACGGCATGGACGGTAAGCCGATTATGGTGTGGAAATTCCGCTCCATGAAGGTGATGGAGAACGACAAGGTGGTGACCCAGGCGACGCAGAACGATCCGCGCGTCACCCGCGTGGGGAACTTCCTGCGCCGCACCTCGCTGGACGAGCTGCCGCAGTTCATCAACGTCTTTACCGGCGGCATGTCGATTGTTGGCCCGCGTCCGCACGCGGTGGCGCATAACGAGCAGTACCGCTCGCTGATTGAAGGCTACATGCTGCGCCATAAGGTGAAGCCGGGCATCACCGGCTGGGCACAAATCAACGGCTGGCGCGGCGAGACCGACACGCTGGAAAAAATGGAAAAACGCATCGAGTTCGATCTGGAGTACATCCGCGAGTGGAGCCTCTGGTTCGATATCAAGATTGTTTTTCTGACCATCTTCAAAGGCTTCGTGAACAAAGCGGCGTACTAAGATGAGCTTACGTGAAAAAACCATCAGCGGCGCCAAGTGGTCAGCGATGGCGACCATCGTCATCATTGGCCTCGGCCTGGTGCAGATGACGGTGCTGGCGCGCATTATTGATAATCACCAGTTCGGCCTGCTGACCGTCTCGCTGGTGATCATCGCGCTGGCCGACACGCTGTCTGACTTTGGTATCGCCAACTCCATTATTCAGCGTAAAGAGATCAGCCATCTCGAGCTGACCACGCTCTACTGGCTGAACGTCGGGCTGGGCATTTTCGTATTTGTGCTGGTCTTCCTGCTGAGCGACACCATCGCCAGCGTGCTGCACAACCCGGATCTCGCTCCGCTGATGCGCACGCTGTCGTTTGCCTTTGTGGTGATCCCTCACGGGCAGCAGTTCCGCGCGCTGATGCAGAAAGAGCTGGAGTTCAACAAGATTGGCATGATCGAGACCAGCGCAGTGCTGGCGGGCTTTACCTTTACCGTGGTGAGCGCCCATTTCTGGCCGCTGGCGATGACCGCCATCCTCGGTTATCTGGTTAACTCTGCCGTGCGTACGCTGCTGTTCGGCTACTTTGGCCGCAAGATTTACCGTCCGGGACTGCACTTCTCTCTCGCGTCCGTCTCGTCCAACCTGCGCTTTGGTGCGTGGCTGACGGCGGACAGCATTATTAACTACGTGAACACCAACCTCTCGACGCTGGTGCTGGCGCGTATCCTGGGCGCGAGCGTGGCGGGGGGCTACAACCTGGCCTATAACGTCGCGGTTGTTCCTCCTATGAAGCTCAACCCGATTATCACCCGCGTGCTGTTCCCGGCGTTCGCCAAAATTCAGGACGACACCGAGAAGCTGCGCGTTAATTTCTACAAGCTGCTTTCCGTGGTGGGGATTATCAACTTCCCGGTGCTGCTGGGGCTGATGGTGGTTTCCAGCAACTTCGTGCCGCTGGTGTTTGGCGAGAAGTGGAACGGCATCATCCCGATCCTGCAGCTGCTGTGCGTGGTGGGGCTGCTGCGCTCCGTGGGGAATCCGATCGGTTCGCTTCTGATGGCGAAGGCGCGCGTGGATATCAGCTTTAAGTTCAACGTGTTTAAAACCTTCCTGTTTATACCGGCGATTGTCGTTGGCGGGCATATGGCGGGCGCCATCGGCGTAACGCTGGGCTTCCTGCTGGTGCAGGTAGTCAACACCGTTCTGAGCTACTTCATCATGATCAAGCCGGTGCTGGGCTCCAGCTACCGTCAGTACATCCTGAGCCTGTGGCTGCCGTTCTATCTCTCATTGCCGACCCTGGTGGTGAGCTACGGCCTGGGCATCATCCTCAGCGGTCATCTGCCGCTGGCTGCGCTGCTGGCGGTACAGGTTGCCGCGGGCGCGCTGGCATTCGTCGTGATGATTGTGCTGTCGCGCAACGCGCTGGTGGTGGAGATGAAGCGCCAGTTTTGCCGTAACGAAAAAATGAAAACGCTGCTTCGCGCAGGCTAGTTATTTAAGAGGCCATTATGAAATTATTAATTCTTGGCAACCATACCTGCGGCAACCGTGGCGACAGCGCCATCCTGCGCGGTTTACTGGATGCAATTAACACCCTTAAGCCTGAGACTGAAGTGGACGTGATGAGCCGTTATCCGGTCAGCTCATCCTGGTTACTGAACCGCCCGGTGATGGGCGACCCGCTCTATAGCCAGATGAAACAGCATAACAACGCCGCGGGCGTGATGGGGCGCGTGAAGAAAGTGCTGCGCCGTCGCTACCAGCATCAGGTGCTGCTTTCCCGCGTGACCGATACCGGCAAGCTGCGCAACATCGCTATCGCGCAGGGCTTTACGGATTTCGTGCGTCTGCTGTCCGGCTATGATGCCATTATCCAGGTCGGCGGTTCGTTCTTCGTCGATCTCTACGGCGTCCCGCAGTTTGAGCATGCGCTGTGCACGTTCATGGCGAAAAAGCCGCTGTTTATGATCGGCCACAGCGTGGGGCCATTCCAGGATCCGCAGTTTAATCAGCTGGCAAATTATGTGTTTGGCCACTGCGATGCGCTGATCTTGCGCGAGTCGGTCAGCCTCGACATGATGAAGCGCAGCGAAATCGACACCTCAAAAGTTGAGCATGGCGTGGACACCGCCTGGCTTGTGGATCACCAGGACGATGGCTTCCAGCCGAGTTACGCGGTGCAGCACTGGCTCGACGTAGCCGCGAAACAGAAAACCGTCGCGATCACCCTGCGCGAGCTGGCCCCGTTTGATAAACGCCTCGGCACGACCCAGGCGGCGTACGAGAAAGCCTTTGCCGACGTGGTGAACCGCGTGCTGGACAGCGGTTACCAGGTGCTGGCGCTCTCAACCTGTACCGGGATCGACAGCTACAACAAAGACGACCGCATGGTAGCGCTGAACCTGCGCAACCTGGTGAACGACCCGTCCCGCTACCACGTGGTGATGGACGAGCTGAATGACCTGGAGATGGGCAAGCTGCTCGCAGCCTGCGACCTGACCGTCGGCACCCGTCTGCACTCAGCGATTATCTCCATGAACTTCGGTACCCCAGCCATCGCGATTAACTATGAGCACAAGTCTGCCGGGATTATGCAGCAGCTTGGCATGCCGGAGATGGCCGTGGATATTCGCCATCTGCTGGACGGATCCCTCGGTGCGATGGTGGGCGACACCCTCGGCCAGTTGCCTGCGATCAACGAGCGTCTGGCAGTAGCGGTGAAAGCCGAGCGAGAGAAGGGCATTGGCACGGTGAAATCGGTACTTGACCGCGTGCGGGAGGGGAAATGAAGGTTGGTTTCTTCTTACTGAAATTTCCGCTGTCGTCTGAGACCTTTGTACTGAACCAAATCACCGCGTTTATCGATATGGGATATGACGTGGAGATCGTCGCCCTGCAGAAGGGCGACACCAAAAATACCCATGCGGCGTATACCCAGTATGGGCTGGAGGCGAAGACCCGCTGGCTGCAGGACGAACCGGCCGGTAAGCTGAGTAAGCTGCGCTACCGGGCCAGCCAGACGTTGCGCGGGATCCATCGCGCGTCGACGTGGCGGGCGCTGAACGTTTCCCGCTATGGATCGGAATCTCGCAATCTGATCCTGTCGGCCATCTGCGGGCAAACGGCACAGCCGTATCGTGCCGACGTGTTTATCGCCCACTTTGGCCCTGCGGGCGTTACTGCCGCGAAACTGCGTGAGTTGGGCGTGATTGACGGCAAAATTGCGACCATTTTCCACGGTATCGACATTTCCAGCCGCGAGGTGCTGAACCACTACACGCCGGAGTATCAGCAGCTTTTCCGCCGCGGTGACATGATGCTTCCCATCAGCGACCTGTGGGCAGGACGGCTGAAAAGCATGGGCTGCCCGGGAGAGAAGATTGCCGTGTCGCGTATGGGGGTGGATTTAACGCGCTTTACCCGCCGTCCGGTTAAGGTGCCGGGAACACCGCTGCAGATCATCTCCGTGGCCCGTCTGACCGAGAAGAAAGGTTTGCACGTGGCGATTGAGGCCTGCCGCCAGCTGAAAGCGCGCGGGGTAGCGTTCCACTATCGCATTCTCGGCATCGGGCCGTGGGAGCGCCGTCTGCGCACGCTTATCGAACAGTATCAACTGGACGATGTCGTGGAGATGCCGGGCTTCAAGCCGAGCCACGAGGTCAAGGCCATGCTCGACGAGGCCGACGTGTTCCTGCTGCCTTCAGTCACGGGTGCGGATGGCGATATGGAAGGCATTCCGGTGGCGCTGATGGAGGCGATGGCCGTGGGTATTCCGGTGGTATCCACCCTGCACAGCGGGATCCCTGAGCTGATCAAATCTGACCATTCCGGCTGGCTGGTGCCGGAGAATAACGCGATGGCCCTTGCGGATCGATTAGCTGCCTTCAGCGACATCGACCAGCAGGCGCTGGAGCCCGTGCTCCACAATGCCCGACAAAAAGTTGAAACCGATTTTAACCAGCAGGTGATTAACCGCCAGTTAGCGAGCCTGCTGCAAACGCTGTAACGCCGAGGTTGTATGCTGAAAAAGATTACCCGACGCACTTTTGTCTCTTCTCTTTCCGTTCTGGCGGCCACGCCGCTGCTGTCGTCCCGCATCGCGCGGGCGGCAAGCGGAAAGACGGTCTCCATTAATCAGTACAATAACAACGACTGGATCGCCGCTTTTAAGCAGGCATTTAAGGACGGTGATACCGTCGTGGTCCCGGCCGGACTCACCTGTGAAAACATTAATACGGGCATTTTCATTCCCGACGGTAAAACGCTGCTGATCCGCGGAGCGTTAACCGGCAACGGACGCGGTCGCTTTGTGCTACAGGAAGGCTGCAAAGTGATCGGTGAAGGTGGCGGGCGCACGGAGAACATTACGCTCGACGTTCGCGGCTCGGACTGTGCGATCAAAGGGCTGGCGATGAGCGGGTTTGGTCCGGTGACCCAGATCTACATTGGCGGCAAGAAACCCAGAGTGATGCGCAATCTGCTGATTGATAACATCAGTGTGAGCCAGGCCAACTACGCCATCCTGCGCCAGGGCTTTCACAATCAGGTTGACGGCGCCCGGATTACCAACAGCAAATTCAGCCATCTTCAGGGCGATGCGATCGAGTGGAATGTGGCCATCAATGACCGCAATATCCTGATCTCCGATCATGTGATCGATAACATCAACTGCACTAACGGCAAGATCAACTGGGGCATCGGCATCGGCCTTGCCGGCAGTACCTACGATAACGACTACCCGGAAAAGCAAACCGTTAAGAACTTCGTGGTGGCAAATATCACCGGCAGCAACTGTCGCCAGCTGGTGCACGTTGAGAACGGCAAACACTTTGTTATCCGCAATATTAAGGCAAAAAATATTACCCCCGATTTCAGTAAAAAGGCGGGTATAGACAATGCGACGGTCGCCATTTATGGCTGTGATAATTTCATTATTGATAATGTCGACATGGTCAATAGTGCCGGAATGTTAATCGGCTATGGGGTAATTAAAGGTGATTATTTGTCCATACCCCAGAACTTCAAGCTCAACAATATTCACCTCGATAATCGTCAGCTTGCGTATAAGCTGCGCGGAATACAGATTTCATCCGGTAACGCGACCTCCTTTGTAGCGATCACCAACGTTGAGATGAAGCGGGCGACGCTTGAGCTGCATAATAAACCGCAGCATCTTTTTTTACGCAATATCAATGTGATGCAGGAAGCGGCTATTGGCCCTGCGCTGAAGATCAACTTCGACCTGCGTAAAGATGTGCGGGGCAAATTTATGGCCAAAGATGAGACCTTGCTGTCGCTGGCTAACATCAAAGCGGTAAATGAGAAAGGGCAGAGCTCGGTGGATATTGACCGGGTGGATCAGCAGGTAGTGAATGTGGAGAGGCTGAACTTTGCGCTGCCATCCACAAGGAAGTAAATTTACACGTTATGTCTCATTGAGTGTGTGATAACCCCTAAAATTTGTTACTGAACTCAACGATTTTAGGGTTTATAATCCGTGCCACAATTTTGTCAGGTTTGTCTTATCATTAGCGATACCTCGGGGAATACAGTGATTACCGGAGGTTTGCCAAACACACACAACGCATTGAGTGGTTTATGAACGATAAAGTTTTGTTTATTGGCGCGTCCGGTTTCGTTGGGACTCGTCTGATCGAGATTTCTAAGGCTGAGTTTGATGTAACCAACTTCGACAAACAGCAAAGCCATTTCTACCCGGACATTACCGTTTTCGGAGATGTACGCAATCAGGATCAACTCGATCAGGCTCTTGCCGGTTTCAACACGGTTGTATTGCTCGCCGCCGAGCATCGAGATGATGTTAGCCCAACGTCGCTCTATTACGACGTAAACGTTCAGGGTACGCGTAATGTACTGGCTGCAATGGAAAAAAATAATGTGAAAAACATTATCTTTACCAGTTCAGTTGCTGTTTATGGTCTCAATAAAGTGAACCCTGACGAATCCCATCCGCACGATCCCTTTAACCACTATGGTAAAAGTAAGTGGCAGGCGGAAGAAGTACTGCGCGAATGGTTTAACAAAGCTCCTGCAGAGCGTTCGCTGACGATTATCCGCCCAACGGTCATTTTTGGTGAACGCAATCGCGGCAATGTCTACAATCTTCTGAAGCAAATTGCGGGTGGAAAATTCGCAATGGTAGGCGCCGGAACTAACTATAAGTCCATGGCTTACGTGGGCAATATTGTTGAGTTTATCAAATTCAGATTGAGCAACGTAAAACCGGGTTATGACGTATTTAACTATGTTGATAAACCCGATCTGAATATGAATCAGTTGGTTGCCGAGGTAGAAAAGAGCCTTAGCAAAAAAATCCCATCCGTGCATCTCCCTTATCCTTTAGGGATGCTTGGCGGTTTTTGCTTTGATATTCTTAGCAAAGTTACGGGTAAGAAGTATGCGATTAGTTCCGTTCGTGTAAAAAAATTCTGTGCCACCACTCAATTTGATGCGACGAAAGTGCATACCTCTGGTTTTAAAGCGCCTTATACCTTATCTCAAGGCCTGGACCGTACGTTGAAGTATGAGTTCGTGCACGAGAAGAAAGATGACATCACGTTTGTTTCTGAGTAGTAACGGATGATCTGGGATTTGTCGGAAACACGCTCTTCCTCTTCTTTATTGATAGGGTTTCCGACGATTCTGGGTCACACTTATAGCGTAATGAGCTTAAGTAATCAGAGTTCTGAGCTAAACGTGATTTGCATTCGACGGAGTAGACATTCTATCTCAGGCATTTTTCCTGACACGGTTTATACTTCGTCAACCATACTAAGGTGGAAGAGATAATGATCAATTTGAAAGCAGTCATTCCGGTAGCAGGTTTGGGCATGCATATGCTGCCCGCCACAAAAGCCATCCCTAAAGAGATGCTGCCGATTGTCGATAAACCAATGATTCAGTACATTGTCGACGAGATTGTTGCTGCAGGGATCAAAGAAATCGTCCTGGTTACCCATTCATCCAAGAATGCAGTTGAGAACCACTTCGACACCTCTTACGAACTCGAAGCGTTGCTTGAGCAGCGCGTTAAACGCCAGCTGCTGGCGGAAGTGCAGTCTATCTGTCCGCCAGGCGTAACCATTATGAACGTGCGTCAGGCGCAGCCGCTGGGTTTGGGTCACTCAATTTTGTGTGCCCGTCCAGTAGTGGGTGATAACCCATTCATCGTTGTACTTCCTGACATCATCATCGATACCGCTTCTGCCGATCCGCTGCGTTACAACCTTGCGGCAATGGTGGCACGCTTTAATGAAACCGGTCGTAGCCAGGTGTTGGCAAAACGCATGAAGGGCGATCTCTCTGAATACTCCGTTATCCAGACTAAAGAACCACTGGAGACGGAAGGGCAGGTGAGCCGCATCGTTGAGTTCATCGAAAAACCGGATCAGCCGCAGACGCTGGATTCTGATCTGATGGCGGTTGGCCGTTATGTTCTGAACGCCGATATCTGGGCGGAGCTGGAAAAAACTGAACCGGGTGCCTGGGATCGTATCCAGTTGACCGATGCAATAGCATCGCTGGCGAAAAAGCAGTCTGTTGATGCGATGCTGATGACCGGTGATAGCTATGACTGCGGTAAGAAGCTGGGGTATATGCAGGCGTTTGTGAATTACGGCTTGCGTAACCTGAAGGAAGGGGCGAAGTTCAGAAACCGGATTGAGAAGCTGTTGGGCAACGACTGATATTCCTTCTACGACCAGAACAAACGGCAGTTATCATTTTGGTGTTGAGACATAACCAAAATGATAACTGCCGTTTTTTTGTTATTAACTTCAATGATTACATAGGGTTATCTGATTCAAATCTCAGCAGCTTTGTAGCGATTTGTGCTTGTTTCTGAGGTCGTTTAGGACGACAATTAACGCCAGTTTTTGTCTGTAACCAGACAAGTAAAATCATTTAATCAAACATCGCTCAGTGCACTGGTAGCTGTTAAGCCAGGGGCGGTAGCGTGCTAATTTCTGAAACCGTCAAAAACGATTGGGTTCAGAGCGTAAGTATCCAGACATTTCCAACAGATGGAACAGATAACGTGAAAATTCTTGTGACGGGCGGAGCCGGATTTATCGGCTCAGCGGTAGTACGACATATTATTAAAAATACCAAGGACGATGTCGTCAACGTGGATAAACTGACGTATGCCGGTAATCTTGAGTCGCTTACTGAAGTCAGTGATAGCGACCGATATGTCTTTGAGCATGCGGATATTTGTGACAAAGATGCTATGGATCACATCTTCGCCACGCATAAACCCGATGCTGTTATGCATCTGGCCGCTGAAAGCCACGTTGACCGTTCTATTACGGGCCCGGCAGCGTTTATCGAAACCAACATCGTCGGCACTTATGTGCTGCTGGAAGCCGCCCGTGCGTACTGGTCCACGCTGGATGAGGAGGCGAAGAAAGCGTTTCGCTTCCATCACATCTCTACCGACGAAGTGTATGGTGATTTGCCGCATCCTGATGAGCATCCTGAATCAGCTGAGCTGCCACTCTTCACTGAAACCACAGCGTATGCGCCTAGCAGCCCATATTCAGCGTCGAAAGCCTCCAGCGATCACCTCGTTCGTGCCTGGCTTCGTACCTACGGTTTCCCGACCATCGTCACCAACTGTTCAAATAATTACGGCCCGTACCATTTCCCGGAAAAACTGATCCCGTTGGTTATCCTGAATGCGCTGGAAGGTAAAGCGCTGCCAATTTACGGTAAAGGCGATCAGATCCGTGACTGGTTGTATGTCGAAGATCATGCGCGTGCGCTGTATACCGTTGTCACTCAAGGGAAACCGGGTGAGACGTACAATATTGGCGGTCATAACGAGAAGCAGAACCTGGAGGTGGTACATACAATTTGCGACCTGCTGGATGAAATTGTGCCGAAAGAAGGTTCTTACCGCGATCAGATCACTTATGTTAAGGATCGGCCTGGGCACGATCGTCGTTATGCAATTGATGCAACTAAAATTGGTAATGCGCTAGGTTGGCATCCTCAAGAAACTTTCGAGAGTGGTATTCGTAAAACAGTTATGTGGTATTTATCTAATGAATCGTGGGTAAATAATGTAAAAAGTGGAGCATATGCTTCATGGCTTTCAAAACAATATGGAGAAAATAACTGATGAAAGGCATTATTCTCGCGGGTGGTTCTGGAACAAGACTTTATCCGATAACTATGGGTGTTTCTAAGCAATTGCTGCCTATTTATGATAAACCTATGATTTATTATCCGTTATCTGTGTTATTGCTGGCTGGTATACAGGATATTCTGATCATTACAACGCCTGAGGACCAGGCTGGATTTATCAGATTATTAGGTGATGGTAGTCAATTTGGAATCAATTTAAGTTATGCGATTCAGCCAAGTCCTGATGGTCTTGCGCAGGCTTTTATAATTGGTGAGGATTTCATTGGTAATGAATCGGTTTGTCTTGTGTTAGGAGATAATATTTTCTTCGGACAAGGATTTACACCAAAACTGCAAATGGCAAGTAATAGAACCAGCGGAGCAACTGTCTTTGGTTACCAGGTGATGGACCCCGAACGTTTTGGTGTTGTTGAGTTTGATGACAAGTTTAAAGCATTGAGTATTGAAGAAAAACCTAAAAATCCTAAATCAAACTGGGCAGTAACAGGCCTTTATTTTTATGATAACGATGTGATCAATATCGCAAAAAATATAAAGCCTTCATCAAGAGGTGAATTAGAAATAACTACAGTCAACGAAGTATACCTTAATAATAATAATTTGAACGTTGAGCTGTTAGGACGAGGTTTTGCCTGGCTCGATACGGGAACTCATGATAGTTTAATTGAAGCTGGTAGTTTTGTTGAGACTGTTCAAAAGCGCCAAGGCATGATGGTTGCATGTCCTGAAGAGATCGCGTGGCGTAATGGATGGTTAAGCAAAGATGATTTATTTAAATTAGGAAGTATTTTAAGCAAAAATCATTATGGGCAATATTTGATGAAGTTGGCTAATCATATATGAAAATAGATTTTATTCCTCTTCAGGTTCACGGCGATGAAAGAGGCGCATTAGTATCTCTGGAAAGAGAAAATAATATCCCCTTTGATATAAGGAGAGTGTATTATATTTTTGATACAAAGGAAGGTGTAACTCGGGGTTTTCATGCGCATCGGAAGCTAAAGCAAGTTGCAATTGCAGTCAAGGGAAGTTGTCGTTTTATACTTGATGATGGCACCGAGCGTGTCAGTATTGTATTAGATAATCCGACGCAGGGCCTTCTTATCGACTCATTTATTTGGCGAGAAATGACCGATTTTACGGAAGATTGTGTTCTGATGGTAATCGCAGATATGGAATATGAAGAATCAGACTACATCAGAGATTATTCTGCATTTAAAAATTTAGCACAACAACAGCAGGAATGACTTGTCCAGTGGCAAGTAAATAATCATCTTCGATTCAAATTACCTAATACTTCATAATCTACGGAAAATAAAGGTGCAAAATGGTTGACTTCTTAAATCTCAAAAAAATAAATAATCGTCAAAAGAATGAACTACTTAGTGCTATCGAGAAAGTAATTGATTCCGGCTGGTACATTATGGGTGAGGAACTTAAGGCTTTCGAGGAAGAGTTTTCAGAATATTGTCAAACTAACTATGCACTTGGTGTTGCGAATGGTCTGGATGCTCTCACTTTAGTTCTTAGAGCATGGAAAGAGATGGGGAAATTAAAAAGTGGCGATGAGGTTATTGTTCAAGGTAACACTTATATTGCCTCTGTATTGGCTATTACAGAAAATGATCTCATTCCTGTTTTAGTTGAGCCAGATGAACATACTTTCAATTTAAGCGCAAAAGATATTCGCGCAGCAATTTCAGATAAAACAAGGGCCATTTTGCCTGTGCATCTCTATGGCCAAATCTCTCCAATGAAAGAAATTATGGAGATTGCTCGCGAAAACAATTTACTCGTGCTTGAGGACTGTGCTCAGGCTCACGGCGCTCAAATTGATGGGAAACGAGCTGGGAGCTGGGGAGATGCTGCTGGTTTCAGTTTTTATCCGGGCAAAAATCTTGGAGCTCTGGGGGATGCAGGCGCTATCACAACAAATGACTCAGAATTATATAATATTTTAAAAGCACTAAGGAATTATGGTTCTGAGCAGAAATATTTGAATATATACCAGGGTGTTAACAGTCGTCTTGATGAAATACAAGCTGCTATCTTACGTGTAAAATTGAAAACGTTGGATAATGATGTGAAAATTCGACAGGGAATTGCGCAACGTTACCTTTCAGAAATAAAAAACCCATTGGTTGAGTTACCGTATATTGAAAATATGGAAAACCACGTATGGCATTTATTTGTTCTGAAAACTAATCAGCGAGAAGAATTACAACGCTGGCTTAATAAACATAATATTCAATCACTCATCCATTATCCTATACCACCTCATAAACAAAATGCTTATAATGACATGAAGGAACTTTCCTTACCGTTAACAGAAAGTTTACATGCTAAAGTGTTATCTATTCCCATGGACCCGACGATGTCAGATGAAGACATTAATAGCGTAATTAATGCCTTAAATGGTTTTGTCGGATGAAAAAACTATTAAAAGTAACTGCCTCAACAGGTGTATTAACCCTGGCCAAAATGGCTATGGGATTTGCTATTGCGAAGGTAGTTGCAATTTATACAGGGCCGTCTGGGATGGCCCTTCTTGGTCAGATTCAAGGATTCGTAACGGTATTAAATGGAGTCATCAATGCTCCAGTCAGTAACGGTGTAGTAAGGTATACTTCCGAATACAGCAAGAGTGGTTATAATGAATGCTCGCCTTGGTGGCGAGCTTCATTAATTTGGGTAGTAGCTATATTTTTAATATTATTGCCTGTTTCTCTATTAGCCTCGGATAAACTATCTGAATATTTTTTTGGTGATATCCAATTCCATTGGATTATTACATTAACAGTACTATTATTACCACTTTCGGCGCTGGGTACCCTGTTTTTATCTATAATCAATGGCTTTCAAAATCATAGACGTTTCATTGCTATAAATTTTTTATCTGTGACATGTTCTAGTGTCGTCATGATTTTTTTGATTGTTCGCTATAATATTCAAGGAGCAATCTTAGCAGCAGCAATTCAAACAGCTTTGATTGGTTTAGTTATATTGCTTGTTAATATAAACCAAAAATGGATGCAGATAAAAAACTTTATCGGAAGTATTAAATTATCAGCATTCAACGGTATTGGTAAATATGTGCTTATGGCGATGACGAGCGCTCTAGTCATGCCTGTAGCATTACTGATTACCCGAAATATTATGGTGCAATATACAGGCTGGCAGGGAACTGGTCTCTGGCAGTCAGTATGGAAAATTTCTGAGGTTTACTTAGGTGTGATTACTATAGCACTGAGTACCTATTATTTGCCTAAGTTGTCTCAATTAAATGACGCAGACAGCATTATGCACGAAGTTACGTCTACTGCAAAAATAATTGTCCCGATTATATCTTTAATTGCAGTTATGGTTTATGCATGTAGAGACTTCTTAATTCATATATTATTCACAAGTGAATTTAGTGGGGCAAGAGATCTCTTTTCGGTTCAGTTATGTGGGGACGTGATAAAAATAGTTGCATGGCTATATGCCTTTCCAATGCTTTCACGATGTGCAGTGAAATGGTACTTATTCACTGAAGTATTCTTTGGTATAATTTTTGTTGTTTTGTCATATATATTGATCCCAATTTTTTTACTGCATGGTGCTAATTATGCTTATCTGATAAGCTATATAGTATATGCTGTCGTTATAATTACTAATGTTAGAAGAATCTTAGCATAGGAAAATCAATGTGAGCTTCATTATTAAAGCATACCATGCTACGCTTAATATAATATATCTCTTTTTATTGAAAGTATTCACCAAAAATACAATCAAATTTAATTCTCCGAAGTTGGGTAAAGGTTTAAGTATTACAGCCGTTAATAATGCTGTTCTAGATATCAATAATTTATCGGCCAGAAACAATTTAAACGTTTTTGTTAGTAAAGGCATATTGGTTTTCAAGAAGAATTGTTTTGTCAATAATAATTGTTCATTTAATTGCTTGCATCATATCCAGGTAGGAAAAAATACCATTTTTGGTGAGAGTGTTAAAGTTTACGATCATGACCATTCAATAGATGAGAGTTACAATGTTAGCAAAAACGATTTTGTCACTTCACCAGTAATAATTGGTGCTAACTGTTGGATTGGTTCCAATACTATCATTTTAAAAGGTGTAAATATCGTAGATAATGTCGTTATTGGTGCTAATTCGCTTGTGAATAAATCTGTTTTAGCACCAGGTATATACGTTAATAAAAATGGTTTATTGACTAAAATTAAATAAAAACAGGCTCTACATGGTCGATTTAGACGTCAAGAAAATTATCACAATAGCAGTTATTTCTTATAATTCAGGTGATACTATTGCTGATACTTTGAATAGTATTATTCTTCAGACATATAATAAAAAATTGATTGAAGTTATCATTTCAGATGATGGATCGAGCGATCATACGCTTTCTATTGCCCAGCACTGGAAAGAGCAAAATAAACATCTTTTTAAAGATATTGTTATTATTTCTCATGAGAAAAATAAAGGTGTTGCAGCTAACTGTAATCAAGCATGGAAGTTGGCATCAGGTTCATGGATAAAAACAATTGCAGCCGATGATTTGTTATTACCTAATTGTATTGAATTAAACGTCAAATATGTTAATCATCACTCTACGGCCAAGATCGTCTTTTCGGATATGATACCTTTTACAATTGATGGTAATGGTGAGCCGATTAAACATGATAAAATTAAAATATGTGCTAAGCAGCCTTCGCAACTAAAAAATATTCTTTCTGAGTGTTACCTGCTTGCACCGACAGGGTTCATCAGAAAAGATGTGTTGGAATATGTTGGTTATGCTGATGAATCATATCCAATGATCGAAGATTATCCGCTTTGGCTTAAATGTTCAAGAAGTGGTATTATGTTTTCTTATATGGAAGAGTGTACTGTGCTTTATCGCAAGGGTGACTCCCTGTCTCAACAAGGAAGCAGAATAGGCAATGTTTTATATCTCCAGTCTTTATACTGTTTTCAGAGAGAAAAAATTTGGCCATTGTTGCCTTCGAGAATGATACTAAAAAAATGGGATGATTTTTTGCTCTTTAAACAAAAATTCCTATGGATAAAGTTCTTTGGCAATAAAGTAACTGTGCCATATCTTGTTGTGCAAAAGCTAACATTACTAATAAGGCCTTATAAATTATTTAATGTAGCGAAAAAAATTCTAATGAAGTAGAGAGATACAGATGGCTATTAATGTGATGTTGTTGCTATTTTTTGCGATAATTACTTTATTTGCAAATTTCCGGTTACGTATTTTTAGCTTCAGGCCAACTGTGTTGGGAGCGATTTTCCTTTTGGCCCTGTTTGTAGAGATCGTTCCTGGTACAATATTAGTGGCCTTTTTAAATTATCCAATGTCGTTCGGTGTTGATGCACTTATAACAGATGATAAAAAAATAGAAACATTTAGATATACGTTTCTGTCAATATCAATTCTTCTTCTTATGATTTCTCTTGCATCTTATATTTGTCGATTTGATGTTGATATTTCAAAATTAAATACAACACATCTGCGTGTAAAGCTAATTACATTTTTTTCCTTTGCGGTAATATTTATAAAAATATTTTCAGTTGGTGATATTCCTTTTATAATGGCAATGAAAGGAGATTTTGATGGGGCAGCTTTAGCGAAAGCTCAAATACTCAAGAATGAAGTTGGATTTGGTGGTTTGTTTATTGGTTATATATTTGTCTATTTTCCTTATATATCACTTGTATATTCATACTGCCATAAAAAGAAATTTTTGTATGGCAGGTTACTTTTTCGTATTAATCTTCTATTAATAATAATATATAGCATGTACGACATGCAAAAATCTAAACTTATAGTTGTACTGTTTATTCTTTTTATTCTATATTTAAAATCAACAAGACGTATTAATTACATAATTATAACTATTATTCCTGCAATGAGTCTAATGCTCTTATGTGCATTCTTTATACTTTTGCACAATATACCATTTGGAGAAGTATTTGATTCAGTTTTAGCTAGGTTGTTCATAGGTCAGACTGAAGGGTCCTTTATGATTTATCAGGCACTGACTCCGGATCTTTCTCGTATTGCTTACGGGATGCCATTAGGAGGGCTTTTTGGCATATATGCAGTAGATCCGGCAGCTGAAATTATCACTATATTCTTTCCTACGGCAGGTGACGCATGGGTCAATTCCAATAGCTATTTCCAGGCACACGCTTGGTCGATTTTTGGTGATGCTTCTTTAATACTTGGCCCATTTTTTGTAGCCCTAAATATAATTGGTTTATATTTTCTTAAAGAAACTTTCAGCAAGATAGATAGGGCTTATGCTAGTAGTGTTTACATCGTATCTATTTTGACTTTACCTATCGTAAATGACTTTTCATATTTTCTTTTCTTCAAGTCTTGGTTTTGTATGATCGTATTAATGATATTTTACCTCGCAACGATAAAGATCATTGAATTATCCTGTAAAATAAAAAACAATGATTTATGCTGATTTTTAGTTTTAATAAATGAGATATAAATTATCTTGGTGAATATATGAAAGTATTACATATCGTTGGGAATAAAATTGAAGCATCAAATGGTATTGGCCGTTTGCTACCTGAAATGATAGAAATGCAAAATAAATACAGTAAAAAAATGGAAAGCGCACTCTACTGTGTTAATGATGTATATAATTCATCTGAGTTTGAAGTTATTAACAAATATGATGTTAATGATAAAATTCTTGATGATTATGATTTATTTATTTTCCATGGGTTGTATTTTTACAACTATATTAATTTGGCGAAAAAAATATTGTCTCGAGGAAAAAAATATTTTGTTAAACCTCATTCCAGTCTAATTGTCAGTGCGCAGAAAAAATCAATTATAAAAAAAACATTGGCTAATTTTCTTTTCTTTAAGCGTTTTGTAAATAATGCGAGTGCTGTCATTTTTACAAATGAAGATGAAGCTAAAAACTCAGTTCAGTGGAATTCTGATTTCTTTTATGAAGGTAACGGACTTTCAAGTATTCAGATAAAAGGCAAAATATTCAGAAATAAATGTCAACCATATAAATTTGTTTATCTTTCGAGAATAGATTTCTCACATAAAGGTACCGACATTCTCCTGGATGCTTTGGAGATATTGAAAGATAAATATGATATGAAAAATTTAGATCTTTCTATATATGGTAAAGGGAATAACAAAGAGGAGAATGAGCTTAATGGTCGTATCCAAAAACTCAATTTTCCAGGTGTGACTTTCAATGGCCCAATATATGGAAAAGATAAAAACTCTATGCTACATGACAAGGATGTTTTTATTTTGACTTCAAGATATGAAGGGTTTCCAATGGCTATACTTGAAGCTTTGGACGCTGGTTTACCGTGCCTTGTAACTCGAGGGGTAAATATGACGAGTATTATTAAAAAATACCAAATTGGATGGGAGTGCGAGACAACGGCTAATGACGTTGCTGAGTTAATCTTATCTGTACTCAATATTGATAGTAGTTCAATAGATAATATGACCATGCGCGCTCGAGAATATATTATGAAAGAACATAATTGGCCCTCGCTTGTTAATTACTCCGAATCAATTTATACAGAAATATATAAGAGGGATATGTGAAAAAAAAGATTCTTATATTAGGAGGTTCAGGATTTATTGGGGTTAACCTCATTGAACATTTTTTACAACATAATTATGACGTGATCATTTATGGAAGAAGTATACCCTTAGGTTTTGAAGAGAAAATTACCTTTGTTGAAGCTGATTTAACGGGTATTAATGCTAAGAAAGAATATCTCAAGAGTCTTGAAATTGACACGGCATTATATCTAATAAACACTTTCTCTGTGAATTCAAAAGTCAGAAATTATCAGTCCTTGCTTGAAGAAAACAAATATCTGATAAATGAAATTTTCGACATTGTTAAACGTTTTATTTTTTTCTCTTCTGGAGGAAGAGTATATAAGAGCAGTGAACGCCCCCATCATGAAAACGAACATCTTGAAGCTGTTTGTGACTATGGGAAAAGTAAAATCGATCTTGAAGCTTATGTAAAGTCATGTGGTGCTCAAAAGAAAAAACAATTTCTGATAATTAGACCTTCAAATCCTTATGGGCCGCATCAAACAGTAACAGGAAATCAAGGGTTGATTGCAGTCATTACTGGTCGCATAATTTCTGGTCAGGTTGTTGATGTTTGGGGTAGTGGAAATGAGGTAAGAGATTATATATATATAAAAGATTTCGTTAATATGTTTTATTCGCTATTTTGCATAGAAAACCCACGGCATAATATATACAATATAGGTTCATGTACTGGCGAATCAACTTTATCAATTTTAACAGCTGTCCGTCAACACTTACCAAATTACAATATACAAGTTAAATATACTCCTAACGATAATATTATTAAGTCTAATATTCTCTGTAACAAGCGAATATTAGATGAAATTGGTAATTACAACTACACGGATATCAACTCTGGAATAGCTCAGTTCCTCGAGTGGTTACAGACAGTATCAAGAAATAAATGACGGTTTTTATTTGGGATTATTCATGAAAATAAGTGTCTTACTATCTCTCTATATAAAAGAGTCCCCAGATTTTCTACATTCATGTCTTGCCAGTTTGTGTAACCAAACTTACTTCCCTGATGAAATCGTCATTGTTTTCGATGGTCCAGTCACTACTGAATTGAATGAATGTATAATCAAATGGTCAGAAAAATTACCCGTTAAAATCGTAAAAATTGAAAACAACGTGGGTTTAGGTGAAGCGTTAAATATTGGGTTGAGGTCTTGCAGTAATAATATTGTTTTTAGAATGGATACTGATGATATATGTCACAAAGACCGTTTCATGAAACAAGTAGAATACTTTGAGGATAATCCTGATGTAGGTTTGTTGAGTTCAACTGTTGGTGAGTTCAGGGAGTCTGTTGATGATGTTTATGCCTATCGCAAACTGCCGTTGACGCATTCAAAAATTTTACAATTTTCCAAAAAAAGAAATCCATTCAATCATATGGCTGTAGCCTTCAAAAAGGACTTGGTATTAGCCGCTGGTGGTTACCAACGTGAATATTTGTATGAAGACTATGCGCTATGGGTCAGAATGATTCAAAATGGTGTTATTACTGCTAATTTGCCTGAGACGCTGGTATATGCCAGAGCTGGAAATGGAATGGCTGCTAGACGCTCTGGTCTAAAATATGCGAAATCAGAGTTCGCTGCACAGGTCAATTTTTATAGAACAGGTTATCTTAGTTTTTTTGAATTGATTAGAAACCTGTCAATCAGAATACCCTTAAGACTTATTCCTGTCTCATTTTTATCTTTGTTATATTCAACTGTTCTTCGCAAGTGAGTTATAACAACAGGATGCCTTTTCCAAAGGTGCTTTTAAGAAATAAAAAGTTTAGATAAACGTTTATCGCAAGACATCTATCCGCTAAGATACTAAGAATATTGAAATACTCAGCCGTACGTGCTGAGAACCACACCTGACAGGAGTATGTAATGTCCAAACAACAGATCGGCGTCGTCGGTATGGCAGTGATGGGGCGCAACCTGGCGCTCAACATCGAGAGCCGTGGTTATACCGTCTCCGTTTTCAACCGCTCCCGTGATAAGACCGAAGAAGTGATTGCCGAAAATCTAGGCAAGAAACTGGTTCCCTTCTATACGGTTAAAGAATTCGTTGAGTCTCTGGAAACCCCGCGTCGTATCCTGTTAATGGTGAAAGCAGGCGCAGGTACCGATGCAGCTATCGACTCCCTGAAGCCTTACCTCGATAAAGGTGACATCATCATTGATGGGGGTAACACCTTCTTCCTGGACACTATTCGTCGTAACCGTGAGCTGTCTGCAGAAGGTTTCAACTTCATCGGTACCGGGGTTTCCGGTGGTGAAGAGGGCGCGCTGAAAGGGCCATCTATCATGCCTGGCGGTCAAAAAGAAGCGTATGAACTGGTTGCGCCAATCCTGACCAAAATCGCAGCCGTTGCGGAAGATGGCGAGCCGTGTGTGACCTATATCGGTCCGGACGGTGCAGGCCATTATGTTAAGATGGTTCACAACGGCATCGAATACGGTGACATGCAGCTGATTGCTGAAGCATACTCCCTGCTGAAAGGCGGCCTGAACCTCTCCAACGAAGAGCTGGCTGAAACCTTTACGGAGTGGAATAAAGGCGAGCTGAACAGCTACCTGATCGACATCACCAAAGATATCTTCACGAAAAAAGATGAAGAGGGTAAATACCTGGTTGATGTGATTCTGGATGAAGCTGCGAACAAAGGTACCGGTAAATGGACCAGCCAGAGCTCTCTGGATCTGGGCGAACCGCTGTCTCTGATCACCGAATCCGTCTTTGCGCGCTACATATCTTCCCTGAAAGAACAGCGAGTTGCAGCATCTAAAGTGTTGTCTGGTCCACAGACTAAACCAGCGGGCGACAAAGCTGAGTTCGTTGAGAAAGTTCGTCGCGCCCTGTACCTGGGTAAAATCGTTTCTTATGCGCAGGGCTTCTCTCAGTTACGTGCGGCGTCAGACGAAAATAACTGGGATCTGAACTACGGTGAAATCGCGAAGATCTTCCGCGCGGGTTGCATCATTCGTGCGCAGTTCCTGCAGAAAATCACCGATGCCTATGCTGAAAACGCCGGTATCGCCAACCTTCTGCTGGCACCATACTTCAAGAAGATTGCGGACGAATACCAGCAGGCGCTGCGTGACGTGGTTGCTTACGCGGTACAGAACGGTATTCCGGTTCCAACCTTCTCCGCTGCGGTGGCTTACTATGACAGCTATCGTGCTGAAGTTCTGCCTGCCAACCTGATCCAGGCGCAGCGTGACTACTTCGGCGCGCACACCTATAAACGTACTGATAAGGAAGGTGTGTTCCACACCGAGTGGTTAGGTTGATCTTTCAATACTTTTGGTTGCATGCGAGACTTGTAATGAAAAGTTAAAGCTTGTTAGTTCAATCTGAAAAACTTTAGAGCCTGAGCCCATTACTTATGGGCTCAGGCTTTTTTATATAAAGCTTAGATTGCTGTTCGTCAATGTCCTTAATCAAAGTCTTTAAATTACGTTCTGAAAGAATGTTAATTAGATTTTTATAGAATTGCATTTAGCAATTATACATTTATCGCATCAGCAATTGATGTGTATTTAAAACCGATATTGAACCGGCTGTGTTCGCCAGTATAATAGCCAAATCCTCACGGCGACACTGTAAATTCAACAAGTACGAGTATTGTAAGTGTGTTATTTATCAGAAATTTGACGTATTATCTTAGCCGGGTTGCCAGCAACGATAACATTATCGGGAATATCTTTTGTTACAACAGAACCAGCACCAACAATGCTATTGTAACCTATTGTAATGCCTGGTAAAATTGTTGCATTGGCACCAACGGATGCGCCTTTTTTTATAAGTGTCTTAGGATATTCTGAGGAGTATTGTTTTGACCTCGGATACATATCGTTGGTAAATGCAGCGCAGGGGCCAATAAATACATTATCTTCTAAGGTAATGCCATCCCATAAGTACACACCTGATTTTATAGTTACATTATCGCCAATAAGTACTTTATTTTCGATAAGAGTGTGTGCACAAATATTGCAATTTTCACCTATTACCGCATGTTCGAATATCACTGCGTATTGCCAAACAGTCGTGCCTGCTCCAATGTTCTTCGATTTTACATCACTTAATGGATGAATTTTCATATTATCCCCGATCAGATTAGTTTAATATTATAACATTTTAGCAAAAGATTATTTAAGTGGGAAGCTTTGTAGAAGTAATGGCCATAAGTTTTAAAAATAACGTTACCTACCATAAAATTCGCGAACCTCTATTCTGGATTAGCTATCTATATGCTAACTTAGGGGGGATTAATCTGAATTAATTTAGCCATATGAAGAAAACCTATCTCTCTCTCAGTTTTTTTCCAGCCACGATGTCCGCACGCTACCTTGCCTGAACCATCCTGCAGATTTAAAAGCAGTATAAAATACTGCAATATTTAATTTTTCCGGTCGTTTATACGCCTTGACATTAACTCTCCACACGAGGTAAAAACCTCAAAAGTTGCCTATTGCGGTGGGGCGATAGTCGCTCCCGGACACTTAATCTAAAGAAGTTAAATCAATGAAAATAACAATTTCCGGAACAGGGTATGTCGGTCTTTCTAACGGCATTCTGATTGCTCAGAACCATGAAGTGGTTGCGCTGGATATCGTACAGGCCAAAGTGGATATGCTCAATCAGAAGAAATCGCCGATTGTCGACAAAGAAATCCAGGACTATCTCAGCAATAAACCGCTGAATTTCCGCGCCACGACAGATAAAGAAGATGCATACCGCGATGCGGATTACGTCATCATTGCGACGCCTACTGACTACGATCCAAAAACCAACTATTTCAACACCTCAACCGTAGAAGCGGTTATCAAAGATGTTATTGCGATTAATCCTGATGCGGTGATGGTTATTAAATCGACCATTCCTGTCGGCTTTACCAAATCCATCAAAGAAAAGTTTGGTATTGATAATATCTTCTTCTCGCCAGAGTTCCTGCGTGAGGGGAGAGCGCTTTACGATAACCTGCATCCTTCCCGTATCGTTATTGGCGAACGCTCTGAGCGTGCTGAACGTTTCGCCGCGCTGCTTCAGGAAGGCGCAGTGAAGAAAGATATTCCGGTGCTGTTCACGGACTCCACCGAAGCGGAGGCGATTAAGCTTTTCGCAAACACCTATCTGGCAATGCGAGTCGCGTACTTCAATGAGCTCGACAGCTATGCAGAAAGTCTTGGGCTGAACACCCGCCAAATTATTGAAGGGGTTTGCCTCGACCCGCGTATTGGCAACCACTATAACAACCCGTCATTTGGCTACGGTGGTTATTGCCTGCCAAAAGATACCAAGCAGCTGCTGGCAAACTACCAGGCCGTGCCGAATAACCTGATATCGGCGATTGTTGACGCTAACCGTACGCGTAAAGATTTCATCTCCGATTCCATCCTTGCGCGCCAGCCGAAAGTGGTGGGCGTGTACCGTCTGATCATGAAGAGCGGTTCCGATAATTTCCGCGCCTCTTCCATTCAGGGGATTATGAAGCGCATCAAGGCGAAAGGCGTTGAGGTCATTATCTATGAGCCTGCCATGCAGGAAGATCAGTTCTTCAATTCCCGTGTGATCCGCGATCTGGATGCCTTCAAAAAAGAAGCGGATGTCATTATCTCGAACCGCATGGCGGAAGAGCTGGCTGACGTCGCAGACAAAGTCTATACCCGCGATCTCTTCGGTAGCGACTAAATCTCTTTCATGATGAAAAAACCCGGCTGATTTGCCGGGTTTTTTATTTTCAGACTTTGTAAAACTCGCGGTACCAGTCAACGAAGTTCTTCACGCCGTCTTTGACTGAGGTTTGCGGTTTAAAACCGATCACCTCATAGAGCGCTTTCGTGTCGGCGCTGGTTTCCAGTACGTCGCCCGGCTGGAGTGGCAGCATATTTTTCTCGGCTTTCTTGCCCAGCGCGTCTTCCAGCGCGGTGATGTAATCCATCAGTTCAACTGGCGAGCTATTACCGATGTTGTAAACGCGGTAAGGTGCTGAGCTGGTTGCCGGGGAGCCGGTCTCAACGGTCCAGCCTGCGTCAGGCTGCGGGATGACATCCTGCAGGAGAATAATCGCTTCAGCAATATCATCGATGTAGGTGAAATCGCGCTTCATCTTACCGTAGTTATAGACATCGATGCTTTTGCCTTCAATCATCGCCTTAGTAAATTTAAACAGCGCCATGTCCGGGCGTCCCCACGGACCGTATACGGTAAAGAAGCGCAACCCGGTGGTCGGCAGGTTGTAGAGATGCGAATAGGTGTGCGACATAAGCTCATTGGCTTTTTTGGTCGCGGCATAAAGTGAAACCGGGTGATCCACGGAATCGTCAGTGGAGAAGGGCATTTTGCGGTTGAGGCCATATACGGAGCTGGATGAAGCATACAGCAAATGTTGAACGCTGTTGTGGCGGCACCCTTCCAGCACGTTAAGATGACCAATTAAGTTCGCATCCGCATACGCGTGCGGATTTTCCAGGGAGTAACGTACGCCTGCCTGTGCGGCCAGATGAATGACCCGATCAAACTTCTCATCGGCGAAAAGCGCTGCCATCCCTTCCCGGTCAGCTAATTCCATCTTGTGGAAGGTGAAACGCTCAGACTGTAGCCGTTCCAGACGCGCCAGCTTCAAATTGACATCGTAGTAGTCATTCAGGTTATCAATACCTACAACCTGATGACCGGCCTCAAGTAGGCGTTTACTGACATTCGAACCGATAAAACCAGCTGCGCCCGTTACCAGAAATTTCATATCTTCCCTCATAAACCCAGATTCTTGCAGATGCGATAACGCATCACATGGTGTCTATGATAGCGCGAAGGGGGGCGAGTTACATAACGCATCTTTCCGATATAACTCATCGGATTCTTATAGAAAAATCCACAGCAATAGATAAACTATACGAACATAATTATGTTTCCCATTTTTCATCAGTTAGGGATTGTATGACGCAAAACAACAATAGCCAGGTCAGCCGAAGCAATGAGCCTGAGCAAATTGATTTACTTGATTTAGTGGTACAGCTGTGGCGTGGGAAGTGGATGATAGCAACGTTTGTTGTTGTTTTTATTGCCCTGGCTATTGGTTATCTGTCTGTTGCGAAAGAGAAGTGGACCTCAAGTGCAATTATTGCCCAGCCTGATGCTGCCCAAATAGCGACCTATTCAAACGCATTGAACATTCTCTATGGCAGTGCTGCCCCTTCAATGCTGGATATTCAAACGCGTGCGATTGGCCGTTTCAACTCCTCTTTCTCGGCGTTATCGCAGGCGCTGGATAATCAGGAAGATCCAGAAAAACTGACTATTGAGCCTGCTGTGAAAGGGCAAACGCTGCCGTTAAGCGTCTCCTACACCAGTACATCTGCAGAAGCGGCTCAAAAGCAGTTAGCGCAGTACATTCAGCAAGTTGATGAGCAAACGGCAAAAGAACTTGCCCTTGACCTTAAGGACAATATTAAGGAGCAGGTTAAAACCCTGAACGATTCCCTGGTAAACCAGGAGAAGGTCGCTCAGGAGCAGAAAGATCTGCGTATCAAACAGATCGTTGAGGCGCTGAAAAATGCTGAAGCGGCGAAAATCTCCTCGCCGCAGCTCCAGCAAACCCAGGATGTAACTCAGGAGACGATGTTCCTGCTGGGAAGCGAGGGGCTGAAGTCGATGATTCAAAACGAAGCCTCTCGTCCGCTGGTCTTTTCTGCGGCTTACTATCAGACCCGGCAAAACTTGCTGGACATTCAAAATCTGAACGTAAACCCGGACACTATCCACGTCTACCGTTACGTCATGAAGCCGGATCTGCCCGTTCGTCGCGATAGCCCGAAAAAAGCCATTGTTCTGATCCTTGCCGTGCTGCTGGGCGGAATGATTGGTTCTGGTGTGGTATTGGGGCGTAACGCATTACGCAACTATAAGCCAAAAGCCTGATTTGCAGATTTAAAAAACCGGGGGAAATCCCCGGTTTTTTTATTTATGACGCTTTCGAAGATTCTCAATCACCGCCGTCAAATCCAGCTCCTGATCCTGCAGCAGCACCAGCAGGTGATACATCAAGTCAGATGCTTCATTCGTCAACTCTTCCCGGTCATGTACTGTCGCGGCCAGCGCCGTCTCAACGCCTTCTTCTCCCACCTTCTGCGCAATGCGCTTAGTCCCGCTGGCATACAGCTTCGCGGTATAAGAACTCTCAGGATCCGCCGATTTACGCTCCGCCAGCAGTTGCTCCAGTTGATACAGAAACAGCCACTGATGACTCGTCTCGCCGAAGCAGCTGCTGGTGCCCTTATGGCAGGTTGGGCCGATTGGGTTTACCAGCACCAGCAGGGTGTCGTTATCGCAGTCTGGCGTCATGCTGACCACGTTCAGGAAGTGCCCCGAGGTTTCCCCTTTGGTCCACAGGCGCTGCTTCGTGCGCGAGAAAAACGTCACTTTGCCGCTGTCGATCGTTTTTGCCAGCGCGTCCTGGTTCATATAACCCAGCATCAGCACTTCGCCCGAGACGGCATGCTGTACAACCACCGGCAGTAATCCGTCAGTTTTTTCCCAGTCCAGCTGCGCCTGTTGTTGCTCTGTTAACATACCCTGATCTCCACGCCCTGGTCGGCCAGGTACGTTTTTAACTCACCAATATTGATAATCTGCTTGTGAAACACGGAGGCGGCAAGGGCACCGTCCACGTTCGCATCGCGGAAGGCTTCCAGGAAATGCTCCATGGTGCCCGCGCCGCCGGAGGCAATCAGCGGAACGTGGCAGACCGCGCGCACTTTTTTTAGCTGCTCGAGGTCATACCCGTTACGCACGCCATCCTGGTTCATCATATTGAGAACAATCTCGCCTGCGCCACGCTTTTGCACTTCCTGCACCCAGTCGAGCGTTTCCCACTGGGTGACGCGGGTACGACTTTCATCGCCGGTGTACTGGTTGACGTGGTACTTGCCCGTTGCGGCGTCATACCAGGTGTCGATTCCAACCACAATACACTGCACGCCAAAGCGATCGGCCAGGCGTGTAATCAACTCCGGCTCGGCCAGAGCAGGGGAGTTGATGGAAATCTTGTCGGCCCCAAAAGAGAGAATTTTGGCAGCGTCGTCAGCGGACTTAATCCCGCCCGCTACGCAGAACGGAATGTCGATCACTTCCGCCACACGTGCCACCCAGCTTTTGTCGACCACGCGGCCATCGCTGGAAGCGGTGATATCATAAAAGACCAGCTCGTCTGCGCCTTCATCGGCATAGCGTTTTGCCAACGGAACGATGTCGCCAATGATTTCGTGGTTGCGGAACTGTACGCCTTTCACGACCTGACCATCGCGTACGTCCAGGCAAGGGATTATCCGTTTTGCCAGCATTGAATCGCCTCCGTCACAGTAAATTTACCTTCCAGCAGGGCCCGGCCCACAATCACACCCTGTACACCTGTACCGCGCAGCGCGGCCACGTCGTCTATATCACCGATACCGCCAGAAGACTGGAACGCAACCTGCGGATAACGCGCGCAGACCTCTTCATACAGCGAGACGTTGGAGCCCGCCAGCGTTCCGTCGCGGGAGATATCCGTGCACAGTACGTGCTTCAGGCCAACGGGCAGATAGATATCGACCAGCTCTTCCAGCGTCACGCCGGAGTTTTCCTGCCAGCCGCTGACGGCAACCTGCTTTTTACCCTGCTCGTCAATGCGCACGTCCAGCGCCAGTACAAGGGCGTCGGCGCCAAAGCGGCGGAACCAGCCTTGCACCGTGTCAGGATCTTTCACGGCAGTTGACCCTACCACCACGCGGGCTACGCCAGCGTCCAGCAGCGAGGCGACGTCCTCTTCCGTACGCACGCCACCGCCGACCTGGACGGGCACGTCAACACCAGCAACAAGCTGTTTAAGCAGCGTGATCTGGCGCTTCGCCGGATCTTTCGCACCCGTTAAATCCACCAGATGCAGTACCTGGGCCCCCTGAGCGGCATAATCCTGCAGACGCGGCAGCGGGTCGTTTCCGTAGTCTCGCTGCTGGCCGTAATCGCCCTGGTGGAGACGGACAACCGTGCCGTCAATTAAATCTAAAGCGGGAATAATCATCACATCTCCAGGAAGTTTTTCAGCAGCTGCGCACCCGCGGCACCAGAGCGCTCCGGGTGAAACTGCACGCCGAAGAAATTGTCTTTCTGTACCGCCGCAGTAAACGCCTCGCCATAATTGCACTGGGCGATGGTATTGGCGTTTACGGGCATGGCGTAGCTGTGCACGAAGTAAAAGTACGCGCCGTCTTCGATGCCGCGAAACAACCGGTCGCCCGCTTTGGCGTAAACGCGGTTCCAGCCCATATGCGGCAGAGGCAGACCGTGGTCGGTCATTTTCGGTACGTCTTCGTCAATAATGCCCAGCAGGTCAACGCCGTTGCTCTCTTCGCTGCGGCGGCCCAGGAGCTGCATGCCCAGGCAAATGCCCAGCACCGGCTGGGTACAGGCTTTGATCAGATCGACCAGCTCGCGTTCGCGAATCTGATCCATCGCGGCCTGCGCGGTGCCAACGCCCGGCAGGAATAACTTATCGGCGCGCAAGACAACGTCCGGATCGCGGCTTACCACCGGCTCATAGCCGTGGCGCGCAATGGCCGATTTTACGGAGTTGAGGTTGGCGCATCCGGTATCCAGAATCACCACGTTCATTACAGCACTCCTTTTGATGAGGGAAGGGCATCGCCTTCCACGCGGATCGCCTGGCGCAGCGTACGTCCAAAGGCTTTAAACAGGCTCTCCACGCGGTGGTGATCGTTTTTGCCCTTGGTCTTCAGATGCAGCGTCAGGCCCATGGTGTAGGACAATGAACGGAAGAAGTGCTCCACCATTTCGGTGCTGAGATCGCCCACACGCTGGTAGGTGAAATCAGCTTTATATTCCAGGTGCGGACGACCTGAAATGTCCATGGCGCAGCGCGCCAGGCACTCGTCCATCGGCAGGACGAAGCCGAAACGGTTGATGCCGCGCTTGTCGCCGAGCGCCAGCTTCAGGGCTTCACCCAGCGCCAGGCCGGTATCTTCCACGGTGTGGTGATCGTCAATGTAAAGGTCGCCCTTCACCGCTATTTCCATGCGGAAACCGCCGTGGGTGGCAATCTGGTCCAGCATGTGGTCAAAGAAACCGACGCCGGTGTGGATCTTGCTGCCGCCTTCACGGTCCAGCCAGACCTTCACATCAATCTGCGTCTCTTTGGTGTTGCGCTCAACGTGGGAATAGCGGTCGCGTTTTGTCAACTGCTCGCCAATCTTTGCCCAGTTAAGATCGTTACGATCGTAGCGCAGTCCCGCGATGCCCATGTTTTCCGCCAGCGTAATATCGGTGATGCGATCGCCGATGACGTAGCTGTTGGTTTTATCCAGCGCATCTTCGGCCAGATAGCGCTCAACCAGCTTCACCTTTGGCTTACGGCAGTCGCACTCGTCGGCCGGCATGTGCGGGCAAATCAGCACCTCATCAAACACCACGCCCTGAGAGGTCAGCACCTGCATCATCAGATTATGCGGACCGTCAAAGTCCGCCTGCGGGAAGCTGTCAGTACCCAGACCGTCCTGATTGGTGATCATCACCAGCTTAAATCCGGCTTTCTGCAGCTTAAGCAGCACCGGGATCACGTCCGGTTCAAAAGCCAGCTTGTCGAATCGATCGACCTGAAAATCGGCTGGTGGCTCCGAAATAAGGGTGCCGTCACGATCGATGAAAAGGATCTTCTGGGTCATACTTTCTCCGCTTTCAGGGCGTCAATCACGCGCTGGCTCTCTGCGCGGGTGCCTACGGTAATGCGCAGGCATCCGCTCAGGGAAGGTTGTTTATTCTGGTCTCGTAAGATAATGCCCTGATCCCACAAAGATTTAAATACGGCACTGGAGGCGGTGAAGCGCGCCAGGATATAGTTGGTTTCCGAGTCGAACACCTGCTCCACGCAGGGAATATCCTTCAGGGCTGTCACCAGGTACTGGCGCTCTTCCAGGATCTGCGCCACGCGCTCGCGCATTGCATTTATGCCCTGCGGCGTCAGCGCCTGTGCCGCAATATCGGCAACCGGCGTCGAGAGCGGGTACGGGGCGATCACTTTCAGCAGCAGGTCGATGACCTCTTTATTCGCCAGCGTGAATCCGCAGCGCAGACCTGCAAGGGCAAAGGCTTTCGACAGCGTGCGCAGCACGACCAGGTGCGGATACTCTTTCAGCCAGCCTGCCAGCGTTGCCTGCGGACAGAACTCAATATAGGCTTCATCCGCGACCACCAGGGCTTTACCGCGCGTCATCTCCAGCAGGATGCGAATATCCTGCGGGTTGATAATCTGCCCGGTTGGGTTATTTGGGCTGCAGACGAAGACAACCTTCACGCCATCGAGATTGTCGGCAATGCCCTGCAAATCGAGCTGCCAGTTCTCCAGCGCCTGCACGTTGCGGCACGCCACGCCGAAGGTTTCGGCGCTGACGCTGTACATGCCGTAGGTAGGCTGGCAGTACATCACCGCGTCTTTGCCCGGCTCGCAGAACGCGCGGATCAGCAGCTCAATGCCCTCATCCGCGCCGCGGCTGACCAGCACCTGCTCCGGCTTCACGCCCGCGTACTGCGCGTAGTTTTCGATAACCGCCTTCGGCTGACACTCCGGATAGCGGTTCAGCGTTTGCTGCGACAGCTCAAACTGCACCGCAGTCGGGAATTCGTTGGCGTTCAGCCAGACGTCCCCGTTTCCGCCCAGACGACGTGCAGACTGGTAAGGCGTCAGGCGACGGACATTATCGCGGGCTAACTCTTCAATGTTCATGCTTGCTCCTTCAGGGCTACAACGCGCAGCGTCACGGCATTTTTGTGGGCGGTCAGTCGCTCGGCGGCGGCCAGGGTCTCAATAGTGGAGGCCAGTGAGGCAAACCCTTCGCGGGAGAGTTCCTGCACGGTCATGCGTTTCTGGAAATCCGCCAGGCCAAGGCTGGAGCAGGTAGAGGTATAGCCGTACGTCGGCAGCACGTGGTTAGTGCCGGAGGCGTAATCCCCCGCGGATTCCGGTGACCAGTCGCCGAGGAACACCGAGCCGGCGCTGGTGATGCTGTCGACCAGATCGCGCGCGCTGCGGGTCTGAATAATCAGGTGCTCCGGGCCGTACTGGTTGGAGATGGCAATGCACTGCGCCAGATCGCGCGCCACAATCAGGCGGCTGGCCGCGAGCGCCTGGCGTGCCGTGTCGGCGCGGGGCAGGTCGGCAAGCTGGCGCTCGACGGCTTCACCCACGCGTTTCGCCATATCGGCATCCGGCGTCAGCAGGAGCACCTGTGAGTCCGGGCCGTGTTCCGCCTGTGAAAGCAGGTCGGAGGCCACGAAGTCAGGCGTTGCGCCGCTGTCGGCAATGACCAGCACTTCAGACGGACCGGCAGGCATATCGATGGCCGCGCCGTCCAGACGCTGGCTGACCTGGCGCTTGGCTTCGGTCACGTACGCATTGCCAGGGCCAAAGATTTTGTCGACCTTCGGAATGGATTCAGTCCCGAATGCCAGGGCAGAAATCGCCTGCGCACCGCCCACTTTATAGATCGCCTGCACCCCGCACAGCTTCGCCGCATAAAGGATTTCGTCGGCAATCGGTGGCGGTGAGCAAAGCACCACTTTCTGGCATCCGGCGATACGCGCCGGCGTGGCGAGCATTAATACGGTCGAGAACAGCGGCGCTGAACCGCCGGGGATATAAAGCCCCACTGATGCAACCGGGCGCGTGACCTGCTGGCAACGCACGCCGGGCAGGGTTTCGACATCCACGGTCTGCAGCTTTTGCGCGGTGTGGAAGGTATCAATGTTTTTCACCGCGACGGCCATCGCCTGTTTGATCTCGTCACCCAGACGGTTGCTGGCGTCAATTATTTCCTGCTCGGTTACCCGTAATGCGCCGACTTCCGTCTTATCAAATTTTGCACTGTATTCACGCAGCGCGTCATCGCCACGGGCTTTGACGTTGTCCAGGATCTCCGCCACGGTGCGTGAGATGCTTTCTGAGGCGGAAATTGCCGGGCGCATCAGCAGCTCGCGCTGCTGTGCGTCGCTACAGGTATTCCAGTCGATGATTGTGTTAAAGCTCATGGCCATTACTCCATCATCTTCTCAATAGGCAGCACCAGAATGGAGCTTGCGCCCAGCGCCTTCAGTTTTTCCATGGTTTCCCAGAACAGGGTTTCGCTGCTCACCATGTGCATCGCCACGCGCTGCTGATCGCCCGCCAGCGGCAGGATGGTTGGGCGCTCAGCGCCCGGCAGCAGAGCAATGACCTCTTCCAGACGTTCGGTTGGGGCGTGCATCATGATGTATTTCGATTCGCGCGCCTGAATGACGCCCTGAATGCGGGTCAGCAGTTTGTCGATCAGCTGCTGCTTGGCGTCGGCCATCTCGCCATCGCGCTGAATCAGGCACGCTTTAGAGCGGTAGATCACTTCCACTTCGCGCAAACCGTTCGCTTCCAGCGTCGCGCCGGTAGAGACGAGGTCACAGATGGCGTCTGCCAGACCCGCACGCGGTGCCACTTCAACGGAGCCGTTCAGCAGGCAGGATTTAAACTGCACGCCTTTCTGGTCGAGATAGCGCTTCAACAGGTGAGGATAGGAGGTGGCGATACGTTTGCCGTTCAGCGCGGCCGGGCCGTCCCACGCTTCATCAACCGGCGTTGCCAGCGACAGGCGGCAGCCGCCGAAGTCCAGACGACGCAGGGTGAAGTAACGCGGATCTTCGCCCTGCGCGCGGCGGGTCAGCAGCTCTTCTTCCAGTACGTTTTCACCGATGATGCCGAGGTCAACGACACCATCCATGACCAGGCCGGGAATATCGTCATCACGCACGCGCAGAATGTCGATGGGCATGTTTTCAGCCAGAGCAATCAGGCGCTGGGTGTGCAGGTTAATTTTAATCCCGCAGCGGGCCAGCAGTTCGCGTGAGTCGTCGCTCAAACGGCCTGATTTTTGAATAGCTATGCGTAAGCGTGAGTTATCTAACATTCTTTATTCCTCGTTAACCTGTTTTAACCTGTCTGAATTCGGTCCAAAAAAAAGCCCCCGGAAGAAGATCTTCCGGGGGCTTTTTCATGCGTTCATGCACCACTGGAAGATCCAAACGTCTTCCAGCACACATCGCCTGAAAGACTAGTCAGGATGATGGTGGTGATGGTGGTGTTTAAATTGAACGCGTGTCATATAAATTCTCGATGAATGCTTATTCATTTGATGTCTTTTAACCTAAACCAGTTGTACGACATATTGCAAGGGCTTTTTTTGATCATTAATTCATTTCATATTGATGCTATGAATTGTGTGTTCTGCCGGGCTGGCGTAGCCTTATGAAAGACGAGTGAGAGTCAGGAGAATTCGCATGAAAAAGGTCGCGATTGTCGGTTTAGGATGGCTGGGAATGCCGCTGGCGATGTCATTAGCCGCGAAAGGCTGGCAGGTGACCGGGAGCAAGACCACCCGAGATGGGGTCGAAGCGGCGCGAATGTGCGGTATTGATGGCGTTGAACTGCGTCTGGAACCGGAACTGGTGTGTGATGCGGACGATTTGGACACGCTGATGAACGTGGATGCGCTGGTGATAACGCTACCCGCGCGGCGCAGTGGCCCGGGTGAATCATTTTATCTGCAGGCGATGCAGGAGATTGTCGACAGCGCGCTGGCGCATCACGTTCCGCGCATTATTTTTACCAGCTCGACGTCGGTCTATGGCGATGCTGAGGGCGTAGTGAAAGAGGGTTCCGAGCGCCGTCCCGTTACCGCGAGCGGTCAGGTCCTGAAAGAGCTGGAAGACTGGCTGCATAATCTTCCCGGCACGCAGGTCGATATCGTTCGTCTGGCGGGGCTGGTGGGCCCTGGTCGCCATCCGGGACGCTTCTTCGCCGGAAAGACGGCGCCCGACGGTCAGCATGGCGTGAATCTTGTCCATCTGGAGGATGTTATTGGCGCGATTGAGCTACTCTTACAGGCTCCAAAAGGCGGACACATCTATAATATATGTGCACCGTCTCATCCGGCGCGCAGCACGTTTTACCCACTGATGGCACGTCAGCTGGGCCTGGCGGCGCCGGTTTTCGGTGAGGCAAAGAATGACAGTAAAGGTAAAATTGTTGATGGCAATCGCATTTGTCATGAGCTGGGGTTTGAGTATCAGTATCCCGATCCGCTGGTGATGCCCATGGAATAAGTCCTGCAGCGGAGACAATCGCACACCAGAAGGGGGCGAGCATGAAACCGCTGCTGGATGTTCTTATTATTCTGGATGCACTGGAAAAAGAGGGAAGCTTTGCGGCAGCCTCGGCAAAGCTTTACAAAACCCCTTCGGCGTTGAGCTACACCGTTCAAAAACTGGAAAGCGATCTCAATATCCAGATCCTCGATCGCACCGGGCACCGCGCCCGTTTTACCCGCACCGGACAGATGCTGCTGGAAAAAGGCCGTGAGGTTCTGCATACCGTTCGCGAGCTGGAAAAGCAGGCCGTCAAGCTCCATCAGGGATGGGAGAACGAGCTGGTGATTGGCGTGGATGACACCTTTCCATTTTCTCTCCTGACGCCGCTGATTGAAACGTTTTATCAGCATCACAGCGTCACCAGGCTGATTTTCATCAACGGCGTGCTGGGCGGTTCCTGGGATGCCTTAACACAGGGCAGGGCGGACATTTTTGTCGGTGCACTGCATGAGCCTCCTCAGCTGAGCGAATTTGGTTTTGCCCGACTCGGCGTGCTGGAGCAGGTATTTGCCGTGGCGCCCCATCATCCGCTGGCTCAGGAACCTGAGCCTCTTAACCGTCGCGTCATAAAGGGCTACCGCGCGATTGTCGTGGGGGACAGCTCGCGCGCGGAATGTGCGGTTTCCTCGCAATTGCTGGATGAGCAGGAGGCCATCACCGTTTTTGACTTTAAAACCAAGCTGGAACTGCAAATTAGCGGTCTGGGCTGTGGCTATTTACCCCGCTATCTGGCGCAGCGCTTTATTGACAGCGGTGCGCTTGTTGAAAAACAGGTACTTGCTCAAAGCAGTAACGAGTCGGTATGGGTGGGCTGGAACGAACAAACCGCCGGGCTGGCCAGCGCCTGGTGGCGGGACGAAATTTTAGCAAATAGTGCTATCGCCGACGTTTACTCTCAGGGTAGCGTCGAGAAATCAGCCAGTTAGCAAAAAGAAAATTACCCGGTGCGTTGCAAAGTATTGCCTTTTGTATCCGATGTGGGGCAAAATGCCGCCGCTGCAACCAAATGAATAATCGACGATATAAAAGGCGTCGGTTATTTTTTTTTGCATGTACGAAACGAAACTAAAAACCAAGAGGCCGGGCTTCGTACCGGATAGATATTTACTAAAATCCGACAGTTGTTGTCGCTGAGGAAGAAAGAAATGGGGCAATTTTTCGCTTACGTGGCGGTTATCACCGTAAAGGAGAATAACTATGTCGCATAACGCAACTCCAAACACCTCTCGCGTGGAATTACGTAAAACGCTTACGTTGATTCCGGTTGTTATGATGGGCCTGGCCTATATGCAACCGATGACGCTGTTCGATACATTCGGTATCGTATCAGGCCTCACAGACGGTCATGTGCCGACGGCATACGGCTTCGCGCTGATTGCGATCCTCTTCACCGCGCTGAGCTACGGTAAACTGGTGCGTCGCTATCCGTCTGCCGGTTCCGCCTACACCTATGCCCAGAAATCCATCAGCCCGACGGTTGGCTTTATGGTGGGCTGGTCGTCGCTGCTCGACTATCTGTTCGCGCCGATGATCAACATTCTGCTGGCAAAAATTTATTTTGAAGCGCTGGTGCCGTCGATTCCCTCCTGGATGTTCGTCGTGGCGCTGGTAGCCTTTATGACTGCCTTTAACCTGCGCAGCATCAAGTCCGTTGCCAACTTTAACTCCGTAATTGTCGTGCTTCAGGTTGTCCTGATTGCCGTTATTCTTGGCATGGTCATTTACGGCGTGTTCCATGGCGAAGGCGCGGGCACACTGGCGAGCAGTAAGCCGTTCTGGTCTGGTGATGCCCATGTGATCCCAATGATTACCGGGGCAACCATTCTGTGCTTCTCCTTTACCGGTTTTGATGGGATCAGCAACCTGTCTGAAGAAACCAAAGATGCAGAGCGCGTGATTCCGCGTGCTATTTTCCTGACGGCGCTGATTGGCGGTCTGATCTTTATTTTCTCGACCTATTTCCTGCAGCTGTATTTCCCGGATATCTCTCGCTTCAAGGATCCGGATGCATCTCAGCCGGAAATCATGCTCTATGTGGCGGGTAAAGCGTTCCAGGTCGGCGCGCTGATCTTCTCCACCATCACCGTACTGGCGTCCGGTATGGCCGCGCATGCAGGCGTTGCGCGTCTGATGTACGTAATGGGCCGCGATGGCGTATTCCCGAAAAGCTTCTTCGGTTATGTTCATCCAACATGGCGTACCCCGGCGATGAACATCATCCTGGTCGGTGCTATTGCGCTGCTGGCGATTAACTTTGACCTGGTGATGGCAACGGCGCTGATTAACTTCGGTGCGCTGGTGGCGTTCACCTTTGTTAACCTGTCGGTTATCTCTCAGTTCTGGATCCGTGAAAAGCGTAACAAGACGCTGAAAGATCACTTCCAGTATCTGTTCCTGCCGATGTGCGGTGCCCTGACCGTGGGCGCGCTGTGGGTTAACCTGGAAGAGAGTTCAATGGTGCTTGGCCTGATTTGGGCTGGTATCGGTCTGGTTTACCTGGCTTGCGTCACCAAGAGCTTCCGTAACCCGGTTCCTCAGTACGAAGACGTCGCGTAAGCGCAGCGCCAACGGGCGAAAAAAAACCGGAGTTCAAAGGCTCCGGTTTTTTTATATCTGAATTTCACACTATCTCTTGCGCGTACTGGAACAACGCTTTCAGCAGCGTCTGCTTCTCTGTATTCCCTTCGTACTGGCCGTAAAGCATCTCCAGCTCCTGCGCGTAGCTGTGCAGATATTCTGGCGTAAACACGTTACGACGATGCTGCAACCAGCGCGCCTGTTCTGCTTCGTCCAGCGTGCCGGGATAGTTGCGCGCCCGGTAATTAAACATCAGCTTTTCGATGCGCTTATCGGCGAAGGTGATGTCCAGCGCCGGTAAATTACGCGGCTCGGTTTGCAGAACGATATTCATGGCTGCACGGTCGGCATCACTGAAGAAGCCGTTGTAGAGCTGGGCATCCACGTTTTCAGACGGCACGAACGGCTCCGCCTCGGCAAAAATAGCGACCACTTTCTCGCGCACCTGTGGGTTATCGCGCAGCACTTTCAGATTATCCAGACAGTGCTGACGGTTGATGCTTAGCCTGTCGGCATCTTCCGGACGCAGCGTGTTCGCCTGCGCCAGCACCGGACATTTATTGATATGCACCAGTTTGACCGGCACCGCAGGCAGAGCGCCGAGTTCATTTTTCGGGGTGTAAAGCCGTTCGCGCAGGGTATCGCTGTCGAGCTCCAGCAGCGGCGAAATATCCCCCGCCAAATCCACCATGATGACCGCATTTCGGTTATCCGGGTGCCAGGCCAGCGGGGCAACCCAGCTGGTATTGCCGCGCCAGGCACCAAACATGCCGGAAATATGCACCAGGGGCTTCATCTGCGGTACGTCGATAAGGGTCATGAGCTTCTGCTTGCCGCGGTGGCTAAGCAGATATTCAAACAGCCGGGGCTGCGCGGTTTTCACCAGCTTCGCCATGGCAATGGTGGCATAGACATCCGCCATCGCATCGTGGGCATTACTGTGCTCGATGCCGTTGGCGCGCGTCAGGTGCTCCAGCCGGAAGCTCGTCAGCCCTTCCTCATTTTCCGGCCAGTTAATGCCTTCAGGACGCAGGGCATAACAGGCGCGCATAATGTCGAGCAGATCCCAGCGTGAATTGCGGTTCTGCCAGCTCCAGGCGTACGGATCGTAGAAGTTTCGATAGAAGATGTTGCGCGTCACTTCATCGTCAAAACGGATGTTGTTGTAGCCAACCACGCAGGTATTGGGAACGGTAAACAGATCGTGGATGCGGCGGGCGAACTCTGCTTCGTTAACGCCTTTTTCCCGGGCTTCCTGCGGTGTTATCCCGGTGACCATCACCGCGCCGGGCTGCGGCAGGTAGTCATCAGCCGGTTTGCAGTAAAAGACCTCGGGCTCGCCAATGATGTTGAATTCGTCGTCGGTACGGATGGCGGCAAACTGCGCCGGTCTGTCCAGCGCCGGATGCGTGCCAAAGGTTTCGTAGTCGTGGAATAAAAAAGTCGGGCGTGCGGCAGAGTCAGACACCAGTAATACCATCCTGTTAAAAAATGACGCCACTATGGTAAACGATCGCGCGGGTCAGACCGAATAAAAAGCGCCGGCATGGCGTAAATTTGCGAGGGAACTTCAGCGGAAAACCTGCGTTCTGTCACATTTTTTTGCAATTAAGCCAGGTAACGACATCAGAACTCCCGTAAAAAGGTCATCGATTTTTAATGACCTGAGGATATACCGTTGAAACGCCGTCTGTTTATTGCTGTTTCTTTACTCGCTTCGAGTGTCTCATCTGCTTTTGCGGCTGAGCCACTGGATTTTTCGCCGCAGCCTCCAGCCATTCAGGCGG
This sequence comes from Enterobacter asburiae, assembly GCA_011754535.1. Lineage (NCBI taxonomy): Bacteria > Pseudomonadati > Pseudomonadota > Gammaproteobacteria > Enterobacterales > Enterobacteriaceae > Enterobacter > Enterobacter asburiae. The sequence goes on along the minus strand of JAAQVN010000001.1, from coordinate 3,087,603 downwards.
GGTCCTGGGTGCTGATGGACTACACGACTGGTCAAATTTTAACGGCGGGCAACGAACATCAACAACGTAATCCGGCGAGCCTCACTAAGCTAATGACGGGCTATGTAGTCGATCGGGCCATTGACAGCCACCGTATTACGCCGGATGACATTGTCACCGTAGGGCGTGACGCGTGGGCCAAAGGCAACCCGGTTTTTGACGGCTCGTCGCTGATGTTCCTGAAAGAGGGCGATCGCGTCTCCGTGCGTGACTTAAGCCGCGGTCTGATTGTCGATTCCGGCAACGATGCCTGCGTGGCGCTGGCCGACCACGTGGCGGGCGGGCAGCCGCAGTTTGTGAAGATGATGAACGACTACGTGCAGAAGTTGAACCTGCGCGATACGCACTTTGAAACCGTCCACGGGCTGGATGCGCCAGGGCAGCACAGCTCCGCTTACGATCTGGCCGTGCTCTCCCGGGCTATCATTCACGGTGAGCCTGATTTTTACCATATGTACAGCGAAAAGAGCCTCACCTGGAACGGGATCACTCAGCAGAACCGTAACGGCCTGCTGTGGGATAAAACCATGAACGTGGACGGCCTGAAAACGGGGCACACCTCGGGCGCGGGCTTTAACCTGATTGCGTCTGCCGTTGACGGACAGCGTCGTTTAATCGCGGTGGTGATGGGGGCCGACAGCCCCAAAGGGCGCGAAGACCAGGCGCGTAAGCTTCTGCACTGGGGACAGCAGAACTTCGATACGGTGCAGATCCTGCATAATGGTAAAAAAGTGGGGACAGAGCGTATCTGGTACGGCGATAAAGAACAGATAAATCTGGGGACGGATCAGGACTTCTGGCTGGCGTTACCGAAAGCGGAAGTGCAGAACATCAAGGCTAAATACGTTCTGGATAAAAAAGAGCTGGAAGCGCCGATTGCCGCGCATCAGCGGGTTGGGGAGATCCAGCTCTACGATCGCGACAAGGTCGTGGCGCACTGGCCGTTGGTCACTCTGGAAGCCGTTGATAAGGGAGGCGTATTCTCACGCCTGAGCGATTATCTGCACCACACGCTTTAACCGCTGATGGGCAGACTGGCAGGGTTGCGAGTCTGCTCACATAATAAACACTCCTCGTTTGCCGATAATAGTAATCCAGCTTTATAGTGTATAAATATACAGTAATAAACGGAGGCAGCATGGACTACAGCATCAAGCAGCAACAGAAACGTAAGATTGCGGGTTTTCATCTTGTTGGGCCGTGGGAAAAAACGGTTAAGCAGGGCTTTGAACAGCTGGTTATGTGGGTGGACGGGCGTCACATTGAGCCGCTGGAGTGGGTTGCGGTCTACTACGATAACCCCGATGAGGTCCCGGCAGAAAAACTGCGCTGCGATACGGCCGTTACGGTACCGGATGATTTCGTTATCCCGGAAAACAGCGAAGGCGTCATGATGACGGAAATCGCTGGCGGGGATTACGCCGTAGCGACGGCGCGCGTGGAAAACTACGACTTTGCGACGCCGTGGTATCAGTTCTTCAATTCTTTATTGCAGGACAGTAAATACCAGATGGCGCTCAAACCCTGCTTCGAACGCTATCTTAACGACGGCAATGCGGACGGCTATTGGGACATTGAAATGTATATCGCGGTAGAGCACAAAACGGTTTAAGCCTGCAATATGAAGGGTTTTTCAGCCGGGTGCGATCCGCCCGGCTGAAAACACAGTACAATTGTGATTTGCCGTGTTGCTGGAGAGCGGGTGTGCGTCCCGACAAATCATTAACCCCATTTGAAATTCGCTTGTACAAACATTACCGCGTGGTGCACGGGAGTCGCATCGCGCTGGCTTTCGTATTGACCTTTGTACTGGTCCGGTTGCTGGATGTACCGGAGGGAACGTGGCCACTGATCACGCTGGTGGTGGTGATGGGGCCTATCTCATTCTGGGGGAACGTTGTTCCTCGCGCCTTCGAGCGGATAGGCGGTACCGTTCTTGGATCTGCCCTGGGGCTTATTGCCCTGAAGCTGGAACTCATCTCATTTCCCGTGATGCTGGCGTGGTGCGGTGCTGCCATGTTCCTCTGCGGCTGGCTGGCGTTGGGCAAGCGGCCTTATCAGGCGCTGCTGATTGGTATTACTCTCGCGGTGGTTGTCGGTGCGCCCGCCGGGGATATGACCACGGCGCTGTGGCGAAGCGGGGATGTCATCCTGGGGTCACTGCTGGCCATGCTCTTCACTGGTATCTGGCCGCAGCGTGCTTTTCTGCACTGGCGTATTCAGATGGCTAACTACGTCACCGCCTTTAACCGCGTCTATCAGGCCGGTTTTTCCCCGAATCTGGTTGAGCGTCCCCGGCTGGAAAAACATCTGCAAACGATCCTCAACGACGTGGTTAAAATGCGCGGCCTGATCGCGCCCGCCAGCAAAGAAACCCATATTCAGAAAGCGATTTTCGAAGCCATCCAGACGGTAAGCCGCAATCTGGTCTGCATGCTTGAACTGCAAATCAATGCCCACTGGGCCTCGCGTCCAAGCCATCTGCTGATGCTTAACGCGCAGACCCTCAAAGAGACCCAGCAGATGACGCAGCAAACGCTGTTGACCATCGCTCATGCGCTCTATGAAGGGAACCCGCAGCCGATACTGGCCAACAGCGAGCGGCTGAATGAGATCGTCGCGGAGCTGAAGCAGTTAATCAATGAACGCCAGGGCGATAACGTGGCGGAAACGCCTATTCATGGCTACGTCTGGCTGAGCCTGGAACTGGCGCGGCAGCTTGAGCTGTTATCGCACCTTATTTGCCGCGCGCTGCGCAAATAAAAGGCGTATGTGAAGGCTGCTGCTTCGATTCAGCAGCAATTGGGGTTATGATAGCTTTAAACGATATACTCATTGTCATTCGCAGCCGCTGTCAGTAAGGTTATTGTTACAACGGTTGCTTTAACGAATCCGAATCTCACATTATCAGGGGTGTAAAAATGGAAACTACCAAGCCTTCGTTCCAGGATGTTCTGGAATTCGTCCGCCTGTTCCGCCGCAAAAACAAGCTGCAGCGTGAAATCCAGGACGTTGAGAAGAAGATCCGTGACAACCAGAAACGTGTTCTGCTGCTCGATAACCTGAGCGACTACATCAAGCCAGGCATGAGCGTTGAAGCTATTCAGGGCATCATCGCCAGCATGAAGAGCGACTATGAAGACCGCGTTGATGACTACATCATCAAAAACGCTGAGCTGTCCAAAGAGCGTCGTGACATCTCCAAGAAGCTGAAAGTGATGGGCGAAATTAAAAACGCCGAAGCAAAAAGCGAGTAATCGCAGCGAATAGTGAAAAAGGCTCTCTGGTGACAGAGAGCCTTTTTTTATGATTCAGAGCGCGGCTGTAGCTGATAAATCCAGGCCTTAACCAGCCCACCTTTAAGGGTGGTCACTGTGACCTCAACCCGGTCATAGCCGTCTTCAAATTCATCCAGCATCTGCCAGTGTGCGGGAAGGTTATCAGAGATAAACAGATAGCCTTCGACACGCGGTCCATCGGGGTGGAGGATAATCCCCGGGAAGTCCGCCGCCGCACCCCAGCCGCGTTCGTAAAACGTACCGGATACGGAACCGGCCAGCCATTCCCCGCCGATGTTTTCAAGAATATGCGCATTAGCGTGGCCCGGGCGCAGTGTGCCGTAGACAAACAGAGCGTTCATTTTCCTTTATCCGCAAAGCAAAAAGCCTGCTTTAAAAGCAGGCTTTTTAAATTTGGCTCCTCTGACTGGACTCGAACCAGTGACATACGGATTAACAGTCCGCCGTTCTACCGACTGAACTACAGAGGAATCGTTGTGGAGGCTTATCTTAGCGGCGAAAAAACTTTTGTCAAACCTGATCTTAGGGAAAATCGACTGATTGCTGATTCTGTCGTCAGTTTGTTGTAATTCCACACATCTTTTTTCAGGAAAATACTTTGCAGGATTAGCTTTTCTCCCCCATCATTTGAAATGGAGTTTCAACTTTTCTCGCTAAGGTCCATTTTGAACGTCACTGCCTCCTTACGCCAGGCGATAGAGCGCACGCCGTGGTATGCAAAACGTAAAAGCTATCGTGTCCTGTTCTGGCGTGAAATCACCCCTCTCGCTGTGCCTATCTTCCTGGAAAATACCTGCGTTTTGCTGATGGGGGTCCTGAGCACCTTCCTGGTGAGCTGGCTGGGGAAAGAGGCGATGGCGGGGGTCGGGCTGGCGGACAGCTTTAACATGGTGGTGATGTCATTTTTTGCTGCCATAGACCTCGGTACGACGGTGGTGGTGGCTTTTAGCCTCGGCAAGCTTGACCCCAAACGTGCGCGCGAGGCGGCCCGCCAGTCGCTGATGATCATGACCATTTTTTCGATTGTTCTGGCGGCGGTGATCCACTATTTCGGTAAAGAGATTATTGACTTTGTCGCCGGGGAGGCCACCAACGAGGTTAAAGACCTGGCGCTGACCTACCTGGAGATGACCGTTTTAAGCTATCCGGCGGCGGCCATTGCGCTGATTGGCAGCGGCGCGCTGCGTGGGGCGGGCAACACTAAAATTCCGCTGCTGATCAACGGCGGGATGAATATCCTGAATATCATTATCAGCAGCGTGCTGATCTACGGCGTGTTCTCGTGGGATGGGCTGGGGTTCGTAGGAGCGGGGCTGGGGTTAACCATTTCACGCTATATCGGTGCGGCGGCCATCATCGGGGTACTGATGACGGGAATTACGCCTTCGCTGCGTCTTACGCTCAAGAGCTACTTCCGGCCCTTTAACTTCGCCATTATCTGGGAAGTGATGGGAATCGGCATTCCCGCGAGCATTGAATCCGTGTTGTTTAACGGCGGGAAGCTGCTGACGCAGATGTTTGTCGCCGGGATGGGGACAGACGTTATCGCCGGTAACTTTATTGCCTTTTCCATCGCCTCGCTGATTAACCTGCCGGGTAACGCGCTGGGTTCGGCATCAACCATCATCACGGGCAAACGGCTCGGGAAAGGGCAGATAGGTCAGGCGGAGCGGCAGCTGCGGCACGTCTTCTGGCTGTCGACCATAGGGCTGACGCTGATCGCCTGGGGAACCGCGCCGTTTGCCGGGCTGATGGCCGCGTTCTATACCCACGAAGAGGATGTTAAAGAGGTGGTGAAGATCCTCATCTGGCTCAACGCCGCCTTTATGCCCATCTGGGCGGCATCCTGGGTGCTGCCCGCCGGGCTAAAAGGGGCGCGCGATGCCCGTTTTGCTATGTGGGTGTCCATGCTCGGCATGTGGGGGTGTCGCGTTGTGGCGGGCTATACGCTGGGCGTGGTGCTCGGCTGGGGCGTGGTTGGCGTCTGGCTGGGGATGTTCCTTGACTGGGCCGTGCGTGGGGCGCTGTTCTACTGGCGTATGGTCAGCGGGCGCTGGCTGTGGAAATATCCGCGACAGAATGCCTGACAATTGCGCGAAGTGGAGAATAAATCGGCAAACGATCCGAAATCTGCATTCTGCCTTTGACATCCCAGGGGAGCATCGATAATATGCGCCCCGTTCACACGATTCCTCTGTAGTTCAGTCGGTAGAACGGCGGACTGTTAATCCGTATGTCACTGGTTCGAGTCCAGTCAGAGGAGCCAAATTTGAAAAGCCTGCTTACGAGCGGGCTTTTTGCTTTTCTGCGCAAGGTAAATGCAAAACGGCAACCTGGTTGCCGTTTTTAGTGTTTGCTCCCTCTCCCGTGGGAGAGGGATGGGGTGAGGGCACCAGACCGCGCGAAATTACAAACCAATCGGTGCCGTCGCCTCAACCAGCCACGTACGCGCCTCGCTATTCACCAGCGGTGACAGCGCCTCCCGCACCTGCTGATGATACGCATCCAGCCACTGTTTTTCCTGCTCGCTCAACAGATCCAGCTCGACCTGGCTTAAATCAATCGGGATCAGCGTCAGAGAAGCAAATTTGCAGAACCCCGGTCGGCTCTCCACTATCTCCACCTGGTTTTCAATACGGATACCGTGGCTGTCGCCCAGATAGTAACCCGGCTCGATAGTCATGATATTGCCCGCCACCAGCGGCCACGGGTTGACCTTTTTGGCGATGCGATGCGGGTTCTCATGGATAAGAAGCTGGTGCCCCACGCCGTGTCCCGTGCCGTGATCATAATCCAGCCCCATCTCCCACAGCGGCCGACGCGCAAACGCATCCAGCTGATGCCCCTGAGTCCCGGAAGGGAACTGCAGGGTAATGAGCGACAGGAAGCCTCTCAGCACAGCAGTGTAGTGCAGGCGCTGCTGCGGGTCGACCTTACCCCACGCCAGCGTGCGCGTGGCGTCGGTGGTGCCGTTAGCATACTGACCGCCGGAATCGTTCAGGTAAAAATGGTCATGGCCGATGGGCTTATTGCTGGCCTCGCTCGAATGGTAGTGACACATCGCCGCATTGCTGGAGGAAGCAGAGATAGTCGCAAAACTCTGCTCGATAAAACCGGGCTGCTGTTTGCGGAATGCCATCTGCTGAGCCTGCACTTCCAGCTCGGTGAGCGGTTGTCCGGCCGCTGCACGACGCGGCACTTCGCGGCTCAGCCAGGCGAGGAAGTTGACCCACGCGGCCCCGTCCTGGTGATGACACGCGCGATAACCCGCCAGCTCGACCGGGTTTTTGGTCGCTTTCATCAGGGTGATGGGATCGGTTCGCCAGACAATTTCTCCCCGTGGTTCAATGGCGAAGCGCAGGGCGACGGGGGCGGAATCGGCATCAACCATCACCCGCTTCCCTTCAGCAAGCTGCTGACAGCGTTCAATAAAGGTGTCCTGCGGCGCAATGGTAAACGCATTACGCACTTCGTCAGGCAGGGCGCTGAGCTTATTGTCGTTAACAAACCACTCAACGTGACCGTCACGACTCAGCAGGGCAAATGAGAGCGGTACCGGACTGGTGGGGATATCTGAGCCGCGCACGTTGAGCAGCCACGCAATGTTATCCGGCAGCGTAACGGCCAGATAGTCAGCATTGTTCGCGGCCAGCACAGCGGCAACGCGCTGACGTTTGTCCTCGCTGCTTTCACCGCTTGTCTCTACCGGCATTTCACGTAGAAGCCCCGCCGGTGCGGCAGGGCGATCGGTCCATAAGGCGTCAAACGGCGACGCGTTCAGCGGCACCAGCGCGCACGGCGTGGCTGACAGCTGTGTGAACTCTGAGTTGGTCATCAGCAGTGGGTCAAAACCGATGCGCGTGCCCGCCTCAACGTTTGCCGCCAGCCAGTCTGCCAGCGGCTCGTTGTGCAGATGGTGGATCTCAACCTCATCCATATTCACCTGAACGCGGGCCTGCACCTGATAGCGCCCGTCGACGAACAGCAGCGCTTTGTTTTTCAGCACCAGCGCGACGCCGGCAGAGCCGTCAAAGCCCGTCAGCCAGGCCAGCTTTTCGTCGTAGGGCGCGCAGTATTCGCTCTGCCAGGCATCCGCACGCGGGACGATCATCCCGTCGAGATGACTTGCCTCAAGCCAGTGGCGCAGGGCAGAGAGCGGTGTAGGGGTGTGCATGTTTTTTCCTTATTGCTATTAGCGGAACGGCGGCTCGTTGAAGGTACGCAGCTTGCGCGAATGGAGTCTGTCACCTTCCGCTCGCAGCAGGTCGATGGCCCGGATGCCAATCTGCAGATGTTCGGATATCGCCCCTTCATAGAAACGGTTGGCCTGACCCGGCAGCTTAATTTCACCGTGCAGCGGCTTATCGGAGACGCACAGCAGCGTGCCGTAAGGAACGCGGAAGCGATACCCCTGGGCGGCAATGGTGGCGCTCTCCATATCAATCGCCACCGCCCGGCTCAGGTTGAACCGCAGCGCGGAGGCGGAGTAACGCAGCTCCCAGTTGCGGTCATCCGTTGTGACGACCGTACCGGTGCGCAGGCGCTGTTTAACCTCTTCACCTGGCATGCCGCTGACCTCTTTAGTGGCGTCATACAGCGCGCGCTGCACTTCGGCGATGCTCGGGATAGGAATATCCGGCGGCAGCACCGCATCCAGCACGTGGTCATCACGCAGATAGGCGTGGGCCAGCACGTAGTCGCCAATCAGCTGGCTTTCGCGCAGGCCGCCGCAGTGGCCAATCATCAGCCACACGTCAGGGCGCAGGACCGCCAGATGGTCGCAGATGGTCTTGGCATTTGACGGACCCACGCCGATGTTGATCAAGGTGATGCCCTGACCGTCGGCGGTGATGAGGTGCCAGGCCGGCATCTGGTGCTTTTTCCACGCCAGATCGGAGATGGCCTGCTCGGGCGCTTCGGTCTCGGCGGTGATCCAGATCCCGCCCGCGCAGGACAGCGCGATGTACGGGCTTTCCGGGTCGAGGATCTGGCTGCAGCCCCAGCGGACGAACTCGTCAACGTAGCGGGTGTAGTTGGTAAAGAGCACAAACGGCTGGAAATGCTCGGCTGGCGTACCGGTGTAGTGGCGCAGGCGCGCCAGCGAGAAGTCCACGCGGCGAGCGTCAAAATGCGACAGGGGAGAAAATTCTGCCGGGTGATAAATCCCGTCTGCCGTCTCATCGCCAATCTGCGAAAGTTCCGTCGTTGGGAAGTGGCGGGTCAATCCCGCGCTCATGGAGCGGTCAAGCGTTAACGCCGAGCCGTCAATCACGTAGGGATACGGGATTTCATGTTGTGAGGGCTCAACGGCAATATGCGCACCGTAGTCCTGGTACAGCAGCGTGAGCTGTTCTTCAAGATAAGGGCGGAACAGTGCAGGGCGGGTGACGGTGGTGCTGTAGCAGCCGGAGTGGGTAAAACGGGCGTAGGCGCGGGTTTTCGGCGTTGTGCTGGCGCTGCCGTCCCAGGTCACAGAGAGCGATGGATAAACAAAAAGGCCCTCGTTTCTGGCCTTTTGATCGGGGAGTTTCCCTGTTTCGATGTATTCGCTAATGGCGCTGCGCAGCGCATTGACGGACTGTTCATACAGCGCGTCGAGTTTTTCCAGCGCCTGAGCCGGGGTCAGGCTGGAGCCCTTATTATTCATCTCTGTCTCCTTGTTCCACAGGTGTGCGACTCTACCCGATAGTATGTCACACGCCCGTGAAACAAAAGGGAGATCAGGCGTGGCTCGTCTCTTTCATCAGCAGCGCCGTCGCCGCCGACAGCAGGCAGCCGGCCAGCAGATAGATCGCCACGCTGTGCCAGTCTCCGCCGGAGAAGGTGACCAGCGCGGCGGCAATAAACGGCGTAAATCCGCCGCCGACCACGCTTGCCACCTGGTAGCCCACGCCCGCACCGCTGTAGCGATAGCTCGCGCCAAACAGCTCGGTAAACATCGGCTGCTGCACGCAGACCACCATATCGTGGGCGATGTTGGCGAGCATGATGGCGAAGAAGATGATCCAGAAGACCGACTGTGCTTCGAGCGCCATAAAGAACGGCCAGGCGCTGAGGCTGCCAATCAGCGCCCCGGTAATATAGACGCGGCGGCGGCCAAACCTGTCCGCCAGCCAGGCGAAGCAGGGGATGGTCAGGCAGCTGATCCCGCCGACCACCAGACCGATATTCAGGAACAGTTCACGCGGCAGACCGAGGTTCTGCGTCGAGTAGTTCAGGGCAAACGCGGTGACGATATACATCGTCAGCAGTTCACAGAGGCGCAGGGCGATAATTTTCAGAAAAGCGCCAGGATGCTGAACCAGCGCTTCCATTACCGGCAGCCGTTTTTTCGCAACCGGCTTTTCCCGCTGCTGCTGTTCGAATTCCGTGGACTCTTCCATCCCGTTGCGGATCCACAGCGCGGCGATGACCAGCACGATGCTGAAGATGAACGGAATGCGCCAGCCCCAGCTCAGGAACTGCTCGTCGGTGGTGAGCTGGCTGATTAACGATACCAGCCCTGTGGAGAGGAGAAGGCCCACGCCGTACCCCACCTGCACGCCGCTGCTGTAAAACGCTTTCCTGTTTTTCGGCGCGCTTTCAACAGATAACAGCGCCGCGCCGCCCCATTCACCGCCCACCGCGAAGCCCTGAATGGCGCGCAGAGTGACCAGCAGCACCGGCGCCCACCAGCCAATGGCGGAAAACGAAGGAAGAATGCCAATCAGCGCGGTGGCGATCCCCATCATCCAGACGGTGAGCATCAGCATGCGCTTGCGGCCGAGGCGGTCACCAAAGTGGCCGAAGATCACCCCGCCGAGCGGGCGAAACAGGAACCCGACGCCGAAGGTGGCAAAGGCGGCGAGGGTGCCCATCGCGGGGCTGACCTGGGGGAAGAATTCGCGGTTAAATACCAGCGCGGCGGTAATGCCATAAAGCAGAAAATCATACCAGTCGACGACGGCACCCGCGAAGCTGCCGAGGGCGGCGCGGCGGGCGCGATTGAGCGAAGGTGTCTCCTCGTTGGGACGATCGGAGATGAGGGTGGAGTCCATAGTTGTCCTGTCCGTACTGATTTTTAATTATTGGTATAAGAAAAGGTCACTCACTTTGCGTCCGTCATATAAACGGAACCTATGAGACTACCGCGACAGAACGCCTGAGAAAACGTTTTTATCTTTCCGGAAGGCGCTGAATAAATAAATTTCATCTGCACCTACAGCGATATAATTATGTCTGCCTGGCTCCGTTACCTGCTGAATGGTTTACAGTAATAGTTACCGCTGCGTGACTTAAGCTGAGGGAATCATGATGCAACGCACCTTTTCGGCACTCTTGATGGTTCTGTTTTTATTCGCCGCGCCGCTTCATGCGGAACCCAGCGTCTACGGCGAACAGCGCATCAGCGGCTGGTGGAATGCGCTAACGGACGATGTTTCGCAAACCTGGACTCAGCCACAACGTTACGATCTGTACCTGCCGTTTCTGAGCTGGCATGCCCGCTTCATGTACGACAAAGAAAAAACCGACAATTACAATGAAATGCCGTGGGGCGGCGGACTGGGCGTTTCTCGCTATAACGAAGAGGGCAACTGGAGCGCGCTGTTTGCGATGATGTTCAAGGACTCGCACAACGAATGGCAGCCCGCGATGGGCTATGGCTGGGAGAAGGGCTGGTATCTGGATAATGCCAAAGATTTCCGGCTTGGACTCGGTGCCGCGGCGGGCATCACGGCGCGAGATGATTTTGCAAACTATGTCCCGCTACCGTTCATCTTCCCGCTGTTTTCGGCCGGGTATAAGCGCGTTACCGTCCAGTTCACCTATATTCCCGGGACGTATAACAACGGTAACGTGCTCTTTGCCTGGCTGCGCTTAGGCTTTTAAAGGGTGATAACCTTTTTTGCCACGGCGTTAGATAATACCAGCATGGAGAAGAGAACAGAGGTAATGAAAGTGAGCACAATCAGTGCCAGCTTCATACCGAGAGAGGTCACCGGTATCAGCGCCGTCAGCAGATGAAACACCGAGTAGTGCACAATGTACACGCCTGTCATCGTTTTGCTGATGGCAGCCAGAATGGACTCCTTAAATTCAGCGTTGCGGCGAAAGCGCACGCCGTTCGCCGCAATTACCAGCGCGATGATCAAAATGTAAATTTGAGAGCCGGTGAGAATAAAGGCGTTTCTGTCCGCCTTGAACAGCGCGAAGAAGAAGTGGCGCTCGTAAAACCAGGTGAAGAGATAGATAAAGGGGATGGCGACAATCGCCGCCCTGACCACATTTTTGCGGCTAATCCACTCGGCAATTTTCGGGTCGCAAAAGAGTTGCCCCGTCAGATAAAACAGCAGCCATGTCCACAGCCGATACTGCGGTGACAGAGAAAGGACGTGCGTTTCAGGATAAAGCGCCGATAGCAGATCGTATCCGTAGGAAAAGAGCAGCAGGGCAGCAATCGCGCCGCAGAACAGCGCTCTCCGCTGGCTAAGCCACTCAACTGCCGGGTGAAAGGTATAAATCACCATAAAGGCGAACACAAACCAGGGCTGAATCAGATACCCACGCTGATAAGGCTCCCACAGGTAGTAGATCGTTATCCAGAACAGAAAAACAATCACCAGGCTTTTAATTTTACTCAGCTGCCAGCGGGTGCCGTGCCGCGATTGTCCGTCGAGATAGCCCGACACCACAAAAAACAGCGGCGTGGCGATGGTCGAGATAAAGGTTAAAAACCCCAGGATCCAGTGATAGTCATAATCATAATGATCCCAGGTATTGTAGATGGTGAAGAAGGTAACCGCCGTCATGCAGCCCAGCGTCTTGATAATGTTCAGCCCTGTCGCATTCATTGTTGTTTGGCTTCGTCCTTACGATGGAAACACGCATAGATAACGGGGAGTACCAGTAGCGTCAGGATTGTAGCAAACCCCAGTCCAAACATAATCACAACGGCCATGCTCTGGAAGAAAACATCCAGCAGTAGCGGAGCCAGGCCAAGTACGGTAGTGAACGCGGTGAGCAGGATAGGGCGCAGGCGCGAGGTGGCGGCATAAACGATCGCGCTGTGCTGATCCTTTTGCGTTTTCTGCTGTTCGATTTCTTCCACCAGCACGATGCCGTTGCGGATCAGCATGCCACTCAGGCTCAGCAGACCTATCAGCGCCATAAAGCCAAAGGGAATACCGGTAATTAAAAATCCCGGCGTGACGCCAATCAGCGCCAGCGGTACGGTCAGCCAGATAGCGACGGCATTTTTTACCGAGCTGAACATCAGAACCGTAATCACAAACATCACCAGATACCCGAGAGGCAGCGTAGTGAATAGCCCTTGCTGCGCTTCGCTGGAGTTTTCCGCGTCGCCTCCCCACTCGATACTGTAGCCGTGTGGCAGGCTAAGGGCATCCACTTGCGGCTTCACGCGGGCGAGAATGTCGCCGGAGGTTTGCTGGCTCAGCGGATCCGGGTCCGTCTGAACCGTCAGTACCCGCGAGCGGTCGCGTCGAAGGATTAGCGGATCTTCCCACTCCAGCGAGAAGCGGCTGACGACGTTACTCAGCGGAATATACTGCTGCCGCGTCTGGCTCCACACCAGCACGTTGTTCAGATGACTGGCATCCAGCCTTTCGCTTTCCGGGGGCCTCACCACCACGGGAAGCAGGTCACTCCCTTCCCGATACAGCCCCGCACGGCTGCCGGAGAAATTCATCTCCAGCGCGTTGTCGACGTCCTGTTTATCCACGCCAAGCTCGCGTCCCAGCGCGGCTACGTACTGCGGGCGGATCACTTTGCTGCGGTTTTGCCAGTCGTTCCGGACGCTCCCCGTGGCCGGGTCGCGCGCCAGAATATCGTCCACCTGGCTGGCAATCAGGCGCAGCCTGTCAGGATCCGGGCCTTTAATACGCACTTCAATGGCGCTGTCGCCGGAGGGGCCAAACATCACCCGTTTGGTGCTGGCGTTGACCTGCGGATAGTTTCGCGCGATGTACTCGTCCACGTGGCGCGTCAGGGCAGAGATGTTGCGCTGGTCGTCCATGCGCACCATGACCTGCGCATAGTTGCCGTACTGCCGCTGCCCGCTGTAGGTCAGAATAAACCGCATACTTCCCTGACCGATGGTTGAGACGGTGGTCTCCACGCCCGGCTGGCCATTGATCGTCTTTTCAATATCGCCGGTCATTTTCTCGGTCCATTTAATATCGGTACCGTAGGGTAACCAGAGGTCGACAAAGAAAATCGGTGTATTAGACGACGGGAAAAAATTTTGCCGCACGGCGCCGAAGCCCCAGACAGACGCTGCCAGCAGCGCAGCCATGACAATGAGCGTCGGTGCCTTATGGTGCAGCAGCGTGTTAAGCAGGCGCTGGTAGGCGCGGTAGAGTCGTTTATCGTAAGGATCTGACTCGTCGGTTTTATCGGGCGCGCTGTCGTTTTTAAACAACCACCACTTAATCAGCACCGGGGTGAGGGTGAGCGCCGAGAACCAGCTCAGCATCAGGGAAATCAGCAGCACCTGGAACAGGGATTTACAATATTCCCCGGTGGAATCCTGCGACAGCCCGATAGGGGCAAACGCCAGGATGGCAATCACCGTCGCCCCCAGCAGCGGCAGGGCGGAGCGGCGGATGATGTTGTTCACGGCGGTTAACAGCGGGGAGCCCTGCTGTCGGGCGATCAGCACTCCTTCGACAATCACGATGGCGTTATCCACCAGCATGCTGAGGGCGATAATCAGCGCCCCGAGCGATATGCGCTGCAGCTCAATGCCCCACAGATACATAATCAGCAGCGTGCCCAGCACGTTAAGCGCGAGAGAAAACGCAATGATGATCCCGCTGCGTACGCCCATAAAGATCAGCAGCACGCCGATGACAATCGCCAGCGCCATCAGGAAGTTAATAATAAAACCGTTAACGGAATGGCCTACTTCGGCGGCCTGATCGTAAAACAGGTCTATCTGTATGCCCGCCGGTTTTTCCACCGACATCTGGTTTAACTTCGCCTCCAGCGCGTGGCCCACGTCGATAACGTTCACGCCGGGAATAAACGAGACGCCCATGGTGACGGCTTTTTTGCCGTTGGCATGGTAGATACTGGCCGGCGATTCGTTCAGCCCGCGCGACAGCGTGGCGATATCCCGCAGACGCGTCGCCGCCCCGGTGCCGGAAGGCGTGATGATGAGATCCGCCAGTTCATCAAGATTCTCGAACTCACCGGTCGGGTGCAGGCGAATGGATTCGGTGCCGGAGGTAATTTCTCCGGCACTGGAAACGACGTTAAGCCTGCTGAGCAGGGCGGAAAGCTGGTTCAGCGTAATGCCCCGCGCGGCCATTTTGGTCAGGGAGATATCGATGTTGACCTGTTGGCTAATGGCCCCGCCGATGGCGACCTTCGCGACGCCGGGGATCAGAATCAACTCCCGGCGCAGCTGCTCCGCATATCTCACCAGTTCAGGATTACTGAATTCATCTCCGGAAATGGCGAAGAAGAAGCCGAAGACGTCGCCGAAATCGTCATTCACAAAGGGCGTGACGACGCCGGGCGGAAACTGACGCGAGGCATCGCCCACGCGGCGGCGCAGTTCATCCCAAATCTGCGGCAGCTCGTTCGAGTGATAGCGAGAAGCGATATTAACGGTGATTTGCGACAGACCGTTTGAAGAGATGGAGCTCACGTTGTCCAGATAAGGCAACTGCTGAAGGGCATTCTCCAGCGGAAGCGTCACCTCCTCTTCAACCTGCTGAGCGGATGCGCCAGGGTAGTGAGTGACCACCACTGCGGTTTTAATGGTAAAGGCGGGATCTTCCAGCCTGCCGATATTCAACAGGGCGAAAATACCCCCGATGCCCAGCAGCAGGATCGTTAGCCAGACGCGAACAGGGTTATTAATAAATTGACGAGAGATATCCATTACAGTCCCCGTTCACGCGTCCAGATACGCACCGGCTGGTTAGCATGGAGCTCCCCAACGCCTGCGGCCACCACGCGCTCGCCCGCCTTAAGCCCGCTGGTAATCACCACGCCTTCGGTACTCACTTGCCCCACGCTGACCTTGCGGTCTTCAAGATGCAGCGTGTCGCCTTCGCCCTTTACGACCCAGACGTGCGGCTCATTGCGCGGGCTGTTGTCCGGGTTAAAGACTGCCTCAACCGGTACGACCAGCGCCTGAGCATCCGCGCCCGCCGGGAGGTTGCTTAAATTGATGGTCACCGTACCGCTTACGCCGCCGACGGCGGGAAAATCATCTGGCCGCGGCATGGTAAGTATCACCTGCCAGGTCAGGGTATTGCTGTCGCTGCTGCCCGAATGTTCTTTGTAGACGGCGGTAAATTCACGATCCGGAATGGCGTTAATTCTCACCACGGGGCGATACTGCGCGTTGCGGATATCAAGGGTTTTGAACAGGTTCTCAGGAATACTAAACACCACGTCCAGCAGATCGGTCCGGGTTAGGGTCGCAATGGGCTGACCGGCAGACACCACCTGATGGTTTCGTACATGTACGCTGGCTGCCGTCCCGCTGAAGGGGGCGACGAGCGTCATCTGATTCAGTTCCTCTCTGGCAATCTGAAGCGCCGCATTCGCCGAATCGCGGTTTGCACGCTGCACATCCATTTCTGCTTTCGAAATCGCCTGGCGGCCCGCCAGCGTCTGGAAGCGATCGAATTGCCGCTGGGCCAGCGTCGCTGCCGTTTGTCTGTCGTTAACCCGCTGCTGGGCCTCACGGGCGTTCAATCTGGCAAGCTGTTGCCCCTGCTTGATGGCTGCGCCCTGGCGTATATCGAGCGCTTCAATTTGACCTGCACGCTTGAAGGAAAGGTCTGTGGCATCGCCCGATTCAATGCGGGCGGGAAAGACGCGCTGCTGGGCGTGACCGGGGACAGCCACCTCCGCCACTTTTACCATTCGCGGCAGGGGGGAGGCTTGCTCCGGTTTCGGGTCGCACGCCGTGAGCGTTAATAAAACGAATGGTAGAAGAGAGAAGTAGCGGTTCAATGTATTCCCCTAATAAATAACTGTTTTATTTATTCCGTAGCAAGGGCAGGGGGTGACACTATTCGGCCAGAACAGTGACGACCATATAGGTAAATAAACCAATCGCCGTGCTGGCGATAATGGCGAGCGCAATGAACATACCCAGGCGGAGCAGGCTTAAACCATACATAAATTCCTCCATGAGCCGGAAGCGGTGGCTGACTATGAGCATAGTCGGCGAAAAGCGAAATGTTAAATAACCATTATCAGTGGGGGCGCGCTAAACCTGATATTCCTGTGCTACGTTTAATATCAATCATCTCTTTTTACCGTAGCTGGCATTAATGGCAACCCCCTGCATTTAATGCGTTTTTTAGCTTCACTCACTCTCGTGTTGGTTATAAAAAAGGATGCTCGATATGTATAAAAACATTCTCGTTCCGGTGGATGTCTACGAGACAAGCCTGGCGGATAAAGCGTTGCAGCATGCACAGTTTCTGGCACAAAGCGCATCGGGTGACGTTCATTTGCTTCACGTCATGCCCAAATTTTCAGCCGAACTGACGCGTGGTTTTATTTCAGATGCGCGCAAGATGGATGAATATATGATTAATAATGCGAAAGAAAAGCTGGCCGATCTGGTCAAAAAATTGAATCTGCCGGAAGAACGTGTTCATCTCCATGTTCGTAGCGGGAATGTTCGTGATGAGGTTATTAAGCTGGCGGATGAACTTGCTGCTGGCGCGATTATTGTCGGTTCTCGAAATCCAAATATTCAAACCCATTTGTTAGGGTCAGAGGCGGCAAGTATTGTGCGTTACGCCCACGTTCCTGTTTTCGTTATTCGTTAATTACATGAAAGCAAGGTGATTTCTGAATAGAACCTGAGGAAGGAACGATGAAAACAGGAAAACCTGAACGTCCGTACTATCAACAAACCGTTGACGAAACCTTGTCTAATATCCACTCCACCCCGGAAGGACTTAGCGGCACTGAGGCATCCGCCCGCCTTCAGCAGCATGGTGAGAATGCGTTACCGCAAAAAAAGGGTAAACCCGGCTGGCTGCGCTTCCTGGCGCATTTTAACGATGTATTGATTTACGTATTGCTGGTTGCCGCGTTGCTTAAGCTCTTTATGGGGCACTGGGTAGACATGTTTGTCATCCTTGGGGTTGCCATCATCAACGCGCTGATTGGCCATATTCAGGAGAGCAATGCTGAAAAATCGTTGCAGAGTATTCGCAATATGCTCTCGAGCGAAGCCGTGGTGGTACGGCAGGGGAATCATGAAACGATCCCTACAACGGCGCTGGTGCCTGGCGATATCGTGGTGATCCGCGCCGGGGATCGTATCCCTGCGGACCTGCGCGTAATTGAAGCGCATAACCTGCGCGTGGAGGAGGCCATCCTGACCGGCGAATCCACCGTTGTTGAGAAAAACAGCGATGCGTTAAGCGGGGAACTGCCTTTAGGTGACCGGTATAATCTGCTCTACTCAGGTACCACCGTCAGCTCCGGCGGCGGTAAAGGCGTGGTGGTGGCAACCGGGGGCGAGACCGAGCTTGGCCACATCAATCAGATGATGTCCGACATTGAAAAGCACCGCACGCCGCTGATGGTGCAGATGGATAAGCTCGGGAAGACCATCTTCATCACTATCCTGGTGATGATGGTGGCGCTGTTTGTCTTTAGCCTCCTGTTCCGGGATATGCCGGTTTCTGAACTGGTGCTGTCGCTTATCAGCCTCGCCGTTGCCGCCGTGCCGGAAGGCCTGCCGGCCATCATTTCCATCATCCTTTCGCTTGGCGTACAGGCCATGGCGCGTCGCAAGGCCATCATTCGCAAGCTGCCTACGGTGGAAACGCTGGGCGCAATGACGGTCATCTGCTCGGATAAAACCGGCACCCTGACGATGAATGAAATGACGGTCAAAGCGGTGATTACCGCTGATACGACCTATCGCGTGGAGGGCGACAGCTACGAACCGGTGGGGAATATTCACCCTGTAGATGACCCGACGCCCGTCAGCGTGACGCAGGGTTCCCTGCTGGAACGCTACCTGCGCACCATTGACCTCTGCAATGACAGCCAGTTAATCAAAGACGAGCAGGGGCTGTGGAAAATCACCGGGGGACCAACCGAGGGCGCGCTGAAGGTGCTGGCAGCGAAAATTCCGCTCCCGCCGCTTGAGACGGAAATGCGCAGTAAAATCCCGTTTGATTCGCAGTATAAATACATGTCCACGCTTTATCGGCTGGGCGATGAAGAGGCGATTTTAATCACCGGCGCGCCGGACGTCCTGTTCCGCCTCTGCCAGTACCAGCAGACGAATGACGGACTGCAGCCGTTCGATCAGCCTTACTGGGAAGGTAAAATTGAAGAGTATGCCCGGGAAGGGTTGCGCATGGTGGCTGCGGCCTGGAAACCTGCCCGCGAGGGGCAACGCGAGCTGGATCATCCGGACCTGCATGATGGCGTGATCCTGCTGGGTATTGCAGGGATGATGGACCCGCCGCGTCCGGAGGCCATTACCGCCATTGCCGACTGTCTGCAGGCCGGGATCCGCGTGAAAATGATCACCGGTGACCACCCGCAAACGGCAATGAGCATTGGGCAAATGTTGGGGATTGGTAACGCCGCAAGCGCTATCACCGGACGTGAGCTGGAGGCGATGGACGATCGTCAGCTGAGCGACGCCGCGCAGCAGTACGATATTTTCGCCCGAACCAGCCCGGAGGATAAATTCCGCCTGGTGCAGGCTCTGCAAAGTAAACAGGAAGTCGTGGGCATGACCGGGGATGGCGTAAATGATGCCCCAGCGCTCAAGCGGGCGGATGTGGGTATCGCCATGGGGATTAAGGGGACGGAAGTGACCAAGGAAGCCGCCGACATGGTGTTAACGGATGACAACTTTGCCACCATTGCCAGCGCGGTGCACGAGGGGCGTCGGGTTTACGATAACCTGAAAAAGACCATTCTGTTCGTTATCCCCAGCAACATCGCGCAGGCTCTGCTGATCATCATCGCGCTACTGGCGGGGAACCTGATCCCGCTGACGCCTGTCCTGATCCTGTGGATGAACATGGCGACGTCGGCAACGCTGTCGTTTGGCCTGGCGTTTGAAGCGGGTGAGAAGGACATCATGAACCGGCCACCGCGCAAGGCAAATCTCCATGTGATGGACGGCTATGCCATCTGGCGCGTGGTGTTTGTCGGTCTGATGATTGCCATCAGCGCCTTCGTGCTCGAAGCCTGGCTACAGCCGCGCGGCTACTCGGCGGAATTTATCCGCACCGTGCTGCTGCAAACCCTGGTCACTGCGCAGTGGTTCTACATGCTTAACTGCCGCGTTAATGACGGCTTCTCGCTGAGCAAAGGCCTGCTGGCGAATAAAGGGATTTGGATCGTGAGCGGCGTACTGCTGGCGCTACAGCTTCTTATCATTTACGCACCCTTCATGCAGATGCTGTTTGGCACCGAAGCGCTGCCGTTCCGCTACTGGGTCATCACCTTCCTGATTGGTTTTGTGATGTTCCTTATTGTCGAGGCGGAGAAAGTGCTGACGCGCCGGTGGCGCAAAACCGAGGCGTGATAGCGTAAACTGAGAAAGCCTGAGCCCAGGCTTTCTCTTTTCCGCCGCATGCGGTTGATGGTTGCGCCGCTACCGTTATCTTATCGACAGAAAACGTTCGTTTACTAATGTGCAACAGACCGTTTAGTTTATTATTGTTCTCATTGTGAAGCGCTTCCGATAAATTCGTATTACCCCAATTCCTGGTTTATACGAATATGAATAAAACGCTATCTATGCCCCTGGTGGTATTAATTGCATGCCTGTCCGTGGGCGGATTAATATCTACCGATATCTTTTTGCCTGCACTGAGCGAAATGCAATTATTTTATAAGGTCACGGAGGCGCAAATACAGGATGCAATCGCCCTGTTTTTATTTGGCGTTGCGTTTTCACAGCTGGTGTACGGGCCGTTAAGCGACAGTCTGGGGAGAAAGAAAACGCTTATTGCGGGGCTGTTAATCTGGTTGGTTTCGACGGTAGGCGTTATTTACTCTACTCATATTAATGAGCTGCTTATTTTACGCTTATTACAGGGCATCGGCTCCTGCGCCGGTATCACCGTCAGCCGGGCGATTATTAATGACATGCTGGATAAGAAGTCTTCGGCTCAGCTTTATCTTGTCATATTTCCCTTTGTGGGTATGTCGCCGGCCATTGCACCCATGATCGGCGGCGTGTTAACCCAACACTTCGGCTGGAAATCCTGTTTTATCTTTTTGACCTTGTTTATCGTCATGACGCTGGGACTGTGCCTCACCGCACTGCGCGAAACCTTACCGCCTGAGAAAAGGCAAAAGCTGAGCGCGGTGGCGGCCATGGTCAATACGCTTGTGGTGTTAAGAAACCGGCAGTTTTTGTTTTATGCCGCGATTCCCTGTTTTGCTTATGCAGCCTATTTTTCCTATATCGTAGAGTCCCCCTTTTTGCTGGGCAAACTCGGGCTTTCGCCGCTTTATATCGGTTACACCTATATTCTGCTATCCGTAAGCTACGTGGCGGGGAATCTGATCGCTAAGAAGAGATCTCGTCAGGCGGGTATTGAAGAGACCATTCGCCTTGGGTATCGCATATTTGTCCTCGGCGGCATTATTTTTGCACTTCAGATGTACTTAAGCCCTGTACCTTTGTTTACCAGCATTCTCTCCATCGGCATTCTGACCTTTGGCAATGGCTTCCTGCTGCCGTTGGGCACGGCGTCTGCCATCGCGGCGCACCCGCAGGCGTCGGGTACCGCTTCGGGTGTAATGGGGGCCTTACAGCTCGGAAGCGCAGCGCTCGCAACCTTCCTGATTGGAAAACTTTCAGCCCATGCTCCCGTCATGACCGCGCTGATTATTGCCTGCGTCTGCGTTGTTGGTTTCCTTGTATATGTTTTTGGTCAATATGGGTTTATGGAATTTTTCTCCAGTAAAGAGAGTAATATCAATGATTAATAATATAGATGTCACATTAAGGGATGGCGGGTATCAAAACAATTTCAGCTTTCCTATAGACTACGCAATTAAGCATGTGCGCGCACTGGTGGGCAGTGGCGTTGAATGGATTGAAATAGGTTACCGAAACGGTTCATTTAAACCCATCGCGGATATTGGTTTAACCGGAATGTCGCCTGATAATTATATTCAGGCAATTCATGATGCCGTGCCCGAAGCGAAATTAGTTGTCATTGCCCACCCCCATAATATTACCCGGCAGGATATTATTCGCCTGCGGGAATGTGGCGTTGCGCTGCTTCGGCTCTGTATTAAAACCGACAATCCCCAACCCGCGCTGGAACTGTGTGAGGTGGCGAAAGAAAATGGCCTGCGCGTGAGCATGAACTTTACGCGCGCCAGCCAAATTAACGCGAAGACGCTTGTTGACGTGGCATTGCAGTGTGAGAACGCCGGGGCCGATATTATTTGCATTGCGGATTCTAACGGCAGCCTGCGGCCTGAACAGACCGCCCGCCTGGTTAACCTGCTTAAATGCGCAACGCCGCTTGAGGTGGGATTCCATGCCCACGATAACCTGGGGCTGGCAATGGCAAACTCCATTGAGGCCGTAAAGGCCGGCGCGACCTTTATTGATAGCTCCCTGACCGGCATGGGAAAAGGGGCGGGAAATCTGGCGATGGAAATCTGGCTGTCGCTGTGTAATTTCAACGAAGGCAAAGAACGTTATCACACGGAGTGGATATTTAATCAGGTGCATCAGCTGGTTTCGAAGGAATTTTACAACGCCTCTTACCGCAGCGTAGTGGATATGATCCTTGGGGTGAAAAATCTCAGCGTGGAGAACCGGAAAATGGTTGAAGAGTCATTGACGACAGAGAGTCAGCGTGTCTTCAGCGCTATTGAAAACGTGATCACAGGGACCGCAGCATGAAGTTACAGGATGCGGTGATACTGGCACCGGTCATGCCTGCCTGGGACGGCGGGGCATTTTGCGCTCCGCTGGTTACCTTGCTCGAAGAAAAAGGTTTTTCCGTCACCATCGTCGATACGTTGAGCCTGATTACGCACGACGATCCGCAGAGCGCGATTGACGCGCTTTGCCAGAAGCTAAATGCCCAGGTCAAACGCCCCTGGCTGCTGGTGGGGTTTGCGATGGCGGGCACGCTGGTGCAGCTGCTGGCGCACCGTTTGCGCGGCGTAGCGGGCGTCATGAGCGTGAGCGCCCCCGGTTTTGCCGACGAGAAATTAACGCAGCGGCTGGTGCGTCTCATCGCACTGCTTGAAAAAGGTGAACTCGGTTCGGCCATGGATATTCTGCATCACTACGTCCTGCCCGAAGGTCAGCCTGCGCCGCAGGAAAAATTTTCCCTGCCAGATGCAGAGAAAATGGCGGCGATTAAACGCATGCTCACCGGCTTCTCACTGCTGTTAAAGATGGATGCCCGCGCGGATATTGCCGCCTATGACGGTAACTATCTTGCGATTGTGGGTGAAAAATCCCAGCTGGCCTCATGGGAAAACCAGACCCACAGCCCCCGAACCCAGCACTATTACAAACGTATCCCCGGCGCGGGGATGCGTCCGTGGAATGACAATCCCGCTGCGGTGAATGCGCTGCTCAACGAATGGATCGATACCTTATGAAAAAAAATGTTCTGGTTTTGCCGGGAGACGGTATTGGTCAGGAGGTTTGCGACGCTGCGCTGCCCGTTATCGGTGCGCTGGATCTCCCCATCAGCCTGACCTTTGGTGAAATAGGCTGGTCCTGCTGGGAACGCGAGGGCAATCCTGTGCCGGCACGTACCTGGGAACAGATTGCTGAGGCGGACGCGGTACTGCTGGGCGCCATCACCAGCAAGGGGAAAGTGCAGGCTCAGCAGGCGCTGCCCGTCGCGCTCCAGCAGAAAGGCATTGAGTATGTTTCACCGGTGATTCAGCTCCGTCAGCGGCTTGGGCTCTATGCCAACATCCGCCCGGTGAAATACGTGACGGGAGATCGCCGTCCTTTCCGCTGCTGTGTGATTCGGGAAAATACCGAGGGGCTGTACGCCGGTATGGATTTTAAAGGTGTCGGTGAGAACGTGGCCAGCTGGCTTAAACACCCGAATCTCGAAAAATATGGCCCGGAAGAGGCGGCATGGTCAGTGCGTCTGCAAACGCGCTACGGCCTGGAGCGCCTGTTTCAGACGGCCTTTGACTATGCCCGCCAACACCGCTTTTCACGCGTCACGTTTGCCGATAAACCCAACGTCATGCGCGAAAGCGGTCATTTTGCGGCAACAATCTTTCAGGAAGTGGCCGCGCACTTCCCTGACATTCGGGCAGATATTCACAACGTGGATGCGATTGCCCTCTGGCTGGTGCGTAAGCCTCACGAATTTGGCGTGATTGTCGCGGAAAATATGTTTGGCGATATCTTGTCGGATCTGGCCGCCGGCGTGATGGGCGGGCTTGGCCTGGCGCCCAGCGCCAACATTGGCAGCGAGGTGGCCTATTTTGAACCGGTACACGGCAGCGCCGGGGATGGCGGGGCAGGGAAAAGCCAATCCGTGTGCGATGTTCTACACAATTGCGCTAATGCTGGCGTACCTCGGCTTTGAGGCGCAGGCGGAAAAACTGCAGCAGGCTGTCGATCGCGTTGTTCGTGAGGGGAAGGTGGCGACCTACGATTTAGGCGGTCCGGCGACAACGGAGGAGATGGCAAAGGCGATAATCGACGCCCTGGTTCAGCCAGCCATCGCTAAAACGGCCAGCGTGATTGCGATTGGTGATGAGCTCTTGTCCGGGCAATGCCTTAACACGAACCAGCAGGCTATCAGTCAATGCCTTGAAAAGGCGCACTACCGTGTCAAATTTCAGGCGACCTGCGCAGACAACATCCCGCAGATAAGCTCGGTGGTAACAGGGCGTATCGGGCAGGACGATCTCATTGTGGTGTGTGGCGGCCTTGGC
This sequence comes from Enterobacter asburiae, assembly GCA_011754535.1. NCBI lineage: Bacteria > Pseudomonadati > Pseudomonadota > Gammaproteobacteria > Enterobacterales > Enterobacteriaceae > Enterobacter > Enterobacter asburiae. The sequence goes on along the minus strand of JAAQVN010000001.1, from coordinate 3,063,349 downwards.
CCAACCTCTGACGATAAAACCCGCGAGGCCATTGCTCAGGTTCTGAGCAAGCCGCTTGTGCACGACGAAGAGACGTGGAAAACCATTGAGAGTCGTCTCGTGACGTTCGGGGTGAAAAGCGATCCTTCAAACCGTCTTCAGGCGCGTTTCCCCGAGGACGCTTCCATTCTGGATAACGCTTGCGGCACCGCTCCAGGTTTCAGCGCATGCGTGGCGGGAAGCCAGCTGGTGGTTCTGCCCGGGCCGCCTTCCCAGGCGCTGCCGATGCTGGAAGAGGCATTAGCAAATAACAAAGATACCGGGCCTGAAAGGCAAAAGCACTGCTGGACCCTGATCGGGATCAGCGAGAGCGAGGTCGGTTCTATCGTCAATGCGCTGGCCACCTCTACCGACTGGGACAGTCATTTTTTATGGAAAAGCCCTTACGTCATTGTGCAGATCGAAACCCCTGCACACCGGCCTTTACCGCTTCCGGTGAGGCAAAGTCTGGACAGCGCGCTGCGTCCCTATCTGGTGAGCAAACGTAATAAAACGGCGGGCGAAATACTGCGGGATGCGTGCAGTATCCGCTGGCATACGCCAGATGCAGCGCTCTCAGCGTATTTGCCTGCCGGGGGCCTGCCGCGCCAGGGAGAGCTGACGGTGCAGATGGATGTGACGGTCAGCCCGTCGCTCTCGGAGCTTCTGAACAGCGACGCACGGCTGGGGAAAATGACCCTGTCGGTTCGTCATCAAGATGGTCAGGCGCATCAGATGACGTTTCCAGTGAACAGAACACTGCTCGCGCAAACCCTGCCGGAATATGCCGCCTGGTGCGCCTTAAAAACCCTGACAACACAGCATGGATAATTCGACAATGACGACTCAATCAACGCTTCAGTCGCGCCTGCTGGCGCTGGACACGGCGGCCGTTTCGGACGCGCTGGACAGTTTATACATTGCGGGAGGCCTTGCGGGCATTAAGCTGCAGGCCGGGGGCAGTAAGCTGGCGGGACCTGCCTGGACCGTAAAATATGAAGCCTGCGTGGCGGAGAAAAATCAGTTCATGAATGCCGGGAACTATATCGATCGGGTTCCGGCTGGCGCGGTCATCGTTGTGGACAATGGCGGCCGTACGGACTGCACCAGCTGGGGCAATATTCTGACCACCAAAGCCGTGCTTAAAGGCATCGCCGGGTCCGTCATCTACGGCTCAGCCAGGGACATTGCAGACATTCGTCAGATGAATTACCCGCTGTACGCCAGCAACATCTATATGGTTTCCGGCAAGAACCGTGCGCGGGTCACTGCGGTGCAGTGCGCGCTGCAGATTGAAGGGGTAACGGTCTGCCCTGGCGACTGGATTTTCGGCGATGAGAATGGCGTTCTGGCGATCCCCGCTGAGCAGCTGGAGGAGGTGATCCGTCGGGCAGAAAACGTAGAAAAAACGGAGCGTGAGATCATCAACGCAGTTCGTGAAGGCACCTCGCTCGACGTAGCCCGACAAACGCTGGGTTACCATGTGCCCTGGGAAGCAAAAGCATGACGCGGCCGTTTTTTGACTATTGGGCGTCCCGTTTGCGCTTTCTGGACGTGCACTATCACGCGCGCCCGGATAGCTACCAGCGGCGTTACTCCGCCATGGAGGCCGGAGAACGCTACGCGCAGTATCAGGGGGGCGTGGTGCTTAAGAACCATCTGGGAAGCGTCAGCGCGCTGGCATCGGCAATGCAGGAGCAAGGTCTGCCCGTCTTTGGCTCGGTCGTGCTGAATGCCGCCGCCGGGGGGATAAACCTTAACGCCGTCCGCCAGGCGCTGAGCCAGTATCAGTTTGAGGGTGCGCCCAGGCTGCTGGTGCACTTGCCGACCGTGGTTCCAACGGCGCATAAAAGCGGGTTATCCCGAACGTTCAGCAACGAGTACGCCCGGCATTTCGCCGGGCAGCCGCTCTCGATTGCTGATGAGGCGGGTGAACTGCGTTCAGGCGTAAAAACGCTCATTCACTTTGCCCGGCACCATGACATTGTGATCTCCTCAGGACATGCGACGAAAGACCAAACGCTGCGTCTGATTGAGGCCGTTGAGCGAGTGGGCGGCTGCAGGCTGATGCTGAACCAGCCGGCGAATCCGATGACGGGATTTACCGCCCGGGAACTGCGCGCGCTCGGCGAACATGAGTGGCTCTTTGTGGAGCAGTGCGCCCTGACGGTCTATTTAGGCTATCAGCCCCTCGACGATCTCTGTGAGGTGCTGACGGGAGTGCATAACCTGGTTTACAGCTCGGATCTGGGCCAGCCGGGCCAGCCCGACATCGGCGAGTGGCTGGAGGACAGCCACCGCTGGTTCAGAGAGGCCGGATTGGATGCGGCGCGCATTGAGGAGATCACGCTGCTGAACCCGCTCAGGATGCTGGCGCCGGGGCCGTTGCCAGGTTAAGCGTGCGGAGGAAATCAATAAATGCCTGTTCCTTGGGGGAGGGATGAGGATTGATATGCACCACATACATGGGAAGAGGGGCAGGCATAAACGCGTCAAGGGCGGTGATGATTTCTCCTGATTCCATTCCCGCTCTCACGGTGAATTCCGGCAGGTAACAGATCCCTAACCCGTGATGCACCATATTGCACAGGTCGAGGCTGTTACTCACTCTGGAGACGTAATGAGGGCGGATTTCAACCAGCTCATCGTCAATCACAAACTTCCAGCTGCGGCGGTGGTTATCAAAATGCAGGAGACAGGTATGCTGGCGCAGATCGTCAGGATGCTGCGGAATACCGTGCTGCTGCGCGTAGGAGCGTGAAAGACAGGTGTATTTTCGCCAGTAGCCAATCAGCGTGTAGTAGAGGTTGCTGTCGGGCAGTGGGCCACACTGCAGCGCCAGATCGAAGCCGTGGCTGAAAAGCTCCATACAGTGATTGCCGGTCACGATATCCAGCTTCAGATTGGGATAGCGTTCCAGGAAGGCGCCAAGGTGCGGAATAACGTGCTGATTGCTGATGGAATGGGGGATACCCACTTTGAGATTTCCGCCGATTTCGTTACTGAGGCTTTTGACATCCCTGAGGCAGGATTCATATTCATCAATAATGAGCAGGCAGCGCTGGTAAAATTGCTCACCGGCCGTCGTCAGAGAAATGCGACGTGAATTGCGTTTAATCAGCTGCGCATTCACCTCGCTTTCCAGCTTTTCAATTCTGCGGCTGATCATGGCCGGGGAGAGTTTCATGGCCATCGCGGCGGCGCGGAACCCCTGACACTCTACGACCATTCTGAAGGCTTTCATATTTTCCAGCATTGTGTCCTCCTGACCCGGTCTGGTATCACTATTCTCGCATTATTTCATCAGCATGTTGTGCTGGTTTTTCTCGCAAAGCGTTATCGCCACGTGACTATTCTGACAAATTTCGCAGCGGGCAGTTATAGTTAGCCTGTGACCATTCGTTTTATCGCAGGGAAACTATGATTCGCTTATTCTCGCTCGCGCTGATGCTTGCTGCCGTAACGCCCGGTGCGCTGGCTGTTACGTACCCGCTGCCGCCTGAAGGCAGTCGTCTTGTCGGCAACCCCGTTACGGTTGTGGTCCCCGAGGGAAATACCCTGCCTCTGGAGTACTTTGCCGCCCAGCACGGCCTGGGGCTGAGCAACATGCTGGAAGCGAACCCGGGCGTGGATCCTTTTTTACCAAAAGCCGGAACGACCTTAACTATTCCCCAGCAGCTGATTTTACCCGATACCGTCCGCGAGGGGATTGTCGTGAACGTGGCGGAAATGCGTCTCTACTATTACCCGCCGGGCAGCAATACGGTGGAAGTGTTGCCCATCGGCATCGGTCAGGCCGGGCGCGAGACTCCGCGTAACTGGGTGACGGCGGTTGAGCGCAAGCAGGAGGGACCAACCTGGTCTCCTACGCCCAACACGCGCCGTGCCTATGCGGCAGAGGGTAAAACGCTCCCGGCCTTCGTGCCCGCCGGGCCGGATAACCCGATGGGGCTGTATGCGATTTATATCGGCAGGCTGTACGCCATTCACGGCACAAACTCGAATTTCGGCATCGGGCTGCGGGTGAGCCAGGGCTGTATTCGTCTGCGTAACAACGACATTAAATACCTTTTCGATAACGTTCCCGTAGGCACCCGCGTGCAGCTTATCGATCGGCCCGTAAAGATGACCACGGAGCCGGACGGCAGCCGGTGGGTGGAGGTTCACGAGCCATTATCACGTAACCGCGCGGAATTTGAGTCAACCCGGAAAGTGCCTCTGCCCATTTCAGCCGCGCAGAGAACGCAGCTGATAAACGAGGGCGCGGGCGCCGAACTGGAACGGCGGTCGGGGATGCCGGTTAAGCTGGGCAACTGAGGGCATGTTAGTCGGGTGGCGGCTGCGCCTTACCCGACCTACGGGACAAGTAGGCCCGGTAAGCGCAGCGCCACCGGGCAATCTTTCCAGATGCCGAAAAGCAAAAAGCCTGCTTTAAAAGCAGGCTTTTCAAATTTGGCTCCTCTGACTGGACTCGAACCAGTGACATACGGATTAACAGTCCGCCGTTCTACCGACTGAACTACAGAGGAATCGTGTGAACGGGGCGCATATTATCGACCTGCGTTCGGCTTGTCAAAGGGTGGATTAACGCCTTTTGATCGTTTGCTGACAAAATCGGCAAAGTGATGTTTTTGACAGCGGAATGCACCGCTTTGGTGCGGAAATACCTCTAATGGGGCAGATCATAAACTGCTGTTTCAGTAATAAAACCACACCCCATGATTAGGTTTCCTTATTTTCAGGCGCTTAGCGGCCAATTCAGACTGTATGGTAAAAGTGGCATTCATATTGCAAAACCTGTTCAACAACGACAGCCGGTTCCGGCAAAGCATTTCGAACAGGGGGCAAAATGAACTTAAGACGACTGAAATACTTCGTGAAAATCGTCGATATCGGCAGCCTGACTCAAGCGGCAGAAGTGCTGCACATCGCGCAGCCCGCGCTGAGCCAGCAGGTGGCTACTCTGGAAGGCGAGATGGATCAGCAGTTGCTGATCCGCACCAAACGCGGCGTCACGCCAACGGAAGCAGGCAAGATCCTTTATACCCATGCGCGCACCATCCTTCGCCAGTGTGAACAGGCGCAGCTGGCGGTGAATAACGTGGGCCAGACCCTGAGCGGACACGTGTCTATTGGCCTGGCGCCGGGAACGGCCGCGTCCTCTATTACCATGCCGCTGCTGCAGGCCGTCCGCGCTGAGCTGCCTGAGGTGCTGGTGTACCTGCACGAAAACAGCGGTTCCGTCCTGAACGACAAGCTGCTGAACGGCCAGCTGGACATGGCGGTGCTTTACGATCGCTCTCCGGTCGCCGGGATCACCAGCCAGCCGTTGCTGAAGGAAGATCTCTACCTTGTGGGCACCCGCGACTGTCCGGGCCAGAGCGTAGACCTCACCGCCGTGGCAGAGATGAACCTCTATCTGCCGCGCGACTACAGCGCCGTGCGCGTGCGCGTGGACGAAGCTTTTTCCCTGCGCCGCCTGACGGCCAAAATCATCGGTGAAATTGACTCGATCTCCACGCTGACCGCGGCCATTGCCAGCGGAATGGGCGTCACCGTACTGCCCGAATCCGCCGCGCGTTCGCTGTGCAGCGCGGCGAACGGCTGGATGGCGCGCATCACCACGCCGTCAATGAGCCTCCCGCTGTCGCTGAATATGTCCGCGCGCGGTTCGCTGTCGCCGCAGGCGCAGGCGGTAAAAGAGATTTTGATGTCGCTGGTCAGCAAGCCGTCGCTTGAGAACCGGGAACTCCAGCTCGTGAGCTGATATTCCATAAAAGCATAAGATGCTGGTTTTTATTATTTGTTCTGCAGCGCAGCTGACTCTAACAATAGAGCTATGTCAGATGTGCCGGAGTGAATCGTGAATTTCCAGCAGCTTAAAATTATCCGTGAGGCGGCCAGGCGGGACTACAACCTGACCGAGGTCGCCAATATGCTTTATACCTCCCAGTCCGGTGTCAGCCGCCATATCCGCGAGCTGGAGGAGGAACTGGGCATAGAGATCTTTATCCGCCGCGGCAAGCGTCTGCTCGGCATGACTGAGCCGGGCAAAGCGTTGTTGACCATTGCTGAGCGTATCCTTAACGAGGCCAGCAACGTGCGTCGTCTGGCGGATCTCTTCACCAATGACGCCTCGGGCGTACTCACCATCGCCACCACCCACACCCAGGCGCGCTACAGCCTGCCGCCGGTGATTAAAGCCTTCCGCGAACTTTTCCCCGACGTCCGTCTGGAGCTCATCCAGGGCACGCCGCAGGAAATTGAAGTGCTGCTGCAAAACGGCGGGGCGGATATCGGCATTGCCAGCGAACGCCTGAGCAACGACCCGCTGCTGGTGGCCTTCCCCTGGTTCCGCTGGTACCACAGCTTATTGCTTCCGGTCGATCATCCGCTGAATCAGGTCTCTCCCCTGACGCTGGAAGACGTTGCGAAATGGCCGCTGATCACATACCGCCAGGGGATCACCGGACGTTCGCGCATAGACGAGGCCTTCAACCGCAAAGGACTAACGCCGGACGTGGTGCTGAGTGCGCAGGATTCTGATGTCATCAAAACCTACGTCGAGCTGGGTTTGGGCATTGGCCTGGTGGCGGAACAGTCCAGCGGCGAACGCGAAGACGGGAACCTGGTGCGTTTGGATACGCGTCACCTGTTTGACGCCAATACCGTATGGCTAGGTCTGAAGCGCGGGCAGCTGCAGCGCAACTATGTGTGGCGTTTTATTGAGCTCTGCAACGCCGGGCTGTCGGTGGATGAGATTAAACGCCAGGTGATGGAGCCGGAAGAAGTGGCGATTGATTATCAGATTTAATAATCCAACTTAGACAAGCAGTCTGTTATCGTTTATGCCCGGTGCGTTAGTATCGCGGCATAAATTTTATGAAGTATGCATGCAGGAATAAATACTGAATATATTGATAGCAAAAGCTTAGGCGTGTTAAAAATGGAGGCTACGTCGATGCCGGGAGGGCACAATGGCAAATGTTATTCATGATTTTATTTATGATATCTGCCACTCAGGAAATCTTGAGGCAGCTGTTCAACAATATGCACTCTATTACCACTATCTTGACGATTATACCTTCATTTTTTCAGCGGAGAAAGGTGCGACTCCGGGCTTATCGGTTAACAGGAACTTCAGCAGTGGTTCTGCCGTGCGTAGCTTATTCAAAACGCCGCATGTGTTTATTCTTACACCAGACATATTCAGAGAAATGTTTATCTCTGGTAACCGCGTTACATTTCCCATCGACTATTCTATCTCGCTCGATACGCAGGTATTAAGTTATCTTAAGCCTTTCTTTGAAGGGCAAAGATCGCGACTTCCCGATGATTTTGAAGAAATTTTTGACTTCATCGCCAGAGAGGAAGTCAATGTTGATCCTTTGCTGTATGAACTCGAAAATCTTTGTAATTTTAGCGATCTCAATAAACAGGAAAAAATCTTCGAACGCATTCGAGCTTATGAGATGTTACGCAACCTGGATGTTGCGGCTTGGCAGCAGCATAGGCAGTTAAAATTTAATGTGTCTGAACAGGAAATTATAGCTAAAACGCAGCAATATATGGCACGTAAAAATTATGAGTTTATAAATAAGTCGCTAATGGAAGTGCTGGCTCGTGACTATAATCGCTTATATGTATATGTGTTAAAAATGTGCGCGATTCACCTGCGGAACCCAAAAACAAGTGCTAAGCAGGTGCAGGAAAAATTACTCGAACTGCTAGAATTTACTCACAATGAAGCCCATTTCTTTGGCATTAGAGAGATTTTGCTCGCTAAGCGTTTTTTTGAAAATGGTTGTAAGGAAGCCTTTTTTCACAAAGTGAACCGTAATACGGCGGGATTTTGGGAGTACGTTAGAGGTATGGCCTGGGATCTTCGCCATCAGCGCTTTCTCGAATTTGTTATTACCTTAAATATTGATAAAAACGCGGCATTCTTTTTTCCCGCAATCTTAACCTGTGATAAAAAATTCATTGAAGTTCTGGATGCTCATAGCGTCAAAGTCATCGTTTTTAATAACAAAACTAAAGAAATTCTTCCATTTTATGATATTGATTTTATTGAAGAGATAGCGTCATGCGGTGAGCGAGTCAAAGAACGATTAACTTTGCTCTCTACCGAAGAATACCAGTTACAACGTCGTCAGTATCAGGAAGGGCCAGACTATCTTCAATCGTTGGTTAAAACACTCGAAGCCGAACTTGAGGGCATTTGCGGTATTGCCTGTGAAAAGAATCCGCTTGGTAACTATTAGTGAGTCAAAGATGCAAAATGCCGGCTTCAAAAGCAGGCTTTTCAAAAATGGCTCCTCTGAATGGGTTCGACTTTGCCAGTAACAGACAAATAAATATTTCCCTTTCTGTCAAAACCGCCTGAATGACCACCAATCGGCGGTGATGAGCGAATAGATGTAGTCACTTAATGGTAGAAGTGGGGACATGCTGCCGCATCAATTCTACGATCCATTCAATAAAAACGCGCAGCCTCGCGTTGACATGGCGGTTCGGCGGAAATGCCAGATACAGGGGCATTGGAGCAATACGCCATTGTTCAAATAGCGGAATCAAGTCACCACGAGCCTGATGTGCTGCCGCCATATAGACTGGTAGCGCAATCACGCCTAATCCCGCTAGCCCAGCTTCGAGGTAGGCATTGCCATCATCTACTGCCAGTACATAGCTGGCCTTGATTTCAATACGTTCACTCTCGCGGTGCAGTACCAGAGGGTCTATCTTACCGGTGCGTGAGGACAAGAATCCCACGATGAGATGGTCCGTGTTTTCCAGCTCTCGCGGATGCGCAGGGGCACCGAGGCGTTCCACATAACCCGGTGCGACGTAAACATCGATTGGCAAATCGCCGACATGGCGCGCGATCAGGGACTGGTCGCTGATTTCACCGCCCCGCAGGACGCAATCCACGTTGTCGCCGATCAGATCCACCACCCGGTCACTCACGCCCATATCGAACTGGATATCAGGATAGCGCGCGTGGAAAGCCGGTAGCGCGGGCACCAGCACGAAGCGGGCGAGAGGCGTGGGCACATCCACCCGTAGCCGTCCCCGGGGCGTCATCGCCGAACTGGAGAGGCTGTTTTCAGCATCCTCCATGTCCGCCAGCAGGCGGATGACGCGCTCGTAGTAGACCGCGCCATCAGGCGTGACGCCGAGCCTGCGGGTAGTGCGATGGAGCAGCTTGACGCGCAGGCGCGCTTCCAGCTGCTGAATCAGCTGAGTCACCGTGGTTTTGCTCATATGGAGCGTTTGGGCAGCCTTTGTGAAGCTGCCTGCCTCCACCACGCGAGCAAAGGCGCGCATCGCATCAAAACGATCCATCCATCATCCTCTCACTTCACCGATTGTTTGGATATTACAAACAATGATGGACAAAGTCGCCTGTTTATCCCTCCGCTCTAGCACCTTAGAGTGTCTCTATGTTCACCGGGCAGATTTCGCCCCATTACAAAGGTACTAACATGACAACACGCGAAGCCGTTTTTCCCTTCGGACGCCAGGCGCTCTATGAGCGCAATCGGTATTCACCCGCCATCAAATCTAACGGCTTCCTGTTTGTTTCGGGACAGGTGGGTAGCCGGGAGGATGGTTCGCCTGAAGAGGTTCTCAAAGCGCAGATCCGGCTGGCATTCGATAATCTTAATGCTGTTCTCACGGCTGCGGGCTGCACGTTCGATGACGTGGTTGACGTTACCCTTTTTGTTGTCGATCCCGAGTCAAACCTCGACGCTATCTGGAGTGTTCTGCCAGAATACTGGGGGGACGCGCCTTACCCTACGTTAACCGGAATCGGCGTGACGTGGCTGTACGGATTCCAGTTTGAGATTAAGGTGATTGCAAGGCTGCCCTAGGGTTATGGGTCTTTCCGCCGGTCGAAAAAAGACAGAGGAAAACTGATGAAAGCAGCGGTTTATGACGTGGAAGGCGCTCCCGGCGTCCTGCAGTATGTCGACGTCCCGGATCCGGTCGCCGGGCCTGACGATATCCTGATTTCTGTCGAGGCTATCTCGATTGAAGGGGGAGATCTGATCAACCGTCGCTCAACTCCGCCGCCTCTTCCTTCATGGATCGTCGGGTACGCGGCCGCGGGGACAGTTGTTGCCGTCGGATCGAAAGTCCGTAACCGCAGGGTTGGGGACAGAGTGACGGCTTTTAGCATGCAGGGATCACATGCGGAACGTTGGGCCGTGCCCGCGGAACGCACCTGGCTTATCCCGGAAGGGGTGGATGCAGCAGACGCGGCGGTGGTACCGATCTCTTTTGGAACCGCACATCATTGCCTGTTCACACGAGGCATGCTCCGGCACGGAGAAACCGTTCTGATTCAGGCAGCAGCTGGGGGCGTGGGGCTCGCGGCCGTTCAGCTTGCCTCACAGGCGGGCGCGAGGGTCATCGCCGTGGCAAGCGGAACGCAGCGAAGAAGCCGGTTGCTTGAATTGGGTGCCGATCATGTCGTGGATCGTGCAAAGAGTGACGTCGTGGACAGTGTCCGGCAGGTCACCCACGGCACCGGTGTTGACCTCGTCATCGACCCGGTGGGGACGACGTTGCCTGCCTCGCTCTCTGCACTCGCGCCGGATGGACGCCTCGTCTTCGTCGGTAATGCGGGCGGTGGCAGCCTGACAGCCGACTTGTGGCCGGCGATGCAGTCTAACCAGACGCTCATGGGGGTATTCATGGGGCCACTTTTTGAAAGGCCTGAGGTCCGGGCAAGCGTGGACGAGATGTTGCAGGCTGTGGCAGAAGGGCACATCAGGGTTGTCATTGATCGCATCTTCCCCCTGGCTAACGCCGCCGAGGCCCATGAATACGCTGAGACAGCGAAACCGCTTGGCCGTGTTGTTATGAAGCCATGAGGCGCGTTTGACTAGTATGAGTGAGTGGCGTCAGGACTATATGAGAAGGGGTTTGCGAATGGTACTAACTTTCTGATTTTTAGGTGTTAAGGGGGGGCACTCTGTCATCGAACCAACTTGAGCCCTAAATTCTTCTGTTCTGGAAGAGAAAATGCAAATAAAAAACCTGCTTCAAAAGCAGGCTTTTCAATTTTTGGCTCCTCTGACTGGGAGCATCTCAGCCATTAGCTGGCTAAAAATTAACCTAAATCAGAAATCCAGTCTTGTCAGGACCACCAAAATGAGCACCATTTTCTTCCTTCTTTTTCCTTTTGGAAGGCAAGTCAGATCGACTTCAACCACTGAGTAATCCCTTTAAGTTATTACGAATGAGATTGACCATAACGCTCGTAGACTGTCCATGTAAACGAGCCAGTTTTTCTACAACATTTGCTACATCTGCAGGTTGTGAAGGTCTGTCACCGGTACGCGTGAATGGACCATCAGTTTCCGTCAGCATCCGTTCCAGTGGTATCGAAAGTACCATGGGAATATGTTTTGAGTTACTAAGCATTCCCGCATTAAGAGAAAAATAGCAGCCTAACTCTAGCGCCCGTTTTGCTTCGTTCTTTGTTCCAGTGAACCAGTGAAGAACGATTTTCCCCCGTCCTGATGGTAAATTGGCCTCAATGAGATCGAGTACAGCTTTGACTGATCTAACACTATGAACTGTTATTATTTTATCGCCAGCTTGAGCGCATTGCTGCAATATATGCTGAAATACTCTCTTCTGTGCATCTAGCGACTTAAAAAAACGAGGACCAGCATCCAACCCAACTTCGCCAACATACCGTGTTTCTGTAAGATATTGGTCCCATAGCTCAAGTTCGTTTTCATGTTCTGCAACCAGTTGAGGGTGTAATCCTAATGCTGCCCTGACATACTTTGTACGCATTGCAAGCTCGTGATTGCGGGGCCATGCGCGAGGGGTTGTCGTGACGGCTAATGTAAATATTTCTGCTTCTTCCGCATCTCTTATTGCCACAGAATGATCCGGATAAAGATCTAAGTGGCAGTGAAAATCCACGAGTCCTTTAGTTGCATTCATATAAGTATCCTTTTCAACAAGGTCTCGTTGCGACACCATCGATGAGTCGTTCAACTTCAGCAAGCCCACGCCTATAGACGCCTGCTAGCTGTCCAAGGTGCATTGTTTCATCTGCGAGGGAACCCGGCTTGTGAATCAGGATATTGGCGAGTTGTGGATTTCCTTTCAGACGCTCTATAGCGTATTGAAAGGATCTGACCTGCACTCCAGTTGCCAGGCGTGTGTCCAGGGGCTGCGCATGGAGGTCTGTCACTGTATATACCGTTGGATCGCTATCTGAACCCCATGCTGCCATCAATGCTGCACGACGGATCAAACATGGCAGGCAATAGCCGCATTGTTCGATGCCATGTCCTAACCATCGGGCCTTGGCAGGAGATGAACACGATAATGAATCTGAAACCAGTTTTTTTAAAAGAGAAGGATTTTGGCAAGTCGAAGCCATTTCTCCTTTAGTTTTGTCCCAATACGGATTTTGAATTTCGCCATTAATACCAAGTATGGAAAGCAATTCGTTCCATCTCGCCATATAATACGGGTGTGTAGTTCGAGTACTGTTTGAGCCCAATCGTAGTGGATCCAACGGTACATTTAGAGCAATTAGTCCATTTTCAGGGACGCGCAAAACGAAATGATCCCCTAGTCCTGTTCCTGCGAAAACGCCGAGAGCAAAGAACAAGAATGATCTGCCTCGAGTACTACTTTCTGAACTAACACCTTCTACAAGCCCTTCCTCAAAAGTCATACCAACCCGTAATCTCTCGAAAGATGACGTGGTGTAATGTTTTTTCAAACCAGCAAATAACTTACTTTGTGCGTCACTTGTTGCACCTTCTCCGAAATGACTAACTAAGAGAGGTGTGGCACCATTTTCCAGTGAGTCAATAGCTCCAATTAAGCTATCAAGTCCTCCAGAGAACAAACTTACGGAATCAAATGGATGAGAAATCAAAGATGGTGGTGCTTCTTCGGCAATAGTAGCAAAACGCTCAGGGCGTGGCCTGAAATCGATAGTCCAGCGATCACCAGTGAGAAAATCAAGGGATTTCTTGATGGTTGGCGCTGCTGCTCCCCAGCGAGAAGGATCACTCACTGGCACTATCAATCTAATCTCGCGTGTCCATGAATCCTGCGACTGCTCAATACGAGATATTCGTGTATCAGCAGCGTGAACATGAGCGGCTAATACTATCAGGTCAATGCCCATTTCTGAGGGGAATATTCCGATATCCTTCAGACTGGACAATGAATGACCAATCCCATAATCCAAAGTCTGTTTGCCAGCGATGAGCTGTAGGTAAGTTATCTGTTCATCAATACCTGCTACTGCGGCAAATGAATCGTCGTAGCCGAAATGACCAACTAGGAGTTGTCGCTTCATTGATTATTGGCCTCTGCTTCACCAAGAGCCTGTAAAATCCCGAATGCAGACTCATAAATAGTATCTACGAACCCTTGAATTTGTTCGGGGGTAAGATAGTGCGTATCCGTTTGAGCAAGTGCCAGTGCATCGCTTACTCCACCACGGATGAAATCACGCACCTGCTGCTCAACAAGATGTGCAGAATGAGCATTTATAGGCATTGTCACAACTTTGGTCCCGATATCATTACATATGCGTGCTTCAATCGCATGAGTGGCATATAGTTCGAAAACGGTTTGCATTTGATCTGGTGCAAATGTACTCAAATCGGTGAGTCCTTCGCTCGCAAGCTCTACGATGGTCTCAATGTATGCTTCACGAGCAATCCCTTCATCAACAGTACCTGCTCCTGGACAGATATAGTCAGCCAGCCCAACAAAAATTTCTGTTATTGGACGACCCGCTAGGGATTCTAAATCCAGTGAGCGCAGTGCTTCATTAACACCTCTTGCTTGCGCATCCGCTAGGAAACCGAGTAGTCGTACGCTCGCTCCTCTGGACGCTCCCATACGTTGTGCAGCCTGGCGAGCACCGCCTGCTGACGTTGAGACATACTTCGATATGGCTCGTCCAAGGCTTGCACGATCAGTACCTCCAGATCCTGCAAATCGCGTGAAGTTGTTGCGTGCGCTTGAGAAACGTTGTGGATCCGCTGCATTTGGTATTGGTGGGCGATTCGGAGGCGTTAGAGGTTCAGAGTGATCAACTGGCTGCTGACCGCTTGGCCCAGTATCATTATCTAACGGAGATGTCGGGGCTTCGTTATCCAACCATGATGGAATAAGTGGAGTCCCGCCGCCAGGTCCTCCATAAGCTGTTGAGGTTCCCATTAATGTGCTCCCTTATGACTTTTAAGCGCGGCTTCAGCTGCGACTTTGAGGCTGATATTTGTAGTGATTTTGCTCCAGTTCCCCAACAACATGACTAAACGCGCTACACATTCGGTGTCTTTTATGACACTTTGCCACCCACTTACAACCCAGGGGCCACACTTATCATTTGGCAGGGCCTCCAGGAAATCCATTAACTGGCTCTGCAGGTTTGGTTGCGCTTTTACAAGGACGGTCAAACCATCAACACCTGCCGGTTTGATATCAAAAGAAGCTGTACTCATTATTTTGCTACGAACTGCCTCGAAAACTTTCTCGGCTTCAGGTTGTACAAGCTGCTTCAATTCTGATTCATAACTTTGAACCGTCATTTTTCCGCCGAACAATTTCTCGACCACTTCGGCTAAGTGGCCCAGAACTGATACAGGGCCAAAATAATCCTTTTTGTCCTTTGTAACAAATAAGTAGGGTCGTAAGTCAAGAACGGATAGTTTTGGTGGGAGTCGAGCCCAGTCATTTATCGTTTCTGAAGATTTCCATTCAGTCAAAACCGCACTATCGGGTGGCAATAATATTTCGGCGGCTTGCTTTTCCTTGAGTTTATCATCACTGCTATCGGTTATTGTAAGAAATGTCTCTAGAGCTTCGAGATCTTTGCAGAAGCCATCTGGATGGACCGCCGCTACAAGAGCAATCTGTTCGAACAATCTTGGGATAAAGCGTTCTGCGAGCATGAGTTTTGCTAACACGGGCAGTTTTATATCGTCGCCAAAACCTCGTGCTGTTGCTGTACGCTCGCGTAGCAAAAGGGTATTGAGAAAACGCTTGATTTGACGGGGGTTGCCTTTTGTACCGCTCGCCAGAATTGGTCCGATCTGGTCGCTCAGGATAAGGGCATTATTTGCTTTATCGGCTTGCTGACCGAGAATTGATTTTACTGTGGCAGCGTCCAATCCACCGCTGGTCCAGGGCCGTTTCAGTTTTTCCCGCGCAACGGTGATTAACCTTTCATAGTCTGGGTTATTCTCGCCTATTTCGGCACCAGCGAGCAGTAATGTCACATAGATTCGCGTTTCCGTTTCTCCCAGCGCCGGGATTCGGAATGGTACCTGGATGAGTTTTTCGAGATAATTACGGGCATAGTCCCGTGGCCCTGTGGTATCAGGTAAGTCAGGAAAATGCTTACGCACAGAGTATTCAATCATTGCCTCATCTGCAGCTACAACAAATGCCGTTCGTGCGGTAAATACAAATAGGCGAATAGCTTCAAGGGTTTCAATGGCCGTGTCAGGTAGGCAACGGTCAAGATCGTCGACCAATACCACGAGTTGCTTGATACCCGCATCCTTCAGAAGTTGATCAAATGCCTTACGGAATGTTTCCACTTCCATCGGCACATTCTTCGTTTCTCCTTCTTTCACTACTGCCTTTATTTCATCAATGGCGGTAGAGATGTTTTGCTTTGTAACTAACTGGGTGGGATCTGCAACCAAAGCTTCCAGGGAACCAACAATGGCTCCAATTTGCCCTAGTGTCGGCACACCTGTGAATGCAGTCAATGCCAGACCACCAGCTCGTTTGGCAACTTTTAGCCAGTCGATGCTGCGGAATACGTCTTTGATAGCCCCTTCAACTTTTTTCAACGCCGGACGTTTTTCTACCAATCCCGAGACGATGCCTTCGATTAAGGCAATTTTGGCATCTTCAAATCCCTGGAAACGCCAGCCATTAAACTTTAAGCATAAGACATCATTTCTGTCAGAGAAACCTGCTTCAATCATTTCGAGCACGCTTGATTTTCCCGCGCCCCAATCGCCATGAACACCAATTGTTACCGGATGGTTAGGCGCTTCACAAAGCAGTCCAATAATGGTGGAGGCGATGGCCTCATTGTTCAGTAGGTCAATTTTTGTTTCGTTGTCAGTCAGGATCATTTGTTTTCCTAATTGTCATTTTTCTAACGCTGGTGAAGAGATTGCTAAGTGCATCAAAGGACGATTACTCTTCATTATGATGAGCCATATCTACAGGGCTAAAACTAACGACTAAAATTTGGTTATCCCTATGATACTATTAGTCACTTTATGATTGTTGATCTGCTGCACAACATTACATTCAGCACATCATTTTTGTTGATGTTAGCCTTACCAATTGAACCAGAAGAACATGGATGAATGCCCATGTAGTTAGGCAAAATTGTTTAAGAAAATGCTGTAGATTTGCGCTGAAAAAATTCCTTATATCTCATCTTTAACAAGGTTTGTATGCAACATAAAAAAGGTCAGGCTGAAATTCGAATTGGCAACAGAGTGATTCATATCCCTATCCATGAAGAGTTGGAAACGCATCTGTTGGCATTTGAAAACAGCCTTAAGTTGGATCAGATGGAGATGTCTCGCTTTCTGAGAGGGTATCTGTCGCCCAGAATGCGTGAGGTTTGTTTGAAAATTAAAGATATTGAAATCGATTTTAGTGTATCTGCTTGGCTTGCTGACGCACTCGAACTTGAAATTGACCCATTTATACCAGAAGAGGAATATTGCGATGATTTTGGACAAATTATCAGAAAAATGATCCCGTCATCTGTCAGGCCACCTTCAGAAAAGCAACTTACATATGCTAAACGTATTGCAGCGATACTCGGGAAGGAACTGACGGCAGAACAGATATCGTCTGTGAATACATGCGGCGATTTTATTGATAAACATCTCCCTGAATTTCAAGAAAAACAATCAAGTCTGAGAGCGATATATACTCTGGCTCGAAAAGCAGCTCGAGGTTATGCTGCCTTATGTCTGGTATCCGTTTATGGAGGGATAACCGAAAAGCTACTTGATGTGATGAGCGTGACTCAAAAAACTACCATTGATAAATATTTGACGCAATTTCGGGAATTCTTAGGTAAATATTTAGTGATGGAACCACATGAGCAGCAAGTGTCAATTAGTTCTATTAATGAGTTTTTGCAGGAGCATTACACCGCAGTGGTATTGCCTGAGCTCGATGAAAAGATGATTGAGTGGTTATTGATTAACCCGCAAGTACTGGATATAGAAGAAAAATTTAATATTTAACAATTTGCAATGCGTCCGCGTCTTTTTTGTCGTACGCTCGGCTATACATTAATGTTGGGTTGGGCGGAGGCACCGTAAGGTGTGTCGGTTGCTTGTAACGCCGGTAGTTCCAACCCCGTTCATTCTACCACCATGAGATTTGAACCTCCGGTGGGGGGAACCCGTTACAGGAGGCTGCCTTTATGGATATGATCCCCACTCAAGCACACCCGCTGCTTGCTGTTCCTTTCACTGTCGCCACGGATTTCACAGTACTGGCCGAACATTGCGAAAATTTCGCAGAAACTCTTATTGAAACAACGATTCAATGCTAAAAATGGCTCTTTGCGGCAGAATTAACGCCTGTATGACACTGCAGCAACCCACGTTGTTAGAGCCTGTTCCCCTCATCTGGTTAAAAGCCTGACCGTTGACGCACTTCCTGCGAATTCTCCACGCTTCGAGCCTGAATGTACCGAAATTTGTAACTACTGCCTTGCCCTGACGCAGACGCTGGCGGGGCAGGGATTTGCCTCTGAAACGGAGAAATAACTTAGCTGGCTGTTGTACGACTTGATTAACTACTTTGCTGCGGAAATGAAAGCCCCACGCTGGTTACGTACTGCCGAGGTCGTGAGGTTTATTGATGGTGTGGGGGCAAAGCATGATGCAGTCTGCCTGGCATCCTGCCCATATTATCGCCGGGTTGAAAAAAAGTGGCACTTCGCTGTCAGCACTTTCGTGTCAGGCAGGACTTGCGTCTTCCATGCTGGCAAATGCGCTTACCCGTCGCTGGCTAAAAGGTGAAAGGTTAGTTGCCGAAGCGCTAGGCATCGCACCCGAGGAAATCTGGCCTTAACGTTATCGCTGATGTTCCTGCGGCGCAGCCTAGATATGGAACCTGCGCCGCATTTTGCTTATCCGAGCCACAAGAATCTTTTTAACCGCAAAAACAGTTTCATATTATCGCCCTTCTCATCAAGAAATTAGCTCCTGCCTGCACGATATGTTTCATGACCTGAAAGAAGCGCCTGGTGTATATGAATTTTTTCTCTTTACAGGCAACGCCGCCTCCGAAAACTGCCGGATCTGCCCTTCGATGGATAACGGCTTTCTGCCCACTTAATTACGAAAAGGAAATCACCATGAATCTGATGAATAATTGCGCACCTCCCACCATGGGTGTTATATTAAAATATAATATTCGGAGGTGTGCTATGTATACAACTCGTCTGAAAAAGGTTGGCGGATCCGTCATGCTGGCGGTTCCTCCCGCCGTGCTGAAAACGCTGGGGCTGTCGACAGACAGCGAAGTGGGCATGACCATTGATAGTGGCTGCCTGATTATCGAACCCCAGAAACGACCTCATTATTCGCTTGAGGAGCTGCTGGCGCAGTGCGATCTGCACGCTGAAATGAGCGAAGAGGATCGGGAATGGATTGATGCGCCTGCGGTGGGCAAGGAGATCCTGTAAATGGAAAGAGGGGAAATCTGGCTTGTTTCACTGGACCCGATTGCTGGCCACGAGCAAAGTGGAAAACGTCCGGTACTCATCGTATCGAAGGCATCGTTTAACAAGCTGACCCGGCTACCGGTGGTGGTTCCCGTCACCAGCGGCGGAAACTTTGCACGTACAGCAGGTTTCACCGTTTCACTGGAAGGAGCGGGGACAAAAACAACGGGCGTTATTCGCTGCGACCAGCCCAGAACTATTGATATGGCTGCCCGGAACGGCATGCGGCTGGAACGCATACCTGACGCCGTTGTAAATGAAGTGCTTGCCAGGCTGGATGCGATTCTGAGTTAACATCAGATACGCAGAAAAGCAAAAAGCCTGCTTCAAAAGCAGGCTCTTCAAATTTGGCTCCTCTGACTGGACTCGAACCAGTGACATACGGATTAACAGTCCGCCGTTCTACCGACTGAACTACAGAGGAATCGTGTGAACGGGGCGAATATTATCGACCTGCGTTCACCTTGTCAAAGGGGGAATTAAACTTTTCGTTCGTTTGCTGACAATTTCAGCAAATCGCTGATTTTATGGCAAATTTGCGTTCAAATTGCACAATAAAAAGCGCCGCCCGCAGGCGGCGCGCAGGATCAGAACAGTACGGAGTAGTTCAGACCAAACGTACGACCGCGGCCTTTATAGGTATACAGGCCCGGTGCACCGTAGGTAGGGCTATACAGCCCCGGCGCGCGCTGGCCCCAGGCGGTGGTGTAGTCTTTGTCCAGCAGGTTTTCCACGCTGAAGCTGACCTTACCCACCGGCAGGGCGTAGCTGCCCAGGAAGTCGACCGTGTTATAGCCATCAATCTTCTTGCCGTCGGCGTCAGACACGTCAAAGGTCTGCGTGCTCTGCACGCGCAGGGTCCAGTCGCCCGGCGCCCAGTTCACCCATGCGCTGGCTTTTGACGGGCTGGCGCTGTCGACCGTCAGCTTCTCCCATTTCCCGTTTTCGCGGGTTTCAGACTTGATGGCGTTAAAGTTCGCGCCGGTGCTCCAGTCGCTGTCGGTGAAGAAATAGTCCACCTGGCCTTCAATCCCGTAGATACGACGCTTGTCGTCTTCGAGGTTGATGGTCATATCCGTCTTGTTGATGGTAATGGTTTTATCCGAGAGCGAGTAATACGCCGCGACCTGCGTGCGCAGGTTGTCACCGGTGTAGCGCCAGCCCAGCTCGTAGGCGTTGACCTTAATGCCGTCCAGCGTTGAGTCGTTGACGTTTACGCTGTTCAGCAGGCGATAGTGGCCGTTGCTGAGCTGGTAAGTGCCGGAGCCGTAGTACTTCGCCAGGTCAGGGATTTCAAAGCCCTGAGAGAAGTTAAACCACAGCTGCTGCTGTTCGGTCAGACGACCGAGGATCCCGGCGTTGAACAGGAAGTTGTTGTAATCGGTTTTCCCGCCCGGCACCGCGTCGGCGGAGGTGGCTTTTCCGGTGGCGATGGCCTGCTGCTGGGTGTAGCCAACAAAGTCATCCACCTTGTTTTCGGTGTACTGATAACGCACGCCGCCGCTCAGGGTGATGGCGTCAATGTCGTAGCTCGCCTGCAGGAACGGGGCGAGGTTGGTGATGCTGTAGCCCGGGTAGCGGCCCACGTTGTAGGCGTTGTCCAGCTCCATGCCGCCGCTCGCTGCGGCTTTGCTCAGGTTAAAGAACTGCTGGTTGGCATCGAAGGTTTCGTGGTCGGCATCCACACCCCAGGTCAGCGTCAGATCGTCCACCGGCTTGCTGTTCAGCGTCAGCTTGCCGCCGTAAAAATCGGTTTTCTGCTGCGACGCGCCGATGCTGGTTACCACGCCTTTGGTCAGAGTCGGGAACGGGTAATAGGTCAGGCTCTCGTCACGATAGTAAATCTGCGCGACCAGGTCCTGGCCCCAGAAGTCGGTATTGGAGTACTGCAGGTTAATCAGATGGCGCTCGGTTCCCGGCACGCGGTCAGAGTCGAGATTATCCTTGTTGTACGCGGTGGCATCGCCCGTTACCGCCGAGAAGTTCTTCCCGAGGTACAGCCCGTGCTTGCCGTCGGACTCGCTCTTGTAGTACTGCGTCGTCAGCTGCAGCTGCTGGTGATCGTCAATGTTGATGGTGCCCGTGCCCATCACATCAATACGATCGGAATACTGGAGGCCGGTCTGGGTGTTATCGATAATCACCTCGTCGCCGTTGCCGTCATACCAGCCGCCGTAGCGCTGATAAGAGACCGAGAGACGGCCGGACGCGTTGTCATTGCCGCCGCTTACGGCTGCCGATACGTTCTCATCGTGGTCGTTGTGGCTGTTAAAGCCGGTTTTTGCCCCGGTCTGGAACTCAACTTCGGTCTCCGGCTGGCCCTTTTTGGTGACGATGTTCACCAGGCCGCCGGTGCTGCCGCCGCCGTACAGTGACGTGGCGCCGGAGATGACTTCGATGCGGTCAATGTTGAACGGGTCGATAGAGTCCAACTGGCGGCTGTCGCTGCGGGACGAGTTCAGGCGCACGCCATCCACCATCACCATCATGGAGCGGCCGCGCAGGTTCATGCCGTAGTTGGTACGCCCCTGGCTGCTGACGTCCATGCCCGGGATCAGCTGCGCCAGCACCTCTTTAATCTCTTTTCCGCCCTGAACCTGCTGCTCGATCTCAGACCGCTCAATGACCCAGGTGGTCTGCGCCATCTCGGCAACGCTGCGGTGCGCGCGGCTGGCAGAGACCACGATATTTTCTTCCTTTTGTTCTTCCGCCCACGCAGAGGTAGAAAGCATTGCAAGCAAGCAAGGATTTAAAACCCAAAGATGAGAACGTTTCATTGTTATGTTGATCCTGATTGTGTGTGTCAGTACTCAGTGGTTTTTGCTAACGATTTAAAAACCTGGCTGCTCTCCGGGCTGGTGGTGCTCCGCCAGTGGATAACGCCGGGGGTGGTGGCCAGCTCAAACGGCTCGTCGGCGTGCGCGCGATTAAGAATTCGCGCCGCGCGCCAGGCCATCAGGCTGAGCTGGGGTTCGGCAATGCCGAGACGATGCATCCCGGCATTCACGGCAAACAGGCGATTGCTCTGCGGACCGTCCCATTCGAGAGTGAAATCATTGTTAATGCAGAAAGCTTCGTCCGCATCCAGATGCAGCCGGTGAGAGAGCGGCGCGAGGAACGCGGGCTGCACGGCGCGGTAGCCGGTGGCGAAAATCACCACGTCGCTCTCCAGCTGCTCGTGACCGCCGTCGAGGTGATGCTGAATGCTCAGGCGATGTCCGGTTTCCTGGCGCGTCAGGGCCGTCACCGAGCGGGACGGCATCAGGTGCGCCCAGGGTTTTTCACGCAGCACTTCGAAGCGGTGGTACATGGCGCGGTAAATCGCCAGCAGTGACTCGGTGGTGATGCCGTCGGAGGTCATCTTCTGCTCGTGCAGCATCTGACGACGGGCCTCTTCGCCGAGCGTGGAGAAGCTGTCCACATACTCCGGCGTGAAATACTCGTTGGCAAAGGCGGCTTCATCCAGCGCGTTGTAGTTATTGCGGCGCGATACCCAGTTCAGGCTCAGCGGCTGGCCCCACTCTCCACGGAAGATATTCAGGAACAGGTCGGCCCCACTCTGGCCGCCGCCGACGACGGTAACGCGCTTACCCGCGAGATCCGGCGTGCGCAGCATCATCTCGCTGGCGTGGAAGCAGGTATCGTCCTGCACCGTGACGCAGTCAGGCAGGTTGATCTGTTTGCCAATCCCCACGCAGACGTGGCGCGCGAGGAAGCGGTCGCGCTGGGTCACGACCTCAAACAGGCCGCGTTGCTCATCAAAGCTCACCTGCTGAACCTGCTGACTGAAGGCGAGGTTGGTGAGGTTATCCGCCGCCCAGCACAGGTAATCGGCAAACTCTTCGCGGGAAACCGTGCGCTGCTCGGTGGTCAGGAAGCGGTAGAACTTTTTGCGCTGCACCAGGTAGTTCAGGAAGCTGTGACGGTTGGTCGGCTCCACGGCGCTGACCAGATCCTTCAGGAAGCTGGTCTGCATGTGGCAGTCCGGCACCATCATGCCCGGGTGCCACGAGAAGTGCGGTTTGCGCTCAAGAAACAGCGAGCTAAAGCCATCCAGCCCTTCTGCGAGGGCGGCGACGCTGAGGTTAAACGGGCCAATACCAATGCCGATGAAATCATAGGTTTTCATTGCGCGGACTCCCGGGAGGCCAGAAAAAGAGGGTTATCAAGATCGGTGACGTAGTTCGGCAGCATGCGGCTGCCGCCGTCGTGTTCGGAGAAGGTCAGTTTGACCGGGTTGAGGATCACGCGAATAATCTGCGGCTTAAACAGGTCGAATTTCGTGAAGCGCTCCGCAAGCTCCGGGTGCGCGGCCATATAGCGGTGCAGCACCCCGGCGAGGATCTGATAGAAACGGTTTTCGCTTACGCCGCATTGCAGGGTGAGGCGTGAAATAAAGCGCAGCACCGTCACAAAGTTGCCGGTCTGCAGGTCGTGGATGATGTAATCCGCGCTCAGGCGCGCCGTCACCGCTTTTACCTGCTCCGGCAGGCTCTGTGCCTGCGGGAAATCCTCGTCCACCAGGCGCATATCGCCCTGGAAATCCTTCAGCAGGATGCGCTGCACAACGTAGTCCTTCATCACCAGCGTCACGTTCTGGCCGTGGGCGATCAGCGCCACGCCGTAACGGCAAAGCAGGTGGTAGAACGGGATCACCGTCGCTTCGAACAGCTTTTCCAGCCACGCTTCAGCGGTTAACCCCGAACGCTTGATCCACGCGTCGATCAGCGGACGTCCTGCGTTGTCGGTTTCCATCAGCGCCGCCATCAGCACCGCCTGTTCGCCATCCTGAAGATAACAGGACGGGTTCTCCCGCCAGATTACCCCCAGCATCTCCTGATAGCGGTAGGGCGCTTTCGGCAGGGCCGCATAGCCAGGATGCGACAGATATCCGGCGGCGGGTTCGCCAAGCACCTGCGCGCCAGAGCGGGCAAGCGTGGCGTCGGCGGCGAACTGCTGCTGCAGCCAGCGCGAGGCCAGCGGCCCGGCAGCAATGTACTTGCCCGGAATGCCGCGATAGCAGGAGGTGTTGTAGATAGTCAGCGGCAGTTTGATGTCATACGGCGCGCGACGGCTGGCGTTGGTGAGCGTGCGCAGGGACTGCTGCGCCAGATACTCATCGCCAAATTCGCCCAGCTCAACCATCTCACCGCGCGCCAGCTGCGCCAGGAAATGAATGGCAATTTTTTGCTGCCACTGCCACGGGTGCAACGGCACAGGCAGCCAGCTGTCGTTCAGATCCAGCGCCTGCCAGCGGGCGTCAAACCGGGCGCGCTCGGCATCGTCCATGGTGCTGGCCAGCAGAGTGTGGATGTCGCAATCGGCGTCACTGCTCCAGACCAGATGCTCGCGCTGGACGGCGACCCAGTGCAGGCGGAAGCGCCCGCGGTATTCCGGCGCATACTGACGCAGCGCGTCCAGACCCCAGCCGCGGCGTCCTTTGTTGAAAATAAACTTCGGGTGACCGCTCATCAGACACTGTAATTCGTCCGGGTCGAGGTGGATCAGGGCGTCCGCATCCAGCGCTTCACGCGCCTGCAGCAGCTGCATGTCCCCGCGCAGAGTGGCGTAGAGATCTTCCATGTGCTCTGCCGTTTGCGCGTCGCTCATCTCCAGCACCGTCGCCAGCTGCAGCAGCGCGCTTTCCGCTTCCACGGCGGCGCCGCTGGCGGTGGTCAGCGTGTCCGGGTCGATATGCAGCCAGCCCCAGATCCCGCGCGTGGCGCGAAACTGCCAGGACTCGTTGCCCATGGCGATGCGCCAGTCGTCCGCCGACACCGGCTCAGCGCGCAGGGTACGCTCGTATTCCAGCTCGGCGAGGATCTTCGCCACCATCTCGCGGTTCACTTTCTGCCAGAGCGCGTTCACAGTTCCACCTCGCTGAAGAAGCGGTGACGCTGGCTCATGATGAGGCGCGAGCGCTTGTGCGGGAAGTCGAACTCTTTCATCGTCTCAAAACCGGCGGAGGCCAGATGGCGGAACAGGCGCTGGTTGTCGAAACGCGGCTCGGCCACGATGCGCGCGGTGCGTGGCTCATCGAGATACAGATAGTGGCTCAGGCCGCGCAGCCAGCTGCGGATATACTGCGCGCCGCGCCAGTTCTCTTCGCCCACCAGCATGTGCAGCCCACGGTCAAACGGCTGCCAGCGGTAGTGGCGGCCAATCCGGTCTTCCGCCGCCCAGTAGAGTTCAAAATAGCCGAACGGCTGGTCGTCGAAGCAGCCGATAACCGGGTAGCAGTAGGTCGAGTCAAGCTGACGGCGCAGGTAGTTTTCCTGCTCGGCCTGCGGGCCCGCCATCTCCCAGAAGGCGTTCACGCGCGGGTTATTCATCCATTGCGTGAATCGTTCGCCGTCCAGCGCCACGTCGGCAACGCGGAAGCTGAGGGTGCGCTTAATCTGCGGATCGTAACGGCGATAGACCTCACCCTGCGGGCGGTGAGGGCGCAGCGGGAAGTACAGCTGACGGCTCTCATCAAACTGCATACCGCCGCTTGCCTGCGGACGCTCGCCTTTCAGCCACAGCGGCAGCTGCCAGAAGGTTTCACGCGCCAGATAATCCCCGTGGGCCTGGCGAAACAGTGCCTGCGCCTGGGGCTCATCCTGCCAGGCCGCCCACGGCAGGGTAATGCCGGTCAGGGCGGGCGCGGCAATAAATAGCTGATCGAGGGCGTCCACCAGCCAGCCGTCCGGGATCCCGGTCAGGCGCTCAAGGACCGCGCTGCCGTCGAGACCCAGCGTCAGCGGCAGGTTTTGTTCCGTGGCCGTGCAGCGAAAGCCGTAGCCGGAATGGACGATATTCGCGTTCGCCATCACGCCTTCTCCTTGTAAAACGGGTTGCTAAAGTCGAAATAGATCACCGCCGGGTCGACGATGGTGTTTTCGTTGCGATCGTGCAGGTAGCAGAAGAAGTTGCCTTTGCAGTTCCAGGTTGGGCTGTCGAGCACGTAGTCGAGGCAGCGGGTCTGCTTCGCCGTCGCGCGCAGTTCGGCCAGCGCGTCACGCACGCGGGACATCAGGTGCTCTTCGCTGTCGAAACCGGCGGCGGCGAGAGCGGCGGTGACGGCAAGGGTGGAGTTCAGCAGCAGGTAGTACGGGAAATAGCGCAGCAGCTGGCTCTCACCGAAGCGGTTTTCCACGTCTGTTTCGCCCGCCTCTTTCAGCCACGCGTCGGCCCCTTCGGTCCAGGCGCTGCCCTGACAGTCACGGTAAATAAGTCCGACAGGGAAATCCTGCTGCATCTCCACGAGGATATTTTGCTGGTGCGCCAGCAGCACCAGACCGTAGTCCGCCTCGGCGCTGAACAGCGGAAGCAACACGCGGTCGCAGTAGGCGTCCAGCCAGCAACGGGCGGCCTGGGCGAGGGGTAAATCCAGACGCTGGCTCAGACGGCGCACCGCCGCGGCCAGCAGGCTGTCGCCGCCGTCCGGCGCGGCCTGGGTCAGGCTCACCAGCACGTTGGTCTGGGTTTCAGGCGTGTCAAACAGCAGGTTAACGCGCAGGGCCATCAGGCTCTCTTCCTGAATAGTGCCGCTTTCATCGCGCAGCCCCGCCCAGCCGTCTTCCTGCATCACGCGCATGGTCGGGTAGCGCGCCTGTAAATCTTGCCAGCGTTGCGTTTTCGCCAGCCGTGCCAGGCGCATGCCGCGCTTAACCTCTTTTACCGACAGCGTGCGCACGGAGTTGGTCAGGCGCACGCTGAGGGAGAACTTAATCATGTCGCTGTTGGTTTCGCTGTACAGCGAGCGCGACGAGCTGGTGGGCAGCCACTGCGCGCCCGCTTCACCCAGGTCCTGCAAGGAACCGTTTGTCGCCAGACGCTGGCACCAGTCCTGCTCCAGCAGATAGTCGGCCTGCCACGGATGCATCGGCAGCAGCCAGCGGGTATCGGTGAAGTGGCCGAGCAGCTCGGGCGCGCTCTGGGCGGCGAAGCGCAGCAGACGCTCGCGCAGGGAGACGTTCAGGCTGTCGCCGGCAACGAGCGTGCTCTCAACGGCAAACCAGCGCAGCGGGAAGCGGGAGCCGAAATCAGGCAGATACCGGCGCGCCTCGGTTTCGTTGAACGGTTCGTGGGATTTTGGCGCAGGATGAAACGCGTGGCCCACCAGCAGCGCCTGTTCCGCTTCGGCAAACGTCAGCGGCCTGTCGCGGAGCGTTCCCCAGCCGTGGCGCAGATCGATCGCCTGCCAGGTGTGCGCGTGGCTTTCGAGCGCGCGCTGTTTAAAACGCGCCAGCGTATCGGCATCCAGCGAGCCTTTTACAGAGGATTTTTCAAGAATTAAATCAACCAGTTGAGAGAAAGTGACGGCGTCACCGCTGTCGCTATCGCTCTGGATAAGCATGGCCGGAAAACGGTACTGATGATGCTGGGTTGGGGAGAAATAGCGCACCGGAACCCGAAGGGCCTGGGTGGGAGAAAGCGGAATATGAATGTGCGCCAGCTCATCCGCTGCGGAAGCGGGGAGATAGCGCCAGTCCTTCGTCTCGCGCACCAGGGCGTTTAAAAAACACTGGGCTGCAACGTCTGTACCGGCAGAGCGGGGCAGAGCACGCATAGATGTACCTCATTCCATGACTGATAATAATTCTCGTTATGATATTCATTCTGTTTACAGTGGCAACTATTTTTGCAATATTTGTTTTCATAAACTTCATAATTTCCACACATTTATTGACACTATGTTCACATTCTCATGCGCGCTGACTCTGAAACGTTGACCGAAAACATCACCTCCAAAGCAAACTGGCCCCTGGCGCTATGCGCGGGCTTGCTGGGTATCGGGCAAAACGGTTTGCTGGTCATGCTTCCGCAGCTGGTGACCCTGACCGGACTTTCACTCTCTGTCTGGGCCGGGCTGTTAATGTTCGGCTCTATGCTTTTTTTACCCGCTTCTCCCTGGTGGGGACGCCAGAGCGAGCGCCGCGGTTGTAAGGTCGTGATGGTGGCCTCCCTCAGCGGCTATCTCGCCAGCTTTGGCGTCATGGCGCTGGTGGTCTGGGCGATGGCCGCCGGGTTGCTGGAAAGCCCCTGGGGGCTGGCGGGGCTGATCCTCTCGCGTCTGCTTTACGGTTTAACGGTGTCGGGGATGGTACCTGCCGCACAGACGTGGGCCATTCAGCGTTCGGGCCTGGAGAAACGCATGGCGGCGCTGGCCACCATCAGCTCCGGCCTCAGCTGCGGTCGCCTGCTGGGACCCCCCCTGGCGGCGCTGATGCTCAGCGTTAACCCGGTGGCACCGCTCTGGCTGATGGCGATCGCGCCATTAATCGCCCTGCTGCTGGTGCTGCGCGAGGTGGCGGATCCGCCGCTGCCGCCGGTTGCACACCAGGCGACCCGTCTGCAGATTTCCATGCTGCCGTTCCTGCTGCTGGCGATGCTGTTGGCGGCGCTGGTGAGCCTGATGCAGCTCGGCCTGTCTCCGCACCTCAGCCCCTTGCTGGACGGTAACGCGCGGGATATCAGCCATCATGTCGCGCTCCTGCTGAGCCTGGCCGCGCTGGCAACGCTCGCGGCGCAGTTTCTGGTGGTCCGCCCGCAGCATTTCAGCCCGCTGACCCTGCTTTGCATGGCGGCGGTGCTGATGGTGGCAGGGCTTGCGCTAATGTGCATCGCCGGGCTGGCGCTGTTCTACGTGGGGATTGCTATCACTTCGCTCGGCGCAGCGATGGCCACGCCTGGGTACCAGCTGCTGCTGAACGATCGCCTGACGACGGGGAAAGGGGCGGGCGCTATCGCGACCAGCCACACGTTAGGCTACGGCGTCAGCGCGCTGCTGGTGCCCGTTGTGACGCGCTTTTTTGGCGAACAGTATTTAACGATGGCCGCCTGGGGAATGGCGTTGCTGTTTTTAGCGCTGAGCATCGGGGTACGGTTTATTGAACGTACCCCAGTCGAAAAGCATTAATGCACGTGGCGGGGGCCATCTGTGCCCTCATTTTGCCGCAGGCGCTGGAGCGGATCCTGCTGATAAAACTGGCAGAAACGCTGCCACAGCGCCGGGAAGCGGGGGGCGAAAAGCTCGGGTGCGCTGAAGAAGTACTCTGACAGCACCGCAAAGCACTCGGCAGGGTCGGTTGCCGCGTAGGCATCAATGCTGGCCGCGCTTTCGCCTACCAGGTCTATCTCATCCTGGATGTTATCCATCGCCGCGTGCAGGTCGTGCTCCCACCCCGCGACTTCACGAAGCGGAATAAAAGGCACGCCGCTGGCGCGATCGCCGTTGCGGGTATCGAGTTTATGCGCCACCTCGTGAATAATCAGATTAAAACCGGAGGCGTCGAACGAGTCCTGAATGTCGAGCCAGTTCAGGATAATTGGCCCTTGCTGCCAGCTCTGACCGGACTGCACCACCCGCTGGTTGTGCACCAGCCCGATATCATCCTCCCACTCGTCATCAACGACGAACGGCGCGGGGTAGAGCAGTACTTCGTGGAAACCGTCCAGCCACTCAATACCGAGCTCCAGCACCGGCAGGCAGAAAAGCAGGGCGATGCGGGCGTTTTTCAGCGGATCCAGCTCGAACCCCTGCAGTGGCACAAGGCGTTTTTGCTGCAAAAAACGATCCGCCATCTGAACCAGCTTCGACTGTTCGTCCGGCTTAAGATTTGCCAGAACAGGGATCGCCAGCGCGTCATCCCACGGCAGCGCCATATCCCGGCCAGCCTCATTCGTTTTCCAGGGCCACTTAATCATCGCTTTGCTCGCAAACTCGTTACTTGAACAAAAATGGGAAAGTCAGGTTCAGTTAAGATGCCAGAAAATTGCGCACTGCTACACTTCCAGCCTGAATAAACTATCATTTCGTACGTAGCGGTGGGTAGCGCTTTGCAGGCATCACCTTCATTTTGTGACCTCCGTCGTAGCCTTAATTCGCAGGCTAAGTGGATAAACCCGTGCGGTATTGAAAAGATGAGCGGTTTCAAAGGTAACAAGCAGGCGCTGCCCAATACAAAGGAAGATGAACGGCAGGCGATTGCTGACCAGGCCGGGCGCATTCGACTCAATCTCAACGATCTCTGACCTATTACAACACCGCGCCAGTTGCGGCAGGTCAATAAGACGCTATTATTTTTGACTTTGTTGCATCTTCCCTGACAGGACATCCAGACGCTATGCCCGTGAATTTTGACCTTAACGATCTTTATGCCTTCAGGGCGTTAGTGGAATACGGTAACTTCCGTGTCGCCGCTGAATCTATCTGCTTATCCCAGTCGGCGCTGAGCCGCAGGATCGAAAAGCTGGAAGCCGCGCTGGGAACAAAGCTGTTTGACCGAACCACCCGTCGCGTCGCCCTGACGCTATATGGGCAAAACTTTGCTGAACGCTCAGCGCAGCTGCTTGACAACGTGGAGTCAATGCTGGCGGATGTCGATAAGGCCAGTGAAGAGCGGACGGGGCTGATTACGGTCGCCGCGGTACCTTCCGCCGCCTGTTACTTTATGCCTGATGTGATCCGTCGCTTTCAGTCTCGCTTTCCTCGCGTTCGCATTAAGCTCATCGACAGCAGCGCGGGGAATGTGATTGACGCCGTGGCCCGAAGCCAGGCGGATTTTGGCATCTGCTTCGCGGGAAACTTATCGTCTGAAATTGAATTTTTCCCGCTGGTGGAGGATGTCTACGTTGCGGCATGCAGAAAGGATCACCCGCTGGCGCAGAAGAGCCACCTGACGTGGGAGGCGTTTTTCCAGCAGGACTATATCTCCCTCGATAAAACGTCGGGTAACCGCAACCTGCTCGATCGGATGCTGGGGGATATCATTCCCGAGCGCCCCAGCGTCTGCGAAACGCGCCACGTCACCACGATGCTCGGCATGGTAGAGGCGGGCATCGGCATTGCCGCCGTTCCCGCCATGTCGATGCCGACGTCGGAGCACACGCCGCTGACGCATCTGCCGCTGGTGGCGCCGGAGGTGAAACGCGCCGTGGGGCTTATCCGGCGCCGGGGGCGCATTCAGTCTTATATTGCTGCTGAACTGGAAAAAGAGATCACCGAGCGGTATCGCCGGACGTAACGGGGATCATCCCCGTCTCACGGATGGCCGCCCCTGAGGGCGGTGAGGCGAGATAGCTCAGTAGCGCTTTCCCCTCCGCGGGGTGTTCAGCGTGACGGGTGACCGCGCCGGCGAAGCGCGTGATGTACTGCAGATTGTCCGGGATTTTACCGATAAAGGTGACGCCTTCAACCGGCAGCAGCTCGCTCACCTGCTGGAAACCCACGGCGTATTTTCCTTTCGCCACTTCTGAGGCGACCGGAATACGTTCGACCATTGTTGCTTTAGCCGCCGCCTCGTTTTCAATCCCCAGTTTCCTGAACAGCGTCTGGCTGACATACCTGCCGCTGGCGCTGTCTGAGTAAGCGATGGAACTGGCCTGCAGCAGAGTTTTACGCAGAGTCGCCTCGCTGCTGATATCAGGAATATCCGCACCTTTTTTCACCACCATGCCAACGGGAGAGTCCGCGAGTTCAGTTCGCGAACCTGGCCTGGTCTGGCCGGCTTTTTCGAGCTTCGCCAGCGCATCACCCACCATAATCACCACGTCGGCCTTCTCGCCGCGCGCGAGCCGGTTTGGGATCGCCTGCGGCGTATTGCCCATTGAGGGACCGGGAATAATCACAATGGTATCGCCAGTCTTGCGCTCATATTCCGGTGCGAGCTTTTCAAGGGCGGCTTTGAAACCGCCTGAAATCATCACTTT
Source organism: Enterobacter asburiae (assembly GCA_011754535.1). Taxonomy (NCBI): domain Bacteria; kingdom Pseudomonadati; phylum Pseudomonadota; class Gammaproteobacteria; order Enterobacterales; family Enterobacteriaceae; genus Enterobacter; species Enterobacter asburiae. The sequence goes on along the minus strand of JAAQVN010000001.1, from coordinate 3,031,848 downwards.
CACCTCCTGAGCGCAGGCATTCACGCTCATGAACATCAGCACCAGCGCGCTGGCGGTATAACGAGAAGTGCGCGTCATGCGGCCCCCTGCGACTTAACGGTGTTTTGCACTGAAACCGCGCGACGACGGTAGAGGTAGAGGGTGGCCAGCAGGGCACACACCGCGGCGAAGCTCATCCAGTAGCCCGGCGAGGCTTTGTCACCGGTGTATTCAATCAGCGCGGTTGACATCACTGGGGTAAAGCCGCCAAAGACCGCCGTTGCCAGGCTGTAAGCCAGAGAGAACCCTGCCACGCGGACTTCAGCAGGCATAATTTCCGTCAGCGCCGGGATCATCGCCCCGTTATACAGCCCGTAAAGGAAGGAAAGCCACAGCAGCACGCTCAGCATCATCGAGAAGCTGGGCGCGTCAGCCAGCAGCGTCAGGGCTGGATAGCTGGTGGCCAGCGCCAGCAGGGTCATGGCAATCAGCACCGGCTTACGCCCGAAGCGGTCCGACAGCGCGCCGCCCACCGGCAGCCAGATAAAGTTAGAGATCGCCACCAGCAGCGTGACCAGCAGGCTGTCAGAGGCGCTCAGCATCAGCACTTTTTTGCCGAAGGTTGGCGCGTAGACGGTGATCAGGTAGAACGCGGTGGTGGTCATCGCCACCATCAGCATGCCCGCGACCACCACCTGCCAGTTGCCAAGCAGCGTTTTAAAGACCTGACGCATCTCCAGATGATGGCGGCGCGCGCTGAACTCTTCCGTCTCCTCCAGCTTGCGGCGCAGGAAAAAGATAAACGGCACGATTAAACAGCCGAACAGGAACGGGATGCGCCAGCCCCATTCACGAATGGCGCTCTCCTCCATCAGGGCATTCAGGGCAAAGCCCATCGCCGCGGCGACCATAATGGCAACCTGCTGGCTACCGGACTGCCAGCTGGTGTAAAAACCTTTGCGGCCCGGCGTGGCGATTTCCGCGAGATAGACCGAAACACCTCCAAGCTCCGCCCCGGCGGAAAAGCCCTGCAGCAGGCGGCCCGTCAGGACAAGCAGCGGTGCCCAAAGCCCGATGCTTTGATAGGACGGGATCAGCACGATCAGGAAGGTGCCTGCCGCCATAATGGAAAGCGTCACGATCAGCCCTTTGCGGCGGCCAACCTTGTCAATATAGGCCCCCAGCACGATGGCTCCGATTGGACGCATCAAAAAGCCCGCGCCGAAGACCGCGAAGGTCATCATCAGCGATGCAAATTCACTGCTCGCCGGGAAGAAGGTGTGGGCGATGTAGGTGGCGTAGAAGCCGAAAAGAAAGAAATCAAATTGCTCAAGAAAGTTGCCCGACGTCACGCGAAGTATCGCGCCCGCCTTAGAGCGTACGGTTGCAGGTGAGGTTGAGGAAAACATGGTTATCTCCAGTTTATTGTTGACGTTTTACGCGTCTGTTTCTGAAAACTGGATCAGGATGGCGAAATAGATAAGCGCAATTAACGCATTGATTGATGCGCGTTACGCATCAATAGTGAGACGATAATGATGAGCACTATAAGCAACAATAACTTAACAAAATATTGGCTTTTTATTCACCAATGTCATCTAAGCCTCTGATATTGCGATTTTGTGATGTGGCGCAGAGAGAGGCTCCTGAGAAAGGGCCGGGCAATCGCTTCGTTACCCGGCGGGTGCAATTTAGCGCAGCGCCCTGGCAATCGCGCTAAACATCAGAGAGGCCTCCAGCGGCTGGGCGCTAAAGGAAGGCTCCGCCTGTGGCCAGGTAGACCACTGGACGATGACCAGGTTTTCTTTCTGGTTCACCACGATCATCTGACCAAAAATGCCCAGCGCCCAGAGCGAACCTTTGAGCGAATCCTTCGCTGCCGGCTCAACGCCCTTGGCGTTGACGGGCACGGCGTTGTTCCACCACTGATAGCCGTACAGGCCTTCTGGATGCGCGTCTGATACCGAGCCTTTCGCCTGAGTCCAGTCTGACGACTCCTTCACCCAGCCGTCAGGCAGGATTTGTTTGCCCGAGGGGAGCATACCGTTGTTCAGGATAAATTCCCCGAAGCGACCCCAGTCCTCCAGCGTGGCGTTAAAGCCGTGCGCGCCGACGTCATGTTGACCTTTACTGTAGGCATGCCATACGCCGTCGCTCGCCATGCCGTACGGCTGCCAGATGCTTTTCTCCAGATACGCCGCGATCGTCATGCCGGTTGCTCGCTCCAGCACGTCACCCAGCAGCCAGGCTCCGCCGGAAGAGTAAGACCAGTTTTCTCCGGCCGGGTGAACCCTGCGTAATCCTTTCACCAGCTTGCGCACGCAGTCGTAGGTACCCGGCTTCGCCTCGCACTCGGTGAGCTGCGCGAAGTCGGAGTTCGGGTTGGTATAATCCTCGTTCCACGCCACCCCGGAGGTGTGGGTGATAAGCTGTTTGAGCGTCACGCCGTCCCACGCGGTGCCTTTCAGATCGGGTTCATATTTCGTGATCCTGTCGTCGAGTGAGTGAATTTTTCCCTCTTTAAGGGCTACGCCCACCAGCGCCGATACCACCGATTTGCCTACCGAGCGCGAGGTCCATAGCGTGGTGTCGGTATTGCCCTGGGCGAGATATTTCCAGGCGATTTTGCCGTCTTTCAGCACCAGCATACCGCTGACGTTCTGGCGCTTGAGATATTCCTTAAGGCCGTAGCGCCTGTCGTTAACCTGATAATGGACGTCCGTTAGCGGCTTTTCCGATACCTGCAGCGGTACGGCGTTTCCGTGGCGGAAAATATCCCCGGCGTAGTTGCGATAATCATTACGAAATCCCACCACGCGATCGGCCTGATTCCAGGTCAGCATTTTATGGGTATCCGGCAACGCGGCGTCGAAGGGGGCAGGGCACACGCTGAGCTCGGTGCCTTCGCAGGCGGCCATTGCCGCAGGGGACAGCAGGCTGCTGAAGACAAGTCCCGCCAGCAGGGCATGATTTACTGTTCTGTTTTTCATATCCGTCTCGTATAGGTTAAGAACGGGTTCAGTTTAAAAAACCGGGGGCTATAATAAAAAACGCGTAGTGGGGGAAAATCCCCCAAAAAAACAGAGGGAGCGTAGCGTGGCTGGACTGATCTATTCCTTTGCACAGCTTGAGGCATTCACCGCCGTGGCTGAAAACGGGAGCCTGAGTAAAGCGGCAGTGGTGCTGAAGAAAGACCGAACGACGCTTCGCGATCTGGTTGATTTTCTTGAGGATGGGTTAGGCTACGGGCTGTTTATTCGCGACGGGCGTACCCTGCGGCTCACGCCGGAAGGCGAGCAGCTCCAGCGTCAGGCTCATTTGCTGATGCGGCAGGTCAAAGCCTTTGAGGCCTTCGCCAGGGAGGTCCCCCACGGCGCTACGCAGGACCTGACCCTGGTCTACGATCCTTTCACGCCCAGAGTTTTTCTGCGCAGGGTCATCGCTGAAATGGCGGCGCGAAAAATCCGCCTGAGCCTCATCTGCGCCTCGCGTGATGAATCTGAACGGCTGCTGGCGAACGCGCGCGCGGACATGGCCATCTGCCAGGCGCGCAACCGCAGCGTGGGCGATAACATGGAGTGGCGGGCCCTGGGCGCAATCGATATGGATTTTTACGCCTCCTGTACCCTGTTTACGGGGACGTCATCCCCCCTTTCACTGCTTGACCTCTCCCTGGTTCCGCAGGTCGTTATGCACCCAGACTCGGACGAGCCGGTTGCGCGTCGCCTGCAGATTTCAGGGCATACCCTTTTTACGAACGAGCCGGAGATGCTGCGCGGTCTGCTGGAGCGAGGATGCGGCTGGGGGTTCTTACCAACCCATTTTCATGCCGTGCGGTGGCAAAACGTAAAAAGGCTGCTCACCGAAGTGGGCAGCCAGGGGATTAGTCAGACGATGGTCACCATCTGGAAGCCAGGAAGCGACAAGCGCGCCATCATTGCTGACACGCTGTCGCTTTTGCCGGAGCTATGGAAGCACTCAGCGCTGTGAACAGCCTTTGCACTGCTGGTTCTGGATCTGCTGGAAGAAATCGTTGCCTTTGTCATCCACCAGGATAAACGCCGGGAAGTTTTCGACTTCAATTTTCCAGATGGCTTCCATTCCCAGCTCAGGATAGGCCACACACTCAAGGCTCTTAATGCTGTTTTGCGCCAGCACCGCCGCCGGGCCGCCGATGCTGCCCAGGTAGAAGCCGCCGTGCTTATGGCAGGCGTCGGTTACCTGCTGGCTGCGGTTGCCTTTCGCCAGCATGATCATGCTTGCTCCGTGGGATTGCAGCAGGTCGACATACGAGTCCATGCGTCCCGCAGTGGTCGGGCCGAGTGAGCCAGAGGCGTAGCCTTCCGGGGTCTTGGCTGGCCCCGCGTAGTAAATCGGATGATCTTTAACGTACTGCGGCAGTTCTTCACCGTTGTCGAGCAGCTCTTTCAGCTTCGCGTGGGCGATATCCCGCGCCACGATGATGGTGCCGTTCAGCGACAGGCGGGTAGAGACCGGGTGCGCGGAGAGTTGCGCCAGGATCTCGTTCATCGGCTTGTTCAGGTTAATGCTGACCACGTCGCCTTCACCCTGCTGGCGCAGTGATTCAGGAATATACTGGCCCGGGTTGTGCTCCAGCTTCTCAATCCAGATCCCATCGCGGTTGATTTTTGCCTTGATGTTGCGGTCTGCGGAGCAGGAGACGCCCATGCCTATCGGGCAGGAGGCGCCGTGGCGCGGCAGGCGGATCACGCGGATGTCGTGGGCGAAGTATTTCCCGCCGAACTGCGCGCCGAGGCCGAGGTTCTGCGCTTCCTGGAGCAGTTCCTGTTCCAGCTGAACGTCGCGGAACGCCTGGCCGTGCTCGTTGCCTTCGGTTGGCAGCGCGTCGTAGTAGCGGGTTGAGGCCAGCTTAACGGTTTTCAGCGTGGCTTCCGCTGAGGTTCCGCCAATCACAAACGCGATATGGTACGGCGGACAGGCCGCGGTACCCAGGGTGCGCATTTTCTCAACCAGATAGTTTTTCAGCTTCGCCGGGGTGATTAGCGCTTTGGTTTCCTGATAGAGGTAGGTTTTGTTGGCGGAACCGCCGCCTTTTGCCATGCACAGGAATTTGTACTCATCGCCGTCAACGCTGTAGAGATCAATCTGCGCGGGCAGGTTGGTGCCGGTATTCACCTCTTTATACATGTCCAGCGCCGCATTCTGGGAGTAGCGCAGGTTATCTTCGATGTAGGTGTTATACACGCCCTGGCTCAGGGCCGCTTCGTCACCGCCGCCGGTCCAGATGCGCTGGCCTTTTTTACCCATGATGATCGCGGTGCCGGTGTCCTGACAGGTCGGCAGCACGCCTTTTGCGGCAATTTCAGAGTTACGCAGGAACTGCAGGGCAACGTATTTGTCGTTCTGGCTGGCTTCCGGGTCGTTGAGAATGGCGGCAACCTGCTTCTGATGGGAAGGACGCAGCATAAATGCGGCATCATGGAAGGCCTGCTGCGCCAGCAGGGTCAGGGCTTCCGGCTCCACCTTCAGGACTTCCTGGCCGTCGAACTCGGCTACGGAGACGTGTTCTTTGGTCAGCAGGTAGTATTCGGTGTCGTCATGGGAAAGAGGGAAGGGGTTCTGATAAAAAAACGGTTTATTCGACATAGTATTGCTCCACAAAAATAAAACCGCCGGAGGAGAAGTCCGGCGGTCAGGAATCAGAACATCATGGACATCCACGGATAACCAATCAGCAGCAGGGCCGCCAGGAAGATGGCACCGAAGATGGTGCCGAGGCGCCAGTAGTCTTTGGTTGGCAGGTAGCCGCTGCCGTAGTAGATCGGGCTTGGGCCAGTACCGTACGGGGTGATGATCCCCATCACGCCCAGAGAGGTCACCATCAGCAGGACGAACACTTCCATATTCATGCCCGGAATGGTGGAGGCGATGGTCAGCATCGCTGGCAGCAGCGCGGTAGTGTGCGCGGTGGTGCTGGCAAACAGGTAGTGCAGTAGGTAGAACGCCAGCAGCAGGACGATGGTCGCCACGCCCGGAGAGATACCGCTCATCAGCAGACCGCCTTCTTTACCCAGCCAGCTGATAAAGCCGGTAGAGGAGAGGCCATCCGCCAGCGCAACCAGGGTGGCGAACCAGACGAAGGTATTCCACGCGGCCTTGTTACCGGTGATATCGTTCCACTCCAGCACGCCAGTCCACAGCATCAGCCCGACGATAAGCAGGGCCGCCATCGCAGGCTCAATCCACGCGGCGGCGAAGATCCACATCAGCAGCGCGCAGCACACGAACACCAGCAGCAGAATTTCATTGCGGGACAGTTTGCCGAGTTTTTCCAGCTCACGGGTCGCCCACAGCGGCACTTCATTGTTCACTTTAACTTCTGGTGGGTAGAACCAGTAGGCCAGCAGCGGCATGGTCAGAATCAGCAGGATACCCAGCGGCAAGAAGGCGAGGAACCAGGTGCCCCAGGAGATATCAATCCCAACGGTGCTTTTCACCAGCGCCAGCGCAAGCAGGTTCGGCGCAAGGGCGGAGAGGAACATTGAGCTGGTGATACAGGCCGCGGTGATCGCCACCCACATCAGGTACGAACCAATCTTACGCGCGCTTGGGTCATTAGGTTTTGAACCGTACAGCGGCGGCAGGTTAGCAATGATTGGGTAGATGGTCCCGCCGCTGCGCGCGGTGTTGGACGGGGTGAACGGTGCCAGCAGCAGGTCCGCAAACGTAATGGCGTAACCGAGCGTCAGGCTGCGACGGCCAAGATACTTCACCAGAATCAGCGCCAGACGGCGGCCGAAGCGGGTTTTGTCATAGCCCGCGGCGAACATGAAGGCACCGAAGATCAGCCAGACTGTAGAGTTACCAAACCCGCTCACCGCCCACTTAAAGGAGGCGCCCGCCAGCTTGAATTTCGGGTCGGCCAGCTGTTCAGGGCTGAACAGCACCCACTGGCTGCACAGGGCAATGGCAACCACGCCGGTCAGGCCAATCACCGCGCCCGGCAGCGGTTCGAAGATTAAGCCGACGATTACGCCGACAAAGATAGCGAAGTAGTGCCATGCGTAAGGCGGCAAGCCTTCTGGTACGGGCACAAACAGCAGCAGTACGGCGACGATGACGGGCAATGCCATCATCAGCAATCGTTTTGCGTTTCCATTTGATGCCTGGTTCGCCACTGGGGGCGTTACAGCAGTTTTTGTATTCATAGTTTCACGTCTTAAGTTGTCAAAAATTCGGTTGCACTGAAAAAACAGAATCGCTTTCTTAAGTTTCTTTGCTTTTTTTAGTTATTAAAGGTGCGATTTTGTATTTTCAGTAATAGCGATTTAACGCGTTTTTATGTGCGCTAAATTAAAAAATGATGATGTTTTTATATTGCGCTTTTGAATGCCATAACTATTGATCGCGATCAAAAAAACAGAATTGCAGCGTTATTTTTATGCTTTTATTAATAACCACTCTGGCGTATGGGGTTATTATCTGTTTTTCGGATTTGTTTTATCATTTTTGTAACAATATGAATTTTTAATTAGATATAACTTATTGATTTATATCGGAACTATTGGTTTTTGGTGAATTGGTTTTACCATTTTTTATTTAACGATTTTTAAATTATTGTGAATAGCTGAATTACAATCGCTAACACCAATGTGTTATTTGTGTTATTGCAGGGATTAAATAGTTTTTTAACTAACGTAATAACTTTAGAAACTAAAAAAATCATTATATTAATATCATGACATCGGCAAATAACGACGAAACAAAAAATCAATCCGATAACGAATTCTCAATTTTTAAAAGTTTGGAGTTTCTATTATGAGCACTAACGAACGCATTCTTAGCCCCTTCACATTACCGAATGGCACTGAACTGAAAAACCGTTTGTTAATGGCCCCGATGACAACCTGTACCGGCTACTATGACGGCACCGTTACCAGCGAGCTGGTGGAGTACTACCGGGCCCGTTCCGGCAGCATTGGTACCATCATTGTGGAGTGCTGCTTTGTCGACGATCTCGGTCTCGCCTTCCCGGGGGCGATTGGGATTGATACCGACGAGAAAATCGCCGGGCTGGCTAAAATCGCCGAGGCAATAAAATCCAAAGGCTCTAAGGCACTGCTGCAGATCTACCACGGCGGCCGCATGGTCGACCCGAAACTGATCGGTGGCCGTACCCCGGTGGGCCCAAGCGCCGTGGCCGCGCCGCGTGACGGCGCCGCGACGCCGGTTGCCCTGACCGCAGAAGAAGTGGAAGGCATGATCGGCAAGTTTGGTGAAGCCGTGCGCCGCGCCATCCAGGCAGGTTTCGACGGCGTGGAAATCCACGGGGCGAACACCTACCTGATTCAGCAGTTCTACTCCCCAAATTCAAACCAGCGTGACGACGAGTGGGGCGGCAGCCGCGATAACCGCGCGAAGTTCCCGCTGGCGGTGCTGGACATCACCCACAAAATGGTGCGCCAGTACGCCGATGATGCCTTCATCATTGGCTACCGCTTCTCCCCTGAAGAGCTTGAGGTTCCCGGCATCCGCTTTGAGGACACCATGTACCTGCTGGAGAAACTGGCCGCGCGCGGCGTGGACTATCTCCACTTCTCCGTAGGCGCCACCCTGCGTCCTTCTATCGTCGACACCCAGGACCCGACGCCGCTTATCGAAAAATACTGCGCAATGCGTTCTGACACGCTGGCGCAGGTTCCGGTGATGGGCGTTGGCGGCGTGGTGAATGCGTCAGACGTGAATGAAGCGCTGGACCACGGCTACGATCTGATTGCCGTAGGCCGCGCCACTATCGCTTACCCGGACTGGACCGACCGCATCGCGGCGGGTGAAAGCCTTGAGCTGTTTATGGACAGCACCAGACGCGAGGAACTAAGCATCCCTGAGCCGCTGTGGCGCTTCTCGCTGGTGGAAGCGATGATCCGCGACATGAGCATGGGCGAGTCCAAATTCAAACCTGGCACCTTTGTTGAGAAAGTGCAGGACGACGCTAACGAACTGGTGATTAACGTCAGCCTGGAAACCGACCGCATTGCGGACATCGAACTTGCCTCCGGCCCGAGTGAAGACGTTGAGTTTGTCACCAGCTTTGAAGAGATCCGCACCCGCATTCTGGATGCCAATACTCCGCACGTGGATGCCATTACCGGCGCAACCAGTCAGAGTGAAGCGGTGAAGAAAGCGGTATCTAAAGCGATGCTGAAGTCCAGCAAGGCGCTGGCAGCGGAAGAGGGCGTTGACCCGAACGAAACCCGCAGCGTGGACGTGGTGGTTGTCGGCAGCGGCGGCGCCGGTCTGGCGGCGGCGATCCAGGCTCACGACGAAGGCGCAAGCGTGCTGATCGTCGAGAAAATGCCGACCATCGGCGGGAACACCATTAAAGCCTCTGCCGGTATGAACGCCGCAGAAACCCGCTTCCAGCGCGTGAAGGGGATTCAGGACAGCAAAGAGCTGTTCTACCAGGAAAGCCTGAAAGGCGGCGGAAACAAGAACAACCCGGAACTGCTGCGTCGCTTTGTGGAGAACGCGCCGGAAGCAATTGAGTGGCTGGCAACGCGCGGCATCATGCTGAACGACATCACCACCACCGGCGGGATGAGCATCGACCGTACTCACCGTCCAAAAGACGGTTCTGCGGTGGGCGGCTACCTGATCAGCGGCCTGGTGCGTAACGTCAATAAACGCAACATCGAGGTGATGCTGGATACCTCCGTCAGCGACATCATCTTCGAGAACGGCGAAGTGACCGGCGTACTTCTGACCACCGAAGAGAACGAAACCGTCACCGTGGCAGCCAAAAACGTGATCGTGGCGACCGGTGGTTTCAGCGCCAACAGCCAGATGGTGGTGAAATACCGCCCGGATCTGGAAGGGTTCGTCACCACTAACCACAAAGGGGCGACCGGCGGCGGTATCGCGCTGCTGGAGCGTATCGGTGCAGGCACGGTTGATATGGGCGAAATTCAGATCCACCCAACCGTGGAGCAGAAAACCTCGTACCTGATTTCTGAATCCATCCGCGGCGGCGGGGCGATTCTGGTCAATCAGAAAGGTGAGCGCTTCTACAACGAAATGTCGACCCGCGATAAAGTCTCGGCGTCAATCATCGCGCTGCCGGAGAAATACGCATACATCGTCTTTGATGAGCACGTACGTGCCAAAAACAAAGCCGCAGATGAGTATATCGCGAAAGGTTTCGTGACCAGCGCCAGCTCGCCAAAAGCCCTGGCTGAAGCGCTGGGTATGGATCACCACGCTTTCCTGGCGACCCTGGAACGTTACAACGGTTTCGTTGAAAAACAGCACGACGATGATTTTGGCCGCACCACCGCCCTGCGTGCGCCCATCAACGAAGGGCCGTTCTACGCCATTCAGATTGCACCGGGCGTGCACCACACTATGGGCGGCGTGACCATCAACACCGAAACCTGCGTGCTGGACAGCAACCACAACGTGCTGCCGGGGGCATTCGCTGCGGGTGAAGTGGTTGGCGGGATCCACGGCGCTAACCGTATCGGCGGTAACGCGGTGGCGGATATCATTATTTTTGGTACCCTTGCAGGACATCAGGCGGCGATGCGCTCAAAAAGAACGTAAGGCACCTGTTTCCCCGGCGGCGCAGTGCCTGCCGGGGCTACATCTGAGGACTCATGCTATGCCTGATAGCCATCGCGTTTACAGCTACTCCGCCGTTCTGATGGGCTCGCCCATTCTCCTGAAACTCTTCTCCCATGACGAAGCCCTCGCGTCCCGCGTTTTCCGCCTGATCAAACAGTACGAAGATCTCCTCACCGTTAACCGCGCGCATTCGCAGGTAATGGACATCAACCAGGCGGCGGGTCAGCATCCGGTTACCGTCAGCCGTCCGGTGTTTGAGCTGATCCGCTGTGCGAAAGCGGCAAGCCTGCTTAAAAACAGCGCCTTTAACCTGGCGATCGGTCCGCTGGTGAAGCGCTGGAAGATTGGCTTTCAGGGCGACAGCGTTCCGCCTGCCGATGAAATTGCCTCGCTGCTGGCGATTACCCGGCCAGAGGATGTCATCCTTGATGAGGCGCAGACCAGCGTGTTTCTGACCAGAGCGGGGATGGAGATCGATCTGGGGGCCATCGCCAAAGGCTATATTGCCGACCGGGTTCGGGACTACCTGCGCAAAGAGGGGGCTGAGCTGGGGCTGATCAACCTTGGCGGAAACATCCAGACGTTAGGCTCGCCGGAAGGCGGCTGGAGCGTGGGGCTGAAAAAGCCGTTCGCCGGTGATGCGCTGATCGGCGCGATGACGGTGGAGAACCTCTCTGTGGTGACGTCGGGAACGTACGAGCGCTACTTTGAGCAGAACGGCAAGCGCTATCACCATATTCTCGACCCGCGTACCGGATACCCGCTCGACAACGAGCTGGACAGCGTCACCATCATTTCCAAAGACTCTATTGATGGCGATATCTGGACCACGCTGATGTACGGCATGGGGGTAGAGAAAGGCTGCGCCGCCCTGCGCGCGCGTCCGGATATAGATGCTATCTTTGTGACCAGGACAAAAGAAGTGGTGATCTCCTCGATGCACCACTTCCGTTTTACCCTTCTGGACGAGAGCTACCGCGTTACTGGCAGTACTGTTTGAGCAGCCCGATCTGCTCCGGCTGTAAGCGGTAGCGATACACCGGGCGGCCGGTGGCACCATAGTGAATGCTGGTGAAAAGAATGTTGATTTGCGCCAGCCAGATCAGGTACTTGCGGCAGGAGACGCGTGAAATATTTACCGCGTTAGCCAGATCGTCTGTGGAAAATTCCGTCTCCGGGTGGCCGTCAATCCACTGGCAAATGGTGCGCAGCGTTTGCGGCGTTAACCCTTTCGGCAATTTCTTACTGTCCGCCAGCTCCGGCGCCCCGCCGTGGATCAGCCGGTCGACGTCCGCCTGCTCATAATACTGGTGCGATCCCATCAGGCTGTGCTTTGCCTTCCAGCCGTTCAGCGCCTCTTCAAAGCGCGGGAACTGGAACGGTTTGATCAGATAATCCACCACGCCGTAGTGGATGGAAGTCTGGATCGTGGCGGCATCGGCAGCGGACGAGATCATAATCACATCAATCGGGCGGCCTGACGCGCGAATATCGGGCAGCAGATCCAGCCCGTTATCCTGCTGCATATAGACGTCCAGCAGCACCAGGTCGACAGGCTGGCTGGGGTTATTGATAATGGCTCTGGCCTGGTTGAGCGTGGAGGCGACGCCGCAGCAGCTAAAGCCTTCAACACGGTTGACGTACAGACGGTTGAGGTCGGCCACCATGGCGTCATCATCGACAATTAATACATTTATCACGCGATATTCCTCTCGCTATCCCAGGGGATGTGAACAAAAAATTGGGTAAATACGCCAGGCTCAGACTCGACGGTAATATCGCCGCCCAGGTTCTGGATCTGCTGGCGAGCAAGGAACAGCCCAACGCCGCGGTTTTCACCTTTTGTTGAGAACCCCTTAGTAAAAATAGCCTCCAGCTGGGTGGGATCAATGCCGGGGCCATCGTCGCTGACTTCGCAACTGAGCCAGCCATTCTGATAATGTAGCAGCAGGCCAATCTCGCCTTCCTGCTGTCCTGCCATCGCGTCGAGCGCGTTTTCGATTAAGTTACCCAGCGCGGTGATCAGCACCGCGACCTGCTCTTCGCTGGCGGTATCCGGTATCAGGCATTCATCCGCCAGCGTCAGGGTGACGCCCGCTTCCTTCGCCCGGTTGATTTTACCCAGCAGGAACCCGGCAACGACCGGGGATTTTACCTTGCTCTGGATCGTACCGATATCCGTCTGGTAATTGTGCGCCGTCTGGATGATGTACTCCTCCAGCTTGTCGTAGCGCTTCATGTGCAGCAGGCCCAGGATCACATGCAGTTTGTTCATAAACTCGTGCGTGTGGCTGCGCAGGGCATCGACGTAGTTGACCATGCCGTCAATACGCTGCATCAGCTGGCTGATTTCCGTTTTATCGCGGAAGGTGGCTATCGCGCCGATGACCCGCTCCTGGCTTTTGACGGGCACCATATTGCACAGCAGCAGCCGGCCGTTACAGCTGATCTCCTGATCCTGACGCGCGACGCCCGTCTTTGAAATCTCCCGCAGGCTTGCCAGCAGGGGAGCGCTGGCGTTTTCCGACTGCTTGGCGGAGGGCAGGAGTAAAATCTCTCTGGCGGTGTGGTTAATCATCGTCACGCGGCCGTGAATGTCGACGGCCAGTACCCCTTCGCGAAGCGACTGCAGCATCGCCTGGCGCTGTTCGAACAGGGCGGAGATCTCATAGGGTTCGAGCCCGAACAGAATGCGCTTCAGCACCCGCACCAGACCCCAAATCGCCATTGAACTCATAAAGATGCTGAACAAAATCGTCCAGAGCGCGTTAAGCCGCCCACGGGCTATCTGATCTTCCACCTTTTTGAGGGAAATACCGACCACCACGACCCCGATCTGATCGTGCTGGCTGTCATAGACCGGCGTGAAAACGCGAAGCGCTTCGGCGAGGGCGCCGCGGTTTACCGAGACATTCTCTTTGCCTTCCAGCGCGGGTTCGAGATCGTTGCCAATAAAATGCAGGCCGATGAGAGCCTCGTTCGGGTGCGAGTAGCGAATCCCCCGCATGTCGGTCACCACGGTAAGCAGCAGATCGTTGCGTTGGGTAACGGCTTTGGCGATGGGCTGAATGATGTCGGCCTGCGGCGATTGCATCAGGCCGCGCTGGATCTCCGGGCTGTCGGCCAGCGTGCGGGCGATACCCAACGCGGTATCTTTTACATCATCGCGGGTCGCCCGGGTGATTTGCACGGAATAGAGCGCAAAAACCACCAGCAGCACAGAGGCGATAATCGCGGACACCATCAACGTGACCAGCGTGTACAGTTTCATGGGGCGCTTGCGCGTCAGAGGGAAAGGCTGCAGATCGCTCATCAACACTCCGCGATGATTAAGAAAGGGGGTGATTATCGCTGATGATGGGCTTTTCTTAAAGCCATGTAAAAGCGTCGATTTGCTCTTCTTTTCGTGACCCCACTCGCAGGTCATCTATATAAAACACTTTATAGTGTGTGGGTACTCATAATAAGGAGGCTGTTTATGAGCATTACGCTTACCGGTTCGGTCAAGGAAAGACGGCACGCCAGCACGATGAATATAGATAGATTGTCCACGCTGGACATGCTGAAGGTTATCCACGAGGAAGATGCACGTATTTCTGCTGCTATAACCCCCTGCTTAACGACAATCGCCCGCGTGGTGGATAACGCCGCCGCGGCGCTCAACCACGGTGGCCGTCTGGTCATCGTCGGGGCAGGACAGTCGGGCTGCGCCGCACGGCAGGCTGCGGATGATTATGCGCCGGGGAAAACCCCTGTAATTGCCGTGACGGCAGAAGAGGGAGAAGGGCGCTACGAGCGCGGGGTCGCTGACCTGCAGGCCATCAAATTTGGTGAACACGATATGATGCTGGCGGTGACCGTCAGCGGAAAAACGCCGTGGGTCTGGGGAGCGATGCGGCATGCCTGGTCGCTGGGAGCGCCTGTTGCGGTCATCACCGGTGATGCTCAAAGTGAAGCGGCGCAGCTGGCAAGCATGGTAATTGCCCCTGAACTGGGGGCTGATGTGGTTGCCGGGTATCTCAATACCAGGGCGGGGATCGCGCAAAAAATGATCCTCTCGATGATTACCACCGGGCTGGCCGTTCGCACCGGGCGCGTTTACAGCAACCTGCGCGTGGATCTTGAGGCAAGCAGTACCAAATGGGCTGAACGGCAAATCGCCATTGTGATGGAGGCGGGGGGATGCAGCCGGGCGCAGGCAAAGGCCGCGCTGGAGAGCTGTAACCATCACTGTAAAACGGCGGTGCTGATGGTGCTGACCGGTCTGGATGCGTGGAAAGCCCATGAGCTGCTGGCGCAGAATAACGGGTTTATCCGCGTGGCGTTGCAGGAAGCACCGTAAACGCGGCCTTGAAATGAAAAAAGCCCGCAAATTGCGGGCTTTAATGTTTTTGGCAATTAGAACTGGTAGGTCATGCCTACGCCAACGATGTCATCGGTAGAGATGCCATTTGCTTCATAGAAGCGTTCATCGTTGTCCAGCATGTTGATTTTGTAGTCAACATAGGTGGAGAAATTCTTGTTAAAGCTGTAGGTCATACCCAGGTCGATGTAGTTAACCAGGTCCATGTCACCAGACTGACCCTGAGGATTGCTGGCGTTGCCTGGGAAAGTCATGTCTTTACCCGTGGAGTAAACCCATGCCAGGGATGGACGCAGGCCGAAGTCGAACTGGTACTGTGCTACTGCTTCAAAGTTCTGGGTCTGATCCGCGATTCCATAATCACCATATGGAGTCATGTTGCGGGTTTCAGCGTACATCATTGCCAGATAGATGTTATTGGCATCATATTTCGCGCCAACAGTCCATGCTTCTGCGGTTTTACCACTGGCAAAGCGCGCGTTATTTACGCCCGCAGCTTCCTGTGCATTGGTACGGTCAGAAGATGAGTATGCCGCACCCAGGCTCAGGCCGGACAGGTCGCCGGAGAAGTCATAGGAGGTAGACATGCCGAAGCCGTCGCCGTTTTGGAAGCGCAGGTCTTCATGGCCGTTTTTAGTGCCTTCCTGGTCTTCCTGAGCATACTGGCCTTCGTTCGCCCCCTGGTACTGCAGTGCGAAGTTCAGACCTTCAACCAGACCGAAGAAATCGGTGTTGCGGTAGGTTGCCAGACCGTTAGCACGGCCGTTCATGAAGTTATCGGTCCAGGTGTAAGAATCACCGCCAAATACCGGCAGCATATCGGTCCAGGCTTCAACGTCATACACGACGCCGTAATTACGGCCGTAGTCAAATGAACCGTATTCGCCAAATTTCAGGCCAGCGTATGCCAGACGGTTAAATGATTTATCACCGGCGCCTTCGGTATCGTTAGCGTAGGTTTTATATTCCCACTGACCATAACCGGTCAGCTCGTTAGTGATCTGCGTTTCGCCTTTGAAACCAATCTGTACATAGGTCTCATCGCCATCGTCGCCAGGGTTGTCAGAGAAGGTATGACGCGCGTCTACTTTGCCGTACAGGTCAACTTTGTTGCCGTTTTTGTTGTACATTTCAGCCGCATGCGCTGCACCAGCCATTAAAAACGCGGGTACCAGAATTGCCAGAACTTTTCTTTTCATTATATATTCCCTTTAAAGATAATTTATATGAATATATGTAATCACCCTCCGTAATTACGTGTTTGATACTATTCTATGGCTTGTGAATTTGGTTCAAAAATAAATGTAATTAAATCGGTAAAAATATTACAAAATATTTCTATTCATCTCTTTATTTTTCATGTGAATTAATTATTTGAATATATTGCGGGTAATTATTATTAAGTATTTCGAATTTCTATTTTTTAATATATTTCATTTGGCTATGTTATAATTAAACGCCCATTTTCGTAACAGGAAAGGATGATGGAACTTATACAGTGGCAGCAGCGCTTTGAATCCTGGCTTGATGAACATCACGCGACTGACGACACCGCGCACGATATTTCACACTTTCGTCGCGTCTGGATGACGGCGCAGAAAATCATGGTGCATCATCACGTCGACCCGCTGACGATCCTGACCGCCTGCTATTTTCACGACATCGTCAGCCTGCCGAAAAACCATCCTGAACGCAGCCAGTCGTCGCATCTGGCCGCGCGCAGGACGCGAGAGATTCTGCACCGCGATTTCCCTGACTTCCCGTCCGATCGCTACGCCGCCGTGGAGCACGCCATTGAGGCGCACAGTTTCAGCGCCGGACTGACGCCGCAAACGATTGAAGCCAAAATTGTCCAGGATGCAGATCGTCTGGAGGCGCTGGGAGCGATCGGTCTGGCGCGCGTGTTTGCCGTGTCAGGCGCGCTGGGCGTACCGCTTTTTAACGCGGACGATCCGTTTGCCGACGCGCGGCCACTTGATGACCGGGCGTTTGCGCTCGATCATTTTCAGACCAAGCTGCTGCGCTTGCCTGATACAATGCAAACCGGGGTCGGGCGCGAGCTCGCGCAGCACAACGCCGATTTTCTGATTCAGTTTATGGCGAAACTCAGTGCCGAATTACAGGGCGACTGCATCGGGCTGGATAGCCAGATTCAACACCGCTTCCGTCGCAGTTTGCGAAAGTGAACTGTGGTAATCTGTTCCCAGTCTTTATTGCCCGGTTAAAAGAATGCAGGAAAATCGATCAGTGACAGAGCCCGCGTCTGAGCAGGCAGAGAAGTCAACGGCAACGGTGCAGGCATTACTGCGTCAGCTGCTGGATATTTATGACGCTAAAACGCTGGCAAACCAGCTTGTGGCGCACGGCGAGAGCCACTGGAGCCCGGCCATCCTTAAGCGGCTAGTGACCAGCGATCGGGCAGGGCGCCGCCTGAGTGAAGGCGAGTTTCGTTATCTGCAAAATCTGCTTCCGCGGCCACCTGCTGCGCACCCGAACTATGCCTTCCGCTTTATCGATCTGTTTGCCGGCATCGGCGGTATCCGGCACGGCTTTGAAGCGATCGGCGGTCAGTGCGTGTTTACCAGCGAGTGGAACAAACATGCGGTACGCACCTATAAAGCGAACTGGTACTGCGATCCGCAGGAGCATCATTTCAACGCCGATATCCGCGATGTCACCCTGAGCCATAAAAGCGGCGTCACGGATGAACAGGCCGCCGAGCATATTCGTCAGACGATTCCGGCGCATGACGTGCTGCTGGCGGGCTTCCCGTGCCAGCCTTTCTCGCTGGCCGGCGTATCCAAAAAGAATGCCCTCGGACGTGCCCACGGCTTCGCCTGCGATACCCAGGGAACGCTGTTTTTTGATGTGGCCCGAATCATTGACGCCTGTCGCCCGGCCATATTCGTGCTGGAAAACGTCAAAAACTTAAAGAGCCACGACGGTGGAAAGACCTTCCGCATTATCATGCAAACGCTGGATGAGCTGGGCTATGACGTGGCCGATTCCGGGGACATGGGCGCGGATGACCCGAAAATCATCGACGGGAAACACTTCCTGCCCCAGCATCGCGAACGCATTGTGCTGGTCGGTTTCCGCCGCGATCTCAATCTGAAGGGGGATTTCACCCTGCGGGATATTCCCTCCTTATATCCCGAGCGCCGTCCAACCATTGCCGACCTGCTGGAGCCTGTGGTCGACGCAAAATTTATCCTGACGCCGATCCTGTGGAAATACCTCTACCGCTATGCCAAAAAGCATCAGGCCAAAGGCAACGGCTTCGGGTTTGGCATGGTAAACCCGAACGATCCGCACAGCGTGACCCGCACGTTGTCCGCTCGCTACTACAAAGACGGCGCGGAAATCCTGATCGACAGAGGCTGGGACAAGGCTCTGGGCGAGAAGGATTTCGACGATCCGCAAAACCAGCGTCACCGTCCGCGTCGCCTTACGCCGCGGGAGTGCGCCCGGCTGATGGGCTTTGAAACGCCGCAGGGCTACCGTTTCCGCATTCCGGTTTCGGACACCCAGGCTTACCGTCAGTTTGGTAACTCGGTGGTGGTGCCCGCGTTCGCGGCGGTGGCAAAACTGCTGGCCTCGCGCATCAGACAGGCGGTGGCGCTCCGCCAGGGTGAGGCCGTCAATGACGGACGTTCACGATAAGGCCACGCGCAGCAAAAACATGCGTGCCATCGGCACGCGTGACACCGCGATTGAAAAGCGTCTGGCCGGGCTGCTGACGCAGGCGGGCTTTGACTTTCGCGTACAGGATCCCGCGCTTGCGGGTCGTCCGGATTTCGTCATCGACGCGTATCGGTGCATTATATTCACCCACGGCTGTTTCTGGCATCATCACGACTGCTACCTGTTTAAAGTTCCGGCGACGCGCACCGATTTCTGGCTGGAGAAGATTGGCAAGAACGTTGAACGCGACGCGCGGGATCTTGCCACGCTTGTCGCGCAGGGCTGGAGGGTGCTGATCGTCTGGGAATGTGCGCTGAAAGGGCGGCTGAAGCTGAACGATGCCGCTCTGAGCGAACGGCTGGAAGAATGGATCTGCGGCGGCGGCGAGGCCGCGCAGATCGACACGCAGGGGATCCACGCGCTTACGGTTTCTCCACCTCGCAAGGCGTAACCACGGGCTTTGCCGGCAGCAAATATTTGCCTAAGGTCACCAGCACGACGGCAAAAACAATCACCCCTAAAGCTAACCACTCAACCGGAGAGAGCGTTTCACCGCCAAGCCCGGTGCCAAGCAGCACGGCCACGACCGGGTTGACGTAGGCATAGCTGGTGGCGACCGCCGGAGAGACGTTACGGATCAGGAACATATAGGCGTTGATGGCGATGATGGAGCCGAACAGCGCCAGGTAGCCTACCGCCAGGAAGCCCGACAACGGTGGCAGGGTAGTCAGCTCCTCTCCCGTCAGGGCTGAGGCCAGCAGCAGCACAATCCCAGCCGCAAGCATCTCAATTGCCCCCGCCATCATGCCGGTCGGCAGCTCGATACGAGAACCGTATACGGAACCGAACGCCCAGCTCATCGAGCCAATAAGGATAATCACTGCGCCCCACGGATTCCCGCTCAGGTTACCGCCGCTGTTGAGCAGAATAATGCCGGCAAGGCCGATGCCAATCCCCAGCCACTCCAGCTTGCGGGTGCGGATGCCGAAAAGGCGGCTGAAGCAGAGGGTAAACAGCGGTACGGTGGCAACGACCACGGCGGCGATCCCAGACGGTACGTTCTGGTGCTCGGCAATGGTCACAAAGCCATTCCCGACCGCCAGCAGCAGCAGGCCTATCAGGGCGGCGTTCAGCATTGGGCGAAGCGGAGGAAGCTTATGCCCGCGCAGCAGCAGGAAGGCCAGCAGCAGCACGCCCGCCGAGAGGAAGCGAATGCCCGCCATCATCAGCGGCGGCCAGCTTTCTACGCCGATGCGAATGACAAAGTAGGTGGAACCCCAGATGATATACAGCGAAAAAAGTGCCCCAATAAGTGGAAGCAGTTGCCGGAAACGCATAATCCCTCACGACGAAATAAAAAGGTCGCTGATAGTAAACGCGAAAACTATCGCGCTGGCGAGCCCTTTAATTGTGTAGTTGATGTGAAATTTTTGTTGACGCAAGGTGCCTGTTTCCGCGATTGCGCTTTTGCTCCATACTATTCACTTAATTACCAAAAAAAGAAGGATCACCATTTTGGCAGGAAGTAGCTTATTAACATTGCTGGATGATATTGCCACCTTACTGGATGATATTTCCGTGATGGGGAAACTGGCGGCGAAGAAAACCGCAGGGGTGCTGGGGGACGATCTCTCGCTTAACGCTCAGCAGGTGAGCGGGGTACGGGCTAACCGTGAGCTGCCAGTGGTGTGGGGCGTGGCAAAAGGCTCGTTTCTGAATAAAGTGATCCTGGTGCCGCTGGCGCTGCTGATCAGCGCATTCATTCCCTGGGCCATCACGCCGCTGCTGATGATTGGCGGGGCATTTTTATGCTTCGAAGGCGTGGAGAAGGTCCTGCACTCTTTGAGCTCTCGCAAGCAGAAGGATACCCCGGAGGCGCGTCAGCAGCGCCTTGAAGCGCTGGCCGCGCAGGATCCGAAAGTCTTCGAGCGCGATAAAATCAAAGGCGCCATTCGCACCGACTTTATTCTTTCAGCAGAGATTGTTGCCATTACGCTGGGCATTGTCTCCGACGCACCGCTGCTGAATCAGGTGCTGATCCTTTCCGGGATCGCCATTCTGGTTACGGTTGGCGTCTACGGCCTGGTCGGTCTGATCGTGAAGCTCGATGATATCGGCTACTGGCTGGAGGAGAAATCAAGCGCGGTGGCAAAAAGCATCGGTAAGAGCTTACTGACGCTGGCGCCGTGGCTGATGAAGAGCTTGTCCGTGGTGGGCACCCTAGCGATGTTCCTCGTGGGCGGCGGTATTGTGGTTCACGGCATTGCTCCGCTGCATCATGCTATCGAACATTTCTCCTCGGCGCAGGGGAGCGTGGTGGCCGCTATTCTGCCGACGCTGCTTAATCTTGTGCTGGGCTTTATCGTTGGCGCTATCGTGGTGGCAGCGGTGAAACTGGTTGAAAAAATGCGCGGTACAGCGCACTAATTGTTACCCGTCGCAGGATGCAAAAAGACCATTCCTCGTCTAAATTGAAACAGTTTCACCCTGATACAGGAGGCAGGTATGGTCTTTTTGGTCAGTGATGAAGTTAAGCCTAAGAAGGGCGGCCCACGTATGATTGTCACCGGGTATTCCAGCGGAATGGTGGAGTGTCGGTGGCACGATGGCTTTAGCGTCCAGCGGGAAGCATTTCGTGAAGATGAGCTTCAGCCGGGTGACGGGCAGCACAAGCGGGACAAGGCTTAATCACATAACGCCCGGCTTTGCCGGGCGTTTTTTATCTCCAGTACCGGGTGTAGGCAGTTGTCAGGGAGTGTGTGTGCAGCGCGATACCTTTGTTGTAAGACAATCTTTTCTGCAATGGCTGCATAAGCGTAGCAATCCGGGGTTGATTGTTAATCTCTGTTTTCTGATCGTTCTGGTGTTTTCCACTCTCCTGACCTGGCGTGAGGTGGTGGTGCTTGAAGAGGCCTACATTTCCAGCCAGCGGAACCATCTGGAAACCGTGGCCAGCTCGCTGGACAGGCAGTTACAGAACAGCGTGGACAGGATGCTGCTGTTCCGCCAGGGCATACGCGATGCGATCCAGATGCCGCTGGCGTTTGATGTCCTGCAGAATGCCGTGTCGCGCTTCAACACCGTCCGCAAGCAGCCTACCTGGCAAATCGCCGTTGATAAAAAGCGGACCCTGCCCATTAACGGCGTTTCGGATGCGTTCGTCGAAAAAACCACGCTTCTGAACCGTGACCCTGACCGCATCAGTCATGAAATTTCTGCCGCGCTTGAAGTAGGGTATCTGCTCAGGCTGGCGTCCACGCGAGCGCAAACGGAATCACGCGCGACCTACGTCTCCCGCGCCGGTTTTTTCCTTTCCACGGATACGCCGGACCTGGCGGGCGACATCACCTCCCGCTATTACCATCTGGTCACGCAGCCCTGGTTTACCCAGCAGTCAGAGCGCAACAACCGCGCCCGCGCGGTGCGCTGGTTCATCTCTTCGCCTTCCTCATGGACCGGGGAGGAACGCACGATCGCCGCCAGCGTGCCCATCTATTTTGACCATTACTGGTACGGCGTTGTGGCGATGGATTTTGCGTTGAGCACGATGCAGCGCCTGCTGGCTGACGCGACGGAAGACCGGACGGAAGGGGAGTATCAGCTGTACGACACTCGCCTTAATATGATTGCCACCTCTGACCATTCAGGAAAACCAGTTAACCATTTTGATGAACGCGAAACGGCGCAAATAGCGCAGGCGATTGAGAACGATACCGGCGGTGGGATCCGCCTTGGAAGCCGTTTTGTCAGCTGGGAGCGGCTCAACCACTTCGATGGCGTCGTCTTGCGGATCCACACCCTGCATGAAGGGGTACAAGATGACTTCGGCAGTATCAGTATTGTGCTGGCGCTGATGTGGGCACTCTTTACCGCCATGCTATTGATCTCGTGGCTGGTTATCCGTCGGATGGTCAGCAACATGTATACGCTCCAGCACTCGCTCCAGTGGCAGGCCTGGCATGACCCGCTCACCCGCCTGAATAATCGCGGCGCGCTGTTCGACCGCGCAAAACTGCTGTCGGAAACCTGTCGCCAGCAGTCGCTGCCGTTCTCGGTTATTCAGATCGATCTCGACAATTTTAAAAGCATTAACGACCGTTTTGGCCACCAGGCCGGGGATAAGGTGCTCTCCCACACGGCAGGGTTGATTGCCAGTACGTTACGCAAGAAGGATGTGGCAGGACGCGTGGGCGGGGAAGAGTTTTGTATCGTTCTGCCGGGGCTTGGTCTTGAGGAGGCGAGAGGCGTCGCGGAGCGTATTCGTTGCCGAATCAACAGCAAGGAGATTCTGGTGAAGAAGAGTATGACCCTGCGCATCAGCGCGTCACTCGGCGTCAGCAGCGCGCAGGAAAACGAAAACTACGATTTCGAACAGCTGCAGTCCGTGGCGGATGCCCGGTTATACAACGCTAAACAGGGCGGACGTAACCGGGTTGTCTGGCACGATCATGACAAAAAGTGATCCAGCCCCTCCTGCCAGCCGAGCGGTCCCGCCTGCCGGGTGTGATAAACCCGGCTGGGGCTATCGTCCCGTAACCTAATACCCTGGCGGTTTATGCCCTTAATCACCACCGCGAAGTCCACGCTGTCCAGCAACGGCGCGTCGTTTGGCCCATCGCCGAGCCCCAGGGTGGTGGGTTCAATATTTTCCCGTTCACGGTACTGCGCGATAAGCCAGTTAGCCGCAACGTCCTTACCGCAGCCGGCATCCAGAATGTGCCAGAAACGGGCTCCCTGCAGGCATTTCAGTCCGCGCTGCGCCAGCGCCGCTTCAAACCGGGCCATGGCTTCGTCGGAATCACGCCAGATGAGCGTGACGGAGGCGTCGTGCCTGCGGGCAAGCGCTGCCCGGTAGCGGGTCAGCCCCGTCCATTCGCTGATGACGCGTTCGTCCACGTCGTCAAAAGTGGTGAATTTAAAGCCTGCCTGCTGGCGGATTTGCTCAATAAGCGGATGGATCTCCCGGTGCGTCATGCCGTTGATGTGGCGCTGACCTATTTCCCAGCGTACGTCAAGCTGAACCACCGCGCCGTTCTCAGCGATAAAAGGTAAGCCTTCGAGACCTAAATCCTGCTGGATATCCAGCATCTCTGCCGCGCTTTTGCTGCTGCAAAGAATTACCGGCACCTGGTTATCCTGCAGTTTATCGAGCCACGGCATCGCGGGCTGCCACTCATAGGTATGAATATCCAACAGCGATCCATCCAGATCGGAAAAAATCAGCAGGGAACCTTGGAGTGAAAGCATAGTAACTCCCGAAAACGAATGAGTCTTAATCTAAGAATATTCCTAAAAAATTATCTGCGCTTAAACCGGATTCAGGAGAACCGATCCAGCCAAACCCGCATTCGGCGTATGTTGTTGCTCATAACCAAAACGATTATGTTAAAAATATTATATTCACTGTAAGAATATATGCTTGTCATGCAAAATCGTTGGGGATAGTGTTGTTTGTACATCAGATTTCCTGGTGTAACGAATTTTCAAGTGCTTCTTGCATAAGCAAGTTTTGATCCCGGCCATCCCCATGACCGGGATTTTTTTCGTGCTAACGATTTGCTTCAGACACGCTAAAGTCATGAATATCTAGCTCGAAGGCCTCCGCCAGCTCGCGATAGGTATGATAATCCCTCCCGTTAACAATGACGTGGTCCGAACCATCGTCCGTGCGGCGGACTTCTGACTCACTGATCTCATTGATGGCGGCCAGCAGGGCATCGACATCCACCTCAACTTCGCGCTTGATGGTGTCGCTGTACTCTTTATCGGTCTTCATTACGGGGTTCCTCATTCAACCGTGTCCAACGCTAAGTATAGACTGTGTATAAAAACGCCATTCACGCCGTGCGGCGATGTGTGTTTTTGCGTTTTGTTCTACACTGGCTCAAAACCAGAGGAGGAATGTATGAAGGTCAACGATCGGGTAACCGTTAAAACGGACGGTGGGCCGCGCCGCCCGGGGGTGGTGCTGGCAATTGAAGAGTTTAGTGAAGGCACAATGTACCTGGTCTCACTGGAAGATTACCCGCTCGGCATCTGGTTTTTTAACGAGCTGGGGCATCCGGACGGCATTTTTGTTGAGAAAGCGGAGTAGTGCGGCGTCGGGTGGCATTGCGCGTGCCCGACTACGTCCGCAAAAGCAAAAATCTCTGGCCAGGCCAGAGATCAAAGGTAGGGTGCAAAGGGTTTTAAGCCACTAACGCATGTTGACGAAAATCCCGTTCGTCACATTATCGGTCAGACGTACCACGTGATAGATCACTTGCTTATTATGCGTTTTAATTTTCCTTTTAATATTTCCTTTGTGTGATGAAACGGTTTTCGCTTTAATATTCATCTGGTCGGAGATCTGAATAGTTCCTTGTCCCGCCATCCACATTCGCAGCATGCTTGATTCAGTCCTGCTTAATGAAAGGGTGGGTAAGTTAACCGCTCCTACATTTTTAACTTCTTTATTCAAATAATCACCCAGAATGTCATCCAGCGACTCGGGTTTAATCGACTTAGAACTAATCAATAAATTTTTACGGACCAACAAATACTCATCGAAATGGATATTCGCGATCGCCATAAAAACAATAAACAGGGTTTTTGGATGCTGATTAATGATTTGCTTAATGTGCTGACTGTTGGCTGGATCGTGAATGAAACAGTCCTCATTAATAAACACCACGCCTGGTTTGAGTTCGTCACAAGCGGCTGCGAGTTCTTCAACGGTGTGTGCATCGTTGATGTCTCTCTTTCTTACCCCTCTGCTTGCCAGGTACCCGGTTAACCCTAGCCGGGTGTAGCTGCATAAATCCATAATGATCGTTGACATGGCATACCCTCACTCAATGCGTAACGATAATTCACCATCTGCCTGAGAGCTCAAAACAGCCATACGGGATGGAAAAAAATAATAAACCTGTGAGCATGACAAAGACTTTCAGGCGGACTCACTATCCCGTAAAGTTACGTATAATTTGCCAGGAATCTTCTTAAAGTAAAGTAAATATTAAGTATTGTGAGATGGTTAGAAACATTTAAACCGCGTCAGATATATCCTGGAAGATGTTTTTCGCGTTTTATTTTAGGAATATCCTCAGAAAGACAATAGCGAACGTGAGGACTATTATTTACGTGGCAATTCGCTGACAATATCCGCTAACAGATTGAATATCTCGCCGAATAAATGTTCACAGAAGGGGGCGATAAGGGGCATCAGTAATGACATTAATAAAATTCCGACCGTCAGGGTCAGCGGAAAACCAATCACAAACACCGAGAGCTGCGGTGCCATTCTGTTCAGTAAACCTAATGCCAGGTTGACGGTGAGCAGCAGCGTGATGATCGGCAGAGCCAGCATCAGACCGTTGAGGAAAATCAGCCCCGCCGCGCGGGTAAGCGCCAGGAAGGCGTTGCTGTTGACCGGGTTATCACCAATCGGCAGCGTATGGAAGGTATCCACCAGCATGGAGATGAGCCACAGATGGCCGTTGAGCGACAGGAACAGCAGCATGGCGAGTAGATCGATGATGCGCGCCAGCACCGGCATGTTGAGATGGCTGCCGGGATCGACAAACGTGGCGAACGATAGCCCCATCTGCAGGCCAATCAACTCACCAGCCGTACGCACGGCGGCGAAGGCGAGCTGCATGGTAAAGCCCACGGCGACGCCAATCATCACCTGCTGCAAAGCGACCCATATCGCGTTAGCCGAGAAGATGGGAATATTCACGGGTGGCAGGGAAGGGGCAACGATAATGGTGATGATAATGCCCAGCCCCACCTTGACGCGCTTGGGGATCGATTTCTCGCTGAGTATGGGGGCGGTGGAGATCAGCGCCAGAATGCGCAGCATCGGCCAGAAATAGACGCCGAGCCACTGAACCCACTGGTCGCTGGTGAAGTGCAGCATCGTCAGGTCAGCCGATGATGTACGGCAGATTGGTAAACAGGTTGCGCATATAGTCCAGCAGCAGGTTCAGCATCCACGGCCCGGCCACGATAATCGCCACGAAGACGGCGATGATTTTCGGGATAAACGACAGCGTCATTTCGTTAATCTGCGTGGCAGCCTGAAGAATACTGATAATCAGGCCGGTAACCAGCGCGACAAGCAGCAGTGGCGCGGCAACGGCAATGGCGATTTTCATCGCTTCCGTGCCCATCATCATGACCGATTCGGGTGTCATTGCCGTTCCTTAACTGTAAAAACTCTGCGCCAGCGAACTGACCAGCAGCTGCCAGCCATCGACCAGCACAAAGAGCATGATCTTAAAGGGCAGGGCAATTGTGGCCGGCGGCACCATCATCATCCCGAGCGCCATCAGGACGCTGGCGATCACCAGGTCGATAATCAGGAACGGAATAAAGATGGTAAAGCCAATCTGGAACGCGGTTTTCAGCTCGCTGGTGACATAGGCCGGCAGGAGAATGCGCATCGGCACCGCTTCCGGCCCCTGAAGCTCGCCGGTGTTGGACAGTCGAGCGAAAAGAGCCAGGTCCGCTTCGCGCGTCTGACGCAGCATAAATTCCCGCAGCGGCTGCGCGCCTTTTTCCAGCGCTTCCTGCATCGAGATTTTGTCTTCGCTGAACGGCTGGTAGGCGTCGGTATAAATCTTGTCGATCACCGGCGACATGATGAAAAAGGTCAAAAACAGAGCTAAGCCCAGAAGCACCTGGTTTGGCGGCGCCGAAGGGGTGCCCAGCGCGTTTCGCAGCAGACCAAAGACGATGATGATGCGGGTGAAACTGGTCATCATCAGCAGGATGGCCGGAATAAAGGTCAGCGAGGTGATGAAGACCAACGTCTGAACCGGGAGCGACCAGCTCTGGCCGCCACCCGCAATCGGCGTTGAGACCAGACCGGGCAGCTGTGCATAAACCGCAGGAGCAAACAGGCCAATGCCCGCAAGCGTAAGGGATAACAAACGGCGCATCAGGATCTCCCGGAACGCTTAAGCAAACTCTTCATGACGGACTGAAAATCCGCAGGGGCTTGTGCGCGCTCGTCCACCGTGACCGGGGCGGGCGGCAGTTTATGTAATACGTTGATGTTTGAGCCGGTTACGCCCAGTACCAGACGCGCATCTTCCACATCGACGATGACCACGCGTTCGCGCGGCCCAAGGGGAGTGCTGGCGCTGACCTTCAGGCCGCGGGTGCTGGCAGTTTTACCCGCCAGACCAAAACGCTTCGCCAGCCAGGCGGCGATAAGAATAAAGGCAATAATACCGAACAACGCCCCGCTCACCTGGAGCAGCGGGGAGCCGGGAACGGCGGACGGTGGTGATATTGTTGCCTGGGTTTTCATACTTAACGGCTCAGACGACGCATGCGTTCAGACGGGGTAATGATGTCGGTGATGCGCACGCCGTATTTGTCGGCAACCACCACCACTTCACCCTGGGCAATCAGATAGCCGTTGATCAGAATATCCAGCGGCTCGCCGGCCAGGCCGTCAAGGGCCACGACCGAACCCTGCGTCAGACGCAGCAGCTCTTTAATGGTCATCCGGGTGCGCCCCAGCTCAACGGTCAGCTTGACCGGGATGTCCATAATCAGGTCGATATCCTGCAGCGTGCCGCTGACGTCACCGCCGCCTAACTGCTGGAATACCGCGTCCGCCGCGCTTTTTGTCGGAGTCGTTTTTTGCTCGTTTAACGCGTCAGCCCACAGATCGTCCAGTGCTCCGCTGTTTTCATCGGACGGATTGTTCATGTCACTCATTTGGGCTGTTCCTCATTCAGCGAATTCAAAATCGGGTTGATCAAGTGCTCAACGCGTAACGCATACTGACCGTTAATCGTGCCGTACTGGCTTGTGAGTACGGGGACACCATCCACGTGGGCAATAATGCGGTCGGGTTTGTCTATCGGCAAAACGTCGCCGGGTTGTAATTTCAGGATCTGGGATAACCGCATCGAGATGTCGGCAAAGTTTGCCACCAGCTCCAGCTGGGAGTGCTGCACCTGGCGCACCAGGTTTTCACGCCAGTTCTGATCTTCGTTGCGCGAGTTCTCCAGCGGCGGGTTAACCAGCAGCTCGCGCAGCGGTTCAATCATGCTGAACGGCAGGCAGATGTTGAATTCGCCGGTCAGGTTACCGATCTCCACGTGGAACGGCGTATTGACAACGATATCGTTCGGGGAGGTGGTGATATTGGTAAATTTCACCTGCATCTCAGAACGGACGTACTCCACTTCCAGCGGGTTAATCGCTTTCCACGCGTCGCTGTAGGACTCAAGCGCCAGCTTAAGCATGCGGTTAATGACGCGCTGTTCGGTGTGGGTAAATTCACGGCCTTCCACTTTGGTCGGGAAACGCCCGTCGCCGCCGAACAGGTTATCCACCGCAATGAACACCAGGCTTGGCGAGAACACCACCAGACCGGTGCCGCGAAGCGGCTTCAGATGAATCAGGTTAAGGTTGGTTGGCACCGGCAGGTTGCGGGCAAACTCATGATACGGCTGAATGCGGATCGCACCGACCGTGATATCCGGGCTACGACGCAGCAGGTTAAATAGCCCCATACGGAACTGACGTGCAAAACGTTCGTTAATGATCTCCAGCGCCTGCAGACGTTCACGGACTACGCGACGCTGGGTATTGGGATCGTAAGGACGAATATTATCGTCGCCGGTGAGACCCGGTTGCGGATCGTCACTCTTATCGCTGTCGCCGTTAAGCAGCGCGTCGATTTCTGCCTGAGAAAGAATACTGTCGCCCATGTCGTTACCGCAGAATAAAGGCTGTGTACAGAACGTCAGTGACTTCCTGCTTAGGTTGACCGTTTACCAGCGGGGTGGCCAGCGTCTGCTTGATGGCGTCGACCAGCTTTTGCTTACCCACGTCGGTAGCCAGCGCGGAGGCGTCCTGACGAGAAAACAGCAGGAGAAGGCGGCTACGCACTTCCGGCAGATAATCGTTCAGGCGCGCGCGGGTCGCTTCGTCCTTCAGGCGCAGCGTAATACCGACATACAGCACACGATCCGCATCACCGAGGTTAACGGTGAAGGTGTCCAGAGGGAAAAAGACCGGCGCCGGCGGTGGAGCAGGTTCGGCTTTGGCCGCAGCGGTAGAAGGTTCCTGCTGCATACGCCAGTAACTATAGCCCGCGGTAGCGCAGGCGGCGAGCGTGATCAACACCAGCAGCGGGATCCAGATGGAACGCTTGCTTTTTTTGGTGATAGCGGAGTCTGTCATCTGATACGAGCTTCCTGTTTCGGTACAGCTTAATAAGGTGATTATCCCGTGTCCTGCCGTCGTCAAAGCGTGGAAAAGACGGGGATAATCACGCTACCTCTGGCGTTTAGGCGAAGATGTCCACGGCACCGTTACCGCGCGCCGCGGATTGCAGGGCGGCAGGAACCGGCAGGAGCTCATCGCTCTCTTCATTAAAACCGCCGTGCTGGCCGGAACGCGAGGCCTGATGCTGCTGGGATGAAGACTGCTGCTGACCGGCGAAACTCTCGCTGCTGACGCTGCTCTGAGAAAGCTGAATGCCGTTCTCCGCCAGCGAGGTCCGCAGGACCGGCAGCGCGGCCTCCAGCGCTGCGCGCACATGGCTGTGCGCAGAGACCATCTGCAGCTGTGCCTGGTTGTCGTCCAGCTTAAGCGAGATTTGCACCTGGCCCAGATCTTCCGGGTGCAGGCGCAGCTCCGCCGTCTGCTGGCCCTGCTTAGTGAACAGGGTGATGTGCTGGCTCAGGGACTGTTGCCATTCGTGGGTGCCCAGAGGCTGGCTTAGCACCGGCGCGGTGGCAACGGTGGCGGCTGGCTGGCTGATAGCATGGCTGGACATAATCGGTGCCAGGGTCGCGGTTGGCGAAGATGACGAGGAAGAACTGGCGAACTCCTGCTTCTCTGCGGCCGCGGCCACGACCGGCGTGGCAGGCGCGTTGCCTGAGAGATCGGGACCGTTGTTTTTCGCCTGGCTCTGGTAGGACGCAGAAAGCTGCGCTTTGTCATGGCTTCCCGCAGGCGCGTTCAGGGACGGCTGGCCTGCACCGTTTGGCGAAAGCGTTGCTGAATTCAGCGCTGAGGGAGCGGAAACGCCGTCGCTGCCAGCCGCACGAGAGGCGGTAGTCTGCTGGTGCGGCAGCATCGCCATCAGCGCGCTTAACCCGGCCAGCTCTTCTTCGCTCAGTTCGCTTTGACCGTCATCTTTGCCGTTGGCCGCAGTGAGCGTCTTCAGCGCGTCGCCCTTTGACAGCGGCACCAGCCCGGAAACCAGGGTTTCAAGCGGCGCGGACTCGGTCGTTTCAACGCCATTCAGCGCAGGCTGACGCGCGAGCAGATCGGCAATTTTGGCCTGCAGAGCGGTATCGCCTTTGGCTTCCAGCGCAACTTTCGACAGCTTGCCGCCTGCGGCTTTCAGGTCCGCCAGGGTGAGCGGCGCATCGTTACCTTTGCCCGTTGCGTCCGTCAGGGCGCTCGCCAGCAGGGAGAGAAAGTCTTGCGCACCCTCGGTGCCTTTCCCTGTTTGCATCCCGCCTGACAGGTCGCTGTCGCTCATCAGCAGTTGTTGCAGTGTGATCATTCCGGTTTCCTCATTGATGCGCGCTGGGCAAACTCATCCATTTTCTTCTGATCCAGGCGGTTTTCCGCCAGGGTCGAGGCTGCAATCTGCCGGTCCTGTAAGGTTTGCCAGGCCTGCAGCCTCTGTTTTTTTTCGCGCCAGAAATTCAGCGCGGTATCGACTTTTTGGGTCCACTGGTTTAGCTGCTGGCGATGCTGCTCTATCGCCTTCTCCAGCGTCTGGATAAACTGCTGATAGTTAATCCAGCGCTGGCTGCCAATACCCTGCGTCATATCGGTATTGAGGTTGGTGCGATATTCATGCTGATAGTCGATTAACATCTTCAACTGTTCTTCAGCCTGCTGGCACCCGCGTCGCATTGCGCCAAGCTGCAATGCGGCATCATCAACTTCTTTTTCAGCCAGATCTTTCAGCGTTGATAACGCGCTGTTTTGCGCCATGACCTTCGCCCTCCACCTGTGTTACACCTGCGGGAAAATCAGCTCCAGCGCCTGGATTGAATCTTCCCAGTCGGCACGTTCAAAAATGCCCTGTTGTAAAAATGCCTCCAGCTGCGGCCACAGGCTAATCGCCTTGTCGAGCATCGGGTCGCTGCCTTTGGCATACGCCCCCACGCTGACCAGATCGCGGTTGCGCTGGAAGCTGGAAAGCAGTTGTTTAAAGTTACGCACGCGGGCGTAGTGCTTCTCGGTAATCAACGCCGTCATCGCACGGCTGATGGACGCTTCAATATCAATCGCCGGGTAGTGCCCGGCTTCGGCCAGGCGACGCGACAGCACGATATGGCCATCCAGGATCGCGCGCGCGGAGTCGGCAATCGGGTCCTGCTGGTCGTCGCCCTCGGTCAGGACCGTATAGAACGCGGTAATAGAGCCGCCGCCGCTGATGCCGTTCCCCGCACGCTCGACCAGCGCCGGAAGTTTGGCAAAGACCGAAGGCGGATAGCCTTTGGTCGCCGGCGGCTCGCCGATAGCCAGCGCGATTTCACGTTGCGCCATCGCGTAGCGGGTGAGGGAGTCCATGATCAGCAGCACGTGCTTGCCGCGGTCACGAAAATCTTCGGCGATACGGGTGGCGTAGGCGGCACCCTGCATACGCAGCAGCGGCGACACGTCCGCCGGTGCGGCAATAACCACCGAGCGGGCGCGGCCTTCCGCACCCAGGATATTTTCGATGAAATCTTTTACTTCGCGACCACGCTCGCCAATCAGCCCCACGACGATCACGTCGGCCTGGGTATAGCGCGCCATCATGCCGAGCAGGACGGATTTCCCGACACCTGATCCGGCAAACAGACCCATGCGCTGCCCGCGACCTACGGTGAGCAGGGCGTTAATCGGACGCACGCCGGTATCCAGCACGTGCTCAATAGGGGTACGCTGCAGGGGATTGAACGGCTGAGTGATCAGCGCGCCGGTTTCGGTGGTGTCCGGCGCGGGCAGGCCATCAAGCGGCTTCCCGCTGCCGTCCAGCACGCGACCCAGCAGGGCAGGGCCAAGCGGCAGTTGTTTCCCGCTTTGCAGCCCGTCGCCGCTGATATTCTTCGCATAGACGCGCGCGCCGGGCAGAATGCCTTCCACCTCTTCAAGCGGCATCAGGAACAGGCGCTGGCCGTTAAATCCGACCACTTCGCTTTCGACTTCACGCGTCTCCTGACCATCCTGACGCTCAATGACACAGGTTGCCCCCAGCGGAAGCTGCAGGCCGGTGGCCTCAAGTACCAGACCGGTGGCGCGCGTCAGTCGCCCATAACGACGAACGGATGGCAGCTGTGCCATCTTCGTCTCAAAGTTGTCGAGCGTGGTGAGCCACCGGGTGAGGCGCGCGGTCATCAGACGACTCCCGGTGCCGCCAGGCGGCACAGTTCCTGCCAGCGGGTGGCGACGCTGGCATCCAGGTCGCCTTCATCGGCAGAGACTTTGCATCCGCCGTGGTGTAATGACGGGTCGCCGCGCAGACGCCAGCCGTGCAGGCTAAGCGTTGCGCCCAGGCTCTCTTCAACGCGCTGCAGATCGTCCGGGTGGACGCGCAGCTGCGGTTTGCCGCTGAACAGCGGCTCCTGCTGAAGCAGACCCTGAATTTGTTTGATCAGCGCGGTGTTATCCACCACGGGCGTCTGGCCGATAACCTGACGCGCCGCTTCCAGCGCCATCTGCATCAGACGCGAGGCAATCACGCTGTCCAGCGCGTCCAGCGTGTGCTGGAACTCGCTGACCAGCTGCTGCATGCGGGCATGGATCGGCGCCTGCTGCTGGCGCGCCTGATCGATGCCGTGCTCCAGCCCTTTCGCCAGGCCTTCCTGATACCCCAGATCGTGACCCTTCTGGCGGCCCTCGTTCAGGCCAGCATTGTAGCCCTGCTCGTGCGCCTGCATTTGCAGCTGCGCCAGCATCTGCGCTTGCTGCTCTTCTTCGCTCAGCTCAGGCTGTTCGACGTCCGCGTCGGGCTCTGCGGGCGAAACCACCGCGGGCGAGAATTCGGCAAGGGGAGGGGCCAGATCGTCCGGGGTCCAGCGCTTCCACGACAGCTCATTAGACATAGGTGTCGTCTCCGCTGCCAATCACCATCTCGCCGGTTTCCGCCAGACGACGAACAATAAGCAGGATCGCTTTCTGCTCGTTTTCCACCTGAGACAGACGCACCGGGCCACGGTTGGCAAGGTCGTCGCGCAGGATATCGGCCGCACGCTGAGACATGTTGCGCAGGAACTTCTCGCGAAGCGGCTGCTCGGCACCTTTCAGGGCAATAAGCAGCGACTCGGAGTCCACTTCCTGGAGCAGGCGCTGGATGCTGCGATCGTCCACTTCGACCAGGTTTTCGAACAGGAACATCTCGTCGATGATTTTTTGCGCCAGCTCGCCGTCGAATTCGCGAACCGCCGTAATGACCGCCTCTTCCTGCTGCGTTTTCATCAGGTTGATGATTTCCGCCGCCGTTCTCACGCCGCCCATTTTGCTGCGCTTGAGGTTCTGACCGTCGAGCAGGTTGTTCAGCACTTCGGTCAGCTCCGCCAGCGCGGCCGGCTGGACGCCGCCGAAGGTCGCGATACGCAGCATCACGTCGTGACGCAGACGCTCCTCGAACAGGGCCAGAATATCGGCAGCCTGGCCACGTTTGAGGTGAACCAGGATGGTGGCGATAATCTGCGGGTGCTCGTCGCGAATAAGGTCGGCGGCACTCTGTGGCTCCATAAAGTTAAGCGTTTCGATACCGCTGGCGGTATCGCGCGTTTCCAGAATATCTTCCAGCAGGCTGGCCGCGCGCTCTTCGCCCAGCGCCTTGACCAGCACGGAGCGCAGGTAGTCGTTGGCGTTGACGTTGAGCGCCGCAAACTGTTCGGCTTCCTGCTCAAATTCCGACAACACTTCGGTCAGCTGTTTATTGGAGATTTGACGCACGTTGGCCATCGCCGCACTGAGAATTTGCACTTCTCGCTGGGAGAGGTGCTTAAACACCTCTGCCGCGCGGTCTTCGCCAATGGTCATCAGCAGGATGACGCTTTTATCGGTGCCCGTAAGCGTATTACTCATGTTCGTTACCCATCCACTGGCGGATGACCAGCGCCACGACGCGCGGATCGTTATCTGACATTTCGCGAATGCGCTGGCTCATGACCTCGGCGCCCATGCGCTGGTTAGCACGACGCTGCTGCATCTGTTCATCTTTGCTGAGGCGAACTTCAACCGCTTCTTCCGTTTCCTGACGCGCAGACATCTGTTCGCGAGCCACTTTTTCGGCTTCTGCGCGGCGCTGAAGCTGAGGGCGTACGCCCTTACGCCACAGCAGCCACGCGACAATCAGCACCAGCAGCCAGCGTCCTGCGGACATCAGCTGGTCGATAAACGCCTGCTGTTGCCAGAACGGCAGCTCGCCGCCGGTCTCTTCAACCGAGTTGAACGGTGAGTTGACCACGTTGAGAGTATCGCCGCGCTTCTCGGAGTAACCCATCGCTTCACGGGTCAGGTTTTCAATCTGCTTCATCTGCTCGGCGGTCAGCGGCAGCGGTTTGCCATCCGCCAGCGTTTTGTAGTTCACCACCACCGCAACGGAAAGACGCTGAATATCGCCCACGTTCAGTTTAGTGTGGCGGATCGTCCGGTCCACTTCGTAGTTCGTGGTTTCGTTGCGGCTGCTGGAGCGCGGGCCTGCGTTACTGGTCGTTGAGGTGGTCTGCTGATTATTTTGCTGACCGTTCTGCTGATTGGCCGGTGGCGTGGAAATCGGCGCCGCGTTAGCCGGAGCAGGCTGGTTAGAGAGCGCGCCCGGCACGCCGCCAGGGTAAGCCCCACCCACCTGTTCGCTGGAGTTGATCTGACGTGAACGCATCACCGCCTGAGCCGCATCGCCGTTCGGGCTGTATTGCTCTTCGGTTTGTTCTTTATTAGAGAAGTCAATCTGCGCGGTCACCTGGGCATGCACGTTACTGTTGCCCACTACCGGGCCGAGGATAGCTTCGATGCGGCGCTGGAGACGGCTTTCAACGTCGGCGGCGTATTTCAGCTGCGCGTCGTTCAGGTCACGCCCGGCGGTATTGGATTGGGTCAGCAGATGTCCGCTTTGGTCCACCAGCGTTACGTTACCCGGCGGCAGGCCGGCGACGGCGCTGGAGACGAGATGCGTCACCGCGCTGATTTGCCCTTCGTCCAGCGCGCGGCCAGGCTCAAGGTTCACGGTAACGGATGCCGAAGGGGATTTCTGTTCACGAACGAATAAAGAAGGTTTAGGCATTGCCAGGTGCACGCGGGCACTCTTCACCGGGCCTAACGTTTCAATGGTGCGGGCCAGCTCGCCTTCCAGCGCACGCTGGTAGTTCACCTGCTCGCTGAACTGGCTGATACCAAACTTTTCCTGATCCAGCAGCTCAAAACCGACCGCGCCGCCCTTTGGCAGGCCCTGCTGTGCCAGACGCAGACGAAGCTCGTGCACCTTATCTGCCGGCACCTCAAGCGCACCGCCATTATCGGCAAAGCGATAAGGGATATTCATCTGGGTAAGCTGGGTGACGATGGCGCCGCCATCCTGATCGGAAAGGTTGCTGTAGAGCGTGCGGTAATCAGGGCTTTTCGCCCATAAAACCATCGCTACAAGGATCGCAATTGCGGCAGCGCCTGCCACGATCAACGGGATTTTAGGATTCGCGCGAAGGCGGTTCATCCACTCGAGTGATTTATTTTGTGGCGCTGTCGATGCTGCTGCACTCATTGCGCACCTCTTAAATCCTGGTGGTTTACGTTATTCGTGTAGAGAAACAAAACTGACTCCCGGGTCGGCAAACACGACAAAAGTTCCATATTGATGGCCCTGCCATTATTTGACGATTCCGGATTTTCTATGCGTCAAATAACCTGGTTTTTTCACGCTATTTACCGCCATTATCTTATTGACAAGCTGTTAGTCTTGACCGCGTAAAAAACCATCCAGGGGAGAGTCATGGCTATACAGGGCATTGAAGGGGTAATCAGTCAGTTGCAGGCAACGGCGATGACGGCCCGTAATCAGAATGTGGCAGAACAACAGCCGACCATCAGCTTTGCGGGACAACTGCACGCCGCTCTTGACCGTATCAGCGATACCCAGACCGCTGCGCGTACGCAGGCGGAGAAGTTTACCCTCGGCGAGCCGGGCGTGGCGCTGAACGATGTGATGACCGATTTGCAAAAAGCCTCGGTTTCTATCCAGATGGGGATCCAGGTGCGTAACAAGCTGGTGTCGGCGTATCAGGAAGTGATGGGGATGCAGGTTTAAGCCCCGTCGATCTTCGCTGGCGGCCTCTGCGCTTTAATGCCACAATATTTTTTTCTTCGAATGCAGGAAAGATGATGAAAAAAATAGCAATTGCTGGCGCGCTGCTGGCACTGACCGGGTGCGTTCAGGTCGATAACTATAATGATGTAATCAAGCATCCCGTCCCGGCGAACCTGGCGGGGTACTGGCAGTCGAAAGGGCCGCAGAGCAGCCTGGTCAGCCCTGAAGCGATTGCCACACTGGTGGTCACGGAAGAGGGCGATACGCTGGACTGTCGCCAGTGGCAGCGCGTGATTGCCGTGCCGGGTAAGATCATGCTGCGCTCAGACAGCTATTACAACGTTACCCGCAAGCTGGATATCTATCCGCTGGATCGCGACGGCTCAACGCTGGAGTATGACGGGATGGAGCTGCAAAAGGTTGACCGCCCAACGGTGGAATGTGCTGATTATCTGAGCAAGAATCCGCTGGAGAGTAAACTGCCCTAAGGGTAAAAGCAAAACGGCAACCTCGTTGCCGTTTTTGGTGTTTGCGCCCTCTCCCTGTGGGAGAGGGACGGGGTGAGGGCATCAGGCCGCACGTTTCCCGTTCTACAACGCATCCTCAATCACCCACACGCTAACGCTTCCCCCTTTGCAGGTAAAGGTGCCTTCGCCATCCGCCGCGGTGGTGACCGTTTCTTCACGGTTGCCGAGAAAATCCCGCCACGTTTTGTTGCCGTAGTTTTCCCCCAGGCAAATCACCTTCTCGCCGTCGTCACCGTTCGACATGACCACCACGCAGCCGGGATCGTCCTCGGTGCCGCTGCGGCTGAAGGCGATGCAGTTTGGATGGTCAAAAAACAGCGTCTGCACGCCGTGGGCAAAGCGCTGGCGGGCAAGGATCAGCTCGTGGAGCTGCTCAATAACCGGCATGTCGATGTGATAGGTCTCGCCGTCACCTCCCGTATCGTCATAGCTGGCGCCGAACAGATCCGGATAGAAAACGCTCGGCACACCGTTTTCCCGCAGCAGGATCAGCGCATACGCCAGCGGTTTAAACCAGGCTTCCACCGGCGCTTCCAGCGCCTGCAGAGGCTGCGTGTCATGGTTAGCGACGAGGGTGACCGCATGAAACGGATCGGCCTCCACCAGCGTGCCGGTGAAGATCTGGCTCATGTCGTAATCCCGACCCTGACGTGACGCTTCGTGGAATTTCATCTGCAGGGGGGCATCAAACAGCATGGTTTTACCGTCGACCTGGTCAATATAGGCCTGCAGTTTGTCCACCTCGTGGGACCAGTATTCCGCCACGATAAATAACGGCTGTTCGGCGACTTCCTGTACGTGCTCAATCCACTCTTTGTAAAACCAGGCGGGAATATGCTTGACGGCGTCCAGACGAAAACCGTCGCAGCGCGTCTGTTCCATGACCCAGCGGGCCCAGTATTTGATCTCCTCGGTGACGGCGTGATTGCGAAAGTCGATATTTTCGCCCATCAGGTAATCGAAGTTACCCATCTCATCGTCGACCTGGTCGTTCCAGCCTTCGCCGGTGTAGTCGTTGACGATTTTAAAGATGCCGTCTTCATCGGGATTCTCAATATGGTCGACGCCGCTGAAGCATTTGTAATCCCAGATAAACTGCGAATATTGCCCGGCGCGGGCAGGGAAGGTGTAACGTGTCCACGCTTCGCACTCGACGATCTCATCATCGATTTGCGTGCGATCCTGCTCGTTCACGCGCTGAACACGGACAGGCTCTTTCTCATCTGCTCCCATTTTGTGGTTCACCACCACGTCCAGCAGTACGGCAATGTCGTTGCTTTTAAGGGCGTCGATGGCCTCCAGCAGCTGCGCTTTGTCACCGTACTTTGTGGCGATACTGCCTTTCTGATCAAACTCGCCGAGGTCGAACAGATCGTAACAGTCATAGCCAACCGAATACCCGCCGGAAGCCCCTTTATAGGCGGGCGGCAGCCAGATCATGTTGATGCCGATTTCATTAAGATTGGGGGCTAACGCCGTGACTTCTCGCCACAATTCACCGCCAGCGGGGTAATACCAGTGAAAGCATTGTAACAGGGTGGGGTTTTTCATCGTCCGTGCTCCAGAAGCCATTTGGCAGACTTCTGGAGTATGGATGAAGAAATCATAATTGTGTGTCGCGGGTAACACTTTCTGGATAAAGAATATTCCCTGACAGCTTTCCATAGGTAGAGGTGATGGATTGCTGTTTACCGGTCTGATCGATGAGATTACGCAGTTCGTCCATCCGCACTTTCAGCAGGGCCTTTAACGTATTCTCATTGTCGAGGATCATCTCCAGCAGCGCACGCGCTTGCTCAACCTGAGCCGGGGGGCATGACATGATGGGCGTTTGCGAAATCTTTTCCACCAGTTGAACGTAATGCATTTCCTGCTCAATAAGCGCATCCCATTGACCAGAATGTGCGAGATTTAGCATAGCAATGCTCTGAGCATGTAACGCCTGCCAGTGGCTAAGCGCTGCGCTGGGATTATTCATCAAAATTATCCTGAAATAGAGGACGCATTGGGGCCGATTTGCTTCCACGCATCCGCAATGTTGTTTAATAAACCCTCGACTTCAACAATTGCGTCTACGTCGTTACTGACGTTCGCCAGTAATAAACGTCGAACCATATATTCGTACAAGGAGGCAAGATTACTGGACAGATCGCTCTCAACCTCCATGTTCAGTCCTGCTTTTAAACCGTTGTCGATGATGTTAATGGCTTTCGATAACGCTTCGCCTTTTTCACGAATTTGTCCGGCTTCCATGAACAAACGCGCGCGGACGAGGGCGCTCTGCGCCCCGTCGAACAACATGACAATCAGCTGGTGTGGACTGGCATTCATAACAGCGCTTTCTACTCCTATCTGCTGATAGGATTGAACACCAGAGGTCTTATACATATCCACTCCTGAAGGCTACGACTATTTTTGTGAGAACTGTTGGGTCAGGTAGTTGGCCGTACTGGTCATTTTGGTGACTAATACGTCCAGGCTGGTGAACTGTGCTTTGTAACGCGCCATGGTCGCATCAATAGAGGCTTCCATAGAATCGTAACGTTCGCCCAGGGTTTTCAGCGTTTTGTTAATACCGTCTTTCGCGTTCTGGATCACACCCGCGCTGCCGGTGCTGGTGCTGAGCATGGTGGTCAGCGTGTTGTTCATCTGGGTCGCCAGACCGGTTTTCTTTCCGTCACCGATAAAGTACTGCTGTACGGCGGTCGGGTTGTCGGTCAGCGCTTTTTTCAGCTTATCGGTATCCACCTTCAGGTTACCGACCGTACCGTCTGCGCCTTTCACTGGATCCTGGGTAATCCCGAGTTGAGCCATGATCTGAACGGAGCCGGCCTGCACTTCGGTCAGCAGACCGCGCAGCTGAGACTGGATCCCGCGCACGTTTGCATCACCGACAAGCGCGCCGTTGCTGGCTGACTGGCCGCCAGCGCCAGCGTCGACCGGCACATATTTGGTCAGACTATTAATGGTGGACTGCAGCGAGTTATACGCGGTTACCCAGTCCGTTACGGCTTTCTGGTTCGCATCCGTGGCGCGCGTCACTTCCAGCATTTCATCCGCTTTACTTTCTGCCTTCACGGTGAAGGTCATGCCGGGCAGCGCATCGGAGATGGTATTCGATTGACGCTCAATCTTGATGTCGTTCACGACGACAATCGCGTTCTGTGCCGCGGTATTTACCGTCAGCGCGCCGGTTTTGGCGGTTGAGTCGTAGCCGATGGCGCTTTGCAGCTTGTCGTCCCCGGTTACGCTGATGGTCATCTCGCCATCCGTACCGGTGGTTTTCGATGACAGCATCAGGCGATAATCGCCGTCTTTCGCCTTGATTACGCTGGCGGTGACGTTGCCGTTCGCTTTATTGATCGCGCTCGCGATCCCGGCCAGCGACGTATCGCCATCGGCCAGGTTCACCTCTAAAGGCGTTTTAGTCCCCGGCTGGGTAATCGTAATTTTACGCGTCGTGCCGGTCGTATCGCCCAGCAGCTCCGTGTTGGTGGTATAGGAGCCCGTCGTGAGCGCCTGTGCTTTTGCCACCTGGTTGACGTTAACCACATAAGAGCCGACGGATGCGTCAGCGGTAGTGGTTGCCGTAAAGGCCGTGTTGGTGCTGCTTACGGCAGTTGAGTTCCATGTGGTCGCTTTACCCAGCGCAGCGGTCGCAGTCTGCAGCGAGGTCATGGCACTCTGCAGCTTGCCGTACGCGCTCAACTGTGCGTTATACGTTGATTGCTGGGTAGTAATCGTCGTCAGCTTGGTTCTTTCTGCTGCGTCCAACTGATTATATAAATCCCCGAGTCCTGCAGAACCTATCCCGAGGTTACTGATAGTAGCCATGTATATTTTCCTTAAATACGAAAGTAGTTCAGGACTCTTATCGGCCTCGAATAGTAAAAGTTTACGATGGCGAGAAAAAAATAATCCAAAGAATAGGCATGTCCTGGCGCGGTAAATGAAACGATTGCACTTTGGGACGATTTTTTAGCGCGTCAATAACACGGATAAATGTGTGCCTTTTTTGGCATATTCCACGTAATAAAAAGACCTAAATAATAACCTTATGATAA
This sequence comes from Enterobacter asburiae, assembly GCA_011754535.1. Classification (NCBI taxonomy): domain Bacteria; kingdom Pseudomonadati; phylum Pseudomonadota; class Gammaproteobacteria; order Enterobacterales; family Enterobacteriaceae; genus Enterobacter; species Enterobacter asburiae. The sequence continues at coordinate 2,990,358 of JAAQVN010000001.1, read as the reverse complement.
ATCTTAATTGATTTTTTAAAAATAAAATCGTTACTAATCATTTGGTTATAATTTTTTCGAAATTGATTCTAAAGTCTTTTCGGGACCCGTCGATAACCTTGTTGACGGTGAGAGACGCTGTGAGTGTTAGGCACCGGACCTAAAACCCAATTTTTGAAGGAAAGAAAATTATGGCAGTTATCAATACTAACCTGTTGTCCCTGACTACTCAGAACAACCTGAACAAATCTCAGTCTTCTCTGGGCACTGCTATTGAGCGTCTGTCTTCAGGTCTGCGTATCAACAGCGCGAAAGACGATGCCGCTGGCCAGGCGATTGCAAACCGCATGACCGCTCAGATCAAAGGTATGACTCAGGCTGCACGTAACGCCAACGACGGTATCTCCATGGCGCAGACCGCTGAAGGTTCCCTGAACGAAATCAACAACAACCTGCAGCGCGTTCGTGAACTGGCTGTTCAGGCAAGCAACGGCACCAACAGCACCTCTGACCTGGCCTCTCTGCAGGATGAAGTTACCGCTCGTCTGGCTGAAATCAACCGTGTTGCCAGCAAAACCGACTTCAACGGCATCAAACTGCTGGATGGTTCTGCTGGTACTGCTGGTGTGGTTAAAATTCAGGTTGGCGTAAACGACGGCGACACCATCGATCTGGACCTGAGCGGTGCTAAAGCTGACACCACCACTCTGGGTGTGAACGCAATCGACCTGAAAGCAATGACTGCTACCGATCTGGACACCATTGACAAAGCAATCGCTAAAGTTGATACCGCTCGTTCCGGTCTGGGTGCTGTGCAGAACCGCTTCACTTCTGCAATCAACAACCTGAACAACACCTCTAACAACCTGTCTGCTGCTCAGTCCCGTATCCAGGACGCTGACTACGCAACTGAAGTTTCCAACATGTCCCGCGCGCAGATCCTGCAGCAGGCTGGTACTTCTGTTCTGTCTCAGGCAAACCAGGTTCCACAGACCGTTCTGTCTCTGCTGCGTTAATATTACGCATCAAACCCCGCTTCGGCGGGGTTTTTTTGTCTCTGAATTTTGAGGATCCGCCCGTGAAACAGATCGTTATTACCCAGCCTAAACTGGTCGCAGATTTTTCCTGTGTCGGTGGGGAATGTCGTGAACATTGTTGTCAGGGCTGGACCATCGCGTTTGATAAATCCTCCGTTAACCGTTATCTGAACAGTAAAAATTCCGCCATTCGTCACACGGCGAAAACGGCGATAAAAGTCACAAAAAAACAGTATGGCAACTGGGGCGAAGTGATTTTCCATACGGAAAGTAAAAATTGCCCGTTTATGGATACGGAAAAGCTCTGTTCTATTCATAGCGCCATGGGGGCCCAGGCGTTAAGCCCAACCTGTTCGACATTCCCGCGGACAAACCGCGTCTATAAAACCGAAATCGAAAAATCGCTCAATCTCTCGTGTCCGGAAGTCACCCGACTGTTGTTGAACGATCGGGCGTCGATGTCGATGATGGAGTCCATCAACGTTCAGCAGGACGTTAATAATGCGCCAGCGATGGATTTGAAGATTAAGGTCATCAATCTCTTCTGCCAGAACCTATTTAGCGTTGAGGCCGTGAGCGTTGAAGAACAAGTTTATGCCGTGGTGAAATTCCTCATGGTCGCTGAAAAGCTCGAAAACCTGGAAGAGAATATCGGCACGCTCGAAACGGTTTATTTTTCGCTGGTGAACGAGCTGGTGAGCGGTAAAATCAAGACGGAGTTAGGCGGGTTTAATCAGAACTACAGCCTGAAATTCGCGTTAATCTCGCTCATCCAAAGTTACTTTACGAAGAAAGCGACGGCCCGCGGTGGCGCCGTATTAAACCGTTATTTTGACCAGCTTTATCAACAGTTTGAATCTGTCGATGACACCGTTTCGGCAGAAAAGGTCATGGAAAACATCGAGTCCGTGTGGCGCGATGTGGCGGGCGGTTACCTGACGGAAAACGATCACCTGTTTAAGAACTTTTTTAAATACAAGCTCTGGGAGCAGGGCTTCCCGCAGAGCAACGGCCGCAGCATGTTGAATAATCTCTATTTAATCGTCGCGGAGTTCTATTTCCTCAAATCGCTGCTTGCCGGTCAGGCCATCGCGGCGGGGAAAATTGAAAAAGACAATATTATTGACGTTATTTACAGCTTCCACTCCCTGAGCCAGCATAATCAGGAAGCAGGAAAGCTCTTTCATCAACATATAGATAGCGTCAAATTGGGCGACGATATCTCATTGCTGCAACTGTTAATTTAGCCAGAAAAGTTGCCCCTGATGCGGGCAACCTCAGAATAACCTCACTTTATCCCCCTTTTTCATCCAATTGAACGCCCTGCAGAATCGGATAATCATGCCGATAACTCAACTAACGCAGGGCTGTTTATCGTGAATTCACTCTATACCGCTGAAGGTGTAATGGATAAACACTCGCTGTGGCAGCGTTATGTCCCGCTGGTGCGTCACGAAGCATTGCGCCTCCAGGTGCGCTTGCCGGCGAGCGTGGAACTTGACGATCTGCTACAGGCGGGCGGTATCGGGTTATTGAATGCAGTTGACCGATACGACGCTCTGCAAGGAACGGCATTTACGACTTACGCAGTTCAGCGTATTCGTGGTGCGATGCTGGACGAGCTGCGCAGCCGCGACTGGGTGCCGCGCAGCGTTCGCCGCAACGCGCGCGAAGTGGCGCATGCGATGGGGCAGCTGGAACAGGAACTGGGACGCAACGCAACGGAAACCGAAGTGGCGGAACGTCTTGGCATTGCTGTTGAAGAGTATCGTCAGATGTTGCTCGATACCAATAATAGCCAACTCTTCTCCTATGACGAGTGGCGCGAAGAGCATGGCGATAGCATCGAGCTGGTGACGGACGAGCACCAGCAGGAAAACCCGTTACACCATTTAATGGAAGGGAATTTACGCCAGCGCGTAATGGAAGCGATTGAGGCTCTGCCTGAGCGCGAACAGCTGGTGTTGACCCTTTATTACCAGGAAGAGCTTAATCTCAAAGAGATTGGCGCGGTTCTGGAGGTGGGGGAGTCGCGGGTTAGCCAGCTGCACAGCCAGGCCATTAAACGCTTACGAACCAAGCTGGGTAAGTTATAGGTGATTCAATCACCCGAAAAATGCCGCACAACGTATTGACAACCAGGAGTTATCATGACGGTGCAGCAATCTAAAAGACGGCCTTTAAGCCGCTACCTGAAAGACTTTAAACACAGCCAGACGCATTGCGCCCACTGTAACAAATTACTCGATCGTATCACGCTGGTTCGCCGCGGCGAGATCGTGAACAAAATCGCAATCTCTCGCCTCGACACGTTAATGGATGAAGCCGCGTGGCTCGAAGAGCAAAAAGAGTGGGTGGCGCTTTGCCGTTTCTGTGGCGATCTTCACTGCAAAGAGCAAAGCGACTTCTTCGACATCATCGGCTTCAAGCAGTTCCTGTTCGAACAAACGGAGATGAGCCACGGCACCGTGCGCGAATATGTGGTTCGCCTGCGCCGCCTTGGGCAGCATCTGACCGTTAACAATATCTCTCGCGATCTGCTCAAGACCGGTTATCTGGATGAAAATCTGGAACCGTGGCTGCCTGCAACCAGCACCAACAACTACCGTATTGCGCTGCGCAAGTATGCACAATATAAGGTGCAAATGCCGGGTTCCGTGAAGCAGAAAGCGCTCGCCGGAACAACTTCTGATATATATTAAAAAAGAATAAGATGTAGCGCAGTCGCCTTTGACGTTGCAGGCGATTTCTCTACACTACGTAAAAATTCCACTATATCGGGGTATTTATGAAATTTGCACTTCTGGGTCGTCAGGCGCTGATGGGAGTTATGGCCGTCGCGCTGGTTGCGGGCATGAGCGTAAAAACGTTCGCCGCAGAAAACCTGCTGAATAAAGTAAAAGAGCGCGGCACGCTGCTGGTTGGGCTGGAAGGAACCTATCCTCCGTTCAGTTTCCAGGGTGATGACGGCAAACTCACCGGTTTTGAAGTGGAATTTGCAGAAGAACTGGCGAAACACCTCGGCGTTAAGGCCTCGCTGAAACCGACCAAATGGGACGGTATGCTGGCTTCGCTGGACTCCAAACGCATTGACGTGGTGATTAACCAGGTGACCATTTCTGACGAGCGTAAGAAGAAGTATGACTTCTCCACGCCGTACACCGTGTCCGGTATTCAGGCGCTGGTGAAGAAAGGTAACGAAGGCTCCATCAAAACGGCTGCCGATCTGAAAGGCAAAAAAGTTGGCGTCGGTCTGGGAACCAACTACGAAGAGTGGCTGCGCCAGAACGTTCAGGGTGTGGATATCCGCACTTATGATGATGACCCGACGAAATATCAGGACCTGCGCGTAGGCCGTATCGACGCCATTCTGGTTGACCGTCTGGCCGCTTTGGATCTGGTGAAGAAAACCAACAATACCCTCGCGGTAGCGGGTGATGCGTTCTCTCGTCAGGAATCCGGCGTGGCCGTTCGTAAAGGCAATGAGGATCTGGTGAAAGCCATTGATTCCGCGATTGCTGACATGCAGAAAGACGGCAGCCTGAAGGCGCTGTCTGAGAAGTGGTTCGGGGCAGACGTCACCAAATAAGTCGGTGACGTGAAAAAAAGGCGCTTTCAAAAGCGCCTTTTTTATTTCTTACGCGTCTGCGTGCATAATGAAAAATATCACATTTTGTCTGAGTTACCGGAGAATCCATGTCACTACAGAATCTAACGCGCTTTCCCCGTCTGGAGTTTATCGGTGCGCCGACGCCGCTGGAGTACCTGCCGCGACTTTCTGATTATCTGGGACGCGATATTTTTATTAAGCGCGATGACGTGACGCCGATGGCGATGGGCGGCAATAAGCTGCGCAAGCTGGAGTTTCTGGCGGCTGACGCGCTGCGCGAAGGGGCGGACACGCTGATCACCGCCGGGGCCATTCAGTCTAACCACGTTCGTCAGACGGCGGCCGTGGCGGCAAAGCTCGGGCTTCACTGCGTGGCCCTGCTGGAAAACCCGATAGGTACGCAGGCGGAAAACTATCTGACCAACGGTAACCGTCTGCTGCTGGATCTGTTTAACGTGCAGGTGGAGATGGTGGATGCGTTGACCGACCCGACCTCGCAGCTTAACGAACTGGCCACGCGTCTGGAAGCGCAGGGTTTCCGTCCCTACGTTATTCCCGTCGGTGGTTCGAATGCGCTGGGCGCGCTGGGGTATGTGGAAAGTGCGCTGGAAATTGCGCAGCAGTGCGAGGGCGCCGTTAGCCTCTCGTCGGTGGTCGTCGCGTCCGGAAGCGCGGGCACGCATGCCGGGCTGGCGGTGGGGCTTGAACAGCTGCTGCCGGAGGTTGAGCTGATTGGCGTGACGGTGTCCCGCAGCGTCGCGGACCAGAAGCCAAAAGTAGTGACTCTGCAACAGGCGGTGGCAGAGCAGCTGGAGCTGAAGGCCAGGGCCGAGATCCGGCTTTGGGATGACTATTTTGCACCGGGTTACGGGACGCCTAACGAAGAGGGGATGGAAGCAGTTAAGCTGCTGGCGCGCCTTGAGGGTATACTGCTCGATCCGGTCTACACGGGCAAAGCGATGGCCGGGCTTATCGATGGCATTGCGCAGAAACGCTTTAAGGATGAAGGGCCGATTTTATTTGTGCACACCGGCGGGGCGCCCGCGCTGTTTGCTTATCATCCTCATGTCTAAAAATCAGGTCGAAAAATAATAATGCAAGAAAGTATTCAACTGGTTATTGATTCGCTGCCGTTCCTGCTGAAAGGTGCGGTATTTACGTTACAGCTCAGTATCGGCGGGATGTTCTTCGGGCTGGTGCTGGGTTTTATTCTGGCCTTAATGCGCATGTCGCCCATCCTGCCGGTACGCTGGCTGGCGCGCTTTTATATCTCCGTGTTTCGCGGTACGCCGCTCATCGCCCAGCTCTTTATGATCTACTACGGTTTACCGCAGTTCGGGATCGAGCTGGATCCGATCCCGGCGGCAATGATTGGGCTGTCGCTCAATACGGCGGCCTATACCTCCGAAACCCTCCGCGCGGCGATCTCGTCAATTGATAAAGGCCAGTGGGAAGCGGCGGCCAGTATTGGGATGACGCCGTGGCAGACGCTGCGTCGCGCGATTCTGCCGCAGGCTGCACGGGTAGCGCTTCCGCCGCTGAGCAACAGCTTCATCAGCCTGGTGAAAGACACCTCACTCGCAGCAACCATTCAGGTGCCGGAGCTGTTCCGTCAGGCGCAGCTCATTACCTCACGCACCCTTGAAGTTTTCACCATGTATCTGGCCGCCTCGCTGATCTACTGGGTGATGGCGACGGTGTTGTCCGCGCTGCAAAACTATTTTGAAAACCAGCTTAACCGCCAGGAGCGTGATCCAAAATGAGTGCTATCGACGTTAAAAACCTGGTGAAAAAATTCCACGGGCAAACGGTGCTCCACGGGATCGACCTGGAAGTTGAGCAGGGCGAAGTAGTGGCGATTATTGGCCCGAGCGGATCGGGTAAAACTACGCTGCTGCGCAGTATCAACCTGCTTGAACAGCCGGAAGGGGGCACCATTCGGGTTGGGGAGATAACGATTGATACCGGTAAATCCATCAGCCAGCAGAAAGGGTTGATTCGCCGCCTGCGTCAGCATGTTGGCTTTGTGTTCCAGAGCTTCAACCTTTTCCCGCACCGCACGGTGCTGGAGAATATTATTGAAGGACCGGTCATAGTAAAAGGTGAGCCAAAAGAAGAAGCGACGGCTCGCGCGCGCGAATTGCTCGCCAAAGTCGGGCTGGCAGGTAAAGAAACCAGCTATCCGCGCCGCCTGTCGGGGGGGCAACAGCAGCGCGTGGCGATAGCGCGGGCGCTGGCGATGCGGCCTGATGTGATCCTCTTTGATGAACCGACCTCCGCGCTCGATCCCGAGCTGGTGGGTGAGGTGCTGAACACCATCCGCCAGCTGGCGCAGGAAAAACGCACCATGGTCATCGTGACGCATGAGATGAGCTTTGCGCGCGATGTGGCGGACAGGGCCATCTTTATGGACCAAGGGCGAATTGTGGAGCAGGGACCGGCGAAAAGCTTATTTGCTAATCCTCAGCAGCCGCGAACCCGTCAGTTCCTGGAAAAATTCCTCATGCAGTAGCATTTCTGCACTGATTTGCTCCAGAAACTTTCTCTGGAGCAAATTATTCTCGCTCTACTCCTTAAACGATGTTCTTTTATTCCGCCCGGCCAGAATAGCCCTTATCTATAGCGCAGTTGCACTATTGCCGATATTTTGTAGTTAGAAATAAGTTTTATGTGTTAGTTTATATTCACCATAATAATGATTATCTTTTCAGAGGCTTCTTTTAGTAAGTATGAAGGATTCAGACTTTTTCACCTGGCGACGGGATTGCTCCCTCCGGTTTCAGGAATTGACCTGTGCCGCCGAGGTATATCAGGAACTTCAGCGACAAACTCAGGCGCTGGAATTCGATTATTACGCACTCTGTGTGCGCCATCCCGTGCCGTTTACGCGACCTAAAATTTCTGTGTATGCCACTTATCCGCAGCAGTGGCTGGCGCAATATCAATCAGCGAACTATTTCACCATCGATCCGGTGCTTAAGCCGGAGAATTTCATTCAGGGGCATTTACCCTGGACGGACGCATTATTCGCGGATGCTCAGGAATTATGGAGCAGTGCGCAGGACTTCGGCTTACGTTCGGGAATAACGCAGTGTCTGATGCTGCCTAATCATGCGCTCGGCTTCCTCTCTGTTTCTCGTACTAGCGTGCAGGAAGGGCCATTTGCCGGCGAGGAAATAGAGCTGCGGCTTCAGATGCTGGTGCAAATGGCATTAACCGCGCTGTTGCGTTTTGAAGATGAGATGGTTATGCCGCCTGAGATGAAATTCAGCAAACGCGAACGAGAAATTCTGAAATGGACTGCGGAAGGGAAGACGTCTGCGGAAATAGCGATCATTCTCTCTATTTCAGAGAATACGGTTAACTTCCATCAGAAGAATATGCAGAAAAAATTTAATGCGCCAAACAAGACGCAGATTGCCTGTTACGCGGCGGCTACGGGATTGATCTGATTAGAGAGTACGTTCTGCGTGACAGACGAGTGGACGGCTGAATGCACTGCATCCAGCCGTTTTTTGTTACTGGCGGTACGCTTGTTTGATTTGCTTAACGGTGTTAGCAAATACGGCCGATTCCGCCTGGTCTTCCATCTGCGCGATTTGTTTTTCCATTTTAATGATCACACGACCAGCGTCAGCCTGGCCCATCGCCTGCAGCATCAGTGTTAGCAGCGCTTTCAGGCAGTTTACTTCCTGTGCCAGTTCCTGGTTATTCTCCGCAGTGGCAAATTCAGGTGTGCTCATTTATTTTCCTCATTATTAAACGGCGCTAAAGCGCGACGACGAAAGTCAAGGCGGCGGAGTATACCACAAGCTGCAGCAAAAAATGCAGCGGTTGTTTTTCGTACTTTTACGTCGGTGTTTATTTGCGTAAACGCAGCCAGACGGTAAACTGATGCTCTGGTACGGCTATTAATTGTTTGCGCCTGGTTTACTTGCCGTTAATTATTGTTACAAAAATTTGAGGACGGTTTTTCCGCGAGAAAAACAAGCAAGCTTTTTGTAACTTTTTGAATACAGATGCTTAAAAAAAGCGGAAAAGCTCTGATGGCAGGGCTCTCTTTCCATGGACTGTACAGGCTAATTTCCAAAAACGAGAGCAAAATCGAATGGCCGATTTTTTAACGTTTTAATCTTGTGATGAAAACCGTTAATATAAGCCAAATTATCACTCAGTAGCGTTATCCCTATTCTGGAGACATTTCCTTTGATCAACGTCCTTCTTGTTGATGACCACGAACTGGTGCGCGCAGGGATACGACGCATTCTTGAAGATATTAAAGGTATTAAAGTTGCCGGTGAGGCGTGCTGTGGGGAAGATGCCGTAAAATGGTGCCGCACAAACTCGGCCGATGTGGTGCTGATGGATATGAATATGCCCGGTATCGGTGGTCTTGAGGCAACACGCAAAATCGCGCGTACCTTTGTTGACACGAAAGTCATCATGCTGACCGTGCATACTGAAAACCCACTGCCCGCGAAGGTGATGCAGGCGGGGGCAGCCGGTTACCTGAGCAAAGGCGCCGCTCCGCAGGAAGTCGTTAATGCTATCCGTTCTGTTTTTGCCGGGCAGCGTTACATTGCCTCTGACATTGCGCAACAGATGGCGCTGAGCCAGATCGAACCCGAGAAAACGGAATCACCTTTTGCCAGTTTGTCTGAGCGTGAATTGCAGATTATGCTGATGATCACTAAGGGTCAGAAAGTGAATGAGATCTCAGAACAGCTGAATCTCAGCCCGAAAACGGTCAACAGCTATCGTTATCGAATGTTCAGTAAACTGAACATCCATGGTGATGTTGAACTGACTCATCTGGCCATCCGGCACGGTTTATGTAACGCGGAGACGTTGTTAAGTCAGTGAGTGATGTATTCGATTCAAAAGCATTTCTGAAAACCGTTACCAGCCAGCCAGGCGTCTATCGGATGTATGACGCTGGCGGTACGGTTATCTATGTGGGGAAGGCCAAAGATCTTAAAAAACGTCTTTCCAGCTATTTCCGCAGCAACCTTGCCTCCCGTAAGACCGAAGCGCTGGTCTCACTTATTCAAAATATTGATGTCACCGTGACGCATACCGAGACGGAAGCGCTGCTGCTTGAGCACAACTATATTAAGCTCTACCAGCCGCGCTATAACGTGCTGCTGCGGGACGACAAGTCTTATCCGTTTATCTTTCTGAGTGGCGATACCCATCCGCGCCTCGCGATGCACCGCGGCGCAAAACATGCGAAGGGTGAATATTTCGGCCCCTTCCCGAATGGCTATGCCGTGCGGGAGACGCTGGCGCTGCTGCAAAAAATCTTCCCGATCCGCCAGTGTGAAAACAGCGTCTACCGCAACCGCTCGCGCCCGTGTCTGCAGTACCAGATTGGGCGCTGCCTTGGCCCCTGCGTTGCCGGGCTGGTCAGTGAAGACGAGTATGCGCAGCAGGTGGAATATGTACGCCTGTTCTTGGCTGGCAAAGACGATCAGGTCTTAACCCAGCTGATCGCGCGAATGGAAAAAGCCAGCGCCGCGCTTGAGTTTGAAGAAGCTGCGCGGATCCGCGACCAAATCCAGGCGGTGCGCAGAGTCACTGAGAAACAGTTTGTCTCGAATACCGGTGACGATCTCGACGTTATCGGCGTGGCCTTCGATGCCGGCATGGCCTGCGTGCATGTGCTGTTCATTCGCCAGGGAAAAGTGCTCGGCAGCCGCAGCTATTTCCCGAAAGTGCCTGGCGGCACTGAGCTGGGAGAAGTGGTGGAAACGTTTGTCGGCCAGTTCTATCTGCAGGGCAGCCAGATGCGCACGTTGCCCTCCGAGATCTTGCTTGATTTTAATCTTGACGATAAAACCCTGCTGGCCGATTCGCTTTCCGAACTGGCAGGCCGTCGGGTCAATGTTCAAACCAAACCGCGCGGCGATCGTGCGCGCTATCTGAAGCTGGCGCGAACCAACGCGGCGACGGCGCTCAGCACGAAACTGTCCCAGCAATCTACGATCAGCCAGCGTTTAACCGCGCTGGCGACGCTCCTGAAGTTGCCGGAAGTGAAGCGAATGGAATGTTTCGATATCAGCCATACGATGGGTGAGCAGACGGTGGCGTCCTGTGTGGTGTTTGACGCCAACGGCCCGCTGCGCGCCGAGTATCGCCGATATAACATCACCGGCATCACGCCGGGTGACGACTATGCGGCCATGAATCAGGTGCTCCGCCGTCGCTACGGTAAGGCCATTGAAGAAAGCAAGATCCCTGACGTCATTCTTATCGACGGCGGGAAAGGGCAGCTTGGTCAGGCGAAAGCGGTATTTGAGTCGCTTGACGTTGAGTGGGACAAAAACCATCCGCTTTTGTTAGGCGTGGCAAAAGGGGCCGATCGTAAGGCCGGTCTGGAGACGTTGTTCTTCGAACCGGAAGGCGAGGGCTTCAGCCTGCCACCGGACTCCCCGGCGCTGCACGTTATCCAGCATATTCGCGATGAGTCGCACGACCATGCCATCAGCGGGCACCGCAAAAAACGGGCGAAGGTCAAAAACACGAGCACGCTTGAGACCATTGAGGGCGTGGGGCCAAAACGCCGCCAGATGCTGCTGAAATATATGGGCGGATTGCAAGGATTACTCAACGCCAGCATGGAGGAAATTGCAAAAGTGCCGGGTATTTCGCAAGGGCTGGCAGAAAAGATCTACTACTCGTTGAAACATTGAGGGCTCTGTAGCAACATAGAGCTAAATTTTACTGACAACAAATAGTTACCGTCACTATGCAATATAATATCCCTACGTTGCTCACTCTCTTTCGTGTTGTACTCATTCCGTTCTTTGTGCTGGCATTTTATCTGCCGGTTGTCTGGGCACCGTTTGCCTGCGCATTGATCTTCCTTATCGCAGCGGTAACTGACTGGTTTGATGGCTATCTGGCGCGCCGCTGGAACCAAAGCACCCGTTTCGGCGCGTTTCTCGATCCGGTAGCCGATAAAGTCATGGTCGCTATCGCGATGGTGCTGGTGGCTGAACACTATCATACCTGGTGGGTGACGCTGCCCGCCGCAACCATGATCGGCCGTGAGATCATCATCTCTGCGCTGCGCGAGTGGATGGCTGAGCTGGGGAAACGCAGCAGCGTGGCGGTGTCCTGGATTGGTAAAGTGAAAACAACCGCGCAGATGGCCTCGCTGGTCTGGATGCTCTGGCGCCCGAACGCCTGGGTAGAGTGGGCGGGGATCGGTCTTCTGTGGGTAGCGGCGGTGCTGACGCTGTGGTCAATGCTGCAATATTTGAACGCTGCGCGCGGGGATTTGCTTGAACAGTGATCGTTTCGCCGTAATTTTCAGCAAACGATCCGGGGAAGCAAAAAATAACGTTGACTCATAACGTCATATCAGTAGAATGCAACGCATCGAACGGCGGCACAGCAAGCCGGACGATAGTGAAATCAAGCGGTTAGCAGTAAGCTTGATGACATGCGGGAATAGCTCAGTTGGTAGAGCACGACCTTGCCAAGGTCGGGGTCGCGAGTTCGAGTCTCGTTTCCCGCTCCAGATTAAAGACATGCGCAGCAGCGGGTGTCAGTTTGAAAAGTTTTACGGCGCGTTAGCAAAGCGGTTATGTAGCGGATTGCAAATCCGTCTAGTCCGGTTCGACTCCGGAACGCGCCTCCACTTTCTTCCCGAGCCCGGATGGTGGAATCGGTAGACACAAGGGATTTAAAATCCCTCGGCGTTCGCGCTGTGTGGGTTCAAGTCCCACTCCGGGTACCATGGGAAACAAAGAATAATCAAAGCAATAAGCAGTGTCGTGAAACCACCGAAAGGTGGTTTTTTTGTGCCTGGAATTTGCCAGTCACACCCCACCCAAATACGCCTTCCTCACCTCCTGATTGCCCAGCAGCTCCTCGCCGCTACCGCTCAACCGGATCTGCCCGTTAACCATCACATATCCGCGGTCGGAAAGCTTCAGCGCATGGTGCGCATTCTGCTCCACCAGAAAGATGGTCATGCCGTTGCGGGCCAGCTCGCGCAGCGTCTGGAAGATCTGCTTCACCACGATCGGCGCTAAGCCCAGGCTCGGTTCATCCAGCAGCAGCAGCTTCGGACGGCTCATCAGCGCCCGGGCGATAGCCAGCATCTGCTGTTCCCCGCCGGACATGGTCATCGCACGCTGCTTGCGCCGCTCCTTGAGGCGAGGGAACAGCTCGAACATGGTTTGCATATCTTCAGCCGCATACCGGTTACCGATGGGGATGGTCCCCATCAGCAGGTTCTCTTCAACGGTCATATCCGGGAAGACGCGCCGGCCTTCAGGCGCCTGCGCAATGCCGCCGGAGGCGACGTAGTGGGTGGATTTATGGCTGATATCCTCACCACTGAAAAGGATCTGCCCGTTGCGGATACGGGGCTGGCCAAAGATGGACATCAGCAATGTCGATTTCCCCGCGCCGTTTGCGCCAATCAGCGCCACGGTTTCACCTTTATGGACCTCCAGTGAAACTTGTTTCAACGCCTGAATCACGCCGTAGAACACGTCCACCTCGCGAAATGCCAGCAGCGGTTCGCTCATAGGATCACCTCGCTTTCATCCATGCCCAGGTAGGCGGCAATGACCTTTTCATCATGCTGGATCTGCTCGGGTTTTCCTCTGGCAATCACATCGCCGTGGTCGAGCACGATAATGTCGTCCGAAATCTCCATCACCATCCCCATATCATGCTCAATCAGTAATACCGTGATGTCATGCCGATCCCGCAGAAAGCGAATAATGCTGCTGAGCTTATGCGTTTCGACCGGGTTAAGCCCGGCGGCGGGTTCATCCAGGCAGATCATCTCGGGCCCGGTACACATTGCCCGCGCGATCTCCAGACGCCGCTGCTGGCCGTACGACATCTCTCCCGCCAGGCGATTGGCGAACTCCACCAGGTCCACCACTTCCAGCCAGTAGAAGGCTCTGTCCAGGGCGTCGCTCTCCGCCTGCCGGTATGCCGGCGTGTTTAAAATCCCGGCGAGCAGATTGCGGTTAACGCGCATATGCTGCGCGACCAACAGGTTTTCCACGACCGACATCTCGCGGAAAAGACGAATGTTCTGGAAGGTGCGCGCCAGCCCGGCGCGATTCACCAGGTGCGTTCCGCCAAACATTTTGTAGAACAGGCGCTGCCCGAGCTGCGCGGGGTTAATCCAGTCGCCCGGCTGGAATTTTTGTCCGAGGACCTGAATAACGTTGGTCGTTTTTGTGCGGGTATTAAATAAAATGCTGCCGCCGGAGGCCTTATAGAAGCCCGTCAGGCAGTTAAACACGGTTGTTTTTCCCGCCCCGTTTGGCCCGATGAGGGCGGTAATGGAGCCGCGCTGCACGTCCAGGTTGACGTCGTTTAGCGCCTTAATCCCGCCGAAGTGCATCATCAGATGTTCAACGCGCAATATCGTTTCGTTCATGGCGCCACGCCCTTACGCACGGCAAACCCGCTGCGGTTAATGCGGATCAAACCGCGCGGACGCCAGATCATCATCACCACCATCAGCATGCCAAACAGCAGGACGCGGTACTCAGCAAAACTGCGCAGCAGCTCCGGCGTGACCGTGAGCACAAAGGCGGCCAGCACTACGCCCAGCGTCGAGCCCATACCCCCCAGCACGACGATGGCGAGAATCAGCGCCGATTCGAAGAACGTGAATGAGGTCGGGTTCACGAACCCCTGGTAGGTCGCGAAGAATACCCCGGCAATGCCCGCGGTCGACGCGCCCAGCGTAAAGGCTGAGAGCTTAACCAGCACATGATTTAACCCCATTGAGCGACAGGCAATTTCGTCTTCCCGCAGGGCTTCCCACGCACGGCCAATCGGCATCCGCGTCAGGCGGTGCTTGATGTAGAGCACCAGCATTACCACCAGAAACAGCACCGTATAGATAAAGATGAACTTCATGTTCGGGTTGTAGGTCAGGTGGAAAAATTCGTGGAAGGGCACGCCACCTTCCCTGGCGCGTCGTCCAAACTCCAGACCGAAAAAGGTGGGAGGAGGGGCCGAGACGCCATTGGGGCCGCCGGTGAAGGTCAGCCAGTTGTTCAGTACCAGGCGAATGATCTCCCCGAATCCGAGGGTGACGATGGCCAGATAGTCACCGTGCATGCGCAGCACAGGGAAACCGAGCAGGGCGCCTGCGGCGGCGGCCATGATCGCCGCCAGCGGCAGCATGCTCCAGAAGCCTAAGCCGAGATACTGGTATCCCAGCGCCAGACCGTACGCCCCGATCGCGTAGAACGCAACGTACCCCAGGTCCAGCAGGCCGGCCAGCCCCACGACGATGTTCAGCCCCAGGCCAAGAAGCACGTAGATCAGCCCGAGAATAGCGACGGTCAGCACATATTTAGTGGCGACAAACGGAAAGCAAACCGCAAGAGCAATCACCAGAGGAATAATCCAGCGCATGCGGCTTTTGTATTCCGGAGGCCGTACATACACGCCCGCGCTATCGGCCTCAAAGCGAGCCTGAAAGCGGGCTCCCGCGGCGGTACCTAAAAAGGCGCTCAACAGAAAACGCCCCAGCATCACAATGCCAACCATCCAGGCCAGCCGCTGTCCGGCGAAGTTAAAGCTGTACCCGTCCAGCACCACGCCCGCAATGGGGCCGAAGATAATCAGCGCAATCAGCCCGGAAAAAATCGCGTCGAGAATGCAGCGTTTAAGAGAAAAACCGTGCGATGTCATCATTCTCTCCCTCACACTTTGGCCACAATCGGGCGCCCAAGCAGTCCCTGGGGACGGAAAATCAGGATCATGACCAGCAGGCCAAATGAGAAGACATCTTTATAGTCCGAGTTCACCATGCCGGAGAACTGGGCTTCCGCGACGCCGAGGATAAGGCCACCCAGCATGGCGCCGGGAAGGGATCCGATGCCGCCGAGCACTGCCGCAGTAAAGGCCTTAATGCCAATCACAAACCCGACGTAGAAATCAAAGGTGCCGTAATTCATGGTGATGAGCACGCCCGCCAGGCCTGCCATCGCCGCGCCGATAACAAAAACCAGCGAAATAATCCGGTCGGTGTTAATGCCCAGAATGGAGGCCATCTTCCGATCCTGCTGTACCGCGCGGCACATCCGCCCCAGCCGGGTGTGGTTGATTATCCAGGTAAGGATCAGCATGCCGGCAAACGAGGCGACCAGAATAAACACTTTGGTGTAGGTTATCTGCACGAACCCGTCGCCAAAATGCAGGCGAATCACGCCGTCAAGCATGGTCGGCACCCCTTGCTGGCGCGGGCCCTGGCTCAGTTGGGCGTAGTTTTGCAGGATAAGCGACATCCCGATGGCGGAGATAAGCGGCGCCAGTCGCGTGGAGTTGCGCAGCGGCTTGTAGGCGATACGCTCGATAGTCCAGCCGTACACGCCGGTTACCGCGATGGTGAACACCAGCGTACCCAGAATAAGCAGGGGGAATGACTCAAGCCCGAAGAAAGAGAGCAGCGCCAGGCCAATGGCGCAGAGATAGGCGGAAATCATATACACTTCGCCGTGGGCGAAATTGATCATGCCGATAATGCCGTACACCATGGTGTAGCCGATGGCGATCAGGCCGTAGACGGAGCCCAGCGTTAAGCCATTGATTAACTGTTGCAGGAAGAATGTACTCATTTTAGCGCGCTCGTTTTATAGGCTGCGCGAGCCGCGCAGCCTGATGTTTATTACGCGCCGACGGGCAGGCCCGCCGACGTTGAGCGTGACTCCGTCCCGTTACTCGACTTCCTTATATTTTCCCTTGTCGTCCCACTGGTAAACCACGTAGTCAGACACTTTCAGATCGCCTTTGTTGTCCCAGGCTTTTTTGCCCATCACCGTGTCGACGGAATTGGCCTTTAGCCACTCGCTGGCTTTGGCAGAGTCCTTGCCGCCGGTGGCCTTGAAGGCCGCGGCAATGGCCTGCACGGAAGCATAGGAGTAGAGGGTGTAACCTTCCGGCTCGAATTTACCGGCGCGGAATTTCTCGATAACTGCTTTACCGTCCGGGATCAGGCGCGGATCTTTACCGAAGGTCATATAAATGCCGTTGGTGTATTGCGGGCCGCCCGCCGCAGTCACCATCTCTTCGTTGACAATGCAGTCGCCGGAGAAGAATTTCGCCTGCACGCCCTGTTCACGCATCTGGCGAACCAGCGGGCCGGCTTCCGGGTGACAGCCGCCGAAGAACACCACGTCCGGTTTTTGGGCACCGATCTTCGTCACCAGCGCGTTAAAATCTTTTTCACCGCGGGATAACCCCTCATACATCACATCCTTGACCCCGCGTTTCGCCAGCGCCGCTTTGGTAGCGTCTGCCAGCCCCTGTCCATAGGTGTCTTTATCGTGAATGATGGCCACGCGTTTGGCTTTCAGCTTGTCGATGATGAAGTCGCTGGCCACCTGGCCCTGCTGGTCGTCGCGGCCGCACATGCGGAACATGTCGCTCATGCCGCGCTCGGTGATCAGCGGATTGGTCGAGCCGGGGGTAATCGCGATGATGCCGGCGTCGCTATACACCTCGGAAGCGGGCATGGTGGAGGAGGAGCAGAAATGGCCGACCACGGCATTGACCTTATCCTGGTCGACTAAGCGGTTGGCGACGGCCACGGCCTGCTTAGGCTCGCAGGCATCATCCCCCTGAACCAGTTTGATCTTCTCACCGTTAATCCCGCCTGCAGCATTAATGTCTTCTGCGGCCTGCGTAGCGCCGTGCCAGTACTGATCGCCATAGGTGGCATTCGGTCCGGTGAACGGCCCGGCCACGCCAATCACAATATCTGCCCGGGCGGAAAACGCCGTCACCAGGCAACCGGCCAACACAAGAGAAAGGGGAGTTCTGATAAATTTCAGCGACATTATTATGTTCCTTAGCAAAGAGGTTTTTGCACCACGGCGTAAGCCTGAACGCCCAGGGCGCAGCCAATCCAAAAACACGAGCAAGAACAAAATGCACTAAACGAACGGCATCCTGCGTGATACGGCGAGGTTTCCATGCGCAGCGTCGCGCGAAGAACAGCAAGCAAAAACGTTGCCAGAATGGTTAACCCCTTGACGGGGATATGACATCTTTGAGTATAGAGTGCCGCGTTATCCCGCCCTGGGGCAGCGGAAGAAATTACAGCGGAGATCACACATCGTTAACAATAAAGCCCATAAGTTGTGCAACGGTCACGATTTGCACGCTTTTGCAGCAATAAAGACCTAAACTTCAGCCAGGGCAGGCGTGCGATCTGTGGTAGGATCCTTTCCTTTTTATCAGGAGTGTCCGCGATGACGGAAGGTCCATTAAATGAAAGCGAAATGGCGTGGCTGGAAGAGACGTTAATGTCTTACGGTCATGACGATGCGTCCGTGATTGACGTATCCGAACTGGACGGCATGTTTACCGCAGTGCTTTCCGGCCCTGTTGTCGTTGAGCCAGATGCCTGGCTGGTGGCGGTGTGGGGCGGGGAGAAATACATTCCGCGCTGGAAAAACGATCGTGAGATGAACCGTTTTATCGATCTCTGCTTTAAGCATATGAACGACATTGCCGAGCGCCTGAGCGAGTACCCGGATCAGTTTGAGCCGATGTTCGGCTATAACGACGTTGACGGGGAGAGTTACACCGTGGTCGAAGAGTGGTGCTATGGCTACATGCGCGGTGTGGCGCTGACGGACTGGTCAGCCTTGCCGGAAGCCCTGAAGGCCGACCTCGAGGTGATTGCCCTGCACGGAACGGAAGAGAACAGCGAGAAGCTGGATGAACTGTCCGAAGAGGAGTATATCGCCAGCATCGAGCGCATCCAGCCTGCGGCCCTGCGCTTATACAACTACTGGGTGGAGAACCCGCAGCAGCCGGAAGCGAAGAAGCCTGTCGTGAACGGCACGAAGGTGGGGCGTAACGATCCGTGTCCTTGCGGCAGCGGGAAGAAGTTTAAGAGCTGCTGCCTGCACTGATAAAAAAGGGGCTGATGATAGCCCCTTTTATATTTAACCCACTTCCGGCAGCATCCCCGCTGCAATCAACACCTGCACCAGAATAATCATCACCCCGCAGCTAAACACAACGCACAACAGCGGTTTCCCGCCTGCCACGCGGTATCCCTGTTGAGGATGCTGCTGACGGCTTTTCCACGCCAGCAGGGAAGGGAGCAGCAGGGCCAGGACAGAGAGCGCCACTCCCGCGTAGCCCAGCGCCATCACAAACCCGCGCGGGTAAAACAGCGCAAAGGCCAGCGGCGGCAGGAAGGTAATGGCGCCGGTCTGCAACCGCCCGACGGCGGTATTGCGGCGCTGGAACAGGTCGGCAAGGTAATCAAACAGGCCGAGCGCCACGCCCAGGAATGAGGTCGCCAGTGCCAGGTCGGCAAACAGGTGCACCGCCAGCTCCACGTGCGGCGAGGTGACTACCTCGCGCAGGGACAACAGAAAACCGTTCAGGCCAGCGTGCTGCGCCATCAGCCCGACGAAGGTTGAAGAGTCAATGCTGCCCAGCGTCACCAACTGCCAGAAAATGTAGGCGATCAGCGGAATGGCGCTGCCGATGACAAAGACGCGGCGCAGCTTGCGAATATCACCGTTCATATAGCTGACGATGCTTGGCACGCTGCCGTGGAAGCCAAACGAGGTGAAAATAACCGGGATAGCGGAAAGCGCCAGACCTTTTTCCAGCGGCAGCGTCAGGAGGTTCACCTTGTGCACGTGCGGCGCCAGCAGCACCAGCATGACAACCAGAAACAGAATTTTAGCGCTGAAGAGAAAGCGGTTAAACAGATCGACCAGCGAGGTTCCCACGCAGACCACGCCGCCGCCGATGAGCGCAAAGAAGATGGCTCCCGTGGCAGGGGTAATGTCTGAGCCAAACCAGTCATTGACGCTGGAGGCGATGAGCTCTCCGGCACCGCTAATATAGGCGGCGGTCAGGGCATACATCAGGAACATCATGCTAAAGCCGGTGATCCACTGGCCGTAGCGTCCCAGGTAGCGCGCCGCAAGCGAACCCAGTCCGGTATCGGCGGGGACATGCTGGTATACCTCAAGCAGCAGCAGTGCGGTGTAGCACATTAATGCCCAGAGCGTGCCAAGCAGCAGCAGGGTCATTCCAAATCCCACGCCTGCTGCGGCCAGGGGCATTGCCAGCATTCCTGCGCCAATCGTCGTTCCGGCGACGATAAAAATACTTCCCAGGGTTCTGTTTTTCACGCTTTCCTCTACAACGATGGTGAATCGCGACAAATTCTGCGGCGCAGAGTAAGGGAAAAGCGGTAATTCGTCAAATCACCGTTACAAGTCGTGTAATGATTATTTTACACCCGGCTAACCCTCCAATCCTTTATGGGGTGATGCCTACTTCATAAGGGCAATATTACGGCGCGAAATTCAGGCGTAACGTAAACACCTTGTACAAATAATAAAATAAAGTGAGGGTTTTTATGGCGGGGGAGAATCCATTTACCGCGGCATGGAGCCGGGGAGGCAATCTGTTATGCCACGGTCACTGGATTATCAGCTGGCAGAATCAGCCCCTGACGCTGCCGGAGTCCCGACGCGAAAAAGACATGGGCACGTGGGCAATTTATTCGATTATCGATCCCGAGGATGAGGCGTTCGCCCAGGGACTACAGGAAGATGAGTGGATTATTGAGAACGTCGACTGGCTAACCGACCTGTTTTTCGAGGCGGGTATTCCGCTGGAGACGGCGAATTACCGCAATTTTTACCAGGCCGTGAATCCTCACGACTGGCGCTGCACCAGCTGCGCGGGGTGTATGTAAATTAACGCGGCGCCGGAAACCGGCGCCGCGCTGATATTAATTCTGCGTATCGAGAGTCGAAAGTTCTTTATCAATAAAGTAAAGTCCTTCGCCGGATTTACCCACCAGCGATAATTTATCCAGCACCGATTTAAACAGCTTCTCTTCTTCGTGCTGTTCAGCGACGTACCACTGCAGGAAATTAAAGGTTGGATAATCCTGGCCGATCATTGCCGCATGAACCAGTTCGTTAATTTTCTGAGTGATCAGCTGTTCGTGCTCATAGGTGGCGCGGAACAGTTCGTCGAGAGAATTGTACTCGGCAAAAGGCGATGCCACGTTCTCGATGCGCGGCAGGCTGCCCGTATCGGTCAGATAATCGAACAGGCGCTGCATGTGGGTCATCTCTTCCTGAGCGTGACGACGCAGAAACGCTGCCGCACCTTCGAAGCTGTGATAGCTGCACCAGGCGCTCATCTGCTGGTAGAGAAGGGATGAATAGAGCTCAAGGTTCATTTGCGCATTGAGCTTGTCGATCATTTCAGTTTTCAGCATGGTGGCGCTCCGGATTATTATTACGGGTTCATAATGAGCGACACTATAATTTGTTATTTAATTATTTGCAAAAAGTAAAATTAAATATTTATTAGTTCAAAATACGAATGGGAATAAAACGCATTGGCGATATTTATCTTTATTAATGCGAATTATTTTTGTTCTTAGTTAAATAAAGCGCCAGCACGCGCTGGCAGCTTTGATTAATACCAGGGGTTATTTGACTTAGGGTTAACGGCATACCCCATGCATTTATATTGAATGGTCACGCTCTCGTTCAGGCACAAAGAGCCGCTTGTCAGGGTACAGGTTTTGACGGGCTGCCCGTAGGCAGAGGCGGTGGCATACCCCATGTTCTGGCAGGCTTTTACCGCGGTACCGTTATTAACATATTCGTCGGACCAGGCGTTTTGCAGCACTGCCTGGCCGTAGTCGAGGCGGACAATGCCGTTCGGGGCATCGAGGCTGCTGATTTCCGCCTGACGGTTAACGCTGCACCCTGCGAGCAGCAGGATAGCGCCGGCTACGATGACTCTTTTCATGGTTCGCTCTGAGTGGATGGAAATACGTTATCGTACCCGCAGATGCCCGCTGCAATCCCCCGAATAGCCGGACAATCTCTCTTCTCTCTTTGCAACGGACGACGTGAGGCGCTTTTGTCACAGATCTGTGAGCGCGCATTTATTTTTTTAAAACCATATTTCATTTACTTTGAAAGTGCGTTTGTTTGATAGTAGGGTAAATTATGAAAAGGTATCCATAGCGGGTTCGCCCGCAGCGCATCCCGGAGAGAGAGATAATGAAAATTGCACTGATGATGGAAAACAGCCAGGCGGCCAAAAACGCGGTGATACTGAAAGAGCTGAAAACGGTAGCTGATGAAAAAGGGTTTCCGGTATATAACGTCGGTATGAGCGACGAAAACGATCATCACCTGACCTACATCCACCTGGGCATTATGGCGAGTATTTTGCTGAATGCGAAAGCGGTAGATTTCGTGGTCACCGGATGCGGCACCGGGCAGGGGGCGCTGATGTCGTTAAACATCCACCCTGGCGTGATTTGCGGCTACTGCATCGATCCCGCAGACGCTTTCCTCTTTGCGCAAATCAACAACGGCAATGCGCTTTCGCTGCCGTTTGCCAAAGGTTTTGGCTGGGGGGCGGAGCTGAACGTTCGCTTTATCTTTGAAAAAGCATTCACCGGCCGCAAAGGGGAGGGTTATCCGCCAGAGCGTAAAGAGCCGCAGGTGCGTAACGCCGGTATTCTGAACCAGGTGAAAGCGGCCGTAGTGAAAGATAACTATCTGGACTCGCTGCGCGCCATCGATCCTGAGCTGGTAAAGACCGCTGTTTCCGGCCCGCGTTTCCAGCAGTGCTTCTTCGAAAATTGCCAGGATAAGGCGATCGAAGATTTTGTTCGCGGTATCGTGGGTTAACGATCTCTTCGAGAGTTAAATTGTGATGCGCATCACAAAAATATTGATTTTTGTGACCGTGGTCATATTATAGGCACATTGACGACAGCGTTGTATAACACGTTAATGGAGCATCACAATGAAACTGCGCAAAATCCTGAAAAGTATGTGGGCCAACTACTGCCGCACCTTTAAAGACGTGCCGCCGGGCGCCATGTTCTGACAGAAAAACCTGCTTCGGCGGGTTTTTTTATGTCTTGCGGCGATGAAGGGAAGATGTCAGGGGCCACGTTTTGATACTATGACGGCCTTTGAATAAGGAGAAAGCCCCATGTCACAAAACCTGAGCGCCGATCAGGAACTGGTATCTGACGTTGTCGCCTGTCAGCTGGTTATCAAGCAAATTCTTGATGTTCTGGACGTTATTGCGCCAGTTGAAGTGCGCGAGAAGATGTCCACTCAGCTGAAAAATATCGATTTTGCCAGCCATCCTGCTGCTGCCGATCCGGTTACGCTTCGCGCGATCCAGAAAGCCATCGCGCTCATAGAGCTGCGCTTCACGCCGCAGGGTGAGTCTCATTAAACCTGCGCACGGGCGACCACGCGTGTCGCCCGTTGATGCGGTTAAAAGAAGGTTTGCACCAGCAGGTAGCTCGCCGCGCAGGCGCAGCTTACGCCAATTAACCCTGGCAGAATAAAGCTATGGTTAATAATGAACTTGCCGATGCGGGTCGTCCCCGAGCGGTCAAAGCCGATGCAGGCTAAATCGCTGGGGTAGGTCGGCAGGACAAAATAGCCGTATGACGCCGGAAAGAAGGCGATCAGCATTTTCGGATCGATGCCCAGCATCAACCCCATCGGCGCCACGGCCGTCAGGGCCGCGGCCTGGCTGTTCACCAGCTTCGACACCAGGAAAAGCACGATGGCATACGTCCACGGATGGCTTTTCACAACGCCTTCCAGCGCCAGCTTTAACTCGTCGAGATGCGCCTGGAAAAAGGTATCACTCATCCACGCCACCCCGAACACCGAGAAGATCGCCACCATGCCGGCCTTGAATACCGCGCCGTTTGAGATAGCGGAGGCATTGACCTTGCAGACCATCAGCATCACGGCCCCGGCAATGAGCATCATCATCTGAATGACAAGGTTCATCGACAGCGCCGTCATTTTGCCTTTCAGCTCGAAGGCGGGGCGCAGTTCAGGGAAGGCCCCGAGCAGGACCACCACCGCAATACCGGCAAAGAAAATCCATGTCGACCAGTAGGCCTGCTTCGGAAAACGCTGGTTCATCAACGTCTCCGTGCCGCCATAGATAAACTCGCGCTGCCTGGGATCTTTTAGTTTTTCCTGAAACTCGATGTCGTCAGCCAAATCTTTCCCGCGGCGTAAACTCCACAGGGCCGCAATCGCCACCCCGAAAAGTGAAGCGGGAACCGACACGGCGAGAATTTCCAGGATCCCCCACGCGTGACCTATCCCATGCTGCGCAGCCAGGATGGAGACCAGCGACACGACGGCGACGGAAACCGGAGACGCGGTGATCGCCATCTGGGATGCCACCGATGCCACCGCCATTGGGCGTTCCGGTCGGATCCCTTTTTTAAGCGCGATATCCGCAATGATGGGAAACATGGTATAGACCACGTGCCCTGTGCCGCACAGAAAGGTCAGCATCCAGGTGGTAAAAGGGGCAAGTAGCGTGATGTGCTGTGGGTGTTTGCGCAGCAGGCGTTCAGCAAACTGCATCATGACGTTAAGGCCACCCGCCGTCTGCAGGGTGGCGGCGCAGCCAATCACCGCAAGAATGGTTAACATGACGTCAACCGGCGGCTTGCCGGGCTGAAGTCCAAAGACAAAACACAAAATAAAAAGGCCAATCCCGCTGATTAACCCAAGCCCCATGCCGCCGAAACGTGTACCCGTCAGCAGGCAGAGGAGAATGACAACAAACTCAATAGTGATCATGCTGCTCCCTCGTCAATGATTATGTAATTAAATAAATCATTACATTTTGTAAGGTTAATCATTGGGAGCGAGATCTGATTTGTTAAAATTCAGCAAAAGCAGAGGGTTGGTGAAAGGGGAGGGGAACCTGCCCCCCAGAATCAGGGAAAGGGCAGGTTAAAACGCTTAGTGATGCTGCACCGCCACCAGGTCGAGCAGGTGGCGGTCGGCCTGTTCCGGGCATAAACCTGCCTGTCGGGCATTATGGATCTCATCCACCAGCGTTTTCAGCAGCATACCGTCCTGCTGCTGTTCTTTGTCCATATCGCGTAAAAATTTAAGGGTGGTAATGTCATGCTGTGCTCTGGCTTCATCGGCCAGCCTGTTGAGCGTCGTGCAGCGTTGCTCATGCTCTTCCAGCGTTTTCTGAAACAGTTCTTCCAGAGAAGAGTAATTTTCGTTGATCCCATCGAGGGCTTTAACTACCGGGTTAGCCCCTGCGGCCTTCAGGAAGTTAAAGACGCGCATCATATGGGTGACGTTGCTTTGTGCCTGTGAGCGAAAGAACGTGGCAGAGCCCGTGAGGCTTTTCTCAGAACACCATGCGCTTAAGTGAAGGTGCAGATTCGAGGCGTAGAACTCAAGGTTCATCTGCGCGTTAAGTTTTTGCATCATCGTTTGGGTAGCCATACTCATATCCTTATAGACTGTGGGACGTGATGTCCGCTGCTTAACCTGACAGTCAGGCAAATGCGAAGAAAAACAGAAATGCAATTTCTGCAGTAACTGAAGTCGATCGAAAATTCACTTCCTGTGTTCGATATAAATAAGCATACCTTTGTCTTATGATTAAGAAAACTCTTAATTAGGCTGTGTTTACCATACATTACAAAGTTTAATATAGTACAAAAATACAAATATATAGCCACCAAATGAAAATTAATTAAGTTATTGATATTAAAAAGTAAATGTCTTTTTGGTTGTACTGGTTTATGTTCGTGAATATTTAGCCGGAATAATGCTCTGTAAAAAAAATAAATACAGATTATTCATTTCAAATATATGATGCGTTACTAAATTTGCGCTAAATCAATTTTTAAGTAATAACGCCTTTTTATGCCTCTTTCGCTTTTTTGATAAAAAGCATGGTTCCCTCGTCAGGCGATAGCCGCAGCGCCACCCCCGTAAGGCATCAGGGATTTCTTAGCTAATCTTATGGATTATTCTGCTCACCTCCCTTTCATTTGTCTGACAATTCCTGCCATTTTTATGTCATTTTTCGCTGAATTTATGTACGCAATTACTGTAATTCTGCGGTGTGATGGGGCTCTCTTATGGATGATTAATTTCCCGCTAAAACTATCACCAGCAATAACGCTTATAACGAGGTAAGCGCTAATGCCTTGTTTTAAGTCCGATTAAATAAGAAGCACGCAAATCTTCCCTACAGAAAAGAATGCTAAAGCTGGAGTTTACCATGCACAAATTTACTAAAGCGCTGGCGGCCATCGGTCTGGCTGCCGTTATGTCACAATCCGCTATCGCTGAGAATTTAAAACTCGGTTTTTTGGTAAAACAGCCGGAAGAACCCTGGTTCCAGACCGAGTGGAAATTCGCTGATAAAGCCGGAAAAGATTTAGGTTTTGAGGTGATTAAAATCGCCGTGCCGGACGGTGAGAAAACGCTGAACGCCATCGACAGCCTGGCGGCCAGCGGCGCGAAAGGCTTTGTTATCTGTACCCCGGATCCCAAACTTGGGTCAGCAATTGCGGCAAAAGCCCGCGGTTATGACATGAAGGTTATTGCGGTTGACGATCAGTTCGTTAACGCCAAAGGCAAACCCATGGACAGCGTTCCACTGGTCATGATGGCGGCGACCAAAATCGGTGAACGTCAGGGGCAGGAACTTTATAAGGAGATGCAGAAACGCGGCTGGGATGTGAAAGAGACCGCCGTCATGGCTATCACCGCGGACGAGCTGGACACGGCGCGTCGCCGTACGACCGGTTCAATGGACGCGTTGAAAGCGGCCGGCTTCCCGGAAAAACAGATCTACAAAGTGCCTACCAAATCTAACGACATCCCGGGTGCCTTTGATGCCGCGAACTCCATGCTGGTCCAGCACCCGGAAGTGAAACACTGGCTGGTGGTCGGCATGAACGATAACACCGTGCTGGGCGGCGTGCGCGCGACGGAAGGCCAGGGCTTCAAAGCGCCAGACGTCATTGGGATCGGCATCAACGGCGTGGATGCGGTGAGCGAGCTGTCCAAAGCGCAGGCCACCGGCTTCTACGGCTCTCTGCTGCCAAGCCCGGACGTCCATGGCTACAAATCCAGCGAAATGCTCTTCAACTGGGTAACCAAAGGGGCAGAACCGCCGAAATTTACAGAAGTGACCGACGTGGTGCTGATTACCCGCGACAACTTCAAAGAGGAACTGGCGAAAAAAGGACTGGGCGGTAAGTAATACGCTGTGATTGTGCCCCTTACTCGCCGTAAGGGGCCAGACGTACACACTACAGGAATCACGGAGTCGTTATGCAACAGTCTAATCCGTATCTCTCTTTTCGCGGCATCGGGAAAACGTTTCCCGGTGTTAACGCGCTGACCGATATCAGCTTCGACTGCTATGCCGGCCAGGTTCATGCCCTGATGGGGGAAAACGGAGCGGGGAAATCCACGCTGCTAAAAATCCTCAGCGGCAACTACGCGCCAACAACCGGCACGCTGGCCATTCGCGGCGAAGAGGTGGCCTTCGCCGATACCACGGCGGCGCTCAACGCTGGTGTCGCCATTATCTATCAGGAATTGCACCTCATCCCTGAGATGACCGTGGCTGAAAACATCTATTTAGGGCAGCTTCCGCACAAAAGCGGCGTAGTGAATCGTTCGCTACTTAATTATGAAGCGGGGCTGCAGCTTAAACACCTGGGTCTGGACGTCGATCCCCAGACGCCGCTGAAATACCTCTCCATCGGCCAGTGGCAGATGGTTGAAATTGCCAAGGCGCTGGCGCGTAACGCCAGAATTATTGCCTTTGATGAACCCACCAGTTCGCTCTCCGCACGTGAAATCGAAAACCTGTTCCGCGTGATCCGCGAGCTGCGTCAGGAAGGCCGCACCATTTTGTATGTCTCGCACCGCATGGAGGAGATTTTTGCCCTGAGCGATGCCATCACCGTATTTAAAGATGGGCGTTATGTGCGCACCTTTACCGATATGCAGCAGGTTAACCATGATCAGCTCGTTCAGGCGATGGTCGGGCGCGATCTGGGCGATATTTATCACTGGAAACCGCGCGAGTACGGCCCCGAGCGCCTGCGCCTGGACAACGTCAAAGCGCCAGGCGTGCGAACGCCGGTTTCGTTATCCGTTCGCAGCGGTGAGATCGTCGGGCTGTTTGGTCTGGTGGGGGCCGGGCGCAGCGAGCTGATGAAAGGACTGTTCGGCGGTACCCGCATTACCGCAGGCCAGGTCTCCATTGACGGCGAGCCGGTGGATATTCAGAAACCTGCCCATGCAATCAGGGCCGGAATGATGCTCTGCCCTGAAGACCGCAAGGCGGAGGGGATCATTCCAGTGCATTCGGTGCGCGACAACATCAACATTTCTGCCCGCCGTAAGTTTATCCGCGCGGGCTGCCTGATAAACGACGGCTGGGAGTCGAGCAACGCCGACCACCATATTCGCTCGCTGAACATCAAAACCCCCGGCCCGGAACAGCTGATTATGAATCTCTCAGGAGGGAACCAGCAGAAGGCCATTTTGGGCCGCTGGCTGTCGGAAGATATGAAGGTCATTTTGCTGGACGAGCCGACGCGCGGTATTGATGTGGGCGCAAAACACGAGATTTACAACGTGATCTATGAACTGGCAAAACGCGGCGTGGCGGTGCTGTTCGCCTCCAGCGATCTGCCTGAGGTGCTTGGCGTTGCCGACCGCATTGTGGTGATGCGGGAAGGTGAAATCGCCGGTGAATT
This sequence comes from Enterobacter asburiae, assembly GCA_011754535.1. NCBI lineage: Bacteria > Pseudomonadati > Pseudomonadota > Gammaproteobacteria > Enterobacterales > Enterobacteriaceae > Enterobacter > Enterobacter asburiae. The sequence continues at coordinate 2,962,121 of JAAQVN010000001.1, read as the reverse complement.
ACTTCATGAACAGGCGAATGAACAACAGGCGTTGAACCTCGCCATGCCTAAAGTCAGCCAGGCAGTCGCCTGAGTAAGGAGTTAATGATGTCCTCTGTTACTACATCCGGAGCGCCGAAGTCGGCATTCAGTTTTGGCCGTATCTGGGATCAGTACGGCATGCTGGTGGTCTTTGCCGCACTCTTCATCGCCTGTGCGATTTTCGTGCCTAATTTTGCCACCTTTATTAATATGAAAGGGCTGGGGCTGGCTATTTCCATGTCCGGCATGGTGGCCTGCGGCATGCTCTTCTGTCTGGCCTCCGGTGATTTCGACCTGTCGGTAGCCTCGGTTATCGCCTGTGCGGGCGTCACCACGGCGGTGGTGATCAACATGACGGAAAGCCTGTGGATTGGCGTTTTTGCCGGTCTGTTGCTCGGCGTCATCAGCGGTCTGGTGAACGGTTTTGTTATCGCACGCCTGAAGATTAACGCCCTGATCACCACGCTTGCGACGATGCAGATAGTGCGCGGTCTGGCCTATATCATCTCCGACGGCAAAGCGGTGGGGATTGAAGACGAGCGCTTCTTTACGCTGGGCTATGCTAACTGGCTGGGCCTGCCGGCGCCTATCTGGCTCACCGTGGCCTGCCTGATCCTGTTCGGCTTCCTGCTGAACCGCACCACCTTTGGCCGTAACACGCTGGCGATCGGCGGTAATGAAGAAGCGGCGCGTCTGGCAGGGGTGCCGGTCGTACGAACCAAGATTATTATCTTTGTGCTCTCGGGGCTGGTCTCTGCCGCTGCCGGGATTATTCTGGCCTCGCGTATGACCAGCGGACAGCCTATGACCTCTATCGGTTATGAGCTGATCGTCATCTCAGCCTGCGTTTTAGGGGGCGTTTCCCTCAAGGGCGGCATCGGAAAAATCTCATATGTGGTGGCCGGTATCCTGATTTTGGGCACGGTGGAGAACGCCATGAACCTGCTGAATATTTCGCCGTTCTCTCAGTACGTCGTGCGGGGCCTGATCCTGCTGGCAGCCGTGATTTTCGACCGTTACAAGCAAAAAGCGAAGCGTACCGTGTAACTCCAGCGCTGACTTTTTATTGCTCAACTAATAACCATAGTTGACCCCTGAACCGCCTCGCCAGTTTTGCTGGCGGGGCGGTTGTCAAATGGCGAGGCCCATCACACTGTCTATACTTACATGGCTATGAAAGAGGTAAAGGCGTTTACCTCTCGTAAACCGTAAGGAGGATTAGGGTGGCTGACTTGTTAACCGCACCGCCTGTACTGCCCGGAAAATATGCTTTCTTTTTTGACCTCGACGGGACGCTCGCCGGGATCCAGCCGCATCCTGACGACGTGGTCGTACCGGATACGGTGTTAGAGAATTTGCAGCAGCTCTCTCGACTGAACGAGGGCGCATTGGCATTGATTTCAGGGCGCTCAATGGCCGAGCTGGACGTGCTCGCCAGTCCTTACCACTTTCCGCTAGCCGGTGTACACGGAGCGGAGCGCCGCGATATCCATGATCAACTGCATGTTGTATCACTCCCCGATACCTTAATTCAGGCGTTACAGACTGAACTCTCCTTAGCGCTGGCATCGCTCCCGGGCACGGAACTGGAAGCGAAAGGCATGGCGTTCGCCTTGCACTATCGGCAGGCTCCGCATCACGAAGCGGCGATCTTTGCGATTGCCCGCAGCGTGGCCGATGCACACCCGCAGCTTGCGCTGCAGCCGGGGAAATGCGTCGTTGAGATAAAACCTGAGGGCATTAATAAGGGCGCTGCTATTGCGGCGTTTATGGCGGAACCGCCATTTAAGGGACGTACACCGGTATTTTTTGGCGATGACCTGACCGATGAGGCCGGGTTTCGCGTGGTAAAACAGGCCGGAGGGATCGCCGTTAAGGTGGGGCCTGGTGACACTGTCGCTGAATGGCGTCTGGCGAATGTCGCCGGTGTCTGGCAGTGGATTTCTGATATCGCTAACCAGCAACAACAACAAATAGCGCAAAACAAAGGGGGAAACCATTATGGGTCGCTTAGTCGTCGTCTCTAACCGAATTGCACCGCCTGATGATAAAAAAGCCAGTGCAGGTGGCCTGGCGGTAGGGGTATTAGGTGCCTTAAAAGCCGCTGGCGGGCTGTGGTTTGGCTGGAGTGGTGAAATCAATGAACAAGAGAAACCGCTTAAAAAGGTGACGCGCGGGAACATTACGTGGGCATCATTTGCGTTAAAGGAGAAAGACTATGACGAGTATTACTCGCAGTTCTCCAACGCCGTCCTGTGGCCTGCGTTTCACTATCGTCTTGACCTGGTGAAATTCCAGCGTGAGTCCTTCGAGGGCTATTCGCGCGTAAACGCACTGCTGGCGGATAAACTGCTGCCTTTAATAGAAGAAGACGATATTTTATGGATCCACGATTATCACCTGCTGCCCTTCGCCCGGGAGCTGCGTAAAAGGGGAGTCAATAACCGGATTGGCTTCTTCCTGCATATTCCTTTCCCGACGCCGGAGATTTTCACCGCGCTGCCGCCGCATGAAGAGCTGCTGGAGGCGCTGTGTGATTATGACCTGCTGGGCTTCCAGACCGAAAATGACCGTCTCGCGTTTCTGGACTCCGTATCAGGCAAAGCGCGTCTGGTCACCAGGGGCGGTAAAAGCCATACGGCGTGGGGGAAAACCTTCCATACCGAAGTGTATCCAATAGGGATTGAACCCGACGAAATTGCGGAACAGGCTTCCGGCCCGCTGCCGCCGAAGCTGGCGCAGCTTAAGAATGAACTCAAGCATGTGAAGAATATCTTCTCGGTAGAGCGTCTGGATTATTCCAAAGGGCTGCCGGAACGCTTCCTGGCCTATGAAACGCTGCTGGATAAATACCCCCAACACCACGGTAAAATCCGCTATACCCAGATCGCGCCAACGTCGCGCGGGGAAGTCCAGGCCTACCAGGATATCCGTCATCAACTGGAGACAGAAGCGGGGCGCATCAACGGGCGCTACGGCCAGCTGGGCTGGACGCCGCTCTTTTATCTGAATCAGCATTTTGACCGTAAGATCCTGATGAAGGTCTTCCGCTACGCGGACGTGGGGCTGGTCACGCCGCTGCGTGACGGGATGAACCTGGTGGCAAAAGAGTATGTGGCGGCTCAGGACCCTGCGGATCCGGGCGTGCTGGTGCTTTCCCAGTTTGCCGGGGCTGCGAACGAACTGACCTCTGCGCTGCTCGTAAACCCTTACGATCGGGATGATGTGGCTAACGCCCTCAACCGCGCCCTGACAATGCCGCTGACGGAGCGAATTTCCCGCCATGCCGAAATGATGGAGACGATCCGTAAAAACGATATTAATCACTGGCAGGCGCGTTTTATTGAGGATCTACGCGAAATAACCCCGCAAAGTCATGAAGGCGATCTGCAAAAAAAGATCGCGACTTTCCCTAAACTCGCCTGATTTTCCTCTGGGGGGGTTAAGCCCCTCCAAGCGGTACTAACAGCACGTCTACCTCGCTTGAGGCGATAATAGATTTTGCCGCACAGGTAGCCCGCGATATAAAGCTGTGGTTATGGTTCCCGCAAATCACTAAATCAATATTCTGCTTGCGGCACATATCAAGAATATGGGCATTCAGTTCCCCCGTCGCAATAACGGTTTCATGTACAGGGTAATCTGCTTTTTCGACAAGCTCTCGCAGAAACTGCTGTGTTTCTTCCTGCAATACCTCACGAATATCTTCCAGCATGGGGGCCGCCAGCTGATTGTACATCTCGGGTTCGGCCTCAAGGGTGATAAGGCTGATGCGCGCATTATGGGGCCTGGCGATCGAAACGGCCCGGGCGACAAGCTGGTGGCTTTCGGGGGAAACAGCAACAGAAACAAGAAGATGGGAGTAACTCATGGCGCACTCCTTAAGATGTCTGACAGGCAGCGTTACATCACCATTACCGCGAATTTCCTGGTTCCGCAAGAGTTGAATACGACATTAGTGTGAAGCTAATCATAATTATTCATTAATTATTCTTATAAGAAGAATAACTAAAAAACGAGCCTAAATGAAAAAAATTAACAACTTAACGTAAGTCACACAAATCTGCGCTTTCGCTATCAAATGGTTTTAACAAGTTATAAACGCATTTCAAATGATTACGCGCAGAAACAATTTTTTCGGCCGCTATGCATAACTATATGTTTTATAGAGGTAATCAAAATGTGTCCCTGAAACATATGGGATGTAAACGATTGCTGATGCTGCACGTAATGGTAAAAGCACGTTGCATGCCACTTTTGCTCACGCTTATGCATGAGTATTCGTCGATTAAGAATACAAAACAGTGCTGATTGAGCAAAAAATGAGCAAATTAGAAGTCATACTGATGGATTTATGGGGTGTATTCGCTTAAATTATGTGACGTGGATCACATTTTTTTTAAATTTGAGGGTGCCTGCATTGTATGTGGCAAATCTGACGAGTAGAGTTTGCGTCGAATTAGGAAAAATCTTAGTTATTTGTAAGAAATGATAAACCGTGTCAGAGATGTAACCCTGTTGCATCCCTTGCGCGTTTCGATGAATACAAACCTAGATTCAACTATGCATTTAGCCTTTTCTTTTTTATACCGGGTGATTTCCCGGCGACATCACGGGGTGCGGTCTTTCCGCATAAAAATAATAGTTGGTTATTCGGGATGGGAACAATGCATACATCCGAGTTGCTAAAACATATCTATGACATCAATTTGTCATATTTACTGCTCGCGCAGCGTTTAATTAGTCAGGACAAAGCGTCCGCGATGTTTCGTCTGGGTATTAACGAAGAAATGGCAACCATGCTGGGTGGGTTAACCCTCCCACAGATGGTAAAACTGGCGGAAACGAATCAACTGGTGTGCCAGTTCCGTTTTGATAATCCGCAGACGATAACGCGTCTGACGCAGGAATCCCGCGTTGACGATCTCCAACAGATCCATACCGGTATTCTGCTCTCCACTCGCTTGCTTAGCGACATCAGCCAGCCTGATGACGCAGCCCGTAAGAAAAGGGCCTAGCAATGAGCGAAAAAAGCATTGTTCAGGAAGCGCGTGACATACAGCTGGCCATGGAGCTGATTACGCTGGGTGCTCGTTTACAAATGCTGGAAAGCGAGACTCAGCTGAGCCGTGGTCGCCTCATCAAACTGTATAAAGAGTTACGTGGTAGTCCCCCGCCGAAAGGCATGCTGCCGTTTTCTACGGACTGGTTTATGACCTGGGAGCAGAATATCCACGCCTCCATGTTCTGTAATGCCTGGCAGTATCTTCTCAAAACCGGTTTGTGTAGCGGCGTAGACGCCGTGATCAAAGCGTACAAACTTTACCTTGAACAATGCCCACAGCAGGAAGAAGGCCCTCTGCTGGCGCTGACCCGCGCATGGACGCTGGTGCGTTTTGTTGAGAGCGGAATGCTTGAACTGTCGCGCTGCAATTGCTGCGATGGCAATTTTATTACCCATGCTCATCAGCCTGCAGGCAGCTTCGCCTGTAGTTTATGTCAGCCGCCATCCCGCGCAGTAAAAAGACGTAAACTTTCCCGGGATGCTGCCGATATTATTCCACAACTGCTGGATGAACAGATCGAACAAGCTGTTTAACCCGAACGTGTGGGCAAGATTCCAGCAGCGGTAAGCAATTACCGCTGCTTTTTTTTACCCCGCAAACGGTAAACGCTGCGAACTGGACGTCCTTGCCATAGTCACTAGCGGAAGGATGATGTCGTGCTTATCTTATTAGGTTACCTGGTAGTTCTCGGTACAGTTTTCGGCGGTTACATGATGACCGGCGGGCACCTTGGAGCACTCTATCAACCGGCTGAACTTATTATCATCGGCGGCGCAGGGGTAGGGGCTTTTATCGTTGGTAACAACGGTAAATCGATCAAGGGCACGTTGAAAGCAATTCCATTGCTGTTCCGTCGCTCGAAATACACCAAAAGCATGTATATGGATCTGCTGGCGCTGCTCTATCGCCTGATGGCGAAGTCGCGACAGCAGGGAATGTTCTCGCTCGAACGGGATATTGAAAATCCGAAAGAGAGCGAGATTTTTGCAAGCTATCCGCGCATTCTGGCGGACGCCATGATGCTGGATTTCATCGTCGACTATCTGCGACTCATCATCAGCGGCAATATGAACACCTTCGAAATCGAAGCGCTGATGGACGAAGAGATCGAAACCCACGAAAGCGAATCAGAAGTGCCGGCCAACAGCCTGGCGCTGGTGGGCGACTCCCTTCCGGCGTTTGGTATCGTGGCGGCGGTCATGGGGGTAGTACACGCCCTGGCCTCAGCGGATCGCCCGGCGGCCGAACTGGGCGCGCTGATTGCCCATGCGATGGTGGGTACCTTCCTCGGTATTTTGCTGGCTTACGGTTTTATCTCTCCGCTGGCAAGCGTGCTGCGCCAGAAGAGCGCGGAAACCACCAAAATGATGCAGTGCGTGAAGATCACGCTGCTCTCTAACCTCAACGGTTACGCGCCACCGATCGCGGTTGAATTTGGCCGTAAAACGCTTTACTCCAGCGAGCGTCCGTCGTTTATCGAGCTTGAAGAACACGTGCGCGCGGTGAAAAACCCAAACCAACAGACGACAACTGAGGACGCATGAAAAACCAGTCCCATCCGATCGTCATCGTAAAAAAACGCAAGCACAAGGGCGGCGGACATGGTTCCCACGGCTCCTGGAAAATCGCGTACGCCGACTTTATGACCGCAATGATGGCGTTCTTTCTGGTGATGTGGCTGATCTCCATCTCCAGCCCGAAAGAGCTTATCCAGATTGCTGAATATTTCCGTACCCCGCTGGCGACGGCAGTGACCGGTGGGCAGCGTATCTCTAACAGCGAAAGCCCCATTCCTGGCGGCGGCGATGATTACACCCAGCAGAAGGGTGAGGTGAAAAAAGAGCCGAACATCGACGAGCTGAAACGAAAGATGGAGCAGGCGCGCCTGAAAAAGCTGCGTGGCGATCTCGATCAGCTGATTGAAGCGGATCCCAAACTGCGCGCGCTGCGTCCGCACCTGAAAATCGATCTGGTCCAGGAAGGGCTGCGCATTCAGATTATCGACAGCCAGAACCGCCCGATGTTTAAAACCGGGAGTGCGGAAGTTGAACCTTACATGCGCGATATTCTGCGCGCTATTGCCCCGGTGCTGAACGGTATTCCTAACCGAATCAGCCTGTCGGGCCACACGGATGATTTCCCGTACGCCAGTGGGGAGAAGGGATACAGCAACTGGGAGCTTTCTGCCGATCGTGCCAACGCCTCGCGTCGCGAGCTGGTGGCAGGTGGGCTTGATGATGGCAAGGTACTGCGCGTGGTCGGCATGGCAGCAACCATGCGCGTCTCCGACCGCGGGCCGGATGACGCCATCAACCGTCGTATCAGTCTTTTAGTGCTGAACCAGCAGGCGGAGCAGGCCATCCTGCATGAAAACGCCGAAAGTCAGAATGAGTCACTGGACGATTTAAAACAGCCTGGGGCCGTCCCTGCGGCTGCCGTTCCAACATCGCCACCAGCCAATCCGAGGTGATAGCGTGAGCATGGATATTAGCGATTTTTATCAGACATTCTTTGATGAAGCCGACGAATTGTTGGCGGATATGGAGCAACATTTGCTCGATCTGGTGCCCGAAGCACCGGACTCCGAGCAGCTCAATGCCATCTTCCGCGCGGCGCATTCCATTAAAGGCGGAGCCGGAACGTTTGGATTTACCATCCTGCAGGAAACGACCCATTTAATGGAAAACCTGCTCGATGAAGCACGACGCGGTGAGATGCAGCTCAATACCGACATTATCAACCTGTTTTTGGAAACCAAAGATATTATGCAGGAACAGCTCGACGCCTATAAAAGTTCGGCAGAGCCTGATGCCGCCAGCTTTGAATACATCTGCAATGCGCTGCGCCAGCTCGCCCTGGAAGCAAAAGGTGAGGTCGCTGCAGCCGTTGTCCCTGCGGCAAAACTGAGCGTTGTTGATGCGGTTGCTGCTGAAGAGGCCGCGCCCGCTGCGCAAGCGGGCAAACTGCGCGTTGTGCTGTCACGCCTGAAAGAGAGCGAAGTTAACCTGCTGGAAGAAGAGCTGGGCAACCTGGCGAAGTTAAGCAATGTGGTGAAAGGCAAAGACAGCCTCGCGGCGACCCTCGATGACGGTATCAGTCAGGACGATATCGTGGCGGTGCTGTGCTTTGTGATTGAAGCCGACCAGATTGCTTTCGAAACGGAAACCCCCGCGGCAGAAGCGCCGGCTGCAGCAGAAGAGGTTGCCGTCGTTGCCCAGGCTGCGGCACCGGCTGTTGCGTCTGCGGCACCGGCGTTGAAGGCTGTGCCAAAAGAGACCGCAGCACCTGGCCGCGCTGAAAAACCGGCCGCGCGCTCCAGCGAGTCCACCAGCATTCGCGTTGCCGTTGAGAAGGTCGATCAGCTGATTAACCTGGTTGGCGAACTGGTAATCACCCAGTCCATGCTGGCGCAGCGCTCCAATGAACTGGACCCGGTCACGCATGGCGATCTGATCACCAGCATGGGCCAGCTGCAGCGTAACGCCCGCGATCTGCAGGAATCGGTCATGTCCATCCGCATGATGCCGATGGAATATGTCTTCAGCCGATTCCCGCGCCTGGTGCGCGACCTCGCCAGCAAGCTGAATAAGCAGATTGAACTGACCCTGATGGGCAGCTCAACGGAGCTGGATAAGAGCCTGATCGAGCGCATCATCGACCCGTTAACGCACCTGGTGCGTAACAGCCTGGACCACGGTATCGAACTGCCGGAAAACCGCATTGCCGCCGGGAAATCCCCGGTCGGGAACCTGATCCTCTCAGCGGAACATCAGGGCGGGAACATCTGCATCGAAGTGACCGACGACGGTGCCGGTCTTAACCGCGAGCGCATCCTGGCGAAGGCCATTTCGCAGGGGATGGCGGTGAATGAAAACATGACCGACGAAGAGGTGGGCATGCTCATCTTCGCGCCGGGCTTCTCGACCGCCGAGCAGGTGACGGACGTTTCCGGGCGCGGCGTCGGCATGGACGTGGTGAAGCGTAACATCCAGGAGATGGGCGGCCACGTTGAGATCCAGTCTAAACAGGGTTCCGGCACCACCATCCGTATTCTGCTGCCGCTGACGCTGGCGATCCTCGACGGTATGTCGGTGAAAGTGGCGGACGAAGTTTTCATTCTGCCGCTGAATGCGGTGATGGAATCCCTGCAGCCGCGTGAGGAAGATCTGCATCCGCTGGCGGGCGGCGAGCGCGTGCTTGAGGTGCGCGGTGAGTACCTGCCGCTGGTCGAGCTGTGGAAAGTGTTCGAAGTGGACGGGGCGAAGACCGAGGCCACGCAGGGTATCGTGGTGATCCTGCAAAGCGCGGGCCGCCGCTACGCGCTGCTGGTCGATCAGCTGATTGGTCAGCACCAGGTGGTGGTGAAGAACCTCGAAAGCAACTACCGCAAGGTGCCGGGTATTTCTGCTGCCACCATCCTGGGGGATGGTAGCGTGGCGCTGATCGTCGACGTGTCGGCGCTTCAGGGATTAAATCGTGAACAACGTGTGGCGTACACAGCCGCCTGATTAAGTAGAAGGTAATAACATGACCGGTATGAGTAATGTAACGAAACTGGCGGGCGAGCCATCAGGGCAGGAATTCCTGGTCTTCACTTTGGGCGATGAGGAGTACGGCATCGATATCCTGAAAGTGCAGGAAATTCGCGGTTACGACCAGGTTACCCGCATCGCGAACACGCCTGCGTTTATTAAAGGCGTCACCAACCTGCGCGGCGTGATTGTGCCAATCGTCGATCTGCGCGTGAAGTTCAGCCAGGGCGACGTTGACTACAATGACAACACCGTGGTGATCGTCCTCAACCTGGGGCAGCGCGTGGTGGGTATCGTGGTGGATGGCGTATCTGACGTCCTCTCCCTGACGTCTGACCAAATCCGCCCTGCGCCGGAATTTGCGGTCACGCTGTCGACCGAATACCTGACCGGTCTGGGCGCGCTCGGCGAGCGTATGCTGATTCTGGTGAACATTGAGAAGCTGCTGAACAGCGAAGAGATGGCGCTGCTGGATATCGCGGCGAATCATGTAGCGTAGGTAAATGCAAAACGGCAACCGGGTTGCCGTTTTTTGTGTTTGCTCCCTCTCCTTGTGGGAGAGGGCCGGGGTGAGGGCATCAGGCCTCACCCTTTTTCATGCCATTACGCTTCCTGCTTTACCAGCTCAGCTTCCGCTTCCCGCGCACCTTCATTCTGAGACAGCATCGCGGTCGCAATACCATTCCCCAGCACGTTAATCGCGGAACGCCCCATATCCAGGAAGTGGTCGATTCCCATCAGCAGCAGGATCCCCGCCACAGGAATATTAAAGCTCGGAATGGTCGCTGCCAGCACCACCAGCGAAGAACGCGGTACGCCCGCAATCCCTTTCGACGCCAGCATCAGGGTCAGCATCAGCACCGTCACCTCAGAGAAACTCAGGTGAATGTTGTACGCCTGAGCGATGAACATCGAGGCGAAAGAGCAGTACACCATCGACCCCACCAGGTTGAAGGAGTAGCCAATTGGCAGAACGAAAGAGGCGATATTGCGCGAGCAGCCAAAGCGCTCCAGCTGCTCCAGCGTTTTAGGGTAGGCTGCTTCAGAACTGCTGGTAGTGAATGCGACCAGTACCGGATCTTTCAGCATGCTGACCAGGCGAAATACCTCTTTTTTAAGCACCATGTAACCCACGGCCAGCAGCACCATGCAGGTGAGAAGAATGGCAACGTAGTAGCCGCCAATAAAGGAGGCGTAGTTTAACAGGATGCCAAGACCCTGCGTGGCAATGACGGAGGAGATCGCCGCAAAGATGGCCAGCGGCGCAACGTACATCACGTAACCCGTTACCTTCAGCATGATATGGGAAACCACATCCAGCGCGGCCACCAGCGGCGCGTTGAATTTCTGCCCCAGCGACGCGCCACCAATGCCGAAGAACATCGAGAACACCACAATCTGCAGGATCTCATTGTTCGACATCGCCCCTGCGATACTGGTTGGAATGGTGTGAGACAGGAACGCTTTCAGCGTCATCCCGCCCACGGCCAGGCCTGTATCTACCGCCTCGGTTGGGACCGTCAGGTTCAGACCGCTTCCCGGACGCTCCAGCGTGACGATAAACAGTCCGACCAGAATGGAGAGCACGGATGAGCTGATAAACCACACCATCGCTTTGCCGCCCACGCGGCCAATGGTGGAGGTTTCTCCCAGCTTCATAATGCCCACGGTAAGCGTGCTGAAGACCAGCGGCGCAATAACCATTTTGATCAGACGGAGGAAAATATCGGTCAGAAGGGTAATATTATCCGACCAGGCTTTGATGGCATCCGCAGATGCGTACTCGTGAATTGCCGCCCCTGAAAGAATACCCGCCAGCATGAATATCACGATGAAGAGTGTGAGTTTGTTTGCACTTGCCACGAAAAAAGACCCTCTATGCGCTTCGGTTGTAGCCCGCGCCGATACATATAAATTTTTTATTGCGACGCGGGAAATTATTCGGCACATAAATTGACGCAAAGCGTAGGGGGATACAACTCCTTTTTAATTTTTATTAATTTTGTTGTTAATGCCTGAACGATATATTGTGATGCTAATCACACTTTTATGGATATATCCTCAGTCAAAGTGCAGGAATATTCCTTTATTATTATTTAACCCATTGTTTTATATCTACATATGATCCGGTCAGGGCATGGGTTTTGCCTGCCCCACGTCGGGTGGTCGAAGCGATATCCGTAAACTAAATTCTCAATAACCCCCTCAGAGGAAGGTTTAGCGGGGCTAACATCTTGAACGTTAAAAATAAAATGTCGCAAGGGAACAGAGACGTCTTCTGGAGGGTGGTAAATGAAAAGAAAACTCCTTTTGATCTGCGCAGGCACGTTGCTGACTGCGACAACGGCCCATCAGGCCCTGGCCGTCACCAGCAACGGCACCATTGGCGCCACGCTGACGCTAACAAACGGTTGTCTGATTAACGGATCGCCCGCCCAAAGCGGCATTAACTTCGGGATACTTGATTTCGGCACCCATCCCGCAACGTTTTCCACTCTGACCACGCAGCTAACCGGCGCCAGCGGCGGAAATACCTTCACCATTCAATGCACGACCGCCAGCTATTCGGTGGCGATCACCGGCAACACCAACTCCACGGCACCTGGCACCGTTGTCGGCTCGCCGGGAACGCCCGCGCGCTATCTGGTAAACACGACCAATACGGCGCAGGGGGTGGCTTACAGCCTGTACAGCGACAGCGGATTCAACACGGTGGTAGCTAATAACGCCGCGTTGCCGATCGCGTCCACGGCGGGGGGCGTTGACAGTTACACCCTCTACGGACGTATTACCGGCGGCGGTAACAGCGTTACGGTGGTACCGGGCACCTATACCGACACGATTAACGTCAGCGTGACCTATTAGATCTGCACTGCCATGAAGGCACTTTTTATAGGTCTGCGCAAAAGCGCAGAGGGACACGTGCAGCCTTTTTTCGCGCTAATCGTCGGGTTGTTGCTGCTCCCCACTGCGGGGGCGGTAACATCGCAATCCTTTAAGGTCAGCGCGACCATTGTACCGGGATGCGCAGTGGCTACCGGCAGCGGGGGAATTCTCGGTACGCTGGATTTTGGCACCCATAACGGCGTGGAAAGTGCGCCGGTGAGCACCAGCTTTGTACCAAACGGGGCCTTGTCCATCGCCTGCACACCGGGCGTGGCGCTGACTATGAGTATTAATGGCGGTCAGAATTATTCATCCGTTCGCCGAATGAAACGTACGAACGGGACGGAAATGGTCCCGTACCGGCTGTACAGCAGCAGTTCGCTGGCCGCGAACAGCGAAATCGGCGTTAACCAGGCGATACCGGTGACCTATACCAACAGCAATAACATCGCGCTGCCCCTTTTTGGCGTGGCGCTATTGACCGGGTTTAGCCCGGCAGGAACCTATTCCGATCAGCTCACCGTGACCTTGTCATGGTAATAAAGGGAGAGAGGCAATGAAGCCAATTATCAGGCATATGTGTCTGGCGGGTGTGTTGTCATGCGTCGCGGCGGCCGGACAGGCGCAGGCGGCGGCCACCATTCTGCTCTGGCCCATCGATCCCTGGCTTGCCGCCGATGCTAACGCCACGGAGTTGTGGATCCAGAACCAGGGGAACAGCGCAACGACCATGCAGGTGCGGATTGTGCGCTGGAAGCAGGAGGGCGGATACGAACGCTACAGCGCGCAGCAGGACGTGGTCGCCAGCCCGCCCATTGTCACCATCCAGAAAGGTAATAAGCAGCTGATTCGTCTTATTAAACAGGGCGCGGTTCCTGCAGGCGTTGAACAGGCGTACCGCATTATCGTGGATGAAATCCCGCAGCCTGACGCCAAAGCTGCACCCGCCATCGGCCTCAAATTACAGATGCGTTACTCCATTCCGCTGTTTGTTTACGGACAGGGGATCCCGACCCTGAAAGAGGGAGCGCATCACGCGCTGGTGGAGACCCGAAACCTGAGCTGGCGGGTGACGCAGGAGGGAGGACAACCTGCATTACAGGTGCGTAATCAGGGGGATGTGCACGTCAGGCTTAGCCAGGTGTCGCTGGTGCAGGGGGGGCAAAAACGCACCGTAGCGGAGGGATTACTGGGATACGTCCTGCCGGGCAGTACCCGTAGCTGGCCGATACCCGCTGGCGTTCGTCAGCCAGACCGGATGAGCGCGCAGATTAATGCCAGGGACGCACAATGGCAGTCGACGCCCGTCAACTGAAGCCGGCAATGATGATGCTGCTTTGCGTCAGTACCACAGCCTGGGGCGAACCCGGCGACGACAGTTTGCCGCCGCCTCCCCAGGCACAGGCGGTAAATGATGAAGCGGTCTTTCAGCTTGCCCTCGTGCTCAACCACTATGACACCGGTCTGGTGGTCCCCGTGACGCAGCGCAACGGCGCTTTCTTTATTTCCAGCGCCGATTTGCTGCGCGCCGGGCTGCCCCAGGAGCATGTGCCCGCCGGAGAGGTGAATCTCTCCTCACTGAGCCAGGTTCGTGTGGAGTACGACAGCGCCGCGCAGCGCCTGCTGCTGACCCTTCCCCGGGACTGGATCGCCGCCCGGGTGACACCCTTTAGCGCGCAAACGGCGCAGTCCAAACCGCACTACGGGCGTGGCGCGCTGTTGAATTACGATCTCTACACCAACCACACGGAGCATACTGGCGGCCAGGCGTCGCTCTGGCATGAACTCCGCTACTTCGACGAGAACGGCTCGTTTTCCACCACCGGGTACGCCCGGAAAAATTTCACCGGAAACGACGGTCAGCAGGAAGGGTATGTTCGCTATGACACCACGCTGCTGATAACGAATGAGGATGACGCGACCACCTGGAGCGCCGGAGACGTTATCAGCGATGCCCTGAGCTGGACCTCCAGCGTGCGGATGGGCGGTATCAGCTACGGACGCGATTTCTCCCTGCGCCCGGACCTGGTGACATGGCCGCTGCCCGAATTTTCGGGGGAGGCCGCGGTCCCCACCTCGGTGGATCTCTTTATCAACGGCTATCGGTCCGGCTCAACTCAGCTTCAGCCGGGCCCCTTCACTCTGACCAATCTGCCCTATATCAACGGGGCGGGGGATGCGGTGCTGGTCACCACCGATGCGCTGGGACGCCAGGTGAGCACCACGCTCCCGTTTTATGTCACCAGTGATTTGCTTAAAACAGGGCTGAGCGACGGGGCCGTGACGCTCGGCAGCCTGCGCCGGAATTACGGCATCAGGAATTTTGACTACGGCCCTGCGGCAGGCAGCGGCTCGTATCGCTACGGGATGACGGACTGGCTGACGCTGGAGGGCCACGCGGAAGGGGCAGAAGAGCTGGCGCTGGGCGGGGCGGGGACGGTGATAAAGCTCGGCCAGTTTGGCGTGGTGAATTCCTCTTACTCACAAAGCCGCATGCGCGGGGACGACGGCGGGCAAATCAGCTGGGGCTATCAGTACAGCACCAGCGAGTTTAGCGTCGCGACCCAGCACACCCGTCGCGATCGCGGCTTTGGCAATCTCGCTCTCTATGACCAACCGACGGTATATGACGAAAATGACAGACCCATCGCCAGCTTTAGCCGCAATACGGACCAGTATTCTCTGACCTTCAATCTGGGGCAGTACGGCAATATTGGCGCGGCCTGGATCGGCGTGGAAAGCTTTGACAGCCAGAAAACGGAACTGCTGAATCTCTCCTGGAGCCGCAATCTCTGGGGGGCAAGCAGTATTTACCTGGCCGGCAGTCGGGACCAGCAGCGTGGGGACTGGACGGTCGCGCTGTCGCTGCAGGTGCCGCTGGGGGAACGCGACAGCGCTGCCGTCACCTTCGAAAACACCCCGGATGCAGGCAGCTCGCAGCGCATTAACTACAACCACTCTATGCCTTCTGACGGCGGGTTTAGCTGGAACATGGCCTGGGCCAACCAGTCAAAATCCAGTGATTATCAGCAGGGTACGCTGGGCTGGCGCAATAACAATATCGAACTGCAGGGCGGTGGCTATGGCGAGAGGGACACCATGACCTGGTGGGGCGAGGCGATGGGCGCCATTGTCCTGATGGACGGCGAGCTGTTCGCGGCGAACAAAATCAACGATGCGTTTGTGGTGATCAGCACCGACGGCCATCCGGACGTGCCCGTCAGCTATGAAAACCAGCCCGTCGGCAAAACGAATAACAACGGCTACCTGCTGGTCAGCGGGGTGTCGGCGTACTATCCGGCAAGCTACCGGATCGATACGCTGAATCTGCCGGCGGATACCCGGCTGAAGGAGACTGAGCGGCGGATCGCCATTCGTCGTCACAGCGGCTATCTGGTGGACTTCCCGATGGAGCAGGAGCGGGTGGCAAGCGTCATTCTGCACGATGCGCAGGGGCAGGCGATCCCGGTGGGAAGCCAGGTCCGACGTGCCTCGCGCAGCAATGCGGTGGTGGGGTATGACGGCATCGCGTGGCTGGAGAACCTCAGCGATGTGAACCCGCTTGAGGTGATCACCCCTGCCGGAAAACGCTGCACGGCGACCCTGACCGTGGGGGCCAATCCGGAGCACAAGCTGCAAACCTACGGTCCGCTGGTTTGTCGGGAGGGGCCATGACGCGCCTGCTGCTGCTGTTGCTGTTGCTTTTCTCCGGCGGCGGCTGGGCGGCGTGCACCGTCAGTACGGTCAATGCGTCGTTTGGCAGCGTCACGTCGTTTGCGTTGAGCGGAAACGGGGAAGTGGAAACCACCGGCACGCTGGTGGTGGCGTGTGACGCCGTGCTCAATGTGCTGACCAACGACTCGGTGACCCTGAACTACACCGCAGCGTCGGTATCGGGCAACAGCCGCGCCACCATGAAACGCACGGATAACGCGGCCATCACGGACGTGATCCCCACCCGGCTGTGCGGATTATCGGGCTGCGCGAGCAGCAGCGAGGTGCAGATAAGTAATTCGTATACCTGGAGTGGGAACACACTGCTGGGGCTACTCGGGTCAAAACGGTACAACATACCGCTCTATTTTCGCACCATCCCCGGACAAAACGTGACTGCCGGGCCTTATCAGGTGCTGCTGACCTTCAGCATCAACTACAACGTCTGCGCCGTCGGTCTGGGAAGCCTGTGTACATCTCCCCAGTCGGGAACCGCAACGACCAGTATTCTGCTTAACATGACCGTCACCAACGACTGCAGCGCCATGACCACGCCGGACGTAAACTTTAACAGCGCACCGCTGGTGCAAAGTTTTCCCAACGTTTCGCAGGCTATTGCCGTGACCTGTACCAAAGGCAGCACCTACACCATTGGCATTAATAATGGTGCCAACGCGCTGAACAACGTGCGGCGTATGGTGAGCGGCAGTAACGCCCTGAGCTACGACATCTATAAAGAAGCCAGCGGTAACCGCTGGGGCGGCAGCGGTGCCGAACGCTGGTCCAGCGCGACGTCGTCCCAGGTCAGTAGCGACGGGTTGCTGCGAACCTACAACTATACCGCTAAGGTCCTGACCAATCAGGCCACGCCACCCGCCGGCACCTACACCGATACGCTGATTGTTGACGTCGCGTTTTAACCCCGCGCTTTTCCCTTTCGCAAATGTAAAGTTCCTGTGGCCTGTGCCGATAACACCGTTAATAAATCTATGAGAAGGTGTTGTATGTTGAACCGTATCCGCGTTGTCACAATGCTCATGATGGTGCTGGTCATTTTCGCACTACTTCAGCTTATCTCCGGCGGGCTTTTTTTCTCGTCGTTAAAACAGAACCAGGACAGCTTCGCCGCCTCGAACGATCTCCGCCTTCAGCAGAGCGAGCTTACGTCAACGTGGGATCTGATGCTGCAAACGCGCATCAACCTGAGCCGCTCGTCCGCGCGCATGATGATGGATCCCAACAATCAGCAGAGCAGCGCGAAAACCGATCTGCTAAAAAATGCCCGGGCCACGCTGGCCGACGCGGCAAAACACTACGCCACCTTCAAACAGATCGCCCCGCAGCCCGCTATGGCGCAGGTGAGCCAGAATATTGATGAAAAATATAACGCCTACTATGCCGGGCTGACGGAGCTGATTCAGTTCCTGGAGAGTGGCAACATGGACGCCTACTTCGCACAGCCGACGCAGGGGATGCAAAACGCACTCGGCGCGGCGCTGGGGGAATACGCGAAGGCCAGCGGCGATTTGTATCACTCGGCCTTTACTGAAAGCCAGAATGACTACCGCTTTGCGAAATGGCAGATGGCGGTGCTGGCGCTGGCGCTGGTCATTGTGCTGATCGCGGTCTGGTACGGCATTCGCCACATCCTGCTGAACCCGCTCGGTCGCGTGATTGCCCATATCCGCGATATTGCCAGCGGTGACCTGACTAAAACGCTGACCGTGTCCGGGCGCAATGAGATCACCGAGTTGGCCAACAGCGTCGACCATATGCAGCGTTCATTGATCGAGACCGTCGCCAACGTGCGTAACGGGTCAGAGGCTATCTATACCGGCACCAGCGAAATCGCGATGGGCAATAACGACCTTTCATCCCGTACCGAGCAGCAGGCTTCCGCTCTGGAAGAGACGGCCGCCAGCATGGAGCAGCTCACGGCAACTGTGAAGCAGAACGCCGATAACGCTCGCCAGGCGTCTCAGCTGGCGGAAAGCGCCTCCGAGACGGCGCAGCGCGGCGGTCGCGTGGTGGATGGCGTGGTGAAAACCATGCACGAAATCGCCGACAGCTCGAAGAAAATCGCTGACATTATCAGCGTCATCGACGGCATTGCCTTCCAGACAAACATCCTCGCGCTCAACGCCGCCGTGGAAGCGGCGCGCGCGGGCGAGCAGGGCCGCGGGTTTGCCGTGGTGGCCGGGGAAGTGCGCAACCTGGCCAGCCGCAGCGCCAACGCGGCGAAAGAGATCAAAGCCCTTATTGAAGACTCCGTCTCCCGCGTGGATACCGGCTCGGTGCTGGTGGAAAGCGCCGGGGAGACCATGAATGACATCGTGAATGCCGTTACCCGCGTAACGGACATCATGGGTGAAATCGCCTCTGCATCCGATGAGCAGAGTCGTGGTATCGACCAGGTTGCCCTGGCGGTATCGGAAATGGATCGCGTGACACAGCAAAACGCCGCCCTGGTGCAGGAGTCCGCTGCGGCGGCCGCTGCCCTGGAAGACCAGGCGAGCCGTCTGAAGATGGCCGTCTCGGCGTTTCGTCTCGCTTCACTCGCTGGAAATACGGTCACTTCGCAGTCGACGTACCGCGCGCCAGCCGCCGACCCGGCGGTCACCCGCATGCGTGCTGCAACGGCCGGACAAGATGAAAACTGGGAAACATTTTGACTGACAATTAGACCGCGGCTGCTTGCCGCTTGATGGGAGCGTGGATGTTAAATCGTATTCGTATCTCGACCACACTGTTTTTGATTCTGATCCTTTGCGGTGTGTTGCAGGTTGGCAGTAACGGGTTGTCTTTTTGGGCGTTTCGCGATGGCTATCAGAATTTGCAGGACGTTGAGGCGAGTAATCAGCAGCGCTCCGCACTGGCACAAACGCGTGCCGTGCTGTTGCAGGCAAGCACTGCGCTGAACAAGGCAGGAACCTTAACCGCGCTCAGCTATCCGCCGGATGACATTAAAGCGCTGATGGCAACGGCGCGCGACAGCCTGAAGCAGGCAGACGCACAGTTTAAGGCCTTCACGGCGCAGGCAGCCGACAGCGAGAAAGAGAAAGCGCTGAAGGCAGCCATGAAAAAGAACTTTGAGCAGTGGTTCAGCGATCTGGACCACCAGGCGACCTGGCTTGAGAACAACCAGCTTTCGGACTTTATGAGCGCACCGGTTCAGGCGTCTCAGGCCGCGTTTGACGGCAGCTTTAACGCGTGGCAGCAGGATATTAACCGGTCTGTTCAGCGTGCAGGTGAAGCGAGCCGTATCAGCTATCACATGTCCGGCGTTATCTTTGCCGTCGTCGTGATCCTGGCGGGGCTGCTGACCGGCGGGGCGCTGCTCTGGGTGCGCAGAATGATTGTGCAGCCGCTGGCGATCGTCAGCAGCCACTTCGACAGTATTGCGAAGGGGGACCTGGCGCGTCCGGTGGCGGTGTTCGGCAAAAACGAAATATCGGCGATCTTTGCCAGCCTGAAGGCGATGCAGGGCGCTCTGCGGGAAACGGTATCCGACGTGCGTCAGGGCAGTTATGCCATGCACACCGGGATCTCAGAGATTGCGGCAGGCAATAACGATCTCTCGTCCCGCACCGAGCAGCAGGCGGCCTCGCTGGCGCAGACGGCGGCCAGCATGGAGCAGCTGACCGCAACGGTTAGCCAGAACGCCGATAACGCGCGTCAGGCGTCTGATCTGTCAAAACAGGCGGCGATGACGGCGAAGAAAGGCGGCGACCAGGCGTCCCATGTCGCCAGCACCATGCAGGAGATTGCCACCAGCTCGCAGAAGATTGGCGACATCATCAGCGTGATCGACGGTATTGCGTTCCAGACCAACATTCTGGCGCTGAACGCTGCCGTTGAAGCGGCGCGCGCCGGCGAGCAGGGACGTGGGTTTGCGGTGGTAGCCGGGGAAGTGCGTAACCTGGCGAGCCGCAGCGCCAACGCGGCGAAAGAGATTAAGGTGCTGATCGAAGAGTCGGTCTCGCGTGTTCAGCAGGGCTCAACCCTTGTGGATACGGCGGCGCAAACCATGCACGAGATCGTCACCTCCGTGACGCGGGTGAACGACATCATGGGCGAAATTGCCTCCGCGTCGGATGAACAGCGTCGCGGGATTGAGCAGGTTGCCCAGGCCGTCAGCCAGATGGATCGGGTAACGCAACAGAACGCCTCGTTAGTTGAGGAAGCGGCAGCGGCAACCGATCAACTGGCCAGCCAGGCAGATCGTCTGACCGGTCTGGTCGCAGTATTTAATGTGAAAGAGCACGTTGAAGCAGTAACAGAAGTCGGGCGGTCGCAGGCCGTGCCAGTTGTATCCTGAATGTAATTAAGAAGGCGCTATGACATCACCAATGCCCCCTGGGCAAACGTCATTATTGTTGCAGATGACACAGCGCCTCGCGCTGTCCGACGCGCATTTTCGTCGGATATGTCAGTTAATCTACCAGCGTGCGGGGATCGTGCTTGCGGATCATAAGCGGGACATGGTCTACAACCGACTGGTGCGGCGCTTGCGTACGCTGGGGCTGGATGATTTTGGCCGCTATCTGAGCATGCTTGAGGCCAACCAAAACAGCGCAGAGTGGCAGGCTTTTATTAACTCATTAACCACCAACCTGACGGCTTTTTTCCGCGAAGCTCACCACTTCCCGGTCCTGGCCGAGCACGCGCGCCGTCGCACCGGGGAGTATCGCGTCTGGAGTGCGGCCGCCTCGACGGGTGAAGAGCCGTATTCGCTGGCGATTACCCTGGCCGATACCCTGGGGATGGCGGCCGGGCGCTGGAAGGTCTACGCCAGCGATATCGACACCGAGGTGCTGGAGAAGGCGCGCAACGGCGTTTATCGCCAGGACGAGCTGAAAACGCTGTCACCGCAGCAGCTGCAGCGTTACTTCATGCGCGGTACGGGGCCGCATGAAGGCCTGGTTCGCGTACGCCAGGAGCTGGCGAACCTCGTCGAATTCGCGCCCGTTAACCTGCTCGATAAGCAGTACAACGTGCCGGGGCCTTTCGACGCCATTTTTTGCCGTAACGTCATGATCTATTTTGATAAAACGACGCAACAGGACATTCTGCGTCGGTTTGTTCCGTTGCTCAAGCCTGACGGTTTACTGTTTGCCGGGCACTCGGAAAACTTCAGCAACCTCGCGCGTGAGTTTAGCCTGCGTGGGCAAACGGTATATGCGCTGAGTAAGGAAAAAGCATGAGTAAAATCAGGGTATTGTCCGTCGATGATTCAGCGCTGATGCGCCAGATCATGACTGAAATAATCAATAGCCACAGCGACATGGAGATGGTGGCCACAGCGCCAGATCCGCTGGTAGCGCGGGATTTAATTAAAAAATATAACCCCGACGTGCTAACGCTGGATGTCGAGATGCCGCGCATGGATGGCATAGATTTCCTGGAAAAATTGATGCGGCTGCGGCCCATGCCGGTGGTGATGGTCTCCTCCCTGACCGGGAAAGGATCGGAGATCACCTTGCGCGCGCTGGAGCTAGGGGCGGTGGATTTTGTCACCAAACCGCAGCTCGGCATTCGCGAGGGTATGCTGGCGTACAGCGAGATGATTGCGGAGAAAATTCGCACCGCATCGCGTGCGAAGCTCGCGGCCCACAAGCCGATGGCCGCGCCGGTAACCCTCAAGGCCGGTCCGTTACTCAGCTCGGAAAAACTGCTGGTTATTGGAGCGTCAACCGGAGGAACAGAGGCAATTCGCCATGTACTCCAGCCATTGCCGCTTTCAAGTCCGGGTATTCTGATTACTCAGCATATGCCGCCAGGCTTTACCCGCTCGTTCGCCGAACGCCTGAACAAGCTGTGCCAGATCAGCGTGAAAGAGGCGGAAGACGGCGAGCGCGTGCTGCCGGGACATGCGTATATCGCCCCGGGCGACAAGCATATGGAGCTGGCACGCAGCGGCGCTAACTATCAAATCAAAATTCATGACGGACCGCCGGTCAACCGGCACCGTCCGTCAGTGGATGTGCTGTTTCATTCGGTGGCGAAACATGCGGGGCGCAACGCCGTCGGGGTGATCCTGACGGGGATGGGCAACGACGGTGCCGCCGGAATGCTTGCAATGCACCAGGCTGGCGCCTGGACGATTGCGCAGAATGAAGCAAGTTGTGTGGTGTTCGGCATGCCGCGCGAGGCCATCAATATGGGTGGCGTGAGCGAAGTGGTCGATCTTAGCCAGGTAAGCCAGCAGATGCTGGCGAAAATCAGTGCCGGACAGGCAATACGTATTTGACTCAGGAGTATTATTTTATGGCGGATAAAGAGCTTAAGTTTTTGGTTGTGGATGACTTTTCCACCATGCGTCGCATCGTGCGCAACCTGCTGAAAGAGCTGGGCTTCAACAACGTTGAAGAGGCGGAGGACGGCGTTGATGCGCTGAACAAACTGCAGGCCGGCGGGTTTGGTTTTGTCATCTCCGACTGGAACATGCCAAACATGGACGGTCTGGAGTTGCTGAAAACGATTCGTGCAGACGCGGGAATGGCGTCTATGCCGGTGCTGATGGTCACTGCAGAAGCGAAAAAAGAGAACATCATTGCTGCAGCACAGGCGGGCGCAAGCGGCTACGTGGTGAAGCCATTCACCGCGGCGACCCTGGAAGAGAAGCTCGGTAAGATCTTCGAGAAACTCGGCATGTGAGGTGTTGGTGATGATGCAACCTGCAATGAAACCCGTTGAAGAACACTCGCCGAGCGACATCATCGTGCGCATCGGCAGCCTGACGCGCATGCTGCGTGACAGCCTGCGTGAACTGGGGCTGGATCAGGCTATTGCCGAAGCGGCGGAAGCGATTCCGGACGCCCGCGATCGTCTGGACTACGTTGTGCAGATGACCGCTCAGGCGGCTGAACGTGCGCTGAACAGCGTTGAAGCGTCGCAGCCGCATCAGGATGCGATGGAAAAGGGCGCAAAAGCGCTGAGCAAACGCTGGGACGAGTGGTTTGAGAACCCTATCGAGCTGGCGGATGCCCGCGAGCTGGTGACGGATACCCGTCAGTACCTGGGTGATGTGCCGGGCCACACCAGCTTTACCAACGCTCAGCTGCTGGACATCATGATGGCGCAGGATTTCCAGGACCTGACCGGTCAGGTGATCAAGCGCATGATGGATGTGATCCAGGAGATTGAGCGTCAGCTGCTGATGGTTCTGCTGGAGAACATCCCGGAACCGGCAGCCCGTCCAAAACGCGAGAACGAAAGCCTGCTCAATGGTCCACAGCTCGACGCCAGCAAGGCGGGCGTGGTGGCAAGCCAGGACCAGGTGGACGACCTTCTCGACAGCCTCGGCTTCTGATGGTCCATTCCGCCTCAGGGGGATAACGCCGCCTGGGGCGGTTTGCGACAAAATCACCGAAAAGAGCCCGAATAAACGGGCTTTTCCCGCCATTGGATTTCCGCTGCGCTGGCATGATACCCGTGACGTAATGGGCTGAGCATGTACTGTGGCAGAAGAGAACGACGACAAAACGGAAGCCCCCACACCCCACCGACTAGAAAAGGCGCGTGAGGAAGGGCAGATACCCCGATCCCGAGAATTGACCTCCCTGCTGATCCTTATCGTCGGGGTGTGCATTATCTGGTGGGGCGGGGAGTCGCTCGCCCGCAAGCTGGCGGGGATGCTCTCCACCGGCTTACGTTTTGACCACAGCATGGTCAACGACCCGAATCTGATCCTCAGCCAGATTATTCAGCTGATAAAAGGGGCCATGGTTGCGCTGCTGCCTCTGATTACCGGCGTAGTGCTGGTGGCGCTGGTCTCGCCGGTGATGCTGGGCGGCCTGGTCTTTAGCGGAAAATCGCTGCAACCCAAATTTTCGAAACTCAACCCGCTGCCGGGCATTGCGAAAATGTTCTCGGCGCAGACCGGGGCCGAGCTGCTCAAGGCTATTCTCAAATCTGTGCTGATGGGCAGTTCCGCGGGATTTTTTCTCTGGTACCACTGGCCCGAAATGATGCGCCTTATCAGCGAGTCGCCCCTCACCGCGATGAGCAACGCGCTGAATCTGGTCGGGCTTTGCGCGCTGCTGGTGGTGCTCAGCATTATTCCGATGGTGGGTTTTGACGTGATCTTCCAGCTTTATTCCCACTTCAAGAAACTGCGGATGTCACGTCAGGACATCCGCGACGAGTATAAGCAGATGGAAGGTGACCCGCACGTGAAGGGGCGCATCCGCCAGATGCAGCGTGCCGCCGCCCGTCGCCGCATGATGGAAGATGTGCCGAAGGCGGACGTCATCGTTACCAACCCGACACACTATTCCGTGGCGCTGCGCTATGACGAAAACAAAATGAGCGCGCCGAAAGTGGTGGCGAAAGGGGCGGGGCTGATTGCGTTGCGCATCCGGGAAATTGGCACCGAAAACCGCGTGCCGATCCTGGAAGCACCTCCGCTGGCGCGAGCCCTCTACCGCCACGCGGATATCGGACAACAGATCCCTGGACAGCTCTACGCCGCGGTGGCGGAAGTGTTGGCCTGGGTATGGCAGTTGAAGCGCTGGCGTCTGGCCGGCGGTCAACGGCCTGTCAAACCTGAGAACCTTCCGGTGCCTGCCGCGCTGGATTTTATGAACGAGAAGGACACTGATGGCTAATCTGGTGGCAATGTTGCGCCTGCCCGGCAACCTGAAATCGACTCAATGGCAGATCCTTGCCGGGCCGATCCTCATCCTGTTGATTCTGTCGATGATGGTACTGCCGCTCCCGGCATTCATCCTCGATCTGCTTTTTACCTTCAATATTGCGCTGTCCATTATGGTGCTGCTGGTGGCGATGTTCACCCAGCGCACCCTGGAGTTCGCCGCGTTCCCGACCATTCTGCTGTTTACCACCTTGCTGCGGCTGGCGCTGAACGTGGCCTCCACGCGTATCATCCTGATGGAAGGCCACACTGGCGCGGCAGCGGCAGGGAAGGTGGTCGAAGCCTTCGGCCACTTCCTGGTGGGCGGGAACTTCGCTATCGGTATCGTGGTGTTCGTTATCCTCGTTATCATTAACTTTATGGTTATCACCAAAGGCGCGGGGCGTATCGCGGAAGTAGGCGCGCGTTTTGTGCTGGACGGGATGCCGGGCAAGCAGATGGCGATCGACGCCGACCTGAACGCCGGGCTTATTGCCGAAGATGAAGCGAAAAAGCGCCGCGCGGAAGTGACGCAAGAAGCGGACTTCTACGGCTCCATGGACGGTGCGAGTAAGTTTGTTCGCGGTGATGCCATCGCGGGCATCCTGATCATGGTGATTAACGTAGTCGGCGGCCTGCTGGTGGGGGTATTGCAGC
The DNA here is from genome assembly GCA_011754535.1 of Enterobacter asburiae. Classification (NCBI taxonomy): domain Bacteria; kingdom Pseudomonadati; phylum Pseudomonadota; class Gammaproteobacteria; order Enterobacterales; family Enterobacteriaceae; genus Enterobacter; species Enterobacter asburiae. Next base: position 2,936,610 of record JAAQVN010000001.1, on the reverse strand, counting down.
ACGGGATGGACATGGGCCACGCGGCGGAAAGCTATACGCTGCTGACCATTGGTGACGGTCTTGTTGCACAGATCCCGGCGCTGGTCATCTCCACTGCGGCGGGTGTTATCGTGACGCGCGTCAGTACCGACCAGGACGTTGGCGAGCAGATGGTTGGCCAGCTCTTCAGTAACCCGCGCGTGATGCTGCTGGCGGCTGCGGTGCTGGGACTGCTCGGCCTGGTGCCGGGGATGCCAAACCTCGTATTCCTGCTGTTTACGGCGGGGCTGCTGGGCCTGGCCTGGTGGATGCGTGGCCGCGAGACCAGGCCGGCTGCGGAACCGGTTCCGGTGAAAATGCCGGAGAACACCCAGGCTGTAGAGGCGACCTGGAACGACGTTCAACTGGAAGATTCCCTGGGAATGGAAGTGGGGTATCGCCTGATCCCGATGGTGGATTTCCAGCAGGATGGCGAGCTGCTTGGCCGCATCCGGAGTATCCGTAAAAAATTCGCCCAGGACATGGGCTTTCTGCCGCCGGTGGTTCACATCAAGGACAACATGGACCTGCCGCCCGCGCGCTACCGCATTCTGATGAAAGGGGTCGAAATTGGCAGCGGTGATGCCTACCCGGGCCGCTGGCTGGCCATTAACCCCGGCACCGCAGCAGGCACGCTCCCGGGCGAGCAAACCGTCGATCCGGCCTTTGGCCTGGCGGCAATCTGGATTGAAAGCGCGCTGAAAGAGCAGGCGCAAATTCAGGGATATACGGTTGTCGAAGCCAGTACCGTGGTGGCAACCCACCTTAATCATCTGATTGGCCAATTCTCGGCTGAACTGTTTGGCCGTCAGGAAGCGCAGCAGCTTCTCGACCGCGTGACGCAGGAGATGCCGAAGCTGACGGAAGACCTGGTGCCGGGCGTGCTGACGTTAACCACGCTGCACAAGGTGCTGCAGAACCTGCTTGAGGAAAAAGTGCCGATCCGCGATATGCGTACCATTCTGGAAACCCTTGCTGAGCATGCGCCGCTGCAAAGCGATCCGCACGAGCTGACGGCGGTGGTGCGCGTGGCGCTGGGGCGCGCGATCACCCAACAGTGGTTCCCGGGAACCGGTGAAGTCCAGGTTATTGGCCTCGATACGCCGCTTGAACGCCTTCTGCTGCAGGCCCTGCAGGGCGGAGGCGGCCTGGAGCCTGGGCTGGCGGATCGCCTGCTGGAGCAGACCCAGGAAGCGCTGGCGCGTCAGGAGATGCTGGGGGCACCGCCGGTGCTGCTGGTCAACCACGCGCTGCGCCCGCTACTGTCGCGCTTCCTGCGTCGCAGCCTGAACCAGCTGGTTGTGCTGTCGAATATGGAGCTGTCGGACAACCGCCATATCCGCATGACGGCGACGATTGGAGGAAAATAATGGGTAAATGGTTATGGATTTTGTTCTTCCCGCTGGCGGTTCAGGCTGCCGGGGAAGGCTCCTGGCAGGCAAGCAGCATGGGGGTGACCCTCAGCAACCGGGGGGTCGCCATGTCCTCTAACCCGCTGTCGCCTTCTGAAACGGTTTCTGGTCAGATGGGGATGGTGGTCTGGAACTACCGGCTGATTGGCCCAACCCCTGCCGGGCTTCGGGTGCGTCTCTGTTCTCAGACTCGCTGTACGGAGATCGACGGAGAAAATGGCACAACCCAGGCGTTCAACGGCGTGCCGGCCATTGAACCCTTGCGTTTTATCTGGGAAGTGCCGGGCGGGGGACGTTTGATCCCGGCGCTGAAGGTGCAGAGTAATTCTGTCATCGTCAACTACCGCTAGCTGCCTGCCTTTTCGCCAGCCATCAGTCAATTCTGATGGCTGTCTCGCAAAATTGACCTCCTCTTTTGATGCAATAGAAACGCTGTTTTATAAATTAGTGACACGCGTGACGCGACCCTTTGCATTTTTGCCATTCACCCTGCTCGTGATGGCAGAAACAGAAAGGTATCAGGACGTCGTTGCATTTACTGTAGCCGTGTAAAAACTCCCCGATGAGCCTTACCTGCAGGGAGTCTCCCAAATTTGATTAGGGTTGACGGCAATGAAAACACGTAAAATTGGACTCGCAAATTATCTTGCCTACGGAGCAGGCGATTTTCTTGGGGCAGGTACTACCGCCCTGACGGCGGCCTGGCTTTTGTATTTTTATACCACCTTCTGTGGACTCACACCGATTGAGGCAACCTTCATCTTTGCCGCTGCGAGGGTGCTGGATGCTGTTGTCAGCCCGTTAATGGGCTTTTTGACGGATAACTTCGGTACGACCTGGCTTGGGAAACGCTTTGGTCGCCGTAAGTTCTTTATCCTGCTGGGTATTCCATGCGTGTTCAGCTACTCGTTGATGTGGGTGGGGGACATGAATTTCTGGTACTACCTGCTGACCTATCTGGTGTTTGATATTGTCTACACCATGATTCTGGTGCCTTACGAAACGCTGGTGCCGGAAATGACCGATGACTTCAAACAGAAAACGAAGTTCTCCGGGGCGCGTATCTCTATGGCGCAGATGTCCGCCATTCTGGCCTCCTTCCTGCCGGGGATCCTGCTCACGCAATTCGGGAAAGACAACGCCGTTTCCTTCTTCTACGCAAGCCTGGTCTTCTCCGTGCTGTGCGCGCTGATGCTGACCTTTGTCTGGTTCTTTACCTGGGAGCGCCCGCGTGAGGAGTGGTCTGAAGCGGCGCTGCGTGCTGAAGAAGAGAAGAAGAAGCTGACGCTGGGGCAGAGTCTCAACCGCCTGATCGTTGAGTTAAGCTCCACGCTGCGCATCAAGATTTTCCGTCAGCATCTGGGCATGTACCTCGGCGGCTATATCGCGCAGGACGTGTTTAATGCGGTGTTCACTTACTACGTGGTGTTTGTGCTGATGCAGGAAGCCTCAATGGCGTCCAATCTGCTGGGCACGATGGCTATCTTCCAGTTCCTCGCTGTGATCGGGATGATCCCGCTGTGTATTCGCTTCGGACCTGCTCCGTCCTACCGCATGGTCGTGGTGCTGTTTGGCCTTGCGTCTCTCTCTTACGCCATGCTCTATTATGCGGGCCTGAGCGACGTCTACGCTCTGCTGTTGCTGATCTCTGCAGTGGCTGGGCTGGGCCGCGGCGGTATCAACTACGTGCCATGGAATACCTACACCTACATTGCTGACGTGGATGAAGTAATCACCGGCCAGCGCCGCGAAGGGATTTTCGCCGGCATCATGACCCTGACCCGCAAGGCATCTCAGGCCGGTGCGGTGATGCTGGTAGGCATTGTGATGCAGATGTCCGGCTTTGTCAGCGGTCAGAAAGTCCAGCCTGCGGAAGTGAGCCACACCATTTTGACGATCCTGAGCGTGGGCACCGTCCTGGTGCTGTTCTGCGGTTTTCTTGTCTCCCTGCGCTTCAAGCTTAACTTGCAGACCCACAGCACGCTGCGCGAGGAGACCGCGAAAATGCGCGAGTGTGGTCATGCGATGCCGGAGTCAGCGACGCCACACGCCCGCGCTACCGTCGAGATGCTGGCCGGTATGCCTTATGAGTCACTCTGGGGCAATAACAACATCGGTTATCTGAATCGTAACAAGCCAGCGGCACCTTCGCTGAAGGATCGCGCGGTACTCAATTCGACATACAACGGAGGTTAAGATAATGAAAGTTTGGCCTGTCAAACATAGCCCGTTATTGCGTCAGCCTGAACGTTTTATAGCCAGGGACGAGCTGAAATCGCTGATTCAAAAGGTGACGTATAACCTGGTCAATATCCACGACAAAACGGGTGAGTTTTTGCTGCGGCTGGACGACGGACGCGTAATCGACACCAAAGGCTGGGCCGGATGGGAGTGGACGCACGGCGTCGGTTTGTATGGCATCTGGCAGTACTACTGCCAGACCGGCGACGAAGAGATGCGCAATATTATCGACAGCTGGTTTACAGACCGCTTTGCGGAAGGCGCCACCACCAAAAACGTCAATACCATGTCGCCGTTCCTGACGTTGGCCTATCGCTACCAAGAGACAAAAAACCCGGCCTGGCTGCCGTGGCTGGAAAGCTGGGCGGAGTGGGCGATGGCCGAGATGCCGCGCACCGATTACGGCGGGATGCAGCACATTACCCTGGCAGAAGAGAACCACCAGCAGATGTGGGATGACACGCTGATGATGACGGTGCTGCCGCTGGCAAAAATCGGCAAGCTGCTCAACAAACCGGAGTACGTTGAAGAGGCGGTGTATCAGTTCCTGCTGCACGTGCAGAACCTGATGGACCGGGAGACCGGGCTGTGGTTTCACGGCTGGAGCTACGACGGTAATCATAACTTTGCCCGTGCCCGCTGGGCGCGCGGCAACAGCTGGCTCACCATCGTGATCCCTGACTTCCTCGAGCTGGTGGATCTGCCGGAAAACAGCGCCGTGCGCCGCTACCTGGTGCAGGTATTGAATGCGCAGATTGCCGCGCTGGCGAAATGTCAGGACGACAGCGGGCTGTGGCATACGCTGCTGGACGACCCGAACTCATACCTGGAAGCCTCCGCCACGGCTGGGTTTGCCTATGGGATCCTGAAAGCGGTGCGTAAGCGCTATGTTGAGCCTGAGTATGCTGATGTTGCGGAAAAAGCGATTCGCGGCATCGTGAAAAATATCTCGCCGGAAGGGGAGCTACTGCAAACCTCGTTCGGCACGGGCATGGGCAGCGATCTTGAGTTTTATCGCCAGATCCCGCTGACGTCGATGCCGTACGGACAGGCGATGGCGATACTCTGTTTGACGGAGTATCTGCGGAAGTATTTCTGATAATAAAAAACCCGGCGCCTGCCGGGTTTTTTGTATTACATACGTTCTACGGTTTCGATACCCAGGGTATCCAGACCCAGCTTCAGGGTCTTCGCCGTCAGCTGCGCAAGCTTCAGGCGGCTGTTGCGTACCGATTCATTTTCCGCAGACAGAATAGGGCAGTGCTCATAGAAGCCGGAGAACAGACCCGCCAGATCGTAGAGGTATGCACACATTACGTGCGGCGTGCCGTCACGCGCGACAACCGTCAGCGTCTCTTCGAACTGCAGCAGACGCGCCGCCAGCTGCGCTTCACGATCTTCCGTAATGGTTACTGTCGTATTCGCCAGCACGCTTTCATCAATGTTCGCCTTACGGAACACGGAGAGCACGCGGGTATAGGCATACTGCATATACGGCGCCGTGTTGCCTTCAAACGCCAGCATGTTGTCCCAGTCGAAGATATAGTCGGTGGTGCGGTTCTTGGAAAGATCCGCGTATTTCACCGCGCCGATACCCACGGCGTTAGCCAGTTTTTCCAGTTCATCAGCAGGCATGTCCGGGTTCTTCTCGGCCACCAGGCGACGTGCGCGCTCCAGCGCTTCGTCCAGCAGATCGGAAAGCTTCACAGTACCGCCCGCGCGGGTTTTGAACGGCTTGCCGTCTTTACCCAGCATCATGCCGAACATGTGGTGTTCCAGCGGAACGCAGTCAGGTACGTAACCGGCTTTACGCACGATAGTCCACGCCTGCATCAGGTGCTGGTGCTGGCGGGAGTCGATGTAGTACAGCACGCGGTCAGCGTGAAGGGTTTCGTAGCGGTATTTCGCGCAGGCGATATCGGTGGTGGTGTAGAGATAGCCGCCATCCTTTTTCTGGATGATCACGCCCATCGGTTCACCTTCCTTGTTTTTGTACTCATCAAGGAACACAACCGTTGCGCCTTCGCTCTCCACCGCGAGGTTTTTGGCTTTCAGATCCGCCACGATGCCGGGCAGCATCGGATTGTAGAGGCTTTCACCCATCACGTCGTCGCGGGTCAGCGTCACGTTCAGACGGTTGTAGGTCAGCTGGTTCTGGGACATGGTGATGTCAACCAGCTTGCGCCACATTTCAAGGAAGTATCGATCGCCGCCCTGCAGCTTCACCACGTAGCTGCGCGCGCGCTCGGCGAAGGCTTCGTCTTCGTCGTAGTGCTTTTTGGCTTCGCGGTAGAATCCTTCCAGGTCCGCCAGCGCCATTTCACCCGCGTTTTCCTGCTGCTGTTTTTCCAGGTAAGCAATCAGCATGCCGAACTGGGTGCCCCAGTCGCCCACGTGGTTCGCGCGGATCACCTTGTGACCGAGGAACTCGAGCGTGCGCACCGCGGCGTCACCGATGATGGTGGAGCGCAGGTGACCTACGTGCATCTCTTTCGCCACGTTCGGGGCAGAATAGTCGACAACCACGGTCTGCGCTTCCGGCTGGGAAACGCCCAGACGGTCAGACTTCAGCGCCGCGTCAACGTGGCTCGCCAGGAATGCAGGCTCAAGGAAAATATTGATAAAGCCCGGACCGGCAATTTCGGTTTTGCTGGCAATGCCGGAGAGATCCAGATGCGTCAGTACCTGCTCAGCGAGCTGTCGCGGCGGCATGCCCAGTTTTTTAGCCACTGCCATCACGCCATTAGCCTGATAGTCGCCAAACTGTACTTTTGCTGACTGACGAACCTGCGGTTCGCAATCCGCAGGCGCGCCTGCGGCAATCAGTGCCTGACTGACTTTTTCGGAGAGAAGAGCCTGAATATTCACCTGGATACCTTACGTTTTTGATGCGGGCTTACAACCGCCCGCGCCAGTTAAAGAATTTAGGGCGGGAGTATACTGCAAATGCCTTCTGGCGTCAGCATTGCGGGGCCTGAAGATTGCTCAGAATCCAGGCGGTGAAGGTGTGCATAATCATGCAGTCGCAAAAAGCCGGATTCTGCGGTTGGTCAAAACAGGGCAACAGAGTAAATTAGCGGCTTTGCGACATGAAAAGAGACTGATTTATGGCAAACTGGCAATCCATTGACGAACTGCATGATATTTCCGCAGATTTACCGCGCTTCACAAAGGCGTTCACAGAACTTGCCACCCGTCTTGGTCTGGATATCGCGCCGCTTGAGGCAGATCACATCTCTTTGCGCTGTCACCAGAATGCGACGGCTGAACGCTGGCGCCGCGGGTTTGAACAGTGCGGCGAGTTGCTCTCTGAGAACATCATCAATGGACGCCCCATTTGTCTGTTCAAACTGCATGAGCCGGTGAACGTGGCGCACTGGCAGTTCACCGTGGTTGAACTGCCGTGGCCGGGTGAAAAACGCTATCCGCACGAAGGCTGGGAGCATATTGAAATCGTCCTGCCGGGAGAGCCGGAGACGTTAAACACGCGCGCGCTGGCCCTGCTTTCTGATGAGGGTTTAAGCAAGCCGGGGATTTTTGTGAAGACGAGTTCACCGAAAGGCGAGCGCGAGCGTCTTCCTAACCCGACGCTGGCCGTCACTGACGGGCAGGTGACCGTGAAATTTCATCCATGGACCATTGAGCAGATCGTTGCCAGCGAAGCCTGAGAGTTGTGATTCGCCGCTGAGACCCGAAACGAGAGGCGTGCCATGATGGCGCGTTAAGCTGATTTAAGGAGGAGTAGATGGCGCTGCTGGAGATTTGTTGTTACAGCGTGGAGTGTGCCCTTACGGCGCAACAGATGGGAGCTGACCGTATCGAACTGTGCGCGGCCCCGAAAGAAGGGGGATTAACGCCTTCATACGGCGTATTGAAGTCTGCCCGCCAGGCCGTCACCATTCCGGTCCACCCGATTATTCGTCCTCGCGGCGGCGATTTTTGTTACACGCCGGGCGAGTTCACTGCCATGCTTGAAGATATCGCCCTTGTTCGTGACCTGGGGTTCCCCGGTCTGGTGACCGGCCTGCTTGATGAAGACGGTCACGTCGATCTGCCGCGGATGCGCCAGGTGATGGACGCCGCTAAAGGGATGGCCGTCACTTTTCATCGCGCGTTTGATATGTGTAAAGATCCGCTTCAGGCCTTTGAAACGCTTGGAGAACTTGGCGTGGCGCGCGTTCTGACATCGGGACAGCAGTCTTCGGCTGAAAAAGGACTGCAATTTATTACGGAACTAAAAGCACATTCCGGTGTTCCAATAATAATGGCGGGTGCGGGAGTCCGTGCCAGCAATCTGGAACGGTTTTTAAACGCCGGGGTGGAAGAGCTTCACAGCTCTGCGGGGAAATGGATACCTTCACCCATGCGTTATCGCAATACAGGGCTGTCAATGTCGACGGATGCTGAAGCGGATGAGTATTCACGCTACGGCGTAGAGGGAGAGTCGGTTGCGGAAATGAAGTCGCTGATTGAGCGTCATCACGTGTAGCAACGTACCGATTTTTACCGCGCATCATGTCGCCCAATATGATGCTTGCTTGTACCAGGCCCCTGCCAATTACACAGGGGCCTTTTTTTCTCCTTCATATTTCAAGCCGCAACTGCGTTGGCCGCCTCGCTCACCCCGGTCACTTACTGATGTAAGCTCCCGGGGATTCGCTGCGTTGCCGCCTTGCTGCAACTTGAACTATTTTGGAGAAAAAGTGTTACGAGTAGGCCGGGTAAGGCGTAGCCGCCACCCGGCTAAAAGGCTACGGCTTGGTCGCAATCAATACCGCACGCATCGGGGCCGGATAGCCTTCGATGGTTTTGCTGTGGTCGGTCGGGTCGAGGAACTGCTCCAGCGATTCGGTGATCATCCAGTCGGTGCGGCGCTGCTCTTCAATTGAGGTAACGCAGACATCGGCAATGCGCACATCCACAAATCCGCACTTCTCCAGCCAGTTTTTCAGCGCCAGTGCGGACGGGATGAAGTAAACGTTGCGCATCTGCGCGTAGCGATCGCCCGGCACCAGAACCGCATGTTCATCGCCTTCGATCACCAGCGTTTCCAGCACCAGCTCGCCGCCGCTGACCAACTGATCTTTGAGCTGCCACAGGTGTTCAAGCGGGGAACGACGATGATACAGCACGCCCATGGAAAAAACGGTATCAAAGGCTTTCAGGGCTGGGAGCTGTTCTATACCCAGCGGCAGCAGATGCGCGCGCTGGTCGTTGCCCAGCAGTTTACGCACCGCCTCAAACTGGCACAGGAAGAGTTGCATCGGGTCGATGCCGACCGCCAGATGGGCTCCCGCGCCAATCATACGCCACATGTGGTAACCGCTGCCGCAGCCCACGTCCAGGATGGTGCGCCCGGTCAGGTCGGAAAGGTGCGGCAGTACGCGATCCCACTTCCAGTCTGAGCGCCACTCGGTATTGATGTTCACGCCGTACAGCGAGAATGGCCCTTTGCGCCACGGCATTAAATTACGCATCAGCGTTTCGATGCGGTTGATCTGCCCGGCCGGGAGCGGCTCTTCGCTCTCGGCGGTTACGCTGTGCAGAAGATCGAGTCGATGCGGTGTCAGTTCCGGCAGATACTCCACGGCATTTGACCACTGCTTTAACAGGCCGTGCTGCTGATCGCGCTGCCAGGCGGCAATCTGCGCCGGCAGGGTCTCCAGCCAGTGGGAAAGATGGTTTTTAGCAATCAGCTGATAGAAGTTGCTGAATTCAATCATGCCGCATCTCCCGCTTTCAGCGCCACCAGCGAACCAAAGTTAAAGCACTGGAACCACAGTTCGCTGTGCTCAAACCCGGCTTTCTGCAGGCGTGCTTTGTGGGTTTCCACGGAGTCCGTCAGCATCACGTTTTCCAGCATGCTGCGCTTCTGGCTGATCTCCAGCTCGCTGTAGCCGTTCGCCCGTTTGAAATCGTGGTGCATGTTGAACAGCAGCTCGCCTACTTTGGCATCCTCAAAGCTGAATTTCTCAGAAAGCACCAGCGCGCCGCCGGGATTCAGCCCCTGATAAATTTTGTCCAGCAGCAGCTGACGGTCTTCAGGCACCAGGAACTGCAGGGTAAAATTCAGTACCACCATCGAGGCGTTGTTAATCTCGATCTCACGGATATCGCCTTCCACCACGTCCACCGGTACGGGGGCTTTATACGCGTCAATATGGCGACGGCAGCGCTCCACCATGGCCGGGGAGTTATCCACGGCAATGATGCGGCAGCCTTCGTGATGAACGTTACGACGTACCGACAGCGTTGCCGCGCCGAGCGAGCAGCCCAGGTCGTAGACCTGCGTGCCGGGTTGAACGAAGCGCTCAGCCAGCATGCCGATCATAGAGATAATATTGGAATAACCGGGAACAGAGCGCTGGATCATATCCGGGAAGACTTCGGCTACCCGTTCATCGAAGGTCCAGTCGCCCAGGCTGGCGATAGGCGCGGAAAAAAGCGTGTCGCGATCTGACATAACGTAAAAATCCGGGAAAAATAAAGTGGCGTATTGTGCGCTAACGGAGGGAGAAAACCAACTCCCACGGCATATACCACAGGTTAGCCAGCACCATCAGCAAAAGCGAACACCATGTCGCGCTCATGCCGGAACGACGCCAGCGGAATAAGCGGTGGTGAAAGCCATAATAGTGCATGAGCCGGCCAGCTATCAGCAGCAGACCGCAAATATGCACCATCCAGGTTTCCGCGCCATTCATCTCCATAAACAGCAGCAGGATGAGGGCCACGGGAATATATTCAACCGCATTACCGTGAATGCGGATAGCGCTTTGCAGTTCGGAGAAACCGCCGTCGCCATAAGAGACGCGGTACTGCATTCTCAGGCGCACAACATCAAATGAAAATTTAATCAGCAGTAATGCACCTAACACCGCATACAGCGCGCTGACCATACTAACTCCCTGTTTTTGGCAGATGGCACTTCACTATGATAGGGGGTGATATCAGAAAAGAGAAGATTGTTGTGGGATGGACGGCGCGCTGCCCACGGACGGCACCACAGCCTGCAAGGCCTGCCACAGAGCATCGACCAGTTCGGGCGCCTGAGCGATATCCGGCGTGTGTAAAAAGAGGTACGGCGTGGTGGTGTGTTCCCAGTTTGCGAGTTTTTGCAGCCAGACGGCGAACATCGCCTGATTTTGCTCCATGTTATCGCTGCCGATGAACCGAACCATCGGATTCTGCGCGGTCACGATGGCGTGGACCGGTACTTTCGGTTTTTTACGCTGAGCTTCAACGATCGCCTCGTTATGCGGTACCGCGCTGTGCACCGGGCGGCTATCGAGGATCACACGGTTAACGGAACGTTCAAGCAGGCCGCGGTTGAGCGCTCTTTCTGCTTCGCCCTTCGCAAAGAAGTCCTGGTGTCGGACTTCCACGCCGTAGGTGAATTCACCGGGCAGGGCATCCAGGAACTGCCAGAGCGCAGGCAGGTCGCGCGGGGCAAACGTGGCGGGAAGCTGGAGCCAGTATTGCCCAATGCGGTTCGCCAGCGGCGACATGCGCGTGAAAAACTCTTCCGTTAAGTCCCCACAGTTTCGCAGCGCGGCCTGGTGGGAAATGGTCGCCGGAAACTTAAAACAGAAACGGAAATCGTCGGTCGTTTGCTCTCGCCAGCGTTCGACAATCTCGGCTTTGGGAAGCGCATACAGGGTGGTATTACCCTCGACGCAGTTGAAGTGTCGGGCATACTCTTCAAGGCTGGTGATGCCCAGGCGCACCCATTTCGGGTGCGACCACTGGGGAAGGCCCACGTACATCATAGCGCGCTTAAAATCTCATCCGTACTGCGCACGCGTCCGATGCGCGGGAAGATGTGGGTCATGCTGCCCCGATGCTGTTCTGCGGAGGCCGCGCTGCAGGCATCTTCGGCAATCACCAGGTTAAAGCCCAGCTCCCAGGCGTTACGGGCGGTCGATTCCACGCCGATGTTGGTGGAAATGCCGCACAGAATAATGGTGTCGATACCGCGACGGCGGAGCTGCAGCTCCAGATCGGTCCCGTAGAAGGCGCCCCACTGACGTTTGGTCACTTCGATATCGCTGTCGCGTTTGCCCAGCGACACCGGGTACGTCCACCAGTTATCCGGCAGGGCATGCGCGGGCGCCTGGGCATCAACGGGCTGTTTTAACGCCTCGGCGAAATCAGCGGACCAGCCGACGCGCACCATGACTACAGGGGCACCGCTGGCGCGGCATTTCTCGGCCAGGCGAGCGGCGCGGCTGACCACATCATCCGCAGCGTGCGGGCCACCGGCAAAGGGGAGGATCCCTTCCTGTAAATCAATCACCACAAGCGCGGTTTTGCGGGCATCAAGTGTTAACATCGTCACTCCAGGTAAATTAATCACTTCCGTAACACCTTACGACGTGATGACCTGTTATCGGTCGGATAATTTTGTTAATTTTTGTGAGAATGCGCAATAAGAGTGCAGCAAACGACCGTCTGGCGGTGGTTCGCTCTTATCGTCCGGCGGAATTTCCAGTATAATAGCCGCCTTTTTTCATCCAGTTGTGACATACAGAAAGCTGCGACATAGTAGCCTGCATACCAGGCGACATTTAGCCTGCGGCTAATTAAGGGATATCTCATGCGTACAGAATATTGCGGGCAGCTGCGTCAGTCCCACGTCGGACAGCAGGTTACCCTGTGTGGTTGGGTCAACCGTCGTCGTGATCTTGGTAGCCTTATCTTCATCGATATGCGCGACCGTGAAGGTATCGTTCAGGTGTTCTTCGACCCGGATCGCGCCGAAGCGCTGAAGCTGGCCTCCGAGCTGCGTAATGAGTTCTGCATTCAGGTCACCGGCACCGTGCGTGCGCGTGACGAGAAAAATGTTAACGCAGACATGGCGACGGGGGCCATCGAAGTGCTGGCGTCCGATCTGGTTATCATCAACCGTGCCGAAGCGCTGCCGCTGGATTCCAACCACGTCAACACTGAAGAAGCGCGTTTGAAATACCGCTACCTGGATCTGCGTCGTCCGGAAATGGCCCAGCGCCTGAAAACCCGTGCGAAAATTACCAGCCTGGTGCGTCGCTTTATGGATGACCACGGTTTCCTCGATATCGAAACCCCGATGCTGACCAAAGCCACGCCGGAAGGCGCGCGCGATTACCTGGTGCCATCCCGCGTTCATAAAGGCAAATTCTACGCGCTGCCGCAGTCACCGCAGCTGTTCAAACAGCTGCTGATGATGTCCGGCTTCGATCGCTACTATCAAATCGTTAAGTGCTTCCGCGACGAAGACCTGCGCGCTGACCGTCAGCCCGAATTTACCCAGATCGACGTGGAAACCTCCTTCATGACCGCCGAACAGGTGCGTGAGGTGATGGAAGCGCTGGTGCGTAGCCTCTGGAACGACGTGAAAGGCGTTGAGCTGGGCGATTTCCCGATTATGACCTTCGCCGAAGCGGAACGTCGCTACGGCTCCGACAAACCAGACCTGCGTAACCCGATGGAGTTGGTGGACGTGGCTGATCTGGTGAAAGCCGTTGAGTTCGCGGTATTCGCGGGCCCGGCTAACGATCCGAAAGGCCGCGTGGCGGCCCTGCGCGTACCGGGCGGTGCGGCGCTGAGCCGTAAGCAGATTGATGACTACGGCAACTTTATTAAGATCTACGGCGCGAAAGGTCTGGCCTATATTAAAGTGACCGAGCGTGCGAAAGGTCTGGAAGGGATCACCAGCCCGGTGGCGAAGTTCCTGAACGCGGACATCGTGGAAGCGATCCTTGAGCGCACCGGCGCGCAGGATGGCGACATGATCTTCTTCGGCGCAGACAACAAGAAAGTCGTTGCGGATGCGATGGGCGCGCTGCGTCTGAAACTCGGCAAAGACCTGAACCTGACCGACGAAACTAAATGGGCGCCGCTGTGGGTTATCGACTTCCCAATGTTTGAAGACGACGGTGAAGGCGGCCTGACCGCGATGCACCACCCGTTCACCTCGCCGAAAGACATGACGGCGGCAGAGCTGAAAGCGGCTCCGGAAGACGCGGTTGCGAATGCCTACGACATGGTTATCAACGGCTACGAAGTGGGCGGCGGTTCCGTGCGTATTCACAGCGGTGACATGCAGCAGACCGTGTTCGGCATTCTGGGCATTAACGAGCAGGAACAGCGCGAGAAGTTCGGCTTCCTGCTGGACGCCCTAAAATACGGCACGCCGCCGCACGCGGGCCTGGCCTTCGGTCTCGACCGTCTGACCATGCTGCTGACCGGCACCGATAACATTCGTGATGTTATTGCCTTCCCGAAAACCACTGCCGCAGCGTGTCTGATGACCGAAGCGCCAAGCTTTGCCAACCCGGCTGCGCTGGCCGAGCTGGGCATTGAAGTGGTGAAGAAGGAAGAGAAAAACTGATATGGCATATAAGCTTCCCGTTTCTGTCCTGGTGGTCATTTATGCAGAAGACACGAAGCGGGTGCTGATGTTGCAGCGGCGTGACGATCCTGATTTCTGGCAGTCGGTTACCGGCAGCCTGGAAGAGGGGGAGACCGCGCCGCAGGCCGCCGCGCGTGAAGTAAAGGAAGAGGTCACCATTGATGTTGCTCATGAGCAACTGACCCTGAAGGACTGTCAGCGCACGGTGGAGTTTGAAATTTTTAGCCATTTACGTCATCGCTATGCGCCGGGCATTGAGCGCAATACGGAGTCGTGGTTCTGTCTCGCGCTCCCCCATGAGCGGGAGATCGTGTTTACCGAACACCTGAACTACCGCTGGGTAGATGCGGCGGATGCCGCCGCGCTGACCAAGTCGTGGAGCAACCGGCAGGCGATTGAAGAATTTGTAATTAACGCGGCCTGAGAAGGCGCGATTTTTGGAGAACTTTTTATGGCAGGTCATAGTAAGTGGGCCAACACCAAGCACCGCAAAGCGGCACAGGATGCCAAGCGCGGTAAGATCTTTACCAAAATTATTCGCGAGCTGGTGACAGCGGCGCGTCTGGGCGGCGGCGATCCGGCTTCTAACCCGCGTCTACGCGCTGCGGTGGATAAAGCGCTGTCTAACAACATGACGCGTGACACCCTGAACCGTGCTATCGCACGTGGCGTCGGCGGTGATGAAGACGCGAACATGGAAACCATCATTTATGAAGGTTACGGCCCTGGCGGTACTGCGGTGATGGTTGAGTGTCTGTCCGACAACCGTAACCGTACCGTTGCGGAAGTGCGCCATGCGTTCACCAAAACCGGTGGCAACCTGGGCACTGACGGTTCTGTAGCTTACCTGTTCAGCAAAAAAGGCGTCATCTCCTTCGAGAAAGGCGACGAAGATGCGATCATGGAAGCTGCGCTGGAAGCGGGTGCGGAAGACGTGGTGACCTACGATGATGGCGCCATTGACGTTTACACCGCCTGGGAAGAGATGGGCGCCGTGCGCGATGCGCTGGAAGCCGCGGGCCTGAAAGCGGACAACGCTGAAGTCTCAATGATCCCGTCTACCAAAGCGGACATGGATGCGGAAACCGCACCGAAACTGCTGCGTCTGATCGACATGCTCGAAGACTGCGACGACGTGCAGGAAGTGTACCATAACGGTGAAATCTCTGATGAGGTTGCAGCGACTCTCTGATGAGAGCCTGTAAACCGTTTACGGGAGACGCGTGATGTCGATTATCCTCGGGATTGACCCCGGCTCGCGCGTCACCGGCTATGGCGTTATCCGTCAGGTGGGACGCCAGCTAACCTACCTCGGCAGTGGCTGTATTCGTACTAAAGTGGACGATCTGCCGTCGCGCCTGAAGCTCATCTACGCAGGCGTGTCGGAGATCATCACCCAGTTTCAGCCGGACTATTTCGCCATCGAGCAGGTCTTTATGGCGAAAAACGCCGATTCAGCGCTAAAGCTGGGTCAGGCGCGCGGTGTCGCCATCGTCGCTGCCGTAAACCAGGATTTGCCGGTGTTCGAGTACGCCGCGCGTCAGGTTAAGCAGACGGTAGTGGGGATTGGTAGCGCGGAGAAAAGCCAGGTGCAGCACATGGTGCGTACCCTGCTGAAGCTTCCCGCGAACCCGCAGGCCGACGCAGCCGATGCGCTGGCGATTGCGATTACCCACTGCCACGTCAGCCAGAACGCGATGCAGATGAGCGAGTCGCGGCTCAACCTGGCGCGAGGCAGGTTACGATAATCAGAAATCAGGCTGGATGTTTATCCAGCCTTTTTTTATTATGTCGGCAGTTAATTTCTTCCAGAACGCAGGAGCGTCACGTGATAGGCAGACTCAGAGGCATCATCATTGAAAAACAACCCCCGTTAGTGCTGATGGAAGTGGGCGGCGTGGGCTATGAAGTCCATATGCCGATGACCTGCTTCTACGAGCTGCCGGACGCGGGCAAAGAGGCGGTTGTCTTTACTCAGTTTGTGGTGCGTGAAGATGCTCAGCTGCTCTACGGCTTCAACAACAAGCAGGAACGCACCCTGTTCCGCGAACTGATTAAAACCAACGGCGTCGGGCCGAAGCTGGCGCTGGCGATTTTGTCCGGTATGTCAGCCCAGCAGTTTGTGAATGCCGTTGAGCGCGAAGATCCTGCGGCGCTGATTAAGCTTCCGGGTATCGGTAAGAAAACCGCAGAGCGTTTGATAGTCGAAATGAAAGACCGCTTTAAAGGTCTGCACGGCGATCTGTTCACCCCGGCGGCCGATTTGGTTCTGACCTCCCCGGGCGCGCCTGCCTCTGATGATGACGCCGAGCAGGAAGCGGTTGCCGCGCTGGTGGCGCTGGGCTATAAACCTCAGGAGGCCAGCCGCATGGTGAGCAAAATTGCCAAACCGGATGCCAGCAGTGAAACCCTGATTCGTGAAGCGCTGCGCGCAGCATTGTGAGGTAAAGGATGATTGAAGCAGATCGCCTGGTATCGGCAGGCACCCTTCAGGCAGAAGACGTGGTGGATCGCGCGATCCGCCCTAAGCTGCTTGATGAGTATATCGGCCAGCCGCAGGTACGTTCCCAGATGGAGATTTTCATCCAGGCGGCAAAGCTGCGCGGCGATGCACTCGATCACCTGCTGATTTTTGGCCCGCCGGGGTTAGGGAAAACCACCCTGGCGAATATCGTCGCCAACGAAATGGGCGTTAATCTGCGCACCACCTCCGGCCCGGTGCTGGAGAAAGCGGGCGATCTGGCGGCGATGCTGACCAACCTTGAACCGCATGACGTGCTGTTTATCGACGAAATCCACCGCCTGTCTCCGGTAGTGGAAGAGGTGCTCTATCCGGCGATGGAAGATTACCAGCTGGATATCATGATTGGCGAAGGCCCGGCCGCGCGCTCTATCAAAATCGATCTTCCTCCGTTTACCCTGATTGGCGCAACGACCCGTGCCGGGTCGTTAACCTCTCCGCTGCGTGACCGCTTCGGTATCGTTCAGCGTCTGGAGTTTTATCAGGTGCCGGACCTGCAGCATATCGTTGGCCGTAGCGCGCGCTATATGGGGCTGGATATGAGCGAAGAGGGCGCTTTTGAAGTGGCGAAGCGTTCGCGCGGGACGCCGCGTATCGCCAACCGCCTGCTGCGTCGCGTGCGTGACTTTGCCGAAGTGAAGCATGATGGCACCATTTCGGCAGAGATTGCCGCCCAGGCGCTGGATATGCTTAACGTCGATGCCGAAGGCTTTGACTATATGGACCGCAAGTTGCTGCTGGCGGTGCTGGATAAGTTCTTTGGTGGCCCGGTTGGCCTGGATAACCTGGCGGCGGCGATCGGTGAAGAGCGTGAGACGATTGAAGATGTGCTGGAGCCGTATCTGATCCAGCAGGGCTTTCTGCAGCGCACGCCGCGTGGTCGAATGGCGACGGTGCGGGCTTGGAATCATTTTGGTATCACCCCACCGGCAATGCCGTAACGATGAGCAGGCGGATGTTAAATTCCGCCTGCGACGCTGACCGATTATTCACCTCATCCGATTTTCCCATCAATATTATTTTGGATAAATTTATCATCCATATCATTTGAGATAATTCACTCATTTTATCTACTATGAATTTATAGCGATACCCTAGCTATAAATGAATTTAATTTACCCTATCAGGAATAACAAAATGAAATTAATGAAGGCAATATCTATTGCCGCTCTGACTATGGCGGCTATATCTGGCGTAGCGAATGCCGCTATTTCAGGAACCCAAACATGGAAAATGGTAGATCAGAGACTTGAAAATACCAGTAACGGACAAAAACTGTGTATGACTGGCGTTGGCCTGGAGCAGGCGACGATGGAAGAGTGTGGTTCTAATCCAGATATGCAGAATATACGTGAGGCCAATTTCGCTCTTGGTGGGACTCTGATACTGGATGAACATCCATATTATGCGTTCGGACCAATAGATAATAAAATATATTTAGTCCAAAATGACACTTCCGCGCCTCATTGGAACCATGTTAACGGACAGATGATAACAGCTGATTATGATGGTCATGAGAAATGTCTTGATATTGAAGGCGGTATAAACGTCCCTGGCGCCAAATTGTATTTAGCAACTTGTACCAATAAATAAAATAAGCACCGATAATTTCATCGGTGCTTATTTACGTGTGCGCCCGACATGGGCGCACTCCTGCGGGTGGAAGTTTCGCCATGTGTTGATCACAGCACATGAAGCGAAACGCCACCCTCTGTGGTGGTGGTAATCGCTTATTCAGGCATTCGGTTGTTTTTTCATCATACTAAAAATAAACAACACCGCCGCACACAACACCACCGACGGCCCCGCAGGCGTGTCATAGAATGCCGAAAAGGTTAACCCGCCCGTTACCGCAATCATCCCGATAATCACGGCCACGCCGGCCATCTGCTCCGGCGTGCGGGCAAAACGACGTGCCGTGGCGGCAGGGATAATCAGCAGCGACGTAATAATCAGCGCCCCGACAAACTTCATCGCCACGCCGATGGTTAATGCCGTCACCAGCATCAGCAGCAGCTTAACCCGCTGCAGCTTCACGCCGTCGACGAAGGCCAGGTCCGGGCTGACGGTCATTGCCAGCAGGTTACGCCACTGCCAGAGCAGAATACCGAGTACCACCACCACCCCGATGGCGATGGAAATTAAATCTTCCGGCGTCACGGCAAGCAGATCGCCAAACAGATAGGCCATCAGGTCGACGCGGATATTCGACATCAGGCTTACCACCACCAGACCCAGCGAGAGCGCGCTGTGGGCCATGATGCCAAGCAGCGTATCAATGGCGAGGTGCGGACGTTTCTCCAGCCAGACCAGCCCGGCTGCCAGCAGCAGGGTGACAACAATCACCGCGTAGAAGGGATTAACGTCCAGCAGTAAACCAAAAGCCACGCCCAGCAGGGAGGCGTGCGCGAGGGTATCCCCGAAATAGGACATTCTGCGCCATACCACAAACGAGCCGAGTGGACCCGCGGCGCAGGCAAGCATAATCCCGGCCAGCCAGCCGGGCAGTAATAGTTCAATCATGAGTGTCCATTTCCCCGGCGCAGGACAATTCGTCCCTGTAAATCATGGCGGTGATTATGATGATGACGGTAAATACCCAGCTGTTCAGCGCCGCGAGGGCCAAACATGGAGATAAATTCCGGGTGCATCGAGACCACTTCAGGCGTGCCGGAGCAGCAAATATGATGGTTAAGGCACAGCACTTCGTCCGTTTTCGCCATCACAAGATGGAGATCGTGGGAGACCATCAGCACGGCGCAGTTCAGTTCGCGACGCAGCTGGTCGATCAAATCATAAAGCGCGACCTGACCATTAACGTCCACACCCTGGGTTGGCTCATCAAGCACCAGCAGCTGCGGGCTGCTCAGCAGCGCACGGGCCAGCAAAACGCGCTGCGTCTCACCGCCGGACAGCTTTTGCAGCGGTGCGTCGATAAGATGGCCCGCCTGCACGCGTTTCAACGCCGGGAGAATATCGGCTTTACGCGTGCCGGGGCGCAGGCGCAGAAAGCGACTTACCGTCAGCGGCAGGGTGGCGTCCAGGTGTAATTTTTGCGGCACGTAGCCGATCCGCAATTTTTCCTCGCGCGTAATCACACCTTCGTCCGGTGTTACCAGACCCAGCACCACACGTACCAGAGTGGATTTACCAGCGCCATTGGGGCCGAGCAGCGTTAAAATTTTGCCGGGCTTGAGATCCAGCGATACGTCAGAGAGGACGCGGCGCTGGCCGAATGAGACCGAAATATTATCGAGAGAAACCAGTGTCGTCATGTCAATTTAAGCTTGAAGAAGTCAACGGATGTTATAATATCACATTCCACGCATTCACTACGATGATTAGTCGCATTATGTTACATAAAAATACGCTTCTTTTCGCAGCATTATCCGCTGCCCTTTGGGGAACAACCGCACAAGATGTTAACGCTGCCGTTGTCGCTTCGCTTAAACCGCTTGGATTCATCGCATCGGCCATTGCCGATGGCGTAACGGAAACCCAGGTTCTGCTCCCGGATGGTGCATCCGAGCATGACTATTCCTTACGCCCGTCAGATGTAAAACGCTTGCAAAACGCGGACTTAGTTGTCTGGATTGGTCCGGAGATGGAAGCGTTTATGCAGAAATCGGCCAAACAGATTCCAGGCGAAAAACAGGTCGCGATTGCCGGGCTTTCCGGCGTGAAACCGCTGCTCATGAAAGGGGCGGATGACGACGGTGACGAACACGATCATCACGCTGCAGAGGGTGAAAAAGGTGATGGCGATCACCATCACGGCGAGTACAACATGCATCTCTGGCTTTCCCCAGAGATAGCGCGGCTTTCAGCGGTTGCAATCCATGACAAATTAGTGGAACTTATGCCGCAAAGTCGAGCCAAACTAGACGCCAACCTGAAGGATTTTGAGGCACAATTAGCCGCAACCGATAAGCAGGTGGGTAATGAGCTCGCACCGTTGAAAGGAAAAGGGTATTTCGTTTTTCATGACGCCTACGGCTACTACGAAAAACACTATGGTTTGACCCCGCTTGGGCACTTTACCGTCAACCCTGAAATTCAACCTGGTGCGCAGCGTTTACATGAAATCAGAACACAGCTGGTTGAGCAAAAAGCAACGTGCGTTTTTGCTGAGCCACAGTTCAGGCCAGCGGTCGTAGAAGCCGTGGCCAGGGGAACATCCGTGCGCATGGGAACCCTTGACCCGCTAGGTACGAACATCCAGTTGAGCAAAGCGAGCTATTCGCAGTTCCTCAGCCAACTGGCGAACCAGTATGCGAGCTGCCTGAAAGGAGATTAACGAGGAAGTGAATACGTGCAACAGATAGCCCGCTCTGTCGCCCTGGCATTTAACAATCTGCCTCGACCCCACCGCGTTATGCTGGGGTCGCTTACAGTTCTCACTTTAGCGGTCGCCGTCTGGCGGCCCTATGTTTACCACCCGAGTTCTGCCCCTATCATTAAGACCATCGAGCTTGAAAAGAGCGAAATTCGTTCTTTGCTGCCTGAAGCCAGCGAGCCTATCGACCAGGCCGCTCAGGAAGATGAAGCCATCCCGCAGGATGAGCTGGACGATAAAACCGAGAACGAAGCGGGGATCCACGAATACGTTGTCTCTACCGGTGACACGCTGAGCAGTGTGCTCAACCAGTACGGTATCGACATGGGCAATATCAGCCAGCTGGCGGCTGCGGATAAAGACCTGCGTAACCTGAAAATCGGGCAACAGCTCTCCTGGACATTAACGGCGGATGGTGATCTCCAGCGTTTGACCTGGGAAATGTCCCGCCGCGAAACCCGCACCTACGATCGCACTGCAAACGGTTTCAAAATGACCAGTGAACTGCAGAAGGGCGACTGGGTGAACAGCGTGATGAAAGGTACTGTGGGCGGAAGCTTTGTTTCCAGCGCCCGTGATGCCGGCCTGACCAGCGCTGAAATCAGCGCGGTGATCAAAGCCATGCAGTGGCAGATGGACTTCCGCAAGCTGAAGAAAGGCGATGAGTTCTCCGTCCTGATGTCCCGCGAAATGCTGGACGGCAAGCGCGAGCAAAGCCAGCTGCTGGGCGTGCGTTTGCGCTCTGAAGGCAAAGATTACTACGCTATTCGCGCTGAAGACGGCAAGTTCTATGACCGCAGCGGTACGGGACTTGCGAAGGGCTTCCTGCGTTTCCCGACGGCGAAACAGTTCCGTGTCTCTTCTAACTTCAACCCGCGTCGTCTGAACCCGGTTACCGGGCGCGTTGCGCCACACCGCGGGGTAGACTTCGCGATGCCGCAGGGTACGCCCGTGCTGTCGGTGGGAGATGGTGAAGTGGTAATGGCAAAACGCAGCGGTGCAGCGGGTTACTACGTGGCTATCCGTCACGGTCGTACCTATACCACCCGCTATATGCACCTGCGTAAACTTCTGGTCAAACCGGGCCAGAAAGTGAAACGCGGCGACCGTATCGCGCTTTCCGGCAACACCGGACGCTCTACCGGCCCACACCTGCACTATGAAGTGTGGATCAACCAGCAAGCCGTGAACCCGCTGACGGCGAAACTGCCGCGCACCGAAGGCCTGACAGGTAAAGATCGCTCCGATTACCTGGCGCAGGCGAAAGAGGTGATACCGCAGCTGAGCTTAAACTAAGCCTTTGTTGTGTGAAAAAAGCCGGTGTCAGTATGCACCGGCTTTTTCTTTTGTGCGTGGGCGACTGCCTCGCTACACTATCTGAATAATTTTTTGCGTCACCAGACCCTGGAACCAGCATGGAAACAAAAAAAAATAATATTGAATACATTCCTGAGTTTGAAAAATCCTTTCGCCACCCGCGCAACTGGGGCGCCTGGCTGGGGGTTTACACCTTTGCGGGCATCGCTATGCTGCCTGCCGCACTGCGCGATCCTGTTCTGGGGAAAATTGGCCGTCTGGCCGGACGTATAGGTAAAAGCGCGCGTCGTCGTGCGCAGATCAACCTCTATTACTGTTTTCCTGAAAAAAGCGATGCCGAGCGCGAGGCCATCATCGATGCGATGTACACCACCGCACCGCAGGCCATGGCGATGATGGCGGAGCTGGCTCTGAAAGGTCCGGAAAAAATCATCGAGCGCGTTGACTGGAAAGGGCTGGAAATCATCGACGAAATGCGTCGCAATGACGAAAAGGTGATTTTCCTCGTTCCTCACGGTTGGGGCGTCGACATTCCGGCGATGCTGATGGCCTCTCAGGGCCAAAAGATGGCGGCCATGTTCCATAACCAGGGCAATAAAATCTACGATTTTGTCTGGAATACCGTACGCCGTCGTTTTGGCGGACGTTTGCATGCGCGAAACGATGGTATTAAGCCGTTTATTCAGTCCGTACGTCAGGGGTACTGGGGCTACTATCTGCCGGATCAGGACCACGGACCCGAGCATAGCGAGTTTGTCGACTTCTTCGCTACCTACAAAGCAACGCTCCCCGCGATTGGCCGCCTGATGAAGGTCTGTCGCGCTCGCGTGATCCCGCTCTTCCCGGTTTACGACGGTAAAACGCATCGTCTGAGCATTGAAGTCCGTCCGCCTATGGACGATTTGCTGACTGCGGACGATCGCACCATCGCACGTCGTATGAATGAAGAGGTGGAACTGCTGGTGGGGCCGCATACCGAACAGTACACGTGGATACTGAAGCTGCTGAAAACGCGGAAGCCGGGAGAGACGGAACCCTATAAGCGTAAAGAGCTCTACCCGAGGAAATAAAATACAGTCACCCCTCTCCCCATAGGGGAGAGGGGATCAGATCTTACTCTACGGTCAGTACGCGAGTGGTGTTGGTTGAGCCGATGGTGCTCATCACGTCACCCTGGGTCACGATGACGATATCACCGGACACCAGGTAACCTTTATCGCGCAGCAGGTTTACGGCATCGTGCGCGGCAGCTACGCCGTCATTGGTGCTGTCGAAATGTACCGGCGTCACACCGCGGTAGAGCGCCGTCAGGTTCAGCGTACGCTCGTGACGTGACATGGCGAAGATCGGCAGGCCGGAGCTGATGCGAGAGGTCATCAGCGCGGTGCGGCCAGATTCGGTCATGGTGATGATCGCCGTAACGCCTTTCAGATGGTTGGCCGCGTACATGGCGGACATTGCAATCGCTTCTTCCACATTGTCGAACTGGATATCCAGACGGTGCTTGGAGACGTTAATGCTTGGGATCTTCTCCGCGCCCAGGCAGACGCGCGCCATTGCGGCCACGGTTTCTGCCGGATACTGGCCCGCCGCGGTTTCCGCAGAGAGCATGACCGCATCGGTCCCGTCCAGCACGGCGTTAGCCACGTCCATGACTTCCGCACGGGTTGGCATTGGGTTGGTGATCATGGATTCCATCATCTGGGTGGCGGTGATCACCGCGCGGTTCAGCTGACGTGCGCGACGAATCAGCGCTTTCTGGATACCGACCAGCTCAGGGTCGCCGATTTCCACGCCCAGATCGCCACGGGCAACCATCACCACGTCAGAGGCAAGGATCACATCGTCCATGGCATCCTGATCGCACACAGCTTCCGCGCGTTCAACCTTAGCGACGATTTTGGCATCACAGCCTGCGTCGCGGGTCAGGCGGCGCGCATAGTTCAGATCTTCGCCACAGCGTGGGAAAGAGACCGCCAGGTAGTCAACGCCGATCTGGGCCGCGGTTACGATGTCCGCTTTGTCTTTCTCGGTCAGGGCTTCCGCAGAGAGGCCGCCGCCCAGTTTGTTGATGCCTTTATTGTTGGAGAGCGGGCCGCCGACGGTGACTTCGGTGAACACCTTCATCCCCTGAACTTCCAGAACCTTCAGCTGGACGCGACCGTCGTCGAGTAGCAGGATATCGCCAGGCACCACGTCAGCCGGCAGGCCTTTATAGTCGATCCCGACTCTCTCTTTGTCGCCTTCGCCTTTGCCGAGGTTGGCATCCAGCAGGAATTTGTCGCCGATATTGAGGAAAACTTTACCTTCTTTAAAGGTTGATACACGAATTTTTGGACCCTGCAGGTCGCCGAGGATTGCGACGTGGCGGCCCAGCTTAGCGGCGATCTCACGCACTTTATCGGCACGCAATTTATGGTCTTCTGGCGTACCGTGAGAAAAGTTCATACGCACCACGTTGGCGCCAGCGGCGATAATTTTTTCGAGATTATTATCGCGATCGGTGGCCGGGCCTAAGGTGGTTACGATCTTGGTTCTGCGAAGCCTTCTGGACATGTAATACTCCGTTGACTGAAACAACTTTGGTGTTGCGTGAACATAGAATCGGCCTTCATCTGCCGCAAGGCAGCAAAGAGGGGACCGAATGCCGAAAATCATTACATCGTAATTATTGGTTACGTCTTCGTTATCTACTTCAGGGAACATCGCTCTTTATAAGCAATTCTTTATCAAAACGCGATTCCTTCAGCGCTTCCTTGACTCGCTTCAAGTTATCCCGGAATTTTGCGCCCCGGCGTAAGGTAAAACCGGTCGCCAGCACGTCGATTACCGTGAGCTGCGCCAGACGGGACACCATCGGCATATACATGTCGGTATCCTCAGGGACATCCAGCGTAATGGCGAGCGTCGCCTCGCGCGCCAGCGGCGTGCCTGCGGTGGTGAGGGCGATCACCATGGCATCGTTTTCACGGGCCAGCTGCGCTAGCTCAACCTGGCTTTTGGTGCGGCCAGTGTGCGAAATCAGTACCACGACGTCATCCTCACTGCAATTCATACAGCTCATGCGTTGCAGCACAATGTCATCGGAATAAATAACCGGTACGTTAAAGCGGAAGAATTTATTCATGGCGTCGTGCGCCACGGCGGCTGACGAGCCAAGTCCGAAGAACGCAATTCGCTTGGCCTGGGTGAGTAAATCCACCGCGCGGTTCACTGAACTCATATCCAGACTTTGGCGAACGTGATCGAGCGTGGCCATGGCCGACTCAAATATTTTCGCCGTGTAGGCATCTACGCTGTCGTCTTCATCCACATTACGATTAACATAGGGTGTGCCGTTCGCCAGACTTTGTGCCAGATGCAGTTTAAAATCAGGAAAGCCGCGCGTTTCCAGACTACGGCAGAAGCGGTTGACCGTCGGTTCACTGACGCCAGCTTCCTGAGCCAGAGCGGCGATGCTTGAATGAATTGCCTGAGCGGGCGCGGCCAGAATGACTTCAGCCACTTTTCGCTCGGATTTGCTAAGGTGTTCCAGTTGATACTGGATTTTTTCAAGCATGTTCATTGTTAACAAGGCGCTCGTGGGGGTGGAAACGATTTCACGCATTGATGAAATCTTGATTCGATTAGCCGATATTACCCCTGTGGCTTCCATAAAGGGTAACAGTCGACAAGATAATGTTGTTGTTTTTTTTCATTACTTGATCGATGTCGGGTTTTGCTATGACCCTGTTGCGCAAATTATCGACGGCTGTTGCGTCATTACGTCGCCGTAATTGGCTGAATGGCGAAAAATCGCCGTATCGCACGAGACGATAAGCGCTAATGGTTTCGGGAATGACGTAAAAGCAGTACAGTGCATTGTAATAAAATTACAACGATACCTGGCAGAAGCACCAGGTGATCCAACTGAGGAGAATGACATGGCGGTAACGCAAACAGCCCAGGCATGTGACCTGGTCATTTTCGGCGCGAAAGGCGACCTTGCACGCCGAAAATTGCTGCCTTCCCTGTATCAACTGGAGAAAGCGGGCCAAATTCATCCGGATACGCGTATCCTGGGTGTAGGGCGCGCCGACTGGGACAAGGACGCTTATACCAAAGTCGTCCGCGAGGCGCTCGAAACTTTCATGAAGGAAAAAATTGATGAAAGTTTGTGGGATACCCTGAGCGGTCGTCTCGATTTCTGCAACCTGGACGTCAATGACGTTAGCGCGTTTTCCCGTCTGGGTGCCATGCTGGATCAGAAAAACCGTGTCACCATTAACTATTTCGCCATGCCGCCAAGCACCTTTGGTGCCATCTGCAAAGGTTTGGGCGAAGCGAAGCTGAACGCCAAGCCGGCGCGCGTGGTGATGGAGAAGCCGCTGGGTACGTCGCTGGCGACCTCGCGTGAAATCAACGACCAGGTAGGCGAGTTCTTTGAAGAGTGCCAGGTCTACCGTATCGACCACTATCTTGGTAAAGAGACGGTACTGAACCTGCTGGCGCTGCGCTTCGCTAACTCCCTCTTTGTGAACAATTGGGACAACCGCACCATCGACCACGTGGAGATTACCGTGGCGGAAGAGGTGGGGATTGAAGGTCGCTGGGGTTACTTTGACCAGGCCGGCCAGATGCGCGACATGATCCAGAACCACCTGCTGCAAATTCTGTGCATGATTGCCATGTCTCCACCGTCTGACCTGACGGCTGACAGCATCCGCGACGCCAAAGTTAAAGTGCTGAAGTCGCTGCGCCGCATCGATCGTTCCAACGTGCGCGAGAAGACCGTGCGCGGCCAGTACACCGCCGGGTTTGCGCAAGGCAAAAAAGTGCCGGGCTATCTGGAAGAAGAGGGCGCGAACAAGACCAGCAACACTGAGACCTTTGTGGCGATCCGCGTGGATATCGACGACTGGCGCTGGGCGGGCGTTCCGTTCTACCTGCGTACCGGTAAACGTCTGCCGACAAAATGTTCCGAAGTTGTCGTCTACTTCAAAAACCCTGAGCTGAACCTGTTCAAAGAATCCTGGCAGGAGCTGCCCCAGAATAAGCTGACCATTCGTCTGCAGCCGGACGAAGGGGTGGATATCCAGATCCTCAACAAAGTACCGGGCCTGGATCATAAGCACAACCTGCAGACCACCAAGCTGGATCTGAGCTACTCCGAAACGTTCAACCAGACGCACCTGGCGGATGCCTACGAGCGTCTGCTGCTGGAAACCATGCGCGGTATCCAGGCGCTGTTCGTACGTCGCGACGAAGTGGAAGAGGCGTGGAAATGGGTCGACTCCATCACCGAAGCCTGGGCTGCCGATCAGGATGCACCAAAACCGTATCAGGCGGGTACCTGGGGGCCGGTCGCGTCGGTGGCGATGATCACCCGCGATGGTCGCTCCTGGAACGAGTTTGAGTAGGATTATCCACTAGCCCAAAAGTGTTATTTTACCGGTAACATGATCTAACACAGCTCGTGGCACAATTTTTATACTTTTAAGCTCCGCGTGGATTCACCCGCGGAGCTTTTTTTATTACACTGCCGGAAGTGATTTTGCCCCTGAGCTCCGGACAGCAAGCGTTTCAGCGTTGTTAACAACTGCCAGCGACTTTGTAAACTCCCGGGCCCGGACAGATAAATTAAAGGAGCTTTTATGAATCCTGTATTGTTACGCGTAACACAACGCATTATCGAGCGCTCGAAAGAGACCCGTTCGGCCTACCTCGCCCGGATTGAACAGGCGAAGAGCAACACCGTTCACCGCTCCCAGCTGGCCTGCGGTAACCTGGCGCACGGCTTCGCCGCCTGCCAGCCCGATGACAAAGCCTCCCTGAAAAGCATGTTGCGTAACAATATCGCTATTATTACTTCCTATAACGATATGCTCTCCGCACACCAGCCCTATGAGGTCTATCCCAACATCATTCGCAAGGCGCTGCACAGCGTAAACGCGGTGGGTCAGGTCGCGGGCGGCGTGCCGGCGATGTGCGACGGCGTGACGCAGGGGCAGGACGGTATGGAGCTGTCACTGCTGAGCCGCGAAGTAATTGCAATGTCCGCGGCGGTGGGCCTGTCACACAACATGTTTGATGGCGCGCTCTATCTCGGCGTCTGCGACAAAATCGTCCCGGGCCTGGTGATGGCGGCACTGTCATTTGGTCACCTGCCCGCCATCTTTGTGCCATCCGGCCCGATGGCGAGCGGTCTGCCGAACAAAGAAAAAGTGCGCATCCGCCAGCTGTATGCGGAAGGGAAAGCGGATCGTCAGGCGCTGCTGGAGGCCGAAGCGGCCTCCTACCATGCGCCGGGAACCTGTACGTTCTACGGCACAGCCAATACCAACCAGATGGTGGTGGAGTTTATGGGGATGCAGCTTCCGGGGTCGTCCTTCATCCAGCCGGATGCGCCGCTGCGTCAGGCGCTGACCGAGGCCGCGGCCCGTCAGGTGACGCGTCTGACCGGAAACGGCAATGAATGGATGCCGATGGGCAAAATGGTCGACGAAAAAGTCATCGTCAACGGCATCGTCGCCCTGCTGGCCACCGGCGGTTCGACCAACCACACCATGCACCTCGTGGCCATGGCTCGCGCGGCGGGCATTCTGATTAACTGGGATGACTTCTCCGACATTTCCTCCGTGGTGCCGCTGATGGCTCGCCTGTACCCGAACGGCCCGGCGGACATCAACCACTTCCAGGCCGCTGGCGGCGTCCCGCTGCTGATGCGCGAGCTACTGAAAGGCGGTCTGCTGCATGAAGACGTGAACACCGTAGCCGGATTTGGCCTGCAGCGCTACACCCAGGAGCCGTGGCTGAACAACGGCGAGCTGGACTGGCGCGACGGGGCAACCGCGTCTCTGGATCCGCAGGTGATTGCCACTATCGACAAACCTTTCTCCCACCACGGCGGTACCAAGGTACTGAGCGGCAACCTCGGCCGCGCGGTGATGAAAACGTCTGCCGTGCCGGAAGAGAACCAGGTTATCGAGGCCCCGGCGGTGGTGTTTGAAAGCCAGCACGACGTGTTGCCTGCCTTTGACGCCGGTCTGCTTGATAAAGACTGCGTGGTGGTGGTGCGTCACCAGGGGCCTAAAGCGAACGGCATGCCAGAATTACATAAACTTATGCCACCACTTGGTGTATTATTGGACCGCCGTTTCAAAATTGCGTTAGTGACCGATGGCCGCCTCTCAGGCGCATCCGGCAAAGTGCCTTCCGCCATCCACGTCACGCCTGAAGCCTACGACGGCGGCTTGCTGGCAAAAGTGCGCGACGGCGACATGATCCGCGTGAACGGCCAGACAGGCGAGTTAACCCTGCTGGTGGATGACGCCGAGCTGGCGGCACGTCAGCCCCATATTCCTGACCTGAGCGCATCGCGCGTGGGGACCGGACGCGAAATGTTCAGCGCGCTGCGTGAGAAACTCTCCGGTGCAGAGCAGGGCGCAACCTGTATTACGTTTTAAGACGACTTGATTTTAACGATCTGGCGAGAGAGAACTCTGATGAAAAACTGGAAAACAAGTGCAGAAGCAATCCTGACCACTGGCCCTGTCGTGCCGGTTATCGTGGTAAACAAGCTGGAGCACGCTGTACCGATGGCGAAAGCGCTGGTTGCGGGCGGCGTTCGCGTTCTGGAAGTGACCCTGCGTACCGCCTGCGCGATGGATGCCATCCGCGCCATTGCTAAAGAAGTGCCGGATGCCATCATCGGTGCGGGTACCGTTCTCAACGCGCAGCAGTTGGCGGAAGTAACCGAAGCTGGCGCACAGTTTGCCATCAGCCCGGGCCTGACCGAGCCGCTGCTGAAGGCCGCGACAGAAGGCACGATTCCTTTGATCCCGGGCATCAGCACCGTTTCAGAACTGATGCTGGGCATGGACTACGGTCTGAAAGAGTTCAAATTCTTCCCGGCAGAAGCTAATGGCGGTACTAAAGCGCTGCAGGCGATTGCGGGTCCCTTCTCTCAGGTACGTTTCTGCCCGACTGGGGGTATCTCTCCGGCGAACTACCGCGACTACCTGGCGCTGAAAAGCGTGCTGTGCATCGGCGGCTCATGGCTGGTACCGGCGGATGCGCTGGAAGCGGGCGACTGGGATCGCATCACGAAACTGGCTCGCGAAGCGGTTGAAGGCGCGAAGCAGTAACTTATTCGCAGCATGAAAAACGGGCCTTTCGGCCCGTTTTTTCTATCCTGCTATCTTAACGTTCGCTGCCGCCGCTTTTGCTCTTGCTACGGCCTCGTCAACGTTATCCCCGATGGCTAACGCCACGCCCAGACGACGCGTGCCGTCGATCTCCGGCTTGCCGAACAGACGGACCTGCAGGCCTGCGCCAACCGCACCTTCGACGTTATCAAACGTCACATTCTGGCTGGTCAACTGTGGCAGGATCACCGCCGAGGCCGCCGGGCCGTACTGACGGATGCCGCCAACCGGCAGGTCGAGGAAGGCGCGCACGTGCAGGGCGAACTCTGAGAGATCCTGCGAAATGAGCGTGACCATCCCGGTGTCATGCGGGCGAGGGGAGACTTCGCTGAAAATCACCTCGTCACCGCAAACGAACAGTTCCACGCCGAACAGGCCGTAGCCGCCCAGGGCCAGAACGGTTTTACGGGCAATCTCCCGGGCACGCTCCAGCGCCAGGGGGCTCATCTGCTGCGGTTGCCAGGATTCGCGGTAATCGCCATCTTCCTGACGGTGACCTATCGGGTCGCAGAAATGGACGCCGTCCACGGCGCTGACGGTGAGCAGAGTGATTTCGAAATCAAACTTCACCACGCCTTCGACAATGACGCGACCGGCACCGGCACGGCCACCCTGTTGCGCATAATCCCACGCGCTATCCAGCGCGCTGCTGTCGCGAATAAAGCTCTGACCTTTACCGGAAGAGCTCATCACCGGCTTAATGATGCACGGGTAGCCAATCTCCTCGACGGCCTGCAGGAATGCGGCTTTGTCGCCCGCAAAACGGTAGCGTGAGGTCGGCAGCCCCAGCTCCTCCGCCGCCAGGCGGCGAATGCCTTCACGGTTCATGGTCAGTTTTGCCGCTCTGGCGCAGGGCACCACGCGCTGGCCTTCCTGCTCAAGCGCGATCAGCGTATCGGTTGCGATAGCTTCAATTTCCGGCACGACGTAATCCGGTTTCTCCTGCATGATGAGCGTACGCAGGGCATCGCCGTCCAGCATGTTAATCACATAAGAACGATGGGCGACGTGCATGGCGGGCGCGTCAGCGTAGCGGTCTACGGCAATCACTTCCACCCCTAAGCGCTGACACTCAATGGCGACTTCTTTACCCAGTTCACCCGATCCCAACAGCATCACGCGCGTCGCCGCAGGCCGCAGCGCGGTTCCTAAACGAGTCATAATATTCCCCCTGAACAAGATGCGCGCAGTATAAACGAAAACGTTTGCGTCTGTCTTGCGCAGGGCAAAAGGGCAGATGAGAAATTTGCGCTTCTTTAGCCTTAGCGGACATTTCCTGACGCCTGCTCGCATACGCTGTGGAAAATGTTAACCGTTAAGCGAGGGAATCCATGTCAGGCTGGTTAAATCAACTGCAATCCATGTTAGGACAGAAAACGTCAGGTTCCGGCGAGCAGGGGCTGAGCAAGCTGCTGGTACCGGGGGCACTCGGCGGGCTGGCAGGGCTGCTGGTTGCCAATAAATCCTCACGCAAGCTGCTGGCGAAGTACGGTACCGGCGCGCTGCTGGCCGGTGGTGGTGCCATCGCTGGCACCGTGCTGTGGAACAAATACAAGGATAAAGTGCGGGCGGCACACCGCGATGAACCTCACTATGGCGAGCATACTTCTCCGCTGGATTTGCGCACGGAGCGGCTTATTCTCGCGCTGGTGTTTGCCGCCAAAAGCGACGGGCACATTGATGATAAAGAGAGAGCGGCTATCGAACAGCAGCTGCGCGAAGCCGGGGTTGAAGAGCAGGGCAGAACGCTGGTGGCACAGGCCATTGAGCAGCCGCTCGATCCGCAGCGTCTGGCGCTGAACGTGAAAAATGAGGAAGAAGCGCTGGAACTTTATTTCCTCAGCTGTGCCGCCATCGATATCGATCACTTTATGGAACGCAGCTATCTCAACGCCCTCGGCGATGCGCTGAAAATCCCTCAGGACGTACGCGAAGGGATAGAAAAAGATATCCGGGAGCAAAAACAGACGCTACAGGGCTAACTCTCGCCCCGGTGGTCATGTTTCGCTTGCATCATGCGCGGGTTTTGCCAACCTTATAGGGTGTAAAACTCAAAAGAATGATGACATGCCACCGAAAGCCCGACGTACTCCTTATGCGATCGTCACGCATGGCGATACGCGTATAGATAATTACTACTGGCTCCGGGATGATTCGCGTTCCCGGCCAGAGGTGCTCGACTACCTGCACGAAGAAAACGACTATGGTCGCAAGGTCATGTCCAGCCAGCAGGCGCTTCAGGACCAGCTGCTGAACGAAATGGTGCAGCGCATTCCCCAGCGCGATATCTCCGCGCCGTGGACCAAAAACGGCTATCGCTATCGCCATATTTACGAGCCCGGCAACGAGTATCCCATCTATCAGCGACAGTCGGTATTAAGCGCCGAGTGGGATGAATGGGACATTCTGCTGGATGCGAACCAGCGAGCCGCCCACAGCGAGTTTTATACCCTGGGCGGCATGTCCATCTCCCCGGACAACATCATTATGGCGCTGGCGGAGGATTATCTCTCCCGTCGCCAGTACGGCCTGCGTTTTCGCAATCTGGAAACCGGCAACTGGTATCCGGAAATGCTGGAAAATGTCTCCCCGGATTTTGTCTGGGCGAACGATTCCGAGACGGTCTACTACGTCAAAAAGCATGCTTCCACGCTGCTGCCTTATCAGGTGTGGCGCCATACCGTAGGCACGGACTCAGCCGATGACGAGCTGGTCTATGAAGAGAAAGACGAAACGTTTTATGTCAGCCTGCATAAAACCTCCTCGCGCCACTATGTGATTATCTTCCTGGCCAGCGCCACCACCTCGGAAGTGCTGCTCCTGGATGCCGAACTGCCTGATGCCCAGCCGCTCTGCTTCCTGCCGCGCCGCAAGGATCACGAGTACAGCCTGGATCACTTCCAGCACAGCTTTTATCTGCGTTCGAATCGCGAGGGCAAAAACTTTGGTCTGTACAAAACCAAGGTGCGCGACGAGCGCAAGTGGGAGGTGCTTATCCCCGCGCGAGATCAGGTGATGCTGGAAGGGTTCACGCTGTTTACCGACTGGCTGGTGGTGGAAGAGCGTCAGCGGGGGCTGACCAGCATCCGGCAGATCAACCGTAAAACGCGTGAGGTGATTGGGATTGCGTTCGACGATCCGGCCTACGTCACGTGGATCGGCTTCAACCCTGAACCCGAATCGTCGCGGTTGCGCTACGGCTACTCATCCATGACCACGCCGGATACGCTCTTCGAGCTGGATATGGATACCGGACAGCGCCAGGTGCTTAAGCAAACCGAAGTGAAGGGCTTTGATTCCGACAATTATCGCAGCGAACACCTGTGGGTCACCGCGCGCGACGGTGTTGAGGTCCCGGTTTCGCTCGTTTATCACAAGGCGCATTTTCAGAAAGGTAAAAATCCGATCCTGGTCTACGGCTACGGCTCCTATGGCTCCAGCATGGATGCCGACTTCAGCAGCAGCAGATTAAGCCTGCTCGATCGCGGCTTTGTTTTCGCTATTGCCCACATTCGCGGCGGCGGCGAGCTGGGGCAGCACTGGTATGAAGACGGGAAATTCCTGAAAAAGAAAAACACCTTCAACGACTATCTCGACGTCTGCGATGCGTTAATTGAACAAGGTTATGGCGATCCGCAGCTCTGCTTCGGCATGGGCGGCAGCGCGGGCGGAATGTTGATGGGTGCCGTCATCAATCAGCGCCCCGATCGCTTTAAGGGCATTGTTGCGCAGGTTCCGTTTGTTGATGTGGTGACAACCATGCTCGATGAGTCCATTCCGCTGACGACCGGGGAGTTTGAGGAGTGGGGTAACCCGCAGGATGAAGCCTATTATTGCTATATGAAAGAGTACAGCCCGTACGATAACGTGGAAGCGAAAGCGTACCCGCACATGCTGGTGACGACCGGTTTGCACGATTCACAGGTGCAATACTGGG
Source organism: Enterobacter asburiae (assembly GCA_011754535.1). Taxonomy (NCBI): domain Bacteria; kingdom Pseudomonadati; phylum Pseudomonadota; class Gammaproteobacteria; order Enterobacterales; family Enterobacteriaceae; genus Enterobacter; species Enterobacter asburiae. The sequence continues at coordinate 2,902,252 of JAAQVN010000001.1, read as the reverse complement.
AACCGGCAAAATGGGTGGCAAAGCTGAGGGAACTGAAAACCGATGACAACCTGCTGCTGCTCTGTACCGATATGGACTCCGGGCACGGGGGGAAATCGGGGCGATTCAAATCTTACGAAGGGGTGGCCCTGGAGTATGCCTTTTTGATTGGCCTGGCGCAGGATACGCTGCCAGGCCGCGCGCAGCGTTAAGCTTCGCCCAGATAATGTTTCAGGGTTAAGCGCAGTTCCGGGCTCATTTTGTCGAGGTTGTTGTACAGCCAGCGTAGATAGCCCGGATCTTTATCCGCAATATCCGATACCGCTCTCCCGCGGTATTTGCCGAAGGTAAACGTCGTCAGCAGCGCAGGGCGGCCGGTGATGGTTGCCATATCATCCGGCGTCCAGCCGGAGATATTCATAATGTCGATGAGCAGCGCGGCGGTGATATAGCAGTCATACAGGGCGCGGTGATGGTGCAGCCCTTCAGGGGTTCTGACGCTGAGCTTACGGGATTTATACAGCGCCATATTACTGTATTTGATCCCCGGCCAGAGGCGACGCGCCAGCTTCATGGTGCAAATCCACTCCCCGGGCATTTCGGGAAGTACCCGGCGGTCAAAGCTGGCGTTGTGGGCAACGTACCACGGGCTGCCGTAGTAGTGCGGGATAACGTCCTCTATCCAGGGTTTATCCGCCACCATTGATTCTGTAATGCGATGGATAGCCATGGCCTGTGGGCTAATAGGGCGATCGGGACGCACCAGATGGCTCATCGGGTTGACTATTTTTCCATCAACCACGTCGACCGAGGCCACTTCCACAATTCCGCCCTGAAGATCGCAAGTTTCGGTATCAATGACGCGCAGCATGAAAATCTCCTGAGCTTAAAACGCTTAGCCTAAAGGAATGATATCGCCTTGCCAACCCTGTCCGTTGCGCGTGCCGGTCAACAGAAGCTCACCTTTATCCGCCCGAACGATCAGCTGGCCTTTTTCATCCCATAACGCACTGCCCGCGCTGGCATTCGCCATTAATACCGCGATGGCATACCTGTGCGCAAAGCGCTGCAGGGTGTTGATAGACTGTCGCCAGCGGTAATCCCTCACCGACTGGCAGCTGGTGAAGAGCGTTGCCTGCGGATCAAGATTCGGGGAATCGCCTTGCTCGTCCATGATAGTGAGCTGTTTATCCCCCGGCACCAGGCTGGCGCCGCTCCCCTGAGGGTAACGCAGAATGCGATCGCGAGAGGGGGCAAACAGCGCGAGGCCTTTCTGGCGCCGACCGTTTCGTTCAACGGGAAGCCCTGCAATGAGGGTAATGCGGTAAAAATGGGCGGCGTTTAGCAATGGCAGTAGCTGAGCGTCTCCGGGCGGGGGCGGTAGTGCCGTGGTGCCCGGGCCCGTTAACGAGAGTTCCGGGAAGACCAGCAAATCGCACCGATGTTGTGCTGCTTCGGCAATGAAGTGGAGATGGTGCGCAACGTGGTCATCTACGCTATGGTGCTGCCCGCCATACTGTGCTGCCGCTATATTCCAATGTGACATCGTGACTTCCTTATACACTGAGTCGCAGGGATTAAAGAATAATCCTAATTTAACCAGGGTTTTCTTATCCTGCCAGATTCCGCGTAAGGAAGTGTAACGAGTCGTTAAGCTTATTTAACTTTCGGCTCGTATGGTAAGCGGGAGAGGTTGACCGAGGCGAGACGGTGGGCGATTAACCTTTCGCGAAACCAGTCACGCAGGTGGGCGGGTTGTTCCCGTTCGACCACTTCAGCCACGATGGGCATGTTGTAACGCTCTTTAAAGGCGACGCCAGCGGCAGCGAGATCGACATTCACTTTATCCATCTCGTCCTGAGGAAGGGCGGCCAGATTGATCTTCATTACCTTCTCCTTATTTTGCGGCGGCAACGTTACCGCGATTGCGTGACGATGACAAGCAGAGCGGGATGATCCTCGACTCGTTTATTATACAGCGTTATTCTTTAGCATACAGGCATAACAAAAAGGAATGATTGTGATGGGTTTTTCCTCTTCCCGCGCGGTATGTACGCTGGTTTTTCTGGCCTCGACGATACTTTCGCCCTCTGTACTGGCGCATGCGCATCTTAAGCAGCAAAGCCCGGCAGCAGACAGCCAGGTGGCGGCACCGCAGGTGCTTACGCTGAATTTCTCCGAAGGCATTGAGCCCGGATTTAGCGGCGTCGTGGTGACGGATGCACACAAGCAGGTGATCAAAACCGGTACCGCAACGCGAGACGAAAAGAACAAGGCACAGCTGACCGTTCCGCTGGAACAGACGCTGGCGCCGGGGGCTTACCGGGTGGACTGGCATGTGGTCTCCGTCGACGGACATAAAACCACAGGCAGCTATCACTTCAGCGTGAAATAGCATGCTGGCACTGTTATACGTGGGGTTGCGCTTTATCCATTTTGCGGCGCTGATGCTCGTTTTTGGCAACGCGCTTTACAGCGTCTGGTTTGCGCCTTCCGGGCTGCACCGCCTGATGGCCCGGCGTTTCCAGCTCCAGCAGAGAGTGGCGTCCATTGTCAGCCTGGCCGCTGCGATCCTGATGTTCATGCTTCAGGGTGGCTTAATGGGCAACGGCTGGGGCGATGTACTTAACCCGCAAATTTGGCACAGCGTGCTGGGGACTCGGTTTGGCGGCGTCTGGCTGTGGCAAATCATCCTCGGCGCCATCACCGTTGCCGCCGCGTGGCTCGCGCCGCTGAAAGGCTCGCGGCTGCTGCTGCTCGCTATGGGACAGCTTATCCTTCTGGCAGGGGTAGGGCACGCGGCGATGAGCGACGGTCCGGTGGGGGCGATACAGCGTCTCAATCATGCTGTTCACCTGCTGTGTGCCGCAACCTGGGTGGGGGGATTGTTGCCGCTGCTGTTCTGCATGCGCCTGGCTAAAGGGCGCTGGCAGAACGCGGCCATCTATACCATGATGCGTTTCTCGCGGGTGGGGCATTATGCCGTGGCGGGCGTGCTGCTCACCGGCGTGGTGAATGCGCTGTTGATTATGGGCATCCATATTCCCTGGCAGTCTGGCTACGTGCAGTTTCTGTTGTTCAAATGTGCTCTCGTGGCGTTGATGGTGGCAATTGCGCTGGCAAATCGGTATTTTCTGGTGCCACGGTTCCGTCCAGATTCCGGGCGCGCACAACGGCTTTTTATCAGGATGACACAGGCAGAGGTGGTGCTGGGCGCGCTGGTTCTGGCAACGGTCAGCCTGTTCGCTACCTGGGAACCCTTCTGACAAGGTTAACTATTAAATGAAAAAGACAGTACTTTCACTCTTATTGCTGACCTGCGCGGGAAGCGCTCTGGCGGCACCGCAGGTTATCACCGTCAGCCGTTTTGAGGTGGGCAAAGACAAATGGGCCTTCAATCGCGAAGAGGTGATGCTGACCTGTCGTCCGGGGCATGCGTTATACGCAATCAACCCGAGTACGCTGGTGCAATATCCGTTAAATGATACCGCAGAGCAGCAGGTCGCCAGCGGCAAGAGCAGCGGTCAGCCAATCAGCGTGATTCAGATTGATGACCCGGCCCTCCCGGGGCAGAAGATGAGCCTGGCACCGTTTATCGAGCGCGCTGACAAGCTCTGCTGACGTTCAGGTTTCCAATAAAAAACCGCAGATGCTCGCGAAAGCACTGCGGTTTTTTACTTTTAATGATGCTCTGACGCTTTTTTTCAGTCCACTTTTGCTGTGGACTGGAAAACCTGGCGTCGTCATCTATTCTTAAAAGGCAAGGCGACTTAGCCTGCATTAATGCCAACTTTTAGCGCACGGCTCTCTCCCAAGAGCCATTTCCCTGGACCGAATACAGGAATCGTATTCGGTCTCTTTTTATCTGCGTTCTGTTTCAGCCACTTACGGCGAACCGTCCGAAATGTCCTGAAATTGTCCGAACCTCCATATCCGGCATTTCTCGTTATACCATACCGTTTTTAACATTCACAATTCATTTACACGCAAATTTTTAAATCATCATGGATTCTTTTGCCTGCTGTCCCGGCACGTTATAGTCATTTTACTGGCTTATGGCCGAACAGGCGCTGAACCCTAATCTTCGGTGCGTGGGTCCCTCGGGACGCCTGATTGCAAACGGTGGGACACTGGCATTGCGGTCGGTTTTCTCAAAAGTGGCGCCGGGCATTCAGATGCAAGCGTCCTCCCGGCTAACTTTGATAAGGAGTTCATTCGTTTTTTTAGTATAAACGACACAATCGCCTGGAATGTCCTTGTTTATAAAGCTCATTGCGCCGATGTCAACGTTGCTACCAATGTTTATTGCATTTGCAATAATACAAGAGCCAGCGCCGACACTGACATTATCTCCAATTAAAATGCTTGGCTCTCCGGAGTCAGGCCTTTTTCCACCGCCAATTCCAATTGTGGAATTTTGTCTGATTTTAAAGTTTGAACCTATACGGCAGCTACCATTAATAACTACGCCATGAAAATGGCTGATAATTAACCCCGGACCGATTGAGGCGCTAAGCTGAATTTCGCAACCATATTTCCTGGTCAATTTTCTATTTATTCTGCGTGCAAAATTTTTACTAATGTTAGTTTTATAAAGATAAGAAGCAATCCGCCACCAAAAGTTAAAGCGCCTTTCAGGGCATTTGAATGCTTTGTGAGCAGTTCTGGCCCAGGTAAACGGCTTTTGATTTTTCATCACTTCAGCTTGTAAACATTCATGCAGGTGGCGTTTTAAATCTTCCTTGGTCATCTTTAGCTTTGCTCCAGTCTCTCGCATTTTCGCCAGCCTCTTAGCTAGCTCCTTATTAAAATTTCGTGGCCGGGCGGTTCTGGCTTAAATGATGAACTCCCTGAATCGCGCTTGATTGTTGACAATATACTCAGGGAAGCTTTTAACTGTCAGTTCTTGCTTGACTAATTTCCTGTCGCGTCCCCAGATATCTTCCGCGTTTTTGATGACCTTCATGATATGTTCCGGATTATTAAATTCAGGAAGATCATATTCGGTGTGGGATATGGTGGACATTTTTTCCGATATGCGCTCAGGAGTCATCACCCATGAAAAATGCCAGCCACCATTTTCGATGATGCTATTGTTTAACTTTAGCCAGTTCCATTTTAACCACGACCAGTTTTTGATGGTTCTGGCGCGTTTAAGGTTCCTGAAGGTTTCAGGCTCACCGCCAAAAAAATTCACCAGGTTTTTATATTTTGTCGCTCGCGGTAATGTACATTTTCTTGGTGTGTCATTGGTATTGAAAACCTGCAGATTAAACTGATAGTTATAAAAATCCTGATAAAGAGTAGTGCAGAGTTTATTAGGGTTTATTGACGCGATAACCTGAGGTGAAAAAATCTCATCCACATCGGAAACTAAAATCAAATCATCATCTTTTGCCTGCTTAAGTCCCTGCATGATGGCGTTTCTCTGCGAGGCTTCATTCGCCCAGGCATCTACAACAAGACTCTCTTTTCGGTCCGAGTTACTATCATGAACCTGATTTACGTAGTCAGAAGATTTCATGATGGGTGTTTCATCATGCACAACGTAAATAATTTTATCTTTGAACTGGCTGTATTTATTTATGTCAAAGTGGAGCTGTCGCTTTTTACCGGTAAAAGTATGCGTTGACTCAACGATAACGAAGCGATCAATAACGTCCGCTAGCGTATTTAACCTGATATCAAGAAGCATATCTTCATCGTAATACAAGAAGCAGTCGTAAATCATCATCAAATCCTTAAATTGGCGTCTACACTGCGCTTTTCTAGCGCATTCGTTATTTTCATTTCGCGCAATGCTAACTGAGCACCCTCGGCATATGCAAGAGTGCTCTGCTTTATTATTCCTTTTTTAAACCGAGCGCATTCTCTGTGCTGCTAGCGGCAAAGCCTGTCGCGATTAGAAATGGGACTTAACGGACGCTTCAATTTCATCAAGCAGTTCAAAGCGACGACGGTATTCAGCGCGTTTTTTACTCGCTATCTCGTCGAGGGATTTGCGCTCCACCTGCAGCGGAAGCTGCCAGCAGAAGGAGGAGATTTTTTTTCCGCCCAGAGAATCCCAGAATTCGTCATAGCTGGCGTGGAAATGACGACCTTTGCTGAGGCGATAGCGCAGCGCCCGGAAAACGTGCCCCTCATCGCTGACGGCAAAAATGGCCCGGACAGATGACTGTGCTGCCAGATGGAAAAGAACTTCCATCAGCACGCGCTTGGGGAACAGGCCATGGCAGGCGCGAGTTGCCAGTTTAATGGCATCCCGTGATACGCAGCGACGGGGTCCCTGAAGTCCGCCAATGACCATAACGGGCTGAGCATTGCTGCGGGCGACGCTAAAGGTCAGGCTGGCCAGCAGCGTATCCTCGTTGTCGCGCAGCCAGAGTGTGCTCTCACCTTCACGCTCGGCTTTGCCGGCTGAGGACGCATTAACCGTGTAGGTCACGCCGTCTTTTGCATGGAAGTGCGCAATGGGTTGTTCCAGCGGGCCGGTCAGCGCCTGGGCGAGACTGCTCTCTTTCAGGCTGTCAATCCAGTAATAGTGGTTAACGATAGCGTCAGCGCGATCGTTTGCCGTCAGACCGCGCATCAGGTACTGCCGATGGGTCTTGCTGGGCAACGTAATTTGCGCTGTCAGCAATTTGTCGAAATCGTCACGACCAGAGAGGGCTTCCAGCATACGGTGGGTGGAAGACCAGAACAGCAGCGAACGTAAAAGGAACTTCAGTCGGTAATCGCGCTTCCGCCAGATTGGCCCCGGAACGCGTTTGCCGTTCACCAGCTCGGAAATAATATTCGTGCGATGCGGATAGAACACATCGTTATGTAGCTGTGTATTAGACACGTGAAGACCTCTCGTTTTTTTCTACCCTTATTCTACGGAGCCTATAAAAAGGGATTAATAGCGTGAGGATCTTTATTTCTCTTTGGTTTACCGTTTGTTTGACTTGGTGAGGACCGCTCCCGTCTTTTTCATTTACTGACGCGGCTATACTGTTTAAGGGAGGCCTTATGTATCAGCGAATCGAAAGTGGAGAGTGGCGTCACGTCTGGGTTGTCAGTGACATACACGGTTGTTACCAGAGGCTCATGGAGGAACTGAAACGCCGTCATTTTAATCCTTATGAGGATTTACTTATTTCCGTTGGCGATCTGATTGATCGCGGTCCGGACAGCGTGAAATCATTACAGCTCATTAACGAGAAATGGTTTCGAGCCGTGCGGGGTAACCATGAGCAAATGGCAATAGATAGCCTGGATAATAATGATTTTTCGGTCTGGACGATGAATGGCGGAATGTGGTTTACGCGCCTTGAGCATGAGCAGCAGGCGCTGGCGCGAACGTTACTTAACGCCTGTCGGGAGCTGCCGCATATTATTGAGATAACCTGCGCAAATGGCCTTAATGTTATCGCTCACGCGGATTATCCGGCGGAGGAATACCGCTGGGAAAAACCGGTAAGCGCCCAGCGCGTGTTATGGGATCGCGACCGCCTGATGGGATTTATGGTGGGCAAAGGGCAGGGGATTAGCGGCGCGGATCACTTCTGGTTCGGCCATACGCCCGTCGACAGACGGTATGATTTTTCTAACCTGCACTATATTGATACCGGTGCGGTATTCGACGGTTACTTTACGCTGGCGCAGCTACAGTAATAAATAACCCGCCTTTGGGCGGGTTCTCTTTAGGTCAGGCAAGACGCATGACCCAGGCATCGGTTTTACTATCGTAATGCTCACGGTAAAGAACAGAGTGTTCGCCATCAAGTATTGCCGGGACGCTGGTGTCTGCATCCCATGCATCGAGCTGCATGCACAAATCCGGGTCGGATTTGCAGGGAATACTTAACGTTCGATCGCCTTGTGCTTCGCCGCGCAGCTCTGCGTCGTCGATCTCAAAAGCGCCAATACGCACGCTGGTTTTCGTCATAGTGCTCTCCGGGTCGGTTGTCAAAATCTGGTATGACCAGTATGGGCATCCATTTTTGATCGTAGACAAGGAGAGCAAAATCGCCAGTAAAAAAATGCGCTTTTTTCAGGCAGTGCGATCGTTACCGGTAAACAGACGGCCATCGCGGACCAGCTCGCGTGGATAGTTATTTTTAAGCCTTGAGCCAACCTTTTTTGCCAGCCCCAGCGGGTATCCCTGATAGGTCACCACCACTTCATCAGCGGGAGGCGTGCCGTCAGGATAAACATCGCGTCCACGGTACCACTCTTCGGCTTCCTGGTGCGTCAGGGCGAAAGTATTTGCATGCCCGGCAAGCGCGATGACCGCCTCGTGCTGCCAGCGATACCCCTTATTGTGCACTTCCGCCAGGCGAATCCCGATACGGGAAAAACGCACTTTGCCAATCAACGGCTCGATATTCGCCGGGAAAAGCCATATCTCTTTGTCTCGCGTCCAGAGGCGCTGACTCTCATCCCAGTCCAGCCCAACCTTGCGGGCAGCGGCTTCAAGCTGCGCGGCATCGCGGCCTTTGAGCGGTACAAACGGGAAATTGCCGACCTTGAATTTAGGGGCGGGGAGGGGATCTACCGCCTGAGTTTTACGCAGGCGGGCCACGAAGAACCCTTCGCAGTCGTAAATCTGCGGGAATACGTGCAGGAAACCTTCCGGCGTGACCGCCTCCTGTGCCGAGGCGAACAGATCGTTAAGCGGCATGAACTCAACGGCATCCGGGTATTGCGCTTTCAGCCACAGGCAGACGTCTTCGTTTTCATCCCGGTTTAAAGTACACGTTGAATACACCAGCGTGCCGCCGGGGCGCAGGGCGTGGAACGCGCTGTCGATCAGCTCGCGCTGCGTGGCGGCGATCTCAAGATTGCTCTCCACCGACCAGTTCTTTAACGCATCGGGATCTTTACGCACCACCCCTTCTCCTGAGCAGGGGGCGTCCAGCAGGATGGCATCAAACATTTCCGGCAGGGCGGCGCCAAAGACGCGTCCGTCGAAATGCGTCAAAGCGACATTGTGAATACCGCAGCGGCTGATATTGGCATGCAACACCTTCACGCGGCTGGCGGAAAACTCATTGGCGAGAATCGCCCCGCGGTTACCCATGCGCGCGGCAATCTGCGTGGTTTTCGAGCCGGGCGCGGCGGCGACATCCATCACGCGTTCAGGCGCGTTGCCATCGGCGAACAGGGCGGCAACCGGCAGCATTGAGCTCGCTTCCTGAATATAAAAAAGACCGCTCAGATGTTCTGCAGTACTTCCCAGCGGCACGGCGTCTTCGTCATCGCGATCGATCCAGAATCCCTCGTCACACCACGGAACCGGCGTAAGTTGCCAGTTGTACGGAGAAACCAGCGCCAAAAAATCCTCGACGCTGATTTTCAGCGTGTTAACGCGAATGCTCCGACGTAACGGACGCTGGCAGGCGGCGATAAATTCGCCCAGCGACAGATGAGAGGGAAGCGCCTCGCGCATCTGCGCCAGGAATTGTTCAGGAAGAAATACGGAGTTTTGAGCCACGAGCACACCACAGGGAAAAGTTCAGGTGCGCAGTGTAACATAAAGGCTCCGGCGCGTTGACACCGGAGCCTGTCAGATTAACGCGGCAGGGCAGTGCCCCATTCGCGCCACTCTTTCGGTTCGCTTTCCAGCAGCAGGAAGTGTTTACCCGGCTGCGCCTTCGGCGCCAGCGGCGTTCCCGGCGGGGTGGCAAACGCAATACCGCCGCGGATGAACTGGTTGAAGGTACCGGTTTTCACCACGCCACCCGTCAGGCCGAAGTCCAGCGAATAGCCGGACGCCAGCCAGAACACCGAGTTATTACGGACCAGGTGCTGGTAACGCTCGCTGATGCGTAACGCCACCATCACGCGGTCGGAGAGCGTGCCGAGCGTGAGACCCGTTACCGTACCCACCTCAATGCCGCGGAACAGTACCGGCGTACCGATGCCAAGCGAGCCTGCTTCCGGTACTTCGACCACAATGCTCAGGCCGCCAAGGTAGCGTGAGTCGGTGATGGTGGCTTCCTGCAGCTCGAAATCACGACGGGCTTTACCCTGGCCGGGCTCGACGTTGATGTAAGGCTGCAGAATGGTGTCGAGATGCTCAACGCCTGCGGCTGAAATCTGCGGGGTCACCACCGAGAAGCGTGAACCCGTTCGGGCGAAGGTCTGCACATATTCCGGATAAAGCACCGCGGTGGCCTGTACCTCGTTGCGCGAGGTGATAAGCGTCAGCTTCTGGATCTGTCCGATATCAATGCCCAGGTAGCGAATTGGCATGCCTTCTGCCAGCTTGCCGGCATCGAACGCATGCAGGGTAATCTGTCCACCCACGGCACGTGCGGCGGTTTCGGACGGGAAGAGAATTCGCTTATCGCCTTTGCGCAGGTTCGCGCCTGCGCCGCTGAGGTTATCGAAGCTGATTGCCCCGCGCAGCGCGCGAGAGAGCGGGGAGGCCTGCACGGTCAGCCCGTTACCGTTAAGCTGCACCTTCGCGCCGCCCTCGGCCCAGAAGACGCTGTTTGGCGTCAGCAGCTTACGGTATTCGGGTTTGATATGCAGTTCGATATCAAACGCGTCCGCACGAGGGCGAACGGCGATCACCTCCCCGACCTCAAACTTGCGGTAGAGCACCACGGAGCCCGCCTGAACGTCCGGCAGCGTCTCGGCGCTTAAGGTCAAGGTAGTGGTTGGCAAATCGCTCAGGCTGTTTTCAATCGCTTTGTCCAGGTTGGCGTAGAGCGGGTAGCTGTCGCGAACGGGGCCTTTATTGCCCGGCAAAATGCGAATGCCGCCGTTAACCCATTCGCTGGCGCTCGCACCGAGGAACTCCACGCCGTCCAGGCCCACCTTCACATCGACGCGGCTGTTCACCACGAATTTACTGTCGCCATGGACGAGGTTGCTGTATTGCGGATCGATAGCAACCGAGAAGCTCACGCCATTTTCGGAGAGCGTTCGCTCCAGCACCTGACCCACCTGTACGCCGTGCAGAATCAGCGGCTGACCGGCCTCAATGCCGTAACTTTCGGGCGCATTCAGCGTAACCGTCACGACGCCCGGTTTTTGCAGCAGCGCTTTATCCGCCGGGGCAATGACGAAGCTGTTGCTTGGCTCACCTTCACCAGGGATCAGTTCAAAGGTATTTCCGGTAAGCAGCGCGCTGAGGCTGGCATCGTTCAGGGAGAGCTTCGGACTGCGCATTTCGATGCGCGTTTTCTCGCGCAGGAGATCGACCACGCTCGGGTCGACCGTCATTTCGCCGGTCACCGAACCGCCCGGATTAAGCGTCATTTTGGTGAGCTGGCCGACCTGCAGTCCCTGGTACATCAGCGGCGTTGAACCCGCTTTCAGTCCCTTTGCATCAGGCAGAACAAGCTTAACAATCACGCCACGCTGGCTGTGCGCCAGGTCCGGGTATAAACCGAACGTGTCATCGGCCGTGGCAGGGCTTGAATTTTCCGGGGAGTCAAAGGCAATGGCACCATTCACCAGCGCGGCCAGGCTCTCAAGCTTCACTTTTGCACCGCTCAGGCTGAGGTCGGCGTCCACGCCGGAGACATTCCAGAAGCGGCTGCCTTTTTTCACCAGATTGGTGAACCGACGTTCGATCAGCACATCAATGGTTACGCCCTGTTTGTTCGGGTTGATGGTGTAATCATACACGCGGCCAACCGGAATCTTGCGGAAGTAAACCAGCGAGCCGCTGTTCAGCGAGCCCAAATCCGGTGCCTGAAGATGGATCATCAGATCGCCGTTATTGAGGCGGTATTTCGGCTGCGTATCCAGCGCGACAAAGTGATCCTGCGGTTCACCTTTACCCGGCATCATACCAATGTAGTTACCGCCAACCAGCGCATCCAGCCCGGAGACGCCGGCCAGAGAGGCTTTCGGCGTCACCAGCCAGAACTGCGTTTCGCTGCGAAGAGCATCCTGCATGTCAGATTTGATACTGACCCGCACCTGAATCTTGTTAAGCCCTTTGCCAAGGGAGATGTCCTGAACCGTACCGACTTCTACCCCCTGAAAACGAACGGGGGTTCGCCCGGCGACGATGCCGTCGGCGGTCTGAAAATCAATGGTGACGGTACTGCCGCGATCTTCATAGCTCGTCCAGATAAGCCAGCCTGCAATCATCAGCGCGATGACGGGCAGCAACCAGAATGGCGAAATGCGGCGTTTAGTTTTAATTCTCGCTTCAGTCGGCGAAGCGGGGGTTTCCTGACTCATGTGCATCCCAAAGTAAGCGGCTATCCAGCCATTCCACAGCAAGAATAGTCAATATCACCGCAGAGCCGAAATAAAAAGCCGCGGGTCCCATAGTAAAAGCAAGAAGCTGGTCGCGATTGATCAGCGACATCATCAGCGAAATCACAAACAGATCCAGCATTGACCAGCGGCCAATCCAGGTGACGAATCGCAGAAGCAGAATACGGGTACGTAAACCTTGTTCACACTTAAAGTGAATGCTGACCAGCAGGGTAAACATCACCACCACTTTGGTAAAGGGAACCAGGATACTGGCAATAAACACGATGGCCGCCACCCCAACGTTGCTGTGCGCAAGGGAGATAATACCGGAGAGGATAGTATCTTCCTGACGGCCACCGTTCACGTAGATAATGGAAATCGGCAGCATATTGGCCGGGAGCAGAAACACCAGTGAGGCAATCAGCGCCGCCCAGCATTTTTGCAGGCTGTTGTTGCGCCGTAGCCTCAACGGTATATGGCAGCGCGGGCAGCGTCCACGCTTGTCGGGCAGCCCGGTGTAATGGCATCCCAGACAGACGCGAAGGTTCTCATCCGGGCGGGTGGCAGGGCGCTGAGGGTAAAAACGCTCCCAAAGCTGCTCAACGTTCAGATGGATCAGCGTCAGGATACTGAGCAATACCAGGCAGATAAAAGCAAAAAGCCCGACGCCCGGCTGCAGAAAGGCATAGTCCTGCACCTTGATGGATGCCACGCCCACGCCCACCAGATAGATATCCAGCATGACCCACTCTTTGAGCTTTTCCAGCATAAGCAATACCGGACGCAGGTTCATCCCCAGAATGTTGCCAAACCACAGGTAGGCAATGGCGGCAACCAGCACCAGCGGCGCGCCGACAACGCAGAACAGCACCATGGCAGCAGTGAGAGGATCGCCCTGGCTCGTCATCTGCCAGATACCCTGAAGCACGTTGGCGTCAATGCGCACACCAAGCAGGTAGAGCTTCAGCAGCGGTTCGGTCCAGGCGAAGGGCATCAGCAGCATCATGGTGACGGCCATGGCGGCAAGGCGGGTTAACGACCAGTCGCGGCCGTCACGAATTTTAGCGTCGCAGCGGGGACAAAAGGCGCTTTGGTGCGATTTCATCTTCGGCAACATAAAAAGCGTATCGCACTGGGGGCAACGCTGATAATGTGCACGAGGCAAAGCTTCGCTTACCGTATGGACAGTTATCTTTTTTGTCGGCGTAATTTTGGTTGTTTTTAAGGCCATCAGCTGCGCGCAAATAAGTATTGTTGAACGTTATATTAACTCATGAACGGATTCATCTTGAGCATGAGCGCATTTATTGCTTATTTTAATAGGCTATGCGGTAATTTTGTAAGACAACTAAGTGATTGAATAATGAACAAAACAGAATTCTACGCGGATCTGAACCGCGATTTTAAGGCATTGATGGCAGGTGAAACCAGCTTCTTAGCCACTCTGGCAAATACTAGCGCATTGCTGTTCGAACGGCTATCCGATGTGAACTGGGCTGGCTTTTATCTCCTGGAAGGTGAAACGCTGGTGCTGGGGCCGTTTCAGGGCAAACTGGCCTGCGTGCGCATTCCGGTAGGGCGCGGCGTATGCGGTACCGCGGTGGCCGAGAATCAGGTTCAGCGCGTGGAAGACGTGCATGCGTTTGACGGGCATATTGCCTGTGATGCTGCCAGCAATTCAGAAATCGTTCTGCCGCTGGTGGTAAAAAATCAGATTATTGGCGTTCTGGATATCGACAGTACCGTCTTCAGTCGCTTTACAAGCGAGGACGAACAGGGGCTGCGCGAGCTGGCGGCGAATCTGGAAAACGTCCTCGCTGCAACCGATTATCAAAAATTCTTTGCGAGCGTCGCAGGATAATCAACGGATAACGTAGCATTTACTGATAGCGTCATTATAATGACGCCTGTTCATGCCTGCGCTTGTTGGCAACGTCCGTTGTAATCAGGAAATTTCATGGAAAATCAACCTAAGTTGAATAGCAGTAAAGAAGTTATCGCATTTCTGGCCGAGCGTTTCCCGCAGTGCTTCAGCGCGGAAGGTGAAGCTCGTCCCCTGAAAGTCGGTATTTTTCAGGATCTGGTGGCGCGTGTTGAAGGGGAAATGAACCTCAGCAAAACTCAGCTGCGTTCTGCCTTACGTCTTTATACTTCGAGCTGGCGTTACCTGTACGGTATCAAACCGGGCGCAACCCGCGTGGATCTCGACGGCAACCCTTGCGGTGAGCTGGACGAGCAGCATGTTGAGCACGCGCGCAAGCAGCTGGAAGAAGCCAAAGCACGCGTTCAGGCACAACGTGCAGAACAGCAAGCGAAAAAACGCGAAGCCGCAGCGGCAAACGGCCAGGAAGAAGCGCCTCGTCGTGAGCGTAAACCACGCCCAGCGCCGCGTCGTCACGACAATAACGATCGCAAACCGCGTGCAGACAAACCAGCAGCGAAAGCCCCTCGCGCGCCTCGTGAAGAGCCGCGTCATACTCCGGTTTCTGACATTAACGCCCTGAGCGTGGGTCAGGCTCTGAAGGTAAAAGCGGGCAACAACGCTATGGACGCCACCGTACTGGAAATCACCAAAGATGGCGTTCGTGTACAGCTGACTTCTGGTATGTCAATGATTGTACGCGCAGAACACTTGTTGTTCTGAAACGGAGGCCAAGCCTGGCATGAACACTTTTTTTAAGCTCACCGCGCTGGCGGGCCTGTTTGCCATAACAGGTCATGCTTTCGCAGTGGACGATATCACGCGTGTTGATCAAATTCCGGTACTCAAGGAAGAGACGCAGCACGCGACGGTAAGCGAGCGTGTAACCTCTCGCTTTACCCGCTCGCACTATCGTCAGTTCGATCTCGATCAGGCCTTTTCGGCCAAAATCTTTGACCGCTATCTGAACTTGCTGGATTACAGCCATAACGTTTTGCTCGCCAGCGATGTCGAGCAGTTCGCTAAGCGCAAATCCGAGGTGGGTGATGAGCTGCGGTCAGGCAAGCTGGATCTGTTCTACGATCTCTACAACCTGTCGCAAAAGCGCCGCTTTGAGCGCTATCAGTACGCGCTGAAAGTGCTCGAACGTCCGATGGACTTCACCGGCAACGACACCTTTAATCTCGATCGCAGCAAAGCGCCCTGGCCGAAAGACGAAGCCGAGCTGAACGCGCTGTGGGATGGCAAGGTCAAATACGACGAACTGAGCCTCAAGCTGACCGGTAAAGATGAGAAAGAGATCCGCGACACGCTGACGCGTCGTTACAAATTTGCTATTCGTCGTCTGGCGCAGACTAACAGTGAGGATGTTTTCTCACTGGCGATGACCGCCTTTGCGCACGAAATCGATCCGCACACCAACTATCTTTCTCCACGCAACACCGAACAGTTCAATACCGAGATGAGCCTGTCTCTGGAAGGTATTGGCGCGGTGCTGCAGATGGACGATGACTACACGGTGATCAACTCCATGGTTGCAGGCGGCCCGGCATCCAAAAGCAAAGCGATTAGCGTAGGCGATCGCATTGTGGGTGTAGGACAAACCGGTCAGAGCATGGTTGATGTCATCGGCTGGCGTCTGGACGATGTGGTTGCGCTGATCAAAGGTCCGAAAGGCAGCAAAGTTCGCCTCGAAATTCTGCCGGCCGGTAAAGGCACCAAAACCCGTATCGTGACCCTGACCCGTGAGCGGATCCGTCTGGAAGACCGCGCGGTGAAAATGTCGGTGAAAACCGTGGGTAAAGAGAAGGTGGGGGTCCTGGATATTCCTGGCTTCTACGTGGGGCTGACCGACGATGTAAAAGTTCAGCTGCAGAAACTTGAGAAGCAGAACGTGAGCAGCGTTATCATCGACCTGCGTACGAACGGTGGCGGTGCGCTGACTGAAGCGGTGTCGCTCTCAGGCCTGTTTATCCCGTCTGGCCCGGTGGTACAGGTGCGTGATAACAACGGTAAAGTTCGTGAAGATGCCGATAACGACGGTGTGGTCTATTACAAAGGCCCGCTGGTGGTCCTGGTTGACCGCTTCAGCGCGTCCGCATCTGAAATCTTTGCCGCTGCAATGCAGGACTATGGCCGCGCGCTGATCGTGGGTGAACCCACCTTCGGTAAAGGTACCGTTCAGCAGTATCGCTCGCTGAACCGTATTTACGATCAGATGCTGCGTCCGGAATGGCCTGCGCTGGGCTCCGTTCAGTACACCATTCAGAAGTTCTACCGCGTTAACGGCGGCAGTACGCAGCGTAAAGGGGTAACGCCGGATATCATGATGCCGACCGGCACGGAAGAGACCGAAACCGGCGAGAAGTTTGAAGATAACGCGTTGCCGTGGGACAGCATCAACGCTGCGACCTTCGTTAAAGCCGGTGATATGACGCAGTTTGGTCCTGAGCTGCTGAAAGCGCATAATGACCGCATCGCGAAAGATCCGGAATTCCAGTACATCATGAAGGACATTGCGCGTTTCAATGCCCTGAAAGATAAGCGGAATATTGTTTCTCTGAACTACGCTCAGCGTGAAAAAGAGAACAACGAGGACGATGCAACGCGTCTGGCGCGTATCAACGATCGCTTCAAGCGAGAAGGTAAACCTCTGCTCAAGAAACTGGACGATCTGCCAAAAGATTACCAGGAGCCGGATCCGTACCTGGACGAGACGGTGCATATCGCGCTCGACCTGGCGAATCTGGAAAAAGAGAAGCCTGCCGTACAGCCCGCTCCGGCAAAATAATCTCCCAACAGGCACAAGAAATTGTGCCTGTTTCTTTTTGTTCTGCATCCTTCCGTCAGGCTGATTTCCAATTGTGTAAAGTTGTGTCTTTCTGGTGACTTACGCCTACCGGATGCTTGAAAATAGCCGTAATACCCATACGATGTGGGTAATCGCATAGTGCGTTTTGTTAAACTGAGGTTAAAAGAAAATTATGATGCGAATCGCGCTCTTCCTGCTCACCAACCTGGCGGTGATGGTGGTTTTCGGGCTCGTGCTAAGCCTGACAGGAATTCAGTCGAGCAGCGTTCAGGGTCTGTTGATTATGGCGCTGCTGTTTGGTTTTGGTGGCTCTTTCATTTCCCTGCTGATGTCAAAATGGATGGCGCTGAAATCCGTAGGCGGTGAGGTGATTGAACAGCCGCGTAACGATATGGAACAGTGGCTGATGAATACGGTGGCACAGCAGTCTAAGCAGGCAGGCATTGCGATGCCGCAGGTTGCTATTTACCATGCCCCGGATATTAACGCGTTTGCCACGGGTGCCCGTCGTGATGCGTCACTGGTTGCCGTGAGCACCGGATTGTTGCAGAACATGAGCCGTGACGAAGCCGAAGCGGTTATCGCGCATGAAATCAGCCATATTGCCAACGGTGACATGGTAACCATGACGCTGATTCAGGGCGTGGTGAACACCTTCGTTATCTTTATCTCCCGTATCCTGGCGCAGATTGCGGCTGGCTTCATGGGCGGCAACCGCGATGAAGGTGAGGAGAGCAACGGTAACCCGCTGATCTACTTCGCCGTATCCATGGTGCTGGAACTGGTGTTCGGTATCCTGGCGAGCATTATCACCATGTGGTTCTCTCGTCACCGTGAGTTCCATGCGGATGCTGGCTCTGCGAAGCTGGTGGGGCGTGAGAAGATGATTGCAGCCCTGCAGCGTCTGAAAACCAGCTACGAGCCGCAGGAAGCGAACAGCATGATGGCCTTCTGCATCAATGGCAAATCAAAGTCGCTGAGCGAGCTGTTTATGTCTCACCCGCCGCTGGATAAACGTATTGAAGCGCTGCGCAGTGGGGAATACCTGAAGTAACGCTAAGAGCGTAAATAAGCCGGGCAGGAGAAGACTCCGCCCGGCTTTTTTTATGCCTGAATGCCGGGTTGGGTCACGCGCAGACCGCTGACGATGGCTGCCAGGGTGGCAAGGGCGCCTGCGGTGAGAAGCGCAACGTGATTACCGTTTTGCCCGGCAAGGTTAAACATCAGGGCAACCAGTGCCGCACCGGTGCTTTGTCCCAGCAGACGCGCGGTCCCCAGCATGCCGCTGGCACCTCCGCTGCGATGGCGCGGCGCCGCGGTAATAATGGTGTGGTTGTTGGGGGACTGGAACAGGCCAAACCCGGCACCGCACAGAACCATGCGCCAGATAATGTCCAGATCACCTGGCGATGACGGAAGCAGCGCCAGCGCAAAAAGACCGGTGGCCATTACTGCCAGCCCCACCGCACCCAACAAACCGGCATGTACACGTTCTATTAAATAACCGGCAAGCGGTGCCATCACCATCGTTGCCAGCGGCCAGGGGGTTAACAGCAGCCCGGTCTCCACTTCGGAACGTCCTATCACGCTTTGCAGGAAGAAGGGCAGAGAAACCATAGCCAGCATCTGGGCGCAGAAGGAGCAGACGGAGGTGCAGATGGAGAGCGAAAAGAGTGGGATACGCAGCAGATCGACCGGCAGTAAAGGTACCGGCAGGGCAAGCTGGCGGCGAACAAAGAAGAAGCCCGTCACCAGCAGGGCAACAAGCTCCGCGGCGGTAAGCAGCAGAGATTGACCCTGCGCAAAGCCGCTCAGGGCGGTAATCAGCAGACCAAAGGTGAGCGCATTCATCACTGCACTTGCCACGTCAAAGCGCGGCATGGTGCTTTTCGGGCCGTTAGCGGGGAGATAACGCAGGGCAAAGAAGATGGCCACGATACCCAGCGGCACGTTTATGGCGAACAGCCATTGCCAGGAGGCGACAGAAAGTATAGCGGCCGCAATGGTTGGCCCGGCGGCAGATGAGATCGCGACAATAAACGAGTTTATCCCCATGCCGCGCCCCAGATGACGCTGCGGATAGATTAGGCGGATTAGCGCCGTATTGACGCTCATCAGCGCCGCGCCGCCAAACCCTTGCGCGATGCGCGCCAGCGTCAGCGTATGCAGAGAGTCCGAAAGGGCGCACAGCAGTGATGTGAAAGTAAACACCACCAGCCCGCACTGATATACCCGACGGTAGCCGAACATATCGCCCAGAAAAGAGAAGGAGAGCAGGGAAACCACAATCGCAATCTGATAGGCGTTAACAATCCATATCGAACTGGCCGGGGAAGCATGCAGATCGGTGGCAATGGTGGGAAGGGCAACGTTCGCAATCGCGCCGTCAAGGACGGCCATTGAGATACCAATAATTATCGTAGCGATAGCGCCATACCGCTGGGGCAAAGGCAGGCCATCGGAAAGGTTCTTTTCCATCGGGGATAAATAGCTCAGAGTGAAATTATTCTCAGGGTAACTATTTTAGCATCGTCAACACCGTTTTATGTCGCAGATTTGTAACGAAGTAAACGCGGATTGATTGCAGGTAACATGACGGGAATTTATAATAAAAACCGGTTCTGATTTTTATAAAACACTCTCTATGAGGTGGTAAATGGCAATTGCGGATTTGGATAAACAGCCAGATTCTGTTTCTTCCGTGCTGAAGGTGTTTGGCATCTTACAGGCGCTCGGGGAAGAGCGTGAAATTGGTATCACAGAGTTGTCACAGCGCGTGATGATGTCGAAAAGCACCGTTTATCGCTTTTTGCAAACCATGAAATCACTGGGTTACGTTGCACAGGAAGGGGAGTCTGAAAAATACTCTCTGACGCTGAAACTGTTTGAACTGGGTGCCAGGGCATTACAAAACGTGGATCTAATCCGTAGCGCGGATATTCAGATGCGTGAGATTTCCCGCCTGACCAAAGAGACTATCCACCTGGGTGCGCTGGATGAAGACAGTATTGTTTACATCCATAAAATCGACTCCATGTATAACCTGCGTATGTATTCGCGCATTGGTCGTCGCAACCCGCTTTACAGCACAGCAATTGGTAAGGTTCTGCTGGCGTGGCGCGATCGTGAAGAGGTAAAACAGATCCTCGATGGCGTGGAGTACAAACGCAGCACTGAACGCACCATAACCAGCACCGAAGAGTTATTAACGGTGCTCGACAAGGTGCGTGAACAAGGGTATGGCGAGGATAACGAAGAGCAGGAAGAAGGGCTGCGCTGTATTGGCGTTCCGGTGTTTGACCGCTTTGGCGTCGTGATTGCGGGGTTGAGCATCTCTTTCCCAACGCTGCGCTTCTCGGAAGAGCGCCTGCACGAGTATGTGGCTATTCTGCATACCGCCGCGCGCAAGATTTCAGAACAGATGGGTTACCACGACTATCCGTTTTAAGCCTGGTTAGCATAAAAAACGCCGCATCTTTGCGGCGTTTTTTTATTCGGCATTCACGCTGTGGATCAGCCATTATCAATCACGACGGAGGTCTTACGCAGTACCGGGCAGTTGGTTAAACCAACGATCCCGCTGTCCGAATGGAGATACTGCGCGGTGCTGATTCCCTGTGCTGTTAAATATTTACATTGTATGCCCAGCCCTGCTGCGTTTTCGGTGCTTCCCACCAGCACGCCATAACCCGTTAACAGAAGGCCTATCCAGAGTATCGCCAGTGCAACAATTGTTCGAATAATTAAGCGCATTATTACCTCTTTTTCATTGTTATCATAATGCCAGACTAAACGGTTTACGTAATGAAACAAGTGCAGGATTCTGAAAAGAGCCTGATGGCGCTACAGTTAGTCCTTGTTTAAGATAACCGTGATAACCTGGTTGCATCAGGTCTTTAAACGGAGTGTGGAGTGAAAAAAATACGCTGGGTGATTCTGATTATCGTGCTGATAGCGTGCGTGGTGTTATGGACGCAGACTATCAACGTGATGTGCGATCAGGATGTACAGTTTTTTAGCGGCGTTTGCGCAATCAATAAGTTTATTCCGTGGTAGCACGCATTTTTTCTTCAGGTGATTTCCTTCCTTCGCGCCAGTGGTAAAATAGACGCTTTTATTGAGGTGGTGAAATGGGTGAGTTACTGAATTCAGGGCTGCTAAATATGGCATCCCTGACGATCTCTTTGGTTGTTCTGCTGGTGGGGCTGGTCATTTGGTTTTTCGTAAACCGTGCCAGTTCACGTACTAATGAGCAGATCGAACTGCTGGAAGCGCTGCTTGAGCAGCAAAAGCGACAGAATGCGCTGTTGCGTCGTCTGTGCGAGGCTAACGAGCCGGAAGAGAAATACGTGCCAAAAGAGGCGGTCGCTGAAGAGAACAACGACCAAGACGATTTTATCCGCCTGGTTGCTGAGCGCTAATCGTATCATTCCGGGAGGTGGCTGTGGTCTGGAAAAATCCCTGGTATGACCCCTCCCTAAAACATCACACCCCAAACGGTTTTCGTAATACGACTTCTGCAGGACACCAGCCCGGCGACCTTGACCGCTGGCGCAAAGAACGTAAAGAAGCCGGCCTGCCGAAGCCGCCCGCCCTCGGTTACGATGACTTTATCCGGCAGTGGTGGCAACCGGCCAATCTTCAGCAACCACAAGGGGATGGGGCGTGGTGGCTCGGACATGCGAGCATACTGCTGCAGCTGGACGGCAATATCCTTCTTACCGATCCCGTTTTTTCACGGCGCGCTTCTCCGCTCCCTTTCTTAGGGCCGCAGCGTAAAACGCCTCCGGCACTGTCTGTCGATCAACTGCACCAACTTGACGCAGTCGTCATCTCGCATAATCATTACGATCATCTTGATGAACTCACAATTCGCCACATTCTCAAACGCTTTCCCGACGTCAGTATATTTGTTCCTTTAGGTCTGGGCGGCTGGTTTCGTCGCCGGGGTGCAAAACAGGTGGTTGAGCTCGACTGGTGGCAGAGTTTTACCTGGCAGGGGATGACATTGTCAGCCGTACCGGCGCAGCACTGGAGTATGCGCACGCTCTGGAACCGCAATCGCTCATTATGGTGCGGCTGGGTCTTTGAAGGGCGACATCACCGGTTCTGGTTTAGCGGCGATACCGGCTATTCGCCTGAGCTGCTGTTGATACCGGAACGTCTGGGGCAGATTGATGTGGCAGCATTGCCCGTTGGTGCCTATGCCCCGCGATGGTTTATGGCGGTACACCATATGGATCCCCAGTCTGCCGTTGCGCTGTGGCAGCAGCTAGGTTGCCCTCTGGCGTTCCCTGTTCACTGGGGCGTGTTTGAACTGGCAGATGAAGCGCTGGATGACCCGATAAAAGAATTAACTGACGTGCTGGATAATGTAGCGTCAGTTAATAATCCTTTCAGGATACTGAAAATTGGCGAATATTTACCCTTATAAACGAAGCGATGCATTGTTGCATATATTGTGTATGTATTCGTTGTCAGGAATGTTTTATTTTTATCGAAACGTTTTGCTTGCCTTGTTTTGATGCAGAGTCATAAAAATTTCATTATTTTGGTGCATAATCCTGTTTATTATCTGGTGCATTTTAATACAGCGGGTCGTGGTTTATTAACATCGTTTTTGCCTGAAACAATACGGTCACGTTACAATGATTTAAGCATAAGTTTTCACAATTTGTTCTAACTCAATCAACGCCGAAGATTTCTTTTCCCGTCTGCTGGACGCATTGTAATGATTGAGCTATGTTAAAAAAGTCTTAGATTACAGCGGTTGCGCAAGCAGCGTTGAGTCTGTGTAAGGGAGTAAAGCCGTCTGTTTGTGAAGCGCATAATTGTGCAAATCCTTACAGACAGTGTTCGAATTTGTGCGGCGGATCGAGACATGTTTAAAAATGGCTTGCCATATTAAACATAGTGTGTGATAACACGTTTTGGGTCAAACGAGGTACAGTTCTGTTTATGTGTGGCATTTTCAGTAAAGAAGTCCTGAGTAAACACGTTGTCGTTGAATACCGCTTCTCTGCCGAACCTTATATTAGTGCCTCATGCAGTAATGTCTCAGTTTTATCTCAGTTAATGCCTGCGGGCTAAGAAAACACTCTAAGGAATTTTGCAAAATGGCAAAGATTAAAGGTCAAGTTAAGTGGTTCAACGAGTCTAAAGGTTTTGGTTTCATTACTCCTGCTGACGGCAGCAAAGACGTGTTCGTACACTTCTCTGCAATCCAGGGTAACGGCTTCAAAACTCTGGCTGAAGGCCAGAACGTTGAGTTCGAAATTCAGGACGGCCAGAAAGGCCCAGCTGCAGTTAACGTAACTGCTATCTGATCGAACCGCTGCTGACTGGGGCGCATAGCGCTTCAATCTCAGACATAAAGCCTCGCATCATGCGGGGCTTTTTTATTCCCTTTCTTTCAAAATATTGCAATCTCCGGCCTTGTTAGCAACTTGTTGCAAAGCTGCGAGGTTAGTAGCACAGTTTCGCCTCCCAAAGCGCATCTTTTCTCGTTAAATCAGGGCGTTGTTTAACAGTCCTGGGGTTCAGGTGAAGAAGAAATTGATAATAACCGCTGGCAATTTCACGCCGGCGCGTTTTGCGCTGCTCTGTTTCGCTATTTTCTGCAGTCTGGCCTTCTTACTTGGCCGCGTTGCCTGGCTACAAATCATTAAACCCGACAATCTGGTGAAGCAGGAAGATATGCGATCCCTCCGTCAGCTGGCGATTGATGCACCGCGTGGGATGATTATGGATCGCGAAGGGCGACCCCTGGCGGTCAGCGTGCCTGTCCGGGCCGTTTGGGCCGATCCTAAAACCGTGCGGGCGAAAGGGGGCGTCGGTTTTGATGAACGCTGGCAGGCGCTGGCAAATGCGCTGCATCTCTCACTGAACACGCTTGCTTCGCGAATTAAAGCTAATCCCCAGGGCCGCTTCATCTACCTGGCGCGTCAGGTCGATCCAGCACAGGCAAAGTGGATTGATAAACTCAATTTGCCCGGCATTAATTTACGCGATGAATCCCGCCGTTTTTACCCGGCAGGCCACGTGGCGGCAAATCTGATTGGCTTCACCAATATTGACGGACAGGGCATTGAAGGGGTGGAAAAAAGCTTCAATGCGCAGCTAACGGGAAAAGCGGGTATCCGACAGGTAAGGGAGGATCGCTACGGGCGCGTGGTTGAAAACCTGACGGAAGTGGCGCCCACGCCGGCGCATAACATCCAGTTGAGCATTGACGAGCGGCTGCAAACCATTACCGAAGACGCGCTGGATAATGCCGTCGCCTGGAATAAGGCCGAGTCAGGGGCCTCCGTGTTAATCAATATCCCCACCGGGGAAATACTCGCCATGGCGAGCTATCCTGATTTCAACCCCAATAACCGGGAAGGCGCGACGATAAACGATTTTCGCAACCGCGCGATCAGCGATACGTTCGAGCCTGGTTCGACCGTCAAGCCGCTGGTGCTGATGACGGCCCTGCAGCAGGGGCTGGTCCAGCCGGACAGCGTTATTGATACCCACCCGTATACCCTTGACGGGCATCGTATCCGCGACGTGGGTTATTATCCTGAGCTGACCATGACCGGGATCCTGCAAAAATCGAGCGACACCGGCGTATCCCGGCTCTCGCTGGCGATGCCTGTTCAGCATCTGATTGATACCTATCGAAACTTTGGTTTTGGTACCAACACGGGGCTTGGCCTAACGGGTGAGAGCGCGGGGCTGCTGCCACAGCGTAAATACTGGAGCCAGCTCGACCGCGCGACCTTTGCCTTTGGCTACGGCCTTATGGTCACGCCGCTTCAGCTGGCCCACGTCTACGCGACGATTGGCGGCTTCGGGCTTGAGCGTCCACTTTCCATCACCCGCATCGATCCCCCCGTTATCGGACACCGCGTCATGCCGGAAGAGATCGCGCACGAGGTGGAGCACATGATGGAGAGCGTTGCGCTGCCCGGCGGCGGGGGCGTTAAGGCCGCCGTTCGCGACTATCGCGTGGCGGTGAAGACCGGGACGGCGAAGAAAATTGATGATAGCGGCAAATATGTCGATAAATACGTCGCCTATACCGCGGGGGTTGCGCCTGCCAGCGACCCGCGTTTTGCCCTGGTGGTGGTGATTAACGATCCTCAAAACGGGGCCTACTATGGCGGGGCAGTTTCCGCACCGGTCTTCAGCGAAATTATGGGCAACGTTCTGCGCCTGGAGAACGTGAAGCCTGACGGGCTGCCTGCCGGTTCTGACCACCTTATCGTGATGCGGTAATCCAGCCGTTTTATAGCGGGGCGAATAGCGGTACACTTCGCCCTTTGGTTTATCTCCCGGAGTTGTCATGTCCTTCAGCTGTCCCCTTTGCCACGCGTCCCTGACGCGCTCAGATAAAAGTTATGCCTGTCCGCAGGGACACCAGTTTGATATGGCGAAAGAAGGGTATGTGAATCTTCTTCCGGTGCAGCACAAGCGCTCCCGCGATCCGGGCGATAGCGCAGAGATGATGCAGGCTCGCAGGGCGTTTCTCGATGCCGGACACTATCTGCCGCTGCGGGAAACGGTAGCGCAGATGCTGAATGACATGTTGCCTGATTCGGCGTCCGCCATGCTTGATATCGGCTGCGGGGAAGGGTACTACACCGCACGGTTTGCGGATGTGGTGCGTGAAAAGGGGGCCGTGACATTCGGTCTCGACGTGTCGAAAGTGGCGATCCGCGCGGCGGCTAAACGTTACGCTGGCGTGACGTTCTGTGTGGCATCCAGCCACCGGCTGCCGTTTGAGGATGTCAGTATGGACGCCGTTATCCGCATTTACGCGCCGTGTAAAGCAGAAGAGCTGGCGCGCGTGGTGAAGCCCGGAGGCTGGGTGATAACCGTCACGCCGGGCCCGCGTCACCTGATGGAGCTGAAAGGGCTCATTTACGACGAGGTGCGTCTGCATGCCCCGCACTCTGAACAGCTGACAGGCTTTACGCTGAAGCAGGAGCAGTCAGTGGCGTATGAAATGAATTTAAACGGTGAAGAGGCGGTAGCCCTGCTGCAAATGACGCCGTTCGCGTGGCGGGCAAAACCGGAAGTATGGGATGCGTTAGCGGCTCGAACGACGTTTGGCTGCCAGACGGATTTCAGTATCCACGTCTGGCAGCGCGACGCTTAAGGCGCGAAGTGTGCCCAGAGGATCTGGGCACCAATGCCGATCAGCACAATACCGCCTAAGATCTCGGCGCGTTTACCCAGCAGCGGGCCGATAAACCGTCCAACCATCATGCCCAGCGTGGACATAATCAACGTTGCACAGCCGATGGCCAGCGCGGTGGCGATAATATTGACCTGCAGGAACGCCAGACCCACCCCGACGGCCATGGCGTCCAGGCTGGTGGCAATTGCCGTAGTGACCAGCAGCCAGAAACCGTGGCGGTGCAGCGGTGCTTCATCTTCATCATCATTCCCGCGAAAACCTTCAATCACCATTCGGCCACCGAGAAATACCAGCAGGACGAACGCAATCCAGTGGTTCCACTCCAGCACGAACTGGCTGGCGAGCATGCCCAAACCCCAGCCAATGAGCGGCGTCAGCGTTTCGATGGCACCAAAGATCAGACCGGTGCGCAGAGCTTCTGAGAATTTAGGTTTGTGAAGCGTGGCGCCTTTGCCGATGGAAGCCGCAAATGCGTCCATGGACATGCCAAAAGCGAGAAGGATCGTAGCGGAGATGTTCATAAGAGCGTCCAGACCGGGGATATCCATATGACACATCACTGCCCCCAGTAAACAGCAGTTGATGTATCTATGGTCTCGCCTGATCCCTTTTGCACGGTAAGTGTGCTGAAAGCGATCCGTACGCGCCACGTTTTTCAACGAGTATGTTGACACGTACATTTCCTGCGTGCAGGAAATCGGCTACTCCCCAACGACGGGCGCAACCTTAACATATTTTGAGAATATAAAACAACAATGATAAAGGCTTAATTTATTCGCCTTTTTGATAACGATTTTCATTTAGATTTATGCGTGAAAATATCGTTAATAAATATAAGTCAATGAGGAGGGAAGATATAGCAACGGCTATATTCTTTGCGAAAGAATATCACAATATATAGCCGAGGTTATAATAATAACTCATTGAGTTTTAACGAGTAAGTTGTAGATTTTTTCAAGGTCATCAATATTTTTGACCCGGATGAGCAGGCGGCGTTGTTCTAATTGCATCACTAACACGCCGTCTTCGGATAAATTCATCTCTTTAATACGGTTATATTCTATCCATATGTTGGCGAAGAAGAATCCGTGTTTTTTAAAAATGAGTTTTGGCGAGCGGATCCAGAAAAGGTAAATCGCCATTAATGCCAGCGCACATAATAACCATGTGGTTAATATTGCACCGTGGCTGGTCACGTTATTGTATATCAGAATGACCACCAAGCCCGCGAAGATAAACGCATCAATGCGTCCTCGGCGCAAGAGGGGAAGGGACAGCAGCGTCTCGCCGTGGCGGCGAGGCATTATGAACTCGTCATAGATCGCGTAAGCCAGAAGGGCAACAATAAATAAAACCAGTACGATGTCCGTAACAGTCATTCATCCTCCGGATAAAAAGACCGGGGGCAAGCCCCCGGTCGATAACGCAGTGTCTTACAGGCCCAGCAGGCCGACAGCGTAGCCCGCGATACCGATGACGAAGAAGCCAACGATGATCCACAGCGGGTTCACTTTCTTACGCAGCAGCCACATACAGGCGAAGGTCAACAGCAGCGGCACCAGGCCAGGCATCAGCTGGTCCAGAATCGTCTGCACGGTGGTGACGCGGGTCTGACCATCCTGACCGGTGATGGTCGAAACCACCAGCGGGATGTTCACGTGCGTCCACTTGTTAACCAGCGCCCCCATCACAAACAGGCCGAGAATTGACGCCCCCTCGGTCAGTTTCTGCAGGAAGCCGCCGCCCATATCCTTAACGATGTCCACGCCCTTACGGTAGCCGTACGCCACGCCGTAGTAACGGGTCAGCAGACGCACCGCGTTGAACAGGATGAAGAACAGCAGAGGACCGAGCAGGCTGCCGCTCATCGCGATCCCGGCACCCAGCGCCGCGAATACCGGGCGAACGGTACCCCAGAAGATAGGGTCGCCCACGCCGGCCAGCGGACCCATCAGACCGACTTTGATACCGTTGATGGCACCATCGTCAATCTCCGCGCCGTTCGCACGCTGCTCTTCCATCGCCAGCGTCACGCCCAGAACAGGAGCCGCGACGTAAGGATGGGTATTGAAGAATTCCAGGTGACGCTTAATCGCCTGACGACGCGCTTCGTTGTTTTCCGGATACAGGCGTTTGATCGCCGGTACCATGGAGAAGCAGAAGCCCAGCGCCTGCATACGTTCGAAGTTCCATGAACCCTGAAACAGGTTAGAACGGATGAACACGCCACGAATATCACCCGGAGTGAGTTTTTTCTCGGTGGTAGTTTTTGTCATATCAACCATTTCGCTCACCTGTTAGTCCAGTTCGTTATCGAGATCGTTGTTACCAGCAGCCTGCGCTGGGGCACCCGCAACGCGGTTATATTTCGGGCTGAGCTGGATGTAGAGAATCGCCATCACGGCACCAATCACACCCAGTGCAACCAGGTTGAAGTTGGTGAAGGCGGCGGTGACGAAGCCGAGGTAGAAGAACGGCATCAGGTAGCCTGCGCGCATCATGTTGATGACCATTGCGTAACCCACCACGACGATCATACCACCCGCGATGTTCAGACCGCTGGTGACCACTTCAGGGATCGCATTCAGCATGCCCTGAACTTCGCTTGTGCCGACAGAAATCGCAACGATAACCGCCGGGATCGCGATACGCATCGCCTGCAGGAACAGGGACGAAACGTGGATCCAGGAGAGTGCCGTGAGGTTGCCATTTTCGGCCGCCTTATCCGCCGCATGCTGGAACGCAACGGTGATGGTACGCACGATAATAGTCAGCACCTGGCCCGCTGCGGCCAGAGGAATGGCCAGGGCGATACCTGCACCGATACTCTGATGACCGGCAATAACCAGAACGGTTGAGATGATAGAGGCCAGCGCGGCATCGGGCGCAACGGCAGCACCGATGTTCATCCAGCCGAGGGCGATCATTTCCAGCGTACCGCCGATGATGATACCGGTTTTCATATCACCCAAAACGGCACCAATCAACGTACAGGCCACCAGAGGGCGGTGGAACTGAAATTCATCAAGTACGGATTCCATACCCGCAATACACGCGACGATGAACACCAGCACAATCTGAAGAGTGGTAATCTCCATTGTACTTCTCCTATGACATAAGCTTTATGTGAAAAACCGGCGCGGGCTTATTTCCCAACTTTACCGATCAAATCCATCATTTTCAGTTTCGGGTCAGTGGAAACTTTACGGGCTTCCAGCTCAATACCGCGGGCATTCAGCTTGTTGAACGCCTCGATATCTTTCGCATCGACTGAAATCGCGTTGTTGACCTGCGTTTTGCCCTGACGGAAAGCCATACCGCCGATGTTCACGGAGGTAATTTTCACGCCGCCTTCAACAATGCGCTCGACGTCTGTCGGGTTAGTAAACAGGAGCATCACGCGCTCGCCCGCATATTTCGGGTTGTTGTAAACGCGGATCATCTTGGCGACATCCACCACGTGCGCGGTAACGCCCGGTGGTGCAACCTGAGTCAGAAGGGTTTTACGGACGGTATCAGCGGCCACTTCGTCGCTGACGACGATGATGCGGCGAACGTTGGTCTCTTTGGTCCAGCGTGTCGCCACCTGCCCGTGGATTAAGCGGTCATCAATACGCGCAAGGCCGATAACCATGTAATCGTTCGGTCCCATCGGTTTTGCCGGTGCCGCCGCTTTCGGTGCCGCCGCAGCCGGGGCAGGGGCAGGTTTTTCAACCGGCTGAGCCTTCAGGGCTTTCACGCCTTCACGACCGGTTTCAACGGCCAGCGCGACCAGCTCATCGAAGCTCGGGTTGTCGTCGCGCGCCATAAAGGTTTCCACCAGCATGGGAATGTTAACCCCGGCGACGACTTCATAATGCTCTTTATCGACGACAATGCGGCTGGCAGCGTTAAACGGACTGCCGCCCCATGTATCGACGAGAAACAGCACGCCTTTGCTGGTATCCAGCTTCGCGAGTTGAGCGTTGTACTTCTCAATCAGCGTCTCGGCATTTTCACCGGGAACGAAATCGATCCAGCCGACGTTTTCCTGCTCGCCCAACAGCATCTCTGCCGTTTTGAGTAGCTGCTCAGCAGCCCAACCATGTGTGCCTATGACAATAGCAATGGTCACTTGCTACCTCCTTTTATTATCATTAATACGCCTGCCGGGCAGACGTACTGAGAATCGTATTGGCGAACCGAATCGATTCAGATAAGGGTTAGAGTTCAAAAACTAAGACTTCCGCGAATTATTTTAGATAGTGAAAAAATAATTTATGTGATGAAGATCCGTAATTTAGCCACACGCGACAGATTTATCTTAAGGGTACAGCCACTGTGTTACAGATCTTTGCAAAGGAACGTAAATCTTTGCTAAAAATGCATTGTGTCTGATATGTTTAGCCTCCGTTTAATTGTTCAGGAGTATAGGGCTACAGCCCACTATATGGACCGTCACCGACGTCAGTCATCTACCAGGCCATTCCGCGCCTTTTTCACCGGCGAACCACGCCACGTATCGACTCTGTCTGCCTTATATTTGCCCACGTTGAGTGGGGCACCGTTTTGTCATTCCTTTAGCAGGAGCTTGTCATGGAATTCTTAATGGACCCGTCAATCTGGGTGGGACTGCTCACGCTGGTCGTACTGGAGATCGTTCTCGGTATTGATAACCTGGTGTTTATCGCCATCCTTGCGGACAAACTGCCGCCAAAACAGCGTGATAAAGCGCGTCTGATTGGTCTGTCGCTGGCGCTGGTCATGCGACTGGGGCTGCTCTCCGTCATCTCCTGGATGGTCACGCTGACTAAACCGCTGTTCTCCGTCATGGATTACACCTTCTCCGGGCGTGATTTGATCATGCTGATCGGGGGGATATTCCTTCTTTTCAAAGCGACGACGGAGCTACATGAACGGCTGGAAAACCGTCAGCACGATGATGGGCACGGTAAAGGCTATGCCAGCTTCTGGGTCGTGGTACTGCAAATTGTGGTGCTGGATGCGGTCTTCTCGCTGGATGCGGTTATTACTGCAGTCGGTATGGTGAACCATCTGCCGGTGATGATGGCGGCTGTGGTCATTGCTATGGCGGTAATGCTGCTGGCCTCGAAACCGTTGACGCGCTTCGTCAACCAGCATCCGACGGTGGTCGTGCTCTGTCTGAGCTTCCTGCTGATGATTGGTCTGAGCCTGGTGGCGGAAGGTTTTGGCTTCCATATTCCGAAAGGCTACCTGTACGCCGCGATTGGCTTCTCGATTCTGATCGAACTGTTCAACCAGATTGCGCGCCGTAACTTTATTAAGCAGCAGTCAAATCAGCCGCTGCGCGCCCGTACGGCGGACGCCATTCTGCGCCTGATGGGAGGGCGTCGCCAGGTGAACGTCCAGTCTGATTCCGAAAACCGTAACCCGGTGCCGGTCCCGGAAGGGGCGTTTGTGGAAGAGGAGCGCTACATGATTAACGGCGTGCTCTCCCTTGCCTCCCGCTCGCTGCGCGGCATCATGACGCCGCGCGGGGAAATCAGCTGGGTGGATGCGAACCTGAGCGTAGATGAAATTCGTCAGCAATTGCTCTCTTCACCGCACAGCCTGTTCCCGGTATGCCGCGGTGAGCTGGATGAGATCATCGGCGTCGTGCGGGCAAAAGAGATGCTGGTGGCGCTGGAAGAGGGCGTCAACGTAGAGGCGATTGCAGCTTCGTCGCCGGCGATTGTCGTGCCGGAAACGCTGGATCCGATCAACCTGCTGGGCGTATTGCGTCGCGCGCGCGGTAGCTTTGTTATCGTCACCAACGAGTTTGGTGTGGTACAGGGGCTGGTGACGCCGCTGGACGTTCTCGAAGCGATTGCCGGTGAATTCCCGGATGAAGACGAAACGCCTGAGATTGTGGCCGACGGCGAAGGCTGGCTGGTCAAAGGTGCGACCGACCTGCACGCGCTCTCGCACACGCTGGGGCTGGAGAACGTGGTTAACGACGAAGAAGACATCGCAACCGTGGCGGGTCTGGTTATCGCCGTAAACGGTCAGATCCCGCGCGTCGGAGATGTAATCGAGCTTCCTCCGTTGCACATCACTATCGTTGAAGCCAACGACTACCGCGTCGATCTGGTCCGCATTGTTAAAGAACAGTCTGCACACGACGAAGATGAATAAGTCTGCTTAACGGGTACGATGTGCCCGTTATGATGTGCTGGCGGGGACGAATTTCCCGCCAGCCATTGTGGCGTTAATACCGCGTCCGCTTCTCTCAACCCCTTTCGCAACGAGTCCAATACTTAGCCGCTGCCTGATATCAGGCAGTGCGCGAGCAGCCGCAACCGTAAAAGTGTAGTGGGGAAAGAAGAAAGAGACGAGAATGAAGGGAGAAATTCGCCCATCCGTTGCGGATGGGCGAAAGAGAGGATTAGTCGCACTGCACCTTAATGGCCAGACCGCCGCGCGACGTCTCACGGTACTTCGCGTTCATGTCTTTGCCGGTTTCGTACATGGTTTCGATTACCTTATCCAGCGACACGCGTGGTTCGCTGGTACGGCGCATCGCCATGCGCGAGGCGTTAATCGCTTTGACGGAAGCAATCGCGTTACGCTCAATGCACGGCACCTGCACCTGGCCAGCGACCGGGTCACAGGTCAGACCGAGGTTATGCTCCATGCCAATTTCCGCCGCCACGCAAACCTGTTCAGGGCTTGCACCCAGCAGCTCGGCCAGACCGGCCGCCGCCATGGAGCAGGCTACGCCCACTTCACCCTGACAGCCCACTTCAGCGCCTGAAATGGACGCATTCATCTTGTACAGCGCGCCAATAGCGCCTGCCGCGAGGAAATAACGGATATAGATATCCGGCGTCACGGGCTCAATAAAGTGATCGTAGTAGGCCAGCACAGCCGGGACGATCCCGCACGCACCGTTGGTTGGCGCAGTCACGACGCGACCACCCGCAGCGTTCTCTTCGTTTACCGCGAGGGCAAACATGTTAACCCAGTCGACCACGTTCATCGGGTCGTTAGAGAACTTGTCGGTGGTCACCAGCATACGGCGCAGGGCAGAGGCACGACGCGGCACGCGCAGTGGCCCAGGCAGGACGCCTTCGGTGTTCATCCCGCGGTCAATACAGGCGCGCATGGTTTGCCACACGTTGGCAAAATAGTCCTCGATCTCTTTTTTGCTGTGCAGCGCCAGTTCGTTCTGCATCACCATGCCGGACAGCGACAGACCGGTTTCTTTACAGTAGCCCAGCATTTCGGTGGCCGATTTGAACGGATAGGGCACATTCACGTCGCCCGCGCTCTCTTTACCAAAATGCTCTTCGTCAACGATGAAGCCACCGCCGATGGAGTAGTAGGTTTTGCTGTAGATCTCTTTTTCGGCGCTCCAGGCGTGGATAGTCATGCCGTTTTCATGCAGCGGCAGGTTGTCGCTGCGAAAACGCATGCCGTCATCCTGCGGGAAATCCACTTCGTGCTGACCGTTAGCCAGCAGCAGGCGGCCGCGCGCTTCCACGTCGCGGATGAATGCCGGGATGGCATCAATATCAACAGTGTCCGGCATATTGCCCGCCAGACCCATAATAATGGCGATATCGGTGTGGTGGCCTTTACCCGTTAATGACAGTGAACCGTAAACGTCTACGGCGACACGGGTAACGCTTTCCAGTAATCCTTTTTCGACCAGATCATCGACGAACTGTTTACCGGCCTTCATCGGCCCTACAGTGTGGGAAGAAGAAGGACCAATCCCCACTTTGAACATGTCGAATATACTAATCACTTTCACACTCCTGACAGGGTTACCGGGGTTCCAGTAACGATGTTATAACTGCGCATAGTGTAAGAGGGAACACCGACCTCGGCTTAACTATTCACATGAATTAAACTAATGGTTGACGATGGGTTTTGCTAATAGCGCGACGCGGATCGCAAACCTGCAAAAAAGGATGGAATGTAAAGTATAGTCAAGGCTTCAGGCCGATTTGCAGCGCCAGTTCACGAATAATGCCCGCCGTCATGCCCCAGACAAAATAATGCTGATACCAGGACAACCAGACCCGATGGTCATGCCCCCGGCGATGGATATCCAGCGGATGATAGCGACTTAGCCGGAGCGCCTCTTCAAGCGGCATTTCAAACACTGCAGAGACTTCGTCGACGCTGGCGTGATACTGCAGGCCAGGCGGGATAATGCCGACCACGGGTGTGACCTGAAAGCCGGTGACGCTGTCGACCGGCGGCAGCACGCCGATGACCTCGACCTTTTCAGGAGGAATAGCCACCTCTTCCTGCGCTTCCCGCAGCGCGGCGGCAATCAGCGACGCATCGGTGCTGTCCACCGCGCCTCCCGGGAAGGCCACCTGACCGGCGTGTTTGCGCATATGCGGCGAGCGCTGCGTAAGCAGCAGGCCCGGCTGTTCCCGACGCACCACCGGGATCAGCACCGCCGCCTGGCGCTGATTCAGCGCCTCGCGGTTGACCTGTGGCCGCAACAGCTGAAAGCGCGACAGAAAATCATCCAGCGTCAGGTTCTCTTTCTCCACCGTTAGTTCTCCAGTTGTTTCAGGATACGGTTGACCTTATCAAAGGTTTCCTGATATTCCGCCTCGACCTGGCTGTCCGCCACAATGCCGCCGCCCGCAGAGCAGTACAGATTGCCGCCGCAGGCCGTCAGCGTGCGAATGGTAATGCTGGTATCCATGGTGCCGCACAGGCTGATATAGCCGATGCTGCCGCACCAGGCGTTGCGGCGGTACGGTTCCAGCTCGTCGATGATTTCCATGGCGCGAATTTTTGGCGCGCCGGTGATGGAGCCGCCCGGAAATGCGGCGCGGAGCAGATCGCAGGCGGTGCGAGAGGCGGGCAGACGCGCGGTAATGGTACTGACCAGATGATGCACCGCCGGGAAAGGCTCGACGACGAACAGTTCCGGCACGCGCACGCTGCCTGGCTCGGCGACCCGGCCAATATCGTTACGCATCAGGTCGACAATCATCAGGTTTTCGGCACGATCTTTCGGTGATGCGGCGAGTTTTTCCGCCTGCCGGCGATCGGCATCAGGGTCGGCAAGACGCGGTAGCGTGCCTTTAATCGGGCGGGTTTGAATCATGCCCTCCGCGAGATGAATAAAGCGCTCCGGCGACAGGCTAAGGACCGCCCCCTGTTCCAGACGTACGAACGCGCTGAACGGCGCCCTGTTGCTGGCATTGAGACGGATAAAGGCCTGCCACTCGTCCCCCTGATACGTCGCCTGAAAACGCTGGGCGAGGTTAACCTGATAGCAGTCGCCGCTTTGCAGATACGACTGAACGCGCGCGAATTTTTCGGCGTATTCCGCTGAGATCATGTTCGAGCGCCAGCCGGAGGTCAGGGTAAATGCCTCGGCTGGGGCAGGCTGCTGCGCCTCAAGCCAGGCCAGACGCGCCTGCACGTCATTATGGCTCAGCAGGGAGACCGTTTTTTTCTGGTGATCGACAATTAACGCCCAGTCGTACAGCCCCACGGCCATGTCCGGCAGGGAAATATCCGCCTGCGCATGCTCCGGCAGCGTTTCGAAGCGGCGACCCAAATCGTAGCCAAACAGGCCCAGCGCACCGCCCTGGAAAGGCAGGTCCAGGTTAGGGGTAGCGGATAAGCCCAGTGCGTTAATGGCTTGCTGAAGCTGCACCAGCGGATCGTCCGTTAACGACAGGTCATCGGTTGTCAGCGTCTTCACCGGATCGGCCACCAGAATATCAAAGCGGCTATAGGGGTGGTCCGCATGACCGGAATGCAGCAGCATCGCAAACGGACGATGGCTCAGGCGGGCAAACCAGAATTCAGCGGCGTCTGCACGCCAGGGCAAGGTAATAACAGTGGGGAAGCGCATGTTCATGTGTGGCATACTACCGGGCAGCGTGAAATAATTAGCGCGAATAATTTAGCAGGAGTTGACGATGTTTGCAGGTTTACCTTCTCTGAGCCATGAACAGCAGCAGAAAGCGGTTGAGCGAATCCAGGAACTGATGTCCCAGGGGATGAGCAGCGGACAGGCGATTTCCCAGGTGGCGGAAGAACTGCGCGCCACGCATACCGGCGAGCGGATCGTGGCGCGTTTCGAGGATGAAGATGAAGAGTAATCGGGCTTAAACTGCCGCGATAATCTTAATCTCAACCTTATATTCCGGTTTCATCAACGTGGCCTGTACGGTGCAGCGTACGGGTGCGTGCCCCGCCACTACCCACGCATCCCAGGCTTTGTTCATCGCCGCGAAATCATCTTTATTGGCCAGGAAAATGGTCGCATCCAGAATCCGGGATTTGTCGCTGCCCTGTTTTTCCAGCACGGCATCAATCTGCGCCAGGGTATTAGCCGTTTGTTCGAACGCGTCCGCGTCCAGGTTAGCGGGTACGCCAGTGTAGTAGAGCGTCTGGTTATGGATCACCACATCAGACCAGCGGGCTTCGGCATCAATGCGCACAATTGTCATAAACGTTTCCTCGTTATTTTTCGTCATCAGGCGGCAAGACTGCCATATTGTTCCACTGTCGTCACTATTTGGGGTGGCACAGGAGAGAATGGGCTGACATAATCCCTGTGCAAAAATACAGTGAGAGAGCAACGTGGCAGACGATTTTTCCCCTGAAGGTCAATTAGCGCAGGCGATCCCCGGCTTCAAGCCCCGCGAGCCTCAGCGTCAGATGGCGCACGCCGTTGCACGCGCCATCGATAAGGCTCAGCCGCTGGTGGTCGAGGCCGGAACCGGCACGGGTAAAACCTATGCTTACCTTGCGCCTGCGCTGCGCGCGAAAAAGAAGGTGATTATTTCCACCGGATCGAAAGCGCTGCAGGATCAGCTCTACAGCCGCGATCTGCCTACCGTAGCAAAAGCGCTGAAATACAAAGGACGCCTGGCGCTGCTGAAAGGGCGCTCAAACTACCTTTGCCTGGAGCGACTTGAACAGCAGGCGCTGGCGGGCGGCGATCTGCCGGTACAAACCCTGAGCGACGTCATTATTCTGCGTGCCTGGGCGAACCAGACTGAAGAGGGCGATATCAGCACCTGCGCGAGCGTGCCGGAAGATTCCCCGGCCTGGCCGCTGGTAACCAGCACCAACGACAACTGCCTCGGCAGCGACTGCCCGCTGTATAAAGACTGCTTTGTGGTGAAAGCGCGTAAAACCGCGATGGATGCAGACGTTGTGGTGGTGAACCACCACCTGTTCCTCGCGGACATGGTGGTTAAGGACAGCGGTTTCGGCGAGCTGATCCCGGAGGCGGATGTGATGATCTTCGATGAAGCCCATCAGCTTCCGGATATCGCCAGCCAGTATTTCGGCCAGTCGCTTTCCAGCCGCCAGCTTCAGGATCTGGCAAAAGATTTCACCATTGCCTACCGGACCGAACTCAAAGATACCCAGCAGCTGCAGAAGTGCGCCGACCGCCTGGCGCAAAGCGCGCAGGATTTCCGCTTACAGCTAGGCGAGCCGGGCTATCGCGGCAACCTGCGCGAGCTGCTGGCGGACAAAAATATCCAGCGCGCGCTGCTGCTGCTCGATGATGCCCTGGAACTATGCTACGACGTGGCGAAGCTGTCCCTCGGTCGCTCGGCGCTGCTTGACGCCGCCTTCGAGCGCGCCACGCTGTATCGCGGTCGGTTGAAACGGCTGAAAGAGATCAATCAGCCTGGGTACAGCTACTGGTACGAATGTACCTCGCGCCACTTTACCCTGGCGCTCACGCCGCTGACGGTGGCCGATAAATTCAAAGAGGTGATGGCGCAGAAGCCGGGAAGCTGGATCTTCACCTCCGCCACCCTGTCGGTCAATGACGATCTGCACCACTTCACCGAGCGCCTCGGCATTGAGCAGGCGGAATCACTGCTGCTGCCCAGCCCGTTTGATTACGAAAAGCAGGCGCTGCTGTGCGTGCCGCGCAATCTGCCGCTGCCGAACCAGCCGGGTGCGGCGCGGCTTCTCGCGGCGATGCTCAAGCCGATGATTGAGGCCAACAACGGGCGCTGCTTTATGCTCTGCACTTCACACGCCATGATGCGCGACCTCGCCGAGCAGTTTCGCGCCACCATGACCCTGCCGGTTTTGCTGCAGGGGGAAACCAGCAAAGGGCAGCTGCTCCAGCAGTTTGTCAGCGCCGGTAACGCCCTGCTGGTGGCGACCAGCAGCTTCTGGGAAGGGGTGGACGTGCGCGGCGACACGCTCTCGCTGGTGATCATCGATAAGCTGCCGTTCACGTCGCCGGACGATCCGCTGCTCAAAGCGCGGATGGAGGACTGCCGCCTGCGCGGGGGCGATCCGTTTGACGAGGTTCAGCTACCGGATGCGGTCATTACCCTGAAGCAAGGGGTAGGGCGCCTGATCCGCGACGTCACCGATCGCGGCGTGCTGGTCATTTGTGATAACCGGCTGGTTATGCGTCCTTACGGTGCGACCTTCCTCGCCAGCCTGCCGCCCGCCCCGCGTACGCGGGACATTAAACGCGCGGTGCGCTTTCTGGCAAACCCAACGGCGGAGTAATTCGTCCTGGAGTGTGCTAAGATGCGCGCCATTTTGTGACTGACCCTTGCGAGAGCGCGACGACTGATGCGAATTCTGGCTATTGATACCGCGACAGAGGCTTGCTCTGTTGCTCTGTTGAACGACGGTGCTGTTTCTGCCCATTTCGAAGAGTGTCCCCGGGAACACACCCAGCGTATTCTGCCCCTGGTAAAAGCCATTTTAACCCAGGGCAATACCGCCTTAACCGACCTCGATGCCCTGGCCTTTGGCCGCGGTCCCGGCAGCTTTACGGGCGTACGTATTGGCATTGGTATTGCGCAGGGGCTCGCGCTCGGCGCTGAACTGCCGATGATCGGCGTCTCTACGCTCGCCACGATGGCGCAGGGGGCCTGGCGCATGACGGGCGCGACCCGCGTGCTCGCCGCTATTGATGCCCGCATGGGCGAAGTTTACTGGGCGGAATATACCCGCGATGAAAACGGCGTCTGGCACGGCGAAGAGACGGAAGCGGTACTTAAGCCTGAAGCCGTGACTGAACGCCTGAAGCAGCTGTCCGGCGAGTGGGCGACGGTCGGCACGGGCTGGCCGGCGTGGCCGGAGATGGCGAGCGGCACAGGCGTGACGCTGGTGGACGGCAACATGCTCCTGCCGGCGGCAGAAGATATGCTCCCGATTGCCCGTCAGCTGCTTGCGGAAGGAAAAACCGTTGCCGTTGAACATGCGGAGCCGGTTTATTTGCGAAACACCGTCGCGTGGAAGAAACTTCCGGGCCGCGAGTGAATCTCAGTAACAGGAACTGAGAAAAAGGAGTCGCATCATGGCGGTTCAGACTAAAGTAGTACGCCTTTTTATGGCAGGCGCGGTTGCCATAGCACTGAGCGGTTGCGTAACCGTACCTGATGCGATCAAGGGCAGCAGCCCGACGCCACAGCAGGATCTGGTTCGGGTGATGAATGCGCCCGAGCTTTACGTCGGCCAGGAAGCCCGCTTTGGCGGGAAAGTGATCGAGGTGCAGAACCAGCAGGGGAAAACCCGTCTGGAAATCGCCACCGTACCTCTCGATAGCGGCGCGCGGCCCGTCCTCGGTGAAGCTTCTCGCGGGCGTATCTATGCTGACGTGAATGGCTTCCTCGATCCGGTCGATTTTCGCGGACAGCTGGTGACCGTCGTCGGACCGATTACCGGTTCGGTGCAGGGCAAAATCGGCAACACGCCGTACAAATTTATGACCATGCAGGTGAACGGCTATAAGCGCTGGCGGCTCGCACAGCAGGTGGTGATGCCGCCTCAGCCAATCGATCCGTGGATGTGGGGTCCACATCCTTATCGTTACGGTTATCCGGGATGGGGATGGTATAACCCGGGCCCTGCACAGGTGCAAACGATCGTAACTGAGTAACTTACTGTTATTATTAGGAAAGAGACAGCGGCTCAGCCGCTGTCTCTGTTTTTTTACGGATAAAACGAAAAAAAAGAGTGACGCGCTTCGCAACCTGCAATCTGAACAATTAATAAACTGGTACGCTGAGTTAATATAATGTTAATAAACTGTTTATTATCGGGGCTGTGATGACGACGAACACTCATTTCAGAGGTGATGCATTGAAAAAGGTTTGGCTTAACCGTTATCCCGCAGATGTGCCTGCGGAGATCAATCCTGACCGTTATCAATCCCTGGTTGAATTATTTGAGCACTCGGTAAGACGTTACGCAGACCAGCCCGCGTTTGTGAATATGGGCGAGGTGATGACGTTCCGTAAGCTTGAGGAGCGTAGCCGGGCGTTTGCGGCTTATCTGCAGGAAGGGCTTGGGCTGCAAAAAGGGGATCGCGTCGCGCTGATGATGCCGAACCTGCTGCAATACCCGGTGGCGCTGTTCGGCATCCTGCGTGCCGGGATGATTGTCGTCAACGTCAACCCGCTTTATACGCCGCGCGAGCTGGAACACCAGCTGAACGACAGCGGGGCGGTGGCGATTGTGATTGTTTCTAACTTTGCCCATACCCTGGAAAAAGTGGTCGACAAAACCCAGGTGAAGCACGTCATCCTGACGCGCATGGGCGATCAGCTTTCCACCGCCAAAGGGACGCTGGTTAACTTTGTCGTTAAATACGTCAAACGTCTGGTGCCCAAATACCATCTTCCGGACGCTATCTCTTTCCGCCGCGCGCTGCATGCGGGCTATCGCATGCAGTACGTCAAGCCGGAAGTGGTCTCAGAAGACCTGGCCTTCCTGCAATACACGGGCGGCACAACCGGCGTGGCCAAAGGGGCGATGCTTACACATCGCAACATGCTGGCGAACCTTGAGCAGGTCAATGCCACCTACGGGCCGCTGCTCCATCCGGGCAAAGAGCTGGTGATCACCGCGCTGCCGCTGTATCACATTTTCGCGCTGACCATGAACTGCCTGCTGTTTATCGAACTGGGCGGGCAAAACGTACTTATCACCAACCCGCGCGATATCCCGGGGCTGGTGAAGGAGCTGGCGAAATATCCATTCACCGCCATGACCGGAGTGAACACCCTGTTCAACGCGCTGCTCAACAACAAAGAGTTCCAGCAGCTCGATTTCTCCACGCTGCATCTCTCTGCGGGCGGCGGCATGCCGGTTCAGCAGGCGGTGGCCGAGCGCTGGGTGAAGTTAACCGGGCAATATCTGCTGGAAGGCTATGGCCTGACGGAGTGCGCGCCGCTGGTGAGCGTCAACCCGCACGATATCGACTACCACAGCGGCAGCATCGGCCTGCCGGTGCCATCCACGGAAGCAAAGCTGGTGGATGATGAGGGTAACGAAGTGCCGCACGGTGAGCCAGGCGAGCTGTGCGTCAGAGGGCCTCAGGTGATGCTGGGTTACTGGCAGCGCCCTGATGCGACCGACGAGATCCTCAAAGACGGCTGGCTGCACACCGGCGATATTGCGGTGATGGATGACGAAGGCTTCCTGCGCATCGTCGATCGCAAAAAAGATATGATCCTGGTCTCCGGCTTCAACGTCTACCCGAACGAAATCGAAGACGTGGTGATGCAGCACAGCGGCGTGCTGGAAGTGGCGGCAGTCGGCGTCCCTTCCGGCAGCAGCGGTGAAGCGGTGAAGATTTTTGTGGTCAAGAAAGATCCTTCTCTTACCGAGGAAGCGCTGATAACGTTTTGTCGTCGTCAGCTGACGGGCTATAAAGTACCGAAGCTGGTGGAATTCCGCGATGAGCTGCCGAAATCCAACGTCGGGAAGATATTACGACGAGAATTACGTGACGAAGCCCGTGCCAAAGTAGACAATAAGGCCTGAGCTTCACGTTAATCGCCCAGACGCCGGTTAAGCCGGCGTTTTTTATGGGCGCAAACAAAAGAGAATCCGATTTGAATTACCAGATGATCACGACCAACGACGAGCTGGCTTCGCTCTGCGAAGTAACGCGCGACTTTCCTGCCATCGCTCTGGATACCGAGTTTGTCCGTACTCGCACCTATTATCCACAGCTGGGTTTGATTCAGATGTACGACGGTAAGCACGTCTCGCTGATCGACCCTCTCGGCATTACCGACTGGGCGCCGATGCGTGACCTGCTGCTGGATACTGCGGTAACGAAATACCTGCATGCGGGCAGTGAAGATCTGGAAGTCTTTCTGAATACCTTTGGCATCATGCCTCAGCCGCTGATTGATACGCAGATCCTTGCGGCGTTCAGCGGTCGTCCGCTGTCGTGGGGATTTGCCGCCATGGTGGAGGAGTACACGGGCCTGACGCTGGATAAAAGTGAATCCCGTACCGACTGGCTGGCGCGTCCGCTTACCGAGCGCCAGCTGGAATATGCGGCGGCAGACGTGTTTTACCTGCTGCCGATTGCCGGACAGCTGATGAAAGAGGCGGAAGCCTCCGGCTGGCTGTCAGCCGCGCTGGACGAGTGCCGTATGACACAGCAGCGTCGTCAGGAAGTGGTTGATCCGAAAGAAGCCTGGCGCGACATCAGCAACGCCTGGCAGCTGCGTACGCGTCAGCTGGCGTGCCTCCAACTGTTAGCCGACTGGCGCTTACGCAAAGCGCGCGAACGCGATTTGGCTGTTAACTTCGTGGTTCGCGAAGAGCATCTCTGGGCGGTCGCACGCTATATGCCGGGCAGCCTGGGCGAACTGGACAGCATCGGGCTTTCGGGGAGCGAGATCCGCTTCCACGGTAAAACCCTGCTGGCCCTCGTCGCCAAAGCGCAGGAGCTTCCGGAAGAGGCGCTGCCTGAGCCATTGCTGAATCTGATGGATATGCCGGGCTACCGCAAAGCGTTTAAGGATATCAAAGTGCTGGTGCAGGATGCCGCAACGGAAAGCAAACTGAGTGCAGAACTGCTGGCGTCACGCAGGCAGATTAACCAGCTGCTGAACTGGCACTGGAAGCTAAAACCGCAGAATGGCGTGCCGGAACTGATGGCGGGCTGGCGCGGGGAATTGATGGCCGATCGCCTGAATACGCTGCTGGAAGCATACCCACGCTAAAGAATTGTAGCCCCGGTAAGCGTAGCGCCACCGGGGAGATTGCCGGGCGGCGCTACGCTTGCCCGGCCTACAAAACCACAAACGGTTTAACGAGACTCTTCCGCTTCCGGTAGCGTCACGTTCAGCTCCAGTATCGAAATATCCCCGTCTTTTTGCTCCAGTTGCACCGTCACCATCTCCGGGTCAATCTGTACATACTTACAGATCACTTCCAGGATGTCCTTGCGCAGCTGCGGCAGGTAGTGAGGCTCGGCGTCGCTACGACGACGCTCCGCAACGATAATTTGCAGACGTTCTTTTGCGATGTTGGCGGTGTTCTTTTTCCGCGAGAGAAAAAAGTCCAGTAATGCCATAACTTATCCTCCGAACAGGCGTTTGAGGAAACCTTTCTTCTCTTCTTCAATGAAGCGGAAAGGACGTTCTTCTCCCAGCAGACGGTCAACGGTATCCGCATACGCTTTACCTGCATCTGCCATTGTATCAAGGATCACGGGCTCGCCCTGGTTAGACGCGCGCAGCACGGACTGATCTTCCGGGATGACGCCAACCAGTTTAATGCGCAGGATCTCCAGCACGTCTTCCATGCTCAGCATGTCACCTTTGTTTACGCGACCCGGGTTATAGCGGGTCAGCAGCAGGTGCTCTTTAATCGGATCTTCGCCATTTTCCGCACGACGGGATTTGGAGGCGAGGATGCCGAGAATACGGTCTGAGTCACGCACGGAGGAGACTTCAGGGTTGGTGGTGATAATCGCTTCATCAGCGAAGTAGAGCGCCATCAGGGCACCGGTCTCGATGCCGGCAGGGGAGTCGCAGACAATGAAGTCGAACTCCATTTTTTTCAGCTCGTCGAGCACCTTTTCCACCCCTTCACGGGTCAGGGCGTCTTTGTCACGCGTCTGAGAAGCCGGGAGGATATAGAGGTTCTCGGTGCGCTTGTCTTTAATCAGCGCCTGGTTCAGCGTGGCATCGCCCTGAATGACGTTCACGAAGTCATACACGACGCGACGCTCGCATCCCATGATGAGGTCGAGGTTACGCAGACCGATATCGAAGTCGATAACGACGGTTTTCTTTCCCTTCTGGGCCAAACCAGTAGCGATGGCCGCGCTGGAGGTGGTCTTGCCAACGCCTCCTTTACCCGAAGTAACAACAATAATGCGTGCCATAGAAATTCCTTGTTAAAAAGGGATCAATTCAACGGTTGAACGGTCAACGCGTCGTCTGCCAGAAGCAGGCGAGCCGCTTTGCCATAAAATTCGACTG
The DNA here is from genome assembly GCA_011754535.1 of Enterobacter asburiae. Lineage (NCBI taxonomy): Bacteria > Pseudomonadati > Pseudomonadota > Gammaproteobacteria > Enterobacterales > Enterobacteriaceae > Enterobacter > Enterobacter asburiae. The sequence goes on along the minus strand of JAAQVN010000001.1, from coordinate 2,857,925 downwards.
GGATCTTGTCGCTCAGCCAATATTCACCTGCGATGGACACCAGTTCCGCCGTCAGGTGAGTACAAAATATTTGCGCGTCCCGATCGCCACTTGCGCCTGCGAGCGCACGTCCACGCATCATACCGTATACGTGAATATTGCCATCTGCAATCAGCTCTGCGCCAGCGCTGACGTGGCTTGTAACAATCAGATCACAGTTTGGTGCATAAATGCGCTGACCGGAACGAACCGGCACATCAATCATTCGCGTTTTTGTGAGAGCGGTAACGTTTTGCGCCGCAGGAGGGGGCGTTTGCACGGCAGCAGGTGCTGCACGTGGGGCTTTTTCTTTGCCTTCATTAAGAAGCGGCAGCCCCGCGCGCTCAATTTCTGCTTTCAGCTCGGTATCTTTGCAGCCGCTGATGCCGACAATACGCAGCCCGGTCGAGGAGACCGCCTGCTGGAGAAGTTTCCAGTTCACCGGCGCCTCGAGACCGCTGACGTTGATAACAACAGGGGCGTGCTTCAGAAAGGCGGGAGCCTGGGCGATTTTGTCTTCTAACGCCTGACGAATAACCTCGGGTTTTGCATCATGCAAATGTACCACTGATAAGGTGAAGCTACTGCCTTTAAGCTCGATGGGCGTGTTTGACATCCTGGCCTTACTCAATTTGCTATTAACCGCAGCCATTCGCTGCGATATTCCGAAGAGTATCAGGCATGTTATAGTCAGGAGTATATTGAGGCAAGCAACCACCCATTAATTCAGAGTAAAAACATGTTTTGTGTGATCTACAGAAGTACAAGCCGTGACCAGACCTATCTTTATGTCGAAAAGAAAGACGATTTTTCACGCGTGCCGGAAGAATTAATGAAGAACTTTGGCCGACCACAGCTGGCGATGCTGCTGCCGCTGGACGGCCGTAAGAAACTGGTGAATGCCGATCTGGAAAAAGTGAAAACGGCATTAGCCGAGCAGGGCTATTATTTACAGCTTCCACCGCCGCCTGAGAATTTATTAAAACAGCATCTTGAGGCGAACGGGAAAAAATAGCCTCAGCTGTTTTCGGGCATAACACATCAACCGATTAGGGGTCGAGCATGTATCAACATCATAACTGGCAAGGTGCATTACTGGATTATCCCGTCAGCAAAGTGGTCTGCGTGGGCAGCAACTATGCTAAGCATATTCAGGAGATGGGCAGCGCAACGCCAGAAGAGCCGGTCCTGTTTATTAAGCCCGAGACGGCACTGTGCGACATCCGCCAGCCGCTGGCGCTGCCGCAGGGGCTGGGGTCGGTGCATCACGAAGTGGAGCTCGCGGTGCTGATCGGCGCGACGCTGCGCCAGGCTTCCGAAGAGCATGTCGAGAAAGCGATTGCCGGTTACGGCGTGGCGCTGGATCTGACCTTGCGTGACGTGCAGGGCAAAATGAAGAAAGCGGGGCAGCCGTGGGAAAAAGCCAAAGGCTTTGATAACGCATGTCCGATTTCAGGATTCGTTCCGGTGAGTGAATTTACTAACGATCCGCAGGACACCCCGCTCAGCCTGAAGGTGAATGGCGAGGTTCGCCAGCAGGGCACTACGGCGGACATGATCCACAAGATTGTGCCGCTGATCGCCTACATGAGCCGTTTCTTTACCCTGAAGCCGGGTGATGTGATCCTCACCGGCACGCCGGAAGGCGTGGGCCCGCTCGCCTGCGGGGATGAGCTTGAGGTCGGTTTTAACGGCCTGTCGCTAAAAACCCGCGTGCTGTAACCGCATCTTGCCGCCTGAAGAGGGCGGCAAAACTTGCAACAGCGTGCCAGACTCGTTATAAGGTGCGCTTTCTTTTGACGTGTGGACATCCTGATGAACGACATCCCTTTCTGGCAAAGCAAAACTCTTGACGACATGACCGACGCGGAATGGGAATCCCTGTGCGACGGCTGCGGTCAGTGCTGCCTGCATAAGCTGATGGATGAGGACTCCGACGAGATCTATTTCACCAACGTTGCCTGCAAGCAGTTGAACATTAAAACCTGCCAGTGCCGCAACTACGAACGCCGCTTCGAGTACGAGCCGGACTGCATCAAGTTAACCCGTGAAAATCTGCCGACTTTTGAGTGGTTACCGCATACCTGCGCGTATCGTCTGCTGGCGGAAGGAAAAGATCTGCCGAAATGGCATCCGCTACTGACCGGTTCAAAAGCGGCGATGCACGGCGAGCGTATCTCTGTGCGCCACATTGCGGTGAAAGAGTCTGAGGTGCGGGACTGGGAAGACCACATTATGAATCACCCGAATCGGTGAGAATAAAAAACCCGCCGAGGCGGGTTTTTGCTTTTACCTTCCAAACAAATCGCGTTTCTTCGGCTTAAACGGCTGAGCGATCAGCACCAGCAGCGCCACCACGAAGTAGGCCACAAAAATCCCCACCAGCCACTGTGGCATCTCCAGCGTCAGGAATTCCCACTGACGTACGGAGCAGTCACCGGATGCGACAAACACCTGCGGCAGCCACTTATCCAGCGGCAGCCAGCTCGGGAAGCGGGCGGCGAAATCACAGGTCATAAACGGTGACGGATGCAGCTGCATCATGGTGTGCTGCCAGGAAAGCTCAATCCCTTTCCAGGCGCTGTACAGCCAGATTGCAATACCCACATAGCGCAGCGGCGTTTTCGGGGCAATCGCACCCACCAGGCCTGCCCCCATAATGCCGAACAGTGCGCAGCGCTCATAGATGCAGAGCACGCAGGGCTTGAGTCCCATTACGTGCTGGAACCACAGCGCAACCATTTCCAGCGCAAAGGCGGTCAGGGCCATCAACAACCACGCTCCGCGACCGCGGGAGCACTGGTTTAAAAATCTCAACATAATCATTTCCCTGGAACATGCTTAGAAAGCGCAGTGTAAACGAATTTTAATGCGCCGCAAGTATACCCGCTTGTAACAGCCATTGCGTACAGGGAACGAGAGTAATTTTGATGCACAGCAAACCAACAGCGGTGAGTACCAGCGTGTACGGCAGCGCCATCCAGACCATTCTTCCATAAGAAAGTCGTATGAGTGGCGCCAGCGCCGAGGTTAGCAGGAAAAGAAATGCCGCCTGGCCGTTCGGTGTTGCAACGGAGGGCAGATTTGTTCCGGTGTTAATGGCCACCGCCAGCAGTTCAAATTGCCCGGTGCTGACAATACCTTGCTCCATCGCCGCTTTGGCCTCATTGATGTACACCGTCCCGACAAAGACGTTATCGGAAATAGAGGACAACAGCCCGTTAAATAAATAGAACAGCGTAAGCTGCGAGTCCGGCGAGGCCTGGAGCACAAACGCGATAATCGGTGCGAACAGGTGTTGGTCAATAATCACCGCCACGACCGCAAAGAAGACCGCCAGCAGCGCGGTAAACGGCAGGGCTTCGGTAAAGGCTTTGCCGATAGCATGTTCGTCCGTTACCCCGCTAAAGGTGGTCGCAAGAATAATGACGGAGAGGCCAATCAACCCGACTTCGGCAAGATGCAACGCCAGCGCGGCGATAAGCCAGATGCCGATGATCCCCTGCGCAATCAGACGCAGCGTCTCCTGGCGCGCGCGCTGTTTGCGGCTCTGCTCGTCAAATTTATGCAGTTCGTTGCGGACCGGCTCAGGCAGCTGTGCGCCGTAGCCGAACAGCCTGAATTTTTCGACAAGAATGCAGGTTGCTAACCCGCAGACCAGCACAGGCACGCTGACGGGGGCCATGCGCAGGAAAAATTCGCCAAAATGCCATTCTGCCGCTTTCGCGATGATCAGGTTTTGCGGCTCGCCCACCATGGTCATCACGCCGCCCAGCGCCGTACCGACCCCCGCGTGCATCATCAGGCTGCGCAGAAATGCGCGGAACTGTTCCAGCACGTCGCGGTTATGCGCCTCGACGTGGCTATCGTCCTGCAAATCATCACTCGGGCGAGAGGAGGCCACGCGGTGATAAATGCCGTAAAATCCAACGGCGACGCTGATCACCACCGCGACGACGGTGAGCGCATCCAGGAAGGCCGACAGAAAGGCGGCGGCAAGGCAAAACGCCAGCGAGAGGATGGTTTTTGACGGAATGCTCAGCAGCAGGCGGGTGAAGATAAACAGCAGCAGCTGTTTCATAAAATAGATACCGGCCACCATAAAAATAAGCAGCAGGAGCACTTCAAGATTGGAGGCCAGCTCTGCTTTGACATGCTCTGCTGACGTCATGCCGATGACCACGGCCTCAAACGCCAGCAAACCGCCTGGCAGCAGGGGATAGCACTTCAGTGCCATTGCCAGGGTGAAGATAAACTCCGCCACCAGCAGCCACCCGGCGATAAACGGGTCCACACTAAAAATGAGGGGATTAACGACCAGGAAAACCAGCAGTATTAGTTTGTACCAGTCAGGAGAATGACCTAAAAAATTGCGCCACAGCGCGCGCCCAAAAGAAATTTCCACAACAGACGTCCTTCCCGTCAAATAATACAAAACATCAGTATACGCAAAAATCGCGGCCCGGAGGCGGATAAGACCGCATTGTAAATTTCACAAAAATGAAACGGCGATCCCCTTTTCTCACTTTGCCGCGCTACCTGCCGCTGCGCGCCTCTGGTATGATGAGTCCAATTTGCAAAAGCTGTGTAATGGAAATCTCACTATGGTCATTAAGGCGCAGAGCCCGGCGGGTTTCGCGGAAGAGTACATCATTGAAAGCATCTGGAATAATCGTTTCCCTGCGGGGTCCATTCTTCCGGCTGAACGCGAACTCTCTGAACTGATTGGCGTCACTCGCACCACGCTGCGTGAAGTGCTTCAGCGACTGGCGCGTGATGGATGGTTGACGATCCAGCACGGCAAGCCAACAAAGGTAAATAACTTCTGGGAAACCTCGGGGCTGAACATTCTTGAAACGCTGGCGCGCCTCGACCACGAAAGCGTGCCGCAGCTGATTGATAATCTGCTCTCCGTGCGCACCAACATCGCGACTATCTTTATTCGTACCGCTTTCCGTCAGCATCCGGAGGATGCGCTTGCGGTGCTGGCCAGCGCGAATGAAGTTGAAGATCATGCCGATGCCTTTGCCACCCTCGATTACAACGTGTTCCGCGGCCTGGCGTTTGCCTCCGGCAACCCGGTTTACGGCCTGATCCTCAACGGCATGAAAGGGCTCTATACCCGCATTGGTCGCCACTATTTTGCCAATCCTGAAGCCCGCAGCCTGGCGCTGGGCTTCTACCATAAGCTGAGCAAGCTCTGCACCGAAGGCCTGCACGATCAGGTTTATGAAACCGTGCGCCGCTACGGCCACGACTCCGGCGAAATCTGGCACCGTATGCAGAAAACGCTGCCGGGCGATTTAGCGATTCAGACCCGCTAAAAGAAAAAACCTCTCATACGAGAGGTTTTTTTTCGTCGGATGGCGGCTACGCCTTACCCGACCTACAGGTTTTGTAAGCCCGGTAAGCGTAGCGCCACCGGGCAAAAAAGCTGCACTACAGGGTATTCAACCGCGCCGGGCAGCGATCCAGCAGCTCCACGCTGCCGTCCTCATTCTGCTGCTCCAGCTGCACGTCAAAGCCCCACAGGCGGTGCACGTGCTTCAGCACCTCTTTACGTCCTTTATCGAGCGGCGCGCGGTTATGCGGGATATAGCGCAGCGTCAGGGAACGGTCGCCGCGCAGGTCCACGTTCCACACCTGAATATTGGGTTCAAGGTTGCTCAGGTTGTACTGGGAAGAGAGGCGAGAGCGGATCTCACGGTAGCCTTCCTCGTTGTGGATCGCCGAGATTTCCAGATAGTTGTTACGGTCATCGTCCAGCACGGTGAAGAAGCGGAAATCACGCATGATCTTCGGCGACATAAACTGGCTGATAAAGCTCTCATCCTTAAAGTCGCGCATCGCAAAATGCAGCGTTTCCAGCCAGTCAGAGCCGGCGATATCCGGGAACCAGTACTTGTCCTCTTCCGTCGGCGACTGGCAGATGCGTTTAATATCCTGGAACATCGCAAAGCCCAGCGCATACGGGTTAATCCCGCTGTACCACGGGCTGTTGTAGGGCGGCTGGAACACCACGTTAGTATGGCTGTGGAGAAATTCCATCATGAAACGCTCGGTGACTTTCCCTTCGTCATACAGGTGGTTGAGAATGGTGTAGTGCCAGAATGTCGCCCAGCCTTCATTCATCACCTGGGTCTGTTTCTGCGGATAGAAATACTGGCTCACCTTGCGCACGATGCGCAATATCTCACGCTGCCATGGCTCCAGCAGCGGGGCATTCTTCTCCATAAAATAGAGCAGGTTTTCCTGCGGCTCGGACGGATAACGACGCGCTTCGGCGATCGTTTTTTCCTCCTCACGCTTCGGCAGGGTACGCCACAGCATGTTCACCTGGCTCTGCAGATACTCCTCGCGGCTTTTCTGCCGGGCTTTCTCCTCCTGCAGAGAGATTTTCTGCGGGCGCTTATAGCGGTCCACGCCGTAGTTCATTAGCGCGTGGCAGGAGTCGAGCAGCTTCTCCACCTCGTCCACGCCGTAGCGCTCTTCGCAGTCGGTAATGTATTTACGCGCGAAGATCAGGTAATCAACGATGGAGCTGGCGTCCGTCCAGCTGCGGAACAGGTAGTTATTTTTAAAGAAGGAATTATGCCCGTAGCAGGCGTGCGCCATCACCAGCGCCTGCATGGTAATAGTGTTCTCTTCCATCAGATAGGCGATACACGGATTGGAGTTAATGACGATCTCATACGCCAGCCCCTGCTGGCCGTGCTTATACAGCCGCTCCGTTTCAATGAATTTTTTACCAAACGACCAGTGCGGATAGTTGATCGGCATCCCGACGCTGGAGTAAGCGTCCATCATCTGTTCGGAGGTAATCACCTCAATCTGATGGGGATAGGTATCCAGGCGATACAGCTTTGCCACCCGGTCGATTTCGGCGAGGTAAACATCCAGCAGCTCGAAGGTCCAGTCGGGTCCATCGCTCAGACGTGTGTTGTCCTTGTTCAGGGAATCAATAGTAGCCATTAGCGCGCCCTCGTTGTGGGTGCTCTCTCTGTCTGGAGAGCCTCCTTTCAAGCATAGATCAACGTGTTAAAAAGCGTGCTGGCGCAGAAATTTTTTCTTTGCGATTTCTCGTTTTTGATACGGCAAAAAAAGGGTGTGCATCAGCATTTTATGCTGGTTAAAAATAAAGCTCAGCAGGAGATCCCAAATTATCCCTGTCCCCTGATGCTGGGGGATGTGTGAGGTAAGTCACCATAAAAAAGTCGTATGTTGAATAATATTTTCAACTAGGTTATCAATCTGTAATTAGATGATTGTTCTTTTGCTCATAATGGAGTGGCTATGCGTGTTGTCATACTGGGAAGTGGTGTCGTTGGCGTAACCAGCGCCTGGTATTTAAGTCAGGCGGGACATGAGGTTACCGTTATCGATCGTGAATCCGGCCCGGCGCTTGAAACCAGTGCGGCAAACGCCGGTCAAATCTCTCCCGGCTATGCGGCCCCGTGGGCGGCACCGGGCGTGCCGCTGAAGGCGATCAAATGGATGTTCCAGCGTCACGCGCCGCTGGCCATCAGCCTTGACGGCACGCAGTTCCAGCTGAAGTGGATGTGGCAGATGCTGCGCAACTGCGACACCCGCCACTACATGGAAAACAAAGGGCGCATGGTGCGTCTGGCGGAATACAGTCGCGACTGCCTCAAAGCCCTGCGCGCCTCGACGGGTATCGAGTACGAAGGCCGTCAGGGCGGCACGCTGCAGCTGTTCCGCACCGAACAACAGTATGAAAACGCCACCCGCGATATCGCCGTGCTGGAAGATGCCGGTGTACCTTACCAGCTGCTGGAGGCCAGCCAGCTGGGTCAGGTTGAACCCGCGCTGGCCGAAGTGGCCCACAAGCTGACCGGCGGTCTGCGTCTGCCGAACGACGAAACCGGCGACTGTCAGCTCTTTACCCAGCGTCTGGCGCAGATGTGCGAGCAGGCAGGCGTGACGTTCCGCTTCAACACCTCTGTCGATAAATTGCTGTCGGAAGGCGAAAAAATTTACGGCGTGAAGTGCGGCGACGAGGTGATCAAGGCGGACGCCTACGTGATGGCGTTTGGCTCATACTCCACCGCCATGCTGAAAGGCATTCTTGATATTCCGGTCTACCCCCTGAAGGGCTACTCGCTGACCATCCCGGTGAAAGAGGAGAGTGGGGCGCCCGTGTCGACCATCCTGGATGAAACCTACAAAATCGCCATTACCCGCTTTGATAACCGTATTCGCGTCGGCGGCATGGCGGAGATTGTCGGCTTTAACACCGAACTGCTGCAGCCGCGTCGTGAAACGCTGGAAATGGTGGTGGGCGATCTCTTCCCTCGCGGCGGTTTTGTTGAGCAGGCGACGTTCTGGACCGGCCTGCGTCCGATGACGCCGGACGGCACTCCTATTGTCGGGCGCACGCCGTTCAAAAACCTGTGGACCAATACCGGACACGGTACGCTCGGCTGGACGATGGCCTGCGGATCGGGCCAGCTGCTGAGCGACCTGATTTCCGGGCGCACGCCGGCAATTCCGTTTGACGATTTAAGTGCTGCGCGCTATCAATCAGGATTCTCGCCAGCGCGTCCTCAGCATCTGCACGGCGCGCATAACTAAGGAGTTGTCATGTCCCGTCCTGTTCTGGCTCAGCTGGATCTGCAGGCCCTGAAGGAAAACCTGCAAATTGTTCGCCGGGCAGCACCTGGTTCGCGCGTCTGGTCGGTCGTCAAGGCGAACGCCTACGGCCACGGTATCGATCGTATCTGGAGCGCGCTCGGCGCGACCGACGGCTTTGCGTTACTCAATATCGAAGAGGCCATCCTGCTGCGCGAGCGCGGCTGGAAAGGGCCTGTTCTGCTGCTGGAGGGGTTCTTCCACGCGGACGATCTGCCGCTGCTGGATAAGTATCGCCTGACTACCAGCGTGCACAGCAACTGGCAGATTAAAGCCATTCAGGATGCGAAGCTCCACGCTCCGCTGGATATTTATCTCAAGGTAAACAGCGGCATGAACCGCCTGGGCTTCCAGCCCGAGCGGGTTCATACGGTCTGGCAGCAGTTGCGCGCCCTGAAAAACGTCGGCGAAATGACGCTGATGGCGCACTTTGCCGATGCGGAAAAACCGGACGGCATTGCGGATGCCATGGTCCGCATTGAGCAGGCGGCAGAAGGGCTCGATTGCCCGCGCTCGCTGTCAAACTCGGCGGCCACGCTGTGGCATCCTGAAGCTCACTATAACTGGGTACGTCCGGGGATCGTTCTGTACGGTGCGTCTCCTTCAGGGCAGTGGCAGGATATCGCCAACAGCGGCCTGAAGCCGGTTATGACCCTGCGCAGCGAGATCATCGGCGTGCAGACGCTGAAGACGGGCGACACGGTAGGCTACGGCAGCCGCTACCGGGCGAAGGGCGAGCAGCGTATCGGCATCGTCGCGGGCGGTTATGCCGACGGCTACCCGCGCATCGCGCCGACCGGTACGCCGGTCTGGGTGGATGGCGTTCGCACGGGCACGGTAGGGACAGTCTCAATGGATATGCTGGCGGTTGACCTCACGCCATGCCCGCAGGCAGGGATCGGTTCTCCGGTCGAGCTGTGGGGCAACGAAATCAAAATTGATGACGTGGCGGCCGCGGCGGGAACGGTTGGCTATGAACTGATGTGCGCGCTGGCGCCGAGGGTGCCGGTTGTGACGGTGTAACTTGTACGTGTGCCGGGTGACGCGAAGCCGCCACCCGGTAAAAAAACGCTACTCCGCGTCCTCTTCCATCGGCCTCAAACCGACCTTCCGCACCGCGTTATCTTCTTTTTCGGCAACCGTCCAGATCATCCCGGCAAACTCAACCTGATCGCCCACGACCGGGGCAGCGCCAAGCCGCTGCTGGATGATTTCGCCCAGCGTTTGCGGGTTACCACCCTCTTCAGCTCCTTCATCCAGGCCATAAATCAGCGCCACATCCGCAAATTTGGCGCTGGCTTCAAGAATAAAGTCGCCGAAGAAGCGCTGATCCAGCGCCACGGGAGGCGACTGGCTGAACAGCTTGCCCAGCGCGGGCAGGTCGCGCTCGCGGCCAATTACGCAGAGAATATCCCCTTCGCGCAGGCGGGTGCTGCCGGTAGGGTGCAGCAGGACATTATCGCGGAACAGGGCGGCAATGCGCGTTTCGGCCGGCATATGCAGATCGCGCAGCGAGGCCCCCACGCACCATTTATCAGCGCTCAGCTGGTAGACGAACTGTTCCCACGGATTTTCCGGATGAATATCCAGCCCCACGCGGGAAACCGGCCAGCCCACGGGGGGCACCACCACTTTGGCTTTTTTTGCCGCCCACCCGAGCGAGGTTCCCTGGAACAGCAGGGAAATCAGCACCACGAAGAACGCCACGTTGAAAAACAGCCGCGCGTTATCCAGACCGGCCATCATCGGGAAGACCGCAAGAATAATCGGCACCGCGCCGCGCAGGCCTACCCAACTGATAAAGACGCGCTCGCGCAGGTTAAAGCCGCGAAACGGCAGCAGGCCCGCAAACACGGACAGCGGACGGGCGAAGAAGATCATCCACGCCGACAGCAGAAGCGCCGGAACGGCAATCGGCAGCAGGTCAGATGGCGTCACCAGCAGGCCCAGCACCAGGAACATGCCGATTTGCGCCAGCCAGGCCAGACCGTCGAAGTTCTGCAAAATGGCGTGACGGTTACGAATAGGGCGGTTGCCCATCAGGAATCCGCAGAGGTAAACCGCAAGAATACCGCTGCCGTCCAGCGCGGTGGTGACGGCAAAAATCAGGATTCCACCGCTCAGCGCCAGCAGAGGGTAAAGTCCCGAGGGCAGCGAGATGCGGTTGATCGTCTGCTGTAACAGGTATCCCCCCGCCAGGCCGATGACAATCCCCAGCCCGAACTGCTGCAGGATATGTAAGGCAAACATCCAGCTCAGGCCGGTCTCGTGCTGCTGAATCATCTCTATCAGCGTGATGGTCAGGAACACCGCCATCGGATCGTTACTGCCGGATTCAATCTCAAGCGTTGAGCCAACGCGTTCGTTAAGCCCTTTACCGCCAAGCAGGGAAAAGACCGCCGCCGCATCGGTAGAGCCAACGATTGCGCCAATCAGCAAGCCTTCCATCAGATTGAGATGGAAAAGCCATGCGGCCATCATCCCGGTGAGGCCGGAGGTGATCAACACGCCGACGGTCGCCAGCGACAGCGCAGGCCCCAGGGCCACGCGGAAGGAGCTTGCCTGAGTGCGCATCCCGCCGTCGAGCAGGATCACCGCCAACGCGAGGTTACTCACCATGTAGGCGAAGGGATAGTTATCGAAGGGGATACCGCCGATGCCGTCAACGCCGGCCAGCATGCCGATGGCAAGGAAAATAACAAGAATGGGTATGCCGAGACGCGATGAAAATGAACTTAATAAAATACTGCTGGTTACAAGTACAGAACCCAAAATGAAAAGGCTGATTATCGCTGCGGCATCCAATGTTCTCTTACTCCCACCTCAATGTTAACGCTGTTACTAAAACCCTAACATATTAACAACGGTAACAGCGTTTTATTAAGGGGGTTTTTTAGGCTTTTATGACTGGATGACCGCCGATCGTTAACCGACTGCCCGAAATATCATGTGTAAGCGTCGCCTGCGCGCCCAGCGCAAGGGTAACGGTCTTCTGCTCATGGCCGAAATCCAGACCGGTGATAACCGGAATATCCAGCCGCGAGCGGATGAAGTCGACCATCGTTTCCAGGGAGTAGCCCGCGTCATAGTCATTCGGGGCCGAGCCGCTGAAGCTGCCCAGCACAATCGCGGACTGGCGATCGAGAATACCGGCATGATAAAGCTGCAATAACATGCGCTCGACGCGGAACGGATGTTCGTTGATATCTTCCAGCACCAGAATGCCGTCCTCGATTTGAGGCATCCACGGCGTGCCGATGAGCGAGACCAGCATCGCCAGGTTACCGCCCCACAGCTGGCCCTCACATTCCCAGTGCGGCCCATTCCCCTGCCACTCGACGCTGTAGGTGGGATTGCGCAGCGCGCGCCAGAAATGCTCCACGGTGAACGCGTCCAGTTCCGGCGCGCCGAAGTTACCGGCCAGCATCGGGCCGCTAAACGTAATGACGTTATGCTGCGCCAGCAGACCAAGCTGGATGGCGGTGAAATCGCTGTGGCCGCATATCAGCAGCGGATCCTGCTGCTGGCGCTGCGCCAGGCCCTGCCAGTCGATGCTCTCCAGCAGCCTGCTCGCACCGTAGCCGCCGCGCACCGCAAGGACTATTCGGTTTTCGCCCTTCAGGTTCACCAGACTATTGATATCATTCAGCCTCTGCGCTTCTGTTCCGGCAAAACGCTGCTGGCGGCGCGGGATAATTGTCTGATTTTCTACCTGGTGGCCGGATTCCAGTAAGCGCTGAACGCCCCGCTGCGCCGCGTCCTGGTTAATGCAATAGCCCGACGGCGCGATGAGATGAAACTGAGACATGGCAATTCCTTGCTGAATGAGAAACTAATTGTCTATATCATGCCGCGTATACGCTGCCAGCTTCAAGGGCGGCGCACCGCGATGACCGGCTATAAGGATAGATGACGTGAAATTGAGATGGTTTGCTTTTTTGATTGTTTTGCTGGCTGGCTGTAGTTCAAAACGTGATTATCAAAACCCGCCCTGGAACCCGGAAGTGCCGGTGAAACGGGCCATGCAGTGGATGCCGATCAGTGAACAAGCCGGAAAGGCCTGGGGCGTCAGCCCGCGTCTGATCACCGCCATTATTGCGGTCGAGTCCGGCGGCAATCCCACGCTTGTCAGCAAATCCAACGCGGTGGGTCTGATGCAGCTGAAAGCCTCAACGGCGGGGAGAGAGGTTTACCGCTATATGGGCTGGAGCGGACAGCCGTCGACCAGCGAGCTGAAGAACCCGGAACGTAACATCTCCATGGGGACCGCTTACCTGAGCATTCTGGAACATGGCGTGCTGAAGGGCATCGAGGATCCGGAAGTGATGCAATACGCGCTGGTGGTCTCGTACGTGAACGGCGCAGGGGCGCTGCTCAGAACCTTCTCCTCTGACCGTAAAGAGGCGATCGAGGAGATCAACGACATGGACAAAGATGAATTCGTCGAGCATGTGGCGAAAAATCATCCGGCACCGCAGGCGCCTCGCTATATCTGGAAAGTACAGAAAGCGATGGATGCCATGTAATGCCGCAAACGGGCGGCGCTCGCTGCCCGACTTCTCTCAAAGCACCTTATTCGCACGTTCCCGTGCTTCCCGTTCCAGCGAATAGATAATGCGCTGCAGCTCGCGCTCGGCGCCCGGACCGACGTTCAGAAAACGGAAGCTCAGCCGCGGCGAGGTAATCGTTTCATTTTTGCTGTCCACAACCGTGCGCTCGCTGATGGCAATCAGCTGTGCATCGAAATAAAAACGGCCCCAGCCCGCCATATCCAGTTCAATTTGCGTAAACCGCATGCCTTCTACCAGGCCCTCCGGTTTAGGGGTATCCATCAGCGCGCCCATTCCGCCAAGCGACAGGTCAAAGAGACGGAAGCGGATCTCTTTTTTGTCCGGCATTTTAGCCTTACAAAAATAGGCAGGATGAAGCGGGGCGCTGATGCGGAAATATTCACGACGCTGGACAAACCAGAGGTTGCCAGGAAGGGGGGTAACAAAAGCCGGGAGCCCCTGGTATTCACTCATTTCCAGTCGCAGGAGGACAAACTCCACTTTGGCCCCATGGGTTTCGGCCATGACGACGATATTCTCTGCTTTCAGCGCCGCGCGGTTTTCATACTCCTGGCTGCCCAGGTCAATAACCAGCCGCTCCTGCGAGACGTCAAGGATCTTGCTGATAAACTGATTATTCGACCAGCTGATGCGCAGCGGCACTTCGCCTTTTTGCAGGTCGCGTAATACCCCTAACACAGCCAGCGGATTTTGCTTGAGGAACTGCTCACTGTAATGACTCACGCCGGGTGGCTCCTTGATTGATGACGGACTGTCTTAGCGTTATCGGCAATCCATCCTCAAACTTAATACAAACCGGTGAGTTTTTTTGCCTGTTTAAGCAAAGATAAGTCGGTGAGCTGAAAATGGTTTTTCGGAGATGACCTATACTTAAGCTAGCTGTGCAGAAGGTTTTCTGCACATGCGTTTAATCTGCAAGAGGGCATTGCTATGGGTATCATCGCCTGGATTATCTTTGGCCTTATTGCTGGCGCTATCGCTAAACTGATCATGCCGGGAAACGATGGCGGCGGCTTTATTTTGACCTGCGTACTCGGGGTCGTTGGTGCGGTTGTAGGCGGCTGGCTGGCGACGATGTTTGGTTTTGGAGGCAACATAAGTGGTTTCGACCTGCACAGTTTTCTGGTCGCTGTCGTGGGTGCCATTGTGGTGCTGGGCATATTCAGGTTACTGCGACGAGCATAAATTGACGTAAATGGCTCTCTGCGGAGGGCCGTTTTTTTGCCTGAGTATTGATTTGTTAATCTAAATGATAATAATTGTCGTTCCGTATTGCATCTAACAACAAGACGACATTATGAACTCCTCACGTTTTACGTTATGCGCCCTGGCGGGTGCCGTCACGCTGGCAGTGCAGGTCCAGGCTTTCGCCGAAGAATCCACCATTGTCGTCACGGGCTCAGAGCAGGGCAGCGCGCTGCCGGCCTGGACGAACAGCGCCACAAAGTCGGCCGTTGCCGAAAGTAAAACGCCGCAGGTCATCAACACGCTCTCGGCGCCTGAAATTGAAAAGCGTCACGCGAACTCCGTGAACGAAATCCTGCGCTATGCTCCCGGCGTCTCGACCGAGGTGCGGGGTAACACCTCCTATATGAGCGAATACAAAATTCGTGGCTTTACCGTTGACCAGGAGTTCTACAACGGGCTGCAGTTGCCCTATAACGTCACCGGCAACACCAAGGCGCGCATCGATCCGCTGTTAATAGACAGCGTCGATATCCTGAAAGGGCCTTCATCGGTGCTTTACGGCGGCGCTTCGCCGGGCGGGCTGGTAAATATTCAAAGTAAAAAGCCGCAGCGGGAAGCCCGAACCGAGGTCGGTTTTAGCACCGGGAACCGTAAACTGAAAGAAGGCTACCTCGATTCGACCGGACAAATAGCTGACAGCGACTGGAATTACCGTCTGCTGGGTAAGGCGACGGAGAATGACGATCAGCCGCACACCAGCCGCTATGAAAATTACCTGGTCGCCCCGTCCGTCACCTGGCAACCCGACAGCAAAACCCGCCTCACGCTGGATGCGCTGGCGCAAAATTCCCCGAGCCTGACGCCGTCGAACCCGCTGCCGCTCGCTTATTTGCGTTCGAAATATGCCGATCGCCGGGATTACGCTGGCGATGAGTGGAGCGGGTTTAAGCAGCGCCAGTGGATGCTGGGCTACAGCTTCGAACACGAGTTCGACAGCGGCTGGGGCTTTAGCCAGAAAGCGCGCTATTTCTACGTCGATACCCACCAGAACAGCGTCTACGCGACGGGAACGGGGAGTGAGGTCTATCAGCTTAACCGCTTTGCCTATACCACCGATGAAGATCTTAAGAGCTTCAACATTGATAACCAGGTGACCAAAACCGTTGCGCTGGGCGACTGGAAACACCATCTGCTGGCCGGGTTTGACTACCAGAGGCTGAATTCCCATTTCCACTACCGTTACGCGTCCTCCACGCCGGGCATGGATATGCGTAATCCTGACTATTCGCAAATCCATGAAAGTGCGCTGGGACTCTACACCGCCCAGAAAAACCGCCTTAGCTATCAGCAGAACGGGTACTACCTCCAGGATCAGGTGGAATTTGGCGGCTTAAATCTGCTGGGTAGCCTGCGCTACGACGATTACCGCTCCGTCACCACCGATTACCTGCAAAACGGCGATAAGGCCTGGGTATCGCAGGATCGCGTCACCAAACGCCTGGGCGCACTTTACGCCTTCGATAACGGTATTTCGCCGTTTATCAGCTATTCAGAAGGTTTTGCACCGGTGTCGCCGCAGGGAACACTCGTGGCGAAAGACGTCAAGCCAACCACCAGCAAGCAGGTGGAAGGCGGGGTAAAATATCTGCTGGCCGAGTACGCCACGACGTTTACCGCCTCAGTGTTTAACATCCGGCAGAAAAACGTTGTCACCTCCGATCCGGGCTTCCTGAACTACCGTCAGACCGGTGAAGTGGAATCCAAAGGCGCGGAGCTCTCCGCCATCAGCCGTCCGACGGATAACCTGACGCTGATTGCCAACTATGCGTACACCCACGCGATCAACCGGGAAGATGACAAGTACAAAGGTAAACGTCCAACGCAGGTCCCGGAGAATGCCTTCAACCTCTGGGGTGATTACACCTTTGAGAACACGCCGCTGAAAGGACTGATGCTGGGAGCGGGCGCACGCTACACCGGGCCGATGGAAATCTCTCCGGCAAACGATGCGGGTAAACTCGGGGGCACTACGCAGTACGATCTGGCGGCCTCGTACCGGATGGGCGAAATTCTGCCTTCGCTGGCAGGGCTAACGCTTAAAGCCAGCGCGCAGAACATCACCAATAAAGAGACGTTGACCTGCTATGACGCGACCAACTGCTGGATTGGGCGTGACAGGACGTATCAGCTAGGGGCGAGTTACAGTTTCTAAGTAACTCCCTGTGAGTTCAAAATGTAGGCCGGGTAAGGCTAAGCCTCCACCCGGCAATACCCTTACTGCGCCGCAGCTTTCACCGGCGCAGCCTCATCGTTCGCCGCAGGCTGATTTTCCGGCACGCTGTCGCACGGTTTCTCTTTAGGACAAACCAGATCCAGCATTTTCAGCGTCACGCCGTTGCTCCAGCCAAACCCATCCTGCAGCGGGTACTCTCCGCCGCCACCGCCGGTACCGGTAGAAGAGACATCATACTTCTCCACCAGCTTCTTCTCGCGGTCGTAAGTATGCTGAACGTTCTTCAGGAAGCGCCAGGTTACGTCCATCGCCACCTTGTTCTGCCCATAGTTCTGCAAGCCTTCCGTTGCCACCCACTGTAGCGGCGCCCAGCCGTTTGGCGCATCCCACTGCTGGCCGCTGTTGATGGTAGTGGTGGTAATACCGCCCGGTTTCAACAGGCGCGCGGAGGTGGCCGCGGCGACTTTATCGGCACGATCCTGCGCCGCCGCCTTCACGTAAAGTGGGAAGAGGGCCGCTGCCGTGAGCTGGTTGCGCACCTTCTTGCTCTTGAGATCGTAATCGGCGTACCAGCCCTCTTTATCATTCCACAGATGGCGCTCAATGGCTTTCTGACGTGCAGTTGCCAGCGCTTCATATTTACTCGCCGCCGCGCTGTCCCCTGCCTCCTGGCTCGCTCGCGCAAGCAATTTTTCCATTTTAAACATCAGGGCGTTGAGATCGACGGGCACAATGCTGGTGGTGCGGATGGTGCCGAGCTTTTGCGGATCGTCCATCCAGCGGGAGCTAAAGTCCCAGCCCGAGGCGGCTGCGGAGCGCAAATCGCGGTAGATCTCCGTGGCGGGGCGGTTAGGATTACTCTTCGCCGTGGTGATATCGTCAAGCCAGGACTCCGGGCGCGGGGTATCGCGATCGTCCCAGTAGCGGTTGAGGACCGAACCGTCATCCAGTTTCACCACGCGCTGGTTAGCTTGCCCAGGCTGAAGGCTATCTACGCCCTCCATCCAGTAGGCGTACTCTTTCTCCATCTGCGGACGATATTTCTTCAGTGCATCGTCGTCGTGGGTCGCCAGCAGTTCAACCATCAATGAGAAGAACGGCGGCTGGGAGCGGCTCAGGTAGTAGCTGCGGTTGCCATTGGGGATATGGCCGAAGGTATCAATTTCCCAGGCGAAGTTATCCACCATATCGCTGATTTTGTCCCAGTGGCCGCTCTCCGCCAGGCCCAGCATGGTGAAATAGCTGTCCCAGTAGTAGACCTCTCGGAAGCGCCCGCCGGGCACCACGTAAGGCTTCGGTAACGGCAGCAGGGAATCCCATTTGTTGCTGGCTTTATCCGTGGTGCGCGTCAGTACAGGCCAGAGGTCGTCAATGTGTTCACGTAAACTTTGTCCCGCAGGCGGCACATATTTTTCACCTTCCTCAGGCAGGGTGAAGTTCATCTCCACAAAGTGGCGCAGGTCAAAACTTGTCTGGGTGTGCTGCATCCGATAATCCGCCAGAATCATCAGCGGGTCGCTTTTGGGAACGGCATCAGCGAAGGTTTTCTGATCGGGAAACAGTTTGGCACTCTGCACGTCATTAAACAGAGGGCCAAGCAAAATATCGGGTGAATTTTTCTGATAGGCTGGCTTTTCGTCGGCATAGCCCATCGTTGCCACACCGAGTAGCGCGCCTCCCAGCGCGAGGTGCAAAAGGGCAGGGCGTAAAGTACGAGGTCTTATCATCGGTTCGTCTCCTGTATTCCTGAGCAGCGTGACCGCTGTTATCAATCACCTGAAAACCTTAGACGAATATCGCCCGCTTCGCGTGTTGAATATCCCATTTTGCGCAGAACCAGACAATTTACCGCTTCGCACGCCCTGTCCGGAAGGATTTGTTGTGTAAATGGTGTTAGAACAATTATGCCTTTAAATAATTATATACATTACGCATTAAAATATTGATGTAATTAATGGAATAAGAGTGCGAAGTAAATGGTGTTTCTTTTGCTCATCGTGAGATGTTTTCTCTGCGCCGATCACACAAGTTAAAATTCATAATTCACTTATCAAAAAACATAATAGCACCCCAGTGGGTATTTGGTCGAAATGGCGATGCTCAATATTTGTGTATTCACTTTTATAATCAGGATGGATTCTATGAAATTAAAAAAAACGGTAATACTGATAAGTGCATTCTATTCCGGCGCGCTTTTCGCGGCACAACCCGCGACGAACGTGGAAGAAAAGTTGGCGCAACTGGAAGCGCAAATTCAGGCGCTTAAACAGCAGCAGGCGGCCGCCGCGCAGGCAGCATCCGCCGTTGTTGTGCGGTCGGAAGAGCCGGTGAGCAAAGCCGAACCGCCAAAGCTGACGCTTTCAGGGTATGGTGATATTAAATTTTATGGCGACGTCGAGTTTAATATGGATGCCGCGAGTAAGACCGGCAGTCTGACTTCTGTTAGGCAAAGCGCTAATAGCGACTGGGCACCAGGAGATAAAGAACGCTGGGATATTAACGGACGTATTTTATTAGGCTTTGATGGTTATCGTAAAATGGATAACGGCAATTTTGCCGGATTTTCTGTTCAGCCCCTCGGCGATCTCGTCGGGAAAATGTACCTCGATGATGCGGTATTCTTCTTTGGTTCTGAGAACGACTGGGAAATTAAAGTCGGACGCTTCGAAGCGTACGATATGTTCCCGCTCAATCAGGATACCTTTGTGGAATACTCAGGAAATACCGCAGACGATCTCTACAGCGATGGCTACGGTTATATCTATATGCTGAAAGAGGGCCGCGGGCGAACCGACAGCGGGGGCAACTTCCTGATGAGCAAGACGCTGGATAACTGGTGTTTTGAGCTTAATACCCTGTTTAAAGACGGCAGCGATTTGTACGTCGACCAGCGTTATCACGGCGCAGAACTTGAGAACGATAAAAATGTGACCTACGTGCGCCCGGTCATCTCGTGGCAGGACGGGCCGTTTTCCACCGCGGTCGCCATGGAGACCAACTTGGTGAACAACGCATACGGCTATCGCGACGACGCAGGGCGCTGGGTCGATCAATCCGACCGTACCGGCTACGGGTTTACTATGACCTGGGACGGGCTCAAAACCGATCCGCAGGACGGGGTGGTTATAAACCTCAACACGGCATACCTGGACGCGACGGGCGAAACCGACTTTACCTCAGGCATCAATGCCCTCTGGCATAATTTTGAGCTGGGTTATATCTACGCCCATAACGAAATCGACGAATTCAATACCTCGACGTTTGACGCAGAGTGTGAGAACGACTGCTGGATCTCTGACCCGGGCGAGTATGACATTCATACCATCCATACGTCGTACCTGATCCCGAACGTCATGAAGATGAAAAACTTCAACATCTATCTGGGCGCGTATGCGTCCTGGATCAACGCTTCCCCGAAAGAGGGTGATAATAAAAACGACGACCGCTACGGTGGCCGCGTGCGCTTTAAATACTATTTCTGATGCCCGCCTGCCGGTCAGATCTCTTCCGGGGTCTGGCTGGCTTCCCGCAGCGTGCCCGGCGCATGGCCAATGATGCGCTTAAAGGCCCGGCTAAACGCTGCCAGCGATCCGTAACCCAGCCTGAGTG
Source organism: Enterobacter asburiae (assembly GCA_011754535.1). Taxonomy (NCBI): domain Bacteria; kingdom Pseudomonadati; phylum Pseudomonadota; class Gammaproteobacteria; order Enterobacterales; family Enterobacteriaceae; genus Enterobacter; species Enterobacter asburiae. The sequence goes on along the minus strand of JAAQVN010000001.1, from coordinate 2,837,657 downwards.
CAACCGTTTCAATCGGCTGGTTTTCGTGACGAATGTACTGAATCGCCAGCCGCATTCTCAGTTCGCTGAGATACTTTGCCGGGGTGGTTCCCGTCGCGGCCAGAAACCGTTCGGCAAACACGGAGCGGGAGGTGCCCGCTTCTTTTGCCAGTTCCGCCACGCTCCAGTTCAGGCCAGGCTGCTGGTGCATGGCATAAATGGCCCTGCTCAGCCGCGGGTCGCGTAAGACCTGCACCCAGCCGGTGGCTTTCCCGCAGCCAGCCTCAACCCAGCCGCGGACGATCAGCGCTGCCACCACGTCAGCCAGCCGGGCGAGGATCCCGGCAAACCCGACCTGTCGCGTCATTGACTCGCGCTCCATGGCCGCCAGCAGCGGATGGATTTCCGGCCAGGTGGACATCAGCCGGCTGACCATCATCACTTCCGGCATCGCTTTAATCAGCGGCTGCATCCCGCCGAGCTCAAAATCCATACACCCGCTAAAGATGATGGTGTTCTCGTTCTCCGGGCAGGGCTCGCAGGTAATCGCACAGACCGAGCCGCAGATAGGCTCGCTGGGAAAGGCGTTCACCGGGGTAATGGCTGCCTGCGCGTCAGAGAGCAGGGCATGGGAATTACCGCCAGGAATAAACAGCGCGTCGCCGCTGCTCAGTTCAAACGTTGCGCCGCTGTCCATTCGGAGCAGGGCACTTCCGTGGCTCACAAAATGGAACTGCGCCTTACCGGGTGCCTGGTGGAACGCCACGCCAAACGGCGCGCTGGCTTCAATCCGCCGGTATTTCACGCCCGACAGGCGCATGCCGCGTAAAAGTTCGCTGATCAAATCGGGGGACTGTACGGTCATGGCGCAACTCCGGACGAATAATCAATAAGTGGAGATTATATGTCATAGATCGTCCACGGTGAACCCTCTATGCTTTTGCGACAGTTGTCACATTTTTATAACGGGAGAATAACAGATGAATTCATGTGTCGCGGCGAGAGAGGCCGTTGCGCCTGCCAGACCCGCCTGGCGGGCCGTCTATTCACTGGGGCTGGGCGTGTTTGGTTTGATAACGGCAGAGTTCCTGCCGGCCAGTTTGCTGACGCCGATGGCCGCGAGCCTGGGCGTCAGTGAGGGCATGGCCGGGCAGGCCGTCACAGCCACCGCGCTGGTGGCGCTGGTCACCGGCCTGCTGATCGCCCCGGCGACCAAAAATATCGACCGTCGCTGGGTATTGATGTTTTTCTCCGTGCTGCAAATCATCTCCAGCCTGCTGGTGGCCTTTGCGCCCACGCTGCACGTCCTCCTGATGGGGCGCCTGCTGTTAGGGGTCGCCATCGGTGGGTTCTGGGCGATGTCGACGGCCACGACGATGCGTCTGGTTCCGGCGGATAAGGTGCCGAAAGCGCTGGCGGTGATCTTTTCCAGCGTGTCGATTGCCACCGTGGTTGCGGCCCCGCTGGGGAGCTATCTGGGCAGCCTGATTGGCTGGCGCAACGTCTTTGTGCTCTGCATTCTGCCGAGCATGCTGGCGCTGCTGTGGCAGATCTGGGTACTGCCGTCCATGAAGCCGGAGAGCAGCGGTAGCCTGAGCACGTTGTTCCGCGTGCTGCGTCGTCCGGGGATGATCGGCGGCATGCTGGCCACTATTCTGATCTTCAGCGGCCATTTCGCCTTCTTTACCTACCTGCGCCCGTTCCTGGAAACGGTGGGGCAGGCGAACGTTGAGACCATTTCACTGATCCTGCTGGGCTTTGGGCTGGCGAACTTTGTCGGCACTTCCGTTGCCGGGCACCTGCTGGCACGTAATCTGCGCCTGACGCTGGCGCTGGTGCCTTTCGCCATGGGCATACTGGCGCTGGCGATGGTGGCGTTTGGCCATCTGGCGATGCTGGACGGGTTCCTGGTGGCGCTGTGGGGCTTTGCGTTTGGTCTGGTTCCGGTAGGCTGGTCAACCTGGCTTGCTACCACCGTTCCGGATGAAGCCGAAAGTGCAGGAGGGCTGCTGGTGGCCTCAATTCAGCTGGCAATCAGTGCCGGTGCGGCCGTGGGCGGAGCGGTATTTGACCTTAACGGTGCCAGCGGAGTATTCGCCGGAAGCGGGTTGCTGCTGGTGACGGCGATGGTGGTTGTGTTGATGGGCGTGAAGGTCAAAGCGGAGTAATTTATTTGCCGGGTGAGCGCTTGCGCCACCCGGCCCCAGGCTTACAGCCCTTTCTTATCCATCCACACCGCCAGATCCACCAGGCGGTTAGAGAAGCCCCACTCGTTGTCATACCACGCCAGGATCTTCACCATGTTCCCGCCAATCACCAGCGTGGAAAGCCCGTCGATAATGGAGGAGCGCGGGTCGCCCTGATAGTCGCTGGAGACCAGCGGTTCATCGCTATAGCCCAGAATGTCTTTCAGCGGCCCGCTGGCTGCCGCGTTACGGAACGCGTCATTCACCTCTTCGGCGGTTACGTTCCGGCTGAGCGTTACCGTTAGATCCACAATCGACACCACCGGAACCGGCACGCGCAGAGAGTACCCGGTGAGTTTGCCGTCCAGTGAGGGAATGACTTTGCCCAGCGCTTTCGCCGCGCCGCTGGAGTAAGGCACAATCGACAGCGCCGCCGCGCGCGCGCCGCGCAGATCTTTCTCCGGCTGGTCGTGCAGCGCCTGGCTGTTGGTGTAGGCGTGCGTCGTGTTCATCAGACCATGCTCAATCCCGAACTGTTGATGCAGCACCTGAGCCGCCGGCGCCAGGCCGTTCGTGGTGCAGCTCCCGTTACTGACGACCACATGCTGAGCCGGGTCGTAGCGATCGTGGTTCACCCCCATCACAACCGTCAGATCGTCATTCTTGCCGGGCGCGGAGATGATGACGCGCTTTGCACCACCGTGCGTGACGTGCACCGCTGCTTTTTCCCGCTCGGTAAAGAAGCCGGTGGCCTCTATCACCACGTCAACGCCGACATCGCGCCACGGGATATTTGCCGGATCGCGCTCGCTAAACACCGTGATCCGCTGACCGTCCACCTGCAGCGCGCCGTCAGCCGCTTCAACGGGCGCGGGCAGTTTGCCCAGAAGGGAATCATGTTTCAGCAAATGGGCGAGGGTTTTACTGTCCGTCAGATCGTTAATGGCCACAATCTGAAGAGCCGGGTTACCCAGCGCCGCGCGCAGGAAATTACGTCCGATACGGCCGAAACCGTTAATACCGACCTTAACCATGGTGCACTCCTTATCTCTGTTGTCTGGAGTCACTGTAGGCGTCGGGCTGGTTGGCGTAAATGACAAAAAAGGATCAGATTACGCCATCTTGCGGCAGTGGAATCGCTGGCGGTACTCGCCGGGCGTGAGGTGAAGCTGCTTCTCAAAGATGCGGCGCAAATTAATGCTGGTGCCAAACCCGCTTTGCTCGGCAACGCGATCAAGGGGATCATGAGTCTGCTCAAGCAGCTGCCGGGCGGCAGCCAGTCGCGCTTCGGTCACGTAGCGGGCAGGCGAGACGCCCGCGTCGCGGGTAAATACCCGGGTAAAATTGCGCGGGCTCATCGCCACCTTTTCGGCCAGATTTTCCACGCACAGGTCAGCGGTGAGGTTCTGCAGGATCCAGGTTTGCAGCTCGCTTATGGGCCCCGATGTGCCAGGCTGCTGCAGGCTATAGCGGCTAAACTGCAGCTGTCCGCCGGGACGTCGCAGGTACATCACCATATCCTGCGCCACGTCGCGGGCGAGGGTAAATCCGTAGTCGTCCTCCACCAGCGCGAGGGTCAGGTCGAACCCGGAACTGACGCCGCCGGAGGTCCAGATGGGACCATCCTGAATGTACAGCGGGCCCCCTTCGACATGGATAGACGGATACCGGGCTTGCATTGTCTCCAGCAGCCGCCAGTGGGTGGTGGCGCGACGACCGTCCAGAAGGCCGGTCTGAGCCAGCAGCATCGCGCCGCCGCAGATAGAGGCTACCCGCCGGGCATGCGGCGCAGCGAGGTGCAGCCAGTCCACCACCGCCGTGCTTTCCTGCTCGTTCATCCCGCGTCCGGTGATGATAATGGTGTCCAGCGGTTCGCGCGGATCCAGCTCCGGCAGACGATAGTCCGCCAGCAGGTTCAGACCGGACTGGCCGTGGATCACCTGGTGAGGCTGCGTGGTGGCGATGATAATACGGTAGCGGGGCCGGGAAAGCCCTTCCGGATGCAGCCGGTTGGCCTGCATCAGAATGTCGGCGATACCGGCGGCTTCAAACAGCATGCCACCGTCGGGAACGATAATTAAAATTTTCTTCATGTCCTGAAAAGTACCTTTACCACAAAATAAGTCAAGCGGCGCGTGCCCCCACATTTCTGGCAAAGCAAAGCGATTTAAGTTCTTTGTTATTTCAGGCGTTATCCCCGATCGTCAGGGCACTGTCTCTGGCGAAACGGCGTCTGAAGGAATGAGTCAACGAAGCTCCCTCTATTTACATCCGCAACAACGCGAACAAATCCGCCATCTCGCATCGGGTTTTATATGGCGAAGCGAACTGCCCACGTGGCTGTTGATCGTCACTATTTATGCCGGCTGGTTTGCCACGCTGGCGTTCTGGCAAACGCTGGGCCTGCTGCCCGCCACGCTGCTGCTCATCGGGTTTACCGCCTGGTACATGTCGCTGCAGCATGAGCTGATCCACGGACATCCCACCCGTTTCGCCTGGCTTAACCAGCTGCTGGGCACGCTCCCGCTGGCGGTCTGGTATCCGTACGGCCTGTACCGGGATTCCCATCTTGCGCATCATCGGCACCATAGCCTGACCGATCCGGTGGATGACCCGGAGTCGTACTATTTTACCGACGAGAGCTGGGCACGTTTTTCGCCGTGGCAGAAACGCGCGATCCGCGCCCGGAATACCTTTTTCGGGCGGCTGGCACTGGCGCCGCTACTGGATATCCTTCAGTCGCTGGGCAGCGCCGTGACGGCGTTTCGTCATCGTCAGCCGCGGGCAATGGCGATGTGGCTGGTTCACGCTCTGCTGCTGGCGGCGCTTTTCGCGTGGATGGCGCATCACGGCTTTTCACCCGTCTGGTTTGTGCTGGCGGTAAGCTATCCGGCGCTGGCGCTGACCAAGGTCCGGTCGTTTTACGAACATCGGGCGGCGGACGATCCGCTCGCGCGATCGGTCATTAACGAGGCCGGGCTGTTCTGGCGGGTGCTGTTTTTGAATCTCAACTACCATTCCATTCACCACGATTTACCGGGCGTTCCCTGGTACGGGTTACCGACGATCTACCGGCAAAATCGGGAGGCGTACCGGCAGCGTAACCACGGCTTTGTAGTCAGGGGCTACGGTGACTGGCTACGCCAGTTCTGGACCCGGCCTGTGGAGGTCACTGTACATCCCGGAAAACAACAGGAGGAGAGGTATGAGTAACCTGCTGGCGCTTCCCATGTACGCCGTGGATCGCGCCGACACCCGCGCGCTCTGGCTGGCGGTGCAGCGTCTGCTGGCCGCACGGGATGTGCCCGTCGATCCTGTTCCCGGCTGGCCGGAGTCTGACCTGCTGACCCACTGGCGGCAGCCTGAGCTTACCCTCAGCCAGACGTGCGGCTACCCGCTGGTCACGCAGCTCCCGGAGGTACAGGTGGTGGGCTGTTTTCACTACACCGTGGAGGGCTGCGAAGGGAGCCTGTACCGCAGCTTTCTGGTGGCGCGCGAGGCTGATAGGCATCTCACGCTGGCGGATTTTCGCGGACGTCGGGCGGTCTGTAATTCGGTAGACTCGCAGTCCGGCTATAACGCACTGCGAAAAAAGGTGGCTCCCCTGATTGTTGACGGGCCATTTTTCTCACAAACGTCCTTCAGTGGCAGCCACCGTCAGTCCCTGATTGACGTCCAGCGCGGGAAGAGCGATATCGCCGCCATCGACTGCGTGACCTGGGCGCTGCTGAAGCGTCATGAGCCGGAACGGCTTGCGGGGCTGGCGGCGATCGACCGTACCCCGCTTACGCCTGGGCTGCCATTAATCACGTCGCAACGCACGTCCACCGAAACGCTCAGTGCCATTCGCGATGCGCTACGCGAGCTGGTGAGCGCGCCGGAATACCGGGAGGTTTGTGCCGCGGTTCTGATCGGCGGTTTTAGCGTGGTGACTCGCCAGGCTTACGCCGCATTGACCGTGTGAAAAATCGCCTGTGCGTCGGTAAAACAGCGCAGCGCCAGCGAGGAGACGGGCTTCTGCCTGCGCATAATCAGGCCGACGAGGGCCTCAACGTTGGCATCGGCGATGGGGGCGATCCCGAAATTGTTGTTCAGTTCCTCAAGCCCGTTGTTCAGCGGCATCACGGCGCAGCACACGCCGCTCTGAACCGCCTGAATGATCTGGTATGTTGAATCACTCTCGAAAACGGACCTGGGTTCGATGCCGGCTGATTTAAAGCTGGCCTCCATGTGCGCCCGGTAGTGCATCCCTTTGGTCAGGAACCCCAGCGGAAAATCCGTCAGGTCGCGCCAGGTGAGCGGCGTCTGGTCCAACTGGAAATGGCGGGTGTCGTGCAGCAGGCCCATCTTCGTTTCAGGAAGCTGGATAATATCAAACAGGCTGGTGTCGATGCTGTTGAGATAGCAAATCCCCAGTTCCAGCTGGTTGCGGCTGACGCCGTCCGCAATCTGCGCCGAAGACATAGAATAGAGGCTGTAGGTCAGCTCCGGGTACTTTTGCGTCAGCTGGCGGATAAAGATCATCGGATCCACGCTCGCCAACGGCACCATCCCCAGACGTAATTCCCCCACCACCTGACCTTTGCACAGCGCGGCTTCCGCCTGCAATCCGTCGTGCGCGGCGAGCAGCGCGCGCGCCCACGCCAGAATACGTTCACCCTCCGGTGTAAACCCTTCAAAGCGCTGTCCGCGCACAATCAGCACCAGCCCGAGCTCCTCTTCCAGGCTGCGGATGCGCATGGAGAGGGTCGGCTGGGTGATATTGCATCGCGAGGCCGCTTTACCAAAATGGCGGGTTTCGTCGAGCGCGAGTAAATATTTTAACTGTTTTATGTCCATCACTCTTCTCTGCGCGTGAAGCCTTACAGCATGCGGATCTCTTTCGAGCGCAGGGTAATGCGAACCGGAACCGATTTATACGACGGCGTGCCGCTGTCCTTATCGAGATAATCGAGCGGCACCAGCACGTTGGCCTCCGGGTAATAGGCCCCGACGGAGCCCTGGGCGATGTTGTACGCCACCACGGTAATATCCTCCAGACGCTGAGCGCTGCCGGGCAGGGCGGTTTCAATATCCACGCGATCGCCGTGTTCCAGCCCCGACTGCGCCATATCCTCTTCGTTCATAAACAGCACGTCGCGGCGCCCAAACACGCCGCGGTAGCGGTCGTCCAGGGCGTAAATGGTGGTGTTGTACTGATCGTGGCTGCGCAGCGTAATCAGGCGCAGAACATGCTCGCCTTCGCCGCTGGCGTTCTCGTGTACGCCGTCGAATACCGAAAACATCGCTTTGCCCGTCGCGGTCGGCCAGATACGCTGCGTCGGCGGCAGCGGCATGCGGAAGCCGCCGGGAACGCGGATCCGCGCATTGTAGTTCTCGAAGCCCGGGATGGTCTGCTCAATCAGATCGCGGATGCGGTCGTAATCCTCGACCAGCGTCGTCCAGTCTACACGGGTATCCGACAGCGTGGCTTTCGCAAGGCCTGCCACGATGGCGGGCTCCGAGCGGAGTAACGGCGAGGCGGGTTTTAGCTTGCCGGAGGAGGCGTGCACCATCGACATGGAGTCTTCAACGGTAATGGACTGACGGCCGGTGGCCTGCATATCCAGCTCGGTGCGGCCGAGGCACGGGAAAATAAAGGTCTCTTTGCCCATCAGCAGATGGGTACGGTTGAGCTTGGTCCCAACCTGCACGCTCAAATCCAGGTTACCCATCGCCGGAAAACCCCGTTCGTGATCGGGCATCGCAACGGCAAAGTTACCGCCGAGGCAAATGAGCGCTTTTGCGCGACCGTCGATCATGGCCTGCGTCGCCTGCACCGCATCATGCCCGTGACGGGAAGGGGGCTCAAAGCCAAACACCTCTTTCAAACGCGTCAGGAAGGCGGGGGTGGGCTTCTCGCTAATCCCGACGGTGCGGTTCCCCTGAACGTTTGAGTGGCCGCGCAGGGGGCAGATCCCCGCGCCGGGCTTGCCGATATTCCCGCGCAGGAGCAGCACGTCAGCAATCAGGCGGACGTTGGCCGTGCCTTTATTGTGCTGGGTAATCCCCATTCCATAAGTAATGATGGTGGCGTTTGATTTTGCATAGGCCTCGGCCACCTTTTTGAGCGCTGCCTGGCTGAGCCCGGACTCGCGCTCGATGTCATCCCAGCGGGTCTGCGTGATATCGGCAGCAAAGTCGTCAAGGCCCTGGGTGTGTTCTGCTATAAAGGCACGATCGAGCACGTTACCGCGTTCGGCCTCCATTTCAAGAAGATGTTTAGCAATACCTTTCAGCGCGGCAGCATCGCCCCCGGCCTTCACCTGGAAGTAGGTTGAGGCGATATCCGTAGAGCTATAGGTTGCCATTTCAATCACGCTTTGCGGATCCGCAAAACGTTCGAGGGCGCGCTCGCGAAGCGGGTTGAAGACGATAATCGGCACGTTGCGACGAGCCAGCTCATGAAGGGTCCCCATCATTCGCGGATGGTTCGTGCCGGGGTTATGGCCGATGGAGATCACCAGCTCGGTCTTGTCGAAGTCGTCCAGCGAGACGGTACCTTTCCCAATACCGATGGAGCGCGGCAAGCCGACGCTGGTGGCCTCGTGACACATATTCGAACAGTCCGGGAAGTTATTGGTGCCGTACTCCCGGGCGAACAGCTGGAACAGATACGCCGCTTCGTTGGAGGCACGTCCGGAGGTATAGAACTCGACCTGGTCCGGTTCGAGCCCGCGCAAGATTTCCCCGATACGTTGAAACGCCTCGTCCCAGTCGACGGGCCGGAAGGTATCGCTAGTCCGGTCATAGCGCAGGGGATGCGTCAGACGCCCGTAACCCTCCAGCTCAAAGTCCGATTTTGCCAGCAGCGAGGAGACGCTGTTTTCCGCCAGAAACGCGGGCGTCACGCGCTTGCTGGTCGCTTCCCATGTCACCGCCTTGGCGCCGTTTTCACAGAACTGGAACGTTGATTTGTGTTCTTTATCGGGCCACGCGCAGCCCGGGCAGTCAAAACCGTCAGGCTGGTTGGTGCGCAGCAGCGTAGCGGGGGCTTCAAAGGTATCCATTTGAGTCCGTACCGCAATGGCCGTCGCTTTTAACGCGCCCCAGCCGCCGGCAGGACCATCATAGTGTCTGATACCGGGAACTGAGCGTCTTTTCGTGTTCATACATACTCCTGACGTGTTTGGTCGCGCAACGGCTGGGTAATAAGCAAAAACAATGACTGGCATGAAGAGGAACCCATACGATCGAGTTATGGCTCTTGCCTGTAATCATATTTATAACAATGGGTTAAAGCGGTTTATGTGTAACTATTTAAAGAAATTATAACGAAATTTTATCATTTTAATAATAAATTATATCTATCATGTGTTCAGTCTGAGCGATGGCGGTAGCGGGGCGATTATGTAGTCAGGGTGAAATTTCAAATGAAGGTTGCGTGGTTTGCAGCAAAGCGAATCCGAACAGAAAAGGGAATGCTTCACAATTTCATCGAGGGAAACATCATAAATGGTGTAGCAACGCTTAATTGTTATAATATCCAGGTGATAATAACGGGGAAAAAGTAGTGGCTAAAAGAGAAACTTATTTTGAAGTGCAAAATTAACTTTTTTCAACCCTGCTGAATAAGCTTCATATATTCATCTTACCCCTTCCAGTAATAAATGTTACATGGCTAATGCAACAAATAATTCATACTGGATATATTTTCTTCACCTCACAAAAAGCCAAATTCTACTAGTTATGGTAGTAGCAATAATAGAGTGACTGCGGTAATGAAAGTAATTCTTTTTTGGGGTTAATCTTTAAATATCAATTGGATAACTTGTTGTCTGGCAGGTGAAATAGAGGGTCGCGCTTAAATCATATTTTTTTCTCAGATTAATCCTATAATCATTCATGTGCTTCTTTAAGCACCACTTGTCAGGCAGGAAATATTGAATTGCAGGCAAGCTCATGTAAACTTGTTTACCGTTTGTCAAAATATGTCAGGAAGACGCTGGGCCTTATTCTGAAGGGCTCGTGCGGTAGCTATGCCTTAAAATTAGTAACACCCCGAAATTATCCTGACTATTTTAACAATAGCACCTAAGTCAAATTTCATCCCCTTATCTCCATCATCAAAATATCGCTACGGAAAAGCATATGAAAATGCGCGTACTGTTTTCACTTCTGTTTGTAATGGCGGTGGCGGGCTGTAAAGCGCCACAGAAACCGGCAATCACCGACGACACGATTGTGACCAGCCAGGTCAACGGCGTCACCCTGACTCACCGTCACGCCGTGGTGCCGCCAACGGAATTCACCCCGCTTAACGAGCCTTATCGCGCCATGTACCCGGCCTCCCTGATGAGCCGTCCTGATTTTGGCGGAAAGGTTATCCGTACGCTGGATACCGGCAAAACTTATGTGGTGCTGGGGCAGGTTGAACACTACTGGATGGCGCTCGCCGATGAGGGGAACGACCAACTGATTGGCTACGTCCCGATGCGTGCCGTTATCAAAGCCGACCAGTACGAAGCGACCGTTCGTAAACAGGCCATTCGTCCTAAGGCGCGTAAAAAGGCGACCTGCGTCGATGTGGATGGCAACAGCAAAGCCTGCAAAGACAGCGCTAACGGTACCTGGATCCTGAACTAAACGGCTTTCGTGGGCGTATTTTTATGAATAATAAAAAGTTTCATCGGCTGTGGTTAGTCTTTTACGCGGCGTTTTTCGCCCTTGTCAGTGGTTGTACGTCGTCTTCACACAGCGACCCTTCCCGCTACAACCTGCAGTTTCAGGCTCATCCACAAATCAATGATTCTGCGCCACTTAAAGTCCGGGTGCTGTTGTTGAAATCCGATGCGGATTTCATGTCCAGCGACTTCTATTCCCTGCAGAACAACGCGTCAGCAACGCTTGGCGCGAATCTGCTGAACAGCGATGTTTTCTTCCTGATGCCGGGACAGCTGTCCAAAACCCTCAGCGGTCAGAGCGATCCCGAGGCGCGCTATATCGGCGTGATGGCGGAATATCAGAAGCTGGACGGTAAAAAATGGCGCGTTTCACTCCCGCTGCCTGTGCCAGGCGAAAATCATATCTACCAGTTCTGGAAATGGTCCGCGGATGAACTCCAGGCCAACGTTTTTCTCGACGTAAACGGCATTCGGGTCATCAGCCAGTAACGCGCTTCACAACAGGAAACACATCATCATGACCAAAGCAGAAAAGGTCGTCTGGACCGAAGGCATGTTCCTGCGTCCACACCATTTTCAGCGGACTGAAAGTTATCTGCTCAACCATGTTCGTGAGTGGGGTGCGCTGCAGCGTTCTTATCTCTGGGGCTTTCTCGACGTAGAGCTGGACGAAGCAATGCTTCGCCAGGGCTGCATTGCCCTGAGCTACTGCAGCGGGTTACTGCCGGACGGCACCTTTTTCCAGGTGCGCAACGGACGCAACGGTCCCGCGCCGCTAAAAATTCCTGACAACCTCACCAACGAAAAGGTGGTGCTTGCGCTGCCGGTTCGTCGTGGCGAGCGGGAAGAGGTGATTTTCAGCGAAGAGCCGGCCTCGCTGGCACGCTTCGTCGCGTTTGAGCAGGAGGTGGAAGACGATAACGCCATGTCGGTAGGGGATGCTACCGTACAGTTTGGCCGCCTGCGTCTGACCCTGATGCTGGAAAAAGACCTCACGGCAGAATGGACCACCATCGGCGTGGCGTTTGTGACTGAAAAACGCAACGACAACCACGTGCGGCTCGATAATAGCTACATCCCGCCGATGCTGAACGCCAACAACAGCCCGCAGATCTACAGCATGATTAACGATCTGCACGGTTTGCTGGTGCAGCGCAGCCAGCAGATTGGCGGCCGCCTGCGCCAGCCTGGCCGCTTTAACACCTCTGAACTGATTGAATTTACGCTGCTGTCGCTGGTGAACCGTCATCTGGGCGAGGTTTCACATTTGAAAACGCTGCCGCTGCTGCACCCGGAAACGCTCTGGCGCAGCTGGCTGCCGTTTGCCACCGAGCTCGCCACCTGGACGTCGCAGCGTACAACCGAGAGCGTGCTGCCGATTTACGATCACGACGATCTGGCGAACTGCTTCAGCAAGCTGATGCTGATGCTGCGTCAGGGGCTGTCGCTGGTAATGGAAGACCACGCGATTCAGCTGCCGCTTAACGAGCGCTCCCATGGCCTGAACATTGCCACGGTGCCTGAAACCAGCATGGTGCGTGAGTTTGGCTTCGTGCTGGCGGTAAAAGCCAACGTGCCGGGCGAACACCTGCAGACTCATTTCCCGGCGCAGATGAAGGTCGCACCGGTCTCGAAAATTCGCGATCTGGTTCAGCTACAGCTGCCGGGCATTATGCTGCGCGCCATGCCGGTCGCGCCACCGCAGATCCCGTGGCATGCCGGCTACAGTTACTTTGAGCTGGAGAAGGGCAGCGAGCTGTGGCACGAGATGGATAAGTCCGGCGCATTCGCCCTGCACCTTGCAGGGGAGTTCCCGGGGCTGGATATGGAGTTTTGGGCCATCCGTAGCCCGACAGAATAATAAAGCGAGCGCTTAATATGCAGGAACGACAGGATAGCGGCAGTGATGCCGCGTTTACCGGAGCCAGTAGCAACAATCAGCTGGTGGCGGCCGCCAATCCGCTGCTCAACGCGATTCCGCAGATCCGTCATTCGGTATCACATGACGATCAGGTGGCGTTACGTCAGCGCCTGATCGATGAGATTCGCCGTTTTGAAGTCCGCTGCCAGCAGGCGGGGCTGCCCTACGAAGTGATCGTCGGGGCGCGCTACTGCCTGTGTACGGCGCTGGACGAGGCCGCCGCGCTTACCCCCTGGGGCAGCAGCGGCGTTTGGTCCAGCAATGGCCTGCTGGTGACGTTCCATAACGAAACCTGGGGCGGCGAAAAGTTCTTCCAACTGCTGGCGCGCCTGTCGCAGAACCCGCGCGAGCATATTCTGCTGCTGGAGATGATCAACTACTGTCTGCTGCTGGGCTTCGAGGGGCGCTACCGGGTGCTGGACAATGGTCGCACCCAGCTTGAAACCATCAAGCAGCGGCTGTGGCAAATGATCCGAGGCGTACGCGGCAGCTATCCGCCGCCGCTTTCTCCTCATCCGGAAGATCGTCCGGTGCTGCGCAAGCTGTGGCGGCCGATGGTTCCCCTGTGGGCCTGCGTGGCGCTGGCCGGGTTTATCGCCTGCCTGTTTTATATCGTGCTTAACTGGCGTCTTGGCGACAGCACCAACCCGGTGCTGGCGAAGATTTACCAGTCCCAGTTGCCGGAAACCACCATCCAGCAGCCGGCGCGTCAGCTGCCCGCTGTGCTGAACCTGCGCGGCTTCCTGAAGCCTGAAATTGAGGCGGGCCTGGTGGCGGTGAAAGACGAAGCGGATCGCAGCGTCGTGATCCTGAAGGGCGACGGGCTGTTTGCCTCCGCCTCTACCGTCGTGCGCGACCGCTATGAACCGGTCATCAACCGCATTGCGCAGGCGATGAATAACGTCAGCGGCAAAATTCTGGTGGTGGGCTACAGCGATAACGTGCCGATCCGCAGCGCACGCTTTGCCTCTAACTACGAGCTCTCACTGGAACGCGCGCGCTCCGTACAGAAAATGCTGCAGGGAAGCCTCTCTCAGCCTGGCCGCGTGAAGGCGGAAGGGCGGGGCGAGATTAACCCGGTGGCGCCGAACACGACCCCGGAAAACCGCGCCCGTAACCGCCGTGTGGAAATTACTCTGCTGGTGTCGCCTGAAAACACTCAGGCCGAGCTGAACGGATTGCCGCAAGGAAACTAAGGAATGCTGACGACTCTTCTTTCCATACTGACTAACCGCATTCTGTGGAGCTTCCTCGGCGTCACGGCGCTGGCGGCGGTGATCTGGATGATAGGTCCGCTGTTGTCCATCGTGGACACCCGACCGCTCGAATCCGAGCAGAACCGCATCATCAGTATTGCCGTGGTCTACCTGCTGTGGGCTCAGGGCCATATTCTGCCGCGTCTTTATAACGCCTGGCTGAACCGCAAGCTGATGGACAAGCTCAACGAGAACACCACCAGCCCGGAGGCGGCGGATCCGCAGCAGCGCCTGAACAGCGAGGAGCAGATCCTCGCCAGCCGTTTTGATGAAGCCGCGCAGATGCTGAAAAAAGCGCACTTCAGCAAAGCGGGACAGGGTGCCCAGTGGACGCAGCGCTTCAGCACGCAATATCTCTACCAGCTGCCGTGGTACGTCATTATCGGCGCGCCGGGTTCCGGTAAAACCACGGCGCTGGTTAATTCCGGGCTGCAGTTCCCGCTGGCCGACCGCTTCGGTAAAACCGCGCTGCGGGGCATCGGCGGCACGCGCAACTGCGACTGGTGGTTCACCAACGAGGCCGTGCTGCTGGATACCGCGGGTCGCTATACCACTCAGGAAAGCGAACAGGTGCAGGACGCCGGTGAATGGCTGCAGTTCATGGGGCTACTGCGCAAGTACCGTCGCCGCCAGCCGATCAACGGCGTCATCGTCACGATCAGTATTTCGGACCTGCTGACCCAGTCCGCCGAGGCGTCCCGCCAGCAGGCGGTGAACCTGCGCCAGCGCCTTTCTGAACTGCATGAGCAGCTGGGTATCCGTTTCCCGGTGTACGTGATGGTGACCAAGGCCGACCTGCTCAAAGGCTTCCGCGCGTGGTTTGCCGACTACGACAAAGCGCAGCGAGACCAGATCTGGGGCTTCACGCTGCCGTGGGAGCAAACCAAACACGCCGATTACGACCTGATGGGTAACTTCCAGCAGGAGTTTTCTCTGCTGCAGCAGCGCCTTGATGCCGGGCTGCCGGAAACCATGCTCAAAGAGCATGATGCGAAAACCCGTGCCGAAGCGTATCTCTTCCCACAGGAGTTCGCCGCGCTGCGTCCACTGCTGGCGGATTACCTCAGCACGGTCTTCGCCCGCTCCAACTTCGAAACCGAGTTCTCGCCGCGCGGGATCTACTTCGCCAGCGGTACCCAGGAAGGCATGCCGTTCGACCGCGTAATGGGCGAACTGAACCGCGCGCTCTCCCTGCCGGAAGGGGGAGAGAACGATAACTGGGATTCGGTAAGCAAAGAAGCGCCTATCCCCGGCGCGAAGGGCCAGAGCTTCTTCATCAAGAACCTGCTGCAAAACGTCATCTTCCAGGAAGCCGGGATTGCCGGCGAAAACCGCTGGTGGGAACTGCGCAACCGGGCAGTGATCTGGTCCGGCTACGCGGCGCTGCTGGCCCTGCTGGCGATCCTCGGCGGGCTGTGGCTGACCAGCTATGCAAAAAACAAGGCCTATCTGGAAGAGGTGGATGCGAAGGTGCCGCTGCTGGACCAGCAGAGCAAAGCGTTGCAGAACCAGCCGCAGCGTGACCTGTTCGATCTGCTCCCGCTGCTGAATGGCCTGGTGGACCTGCCGAAAAGCGACGCGTTTGATGTCAACGATCCGCCAGTCTCCCGCCGCATGGGGCTTTACCGTGGGGATGACGTCAGCGATGCCTCTCAGTCCCTGTACCAGAAAGCGCTGGATCAGCTGCTGTTGCCCGCCGTTGCAATGCACATCACCACCTGGCTGCGCAACGACAACGGCAGCGACGTGGAGTACAGCTACGAGGCGCTGAAAGCCTATCAGATGCTGTATCAGCCGAAACACTACGACGGCAAATTCCTGCATTCGTGGGTGATGCTCAACCTGCAGCGTAACCTGCCGCAAAACGTCACGAAGGCGCAGCTGCAGCAGCTCGAATGGCATCTCACCCAGCTGCTGGAGCCGAAAATTCAGGCCTCGCCGTACGCTCAGGACGAATCCCTGGTGGCACGCGAAAGGGCTTTGATCAACCAGCAGCCACTTTCAACCCGCGTCTACGGTCGCCTGAAGCGCCTGCTGGAACATGACGAAAACATCAAGCCGGTCTCCCTTTCCGATCTGGGCGGCCCGCAGAGCGAGCTGGTGTTTTCCCGCAAAAGCGGCAAGCCGGTAAGCGAAGGCGTGCCGGGGCTCTATACGCCGGACGGTTACTGGAAAAGCTTTAACAGCCAGATTGACAGCGTAACCACCGCCCTGCATGAGGACGACGCCTGGGTGCTGGGCGCCGCAACCGCGCAGGAAGATAAACAGCAGATCGATAACGCCGTGCGCCAGCTCTACATGCGCGACTTTATCGCGAACTGGGATCGCTTTCTCGCCGACATTCAGCTTAATAACAGCGCCGATCTCTCCCAGCGCATCAACACCGCGCGCCTGCTCTCTGGCGCAAACTCGCCCCTGCGTCGTCTGGTCCAGAACCTGAGCCAGGTGCTGACGCTATCCCGCGATACCCCGGCGCCGGAAGATGCCGGTAAAGCGCAGGCGCAGAGCAACCGCGCCACCCGCACGCTGGAAGCGCTGTTCAGCAATAATGACAATGCCCCGACGCAGGCCGCCGCGATTACTCAGGCGCCGGAGCAGCTGGTGACCGACCACTATGCGCCGATGATTGAGCTGGCGCAGCCGCTGGAGAAAGGCGGGAAGACGATTGTATTTGATGATTTTCTCAAGCAGGTGGATGAGCTTTATCGTTACCTGACCGCGGTTCAGGATGCGGCCAACAGCGGTATGCCAGCACCCGGCGGTGAGGCGATCAGCCGTCTGCAGGCCAGCGCCGGTCGTTTGCCGGGCGGACTGCAAACCATGTTCAGCAACATGGCGGTGGGGGCCAGCAGCGATACCCAGCGCCGCGACCTGGAAAACGTGCGTAAGCGGATTAACGTTGAAGTCGGCGGGTTCTGCCGTCAGGCAATCGCCGGCCGCTACCCGCTGGTGCGCAGCGCCAGCACCGAGGTCACCCCGGACGATCTTGCCCGCATGTTTGCCCCCGGTACCGGGCTGATGGATACCTTCTTTCGCGACAACCTGACCAGCAAAGTCGATACCACGCAGGCAAACTGGCGCTTTATGCCGGGCATCGACGGTAAAACCCTGCCGGGCAGCGAAGGGCTGTTGAGACCGTTCCAGCAGGCCCAGTCGATTCGCGACGCTTTCTTTGCTAACGGCGCCACCACGCCATCTTTCAAGGTAACGGTACGCACCGTGAGAATGGATAACACCATTCTGAACCTGACGCTGGACGTCGACGGCCAGCTCCTGCGCTACAGCCACGGCCCGCAGGCCGTGCAGATCATGAACTGGCCGGGGCCGGGCGGCACCAATCAGGTACGCATGCAGCTGGGGCTGGCTAACGGCAGCACGGCGACGCTGGTAACCAACGGTTCCTGGGCGCTCAACCGCTTTTTCGACAAAGCGAGCACCAGCCCTGGCGCGGGTAGCCTGAGCCGTCAGGCCACCTTCAACGTCGACGGACATCAGGTCACACTGGAGTTTGCGCCAAACAGCATTCGCAACCCGTTCCAGCTTCCCCGTTTCTCATGCCCATAACCGCAAGGACAGCCGTATGACGAATACCCCTGCGATGAACCGCTACAGCTGGTATGGCAAATTACCCAGCGCCGGAGATTTCCTGCAGCGTCGCTTTCCTGACACCTTACAGCGCCAGTGGTCGCACTGGTTTCAGGTTGGCCTGCTCGCCTGGCAGCAGGAAGAGCAGCGCGGTGGCGAACGCCAGTTCACCAAAGCACCGGTCTGGAATTTCGTCGTCCCGCCGATGCTGGGCAGCCAGATGATCCAGATGGGCTGCCTGCTGCCCGGCCGCGACAGCGTTGGCCGACAGTACCCGGTTTGCATTCAGCTGAGCTTTGCCCCGTCAGAGTGGTCGACCAGCCTGCTCAGCCAGGCGGAGAGCTGGTATCAGCAGATTGGCCGTCTGGGGCTGCACGCGGTGCGCAACAGCTTTTCCGCCTCGCAGCTGGATGAGATGCTGATGTCCATTCCGGCGCCGCAGCCCGTCGAGCCGCAAAAGCGTTCCGACATCCTTGACGTCATTGGCTATGACGAGGATGGCCAGAGCACGCTGGGCTGGCCGCAGGCGGCAGAGTGTTTTGACCCGCTGCGTCAGACCAGCTACTGGTGGACCAACCGCTGCGACGGTTACCCGCTCTACACCCACGTTCACAGCGGTAATTTTACCGGGCAGCTTTTCACCCTGCTGTTCGACCCGGCAGGGGGCGCCCGTCCGGGGCGTCACGGTCTCTATCCGCCCATGTTTGAATAAGCAGGGATCTCATGAATATCGAAGAATTTCTCGCGCCAATAAGCCCTGAAAAGCCCTGCGGCGAAAACCTGGAGTACGACGCCGACTTCCAGATCATGAATCAGGCAAGTCTTGGGAAAGCGGAACAGCAGTTTGGCGACACCATTATCCCGGCAGAGCCCGCTGACTGGAACACGGTTGAAAAATTCGCCACCAGCCTGCTGACCCGCACCAAAGATCTTCGCGTGATGCTGGCGTTAACCCATGCCTGGACCCGCCGCCGCGGGCTTGCGGGCTACGCGGACGGATTATTGTTGGTGCAGGAGGCGATCGCGCGCTACTGGGAGCCGCTCTACCCGCTGCTTGAAGAGTATGGCGAAACCGACCCGTTCTACCGCATTAACGCCCTGGCCGGGCTGAGCGATAAATCCGACCTCACCGTCGCGGTACGCAACGCCTCGCTGCTGCGTTCTAACGGCGATGAAATTTCGCTGCGTGACGCCCAGGCGCTGCTGGACGGCAGCAAGACGGAATGTCCGGACTATCCCGGCGGCCGTCCGCGGCTGATTGACGAGCTGGCCCGCGGCGACCAGCCGGGAACCGCAGCGGTTATCGTCATTAACGAACGGCTGCTTGCCATCCGTGAGCTGCTCACCGGGCATCTCGGTGAAAGCGGCGTGCCGGAGATGGAGCAGTTGCTGAAAACCGTGGGGCTGGTCGCCAGCGCGTGTCAGGTGACCGACATCAGCAAGCTGCTGCCGAACCGTGAAGCGCAGGCAGAGCCACAGGCTGAACAGCAATCGGCGGCAACGCAGCCGATTCAGCAGGTGACCGACTGGCGCAGCGTGCAGGTCACCAGCCGCGCCGACGCGCAGCTGATGCTGGAAAAAGCGAAGCAGTATTTTGCGCAGTACGAACCGAGCCACCCCGCACCGCTGATGATTGAACGGGTGCAGCGGCTGTCAGAACTTAACTTCATGGACATTATTCGCGACCTGGCGCCAGACGGCGTTAACCAACTGGAAAACATCTTTGGACGCCGCGAATAACGCGTCCAGGCATTATGACGACAGGCATGGAGCCTGCCGTTTCACCTTCACCGCGCATCTTTGATGGAGAACATCATGGCAATGAGTAACAGTGGGCAGAAATTCATCGCACGTAACCGTGCCCCCCGCGTGCAGATCGAGTACGACGTAGAGATCTACGGTGCAGAACGTAAGATTCAGCTGCCGTTTGTGATGGGCGTCATGGCCGATCTGGTCGGCAAACCGGTTGAAAATCTGCCGGCCGTCGACGAGCGTAAATTCCTCGAAATCGACATCGACAACTTTGACGAACGCATGAAGGCGCTGAAGCCGCGCGTGGCGTTCCAGGTGGATAACACCCTGACTGGCGAAGGTAAGCTCAACGTGGATCTGACCTTCGACAGCATGGACGACTTCCTGCCGGATGCGGTGGCCCGCAAGGTAGAGCCGCTGAACAAGCTGCTGGAAGCGCGTACCCAGCTCTCTAACCTGCTGACCTACATGGACGGCAAAAACGGTGCGGAAGAGCTGATCGCTAAAATTCTGCAGGATCCGACGCTGCTCAAATCCCTGAGCCAGTTGCCGAAAAATGACGAAAGCGCGAAAGGTAGCGAGGAATAATCGATGAGCAACCAGACTCAACAACACGAGCAGCAGGCGGGGCAGGCGTTCAGCCAGGATGAGTTCAGCGCGCTGCTGAACAAAGAGTTCCGCCCGAAAACCGATCAGGCCCGTTCCGCCGTAGAAAGCGCGGTCAAAACCCTGGCGCAGCAGGCGCTGGAAAATACCGTTACCTTCTCGAACGACACCTATCGCACCATTCAGAACCTGATTGCCGGTATCGACGAGCAGCTGTCGCAGCAGGTGAACCAGATCATTCACCACGAAGAGTTTCAGAAGCTGGAGAGCGCCTGGCGCGGCCTGAGCTATCTGGTGAACAACACTGAAACTGACGAGATGCTGAAGATCCGCTTTATGAGCATCTCCAAGCAGGAGCTGGGCCGCACCCTGAAGCGCTTCAAGGGCGTGGGCTGGGACCAGAGCCCGATCTTCAAGAAAATCTACGAGCAGGAGTACGGTCAGTTCGGCGGTGAGCCGTTTGGCTGCATCGTGGGCGACTACTACTTCGACCACAGCCCGCAGGACGTGGAGCTGCTGGGCGAAATGGCGCGCATCGGCTCTGCGGCGCACTGTCCGTTTATCACCGGTACTGCACCGGGCGTGATGCAGATGGAGTCCTGGCAGGAGCTGGCTAACCCGCGCGACCTGACCAAGATCTTCCAGAACACCGAATACGCGGCCTGGCGTTCACTGCGTGAATCCGAAGATGCCCGCTATCTGGGCCTGGTGATGCCGCGCTTCCTGTCGCGCCTGCCGTACGGCATTCGCACCAACCCGGTCGACAGCTTTGACTTTGAAGAGCAAACCGACGGCGCGAACCACAACAGCTACTCCTGGGCGAACGCCGCCTATGCGATGGCGGCTAACATCAACCGCTCCTTCAAAGAGTACGGCTGGTGCACCTCGATTCGTGGCGTGGAGTCCGGCGGGGCGGTGGAAAACCTGCCGTGCCACACCTTCCCGAGTGATGACGGCGGCGTGGACATGAAGTGCCCGACCGAGATCGCCATCAGCGATCGTCGTGAAGCCGAGCTGGCGAAAAACGGCTTTATGCCGCTGGTTCACCGTAAAAACTCCGACTTTGCCGCCTTCATCGGCGCGCAGTCTCTGCAGAAACCGGCCGAGTACCACGACCCGGATGCCACCGCCAACGCGCGTCTGGCCTCTCGTCTGCCGTACCTGTTCGCCTGCTGCCGCTTTGCCCACTACCTGAAGTGCATCGTGCGCGACAAAATCGGCTCCTTCCGCGAGCGCGAAGAGATGGAGCGCTGGCTGAACGACTGGGTGATGAACTACGTGGACGGTGACCCGGCTAACTCCTCCCAGGAAACCAAGTCCCGCAAACCGCTGGCGGCTGCGGAAGTGCAGGTGCAGGAGATTGAAGACAACCCGGGCTACTACGCCGCGAAGTTCTTCCTGCGTCCGCACTACCAGCTGGAAGGTCTGACCGTTTCTCTGCGTCTGGTATCTAAGCTGCCGTCGCTGAAGACGAAAGACGCGTGATGATGGTTACCGGCCCGATGGGGCCGGTTAGCCAAAAGCCATATTTCAGTTAATAACTGTCAGTGAATAAGGATATCCGGTGATAAAAAATCTATTAATCGCTACCAGTTTGCTGGCAGTTTCAGTACTGGCAAGTGCGCAAACAGAAAAATATACTTATCCTCAAGCGGAAGCATTGCCGCAGGATGACACATCAAACATGCTGCGCGATCCGGCTCTATTAACCGGGTATGATTTAAACCTTACCGCAGAGCGGTTTGCTAATGCCTGGCTTTCAAAAACCAATGAACGTGAACGCATTAAGGCAAATATGTATCTTCTGGGGGTTGTGGATGCCTCCGAGGGAACCGTCTGGTGCAAAGGAAAGCCTTTTTTACCCAATACCCTTCATGAGTTTCTTTACCCGCGTTTCGCTAAATTGACTGCAGAGCAAAAAGAAGAGCGCGCGTCGAAAATTATCACCGATGGCATGAAAGAATTACGCCCTTGCAAAAAAGGAGAGTAATAAATGAGACCATTATACGAACAGCTGAAACGTCAACATTACTCTTCAAATCAAGCTCGTGCGGGCTTTACCTCTGGCGAACAGCTTTTCGCAGAAATTGGCTACGACTATTCAACGATTATCAAACAGCAACCTGCATACGAAAATACGTGTGCGGTCAGGATGAGTTTGGCTTTGTTGAAATGTAATGTTGAATTTACTGGGCGTCTCCCCATCAAGTCAGGGCCCTATAAGGGAAAAACAATTGAGCCGGGTGCAAAATTGCTCGCCGATCAGCTCTTTAAATCTCACGTTTTTGGGAAAGCAGAAATCTATACCGATCGTCAGGCTGGTGCACGGTCAATGCTCGGCAGAAAAGGTGTAGTTTTCTTTAATAAAATCGATGGTTACGGTGGAGGTCATATCGACCTCATCGAGCCCCTAAGTAATAATTCGTTTATATGTAACTCCGATTGTTTTCCTTACTGTAAGGAAATCTGGTTTTGGGAATTAAAGTAATATCACTAATGAATTTGAAGAGAGCATTTATTCTGCTCGCATTTTTAACGTTTTCGGCTCTTGGCGATAACACTCAATTTGATTTTTACCAGCATCAAACATACCGGCAGGTTTTAAAAGATTTAGTTCTGGCGCGCTGTCTTGCGCAGGTAGCAGATAAAGGCAGCCTGTTTTCTGCTGATGCGGCCCGCAGTGCGAGTGCATTTATTGAGTGGATACCTTTTGATGCCGAAAATGGCACTGATAAAGTGGATGCCCTCATTGGAAAATATAAAAATCAAATTAATGGTTTTCATTCGGAGCGAAAACCCGATGTAAAAGGCGTAACCTTAAACTGTCTACGTCTTTATCATAGTGACGAACTTAATAAACTTGTTCCTCAATTAATCATCGGAAATCCTGACCGCACCTGGATTCAGGATAATCCACAATAGTAAAAGACTTCACATTCTTTCCGTTCATTCAGAGGGAATGTAAGACTGTCAAATGACACGGGTCATTTGATGTGAGGCAGAGGTAAAATATGGACGGTTTTATTCAGCCCCATGCTTTCCTGTTTGCCATATAAGTGCTTTTTCGAAAGCAATATTGTTCATCCACGAAGAGTAGATATTATGGCTATTGATATGTTTCTGAAGGTCGAGGGTGTTACGGGCGAATCTAAAGATTCTAACCACACCGGCTGGACTGATATTACCTCCTTCTCCTGGGGCGCTTCCCAGCCTGGTAATATGAGCGTTGGCGGTGGCGGCGGTGCCGGTAAAGTCAACTTTAACGACCTGCACGTTAACGCGCTGATCGACAAATCCACCACCGCTATCCTGAAACACTGCGCCAGCGGTAAACACCTGACCAAAGTTGAGCTGTCCGTATGTAAAGCGGGTGGCCAGCAGGTGGAATATTCCCGCATTACGCTGGAAGATGTGCTGGTCACTTCCGTTCAGTACACTGGTGCAGACAACGGCGATACCGTTGGTGTGACCTACGCATTCCAGGCTGCGAAAGTGAAACAGCAGTACTGGGAGCAGACCACGTCTGGTGGTAAAGGTGCTGAAAGCAGCGCTGGCTGGAATATCAAAGAAAACAAAGAAGCATAATTGCGTATGTGGCCGGGGTTTTTTCCCCGGTCATTACGATTGGTTCACTACTCGGTGTATAATAGCGATGGAAAGAGCGTTAACTGTTATATCCATTGTATTATCATGTTGCGCATGCATATCCCATCCTGCTCAGTTTCAAAGTTTAACTGTTAAGCTGGAAAAAAATGTCCCCTGTTTTGGATTTTTGGATGACACCAGGCCAGGTGAAACTGTTTTAGTTTACGAACCTTCAATATCTCGACAGGTAGGTAATGAATGGGAAGCTATATATTCCCCACAAATTTTTCATTCCGGCCGCATTCTAAAGTCTGAGGATTGTCTTCGCTGGGATAAAGTTGACTGGCAGCCAGGAAAGTATGATGTGGTATTAAAGTTGAGAAATCATAATGCCGCTCTTCGGTACGCGACTCGCTTTGTGCTCAGTGCGAATGCTAAAGGTGAACTATCGCTGACTAAAATAGAATAGAAGAGTTTCCAAATATTGACTCTTTTTTTAGAAAAGCGTCAACATTTGGGTGCTGCTTAACTTCATTTTTATTTAAATGTTTGTGCTTATTTGTAAGCGTTTCGGTGAAAATCAGAGGGAATGAATATGGCTGGTCAATCATTAGTTAATTCGGGATATTGCATTGTTCAGCAACCCGGAACTCTGGATTTCCAGGCAAGGCTCTTATTCAACAATCCAAATAGTGATGCTGCACGTTATTTCATGAAGGTTAATAGTGATATGCAGTGGTCAAAACCTGGACAGATGTTGATTCTTGATGCGCCGGGAAGTAATAATGCTGTGCAACTTAAGCAGTTACAGCTTGCAAAAAATAAAGTCAATGGTGCTCTGGCCGATCTTAACTCTGGAGAAGCGAATTTTTTTAATCACCATTTTAGTACCATAGCCGCAGTCACTAATTTTATGGATAAGTCCCTTGGAGTTGTTGCTGACGCAGGTGAAAAATATTTCAGTGAAATAGAAAAAAAACTTAAATCCATTGAGTTGGCATACCAGAATCAGTACAGGGCACAAGGGACATTGATAAGCCAGCAGTTTTTTGTTGAGCGTCAGCGCCTCTTTTCTGAGTTGGATGGTTTATTAAATAAATTGTCCAGGCTGACGTTAAAGATGAAACCCTATAACGAACTGAAGCATGCATTAGGGTTGTCAAGCAGATCAATTGTACATGAATGGAGCACAGCGGGTGTCGCTTCTATTCGTGGTTATTCAACTTATGTCGATAATGCCTCTAAAGCCGCTCGTTTTCTTAAAGCGGGGGGATGGCTTGCAATAGGTTTTGCCGGTGCAAATACAACCAATGAAGTTTACAATGCATGCACCACGGGACGAGAGCAAAGTTGTACTAAAGTCGCTGTGAAAAAATACAGCAGCTTTGGTGCAAGTCTTGCAGGAGGGATTTACGGTGGCAAATACGGAGCCATGGCAGGTGCCGGTGTATGCGTTGCGCTTGGTGTCGCGACGGGTGGTGTAGGTTTGCTCGCCTGTTCCATTGTCGGGGCGGCAGCAGGTGGATACGTTGGTGGCGAGATAGCGGGCGGAGCGACTGAGTATATGATGGATAAAATATGGTGAATATTGAAAATTTACTATTATTCCTTATCGTGGTTTTATTGCTGATTGTGATAGTTATGGATCTATTCAGTTCTCGTTACTTCAAAAAACACGAGGCTGATTATAATCAGTTACTTTCTGACTACCGGCGAAAGGGATATGACCTGGATCTTGTTACCGACTACGCTTCTTTTTTTGGTTCGTTGGCAAATTATCAAAAAATAATCTGGTTTGTTCGCCTTTATAAAGGCGTAAAAATGAAGTTCACTCGTGAAAGGCTTGTTCAGGAAGAAGCTTATAAATACGTACAGTCGTTACCGGAAGAAAGAATTGGCTGGATACTAAAGTTACATCGTCGTTATAAATTACAGGCGTTAATATTCACTCTATGGCTCATTGTTGGATTATATTTTATAACCTTCACTAAATAGTTTTTGATATTCACTTTTTCAAACGCCGCCGTTCTCGCCCCGAGAGCGGCAGCGTTTGAGCGCTAATCATACCAGCAGGAATACGCCATGCGATTCACGATTATTTCTACGAAACCCGGTCATCAGCCGCCGCAGAGCAGCTGTGATTTTTACGCCCCGGGCGGCACCATTGGGCGCGGTACGGATAACAATCTGGTATTGCCGGACAATGACCGCACCATATCGCGTCTGCAGGCCATTGTTCACGTTGACGCCCAGGGCGAATGCCGCGTCACCAACCGTGGCAGCGTCACCCGCGTGGTATTAAATGATATTCCGCTGGAGCGCGGACGTCAGGTTGAACTCCAGGATGGCGACATTCTCGGTATTGATGACTACCGCATTGAAGTTACTGAGCTTATCCACGATACGCAGCCGGTAAGCCGTATGGCGGCAAGCATGCAGCAGCCGCCACGTCCGACAGCCGCGCCAACTGCACCCGCAGCGCAAGCGAAGCCTGCTAACACTGCGCCACGCGGTAAATCGGAACCGACCGCCGTGCCGTCGGAAATCTGGGACAGCCTGATGCAGGAGTTCTCCATCTCCGACAGCATCTCCAGCAACCGCGCAAAACCTCAGCCTGCGACATCGCACGATCCGTTCTCCCAGCCTGCGGCCCCGGAGCGTAATGCCGAAGATCCGCTCGCGATGTTCAACGACAGCGATCCATCGCTTGAGCGTAAGAATGTCGACCCGGACACGCTGTTCAGCGACGAAGCGCTGTTCAAAAAAGAGAGCATTTTTGACGACGTGACGCCTTCCACGCTGGTGCCGCCGGTTGAGGGGCAACCCACCGCTAAAGAAGAAGCGTCGGACGAGCTCGACCCGCTGGCGCTGTTTGGTGGAAAGGCCAGCGCGCCAGCCGCGCGCAATGATGACCCGCTCGGGCTGATGGGCGGGGCACCGTTAACCCATCCGGATGACATTGCTGACGACAAGCCAGCACCAGCGCCTGAATCAGAGCAGGAAGAGGATGTGCTGGCCGATTCTCCGCTGTTCGCTCCTGAGCCGCAGGAAACGGCGCGTGAAGAAGAGCCGGCGCGACCGGATTACGCGGGCTTCACCATGCCAACGCCGCAGGCCGTTGCGCGTAGCAGTGCTCAGGCACCGAAGGGGCGTCTGCGCATCGACCCGGTCAACAACGCGGCAACCCCAACCGCCACCGCGAATAACGGCGAGAAGGGCGAAGTGCTGCAGGGCGAACTGCTGCAGGCGCTGCTCGAAGGCATGGGCCTGAGCGAAATGCAGCCCGTTCCGCAGTTTGACCGTGAAAATATGCGTCAGCTGGGGCAGATTCTGGGCATGTTCTCGCAAGGCACCGTGGCGCTGCTCTCGTCGCGCTCTATCCTCAAGCGCGGCGTGAAAGCCGATATGACCATGGTGCTGGACGATGCCAACAACCCGTTCAAGCTGTTGCCGACCGGCAAAACCGTACTGATCCAGATGTTTGGTACGCCGATGCCGGGCTTTATGCCGCCGACCAAATCCGTGCGCGACGCGCTGATCGACCTTCAGGCGCACCAGCTGGGGATGATCTCCGGTATTCGGGCCATCATCGCCGCGATGCTGCAGTCCTTTAACCCGGAACAGCTGGAGGAGCAGGCGAAGCAGAACGGCATGACCTCTCGTCTGGCGCTGCCGGGCAGCCGCAAAGCCGCCCTGTGGGACTATTTTGTTCGCAGCTATGGCGAGACGGCGGGCGAGATCGAGGATGACTTCCACACCCTGTTCGGCGAAGCCTTCCTTCATGCGTATGACATGGAGGTGAATCAGTACAAAGACTCACAGAGCGGATCGGAAGACAAATGAATATCGCAACCGCTTCTCTATCCCGCCAGGGGACGCGCGCCAGCAACCAGGATCAGACGGGAGAAACCATAGGGGAACGCTCGGCCTGCTTTGTCGTCTGTGACGGCATCGCGGGGCTGCCGGGCGGTGAGGTCGCCGCGGAACTGGCCCGCAACAGCATTATCTCCCGCTTCGATGGCGACAAGCACCTGAACGCGCAGCATATCCGAGATTACGTACAGACGGCGAACCGCACCATTCTGAGCGAACAGCAGGCCGTTCAGGACTATCGCCGGATGGGCACAACGCTGGTCAGCCTGTTCATTGACCGGGACTACGGGCTGGCGTACTGGGCGCATGCCGGCGATAGCCGCCTGTACCTGTTTCGCCGGGGATGGCTATGGCACGTGACCACCGACCACAGCCTGGTGCAGCAGATGAAGGATGCCGGGCATCAGACGGACGATCTCAACAGCAACCTGCTTTATCTGGCGCTGGGGATTGAAAACGGCGGGCCGGAGGCGAGCTACAGTGACGTGGTGCAGGTGGAAGACGGCGATGCCTTTTTACTCTGCACCGACGGGTTCTGGCACGGCGTCAGTGAAGAGCAAATGAAGCAGTCGCTGCACATGGTCAATACGCCGCAGGAGTGGCTGACCTTAATGAACCAAATCATTCAAAAGAATGGCGAACAGGAAGGGAATGCTCAGGATAACTATACTGCCCTGGCGGTATGGATGGGCAACCCTCAGGACACTACTTTGCTGCACACCCTCTCTGACGCAGCACAATTTCTTCCCTGCGGAACTGATTAGACACACAAGGAACGATATGAAACTTTGGCTATCGGGTTTGGCACTTCTGGCGGTGACCTCCACCGTGCAGGCTGAGAATTTCCGCATCGTGCAGTCTCCTGCGCAGAAGCTGGATATCTGGATCGACAACATCAAAGACAACACCCCGCAGAGCTGGTGTAAGCCTGAGGTGGCGCTGCGTATCGTGGCGAACGGCAAGAAAGACGTCTCGGTGCTGGAAAACTTTGTGCCGCGCCTTGGCTCGCTGCTGGAGCACCAGTGCAGCAAAGTGAATAAGCTGAGCTGGACGCTCAACGATCCGGAGGGGACGACGCTGGCGCAGGGTACGGCCGCCAAAGCGCAGGAGTGGGCGCTGGTGGTGAAACAGCAGCAGGCTGCGCCTGCCGTCACCACGGCCACGTCCAGCGGCGCGTTACTGCCACCGGATCAGAACGTTGCTGCCCATACGGTTGCCGCGGACCGCACGCCGTGGCAGGAATTTACCCTGCAGGACGGCTGCCACCTGCGCACCTTCTGGGAAGGGGGCGCGTCCGCACCGGCGCTCTTTATCCCGGATTCTGACACCACCCGCTGCGGTAACGGCAGCTGGCTGAGTGGTCACACCGTTGTCTCTCAGTCCCGCAACGGCGGACAGAAAGAGATGGCGGTGACGTACATTCACGGCTTCCCGGTGATGGGGCTGAATCAGAGCGCCGATCCGGAAAACGCGCTGATCACCTCCGTTAACAAAGAGCGCATGGTTTTCAGCACGCCAAACAGCGACCAGAGCTGGATGATCCTGCCTTACGATAACGCCCTGAACAGCTGGAAGAGCAACGGCACGGTAGCGGTGGAGATTTCCCGTGAGATTGCCAGCGACGATGCAAAGCTGCAGGCGCGTATTGCGGCGGTGAAGAAAACCTGGAGCGCCTGGGTCGCACCGGGCACGCCGCTGAATATCGTTCTGATTGATACCCTGCGCCCTCAGCTGCGCGATCCGGCCGTCGGCGCCTGGCGCGCGGCGAATTAAGGAATGGCTATGAATACGCTCTATCAACACCTGGCGGGTGAAACGCTCAACGACGCGCTGGCGCGCCTCGAAGCAGAGATCAAAGCCCGTCCGGCAGATGCCGACCTCCGCGCCGCGTTCGTGCAGTTTTTAACCCTCAGCGGCAACTGGACGCGTGCGCTGACCCAGCTGAAAAGCTGGCTGGCGCTGAAGCCGCAGGCGAAGCCGACCGTCACGCTGCTGGAGCAATCCATTCAGGGCGAGCTGCAGCGCGCGCAGGTGATGGCGGGGCAGGCGCGTCCGGCCATGCCTGAAACCCAGTGGACTTGGCTGACCACCCTGGCTATGGCGCTTAGCGAGGAGGGCGAGCGCGCCCGGGCGCTGCGTCTGGAGGCCCTCGATCGGGCTGAGGCTGCCGCCGGCCAGATTATCCTCGAAAACGAGGAGACGCAGGCGTTCGAGTGGCTGATGGATGGCGACGCCCGCCTCGGCCCGGTCTGCGAAACCATCGTGAACGGCCGTTATTTCTGGCTGCCGTTTAGCGCTATCGCGGAGATCCGTTTCCAGGCGCCTGCCAGCGTGACCGATCTTGTCTGGCGTCATGCGCTGGTGCGCCTGACCGACGGTACGGAGCAGGTGTGTCAGATCCCGGCGCGTTATCCTTTTGCTGCCGATGCCACTGATGCGGTCAAACTGGGCCGTACTACTGAATGGCGGCCTCTCGACGAAGACGGCACCCTCTACGAAGGGATGGGCCAGAAAGCCTGGCTCAGCGAGCAAAGCGAAAGCCCGCTGCTGTCGTTAAGCCTCGTGACGTTTGCGACGGATGGAGCCGATGAGTAATCCTGCTGGCGAAGGCGATCTGCTGCGCAGCGGCTGGCAAGCCCGCAGCAGGCAGGAGAAGGTGGGGGCGCGCGACAAAATGCAGCCCTCGCTGCTGGATCGTCTCACCGATAACGACCCGGAAAAAAAACGCGAACCGGCCAACAGCAATCTGATCACCCACGCCGCCCTGCGCCGCAACGTGCTGCGGGATCTGCAGTGGTTGTTTAACACCATCAACCACGATGCTTCCGGCGATTTGAGCGCCTTGCCGCACGTGAGCCGCTCGGTGATTAACTTTGGCGTCGCACCGCTCGCCGGGAAAAGAATGTCGGATATCGAATGGCACGATATTCAGCGCAAGCTTACCGAGGCCATCATCAATTTTGAACCGCGCATTTTGCCGCAGGGGCTGCAGGTCCGCTGCGTGTCGGATACCTCCTCGCTGGATCTGCACAACGTGCTCTCCATCGAGATCAAAGGGCGTTTATGGTGCGTGCCGTACCCGCTGGAGTTTCTGTTTCGCACCGATGTCGATCTGGAAAACGGCCATTTTGAACTGAAAGACGCGGGGTAATCATGGAAAGTAAACTGCTCGAATACTACAACCGCGAACTGGCCTACCTGCGCGAAATGGGGGCCGAGTTTGCCGAACGTTACCCAAAAGTCGCCGGACGGCTGGGCATGCGCGGCATCGACGTGGCGGATCCGTATACCGAGCGTCTGATGGAGGGCTTCGCCTTCCTGACCTCCCGCGTGCAGATGAAAATGGACGCGGAGTTTCCGCGCTTCTCCCAGCGTCTGCTGGAGATGATCGCGCCGAACTACCTCGCACCCACGCCGTCGATGGCGATCGCGGAGATTGAGCCCGACAGCAGCCGGGGCGACCTGAGCAAGGGCTTCATTGTGCCGCGCGGTACCATGATGGACAGCCTGGCGCTGAAAAAAACAGGCGTGACCTGCAGCTATACCACGGCGCACGAGGTCAACCTGCTGCCGCTGAAAATCGACAAGGTCGAGCTGGGCGGCGTGCCCGCCGATCTGCCGCTCGCGCAGCTGGGGTTGAGCCAGCGGGGGATCAACAGCGCCCTGCGGATCCGCATCGCCTGCGATGGCCCGCAAAACCTCGGGCACCTGGATTTCGACCGGCTGGAGTTTTTCCTGAGCGGCCCGGACATTGAGGCGCTGAAGCTGCTGGAGCTGGTCATGGAGCATCACGCCGGGATCGTCTGCCAGACGGTCAGCCCGCAGCCGCAGCGACAGCTGCTGTCGTCGGACGCGCTTCGCCAGGAGGGCTTTGAGTCTGACCAGGCGCTCCTTCCGGACGATCTGCGCAACTTTGACGGCTACCGCCTGCTGCAGGAGTATTTTGCGTTTCCGGCCCGCTTCCGCTTCATCAGCCTGAGCGGTCTGAGCACGCTGATCCAGCGCTGTGAGGGCGAAAAAGCCTTCGACATTTTTATTCTGCTGGATAAGTCGGATGAGCAACTGGAGCGCGTGGTGGACGCCAGCCATCTGGCGCTGCACTGTACGCCGGTCATCAACCTGTTCCCGAAAGTGGCGGCCCGGCAGAAGCTGAATGAAGGGCAGCATGAATACCATCTGGTGGTCGATAACATCCGGCCGCTGGATTATGAAATTTACGCCGTAAATAAAATTTTTGGCAGCGCCGATGGTCAGCGCGACGACCAGACGTTTCGTCCATTCTGGAGCACCTGGAGCGGCGACGCGGGCAACTACGGGGCCTATTTTTCCCTGCGCCGGGAACAGCGCGTGCTTTCTGAGCATGCCCTGCGCTACGGCACCCGTACCGGCTATATCGGTTCAGAGGTGTTTGTTTCGCTGGTGGACGAGCAGCATGCGCCGTGGCAGGAAAACCTGCGCTATATCTCTGCCGAGGTGCTCTGCACCAGCCGCGACCTGCCGCTGATGCTGCAGCAGGAGCTCGGGCAGTTCATTATGGCCGACTCCATGCCGGTGAAATCACTCACTCTGCGTAAAGGGCCGACGCCACCGCGTCCGGCGCTGGCTGAAGGGTTCAGCACCTGGCGGCTCATCAGCCAGCTGCAGATGAACTACCTCAGCCTGATGGACAGCGAGAATGAAGAGGGAGCAGCCGCACTGCGCCAGCTGTTAGGGCTGTACGCCAACCTGGCCGAGACGCCGGTGGCGCGTCAGGTAGAGGGCGTTCGCCACTGCGTGCTGGAGCCGGTTCACCGCCGCGTGCCTGAACCCGGCCCGGTCGTTTTCGCCCGTGGAATTGGCATCAGCCTGACCGTAGACGAGCGGGCGTTTTCCGGCGCCAGCCCGTGGCTTTTCGGCAGCGTGATGGAGCGCCTCTTTGCCCGTCTGGTCTCTATCAACAGCTTCACCGAATTCACCCTGAAGAGCCAGCAGCGCGGCGAGATTGGCTACTGGGCGCCTCGCATGGGTAAAAGGGCGCTGGTATGAGTGACGCCGCTACTGCACCGCTGCGCGTACATCGCCTGACGAAGCTGCCGGATGCGTTCTGGCACGGGGTCCGTGAGGCGCCCTGGCGCTACGATCTGTTTCAGCTGTTAAGGCGCATTGATGCCCAGGGCGGCGAGCGCTACCCGCTGGGACGCGCGCCGCTGCCGAAGTTTGAGCCGCTGCGCATTGGCCAGCAACCGTCGATGAGCTTTGCGCCGTCGACGCTGGCTCAGGTCGGCCTGCGTGAGGAAAGCGGGATTCATGAAGTATCAATTTTAAGCTTCGGCCTGTTTGGCCCGAACGGTCCGCTGCCGGTCCATATGACCGAATACGCCCGCGAGCGTATTCATCATCATCAGGACACCAGCCTCAGCGCGTTTGCCGATCTGTTTCATCATCGTCTGGCGCTGCTGTTTTACCGCGCGTGGGCGGATGCGCAACCGGCTGTCTCTCTGGATCGCGCCGATAACAGGCGCTTTGAGGGCTACCTGGCGTCGCTGATTGGCATGGGGCAGGCGGGGCAGATGAACAAAGGCAGCCTGAGCTCTCATGCCCGCTTTACCCACGCCGGACACCTGACCCGTCACGGGCGGGATCCGGAGGGGCTGGAGAAGATCCTGCGCAGCTACTTTAAAGCGCCAGTCAAACTGGTCAGCAACGTGCCGCAGTGGATGCCGCTTTCCACGCGCGAGCAGGCGCAGCTGGGGGAAGGTCGCCGCATGCCGCGTATGGGTGAATCCGCCTTTCTTGGCGTGGCCGTCCGCGACGTGCAGCATAAGTTTCGCATTGAGATTGGCCCGCTGAGCGCGGAGGAGTACAACCGCTTTCTGCCGGGTGAAGCGTGGGTCACCGAGCTGCGCGACTGGGTGCGCCAGTACGCCGGGATTGAATTTGAATGGGAAACGCGGGTGATCCTGCGTGAAGACGCGGTGCAGGGCACCACGCTCGGCAGCAATGGGCGATTAGGCTATAACACCTGGCTGGGCCTGCAGCCGCAGCCTGTCCCGCGTGGCGATCTGGTGTATCGCGCAGAGCGGTAATCCTTCCGTATACCGAATCATTGTTAATGGAAACTAACATGTCAGAAATTAGCCGTGCCGTGCTTTTCGGCAAACTGGATACGCTGTTATTTACCTCTCTGGAAAGCGCGACTGCCTTCTGCAAGCTGCGCGGCAACCCCTACGTTGAGCTGGTGCACTGGCTGCATCAGCTGATGCAGCAGCAGGATGGCGATCTGCAGCAGGTCATCCGCCATTTTGCCCTTGATGAACAGCAGCTGGCGCGCGATATCGTTGCAGCGCTGGACGCTCTGCCGCGCGGCGCAAGTTCCGTTTCCGATCTCTCTGAACATATTGACAGCGCCGTGGAGCGCGCCTGGGTCTTCGGCTCGCTGAAGTTCGGCGTCAGCCGCATTCGCGGCGGCCATTTGCTGATCGGCATCCTCAAAACCTGGAATCTGGCCAACGTGCTGAAAAGCATTTCGGCGCAGTTCACCCGCCTTAACGTTGAGGTGCTGATTGAGCAGTTCGACGCCATCTGCGCCAACAGCAAAGAGACGCAGCAGGCCGCTGCCGCCGTCGACGCGCCCGCGGGTGCGGTCCCGGCGGCTCAGGGTACGCTGGCCCAGTACGGCCAGGACCTGACCGCCCGCGCACGCGACGGGAAGATTGACCCGGTTGTCGGGCGCGACGAGGAGATCCGCCAGATGGTCGATATCCTGATGCGTCGCCGCCAGAACAACCCGCTGCTGACCGGGGAAGCCGGGGTTGGGAAAACGGCGGTGGTGGAAGGGCTGGCGTTGCGTATCGCCGACGGCGACGTCCCGGAGCCGCTGCAAAATATTCAGCTGTGGCTGCTGGATATCGGCATGTTGCAGGCCGGCGCGGGCATGAAAGGTGAGTTTGAAGCCCGTCTGCAGGCGCTCATTAACGAAGTCCAGTCCAGCGCCACGCCGATCATTCTGTTTATCGATGAGATCCACACCCTGATTGGCGCAGGCGGCCAGCAGGGAACCGGCGATGCGGCGAACCTGCTGAAGCCAGCCCTGGCGCGCGGTCAGCTGCGCACCATCGGCGCCACCACCTGGGCGGAATACAAAAAGTACATCGAGAAAGACCCGGCGCTGACCCGTCGTTTCCAGACGGTTCAGGTTCACGAGCCGGACGAAGCGAAAGCCATTCTGATGCTGCGCAGCACCGTGTCGCCGCTGGAGACGCACCACCAGGTCCTGCTGCTCGACGAAGCGGTCAGCGCGGCGGTGAAGCTGTCCCATCGTTACATCCCGGCGCGCCAGTTGCCGGATAAAGCCGTTGCGCTGCTCGACACCGCCTGTGCCCGCGTGGCGGTCAGCCAGAGCGCGCCGCCTGCGCAGCTGGAAGACTGCTTGCGCCACCTTGCTGCGCTTGACGTGGAAATTGAGATCGCAGAACGCGAAGCGCGCGTGGGGGCCGGTGAGGCCGAGCGCGTCACGGCGTTACGCGCAGAACGCGACGCGTACGAAACAAAACGCGAAGCCCTGGCCCAGCGCTGGGAAGAAGAGCGCAGCCTGGTGCAGGAGATTATTCGCCTGCGCGCCGCGCTGTTCGCAGCGGGTGAGGAAGACACCGCTGAGCTGCACAGCCAGCTGGCGGAGCAGCAGCAGGCGCTGAACACCTTACAGGGAGACGAGCCACTGCTGTTTGCGGCGGTAGATGAAAACGTGGTCGCCGCGGTGGTCTCTGACTGGACCGGGATCCCGCTGGGCCGGATGGTGAAAAACGAGATCGACGCGGTACTCAACCTTGCCGACACGCTGAACCAGCGCGTTATCGGCCAGCGTCACGGGCTGGATCTCATTGCCCGCCGCGTGAAAACCTCGCGGGCGAAACTGGACGATCCGAACAAACCGGTGGGCGTATTTATGCTGTGCGGCCCGTCCGGCGTCGGGAAAACCGAAACCGCGCTGGCGCTGGCGGAATCCCTGTACGGCGGCGAGCAGAACGTTATCACCATCAACATGAGCGAGTTCCAGGAAGCGCACACCGTTTCCACCTTAAAAGGTGCGCCTCCGGGGTACGTAGGGTATGGTGAAGGCGGCGTGTTAACCGAGGCCGTGCGCCGCCGCCCTTACAGCGTGGTGCTGCTGGATGAAATTGAAAAAGCGCACCCGGACGTCCATGAGATTTTCTTCCAGGTCTTCGACAAAGGCTGGATGGAAGACGGCGAGGGGCGCCACATTGATTTCCGCAACACCATCATTATTCTGACGTCCAACGTGGGCACCGAGCTGATTAGCGCCATGTGCGCCGATCCGGAGCTGATGCCTGAGCCGGACGCCTTGAGCGGCGCGCTGCGCCAGCCGCTGCTGGAGGTATTTCCGCCGGCGCTGCTGGGCCGTCTGCTGGTGGTGCCGTACTACCCGCTCAGCGACGAGATGCTCGGGCAGATAGTTCGCCTGCAGCTCAAGCGCATTCAGCGTCGTCTGGAAGAGAATCACAGCATTATTTCTGAGTTTGACGACAGCGTGGTGGAACAGATTGTTCAGCGCTGCACCGAGGTGGAGTCCGGCGGCCGCATGGTGGATGCTATTCTGACTAACACCCTGCTGCCTCAGATGAGCCAGATCTTACTTACCGCCAGCCGCAGCGACGAGCAGTACCGACGTCTGCACGTCACCTGCGAGCAGGGCGAGTTTCACTGTCAGTTTGCCGCGTAATAATCATCAAGAGAACTGTAAAAGATGACGGATAATGATAACAATCGGACTGTCCCAAACGCGCTCCCGGTCGGGTACCGCTTCAACGAGTTTGAAATCAAAGAGGTGATCGGCGGCGGCGGTTTTGGCATTGTCTATCGCGCGTGGGATCACCAGCTCGAACGCACTATCGCTATCAAAGAATTTATGCCTTCCTCGCTCGCCGTGCGCGGCGACGACATGACCCTGGTGCTGCGCAGCGAGCGCTTTGGCAAAGCATTTTCCGCGGGCCTGAACAGCTTTATTCAGGAAGCGCGTCTGCTGGCGCGTTTTAACCACCCGAACCTGCTGCACGTGCTGCGTTTCTGGGTGCAAAACGACACGGCTTACATGGGGACGCTGTTTTATAGCGGCACCACGCTATCACGCCTGCGCGAAGAAAAACCGGAGCTGATCAACGAGGCCTGGATCCGCCGCACGCTGCCGATGCTGTTCGGCGCGATCAAGACCATCCACGACGAAGGCTATCTGCACCGCGACATCTCGCTGGATAATATTCAGATCCAGGATAACGGCCTGCCGGTGCTGCTCGATTTCGGCTCCGCGCGCCGCACCATCGGTAACCTTTCCGACGAAACGGAAACCATGCTGCGCCCCGGCTTTGCGCCGATTGAGCAGTACACCGACGACAACGAGAGCGAGCAGGGGCCGTGGACGGATATTTACGCCCTCGGCGCGGTGCTGCGTACCCTGATTGTGGGTTCTCCGCCGCCGGTCAGCGTGGTGCGCTCCATCCAGGACACCTGTAAGCCGCTGGTGGAAATCATGCCGCAGGGCTACTCCATTCCGCTGCTGCAGGCCATCGACCGCGCGCTGGCGCTGCACATGGAGGACCGTCCGCAGTCTATCGACGAATTCGCGGCGCTGATTGAGATGCCGGTCGCCGGGATCAACGACGTGCTCACCGCCAAAAAGACCGGCACCATGCTGGTTCCGGTTGAGGAAGAGAAGCCAGCTTCGGTGCTTGACTGGCGTCGCTATAAGATCCCGGGCATGGTTGCCGCGGGCGTGCTGGTGGGCGTTGTCGCCGGGGCGATGCTGTTTAGCGGTGGGAATGATGCGCCTGAGCAGGCTGCCCAGGCTCCGTTAGAGACGCGTCCGACAGAAACTGCCGCGAACGCGCCAGAGGTGAAGCCAGAAACGGCGACGGTGAGCGAGCCAGCGACGGCGCAACAGACGCCACCACCTGCCGACGCCAGCCCGGTCGCGCTGGTTTATATCCGTATCCAGGACGGTGAAACGCTGAAAGTGAACGGCGAACCAAAAGCGCTGCGTCCGGCGGCGAACGGCTATGCCTCGCTCAAGCTGCCAGCCGGTGAGTCGAAGATTGAACTGCAGGGCAACGGGAGAACGCGCAGCCAGACGCTGGATATCAGCAAGCCGGGCACCTGGCTGGTGAATCCGTAGAAATATAAACAGGAGAAACTATGGAAGTGTACGATCTTCGAAGCCAAAGGCTTCATCCAAAGGAATTCGAAAAGATTGTCTCTCCTGTTTATGCACGGAGCGACGTAGGGCGTGAATTTGTTGTGGTGCGCGGTGCTTTAAATCCATTTCACAGCATTGATGGTTTAACGTTGCGACGTCGCTTCGAATTTAATCCTAATGCCGTGTTTGATCCTCTCTACGCACAAAATCTTAGTAAAATTGAACGGTTAATTGACTCAGGAGAAGTCGTTTTAACAGACCACCGTCAACGGACAAAAGCCATATATCCCTTTTTCATCTCTGAGTCAGGAGAGTTGTTTTGTGTAGATGAGAAGATGTACAGCTCAGCTTTCGTGAGTTACATCCTCGAACGTTACCGAAACAATGTCGCTCTATTTGGAAAACCAGCCCCAACGCGTGATGCTTTTATTCCCTTGACTGCTCACTATGGGCCAGGTTACTGGAAAACTGTGGAAGATGATTATCATGGCACAAAAAATGTTGTGATCATGGCGATTAATCGTCTGACGAGCATGGGGGATGAGGGAAGAGTATTTGGATCGGACGGTAAAGATTACATGAATACGTCGCGCGACAAAATCCAGCGCTGGACAGCACTACCCGCAGACCTGGACGGAGTATCACGCGCGTTGATATCTGAAAAATCTGTAATTAGACGATTCGGAGAACAACGATCCATTTATCAGAAATACCTTGAGAGCGATGATGCCTGGGCAGTAAGTGGTAAATCATGGCAATGGATACCTGGAGTCAGAGAAGAGGATTATGAATTTAAAAAATAAATTATGGTATTTCTGGGGATGCATGGATGTACTGGCTCTTTTGCTTTACTCGATAAATTCACTTCGCCAGAACAGGATCCCCTTCATTTCAGATATAATCGCGTTCACAGGGAACTCAGATGTCATTTCAGGAGGCGGTTACAGCTTTATCGTAACCCTCTTTTTTATATTTGATTTGCTTTTGTTGCTTTCTCTTTTTGCTTCGGCCTGGCTGTTTTTTAAGAGAAAAAATGTTGCGATTAAGTTTGCCCTTATTCAGGAAGTCTTTCGTCTCATTTCATTCAGATGTTCGGTTTCTCTTTTCCCACTTCTGATAAGTGTGTTTGGTATTTCA
The DNA here is from genome assembly GCA_011754535.1 of Enterobacter asburiae. Taxonomy (NCBI): domain Bacteria; kingdom Pseudomonadati; phylum Pseudomonadota; class Gammaproteobacteria; order Enterobacterales; family Enterobacteriaceae; genus Enterobacter; species Enterobacter asburiae. The sequence continues at coordinate 2,798,928 of JAAQVN010000001.1, read as the reverse complement.
AATGTGTGGGTGAATTTAGGGTTGTTTGTTATCTCGGAGTTTCTGAAGATATATTCTCTCATTTACGTAATGGGCAAAAGAGAAAAAACTCATTCACTTTGATATATAAATGACGCTCATGCATAGATGCGAACCTCTTTTCTGAATCGCATAAGCAATATGGAATAAAGATTATGCTCAACCGAATTACCGTTCAGCTCCCGGTGGAGGGGCTGCTGTTCTGGAAACTGACGGGCCGCGAGGCGATGTCCGAATCGTTCGCGCTGGCGCTGACCGTGCTAGGCACGGACGCACGCATCGACCGCAGTAAGCTGCTGGGCCAGCCGGTCACGGTGACCATCCCGACGCAAAACCTGCTGACCTCCCGCTATATTAACGGCAAGATTACCCGCGTGGCGGTCAGCGCCGTTGAGCTGACGGGCACCCGCTATGCGGTGTACCAGCTGACGGTGGAGCCGGACCTGTGGCCAATGAAGCGCGACCGTAACCTGCGTATTTTCCAGGGGCAGACGGTGCCGCAGATTGTGAAAACCCTGCTGGGTGAGCATCAGGTCAACGTTGAGGATAAACTCACCGGCAGCTACCGGGTGTGGGACTACTGCGTGCAGTATCAGGAGTCGAGCCTGGACTTCATCAGCCGCCTGATGGAGCTGGAGGGGATTGCCTATCACTTCCGCCATGAGGCGGACAAGCACACGCTGGTGCTTACCGACGCCGCCACGCAGCATCAGCCGTTCAGCGGCTACGAGGTTATTCCTTACCACCAGACGCCGTCCGGCGGCAGTACGGACGAAGAGGGCATCAGCCAGTGGGCGCTGGAGGACAGCGTGACGCCGGGGATTTACAGCCTCGACGACTATGACTTCCGCAAGCCGAACGCGTGGCTGTTCCAGGCCCAGCAGAACCCGGCGTCGCCGAAGCCGGGCAGCATCGACGTGTACGACTGGCCGGGTCGCTTTGTCGACAAAGGGCACGGGGAGTTCTATGCCCGTATTCGTCAGGAGCGCTGGCAGGTTGAGCATCAGCAGATTCAGGCCACCGCCACGGCGGCGGGGATAGCGCCGGGGCACACCTTCACGTTAACCAACGCGCCGTTCTTCAGCGACAACGGGGAGTATCTGGTGACGGCGGCGGGCTACCACTTTGAAGAGAACCGCTATGCCAGCGGCGAGGGGGAGACCATTCACCGCACCGATTTCACAGTCATTCCGTCGGCGGTGGTGTACCGCCCGGCGCAGTCCACGGCGTGGCCGCGCACCTACGGCCCGCAGACGGCGAAAGTGGTCGGGCCGAAGGGCGAGAGTATCTGGACGGACAAATACGGTCGCGTGAAGGTGAAGTTCCACTGGGACCGTCTGGCGAAAGGCGATGACACCAGCTCCTGCTGGGTGCGCGTGTCGAGCGCGTGGGCAGGCCAGGGCTACGGCGGGGTGCAGATCCCGCGCGTCGGCGACGAGGTGGTGGTGGACTTTATCAACGGCGACCCGGACCGTCCGATTATTACCGGGCGCGTGTATAACGACGCAAGCATGCCGCCGTGGGCGCTGCCGGCTGCGGCGACGCAGATGGGTTTTTATAGCCGCAGCAAAGATGGCCATAAAGACAATGCCAATATTCTCCGTTTTGAAGATAAAGCCGGTCACGAACAGATCTGGATCCATGCAGAGAAAAATATGGATACGGATATTGAAAATTCTGAAACCCTTGATGTTGGTGTCGATCGTAGAAAAAACGTCGGACAAGATGAAAATATTACGATCAAGCGGAACCTGAAATCAGAGGTAGGAAATAATGAAGCGCATAATATTGGTAACAAGTACGTTATAAACGTTGGGAAAGATCAAACCGTTTTGACCATGGATAAAGAAGGTAACGCGCTGCTGGAATCTGTGACCACGATTAAACTTAAAGTTAAAGACAACTATATTCTGATCGCCCCGGATACCATTGAGATTCACGTAGGCGAAGGCAACCTCAAAGCAGAGGCTGTGGAACAGGCCATCTTCAAAGGTAATGAACTTACGAAACTGGGTGATGGTATTAATACCGAGCTCAAGGCAAATGATACGGTGAGTATAACGGGTACCAACCTGACCGATATTAAGGGCGCGATTGTAAAAATTAACAGTTAATCTGCGTACAGAGAACGCTATTATGGGAAAACCAGCCGCCAGAGCGCGCATTGATTCCAGCGCACATACTGGCTCAATTCAAAGCGGAAGTCCCAACGTCATTATTGGCGGCTTTCCGGCGGCACGAAAAGGCGATCCGCTTTCATGCTCTCAACATGGTCAGGGAAGTATTCTCAGCGGTTCAACAACGGTATTTGTGAACGGCTTACCTCTCGCCAGGGAAGGTGACAAGACGGTTTGCAATACCTCAGCGACGCCTGCGGTCGCAACCACTCAACCCGCACCTCCGCAATATTGGGGAGGGACGGCGGCGAAGGATGCGGGTAAAGATGGTGCTATACATGGTGATGTTTACGACGCCCGGGTGCTCGGCGCCTATGCAAGTCTGGAAGATAAATCCGGCTTTGGAAAACCCGATACGGCATCAGCCGGATTCGCGCTTGCCGATATTACGGTCGGCAATACAAAAAGCCAGGATAAATATAAAGGCGAGGTGCGTACAAAAGTAGGGGTGGCGAATGCCAGCGGCACGTTAGTGACCGACCGGGCCGATTACGGGGCTATTAACCTCAATGCCAACGCCACCGCGATACAATATGGCGCCTCGGGAAGCATCGGAAAAGAAGGGGAGCAATATGGCGGCGTTGGCGGGGATGTTTACCTGGCAACCGCTGAAGCGAAGGCCGTCAGTGAAATGTACGGCGGTAATAAAGGGCGTTATGGTTTTAATGTTGAACTTGGCGCAGAAGCTGCGGCGGTCAAAGGAGAGGCGACGGCTAAAGCCGATTTTTATGGCGTAGTCGTTGCCGATGGCAAACTTTCAGGGAGTGCAGGGAGCGCTGGCGCTTCTGCTGGCGTGGGAACCTGGATTGATAGCACGGATTATTCATTTAACCTTAAGGTGTCAGGTGAGCTTGCAGTGGCGCTCGGTCTGGGAGGGGATGCCAGTATCAAATTTGCGCTAAAACCGATCCTTGACTGGATTTATGACGATGATGAAAGTAAGCCGTCTCCAGCGGCGGGCAGTGGCGATGGTGTGATTAAGACGGGCTGTGTTACAGTCCTGATAGGAGATTAAAATGTGTAAATGGGGAACGTTGTGATGCATTGGTTTTTCTTTCTTCTCTTTATGATTTGGACACTAGTGCTAATCTGGAATGGAAAAGATTTATTTAACAAAAAACAGTGGCTCCTGGCGGGGTTGATGTTCGTTCTGGTGTTAGTGGCTACGGTCGTCATTGGCTTTACGTTGAAATGGCTTGCTCAGTCAATGTCATTGTTTTCCGTCGCAACGGCCAAACAGTATTCTATCATTCTCTCTATGTCTTTCCTGTGCGTCTGGGGATTAAAGGTCACCGTAGTGCTGCTCTGTACGCTATTTTCCGGGATTATGGGGGGGCACAAAAGATACAATGCGGACAATTATGAAAAATTATCGTCTATGACACGTGCCGTGGCGCCTGGCTTACTTATCTTTGCTAAAAGCTTAATTAGCTTCGGAAGCTTCCTTATGTTTTCAGGGTTATGGCTTAAGTAAGCGTGACGAGTGAGGTTGCATAATGGTTACTGAAAAAACGTATCTTTTTCCTCTTGAGATGAAAGACCAGGAAAAAGAGATTCGGGAAAATTTCTGGAAATGTCTCTATACCTCTGCAGAAAAAGAGATGCTTCACTACTGGCTGCTGTTACCAAAGAATGTTAAGCCAGCAGAAATAAAGCCAGTCACGTTTCAGGAGGTTGGACTGACGAACATCGGCAGATATATCACCGATGACACCGGCCCCTATATTGAAGTCTGGGCGGCATACGAACACTGCCAGTGGGAGATGAATGCGTCAGATTGGCTAATCAACAAGCTCGATTTAATGGGTGAGAAAATATTGAACCAGAGGATAATCACGCATCCTTCAGGAAGTGGGAAGTTTGCGGATATCCTGTCCATTAAAACGATGCCCTCGGGTGATGAGGTCGTTTCACGGTATACGGTGCAGAAGGATTATAACCCAGTAAGTGGGGGTGGGAATTACTTCCTTTTGAAAACGACTTGTGCTTCTAAGGATTACAATACGACTGCCGATACTATTTTCCTGATTGCTATCAACTGGGATTTGATGCATCGCAGCAATTTGATGCTTTCAGAACTGTTGAAAACAGTCAGCCTGAGCAACAAAAATGACAGTGGTTTTAAAATTCCGGATTCATGGCAGGTGCGTACGCTGGATGATAATCGTCTGGTAATTGAACACACAATAGGTAACGTCAACCATGGAGTGATTAATTTCTGTCTTTTCCGTCAGGCTGATTATCCCTCTGCGCAGGCTATTTTCGATGAAGCAACCGCGCGCTTTAACCGCCACGATAGTGCGGTCTCTCTTACGACATCGAACATTGCCAGCATCCCAAATGATATCAATCCCACGTTTACAGGCGATCTTTATAGCTGTACGGGAGAGGTAGTCAGTGCTGCTGAGAATATCAGGGCTTATTACGACATGCGTATTTTTAAAATTAATGGTTTATGGTGTTACGTTGAGATGGTTGGGCCTCATCGTAATCATCGGAATTATTCTTACGAAGCCAATAAACGATGCATGGAAATCATTCTTTCTACATTTCATATAGAAAAATTGTGACTTCACAATATTAATTTAATGCCTTCCAAACAAAGCCACATAAAATGTGGCTTTGTTTTGTTGCACAGGAAGAATATCTTACCGCTACGCATTGTCATATCAACAGCATAGCCGCCAGCGTATTGAAGATGAGTTAACTTCTGGCACTGAGATTAGTCCATAGTGGAATAAAGATTATGCTCAACCGAATTACCGTTCAGCTCCCGGTGGAGGGGCTTCTGTTCTGGAAACTGACGGGCCGCGAGGCGATGTCCGAGTCGTTCGCGCTGACGCTGACCGTGCTCGGCACGGACGCGCGCATCGACCGCAGCAAGCTGCTGGGCCAGCCGGTCACGGTGACCATCCCGACCCAGAGCCTGCTGACGTCCCGCTACGTTAACGGCAAGATTACCCGCGTGGCGGTCAGCGCCGTTGAACTGACGGGCACGCGCTATGCGGTATACCAGCTGACGGTGGAGCCTGACCTGTGGCCGATGAAGCGCGACCGCAACCTGCGTATTTTCCAGGGCCAGACGGTGCCGCAGATTGTGAAAACCCTGCTCGGTGAGCATCAGGTTAACGTTGAGGATAAACTCACCGGCAGCTACCGGGTGTGGGACTACTGCGTGCAGTATCAGGAGTCGAGCCTGGACTTCATCAGTCGCCTGATGGAGCTGGAGGGGATTGCCTATCACTTCCGCCATGAGGCGGACAAGCACACGCTGGTGCTCACCGACGCCGCCACGCAGCATCAGCCGTTCAGCGGCTATGAGGTCATTCCTTACCACCAGACGCCGTCCGGCGGCAGTACGGACGAAGAGGGCATCAGCCAGTGGGCGCTGGAGGACAGCGTGACGCCGGGGATTTACAGCCTCGACGACTATGACTTCCGCAAGCCGAACGCGTGGCTGTTCCAGGCCCAGCAGAACCCGGCGTCGCCGAAGCCGGGGAGCATCGACGTGTACGACTGGCCGGGTCGCTTTGTCGACAAAGGGCACGGGGAGTTCTATGCCCGTATTCGTCAGGAGCGCTGGCAGGTTGAGCACCAGCAGATTCAGGCCACCGCGACGGCGGCGGGGATTGCGCCGGGGCACACCTTCACGTTAACCAACGCGCCGTTCTTCAGCGACAACGGGGAGTATCTGGTGACGGCGGCGGGCTACCACCTCGAAGAGAACCGCTATGCCAGCGGCGAAGGGGAGACCATTCACCGCACCGATTTCACGGTTATTCCTGCGTCGGTGGCCTACCGTCCGGCACAATCCACGGCGTGGCCGCGCACCTACGGTCCGCAGACGGCGAAAGTGGTCGGGCCGAAGGGCGAGAGTATCTGGACGGACAAATACGGCCGGGTGAAGGTGAAGTTCCACTGGGACCGTCTGGCGAAGGGGGATGACACCAGTTCCTGCTGGGTGCGCGTGTCGAGCGCGTGGGCAGGTCAGGGCTACGGCGGGGTGCAGATCCCGCGCGTCGGCGACGAGGTGGTGGTGGACTTTATCAACGGCGACCCGGACCGTCCGATTATTACCGGGCGCGTGTATAACGACGCGAGCATGCCGCCGTGGGCGCTGCCGGCTGCGGCGACGCAGATGGGTTTTATGAGCCGCTCTAAGGGTGGCTCCGTGGACAACGCCAACGCCCTGCGCTTTGAGGATAAAGCGGGCGCAGAGCAGGTGTGGATCCAGGCCGAGCGCAACATGGACACAAGCGTTAAAAATGATGAAACGCACAGCGTCGGCGGGGCGCGCAGCCATTATGTGAAGAAAAATGAGCTGCATCGTGTGGAAGCGAACCAAACTCAGGCGGTGAAAGGCGGAACCGAGATCCTGACGGGGAAAGGCAAGCTGGATGCGGCGGTCGAGCAGTATGTTATTGCTTCCGGGACGAAGCTGCGGCTGGTCTCAGGTGAGAGCGCTATTGAGCTGAACGCTAACGGCAAGATTAACCTGATCGGCAAAGAGTTTAACTTCTTCGTGGAAGGGGATGGTTATATCACCACGGGCGGTAAGCTGCATCTGAATACCTCTGGCACCAAACCGGGCACAACGGCGCCGGGGTCAGGGCATAAAGGGGATATTGATGCGGCGGTGCAGGCGAAGTTTTCGCCGCAAGAGAGCGCCAGTCGTCCTGCCCCCGCTGCGGCTCCAGCAGCAGGCCAATCGAAAACTGCTCCAGCTTCGGCGTCAACAACAGCCCCGCCTTTGAAAGGGAATTATGTTTATAAAAATAATCCGAATAGCTCAGACGTTATGCCTTTCAATGATGATGTTGTTAAACAAATCAACAAGTCACCGACCCTTCAAACTCAGCTAAAAGATTTGAAAGACAAGGGATGGGCGATTCAACCAGGAGCGGCTGGTGGGGGAAGTTATGCTGAGGCGGATAATAAATTGATCGTTATGGATCCTGAACACATGGAAGACACGGCCACGACGGTACAAACTTTAGCTCATGAAGCAGGACATGCCACATATCCTGTTGCTGCAGATTATTCGAGTAAAGAAAACTTCATTAACAGCCAGCTAATGGATGAAGGTGGTGCAACCTTGAATAATATCAAAATACAGCGTGAAATTCTGGGGAATGGCGGTATTGATATTGATATAGCAGGAAGCCCGGAAAATCTCAAAGCTTACAATGCAGCCTATGATAAAATGGTAAGTGGAGAGCTGTCGCGGGTTGACGCTGCAAAAGCTATAGGTAAAGTCTACGGTAAAGGCGAAATAGCTTCGGGTACCGATCTCAATTACAGCGATTATTACGGGGGTTTCTATGGTAAGTAGAATGACAAAAAATACCATCCTCTTTTTGCTCCCACTATTTTCAACTTTTTCTTACGCAGGACAAACAAACATGAACCAAGATTCGTTATGGCATATTGTTAAAGAACTCAAAACAGTCTGGGGAAAACAGACCGAGGATGTCAGTAAACTTTTCCATCAACCACTGGTCCAAAAAAATCCAGAAGTGAAAGACCGTTATACGTCAGTTCCATTCACATTATCTGATGGAACGCGTATCAGCGATTTAGATGTTCGTTTATGGGGAAACGGAGATAATAGCGTTTCACTTGTCTCGTTTGTAATCGAACAGCCTTGCATTACGCTCGAACAAGTCAAAACTCATTTCCCTGATGTTAAAATTTCTAACATTCCTCGTGGGAATACCGCAGGACAATCTGTTGGATACCGAACCGTTACTGATGAGAGAGGACTTGCATGGGCATTTAGTTTTCCGGTGATGAACCAGGAATGCCTAAATAGAGTCGTTATGTCGCGTTACGATCGTTAATAAGTGTTGTGTTTTCATGCCGGCACGGGTATTTCGCTGCCGGTTTGCAGCATCCGTGAAGAGCGTAATTTACATCAAGTCAGTGACGTTTAACGTGAAAAAACACACGCCCATATTTCTTTGTTTTTCCCTGATGTTAAGTTGTCTGAGTAGCAATGTGGTTTTGGCAGAGGCTATGCCGCCCGTTCTGACAAAACAGGATTTTTCCGTGAAGGTCAAAGACCAGCCCATCGCCCTGGGCGACAGATGGACTCCTGATATTGCCTGTAAAATTGAAATGCCAGTGGAAGGCAGTTTTACCGGTGAGGTTCCTTTTGACGGAATGAACTATAAATTCTTCCAGCATCAAAGGGCTGGGTTAGAAATATTCAGTTCCAATCTCTGGTGGGATAAAGCGGAAAGAAGCGTTGATGATTATATCGTGTCTCAAATTACGCTGACTGACCAAGGCTTCGCAACGCCGCGTGGTATCCATGTGGGTTCAACGAGAGAGGAACTGAACAGCGCATACGGTACCGGTCAGGTCGACAATGATTCGGGGGAACAGTGGATTACCTACGAGTTGGGTAAAAAAGCGCTCTCGTTTGAGATGAAAGACGGCAACGTTTTGAAAATAAGCATGAATTACAACAATGGCTGTTCAGAGTAATTTATGACCAAGAAATATTTGGCAGTCGTCTTGTTCACCGCTTTATTGGCAGGCGTCGTTGAAACGTCATCGGCGCTTGAATTATCGCAATACACTAAGCTCAATACGGTTAGTCGCATCGTTAATGATAGCGAAGTGACAGACAATCTCAGGAAGACGCTGGGAAATCATTACCAGACCTTTATTGATAACTTTGATGTCTTCGGGGAACCGCATACCACCCCAAGTGGCGGATTGTTTGTTGAAGGCTGGCTAAAGGATCTCTATCAGGAGAACGCGTCCGCGCTGGTCATTAATCCTGACGGCAAAATCTTTGCGGCCTGGGTGATTCCGGAGTCGGACGTTATTCATTACCAGTCTTCTGATAATAGCCCGGTTATTCATGCCGATATTCTGCAGTGGGCCGCCAGATTCAATGCGAAGCATTTTGCAACGAACAGCCAATCAGGCCTCGCGTTTGACGGAACTTGGGCCGGCGAATTCGAGAACGACTCAACGTTAACCCTGCGTTTAGCTGAATCAGGTAACCGTATCACAGGCTCCTATTGCTATATCTCCCAGAGAGGAAACCGCATAGATTGCCCGGAAGATGATGAGCAAAATCTTAGCGGTGCGATCGTTGGCAATCGTGCCAGCGTTGAGTTCAACTCATCGTTTGGCGGCGTAGGCGGACGAGCTGTTCTGGAAATAAAAGGGAGTGCAATGGAATGGCGTTTAGTCACTCCTCCTCAAAAAGGAAATTATTATGCACCGCTGCGTTATACGTTACGTAAAGCCGCATCGGTTTATAGCGCTGAAACCAGAAAACTGGACACCGAAAAATTCGCTATTTCTCTTATAAACACGTGCGGTCATTTTGATAGCGAATGTGACGAGATGGTTTATCTCGGCGTGCGCAAAAGCGATAACAGTACCATCTCATTAAAGGGAAAAACGCTGCACGATCCAGCAGGTAAAATAATTGGTTCAACATACAAAAATGGCGAAGTCGCTTACACCGTGACGTACGCACCCGTGAAATTGGTTGTCAGCAAAGGCAACCATGTTTTAGTTGAACAGTCAGGCCAGTGGCTTAAATAACTATACAGCCAGCCAAAGGGCCAGCATGTATTGGCCTCTTTTGTTTCTCATCATATTAATCATCCCGAGTTCACTTATGAAATACACCCTCCAGGAAGGTTCGTTTTCCCTATTTCCTGCTGCCTGGCAGGATAACAGCATGAACATTATTCGCGATGACGAAAGCGGGCTATCCGTGGTGGTCAGCCGCGGCGTTATCCCGGACGGCAGCGACTACGAACAAGAGTTTCATCGCCAGTGGGACGTGCTGCGTCCTCAGATGGGTGAGATAGCCCAGAGCGAATTCCGGAACGTAAAAGCCGGTCCTGATGGAAAAATCAGCGGACTGGAAGTCGAGACCACCTTTGACCGTAACGGACAGCGCCTGTGGCAAAAACAGCTTGCCGTTCAGACGCCGGGCAAACCGGTATTGATGATTTTTATCCTCTCGGCATTAAGAACATTCACCGAAGAGGACGAGGTGCGCTGGAGCGCGCTTAAGCAGAGTCTGACGCTAAACGACAACCGGAATGTGTAAGGCATGAGCGATAACAACGCGGCTCGTAAGGGCGACGAGATTATTCACTCCAGCATTTTTGCTGACATCACCAGCATTGTGGCGGAAGGTGCCGCCTATGCGGTGATTGGCGCGGCGGTAGGGCTGGCGGCAACGGCTGCCGCGCCTCTACTCGGTGCGGGTGCTGCTGCCGCAGGCGTGGCGGCAATTGGATCCAGCTGTTTGTTAAGCGGGATTATCGGTGGCGTGCTGGCGAACGTGGCGGGTATTACCGACGATATCAGCAACGCCGCGGAAGGATTAGGCAATGCGCTTTTCCCACCGTCACCTGCGGGTAAAATCACCACCGGTTCAAATAACGTTCTCACCAATGCTATCCCCGCCGCGCGCGCGGCAGGCACGCTGACGCCCGCCGATACCCCTTCCCCTGAGCCGCAGTCGCCGGGCAGCTTTGCCGATTACGCGGGCATGCTGCTTTCCGCCGCCGGACAGTTTGGCAGCGAAATGTGGCAGCCGAGCGTGGCTTCTGCCGCCGCGGGAACCTCGCCGCTGGAAGAAGATAAGGTGGCGTGTGAAAAACACTCCGGGCCGCAGTACCTGGCGGAAGGCTCTAAAAGCGTCTTTATCAACGGGCAGCCCGCGGTGCGTGCGAAAGATCGCACCACCTGCGAAGGCACCGTTTCCGACGATGTCTCCCCGAACGTGATCATCGGCGGGGACACGCTCACGGTCCGCGATATCAAAAGCGGTAAAACGCCGGGCCTGGCGCTGGGGATGATTGCGCTCTCCCTGCTGCGCGGGCGCCCGGGCAAGATCCTCAAAAACATGCCCTGCGCGCTGGCAGCGGCCGGCGGTGGGATGCTGGCCGATATGGCGGTGAATGCCGTGTTCGGATCCTCGCACCCGGTTCACGCCGCCACCGGCGTGAAGGTGCTGAATGACGACGACGAACTCGATTTTTCCTTGCCGGGGCGCTTCCCGCTTCGCTGGCAGCGCAGCTACAACAGCCTGACCACTCGCGAAGGGCTGTTCGGTCTGGGCTGGGCAACCACCTTTGACAGCTATCTGGCGCTGGAAGAAGACAACGCCACCTGGTTCGACGAAACCGGGCGCGAGCTGAGCTTCGGGCTGCCACCTGTCGACCGCGCGTTTTACAGCATCAGCGAAGGCATCATTATCCGCCGCAATGAGAGTGGCGACGTGGCGATTGCCGACGATGACGGCGCGGTGTGGCGTCTGTATAAACCAACCCGGGTGAATCCCTCCATCCTGCGTCTGGCCTCCCTCAGCGATGAATACGGCAACGCGCTGCTGACGGAGTGGGACGAGCACGGCAGGCTGGTCGGCCTGCACGACGAGCCGCGGGCAATCGACGTCACCCTGCGCTATGAAGATGAACGATTCCCGCAGCGCGTTACCGCTGCCAGCCATTTCGACGGCAACCAGACCTGGCCGCTGATGCACTGGGGCTACGACGCGCGCGGCCAGCTGGCGAGCGCGACGGATGCCTCCGGCGTGGTGACGCGTGAATACCGCTATAACGACCACGGCCTGATGGTCTGGCACCGGATGCCGGGCGGTCTGGAGAGCGAATACCGCTGGAAAAAATTCGATCACTGGCGCGTGGTGGAAAACCGCACCAGCACCGGTGACGGTTGCCGCTTTAGCTATGATTTAGCAGCCGGGCTGACGACCGTCGAACACTACGACGGTCAGACGCGCCGCCACTACTGGAACGCGCAAAATCTGATTGTCCGCTACGTTGACGAGCGTGGTGAAAACTGGTGCTACGAGTGGGATGAGAACGAACTTCTGACGCGTCGCATCGATCCGCTCGGAAATGCCGTCACCTTCGTCTACGACGAAATGGGCAACCGGGTTCAGGAGATCGACGCCGACGGCAACACCCGCACCACCACCTGGCTGGAACACCGCGCGCTTCCTGCGGCCATTATTGAGGCCGACGGCAGCGCCACCCGGTTCTGGTACGACGAACACCACGGGCTGAAGCGCGTGGTGGATCCGATGGGGCAGACGACGCTGCTGCGACGGGATGAGTTTGGCCAGGTTGTAGAAGAGGTCGATGCCGCAGGCAACAGCCGCTATCAGGAGTACAACGAGGCCGGGCAGATCGTACGTACGACGGACTGTTCCGGGCGTATTACCCGCTATCGCTATCACCCGCTGGGCTGGCTGGTGGCTGAGATTAGCGCCGACGGTGAAGAGACGCGTTACCGCTACGACGCCGCAGGGCGTCCGGTGCAGCTCGACCGCCCGGAAGGCTGGACGGAGTCGCTCAAATGGAACGAACGTGGCCTGCCGGTGAAACATGCGGGCGCCGACGGGAAAGAAAGTGAGTTCAGATACGATGAGGCCGGGCGCTTAACTGCCACCCGTAATACCCAGGGTGAAGAGGTCCGTCGCCGCTGGGACAGCCGCGGACGTCTGATTGCCCTTGAAAACGAAAACGGCGAAGCGTATCAGTTCCACTGGGGCGCGGACTCGCTGCTGCTGGAAGAGGTGGGGCTGGATGGCGTAGCCTCGCAGTATCGCTATGACGCCTGCGGGCGCACAATAGCACGCACGTTTGCCGCCGGTCATCCGGAGGCCATCACCCACGCCTTCGCCTGGAGCGCGAGCGGCCAGCTGGTCGCCCGCACCACGCCGGAAGGGCAGACCCGCTATCACTACACTCCGTCCGGGCTGTTAAGCCGGATTGGGCTGCACCCTGCGCTTGCAGCCGACGCGTGGACCACCGAGGCTGAGCAGGAGCTCGCCTTTGACTATGACGCGCTTGGTCGCGTGACGCGCGAGGCGGGCGAGCACGGCGAGCTGGCGTGGGAGTATGACGCGCTGGGCAACCGCACCTCCGTCACGCTGCCCGATGGTCGCGAGCTGAAGCAGTTCTACTACGGCAGCGGGCATCTGCTCAGCATTGCTCTTGATAAGCTCTCGGTTTCCGATTTTACGCGCGACGAGCTTCACCGCGAGACCAGCCGCACCCAGGGGCTGCTGACCACCCGCCGCGAATACGACCGCCTGGGCCGACTGCATCGGCGGGACGTCTTTACCGGCAACGCCCAGCGCCCGTCGCCGCGCCGCTGGTCCCGCCGCTGGGATTATGACTACCGCAATAACCTGGTGCGGGAAGAGCGGGACGATAACCCGTTCAGCTGGTACCGCTGGCAGTACGACAGCGCCGGGCGTCTGCTTGTTCAGGACGGCACGCTGCCCGGACAGGAGCAGTGGCGCTGGGATGCTGCCGGTAACCCGCTTGAAGGCTCTGCTGAGAAGGTCACGCACAACCGCCTGACGCAACTGAACGGCATTCGCTGGCGCTATGACATCCACGGCCGTACCGTGGAGAAGGATAACGGCCAGACCCGCTGGCACTACCGCTATGACGGCGAGCATCGCCTGACGGAGGTCATCAGCCAGCCAAGGGACCGCAACAGGCCGCAGACGCAGGTCAGCTTCCGCTACGATCCGCTCGGGCGACGCATCAGCAAAACGCGACGCCAGATGCTGGGCGGACAGCCAACCGGCAAGCCAGTCACCACCCGGTTTGTCTGGGAAGGATTTCGCCTGCTGCAGGAGGTGCACGGAGATGTGCCGCTCACCTACGTCTACAGCGATCAGGACAGCTATGACCCGCTGGCGCGTATTGACGGCGTTGATGCCCCGGAGATTTTCTGGTTCCACTGCCAGCCGAACGGCACGCCGGAGCGGATGACGGATATCGAAGGGCAGGTGCGCTGGGAAGGGGTGAACAGCGCCTGGGGCAAGCTGCTGCGGGAAAGCGAGACGCAGGTATCAGGATATTCTCAGAACCTGCGCATGCAGGGGCAATACCTGGACCGTGAGACAGGGCTGCACTACAATCTGTTCCGTTATTATGACCCGGACTGCGGAAGGTTTACGCAGCAGGACCCGATAGGGCTGGCGGGGGGGATAAACCTTTACCAGTATGGTGCAAATAGTCTAACGCGAATAGACCCTCTGGGATTAAAACAAGAGGAAGTTATACGCTATATGAGTAAAGATGAAGCGATTGCATCAGCTTCTGAACGCGGTGGTAAAGGCGGATTGGTCCCTAACAATCGTGGTGATAAAGCCATATGGGTTAATCATGATAGTCGACCAGGATTTAACCCTGGAAATGAAAAGTATCGTGCAGTTATGACCGTCAATGACTCTGGGGTTGAGCTTCTTAATCAACATAGTGATATATCAAAAGTTGATTACAAAGAGACTGGGCTGAAAGATGGCGTTCTATCAAAGAGAAATGAACCTGGAGCAAAGGGCATCGGTAAAAATATCCTTTCTCGTTTTAATGATAAAATCACTTCATTCCAGATTGAAAAGAAAGATGCTAAAGGTAATTGGAAGAAATGTGGTAAGAGGATTACTTAATGATTTTTGAAATGTATCTACATAAAATTGAACACTTTACTAATGCGAGAGCAGAGATTGAAAATTTTGGAAATTATGTCTATGTTCAGGATGAACCGGATCTGTTTCCCATTTGTTTTAAAAAAGAAAATGGGAAGCATGCAGAGTTGAGTCGTTGGCAAACTTGCTTTCCTAAAGTTATGTTACAGCGTACTTTAAAGAAGTTAGACTTAAGTGAAGATGAAAAGTATACCTTTGAAGTTTTCCTTTCCCGATTAGGTTATCTATTTCAAATAGATAACCGACAGCGTATAGACAAAGATATCTTTATCTTGTTTTATATGTATCAACTCTTTTCTTTAAAAAATAATAAAGAAGATTATGTAATAAAAGCAAAAAGCTTTTTTTTAAGATTTTTGTGTTTTGAAATGGGCATGGATGATGAGTCTTATAATTTGCTATGCATTACTAATGATGGACTCTGTATAAATACTCTTCGGCATGGTAAAGTATCAGTATTGTCTTTGCTTGAGCAATTTTATGCGCAATTTGAAAAACAGAAAAACTTTAAAGATCTTAAATATATAAAACTCTATCAAACATCGGTGTTGAATTTCTTGTTTGTTGCGGATGACGGTAATGATCGCCTGTTTTTTAATGATAAAAATTGCTATCTTATCGAACCTGATAACTTTATCAAAACATATAAAAAATCCAAAAAAATAATATATAGAGCTTTGGAACAGTGTTTTGACAAGTATCAATCAACAAAGAACTTACTAATATCAAATTTCATTCTAATGAATTATTCGTATTATATTGTCAGAAATAATTTATCAGATCTCAAAAACCTAAGAAGGCATGTTTCTTCAGATATGTTTAGGCAAATAATTTCCTCTATAGCGTACAGAGGTTTTTTTGTGGATGAAGAAGAAATATTTAAGTTATTTTCTCATGAATACAAAATTAGCCTTGAAAATGAAGGTCGAATGCTATTTAATTTAATATATTCGATTTAAGACGTAATGTTTAAACACAATCGGGGGCTTTAGGTTTTGAATATTCAA
The DNA here is from genome assembly GCA_011754535.1 of Enterobacter asburiae. Classification (NCBI taxonomy): domain Bacteria; kingdom Pseudomonadati; phylum Pseudomonadota; class Gammaproteobacteria; order Enterobacterales; family Enterobacteriaceae; genus Enterobacter; species Enterobacter asburiae. The sequence continues at coordinate 2,783,209 of JAAQVN010000001.1, read as the reverse complement.
ACCGACGCTGGCCCTCGATACTCGAAGGCCAAGGTATGAGTGGTTGAGAATTTTACGGTTTGTTCGTTGTCAATTGAAAACTACATATACCTCATATCGTGCCTTAGTGGATGTGTCTATTAATAGTACGGATTATTTGCTTAACCAAAAGCATTATATGATCTTTTATTAGTATTTGATATTCTACGTTCTGCCTAATAAGCCGCTGACGAGTGTGATGGCATTTGCTGACGAGTCTGACAGGTAACTTAAGCTCAAATGCTATTTTGTGGGGCAAAGATTGGCTTGAAAAAAATTGGATTAATGTAAAATGGCCGACAAACTTACAGTAGTGTCAGGAAATGAAAAACAAAAAAAGTGGCCTAAAGAAGGCGATGTTTTTTACTTTCAGTTAAATGATGGTCGATTAGGCTATGGTATGGTCTCCCTGGGTAAAATAGATATCGGTCCATTCAAAAATGCTATAGTTATATATATATATGACTATTTTACATCTTCACTTCAAGAAGATGCTGTATTGGCAAAAGATAATTTGCTATTGCCACCAATTATTACTAATAATTCATGTTGGAAAAACGGTTATTTCGTAACGTTTAAAACTATCGAAACGAGCGAAGTGGATATTTTACCACAACATTATTTTAAAAACCCTGTCAGAAATAAAATATATAATCAGCATGGAGTGGCAATTGACTCACCGACTGAGAATATACCAATCGGTGAAGAGTCGATTCAATTCTATAAAAGCGTTATAAAATCTTTAGAAAGCTTTGTTAACTAATGGACTAGGCCGGGGAGATTTTTCCGGCCTTTTGCTTACGCAATGAGAAAAATCATAAGCATACAAACAGATACTGCCACATTAGTTATTTATGATTTGATGTCATTAAAGCATAGAATTAATGATGATGTAGATTGGTGGAGTCTTCCAGAAGATGAACTTGAAGAAATAATGGGAATGTATTATTTATCAATCTTGGAAATGATGGTGCCTATAAAGTCCATATTAAAAGTGATGTTGATGAATATACCGGGTCGCTATTTTTAAATGTACCTTCTGGAAAGGTTTTCATTGGGGCGGGAGAAGATGTCACCGGCGGAGATCTTGAGCCTGATGACTCAGATGCTATTTCAGGTGAGTTTATTACTTTAGAACCTGGTAGTTACGAAGTTAAATATAAAAAGCAAGATTCAGATGTTCTAATTTCCTTTGCAAAAGCAACGTGTATTGAAAACTCATTAGAAGAGGGGGTTTATCTCTGATGAAATCCTCGCCTTGAAGTGGGTTTTTCATCAAAAAACAAATGTTAAACAATTAGTTCATTATGTAGCCATTTTTAACAATATACTTTTTCCCTTATGCACGCAGCTTGCTTGCTTTTTCGCGCCTTGCTTACCTTTTCCCTCCATAAACTTTCAATATACTCGCGACGAACAACTCCAACCTGAGAATATCCCCCGGTGGCTGCTGACCATCCGCAGCGAGTACGACCGCCTCGGCCGACTGCATCGCCGGGACGTCTTTACCCGCAATGCCCAGCGCCCGTAGCCACGCCGCGGGTCCCGCAGCTGGGATTACGACTACCGCAATAATCTGGTGAGGGAAGAGCGGGACGATAACCCGTTCAGTTGGTACCGCTGGCACTACCGCTACGATGGCGAACATCGCCTGACGGAAGTCATCAGCCAGTCGCGGGATCGCAACAAGCCGCAGACGCAGGTCAGCTTCCGCTACGATCCGCTCGGTCGCCGCATCAGCAAAACGCGCCGCCAGATGCTGGGCGGACAGCCGACCGGCAAGCCGGTCACCACCCGGTTTGTCTGGGAAGGATTTCGCCTGCTGCAGGAGGTGCACGGAGATGTGCCGCTCACCTACGTCTACAGCGATCAGGACAGCTATGATCCGCTGGCGCGTATTGACGGCGTAGATGCCCCGGAGATTTTCTGGTTCCACTGCCAGCCGAACGGCACGCCGGAGCGGATGACGGATATCGAAGGGGAGGTGCGCTGGGAAGGGGTGAACAGCGCCTGGGGCAAGCTGCTGCGGGAAAGCGAGACGCAGGTATCAGGATATTCTCAGAACCTGCGTATGCAGGGGCAATACCTGGACCGTGAGACAGGGCTGCACTACAATCTGTTCCGGTATTATGACCCGGACTGCGGAAGGTTTACGCAGCAGGACCCGATAGGGCTATATGGTGGGTTAAATCTTTACAGCTATGCTCCTAATCCATTAGGTTGGATAGATCCGCTGGGTCTATGTAAGAGAGGGGATCCCAATGCAACTGAGTCTATATTTAGGGTTCAAGGGGGAACGCCACCAAATGCAAGTCGGGTCAGAATCAAATTAGATTCTGCTAATAACCCAAAAATTCAGCGTGGAACCTTAAATATCAGTATTGGAGATAGCTCGCATGCTCAACATTTCCTTGATATTAGAGGTGGTAATGCAGAAATTGTCTCCTTTAAAGTTCCTAAGTGGATGGCGGATTTCATAGAAGAAAGTGCAATACCTCAGGCCGGTTATCGTACTAATCCGTTAAATCAAGGTGGGTTAGCTCCTAAGCGTGTCGATCCGACAACGCCAAGTAGATCGTATGAATTACCATCAATATGGGCAGAATGGCTTGAAGAAGTAGCGATTCCAGACTCGGGGAATGTAAAATAGGTTACTATATGAATGTTAATAAAGATGATGAACTCCTTGTAATAGTAAAGAACGAAGGAAGATTTTATTGGTTCGTTGCCTTTAAAGAAATGTGGGTTTTGGACAGAGTTAAATGGGTAGACGATTTTGTGAAAAACGGGGTAGAAATAAACCTACAGGATATCCATAAGGAAAGATATGACATACCAGTAGTAAATGAAAAAAACGCGCAGATATTCATTGATAACTTAATTAAAGATGGTTATTTATACGATAAGGATGATATAGCTGAGGCGTTTTACAATAGGCTTTCAGAAAAAACAACCTGGTGGGATATATATGATCTAATGCCGGATTTATTTATAGACTTTGAAAGTAAGCGACTATATTCTGAATATGTTGAGAGTATGCATTATCACAAATATGTTCCTGATGGTTGGTTCGGCGAACTTGTTGATTTCTGCAGTGATGGATCGTTACCTCAAGATGAAATGTTCTGGATAAAAAATGAAACAGATTATAGGAGCGTCGTGATCGCCAAAGCGTAAAAATATACTTTCGGCATGTCAATTTTAGACTATGTAATGTTAGATTCAACACGTTAATTAGTCCTTGTATTAAATGAACAAAAGCCGTTACCAGCCGTTTTGACAAACTTCAATGAACTCTGTGAAAAAGTATATTTGTCTGCACCTCCCCAAGGGACTTTTTTTATTGCTTAAAACTCACTCTTCCAAGGGAAGTCGTCATTGTTTGTAGCTATGCGGTAAAAAACGGCTGGCATGATTGGTTTTTTCCTACGATGCATAACGTGTTGTCCCAATCCTGACCCGCGTATTAAGATTAAAATACACATAAACGTTATAACAATACCGGGGGGCAAAAGAGGAGCTGCATAAGCGGTTCCAACAAACGACTAAAAAAACTGATAGGCAAAAGATGAGCACGGTTTACATTGTCATTATGACCTATATAAAACCATTCGAAGAAATCGATGCAGCGATACCTGCTCATGTTGAGTGGCTAAAAAAGGGTATGCAGAGGGGATTTTCCTGGCGTCCGGTAGACGGATCCCAAGAAACGGCGGTGTCATTCTCGCTAAGTGTGAGAGTCTTGCCTCTCTTGAGGAGCGCTTACGCGAGGATCCTTTTCAGAGGTTAAAGCTTGCGACTGTTGAGATCATTTCTTTTGAACCCAGCATGAAAACAGAACTATTGGAAAATGTGTTTTAACCCCGCAATAAAAAATCCACGCCAAAGCGTGGATTTTTTTCATTCAAAACCAATCAAACGTTAAACAGGAAGTTCATCACATCGCCATCTTTAACGATGTAATCTTTCCCTTCCGCACGCATCTTGCCTGCCTCTTTCGCACCTTGCTCACCCTTGTAGGTGATAAAGTCTTCAAACGCGATAGTCTGCGCGCGAATAAAGCCTTTCTCGAAGTCGGTGTGGATCTTGCCGGCCGCCTGAGGCGCAGTCGCACCCACAGGAATCGTCCACGCACGCACTTCTTTCACGCCAGCGGTGAAGTAGGTCTGCAGGTTCAGCAGCTCGTAGCCCGCGCGGATCACGCGGTTCAGGCCCGGCTCTTCGAGACCCAGCTCCGCCATGAACTCTTCACGGTCGGAGTCGTCCAGCTCGGCGATGTCGGATTCAACGGCAGCGCAAACCGCCACAACCACAGAACCTTCCGCCGCTGCGATTTCACGCACTTTGTCCAGGTACGGGTTGTTCTCAAAACCGTCTTCGTTAACGTTGGCGATGTACATGGTTGGCTTCAGGGTCAGGAAGCTCAGGTATTTGATCGCCGCTTTGTCTTCGTCAGTCAGGTTTTTCAGCGCGCGCAGCATGCCCGCGTTTTCCAGCTGTGGCAGACATTTTTCCAGCGCAGCCAGTTCCGCTTTCGCGTCCTTGTCGCCGCCTTTGGCTTTCTTCTGCACGCGGTGAATCGCGCGTTCGCAGGTGTCGAGGTCAGAGAGCGCCAGCTCGGTGTTGATAACGTCGATGTCGTCCGCCGGATCCACTTTGTTGTTAACGTGAATGATGTTGTCGTTCTCGAAGCAGCGCACTACGTGGCCGATCGCTTCGGTTTCACGAATGTTGGTCAGGAACTGGTTACCCAGACCTTCGCCTTTGGAGGCACCTTTTACCAGGCCCGCGATGTCCACGAACTCCATGGTGGTTGGCAGAATGCGCTGCGGTTTCACGATTTCCGCAAGCTGGTCCAGACGCGGGTCCGGCATTGGCACCACGCCGGTGTTCGGTTCGATGGTACAGAACGGGAAGTTCGCCGCTTCGATACCCGCTTTGGTAAGCGCATTAAACAGGGTGGATTTGCCCACGTTTGGCAGACCGACGATACCGCATTTGAATCCCATTTCTAAATCACCTTAATATCTTGATAATCAATCCGTTAACGATAACCGATTGATGAAAAGTAAATAACTACGCCTATTATACACGTAACCCGCATGACGCGCGGTAAAAAAGCCGTATCGGGCGGATTATTGCGCTTTGAAAGCGTGTAAGCGGTTTGTCGCTTTCGTTAACCCGTCTTTCAGCCAGATTTCGGTGCAGCGCGCCGCTTCGTCTACCGCTTCGTCAATCAGTTTCTGTTCAGAAACCGGGGGCTTACCGAGTACGAAACCGACAACTTTGTTTTTATCGCCCGGATGGCCGATTCCCACGCGCAAACGGTGGAAATTCGGGTTATTGCCCAGCTTGCTGATGATGTCTTTAAGACCGTTGTGGCCGCCGTGCCCGCCGCCCAGCTTGAATTTCGCCACGCCTGGGGGGAGATCCAGCTCATCGTGGGCGACCAGAATTTCATCCGGACTGATGCGATAAAACGTTGCCATGGCCGCCACGGCTTTGCCGCTCAGGTTCATAAAGGTGGTGGGCACCAGCAGGCGAACATCCGCGCCAGCAAGGTTGATACGTGAGGTATAGCCGAAGAATTTTGGTTCTTCACGCAGGGGAGCACGTAACCGTTCGGCCAGCAGATCGACGTACCATGCCCCGGCATTGTGGCGGGTGGCTGCATACTCTGCGCCCGGGTTGGCGAGGCCGACAATCAGTTTAATCGTCACGATTCAATTCCTAATGGGTTCCAAATCTGGCGCGTAGTTTACTGTCTGGCGCGCCGGTTGACAAAATTCTGCGATCGTAACAGCGAAATACAAATAATTACTTATCTGAACAATTAGAATTTCAAGCTGTTCAACATGTTATTTGTAAATTTTTGTCTGGGAGTTATCTGTAATTGTGATCATTCACGCAACTCATAAAAGGGGCGTTGTCTATACTTTACACACAAGGATTAGGGGCTTTTCCCCTGACAACCCAAAGTTCCGGAGGTGACAAATGAAACGCAAAAACGCTTCGTTACTCGGTAACGTGCTGATGGGGTTGGGGCTCTTCGTGATGGTAGTCGGCGTGGGTTATTCCATTTTAAACCAGCTGCCGCAGCTTGATCTCCCGCAATACTTCGCGCATGGCGCGGTACTGAGCATCTTCCTCGGTGCGGTGTTGTGGCTTGCCGGGGCGCGTGTGAGCGGACATGAGGAAGTCTGCGATAAATACTGGTGGGTGCGCCATTACGATAAACGCTGCCGCCGTGACCAGCATAAGCACAGCTAGTGCCCGATACAGAATACCGAAACGACTCCATCTGGAGTCGTTTTTTTTTGCATAGCATATTGACCCTCACGTAACGTGAGGCTCCAGAGTGGCGGCACTGGCAAAGAAAAGGAGCAGTTATGTTGATTCAGGTGGGCGAACTGGCGAAACGAGCCGGTATTACCGTGCGGACATTGCATCACTACGAGCAAACAGGGCTGCTGCTGCCTTCTGCCAGAAGCGCGGCAGGTTACCGGCTTTACAACCTGGCGGATGTGCAGCGACTGCACATGATCCAGGCGCTGGCAAAAGCGGGGCTGGAACTTGCTGAAATCAGGGACTTTCTGGAAAAGGAGTCGCTGTCGTTAACCGAGCTACTCGATGCGCAAATCACGCTACTGGATAAACAGCTGCGCAGCATACACACGCTGCGCGACCGGCTGGTGGAGCTGCGTACCGGGCTTACCGATGATGCGACGCCGGATCTGGAATCCTGGCTACAGACTCTGGAGTTGATGAATATGTACGATCGCTGGTTTAGCAAAGAAGAGTTACAGCAGCTGCCGTTTGCGGTGCAGAAGGACGCGCTGTCGGCTATCTGGTCAGGGCTGGTGGCAGAGGCCAACGCGTTGCTGGAACAGGATATACCCGTTGCTGACACGCGGGCGATGGATCTGGCGACGCGCTGGATGGAACGCCTGGAGCAGGACACGGCGGGCAGGCCGGAGTTTCTCACCCGCCTGAACGAGATGCACAGCGTGGAGCCTCAAATGCGCGAGCAGACCGGCATCACGCCGGAGATGACCGATTACATCACGCGCGCGTTTGCGGAATCTAAGCTCAGTATATGGGAGAAATACCTTACTGCCGAAGAGATGGCCTTTACCCGGGCGCACTACTTTGACCGCATGATGGAGTGGCCACCACTGGTGGCGAAGCTGCATCATGCACAGCGGGAAAATCTCGATCCTGCTGCGGAGGAGGCGCAAAAGCTGGCGGAAAACTGGCTGACGTTATTCCAGTCGTACGCAGGGACGAACCCGGAGACCCAGCAAAAGTTTCGCGCTGCCATGCAGCAGGAACAGCATCTGATGAAAGGGACGTGGATGACGCCTGCCGTGCTTGCATGGCTCCAGCAGGCGATCGGGGTGATGATGCAGAGACGTTTCTCTGCATCGGGTAACTCACAGATCCGCTAACGCGGCTTCCCGGTTAGGGTAGAAGGATAAGCGGCCAGGGATTGGCTGCACGCCCGCGCGCGCCATGGTGCGCAGGGGCTGGAATTCGAGGTTACTCACCCGCAGCTCGCAGCCTTCCGGCAGACGTTTCACAAAGCGCTGGAAGGCATCCAGGCCGCCGGCATCCAGCACCGGTACGGCATCCCATTTCAGCACCACAACCCGTTTGCCCATGATGCGGGACTCCAGATCGCTGAACAGACCTTCCGCCGCGGCGAAGAACAGCGGACCAATCACGCGCAGCACCAGCACATCGTCAGGTACCTCTACGTTAACCGGGGAAAGGCGCGTCATCTGCGCGATGCGGCGCATAAACAGCAGGGAAGCGAGTACGATCCCGACGCTGATGGCGATAACCATATCAAACAGCACGGTCAGCGACATGCAGATCAGCATCACGATGATGTCGTCTTTCGGCGCGCGACGCAGCAGGTTAACCACCTTATGCGCCTCACTCATATTCCAGGCCACCATCAGCAGCAGGGCGGCCATGGCGGAAAGCGGCAGCCAGGAGAGCAGCGGGGCGAGGATCAGCAGGGCGAGGATCACCAGCACGGAGTGGATAACCGCCGAAACGGGGGAGGTCGCCCCCGCGCGCACGTTTGCCGCAGAACGGGCGATGGCTGCCGTTGCGGTAATACCGCCAAAGAACGGTGCGATGAGGTTGCCTAACCCCTGACCGACCAGTTCGCTGTTGGCTTTGTGTTTGGTACCGGTCATACCGTCGAGGACGACGGCGCAGAGCAGAGATTCAATCGCCCCCAGCATCGCCATGGAGAACGCGGCGGGTAGCAATGCGCGCAGAGAATCCCAGCTCAGTGTGAAAGTGGAGCCCGGCATGTCCCACGGCAACACCAGCTGAGGTAACAGTTGCGGAATGCCGCTACCCTGCGAGCCGTCCGCCAGGACATAGTGAAACTGCGAGCCGATAGTCGCGACATGACCACCGAACATATTGACGATGGCCATCACCGCGCAGCCCAGCAGCAGCGCGGGCAGATGGCCCGGCAGGCGAATACCGAGGCGAGGCCAGACGATCAGCGTCCCGAGCGTCACAATCCCGATGGCGGCGTCGCCCAGGTTGGCGGTCGGCAACGCCATAAACAGCGCCCCCACTTTTTGCAGGTAGTGCTCCGGTACGTGGGGCATCTGCAGGCCGAGGAAATCCTTGATCTGCATGGTTCCGATGGTGATCCCAATCCCCGAGGTGAACCCGAGCGTGACGGAAAGGGGGATGTACTCAATCAACCGACCAAAGCGGGCCAGGCCAAACAGAATTAAAAAAAGGCCGGACATCAGGGTGGCAACCAGCAGGCCCGCCAGACCAAACTGTTGCGAAACCGGGTAGAGGATCACCACGAAGGCGGCGGTCGGGCCGGAGACGCTGAAGCGCGAGCCGCCCGTCAGAGCAATAACGATCCCGGCAACGGCCGAGGTGTACAGACCGTACTGCGGCGCAACGCCGCTGCCAATCGCCAGCGCCATCGCCAGCGGGATAGCAATAATGCCGACGGTGATCCCGGCAATCAGGTCACGGACAAAACGTGACGAGGTGTACTTTTCTTTCCAGCAGGCGTCGATGAGGGCGCGAAAGGGCAGAACATGTGAGGAGGCTACGTTTTTCACAATTATCTATCATCCGTATGCGCATCATCTGTCATGTGAATGGCAGGTGAAGGAGGCATTAATCATACAAATAAAACCCAGAGACAAAAAAACCCGCCGCAGCGGGTTTTTGGGCCGTGTTCGATTAGTGTTCGAACATTGCAGAGATGGATTCTTCGTTGCTGATACGACGAATCGCTTCGGCCAGCATCCCGGACAGGGTCAGGGTACGCACGTTTGGCAGTGCCTTGATCTCGTCGCTCAGTGGGATGGTATCGCATACCACAACTTCGTCAATGACGGAGTTGCGCAGGTTGTTCACCGCGTTACCGGAGAAGATCGGGTGAGTCGCGTAAGCAAATACGCGCTTGGCACCACGCTCTTTCAGCGCTTCGGCGGCTTTACAGAGCGTGCCGCCGGTATCGATCATGTCGTCAACCAGCACGCAGTCGCGGCCAGCAACGTCACCGATGATGTGCATCACCTGAGAAACGTTAGCGCGCGGACGGCGTTTGTCGATGATCGCCATGTCGGTATCGTTCAGCAGCTTAGCGATAGCACGGGCACGTACCACGCCGCCGATGTCCGGAGAAACCACGATTGGGTTGTCCAGGTTCAGCTGCAGCATGTCTTCCAGCAGGATTGGGCTGCCGAATACGTTATCAACCGGGACGTCGAAGAAGCCCTGGATCTGCTCTGCGTGCAGGTCAACGGTCAGTACGCGGTCAACGCCGACGCTGGACAGGAAGTCAGCGACAACTTTAGCGGTAATTGGCACACGCGCGGAACGGACGCGACGGTCCTGACGAGCATAGCCGAAGTAAGGGATTACAGCAGTGATACGGCCTGCGGAAGCGCGACGCAGGGCGTCGACCATAACAACCAGTTCCATCAGGTTGTCGTTCGTTGGAGCACAGGTGGACTGGATGATGAAAATATCACCACCGCGTACATTTTCGTTAATTTGTACGCTGACTTCGCCGTCGCTAAAGCGACCTACAGCGGCGTCGCCGAGGGAAGTGTACAGGCGGTTGGCAATACGTTGTGCTAGTTCCGGGGTGGCGTTACCAGCAAAAAGCTTCATATCAGGCACGAGAAGAACCTCAGGCATGCGTCCAGTGGTGGATAGCGTTCGCCGTAAACTGTGCGGGCCAGGCAAAGGCTATCCAGGCGGTGTATTAAAGAGCGCGATGCAACGTCTGGAACAGGGTGACGTTGTCACCGAAACTCAGTCTGCGCCAGAATTGCCTGCTGTAGCGGGGAAGTGTTCATCCCGCGCGCTACGAAACCATGCAGCCAATCCGGCGCTTGCTCAAGCACCTGACGAGCGGCGGATTCGGTGTCAAATTCAGCAAAGACACAGGCCCCTGTACCAGTCAGGCGCGACGGCGCGTATTCTAACAGCCAGGAAAGCACCGCATCAACCTCGCGAAAACGTTTTCTTGCGATATCCTCGCAATCGTTGCTGAATTCACAATTTAATAACGTTTCTATTGACCGTACCGGGGTATTTCTTGTCAGGTCAGGATCTTTAAAGATGACCGGGGTCGGAATGCTCACGCCGGGGTGGGCAACGAGATACCATTTTTCCGGCGGGTTGACCGGGGAGAGGAGCTCGCCCACGCCCTCGGCAAAGGCCGCGTGACCGCGAACAAACACCGGGACATCTGCGCCCAGCGTTAGGCCCAAAGCAGCCAGTTCGTCCTTCGCCAGCCCGCAGCCCCAGAGGTGATTCAGCGCAACCAGCACGGTGGCGGCGTTGGATGAGCCCCCGCCGAGACCACCACCCATCGGCAGACGCTTCTTGATACGGATATCCGCACCGCTTCCCGCCGGCAGACGCCCTGATTCCGCGGCGGCGTTCATCAGCAGACGCGCGGCGCGCACGATCAGGTTGTCTTCATGCGCCACGCCGTCGACCGGTGTCAGCAGGCAAATCTGCCCGTCCTGGCGCAGTTCAATGGAGATCGTGTCGCCATAGTCAATAAACTGAAACAGTGTCTGCAGGGTGTGATACCCGTCAGCACGCTGGCCGGTGATGTATAAAAACAGGTTCAGCTTCGCCGGAGAAGGCCAGTGGGTCATCATTTAACGATCCAGTTGTCCATCTTCAGCTTGATGCGCTGGCTGCCCTGGGTCAGCTCCATGTTCGATGGCAGCGACGGTTTACTCTTGCTGTCATAGGCGCTGTACACCACTTTCCAGGTTTTGCCGTTCTGGGTGTAGTTGACCTGGCTCAGACGGTACTGGTCGTCCAGCGTATAGTCGGTTGCTTCTCCCGGCAGGCCGAGGATCCACTGGCGCAGGCTGTTCAGCGGAATTGGCATCCCGGTCAGCTTGCCAATCATCTCTTCGGCATCGGTCGCGGTATAGTGCTGGCCTTTGTTATCGGTGATCTGCGCTTCGCCCGGTTTGGCGATAAGCTCCAGCTCGGTGCTGCCCAGTGGGTTCAGCAGCAGCAGGCGATAGTTGTCCTGCCCCGTTTGCTGCCAGAAGAAGCGGGCATAAACCTTTTGTTCGTCAGAGAGATAGGCGAAGGCGCCCCGCGTCTGGTACTGCTTCAAATTAAGGACGTCCTGCTGGTGCTGACGCCACTGCGGTGAATCAGGGCTTTTGCCCGGGCCTTTTGGTTGGGTGACAGTACAGGCGGTCAGAACCAGTGCCGCCAGCGGCAGCAGGCGAATCAGTCGGGTCATAATGAGGACAAATCCTTGAGATACGTTGCAGTTATAACTGTTAATGCTAGCGCCCCGCAGTGCTACCGTCTACGTTCAAATTATCTCAAAGCGTTGAGTAACCTATTACTCCGAAAGGAGGCGGTCTCTTTTATTGATCTCGCGCATCCTGTATGATGCGTCCTGCTAACCTTATTAACGCTGGTACTACTCCCGCTCAACATGACCCTATTAGCACTCGGCATCAACCACAAAACGGCCCCGGTTTCGCTGCGAGAACGCGTTACGTTTTCGCCGGATACGCTTGACCTGGCGCTGGACAGCCTGCTTGCACAGCCGATGGTGCAGGGTGGCGTGGTGCTCTCGACGTGCAACCGTACCGAGCTGTATTTAAGCGTGGAAGAGCAGGATAACCTGCACGACGCGCTGATCCGCTGGCTATGCGACTACCACAATCTTAACGAAGACGAACTGCGTAACAGCCTGTACTGGCATCAGGATAATGATGCGGTCAGCCATCTGATGCGCGTCGCCAGCGGGCTGGATTCGCTGGTGCTCGGTGAGCCGCAGATTCTGGGGCAGGTGAAAAAAGCGTTTGCGGATTCGCAAAAAGGGCATCTGAAGGCCAGCGAGCTGGAGCGCATGTTCCAGAAGTCCTTCTCCGTGGCGAAGCGTGTGCGAACCGAAACCGACATTGGTGCCAGTGCGGTTTCTGTTGCTTTCGCGGCCTGTACCCTTGCACGCCAAATCTTCGAATCCCTTTCCACCGTCACCGTGATGCTGGTAGGCGCGGGCGAAACCATCGAGCTTGTGGCGCGCCATCTGCGCGAGCATAAGGTGAAAAAGATGATTATCGCGAACCGAACCCGCGAACGTGCGCAGGTGCTGGCGGATGAAGTGGGTGCAGAGGTGGTTGCGCTGAGCGACATCGATGAACGCCTGAAAGAGGCGGACATTATTATCAGCTCTACCGCCAGCCCGCTGCCAATCATCGGTAAAGGGATGGTGGAGCGCGCGCTGAAGTCGCGTCGTAATCAGCCTATGCTGCTGGTGGATATCGCCGTTCCGCGCGATGTTGAGCCAGAAGTCGGCAAGCTGGCGAACGCCTACCTCTACAGCGTGGATGATCTGCAAAGCATCATTTCGCACAACCTCGCCCAGCGTAAAGCGGCGGCGGTGCAGGCGGAAACTATCGTTGAGCAGGAAACCAGCGAGTTTATGGCCTGGCTGCGCGCGCAAAGCGTCAGCGAGACCATCCGCGAGTACCGCGGGCAGGCGGAGCAGGTGCGTGATGACCTGACTGCCAAAGCGTTAGCGGCCCTGGAACAGGGCGGCGACGCGCAGGCGATTATGCAGGATCTGGCGTGGAAGCTGACCAACCGCCTGATCCATGCCCCAACCAAATCTCTTCAACAGGCTGCCCGTGACGGGGATGATGAACGCCTGACTATTCTGCGCAACAGCCTCGGGCTGGAATAGCGCCCTATACCCATTTTCTAAGACAAGGTGCACTTACGCCTATGAAGCCTTCTATCGTCGCTAAACTGGAAGCTCTGCACGAGCGCCATGAAGAAGTACAGGCGCTGCTCGGCGATGCCGGGACCATCGCGGACCAGGAACGTTTTCGCGCGCTTTCGCGTGAATATGCGCAGTTGAGTGATGTGTCTAAATGCTTTACCGACTGGCGACAGGTTCAGGAAGATATTGAAACCGCGCAGATGATGCTCGACGATCCTGAGATGCGCGAGATGGCGCAGGAAGAGCTGCAGGATGCAAAAGCGCGTTCTGAAGAGATGGAGCAGCAGCTTCAGGTGCTGCTGCTGCCGAAAGATCCGGACGACGAGCGTAACGCGTTTGTGGAAGTGCGCGCCGGTACCGGCGGTGACGAAGCGGCGCTGTTTGCCGGGGATCTGTTCCGCATGTACAGCCGCTACGCCGAATCGCGCCGCTGGCGCGTCGAGATCATGAGCGCCAACGAAGGCGAACACGGTGGCTACAAAGAGGTTATCGCCAAGATCAGCGGCGACGGCGTGTACGGCCGTCTGAAGTTTGAATCCGGCGGTCACCGCGTGCAGCGCGTGCCGGCCACGGAATCTCAGGGCCGCATTCACACCTCCGCCTGTACGGTGGCGGTGATGCCGGAGCTGCCGGAAGCGGAACTGCCGGACATCAACCCGGCGGATCTGCGCATCGACACCTTCCGTTCCTCCGGCGCGGGTGGACAACACGTTAACACCACCGATTCCGCCATCCGTATTACCCACCTGCCGACCGGCATCGTGGTGGAGTGCCAGGACGAACGTTCGCAGCACAAAAACAAAGCCAAAGCGTTGTCCGTGCTGGGTGCGCGCATCCACGCGGCTGAAATGGCGAAGCGTCAGCAGGCGGAAGCCTCTACGCGTCGTAACCTGCTGGGCAGCGGCGATCGCAGCGACCGTAACCGCACCTACAACTTCCCGCAGGGCCGCGTGACCGACCACCGTATCAACCTGACCCTGTACCGTCTGGACGAGGTGATGGAAGGGAAGCTGGACATGCTGATTGAGCCTATCGTGCAGGAATACCAGGCCGACCAGTTGGCGGCGCTGTCCGAGCAGGAATAATGGATTTTCAGCGCTGGTTACGCGAGGCGACCGGTGAGCTTTCAGAAAGCGAAAGCCCGAAGCGTGATGCCGAAATTTTGCTTGAGCATGTGACGGGTAAAGCCCGCACGTACCTGCTGGCATTCGGTGAGACGCTGCTGACCGCTGAGCAGGAAGTACGGCTCGCCGCGCTGCTTGCCCGCCGTAAAACGGGCGAGCCGGTGGCGCACCTGGTCGGTGAGCGCGAGTTCTGGTCGCTACCGCTGTACGTCTCGGCGGCAACGCTGATCCCGCGTCCGGACACTGAATGTCTGGTGGAGCAGGCGCTGGCGCGTTTACCAACAGCTCCCTGCAGCATTCTCGATCTCGGGACGGGAACAGGTGCTATCGCGCTGGCGCTCGCCAGCGAGCGCCCCGATTGCGATGTGACGGCGGTAGATGTGATGCCCGACGCGGTGGCGCTGGCGCAGCGTAACGTGGAACGTCTCGCTCTCCGCAACGTGACGGTGCTGCAAAGCAGCTGGTTTGCCGCGCTGGAGAATCGCTCATTTGCGATGATTGTCAGCAATCCTCCTTACATCGACGAACATGACCCACACCTTGCGCAGGGCGATGTTCGCTTCGAACCGCTGACGGCGCTCGTTGCCGCCAACGCGGGATTAGCCGATCTTGATCACATTGTGACAATGTCACGGAAACATTTACTTCCTGGCGGCTGGCTGCTCGTGGAGCATGGCTGGACGCAGGGAGAAGCCGTGCGGTCACTGTTTACGCAAGCAGGCTACGTCGCAGTCGAAACCTGTCGCGACTACGGCGGCAACGAACGCCTGACGCTGGGGCAGTGGGCTTGAGTGCCGGGTATCTGCCATTTACTGATAAAGGCGTAAGGCTGACTGAAAGGCAGTTTGGCGTTATCATCTACATCGTTTTGAGTTTTATCGCGCCTGAGCGTCCTTGTTCGCTCAGTCGTTACTGGGGTAAGTCATGAAGTCCTTAGCCGATTTCGAATTTAATAAAGTGCCGCTTTGCGATGGCATGATCCTGATTTCGGAGATGATACGCGACGATTTTACGTCGCAGTACGTCTACGATGAGCTGGAGAATCTGGTCAGCCTGGCGCGTGAAGAGATCAATCAGGCGCGCCCGCAGGACTGGCAATTAGAGAAGCTTCTGGAACTTTTCTACGGCGAATGGGGTTTCTGCGACACGCGTGGCGTGTATCGCCTGTCTGACGCATTATGGCTGGACCAGGTCTTAAAAAATCGTCAGGGCAGCGCTGTTGCGCTGGGCTCTATTTTGCTGTGGGTTGCGCACCGGCTGGATATTCCGCTGGTGCCGGTCATTTTTCCGACGCAGATGATCCTGCGTGCGGAGTGGCTGGACGGTGAGATGTGGCTCATTAATCCGTTTAATGGCGACACGCTTGATGAGCATACGCTGGACGTCTGGCTGAAGGGCAACATCAGCCCGGTGGCCGAGCTCTTTAACGAAGATCTCGACGAAGCCGACAACGCCGAAGTCATCCGCAAGCTGCTGGATACGCTGAAGTCAGCGCTGATGGAAGAGCGTCAGATGGAGCTGGCCTTGCGTGCCAGCGAAGTGCTGCTGCAGTTTAATCCGGAAGATCCGTACGAAATACGCGACCGCGGGCTTATCTATGCCCAGCTCGACTGCGAGCACGTGGCGCTGAACGATCTGAGCTATTTCGTCGAACAGTGCCCGGAAGATCCGATTAGCGAAATGATTCGCGCGCAGATCAACGCGATCTCGCACAAACAAATTACACTGCATTAATCTTAATTCCGATTCACACCTGAATAAGGCGATCCTATGAAACAAAAAGTGGTTAGCATTGGTGATATCAACGTGGCAAACGACCTGCCGTTCGTGCTGTTTGGCGGTATGAACGTGCTGGAATCCCGCGATCTCGCCATGCGTATCTGCGAGCACTACGTGACCGTGACCCAGAAGCTGGGCATTCCGTACGTGTTTAAAGCCTCTTTTGACAAAGCCAACCGCTCCTCCATCAACTCTTACCGCGGCCCGGGCCTGGAAGAGGGGATGAAAATTTTCCAGGAGCTGAAGCAGACGTTTGGCGTGAAAGTGATCACCGACGTGCATGAGTCCTGGCAGGCGCAGCCTGTGGCAGACGTGGTAGACGTGATTCAGCTTCCGGCGTTCCTGGCTCGCCAGACCGACCTGGTTGCCGCAATGGCGAAAACCGGTGCCGTGATCAACGTGAAAAAACCGCAGTTTGTGAGCCCAGGCCAGATGGGCAATATCGTTGATAAGTTTATCGAAGGCGGTAACGACAAAATTATTCTGTGCGATCGTGGCGCTAACTTCGGTTACGACAACCTGGTTGTGGACATGCTGGGCTTCAGCGTGATGAAAAACGTCTCTAACCAGTCCCCTGTGATCTTCGACGTGACCCACGCGCTGCAGTGCCGCGACCCGTTTGGCGCCGCGTCCGGCGGTCGTCGTGCCCAGGTGACCGAGCTGGCGCGTGCCGGTATGGCGACCGGTCTGGCGGGTCTGTTCATTGAAGCGCACCCGGATCCGGCTAACGCGAAATGCGATGGTCCTTCCGCGCTGCCGCTGGATAAGCTGGAGCCGTTCCTGAAGCAGATCAAAGCGATTGACGATCTGGTGAAGAGCTTCGACGAGCTGGATACCAGCAACTAATAAAAAACCCGCTTCGGCGGGTTTTTTTATGGGGCATATTGCCTGGTGGCGCTGCGCTTACCCGGCCTACAAAACCCGTAGGCCCTGCAAGCGAAGCGCCGCTGGGCAAAAAGGCTACGCAAAAATCGTCATCAAATACGCTACAAACAGCGCCATATGCGCTGCGCCGTTCAGCACATTGGTGCGGCCAGTGGAGAATGAAATCTGGCACAGCAGCAGCGAGGCCACCATCACAATCATCTCCGGCGCGCCCAGCGCAAACTGCAGATCGTTACCCGTCATAAAGGCAATCAGCGTCACCACCGGTACGGTGAGGGAAATGGTCGCCAGCACGGAGCCGAAGAACAGGTTCATTGCGCGCTGCACCTGATTGTTCAGCACCGCCTTGAGCGCGCCCAGACCCTCAGGGGACAGGATCAGCAGCGCCACCAGGAAACCGGTAAAGGCCACCGGGGCGTTCAGCTCGGTTAACAGCGTCTCCAGCGGGTTGGCGTTCATCTTGGTGACCGCGATAACCGCGATCAGATGCACGATCAGCCAAACCGTATGCCACGCGCTGCTGTGGGCCGACGGCTTACCGTGGTGCGGGTCATCATCGTCGCCGTCATCTTCATGCTCGTACACAAACAGGCTCTGGTGCGTTTTGGTTTGAATCAACAGAAACACGCCGTACATGGCGGCGGAAATCAGCGCGACCAGCAGTGCCTGACCGGTAGAAAAATTCGCGCCCGGCAGCGCCATCGGAAAGACCAGCACGATAATGGCCAGCGGGAAGAGGGCAATCAGATACTGTTTAATACCGAACAGGTTCATATACTGGGTCGCAAATTTGCGTCCGCCCAGCAGAAGGGAGAAGCCCACCAGGCCGCCCGTCACAATCATAATGATGGAGTAGAGCGTGTCGCGCATCAGCGTTGGGGCGGCATCGCCGGTCGCCATGAGCGCGGAAATCAGGCTGACTTCGAGAATAACGACAGAAAGGCTGAGAATTAACGAGCCGTACGGCTCGCCCAGACGGTGGGCCAATACGTCCGCATGGCGAACGACGCTAAATGCGCTGGTTAAGATGCCGACCAGAGCAAGAATATTGATACCAACCACCACTGGCAGTGACTGACTGCTTCCCCAGAAGAGCAGCACAGCCAGTGCCAGAACCGGGAAAATGAGTGACGTCTCCTTGTGGCGGGTCTTTACCGCCTCGTGTGTTGCTGTCATGTGCTTCTCCATCAATGCAGGTGCTTGTAATTATAGATAGATTTTGAGGGCATTAAACTAACAGAAATCTGTTAAATACCCTTTATTTTTTACTTAATTTTACCCTTTGTCATGGTTTTCATGTTTGATGCCTGTAATAAGATATTTAATTTAAATAGTAATTAAATAACAATAGATTATGAATTTAGTTTAATCAGTATCTATTGCCGGGTGGCACCATGGCGTATCGTCGTCCACACTTACTCTTTAGCCAAAAGAGAGGTTAGTGATGCCATATAAAACGAAACGCGAATTACCCGATAACGTGAAAAACGTCCTGCCCGAACACGCCCAGGATATCTATAAAGAAGCATTTAACAGCGCATGGGATCAGTACAAAGATAAGGACGATCGGCGGGATGATGCCAGCCGGGAAGAGACGGCACACAAAGTCGCCTGGGCCGCAGTAAAACATGACTATGAGAAAGGAGACGATGATAAATGGCATAAAAAGAAATAGCCGTGAAATTATTCGCTGCCTTCATTTTGACTTTTCAGGCGGTTGAACTTCCGTTGTATTGCAACTGGTCCGCTAATTGCTTATCGTTATTTGACTGCTGGCAAAATGACCAGCACAGAATGTCGGGAAGGCGAATTACAGATGTCGCAAGGAAGCATGCAGTGGCGGAGGTGTAAAGTGTTAACGCGTGATTTCTTAATGAAGGCAGATTGTAAGACGGCATTTGGTGCTATTGAGGAATCGCTTCTCTGGTCAGCTGAACAACGTGCGGCGTCGCTCGCTGCCACGCTTGCCTGCCGCCCGGATGATGGCCCGGTATGGATTTTTGGCTACGGTTCACTGATGTGGAACCCGGCTCTCGAATTTGTTGAATCGGCAACGGGTACGTTGCCCGGCTGGCACCGCGCATTTTGCCTGCGCCTGACGGCCGGACGCGGCAGCGCCTGTCAGCCAGGGCGCATGCTTGCACTGAAAGAGGGCGGACGCACCACGGGCGTGGCGTATCGCCTGCCGGATGCCACGCTCGAAGAGGAGCTGACGCTGCTCTGGAAGCGCGAGATGATCACCGGCTGCTATATGCCGAGCTGGTGCAAGCTGGAGCTTGACGACGGACGCACCGTAAACGCGCTGGTGTTTATTATGGATCCGCGCCATCCGCTGTATGAGGCGGACACCCGCACGCAGGTGATTGCCCCGTTAATTGCCGCCGCCAGCGGGCCGCTCGGCACCAACGCGCAGTATCTCTTCTCCCTCGATCAGGAGCTGACCCGCCTCGGCATGCAGGACGATTGTCTGAATGAGCTGGTGGTAAAGGTGAAGGCGTTGCTGGAAGGGAACCCGCTCAACAGCACGCTGCGACCGGGTTTTGCCTGAGAATACGCCCGGCTCGCCGGGCGTTTAAATTACGCTGCCACGTAACTGACCGAATGTTCCAGCGACTGGCTGTGGCTGTCGATCAGAACATCCCACGTGCCGGTATACGGCACGGTTAGCCAGGCCTTATCATCCTGAACGGTCAGAATATCCGCCTGGGACTGCTTCTGTGCTTTCGCACTCATCAGATGAATACGACAGCGCTCTGAGCAACGCACCACCACCGTATCCCCGCCAAACAGTTTCAAACTTGTTTTCACCAGTGCCATTTATTTACCCCGTCGATTTTGCCCATCCCGAGCGTGATATTGTTCACAAAATACTCATTGCATAACACCAAAGAGGGAGGCGAGGGATGCTGATTTTGATCAAAAAATGGCATAACGTTTAAACAAAAATGACAAAATGCCTGAAAGCATTCAGCTGGCGCGGGTTTTACCCGGTAAACCCGCGCGGAAATAAAATTAAATGCGGAAATGACCGGCGGTTTCAGCAAGGTCGCCCGCCTGGCTTTGCAATGCGCTGGCGGCCGCGGCGGACTGCACCACCAGCTCGGCGTTCTGCTGCACCATCCGGTCGAGGTGGGTTACCGCGTGGTTGATCTCGTGAATGCCTTTCATCTGTTCGCTGGTCGCAATAGATATTTCGCGCATGATGCCGGAGACGCTGCCGATGCTGGATCGGATCTCATCCATGCTTTCCCCGGCCAGATGCACGTAGCGCGAGCCGGTGGCCACGCTGTCTGTGGTAGAGTCGATAAGCGATTTGATCTCTTTCGCCGCCTGGGCGCTGCGGCTGGCGAGGTTCCGCACTTCGCCGGCCACCACAGCGAACCCGCGGCCCTGCTCACCGGCACGTGCCGCCTCGACGGAGGCGTTCAGCGCCAGAATGTTGGTCTGGAAGGCGATGCCGTCGATCACACTGGTGATATCGCCAATTTTTGCAGAAGCCACTTCGATGGACTGCATGGTGCTGATGGCCTGCGAGACCACTTCACCGCCGCGCGCTGCGGCCGCAGAGGCCCGGCTTGCCTGGTCGTTGGCTTCTGCTGCCGATTCATTCGACTGGGTGACGGAGGCGGTTATCTCTTCCACGGCGCTGGCGGTTTCGCGAAGGCTGGACGCGGCCTGCTCGGTACGTCCGGA
This sequence comes from Enterobacter asburiae, assembly GCA_011754535.1. Taxonomy (NCBI): domain Bacteria; kingdom Pseudomonadati; phylum Pseudomonadota; class Gammaproteobacteria; order Enterobacterales; family Enterobacteriaceae; genus Enterobacter; species Enterobacter asburiae. Next base: position 2,762,425 of record JAAQVN010000001.1, on the reverse strand, counting down.
AAGATCCTGGTTGCCTGCCGCAATCTCCTGCGCGGCGTTTTTCACCGAGGCGCTGGCGTCGCGAAGCTGGGCCATCACCACCGAGAGCTTATCGCTGAAGGCGTTAAACGCCTGTGCAATTTGCGCCACTTCGTCATCGCCGCTGTCCGGCAGGCGCTGGGAAAGATCGTTGGTGCCGTTGGCAATGCTGTGCATCGCGTCGCGAATGTCGGACAGACGCTTCAGCAGGCGTGCAATCAGGACGTGAACAATAGCGCCGCTCAGGAATGCCAGGATCACCAGCGAAATCGCCGACGCTTTCAGCAGGGAACGCATGCCGGAGGTGGCGTCGCTGCTATCGAGGGCGACGACCAGCAGCCAGTTCGTGCCCGGCACGGCTGAGGCGATAAAGGTTTTTTCCTCGTCATTCAGCGTTCCGTCGACCGGGTTACCACTTTTCAGCGCTGCAAGGTCGATGCCTTTGATCGTCTCGGCAAACGGCTTCAGCGTCAGGGCCGGCTCGTTGGCGGCAATCACCGTGCCGTCGGTGTTCAGGAGTAACCCGCTGCTGGCAGGCGTGGGGTGGATACCGCGCACGTTCGCCACCACGCTATCCATGGCGACATCGCCCGCCACCACCGCTTTCAGAGTGCCATTCTCCTTCACTGGCACGGCAAATGTCACCACCAGCTTCCCGGTCCCGGCATCAACGTAGGGCGCCGTCACAACCGGGCCGTCCGTGCTCACCACCTGCTGGTACCAGGGGCGTATGGTCGGGTCATAATCCGCCGGGACGCCCGCCGGGTCGGAGAATTTCGCCGTCTTGCTGGCGTAGCCCACGTAGACGTTGGTGAAGCCGCCAGCCTGGGCAAGCTGCTTAAATACCGGAACGGGATCGTCAGCCAGTGCGATGCTCTGCGCGGAGGCAATCACCGTCATTTTGCTTTTGACCCAGTCGGCAATCGCCATGTTGTGGCTGGCGCTGGTGCTGGTCAGAATATCGCGCTGGGACTGCTGGTTATCCTGGCGCGTCACCTGGAAGTTAATAACGGTATTGAGAAGAAGGGCGACGACAAGGCAGCCTGTCGTCGCGGCGATAATGCGTGCGCGAATGGATCTGAACATAAGTGAAATACCTGCTGTGTTGTTTCCATGCCTATCGGCAACCCCGCAGGTAAACTTGATGCTGAAACCGCGTCCATAAGAAAATAATATTTTTACGGGTTTATTATTAAAAAGTTAATACTTTATCCGCGGTCAGCGTCCATTCGGCCAGTTCCACCAGCGTACCGATTTCCACGCCATCGATCAGCGGCAGCCCGGTAATACCTCGCCCGTCGGTGCAGGTCTTGCACAGTTTCACCGGTACATTTTGCGCGGTCAGGATCTCCAGCATCTGCTGAATGTTATAGCCCTCTGCCGGTTTCTGCCCCTTCAGCCCGGCAGTGACGGCGTCCGACATTAAAAAAAGCCGTAACGCCAGGTCGCTCTCTTTTTCGCGTAGCGCGATCGCCAGGCGCAGGCTGTTGAAAAGGGATTCGCTGCCGTAGGCCGCACCGTTGGCGACGATCACAATCTTCTGCATGTTGACTCCTGTTCTTTAAAAGGCACGAATATTGCTTAATTACCCGGAGTTTCGCTGTCCGGGAGAGTAAGCATGACATTAATGGCCGGCATTTCGCCAGGTGCAACCGAATGGCTCCAGCGCGCAAGGCGTATGCGCCGGGAGCAGCTCAGCAGGCTGGCGCAGCTGAACGTGCTGGTGCACGGCATTAGCCAGCTGGTGCATATGCTCCAGTGCGAGCGCGGGGCGTCCAACGTCTGGCTCTGCTCACAGGGTAAGCTCTACGCGCCTGAATGCAAAGCCAGCCGGGCGCTGGTGGACGAAAACCTTGCTGCACTGAATGACATTCTTGGAAAACAGTCCGCCTTCCCGGGAAGCGCCGTTTGCGAACGTATCGGCAATGCGCTGCTCACGCTTGAGACGCTTCCCGCGCTGCGCGACGGTGTAAGTCGGCAAACGCTAACGGCTCCGCAGGCAATGGAGCACTACTCCCGTATGCTGCGCCACCTGCTCAGTATCGTGCCTCAGCTTAATGACAGCATTGACGACCCGCAAATCGCGGGCCGTTTCGTCGCGCTTTATAGCCTGATGCAGGGGAAAGAGCTGGCAGGACAGGAGCGGGCCCTGGGGGCGATTGGCTTTACGCAGGGCTTTTTCGACGATGTGACGCGCCAGCGGCTGGTTGACCGCATTGACGGGCAGCAGGCCTGCTTTGAGATCTTTCTCTCCCACAGCCAGGCTGACGTGCAGACTATATTCTCACTCAACTGCCAGCCCGATCGTGAGACGGAGCAACTCCGGCGCGTGGCCTGTACCCGCCAGCCTGCCGCAGACAATGGCCATACCGCGCTCGCCTGGTTTGCGCTGCAAACGGCGCGGCTGGAGCATCTGCGCGCGCTGGAAGAGACGATCATCGCCGATCTGATGGTCGCGGTGGATGAGCGTATTCAGCGCGACGAGGCGTACCCGCTTCCTGGGGATGAAGAGGACGATCCGCTTGCTCACTACCCGGATAAACCGCTGCTGACCCTGGTTCGCCAGCAGGCGCGTGAAATAGAGCAGCTGTCCCGCCAGCTCGCGTCGCTGCGCGATACGCTTGAGGAGCGCAAAACCATTGATAAAGCCAAAAGCGTGCTTATGACCCATCAGCATATGAGTGAAGAGCAGGCCTGGACGACGCTGCGCAAAATGGCGATGGACAAGAACCAGCGCATGGTGGATATCGCCCGCGCGCTGCTTACGGTGAAGAGCGTGTGGCAGGTAACACCTAAGGAGTAGCTGCACAATCAGCGGGCATTTTATGCCTGATTGAGGTGCGTGAACGCGGGCAAAACCCGGCTTCAGGCCCTGAAACAGAGTCTTCAGACCTGGCATTAGCTTTGCATTATTCAATTAACCATTTTTGACGGTGCGCCAACGGCGGTGCATCAGTCTTCGGGATAAAGGCGTCCAGCGGTGCTTCGGCACGGCGGGCGCTTTTTTTTGGCTTTTTTTCGGGAGCGGTTATGGCGGATTTGTCGAGACGGCGATTTTTGCAGGCCAGCATGCTGGCGAGTGGCGCAGTGCTATTACCAGGTGTAATGCAGGCCGCCTGGGCGGCAGGCTCGGATAAACCGGAACAGGAGACGGTGCGCGTCGGGTTTATCCCGCTGACCGACTGCGCGCCGGTGGTTATCGCAGCCCTGAAAGGCTTTGATAAAAAATACGGTATCACCCTTGTTCCCACCAAAGAGGCGAGCTGGGCGGCGGTGCGCGACAAGCTGGTGGCGGGGGAACTTGATGCCGCACACATTCTTTACGGCCTGCTGTACGGCCTGGAACTGGGCATCGCCGGCAAACCGCAGCAGATGGCGAACCTGATGACCCTCAACCAGAACGGTCAGGCCATTACGCTCTCCAGCGATCTGGCAGAGAAGGGCGTTCGCGACCTCGATGGGCTGAAAACGCTGATCGGGCAGCAAGCGCCGGGAACCTATACCTTCGCGCACACCTTCCCGACCGGGACGCACGCCATGTGGCTCTACTACTGGCTGGCCAGCGCGGGTATTAATCCGTTTGAGGACGTGCGCACGGTCGTCGTGCCGCCGCCGCAGATGGTGATGAACATGCGCATTGGCAACATGGTGGGCTTCTGCGTCGGCGAGCCGTGGAACGCGCGGGCGATTAACGACCGCATCGGTTTTACCGCCGCCACGTCGCAGTCTATCTGGGCCGATCATCCGGAAAAAATCCTCGGTACGCGCCGTGACTGGGTGGAGAAAAATCCGCACACCGCGCGGGCGCTGGTGAGCGCGGTGCTGGAGGCCGCGCGCTGGATCGAGGCATCCCCGGAAAACAAACGCGAAACCGCGCAGATCCTCTCCCGCCGGGCGTGGCTCAACTGCAAAGAACAGTATCTTACCGGGCGCATGCTCGGCGAGTACGACAACGGCCTGGGCCAGCGCTGGCAGGACGCGCACCCGATCCGCTTCTTCAACGAGGGGGCCGTCAGCTACCCGTACCACTCCGACGGTATGTGGTTCTTAACCCAGTTCCGCCGCTGGGGCTTGCTCAAAGCCGCGCCGGACTATGCGGGCATCGCGCAGCGCATTAACCAGACTGCGGTCTGGCAGGATGCCGCTGCCGCGGTCGGCGGCATGTCCGCACCGTCATCACCGTACCGCAGCAGCACGCTGATGGACGGCACCGTCTGGAACGGCACCGATCCGGAAGGGTACGCCAGCCGTTTCGCTATTCACCGTAAAGGGGCCTGATTATGCCGCATCTGCAAAATACGAAACCACAACAGACGTCAGAGAGCGGGGAAGTGATTGTCCTGCCTCCGGTACAGGTTCGCCGCCGCCCGCCCGCATTTGCGCGCCGGATGAACGATTTTTTACAGCGCGTGATTCCGGCGCTGCTCGGTCTCGGGCTGCTGGTGGTGCTCTGGCAGCTGGCAGCGATAAACAGCAAAGGTTTCCCGACGCCGCTCAGCACGCTTGATTCCGCTATTACCCTTTTCGCCGATCCGTTTTATCGCGACGGGCCTAACGATATGGGCATTGGCTGGAACGTGCTTGCTTCACTGCAGCGCGTTGCCATCGGCTTTGGCCTGGCGGCGCTGGTGGGCATACCGCTGGGTTTTTTGATTGGCCGCTTCACCTTTTTCGCGCGCATGTTTAACCCGCTGATTGCGCTTCTGCGCCCGGTCAGCCCGCTGGCCTGGCTGCCCATCGGCCTGCTGCTGTTCCAGAAGGCGGAGCCCGCGTCGAGCTGGACCATTTTTATCTGCTCCATCTGGCCGATGGTCATCAACACCGCCGAAGGCGTGCGCCGCATTCCGCAGGATTACCTCAACGTCGCCCGCGTATTGCAGCTTTCCGAGTGGACCATTATGCGCCGCATTCTTTTTCCGGCGGTGCTGCCCGCTGTACTGACCGGGGTGCGCCTCTCCATCGGCATCGCCTGGCTGGTGATTGTCGCCGCCGAGATGCTCACCGGAGGCCTCGGCATCGGCTTCTGGATCTGGAACGAGTGGAACAACCTCAACGTCGAAAACATTCTCATCGCCATCGTCATCATTGGCGTGGTCGGGCTGCTGCTGGAGCAGGGGCTGATGCTGATCGCCCGTCGCTTTAGCTGGCAGGAAAAATAAGGAGCGAACATGAAACCATTAATTCAGGTCCAGGCCGTGAGCCAGCGTTTTTCCACCGCCAGCGGCGAGTTTCTGGCGCTGCAAAACGTCTCTTTTGATATCCACGAGGGCGAAACCGTTAGCCTGATCGGCCACTCCGGCTGCGGCAAATCAACGCTGCTGAATCTCATCGCCGGCATTACGCTGCCGACGGAAGGCGGGCTGATTTGCGACAACCGCGAAATCGCCGGGCCGGGGCCCGAGCGCGCGGTGGTGTTCCAGAACCATTCGCTGCTGCCGTGGCTGACCTGCTTCGACAACGTGGCGCTGGCGGTGGATCAGGTGTTCCGTGACACCATGAGCAAGGCCGAGCGCAAAGCGTGGATAGAGCACAACCTTGACCGCGTGCAGATGGGCCACGCGCTGCACAAGCGTCCGGGGGAGATCTCCGGCGGCATGAAGCAGCGCGTCGGCATTGCCCGCGCGCTGGCGATGAAGCCGAAAGTGCTGCTGATGGATGAGCCGTTCGGCGCGCTGGATGCGCTGACGCGCGCCCACCTGCAGGACTCGGTGATGCAGATCCAGCAGGCGCTGAACACCACCATCGTGCTCATTACCCACGACGTGGACGAGGCGGTGCTGCTTTCCGATCGCGTGCTGATGATGACCAACGGCCCGGCGGCAACCGTCGGGGAGATCCTACGCGTAGACCTGCCGCGTCCGCGCAACCGGGTTCAGCTGGCGGACGATAGCCGCTATCACCACATGCGTCAGCAGATCCTTCATTTCCTCTACGAAAAACAGCCGAAAGCGGCGTAGCGAGGGGGCTTTGATGCGACTGGTCATTATCGGGAATGGCATGGCGGCAACCCGGCTGATTGCTTCGCTCACCGGGCGTGCTTCCGGTCGGTTCGCTATCACCGTCATCGGTGATGAGCCGGAGCATGCCTATAACCGCATCCAGCTTTCGCCGGTGCTGGGCGGTGAAAAAACGGCTGCGGGCATCTGCCTTCAGGATGACCGCTGGTACCAGGAGCGGGGCGTAACGGTGCTGCGGGGTGAAAAGGCGCTCGCTGTGGACATGGACATGCGGGAAATGCAAACCACCGCCCACACGCTGGGCTGGGATGCGCTGGTATTTGCTACCGGGTCAACGCCCTTTGTGCCGCCGATCCCTGGCGGTGATGCGCCGCATGTCTTCACGTTCCGTACCCTGGAGGATACCCGGGCCATTCAGGCGATCGCCGGTCCGGCGGTGGTGCTGGGGGGCGGCGTGCTCGGCGTAGAGACGGCGGCAGCGTTGGCGCGTTCAGGTGACAACGTCACGCTCGTTCATCGCGGTCCGTGGCTGATGGAGCAGCAGCTGGACCAGCAGGCGGGAATGCTGCTGGAAGAGGCGCTGGCGGCGCGGGGCGTTAGCTGTGAACTCGCCTCCGGTATCGCGGCAATTGACGGGAATAGCGTGACGCTGCTGAACGGACGCCGAGTCACCGCCGCGCGTGTGGTGCTGGCGACCGGTGTGCAGCCCAACGTCGCGCTGGCGCAGGCCAGCGGCATTTGCTGCGCGCGCGGCATCGTGGTGGATCACCAGATGCGGACTTCCAGGCCGAACGTCTACGCCATTGGCGAGTGCTGTGAGATTGACGGCCAGACGTTTGGCCTGGTCGCCCCCTGCCTGGCGCAGGCGGATATTCTCGCCGCGCGGCTGGCCGGGGACGTTACCGCGCCGTTTGCCCTGACCGACAACGGCATGCGCCTCAAGGTGACCGGCGTGGAGCTGTTCAGCCTCGGGCGTGCGGAAGCGCTGGAGAGCGATGTGGTCTGGAGTTCATGGGATCCGCTGACCCGCCACTATCGGCGTTTACTTATTCATCAGGGGGCGCTGGCTGGCGTGCTGCTGATGGGCGACTGCCGCAGCGCGGCAACATTTACCGATTTACTGGCAACGGCTGAGCCCGCCCACGCGGACTGGCTGTTCGATCGTTTCACTACGCAACCGCAGGTTGCAGGACAGAACGCTATGACAAAACCTACTCTGGTGGTGGTTGGGCACGGTATGGTCGGCCATCATTTCCTCGAAGACTGCGTTAACCGCAATCTGCATCAGCAGTATCAGATCGTTGTCTTTGGCGAGGAGCGCTATGCCGCCTACGATCGCGTGCACCTCTCGGAATATTTTGGCGGACGCAGCGCGGCGTCGCTCTCGCTGGTGGAAGGGGATTTCTTTGCCAACAACGGCATTGAGCTGCGCCTGTCGCAGCAGATCGTCGCTGTCGACCGCGACGCGCGCGTGGTACGTACCGCCAGCGGGCATGAAACGCACTGGGATAAACTGGTGCTGGCGACCGGCTCATACCCGTTCGTCCCGCCCGTGCCGGGCAACGATCTGCCGGGCTGCTTTGTCTACCGCACCCTTGACGACCTGGACAACATTGCGGCCCACGCCGCGGGCTCGCGCCGCGGCGTGGTGATTGGCGGCGGCCTGCTCGGGCTGGAGGCGGCGAATGCCCTCAGGCAGCTCGGGCTGGAAACCCATGTGGTGGAGTTTGCGCCCAACCTGATGGCGGTGCAGCTTGATAATGACGGCGCGGCGATGCTGCGCAGGAAAATCGAGGCGCTGGGCGTCGGCGTTCACACCAGTAAAGCCACCACGGAAATTGTCTCGACGGTCGACGGGCTGACGCTGCGCTTTGCCGATGGTGAACAGCTGGAAACGGACATGGTGGTCTTTTCTGCCGGCATTCGTCCGCAGGACGCACTGGCACGCAGCGGCGGGCTGGCTGTCGGCGAGCGCGGCGGGATCTGCATTGATGACGGCTGCCGGACCTCCGATCCGGACGTGCTGGCCATCGGTGAATGCGCGCTGTGGGAAGGGAAAATCTTCGGCCTGGTGGCACCGGGCTACCAGATGGCGCGCGTGGCCGCCGCCGCGCTCGCGGGCGAAAATAAAACCTTCACCGGGGCAGATATGAGCACTAAGCTCAAGCTGCTCGGCGTGGACGTGGCGTCCTTTGGCGATGCCCACGGGCGCACGCCGGGAGCGCTAAGCTACCAGTGGACGCACGGCCCGCAGCAAATCTACAAGAAAATTGTGGTCAGCCACGACGGCAAAACGCTGCTGGGCGGCGTGCTGGTGGGTGATGCCAGCGAATACGCCACGCTGGTGCAGATGATGCTTAACGGCATCAGCCTGCCGAAAGAGCCGGAAACACTGATTTTACCCGCGTTGTCAGGCAGCGCGCCGAAAGCGCTGGGCGTGGCGGCGCTGCCGGAAAGCGCGCAGATCTGTTCGTGTCATAACGTCAGTAAAGGCGATATCTGCCGGGCGGTGAGTGCGGGCGCAGCGGATATCGGCGCCGTTAAGCAGTGCACCAAAGCGGCAACCGGCTGTGGCGGATGCAGCGCGCTGGTGAAGCAGGTGATGGAGTTCCAGCTTGCCGAGCAGGGCGTGGAGGTAAAAAAGGATATCTGCGAACACTTCCCGTACTCGCGTCAGGAGATTTACCACCTCGTGCGCGTCAACCATATCCACACCTTCGACCAGCTCATCAGCCGCTACGGTCAGGGCCACGGGTGCGAAATCTGTAAGCCGCTGGTGGGATCGGTGCTGGCCTCCTGCTGGAACGAGTACCTGCTGAAGCCGGCGCATCTGCCGCTGCAGGACACTAACGACCGCTACTTCGCCAACATCCAGAAAGACGGAACGTATTCCATCGTGCCGCGCATGCCCGCAGGGGAAGTGACGGCAGACGGGCTGATCGCTATCGGTCAGATTGCCAAACGCTACGGCCTGTACAGCAAAATCACCGGCGGGCAGCGTATCGACCTGTTTGGCGCCACTCTGGAACAGCTGCCGGAAATCTGGCAGGCGCTGGTGGAGGCCGGGTTTGAAACCGGGCACGCCTACGGGAAATCCCTGCGCACGGTGAAATCCTGCGTTGGGTCGACCTGGTGCCGCTACGGCGTGCAGGACTCCACCGGCCTGGCGGTACGGCTGGAACACCGCTACAAGGGCCTGCGCGCGCCGCACAAAATCAAAATGGCGGTTTCCGGCTGCACCCGCGAGTGCGCGGAGGCGCAGAGCAAAGACGTGGGGGTGATTGCCACAGACAAAGGCTGGAACCTCTATCTGTGCGGCAACGGCGGCATGAAGCCGCGGCATGGGGATCTCTTCGCCAGCGATCTGGACGACGAAACACTGATCCGCACCGTCGATCGTTTCCTGATGTTTTATATCCGCACTGCGGATCGCCTGCAGCGCACCAGCACCTGGATGGACAACCTGGAGGGCGGCCTCGACTATTTGCGGGAGGTGATCCTCAACGACAGCCTCGGCATCGCCCACGAGCTGGAGCAGGAGATGGCCCGGGTAGTAGAGACGTACCAGTGCGAGTGGCAAACCACGCTCAACGATCCTGATCGCCTGGCGCTGTTCCGCACCGCGGTGAACCACGCACCGTCGGACGATAGCAAGCGCTGGCAGGAAATCTGCGGCATTGACGATATCCCGGAGCAGGCGGGCATCGGCGCGCGGCTTGGCCGAAAACCGATTGCGCTGTTCCGCTTTGGAACGTCCGTTTATGCCCTGGACGATCTGGAGCCGGGCAGCAGCGCGAACGTGCTTTCGCGCGGCATCCTTGGCGATGCGGCGGGCGAGCCGGTGGTAATTTCCCCGCTCTACAAGCAGCGCATTCGTCTGCGCGACGGCTGTCAGGTGGAGAACGGTGAACCCGCGGTGCGCGCCTGGCCGGTAAAAATTGAAAACGGCAAGGTGTGGGTCGGAAACGAAGAGCTGGTAATGCGTGCGGAGGCCTCATGACGGATACCCGGACAACGTGCCCCTACTGCGGGGTAGGCTGCGGCGTGGTCGCCAGCGTGGAGGATGGCGCGGTCAGCGTTCGTGGGGATGAAACCCATCCTGCGAACTTTGGCCGCCTGTGCGTGAAAGGATCAGCCCTGGGGGAGACAACGGGTTTGCAGGGGCGGCTTTTGCGCCCCGTTGTCGACGGAATTGAGGTTGACTGGGCGCAGGCGCTGAACGCGGCGGGTGAGCGGCTGCGGGAGATCGTCGACACATGGGGGCCGCAGGCGGTGGCGTTTTACGCCTCCGGCCAGCTGTTAACCGAGGATTACTATGCCGCCAACAAGCTGATGAAAGGGTTTATCGGCGCGGCGAACATTGATACCAACTCCCGGCTCTGCATGTCCTCGGCGGTGGTGGGCTACAAGCGTGCCTTCGGCGAAGACGTGGTGCCGTGCAGCTATGAGGATGTGGAAAACAGCGATCTGGTGGTGCTGGCTGGCTCGAACGCGGCCTGGACGCATCCGGTGCTCTATCAGCGCCTGGTGCAGGCAAAGCATAACAACCCGCAGATGAAGGTGGTGGTGATTGACCCGCGTAAAACCGCTACCTGCGATATTGCCGACCTGCATCTGGCGCTTAAACCCGGCAGCGACGCCGGGCTGTTTGTGGGGTTGCTCAATCTGATTCAGGGCACCGATGAGTGGCCGGTTGCCCGCGTGGCGGCGTTTTGCGACCTTCCTTCAGAGAAAGTGGGGACTTTTTATGACTGGTTTGTCACCGCGCCGCGGGCGATAACGCTCTACACTATGGGGATCAACCAGTCCACCAGCGGCAGCGACAAGTGCAGCGCCATCATTAACGTTCATCTTGCCAGCGGGAAATTTAACCGTCCGGGCTGCGGCCCGTTTTCGCTGACCGGACAGCCAAACGCCATGGGCGGTCGTGAAGTGGGCGGGCTGGCGAACCAGCTGGCGGCGCATATGAACTTCGAGCCGGACGATCTCTCTCGGGTGGCGCGTTTCTGGGGAACGGAACGGCTGGCGCAGACGCCGGGCCTGATGGCGGTGGAGCTGTTTGACGCCATCGCCCGCGGCGAGGTGAAGGCGGTGTGGATCATGGGCACCAACCCTGCCGTGTCGCTGCCGGACAGCCACGCGGTGTGTCAGGCGCTGGCAGTGTGCCCGCTGGTGATGGTTTCTGAAGTGATGAAAGATACCGACACCAGCCGGTTTGCCCATATCCGTTTTCCGGCGCTGGGCTGGGGGGAGAAGGACGGCACGGTGACCAATTCCGAGCGGCGTATTTCGCGCCAGCGTGCGTTTCTGCCCGCGCCGGGCGAGGCGAAGCCTGACTGGTGGATCGTGGCTCAGATTGCAAAACGGCTGGGCTACGGCGAGGCCTTTGCCTGGGATCATCCGCACGACATTTTTTGCGAGCATGCGGCGCTTACTGCCTTTGAAAACGACGGCGCGCGGGCATTCAACCTGCATGAGCTGGCCGGGCTAACCCGTGAAGCGTGGGAGCGACTTGAACCTTATCAATGGCGAACGGGGGATTTCCCGCGCCGAAACCTGGTGCCGGTCGAGCCGCTGCCGCACGGCGCAACGACCACCGCGCTCTACCCTCTGATCCTTAACTCCGGGCGCATCCGCGACCAGTGGCACACCATGACCCGGACAGGATACGTACCCCGGCTGATGCAGCATATCGCGGAGCCGTTTGTTGAGGTCTGCGCCGCAGACGCGATCCGATTTGCCCTGTGTGACGGCCAGCTGGCGCGCATCAATTCCCCGCGCGGCGTCATGGTTGCCAGAGTGCGAATCAACGATGGAATACGGGAAGGCGAAGCATTTGCCCCGATGCACTGGAACGCTGAGTTTGCCCGCCAGGGTAAGGTGAACGCGCTGGTGGAAGGGCGTTGCGATCCGGCGTCGGGCCAGCCGGAGAGTAAACAAACCGCCGTCAGAATCATGCCCTGGCAGCCCGGCTGGCAGGGGGAGCTCTATGCCCGGGAATGGCCGGAAATACCCTCTTCGGTTCACTGGTGGCGTAAACCCTCGCGAATGACGATAGCAGGTGATAAGCCGCTGCTCCCGTGGGTCATGGATTATGCCAGCGGGCGCGGCTGGCAGCTGCAGGTTGCGCAAACCGGGGAACGCAGCAGCGTGCTGGCCTGGCACGAAGGCCATCTGATGCTCGGCTTCTGGGAAGGCACCGCGTTGCCCGAGCTGGCGCACCCGGTGATTGACGCCGCATTTCAGTCGCCACCCTCGACGCCCGCAGCGCGGCATGCGCTGCTGAACGGGCAGGGCGCGGGGAAGAGTGCCGGTCCGGGGCGCATCATCTGCAGCTGTTTCAGTGTTGGAGAAAACGCGATACGGGAAGCGATTGCCGGAGGGTGTGATTCCGTAACCATGCTGGGCGCGCGGTTACGCTGCGGAACGAACTGCGGTTCGTGCGTGCCTGAGCTCAAAACAATGTTTCAGGAAATTCCGGAAAATTCCCCTTAAAGCTGCAAATGGGGAGAAATCGCGTTAAGGTAACTGGTGTTCTTACGTAAGCACCGGGTAATTCTTACGACATTGATGACTGTTTCTCCCCCTTTCCGAACGCTTGTTTTACTCTCCCTTGTTACTGCCGGAGCCGTTCATGGTGCTCCGAATTCCTTTATCCAGCAGGCACAAAATCCGTTTGATAATAACGGGGACAGTCTGCCCGATCTCGGCATGGCGGCCCCAACCGGGGAAGGGGAAAAGCATCTCGCCGAAATGGCGAAAGCCTTTGGTGAAGCCAGTATGACCGACAACGGCCTGACAACGGGCGAGCAGGCGCGGCAGTTTGCTTTTGGTCAGGTGCGCGACGCGGTGAGCGGCGAGGTGAACCAGCAGATTGAATCCTGGCTGTCACCGTGGGGGAATGCCAGCGTCAATTTGCTCGTGGATAATGAGGGCAAATTCAACGGCAGTAGCGGGAGCTGGTTTATCCCCTGGAACGATAACAACCGTTATCTGAGCTGGAGCCAGCTCGGCCTGACGCAGCAGACGGATGGCCTGGTCAGTAACGCCGGAATCGGCCAGCGCTGGGTGGCCGGGAAATGGCTGCTGGGCTACAACACCTTTTACGACAACCTGCTGGATGAGAACCTGCAGCGTGCCGGGCTGGGTGCGGAGGTGTGGGGAGAAAATCTGCGGCTGTCGGCTAACTACTATCAGCCTTTTGCCAGCTGGCGCGACAGCTCTGACGTCCAGGAGCAGCGCATGGCGCGGGGATATGACGTTACCGCCAAAGCCTGGCTACCGTGGTTTCATCACCTGAACACCAGCGTCAGCGTCGAGCAGTATTTTGGCGACAACGTCGACCTCTTCAACAGCGGAACTGGCTATCACAACCCGGTAGCGGTCAATCTCGGGCTTAACTATACCCCCGTACCGCTGGTGACACTGACCGCCGCGCATAAGCAGGGCGAAAGCGGAGAGAACCAGAATAACCTCGGGCTGAAGCTCAACTATCGCTTCGGCGTGCCGCTGGTGAAGCAACTCTCGTCCGGGGAAGTCGCCGCCACGCGATCCCTGCGCGGAAGCCGCTATGACTCGCCGGAGCGTAACAGCCTGCCGGTGATGGAGTTCCGCCAGCGAAAAACGCTCTCCGTCTGGCTGGCAACCCCGCCGTGGGACCTGAAGGGGGGCGAAACCGTTATGCTGAAGCTACAGGTGCGCAGCACCCACGGCATCCGCCAGATCCACTGGCAGGGTGATACCCAGGCCTTAAGCCTGACGTCCCCGGGGAAAAGTAACAGCACCGACGGCTGGAGCGTGATTATGCCGGCCTGGAATGACGGCGAGGGGGCGACAAACCGCTGGCATCTTTCGGCGGTGGTGGAAGATGAGAAGGGCCAGCGCGTCTCGTCCAATGAGATCACGCTTGTTGTGGTGCAGCCGCTGGCCGCATTACCTGACGACGACCCGCGCTGGAAGCTGCTGCCGGATGAGTAATGCTTAAAAAATGCGTTCCTGATGGACCCACACCGCGGCTTCAACGCGGGATTTTAGCTTCATTTTCTTCAGCATATGCTTCACGTGCACTTTGACCGTGCTTTCGGTGATATCCAGACGGCGGGCGATCATTTTGTTCGGCAGGCCCTGAGCGATCAGTTTAAGAATATCGCGTTCGCGCGGCGTTAACTGGCTGACGTCACGGTCAGACGTGGCGCGGTTCGCCCGCAGGCTGGCGGCCAGCACCGGCGTCAGGGCCTCGCTCAGCACCATCTCGCCTGCGGCCGCCTGCTGCAGCGCCTTCAGCAGGTCTTCCGGCTCCATATCCTTCAGCAGATAGCCATCCGCGCCGCGCTTCAGCGCCGTGACCACATCCTCTTCGTGGTTGGAGACGCTAAAGACCACCACGCGACCGGAAAGGGATTTCTCGCGCAGCTTGTCGAGCGTTTCCAGACCGTTCATGCCGGGCATGTTGAGATCGAGCAGGATCAGATCGGGATCGAGGGATTCGGCAAGCTCAATGCCCTGTTCACCGTTGCTGGCTTCGCCAACCACGGTAATATCGGGTGCCATGCTGACCAGCTGTTTTACGCCAGTACGCAGCATCGGATGGTCGTCGATCAACAGGATGGATGCCGGTTCCTGATTAGTCATGGGTTTCTCCTTGAGCAGTTGTAAGCGGTTTTTCGGGAATGAAGGTGACCACGACTTCCGTGCCCCCCGTCTCTCTCCGGCGAACCTGGCAATCACCGCGCAGGCTTTGGGCGCGGTCTCGCATAATGATTAAACCGTAGTGGTTAGTGCGTTCGGCGTTTTCCGGCACGCCGCGGCCGTTGTCGTAAACCGTCAACCTGACCTGGTTAGCGTGCTGGCTGACGGTGACCGTAACCGCCGTCGCTTCAGCGTGTTTAAGCACGTTGCTCAGCGCTTCGCGGGCGATCTGCAGCAGATGAATCGCCTGATGGGAAGGTACAAACCGCGGGGGGAGCTGGTAATCCAGCTTCACCGGGAAGCCCAGCCGGGCGCTAAATTCCTGACAACTGGATTCCAGCGCCGGGCGCAGGCCCGGCTCGGTCAGCTGCAGGCGGAAGGTGGTCAGCAGCTCGCGCAGCTGTACCCAGGAGGTGTTCAGCTCGTTGCGGATCTGGCTCAGCAGCTGTTTATTGCTTTCCGGCATCTCCGCGTCCTGCATCTGCAGGCAGCTCACCTGCATTTTCATACAGGAGAGCGACTGGGCGATAGAATCGTGGAGCTCGCGGGCAATGGTCGCGCGCTCTTCCATGACGATCAGCTGCTGCTGCTTTTCCTGATGTCGGTCTAGCGCCAGCGTGGCCGTTAGCTGTTCAACCAACGTATCAACCAGCTGCTGCTGGTCGTGGCTCAGATGACGCCCGGCTGGCAGCGTTGCCAGCAGAATACCGTACTGGGTATGGCTGTCCGTCAGCCGCCACTTCAGGGTAGTGCCGCCAGTAGTCTGCAGCGGCAGGCCGCGCGGGCACAGGTGACAGCCTTTATCATCGCAGGACATGTCGGACTGACAGGTAAACTCCTGATGATTATCTTCATCTTCCACATCGTAAACCCGCAGCTCCAGATCATGCAGCAGGGTCAGATTTTGCAAGCCGTTCAGCACCGGCGAAAGGCGTTCACATAACGGCACCTGCATGTGCAGCCGACGGTTGGCCTGCCAAAGGAAGGAGAGGATTTCGTTTTTCTGCTCCAGCCCGGCCGTTTTTTCCTGCACGCGCTGCTCCAGCACCGCATAGCTTTCAGAGAGCTCCGCCGACATGGTGTTCAGTGCCTGGCCGAGCATGGCCATCTCGTTGCGACCGCTGATGTGCGTACGCTGGGTAAAATCTCTGTTCGTCACGGCGCGCGCCATCGCCAGCAGCTGTTTCCACGGATTCAGCAGCCGCGCCCGGAGCCAGATAATGGTGAAGATCAGCAGCAGGCCCATAAACAGCGCCATGGCACGGTGTACCATCACCACCCGGTCGATGCGTAATTCGGTGGTTTGGTCGAAAGAGGAGACCAGCGCGTCAATGCGGGATACGAAACCCGCTACGTCCTGAGCAACGGTTTCGGCGCTGCGCGCCTGTTTCAGGCCGGGTTCCAGCTGGGTGTGCCAGTAGCCCTGCAGGGCTTTAAGCTGGGATTGCTGGCCGGCGCGGATGGCAGCGTTTTCCAGTTCAGGGCTGAAGGCCGTGCGCTCCATTTCATCAATCAAGGGCCGATCGCCCTGCGTCAGAGGAACCGACGCCAGCAGACGATAACTCTGCATGCGTAGCGAGCCTGCCTCGTTGATGGCATGTGCATTACCCTGTACTCCCTGTACCAGCCAGCCGGAAATCGCCATGCCGGTCACGCCAAGGGCGGTAGACAGCAAAACAATCAGGGCTAGCTGATTCACGAGAGTCAGCGGTGATAAACATCTTTTTAACATAGAGTTGCCGGGCTCCTGACGTGGCCTGCTTGCAGGAATGGCGTTATTCTGGTGCATACCCTGGAGTATACCCATACCAATAAAGGATTACCCCTAAATTGCCAACGGAGTATAGGCGAAGAAGCGGTGGTAGCAAGGAACCGTCAGTACAGTGAAAAACCACGTCTTTTTTACCGAATTATTCTACTCACTAAGGATAAGCCCTTTTTTTGCGCCGCAAATCCCCGAACTTTTCCTTTGATTTATATCAACTTACCGCCGCCCTAAAACCCTAATGTTTGCAGCATCATTCGAGAATCAGAGGTGTCTATGAGTCACTCATCCGCTCCCGAAAGGGAAAATGGTGCCGTTATTACAGACTGGCGTCCAGAGGATCCGGCGTTCTGGCAACAGCGCGGCCATCGTGTAGCAAGCCGGAATCTGTGGATTTCCGTTCCGTGTCTGCTTTTAGCGTTTTGCGTATGGATGTTGTTTAGCGCGGTCGCGGTAAACCTGCCGAAAGTTGGGTTTACGTTTACGACCGATCAGCTGTTTATGTTGACCGCATTGCCGTCGCTGTCTGGCGCGCTGCTGCGTGTTCCATACGCGTTTATGGTGCCGGTCTTCGGCGGCCGCCGCTGGACGGCGTTCAGTACGGGCATCATGATCGTCCCTTGCGTGTGGCTTGGCTTCGCGGTGCAGGATACCTCCACCCCGTTCAGCGTGTTCGTGATTATCTCCCTGCTGTGCGGTTTTGCGGGGGCTAACTTTGCCTCCAGCATGGCGAACATCAGCTTCTTCTTCCCGAAAGCGAAGCAGGGCGGCGCGCTGGGCATTAACGGCGGTCTGGGCAACATGGGCGTGAGCGTGATGCAGCTGATTGCGCCGCTGGCGATCTCTGTGTCTATTTTTGCCGCCTTCGGCGGCGGTGGCGTGGAGCAGGCGGACGGTTCTTCCCTCTACCTGCAGAACGCGGCCTGGATTTGGGTCCCGTTCCTGGTGGTCTTCACCCTGGCAGCCTGGTTCTTTATGAACGATCTGAGCGCGTCAAAGGCCTCTTTGAGCGAGCAGCTGCCGGTGCTGAAGCGTGGACACCTCTGGGTGATGGCGCTGCTGTATCTGGCTACCTTCGGTTCGTTTATCGGCTTCTCAGCGGGCTTTGCGATGCTGTCGAAAACCCAGTTCCCGGACGTGCAGATCCTGCAGTTCGCTTTCTTCGGCCCGTTCATTGGCGCACTGGCGCGCTCGCTGGGCGGTATGATCTCTGACCGTCTGGGCGGTACCCGCGTGACGCTGGTGAACTTTATTGTGATGGCGGTCTTCTGTGCGCTGCTGTTCCTGACGCTGCCTGCTGACGGGCAGGGCGGTAGCTTCATCGCCTTCTTCGCCGTGTTTATGGTGCTGTTCCTGACCGCCGGACTGGGGAGTGCTTCCACCTTCCAGATGATCTCCGTGATCTTCCGCAAGTTGACGATGGATCGCGTGAAAGCGCAGGGTGGAAGCGAAGAGCAGGCCATGCGTGAAGCGGCGACAGATACGGCTGCGGCGCTGGGCTTTATCTCTGCGATTGGCGCCATTGGCGGCTTCTTTATCCCGAAAGCGTTCGGTATCTCGCTGGACCTGACCGGCTCTCCGGCAGGCGCCATGAAAGTCTTCCTCGTCTTCTATATCGCCTGCGTTGTGATTACGTGGCTGGTATATGGCCGTAATACCAAGAAAAATAAGTAAGTGTGATTATCCGTTTGCGCGGCCTTCGGGCCGCGTTTTTTTTGGTCGAATAATAGTTACAACATACTGAAAGCTTTTACAGCAGTCACCTGCGGGTAACATTGTGATCGCCATCGCGTTGCAGGCAGGTCTACCCCTTAATACCTGAGATGTTAAATTTTGCCCGAGTTATTGTACGATGAATGAAAAATGTCTTTATAAATCATTTATTTATTCATTTTAAAAATATACTGCTTTGGTGGTATTTAGTCTAACCCCTCCTTTTAAAGTCCCTCTTCGTCTTGATCGTTATCAATTCTCCTCCTCTTTCAGGGCGTTACCTTCGCTGCAAATCAGCAATGTCGATTTAGAGAGCCACAGGCTCCATACAGGAGATACCCGATGAGCAAATTTTTGGACCGGTTTCGCTACTTCAAACAGAAGGGTGAAACGTTTGCCGATGGGCACGGCCAGGTTCTGGATACCAACCGGGACTGGGAAGACGGTTACCGCCAGCGCTGGCAGCATGACAAAGTCGTCCGTTCTACCCACGGCGTAAACTGCACTGGCTCATGTAGCTGGAAGATTTTCGTTAAAAACGGTCTGGTGACCTGGGAAATGCAGCAGACCGACTATCCGCGTACCCGCCCGGATATGCCAAACCACGAACCGCGCGGCTGCCCGCGTGGAGCCAGCTACTCCTGGTATCTCTACAGCGCTAACCGTCTGAAATACCCGCTGATGCGTAAGCGCCTGATGAAAATGTGGCGTGAAGCGAAAGTGCAGCACAGCGATCCGGTGGATGCCTGGGCGTCCATCATTGAGGACGCCGACAAAGCGAAAAGCTTCAAGCAGGCTCGCGGTCGCGGTGGCTTCGTTCGCTCTTCCTGGAAAGAGGTGAACGAGCTGATTGCCGCCTCCAACGTCTACACCGTCAAAACCTACGGTCCTGACCGCGTGGCGGGCTTCTCGCCAATCCCGGCGATGTCGATGGTCTCTTACGCCTCCGGGGCTCGCTATCTGTCACTTATCGGCGGTACCTGCCTGAGCTTCTACGACTGGTACTGTGACCTGCCGCCTGCGTCTCCGCAAACCTGGGGCGAGCAGACCGATGTGCCGGAATCCGCGGACTGGTACAACTCAAGCTACATCATTGCCTGGGGCTCTAACGTACCGCAGACCCGTACCCCGGACGCGCACTTCTTTACCGAAGTTCGTTACAAAGGGACCAAAACCGTTGCGGTCACCCCGGACTACGCCGAAATCGCCAAGCTGTGCGACCTGTGGCTGGCGCCGAAACAGGGTACCGACGCCGCGATGGCGATGGCGATGGGCCACGTCATGCTGCGTGAATTCCATCTCGACAAGCCAAGCCAGTACTTTACCGACTACGTGCGTCGCTACACCGACATGCCGATGCTGGTTATGCTGGAAGAGCGTGAGGGCTACTATGCCGCGGGCCGCACGCTGCGCGCTGCCGATCTGGTGGATTCGCTGGGTCAGGAAAACAACCCTGAGTGGAAAACCGTTGCGTACAACAGCAACGGCGAGCTGGTAGTGCCAAACGGCTCTATTGGCTTCCGCTGGGGAGAGAAGGGCAAGTGGAATCTTGAGCAACGCAACGGCACCACCGGCGAAGAGACGGAGCTGCGTCTGAGCATGCTGGGCAGCCAGGACGAGATTGCCGAGGTCGGCTTCCCGTACTTTGGCGGTGAAGGTTCCGAGCACTTTAACAAGGTCGAACTGAAAAACGTTCTGATGCACAAGCTGCCGGTTAAGCGCCTGCAGCTGGCCGACGGCTCTACTGCACTCGTCACCACCGTTTATGACCTGACCATGGCGAACTACGGCCTGGAGCGCGGTCTGAACGATGAAAACTGCGCAACCGGCTATGACGACGTGAAGGCGTACACCCCGGCCTGGGCGGAGCAGATCACCGGCGTACCGCGCGCGCAGATCGTTCGTATTGCCCGCGAGTTTGCGGAAAACGCCGACAAGACCCACGGTCGCTCTATGATCATCGTCGGCGCCGGTCTGAACCACTGGTATCACCTCGATATGAACTATCGCGGTCTGATCAACATGCTGATCTTCTGCGGCTGCGTTGGTCAGAGCGGCGGCGGCTGGGCGCACTACGTGGGCCAGGAAAAACTGCGCCCGCAGACCGGCTGGCAGCCGCTGGCGTTTGCCCTCGACTGGCAGCGTCCGGCACGCCACATGAACAGCACCTCCTACTTCTATAACCACTCCAGCCAGTGGCGCTACGAAACGGTCACCGCGCAGGAACTGCTGTCGCCGATGGCGGATAAATCCCGCTACAGCGGCCACCTGATTGACTTCAACGTGCGCGCTGAGCGTATGGGCTGGCTGCCTTCTGCGCCGCAGCTGGGCACTAACCCGCTGCGCATTGCACAAGAGGCGAAGCAGGCGGGGATGTCGCCGGTGGACTACACCGTGAAATCATTGAAGGATGGCTCAATCCGCTTCGCGGCAGAACAGCCTGAAAACGGTAAAAACCATCCGCGTAACCTGTTCATCTGGCGCTCCAACCTGCTGGGCTCGTCCGGTAAAGGCCACGAGTACATGCTGAAATACCTGCTCGGTACCGAAAACGGTATTCAGGGTAAAGATCTCGGCAAGCAGGGCGGCGTGAAGCCGGAAGAGGTGGAGTGGAAAGATAACGGTCTCGACGGCAAGCTGGATCTGGTGGTGACCCTCGACTTCCGTCTGTCCAGCACCTGCCTGTACTCCGACATTGTGCTGCCAACTGCGACCTGGTACGAAAAAGACGATATGAATACCTCGGATATGCATCCGTTTATTCATCCGCTGTCTGCCGCCGTTGACCCGGCTTGGGAATCGAAAAGCGACTGGGATATCTACAAAGACATCGCGAAGAAATTCTCCGAAGTCTGCGTGGGGCACCTGGGCAAAGAGACCGACGTGGTGACGCTGCCAATCCAGCACGACTCCGCCGCCGAGCTGGCGCAGCCGCTGGACGTGAAGGACTGGAAAAAAGGCGAGTGCGACCTGATCCCGGGCGTAACCGCGCCGCACATTATTCCGGTTGAACGCGACTACCCGGCAACCTACGAGCGCTTTACCTCTATCGGCCCGCTGATGGAGAAAATCGGCAACGGCGGGAAAGGGATCGCCTGGAACACCCAGAGCGAAATGGACCTGCTGCGCAAGCTCAATTACACCAAAGCGGACGGCCCGGCGAAAGGCCAGCCAATGCTGAACACGGCGATTGATGCGGCAGAGATGATCCTGACCCTGGCCCCGGAAACCAACGGCCACGTGGCGGTGAAAGCCTGGGCGGCACTGAGCGAGTTCACCGGCCGCGACCATACGCATCTGGCGACGAATAAAGAGGAAGAGAAAATCCGCTTCCGCGATATTCAGGCGCAGCCGCGCAAGATTATCTCCAGCCCGACCTGGTCAGGTCTGGAAGATGAGCATGTGTCCTATAACGCGGGCTACACCAACGTTCACGAGCTTATCCCGTGGCGCACCCTGTCCGGCCGTCAGTCGCTGTATCAGGATCACCAGTGGATGCGCGACTTCGGCGAAAGCCTGCTGGTGTATCGTCCGCCAATCGACACCCGCTCCGTGAAAGCGGTGATGGGCGCGAAATCCAACGGTAACCCGGAGAAAGCGCTGAACTTCCTGACGCCGCACCAGAAGTGGGGTATCCACTCCACCTACAGCGACAACCTGCTGATGCTGACCCTTTCTCGCGGCGGTCCGATTGTCTGGATGAGCGAAACGGACGCCAAAGATCTGGGTATCGAAGATAACGACTGGATCGAAGTGTTCAACAGCAACGGCGCCCTGACGGCGCGAGCGGTGGTGAGCCAGCGCGTACCGGCCGGGATGACCATGATGTACCACGCGCAGGAGCGTATCGTTAACCTGCCGGGGTCCGAGATCACCGAGCAGCGCGGCGGTATTCACAACTCCGTGACGCGTATTACGCCGAAGCCGACCCACATGATCGGTGGCTATGCGCAGCTGGCCTACGGCTTTAACTACTACGGCACCGTAGGATCGAACCGCGATGAGTTCGTGGTGGTACGTAAGATGAAGAATATTAACTGGTTAGACGGCGAAGGTAATGACCAGGTACAGGAGAGCGTAAAATGAAAATTCGTTCACAAGTCGGCATGGTGCTGAATCTGGATAAATGCATCGGCTGCCACACCTGCTCGGTCACCTGTAAAAACGTCTGGACCAGCCGTGAAGGTATGGAGTACGCCTGGTTCAACAACGTGGAAAGCAAGCCGGGCACCGGCTTCCCGACCGACTGGGAAAACCAGGAGAAGTGGAAGGGCGGCTGGATCCGTAAAATCAACGGCAAGCTGCAGCCGCGCATGGGCAACCGCGCGATGCTGCTGGGTAAAATCTTCGCTAACCCGCACCTGCCGGGCATCGAGGATTACTACGAGCCGTTTGATTACGACTACCAGAACCTGCACAACGCGCCGGAAAGTAAACACCAGCCGATCGCCCGTCCCCGTTCGCTGATCACCGGGAAGCGGTTGGACAAAATCACCAGCGGTCCTAACTGGGAAGAAATTCTGGGCGGCGAGTTCGAAAAACGCGCCAAAGACCAGAACTTCGAGAACATGCAGAAGGCGATGTACGGCCAGTTCGAAAATACCTTCATGATGTATCTGCCGCGCCTGTGCGAGCACTGCCTCAACCCGGCGTGCGTGGCGACCTGCCCAAGCGGCGCCATCTACAAGCGTGAAGAAGACGGCATCGTGCTGATCGACCAGGACAAGTGCCGCGGCTGGCGCATGTGCATCACCGGCTGCCCGTACAAAAAAATCTACTTCAACTGGAAGAGTGGTAAATCAGAGAAGTGCATCTTCTGCTACCCGCGTATCGAAGCCGGTATGCCGACCGTTTGCTCTGAGAGCTGCGTGGGCCGTATTCGCTACCTCGGCGTGCTGCTGTACGACGCGGACGCGATTGAAAATGCCGCGAGCACCGAGAACGAGAAAGATCTGTACCAGCGTCAGCTGGACGTGTTCCTCGATCCGAACGATCCGAAGGTGATTGAGCAGGCGCTGAAAGACGGCATTCCGCAGAGCGTGATTGATGCGGCGCAGCAGTCTCCGGTGTACAAAATGGCGATGGACTGGAAGCTGGCCCTGCCGCTGCACCCGGAATACCGCACCCTGCCGATGGTCTGGTATGTGCCGCCGCTGTCACCGATTCAGTCTGCCGCTGACGCGGGCGAACTGGGCAGCAACGGCATTCTGCCGGACGTGGAAAGCCTGCGTATCCCGGTTCAGTACCTGGCTAACCTGCTGACCGCGGGGGATACCCAGCCGGTACTGCTGGCGCTGAAACGTATGCTGGCGATGCGTCACTTCAAACGTGCGGAAACCGTTGACGGCGTTAACGATACTCGCGCGCTGGAAGAGGTGGGCCTGACTGAAGCGCAGGCGCAGGAGATGTACCGCTACCTCGCAATTGCCAACTACGAAGACCGTTTCGTGGTGCCGAGCAGCCACCGCGAGCTGGCCCGCGAGGCCTTCCCGGAGAAAAATGGCTGTGGCTTTACCTTCGGTGACGGTTGCCACGGGTCTGACAGCAAATTCAACCTGTTCAACAGCCGCCGCATCGACGCTATGGATGTGACCAGCAAAACGGAGCCGCACCAATGATTGAACTCGTCATTGTTTCGCGTCTGCTCGAGTACCCGGATGCTGCGCTTGCGCAGCATCAGCAGGAACTCTTTGATGCACTCGCGTCATCTGAAAACCTGGACAAAGAGGACGCCCAGCGGCTTGGCGTTTTCCTCCGCGATCTGCTGGCGCGCGACCTTCTGGATGCCCAGGCGGACTATAGCCAGCTGTTTGACCGCGGGCGCGCGACGTCGCTGCTGCTGTTTGAACATGTTCACGGGGAATCCCGCGACCGCGGTCAGGCGATGGTGGACCTGATGGCCCAGTACGAGCAGCACGGCCTGCAGCTCGACAGCCGCGAGCTGCCGGATCATCTGCCGCTGTACCTTGAGTATCTGGCACAGCTGCCGAAAGAAGAGGCGCTGGGCGGTCTGCAGGACATCGCGCCGATTCTGGCGCTGCTCGGCGCGCGTCTTCAGCAGCGCGAGAGCCGCTATGCGGTACTGTTCGACCTGCTGGTGAAGCTGGCTAACGCCTCTGTAGACAGTGAAAAAGTGGCGGAGAAAATCGCGGATGAAGCCCGCGACGATACCCCGCAGGCGCTGGATGCGGTCTGGGAAGAAGAGCAGGTGAAATTCTTTGCTGACCAGAACTGCGGGGAGTCTGAAATCTCGGCTCACCAGCGTCGTTTTGCCGGCGCGGTTGCCCCGCAATATTTGAATATCTCTAACGGAGGACGGCACTAATGCACTTCCTGAATATGTTCTTCTTTGACATTTACCCGTATATCGCGGGCACCGTGTTCCTGGTGGGAAGCTGGCTGCGTTATGACTACGGCCAGTACACCTGGCGTGCTGCCTCCAGCCAGATGCTGGATCGTAAGGGGATGCACGTCGCGTCTAACCTGTTCCACATCGGGATCCTGGGGATTTTTGCCGGTCACTTCCTGGGGATGCTTACGCCGCACTGGATGTACGAAGCGTGGCTGCCGATTGAGGTGAAGCAGAAGATGGCGATGATCGCCGGCGGTGCCTGCGGCGTGATGACCCTGGTAGGTGGCCTGCTGCTGCTGAAGCGTCGTCTGTTCAGCCCGCGCGTGCGTGCGACCACTACCGCAGCGGACATCCTGATCCTCTCCCTGCTGATGGTGCAGTGCGCGCTGGGCCTGCTGACCATTCCGTTCTCGGCGCAGCATATGGACGGCAGCGAGATGATGAAGCTGGTGGGCTGGGCGCAGTCCGTGGTGACCTTCCACGGCGGAGCGTCTGAGCACCTGGACGGCGTGGCGTTTATCTTCCGCGTTCACCTGGTGCTGGGGATGACGCTGTTTGTGCTGTTCCCGTTCTCCCGCCTGGTGCACATCTGGAGCGCGCCGGTGGAGTACCTGACGCGCAAATACCAGATTGTGCGTGCCCGCCGCTAATTCAGCGTTTTGATACTCACCCCGCATTCGCGGGGTTTTTTTTCGCCCCAGCCCAGGTTGTTGCCCGCCGCAGCAAACAGGATCAACGCGCCGCCCGCCAGCTGCGTCAGGTTCAGCGAGTGTCCGAACACCAGATTATCGACAACAATCGCCACCACCGGATAGATAAACGACAGGGAACCGGTTATGGGGGTAGGCAGCTTCTGAATCGCGCTATACAGCAGCTGGTACATTATGCCGGTATGGACGATGCCGAGCGTAAGCAGGATCGGCCAGGGGAAATCACCGGAAAAAGTCGGCAGGCTGGCAAACGGCAGAAGCATCACGACGCCCGTCAGCACCTGAATAAAGGCAATATGCTGCGGTGCGATGGTTTTCAGTTTGCGCGCAATGATTGCCGTCAGCGCGTAGAAGAAGGCCGCGGCCATGGCCAGACCGATACCGGTGAGCCATTCACTGCCATGCGCGCCGGTCAGCTCGCTGGAGAGCAGTATCACCACACCGCCAAAGGCGAGGAACAACCAGCCCCATTTCACCAGGCTGACGCGCTCGCCTAAAAACATCCCCATCAGGACCAGCATAAACGGCTGTGTGTTATAGACCACGGTAGAGAGGCCAATAGAGATGCGTTCATAGGCTGCGAAGAGCAGCAGCCAGTTCACTACTAAAGCCACACCGCCGAGAATCGCCAGCAGCAGCGTGGTGCAGGTAAGGGGACTAAAGGGCTTTCGACTTACCCGGATAAAAATAAAAAGCGCCATTGCCCCAATAAGGCAGCGCCAGAACACCACTTCCGTTACCGGCAGACCGCTGAGCAAAACAAACGCCCCGATAGAGCCGGAAATTAACATCGCCAGGCTCATTTGCCAGACGCCTTTATGGAAATCGCGCATCATCCACCTCCTGATTGAATGCCGCTATTGTCGAAAAATGCTGTCGGGTTTTACAGGGGTGATATAAGGTTGAAAGTGTTAACTGCTTTTTAAAATTAGGTGAAACGAGTGGAATACCTTATTGATGATATCGACCGGCAAATTTTATCCTGCCTGGTTGAAGATGCGCGGATGTCTTTGAAGGTGCTCAGTGGCCGCATCGGTCTGACCTCACCCAGCACGGCAGAGCGTTTGAAGCGGCTGGAAGAGCGGGGCGTGATTCAGGGATATGGTGCGCGGGTGAATCTGGCCGCGCTGGGGTATACGCTGCAGGCGCTGGTGCGCGTGCGGCCTCTGCCGGGGCTGTTGCATAAGGTGGATAAATACATTCAGGCGATGCCGGAGTGTATTGAGAGCGACAAGGTGACCGGGGAAGACTGCTTTGTGATTAGGCTGGTGGTGCGATCGATAGAGCAACTGGATGCGCTGCTGGACGGGCTGGCGGAGCATGCCCAGTGTAATACGTCGATTGTGAAGAGTTCGCCGGTGAAGCGCCGGTTGCCGCCGATGTAGATTTCTGTTGCCGGGTGGCGGCTGCGCCTTACCCGGCCTGCGAAGGTTGATTCGGTTCGGTTTTGTTATGACGTTTGGATTTTATTGAAAGCGATGGTGGTAGGGGAAGGATTACTCGGCGCGTTGCGCCTTGCCCTTCGGGTCGTTGCCTGCGGCAACGCTTTCTCGCTACGCTCGAATCGAAGCTTCTCATCCTTCCCCGTTATGGGAATACATGATGCGCAGTGCGAATAGAAAATTTAAGGTCATTTGGAAGTGATGGTGGTGGGGGAAGGATTCGAACCTTCGAAGTCGATGACGGCAGATTTACAGTCTGCTCCCTTTGGCCGCTCGGGAACCCCACCAGGGGTAATTCAAATTTTGAGGTCGTGCTGAGAGATGGTGGTGGGGGAAGGATTCGAACCTTCGAAGTCGATGACGGCAGATTTACAGTCTGCTCCCTTTGGCCGCTCGGGAACCCCACCACGGGGTAATGCTTTTAACTGGCCTGCTTCCTGCTGGAAGCGGGGCGCATCATATCAAATGAGACGCCCCTGTAAAGCATTCCTTTAGGGAAATGAAGTTGTTTGCCTGCTTTTTATCCGTAAAGGCGCAAAGCTAATCAATTCATTTTCCGAAAGATTAAAGAATGATGGTTCTGTTACCGTAGACAAAGACACGCTGCGCCAGCACCTGATACAGGGCACGACTCAACACGTTCTTCTCAACGTCACGTCCGGCACGCATCATATCTTCCGCGGTATAGGTGTGATCCACGTGAATCACGTCCTGCATGATGATTGGGCCTTCGTCCAGGTTGTCATTCACGTAGTGCGCGGTGGCGCCGATGATCTTCACGCCTCGCTCGTACGCCTGATGGTATGGGCGGGCGCCAATGAAGGCCGGCAGGAACGAGTGGTGGATGTTGATAATCTTGTTCGGGAAACGCGCCACGAAGGAAGGCGTCAGCACGCGCATATATTTCGCCAGCACCACGTAGTCTGGGTTATGCGCTTCAATGGCAGCAGCCATCAGGTTGTCGTGTTCTTCACGGGTATGGCCTTCATGGCTCACCAGCTCAAACGGAATATCAAAACGCTCAACCAGCGTGCGCAGGGTTTCGTGGTTACCGATAACAGCGGCGATTTCCACGTCCAGACCACCGTAATTGGCCTTCATCAATAGATCGCCCAGGCAGTGAGCCTCTTTTGTCACCAGAATCACAATGCGACGACGGCCCGCTGGATTCAGCTCACGCACGGAACCTTCCGGCAGCGCGCTGTCCAGATCGGCCAGCAGGGTGGTGTCGTTGAAAATGCCTTCCAGCTCGGTGCGCATGAAGAAGCGACCGGTACGGTGGTCAACGAACTCGTTGTTCTGCACGATATTCAGTTCATGCTTGTAGCAAATGTTGGTAATTCGTGCGATCAGCCCTTTTTGATCGGGACAGATAGTGCGCAGAACTTTACGTTGTAATGATTGCATCGCCGGGAAATCCTGTTTGTATTTGCGAAGTCTGGGTTGTCAGGCGTTACTGCCCGCAACACTTTTTGAATTTTTTTCCTGAACCACAAGGGCAGGGATCGTTACGACCAAACTGTGGGCGCGTACCGTCAATATAATACCATTGCCCGCTTTCCTTTAAGAACCGGGAACGCTCGATAATGGCGCCAGGCCTGGCGTTCTCGGTAAAACGGGCAACAAAGCTGACAAAGCCTTCGTCGTCGTGGCTGCCTGGTGACGATTCAAACACGGTAAGCCCAAGCCAGTGGGTGTTGGCGAACCCGGTTTCGATCTCCTGTCTGAAATCGGCGGCGTGGCAGGACGGGTGCCAGGTTTTTATCAGGTAGTCTGCGTCTTTGATCACAAAAGCAGTATACCGTGAACGCATGAGGTGTGATGGGTCCGGTGCAACCTGATTGCCAGAAAGATATCGCTGGCAACATAGGCTATACTCCAGAGCGCTACCACAAGGGCAGAGTTGAGACACGATTCTCTTCCTGGAAAAAAATAAGGGCGTAAAACGCTTCGGGTAGCACTATGTTAACTGAGCAGTTGCGTTGACGCTATGTCAGGAATCCAGGGGAAGTAAAACAGGGCTAATGAGAAAGGTTAAAATTGGACTGGCGCTGGGCTCAGGTGCAGCCCGCGGATGGTCTCATATCGGCGTGATTAATGCCTTAAACAAAATGGGTGTTGACGTTGATATCGTTGCAGGATGTTCAATAGGATCGCTGGTCGGCTCCGCTTACGCGTGCGGCAAACTCCCTGAACTCGAAACCTGGGTACGCTCCTTCAGTTACTGGGACGTGCTGCGTCTGATGGATCTCTCCTGGCAGCGCGGTGGGCTGCTGCGCGGTGAACGCGTCTTTAACCAGTTCCGCCGGGTGATGCCTCTCGAAGATTTTACTGACTGCCGGATGCCTTTTGGCGCCGTCGCGACGAATCTCAGCACAGGCCGTGAACTCTGGCTGACCGAAGGGGATATTCACCTTGCGGTGCGTGCTTCATGCAGTATTCCAGGGCTTATGGCGCCTGTGCCCCATAATGGCTACTGGCTTGTCGATGGTGGCGTCGTGAACCCGGTTCCCATCTCTCTGACGCGTGCCATGGGGGCCGACATCGTCATCGCCGTGGATTTGCAGCACGATGCTCATCTGATGCAGCAAGACCTTATGCCGGTCAATCTCCAGGGCGAAAGTGCCGACGTCGAAAAGCTTGCCTGGCATGAGCGCCTGCGCGGAAGAATCGGGCGTATGGCCGCACGGCGATCGGTTGCCGCGCCGACAGCCATGGAAATCATGACCACCTCAATTCAGGTTCTTGAAAATCGCCTCAAACGTAACCGTATGGCCGGCGATCCACCGGATATTCTTATTCAGCCTTACTGTCCGCAAATCTCTACCCTTGATTTCCATCGGGCTGAGGCCGCCATCGCAGCGGGCTCGCTAGCCGTCGAAAAGAAAATAGACGAGTTGCTGCCGTTTGTGCGAACAGCACGTTAAGCACCTTTTTTTGACTACTTCAGCAAAATCTGACAGGCGATAGTGCCGATAGCATGCCACTATTTAGTAACTGTCAGCCAGGGGAGGAACCATGACGCAGCCATTGGCCGGAAAACACATTTTGATTGTTGAAGACGAGCCCGTTTTCCGATCGCTACTGGATTCGTGGTTATCCTCGCTGGGAGCAAACACTTTACTGGCCGAAGATGGTGTCGACGCGCTGGAAAAAATGACCGGTATTACGCCCGATCTGATGATTTGCGACATCGCGATGCCGCGAATGAATGGATTGAAACTGGTTGAACATTTGCGCAACGAGGGTGACCAGATGCCCATTCTGGTGATCTCCGCGACTGAGAATATGGCGGATATTGCCAAAGCATTACGTCTTGGCGTTCAGGATATTCTGCTTAAACCCGTCAAAGATCTGAGCCGGCTACGTGAAACGGTATTAGCGTGCCTTTATCCGAATATGTTTAATTCCCGTGTTGAGGAAGAGGAACGCCTTTTTCAGGACTGGGACGCGCTGGTGAGTAATCCGCCAGCGGCGGCGAAATTGCTGCAAGAGCTTCAGCCTCCCGTTCAGCAAACTATTTCCCACTGCCGCGTAAATTATCGCCAGCTGGTGGCGGCCGATCAGCCTGGGCTGGTGCTGGATATTGCACCTCTGTCTGATTCCGACCTCGCATTTTATTCTCTGGACGTAACCCGGGCAGGGGATAATGGCGTATTAGCTGCGTTGTTACTTCGTGCGCTCTTTAATGGATTATTGCAGGAACAGTTATCACATCAGGGACAACGGCTCCCTGAGTTAGGCAGTTTACTCAAACAGGTAAACCAGCTTTTTCGTCAGGCTAATTTACCCGGACAGTTCCCGCTGCTGGTTGGTTATTACCATAGCGGTTTAAAGAATCTTATCCTCGTTTCAGCAGGTCTCAACGCGTCATTGAATACCGGGGAGCACCATATTCAGGTGAGTAACGGTGTGCCGCTTGGAACACTGGGAACGGCGTATCTCAATCAAATTAGCCATCGCTGTTCTTCCTGGCAGTGCCAAATTTGGGGTGCCGGGGGAAGGCTACGCTTAATGTTGTCCACGGAATAAGCAATTGGATCTTAATTTTAAGATTGCTTTACCTGTGTTTTCTCGAGAGTGCTACTATCGCTGCCCAGATTCATGCGTATTTGTCCTAATTGATCGGCAACGCGTTCTTTTCAGACCCGGACTGCGGGGCGAGGCTGATATACTCAACGCGTTATTTATTGCATAAAAGTTCAAAACTTGAACAGCTCAGGAGAATTTGAATGGCTGCCCTAAATTCGAAAGTCAGAAAGGCCGTCATCCCGGTAGCGGGATTGGGGACCAGGATGTTACCAGCAACTAAGGCGATTCCTAAAGAGATGCTGCCTCTGGTTGATAAGCCATTAATCCAGTATGTCGTTAATGAGTGTATCGCGGCCGGCATCACTGAAATTGTGCTGGTTACGCATTCATCTAAAAACTCTATCGAAAACCACTTCGATACAAGTTTTGAACTCGAAGCCATGCTGGAAAAACGCGTTAAGCGTCAGCTGTTAGAAGAAGTTCAGTCTATTTGCCCTCCGCACGTTACCATCATGCAGGTCCGTCAGGGGCTGGCTAAAGGTCTGGGCCACGCGGTTATGTGTGCACACCCGGTTGTGGGTGATGAGCCTGTCGCGGTCATTCTGCCAGACGTTATTCTGGATGAATACGAATCCGATCTTTCCCAGGATAACCTGGCTGAGATGATCCATCGCTTCGACGAAACGGGCTGCAGCCAGATCATGGTTGAGCCTGTTGAAGATGTGACCGCTTACGGTGTGGTTGACTGCAAGGGTGTGAACCTTGAGCCAGGCGAAAGCGTGCCAATGGTTGGTGTCGTAGAGAAGCCTAAAGCCGACGTAGCGCCGTCTAATCTGGCGGTGGTGGGTCGCTATGTCCTGAGCGCTGAAATCTGGCCTCTGCTGGCGAAAACGCCTCCAGGAGCAGGGGATGAAATCCAGCTGACGGATGCCATTGATATGCTGATCGAGAAAGAGACCGTTGAGGCTTACCACATGAAAGGTAAGAGCCATGACTGCGGTAATAAGCTCGGTTATATGCAGGCGTTCGTTGAATATGGCATTCGCCATAATACGCTGGGTGAAGAATTTAAAGGCTGGCTCAAAGAGAGTATGGGTATTAAGAAATAACCCGGGCGTAAATCTCTGAAACCGGTGTGGCGCTGCCCACCGGTTTTTTTATGCCCATAAAACGCCATCACGAGCCTGTTTGTAAGCAAAACTAAATAGCCGAATAACGCTTTATGACGGAGTGTAAGAGGATGTTTGTGATAAATTGCGGGCAAAAAAAATCCCGCCAGAGGCGGGATTTTTCTGAATTCGGCGTGATTAATCCTTGATCAGGAAGTCATCCAGCTGTTTACCTTGCTCATCCATGGCTTTCTTGATTACAGCAGGAGTACGGCCCTGGCCGGTCCAGGTTTTAGTTTCGCCGTTCTCATCAACATAGCTATATTTAGCAGGACGGGCAGCGCGTTTTGCTTTGGTACCGGTTTTTGCAGCAGCCATGCTGTTCAGCAATTCATTTGGATCGATACCATCAGCAATCAGCATTTCACGATATTGCTGCAGTTTACGCGTACGTTCTTCGATTTCAGCAGCAGCAGCGCTTTCTTCTTCGCGACGTTCATTAACTACAACTTCTAATTTTTCCAGCATTTCTTCGAGCGTTTCAAGGGTACATTCTCTTGCCTGCGCACGAAGAGTACGGATGTTGTTCAGAATTTTAAGTGCTTCGCTCATTGTAGTAATCTCAAACTTATAATGGGGGGTGGTTTGTTGACCTAATAATAGAGCCATAAATTCAGATGTGCAATAGCCAGGAATGTAAGGAATTCAAAAAATACTAAATAAAGCCGCTATTATTAATTACGCTAACTTAAATTTCCTCTTCGACAGTCTCGCTTGTTATCACGATAACCTGCTTAACCCCGCCGCTTGCATCTTTTTTTGTGACATTTACCGCAGGAATTATAGTTTCGGCGGATAAATATCAGCCTTTTGTATTAGTTCCAGGCTACGGCGCTAAGGCAGGAATAGTTAATAAATAGTGAATTTTAATGAACGCGGATTCCACTATAAAAAGAAGTGTTATGTTTGGCTAACCATATAACCTATTCATCAGCATGAGCTCCATTACTCTCTGTTTTAACGTATTATTTTTGCGAAAAGAAGGTGTTTTACACCTTTCAGCACGGCATCGTTTGTGCGGCGTGTCGCTGATGACCAGACAAAATATGGTACAATGAATCATCGGGAATATTACACATTGATTAGGGTTTGACGGCCAATGGCACAACTTTATTTCTACTATTCGGCAATGAATGCCGGTAAATCCACCGCGCTGCTCCAATCCTCATACAATTACCAGGAACGAGGAATGCGTACCGTTGTTTATACTGCTGAAATCGACGATCGCTTCGGTGCAGGGAAGGTGAGTTCCAGAATAGGCCTCTCTTCGCCAGCCAGGCTTTTTAACCCGCAAACTGACCTGCTGGAGGATATCCGCGCTGCGCATGCGTCAGAGCCTATTCACTGCGTTCTGGTTGATGAAAGCCAGTTCCTGACGCGTGAACAGGTGCACGCGCTCTCTGAAGTGGTTGATGAGCTCGATATCCCCGTCCTGTGCTACGGGCTGCGTACAGACTTCCGCGGGGAACTGTTTGCCGGAAGCCAGTATCTGCTTGCCTGGTCAGATAAGCTGGTTGAACTGAAAACTATCTGCTTCTGCGGACGCAAGGCCAGCATGGTGCTTCGTCTCGACCATGCCGGAAAACCTTATGCGGACGGTGAGCAGGTGGTGATTGGCGGCAATGAACGCTATGTGTCGGTCTGTCGTAAGCATTATAAGGAAGCATTGTCCGTAGGCTCGCTCACGGCGATCCAGCACGACAACAGAAAATAATATCTGCTGTTGTTCAGACATAAAAAAACCCGCCACGAAGGCGGGTTTTTTCATCAGGCTGTCAGTTAAGCACTTTTCTTCGCTTTCTTGTCAGCTTTAATGACAGGAGCTTCTGTTTTCACAGCAGCAACGTCACCTTCCTTGAACTCACGACCATAGTAGGTATCCAGCAGGATCTGTTTCAGCTCGGAGATCAGGGGGTAGCGCGGGTTAGCACCAGTACACTGGTCATCGAAGGCATCTTCAGACAGCTTGTCTACGTGAGCGAGGAAGTCAGCTTCCTGAACGCCTGCTTCACGGATAGATTTAGGAATACCCAGTTCAGCTTTCAGGCTTTCCAGCCATGCCAGCAGTTTCTCAATCTTCGCAGCAGTACGGTCGCCCGGTGCGCTCAGACCAAGGTGGTCAGCGATTTCAGCATAACGACGACGCGCTTGCGGACGGTCGTACTGGCTGAAAGCAGTCTGCTTGGTTGGGTTGTCGTTAGCGTTATAACGGATAACGTTGCTTATCAACAGGGCGTTCGCCAGACCGTGAGGAATGTGGAACTGTGAACCCAGCTTGTGCGCCATAGAGTGGCAAACACCCAGGAAGGCGTTCGCAAACGCGATACCGGCGATGGTTGCTGCACTGTGGACACGTTCACGTGCTACTGGGTTTTTAGAACCTTCGTTGTAGGACGCAGGCAGGTTTTCTTTCAGCAGTTTCAGAGCCTGCAGAGCCTGACCGTCAGAGAACTCAGACGCCAGTACAGAAACGTAGGCTTCCAGGGCGTGAGTGACCGCATCCAGACCACCGAATGCACACAGAGATTTCGGCATCTCCATAACCAGGTTGGCATCAACGATAGCCATATCTGGGGTCAGCGCGTAGTCAGCCAGTGGATATTTCTGACCTGTTGCGTCATCCGTTACCACCGCAAATGGTGTCACTTCTGAACCGGTACCGGAAGTGGTAGTGACGGCGATCATTTTCGCTTTCACGCCCATTTTCGGGAACTTGTAGATACGTTTACGGATGTCCATAAAGCGCAGCGCCAGTTCTTCGAAGTGGGTTTCCGGATGCTCGTACATAACCCACATGATTTTCGCGGCGTCCATTGGGGAACCACCACCCAGTGCGATAATCACATCTGGTTTGAATGAATTCGCCAGCTCAGCACCTTTGCGTACAACGCTCAGGGTCGGGTCAGCTTCAACTTCGAAGAACACTTCAGTTTCGACGCCAGCCGCTTTCAGTACAGAGGTGATCTGGTCAGCGTAGCCGTTGTTGAACAGGAAACGGTCAGTCACGATGAGCGCACGTTTGTGGCCATCAGTAATCACTTCATCCAGCGCGATTGGCAGAGAGCCACGGCGGAAGTAGATAGATTTCGGAAGTTTGTGCCACAACATGTTTTCAGCTCGCTTAGCAACGGTTTTCTTGTTGATCAGGTGTTTTGGACCAACGTTTTCAGAGATGGAGTTACCACCCCAGGAACCACAACCCAGAGTCAGGGAAGGTGCGAGTTTAAAGTTATACAGGTCGCCAATACCACCCTGAGAAGCAGGGGTGTTAATCAGGATACGGGCTGTTTTCATCATCTGACCGAAGTGGGCAACACGCTCTGGCTGGTTATCCTGGTCGGTGTACAGACATGAGGTATGACCGATACCGCCCATGGCAACCAGCTTCTCGGCTTTCTCTACCGCGTCTTCGAAATCTTTCGCACGGTACATAGCAAGCGTTGGAGACAGTTTTTCGTGAGCAAACGGCTCGCTTTCGTCGACAACTTTAACTTCACCGATCAGGATTTTGGTGGTTGCCGGAACGGTAAAGCCTGCGAGTTCAGCGATCTTATAGGCTGGCTGACCCACGATAGCGGCGTTGAGCGCGCCATTTTTCAGGATAATGTCCTGAACCGCTTTCAGCTCTTTACCCTGCAGCAGGTAGCCACCGTGGCTGGCGAAACGTTCGCGTACTGCGTCGTACACGGAATCGACAACAACAACAGACTGTTCAGATGCACAGATAACGCCGTTATCGAAGGTTTTAGACATCAGAACAGACGCCACAGCACGTTTGATGTCAGCGGTTTCATCGATAACAACTGGGGTGTTACCTGCACCCACACCGATAGCTGGTTTACCGGAGCTATATGCCGCTTTAACCATGCCAGGACCACCGGTCGCCAGAATCAGGTTAATGTCCGGGTGATGCATCAGCGCGTTGGACAGCTCAACAGAAGGTTGGTCGATCCAGCCAATCAGATCTTTTGGTGCGCCAGCGGCAATTGCAGCCTGCAGAACGATGTCTGCTGCTTTATTTGTCGCGTCTTTCGCACGTGGATGTGGAGAGAAGATGATTGCGTTACGGGTCTTCAGGCTGATCAGTGATTTGAAGATAGCCGTTGAAGTTGGGTTAGTGGTTGGAACAATACCGCAAATGATACCGATAGGTTCGGCGATTGTGATCGTCCCGAAGGTGTCGTCTTCAGACAGAACGCCACAGGTTTTCTCATCTTTATAGGCGTTGTAGATATACTCAGAAGCAAAGTGGTTTTTGATCACTTTATCTTCAACGATACCCATGCCAGATTCGGCAACGGCCATTTTAGCGAGAGGGATTCGAGCATCTGCAGCAGCCAGAGCGGCCGCGCGGAAGATTTTATCAACCTGTTCTTGGGTGAAATTGGCATATTCACGCTGGGCTTTTTTAACGCGCTCGACGAGGGCGTTCAGTTCAGCGATATTAGTAACAGCCATAATGCTCTCCTGATAATGTTTAAACTCTTTTAGTAAACCAGCGCTCGATACGTCAGACAGTATAGACAGTGCCAATACGACTTGCGTTACATAAAGTAAAACAAAGGGTTACTTTATGCTCCAGTACACTAATTTACTAAAAGAGCCTTACCTTAGCATCATCCCTTTTTGTCAGGTGACCTCCCTGGGGGCGTAATCAAGATTACTCACTTCTGAGTACAGAAATCATGATCTGCGTCAATTTTCCACTAAGCTGATACCTTTCAGCAGGGTTATTTAATGGATATATTTCCACTGTTAATTAATTAAGTAACTATTGGAAGTGGCGCTATCATTGTCTCAACATATGTTTAACATTCTGAAATGCTAACGTTTTGGCACAGATTTCTGGTGAAGTATGCTAATAAAAAGCGTATCTTCAGCGCGATTTTTCATGACAACGTACCAGTCCCGGGCATGCGCAAAAGCGGAGCAAAACGTGATCCAAACGCTCTTTGATTTTCCTACGTATTTCAAATTTTTTATTGGTTTGTTTGCCCTGGTCAACCCGGTGGGGATCATTCCTGTCTTCATTAGTATGACCAGTTACCAGACGGCGGCGGCCCGGAACAAAACCAATCTCACCGCTAACCTGTCTGTGGCGATCATTTTGCTCACCTCGCTTTTCCTGGGAGATGCCATTCTCCAGATCTTTGGCATCTCGATTGACTCCTTCCGCATTGCGGGCGGGATCCTGGTGGTGACCATTGCCATGTCCATGATCAGCGGTAAGCTGGGTGAGGATAAGCAGAACAAGCAGGAAAAGTCAGAAACCGCCATTCGCGAAAGTATCGGCGTGGTTCCGCTGGCGTTACCCCTGATGGCCGGGCCGGGTGCCATCAGTTCGACGATTGTCTGGGGCACGCGTTACCATAGTCTCATGCACCTGATTGGCTTTTCCGTCGCAATTGCCGTTTTCGCGCTCTGTTGCTGGGGTGTATTCCGCATGGCGCCGTGGCTGGTGCGCTTGCTGGGGCAGACGGGCATTAACGTTATTACGCGTATCATGGGGCTGCTGTTGATGGCACTCGGGATCGAGTTCATTGTAACGGGTATTAAAAGCATTTTCCCCGGCTTGTTGCATTGATATTTCATATGAAAGAACGGCGCTGCGGCGCCGATTTTTTTATGTAATTATCAGCAAATCATATAAATAAAGTTGAAATGCTCACATATCATAATAAATTCTACTAATAATGTTCATTGCTTGTATTTCATAGAGTTATGAATTCCCCTCCAGTCCACCTGCGCAGAAAATCTTCGAACGCTCTGTTATTTTACTCACACGATAGTCTGGGGCTTGCTGAGTGATAACCGAAATGATATTAGTAATTTCAACATTCATGTAGATGAATGTGCTAAATAATAACCAGTTGTTAAATTTTTGTACAAAATCACGCGACGATAGCGCAGCGACGCGCTTGTAGAGAAAACTTTCTCTATCATTTTGAATATTATTGGTTTTTCTTAATGTTCAACGTCTGGCAGGGCCGCCACCAAAGATACGGCACTCACTGTAAAAGAGAATTGCTTAACAAATTTGCAAAATGTATTGGCGCGTGTTTACGCCATTTGATACTTTCCGGCCTAATATTTTGCAGCATAAAACAACCAGATGAGAATTATTTTCATATAGTCCTCTTCTCAGATATCCGGCACAGGTCTCAAACAGGGGAGGCCTGGCAAGAATCGACGCAAGACGGCCATACGAGCGGTCAGTAATAAAAAAGTCGGTGATAGCAAGAAGTAAAAAAAGAACCTGACAGCAGCAAAAAAAACTCCTGCGCTGTACAGGCCCCAACAGGGGATTAAACAGCTGGCGAAAG
Source organism: Enterobacter asburiae (assembly GCA_011754535.1). NCBI lineage: Bacteria > Pseudomonadati > Pseudomonadota > Gammaproteobacteria > Enterobacterales > Enterobacteriaceae > Enterobacter > Enterobacter asburiae. Next base: position 2,724,256 of record JAAQVN010000001.1, on the reverse strand, counting down.
CCAGTAATTATAATGAGTGGAGTACCAACACAATGTCCATCATCACAAAAAAAAATCTGGTAGCGGCGGGGATTTTAACTGCGCTAATCGCGGGCAACGCTGCAATGGCTGCGGACGTTCCTGCAGGTGTTCAACTGGCGGAGAAACAGACGCTGGTTCGTAACAACGGTGCGGAAGTGCAGTCTCTCGACCCGCACAAAATTGAAGGCGTTCCTGAGTCGAACGTTAACCGCGACCTTTTCGAAGGCTTGCTGGTGACTGACGTAGACGGCCACCCGGCACCGGGTGTGGCAGAAAAGTGGGAAAACAAAGATTTCAAAGTCTGGACCTTCCATCTGCGTAAAGATGCCAAATGGTCCGACGGTACACCGGTTACCGCCGAAGATTTCGTGTATAGCTGGCAGCGTCTGGCGAATCCAAACACCGCTTCTCCGTATGCGAGCTATCTGCAGTATGGCCACATCGCCAATATCGATGACATCATCGCTGGTAAAAAGCCGGTCACCGACCTGGGCGTGAAGGCGATTGATGCTAATACCTTTGAAGTGACGTTGAGCGAACCTGTTCCGTACTTCTATAAGCTGCTGGTTCACCCGTCCGTATCGCCTGTACCAAAATCCGCTGTCGAAAAATTTGGTGAAAAATGGACACAGCCTGCCAATATCGTGACCAACGGTGCCTATAAGCTCAAAGACTGGGTGGTCAACGAACGTATGGTGCTGGAGCGTAACCCGCAGTACTGGGATAACGCTAAGACCGTTATTAATCAGGTCACCTACCTGCCAATCTCTTCCGAAGTGACCGACGTTAACCGCTACCGCAGCGGCGAAATCGACATGACCTATAACAACATGCCGATTGAACTGTTCCAGAAGCTGAAGAAAGAGATCCCGAAAGAAGTTCACGTCGATCCGTATCTGTGCACCTATTACTACGAAATCAACAACCAGAAAGCACCGTTCACCGACGTGCGCGTTCGTACTGCGCTGAAGCTGGCACTGGATCGCGATATTATCGTGAACAAAGTGAAAAACCAGGGCGATCTGCCAGCGTACAGCTACACACCTCCGTATACCGATGGGATGAAGCTGGTTGAGCCTGAGTGGTTCAAGTGGTCACAGGAAAAACGAAACGAAGAGGCGAAAAAACTGCTGGCTGAAGCAGGATACACCGCAGATAAACCGCTGACGTTTAACCTGCTGTACAACACATCAGATCTGCATAAGAAACTGGCGATTGCGGTGGCGTCTATCTGGAAGAAAAACCTGGGCGTGAACGTTAAGCTGGAAAACCAGGAGTGGAAAACCTTCCTCGATACGCGTCATCAGGGGACCTTCGACGTGGCGCGTGCGGGCTGGTGTGCGGACTATAACGAACCAACCTCATTCCTGAACACCATGCTCAGCGACAGTTCCAACAACACGGCGCACTATAAGAGCCCGGCGTTCGACAAGATCATCGCCGAAACGCTGAAAGTGTCTGACGATGCGCAGCGCGCAGAGCTGTACGCGAAATCAGAAGAGCAGCTCGATAAAGACTCTGCAATTGTACCGGTTTACTACTACGTTAACGCCCGTCTGGTGAAACCGTGGGTAGGGGGTTATACCGGTAAAGACCCGTTGGATAATATTTCCGTTAAGAATCTCTATATTATCAAGCATTAATGGCAATACGTGGGGCGAGCCTGGCTTGCCCCACTGTGTCTACTTTGTAACATTCATCAGGCACACGCCAGAAGGTACGGGCAATGTTGAAATTTATCCTGCGTCGCTGCTTAGAAGCGATACCAACGCTATTTATTCTAATTACGATTTCCTTCTTTATGATGCGTCTCGCGCCGGGAAGTCCATTTACCGGTGAACGCACGCTGCCGCCGGAAGTTATGGCGAACATCGAGGCGAAGTATCACTTAAACGATCCCATCACCACCCAATACTTCAACTATCTGAAGCAGCTGGCGCACGGTGATTTTGGACCGTCATTTAAATATAAAGACTATTCCGTTAACGACCTGGTGGCCTCCAGCTTCCCGGTGTCGGCAAAACTGGGTGCTGCAGCATTCATTCTGGCCGTCGTTCTCGGAGTCACCGCAGGCGTTATCGCCGCGCTCAGACAAAATACCAAATGGGATTATGCCGTAATGGGGGTGGCAATGACCGGGGTAGTGATACCCAGTTTCGTTGTCGCGCCATTGCTGGTGATGATATTTGCCATCACGCTGAAATGGCTGCCCGGGGGCGGCTGGAACGGCGGGGCTTTGAAGTTCATGATTTTACCGATGGTGGCATTATCGCTGGCATACATCGCCAGTATTGCGCGTATCACCCGTGGTTCTATGATCGAAGTGCTGCACTCAAACTTCATCCGTACCGCACGCGCGAAAGGGCTGCCGATGCGCCGGATCATCTTCCGCCACGCGCTCAAGCCGGCGCTGCTGCCAGTGCTTTCCTATATGGGACCGGCATTCGTCGGCATCATTACGGGTTCAATGGTTATCGAAACGATCTATGGCCTGCCGGGCATTGGTCAGCTGTTCGTTAACGGGGCGCTTAACCGTGACTACTCGCTCGTTCTGAGCCTCACGATCCTTGTGGGCGCGCTGACCATTCTCTTTAACGCCGTTGTCGATGTGCTGTATGCCGTTATCGACCCGAAAATCCGTTACTAACGCTGGAGCACGCCATGATGTTGAGTAAGAAAAACAGCGAGGTGCTGGAAAACTTCAGTGAAAAACTGGAAGTAGAAGGTCGTAGCCTCTGGCAGGACGCGCGCCGTCGCTTTATGCACAACCGTGCCGCGGTCGCCAGCCTGGTGGTTCTGGTGATCATCGCGCTTTTTGTGACCCTGGCACCTATGCTGTCGCAATTTACCTATTTCGATACGGACTGGGGCATGATGTCCAGCGCGCCGGATATGGAGTCTGGCCACTATTTCGGTACCGATTCATCCGGCCGTGATTTGCTGGTGCGCGTGGCGATTGGTGGTCGTATTTCCCTGATGGTCGGTATCGCCGCTGCGCTGGTGGCGGTGATTGTGGGGACGCTTTACGGCGCGCTCTCCGGCTACCTTGGCGGCAAAGTAGACTCAGTGATGATGCGTTTGCTGGAAATCCTGAACTCCTTCCCGTTTATGTTCTTCGTTATTTTGCTGGTGACCTTCTTTGGCCAGAACATCCTGTTGATCTTCGTGGCTATCGGGATGGTTTCCTGGCTGGATATGGCGCGTATCGTGCGCGGCCAGACGCTGAGCCTCAAACGCAAAGAGTTTATCGAAGCGGCGCAGGTAGGGGGCGTATCAACCAGTAATATCGTGGTTCGTCATATCGTGCCTAACGTGCTGGGCGTGGTGGTGGTCTATGCATCACTGCTGGTGCCAAGCATGATCCTGTTTGAATCCTTCCTCAGCTTCCTGGGGCTGGGTACGCAGGAGCCACTGAGCAGCTGGGGCGCGCTGCTGAGCGACGGCGCAAACTCGATGGAAGTTTCACCGTGGCTGTTGCTTTATCCGGCGGGTTTCCTGGTCGTCACCCTGTTTTGTTTTAACTTTATCGGCGATGGCCTGCGTGATGCCCTCGACCCGAAAGACCGTTAAGGAGCGCCGTCATGACAATAATTGAAACGGCCACCGCGCCTCAGGCGCAACAGCAGAGCAACCTTCTGCTGGATGTGAAAGACCTCCGCGTGACCTTTAAAACGCCGGACGGGGATGTGACCGCAGTCAACGATCTCAACTTTAACCTGAGCAAAGGTGAAACGCTGGGGATCGTGGGGGAATCCGGTTCCGGAAAATCCCAGACCGCTTTTGCGCTGATGGGCCTGCTGGCCGCGAACGGCGTGATTGGCGGTTCGGCAAAATTCAACGGCCGTGAAATCCTCAACTTACCGGAGCACGAGCTGAACAAGCTTCGCGCCGAACAAATCTCAATGATTTTCCAGGATCCGATGACTTCGCTGAACCCGTATATGCGCGTCGGCGAGCAGCTTATGGAAGTCCTGATGCTGCACAAAGGCCTGGGCAAAGCGGAAGCCTTTGAGGAATCCGTGAAAATGCTGGATGCGGTGAAAATGCCGGAAGCGCGCAAGCGCATGCGCATGTTCCCGCACGAGTTTTCCGGCGGTATGCGTCAGCGCGTGATGATTGCGATGGCGCTGCTGTGTCGGCCGAAGCTGCTGATTGCCGATGAACCGACTACCGCGCTGGACGTGACCGTTCAGGCGCAAATCATGACCCTGTTGAACGAGCTTAAGCGTGAGTTCAACACGGCGATTATCATGATCACCCACGATCTTGGTGTCGTGGCAGGTATCTGTGACAAAGTGCTGGTGATGTATGCCGGGCGCACCATGGAATACGGCAAAGCGCGTGACGTGTTCTATCAGCCTGCCCATCCTTACTCCATTGGCCTGCTGAACGCGGTGCCGCGTCTTGATGCGGAAGGGGAATCCCTGCTCACCATTCCTGGCAACCCGCCAAACCTGCTGCGTCTGCCGAAAGGCTGTCCATTCCAGCCGCGCTGCCCGCACGCAATGGAAATCTGCAACAGCGCGCCGCCGCTGGAAGAATTTGCCCCAGGCCGTCTGCGCGCCTGCTTTAAGCCGCAGGAGGAGCTGGTATGAACGCAGTAGATGAAAAACGCAACGTGCTTCTCGAAATCGCTGACCTCAAGGTGCATTTCGACATCAAAGACGGCAAACAGTGGTTCTGGCAGCCGCCGAAGACCCTGAAAGCGGTGGATGGCGTCACGCTGCGCCTGTACGAAGGGGAGACCCTGGGTGTGGTGGGAGAGTCTGGCTGCGGTAAATCCACCTTTGCGCGTGCGATTATCGGACTGGTGAAAGCCACCGGCGGCAAAGTAGCCTGGCTGGGTAAAGATCTGCTGGGCATGAAGCCCGACGAGTGGCGCGACGTGCGCAGCGATATCCAGATGATTTTCCAGGATCCGCTGGCGTCATTAAACCCGCGCATGACCATCGGTGAGATTATCGCCGAGCCGCTGCGCACCTATCATCCTAAGATGTCGCGTCAGGAAGTGCGCGACCGCGTGAAGGCGATGATGCTGAAAGTCGGCCTGTTGCCTAACCTCATCAACCGTTATCCGCACGAATTCTCCGGCGGCCAGTGCCAGCGTATTGGTATTGCTCGTGCGCTGATCCTCGAACCTAAGCTGATAATCTGTGATGAGCCGGTTTCCGCGCTGGACGTGTCTATTCAGGCGCAGGTGGTGAACCTGCTTCAGAAGCTGCAACGAGAAATGGGGCTGTCGCTGATCTTTATCGCGCACGACCTGGCGGTGGTAAAACACATCTCAGACCGCGTGCTGGTGATGTATCTGGGCCATGCCGTGGAGTTAGGTACCTACGATGAGGTGTACCACAACCCGCTGCACCCTTACACCAGAGCGCTGATGTCGGCGGTGCCGATCCCCGACCCCGATCTGGAAAAGAATAAAACGATTCAGCTTCTGGAAGGGGAATTGCCGTCGCCAATTAACCCGCCGTCGGGCTGCGTGTTCCGCACGCGATGCCCGATGGCGGGGCCGGAATGTGCGAAAACGCGACCGGTTCTGGAAGGCAGTTTCCGACATGCGGTTTCCTGCCTGAAAGTAGACCCGTTATAATCGTAAGGGCTGACATGATGTCAGCCCTTATTTTTTGCGAGGTTATTGTGTCGCGTTTATTCACCTCAGCCCGTCGTCGGCTCTATCATCTTTTATTCGATCCTGAAACGGTATCGGGACGCCGTTTTGAAGGTCTCTGCGCGCTCTTTGCGCTACTCAGCGTAGTGGTCATATTTATTGAATCGGGTGTTGGTACGCAGTATCACCTGACATTTGAGGAATGGCATGCCTTTGTCTGGCTGGAATTGATTATCACCCTGGTCTTTACCGCTGAGTATATTTTGCGGGTAGTTTGTTGGCCCAACCCGGCAAAGTACGTCTTCAGCTTCTGGGGCTTCATTGATTTAGCCACTATCCTGCCGCTCTATGTGATGTGGTTGTGGCCGGAGATCAGCCTCAACTATGTTTTCGCCTGGCGAGCGATGCGCGTTATTCGGGTATTACGTATCCTGAAGTTGCTGCGCTTTATGCCGTCGCTGCGGGTATTCTGGAGCGCGATCGTCAGCGCACGACACCAGCTTATTCTTTTCTATTCGTTTATTGCCATCGTCATGATTGTTTTCGGCGCGCTGATGTATTTGATAGAAGGGCCGAAATATGGCTTCGCGACGCTCAATGCGTCCGTCTACTGGGCGATAGTGACCGTTACGACCGTGGGGTATGGCGATATCACGCCCCATACGCCGCTGGGGCGGATAGTGGCATCCGTGCTGATTCTGATTGGGTACTCGGTTATTGCCATCCCGACGGGGCTTATCACCACGCACATGAGCAGCGCGTTTCAGAACCATAAACAGCGGCGCAAATGTCCGAACTGCCACCAGGCCGATCATGAACACAGCGCGCGGTTTTGCAACCGCTGTGGAAGTGCGTTACCGGATTAAATAAAAAAGGCTGCCATCGCAGCCTTTTTTATTATTCGCGCCAGAGTATATGGCACAGCTTGTGGTCTTTCTCGCGACACAGCAGGACGCGGGCGAAGATGTCGTTAATTTCCCCTCCATCTTCGTCAGCCAGCCCAATTACCACTTCGGCAAAGAAGTCAGGATTCAGGTCGAAATCCACATGTTCGGCCCAGTCCTCTGAAGGGTCGAACAATTCGGCACCGCCGCGCTCTTCGAACTGCAGATTAAAGAGGATCACGTCTGCGGGATCGAGGTTATCAACCGCCAGTTCGAGAAAAATGTCATAGGCCTGCTCGAGCGTTTCGTCTTCGGTCAGGCGATTGTTCAGATCCATTTCCATGATGACTACCTGTTTAACATCGTTGGGCACGTTTTACAGCAACGGACTAAAGAAGTAAAACAGTCGTTCAGCTATTCGCTGCCATAGCGGACGTTTTACCCACAGCCTGGCATCCAGCAGTCGCGAGCGGGAGATATAGTCATCCTGAACTGCCGCCAGGTCACCGCCAAAGCCAGCGTCATCAATCACCAGGGTGATTTCAAAGTTTAGCCACAGGCTGCGCATATCAAGGTTAACCGTGCCCACCAGGCTTAACTCGCCGTCGACCAGCACGCTCTTGGTGTGCAATAGCCCGCCTTCAAACTGATAAATTTTCACCCCGGCAGCCAGCAGTTCGCTAAAGAAGGCACGGCTGGCCCAGCCCACCAGAAGGGAGTCATTTTTGCGCGGCAGAATGATACTCACATCGACACCGCGCTGCGCTGCGGTACAAATCGCGTGCAGCAGGTCATCGCTGGGGACAAAGTAGGGCGTCGTCATGATCAGATATTCACGCGCGGAGTAGGTTGCCGTCAGCAGCGCCTGATGAATCAAGTCCTCCGGGAAGCCTGGTCCGGAGGCGATGGTATGAATTGTATGGCCGCTGGCCTCTTCAAACGGCATGATATTGCCATCCGGCGGCGGCGGCAGGATACGCTTGCCGGTCTCTATTTCCCAGTCGCAGGAGTACACGATGCCCATCGAGGTGGCAATCGGCCCCTCCATTCGCGCCATCAGATCCACCCATTGCCCGACGCCGGAATCCTGTTTAAAGAAGCGCGGGTCAACCATGTTCATACTGCCTGTGTAGGCAATATAGTTATCGATCATGACCATTTTACGGTGCTGGCGAAGGTCCATCCGGCGCAGAAACACGCGCAGGAGATTAACCTTCAGCGCCTCAACCACCTCGATACCGGCGTTACGCATCATGCCCGCCCAGGGGCTACGGAAAAATGCCACGCTGCCCGCGGAGTCCAGCATCAGACGGCAGTGGATCCCCCGGCGTGCGGCCGCCATCAGCGACTCAGCGACCTGGTCAGCCATGCCGCCGGGCTGCCAGATATAAAACACCATCTCAATATTATGGCGAGCCAGTTGAATATCGCGAATCAACGCCTGCATGACATCATCGGACGACGTCAGTAGCTGGAGCTGATTGCCCTTCACGCCGCCAATCCCCTGGCGGCGCTCGCAGAGCTTAAACAGCGAGGAGGCGACGCTACTGTTCTCCTCGGCAAAGATATGCTTGCAGGCTTTGAGATCGTTAAGCCATTTCGCGGTGGAAGGCCACATGGCACGCGCCCGCTCGGCCCGGCGTTTACCCAAATGAAGCTCACCGAAAGAGAGATAGGCAATAATTCCCACCAGTGGGAGGATATAAATGATCAGAAGCCAGGCCATGGCAGAGGGTACGGCTCTGCGCTTCATCAGGATGCGTAACGTCACACCCGCGATTAACAGCCAGTATCCCAGAATGACCAGCCAACTCACCACGGTGTAGAAGGTTGTCATAGTTAAAAAAATCCTTTTGAAAGCGTATTGTTATGAGTGTACGCATCAGGATTCATCTGGCAAATAAAAACGCCAGGTAAAAGCGCTGGTTTGCTGCCGGGTTGGGTTTATAATGGCGACTCTGTTTGAGAAAGAGTTGTAGACATGAAGCGCAGTAGAACAGAAGTAGGGCGCTGGCGCATGTTGCGACAGGTGAGTCGTCGTAAGGCTCGTTGGCTGGAAGCACAATCCCGCCGCAATATGCGTATCCACGCCATCAGAAAATGTGGATTGACCCGGCACCGCAATGCGTTGCTGTTCGCAGTCCAGGATATCTGAAACCCATGAGGGCACCGCAAGGTGCCCGCTGATTTTATAGTGTCTGATTTTGCGAATATCGTTATTGCGTCGATATTCCGGTTATTTTTAGCAAAAGGAGGGAGAGGTGTTTGCGGAGTTTGGTGTACTGAATTTCTGGACGTATGTCGTTGGCGCATTTTTTATCGTGCTGGTTCCCGGGCCAAACACCCTGTTTGTGCTGAAAACCGGGATTGGTCACGGAGTGAAAAAAGGGTATCTTGCCGCGACCGGTGTGTTTATCGGTGATGCGGTATTGATGTTTCTGGCCTGGGCGGGTGTTGCGGCATTGATCCAGACGACCCCAGTACTCTTTAATATCGTGCGCTATCTTGGGGCCTTCTATCTGCTGTGGCTGGGGGGCAAAATGATCTGGTCGGTAATTACCCGTCAGAATAACGCTCCAGAGAGCGGAACCGAGCCGGCCAGCACGATCATGAAACGCTCCCTCGTCCTGAGCCTGACCAATCCAAAAGCGATTCTGTTCTACGTTTCGTTCTTTGTGCAGTTTATCGACGTGAATGCGCAAAATACCGGGACCTCTTTCCTGATCCTTGCCACCACGCTTGAGCTGATTAGCTTTATGTACATGAGCTTCCTGATCTTCTCCGGGGCGTTTGTCACGCGTTATCTGAAAACCAAAAAGAAGCTGGCAAAGTTGGGAAACGGGCTGATAGGGCTGCTGTTTGTCGGATTTGCGGCGCGGTTAGCGTCGCTGCATTGATGTGACAATAGGCTCCTGAGGGAGCCTTTTTTATGTTTGACAACTCTCCGCTATTTAGTTGTATAGTACAACTAAATAGCGGAGATAATAACATGCCCATCGAAACCCCTCTTGTCAGCGATATCCGTAGCGCCTCACGTTTGATGGTGCGCGAATTAGGCTTTATGGCCTCGACGCTGGCCTCAACGAATTATTCCCCCTCGGCTGTTCATACCCTTGTCGAACTTGATTTGCAGAAAGAAATGACCGCTGGCCAACTGGTGCAATTGTTAGGTCTGGAAAAATCCAGCGTCAGCCGGATGCTGGCGCGCCTGATTGCAGCAGGTGAACTTGAAGAAGTCATTTCCAGCGAAGATGCCAGAACGAAGCGCCTGCGACTGACGGCAAAAGGTCAGGAAACAGTCAGACAAATTAATACCTACAGCAGCGATCGCGTGTTGAACGCCATAAAGACACTGGATCCGTTGCAACAGAAAACGATCTCTCAGGGTCTTTCACTTTATGCCAGAGCGCTGCTGGCTGGCCGTGAAACGCCAGATAATGTTCAACCCGACGCGTTGAAAATTGTGTCGGGCTATCTGCCTGGAATGATTGGTAGAATCGTGGAGATGCATGGCAGTTATTATTCCCGGGAGCATAATTTCGGTCGCTTCTTCGAAGCGAAAGTGGCCTCAGGGCTGGCCGAGTTTAGTGAGCGACTGGAGAAGCCCTGTAACCAGGTCTGGCTGGCAATACTGAACGACAAAATTGTCGGCTCGGTGGCAATTGATGGTGAAGATTTAAAGCCAGGGGAAGCTCACCTTCGCTGGTTTATTCTTGATGACGGCTGTCGTGGATATGGTGTTGGTAAAAAACTTCTGACCGAAGCGATGCGCTTTTGCGATAGCGCAGGTTTTTCTGCCGTACATCTGTGGACATTCAATAAACTGACGGCCGCAAGAAGTCTGTATGAATCGCTTGGTTTCAGGTTAGCCAAAGAGTGGGAAGGTGACCAATGGGGAAGCCTTATTACAGAACAGCAATTTACCTGGCGTAAAGATGTCTGAACTGACTGGCGATCAATAAAAGGCTCCTCCCGGAGCCTTTTTACATCAGAACACTTTCTTATATGGCCGCACCGTCACTTTCGCATACACACCCGCCGCAACGTATGGGTCTGCGTCAGCCCAGGCCTGCGCCGCTTCCTGAGACTCAAACTCCGCAATGACCGTGGAGCCAGAAAAACCGGCGGCTCCAGGGTCATTGCTGTCAACAGCAGGCATTGGACCTGCGGTCAACAAACGGCCTTCGTCCTGGAGCAACTGCAGGCGAGCCAGATGGGCAGGGCGAACCGAGAGACGTTTTTCGAGGGAATCAGCGACATCTTCAGAGTAGATCACGTAAAGCACGGTGAAGCTCCTTAAGCGTAATAAAGTGTCAGTTACGTTATGTGAAAGGGCAATTAACTGCAATGTAAAGATAAAAGCAACGTTAATCCCCCGATCTGAGTGCCCCTTTTTTGACCACTCCAGCGCTTAAATTGCGCCAGAACAAAGTGTCTTATTGAATATGATTGCTATTTGCATTTAAAATCGGAGTTCGGTTTTTTAACGTTGATGATTATGACTTCGATGACCCTTGATTTACCTCGCCGCTTTCCCTGGCCGACGCTGCTGTCCGTCGTGATTCACGGTGCCGTCGTGGCGGGTTTGCTCTACACTTCGGTTCATCAGGTTATTGAAATGCCCGCACCCGCCCAGCCGATCTCGGTGACCATGGTCTCGCCAGCGGATCTCGAACCGCCGCAGGTTGCGCCGCCCCCGCCACAGCCTGTTGCTGAGCCTGAGCCGGAACCCGAGCCGGTCCCGGAACCACCGAAGGAAGCACCGGTGGTGATCCATAAACCTGAACCAAAGCCAAAACCTAAGCCGAAGCCAAAGCCGGTTAAGAAGATTGAAGAGCGTCCAAAACATGAAGAACGCCCGGTTGAACCTCGCGCGACCCAGCCGGTCGAGAATACGGCGCCTTCGCGTCCGGTTATGAATAACAGCGCGCCGGCCGCGAAGCCGACGGTTGCCGCACCGGCAGGCCCACGTGCGTTGAGCCGTAATCAGCCTCAGTACCCGGCGCGAGCTCAGGCCTTACGCATTGAAGGCCGCGTACGGGTGAAATTTGACGTCACTGCGGATGGCCGCGTTGATAACGTGGAAATCCTGTCTGCTCAACCTTCAAATATGTTCGAGCGCGAAGTGAAATCGGCGATGCGCAGATGGCGCTACGAACCCGGTAAACCGGGTAGTGGACTGATCGTGAACATTGTTTTCCGCCTTAATGGCGGGGCGCAGATGGAATAAGAAAAGCCTCCGGAAGGAGGCTTTTTTTTGCCTGTCGTTCAGGCTGGCGGAAGCTGACGAGGTTTACCCTCGCTATCGACAGCTACATAAATAAACAGCGCTTCAGTTGCTTTATAGCGCTGTCCAATCGGTTCAGAAGAGACTTTCTTCACCCAGACTTCAATGTTGATGGAGATGGAGGTATTGCCGCGTTTTACGCAACGGGCGTAACAGCAAACCACATCACCTACCGCAACCGGGCGCAGGAAGGTCATTCCATCCACCCGCACGGTCACCACGCGCCCATGAGCAATCTCTTTTGCCAGAATTGCGCCGCCCATATCCATCTGCGACATCAGCCAGCCGCCAAAAATATCGCCATTGGCATTGGTGTCAGCGGGCATTGCCAGTGTGCGTAAAACCAGTTCGCCCTGAGGGGCGTTATTTGTTGTCATTGTTTTAACTCATAACGGAAGACTTCAGGCGGGATGCTACTATGATTTCACAGCGGAGAGAATAGACCAGAACGCCTGTCGAACACGTTCTGGTCAGTCAGCAATCAGTGCTTATCGTCCTGCGGCATGTGGCGATAAATATAAACGCCGCTTAGCAGGGTGAAAATCAGCGTCAGGGCCGTCAGGCCGAAGACCTTAAAGTTGACCCAAATGTTTTGCGGCAGCCAGAAGGCAATATAGATATTGGCAAGACCGCAAAGGATAAAGAACACCGCCCAGGCGATATTCAGGCGAGACCAGACCTCCTGAGGCAGCGTCAGCTCTTTGCCGAGCATGCGCTGAATCAGAGGTTTTTTCATCACCCACTGGCTGATCAGTAAGGCACCCGCAAACAGCGCATAGATCACCGTAACTTTCCACTTAATGAATTCATCATTGTGGAAGAAAAGGGTTAGTCCACCGAATACGGCGACCAGGACGAACGTCACCAGCGCCATTTTTTCAACTTTACGGTAGCGCACCCAGCTGTAGATCAGCACAACCGCAGTCGCAATAATCAGCGCCGTGGTCGCAGCATAAATGTCATACAGCTTATAAAATGCGAAAAAGACAACCAGCGGTAAAAAATCAAGAAACTGCTTCATTCTGTGATTCCATCTTCTCTGTTGAGCCGGGAAAGATCATCCTCCCGGCATCAGGATTACTGACGAATTAACATATACAGGCGGAACAGATAGACCAGCAGTACCGCTGAAATCAGGTTGCTCAGCGTATTCGCGACCACCGCGCCAACATTCGGGGTTAATACCGCAAAATTGGGTGCAAACAGGAGCAGGAGCGTTTTTGCCAGCAGCCAGCCGATCACGGCGGGCGCTACCAGACGCATGTTCGCCCATGCCAGCCTGATGCTGCTGCGCATCGCGGTAAAAATCCCCATTTTATCCTGCACGACCATCACGGGAGCAAAAGCAAGCACGATAGCGAGTAACACACCCGGCACCACGACCAGCATAATCCCCATCTGCACCAGCATGGTGGTTAAAAAGATCAGGATAAACAGCTTAGGTAAGACCGGCGCGCTGGCTCCAATCGCCCGTAAGGCGCTGACCCGGTGGCCCGCCGACACCAGCTGAATCATCAGCAGAACGCCACCTGCCAGAATCGCATTACCAATGAGCCCGGAGAAAGTGGATGCGGCAGAAGCCCGCAGCAGAATCTGTTGCTGCTCCGGCGTCATGTTTTGCACCAGTTCAAACAGCCCCACGCTTCCTGCCAGATGGTCGCCCTGGCTCAGGCTGGCAATCTGTTCTTGACTCGGTGAGAACGCATGACCCAGCACCACAGTGATAAAGGCGCAAAGCAACGCGATCAGTAAAAAGGTAATGAACTGATTGCGGAAAAAATTTCCCGTGTCACGGTAGACAGACTTCGCCGTGATAGACATGCACTCTCCTTGAGTATTGCAGGTGTTAATTAGCCGGCAATTGTACACCGGATGCACCTGCTGTGGCAGCATCAAGGCTTGTATGGAAAAGCATATCTTTGTAAAACGGCGGTAATCCAAAGCGTGCCCGGGCACGATTACAGGCTTCATTGACCTGCCCATCTTCGCCGGACATGGCAAATTCCCGGCACGGGCTGGGGCGATCTTCATAGATAGCGCACCGGGTAGAGATGCCCGGCTCCCCCTGTAAGGCCGCGCAGCGGCTCTGCTTTTGGTTTGTGCCGCGCATACACCGCAGAAAAGGAGTGACTGGCTCAGTGAGATGAACCGGAACGGTACCGCCGCCATCGCTGGCTTCGGCCCAGTAGAAAGAGACTCGAAAATACGCACAACAGGCTCCGCACGTCATGCACGGGTTAACTTCACTCATGGCACACCTGCAAAAGAAGAACGCATCAAATCAACTTGTGAGAACGATAAATTATCCAGCCGCCAGAGGAAGAGCAAGAGGGAGAAAAGAGAAAATTTTGTAACTGTGAAATGCTAAAAATTGACATAGAAACAACTTATTGCTTTTCAGGGCGCCACAAAAAATTAACCCAGATCAATGAATGTTAACTTACTGGTTTTAATGTGATCTGTGGCAGATCACTTATTACTCTTTTGTGAGTATATTCTCATCCGCGATTAAAACCACAACGATGGAGCGGATATGAAAAAATTAGCGGTGGCAGCCCTTGTATTAAGCAGTCTCTCTGGCGGCGCGTACGCGCATGAAGCAGGCGAGTTCTTTATTCGTGCCGGTTCGGCCACGGTTCGCCCAACTGAAGGTTCGGATAACGTGCTGGGGATGGGCGGTTTTAACGTCAGTAACAACACCCAGTTGGGGTTAACGTTCACCTATATGGCGACGGATAACGTTGGCGTTGAGCTTCTGGCGGCAACGCCGTTCCGTCACCGGGTCGGTCTTGGGGCAACCGGTGATATCGCCACGGTTCACCATTTGCCGCCAACGCTGATGGCGCAATGGTACTTTGGCGATGCCAGCAGCAAGGTGCGTCCGTATATTGGCGCAGGTGTCAACTACACCACCTTCTTCGATGAGAAATTCAACGATACCGGGAAAGAGGCAGGTCTCTCCGATCTCAGCCTGAAAGACTCGTGGGGCATGGCGGGGCAGGTTGGTCTGGACTATCTGATTAACCGCGACTGGCTGATCAACGCCTCGGTCTGGTACATGGACATTGATACGGACGTGCGCTTCAAGGCGGGCGGTGAGCAGCAAAGCATCAATACGCGTCTGGATCCGTGGGTGTTTATGTTCTCTGCGGGTTATCGTTTCTAATTCAGGCTGTTCGATGCGCCCCCGAAGGGGCGCATTTCGTATATTACTTCTGAATCAAATAGCGAATGGTTGGCCCGTCCTGCTGGATATCCAGCACCGTATAACCGTGGTTTTTCGCATCCAGCGGAATGTTGTTGATGGACTGCGGACAATCGCTGACCACCTCCAGAATTTCACCTTTTTTGAGCTGCGGTAGCGCCTCAAGCGTGGCAACCGCCGGATACGGGCAGGGTTCACCGACCATATCCAGTCGATAATTGGGGACGATCTCTTTCATGCAGCGTTCTCCTGCGTTTCAGTTTTAACGGTGGCGCGGCGGAAGAAACGTTTCTCCTGCGCAACAACCAGTAAAAAAGCGACCAGCAGCAGGGCATAGGTGACCAGCAGACCGCCAAGGGGACCGAAGGTGCTCAGCAGGTTGACCTTGTCCCAGTTCGTTGCAAGTACCGGAGAGACGTCGTCCCAGTAGTACGCCAGAATGGTTGAGCCGATGACGTTACCCAGCCCGACCCACCAGTAGTGCACCTGTCCCTCTACCGCGCGATACATCCAGCCGGTTTCACACCCGCCCGCCAGCACAATCCCGAAGCCAAACAACAGGCCGCCAATCACCGCGTTTGGGCCAGCCCACATGATTTTCGGTTCCACGCCTAACTGAACGTAGCTGAAGATGCCGATGGCGCTCACCGCCATACCGGCAATGATTGCCTTCGCCATCATCGTCCGTCCGGTGATCCACATATCGCGAAACGCGGAGGTAAAGCAGATCTGCGCGCGTTCGATCAGCAGGCCAAAGCCGACGCCGAACAACATCGCCAGGCCAAGCTTCGGCTGATTCATCGCTGTGCAAATGGCCCACGCGATCATGGCAAAAAAGACCAGCATACCCAGGCGGAAACGACGCTTTGCCTGGTCCGGCTTCTGGGTTAGCGGGGACGCCGCGCTGACTTTTGTTATTTTCACCGGGATGCGGAACAGCGGCAGCAGGGTGAATTTTGCCCCAAAGTAAGAGCCGATTGCCGTGGCGACAGCAAAAAACCAGGCATGAAGCGAGAACTGCGGAATCCCCGTAAAGAATGCGGCCAGGTTGCAGCCCATCGCCAGGCGGGCACCAAACCCGGCAATTATACCCCCTGCTACCGCCTGCAGAATGCGAATACGGCTTTTGGGCATGCGCAGCTTAACGTTGTTTGCCCACAGCGCCGCGGCGAAGCAGCCGCCAAACATGCCGACAATCATCATCCCGTCGATGCGGGTAAGCGGTGTGCCTTCCAGGTGAATCAGTTTGAAGTAGCCCCACTCTTCGGTATGCACGCCTGCAAGTTGCAGCAGCTGACCACCCCAGCGGGTGAACTCGCCGGTGACGGCCCAGAAGGTGCCGGTAATGCCGAAATAATAAGTAGAAAGAATGCCTGCCGCGATGACGGCCGGAACTGGTGACCAGAACTTAACCAGGTAAGTTTGCTTGAAGTATTGCCATGACATGAATAAGCCTCTGAACTCAGAAGGATTAAAGATAAAAAAGAGTCCAGATCATACGCCTGCAGGCAAGAATGGGAAGCTATTCACACCGAAAATATCGAAGGGATCAATTTTGACGTGATCCTTTGTAGTGGATGGTGAAGGAGGCGTAACCGTCTGGCAGAGATGCCAGACGGTGGAGGGATTATGCTTTCCGCGTCGCCGCTTTCATTGCGGTCACGAACGCTTTCAATTCGTTCAGCATCTGCTCGGGCTTGTCCACGTTCTTCTCGATGATCTTCACTATCGCGGAGCCGGAGATGGCGCCAGCCGCCTTCGCCTCAATTGCCGCAGTGACCTGATCCGGAGAGGAAATCCCGAAGCCCTGCAGCGGAGGCGCGGCATGGTATTCGGCCAGCTTCTCCACCAGATGATGCAGCGGCAGTGCGGCTTTATTCTCGGCACCGGTCACGCCTGCGCGGGAGAGCAGGTAGGTATATCCGCGTCCGTAAGAGGCAATCTGGCGCAGCAGTTCGTCATCAGCGTTTGGTGGGCAGATGAAAATCGGGGCGACATTATGGCGCATTGCCGCCTGGCGGAACGGCGCAGACTCTTCAACGGGCACGTCTGCTACCAGCACCGAGTCAACACCCACGCGCGCGCACTCGGCGTAGAACTCGTCAACACCACGGTTAAACACCAGGTTGGCGTACATCAGCAGGCCAATCGGAATGGTCGGGTGCTTCTGGCGGATCGCCGTCAGCATCTCAAAGCACTGGGTTGGGGTTACGCCTGCGGCAAACGCGCGCAGGGTGGCGTTCTGGATGGTCGGGCCATCCGCCAGCGGATCGGAGAATGGAATGCCCAGCTCCAGCGCGTCGGCACCGGCTTCGATCAGGGCGTCGATAATCTTCAGAGACTGCTCCGGGCCAGGGTCGCCCAGGGTAACGAAGGGAACGAACGCGCCTTCCTGGCGGGATTTCAGTTCAGCAAATGCATTATCGTAGCGTTCCATCAGATTTCCCCTCGTGCTTTCAGAATATCGTGAACGGTGAAGATATCTTTGTCACCGCGACCGGAAAGGTTAACGACCAGCAGCTGCTCTTTTTCCGGGTTCTCTTTCATCATTTTCAGCGCGTGCGCCAGCGCGTGTGAAGACTCAAGTGCCGGGATGATACCTTCGCTGCGGCACAGCGTTTTGAAGGCTTCCAGCGCTTCATCATCGGTAATGGAGACATAATCCGCGCGCCCCGTGCTGTTCAGGAACGCGTGCTGTGGCCCAACGGACGGGAAATCCAGTCCGGCAGAAATCGAGTAAGACTCTTCAATCTGCCCTTCATCGGTCTGCATCATCGGGGCTTTCATGCCGAAGTAAATCCCCACGCGGCCATGCTTCAGCGGCGCGCCGTGCTCGCCGGTTTCAATCCCGTGACCGGCAGGCTCGACGCCAATCAACCCTACGCGGGTTTCGTCGATAAAATCGGCAAACATGCCGATGGCGTTAGATCCGCCGCCAACGCAGGCAATCACCGCATCCGGCAGACGCCCCTCTTTTTCAAGGATTTGCGCTTTGGTCTCTTCACCGATCATGCGCTGGAATTCGCGCACAATGGTCGGGAACGGGTGCGGGCCCGCCGCGGTACCGAGCATATAGTGCGCGGTTTCGTAGCTGCCTGACCAGTCGCGCAGCGCTTCGTTACAGGCATCTTTCAGCGTCGCGGAGCCGCTGTGCACCGGGATCACTTCCGCACCCATCAGGCGCATACGGAACACGTTCGGCGACTGACGCTCAACGTCTTTCGCGCCCATGTAGATGCGGCACTTCAGGCCGAGCAGGGCGCTGGCGAGCGCAGAAGCCACGCCGTGCTGTCCCGCGCCGGTTTCGGCGATGATTTCGGTTTTACCCATACGCTTTGCGAGCAGCGCCTGGCCCAGCACCTGGTTAGTTTTATGCGCGCCGCCGTGCAGCAGATCTTCACGCTTAAGATAAAGCGTGGTTTTGGTGCCTTCGGTCAGGTTGCGGCATTTGGTCAGCGCGGTTGGACGGCCGGCATAGTTTTTCAGCAGGTCGGTAAACTCCGCCTGAAACGCCGGATCTTTCTGCGCGCTCACGAACGCTTCTTCCAGCTGGCGCAGCGCGGGCATCAGGATTTGCGGAACGTACATCCCGCCGAACTCACCAAAATACGGGTTAAGTAATGTCGTCATCTTCTCTTCCTTAATATGCACGCAGAGTTTTAAACACTGAGGCCAGCTTGCTGGCATCTTTTATACCCGGTTGCGACTCTACGCCTGAATTGAAATCGAGGCCTGCACAGCCGGTTTTCGCGGCTTCCACACAGTTATCCGGACTTAATCCGCCCGCCAGCAGGACGTTGTCCAGCTTTTCGCCGTTCAGCAGCGACCAGTCAAAACGCTGTCCGGTGCCGCCCTGGCCGTTATCGAGCACGTATTTGTCAACGTGGTTAAGATTACGTGCGGGCAGGGTGCTGCCCACGCTTTGCGCTTTCCAAATCTGAACCTGCGGTGCCAGCGCATCGCGCAGGGCATTGATATACGCCTGGTCTTCTTCGCCATGGAGCTGAACGGCACTCAGGGATAACGTCGCGGCTTTTGCCACAACGTCCGCGATATCCGCATTGCGGAATACGCCAACATAGCTCAGCGGGGCCGCTGCGATAACCTTGCGGGCCTGTTCCTCATTGACTGTGCGAGGAGAAGCATCAACGAAGATCAAACCGCCATAGATTGCCCCAGCCTCATACGCGGCCAGTGCATCCTGTTCACGGGTTAAGCCGCAGACTTTGTTTTCACCCAGCAGCACGCGACGCACCGCCGCGTTGAGATCGTCATGCTCCATCATGGCGGAGCCAATCAGGAAACCGTTGGCGAAGTGGCTCAGCTCGCGCACTTGGGCGTAGCTGTTAATGCCGGATTCGCTGATCACCGTGACGCCAGAACCCAGACGCGGAGCCAGCTGGCGCGTGCGGTTCAGGTCAATCGACAGGTCGCGAAGATCGCGGTTGTTGATGCCGACCACTTTGGCTTCCAGCGCAATGGCACGCTCGAGCTCTTCTTCGTTACTCACTTCGGTCAGCACGCCCATTTTCAGGCTGTGCGCCACGGCAGCAAGCTGGCGATACTGTTCGTCGTCCAGTACCGAGAGCATCAGCAGGCAGGCATCGGCCTGGTAGAAACGCGCCAACCAGATCTGATACGGATCGATAATAAAGTCTTTGCACAGGATCGGCTGCGGCGCGATGCCGCTGACGATCGGCAGAAAATCGAAGCTGCCCTGGAAATATTTCTCATCCGTCAGCACGGAGATAGCCGACGCATGATGCTTATAAATACCGGCGATACGCGCCGGGTCAAAATCGTCACGAATAACGCCTTTTGAGGGAGACGCCTTTTTGCACTCCAGAATAAAGGCGGTGCGTGCCCCCTGCAGGGCGTCATAGAAACGACGGCTGCTTGGGACGACGTCATTCTGGAAACTGGCAAGCGGCTGCTCTGCTTTGCGGGCTTCCACCCAGATGGCCTTATCGGCAACGATTTTCGCTAAAACGGTCTGCATTCTTTACCCTCTTGCCGCAAGTGCGGTAACGCGATCGTAAGCTGCACCGGAGCGCAGTACATCCAGAACTTTTTGAGCATTGGCCTTCAGGTCTTCCTCACCGTGCAAACGCATCAGCATGGCGACGTTGGCAGCCACGGCGGCCTCATGAGCGGCCTCACCTTTACCTTGTAGTAAGCGCGTCAGAATGTCACGGTTTTCTTCCGGCGTACCGCCTGCCAGCGCTTCCTGATGGTACGGCGTTAAGCCGAAATCAGACGCCTCAAGCTGATAGCTGAGCACTTCGCCATCGTTAAGCTCGGCCACCAGCGTCGGCGCATGCAGCGAAACTTCATCCATTCCGCCGCTGTGCACCACGGCGGCGCGTTTGTAACCCAGCACGCGCAGCGTTTCGGCAATCGGCAGGACCAGCTCAGGGCTGTAAACGCCAATTAGTGCCAGTGGCGGATGGGCTGGGTTGATCAGCGGGCCGAGCACGTTAAACAGCGTGCGGGTTTTAAGCTGCTGGCGAACCGGCATGGCGTGGCGGAAACCGGTGTGATATTTCGGCGCAAACAGGAAGCAAACGCCCAGATCGTCCAGCGCTTCGCGTGAACGCTCGGCATTCATCTCCAGGTTGATGCCAAAAGCGGCCAGCAGATCGGACGAGCCTGAACGGCTGGAGACGCTGCGGTTACCGTGTTTCGCTACCTTCAAACCACACGCCGCCGCCACGAACGCGCTGGCGGTGGAGATGTTAATACTGTTGCTGCCGTCACCACCGGTTCCGACGATATCGGCAAACTGATAGTCAGGGCGCGGGAACGGGGCGGCATTTTCCAGCAGGGCAGTGGCCGCGCCGGCGATCTCCTGCGGGCTTTCGCCGCGCACCTTCATGCTGACCAGCGCTGCCGCCAGTTGTTCAGGCTTCAGCTCACCGCGCACCACGGCGGAGAAGAGCTGGTGGCTCTCCTGCTGGCTCAGGGTCTGCGCCTGATATAGTTTTTCCAGAATCGGCTGCAGGGTGTTGGTCTGCTCCAGCTTCTGTAACGCCCAGTCAAGGGTCTGCTCCAGCAGGCGTGCGCCATTGGAGGTCAAAATAGATTCCGGGTGGAACTGCATGCCGCAGACGCGATCCGCATCGTGGCGTACCGCCATCACCATCCCTTCGAACGAGGCGTTGATGGTCAGCCCGGCCGGAATGTTGCTGCCGACCAGCGAATGGTAGCGCGCGACCGGGAGCGGATTCGGCAGCCCGGCAAACATTGCCTGGCCGTCATGTTCAATGCTGGAGGCTTTACCGTGCAGGATCTCGCCCGCCTGGCCGACGTAGCCGCCGTAGGCTTCCACGATCGCCTGGTGACCCAGGCAGATACCGATAATTGGCAGCTTGCCGCGCATGCGGGTCAGCAGCTCGGGCATACAGCCCGCTTCGCTCGGCGCGCCCGGCCCCGGGGAGAGCATCAGCACCGGGTTTTGCATGGTCGCCAGACGGTCAATCAGGGTCTGAGCCGGAACGTGGTTACGGTAGATAACGACGTTGTGGCCATTTGCACGCAGCTGATCTGCCAGGTTATAGGTAAAGGAGTCGATATTATCGAGCAGCAGAATGTCAGCCATCAGAAAATCTCCTGTGCGTGGTGTGCGGTAGCGATGGCGCGCAATACCGCGCGCGCTTTACTGCGGGTTTCGTCAGCTTCAGACTGCGGAACAGAGTCGAGAACAATCCCGGCGCCGGCCTGAACGGTAGCAATACCGTCCTCTACGTAGGCGGAACGGATCACGATGCAGGTATCGAGGTCGCCGTGGGCGGTGAAGTAACCCACCGCGCCGCCATAGCTCCCGCGCCGACGTCCTTCCGCTTCGGCGATAAGCTGCATGGCACGCACCTTCGGCGCGCCGCTCAGGGTGCCCATGTTCATACAGGCGCGGTAGGCGTGCAGTACGTCGAGGTCGCTGCGCAGCTCACCCACCACGCGGGAGACCAGGTGCATCACGAAGGAGTAGCGGTCGACTTTGGTCAGGTCCGCCACGTAGCGGCTGCCCGGCGTGCAAATACGCGCCAGGTCGTTACGCGCCAGGTCAACCAGCATCAGGTGCTCGGAGAGCTCCTTATGGTCGGTACGCATTTCCAGTTCGATGCGACTGTCCAGATCGCGGTCCAGCGAGCCATCGGCACGACGGCCTCGCGGACGGGTACCTGCAATCGGGTAGATCTCAATCTGGCGGCTGGTGGCGTCATATTTCAGCGAGCTTTCCGGCGAGGCGCCGAACAGCGTGAAATCGTTGTCCTGCATAAAGAACATGTACGGGCTCGGGTTGCTCTTCTTCAGCACGTCGTAAGCTGCAAGCGGCGACGGGCAGGGCAGAGAGAAACGGCGGGAAGGCACCACCTGGAAAATCTCCCCGGCGCGAATCGCCTTTTGCATCTGGCGAACCACGGCACCGTATTGATCGTCGGTCTGGTTAACCTCACAGGTCATCTTCTCGACGCGTTGCACCGGTAGCGCAGGCGGCGCTTCCGTCATTTGCTGCTGCAGTTGGGCAATGCGGTGCTCCAGACGATTTTTCTCAGCGCCAGAAGGCGTGAACAGGCTGGCCTGAATGCGGGTGTATTGTTTCTGATGGTCAATCACCAGCAGGGTTTCGGCCAGATAGAAACAGTAGTCCGGGCAGCGGTTGCCCTGCTCGGTTTCCGGCAAATCTTCAAAACCGGCAACCAGGTCGTAAGCAAACAGCCCCCCGAAGAACATGGCTTCACGCTCATCTTCCGGCACGGTCACCAGATTTTGCAGCAGTCGGAAGGCATCGAATACGGACAGCGAGCAGAGGCGCGCGTCTTCGTCCAGCAGCTGGCTTACCGGCGGGAAATGCAAAATTCGCAGGTCAGGGTGACGTTCATTGTCGATGCCCGCAGGCAGAGCCTCATCTAACAGCGGCAGCAGCGATGCGCCATTGTCAGAGAGAGCCTTAATGGTGACAGTGTCACCTAATGCGGTAATGCGCAGCGCGCTGTCGACCAGCAGCAGGCTTTTCAGATCGTCCTTGCTGTCGATATCCGCAGACTCCAGCAGCAGCGTCGCCGGACGCGCGCCGCACACCTGATGAAACAGCGCGGTCGGGTTGTGGCGATAGGCCGCCTCGCAGGTCAACAGTTCAAGATGGGGTTTGGCTGTTTGCATGTTGTTGTTCTCATTTATTCTGTTCAAAAAAAAGCCCGCTGGTTAGCGGGCGGGTATCTGTTTGCATTTCGCAGACGCGTGACACTGCCCGAAGATCAGGAAGTGCGCCACCAACCGTGCAGAGTGAAATGTGCCGTCATTTTCAGATACCTTTATCGTGTGAACTTTCGTACTAGTTAACTAGTTCGGTGGCGTGTTGTCAACCCTTGATTTCAGAATTTCACGTTAAGTCGGTATCATGGCGGTTTCGGATGTCTCCAACCTGATATGGGAAGTGCTTTGAGCGATACCACCTACGCGATTATTTATGATTTACACAGCCATACTCAGGCTTCTGATGGCCTGCTGACACCCGAAGCCCTGGTTCATCGCGCGGTTGAAATGCGTGTCGGCACGCTGGCGATAACCGATCACGACACCACCGACGCCATTCCGGCAGCGCGCGCCGAGATTGCCCGCAGCGGGCTGGCGCTGAATCTGGTCCCCGGCGTCGAGATATCGACCGTCTGGGAAAACCATGAGATTCATATCGTTGGCCTGAACATTGATATAGAACATCCGGCACTTCTTGCCTTTTTGCAAGAACAAAAAACGCGTCGCAACCAGCGCGCGGAGATGATCGGCGAGCGCCTGGAAAAGGCGCATATTCCGGGGGCGCTGGAAGGAGCGCGAAAGCTGGCGAACGGCGGGGCGGTCACCCGCGGACATTTCGCCCGTTTTCTGGTTCAAGTGGGTAAAGCGACGACCATGGCGGACGTCTTTAAAAAGTATCTGGCGCGCGGGAAAACCGGATACGTTCCGCCACAGTGGTGTACAATAAAACAAGCTATTGATGTGATTCATCATTCTGGCGGTAAGGCCGTGCTGGCCCATCCGGGACGGTATAATCTTTCTGCTAAATGGCTGAAAAGACTGCTGGCGCACTTTGCCGAATGCGGTGGCGAGGCGATGGAAGTCGCCCAGTGTCAGCAGGCGCCCAACGAGCGCGCGCAGCTCGCGACTTACGCCCGCCAGTTTGGCCTGCTTGGGTCACAGGGCTCTGATTTCCATCAGCCCTGCGCGTGGATCGAACTCGGGCGCAAGCTCTGGCTACCCGCTGGCGTTGAGCCGGTCTGGCAGCTCTGGGAGCAGCCGCAGCAAATTGAAGAGAGGGAAGTATGAGTCAGTTTTTCTATATCCATCCGGATAACCCGCAGCCACGTCTGATTAACCAGGCCGTGGAGATCGTCCGCAAAGGGGGCGTGATAGTCTACCCAACCGATTCTGGCTACGCGCTGGGCTGCAAAATTGAAGATAAAGGGGCGATGGAGCGTATCTGTCGCATCCGTCAGCTGCCGGACGGCCATAACTTTACTCTGATGTGCCGCGATCTCTCTGAGCTGTCGACCTATGCTTATGTGGATAACGTGGCGTTTCGCCTGATTAAGAACAACACGCCGGGGAACTACACCTTCATCCTGAAAGGGACGAAAGAGGTGCCGCGCCGTCTGTTGCAGGAGAAGCGTAAAACCATCGGGATGCGTGTGCCGTCGAACCCGATTGCCCAGGCGCTGCTGGAGACCCTCGGCGAACCGATGCTCTCAACCTCGCTGATGCTGCCGGGAAGCGAGTTTACCGAGTCCGATCCGGAAGAGATCAAAGATCGCCTGGAGAAAGTGGTGGAGCTGATTATTCACGGCGGTTATCTCGGCCAGCAGCCGACCACCGTTGTGGATCTCACTGAAGATGCGCCGGAAGTGATTCGTGAAGGCGTGGGTGATGTTAAGCCTTTCTTGTAGAGGTGTAAGCAGATATACTACGCGGCCATCAAAGCAGGGCTCGGCCCTGTTTTGACCTGATTCGACGCCTGTGAAGGCGACACCTGAGGAAGCTCAATGAGCGAGAAGTTACAGAAAGTGCTGGCGCGCGCCGGCCACGGTTCACGCCGTGAAATCGAAGCCATTATTGAAGCGGGCCGCGTGAGTGTGGACGGTAAAATCGCCACGCTGGGTGACCGCGTTGAAATCGTACCGGGGCTGAAGATCCGCATCGACGGCCATCTTATCTCCGTAAAAGAGTCCGCAGAACAAATCTGCCGCGTGCTGGCGTACTACAAGCCGGAAGGCGAGCTGTGTACCCGCAACGATCCGGAAGGTCGTCCGACGGTGTTTGACCGTCTGCCAAAACTGCGCGGCGCTCGCTGGATTGCCGTAGGTCGTCTGGACGTGAACACTTGCGGTCTGCTGCTGTTTACCACCGATGGTGAACTGGCAAACCGTTTGATGCACCCAAGCCGCGAAGTGGAACGTGAATACGCGGTGCGCGTGTTTGGCCAGGTTGATGAGAATAAACTGCGCGATCTGTCGCGCGGCGTGCAGCTGGAAGATGGCCCTGCGGCGTTCAAAACCATCAAATTTACCGGTGGTGAAGGGATTAACCAGTGGTACAACGTCACCCTGACCGAAGGACGTAACCGCGAGGTGCGTCGTCTGTGGGAAGCGGTTGGCGTGCAGGTGAGCCGCCTGATCCGCGTTCGCTACGGCGACATTCTGCTGCCGAAAGGCCTGCCGCGCGGGGGTTATACCGAGCTGGATCTTACCCAGACTAACTATCTGCGCGAGCTGGTTGGCCTGACTCCGGAAACCACCTCTAAAGTGGCGGTGGAGAAAGATCGTCGTCGAATGAAGGCGAATCAGATCCGTCGTGCGGTGAAACGACACAGCCAGGTGAACAGCAATCGTCGCTCTGGCAGCCGGAATAACAACGGTTGATTTAAAAAAAGCCCGGTGAACGTACCGGGCTTTTTTCTTTAGTAATCAATGCCAATTTGTGCTTTGATGCCTGCATCAAACGCATGCTTGACCGGACGCAGTTCGCTCACGGTATCTGCCAGTTCCAGAATCTCCCGATGACACCCGCGACCTGTCACGATAACCGTCTGATGCGCAGGTCGGTTCTTCAGTGCATCCAGTACGTCCTCCAGCGGCAGGTAGTCGTAGGCGACCATATAGGTGATCTCATCCAGCAGCACCATATTTAACGCCGGGTCAGCCAGCATTCTTTTGGCGTGCTCCCAGACGGCAAGGCAGGCTGCGGTATCGGTTTCCCGGTTCTGCGTATCCCACGTAAACCCGGTCGCCATCACCTGAAACTCAACGCCGTGAGGTTCAAGCAAATTACGCTCACCGTTGGGCCATTCCCCTTTGATAAACTGGATGACCCCCACTTTTTGCCCGTGGCCGACGGCGCGGGTAGCGGTGCCAAACGCGGCAGTGGTTTTGCCTTTGCCGTTCCCGGTAAAAACGATGACGATCCCACGCTCGTCCTGTGCTGCCGCGACGCGGGCGTCAACCTTTTCCTTCAGGCGCTGCTGGCGCTGCTGATGACGCTCTTCGCTCATTGCGAAATCCCCGGTTTGCGGCCCGGCTGTGCATCAAAGGTCATTCCGGTTTTGCGGCGGCTGTCGTCACCCATCAGCCAGAGATAGAGCGGCATTATGTCTGCCGGGGTTTTCAGCTTCAGCGGATCTTCTGTCGGGAACGCGCTGGCACGCATGCTGGTGCGCGTACCGCCCGGGTTAATGCAGTTTACGCGCAGATGGCGGTTCTGATACTCCTCCGCCAGCACCTGCATCATGCCCTCGGTCGCGAATTTTGAGACAGCATAAGCCCCCCAGTTTGCGCGTCCCTCTCTGCCTACGCTGGAAGAGGTGAAGACCAGAGACCCGGACTCGGATTTGAGTAATAAAGGAAGCAAGGCCTGCGTGAGGAAAAAGGTGCCGTTGACGTTAACCTGCATGACCTGCTGCCAGATATCCGGATCCTGTTCATCCATCGGACGCACTTCGCCTAACAAACCGGCATTATGCAGCACGCCGTCCAGACGTGGGTAGTGGGTACTGATACGGCGGGCAAGTTCCTGGCACTCCGCTGGCGTGCATGTCAGCAAATCGAGCGTGTACCAGGGGGCCGGCGTGCCGCCTGCGGCTTCAATTTCCTTTGCGACCCCTTTGAGCTTTTCTTCGTTGCGCCCAATCAGAATGACGCTCGCGCCATACTCAGCATACGTCAGGGCCGCTTCGCGACCAATACCATCGCTGGCGCCGGTGACAAGAATGATCCGGTTCTGCAGCAGGTTTTTTTGCGGTTGATAATGCACGGTGACTCCTCAGGCGCACGGTATCTCAATCACGCCTTCATAATGACTTTTCGGCTTTATGCCCGAATTAGCGTGAGAATTCAATCAGTCTACAGGACGTATTACTGTAAAATTAACAATTTGCAAATATTTAAACCGCAGCGCGGGGATTCCTGAAGACGGTTCGCAGAGGTAATGTCACGGGCGAGACGCAGAGGCAGGGCTGTTGTACACTGCCGTGAAAGATTCGTGGTTAAATCAAGGTGGAACGCGTGGAATTACTTTCTCAATATGGGTTGTTTTTGGCCAAAATCGCGACGGTGGTAATTGCCATTGCGGTGGTTGCCGTTCTGATTGTTAACCTGACGCAGCGCAAGCGTCAGCGTGGGGAGTTACGCATTACCCGCCTGAGCGAACAGTATAAAGAGATGCAGGAAGAGATGTCCCTCTCGCTGCTTGATAGTCATCAACAAAAGCTGTGGCTGAAAGCCCAGAAGAAAAAGCATAAGCAGGAAGCCAAAGCCGCGAAGGCGAAAGCGAAGCTCGCGACGCCACAGTCTGACGCAAAACCTCGCGTCTATGTGCTCGATTTCAAAGGCAGCATGGATGCGCATGAAGTCGCCTCGCTGCGCGAAGAGGTGACTGCCGTGCTGGCTGTGGCAACGCCTCAGGATCAGGTCGTGGTGCGTCTTGAGAGCCCGGGCGGGGTGGTTCACGGTTACGGGCTGGCCGCCTCACAACTGCAGCGCCTGCGAGAGAAGCAGATCCCGCTTACCGTGGCGGTGGATAAAGTCGCGGCGAGCGGTGGCTATATGATGGCCTGTGTGGCGGACAAAATTGTTGCGGCGCCGTTTTCCATCATTGGTTCAATTGGCGTGGTCGCACAGATCCCTAACTTTAACCGCTTCCTGAAAAATAAAGAGATTGATATCGAACTCCACACGGCAGGTCAGTACAAACGCACCCTGACGCTGCTGGGTGAAAACACGGAAGAGGGGCGTCAAAAATTCCGTGAAGATCTGAATGAAACCCACCATCTGTTTAAAGACTTCGTACACCGCATGCGCCCAACGCTGGATATTGAACAGGTGGCGACCGGTGAGCACTGGTACGGCATTCAGGCGCAGGAAAAAGGGCTGGTGGATGAAGTGGGTACCAGCGATGACCTGCTGCTCAACCTGATGGAAGGCCGTGAACTGGTAGGCGTGCGCTTTACCCAGCGCAAACGACTGATGGACCGCTTTACCAACAGTGCGGCGGAAAGCGCGGACCGCCTGCTGCTTCGCTGGCTACAGCGCGGACAAAAACCGCTGCTGTAAACAAAAACGCGAGGCATCTGCCTCGCGTTTTGCATTAATCGACCAGGTGATATTTTTCTGAAAGCGTATGCGCCAGGTATTTGAACATATTAAACACGGCGGTGCTTTTCGGGGTCGGTAACCCCTGCTCGTCAAGGAAGTATTCACCGCTGAAAACCAGCACGCCATTACGCTGCTCAACGCCGGTGGCTTCAATGCCGGCGAGCGTATCTTCATGGTCACGAATAAGCTTGTTTGCTTCGATAAGCAGAGAGGCTCGGTCAATAGGTTGGGTCGTATTCTGCATAATCCACTCCTTAAACAGTGACAATAGTCTACGCCGGGGGCGCTTTGGGGGCAAATTTTCCCTGTAATGTGAGGGGATAAGGTGCAGAGGGCAGGTTGGCGGGATTTGCTTTTGCATGCTAATAAAGTTGCGTAACGAATTTTATCAGGTAGAGTGTGCGCTTTCGTCATTCTGGCAACAGAATTGCTTGACATTCGACCGGGAATTCGTCACGAATTATACGAGATGTGAGAAAAATACCCGATAACTCAATGACCTGGATGTCGTCATTCTGACGTTCGGTAAGACATAGGGGTTGATATCCCCTGACGCAGTCGCAATATCATTGGCTCGTCGTCAGCGGAAGGGAAATCAACGTGCGGCGTATTCCTGGAAGAATTAAATTAGGTAAAGGTGAATATGGGTAAAGCTCTCGTCATCGTTGAGTCCCCGGCAAAAGCCAAAACGATCAATAAGTATCTGGGTAATGACTACGTGGTTAAGTCCAGCGTTGGTCACATCCGCGATTTGCCGACCAGTGGCTCAGCCAGCAAAAAGAGCGCAGACTCTACCTCCACCAAAGGGGCTAAAAAGCCTAAAAAGGATGAACGTAGCGCGCTTGTCAACCGCATGGGTGTTAACCCATGGCACAACTGGGATGCACAATATGAAGTGCTGCCCGGGAAAGAAAAAGTCGTTAACGAGCTGAAGCAGCTTGCTGAAAAAGCAGACCACATCTATCTCGCAACCGACCTTGACCGCGAAGGGGAAGCCATTGCGTGGCACCTGCGGGAAGTGATCGGGGGAGATGACAAACGCTACAGCCGTGTAGTGTTTAACGAAATTACAAAGAATGCGATTCGTCAGGCGTTTGAGAAGCCGGGCGAGCTGAATATCGACCGTGTAAACGCCCAGCAGGCGCGTCGCTTTATGGACCGCGTTGTGGGTTACATGGTTTCTCCACTGTTGTGGAAAAAGATTGCCCGCGGCCTGTCTGCGGGACGCGTGCAGTCGGTAGCCGTGCGTCTTGTCGTTGAGCGTGAACGCGAAATTAAAGCCTTCGTGCCGGAAGAGTTCTGGGAAGTTGACGCCAACGTCACCACCCCGGGCGGTGACGCGCTGCCGCTGCAGGTCAGCCATCACAACGATAAGCCTTTCCGCCCTGAAAACCGCGACCAGACCATGGCCGCCGTGGCGCTGCTGGAAAAAGCGCGATATCAGGTGCTGGAACGCGAAGATAAGCCGACCAGCAGCAAGCCTGGCGCGCCGTTTATCACGTCCACACTGCAACAGGCGGCGAGCACCCGTCTGGGCTACGGCGTGAAGAAAACCATGATGATGGCTCAGCGTTTGTATGAAGCAGGTTACATCACCTACATGCGTACTGACTCAACGAACCTGAGCCAGGACGCGGTGAACATGGTGCGCGGCTATATCAGCGACAACTTTGGTAAAAAATACCTGCCGGAGAGCGCCAACCAGTTCGCCAGCAAAGAGAATTCTCAGGAAGCGCACGAAGCGATTCGCCCTTCTGATGTCTCTGTGCTTGCCGAGTCGCTGAAAGATATGGAAGCCGACGCCCAGAAGCTGTATCAGTTGATCTGGCGTCAGTTCGTCGCGTGTCAGATGACGCCGGCGAAGTACGACTCCACTACGCTGACCGTTGGCGCGGGCGATTTCCGTCTGAAAGCGCGCGGCCGTATCCTGCGCTTCGACGGCTGGACGAAAGTGATGCCTGCGCTGCGTAAAGGTGATGAAGACCGTACGCTGCCTGCGGTAAACAAAGGCGACGAGTTGTCGCTTGTCGATCTGGTTCCGGCCCAGCACTTCACCAAGCCGCCTGCGCGCTTTAGTGAAGCGTCGCTGGTTAAAGAGCTGGAAAAACGCGGAATTGGTCGTCCGTCAACCTACGCGTCAATCATCTCGACCATTCAGGACCGCGGTTACGTTCGCGTAGAAAACCGCCGTTTCTATGCCGAAAAAATGGGTGAGATTGTCACCGACCGTCTGGAAGCTAACTTCCGCGAATTGATGAACTATGACTTCACCGCGCAGATGGAAGACAGCCTCGACGAGGTGGCCAGCCACAAGGCTGAGTGGAAGAAGGTTCTCGACAGTTTTTTCAGCGACTTTACCAACCAGCTTGAGAAAGCGGAGAAAGATCCTGAAGAGGGCGGCATGCTGCCTAACCAGATGGTTCTTACCAGCATCGACTGCCCGACCTGTGGCCGTAAGATGGGTATCCGTACCGCGACAACAGGCGTCTTCCTGGGCTGTTCAGGCTACGCGCTGCCGCCAAAAGAGCGCTGCAAAACCACCATCAACCTGGTGCCGGAGAACGAAGTTCTCAACGTGCTGGAGGGTGATGATGCGGAGACTAACGCCCTGCGCGCCAAGCGCCGCTGCAAAAAATGCGGCACGGCGATGGACAGCTACCTGATCGATCCTAAACGCAAACTGCACGTTTGCGGTAATAACCCAACCTGTGACGGGTATGAGATCGAAGAGGGCGAGTTCCGCATTAAAGGCTATGACGGCCCGATCGTGGAGTGCGAGAAGTGTGGCTCTGAAATGCACCTGAAAATGGGGCGTTTCGGTAAGTACATGGCGTGCACCAACGACGAGTGTAAGAACACGCGTAAGATACTGCGTAACGGTGAAGTGGCTCCGCCGAAGGAAGATCCGGTTCCGCTGCCAGAACTGCCGTGTGAGAAATCCGACGCGTACTTCGTGCTGCGTGATGGCGCAGCAGGAGTCTTCCTGGCCGCGAACACCTTCCCAAAATCGCGTGAAACGCGTGCGCCGCTGGTGGAAGAGCTGTATCGCTTCCGCGATCGCCTGCCTGAAAAACTGCGTTATCTGGCCGATGCGCCACAGCAGGATCCCGAAGGCAATAAGACGGTGGTCCGTTTTAGCCGTAAAACGAAGCAGCAGTACGTGGCGGCAGAGAAAGAGGGTAAAGCGACCGGATGGTCCGCCTTCTATGTCGATGGTAAATGGGTTGAAGGCAAGAAATAATCTTCCTTAACCGTAACTTACCTGTAAAAGGGCCGGACATCCGGCCCTTTTTTATTACCTTATTATTATTTTTTGTTCCGTACTATACAGTCGGGCTATAAATGATATAGTGGTTATAGTTAACCCTTTTCTTATTATCAAATCGTCTTAAGCGATTGACCGCGTGCGCTAAATCGGATGGTCTGGCATGAAATTACAGCAGCTTCGTTATATCGTTGAGGTGGTGAATCACAACCTTAATGTCTCTTCTACCGCCGAGGGGCTCTATACCTCGCAACCGGGCATCAGCAAGCAGGTTCGCATGCTGGAGGACGAATTAGGTATTCAGATTTTCGCCCGCAGCGGTAAGCACCTTACCCAGGTGACGCCAGCAGGGCAGGAAATCATCCGTATTGCGCGGGAAGTCCTCTCCAAAGTCGATGCGATTAAGTCTGTGGCGGGGGAACATACCTGGCCGGATAAAGGCTCGCTGTATATTGCCACGACGCACACCCAGGCGCGCTATGCGTTACCGGGTGTTATTAAGGGCTTTATCGAGCGCTATCCGCGCGTCTCTCTGCATATGCACCAGGGTTCGCCGACGCAAATTGCTGAGGCGGTGTCGAAGGGCAATGCAGATTTTGCCATCGCGACGGAAGCACTCCATTTGTATGACGATCTGGTCATGCTTCCGTGCTATCACTGGAACCGCTCCATTGTGGTGACTCCCGATCACCCGCTGGCGGGCAAAGGGTCGGTGACAATCGAAGAGCTGGCGCAATATCCTTTAGTCACCTACACGTTTGGCTTCACCGGACGTTCTGAGCTTGATACCGCCTTCAACCGGGCCGGGTTAACGCCGCGGATTGTCTTTACCGCAACCGATGCTGACGTGATTAAGACCTATGTACGGCTTGGCCTGGGGGTCGGGGTGATCGCCAGCATGGCGGTCGACCCGGTATCAGACCCCGACCTGGTGCGTCTTGATGCGCATGATATTTTCAGCCATAGCACGACAAAAATTGGCTTCCGTCGTAGTACCTTCCTGCGAAGCTATATGTATGATTTTATTCAGCGCTTTGCCCCGCATTTAACGCGTGACGTGGTGGATACCGCCGTGGCATTACGCTCAAATGAAGATATTGAAGAGATGTTTAAAGATATCAAACTCCCCGAAAAATAATCACACCCGGTATCTTTCCCTGAGGGAAAGATACCGAAATATCGGCTTAAAGCTAAATTAGAATTATCATCATCTGCACTTTCCCTGCCATATATTGCCATTATCCTTTTAATTTGTGTGGTTTTAATGTCGTGAATTGGCGACAAAAATAGAAACTAATTAACGGCTACGCAAATTTTTCTTTTCAAATATTTATTTCTGGTCAAAAGATTGAATATTTCATGCCTCCTGATGCGTAAATTCACTGGCTTTTCGGCTAAAGTTTCTTTAGGATTTATCTCAACAGATGATTAATTGTACCAATTGTTTGGTCCTAAATGATAAGCGATATCGATTGTATGAGGTTAGCAATGCCTTCAGGAAGTGAAGAACCGCAAAGGGATCCTGCGCTCAAGCGTAAAGCCTGGCTGGCGGTCTTTCTCGTTTCCGCCCTGTTCTGGGTGATGGTTGCTCTCCTGGCCTGGAAATATTGGGGTTGAATATGGCAGTGACGGTACGTACAGAAACGGCAAAACGGATGTGTCAGCATCATGATACTGTTCACAAAGGACGCAAAGCCCCTGCGACAGCTGTGCCAGCGTCCTGGAAACTGACGCCGCAGCAGCAGGCTTTTATTGATGTGTTCGCGGAAGACGAACCCAAAAAACAATAATTTAGTTTATTGCGTAATGATGCAGTTAGTCTGAATAATGATTGTGCACCTTTGTACTCTTTAATAAATACACATCAGCAATATAGCACGAGGACCTGCCTCGGAATGTTTAATAAATAATGCCTGGTGTCCCTATGATGAATAACATGATGTCTCAAAAATACTGGTCATGGATCGGCGTTTTTACCCTGTCGATTCTGTTCTGGAGTCAGCTCATCTGGCTGGCCATCCACTAAATGATAAAACCTCGCTGCGGCGGGGTTTTTTGTTTTGCTCTCCTCTGGACCATTCCTAAATTTATCAATTCGGGTTGTTATCAAAACGTTACGACATCTTTGTGTTATCTTTAATTACGGCCCTGATGATTGTCAGGACATCTCTGTAATTAAGGAGGAGCTTATGTCGTTAACCCTACGCGAAGCCAGTAAGGACACATTACAGGCAGAAAATAAAACCTGGCACTACTATAGCCTGCCGCTGGCTGCCAGAACGCTTGGGGACATTTCGCGTTTACCCAAGTCATTGAAAGTTTTGCTGGAAAACCTATTGCGATGGCAGGACGGTGATTCCGTCACTCTCGACGATATTCAGGCGCTGGCGGGGTGGCTTAAGAATGCCCATGCCGACAGAGAAATTGCCTACCGCCCGGCAAGGGTCCTGATGCAGGACTTCACCGGCGTGCCTGCCGTGGTGGATCTCGCCGCCATGCGTGAGGCGGTTAAACGCCTCGGTGGCGATACGGCTAAAGTGAACCCGCTTTCCCCCGTCGACCTCGTGATTGACCACTCCGTAACCGTTGACCACTTCGGTGATGACGATGCCTTTGGCGAGAATGTGCGTCTTGAGATGGAGCGTAACCACGAGCGTTACGTCTTCCTGAAGTGGGGCCAGCAGGCGTTCAGCCGCTTTAGCGTAGTTCCACCCGGCACCGGTATCTGTCACCAGGTTAACCTTGAATATCTCGGTAAAGCCGTCTGGAGTGAATTGCAGGACAAAGAGTGGGTGGCTTATCCGGACACGCTGGTGGGCACAGATTCCCATACCACTATGATTAACGGCCTCGGCGTGCTGGGCTGGGGTGTCGGCGGTATCGAAGCGGAAGCCGCCATGCTCGGTCAGCCGGTCTCCATGCTCATCCCTGATGTTGTGGGCTTTAAGCTCACCGGGAAGCTCTCTGAAGGCATTACCGCCACCGATCTGGTGCTCACCGTTACCCAGATGCTGCGTAAGCATGGTGTAGTGGGCAAATTTGTTGAATTTTACGGTGACGGGCTGGATTCGCTGCCGCTGGCTGACCGTGCGACCATCGCCAACATGGCGCCAGAATATGGCGCAACCTGCGGCTTTTTCCCCATTGATGACGTCACGCTGGAGTACATGCGCCTGAGCGGTCGCAGCGAAGAGCAGGTGGCGCTGGTGGAGGCGTATACCAAAGCGCAGGGCATGTGGCGTAATCCGGGCGATGAGCCGGTATTTACCAGCACGCTCGCGCTCGACATGGGAAGCGTTGAGGCGAGCCTCGCTGGTCCGAAGCGTCCGCAGGATCGCGTGGCGTTAAGCGACGTGCCAAAAGCGTTTGCCGCCAGCAATGAGCTGGAAGTCAACGTGGCGAAGAAGGACCATCGCCCAATCGACTATGTTCTGAACGGACATCAGTATCAGCTCCCGGACGGCGCGGTTGTCATTGCCGCCATTACCTCCTGCACCAATACCTCGAACCCCAGCGTGTTGATGGCGGCCGGTCTGCTGGCTAAAAAAGCGGTTGAGCTGGGGTTGAAACCCCAGCCGTGGGTCAAGGCCTCGCTGGCACCGGGCTCGAAAGTGGTTTCGGATTACCTGGCACAGGCCAGGCTAACGCCGTATCTTGACGAGCTGGGCTTTAACCTCGTGGGCTACGGCTGTACCACCTGTATAGGTAACTCCGGCCCGCTGCCTGAACCTATTGAAACGGCAATCAGGCAGGGCGATCTGACGGTTG
Source organism: Enterobacter asburiae (assembly GCA_011754535.1). Taxonomy (NCBI): domain Bacteria; kingdom Pseudomonadati; phylum Pseudomonadota; class Gammaproteobacteria; order Enterobacterales; family Enterobacteriaceae; genus Enterobacter; species Enterobacter asburiae. The sequence continues at coordinate 2,688,575 of JAAQVN010000001.1, read as the reverse complement.
GCGCAGTCCTTTCCGGCAACCGTAACTTTGAAGGGCGTATTCACCCGCTGGTGAAAACCAACTGGCTCGCTTCGCCGCCGCTGGTGGTGGCCTACGCGCTGGCCGGGAACATGAATATTAACCTGGCGACCGATCCCATTGGTCACGACCGTAAGAATGAGCCTGTCTACCTGAAAGATATCTGGCCGTCCTCGCGTGAAATCGCGATGGCCGTTGAAAAGGTTTCTACCGAGATGTTCCGCAAAGAGTATGCGGAAGTGTTTGAAGGTACGCCGGAATGGAAAGCCATCAACGTTGTGGGCTCGGACACCTATGACTGGCAGGACGACTCAACCTATATTCGTCTGTCGCCGTTCTTTGATGAGATGCTGGCCGAGCCTGCACCGCTTAAGGATATCCATGGCGCGCGCATACTGGCGATGCTGGGGGACTCCGTCACCACTGACCACATTTCTCCGGCGGGGAGTATCAAAGCCGACAGCCCGGCAGGCCGTTATCTGCAAAGCCGGGGAGTGGAGCGCCGCGATTTTAACTCTTACGGCTCGCGCCGCGGTAACCATGAAGTGATGATGCGCGGAACGTTTGCCAACATCCGCATTCGTAACGAAATGGTTCCGGGCGTGGAAGGGGGGATGACGCGCCATCTGCCGGGGACTGAAGTCGTGTCGATTTATGACGCAGCCGTCAAATATCAGCAGGAAGGTACGCCGCTGGCGGTTATCGCCGGGAAAGAGTATGGTTCCGGCTCCAGCCGTGACTGGGCGGCGAAAGGTCCACGTCTGCTTGGCGTTCGCGTGGTCATTGCCGAGTCATTTGAACGTATTCACCGCTCGAATCTAATTGGCATGGGGATCCTGCCGCTTGAGTTCCCGCAGGGCGTCACGCGCAAAACGCTGTGCCTGACCGGGGAAGAGCAGATTGATATTAGCGGCCTGCAAAACCTGCAGCCGGGCAAAACGGTGCCGGTGAAATTAACGCGGGCAGACGGGAAAACCGAGGTACTGGAATGCCGCTGTCGTATTGATACCGCAACCGAACTGACCTACTACCAGAACGACGGCATTTTACATTATGTGATCCGTAAGATGCTGGATTGATAAAAAAAGCCCGGCATTTGTGCCGGGCTTTTTACTCTCACTCTTTCAGCAGATGGCCCATTTTGGCCGCTTTGGTATCGAGATAGTGGGCGTTTTTCGGGTTGCGGCCGACAATCAGCGGCACGCGCTCGACGATGTTGATCCCCGCTTCGGTGAGGATCTCAACTTTTTTCGGGTTATTGGTTAGCAGGCGAACCTCGTCCACGCCCAGCAGCTTGAACATATCGGCGCACAGCGTGAAGTCGCGTTCATCGGCGGCAAAACCGAGCTGGTGGTTGGCTTCCACCGTATCGTAACCCTGGTCCTGCAGTGCATAAGCGCGGATTTTATTCAGCAGACCAATGTTACGACCTTCCTGACGGTGATAGAGCAGCACGCCGCGGCCTTCTTCGGCGATATGGGTAAGGGCTGCTTCGAGCTGGAAACCGCAATCACAGCGCAGGCTGAACAACGCGTCGCCGGTCAGACACTCCGAATGGACGCGGGACAGTACCGGCGTCTGCCCTGAAATGTCGCCGTAGACCAGCGCGACATGATCCTGTCCGGTTGCCAGTTCTTCAAACCCCACCATCAGGAAATCGCCCCATGGGGTTGGCAGTTTGGCTTCTGCCACACGTTTAAGCTGCATGTGATTCTCCAGAGTAGGCTGACACGTTTCGTGCCTTACGCCTGTTTTGCTTTCTGTATTTGTTCATTTTGCCACAAGCTCAGCACGTTCGCCTAATGGGCACCATGCTATATGAACGTTAAACGCACGATCCGACATATCCACCCATCGAATGAATTTCAGTTATGATTGTGAGGCTTAGCGAAAAAGGAGAAGACATGCTTTCAATCGCCAGACGTACGGCAGCAGGCGCGGCCATTTTACTGATTATGCCTTTGGCCGTGTGGGTCTCCGGCTGGATGTGGCAGCCGGGGCAGAATGCCACGTGGCTGAAAACGTTATACTGGGTAACGGAAACGGTCACGCAACCGTGGGGAATTATTACCCACGTCATCCTTTGCGGCTGGTTCTTGTGGTGCTTGCGCTTTCGATTGCGCGCGGCGCTAATGCTCTTTGCTATCCTCGGTGGCGCGATCGTTATTGGACAGGGTGTGAAGTCCTGGGTAAAGGATCATGTTCAGGAGCCAAGACCTTTTGTCGTCTGGCTGGAAAAAGCGCACCATGTTCCGGTGGATGAGTTCTACAATTTAAAGCGTAAAGATCGCGGTGCGCTGGTGAAAGAACAGCTTGCGGAACAGGAAGATATTCCTAAATTCCTGCGTAAGCACTGGCAAAAAGAGACGGGTTTCGCGTTTCCTTCCGGTCATACGATGTTTGCGGCCAGCTGGGCGTTGCTGGGCGTTGGGCTGCTTTGGCCTCGACGTCGCACGATGACCATCGCGATTTTACTGGTTTGGGCGACAGGGGTTATGGGCAGCCGCTTGCTGCTGGGGATGCACTGGCCGCGGGACCTGGTGGTTGCTACGCTGATCTCCTGGATGCTGGTAACGCTGGCAACCTGGCTTGCAGAACGGTTCTGCGGCCCGCTCACGCCACCGCCTGAAGAGAAAGAAGAGATCGCCGAAAGGGAGCAAAGCGACGCCTGACGGTTGATATTGTGCATTTCGCCCATAAATCCATGACGTGCGCGTTACTTTTTCCGTTTCGCGCCCGTCGCTAAAATGGTAGTTTATAAGGCTGATTGCGGTGGGTTGAACACACTTTATTCGCTTGAACCACATAACGGGAAGTAATGTGAAATATTTACTCATTTTCTTACTGGTATTGGCGATTTTTGTCATTTCAGTCACATTGGGTGCACAAAACGATCAGCAGGTGACGTTTAACTATCTGCTTGCGCAGGGCGAGTATCGCGTATCAAGTCTGCTGGCGGTCCTGTTTGCTGCAGGCTTTGCCATAGGCTGGCTGGTTTGCGGCCTGTTTTGGTTGAAGGTTCGTGTTTCTCTTGCGCGCGCTGAACGTAAAATTAAACGACTTGAGCATAATATTGCGCCTGCGTCCGACATTCCGGAAAGCTCAGGTGTGCCGGTCGTGAAGGAATAATCGACTATGCTGGAGTTGTTGTTTCTGCTTTTGCCTGTAGCCGCAGCCTATGGCTGGTATATGGGCCGCAGAAGTGCGCAACAAACAAAACAGGATGAGGCTAACCGACTCTCCCGCGACTACGTTGCGGGGGTGAACTTCCTCCTGAGCAATCAGCAGGACAAAGCGGTAGATCTGTTCCTCGATATGCTGAAAGAGGATACGGGGACCGTAGAAGCCCATCTCACTCTCGGTAACCTGTTCCGCTCTCGCGGCGAGGTTGACCGCGCCATCCGTATCCACCAGACCCTGATGGAAAGCGCGTCCCTGACTTACGAACAGCGTCTCCTGGCGGTACAACAGCTGGGCCGAGACTATATGGCCGCGGGGCTGTACGATCGCGCTGAGGATATGTTCACTCAGCTGGTAGATGAAACGGATTTCCGCATTGGCGCGCTGCAGCAGTTGCTGCAGATTTACCAGGCCACCAGCGACTGGCAGAAAGCCATTGATACGGCCGAGCGTCTGGTGAAGCTGGGTAAAGACAAGCAGCGCGTTGAAATTGCGCATTTCTACTGCGAGCTTGCCCTACAGCAGATGGGCAACGACGACATGGATAAAGCCATGGCGTTACTGAAGAAAGGCGCCGCCGCGGACCGCAATAGCGCGCGCATCTCTATCATGATGGGGCGTGTTTTTATGGCCAGCGGCGACTACGCTAAAGCCGTTGAAAGCCTGCTGCGGGTTATTGACCAGGACAAAGAGCTGGTCAGCGAAACGCTTGAAATGCTGCAAACCTGCTATCAGCAGTTGGACAAGCAGGAAGAGTGGGTGGCATTCCTGCGCCGTTGCGTGGAAGAGAATACCGGCGCGACCGCTGAGCTGATGCTCTCAGACGTGGTTGAGCAATATGAGGGGAGCGACACCGCACAGGTTTATATTACCCGTCAGCTGCAGCGTCATCCCACGATGCGCGTATTCCATAAGCTGATGGATTACCATCTTAACGATGCGGAAGAAGGGCGCGCCAAAGAGAGCCTGATGGTGCTGCGCGACATGGTTGGCGAGCAGGTGCGCAGCAAACCGCGTTACCGTTGTCAGAAGTGTGGTTTTACCGCGTATACGCTCTACTGGCACTGTCCTTCCTGCCGTGCCTGGTCTACCATCAAGCCTATTCGTGGCCTTGACGGGCAGTAATTTTTTAAAATCCCTCATTTTAGTTACAACATACTAAAGTTTTACCTCTCTCTCAGCACCGTGCGGTTTGTCGGTCTGGCAGGCACGTAAATGGATTCTGTCAATTTAGGGCGGCGGCAGGTAGAATGCTGGCCGTTTATCTGTTCCGCGCCGCTGCGCGCCCATAGACGAAAAGGGCTGGTCATGACGTCTGTTACTTCTTCCACTTCCCGCGTTATTACGGATTCTCCTGTTGTTGTCGCGCTTGATTACAATAAGCGCGATGCTGCACTGGCCTTTGTCGACGGTATCGATCCCCGCGATTGTCGTCTGAAAGTTGGTAAAGAGATGTTCACGCTGTTTGGACCGCAAATCGTCCGCGATCTGCAGCAGCGCGGTTTCGATGTCTTCCTCGATCTTAAATTCCATGATATCCCGAACACCACGGCGCACGCCGTTGCCGCCGCTGCGGAACTGGGTGTGTGGATGGTCAACGTGCACGCGTCGGGCGGGGCGAGAATGATGACAGCCGCTCGCGAAGCGCTCCTGCCGTTCGGCAACGATGCGCCATTACTGATTGCGGTCACCGTGCTGACCAGCATGGACGAAAGCGATTTGCGCGACCTTGGCGTGACGTTGTCACCAGCCGAGCACGCTGAACGCCTGGCGCGTCTGACGCAGAACTGCGGCCTTGATGGCGTCGTCTGCTCTGCTCAGGAAGCGGTGCGCTTCAAGTCAGAGCTGGGCAACGCGTTTAAGCTGGTTACGCCGGGCATTCGTCCGGCAGGCAGCGACGTGGGCGATCAGCGCCGTATTATGACGCCTGAGCAGGCGTTGGCCGCAGGCGTTGATTACATGGTTATCGGGCGTCCGGTGACGCAGTCTGCGCACCCGGCAGAGACGCTTAAGGCTATCAACGCATCACTGAAAAAGGGGGCGCAATGACCGATTCCAACAGTCGTCTGGTTTACTCAACGGAGAGCGGGCGCATAGACGAACCGAAAATGAAAGCGGAGCGTCCGAAAGGTGACGGTATTGTCCGCATCCAGCGTCAGACCAGCGGACGAAAAGGAAAGGGGGTCTGCCTGATCTCCGGGATTGATCTGGATGATGCGGAACTGAACAAGCTGGCAGCCGAACTGAAAAAGAAATGTGGCTGCGGCGGTGCCGTTAAGGACGGCATTATCGAAATACAGGGCGATAAACGCGATTTAATTAAATCGCTGCTTGAAGCCAAAGGCATGAAAGTTAAACTGGCAGGCGGTTAAAATAAATAAGCCACGGCAAATGCCGTGGCTCGTGTTATATACGTGCGTTAGTCAGACCTGAAATGCGATGCTAAATCGCCATAACGGGAAGGCTTATAGAATAATTATTTGCCGACCTGGTGACCGATAATACCACCGACAGCGGCACCGCCTAATGTACCCAGCGTACTACCATCCGTTAATACTGCACCACCGAGCGCACCAGCACCGGCGCCAATAGCGGTGTTACGGTCACGTTTAGACCAGTTAGAGCACGCGCTCAGGGACATTGCTACAGTGATTGCCAGAACAGCGGCGGCTAATTTTTTGCTGGTTAAGGTCATAATACTTTCTCCTGAATTATCGATTCACGGAAAGATGTACACGTTAAGTATAGTCAAAATGAATACTTAATTCTTTTCCCGTGAAAGCTGGTCGCGCAGGCGTTACGTAATCACGCAAGTGATAGTCACTTCCTGTTATATCGCTAACATTAATTTTACGACTTTACGGCAGGTTAAACAGGTAAAAACTCTTAAAGGAAGGTTAGGAATCCTCTCAGACGTAGGGGCATATGCGCCCGGCATACGGGCGCAAAATGGAGTCAGGCGGAGGTTTTAATAATATCGACAATGAGACCGTCTTCTTCCAGTTTAATACGATGTTCGTCGCTTAACCTTTCGTCGGTAATTACGCGGCTGAAGCGCGCGGCTGGACCCATGGTGTAAGGATGAACGGCACCAAATTTGGAACTGTCGGTCAACACAATGGCTTCACACTCTTTTTCTAGGACGGCATTAACCACGTCAGATCGCATCATATCCCGGCCGGTGAAGCCTGTCTCCGGCTGCCAGCCGTCAATCCCGATAAACGCCTTACTGAAATGAACCTGCTGGACATACTGCCGGGTCAGCGGGCCTACCATGCTCTCACTCTTTTTCTGGTAAATGCCACCCAGTAAAATCACCTCACAGCGCGTCTCTTTGAGCAAATGGGCGATATAGCTGCTGACGGTGATGATGGTAACGTCTTTTTGTTCGGCAAGCGTACGTGCCAGCAGGGCGTTGCTGCTGCCGTTTTCAATAAAGACCGTCTCGCCTGGGTTTACCAGCGATGCGGCAAATTCTGCCAGTTCTCGTTTAAGCGCGTAGTTATTCATCATGCGCGTCTCAACGTCGTCGCTGTCCAGCGGCACGGCATAGCCATGCGCACGGCGCAGGTAGCTCTGTTTTTCCAGCAGATTAAGATCCTGACGGATGGTGACTTCGGAAACGCCGGTGGTTTTCGCGAGTTCGACTACGCTTACGCGCCCCTGATCGATGACCATCTGCAAAATGAGTTGTTGTCGGGAATTCATAGCATCCAATTAATAAAGCGAAACGAGGTCTGGGACAGTGGGATTAAACTTCCCACGGCGCTTTAGGCTGTCGGTTTTCGGGGGCATTGTCAGCGCCATCCTGAGCGAGGAGTTCAGACTTCAGGATCTCGAGATTACGGATCGCAGAGTGATAATCACCCGCCACCAGGATATCCAGCACGGTATCAATACGTTGTGCTACAGCTTGTGGATCAATAGTAGACATAATCTCTCCCCAGGAACGAAAAGTTAATAATTTCAATGATGCAGAAAATAGGGTCAAAAGAGAAGGGAAAAAACGCCATAACGAAATTACATAAACGAAAGTGAACCTCTTTATGGCCTTAACGCTGTTGTCGCGCTTGATATCGTTTTAGCCAGCGCTCGAATGCGGCAGCGGGCATCGGCTTAGCGAAAAGAAAACCCTGTCGTTCGTTGACGCCGTTCTTGGTCAGAAAGGCGTCCTCTTTTGCGTTCTCCACCCCTTCGGCAATCACCTGCAGATTTAGCGCCTGCGCCACTGCGACAATGGCGCGCACCAGAGACTGGGAGACAGAGTGCTTATGAATATCTCTGACAAAAGCCTGATCGAGCTTAATAGCATCGATAGGAAAACGCGCCAGCTGGGAGAGAGAAGAGTAGCCGGTACCGAAATCGTCCAGATGAATTTGTGCCCCGAGCCGGCTGAATTGCTGGATCACAGAGAGCGCCAGCTCTTCGTTTTCGATAAGACAGCTTTCGGTCAACTCGACATCGATAGGGCAGTACTCAAAATGCAGATCCTTAAGCGCCTGCTTTAACTCACTGAAAATTGTCTGGTCGGCGAGCTGACGTGCTGAGACGTTCACCGCCACGCGCAGGTTAATTCCCTTGTCTCGCCATTTTGCCACCTGCCGAACCACATCAAGCATCACCCAGCGACCCAGCGGGACAATCAAACCGGACTCCTCGGCATAAGAGATAAATTCCAGAGGAGGGATCAGCCCGCGCTCGGGCGACTGCCAGCGGACCAGCGCTTCAAGGCTTCTGACCTCGCCGCGCCAGGTGATTTTTGGCTGGTAGTGGATCAGGAGCTGATCGTTATCCAGCGCTTTACGCAGGTTGGTGTCCAGCCACAGATACTCAAACACGCGCTGGTTCATCTCGGGGGAGAAGACGCAGAACTTGCCACGGCCGTTTTCCTTGGCGGTGTACATAGCGGTATCGGCATTGCGAATCACGCTTTCCCGATCGTTCCCGTGTTGCGGCGCGAGGGCGATTCCCAGGGAGCAACCGGTGTAAACCTCAATCAGACCGATTCTGAACGGCTGACGCAGGCGGGTCAAAATGCGCGACGCCATCGCTTCCAGAGAGCCCTGAGAGGTATGGGTGGCCATAACGATAAACTCATCGCCACCGAGCCGCGCTAAAACTTGCCCCTCATCCAGGCAACTCAGAAGGGCAAGTGCAACCGCCTGCAGCAGCTGATCGCCGAACATATGTCCGTAGGCATCGTTGACCTTTTTGAAGTTATCCAGGTCGAGGTACACCACGCCAACCTGCGTATCGCCGCGGTTGGCTATGGCGCCTGAAATCAGCTCGTGGATCGCGTTGCGGTTTGGCAAGCCGGTGATGGTATCAGTATTGGCCAACACGCGCAGGCGCTCTTGCGCCCGCCGTTCTTCGGTAATGTCGGTCCCTGAACAGATAAGAAAAATTTCATTTTTACCGCTGCCGCTGTGAACGAATTTATTTCTGAACAGAAACAAGCGTTGCCCTTTCCGCGTTTTGATCCAGCGTTCGACTTCGTAGGAGCTGCTGTTGCGAAAGATACCCGCAATGTTGCGCTTCGAGGCTGCCGCTTCGCTGCGGCTCATGAACAGTTCAAACACGTTCTGGCCAATGACTTCGTGTTCTTTAAGACCGGTGTACTCTTCACTCAGGCGGTTAAAACGCTGGATATTGCCGTTTTGATCGAGAATAACAATGACGGAATTCGCTTCAGAAACAACCTGTTCTGCAAAGGAGAGCCCCTGAGCCAGATCGCGTGCCACGGAGGGCGTATCGTTCCAGGCGGAGGCCGTGCCGGCCCACTCGTTGCGGGTTATTTTTCGTCCGACAAGATGGACGGGAACTTCTTCGCCATAAAGAGAAAGGTTCATAGAAAGGCTGGAGGTAATCACCGTTAGCTGGCGGATCAGTGCGGCCTGATCGTCGGTCAGCGTGACCACCTGAGTGACGTCTGCATTTTCGCTGGCAGCAAGGTGCAGAGCGTTGCTATCAGCCGACAATCGCCACCACGGGCTGTGAGTACCCGTGTAACGAAACAGCAAATTCTGCACAAGTTCGTCGATCATGATTTCTCCCGCCGCGACGTATTAGCGCACAAATTATTCATTTGCCGTCGACTTTTCCGTTAAAAATTGCGGCAAAGCCGCAGTGAAAGTATTGTTTTTCTGAGCTTTTTTATAATAAAACGCATCAGGCATATAAAAATGCTGAGCGTATAAAATCCACGTGCCCGAACAGGACAGCACTCTTTTACTGTAGATAATTATGGCCATTTTGGGCGAGCCGGGACTGAAAAAAGTAAGAAAAATGATGCTTTTGCGGGGGGAAAGACGGGAGAAAAAATTGTCGGCCTTTCCGAACGGAAATGACCGACAATTTAGCAGAGGTTATCAGGCGACAGGGCGCGCAATAATACTGCGGGTTTCCATGCGAACTTCAGCGATAGTCACGTCAATCACGTCAGTGACTTTGTAAACCGTCTCGCCTTTAATTTGCACGGTGCCGCTTTCCTGACTGCAGATCAGTTCGTCACGAACGGCGTGCAGGAACGGAGCAGGGATAAAGGCTACCGCACCGTTATCCACCAGGCGTACGCGCATTCCGCCGCGGCTGATATCAACGATCTCCGCCGCGAAACGGGTATCGGTACCGGCTTTATCCTGCAGGAAGCGCGCATAAAGCCAGTCTCCTACGTCACGTTCCGCCATGCGGTTCAGACGGCGACGCTCGGCCATCTGCAGGGTCGTGTCGTCCTGAGGCCGGGCAATGGTTTCGCCCTTGATAATCGCTTTCAGCAGGCGGTGGTTAACCATATCGCCATACTTGCGGATTGGGGATGTCCAGGTGGCGTAGGCCTCCAGACCGAGGCCGAAGTGCGGGCCTGGCTCGGTGCTGATTTCCGCGAAGGACTGGAAGCGGCGAATACGGCTATCCAGGAAACCGGACGGCTGAGCGTCCAGCTCGCGGCGAAGCTTGCAGAAGCCTGGCAGCGTCAGCACTTCTTCCGGATCAACATGCACATCGTGATTCTTCAGCAGAGCCGCCAGCGCTTCGGTATTGGCCGGGTCGAATCCGGTGTGAACGTTGTAAATACCAAAGCCCAGCCTGTCGCGCAGCACGCGTGCGGCACAGATGTTGGCGGAAATCATTGCCTCTTCAACGATGCGGTTCGCAATGCGTCGCGGTTCGGCCACGATGTCCAGCACTTCACCTTTCTCGCCCAGAACAAAGCGATAATCCGGTCGGTCTTTGAACACCAGCGCGTGGGTTTTACGCCACTCGCCGCGGTTCAGACAGATGCGGTGCAGCAGACGGAGCTGCGCGGCTATGACGTCTGATTCAGGTTTCCAGCTGCCGGTATTTTCCAGCCAGTCGGAGACGTTATCGTAGGCCAGCTTGGCTTTGGATTCGATGGTGGCGGCAAAGAACTCGATATCGTCTTCAATCGCGCCATCGGCGGCAATGGTCATGCGGCAGGCAAGAACCGGACGCACCTCATTTGGGCGCAGCGAGCAGAGGTCGTCAGACAGTTCGCGCGGCAGCATCGGGATGTTAAAGCCCGGCAGGTAGTTCGTGAACGCGCGGATTTTCGCCGTTTCGTCCAGCTTGCTGCCTTCTACGATCCAGGCGGTGGGATCGGCAATGGCGACGGTCAAATGCAGTTTGCTATCGGCGCTCTCTTCAGCGTAGAGCGCATCGTCCATATCTTCGGTGCTGGCGCTGTCGATGGTGACAAACTCCAGCGCGGTGAGATCGCGGCGCGTCAGACCTTCATCCTGCATCTCGGTTGCCACGCCGTTCGGCGCTTCTTTTTCAAGATTATGGCGCGCCAGCGTGACCCACCACGGGACGAAATGGTCGTCGCCAAAGGTGATGAACTGGGTCAGTTCAGCATAGAAACCGCGGTCGCCTTTCAAAGGATGACGGCGCATTTCTGCTACGGCCCAGTCACCTTCTTTAAAATCATGCTCAACGCCGCGGGCGGCGCGGCACGGAATGGCATCTTTCAGCAGGGGGTGATCCGGCACGACAGAAAGACGATCGTCCTTTCTCTGCACTTTGCCCACAAAGCGGGTCAGGAACGGCTCGATCAGTTCTTCCGGCTCGGCGGATTCACGTTCTTTCTCGGTATGGATGACGGCCATGACGCGATCGCCATGCATCACTTTCTTCATCTGCGGTGGCGGAATGAAGTAGCTTTTCTGCGCGTCAACTTCAAGGAAGCCAAAGCCCTTTTCCGTGGCTTTCACGACCCCTTCTGCACGCGGCGTCTGGGAATGCAGTTGCTGTTTAAGCTGCGCTAGCAGCGGGTTGTCCTGAAACATAATGTTCTATTTTCGTAGCCATTGAGCGGCTGACAGTTTTACGCGATTCTCACTGCTACAGCAAGCGCTCTTTGGGGAAAGAGTGTGGTTATTCCGCTTTGCCGGAAGCGACTTTTAGCCGATTGAGCCAGCCCTCCAGCGCGCATTGGCTCAGCAGGTTGATCGCCTGAACGGCAGTAAGTCCTTCTTCCGTTAGCGGGGTAAATTGTGCGGCACTGAAGCGGTCCGGCGAGCGTGTCAGCAATTCGGCTGCTGCCGTAAGCGCTGGAGGAGGATGCGAAATCGTTTCCCGGCTGTTTATCAGGATCTCACCCGTCAGGTCGAGCAAGGTCGGTTCATGACACAGTACCGGCGTCAGCGCCTCAAGCGCGGGCTCTGCCTGCCAGCGGGAGAGGGACTCAAGTTGATGCGCACTGGCATAGCGAAGCTCGACAACGGGCAGAAGCACTATCCACGCGTCGGAGCACGCCGGCAGGCTGTGTGGCTGAATATGATGGCCCGGCAACCAGCGAACGGGATGGCCAAGCAGCGCCTGAAAGACGGCGACCACGCGCGCCTGAAAACCGATAAAGCCGATTATCTGGTTAATCACCACTATGTCATAGGTAGACAGACCTACCTCATCAAGCTCGTTTCGCGCCTTATCATCAATGACGTCAGGCGAGCTGGCGAGCTGGCGGGCGTACTGGGTGATTTGCGCCAGCCGTCGGTTACTTTCGCGGGAGGAGTCGGGACCCGGCAGCGGGGCGAGGAGGGCGGCGTAGTGGTTGCAAAGCCGTTGAACGCCGCAGGCCTGCGCCACCGTCAACGCGGTACTTAACCGATCGTAGGCGCTGAGCGTTCGCAGGCGGTTTACGGGAAGTGAGAGTGGGAACAGCTGGTGGCATAAGGATCTGGCTGGAGCAAGCCAGCCGGTACAGGCGGCGACAATCTCATCTGGCAGGGCTAAATCGAGCAAAAAACGATCGTCGACGTTAGCGGCTTCGGGCACCAGAGGCAGCACATCCGGCTGCGCGTGGTTTGACTGGGTTTCGTGATACCAGTGGCCTTTGCCGGAAAAACGGCGTTGTTCCATGTGCGTTCCTTGATCTCAAAATGGCGATCAATATCCTGGCGTAAGGCAGATAAAGGGAAAAATATTGTTAGGTGATAACAAATAGCAGAACGGAATAACGAAGGGGGGAGTGCGGAGGGGGTAAGCTCTCTTCCCGTGCGGGAAGAGAGCCACAGCTTATTTAATTTCCAGCTCGTTCATTGCAGCGATGTTGAAGCCGCCGTCAACGTGAACCACTTCGCCGGAGATACCTGCGGAAAGATCAGAGCACAGGAATGCAGCAGAGTTACCCACATCTTCAATGGTAACGGTACGACGAATCGGGGTAACCGCTTCGCAGTGTGCCAGCATTTTACGGAAATCTTTGATGCCGGACGCCGCCAGGGTACGGATAGGACCCGCAGAGATGGCGTTAACACGCACGCCTTCTGGACCCATTGCGTTTGCCATGTAGCGTACGTTGGCTTCCAGAGACGCTTTCGCCAGACCCATAACGTTGTAGTTAGGGATAGCACGTTCAGCGCCCAGGTAGGACAGGGTCAGCAGGGCTGCACCCGGGTTCAGCATCGCGCGGCAGGATTTTGCCATCGCTACGAAGCTGTAGGAGCTGATGTCGTGAGCGATTTTGAAGCCATCACGGGTAACCGCGTTCACGTAGTCGCCGTCCAGTTGGTCGCCAGGAGCGAAGCCAATGGAGTGAACGAAACCGTCGAATTTCGGCCATGCTTTTGCCAGTTCAGCAAACATGCCGTCGATGCTTTCGTCTTGTGCAACGTCACATTCCAGAACAATGCTGGAACCCAGCTGCGCGGCAAACTCTTCAACACGGCCTTTCAGCTTGTCGTTCTGGTAGGTGAACGCCAGCTCAGCGCCTTCGCGATGCATTGCCTGTGCGATGCCGTATGCGATGGACAGTTTGCTGGCAACGCCAGTCACCAGAATGCGCTTACCGGAAAGAAAACCCATAGCTTTAATCCTTATATTCATTGCTTATTTTGCCTTGTAATTCATAGCGTTACAGGCAGTATTTCAAAATCATTCGAAATTAGCTCGAAATTATAGCCCACTCACGGCCCCTTGTGTCACGATATTTCTCGCCGATCTCTGAAGACGAATGCCCTAAAAGGTGAGGCGCGGGCTGGCGGGGGCTCAAAATTTCAGCATTCGTCCAGTATATCACCCGGCAGCAGCTTCGCCTCATCCAACCAGCGAGGATCCGCTATCCGTCCCTGGCGTCTTCAACGAAACGCGCAACGACAATAAAGAATACCGGGACGAAGAAGATCGCGAGAAGCGTGCCGCTAATCATGCCGCCAAACACCCCGGTGCCGATAGCGTGCTGCGTGCTGTCACTCGCGCCACGCGCCAGCATCAGTGGCACCACCCCTAACGTAAAGGCTAACGATGTCATCAGAATAGGGCGCAGGCGCTGGCTTGCGGCCTGTATCGTTGCCGCCAGCAGGGATTGTCCTTCCCGGTGGAGCTGCCTTGCAAACTCGACAATCAGAATGGCGTTCTTGGCGGAGAGGCCTATCAGGGTAATAAGACCGACCTTAAAGAAAACATCATTCGTCGTGCCCGCAACGGAAACGGCAGCCACCGCACCGATAAGCCCCAGGGGAACGACCAGCATCACCGCAAAGGGAATTGACCAGCTCTCATACAGGGCGGCGAGCACCATGAACACGACCAGTATCGACAGAACGATCAGACCCGGGAGTTGAGATTCGGATTTTCTCTCCTGCAATGAACTCCCGGCCCACTCGCCGGCCATCCCCTGCGGTAAATCTCGTGACAACGTCTCCATGGCCCTCATTGCGGTACCGCTGGATGTGCCCGGGGCCGCACTGCCGGTAATGCGGATAGCAGAATATCCCTGATAACGCGTCAACTGCTGCGGCGCAACGTTCCAGGAAAGCGTCGCAAACGTAGATACTGGCACCATCTGCCCCATACGGTTTTTTACCGATAATTTCAGGATCTGCTCAGGCTGCATGCGGTAAGGGGCATCGGCCTGAATAATGACCTGCTGAACGCGGCCGTTGTTCGGGTAGTCATTAACGTAGTTCGACCCCATGGTGACCGAGAGCGTCTGGTTGATTTCATCGAATGAAACGCCCAGTGCTTCCGCTTTTTCCCGGTCAATGTGAAGGGCCAGACTTGTTCCTTCCGGCAGACCGTCTATATACACGTCACTCAGTTCAGGACGCTGATTAGCCTTCACAACCAGCGCATCGGTCGCACTCTTTAACGCCTCGTAGCCCAGTCCCGCCCTGTCCTGCACGTACCAGGTGAAGCCCGAGGAGGTGCCCATATCCGAAATGGCCGGCGGGAGCAGGCTCATCGTGACGGCATCAGAGACGCTCGCCATGCTGGCCTGTATATGGTCAGCTTCATTTTGTGCAGTCGAACCCTGCCGATCTTTCCAGTCTTTCAGCGTGGTGAAGCCCATGGCCGAATTCGGGCCCGATCCTGAAAAACCAAACCCCAGGATCATAATGTTGCTTTCAATATCCGGCCGGGCCGCAATTTCCTCTTCAAATTTTTTAACCACGTTCAGGGTGCGCTGCATGGTGGCATCGGAAGGCAGCTGAATTGAGGACATAAAATAGCCCTGATCTTCATCCGGCAGAAAGGACGAGGGCAGCGAAGAAAGCCCCAAAAACAGCGCAGCGCAAAGCGCAACGTACAGCAGCAGCATACGCCCGGTTCGTCTTAGCACCGTGCCCAGCCCGGATTCGTACCACCTCGTGAGCGTACGAAAGCGGGCGTTAAACCCTGCCGCGAACCTGCCGCCACCGTGCTTCTCTGCGCTGTGAGGCTTAAGTAGCGTCGCGCAAAGCGCGGGGGTCAGCGTGAGGGCAAGAAATGCCGACAACAGTATCGATACCGCCATGGAGATACAAAATTGTCGATAAATAATCCCGACGGATCCTTCAGCAAACCCCATGGGAATAAAGACGGCGGTAAGTACCAGCGTGATCCCGATAATTGCTGGCGTGATTTCATTCATGGCCTCCCGGGTTGCGTCGCGCGGAGAGCGTTTTTTTTCTTCCATCAGACGCTCAACGTTCTCCACGACCACAATAGCGTCATCTACGATAATCCCTATCGCCAGAACAATGCCGAACATGGTCAGAATATTGATGGAGTATCCACTCAGTAGCATCACCGTGAAGGTGCCAAGAAGTGCGACGGGGGCAACAATCGCCGGGATAAGCGTACAGCGTATCTTGTGCAGAAACAGCAGCATCACGAGGAAGACCAGGACCATCGCTTCTACAAATGTCTGCACCACCTTCATGATGGAAAGCTTCACAAAAGGCGCGGTATCGAAGGGAACCGTAAACATCATTCCTTCCGGCAACACCTGAGAAAGTTCGTCGACGCGCGCGCGTACGCCTGCAGCCGTACTCATCGCATTGGCGCCGGGCGATAACTGGACTGCCGCAGCCGTTGCGGGTACCCCATTTTCGCGGATGCCGAAAGCGTAGCTTTGCAGGCCGGACTCAATGCGTGCGACGTCGGACAGCTTCAGCCTTGCGCCGGACGCCTCTGATTTCAGTGTAATATTCCTGAAAGCCTCTACGGAAGCGAGCTGCCCCTTGACGGCGATCGGATACGTTACGCCTTGCCCTTCAGATGCCGGTTCATCTCCCGTCTTGCCGGGTGAAACCAGGGCATTTTGCTGGCCAACAGCGGTAAGCACATCGCTCACAGAAAGTCCGTAGCTATGAAGCTTCATTGGGTCCAGCCAGATGCGTAGCGCTTTTTCGCCACCAAAAAGCTGAATTTTCCCTACTCCAGGTACGCGGCGAAGTTCGTCGCTGACATGCCGGGCGAAATAATCGCTTAAATCGGCCTCCTCAAATTTACCGGTTGGAGATTTCAATCCCACCATCATTAAAAATCCGGAATTTGCCGCCTCGACGTTGATACCATTTTGCCTGACCGCCTGTGGCAAACGCGGCTCCACAATTTTGATCTGGTTCTGAAGGTCCATCTGCGCCAGCTTGATGTCCGTGCCGGGCTTAAACGTCACGGTAATAGACGCAGAACCGGTTGTGTCACTGGATGATTCGAAGTAGAGCAAATTATCGACGCCAGATATTTCGCGCTCAATTAACGACACCACTGAAGTATTCATAATATCGGGGCTGGCACCCGGGTAGGTGACAGAAATAATGATCCCAGGCGGTGCCACCGCCGGATACTGCGCAACCGGCAGCCGGGGGATAGACAATACACCCGCCAGGACGATAAAAAGCGCCACTACCCAGGCGAAAATGGGACGTTCAATAAAAAAATGAGGCATTAATTTAACTTCCAGATACGTGAATTTCGTCGTCGGTTGACACGCGCTTGCCGGTATCCCTGAGGAGAACGACGGTTATTAGTGAAGTTCATCATTATGGGTAACAGGTATATAACTATTTCAGTGAGTTATTTTTGTTCAAATGGTGTGATGGAGACTCTACAGCTCGCCTGTTTAGCGGACATGGGCGGTTTATGGAGAGAGTGTGGAGCGAAACAGCGCGGTTGTTTAAATCATTCTCATGATGAGGTAAAGCGGTGCACCGCCAAAAAACAGAATTAAATAACACTCGTAGTAAAACACCAGATCGTTAAAATCTGGCGTAGCGTTCAGCAGAACAGTGAACGTAATAATGAGATAAACAAAAATCACCATCAGCCAGAAGGCGATGAGAAGTAATTCTGTGAATGCACCTGCTTTGTTTTGTATTATCAGAGAGACAACCGACAAGGCAATGCAGCCATAGATAATGGGGGAAGAGGGCAGCGTTGCGGCGACTTTTTCATCCATTTTATGCATCAGTATCAGCCACGTATAAAGTAATCCCCACGTTAGCAGCAGGAACAGGGAGAATATGCCGATTTTTTTAGGAGAGAGGTATTTCGAAAGTTCCATGTTCATTATCTCAACCAAATTCAGAAAGCCTTTAAGCGACAGGGGTATTTACTACGTTAAACGGAAGACGGTTTAACTCCGAATAACTATTCTGGACTGTCATTGTCGAGCCTTTATTGACTGAATGTGTAGGCTGTATGGAGAAATTGCCGGACACTTAAATTAACCCAGGAAATTTTCGCGGCCACGGCACTTTTTCCCGGAGCCTGTGTCTTATTGTGCTAAAGATATCTGATAGCGTGCTCAAAGGGATTTCACCCGCGGAGATAAAATGAACAAAAATACTCTAATCCTTGTTGTTGAAGATGAAGACGAAATTGCCGATATATTGATGAGTTACTTGGAGCGTTCAGGGATGAAAACGCTGAGAGCCCGGCAGGGCGAACAGGCGATAGCGCTCAATCGACTCCATAAACCGGATCTTATCTTGCTGGACATCCATTTGCCCCTGTGCGATGGCTGGAGCGTACTCACGACGCTCCGCCAGGAAAGTACCGTGCCTGTTATTATGGTGTCCGCTCTCGATCAGGACGTGGATAAGCTGATGGGGCTGCGGCTTGGCGCGGATGATTACGTCATCAAACCTTTCAACCCATCCGAAGTGGTCGCGCGGGTTGAAGCGGTGCTGCGCAGAACCAAACCGGCTCTCCAGCAGGCGGGGGCCGTGCCTCTCAGGACGCCTTTTATTACGGTCTATCCGGACGATTTCTACGTTGAGGTCACCGCGGGCGAAGAGGTGGTCTCGCCGGTATTAACGACGACGGAATTTAAACTTCTTACTTATCTGGTGAGATACCCGCGTAAGGTCTGTTCCAGGGAAGAGTTACTCAACGCATGTCTGCCGGAGGGCGATACGCTCGACAGAACGGTAGACAGCCATATGAGCAAGCTGCGTAAAAAGCTGGAGCTTGCGGGCCTTTATGGCATTCCTGAAAGTATTCGGGGGATGGGCTATCGGCTTGGGGAGAAAAAATGAACAGAGATTCTGTCCTGAGTCGGCAGATCTTAACGTATATGCTGCTGCTGACGTTTACGATAATTGCCATTGCGGTACTGGGCTCCTGGTTTTTTTACTCTTTTATTCTCGATCACCTCCCCGGCGGCGCCGTTGCGGGTGATGATGAGCAGATGACGATGTGGGACTGGGTGTGGATCGGGACCGCCACAACAATCAGTCTGATAATCGCGATATTTTTAACGATCAAACTTTCTTCGCGAATACTCACCCCGTTAAACGCGGTAGCGTCCAGCCTGAGAAAAATTTCTCAGGGTCAACTGGACGCCCGGGCTTATTGTGCCAGCTCCCGGCTCGGAGAGGTCAATCATCTGGTCACGGATTTCAATGAAATGGCGGAAAAACTCCAGACGCTGGATATTCAGAGGAAATCCTGGAATGCCGCCATTGCCCATGAGCTGAGAACCCCGGTCACGATTTTACGCGGTCGGCTTCAGGGGCTGGTTGACGGCGTCTTTGAGCCGGATCCGCAACTCTTTCATAACCTTCTCAGACAGACTGAGGGGTTAACCCGTTTGATTGAAGATCTCCGGGTGATCAGCTCGGACGGCGGGGCGGGTTATACGTTGTATAAATCCAGAACAGACCTCAAAGGCACAATCCAGGATGCGCTTGATACTTTCATGCCCGAGTTCAAACGCAACCAATTTACGCTTAAGACTGAGCTGAGAGAACAGCGATGCGTGTTCGACCCCTTGCGCATCAATCAGTGTCTGGCCGTTCTGTTTGACAACGCATTACATTATTCAACTTCGCGGAAACTCATCGTAAAAAATGGCGTCTCTGATAAAGGCAATTTTATTCTTATTCAGGATGGCGGGCCGGGCATCCCCAGAGAATTTCATGATTTCTTATTTCAACCCTTCCAGCGGGATAATGGTGCCAGAGAGTTGAATCCTGAAGGATGTGGTTTAGGCTTATCGGTGGTAAAAGCCATCATGCTGGCTCATGGTGGCGACGTAACGTATACCTTATCGAAGCAAAACCACTCCCTGTTCAAGCTGACCTGGCCCGATGCCTGAGCCCTGGCGGGAGGTCAGCCTGGCCTGTCCGCCGATAGCGGCAACTGCCATATAGCGCCTAATTTTGTATCCCACTCCATCGGGGTAATACGCAGTTTGCCTCGTTTTGGGCTTAAGGTTATTTCACTGAAGTAAATTTCATTGCTTTTTAGCATGAGGTCAACGCGGCAGTAGTCAAGGCCATTCGCCAGTTCCTGAGCGGCCAGCAAAGCCTCACGGAACAACCCCGGCTCGCCGGGCGCTACCGGCGTATTAGGGTATTCCATCCGGAAAGGCTGTAAATTCCAGTATCGGTCGTAAACGTTGATAAACTCTCTGCCGCGGTCATCCGTAAAATCGGCCTCAACATAGTGTGCGATGCCGTGAAAACAGTGAATTCGCAGCATTTCCGGCGTGCTGTTCCTGTCCGCATTATTGAAAAGATCGACATAAGGCTCACACAGTATAACGGGTATAATATTTTTGTACTGCCACTCGCGCGTGGTGTAATACAAATTCTTCTTTAATGCGAGATTGAGCTTTTTTCGGGCCTGCCGGTAATTGAACTGGTCTTTGTTTGTACAGATTATTGTGCTACCACTATCATGATTGCACTTAAGGACGAATTGATCGGGCAGTGTTGAAAAATCAATATGCGAAAACCTGCGGTATACTCCAATCAGGGGCACCGCTTTTACTCGCGTTGTTCTGGACGCAACGTATTCACGGACTGCGAGTTTATCGGCAAGCATTGTGTAGAGATTATTATGGTCATAGACCAGTCGATGGCAGATTTTTTCACTCAACGTAGTGGGTGATTTAATGTCAGGGGTTTTCCCTGATGTCTTTTCGAGCCTTGCAGTATGAAAATTAAGGTCCGTCATTAAATATGAACGGCATTTTCTGATGAGATACTCTGCGTATTTCAGAACATAAGTGGCGGTGTTCATTTCTTCTCCTCCGTAATATCCGGATATTCTGGAGAAGAACTGTTGATGGATAGTGCTTAAACTATGGAGCAGGGATGGAGACAAAAAATTAAAGGATTAAATAGCGCGTGCAGACTATTTAATCCTTATTTAAGCGGAGCAATCTGTGTTTACCGCGGCACTTAACGGTCCTTTCTCCACGCATCGGCGGTCAATGCTTCACCGAAATGACCAGCAATCAGCCTTTTCGTCAGCTCATGAAGCGGGGAGGCCATCACATCCGCCGTGCTGCCGCGCTCGACGACTTCCCCCTGGTGCATAACCATCACCTGGTCGCTGATGTGCTTCATCATTCCCAGATGCTGGGTGACGTAGATATACGAGATCCCCTGTTTTTCCTGCAATTCCAGCATCAGGTTAATCAGCTGCGAACGCATCGACATATCCAGCGAGGCAAGCGCTTCGTCAGCAACGATCACTTTCGGGCGCAGAATCAACGCGCGCGCCAGGCCCAGACGCTGTTTCTGACCCGGGGCCAGCATATGCGGGTAGTAGCTTTCATGATCCGGTAACAGCCCAACCATACGCAGGGTTTCGAAGATACGCTTGCGGCGCGCCTCTGGCTCCAGTTCGGTATTCAGACGCAGAGGGAAATCAAGGATCTGCGAAATGCGCTGGCGTGGATTAAGCGAGGTTGACGGATCCTGGAAGATCATGCGGATGCGCTGGCTGCGGAAAGAGTAATCGCCAAACTGCAGAGGATGATCGTCAATCAATACTTCGCCAGCGGTGGGCTCGACCATGCCGGCAAGCATCTTCGCCAGCGTGGATTTGCCGGAGCCGTTTTCGCCAATGATCGCCAGCGTCTGTTTTTCACGCAGGGTAAAACTCAGCGGCTTCACCGCTTCGACAGTCTGACGATGAAACAGCCCCGTGCGGTAGCGAAAGGTCTTACTCAGATTGCGGACTTCCAGCAAGGTTTCGACCATTTCACTCTCTCTCCATGTTCAGCGGGAAATGACAGGCGTAAAGATGATTTTTGGCGCCGGTCAGGCGCGGTGTTTCGATACATTTACGCTGAGCATACGGACAACGCGGCCCCAGACGACAGCCTATTGGCAATGATTCCAGCAGCGGAATCGCCCCGGGCAGGGTATTCAGACGGCTCTTGTGCGGCATGGCGCTGCCAAAATCCGGAATGGCGCGGATAAGCGCCTGCGTGTACGGATGGTGCGGCGCGGTGATCAGGTCTTCACTGGGGGCAGTTTCGACCGTTTGTCCGCAGTACATCACGTCAATTTTATCCGCCCACTTGCTGAGCATTTGCAGGTCATGGCTGATCAGCAATATGGTGGTGTTGTTGTTCTGGTTCAGGCGCGACAGCAGGCGGAAAATTTGCGCCTGCGTGGTTGGCTCCATTGCGTTCGTCGGCTCATCCGCAATCAGCAAACGTGGCTGATTAGCCAGCGCGATGGCAATCATCACTTTCTGGCACTCGCCGTCGGTAAGCTCGTACGGGAAGCTGCGCATCGCGTCTTTATGATCTTTGATCCCGACGCGGTGCAACAGCTCAATGGCGCGGCGTTTGCGCCAGCCGAAACGCTGCCACCAGCGGCCTTTATAGGTCCAGCCGGGAATGTTCTGCATCAGCTGTTTGCCTACGCGCTCGGACGGATCGAGGCAGGACTGTGGCTCCTGGAAAATCATCGAGACGTTATGGCCGACCAGCTTACGCCGCTCGCGCGGGGAGAGGCGCAGCAGGTCGATATCGTCAAACCGCATACGGTCGGCGGTTACGCGCCAGTTATCTTTCGCCACGCCGCAGATAGCTTTGGCGATCAGGCTTTTGCCCGAGCCGGATTCCCCCACCAGCCCGCGAATCTCGCCCTCGGCGAGGGTGATGCTGATGCGATCGACGGCTTTTACCCAGCCTTCACCGGTTTTGAATTCAATGGTGAGGTTGCGAATATCAAGAAGCGGCATTATTGCACCCCCGCGTTAATTGCACGGCGAATACCGTCGCCCAGCAGGTTGATCAGCAACACGCTTACCATAATCGCCGCCCCCGGCAGCATAACCGTCCACGGTGCCACGTAGATCAATTCCAGCGCGTCACCGAGCATCGCCCCCCATTCAGGGGACGGCAGCTGCGCGCCGAGGTCGAGGAAACCGAGCGCAGCGATGTCCAGGATCGCCATCGACAGCGCCCGGGTGATTTCGGTGACCAGCCCGGCAGCGATGTTTGGCAGAACGGCAAACCACAGAATGTTGAAGGTCGTCGCACCGTCCAGACGGGCCGCAACGACATACTCTTTTTCCAGCTCGTCATGCACCATGCTGTAAACCGAGCGCACGATGCGGGGCAGGATAGCCAGCCAGACGGCGAACATGGCATGTGACAGATGCGGGCCGGCAAAGGCAACCACGATGATTGCCAGCAGCAGAGAAGGAATCGACAGCAGCGTGTCCAGAATGTGGTTCAGCACCGCCGAGCGAAGGCCATGCGTGGAGCCCGCGAAAATACCGAGCGCGAGTCCACAGATCGTCGCCGCGAGCGTCACGACAAACGCGCCGCCCACCGTCGGGGCGGCCCCGCTTAACAGACGGCTTAACACGTCGCGTCCGAGGTCGTCAGTGCCGAGGAAGAAAGAGACTTCGCCGTAGCGAGACCAGGAAGGCGGCAGCAGCTGATAGCCAAGGAACTGCTGATCGATGCCATAAGGCGCAAACCACGAGCCAAAGAGGCAAAGCAATACCAGACCGGCACAGCCATAAAGACCAATCATTGCCGTGGTGTCACCATAGAACTTACGCCACACGGTACGCAGCGCACCGGGCGTGCGCTTTTCACTGTATACGTTATCGTAAGGCATACCATTCCTTATGCTTCAATGGGTTAGCCATCGCACCCAAAATATCGGACAACACGTTAACAATAATGACCAGCGAACCAATCACCATCACACCCGCTGAGATAGCGGCGTAATCCTGCTGGCGGATGGCGTTAATCAGCCAGCGTCCCAGCCCTGGCCAGCTAAAGACCATCTCGGTGATCATGGCCAGCGTAAGCATGGTGGAGAACTGCAGCCCAAGACGCGGAATCACCGGCGGCAGAGCGTTGTGCAGGACGTTGCGGCGCAGTATGGTCAGGCGCGATAATCCGCGCGTGGCAGCAGCTTTGACATAGTTCTGCTCAAACACCTCGATGGTGCTCAGGCGCATCAGGCGGATCACCTCGGTCGTCGGCGCAACCGCCAGCGTCAGCACCGGCAATACCATATGGCGCAGGGCGCTGACGATCATCTCATGGCGCCACACCGAATCGGAAAGCCACGCGTCAATGATGGCAAAACCCGTCACCGTTTTAACCGTATAGAGCAGGTCAAAACGGCCAGAGACCGGCAGCCAGCCCATCGTCAGCGAGAAGAATAGCGTCAGCAGCAGCGCCAGCCAGAATACCGGGATAGAGAAGCCGAGCAGGGCGAGGGCGCTGATAAACTTATCCTGCCATTTGTTGCGGTAGATCCCGGCCAGCATGCCCACGGGGATACCCACCATCAGGGCAAAGCCGAAGGCCAGAATGCACAGCTCCATCGTGGCCGGGAACACCTCTTTCAACTGCTCGGAGATAAGCTGCCCATTTATGCTCGACACGCCGAAATCCCAGTGCAGCAGACCGTTAAACCAGAACAGCCAGGCATCCCACAGCGATGAGCCCTGAAGCGGGGCGTGCGGCGTAAAATAGCTCAGGCTGAAGCCGACAAAGGTCAGCAGAAAGAGCGTCACCAGCAGCAGCAGGAGTCGACGTAAGGTAAAAATAATCATGGTTTTTTCACCTCTTGTTCTTTTTCGCGCGACACGCCGGCGAACGAGGCGTTGCCGAACGGACTCAGCACCAGACCTTTAATATCGTAGCGATAGGCCTGAAGACGCAGGGAAGAGGCCAGCGGTAGCACGGGCAGTTCCTGAGCGAGGATCTTCTGCGCTTCATCATAGGCGTCAATGCGCGAGGCCAGCTGTTGGGAAGAGAGCGCTTTTTGCAGCACGGCGTCAAACTCCCGGTTACACCAGTGAGCGTAGTTAGTCTGCGAATTTATCGCCGCACAGCTCAGCAGCGGCCGGAAGAAGCTGTCCGGGTCGTTACTGTCGGTGGCCCAGCCTGTCAGGGTGAGATCGTGATTCATGTCCATCAGGCGCGCCTCCTGAAAACGGCCCTCAACCGGTACAATGATCACTTTGACGCCCACCTGCGCCATATCCGCCTGCAGCAGCTCGGCGGTTTTCAGCGGGCTCGGGTTCCACGCCTGGGAACTGGTTGGCACCCAAAGCTGGAGCGTCAGGTTTTCTGCGCCAAGCGCCTTCAGCTGTTCACGCGCTTTTGCCGGATTGTATTCCGTAATTTTAGCCTCACCGTCGTAGGCCCACGAGGCGCGCGGTAAAATTGATGCTGCGGTTTCTGCCGTGCCGTAGTAGATCGACTGCATCAGGCGCTGATTGTTAATTGCCAGCGCCAGCGCGTGGCGAACGGCAGGGTTGTTCAACGGCGGCTTATCGGTGTTAAAGGCCAGATAAGCGATGTTCATACCCGGGCGTAACGTCAGACGCAGACGCGGATCGTCGCGTAAAATCGTGAGCTGGCTGGCGGCAGGCCAGGCGAGAACGTCACACTCCCCGGTGAGTAGTTTCGAGAGCCGTCCCGTTCCGCCAGAACCGAGATCGACCACCACCTGCGGCATCAGCGGCGTGCCGCGCCAGAAATGTTCGTGACGCTGCAGGCGAATATATTGCCCCGCGCGGTATTCGGCCAGCTGGAACGGCCCGGTACCGACCGGCTGGCGGTCGAGCAGCTCCTGGCGATCTTTTTTCGTCAGCTTCGCCGCGTATTCGGCGGACATGACGGATGCATAGTGGGTCGCCAGGTGCCAGAGGAAGGAGGCATCCGGGCGCGCCAGCGTAAATTCAACCGTCCGGCTGTCCAGCTTGCGCACGCTTTTAACAGTGTCTGCAAACTGCAGACTGTCGAAATAGGGGAAATTATCCCCGTTAACGTTATGCCACAGGTGGTTACGATTAAAGATGCGCTGGAAGGTGAAGACAACGTCATCCGCGTTCAGCTTGCGCGTGGGGGTAAACCACGGCGTGCGCTGAAACGCGACATCGTCGCGCAGGCGAAAACGGTAGGTTGCACCGTTGTCCAGGACTTCCCAGCTTTCCGCAAGTTCAGGCACCAGGCGGTAGGTGTACGGGTCGACATCAAGCAGGCGGTCATACAGCTGCGCGGCGAGCGTATCCACAATAAGGCCGCTGCCCGCTTTTTGCGGGTTAAAGGTATCTACCTGGCCGCTCACGCAATAAACGAAGCCGCTGTCACGGATGTCAGGCTGCGTAGTTTGCCCGGGCGCAGCAAACGCCAGGCCGCTGAACAGACCGAGTGCAAAAAAGGACGATAAAACCAGACGCATAATTTTTAAGGTTTTTAGGTTCGATCTGCAAAGTGTATCGCACTTACGCCTGCTTCGTAAAAATGTCTGCGGGCAAGTGCCGATATTGTCAGCGCATTTGATGCTTTTTGAGCAATGCCCGTAACTGATGGTAGGTCAGGCCCAGAAGTTCAGCCGCCCGTTTCTGGTTATATTTCGCCGCCTTCAGACTTTGCTCAAGCAGCTGTTGCTCCTGGTCGTGCTGGAGCTGGCGTAAATCCAGCGGGAGCGTTGGGGCGTCGCCTGAAGACGATGGCATGGGTAGCGATGGCGCATTGCGCTGAAAAGGATCGATAATGATATTGTCCAGCTCCGTCTCGCTGCTGCCGTGGCGGTATACAGAACGCTCCACAACGTTCTTCAGCTCGCGGATATTTCCCGGCCAGCGGTAGGCCAGTAGCGTCTCCCGCGCATAATCGCTGAAGCCGGGGAACAGGGGGAGGCCGAGCTCGCGGCACATCTGGATCGCAAATTGTTCAGCCAGCAGCATGATGTCGCTTCTCCGATCGCGCAGGGGCGGAAGCTGGACGACGTCAAAGGCCAGACGGTCAAGCAGATCGGCACGGAATTTCTCCTCCGCAACCATCTCCGGCAGATTGGCGTTGGTGGCGCAGACCAGGCGCACGTTAACCTGCAGCGGTTGGCTGCCGCCGACGCGTTCCAGTTCGCCATACTCAATGACGCGCAGCAGTTTTTCCTGCACCAGCATCGGCGCGGTGGCGAGTTCATCAAGGAACAGGGTACCGCCGTCGGCGCGCTCAAAACGCCCCGGATGACGCTTCTGAGCGCCGGTAAATGCCCCCGCCTCGTGGCCGAACAGCTCGGTGTCGAGCAGGTTTTCATTCAGCGCCGCACAGTTAAGAGAAATGAAGGGGCCGTCCCAGCGTCCGGATAAGTAGTGCAGACGGTTGGCAATCAGTTCCTTACCCGTGCCGCGCTCGCCGATAATCAGCACCGGTTTGTTGAGCGGCGCAAGGCGAGAAACCTGTTCCAGCACCTCAAGAAAACTGTTGGCTTCGCCGAGTAAGTTATCTTTATATTGAGCCATGATGAAATTAACCACTCCTTAGCGATATTCACCAGGTCAGCATAGTTCTGTAATGAATAAAAATCAATCACTCCTTGGAAAATCAATAAGATAAAAAGTTGGCACGGGAATTGTATCATCAGTACAGCAGGGCATAGCCCGATAACAGAACTATGAGGATTTGATTATGGGTATTTTTTCTCGTTTTGCCGACATCGTGAACGCCAACATCAACTCGCTGCTGGAGAAAGCGGAAGATCCGCAGAAGCTGGTGCGCCTGATGATTCAGGAGATGGAAGACACGCTGGTTGAAGTGCGTTCTACCTCCGCCCGTGCGCTGGCTGAGAAAAAACAGTTAACGCGCCGTATTGAGCAGGCCACCGCTCAGCTCAATGAATGGCAGGAAAAAGCGGAACTCGCCCTGCGCAAAGATAAAGAAGATCTGGCACGCGCGGCGTTAATTGAAAAGCAGAAGCTGGCGGAGATGATCGCTACGCTTGAGCATGAAGTAACGCTGGTGGACGACACGCTCACCCGCATGAAGAAAGAGATTGGTGAGCTGGAAAATAAACTGAGCGAAACCCGGGCGCGTCAGCAGGCGCTGACCCTGCGTCATCAGGCGGCAAGCTCTTCTCGCGACGTGCGTCGTCAGCTGGACAGCGGCAAGCTGGATGAGGCCATGGCGCGTTTTGAGTCATTTGAGCGTCGTATCGATCAGATGGAAGCGGAAGCTGAGAGCCACAGCATGGGTAAGCAAAAGTCGCTGGATCAACAGTTTGCCGACCTGAAAGCGGACGATGAAATCAGCGAGCAGCTGGCGGCATTGAAAGCCAAAATGAAGCAAGATAACCAATAATAATGTTGCGGCACCTGAGCGTGCCGCTAAGCATCCTACGACAAGGAGTACACATGAGCGCGCTTTTCCTGGCCATTCCCCTGACGATTTTCGTGCTGTTTGTTTTGCCGATTTGGTTATGGCTGCACTACAGCAACCGGTCATCGCGGGATGATTTATCCCAGAGTGAACAACAACGTCTGGCGCAGCTTACCGAGCAGGCGAATAAGATGCGCGATCGCATTCAGGCGCTGGAAGCTATCCTGGATGCAGAACATCCTAACTGGAGGGACCGTTAATGTCAGGACTAAATCTGAATAAAAAATTGTGGCGAATTCCACAGCAGGGCATGGTGCGCGGCGTTTGCGCCGGGCTGGCCCATTATCTTGACGTTCCGGTCAAACTGGTTCGCGTGGTCACGGTGCTGTCGATATTTTTTGGCCTGGCGTTTATCACTTTCGTGGCATACATCGTTCTGTCGTTTGTACTTGACCCGATGCCGGAAGGAGAGCTGGCTGCCGAAGGCGCGCCTACCAGTAACGATCTTCTCAATGCGGTTGACGATCAATTGGCAGCCGGTGAGAAGCGGTTGCGTGAGATGGAGCGTTATGTCACATCCGATACCTTTACGCTGAGAAGTCGTTTTCGTCAGCTTTAAGAGAGAATATACATGAAGAAAAACTGGCAGCAGGCCGGTCAGAAGGTAAAACCCGGCCTGAAAATCGCAGGTAAACTGGTTCTGATGACGGCGTTGCGTTACGGCCCGGCAGGTGTGGCGGGCTGGGCGATCAAATCTGTTGCCCGCAAGCCGGTCAGAATGTTGCTGGCCGTAGCCCTTGAACCCCTGTTGCAAAAAGCGGCAAAGCGCCTGTCACGCCGCTACCTATCCCGATAATTTACGCTCGCGTTAGCCCTTTCTCTCCCTGGAAGGGCAACGACATTTCATCCTTTCCCCTCACTTTCTTTGCGGCAGCTCACATTACTGCACAGAGCTGCTTTGTAATTGCGTTTTTCAGCCTCCCGGTTCGTTGACAGATATTTTTCAGGGGAGTAGATTGCCTTTCGTGGGACCGCTACCATGGAAAATAATGTGAACGCAAAAATTAAAAATCTTATCAATCATATTTACGGTGAATCATTTTCTGAAGCACATTTTAAAATGTTATTAACAAAGCTTGAACAAGCTGCTGTTGATATTACAGGAAAGCGTAAATCAGGCTGGGATGAAAAAGATGTTGTTCTGATTACCTACGCCGATCAGTTCTCCGCGAAAGGGGAGAAAGCGTTGCCGGTATTTACCCGCTTTTATAATGAGTGGCTTGCCCGCACGTTTTCCCATGTCCACCTTTTACCTTTTTATCCGTGGTCCTCTGATGACGGGTTTTCCGTTATTGATTACCACAACGTTGCGCCTGAAACCGGAACCTGGCAAGACGTTGCTGATTTAAAACAGTCCGCCAGTTTAATGTTTGATTTCGTGTGCAACCATATGTCAGCAAAAAGTGAATGGTTTGCTAATTATCTTGCGCAGAAACCTGGCTACGAAGATTTCTTTATTGCTGTCGATCCTGAAACCGATTTATCTGCGGTAACGCGTCCTCGCGCATTACCGTTGCTGACGCCATTTACGCTGCATGATGGCAGCGTGCGTCATCTTTGGACCACCTTCAGTGATGACCAGATCGATCTCAACTTCGCCTCGCCTCAGTTGCTGATTGCGATGGTTGACGTGCTGCTCCATTACCTGGCGGAAGGGGCGCGTTATATCCGTCTGGATGCCGTCGGGTTTATGTGGAAAATCCCTGGAACAAGCTGCATCCATCTGGAACAGACCCACTGTCTTATCCAGCTTTTCCGTGCCATTACCGAGGCCGTGGCACCAGGAACGGTGATCATTACTGAGACTAACGTTCCTCATAAGGACAATATCTCTTACTTCGGTGACGGTGAAAATGAAGCCCAGATGGTCTATCAGTTCTCCTTGCCACCGCTGGTGCTGCATGCAGTGCACTGTCAGGATGTTAAAGCTCTCTGTCAGTGGGCGGGATCGCTGGCGCTGCCTTCAACAAAAACTACCTGGTTCAACTTCCTGGCGTCTCATGACGGTATCGGTCTGAACCCGCTGCGCGGCATTTTGCC
The DNA here is from genome assembly GCA_011754535.1 of Enterobacter asburiae. Lineage (NCBI taxonomy): Bacteria > Pseudomonadati > Pseudomonadota > Gammaproteobacteria > Enterobacterales > Enterobacteriaceae > Enterobacter > Enterobacter asburiae. Next base: position 2,658,664 of record JAAQVN010000001.1, on the reverse strand, counting down.
GGAATCAGAAATCCTCGCACTGGTTGAGAAACTTCAGCAGGAAGGGGCACTGGTCAACTGGAAAAATAATCCTGACGGAACGCGCAGTCCTTACGAAATCAATGTGACCTATCTTGACGCGTTAAGTGCGCAAAACAGTTCCGATGATGAACGCATTGCGCGCTTTATTCTGGCGCATGCGGTACTGTTAAGTTTCCCAGGCGTACCTGCCGTTTATATTCAAAGCATTCTTGGCTCCCGTAACGATTATGAAGGGGTCGAGCGCCTCGGCTATAACCGCGCGATAAACCGCAAGAAATATACTGCGGGTCAGGTTGATCTTGAACTTAATAATAAAAATAGCATTCGTCATAAGATTTATTCCCGTTTAAGCGAATATATTGCGATCCGACGTGGGGAAAGTGCGTTTCACCCTGATGCACAGGCAATTTTTGAATCACTGGATGAACAAATTCTTAAAATTGTTCGCGTGGCTGAAAATGGTGAGAGAATTACAGCGCTGTTTAATTTTAGTAATAACGTTCATACCGTTTATGGGGACACGCTTACTGGTATGGAATTACTATCAGGACAAGCTGTTAGCGGTAAAGAACTGACCCTCAATCCATGGCAGGTTATGTGGATTAAAGAAAACTAAAAAGGACCCTAAAATGAAAATGCCCAAAATTGTGCTGTTATCAGCGCTGGTTTCGTGCGCCCTGTTATCAGGCTGTAAGGATGATAAAGCGTCTGCTGTGACCATTGAGTTCATGCACTCGTCAGTAGAGCAGGAGCGTCAGGCGGTTATTACGAAACTGATCGAAAAATTCGAGAAAGAAAACCCTGGCATTACGGTGAAGCAGGTACCGGTGGAAGAAGACGCCTACAACACCAAGGTGATTACGCTCGCCAGAACGGGCGCGCTGCCTGAAGTGATTGAAGTCAGCCATGATTACGCGAAAGTCATGGATAAGGAACAGCTGCTGGATCGCAAGGCTGTCGGCGACGTCATTAAAGCGGTAGGCGAAAAGACCTTCTATGACGGGATCCTGCGCGTTGTACGTACCGAAGACGGTACAGCCTGGACGGGCGTGCCGATGAGCGCCTGGCTGTCCGGCGTCTGGTATCACAAAGATGTGCTTGCTGCCGCGGGTATCCAGGAGCCGCATAACTGGGAACAGCTGCTGAACGCCAGCCAGAAACTTAACGACCCGGCCAGGAAACATTACGGCATTGCACTGCCCACCGCGGAAAGCGTCATGACCGAGCAGGCGTTCTCTCAGTTTGCGCTGTCCGGCGGCGCGAACGTTTTTGATGCCAACGGAAAGGTTGAAATTGATACCCCTGAAATGGCGAAAGCACTGGCGTTCTATAAAGCGCTGGCCGCGACCACCATGCCGGGCTCGAATGACGTTATGGAGATCAAAGATGCCTTCATGAACGGTTCTGCACCGATGGCCGTCTATTCCACCTACATCCTGCCGGCAGTATTCCAGGATGGTAACCCTGCCAACCTTGGCTTCGTCGTGCCTACAGAAAAGTCCTCTGCCGTTTACGGCATGGTCACGTCGCTGACGATCACCACCGGCCAAAGCGAAGAAGAAACGCAAGCGGCTGAAAAGTTTGTGACGTGGATGGAGCAGGCTCAAAACGCAACCGACTGGGTCATGATGTCGCCGGGCGCGGCGCTGCCGGTGAACACGCTGGTGGTAGGCACGGACACCTGGAAAAACAACGACGTGATTAAAGCGTTTGGGCAACTGCCTTATGAGCTGATCGCCCAGTTCCCGAACGTGCAGGTATTTGGCGCTGTCGGCGACAAAAACTTCACGCGCATGGGCGATGTGACAGGCTCCGGCATTATCAGCTCCATGGTGCATAACGTCACTGTGGGTAAACAAGATCTCAGCGCAACGCTTAGCAAGAGCCAAAAGCGACTGACTGACCTGATTTCACAACGATAGGAGCGCTCTGCGGAAGGAAATTATGAAGACGTTGTTTTCTGGTCGTTCAGATATGCCTTTCGCCATGCTGCTGTTGGCCCCCAGCCTGATTTTGCTGGGGGGCCTGGTGGCCTGGCCAATGATTTCCAATATTGAAATCAGTTTTTTACGTCTGCCGCTTAACCCGCGTATTGATGCGGTGTTCGTCGGCCTGGATAACTACATCCGCATTCTGGGGGATGCTGCGTTCTGGCATTCACTGTGGATGACGTTCTGGTATACGGCGCTGGTCGTGCTCGGCAGCACCGGGCTGGGGCTTGCCGTCGCCATCTTCTTTAACCGTGAGTTTCGTCTGCGTAAGACGGCGCGTTCGCTGGTGATTTTATCCTACGTGACGCCGTCTATTTCCCTGGTGTTTGCCTGGAAATACATGTTCAACAACGGCTACGGAATCGTGAACTATTTGGGCGTCGATCTGCTGCATCTGTATGACCAGGCGCCGCTCTGGTTCGACAACCCTGGCAGCAGCTTTGTGCTGGTGGTGCTGTTCGCCATCTGGCGTTACTTCCCGTATGCCTTTATCTCATTCCTGGCAATTTTGCAGACCATTGATAAATCGTTGTACGAAGCGGCAGAGATGGATGGGGCAAACGCCTGGCAGCGTTTCCGTATCGTCACGTTGCCCGCCATCATGCCTGTGCTGGCAACGGTGGTCACGCTGCGAACTATCTGGATGTTCTACATGTTTGCGGATGTTTATCTGCTGACCACGAAGGTCGATATTCTGGGCGTGTATCTCTATAAAACCGCCTTTGCATTCAACGATCTGGGTAAAGCAGCCGCCATTTCCGTTGTGCTGTTTGTGATCATCTTCGCCGTCATTCTGCTGACCAGAAAAAGGGTAAACCTCAATGGCAACAAATAAACGCATACTGGGCCGTATTGGTTTCTATCTGGGGCTGGCGGTATTTCTGATTATCACGCTGTTCCCGTTCTTCGTGATGCTGATGACGTCATTCAAGAGCGCGAAAGAGGCCATATCGCTGAATCCGACTATTCTGCCGCAGGCGTGGACGCTTCAGCATTATGTCGACATCTTTAACCCGCTGATCTTCCCGTTTGTGGATTACTTCCGCAACAGCATGGTGGTGTCGCTGACGTCGTCGGTAATTGCGGTGTTTCTCGGCACGCTGGGCGCTTACGCCTTGTCCAAGCTGCGTTTTAAAGGACGCACGACGATCAATGCGAGCTTCTACACCGTCTATATGTTCTCCGGGATATTGCTGGTGGTGCCGCTGTTCAAAATCATTACCGCGCTCGGCATTTATGACACTGAACTGGCGCTGATTATCACCATGGTGACCCAGACATTGCCTACGGCGGTATTCATGCTGCGCAGCTATTTCGACACCATTCCGGACGAAATAGAAGAGGCCGCGATGATGGATGGTCTGAACCGACTGCAAATCATCTTCCGCATTACCGTGCCGCTGGCCATTTCCGGTCTCGTGTCGGTGTTTGTTTACTGCTTCATGGTGGCATGGAACGACTACCTGTTTGCCTCCATTTTCCTGTCCAGTGCCAGCAACTTTACTCTGCCGGTCGGGCTGAACACGCTCTTTAGTACGCCAGATTATATCTGGGGTCGCATGATGGCGGCATCGCTGGTGACGGCGCTTCCGGTAGTCATCATGTACGCACTCTCTGAACGTTTTATTAAAAGTGGTTTGACCGCCGGTGGCGTCAAGGGCTAAGGCGGCCAATTTTTTTTATCAGGAGCAAGTTATGAAGAAGTTAGTTGCGACAGCGCCACGCGTGGCGGCGCTGGTGGAGTATGAAGACCGTGCTGTGGAAGCACATGAAGTGAAAATTCGCGCCCGCTTTGGCGCCCCGAAGCACGGAACGGAAGTCGTGGATTTCCGCGCGGCAAGCCCGTTTATTGATGAAGAGTTCAACGCAGAGTGGCAGATGTTCACGCCGCGTGAAGAGGGCGCTGCGCGCGGTATCGAATTCGGTAAGTTCCAGCTGGGTAACATGATCGTTGGCGACATTATTGAATGCGGTGCAGACGTGACGGAATACCAGGTCGGCGACAGCGTCTGCTGCTACGGCCCGCTGCAGGAAACGGTCATCGTTAACGCGGTGAACAACTATAAGCTGCGTAAAATGCCGCAGGGCGCGTCCTGGAAGAATGCCGTTTGCTACGATCCGGCGCAGTTCGCCATGAGCGGCGTGCGTGATGCCAACGTCCGCGTGGGTGACTTTGTTGTCGTGGTCGGTCTGGGAGCCATTGGACAGATTGCAATTCAGCTGGCGAAAAAAGCCGGTGCGTCAGTGGTTATCGGCGTTGATCCTATTGAACATCGCTGTGAGATCGCTCGTCGTCACGGTGCGGACCACTGCCTGAATCCAATCGGTACCGATGTGGGTCTGGAAATTAAAAAGCTGACCGGCAAGCAGGGCGCAGACGTGATCATCGAAACCAGCGGGTTTGCGGATGCACTGCAGTCTGCGCTGCGCGGACTCGCCTATGGCGGAACCATTTCCTACGTGGCGTTCGCCAAGCCGTTTGCCGCGGGTTTCAACCTCGGCCGCGAAGCGCATTTCAACAATGCGAAGATTGTCTTCTCCCGCGCCTGCAGTGAACCCAACCCGGACTATCCGCGCTGGAGCCGCAAGCGTATCGAAGAGACCTGCTGGGAATTGCTGATGAACGGTTATCTGAATTGTGAAGATCTGATCGACCCGGTCGTGACCTTCGCCACCAGCCCGGAGAGCTATATGAAGTATGTCGATCAGCACCCGGAACTCAGTATCAAAATGGGCGTCACTTTTTAAGCTAAGGACAGCAAATCATGAAGATCGCAACACAAAACCAGGCCTTTTTCCCGTCCAGCATCATGGAAAAATTCGAGTACATCAAAGCAATGGGTTTTGATGGCTACGAAATTGACGGCCGCCTGCTGGTTGAAAACCTGGACGAAGTGAAAGCCGCTATCAAAGCCACTGGCCTGCCGGTGACGACAGCATGTGGCGGATACGATGGCTGGATCGGTGATTTCATCGAAGAACGCCGTCTGAACGGGTTACAGCAGATCGAACGCATTCTGGAAGCGCTCGCGGAAGTCGGCGGGAAGGGCATTATCGTGCCTGCTGCCTGGGGGATGTTTACCTTCCGCCTGCCGCCAATGACCTCCCCACGCAGCCTCGACGGTGACCGCAAAGCGGTTAGCGCCTCGCTGCGCTGGCTGGATGAGGTGGCGGCGCGCACCGGTACTACCGTCTACCTGGAACCGCTGAACCGCTATCAGGATCATATGATCAACACCCTGGCAGACGCGCGTCGTTATATCGAAGAGAACGGCCTGAAGCACGTGCAGATCATCGGCGACTTCTATCATATGAACATTGAAGAAGACTCGCTGACGGACGCGCTGCATCAGAACCGCGATCTGCTGGGTCATGTGCACATTGCAGATAATCATCGCTATCAGCCGGGCAGCGGCAGCCTTGATTTTGCCAGCCTGTTCGACCAGCTGCGTGCCGATAACTATCAGGGATACGTGGTATATGAATGCCGTGTTCGCGCCGAGGATCCGGCTAAGGCTTATCAGGACTCTCTCACTTATTTGCGTGAATGCTAAGGATGACGAGCGTGATGAGTGCTTCTACACCTTCGCCTCTGCGCGTCGCCATTATTGGCGCCGGGCAGGTCGCGGACAAAGTGCATGCCTCGTATTACGCCACGCGCAGTGATGTTCAAATGGTGGCTGTCATGGACAGCCGCCTTGAGCAGGCACAGGCGTTCGCGGAACGTTATGCTATTCCATCGGCATGGCAGGACGCTCACGAGATGTTGCAGGCAGTAAAACCGGATGTGGTGAGCGTCTGTTCGCCCAACCGGTTCCATTTTGAACACGTGATGGCGGCCCTTGCAGCAGGTTGCCACGTTATGTGTGAAAAGCCCCCGGCGATGACGCCGGAACAGGCCGACCAGATGCGCATCGCGGCGCGCAAGGCAGGAAAAGTCCTGGCGTACGATTTTCACCATCGCTTTGCCCTGGATACCCAACTGCTGCGTGATGCGGTAATGAACGGGACGCTCGGTGAAGTTTACTTTACCTCGGCGCAGGCGCTGCGCCGCTGCGGCGTACCGGGATGGGGCGTTTTTACCAACAAATCGTTACAGGGTGGCGGACCGCTGATTGATATCGGCATTCATATGCTTGACGCCGCAATGTATGTTCTGGGTTTCCCGGCGGTAAAACGGGTGACCGCGCACAGCTTCCAGAGGCTGGGAAACCGTAAAAGCGCCGGTCAGTTTGGCGAGTGGGATCCTGCGCAATTTACCGTGGAAGATGCCCTGTTTGGCACGATTGAATTCTGCAACGGCGGCATTCTGCGTCTGGACACCTCCTTTGCGCTTAACATTCGCGAGCAGTCCATCATGAACGCCTCTTTCTGCGGAGAAAAGGCGGGTGCAACGCTGTTCCCGGCGCACATCTACAACGACGAAGCCGGTGTTTTAGAAACCGTTACCCAGCGCGAAGAGGCGGACGATCAGCGCCATCTGCGCAGCATGGATGCCTTTGTACGCCATGTGCAGGGAGAGCCCGTCATGATTGCCGATGCAGAACAGGGACTGGTTATTCAGCAGCTTGTCGCCGCGCTGTATGAATCAGCAGAAACAGGGGAAAGCGTGACATTATGCTGAACGTGTCTGTATTAACCGATCCGGGCTTTTGTCCTCACAGCCTGAATAAATATGCCTCTGTCATGGCCACCGGCAATGGCTACATGGGCATTCGCGCTGTGCACGAAGAAGATTACACCCAGCAGACCAGAGGCATGTATCTCGCGGGGCTGTATCATCGCGCGGGGCGCAATGAGACCACTGAGCTGGTCAATCTGCCGGATATCACCGGGATTGATGTTGAGCTGGATGGCATCAATTTCACCCTCCTTTCAGGGGAAATCCTTGAGTGGCAGCGCGAGCTGGCCTTTGCGAACGGCGAGCTGCATCGTAACGTGGTCTGGCGTTCACCCAACGGGAAGCACTATAGGCTGGAGAGCCGTCGTTTTGTGTCGCTGGACCAGTTGCCTTTAGTGGCTATGCAGCTCTCGATCACGCCTCTTGATGACGCCACGCACGCGGTGCTGAAAACCGGCATCGACGCAACGCAAACGAACAGCGGCAGACAGCATCTGGATGAAGTCTCGGTCAGGGTTTTTGACCAGCACTACATGCAGGGCGTGTATGAAACGCAGGATCGGGCGTCAGAAGTAGTTGTTTCGGCGTTTTGTCAGCTCTCAGCGAAGAGCGACAGCTGCTTCACCGCCAAAAATCGTCGTCTCAGCGTTCACCATTCGCTGACGATTGCTCAGGGTGACACTGTCACGCTTGAGAAAATCGTCTGGCTGACGCATCGCAGTGATAAAGCGCTGTCGCAGGAGTCTTTCGCGCGCAACGCACTGGCCGATCTCAAAGTCTCTGCGGCAAGAGGTTACGACGCGTTGCTTGAAAGCTCAGCGTATGCCTGGAAAGACGTCTGGCGTGACGCTCGGGTGGAGGTGGCTTCCGCTGAACATCAGGATCAGATGGCGCTGGATTATGCTGTCTGGCATCTGACCACGATGACGCCTGCCCATGATGAGCGAAGCAGTATTGCTGCAAAAGGGCTGACGGGAGAGGGTTATAAAGGCCACGTTTTCTGGGATACCGAAATTTTCCTGCTGCCTTTCCATCTGTTTACCCGCCCGCAGATTGCCCGTAGCCTCCTGCGCTATCGCTGGCTTAATCTCTCAGGCGCCCGGGAAAAAGCCCGTCGTAACGGCTGGCCTGGCGCGCTGTTCCCATGGGAAAGCGCCGCAAGCGGAGAGGAAGAGACGCCAGAGTTCGCGGCGATTAACATCCGCACCGGGGTACGCCAGAAGGTGGCTTCCGCACTCGCTGAACATCACATTGTGGCAGATATCGCCTGGGCCGTCGTTGCTTACTGGCAAGCGACGCACGATGATGCCTTTATGCGTAACGAAGGCCTGACGCTGCTGATGGAAACGGCCTTGTTCTGGATGGGACGCGCCACTGAAATCAATGGTCGTCTGGAAATCCATGACGTGATCGGACCGGACGAATACACCGAGCACGTGAACAACAACGCCTACACCAACTATCTGGCCTGGCATAACGTGGCCTGCGCGCGCCAGTTTATGGCGATGTTTGAGCGTGAGGATGTGCGTTTCACGGAGAATGCCACGCAGTTCCTGGCGCGCTTATGGCTGCCAGAGGCTGATGCAGACGGTGTGATCCCGCAGGATGATACCTTCATGTCTAAACCTGCCATCGATCTGAGCCGCTACAAAGCCAAAGCGGGTAAACAGACGATTCTGCTCGATTATTCCCGCGCGGAAGTGAACGAGATGCAGATCCTTAAGCAGGCCGATGTGGTGATGCTTAACTACCTGTTGCCGGAACGGTTTACGCCACAGCAATGCGCCACCAATCTGGCGTTCTATGAGCCACGCACGATCCATGACTCATCCCTGAGCAAGGCCATTCACGGGATTGTCCTCGCGCGCTGCGGTGACACGCAGGGGGCCTATGCCTTCTGGCGCGACGGAATCGCCATTGATTTGGGCGACGATCCGCACAGCAGCGATGAGGGCATTCATGCCGCGGCCACCGGTGCGATCTGGTCTGGCGCAATTCAGGGGTTTGCTGGCCTGCAAATCATTGAAGGGGAACTGCATCTCGCGCCGAAACTGCCTGCTCACTGGCAGAAACTCGCTTTCCCGCTGCGGTGGCGGAACGCAACCATGCACTTCACCTATGAAAACGAGGTGTTAACCATTGAAACCACGGCACCTGCCACGCTGACGCTGTGGGGCAAAACGCTGCACGTATCGGAGCGAAAAGTTTGCGCCTGTAAGGACTTTTCTGCATTCGCATTTGGGACCGCTACCACGGAGGGGCACCATGACGCTTAAGGCTGTCGTATTCGATCTGGACGGTGTGATCACCGATACCGCACATCTCCACTTTCTGGCGTGGCGCGCCGTGGCGGAAGACATTGGCATCACCTTTGATGAAGTTTTTAACGAACAGCTGAAGGGGATAAGCCGCATGGATTCCCTCCAGCGCATTCTCAAGCATGGCGATAAAACGGGGATGTTTAGCGAGGAGCAGTGCCTGGCGCTTGCGACGAAAAAAAACGCGCTTTACTTCCAGTCGCTGGCATCACTAACGCAGGATTCTCTGCTGCCGGGGATCCGCGACGTGCTGGCGGAGATCCGTGCCGCGAAGGTCAAAATTGGGCTGGCATCCGTATCGCTCAATGCCCCAGGGATTTTGCACGCGCTGGGCATCGATCGGGCCTTCGATTTTTGCGCTGATGCTTCCCGCATTCGCCGCTCAAAGCCGGACCCGGAGATCTTTCTTGCGGCCTGTGCGGGGCTGAATGTGCGCCCTGAAGAGGCCATCGGCATTGAAGATGCCGCTGCGGGTGTTGAAGCAATCAACGCCGCAGGAATGCTGTCGGTCGGGATTGGGCCTGGCCTTAACCATGCGGGATTACAACTTCATTCAACGCGGGAATTGACCTGGAAATGCCTGACAGATTTCTGGGCGTGCCGGGCGTATTGATAAGGAATAAATTATGGCTCAACTGTCTCTGAAACATATTCAGAAAATCTATGATAACCAGGTCCACGTGGTTAAAGATTTCAACCTCGAAATTGAAGACAAAGAGTTTATTGTTTTCGTCGGTCCGTCGGGATGCGGTAAATCCACCACACTGCGAATGATTGCCGGTCTTGAGGAGATCAGCGCGGGTGAACTGATTATCGACGGCGTTTGCATGAATGACGTGCCCGCCAAGTCTCGCGATATTGCGATGGTATTCCAGAACTACGCGCTTTATCCGCATATGACGGTCTACGACAACATGGCGTTTGGCCTGAAAATGCAAAAAATAGCGCCCGCGGTGATTGAAGAGCGCGTTAACTGGGCGGCGCAGATTTTGGGGTTACGTGAATATCTGAAGCGTAAACCCGGTGCTTTATCGGGTGGTCAGCGCCAGCGCGTGGCGCTGGGCAGGGCGATCGTGCGTGAAGCGGGCGTCTTCCTGATGGATGAGCCGTTATCCAACCTCGATGCCAAGCTTCGTGTGCAGATGCGTGCCGAAATCAGCAAGCTGCACCAGAAGCTTAACACCACCATGATCTATGTAACGCACGACCAGACGGAAGCCATGACGATGGCGACCCGCATCGTGATCCTAAAAGACGGCATCATTCAGCAGGTGGGTGCGCCGAAGCAGGTATACAACGAGCCGGCAAATATGTTTGTCGCAGGGTTCATTGGCTCTCCGGCGATGAACTTCATTCGTGGCGCTATCGACGATCGCTATTTCGTAACGGAAACGCTGCGTCTGGAGATCCCTGAGGACAAGCTGGCCGAGCTGAATGCGCAAGGTTACCAGCGTAAAGCGGTCGTCTTCGGGATCCGTCCGGAAGATATTCTCACCCTGCAGAGCAGCGGAGAAGATATCACGGCGAAAGTCAGCGTCGCCGAGCTTACCGGAGCCGAATTTATGCTTTATGCCACCGTGGGCGGCCATGAACTGGTTGTCCGTGCTGGTGCGGCCAATGACTATGTAGCCGGAGATACTATCGGCATTCAGTTCGATATGAATAAGTGCCATTTCTTCGACGCCGATACCGAAGCGGCTATTAGATAAGAAAGGTGTTTGCCGGAAATGCAAATTTCCGGTTTTTTTGTTTGTTAATTATAAAGGGAATATTTAATGAGTACTCTACTAAGAAGTGCTGCGCTCGTTCTGTGCGCAGGGGTTAGCTGCGCGCAAGCAACAGAATCCGCAAAGCAGTGGGCGTTTAATATCGGTGCCATGTATGAAATTGAAAACGTCGAAGGTCAGGGCGACGATAAAGATGGATTATATGAACCTTCCGTGTGGTTTAATGCAACATGGGATGCCTGGACGATCTCTTTGGCAATGTATCAGGAAGGACCGGTTGATTATAGCAGCATGACGCGTGGTACCTATTTCGATCGCCCGGAATTTGAATTACGCTATCGCTTTATCGGCACCGATGATTTTACTTTCGGTCTGACCGGTGGCTTCCGCAATTATGGTTATCACTTTAAAGATGAGCACGGTGCCAAAGACGGCAGCGCTAATATGCAGCGCTACAAAGTTCAGCCTGACTGGGATATTAAATTAACCGACGACTGGCGCTTTGGCGGCTGGTTTGCCATGTACCAGTTTGCCAACGATCTGGAAAAAACCGGTTATTCTGACAGCCGCGTCGAGACTGAAACGGGCTTTACCTGGACTATTAATGAAACCGTCTCCGCCAAGGTGAATTACTATTTAGAGCGCGGCTTCAATATGGACAGCTCGCGCAATAACGGCGAGTTTTCTACCCAGGAAATTCGTGCCTATCTGCCGATTTCGTTAGGCCAGACGACGTTAACGCCTTATACCCGACTGGGTCTCGATCGCTGGTCAAACTGGGACTGGCAGGACGATCCAGCGCGTGAAGGGCATGATTTCAACCGTCTGGGTATGCTGTACGCCTATGATTTTAACAACGGTTTATCCATGACGCTGGAATATGCCTACGAATGGGAAAACCACGATGAAGGTGAGAGCGATCGCTTCCACTATGCGGGTGTCGGCGTAAACTACGCGTTCTGATAACGTTTTACCAGGGGCGATTGCCCCTGGTTTTTAGCGCAAGGACGCTGCATTCGAAAAATGCGTTTCAACCAATACCTTATGCGGCGCAGGTTTACCCGCAATACGCTTAAATAACACGTTGCAGCTCTCTTCGCCGAGCTTTCTCGTCGGGATATCAAACCCACCGGGAGCAGGAGTTAATACGAGAGACAGCATCGGATCGCTGTATCCTGCCATGGCAACCTGCTCGGGAACCATCAGATTTAACCCATCCGCTGCCCGATAAAGACCCAGCAATTTCATGCTGTCTGTGGCAAAAACGGCATTGGGCGGGTTATCGGACGAGAGTAATTTGCAGGCTGCCTGAAGCGCGCTTTCATGGGTATATCCGCCATCAATGACCCAATCCGGGTTAATGGCGATACCCTGCTTCTCAAGGCTGGATTTATAGCCAGCAAGGCGATCGATAGAAACGTGATAATCGAGCGGGGCATGCAGACAGGCAATTTTTGTTCGTCCATGTTTAATAAACGAATCGACCAAAATAGCGCTGTCGTGGAAATTGTCCGTATCAACAGAATAAATATTCTGGAACTTACCTTCTACTTTCCCAATAACCACTACGGGCACACCGTATTCGTCCAGCGTGGTGAAAAAAGATTCGTTTGCCGGTGAACTCAGCATGATGATCCCTTTGATCATCTTCTGCTTTATTTTCCCTACGCACTTCTGCAGATCGTCCTCACTGCTTTTCGAGGTTTGTAAAATAACGTCGAATCCTTCTTCTTCCGCTTTTGCCGTAATGGCATGAAGAACGTCGGAGAAAAAAGGGTTACCGGCTGTGGTTTTGGTCGAGCGGGTCGAAATAACCATAATGGCATCGAAGCCAGAAGAGGTCAGGGCGCGGGCCAGTTTGTTGGGCTGATAATTTAATTCGTCTATCGCCTTCAGCACTTTGTCTCGCGCTTCAGGGGAAATATTCGTTTGTTTATTCAGAACTCGGGAAACGGTTGATTTCGATACGCCCGCAACCCGTGCGATATCATAGATGGTGGGTGACATACACCTTACTCACTCCGGACTGACAGCAATGTGGTTCATCTTACTGGAGAGAAAACGGCAATAGCAATAAATAAGAATTGATAATCAACGATCTGCCCCCATTTATTGTATTCTGAAGCCATACATTCCAGGCTTCCGGGCAATGAAGGATGGCGATGAAGCGATTTAAGAACGAATTCAACTCACTGGTGAACCGCGGCGTTGATCGACATCTGCGTCTGGCTGTCACCGGCCTGAGCCGCAGCGGTAAGACGGCGTTCATCACCGCAATGGTAAACCAGTTGCTGAACCTGCACGCCGGCGCGCGCCTGCCGTTGCTCAGCGCCGTGCGGGAAGAGCGTCTGCTGGGCGTTAAGCGCGTCCCTCAGCGTGATTTTGGCATACCGCGTTTTACCTATGACGAAGGGCTGGCGCAGCTTTACGGCGATCCGCCCGCGTGGCCGACGCCGACGCGAGGCGTCAGTGAAATTCGCCTTGCGCTGCGCTTTCGCTCTAATGAATCGCTGATACGTCACTTTAAGGATACCTCCACCCTGTATCTGGAAATCGTCGATTATCCTGGCGAATGGCTGCTCGACCTGCCGATGCTGGGGCAGGACTACCTCAGCTGGTCTCGTCAGATGACAGGCTTGTTGCAGGGGCAACGCGCAGAGTGGTCGACGAAGTGGCGACAGCTGTGCGAAGGCCTGGATCCGCTGGCGCCTGCGGATGAAAACCGTCTGGCGACCATTGCTGAAGCCTGGACGGCCTATCTGCATCAGTGCAAACAGGAAGGGCTGCACTTTATCCAGCCGGGCCGTTTTGTCTTGCCGGGTGATTTAGCAGGCGCGCCCGCGCTGCAGTTCTTCCCGTGGCCGGACGTGGACGGCGCAGGCGAGTCGAAGCTGGCGCAGGCAGACAAACACACGAACGCCGGAATGCTACGCGAGCGTTACAATTACTACTGTGAAAAGGTGGTCAAAGGTTTTTATAAAAACCACTTTTTACGTTTCGACCGCCAGATTGTGCTGGTGGATTGCCTGCAGCCGCTCAACAGCGGGCCGCAGGCATTTAACGATATGCGCCTCGCGCTGACGCAACTGATGCAGAGTTTCCACTACGGGCAGCGGACGCTGTTCCGTCGTCTGTTCTCACCGGTGATCGACAAGCTGCTGTTTGCAGCCACAAAAGCCGATCACGTTACGGTCGATCAGCACGCCAACATGGTTTCTCTGCTGCAACAACTGGTGCAGGACGCCTGGCAAAACGCCGCGTTTGAAGGCATCAGTATGGATTGCCTCGGGCTCGCATCGGTGCAGGCGACGCAAAGCGGCCTGATTGACCTTAACGGCGAGAAAATACCGGCATTACGCGGGAATCGGCTCAGTGACGGCGAGCCGCTTACGGTCTATCCCGGCGAAGTCCCCGCGCGGCTGCCGGGCCAGACCTTCTGGCAGAGCCAGGGCTTCCAGTTTGAAGCCTTCCGCCCTCAGACCATGAGCGTCGATCGGCCGTTACCGCACATCCGTCTGGATGCGGCGCTGGAGTTTTTGATTGGAGATAAATTGCGATGACGGAACCGTTAAAACCGCGCATAGACTTTACCGGAACGCTTGAACCTGATCGTCAGGACGCCTTTAAAACGGCGCAGACGTTCAGCGGCGCGCAGGCGGAGAACTTTGCCCCGGCGCTGCCGGACGATACCGCCGTTGAGGAAGGTCCGGCGGAGGCGGTCGTGGAAGCCGCTCTGCGCCCGAAACGCAGCCTGTGGCGCAAGATGGTCACCGCCGGTCTTGCGCTGTTTGGCGTCAGCGTGGTCGGGCAGGGCGTGCAGTGGGCGATGAACGCCTGGCAAACCCAGGATTGGGTCGCGCTGGGCGGTTGTGCCGCGGGCGCGCTCATCGTGGGGGCAGGTATCGGGTCGGTTGCCACCGAGTGGCGCCGCCTCTGGCGTTTGCGACAGCGCGCGCACGAGCGTGATGAAGCGCGGGATCTTCTCCACAGCCACGGCACCGGCAAAGGCCGCGCCTTCTGCGAAAAACTGGCCAGCCAGGCCGGTATCGATCAGTCACATCCGGCGCTTCAGCGCTGGTATGCCGCCATCCATGAAACCCAGAATGACCGGGAGGTGGTCACGCTCTATTCCCATATGGTTCAGCCGGTACTGGATGCGCAGGCGCGACGCGAGATTAGCCGCTCGGCGGCGGAGTCTACGCTGATGATTGCCGTCAGCCCGCTGGCGCTGGTGGATATGGCCTTTATCGCCTGGCGTAACCTGCGCCTCATCAACCGTATCGCGAACCTTTACGGCATTGAGCTGGGTTACTACAGCCGGCTCAGGCTGTTCAAACTGGTCCTGCTCAATATCGCCTTTGCGGGCGCGAGCGAGCTGGTGCGCGAAGTGGGAATGGACTGGATGTCGCAGGATCTGGCGGCGCGTCTCTCCGCCCGTGCCGCTCAGGGCATTGGCGCGGGCTTACTGACGGCGCGTTTGGGTATCAAAGCGATGGAGGTGTGCCGACCGCTGCCGTGGATTGATGGCGATAAGCCGCGGCTGGGGGATTTCAGGCGAGAGCTGATCGGTCAGCTGAAAGATACGCTCAATAAAAAGCCGGCTCCGTGAGGCGTTGTTCATTAATCGTGCTGGCTGTCAATATTTGTTGACAGCCATCTTCCGGTTCACCGTGTTCTGACATATCATTTTAAGGTTATTGGCTTAAAACGGTGAATTTCCCATGCGTCTTGAAGTCTTCTGTGAAGACCGTCTCGGTCTGACCCGCGAGTTACTCGATCTTCTTGTTTTACGTAGCATTGATTTACGTGGCATTGAGATCGATCCTGTCGGGCGAATTTACCTCAATTTTGCCGAAATTGAATTTAACACCTTCAGCAGCCTGATGGCGGAAATCCGCCGTATCGCTGGCGTTACGGATGTACGCACCATCCCCTGGATGCCCTCCGAACGTGAGCACCTCGCCCTGAGCGCGCTGCTTGAAGCGATGCCTGAGCCGTTCCTCTCTCTGGATCTGAAAAGTAAAGTCGAGCGCGTTAACCACGCGAGCTGCCAGCTTTTCGCGCAGAGCCAGGAGAAGCTCAGCAATCACCACGCCGCGCAGCTGATCCCCGGTTTTAACTTCCAGCGCTGGCTGGACAGCAATCCGCAGAATACGCATAGCGAGCACGTGGTGATAAACGGGCAGAATTTCCTGATGGAGATCACCCCGGTCTATCTGAAAGGGGAAGGAGACACCCGCGTATTGACCGGTTCGGTGATCATGCTGCGCTCGACGCTGCGCATGGGTCGCCAGCTGCAAAACCTCTCCAGCCAGGATGTCGGCGCGTTCAGCCAGATTATTGCCGTCAGCCCGAAAATGCGCCATGTGGTTGACCAGGCGCGCAAGCTTGCCAGCCTGACCGCGCCGCTGCTGATTACCGGCGATACCGGTACCGGGAAAGATCTGCTGGCGCACGCCGTGCACCTGGCAAGCCCGCGTGCGGCAAAACCGTATCTGGCACTTAACTGTGCCTCGATTCCGGAAGATGCTGTTGAAAGCGAGCTGTTTGGTCACGCGCCGGAAGGCAAGAAAGGGTTCTTCGAGCAGGCCAACGGCGGCTCCGTGCTGCTGGATGAAATCGGCGAAATGTCGCCGCGTATGCAGGCCAAACTGCTGCGCTTCCTGAACGACGGGACCTTCCGCCGCGTCGGAGAGGATCACGAAGTGCATGTGGACGTGCGCGTTATCTGCGCCACCCAGAAAAACCTGGTGGAGCTGGTGCAAAAGGGGATCTTCCGTGAGGATCTCTATTACCGCCTTAACGTCCTGACGCTGAACATTCCGCCGCTGCGCGACTGTCCGCAGGACATCATGCCGCTAACGGAGCTGTTTGTGGCCCGCTTTGCCGACGAGCAGGGGGTTCCGCGTCCGAAGCTGTCTGCCGATCTCGGCACGGTGCTCATGCGCTACGGCTGGCCGGGCAACATCCGTCAGCTTAAAAACGCCGTTTATCGTGCGCTGACCCAGCTGGAAGGCTATGAACTGCGCCCCCAGGATATCCTGTTGCCGGATTACGACGCCGGGACAGTGTCGGTAGGCGAAGAGGCGATGGAAGGCTCGCTGGATGATATCACCAGCCGCTTTGAGCGCTCCGTGCTTACGCAGCTGTACCGCAGCTATCCCAGCACCCGAAAGCTGGCAAAACGTCTTGGCGTCTCGCATACCGCGATTGCGAATAAGCTTCGTGAGTATGGGTTAAATCATAAGAAAGGTGACGAATAACAAAAAGCCTCTGTAAAGAGGCTTTTTTGATGGTTATTCCTTTGCCAGCGGTGTGGTTACGATTTCTGTTTTTGTCTCTCCCTGAATCGACGCAATCCTGCTTTCGACATCTTTCACCTGCTGCGAGCTGTGTAGCAGGGTATAGGTCAGATCAAACTGAGCGCTGGCCCCTGGTGACAGCTGCTTAACCCGCTTCTGCTCGCGTTCAATGGTGACGGGGTAGGCGTAGCTGGTGCCCGGCTCAATCCCCGTGACATAGCCCTGTTTTGGCGTATCGGTATTTTTCCACAGGGTCAGCACCGGGAGCTGGCGGGTATCAAACTGAATCGATGCGCCTTTGTCACCGGCTTTATTCACCACCGCTGCGAGGGTTTCGTGGTTGCTGTCGGCGAGCGGTTTGATATTAAAGACCATCTCATCAAAGCCTTTTGTCGGCCCGGCGTAGGTTTGCCAGTCGTTAACGCCCGCTTTCGCGTAATCATTGAACGGGCTTACGCTTGCCGCGGGGGCAAGGAAGCGCGCGCCTTCTTCGAGGACTGGTGCCCCGAAGTTGCTGTGATAGATGATTTGGTAATCATGAGGGTAATCGGCATGGTTTGTCAGAACGTCATGCAGGCTGAACTGGTTGGTTCCCGGAACGTAACGCAGTTCGGTCATAGTTTGCAGATCCGCTTTTTTAAACGTGCTTTCTTTGATGAGACCGCGAATACGAATTTCATGCGGGGCAGCATCCGCAATTTCTACCTCCACCTGAGAGGCCGGGGTGTTGCCTGCCTTACCGTGCAGGGTGTAAATCTGGCCGTCAGCGGTGACCGGGTGCCCAGTCCATTCGTAGCCACAGCGGACCATCATCTCGTTGAAACCTTCCAGCCAGCCAAGCCCGTTTCGGCTTTCCAGATTAATATACGCCGGGTTAACGACCTCCTTAACGGGCGAGTTCCAGCCCAGTCTGGTGCCAAATCCTTCAACATGCAGAAGGTTCATCCCGCGCGTCGGGCTTAAGGTGATGGTCAGGCCATTTTTACTGCTGATGACGATAACTTTACTGCCTTCCTGCCTGCCGCCGTGCAACACTTTTTGCTCAATGCTGAACGTTCGATCGTTAATTTTCAGCTCATCGCTGGAAATCTTCCAGTTTCCTTTTTCCACGCTGCTTTCAGCGCTTGTCAGCACCCAGGTTTTAGCTGCGGCATGGCCCGAAACCAGTACCGAAAGGAGCGTTAAAGCCAGTTTTATTTTCATATTTATCCCTTTTTGCTGAAACGATTATTTAACATCGTAAGCAAATCTAATGTTTTGCCGATGAGGGAAATGTGATGTGCCTCACTGAGGGTGAATACAGGGATATTTAACGATTGATTTGCGAGTTTGACCGCTTTATCGCTGAATTCTCAACGCTATTTTGCATAAATATTGTGATCCGAACTGATTGTTGCTTTAACGATTCAGCTGGCGATTAATAAAAAACCCCGCCATAGCGAGGTTTTGAAAAAGCGGTATAAAATGCTAAGTAATGATTATGCTTTCAGCTTGTCCAGCGCGGCGGTGTAATCCGGCTCGGTAGTGATTTCATTAACCAGTTCGCTGAAGACGACAGTGTCGTTTTCATCAAGAACCAGTACCGCGCGTGCTGCCAGACCTTTCAGAGGGCCTTCGGCGATGCTGACGCCGTAATTTTCGAGGAAATCCGGGCTGCGCAGGGTGGAGAGAGTGATAACGTTGCTCAGGCCTTCAGCGCCGCAGAAGCGAGACTGGGCGAACGGCAGGTCAGCAGAAATGCACAGCACAACGGTGTTGTCCATTTCAGTTGCCAGCTGGTTGAACTTACGCACGGATGCGGCGCAAACCCCGGTATCTATGCTCGGGAAAATGTTCAGCACTTTGCGTTTACCCGCAAACTGAGCCAGTGTGACGTCAGACAGATCTTTAGCCACCAGAGTAAAAGCCTGCGCTTTGCTGCCAGCCTGCGGAATGGAACCTGCAACAGCAACCGGGTTGCCCTGGAAATGAACGAGTTGTGACATAGATATCTTCCTGTTTACATATAGTTAACGTCGGGGCTAGTGTATGCCATCCGCGGATAACACGGCAAACCAAATTTTTCGCCTTTTCGGGCCGCAAGGAGTCAGTGATGAGAAGCGTTAAGGTCTATGAAGAAGCCTGGCCATTGCATACCCCGTTTGTGATCTCTCGCGGCAGCCGAAGCGAAGCCAGCGTGGTGGTCGTTGAAATCGAAGAGGACGGTTTTAAAGGCGTAGGGGAGTGCACGCCTTACCCGCGCTATGGAGAAAGCCTCGCGTCGGTGATGGCGCATATCATGACGCTGGTGCCGGACCTGCAAACCGGGCTCACGCGCGAGGCATTACAGCAGCGTTTGCCCGCCGGTGCCGCACGCAACGCTATTGATAGCGCGCTCTGGAGCCTGGAGGCGGCGAAGCAGCAACAATCGCTGACAGCATTGCTGGGCGTGGCGCTACCGGAATCGGTGGCTACCGCACAAACGGTAGTGATTGGCGAGCCGGAACAGATGGCCGCCAGCGCAAAAGCGCTTTATGACGCCGGGGCCCGGCTGCTGAAGGTGAAGCTCGACGATCGTCTGATTAGCGAGCGAATGGTCGCCATTCGCGCGGCGGTACCCGCAGCCACGCTAATTGTTGATGCCAATGAATCATGGCATCCGGAAGGGCTGGCTGCCCGCTGTCAGCTGCTGGCCGACCTGGGGGTGGCCATGCTGGAGCAGCCTCTGCCAGCAAAAGAGGATGCGGCGCTGAAGAATTTTATCCATCCGTTACCCGTTTGTGCGGATGAAAGCTGCCACACCCGCGCGAGTTTGAGCGAGCTGCAGGGCCGCTACGAGATGGTCAATATTAAGCTCGACAAGACCGGCGGGCTGACGGAGGCGCTGGCCCTGGCGGAAGAAGCCCGGGCGCAGGGTTTTTCGCTGATGCTGGGCTGTATGCTCTGTACGTCCCGGGCGATCGGCGCGGCGCTACCGCTGGTCAATCAGGTCCGTTTCGCCGATCTGGACGGCCCGACGTGGCTGGCGGTTGACGTATCACCCGCGCTCCATTTTACCAGCGGCGTGCTTCATCTCTGAGGCTGCCAGCGCAAAAGCTCCACCATGGCTTTTAAGTATTTTTCGCTGGCTTCATCGGACGAGATTGCCGGGAATTCAGCGGTAATACAGGGCAGGCTCAAATCGGCGCACCAGCTACCGAATGAGCCTGGCGTTTCATAGCCCACGCTGGTCACGAGCGGCAGGGCGAACGCGTCTGCCAGCCACGCGCCGAGCTCAGAGTGGCGCGGATCTTCAATGCAGGCCAGCGGATCGTGGAAGGAGACCACCCACGCGGGGTGGATCTTATGGATTAGCTGGCACAGCGCCTGGGTTTCCGGCTCTGAGCCTGGCTTATCTCCCGTCAGCAGAACCACATCACGCTCCTCGGCGGAGCTGTTCCAGCGATACACCGTTTCCCCGGCGCGCCAGTTTGCTGCCGGAAAATTACGGTTTAAGTCAACGCCTCGCGCATTGGCGCGAAGCCCCAGCTGACAGCCGTCCGGATTTACCGCCAGAATCACATGATGACGTCGCAATGAAGGCGTCAGCGTCCGCAGCGCGCAGGAAAGCGTCACGATGGAGGAGTTCTCGTCCCCGTGTGTGCCGGCAAGAATCAAGCCGCTGTCGCGGTCTGCGTCAGGGGCGGGGAACCAGATCAGCGATGCGCCTAAAAACGAGCGGCCATATTGCTCAGCGCCCGGCGGAAAGGCGCCGCGTTCCGCTCTCGGTCGGGTGGTTGCCATACGAAATCCTGATAAAGAAAGCACTACTGGCAGTGTTGTGCAAAACACGCTGTTAATCAAATAGTTTCCGTAACGGCTGAGAATTGCCTTAAATCACTATTCAGGAGTAAGTTATTTGCATTTCTCTTTGTCGAAACAAATAATTACGCATCTGCTTATTACCTGAATTTATTAAAGGGGATCTTATGAAGCATCCTGTTTCGCGTCTTTTTGCCGCACTGTGCCTGTGCGGACTCTCTTCACTTACTTTTGCTGCTGATGTGCCGCAGGGCACTGCGCTGGCGCAAAAGCAGGAGCTGGTCAGGCATATTAAAGACGAACCGGCTTCGCTGGACCCGGCGAAAGCCGTGGGGTTGCCAGAGATTCAGGTGATTCGCGATCTCTTCGAAGGTCTGGTTAATCAGAATGAGAAAGGGGAGCTGGTGCCGGGCGTGGCGACGCGCTGGCAGAGTAATGATAACCGTATCTGGACGTTTACCTTACGCGATGACGCGAAATGGTCCGACGGTTCCCCTGTCACCGCCCAGGATTTCGTCTACAGCTGGCAGCGTCTGGTTGACCCGAAAACCACCTCTCCGTTTGCCTGGTTTGCCGCGCTGGCGGGAATCAATAACGCGCAGGCCATTATTGACGGTAAAGCCGCGCCCGATACGCTGGGGGTGACGGCGGTGGATGCCAGGACGTTACGCGTCCAGCTGGACAAACCTCTGCCGTGGTTCAGCAACCTGACGGCGAACTTTGCCTTCTATCCAGTACAAAAAGCTAACGTAGAAAGCGGTAAAGAGTGGACGCGGCCGGGCGCGCTGGTGGGGAACGGCGCTTACGTTCTGAAGGACCGCGTGGTGAATGAAAAGCTGGTTGTGGTGCCCAATACGCACTACTGGGACAATGCCAAAACGGTACTGCAAAAGGTCACCTTCGTGCCGATTAATCAGGAATCGTCGGCCACCAAACGCTACCTGGCAGGGGATATTGATATTACCGAATCGTTCCCGAAAAACATGTATCAGAAGCTGCTGAAGGATATTCCGGGGCAGGTGTATACGCCGCCTCAGCTGGGCACGTATTACTATGCGTTTAACACGCAAAAGGGCCCAACGGCCGATGCCCGCGTCCGTCTTGCGCTGAGCATGACTATCGACCGTCGCATTATGGCGGAAAAGGTGTTAGGCACGGGAGAGAAACCCGCCTGGCACTTTACGCCTGACGTGACGGCAGGGTTTACCCCGGACGCCTCGCCGTTTGAGCAGATGTCGCAGCAGGAGCTGAACGCCCAGGCCAAAACCTTGCTGCAGGCCGCAGGCTACGGTCCTCAGCGCCCCCTGAAGCTGAACCTGCTGTACAACACCTCGGAAAACCACCAGAAAATCGCCATTGCGGTGGCCTCCATGTGGAAGAAAAATCTCGGTGTGGATGTCAAGCTGCAAAACCAGGAGTGGAAAACGTACATCGACAGCCGTAATACCGGCAACTTTGACGTGATCCGCGCCTCATGGGTAGGCGATTACAACGAGCCATCAACCTTTTTGTCGCTGCTGACCTCAACCCACAGCGGCAATATCTCCCGTTTCAGTGACCCGGCCTACGATAAGATTATTCACCAGGCGACGCTGGAAACCACGGCGAAAGCGCGTAATGCCGACTACAACATGGCGGAGAAAATTCTTATGGAGAAGGCGCCCATCGCGCCAATTTACCAGTATACCAACGGCCGCCTGATTAAGCCCTGGGTGAAGGGTTACCCCATCAACAACCCGGAAGACGTGGCGTATAGCCGGACGATGTATATTGAAAAGCACTAATCAAGTACTGGCGCGGCTTGCGGCGCCAGTTCCTCCTTCTGACCATCACCCGTCACAGCTGAAAGCATCATTTTTCTGACGGTATTTTTGGCCTGTTCAGATGGTTTGCCCGCCCGACACTTCAATGCGCTGTGCGGTTACCCAACGGTTATCATCACGCAGCAGGCTGGCGACCATCGGCCCGATATCGTCGGAAACGCCGACCCGCCCGAGCGCGGTCATGGCGGCAAACTGCGCGTTGACATCTGCGTTGTCGCGAACCAGGCCGCCGCCAAAATCGGTTTCAATGGCGCCTGGCGCGATGGTATTGACGGTGATGCCGCGCGGGCCCAGCTCGCGTGCCAGATAAACGCTGAGCATTTCCACCGCCGCTTTTGCCGCCGCGTAAGCGGAGAACCCAGGGTACGATACCCGGGTCAGGCCGGACGAGAAGTTGATGATGCGCCCGCTGTCCGCCAGCAGGGGTAAAAGGGTCTGGATCAGGAAAAATACCCCTTTGACATGGACACTGAACAGCCCGTCGAACTGCGCTTCGGTGGTCTCGCCCACCCCGGCAAACTCGCCATGACCTGCGTTATTTATCAGGTGGTCGAAGGTGTCGCGCTGCCAGACCTCGGCGAGTTGTTGACGCAGAGTTTCGGCAAATGCCGGGAAAGTCGTCGTCTCCGCCACATCCAGTTGAATCGCAATCGCCTTACGACCAAGGGTGCGGATTTCCGCGACAACCGCTTCAGCCTGAGGGGTATTTCCTCTGTAAGCGACGATAATATCGCCCCCCTGACGCGCGACAGAGAGGGCGGTGTTACGGCCAAGACCACGATTGGCGCCGGTGATAAGTGCAATTTTACTCATGGTGTATCCTCTGTTTGGTGGAGCTTTTACAGTAGGAGAAGGCCACTCATCCACTTTGCCTGATTCTGGTTATCTTTTGCCTGTTTCTCTTTTCATGGTTTGTTCTGTTGAGAATGACCGCATACTATGGCTTAAAAACTTGCCTGAAAGAGTGTCTATGCGCGATCTCCTGTTCGATCTCTGCCGCCGGTATGCCGATGCTCACGTCGACCGTAGCGGGGTTGCCGTAACGCCGGTTCCAGGGTTGACGATTATCCGGGCTTTGCATCCGGGCGACCTGCAGGCGGCGATCAACAGACCGCTGATGGCGATGCTGTTGCAGGGTCGCAAACGCGTCGCTACGGGGACGGAAAGTTTTGAATATGGCCCCGGCGAGGCGATGGTGATTGCCGCCGATGTGCCGACCCTCAGTCAGATTACCCAGGCCAGCCTTCGCCATCCCTACTATTCCCTGGTGCTGGAACTGGATATCGCCATCCTGCGCGAGTTGCAGGATGCTGTGCAAGCAGAGCAGAGGGACGCGCCTTGCGTTGGGGTTGAGCCAATGAATGCTGACGTGACGGATGCGGCTTACCGGCTGGCCAGGTTATTTGAACAACCGGAGGCGATGGCGGTTCTTGGGGATGGGCTACGGCGAGAGCTGCATTACTGGTTGCTTCGCAGTGTCCATGGTCCTGCTATTCGCGCCCTGGGCGCGGCGGATAGCCACTCCGGACGAATTAGCCGTGTGGTCGCAATGTTGCGTAAGGAGTTTACACGTACGATAAGCGTTGAGGAGCTTGCTGACGTGGCGGGCATGAGCGTGTCCGTATTCCATCAGCATTTTCGTGCGATAACCACGATTTCGCCCCTGCAATTTCAGAAACAGCTACGCCTTATCCATGCCCGCCGCCTGATGCTTGTCGATGGCGCAGGGATCGCACAGGCGGCGTATACGGTCGGTTATGCCAGTGTTTCGCAGTTTACCCGTGAATATGCCCGTATGTTTGGCGCGCCACCGGGGCGGGATAAACGCATGGCTACATAACGGTTTTAAGCCATGATTCAATATCTTGAGTCGGTATATTATTCTGTACATTCCAGGTGTTACTCATCGGCCACCACATGCCGTCTCCTCGGGCGAAGGCCGCGCGATAGCGGAGCATCTGGTCATCCGGATTTAAATGCAGTGCATCCAGCAGATCCGGGAGCGTTAGAACGTTTTTGGCAAAGGCTTGTCTTGTCGTGCGTTCAACCGTTTCGGCCAGTTTCCCATAAGAAGTGGTTTCACCTGCGACAAATATCACCTCATTTACGATCTGCGGATGATGCAAATAAATTTCGGTGGTCAGCCGACCAATATCCGCGGGAGACGTGACTGTGACCTGCGTGTCCCATCCTCCGAGCGCATTAATGGTTTTTTCGGATAAATTCACCACATTAAATGCCGGTTCGAAGAGAAAGCTGGTAAACATACCGGTTGAAACAATCACCCATTCCGTCGCGTTCTGTTCCCGCAAGAGCGACCTGACATCATACTGCTCGTCCCAGACGGGCTGGCCGCTCCCTTTGCCGACCACATCGTAATTCACGCCGAACTGCCAGGGGAAATAGCGGTTTACGCCGGCTTCCAGTACCGCGCGGGTAATTTTGAGCTGTGTACCCGCTCCGGCGACAAACCCCATGCAGTTGATCACGGTGTCAAAATCCACAAAACGGGTTTTTAACGTTTCAGTGGAGCTGACGGCGACATCGACCGCGATGAATTCTGCCCCTGCATCAGCCAGTTTTTGATGAATTTCGGACTGAAGTTTACCCCGGCTATCCCAGGATCCGGGCGATACGATAACGGTAACAGCGCCATCGCGCTGCGTGACTGCCGGAACCAGATACTCCAGTACGGCAGCGCCCAATTGTCCTGCACCAAGCACTAATACTTTTTCGCCTGTCTTGATATCACGTTCTTTCATGCTGTGCCTCTCTTTGTTAAATCGCCTTTCTACTGCAACTTGAGCAAGGTTATGTCAGATAGCTGCATTCGATAAGACGACAGGCATAAGTTAGACTGTTCGTAATAATGGGATAATTGATCTTTTCAGGCGCGGTGGGAACATGGATAAACTGGAATCAATGCGGGTATATGTTTGCGTGGTCGACACCCATAGCTTCGCCAGGGCGGCAGAAGCGCTGGGGCTACCACGTTCAACCGTATCGCGGGTCGTTAAGGAACTGGAGACATACCTGGGTATTCAACTTTTACAACGCACCACCCGGAAGCTCAGCGTGACCGCAGAGGGCCGGCGTTACTATGACGAGAGCAAACGGCTGCTGGCGGATATTGCGACAGTGGAGTCTTCCTTTCCCGCCAGATCCGCACAGCCCAGAGGCCGTTTAAAAGTCGGTATGCCGCAGTCTCTTGCCCGACACTGCATTCTTCCCTGTCTCCCGGAATTTCTGCGCCAGTATCCCGGGCTGGAGTTGGTACTCTGTTCGAGCGATAGCGTGGAGGACATCATTCAGGAAGGGTATGACTGCGTGATCCGCACCGGGAGGATCGAAGATTCAACGACGCTGGTCGCGCGCCCTCTGGCGAACTTCAGATGGGTTGTTCTGGCTTCACCGGGCTATATAGACGCC
This sequence comes from Enterobacter asburiae, assembly GCA_011754535.1. Taxonomy (NCBI): domain Bacteria; kingdom Pseudomonadati; phylum Pseudomonadota; class Gammaproteobacteria; order Enterobacterales; family Enterobacteriaceae; genus Enterobacter; species Enterobacter asburiae. The sequence goes on along the minus strand of JAAQVN010000001.1, from coordinate 2,632,652 downwards.
TGTGGTAAGCCGGAAAATCTCGACCAACTGGAAAAGCATTGCGCCGTCGGCTACCTGAACCACCGTACCGGGCGCACCATCGACTGGTTTTTTACGCGTGATGACGGCGATTGTGCAATCCACATGAAAGAGTCGCTGATCGTCGATGATACCGACGCCTATATCCAGGCCGGAATTCAAGGGCTCGGATTAATTCGCGTGGCCAGCTATCTGGCTGAGCCGTATCTGAAGAGCGGGGCGTTGGTTCGCTGTATGGAGAACCTCTCTTACGATTTACCGCTTTCGCTTGTCTATCCACAAAACCGCTATCTTCCGCCTTCGGTGCGCGCCTTTTATGACTGGAGCAGAGCGGTGCTGCAACAACATGACGACTGACGGACAAGAATCGTTGTTTTGCTTAATAACCGGAAATAAAAAAAGCCCGTCAGAGAACGGGCGAAATAAGCAAATGATTTAGTGATTCGTTATCAACATTGTTGGAGGATAACGCCGCGTATCTTACGTGGCTAAGGGCAATGCAGATACCTGACAAATTCGGTAGGTGAAACAATAAATTAAACGTGCACTACAGTGCGTCAAAAGTGGGGTAGAGACTGTTTTCCAGATATTCAACGAAATACCAAATCTCGCCGCTGAAAATAAACCATAAGCCAAATATAATAAGCAAGAAAATAATTAAGGTGAGTATTAATTCTGTCTTTCCCATTGTCGCCACAACCCACCCGTCGTTAATTTACTTAAGCTGGGCATTGTAGCGGGGCTTTTCCCGATACTCCAGTTTCATGCCGCAAGGACTTTATTACGCCCATCGTTTTTGGCGCGATAGAGCGCATCGTCGACACGTTTAAACAGTGCGTCGATACTCTCTTCCGGGTCATGCCGCGCCACGCCAATGCTGACGGTAAACCGTGGTAAGCCTGGAAGGGTGATATGGGCGACCGCCGCACGGACGGATTCGGCAATCTTCAGAGCCGTTTCAAGAGACGTGCGCGGCAACAGGATGACAAACTCTTCACCGCCCCAGCGGAACACCAGGTCATCTTGTCTGCAGCAGGCTTCCAGCGTTCGGGATAGGGCGATAAGCACTTCATCACCTTTCAGGTGACCGAAAAGATCATTGATGTTTTTAAAATGATCGGTATCCACCAGCAGCAGGCTAAACTGCTGCTGTGCAGAAAGGTGGCTCAGGCTGGTTTGGTCGATAACATTGTAAAACTGACGTCGGTTGAGTAACCCCGTCATCGAGTCACGTAATGCAGCATTTTCCAGCTCCTGCTCAAGCCTCTTTTGCTCCGTAATATCATGGATTATGCACAGCATCAGTTTGTCACCGTAGATCTCGATGGGGCCCGCATAGGTCTGGACATGGCGGGTGGTGCCATCGGCAAGGCGGTGAATAAAATTGAGTGGCTTATGTCCGCCGGGCAGTGCGGCGATCTCCGTCATGATGGGCATGACGCCTCTGCCAAGCGTGTTAATTTCCCAGGTATGTTTGCAGCACATCTCATCATGCGTATAACCGTAAAAGCTGAGCGCGGCCAGGTTTGCATCGACAACTTGCCCGTCACGGGCAGGATCGATGAGCAGCATCGGCGCGCTGTTGGTCAGGAAAAAGCGTGCGTAAAATCCCTGTTTCTTGCGCTGATAGGTTGCGGAACGGCTGGCTTTCAGGCCTGAGGGGGCGTGGGAAGAGATCCCTTCGAAAACGATAACATCACCATACGGCGTGGCGTGGGTGAGTGAGAGGCGACAGCTTAAGGGGGCGTCCTGCCCGCCCCGGCTAATTGTCCAGATCTCGACAATATCGTGATGATTTTTCAGTTCGGGAACGTACAACGACAGTACGGTTTGCGCACTGGCAGAACAGGAACCTTTGCGCAGGTCGGTCAGCGTTTTATTACCCGTCAGCTGTATTGCGGCCACATTTGCAAAAACAATCTGTTCCGAAACAGGAGAAATGAGCCACACGGGCGTTTTAATTGCATTAAGCGCATCAAAACTATTTTGCGACATAGTATTTTCCTGTTCATCGGCACGATATGCCTGACAATCATGGCGGAATTGACTCGCATGTACTCCCTTGAAACATACTCTACTCATACCCGTCAGGCATGATTTTTTTGTGAAATAAATGCGTTGTCCGTTTGAATTTTATTCATCGGTACAATTTGTTTATCTGAGTTTTTCTGTAGCAGTAGCCATGGAACCTGTTCAGCGGGCAGAGGGCGGGAGAAAAGGTAGCCCTGGAGATAATCACAGCCGAGGCTGGTCAGTATTGCCTGCTGTTCGTCCGTTTCAATTCCCTCGGCAACGACACGCATCTCCATGGTGCGGGCAATATTAATAATGGTTTCCACCAGCTTGCGGCTTTTTTCATTTTCCAGCATAGAGGCCACAAAGCTCTTGTCGATTTTTAGCTCTTTTGCCGGAAGAACGCTCAGCATCAGCAGGTTGGAATAGCCCGTACCAAAATCGTCAATAGAGACGGTGATCCCCGCATGGTTAAAGGCATTGAGCAACTCGATGCTGCGATCGAGATTTTTTAGCGCGGTACTCTCCGTTACCTCCAGGATCAGCCTTGAAGGCGACAGATTATATTTTTCCAGCATTGAGGACACGATGTGAAAGATATCCGGCTGTTCGAACTGAACGGGGGATAAGTTGAGCGACAAAGTCCACTGGCTGAAGCCTTGTTCAGTCCAGAAATGAAGCTGCCGACACGCGGCCTCAATGGCCCAGTTGCCAACCGGAATAATCAAACCCGTTTGTTCCAGCGTGGGCAAAAAAAGACCTGGCAGCAAAACGCCTTGCTCCGGATGCCGCCAGCGCAGAAGGGCCTCAAAACCGTGGATCGTCTTATCTTCAGCATGCCAGGTTGGCTGATACCAGAGTTCAAACCGATCGCGTTCCAGCGCCTGAGAAAGTTCCTGCAGAAAACCCGGCTGCGCCGGAACTGCCGTTGACATCTCAGGGCAGTAAATCGCCCAGCCGTTACGACCGTCTTGCTTAACGTGTTGTAAGGCGGCATCCGCCTTAAACTTCAGTTCATGCAGCGTTTCTCCGTCCTGAGGATAGAGGCTAACACCCGCGCTCAGTGTCGTACTCAGCGTATGTCCGCAAAGCGAAAACGGACGGCGCATATCCGCGAGCAGCGTCGTGAGCAGGGCAGTGAGCTTTTCTTCGTCACATTCGGGAACCAGCAGGATAAAGGCATCCCCACCCAGCCTGGCAAGCGTCATCTCGCGGGTAAGCCGGGACGTGATGCGTTGGGCAATGGTGATTAATAACTCATCGCCGACGCTGTGGCCCCAGGTATCATTCACGCGTCTGAAGCGATCGACATTCAGGAAGATCACGGCAAATTGTTTGTTACTCAACAAGGCGCTGTGCAGACAATCCTGCATTCGGATATCCATCTGGTGGCGGTTTGCGAGGCCGGTGAGAGCGTCAAAGCGGACCTGTAGCTCAAGCTGACGGTTGAGCTGGCGCAAGTTGTCCGTCAGCCGGCTGGTCCGCCAGTGCGAATCAATAAGCGAAATAATTAACATCATGCCGAGCAGGGAGAGCGTGGTGACGGAAACCCAGATGGATAATCCCAGCTCGCTGACCCCGCCGGGGAGCGTACGCGCCATCTCATGGAAATGTGCGGCACTCATGCCTGTATAGTGCATTGCACAAATGGCGGCACCCATGACTAACGCGGCGAGAATGCGAGTAACAAAGACCCCTTTGTGCTTATCCCTAAGGCGGAAAGCCAGCCATAACGCTACGCCGGAGGCGACAACGGCAATCACCACGGACAAACTCACAATGCGCCGATCCCAGAGGATGCTTCCTTCCAGCATCAGGGCGGCCATACCGATATAGTGCATGGAGACCACGCCAGCGCTGAGGATGACCGTGGCGAAGAACAGCCGAAAGAGCGAGAGGTGTTTGCCCGTAACGGCAATGTTAATTGCTATTGTGGAAGCGACAACCGCCACGCCGAGAGACGCAAGGGTTAGCCATAAGTCATAGCTCATCATCATCGGCATTTGCATGGACAGCATGCCGATGAAGTGCATTGACCAAATCCCGATACCCAGCGTGACCCCGCCGGCAATCCGCCAGAACAAAGCTGTTTTTCGGCTGGAAAGGGGAATTTTCCCGGCGCTATCCAGGGCCACAAAGGAGGCGATAAACGCCACCAGAAAGGAGACAGCGATCAACACAGGGTCCCACGATATATTGAGCATTATGCAATCCCACGCCTGAGAGGGTTACCGATTTCGCCTGCCGGCACGTCTTTATCTGGCAACGAACATGCGCATTCAAACCATATTAGTTATTTATCGTGAAAAATGACCAGTCATATAAATGCCAAACTTACTCGTAATATAAAATATATTCTTTTTTATTGAACATTAAGCACTGCTAAACATAGTCGAACAATTGTAGCAAAGCGTCTTAAATATGTGTGCAAATGGCCGATTTTACCGCAGGTGATGGTATCGCTTCAGTGGGCTCTGGACCAGCAACACAGCATGCTGAACAGAACATTTCTGCTAAAACGCCTTTTTTGTCTGACTTAAGTTAAATACTGGGTGGGTAACGGCGAAACGAGATGCCAGCGTATTTTGTGAGGACAAACGCAAAAGTGAATGCTATAAGTCTTAATGCCGACCAAAATATAAGTTGTGGGTAAAATCATGCTAAGAAATATTAGTGTCAGGACCTTCATTGCCTGGTTCCTGTTGTGCCTTTTTTTTGTGAATGCAGGTATCGTTGTTCTATTTTCCAGCAATCTTTCTCTTTTCGTTTCGATTAATGTGGTCAATTTCGTTGCGTTATTTTTGCTCTGGAGTTATATGACGAAGTTTCTTGTGACGCCGATCAATACTGTGAAAAAAAGTATTGAAGAAGTGACCGCAGGCAACTTAGGCGTCTCTATCCCCGAGTTTGGCAATAACTGCGCGGGGCGGTTAATTCCCGGGATTAATAGTCTTTCCAGCAACATTGCTACACTGGTGCGTGAGATCAGGGCTTCATCACAAAACGCCATGACCTTGTCGGATCAGCTCTCTTCCCGCAGTGCTCAGCTTTCGGTGAAAACAGAGCAGCAGTCTGCATCTCTGGTGCAAACTGCGGCAAGTATGGAGCAGATGGCAGCAAGTACCCGAAACAATGCCGATAACACCCGGCTGGCGAGCGAGCAGGCGAATGCCGCGACGGTGCAGGCGCGCAAGGGAGGAGAGCTGATGGAACAGGTTGCCAGCAATATGCAATCCATTACCGAATGCGCGCAGCAGATGACGGAAATTATCTCGCTGATCGACGGCATTGCATTCCAGACGAATATTCTGGCGCTTAACGCGGCCGTCGAGGCTGCGCGGGCAGGCGATCACGGTAAAGGGTTCTCCGTTGTTGCAGAGGAAGTACGAAATTTGGCGCACCGCAGTGCGGAGGCGGCGAAAAATATCAAAACGCTGATTGACGTTACCAGCAGTAATGTCACCCAGGGCGCCAGCGTTGTGTCGGAAGCAGAGAAGAATATGCATGACATCGTGACCGGATCCGGCAACGTCAGCCGATTAATGGATGAGATTTCTACCTCGACCGCAGAGCAGGAGAAGGGCATTTCCCAGATCACGCTGGCGCTGTCCGAACTGGAGCGGGTCACGCAGAGCAACGTTGCGATGGCGGAGGAGCTCAACGGTTCCTCTGATGTGCTGCGTAATCAGGTGATCGAACTGCAGACGCGGACACGAAATTTCAGGCTGGACCAGGGGCACTCCCCGTCACCCGTGACAGATTCTGTCTCGTTCCTTCAGCGCCCCGGGCACTCACTCTGACATCTTTCCGAAGCCTGGCATGCCGGGCTTTTCAATTCTCGAAATACAGCGTGTACAATTCCTGAGCGATTTCAGCGCGATGCGAGACATAGTTGTTGCTTAACCCCTGATGGAAGCTAGACTGACATCGAAAGAGCCAAAGAGGGGAGGCACTGTGGAGAGCATTAAAGGATCTGAACTTAACGTTCCTGACGCAGTTTTTGCGTGGGTGCTGGACGGCCGCGGCGGTGCGCGACCGCTGGAAGATGATGATGTCATTGATAAAGAGCATCCCTGCTGGCTACATCTGAACTATACCCACCCGGACAGCGCTGACTGGCTGGCCTCGACTCCGCTGCTGCCTAACAACGTACGTGATGCGCTGGCGGGTGAAAGCCTGCGGCCCCGCGTAAGCAGGATGGGGGACGGAACGCTTATCACCCTGCGCTGTATAAACGGCAGCACGGATGAACGTCCCGATCAGCTGGTTGCGATGCGCGTCTATATGGACGACGGGCTGATTGTTTCCACCCGCCAGCGTAAAGTTCTGGCGCTGGACGACATTGTGAACGACCTCAAAGAGGGGACCGGACCGGTCGACTGCGGCAGCTGGCTGGTGGACGTCTGTGACGCTCTGACCGATCATGCGAGCGAATTTATTGAAGAGCTGCACGATAAAATCATCGACCTGGAAGATAATCTGCTCGATCAGCAGATCCCCCCGCGCGGCTTTCTGGCGCTATTGCGCAAGCAGCTGATCGTGATGCGTCGATATATGACGCCACAACGGGATGTATATGCTCGTCTGGCCAGTGAAAGACTTGGCTGGATGAATGACGATCAGCGCCGCCGAATGCAGGACATTGCTGACAGGCTGGGACGCGGGCTGGATGAGATCGATTCCTGCATCGCCCGAACGGCGGTGATGGCGGATGAAATCGCCCAGGTGATGCAGGAGTCGCTGGCGAGAAGGACCTATACGATGTCCCTGATGGCGATGGTCTTTTTACCGAGCACATTTCTGACAGGGCTTTTTGGCGTCAATTTGGGCGGTATACCCGGCGGGGAATATCGGTACGGCTTCACCGCGTTTTGCGTCATGTTAGTTGTTTTGATTGGAGGTGTTGCATGGTGGTTGCATCGTAGTAAATGGCTGTAAATTTACGTTTTTTTCACCTTTTACGGGGATTAAAACGCTCTTTTAATTGAGCGAAGTCAATAAACATTTACCCCGTAAGGTGCAATATTACTCCCGCAGGTGAATGCAACGTCAAGCGATGGGCGTTGCGCTCCATATTGTCTTACTTCCTTTTTTGAATTACTGCATAGCACAATTGATTCGTACGACGCCGACTTTATAGTCGGCTTTTTTTTGCCTCCTGTTTCTCAGCGTCTACCCTAAAAGGGACGACAGCAAATCCTGGAGGGAAAGATGAGCATTTTACTCGCTCTGCTACTGCAACACTCGCGTCAGTCCGATCCTGTCCCCACCGATCCCGTACCGATGCCCGATCCCATTCCGCGTCCGCAGCCGATGCCAGATCCGCCGCCGGACGAAGAACCGATTAAATTGTCGCATCAAACCCCGAGATCTGCGAGGATACGCGCCATCTGACCGTAAAGATGACCACGAGAGACTATTGTGACCGCTTTTTCTACCCTGAATGTTCTGCCTGCCGCCCAGCTCGACAACCTCAACGAGTTGGGATACCTCACGATGACGCCTGTTCAGGCGGCCGCGCTGCCCGCTATCCTCGAAGGCCGTGACGTGCGCGTACAGGCGAAAACGGGCAGTGGGAAAACGGCCGCTTTCGGTCTTGGCCTGCTGCAGCATATTGACGCGTCGCTGTTTCAGACCCAGTCACTGATCCTGTGCCCGACGCGAGAGCTGGCAGACCAGGTCGCGGGTGAACTGCGCCGCCTGGCACGCTTTATGCCCAATACCAAGATATTAACCCTCTGCGGTGGGCAGCCGTTCGGCGCGCAGCGCGATTCGCTCCAGCACGCGCCGCACATTATTGTCGCGACGCCAGGCCGCCTGCTGGATCACCTGCAAAAAGGCACCGTCTCGCTGGATGCCTTAAGCACACTGGTGATGGACGAGGCGGATAGAATGCTGGATATGGGCTTCAGCGATGCCATTGATGAGGTGATCCGCTTCGCACCAGCCGATCGTCAGACGCTGCTGTTCTCTGCGACCTGGCCGGAAGCCATCGCTGCGATTAGCGGTCGCGTGCAGAAAAACCCCCTCACCATCGAGATCGACAGCGTCGATGCCCTGCCAGCCATCGAACAGCAGTTCTTTGAAACGTCGCAGCAGGGGAAAATCCCGCTCCTGCAAAAACTGCTGAGCCAGCACCAGCCAGCGTCCTGCGTGGTGTTCTGTAATACCAAAAAAGACTGTCAGGCCGTCTGTGACGCCCTCAATGCGGCGGGGCAGAGCGCGCTGTCGCTGCACGGCGATCTGGAACAGCGCGATCGCGATCAGACGCTGGTGCGTTTCGCCAACGGTAGCGCACGTGTTCTGGTGGCGACCGACGTGGCTGCGCGCGGCCTGGATATCAAATCCCTTGAGCTGGTAGTTAACTATGAGCTGGCATGGGATCCCGAAGTGCACGTCCACCGTATTGGCCGTACGGCACGCGCCGGGAACAGCGGCCTGGCCATTAGCTTCTGTGCCCCGGAAGAGGCGCAGCGTGCCAATATTCTTGCTGAAATGCTCCAGATCAAGCTGAACTGGGTGAACGCGCCGGGCAGCGTCAGGCTCGTGCCGCTGGAGGCCGAAATGGCGACGCTGTGCATTGATGGCGGCAAAAAGGCCAAGATGCGTCCGGGAGATGTGTTAGGTGCGCTGACCGGCGATGTGGGTCTGGACGGGGCGGACATCGGGAAGATTGCGGTGCATCCGGCACATGTTTATGTGGCTGTTCGCCAGGCGGTGGCCCATAAGGCGTGGAAGCAACTGCAAAACGGCAAGATTAAAGGTAAAACCTGCCGCGTGCGTCTGCTGAAATAAGGCATAAAGCGTCTCAGAAGACCTTTCTGAGACGCTAGTAGCTTATTTCACTTCAAGCACGTTCAGACGTAACTCTTCGAACTGATTGTCATCGTCTTCCGGCTGCCAGCCCGCAGGCTGCATGGGGATCTCTTCCCGGTCAAACGCCAGATCGCCGCCATTCACCACCTCCGATCCGTGGTTGATACCTTTGAAGTCGAACAGCTCTACATCCGCGAGGTGGGAAGGAACCACGTTCTGCATCGCGCTGAACATGGTTTCGATGCGCCCCGGATAACGCTTATCCCAGTCGCGCAGCATGTCGCCAATCACCTGACGCTGCAGGTTCGGCTGAGAGCCGCACAGGTTGCATGGAATGATCGGGAACCCTTTCGCCTGAGAAAAACGCTCAATGTCTTTTTCACGACAGTAGGCCAGAGGGCGGATCACAATGTGCTTGCCGTCATCGCTCATCAGCTTAGGCGGCATGCCTTTCATCTTGCCGCCGTAGAACATGTTCAGGAACAGCGTTTGCAGGATATCGTCGCGGTGATGGCCCAGCGCGATTTTGGTCGCGCCCAGTTCCGTCGCGGTTCGATAGAGAATGCCGCGGCGCAGACGGGAGCAAAGCGAACAGGTGGTTTTCCCTTCCGGGATCTTCTCTTTCACAATGCCGTAGGTATTTTCTTCGACGATTTTGTACTCAACGCCCAGCTGTTCCAGGTACTCCGGCAGAATGTGCTCCGGGAAGCCCGGCTGTTTCTGGTCAAGGTTGACTGCCACCAGAGAAAAATTCACCGGCGCGCTTTGCTGAAGATTACGCAGGATCTCCAGCATGGTGTAGCTGTCTTTACCCCCTGACAGGCAAACCATGATGCGGTCGCCTTCTTCAATCATGTTGAAGTCTGCAATGGCTTCGCCCACGTTACGGCGCAGGCGCTTTTGCAGTTTGTTCAGGTTGTATTGCTCTTTCTTTGTATTTGATTGATTTTCTTGCATTTATTACTACCTTCGGAGCCGATAGGGGCATAATAGGGGCAAAAATTTTTCAGCGTGCGAGCTTATCGTTAAGCATCAGCACCTGTTCGCCATTCATTTCTTCAATCCACGCACCGTAGACTTCATAAACCATTTGCGCGTTTTCATGCCCCATCTGGCTGGCTATGAAAGACGGGTTAGCGCCGGCAGATAAAAGCCAGCAGGCAAAAGTATGCCGCGTATGGTACGGATTCCGGCGGCGAATACCAGCACGTTTTACAGCTGTGTTGAATCTCGCACCGATGCTCGATAAAGAGTAGTAGGCTTTCTGTCCTCCTTTGCGCATCCGGGGTATGAAAACGAATCGCAGGCTTTGATGTTCCACAGCGCCATACTCGCGATGATTAAAGACAATTTCGGTTTTAGGCTGCAGCGCTGTTAGCTTACGCTGTGCTTTCAAGGCTTCAAGTGCCGGCTCTAAAAGGGTTATAACCCGGTTATTGACCTGCATAACACCGACTGGATTGACGGGGTGCTGGAATGAAAAATCTTGCCGAGAGCATTCGCAATTTTGACCGGGAACAGGCTCGCCGTGTGGCGCACAACCTGTCTGAGCAGTACACCGAGCGCGAGCAAACGCAGCAGGTGGTGCAGATTATCAACGGGCTATTCGTACAGCTGGCGGCTGCGTTTCCGGCAAGCCTGGCAAATCGCAGCCAGGAGGACGTGAACGAGATTCGCCGCCAGTGGGTGCTGGCGTTCAAAGAAAACGGGATAAACACCATGGAGCAGGTTGAAGCCGGCATGCGTAGGGTGCGTCGCCAAGAGCGTCCATTCTTGCCATCGCTTGGCCAGTTCATCAAGTGGTGCAGGGAAGGGCGCTGTGTGCTGGGGATCACAACTGCTGACGTGATGGCGGAATACTGGACGTGGCGCAAACTGGTGTTTCGGTACCCGAGCAGTGAGCAGTATCCGTGGCCTAAGCTGGTTTGCTACCACATTTGCCTCGAACTGCGGCGCCGGGGAACTGATGGCCAGTTGAGCCCCAAAGAACTAGAGCGCGAAGCTAGCGACATTCTGGATATGTGGGAAAAGCGGGGGCTGGCCGGGAAGCCGATTCCGCCTGTTCGCAGAGTGCTGGCCGCACCGGTGTCGCCGAAGGGGCCGACACCTGCAGAGCTTTTGAAAGCTAAATATGAGCGAATGAAGGCTGATGGGAGGGTGTGACTTTACCACAATCAATCCTATGGAGAATTGCTTGCTGATCATGTTGTTAATTCACTACCGTTTGAAACGTCGTTGCTACTATCTAGCTTGCTTAGTTGTATGTAGTATGTTCTTTAGCTCTGTAGAGGTGAAAAATGTGTCCTAACACTCGGAAAGCGAAAGAAGATGTTGTTAATATTGATAAAAATCCGAAAACATCATCTCCTAGAAAAATGGCAAATAAACAATATCTCCAAGGAAAAAAAGTTCTTCCTCATTCAAAAAACCAAGTCAAAAAGGCAGGGGAAGCTATACGGAAAAATGTAGGGAATATCTCTGAAGCCATTGATATTATTCGCGATTATCGTGCATCACATTTATACCCTTTAACAATCATAAAAAACCTTGTATGGAGGCATACGAGAAAGGTAAATGAGGATGCCGTGATTGCAAGAAGGCTAAAGCGTCTTCCAACGATCATTGACAAACTTACAAGGAAGACTCTTGATGGTGTTAATCCTAATACGATGTCAATTGTTAGAATGAATGATATAGGAGGATGCCGTGTAATAGTTGATAATAAAAGCGAGTTGCTTGAACTCAACGATTCTTTGAATAATAGTAAAACCCAGCATAAAACAACAAGGATACGGGATTATCTAGAATATCCAAAATCAACTGGCTATCGTGGTATACATAGAATATACGAATGTTATGCCCATGTTGATTCTCATGATTGGAAAGGTTTTAAAATTGAGGTTCAGCTTCGGACTGTCTTACAGCATTTATGGGCGACAACAATTGAAGTTGTGGATCTTTGTGAAGGTAAGGCCCTAAAAACAAATCCATTCGAAGCAGACAAAAGATGGACTGAGTTTTTTTTCATCATGAGTGAATTTTTCGCTGAAGATGATGGGTTTATTGCGCTTGATAACACCAAGAAAAGTCATTATAAAAAAAGATAATCTGCACTTAGTGATGCTATTGGGGCTTATAACAAACTTGCTTCGTTTAAAGCTGTGTTCTCTATGAAAGATATTGACGAAGAATCAATAGGTAAAAGTTTTGCTGTGTTAATTATAGATGAAAATAATAAAAGGGTTTCGTATTCTTTTTATAGCGAGAATCAAAAAAAAGATGCAATACGGAAATATAACAGCGAGGAAAATGATGTTGGGAACAATGTTTTGTTGGTGCAGATGGATGACATTAAAAATATTAAAAATGCATACCCTAACTATCTAATTGATACAAGCGAATTTCTCAGGAAGTTCGATACATACACTAAGGCGACATATTGGACAAATCCAGTGCCACCAAGGGGTTAGGTTACCTTAATTTAGGGCGGTTTTATTCAATATCTTTTCATTGATAATAAATGAATTGTGGTTGTACTAAAATTAGGTAGGGCCAAGAAATTATCATATTTGTTATTCTTGATATTAAAAGTTTATTTAACAACACACTACCGGGCATAGCCCGGTAGTATTATTGATTTTATGGGCATGATTATCTTTTGCATAAGTTTTTAACGCGATTTCTCAAATGCATCCCGTTCTGCCATGAGTCTTCTTAATTGCTCGGAAGTCTCCATATTAGGATTTAATAAAGATTCTGCATATTTTTTCTCTTCACCTTTCAAACCATCAAGAATCGTCGAATCAAGTTGCGCCTTCAATAAATCCTCTTTTTTCTTTAATGCTGAGTCAATATACCTTATATATAAAAGGTTCACACTAGGTGCAACCATCAAAGAAATGAATATAACTAATTGATAATAAATTGGTGGTGATAATAATTTGATCAACCAATCTTTTAGTAAGTATCCTATTAACCAAGATATTACTATATTAGCACCTAAAATAATCAATACTTTTCTAAAACGATGATCAGGAGTTTTCATTTTTAATAACTCCACTATTCATGATTTTGAAAAGAAATATTCGAGTGCTTGAAATCTCGATTATAGCGGAGTAAAGAAACATAGTTACAGTATGTTCGATTTTTTCTTTATCTTCGACTGAAGCTAAAGCGTCATCAATGTATATGTTAATTGCTTTGATTGATATGAAGCTGCTTTCATCACCATTTGTTACATATGTTGTTGTTGTGCCATTGTCCATGCTTGTATTAACCATGTTGCAGGCAATTGCAAGCATATTTTCTTTCTTATCAAAGCTTTCTGGTAATTGTGAGATATAATGTGTAACCGATACATAAGGCTCTTTATCTTCAGTTGCGTCATAAACTCTAACAAAAAATATAGACTCGGCTTTTTTTATCATATAAGCCATATGGTCTTTATTTCTGGCCTTATAATCCATCGCCTCATCACTGAAGTTATTAAGCACTTGCTCAAAATCAATCTTACTCATTTTACACTCTGCATGAATGGTGATGTTAATGGTTTCGGTTAATTGTAATGATGTTTCATTTGTACGTCAATCAAACATTTCTATTGCTTTTACTTTGGGCATGAAATTTACCTTATGTAAAGTTAGGACGAGTGTTAATACGCTTTCTTTTGAATATAATGATCAGCACTGGCAATTATTATAAATTTGAGCAGTGGATTCTGATAACGGTGACGCCCGCTTCTGCCTGTGAGTTTAACGGATCGATGCAACGCTTTCCTGAATCAAGGGGGGACGATACAATGAAACTAAGAACGCGCATTTACTACACGTCCGAATAGAAAGCGGTTATCTGGGACAGATACAATTAAGGTGTTTTCCTGCATGATATCGACAAATATCACACTTCTATAATGCCTGCTATTCACCAGAGTGCTGGATACCCTCCTCCTGTCCGAAAGCGATACCGGTTAGCGCTTTCGTTAGGTGAAAGAGAAGATATATCCAGATGTCTTGTAGCAAAACGCAGCTTCAGGGATATCTCTGCCAAATTATCAAGTTCTCCCTCAACGATTAGCCACGAGATAAAGAGGAAAGGAGGTGCAAAACAATATCGCACAGCAAAAGCGGATGATTCTGCATGGGAAAGTGCCTTGAGACCAAATTTCTGCAAACTAATTGAAAGCGCCAATTGTATAAAACATTGCAGAGAAGATGCATCAGGACTGGTCACCGGAACAAATCGCCGGTTGGCTAAAACGCAGTTATCCGGATAATCAGGAAATGCATGCGTCACACGAAACAATTTATAAAATGCTTTTTGTACAAAACCGGGGAGCATTAAAAAGAGCTGCAGCAATGCCTCAGAAGCGGAAGAGCAGGGCGTAGATCCAGAACGTTTTCGCTTAAAGGGAAAGGATTAGGGTCAATCCCGAACACGATACCAATCAGCGAAAGGCCACTAGAGGCCGCTGGCAGAGCCATTCTAGGTCACTGAGAAGGTGACTTGATTCAGGGCTCGAAAAACTCCTAAATAATCACCCCCCATAGAATGTCATTCCCGTTTTGTTATGCTGGTGAAGAGCAGTGACACAAGGCCATAACGGTTATATCTGCACTCATCAGACATGCCCAGGTATTAGCTGCTGAGCTTTATAAAAAATTAACTTGGGGTCGTGGCATTGGAATTACAAGCCGCACACGATTTACTGTAGCGATAGACATTCAGATTTATTATTGTGATTTCCAATCTCTCTGGCAACGAGGCGTAAATGAAAATACGAACGTATTGCTCAGACAGTATTTTCCAAAAAGAACTGACTTATCGGTTCACAGCCAGCAAAGACTTAACAATGTTTCCAGACAACTCAACGAGAGGCCGAGAAAAACGCTAGACTATGAATCACCAGTAGAATGGTTCAATAAGTTTTTTCGCTCATCAGTTAAACTCACAACGAAAAGCGGATATTAATTTGAGCAATGAAACCGATAAGTATGATTGGTTGGTGCTGCACCGCAAAATAAATATTATAGCAAGTATCAAGTCTTTTTTGATGGATGTTTAATCTATCATTTTGTGGGCTGTCGATAGGGCGTTATAAAACCCCTTGCTCCAAAACCAATTTTTGCAGTCATAGAGATGTTCATCGTATGAAGGTGGTTATTTTTTGCTTTAATTTTTGAAGGGTACTCCAAAATAAATCCCGAGTCCTTACGTTTTACTAAAGCTTGAACCTTATCAAATTCATCGGGTAAAAGAAATCGATTTATTAATGAGACATCAGTGAGAAACTTCATAAGATCTTTATCATCATATTTTATATCAAAATCAATGGTGGATGGTCTAATTTCTTCCAAGATGGATTTTAGGGATGCAGATAAAAAATAAATATTTACTATGTGGTACGGAAACTCCCAATTCATAGAAATCGCGCAATTGACATCTTTATGTATGTCTGGATCGGGCCCATTTATATTGTCTGAAACGGGACCATTAACATAATATCCTAGTATAAAATCATTATCCCATTCACATAAAATGGTAGAAATGCTTCTGTGCCTATGTTTTATATAATTGACCTTTGTATTTACATAATCAGTATACATCCTGCATTGATTCATGAACTCACTAATTATTTTCTTATATTTCTTTTCTTCATCTTTGCTAAATAAACATTTCACGATAGACTTACAGGCGTCTATAAAGTTTGAGATTGAGTATAAAAAACCCGATATCAAACTATTAACATGCTTGTCTCGCCTTTTATCTTTATTATGCTCCATTTCTTGAATTGCAACAGCCAATCTTAGACCGCTTGCAACTACTTCATCAAAGACTGTAGTGAAAACATCTGCGGGATGCATAAGTCCATGCTCCATATAATGCAAATGCTTAGCATCAATTGAACAAAGATAGGCATATAAATCAGGTGTGTAAGATTTGTTTTTATTCGGCAATTCATATTTCATTTTTAGTATCCATCCAGATATTTGACAATTTCAAGCAAGAACTTACAATGTGAATTGTACTACTTTTTTATAGGGGTTTAAATAGTATAGAAGTAATTATTTCTTGAGAAAATTAATTGATAAAGCCATGTATATATAATACACTCGTTAAGATTTCGTCAGACAATTCTATTGTGTAACTTTTGCTGCATTCTGAATGTAATGTGGCGCTTTTGTGTCATGCTTGAAAAAAAAAGTCATATCACACGGCAGAAATTATTAATCATTATGCTGGTGCCAGCTCAGCAGTGGCCACCAGCCATAAATGTGCTTCAGTTATTGTGTTCTGATGAAAGCAGTCCTTGATAGAGTCATTTGCGTCTGGCAATCGACCATTTTCTTAACTTCTGAATCAGTCCCCTGAATTGAAACTTTGCCGCACATAGCATCCTTTGTTTTGATCCACTGGCGCTGAGAAGGCAGTAACTCTTTTTTCTTTGCCGGCGTTAATGTGCTCCAGGCGGTATTCAAATCAGAGTCGGCATTCGCAAAGGCCATTCGGGACTGATCAAGGCTCCCAGTGTTTTGCTGTTGGACCTGCTGTTCTGCTTTTTCTTGTGCTTGCAGCTGTGTCTGTCTCTCAATTTGCTGCTCTGCCTCATACTGGGCCTGTTGCTGCGCCCTGAGTTGAGCCTGCTGTTGCGCTTCAATTTGGCTCTGCTGGGCATCCTTAGCCTGTTGGATCTTCTGCTGTTCAACGATCGGGTTGATGATTGAAAGCGATGTAAGTGCAGCGGCGCCCACAGATATCGGATTATCAGAGGAGGCTTTTACGAAAACGTTTTTCTGATCGTCGGTCGCCTGTGCTGTGTAGGAGATGCGTTTTGAAAAGCTGTTTGCGTTGTTATCTAAAGACAGGCTTTCCATTTGCTTATCGAGATTACGGTTAAAGTTTTTTCTGTAAGCATCAGAAAGCTGAGCGTACTCATTCGCAGGTAGGGTCATCGTCACAGTACTTTCACACGTTTTCATTGTGCTACCCGTGTCACTTGAGGTTGTGGAGATTTCAGAGATGACCAGTTTGATCTTGTCCAGGGCGCTTCGTTTGGTCTGATTTGTGACGTCAGGATATTTGTCGACCTGTTCAGAGAGTCCTTCATAAGCAGATTTTTTTAATAAATCCATGAGCGCTGACTGGGTCATTTCAGAAGAACAACCGATCACGTCTTTTTTGTCATCACAGCCTGTAATGGCAACGGCGAGTATAAGTGCTGCATATTTTAATCTCATAAGTTCCCTTTATATTAAGGATTGGCTTTTATGAGGCGGTATGTAATCAGTCCGGATGGCCAAAGCAAACAGCACTGAACACTGAACGCGTCACAAGCAAGGACCAGAGTAGTATCGGTAATGGCTGAAAAATCTTTAATTCAAATGATGGGAACATTATGCAACGGGGACTTGAACGATGATCTCACAGCGCGAATCTACAAGGCAGGTTCTCGCTGGAGAGTGTGGTCATGACATGTTGCTTGTAAGTCATGATACATATCCAAATGTTCATTCATGCTTACGCTTTAAAAAACTCAAACCACAGAAACTCCAAGTCTTCACGCTAGAAGTTACCCGTTGCTTGTTTGGGGGGACACATTCTCCGTGCGATACATTGTGATCTCATAAAACGTTGCAAAATCCGTTACATAAGTTTATAAACACACTGTACACACATACAGTGATTCATTGCTGAGGGAAAATGAAAATCGAGCTAACCATTGATCGCATGAAGAAACTTCCTGATGGAGCTATACCTGCCCTCGAGTCAGAACTGCTCAAAAGGCTCAATAAACAGTTCGATGATTGCCAGATTACGATTAAGCGTGCCAGCAATGATGGGCTGACTGTCTTCGGAGGCGACAAGAAAGAGGTCGAACATATCGTACAGGAGACCTGGGAGAGCGAGAACGAGTGGTTTTATTAATCGCGTGAATTTCACTGGAGCAGTTTCAACGAGTATCGCTGTTTGCGTTCCCCTGGCTGTTCCCGATTACTGTTTACCGCGTCAATAAGTCGCTCTGGGGGAAATAGTGTGTAGTGCAGAAGCCTTAAATGCAGATGATCAATGGTACGACGTGGCCAACCACGGAACAGTTGAACATCAATGGGCGCAATACGGAGAGGTACGCGCCGATATCCTGGTTGTGAAAACGACTATTGCTGAGGTGGATAGGGCAATGGCCGAAATGTCGACACAGGTGCAGGCGCAGATCGACAACGTCACCGCTTCCCTGGAAGACAAGCTTACAGCCTCGTCGATGCCTCCGGTGCTTCGGCAATCTACACCCTCAAAACAGGCGTGAGGATAAACGGTGTCATGTACAACGCCGGGATGTCGATTGCCGTGCTCGCTGAGGCCGGGAAGCCGGTAGTTACCCGTGTTGGTTTTAACGCTAATCAGTTCGTGCTGATGAGTGGCAGCGGTGATACCCAGTATTCACCGTTCGCAGTGGTTAATGGTCAGGTCTTTATCAACTCAACGTTTATTCAGGATGGCACGATCACCAATGCCAAAATCGGCAACTTCATCCAGTCTAACAATTACGTCCCAGGGCAGTCCGGGTGGAAACTGGATAAAGGGGGTACCTGGGAAAACTACGGCAGTGACGGACAGGGCGCAAGAAAGACCACGAACGTTACTGACAGCATCAGGGATGCGAACGGCGTTCTCCGCGTACAGATAGGTAAACTCACAGGGGTATTTTAATGACGTCGGGCATTCAGACATGGGATGCCAATGGCAATCCGAACAATTATGGTATTAAGCCAGTTTCAGTGGTCGGACGTATTCAACTTTCTGAGGGGCAAAACTCTGGAAGCTGGTCGTTTACCATTCCGGCAGGAATGAAGGTCGGGTTTGTCGTTTCTCTGGATAAGGGGGCGGTCTCGGTGGGGCGCCGTATCGTCGCCAGCGGAAATACGATAACTCTTGGCGCTGCAAGCAGCGTAGGGATTGGAAACTATCCAGCCTCTGAATGTGAGCTCGTAGTTTTTGTGGAGAAGGCATAATGGCAGATTATGGCGCACTGATAGCTCGGATAATGGGAATCCCTTTATTACGCCACAGTCCACACCATTTTGTCTCTACAGGAAGGTAGTGGCTAACTCAGTAGCAAGCGGGGCAAATCACGGTGCATCTGCAGAAGTAGCTCTGGACGTGTCTTATCCAGCAATGGTTTTTTGCAAAACGAGTGATACAGCTCAGCCTACAATGGTCACTGCGGCCAGATCAGGAGGAAATATTCTTGTTGGATCGAGCAGTCCTTATGGACAGGCACATACATTTACGGCTTACATCTTTGCTGTTTATCCTCAGACATTGCCAAAATGGGGATTTGCTATCTGGGATGCCACTGGGAAGTTGGTTCTGACAAACGAAAGTTGGATATTGAGTGACCTTGTGACTGTTTGGTCGCCTGGAGCTACGACAGGTGGAATTGATATTGACGCTACTCTGCCTAGTAGTTATGCGGTGGCACCCGCTATTCTTGGCTCCCAGATAATCCAGAACAATAACACTCAACCACCCACTATTGTGAATATCACCGCTTATTCAGGATGTCGGTTTAATGGTTCATCAACCAGAATTAATGCCGCGCCTTCGACCACGGCTACCGGTTCTGCTGCTGGTGGGACAACGACTGGGATAGCTTTGACGGCTATCAACACTGCCGCCTATGATTGATCGTTTTAAGCGATCAAATCCACATAATTGATCTGTTGTATCTATTTTATATTTTAATACCGCTGCGTTAGTTTTACTTATTAAAAACTAGCCAAGGTGTAAAATGACAAGAATAATATTCGCGATGGTATTCTGCCTGCTTCTTTCTGCTTGCTCCGGTTCAGTTCTGAAAAAGCAGGAACCATTATGCGAGGCAGAAGCGCTTATTGGTGGCCAGGTTCAGTCGGTACAGATTTATGGTGTGCGTAAAGTAGCCAGTCAGACAGAATATAGAGCAGGCTACCCCTTCAACTGCGATGGGTGAGCAAAAATAACTTCGCCAGGTCGACCTGTTCAAAATCAACAAAACAAGAACCCGCTTCGGCGGGTTTTTTATTATCTGAACTCAGGAGTTTTTTATGTCGGCAGGTACCATCACCCTGACAAATGGATCCGCTATTGTTGGCGGTTCCGGAACCTCATTCACAACAGAACTCACCGCAGGTGAGTTCATTGTCTCTACAGTGGATGGTGTACCTTAGGGATAAAAAACAGGTGCGCACCGAAAGTCTATGATTTTGAAACAGGAGCATGATGATGGAAGTCAGCGAAGCGGTAAAGCAGGACGTTTCGAAACTGGAAGGAGCTACGCAAAAGAGTGAATTTTGGGGGCAAATTTGGGGGCAAAAAATGCGGAATAGGGGCAAAAAAGGGCACGACAAATGTAGTTCTGGGTAGCTTTAGGGAAAGTTATCATGCTATAACCGCTTGAATAGATTGATAAAGTAAATGATATCAATAAGTTTGTAATATCAGCGTAGCTTATTCAGGTTGTATTGCTCTTTCTTTGTACTCGATTGATTCTCTGGCATTTTTATTTGTCTCGGGAGGCGTCAGGGCACCATAGGGGTAACCTCTTTCTAAATCGACGGCCGTACTTCCGGCATGACGATCAGATTCTGGCTCATTTCCGCTATCCTGCCCCGTAAATTTCGTAAACCCTTTTCGCGTTTTCAAGCCCCTCTGATCGGCAATGAAAGACGGGATAGCGCTGGCAGATAAACGCCAGCAGGCGTAGGCATGCCGCGTATGGTACGGATTACTGCGACGAATTCAATACGCTTAGGGATTGCATCGAAAGATTTAGCCTGACAAGAAGGAAAAGGGATGCAGGTTAACAACTCGTGATGGACAAGAGGTTAGTGCCTTTCATTACAAATACAACGCGTTAATTTTCGGCAAGTAACTTGCTGATTGTGTATCACCACTTATATTTATTCATGCTTCCTTTCATTAAGCGCTTAATAACAAAAACCTCTATGTGATGTAGCAGAACGTTGAGAGGTTTTCAAGAAATTCAACATGATAGCCAAGAGCTTTGCCCTGCGAACGGTATTTCTCGCAGGGACGTTTTCCACGGCTGTCGGTCGGCATGATGTTAATACAATGCCTGGTGAAAACGCATAATTCATGAAATACAGGTAGATATGAACAGGTTAGTGCTCGCTCTATTATTATGTTTACTCTATTTCCCTGCTCATTCCGTTTTTGCTGCCGAACCCCGACAGGAACCGACTGAAAGTGAGCGGGCACGCACGCTATATATCTTTCATCAACCGATCGTCATGCTGCAGGCAAAGTTCGGTTTCACCACGCCAGAAGAGCGTGTATTACGGATTCGAAATACGTTACGTAATTTCTCGCAGGAAGATGTTAGCAAACCTCTGACAATTATCCCTGTCACCCGGTATAACCAGCAGGGAAGACTGTTCGTGATGAATGGTAAGCCGGTCATGCTCCTGACAGAATCGGATCTGGATGAAGGGGACGATCTTACCCTGGATCAGGCCGCTCAGCGCGTGCTGGCACGTCTGGAAGCGCAGCGTAACTCACTTCGCGATCAATATGATACCCGATGGCTGGTGCTTTCCACCGCTAAGACTGCGACCGGTATTTTGATGTGGTTCCTGCTTGGCTATGGTGCGTTGCGCTCCTGGAAATGGGTAAGAGGGCACTATCGTCGAAAGGTCGCAGAGAAGCGGAGCTGGGTACCCCAACGCTGGCGCCGTTTCATCGGCCTCATCGAAGCGCGTCTGTACGGCCTGTTGATGTTGGTTGTGATGATTTTGGCTTTTTACGGCTGGCTTAGCTGGTCGTTCAGCCTGTTTCCCTGGACGCGAGTCTGGGCAACATCGTTGGGTGACTGGACGTTGCATGTCATACGGCAGATTGCCTTAGCCGTTGCCTCTGCGCTGCCAGGACTGGCAATTGTTTTCATCATCTTCACCATCACTGCGGTAATCCTCAAAGTGTTAAAGGTGGTACTCAACCAGGTAGAAGTGGGGCGTTTACAGTTTCCAGGGCTGCACCCTGAAACCGTCGGGGCGACCAGAAAACTTCTCTCAGTTGTGGTGTGGTTGTTCGCGCTCTCCGCCGCATACCCGTTTCTTCCCGGGGCCAATTCGCTGGCCTTTAAGGGCATAAGCGTCTTCTTTGGTCTGATGCTGACGCTGGGTTCTGCTGGGGTGATGAATCATGCGATGAGCGGTCTCGTACTGATTTATTCGCGCGCGCTGCGCAAGGGCGACGTCATTCGGGTCGCGGATAACGAAGGGAAGGTGAGCGAAATTGGTATGCTCGCCACCAAAATTATCACCCGCGAAAACTATGTGGTCACCGTGCCCAATGCCGTCGTGGTGAGCGGCAAGATAACGAACCTCAGCGCTCAAAACAATGACGGCAGCGTCAACTTAACCGTAAGCGTCACCATTGGGTATGACACCCCCTGGCGGCAGGTGCATGCCATGCTTGAGCTGGCCGCCAGGCGGACAGCGTGCGTGGATCCTTCGACGCCGCCGCTGGTGCGTCAGCTGTCGCTAATGGACTGGTATATCGCCTATGAGCTTCAGGTCAGGCTGCTTCCCGGGCAGCCTCTGGCCGTCGCGCGCAATGCGCTGTTCAGCAATATTCAGGATGTCTTTAACGAATATAACGTGCAAATCATGTCGCCCAACTTTGTCATGCAGCCTGAAGGAAGCGTCATGGTCGCCAAAGAAAACTGGTATTCCGCTCCTGCCGTCGCACCGAGCGGGACGCATAACGCTGACAGGTGAGGGCGTGAAGACGGCGCAGGACTGAATGGGTATGTTTGACGAAAGATGGCCTCAGGCTGATACATGCGTAAGAAAGCGTATAATGCCTTTCGAAATCCGCATACCTGTCCAGTGGCTGTCACTATGACTTTGAATCGTTTTTGCTTTTTGCTCCTGTTCATCGCTGCAGCTGGCAGCGTTTTTACCGCGTATCCCTGCGCCATGTGGTTCTTGCTGATTAACGTTCTGACGATAGCGATTTACGGCGCCGATAAAACCGCTGCGCGGAAAGGGATGCGCAGGGTACCGGAGAGGACGTTACTGGTATTTGGCATTGTAGGCGGGTGGCCTGGCGCTATTCTGGGCCAACAGCTCTTTCGCCATAAAACGCAGAAGCAGCCATTCAAAACCTGGTTTTTACTGAGCGTCGTCGTAAGCGTCTCGGCTACGGCGGGGCTGTATTATTTTTATCCCTTTATTCCCAGTTGAGCATCAGCAGGACCGCACAAATTCACCGTTGACCTCAAGTTAACTTTAGCTTTTAAGATGGCTTCGACACGTTAATAGAGGAGTAACATCTTAAAATGAAAGACATTGACGTAGGATTCACTCATGTTGCGTTTATGGTCCGGGATCTGGAGAAGAGCGTTGCTTTCTACCGCCGATATGCCGGGATGGAGGTCATCCACTCGCGTGAGCCCGATCTTCCCGATGTCCGCAAAGTGGCGTGGCTGACTGACCATACGCGTCCTTTTGCGCTGGTTCTGGTGCAGTCTGACAACGTGACCGATACGCCGCTGGGGCATTTTGGCCACCTTGGGATTGCCTGCGCCACGCGCGAAGAAATTGACAGAAAAACCGCGATGGCCATCGAAGAAGGAGCGTTACGGAAAGCACCGGAAGATCTGGGCGATCCCGTTGGGTATTATGTATTCTTTGCCGATCCCGATGGAAATACCTTAGAGCTATCGTACGGCCAGCGCGTCGGGCTGACAGCGATTCAGTGAATACGGCCTGACGCTGCTTTTTTAAAAATCCTGCTACGCTTGTTTGTTGTATCAGGAGCATGAGTATGAAGAACAAAGACGAACAAACAGGATTAGTGGGGCTGGCGATTGGTGCCGCCGTTATTGGGCTGGTTTCCGCCCAGAGACCGATCGATCGCGACAGCATTGTTGAAGAGCTGGTCAGGCTCGGCAGGCAGAAAGGCGATGGTGTAGAAGATGAGGTTTTCGTTAAGGCCGCCGAGTTGGTGAGAAAAGGGGTCTAACCGATGACAGATATTCGTCATGCACAGTGCCATTGTGGCGCGGTGGCATTTTCCGTCGAACTCACGGACGGTTTTAATACTGCGCGGCGCTGCAGTTGCTCTTTTTGCCGCATGCGGGGCGCAGTTGTGGTCTCTGCACCGTTGTCGGGTATTACCGTGACAAGAGGTGAGGATAAGCTGACGGAGTACCGGTTCAACACGGGGACGGCGCGGCATTTCTTCTGCTCGGTCTGTGGGATATACACGTTCCATCAGCGTCGCTCTAACCCAAATGAATACGGCGTCAATGTGGCCTGTTTTGAAAATGTGTCGCCGTTTGATTTCCCCGAAGTGACGGTGATGGACGGCGTGAACCATCCGAGCGATGGTGAAAGCGGCGTTTTTGGATACCTCTCGTTTCGCAAAAAAGAGAGCAATATAGGTTGATTACCGCCTGGCCAGGATCTGTTCACACTGGCTATAGTGGGAAGTGGTTAACTGAAACAGGAGACATTATGCTCTGTGTTGAAAAAGACGATCCGCGCGAGGCCCCCGAATCAGGGGATAAAAAACCTCAACCCGTGAAAAAGTAACGCTCGAAATGCGTATGACCGCCACCGGCAAAGCTGGTGGCTTTTTTCTGGGAATAACTGTTAATGGCGATCCAGATGGTTTAACAGCGTGCCGAGATGCCCGACAATATCGCGAAAATCAAAGATCAACGCCATCCATAAACACGCCAGAAGAGTCAGTATGGTAACGGATATGCGGCCAAACAACGCTATCATCCTTAGTGAAGAAGGGGATATGCGCGCAGTCTAACCCGTTTTCTTTCAACTTATCCTCAACAATACCGAAATAAAGCGCTCTTTTGAGACGAAAATCAAAAAAGAATGAGCCCGCATAACGCTGCGGGCTCTGACCATCAGAACTGGTAAACCAGGCCTAATGCAACGACATCGTCGGTGCTGATGCCGTTGTTTTTGTAGAAGCTGTCATCTTCATCCAGCAGGTTGATTTTATAATCAACATAGGTGGACATGTTTTTGTTGAAATAGTAGGTTGCGCCTACATCTGCATATTTCACCAGGTCCTGGTCGCCCTGACCTTTACCCAGGTCTTTACCTTTTGACTGCAGATAAGAAATTGCCGGACGCAGACCGAAATCGAACTGGTATTGCGCGGTCACTTCGACGTTCTGAGTTTTATTCGCCACGGCGTCGGTGTTATCACCATAAGGCGTCATGTTACGGGTTTCAGAATACATGGCGGCCAGATAGATATTATTGGCGTCATATTTCAGGCCAGCTGTCCAGGCATCTGCTTTGTCACCGCCCGCAGTGGTATGCGTAACCTGGTCGTTGGTACGGTCAGATGAGGCGTAGGCGGCACCGGCGCTGATCCCCATGCCGAAATCATAGGTTGTAGAAATACCGAAGCCGTCGCCATTCTCATGACGCGTGTCGCGGCCGTTGTTGGTGCCTTCCTGATTGTTGCTGGCATCTTCATTGTTACCCTGATACTGCAGCGCGAAGTTCAGGCCCTGCACCAGACCATAGAAATCAGTGTTACGGTAGGTTGCCACGCCGTTAGCGCGCCCGGTCATAAAGTTATCGGCATAGGTGTAAGAGTCGCCGCCGAATTCAGGCAGCATATCGGTCCAGCCTTCCACGTCGTACAGCACGCCGTAGTTACGGCCATAATCGAAGGAACCGTAATCGCCCACTTTGACCCCCGCGAAGGCCAGACGCGTCCAGGACTGGTTATCAGACCCTTCGGTATTATTTGCCTGAATGTTATATTCCCACTGCGCGTAGCCGGTCATCATGTCGTTAATCTGCGTTTCACCTTTGAAACCCAGACGCATGTAGGTTTGATCGCCGTCTTTAGAGGCATCATCGGAGAAATAGTGCAGACCATCCACTTTTCCGTACAGATCCAGTTTGTTGCCGTCTTTATTATATATTTCTGCCGCATGCGCGGCGCCAGCCATTAACAGAGCCGGAATCATCAGAGCCAGTACTTTTCTTTGCATAGTGATATTCCTTTGCAGTTGTTTTTATTTGATTACCTGTTGAACTTCCCGAATAAGAAAGTTGTCTCATGCTAAATCACTCCTGTGGAATAGTAATAAAATAGAATTGTTACGAATTAAGTAAAATCTAAACCAGATAAAACTGCGGAAATGGTCATTTGCTTGATGAATGAGTTAAAATAAACCATATTAAATAAAAATTATTAATTAGCGGTTAAATCAGGTAATCTCTGCCCCGTTATATGCCTTTAAGATTATTTATCCATAATTATCGTGAATGTCTTTTGGGAAACTAAAGAGAGATTCATTAATTATCTGGATTAGCCCGATGTGAAAACATCGGGCTTTTTTTATGGAAAAAAATGCCCGGACGAGCCGGGCATAGGGTTTAGTCGCTGGTGGATTTTTCGGCTTTTCCTGCCAGCTGCGCCAGGAAGTCATACCGTTTTTGCAGATCCGCGGCGGCGTCTTGCCAGAGCTGCTCTGCCACCTCAGGCTGCTGCGCATTCAGGCGGCGGAAGCGCTGCTCCTGCATTAGCGTCTCTGCCAGGGCATCGGACGGCGGACGCGAATCCAGCGCCAGCGGTAATTTCCCCTCATCTGCACGACGCGGATCGAACCGGTAGAGCGGCCAGAAGCCGGTGGCCGTCAGTTGACGCATCTGATCGTGGCTGAGGGCCAGGTCGTAGCCATGCTCTTCGCACGGGCTGTAGGCAATTATCAGCGACGGACCCGGATACGCTTCCGCTTCCTGGATCGCTTTCACCGTCTGGTTAAGCTGCGCGCCCAGCGAGATTTGCGCGACGTAAACGTGGCCGTACATCATCATGCTCACGCCCAGATCCTTACGCGCCTTGCGTTTACCGTGCTCACCGAATTTCGTGACGGCGCCCAGCGGCGTGGCTTTCGACGCCTGACCACCGGTATTGGAATAACACTGCGTATCCAGGACCAGAATGTTGACGTTTTCGGTCAGGCTCAATACGTGATCCAGCCCGCCAAAGCCGATGTCGTAAGCCCAGCCGTCGCCGCCAATCAGCCAGATCGATTTTTCGACCAGGGCATCAGCGTCGGTCAGAAGCTGTTCAGCCCCGGCCACCCCCTGAAGGGCGTGACGCAGCTCGGCCACTTGCTCGCGGCGCACCTCGGGCGTGGCGTCAGCGTGTAGTGCGGCATTGAGCTCGGCAGGGATCAGCCCGGCAAACTGCTCCAGCAGGCGCATCACGCGCGCGCGGTGCTGGTCAACCGTCAGGCGGAAGCCCAGGCCAAACTCGGCGTTATCTTCGAACAGAGAGTTTGCCCATGCCGGACCGCGCCCATTCGCATCGGTGGTGTAAGGCGTGGACGGTAAATTACCGCCGTAGATCGATGAGCAGCCGGTGGCATTGGCAATCAACATCCGGTCGCCGTACAGCTGGGTAAGCAGCTTAATATACGGCGTTTCGCCGCAGCCGGAGCAGGCACCGGAGTACTCGAACAGCGGCGTAATCAGCTGCGACGTACGAATATCAATGCGCTCCAGCTTGCTGCGGTCGATTTCCGGCAGGTTCAGGAAGAAGTCATAGTTCACTTTTTCTTCTTCAACGTGCTCAAGACGCGACATCATATTGATGGCCTTGATGTCCGGGTTCTGCCTGTCTTTCGCCGGGCAGACCTCAACGCACAGGTTACACCCGGTGCAGTCCTCCGGTGCGACCTGCAGAACGTATTTCTGGCCGCGCATGTCGCGGGATTTTACATCCAGCGAGTGCAGGCTGGACGGGGCATCTTCCATCGCTTCCGGCGACACCACTTTGGCCCGAATGGCCGAGTGCGGGCAGGCCGCGACGCAGTGGTTGCACTGGGTACAGAGCTCTTCTTTCCAGATGGGGATCGCTTCGGCGATGTTGCGTTTTTCCCAGCGCGTGGTGCCCATCGGCCAGGTTCCGTCCGGCGGCAGCGCAGAGACGGGCAGGGCGTCACCCAGCCCGGCCAGCATCGCGGCCGTCACGGTTTTCACGAAATCAGGTGCCGCATCCGAGACCACCGGAGGGCGATTCGGGCTGGCGTCATTTACCGGCTGCAGCGGCACCTCGAACAGTGACTCGCGCGCCAGCGCCAGAGCCTGCCAGTTACGCTCTACCAGCTCCTGGCCCTTGCTGCTGTAGCTTTTGGCGATGGCCCCTTGCAGTTCCACCAGCGCGCTGTCGCCCGGCAGGATATTGGTCAGATGGAAGAAGGCCATCTGCATCACGGTATTGATACGCGCGGCCAGGCCACATTCGCGGGCAATTTTCGCCGCGTTGACGACATAGAAACGGGCTTTTTTCTGGTTCAGCACCGTCTGTACTTCCTGCGGCAGGCGCGTCCAGACCTCATCGGCGCTGTAAGGCGTGTTGAGCAGGAAGATACCGCCGGGCTTCAGGCGCTCGGCCATCTGATACTTGTCGATAAACTGCAGCTGATGGCAGCCAACAAAGTCGGCCTGAGAAATAAGGTAGGCAGAGCGGATAGGCTGCTCGCTGACGCGCAGGTGAGAAACGGTCAGACCGCCGGCTTTCTTGGAGTCGTAGACGAAGTAACCCTGCGCGTACCACGGCGTTGAATTGCCGATGATCTTGATGTTGTTTTTGGTCGCCGAGACGCTGCCGTCGCTGCCCAGACCGTAGAACAGCGCCTCAAGTTTGGCGGTCGAGGGCAGGGTGTTTTCCGGCAAGGGCAGGGAAAGATTTGTCACGTCATCATAAATACCCACCGTAAAGCGCGGCTTGGGTTTTGCTTCCCTTAGCTCGTTAAACACGGCCAGCACGCAGTCCGGCCCAAACTCTTTGGAAGACAGGCCATAACGACCGCCGATAACGCGCGGTAGCGTTTCACGTTCGCCGTTATTAAAGGCTTCAGCGAGGGCGGTCATCACGTCCAGATAGAGCGGTTCCGCGTGTGCGCCCGGCTCTTTGGTTCGATCGAGCACCGCCACGGTACGCGCGCTTTCTGGCAGCGCAGCGAGCAGATGTTTAGCCGAGAACGGACGGTAGAGACGCACTTTAAGCACGCCGACCTTTTCGCCGCGGGCCAGCAGCTCGTCAACGACCTCTTCACAGGTGCCGATAGCAGAACCCATCAGCACAATCACGCGCTCGGCCTGCGGGTGGCCGTAGTATTCGAACGGTTTGTACTCGCGTCCGGTTGCGGCGGCAAAGTCGTTCATTGCCTGCTCGACATGGTCATAAACCGCGTTGTACCACGGGTTTGTGGCCTCACGGGACTGAAAATAAGTATCCGGATTTGCCGAAGTCCCGCGGATAACCGGGTGCTCCGGATTCAGGGCGCGGGCGCGATGCGCGTCGATTTCCGCCTGCGGCAGCAGATCCAGGATAGTCTCGTCCGCCAGCGGGACGATTTTGTTGATCTCGTGAGACGTACGGAAACCATCAAAGAAGTGAATAAACGGAACGCGGCTTTTAAGCGTGGCGATATGCGAAATTAAAGCAAAGTCCTGGGCTTCCTGAACGCTGCTGGCGCACAGCATCGCACAGCCGGTCTGACGCACGGCCATCACGTCGGAGTGATCGCCAAAAATAGAGAGTGCGTGGGTGGCCACAGTACGCGCCGCGACGTGCAGGACGAAGGGGGTCAGTTGACCGGCGAGTTTGTACAGCGTTGGGATCATTAACAACAATCCCTGAGAGGAGGTAAACGACGTGGAGAGCGCGCCGGTTTGCAGTGCACCGTGGACCGTGGCAATTGCTCCCGCTTCGGACTGCATTTCAACCACTCTCGGAACATCGCCCCAGACGTTTTTTAACCCATTCCCCGCCCAGGCATCCGCCTGCTCGGCCATGGTAGAGCTTGGCGTGATCGGATAGATGGCGATAACTTCACTGGTGCGAAACGCGACTGAGGCAACTGCACCATTACCGTCAATAGTTTGCATAGGACGACACCCTTACATTGCGCAAAAACAGAGAGGCTGTCATAAGGCGACCAGCCCTGAATATTATCTCTGTAGTCTAGCAAACAGGGGGTTTTACGATTTTCGCTTTTGTGTCCTCAGTATTCTCACCATCAATGGTTAGATCAAACTTAGGGCGAAAAAATTGCGAGAAATTGTTTCAGTAGCGCATAAATACGCACTTCCGCTCTCGACGACACGGGATGTGATGCCTATTATGCTTAGGTTTCGCACTATTTACGGGGAAGAGAGCATGCGTTCAGCATTTTGGGTAGGGTGTGCCGCGTTATTGTTGTCGGCATGCAGCAGTGAACCTGTTCAGCAGGCCACGGCGGCCCACGTGGCGCCGGGAATGAAAGCGGCAATGTCCAGTTCAGGCCAAGCCAACTGTGCCATGATTGGCGGCTCGCTGTCCGTTGCCCGCCAGCTTGATGGTTCGGCGATCGGGATGTGCGCCTTGCCAAACGGCAAACGCTGCAGTGAACAGTCGCTTGCCGTTGGAAGCTGCGGTAGCTACTGATTACTCCGCGCGCTTAAACATCAGCGTCTTATCGGCCGTTGCCAGCGTCAGCTGGTCTTCAGTCAGGTCGACCTGCGCCCCTTTGCGCAGCATGTCGCCGATGGCCTGATCCAGCTCGTTAAGCTGCGGTTCGGTACAAAGTTTGCGGGTCATCGCCAGCGTTTTAACTTTTAGCTCACCTTCGGACAGCTTTCCCTGCCCGTTGAAGCGGTTACACATCTGGCCGGAAACGCTAATGTTATCAACGAGGCTGATATCGGGAAGCGCGTTAAAAGCGATCTCAGGCTGCGCGGTCATCCCCTTCACGGCTTTGCCGTCCACGTTTTCCAGCACAAAACGGTGGCTCTTCAGCTGATCCGGCTGAACAGATGCTTTGCCAGGATTAACGCAGCCGCTAAGGACAAGGCTGATAACACTTAACGCAATGAGCTTTTTCATTTTTCTTCTCAAATTATAAATTCTGTGAATCTTTTACCAGTGTAACGATACTCTGCGGTGCGTTAATGGGGTTTATCTGAAAGTGCGGGGTGGTGCCGGGCAACGCAGGGCTGCCCGGAATGAAGTTTAATGAGATTTAAACCCGGCAGCCGTCATCAGCATACGGAAGAGCATACTGACCGCTGCCAGCGCCAGTACGCTGCCGCCCCAGATAATGGCCAGCCACAGCAATCTTTTCCAGACAGGTTGTTGCATCAGTGATAACCCTCCCCAGGCTGAACTTTGCCGCGAAAGACGTAGTAGCTCCAGAAGGTGTAGACCAGAATGACGGGAATGATCAACAGCGCGCCCACCAGCATAAAGCCCTGGCTTTGCGTCGGGGCGGCGGCCTGCCACAGGGTGATTGACGGCGGTATGATATGCGGCCAGATGCTGATCCCAAGCCCGCTAAAGCCGAGGAAGATCAGCCCCAGCGTCAGAATAAACGGACGAGTATGGCTATCAGGATTACTCAGGCAGCGCCACTGGTAGAGGCTAAACATGACGACCAGGGCAGGGACCGGCAGCAGATAAAACAGATTCGGCAGCGTAAACCAGCGCGCCGCGATGGCCGGGTGCGCCAGAGGCGTCCAGAGGCTGATCGCCGCGATAAACGCCAGCAGCACGATTAACAGCGTTTTCGACACCTCACGCATCCGCTGCTGTAGTGCGTTTTCGCTTTTCATCACCAGCCAGGTCGAGCCTAACAGCGCGTAGGCCACCACCAGACCCGCGCCGCAAAACAGGCTGAACGCGGTAAACCAGTCAAAGGGGCCGCCGGTATAGGCCCTGCCTGTCACGGTAAAGCCGTTAATGACGGCACCCACCGTCACGCCCTGGGTAAAGGTCGCCAGAACGGAACCGCCAATAAACGCCTTATCCCAGAAAGGACGGTGGGCCGGCGTGGCTTTAAAGCGAAACTCAAATGCCACACCGCGAAAAATAAGTCCGATCAGCATTAACGTCAGTGGAATAGTGAGGGCATCAACGATCACCGCATAGGCCAGCGGAAACGCGCCGAACAGGGCAGCACCGCCTAGCACCAGCCAGGTCTCATTGCCGTCCCAGACCGGCGCGACGCTGTTGACCATCACGTCGCGATCGTCGGCGTTTTGCGTTGCCGGGAACAGAATACCGATCCCCAGATCAAACCCGTCCATGACGATATACATCAACGTGGCAAAGACGATGATGACAAACCAGATAATGGAAAGATCGATACCCATTATGGCTGCTCCTTCTGTTCAGTTGTGACGGCAGAAAGCGGGCGCGTCGGGCGTCCGTCGGCCTCGGTGGCGAATGATTCATACGGCTGTGGCCCTTTTCGGATGAGGCGCACCATATAGCTGTAGCCCACGCCGAATACCGAGGTGTAGACGACGAAGAAGGCCAGCAGGCTCACGCTCATATGCAGATCGCCATGGGCAGAAACCGCATCCTTCGTTCGCTGAAGCCCATAAACCACCCACGGCTGGCGGCCCACTTCGGTGGTGACCCATCCGGCCAGAATGGCAATCAGCCCGGATGGTCCCATCAGCAGCGCAAACCACAGGAACGGACGTGAAGAATAAACCCGCTTTTTATAACGCAGCCAGAGCGCCGCTACCCCAAGCAGCAGCATCAGCATCCCTAAGCCCGCCATAATGCGGAACGACCAGAAAACGATGGTGGAATTAGGGCGATCCTCCTTTGGAAACTCTTTGAGCGCAGGGACCTGTTTATCCAGGCTGTGCGTCAGGATAAGACTACCCAGCGCCGGGATCGCCAGTCCAAAGCGAGTGCGCTCCTGCTCCATATCCGGCCAGCCAAACAGCAGCAGGGGGGTAGGCTCGCCCGGCGGGTTTTCCCAATGGCCTTCAATGGCGGCAATCTTGGCGGGCTGGTGCTTTAAGGTGTTCAACCCGTGCATATCGCCAACCAGGGCCTGGAGGGGGGCGACAACCAGCGTCATCCACAGCGCCATCGAAAACATCGCCCGGATGGCGGGGGTATTATTCCCGCGCAGCAGGTGCCATGCCGCGGATGCACCGACAAACAGGGCGCTACTCAGGAATGCAGCAATCGACATATGCAGCAGGCGGTAGGGGAAGGAGGGGTTAAATACCACGGCGAACCAGTCCACCGGCACGACCTGACCATTGACGATCTCGTAGCCCTGCGGGGTCTGCATCCAGCTGTTCGAGGAGAGGATCCAGAAGGTGGAGATAATGGTGCCCAGCGCCACCATGCAGGTGGAGAAGAAGTGCAGACCTGGCCCCACTTTATTCCAGCCGAACAGCATCACGCCGAGGAACCCGGCTTCGAGGAAGAAGGCGGTAAGCACTTCATAGGTCAGCAGCGGGCCGGTAATGCTGCCCGCAAACTGTGAAAAGCCGCTCCAGTTGGTGCCAAACTGGTAGGCCATCACCAGCCCGGAGACCACGCCCATGCCAAAGTTGACGGCGAAAATCTTCGACCAGAAATGGTACAGCGAGCGCCAGACCGGATTTTTTGTTTTCAGCCACAGCCCTTCGAGCACGGCAAGATAGCTTGCCAGGCCGATGGTGATGGCCGGGAAAATAATGTGAAAGGATACGGTGAAGGCAAACTGTATCCGTGCAAGGTGAAAAGCATCTAAACCAAACATGCACAGCCTCAATGTCAAACGGTGTGCTGTTATGGTATAGGGGCAAAGATCGGAGGAGCAGACGCAGAAAAGCGAATTTTAACCATAACAGTTAGCGTAAATTTCACCCTTTAGCCATCTGATATACCTCGCAGTTGTGGAATAAAAATATTCTTTTTATGATTTTTACGCATTAAACTGCTTGCTATGTCGTCACCGCCGTGCGTTAATGGTCATCTGGTTTTGAGTCCAAATAAATATCTGACGTAGTTTTATAAAGCAGTTCTCATCACGTTGTGCCTCTCCGCAGCCTCTCTTGGGTCTTTATCTACATTCCGATTAGTTTTGTTTAAAACCATTATGCCCAATCGGCCCATTAGTAATTTACGTTTTTACGTTTCAGGAGAATCCTATGACTTCTTATATCCATTTTCGCTGCCCATGCTGCCATGGTTCGCAGTACCGTACCTCAGCCTTTGACGTGTCTGAGAAAAACCCGTTTGGCGCGAAATGCATTTTTTGCAAATCGCCGATGATTACGCTCGACCACCTGGCCGCCGCACGCTCTGCTCAGAGCCACGTGACCGAATACCGTAAGTAATTCATCTTCCAGACTATAACAGTTAGCAAAATCTTCTCTTTTTCTCCTGCTGATATACACTGTCGGCAATAAGGAGAATCTGATGAAAAAATACCAGCGTCTGGCGCAACAAATTATCTCGCAGATTGAGCTTGGCGTATGGCTGCCGGGCGATAAGCTGCCTTCCCTGCGAGAGCAGGTGGCAAGCAGCGGCATGAGCTTTATGACCGTTGGCCACGCGTATCAGATGCTGGAAAGCCAGGGGCGCATTGTCGCCAGGCCGCAGTCGGGCTATTACGTTGCCTCGCGCCCGACCGCACAACAGCCTGCGCCGCCTGCCCAGGTGATGCGTGATGAAGCGGTAGATATCAACACCTATATCTTCGAGGTCTTACAGGCCAGCCGCGATCCGTCCGTTGTTCCTTTCGCTTCCGCCTTTCCCGACCCCCGACTTTTCCCGCTTCAGCAGCTCAACCGCTCGCTGGCAAACGTCAGTAAAACCGCTACCGCAATGAGCGTGATTGAGAACCTGCCGCCCGGTAACGCTGAACTCCGTCACGCCATTGCGCGCCGCTACGCGCAGCAGGGGATGAACATCTCGCCGGACGAAATTGTCATTACCGCAGGCGCCCTTGAAGCCCTGAACCTGAGTTTGCAGGCGGTGACAGAGCCAGGAGACTGGGTGATTGTCGAAAACCCCTGTTTCTACGGCGCGCTGCAGGCGCTGGAGCGCCTTAAGCTAAAAGCGTTGTCGGTCGCCACAGACGTGCGGGAGGGTATTGATTTGAATGCGCTGGAACAGGCGCTGAACGACTACCCGGTAAAAGCCTGCTGGCTCATGACTAACGGCCAAAACCCGCTTGGCTTTACGCTGAGCGCGGAGAAAAAAGCGCGTCTGGTCGCGCTCCTGACGAAGCACAACGTCACCCTGATCGAGGACGATGTCTACAGCGAGCTCTATTTTGGCCGGGAAAAACCCCTTCCGGCGAAAGCCTGGGACCGGGAGGAGATGACGCTGCACTGTTCCTCCTTTTCAAAATGCCTGGTGGCCGGTTTTCGCATCGGCTGGGTGGCGGCAGGAAAACACGCGCGACGCATTCAGCAGCTGCAGCTGATGAGCACCTTATCAACCAGTTCTCCCATGCAGCTGGCGCTGGTGGACTACCTGGCGACCAAGCGCTACGACGCCCATCTGCGCCGCCTGCGACGCACGCTCGCCGAGCGGAAACAGCAGGCCTGGCAGTCACTTCTGCGCCATATGCCTGCCGGCGTCAAAATTCACCACAACGACAGCGGCTACTTTTTATGGCTGGAACTTCCGGCGCAGCTGGACGCGGGCCTGCTCAGCGAAAAGGCCTTAACGCACCACATCAGCATTGCGCCTGGAAAGATGTTTTCCACCTCTGACGCGTGGACGCCGTTCTTCCGCTTTAATACGTCCTGGGCATGGGGCGAGCGGGAAGAGCAGGCGGTCATTCAGTTAGGTAAATTAATTAGCACGATGCTGGAATAATCCTTCCCTCGTTATTTAAATAATCATTTCTTATCCTGACGACGGCACGGCGAATATTTTTCGGTGCCGTATCATATGAAATCTGCATACCGGCCTTCGCGTCTAACTCCTTGTCTATAATCCAGTTAACGGGGAATGCGTCCTCGGTCACACCTTGATGAAATTTCCTTAAGCCGAACGGTGCGGCGCATACGTGCGGTCTACGTTTAATAAGGGAGATATTTTTACGGCACGGCTGCCGCTAAATTTCATTGCGACAGGAGTAACCCTTATGAGCAAAAAATTTGCCCGCAGCAGCCTGTGCGCGCTCGGCATGACTATCATGACCGCGCAAGCCGCAGAACCACCAAAGGCCATCGGCGACGGGGAAGGTCGTCTGGATATTATCGCCTGGCCGGGATACATCGAACGCGGACAGACGGATAAAAATTATGACTGGGTCACCCAGTTTGAAAAAGAGACCGGCTGTGCGGTCAACGTCAAAACGGCGGCCACGTCCGACGAAATGGTCAGCCTGATGGCAAAAGGCGGATATGACCTGGTCACCGCCTCAGGTGACGCCTCCCTGCGCCTGATCATGGGCAAACGCGTTCAGCCGATTAACCCCGAGCTTATCCCTAACTGGAAAACCCTCGACCCGCGCATCGTGAAGGGCGAGTGGTTTAACGTAGGCGGCAAGGTCTATGGCACGCCGTATCAGTGGGGGCCAAACCTGCTGATGTACAACACCAAAACCTTCCCGACGCCGCCGGACAGCTGGAGCGTAGTCTTTACCAAACAGGATCTGCCGGACGGTAAAACCAATCAGGGACGCGTGCAGGCGTACGACGGCCCGATTTATATCGCCGATGCCGCGCTGTTCGTTAAAGCCACGCAGCCGCAGCTGGGTATTAGCGACCCGTACCAGCTCACTGAACAACAGTATGCCGCCGTGCTCAAGGTGCTTCGTGACCAGCATGCGCTGATCCACCGCTACTGGCATGACACCACCGTCCAGATGAGCGACTTCAAAAACGAAGGCGTCGTAGCCTCCAGCGCCTGGCCGTATCAGGCGAATGCCCTGAAGGCTGAAAACCAGCCCGTTGCCACCGTCTTCCCGAAAGAGGGGGTAACCGGCTGGGCGGATACCACCATGCTGCACGCGCAGGCAAAACACCCTATGTGCGCCTACAAATGGATGAACTGGTCGCTCACGCCGAAAGTGCAGGGCGATCTGGCGGCATGGTTTGGCTCGCTGCCCGTCGTGGCTGAAGGATGTAAGGCCAGCACGCTGCTGGGCGACAAGGGCTGCGCAACCAATGGCTATAACTATTTTGACAAAATCATGTTCTGGAAAACCCCCATCGCGGAAGGCGGTAAATATGTACCTTACAGCCGCTGGACGCAGGATTACATCGCCATTATGGGCGGCCGTTAATCGTCCGGGAGCTGAACATGACGTACGCAGTAGAGTTTAACAATGTTTCCCGGCTGTACGGCGACGTGCGGGCGGTGGATGGGGTCACCATTGCGATTCATGACGGGGAATTTTTCTCCATGCTGGGGCCTTCTGGCTCCGGCAAAACCACCTGCCTGCGTCTGATTGCCGGCTTTGAGCAGCTGTCAGGCGGCACGATTTCTATCTTCGGTAAAGAGGCGAGCGAACTGCCTCCCTGGGAGCGGGATGTGAACACCGTCTTTCAGGACTACGCGCTGTTCCCACACATGTCGATCCTCGATAACGTCGCCTACGGGCTGATGGTCAAAGGCATCGACAAGAAAAAACGCCATGCGCAGGCCCGTGATGCGCTGGAAAAAGTGGGCCTGAGCTTTGCCGTCGCCCGCAAGCCTTCGCAGCTTTCCGGCGGCCAGCGCCAGCGTGTTGCCATTGCCCGGGCGCTGGTGAATGAACCGCGCGTCCTGCTGCTCGACGAGCCGTTAGGCGCGCTCGATCTCAAGCTGCGGGAACAGATGCAGTTCGAGCTGAAGAAGCTTCAGCAGGAACTCGGCATCACCTTTATTTTTGTCACCCACGATCAGGGCGAGGCCCTATCCATATCAGATAGGGTCGCGGTGTTCAATAACGGGCGCATCGAGCAGGTGGACACCCCGCGCGATCTCTACATGCGTCCGCGCACGCCGTTTGTCGCCAGTTTTGTCGGCACCTCTAACGTCTTCGATGCGGGTCTGGCGCAGAAAATATGCGGCATGGAAGGCAGCTATTCCCTGCGTCCGGAACATATTCGCCTTAATGAGGGCGGAGACGTTCAGGTTCAGGGCGTCGTGCAGGCCGTTCAGTATCAGGGGGCCGCCACGCGGCTGGAGCTGAAGCTCGCCGACGGTGCCAAACTGCTGGTAAGCCAGGCCAACCTCAGTGAAACTTCGCCGCTGAGCGGCATTGCGCCGGGGCAGGCGGTCACGGCGTCGTGGTCACGCGAGGCGATGATTCGCCTGCAGGAGGAGAGGTGAAATGGCTATGAGCGTTGCGCATCCTCCCGTCTCCCGCAGCCGCGTAAGCCGCGTGACGGCTCTGTTCTGGCGTAAACCGTCGCTCGGCCTGTTTCTGCTCCTGCTCGCGCCGCTAATGTGGTTTGGCATCGTCTATCTGGGATCGCTTCTTACCCTGCTGTGGCAGGGGTTTTACACCTTTGACGATTTCACCATGGCCGTCACGCCGGATCTGACCCTGGCGAACATTCAGGCGCTTTTCAACCCGGCAAACTACGACATTATCCTGCGCACGTTGACGATGGCGATTGCGGTGACGATTGCCAGCGCCATCCTGGCACTCCCGATGGCCTGGTACATGGCGCGATACACCCGCGGCAGGTGGAAAGCATTCTTCTATATCGCCGTGATGCTGCCTATGTGGGCAAGCTACATCGTCAAAGCCTACGCCTGGACGCTGCTGCTGGCGAAGGACGGGGTGGCGCAGTGGTTTCTTAATCATATGGGGCTGGAGCCGATCCTGACCTCGATCCTTACGCTACCCGCGATTGGCGGCAACACCTTGTCCACCTCAGGGCTGGGACGGTTTCTGGTCTTCGTCTATATCTGGCTGCCGTTTATGATCCTGCCGGTTCAGGCGGCGCTGGAACGTCTGCCTGCCTCGCTGCTGCAGGCCTCAGCCGACCTCGGCGCGCGCCCGCGCCAGACCTTTCGCTACGTCGTTCTGCCGCTGGCGATCCCGGGTATTGCGGCAGGTTCAATATTCACTTTTTCCCTGACGCTGGGGGATTTCATCGTTCCGCAGCTGGTAGGCCCGCCGGGCTATTTCATCGGTAACATGGTCTACTCGCAGCAGGGTGCCATTGGCAATATGCCCATGGCCGCCGCGTTCACGCTGGTGCCCATCGTGCTGATTTCACTCTATCTGGCGTTCGTGAAGCGTCTGGGAGCATTCGATGCACTCTGAACGCGCACCGCTGTTCCTGAAAGTGGCCGCCTGGGGAGGGGTTATCTTCCTGCACTTCCCGCTGCTGATTATCGCGACCTATGCCTTTAATACCGAAGACGCGGCCTTCAGCTTTCCGCCGCAGGGGCTGACGCTGAAGTGGTTTAGCGCGGCGGCGGGTCGCGGCGATATTATTGAATCCGTGACGTTGTCACTTCAGATTGCAGCGCTATCCACCGCGATAGCCCTTGTGCTTGGCACGCTTGCTGCAGCGGCGCTGTGGCGAAGCGAGTTTTTTGGTAAGAACGCGATCTCGCTGTTGCTGCTGCTGCCGATTGCGTTACCGGGGATCATCACCGGCCTGGCGCTGCTGACGGCCTTCAAAACAATCAACCTGGAACCAGGATTCTTTACCATCGTGGTTGGGCACGCCACCTTCTGCGTGGTGGTGGTGTTTAACAACGTGATTGCCCGGTTCAGACGCACCTCCTGGAGCCTGGTGGAAGCGTCGATGGATCTCGGGGCCGACGGATGGCAAACCTTCCGCTATGTGGTGCTGCCCAATCTGGGTTCCGCGCTGCTGGCCGGGGGAATGCTGGCGTTTGCCCTGTCGTTTGACGAGATAATCGTCACAACGTTTACGGCGGGACACGAGCGCACGTTACCGCTGTGGTTGCTCAATCAGCTTGGTCGTCCGCGCGACGTGCCGGTCACCAACGTGGTAGCACTGCTGGTGATGCTGGTGACAACTATCCCCATTCTGGGAGCCTGGTGGCTAACCCGCGACGGCGAGAACATCGCCGGCAGCGGGAAATAACAGTGATTTCAACAGGACAATGCTATGCAAACACAACTGCTGATAGAGGGAAAGCTGGTAACCGGAGAGGGAGAAAAACAGCCGGTCTATAACCCGGCCACCGGAGAGGTGCTGCTGGAGATTGCTGAAGCGTCTGCGGCACAGGTCGACGCGGCGGTTCATGCGGCCGACCGTGCATTTGCGGCATGGGGGCAAACCACGCCGAAAACCCGCGCCGAGTGCCTGCTGAAGCTGGCGGATGCGATTGAAGCGCATGGGGAGGACTTTGCCCGGCTCGAATCCCTCAACTGCGGCAAGCCGCTGCACTGCGTGCTGGGCGATGAAATTCCGGCAGTTGTCGACGTTTTCCGTTTCTTTGCCGGGGCCGCCCGCTGTCTGAACGGGCTGGCAGCCGGTGAGTACCTTGACGGGCACACGTCTATGATCCGCCGCGATCCGGTGGGCGTGGTTGCCTCTATTGCCCCCTGGAACTACCCGCTGATGATGGCGGCCTGGAAGCTGGCCCCCGCGCTGGCGGCAGGGAACTGCGTGGTGATTAAGCCCTCAGAAATCACACCGCTGACCGCGCTGAAGCTGGGAGAGATGGCAAAAGATATCTTCCCGGCAGGCGTTCTGAACGTCCTGTTTGGTCGCGGTAAAACGGTGGGCGACCCGCTTACCGGCCATGAGAAAGTCCGTATGGTCTCACTGACCGGATCAATTGCTACCGGGGAACATATCATTGGCCATACCGCGTCCTCCATTAAACGCACCCATATGGAGCTGGGTGGTAAAGCGCCGGTTATCGTGTTTGATGATGCCGACCTGGATGCGGTTGTCGAAGGGGTGCGGACGTTTGGTTTCTACAATGCCGGGCAGGATTGTACGGCGGCCTGTCGTATTTATGCTCAGAAGGGCATCTATGCCCAACTGGTGGAAAAGCTGGGCGCAGCGGTTGCCAGCCTTAAAATGGGTGTCCCGGACGATGCCTCTACCGAACTGGGACCGCTCAGCTCGGCTGCCCATCTTTCACGCGTCTGGCAGGCCGTCGATGAGGCGAAAGCGCTCGGCCATATTCGCGTTGTCACGGGCGGGAGCAAAAAAGAGGGGGCGGGCTACTACTTCCAGCCAACCCTGCTGGCGGGGGCAAAGCAGGACGACGCCATTGTTCAGCGAGAGGTGTTTGGCCCGGTGGTGAGCGTTACTGAATTTGACGACGAGGCGCAGGTGCTGGCCTGGGCGAACGATTCGCAGTACGGCCTGGCGTCATCGGTCTGGACCAAAGACGTGGGCCGCGCCCATCGCCTGAGCGCGCGCCTGCAGTACGGCTG
The DNA here is from genome assembly GCA_011754535.1 of Enterobacter asburiae. Classification (NCBI taxonomy): domain Bacteria; kingdom Pseudomonadati; phylum Pseudomonadota; class Gammaproteobacteria; order Enterobacterales; family Enterobacteriaceae; genus Enterobacter; species Enterobacter asburiae. The sequence continues at coordinate 2,591,641 of JAAQVN010000001.1, read as the reverse complement.
CACTTGGGTGAATACCCACTTTATGCTGGTGAGCGAAATGCCGCACGGCGGCATGAAGTTATCCGGCTACGGCAAAGATATGTCGGTGTACGGGCTTGAGGATTATACGGTCGTGCGGCATGTCATGATCAAACACTAGGCCCATCTTGCCTGGTCGCTTGTGCGGCCAGGCCTTCCTGTTTTTCACTATGAGTGTTACACAAGATACTCAATTGTTATTATCCGTAATTTTTAAGTGGTTATTCTGTAACGAAAAAACTTGATCTGTGTCAACATATGACGCATATTGCGTGCGGTTATTTTTTCGGCTCTGGTATACAGAATGACGTTGTATCAAAAGATGTTGGTTTTTTACGCAATCATGGCTTCCATCTGCGCATTAATTACCTGGTTCCTTTCTAAAGATCGCAAGCGCATTCGCCTGCTTAGCGCGTTTCTGGTAGGGTCGACCTGGCCGATGAGTTTCCCCGTTGCGCTGCTGGTCTCGCTTTTCTGAAGCATCCTTCCATTTTTAAACGATGAATATGGCATTCCAGTTATGATGACTGTATAAATAAACAGTGCATCGTAAAAGGAGTGCTTATGAACAGTTTTTACTCGCAGCATGCGGGTTGCACCGTGCGCTGGCATGATTTGCCCGGCTCTGGCGATCCCGTAGTCTTCATCCACGGATTGGGCTGCGCCTCTTCCTATGAATATCCCCGCGTCGTTTGTGACCCGCTGTTTGGCGCGCGCAGTGCGATTCTCATCGATTTGCCCGGCTGCGGTTACAGCGATAAACCTGACCATTACAGCTATAAAACCACCGACCAGGCACGCGTTGTGGCGGAACTGATTGACCATCTTCAGCTGGATGCCTTTTGGCTATATGGCCACAGCATGGGCGGCAGTATTGCTATCGAAACGGCAGGGCTGCTGGCAGCACGCATAAAGGGATTGATGGTGTCAGAGCCCAATTTTCATGCGGGCGGGGGCATGTTCAGCCGATCTATTGCAGCGCAAACTGAACAACAGTTTCTGGAACAGGGCTATAACGCCATGCTCGGCGCAGAAACCACCGCGTGGGCAGGGTGCCTGAAGAGTAACGCGTCATATGCCGTCTGGCGGGGCGCATCGAGCCTGGTGGCGGGCGTTGAGCCGGACTGGGAAACCCAATTTTTGTCGCTGCCTTGCCCGGTAACGTTGATTTTCGGTGAGCTCTCACTGCCGGATGATGATGTAGACAATCTGAAGCAGAAGGGCGTTGAGGTAAAAATTATCCCTGCGGCGGGGCATTCCATGTCGTGGGAAAACCCGTCCGCATTGGCAAAGACGTTAGCCGAGTGTATGGCGGCGTGATTATTGTGCAGTTTATTATCGTTGCGGAATGTTGGCCGGGTAAGCGCAGCGCCACCCGGCAAAAAAGGCGGCTACATGATTAAAGTCCGTAGTGCCCGACGTGCGTCAGGCTGAACATCATGCGGAAGCTGATAATCAATATTCTCTATTGCCCGGCTATAGAGTGCGACCAGCCAGTCGTAAACGTACGCGGTGGCCGCATGGACCGGCTGTTCCCCCAGACGCGTCAGGCGCGGTGCGTCACTGCTGACGACGGGCGTAACAAAGATTGCCTGACCTTTGCGGATGCGGCTTGCGGGGCGCTCTGCTGCAGGTGACTGATCGTAACCCAGCCAGCCAACGAAATTCCCCATCACGGCGTGCAGCTGCGCCGCGCTGCTTTTATCCGCTTCGACAATTCGCTGAAGCTGTTGCGGCAGATTAAGCCGATAGCTGGTTACCACCAGTACATCCGCGATTTGCTGCAGTACCGCAGGCTCCAGCCCAAGACGGGCGGCCGTAGCTTCATTGCGGCTCCACTGGCGCAGATGATTTATCCATACTTTGTGCGCCAGACGCGCGTTGTCTTTTGTCTGGAACCGTCCTGCGCTTTCCTGGGCGTTATCGGCGAACAGATCGATGGTGTCCGTAAACAGTCCGTTCACCTGCTCCTCGCGCGGCTGCTGAACGGCGAGCAGCGTTTCAAAGGCTTTCAGCGGCGGGAGCAGGCCCTCAAGCAGCTCGCCGTGACGGGCAGCGCTGCTTTGCAGCGTGCGCACCATGTTTTCGGCCTGAGCGCGTCGCGTACCCGGTTCCTCAACCAGCGGCGCCAGGTAGCTTTGCATCAGCGACGCGATCTCCTGCCGCAGCAGGTTTTTCAGCGTGCCGAGACGCTTCTGCCGCTGTGCGGGTAGCGTAGCCTGAGACAACCACTCAATGACGCGCTGCATGCTGTGGCTGTCCAGCGCCTGCAGTGTTCCCCAGCGCAGGCCAGGCTTGCCAAGCAGATGCTGTACGGCTTCATCGAGATTCTGTCGGGTGGTGAAGCGAGCGTCATGCGGGGTGATCGCCCACACCAGACCCGGCAGGGCAGACTCCTCGGCAGGCTGGGTCTCTTTTACCCAGTTAGTTAACACTTTTGCTTTTTGGGCAGTCTGCTCGTGCTGCGCCGTCGCATTGCAGATCACCAGCACATCCGGCTGGAGCTGCTGGCGGTAATGTTCAAGCAACCACTGGCATTTAGCCTGTACTAAAGGATCGGCACTGCGGTCTTCAAAGACCGGAATGTCAATGATATCAACATTATCCAGCGCTCCGTTCTCAACCGGCAAGGCCAGCTCGCGGGTCAGGAAGGCAAGCACGTCGACCGGGATGCTGATGGCGTTGAGCATTTCACCGTTGTTCAGCGGATGCAGCAGCGTCTCCTGAGCCTCCTGCTGGGTTAAGGTGCCGTGCGTCAGGAAGCCTTCGCCGGGCAGGCCAAAGCTGTCCACCAGCAGGCTCAGCGGCGCAGCCAGCTCGCTGGCATGGCTGGTCTGATGCAGCACGTGGGCAAGCTTCAGCCACTGCTGGGTTAACTCCTGCTGCTCGCCCCACAGCAGCGACCAGACGCTGGCGCGGGTGCTGAGATCGAGCGATGGCACCAGCTGGGCAAACTCATGCCACAGGGCATCGTCAATTTGCTGTTTCGCGGCGGGTACGGTGCTTTGCCAGAAGCGGGCAATCGCACCCACTTCCTGAGCGGTGATGCCGGGAACGCCCTGCGGCTGGCGCAGGCCGCGCCATTTCTCCAGACGCGTCTCAATGACCGTTTTATCCACCGCGCGCATCTGCGGGTGCAGCGTCGTGCGGGCAATAAACAGCTGTACCAGTTCGGCCTCGGTGACGAGGCTCAGACGTAGCGGAAACGCCTCATCCGCTACCTCCGGGATGTCGCGGGTGAAGCGCACGGCCATGTTGGTCAGGGCATGTCCCGGATTGATATGCGAAAAATAGTCAAAGGTGCGCTGGCCCGGCGTCACGTTCAGGCGCCCGTTACCGCTGCCGCACAGCGACAGCAGCAGGTGTGCTTTGGCGCTCTGAGAATGACCGTAAAGCCCAATGCTGCTACGGCGGGTCAGGGCGCGTTCAATGGCCTGCTCCCGCGCCTGCGCCGTGTTGATGCGAGCAAGCAGGGCGTCAGCATCGTTATCCAGCACAGGGGCGTTCAGGCGCGTCTCGTTAATCCACTCGATTAAGGCCTGAGTGGTGGTCGTCGTCGCTGTCATTTCAGGTATACGCTCCCGCTGTCGATCCAATAGTGGCTGCCGCTGTGTCGGCGATCGGCCAGAGTATTCAGTTTGAAGGTTAACGCGTCAGGCGCTACCGGCGTGCCGTCCTGTAGCCAGGCATCGCTCAGCTCGAAGGCCTCCGGGCCCTCCTGCTTGCTGCCGCCGCAGAGCTTAAGCCGCACGTTCAACACGCCGTCGCCGGCAATCGCTTTTGCCAGCTCAGCCGAGTTGATGCTGAGCGTATAAAGCGGCGTAGCGGGCCAGCGCGCGTTTGCCAGCTGGCGGAAGCCGAGGGTGACGTTGCCGCGCAGCGGGAAGTGCAGACGCGCGTCGAGCTTCGCGCCCGGCTTATCCAGGTCGATATCCTGATACCAGACGTTTTCCTCGCGCAGGGTATTGACGGTGTTATCCAGCACGCCGAGATAACGCACGGTGGAATACGCGCCAATGTCCGCGGCTTTAAAGTTGAAGCGCGGCAGACGCAAATCGAGCGCCAGGCTGCAGAGCATGGCCCCCACCGCGGCGGTCGATTTCGGGTTGCCTATGCGCCCCTGCTGGCTGAACGGATACCACTCGTGCACCTGGTATTTATCCAGCCAGACGATGCGATTAACCGGCACCGGCTGCAGGTGACGAATCAGCGCCTGAACGCCCGGCAGGCAGCCTGGACGCCCGGTGATCAGCAGAATATCGCAGCTGTAATGGGAAATCGCTTCACACACAGCGTGGAGCGGCGAGGTCAGCGTAAACTGACCGGCCAGCATTGCATCCTGCATTTCGCGGAAATTCACGTGCAGCGGCACGGCGAACAGGTCGAAGGCTTCTGAGCCCGCCGGCAGGGCATGATCGATCGCCTGCTGGAGATAATTCATCACGTTGCGGGTCGGCTTCTGCGGCAGCAGATCGCCGAAGGTGGCATGCAGGCCCGCCAGCGGATCGTCAACGTCACTGGCTTCCCAGGCAGATAGAATGGCGTGGCCAATTGGCATAAAGAGCTGAAGTGCCGTTTGCTGGCGCAGTACCGCCTGGGTATCAATACGTCCGGAGTCGCCGAACAGCGACGCCATCAGCAGCGAGGCGTCAGCAATGCCGGATTTCTGCAGCTGCGTTTGCAGGGCGGGCAGGACATAGCGCTGAATCACGTCCAGCAGGGTATCGTCGCCCGCCACTTTAAACCCTTCGCGGAACAGCAGCTGCGGGGTAATTTTGACGTTATTACCGGAGCCGTCATCAAGCTGGTAGTGGGTGATCGCCATATCCGTGGTGCCGCCGCCGATGTCGATAGAGGCGACGCGTAATGCGCGGTCCGGCTGCACCCCCGGCTCGGGTTCACGATCCGTGCGGGCGAGGGAGGCGAAAAAGGCTTCCGTCTGGCCGCCAAAACGGGAGATCGCTTCGTTATACAGCCAGACCAGCTGACCACAACTGGCTTCATCCCACTCCATCTGGATCTCAGGGACCGGCACCACGCTTTTTTCCTGCTGCTTGCGGGTGGCAAAATCTTCATCCTGCGGGTGCCACCCCATCGCTTTCCAGACGATGGCAATGGCTTCAAACATGCGGCGACGGAATATCTCGCGCTCCTGCTTCGGCATAGCCGAGGGCAGGGTCAGGATCAGCGTGCGCAGCTGGCGCGGCGAGGCCGGGAAGCCCAGCCGCAGGCGCGTGGCAACGCTGTTGATCTGACCCAGCGCCTGCGCCAGCAGCTCGCACAGCATGTGCGTCATCAGCGTGCTGCGGCTGTACTGCGGCGAAAAGACCGGCAGCCGTTCGTCCTGCGGTAGCGTAAACAGCGGCTCACCGTCATCGTTCATCAGGTTCATCAGCGGAAACGCCGTGGCGAGCGGTTCACGCTGGGTTTTGCCGTTCATCTGGCTAAAGCGCCAGTCCTGCACGACCGGTGTTTCATCCCACAGGTAGCGACGCGGGCTGGAGATGCCGCTATTACCTTCGGTTCCCAGACGCTGCATCGCCAGCTTGCGGGCTTCATCACCCACGCGAACAATCGACGGCCAGACAAACGCATCTTCGCGACCGCTTTCCACCGAGAAGTGCTGTTTACCAAAGCGCGCTTCGGAGAACTCAAGACGGCTGGTGAACAGAGGCTCGTTGAGGAACTGCGGCTCGCTTAACGAACGAACCTGCAGCTCGGCGGTCTGCCGAAGCCCATCGTTTGCATCACCGTGGTCTTCAATAATCACGCCGCAGGTATGGGTGTTGCCCACGTCGAGGATCAGGTCGACCGGAATGGCAGGCGTGCTGAGCGTATGGGTGACAAATTTCACTTCCGGCACGGTGAGCTGTTCGCCAAGCATGGTCAGCAGGTTGAGCCAGTGGGCCTGATATTCAAAACTGCGCATCGCCTGATGCAGGTCTCGTTCAGAGCGGTTTTCAACGCCCTCGGCATACTGGGTAAACGCCTCGCGCAGCCAGCCGTCAATCCAGGTCTGGTCGAGGAAGCTTTCAACCTCATTATCCCGCCAGGCCAGCGCAAAGCGGGTTCCGTTCAGAATATCGTTTTCAACCGGCGACAGGGCGGAGGTGGCATGTTCCGCGATCTGGCTGTCGAGCGCGAGGGTGACGCGGTGCGTGTTGCCTGCCGTGTCGGGCTTATCGAGCTTGCGCACCTGAACGCGCGCCCAGTTATCCGGTCCTTCCACAAAGGTCCGCGGTGGGTTAAAGCGCAGGAAGGGAACGGGAAGCCAGACGCCGTCAAGCACGGCAAGGGACTGATGCAGCGGGATCGTCGTTTCCGGTTTAACCACTTCAGGCTGCCCGCCGTTCGTCCCCGGCAGGGTATAGCGCCCGTTCACCAGGTCGAAATCGAGTCGCAAAAGGGGGCCGTTCGCGGTTTTACGTACGAAGCGTCCGTTGCTGGCGGTGTCCTGCGGTGTCAGACCGAAATCCAGGAACTGCACGCCGCTGTTGGCAATAAGCGTGACGCTTTGTTTATAGTCGCAAAGATTTACCAGCATAGGATCAGGCACCTGCTTTCTTGAACGTCAGTGGGACGACGGTATTGGCATCATAACGCGCGCGACATTCTGCGATATCGCTGGCCCCGGCTTTACAGGCGACTTCCGGCATCGGGTAGCGGGAACCGTCGGTGCAGCGGGCGGTGCCGCGACTCTTAATCATCAGCTCTCCATTGCTGTGCAGCCCGGAGAAGATCTCCGCGCGGCAGACAACGTTGTCGCCGTGCACGACGCGGGCGAAACCTTTATTGTTCTGGATTTGATAGCGCATGGACGGCGGCTTGCCGGTGACCGGATCTTTCACGTCGAGAACTGCGCGCCAGGTACCGTTCAGGAAGCGCGTTGACCCGGCTTTCACCTGACTGGCTTCCATCACCATGGCATCTTTCGGGATTGGAACAATCACCACCGGCGCGGCTTCAGGTGCAGGAGCGGGTTCTTTTTCTTTACTTGCTACGACCTCAGCCTGATGCAGCGGTAAATTCATGGCCAGCGGCTCCACCGCTTTAATCGGCTGTGGTGCAATAGCCACGGGCTCTGGAGCCGGTGCAGGGACGGGCTCTGCCGAAGGGCCCTGTTTTGGCCACAGCAGCGGCGCGGCAATGGCGGCAACGATCACGGCGGCAACCGGCAGCGTCCACAGGGGGACGCGGCGCTTTTTCGTGACGGCAACAGGCGCAGGCTCCTGGGCAGGTTGCGCAACAACCGGCGCGGGCTCCGGCTCATACAGTTCTTCCGGCGTAATGCGCACGGCGGCGACAGGGGCTACCAGCGGCTCGTCTGCTTTTTCAAAGGTGATAACGGGCTGGGGCTCAGGCTCCGGCTCGGGATCTTCAATCACAACGGGCGCGGGCTCGGGGATCAGCGATTCGCGCAGGCAGTCGAGGACATCGTTGCGCGCATTTTCGTTCAGGTTTACAAACCCCCAGAAGCTGATGACCGGCTTTCCGTCTACCAGGAAGAGGAAGTTTTCACCCGGGAACTGAAACGCCTTCGACAGCAGAGAACCAAAAAGCTGCTGCGCGGTTTTAGGCGACTGTAGGCATTTCTTACTTAACGACTCCACGCTGGCGAGCGTATTTTCCAGATAGCGCAGGGCGCGATAGCGGTCATCTTCATCGGCCGATTTCCAGCTGGTTACGCTCCCTTCAACAGGAGAGTACCAGTCCACGCGGTCACCGCTGTCGTTGACCTGAGGAATAGCCAGACAGTCCACTATGGCCTGCTGTTTGCGCAACCGGAGCGCTTCCCGGATTTGTAACGCTGATTCAAAAACGGCCTGTCCGCCGCCGCCAACGGCCTGAAAATCATCCAGATTACCGCTGCGTAAAAGAGTTTTTGCCACGATTTGATCCCATATACTTCTTCACACCGTTACTTTAACGAAATGAGGAAGCAACCAAACGGAGGAAGAGACGCTAAAAGCGCCGATTTCTTGCGGCATAGAAAATGACGGTTGTGCTTGACGAATAATGGCCCTTAAGGCAAATCACGGTTTTGGGCGCTGACGGTTAAATCGGCAAAAAACGCGGCTTTAGAATAACCTGATAGTGTTTCGTTATTTGCCAGGTCATAACGGCTGTGCTGTTATTACTGACCTATATAATAAAACTGTCAGGGTTATAACCATGTCTACAGGGAAAACACTGCTCGCCCTTGCGCTGAGCGCTCTTTTACCAGCCGGTGCCGCATGGGCGGCAAACAACGACACCCTTATCTACTGCTCGGAAGCCTCCCCCGAATCGTTCAACCCGCAAATCGCCAGCTCCGGCCCGTCTTTTGTCGCCAGCTCTCAGGTGCTGTACAACCGCCTGATCAATTTCGATCCGGTGAAAAATACCCCGGTCCCGTCTCTGGCGGAATCCTGGACAATTTCACCGGACGGCAAGACCTATACGTTTACCCTGCGCAAAGGGGTGAAGTTCAACAGCAACAAATACTTCAAACCAACCCGCGACTTTAACGCCGATGACGTTATTTTCTCGGTGATGCGTCAGAAAGACCCTAAGCATCCGTACCACAATGTCTCGCAGGGCAACTACGAATACTTTAACGACGTTGGGCTCGATAAGCTGATTCAGGACGTTAAAAAGGTTGATGATTACCACGTCCAGTTCACCCTGAGTGAACCAAACGCCGCGTTTCTGGCCGACTGGGGGATGGATTTCGCCTCGATTCTTTCCGCCGAATACGCCGATGCGATGCTGAAAAAAGGCACGCCGGAGAATGTGGACACCTGGCCAATTGGTACCGGGCCTTATGTGCTGCAGCAGTACAAGGTAGACTCGCTGATCCGCTACGTCGCTAACCCAAACTACTGGGATGGCGAGGTGCCGACCAAACATCTTATCTTCTCCATCACGCCAAACGTGGAAACCCGCCTGGCGAAATTGCAGACCAACGAATGCCAGATTATTCCTGCGCCGTCTCCGGTCCAGTTTGACGTGATTAAAAAGAACAAAGACCTGACGCTGCACTCGGTCGATGCGCTGAACGTCGGCTATCTGGCGTTTAACACCGAGAAAAAGCCGTTCGATAACGTGCTGGTGCGCCAGGCGCTGAACTACGCGACCGACAAGAAGGCCATCGTTAATGCGGTCTTTATGGGATCTGGCACGGTGGCAAAATCGCCGATCCCGCCAAATATGCTGGGCTTTAATAAAGACCTGAAGGACTACGGCTACGATCCTGAAAAAGCGAAAGCGCTGCTGAAGCAGGCGGGTCTGGAGAAGGGGGCGGAAGTCACACTGTGGTCAATGCCGGTTCAGCGTCCGTATAACCCTAACTCGCGTCGTATCGCGGAGATGATCCAGAGCGACTGGGCGAAAGTCGGCGTGAATGCCAAAATTGTCTCTTACGAGTGGGGGGAATATCTCTCCGGAATGCGTAAAGGCGAACATGATTCCGCGCTGTTTGGCTGGATGTCCGATAACGGCGACCCGGACAACTTCGCCGACGTGCTGCTGGGCTGCAACAGCATTAAAACCGGATCAAACGCCGCGCGCTGGTGCGATAAGGGTTATGATGCTCTGGTGCAAAAAGCGAAGTTGACCAGCGATCCGGCCGAGCGTGCGAAACTGTACGGCCAGGCGCAGGAGATCTTCTACCAGCAGGCGCCGTGGATCGCGCTGGCAAACGGCAAAACGTTTTACGCGACCCGCAGCAACGTGACCGGATACAGCGTGAGCCTGATGGGCAGCGATTTCTCCAAAGCGAAGCTGAACTAGTTTGTTGCCCGGTGGCGCTGCGCTTACCGGGCCTACGGTTCCCCTGTAGGCCGGGTAAGGCGTAGCCGCCACCCGGCAATTAACAAGGAGTGACAATGTCACATTTAAATGAAGTTACCGCCCGTGTGGATGCCGCCATTGAAGAGAGCGTGATTACCCACATGAATGAACTGCTGATTGAACTGAGCGATGATGCCGATCTCAGCCGTGAAGATCGCTACACCCAGCAGCAGCGTCTGCGTACCGCGATTTCACACCACGGCAAGCAGCATAAGGAGGAGATGGACGCGCGTGAAGAACAGCTGACCAAAGGCGGCACCATACTGTAACGATCAAAACTGGCGTCGCGCCACCAGCCAGGCCCCCACGACCAGCATCACCGCGCCGCACGCCGGGCCTACCAGGGCGCGCAGCGGAACGCCGTGGCTCCTTAGTACGTCCAGAACCAGCCCGCCTATGAGCTGGCTTGCCACAAGCACGGCGATGGTCGTCGCCGCGCCCACGTTCTGGTAGCCGCTAATGCTGGCAAATACAAAAAACGACCCCAACAGCCCCGGGATCAGCGTCCACCAGCGCACCGTTGCGGCCAGCTCGCTGAATCCGGCGACGCCCTGCTTCAGCAGCAGAATACTGACAAACAGCACAATGCCGACCAGGGAGTTCAGCAGCATCGCGATAAGAATGGTGGAGGAGGACTGGGTGATACGCACCATTAAGGTGTTTTGCACCACCAGACCGATCCCCGCCGCCACCAGAAACGCCAGCGTCAGTGACTGATTCATGGGATAGCGTCCGGATCGCTGCGTTCGTCCAGCTGAAGCTGCATAAAGGTTAAGTCCAGCCAGCGGCCAAACTTGGTGCCCACCTGAGGCATCTGCCCCGTGGTGACAAAACCGAGCGTTTCGTGGAGGTGAATTGAGGCCTCATTTTGCGCCTCAATGCCGGCCACCATCACGTGTTTGCCGATGATGCGAGCCTCGTTAATCAGCGCCTTCATCAGCGTGCGGCCAATCCCTTTGCCCTGATGGGCCGGGTGGACGTAGACCGAGTGCTCAACCGTATGACGGAAGCCGTCGAAGGCGCGCCAGTCGCCAAAAGAGGCGTAGCCGGTGATAACACCGTCTTCTTCACTGACCAGAACCGGGTAACCCGCGAGCGTGCGGGCCTCAAACCACGCGATTCGGTTATCGGTATCGACGGTTTTATCGTTCCAGATTGCGGCAGTATGCAGTACCGCGTGGTTGTAGATCTCTCCTATCGCGGCGCAATCTTCCTTGCAGGCATGACGAACGATCATGATTAATCCTCTGTGTGTTGTTCACTATAGTATTACGTTATAGATACGATATTACACAACTGCTTCCTAAGAGCGCTACGTCATAAAGCCTGTTTTTTTGTTATTAGAACCCCATTGAAATGCCGTCCATACACTATAGTATGACGTCATGAGCACAATAACAGACACAATGAATCAACGCATTAGCGCCAGAATTCGCCTTGAACGCGAGTCTCGCGGATGGTCTCTGAGCGAGCTGGCTGAGCGGGCAGGCGTTTCTCGCGCCATGATCCACAAAATAGAGCGTGGAGACAGCAGCCCGACGGCAACCCTTCTGGCACGCCTGTCCGGCGCGTTTGGGATCAGCATGTCAACGTTGATTGCCAGAGCCGAGATGCAGGAGGGAAAACTCCTGCGACTGGCAAACCAGCCCGTCTGGCGCGATCCCCAAACGCACTATCTTCGTCGCCACGTTTCCCCGCGTACCGATCTGCCTATCGACCTCGTCCAGATTGAACTGCCAGCGGGAAGCGATGTCCCGATGCCGGCGTCGTCATACGCGCTCGCACGTCAGCTTATCTGGCTGCAGTCCGGCGAGCTGGTATTTCAGGAGGGCGATACCCGCCACGAGATGAAGGCCGGAGACTGTCTGGAACTGGGGCCGCCAAACGACTGCCGTTTCATCAACGAAACCAATGAAACCTGTATCTATCTTGTGGTCCGGCTTAACCAGTCTGCCTCGTAATGTTAAGGCGATAATGCCGATCGTGAGCCAGGCTGTAATGACATTTGTACCAGAAGGAGTTCCTGATGAATCAATCTGTTTCGCAAAATCGCCGCTGGGTGCTGGCCTCTCGTCCACAGGGTGCGCCGGTGGTGGAGAATTTTCGTCTGGAAGAGCAGCCTGTTCCTGCACCTCAGGCGGGGCAGCTGGTGCTTCGCACCGTCTGGCTGTCGCTGGATCCTTACATGCGGGGGCGCATGAGCGATGCGCCATCCTATTCTCCGCCGGTGGAGATTGGTGCGGTGATGGTGGGGGGAACGGTTAGCCGCGTTGAGCAGTCAAATCATCCCAACTTCAAAGCCGGGGAGTGGGTGCTGGGCTACAGCGGCTGGCAGGAGTACGAACTGTCAGACGGCAGCGGCCTGGTGAAGCTGGGCGACAATCCTTCACATCCTTCCTGGGCGCTGGGCATTCTTGGGATGCCGGGCTTTACCGCCTATATGGGGTTACTGGATATCGGGCAGCCTAAAGCGGGCGAAACGCTGGTGGTGGCCGCGGCGACGGGCCCTGTGGGCGCGACCGTTGGGCAGATTGGCAAAATTAAAGGCTGCCGGGTGGTTGGCGTAGCCGGTGGGGCAGAAAAGTGCCGCCACGCCGTTGAGATTCTCGGGTTTGACGAGTGTCTGGATCACCACGCGGCGGATTTCGCTGAGCAGCTGAAACGCGCCTGCCCGAAAGGCATTGATGTCTATTTTGAAAACGTCGGTGGGAAAGTGTTTGACGCCGTGCTGCCGCTGCTGAATACCTCCGCGCGCGTGCCGGTGTGTGGCCTGGTGAGCGGTTACAATGCAACGGGCCTGCCTGATGGGCCGGACCGTTTGCCGCTTCTGATGGGCACCATTCTGAAGAAACGCATTCGGATGCAGGGCTTTATCATCGCCCAGGACTACGGTCACCGCATTCATGAGTTTCAGGAAGCGATGGGGCGCTGGGTGCAGGAGGGCAAAATTCACTATCGCGAACAGGTGACGGACGGGCTGGAGAACGCGCCTGAGGCGCTGATTGGCCTGCTGGAAGGAAAAAACTTCGGCAAAGTCGTGATTCACGTCGCGGGTGACAATAAATAAACAGCACTATGGCGGGGTTTCCCGCCATATTTATTTGTGAAGATACGATATATTGTCTTTAATTAACGGACATGGCTTTTCGCGCCATCATCCCGGATGAGCCCGAAACCGATAAAAAAACACATTTTGCATTTTTGGCTGTTTTACGTACTTCCCACCACCAGGCATGACGATACAGGATATATCGGACCAGCGTCGTTTTATTAAAACTGACGTTTATAAATAGCATTAAGTTTTAGCTACAGGAATTGAACATGCTTGATTTGGATCACTTAGAAAAAGCCCAAAGGATCAGTCTTACCATGCAAGTTGAACTCAGTTTGAAAGGAGCGTTAATTACGGGCTCCCTTAAACCTGGTGCACGACTGATTACGAAAGAGATCGCCGATAAATTAGGAACCAGCATTACCCCAGTACGCGAGGCGCTGCTGCGTCTGGTGTCAGCAGGGGCATTACATGCCACGCCAGCACAGGCATTTCTGGTGCCGGAGGTCACGCTGGACCGTTATAACGAAATCAACGCTATTCGCAAGCAACTTGAGCCCATGGCGGTTGCCGCAGCCTGCCAGAATATGTCTGAACAAAAGCTGGAGACGTTGCGCAAATTGTCGGAAGCGTTTCATGAGGCCATGCGCAACGGAAACGTGCAGCAGGCACTGCATGCGAATCGCGTTTTCCGCTTTACGCTTTACCAGTACGCGGAAATGCCCACGCTTAATGCCTTAATTGAACAGCTTTGGGTGCGCATCGGGCCGTGCATTAACTATCTGCACCAGGAGCTTAATGACATTAAAGAAGCGACGTATCACTATGACGAGTTGCTTTCAGCCCTGGAACGCCGGGATGTCGACGCCAGCCAGAAGGCAATAGAAAAGTTGATTGATGAAGCGAATACGCTTTTACAGCGACAATATTTTAACTGAGAGATTATTTAACAGAGCGACTATATACGCTATCCAATTATTTATATGGTGAATAACTCCTGATGGCATATTGCCATCAGGAGCGTTATTTTCTTTATAAAATAAACTTTACTTATTTCTTACTCGAATCGATAAGAGACAGACAGCCCTACGCCGTAGTTGCGGCCCGGCGCGGGCTCGTAATACCGCCCGTTGGATTCATTTACAATAACTGAGCCGACGTACTCTTTGTCGAACAGGTTATCTACGCGGCCAAAGACGTCCATCCCCCAGTTACCATAATTGAATTTGTACCCGGTATTCAGCCCGACCACCGTGTACGACGGCGCTTTCGCCGTGTTCTCGTCGTCGGCCATGATATCGCTCATGTAGCGCACGTCCGAGCCCGCGTACCAGCCTTCTTCAGGCTGCCAGCCAAATGACGCGTAGCCCATATTGCGGGCAATGCCCGGCATGCGGTTGCCGTTACAGTCTGCGTCGCCGCAGACGTTGGTGCGGTAGGTGGCGTCCAGATAGGTCCACGCCATTTTCAGCTTCCAGTTTTCAGCAAACTGCTGATCGAGAGACACTTCGACTCCCTGACGACGGGTTTTCCCGGCATTTTTATAGCTTGTCCGGCCGCCAGCGCTGGCATCCACCACGATCTCGTCATCCGTATCGGTGCGGAACAGTGCTGCCGTCAGCAGGCCATTGCCGATGCGGGTTTTGCTGCCCACTTCGTACGTGTTGTTGGTGGACGGCTTCAGGCCAATGTTCAGGCCGCCCTGGTTATCGGCGCGATAGGAGAGCTCGTTGATGGTTGGCGTTTCGAATCCACGTCCTGCGGCAGCGTAGAGGTTCCATGCGTCCGTCACCGCATACTTCACGGCGCCCGCCGGGAGCCACTTGTGATAGCTCGCATCACCGCTGTCGTCGCCGTTGCCCGGCGTAACGTAATGGTCGTTGGAATCAAACCAGACCGAGCTGTAACGCACGCCCGCATCGACGGAGAGTTTCTGCGTCAGCTGCCAGCGGGTCTGCAGGTAAGGGTCAACGTTCCACATCAGGTTACGTTCGTTCCGGCGTTTATCACCTTTCACGCCGTAGTCCGGCACCCCGTTATTCATCACGAAGTTCTCGTACCCGCGGCGGTCTTCACTCATGTTTTCATAGTTCAGACCGGTGGTGAAGGTGACCGGCACCAGCAGCTCGCCGCGGTGCGTCCAGCGGGTATCAACCCCCTGATAGTGACGCTGCATATCGATCACGCCGCCGGAGTGAGAAGGCCTCAGCTGCGGCTGGTAGGGAATCGACTGGTACTGCGTCATTTCACGCTCGCCGGCGTACATCATCACGCTGAGATCGTCCCGAGCGCTCAGCTGTCGGTCATAGCGCAGCCCCGCCTGGGTCTGCTTGATGGTCTTGCGCGTGCTGTACTGATCGCCGCGCGGGGACTGACGCGGGTTATCCTGCCACTCCTGATAGCTCAGCCCGCCCGGATCGTTGGCCTTCATGTCCACGCTGTTGAAAACCAGCGTCAGCTTGCTGGCGTCGTCAATGCGTACGCCCAGTTTGGCGTTAGCGAGATTCTTCCGCGCGCCGCTGTGGTCGCGGTAGCCTTTGGTGGTGAAGCGGGTGGTGGATACGGTGTAATCCACATCCCCCGCGTGGGTGCCGTCACCCATCGCGCCGGTGGCTTTCATGCCGTAGCGCCATGTCCCGTAACTGCCGTAATAGCTGCTGGCTTCAATGGTTGGCGGCTGCTGTCCGGTCTGGGTGTTGATGTTAATCACGCCGCCAGAGGCGTTGCCGTACAGGGCAGAGAAGGGACCGCGCAGCACCTCGACGGTATCAATGCTGGAGAGATCGATATTGGAGGTCTGGCCCTGTCCGTCCGGCATGGTGGCAGGAATACCGTCGACATACATGCGGATGCCGCGCACGCCAAATGTTGAGCGGGCACCAAACCCGCGCATCGAAAGCTGGAGATCCTGAGCATAGTTCTGACGGTTCTGAATCTGTAGTCCCGGAACGCTGCCAAGCGATTCGGAGAGATTAATACGTGGCGCTGCATGGCGCATATCATCGCCATTCACGACGCTGACCGCCGCCGGGGTATCAAGCTCTGATACGGTTTGCGGCGCGGCGCTGACGATCATGGTCTGTTCCTCGGCGCTCATTGCACTCAGAGGTGCAAAAACAACGGGAACCAGCAGCAGCGGGAGAGATGCCTTACGGGCAGATATGATTTTCATGAGTAAAACCGGTTGTGATGTATAAACGAACCAAATGGAACATGTCCATACATGTTAAAGGTTTTGTAAATGTTTTGAAAACTATAACCGCACATTGCGTTAATGAAAGGCAACAGGGAAAAGAAAAACTCCACATTCAGTTCATTAATGATTACTATTCTCATTATCAAAAGGCGATGCCATGACGTTGCCTGCCGGAAGTGATGTCAGCGGAAACCCCTCTTTTCAAAAAAGGAATTGTTATGTCTTTACGCCATCTGTGCTCGCCACGCCTGAGTACGTCTCTGCTGTCTGCCGCTTTACTGTTTGCCGGAACCTTCCAGGCGCATGCCGCCGAAGAGATGCTGCGTAAAGCGGTGGGTAAAGGTGCCTATGAAATGGCGGTCAGCCAGCAGGAGAACGCCCTGTGGGTTGCGACGTCGCAAAGCCGTAAACTCGACAAGGGTGGCGTTATCTACCGCCTCGATCCAGCCACGCTGGAGGTGACGCAGGCCATTCACAGCGATCTCAAACCGTTTGGCGCCACCCTCGACGGCGCGACACAAACCCTGTGGCTGGGTAACACGATCAACGGCGCGGTGACGGCCATTGATGCCAAAACGGGCGACGTGAAAGGGCGTCTGGTGCTTGATAGCCGTCAGCGCAGTGAAACCGTCAAGCCGCTGCAGCCGCGTCAGCTGGTGGCGGATGATGCGAGCAACACGATTTACATCACCGGTGTCGGCAAAGAGAGCGTGATTTGGGTCGTGGATGGCGCAACGCTGAAGCTGAAAGAGACCATTGCCAATACCGGCACATACAGCACCGGTCTGGCGCTGGATGCTAAAGCGAAACGCCTGTATACCACTAATGCTGACGGCGAACTCGTCACCATTGATACCGCCACCAATAAAATCCTGAGCCGTAAAAAAGTGCAGGACGACGGTAAAGAGCACTTCTACCTGAACCTGAGCCTCGACACCGCCGGCCAGCGCGCGTTCCTGACCGATTCAAAACAACCGGAAGTGCTGGTGGTGAGCCTGAAAGACGGCAGTGTGATCGAGAAAATCGCCGCGCCGGAGTCCCTGGCGGTCCTGTTTAACCCGGCTCGCAATGAAGCCTACGTGACGCACCGTGAGGCCGGTAAGGTGAGCGTGATTGACGCGAAAACCTACAAAGTAACGAAAACGTTCGATACGCCGGTCTACCCGAACAGCCTGGCGCTCTCGGCGGATGGCAAAACGCTCTATGTAACGGTGAAGCAGAAATCTACCCGTCAGCAGGAAGCGACCCAGCCTGACGACGTGGTGCGTATCGCGCTGTGATATAAAAAAGGGAAGGCAGATGCCTTCCCTTTTTAATGCTTAATTGGTGCTTAACGCGACGTCTCTTCCACCAGCGGCGCGTCGTGTTTTTCATCATCTGGATGAACCGGCGCGGTGCTGTGAATTTCGTGAACGCGCTTACGCACGCCAAACCAGCCAGCGATCAGCAGCACGGCAAGCAGCGGAATGGTGGCGATGGTATAGGTACCGTTCGGGTAGTCGAACGCCATCAGAACCAGCACGCTGAACAGGAAGAGCAGGGTGAGCCATGAGGTCACCGGGGCGCCCGGCAGCTTAAAGCTGACGTCAGCGGCTTTGCCTTCTTTAATGGCTTTACGCAGACGCATCTGGCAGACCACGATGAAGCCCCAGGAGGCGATAATCCCAAGTGCGGCCACGTTCAGCACGATCTCGAAGACCTGAGACGGCACCAAATAGTTCAGGAATACCCCGAAGACGTACACCACCAGCGTAGCCAGAATGCCGGCGTACGGTACGTGCTGCTTGCTCATTTTCGACATGAACTTCGGCGCGGAACCGCCCATGGACATGGAGCGCAGGATACGTCCTGTAGAGTAAAGGCCAGAGTTCAGGCTGGAGAGCGCCGCCGTCAGCACAACGATGTTCATGATGCTGCCCACGTAAGGCACGCCGAGCTTAGAGAAGAAGGTCACAAACGGGCTCTGACCGGCCTGATAGGCGTTCCACGGCAGCAGCAGAACCAGCAGCACCACGGAACCGACGTAGAACAGACCGATACGCCAGATCACACTGTTAATGGCTTTTGGCACCATGGTCTGCGGGTCTTTACATTCACCCGCTGCGGTACCGACAAGCTCGATAGACGCAAAGGCAAACACCACGCCCTGAACCAGAACCAGCGCAGGCAGCAAGCCGTGCGGGAAGAATCCGCCGTTATCGGTTATCAGGTGGAAACCGGTGGCATTGCCATCCAGCGGCTTGCCGCTGCCGAGGAAGACCGTACCGACCACCAGGAAAATCACAATGGCGAGCACTTTTACCAGCGCAAACCAGAACTCCATCTCGGCGAACCACTTCACGCCGATCATGTTCATGGTGCCGACAATGGCCAGCGCGCCAAGGGCAAAGACCCACTGCGGCACGTCACCGAACGCGCCCCAGTAGTGCATATACAGCGCAACGGCGGTGATATCAACGATACCGGTCATCGCCCAGTTGACGAAGTACATCCAGCCGGCAACGTAGGCCGCTTTTTCACCGAGGAATTCTCGGGCGTAAGAGACGAAGCTTCCGCTGGAGGGGCGATGCAGTACCAGTTCACCCAGCGCGCGAAGAATGAAGAAGGAGAAGATCCCGCACACCAGATAAACCAGTGCGAGAGCCGGGCCCGCCATCTGCAGACGTGCGCCAGCACCTAAAAACAGACCCGTACCGATAGCGCCGCCGATGGCGATCATTTGAACCTGACGGTTGCCCATCGCTTTGTGGTAGCCCTCTTCGTGGGAGTTCAACCAGCGACGTTTCGCAGCATGATGATCGGCTGCGCTTTTATTGCTTGTTTTCATTGAGTTACCTGTTTGCCTGTCTGAACCATTATCGTGATAGTCCTGCCTGGCAGAAAGCAATACAAACGATTGCTTCTGCGCAAACACATGCCGCCTTCCCAGTCATTCTGCGTATGGATAAGGCGAAACATGGCGAGGCATCCTACCTGCAATTCATAAGCGACGCAAAATATAACCGTGCCGAAAGTGATGCGCGTCGAAGGAAATCGTGTGGTCAGAGCAGACAAGGATTACAACGCGCTGAATCGTGGTGAGTTTTTAGACAAAACAAACAGTGAAGTGCTGTTTTAATCATCAGAAACCCTTAATAATTACGATGAGGTAGAGCGCCAGGAGGCGGCGCTTCACTGGCGTTTCATTAACAAAACTAAAACGATATGATGCGATCCCTTTTCTTCAGCACGATTGGGGGGAACGGTGAAAATCAATATTATCGGTACCAGCGGAAGTGGAAAAAGTACGCTTGCCAGACGCATGGCGACGGAGCTGTCGCTCCCGTATATTGAGATGGACAGGCTGTACTGGCGCCCTGACTGGCAGGGCACACCGGATGAAGTGCTGCTAAATACGCTGGCGGATACGCTCGCTGCCACGCCCGGCTGGGTGCTTGACGGCAACTACAATCGCACGCGCCCGGTGAAGTGGCGTGATGTAGATGTGGTCGTGTGGGTGGACATCGGGTTTACCCGTACGCTCTGGCAGGCGGTCACGCGCGCGTTCACACGCGCATGGCACCAGCAGGAGCTTTGGCCCGGCACCGGAAACCGTGAAAGCTTTCGCCGCTCATTTTTCAGCCGGGAGTCCATCATCATCTGGACAATTAAAACCTGGCGCAGCAACCGCGAACGCTACGAAGCCGACATGAAAAACCCGCAGTACAGCCATATCAAGTTTGTCCGAATCACCCGTCGTCAGGAGGCGGATGCGCTGATTTCATCGCTGAAATCACACCCTTAGCAGGGTCATGTATATCTGATTTCCGGCAAACCAAATGTAAATTAATTGTTTCTCTGTGGTGAAATACGCCTTTAATAATGTCGACATGTTAAGTCAAACGAGAACGCAACATGTCATGGCGAATCAGCATTCTGGACAAAAGCCCCATCGCTGAAAACGAAACGGCAGCCGATGCATTGGCGCGCACCCTGACGCTGGCGCAGCAGGCAGAAAGTCTGGGCTATCACCGCTTCTGGATTGCCGAGCATCACAACACGCCACACCTTGCCAGCCCCTCGCCGGAGCTGCTGATTGCCTGGATCCTTGGGCAAACCACGCGCATCCGCGTCGGTTCCGGCGGCGTGATGCTCCAGCACTACAGCCCCTATAAGGTAGCCGAGAATTTCAACCTGCTGGCCGCGCTGGCGCCCGGTCGCGTGGATCTCGGCGTCGGAAAAGCCCCCGGCGGGCTACCGCTCTCGACCCGCGTGCTGCAGCAGGGTCTGCATCAACAGGAAAAAGGCAGCTTTGCCGAACAGCTGGCCCAGCTCGATCGCTGGATCCGTCCTGAACGTCAGTCTGCCGATGAAGCCGTTCGCGCCACGCCGCTGCCACCGGTTCCTGCTCAGGGCTTTTTGCTGGGCGCCAGCATCGAAAGCGCGCTGCTTGCCGCCTCGCTCAACTGGCACTTCGTCTTTGCCGCACATCTCAACGGTGACCCGGAACTGCTGCGCGACGTGGTAACGACCTGGCGTAAGAACAGCGCGCGGGAGGTGATTGTGGCGGTACAGGCGATTGTTGCGCCGACGCAGGCCGAGGCAGACGCGCTGGCGCAAAAGGTCGAAGTGTGGGGCGTTGAGCTGGAAAATGGCCAGCGTGTCACCGTGGCCAGCGAAGAGCAGGCCTACGCCTTTGCGCGTCAGGCGGGAAGCGAGCCGGTTCGCATTGCCCGTCGGGCCCAGTCGCTGCTGGCGGGCACGGCTGAGTCGGTGCTGGAGCAGCTCAACGCGCTGCACCAGCTGTGGGGCATTGAAGAATTCATCATCGACACGCCTGTCGCGGAGGGGGCAACGCGCGTCGCGTCGCTGCGTCTGCTTGCCGAGGCGCGTCTTAACAGGGAGGTCACCGTATGAGCTTTAGCGAACAGCTGATAGCCTGGCGCCGCGAGCTGCACCAGAACCCTGAGCTGTCCGGTCAGGAAGTGGAAACCACGGCACGCCTGCGCCAGTGGCTGACGAATGCCGGGATTACCCCACATCCTTACGACCTGTCGACCGGGCTGGTGGCAGAAATCGGCTCGGGCAACAAACTGATTGCGCTGCGGGCAGATATTGATGCTCTGCCGATTGAGGAGCGCAGCGGCGTGCCGTTTAGCTCGCAGCGTGCAGGCGTGATGCACGCCTGCGGACACGATATCCACACCAGCGTGATCCTCGGTGCCGCGTTAAAGCTAAAAGAGCGTGAAGCCTCGCTCAACGGCCGGGTGCGTATCCTCTTCCAGCCTGCTGAAGAGAACTTTGGCGGGGCGAAGAGCATGGTGCGGGCCGGTGCCCTGCGTGACGTCAGCGCGATTTTCGGTATGCACAACGAGCCCGGTCTGCCGGTCGGTGAGTTCGCCACCCGCGGCGGACCGTTCTATGCCAACGTCGACCGCTTCGTGATCCGCATCACCGGCAAAGGCGCGCACGCCGCGCGCCCGCACGAAGGCAACGACGCCATTGTGCTGGCGAGCCAGCTTGTAACGGCGCTACAAAGCGTCGCCAGCCGCAACGTCAATACGCTGGATTCAGTGGTGCTGAGCGTGACGCGCATTGCTGGCGGCAATACCTGGAACGTGCTGCCGGAAAGCGTCGAGCTTGAAGGCACGCTGCGCACCCACCGCACGGAGGTGCAGCAGAACGTGAAGGCCCGCGTGGGCGAAATCGCCGCCGGGTTTGCCAGCGCCTTCAGCGCACAGATTGATATTACCTGGTATGCCGGACCCACCGCGCTGGTGAACGACGAGCGCTGGGCCGATTTTGCCACCTCGGTTGCCCGCGAGGCGGGGTACGAAACCCGGCACGCGGAACTGCATATGGGCGGAGAAGATTTCGCGGTTTATCTGCAGTCTATTCCCGGGGCGTTTGTCAGCATCGGCAGTAATAGCCCGTTTGGTTTACACCATCCGGCATTTAATCCGGACGAAGCATTAATTGAGCCCGCTGCCCGCTATTTTGCACAGCTTGCGGAAAAAGCGCTGCAACACGTTTAATTCTGGAGAGGTAAATATGTCTGCACATCGTCAACTGCGGCTCGGGACCATTTTGCATGGTGCGTCCGGAAATATGTCTGCCTGGCGTCACCCTGAGGCCGTCGCCGATGCCAGTATTAATTTTAATTTCGTAAAAGAAACGGCATTAAAAGCGGAGGAGGGCAAACTCGATTTTTTGTTCGTTGCCGACGGCCTCTATATAAATGAGAAATCTATTCCGCACTTTTTAAACCGCTTTGAACCGTTAACGGTACTCTCCGCGCTGGCAAGCATCACTTCACGCCTGGGGCTGGTGGGAACCTTATCCACATCCTACAGCGAACCCTTTACCACGGCGCGCCAGTTCGCCAGCCTCGATCACCTGAGCAACGGCCGAGCGGGCTGGAACGTGGTGACTTCCCCGCTGGAAGGGTCAGCAAAGAACTTTTCCCGCGAAAAACACCCCGAGCATGCGCTGCGCTACCGCATTGCCGATGAGTATCTCGACGTGGTGAAAGGGCTGTGGGATTCCTGGGAGGGCGACGCCTTTGTGCGCAATAAAGAGAGCGGTCAATTCTTTGATTCGGCAAAATTGCATACCCTGGATCACCACGGGGATTTCTTCCAGGTCGCCGGGCCGCTGAATATTGGTCGTACGCCACAAGGGCGACCGATTGTCTTTCAGGCGGGCGCGTCGGACGACGGTAAAAAACTGGCGGCGAAACATGCTGACGCCATTTTTACCCATCACGAAACCTTAGAAGAAGCGAAAGCGTTTTATCGCGACGTGAAGCAGCAGCTGGAAACGAACGGCCGCCGCGCGTCAGATCTACATATTTTCCAGGGCGTCAGCGTGATAGTGGGGAAAGATGCCGATGACGTGGAAAACCAGTATCAAACCACGGCGGCGCTGGTATCGATTAACGATGCCCTCAACTACCTCGGCCGTTATTTTGAACATCACGATTTCAGCCAGTATCCGCTCGACGAGCCGTTCCCGGATATCGGCGACTTAGGCAAAAACAGCTTCCGCAGCACTACCGATGAAATTAAGCGTAATGCCCGCGAGCGCAGCTTAACCCTGCGTCAGGTGGCGCTTGAAGCCGCTTCGCCGCGCCCGCGCTTTTCCGGCACGCCGGAGGAGGTGGCTGACGGTTTGCAGGCCTGGTTTGAAGGTTATGCCGCAGACGGCTTCATCATTCAGGGCGGTACGCCGGACACCTTCCCGCGCTTTGTTGACCAGGTTGTACCTGTTCTGCAGGCCCGTGGCCTGTTCCGCACCGACTATCCGGGCACCACGCTGCGCGAGAGCCTGGGCTTAGACCAACCAAAAAACCAGTTCACACAACAATAAAAGAGAACACCGCTATGCAGAAAACATCGCTTATTCTGGCGCTCGCGCTGGCCTTTACCCCTGCCGTCTGGGCAGAGAATGTGAATATTAACGGCACTGGCGTGAGCATCGAGGCCAACAAAACGCCGATCAACACCGCCAAAAACAGCGAGGCGGTGGCGCAACTCCCGAAAGATTATCGCTTTGCCGTGCCGGGGAAATTTACCGTGGCGGTGGCGGGCCTTAATCAACCGCCGCTGACGGTATTTTCCGACGACAACAAAACGCTGCTCGGCAGCGAGGTTGACGTCGCCCGTCTGGTGGCCGATAGCCTCGGGCTGGAGCTGAACGTGGTGCCGACCTCGTGGGAAGACTGGCCGCTGGGGGTGGCATCGGGGAAATACGATGCGGCCATCAGCAACATTACCGTCACCAAAGCGCGCAAAGAGAAGTTTGATTTTGCCACCTACCGTAAGGACTCCCTCGGTTTCTACGTGAAATCGACCAGCCCGATCAAATCGCTTCAGAAAGCGGAGGACATTGCCGGGCTGCGGATTATCGTCGGTTCCGGCACCAACCAGGAGGCCATCCTGCTGGCGTGGAATGCCGAAAACCTGAAGAAGGGACTGAAGCCCTTTACCCCGATCTACACCAAAGACGACGCGGCACAAACGCTGGCGCTGCAGTCCGGGCGCGCGGATGCCTACTTTGGCCCGAACGTGATTGGTGCCTGGAAAGCGGCACTGAACGGGAAAACCAAACTGGTGGGTAGCGTCGACGGCGGCTGGCCTAAGGCGGCGCACATCGCGGTGACGCTGAAAAAAGGCAGCGGGCTGGTTGAGCCGGTGCAAACCGCGCTGAACGGCGTCATCAAAAACGGCGATTACGACAAAGTGCTCAACCGCTGGGGGGAAGGCGTTGAGCGCATTCCTCAGTCAGAAGTCAACCCGGCTGGCCTGGGCGATTAAGGGGGCGCTATGAGTGAACGATTTCGTGACGTGTCGCCGGAAGATGCCGAGCTTCAGCCCATCATCGAGGGGCTGTTCGGTGAATATGCCGCCCGCTACGGGGACTACTTCTCTAAAGACGCGGAAGTGGAACTCACCGAGTGGTACTTAGCGCCGCAGGGGCTGTTTATCGTCCTGGAGCGCGACGGGAAGATTATCGCCACCGGCGCGTACAAGCCCTTCGACGAACGCACCGCGGAAATCAAACGCATCTGGACGGACAAAACCCTGCGCCAGCAGGGATTTGCCGGGCGCGTGGTGCAGGAGCTGGAGCGCAGGGCGGTGCTGGCAGGGTACAGCCAGATCTATCTGACAACCGGTTTTCGCCAGCCGGAAGCGGTCAGGCTTTATCTTAGCCAGGGCTATCAGCCGCAGTTCGATCTGAACCGGGATCCGGAAGAGTACAGCCAGCCGCCCTTTGACGGTCGGCTGCGCTTCACTAAAACGCTGGTACGCGAAGCGTTCAGTAAAACCGCATGAGGAACGACGATGAGCAACGTTGAAACCATTAAGGTGGTCCCGGCGCGTTATCCGCTGCGGGCCGTCGGCGCCGCGGTGGCGCTGTTTGTCCTGGCCGTCGTGATTCAGTCCGTGGCCTTTAACCCGCGCTGGGAGTGGGCGGTGTTCGCCCGCTGGTTCTTTGACCCGGTGATCCTCGAAGGCGTAGGGCAGACCCTGCTCCTGACGCTGATCGGCACCGCGCTGAGCGTGGTGATTGGCGGCATGCTGGCTCTGGCGAGACTGTCCTCGTCATGGCTGTTGAGCAGCCTGGCGTGGGCCTACATCTGGCTGTTTCGCTCGCTGCCGCTGATCGTGGTGCTGATCATCCTGTACAACTTTTCCTATCTCTACGACACGCTCTCTCTCGGCGTGCCGTTCACCGGCATCACCTGGGGCAGCTTTGAGACCATTAACGTGCTGGGGCAGTTCTCCACCGCCGTGGTGGGGCTGACGCTGGTGCAGAGCGCCTATACCGCCGAGATCATTCGCGGGGGATTCCTCGGGGTCGATCACGGCCAGTATGAAGCCGCCGCCGCGCTGGGTCTCCCGGCCTGGCGCCGCACGGTGCGGATCATTTTACCTCAGGCGCTGCGCACAATCCTGCCGTCGGGATTCAATGAAATCATCAGCCTCGCCAAGGGCACGGCGATGGTGTACGTCCTGGCGATGCCGGAGCTGTTCTATACCATCCAGATGATCTACAACCGCACGCAGGAGGTGATCCCGCTGCTGATGGTCGGGGCTGCCTGGTACCTGGTCATTACCACCGTCTTGTCCGCAATTCAGTATGTTGTCGAGCGCGGTCTGGCACGCAGCGAACGCCGCTCCGCCGTGAATCAGAACCGCGACACCCGCCGCGCCCGTTCCGTGACCACCACGCCAGCACAGGAGCCCGTCCATGCAAGCCTCTCCTGAAGGACATATCTCGATCACCGGCGTCAGCAAGTTTTTTGGCCGCCATAAGGCGCTCGACAACGTTTCGCTTGAGATCCCTCCCGGGTCAGTAACGGTGATCCTCGGGCCGTCCGGGTCGGGCAAATCGACGCTGCTGCGCACCATTAACCACCTGGAGCGCGTCGACGAAGGTTTTATCCAGATAGACGGGGATTACATCGGCTACCGTCGTCAGGGTGATAAGCTTTATGAGCTGAAGGAGAAGGAGATCCTCAGGCAGCGCGTCAACGTGGGCTACGTGTTCCAGAACTTCAATCTCTTCCCGCATCTTACGGTGCTGGAAAACCTGATAGAGGCGCCCATCGCGCATAAAAAGCTCGGCAAAAAAGAGGCGGTGGAAAGGGCGTACAGCCTGCTGGACGTGGTTGGGCTGCGGGATAAAGCCGATGCGTGGTCACGCCATCTTTCCGGCGGTCAGCAGCAGCGTATCGCCATTGCCCGCGCGCTGGCGCTGCGTCCCCGCGTGATGCTGTTTGACGAGCCCACCTCGGCGCTCGACCCTGAACTGGTCGGCGAAGTGCTGGACGTGATCAAAAAGCTCGCCCGTTCCGGCACCACGCTGGTGGTGGTCACCCATGAGATCGGCTTTGCCCGTGAAGTGGCGGACCAGGTGGTGTTTATGGTTGACGGGAAAATCGTTGAGCAGGGGAGCAGCGACGAGGTGTTGAACCGCCCGTCGCACCCGCGAACGCGCCAGTTCCTCTCGAAAGTCTTATAAGGAGTGCCAATGAAATATGGGCTTCTGGCGGGGCTGATCTTCACAACGGCGAGCCACGCCAGCATTGATCTGAAAGCCAACGAGCAGCCGCTGCCGGTGACGGTGGATCCGCAGGCCGTGGCGAAAATCCCCGCCAATTACAAATTCGTTGAGCCGGGTACGCTGACGGTCGCCATCTCGATGCTGAATTCTCCGCCGCTGGCGCTGCTGGCCAGCGATAACCGTACGCGCATCGGCAGCGATCCGGATATGGCCCGCCTGCTGGCGGGTAGCCTGGGGCTAAAGCTGAAGCTGGTGCCGACGGCGTGGGAAGACTGGCCGCTGGGGATTGCCTCCGGGCGATACGACGTGGCGCTGGTGAACATTGCGGTGACCGAGCAGCGTAAAGAGAAGTTTGATTTTGCGACCTACCGCGTCGATTCTCTGGCGTTTTCGGTGAAATCCACAAGCGAGATCCAGTCAATCAAAAGCGCGGAAGATCTGGCCGGGAAAAAGGTGATTGTCGGCTCCGGCACGAATCAGGAGCGCATTCTGCTGGGCTGGAACGAAGAGAACAAAAAGGCGGGGCGGACGCCCGCGCTGCCGGTTTATCTCCACGACGATGCCTCGGGCAATCTCTATATCCAGTCCGGCAGGGCGGATGTGTTCTTTGGCCCTCAGTCGGTTTCAGCTTACAAAGCAGCGCTTACGGGCAAAACCCGCGTGGTCGGTTTAGGGCCAAAAAAAGCCTATGTTGCGACCACCACCAAAAAAGGTAATGAGCTGGTGTACGCGCTGCAGGCCGCGCTTGACGGCGCGATTAAGCGGGGAGATTACCAGAAGGTGCTGGCGCGCTGGGGCGAACAGGGGGAAGCGGTGACGCAGTCGGAGGTCAACCCGCTTGGGATAACCTACTAATGGTGCTCTACACTTAGGGTTTTCATCCCGCAGGGGGCAACATGATTAAACTCTATGGCGTACCCGGCTGGGGCTCGGCGATCGGTGAAGCGATGCTCACCCTGGCTGATATCCCTTATCAGTTTGTGAACGTGGACGGGTTTGACCAGCCCGGCCCGCAGCGCGAGCTGCTGCAAAAGCTCAACCCGCTGTGTCAGGTGCCAACGCTGGCGCTGGAAAATGGCGCCATCATGACCGAAACCGCGGCAATTGCCCTGATGGTGCTCGACAGATGTCCCGATCTTGCTCCACCCGTGGGGCAGGCCGAGCGTCAGCAGTTTCAGCGTCTGCTCATCTGGTTTGTGGCCAACGTCTATCCCACGTTTACGTATGCAGACTATCCCGAACGCTGGGTGCCGGATGCGCCGGAACAGCTGCAGAAAAACTGCATCGAATACCGGAAATCCCTCTACTTGTGGTTTGAAAGCCAGCTTAAGGCCGCCCCGTTTGCACTGGGGGAACGGCTGACGCTGCTGGACGTATATATTGCGGTGGCGCGCACCTGGGGGCCTCGGCATGACTGGTTTGCGGCAAACACGCCCAGGTTTACGGCGATTGCGGATACGGTGTGTCAACTGCCGGAACTGCACAAGGTGTTAAAGGCCAACAACATAATCTGATAACGTGGAAGGCTCACACATAACAGGAAGCCTGCATATGCCACACGTAGATATCAAATGTTTTCCCCGCGATCTTAACGACGAGCAAAAAACCGCGCTGGCGGCAGATATCGCCGAGGTGATTATTCGCCATTTCAACAGCAAAGACAGTTCGGTATCGGTGGCGTTGAACCAGGTGAACCAGGAAGACTGGAAAGCCCAGGTCTGGGATACCGAAATAGGACCGAAGCTGGACGAGTTAATTAAGAAGCCTGGGTATTCAATGTAATTTTTGGGGCCGGGTAGCGTCGTCTTACCCGGTTTCTCCTGACTCTCAGACCCTCATTTCGCAAAAAACGATAAAAGTGAGTTTTATCCGATCCGTTACACTTAACGTTTCTGACTGACATTTAATAAATCCTTAGGAAAGATCGCCAACAGAATCAATTAAGGACAGCAACGTTAAAGGATAATTTTCTCATGACAAAATTACCCCGGTTTTCACCTGCCTTTTTCCACCCTCGATACTGGCTAAGCTGGACAGGCATCGCCGCGCTGTGGCTCATCATGCTGCTCCCTTATCCGCTACTGTTCAGAATCGGTCATGGCCTTGGTCGGCTGGCGATGCGCTTACTTCCTCGCCGCGTCGAGATTGCCCGCAGAAACCTGGAGCTTTGCTTTCCGCAGATGAAAGCAGAAGAGCGTGAATCTTTGCTGCAGCGTAATTTTGAATCCGTTGGGATGGGGGTAATCGAAACCGGCATGGCGTGGTTCTGGCCTGCATGGCGGGTGCGGAAATGCTTTACCGTGACGGGTTACGAGCACATGGAAAAAGCCAGGGCGCAGGGAAAGGGCGTGGTGCTGGTCGGGATGCATTTTCTGACGCTTGAGCTGGGCGCGCGGATATTTGGCATGCTCAACCCCGGTATTGGGGTGTATCGCCCTAACAATAATGCGCTCCTGGACTGGCTACAGACGCGCGGGCGTTTGCGCGCCAATAAAACCATGCTCGATCGCCATGATTTAAAGGGCATGATCCGCTCGCTGAAACAGAATGAGATTTTGTGGTACGCCCCGGATCATGACTATGGCAAAGCCAATAGCGTGTTTGCGCCGTTTTTTGCGGTTCCGGATGCCGCCACGACCGCTGGAAGCTATATGCTGGTCAAAAGCGCGAAACCTGCCGTGATTCCATTCGTGCCGCGCCGCAGGGCGGACGGTACAGGATACGAGCTGATTATTCTGGAGGATATCAGCGAGGCGTTACAGGGCAGCGACAAAGTCGCCGTGGCGACGCAGATGAACAGGGCGATTGAGCGCGCCGTGCGGATGGCACCTGAACAATATATGTGGCTGCACCGTCGCTTCAAAACGCGTCCTGAAGGCGTACCTGACCGGTATGCCCGCCAGAAACAGACGGCAACACGGAGCGATCTTCTCTCCGCCAGCGATTTTTCTGACCGCTCGGGCGTTCAGCACTAAAAGCGTGCCGTTTGCGCTGAGCGCCACGCTGCAGAAGGTTTGGATTAGGTAACCTGACAGGGGAAGCAGGGGGCACACCGCCCGGCTTACCCCTCTATTGACGGCACAATCTGAACCTGGCTTCGCATGACCTCATGGCCCTGCGTATTCACATAGCCAATGCGCACCGGTTCACCACTCGCTTTATCCACCAGCGTGATATGCGGTGCGGTGTGTAAAACATGCAGGTGTCCCCATTCCATCAGAGATAGCAGCACCGGGGCAAGAGCGCGGCTTTTGTCGGTAAGCTGGTATTCATACCGTTCCCGCGATCCTTCTTCCCGGTAAGGTCTTCGGGAAAGCAACCCCAGCTCCGTCATCAACTTTAAGCGCGTTGCTAACGTCTGCTTAGTGATGCCGGTATGGTTGCGCATGGTCTCGAAGCGAGTGATGCCGTAAAAAGCCTCCCTCAAAATCAGCAAAATCCATTGATCGCCAACGATTTTAGCCCCTTCTGCGAGCCCGCACAGTTCGGGTGAGAGATAAGGCAATGATTTATCTTTTGACACAGGGTGTTTTCCTTTCTAATCTGAGTATGATTTTTAGACCTTGATTCTAGGGAGGATACAATGCCATTTGTGAATGTACAAACGATTAAAGGGATCATGAACGCCGAGCAAAAAAGGGAATTGCTGCGCCGAATGACGGACTTAATGGTGGAAATCGAGGGGAAAGGGGATCCGGCATTCCGGAATTCGGTCTGGATCCGTATTGATGAACACGAGCCGGAGCAATGGAGCCTGGGGGGATTACAGCCTACTGCTGAAATGATTGCGAAGAAATTCGCGTCGACGCAGTCGTCCTGATACGTTCGGGAGGCACATATCCCTCCCGGCGATAAGAGGTTTAATGAGCACGTAAAAGGATGTCCATCAGCCCCGGAAAGCGGGCATCCAGATCCTCTCTTCGCAATGAAATCATATTTTCTCGTCCCTGCGGACGCTGCCAGATGACCCCGCTGTCGCGTAGAACGCGCCAGTGATGGGTCATCGTGGACTTCACCACGTCGTTCGGGCGCAGCGCGTTACAGCTGAGTTCACTGCCATCGGCCAGCCGGCGGATAATCGACAGCCGGAGCGGGTTGCCGAGGGCAAACAGCACATTTTCCAGCAGTATTTGTTCAGTTTCAGGGTGGTTTGGGATCATCGTTTTCCTGCGTTTGGCGTCAGATTGAGCTATATCAACAATAGGTCAACCGTTAAAAAATAGTTCGATAATACTCGTACAATAGGACTATTATAGCAAACGAACGAATGCACGACCATCCCGGTCGTCACAGACAAGTCATGAGACTTAAGGAAATATCATGCCCCGACCCATCCCTCTCGAACGTTATCGCAACATCGGTATCTCCGCGCATATCGATGCCGGTAAAACCACCACCACTGAGCGCATCCTGTTTTATACCGGGATGAGCCACAAGCTGGGTGAAGTACACGATGGCGCGGCAACCACTGACTGGATGGCGCAGGAGCAGGAGCGCGGGATCACGATTACCTCCGCGGCGGTCAGCTGCTTCTGGCCGGGTATGGACAGAGGGTTTGAACCGCACCGGATCAACATCATCGACACCCCGGGTCACGTGGACTTCACCATTGAAGTGGAGCGTTCTATGCGCGTGCTCGACGGTGCCGTGATGGTGTATGACTCCGTGGGCGGCGTGCAGCCGCAGTCGGAAACCGTCTGGCGTCAGGCCAATAAATATCACGTTCCGCGACTGGCCTTCGTCAACAAAATGGACCGTCCGGGCGCCGATTTCTTCCGCGTGGTGCGGATGATGCAGGAACGCCTGAAGGCCAATCCGGTGCCGATTGTCATCCCGGTGGGTGCCGAAGACCATTTTACAGGCGTGGTGGACCTCATCAAGATGCGCACCATTCTGTGGGACGATGCGACGCAGGGCATGGTATTTACCTATGCGCCCGTGCCGGATGATTTAGTCAGCACCGCCAGAGAATGGCGTGAGAAAATGGTCTCTGCGGCAGCTGAAGCCAGCGACGATCTGATGGATAAATACCTGGAGACGGGCGATCTCGACGAAGCGGAAATCATCAGGGGACTGCGTATTCGCACCATCTCGGGCGAAATCCAGCCGATGCTGTGTGGCAGCGCGTTCAAGAATAAAGGCGTACAGCGCATGCTCGATGCGGTGATTGAGCTTATGCCGTCGCCGCTGGACGTGCCGGCCATTGATGGCGTGGATGAAAAAGGGCAGCACGCGGAGCGTCACCCGAGCGATGATGAGCCGTTCTCGGCCCTGGCATTCAAGCTGATGAGCGACCCGTACGTCGGGCAACTGACCTTTATCCGCGTGTATTCTGGCGTGCTGCGCAAAGGCGACGCGGTGTATAACCCGGTGAAAGGGAAGAAAGAGCGCATCGGTCGTATCGTGCTGATGCATGCCAACGATCGCCATGAGGTGGACGAACTGCGCGCGGGCGATATCGCAGCATGCGTTGGGCTGAAGGACGTGACCACCGGTGATACGCTCACCGATCCGAACGCCGTCATCACGCTTGAGCGCATGGAGTTCCCGGACCCGGTTATCTCGCTGGCGATCGAGCCAAAAACCAAGGGCGATCAGGAGAAAATGGGGATCGCGCTCCAGCGTCTGGCGGCGGAAGATCCGTCGTTTCGCCTGCACACTGACGAAGAGTCCGGTCAGACGATTATCTCCGGGATGGGCGAGCTACACCTTGAGATCATCGTCGACCGCATGAAGCGTGAGTTTGGCGTCGAGGCGAATATTGGTCGTCCGCAGGTGACGTACCGCGAAACCCTGCGCAAGGCGGTGAAGGATATCGAAGGCAAATTTGTCCGGCAGTCCGGTGGTAAAGGGCAGTACGGCCATGTGGTCCTGAGCCTGGAGCCGCTGGAGCCCGGAAGTGGCTTTAAATTTGAAGATGCCACCAAGGGTGGCGTGGTGCCGCGCGAGTATATCCCGTCCGTTGAGAAAGGGCTGCGGGAGGCGATGAACAGCGGCGTGTTGGCGGGCTATCCGGTTGTCGACGTCAAAGCGACGCTGACGTTTGGCTCGTACCACGACGTCGACTCCTCGGAGATGGCGTTCCGCATGGCGGCGATCCTCGGCTTCAAGGAGGGCGCTCGGAAAGCGGATCCGGTTATCCTTGAGCCGATCATGCACGTGGAGGTGGAAACGCCGGAAGAGTACGCCGGTAACATCATGGGCGATCTCTCTTCCCGCCGCGGCATGGTGCAGGGGATGGCGGAGCAGTACGGAAGCCAGATTATTCGCGCTGACGTACCGCTGGCGGAGATGTTTGGATATGCCACGACATTGCGCTCGATGTCCCAGGGACGCGCGACGTATACGATGGAGTTCCATCATTTTGCGGAAGCACCGCGGAATGTTGCGGATGAGATTATTTCACGGCGTGCGAAGTAATAAGATCACCCTCTCCCTGTCGGGCTGAGGGATCCCCACAAAATAATGCCTGCATGGACGACCCCCTCTCCCTTGAGGGAGAGGGCTGGGGTGAGGGGGAACATACGGCTC
Source organism: Enterobacter asburiae (assembly GCA_011754535.1). NCBI lineage: Bacteria > Pseudomonadati > Pseudomonadota > Gammaproteobacteria > Enterobacterales > Enterobacteriaceae > Enterobacter > Enterobacter asburiae. The sequence continues at coordinate 2,558,465 of JAAQVN010000001.1, read as the reverse complement.
TGGTGGTCATTCCGTTCACTTTATGTTCCTTGCTACTCTGTAACGGCATGGCCTGTGAACGTGCAAATTACTGGGGATTCCTAAGCCCTGTGGGAGAGTTTCTCAATCCAGTGCCTTGACTATTTTCCCGCTCGCCACAAATGTCCCCGCGCCCAGATGATGCAGTGTATTCAGTTTATCCCCGTCAAACTGCCAGCGACCGGCGACAAACGCGCGGTCATCGGCCGCCGCGGAAACCACTTCGCCAAACAGCGTATCGTATTTTTCTGCCGCGGAAGTGACGGGTAGCAACCGGCACTCCATCCACGCCAGGCATTTCTCTTCAATCACCGGCAGGCCAAGTTCAGGACCGTTAACGACCGGGATCCCGTAGCAGTTGAATTTGTCTTCATCGCGCCCGCTGACGCTACCGACCGCATATGTCCAGTTGGCCGCCGCCACGCCGGGGATGACGATGCCAAACTTTCCGCTGCGCTCGATCAGCTCGCGTGACCAGGTGCTTTTATCCACGACTATCGCGATGCGCGGCGGTTCAAACTCAACGGGCATTGACCACGCGGCGGCCATCACGTTGCGTCTGTCGAGGGTTTCATCCCGACTGGTGATAAGCACGGTGGGGCCGTGGTTGAGCAGACGGCTGGCATGGCGTAATTCAACAGGGCGAAAATGGCTCATAGGATCTCCTCATCTACACCGATGAGTATGGCGAAAAAGCACGTAAATCAAAGTGACTGCGTAAAATTAGTTTATAAACAGAACATCACAATCAAAGGAAACTGATGTATGTCCCCATTTCTGACCGCCTATTTCGCCCGCATCGGCTGGGCGCAACCGACACGGGTGGATATCGATACCCTGCGCGCGCTGCATTTACACCACAACTGTGCGATCCCTTTTGAGAATATTGATGTTGTTCTGCCGCGCGAAATCCATCTTGAAGATCAATGTCTGGTGGACAAGCTGGTGACGGCGCGACGCGGGGGATATTGCTTTGAGCAAAACGGTCTTTTTGAGCGCGTTTTGCGTGAAGTCGGGTTTACCGTGCGCAGCGTGCTGGGTCGGGTCGTGCTGGCAAATCCGCCGCAAATGCCGCCGCGCACGCATCGCCTGCTGCTGGTCGAGCTGAATGGCGAGCGCTGGATTGCCGACGTGGGGTTTGGTGGACAGACGCTGACGGCGCCGATTCGTCTGCTTGCCAACGAGGAGCAGGAGACCCCGCACGGGCTGTACCGTCTGCTGAGCGAGGGCAACGACTGGGTGCTGCAGTTCCGCCACCACGAACACTGGCAGTCGATGTACCATTTTGACCTGACGACGCAATATTTCAGCGATTACGTGATGGGGAACTTCTGGTCGGCGCACTGGCCGCAGTCCCATTTCCGTCATCATCTGCTGATGTGCCGCCATCTGCCGGACGGCGGCAAGCTGACGCTGACCAACTTCAACTTCACCCACTGGCAGAACGGTCACGTGGAGGAGCAGATCCATTTACCGGATGCCGGGGCGCTGTATCAGCTGATGCAGGAGCGCTTCGGGCTGGGCGTTGACGATCCGAAGCACGGTTTTTCACTGGCGGAGTTAACGGCGGTGATGGCAGGGTTCGAAACTCACGGGAAATAGCCTCCTCGCTATCGGCCGCGAAACTCGCGACGATAGCGAGATGGCGAGGTGTTAAGCAGCTTGTGAAAGTGACGGCGCAAGGACGTTGTTGAGGGAAAACCGACACGCTCGGCAATGTCATCCACAGGCTGGTCGGTTTTTTCGAGATAGCGCTGTGCGACGATAATGCGCTGGTTGAGCAGCCAGCGCGAAAAACTCTCACCGGTGGTTTGCTGAAAACGCCGGGTAAAGCTGCGACGGCTCATGCAGGCCTTTTCCGCCACGCAGTCCAGCGTGAGCGCAAGCTGGAGGTTTTCCGTCGCCCAGGCTAGCGCGTCGGTAAAGTTATCTCCACGACGCGTGTTCTGAACCGGCAGTTCTACGTATTGACGTTGTCCACCCTGGCGATGGGGCGGTACCACCAGCAACCGCGCTACGCTATTTGCCACTTCCGCACCCCAGGCCTGACGCACCAGATGCAGGCAACAGTCGATACTGGCCGCCGTGCCCGCAGAAGTGACAACGTCACCATTATCGATATAAAGAACGTCTTTATCCATCTGCACGGAGGGATAAAGGCGCTGAAAATCAGCCGCCCATCGCCAGTGCGTCGTAGCAGGGCGATGTTCCAGTAACCCGGCGGCGGCAACCACAAACGCGCCCATACACAAACCCACAATACGCGAACCCGCGGCATGTGCTTTTTGCAGGGCCTGCAGGAGATCGGGGGCCGGGGCATGCTCGGGACTGTCCCAGCTTGGGACGATCACCATATCCATTCCGGCCAGCTCATCAAGCCCACGCTCGACAACGATAGAGAATCCGGCATTGGTTTTAAGTGCGCCGGGCGTAGTGGCGCAAACGACCAACTGACAAAGGGGCTCGCCTTGTGGCGTTAGCGCTTTCTCAAATACGGCATAGGGCACCGAAAGGTGAAAAGGGATGATGCCATCAAATACCACAATACCAATTTTAAGCGTCATAAAAGCCTCCATGTGCCAGCCAGTATAGAAGTCTGGCTGGTGACAGGGAGCAAGCCCGGTCTTATTTTGTGACCGGCAGTGCCATAACGTCTTTGGTGGTCATTACCTCAGCAAATACATCGGCCACACCGGCTAATGCCGCCCGCTGAAGCGTTTTGTGATCCACCACGCCACCCTGACCGTCATCCAGATCGCGTGTTGCCGTTGCATCGTCAGGAATAATCACGCTGTAACCCAGCGGTACAGCGTCACGCGCGGTGGACGAAATGCACATATGCGTCATCAGGCCAATCACAATCACCTTTTTAATCCCTTTTTTCTTTAATTGCGCATCCAGATCGGTGCCAACAAAAGAGCTCGGGATCGCTTTGGTGATAATGGCGTCTTGCGCAGAAGGCTGCAGATCTTTATGGAACTGCGCAGAGAGAGAGCCCTCGGCAAACAGTGGACTGTCTTTCGGCCCCATATGACGAACGAAGTAGACCGGCATCCCCTTTTGGTGGGCATAGCTAACCAGCTTTTGACTATTCTTCAGTACCTTATCACCATCAGGGATCACCATCTGACCACGAAAATCTTTACCTGCGTAATATTCGTTTTGGATATCCACCACGATTAACGCAGTTTGTGAGGCGGATAAAGACGAAGTCGCCGTTGCGCCCGTCATTGCACGAATGGTTTTGGTATTCATGCGGGTTGTCTCCTGTGCGGTAGCCTCAGTGGAAAATGCGCTCATCATGCCGATCAGTAATGCTGTACGAAAAAATGGTTTCATCACGCGAACTCCTTCTGTGTTGTGTTCGGGAGCCATTATTTCGCACTGTCGCTAACGGTATGAGTCACCTGGAGAACCAATAACGATACTTTTGGGCCAATTTACTGAGTAAATTTGCTGATCCAGGGGCTGTTGTTTTCACCAGACCAAAGTTGAACAAGCATCTCTCTGAATTTTTCCGCAGCCGGGCTTAGCGGCGTTTCACGGCGTTGGACCAGCCCCAGCGTACGCCGTATCACGGGTTCAATCAGCGGACGGCTGACAAGAACATGATGTTCGTCGGTCGGCATCGCCAGGCTGGGAACGACAGACACGCCAAGACCCGCTTCTACCATCCCCAGCGACGTTGACAGATGACGCACTTCATAAAACCAGTTCGGTTTCCAGGCCATTTTCTCGAACGCCTGATCGATAAGCGAACGGTTCCCACTGGAGCGCCTTACGCCAATTAGCTTCATGCCTGCCAGATCGTCCCATGTCACCAATGGTTTCTTCGCCAGCTCATTGTCTCGTCGGCATGCCAGAACAAAGGGTTCATTCACCAGCGGCGCAAAATCAATATTGGGATGTGTGACGTTTATCATATTTATGCCGAAATCTGCGTCGCCATTTAACACCGCTTCGAGACAATCGCTGGCACTGTGCTCAAGTATACGGATACGGATGTTTGGATAGTCATTGTTATAATCTCGTATCACTGAAGGCAGAAAATAGAACGCGGCAGTTGGGATACAGGAAACGGTAATAACCCCTGCCTGATGCGTCGCCATCTCTTTAATACTCAGGATCGCGCTTTCATAAAAATCTATTAAATTCTTAGCCTTAGGTAAAAACTCCCTTCCCACGGTTGTGAGCTTGACGCTGCGTGTGGACCGTTCAAACAGCGTGGTTCCCAGGCTCTCTTCCAGTTTCTGAATTCTTCGTGTTAAAGCCGGTTGTGAAATATGAAGAAATTGCGACGCTTTTGTAAAACATCCGATTTCTGCAATTTTTACAAACGCTTGTATTCCCTGTAATTCATGCTGCATATCCGCACCTGATTATAACTTTCCTATACCCACAGTATCGTAATGGCTATTAATACGCAAAGCGTATTAATCCTGCTTTTTTTGACATTAGAGTTATCAACAGGAGTGTGAAAACCTTATTGCGTTCCTGATAAACGCGAAATGAGAAAAAGACATGTTAAAGATCCCTTGCGTATTAATGCGTGGCGGCACCTCAAAAGGCCCGGTCATTCTGGCCAGCGATCTGCCTGCGGAAACTGAAGCGCGTGACGCGGTTTTACTCAGCCTGATGGGCGCAGGCCACGAACTCGAAATTGACGGCATTGGCGGTGGAAGCCCGCAAACCAGTAAGGTGGCGATCGTCAGTCCGTCCGACAGTCCGGATGCTGATGTGGATTACTTATTCGCACAGGTGATGGTGAACGAGCGTCGCGTCGATACCACGCCAAACTGCGGCAATATGCTCTGTGCCGTGGGCCCCTTTGCCATTGAAAAAGGGCTGGTGAAGGCGCAAAGCCCGGTGACGACGGTGCGGATCCGCAATCTCAATACCGGAACGCTGGTCGACGCAGAAGTGCAAACGCCTGATTATCGGGTCGAGTATGAAGGTGATACCCAGATTGATGGTGTTCCGGGTACGGCCGCACCCGTTGGCTTAACCTTCCTGAATTCTGCGGGTTCAAAAACAGGGAAATTGCTGCCGACGGACAGCGTCATAAACGTATTCGACGGTATTGAGGTTACCTGTATTGATATGGCAATGCCGATGGTATTGATAGAGGCATCGGCCCTTGGGAAAACAGGAGGGGAGTCACCCGCGGAACTGGATGCCGATACGGCGTTTAAAGCAAGACTGGAAAACCTGCGTCGTCAGGCGGGCGAGGCGATGGGCTTAGGGGACGTGGCAAATAAAGTGATCCCTAAACCGGTTCTCCTGAGCCGGGCGCGTAACGGTGGAACGCTTCAGGTGCGGTATTTCATGCCACACACCTGTCATAAATCACTGGCCATTACTGGCTCGATTGGAATTTCGACCGCGACGCTTATTGAAGGCTCCGTCGCCGCTAAAATTGTCGCCGATCGACCAAAAGAGCGCTTTACCAATATTATTGATATTGAACACCCAAGTGGAAAAATATCCGTATCATTACTGAGGGACGGGAATAATATCGAAAACACCCGAGCCGCGGTAATTCGCACTTCCCGTAAGCTATTTGAGGGTGTTGTCTGCGTGCCTGAAAAAATGCTCTCTGAAGTTGATTAGGTAAAAGCCAGACTAAGAAATATATCTACCTTAAACAATTACATTCTGTACCTTAACTATAATACTGAGGTTATTATGGCGTTAACGCATGCTAACAATACCCTGAAAGCTCCCGATCCGGTAAAAGCCAGCGCGCATATTCGCGTGATTCTGGCGCTGGCATTATCCGGGCTTGCGGAACTTGCTTCGTTGTTTTTTATTCAGCCACTGCTCCCGACGCTTGCTGTGGAATATAATGTTCCGGTCAGCCAGGTGAGTATTATCTTATCCGCAGAAACGGCATTGCTGGCAATTGGGCTGCTATTTACCGGAACGTTATCCGACCACTATGGCAGGAAGCGGTTAATTATCGTCTCCCTCCTGCTGGGCGGCATTCTGACGCTGCTCTGCCCGCTGGTGGAATCCTGGGCGATGCTGGTGGCGCTGCGTGCGGTGATTGGTCTGGCGCTGAGCGGCATCGCGGCGGCGGCCACCGCCTACATCAGTGAAGAGGTCGCCCCGGTGGCGGCTGGCATCGTGACGGGCTATTTTGTCTTCGGTAACTCGATGGGTGGCATGTCCGGGCGTATTGTTGCCAGCCAGCTTATCGATCACGTTTCCATCAATGTCATCTTTTACGGGTTTGCGGTCAGTCTGATTGCAGTTGCCATTCTGGTGAAGTTCCTGCTGCCAGAATCGAAGAACTTCACGCCTACGCAGAGTCTGAACGTGATGCGCATGGTAAAAGGGGCGGCATCGCATTTCAAAAACAAAAATCTGGCGCTGGCATTTGTTATCAGCTTCATAATTTTCGGCGCATTTACCTCACTTTATAACTATCTGGCCTTCTTCCTGAAAGGCGAGCCGTTCCATATTTCACCGGCAAACGCGGGTCTGCTCTCCTTTAGCTTCGCCCTGAGCTTCTTTACGGCTCCGCAGGCAGGTCGCTTATCGGCGAAATATGGCGCTATGAAAGTCTTGCGCGTGTTGTTCCTGATCATGGCGATCGGCATGCTGCTGACACTCACGTCGAATGTGGTGACCTTTATCGTTGGTGCCGTGATTTTTACCGGCTGTTTCTTCGGCTGCCACTCTATCGGTTTAAGCTGGGTCAGTAAAAACGCAACGCATGCAAGAGGCCAGGCCGTCGCGCTCTATTTATTCTTCTACTACATGGGCGGTTCGGTTATTGGTTTTATTAACGGTTTTGTTTTCCATTCGATGGGCTGGCAGGGGATGACTGGATTTATTCTGGCATTGCTTGGGGTTGGCGTCGTGGTGGCGACGTATCTGGCATCCGGTAATAAACCGGTACTGGTACCCGCCCAGTCCGCAGAATAAAAAGCAGGCAATGTGTTCACGCCCTGGGGCGTGAACACAGAAAGAACACGTATATCAATCGGGTATTATCATGAAATTAGCAAGCTATATTCATCAGGGCCGTAAAAGCTACGGGATTTATACGCCATCCGGCTTTATCGATTTGGGTAATAAAATCGGCCATCAATATGCGACATTGAAAGACCTTCTTCAGTGGGATGCGATAGACGTCGCCAGACAGTATCTCGATTGCCCGGTGGATATTAGTCCTGAAGAAATCATCTTTTTGCCCGTTATAGAAGAGCCCGGAAAGATTTTCTGCGTGGGTATGAATTACGCTGAAAAAAGAAAAGAGTTTGCTGAGACGAATAATGCCCCCACGCTGTTTATCCGTTTTCCTGATTCGCAAACCGGGCATGCGCGGCCGGTAATAAAACCGGTTCTCTCCAGCGAGTTCGATTACGAAGGCGAGCTGGCCGTGATCGTCGGTAAACCCGGCAGCCGGATTGACGTCAATAACGCGCTCAGCTATGTCGCGGGATACAGCTGCTATATGGACGGCTCCGTTCGCGACTGGCAGCACGCCTGGTTCACCGCCGGTAAAAACTGGACGCAAACCGGCGCCTTCGGCCCGTATATGACCACGGCGGACGAGATCCCCGATCCTCACGCGTTGACCATTCACACCTGGCTGAACGGTATGCTGGTCCAGAATGACTCCACCGGCAGCATGATCCACAAAGTGGCGGATCTTATCGCCTACATCAGCACGTTTACCTCCCTCAGCGCCGGCGACGTCATTATTACCGGTTCGCCGGGCGGGGTCGGCAAAAAGCGTAACCCGCCTCTGTTTATGCACGACGGCGATCGCGTTGAAGTGGAGATCGAAAACATTGGCCGACTGGTTAATACCATTGTGGAAGCTCAACCGCAGCCACAAGCGTTAGCTGTCTAAACGCTCAGGAGAGAGAAGATGTACACCGACAGAACACCCGAGTTTGAGGTTATTCACGCCGGTAACGCCCAGTCCCGGGAAGAGGTTGTCCGCTTCCTGGCCCGCAACGGTTTAGGCATTGATGATGATATTGAGCAATTTATTGTTGCGCGCTATCAACGCCATCTTGTCGCCTGTACCGGCATTGCGGGTAACACGCTGAAGTGCATTGCGGTGGATCCCGCGTGGCGGGGCACGTCGTTAAGCCTGACGTTAATTCATGAGGCCGAGCTGCTGGCGGCACAAAACGGTGAACATCAGCTCTTTCTTTTTACCTGTCCGGATAACGTGAAATCGTTTCGCGGATGCGGGTTTTATCCGCTGGTGACGGTCGAGAACCGTGCGTCATTAATGGAGAATACGCCGGTAGGTATTCATCGTTATTGCAGCCAGTTGCGCCGCCATCATTTCATGCCGGGGAAAAATATCGGCGCCATTGTGATGAACGCCAATCCGTTCACCCTCGGCCATCAATATCTAATTGAACATGCGGCAAGCCGGTGCGACGCGTTACATGTTTTCGTGGTCCAGGAAGATGTCTCCGCATTTTCGTTTAAAGAACGGTTCGCGATGGTCAGGGACGGGGCGCGTCACCTGCCAAACGTCACCGTTCATCCGGGGTCGGCATATATTATTTCGCGCGGCACTTTCCCGGGCTATTTCCTGAAAGATAAGCAGGTCATCGATAAAACCTACGCGGCCATTGATCTCCTGCTGTTCAGAAATTACATCGCCCCCGCGTTGAATATTAATCATCGTTTTGTGGGTACCGAGCCGTTTTGTCCGTTAACCGCCGAATATAACCGGGCGATGCACCGCTGGCTGGAAGAAGAGACGAGCGCGGCGGCCCGTATTAACGTACACGAAATAGCAAGAAGAACGGACGGTAATAATGTGCCGGTATCGGCTTCAGCCGTTCGTCGTTTATTAAAAGAAAACAACATCGCTGCCGCCAGCCGCATGGTGCCTGCCACCACGCGCGCGTTTCTGAATAACGGATCGCTGCATCAGCCCTGTTTATCCGAGCCGCTGACGGCAGCGGTTTAAGCGCATTATCACAGGAATAAGAATATGAAAATTGTGCAAGCCGCGATGGCGGGAACGCTGGAGTCCAGCGACCTGATGGTTAAGGTCAGTCCCGTCGAGAGCGGGCTGGATGTGGTCATCCAGAGCGAAGTGTATAAGCAATTTGGCGACCGAATTACTGAGGTTGTCAATGAAACCCTGGCCGCGTTCAACATCGAGCAGGGGCTTGTCGTTATTGATGATAAAGGCGCGCTGGATTGCGTGATCCGCGCCCGCGTGCAGGCTGCTCTGCTCAGAGGTACAGCCCGGGAAGACATTGCATGGGAAACGTTATGATGAAAAAGTTACGCCGCAGTATGTTATTTATTCCCGGTTCAAGTGCCGCCATGCTGTCGACGGCATTTATCTATAAACCAGACTCAATTATGTTTGACCTGGAAGATGCCGTTGCGCTGAAAGAAAAAGACAGCGCGCGTCTTTTGGTATTTCACGCCCTGCAACACCCGATGTACAACGATATTGAAACCGTTGTCAGAATTAACCCGCTGAATACCCCTTTTGGCTTAAAGGATCTGGAAGCCGCCGTCAGGGCAGGGGTGGACGTTATTCGTCTGCCGAAAACCGATACTCCGGAAGATATTTATCAGCTCGAACGTGAAATCGTCCGCATTGAAGAAAGCTGCGGGCGTCCTGTTGGCTCAACGAAATTAATGGCGGCAATCGAATCCGCCGTCGGCGTCATTAATGCTGTCGCCATTGCGAAATCCTCCGACCGTTTAATGGGGATTGCGCTCGCCGCCTTTGACTACGTGATGGATATGCAAACTGAGCGGGGCGATGGGACCGAACTGTTCTATGCCCGCTGCGCCGTACTGCATGCCGCGCGCGGGGCAGGGATCGACGCTTTTGACGTGGTGTACGCCGACGTGAATGACGAGGTCGGTTTCCTGAAAGAAGTGGATCTCATCCGCAGGATGGGCTTCAACGGAAAATCGCTGATTAATCCGCGACAAATTGAAATTCTTCACAACGCCTACGCGCCCACGCAGGAAGAAGTGGATTACGCCCAGCGCGTGATTGCTGCCGCAGAAGAGGGAGAACGCAACGGACTGGGGGTGATTTCGCTGAACGGAAAAATGATCGATGCGCCAATCATCAACCATGCCCGCGTCGTTATCGAGCGCAAAAATGCCTCCGGCATTCGTCAGTAATCCCTTTAACCGCAAGCGACAGGATGAATAATGAAAAGTCTCACTGAAACCCTGCACCACATTCCTGGCTCTCGCCGTGAGTACGTCGCCTTCAACGGCGCCAACGCGACGACGCCTTATCTTGCTGATCTTCAGCAAAAGTCTCACCGCAAGCTTTTTGCCAGCGTGGACGACGTGCTGGCCCGCTGCGATCTGCATGACGGCATGACCGTATCCTTTCATCACGCGTTCCGCGAGGGCGATAAGGTCATTAATTACGTGATGGATAAGCTGGCTCAGCGCGGTCTGAAAGGGATCACACTCGCCTCCAGTTCATTGATGTCGTGCAATGCGCCGCTTATTGAACACATTCGCAGTGGCGTGATTGGCAAAATCTATACCTCCGGCATGCGTGGCGAGCTGGCGGATGCGATTTCACACGGGCTGATGGACGAGCCGGTACAGATCCACTCCCACGGCGGGCGGGTGAATCTGATTCAAAAGGGTGAAATTGCCATTGATGTCGCCTTTCTGGCGGTGTCCTGCTGCGATGAATATGGCAATGCCAGCGGCAACGGCGGCACATCGCAGTGCGGCTCGCTCGGTTACGCCATGGTCGACGCGCAATATGCCAAAAAGGTGGTCTTGCTTACTGAAACCCTGAAGCCGTTTCCCAACCTGCCGGCCAGTATCGTTCAGGATCGGGTTGACTATGTGGTGCAGATTGAGAGCGTCGGCGACCCGGCAAAAATCAGCGTCGGCGCCGCGAGGGTGACCAGTAATCCACGTGAGCTGATGATTGCCCGTTCTGCCGCCGACGTTATTGAACATTCTGGCTATTTCCGCAACGGCTTTTCCATTCAGACTGGTTCAGGTGCGGCGTCTACCGCCTGTACGCGGTTTATGGAAACCCGTATGCGCAAACACAATATTGTCGCTCGTTTTGCGCTCGGCGGGATCACCGGCAGCATTGTCGATCTGCATCAAAAGGGGCTCATTGAAAAGATCCTCGATACGCAAAGCTTTGATGGTGCAGCGGCCGCTTCCATGACCGTCAATCCCGACCATGTGGAAATTTCCACCAACGTCTATGCGAACCCGGCTGCAAAAGCTGCCTGCTGCGACAGGGTAGACGTGGTCATCCTCAGCGCGCTGGAGGTGGACACGCAGTTCAACGTCAACGTGCTGACCGGTTCCGACGGCGTGATGCGCGGCGCGTCGGGCGGGCATTGCGACGTCGCCGCGGCGGCCAATCTCACCATTGTAGTTGCCCCGCTGATCCGCAGCCGAATTCCTACCGTTGTCAGGCAGGTCACCACCCTGGTGACGCCGGGCGAAAGCATTGACGTTTTGGTTACCGATCACGGTATTGCCGTTAACCCGGCGCGTCCGGAGATCCGCGAACGTCTGATTAACGCCGGGCTGGCCGTTGTCGATATCGATGCGCTGTACCACAAAGCGCTGCTCATCTCGGGTGAGCCTAAGCCTGTCGAATTTACTGACCGGATCGTGGGCGTGGTGCGCTACCGAGACGGCAGCGTGATTGATGTGGTTCGCCAGGTTAAGGAGTAATTCCCATGACGGATAAAGCCTCAAACGTGAAGGTCTCTCTGGAACAGGTGTTGAACGGCAGAGAGCAACGAGCCCGTCGCCAGCAGGCGTGGCTGTTTCAGTCGGATCATGCGGTGGTTTCCGTCACTCTGGTCTGGCCGGGGGAGGTCAAAGATACCGCGCTGGCCAGACGGGTGATGGCCGCCGCCAATGACGCGATCGGTGACCTGTTACGGACCCATCAGTGGACGGTCTGCCGCCAGCAGACCCTACAGCTAGTCACGGGCCCGGAAGCGCTCTGGTCGGTGGCGGCCCCCGCGTGGATGATCAAACACGTGACGGCGCATCTGGAAGATAACCATCCGCTGGGACGCTTATGGGATATCGACGTGCTGTGTCCGAAAGCGGGCCTGCTGAAAAGAAATGCCATCCAGCAACCGATGCGCAGATGCTTTATCTGTCATGAACCTGCTCATGTTTGTTCCCGCATGCGACGTCATTCGCAGGCCGAGCTCACGCGCGTAATCGAGGCGTTAACCGATGACTACTTCGCTTGCCAGATGTAATGCGCCGGACGTCAAGCAACCCTTCGCGGAACTGGCTGTCGAGGCGATGTACCGGGAAATTCGCTTGACCCCAAAACCGGGTCTGGTGGATCGCGTAAACAGCGGGGCGCATAAGGATATGGATTACGCCCTGTTCATGGCCAGTATCGCGGCGATTGCCCCCTGGTTCTCAACGTTTTTTAACGTTGGCAGAGAGACGGCTCGTCTTGCTGGCCCGCAAACGCTGCGGGCGATAAGGCCAACCGGTCTGGCCTGCGAGCAGGCGATGTTTAACGCCACCGGCGGGGTGAATACCCATAAAGGCGGGATCTTCTCGCTGGGGCTGCTGTGTGCGGCGGCGGGACGTCTGACGCAAAGGGATGAAACGCTCACGCAGCGCAGTTTATGCCATGAGACCCGCATTATCTGTACCGGCATCGTTGAGCAGGAGCTGAAAACCACCGGCATCGCCAGAACGAAGGGCGAGCAGCAGTTCCAGGCATACGGCTTTACCGGGGCGAGAGGGGAAGCTGCCAGTGGTTTTATGAACGTCCGCCAGGCGGGGCTCCCGCCCCTGCACACCGCGTTAGGTCAGGGCGAATCCGAAGACGTGGCGCTTTTGAGGATGCTGCTGGGTTTGATGGCCGCGAATCCGGATACCAACTTGGTTTCCCGTGGGGGAATAGAAGGTCTGAACTACGCCAGACGCTATGCGAGGCGGTTATTAAAAATAAAACGTCTCCCGGCGGATAAATTGGTTAACGCGCTACTCAGAATGGACGCGGAATTTATCAAACGCAATTTAAGCCCCGGGGGTAGCGCCGATCTTATTTCCGTTGGCTGGTTATTGTCGCAGTTTCCACCCGAATAATCGCGAATAGCGTAACAGGAAAACGTCATGATTGAACAACGCCTGCAGCAGCTCAGTAACGTTTATACCCCTATTCTGGTGCCGGGGCTGAGAGACAGCGATGAACATCACTGGCAAAGCTGCTGGGGGCGGCATTTTCCTTTCTGGAAACGGATCCAGCAGAAAAACTGGTTCGAGCCCGACATTGAAAACTGGGTCTCCGCCATTTCCCGAGAGCTGGCAGCGTGTCAGCTGCCCGCCATTCTCGTCGGCCACAGCTTTGGCGCGCTGGCGGCATGCCGGCTGCTGCAAACGCGTCAGGTCAACGTCGCCGGGGTGGTGATGGTCGCGCCGGCAGAACCCGCTTTTTTCGGCCTGGAAGAGGCCATTCAGCCAGCGTCATTACCGGTTCCCTGCCTGATGTTTGCCAGCAGAAACGACCCCCTGATGCCTTTCGCGCGCGCTCAGATCTGGGCGGCACGCTGGGAGGGACACTTAATCGATATCGGTGAGGCCGGGCATATTAATGCCGAATCAGGCTTTGGTGAATGGCCTTACGGGCTCGAACGACTAACAGAATTTTGTGAACAACTTTAGCTTTAACAGGAGTACGTATGTTAGATGATTATAATCAGCACCTGAAAGCGCGTGCTGAATCGGGTATTCCGGCAAAACCCTTAACTGCGGAGCAGACCGATGCGCTTATTTCTCGTTTAATTCACGATGCGCCCACGCATCATCCGCGATTAATCGATTTATTAACCCATTGCGTTCCCCCGGGCGTCGATCCCGCGGCTAAGTTAAAAGCCGAATTTTTATTTAAGCTGGCACTACAGGAATACCGTATTGACGGTCTCTCTCCCGAAGCGGCCACGACACTGCTGGGTTCCATGCAGGGTGGCTATAATGTTCAGCCGCTTATCGATCTTCTGGACCACCCGAGCCTGGCACCGCTGGCCGCACAGCAGCTTTGTTCGACTATCCTTATCTTCGAAAAATTCAGCCAGGTGGAAGCCAAAGCGCTGAACGGTAACGTCAGGGCAAAAGAGGTGCTTCAGTCATGGGCAAATGCCGAGTGGTTTACCCGCCGTCCGGCGATGCCTGAAAAAATCACCCTGAAGGTGTTCAAGGTTCCGGGCGAAACCAATACCGACGATTTGTCTCCGGCACCGGAGGCGTGGTCACGTCCGGATATTCCGCTGCACGCGCTTTCCATGCTCAGTAACGCCAGGGAAGGGGTTGAGCCTGATGAGCCCGGCGCGCGCGGCCCTTTGCGCCAGCTGGCAGAATTAAAAGAGCCAGGCTGGCCGCTGGCGTACGTCGGCGACGTCGTGGGAACCGGGTCATCACGCAAGTCCGCCACCAACTCGATCTTATGGCACATCGGGAATGATATTCCTTTCGTGCCGAACAAGCGTAACGGTGGGTTTGTGTTCGGCGGTAAAATTGCCCCGATTTTCTTCAATACGCTGGAAGATTCCGGTGCCTTGCCGGTAGAGATGGACGTCTCCTCGCTGACGACCGGGATGCTGATCGATCTGTATCCCTACAAAGGCGAAATTCGCGAGACGGAAAGCCAGCGTCTGGTGACGCGCTTTACGCTTAAAACCGAGGTGCTTCTGGATGAAGTGCGGGCCGGCGGGCGGATCCCGCTAATTATCGGACGCAGCCTGACCGCGAAAGCGCGGGAATCGCTGAAGCTTGCGCCTTCAGAGGCATTCCGCAAGCCCTCCGCTCCAGCGCCATCCACCGCCGGTTTTACGCTGGCACAAAAAATGGTGGGTAAAGCCTGCGGCGTCGCGGGGATCCGTCCCGGACAGTATTGCGAGCCGAAAATCACGACCGTGGGCTCTCAGGACACCACCGGCGGGATGACGCGCGACGAGTTAACCGATCTTGCCTGCCTGACGTTTTCAGCCGATCTGGTGATGCAGTCTTTCTGCCACACCTCAGCGTACCCTAAGCCCGTCGACGTTCAGCTTCATGAGACCCTGCCGCAGTTTATCACCCGTCGTAACGGGGTCGCGCTAAAACCGGGCGACGGCATTATCCACTCCTGGCTTAACCGTATGCTGCTGCCGGATACGGTGGGCACCGGTGCCGACTCCCATACCCGCTTCCCGCTGGGGATCTCTTTCCCGGGAGGTTCCGGGCTGGTGGCGTTTGCCGCCGCAACCGGCATTATGCCGCTGGATATGCCGGAATCGGTGCTGGTTCGCTTTACGGGTGAGATGCAGAAAGGGATCACCCTGCGCGACCTGGTGCATGCGATTCCGCTCTACGCCAGAAAGCAGGGCCTGTTGACGGTGGAGAAAAAGAATAAGCGCAATATTTTCTCGGGCCGGATCCTCGAAATTGAAGGGCTGGAAACACTGAGTGCAGAGCAGGCGTTTGAGCTGGCTGACGCCTCCGCTGAACGGTCCGCTGCCGCCTGCGTGATGCGCCTGGCGGAAGACAAGGTCGCGCAGTACCTGCGTTCCAACGCGGTCCTGCTGCGCTGGATGGTTAAGCAGGGATATGAAAACGCCAACACGCTTGAACGACGCATTGCTGAAATCGAGGCGTGGCTGGCTAACCCGTCGCTGCTGTCGGCCGATCCTGAAGCGGAATATGCCGCAGTCATTGACATTGATCTCAATGAAATCACCGAACCGGTGGTCTGTGCACCTGACGATCCGGATGACGCTCGCTTACTTTCTGAGGTGGCCAGCACGCCGATAGAGGAGGTCTTTATTGGCTCCTGCATGACCAACATCGGTCATTTCCGCGCTGCGGGTGAAATCCTGGCCGACGCCCGTGAAAGCCGGGCGCGGTTGTGGATTGCGCCTCCCACCAAAATGGATGCCGGGCAGCTTTCCCGCGAGGGCTATTTTAGCCAGTTTATAAAGTCGGGGGCACGAATCGAGCCTGCGGGCTGCTCCCTCTGCATGGGGAACCAGGCGAGGGTACGCGAAGGGAGCCACGTGGTATCGACATCCACCCGAAATTTCCCGCATCGTCTGGGAACGAATGCCAGCGTGTTCCTTGCCTCGGCAGAATTAAGCACCGTCGCGGCCATACTGGGTAAAATGCCAACCGTTGAAGAATATTTAAGCTATACGGAAAAACTTCATGGCGCGCATGAAAATATCTATCGCTATCTCAGTTTTGACACCCTGTCCGAATATAAAATCACAGAAGGTGATAATATCCCGGTTGTAGGTGTGTAGTTTCTTATTATTTATTTAGAAAATGTATTTATCCGGCAGAGGCGTCTCCCAGGAGAATCCTCTGCTATTCAGGGACCCTTTTCTCATGGGTGAGATATGCTTAAGTCCAATATTTTAAAAACAATTTTACTTGCCGTAATAATATTATTATCAATATTTATCCCTCCGCCTGATGGATTAACTAAAGAGGCGTGGATACTGGCAGGAATATATTTGTCCGCTATCGTTGGCCTGGTCATTAAACCGTATCCCGAACCCGTCATCATGCTCGTTGCGGTCGCGTTAACCTGTTTTACCGTGACAAAATTCCCGGATTCACCTGTCAAATCAATGGATGTGCTGAGCGGATACGCCTCAGGCACAACCTGGCTGGTGTTCAGCGCCTTTACGCTTAGCGCGGCGTTCGTTACGACCGGCCTGGGAAAGCGGCTTGCTTACTGGTTCATCCTCAAATTTGGCAGTACGACGCTAAGGCTGGGGTATGTTACCGCCTTACTGGACCTGGTGCTGGCACCCGCCACGCCCTCCAATACCGCGCGGGCAGGTGGGGTGGTTTTTCCGATTATTAACAGTATCGCGACCGTTCTGGGGTCAACGCCAAAAGAGACACCGTGCAAGGCTGGCCGTTATTTAATGGTTAATGTCTATATGGTCACTAAAACGACCAGTTATATGTTTTTAACGGGCTTTGCCGGAAACGCGTTAGCGCTTCAGCTCATTTCAGATATTTTCCATATTCATATTAGCTGGATCGGCTGGATGCTGGCGGGTGCCCCGCTGGGGTTATTGATGCTGTGTATCATTCCCTATATTTGCTACCGAGTAGCCTCGCCGGAAATTAAGCATATTGATAATGTCGCGATTGCGACCAGCGGGCTGGAAAGTCTTGGGGCAATGAGCCTTAAAGAGAAGGGACTGGTGGTTATTTTTATCGCCGCTTTATTGGGCTGGATCTTCTCACGTCATCTTGGACTCACTGAATCCGCCGTCGCTATTATCGCGATGGGGGCGGCGCTGCTGTTTAATATTATTGGCTGGAGTGATGTTCAAAAAAATAAAGGCGGCTGGAATACCCTGATGTGGTACGGGGGTATCATCGGTCTGAGCGCCACCCTGAGCAAGGAGGGATTTTTCCGCTGGCTGGCGGATTTCCTGTCTGCGCATCTGGATTTTCTCAGCGCCGGTAATATGACTATCGTGATTATCGTGTTTCTCAGCGTGCTGGTTCGCTATTTCTTTGCCTCCGGCGGGGCATACGTTGCGGCCATGGTGCCGGTGTTTGCCACCGTAGGTCTGGTCACCGGAACGGCGCCTGTTCTGCTGGCGCTTGCTATTCTGTTTTCCAATTCCTACGGCGGATGTATCACGCACTATGGTGGCGCAGCAGGACCTATTATCTTCGCCTCGGGGTACAATGACATTAAGTCATGGTGGACAATCGGCACGATCGTGGCGCTGTGCACGTTTTTAGTCCACATGTTCCTCGGCATTCCCTGGTGGGGATTCCTCATGCAGCACGGGATGCTGCAGTTTTAATCGCCCGGTAGCGGCATCGCCTTCCCGGGCCTACACTAGCTTGAACGCAGGTCGGGTAAGGCGAAGCCGCCACCCGACAAAATCAACGGCGCGATCTCACCACCTGATACCGCCGGGTAAAGTACTCAAACGGCGCGCTCCACACGTGCACCAGGCGGGTGAACGGGAAGATAAGGAAGATCGTCATCCCCAGCACCAGATGAACGCGGAAGATCGGCGCAACGCCGCTCAGCATCTCCGATGAGCCCCCCTTAAACGTCACGATCCCCTGCGCCCAGCCGACCAGCTTCATCATCTCGCTTCCGTCAGGGTACTGGGCGGAGAAAGGAATGGTTGAAAGCCCGAGGATGCACTGGATCAGCAAAATACTCATGATAATGATATCCGGCGTGGTGGACGTGGCGCGCACCCGCTGGTTGAACAGGCGGCGGTAAAGCAGCATTGACCCGCCAATCAGCGTCAGCACGCCGCAAATTCCGCCCGCAATCATGGCTAGCTGTTGCTTAACCGCGACGGGTAAAAACCAGGCGTACATCCAGTGCGGGGTTAACATGCCGAACAGGTGCCCGAAGAAGATCCCCAGAATCCCGATATGAAACAGGTTAGAGGCCCAGTTCATACCGCGCTTGCTGAGCATCTGGCTTGACGAGGCGCGCCAGGTGTACTGCCCGTAGTCGTAGCGCAGCCAGCTGCCGAGGAAAAACACGGTGGCGCAGATGTAGGGGTAAATGTCATAGAAAAACACGTTCAGGTAATGGATCATTTTGGGCCTCCGGCGCTGACGTCCACGTACTGCGGCGCGACGTCCTGGCTAAAGCGTCGTTGATATTGCTGCATCGGCGAGCTGTCGCACGATGTAGCGTTGTCTTCGATAAACTTCACCTGTTCCTCTTCCCACACGGCGTCCAGCGCCTGGCGGGTATCATCCCGTTTTTCACCGGATACCTGTTTCGCCACGCTGTCGCTGGAGAGCCGCGTGCCCGCAAGCGTCAGCAGGGCATCAAACAGCTGATAGTGCGCCACGCCGCGCTGCTTCAGGCGGCCGCCAATCAGCGCCAGGATCGGCGCGACGTTCTGCAATCCTTCGCGCGCCTCTTCATCAGTAACGATGCTGAGGTACTCCAGGTAGAGCGGCAGATAGTCCGGCAATTCGCGGCAGTCGAGCTGTAGCCCGGCTTTCTCATACTGCCCCATCAGGTCGACCATCGCCTGACCGCGATCGCGAGACTCGGCGTGAACGTGCTCGAACAGCAGCAGAGACGTTGCGCGCCCGCGTTCAAACACTTCACACCATTCGGCCTGCTTATCCAGCAGCGGGGCGCTCAGGTGCTGCTGCGCAAACGGCAGCAGCATGGGCGCGTCCTGCTCAACCAGGGAAAGCGCCTCATCGCGGTTTTCCCACAGCAGCTCATCGGGATACTCAATCAGCAGCGCGATGATTTTAAGGATCTGCATTATTCTCGCTCCCCGTGTTCGCGCACCTCGGTGATGTTGATCGCGTCGATGCGACTGCTGTTGAAGAGGTTGAATTTGGTGTCGGAGCCGTGGCAGCCGTCGCCAAAGGTGAAGCCGCAGCCGTTTTTCTCCGGGAAGGCGTCGCGCGCCATTTCGCGGTGGCTGGTCGGGATCACGAAGCGGTCTTCGTAGTTGGCGATGGCCAGATAGCGGTACATCTCCTCAACCTGCGCTTCGGTCAGGCCGACCTCTTCGATGGCGCGGGTATCGGTTACGCCTTCCACGGTCTGGGAGCGTTTGTAGTGACGCATCGCCATCATGCGCTTCAGGGCGCGCAGCACCGGGCCGGTATCGCCCGCGCTGAGCATGTTTGCCAGGTACTGCACTGGAATACGCAGGCTTTCCACGGCAGGCAGGACGCCGTCACTCTGCGGCAGGCCGCCGGCGTCCGCGTAGGACTGAATCGGCGACAGCGGCGGCACGTACCAGACCATCGGCAGGGTGCGGTATTCCGGGTGCAGCGGCAGGGCGAGCTTCCAGTCCATCGCCATTTTGTAGACCGGCGAACGCTGGGCGGCGTCAATCACGTTCTGCGGAATACCCTGCTTCAGCGCTTCCTCAATCACTGCCGGATCGTTCGGGTTGAGGAATACGTCGCACTGGCGCTCGTACAGATCGGTTTCATGCTCGGTGCTTGCCGCCTCTTCAATGCGGTCCGCGTCGTACAACAGCACGCCGAGATAGCGGATGCGCCCGACGCAGGTTTCCGAGCAGACGGTCGGCTGGCCGGACTCAATGCGCGGGTAGCAGAAGATGCATTTTTCTGACTTGCCGCTCTTCCAGTTGAAGTAGATTTTCTTGTACGGACAGCCGCTGATGCACAGGCGCCAGCCGCGGCATTTGTCCTGGTCGATCAGCACGATGCCGTCCTCTTCGCGCTTGTAAATTGCGCCGCTCGGGCAGGTGGCGACGCAGCTCGGGTTCAGACAGTGCTCGCACAGGCGCGGCAGGTACATCATGAAGGTGTTTTCGAACTGGCCGTACATCTCCTTCTGGATCTTCTGGAAGTTGCGGTCGCGGGCGCGTTTTTCAAACTCGCCGCCCAGCAGCTCCTCCCAGTTGGGGCCCCAGACGATTTTGTCCATCCGCTTGCCGTCAATCAGCGAGCGCGGGCGAGCGGTAGGGAGGTGATCCCCTTCCGGCGCGCGGTGCAGATCCTGATAGTCAAAGGTGAAGGGTTCGTAATAATCGTCAATCTGCGGCAGGACGGGGTTGGCGAAAATTTTCGACAGCACGCCCATTTTGCCGCCGAGGCGCGGCGTCAGCTTGCCGTGTATGCCGCGGATCCAGCCCCCTTGCCACTCCTCCTGATCTTCCCAGTTTTTCGGGTAGCCGATGCCCGGTTTGGTTTCGACGTTGTTAAACCACGCATACTCCATCCCTTCGCGCCCGGTCCAGACGTTCTTGCAGGTGACCGAGCAGGTGTGGCAGCCAATGCATTTATCGAGATTCAGAACCATGCCAACCTGTGAGCGTATCTTCATTTTTTCGCCTCCTGTACCTGATCCCGACCTTCGCCGTCCAGCCAGTTAATGTTTTTCATTTTGCGGATCATGATGAACTCGTCGCGGTTGGAGCCGACGGTGCCGTAATAGTTAAAGCTGTACGCCAGCTGGGCATAGCCGCCGATCATGTGCGTCGGTTTCGGGCAGACGCGCGTCACCGAGTTGTGGATCCCGCCGCGCCGTCCGGTCACTTCTGACCCCGGAATGTTCAGGATGCGCTCCTGGGCGTGGTACATCATGGTCATACCCGGCGGCACGCGCTGGCTGACTACCGCGCGGGCGGTGAGGGCGCCGTTGGCGTTGAAGGCTTCGATCCAGTCGTTGTCCTCAATGCCCAGCTCGCGCGCGTCGGTTTCGCTGATCCAGACGATGGGGCCGCCGCGCGACAGGGTCTGCATCAGCAGGTTTTCGCTGTAGGTGGAGTGAATGCCCCATTTCTGGTGCGGCGTCAGGAAGTTGAGCGCTTTTTCCGGGAAGCCGTTCGGTGGGATCTCGCGCATATGGGTGACGCTGCGGGTGTCAATCGGTGGACGATAGGCCACCAGGCTCTCACCGAAGGCGCGCATCCAGGGATGATCCTGATACAGCTGCTGCCGACCAGAGAGGGTACGCCACGGGATCAGCTCGTGGACGTTGGTATAGCCCGCGTTGTAGGAGACATGCTCGCTTTCCAGACCGGACCAGGTCGGGCTGGAGATGATTTTACGCGGCTGCGCCTGGATATCGCGGAAGCGGATCTTCTCGTCTTCCTTATTCAGCGCCAGGTGGGTGTGATCGCGCCCGGTCAGTTCCCCGAGCGCTTCCCAGGCCTTCACCGCCACCTGGCCGTTGGTTTCCGGCGCGAGGGCGAGGATCACCTCGGAGGCATCAATGGCGGTTTCAATACGCGGTCGGCCTTTCGCCGGGCCGTCGAGCTTGACGTAGTTGAGCTTGCCGAGGAAATCCACCTCGTTCTGGGTGTTCCACGATATGCCTTTTCCGCCGTTGCCGAGCGTGTCCATCAGCGGGCCGAGGGAGGTGAAGCGCTCCCAGGTTTCCGGGTAGTTACGTTCGACCACGGCGATGTTCGGAGCCGTTTTACCGGGGATCAGATCGCATTCCCCTTTGCGCCAGTCCTGAATATCAAACGGCTGCGACAGTTCCGCCGGGGAGTCGTGCTGTAACGGCTGCAACACCACGTCAGTTTCAGTGCCCAGGTGGCCGACGCAGACCTCGGAGAAAACTTTGGCGATGCCTTTGTAGATCTCCCAGTCGCTGCGCGATTCCCACGCCGGGTCGACGGCGGCCGAGAGCGGGTGAATAAACGGGTGCATGTCCGAGGTATTCATATCGTCTTTTTCATACCAGGTGGCGGTCGGCAGAACGATATCCGAGAACAGGCAGGTGCTGGACATACGGAAGTCGAGCGTTACCAGCAGGTCCAGCTTGCCCTCGATGGCGGCGGTTTGCCACTCCACTTCCTCAGGCTTCACGTCGTCCGTTGAGCCTAAATCCTCGCCCTGAATGCCGCTCTCGGTGCCGAGCAGGTATTTCAGCATGTACTCGTGGCCTTTCCCGGACGAGCCGAGCAGGTTAGAGCGCCAGACGAACAGGTTGCGTGGATGGTTCTTACCGTTGTCCGGCTGCTCGCAGGCGAAGCGGATATCGCCGGATTTTAACGCCTGAACGGTGTACTCCTGCGGCGTCATGCCCGCCGCGTCCGCGCGGGCTTTTATGTGCAGCGGATTCAGGCTGAGTTGCGGCGCTGACGGCAGCCAGCCCATGCGCTCGGCGCGGACGTTGAAGTCGATCAAGTGTCCGGTGAATTTCGACGTATCTGCCAGCGGGGAGAGCAGTTCCTGCGCGGTCAGCTTCTCATAGCGCCACTGGCTGGCATGGTTGTAGAAGAAGGAGGTGCTGTTCATCTGGCGCGGCGGGCGGTTCCAGTCCAGCGCGAAGGCCAGCGGCAGCCAGCCGGTTTGCGGGCGCAGTTTCTCCTGGCCCACATAGTGGGACCAGCCGCCGCCGCTCTGCCCGACGCAGCCGCAGAAGACCAGCATGTTGATCATCCCGCGGTAGTTCATGTCCATGTGGTACCAGTGGTTCACCCCGGCACCGAGGATGATCATTGAGCGACCGTGCGTTTTGTGCGCCGTGTCGGCAAACTCGCGAGCGATTTTTTCAATCAGCCAGGCGGGCACGCCGGTGATCTGCTCGCCCCAGGCGGGGGTATAAGCTTTGATCTGGTCATAGCCTTCTGCGGCGTTACTGTCTTCCAGGCCGCGATCGAGACCGTAGTTAGCCAGCACCAGATCGTAAACGCTGACCACTCGCTTCTCGCTGCCGTCGGCGAGCGTCAGGGTTTTGCTCGGCACGCGGCGGGTCAGCACCGGCTCCTGCTTCACGCTGCGGAAGTGCGGGTTTTCGTTGCCGCCAAAGTAGGGGAAGGCAACGTCCGCAACGCTATCGTGGGTAATGAGCAGCGAAAGCGTCAGTTCGGTTTCCTGGCCTGCGGCAAGTGATTCCAGGTTCCATTTGCCTTTTTCTCCCCAGCGGAAACCGATAGATCCGTTTGGCACCACCAAATCCCCGGCAATATTGAAGGCGACGGTCTTCCACTCTGGGTTATTAGTTTCCCCCAGCCCGTCGACAAGGTCCGAGGCGCGTAGCATGCGGCCCGGCACCACGCGACCGTCTGCCTGCTCATCCAGCAGGACCAGCATCGGCATGTCGGTATAGCGGCGGCAGTAGTTAAGGAAGTAATCGCTCGGGTTATCGAGGTGGAACTCTTTGAGGATCACGTGGCCCATCGCCATAGCGAGGGCGCTGTCGGTGCCCTGTTTAGGGGCAAGCCACTGGTCGCTCAGCTTAGCCACTTCAGAGAAGTCCGGCGTAATGGCGACGGTCTTGGTCCCCTTGTAGCGCACCTCGGTGAAGAAGTGGGCGTCCGGGGTACGGGTCTGCGGCACGTTCGAGCCCCAGGCGATGATGTAGCTGGAGTTGTACCAGTCGGCGGACTCCGGCACGTCGGTCTGCTCGCCCCAGGTCATCGGCGATGCAGGCGGCAGGTCACAGTACCAGTCGTAGAAGCTGAGGCAGGTGCCGCCCAGCAGGGAGAGATAGCGCGTACCGGCGGCGTAGGAGACCATCGACATCGCCGGAATAGGCGAGAAACCGGCCACGCGATCCGGGCCGTAGTGTTTGATGGTCCAGACGTTGGCGGCGGCAATCAGCTGGTTTAGCTCTTTCCAGTTCGAGCGGATAAACCCGCCTTTACCGCGCGCCTTCCTGTAGCTCTGCGCCTTTTGCGGATCGTTTTGAATGGCATCCCAGGCCAGCACCGGATCGGTATGCTGCGCCAGCGCCTCGCGCCAGAGTTCAATCAGCCGGCGGCGCACCAGCGGGTATTTGAGACGGTTGGCGCTGTAGAGATACCACGAGTAGCTTGCGCCACGCGGGCAGCCGCGCGGCTCGTGGTTGGGCAGGTCAGGGCGGGTGCGGGGGTAATCGGTCTGCTGGGTTTCCCAGGTCACCAGGCCGTTTTTGACGTAAATCTTCCAGCTGCAGGAGCCGGTACAGTTCACGCCGTGGGTGGAACGGACAATCTTGTCGAACTGCCAGCGCTGACGGTAGCTGTCCTCCCAGTCGCGGTTGGTGTGATACACCTGCCCGTGCCCATCGGCGAAACTGTCACCTTTTGTTTTGAAGTAACGGAAACGGTCCAGCAGTTTGCTCATGACATTTCTCCTGCTTCGATAGCATGGCCGGAGAGTGCTGCATCACGCTCCGGCGAAGATGTAATTTTTATTTTTGTGAGGATTTGCGGCCGTACACCAGCCAGGTGACAAGCACGCAGACGATGTAAAACGCGAGGAAGACCTTCATGGCACCGACCGGTGACCCGGTCATCGCCAGCGAGGTGCCAAAGGCTTTGGGAATAAAGAACCCGCCAACGGCGCCGATGGCGGAGATAAAGCCCAGCGCGGCGGCGGTCTCCGTCACCGCTTCGTGCTGCGCCTGCTCGTCCGTGCCGCCCTGCTTTTTGACGCGGTCGAGGGTGATTTGGCGGAAGATAATCGCGATCATCTGGAAGGTCGAACCGCTGCCCAGCCCGGCGGTAAGGAACAGGCCCATAAACACCAGATAGAAGGCGACAAAGCTGCCGGAGCCAGAGCCGGGCAGGGTCAGGAAGATCAGGGCGCTAAAGAGGGCCATAAAGACGAAGTTAATCAGCGTGACCCGCACGCCGCCCAGTTTGTCAGAGATCATCCCGCCCGCTGAACGCGCCAGCGCGCCGATAAGTGGGCCAAAGAAGGCGAGGTGCAGGATGTTCACGTCCGGGAACTGGGTTTTTGACAGCATGGCAAAGCCCGCCGAGAAGCCGATAAAGGAGCCGAAGGTCGCCAGATAGAGCAGGCTTAGCAGCCAGAGGTGAAAGCGCTTCAGCACCGGCAGCTGGCTGGCGATGGAGGCTTTTGAACTGGCAATATCGTTCATGCCGAAAAATGCCGCAAGGGTTGCCAGCAGCAGCAGCGGCACCCAGATCCAGGCCGCATTGGCCAGCCACATCGTCGAGCCGTCCTCCTGCGGCACGCCGTGCACGCCGAGGAAGGTAAACATCGGCAGGAAAATCACCAAGGGCGCCACCAGCTGCATCACGCTGACGCCCAGGTTGCCCAGCCCGCCGTTGATGCCCAGCGCGCTGCCCTGTCTGGCTTTCGGGAAGAAGAAGCTGATGTTACCCATGCTGGATGCGAAGTTGGCTCCGGCAAAACCGCAGAGCAGCGCGATGATGATAAAAACCCAGTACGGGGTGGCCGTATTTTGAACGGCAATCCCCAGCCAGACGCAGGGAATAATCAGGATAACGGTACTCAATACCGTCCAGTAACGTCCGCCAAATATTGGCACCATAAACGAGTAGGGGACGCGTAATATCGCGCCGGAGAGCGAAGGTAATGCCGTTAGCATAAAAAGCTCATCGGTGGAGAAATTAAATCCGACTTTATTGAGGTTGACCGCAACGGCGCTAAATAGCATCCACACGCAAAACGCAAGGAGCAGACAAGCCACAGAAATCCATAGGTTTCTTCGTGCGATATGTTTTCCTTTATTCTCCCAAAATTGCGCGTTTTCAGGTTTCCAGTTACTCAATAGATGCTGATTATTCTTTTCACTTTGTTGCGACATATCGCCCTCTTGCTTACCTTGACGGAGAGAAAAATGAAGTAAAAACAAAAAGATGGGTGGTTGTGTATTATTGGGTTTTTAGGATGTTTTGGGATACATCTGAAAGGATAGATAAAAAAGCGAACCCCCGAGATTAGAATGGAAATAAGGGTTCGCTTAATGTGTTACTAATTGTAACTAGTGCAAAAATTAATACTCCAGAAGGAGTATTAAAACAATTCCAGCGTGATAAGTTTGTCGAGATGCTTATTAAACGCCGCCTCGTCCATTTCTGGCATATTTAATACGGCGATCCCATCCAGGCCACAAACCAGCCCTATTAAACGCCAGGCGATATTTTCCGCCCGATCGCTAAGCGTGAACGCGCAGGCAGCCGCCCCGGCACGGATAATCGCCACGGTCTCCTGATGCCACATCTCCATGGTCAGGACATAAGCCGCTTTGATCTCGGGATCCCGGCTGGCGAGAATTTGGGCTTCCCGCCAGAGGCGAATGTAAGGTTCAAGGCCACCGTCGTCACTGCCGAGCATGCTGTGCAGCCGTTCCCGCCAGCTGGCGTTTTCGCCCACCACGTCGGCATCCAGCAGCTCGCGGATCACGCGCACAAACGCCAGCGATTTTAACTCGCCGCCGGAGGCAAAGTGGTGGTGGACCTGTCCGGTCGCGACGCCCGCTTCTGCGGCAATGCGCCGTACCGTCATAGCGGCCAGCCCCTCGCTCAGGGCCACACGCATCGCGGCCTGGAGGATTGCTTCCCGTCTCTCTTCCTTGTTCAAATACCGCATTTTTTTCTACCCTCAATAGGACCGAAACGAGTGTAACAAAAAGCTGGACATGCGTTCAACTTTACGTAGGATCGCATCCTGGACATGTGTCCATGTTTGAAATAAAAAGGAAATTTATGTTTCGTCAGTGGTTAGCGTTAGTGATTATCGTGCTGGTGTATATCCCGGTGGCGATTGACGCGACGGTGCTGCACGTGGCGGCGCCGACATTGAGCATGACGCTGGGCGCCAGCGGCAATGAATTGCTGTGGATCATCGATATTTACTCGCTGGTGATGGCGGGAATGGTGCTGCCGATGGGCGCCCTGGGTGACCGCATCGGTTTTAAACGGCTATTGATAATCGGCAGCACGCTGTTTGGCCTGTCGTCGCTGGCGGCCGCGTTTGCCCCCTCAGCAGGGTGGCTGATAGCGGCGCGCGCCTCGCTGGCGATCGGTGCGGCAATGATCATCCCGGCTACGCTTGCGGGGATCCGCACGCTCTTTACCGACGCGAAAGATCGCAACATCGCGCTCGGCGTCTGGGCGGCGGTGGGTTCAGGCGGGGCGGCGTTTGGTCCGCTGATTGGCGGTATGCTGCTGGAGCACTTCTACTGGGGCTCGGTATTTTTGATCAACGTGCCGATCGTGCTTATCGTCGTTACCCTTGCCGCGCGCTTTGTCCCGCAGCAGGAAGGGCGCCCTGAGCAGCCGTTAAATATGAGCCATGCGATCATGCTGATTGTGGCCATTCTACTGCTGGTCTACAGCGCCAAAACCGCGTTAAAAGGCGTTCTGTCGCCGTGGCTTGTGGCGTGTACCTTGCTCACGGGGGCCGTGATGCTGTTTATTTTCGTGCGCATCCAGCTGCGCGCCCGCGTGCCGATGATCGACATGCGCCTGTTCTGTCACCGCATCATTTTAAGCGGCGTGGTGATGGCGATGACGGCGATGATCGCGCTGGTGGGCTTTGAACTGCTGATGGCGCAAGAGCTGCAGTTTGTCCACCGCTTTACGCCCTTCGAGGCGGGCATGTTCATGCTCCCGGTGATGGTGGCTAGCGGATTCAGCGGGCCGATCGCCGGTGTGCTGGTGGGCCGTCTGGGGCTGCGCATTGTCGCTGCGGGTGGTATGGGCCTCAGTGCGGTCAGCTTTATCGGTCTGTCGATGCTTGATTTCAGCACGCAGCAGTGGCAGGCGTGGGGCCTGATGGTGCTGCTGGGCTTTAGCGCCGCCAGCGCGCTTCTGGCCTCGACCTCGGCCATTATGGCGGCCGCGCCGAAAGAGAAAGCAGCCGCCGCAGGGGCCATTGAAACCATGTCCTATGAACTGGGCGCCGGGCTGGGGATCGCCATCTTTGGTCTGCTGTTGACCCGCAGCTTCTCCGCGTCAATTAATCTGCCGCAGGGGCTCAATGCATCGCTCGTCGACCAGGCTTCGTCATCCATAGGTGAGGCAATGAAGGTAGCGCAGGATCTGACGCCGACGCTGGCGGAGCCGGTGATTGAAGCGGCGAAAAGCGCGTTTATCACCTCGCACAGCGTGGCGCTGGGCAGCGCAGGAGGAATGCTGTTGCTGCTGGCCGTCGGGATCTGGTTTAGCCTGGCGAAGGTGCCGAAGCCGTAAAATGTGCCAGGTTGAGCTTACCGGGCCTGCGGGAGCGTTTTTGCAGGCCCGGTAAGGCGGCTTATGTGTCCTGCGCGGCGGCAAGCACGCTGTGCAGCAGCACGTTTGCCCCTTTCTCTGCCCACTCCGGCAGGATCTTCTCGGCTTCGTTGTGGCTGATACCCTTCACGCAGGGAATGAAGATCATGCTGGCAGGCGCGACTTTGCTGACGTAGCAGGCGTCGTGTCCCGCGCCAGAGACCATGGATTTCGACGAATAGCCCAGTTCCGCTACTGCTTTCTCCGTGCGGGCCAGGCATACGGCATCAAACGCAATCGGCTCGTAGTCAAAAATCCGTTCCACATCAGCCGTTACGCCCCGCGCGCTCAGGCTTTGCGCCGCCAGATGCAGCGCTGTCTCCATCGCTTCCAGCGCCTCCCGGGCAGGATGTCTGAACTCCACGCTGCACACCACGCGAGACGGCACTACGTTGCGCGAATTTGGCGTAACCTGCGCCATACCGATCGTCGCGCGTCCGTCCGGCGCATGCCGATAGCCAATCTCTTCCACCTTCAGCGCCAGATCGGCAAAGGCGGTTAACGCATCGCGGCGGCTGTGCATCGGCGTGGTGCCGGCATGGGCGGCGAATCCATCCAGCGTGAGGGTAAACCAGCGCTGGCCCATAGCCGCACGGACTAACCCGATATCGACGGCTTCATCTTCCAGGATCGGGCCCTGCTCGATGTGCAGTTCGTAGCAGGCGTGAACCGGAAACGCGCGGGCAGGGGCTTTCCCCCGGTAGCCGATGTTATCCAGCGCTTCCCCCACGGTGATGCCTTCGTTATCCGCGCGGGAATGCGCGTACGCTTCGCTAAATTGTCCCGTCCAGACCCCTGAAGCGAGCATGGCCGGCGCAAAGCGCGCGCCTTCTTCGTTAGTCCAGTTCACCAGCACAACGTCACGTTCAGTCTCAACGTGACGATCGTTTAGGGTACGCAGCAGCTCCAGCCCGGCCAGCACGCCGTACACCCCGTCGTAGTTACCGCCCAGCGGCTGGGTATCCACATGTGAACCTGTCATGACCGGAGCAAGCTGCGGGTTTTTCCCGGCGCGGCGGATAAACATAGTGCCCATGCTGTCGATGTCGCAGGTGAAACCCGCGTCCAGCGCCCAGTCGCGCAGCAGGTTACGCGCAATGCGATCTTCCTCGCTCAGTGCCAGGCGGGTCACGCCACCGGCGGGCGTGCCGCCGATCTGCGCCATCATCTCAAGCGTTGACCACAGCCGTTCGGCGTTAATGCGGATCATGTCTTGTCCTTACTACTGCGGTAGCGGAAATCACAGCACGAACCGCCCTGCATGATGGTGGTCGTGCGGGTCAGCTTTACGTCCGGCGCATAGCCAACGATGAATTTTTCATCGCGCGCGCAGGAGAGCAGATGACCAATCTCTCCCAGCCCCATTTCGTGATACATCTCCGCGTAGCGGCAGCGGGTCACGTTGTAGTTGTACTGCTGGTCGTCGGCGTCGATCACCTTCACGTCAAGCGCGTTATCTTTTTCCCACAGATACTGCAGAGCGATGAAACTCTTGACGTCCGCGCCGTTGGGTTCTTTGCTGGCAAACGCTTTGCCTGCGTCAATCGCGGCCTGCTCGATAGCCTCGCCAATGACCGCCTGGGCGCGAGCTTTTCCTATCTCGCGCACCAGGATTTCATAAATTGGCTTAATAATTTCTGCTTCAATTTTGCGGCGGGCGAGAATGCCCAGCTCGTTATTATCACTCATCACATTGCCCTCACTGCGTTACTTCGCTTTTGCGCCACCCAGCACGGTCTGCGGCTGCCATTTGCCATCGACAACTTTGTAAACGGTGAAAGACGGCGATTTCAGGTTGCCTTCTTTATCAAACGCGATCTGTCCGGTGACGCCGGCGTAGCTGATGGCGCGCAGGGCGGGCAGATAGTCGGACGGCTCAACGGAGTCTGCTTTTTCCATCGCCGCAACCAGCACGCGGGTGGCGTCATAGGCGAACGGGGCGTGCAGTTCGATATGGGTGTGGTAGCGTGACTGGTACGCCTGTTCGAACGCTTTACCGCCCGGCATCTGCTCAACCGGCAGGCCTGGTTCGAGGGCGACCACGCCTTCGCCTTCTTTCTGCGCCAGCTGCAGGAACGTCTGGCTGACAAATCCGCCTGCGCCCATCAGGGTGGCGTTCATGCCCAGCTGTTTGATACGACGCGCCAGCGGTGCGGCCTGGCTGTCGACGCCGCCGAAGAAGATCAGATCGGCGTTTTTACTCCGGATAGCGGTCAGCACGGCGCTGAAGTCCACCGTTTTGTCATCCACATACTGACGATCGACAACCTTCACGCCCTGCGCTTCAAGCGATTTAATAAACTGGTCCGCCAGACCCTGACCAAAGGCGGTACGGTCGTCGATCACCGCAATGCGTTTGGCTTTCAGCGCGTTGACCGCGTACTGGCCGGCGAGCTGGCCGCCGTCATCGTCGTGGCCCATCACTCGGAAGCTGGTGTCAAAACCCTGTTTGGTATAGGCATGGCCGGTTGCGACCGGTGCCACCTGGGCGATGCCCGCATCGTGATAGATACGTGCGGCAGGAATGCTGGTGCCGGTGTTCCAGTGGCCGACCACGCCCGCCACGCCGCTATCCACCAGACGCTGCGCGACGGCTACGGCAGTGCGCGGGTCTGACTGATCGTCTTCGGACTGCAGTTTGAAGGTTACCGCTTTGCCGCCGATGGTCGGGTGCTGCTTGTTGATGTCATCGATAGCCAACTGCGCGCCGTTTTCCAGATCTTTACCGATACGGGCGGACGGGCCGGTGAGCGGGCCTGCCAGACCGATAACCACGGTTTCCCCTTCGGCTGCCCAAGCTGCCGTCGAGGCAAAGCTGCCGAGGAGGATAGCGGCGCTGAGCGCACTGATTTTTACTGTTTTCATTGTATTTCCCTGGTGTTGGCTGGTGTTGTTAAATGGGCATTTCGCCCAAATAAATCTGTGCAATCTGGTCGTCATTGAGCAGCGCTTTCGATTCGCCATGATGAACAATGCTGCTGCTGTCCATGACCCACGCGCTGTCGGTGACTTCCAGCGCGAGACGGGCGTTTTGTTCGATGAGCAGCAGGGCAACGCCGCGCTCGCGCAGGTCGGCGATGACGGAAAAAATGTTATCTACCATCTTCGGCGCAAGGCCCATCGAGGGTTCGTCGAGGATCAACAGCCGCGGGTGACTGAGCAGGGCACGGTTAAGGGCCAGCAGCTGTTGCTCACCGCCGGACAGCAGGCCGGCAAGCTGATGCTGACGTTCGCCCAGACGCGGGAAGCGCTCGAAAATCTCGTTTATCTCGCGCTTGATGGTGACAGTGTCACGCCTGAGCCAGGCGCCCATCTGCAGATTTTCCAGTACCGTCATGCGGGAGAAGATCCCGCGTCCCTCCGGGACCATGACCAGACCGTCGCGGAGCAGGGCTTCGGGGCTGTGTTTACGTACCGCTTTACCGCTGAATTCAATGCTGCCGCTAAAGCTTTCCAGCCCGGTAACGGCGCGCACGGTGGAGCTTTTCCCCGCGCCGTTAGCGCCGATCAGCGTAGCCTGTTCGCCCTCGTGAAGGGTAAAGGAGACATCGCGTACGGCCTGAATGCCGCCGTAATGCACGTCCAGACGTTCTACCTTCAGTAATTCAGACATGGCCGTTGCCTCCAAGCCAGGCGGCGATCACCGCCGGGTCGCGACGCACGCTTTCCGGCGTGCCGGTGGCGAGCGTTTTGCCGTAATCGAGCACCGTCAGACGGTCGCAGATGCCCATCACCAGCTTGACGTCATGCTCAATCATCAGCAGGGTTTTACCGTCATCCCGAATACGGGTAAGTAGTTCGCCAAGCGCCACTTTTTCCGCCGCGTTCATCCCGGCGGCGGGTTCGTCCAGCGCCAGCAGCATCGGTTCCGTTGCCAGCGCGCGGGCAATTTCGAGACGGCGCTGGTGACCATAGGCCAGATCGCGGGCGCGGTAGTGGGCGAACTTCGCAATACCGGTGTACTCCAGCCAGTGCCAGGCCAGCTCCCGGGTCTGCCTCTCTTCCTCGCGTGCACGCCTGTGGCGGCTCAGCGCGGCCCACAGACCGTTACGGGTGCGCACGTGGCGGCCCACCATCACGTTTTCCAGCACCGACATGTCGCTAAAGAGGCGCACGTTCTGAAAGGTGCGCGCAATCCCGGCGGCGGTAACTTTCTCAATGTGCTTCGGGAAATAGGGCTTATCGGCAATAGAAAACTCACCGCTGTCCGCCGGATAAAGCCCGGTGATCAGGTTAAAGCAGGTGGTTTTTCCCGCCCCGTTAGGGCCGATGAGTCCGTAGATCTCACCCTTATTTACGCAGAGCGAAACGTCGTCCACGGCGGTAAGGCCGCCGAAGCGTTTTGACATATTGCGCACGGTTAACAGACTCATGTATTCACCTCTTTGTGGCGTACCGGCCAGATCCCGGCAGGGCGTACCAGCATGACCAGCACCAGCGCCAGGCCGTAGAAAAGCTGACGCAACACTTCCGGATCAATCAGTACCGTGCCGAACAGCGCCTGCTGTACCGGGGCTGCCTGGCTGCGCAGCAGTTCCGGCAGGGCGGTAAGCAGTACCGCGCCGAGGATCACGCCGGGAATGTGACCCATACCGCCCAGCACCACCATCGCCAGCACGGCAATGGATTCCTGTAAAGTGAAGGATTCCGGGGAGACAAAGCCCTGAAACGCGCCGAACAGGGCGCCCGCCACGCCACCAAAAGAGGCGCCCATTGCAAAGGCCAGCAGCTTGTAGTTACGTACGTTGATGCCCATCGCGCGGGCCACATCCTCGTCTTCACGGATGGCGTGCCAGGCGCGGCCAATACGCGAGTGCTGCAGGCGCAGGCAGACAACAATAATCGCCACAATGACCAGCATCAGCAGGTAGTACCACAGCCACAGGGCAGGCACTTTGAAACCAAACCAGTGGTATACGCCGCTGAACTTCAGGCCGAACAGATTCAGCGTATCCACCCCGGTAATGCCCTTTGCACCATTGGTGATGTTCACCGGACGGTCGAGGTTACGCATCAGGATGCGGATAATTTCCCCAAATCCGAGGGTCACTATCGCCAGGTAGTCGCCACGCAGCTTCAGCGTGGGAGCACCCAGTAAAATGCCGCAGACTGCGGCAACAAGCGCAGCCAGCGGAATAATCAACAGATATGACGTGTGCAGCCCGTCCGGGAACCAGACGCCGAGGAGAGGAAATACCTCCAGCAAATGTGGCGAGGCCATTAGCGCAGCGAGGTAAGCCCCGACCGCGTAAAAGGCGATAAACCCCATATCCAGCAGGCCGGTATAGCCCACCACAATATTGAGCCCCAGCGCCAGCATGATGTAGAGCAGGGCGAAGTCGATAACGCGCACCCAGTAGTTGCCGCCCAGCTGCGTGGCTACCATGGGGGCAACCAGCAGCGCAAGGCAGAACAGGCTCATGCCTGACCAGAATTTACGCGTTGTTGCCGGGGTCTGGAGTTGAAGTGTTGTCATGGTATTCCTTACGCTCTGTGCGCCACGCGCTCGCCCAGCAGGCCAGCCGGACGGAAGACCAGCACCAGGATCAGCACCATAAAGGCAAAGACGTCCTGATAGTTGCTGCCAAATACGCCATCGGTTAGTTCACCCAGGTAACCTGCGCCCAGCGCTTCGATAATACCGAGCAGGATGCCGCCAACCATTGCGCCACGAATGTTGCCAATGCCCCCCAGTACGGCGGCGGTAAAGGCTTTAATCCCGGGCAAAAAGCCCATCGAGAAGCTGGCGTTGCCGTAGTTGCTCGCCATCATCACGCCTGCCAGCGCGGCAAATACGCCACCAATGGCAAACGTCAGGGTAATAATGGCGTTTGGGTTAACCCCCATCAGCGTGGCCACGCGTGGGTTTTCCGCAACGGCGCGCATGCCGCGCCCCAGGCGGGTGTATTCCACCAGCAGCCACAGCCCAGTCATTACCGCCAGCGCCAGGACAACGGTGACGATACCGGTGACGGTGACGATGGCAGGAGGATGCGCTTCGCTGCCGGATGTGACGGCGATAGGGTCCATCGGGAGGATCTGAGGGAACATCAGCGGGTTGCGCGTCCAGATAATCATCGCCAGGGTTTGTAGCAGGACGGAGACGCCGATACCCGAGATCAGCGGCGCCAGGCGCGGGGCGTTGCGCAGCCGGCGGTAGGCAAAGCGCTCAACGGCCATGGCCAGCAGGGCACAGACGGCCATCGCAATCACCAGGGCAACGCCAAGCTGCAACAGCACCGGCATGTGCGGAAAGGCGGTATTCAGGGCGTTAATGGCGGAAAGCGTGGTGAGCGCCCCGACCATCAGAATATCGCCGTGAGCAAAGTTAATAATGCGCAAGATGCCATACACCATGGTATAGCCCAGCGCGATCAGCGCGTAAATGCTTCCCAGCATCACGCCGTTGATCAGTTGTTGTATGAATGTATCCAACGTTTGTACCCGCAAAGAGCTTCTTCTGCGGCTACCATCCGATAAATGAATTAAATTGTAAAATACACATATATTATTTCTTATGATAAACCGATATTGCTTTATCTTGATGATTTATATAAAGATAGTGTAAGCCTGTTTTTGGCGGATAAGCCTAAAGAAATCAATATATGAATAAAACAGAACAATTAGCGGATGCGTCTGCTTATGCAGACAGTCGCCTGGCAAACGATCCACCGCTTCGGGCCGTACGTGCCTTTGAGGCCATTGCCCGGCTGGGCAGCGTCACGCTGGCCGCGCAGGAACTTGAGATCTCACCGTCGGCTGTCAGCCATCAGCTCAAGGTGCTCGAAGGCTATCTGCAAATGCCACTGACGGAGCGTCAGGGGCGAAGGCTGGTGCTGAGCCAGCACGGACGTGAATATTACCGCTCGATCCGTGCGGCGTTTAACGTGCTGCGCCAGGCAACGGAGCATCTGGCTGAGCAGGCGCAAACGCGTCAGGTCACCATCAGTCTGATCCCGCTCTTTGGCATGGGGTGGTTTATCCCGCGTCTGCCTGCTTTTATGCGCGCGAATCCGCAGACCGAGATCAACGTAGTGTATGCCAACCATCGTAACTATCTGAGCGATGCGTCGGATATGTCGATTCGTTTTGGTAACGGTCAGTGGGCGGGCTATCAAAGTGAAAAGCTAATTTCCGGACAGATGGTGCCGGTGTGCAGCCGCACGTTTTTGCGTATTCATGGCCATATCGACACGCCTGAGCAGCTGCTGCAAATGCCGCTGCTGCATGATGAAGAGCGCACCACGTGGGCGCAGTGGTTTCTGTTGCAGGGGGTAAAACGTCCTCTCCGGCGCAGCGGCCCTCTGTTTGAAGACGGGCTGTTGACGCTGGCAGGTGTGCAGGCCGGGCTGGGCTGCGCGTTAATGCGCGAGCCGCTGATCGCACCTTACCTGGAGAGCGGTGAGCTGGTGAAGATATTTGACCTACCCATCGATGACGGGCGCGACTATCACCTCTGCGTACGTACAGATTCAGAGATGACCGAGGACGGTAAGCTGCTGCAAAACTGGCTTCGCAGGGCTGCGGGCGGGGAGACGTCTGCGGGGTAAAGAGAAGAAAAAAGCCAGCTTATTCAGCTGGCTTTTGTACAAACAAGGTTTAGAACTGGTAGGTCAGACCCAGCGCAACGATGTTGTCGGTACCGATACCTGCCTGGCGAGTGAACTGGTTATCGTCCAGCAGGTTGATTTTGTAATCCACGTAGGTGGACATGTTTTTGTTAAAATAGTAGGTCGTGCCAACATCGATGTATTTAACCAGATCCTGGTCGCCGAAGTTCTCGATGTCTTTACCTTTAGACTGCAGGTAAGCAATGGATGGACGCAGGCCAAAGTCGAACTGGTACTGAGCAACAACTTCGAAGTTTTGCGCCTTGTTTGCGAAACCGTAAATGTCGCTGCGGTTGCCGTTAGAGGTACCGAAGCGGGTCGCGTTGTAGGTCTGAGAGTACTGCGCGGCAAGGTAGATATTGTTCGCGTCGTACTTCACGCCGCCGCTGTACACTTCAGCGCGGTCGCCCTCACCGTATACGCCAGCCGCATTCTGGTCAGCGGTACGTTTGGAGGAGGACATTGCCCCCCCAACGCTGAAGCCTTCACCCAGATCGTAAGTCAGGGATGCGCCGTAGCCGTCGCCGTTCTGGTTCAGCAGGCTGCGGCCGTTGGTGTTTTCACCGCTTACGCTGCCGTTTTTACCCTGGTACTGCAGGGCAAAGTTCAGGCCGTCAACCAGACCGAAGAAGTCCTGGTTACGGTAAGTTGCTACGCCGTTTGCACGAGACTGCAGGAAGTTGTCTGCGCCGTAGGTGTCTCCGCCGAATTCTGGCAGAACGTCGGTCCAGGAGGTCACGTCGTAAATCACGCCGTAGTTACGACCGTAATCGAATGAACCGGCTTCAGCGAACTTCAGACCTGCGAAGGCCACACGGGTCCAGGACTGGTTGTCGCCTTCGTCTTTGTTACCCTGAATCTGGTATTCCCACTGGCCGTAACCGGAAAGCTGGTCGTTAACCTGGGTTTCACCCTTGAAGCCGATACGCATGTAGGTTTTATCACCGTCTGCGCCAGCGTCATCAGAGAAATAGTGCAGACCTGTCACTTTACCGTACAGATCCAGCTTGTTACCGTCTTTGTTATAAATTTCAGCTGCGTTTACAACGCCTGCTGCCAACATGGAAGTGACTGCCACTGCAACTAATTTAAGTTTCATCTTAAATATTCCTTATAATTTTTTTTCAGTATTTCCTGAACCATTGCGAGCAATTTCTATACGAGGCTGTTCGACAACGGCGTGCTATTTTTAAAAATCTTGTCGCTGCCTTTCAATAATAAGTTTCAAAATATGAGTAATAATTTCATTTAGTGTGATCGAGATCGGGTTAATGACGCCATGATAATTTGAGGTGGCGAATATTTAATCGGTGTGGATTTATTTTTAAACGGTTCCGGAGGCGTGGACTATTGCATTTCTTACTATTAATGACGGTAATATTCGCAGGGAAGTAGTTACGCGCAGGTGTCAGGTTATGTCAATTTAAGGTGTGTGGCATTTACGAAAGGAAGATAATATAAACAGAACCTAAACGATCTCACTAATGTTCAGATTAATATTTTCTGGTGCGATCACATATTAAATTTATGTTAATTTTCTGCCGGGTTTAATCACACCCGGCAGAAATCTGGACGCTATTTCCGGGTGGCGTACCAGCAGAGCAATGACCCGGCGCAGACCATCAGTGCGCCCTGCCAGAACGAGAAAGAGAGGGGAGAACTCAGCAGCACGGCAGCAAGCGCGGCAGAGAGAACGGGAGTAAAATAGGACACGGCAGCCAGCACCGTAACGTTACCGTGCAGAATGCCAATATTCCATGCGGCATAGCCAAACCCAAGCGCGATACCGCACATAACGAGCTTCACGATAACCGGAAAACTGAACACCATTTCCGGCTGATCGCTCAGAGAATATTTCACCCAAAGGCTGAGCGCAGTTAACAAAACAAAGAGGGTAATACCGTTTTGGCCTCTGGCAAATTTAGCGGTTACCGTGCAGTAAGCGGCCCAGATAAATGCCCCCGCAAAGGCCAGCGCATAGCTGAGCGGGTTCGAGACGATATTGCGGGTTATTTCATCAATATGTAGCCCTTGCTCACCGCCTAATACCCAACACACGCCGAGCAGCGCGATAGCTAACCCGGGAATGACCCACAGCGTTGATTTCTGTCCATTGAATAAAATAGCAAAGACGATCGTCAGGCTCGGCCAGAGATAATTTACCATACCGACTTCAATGGCCTGCGCTCGCGTGGCGGCATAGCCTAACGACAGCGCCAGGCAAATTTCGTAACTGACAAACAGTACGCTGCCTGCAATAAGATACCCGGGAGAAAAACGTTTAATATCAGGAAATCCTACCGTCACCAGGCAAAGCAATCCGCTGAGGGTATATATCATCGCCGCGCCGCCGACCGGCCCAAGCCCTTCACTCACGCTGCGAATCAGGCCCACCATGGTGCTCCACAACAGTATTGCCGCCAGTCCCGTGAGCGTTGCTCTCTTTCTGTCCATTACGTCTTCATCGCTAAAAAAACAAAGGAAAAATGTATCGCATTAATCCTGACCCTGTCGCGAATTATTCTCTCAGGCGTTTAACCCTAAAGGATTATTCAAACGCGGCAGCGGTGACTATTAAGGGGGCGAAGTCAGGCGACCTTGATTTGACGCAAAAAAAACAGGGACTTTGCTGTTAGTTTGCGGCGCGAAGTCTTATCAGATAACGAGGACAACAATGGACGTCAGCCGCAGACAATTTTTCAAAATCTGCGCGGGCGGTATGGCCGGAACCACAGCCGCAATGCTGGGATTTGCTCCCAAAATGGCGCTGGCTCAGGCACGCAACTATAAGCTGCTGCGTGCGAAAGAGATCCGTAACACCTGCACATACTGCTCCGTGGGTTGTGGGCTATTGATGTATAGCCTGGGCGATGGCGCGAAGAACGCCAGAGAAGCGATTTACCATATTGAAGGGGATCCGGATCATCCGGTGAGCCGCGGGGCACTCTGCCCGAAAGGGGCGGGCCTGCTGGACTATGTCCACAGCGAAAACCGCCTGCGCTACCCGGAATACCGCGCGCCGGGCTCCGACAAATGGCAGCGTATCTCCTGGGATGAGGCTTTCTCTCGTATTGCAAAACTGATGAAAGCCGACCGTGACGCCAACTTTATTGAAAAGAACGAGCAGGGCGTAACGGTCAACCGCTGGCTCTCTACCGGGATGCTGTGCGCATCTGCGGCAAGCAATGAAACCGGCATGCTGACACAAAAATTTGTGCGCTCTCTCGGCATGCTGGCGGTAGACAACCAGGCACGCGTCTGACACGGACCAACGGTAGCAAGTCTTGCTCCAACATTTGGTCGCGGTGCGATGACCAACCACTGGGTTGATATCAAAAACGCTAACGTCGTGGTGGTGATGGGCGGTAATGCCGCTGAAGCCCATCCGGTGGGGTTCCGCTGGGCGATGGAAGCGAAAAACAACAACGATGCGACGCTTATCGTCGTCGATCCGCGCTTTACGCGTACAGCATCTGTGGCCGATATCTATGCGCCGATTCGCTCCGGTACGGACATTACGTTCCTGTCCGGCGTGCTGCTGTACCTGATCGAAAACAACAAAATCAACGCGGAATACGTTAAGCACTACACCAACGCGAACCTGCTGGTGCGGGATGATTTTGCCTTTGATGACGGGCTGTTCAGTGGCTATGACGCTGAAAAACGCCAGTACGACAAGTCCTCGTGGAACTATCAGTTCGACGAAAACGGCTATGCGATGCGGGATGAAACCCTGACGCATCCGCGCTGCGTGTGGAACCTGCTGAAGCAGCACGTTTCCCGCTATACGCCGGACGTGGTGGAGAACATCTGCGGCACACCGAAAGCGGACTTCCTGAAGGTGTGTGAAGTGCTGGCCTCCACCAGCGCCGCCGACAGAACCACCACGTTCCTGTATGCGCTGGGCTGGACGCAGCACACCGTGGGTGCGCAGAACATCCGCACCATGGCGATGATCCAGCTGCTGCTCGGCAACATGGGGATGGCAGGCGGCGGCGTGAACGCGCTGCGCGGCCACTCTAACATTCAGGGCTTAACCGATCTCGGTCTGCTCTCCACCAGCCTGCCGGGCTACCTGACGCTGCCGTCTGAAAAGCAGGCCGATCTGCAAGCGTATCTTGAGGCCAATACGCCAAAAGCGACGCTG
Organism: Enterobacter asburiae; assembly: GCA_011754535.1. Classification (NCBI taxonomy): domain Bacteria; kingdom Pseudomonadati; phylum Pseudomonadota; class Gammaproteobacteria; order Enterobacterales; family Enterobacteriaceae; genus Enterobacter; species Enterobacter asburiae. The sequence goes on along the minus strand of JAAQVN010000001.1, from coordinate 2,518,224 downwards.
CCGGATCAGGTGAACTACTGGAGCAACTATCCGAAATTCTACGTCAGCCTGATGAAATCCTTCTACGGCGACGCGGCGCAGAAGGAGAACGACTGGGGCTTTGAGTGGTTGCCGAAGTGGGACCAGGCTTACGACGTCATCAAGTATTTCAACATGATGGATAAGGGCAACGTCACGGGCTATATCTGCCAGGGCTTCAACCCGGTGGCCTCCTTCCCGGACAAGAACAAAGTCGTTCGCAGCCTGAGCAAGCTGAAGTACATGGTGGTTATCGATCCGCTGGTGACCGAGACCTCCACCTTCTGGCAGAACCACGGGGAGTCAAACGATGTCGATCCGGCGTCGATTCAGACCGAAGTGTTCCGCCTGCCATCTACCTGCTTTGCGGAAGAGGACGGCTCTATTGCCAACTCCGGCCGATGGCTGCAGTGGCACTGGAAAGGGCAGGACGCGCCGGGCGAAGCGCGTAACGACGGCGAAATCCTGGCTGGCATTTACCATCGCCTGCGCGAAATGTACCGCACTGAAGGCGGCAAAGGCGCTGAGCCGCTGCTGAAGATGAGCTGGCACTACAAGCAGCCGGATCGTCCTGAGTCTGAGGAAGTCGCGAAAGAGAACAACGGCGTGGCGCTGGCAGATCTCTACGACGCCAACGGCAACCTGGTGGCGAAGAAAGGCCAGTTGCTGAACAGCTTCGCGCTGCTGCGTGACGACGGTACCACGGCATCATCCTGCTGGATCTACACCGGCAGCTGGACGGAGCAGGGTAACCAGATGGCGAACCGCGACAACGCTGACCCGTCAGGCCTGGGCAACACGCTGGGCTGGGCTTGGGCATGGCCGCTGAACCGTCGCGTGCTGTACAACCGTGCGTCCGCCGACGTGAACGGCAAGCCGTGGGATCCGAAACGGATGCTGATCCAGTGGAACGGGACGAAGTGGACGGGGAACGACATCCCGGACTACAACACCGCCGCTCCGGGCAGCAACACCGGGCCGTTTATCATGCAGCCGGAAGGTCTGGGACGCCTGTTCGCCCTCAACAAGCTGGCGGAAGGGCCGTTCCCGGAACACTACGAGCCGATGGAAACGCCGCTCGGCACTAACCCGCTGCACCCGAACGTGGTCTCCAGCCCGGTGGTGCGGATTTACGAAGAGGACGTGCTGCGCTTAGGTAAAAAGGACAAATTCCCGTATGTCGGAACGACCTACCGCCTGACCGAGCATTTCCATACCTGGACCAAGCACGCGCGGCTTAACGCTATCGCGCAGCCGGAACAGTTTGTGGAGATAAGCGAAACGCTGGCGAAGGCGAAAGGCATTGCCAACGGCGACCGTGTGAAGGTGAGCAGCAAGCGCGGCTTTATTCGCGCGGTGGCGGTGGTCACCCGTCGTTTGCAAAGTCTGAACGTGCACGGCCAGCAGGTAGAAACTGTCGGTATCCCGCTGCACTGGGGCTTTGAGGGCGTTGCGCAAAAAGGCTACATCGCCAACACCCTGACGCCAAACGTCGGCGATTCCAACTCGCAAACGCCGGAGTACAAAGCGTTTCTGGTCAACATCGAGAAAGCGTAAGGAGCGATTAAATGGCGATGGAAACACAAGACATTATTAAACGCTCCGCGACCAACCCGATCACCCCCGCGCCCCGCGCGCGGGACTATAAGGCAGAGGTCGCCAAGCTTATCGATGTCTCCTCCTGCGTGGGCTGTAAAGCCTGCCAGGTGGCCTGTTCGGAGTGGAACGATATCCGCGACGAGGTGGGGCACTGCGTCGGGGTCTACGATAATCCGGCGGATCTGAGCGCCAAATCCTGGACGGTGATGCGCTTTAGCGAAACCGACCAGAACGGCAGGCTGGAGTGGCTCATCCGCAAAGACGGCTGCATGCATTGTGAAGATCCGGGCTGCCTGAAGGCGTGCCCGTCTGCCGGCGCGATTATTCAGTACGCCAACGGGATCGTCGACTTCCAGCAGGACAACTGCATCGGCTGCGGGTACTGCATCGCGGGCTGTCCGTTTAATGTCCCGCGCCTCAATAAAGAGGATAACCGGGTATATAAATGCACCCTGTGCGTGGACCGCGTCAGCGTCGGGCAGGAGCCTGCCTGCGTCAAGACCTGTCCCACTGGTGCTATCCACTTCGGCACAAAAAAAGAGATGCTGGACGTGGCGCAAGAGCGGGTGGACAAGCTGAAAGCGCGCGGCTACGACAAGGCGGGCATTTACAACCCGCAGGGCGTGGGCGGCACGCACGTAATGTACGTGCTCCACCATAACGATCAGCCGGAGCTGTATCATAATCTGCCGAAAGATCCGGCGATCGATACCTCCATCAACCTGTGGAAAGGGGCGCTTAAACCGCTCTCTGCGGCGGGCTTTATCGCCACCTTCGCGGGGCTGATTTATCACTACATCGGTATCGGGCCAAACAAAGAGGTGGATGACGACGAGGAGGAGCATCATGAGTAAGTCGAAAATGATAGTGCGCACGAAGTTTGTCGATCGCGCCTGTCACTGGACGGTAGTGATCTGCTTCTTCCTGGTGGCGGTCTCCGGAATTTCGTTCTTCTTCCCGACGCTACAGTGGCTGACCGAAACCTTCGGTACGCCGCAGATGGGGCGCATTCTGCACCCGTTCTTCGGCGTGCTGATTTTCGTGGTGCTGATGTTTATGTTCGTGCGCTTTGTCCACCATAACATCCCGGACAAGCAGGATATCCCGTGGCTGAAAGGTATCGTCGAAGTCCTGAAGGGCAACGAGCATAAAGTCGCGAAGGTGGGCAAATACAACGCCGGACAGAAGATGATGTTCTGGACCATCATGAGCATGATTTTTGTGCTGCTGGTGACCGGCGTAATTATCTGGCGTCCGTATTTTGCCCAGTATTTCCCCATTCAGGTAATTCGCTACGCGCTGCTGATCCACGCCACGTCGGCCATCATTCTGATCCACGCCATCCTGATCCATATGTATATGGCGTTCTGGGTAAAAGGGTCGATTAAAGGCATGATTGAAGGGAAGGTGAGCCGCCGCTGGGCGCAGAAACACCATCCGCGCTGGTATCGTGATGTGGAACGTCTGGAAGCGAAACAGGAAAGTACGGAAGGGATCAAGTAAGACCTGCGCCGTCGGCTTTGCCCGGCGGCGCTGCGCTTGCACGGGCCTACCCCTGCTATATCAGAACCGCTCTTCCACATACCGGAACGGATATTTTGTGGGTTTAACTTTACCAATTTTACGTTTCGGTAAATCCACCTTGTCTACGTGTATTTCTTTATAGGGGATTTGCGTCAGCAGGTGCGAAATAATATTCAGGCGCACGCGTTTTTTATCTTCTGAACGGGCCACAAACCACGGCGCCCAGGCTGTATCGGTGGCTTCAAACATGGCGTCGCGGGCGAGGGTATACTCGTCCCACAGGTTAAAAGATTTAATGTCCATGGGGGACAGCTTCCAGATTTTGCGCCCATCGTTGATGCGGTCGCGCAGGCGGCGCTCCTGCTCTTTTGGCGTCACCTCCAGCCAGTATTTCAGCAGGATAATGCCGGCATCGACCATCGCTTTTTCCATGACCGGCGTGCCGTCCAGAAATTTCTCCACCTGTTCTTCGGTACAGAAGCCCATCACGCGCTCGACGCCCGCGCGGTTATACCAGCTGCGGTCGAAGATGACGATTTCGCCCGCTGAGGGCAGATGCGGCACGTAACGCTGGAAGTAGAGCTGGCTTTTTTCTTTATCGGTAGGCGCGGGAAGCGCGACGACGCGAAAGACGCGCGGGCTGACGCGCTCGGTAATCGCTTTGATGGTGCCGCCTTTACCGGCGCCGTCGCGCCCCTCAAAAACGATACACACCTTCAGTCCTTTGGCGACAACCCACTGCTGGAGTTTGACCAGTTCGACGTGCAGGCGGCGCAGCTCTTTTTCATATTCTTTAGTCTTTAGCGGAGCACTCTTTACGACTTCAACAGCGACAGGGGCTTTCTTTTTACTTCCCATAATTGTCATCCTCTGGTTGTCCGGCACGGGAAAAACGAGGCCGCACTACAAAGTGTAATCCACCTGAATTAATGGATTAATGTGTCAGCCAGCTGATTTGAACTGGCTCACCATACAAGATTGTTCAATAATGCCCGTCGCGAGTTTTTAACCTGTGGTTGCGGTATGAAAAAGACAATTTTTTCGCTGGCGCTTGGCACATTTGGCCTGGGAATGGCTGAATTTGGCATTATGGGCGTGCTAACCGAGCTGGCGCATGACACCGGCATTTCGATTCCCTCCGCCGGGAATATGATCTCGTTTTATGCTTTCGGTGTGGTGGTTGGCGCCCCGATTGTGGCGCTGTTTTCAGGCAAGTTCTCCTTAAAAACCACGCTGCTGTTTCTGGTGGTGATGTGCGCTGTTGGCAATGCCCTGTTTACGTTTTCTACGTCGTATTTCTGGCTGGCGCTGGGGCGGCTGATTTCCGGTTTTCCGCACGGGGCCATTTTTGGCGTCGGGGCGATAATCCTCTCCAAAATTGCGCCACCGGGTAAGGTGACGGTCGCGGTGGCCGGGATGATCGCCGGTATGACCGTAGCCAACCTGGTGGGCGTGCCGCTGGGGACCTGGCTGGGGCACGCCTTTAACTGGCGCTATACCTTTTTCCTGATTGCGGTGTTCGACGCGCTGGTGATCCTCTCAGTTCTGCTCTGGGTGCCGGACATCCGCGACACGTCAGAAATCAAATTGACCGAGCAGTTCAAATTTCTGAGGAAACCTGAACCCTGGCTGATTTTTGCCGCCACGATGTTTGGTAATGCCGGGGTGTTCGCGTGGTTTAGCTTCGTTAAGCCCTTTATGGTCAATGTTTCCGGCTTTTCGGAAGGGCTGATGACGGTCATCATGATGCTGATGGGGCTTGGCATGGTGTTAGGTAATCTGCTGAGCGGTAAGCTCTCTGGCCGGTTTAGCCCGCTGCGCATTGCGGCGGCTACCGACATGGTGATTGTCGCCTCACTGCTGCTGCTTTTTGCCTTTGGCGAACTGCAAGCGGCCTCGCTGGTCATGGGCTTTATCTGCTGTGCCGGGCTGTTTGCACTCTCCGCGCCGCTGCAGATCCTGCTGCTGCAAAATGCGAAGGGCGGTGAGATGCTGGGGGCGGCAGGAGGGCAGATGGCGTTTAATCTCGGCAGTGCGATCGGTGCGTACTTCGGCGGGATGATGATTACCCTCGGCTTTAGCTGGCGTTACGTCACGCTGCCAGCGGCAATACTCTCTTTCTCGGCCATGAGCGCGCTGCTGATTTACGGTTACCTGCGGGCGAGACGTGCTCAGGCTAACGCTCGCGCGCTAGCCTGATGGGGTTCACGCAAGCCAGGGTTCACCCAGGGTCAGCATCAGGCGGTTGGCCCAGGCGAAGAACGCGGCAGACTGCACCAGGTCAAGCTGCGCCAGGGTATCCAGCCCCTCTTTTTCCAGCGCGGCGAGGTGTAGCGGCGTGGCGGCAGGCGGCGTGACAGACAGCGCCCCCGCAAAGTTAATTTCCGCCTGCCAGCGTGCAGACTGCCCCTCGCTGAGGGACTGCCCCGGCCGCACGGCCAGCAGGGCCTCTACCGCAGCGTCATCCTTTGACAGCTGGCTGGCTTTACGCGCATGGACAGATGCGCAGTAGATGCAGCCGTTAATTTTACTGGCGACCGTTGCGGCCAGCTCGCGCTCGGCGCGCGGCAATCCCCCCGGCGTATAAAAAATTCCTTTATCCGTTAGCGTGCGCTGTTCAAGTACCGGCAGGTTGCGCCCCAGCAGGCGGAAGTAGTCGGAATCGGTATGGCCAAATTTCGCCAGGATGGCAACCTCATCGTCACGGAAGTCCGCCAGCGGTTTGGCCGCTATCCACGGTTCCCATCCCAGCTCCTGCTGGGTGAACGCGACGGGTGCCGCCTTCCCGGTGACCGTGGTTGCGGTCGTGTGCCAGACGCCTGCCGCCACCGGCGTTTCGCTTGCCGCGACGGGCCTGTCGTTCAGCAGACGCAGCCCGGCGACGAGTCGGCTCTGGAAGCTCACAAACGCGACGAGCTGCGCCAGGGTAACGATGCCTTCCTTGCTCCACCCGGCCTGGGTCAGCGCCGTTAACGCGGCCGGCGTGGCTTCGACGGGTGAAAACGTCAGCAGGCGCGCGAAGTTCAGCGCCGGGGTCAGGCGGTCCGAGGTGGGGTCGGCCAGTCCAAACCCCGCATAGTGCGCGGCCAGCGCCTCCGCGCTGTGCCACCTGGCGACTTTGGCCGCCACGGCGAAGCGCTCGTCGAGTGCAAAATCATTATCCTGCTGGCTAAACAGAATTTCGTAGCTGCCCTGGGCGTGGCGTGTGGCGGCATCTCGCGTAGCGCGCGCCTCTGCCAGAGGGGAACCGGGTTTAATTTCCGCCAGCTCGGCGAGAATGTCCTGACTTAATGACATAGGTGTCTCCTCAAAGGATGTGGGGGGCAATCTTTTCTGCGAGCAGCTCAACGGAGCGCAGCGTGTCGCGGTGCGTGGGTTCGACCGAATGGACCTGGAATGAAATATCCGTGGCGCGCCTGAGAACGGAGTCAGCATTCAGCGAATGCAGGACCGTATCGGGGGAACCGATATGCGCGTCAAACTGGCGGATATAATCGGTGACGGTGTCACCTTTAACTGCGTACCCGGCAGCGCGATGCTGCCGGGCCTGTTTCGTGAGGCCCGGCGTTGCGACCCTGAGTGCATAGTCATCGCTGTCGGCGACGAACGCCGTACGGGAGGCCAGAATACGCGGCGCGATGTCCGCAGGTAGCGCATCGAGGTAGGCATCCACAATCGGGTTCTGGATCGCGTCGAGCGTTAAATCCGGGCGGTCTGCCGGGCGAGGCTGCGTGCGGGAGAGCATTAAACCGTGTCCAGCCCGGGCGGCGCGAACGGCACCGTCAACGGAGAAGGTGGCAATCCAGATACGGTCGGCAAGCTGTGGCGCCGGCGGATAAAGGTGGTTATCAGGATGGGTCAGTGAATCCCCGCGCCAGGCGCTTTGGATCACATGCAAATGGTCCGCAAAGGCCGCGCCGCGATCCTCAAACGTCAGGCCGAACGGCAGAAAGGAGGTCGGTGTTCCGCCCGATCCAAAACCGACTTCAAGACGGCCATCGGCGAGTAAATCGAGCACGGCGGCATCTTCCGCCACGCGCAGCGGGTTTTCCATCGGCAGGGTAATGATGGCCGTGCCCAGCCGGATGGTTTCGGTATGCGCGGCCACGTGCGCCAGAAACAGCAGCGGCGACGGCAGGCCGCCTTCACTTTCATGGAAGTGGTGCTGCGCGATCCAGGCGCTGTCAAAGCCGTGGCGTTCGGCTTGGCGGATCTGTTCGGTTGCCAGACGATAGCGCTCCTTCGGCGTGGCGTCGTCAAGCAGGCGGGTGAAAAATCCCAGGCGTTTTCGCGTCATGCGAGCTCCTCCGTAGCGGGTGAAAAATGGGGAATGGCGTCAATCAGCTCGCGGGTATAGTCGTTCTGCGGCGACGCGAATAAGGTTCCGACATCGCCCTGTTCGACCACCTGACCGCTGCGCAGCACCGTGACGCTGTGGGCGATCCGGCGGACGGTGGACAGATCGTGCGTGATGAAGAGGTAGGTCAGTCCCAGCTGCTGCTGCAGCTGCTGAAGCAGAGCCAGAATCTGCGCCTGCACGGTGACGTCCAGTGCCGAGGTGGCTTCGTCCAGCACCAGAATGGTCGGCTCCAGGATCAGCGCCCGGGCGATGGCAACGCGCTGACGCTGTCCGCCTGAAAGCTCCCGGGCGGTGCGGCTCAATATATCGACCGGCAGGGCAACCCGCTGTGCCACGGTCTCGACCCGGACTTTGCGCTCCGCCTTACTGAGGCGAGAAAAGTTCTTCAGGGGCTCTTCGATGATGTCAAACAGCGTCTGACGCGGGTCGAGAGAGGCAAACGGGTTCTGGTAAACAAACTGGATCTTCTGGCGCAGCTGGCGGCGGGCCTCGCGGCTGAGCGCGGTGGCATCAATATCGTCAATGATGACCTGCCCGCTGTCGGCCTGTTCAAAACCCAGCAAAATACGGGCGAGGGTGGTTTTCCCGGAGCCGGATTCCCCGACCAGCGCGTGCGTACTACCGCGCCTGACGTCAAACGTCACCCGATCCAGCGCCTGAAGCTGATGACCTTTGCCCAGGGAGAATTGTTTGCTGATGGCGCGGGCGCGAATGGCCGGAGACGCGAGCGGGCGGCCGGCCACCGGGGCGATGGTCAGGCGCTGGCCCTGGAGATCGCTCAACAGCTGGCGGGTGTAGGCGTGCTGAGGCGTGCGTACGATATCGGCGGTGTTGCCTTGCTCCTGAACCTCGCCATCGCGTAAAACCAGCAGCCTGTCCGCGCGCTGCGCGGCCAGCGCAAGATCGTGGGTGACAAACAGAACGGCGGTACCCGATTCCCGGCGCAGGATATCCAGCAGATCGAGAATACGCTTTTGCACCGTCACATCCAGCGCGCTGGTGGGCTCATCGGCAATGATGACGTCCGGGCGCAGGGCAATGGCGATGGCAATCAGCACGCGCTGTTTCATCCCGCCGGAGAGCTGATGGGGATACTGCGTCATGCGCTGCTCGGGGTGGCTCAGGCCGACCTTTGTCAGCAGGGCGAGCACCTGTTCGTCGCGCCGGGCGCGGGTCACTTTCTGGTGTAGCTGAATGATTTCTCCGACCTGCGCGCCGATGGTTTTCACCGGGTTGAGCGAATTACCCGGATCCTGCGGAACCAGGCTAATTCGCGCCCCGCGAAGAGTATCGAGACGCCTGGCGGACCATAGGCTAATCTCCTCGCCGTTGAGCGATATTTTTCCCGCATCGCGCCGGGCGTTGTCGGCCAGCAGACCAATGATCGCCTGTGCCGTGGTCGTTTTGCCGGATCCGGATTCACCGACAAACGCCAGCATTTCCCCTCGCCCGAGCGTGAAGCTGACGTTATGCACCACCTCTCGCCACTGACGCGCGGTACGGTAGCTGATCGTCAAATTTTCCACTGAGAGAATGGTCATTAGCGACCTCCGCTGAACTGTTGGCTGATACGGTTGGTGGCCAGCACCACGGCGATGACGACGACGCCGGGGAAGGTGGTTAGCCACCAGGCGGTAGAGAGATAGTTACGGCCTTCGGCAATCAATAAGCCCCATTCCGGCACGGGTGGCGGGGTACCGTAGCCGAGAAAGCTCAGCGTGGAAAGCGCCAGGATGGCCTGACCAAACTGCAGTGTGGCAAAGGCGAGGACGGCGGTTAACGCGTTGGGCAGAATGTGTCGCCACAGCACGGCGAAAAACGTCCCGCCGCTGCCAAACGCCGCCTCGACGTAATCCGTGTGCCGGATGCGCACCACTTCACCGCGCGCGAGGCGGGCGAAGCTTGCGATTGAGGCCACGCCGACGGCAATCGCGGCGTTAACGGTGCCAAACCCGAGCAGAATAATGACCGTCAGTGAGAGCAGCAGAGACGGGATGGACAGCAGCACGTCGACAAAACGCATCAGGAAAGACTCGACGCGTCCGGCGAACGCCCCGGCAACCACCCCTAAGCCGGTACCCACCACCAGACCCATCGTCACGGCGGCCAGCGCTGCGCTCAGGGAGTGTGAGGCACCGTACACGATGCGCGTGTAAACATCGCGGCCAAGCTGATCGGTGCCGAGCCAGTGTCCCGCCTGCGGCGCCAGGCGTTGTGCCCCGGCGATGCCCTCAATCGGGCTGTAGTGGGTTAACAGGCCGGGCGCCACGGCGGCAAAAGCGGCGAGAATAATCACCCCCCATGCCAGCCACAGTCCCGGTTGCCATTCCACTTCCTGCCACGCTGGAACGCGCTTTCGCGCGGCGGCGGCGTAATCGACCAGGCTCATGAAGCACCTCCGGTAACGGTTTGCAGACGGGGATCCAGCAGCGGCATCAGCAGATCCACCAGCAGATTAATCAGGACAAAACCGAGGGCGGAAATCATCACTACCGCCTGAAGCACGGCGATATCCTGGTTATTCACCGCCTGCTGGGTCAGCTGGCCGAGCCCGCTGCGGCCAAAAACGGTTTCGGTGATCAGCGCCCCGGCAATCAGCTCGCCCAGCAGCAGCCCGGCAATGTTCAGGACCGGTAGCAGGGCGTTGCGGGTGACGTGACGCCACAGAACGGCGGTTTCACTCAGCCCTTTGGCCCGGGCGACGGCGACAAACGGCTGCGTTGCCACCTGGTCCAGGCTGCGCATCAGGATTTGCGCCAGCGGGGCGGAGATCGGGATCGCGACGGTGACGATTGGCAGGATCAACCCCTGCAGCGGCGTCGGGTTAATCACCGGGATCAGCCGCAGCTGAAATGAAAAGAGCTGGATGAGGGCAATCCCCAGCCAGAAAGTGGGTAAGGAGATAAACAGGACCGGCAGCGACTGGAGGGTATTGCTCAGCCAGCGCAGACCCGGCAGACGCGATGCAAAAGCCAGCGCAAACGCCAGCAGGACCGCGAGCACAAACGCGGGCAGGGCAAGACTCAGGGTATCCGGCAGATTGCTGGCAATCAACTCGCTGACCGGCACCCCTGCCTGTAACGAATAGCCGAAATCCCCGCGCAGCATCGCCAGCAGCGTGTGGCCGTATTGCTGCCACAGCGGGCTGTCCGCACCGTAGGCCACGCGCATCTCCTCGATTTGCGCCGGGCTTAAGCCCAGGTCCGGGTTCTGAAATTTAATCAGCACCGCGTCGCCCGGCAGCACCTGGAGCAACACGAACGAGAGGGTAAAGGCGGCCCACAGTACCAGCAGCCCGTGCCCAAAGCGTTGAAGAAGTGCGTGGCGCATCGTCAGCTCCTCAGTGTTTCTCAATCCACGCGCCGTAGAACGACGGGCGGCCTACCGCTTCAAAATTGACGCCTTTCAGCCACGGCGCACCGGCAAAGACCTGCGGCTCCTCGAAAATCGGGATGACGTAGGCGTTATCCAGCAGGTAGCGCTGGGCGTCGCCCGTCAGCTGCAGGCGTTTTTGCGGATCGACCTCAGTCGAAATATTCACCAGCAGCTCATTCAGCTTGTCGTCGCGGAAGTTTTTGACCTTGTCGCTGGAGCCGCCCTTTTGCAGCAGCGCGTCGCGGTTAGCCGGGTAGAACATGCTTTTCACCACGTCAGGATCGGCGCGGCCTACTTCGGAGACGGTTAACGGGGTTTTCAGCGGGTCAAGGTTATCCAGCGTGCGGCTGCCTGCGTCACCGGCTTTGACGCTCAGCGCCACGCCCACCTGTCGCCACTGCTGGGCAACCAGCTGCAGCACCTCTTTGTTTTGCGGCTGCGGCAGGGATTCATACACCGTTAGCGCCAGACGTTGGCCGTCTTTGGCGCGGACCCCGTCGCTGCCAGCTTTCCAGCCCGCGTCGTCCAGCAGTTGGTTGGCTTTTACCGGGTCAAAGGTCAATTTGTCGCTGAGATCGACAAAGCCTGCTGCGGAATCGGCAATCACCGACTTCGCCTGCGGATAGTTGGCCGAGAAGAGGGTCTCGACCACCTGTTTTGCGTTGGTGGCATGCAGCAGCGCCTGGCGTACGCGAATATCGGAGACCAGCGGGTTATCCGGACGGAAGCTGATGCTGTCGTTCACCCCACGCGTTGGGGCAGCGTAGATTTTATAGCCCTGGTCGGTCGCCTGCTTTTCGTCATACGCCTGCACCTGGCGAATAAAGTCGGCCTGGCCGGCCAGCAGGGCGCCGATGCGCACGCTGTCTTCCTGAGTGACGATAAACTTGATGCCGTCCAGATTGGCTGGCCCCTGCTGCGGCAGGTTTTTGGGCCCCCACTGGTAGTCTTTACGGGCTTCGAGCGTCACTTCACGCCCCAACTTCTCGTCCTTCACCACAAACGGCCCGGAGCCAATGATGTGGCGGGCGTCACCCAGTTCTTCAAAGTTGCGCTTCAGCGTGCTGAGCGAGACCAGACCCGAGCCAATGGTGGCGGTGCCCTGCAGGAACCCCGGCGACGGTTTTTTGAAGTAGAACTTCACGGTCAGCGGGTCGATGACTTCGCTACGATCATAGTTATTGATCACTTCTGACACCGGCAGGCGCTGCGCCTTGTTACCTAAGCCGTAGGTATCAAAGTTTTTCGCCACGGCGTTAGCATCCAGCGGCGTGCCGTCGGAGAAGGTAATACCGGGACGCAGTTTAAAGGTGTATTCGGTTTTATCGGCGTTGGTGGTCCAGCTTTCTGCCACCCAGGGTTCCACCTGCAGCGTCTTTGGGTTCTGCCACGTCAGTTTGTCGGTGATCTGGTTCAGAATGCCGCCGTTCGGGTAGAAGCCGCCGGCAGGCGGATAGAGGTTGGTGTGCGCCTGTTGCTCCAGATAAATCAGCGTGCCGCCTTTAACAGGCGCATCCGCGGACCAGGCTGCGGTGGTCGTCAGAATCAGCGCCGTCAGTAGCGGCAGGCGAAATGGGGTTTGCATGGTGAATTCCTTTGTTATCTTCTTGTTAGCGTCGGATTCATCATCGGGCGCGCGGGAAAACAAGTGAACAAAGGAATTAAGATAAGGATTGCCGGAAAATGGCTATAAAAAAACCGCCCCGGTAAGGAGCGGTGATGTACGGTGGGGGATTACGAACGCAGGTCAATCACCATACGGCCACGGATCTGGCCTTGTTCCATCTCTTTAAAGATGGCGTTGATGTCTTCGATCGGACGCATCGTCACTTTCGGCACCACTTTGCCCTCGGCCGCAAACTGGAAGGCTTCCTGCAGATCCTGACGGGTACCGACCAGCGAACCCACCACCTGAATGCCGTCCAGCACCAGACGCGGAATATCGAGGCTCATCGCTTCCGGCGGCAGGCCAACTGCCACCACGCGGCCACCGGCACGCACGGCATCAACGGCGGAGTTGAATGCCGCTTTGGCGACGGCGGTGACGACTGCGGCATGGGCACCGCCGGTTTTCTCCTGCACAATTTTCGCGGCATCTTCGCTGCGGGAGTTAATGGTTAAATCCGCACCCATGCTGGCCGCCAGCTTCAGCTGTTCGTCGTTAACGTCAAGGGCGATGACTTTGGCGTTAAAGACGTTTTTAGCGTACTGCAGCGCGAGGTTACCCAGCCCGCCGAGACCGTAAATGGCGATCCACTGGCCCGGTTTGATACCCGAGACCTTCACCGCTTTGTAGGTGGTAACGCCAGCGCAGGTGATACTGCTGGCTGCAGCGGATTCCAGACCGTCCGGCACTTTTACGGCGTAGTCAGCGGTGACGATGCACTCTTCCGCCATGCCGCCGTCAACGGAGTAACCGGCATTTTTAACATCGCGGCACAGGGTTTCGTTGCCGGTATTACAGTATTCGCAGTGGCCGCAGCCTTCAAAGAACCAGGCCACGCTTGCGCGGTCGCCGACTTTCAGCGACTTCACGCCAGGGCCGACTTCTTTCACGATACCAATCCCTTCATGGCCCAGGATCACCCCGGTTTTATCGCCGAAATCACCGTTCTTCACGTGAAGGTCGGTATGGCATACGCCACAGCACTCCATCTTCAGCAGGGCTTCCCCGTGCTTTAGCGGGCGTAAGGTTTTTTCGGTGACGTTGACCTGATGATCCTGAGTAACAACAGCAGCCTTCATGTGTATCTCCTTGTTCATGATAAGTATCTGCATAGCAGGGTAATACCTCTTAAGGATTAATACATTAGCCTGGTAATGCAAGGCTGCAGCAACATAATGTCATCATTTAAGCCGATTTCAGATTAAGAATACGGCGTTCCTCTAATAATTAAGGGGGAAAATACTGGCCCGACGAGAGAGACTCGCCGGGCGCAGATTTACAGCAGTGCTTCTATCTCCTCAATCTCTTTACGCCATTGCGCCTGCAGCTGCGGCTTTTGATGCTTCGGCTTACGCGCCAGATCGTCTTCCAGCAGCGTTTCAAGCGCGACCAGCCGTTCAAGCAGATCGTCGTACGGGGAGGAGGGTTGAACCTCACCAGCGGCGATGACGGGCGCGGTGGATGTCACCAGCCCCGCGCTTTCACGCAGGCGCTCAAACACCGCTTCTGCATCGTGCCACTCGCTCAGCTTTCCCTCTTCAATCAGCCAGAAGCGGTTGCAGCTTTGGCTGATTAACTGTCGGTCATGGCTGACCAGCAGCACGCCCCCTTCGAACTGTTGCAGCGTTTCCGCCAACGCCTCTTTGCCTTCCATGTCGAGATGGTTGGTGGGTTCATCCAGTATCAGCAGGCTATAGCGGGCAAGCGTCAGGCCGACAAACAGCAGGCGAGAGCGCTCGCCACCGCTGAGCGTACTGACTTTTTGCCCGTGACGCGCCCATGGGAATCCCGCGCTTATCAGTGCCATTTTGCGGTTCTGCTGATCCGGCGCGAAAGGCTCCAGCGCGTCGAGCAGCGTGGCGTCATCCGGCAACTGATTCAGCGTCTGGTCGTAATAGCCTGGCGACACGCGCGGATGGATTTTCAACCCGCTGTCTGCGGGCATATCGGCAAATTGTTGCCAGATAAGCCTCATCAGCGACGATTTACCGCAGCCGTTACGACCGACAATCGCCACGCGGTCGCCGCTTTTTAGCCGCGCAACGTCGATGTTAAACAGCGGCGGTAGCTCCGGAGCAGGCGGAACGTCGAGGTTTTCCATCTCCAGCAGACGGTCTGCCCGCAGCGCGTCACCGCGCAGGGTTAACGTCCACTGGCTGCCTGCCGTTACTTCCGTCTGGCTCTCCTTCAGCCGTTCGACCTGTTTTTCCATCTGTTTGGCTTTGCGGGCCAGGTCTTCATTGTCGTAAACCTTGCCCCAGGTCGCCAGACGCTTCGCGCTGGCGGCTACGCGGTCGATCTCCTTTTGCTCCGCCTTGTGGCGCTGCGCGTCGCTTTCATCTTTTGCTTCAAGCGCCCTGCGCGCGGCGGTGCAGGGAAGGGCGAAGTAGTGCAGCGTTTTATCGCGCAGGATCCAACTGCCGTTGGTGACGGCATCCAGCAGCTGTCTGTCGTGCGAGACCAGCACGAAGCTGCCTGACCAGTTCTGTAGGAAGTTTTCCAGCCAGAGCATGGTCGGCAGGTCCAGGTGGTTGCTGGGTTCATCGAGCAGGAGCAAATCCGGCTCGTGAATCAGCGCCCGCGCCAGCAGCAGGCGGGTGTGTTGCCCGCCGCTCAGCGTGGCGGATTGCAGCATCATATCCTGCGGCGTGAAGCCCATGCTCGCCAGCAGGGTTTCGGCTTTCCAGCGCAGGCTATCGCGCTCAGCTAAGGGCAGCTGTGCGAGTACCGCATCCAGCATGGTCAGCGGGAAAATGGCGTCCGGGAGATGTTGCTCCACGCGTGCCATCAGGCAGTGCCCGGCCAGCGCGACCATTCCGGCGGTAGGGGAATCTGTGCCGTCCAGCACCTTCAGCAGCGTACTTTTGCCGCAGCCGTTGTCGCCCAGCAGGCCAATGCGGTCGCCTTTTTTCAGCGTAAAGGAGAGAGAGTCGAAGAGCGTGCCAAACGCCGTATCAACGCGTAAAGATTGTGCAGTGAGTAAAGTGCTCATTGTTGCTTACCCAAGAGTTACAGGCATGTTTATGCCTCGTCAAACATCGCTGACGATAACTCAGTAAGCCCGAGAGAAGGGATTTCAGGGGTTGGTGTCTTCGCTCAAGCAGAAGTTATCGCAGCACGATACCGATAACGCTTGAGCTGGTGCGATCACCAAATGTATGTGAAACATTGAAAATTTCACGATACAGCATAAATGGCCTCCTTATATATTCAGTGAGTTAATGGATGAAAGGAGTGTAGCGGGGGAAAAGGGGTTTGGCTAGTGGGTATTCAATGGTGCGGTCTGATGCCCTCACCCTAACCCTCTCCCACAGGGAGAGGGAAAACACCCCACCCGTAGGCCCGGTAAGCGAAGCGCCACCGGGCGATTGGGCCGCACCGCGTCTCCCACATGGAGAGGAAACGGTCGGAGCGGATTAAATCGAGGTCCGGCGATAGCTGCGGTATTCAGGCATCCAGAAGTTATCGTCAATAGCCTGCTGCAGCGCGTCGGCAGAGGTTTTCACCGCCACGCCCTGCTGCTGCGCCATTTTACCTACCGCAAACGCGATAGCGCGCGACACCTTGTGAATGTCTTTCAGCTCCGGCAGCACCAGCCCTTCACCGTTGTTGACCAGCGGCGAGTAGCCCGCAAGGGTTTCGCTCGCCGACATCAGCATCTCATCGGTAATGCGGGACGCGCCGGAGGCGATCACGCCCAGACCAATGCCCGGGAAGATATAGGAGTTGTTGCACTGGGCAATCGGATAGGTTTTATCCTTCCACACCACCGGATCGAACGGGCTGCCGGTGGCGACCAGCGCGTTACCCTCAGTCCACGCGATGATGTCCTGCGGCGTCGCCTCCACGCGGGAGGTCGGGTTGGAGAGCGGCATCACGATAGGGCGCGCGCAGTGCTTGTGCATCTCGCGAATAATCTCTTCGGTGAAGAGACCGGTTTGCCCGGAAACACCAATCAGAATATCTGGCTTCACGTTGCGCACCACGTCCAGCAGGGATAGGACTTCGTTGTCGGTATCCCAGTTTTTTAGGTTCTCGCGCTTCTGCACCAGCTTGGTCTGGAACGGCAGCAGGTTCGGCATGCCGTCGGTCAGCAGGCCGAATCGGTCCACCATAAAGACGCGGGAGCGGGCCAGCTCTTCGCTTAAGCCTTCACGCTGCGTCTGGGCGATAATCTGCTCGGCGATACCGCAGCCCGCAGAGCCTGCGCCCAGGAAGACGATTTTCTGGTAGCTCAGCTGGCTGCCGGCCGCGCGGCTGGCGGCGATAAGCGTCCCCACGGTAACGGCTGCGGTGCCCTGAATGTCGTCGTTAAAGGAGCAGATCTCATCGCGGTAGCGGTTCAGCAGAGGCATCGCGTTTTTCTGCGCGAAGTCTTCAAACTGCAGCAGAACGTCCGGCCAGCGGTGCTTCACGGCCTGGATGAAGTCGTCGACAAACTGGTAGTATTCGTCGTCGGTAATGCGCGGATGGCGCCAGCCCATGTACAGCGGATCGTTAAGCAACTGCTGGTTGTTGGTGCCGACGTCCAGCACTACCGGCAGGGTATACGCCGGGCTGATGCCGCCGCAGGCGGTGTAGAGAGAGAGCTTACCGATTGGGATCCCCATCCCGCCAATGCCCTGGTCGCCGAGGCCGAGAATACGTTCCCCGTCGGTGACCACAATCACTTTAATATTGTGATTCGGCACGTTCTGCAGGATGTCGTCCATATTGTGACGGTTCTGATAAGAGATAAAGACGCCGCGTGAGCGACGGTAGATCTCAGAGAAGCGTTCACACGCCGCACCCACCGTTGGGGTGTAGATCACCGGCATCATCTCTTCGAGATGGTTTTGCACCAGGCGATAGAAGAGGGTTTCGTTGGTGTCCTGGATGTTGCGCAGGTAAATGTGTTTGTCGATCTCAGTTTTGAAGCCCTGATACTGGATCCACGCACGCTCTGCCTGTTCTTCAATGGTTTCAACCACTTCAGGCAAGAGTCCTAGCAGGTTAAAGCTGCTGCGCTCTTCCATGCTGAAGGCGCTACCTTTGTTGAGCAGGGGGAATTCGAGTAAAACCGGGCCGGCATAAGGGATATATAAGGAACGATGTTTTTTCAGTTTGTTGTCCATGTCACTCACTCTTTTTTTGAAGATCCGTCCCTGACACTGCTGTTTGTCATCTTTCTGGCCTGTGCTACGGGGTGCGGTCGGGCGGTATTATAAAGGAGCTAAATATTAATTACCGCAACACATAAACAAAAACACCATCGGTTTTGCCGATGGTGTTCTGGATCTCAGTCTGGAACTTACTTGCCCGCGTGGCGTTTTCTGCCGGTGGCGTGAGTGACCTGCGTTTCGTGGTCGCCTTCAATCACCACTTTACGCTGATTAGAAAGCTTGTAGTTCAGTCCAAGAATGTGGCGTGCCTGACGGTTCGATTTCATGTTAACTCCTCAATCCTGTTGATAGTTTTAAGGACCAGTTTGCTTTCGCAAACGAAATGTAACCCCTTAGGTTGCAGATCCAGCTTAGCAGGTTTTTACAAAGTTGCGTTTTGCCCGCTGACGACGTAGTTAATGGTCTGCTGGTAGATGTCACTGAGGATGTCATTATCCGTGGATTCCACCCATTTGGTCAGTTCCATCAAAATGTCATCTTCAGTCACAGCACCGTGCTCGGCGTGAAGACCCTGCGCAATCGCGTTAACGAGTTCAGGTTGTGCTGCTGCGGTATTAACCGGGTAATAAGTAAACATGCTGCCTCCGTGTCGTTGTCTGTTTAATGGTACGGCTCGCAAAAAATTTAATTCACAAACAGAATGGCAAATATTTTCCCGGTTGTGGCTCAGATTCATCTTAGAAATAAAAACGACATAAGTGTATGCTTTTATGCGCTTTTAAAATGTGGGGATATATTGATATGTAGCGGTGAAGATATTTTTGGGAGCTCCTGCCATCACGAAAATATAGCAGGAGCCGTTTTTAAGTTACCACTTCATTTCGCCAGTATTCACTTTGGCGCTTAATTCCAGAGAGCTCTCTTCAGCCAGGCCCGGATACTGTTTTTTCAGGGTACCGATGACGCCCGCTGAGTCTTTATGTGCCGATAACGCCTGTTCAAAATGCTGCAGATAGCCACGGGTAAAATCAATCGCCCCGGTTCCGGCTGGCGGAGTACCCAGATAGTGGCCCGGGATCACGCGTTCCGGTTTGTGCGCGGCCATATTGTCCAGGGTTTGCTGCCACTCCTGACGGCGAACCGGCGTCTGGGTGTCTGCCGTCCAGACGTGAATGCCCCAGGCTACCCCGGTGCCGCCGAGGATCGTTTTTGCCGACGGGATCCACACATAGGCCGCATAGCTGTCCGGCTGCTCGATATCGATCTTTTCACCGTCAATCATGAACGTGGTGGAGGCGAGCACCTGCGGCACCACCAGCTTAGTCGGCGCGCCGTCCTTCATCTGCGGACCCCAGAAGGCAAGCTTGGCGTCTTTGGTGGCCTTAATATGGTCAACCACCTGCTGCGTGGCCACCACTTTGGCATTCGGGAAGGCTTTCACCAGCGGCTGCAGGCCAAAGTAGAAATCCGGATCGCCGGAGGTGATCACAATCTTATTCAGGGTCTTACCGCTGCGGCGAATTTTCTCTACCAGCGCTTCGCCATCCTTCACGCTGAACTGCGCGTCAAACAGCACTGCCTCTTTCGGGCCGGACACCAGCGTGGAGGAGACCGCGAAAATGCCTTTTTCCTGCGGGTTATAGGTATCAATGGTCAACGGTGTGGCAAAAGCAGCCGGAGCGAAAAGGGTGGAAAGCAGGGCAATATGAGTGAGTTTCATGCTGTTGTCTCAGTTGTTCAGGAATATCGCTATTGTACGGATATTCTCATTTGCCAGAATTCCTGAAACAAGACATGCTTAGTTTCATAAATCGAGCAGATGGAGCTTTTATGGATCGCGTTATTGCCGCTCAGGTCTACAACCGGATATGCGAGCTGGGAAGTTTGAGCGCGGCGGCGCGTGCGCTGGGCATTTCCCGGCCGATGGTGAGCCGCTACCTGGAACAAATGGAGAAGTGGGCGGGTACGCGGCTGGTAAATCGCTCCACGCGCAAGCTAACGCTGACCGCGGCGGGGGAAAAGGTGCTGCAAAAAACGCGGACGCTTTCGCAGATCTCGCAGGAAATCGAAGGTCAGTCGGTAAAAGATTTGCCGTCCGGCACGCTGCGGGTGGCCTGCGCGCACTTTACCGCGATGCACCTGATTGCGCCCGTGCTGCCCGGGCTGCTCTCACGCTACCCGCAACTGCGCATCGAGCTGGACGTGAACAATCACCCGGTCAGCCTGGTGGGAGAGCGCATAGACGTCGCCGTGCGCATTACGGATAACCCCGAACCCGGCATAATTGCCCGCCGGCTGGGGGAGTGTCGCTCCGTACTCTGCGCCTCGCCGGCGTATCTGGCGCAGCACGGAACACCCGCCAGCCCCGAAGAATTAGCGCAGCACAACTGCCTGCACTACAGCTTTTTCGCCGGGCAGTCCTGGCACTTCCTGACGCCGGAAGGCGAAAGCCTGAGCGTGGCCGTCAGCGGCAACCTGAGCGCCAGCATCTCTTCGCTGCTGATGGACGCGGCGATCGAGCACTGCGGCATTGCTATGCTGCCGGAGCGCGAAGCGCGTGCCGCGCTGGAGAAGGGATTGCTGGTGCCGGTGCTGGAGGCGCTTAAGCCTAAACCGCTTGCCATCCATGGCATTTATCAGTCCCGGGAGTATCAGCCTGCCGCGCTGCGCGTGTTCCTCGACGAACTTTCGCGCTACCTGGCATAAGAGGGGATTACTTCGCCTTTAGCCAGGGAGACGACGTACTCCAGAAAATAATATCGGCCCCGAGATAGCTTTCGCCGAAGCGGACAAATTCCGCTTTGGTGAACGGTTTTCCGGTCTGAGGATTCTTATAGGTCAGGGTCGGTTCCTGAACCGCCATGGCGATGAGCGGCAGCGTCTGTTTATTTTTATGGAAGAAGGGATAGGCATTCTTCATGTGTGCCTTGCGGTTGGGAACAATGTCCGGCCCGCCCAGGCCGATATTGTTGGCGCTGGCATACGCAAAAAGACGCCCCATGTAGTTGTGGTCATTGTCCCACTCGCACGGCCAGAAGTTCACGTATTGCACCACGTGTGATTTCTGAAAAGCCTTGCGCGCAAAGGCCAGATTTTCCATCTCCCCTGCGAAATAGCTGTCGCAGGTAAACCCCGCTGGCGGATTTTTTTCGTCGATATCAATGGCGGTTTCAGGCAGGTTTACGCCATACACCTCGCCGTCAAAGCGTTTTGCGAGCGCTGCCAGCAATGCCTGGTAGCGCTGGCGCACCGTGGGGTCCCACTGGCGCGCTACCCATCCCGCGCCGACAGGCTTGCCTTCTCCGGGGTTATCGAACTGGGGTGCAATCCCGCCGTTGTATTGCTTATCGTGCATCAGATAGTCCGGCACGTAGCGGGCGTCCGGCTCAAAAAAACGATCCTGGATCTGAATAAAGAGTTTTTTCCGGGCGGACTTAACGCGCGCCAGATCCTGCTCAATTCGCGTGAAGTCATAGCTGTCCTTCTCGGGTTCAAGCAGGCGCCAGTTGTACACGATCTGCACGCCGCCGATGTCGCTACGCGCAACAAGCGGGAGCGCCGCGTCGAGGTCGCCCGAGCTGGTATAGATAAAGTTCTCCGGCGTTTTGGCCAGTGAAGACAGTGAGAGAGCCAGCGTGGTTACCGCGACGGCCATCCTGATTTTTAGCGTCATATCGTTATCCTTGTTGTCGGTACAGCAGGTGAAAGTCCCGGAATCGTCTGTGTTCCTGGGCGTGTCAGATGCGTAGTCTATACTTAACCCTTTGTAAGCCAAAAGGAGAGCAAGAATGACTATTCATAAGCACGGTTCGGCACACTGGTCTGGCGACATTAAGCGCGGAAAAGGAACGGTTTCCACCGAGAGCGGCGTTCTCAATCAACAGCCTTATGGTTTCAATACCCGCTTTGAGGGTGAAAAGGGGACCAACCCGGAAGAGCTGATTGGCGCGGCACATGCGGCCTGTTTCTCAATGGCGCTGTCGCTGATGCTGGGTGAAGCGGGCTATACCGCTGATTCGATTGATACGACCGCGGACGTCTCTCTGGATAAAACCGACGGCGGCTTTGCCATCACTAAGGTTGCACTGCAAAGCAAGGTAACCGTTCCGGGCATTGCGCCACAGCAGTTTGATGGCATTATTCAGAAAGCCAAAGCGGGCTGTCCGGTGTCGCAGCTCCTGAAAGCCGAGATTACCCTGGACTATAAGCTTAACTAAGCCCCAGCCGGGTTCGCGCCCGGCTATCCCTTCAGCGCGGCGGGGAACACCTCAGCCAGCCAGGCGATAAATACCTTCAGCCTGTGCGTCAAATGCCGGTTCTGCGGGTAAACCACATGAAACGGATAGGCGGCAGGGCGCCAGTCGCCGAGAATCGCCGTCAGCGTTCCCGCCAGCAAATACGACTTTGCCGAATACTCAAAGGTCTGAACGATCCCCAGCCCCGCCGCGGCAGCAGCCAGATGGGCATTACTTTCATTGACGCCAAGATAGTGCGGAATATTGATTTCCAGCGCCTCGCCGTGTTGTCTGAAACGAAACGGAAATGCCCGCCCGGTGACGGGCGAAAGGTAGCTTATCAGCTTGTGCCCGTTGCACAGCTCCTGCGGATAGGCCGGGACGCCGTGATTTTTCAGGTAACCCGGCGTCGCGCAGGTGACCATTTCGGCGTTACCGAGATGACGGGCGATGAGGGTCGAGTCGTCCAGCGGCCCGCCGCGGATCACGCAGTCTACGTTACCGCTGATGAGATCGACCGGCCGGTCGGCTACGCCAAGGTCGATGCGGATATCCGGGTAGCGCCGCATGAATTCCGGAAGCAGGGGGATGAGCACGTCCCGGGCGGTGGAGCCGCCCACGTCAACCCGCAAATGCCCTTTTGGCGTCGCGCGGGAAACGCGAAACGAGGTGTCGATATCTTCGATATCTATCAGCACCCTGAGCGCTTTTTCATAGTATTCCATCCCTTCCGGCGTCGCCACCACCCGGCGAGTCGTCCGGTGCAGGAGGCGTATCTCCAGATGCGTCTCAAGCGATTTTACCAGCTTGCTCAGGGTGGCGATCGGCATATTCAGCGAGTCCGCCGCGCGGGTAAAACTGCCGGACTCCACGACCCGTGTAAAAGCGCGCATCGCCATGAGCTGGTCCATAATGACCTCTGATTATTTCTGTGGATGAATAGTCATTTTCATTTTTGCCTGTTTTTCACTAATGCCGCAAGGGCTAAAGTCTGTCCAACGCAAACCCAACAAAAGGTAAATGACATGAACACGACTCTCTCAGGAAAAATCGCACTGGTCACCGGCGGCAGCACCGGTATTGGTCTTGCCACGGCGCAGGAGCTGGCGGCTCAGGGCGCGAAGGTATACATCACCGGACGTCGGCAGGCCGAGCTGGACGCGGCGGTGGCTGAAATTGCTTCAACTGCGGTAGGCATCCGCGCGGATGTCTCAAAGCTTGCCGATCTGGATGAGGTCTATGCCCGGATAGCCAAAGATGAAGGGCGTCTTGATATCCTGTTCGCCAATGCCGGTGGCGGCGATATGCTGCCGCTGGGCGCGATCACCGAAGAGCAGTTTGACCGTATTTTCGGCACCAACGTTCGCGGGGTGCTGTTCACGGTGCAGAAGGCGCTGCCGCTGCTCTCCGCCGGATCGTCGATTATTCTGACCGGCTCGACGGTGTCCATTAAAGGGACGGCCAACTTCAGCGTCTACAGCGCCAGTAAGGCCGCCGTACGCAACTTTGCCCGCTCCTGGGCGCTTGATTTGCAGGGCCGCGGGATCCGCGTCAACGTGGTAAGCCCGGGACCGATCAAAACGCCGGGTCTCGGCGATCTGGTGCCGGAAGAGCACCGTCAGGGTCTGTACGACGCGCTGGCCGCGCAGGTACCGCTGGGGCGTTTAGGCGCGCCGGGTGAGGTGGGTAAAGCGGTGGCGTTTCTGGCCTCCGACGCTGCCAGCTTTATTAACGCCACCGAGCTGTTTGTGGACGGCGGGATGGCGCAAATTTAACCCAGATTACGCCAGCAGCGAACGTTACGGCCCTCGCGTGAGGGCTGTAACGGCTGGGGACGTTCACACCCCTGCGCTGCCATCGGGCAGCGGTCGCGGAAAAAACAGCCTTCGGGCAGATGACGGTTGCCGGGAAGCTCCGTTTTGCGTAATGCCAGCGTTTCATCCAGCGGTTCACCGGTGCGGGGAACCGAGTCGAGCAGCAGGCGAGTATAGGGATGGCGCGGCTCGCCAAGCACCTGCGCGGCGCTGCCCAGCTCAACAATCTGCCCAAGATACATCACCGCCACGCGGTCACTCATGTGTCTGACCACCGAGACGTTATGCGAGATCAACACGTAGGTCAGATTACGTTGCTGCTGCAGGGTCACCAGCAGGTTGAGGATTTGCGCCTGCACGGAGATATCCAGCGCGCTGGTGGGTTCATCAAGCACGATAATATCGGGGTCGGACGAGAGCGCCCGGGCGATGGCGATGCGCTGGCGCTGCCCGCCGGAGAAGGCGTGCGGAAGTCTGTCGAGATATTCCGGGCGAATGCCCACCTGCAGCGCCAGATCCTCCGCCAGCTGACGGCGCTCGCGCTCGCTGCTGCGTTTTTGCACCCACACCGGCTCGGTGATGATGCGCCAGACCGGCAACCTCGGGTCGAGCGAGGAGAGCGGATCCTGAAACACCATCTGCATGCCGCCCGCGTGGTGCGCCCGCAGGCACGCGCCGGTGCTGGGCTTCAGCATGCCCATCAGCAGCTGGGCCAGCGTGCTTTTCCCGCAGCCGGATTCCCCGACGATGCCGAGCGTTTCTCCCCGACGGATCTCAAGGTCCAGCCCGTTAAGCGCATGGACCTGTTCCGTCACGCGGCCCAGCCAGTTTTTACGTGCCGCAAAATTGACGTGCACGCTATCCAGTTCCAGCAGTACATCAGACATGGTGTTTCTCCCGTTGTGGATACCAGCAGGCAGCCTGTTGGCCTTCTGCGCCAGTGGGCACTAAGCGCGGGGTTTCGCTGCATTTCGCCCCGGCGGCAAAGCAGCGCTCGCGGAACGCGCAACCCTGCGGAAGCTGGCTGAGGTTGGGCACCGTGCCGGGGATGGCGGGAAGCGGGGCGCGCGGCTGGCCGTTTTCCGGCGCGCACCGCAGCAGCCCAATGGAATAAGGATGCACGGGGCGGTGGATCAGCGTTTGCGTGGCGCCGCTCTCGATCACGCTGCCGGCATACATCACGTACATTCTGTCGCAGAGCTGCGACACCACGGCCATATCATGGCTGATGAACAGCACCGAGGTGCCGCTGGCCCGCGCCTTATGCTTCAGCAACCGCAGCACCTGGAGCTGGACGGTAACGTCCAGCGCGGTGGTTGGCTCGTCGGCGATGATCAGCTCCGGCTCGCAGGAGAAGGCAAGGGCAATCATCACCCGCTGGCGCATGCCGCCGGAGAGTTCAAACGGATAACGATCCATGACCTGTTTCGCGTCCGGGATTTGCATCTCTTCCAGCAGGGCGATCGCCTTCTGCTGCGCCTCGCGCCGGGAAAGCGGCTGATGCTGGCGGATCACCTCCACCATCTGTTTGCCAATCCGCCGCGTCGGGTTGAGAGCGGTCATCGGCTCCTGAAAAATCATCGCCACTTTAGCGCCGCGCCACTGACGGAGCTGTTTCTCGGACGCCGTCAGGATGTTTTCACCGAGTAATCTCACCTGACCGTGATGAATACGGTAGCTGCCCTCCGGCAGCAGGCGCATGGCGAGCATGGCGGTAACGGATTTGCCCGACCCTGATTCGCCCACCACACCGACAATTTCGCCCCTGCCGATCTCCAGCGAGACGTGGTTCAGCGCATGAACCTCACCGCGAAAAATCGGGAAGCTCAGATGCAGGTCTTCAATATTGAGTACCGATTCGGTCATCACTGTTTTCCTCCCGATTTCGGGTCCAGCAGATCGCGGATGCCGTCGCCAAACAGGTTAAAGCCCACGGCAGTAATCAAAATCGCCGCACCGGGAAACGCGCAGTACCACCACTGGTCCAGGACGTAGTTACGGCCAACGGCCACCATCGCGCCCCATTCGGCAGTGGGCTGCTGCGCGCCCAGGCCAATAAACCCCAGCGTGGCGGCCATCAAAATGGCGCTGCCGATATCCAGCGAAGCCTGCACAATCAGCGGCGGCAGGGCGTTGCGCAGGATATGCCAGCGGATCAAATGCCAGCGGGAAGCGCCAAAGGTGCGTGCGGCCTGCACGTAGGTAAACTGGCGCACCACCAGGGTTTGCCCGCGCGCCAGGCGGACGTAAAACGGGATGCGGACAATCGCAATCGCCAGCATGGCGTTGAACAGGCTCGGACCGAGCGCAGCGGCCAGCGCCATGGTCAGTACCAGAGAGGGAATGGAGAGCATAATATCCATCACCCGCATGATGATGGCGTCGCCGCGCCCGCCCAGTACACCGGACAAACAGCCCAGCAGTGAGCCAATGCCGCCCGCAATCACCACGACCGCCAGCCCGGCGGTAATCGACTGCTGGCTTCCCGTCAGCACGCGGCTGAACAGATCGCGTCCTACCTCATCGGTACCAAACCAGTGCTGCGCAGACGGCGCCTGCAGGCGGGCGGTCAGATCCAGCGCGTTCGGGTCATGCGGCACAATCCACGGTGAGGTCACCATCAGAAAGAGCATCGCAATCATAATGACGCCGCCAACGATCGTGAGCGGGCTTTGGCGCAGCATCCAGAACAGCTTTGCCCAGTTGATGCGTTGTCTGGCGGTTTTAACCGGGACGGGTGTTTCCTGCGTTAACATCATTCGGCACCTCCGCGCCCGATTCGCGGGTCAATCCACAGGTAAAGCAGATCGACCACCAGATTAACCAGCACGTAGGCCAGCGAAACGACGACGGCAAAGCCCATTACGGCAGGGAAATCGAGCGCCTGAATGGACGTCACCACCCAGGCGCCCATGCCAGGCCAGGCAAAGACGGTTTCGGTCAGCACGGCGCCGTAAAGCAGATCGCCCAGCGCCAGCCCGAGCACGGTAATGGACGGGATCATCGCATTGGGCAGGGCGTAGCGCAGGACGATGTACCAGCCGGGCAGGCCGCTGGCGCGCGCGGTGCGGATGTAGTCCTCGCTGAGCTGCTCCAGCATCGCCGAGCGCACCTGGCGCGCCACGATGCCCAGGTGAACAAACGCCAGCGTCAGCGAGGGTAAAATCAGGTGCTGAAGCGCGTTGAAGAACACTTCACCGTTGCCCTCCAGCAGGGCGTCCAGCAGATAAAACCCGGTGACGTGCGTCGGCGGGTCAAGCCAGTCGTCCAGCCTGCCGCCGCCGGGCAGAAGCTGCAGGTGCCCGTAGAACAGGACAATGACGCCCAGCCCAAGCCAGAAGGCCGGGGTGGAGATCCCGGTCATCGCCATTAAACGCACCAGGTGATCCAGCCAGCGGTTGCGGTAGACCGCCGACAAAATCCCCAGCGGCACGCCGATCACCAGCGCCAGCAGCAGAGAACAAAAGGCCAGCTCCAGCGTGGCGGGGAAAAAGGCCTTCAGGTCTTCCGCAACCGGGCGTCCGGTACGGATGGATGTGCCTAAATCACCGTGGGCCAGTGCGTCCACGTAGCGGCCAAACTGAACGTACAGCGGCCGATCCAGCCCTAACTGCTGGCGGATGTTCTGCACGATTTCGTCGCTGGCGCGATCGCCTGCCAGCAGACGGGCCGGATCGCCGGGGATCAGGTGTGAAATAATAAAGGTAATGATACAGACACCGGCCACCACCAGGAGTAACCCCCAGCAGCGCTGGCGCACTATGCTCCAGAACGTCATACGCTTTCCCCCGGCGAGAACCGTTATTTACTCATGGTGGCGATGTTGAATACCTGCTCCAGCATCGGATTAAAGGTGAAGCCCTTGACCTCTTTGTTCATCGCCAGCTGGTAGTTCTTCTGGAACAGATAAACGTAGGCCGCCTCGTCGATGACCACCTTTTGCGCCTGCTGGTAATCTTTGGTGCGTTCCGCCTGGTCAGTCGTTTTCAGCGCGGCCTGCAGCAGGGAATCGACCTCTTTGTTCTCATAGAACGAACGGTTGCCCGGCAGCCCTTTTTTGTCCGATTCGAACCAGTAGTTCATGAACATGTACGGGTCGGCAAAGTCCGGGCTCCAGTTGCCAATGGCAATGTCGTAATCGCCTTTGCCGACGCGGTCGCGCATGGTGGCATTGGCCAGTTTTTCCAGCTTGACGTTAATGCCGATCTTGCCAAGGCTGGCCTGAGTGGAGAGGGCGATTGGCTCCCAGTTCGGATCGTTGTCCGAGTAGAGGAAGGTCAGGCTGGCGGGTTTGTCTTTGACCTTCTCCAGCGCCGCTTTGGCTTTGGCCTCGTCGAAGCTGTACTGCATTGCCGCGGCGTCAAAGCCCCACATACCTTCCGGGATCGGGCCACGCATCTGCTTGCCGTTGCCGCTCAGAATGCCTTTTACCATCCCCTGGTAATCCGTCGCCCAGGAGATAGCCCGGCGTAAATCCACCTGATTGAGCGGCGCTTTGCTGTTGTTGAGGTAGAGATAGGTCACGCGCAGGGACGGGTATTCGGCGACGGCGACTTTGCCTTCCTGCTTCAGGGCCGCGAGCTGATCGACCGGCAGGGAGTCGGCAATGTCCAGATCGCCGCGGGAAAGCTGCAGTCGGCGCGAGGCGCTCTCGCCGATAATTTTCACCGAGACGCGCTTAAAGTGCGGCTTGTCGCCCGGCCAGTGGGGGTTAGGCACCAGGATCAGCTGCTGGCCTTTCTGCCAGCTTTTGAGCATAAACGGCCCGGAGCCGGCGGTGTTTTGCGCCAGAAAACCGCGCGCATCGTCAGCGGCATTCGCCTTCAGCACCGCCGGGTTAATGATAGACGCCCCGTCGTTTGCGAGCGTGTAGAGGAAAGGCGCGAACGGCTGGCTGAGGGTGAATTTCACCGTGTGGTCATCCACGGCATCAATTTTTAGATCTTTCGGGAAGGCTTCAGACGGCCCCTGGCCGAGCTTCAGCAGGCGCTCAAAGGAGAGCTTGACCGCCTCGGCGGTGACCGGCGTACCGTCGGAGAATTTGGCGTTATCCGCCAGGGTAAAGGTCCACTCTTTCTGGTCGTCGGATGCCTTCCAGCCCGTCGACAGATCGCCCTCCACCTCGGTAGAGCCGGGCTTGTACTTGACCAGACGCTGGTAGGACGGATAGGTGACGGTCCAGTCGTTGTTATCAATGGTGATGGCAGGGTCGAGCGTTTGCGGATCGGCGGCTTTACCGATCGCCAGCATGTCTTTCGGAACGGCAGCCAGCGCCAGCGGGGGGCTTAAAACCAGCGTGGCGGCAATCAGGGTTGTGAGAAGCGTTGTTTTCATGGCAGTGCTCCAGGTTAAAGAGTGGTGTGCGTCAGGGGAAAACAGGCAAAACGGTCTTCCAGCAGCGGGTAGCTGGCGGCGTTCGGCAGTTCGAAGTGCCACCATTCGCTGCTAATCCCCACAAAACCGCCGCCGAACATGATGGCGTTCAGCAGCAGACGGTTGCGCTGGGCGTGCGGGGGTACGGAAGGGTGATAGGGATGCGATCGGTCATGCATTTCGTCAAAGCCGGCGCCCATATCCAGCACGCTGTTATGTTCGTCCATCAGGGTGACGTCGATGGCCGTCCCGCGGCTGTGATTAGAGCCAATCGCCACGTCGACCACGTATTCCGGGTTCGGGCAGGCGTCCCACAGCTGGGCCTGCGCCTGCTGCGGGCGATAGGCGTCGTAGACCACCAGCTTCAGCCCGGCCAGCGCGGCAATGCTGATGGCTTTTGCCAGCGCGGTGGCCGCGTCGGTATGCAGCAGGCACAGCGCCTCCTGGTAGATCGGGCGGCCGGTAATGTTGTCGGCGGTGGCGTACTTCAGATCGATATGCAGCGTGGGAAACGTCTTCGCCACATCAATCAGTTCACTCTCTTCGGGCATAGCTCCGCTCCTTTAACGTTCGAATTGACCAAACTCTTGTTGTAATTGTCGGTTTACCGCCAGGCGCGCCGGGAGTGCATCACCCAGCGCTTCCACCACGCCCGACAGCAGCAGGTTGAACAGACAGCTCACGGGGGCAAGTGAATCCCAGAAATGACCGGTATCGGTTTTCACCTGCAGTAAATCCATCGGGTAATCCCGTGCCCACGGGCACCAGATGTCGGTGATCAAGGCCAGCGGAATGCCTTTCTCGCTGGCGACGCGGCAGTACTGGCGGGCCGTCGCCGAGTAGGTGCGCGTGTCGGTCAGCACAACATAAGGGTGCGAAAAACCCGAGTTCAGGGATTCCACCCAGCTGCCGGAAGCCCCCTCTGAATAGCTCACGCGCGGGCGGAGATATTCGAGGTGGCTGAAGAAGGCGTTGGCAATCCCGCGCGTGGACTGGATCCCCAGCACAAACACCGCGTCGGCGTGGGCGAGGTTGTGCACCACCTGCCGGAAGGCGTCCGTTTGCGCCAACTGATACACCTGCGTGATGGCGTCCACCTCCAGCGCCAGGGCGTGCTGAAGGCGGTTGGGCAAGGGGGGCTGCTGCTGCCAGGAGTCCAGCCGCTCGTTCATGCCCCAGGGCTGATACGGATCGCGCAGGCTTTTTTTGGCATCTTCCAGGTTGCGATACCCCAGCTTGCGCAGGAAGCGTCCGACGGTAATTCCGCTGGTCCCGCTCGCCTGGCCGACGCTCTCCGCCGTTTCAAACGGGATTTGCGCGGCGTGCGCCAGCAGCCAGCTTCCGACCCGCTTTTCGCTGGGCGTGAGCTGGCTGAACGTCGCTTCGATACGGCTCAACATCTCGGGTTTCGTCGTCATACCGCCTCGCTGTTAACTGGCTGTCAAAAGCTGGATGAGTGTTATCTGGTTAACAATGCACGACGCGTGCCATGTTCACAGAGCGGGCAAAGCCCGCTGTGCTGTAAACTTCATGCAATATTTGGTTAACCGATGATCAACATTTGTGCAGAGTAGTTCACTTTTGGTGCAGTAGCTGACGCGGCAGGTATGAATTTGGTGAATACGTCAGCCCGTTCACATTTTTGATAAGATAGAAGCATTGTGAACATAAAAAGGATCCCGGCATGGCGAATTTGCCCTGGCGAATCAGCATGCGCCTGGTGGCGCTTGCAAAGAAAACAGGGATGGTCGTGGGGATCGTCCTTGTCGTCCTGCTGGCGGTGCGGGTTTATCTCTCGCAGCAGGGGCCGGAACTGCACCTCTGGCACACCTGGCGGGCAGATGAGATGTCCGTACGTGAAATGGATAACGCCGACTTTGCCGGTTATGTCGCCCGGGAAAACGCCATTTTCGCCGATCTCGATAACGCCGTGACGGCGAAAACGGGGCGCGAGGAACAAACGCCGCTAAACCGTTATTATCGCCAGAGCCTGGTATGGCCGGGGCAGTTTACGCCCGATGCCAACCGCTCCTTTGTGCTGATACCTGCCGGGAAGCCGCGCGGCGCGGTGGTGTTGCTGCACGGGCTGACGGATTCGCCTTACAGCGTCAGGCACCTCGCCGAGAACTATCAGCAGCGCGGCTTTGTGGCCGTGGCTCCGCGCCTGCCCGGACACGGCACCGCGCCCGGTGCGCTGACGGACGTTGACTGGGAGATGTGGCTGGCGGCGACGCGCCTTGGGGTGCGGGAAGCCACGCGCCTGGCAGGGGAGAACGTGCCTCTGCATCTGGTGGGCTATTCCAACGGCGGGGCGCTGGCGATGAAATATGCCCTCGATGCGCTGGAATCGCCGGCGCTTCGTCGGCCGCAGCAGGTGGTACTGCTTTCACCAATGATCGGCGTGACGGCCTTTGCGCGCTTTGCCGGTTTCGCCGGGCTACCGGCGCTGCTGCCAG
This sequence comes from Enterobacter asburiae, assembly GCA_011754535.1. Lineage (NCBI taxonomy): Bacteria > Pseudomonadati > Pseudomonadota > Gammaproteobacteria > Enterobacterales > Enterobacteriaceae > Enterobacter > Enterobacter asburiae. The sequence goes on along the minus strand of JAAQVN010000001.1, from coordinate 2,486,702 downwards.
CGTTTGCCAAAGCGGCGTGGCTGAATATCTCCCCGGAATATAACCCGTATAAATACAACTCGTTCCCGGTGAACGCCGCCCGCCAGTCCTGGCTTCTGACGAAGGCACTGCAGGAGCAGACAGGACGCGAGGCGCGGGAAAACAGGCTGGCGAATTTGCCGCCGGTGCTGGCGTTCCAGTCGGTCATGGATTCCACGGTCAGCACCCGCGCGGTGGTGACCGGCCTGTTTGACCAGCTTCCGGCAAACGGCAGCGAACTGGTGGTGTTTGATATCAACCAGGCGGCCAGCTTCCGTCCGCTGTTCAAGCCGTCGTCGTGGACGGCAACCTCGGCGCTTCTGCCGGTTGCGCAGAGACGTTACAGTGTCACGATTATCACCAATGCCAGCGAGCACAGTTTCTCGACGGTGGCGAAAACCACCCCGGCAGGCAGCATGCGGGAGACGGTTGTGCCGCTTGCGCAGGCCTGGCCGCAGGATGTCTATTCCCTGTCGCACGTTGCGGTGCCGTTCCCACCGGATGACAATCTCTATGGTCGCGAACCTGGGGTGAAAAACCGCTATGGCATCAGCCTGGGGACGATTGCGCTGTGGGGAGAAACGTCCGTGCTGAGCGTCGGAAAAGAGGCGCTGATGCGGGTCACCTCAAACCCGTTTTATGGCTATATGCAGGAGAGGATTAACAGCCGGATTGGCGACGAGAAAAAATAGCGTTATATACGTGGTGTGAATGTGTTAGGTCACATTGTTAAAGTATGTTAAACAGTAGCTTTAAGGCACCTTTCATTCATCGGAACACCTTTTTGTGCTGACCACGCTGATTTACCGAAGCCAGTTAAAATTATCCTGTCAGTCCTCCGTGCTGAGGGAGCTGGTGGAGCACGCCCGGATCCGCAATGCCAATCTGAATATCACCGGGGTTTTGCTCGCAAAGGGCAGTGACGTGCTGCAAATACTCGAAGGTTCTGAGGAGAGCGTGGTTAAGCTGTTCCATAAAATCCGCGATGACAAGCGGCACAGTGGGGTGGTTGAACTGATGCGGGATTATGGCCCGCGCAGGCGTTTTGAAAATGTCGGTATGCTGCTGTTCGATCTGCAGACGCAGTCACCGAAAGAGGTGCTGCAGTCGGTTCTGAATTACAGCAGGCTGGACAGCTATCTGACATCCGATGACCGGGTGTTCAAATTTATTCAGACCTTTATTATGGGCAAACGTCCGGCCCCGTCGGGGGGACGCTACGATCCGGCAAAGTGGACGCTCTCAACGGAAACCTTGCCTCTGGGTGAGAGCCTGGGTCTGATTGCCAGCCAGCATTGCCAGTTTGCGCTTCAGCCCATTGTTGAGCCCTCGGAAGGCAAGATCAGCTCCTTTGAAGCCCTTATCCGCGGCAATGACGGCGGCAGCCCGGAGCATTTCTTCAGCTCTCTGGACCCGGCCAAAGTTTATGAAGTCGATCTACAGACGAAAGCGTATGCCTTCGCGCTGGCCGAAAAGCTGGGGATTGGCAGCCATAAGATTGCGGTCAATCTGCTGCCGATGTCGCTGGTGAATGTTCCTGGCGCAGTGGCGTTTCTGGTTGATCAGATTAAACAGCATGGGCTTCAGCCGGAGCAGGTGGTTATTGAAATCACAGAAAACGAGATGATCTCCGGACTTAACCAGTTCAACAGCGCCATTAAGCAGCTTCGCGGCGAGGGCGTTGGGCTGGCAATTGATGATTTTGGTTCCGGCTATGCCGGTCTTTCGCTGCTGACCCGGTTCCAGCCGGATAAAATTAAGATTGACCGGGAGATAGTTAGCGATATCCACCTCAGCGGCCCGAAGCAGGCGATTGTGCGCTCCATCATCAGCTGCTGCTCCGATCTTGAAATTACCCTGGTGGCCGAAGGGATCGAGAAGTTAGAGGAGTGGTGCTGGCTCGAATCTGCCGGGATCCGCCGCTTCCAGGGCTTTCTTTTTGCTCGTCCGCAGCTTAACGGCGTCGGCGATATCCGCTGGCCGCATCTGAAACGTTAGGCAATTTTCCTCCCGCGTTATTTCCCCTTTGGCCTGCCTGTGCTTAAATAGCTAAAACGGTTTAACATAGTTTAGCTTCGAGGGGCACATGGAAAAAATTTGGGTACTTGGCGATGCGGTAGTGGATTTATTGCCCGATGGTGAAGGGAAATTACTGCAGTGCCCCGGCGGCGCACCGGCAAACGTCGCGGTGGGCATTGCCCGTCTGGGCGGTCAGAGCGCGTTTATCGGCAGGGTTGGCGACGATCCTTTCGGGCGCTTTATGGCGAAAACTCTTGCTAAGGAGCGGGTCGACGTGAAGTACATGCGCCTTGACCCGACGCACCGCACCTCTACGGTAGTGGTCGATCTGGACGACCACGGCGAACGTTCGTTTACCTTCATGGTGCGCCCGAGCGCCGATCTGTTTCTTGAACCCGCTGACCTGCCGACGTTCAGCGCGGGCGAGTGGCTGCACGTCTGTTCCATCGCGTTAAGCGCAGAGCCGAGCCGTTCTGCGACCTTTCAGGCGATGGACGCCATCCGGAAAGCGGGCGGTTATGTAAGCTTTGACCCCAATATTCGCCCTGATCTCTGGCCGGATGAAAACGCGCTGCGTCGCTGCCTGCAACAGGCCCTGCAGAGCGCCGACGTTGTGAAACTTTCCGTTGAGGAACTGACGTTTTTAACCGGCGATACGGATGTACAAGACGGTTTGAACGCGCTGATGCAGCGCTGTCCGGCGCGTCTGGTGCTGGTGACGCAGGGTAAAGAGGGCGTTATCGCCTGGCATCAAGGCGAGGTGAAACACTACCCGGCTAACCCCGTGCAATGCGTTGATACCACCGGCGCGGGCGATGCCTTCGTCGCCGGGCTGCTCTACGGGCTGGCCGCCGGTCAGGAGCTGGTCCCGGTAATCGCCTTAGCCCAGCGCTGCGGCGCGTTAGCCACTACGGCAAAGGGGGCGATGACCGCGTTGCCCTGGCAGCACGACCTGTAATCCTTCCTTCACGGGCCGCCGACCGGCGGCCTGAATTGTCGCCTCGATCACACTTACTAAAACGGTTTAGCAAAAAAGATTGCCGATCCAAAATTCCGGGGTTTAGTATCAGCAACCTAAACCGGTTTAGCAATTTAGCACGTTCGATTAATACTTTTAGGGATGCGACAAAATGTATAAAAAACGCAGACTTGCCGTGATGATAGGCATGCTGGCCGGCAGTACCTCTGTTTTTGCTCAGACGGATATGACAAGTATCGAAGCGCGCCTTGCCGCAATGGAGCAGCGCCTGCAGGCTGCTGAAGCGCGTGCGCAGGTCGCTGAAAAACGGGCCACCGAAGCCGAACAAAAAACGCAGCAGCTGGTAGCCGCCCAGCAGCAGACGCAAACCACGGCCCAGGCGGTGGCGCAGCGCACCACCGCGCTGGAGAAAAAAGCGGACCAGAGCAGCGGGTTTGAGTTCCATGGCTACGCCCGTTCCGGCCTGCTGATGAACGATGCGGCCTCCAGCAGCAAAAGCGGTCCTTACCTGACCCCGGCCGGGGAAACCGGCGGTGCGGTAGGGCGTCTGGGTAACGAAGCCGACACCTACGTCGAGCTGAACCTGGAGCACAAGCAAACTCTGGATAACGGGGCGACCACGCGCTTCAAGGCGATGCTGGCCGACGGTCAGCGAACCTATAACGACTGGTCAGCCGATACCAGCGATCTCAACATTCGCCAGGCTTTTGCGGAGCTGGGCAACCTGCCTGATTTTACCGGCGCGCTGAAGGGCAGTACCTTCTGGGCGGGTAAACGCTTCGACCGCGACAACTTTGATATTCACTGGCTGGATTCCGACGTGGTGTTTCTGGCCGGTACCGGCGGCGGCGTCTACGACGTGAAGTGGAACGATTCACTGCGCAGCAACTTCTCGATCTACGGCCGCAACTTCGGCAGCGTGGAGCAGACAGACAACAACGTTCAGAACTACATCCTCAGCATGAACCACTTCGCCGGGCCTTTGCAGGTAATGGTGAGCGGCCTGCGGGCGAAGGATAACGACGACCGGAAAGACGCTAACGGCGATCTCATCAAAACCGACGCGGCAAATAACGGCGTTCATGCCCTGGTGGGGCTGCACAACGAGAGCTTCTACGGCCTGCGTGAAGGAAGTGCCAAAACGGCGCTGCTGTACGGCCACGGCCTGGGTGCGGAAGTAAAAAGCATCGGCTCCGACGGCGCGCTGCTGTCTGATGCTGATACCTGGCGCTTCGCAAGTTACGGTGTCACGCCAATCGGCGGTGGCTGGAGCGTTGCGCCTGCCGTGCTGGCGCAGAGCAGTAAAGATCGCTACGTCAAGGGCGACAGCTATGAGTGGGTGACGCTTAACACCCGCCTGATTAAAGAGGTAACCCAGAACTTCGCGCTGGCGTTTGAGGGAAGCTATCAGTACATGGACTTAAATCCGGAAGGCTATAAGGACCGCAACGCCGTCAACGGCAGTTTCTACAAGCTGACCTTTGCGCCAACGTTAAAAGCGAGCAAAATCGGCGATTTCTTCAGCCGTCCGGAGCTGCGCCTGTTTGCCACCTGGATGGACTGGAGCAGCAAGCTCGATAATTACGCCAGCGATGATGCCTTTGGCAGCAGCGGCTTCAACGCCGGCGGGGAATGGAACTTTGGGGTCCAGATGGAAACCTGGTTTTAACCCATCACGTTCCCGCCCGGCGGGGGCGTTTCGCACATCATAAAAAGAAGTCAGGCAGAGGTATCTATGGATGTTAATCAAATCGCCCGCGAGCTTATTCCGCTGCTCGGTGGTAAGGAAAATATCGCCAGCGCGGCGCACTGCGCTACGCGTCTTCGTCTGGTGCTGGTCGATGACGCGCTTGCCGATCAGCAGGCGATCGGTAAGGTCGACGGCGTAAAAGGCTGTTTTCGTAACGCCGGGCAGATGCAGGTGATTTTCGGCACGGGCGTGGTGAATAAAGTCTACGCCGCGTTTATTCAGGCGGCGGGGATTAGCGAGTCCAGCAAGTCTGAAGCGGCGGATATCGCGGCGCGCAAGCTGAACCCGTTCCAGCGCATTGCTCGTTTGCTTTCCAATATCTTCGTTCCGATCATTCCGGCGATTGTGGCGTCCGGCCTGCTGATGGGCCTGCTCGGCATGGTGAAAACCTACGGCTGGGTCAACGCGGATAATGCCCTCTACATCATGCTGGACATGTGCAGCTCGGCGGCGTTTATCATTCTGCCTATTCTGATCGGCTTTACCGCCGCGCGGGAGTTTGGCGGCAACCCGTATCTCGGAGCGACGCTGGGCGGCATTCTGACCCACCCGGCGCTGACCAACGCCTGGGGCGTGGCCTCCGGCTTCCACACTATGAACTTCTTCGGCCTTGAGATCGCGATGATTGGCTATCAGGGCACGGTATTCCCGGTCCTGCTGGCCGTCTGGTTTATGAGCATCGTCGAGAAAAACCTGCGCCGCGCGATTCCGGACGCGTTAGACCTGATCCTGACGCCGTTCCTCACCGTCGTTATCTCCGGCTTTATCGCCTTGCTGATTATCGGCCCGGCGGGGCGCGCGCTGGGCGACGGCATCTCCTTTATCCTGAGCACGCTGATCGCCCACGCAGGCTGGCTGGCCGGGCTGCTGTTCGGCGGGCTTTACTCGGTGATTGTGATCACCGGTATTCACCACAGCTTCCACGCGATTGAAGCCGGGCTGCTGGGTAACCCGTCGATTGGCGTTAACTTCCTGCTACCGATCTGGGCCATGGCGAACGTGGCCCAGGGCGGCGCCTGTCTGGCGGTGTGGTTCAAAACCAAAGATGTCAAAATCAAAGCCATTACCTTACCGTCGGCGTTCTCTGCCATGCTGGGCATCACCGAAGCGGCCATTTTTGGTATCAACCTGCGCTTCGTGAAGCCGTTTATCGCCGCGCTGATCGGCGGCGCGGCGGGCGGGGCCTGGGTGGTGTCAGTGCATGTCTACATGACCGCCGTCGGGTTGACCGCTATTCCGGGCATGGCTATCGTGCAGGCCAGCTCGCTCCTTAACTATATTATCGGCATGGTGATTGCCTTCGGCGTGGCGTTTACCGTCTCGCTGCTGCTGAAATATAAAACGGACTCTGAATAATGACGTTACCTTCCCGCTGGCCTGCGATCCTGCAGGCCGTTATGAAAGGTCAGCCCCGCGCGCAGGCGGATAGCCACTACCCGCAGTGGCACCCCGCGCCGGTGACGGGGCTGATGAACGACCCGAACGGGTTTATCTGGTTTGCTGGCCGTTACCATCTGTTCTATCAGTGGAACCCGCTGGACTGCGAGCATCGCTTTAAGTGCTGGGGACACTGGAGCTCTGCGGATCTGGTGCACTGGCGGCACGAGCCGCTGGCGCTGATGCCCGACGAAGCGTATGACCGCAACGGCTGCTACTCCGGTAGCGCCGTGGATAACCACGGCGTCCTCACGCTGTGCTACACCGGCAACGTTAAGTTTGATGATGGCAGCCGCACCGCCTGGCAGTGCCTGGCGGAGGAACAAGCGGACGGAACCTTTAAGAAGCTGGGGCCGGTGCTGGCGCTGCCGGAAGGCTACACCGGACACGTGCGCGACCCGAAGGTGTGGCAACACGACGGGGAGTGGTACATGGTGCTCGGCGCGCAGGATGTGCAAAAGCGCGGCAAAGTGCTGCTGTTTAAATCAGCCGATTTGCACGCCTGGGCGTCCTGCGGGGAGATCGCCGGTCACGGGGTCAACGGCCTGACGGACGCAGGGTACATGTGGGAGTGCCCGGACCTGTTCGCCCTCGACGGGACGCACGTGCTGATCTGCTGCCCGCAGGGGCTGGCGCGCGAGCCGCATCGCTATCTCAATACCTATCCGGCCACCTGGATTAGCGGGGCGTTTGACTATGCAAACGCCGCATTCGATCACGGCGAGCTGCACGAGCTGGACGCGGGCTTTGAGTTTTACGCCCCGCAAACCGCGCTGGCGGAGGACGGACGCCGCATTCTGATCGGCTGGATGGGCGTACCGGACGGGGAAGAGATGCTTCAGCCCACGCGGGCGCACGGCTGGATGCACCAGATGACCTGCCCGAGAGAATTGCGCTTTAGCGACGGCAGGCTCTGGCAGACCCCGGCGCGCGAGCTGGCGGCGCTGCGTGAAGATGAGCAGCGCTGGCAGGGGAGCGCCAGCGAGGCGCCGGAACTGGACGCGACGCGCCTGGAGTTTGAGCTGGGCGCATCGCAGGTGAATATCGATTTTGCCGGCGCGCTGCGCCTCACGGTCGATGAGCAGGGTTTACGCCTTGAACGCGCGAGCCTGAAAACCGGTGAAACATTGACCCGCTACTGGCAGGGGGTGGTTCGTCATTTACGCGTTCTGTGCGACTGCTCCAGCGTTGAAATTTTCATCAATCACGGTGAAGGGGTGATGAGCAGCCGCTATTTTCCTGACCATCCGGCCCGGGTACGATTCGAAGGTGCTTCCGACATCACATTACGCTACTGGTCGCTGCGCGCCTGCATGATAGAATGAGGGTTTTGGCAGCCGGATCTAAGTCGTTGTGAGAAAAACAAAACGCGTCACCATCAAAGACATCGCGGAGCTGGCGGGGGTGTCAAAAGCCACCGCCAGCCTGGTCCTGAACGGGCGCAGCAAAGAGCTTCGCGTGGCGGAAGAGACGCGCGAGCGCGTGCTGGCGATTGCAAAAGAGCACCACTATCAGCCCAGCATTCACGCCCGGTCGCTGCGCGATAACCGCAGCCACACCATTGGTCTTGTCGTTCCGGAGATCACCAACTACGGTTTTGCCGTGTTTTCTCACGAGCTGGAAACGCTGTGCCGCGAGGCCGGCGTTCAGCTGCTGATCTCATGCAGCGATGAAAACCCGGGGCAGGAGACAGTGGTGGTGAACAACATGGTGGCGCGTCAGGTGGACGGGCTGATTGTGGCCTCCAGCATGCTGAACGATGCGGACTACCTGAAGCTCAGCGAGCAGCTGCCCGTGGTGCTTTTTGACCGCCACATGAACGACAGCGCGCTGCCGCTGGTGATCACCGACTCCATTACCCCGACGACGGCGCTGGTAGCGGACATTGCGCGTCAGCATCCGGATGAGTTCTACTTCCTCGGCGGACAGCCGCGCCTGTCTCCGACACGCGACCGCCTGGAAGGGTTTAAGCAAGGTCTGCGAGAGGCCGGCGTGGCGCTGCGCCCCGAGTGGATCGTTCACGGCAACTATCACCCGAGCTCCGGGTACGAGATGTTTGCCGAACTCTGCGCCCGCCTTGGGCGTCCGCCAAAAGCGCTGTTCACCGCCGCCTGTGGGCTGCTGGAGGGGGTTCTGCGCTATATGGGCCAGCATAATCTGCTGCAAAGCGATATCAGGTTAGCCAGCTTCGACGATCACTATCTCTACGATTCGCTGACGATCCCGGTGGATACCATTCGACAGGACAACCGCCAGCTGGCGTGGCACTGCTTTGATCTGATAGGCAAATTGATCGAAGGGGAGACGCCGCAACCATTGCAGCGCAAGCTGGATGCCACTCTGCAGCGGCGCTATAAGCCAGCGGTATAGCCTCGCGCGATACATCAATAACTTTAATTAATTTAAGTTTTGGAAGCGCCGATAACCATAAGGAATAATTCTCCTTGAGGTATTGGTTTATGTCGTTGAAAAAGTCGTCCCTGATTGTCCTGTTCTCGCTGCTTTTGTTCTTTATCGTCAGCACCGTGACGAGCGTTGGCCTCATCATTAAAAGTAATAACTCCCTGGATAACGTGAACAAAGAGATCCAGGTGGTGCTGTCCATTATCGATCCCATCAACCACAGCCGTACGCTGCGCGTGCGGGTGATGGAGTACGTGAAGATGGTGGAAGCGGGCAACTCGACAGACGAGTCTGCAAAGCTTGCCGCAGTGAAAGAGGCGCTGACCAAAGCCGACAATGCCTTTGCGGCCTTTATGGCTTCGCCGCGTCTGACGAATGAAGCGCCGCTGGTGAGTGCCTATCAGGACGCCTGGCAAAACTACCGCAACCAGGGGCTGGCACCGCTGATCGATGCCGCGGCGGCGCACGATGTCGCTAAATTTAACGCGCTGATCCCGGAAGTTTCCCGCCTCGACCGTCAGTACGAAATCGTTCTCGACCAGGTGCTTTCGGTCCATCAGAAATACGCCAAAAGCCTGAACGAGGATGCGCGCAGTAATTTTGTCTCCGGCCTGGCGATGATTGCCGTTATTGCCTGCCTGTTTTTGGCGGTGATTGTCGCGGTCAGCCTCTTTATGAAGCGCTTCGTCTTTGCCCCGGTTAACCTGGCGCGCGAGCACTGCAGCCAGATTGCGGCGGGCAAGCTGGACACTCCGGTGCCGGTGAAGGGGAGTTCACATAACGAAATCGACCACCTGATGGGCTCGATGGAGCAGATGCGTCAGGCACTACTGGCGACCATCGCCCAGGTGCGCGATGCGAGCCATACCGTAACGCACGCGGCGCAGGAGATTGCCTCCGGGAATATCGACCTGGCGTCACGTACCGAACAGCAGGCTTCCGCGTTGACCCAGACGGCAGCGAGCATGGAAGAGCTGAGCGCGACGGTGGCGAACAATACCGACAACGTCTATCAGGCCGGTAAACTGGTGCAGGACGCGGTGAAAAATGCCCATACCGGTGAAGCGGTGACCCGTGAAGTGATCGACACGATGAACACCATCGCGGCGAACTCGAAGCGCATCGAAGACATTACCAGCGTGATTAACAGCATCGCTTTCCAGACCAATATTCTGGCGCTGAACGCGGCGGTTGAAGCGGCGCGCGCCGGTACGCAAGGTCGCGGCTTTGCGGTTGTGGCCAGCGAAGTGCGCACCCTGGCGCAGAAAAGCGCGGTGGCAGCCAAGGATATCGAGAGCCTGATTACGCAGTCGGTCTCCAGCGTGAAAAACGGTGCGGAGCTGGTCAGCCGCTCGGGCGAGGTGATTGATTCGATTATTTCGTCGGTGAATAAAGTGAATACGCTGATGGAGCAGATCTCCGTCGCCTCCGAAGAGCAGAGCCGCGGGATCAGCCAGGTCGGGCAGGCGGTGACCGAGATGGATGGCGTCACCCAGCAGAACGCCGCGCTGGTGCAGCAGTCTGCCGCCGCAGCGGCCTCGCTGGAAGAACAGGCGCAGCAGCTTTCACGGAGTATTTCGAGTTTTAGGTTGCCGGTGCGGGCTTGATTTGAAGTGAGGCCCCTGAGAGGGCCTCGTCGTTTACTACTTCCACCGCAATTTTATAATTCTGACAGTTTTCGGCGGTGATTTTTTACATTTGTAATGACTAACATGCTTTTTTTTATTTGCTATGGAGCGAGGTAGCTATTCGCACATGTAGTGAACATTTTTAGTGTTCGGTAGGTCTTTTTATTAATCTATTTTTACCGGAGTATGTTTGTATATCGCTCTGTCTGAAATTACATTCGAAACAAACAATACAAAACAAGATATCTGTAAAATATATGGAGCTAAAATGGGTGGCTTTATAGTTGCAATGCCTCTTATAGGGGTATTCGCGAAAGCCACCTTCTATAAAAGTGGTCGAAGGTGGTCTTTTACTTTTTTCTATGAGGTCTGATTTTGCATTGATAATTTGTAATTTACTACATGAGTGCTAGCACGGTTGAATTGGTATAATGAAAAACCCCACAGGACGCTAGTGATGCAATAAATGTAAGATATAAGTTTTAGCGTGTTTTTTCTGTTATTTACAGACTGGATTTCTTTTTCAAGCCACCATATATACGACAATCTATCATCAAGTAGCTTCATGCATGCTATGGAGAACATCGAGTCCTTAGCGATAGAGTTCGGGATACTCTTGCAATCCTCTTTACTATGAACGGTGGCGTTATCAATGGATCTGTTAAGTGATGTTATGATCAGCTTTTCTTTAGAAAGGTAATAACTAAATTCCTTGTGGTCGATCTTGACGAATCCATCTACAATCTTGGTTTGCTCAATCCATGCATAATTTCCCATGCAAAATATAACCAACCCCATTAAAGAGGATAAGATTAATTTCTTTTTCGACATTTTTATGGTGATGTCTCCCCATGAACTGGTAAATAAAAACCATGATGGCTTTAACACCCCCTCATTTAACCCTCTTTGGATTAGTCGCGCGTCGTTTAGGTTGGTGGTGTTAATTCCGTTGGTGATTTTGAATAGTTGGATATCAAACCATTTCTCATCAAGTTCTTTCATTCTTACATCTGAGTAGCCAATTGCCAAGTAGCGAAAGATAAACCTTAGTAAATTAGACATTCCGTACGCTCTGTATACAATTAATATAAATATAGCGCCATAGATAAAATAAATAATAAAATCTTTATTTTTAAAAATATCAGAAAGCATTTTGGGGTCTCAAAATTAAGTGGTAACTTATAAATCGGCAGTTTTAAGTGAAACTTTAATGCCTTGAACAGGATGTTGCTTATGATTTCTGTGCCATTTTAAATAACCTTGCAATATCATTACCTTATTATCATTTATCATGTTTGATAGAGGAGCAACAACGGAAATGGGAAAGCGCAAGAGTGCTTTGGTTTATGTCCTGACCGTCATTATATTTTTGCTTATTATTCCTGAGATCATTCTGCGTGTATGCACGTCCGAGCAACTTGGTCGTATCAGCGACTTCACCAGTTTAGGTGGCTTGTTAAATCCACTATTGTCCTTGCTCATCTTCCTCGCTCTGGTGTCGATCATACTGGCCGCCATCGCTATCGCATTCGTTAAGCGAATTATTCGCAAAAAAATGATTGTCTGAAGGCGACTCATAGCGAGCGCCAGCCCTAACCGCTATGAGTCCAGTTTCCGCAGCACAAAAAATTTTATATTCACCCCAGCAATATTTCCCTTCCTCATCCGTCTACCTCATCACAAGCCATAATCAGTTACTGTAAACGAGGTAAACACCATGAGAGATTTTGATATGCACGGCAGAGGTCACGGGCGCGGATTCGGTCGCCACCGTATGGGCAAGGGTTTAATCATCGGCGCGGTAATTTTCATCGTGCTCGGCCTGCTGGTGATGTCCCTGTGGAACGCCTTGCTCCCGGCGATCCTCGGCGTGAAGGCCATCGGATTCTGGCAGGCGCTGGGCATTCTGGTGCTGAGCCGCATTCTGTTTGGCGGGTTAGGTTTCCGCCCCGGGATGTTTGGCGCGCACCGCCGGATGCACGAGCGCTGGATGAACATGACGCCCGAGCAGCGTGAGGCGTTTATTCAGCAGCGCCGCGAAGGCTTTGGTCGCCACGGTCGCGGGCACTGCGGCTGGCACGGTCATCGTGACGATAAGCGCGATGACGCCGCGCCAAAAACGCAGGAAGCAGAGTGAGCGAAATGAAAGCCGGGGAGGCGGGCGGATCCATGCTGATGTCGGCGCTCAATGCCTGCCGCGCCCGGCTGAAAGCTTTTATTCGCGGACGGACGTCCGTTCGCGATGATGCCGACGACATTTTGCAGGAAGTGACCTATCAGCTGATGAAAGTGGAGCAGCCGGTCGAAAACGTCGCCGCCTGGCTGTTCCGCGCGGCGCGTAACGAGATGACCGACCGGGCGCGTAAAAAGCGCGAGGTGTCGCTCTCCGGCTATTTTACTGGCGAAGACGAAGAGGGTTTCCCGGAAGACGAGCTGGCCGAAACCCTGTTCGGCGTACCGCAAACGCCAGAGGAGGAGTATCTCAAAACGCTGCTGTGGGAAGAGCTGGGGCAGGCGCTGTCAGAACTGCCGCCGCCGCAGCGCGAGGTGTTTGAAAAGACCGAGCTGCACGGCTACAGCATTAAAATGCTGGCAGAGGAGACGGGGGCCACAGAGCAGGCGCTGTTATCCCGCAAGCACAAGGCGGTGCTGTTTCTGCGTACGCGGCTGCGGGATATCTACGACGCGCTGACGGGTGAATAGCGGCGACAGACAAAACCTTACACTCCGGGCACTTGTAGATTCATCACTATCGTTTATGATCGGGGCGTCTTGTTACTCTGGAATATTATGCGCAACCGTCAGCTCCTCGGAAAATGGCTTTTGATTATCACCTGTCTCGCGATGGCGCTTTGCCTCGTGCAGCGTACGGTGATGCTCAACCATTTTTTACAGGGACTGGATCCGCAGATTTCACTGAGTGCAGATGCCCCAACGCAAAGCAGCAAGACTGAGCAGTCCGGGCCATCGCCCTGCCAGTTAGGCGCCCAGTCGCTTCTTTGTGCCCAGCCGCTGTTCTTTGACGGCGCGCTGCCGGCCATCATTATCTTCTTCGCGCTGTTACAGCTGCTGACGCAAGGGCGGGCATTCGCTCCCGCGGAACAGCCCGTTCAGGCACCGCCTCCCCGAATACACCTTAAAAACTGCGTTTTCCGTGAATGAAAATCATCGTCACCACACGATAATTTTTCACTGTTCACGGAGTAATACATGGTTAACCTCTTCAGGGGATTCGTCTTCCTGTGGCTGTCCTGCATCGGCATTGCCCATGCGGCGGACACCGGCTGGCTGGTCTCCCCACAAAACGATCACGCCCGCATCCGCTTTCAGGCGGAGAGGGAACAAACGCACGTAAAAGGCCTGCTCACCGTTGAGCTAAAGCCCGGCTGGAAAACCTACTGGCGATCGCCGGGAGAGGGCGGCGTCGCGCCAAAAATCAGCTGGCCGGAAGGCGTAACGGACAGCTGGTCCTGGCCGGTTCCATCGCGCTTCGATATCTCCGGCATGACGACGCAGGGGTATCACGATAAGGTCACGATTCCGATCGTTCTCGACGGGGTGAAGAGCGACGCGCTCAATGGAACGCTCACACTCTCGACGTGCAGCAACGTCTGCCTGCTGACGGACTACCCGCTGCATCTCGATTTTACCCAGCCGGTGGATGAGGGCTTCCGTAGCGAGTTCGAGCAAGCGATGCGCACTGTTCCGGGCACGTCTGGCCTATCCGCAGATCTTTCCGCCTGGCTCTCTGGCGACAAGCTGGTGATTACCGGCACCACGGACGGGAAGTGGGTCAATCCGGGGATCTATTTTGACCCCCTGGAGGGAGACATTCTTCCCGGCGAGCCGGTTATTAAGCACGACGGCAATACGCTTCGGGTGACGGTACCCGTGACCGACGAATGGGGCGATAAACCCGCCTCGCTGGAAGGCAAGAGGCTGTCGTTTGTGCTGACTAATGGCGGTAACGCGCAGCAAACCACCATGACCGTTGGGGCAACTCCCGCAGAGCCTTCCACTCCAGGCGGAACGGGTAAAATGGTGCTTTTTGCCCTGCTGGGCGGGCTGATCCTGAACCTGATGCCCTGCGTGCTGCCGGTCATGGGCATGAAGCTTAACAGCATCCTGCAGGCAGGGTCGGACAGGCGCGCCATCAGGCTGCGCTTCCTGGCCACCAGCGCCGGGATCCTTACCTCCTTTATGCTGCTGGCTGCGATGGTGACCGCGCTGAAGCTGGCCGGGGCGTCGCTGGGGTGGGGCATTCAGTTCCAGAACCCGTGGTTTATCGGCCTGATGGTCGCCGTCACCTTCCTGTTTGCGCTGAACCTGTTTGGGGCGTTTGAAATGCTGCTGCCTTCCTCTGCGGCAGGACGGCTGGCGACGGCAGGGGGAGCGGGGATCGGCGGCAGCTTCTGCGAAGGGATGTTCGCCACGCTGCTGGCGACGCCGTGCTCCGCACCGTTTCTCGGTACGGCGGTTGCCTTTGCCCTTGGCGCGCCGCTGCACTCCCTGTGGCTCATCTTTCTGATGCTCGGCGTGGGCATGAGCCTGCCGTGGCTGTTTGTCGCCCTGGTGCCGAAAACGGCCATGCTGCTGCCAAAACCCGGTCGCTGGATGAACACGCTCAAAGCGATCCTGGGCCTGATGATGCTGGCCTCCAGCCTCTGGCTGGTCACGCTGCTGAGCCTGCATCTGGGCGAGGCGGTCAGCCAGATCGTGATGCTGGTGCTGATCGCTATCGCGCTGGCGCTGTTCGCGAAGAAGGGGCAAACCTCTTCGCCGTTGTTCTGGATCGTGGTTATCGCGCTGTCGGTGTTCGGCGGGTATCAGCTGCGCGGGTTGCTTAACTCACCGTCTGACGCCGTGGCGCGGAATGACGCTCAGACTATCCCGTGGCAGCCGCTCAGCGAGGAGGCCATCCAGCTGGCGCTGGCGCAGGGGAAACGGGTGTTTGTGGATATCTCCGCGGACTGGTGCGTGACCTGCAAAGTTAACGAGCACCGGGTACTGACCCAGCCGGACGTTATTGCCGCGCTGAGCCAGCCGGACGTGGTGGCCCTGCGCGGAGACTGGAGCCAGCCGTCCGCGCTAATCGCGGATTTCCTGGCGAAGCGAAACCGCTACGCCATTCCCTTTAATGAGGTCTATGGCCCCGGCACGCCTGAGGGGGAGATCCTCTCCCCGCTGCTGGATAAGCGCACCCTGGTCACCACCCTGAACAACGCAAAAGGCTAACTGTGTCATGAAAAAATTCCTTATAACGCTTCTGCTCCTGCTGGCCCCGCTTCAGGTGTTCGCTGCCCAGCCGCTGACGCCGGACCAGGAGCAGCGCGCGCAGAAAATGATCGCTGATTTCCTGTTTAACGATCCGAACACACCGCGTATCGGCGCGAAAAATCCAAAGCTCACCCTGGTGGTGTTTACCGACTACAACTGCCCGTACTGTAAGAAATTCGATCCATACCTGGAGAAGATCGTCGAAAAACACCCGGATGTTGCGGTGGTCTTTAAGTTTTTACCTTTCCGCTCGGAAAGTTCATTGACCGCCGCACGTGACGCGTTAACCGTCTGGCGCGCGCATCCCGAGCAGTTTATGAAATTTAACCATACCCTGATGGCAAAAAAGGGATACCACGATGATGCCAGCATTCAGGAGGCGCAAAAACGGGCCGGGGTGAGCGTCACCGCGCCGGATGATGAGAGTATGGTGTCGATCAAACGCAGCCTGATCGTCGCAGAAAAAATGGGAATTCAGGGCACGCCCGCCACGCTTATCGGCGAAGGGCTGCTGCCCGGCTGGGTTCCGTTTGAACAGTTCGACGAAATGGTCAGTGACGCTCTGAAAAACCGCTAACCTGAAGGGGGCGGAATGCCCCCGACAAACCGGAGAGGGAAATGAAAAAATTATTGTTACTTTCGGCGCTGGTGACCTCAGGGCTGACCCAGGCCGCTGATACAATACCGGATGTGGTGAAGCAGTTCAGCGAACAGCAGCAGATTAAAATCATTAAAAAACTTGATGCTCCCGGCGGCGCACCGGCCTGGCTGGGGCAATATCAGGACATGGGCGTGACGATCTTTTTAACGCCGGACGGCAAGCACGTCATTTCGGGCTATCTGTACGATGACAAAGGAAAAAACCTCAGCGAGGGCTATTTCCAGAAAGAGATCTACGCTCCGATGGGACGCGAGATGTGGAAGAACCTGAACGCTGCGCATCCCCTGAAGGAAGGGGCGGAAAACGCCCCGCGTAAGGTCTTCGTCTTCGCCGATCCGTTCTGCCCGTACTGCAAGCAGTTCTGGGCCGAAGCGCAGCCGTGGGTGAAGGCGGGCAAGGTTCAGCTCAACACGCTGCTGGTGGCGTTTCTCAACCCTAACAGCGGGCGCAACGCCTCTGCGATCCTGAATGCGAAAGATCCGGTCTCCGCCTGGCGTGAATACGAGCTTTCCGGTGGGAAAAAATTGCCCAGGCCAGAAGGGGACGCTTCCCGTGAAACGGTAGCAATCCTGCAGAAGCACCAGACGCTGATGGACAGCCTGGGCGCTAACGCCACGCCGGCCATTTACTATCTGAATGCAGACAATGAGCTACAGCAGGTGGTCGGAATGCCGGACGCGCAGCAGCTTGAGGCGATGTTCGGGCCGAAGCCGTAAAAAAATCAGGCAGAAACGCCCCGTTTCTGCCTGATGGTTACTTAGCTTCCCCAGCGCCCTTTCAGATAGTTCACCGCCTGCTGCGTCTGCGGCTGGTTCAGGTAATCTTCCCGGAACAGGATGGTGCCGTTGACGTTGGGCAGCGAATCGTTGAGATCGAGCTGCTTTTTCAGCTCCGGCACGCCGCCCTGAACCGTCCAGTCCGGCTCATTTTTCGAGGGCTCGCCCACCTTGTAGAACGCAATGCCGATATACAGGCGCGTGTGGGTCGGCTTCACCACGTCGGCCCACCATTTGGTCAGCACGTCGTAGCGCGCGGCGTCCCGGGAGAAGGGCCAGTAAATCTGCGGCGCGATGTAGTCGAGCAGGCCCTGCTGCACCCACTGCCGCGTATCGGCGTAGGATTCATCATAAGCCGCGGCGCCGCGGGTGTCCGAGCCTGCCGGGTCAAAGGAGCGGTTACGCCACACGCCCGCCGGGCTGACGCCAAACTCAACGTCGGGCTTTGTCTGTTTAATCGCGCGGGACACCTGCACGATCAGCTGCTGCGTGTTGTGTCTTCGCCAGTCGGCCTTTGAGGCAAATCCCTGACCGTACTGTCGCCAGGTCTGCGCGTCGTTGAGCGCGGATCCCGGCGATTCGGCATAGAAATAATCATCAAACTGCACGCCGTCTACCGGGTAGTTTGCCACCACTTCGGTTACCACTTTGGTTATCCAGTCGCGCACTTCGGGAATGCCTGGGTCGAGAACAAAACGATCGCCGGAGACGCGCACCCATTCCGGATGCTGCCCATAGACGCTGGACGGAGAGAGAGATGAGGTTCGGTTCAGCGCGGCGATGGTTGACGGCTTCGTGTTGGTCGACACGCGGTATGGGTTAAACCAGGCATGGACCTTCATGCCGCGCTTGTGCGCTTCATCCAGCATAAACTGCAGCGGATCGTATCCCGGGTACTCGCCGATGTTGCCCGTCAGCATATCCGACCACGGTAAAATTTTTGATGACCAGAGCGCGGTGCTGTCCGGCTTCACCTGGAAAAATACCGTGTTAATCCCGAGGTGCTTAAGATTGTCGAGCTTGCTGGTGAGCGCCTGCTTTTGCATGGCGATGCGCTGGTCGTCGCTGCGGCCATTCACCGAGGCCACCGGCGGCCAGTCGAGACGCGAGACGGTCGCCAGCCAGATCCCGCGCATCGGCGCGTTGGCCTGCGGTGTCGGTTTGCTCGCGGTGGGGAGAGGGGTAACCAGTGATTTGGGTGGTTTTGAGGAGCAGCTTACAAGTAAAAGTGCGCAGGCAGCCAGCGCACCGATCCGTTTTACGTGTCGCGTCATTTGCGTATTAGCTCTTGATAATCCGACTGTTAGCCCAGGGATTAAAGGTGGGCACCGCCTGTTCTGCACTTTCCTCGTCGTTGAGGGAGTCCAGATACAGGGCTTCAACTTCCGCCCGCGCCCATGGGGTGCGGCGCAGAAATTTCAGGCTCGATTTAACGCTGGGGTCCTTTCTGAAACAGTTAATTTTGATGCGGTCACCCAACTCGCTCCAGCCATATTTCGCCACCAGGGCGTTGACCATCATCTCCAGCGTTACGCCATGTAAAGGATCTTTGGAAATGTGTGCAGTCATAGGTGTCGAAGGTCTCAGTTTTAGTGGGGGTGGGTTTACCGGTGAAAGGGTACAAGAAAGCAGGGGAAGCGGCAATTTTAGCGTGAGATTCTTCACCCCTGAGGGGTGAAGAAAAGAGAAATGTCCGTTTACTTTTTGTCTTTAAACAGCTCCGGCGCCCACGGACGCGGATCCACCTCCATAAACGGTGCGCGCTCGAAGCGGTCCTTCAGCGCCCACGGCACCGTGCAGTCGAAGATGGTCTTGCAGGAGATGCCGTTTCCGCGAATCGAGGTGCTGTACTCCGGCGACTGGGACGGATCCAGCTGGTGGCCGCGGATCCCCGGAATATTGGTAATGCTGACATCGCCCTGCATGCGGGTGGTCATCGCCCACAGGATGTCGTCGCTGTCGAAAATATCCACGTCTTCGTCGACAAGAATGATGTTCTTCAATTCCGAATAGGTGGCTAAGGCGATAAGCGCCGCCTGGCCCTGACGTCCTTCGTCCGACGGCTGGCGTTTTTTTACCTGCAGTATGCCGAGGAACTTGCCGCCGCCTGCGGTGTGCGCATAGACGTTTTGCAGGAAGCCTGGAATCGCCTCCTCAACGGCATTGCGGATGCTGGCCTCCGTCGGCAAACCGGCCAGCGTGGTATGTTCTTCTCCCGGTCCCACCAGCGTTTGCAGGATCGCGTGGTTTCGCATGGTCACCGCTTTCACTTTGATCACGGGCAGGGAGGGGTTCGCCTCGCCGCAGTAGCCCGGGAACTCCGGCATCGCGTGGCCGGTGTTGGTGTGCTGATCTTCTCTAACGCGCACGCCCGGGAGCAGTTCACCCTCGATGATAATCTCCGCCCGCGCTATCGCTTTCTCTCTTACCGCCACGCCCTGTACCAACTCGACCGGCTGCTGGCGCAGCGCCCCGGCGACGCCCAGCTCGTTGTAGCCAAACGGGGTGGTAGGGGCCTCAAAGCACGCGCCGATATAGATGGCCGGGTCGAGCCCCATGTTGATGGTCACCGGCAGCGGTTTTCCAGCCTCTTCCGCCTTTTTGCGGAAGACTTCGATATGGCGGCCGGCGGCAAGGAACATAGAAAGCTCGTCGCGATCCTGGACGCAGAGGCGGTGAATGGTGACATCCGTCAGCGAGCTATCTTCAGGATCGCTTGCCAGCACCAGCCCCAGGCAGAAGAACGGGCCTGCATCAATCGGCGTATTGGTCGGTGCCGGAAGGAGCTTACGCAGGTCGAAGTCAGGATCGTCAGCGTAGAAAACCTGCTCCTGACACGGCGCCTGCGAGGCGGGGACGACAACGGGGGCGACCGGCTTTTTCACCGCCTGGCCGACGCGTTTTGCCAGCTCAGAGGGCTCGCAGCCCAAGAGCAGCGCCGCGCGCTCGCGGCTGGCGTGCATGCCCACCAGAATGCGGGAGCCCGGATAGCCCTTCACGCTGTTGAACATCATGGCCGGGCCAATGCGCGTCGGACGTTTTACCGTACCGCCCGCGCCGATATGACGGTACACACCCGCCAGCTCCGCGTTGGGATCGACCGGATAATCGGTTTCAAGATAGTGCCCTTCGTGGCGCTGAAGCAGGGCGATGGCGCTGCGGAGATCGTTGATCGGGTTTTCCATATTTTCCTCCCTCGTTTGAATACCTCCATTTTTATGGCAATGACCAATAGCATCAATTGCATCATTACTGTTCAATTGATAATTGAATTCATATCAAAATAAGGAGGCGTTCCGTGCAGTTTCGTCAGATGCGCCATTTCATCGTCGTTGCCGAAGAGCTCCACATGCATCGGGCCGCCGAGCGTCTGAACATGGCGCAGCCGGCGTTAAGCCAGCAGATAAAGGCGCTGGAAGAACGTTTAGGCGTTACGCTCTTTAGCCGGGCGAACCGCCGCTTAACCCTGACACCTGCGGGCGAAGCGTTTCTGGTGAAAGCCAGGCTCGCCATCTCCCTGACCGAGCAGGCGGTTCTGGACGCCAGACAAACGGCACGAGGTGAGCAGGGGGTGTTAAACCTGGGGTGCGTATCGAGCGCGATGTTTGACGGCAGGTTGCCCACTGCGCTGCGCCAGATGCACACGCGCTGGCCGGCCATTACCATGTCGCTGGTGACGGGAAACGTGCAGACGCTCTACTCTGCTGTGCAGAGTAACCAGCTGGATGTGGCCATTATCCGGGCACCGCTGCCGTCGCTGCCTGACGATCTGCAAAGCCGCCCGTTCGCGTCAGAGAAAACGGTCCTGGCGCTTTATCGTCAGCATCCGCTGGCGGGATCGTCCGCGCTGACGCTTTCGTCGGTGAAAGATGAAAAATGGATCTCCCTGCGCGACCCGGAGGGAATGGGGCTGGAACAGTATTTTTTTGACGCCTGTAGCGGCGCGGGCTTTCAGCCGGACGTGGTACAAAACGCGACTGACGTGCCCACGGTGATAAGCCTTGTCTCGGCCGGATTTGGCCTGGCGCTGTTGCCGGCGTCGGCAAAGGCGGTGAGCGTCGAGAATGTGGTTTACGTGGACATCCTGGACCGGCTCCGGGAAAGCGAGCTGACGCTGGTTTGCCACCGGATTATTCGCTCAGAAGTGCTTAAAAAGTTTCTGGTTACCCTCGATCACATCTGACGCCCGGCCGCCTCCAGCAGCTGCTCGCGCAGCCAGACGCTCGCCGGATCCCGGCTGTTTTTCGGGTGCCAGTACATGTAAATGGTAATCGGCTGGAGCGGCAGCGGCGGGGGAAAAATATCCAGCGTGCTGGCGAACTGTCGCAGCATCCGTTCCGGTAAGGTGCAAACGAGATCGGTACCGGCGACAAGCGCAGGCGCCATGGCGTAGCTCTGGGTGGACATCGCGACGTGCCGCTGATGGCCCAGCCCGGCCAGGGTTTGATCGACAAAGCCGGTAAACGGATCCCCGGCTGACGACACTATCAGATGGGAAAGTGCGCAGTAGCTTTCCAGGTCTAACGTACCGGTCCCGCGCGGATGGCCTTTGCGCTGGGCGGTGGCAAACGCGTCGTCGAGCAATTTGCGCCTTACCCAGCCGTCATGGGCACCCGCGCTCACGCCGATATAGATATCGACATCACCGTTTTCCAGCTGCTGCGGCAGGGCAGCCATCTCCGGCAGGGCGAAGCGCAGGCGGATGCCGGGAGCATCGGCCATCACCTGATTAAGCAGCCCGGTGCCCAGCATCAGCGCCGGGTTTTCATGCAGCGCGATGACAAAGGTCCGGGTGCTGGTCTTCCCATCAAACGCGGCGGGGGCAAACATCGCGCTAATGCCGCGCAAAACGCTCTCTACCTGCGGCTTCAGCGCTTCCGCTCTCGGCGTGGGTAACACCCCGCGTCCATGTGGAGAAGGAATAAATAGCGGTTCGCCAAAGAGCGCGCGCAGACGCGCCAGGCGAGCGGACAGCGCGGGCTGGCTGATGCCCAGCCGCGCGGCCGCGTGGGTGATGTTCCTGTCCTGAAGCAGAGCGTCCAGCGTCAGGAGCAGGTCTATGTCCATCTCAGAAACGGGCGCCATCTTATTTCGCGCTGCTGGCGTCCCGGTTGGTATAGGTGACAGGTACCCAGACATAGCCGCCTTTCTCTCCTTTCGTCACATACCCGATGCCCGGGAAAGGCAGATGGGGTGCGGCAACCAGGTCTCTGTTTTTCACAAACTCTGCGAACGCATGCTCGCGCACGCGTGCTGCGCCGTCCTGATCCTGATCGTAGGCGATAGTAACCTCAGGCTGCGGGAACTGGACCGCCGCAACGTGAATAACGTCACCGATGAAGGTGATCTTCTCGCCTTTACTTTCAAGCGTGTAGAAGGCCGAACCCGGCGTGTGTCCGGGGTGAACCGTGCCGGTAAGCCCCGGAAGAATCTCAGAGGTTCCGCTAAACGGCACCACTTTGCCGGCGTCAAGATAGGGCTTTAAGGTTTTCTGCGCGACGTCAAAGTAGTTCTGGTCGTAGCCGGTTTTTTTCTGATTGTCTTCGTTAAAGAAAAAGTCGACGTCCGGTTTGCCGACGTAAACGCGCGCGTTGCTGAACACCACCTTGCCGTCTTTCACCAGGCCGCCCGCATGGTCGGAATGGGCGTGGGTCAGCAGGACTTCAGTGATGTCCCCGGGTTTGATTCCCCTGGTGGCGAGGCTCTCAATCAGACGTCCGCCGTTACCGGGGCCAAAGAGCTGGCCGGAGCCGGTATCGACCAGGATTTTGTGTCCGGGCATCGCAATCAGAAAGGCATTGATGGACACTTCCGCCGGGTTGGTCTGGAAATTTTTCGCGAGCAGTGCGTCAGTTTTTTGCTCTGTGGTCCGGCGCAGCAGTTTGTGCAGATCCTGCGCGACGGTCCCGTCGGTAAACGAGGTCACCACAACGTCGCCGACCTGCACGCTGTAACCGCCTGCCGATTGTTTAACGACGTGCTGCGGCGTTTCCGCCGAGGCCTGCAGCGTAGGGTAAAAAAGCATTGAACTTGAAATCAGCGTGGAAAGAGCAAGTTTTTTCACGGTAAGCATACGAGTCTCCTTTGAAAGTGCTCATCTTACTGCTCCGTAAAAGTATAAGAACCTGCCCGGAAATGATAGGACCTATAAACGAGATAAATAGCTCAGCGCAAAAGCCGGGTGACAGTGAAGCCTTTCCCGGCTCGTAAAACGTTATTTTTTCAGCGATGCGTTCCAGCCGTCCGGCGTGGCTTTCGACCAGGAGCCATAAGCGGCATTAGGCAGCACAATCCAGTCATTACCGAAGTGTTCCATGCTGGCCTCAACCAGCTCGCGCTGCTGCTCGCTCGGCTTTTTGTTTTTAAACTGCACGGCGAAATCCGGCAGGCTGTCGCCAAACAGCATCACGATCTGCTGCTTTTTGAGGATGCTCTGGCGACGCTCTTCCTT
Organism: Enterobacter asburiae; assembly: GCA_011754535.1. NCBI lineage: Bacteria > Pseudomonadati > Pseudomonadota > Gammaproteobacteria > Enterobacterales > Enterobacteriaceae > Enterobacter > Enterobacter asburiae. The sequence continues at coordinate 2,463,303 of JAAQVN010000001.1, read as the reverse complement.
GCTGACCGTATCCAGAAGCACGCTTTCATCGGACACCTGCGGAAGTCCCAGGGCTGTTAACGTTCTGAGCGTATCGGCTTTATTTTCCTGCATGCGGTCCGAGACGTAATAGATACGGACCTTGCTTTGATTAACGTGGTCAAGAAATGCCTTCGCTCCCGGAATTAAGCCGGGTTTTCCCTGTTTCTCCCAGTCGCTCCAGGTATCCCATTTCGTATAGTCGTGACACTGCTCCATGTCGCGCACCAGCAGGGGGGTGTTATCCAGTACCGTTTCATCCAGGTCCATTACTACGGCGTAATTTTCAGGCGTTTTCAGATCCTTTAACTTCTCGTTGAAGCGCTCGGTGGCAAACCGATACGTCTGCAGCTGAAGGGCCATAATCTCTGCCGATTTCTGCTGATAGCGCAGCGCCATTTCGTACGCTTTGGGTTCACACAGGTCTCGCCCGGCGGCCGTCGCCGCTGCACTCATAACAGGTAATACCAGCAGTAATGCCTTAGCCATTGAATTCACACTTCTTTCCTCAACACCGTGGTTAAAATCCCGAAAGCGTAATGAAGTTCAATGACAGAAATATGAAGGCTGCATCGCTACACCAGCATGTAATACCAGAACAGGGCGACTTCGTCTTTTTCCGGCAAGGCGTTATAGAGATAACGATCGTATCCGCCCAGGGTAAACCCGTAGTGACGGTAAAACAGACAGGCAGAGACGTTCACATTTTGTGTTTCAAGCCGTAATCCCGGCGCGTTTACGCTCCGGGCCCAGACGTGCGCGGCGGCCATCAGCTTTTGCGCGGCGCCGGTTCGGCGTTTCGTGCGCTCCACGGCGATGTAATCCACCGAAATAAACTTATTCCAGCCGATCGAAGCGGTAATAAATCCGGCTATTTGACCGTCATCCGTTTCAGCAACAAGAAAGATGGCATCCGGATTAACACAGTGGTTTTCAAGGGTTTGGATGTCGAGCTCGTAGGTTTTTATCCAGGGCTCGGCAACGGCTTCGATATGCAAATCACCGTGGATAAAAGGCTCTCTGGCGATGCGGCTAATGGTGAAAGAAAAGTCACAGCATTCAAGGCGTGGGAGATCGGTATTTAATCCTTTTCGAATCTGCATAGTATTCCCGGTAGTGAGTTATTTCATAAAGAATAGACGAAGCGGTTAAATCCGCTGAGCTAACGGACTTTTAATCCTGAACTAAGCTTGTACTTCGTTCCGCGTAAAATGTGGGTCATTCGAGGACAATGAATGGAATTCAGGACATTTCAAAAGCAGTGGGGTGCTGAGTTTATTTCCGATGACGTTGTACGTTTTCGCGTCTGGGCAGAAGGACAGAAAGAACTTACGCTACGTCTGGCCGCCACCGACGTGCCGATGACGGCGGTGGGGCACGGCTGGTTCCAGGCAGACGTTCATGGCGTCACGCACGGCGCAGAGTATCAGTTTGTCCTGCAGGACGGCATGGCGGTACCCGACCCGGCATCGCGCGCGCAAAAGGGCGATGTTAACGGCCCCTCCGTCGTTATCGATCCCCGACGCTATCAGCCGGTCAACCGGGACTGGGCAGGACGGCCGTGGGAAGAGACGGTTATCTACGAGCTGCACATCGGCACCTTTACCCCGGAGGGCACCTTCCGGGCGGCCATCGACAAGCTGCCTTATCTGGCAGAGCTGGGTATCACCCAGCTTGAAGTTATGCCCGTCTCCCAGTTTGGCGGATCCCGCGGCTGGGGCTACGACGGCGTGCTGCTGTATGCCCCGCACTCTGCCTACGGCACGCCGGAGGATTTCCACGCGTTTATCGATGCCGCGCACGGGTTGGGGCTTTCGGTAGTGCTGGATATCGTGCTCAACCACTTCGGCCCGGAGGGGAACTATCTGCCTCTGCTGTCGCCCGCGTTTTTCGATACGAAGCGGATGACGCCCTGGGGCAACGGCATCGCTTACGAGCGCGAGCCGGTGAGGCATTACATTACCGATGCGCCGCTCTACTGGCTGACGGAATACCGTCTGGACGGCCTGCGCTTTGATGCCATCGACCAGATTAAAGACAGCGCGGAGACGCACATTCTTGAGGAGATTGCCGCGAAGATCCGCGAGGCGCTCCCGCACCGTCACGTTCACCTGACCACGGAAGACAGCCGCAACGTGATTTTCCTGCATCCGCGCGATGAACAGGGCAACACGCCGCTGTTCACCGCCGAGTGGAATGATGACTTCCACAACGCTGCCCACGTGTTTGCTACCGGCGAAACGCACGCCTACTACCAGGATTTTGCCTTTGAGCCGGAGAAAAAGTTCGCTCGTGCGCTGGCGGAAGGGTTTGTCTACCAGGGTGAGATTTCGCTGCAAACCGGGGAATCTCGCGGGGTGGAGTGCAGCACGCAGCCGCCGCAGTTCTTCGTCGATTTTATTCAGAACCACGATCAGACCGGGAATCGCGCCCAGGGCGAGCGTCTTATCACCCTCGCGGGGGCCGATAAGACGCGGGTGCTGCTTGCCGCGCTGCTGCTTTCTCCCCATATCCCGCTGCTGTTTATGGGCGAAGAGTTCGGTGAAACGCACCCGTTCCTGTTCTTCACCGATTTTCACGGCGAACTGGCAAAAGCGGTGCGGGAAGGGCGCGCGAAAGAGTTCACCGGCCACGCCGGGCACGATGAAACCGTCCCGGATCCGAACGACGTGAACACCTTCGTTCGATCAAAGCTCGACTGGCATAAGATTGCCACCGACGAAGGTAAAACGTGGCTGCGCTTCACGCGCCACCTGCTGACGCTGCGCCATCGCCATATCGTTCCGCTTCTGCGTCATGGCGGCACCGTTCAGGGCAAGGTAATCAAGACCGTGCCCGGCATGGTGGTGGTGAGCTGGCACTTCCCGTCCGGGACGCTCTCTCTGGCGCTGAATATCGGCCCTAAGCCTGTCGATCTGCCTGTGCTTTCAGGGGAGACGCGCTTTGCCTGGCCGGAGGTAACGGACGTTTTGCCGCCGAACAGTATTGTCGTTCGCTTTGCTGATGGAGACGCATCGTTATGATCCCTTCCGCCACGTACCGTATCCAGTTCCGCAACGGCATGACGTTTGACCGCGCTGTCGAACTGGTGCCGTATCTGAAAGACCTCGGCATCAGCCACCTCTATGCCTCGCCCGTATTTACCGCCACAGCGGGTTCCACTCACGGCTATGACGTGACCAACCCGAATGAAATTGACCCCGCGATCGGTGGTCGGGAAGGCTTTGACCGCATGGCCGCGGCGCTCAGGCAGGCCGGCATGGGGCTGATTTTGGATATTGTCCCAAACCATATGTCCACCTCGCTGGAGAACACCTGGTGGCGGGACGTGATTGAATACGGCCAGCAGAGCCGCTATTTCCGCTATTTCGATATCGACGCGTCGCGACCACTGACGCTGCCGTTTCTCGGCGACACCTTTGAGGCGGAGCTGGAGAAGGGGGCTATCACGCTAGAACGTGACACTGTCACTAACAGAGCCTCTCTGGTCTATTACGACACCGCGTACCCGCTCAACCCGGGCACCTACAGCGAGGAGAAAAGCATTGCCGAACTGCACGACGCGCAAAGCTGGCGGCTGATGTCCTGGCGGGAAGCGCCGAAGCAGCTCTCGTGGCGGCGCTTCTTCGAGATCACGGGTCTGGTGGGCGTTCGGGTTGAAGACGAGGCGGTCTTCGACGATACGCACCGGCTGATCCTTGAGCTGGTTCACGCGGGCGTCGTAGACGGCCTGCGCATTGACCATATTGACGGCCTGGCCGATCCGCAGGGTTATTTGCAGAAGCTGCGGCAGGCAGCCGGACCCGACTGTTACATCACGGTCGAGAAAATTCTCGCGAAGGGAGAGCAGCTGCCCACCGACTGGCCGGTTTCCGGTACCACCGGGTACGAGTTTATCGCCTCGCTGGCGGAGGTGCTGGTCGATGACGATAACCTGTCGCGTCTGGAGACCATCCACGACGAGACGCTGGGAATGACGGTCGATCGCCATGCGGAACTGCGCGATGCCAAGGGCCTGATGACCGATCGTAATTTTGAGGGCGAGTTCACCACGCTGCTAAACCTTGCTGACGATCTGGCCCGCCGTAATGAGGTTGCGCTGCCGCGCGAGGAAATCCGTCACGCGCTGCGCGAGTTGCTTATTGCGTTTCCGGTGTACCGCACCTATGGCACCCGGGAGGGGTTAACCCCGCCAGACGTGGCGCTGCTTAGCCGCGTGGTCGCCGGCGTAAATACGTCCGAGGCGGCCCTGAGTCTGATTGTGCGCATTCTTACCGGCGACCTGCCGGAAGATTGCCGCGAGTCCGCCGCGCTTTTCAGAACACGCTTCCAGCAGCTGACCGGGCCGCTGATGGCGAAGTCGGTGGAAGATACGCTGTTTTTCCGCCTTAACCTTGAGCTTGCGCTCAATGAAGTGGGCGCTGACCCGACGCCGCGCGCGTTTTCACTATCCCGCTTTCACCAGGAGATGCGCATTCGTCTGGCCCGTCAGCCGGACGCGCTGCTGGGCACCTCCACGCACGATACCAAGCGCGGAGAAGACGCCCGGGCGCGTCTCTATACCCTGACGGAGGCGCCGGAACGCTGGGGAGAAAATCTCGCCCGCTGGCGGCAGATTAACCAGACCCGGGTGCGTTTTCTTAATGACGGCACCGCGCCGAACGCCGCAGATACGTGGATGATCTACCAGGCGCTGGCGGGCGTCTGGCCCGCCACGCTGTCGCCGGACGACGCTGAAGGGCTTGCATCACTGGAGACGCGCTTCCTCGGCTTCCTTGAGAAAGCGCTTCGCGAGGCGAAGCAGCGCACCGACTGGATCGACAGCAACGAGAGCTACGAGAGCGTGGTGTTGAGCTACGCGCGGCACCTGTTGTCCTCGGATAACAGCCTGTTCCTGCACGATTTCAGCGAGGCGATGCAGCCCTTTATCCGCGCCGGGCTGATAAACAGCCTCAGCCAGACGCTGATCAAGCTGACAGCTCCCGGCGTGCCGGATATCTATCAGGGCAGCGAGGCGCTTAACTTTAGCCTGGTCGACCCGGATAACCGACGGGAGCCGGACTTCCCGGCCCTGGTGCAAAACCTCAGCGCGGCGGATGCCACGGTGTTTGACAACCCGGCCTGCTGGCGTGACGGGCGCGTTAAACAGTTCGTTACCGCCACGCTGTTACGACTTCGACCGCATTACGACGCGCTTTTCCGCTACGGCGACTGGCTGCCGCTCAAGGTTTCCGGCGAGCGCGAGGAAAACCTGATTGTCTATGCGCGGGTTAAGGACGACGAGGCGCTGATCGTTGCCGTGCCGCGTCTGGTTTTTGGCGTCACCGATAATCATCAGCTGTGGGTCAATACCACGGTAGCGATACCCGACGAACTGGCCGGGAAGCGCTATCGGGATCTGTTCAGCGGTGAGAGCCGCATTCTGCAAGAGACGCTGGATTTAACGTCAGAAAAGGGATGTGTACTGGTTCTGCTTACCTGCGAATAATCGTGGAGAACGAAAATGGCAAAGGATACTACGTTTGAAATTCGGGCCGGTCATGGCCAACAGCTGGGGGCGAATTATGACGGGAAGGGGGTTAACTTCGCGCTGTTCTCCGCGCACGCTGAGCGGGTGGAGCTCTGTCTGTTTGACCCGTCCGGGAAAACGGAAATCGCCCGGCTGGAGCTGCCGGAATATACCCATGAGGTCTGGCACGGCTATGTGCCCGATCTGAAGCCCGGCGCGCTGTATGGCTATCGCGTCTACGGACCTTACAACCCTGAAAACGGTCACCGTTTTAACCCGCATAAGCTGCTTATCGACCCGTATGCCCGTGAACTGGTGGGCGATATCGACTGGAACGATGCCCATTTCGGCTATGAGCTGGGGCATGACGAGTTAGATTTAAGCTTTGATACGCGGGACAGCGCGCCGTTCACGCCGAAATGCAAGGTTATCGACCCGAACGCTTTCGACTGGCAGGATAACAACCGGCCAAACGTGCCCTGGCCGCATACCGTTGTCTATGAGAGCCACGTCAAGGGCTTTACCCAGATGAACCCGGCCATCCCGCCCGAGCTGCGCGGAACGTTTGAGGGGATGGGACATAAAGCCTCGGTCGACTACATCAAAAGCCTGGGCATTACCTCGGTGGAGCTGCTGCCGGTTCATTGGTTCCCGGACGACCAGCATCTCCTCGACCGTGGCCTGAAAAACTTCTGGGGCTATAACACGCTGGGCTTTTTTGCCCCCGCGTCGCGCTACTACGGCCCGGCGGGGATCCAGGGCTTTCGCGACATGGTGCGCGCCTATCATGACGCGGGCATTGAGGTGATTCTGGACGTGGTCTATAACCACACGGCGGAAGGTAACGAGCTAGGGCCTACGCTCTCGTTTAAGGGGATCGATAACTACAGCTATTACCGAACCCTGCCGGACCAGCACCGGTACTACATCAACGACACCGGGACGGGAAATACGGTCAACACCTCGCACCCGCGCGTGCTGCAGATGGTGATGGACTCCCTGCGCTACTGGGCGGAGTCGATGCATATTGACGGTTTTCGTTTCGACCTGGGGACGATACTGGGCCGCGAGCCCGAGGGGTTTGACCCACGCGGCGGTTTCTTCGACGCCATGACTCAGGATCCGGTGTTATCGAGACTCAAGCTGATTGGCGAACCCTGGGATATTGGCCCCGGCGGGTATCAGGTCGGCGGTTTCCCGCCGGGCTGGGGGGAGTGGAACGATAAGTATCGTGATACCGTTCGCGAGTACTGGAAGGGGGATAACGTCTCCACCGACTTTGCCGCGCGTCTGCTGGGCTCCGGGGATCTGTACGATCTGCGCGGGCGTCGTCCGTGGGCCAGCGTCAACTTCATCACCGCTCACGACGGCTTTACGCTGAATGATCTGGTGTCGTACAACGAGAAGCATAACGCCGATAACGGAGAGGACAATAACGACGGGCATAACGATAACCGCTCGTACAACTATGGGGAAGAAGGACCGACGGAGAACCCGGATATTATTGCTACACGCGAACGGCAGAAGCGCAATTTCCTGACCACGCTGCTGTTCTCCCACGGCACGCCGATGCTGCTGGCGGGGGACGAGTTTGGCCGCACGCAGAAGGGCAACAACAACGGCTACTGTCAGGACAGCGAGATCTCGTGGATTGACTGGAAGGGGTTCTCCGAAAACGACGCTGCGCTGCGCGAGTTTACTCGTCGTCTCATTGCCCTTCGCGCGCAACAGCCGCTGCTGCGCCGTGAAAGCTGGCGCGATGGGCTGGAGATCCGCTGGTTCAATGCCGGAGGCGGCCCGCAGCAGGCCGAGCAGTGGGATGAAGGTTCGACGCTTGGGGTCTCCATCAGCAGGCCGGATCTCAGGCAGGAGGACGGCATCTGGCACGACGTGCTGATGCTGTTTAACCCGTTCGAAGGCACCGTGCCGTTCCAGATCCCGCAGTTTGGCGAAGGGGGATGGGTTCTTGAACTGTCTACGGCGGATGACGCTGCCGCCGGAACAGCGATCACCGACACCGTAGAGTACGAGCTGGCCGGACGCAGCATTACCCTGTTCAGACGTCCGTAGTTCAGAGCGATGCCGCCGCGCGGGCGGCGGTGTCATACAGGGAGGAGATCGCGCGTAGCAGCTGCGCGGTTTCGCCGATCGCTTTCCCGGAAATGCCGCTCTCCGCGTGGATGGCAATTAGACACGCTTCCCGCACGTCCCGGTACTTCATGCACAACGCTTTCCCTTCCTCCGTGGTGGAGAAAAAGAGCTCTTTACCCGCTTTCTCACTCGTCACGTAGCCCGCTTTGACCAGCTTCTTCAGGGCATAGGTCACCACGTGGGTATCTTCCACGTTAAGCACGAAACAGATGTCGGCCAGCTTTTTCTTGCGGTCGCGGTGGTTCACGTGATGCAGCAGCGAAACGTCAAAGGCGCCCATATCCGGTTCGCCGGCTGCGGTCATGCAGCGCACCATCCATTTGTTGAACGCGTTGCCGGTCATGATCAGCGCGTACTCCAGCTCTGACAGTTCTGCGCAGCGCTCGGAAACCAGATGGCGGGAAGAGACGATCCGGCCATCGTTGATATCGTCGCGATCGGGTGAAGCACTCTTTTTCGAGGTCATAACGTTCCTTAGCCAGAAATGTAAACTCGTCGATAAAATAAGAACATTTTATTGATAATTTGTTTACATGTTTTTGAGGTTCAGATATAGCTTTTTAGCGCAGGTTTTGTGAAGCCTGACGTAAAACACAACATCGCTCGCCGCAAATTAAAAAAATAGCCGTCGGCGCGCAACGCTCACTTTCGATAGGGTAAACGTTATGGACGGTACTACGCTGTTGCCGCTGATCGGGATACCGATCGTGGTTATTGGTTTTGCACTGCGCTTCAACCCGCTGCTGGTAGTCGTGGTGGCGGGGCTGGCGACGGGCCTGCTGGTCGGGATGGATTTCGGGATGCTGCTGGAAACCTTCGGCGAGAAGTTCGTCAATAGCCGATCGCTGGCGACCTTCATCCTGATCTTGCCGGTGATTGGTCTGCTGGAATACTACGGGCTTAAAGAGCGCGCCCAGGCCTGGGTCGCGAAGATCGCCAGCGCCACCTCGGCGCGTATCCTGATGCTCTACTTCGTGGCGCGTGAAGGCACCGCCGCGCTGGGGCTGATGTCGCTGGGCGGTCATGCCCAGACTGTACGTCCGCTGCTGGCACCGATGGCTGAAGGGGCCGCCCTGAACGAATATGGCGAGCTGCCGCAGCACATTCGCGACAAAATCAAGGCCCATGCTGCGGCGTGCGACAACATTGCGGTCTTCTTTGGAGAAGACATCTTTATCGCCTTTGGCGCGGTGCTGCTGATCGACGCGTTCCTGAAAGAGAACGGTATTCAGGGCATCGAACCGCTGCATATCGGCCTGTGGGCTATCCCAACCGCCATTGCGGCATTGATTATTCATATGACGCGCCTGCTGCGCCTGGATGCCAGCATTCGTCGCGACGTGATGGCCTGGCGTGCAGAGCAGGGTAACCAGGAGGTGGCGCAATGATGACGCTTATCACCATTAACCGCGTGTATTACCTGATCGGCTTCGTCGTGATGCTGCTGGTCGTGATGACCCTGCGCGATCGCGCCAATCCGAAGCGTTTTACCACCGCGCTGTTCTGGTTTTTATTCGGCGGGATCTTCCTGTTCGGTGACCTGATGGTGCAGGAGCTGGGGAAATCGCTGGCGTACCGGATCGTTGGCGGGTGCGTCATCGCTATCGCGCTGCTGGCGGGTTTTGGCCTGGTCGGGAAAGGGCACTACAAAATGGCCTCCGAGGAGGAGCGCGTTGCCTCGTCAAAGCGCCTTAAAAACTGGCTGTTCCTGCCCGCGCTGATGATCCCGGTGGTAACGGTTATCGGGACGCTGTTCCTGAAAGGGGTGTCGGTTGGCGGCGTGTTCCTGCTCGATCAGAAACAGCTCACCCTGGCGGCGCTGTGCGTGGCCTGCGTCGCGGCGATCCTCACCGGCTGGTGGCTGACGAAGGGGACACCGCTGCATGCTATTCGCCAGTCTCGTCGTCTTGTCGACACTATCGGCTGGGCGGTGATCCTGCCGCAGATGCTGGCGATGCTCGGCGGCGTGTTCGTCGCGGCCAATACCGGGGATTCGGTGCAGAAGGTGGTCAGCCTGTTCGTGAACCCGGACAGTCGCTTCATGCTGGTGGTGATTTATTGCGTGGGGATGGCGCTGTTTACCATGATCATGGGTAACGCCTTTGCCGCTTTCCCTGTGCTGAGCGCGGGGATCGCCTTGCCGTTCCTGATCAACGTGCATCACGGCAACCCGGCGCCGCTGCTGGCGATTGGCATGTACGCGGGCTACTGTGGCACGCTGATGACGCCGATGGCTGCGAACTTCAATATCGTTCCCGCCGCGCTGCTGGAGCTGAAAGACAAATATCAGGTGATCAAGATCCAGATCCCGACCGCGTTAACCCTGTTGGTGGTGAACGTGTTCCTCATGTATTTCCTCGTGTTTCGCTAAGGAGCTGTTATGGAATTGACGCAACATCAGGCTGACGCGTTTGCCCGCATGCCTTTAACCTATTTGCGCCAGGAATACCCGAACCACATCATGCACCTGCTGAATGATGATGGTGACGTTCTGCCGCCGCGCGAGCTGCACCCGATTTTCTACGGCTGTTTCGACTGGCACTCGGCGGTGCACGGCTACTGGCTGCTGCTGCGCTGCGTGCGCCTCTATCCGGAGCTGCCGAGCCGGGACGCGATCTTCGCGCTTTTCGACGAGCACCTGACGGAAAAGAACGTGGCGAAAGAGCTGGCCTATTTCACCGCGCCGTTCCGCGCCTCGTTCGAGCGCCCGTACGGCTACGGCTGGTTGCTGGCGCTGGCCCAGGAGCTGAAACAGTCGTCGCTGCCGCAGGCCGCAGGCTGGTATCAAACGCTTGAGCCGCTAACGCAGGATATTCGCCACAGGCTGGTGGATTACCTCGGCAAGCTCACCTATCCAATCCGCGTCGGGACGCATTACAACACGGCGTTTGCCCTCGCGCTGGCGCTCGATTACGCGCGAGGCGTGGAGGATAGCGCGCTTGAGCAGGCGATTGTGACGGCGGCGGAGCGGTTTTATCTCGCCGACACGCGCTATCCTGCCCACTACGAACCCGGTGGTGATGAGTACATTTCCGGGGCGCTGACGGAAGCGCTGCTGATGAGCAAGGTGTTGGAAGATTTCCCGGCCTGGTTTGACGCGTTTCTGCCGGATGTCGACTCCGTTGCGGCGCTGATGAACCCGGCGGAGGTGAGCGACCGTACCGATCCGAAAATTTCCCATCTCGACGGGTTAAACCTCAGCCGTGCGTGGTGCATGAAGCATATTGCTAAAGCGCTTCCCGCAAACCATCCGGCGCAGCAGGCGCTGCGTGATGCCGTGGCGAAACACCTGACGGCAAGCGTCGAGCACGTGGTGGGCAGCCACTACAGCGGCGGGCACTGGCTGGCGAGCTTTGCGCTGCTGGCGCTGGAGTAAACGAGCGAGTCGTCTTTTTTGCCGGGTGACGCTGCGCTTACCCGGCCTGCATTGTGCAAGCGTAGCGCCGCCGGGCGAATCAGGCTGATGCCCGAACCGCAGGGCGCAGCCGACTCACGCTAAACAACACCGACCCCATCGAGGCGATGACGGCGATCCACAGCGCAAAATGCACGGCCCGGTCATGGTCTGATTCGGTCGTCGCAAGCAGCACGCCCACCGCGGCGGCGCCGAGGCACTGGCCAAATGTCCTCACAATCGACAACACGCCGGAGGCATAGCTGGCATATTCCCGCGCCACGTTAGCGAGCATTTCCCGGTTATTGGGGCTCTGAAAGCAGCCGAACCCAATCCCGCACACCAGACTGCGCAGGCAGATATTCCATGCGGAAGGGCTATCCGGCAACGTCGCCAGCAGAACCAGCCCACCGACAAAAATCATCAGCCCGACAGTCGAGATCAGCGGCGCGGAAACGGTATCCGCCCAGCGCCCCGCGTGCGGCGCGATCAGCACGATGCCAATCGGCCACGGGGTGAACAGCAGCGCCGAAACCACCGGGCTGTAGCCATACACGCTCTGAAACAGGAACGGCAGCGCGACAAAGGTAATGCCCTGGCTGACAAACGAGGCCAGCGAGGTCAGGGCTGCAAGCGTAAAGCACCCATTTTTGAAAATAACGGGCGGCAGTATGGGACTTTGCGCGCGCCGAATACGCCAGATAAAGGCGAGGGCGCTGGCCAGCGTGAGGAGCCCCCAGCCTGTGGCCGCCGGGTTGATACTTTGCGTTATGTGCTGAAGGCTGTCGGCCAGCATGATTGCAGAACCTAACAGCACGGCGGAGAGCACGGCGCCCGGCGTATCAAAGGGGGACCGATCAACGTCCGGCTGGCGCGGTAACGCCCGCCACGCCAGCAGCAGGGCAACGCTGCCCGGGATGATGTTAATGGCGAACAGCCACTGCCAGCTCAGCGCGTCCAGTATGGTTCCGCCCAGGACAGGGGCAATCGCCGTGCTGGAGGCGATAAGCAGGGCGTGCAGCCCCAGAATTCGGCCAAGCAGTCGACCCGGAAATACGGATCGCAGGATCGCCGGGGCGATACTCAGGGTGGCCGCCCCGCCGATGCCCTGCAGAATACGCATGCCGATCAACATGTCGGGCGTCTTCGCCAGCGCGCAGCCGAGCGAGGTGAGCGTAAAGGTGGCAAGCCCGGCAAGAAACACCGGGCGATAGCCCACTCGCGCCGCCAGCGCCGCGAAGATGGCCAGCGTCATGGCCGCTGACAGCAGATAGCCGTTGGCAAACCAAACCGCAACGTTCGCGGGCACCTGCATTGCCTTTGCCATGGAGGGCAGCGCGATGTTGATCATGGTGCCGTCAAAGACGCCCATCAGCGTGGTGGTCATGACGGCGGCCATCACCCTGGCGCGTTCATGACCGGGTAATCCTTCATCGCCGGGCAGGTTTGAAAATAGCGTCATCGTCGTTACTCCGGATAAGAATAGTGATGACGAAACTATAATCATGGGGTATACAGGGCGGAAGACGCAGCGTTTGCACTTTATCGTTGCATAGAACGCCTTATCTGAGGAGCCATCGTGTCCGATCCTGACTTTAACCTTCTGGTTGCGCTCGACGTTCTGCTGGCCGAGGCCAGCGTGGCGGGCGCGGCGCGACGTTTGAACCTGAGCACCTCCGCCATGAGCCGTACCCTGAGCAGGCTGCGGGAGGTGACAGGCGATCCTATCCTGGTGCGGGCTGGTCGGCAGATGGTGCTGACCCCCTGGGCTGAAGCCACGCGGGACCGAGCCCGAAGCGCCGTGCATGAGGCGAGAGCGGTGCTCCAGCCCTCCACCGACACGCTGAAGGTGGAAAGTCTCGAGCGGCTGTTCACCATCCGGGCCAACGACGGTTTTGTGGTGGCGTTTGGGCCACTGCTCATAGCCGCCGTGGCGAGCGTTGCGCCCGGAGTGTGCATCCGCTTCGCTCCCAAACCAGAGAAAACGTCGCGCTATTTGCGGGAGGGGCTTGTCGACCTGGAGATCGGCGTGCAGAACAATATGGGGCCTGAAATACGCCTGCAGCGGCTTTTTCAGGATCGGTTTGTTGGCGCGGTGCGCAAGGGGCATCCGCTGTCGTCACAGCCTGATGTCAGCCTTGACGATTATGTCGCGTGGGGCCATGTGGTGGCGTCGCCTGATGGGGCATTACACGGGTCTGTTGACGATGCGCTGGCGGAACGGGGGATGAAACGAAAGATCGCCAGTGTGGTGCCTGGATTCCCGACGGCGTTATCCGTGGCGCTGGCCTCCGATCTTATTGCCATGGTGCCGGCGCTGTACCTGCTCAATCAGGCGATGACCGAGCGCGTGCACGTCTTTGAACTGCCCTTTAAGACCCGCACCATTACGGTGTCACAGATGTGGCATCCTCGCATGGAGCGGGACCCGGCGCATCGCTGGCTCAGGGAAAAGGTCCTTGAGGTATGCCGCGCTGTTTGCTGACGCTCAGAACACTTTTGCGGGCACGGTGAGGATGAAGCGCGTCGACACCGCATCCGATTCCACGCGGACTTTGCCGTGGTGCGCCGTGACGATGGACTTCACGATGGCAAGCCCAATTCCGCTGCCTTCACCTTTGCGCTGTCTGGACGGATCGACGCGATAAAAACGGTCAAACAACTTTGGCAGATGCGCCTGTGGGATCGGCGTGCCGGGGTTTTCTGTCACCAGCTCAACGTCGTTATCCCGTTTTCTGATGGAGACCGTTACCGTTTTCCCTTCCGGCGTATAGCGCAGGGCGTTGGAGAGCAGATTATTGATTGCTCTTCTGAACATCTGCGGATCGCCTTCTATCAGGCAGGGCATCCCGTTAAATTTCAGTGAGATGTGGCGTTCTTCCGCCCAGGCTTCGAAGAAATCGAACACTTTCATGACCTCGGCGCTTAAATCAAACATCACCCGGTCTGGGATCAGCTGGTTATTATCCGCCTGCGCCAGAAAAAGCATATCGCTGACCATGCGGGTCATCCGGTTGTACTCTTCCAGGCTGGAGTAGAGGACATCTTCCAGCTCTTTCTGGGAGCGGTTCTGGCTCAACGCAATTTCCGTTTGCGTCACCAGGTTGGTGATGGGGGTTCTGATTTCGTGGGCGATATCGGCGGAAAAATTCGCCTGCCGGGTAAAGACATCTTCAATTTTCCCAATCATATGGTTGAAGGAGATCACCAGCTGTTCCAGCTCAACGGGCACGCGGGACGGCTCCAGCCGCGCATCCAGATTTTCGGAGGTGATATTTTTAATGGCGGTGCTGACGTTACGCAGGGGCAAGTGTCCCTGGCGCACCGCGATACGAATAACCAGCACAATCAGCAGGCTGATCGCTGCGGCTATGGCAAAAAGATTCTTCTTCAGCGCCTCAAGGTAGTGGAGATGAAAATTTATCGAGAGCCCGATCAGCATGACGTAGTTCTGGGTTTTGCCCTGCAGTGTCGCCGTGCCTGAAGAGGCGATAATTCGGTAGGTTTGCATCTTCATGTCGGACCCGGCGTGCAGGGGGGCGGCAGGGTCTTCAACCGTCCAGAGAAACACATCCTGTGCACGACGGTGTGCGCTAAAGTTCGCCGTATTCATCGCCGGGCGCAGTGCCGCCCCTTGCGCCGAGCTGAACAGGGTATTGCCCTGCGGATCCAGAAGCAGGACGGCCACGTTGCGGTAGCTGGCGACCGACTCTTTGAGCTTGCTGATTTTCTTTTGGTCGGGATCGGCCGGAGACTGGAGGATGCGATGCATCGCGCTGCTGATCTGCTGTAAGTCGCTGATGTCCTGCTCGGCGAAATGCTTTTCAACGGAATGGAGCATAAACCAGGTAAAGGCGAAAAAGGCCAGTATCGTGGAGAGGCTGATAAAAAAGGTCAGCCGCAAGGCAAGAGAAAAAGGGCGCCTGGGAAGCTTAACGTGCATCCGGTACCTCCAGCATATAACCCACGCCGCGCACCGTCTGGATCAGCTTCGGTTCAAAATCGTTATCGATCTTTGCGCGCAGCCGCTTTACTGCCACGTCAATTGCGTTCGTGTCGCTGTCAAAGTTCATGTCCCACACCTGGGAGGCAATCAGGGAGCGGGGAAGTACCTCTCCCTGATGACGCAGGAAAAACTCCAGCAGGCTGAACTCTTTGCTGGTGAGCAGGATGCGATTGCCCGCCCGGCTGACCTTTCGCGATACGAGGTCAACCGTCAGGTCAGCCGCCTGGAGCTGGCTTTCCGCGATCACCGTATTCCCGCGTCTTAACAGCGTCCTTACCCTGGCGAGCAGCTCAGCGAAGGCGAACGGCTTAATGAGATAATCATCCGCGCCCAGCTCAAGCCCTTTAACCCGGTGTTCAATCGTTCCGAGAGCCGTGAGTAACAGGATGGGCATCCCTTTACCGGCCGAGCGAAGCATGCGGACAATATCCCAGCCGTTCACATCGGGCAGCATGATATCCAGAATCAGCAGATCGTATTCAGCGGTCATGGCGAGGTGGTAGCCGTTCAGGCCGTTATCCGCGTGGTCCACGACAAACCCCGCTTCCGTCAGCCCCTTGCTGAGGTACTCACCGGTTTTCATTTCATCTTCGACGATCAGTATTTTCATCGTGCTCCCCCTGACTGGCTGCTGACGACATTCTAGTGAGCCTGCGACCGTTAACAATGACTTACGCTAAAAATGACAACATTGTCATTATCCTGTCACCCGTCAAACAGGATGCGTTCCGTAGAGTAACCCTAAAACTACTCTGGACTTCATTTAAACCGTTATGTTCCTGTTAAAACGACTAAGCATCAGTACGGTATTTATTCTGGCAGGCTGCGTCTCGCTGGCGCCTGAATACCAGCGGCCGGAAGCACCGGTACCCCAGCAGTTTTCGCTTTCCCGTAACGGCCTGACGCCCGCGGCGGCGGGGTACCAGGACACCGGCTGGCGACGCTTTTTTGTCGATCCTCAGGTCGCCGGGCTGATTACGGAAGCCCTGAAGAACAACCGGGATATAAAAATGGCCGCCCTGAAGGTTGAGGAAGCCCGCGCGCAGTTCAACGTGACGGATGCGGATCGTTATCCTCAACTGAATGCCTCCTCGGGCATCACGTACAGCGGCGGGCTGAAAAGTGACAAACCCACTTCACAACAGTATGACGCGGGGCTAGCGCTTAGCTACGAGCTCGACTTTTTCGGCAAGTTGAAAAACATGAGCGAGGCCGATCGACAAAACTATTTCGCCAGCGAAGAAGCCCGCCGAGCGGTGCATATCCTGCTCGTCTCTAACGTGTCGCAGAGCTATTTCAACCAGCAGCTGGCGTATAAACAGCTGCGTATTGCGCGGGATACGCTGGCCAATTACCAGCACTCCTATGCGTTCGTTGAGCAGCAGCTGGTGACGGGCAGCACGAACATTCTGGCGCTGGAACAGGCCCGGGGACAGATCGAAAGCACGCAGGCAGAGATTGCCAAAAGAGAGGGGGAGCTGGCGCAGGCCAATAATGCCCTGCAGCTGCTCCTCGGCACGTATCGCGCGCTGCCGGGCGACGGCGGCATGAACGCCAGTGACGTTGCGCCGGTGAAACTGCCTCCCCATCTTTCATCAGCGATACTGCTGCAACGCCCGGATATTATGGAGGCGGGGTATCAGCTTAAAGCGGCCGATGCAAATATCGGCGCGGCACGTGCTGCTTTTTTCCCGTCCATTTCGCTGACCAGCGGGCTTTCAACCGGCAGCACGGAGTTGTCCAGCCTGTTCACGTCAGGGAGCGGGATGTGGAATTTTATTCCTAAAATCGACATTCCCATTTTTAATGCGGGCAGGAATAAGGCCGACCTGAAGCTGGCCGAAATTCGCCAGCAGCAGTCGGTTGTGAATTACGAACAAAAAATTCAGTCCGCCTTCAAACAGGTTGCCGACGCGCTCGCGCTGCGGGACAGCATTAACCAGCAAGTTGAAGCGCAGCAGCGTTATCTTGATTCGTTGCAAATTACCCTGCAGCGGGCCAGAGGATTATATTCCAGCGGTGTGGTCAGCTATATCGAGGTGCTCGACGCGGAACGTTCTCTTTTCTCCACGCAGCAAACCATTCTCGACCTTATTTACGCCCGCCAGGTGAATGAGATTAATCTCTTCACCGCGCTCGGCGGCGGTTGGGTTGAATAACTTCATTAAAGAGGAAAATAAAAATGCGTAATTCACTTAAAGCCGTTGTATTCGGTGCGGTCTCCATTGTGTTTTCTGCCAGCCTCCAGGCTGAGGTTCATTCGCATGGGGAAATGAATGCCGCCAGTAATGAGGCATCAGAGCAAATCATCCACGGTAAGGGCGTTGTGAAAGCGGTCGATCTTACGAATAAAAAAATCACCATCTCTCATGACGCTATCCCGGCGATTGGCTGGCCCGCGATGACCATGCGTTTCACCTTTATTCAGGCTGACGAGAGTATCAATGCCTTAAAAGTCGGCAGTCACGTTGATTTTTCGTTTATTCAGCAGGGCAATATCTCTTTACTGAAGAGCATTAAATAGCGAGAAACGGCATGGCCTCATTAAAAATAAAATATGCTGCCATGATAGTCAGCAGCCTAATTGCGGGAGGGCTGATATCGGTGACGGCATTGCAGGTTTTTCATTCATCTGTAAAAACGGAAAATAGCGCACCAGAAAGAAAGGTGCTTTTCTGGTATGACCCGATGAAGCCCGACGTGAAATTCGATAAGCCCGGTAAATCGCCGTTTATGGATATGGATCTGGTGCCGAAATATGCGGATGAAAACGACAATAAAATCAGTGTCGGTATCCGTATTGACCCGACCCAGGTTCAGAACCTCGGATTAAAAACGCAAAAGGTGACGCGCGGAACGCTGAATTATGCCCAGACCATCCCGGCCAACGTCAGCTATAACGACTATCAGTTTGTCATTGTGCAGGCGCGCGCGGAAGGCTTCGTGGAGAAAGTGTACCCGCTGACGACGGGCGATAAGGTGAAGAAAGGCACGCCACTTATTGATATTACCATTCCTGACTGGGTAGAGGCGCAGAGCGAGTTTCTGCTGTTATCCGGCACCGGCGGAACGCCGACGCAAATAAAAGGCGTTCTGGAACGTCTTCGCCTGGGCGGTATGCCGGATGAGGATATTCAGAGGCTGCGTGCCACCCGAACGATCCAGACCCGCTTTACCATCAAGGCGCCGATCGACGGAGTGATCACGGCTTTTGACCTGCGTACCGGCATGAATATTTCCAAAGATAAGGTAGTGGCGCAAATTCAGGGGATGGATCCGGTCTGGATCGGCGCGGCAGTGCCTGAATCCATTGCTTATCTGCTGAAAGATACCTCGCAGTTTGCTGTTTCGGTACCAGCTTATCCGGATAAAACCTTCCCGGTTGAAAAATGGAGTCTTCTGCCGAGCGTGGACCAGACCACCCGCACGCTGCAGGTTCGCCTGCAGGTCTCTAACAAGGACGAGCTGCTGAAACCGGGCATGAACGCCTACCTGAAGCTGAATACCCAAAGTCAGGAGATGCTGCTGATCCCCTCCCAGGCCGTTATCGATACTGGCAAAGAACAGCGCGTTATTACGGTAGATGCGGACGGGAATTTTGTCCCGAAAAGGATCCACGTTCTGCACGAATCTCAGCAGCAGTCCGGCATTGGCTCTGGCCTGAATGAAGGGGATTCAGTCGTGGTCAGCGGCCTGTTCCTGATTGACTCGGAGGCCAATATTACCGGCGCGCTGGAGCGCATGCGTCACGCTGAAGCTGCTGACGGCGCGCATTCCGGCCATTAAGGAGACGATGATGATTGAATGGATTATCCGGCGGTCAGTCGCCAACCGTTTCCTGGTCATGATGGGGGCGCTGTTCCTCAGCGTCTGGGGGACATGGACCATTATCAACACCCCGGTCGATGCCTTGCCCGATCTCTCTGACGTTCAGGTGATTATCAAAACCAGCTATCCTGGCCAGGCACCGCAGATTGTTGAAAACCAGGTGACCTATCCACTGACTACCACCATGCTCTCGGTTCCCGGCGCAAAGACCGTGCGCGGTTTTTCGCAGTTTGGCGATTCGTACGTGTATGTCATTTTTGAAGATGGCACCGATCTGTACTGGGCCCGTTCGCGCGTGCTGGAGTATCTGAACCAGGTTCAGGGCAAACTGCCTGCCGGCGTGAGCTCTGAAATCGGTCCTGATGCCACAGGCGTGGGCTGGATATTTGAGTATGCGCTGGTGGATCGCAGCGGAAAACACGATCTCGCAGAGTTGCGCTCGCTGCAGGACTGGTTCCTGAAATTTGAACTGAAAACAATCCCGAACGTGGCTGAAGTGGCGTCGGTGGGCGGCGTAGTTAAGCAGTATCAGATTCAGGTCAATCCGTTAAAACTGGCTCAGTACGGCGTTAGCCTGCCTGAGGTTAAGCAGGCCCTTGAGTCGTCTAACCAGGAGGCAGGGGGATCGTCAGTTGAAATGGCGGAAGCGGAGTATATGGTCCGGGCCAGCGGCTATCTGCAGACGATGGACGATTTCAATAACATCGTCCTGAAAACCGGAGAAAACGGGGTACCGATTTACCTTCGTGATGTTGCCCGCGTACAGGCGGGACCGGAAATGCGGCGCGGTATTGCGGAGCTGAACGGGCAGGGGGAAGTCGCTGGTGGTGTGGTGATCCTGCGTTCGGGCAAAAACGCGCGTGAAGTCATTACGGCGGTAAAAGATAAGCTGGAGACGCTGAAGGCCAGCCTGCCGCAAGGCGTTGAGATTGTGACCACCTACGATCGCAGCCAACTGATCGACCGGGCAATAGACAACCTGAGTTCCAGGCTGCTCGAAGAGTTTATCGTGGTGGCCATTGTCTGCGCGCTGTTCCTGTGGCACGTTCGCTCTGCGCTGGTCGCGATTGTCTCTCTGCCGCTGGGCCTGTGTATTGCCTTTATCGTCATGCATTTCCAGGGGCTGAACGCCAATATTATGTCCCTGGGAGGCATTGCCATTGCGGTCGGCGCGATGGTGGATGCCGCTATCGTCATGATTGAAAACGCGCACAAGCGGTTAGAAGAGTGGGATCACCAGCATCCGGGAGAGCAGATTGATAACGCCACGCGCTGGAAGGTGATTACCAACGCCTCTGTCGAAGTTGGCCCCGCGCTGTTTATCAGCCTGCTGATCATCACCCTGTCATTCATTCCCATTTTCACCCTGGAGGGACAGGAAGGGCGGCTGTTTGGTCCGCTGGCCTTCACCAAAACGTACTCCATGGCGGGCGCGGCTGCGCTTGCCATCATTGTTATTCCTATTTTGATGGGGTTCTGGATCAGGGGTAAGATTCCCGCTGAGACCAGTAACCCATTGAACAGGCTGCTGATTAAAGCCTATCACCCGTTGCTTATCAGGGTTCTTCACTGGCCAAAAACAACGCTGTTAGTCGCAGCCTTATCGATCCTCACGGTGATCTGGCCGCTCAGCCAGGTGGGCGGCGAGTTTTTACCGAAGATCAACGAAGGCGATCTGCTGTATATGCCCTCAACATTGCCGGGCGTTTCTCCGGCAGAAGCGGCCGCACTGTTACAGACCACGGACAAGTTAATTAAAACCGTGCCTGAAGTGGCCTCAGTTTTCGGCAAGACGGGTAAAGCCGAAACGGCTACGGATTCCGCGCCGCTCGAAATGGTGGAAACCACCATTCAGCTCAAGCCTGAGAATGAGTGGCGGTCCGGCATGACGATTGACAAGATTATTGACGAGCTCGACAAGACCGTTCGGTTGCCCGGTCTGGCGAATCTCTGGGTTCCGCCGATCCGCAATCGGATAGACATGCTTTCCACCGGGATCAAAAGCCCGATTGGTATCAAGGTGTCCGGTACCGTTCTGTCGGATATCGACGCGACGGCGCAAAGCATCGAGACGGTAGCGAAAACCGTGCCGGGCGTGGTGTCTGCCCTGGCTGAACGTCTGGAGGGCGGGCGCTACATTGATATTGATATCAACCGGGAAAAAGCCTCCCGCTACGGAATGACGGTGGGTGACGTGCAGCTGTTTGTCTCCTCGGCCATCGGCGGGGCGACGGTGGGTGAAACTGTGGAGGGCGTTGCCCGGTACCCGATTAATATTCGCTATCCTCAGGATTACCGGAACAGCCCGAACGCGTTGAAGCAGATGCCGATCCTGACGCCGATGAAACAGCAGATCACGCTGGGCGATGTGGCTGATATTAAGGTCGTATCTGGCCCGACCATGCTGAAAACGGAGAATGCGCGTCCTGCCAGCTGGATTTACATCGATGCCCGTGGCAGGGATATGGTGTCGGTGGTGAACGACATGAAGACGGCCATCAGCCAGAACGTGAAGCTGAAGCCGGGAACCAGCGTGTCATTCTCCGGCCAGTTTGAGCTCCTCGAACATGCCAACAAGAAGCTGAAGCTGATGGTGCCGATGACGGTGATGATCATCTTTATTCTGCTGTATCTGGCGTTCCGTCGCGTGGAAGAAGCGTTGCTAATCCTGATGAGTCTGCCGTTCGCCCTGGTCGGAGGCATTTGGTTCCTGTACTGGCAGGGCTTCCACATGTCTGTCGCAACCGGCACCGGGTTTATCGCTCTGGCGGGGGTCGCGGCAGAGTTTGGGGTGGTCATGCTGATGTATTTACGTCATGCCATTGAGGAGAATCCGGCGTTGTCCCATCGGGACACGTTCACCGAGCAGGAGCTTGATGACGCGCTTTATCATGGCGCCGTGCTGCGCGTGCGGCCGAAGGCGATGACCGTGGCGGTGATTATTGCCGGTCTGCTGCCCATTCTCTGGGGAACCGGTGCCGGGTCAGAGGTCATGAGCAGGATAGCGGCGCCTATGATTGGCGGGATGATCACGGCGCCGCTGCTGTCGCTGTTTATTATTCCTGCGGCGTATAAGTTGATTTGGTTGCGCAGGTATAAAACAAACACAGCCATTTGTTGAGATGACAGGGGAGTTAATACCTGATAAATTAGCTATTCAATAACCTATTCATAAAGCTATTCAATGCCATGATAAATCGATCCGAAACGCTACGACAATTGCTGAGACAAGGCCCTGTATCGGTAAAGCAACTCACTGATATTATGGGTATTAGTCAGCCTACTGTTTCGCGTTCGATTAAAGCGCTTGGCGATGAGGTTGTTCGCATTGGCTCTGGTCCATCTATTCACTATGTGCTTCGGGATACGCATCGTGGATTCAGTTCGGCTCCTGTCTACCGAATATCGGAAGAGGGTCAGGTTAAATCGCTGGGTAAACTCATTCCGGTTTATCCCGACGGATTTGTAATGGAGCAAGCGGATAATATATGCCTCCATAGCGATGGGTTGCCGTGGTGGTTGTTTGACATGCGGCCTCAGGGATACCTTGGCCGCGCGTATGCCTCCCGGTTTTCATCCGAGCTGGGCCTGCCGCCGAATCCTGAGAACTGGAGCGACACTGAGGTTATCAGGGCCTTGCTGGCTCATGGACACGATGCGGTGGGCAACCTGCTAATCGGAGAGCAGGCGCGGAATCATTTTATAGAGATGCCGTCTCCTGTTGCAGTGGACCGGGCAATCGCATACCCGTCGTTGGCGCAGGCCGTGAGCGCCGGCGATGTACCGGGTTCCTCTGCTGGCGGTGAGCAGCCGAAATTCTGTACTTATACAGAACGTGGCCACGTCATTGTGAAATTCACGGCACCTGACGATAACCCTGTAAGTGAACGTTGGCGAGATTTGCTGCTGGCGGAACATCTGGCGCTGAGCGTGCTTGGCGTCGAAACAGAGGTGTTTGATTTTGGAGGACAGCGCTTCCTTGAAATCCCACGGTTCGACCGTACGGGGCCGCTTGGTCGTAAGGGGCTTTTTTCTTTACGTGCGCTTGAGGCGGAATTTGTCGGCCGGGCAAGAGAGGCCTGGCCAGTTCTGGTTAATGAGCTGGCAAATCAGGGTTGCGTTCACCCGGATGCGGTCGCCCGCACCTCACGGCTTTGGGCGTTTGGCATGCTGATCGGCAATACCGACATGCACCATGGAAATCTGTCGTTTATCGGTTCCCATGGACGGCCATATGATCTTGCGCCAGCCTATGACATGCTGCCCATGGGATTTGCCCCGAAATCAGGAGGCGCACTGGTGAATACGCTGCGTCCGGCCATGCTTATTGACGCGATCGCGGGAGAAACCTGGCATGAAGCACTGGCGCTGGCCGAGCGCTTTTATACACTGGCCACCGGTTGCAGCCGTTTTTCGGCCAATTTTGCGCCATGTCTTGCCGCATTGCGCAGCCATCTGGACGAGGCGAGATTAAAGGTGTCGCGTCTTGGATAATGAGCGCGGTATTTTTACGGGGTGCATACTTAGTGCGGCATGTGTGCATCGCGAGTTTTCCCGATCAGCTAAGGAAGAGGGTGTTTCTTATGGATAAACCCAGGATGCAACTGAAGGAATTGAGGTTAGGGTAACGGCCATATTTGATTTAACTATTCTGGGTTTGAGGAATATACATAATTTACTTCAGCAACAGAAACAGTATAACAAACTGTTTTAAATGGATATTAATCAAATGGCAATTCAAACTCACAGTTATGAACTCAGTTTTGGTTCATAACTGTGTTAAACGCTGTCCAGAAATCACTCGATGTTACGTCTGTTAGTTCATGAACTGTTCGTTCTAATTTTATGATGTACTTCAGGTTTTCGTGTTAAGTAATATTACCTTTTACTCGATGAGCGATTGCTTAATACCTCTCCGACAACAGGAGCAGCTGTAAATGCGTTTGGCCAGCCAGCGTAAAACGCGGCTTGGGTAACGATCTCCCCAGCTTCCTCAGCAGAAAGTCCATTATCCATCGCTCTGTTGAGGTGATAGCCAATCTGCGCGCTCTGTCCAGATGCGATTAACGCGCTGACCGTAATCAGGCTTCTGTCGCGGGGTTTCAGCGCGGGTCTTTGCCAGAGATCCAGGAACAGTGGGTCAGCAGTAAATTTAACCAGACCAGGTGATATCGGTCCCACGTTTTTTTCCACTGTCTCTGAACGCTGCTTTTCTGCTTCCTGATTGAGAGGAAGCAGGTCCGGAGAAGCTTCAGGAAGTGCATCTGCCGTGACGCCACGAGATTCAAATACTGCTTTGGTCACGCTGACGGCTGACATTGCATTTGGCCAACCTGAGTAGAACGCCAGATGGGTAATGATTTCTGACAATTCCGCTGGCGTAACGCCATTATCAAGGGCAATGTCTATATAGTGCTTAAGGTCGCCAGGCTGGTTTCTGGCAATTAGCATGGCGACGGTCACCATACTACGATCTCTGGGCGAGAGGGCATCGCTTGTCCACAGATCTTCAGTAATAGCTTCTCGACCAAAGCGGGCAAGAGCCGGTGAGACAGAACGAATATCAGCTTCAGGAGTCGCTGAAGGTTCAATTTTCATCATAGCTTTACCTCTTGTTTCCTCAGCATTAGCAAAATCAGAAATAACAAGCGACATGGCCGCCACTGCAATTACGCTTTTCATGTTAATCCTCACTGGTCAACGGTGCGGATCCTGTTTGATTCCGCCTTTGTTATGAAGAAATACCGGTTTTACCGGGATAGCGTCCTTACTGGCGCTCATATGCGCCGTTTGCCTGAGATAGTCCCGGAAGTGTGGCGTTTGTCGGTGCAGTTGATACGCTTCCTCACTGGCGTAAACCTCATAGAAATACCAGCGGTTTGGCGTCTGTGAGTCTGTAGCGGCATACATGGCTAACACGCCTTTCTCAACGTTGAGCGACTCAGCCATTTCAGGCAGAACGATGTTTTTAAATTCGGTCTGAAATTCAGGCTTTACATCAACGATCACCAGATTATTAATGGTTCGCTCATTCGGTAGGATGTGTTTGTCCCCCAGAAATTGGGGCTCCAGAGTGATTTTATTTTTCCGATCGATAATGTCAGGTGCCCGGGCAGCGAATGCCTTGTACGGTTCAGCATTCAGATGTTTGCGGTAAGCACGCTCGTTTTCATAGAGTTCGACCATGAATGCCTGACGTGGATTGTCGCTTCGTTGCAGGGCGTACATCGCCAGCGTACCTGCTTCATGATCAACCGAAGCGGAAATCGTCTGCCTGGCCACGTCTTCAAACTCTTTGTCCCGATCGTGCTTGACGCCGAGCTCAAAGATATTCATCACGGGCTTATTCTGCGTGTCCGGTTTTGTTGCAAAGACAGGGCTGCTTATTAGCATACAAATTAAAAACATAAGGGGCTTTTTCACGTTGATCCTTTTACTAAAATTACTGTTTGCTACCGCGTCCAGACCTGCTTAACGTCTTTCGTTTGCGGCGTGTTTTGCGCCATGATCCCCGTCAGAACGTGCGGCTGGTAGGTTTCTTCCAGAAACCGGATTTCCTCCGGGCTCAGTTGAAGATTTACGGCGTTTACCGCGCCATCGACGTGATCTTTTTTTGTGGCCCCTACGACAGGTGACGTGACTTTTGTCAGCAGCCAGGCGAGTGAGATTTCCGTCATGGACACCTGATGCCGTTCGGCAAGTTCGGCGACACGCTCAATAATGAGCCGATCCTGTTCAGCCGTGCTGTCATATTTCCCGCGCGCATAATCATCCTCCGTGGCTCGCCGCGTGTGGCCTTCTTTCCGGGAGAGACGACCGCTGGCCACCGCGCTATAGGGGGTCATGGCGATATCATCTTCAGCGCACAGACCGAAGAGCTCTCGTTCATCTTCACGCATAATCAGGTTGTAGTGGCTTTGCACGGAAACAAAGGGCGTCAGCCCTTCGCGTTCGGCAAGGGCGTTCGCTTTCGCAAGCTGCCAGGCATAGCAATTGGAAATACCAATAGCGCGCACTTTGCCCGCAGTAACGGCGGCATGAAGCGCTTCAAGCACCTCAATAACGGGCGTGTTGTAATCCCAGATGTGGTAGATGTAGAGGTCGATGTAGTCCATCCCCAGATTTTGCAGGCTCTGGTCGAGCGATCGGGCTATTGCCTCTTTTCCGCCGATCCCCGCGGCGATTTGCGCGGCGGTTCGCGGCAGAAACTTGGTGGCCAGCACCACATCCTCGCGTTTTGCCATCTCCCGCAGCGCCCGGCCAACGTATCGCTCGCTGGAGCCGTTCTGATAGGCGATGGCGGTATCGTAAAAATTGATACCCTTTTCGAGACCGTAGCGGATGATGTCCCGGCTTGCTGTTTCGTCCAGCGTCCAGCGATGCTGGCCCGTTAACGGGTCGCCAAACCCCATACATCCCATACAGATGCGGGAGACCAGTAAGTCACTTTTACCGAGCCGGGTATACTGCATCGTTATTCTCCCTCTGGATTATTCACGACGGAATTAAGCAGATCGACAAGCCTTGAAGCATGTTCCCGGGCAAGCGTTTTATGCTGCGCGATTTTGTCGGCATCCCGGTCGGCATAGCTGATACCGCAGGTATAAACCGGCGCCAGCAGCTCAAGATTGCACAGTTTTGCCGTGGTCTCGAACGGAATAAGATACTCTTCAATGGCATGGCCAAAGAAACCGTCAGCGGTATAGAGCGCCTGTGGCGCCCCTGTAGTGAAGGAGAGGATCAGCTTTTTACCGCCCAGTTTCGCCGTTGAGCCATGCGCGAAGCCGTGGACAAAGACCTCGTCCAGCCATTGTTTCATTAACCCGGGCAGCCCATACCAGGAAAAAGGAAACTGCCAGACAATCACATCGGCCCTGAGCAGGCTTTCCTGCTCCGCAGCGATATTGAATTTGCCGTCCGGATAGAGCCAGTCCAGACGACGAATTTCAGCATCGGGAAGGGCGGTTGCCACTTCATCAAGGATAGTGGCGTTGGCGACGGAATGGTTCAGCTCAGGATGACCTGAAATAACAAGGATATTTTTCATTTCAATACGTTAAAGAGGCTGGTGGATTTTTAACCCAGTATAGAGTGACACCATTATTTTTTTTAGAGCAGTAAAGGCTCATTCACTTTTAGACAAAAACTAATAATGGTCGACGGATTTCATTGTGCCCGGTCATCATGAACCCGTGAACTACGCCGTGATGCCCAGTAAACGTTCTGCATTGCGAAACGCGATGGCCTCTTTTTCAGCCTTGTTGACGGGCAGACTGTCGATAAATGTTTTTACACCGTCCAGGGTCTGATAGGGGTAATCAACGGAGAACAGGATCCTGTCTGCCCCCATTAACGCGTAGATAAACTGGAAGTGCGGCAGTGTCAGCATACCTGACGGGGTAACGTAAACGTGCTCCTGGAAGGTTCTCGTTAGCGTGCGTGACAGACCCGTTGCAGCCAGCGGAAGGCTGTCATCAAGACGCTGCAGCCAGAAGGGCAGCATCTCCCCCCAGTGGCCACTGATTACCTGCAGGTGGGGATATTTATCAAATGCGCCCGATAACATCAGCCGTAACAAATGGATCCCGGCTTCGTGATGCCAGCCCCAGCCAAACATGGAGAGCCGGGCGTTGACCTCTGCATTGAAGCCCGTGAAGTAGGCCTGTTGCACGCTTTTAACCGGTAATCCGGGATGAAGATAGAGTGGCACATTCAGTTTATTAAAGCGGGAAAGCAGGGAGTCATAGTCAGGATGATCGAGAAAGCATGAAGAGGGTCGGCCATTCAGAAGAGCCCCCTTAAACCCCAGTTTTTCAACTGCGCGGACAAGCTCTTTTTCAGCCTCTTCCGGCTGTGCCCAGGGAAGTGTGGCAAATGCCGCGAAGCGATCCGGGTGATTTCTTACCGCCCCGGCAAGGCGGTCGTTTGCCGCCGTATTTAATGTTACCGCTTTATCACCGGGAGCCAGCTGGGGGAATCCGCCCACAGAGAGGATCTGCAGGGTAATTCCAGCGTCATCCATATCCCTGAGGCGGCGGCTTCCCAAATCAGCGCCTTTCGCGTTTATCAGCGCATTCTTTTCTATCTGCGGCCGGCTTCGGTCAGGATTATGACCATCAGCGACAGTTTTCCCCCAGTCGCCAAGGAAAGGTGCCTGCTCAAGCGCAACAGGCATACACGCTCGCCCTAACTCGCTGTCGAGATAATGTTCTTCGAGGCAAATGATTTTCATATTCTCACCCTTCATACAAAGCAGTAAAAGTGATGCAGATTAGGATCGCCCGGAACAGCCCGTTCGTGAGTGTCATTCATGGCAGTCTGTCCCGGACAGGGTTTACACCATCGGTTTTTCCCAGGCGCCTCGTGTATCCACTCTGGTCTCTGTGGCGAGTTGTTCCAGCAGGATGATTTCCTCATCGCGTAACTGGATGTCTGAAGCGCAGGCGGCGTCCAGAACGTGATGGACTTTAGTCGCACCAACGAGGGGAAGGGTACCTTTTGCAATAGCCCATGCGATGGCTATCTGTGCCACGCTGGCATTCCTTTCGGTTCCCATTTTTTTCATGGCGGCGGTTAATCTTTCTATCTGCGGCAGTACTGCGTTATAACTTTCGGCCCGGCCACTCCCGGCAGGCATGGGATGATTTGAATCATAACGACCACTGAGCGCGCCTTGCTCCAGGACCATGTAAGCAAAGAACGTGATGTTATTTTGTCGGCAGTAATCAAGGATCCCGGCCTCTTCAGAGGCGCGATAGAGCAGGCTGTAATGATTCTGTACTGCACTGAGGGAATAACCGGAAGCGTTAAGGATTTCGTTGGCGCGTCTGATTTGTGCCAGATTGTGGTTGGAAACCCCGACGCGTTTGACCTTACCGCTTTGTAAAAGTGGGATCAGTCCTGGCGTCCATTTCTCGACGTCGAGGGGATTGTGGATCCAGTAGATATCAATCGCGTCCACACCCAGGCGTCCGAGGCTGGCCTCAAGCATATCGCTGACAGGCTGCGCTGACTGTTCGTTCGCAATCTGCGGCGTGAATTTGGTGGATAAAATCATATCCTCGCGGGGGAACTGACGGACTAATGCTCCCAACGCTGCCTCGGAACTCCCCATGCCATATACTGCTGCGGTATCCCAGAGATTCAGACCCTTACTCATGGCCGTGGTGAACACGTCTGCCATCTGAGTATCAGAAAGATGATTGCCGAAGACGGTGTCGCCACCGGCGAAGCCTGTGCCCCAGGACCATGTGCCCAGCGCGACGGAAGGTAGTGTTTTCATATTCAGCTCCTGTAAAAAGGCCGGAACGTTGCTGACTTAAACCGGCCAAAGAGGGTGAGTAACGATGAAAGACAAATGAATGAATTAAGTTGGCTGGCGGAGGGCATTTAACAGCGCCACACCCACACCGTGCGCTGAAGCGGGATTCTGCCCCGTGATAAGGCGTCCGTCGGTAACCACGTTTTCAGACCAGTTCGGGGCCTCATGATGAAGCGCGCCATGCTCGCGGAGTGCAGTCTCAAGCAGGAAGGGAACCACATCTGTGGTGTGAACTTCTTCCTCTTCCTTGTTGGTAAAGGCCGCCACGTTTTTGCCTTTCACCAGGTATTCGCCGCTGCTGAGCTTTGCGTCAACCAGTGCCGCAGGTCCGTGGCAGACGGCTGAGACAATCCCATCACTTTCATACACTTCGCGGATAATACGCTGGGCATCCTGGCTGTCGCGGAAATCCCACATGGTTCCATGCCCGCCCGCAAAGAAAACGGCGCTGTAATCGGTACCGTTCAGCTCGGATAACGAAGGCGTTGTGGCCAGGCGCTGCTGAAAATCGGTTTCGTTCCAGAACCAGGCGTTGACAGAGTCACTGAGGTCAAATCCATCCACCGGCGGCTGTCCCCCGCGAATGCTGGCTATCGTCGTTTTTAGTCCGGCATCTTCCAGTACTTTCAGCGGATGCGTCAGCTCAGCCAGGAAAAAACCGGTTGGTACACCGGATGCGCCTTTAATCGGATGGCTGGAAACGACACACAGCACGGGTTTATCTGCAGGTTTCATATCGGGCCTCACTCTTTATTTTTAAATTCAGCGGCAAAGAGATTTTCCCAGTTAATAAAGGAGCCAAGCGGAATGCACTCAAAGCTTAATAAGCCTGCTTTTGCCAGCGGGAATTCGGCCATTACGTTCATCGCTTCATCGACAGAGTCACATTCAAGAAAAATAGCGACGCCAGGTCTGTCCTGACGGAAGTAAATGTCGCGGATGAAGCCGGATTTATACAATCCCCAGGCGTGCAGCGCTTCAGCGTTAAGGTGTGGAGCATATTTTTCCAGCGATGCTCCAGGTGCGGGGATATCCAGACATAAAATTCGCATCATAGTCTCCTGAACTCAGGTTGTTGTAGAAAGAGATAAAAGTATAAGAGGCGAATTTCACGAAGATTAGAGGGGCATTGACTTAAGCATCTTTAGGCTGTACTTAATAATTAAGCAGTGATTGCTTAAGGAACACATTATGAATAACGCCCTGTATAACCAGATACGCATCTTTCAGAGCATTGCACGTGAGGGCAATATTTCGGCAGCCGCAAGAAAACTGGAAATTACGCCTCCCTCCGTCAGCAATGCGCTTAAACTGCTGGAAGAGCATATTGGGCATCCGCTTTTTGTGCGTACGACCCGCCGTATTGAGCTGACGGAAACCGGGCAGCTGTTGCTGGAACAGACCGCCGCGGCGGTGGAGTCGCTGGAAAATTCGCTTGAAAGCATTCGCGACCAGAATCAGGAGCCCTCTGGTGTGGTGAGAATTACGCTCTCGCGTTTTGCCTATCTGTTAATTCTCAAGCCTGCAATGGCGGAATTCTGTCAGCAATACCCGGGTATACAGTTGGAAATATCGGTTTACGACGGTACCGTGAATATCATCGAAGAGCGTTTTGACCTTGGGATCCGTTTTGGCGATATTCTCGAAGGTGGGGTGGTGGCGCGGCCGTTAATGAAACCCTTTCGTGAAGGGTTATATGCATCCTCAGCTTATATTCGCGAGTATGGAATGCCCGAGGTGCCGGCTGACCTCAGTCAACACAAGCTGATTGGCTACCGTTTTATTACTAACAACCGCATCCTTCCGTTGATCCTGAACGACCACGGAGAGCAGTTGACGGTTGAGATGCCCGGGCAGTTAATCAGTAACGATATCGACGTTATGGCTGACGGGATCCGTAACGGACTGGGAATTGGACGCCTGTTTGAACCCATCTGGCAGTTACAGCCCGACAGAGAGCACTTTATCCCCGTGATGGAGAGTTACTGGAAAACCTACCCGCCAGTCTATCTCTATTACCCCAAAAACGCGGGTAAAACGAAAAGAGTGAAGGCCCTGATTGATTTTCTGATATCCGCTACGGGGCGATAAAGACGATAACGCATCGTCCCGTATGGAAGCGCTATTTCACAACCCCAGCGGCCTGGCCTCCTGTATGAACTCAATCAGAAGGCGAAGCCCGGTCGGCAGTTGCCGGCGGCTTGAATAATAGATATAAAAACCTTCCTCCAGCGGGGACCATTCCGTAAGCACCAGGCGGAGCCGTCCATCCTTCACATAGGGTGCAACAAGAGGCTCCGGAAAATACATCAGGCCGGCTCCACCTAATACGGCCACAAGGCCCGTTTCAGCCTGGTTGACCGTCACTGAGCCAGGCACAGTGATTTGGTACGTTTCGCCGTTTCGTTCAAGTTCCCAGCGATAAATCCGATCGTCGCCGAGACGATTGCTTATACAGCGATGGTGTAATAAATCATCCGGATGTTCAGGCGTTCCGTAGCGTTCAAGGTAGTCGGGGGATGCTGCGATAACCCAGCGAATATCGGCAGATAAACGCCGGGCAACCATGTCTTCCGGAACGGTGCCACCATAGCGGATACCGGCATCGAAGCCCGCATCAGTGACGTCAACCATACGGTTGCTGGCCACAATATCGATTTCAATATCGGGATAGCGATCCATAAAAGCGGGCATAACCGGTGCAAGCAAAAGATTGGCTGCTTCAACGGCAGCATTGATGCGGATACGCCCGGTAGGCGTATTACGATACCGGTTAAGCGATTCAAGCGCGCCTTCTATCTTGTCGAAAGGCTGAAGGACAGACTGAACCAGTTCTTCACCTGCAGCCGTAGGGGTAACGCTCTTGGTCGTGCGATTAAGCAGGCGAACCCCGAGCCTTGTTTCCAGTCCCTTCAGGGCATGACTAAGCGCTGATGCACTGACACCTAATTCAATCGCCGCACGGCTGAAACTGCGATGACGTGCAATAGCCATGAAATAAATGAGATCGGCGACATCAGCTCTGCTTATTTGCATACAGAATCGTTTTCCTTGTGCGTTAAGGCCCGAATGCGTTGATACGGAAATGATATACACCATAGACCGACCAGGGCTAATCCGTTGCTGAATTTATTTCACAAGTCCATCCACTCATCGCCTCTCACTGAACACGTTGTGCTTCGTTATTCTTGAAAATTATGCGCTCTGGCCGTCGGTCAGGGCGGAATATTCACCTAACGGAGCCGTGTATGAACTATACGCATCTTGGCCGCACCGGCCTGAAAGTCAGCCGCCTTTGTCTCGGAACCATGAATTTTGGTGACGTCACCGACGAGAAAACCAGCGCCCGCATTCTGGATGAAGCGCTTGAGGCGGGTATCAATTTCATTGATACAGCAGACGTGTATGGCACCGAGCAATCACCCGATATCCAGCAAGGTTCGGGGCTGTCCGAAGAGATTATTGGTCGCTGGCTCCAGCAGGGTGGCCGCCGTGACCGTATCGTTCTGGCGACGAAAGCCTATCAGCCTATGGGACCAGGTCCGAACGATCGCCGTCTTTCTGCTTACCATATTCGCAAGGCCTGCGAGGACAGTTTGCGACGGCTTAAGACCGACCATATTGACGTCTATCAGATGCATCACATCGATCGTTATACACCATGGGAAGAGGTCTGGCAGGCCATGGAGCTCCTTGTTCAGCAGGGAAAAGTGCTTTATATCGGTAGCAGCAATTTCGCAGGCTGGGACATTGCGACTGCGCAGTCAGTTGCCACGGCCCGTCATTCCCTGGGCCTGGTTGCTGAGCAAAGTCTCTACAATCTGACTGCCCGAACTGTTGAGCTGGAGGTCATTCCCGCATGCCGTCATTTTGGCCTGGGACTGATTCCCTGGAGTCCACTTGCCGGAGGGTTGCTTGGCGGCGTACTGAAAAAGATGGCCAGCGGGCGCCGTGCGAGGCCCGCGTTTGCCCGTCTAATCGAACAGTATCGTCCGCAGCTGGAAGCCTACGAAGGATTATGTGAGGACCTCGGCGAAACCCCTTCCGATGTGGCGCTTGCGTGGCTCCTGCAGAATCCTGTCGTTACTGCTCCACTTATCGGGCCTCGTACGGCGGAACAACTCCGGGAGGCGCTTCACGCAACAACAATCACGCTATCAGACGACACCATGAGCTGTCTCGACGAAATCTGGCCCGGCCCCGGGGGAGAAGCGCCCCAGGCTTATGCCTGGTAATGCCCAAATTAATGAATCCTTTCTTCGCTATAGGGAGTTCCAGTTTATGAGTAAGATGATGCATGACCAGCATTCTGCTTCCGTACCCGCTTCCCGGGATCGTCGCAATTTTCTGATCGCCGGCGCCGGTCTGGCGTTGGCCGCTATCACCCTTGGCAGGAGCGGAGCCGTGATGGCTAAACCGGCTGGTCAGGACACGTCGAGCGCCCCTTCGGATGCTGTTCCCGTCCAGAAGGAGACCTTAACCACGCGTAAACTCGGCTCGCTGGAGGTTTCCAGCATGGGACTCGGGTGTCTGCCTATGGTGGGGTATTACGGCGGTGGTCCGCGCGATCGTAAAGCCATGGTTTCGCTCATCCGGGCCGCCTTCGAACAAGGCATCACGTTCTTTGATACTGCCGAGGTGTATGGCCCCCATCTCAGTGAAGAATTTGTCGGGGAAGCACTGGCCCCCGTTCGCGATCGTGTGGTGATTGCCACTAAGTTCGGTTTCGGCGTGGAGGAGGGGAAGCCAACCTCACGTTCCATGATTTCGGCATCGCTAAGTGAAAAGTCCAGCGCGCTGATAGCCGTAGAAAGATGTTCTGGTTTCGTCGCGCCTACGATCGGTGCTGTGATGACCGTTTTTGATAGCAACCAGGCAATTGCAACATGGGCTCTTGGCACATCGTGCTTTTCGGCAATTCTGGCAACGACATCAATAACGGGCTTATCCAGAAGGGCTGCGTTCTCATACATTTTTAACGCAAAGGCATCGTTTTGCGTTCGTCGGGACGTGACACTCCAGTCGCGCGTGAGCCTGCCGCGTGCCATCGGACTCCAGGGGATCACACCAACGCCCTGGTCTTCACACAGGGGCAACATCTCGCGCTCTTCTTCCCGGTAAAGCAGGTTGTATTGCGGTTGCATCGTAATAAATCGGGTCCAGCCGTTACGCTCTGCAGTATGCTGCATTTTTGCAAAGCGCCAGGCTTCCATAGATGATGCGCCGATGTAACGTACTTTTCCTGATTTAACGAGGTCATGCAGAGCCTCCATGGTCTCTTCAACAGGCGTGGAGTGGTCAAAGCGGTGAATCTGAAAGAGATCCACATAATCCATACCTAAGCGCATCAGGCTATCGTCAATAGACTGAAAAATGGCCTTGCGGGAAAGAAACCCGGTATTGGGTGAGTTGCGCCACGGAAAGAAGGTCTTTGTCGCCACAACGATCTCATCGCGTCTGGCCATTTCTCTCAGCGCTTTTCCAGTGATCTCTTCAGAACTTCCGCCCGAGTAGATATTCGCGGTATCAAAAAAATTAATGCCCGCTTCAAGCGCCTGACGAATGAGCGGACGTGACGCCTTTTCATCCAGGGACCAGGGTTGAGGCAAACGTTCAGGTTCACCATAGCTCATACAACCGAGACAAAGACGGGAGACTTGCAAACCGCTACGACCCAGATTCACATACTTCATTCTGTGTTCCTTCTTTTATTGCCAGCAATTCTGTATGTGACAGGGTATTGCACAGACATGAAGGGAAACAGCATGCGCCATCGAATGGTGTTTTGAGTTTTTTTCACAAATCGTCGTAATCGACAGTGAAAGACGAGAAGCGTGAGGGAGGTCAGAATTAGTAACAGATTGATGTATCGGCTCGTGATTAACTACCAGATGGCATTTAACATAATATACATTATACGCACCAATATGAAATAAGGAGAAATCTGGCGTTTTGTGGACATCCTTGGCCTGGATGATAATGGCCTCTGAGTGTGTCTTCTCAAGTGCTGTTATCGTCACGCTGATCATCTCACAGTGCATGGCTTACCGTTTTGCCCTGTTGATATAGGCCTGTAAACCCTCAGCAAGAAAATCAAACACCGTTTTACAGGCCTGGCTATGGCGTAGATCCTCATGCATCACCAGCCAGGTGTCGAGATGAAACGCAAAGAAATCAGGCATTATCCTCTGTAACGGCGGAGAAAAATCGGCGAGCTGAACCTGACACATA
This sequence comes from Enterobacter asburiae, assembly GCA_011754535.1. Classification (NCBI taxonomy): domain Bacteria; kingdom Pseudomonadati; phylum Pseudomonadota; class Gammaproteobacteria; order Enterobacterales; family Enterobacteriaceae; genus Enterobacter; species Enterobacter asburiae. The sequence continues at coordinate 2,427,845 of JAAQVN010000001.1, read as the reverse complement.
CCGATACCTGCCCCGGCGCGTATGAGGTTTAATTGCGCAACATCACTGTCGGTTCGCACGGTAAACAGTTCGCGGTTTATCTGTGGGAACTGTTTAAGTGTTTGTAAAATAAAGGGCGTCATTTTGCCCATGCTGCATAACACCATCAGCGCAGCGGAGCGAAACGGTGCATTAATCGTTCTGCCGGGGACGGTTTATAACTTCGGCCCTGATGCTTTTCCTCTCTTACGCGAGGATTCCCTTCAGGATCCGGTTACCCGAAAAGGAGTCATACGTATGCAAATGGAGCAAGAGCTCGCAGCCTATGCACAGCGTGGCGGAAAGGTGCTGATTTTGCGGGCTGGCGACTTTTTTGGTCCCCATGCTGGCAACAGCTGGTTTTCACAGGGATTAGTCAAACCGGGGCATCCGCCGAAGGTAATTAAAAACCCCGGAAAAATCGGCGCAGGTCATCAGTGGGCTTATCTGCCGGATGTCGCCGAAACGCTCGCAGCGCTGCTGGCGCGTCGGGATGAGCTCGAACCGTTTGCCAGTTTCCATATGCGCGGGCATTGGGATCCTGATGGGACAGCGATGACCGCAGCCATAAAGCACGTCGCGGAGCGTGCCGGAATTACGGCGAAGGTAAAGTCATTTCCCTGGTGGCTTATCTCTGCGATGAGTACCTTTAACGCTACGCTGCATGAAATGCGGGAGATGCGCTATCTTTGGAAGCAGACAATAGAGATGGATAATTCAAAACTGATTACCTTTTTAGGCCATGAACCGCATACCCCTCTTATTGAGGCCGTGCATTCCACATTAGCGGGTATGGGCTGCATTTAACATAATCCTAACCTGTACGTTTAGAAAGAGTTGAACGATGTCTGATATACTTCAGCTTTTGAAAAACGCAGCCCTAAGCAAATGGAAATTGAATTAAATAAAAGTATTAAAGAGAGAATCTTCCATGCTGTCATTTTTGAAGTGATAGCTAACGTTATCATCGCGCTTTCGCTTGCCTGGCTAATGAACGTGTCGATACTCCAGTCAGGCTCCCTGTCCGTGATATCTGCACTTACCGCAACGGCCTGGAATTTTGTATTTAATAAACTCTTTGACTCCCTGCAAAAAAAACATCAGTTTCAACGAACATTTCTCGTTCGTACTATACATGCGGTGGGTTTTGAAACAGGACTGATCGTCACCCTAATCCCCGTCGCGATGGTTATGCTGAATTTAACCATGACTGAGGCATTTTTCGTTGAGATTAGTCTGGTACTGTTTTTTCTGCCATACACAATGCTGTTTAACTGGCTATACGACTATCTGCGGTGGATATTTGTTGGACGGAAACGGGTTGCTATGTAGCGGTTGTGCGTTATAGCGCGCGGGGGTGAACTGGCGTTCTTGATTGACAATCAGCAGTGAGGCGCCGCTATATGAATAAACTTCTTATACTCTTCCCCGCTCTGTGTCTAAGCGGTTGCGTGGATCTGGGTAAAGTTGGAACGCATCCGGAAGTGGCATCCTTCTATATCAATCATCCTAAAAGCCAGGTCGCAGATTGCCTTATGTACGCATCCTCCAGAGAACATTTATCGCTGGAATTTGATGATACCCTTCCTGATGGTAGCGAAAGATATAATCTCCAGGATAGCGATTATACCGATGTTGCCTGGGTCGAAGTCAGTAAATTCAGCGAAAAACAGACTTCCATTGAATTTTACTATGCACCTCGCGATCCTGAGTTACATAAATCCATCCTGTCAATGATGGAACAGTGTAAATAAAAGTGTGAGTATACACCTGCATCAACTGCAGGTGTTGATTTTATCATTCAGAGATACAGTCTTTTCCAATCCCGAATCGCACGAATGGCATATTCAGCACATCAGGGTTTGAGCTGGCGAAATAAACCATACCTGTTCTGTTGTCTAACGGCTTGTATTTTTTCAACATTTCGAGCTCAATGCCTGTGCTCATGAAAGATTTTCCGCTTTTATCAAAGAGGAAGAAGCACATTTTATTGTTTTTTCCCGGCTCAATACTTTTATTAGAAAAGTTATCAAGTGAGACTTTATAGCTCACCATGTACTTGGCTTCACCGGTAGTACTGTCCCATTGGCTCCCCTGAGCCACTTTTTCGGAAAAAATTTTAATCCCTGTAAAAAAGTTATCATTGGGAGTTTTATCCGCTGCCTGTACAGTCCCTGCTGCGGACAGAATTAACGCAATGCACATACCTTTCTTAATCAAATGATCCATCTTCTTTCCCTCATTGTTTAGTGAATTGCGTCAAGTATATAAGGAATCAAATGGCATTACGATTTTACCTTTTAAACGGACCATAAACAGACTTTCTATTGAGTGTTTATAACGAACGCAATATTTGTTGCGGATCTGTTTATCAATGACTACGCGAAGATATTTAACTCATTGTTTTTAAAGGTTAAACAAAACAAATTGTTTTCATAAGGATATCATATAATGCTCCGATGATATGTTAAAAAATATATTTTTTGATCGCTGAGGAAATATTGCTCATGCCATTCAACCTTCATTATACTTCCCGCCACATGCAGTTGTTTTTTTTACGTTCGTACTTTTACTGATGTCCTGGTATTGACAGACAGGAGAATAATGATGTCTTCCGGTTCTAAGTGTGCCATAAAAAAATCACTGGCAATTATTTTTACTGGTATCTTTGCCTGCCTGACCCAACCGGTTCTGGCAGAGGGGGGGATTTCCATTATGGGGACACGCATTGTTTACCCGCAGAGCTCTGAGCAGGTAAATCTGGCGATAATTAACTCTTCTGCTACTGACTCCTTTCTTGTGCAATCCTGGGTTGAGGATGCGTCAGGACATAAAACCTCAGACTTTATTGTGACGCCACCGCTTTATCTTAGTGGCCCTAAAAATGAAAACACATTACGTATTATTCATACAGGCGGAGCTCTCTCAAAAGACCGTGAAACGCTTTATTACTTTACTGCCAGAGCCATTCCTTCGGTCGATGACACTAACAAAGCCAATAACGACGTCTTGCATTTCGCCCTTGCCAACAGAATAAAACTGTTTGTGCGCCCTTCCGGGCTGAAACCCTCCCCGGACATGGCTCCTTCGCTGCTGGAGTTTCATCAACAGGGTTCGGAGCTGGTTATCCGTAATACCTCTCCTTATTACCTGACGCTGACGGCGGTGACGACTGGCAGGAAAGCGCTAAAAGACCTCATGGTTTCGCCTCTTGGAACGGCGACAGAGTCTCTGCCGGCTGACCACGGAAGCACAGTTTCTTACCGTACCGTTAACGATTACGGCACCATCACGCCAGCAAATGAGACAGCAATTAAATAGCTTCAGTTGATTCTGACGTGATGCCTTTAGTTTACCGGGTGAATGGTATGTCTTTCAGATGCAGTCGGTTTTTCATTCTCCTTGGAGGAGGAATCTTCGGTAACGCCTTTGCCGGATTGCATTTTGATCCGGCCATGCTGTCTGACGATCCGCATGCGGTTGCAGATCTTTCACGTTTTGAGACGGGGCACGCGCAAGTAGCTGGGAGCTACCCGGTAGATATTTATCTGAACGGCATTTTTTTCCGTTCACAACCTCTGCAATTTGACACGGTACCTAATGAGGCCCACCGGGAAGATATTCACGACAGTACCGACCTGATGGCTTGCCTCAATCGGCGCGACCTTGCCCGCATGGGAGTAAACGTTTCCGCTTTTCCCCAACTGGCATCATTGCCTGAAGATCGGTGTGTATCACCCGGGCAATTCATCCCGCAAGCCTATACGGCCTTCGACTTTCAGAAAATGCGTCTGGATATCAGTATTCCGCAGGCGGCGATGAACAGCCAGCCGCAAGACTGGATACCTCCGGAACAGTGGGATGAAGGTATTAACGCGGCATTGTTGAGCTACCAGTTTAGCGGCAGTGATAGTCGGGGCAGCTATGGCGACAGTCGCAGCAGCTACCTTAATCTGACCAGCGGCCTGAACGTCGGGCCCTGGAGACTACACGACGTCAGTACATGGAGTGATAACAGCAACCGATACAGCAATGTGCATCGCTGGCAGCATCTTAGCACCTATATACAGCGAACTATTATTCCTTTGCAAAGCGAACTGACGCTTGGTGATAGCAATACCAATGGAGACGTGTTTGATACTAATTCATTCCGGGGCATCAAACTTGTAACGGATGAGGGAATGCTTCCTGACAACATGCGAGGCTATGCCCCTGTTATTCGAGGAACAGCAAACAGTAACGCCCAGGTCAGCATCCGGCAGAACGGCAGCGAAGTCTACAGGACCTTTGTGGCTCCGGGAGCTTTCGTCATCCGCGATCTCTTCCCGCTCTCGTCAGGTGGCGATCTTGATATCACTGTGACTGAGGCGGATGGAACGAAACGCAGCTTCACCGTGCCCTATTCTTCCCTTCCCATTCTGCAGCGTGAGGGGCATGTTCGCTTTGGCCTGGTTGCGGGACGCTACCGCAGCAGCAGCGACCGCTATGCTGCACCAGCCTTTGCGCAGGGAACGTTACTCTGGGGGTTGGCTCATAACATCACGGCCTATGGAGGCATTCAGTATGCTGACAATTACGACGCTGTAGCCGTCGGAACGGGCCTCAGCATGGGGCAATGGGGTGCGGTGTCAGCCGATGTGAGTCAGTCCGACAGTACCCTTGCGGATGGTTCACGCCATCAGGGCCAGTCCTTGCGCTTCATGTATGGCAGCTCGCTGGCATCAACGGGGACATCATTTCAGCTGGCAGGTTACCGTTACTCCAGCCAAGGCTTTTACACCCTGGCGGATGTCGCGCTCAAGGACATTTCCGGCTGGCTGCAGAACGATAATGAGAACGATGCTGATGGCAGGCCGGTTAAGCACAACTGGGCAAGCCACTATAACCTCTACAACAGCAGGCGTGAGCGTATCCAGCTCAGTCTCTCCCAGAAGCTTGTTGCGTTCGGCTCGCTGTTCGTTACGGCCAGCCATCAGACGTACTGGCAGAACAACGCCAGTTCTGACACGGTGCAAGCAGGCTTCAGCAGCACGATTGGCCCTGTTAGCTACAGCCTCTCATGGGGGGATAGCCATATCAGTGGCCAACTGGAGGCCGACAAGACGCTCTGGCTCTCAACGTCAATGCCATTACTGGCCCTGCTTTCACATGACGCTGTCACTGACCGCGACCATCAATTGATGGTCAACTACAGCGCCAGCCAGAACACGGACGGGAATATCAGCCACCAGGTAGGGCTGAGCGGGACCGCCCTCGATGATGACAACCTCGACTGGAGCGTGACGCAGGGTTATGGCCGCGCAGAAAGCACAAGCGGTGACGCCAGCTTGAGTTATCAGGGCGGAACCGGGAACGCCTCCCTCGGATATGGGTATAGCCAGGACTACCGGCAGCTCCGCTATGGCATGTCCGGTGGGGCTATCGTGCACAGCCACGGTCTGACCCTGAGCCAGCCTTTGGGTGAAACCAGCATTCTGGTTGCTGCGCCGGGTGCAGCAGGCATACCCGTGGAAAGCAACATCGGTATCCGCACCGACGGGCGTGGTTACACGGTTGTACCGTATGCCGGACCATACAGAGAAAACAGGGTCGCCCTGGATATCAGCAAACTTGATGATCATACGGATATTGAGAATGCCGTAACCCGTGTTGTTCCAACACGCGGCGCGGTGGTCATCGCCAGTTTTATCACGCATACGGGGATCCATGGGCTGTTTACGCTAACGCACAATGGCGCGCCTTTGCCTTTCGGGACGACAGTTAGTGCAGAAAGTGGCAATACCAGCGGGCTTGTCGGAGACAACGGTCAGGTGTGGTTAACGGGCCTCCCGCTCCACGGGAAGTTAAACGCTAAATGGGGCGATGCTCCAGATGAGCGGTGCACGGTGTATTACCACCTGACGGAAAAGGTTCTTACGGCTCGGCTTGTTCAGGTGCAGGAGATGTGCCGTTGACCTCAGATGCCGAATTTTATCAGTGGGGATCCACAATCACTCATAGACCACAAAAAAGAAGGAAATAAGTATGATGCATAATGTAAGAAAAACTGTCTCAGCCTGTGCCATCGCGGTCGCGCTGTTTGCAACATATTCTGATGCGTATGCCGATGCTCCCGCCTCAACAAATGTTAGATTTACAGCGACAGTGACGGAATCGACTTGCGTTCCAGACTGGAATACAGCCAGCGGAATCAATATCAACTTTGACAAAGTTCGTTCGGAAAATCTGAACGAAGGTGGAATTGCCAAGCGTCCATTCACACTTAGGCTTACAGGCTGTCAAAACGTGGCCGGTGTTCAAGTCTCAGCTACAGGCACTGCGGACACACTCAACCATCAGGCCTTTGCAAATACTGAGTCTGGGGACAACGCCGCTAAAAATGTGGCGTTTATGTTGCTGGCGGGACCGGACCAATCCCCTCTCATACCGAACTGGCCGAACTCGGGAAAGATGGAGTATAAAATTGGTGGTGATGGTACATCTATTGAAATGCCTTTTATGGCTGAACTTGTATCAACTGGGCCCGTTAAACCGGGAACCGCATCAGGAATAGCCACCTTGAATATGACATACGAATAAGAAGGGAAAGCGAATGCCGGCCTTACCGTCATCCTGGTAAGGCCGGTTTTTTATGGAAAGAATAGCAGGCTATTGTATTTTATACTTATCCCACCTGGGTTCTCATTCAACGTCGAGCGTAATCGTTGCAGAAGTACTGTATTGCCCAGCATGTGCCCGCTCCTTGAGGGCCGAGCTTATTATGGGGGTAATGGTTTTAACGGAATCGACTTCACCCACTTCATATTTCATTTCCCCATCTGCTTTCCAGCGCTGCCCTGTCTCATTGTACAGCGCTTCCATCATCACGTTACTGTCATCATACAGGCTATCACCATTGCTCCCCTGCCCTCCTTTTAGCGTCAAGTAGACATTAGGGGGTGAATCAAAATTATTACAGGTCACCGTAACTGGGAGTTCAGCAAACGAACGTTTATTATTCGTTGACACCGGCGGTAGACGTAAGGAACCTAACGTAGAAATACTACAGGCAGACTTTTCTGTATCGAAAGAGAGAATAAGTCTGGTTACCGGCTTTTTGTTAAACGAATTAGACCAGCTTTGTGATCCCAATAAATCACATTCGTATTGTTGTTTTGGGGTCATTGGCTGAGCTGATTTATTAACTGTAAACCATAGCCTTGTGGAATGTATAAGCGCTGATTCATCAGGGATTTGCAGGCTATCAGCTATTTCTTTGAGATCCTTAATACCTTGCGCTCTAATATTTAAACCTGTAGTACCATTTAACGGAGTGCAACTATCGGTCCACACCACCTGCACACTCACTGGGGGATTTTTATCCCCAATGATAAAGTCCGCCAGAGGTAAAGCCACCTCATCCGGAAATGCATAATCGGTCTGGCCTAACATAGCTGAGTATTGTTTATGACTTATATGTAAAGTTATACTCGGTGAGTCAGTTCCTCCTGTAGCAAGAGCTGGTAATGAAACAGCCAGGCAAAAGATGAGAATTACAGGCTTAGCGACTTTAAAGACAAATTTATACAACTTGCAGGACATTATAGTAGAGAACATAAGCGGACATTTTTTCCAGATGAAATGAAAGATAGCATGAATTATTTAGGCCGATGATCTCAGACAGCTTACTTCGTTGAGCATAGCTATAGCTTGTCTGTTTCTTCAGAAATATTGAGATTTCATCGACTGTCATTCCCGTCAAAAAGCAGGCCAGAAATCGCTCTTCTATCCTTGAAAGGACTTTCTTTTTCCCCAGCGCAAGCATGTTCTCGGCCGAACATCTTTCTATAGCATTTCGAAACGACATAATATCGCACAGATCGCAAGAGCGTATAGCTAAGGCGTCATCCCGTAAATATCGCTCTTTAGGACCACAGGGTAACCAAACAAACCTTCCTAGTGGGTAACGCTCAAACAGTGCCGTGAAATTACCCCATGCTCGAATAAATAATATTTTACTATCAATGAGAACAAAAGGAGTGGAACAATCAATGTTGATAGCTTTGTAATCAGTTAATGGCACATGAATACATGTGTAATCCGGTAAGCTTGATGCTACCCCAAAATAAAGATAATAATTATCCGTAAGAACAATACATGCATTAGTTGTGTGTTCACTGGTGAAAAGCTTTGGAGTTTCAGACATAGTTATGATAACTCATGAGATTAAAGTTTTAAGTAATGTTAACAGATGTCACAAACTCTATTTTGGTTCGCAGTTCAAAAAGTGAGTGAAAATAGTTGAGGTGAACCTCATCCCTGTAATCACGAGCGTGCTTATTAATACATTCGTTAAGATTTGCAAGTATATACCTCAAGGCTGGCAAGTCCAACGTTTCACCCTCTACCATTAGTGAAAGAAAACGCAGTATTTTTGCGCACTCTATAAATCCATAAAACTGAAGGGTTTTTGTTAAATTCTTTTTAGTTAATTCGTTAAGGACTTTCGAATATGATTTTGTCTTGTCTGCACTTCTCACATCTTCTTCTCATATTTAGGTAGTTAAACACACAGCTTTATATACCTGAAAGGCTTTGTCGCCCTCTTTACTATTAATATTCTTAAAATGACAATCCAGAAGCAACTCATAAAATTCTGAATGCTTTTTTAATTTTTAATTCCTTATTTTTCACGGGCTTATGTGGTAATGGGCGTGCTGTGAAGGTTTCGTGAAACCTTTTCAAGTGTATTGAATTGTACATTTTAAAATTGCATGATATTCTTTTATTGAGTAATTAGTGGCTTACTACTGCGGCATATAAACGGATATGGCAAAATTTATTCTTGAAGACAAAGTCATCTATGATTCGTCTACGCATTCATTGTGCATAAATGACCGGCGAGAGACGCAGGTCACCCTGGCCATTCCAGCCAGTCTTTGCTTGCTCGCTTTGTTGCAGAATAAAGATGAAACGGTATCACTCAATGAGCTTCACGCCTTTGCATGGCAATCCCGTGGCATTAACGTTTCTACCAATGCAATTTATCAGAACCTGTCTATTCTCAGGAAAAGCCTCGTCAAAGCAGGTTTATCAGGAGATATCATTAAAACCATTCCTAAGCGTGGATTCGTTATTTTATCCACCAGTTTTTTACATGCTGAAAATGAAAGCAATCCAGAAACTCCTCCAGCACCTGGTCAGCACATCACGCCTGCCATTGATGTACCTCACATGACTGGTGCGGAGGTAAATTCTAAAAAAAAGAAGAAATATGTATTAATTCTCATGCTTCTCACCGTAGTGCTATCTCTACTCTCTTTTGAGGCTGGGAAACGTCTGCAAAAGGATGGCGAAAAGTTTATTCGCCCCACCTTCTCCGCACTTCATCTGAATGGTGATTGCCATATATACAGAAACCAATCATTACGTGACGACTCGTATTTTTATGAGTTTCTCAATAGGAATAACATCACGTGCGGAGAACAAAAGTGGTGGTTCATTTTTAATTATCCGCCAGCGTCAAAAACATTAATATTACGATGCTCAACTGACTTTCTTTTAAAAGAAAGTAAAAAAGACGATGTGTTATGCAGTTCTGATTATTATTTTTAAGGTGTGGTTATGAGCGTGACTCCATTAAAATATATAATTGCTGTCGTGTTGATTGTTTCTTCAGGTATCGCTGGCTACCTGGGCAATGACAATAATATCTCAAGTGATGGCTTCTATTGTACGGCTAATGTGAACCTACATAACCATAACAAATTGTTAAGCGCGGTTTTAAACTACCATATGGAAGATGGACAGGGTTTTTTGACGCTTAGCGGTGAGTATTATGAGAGCGAGATGAAGATCTCCGAGGTGAGTTTGTCAAAACAATTCCGTTACAGGGAAAAAGAAGGGGAATATTTACTCAGTCAAATTAGCGATGGTGTTTTAGACGTCACGCCTGGAGATAAATCAATTCTTGAGAATTTTATTCCTGATTTTTATCTCTCCAATACTGTACCGGCTCATCATATCAGAATAAAAAACCTTAAAAATGGTGCCTGGATATTCACAACTGCGCCGGTTCCCTATTTTGTATGCACTGATTATTGAAGCGATAAGCGCTTGTGGTTACCATGTAACATTGATTTCTGTCACACTGATAGGCTCTTTTTCGTCTTCGGTTTGATTTCACTTCTATACTCCTTATCTTTCGCACCCCTTAAGGAGCTATTATGTTCGATCATGTGAAATTTGGCGTCAGTGATTATGAAAAAAGTAAAACCTTCTTTCTCCATGCGCTTAAGCCGCTTGGCGTAGAACTCATCGATGAAGGGACGCCAGACTACGGTGTCGAAATGAGTTCAGGCGACGTTTCGCTTTGTCTTTTTCAGACAAATGATAAACCTGCTCCTCTGCATCTGGCGTTTGTGGCCAACACGCGCCAGCAGGTCGATGCGTTTTACCATGCCGCCCTGCGCGCCGGCGGACGTGATAACGGCGGGCCGGGGTTGAGGTCATACGGTGAAAATTACTATGCCGCGTTTGTCATCTCGCCTGATGGCCATAATATCGAGGCGGTGTGCCATGTGCCGGAAAGTCTGTAGCTCAGCCCTTCTGTCAGAAGCGATTAAATGATCTGTTATGCATCTTTTTTGCACGATAATGCACGAAAGTGTTTCATGACGATGCAACAATCCCGTATGGTATTGGTAGTAAACGTGCAATTTCATGCAATCACATTGACAGAGGTATCTATGACACAACAGCTGATTTTAATTGCCGGCCCCTATCGCAGCGGAACCGAAGGCGTTCAGTCCCGCATTGATGAAAATCTTGCCCGTCTTGAACGTGCTGCATTAGCCGTTTACCAGCTCGGCCACGTTCCGGTGATTGGTGAATGGCTGGCGCTTCCACTGGCGAAGGCCGCGGGCTCAAAGTCTGTAGCCGATGAGTTCGCAGAATCGATGCTATATCCCATTGCGCACCGGCTCATCGCAAAGTGCGATGCGATTTATCGTATTGCCGGCGCGTCTCAGGGCGCGGATATGGACATAGAGGTTGCCCGTAAACACGGCCTCACGATTTATACCGCACTTGAAAGCATTCCTCAGGCTTAACGGTGCCCGCGCCAGCCAGTTTTCTGGCTGGCTCACGCGGTAGCCAGCACGATCGATACCCCTTTTTCCGATACCGCATTCACCCAGCCACGATCGGTATCGCCTTCGACGACAATCGTATTTGCCAGGGACACATCGCCTATTACAAATGATGACGCCGTGTTTATTTTTTCCGGCGACGCAAGGACAACCGTCTCCGCGGCTCTGCCGGAAAATGCACGTTTGATGCACGCCTCTTCGAAATCACCGGTCGTCAGCCCTGCTTCCGGATGGATGCCGGTCACGCCCATAAAGAACAGATCCGCATGAATGTTCTCAATGCCTTCAATAGCCGCCGCGCCGATGGCCACAATCGAATGCTTATACAAACGGCCTCCGATCAGAATCACTTCGATGTAAGGATGATTAACAAGCCCCAGAGCAATGCTCGGACTGTGCGTCACCACGGTAATACGCAGGTCATGCGGTAAGAAGGCGATCAGCTCTGAGGTGGTCGTTCCTCCGTCAACGATCACCACCTGGCCCGAAGAGATCAGCTGCGCTCCCTTCTGCGCCACCTTTCTTTTGGCATCCATTTTGACGGACTGTCGTTCCGCGAAAGGCACAATAGCGGAAGACGACGGCAGCGCGCCGCCGTGAACCCGTTGTAAACGCCCTTCTGCCGCCAGCTCGCGTAAATCGCGTCGGATGGTGTCTTCAGAGACGTCGAAGAGAACGCTTAGCGCTTTTGACTGAACCTGACCTTCGGTGCCGAGCTTTTCGAGGATCAACTGCTTTCGCTGACTGGTGAGCATCATGGATTCCTGATGTTGCATGTTTAATCTTGAAACTGCACGTTAATGCTGTTATTGATAGTTACTCTACGTAAGGAGGATGAAACGTGCAATCAAAACGTGCAGATGTGCGCATCATTGACAGTGAAACGCTGTCCGATAACTGGTACTTACTTAAAAAATATACGTTTGACCTGCAAAGACGCGATGGCGAATGGCAGCGGCAAACGCGTGAAGTTTATGACCGGGGAAATGGCGCCACGATCCTGCTCTACAACCGTGACCAAAAAACGGTGATTCTGACCCGCCAGTTCCGCTTCCCGGTCTTTATTAATGGCCATGAGGACGATCTGATTGAGGCGGCGGCCGGCCTGCTCGATAACATGGATCCGGAAAGCCGCATTAAAGCAGAGGCGGAAGAAGAGACCGGGTTTAACGTGTCGAGCGTGCAGAAAATCTTTGAAGCCTATATGAGCCCTGGCTCCGTCACGGAGAAACTCTACTTCTATCTTGCCGAGTATCAGCCGAAGGACAAAACCAGCGCAGGCGGCGGTATCAAAGCGGAGGGAGAAGATATCGACGTACTGGAAATGCCCTTTGAAGAGGCATTGCGGGCAATTGATGCGGGCAAGATCGTCGACGGAAAAACCATCATGCTGCTCTATCATATTGCGCTAAAAGGCATTCTGTAACCTGCCGCTCTCGACGCCTGCCCCGGTGCAGGTGTCGGCCTGTGCTATCCTTGCTGAAACACGCAAAACGGAGATCTGAAGATGGCTGACTGGAACCCTTCGCTTTACCTGCAATATGGCGCCGAACGAACGCGCCCCGCCGCTGAGCTGCTTGCCAGAATTCCCCTCGATGACGTCGCCACCATCGCCGATCTGGGCTGCGGGCCGGGCAATAGCACGGCGCTGCTGCACCATCGCTGGCCGAAAGCTCAGATCGTCGGCGTCGATAACTCACCAGCCATGCTGGAAGAGGCGCGCAGTGCACTGCCCGGCTGCCAGTTCGTTGAGGCCGATATCCGCCAGTACAAGCCTGGCCAGCCGCTGAGTCTGATTTATGCCAATGCTTCGCTGCAATGGGTTCCTGACCATTACGATCTTCTGCCTCATCTTGTCTCTCTGCTCGCGCTAAATGGCGTACTGGCGATCCAGATGCCTGACAACTGGCTCGAGCCCACTCACGTAGCGATGCGCGAAGTGGCGCTGGAGCAGGACTATCCTGACCGCGGTCGCGAGCCTCTGCCAGGCGTACATGCCTATTACGATATCTTGTCGGAGGCCGGCTGCGATGTGGATATCTGGCGGACAACCTATTTCCATAAAATGAGCTCGCACCAGGCCATTATTGACTGGGTCAGCGCCACCGGTTTGCGGCCGTGGCTCCAGGATCTGAACGAGAGCGAGCAGAAACGTTTCCTGAAACGCTATCACGAACTGCTGGAAGAGCAGTATCCACTCCAGGAAAACGGGCAGATACTGCTGGCTTTCCCGCGGCTGTTTATTGTGGCTCAGCGTCAGCCCTGAACGGGGCTATGAACGGGCCTCTTTGAGCAGCTGCTGAATAACTTTTTCCTGCTGCTCATAATCACCTTCACCAAAGGCGGTATAGCGCAGCTGGCCTTTTGCGTCGAAATAGTAGTGCGCGGGCCAGTACTGGTTGCCGAAAGCGTTCCAGATTTGATAGTTGTTGTCCGTTACAACCCGGTACGGTAGTTGCCATTTATTTACCGCGTTTTTCACCGAGGCGATCGGTTTCTCCCAGGGATATTCAGGCGTGTGTACTCCTATGACGACCAGGCCCTGAGACTGGTATTTTGTTGCCCAGTCGCGCACGTGCGGAAGCGTATGCTGGCAGTTAATGCAGTCCCAGGTCCAGAAATCGATCAGAACCACTTTCCCGCGCAAGGATTCAGACGTGACAGGGTCACCGTTCACCCACCCTGTCCCACCGCTTAATGAAGGCAGCTGGCTGCTGGGCTCGGTCATCACTACCGGCTGAAGCTTCGGCGACTGCGTGGCGGGTTTCGCCAGATTCAGCAGCGTGGTTTCAAGGCGATCCGCGACGCCGTTCGCGCCCTGCAGAACCGACGTCATCCCCGTTGCGTTAAAGACGACGGCCGCTAACATTACCACGCCTGCCCCCTGACGTAGCTTTTCCATCAGCGACGATTTGGCTTTCAGCGGCGCCATCAGCGTGCGGCCTCCGAGAACGAGTAAACCCAGCATCAGCGCGCAGCCGCTACCATAGGCGGCCAGCAAAGCGCCTGTGGCAATGGCCGAATGTCCGGCAATATTGATGCTGAAAATGGCGCCCAGGATCGGTCCCGCGCAGGGAGACCAGAGCAGCCCGACCGCAAGCCCGGCCAGAAATGCCGATGCCATACCGCGCGTTTGCCCGCTTCGCGCGTTGAGGACATTTCCCGCGCTGACAGCCGGCCCGGCAATACGCTGGGCAAAAGCAGGAAAAATTAAGGCCAGCGCGGCCGCGGCCAGAACGATAAGCGCAATCCAGCGCCCGATGATAGTTGCGTCTGTTATCCACTCGCTGGCAACGGTGACCACCATCGCCACCAGGGTGAACATGACGATCATCCCCGCGAGCAGCGCCAGAATGTGCCGCCGCTGCCCCTGAAAACCGGCGAACAGGAGTGGAATAACCGGGAGCGTACATGGACTGAGCAGGCTTATCATCCCGCCCAGAAAAGCAATTATCAGAAACATAAACACCTCACAATACAAGTCCTGCGACGCTGCAGTGAGGTTATTTCATCGTGCGGATGTGTTCAGGATATGTGTAAAAGCGTGGTTTTTGTCTGGCTCTGTATCGCCCTTTCCGGCAGATACAAAGCCGTACAATTAACGGCACGGGAGTGTAATTGAGACGTCCAGCCCGCCCTCTGCGCGGTTTGCCAGCTTCAGCTTTCCGTCCAGCTGTGCGGTGAGCTGCGCAGCGATCGCCAGGCCAAGGCCTGTCCCGCCGGTATCGCGGTTGCGTGATGTTTCCACACGATAAAACGGCTGTAAAACTGCCTCCAGTTCGGCATCCGGTATACCCGGCCCGCCGTCCATGATGTGAATGGTCACCTCTCCGGTAGTCGAGTCATCAATGCTAATGGTGGCGTACTCGCCAAATTTCAGGGCGTTATCCAACAGATTGGTCATCACCCGGCGAAGCGCCTGAGGACGCGTGACGATGGGCAAACGGGTTTCACCTGCCTGAAACTGCACGTTTTTACCGATGTCCTGATAATCGCAGGCGATGCTGTTTATCCAGGCATTCAGCTCAAGCTTCAGCGAGGTTTCTTCCAGCAATTCTGATGACCGGGCATACGCAATACCCTCCCGCACCAGACGCGTCATATTATCAAGGTCGTTTAAAAGCTTGTCGCGCAGTTCAGGCTGTTCGGCCATCTCAACACGAAGCTTCATGCGGGTAATGGGCGTCTGGAGATCGTGCGAAATGGACGCCAGGATCTGCGCCCGCTCCCTGAGATAGGACTGAATTCGCGCCTGCATCGCGTTGAAGGCATGCGCTGCACGCTGCACCTCAACCGGCCCCTTTTCCGTCATTGTCGTGTTGGCGGCCGGGTCCAGGGAATCTACCGCGCGGGTAAATTGCGAAAAAGGCCGTACCACCTGCCGCACGGCGATCCAGGAGCAGGCAGCCAGCACGAGCAGCTGCAGAATCAGAACCACGGGCAGCCAACTGGCGACCGGCGGCATCCGTGGGATCAGATCGATGGTCAGCGGCGCGCCATCGCGTAACGTGAGATGCGCCTGGATGTGTGAAATGGCGCCGGGAACGGCAGTGAAGCTGAGCGGATACCGTGCCGCAAGCGTCGCTTTTAAGGTTCGGATGGCGTCCCGCGAACGCTTATCCGTCGGCGCGTTGCCGGGTTCTCCCGGCCCCAGAATATAGCGGTAGTTACCGCGTTCAAGTCGCGGCAGCCAGGCCGCGCGTTCATTGGCGGGTAAGCGGTCTAAAATAGCCACGCTGGTCGCGACATCGTATTCCAGATTACCGAGCATCACCGTTCGGGCGCTGTGCATTCGCTCAATCATGACCAGCGTCAGACTCAGGGCGTTGGCCAGCAACAGTCCGGGCAGCACGACGATCAGCAAGCGGGCCAGCAGCGAGCGGGGCCAGAGCGTCATTCGTTAGCCTCTTTGATAGTGACCGGCATGGTAAAAACGTAGCCCTCGCTGCGCACGGTTTTGATATACGCGGGCGTGCGGGCATCTTCATTCAGACGCTGGCGAACCCGGCTAACCAGTAGATCGATTGAGCGTTCAAACAGTTCGGCGTCACGCCCCTGAGTCAGGTTGAGCAGCTGATCGCGGGTCAGCACCCGCTGCGGGTGGTCAAGGAAAACGCGCAGCAGGCGATATTCTGCCCCGCTGAGCGCCACGATCACCCCTTCCGGGTCAATCAGGTGGCGGGCAACGGTATCGAGCTGCCATTCACCGAACGTCACCAACCGCCCTGCTTCCGTGACCTGTAAATTGGGCGGCATCGTGCGAAAACGACGTAAAATCGCTTTGATACGCGCCAGCAATTCTCGTGCGACGAAAGGCTTTACGACGTAATCGTCTGCTCCCATTTCCAGGCCCAGGATCCTGTCCGTCTCCTCATTGCGCGCCGTCAGCATCAGGATGGGCAGATCTTTATATTTCCCGACGCGTAATTGCCGACACAGCGTAAGCCCGTCGTCGCCGGGCATCATAACGTCCAGCACCACCAGGTCGATATGCTGCTTATCCAGCACGACGCGCATCTCTTTGCCGTTTGCCGCGCCAGTGGCGCGATAACCGGACTTAACGAGATAGTCGATAATCAATTCACGAATATCCCTGTCGTCATCGACGACAAGGATATGATCAATATGCTCCACCGAAATCTCCAGACCGAAGGGTAACGTATTGAAAATAGCACATTTCAGAGTTTGTCAGCGTCAACAACTGCCTTGACGAAATCCTGCGGATCTTCCTGAGGGGGATTGTGCCCCACGGTTGCGCCGAAGGTACGGTGTTCATATTTACCGGTAAATTTACCCGCGTAGGCCTGCGGTGCCGGATGCGGCGCCCCGTTGTTTCCGCCTTCGATGGTGATCGTTGGAACGGTGATATTCGGCAGTGTGGCCAGCTTTTGCTCGTAGCTGTCGTATTTGCGCTCGCCTTTTTCCAGCCCTAAGCGCCAGCGATAATTGCTAAGCGTCACCGCAACGTGATCCGGGTTATCAAGGGATTTGGCGCTGGCGTTGAAGGTTGCATCGCTAAATTTCCAGTCAGGCGAGGCCTGAGACCAGATCAGACGAGCGAAGTCATGGGTGTTTTTGGCATAGCCTTCAGCACCACGCTCGGTGGCGAAATAGAACTGATACCACCACTGCTGCTCCGCTTTTGGCGGCAACGGCTGTTTGCCAATCTGCTGGCTGCTGATGAGATAACCGCTCACCGAAACGAGCGACTTAACGCGTTCTGGCCACAGCGCCGCAACGATATCCGCCGTACGGGCGCCCCAGTCATAGCCTGCAAATACCGCCTGCTTGATATTCAGGGCGTCCATCAGGTTCACGATATCTTTCGCCATTGCGGAAGGCTGGCCGTTGCGCGGTGTTTTTGCAGACAGGAAGCGCGTGGTGCCGTAGCCGCGCAGGGAAGGTACAATCACGCGGTAGCCTTTTGCCGCCAGCGCAGGCGCGACTTCAGCGTAGCTGTGAATATCGTAGGGCCAGCCGTGTAATAAAATAACCGGTTGGCCGTCTTTAGGACCAATGTCGACATACCCGACGTTAAGATCGCCTGCGTTAATTTGCTGTGGACGATCGAAAGCCGCCGCGAAGTTAGTGCCGGTGACTTCGGCCTGACATGACATGACGGTGCCAAGGGAAACGGTGAGAGCAAGCGTTGAATAAGCGAGTTTGCTGAACATGTTGGTATCTCCGGTTGAGTACAATTCACGGGGATATAACAACACTGCAATGTATAGCGGATATGTGCGAAAGCGGGTTTATTGCAAGCCTGCGTATGTATCCGGTATGCAGATACAGTGTGATACAAACACAGGCGCTGTTGCCTTACAGAGAGATTCGATAGCGGACGTAATCGTCAGCGTCACCGTATCGATCGTAGAGTTTACGTGCCGGATTGTTCTCCCGGGTGACCCAGTAAAGTTTTGACCACCCTTCACGCTTGCCTTCCGCTATCAGGGCATCAATAAGCGCCTTACCCGCTCCCGCGCCGCGTTCGTCGGCATCAACAAACAGATCTTCCAGATAGCAAATGGGCACGGTTGACCAGGTTCCTTCGTGAAGAACACACATTGCGAAACCGATGACCTTTTCGTCTTTCTCTACCACGCGGCAGAACATCGGAGAATGCGCTGAGAGCGCCCTTTCCCATGTCGATGCGGTGACGGGCTCGTCAAGGTAGCAATCATAAAAATGGGTATAGCCATCCCACAGCGGTCGCCACTGGGAATAGTCGTCTTCGCGGAGAGGTCTTACCGTGACAGCCATGCGTTCCTCACATTACAAGTCGATTGCCATTTCAAAACAGCGTAAATCAGCCCCCGCCATACGCGAGTGATGATAGTTTTCGCGCAGCGTCACAAACCCCAGTTTCTGATAAAAGGACTGGGCGTTAGGCGTTGCATCAAGCCTCAGGCGGGTGATTCCCCGACTGCGCGCCTCGTTTGTAAGCGCCTTGATAATCCGGGTCGCCATGCCTCTCCCGGTGGCTGAGGGAAAGGTGAATATGGCCTCCAGGCAATGGGTATCAAGATCCAGGTAGCCGGTTGCCGCAATGACGCCCTTCTCGTCTTCCACCACGTAAAAAGGGTATTGAATGATCGTTTGACGGTAATGCTCGGGCATCAGATCCGGCGTCCAGCGTGCAATCACGTCAGCGTCGTAGCTGGTTTTGCAGCCGTGACGAATCGCCTGATTGCGTATATTCCAGAGTATTTCGGCTTCCTGGGAGTTGGCCCGTCTTAATACCATGCTGACCTCTGCAATTGTTAGTAGTATGGGAAAGGGCTCTCCCTGGGATAGAGTGCTGCTAAGGTGAAAATACCAGAACGCAAACAAAAACATAACGCTTAAATATGGAGATCCGCAGATGACGATACCGACACTCACGACAGAACGTCTCCTGCTGAAACCGCTGGTTGCCGAAGATGCGGTTCAGATTCAAAAGCTGTATCCGCGTTGGGAGATTGTCCGCTATATGGTCTCTACAGTGCCCTGGCCCTACCCGGATAACGGCGCGGAAAATTATGTCAACAACGTCGCGCTGCCGGATATGGCAAAAGGGATTGCCTGGTTCTGGAGCATCCGCCGTCGCGAGGTGCCGGATGAGTTGATGGGGATTATCTGCCTGTACGACGTTGACGATAATAACCGCGGATTCTGGCTGGCGCCGGAGTTTCAGGGACAGGGGTATATGCGTGAGGCCAGCATTGCGGCGACGGATTACTGGTTTAATACGCTGAACAAACCCGTTTTGCGGGCGCCGAAGGCCGCCGCGAACAGCCGCTCCCGTCGTATTTCAGACAGCAGCGGCATGCGGCTTATCAGAACGGAAAAGAAAGCCTACGTCAGCGGGATGCTGGACTCCGAACTGTGGGAGATCACCCGCGACGAGTGGAACGCCCGTCAGGTCAGCTGATAGTGCTTATCCGGCATCAGCCTTTCCGGAATGTTCTCTTCATCGTTCATCTGCAGCAGATCGCGTTCCATCATGTTACAGATGGCGTCCAGCGGCAGGTCGTTATCTTCTGTGCCAAACGGGTCTTCCAGCTCTTCTGCCAGGGTATCCAGCGAGATAAAGGTGTAGGAGATCAGCGCCGACACAAACGGCGTCATGTAGTGCAAGTCCACAACCAGCGCGAACGGCAGCATGATGCAGAAGAGATACACCGTGCGGTGCAAAATCAGCGTATAGGCAAACGGCACTGGCGTTGTCGCAATGCGCTCGCACCCGGAAAGGACGATGGACATATCGTTCAGACGGTTGTTCAGGCTGTGGAACAGGATGTCTGAGAGTAGCCCGTTACGCCGCCGTACGGCCAGCCACTCCCCCATGATCAGTAAAATACGGTTCGCCGGCGAGTTGGCGCCCATTACCTGATGTAAAACGTCCGGAGCCAGATAGCGAGAGAGCTGCTCAGCATCCATATCCCGGCGCAGGGTCATGCGCAGGCAGTTGGCAAAGGCGATCTGCAGGCGGACAAACTCCCCCAGGTGCTTATCGTCAGGCAAGGTGTTTTTTACCTCGCGAAACAGCGAGCGTGCCGCTATCATCAGTTGCCCCCAGAGCAGGCGAGCCTCAACGTAGCGCGAATAACAGGCGTTGTTTCTGAAACCCAGAAAGATAGCAATTGCCACGCCGAGAATGCTAAACGGTGCCACGGTAAATTTGATGCCGAGTGAGGTATACCACGGCAGCATCAGAATAACGGCGATAGAAAGCAGGAAGTTGAGCAGCAGTCGGGTATAGATTTTAGGAAGTACCGAACCATGCCAGACAAAAATCAGTTGTAGCCAGTGCTGTTTAGGACGAACGATCATAGTGAGTTTCAGGCAAGAAAAGAGCGTGGCTATTAAACGTGATCCCCGTCACGGTTGCAAGCATGTTAACGGAACATTGCATTTTCTCATCTGAAGAACGTAAACCGCACGGTGCTGCATCTGTTTTTTAAGTAATGGCAAATAGTATGTTGTAACTAAAGCAATACCTGTTTAAACCCGGCCGAAGCCGGGTCACGTGATTAGCAAAGCGGCTTCACCGCCGCGCGCATACCCTTCAGCAGAATGGCATCAAGATCGAGCGTTACCTGGTCGACGAGACCATCCAACTTCGTCAGGTCCTGCTCCCAGTGCGCTTCCTCGCTCAGCACGGCGTGCACCAGTTCACGGGTAGCGATCTGATTATCGCGATGCTGCGCCCATAGCTGTTGATACCGTTCCAGCCAGAACGCATCATCCTGCACCGGGTAGCTCTCCCCGTTACGCTCCGCGCGATAAAATGCGATCAGTGCAGCCAGGGCAAACGTCAAACGTGCGGGTAATTTTCCCACTGCCTTCTGCCCCGCCAGCAGCTGCGGAAGAATACGCGTGCGATACTTGGTCATGCCATTGAGCGCAATGGAAAGCAGCTGGTGTCTGATGTAGGGGTTCCGGAAGCGCCCTGTCACCGCGCTGGCGAAAGATTCCAGCTCGTCACGGGGCAGATCGAGGACCGGGACTATCTCGTGATAAATCGCTTTTTCGACAAATGCGCAGATCGCTGCATCGTTCATCGCCTCGCCCACCGTATCCAGCCCGGCCTGGAATGCCACCGGCACCAGCGCCGTGTGCGCACCGTTCAGGATGGCGACTTTGCGCTCTTTGTAGGGCTTGATGTCGTCCACGATTAGCACGTTTAGCGGATACTGATCCAGGCGCAGCTCGCGGGCAAGAGATTCAGGCCCCTGAATGACAAACAGATAGAAATGTTCAGCCGTATCCAGAAACCCGTCGTGATACCCCAACTCAGCCTCCAGCGTGGCCGCTTCGTCGCGCGGATAACCGGTCACGATGCGGTCAACCAGCGTTGAGCAGAAGCTGTTCGCCTCGTTCAGCCACTGGATAAAGGCGGCAGGCAGCGTCCACTCCTGCGCATAGCGCAACACGAGTTCACGCAATGCGTCACCGTTGTAGTCAATCAGTTCACACGGAATGATGACCCAGCCTTTGTCAGGCGCGCCATTGAAGTGGCTAAAGCGCTCAAACAGCAGCCGCGTCAGCTTCGCCGGATAGCTCACCGCAGGGGCATCGTCGAACTTATCCCCCGCGTGGTAGCTGATGCCGGCTTCGGTGGTGTTCGAGAAAACAAAGCGCATATCCGGGTTGTGGGCCAGCTTAAGAAATGCGTCGTATTCGTCGTAGACGCTGATTTCACGGTTAACGGAGCGGATAAGTCGAGCGTCGCTCACCTCTTCGCCCTGCTCATTCAGGCCACGAATGATGGTGGTGTACAACCCATCCTGTGTGCTTAGCGAAGGCGGGAAGTCGCTCTGAATAGGACGAACGATAACCACACCGGCGTTGAGATCGGTATGTTCATTCAAGAGGTCAATTTGCCAGTCGACAAACGCACGCAGGAAATTGCCTTCACCAAACTGAATGATGCGTTCGGGGTACTGCGCACCGGGAAAATCACGACGGTTGAGCGTGTTCACAAGGGGGTTCCTTTTATGATTAGTCATACAGCCTGATAAGATTGGTACAATAACTTATCAAAACTTTACGACCAGAAACCCTGTTTCGATCAATCCCGGGCGTGGTTGTGAAATAATTACAGGAATTTATAGAACACCGACGTGGCCGTCATGGCGCCGTCCGGCATCAGGGCGTAGCGTGGGATCTCACCGACCTTTTGCCAGCCGGCACGCTGGTAGAAGGTTTCCGCGCCGCTGCCGGTGGAGGTATCGAGCACCAGAACCGAAATGTCTCTTGACCGGGCCTCAGCCTCCAGCGCTTCCATCAGCGCCATTGCGGCTCCTTTACGCCGAGCCTTTTCATGAACCAGCAGCTTTGCCACATCCGCACGGTGTGGCTGGTTTTCCGGCTGGTCGGTAATCAATTGCACCGTGCCGATAACGCCCTCCTGCGGATCGATACTGGCCAGCACAACGCGCTCGTTGCGCCCTACGCTGTCAGCTATTCTGAGCCAGAATGAACGGGCCTTTTCCGGGCTAAAAGGCAGCATGAAGCTGACGGATGCGCCGCCGTTAACGCAGTTTTCGAGGATTTCGGACAGCGCATCAAGATGGGTGAGAATATCGTCCCGGGTGAGGATTTTAATTTGCAGTGGGGTATTCATTGTTGAGTCCTTACGTTGAATACCCTCACTTTGCATTTAACATTTTATTAACGCAAACGAAACGGCCATACGGTTTTGTTATGTTACCTGGCCCGCTGCCGCTGCTGCTTCATGGCATACATTTTTTCATCGGCATCTTTGAGCCACTGCTGCAGGTCGTTGCTGTTATGATCGAATTCGCTGAGCCCCCAGGAGAACATAAGCGACCACGGATGTAGCTTGCGCGCATTGTAGTTTTCAACCTGCTCGGCGAGATACTGCATGGCAATCCACGCGCCCTTCTCATCCGTATCGGCAAAGAGCACGGCAAACTCATCGCCGCCGAAACGAACCAGCAGATCCGCTTCGCGGAAAGAGGTGCGCATCAACTGCGCCATGGTTTTTAAAGCCTTATCCCCCTCTTCGTGCCCGTAACGATCGTTAATTTCCTTAAACCGATCCAGATCCAGCCAGCCGAGCGTTAACGGCTCAGCCCGGCGTCGGGCTATGGAGAGCGTGAAGCGCACGAGCTGGTTAAAGCCCCGTCGGTTGAATAATCCGGTCAATTCATCGGTGGTCGCCGCGCTGATTGCTGCAAACTCGTCTTCAGCAAGCGCGCCCAAATCCCCCAGCACGGCGAGATCGGCCGCTGAGAACTCCCGCGGTGCGTAGTCAATCAGGCAAAGCGAGCCAACGCTTGCGCCGTTGCGCAGGCGCAGCGGAAAGCCTGCGTAAAACCGCACACGAGGTTCGCCGGCCACCAGCGGGTTATCTGCAAAACGATCGTCCTGAAGCATATCCCCCACAATTAGCGGTGCTTCGGTGAGGATGGTATGACCACAAAATGAGATATTACGCGGAACGGAACCGGGTGCCTGCCCATCAGCCGACTTAACGATCAGCGTATGCTCATCAATAAGGTTGACCATTGCCAGCGGTACCTGGAAAAAGCGCTTTGCCAGACGCGTTAAGCGGTCAAACGCCGGGGAACTGTCAATCTCAAGCAGACCCGATTCGCGCAGCGCGTTAAGTCTGTCCATTTCATTTTCAGGTGTTGCAGGTGCTTTCATAATGTCTCCTGACGTAAAGCGTTACTCAAAGCGTAGCTTAAACAGAGACATTGTCAGTGTTCGACATCCTGTTAAGCCGCTATCCATTTTTACGTCAATGCGTTATGACGATTTGCTCGTCCGCCAGCCGGGCGCGAGGCTGGAATGCCCGATGGCGTTAAGAGCAGAACGCATTAAATATCATTTTTGGGCGTTCATCTGTATCACCAGCCAGTGGCGGATAACGTTGACGATATAGTGCTGCTGCTGCGCGCTCAGCTGCACGCCCTGGGGAATGTTATGCCATTTTGCCAGACAACCCCGACAGCAGGTCGCGGTGGCATGCTGGGCGATAAACACCGGATGGCCGCGCATGGGCGTCTGCTTACCGTCGTTTGCGGGCTGCGCCGGTGCAAGGCGTTTAGCGACAAAATCGGCGGCATGCTGGTCAATGGTTTCGGGGCCTTTGTCCCAGCAGTACTGCCGTTCCTTATTGCCCAGTCGAAAGCGCGAGCGAAACGTCGATCGCGCCAGGCGGGAAAAGAGAGGATCCAGGTCAGACATCAGTATACGGAACGTCCAAGACGTTGAGTCAGCTTCTCCAGAACTGCCACGCCGGCAAGTGAATTTCCCGTTTCGTCCAGCTCCGGGCTCCAGACGGCAATCGCCATTTCATGCGGCACAATCGCCACCACTCCGCCACCAACACCCGATTTGGCCGGAAGGCCAACCCGCCAGGCAAACTCGCCGGCGTTCTGATACATGCCGCTGGTTGCCATCAGAGCATTGACCTGACGCGCCTGAAGCGGGGAAACCACCTCCTGATCGAGATGCGGCGCGTGCCCCTGGTGCGCAAGGAACAGAAACGTCTGGGCCAGCTCAACGCAGCTCATCTTCAGGGCGCAGTAATGGAAGTAGTTTTGCAGCACGGTCGCCACATCGTTGTGGAAATTGCCGAAGGATTTCATCAGCCAGGCAATAGCCGCGTTGCGGGCGGAGTGTTCAAACTCCGAGCGCGCCACCACCGAATCATAGGCAATGTCGTCCACGCCCGAGAGCTGACGCACGATCTCAAGCATTCGCTGACGCGGTGCGCTGAGGCGGCTTTGCAGCATATCGCAGACCACCAGCGCCCCGGCATTGATAAAGGGGTTGCGCGGTTTACCCTGCTCGATTTCGAGCTGAAGCAGTGAGTTAAAAGGCTGGCCGGACGGATCTTTCCCCACGCGCTGCCAGATCTCCTCTTCCTCGTACTGGCGCATCGCCGCGACCAGACTCAGCACTTTAGAAATGGACTGAATGGAGAAACGTTCAGTCGCATCGCCGGCCTGGTATCGCTGTCCGTCTATGGTACAGATAGCGATGCCCAGCTTATTCCCGCTCACCGAGGCAAGGGCCGGTATATAGTCGGCAACCTTCCCCTTTCCCAATAACGGACGAACCTGCGCCAGAATCTCGTCCAGCATCTCATTATGGATGACCGCAGCCACTCTTATTGCTCCTTGCCCTCAGGCTAAAACGGGCTGCGAGTATAACAGAGGCTAATGTATTGCGTCAGGCGCTAAGACGAAAACGCGAAACGGCCTGCAATAAAAGATCGGACTGCTTTTGCAGGCGTTCTGAGGCTTCCGAGGCGTCAGAAACCAGCAAATCCGTCTGGCGGGAGACCTGATTCAGCGCCTGAAGCTGGCGCGTCATCTGGTGAATACTTTCTCCCTGACTGAGCGTGGCGGTCGAGATTTCATTCAGCAAACTGCTTAAATTGCCCACCAGACCGGTGACCTGCTGCAGATTCTCTTCCATCAGGTTAACGGCACGAGAACCGTCTTCAATGCCCTGCAGCGAGCGGTTAATGAGTTCCTGAATGGTCTGCGTCGAATGGCTGCTTTTTCTGGCCAAAAGCCCGACTTCCCGCGCGACGACGGCAAACCCGCGCCCCTGGTTTCCGGCATGGGCGGCCTCAATGGCGGCGTTCAGCGCCAGAATGTTAGTCTGAAACGCTACGCTGTCTATCATCGCCACGATCCCGCGCATCTCTGAAGATCGCTCGACGATCGCCTGCATGGACGCATTCACGGTCGACATCATCTGGTCGCCGCCCACCGCGGCCTGACGCGCTTCATCCGCACGCGAGCTGGCGAGCCGGGCATAGCCGGTATTGCCTTCCACGTGGGTTTCCAGCGCCGCGATATGCGTTGTCACCTCCTCCAGCTCCTTTGCCTGACGCGCCGACTGCTGATACAGCTTCTGGTTTCCCTCCGCGAGGGAGCCAATGTTCTCCACCATCGTGGCTGTGGCGTGGCTGACCTGGGTCACCAGCTGCTGCAGGCCGCGCTGCATGGTGGCAACGCTGTCGCTGAGCTGCCCGGTCTCCCGGTTAAAACGCATAACGTCGGGCGGCGTGCCGGAGAGATCCCCGGCCGCCAGCCGGTTAATATGCGCAATCAGGCGACGCAGCGGCGTAATCACCCAACGGGACATGCCGAACCAGACCGCTACGGCGATGGCGAGCAGCAGAACAGGCGCCAGCAGGAACAGCGTTTGCAGACCGGAGAGCTGTGCCATCAGGGCCTGACGCCCCTGCATCGCCTGCTTCTCGCTGGCCTGCTGGTAGCGCGCGTAGTTGTCGTTAAAGTCGGTCTGAAACGCCTGCGCCGGCACGGCAAAGAAGGCATCAATCGAGTTGGTTCTGACAAGTGCTTCCGATTGCTCTTTAATGGCATCGTAGAAAAGCTGGTAGCTGTTAATCAGCGCCTCATCTTTTTGCGGGCTGAGCGCCAGCCAGGCCTTCCACGCCTGCTGTGAAACCGCCAGCGACTTTTGCGCCTCCTCCATCAGGCTGTGCCAGCTTCCTTCCGAGCCGGTCTCTTTATCCTGCATAAACCAGACGCCGGAGCGGTTGAGCAGATCGCTTGCTGCCAGCAGGGAGACGCGCGCCAGATCCAGCTTGTTCTGCTGCTGGTACGCCAGCAGATTTTGCTGTTCGTTGCGCTGAGCTTCCTTCAGGGAGGCGTTAAGCAGAAAGGATGAGGAGAGCTGCAGCGCGGAGAAAAGGCCAATGATGCAGAAGATACCCGTCAGCAGGCCAAACTGGCGAGGGATAATACGCTGCGCAATACGACGAAAAATTTGCGTTAGGTTCATAATTTTCTTCAGTAACAACACGTTAGACGCGTGCAAGTCTACGAAACGAAAATGACAGAACCATTGCAGAAAAATGACAGGCGACGCCGTCTTGCCAGAGGTGCAAGCGCGGCGCCGCCGGGCGATAAATTACACTCTGTTCTTCCACACCGTCTGCACATTACAGAATTCATGCAGCCCGAAATGAGAAAGCTCGCGGCCAAAACCGCTCTTCTTCACGCCACCAAAGGCCACGCGCGCGTCGCTGGCGCTGTAACCGTTGATAAACACCCCGCCGCACTCCAGCTCGCGAGAGAATTTATCCGCAAGCGCTGCGTCAGCGGTAAAGACCGTCGCAGACAAACCAAAGTCGCTGTCGTTGGCAAGCGTGAGAGCGTGATCCGCATCTTTCGCGACCGTAATGGCCGCAACCGGACCAAACAGCTCCTGGCGGAAGGCTGTCATCGACGGAGTGACGTTCGCCAGCACGGTAGGCGCGTAATAATTCCCGTCGCCGCTGATTTTCTCACCGCCCAGCAGCAGCGTTGCCCCTTCTGCCAGGCTCGCCTGCACCTGCTGATGCAGTTCATCGCGCAGGTCATAGCGCGCCATCGGGCCAAGGTAGTTCTCTTCTTCATCCGGCGCGCCCATCTTTAACGCGGCGACGGCGTCAACGAAGCGTCGGGTAAAGGTATCCGCAATACCCGCTTCCACAATGAAGCGTTTGGCCGCCGCACACACCTGCCCGGTATTCTGGTAGCGCCCTGCTACCGCCGCCTTCACGGCAAGGTCCAGATCGGCATCGTTGAGTACGATGAACGGGTCGGAGCCACCCAGCTCAAGTACGCATTTTTTCAGCGCCGCCCCCGCCTGCGCGCCAATGGCGGCCCCGGCGCGCACGCTGCCGGTGACGGTCACCGCCGCAATGCGGCGATCGTTAATCGCCTGGCTTACGCCGTCATTGGTGGCATTCACCCAGCCGAACACCCCTTCAGGAAAACCGGCATCTGCAAAAATCTGCGCGATAAGTTCCGCCGAGCCGAGCACGTTCGGCGCATGTTTGAGCAGATAGCTATTACCTGCCAGCAGGATCGGCACCGCGCCGCGCAGAACCTGCCAGAGCGGGAAGTTCCAGGGCATTACCGCCAGAATCGGCCCCAGCGGACGGTATTCAATGACCGCGTTGTGGTTTTCCACAAGCGTAGGTTCCGCATGCAGCATCGCCGGGCCATGATCGGCATACCAGTCGCACAGACCCGCTGATTTCGCCACTTCCGCCCGCGCCTGCTGAATGGGTTTTCCCATCTCGCGGGACATCATCCGGGCCATCTCTTCCGCACGGCCGCGCAGCGCGGCGCCGAGATCGCGCAGCTTCTGCGCCCGGTGGGCAACGCTTTCGCACCGCCACTGACGAAAGCCCGCATCAGCCAGCGCGATGGCACGTTCAACCTCTTCCTGCGTCGCCCACGGACAGGCGGCGAGCGTTTCGCCCGTAGCCGGGTTAACTGACAGGGCATGTGTAGCAGATGAATATTTCATGATGTTCTCCACGCATTACGGTTGATTAAGTGTGGCTCACTCTGCTATTTCTTAAAAATGAATAATACTGACCACCTTATTCACGAAACGAGAATGCTATGGATTTAACCCAGCTTGAAATGTTTAACGCCGTCGCGCAGACGGGCAGCATCACCCAGGCGGCACAGAAGGTGCATCGCGTTCCCTCGAACCTGACGACCCGCATCCGCCAGCTGGAGGCCGATCTTGGCGTTGAGCTGTTTATTCGTGAGAACCAGCGTTTGCGCTTATCTCCCGCCGGGCATAACTTCCTGCGCTACAGCAGGCAGATTCTGGCGCTTGTGGATGAAGCGCGCATGGTCGTCGCGGGCGATGAGCCGCAGGGGCTGTTTGCCCTCGGCGCGCTGGAGAGCACCGCTGCCGTGCGCATCCCTGAGACGCTGGCGCAGTTTAACCAGCGCTACCCGCGCATCCAGTTTGCCCTTTCTACCGGGCCATCCGGGACGATGATTGACGGCGTACTGGAGGGAACCCTGAGCGCCGCTTTTGTCGACGGACCGCTGTCGCACCCGGAGCTGGAGGGGATGCCGGTCTACAGGGAAGAGATGATGCTGGTCACGCCTGCCGGGCAGGCGGAGGTCACGCGCGCCGCGCAGGTGAGCGGCAGCGACGTTTATGCCTTTCGCGCGAACTGCTCGTATCGCCGACACCTTGAAAGCTGGTTTCATGCGGACAGAGCCACGCCCGGTCGCATTCATGAGATGGAGTCCTACCACGGCATGCTCGCCTGCGTCATTGCGGGGGCAGGCATTGCCCTGATGCCGCGCTCAATGCTGGAAAGTATGCCGGGCCATCATCAGGTTGAAGCCTGGCCGCTGGCGGAAAACTGGCGCTGGCTCACCACCTGGCTGGTGTGGCGTCGCGGGGCGATGACCCGCCAGCTGGAGGCGTTTATAGCGCTGCTAAACGAACGTCTTCAACCAGCGCCTTCTCCATAAACAGGCTGAGCGGGTCGTCAACGTAGGGGGCAAAGGCCGGACGCAGTTCGTATCCGCACTGTTCATAGAGACGAACCGCAGCGCGTTGCTTAATGCCCGTTTCCAGCCGCACCGTGTGGCAATGACGGCTCAGGGCCTCGTCTTCCAGGGCGGCCAGCAGCGTCTCACCGAGATGCTGGCCCCGATGGGCCGGATCGATATAGACCCGCTTCATCTCTCCCGTTCCGTCCCCGTTGAGCACGATGGCGCCGCAGCCGACGGCCTGAAGCTGCTGGTCGCGGACGATCATCAGGATCAGCGACGTTTCCGGCAGCGCAGCCAGATCGAGCAGATGATTACTTTCGGCGGGATAGAGTTCGCTTTGATAGCGGTCAAGCGCCGCGATCAGTCTGGTAATGTCCGGATGGCGGGCAGATTCAGAGGTAATGGAATACATGGCAGGCTCCTTGTTGTTTTTATTTCAACATAGCGCAGGCCTGCCTGGGTGCATCATAGTATTAACTTATACGCCGTCCGGCTAGCGCAAAAAGACACGCCCTTTCAGATACAGCGTTGCCTGGCCGCCAATCAGCACGCGGTCGCCCTTCAGTTCACAGCGAAGATCCCCGCCGCGGTACGACACCTGGCGGGCGTTGAGCGACGTCTTACCCAGCCTTTCGCTCCAGTAAGGGATCAGCATGCTGTGCGTGGACCCGGTAACCGGATCTTCCGGTACCCCTTCGCCCGGGCAGAAGAAGCGGCTGACGAAGTCATATTCACCCTCGCCAGGCGCGGTCACGCAGACCATTTTATCCAGCGGTACCATCGCGCCAATATCAGGCGTTAACGCCTCCACCTGCTGTTGGCTCTCCAGCACCACCATATAATCTCGCCCGACGCGCACCTCTTTCGCCGCCGGGATGCCCAGCGCGCTAAACAGCGCCGGCGGCGGGTTATCGACGGCTTCCGTCGACCACGCGGGGAAGTTCAGCGTCAGCCAGTCGCCGCTGCGTTTGACCGTCAACTCGCCCACAAAGCGCGTGGTAAAGTGAATTTCCGTATGTGGGTAGTCCAGATACTCAAAAATGACGTGCGATGCCGCGAGGGTCGCATGGCCGCAGAGGTTAATTTCATGCAGCGTGGTAAACCAGCGCAGTTCAAACCCACCGTCTGTTCGCACAAAAAAGGCGGTCTCAGACTGGTTATGCTGCTGCGCCATCTTGAAAAGGGTCTCGTCGGGCAGCCACTCTTCCAGAGGACATACCGCCGCGGCGTTGCCGCCAAAGGTTTTGTCGCTGAAGGCATCCACCAGATAAAAATCAATTTCCCGCATTGTCTCTTCCTCTCTTGTTATCAGTTTTAGCGCAGATACACAGTGCCTTTCAGGTAGCACGACGCCTGACCGCTCATCAATACGCGCTCCCCTCGCAGCTCGCAGCGTACATCCCCGCCGCGCGCCGAGACCTGACGGGCAAACATCGCCGTTTTCCCCAGCTTTTCGCTCCAGTAGGGGATCAGCATCGTGTGCGCGGATCCAGTGACCGGATCTTCCGGAACGGAAACGCCCGGCGAGAAGAAGCGGCTGACAAAGTCATACTCCCCTTCGCCCGGTGCCGTCACGCTCACCTTATGCTCGCCCGGCGTCATCGCCGAAAAGCGCGGCTCAAGCGCTTCAACCTGCTGGCGGTTTTCCAGCACAATCACCCAGGCGCGGCCCTTACGGGCTTCAACGTAATCGCGGATACCTAGCGCCGCAAGCATTTCCGGCGGCGGCGTCTCTTCACAGGTCGGACACGCCGGGAAGTCCAGCGTCATCCACTCTCCCTCCCGGCTGACCGTGAGGCGACCGGACGCAGTGTCAAAGTGGATCCGTGAATCGGGATAATCCAGTTCATTAAACAGAACGTACGCGGCGGCAAGGGTAGCATGACCGCAAAGATTGACTTCGGCGAGCGTGGTAAACCAGCGTAGCTCAATGCCGCCTTTAGTGCAGACGAAAAATGCGGTTTCCGACTGATTATGCTGCTGCGCCATTTTCAGTAGCGTCTCATCGGGTAACCACGCTTTCAGCGGGCAAACCGCCGCCGGGTTGCCGCCAAAAGCGCTTTTGCTGAACGCATCTACCAGATAAAAATCAATCTCCTGCATTGTCTTACCGCCTGTTTTTGTTGTGTTGTACTTTTATATTCAATGAAAACAGTGCCTCCGGCTACCGCTTTCATAAGGTAAATATTGAGATCTGCGTCACATAATGGTTGAGTTTTCGCCGTTCAACGTTTTAAGATCGTCTCCTCTTCTTTCCAGCAACGTATCTCCACATCCCTATGACAACGAACACAGTTTCCCGCAGAGTTGCGTGGCTACGCGTGGTCACGCTGGCCATTGCCGCGTTTATTTTTAACACCACAGAATTTGTTCCGGTTGGGCTGTTGTCTGACATAGCCGAAAGCTTCCAGATGGAAACGGCGCAGGTGGGCATTATGTTGACCATCTACGCCTGGGTCGTGGCGCTGATGTCGCTGCCGTTTATGCTGCTGACCAGCCAGATGGAGCGGCGCAGGCTGTTGATCGGTCTGTTTACTTTGTTCATTGCCAGCCATGTCCTGTCGTTTATGGCGTGGAATTTTACGGTGCTGGTCATTAGCCGCATCGGCATCGCTTTTGCCCACGCGGTCTTCTGGTCGATTACCGCGTCGCTGGCTATTCGACTCGCGCCGGCGGGTAAACGCGCCCAGGCCTTGAGCCTGATTGCCACCGGTACCGCGCTGGCAATGGTGCTGGGGCTGCCCATTGGCCGCATCGTGGGACAATACTTCGGCTGGCGTACCACCTTCTTCGCCATCGGCATGGGCGCGCTGGTGACGCTGGTGTGTCTGATTAAGCTGCTGCCCGCGCTGCCGAGCGAACATTCCGGCTCGCTGAAAAGTCTGCCGCTGTTGATGCGTCGCCCGGCGCTGCTGAGTATCTACCTGCTCACCGTTATCGTGGTCACCGCGCATTACACGGCGTACAGCTACATTGAGCCGTTTGTGCAGATGGTCGCGGGCTTTAGCGCTAACTTTGCCACCCTCTTACTGCTCATCCTTGGCGGCGCGGGCATTATTGGCAGCGTGCTGTTTGGCAAACTGGGTAACCAGCATGCCTCCCTGCTTGTGAGCAGCGCCATCGGCCTGCTGCTGGCGTGCCTGGTGCTGCTGCTGCCTGCGTCAGGCAGCGAAAGCCATCTGGCGATCCTGAGCCTGTTCTGGGGCGTAGCGATTATGATTATTGGTCTCGGCATGCAGGTGAAAGTCCTGGCCCTGGCGCCGGATGCCACGGACGTGGCGATGTCGCTGTTCTCGGGGATATTCAATCTGGGGATTGGCGCGGGGGCGCTGGTGGGAAATCAGATTAGCCTGCACGTGTCGATGTCGGCGATTGGCTATCTGGGAGCCATTCCAGCCCTGGTGGCGCTGATCTGGTCGGTACTCATCTTCCGCAAGTGGCCGGTGGCGCTGGAGGAACAGGGGCAGCACGGGTGAGGTTTGTTTATGCCGGGTGGCGGTTTCGCCTTACCCGGCAATAAACTCAATGGTAGGTCTTAATAATCTCCAGCACGCCGTTAATAATAAACTGCACGCCCATACAAACCAGCAAGAAGCCCATCAGCCGCGAAATGGCTTCAATCCCGCCCTTGCCTACCCAGCGCATAATGGCGCCAGAGCTGCGCAGCGACGCCCAGACGATAAGCCCGATAATCGCAAAAATCAGCGGCGGCGCAACCGTCAGCACCCAGTCCGGGAAGGTTGCGCTGTCGCGCACCGTCGACGCGGAGCTGATGATCATCGCGATGGTACCCGGCCCCGCCGTGCTCGGCATGGCAATCGGTACAAAGGCGATATTGGCACTCGGTTCGGTTTCCAGCTCTTCGGATTTACTGGCCGCCTCGGGCGACTCGTGCGCCTTTTGCGCCGGGAACAGCATGCGGAAGCCGATAAAGGCCACGATCAGCCCCCCGGCGATACGCAAGCCAGGGATGGAAATCCCGAAGGTGTTCATCACCACCTGTCCCGCATAGTAAGCCACCATCATAATGGCAAAGACATACACGGCAGCCATCATCGACTGATGATTGCGCTCGGCGCTGTTCATATTCCCTGCCAGCCCGAGGAAAAGCGCCACCGTCGTTAACGGGTTAGCCAACGGCAGCAGTACCACCAGCCCAAGCCCAATTGCTTTAATCAAATCCAACATAGTGCGTCGTTGTCCTTATCCACATTTAACATCGCAATTATAGGGTGAAAGTGTGACGCTCAGCCATCTGCGCAACGTAACGATTATTTTCTTAAGGTAATGATAACCAGCAGTTATCTATATGATTTACAAGCTTTCAAATAAAGTTCATGAAACGTTTTAGCAATTCGTGGCATCGGCCGATTCATTCAGTTGACTTATACTTGCCTGAGCAATAATATCTGCCGTGACTAAACTACTTGCCAGGGCAACCATTGTGAAAAACACCAGTGATATCTTCAACGACGTTGTTCCACTGGGTCGTCTTATTCATATGGTTAACCAGAAAAAAGATCGCCT
The DNA here is from genome assembly GCA_011754535.1 of Enterobacter asburiae. Lineage (NCBI taxonomy): Bacteria > Pseudomonadati > Pseudomonadota > Gammaproteobacteria > Enterobacterales > Enterobacteriaceae > Enterobacter > Enterobacter asburiae. The sequence goes on along the minus strand of JAAQVN010000001.1, from coordinate 2,393,872 downwards.
GCTCAATGACTATCTGTCACCGCTGGATATCACCGCAACACAGTTCAAAGTGCTGTGCTCCATTCGCTGCGAAGGGTGTATCACGCCGGTTGAGCTGAAAAAGGTGCTCTCTGTCGATCTGGGTGCGTTAACGCGCATGCTCGATCGTCTCGTCTGCAAAGGATGGGTAGAACGAAGCCCTAACCCAAATGACAAACGCGGCGTACTGGTCAGGCTCACCAGCGATGGCGCGGCTATGTGCGAGCAATGTCATCAATTAGTAGGACAAACACTGCATCAGGAACTAACAAAAAACTTAACGGCAGATGAAGTGGCAACCCTTGAGCTTTTGCTGAAGAAAATACTGCCGTAAACAGAAAAAGAGGTATGACGATGTCCAGACGCAATACTGACGCTATCACTATTCATAGCATTTTGGACTGGATCGAAGATAACCTGGAATCGCCGCTCTCCCTTGAAAAAGTGTCTGAGCGTTCAGGTTACTCCAAATGGCACCTGCAACGGATGTTCAAAAAAGAGACCGGTCATTCATTAGGTCAATATATTCGCAGCCGCAAACTGACGGAAATTGCCCAGAAACTGAAAGAAAGCAATGAGCCGATCCTTTATCTGGCGGAGCGTTACGGATTTGAATCACAGCAAACCCTGACGCGTACGTTCAAGAACTACTTTGACGTGCCGCCTCATAAGTACCGAATCACCAGCGTACCGGGTGAATCCCGTTATCTGTATCCGTTAAAACACTGTAGTTAAACATCGCCTGTAACAGACGTAACCGAGGAAAAAATGAACGTTACCGCCTCCGCCGCCCTCGCCTTGCTGGTGCTGTTTTCCAGCCAGACCTTCGCGGAGCAAACCCCAGGTGCAACGCAGCAAAATAATCGTGACACGATGATTTTGCCGTCAGCACATGACCAGTCACCTTTTGATTTCAACCATATGGGTGCTGGTAGCGACAAATCCGACGAATTAGGCGTGCCTTATTATAATCGGCACGGCCTCTGATTCGTTTTTGCCCCGCATACGCGGGGCTTTTTTATGCCTTCCCACTCACCCGCGCCGCCCGACGTACACGCAGACCAAACACGTTGATGTACAGACCGGCCATGATCAGCACGGCACCGAGCAGCTGCAGCGCGCTTAACGTTTCATCCAGCAGTATCGCCGCACTGGCAAGCCCCACCACCGGAACCAGCAAAGACAGCGGCGCGACGCGCCAGGTCTCATAGCGCCCCAGCAGCGAGCCCCAGATCCCGTAGCCCACGATGGTGGCGACAAACGCCAGATAGATAAGAGAAAGTATCGTGGTCAGATCGATGTCGACCAGGCTGTTCAGCATCACCTCCGGGCCATCCAGAATAAACGACGCCGCCAGAAACGGGATTATCGGGATCAACGCGCTCCAGACCACCAGGGACATCACCTGAGGCCTTGCCTCGTGCTGCATAATCAGCTTGTTGAAGATATTGCCGCAGGCCCAGCTCAGCCCCGCCGCCAGCGTGAGCATAAACCCGAGCAGCGCCACGTCCTGACCGTTCAGGCTGGCTTCAATCAGCACCAGCACGCCAAACACCGCGAGCGCGATCCCCGCCAGCTGTTTGCCCTGTAAACGTTCGCCAAACACGAAGGCGCCGAGAATAATGGTAAAGAACGCCTGCGCCTGTAACACCAGCGAGGCAAGACCGGCCGGCATCCCGAACTTAATGGCGCAGAAGAGAAACGCGAACTGGCCAAAGCTGATGGTCAGGCCATAGCCCAAAAGCAGTTTTAACGGAATTTTTGGACGGGCGACGAAAAAGAGCGCCGGGAACGCCACTAGCATAAAACGCAAACCGGCCAGCATCAGCGGGGGCATATTGTGCAGCCCCAGCTTGATGACCACGAAATTCAGCCCCCACACCACGACCACCAGCAACGCCAGCAGCCCGTCTTTACGCGTCATACCCTGCCCCTGAATTATTAATAATTTGTTAACACTTCAAGGTAACAGAAAAAAGTGTGTCGCGAGAAGATCATTATTTCTGGCAGGGAGCTGAAGCACTTAGGGATAAATCGGGTGCTATACAAGCCCCTTATGTCGTGATACTCCTTTTAGGACACAACATAAAAAGCATAAGCAATTGTCGGGCAGGAATATGAAACCATCTCTCAGGCGCTCAACCGCAGCGCTACTGGCATCGTCATTGTTATTAACCATCGGTCGGGGGGCAACGCTGCCGTTCATGACCATTTATCTCACGCGCGTGTTTAATATGAGCGTCGAGAATATTGGTTATGCCCTGACGATTGCGCTCACCGTCGGCGTAGTGTTCAGCCTGGGGTTTGGCATTCTGGCCGATAAGTTTGATAAAAAGCGCTACATGCTGATCGCGATCGTGGCCTTTATCGCCGGTTTTGTCGCGATCCCGCTGGTGGATAACGTCACGCTGGTGGTGCTGTTCTTTTCCCTGATCAACTGCGCCTATTCCGTCTTTTCGACGGTGCTGAAGGCCTGGTTCTCCGACGTGCTCACCGCAAGCCAGAAAGCGCGCGTCTTCTCGCTGAACTACAGCTTCCTGAACATTGGCTGGACGATCGGGCCGCCCATTGGCACCCTGCTGGTGATGTACAGCCTGCAGCTGCCGTTCTGGCTGGCCGCCTTCTGCGCCGCGCTGCCGCTCGGGTTTATTCATTTCTTCGTGCAGAAAAGCGTCGCGCTGGATACCGCCGAGGAGAAGATGCCCTGGCAGCCGTCGGTACTGCTGAAAGACCGCGCCCTGTTCTGGTTCACCCTCTCCGGCCTGCTCGCGTCTTACGTGGGCGGATCGTTCGCCAGCTGCATTTCGCAGTATGTTCTGGCCGCCAATGCCGACAGCGATTTTGCCCAGAAGGTGGTCGCCGTGGTGCTGCCCGTTAACGCAGCCGTGGTGGTGACGCTGCAGTACGCGCTGGGGCGCAAGATCTCCGCCAGCAATATTCGGCCTTTAATGACCGCCGCAACGCTGTTTTTTATCCTGGGGCTGGGGGGCTTTATGCTCTCCGGGGAGAACCTGATTTACTGGGGCATCGCCGCCGCCGTCTTTACGCTGGGTGAGATTATCTACGCACCGGGTGAATACATGCTGATCGACAACATTGCCCCGCCGGGGATGAAGGCGAGCTATTTCTCAGCCCAGGCGCTGGGCTGGCTCGGCGCGGCGGCAAACCCGATGATCACCGGTATTATCCTGACCAACCTGCCGCACTGGTCGCTGTTTGTCATCATGATGGTCGCCATCGTCATTGCGTGGCTGATGATTTTGCGCGGGATGAGCGTGAAAAGTGAAGATAGCGTGTCGGGTGGCGCTGCGCTTACCCGACCTACAAAACCCTAATCGTGTGCCGGGTATGGCTAAGCCACCACCCGGCAAAAGCAACAGCCTAGTGGTGCAACATCTCCTCCACCACCTGCTCTTTGTACATCTCGTTTGGATAATAGGTCGGCCAGTTATCCATCTCTTTCAGCAGCGCCTCGTGGGAGGTGTTGCCCATGAAAATATGGAAGTGCGAAGAGGCCTTCGGTCCGATGGTGTGGTCGCTGAACTGCACGAATTTAGGCGCCTTGCTGTCGGCATCTTTACACTCAAACAGATAGCGAACGCCTTTCTTACCTGACGCATAGGTCAGAATTTTGTAGCCGCTGTAACCATACTGACAGCGGCTGACCGCTTTGCCTTTATGAAATTCCATCACGTTATTTTCGATGCCGATGGCATCCACGTCCGTCGCATATCCCTTGCGGTAGTACGCTTTCACCTCGTCAAAGGTTTTGCTTTTATCCTTCTGCGCTTTCTGCCTGAAGACCGGATCCAGCGAGCCGTCCAGCAGGAACGGATAAACCGACTGCCAGGTCCCGTCCCAGTCTGACAGTGCTCTGTCCTTCACGTCCTTATCCTCAAACACGCCGTTTGCCGCCTTCTGTTCCGCTTCGGTCATCTGATGACCGTGCGAGTGAGCAAACAGCTGGCCGCTGACCAGCAGCGCCCCCAGAGTCATGGCAAATTTTCCAATATGTGCAGCCAAAGTAACGCCCTCGTTCCGTTTTATAAGAACGAGAATGTTATATTATAACATTTCAGATCGCAACCAGCCCGCGAACGCCCTCCTGCTCCATATTTTCACCCCGCCCGCGCTGAATAATGGTGCCGCGGGACATCAGCAGATAGCTGTCGGCCAGCTCTGCGGCAAAGTCGTAAAACTGCTCGACCAGCAGGATCGCCATGTCGCCTCTGTTTGCCAGGGTGCGGATCACGTGGCCAATCTCTTTGATGACGGATGGCTGTATGCCTTCGGTGGGTTCATCCAGGATCAGCAGCTGCGGACGGCTCGCCAGCGCGCGTCCAATCGCCAGCTGCTGCTGTTGCCCACCCGAGAGATCGCCCCCGCGACGATGCTTCATCTCTTTAAGTACCGGAAACAGCTGCCAGATTTCGTCAGGCACCTGCTTCGCCTCGCGGGCGGGAAATCGCGACAGCCCCAGCAGAAGGTTCTCTTCCACAGTTAAGCGCGGAAAAATCTCGCGCCCCTGCGGGACATACGCCACGCCAGACTGCACCCGCTGGTGCGGCCTGCTGTGGGTGATCGTTTTACCCTGCCAGATGACCTCCCCGGTTTTCGCCGGGATCAGCCCCATAAGACACTTCAGCAGCGTGGTTTTCCCGACGCCGTTGCGCCCCAGCAGGCAGGTTACTTCGCCGGTGACGGCTTCAAAGCTCACGCCGCGAAGGATATGGCTGCCGCCGTAATACTGATTCAGTTCGTTAACCTGTAACATCATCGCTCCTTAGCGCCCCAGATAGACCTCAATCACCTGCTCGTTGGCCTGCACCTCGCGAAGCGAGCCCTCCGCCAGCACCCGCCCCTGATGCAGCACCGTGACGTGGTCGGCAATCGTTTCAACAAAGCCCATATCGTGCTCCACCACCATCAGGGAGTGCTTGCCCGCCAGGGTTCTGAACAGCTCGGCGGTGTATTCCGTTTCCGCGTCGGTCATCCCGGCGGCGGGTTCATCCAGCAGCAGCAGGTGCGGGTCCTGCACCAGCAGCATGCCGATCTCCAGGAACTGTTTCTGCCCGTGCGAAAGCAGCCCGGCGCGGCGTTCGCGCTCGCTGCTAAGGCGCAGCAACACCAGCATTTCATCGATCCGGTCGCGCTGCTCGCCGTTGAGTTTTGCCCGCAGGCTCGCCCAGACGGATTTGTCGGTTTTCATGGCGATCTCGAGGTTTTCCCACACCGTCAGCGCTTCAAAGACCGTGGGCTTCTGGAATTTTCGACCAATCCCCTGACGGGCAATGGCCGCAGGCTCAAGCGCGGTCAGGTCGATGGACTGATCGTAAATCGCCCTGCCGCTCTTTGGCCGCGTTTTGCCGGTAATGACGTCCATCAGCGTGGTTTTACCGGCCCCGTTGGGACCAATCACGCAGCGAAGCTCGCCCACGCCGATATTCAGCGAGAGATCGGTCAGGGCCTGAAAGCCGTCGAAACTGACGTTAATGGCCTCAAGCTGAAGCACCGGGTCAGTCTGCTCCCGGTAGCGATCGCCGGGCAGCTGGCGGGTAAATAATCCTTCCCCTGGCTGCATTATTTCTCTCCCTTACGCAACAGACCGTAGACGCCGCGCGGCAGGAACAGCGTGACGGCAATAAAAATCAGTCCCAGAAAAAGCTGCCAGTACTCTGGCATGGCGACGGTGAAAAAGCTCTTCGCTCCGTTGACCAGCGCCGCGCCAATCACCGGCCCCACCAGCGTGCCGCGCCCGCCCAGCGCCACCCAGATGGCGGCTTCTATCGAGTTGGTCGGCGACATCTCTCCGGGGTTGATAATGCCCACCTGCGGGACGTACAGCGCCCCCGCCAGGCCGCACAGCACGGCAGAGAGCGTCCATACCAGCAGCTTGAACCCGCGCGGATCGTAGCCGCAAAACGTCAGGCGGTTTTCGGCATCGCGCACGGCGGTCAGGATGCGGCCAAACTTGCTCTTCGCCAGCGCAAATCCGGTACCCAACGCCAGGAGCAGCAGCAGCACGGTTGCCAGGAACAGCGCGATGCGGGTGGCCGTTTCCGTCACCGAAAACCCGAGCAGCGTAGTGAAGCCGGTAAAGCCGTTATTGCCGCCAAATCCGGTTTCGTTGCGAAAGAACAGCAGCATGCCCGCGTAGGTCAGCGCCTGGGTCATAATCGAGAAGTAGACACCTTTGATCTTTGAGCGGAAGGCAAACCAGCCAAACACCAGCGCCAGCAGGCCCGGTACCATCACAATCAGCACCAGCGCCCAGGCAAAGTGCTGGGTGCCCCACCAGAACCACGGCAGCTCGCTCCAGGAGAGAAACGACATAAACGCGGGCAGGCCGTCGCCTGACGCCTGACGCATCAGGTACATCCCCATCGCATAGCCGCCCAGGGCGAAGAAGATGCCGTGCCCAAGAGAGAGCATCCCGGCATAGCCCCACACCAGATCCAGCGCCACCGCAACGATGGCATAGCAGAGGATCTTGCCGATGAGCGTCAGCATCCAGGTCGACAGCGCCAGCGGATGCGTCGCAGGCAGCAAGGCAAAAAACGGTAATATCAGCAGACATGCCACCAGGAGGCTGCCTGCAATCTGCGTGACGCGCGGCGCTTTACGCGTCAGCGTTAAGGTTAGCGGCTGGCTCATCAGTCAATCACCCTCCCTTTCAGCGCAAACAGCCCCTGAGGACGCTTCTGAATAAACAGCACGATCGCTACCAGAATCACAATCTTGCCCAGTACGGCCCCCATCTGGGGCTCAAGAATTTTATTGAAAATGCCCAGCCCAAATGCGGCGGCTACGCTGCCTGCCAGCTGGCCCACGCCACCGAGAACGACCACGAGGAACGAGTCGATGATGTAACCCTGACCGAGCTCCGGCCCGACGTTCCCAAGCTGGGATAACGCCACGCCGCCTAGCCCGGCGATCCCTGAGCCCAGCCCAAACGCCAGCATATCGACGCGACCTGTCGGTACCCCGCAGCAGGCGGCCATGCTGCGGTTCTGCGTTACCGCCCGCACGTTGAGCCCCAGACGGGTTTTATTCAGAATGAGCCAGGTAAAGAACAGCACCATCAGCACAAAGCCCAGCACCACTATGCGGTTCCACGGCAGCGTCAGGTTGGCAAAAACCTGCACCCCGCCGGACAGCCATGCCGGGTTGGCGACCTCCAGGTTCTGGGCGCCAAACATCATGCGCACCAGCTGGATAATCATCAGGCTGATCCCCCACGTTGCCAGCAGCGTTTCCAGCGGGCGACCATACAGGTGACGGATCACGGTGCGCTCCAGCACCATCCCGATGCCCGCCGTCAGGCAGAACGCCACCGGCAGCGCGATAACGGGATAGAGCGCCAGCCACTGGGGCGCAAGCCCGGCCATCGCCTGCTGCACCATCCACGTGGCGTACGCGCCCAGCATCAGCATCTCGCCGTGCGCCATATTAATGACGCCCAGCAGGCCGTAGGTGATAGCGAGCCCCAGCGCGGCCAGCAGCAGCACCGATCCCAGGGACAGCCCCATAAACGCCTGGCCCAGCAGGTCGCCCCACATCAGTCGATGCTGGATCTGGCTAAGACTCTCCTGCGCGGCCGCGCGCACGCTGGCGTCCGGCTCGGTCTGCGCCTGAGTGAACGGGGTGAGTCTGGACTGAACGTCCGGATCGTCTGACTGGCCTAATAATTCGACAGCCTTGTGGCGCACCTCTGCCTGCGGGCTGGCCAGCTGGAGATTCGCCACCGCCAGTAAAAGCGCCTGGCGCGCGACAGCGTCCGTTTCATCGTTTACCCGCTTTTCGAGAAAAGCGAGCATCCCCGGCTGGGCATCCCGCTGAAGCTGACGCGCCGCTGCTCGTCTTTCTGTGACACTGTCACTCACCAGCTGATGTGTAGCGATGGCCGTAGCAGCCAGCACGCGCAGCCGGTTGGTCAGACGAACGGCTTTGGCTGGCCCTTCGGCCACGCGGGCTTCACCGAGCGAAACCATTTGACCATTGCGCTGCGCAAAGGCGTGCTTTTGGCTGTCGGTATACAGGTTTTCCTTTTGCAGAGACTGAAGCAGCGGCAGCCGTGCGGCATCCGGCGCGGCGGCCCACTGCGTGAGTAAATCCGCCTGCTGGCTGCGGGTGGCGGCAACAAAACGATCGGCATCCGATGCCTGCGCCATCCCTGGCAGCAGTCCGGAAAGCCATACAAGAGCGATGAACATGCGCATGGCGTTCATGACGTTTCTCCCTGCGGTGATGGCTTAGTTGCTGGCGGTTTTCATCGGCTGGTCGGGCTTTTTGTCATTCCCATCGATGAACGGGCTCCACGGCTGGGCGCGTACCGGCTGCTCCGTCTGCCAGACCACGTTGAACTGGCCGTTGCCTTCGATTTCACCGATCATGACCGGCTTATGCAGATGATGGTTGGTGGCATCCATGGTGAGCGTAAAGCCTGAAGGCGCCTTAAACGACTGACCGGCCATCGCCGCACGCACCTTATCCACGTCGGTGGTGCCCGCTTTTTCCACCGCCTGCGCCCACATATGAATCCCCACGTAAGTAGCTTCCATCGGGTCGTTGGTCACCACGGTATCGGCGTTCGGCAGCTTGTGCGCTTTGGCATAGGCTTTGTAATCCGCGACGAAGGCCTGGTTGGTCGGGTTATCCACGGATTCAAAGTAGTTCCACGCCGCGAGGTTGCCGACCAGCGGTTTGGTGTCGATCCCGCGCAGCTCTTCTTCACCTACGGAGAACGCCACCACCGGGACGTCGGTCGCCTTCAGTCCCTGGTTAGCCAGCTCTTTGTAGAACGGTACGTTGGAATCGCCGTTGATGGTCGAGACCACGGCGGTTTTGCCGCCTGCGGAGAATTTCTTGATGTTGGCGACGATGGTCTGGTAGTCGCTATGACCAAACGGGGTGTAAACCTCTTCGATGTCCTTATCCGCCACCCCTTTCGAATGCAGGAACGCGCGCAGGATCTTGTTGGTGGTGCGCGGGTAAACGTAGTCGGTCCCCAGCAGGAAGAAGCGTTTCGCCCCGCCGCCGTCTTCGCTCATCAGGTATTCCACCGCCGGAATGGCCTGCTGGTTCGGCGCTGCGCCGGTATAGAAGACGTTTGGCGACATCTCTTCGCCCTCATACTGCACCGGATAGAACAACAGGCCGTTCAGCTCTTCGAAGACCGGCAGCACCGATTTACGCGAAACCGACGTCCAGCAGCCGAACACTACCGCCACTTTATCCTGGCTCAACAGCTGACGCGCCTTCTCGGCAAATAGCGGCCAGTTCGAGGCCGGATCCACCACCACCGGCTCCAGTTTCTTACCCAGCACGCCGCCTTTGGCGTTGATCTCATCGATGGTCATCAGCGCGACGTCTTTCAGCGGGGTTTCGGAGATGGCCATCGTGCCGGACAGAGAATGCATGATCCCCACTTTGATGGTATCGGCCGCCTGCACGCCAAAACTCATTCCCATCGCCGCGACGGACGCGGATAACGCAAAGGCTTTTAATAAGGTACGACGCTGCATATTTTCACTCCTGAAAAAGAACGCTGTGCGAAAACGTCCGTAACGGCATGGACGCGGAAATAAAGGTGTCAGCGAAGCAGGAGCAAAAAGGATGCCAGAATGAAAAATGCGCTATTGCAGGAAACAGAGTGCAGGATGTAAAGAGAACGACTCAGAATGGCACAGCGCTGCACTTTTATAATGCAGCGCTGTGCCGGAAGGTTTACCAGACTTCGCTGGCAATCTGCGTGACCAGACGGACTTTATCCCACTGCTGGGTTTCGCTCAGGCTGTTGCCCTCTTCTGTCGAGGCAAAACCGCACTGCGGGCTGAGGCAAATCTGATCTTTCGCCACGTACTTCGCTGCCTCTTCCAGACGCGCCTTGATGCCTTCCGGGTTCTCCAGCTCACCGTTTTTGGTGGTGATCAGCCCCAGCACCACCTGCTGCTTGCCCGGACGAACGAAGCGCAGTGGCGCGAAATCCCCGCTGCGGTCGTTATCGTATTCGAGGAAAAAGGCGTCAACGTTAACCGTTCCGAACAGCACTTCCGCCACCGGCTCGTAGCCGCCTTCGGAAATCCAGGTGGAACGGAAGTTGCCGCGGCAGACGTGCAGCCCGATGGTCAGATCCTCCGGCTTGCCTTCCAGCGCCTTGTTCAGCACGCGGGCATAGATTTGCGCCAGCTCATCGGCATCATCGCCGCGCTCGCGGATCTGACGGCGCTGATCGTCCGAACAGAGATAGGCCCAGACGGTGTCGTCCAGCTGCAGGTAACGGCAGCCCGCGTCGTAGAATGCGCGGATGGCGTCGCGCCAGGTGGTCGCCAGGTCCTCGAAATAGTCGTTCAGATCCGGGTAAACCGTCGCGTCGATGTCTTTGCGCCCGCCGCGGAAATGGAGCACGCTTGGGCTGGGAATGGTCATCTTCGGCTGGGCATTGCCGCTGATGCTTTTCAGATAGCGGAAATCTTCCAGCATCGGGTGGTCGCCAAAGCCCAGCTTGCCGGTCACGCGCACGCCGTGGGCCTTGGTTTGTACTCCGTTGAACTGAATGCCCTGCTGCGAATCGTAACGCTCAACGCCCTGCAGACCGTCAAAGAAGTCGAAGTGCCACCAGGCACGGCGAAATTCACCGTCGGTCACTACATGCAGGCCGCACGCACACTGCTGCTCGACGACGTGGCGAATGGCCTCGTCCTCCACCGCACGAAGCTGTCCGGCATCAATTTCGCCGCTGGCGAACTTCAGGCGCGCCTGTTTAACGGCATCCGGACGTAAAAAGCTGCCGACTACGTCGGCGCGGTATGGGGCGTGCTGTCGTTGCATGGAAATCTCCTCAGTCTGCCGGCGATAATTGCCGGCAGTGATAATTCATCATTTGAATATTTAGACTTCTGGATGTCTAAATGTCCAAAAAAGATGTCATACCTCACCGCTACCGGCAAACGAGAAAATTTCACGGGTGTTGAAAAAAATTCATATTCACAGCGCGGCGACGGACGACAGGCTGGCAAACGCGTAGCGCTCATCTTCCCAGCCGGTAATGCCGCCAAGCATAATTTTGACCGGCAGCCCGAGGCGCGCCAGCTTCAGCGCGGCTCTGTCTGCGCCGTTGCAGTGCGGCCCCGCGCAGTAGACGACGAACAGCGTCCCTTCCGGCCATTGGGACATCCGCTCAGCTGTGATCTGGCTCCAGGGCATATGCAGTGCCCCCGGCACATGGCGACGGGCAAACTGTTCCGGGCTCCCCACCACGTGCAGCAGTACAAAGTCCTGCTCATTATTAGCGATGGCATGATGCACGTCGGCGCAGTCGGTTTCGACGCTCAGGCGACGCAGAAAATGGGTAACGGCTTCCTGCGGCTCGGCAGCCGGAAATTCAGTAACATAGCTCATGATCCTTCCTCATCTTTGGCGTTTGTGTTAACACTACTCTATCCACAAATTCAGCTCATGAATGCGCTTGCTTATGCCAGAAAACAGCAAAAAGATGACAAATTTAAGGCAGATTTCCCGCCCGCAGGTGGTGGTGCTGGCTTATGACGGACTGTGTACCTTCGAGTTTGGCGTCGCGGTGGAGATTTTTGGCCTGCCGCGTCCGGAACTGGGCGACGACTGGTATCGTTTTGCGGTGGCGAGCGTGGATAGCGGAGAACTGCGGGCGACCGGCGGGATCCGCATGGTTACTGATGGCGATTTGAGCCTGATTGCGTCGGCAGATCTGATCGTGGTTCCCGGCTGGCGCGGGCTGGATGCACCGGTTCCGGACGCGCTCTGCGAGGCATTGCGCCAGGCCAGCGCGCGCGGGTGCCAGCTGCTGTCCATCTGTTCGGGCGTGTTCGTGCTGGCCGCTACGGGGCTACTGAACGGCCGCAAGGCCACAACGCACTGGCGCTATATTGACGCGCTTAAGGCCCGCAACCCTGAAATCGAAGTGGTTGAGGACGTGCTCTACCAGGACGAGGGAGACATCCTGACCTCTGCGGGCAGCGCGGCAGGGATCGATCTCTGTCTGCACGTCGTCCGGCGGGATTACGGTTTGGAAACCGCCAACAGCGTGGCGCGGCGGCTGGTGATCCCCCCTCACCGTGACGGCTCGCAGCCGCAGCAGTTGAGCCGCCCGGTGGCGCAGCTGCGTGAGAGCCAGCGCCTGGGCCAGCTGTTTGACTATCTGCACCAGCATCTTATCGAGCCGCACAGCCTCGACTCGCTGGCGCGTCGGGTCGGTATGAGCCAGCGCACCTTCCTGCGCCGCTTCGAGGCGGCGACGGGGATGACGCCCGCACGCTGGCTGATCAATGAACGCCTGCTGAGAGCGAAAGATTATCTGGAAAGCAGCCGGTTGAGCATCGACAGCATTGCTGAACAGACCGGGTTCGGTCAGGCCTCGACGCTGCGCCATCATTTTCGCCAGCAGTATGCGCTTTCGCCTGCCCAGTATCGTAAACAGTTTTCGCCCCCTGATGCTGGCCGCTGAACGGTCAGTCTTTTCGATTACGTTTGAATACGGAGCTCCTGATGGTCACCACACACGTTTTTATCGCTGTCAGTCTTGATGGCTACATCGCCAGAGAAAATGACGATATCGACTGGCTGCTGCAGCGCGATGACCCGACAGAAGATCATGGCTATGACGCGTTCATCGCCGATAAAGAGTGGATCGTGATGGGCCGGGGTAGCTACGAAAAGGTGCTGACCTTTGACGCATGGCCTTATGACCGGCCCGTGCTGGTGCTCTCCCGACAGCTGGCCGGAACGCCCGTACCCGAGGCGCTGAAGGGCAAAGTGCAGTTCTCACGCAGCACGCCAAAAGAGGTTCTCGGCGATCTGGCGGCACAAAACGTAAATCGCGTCTATATCGATGGCGGGCAGGTGATACAGTCCTTCCTGCGCGAAGGGCTGGTCGCCGATATTGTTATCACTACCGTACCCGTGCTGCTCGGCTCAGGAAAACCGCTTTTTGGCACGCTGTCCCGGGATATTGATTTAACCCTGGTATCAAGCCGCAGCTTCCCTTCGGGACTGGTACAGTCACACTATCAGGTGAGATCATAGGGGCATGGCACAAGCGAGTTGGCAAAAAAAAACCGCCATTATCTGGCGGTAAATGCTTGCATGGATAGATTTGTATTTTGGTCTCTACGTCCCCGACACTCCATGGTCGGGCAGCGGATCTCGAACAAACTAACACCGGCTTCCTCAACGAAAGCTCAACAGCCTTATTAAGGATTAACTCGACCTGGTGTTGATTTGCAAATAGCGCATCAGACCCTGCTCAGCGCTCTGTTTTGCATCATCGTTAAGGGCTTCGAGATAAAACGATCGCGAGACACCATAGGGTGCTTTTTCAGAGGGATACACCGCGAACTGGAATGTTTTTCCCCCAGCCTGATGCGTGCAGTCTAATTCCCAGCGTTGTTCATTTACTTTTTTGCTATTACAGGCTACGCGTCCGTAGTCGCTGGTTAAATAGGAACCAACGCGGGTTTCTGCGGACTGAATATATTCTGGTTCGCCATTCTCGATATAGCGCAACCCTGCGGTAGCCCCTACGGCCGCCACAAGGAGCGCTAGCGCGATTATTTTTTTCATTAATTAAGACCCATTCCTTAGCCAGAGAACCTCTATTATATAGGATTATCCTTAAAGTAAACGTCTCTTTCAGTACCAGAACAGGTAGTTTACAACGCCACAATCATATTTAGGAAATTTCCTAATACGAATTCCGATCCAACAGTATTTGACATTTTCTTTGCCGTACTTTGAATAAAAGAATAATAACACGAAGAAACGATCGGCATGCTTATTCCGCAATGTTATTCAGCGGTGAACACCATGCTAAAAAAAGGGTTATCTGTCGTCCTGCTTATTTGTGCTTTGTTTTCAGGCCAGCTTATGGCCGGGCACAAGGGCCATGAATACATATGGGTAAAAAATGTTGAACATCAACTGCGGCATGAGGCCGACAGCGATGAGTTACGCAGTGCGGCTGAAGAGTCGGCGGAGGGTTTGCGCGAACACCACCAGTGGCAGAAATCGCGCAAACCGGACACGCACGTAAGGTAGTTAACTGCCTTTACGCTTCGGCAGGGTTTTCATCAGATCGTCAGGGCTGACGGACGCGACGATGCTGCCCGGCGGCGGCATTTTGAAGATGTGGTTTTTCATCTTACCAATAACGTGCATTTCGCACGGACGGCAGTCAAACTTCAGGGTCAGAACTTCGTCGCCGTTAACCAGCTGCATGGGGGTCGCCTTCCAGCTCTTGATATTCCCTTTCGCCTGCTTAGGACACAGGTTAAAAGCAAAGCGGAGGCAGTGCTTGGTGATCATCACCGGCACATCGCCCTTCTCTTCGTGCGCTTCATAGGCCGCGTCGATCAGCTGCACGCCGTGACGATGATAGAATTCACGCGCTTTATGGTTGTAAACGTTCGCGAGGAAGGATAGATGGGTGTCCGGATACACGGGCGCAGGAACAGATTCGGCCTTACGGCTGCCGCGCGGATACTGGGCCAGACGCGCTGCATCCAGCATCTCTGCCGTTTCACGGCGGAACTGGTTAAGCAGGCTGTTCGGTACGAACAGCGCGTCCGGCAGATTAACCTCTATCGCGCGTGCGTAGTAAATTGTCTGGCCCAGCTTCGCCACGCCATCCTTCAGGCTGTTAAGCGCTTTTTCCGCGTTGTTTGCCACCTCGAACAGGCCGTCGAGCGTATGCGTCACGCTGATGCCGTCTTCACAGGTCATGGTCAGAATCAGCTGCTCTTCCCAGCCGCCCAGCTCAATATCCACCGCGATGCGACGCTCGCTGGAGGTTTTAAGCAGCGCCTGCTGCCAGTTATGATCCAGGTTACGGTTAAGCGCCGCGTTCGGCCTTGCCTTGTAGAGATCGGCAGGCATTTCATTCGGCCATACGCGGTAGCGGTTCTCGCCGGTTTTCTCGACCGTGTTGGCGCGGAAGCCCACGACCTCACGCTTAATCATCACGTTAAGGCCATCACCGTTCGCCAGCGGTTCCGTCACTTCAACGTCAAGGTGATCTTTCGCCACTTTCAGCACTTCACCAACCGGTAAGCCGATAAACTTCGGTGAGTCAAACGCGCCGATATCCCCTTTACGGGCATTCACGAAATAGTCCGTGCTGCCGCGGTGGAAGGTTTTGTCCGTCGACGGAACAAAGAAATGCTCGGTACGCCCGGCTGACGCGCGCGCCAGGTCGCCGCGATCTTCAATGATGGCGTCGAGCATCTGGCGATAGTGCGCGGTGATGTTCTTTACGTAGCTCATATCTTTGTAGCGCCCTTCAATCTTGAAGGAACGCACGCCCGCGTCGATCAGCGCGCCCAGGTTAGCCGTCTGATCGTTATCCTTCATGGAGAGCAGGTGTTTTTCGAACGCCACGACGCGGCCCTGATCGTCTTTCAGGGTATACGGCAGACGGCAGGCCTGAGAGCAGTCGCCGCGGTTGGCGCTGCGGCCGGTCTGGGCGTGGGAAATGTTGCACTGGCCGGAATAGGCCACGCACAGCGCCCCGTGGATAAAGAATTCAATCGTCGCGTCCGTCGCCTGGTGAATATCGCGGATCTGATTAAGGTTCAGCTCGCGCGCCAGAACAATCTGCGAAAAGCCGACGTCGGAGAGAAACTTCGCCTTTTCTACCGTACGGATATCGCACTGGGTACTGGCGTGCAGCTCAATGGGCGGAATATCCAGCTCCAGGACGCCCATGTCCTGAACGATCAGGGCATCAACGCCGGTCTGGTAGAGATCGGTAATCAGACGCTGCGCGGGCTCCAGCTCATCATCATGAAGAATGGTGTTCAGGGTCACGAACACTTTCGCCCCGAAACGGTGGGCGAACGGCACCAGCTCGGCGATATCGCTCAGGCTGTTGCTGGCGTTATGGCGGGCACCGAAGCCAGGGCCGCCGATGTAGACGGCGTCAGCGCCGTGAAGGATTGCTTCACGGGCAATGGCGGCGTCGCGGGCCGGGCTTAAAAGTTCAAGATGATGGGATTGCAGGCGCATACTTCGTCGTTATCCGTTATGGTCAAAATGGCGGCTATTGTAGTCAGAAGTATGCGACAGCGAAACAGTTTTGCGTAGTCTCAGCGGGGATAATGGATCAGAGAGTGAAAATGCACCGGCCGGTCGGTGCTGTTGCGGTAGGCGTGTGCTTTATCGCCGGCAAAACGAACGCCAGAATCGGCATAAACCGTCTGCCACTCGCCGTCGATGTTCATCTCCAGCTCGCCGTCGATCACCACCACATGTTCGATCACCCCCGCCTCGTGCGGCGTGGACTCACTCAGGGCGCCCGGTGCCAGCGTGATGGAGAAATGATCGAACCTGAGCGTCTCATCCCAGGGAAAGAGCGGTTTAATCACCATCGCCTGCTGCTGCGAATCAAACACCGCCGGCCTGTCCGCCTCGGGCGTGATGAACGCGGAAAACGGGACGTTCAGCCCGGTGGCAATTTTCCACAGCGTCGACACCGTCGGGCTGGACTCATTGCGCTCGATTTGCCCGAGCATCGCTTTCGACACGCCGGTTTCGTCCGCCAGCTTCGACAAACTCCAGCCGCGGGCCTGGCGCAGCGTTTTCAGCGTTGCTGCAAGATGTTGTGTAATGTCCATGCTCCCTCCTGATGGCGATGAGCATACCACTTGTACGCTATAACGCACAGTGTTACCTTATCTCGGACGTTATAACGCACAACGGAGTTTCCATGCGCCCTTCCTCTCATCTCGTTCCA
Source organism: Enterobacter asburiae (assembly GCA_011754535.1). Classification (NCBI taxonomy): domain Bacteria; kingdom Pseudomonadati; phylum Pseudomonadota; class Gammaproteobacteria; order Enterobacterales; family Enterobacteriaceae; genus Enterobacter; species Enterobacter asburiae. Next base: position 2,377,092 of record JAAQVN010000001.1, on the reverse strand, counting down.
GCCGCACTGGCTGGATTTGTCGCCGTCCTGGTCGGTTACGCCAGTTCTGCAGCCATTATCTGGCAGGCCGCGGCGGCGGCGGGCGCCAGCGCGCAGCAGATCGCGGGCTGGATGACCGCGCTGGGGACAGGAATGGGCGTCAGCACCCTGGCGCTTTCCTGGTGGTATAAAGCCCCGGTGCTGACCGCCTGGTCTACGCCCGGCGCAGCGCTGCTCGCCACAAGCCTGCACGGCGTAACGCTGGCTGAGACGATCGGCGTGTTCATCTTCGCCAACGCGCTCATTTTACTCTGCGGCGTTACCGGGCTTTTTGCCCGTCTGATGAAGCTAATCCCCCATTCGCTTGCGGCCGCCATGCTGGCAGGCGTACTCCTGCAGTTTGGGCTGCATGCGTTTGCCCATCTGGACGGGCACTTTCTGCTGTGCGGCAGCATGATTGCGGCGTGGCTGGTAGCGAAAGCGCTGGCACCGCGGTATGCCATTGTCGTTACGCTGCTGGTGGGCGGGATCGTCGCGTGGGCCGGAGGTGACGTTGTCACCGATAAAATCACCCTCTCCCCCGTGATGCCTGAGTTTATTGCCCCCGCCTTTACCTTCACCAGTCTGGTAAGTATCGGTTTGCCTTTCTTTCTGGTGACCATGGCCTCGCAAAATGCGCCCGGTTTCGCGACGATGAAAGCGTCCGGCTATCCGCTGGCGGTCTCACCGATCATTATTTTTACGGGCGGGCTCGCGCTGCTGCTGTCCCCCTTCGGCGTCTTTTCCATCTGCATTGCCGCCATTACCGCCGCTATCTGTCAAAGCCCGGATGCCCACCCGGATGCCGCTAAACGCTGGCTGGCGGCAATCGCGGCCGGCGGGTTTTATCTGCTGGCGGGGGTGTTCGGCGGATCTATCACCGCGATAATGGCAGCACTGCCGCTCAGCTGGATCCAGACCCTTGCCGGTCTGGCGCTGCTGGGTACCATTAGCGGAAGTTTATATCAGGCGCTGAATCATGAAGCGGAGCGCGACGCGGCCATCGTCACGTTTTTGATGACCGCGAGCGGCGTTACGATCCTCGGCATCGGTTCGGCATTCTGGGGGCTGGTGCTGGGTGGGGTGTGCTACGCCCTGTTCTCACGCGCTCGCCGCGCGTAGCTGAGACGGCGTGATGCCCATGACGCTGCGGAAACGGTTACTGAAGTGGCTGGCGGAGTTAAACCCGCAGGCCAGCGCGATATCCGTGAGCGGCGTCGAGGTATGCTGTACCAGGTTTTTCGCTTTTTCCATGCGCCTTTGCATGACGTACTGATGCGGCGCCAGCCCCGTCGACTGGCGGAACATGCGGGCAAAATGGTATTCGCTGAGGGCAGCCTGCGCCGCGAGCTCAGCCAGCGTCAGGGGCTGCCCGAGGTTTTCTTCAATGAAAGCCAGCACGTTGCGCAGAACAAACGGCGATAACCCGCCGGTAACGACCGGCAGCTTCCACTGAACGTTAGCGTAGTTTTGCAGCAGGTGGGTCAAGAGCAGCGTGGAGGCCGTACTCAGGGTGAGCTGATTGGCCTGCTGCTGCCAGTCGCAGCCGAGAAGAAACTGGCGGTACAGCGCGGTGATCTTCGGGTCGCTGCCAAAAATGCGCTCGTCCAGCGTCAGCGACAGCGGCCGCTTGTCCCAGATTTTTTCGCCCACATCGCGCAGGTGTTCGTCGGTGCAGTAGAGATGGACAAAAGACAGGTCGTCGCGGATATCCCACGTCGATTCACTCTCTTTCGGCATTAAACAGAAACGATCCGGTCCCCCGCCGTTCTTCCAGCCGCCCGGCGTCTTTTGATAGCTCTCGTAACCGTCGGCGACGTACAGACTGAGGGTGTGATGGTTGCTCTTAACCGTTATCGTATCGCGCTTGTTGTACCACGCCGCCAGCTGAATGCCGGAATTCAGAGAAACGGTTTCCCGCAGGACCGCATTCTGCTGGCGTAGCGTTTCAAAGGTATCGTAAGCGTGAGACATAACCGTTAGCGCATTATTGAGTGAACTGTCAGTCTAAGAACTGTTGTCCCCCGTTGCCAGCCCCCGGAAAAGAAAAAAGCGCAAGATTTTGCAAGTCTACCGCAAGTCGGTGAAAGTCCCCTGTCGCTCTCCGCGCCATACTGCGGGCTTCCGTGGTTTGAGAAGAGAAAAAAAATGAACGCATTATTATACGGACTGGTGGTGATCATCTGGGGAACCACCTGGATTGCCATTTTCCTGCAGCAGGGTCCCGTGGCGGCCCCGGTGTCAATTTTCTGGCGCTTCGCGGTGGCCAGCGCCACAATGATGGTGGTGTTACTTGCCCTGCGCCGTCTGCGCAAGCTGGCCCTGCGGGATCACCTGTTCTGCATGCTTCAGGGATGCTGCGTCTTCTGCTTTAACTTCTGGTGCTTCTATACCGCGGCCGCGCACATCAACACCGGGCTGGAATCGGTGATCTTCTCCATGGCGGTGCTCTACAACGCCATTAACTGTTTTATTTTCTTCGGACAGCGCCCGCCCGCGCGTTTCTGGACGGCGGCGGCGCTGGGTCTTGTGGGGATCGTGACCCTTTTCTGGGACGACCTGCTGGCCAGCGGCTGGAGCGTATCGCTTCTGACGGGCATTGGCCTTTCCGCCCTCGGCACGTATGGGTTCTCGCTGGGCAATATGATCAGCATGCGCCATCAGCGCAGAGGTCTGGAAACCATGACCACCAACGCCTGGGCGATGCTTTACGGCACGCTGGTGATGGGCGGCATTGCGCTTTGCAGAGGCGACAGTTTTACCCCGGAATGGACGGTCACCTACATGGGCGCGCTGCTCTATCTGGCCCTGTTCGGCTCGGTGATAGCCTTTGGCGCCTACTTCACGCTGGTGGGACGTATCGGCCCCGGTAAAGCGGCTTACAGTACGCTGCTCTTCCCGCTGGTGGCGCTCTCCATCTCAACGGTGTATGAAGGCTACGTCTGGCACATTAACGGTATCGTCGGGTTACTGCTGATTCTGGGCGGGAATATGGTGATGTTCACAAAACCAGAGACCTGGTTCAGGCGCTTGCGGACAGCATAAAAAAACGGCCTGCAAACTGCAGGCCGCTTACTGTTATTTCGCCGTTTTATGCACGTCGAACATGGTGGCATCCGTCGCCATGTCATCAACAACCTGCTTCAGCGTGGCAAACGTCATTGGCGTACTTTCGTTGGTCAGCTCTTTACCTTCGCCTTTACGAACCACCTTCATCACCGGTTTGTTGGTGGCCGCATCGATCAGCTCACCTTCAAAGAAGAGATGCGTATCCATGGTGCGATGGCCGGTTGCCATCTGCGTCCCCGCAACCACCAGCGCGACCGGCACCACTTCATAGAACTGCAGACCCTCTTTCTGCGAACTCACCCCGGTGATTGCACCGCGGAAAATCAGGCTGTGTTTACCCGGCGTGCTCACAATCGGCTTACGGGTACCAATCGCCGTTTTCATTTTGTTATTGGTGTAATTCAACAGCTCATCAAGCGTTCTTTTACCAATCTGCGTGGTTGGCTTAGGCGCAGGATAATAGGTAATCGGCGTCCAGATAATACTGTCGTAATTGGCTTCGTTGTAGGAAGGATCGACCCAACGCAGCGTGGGTTTACCCGTCGCAGAGGTCGTCTGCTGCAGGCCGGAGTAATCTTTTAAAAAGCCTGAATATTGTTCTGGCGCGGCGACTTTTGAAGAACAGCCCGCCAGTGCCAACAGACCCGTAAGCACTGCAACTTTAATAAAAGTTTGAGGACGCATGATAGTTTTCCATGTTATCTGCAAGTATGCATTTGAAGTTATAGCAAAAGTCTGGTGGGTTTGTTGTGACAAAAAATGATGCGGACAGCACAAATTGCGAAAAGAGTGCCCGGCAGCGTACCGGGCAGTGAAAAATTACTGATTAATATCCACCTGCCAGAATAAATGCTTGCCAAACGGATCGATTTCGTAGCCTGTCACCTCTTTGCGCACCGGTTCGAAGATCGTTGAATGCGCAATCATGACCGCCGGCATCTGGTCATGCATGATTTGCTGCGCCTCTTTGTACAGCGCCACGCGTTTATCGCGATCGGTTATCGATTTTGCCTCAGCGATGATCTTATCAAACGGCTTATAGCACCACTTCGCCGAATTCGAACCGCCGTTTGCCGAGGTGCAGGTAAAGAGCGGGCCAAAGAAGTTATCCGGGTCGCCCGTTGCGGTCGTCCAGCCCATCAGCGCGGCCTGATGTTCACCGCCCTTCACGCGCTTGAGATATTCACCCCATTCGTAGGTGACAATTTTGGTCTGCACCCCCACCTTCGCCCAGTCGGCCTGAATCATCTCCGCCATCCGTCTGGCGTTCGGGTTATAGGGCCGCTGGACGGGCATCGCCCACAGGTCGATACTCATGCCGCTGGCCAGGCCGGCCTCTTTCAGCAACGCTTTCGCTTTTTCAGGATCGTAATCGTAATCCTTCAGTTCGCTGTCAGCGCTCCAGACGCCCGGCGGCAGCAGGTTTTTCGCGGCGGTTCCGGTGCCGTGGAATACCGCGTCAATGATGGCCGGTTTATTGATCGCCATCGCCAGCGCCTGGCGAACCTTCACGTTATCCAGCGGTGGCTTTTGGGTATTAAACGCCAGGAAACCGGTGTTCAGCCCGGCCTTGCTCATCAGGTTGATTTCTTTTTTCGCCTTCATGCGCGGCAGGTCCGCCGGGTTCGGGAACGGCATCACCTGACATTCGTTTTTCTCAATTTTGGCAAAACGCACGGAGGGATCCGGGGTGATGGTGAAGACCAGCCTGTCCAGCTTCGATTTTCCCTGCCAGTAGTCGGCAAATGCCGTGAACAGAATGCGGGAATCCTTCTGATACTGCGCCAGCTTAAACGGCCCGGAGCCGATCGGCTGCATATCCACCTTCTCCGGCGTGCCCGCTTTCAGCATCGCATCGGCATATTCCGCGGAGAGGATCGAGGCAAAATACCATGCCAGGTCGGCGACAAACGGCGCTTCCGGGTGTGCCAGGGTAAAGCGAACGGTATGGTCATCAACTTTATCAATGGCGGTAATCAGACTACCAAACTCCAGGCTTTCGAAGTTGGAATAGCTGCCGTTAGAGACATTGTGATACGGATGATTCACGTCCTTCTGGCGCATAAACGAGAAGATCACGTCATCGGCGTTAAAGTCACGGGTCGGCGTGAAGAATTTATTGCTCTGGAACTTCACGCCCTGACGCAGATGGAAGGTGTAAACCTTGCCGTCGTCGCTCACCTCCCAGCGCTCAGCCAGGCTCGGCACCAACTCCGTGGTGCCGGGTTTGAAATCGACCAGCCGGTTATAGACCGGCACGGCGCTGGCGTCCACGCTGGTGCCCGAGGTGTATAACTGAGGATTAAAGTTTTCCGGTGACCCTTCGGAGCAATACACCAGCGTTTTCGCGGCTACGGTAGAACTGACCGTGAGCGCAGCGAGTGCCAGCGTTAACATTGTGCGTTTGCTTGTCATCATTTATTCCTGTCTTTTTAATTCGACGGCTAATTAATTCTTTTGCCATTTCATAAATAACATTAAAGTGAAGTGGCAAACACCTGAAAAATAAATAAGGAAGAAAACACTATGGGCTCGCCGCTTTCCAGACAATTAACGCACCGTTTTTTCCGCTATCTTGCGATTACCAGCCAGAGCGATCCGAAAGTAAAAACTCTGCCCTCAACCCCGGGCCAGCACGACATGGCGCGAGAACTGGCGCAGGAGCTGGCGCAGCTGGGTTTAGACGACATCGTGATTGACGAGTTCGCTACCGTGACGGCGGTAAAAAAAGGCAACGTGCCCGGCGTGCCGCGCATTGGCTTTATTACCCATATTGATACCGTGGACGTAGGATTATCACCGGATATTCATCCGCAAATATTAACCTTTACCGGTGAAGATCTCTGTCTGAATAAAGAAAAAGAGATCTGGCTGCGGGTGAAAGAGCATCCTGAAATTCTGGCTTACCCAAATGAAGAGATTATTTTCAGCGACGGTACCAGCGTATTGGGCGCAGATAATAAATCGGCGGTCACGGTCGTTATGACGGTGCTGGAAAACTTGACGGCAGAGCATCAGCATGGGGACATCGTCGTGGCATTTGTGCCTGATGAAGAGATCGGCCTGAACGGTGCAAAGGCGCTGGATCTTAAGCGCTTCGACGTCGACTTTGCCTGGACCATCGACTGCTGCGAGCTGGGGGAAATTGTCTACGAGAACTTTAATGCGGCAGCCGCTGAGATCCGCTTCACCGGCGTGACGGCGCATCCGATGTCCGCCAAAGGAGTACTGGTGAACCCGTTGTTGATGGCGACCGATTTCATCAGCCATTTCGACCGCCAGCAAACGCCAGAGTGCACCGAGGGTCGCGAGGGCTACATCTGGTTTAACGGCATTCAGGCCGGACAGAACGACGCCGTGCTAAAGGCCAACATTCGTGATTTTGATAAAGCCGGCTTTGCCGCCCGCAAGCAGCAGATCGCGGACGTCGCCGCGCTGATTGCCGCCCAGCACCCGACGGCGAAGGTCGACTTTAGCATTGAAGATACCTACAGCAACATCAGCAATGCGATTGGCGAAGACCGGCGCGCCATCAACCTGATGTTTGAGGCGATGGAATCGCTCGGCATCACCCCAAAACCGATCCCTATGCGCGGCGGCACCGACGGCGCGGCACTCTCGGCAAAAGGGTTACTCACCCCGAACTTCTTCACCGGCGCGCATAACTTCCACTCGAAGTTTGAATTTCTGCCGCTGTCGTCGTTCGAGGCGTCTTATAACACTGCCCTGCAGATCTGCCTGCTGGCCGCCCGTTAGGCGTGCTTGCGCGCCAGCATGGTGGCAAACCGCAGCTTGATGCGGTTGCCGTTTTCATCGGTGCGGTGCAGCTCGCCAACCTCTTCGTTGTATTTGAGCAGCTCCCAGCCTTCATAGTAGTTGCTCAGTTCACCGCTTTTGAACGCAAACGGGAAGCCGACGGTGCACGGATAATCTGCCGTGTCCATCGCGGCAACGATCAGGTTGTAGCCGCCAGGTTTGGTGCAACGCTGCATGTTGGCGATAAGGCCCGGGATGGTTTTCGCCTCCAGGAACATCAGCACCACGGTGGAAAGAATAAAGTCGTACTCGCCGTCAAAGCTCAGGCTGTTAAGATCTTTGACGGCGGTATGAAGATTCTCAATCCCTTCTGCCGCCTTGATGCGCTCGATGTTATCAACGCTCATCGGGTTTTTATCCCAGGCGGTCACCTCGTGGCCGTTGGCCGCCAGGTAAAGGCTGTTGCGGCCATTACCGCAGCCCAGATCCAGCGTCTTACCGGGCTTTACAATCCCCGCGCTGTACAGCACTTCTGAATGCGTGCGGGTGAGTCCATATTTCTCTGTGAAGTAATTCTCATCGACGGTCATTGTTTTTCCTGCGTTCTCATAAATTGAAAGTGCATTTTACATGCCATTTTAAGGCGTTTACCGTCTGGTTGCCAGCCGTTCGAAAATCGAAAAATTTGCTACGTTTAGTGAAGATGCTTATCAGAGACTTGAAGATGAACAAATATCGCCTTAGCGACGAGACCCGCCTCTGGCAATGGAAAAACGGCGAAACACCCCACTCAACGACGCTGCGGCAGGTTATCGCCACGGTAGATTTTAGCGACGTGACGGCCGGCACGAAAGGCGGTTGGGTTGACGATGAGCGTGCCCTGTCCCAGGAGGGAGACTGCTGGATCTACGATGAAAACAGCGTGGTGTTTGCCGGTGCAACCGTGTCCGGCAACGCGCGCCTGACCCTGCCGTGTACCGTCAGCCACGACGCGCATATCGGCGGTAACTGCTGGCTGGACGCAGCAGAGGTCAGCCACGGGGCGCGAATAAGTGACAACGTCACCGTTCAGCACTCCTGCGTGCGTGGCGAATGCCATCTCTTCGGCGACGCGCGCGTCCTGCACAACAGCGTCATCATAGGTGCCAAAGGCCTCACGCCGGACCACGACCAGATCCTGCAAATATACGACAGGGCGACGGTAAGCCGGTCGCGCATTGTGCATCAGGCACAAATTTACGGCGAGGCGATGGTGAATAACGCGTTTGTTGAGCACCGCGCCGAAGTGTTCGACTGCGCGATCCTCGAAGGTAACGAACTCAACAACGTCTGGGTGTGCGACTGCGCCAAAGTGTACGGCAACGCCCGCGTGATTGCCGGCTTTGATGACGATGCCATCCCGACGGTGCGCTACAGCTCGCAGATTGCAGAGAACGCCGTGGTGGAAGGAAACTGCGTCATCAAGCACCACGTCCTGATCGGCGGGCAGGCCTGGCTGCGCGGCGGGCCAATCATGCTGGATGATAAAGTGGTGATTCAGGGACGCGCGCGGATCAGCGGCGACGTGCTGATAGAGCATCGGGTTGAAATCACCGACGATGCGGTGATTGAAGCCTTTGCTGGTGAGAGCATTCACCTGCGCGGTGAAAAGGTGATCAACGGCGACCAGCGCATCACCCGTACGCCGCTGCTGGGGGCGCTATAGGGTATAAATTTTGCCGTAGACGTTCACATCGTCATAGGCGCCATTCAGGTATTCCGCTTCCCGCAGGCACCCTTCCTGCGTAAAACCGTTGCGCAGGGCCACGCTGTTGCTCTGCTGATTCGCCACCCGACACTTGATCACAAAACGGCGGATCTCACCGCGCTCAGCGTAGTAGCGCATAAACGCCTGCAGCGACTGCGAGAGGATCCCCTGCCCCTGATGTGCTTCATCCAGCCAGTAGCCGATGTACCCGGCTTTGTTGGCTGGCTCAATCGCATTGAACGACAGTACGCCGACCAGCGCATCCTCCCTGAAGATCAAAAACATTTTGGCGTAGCCGCGCTGGTGCAGCATCTGGTTACTCTGCACGTTGCGTCGGGTATCGTCCTCGCTGCCCACGTGCTGCGCCCAGTCAAAAGCGGTTTGCAGAAAGGCTCTGTTTTTGACGACGAGGTTATGCAGTTCGGTGGTATAGCGCTCTTCGACGGCGCGAAGCTCGAGAGCGTCAGATACGGGAATAGTTTCGGATTGTGTTGCGGTCATTGCCCCTCACCCTAACCCTCTCCCGGAGGGAGAGGGAATCGATCGTTAACGCATTACCCGGTCATCAACGTAATGACGTTTATCCGGCGCTGGCGGGAAATACTGATACAGCCAGGTTTCGCTGATGGCATCGCCCTGGCAGCGCAGGAACAGGCGCATATCCACCGGCTCCGTCGAATCCGACGTTGGGTACCAGTCAAACAGAATGCGATAGCCGTCAAACGGTTCAACGTAAAGGATTTCAACCTGCTTTGCTTCACCACTGGAGAGCGTAATCACCGGCTCGATGCCCTTCGGTGCGGCGGCCTTCAGGTCGCCGCCGACGAAGTCGATAGCAAAGCGACGGGCCCACACTTTCGGGTAATTTTCGCCCGGCGCCCAGCCTTCCGGGAAACCGCCCATGCCGGTGCGGGTCGCGTAGACGTTCGCCAGCGGGGAGCGCACCGGCGGCTGTGCGCTCCAGTACAGACGATATTTGAAGTCCAGCTCGGCGCCCGCTTTCACCGGTTTTTCCGGCTGCCAGAAGCAGACCACATTATCCAGCGTTTCACCGGTGGTCGGGATCTCCATCAGCGCGATGGATCCTTTACCCCAGTCGTTGCGCGGTTCAACCCACAGGCTCGGGCGCTTGTTATACCAGCCCATCACGTCCTGATAGTGCGAGAAATCGCGATCGAGCTGCAGCAGCCCGAACCCTTTCGGGTTTTTGTCGAGGTAGGCATTGAACTGCAGCTTCTGCGGGTTATTGAGCGGACGGCAGATCCACTCCCCGTTGCCGCGCCACATGGCAAGGCGGTCAGAGTCGTGGATTTGCGGGTGAATGGTGTCGCACATGCGGCGTTCGTTATTGCCGCAGCTGAACATGCTGGTCATTGGCGCGATGCCGAGCTGCTTGATGTCCTTACGCGCGTAGAGATGGTTTTCCACCTCCATGATCACCTGGCTTTTTTCGCAGTGGATCACGAATTTATAGGCACCGGTGATGCTCGGGCTGTCCAGCAGCGTGTAGACGGTAAAGGTAGTGTCGCCCGGCTTAACGGTTTCAAACCAGAAAGAGGTAAAGTCCGGGAACTCTTCCGGCGTGTCGGTAAAGGTATCTACCGCCAGACCGCGGGCGGAAAGGCCGTACTGGTAGGTGTCATCCACCGCGCGGAAATAGCTCGCGCCCAGGAAAGAGACGATATCGCGACGCGCCAGCTCTGGTGCTTTAAAGGCGCGGAAGCCCGCAAAGCCGAGATCGCTTTGCCCTTCCAGCTGTTTGGTATCCACACCCGTTTCGCCGTAGCTGAACAGCTCAGGACGGAAGTGGATCTCGCGCGCCATCGAGGTCGACTGGTCCAGCGAGAACATCCGCACGCGGCGGCGGAACCCCATTCCCATATGGAAGAACTGCACGTCCAGCTGACGGCCTTCAATGTTGTTCCACAGTGACTGCTTTTCATCGTAGCGGATGGCGTTGTACGCCTGCGGCGTCATGGTCGCCAGCGTCTCCGGCAGCGGACGCGGCGCGCCCCCCCACGGGGTTTTCGCCAGGTCATGCGCCATGGATTGCAGTACGGAGAAGTCAAAACGACGGCTCTGGCCGTCAGCAATGTCAGAGTCGGCCGCGTATGCCGCTTTGGAAAACAGGGAAGCAAGGCCAGAGGTACCGCTCAGGGCTGCCACTGCCAGCGAGCCTTTTAGAAAACGTCTGCGATTCATGCCTGGAAAAACGTCCTTATGGTCGTGTGAATGTGTTTCGCGCTCGGCGAAATGACGGCAAGAAAGAACGCACAGCCTAAACAAAAATGGTTAAGAATCCAATTGTTGGCCGGTGATTATCTGAACAAAGTGAGAAATATTTTCTGTCGACCAGAACGGCCCGAAAGTGGTGTAAAGAAAGCCTGGAAAATGTGTATAAAAATGCCCCGTCAGGACATCAGCTGACGGGGCAAATGAGGCGGTTATTTTACGCTGACATCGATACCCGGGAAGTACTTATCAGCGAGTTTAGCGATCGTGCCGTCGGCACGTACTTTATCAATCGCGGCATCAAGCTGCTTTTTGGTGGCCTCGTCCCCTTTACGCAGCCCAAAACCGATCCCACTGCCGAGGATAGTGTCGTCAGACACCGGTTTGCCGATGAAGCCAAACCCTTTCCCCTGCGGCTTGCTGAGGAAACCTGCCTGCCCGGCCGCGGACATGACCAGCGAGGCGTCGATACGGCCATTCAGCAGATCGCCCCAGGCCATATTCTGATCTTTATAAGACACCACGGTGACACCCTGCTTTTCCCAGTGCTCTTTGGCATAGGTTTCCTGAATGGAGCCCTGCAGCACGCCGATGGTTTTCCCCTTCAGCCCTTCAGGCGTCGCCTCAACCGCCGTCCCGGCCTTGCCGACCAGCTGCGACGGAATACGGTAGATCGGCTGGGTGAAATCAATGCTCTTGCGGCGCTGTTCGGTGATATTCATCGCCGAGTTGATGGCGTCAAACTTCTTCGCCACCAGCCCCGGGATCAGCGCGTCAAACGAGGTTTCCACCCAACTGCACTTCATCGCTGCCACTTTGCAGATGGCGTTACCCAGCTCAACGTCAAACCCTTCCAGCTCGCCTGAGGCATTGCGGCTCTCAAACGGCGGGTACTCCGCTTCCAGACCGTAGCGCAGCTCGGTGGCCGCGAAGGACGAAAAGGTACACAGCAATCCCATGCCGACAACTAACGCGCGTAATTTCATCTCATACTCCTTAGCGTGGTTTAACCCGACACAGGGCCTGGGCACCTGCCCGTAACGTCGCCTCATCTTTCGCAAAAGAGAGACGAATCAATTTATTATCCGTGCCGTCCGCATAAAACGCCGACAGCGGAATGGTGGCAACACCGTACTCAACGATCAGCCGTTTCACCAGCTCGCTGTCCCGCTCGTCGCTGAACCGGCTGTAGTCCGCCAGCATAAAGAACGATCCGGCGCTCGGCAGCAGGGTAAACGGCGAATCGGCCAGCAGGCCGTGCAGCAGATCGCGCTTGCGCTGGTAAAATGCCGACAGCGACAGCCAGGTTTGCGGATCGGTCATGTGTTCTGCAAACGCGTGCTGCATTGGCGTATCGGCAGAGAACATCAAAAATTGATGGACTTTACATATCTCGTCCATCAGCTCTGCGGGTGCCACACAATAACCCACGCGCCAGCCGGTGACGTGATAGGTTTTTCCGAAAGAAGAAATAATCACGCTGCGTTCCGCCAGCTGCGGGTGCGTGGCCATCCCGTGGTGCGGTTCCCCATCGAACACGACGTGTTCGTACACTTCGTCAGACAAAATAATGATGTCGGTATTGCGCGTCAGCGCCGCCAGCTGCTGCAGGTCATTGGTCGTGAAGACCTGGCCGCTCGGGTTGTGCGGCGTATTGATGATGATCATGCGCGTGCGCGGGGTGATGGCGGCACGGACCTCGTCCCAGTTGACGGCAAAATCCGGGACCGTAAGCTTGATGGCGACAGGCGTTGCCCCCTGCAGGCGAACAATGGGCGCATAGCTGTCAAACGACGGCTCAAAGTAGATCACCTCATCGCCCGGGTGCACCAGCCCGCTTATCGCTGAATAGAGCCCTTCGCTGGCGCTGGCGGTCACCAGCACCTCGCTGGCAGGGTCATACTGCGTGCCGTAGAGGGCGGCAATTTTATCAACAATACGTTCCTTGAGCGGCTGCAGGCCGGTCATTGCCGCATACTGGTTATGCCCAGCCTCCATCGCGCGGGTGACGCCGGCGATCAGCTTCGGGTCGCAGGAAAAATTCGGCGCGCCCTGAGAAAGGTTAATGGCATTATGCTGGGCCGAAAGCTGGCCAATAACGGTAAAAATGGTGGTTCCCACGTCTGGCAGCTTGGAGCGCGTTTGCACTGGCGTTCGTAAAGTCATCCTCTTTCCCTTCTCATGGACATTGCATAACTATTCAAACAACAAGTGCGTTGCCGGGACAATCGAATTGTTGTCATAATAGCCATGAGAAAAATGCATAGCTGAGGTGTTTTCATGTCGCGCCGTTCGCTCCCGCTCAATGCCATCGACGCATTTTTAGTCACCGCGCGTCACCTGAATCTGACCCACGCCGCCGCAGAGTTGTGTCTGACGCAGGGGGCTGTGAGCCGCAAGATTTCTTCTCTTGAGACGTGGTTTGGTTTTCCGCTCTTTGAGCGCCACGCGCGCGGGCTGCGCCTCTCGCCCCAGGGCAGCGCCCTGCTGCCTGAGCTGCAGTCCGCTTTCGGGCAGCTGCTGACCGTAGCCGACCAGGCCCGCAGCCTGCACACGGTGATCCGGCTTAAGGCGCCTACCTGCGCCATGCGCTGGCTGGTGCCGCGTCTGCTGGAGGTAGAGCGCGAGCAGCCGGACCTGCAGATCGCGCTCACCACCACCACCGATCATAACGTCAATTTCAAAACCGAATCTTACGACGCGGCCATCGTCTTCGGCACGCACATGAGCGCAGGCGATCTGCTGTTCGAAGAGGCGCTAACCCCGGTATTCAGCCCCGTCAGGGCGGGTGCCGCACTGGGTTCGCTGACGTTTCTTCACCCGACAAGGGATAAGACAGACTGGTCACTGTGGCTGGCGAATCAGGAAGGTCCGGGCTTTGCTATGCACAAAAATCAACACTTCGATACGATGGATCTCGCCATCACCGCCGCCATTCAGGGGCTTGGTGTTGCCATCGCCGACGAAACGCTGGTGGCAGAAGATGTCCGCGCCGGAAGGCTGATGCGCCCCTATGAAGCAAGTGTAAAAACCGGCGCGAGCTACCGGCTGGTGCTACGCGAAACGCCTTGCCAGGAAAATGGTCTGTCGGCGTTTCGCGCCTGTTTGCTTAATCGAGGCTGACGTGGTGCTTCATCACGCGTTTGAAGAGACTCATGCGGGCGCGCATAAAGCGGTTTTCAAGCCTGAAACCCGCATATTTATTCACGCCAATACGTAACAGCACGTCCCGCCCTTTGCGGCAGGCTGGCCAGCGCGTCGGCCCGTGAAGGCAGTCATGCGTTCCGGCATCGCGCGCAAAGCTTACCCAGTAATCAGCCACCTGGGCGGCAAACTGTAGATCCCGCTCATTGACATACTGACGTGAAGGCTCCACCTGGCCGAGGGTATCGAAGACATAGGGAACTTCGTTGCCGTGCCAGGCGCCGTTGATATACGTGCCATGTTCCGCTTCGGCCACATAGTCAAACCAGTAACGCCAGCAAAGCCCGCCGACGCGCTGCTGGGCCTGCATCACCACGTAGCCCATGGTGGTGAAGGCCATGTCGCGGCATACCTGCCTGCCGAGCTCCTCATCGCCCTTCACGCCCGGATAAAGCAGCTTGATGAGCCCCAGACCGAAGCGGCGCTCCCGGCGAAGCTTCTGGATTTGCCCTGCGAGGTCGACCCCAAACACCGCCATCACGCTGGCTTCATCGCTGTTGGAGCCAATCATCACCGGCACGGGATGCTGGCGGGCGGCGAAAAAGACGTCCAGCATCGCCTCCGGCAGAACGCAATCCCCGACGATGGGCGCCGGGGCGATGTTCAGCGGCGCGGTCAACGGCCAGAACGCCTCGGGCGGAATGGCGCGCAGCTGCTCTGCCGTCGCGTTCTCCAGACCAAAATGGGCGGCCAGCGCTTCCCCTTTTTGCAGGGCCTGCTCGCGCGGCGTGTCCGGCAAGGTGTATCCGCTTTGCACTATCGCCTTATGGAACAATCCTGCTGCCAGCGGCGAGGCCAGCAGAGAAAGCACGCTGCGCGCGCCGGCGGATTCGCCAAACAGGGTGACGTTATTGGGGTCGCCGCCAAACGCGGCGATATTCTCCCTCACCCATTCGAGCGCGGCGATCTGGTCCAGCAGGGCAAAATTATGCACCACCCGCTCTTCTTCCCCCTCCAGCGCGGGATGGGCGAAAAAGCCGAGATGGCCGAGACGGTAGTTAATCGTGACGACAACCACCCCGCGTGATGCCAGGGCTTTGCCGTTGTACGGCGGCAGGCCACCGGCGCCGATCGTAAACCCGCCCCCGTGCAGCCAGACCATGACCGGGAGCGGCCCGGTACGGTCAACGGGGGACCAGACGTTAAGATAGAGGCAGTCTTCAGAAAACTGGCCTGGATCGCCCCCGCCCAGCTCCTGACAATATTCACTGCTTTGCCAGCTTGAGGGCGAAAAGGCGGTGGCTTCACGCACGCCTTCCCAGCGTTCCGGAGGCCGCGGCGAGCGCCAGCGCCACTCGCCAACGGGCGGTGCGGCATAGGGAATACCGCACCAGCGGTGAACGTTTTCATCGGTTAAACCAGACAGTGCGCCCTGGCGCGTTTCAACCACAGGGGCGGAAGGATTTTGCATAACAACCTTATTTTTTCCATCACACCCCTGAAGAGTAACGATTTCAGAGCAAACCGCAACGCTGTTTGCTGCGCGTTTCCGCCTCCTCGTAGAGCGAAAACTCGTCATACACCGGGCAGCCGAGCGCGGCTTCAAACGCATTGCGGCTGGCATTACCGCGGCTGCGGGCCTGGGTTTCGTTCCCGAGATTGGACTGGAAAATCCCCGCCGCGCTGACCGGGAGGAAATCCTCGTAGGTGATCGGCTGAGCAACCACCCAACCGCGCTCGATCAGCGGTTGCGGATCGTCTCCCGGACGAAACGCGTGGCGATGGGCTTCTCCCGCCGGGGTCAGGCGGTAGCGAAAATAGGCAAGCTCCTGACGGCGCAGGAACATTTCGCTGTCCGGGAAGGCGCTGAAAATCTCCTGTAAATGCAGCTGGTGCGTGAGGTTATCTTTACCGGTTCCGGCCTGGGCCAGCAGGCTATCGTACAGTTCCCGACCTTTCGGGGTCAGCGCCACGCCGCGCTGTTCAATTTCACCGAAGCGCGCGGTGTGGGTGCCTTTGTGTTCACCGGCGAAAAGCACCGGCTCTTCCAGCGCCTTGAAGCTGGTCTGACGCAGCAGGATCGGCACTTCACGACGCGGCGGCCCTTCGATCAGAATTTTTGGCTCAATGCCATACTTCGGCATCAGCTCCTGCACACGGTCAATGTCCAGCGTGCGCGGCGTGAGGTGGTTGATATGGCACCCGGGGAAGCAGACCACGTCGGCAATCAGACGGTGCTCGTGACTCAACGCCAGGTAGGTCTCCTGGTCGACCGTTGCATGACGGTGCCAGCGGAAGGTTTCTAACGCTTCCTGTACAAACTCGTGCGCCTGCGTTTCGGTAAAGCCCCCTTCCAACTCGTGGAGATCAATAAGTTCCAGACAGCGTGGCGTAAAGATGTTTCGGTGAGAGAGAATTTCTGCCGCCCGCTCGCGTAACGCCAGGTTTTCAATCAGCTCAAGGCGCAGCAGAGAGGTAAAGATACGAAACGGATTGCGGCACAGCGCCGCATCATCAACCGGACGAAACGCCGTCGAGTGGACCGGCACCCCCGCCTGGGAGAGATCGTAATAGCTGACCGGATACATGCCCATAATGGCAAACATACGGCGCAGGGTGGAAAGCTCTTGTGCCGTCCCGACGCGGATCGCCCCATGACGCTCCACGTTAAGGCGCGCCAGCTCGTCGGCATTCGCCAGTTGTTCATGTAAGAGTGGGTTATTTTCCAGAACCGCCAGGTTTACGTCCGCAACCAGTTCAAGCAACGTGCCGTACTGCGGAACTTCCTGCTGGTACATCGCCGACATAGCCTGCGAAAAATGTTCCCGAATATCATCAGCCGTGATGGTGTTCGCCATGATGTCATGCCTCCAGTGAATATTACCTGGAGTGTAGAGAAACCCGTTCCTTCCGGGGGGAAGAATTTCTGATTTGTGATCTTAAGACGACAGTGGTCAAACCGTGTGCTACCGGTCGCTGACGCTCCCTGCCGAAACGCGCTTTTCGCCTCGTCATCTTTTTCCAGGATTTTCCTTATAATTATTTATGGCTCAGTTTTCTAGCTATAAAGTATTAATTTTTCGCACGGTGCCGATTGCAAAATAATCAGTCATGGCACGCCCTTTATTTTATCTTCACCTTTCAACTTTTTAGTCGAAACTTAGGACTAATCTTAGCTAACGTTTACAAGTCCCTCCCACTTCTCAATATTTTCCCGTCAGGCGAAGCGCAAAGCGTTCAATATTCAAAAATAACGCAACCGCAAATAGCAAGACGCATTTGACGAATGCCCCATAGCGACTAAAGTTATTAATCGAACGACGAGTGATACGGAATATTTTCGTATCGTACTGACATAACCAATATATGAATATGAGGTTTAATATGGCAGAGCATCGTGGTGGTTCCGGTAATTTCGCTGAAGACCGTGAAAAAGCATCAGAAGCTGGACGTAAAGGTGGCCAGCACAGCGGTGGTAATTTTAAAAACGATCCGCAACGCGCATCTGAAGCGGGTAAGAAAGGGGGACAGAACAGTCACGGCGGAGGCCGTAAATCTGATAACTCCTGATCTTATTTAGTACTCTTTTAATAAAACCAGAGAGCATGCTGCGGGCTGAAAAGCTCGCAGTACCCTCTCCTTATTTTACCGGAGCGTAATAATTATGAATATGAAAAGTGTTGAGGATGTATTTATTCATCTTCTCTCGGATACCTACAGTGCGGAAAAACAGCTTACCCGCGCGCTGAGTAAGCTTGCCCGCGCCGCATCCAGCGAGAAACTGAGCGCGGCCTTTACCGCACACCTTGAAGAGACGCAGGGCCAGATCGAGCGTATCGACCAGATCGTCGAACAAGAAGACGGTATCAAACTCAAGCGCATGAAATGCGTGGCGATGGAAGGCTTAATTGAAGAAGCCAACGAAGTCATCGAAAGCACGGAAAAAAATGAAGTCCGTGATGCTGCCCTAATTGCCGCTGCGCAAAAAGTAGAGCATTACGAAATTGCCAGTTACGGTACTCTAGCAACGCTTGCAGAACAACTTGGCTATAAAAAAGCCGTTAAGCTTCTTGCCGAAACGCTGGAAGAAGAAAAAGAGACCGACCTTAAACTCACCGATCTGGCCGTTGTAAATATTAACCAAAAAGCGCAGAAATGACGCAATAACACAGGTTAAATAAAATGAGCATCAGTCCCAGGACAATTAAACGGTGCCATTTAACGGCAGCTATAATATGGTTCATTCTCGCTATCCCTTCCGTAATATGGTGGAAGAACAGCGTGCTATGGGTCATTATCATCAGTATTTACGCCAATATTGTCGGCCATTTATCTGGCTACAGTGCCGCGCGTGCCGATCAGGCTGCTGAGAGTGAGACCAAATAAGCGAACCCCTAATGAGGATACAATGATGAATCACGTAGAACACTACCATGACTGGCTACGCGATGCCCATGCGATGGAAAAGCAAGCCGAGTCAATGCTGGAATCCATGGCCAGCCGCATCGATAATTATCCCGATGTTCGCGCCAGAATTGAACAGCATATTAATGAGACAAAACGGCAAATTACATTGCTGGAGGAAATCCTCGACCGTAATGATATTTCTCGTTCGGTTTTAAAAGACTCGATGAGCAAAATGGCGGCGCTGGGTCAGTCCATCGGCGGCATGTTCCCGTCTGATGAAATCGTTAAGGGCTCAATCAGCGGCTATGTTTTCGAACAGTTTGAAATCGCCTGCTACACCTCCCTGCTCGCCGCCGCAAAAAAAGCGGGCGATAGTGCCTCCGTGCCCGCCATTGAGACGATCCTGGCGGAAGAGCGCGAGATGGCCGACTGGCTGATTCGCCACATCCCGCAGACGACGGAACAGTTCCTGCTGCGTTCAGACGCATCGGGTGTCGAAGCGAAAAAATAACTCAGGAGAGTCTATATGTTTCGACACGTTAAACAGCTGCAATACACGGTTCGCGTTGCTGAACCGAACCCGGGTCTCGCCAATCTACTCCTGGAACAGTTTGGCGGGCCGCAGGGCGAACTGGCGGCCGCCTGCCGCTACTTTACGCAAGGGTTGAGCGATGACGATCCTGGCCGTAAGGATATGCTGATGGACATTGCAACCGAGGAGTTAAGCCACCTCGAAATCATCGGTACGTTGGTCGGCATGCTGAACAAAGGTGCCAAAGGCGCGCTGGCGGAAGGGGTGGAAAATGAGGCTGAGCTCTATCGGTCCATGACCGAAAACGGGAACGACAGCCACATCACTTCCCTGCTCTACGGCGGCGGCACACCGCTCACTAACTCGGCGGGCGTGCCCTGGACGGCGGCCTACGTCGATACCATCGGCGAGCCAACTGCAGATCTGCGCTCGAACGTGGCGGCAGAGGCCAGGGCGAAGATCATCTACGAACGGCTGATCAACGTCACTGACGATCCCGGAGTAAAAGATGCGCTGGCGTTTTTGATGACGCGTGAGGCGGCGCATCAGCTCTCCTTTGAAAAAGCGTTACAGTCCATTCGTAATAATTTCCCGCCGGGGAAACTGCCGCCAATCGAGGAATTCACCAACAAGTACTACAATATGTCAGAAGGTGGAGAGGTTCGCGGAAGCTGGAACAGCGATAAGCACTTTGATTACGTTGAGTCCCCCCAGCCTGCGGTGGATGGCGGTGACGGCAGCGCCAGTGTGACGCTCACAACCGAACAGGCAACCCTGGTTAAGGCGATGTCTGCCCGCACGAAGTCCGATCCACATTCCGACCCGCTGACCGGTGCCGAGCTGGGCGCCGGAAAGACTAAACCGTAATCGGTTTTGCCGGTAGCCCTGCGCTACCGGTAATTCTCGTGCCCCATCGCTTCAGAGGTACGGACAATGTTCGAACTTGATGCATTCCATCTAGCCAGAATTCAGTTCGCTTTTACCGTCTCGTTTCACATTCTTTTCCCGGCGATAACCATTGGTCTTGCCAGCTATCTTGTCGTGCTGGAGGGCATGTGGCTGCGCACCAAAAACGACGTCTGGCGTTCGCTTTACCACTTCTGGCTCAAGATATTTGCCGTTAACTTCGGGATGGGGGTGGTTTCCGGGCTGGTCATGGCGTATCAGTTCGGTACCAACTGGAGCGGGTTCTCCCAGTTCGCGGGCAGCATTACCGGCCCCCTGCTGACCTACGAGGTGTTAACCGCCTTCTTCCTGGAAGCCGGCTTCCTGGGCGTTATGATGTTCGGCTGGAACAAGGTCGGCCCCGGGCTGCACTTCTTTTCAACCTGCATGGTGGCGCTCGGCACGCTGATGTCGACCTTCTGGATCCTCGCCTCCAACAGCTGGATGCACACCCCGCAGGGTTTTACTATCGAAAACGGACAGGTTATTCCGCAGGACTGGCTGGCGATTATCTTTAACCCCTCCTTCCCTTACCGCCTTATCCATATGGCCATCGCCGCGTTTCTGAGCAGCGCGCTGTTCGTCGGCGCGTCGGGCGCATGGCACCTGCTGCGCGGAAACGATACCCCTGCCATACGCACCATGTTCTCGATGGCGATGTGGATGGCGCTGCTGGTCGCCCCCATCCAGGCCGTGGTGGGCGATATGCACGGCCTGAACACGCTTGAGCATCAGCCTGCCAAAATTGCCGCCATCGAGGGGCACTGGGAAAATCCGCCCGGCGAGGCCACGCCGCTGCTGCTGTTTGGCCTGCCGGATATGGACGAGGAGCGCACCAAATACGGTCTGGAGATCCCCGCCCTCGGCAGCCTTATCCTGACGCACAGCCTGGATAAGCAGGTGCCGGCGCTGAAAGACTTCCCGAAAGAGGATCGCCCAAACTCAACCATCGTCTTCTGGTCGTTCCGCATCATGGTCGGGATGGGCCTGCTGATGATTACCCTCGGCCTGGTCAGCCTGTGGCTACGCTATCGCCACAGGCTCTATCACTCGCGCCCGTTCCAGTGGTTTGCCCTCTGCATGGGGCCCGCGGGTCTGGTGGCGCTGCTAGCCGGCTGGGTAACCACCGAAGTGGGCCGCCAGCCGTGGGTCGTCTACGGTTATCTGCGCACGATTGACGCGGTCTCCCTGCACAGCACCCTGCAGATGAGCATCAGCCTGCTGGCGTTCTTCGTTGTCTACTCGTCGGTGTTTGGCGTGGGCTATGTTTACCTCATCCGGTTGATTAAGAAAGGCCCGCAGCCTGTCGATACGCTGACCTCAAACACGTCGGGCACCCCCGCCCGTCCGCTGTCTGCCGCGGAGTCTGTTCCGGAACAGGAGAGAAACTGATGGGCGTCGATATCTCTGTTATCTGGTTTGCCATCATCGTCTTTGCCACGCTGATGTACATCATTATGGATGGCTTTGATTTGGGCATCGGCCTGCTATTTAACTTCGTGGGCGATGCGAAAGAGCGGGATGTGATGGTCAACAGCGTAGCACCCGTGTGGGACGGCAACGAGACCTGGCTGGTGCTCGGCGGCGCCGGGCTGTTCGGCGCGTTCCCGCTGGCTTATGCGGTCATTATTGATGCGCTGACCATCCCCCTTACCGCGATGCTGATCGGCCTCATCTTTCGTGGGGTAGCCTTTGAGTTTCGCTTTAAAGCGACGCCTTCGCACCGCAAATTCTGGGACTACTCTTTCGCCGGTGGCTCCCTGCTCGCCACCTTCAGCCAGGGGATCGTCGTGGGGGCGGTGATCAACGGCTTTGAGGTTGAGGGCAGACGATTTGTGGGCTCGCCGCTCGACTGGCTGACGCCCTTTAACCTCTTCTGCGGTATCGGACTGGTCGTCGCCTACACGCTGCTGGGCACCACCTGGCTTATCATGAAAAGTGAAGGCGCATTGCAGCACCGGATGCGCGAGCTGACCCGCCACGTGCTGCTGGCCCTGGTGGTGGTCATCGCGGTCGTCAGCGTCTGGACGCCGCTCGGCTGGCAGTACGTAGCCGACCGCTGGTTTACCCTGCCCAACTTCTTCTGGTTCCTGCCGGTTCCGCTGCTAGTCGGGCTTTTCAGCGTGCTGATCTGGCGCCTGACCCGCAACCCGGCCAGCCACTCGCGTCCCTTCCTGCTTACGCTGGGGCTGATTTTCCTCGGGTTTAGCGGGCTCGGTATCAGCCTGTGGCCGAACATTATTCCGCCGCGCATCACTCTGTGGGAAGCCGCGGCGCCCCCCGCCAGCCAGCTGTTTATGCTGGTCGGGACCCTGCTGATTATTCCGGTGATTCTGGTGTACACCGCCTGGAGCTACTATGTTTTCCGGGGTAAAGTGTCGGATACTGAAGGCTATCACTGAGGAACGCTATGACGGACTGGCATACACGAGCCATTATCTACCAGATTGATACCGCGCTTTTTTACGATATAAACGGCGATGGCTGCGGGGATATCGCCGGGATAGCGGCCAAGCTGCGCTATATTCGCCGCATGGGGGCGACGGTTATCTGGATCACCCCGTTTTACCTCACGCCCTTTCTGGATGAAGGCTACGACGTCAGCGACCATCTGCAGGTGGATCCCCGCTTCGGAAAACTGGCCGATATCATCGCCTTTATCGAACAGGCCCGGGAGCTGGGCATGCAGGTCATTATTGAGCTGCTGATCCAGCACACCTCCGACGCCCATCCCTGGTTCCAGCAGGCTCGCCGCAGCCCCACCTCGCCGTATCGCGACTACTATATCTGGTCGGATAGCGACGACGACGACACGCCACCCATGTTCCCCGGCGTGGAAAAGAGCATCTGGAGCTGGGATGACGAGGCGGGACAGTATTACCGGCATATGTTTTATCGTCACGAGCCGGATCTGAACCTGACCTCACCCGCCGTGCTTAAGGAAATTGAGAATATTATCCTCTTCTGGCTCAAGCTGGGGGTGTCCGGGTTTCGCCTCGATGCCGCGTCCCACCTCACCACGCAGGCGGGAAACGGTGACGAAAAGAAGGGCCTGTGGATCCTGGAGCATATGCGCCGTCTTATCGAGCAGCGCAATCCGGACGCCATCCTGCTCGGTGAAGTGGACGTGGACGTTGAGACCTATAAAGACTACTTCGGCAATAACGACCGCCTGCATCTGGTGCTTAATTTCTGGCTCAACAAGTATTTCTACGTCAGCCTGGCCAGGAAAAGCGCCCGCCCACTGCGCAACGCGGTGAAGAAAATGATCGTCCCGCCCGATTCATGCTGCTTTGCCAACTGGCTGCGCAACCATGACGAGCTGGATCTGGAAGGGATTAGTCAGAAAGATAAACAGTTTGTCCTCGACACCTTCGCCCCTGACGAGGAGATGAACGTCTATCAGCGCGGGATCCGCAGACGCCTTGCGCCGATGCTGAATGGCGATCAAAAGCGGCTGGCGTTCTGCCACGCGGTGCTCTTCTCCCTGCCGGGCGTGCCGGTGATGCGCTACGGAGATGAGATCGGCATGGGTGATGACCTGGAGCTGGAGGAACGCTACGCCGTTCGTACCCCGATGCAGTGGGCAGGTTCGCAGGGCGGCGGTTTTTCGGCGGCCGATCCTGAAAAATTTATTGCGCCGATAATCGACCACGGCCCCTATCGCTATCAGAAAATCAACGTCGCCGATTCGCTGCTTCACCGCAACTCGCTCCTGCACCGGATAATCGATATTGCCAATACCCGCTCGGAGTTCCCCGAAATTGCCGTGGCGCCCTTTCGCCTCATCACCCTCGATCATGACGCGGTGCTGGGGATCTATTACGAGACCGACGAGCGCAGCATCCTGACCTTCGTTAACTTCAGCGACCAGCCCGTTCAGTTCACCGCAAAGGGGATCCGCCACGCCACCTGGACCGCCTGCCTTGAGGACAAACGCTAAGACGACGCGCTGGTTTGCGGCAAAACCGTCGAGCTCAGTATTAGCGGCTACGGCTACCGATGGTTCTGGACGCACCGCAGCGCGCTGCGCTGATTAGCGTTTCCGCCGGGCGATCAGACGGGTCAGCATAATCCCCGCCACCGCGAGCGCCCCCAGCGCCACCTTACCCGGCATACCGGAGGTGACGGACGGGGCGCGGTCTTTTGCTTCGTCCGTAAAACGCCCATGGATTTTGTGCAGGTCGTTAACCGGCTGGTCGAGATAGTCCCGGCGATCCGCTGCGTTCAGATCGTCGGTCATCTGGCCTTCCCAGGCCTTTTTCACCATCAGCCGGTCAAGATAGCCCGGGAAGAGAAATTGCCCGACGATGGACTGGATGGTGCTGCTGCCCACCCACAGCTCGCGCACCGGTTTTTGTGCAACTTTAAAGATGGCCCTGGCGGCGACTTCAGGCTCAAAGACCGGCGGCACCGGGCGCATAGCCCAGGCAAACTTATTCCTCGCCCATTCGAACTGCGGCGTATTGAGGCCCGGCATTTGAACCATCGAAAGCTGTACCCGGCTGTTCTCGTGCATTAGCTCGGTTCGCACCGCATCGGTGAACCCGCGGATCGCCGCTTTGGCTCCGCAGTAGGCCGACTGCAAAGGGATGGAACGGTAGGCCAGCGCGGAACCCACCTGAATAATCACGCCCCTGTCGCGGGGCACCATCAGCTCCAGCGCGGCGCGTGTGCCGTTGACAAACCCGAGGTAGGTGACATCCGTCACGCGACGAAACTCATCCGGCGTCAGGGTACGAAACGGTGCCAGCACGGCCCCCATCGCATTGTTGACCCAGACATCAATCGCCCCGAGGCGATACTCGATCTCATTAGCCGCATCCACTACCGCCTGGCTATCGGCGACGTCCGCCTGCACCGCATGGGCATTAACACCAAAGCGGCGCAGCTCTTCCTGGGTTGAGTGCAGGCTGGCTTCATCGCGGGCGATAATCCCCACATTGTAACCTGCCTTTGCAAAGTACAGCGCCGTGGCTTTTCCCACGCCCGCCGTCCCGCCGGTAATCACTATGACCGCCATAGAACCTCCGCGTGAATTTAGCCGTTATTGCCGTCCGACAGTTTTGTTACCAGTTCCGCGAGCGAGTAGTGCACCGCTTTCTCCACCACATCCTCACAGTCGCCGGAGAAAAGGACGGTGCGGGTTTCCGTCTCGCCGCGCACATTCCAGGCAAAGCAGACCGTACCCGCCACGGTGCCGTCATCGCCCCCTTCCGGGCCCGCATAGCCGCTGATAGCGATGCTGATATCCGCCCGGGCAATGTCACGGATGCTGGCGGCCATCTCGGTGACCGTCTGTTCACTGACGGCGGTGTAGCGCGCCAGCGTCTCAGGACGCACGCCGAGGATCCGCGATTTGGCTTCATCGCTGAACACAACCAGCCCGACATCATAAAAATCGGCCGTGTTTTCCTCTGCACACAGCGCCACCGAGAGCTTTCCTCCCGTGCAGGATTCCGCCGTGGTTAACCGCAGCCCGGCATCGGTTAATTTACTCGCCAGCTTTTTGGTGAGGTCACTCACGGTAAAATGACTGTCGTGTAAAAGATTGCTCATCTTGCCGCCTCTTATTTCTCAAAAGGAATGATTGAAATATGACCATTGCGCTCAAGTATGGCATATTTAATTCCACTCATTTCTGTAATGCCATTATTCTGTCGCGCTGACACCAGAATATCATCACAGGACACGTCGACTTTTTTTAGCTTATCCGCTAGCGGCACGCCGTTTTCAACCAGAATTACCGGCGTACCATCCAGAATATTCTCCACCGGTGAAAAATACTTCTTCATAAGCCCAAATATAATGTCAACTACCACCAGCGTGGTAATGGTAATCATCGCGCCGGTGACGGAGAAATCCTGACCCAGAAGCGCCTGTTGCGTCGCCTCACTAATAATCAAGAGGAGGATGAGATCAAAGCTGGTCATCTGCAGCAGCGCGCGACGCCCCGCCACTTTAAATACCACCACGAGAAACAGATAAATCGCCAGCGCGCGAAAGACCATATCCATATCAGCCTCCTACGGATAAATAAATTGCCAGATATTTATCTCTGGCTCGTTGTTGACGCGGATGACGGTGTTCCATTTACCGGCTCTGGAAGGTGTCGTGAAGTATAAAACTGAGAAATTGTCTGATTTTTGCAGGTAGTCATAGACCAAATAGAGGGTTTTTTCATGGCTATACATTTTGTCCGGCTGCGGCCAGACGCTGCCGGGCTCGTACACGTCGCTGCTGTCGCTGGTCAGGCTGAGGGTATAGCTGCCCTCCGTTTTCACCGGGAACGTGAACTGCATTCTTGACTCCGTCTCCCGCCTGCCAAAACGTTCATAGTTTATGCTCAATGAGTTAGCGGTATTGGTTTTGGCCGTCTCGCTCACCATTCCGCTGGAAAAAAGACCGGCAACCGCTGCGATGATAATAACCAGGAGGACCACAAAACCCACCTGCCGAAATGTATATTCGAACCTCAGCAAGCGATAACTCTCATCTATCCCGGGTAACTTTTCATTTTCACGCTTCATGGCCGTCGTCACCGTTTCGCTTATTTAATGATAGTTTTGATTTCAAAAGAGAATGTTTTTAAGACTTATCACATTTGCCACATAAAGGAATAGCAACAATACTTAATATGTCAAGACACTCAAAAATGAAGGATATCAGATGAAATTATCACTTATTTCCGCTTTTTTGATATTTCTGGTTCCAGCCGCATGGGCTGATAATAACGGCGGGTTACAAAAAGGTGAAGTACCGCCGCCACCCCACGCGCTGGACAGCGGATATCGTGGAACCGACGACGCGCGTATTATGACCATCGAACAGGCAAAACAAATGCACGATGGCGCGACAATTTCATTGCGCGGTAATCTTATTGACGGTAGCGGCGATAAGTTTGTATTCCAGGATAAAACCGGAAAAATCGACGTTATTATTCCCCAGGCAGTCTTCGACGGCAGAACGGTAAAACCCGATCAGATGATCAGTATCAACGGTTCGCTTGATAAAAAATCATCTCCTGCCGTCGTTCGTGTTGATCGTTTGCAGAAATAATTCAGCGAAGCGTTAACGCTGCAACTATCCATCAAATCTCACCCCTTGGCTTAAGGAGTCAGCTATGAGTGATACTACACAACGTACGAACGCTTACCCGCAACCCCCGTTCCCGGAACAGCCGCAAACGCCGCCGGGACTGGCATCCGAAATGCAGCCGGTACCCGACCACGGGGAAACAAGCTACAAAGGACATGGCCGCCTTGCCGGCAAAAAAGCGCTGATTACCGGTGGTGACTCCGGTATTGGTCGCGCGGTGGCTATCGCCTATGCGCGTGAAGGCGCTGACGTTGCGATCAACTATCTGCCTGAAGAAGAGAAAGATGCCGCCGAGGTCATCGATCTGATCAAAGCGGAAGGTCGTAAGGCCGTCGCGCTCCCGGGTGACGTCCGGGACGAAACCTTCTGTCAGAATCTGGTCGAAGAAGCCGTCTCGAAACTGGGCGGGCTGGATATTCTGATCAACAACGCAGGCCGTCAGCAATACCGGGAATCCCTTGAAGAGCTGACCACCGAAGATTTTGACGCGACGTTTAAAACCAACGTTTACGCCCCCTTCTGGATCACTAAGGCGGCTCTGCGCCACCTGAAAGCGTCGTCCGTGATCATTAACACCTCTTCCGTTCAGGCGGTGAAGCCCAGCCCCGTGCTGCTAGACTATGCCCAGACGAAGGCCTGCCTGGCGGTGTTTACCAAATCCTTAGCCAAACAGCTGGGTCCGAAAGGGATTCGCGTCAACGCGGTCGCCCCCGGCCCGTACTGGACGGTATTGCAGTCCAGCGGCGGGCAGCCGATGGAAAAAGTGAAGGAGTTCGGCGGTGATACCCCGCTGGGTCGTCCGGGGCAGCCCGTCGAGATTGCTCCGCTGTACGTTACGCTGGCCTCCGATGAATGTTCCTTTACCTCCGGTCAGGTGTGGTGTTCTGACGGCGGGGACGGCGTGATTTAAAAATGCGTTATCCTTTTCTCCCTTCCTCGCAGTGAGCAATAAATGAACAAGGACGTTCATCACCCGCCTTGCCTGAAAAACATGTTGTAACTCAAACAGATCAAATGTTAAAAATATTTTGCTATCAGGTTATCAAAATTAAACAACTTAACTTGTCACCCGCATCGCTCTGTTTTTAACATCGCCTATGGAAAAAAATGGTCTGTTCAGTCAGCGCATACGCTTGCGCCATTTGCATACATTTGTGGCCGTCGCTCAACAGGGAACGCTGGGGCGTGCGGCTGAAACTCTTAACCTGAGCCAGCCTGCGCTCTCGAAAACCCTCAACGAGCTGGAACAGCTGACCGGCGCCCGGCTATTTGATCGCGGTCGGCTTGGGGCACAGCTGACTCTGGTAGGCGAACAGTTCCTGACGCACGCCGTAAAGGTGCTGGATGCGCTCAACACCGCCGGCCAGTCCCTGCACCGAAAAGAAGAGCTCTCCAGCGAGGTGGTTCGCGTCGGCGCCCTGCCAACCGCGGCGCTGGGGATTCTGCCGCCCGTTATTGGTCAGTTCCACAAGCAGCAGCGCAATACTACTATTCAGGTTGCCACCATGAATAACACCATGCTGCTCGCGGGGCTTAAATCCGGTGAACTGGATCTCGGTATCGGTCGAATGTCCGACCCTGAACTGATGGGCGGCCTCAATTATGAACTGCTGTTTCTGGAATCCCTGAAGCTGGTGGTTCGTCCCGATCATCCCCTGCTTCAGGACACCGTGACGTTAAGCCGGGTGATGGAGTGGCCGGTAGTGGTTTGCCCGAAAGGGACCGTTCCGCGGCAGGCCGCTGAAACTTTGCTGCAGATGCAGGGGTGTACGCTGCCTTCAGGATGTATCGAAACGCTTTCGGCCTCCCTTTCGCGTCAGCTCACCCTGGATTATGACTACGTCTGGTTCGTGCCTTCCGGTGCGGTAAAAGACGATTTGCGCCAGGGGACGCTGACCGCCCTGCCGATCACCTCCCCCGGTGCGGGCGAACCTATCGGCATTCTGACCCGTGTGGATACCCCACTTTCCACGGGCGCACAGACGCTGCTGAGCGCCATTCGCAAATCCATGCCTGTTTGACCTCTTACCCCTCACCCTCTCCCCTTAGGGGAGAGGGAACTGGCCTGTGCGTTAATCAAATAATGCGGAATGATTCATTAACAATTGCGCAAAACAATTTAACAGTTTTATCATAGCCACGAATTCACCAAATGGTTCGCATATCATTTTATAAATACGAATTCACT
Source organism: Enterobacter asburiae (assembly GCA_011754535.1). Classification (NCBI taxonomy): domain Bacteria; kingdom Pseudomonadati; phylum Pseudomonadota; class Gammaproteobacteria; order Enterobacterales; family Enterobacteriaceae; genus Enterobacter; species Enterobacter asburiae. The sequence goes on along the minus strand of JAAQVN010000001.1, from coordinate 2,347,956 downwards.
CGTGTTAATCATTGCATTCCCCGCATTTATTACCCAGATGGTACACACCCAGCACGGCGGGGGATTTAAAGGAGACAGAAATGGCATTTGGCAGCGCGCCGCGCGGGGTACCTCGTATTCTGCAGTGGCTTCTTGTCGGACTGATGATGCTCATCGGTCTGGCGGTCGGCGGGTTGGGCTTTAAGCTCGCCACCGTAGGCGGAAGTATTTACTTCCTGATAATGGGCGTGGTGATGGTCGTTGCCGCGCTCCTAATTTTCCTCAATCGCAGCAGCGGGATCCTGCTTTACGGCATCGCGTTTATTGCCTCGCTGTTCTGGGCAGTAAGCGATGCGGGCTGGGATTTCTGGCCGCTCTTCTCTCGCCTGTTCACCTTTGCCGTACTGGCCTTCCTCTGCGCCATCGTCTGGCCTTTCCTGCGTGCTGCGAACCACAGCGCCGCGAACAAGGCGCCCGCTTTTGGCGTCGCGGCCGTGCTCGCGCTGGCGATGCTGGTGAGCCTCGGCTGGATGTTTAAGCCACAAAACCTCGTGGCCGCGAACGAGCCCGTTCCGGTTAAACCCGTCGCACCCGACGAGCAGCAAAAGAACTGGGAGCACTGGGGCAATACCACCCACGGCGACCGTTTCGCCGCGCTGGATCAGATCAACAAGCAAAACGTCAGCGATCTAAAAGTTGCCTGGGTTGCGCACACCGGCGATATTCCGCAAAGCAACGGCTCCGGCGCGGAAGATCAGAACACGCCGCTGCAGGTTGGCGACACGCTGTATGTCTGTACCCCGTACAGTAAAGTACTGGCGCTGGACGTGGATTCCGGTAAAGAGAAATGGCGTTATGATTCCAAAGCCACCGCCCCTAACTGGCAGCGCTGCCGTGGCCTGGGCTATTTTGAAGATCGCGAAATCGTGACAACGTCACAAACAGACACATCGCCTGCGGCCTGCCCTCGCCGTCTGTTCCTGCCGACCACCGATGCCCGCCTGATTGCCATCAATGCGGATACCGGCAAGGTCTGCGAAGACTTCAGCGACCATGGCACCGTTGATCTGAGCGTCGGCATGGGCGAGATCAAGCCCGGGTATTATCAGCAGACCTCCACGCCGCTGGTGGCCGGCAATGTCGTTGTCGTCGGCGGCCGCGTCGCGGATAACTTCTCCACCGGCGAACCGCCGGGCGTGGTGCGCGCCTACGACGTTCACACCGGTAAACTGGCGTGGGCGTGGGATCCGGGTAATCCGAACCTGACCGGCCTGCCGCCGGAAGGCCAGACCTACACGCGTGGCACGCCGAACGTCTGGTCAGCGATGTCTTACGACGCTAAGCTAAACCTGATCTATCTGCCAACCGGCAACGCCACTCCGGACTTCTGGGCGGGTGAGCGCACCGCGCTGGACGATAAATACAGCTCTTCCATCGTCGCCGTTGACGCCGCCACCGGACAGGTCCGCTGGCATTTCCAGACCACCCACCACGATCTGTGGGACTTTGACCTGCCTTCCCAGCCCCTGCTGTACGACCTGCCGGACGGCAAAGGCGGCACCACACCTGTGCTCGTCCAGACCAGCAAGCAGGGCATGATCTTCATGCTTAACCGCGAAACCGGCAAGCCGGTGGCGAAGGTAGAGGAACGTCCCGTTCCGGCGGGTAACGTTGAAGGTGAACGCTACTCACCGACCCAGCCGTATTCCGTGGGCATGCCGATGATTGGCAACCAGACGCTGACCGAGTCCGACATGTGGGGGGCGACGCCTGTTGACCTGCTGCTGTGCCGCATTCAGTTTAAAGAGATGCGTCATCAGGGCGTCTTCACCCCGCCGGGTCTCGACCGTTCCCTGCAGTTCCCCGGCTCGCTCGGTGGAATGAACTGGGGCAGCGTCTCCGTTGACCCGAACAACAGCCTGATGTTCGTCAACGATATGCGCCTGGGCCTGGCAAACTACATGGTGCCGCGCGCGAACGTGGCGAAAAACGCCAGCGGCATTGAGATGGGGATTGTCCCGATGGACGGTACGCCGTTCGGCGCGATGCGCGAACGTTTTCTGTCGCCGCTGGGCATTCCGTGCCAGAAGCCGCCGTTCGGCACCATGTCGGCCGTTGACCTGAAAACCGGCAAGCTGGTGTGGCAGGTCCCTGTCGGCACGGTGGAAGATACCGGCCCTCTGGGCATTCGCATGCACATGCCAATCCCGATCGGTATGCCGACGCTGGGCGCGTCACTGTCAACCCAGTCCGGCCTGCTGTTCTTCGCCGGCACCCAGGATTTCTACCTGCGCGCGTTTGATACCGCCACCGGGAAAGAGATCTGGAAGGACCGTCTGCCGGTCGGCAGCCAGTCCGGCCCGATGACCTACGTCTCGCCGAAAACCGGCAAGCAGTACATCGTGATTAACGCCGGGGGCGCCCGCCAGTCGCCGGATCGCGGTGATTACGTTATCGCGTACGCGTTACCCGATAAGCAGTAACAAATGAAAAAGGGACCGAAAGGTCCCTTTTTTTTGCCCGGTGGCGCTACGCTTAAACGGGCCTACAAATACAAGTAGGTCGGGTAAGGCGAAGCCGCCACCCGACAAAACTCACGGCTCAGAACGTCTCCCAGTTATCCCCCGAAACTGTCGCCGCCGGGCGCAACGGCGCGCTCGTCGCCACTGGCGCTGACGCCACCGCGCGGTTCGGCTTCGCACTGCTCAGACGAAACGCCCCGACCGCCTCGGTCAGACGCGCCCCCTGTTCTTCCAGCGACGCCGCCGCCGCGGAGGCTTCTTCCACCAGTGAGGCGTTCTGCTGGGTCACTTTATCCATCTCCGAAATGGCCTGGCTGACCTGCACGATACCGCGGCTCTGCTCGTCAGATGCGGCGGCAATTTCCAGCATGATGTCGGTCACGCGCTTAACCGCTTCGACGATCTCATTCATGGTGTTGCCTGCGGCAACGACCTCACCGGAACCCTGGTCAATCAGCGACACCGATTCGTTGATCAGGCTTTCGATCTCTTTTGCGGCGTTGGCGCTGCGGCTGGCCAGAGTTCGGACTTCGCTGGCCACCACGGCGAACCCGCGCCCCTGCTCGCCCGCGCGCGCCGCTTCTACCGCCGCGTTAAGCGCCAGGATATTGGTCTGGAAGGCAATACTGTTGATCACCGCGGTAATCTCAGAGATTTTCTTCGAACTGGTCGAAATATTGCCCATGGTTTTCACCACGCCGGAGACCATCTGGCCGCCGCGGCTGGCTTTTCCGGAGGCATCCTCCGCCAGCTTGCTGGCATGATGCGCGTTATCGGCGTTCTGCTTCACCGTCGCGGTCAGTTGCTCCATGCTCGCGGCTGTCTGCTCAATGGCCGCGGCCTGCTGCTCGGTGCGCGAAGAGAGATCGGTGTTACCGGCTGAAATCTCGCTGGTACCCCGGTAGATCTCCTCCGCCCCCTGACGGACGGTGCCGACCGTTGTTTCAAGGGAGTGCTGCATGGTTTGCAGATCGCGCGTCAGGCGGCCAATTTCGCTGCGTCCGGCCACGTCGTCCGGCATCGTCAGGTCGCCTTTGGCGATATTCTCGATACGTTTCGCTGCACGCTGCAGCGGATTAATGACGGTGCGGCGCAGCACAACGAAGGTCATGGCGGTCAGCACCAGCGCCAGCGCAAACGCCCCCACCATAAACATCAGGCCCAGCTGCGTGCGGCTGTGCGCCTGTGCCGTCAGCGCATTGGCGCGGTCGGTACGGATCTTAATCGCCTTCAGCAGAACGGCGTTATAAGCGTCATCCAGCGGGCGGGCGGTTTCATTTTCGTGGTTGATGATCGCCTCGAACATGCCGTTTTTGGCAAATTTGACCATCGGCTGCAGGCCCGCGATATAGGCGTCGTAGCGTGCCTTCAGGTCCGCATCCAGCGCTTCGTCCGCCGGGCTACGCACGGAACGATTCATATAGGCGGTAAAGCTATCCTGGGACTGCTTAATTCGCGTTTCCGCCTCGCGGATGTTCTGCTTCATCGCTTCCATCTCCGCGATACGGCTTGCCGCCCCGGCGTGGATCATATTGATACGCGCGGTTCGCAGATGGTTTGAGCTGTTCGACAGCCCCATACGCACCTGAATTTCAGATGTAACGTCCTGCTGATCGTTATCGGCCTGCAGCAGGAAATACCCCGCCAGCCCTGAGCTCAAGGCAAACAGCAGAATAATGCCACCGAGAATGGAGGAAAACAGCGGAACCAGCCTGATGTGATGCAGGAAGCCCAGCTTGCGCTGCGCCTGCATCGAAGTAGTGTTGTCCATGACCGTCGACTCTCTTGTAGGGAAGATGCGTAAAAACATGCGTGTTAAATAGTCATCGGCACGGTGGGGATTTAGATTACGGCTAAAAACGCCGCACTGGTCACACTTTAGAGAAGATTATTAAAGAAATGCCAGCGGCTAAAAACCGCTGGCAGAAGAGTTACTTGTCGCCGAAATGAATGACGGTGCGGATGGATTTTCCTTCGTGCATCAGATCGAACGCGTCGTTGATCTGCTCCAGCGGCAAACGGTGGGTAATGAACGGGTCGAGCTGAATTTTACCGACCATAGCATCCTCCACCATGCCAGGAAGCTGGGTACGCCCCTTCACCCCGCCAAAGGCGGAGCCGCGCCAGACGCGTCCTGTCACCAGCTGGAATGGACGGGTTTTGATCTCCTGGCCCGCCCCGGCCACGCCGATGATGATGCTCTCGCCCCAGCCTTTATGGCAGCACTCCAGCGCGGAACGCATCACGTTCACGTTGCCGATACACTCGAAGCTGAAGTCCACGCCGCCGTCGGTCATCTCTACGATGACCTCCTGAATCGGTTTCTCGTGATCTTTCGGGTTCACAAAATCGGTCGCGCCCATTTCGCCCGCCAGCTTGAATTTTTCCGGGTTGGTATCGACCGCGATGATACGACCGGCCTTCGCCTGGACTGCGCCCTGAATCACCGCCAGACCAATGCCGCCAAGACCAAAAACCGCCACGGTGTCGCCCTCTTTGACTTTTGCCGTGTTATGCACCGCGCCAATGCCAGTGGTTACGCCGCAGCCCAGCAGGCAGACTTTATCCAGCGGCGCCTGAGGGTTCACCTTCGCCAGGGAGATCTCCGCGCAAACGGTGTATTCGCTGAAGGTACTGGTACCCATGTAGTGATAGATTGGCTCACCGTTGTAGGAGAAACGGGTGGTGCCGTCCGGCATCAGCCCTTTCCCCTGGGTGGCGCGAACGGCCTGGCAGAGGTTAGTTTTGCCGGATTTACAAAACTTACACTCGCCGCATTCCGCGGTATACAGCGGGATAACGTGATCGCCAGGCTTCAGGCTGGTCACGCCCTCGCCCACTTCCACCACAATCCCGCCGCCTTCATGACCCAGCACCGCCGGGAAGACGCCTTCCGGATCGTCACCGGAGAGGGTAAACGCATCGGTATGGCACACGCCGGTATGGGTGATTTTGATCAGCACTTCGCCTTTTTTCGGCGGTGCTACGTCGATTTCGACGATTTTCAGCGGCTGGCCGGGGCCAAATGCGACAGCAGCGCGAGATTTCATAGTGACGTCCCTTATTGTGAAGTGTGTGAGTTTATTTTAGATAAGAGCGCAGCAAATGGCCGACTTCCGCCATGCGTACGGCTCGCTGATCCGGCGTTGTGTCTCCCGTCACCAGCTCGTCTTTGAGATGAATTTCAACCATTTCGCCCATCAGACCATTGGCAGCGCCGCGCACGGCGGCAATTTGCTGCAGGATGGCCAGACAGGGGTCGCCCGACTCCAGCGCGCGTTCAAGGGCATCAACCTGGCCCCGAATGCGACGAACGCGAGTAAGAATACGTTTTTTATCTTCGGGTGAATGCGGCATACGCCCTCCTGATACTATAGGGGGGTATTGTATCTTTTAAAGCAACTTTATGTAAACATTAAGTTTTATATGGTTATTAGCCGGTTTCTTAACATGTTAAAAGTTTCGGTACGCAACTCTTATTCTCCCTGCCCTATTCGTGATATTAGATAAAAAGCGAAGAGGTATCTGAAAATGATTTTCTGCTGCCTGAATTAAATACCCGGCGACAGTCAGGGAAAATGAGGATGTGTCAAGATCTGAATACTATTCAGAAAAACGCAAACCATAAACTAGCTAAGCAGGACGTTTTTGTGTTAAATGGTGACATCAATCAGCAGGTGGTCATCGTGAAATTTTTTTGGCTAATTTTAAAACTCATAACAGCATCACTTTATGTGTTCCTGGTAGTTTTTAGTTCTGGATTTGTAGGTTCGAGTACAGCCAATGCAATTAATCTTGAAACACTTAACCTAAACTATGAATTAATTGCAAAGGATTCGGCGGCATACGCAATCTGCGCAACTGGTGCGACATTAGTTGTGCCACCTGTCTTATATTTAATTCAGCATTATGTCTGGCCTGTATTGAAGTTTATCGGCCTGAAGATTCGCTACTTCTTTCATGGATACTAAAACTTCGCAGGTTTTTAAACGAAGGCAATAACCCATCGCTAGACGCTCGATGAGCAGGATTAACTGACTGTAGGTTAGGCATTCAATACGCTTGATAATGTAGTAAAAGAAAAAACGTAAAGTCTCATCCTGATGAGCCGATAAAAACAGGGTCTTTTTTATTATAGGGAAATTACATGCGTAAACTCATCTCCTCCATTGGGCTCATAGCGGGTATGGCTGCAGCCTCACCCGCAGTTCACGCCAGCACGTTGACACAAAGTTTGACCCGTTGCGACTCAACCTTTTTCAGCGAGATTTATCATCAGCGAGCCAAACTCAGCCGCTTAGCCCCCTTAACGCTTAACAAGCATTCGCAGGCCTGGTTCAAAGCCCCTGAAGACGGCAATCGCAACGTCTGGTTTACCCAACCACTGCATGAATTAAATCTGACGGTATCGGGATATTATATACAAACCAGCAATCTCGATGAAATCAATTACGGTAAGTACTATTACTGGGGACTAATTTTCAAAGAGTCACCGGAAGAAGTAATGTCCAAACTCGATCGTTTATCCTGGAAAAAGGCGGGAGACGATTATGTTTCTCAGACGATGATTAAAATCAACCCAAACAGTGACTGGGAAGACAACGCGCAGGCGGTGTCAGGTATTGCTCCGGCAAAAGAAAGTACCGAAAAGCTGTTAATGCTCAGCAAAGGTAAAGACGGGACATTATTGCTCTGTACCGTTCAGGGGAATGTAACGCCTGACATGCTGACGACATTACGACCTGATTTATCCGCAGGGGGTGCGAAATGAAAAAGCTAACATGGCTGGTATTACTTATGCTGACAGGTTGTACCGGGATAGGTAAACCCCTGCTGCAGTCTACGCCCAAGCCACCGGCTGGCGTCATAAAAATTCTTGAAGATCAAAAAGTCACTTCATATATCGATCTTCGGGTGATTTCAACTTATCAGGGTAACGACCACTTGCGCCGCTTTTATTTCATCAATAACTACGCCGAGCAGGAACTCATCATAAAAAATCCTCCCGTCTACGTAGCGAGTTCCCGGGCAATCGACGTGATTAATTGCGACAAAAACGAGCGTGCCATTATGGCGCGAACCTATTTTTCCAAACCGTTCGCGGAAGGCGATGTCATACATGTGTCACAGGATGTGGGGCAATGGGAAAGTTTCCCGAAAGGCTCTCTTTTTGGGATAATAGCTGAAAGCATGTGCAGTATTCCCGTTGAAAAACTCAAGCCAGAGCCGGCGAAAGAAAGTCGCAAACCGTTACTGGATTGATAGAACCTTCACGACCTAAGCTTCTATGGACAAACTAACAACACTCTACATTAAAGCGCGCGCTGGGCTGTCCCCCTACGAAAAAACGCCCGAATCCTTATTGATAAAAATGGCAAAGCAATGTGGTCGCAATGAGATAGCCGCTATCCATATCAGGCTCAAACAGTTCCGCTCAGAGCTTGCGATGGCTGAAGAATGGGACGGTGATGAGCAGGACATGATATGGGAAGCAATTGACGAGCACTGTAAGTTGTTAGGGCTGATCGCTGACAAATAGTCCACCTTTTTCGGAGGACAAATTTAACTTCATCCCTCAGTCCATTCAGCGTTGATAGCGCCGAAAATATTGTAATGCCAGGGGATCAACCTGGCATTCGTGTCCCAGATTCCTTCCCCGCACCTGCGTAATGACGCGGGTTAAAGCCAGAACAATATGGCCCTCACAGGAAAAAACTTTGTCAACGATGAAACTAGTCAGCAAGATCGGTCAGGATTATGTCCATTCGGTGAGGCAAAGTGGGTCATCAGGAGGATGCAATGAACGATGCAATCAAAACGGCCTACCGCGAGCGCTTCACGATGGTGTGCGACTATATCGCCAACCATCTCGATGAACCGCTTACGCTGGAGAAGCTCAGCGCGTTAGCCTGCTGTTCGCCTTATCATTTTCACCGACAGTTTCTGGCATTTAGCGGTCAGCCTCTGTATCGCTATATCCAGTGGCTGCGTCTGCGTCATGCTTCCTGGCGACTGGCGTTTAATCCTCAGGATAAGGTGATTGATATTGCGCTCGATGCCGGGTTCCAGAGCCCTGAATCGTTCAGTCGCGCCTTCAGAAACGCGTTTGGAAAAAGCCCGCGTCAGTTTCGGCAGCAGCCGGACTGGCTGAACTGGCACCAGCGCGTACCGAAAATGACCTTTCAGGAGCAAAAAACGATGGAAGTTAAGATTGTCGATTTCCCACAGACCCAGGTGGCAATGCTGCAGCACCGTGGCAGCCCGGATCGGGTTAATGACAGCGCGGCGAAATTTATTGCCTGGCGTAAAAGCACGGGCCTATCGCCAGTACACGAAAGCAGCACGTTTGGCATTGCCTGGGATGACCCGGCAACCACACCCGCAGACGCCTTTCGTTTCGATATCTGCGGCAGTATCTCGGAACCGATACCAGAGAATGAATTTGGCGTTTCCAGTGGTGAAATTGACGGCGGACGTTACGCTGTTGGCCGTCACACCGGTTCGCTGGATACCATTTCCGCCACGGTGTGGGCAATGTTTCGCGACTGGCTACCGGCCAGCGGCGAAACGCTGCGCGATGCCCCGGTGTTTTTCCATTACCTCAATTTTATTCACGAGGTGCCAGAACATGCGCTGCAAACGGATATCTACCTGCCGTTAAAGTGACTATCCCTTATTGACCGCCATTTCTGCCGGGCGGCACAGCGCTTGCCCGGCCTACAGTCCCCTGCCAGCCTGCGCCAGCGTTTGCAGCTCCTCCTTAAGCCATCGGGTCGCGCCCCGCTGGCCGCTGCGTTTATGCGAGTATATTTTCACTTCAAACGTGTGTATCGAAAACGGTAAAGGAAAAATCCTCAGGTCCGCTGCCGTCGTCAGCTTCTCAGCGGCAAAACGAGGGATCGCCATCAGCAGGTCGCTTTCCGCAACGATAAACGGTGCGCTCAGCATCGACGGCGTTTTGATCGCAATGTGCCGCGTATAACCCAGCTGCTCAAGCCTTAAATCCAGAACGCCCTGCTTCTCATTCCACGGCGTCACCACCAGGTGTCGGGCAGCGAGATAATCCTCCAGCGTCAGCCGCGTCCGGCGCGCGTTGCTGATGACCACATACTCATCTTCAAACCAGCCGATCTCCTCCAGTTCCGGATGGCGGATATCATCCGGCGTGCTGAAACCGAGTGCCAGATCCACTTCACCCGCCAGCAGTTCCGTCAGCGCCGGGCTGTGCGGCAGATAGCGCAATTCAAAACGCAGCCCCGGGGCAGCAAGCTGCAGCTTGTGCATCAGGGCGGGAAAAATGCACAGCGCGGTAAAGTCCGTAATCCCAATTTGTACGCTTTCGGTACTGCTGGCCGCGTCAAACTCCGGCTGCGGGGTAAGCTCCTGATTAAGAAATGACAATGCGGAAGCAATGGAAGGCGCGAGCTGAGAAGCATACACGCTGGGGGACATACGATGCCCTTCCCGAAAAAAGAGCGGATCGTTAAGGGTCATGCGCAGACGCGACAGCGCATGACTTAGCGCCGAGGTGCTCATTGCCAGCTCGTCGGCTGCGAGGCGAACGGAACGGTGGCGGTAAATGGCGTCAAAAACGGGCAGCAGGTTTAAATCAAGACGTCTCAGAGCCGGATGCATAATATTCATCATTTGTTGATTTCATTGCACTTAATTCTTCGGACAATACTCCGTATGCTTAACGCCATCAATCGCGAACCATGCAAAAAAACAGGAAAAACAATGAGCATAACCCTTCGTCAGGCCCGTCCCGAAGATGCCGCGGCCATTTACGCCATGATCTATGAGCTGGCGGTATATGAAAAAGCGCCCGAAGAGGTCGTAACCACGCCGGACGAGATCCGGGAAACCCTCTTTGGTGCGGGCAGTAAAACCGAGGCGTTGATCGCTGAGTTTGACGGCAGGATCGCCGGCTATGCCGTGTTCTTCACCAGCTATTCGACCTGGCTTGGACGCAACGGTATTTATATGGAAGACCTCTATATTTCCCCGGACTATCGCGGTAAAGGCGCGGGCAGAGCGCTGCTGAAATATATCGCGCAGCTCGCGGTAAAACGGCAGTGTGGCCGCCTTGAATGGAGCGTGCTGGACTGGAACCAGCCCGCCATCGATTTTTATCTGAGCATTGGCGCGCTGCCGCAGTCCGAATGGGTGCGCTACCGTCTTGACGGCGAAGCGCTGCTCAAATTTGCCGAATAATGACCACCTGAGCCGTATGTTCCCCTCACCCTAACCCTCTCCCCAAAGGGGCGAGGGGATTGTTCGCTGCTTGCGTTTATTTATGAGGATCCCTCAGCTCATCAGTACAGTCTGAATAGATTAATAACGTGTGCTACAATTCCATAAATTTCATTAACATATTGTAGAGCAACATGAGTACGACTCCTTTCGTCCGCCCGCAACTCACCCTGCCCAACGGCGCTGATAAACTTCTGCTGCACTCCTGCTGCGCCCCCTGCTCCGGTGAAGTAATGGAAGCCATTCAGGCCTCGGGTATTGATTACACCATTTTCTTCTATAACCCCAATATCCATCCGCAAAAGGAATACCTCATCCGCAAGGAGGAGAATATCCGTTTTGCGGAAAAACACGGCGTGCCGTTTGTCGATGCCGATTACGACACCGATAACTGGTTTGAACGCGCGAAAGGCATGGAGTGGGAACCCGAGCGCGGCGTTCGCTGCACCATGTGCTTCGATATGCGTTTCGAGCGCACAGCGCTTTATGCGGCAGAAAATGGTTTTAGCGTTATCAGCAGTTCGCTGGGGATTTCCCGCTGGAAAAATATGCAGCAGATAAACGACTGCGGCCAACGTGCGGCAGCGCGCTATCCGGGGATGGTCTACTGGGACTACAACTGGCGCAAACAGGGCGGCTCATCACGCATGATTGAGATCAGCAAGCGGGAACAGTTTTACCAGCAGGAATATTGCGGCTGCGTGTATTCCCTTCGGGACAGCAACCTGCACCGCAAGTCTCAGGGCCGCCCGCTTATCCGGATTGGAAAACTGTATTACGGCCAGGATGAGAACGAAAAATAACGCTCTCATCTCGTGTAGATATATCCGAAAACAGGTCAATCCCCTCCGAAATTTAGCGTTACGCCTCTCATCTTTTCAAAGAGAGGCTATCCTTTAACTATCAACAAAAGGAGGCAAAAATGTCTGATTTCGGTACTGATAAAAACACCCAGTTTGCTGAAGACAAAGCAAAAAATAAATTTGATGAGCTTGCAGGTTCAGCCCAGCAGCAGTTCGGTGAATTTGTTGATTCACCAAAACACCAGGTAAAAGGCGCTGCGAAAAAATATGCGGCTCAGGCCAGCGATGCCGTCTCTGACGTCACTGAAGCGGTCAGAAATAATCCGCTGACCGGTCTCATCGCAGCGGGTGCCGTCGGTATTGTGCTTGGCTTGTTGCTGGGACGTAAATAATCAAGGCCCTTCGGGGCTTTATTTTTTAGCTGAACAATCTCACCATACGGTCTAACTCCTCCTCTTTCACGGCGCGCGAAAGATAATATCCCTGAAAGTTTTTCACACCCAGCTCAACTAATTTTTCAAATTTCTCTTCACTGTCAACGCCCTCTGCAATGCAAGCCGTTCCTGTCATGTCGCTGTAAATCTGTATCGCTTTAATCAGATTATAATCGTTGTCGTTCGCCACAAAATGATCGACGATGTCCCGGTCCAGCTTTAGCCCATCAAAATGCACCTGCCTGACGGGGAACATGGCGTGATGGCTTGAGAAGCAGTCGTCAAGAAACAGTCTGCACCCCGTATTACGCAGATGGCGCATGGTTTCAGGGATATTTTTGTCTTTCGTAACATCAATATCTTCCGCGAATTCAAAGACCAGCTTTTCCGCCCACTGGGGGTTGAGCAGCATGCCGATGGCTTTCCTGGCCATCTCTGGCAGTGCATTCCCGGACGCCAGGCGAGGCGGTATATTCACTGAAAAATAGAACTTACCATTATATTTATTAATCCCGGAAACGGCGGCATGAATCACCAATGCCGTAATTTTTAGCCATACTTCATAATTATCGATATCATTCAAAAAACGGGCGGGCTTGACTATTTTTCCGTTTTTATTCCAGCGAATGAGTATCTCAAACCCCACTCCTTTTTTGTCACAATCGGTAATAATTTGATAAGCGGGGAATATTTCCCTTTTTACCAGCGCATTAAAAACCTCCGCTTCTTTATCCGTGAAGTCCACTCTTTGACTTTGGCTTTTAATCCGCTTTTCCACTTTGAATGTGTGCGGTTCATTCAACCATTGTTTAATATAATGTAATTTCTGCAAACCTTCTTTACGATGGGTATAAACCGTTTTATTAGAAAGCCTCAGTCTGTCGCACATATCTTTTATGGACATGCCGCGATAGAAATTTAATAAAACATCAACCTCTCTTCTTGTCAGCCATTTAAGGTTTTCACGCGGCGAGCAATCCAGATAGTAATCGCGTAATAAGCGCGAGCGGTCTCTAAACCCATTATTGTGGGTGTGGAAGCAGGTTATTACATCAGAAACGCTGGCTATACGAATCAGTGATAATTGATAGCTGTTATTTAAAAGGCTACCCAGAGTTCGATAGAGCCAGCTGTCGGGTATATCACCATACAGGGTTACACAACGAATAACAGGAAGTGCATTGAGTACGGAAGCCAGTCGCGTCAGGCTCTCCAGCAGAGTTACCGTACCTTTTCCCAGGAACACTACGATGTGAGCATTCTGATGAATAAGGATATTTTCCTTGTCCAGTTGAGATAGCTCATCTCCATCAAAATGAATATGCGCAGCCTCTATTCCGTACTTTTTGAGCAGCAGGCGATACCCCTGAAACGTAAAACCGCAGGTTGAAATGACAAATCTTTGCTCATTGCTCGCGACATTCCTGAGAGAAACTTTATGGGTCATAACCTGCTCCTGGGCACGAAAGCGCCATTATTATTATGAATATGTAAACCAACAGCGGTGTGTATAATAATTTTACAATACACCTCCAGGTTAAGATACTGTTATCAACGCCACGCACCGGAACATCTTTGCGTTAATCACCCTTTTCCACGCACCGATATAAATATATGTTTCTTTTAAAATAACGACCGCAAGCCACTTTTTCTCAGGTATAATGAAAATTCCGAAAAAGAAGGCTGGATACTTCATCTATCGGCTCATCAAATACGAGAAAAATGCTATGGATAATCACATCTCATCCAGGGCCTTGCTACATCGAAGGGATGTTATAAAGAGCAACCCGCGATTTAGTGAGGCAATATTAGAGCACTACACAATCAATGACGTCATCTACAAAAAACAACCTTTGTTCTATAAGACAATGCTTCAGGAATCACGGTTTAACATTATCCTCTCCATGTGTTGCTTTATATTTGGCAATCAGGCCGAATCTGTTTCAGAGATTAAAGAGTTATGTTCCCGCTATAAAATAGCCAGCCCCAACAGCGTAATTGCGATCATTACTATACTTCGAACCACGGGGCGCATCAGGACCTGGCGCTGTACGGAAGATCGGCGTAAAACAAGAATTGCCCCAACCGAAAAAGGATTGAATGAACTCAAGCGCTATATGTCCGGTGCATTTTTGCCCGTCAGCACTCTTTACCCGACGTTTAATATTGATGTAAACCTGCTCGATAATGACACGTTGAGAAATAATTTCTTCCGCCGCGCGGCGGAGTATCTCTTTCGTGGATTAACGTTCAGAAAAGTTTTACCGGAGGTAGGGTTATTTATAGATAAGGACGGAGGCCGCATGATTATGCTGTATCTTTACCTGCAGGCCATAAAAAACAAATCTGCCCATGGCGCGGTTATTGAATATTCCGCCAGCACGCTCGCGAAAGAATTCTTTGTCTCCCGGATCCACGTCAACCGAATTATCAAATCGGCGCAAGAGGCAGGCTATCTGAAAGATCGCGGTGACGGTCGCCTGTCGGTGTATCCGGCGTTTTTCGAACTGGTCGAAAACTATGCCGGATTATATTTCGCCTACGTCACACATTACATTAACGTGGTGCCGAAGGAGCGACGCCACCCAAACATCGTAACGTCAACGGTATAATGCAGATGGCGTTCGGTATCCCGAACGCCAACCCTTATCTCTCGCGCAGCGCCTCTTTTGCCTTGTTCAGCGGTTTCAGCAGATAATCCAGGATAGTTTTGCTGCCGGTTTTGATATCAACGGTAGCAATCATGCCCGGAAAGACCGGAAAGGCTTTGCCCTGCTTATTGGTCAGATGGTTACTGTCGGTACGGATGTAGACGCGGTAGTAGTAGACATCTCGTTTCACCTCGTCCTGCAACGTGTCCGGTGAAATCATGGTCACCTCGCCCTCCAGCCCGCCGTAAATGGAGTAGTCATAGGCCGTAATTTTCACCAGCGCTTTCTGGCCGGGGTGGATAAACGCAACATCACGCGGCGAGATTTTCGCCTCAACCACCATCTGGTCGTCCAGCGGCACCAGGCTCATCAGCTTGCCGTTCGGAGGGATAACGCCGCCCACGGTCGTAACGTCAATATCCTTCACGATCCCGCGCACCGGCGCGTTGAAGGTCAGCCGGGTCAGGGAGTCCTCACGCCCTTTCATCACCGAACGCTGGGCTTCAATCTCCGCGTTGGCTTTCGCCAGCTCTTCGCGGGCGCGGACGTAATACTGGTTTTTCATCTCGGTAATTTTGTTCTCAAGCTCATTTTTTTGACGCTCAAGACGTAACACCTCAACCTTGCTGGCCGCCCCCTGGGTGACCAGCGGACGGGTCAGCGACAGCTCGCGCTGGACCAGCTCGGCGCCCTGACGTAAGCCGGCCAGCCCTTTTTCAAGGCTCTCGCGACGGGACTGATAAAGCGCCGTTTCCTGTTTAACCAGCTCAACGTCATCGTCCAGCTCCTCGGGAAACGCGAGCTCCGTGTCGTTGACTTCGGCCTTCAGACGCGCAGCCGTTGCCAGCGCCGCGTTCAGACGAGACTCGCTCTCCAGCACGCTGGACTCGGTTTTGGTCCGGTCAAGCTGTGCCAGCTGCTGACCGCGTTCCACAATGTCACCTTCGCGCACCATCAGGCTGTAAATAATCCCCCCTTCCAGGGACTGAATCACCTGCTCGTGGGAAGACGGTATCACCTTGCCGCTGCCGGTCGTGACTTCATCCAGCTGGAACAAGCTCGCCCAGGCGATAAACACCGCCAGCAGGGCGAACAGCGACCATGCCACCAGTGACGATCGCGGCAGGCGAGGCTCTTTCAGACGGCTGTTAAAACGGGAGAAATCGTTCATGCCACGCCCTCCGTTTTCATGGTAACAGTACGCTGCGCTGCTTTCTGCGGCGCCATACCGTGCTGATGCAGGATCGCGTCGCGCGGGCCGTCCATCACCACTTTGCCGTTTTCCAGCACGATGATGCGGTCGACCAGGTCCAGAATCGGCAGGCGATGGGTTGCCACCACCAGCGTCCGGCGCTTGCCCAGCCATTTGTGAAGATGTTGTATAAACTGCTTCTCGCTCATTTCGTCCAGCCAGGCGGTAGGCTCGTCCAGCAGCAGGATATTAGGGGAAGTGATCAGCGCGCGCGCCAGCAGCAGCGCCTGACGCTGGCCGCCCGACAGGCCAGCCCCGCCTTCGTTGATGATATAGTTCAGCCCCATTTTCTGCTTGCGCACAAACTCCAGCGCGCCGCTGTTGACCAGCGCCTGATGAATTTCATCGTCGGTGGCGAGCGGATTCCCCATCAGGATGTTGTCCCGCACGGAGCCAAAGAAAAGCCGGGCCTGCTGGCTAAGCAGCTGCATGTCGCGACGCAGGTCGGCCGGGTCCAGGTGATTGAGAGCAATATCGTCCAGCAAAATGCTCCCCTGCTGCGGCTCCTGCATGCCCGCAAGAAGCTGCAGCAGCGTGCTTTTGCCGGAGCCGTTACGCCCGAGCACCGCCACGCGCTCCCCGGCGCGGATCTGCAGCTTGCTGATGTTGAGCACGGTAAGTTTCTCTTCCTCGTCGTAATAGAACCCGACGTCTTCAAGTGCATAGTCGCCGCGCAGGTGGGCTTTGTGCACTTTTTTGCCGTGCTGCGGATCGTCAATCGGACGCTGCATCAGGTCGTCCAGCCCCTTGCGGGCCACTTTTGCCGACTGCCAGCGCGACAGCACGCCTGAGATCTGCGACAGCGGCGCGATAGTGCGCGACGCCAGAATCGAGGTCCCGACCAGCGCGCCGGTGGTCATGTCGCCGCTGATGACCAGGTAGCAGCCCACCAGCAGCACCACCGCATAGACGATGGACTGCACCTCCTGCGTCCAGGTGAGCAGCAGGCCCGTCAGCCAGCGCTGCTTCATGCCGACGCTGGCGGCCACGTCGTTGGTGTTGTTCCACTGGTTCTGGAAACGCTGCTCGGCGCGCATCAGCTTGATGTCTTCAATGCCCTGCACCGCCTCCACCAGCGTGGCGTTACGGATGGCGGATTCGCGCATCCCTTCGCTGGAGAGCTTCCCCAGCGGGCGCTGCACCAGCAGGCCGGGGATGAGCAGCAGCGGCACGGCGAGCAGAACCACCAGCACCAGCGGGCCGCCAATCATCCACAGAATAAAGACGAACAGCAGGAAAAACGGCAGATCGGAAATCGCCGCAATGGTGGTCGAGGTGATCAGCTCGCGCACCGACTCCAGCTCGCGGATCTGGGCGATAAAGGATCCGGTTGATTTCGAGCGCGCGCCGTTTTTAATCCGCAGCGCGTGGGCAAAAACGCGTTCAGAGATGCGCAGGTCGGCGCGCTTCCCCACCACGTCAGAAATATGCACCCGCAGCATGCGCATGATGAATTCGAACACGATGGCAATCATCACGCCGCCAAACAGCACCCACAGCGTGGCTTCCGACTGGGACGGTACCACCCTGTCATAGACCTGCATGGAGAAGACCATGCCGGAGAGCGCCAGCACGTTAGCCACCAGCGCCACCAGCATAATGTCGCTGTAGCGTCGCCAGTCCTTCAGCGCCAGCTGCCAGAACCAGTTTTTCTCATACGGTTTGATGTAGTCGTCCACGCGGGCATCCGGCGTGGATTCGAGGGGGCGTAACACCATCAGCCCCTTTAACCGTGCCCCGAGTTCGTCACGCGTCAGCGTCGTCTCCAGCCCGCCGTCCCCGCTGAACTGCAGGCTGACGTTGCCATCGTTGTCCATGCGGTTAATGACCGCGATTTGTCCGCCAGTGAATTCCGCCAGAAGCGGCAGGCGCCATGGATCGAGAGAGACCGCCTCGGCCGCCACCACACGCATCCCCAGCCCAAGCTGGCGCGCCATTTCCTCCAGCACCAGCTGGCGCGGAGACTGGCTTTCATGGTTAATCGTGACCCGAACATGCTCCGCGGAAAAGTCCAGCCGGTAGTGCTTCGCGATGATGAGCATGCCCTGCAGCCAGGGTTCGTACTGTGGATGTGTCTTCATAATGCTACGTCCTGTCCAGGGCGATAATTTCGCCCTGAAATGATACCTTTACGGGGTGATTAAAATTCGAACACTCTTTAAACGAGCCCGCAAAATAATCTTGTGAAATATAGGGTTAAGGCTATTCATGTAAAGAAACGCAAAAGGCCGCGAGGATCGCTCCCCGCGGCGTTGTTTTACGCAATTAACAGCTGATGGTTCGCCAGCAGCGTTGCCAGATCCGTCTGCACGCCGTTCAGGGTCACCAGGGTGGTTGGCGAGAACTGACCGCCGGTACCGTCCAGGTCAACCTGGATCTCGGTATTGCTGCCGTTTTGCACCACGCGGATGTAATCGCTGATATTGCCCGCGCTGCTGTCCAGCGTGGCCACGCCGTTCACGTAGCTCGCCGAGCCCGTGCCGGTATAGCCGCTGCCGGAGAGCAGATCGCGCAGGTCGATGCGATCCGTGTCCGCGGTCCCTTCCCAGGTGCCGACCGTAAAGCCGTTCACCACGTCGTGACCGTTACCGCCCGTCGCATCCGAGGCGTTGATCAGCTTGTAGAGCAACGTATCGTGACCGCCGCTGCCGATGTTGAAGGTGTCGTTCCCGCCGCGGCCTTCGAACTGGTTATCACCGCTGTTGCCGGTAATGACGTCGTCGAAGTTCGAGCCGTTGATTCCCTCAATGTTGAGCAGTCGTGACGTACCGAACCCGGTGTCCTGCGCGGTTGAAAGGCGCAGGTCAACGGTCACGCCGGAGGTCGCATTGCGGTAATCCACCACGTCCATCCCGCCGGTGTTGCTCCAGGTGTCGTAGTCGGAATGGGTATTCCAGCCGCCGGAGCCGTTGTAGGTATAGGTGCCATCCTCTGCAATAAAGGTGTCGTTATACCCGGTTCCGGTAATGGTCCCGCTGTGGCCCCCGGTGGCGGCTTCGGCCGTCAGGACATAGCCCTCTTTGCCGTTGCCCGCCTCCAGGCCACTCCATGTGACGTTATCTGACACGCCGTTGGCGATCTTCAGGATCTCGGCCGAATAGGTTTCATTCGGATCCAGCCCGTAGAAGCTCACCAGCGCAGAGGTATCGTTCGAACCGATACCGGACTGGGCGTTGATGATCTGCGAGGCCACCAGCACGCCCGCGGCGTTGTACAGATTGACCGTGTTGCCGTAGTAGGCGTTGATGCCCTCGCTGTCGACAATGTGCAGGTGCATCGCGGTACCGTCAGCAATTTTGGCGCTGTTTTGCACCAGCACCACCTTGCCGTTCTGCTGCGACACCAGCAGATCCTTCGCGCCGTCCCAGTTATAGTCCACTGCCGCCACACCGGTGGCGTAGGCAATACCGGACGCCAGCTGGCTTGAGGTCCAGGTAGAACCGTAACCGTTGTTAGTGAACAGCGTCGCCGTCTGTGAACCGCCGTAGGTGCTGAGCTTGATGATGTCCATCTGCCCGTCCCCGTTCCAGTCCACCGCCACCGACAAATACCCCGCCGTGGCGTTAGAGGCTTCCACCGCGCTCTTGGTGGCAGAGAGCTTCCCGGTACCGTCGTTGTAGTAAATCACCCCGCCGTTGTTGTTGTAGCTGCTGCCCAGGTACAGATCCATGTAGCCATCGCCGTTGAAGTCCGCCCACGTCATCGACGCCGCCGTGGTGGTATTCGAGGCGTTCCCTACAAACACGTTGGTCAGGTTCTGGCCGATGGATAGCGTGCCGTTGCCGTTGTTGTTGATCACGGTTAACGAGTTCGCGCCGCTGCGGTTGGTGTGCTGAACCACATCCACGGTGCCGTCATTGTTAATATCGACGCCGGAGATTTCACGCATGGTGGTGAACTGTCCCCAGAAACCCGCGCCGCCGTAGGTGCCGTCAGGCGAGAGTAC
The DNA here is from genome assembly GCA_011754535.1 of Enterobacter asburiae. Classification (NCBI taxonomy): domain Bacteria; kingdom Pseudomonadati; phylum Pseudomonadota; class Gammaproteobacteria; order Enterobacterales; family Enterobacteriaceae; genus Enterobacter; species Enterobacter asburiae. The sequence continues at coordinate 2,328,116 of JAAQVN010000001.1, read as the reverse complement.
TCCGTTGTTGTTGATCAAATAGGTGATGGAGTCCGCGCCTGAGTCACCGTACGCCAGATCCAGATAGCCATCGCCGGTTTTATCGTACGCAATCACGCCGCCGTACCAGATGGTGGTGCCCATTGCCAACTGGCTGGCGTTATAGGTGCTGCCATCATATGTCCACATCACCTGCGTCGAGCCAGCGTAGGTGTTCTCCGTCGCGAAGATATCCTGCGTGCCGTTACGGTCAAAGTCGGCGGCGGTCTGGCTCACCACGTAGTAGTTACGGGTATTGGTCAGCGTATTGCCGGCATAGGTCGAGCTATCGCTGCTGGAGTAAGACTGACCGTTAGCGATGATATTCCACAGACCGCTGCTGTTGATGCCGAAGGTCATGGTCGAGTTGTTGCTGTTCCCCGCCGTGGTCGCCCAGTCGGTATTCACCGAGGTGGTATCAATCACCAGGCTGCCCGTCGCCGTACCGGTGGTATTGCCGTTACCCGCGCTGCTCTTCACCTGCGCCGTCACGCTGTAGCTCGCCACGCTCAGGGCGTCGCCATCCGGGATCTGCAGATACCAGGTGTTATGATCCGGGTCGACCACCACCGCGCCGCCGGTCTGGGAGGTGTAGGTTTTTCCGTTCACCGTTACCACCAGGTATTCACCGTTCACCAGGTCAGCGGAGACGGTACCGCTGACGATCGGCGTGGTGTCCGACGTAGTCTGCGCGGTAATCGCCGCTGTGGTGGTCGGGATGCTGGTATCCACGTTCAGCACGAAGCCATCGGATTCCGTGTAGTTACCGGCCCTGTCGGTGACGCGCACAATGTAGATGTGGTTGCCATCGCTCAGGCCGTTGTCCTGGAAGGACCAGCTTGCGCTGCCATTCATGGTCACCTGGCCGAGCAGAACGCCGTCACGGTAGAGCTGAACAATTTCACCGTCATCCGGGGCGCGGTTAAGCGTCCCGTTGATCAGCGGCGCGTTATCGTCCGTTGCCACCGCACTGCCAAAGGAGCCCTGACGCTCGCCTTCGCCGTCGGTATAGCTCACTACGCTGCCGACCGTGGTAGGCGGCGTGGTGTCCACCGTCACCACCTGCGACGCGGTGGAGCCAACGTTGCCCGCCTGGTCGATAATCCGCACCTGGTAGGTGTAGTCCCCGTCAGGCAGATCGCGGGTATCGGTGTAGCTCCAGCGCTGGTTGGTGACCGTGGCGTCTGACCAGGTATTCCCGCCGTCCAGGCTGATCTGTACGCGCTCGTCGTTTGCCAGCGCGCTGCCCAGCGAACCGTTGATGGTCAGCGTGGTGTCCATGGTGATGAAATCACTGCCGGACTGTCCGGTATCTTCGCTGATGCTGTCGATGGTGATGCCGTACTGTGGCGCCTGGGTATCAACCGTCACCGCCTGCGAGGTGGTTGCCCCAACGTTGCCTGCCTGGTCAACGACCCGCACCTGATAGTTATGGCTACCGTCGGTCAGGGTACGGGTGTCGCTGTAGCTCCACTGCGTACCGCTTACGGTGGCGTACACCCAGGTGCTGCCGCCATCCACGCTCACCTGCACGAATTCACCCGCGCCGAGTTCTGCGCCGAGCGTTCCGTGTAGCGTGTACGAGGTCGAACTGGTCAGGAAGTCGTTATTGTCGAAGCCGGTATCCACGGTGATGTTATCCACGGTCACCGTAATCGCCGCATCCGGGGCGACCGTATCGACGGTCACCTGCTGATGGGCGCTGGCGCCCACGTTGCCCGCCGCATCCACAACGCGAACGTAGTAGTCATAGGTCTGGTTACCCAGCGTGCGACCGTCCACGTAGTACCAGCTGTTGCCGGTGACAATCACGTTTTGCCAGGTAACGCCACCGTCGATGCTGATCTGGGCATACTCACCGTCCGCCAGCGTCGCGCCGAGCGAGCCGTGCAGGGTCAGGGACGTATCGTTAGTGATAAAGTCGCTGCCGCTCAGACCGGTATCGTCGCTGATGCTATCGATGGCGATAGTTTTACTGGCGTCCGGTGCAACCGTATCAATGGTCACCACCTGGCTGGCGGTGGCGCTGATATTGCCCGCGTCGTCAATCACGCGCAGCTGGTAGTTGTAATCCCCGTCGGCCAGCGTGCGGCCATCAACGTACGTCCAGCTCAGGCCGCTGACGCTGACGTCGATCCAGGTAACGCCGCCGTCCAGACTGATCTGCGCGTGGTCGCCGCTGCCCAGCGCCGCGCCGAGCGTCCCTTTCAGGCTGATCTGGTTGTCGCTGGTGATAAAGTCGCTGCCGGACAGGCCGGTATCATGGGTGATGGAATCGACCGTAATCGTCGTAGCCGCTGGCTTCGTCAGGTCAATCACCACGTCCTGGCTGTCCGTCGCCCCGACGTTGCCCGCGTTATCGATAACGCGCACCTGGTACTGGTACGTACCGTCCGTCAGGGTGCGACCATCGGTGTAGCGCCAGCTGGTGCCGGTCACGGTCAGGTCAATCCAGGTGGTGCCGCCGTCAAGGCTGATCTGCGCCTTTTCGTTATTGCCGAGCTGCGAGGTCAGCGAGCCGTTGACCACCACCTGAGCGTCGTTGGTGATGAAATCACTCGCGCTCAGGCCGGTGTCGTTTTGCAGCGAATCAATGCTGATGCCCATCGACGGCGCGGTGAGATCCACCGTGACGGTGTGGTTATCGCTGGCGCTGTTGCCGATGGCGTTGCTGACCTGCGCGTTAATCACGTACGAACCGCCGTCCGCCAGCGCGGCCACGTCTGCGCTGCCCAGCGTGTAGCTCCAGGAGCCGTCATTCTGCACGGTCGCCGTATAGGTTTTACCGTTCAGGGTGATGGTCACCGTCTGGCCCGCCGGGGCGTCGGTGGTGCCGCTGATAATCAGCGGCGTTCCGTGCTCGGCGGCGTTGACGATATCGTCCTGCGCAAAGGTGTTAATGGTGATGGTTGGGACATCGCCGTTCAGCGTCACGTCGTGCGTTGCGCTGCCCGGGTTGCCCGCCCTGTCGCTTACTGAAGCGGTGATGGTGTAATCCCCGTCGCTCAGGCCGAGGAAATCGCGGCCCGGCACGAAGACCGACCACGATCCGTCCGCACCAACGGTTGCCTGATAGCTGTGCCCGTTGAAGGAGACGGTCACCGTCTGGCCCTGTTCCGCCGTGGTGGTACCACGGATCGTCTGGCCCGCCAGCTGCTCCGCGTTGTTGACGATATCGTCATCGGCCACGGTGCTGATGGTTACGGTTGGCGCGACGGTGTCTACCGTTAAGGTATGCGTGGTCTGGCCGCCGTTGCCGGCTTTGTCGTTGACCGATGCGGTGACCGTCAGCGCGCCCTGGCTCAGGGCGGCCAGATCTGCCGCCGGCACGTCGAGCGTCCAGGTGCCGTCGTTTGCCACGGTGGCGGTGTAGGTCTTACCGCCCAGGGAAACGGTGACGCTCTGGCCCGCCTCCGCGCTGGAGGAGCCGTGCACGGTCAGCGGCTGCTGCGCTTCAAGCGCGTTCAGCATGTCGTCACCCGACAGCGTCGCAATGCTCACGACCGGCGCGGTGGTATCCACGCTGATGCCGTGCGTCGCCGACGCGCTGTTGCCCGCGCTGTCCTGCGCCGACACAGACACCTGATAGCTCGCGCCATCCGCCAGGGCACCAACGTCGGCGGCCGGAACGGTGGTCGTCCAGCTGCCGTCGTTCTGGATGGTGGCCGTATAGGTCTTGCCGTTCAGCGTCACGGTGACCTGGGTTCCGCTGGCGAACTGGGCGCTGGAGCCGTTAATCACCAGTGAACTGCCCGCTTCTGCCGCGTTAATGACGTCATCGCCGCTGATGGTGTTAACCGTCAGCCCGACCGATGCAGTATTGACCTCCACATCGTGGGTGCGGGTGCTGCTGTTGCCCGCGCTGTCGGTAATCGTCGCGCTGAGGGTCACGGTGCCGTCGGTCAGCGCGGAAATCACGCTGGCCGGAACGCCCACGCTCCAGTTACCGCTGGCGTCAACGGTGGTGGTGTACTGGTTCGAACCGATGGTGATGACCAGCTTATCGCCGACGCTCGCGCCGGTTGCCGTGCCGCTGACAATCTGCGCCTGCCCGTGCTCCACGCTGTTGATGACGTTATCGCCCGCGACAGCGTTAAAGCTGACGGTCGGCGGCGTGGTATCAAGCGTTATCGTCTTGCCCGCGCTGCCCGGGTTACCCGCGGCGTCGCTCACGCTGGCCTGCACGGTGTAGCCGTTATCCGCCAGTGCGGACAGGTCTGTGCCCGGCACGTTCACGCTCCAGATGCCGCCCTGCTGCACCTGCGCGGTATAGCTCTTACCGCCCAGCGTCACGGTGACCGTCTGCCCGGCTTCCGCCGTGGTGGTACCGGAGACGGTCACGCCCGCAGCCGCTTCGCTGGCGTTAATCACGTTATCACCGGCCACCGTATCAATGGTCACGGCAGGCGCGGTCGTATCCACGCTGTACTCGCGGCCCGCCGAGGCGCTGTTGCCGTGCGCGTTGGTGACGTTCACCTGCACGCTGGCATCGCCCTCTTTCAGGCCCGCGAGATCCGCAGACGGTACGGTTGCCGTCCAGTTACCGTCGGCGTCCACTTTCGTGGTGTACGTCTTGCCGCCGAAGGTAACGGTAACGGTCTGGTTTTCCTCCACGTTCGAGGTGCTGCCCGAGAGCACCAGATCCGCGCCCTTCTCCGCCGCGTTAATCACGTCGTCGGTGGCAATCGCATCGATACTGACGGCAACGACAGACAGATCGACGGTGACATCGTGGCTGATGGTCACCGGGTTGCCCGCCGCGCTCTGGCCAGCAACGGTCACGGTGACCGTGCCCGCAGCAAGGGCACCAACGTCTGCCGCCGGGATCGCCGCGCTCCAGCTGCCATCTGCCAGCACGGAGGCCGCATAGGTTTTGCCATTGACGGTCACGGTGAGCGTGGTGCCCGCCGCGAGCCCGTCGCTGGAGCCGGTGATAATCAGGTTCTGTCCGTGCTCGATGCTGTTGATCACATCGTCGCCCGCCACGGTATCAATGCGCAGACCCGGCAGGCTGGCGTCTATAACGATTTCGCGCTCGCCCGCGCCAGTGTTGCCGTGGCCGTTGGTGACGGTCGCCGATACGGTCAAATTGCCGTTGCCCAGGGCTGTCAGGACGGATTCCGGCACGTTAACGGACCAGGTCAGATCGCTCTGCACCGTTGCGGTGTAGCTGTTGCCACCGATATTCACGGTTACCGTGTTGCCCGCTTCCGCGTTCGCTACCTTACCGCTGATGGTCTGGCCTGCCGCCACTTCCGCCGCGTTGATGATGTTATCGCCCGCCACGGTGTTGATGGTGACGGTTGGCAGCGCGGTGTCCACCAGAAGGGTCGCCGTATTGCTGATGCTGTTGCCCACGCCGTTGGTGGCGGCGACGCTCAGGGTGTAGTTCGCTTCGCCCAGCCCCGCCAGATCCGCTGCCGGAACGGTCAGGCTCCAGGTGCCGTCTGCCGCCGTCGTGGCCGCGTAGTTTTTACCGTTCAGGGTCACGGTCACCACAGTGCCTTCCGCCAGGTTGGCGCTGGTGCCGCTGACGCTCAGGTCCTGGCCTTTCTCCACCGCGTTCAGCACGTTGTCGCCGCTGATGGCGTTGAACGCCACGGACGGCAGGCCGGTATCGACGGTCACGTTATGCGTGCCGGTGCCGGTGTTGCCCGCCGCGTCGGTGACTGACGCAGTAACGGTTACGGTGCCGTCGCTGAGGCCGGAAATGACGCTGGCCGGTACGCCGACGCTCCAGTTGCCCGCCGCGTCCAGCACGGTGGTGTACGTCTGGCCGCCAATCGTGACGGTGACCTTATCGCCCGCCGCCGCGCCGGTGGCGGTGCCGCTGACGATCTGCGCCTGAGCGTGCTCAGCGATGTTAATCACGTCGTCTCCCGCCACGGTGTTGATGGTCACCGCAGGCACGGTCACGTCCACCGTCAGAGTGTGATCAACCGACGCCGGGTTGCCCGCCTTGTCGCTGACGCTCGCCGTCACGGTGACGCTGCCGTCGCCGAGCGATGCCAGATCCGCCGCCGGAACGTTCAGCGTCCAGCTGCCGTCCTCGCCTGCGGTTGTGGTGTAGTCTTTGCCGTTCAGCGTCACGGTCACGGTCTGGCCCGCTTCGGCGGTGGTGGTGCCGGAAATGGTCAGATCGGACTGCGCTTCTGCAGCATTCAGAATATCGTCGGATGCCAGGGTATTGATGGTCACGGACGGCGCGGTGGCATCCACGCTGTACTCGCGGCCCGCCGAGGCGCTGTTGCCGTTCACATTAGTGACGCTCACCTGCACGCTGGCGTCGCCATCCTTGAGGTGTACCAGATCCGCAGACGGCACGGTCCAGGTCCAGTTACCGCTGTCGTCTACTGTCGCGGTATAGATTTTGCCGTTCAGGCTGATGGTCACGGTCTGCCCGGCTTCCACGTTGGTGGTCGCACCGGACAGCACCAGATCCGCGCCCTTCTCCGCCGCGTTAATCACGTCGTCGGTAGCGATGGAATTGATGCTGATGGCAACGGTCGCCAGATCCACCGTCACGTCGTGGCTGATGGTAATCGGGTTGCCCGCCGCGCTGTCGCCGGTAACGCTGATTTTGACGGTGCCTTCCGGCCACGCGCTCACGTCGGTGGACGGGATCGCCGCACTCCAGGTGCCGTCCGCCAGCACTGTAGCCGCATAGTCTTTACCGTTGACGGTCACCGTCAGCGCCGTGCCCGATGCCAGCCCGTCGCTGGAGCCGGTGACAATCAGGTTCTGCGCGTGCTCAATGCTGTTGACGACATTGTCGCCCGCCACGGTATCCACGCGCAGACCCGGCAGGTTAGCGTCAATGGCAATGTCACGCTCGCCGGAACCGGTGTTGCCGTGGCCGTTGGTGACGGTCGCCGTCACGCTCAGGCTGCCGTTGCCCAGGGCGGCCAGCACGTCAGACGGCACGTTCACGGACCAAGTCAGATCGTCCTGCACCGTTGCGGTGTACGTGTTTCCGCCGAGGGTGACGGTAACGGTGTTACCCGCTTCGGCATTCGCCACGGTGCCGCTCAGGGTCTGGCCCGCTGCCACTTCCGCCGCGTTAATGACGTTATCGCCCGCCACGGTATTGATAGTGACGGTCGGCAGCGCGGTGTCCACCAGCAGGTTCGCGGTGTTGCTCACGCTGTTGCCCACGCCGTTGGTGGCGGTCGCGTTCAGGGTGTAGTTAGCCTGGCCGAGGCCGGCCAGATCGGCGGCCGGAACCGTCAGGCTCCAGGTGCCGTCTGCCGCCGTTGTCGCCGTGTAGTTTTTACCGTTCAGGGTTACGGTCACCACGGTGCCTTCCGCAAGGTTGGCGCTGGTGCCGCTGACGTTCAGATCCTGACCTTTTTCTGCCGCGTTCAGAACGTTATCGCCGCTGATGGCGTTGAAGGCCACCGATGGCAGCCCGGTATCCACGGTCACGTTATGCGTGCCGGTGCCGGTATTGCCCGCCGCGTCGGTGACTGACGCCGTGATGGTCACGGTGCCGTCGCTGAGGCCGGAAATCACGTTCGCCGGTACGCCCACGCTCCAGTTACCCGCCGCGTCCAGCACGGTGGTGTAGGTCTGGCCGCCAATCGTGACGGTGACCTTATCGCCCGCTGCCGCGCCTGTGGCGGTGCCGCTGATGATTTGCGCCTGGCCGTGCTCTGTAATGTTAATGACATCATCACCCGCAACGGTGTTGATGGTCACCGCAGGCGCGGTGATATCTACCGCCAGGTTGTGATCCACGGACGCCGGGTTACCCGCTTTATCGCTTACCGATGCGGTGACGGTCACGCTGCCGTCGGTTAACCCAGCCAGATCTGCCGCCGGAACGTTCAGCGTCCAGTTGCCGTCTGCGCTGACGGTTGTGGTGTAGTCTTTACCGTTCAGCGAGACGGTGACCGTCTGGCCCGCTTCGGCGGTGCTGGTACCGGATACGGTCAGATCGGCTTTCGCCTCCGTCGCGTTCAGAATGTCGTCCGTCGCCAGGGTGTTTATGGTCACGGACGGCGCGGTCGCATCCACGCTGTACTCGCGGCCCGCCGAGGCGCTGTTGCCGTTGACGTTGGTGACGCTCACCTGCACGCTGGCGTCGCCGTCTTTCTGGCCCGCCAGATCGGCTGATGGCACCGTGGTCGTCCACTTGCCATCGGGGCCTACGGTCGCGGTATAGCTCTTGCCGCCGAAGATGATGGTGACGGTCTGGTTTTCTTCCACATTGCTTGTGGTGCCGGAGAGCAGCAGATCCGCGCCCTTCTCGGCCGCGTTAATCACATCATCCGTGGCGATGGCGTCAATGCTGATGGCGACGCTTGCCAGATCCACCGTCACATCGTGGCTGATGGAAACCGGGTTACCCGCGCTGCTCTGGCCCGTGACGGTCACGGTGACCGTGCCTGCGTTCAGCGCGCTGACGTCTGCCGCCGGAATAGCCGCGCTCCAGGTGCCGTCGGCCAGCACGGTCGCCGGATAGGTTTTGTTGTTTACAGTCACGGTCAGCGTCGCGCCCGCTGCAAGGCCGTCGCTGGAGCCGGTGATAATCAGGTTTTGAGTACGTTCGATGCTGTTGATCACGTCGTCACCCGCCACGGTATCCACGCGCAGGCCCGGCAGGTTAGCGTCTATCACGATTTCGCGCTCGCCCGTTCCGCTATTGCCCACGTCGTTGGTAACGCTGGCTGACACGGTCAGATCGCCGTTACCCAGCGCGGTCAGCACGTCGGACGGCACGTTCACGGACCAGGTGAGATCGCTCTGCACCGTTGCGGTGTAGCTGTTGCCGCCAATGGTCACGGTCACGGTGTTGCCCGCTTCGGCATTCACCACCTTACCGCTGATGGTCTGCCCGGCTGCCAGCTCCGCCGCGTTAATAACGTCATCACCCGCGACGGTGTTGATGATAACCCCCGGCAGAACGGACTCGACGTTCACGGCGTGCGACGCGCTGGTGCTGTTGCCAACGCTGTCCGTCGCCGATGCGGTGACGGTGTAAAGCGCCTCGCCCAGTTGACCTACCTCACTAGCCGGAACGGTGGTAGTCCATTTTCCGTTGCTGTCTACCTGCGCGCTGTACGCTTTGCCGTTCAGCATCACGGTCACTACCGCGCCCGTCGCCAGGCCGGAGGCCGTACCGGAGATCGTCAGTTCCTCGGTTTTCTCGGTATTGTTGATCACATCGTCACCGGAAACGGTGTCAATGGTCAGCACCGGCGCGGTCAGGTTCACCTCCACGCCGTGTGTGGCGCTGTTGCTGTTGCCCGCTTTATCGGTCAGCGCCGCGGTGATGGTGTAATCCCCGGCAGTGAGAGCGGTAACGTCTGCCGCAGGTACGCCCACGCTCCAGTTGCCGGAGGCGTCCAGGGTGGCGGTGTACGATTTGTTATTGAGGGTAACGGTGACCACGTCGCCCGCAGCCGCGCCGGTCACGGAACCGGTGACAATCAGGGCCTGCGCGTGCTCGACGCTGTTGATCACGTCGTCGTCGGAAACGGTGTTAATGGTCAGCTGCGGGACGGTGGTATCGACCAGCACGTCGCGATCCGCAGAGGCCGGGTTGCCCGCCTTATCAGACACGGCGGCGCTGATGGTGTAGCTACCGTCGCTAATGCCGCTCAGATCCGCGGACGGCACGGTCACGCTCCAGCTGCCGTTTGCCTGCACGGTGGTACTGTAGTCCACGCCGTTCAGCGTCACGGTAACGGTCTGGCCCGCTTCGGCGTTGGTTACACCATTAACGACCAGATCCTGCTGCGCCTCGGCCGCATTGATGATGTTATTGTCGCTGACGATCTCGATAGACACCGTCGGCGCGGTGGCGTCCACGCTGTACTCGCGGCCTGCCGACGCGCTGTTGCCGTTCACGTTGGTGACGCTCACCTGCACGCTGGCATCGCCGTCCTTCAGGCTGCCCAAATCGGCAGACGGTACGGTCGCCGTCCAGTTGCCGCTGGCATCCACGGTCGCGGTGTACGACTTGCCGCCGAAGGTGATGGTGACGGTCTGGTTTTCTTCTACGTTGGTGGTGGAGCCGGACAGCACCAGGTCCGCGCCTTTCTCCGCCGCGTTAATCACGTCGTCGGTGGCAATCGCGTCAATGCTGATGGCGACCGCCGCCAGATCCACCGTCACGTCATGGCTGATGGAGACCGGGTTGCCCGCCGCGCTATTCCCCTCGACCTTCACGGTGACCGTGCCTGCACCGAGCGCGCTGACGTCTGCCGCCGGAATGGCCGCCGTCCAGGTGCCGTCCGCCAGCACCGTTGCGGCGTAGGTTTTGCCGTTGACGGTGACTGTTAACGCCGCGCCCGCTGCCAGGCCGTCGCTGGAGCCGGTGATAATCAGGTTCTGAGCGTGCTCAATGCTGTTGATGACATCGTCGCCCGCCACGGTATCGACGCGCAGGCCCGGCAGGTTGGCATCAATGGTGATGTCGCGCTCGCCGGAGCCGGTGTTGCCGTGGCCGTTGGTGACGCTGGCTGACACCGTCAGATCGCCGTTACCGATGGCGGTTAAGACCGTGGACGGCACGTTGACCGACCAGCTCAGATCGTCCTGAACGGTGGCAGTATACGTATTGCCGCCGACTGAGATAGTGACAGTGTCACCGCTCGCCGCACCGCTCACTTTGCCACTCAGGGTCTGCCCGCTAGCCACTTCCGCTGCGTTAATGACATCGTCCGTGGCAACAGGGTTGATGGACACCTGCGGCAGCGCGCTGTCGACCAGCACGTCATGGCTGGCGCTTGCGCTGTTGCCCGCCGCGTCGGTCACTGCTGCCGTCACGGCATAGTTCGCTTCGCCCAGCGCAGCAACGTTTACCGCCGGAACGGTGACGCTCCAGCTGCCGCTGGCGTCGGTAGTAGCGGTGTAATTGATGCCGTTCAGGGTCACCGTAATGGTGGTACCCTCAGGCTGGTTGCTGGTACCGGACACCTGCAGATCCTGACCTTTCTCGACGGCGTTAATCACGTCGTCACCCGCCAGGGTATTGATGGCAATGACCGGCGCAGTCAGGGAGACGTCAAACTCGTGCGTCGCGGTGGTGCTGTTACCGGCTTTATCGGTGAGGGTCGCGGAAATCGTCTGGTCGCCGTTTGTCAGCGCACCCACGTCCGTCGCCGGAACGCCCACGCTCCAGCTTCCGGACGCGTCCAGCATGGCGGTGTAGTCTTTACCGTTCAGGGTGACGGTAATCACGTCGCCCGCCTGCGCGCCCGCCACCTTACCGGAGACGATCAGCGCCTGGCCGTGCTCGGCAATATTCACGATGTCGTCGCCCGCAACGATGTTAAAGCTAATCTGCGGTACGGTGGTATCCACCAGCACGGAAGCATCCGCACTGGCCGGGTTGCCGGCTTTATCGGAAACGGAAGCGGTGACCGTGGCGCTGCCGTCGGAAATACCCACCAGATCGGCTGCCGGCACGTCCAGCGTCCAGCTGCCGTCCGCCTGAACCTGCGCGCTGTACTGCTTGCCGTTGAAGTTCACGGTGACCGTCTGGCCCACCTCGGCAGTAGAGGTCCCGCTCAGGGTCAGATCCTGCGCCGCCTCTGCCGCGTTCAGCATGTTATCGCCGCTGATGGTGTTAATCGTGACCGTCGGCGCGGCGGTATCGACGCTGAATTCCTGCGCAGACGAAGCCGCGTTGCCGTTGACGTTAGTGACGCTCACCTGCACGCTGGCGTCGCCGTCTTTCAGGCCGCTCAGATCGGCTGCCGGAACGGTGTACGTCCAGTCGCCGTTGGCATCCACCGTCGTGGTATAGGTTTTACCGGCGAAGGTGATGGTTACGGTCTGACCCGCTTCAACGTTGGACGTGGAGCCGGAAAGTACCAGGTCCTGGCCTTTTTCCGCCGCGTTGAGCACGTTATCGTCGGTCACGCTGCTGATGGTGATGGCGACAGGCGCGAGATCGACGTCCACGACGGTGCCGATGGTCACCGGGTTGCCGGAGGCATCTTTTGCGCTGGCGCTGATGGTGAGCGAACCGTCCGCCCACTGTGACACATCGGCCGCCGGTACCGCCGCCTGCCAGGTGCCGTCCGCCAGCACGGTGGCGGAATAGGCGTTGCCGTTAATGGTCACCGTGACGGTGCTGCCCACTGCCAGATCGGTGCTTGAGCCGGACACAATCAGGTTCTGCGCGTGTTCGATGACGTTAATGACGTCATCGCCCGCCACGGTATCAATACGCAGGCCCGGCAGTTGGGCGTCGATGGTGAAGTCCAGCGAAGACGAACCGGTATTGCCGTGCGCGTTGGTAACGCTGGCGGATACGGTCAAATCGCCGTTGCCGAGCGCGGTTAGCTGGCTCTGGGTTAACGGCAGGCTCCAGGAGAGATCGTCCTGCACGGTTGCAGTGTATGTCTGGCCGCCAAGAGCAATCGTGACAGTGTCACCTGGCGCCGCATTCGTCACCTTGCCGGTCAGGGTTTGCCCTGCAGCCACTTCCGCCGCGTTAACGACATTGTCGCCCGCCAGCGCGTCGATCGTTACAACCGGCAGCGAGCTGTCCACCAGCACGTCGTGTGAGGTTGAGGCGCTGTTGCCCACGCTATCGGTGACGCTCGCCGTCACGGTGTAACTGGCTTCGCCCAGCGCGCTGACCGCGGCCGCAGGCACGGTCACGCTCCAGTTGCCGCTGGCGTCAGCGGTGGCCGTATAGTGGATACCGTTCAGGGTCACGGTAATGGTCGTGCCTTCCGGCTGATTGCTGGAGCCGGAGATCTGCAGATCTTCGCCTTTCTCTGTCGCATTGATCACATCGTCCGCCGCCAGCGTGTTAATGCCGATAGCTGGCGTCACGGTATTCACCACCACGTCCAGTGAACTGCTGCCGGTATTTCCGGACTGGTCGGTCACGGAGACGTTAATGGTCCAGGTGCCGTCCGCCAGCCCCTGCACGACGGACGCGGGCAGGCCGAGGCTCCAGTTGCCCGCCGCGTCCACCACGGTGGTGTAATCCACGCTGTTAATGGTGACAGTCACAAGATCGCCCGCTGCCGCGCCGGTGACGGAGCCGCTCAGGATCTGCGCCTGTGAATGGGCGAGCTGATTAACAGTGTTGGTGGCGGTGACAAACTCGTTAATGGTTACCTGCGGTACGGTTGCGTCCACCAGACCCACGCGATCGGCGCTGCTGGTGTTGCCCGCCACGTCGCTGACGGTTGCCGTCACGGTAACAATGCCGTCTGCCAGCGCGCCCACGTCGGCCGCGGGCACGCTCAGTTGCCAGGTACCGTCCGCCTGGACGGTGGTCTGATAGTTTTTGCCGTTCAGCGTCACGGTGACCGTCTGGCCGGGTTCCGCCGTGCTGCTGCCGCTTAACGCTAAATCCTGCTGCGCTTCCGCCGCGTTGATAATGTTGTCGTCGGTCAGGTTATCGAGCGTAATCGCCGGAGGCTGCGTATCCACCGTGACCACGCGCGCGGCGTCCGCGCTGTTGCCGCTGATGTTAGTGACGCTGACGCTCACCTGCGCGCGCCCGTCAATCAGCGTTTCCATGGCGCTGGCGGGCACGGTCAGGCTCCAGGAGCCATCCTGCTGCACCTGCGCGGTAAAGGTCTGGTCGGCAAATTTCACCACCACGGTTTGCCCCGCCTCCACGCCCTGCGTCTGGCCGGAAAGGGTTAAATCACTGCCTTTTTCAGCCGCATTCAGCAGGTCATCGCCGGAGACGGTATCAATGGTGACCGCCACGGCGTTGAGATCGAGTTCAATCGGGTGTTCAGCCGCAACGGTATTGCCCCAGGCATCTTTTGCGCTGACGCTAACCGTCACCTCTCCCGCCGTCCAGGCCTGAAGGTCCGCAGCAGGAACACCAATGCTCCAGCCGCCGCTGGCTGTAACCACGGCGTTATATTCGACGTTGTTAATGGTGACGACGATCGGCGTGCCAGCGGCCAGGTGGGTGCTGGCGCCGGTGACGGTCAGGTCCTGCTGCTGCTCGATGGCGTTGATAACGTCATCGCCGGAAATGGTGTTTACGCGCAGCCCCGGCAGTTCCGCGTTGATATTGATATCGCGCTCGCCGGTGCCGGTATTGCCGTGCGAATTGGTCACCGATGCGGTGAAGGTTAAATCCCCGTCGCCAAACGCCTGAAGATCCGCTGACGGGATTTTCACGCTCCAGGTCAGATCGCTGCCCACCGTGGCACTGTAGCTCTTACCGCCCACGGTAACAGACACCGTATCGCCCGCCGCCGCGCCGGTAACGCGACCGCTGAGGGTTTGGTCCACGCCAGCTTCGGCGTTATTGACCAGGTTGTCGCCCGCAAAGGTGTTGATAATAACCTGCGGAAGCACGGTATCCACCAGCAGCGTCGCCCCGGCAGAGCCGCTGTTGCCCACACTGTCGGTGCCGCTGACGCTGACGGTGTAAAGGGTGTTCGCCAGATTCAGGACGTCGGACACCGGCACCTGGACCGCCCAGATACCGTTTTCGACGGTAGCGTGATAGCTGACGTTGTTCAGCGTCACGGTGACGGCGCTGCCGTCCGGCAGGTTGCTGGTTCCGGTCAGGCTCAGCGGCTGCATCGCCTCCCGGGCATTCAGCACGTTGTCCTGGCTGATGGCGTCAATCGTGAATTCCGGCGGGTTGCCGCTCAGTGCAATGCCGTGCGTGGCGCTACCGGTATTCCCCGCCGCATCGGTGACGGAGACGGCAATGGTGTGGTTGCCCTCACCCAGCGCGCCGATGACGGAGGCAGGAACACCCACGCTCCAGCTGCCGTCTGCCTGTACTACGCCGGTGAAGGTCTGGCCGCCAACGGTCACGGTGACGACATCCCCTGCCGCCGCGCCGCTCGCCTGCCCGGAAATAATCTGCGCCTGGCCCTGCTCGCCGGTGTTCAGAATGTCGTCACCCGCGACAGTATTGATGGTGACGACCGGCGCGGTGGTATCCACCGTGAAATCTGCGGTCACGGACGAGCCGTTGCCCGCTTTGTCACTGACGTTCACCGTCAGGGTGTGGTTTCCCTCATTAAGGGCCTGCACCTCGCTGGCCGCCAGCGTGACGGACCAGGAGCCGTCGCTGCCCACCGTGGCGTTATAATTTTTGCCGTTCAGCGTCACCGTCACTATCTGCCCGGCTTCCGCGTTGGTTTTACCACTCAGCGTCAGCGGCTGGTTGTGCTCGGCGGCATTAATGATGTTGTCCTGCGCGAGCGTATCGACGGAGAGGGTTGGCGCGGCGGTATCCACGCCAATCGTCTGGCTTCCGCTCACGGTATTCCCCGCCGCGTCTTTGCCGCTGACGTTGACCGTCCAGGTGCCGTCGCCGAGCGCCTGCGCGTCTGCCGCAGGCACGTTAACGCGCCACGCGCCGTCTGCCCCCACCTGAGCGGTGTAGGTTTTACCGTTCAGCGTCACGGAGACGTCGGTTCCCTCAGCCAGATGCTGGCTGCTACCGAAGAGCGTAAAGCCTGCGGACTGCTCGCTGGCGTTAATCACGTTGTCCCCCGCCGTTGTTGCCAGCGTAAGCGTGGCCTCGGCCGTAGAGACGGTGACGGTGATGCTGCCCGCAGAGGTGGTTTTACTGCCGTCGATCTGCACCACCGACCAGGTGTGCTCTCCGTCGGCCTGGGTCGGGAGTTTTACCGTCCAGGTACCGTCTTTACTGACCATCGCGCTGGCGATGGTGCTACCGCTGCCGTCTTTAATCTGGATGGTCGCGCCCGGCTGACCGGTACCGCTAAAGGTCGGCGCGTTGTCGTCCGTGATCGCGTTTGCGCTCAGTACTCCCTGCTTGTCGCCCACCTTGTCTGACAGCAAAAAGGTCGGCGTGGCGCTTTCTACTTCCTTTGTATTATCAATAACTTTGGTTTTTGTTTCGCCATCTCCGCCGTGGGCCAGCAGGGCGCCAATAGCACCACCGCCTAATGCCGCCCCTGCAATCCAGCCCCACGGCGCATCGCTCAGGACGCTTCCCTGCTCCAGGAAGGGTTCAATGCTGCTAATGGGTGTGGCCTGCGCGGATAATTCAGTGACGGCAACGCCTGACGCTTCACCGGCATCGGCAAAAGAGATATGAGACAGCTCCTGCCCGTCGTTGAACACCAGCTCTGACTGATGTTGGGTGTCAGGATCTTCGACAAAATAGTTATTGCAGCGAATAACGCTGCCGTCCTTCATATAAATGAGAAGGTCTTTACCCTGGCGGACATAACGCACCACGTCCTGAGCAGAGCCCTGAATTTCAATCACGCTCGGCGATGAAATTGACACCGACAGATTTCCTTCGCCGGTTAATTTAGTTTTCTCCGCCGTTTTACGAATGATGACATCAACAACCTTTACGTTACTCATATTCTTCTCCTTGCAGGTGTACGGATTCCTGTGGATATGTCCACCAGACGGATGTAGCTATCCCTGGGAAAAAACACCCATTATTTTCAGACTTATTTCGCGCAGCTATGCGTGGCTTTTGTTAACTCAAATCGGGTAATTTTGCGGCAGCGTTTTTCTCTATTCCAATAAGCGGCATTAAATTATCAACCGCGGAAGCATAATTAATTGCCGAACTCCAGCCATCATACTCGGCAATTATTTTCGCCGACGTGGCCTGCCAGACATCCTGCTCAACGCTGAGCAAATCATTAATGCTCCGCTTGCTCAGGGTGTATTCATTTTTATAAACCTCGCGGGCCCGCAGCGCGTTTTCCAGCTGCCGCTTCCCGGCCTCCATTCTTCCCCGTGCGCCGGTCCAGTCAGCCTGTGCGACGGAGGCCTTTTGCAGCACGTCGAAACGCGCCTGATCGACCTGAGAGGACGCCATCGCCCGTGCGCCTTCAGCCTGCCGCACGCGTGCGGATACCGCGCCGCCCTGATAAAGCGGTGCGTCAATATTGAGCTGGATCTGGTCGTCCCAGTAGGAACGGTTGTCCGATTCGTAACGCGTGCGTCCCCCTTTCAGGCTCAGGGTTGGCCAGTGCTGGGACTTCGCCGTTTCAACGCCATACTGGGCAGAACGTTCCATGTTTTGCGCAGCCATTACCGCCGGTATCAACGAATAATCAATGCGGTTGAGCGAATCCGGCTCAACCGCAAGGTTTGCGGGTACCGGCGAATAGTTATCCGCCTGCATCCCGGTTAATACCGCGAGCCGCGCGCGGGCGCTGTTCAACGCGGCGTTATACTGCGCCACCGTCGCCTGCATGCCGGCAATCCGCGTGCGGGTCTGGAGCTCATCGGAGGTGGAACTCACGCCCGCATCGGCGCGCAGTTTGGCCAGCTGCTCTACGTTTTTCAGCGCCTGAACGTTTTCTTTTGCCGCCTGTAACAGGTCGGAATAGCGTTTAACCTCCACGTAGCCGAGCGCCGTTTTTTCCGCCACATCAGAAAGTGTGCTCATGAGCTGATAGCGGTAGCTATCGCGCCGGGCGGAAGACTGGCTGATGCTGTTGTTGGTCTTGCCAAAATCGTATATCAGCTGGGTAAGGCTTAGCCCCCAGGCCGCAGAATTCTTCAGCGAACCGCTGGAATCGGTGGTCTGGCTGTGCCCCGTGCTCCCGTTTAAGGCTATTTGCGGCATCCAGCCGCTGCGCGCCTCATCTATTTGTGCCTGACCAATACCTAATTGCGCGGCCTGCTGGCTAACAGAGGGGTCGCGATCGATAGCAAAAAGGATACTTTCTTTTAAGGTTGTCGTTGCCACCGGGGCAATACCCACCTGGCGACTATTGGCGTAAGCCGTATTAATGGCTAGTGAAATTAATGCCAGCGCAGCTATAAATTGGCGTGACACAGGCTTGTGCAATATCGTCATTTTTATCTCCCTGACTCTGAGTGATACTCAAAACAATTACCCAAAAAGAGGTATAGATAATTAGACAAATATCTTTTTCGCTCCCTCACTGAATTTCAGGTAAAACGTCCCATACCCATTTCCATTGGAGATGAGAAGCGCCTTCGTCTTATTAAAAATAAGAACTTACTTATTTCTTAAGTTGATTTGCAGCATAACAAAATGTGGTATAGGCCACTACACCCGCAATGTTAATGTGGTGTTACAAATAAGAAAAAACATGGGGTTTCTGGACAAAACTCCGAAAATGGCCTTTCAGATGAAACATCAAAACCCTCTGTTATTTAAGGAAAATTCTTAATCTCCTCTGCGTACATTTTTGCGTTAATTTCTCGGCGGGTCAGACACAAAGATTTTCAAAGAAGTGTCAATTTAAGTAACCAACACACTTATGTTGACATTAAATTCCATTAAAAAACTAATGTAAGCAATTAAATGCTATTTATATTGTTTTTATCAGAACATTAATCCCATTAAGGGGTGCGCACTGGTTACATAATCCAAATCATTAATAAAAACAAAACAGTAACACTCTGGTTAACATTCAGAACGGCTTAATGATATCTGTTTAATATAATTTCAATAATCACCTATCTGAACGATTTCTCTCGTCGTCATTGCGATTCCATTCTCACCCTTCCCTCTGCTTTAAAATGCTGTATTATGCAAACTATTGCGACATTTTGCAGGATTACTGCCATGCACAAAACCGCACGTCAACGCTATGTCCTTGATATTCTCAGTGAACAAGGTCAGGCCAGCATCACCGAACTGGCAGAAAAGCTGCAGGTTTCAGCGGATACCATTCGTCGGGATCTAACCGATCTGGAAAATCAGGGCCTTGCCCATAAGAATCACGGCGGGGCAATTGCGCTAAATCTTTCGGCCATGAATCGTCAGGGCCGCAATACCCTGCTGCCGGAAACCAAGCAGCACCTCGGGAAACGGGTTGCGCAGGCGGTTCCGCCGGGTTCCACCCTGTTTCTGGATGCCGGCAGCACGGTGATGGCCGTGGCCACTTTTCTACAGGGGCCTCACACCGTGATAACTACCTCGCTGGATATCGCCCAGCATTTTAGTGACCGGGAGGACATAGAGCTTGTTCTGCTCGGCGGAAACTGGGACCGGAAGCAGCGCCTGTTTGCCGGAAGCGCCACCTTGTCCCTGCTGTCCCGCTATCGGGCAGATATCGCCATTCTTGGGGCGTGCGCCCTTCATGCCGAACTCGGTTTGAGCGCCGGTAAAGAAGCGGATGCCGAGGTAAAACGCGCGATGCTCGCCGCCAGCCAGGCAGGCTGGATTGTCGCCGATCACCTGAAGGTTAACCGCTGCGAACCGTATCTGGTCTCCGGGTTAACCGACATTCATCAACTCTTTTTAGATCGTCCCTGGCCTGAACTTGGGGACCCAGGCGCATTGCAGGTCACGGTGTGCGTGAATTAACGTGGAGAAGGTCATGAGTAAAGTTCAAACAATCAACATTGCGCTGATCGGGTATGGATTTGTGGGGAAAACGTTCCATGCCCCGCTGATCCAGTCCGTGGACGGGCTTAAGCTGGCGGTGGTCTCTTCCCGTGATGAAGAGAAGGTTAAACGCGATCTGCCGGACGTACAGGTGGTGGCAACCCCGGAAGAGGCCATTCAGCATCCCGATATCGACCTGGTGGTGATTGCCTCCCCTAACGCCACCCACGCGCCGCTGGCGACGCTGGCCCTGAACTCGGGTAAACACGTGGTCGTGGATAAGCCTTTCACTCTTGCTATGCAGGAAGCCCGGGACCTGATTGCCCTGGCGGATGAAAAGCAGCTTCTGCTCTCCGTTTTCCACAACCGTCGCTGGGACAGCGATTTCCTCGGCATTAAGCAAATTATCGAGCAGGGTACGCTCGGCAAGGTTAAGCATCTGGAGTCGCATATTGACCGCTTCCGCCCGGAAGTGCGCGTGCGCTGGCGCGAGCAGAACGTGCCCGGCAGCGGGCTGTGGTTTGACCTGGGGCCGCACCTGATCGACCAGACGCTTCAGCTGTTTGGCCTGCCAGATTCTGTGCAGGGAAATATCGCAACGCTGCGCGACGGCGCAGAGATTAACGACTGGGCGCACGTGGTCTTAAATTACCCGGAACATAAGGTGGTTCTGCACGCCAGCATGCTGGTGGCTGGCGGTACGGCGCGCTTTACCGTCCATGGCGACAAAGGCAGCGTGGTGAAAGCCAGAATCGACCAGCAGGAAGCGCAGCTGCTTGCTGGCGTGATCCCCGGCAGCGACGCCTGGGGCGAAGACGACGACAGTCTGGTGTTCTTTGGGGCTGACGGCGAACCGCAGACGATCCCGACCCCGAAAGGCGATCAGCGCCAGTATTACGTCGACGTACGTGATGCACTACTCGGGAAAATCACCAATCCTGTCCATCCTGTCGAGGCGTTAGCGGTCATGGCTGTTCTGGAAGCGGCGGTGATATCGTCAGAGACGGGGTCAACGCAGACGCTGGCGTTAACTGATGAAGAGCGCGCGCTGCTGGGTTAAAAAACAAGCCGGGTGACGCGTAGCGATCCCGGCCTACGATTCAGAGCCGTTTGTAGGCCCGTGCAAGCGAAGCGCCGCCGGGCAAGAAAGGCGGCGACAATGTATCAGCACTACTGACGCTTTTTCGGCATCATGCGCAGAAGAGTATTATCTTTCCAGAAATAGTGATGCATCAGCGCCGCCGCCGCGTGCAGACCAATCACGAAATAGCCCAGGTTTGCCAGCGTCTCATGCCACTCCTTCAGCACATCCACCAGGTCAAAATTCCCCTCCGCCGCGTGCGGCATCGCCAGACCGAAGGCGAACCAGTCGTTTCCGCGGTTATACATCATCACAATGCCAATCAGCGGCAGCGCAATAAACAGCAGATAGACAATCAGATGCCCAAGGTGAGACATACCGGTGATCATCGCTTTGGGTTTCGGCTGAATGGGCGGTGCGGGAAACTTGAGGCGGATCAGCAATCGCGCCACCATCAGCACCAGAACCGAGATCCCGCAGGAAACGTGGATCATGTTTATAAGCGGACGGTCAGTACGCGGGAAAAAGCCTCTGAATTCCATCGCGCTGTATGCGACGACGATTAACAAAAACACCAGCCAGTGAATCGTGATTTGCAGGCTTGTATATTTAGTGCGCATGGGATTTCCTGAAAAAAAACAGTCACCGCGCCAACATAATCTCCTTTCCTTAAAAATTCATTAACTTTTCTGTATGGTTTTTCAAATACTTCCCGTCGTATGAAGTATCTTCAATTGCCGCCCTGCCCGTGATGGTCTAAGCCTGGATGAGTTCAAACTGTCGTATCGACACGTTCACAGGAGAACATCATGAGTAAAATTGGCATTAACGGATTTGGACGCATTGGACGCCTTGTGCTGCGCCGCCTTCTTGAAACCCAGGACAGCAATACCGTCGTCGCCATCAACGACCTAACCTCCCCGAAAGTCCTGGCCTACCTGCTCAGGCATGATTCCAACTACGGTGGCTTCCCGTGGAGCGTGGACTTCACCGAGGATGCGCTGATCGTCGACGGTAAAACCATCGCGGTGTACGCCGAAAAAGAGGCAAAGCACATTCCGTGGAAAGCCGCGGGCGTGGATATCGTCGTGGAGTGCACCGGCTTTTATACCTCAGAAGAGAAATCGCGGGCGCACCTGGACGCCGGAGCGAAGAAAGTGCTGATCTCGGCACCTGCGGGTGAGATGAAAACCATCGTCTACAGCGTGAATGACGACACCATTGACGCCAGCGATACCATTATTTCCGTCGCGTCCTGCACCACCAACTGCCTCGCTCCGCTGGCAAAAGCCCTGAACGACGCGTTTGAAATTAAAGTGGGCACTATGACCACCATTCATGCCTACACCGGCACCCAGGCGCTGGTGGATGGGCCGCGCGGGAAAGACCTCCGCGCCTCGCGGGCGGCGGCAGAAAATATTATTCCGCATACCACCGGTGCGGCGAAAGCCATCGGTCTGGTGATCCCCGCGCTCAGCGGCAAACTGAAAGGCCACGCCCAGCGCGTGCCGGTGAAAACCGGCTCCGTTACCGAGCTGGTAGCGATTCTGGGTAAAAAGGTGACGGTCGAGGAGATCAACGCCGCGCTGAAAAAGGCGACCCAGGGGAATAAATCGTTTGGGTATACGGATGAGGAGATTGTCTCGTCCGATGTGGTTGGCTCGCACTATGGTTCGGTCTTCGACGCCACGCAGACGGAAGTGTCAGAAGCGGGAGATCTGCAGCTGGTGAAAGCCGTGGCCTGGTATGACAACGAATATGGTTTTGTGACCCAGCTGGTGCGCACGCTGGATAAGTTTGCGGCGCTTTAATTTTACAACCCTACCTCTCATCCTAACCCTCTCCCCAAAGGGGCGAGGGAATTGTTCCGTGCTCAGATTATTTTACGTGCGCCCTTCAGGACCGGGTCCTGTTGTAACCGTCTCCATGCGGCGGTGACGACCTCTGGGAACTCAACGTGAGCGATATAATCACGCCCGGCCGGGCCATAGCCGTTAACGTCATCATACAGCCGCGGCAGTTCACCCAGAACCAGTGAAAGATAGCGGTCAACGGGCCACAGCCCGGCGGTGTCCTCGCTAAATTCCACGCCCTCTTTTCCGTTTTGCAGCATCGGCGTAAATCCGGGATGGCTTATCCACTGCGGTGGCGCGGGCTCATCGCGGCACACGCGGGCAAAGGTTGCCATCGTGCGGCGCTGCATCGTCGGGTCCTGCACCACCAGCACCCGCCCGCTTGTCCGCTGGCGTTGCTTCAGCATGTTCCAGCTAAAACGCGCGTTCTCACCGCAGTTAGTGGAGCGATCTTCAACCCACAGGCGCTCATCGGGGATCTGCCAGAACTCCCGCGCAACGTCGGCAAGAATGCTTGCTTCCGCCCGCCCCGCGACCGATAGAGTGTGATAACGCGGGTGGTTGCGGATCGCTTCATATAAAAACGTGGTCGAATGGCCGATGCCGCCGCTGATCAGAAGCGGCACGTTTTTCTGAAAGGCAACACGGCAGGCCGCGTCAATGGTCGGGATCACCGCGTTGCCAGCCAGAATCACCACATCGACCGCCGGGGGCTGACGGGTCTCGCTCAGGTCGTCCTGCGCCAGCCATGCGCCGACAGTATTGATGGCCGCCAGCGTGGCATCCGCCAGAATGGGAAAATGGGGCTGAACCATGGTCAACTCCTCATGTTGTTGAATCGCCGAATTTATCGTTTTTCTGAAATAACCAGAAACATCCAAATATCATCAGGTTGCACCTGCCTATTATGCTTTTGATTTCCAGCCTTACAAAACATTGTATTGTACAGACGTCATGGAAAAGCACCCAACGCTGCTTATTTCGCCGTGATCTGACCAGTTTCCACCCCCCTGCGCTTGCCAAATACAACATCCAACCCTAAGTTGCTTAACAATTTGACAACCTTTTTCATCATCACGGGTTGCACCTGAAGCGCGCCAGGTGACACCTCATACATCATCAACGTGGCGGGGTTTCAGGTCATGACAGAACATGAAAGTACGACGACGGTATTACGAAAAAATAAGAAGGTGTTAATCGCTAGCCTTACCGGGAGCGCCATTGAATGGTTTGACTATTTTCTCTACGGTACGGCGGCCGCGCTGGTCTTTAATAAGATCTTTTTCCCGATGGTCGATCCGGTGATCGGACTCATTCTCTCGTATCTCTCTTTCTCATTAACCTTTTTTATCCGTCCGATTGGCGGGGTACTTTTCGCCCATATCGGCGACCGCATTGGCCGTAAAAAAACCCTTGTACTTACCCTCTCTTTGATGGGAGGTGCAACCGTCATGATCGGCCTGCTCCCAACGTATGACATGATTGGCCTGTGGGCGCCCGCTCTGCTGATCCTGATGCGTATTATTCAGGGGATGGGCATAGGCGGTGAATGGGGCGGCGCGCTGTTGCTGGCCTACGAATACGCGCCCGAAAAACGTAAAGGCTTCTTCAGCAGCATTCCACAGGCGGGCGTGACCATCGGCATGCTGATGGCGACCTTCATCGTTTCGCTGATGACGCTTTTCAGTGAGGAAGATTTCCTCTCCTGGGGCTGGCGCATCCCGTTCCTGCTGAGTTCGGTTCTGGTGTTGCTTGGCCTGTGGATCCGCAAAGATATCGATGAAACGCCTGATTTTAAGAAAGTCAAAGCGTCCGGTCAGGTGGCTAAGGCTCCCCTGCGCGATACGCTGAAGCACCACTGGCGTGAAGTGCTGATTGCCGCCGGTCTCAAAGTCGTGGAAACCGCGCCGTTCTATATTTTCTCTACGTTTGTGGTGAGTTACGCCACCAGCACGCTGACCTATCAAAAATCGCAGGCGCTGGAGGCCGTGACGCTGGGAGCCCTGGTGGCTACGATAATGATTCCGTTAATGGGGCTGCTCTCGGATAAAATTGGCCGTCAGCGTATGTATGCCACAAGCGTCTTTATCCTCGGTTTGTTTATCGTGCCGTGGTTTATGTTGCTCAATACCGGTACAACCTGGGGCATCGTGCTCGCAACGGTCATCGCCTTTGGCGTGCTGTGGGCACCGGTAACGGCGGTACTCGGCACGCTGTGCTCTGAAATCTTTAGCGCAAACGTACGCTACACCGGCATTACCCTCGGTTATCAGCTCGGTGCCGCGCTGGCTGGCGGTACTGCCCCGCTGATTGCCACCGGTCTGCTGGCAAAATATGACGGCGACTGGGTTCCGGTGGCCTGGTATCTTGCCGTCACGGTGGTCATCTCCTTAATCGCGATCTTCTGCGCCAGCCGCGTTAAGCGTGCAACACTCATCCAGGCGCAGCCCGAACGTCTCTGA
Source organism: Enterobacter asburiae (assembly GCA_011754535.1). Classification (NCBI taxonomy): domain Bacteria; kingdom Pseudomonadati; phylum Pseudomonadota; class Gammaproteobacteria; order Enterobacterales; family Enterobacteriaceae; genus Enterobacter; species Enterobacter asburiae. The sequence continues at coordinate 2,303,441 of JAAQVN010000001.1, read as the reverse complement.
CCTTTCCCGGCCCGTCCCCCGGGCCGCTCTTTTTACTTAAATTTTTCTTCTACATTTGATTAACATGCGTAAATCATATTCACTTGAATTATCATTTGCGGCAGACGTAGAATCGCCAGCCCGCTAATTATTCAATTATTTCTAAGGTAATGACGTTATGCGCCTGCCCGAACGCGACCCTTATGCTCCTCGCGAGTGGCAGCCACATGAGAAACCCGCCCTGCTGGGTTCACCTTCCACCCCGGAGCACAGTACGCCAAAACGCATCGCCTACGGCGTCGTTGGCCTGCTGGTATGTCTGACGGGGGCGCTGGGAAATGCGGTGGTGACCGCCAACCTGCAAAACCTGCAGGGAACCTTCGGGGCCTGGTCGACCGAAATCGCCTGGCTACCCGCGGTCTATGTGATGACCAACATCTCCATCAACCTGCTGCTGGTCAAATTCCGCCAGCAGTACGGCCTGCGCGCCTTTACGGAAGGTTTTCTGGTGCTGTACGTACTGGTCACCTTTTTCCACCTGTTCGTTAACGATCTCAGCTCGGCGCTGATGGTGCGCGCCGCGCACGGGATGGTGGCCGCGGCGCTCAGCTCGCTGGGGATTTATTATCAAATACAAGCCTGGCCTGCGAAGCACCGCCTGAAGGCGCTCACCATCGGCATCACCGGATCGTCGCTCGCTATTCCGCTGGCGCGTCTGTTTTCCACCGAACTGCTGCAGCTGGACGAGTGGCGCGGGCTCTATTTCTTCGAGCTCGGGCTGGCGCTGATCTCCCTTGCCTGCGTGATAGCCTTAAAGCTGCCGCCGGGGGATCGGCGCAAGGTCTTTGAGAAGAAAGACTTCATCACCTTCTTTTTACTGGCTCCTGGTATGGCCCTGCTCTGCGCCGTGCTCTCGTTAGGCCGCCTTGAATGGTGGTTCGAGGCGCCGTGGATCGGCTGGTCGCTGGCGCTATCGCTGGTGCTCATTGTTTCCGCCATCGTGTTTGAACATAACCGCAGCAACCCGCTCCTGAACACCCGCTGGCTGTCGAGCGGCAGCATCGTCCGTCTGGGGCTCATTATGCTGCTGATCCGCATCGTGCTGGCGGAGCAAAACACCGGCGTCATCGGCTGGCTGCAGTACGTGGGATTACAGAACGAGCAGATGACCCACCTGGCGTGGTCCATTTTCGCCGGGATCGTCTGCGGGATCGTCACCAGCTGTCTCACCATCAAGCCGACGAAACTTGCGTGGCCAATCATCACCTCTCTGGCGCTGATGATTGTTGCCTCGCTGCTGGACAGCCAATCCAACAACCTGACCCGCCCGGATCAGCTGATGCTAAGCCAGTTCCTGCTTGGCTTCGGCAGCGCCTTCTTCCTGGCACCCGCCATGCTGGCAGCCATTGGCGGGGTGATCGCCGACCCGCGTAACCTGGTCAGCTTCTCGGTCATGTTCGGTATGAGCCAGAACCTCGGCGGCCTGCTGGGGTCGGCGATTCTCGGCACCTTCCAGACCTGGCGCGAGAAGTACCACTCCAGCCTGCTGGCGGATCAGCTCACCACGCTCAACCCGCTGGTCAACGAGCGGATACAGCTATATACCCAGATGTATAAAAGCCTGATTGGCGACAGCTCGCTGCTGGGAACGCAGGCCATTACTCAGCTACAGGCGGTGACCACCCTTGAGGCAAACATTCTGGCTTACAACGATACTTATCTTCTGACGGCGAGCATTGCCGCCGCCACGCTGGTCTGGATTTTATGGCGCTTGCTGCGCCTGCGCATCACTGCCCGTATGGCGCTGAAGAATGCCACCGGCAACAAATAATTGAATTATTTCTGGAGAATTTATGAGTCAGCAGGATGCCGCCAAAGAGCAGGCCAACACCCGCAAAAATGTGCGCATTGTGTCCGTTTTTACCGCTGCCGCCATCGGTATTGTCGGCGTACTGGTGATCCTTTATGCATGGCAGCTGCCGCCGTTTACCCGCCACGCGCAGTTTACCGACAACGCCTACGTGCGCGGCCAGACGACGTTCATCAGCCCCCAGGTTAACGGCTATATCACCGAGGTGAAGGTTCAGGACTTTGTGCAGGTCAAAAAAGGTGACCTGCTGTTGCAGATCGACGACCGGATCTATCGTCAGCGCGTCCATCAGGCCGAGGCACAGCTGGCGATGAAAATTGCCGCCCTGAATAACAACCTGCAGCAGCGTAAAAGCGCCGAAGCGACCATCGCCAAAAATGACGCCGCGCTGAAAAATGCCCGCGCCCAGAGCCTGAAAACCCAGGCGGATCTAAAGCGCGTGAAGGATCTGACGGCAGACGGATCGCTTTCCATTCGCGAACGTGATGCCGCGCTGGCCAGCGCCGCCCAGGGCAGCGCCGACATCGACCAGGCGAAAGCCACGCTTGAGATGTCGCGTCAGGATCTGCAGACGGTGATTGTGAACCGCGGCGCGCTGGAGGCGGATGTTGAAAACGCCAAAGCGGCGCTGGAGCTGGCGCAGATTGACCTGCAAAACACCCGCATTATCGCCCCGCGCGACGGCCAGCTCGGTCAGATTGCCGTGCGTCTCGGGGCGTATGTAACCGCCGGAACGCACCTCACTACCCTTGTGCCGCCTCAGCACTGGGTGATCGCCAACATCAAAGAGACCCAGCTGGCGGAGCTGCGCGTCGGCCAGCCAGTGAAATTCACCGTCGATGCCTTAAACAACAAGGCGTATCAGGGCCGCGTGGAGAGCATCTCCCCGGCGACCGGGGTTGAATTCAGCGCCATCACGCCGGACAACGCTACCGGCAACTTTGTCAAAATCGCCCAGCGTATTCCGGTGCGTATTGAGGTGCTGGGTGAAGAAGACGCGTACAAACTGCTGCGTCCGGGTATGTCGGTACAGGTGACGATTGATACGCGGGAGGCGAAGCAATGACTCTTCGCCCGATAGCCGGTCTGGTGCTGGCGGTCATGCTGGCCGGATGCCAGTCCGTCGATGTCAAACCGGCGCAGCCGACGCTGCAAATTCCTGCCCAGTGGCGTGCTGACGCCGGTCCTGCCAGCCCGACGGAGCAGCTCTGGTGGCGTAATTTTCATGACAACAACCTCAACCGCTACGTGGATCAGGCGCTTAAGAACAACAGCGACGTGCTGATCGCCCGCGAACGAATTAACGAGTATCAGGCGCGGGTCTTTGCTGCCGACGGCAGCCTGTTTCCGTCCCTTGACGCGGGCGTAACGGGGACGCACGCCCGGTCGCAATCCGCCGCGACCGGGCTGCCGGTCTACGGCACACTGTACAGAGGCAGCCTGACGGCGAGCTATAACGTTGATATTTGGGGCGTCAACCGCAGCACGTCCAATGCCGCCGAAGCCTCGCTGGAGGCGCAAAAAGCGGCCGCCGCCGCCGCGGATTTGACCGTCGCGTCTTCCGTTGCGTCCGGGTACGTCACCCTGCTCTCGCTTGACGAACAGCTGCGCGTGACCGAATCCACGCTGAAATCGCGCGAGGAGGCGTTTAAGCTCGCCAAACGCCAGCTTGAGACGGGCTACAGCTCTCGCCTGGAGCTGATGCAGTCGGATTCCGAGCTTCGCTCAACGCGGGCGCAGGTGCCCGTGCTGCGGCATCAGATAGCGCAACAGGAGAATGCCCTGAGCCTGCTGCTGGGAAGCAATCCCGGCGCGGTGGCTCGCAGCGAAAGCTTTGCGGCGCTGACGCCGCTCACGCTGCCGTCGCAGCTGCCTTCTACGCTGCTGAATCGCAGGCCGGATATCGTTCAGGCCGAGCGACAGCTGGTTGCGGCTGACGCCTCGCTTGCCGCGTCACGCGCCAGCCTGCTGCCGTCGATCAACCTGACCGCAACCGGATCGATTCAGGATCGTACGCTTTCCGGCCTGCTGGACAACCCGCTTCAGCTCTGGAGCGCAGGCGGCAGTATTCTCGCCCCGCTCCTTAACCGCCAGGCGCTGAACGCGCAGGTGGATATTTCCCAGTCCCAGCGTAACCAGGCGCTGTACGCCTATGAAAAAACCGTGCGTAACGCGTTTGCCGAGGTGAACAACAGCCTTGATGCCATTACGCGCTATCAGGAACAGCTGACGGAGCTGCTTGCCCAGCAGGACGTGGCCCAGGAGACGCTGCGCATAGCCCAGAATCGCTATCGCAACGGCTACTCCTCTTATCTGGACGTGCTGGACGCGCAGCGCACGCTGTACTCGGTCCAGACCAGCGTGGTGCAGGTGAAAAATAACCTGCTGCTGGCGCAGATCGATTTGTACAGGGCGCTGGGCGGCGGCTGGAAGAACGCATGAACCGCCTTGCGCGCTGATGCCCTCACCCCGACCCTCTCCCACAGGGAGAGGGAGAAAAATCCAAGGAGTCACTCTATGCAACAACAATGGTCTGCAGTAGATAATTACATGATTTCTTCGCTTATCCCTGACGATGACGTACTTCATCAGGTACTGGAAAACAACAAACGCGCCGGGCTACCCGAACACGACGTAGCGGCCAATCAGGGGCAGTTGTTGGCGCTGTTCGTACGCATGACGCAGGCGCGGCGGATACTTGAGATCGGTACGCTGGGTGCCTATAGCTCAATCTGGATGGCGCGCGCCCTGCCGCCGGATGGAAAGCTGATTACGCTTGAGGCTGACCCGACGCATGCCAATGTTGCCCGCCAGAATATTCACCTCGCGGGGCTAAACGATCGCATTGAACTGATTGAAGGCCCGGCGCTGAACTCGCTGGAGAATTTCGGTGACGTTTCCCCGTTCGATTTAATTTTTATCGATGCCGATAAGCCCAACAATCCCGGCTATCTGGAGTGGGCGCTGCACTATTCCCGTCCCGGCACGATAATCATTGGCGATAACGTGGTGCGCGACGGCGAAGTCATTAACGGGGAAAGCGACGACGCGCGCGTGCAGGGCGTGCGGCGTTTTATCGAGATGATTGGGGATAACCCGCGCTTAACCGCCACCGCGCTGCAAACGGTGGGGGTTAAGGGTTGGGATGGGTTTACGCTGGCAATTGTGAACGGGTGAAAATTGTGCGGCCTGATGCCCTCACCCCGCCCCTCTCCCACAGGGAGAGGGAGAAAACCGGGGCTTAAGCGGAAATCTGCTCCATCGCCTGCAGAATACGCTTATCCGAAATCGGATACGGCGTACCGAGCTGCTGGGCAAAGAAGCTGACGCGCAGCTCCTCGATCATCCAGCGGATCGCCTGCACGTCTTCATCGTCGCGGCGCGCCGGCGGCAGCTTGTTTAGCCACTGCTGCCACGCCTGCTGCACGCTTTCGACCTTCAGCATCTGCGCGCGATCGCGGTGCGGATCGATGGCCATTTTCTCCAGACGTTTTTCAATCGCCTGGAGATAACGCAGGGTGTCGCCCAGGCGTGCGAAGCCATTCCCGGTGACAAAGCCGCGGTACACCAGCCCCGCCATCTGCGCCTTCACGTCCGAGAGCCCCAGCGCCATGGTCATATCCACGCGCCCCTTCAGGCGCTTGTTGATATTGAACACAGTAGTGAGGATCTGCTCGACCTGTTTGGCAATCTCCACTACGGTGTCGTTCAGCTCGGCGCGCACCTTCTCATGAAGCTGTGCAAAGCCCTCTTCCGTCCAGACCGGACCGCCTGCCTCGTGGATCAGCTTGTCCACGCCGCAGGAGATGCAGTCGTCAATCAGATCCAGCACCTTGCCGTACGGGTTAAAGTACAGCCCCAGCTTGGCTTTGTTCGGCAGCTTCTCGTGCAGATACTTGATCGGCGACGGGATGTTCAGCAGCAGCAGGCGGCGCAGCCCGCGCCACATCATCTGCTGCTGTTCCTGCGGATTATCAAAGAGTTTGATCGCCACGCTGTCGCGCTCGTCCACCAGCGCAGGCCAGGCCTTGACCTTATAGTTCCCGCGCTTCTGCTCGTAGCTTTCCGGAAGCTGGCCAAAGCTCCAGATGTGCAGCCCGCTTTGCTCGATACCGTCGTCCGCCACCGCAGAAAGCGTCTCCTGAACTTTCCCCTTCAGCGCCTCTTTCAGCTCGCTCAGCGAACGCCCTTCCAGCAGCTTTTTGTTTTTATCGTCCACTACGCGGAAGCTGATTTTCAGGTGATCGGGCACCTGATCCCAGTTCCAGTCTTCGCGGTCGATGGTGGTACCGGTCATGCGGCGGAACTCGCGCTCCAGCGCGTCCAGCAGCGGCAGCTCCAGCGGCGTGACGCGGCCCAAAAACGCTTCCGCATAGTTTGGCGCAGGTACAAAGTTACGGCGCACCGGTTTCGGCAGGGATTTGATCAGCGCAATCACCAGCTCCCGGCGCAGGCCGGGGATTTGCCACTCAAAGCCGCCCTCATCGACCTGGTTTAACAGCGGCAGCGGAATATGAACGGTCACGCCATCCGCGTCGGCACCCGGTTCAAACTGATAGGTCAGCCGCAGCTTGAGGTTTCCCTGATGCCAGAAGTTCGGGTAGTCGAGCTTGCTGACCGACTCCGCCCCCTCTTTAATCAGCATGCTCTTTTCGAAGTTGAGCAGGTCCGGCGTCTCTTTGCTGGCCTTTTTCCACCAGCTGTCGAAGTGGCGGGCGGAGATAACATCGTGGCTGATGCGCTGGTCGTAAAACTCAAACAGCGCCTCATCGTCCACCAGAATATCGCGACGGCGGGACTTGTGCTCAAGCTCCTCTACCTCGGCACGCAGCTTCAGGTTTTCACGGAAGAAGGCGTGACGCGTCTGCCAGTCCCCCTCCACCAGCGCGTGGCGGATAAACAGCTCGCGGCTGAGTGCCGGATCGATTTGGCTGTAGTTAACCTTACGCGCGGCGACCACCGGCAGGCCGTAAACGGTCACTTTCTCGGTCGCCATTACCGCGCCCTGCGCGCGCTCCCAGTGCGGTTCACTGTACGAGCGTTTCAGCAGGTGCTGCGCCACCGGTTCGACCCATTCCGGATCGATACGCGCGGCAATGCGCCCCCACAGGCGGCTGGTTTCTACCAGCTCGGCAACCATGGTCCACTTCGGCGGTGTCTTGAACAAGCCGGAGCCAGGGAAGATGGAGAAGCGAGCGTTGCGCGCGCCGGTGTACTCCTGCTTGTCCGCATCTTTCATCCCGATATGCGACAACAGGCCGGTCAGCAGCGCGATGTGAATTTCGCGGTACTCCGCCGGCTCACTATTAACCGTAATGCCCAGCTCTTTCACCACCTGGCGCAACTGGGTGTAGATATCCTGCCACTCGCGCACGCGCAGATAGTTGAGGAAATCCACGCGGCACTGGCGGCGGAACTGGTTCGAGGAGAGCGCTTTCTGCTGCTCGCCGAGATAGTTCCACAGGTTCACGAAGGCGAGGAAGTCGGACTCTTTGTCGTGGAAGCGACGATGCTTTTCGTCAGACGCCTGCTGTTTGTCCATCGGACGCTCGCGCGGGTCCTGGATGGAGAGCGCCGAGGTAATGATCATCGCCTCGCGCACGCAGCCGTGCTTTTGCGCTTCCAGCACCATACGGGCCAGACGCGGATCCACCGGCAGTTGGCTGAGCTGGCGGCCCAGCGGCGTCAGCTTATAGATGCTCGCCTGTTCGTCGGTGGTAATGGCGCCAAGCTCTTCCAGCAGACGTACGCCGTCCTGAATGTTGCGCTTGTCCGGCGCTTCGACGAACGGGAACGCCGCGATGTCGCCCAGCCCCAGCGCGGTCATCTGCAGGATAACGGACGCCAGGTTGGTGCGCAGAATTTCCGGGTCGGTAAATTCAGGGCGTGACAGGAAATCATCTTCGGAATAGAGACGAATACAGATCCCTTCCGACACGCGGCCGCAGCGGCCTTTACGCTGGTTAGCAGAAGCCTGAGAGACCGGCTCAATCGGCAGCCGCTGAACCTTCGTGCGGTAGCTGTAGCGGCTGATGCGCGCCGTGCCCGGGTCGATCACGTATTTAATCCCCGGCACGGTGAGCGAGGTTTCCGCCACGTTGGTCGCCAGAACGATACGGCGTCCGCTGTGCGGCTGGAAGACGCGGTTCTGCTCGCTGTTTGACAGACGCGCGTAAAGCGGCAGGATCTCCGTGTGGCGCAGGTCGCGCTTGCTGAGCGCATCGGCGGTATCGCGGATCTCGCGCTCGCCGCTCATGAAGATCAGAATGTCGCCCGCGCTTTCGTTGCCCAGCTCGTCAACGGCGTCGAAGATGGCCTGCAGCTGGTCGCGCTCGGTATCATCCGCCTCTTCCACAATCGGGCGATAGCGCACTTCAACCGGATATGTGCGTCCTGACACCTCGATAATCGGCGCATTGTTGAAATGCTTCGAGAAGCGTTCCGGGTCGATGGTTGCGGAGGTGATGATGATTTTCAGATCCGGGCGACGCGGCAGCAGCTCTTTCAGGTAGCCGAGCAGGAAGTCGATGTTCAGGCTGCGCTCGTGCGCTTCGTCAATGATGATGGTGTCGTACTGCATCAGCAGGCGATCCTGCTGAATTTCCGCCAGCAGAATACCGTCGGTCATCAGCTTGACCATGGTGTTATCACTAACGTGGTCGCTGAATCGCACCTTGTAACCGATGCAGCCGCCCGGCTCCGTCTGCAGCTCTTCGGCAATACGGTTCGCCACGGTGCGCGCCGCCAGTCGACGCGGCTGCGTATGTCCAATCAGCCCTTTTAGACCGCGTCCCAGCTCCATACAGATTTTCGGCAGCTGGGTGGTTTTTCCCGAACCGGTTTCACCCGCGACAATCACCACCTGGTGGTCGCGTACGGCCTCAAGGATGTCCTGTTTTTTCTGGCTGACGGGGAGGTTTTCCGGGTAGGTAATCGCCGGACGTGCGGCTTCGCGCAGCACAACCTTCCCTGCCGCCTGTTCAATCTCTTTAGCCATCTCCTGGTAAATGGCCTGTTGTGCATCAGGATTTTTAACCTTCTTCACGCCGTGCAGCCGGCGTGAAAACCGCTGTTTATCGCGCAGCATCAGGGAATCAAGCTGTTGCAGGAGCATCGGGAAGGTGATTTTTTGTTGTTCTGTCATAGCATTAATGGGCAGTGCTCTGCCGGGTAAAATCTCTTTTTAATGATTGCTATAGAGTACCACATCGACGCTTTCAGCGCCTTATTCAAAAAATTCGAACATAGGCTTCGATATATTGCGCTATCCCTGCGACAGGATTGTGAATAGAGTGTCAACAAGCAACGGGGCAACCCCCTTCAATCAAATGCAAAAACAGGAATCACCCATGAGCAAAGTATTAGTTTTGAAATCCAGCATTCTGGCAGGGTACTCTCAGTCTGGTCAGCTGTCTGATTACTTCGTTGAACAGTGGCGTGAACAGCATTCCGCAGATCAAATCACCGTGCGTGACCTGGCTGCAAACCCAATTCCTGTGCTGGACGGCGAGCTGGTTGGCGCGCTGCGCCCAAGCGATGCACCGCTGTCTCCACGTCAGCAGGAAGCGCTGGCCCTGTCCGACGAGCTGATTGCTGAGCTGCAGGCGCACGACGTTATCGTTATCAACGCCCCAATGTACAACTTCAACATCCCTACCCAGCTGAAGAACTACTTCGACCTGGTGGCGCGCGCTGGCGTAACCTTCCGCTACACCGAGAACGGCCCTGAAGGTCTGGTGAAAGGTAAACGTGCGATCGTCCTGACCAGCCGTGGCGGCATCCATAAAGATACCCCAACCGACCTGGTTGCGCCGTACCTGAGCCTGTTCCTGGGCTTCATCGGCATCACCGACGTGAACTTCGTGTTCGCTGAAGGTATCGCTTACGGTCCGGAAGTGGCGACCAAAGCGCAGACCGATGCGAAAGCCGCCATCGACAGCCTGGTAGCAGCGTAAGATTTTGCCCTCTCACCGCCCGGTGGGAGGGTTTTTCTTTTCCCCGCATTTCGTTATCATCCGCTCCCACTCTCCAGCCGGGCGGCCTGATGTCTGCGATTATCGATTCTTTTATTGCCCCACCGTGTCACGACGACATCAATATCCTCTGGCAGGATGAACATCTGCTGCTGATCGATAAGCCTTCCGGCCTGCTCAGCCTCTCGGGCAAAAATCCGCAAAACCTCGATTCTGTCCATTATCGTCTGGTCCAGACGTTCCCCGGCTGCACGCTGGTACACCGTCTGGATTTCGGCACGTCCGGGCTGATGGTGGTTGCGCGCAATAAGGCCATCAACGCGGCGCTGTGCCAGCAGTTCAGCCAGCGCAGCGTGGAGAAAGTCTACAGCGCTCTGCTTTGCGGACATCTGGAAAACGATGAGGGAGTCATAGACGCACCGATTGCCAAAGACCCGGCGCTGTTTCCGCTGATGTCGATCTGCGCCATCAACGGTAAACCCGCCCGCTCCCGCTATCGGGTGGTGGAACGGTTTTATCAGGGTACGGGACTGCCGTTAACGCGGGTTGAACTCACGCCGGAAACCGGGCGAACCCACCAGCTGCGCATCCACTGCCAGCGGCTGGGGCACCCGATTCTGGGCTGCGATCTGTATGGCGGTCTTGACGCGCCGGGGGCTGAGGGAACGCCCCGGCTGATGCTGCATGCAAGCGTTCTGAATTTTATTCATCCCGTGAGCGGAGAGCCGGTTAACGCCCGTCACGCCGCCCCGTTCTGAATGCGGTTTACCACATCAAATCGTCAGGGATTTTGAAGTCCGCGTACGGATCGTCTTCGTCCTGTTCTTCCTGGCTCAGCGCGCTGTTAAGCACGATGCTGTCGGCATCGCGCTGGGCGATTTTATCGGCCACTACCGCCGGAATAATCGCGTAATCGCACTCGCCGCTGGCGTTAGTCACCAGACGGGCAATCGCCAGACGACCGTTGATCAGCTGGGTTTGCGTCTGCTTGTCGACCTCGATTTTTTTGATGAGAGTACCGTCGGTGAAGTTAAAGGTGATGTTGCCTTTCGCGACGGTGATGCGGTTCATCTCGATCAGCTGCTTCACCTGCGCTTTAAACTCTTTCGCGAGCACGGCCTGCTTCTGCTGCTCGCTCAGCAGCTTGTCACGCTCGATCTGCGCCTTCTTGTTCTCTTCTACCGCTTCCCGAGCCTCACGCGCCTGAACGCGTGATTTCTTTGCCGTGCGCTGCACTTTCGCCGCTTTTTTGCTGCTGACCAGGCCCGCTTTCAGCATCTGCTCTTGTAAGGTGAGTTTTGTCATGATCGTTTCTAAACCGGTTGGAAATTTTGGGGATTATAGCGTCATTAAGCGCGTGCCGAAACATAAGTAAAACATAGGACGACTCAACTTAACCGTCTGATAATTTGACGTCTGAAAAATAAAGCTCAATGGAATCCTCCAATGATAACGATTAAAAAAGCCGACCTGCACACTTCTGAATCCCTGCGTCTGATTGAAAAATTGTCATCAGAACTGGCGAATATCACCGGGGATGGCGGCAGGCGTCATTTTAACGTCGACTCGATGATGGCCGAACGCGCCCTGTGGGTTGTCGCCAGGAATGAAAAAGATAAAGCCGTTGGATGTGCGGCTTTGCGCCCCCTCTCCGGACAGGTTGCGGAGCTGAAACGCATGTATTCCGACAGGAGCGAGCCGGGGATTGGTAAGGCTTTACTGGCTTTTCTTGAAGCGTCGGCACTACGTCTAGGCTATAGCCAAATCTGGCTAGAAACCCGACACGTTAATGCACGTGCGGTGAAATTTTATGAGCGAAATGGCTACCGTGTAATTGATAACTATGGCCCCTACATCGGCAGGCAAGAAGCCGTCTGTTTCGCAAAAACACTGGCGCTGCACGAGAGTCGTGGGAATTTGTGATCAACATCATGAACTTCGCTCATGTTGCATTGAAATTAAGTCACTTCCCCTGCGCCGCGGGCTCAGGCATAAATTATGCATCGGTAACTTCTTAGCAACATGAACTTAGGATGCATAACCACAATGAGCAAAGCTTTCACATATACCCTTAAGCGCAGTTGCTTCGATGAGAATTACAACCCGTCTGAAAATACGCGTACGACCACCAACTTTGCCAACCTGGCGCGCGGGGAAAAACGTCAGGAAAACCTGCGCAATACGCTGGTGATGATCAACAACCGCTTTAACGCCCTGGCGCACTGGGATAACCCAAATGCCGATCGCTTCGCGGTTGAGCTTGAAATTATCTCTGTTGACCTGAACATTGGCGCGGAAAAGCCCTTCCCGGCCATTGAGGTATTACAAACGTATATTGTCGACAAGAAAAATAACCAGCGCATCCCTGGCATTGTCGGGAATAATTTCTCTTCTTACGTGCGGGATTATGATTTCAGCGTGCGGCTGCTGGAACACAATAAGAACCAGCAGCACTTTAGCATTCCGGAAAAATTTGGCGAACTGCACGGCAATATTTTCCGCCATTTTATAAATTCCCCGGAATATAAAGAGAACTTCAAAAAGGGCCCGGTAATCTGCCTGAGCGTTTCCAGCAAAGACACCTACCGCCGCACCGGCAACCAGCATCCTGTGCTGGGCATTGAGTATCAGCCCGATGGCGAGTCGCTAACGGAACTGTACTTCGCCAAAATGGGCCTGAAGGTGCGCTACTTCATGCCGGAGAATAGCGTGGCGCCTTTCGCGTTCTTCTTTACCGGGGATTTACTGAGTGATTATACCGATCTGGAACTGATTGCCACCATCAGCACGATGGAGACGTTCCAGAAAATCTATCGCCCGGAAATTTATAACGCGAACTCGGCGGCGGGACTGTTTTATCGCCCGGATCTGAACCAACAGGACCATTCATTAACCAAAATTGTTTATGACCGCGAAGAGCGTAGCCGCCTGGCGATTGAACAGGGTCGATTTACCGAAGAATATTTCATTAAGCCTTATAAACACATTCTTGAGCAGTGGTCTGATAACTACGCGCTTTAATTTATCAAAAAAGGTCTTTTATTATGAAAACATTGCTCCCGACGTCTACTGCAGGCAGCCTGCCTAAGCCGACCTGGCTTGCGCAACCTGAAACGCTCTGGTCTCCGTGGAAGTTGCAGGATCAGGAACTGCTGGCGGGTAAACAGGATGCGCTGCGCCTGTCTCTGGATGAGCAGATCCGTGCGGGAATCGATATTGTCAGCGATGGGGAACAGACCCGCCAGCACTTCGTCACCACCTTTATTGAACACCTGAGCGGCGTCGATTTTGAGAACCGCCAGACGGTGCGCATTCGTAACCGCTATGACGCCAGCGTGCCGACCGTGGTTTCTGCTGTTGCGCGTCAGAAGCCGGTATTCGTGGACGATGCGAAGTACCTGCGCCAGCTTACCGACAAGCCGATCAAATGGGCCCTGCCCGGGCCGATGACCATGATCGACACCCTTTACGACGCGCATTATAAAAGCCGCGAAAAGCTGGCCTGGGAATTCGCCAAAATCCTCAATCAGGAAGCGCGTGAGTTAGAGGCCGCAGGCGTGGATATAATCCAGTTTGATGAACCGGCATTTAACGTCTTTTTTGACGAGGTCAACGACTGGGGCATCGCCGCGCTGGAGCGCGCAATCGAAGGGCTGAAGTGCGAAACCGCGGTACACATCTGCTACGGCTATGGCATCAAGGCCAATACCGACTGGAAAAAGACGCTCGGATCCGAGTGGCGCCAGTACGAAGAGGCCTTCCCTAAGCTGCAGACCTCTAACATCGACATCATCTCCCTGGAGTGCCACAACTCCCGCGTACCGATGGATCTGCTGGAGCTGATCCGTGGTAAGAAAGTGATGGTCGGCGCGATTGACGTAGCAACCAACGCCGTTGAAACGCCGGAGGAAGTAGCCGATACGCTGCGTAAAGCGCTGCAGTTCGTCGATGCAGACAAGCTTTACCCGTCAACCAACTGCGGCATGGCTCCGCTTTCACGCCAGGTGGCTAACGGCAAGCTGAAAGCACTCAGCGCCGGCGCAGAGATCATCCGCAAGGAGCTCGGCGCGTAATTGCCTTACGCTTGCCAGTATAGCGGCGAGCCGAAAAACGCTACGTAATAATCAATCACCGCCCTGACATTCAGGGGCGGATGACGTGCGTTAGGGTAAATCGCCGCAATATTCAGTTGCTCCGTGTTGATGGCGCAGGCCATTTCCGGCATAAGGGCGACCAGCTCCCCCCGCTGCAGCCTGTCGCCAATCAGCCAGTCCGGAAACAGGACGATCCCCATCCCACCCAGCGCGGCAACGAGCAGCGACTCCGCACTATTGGACGTCATCAGCGCCGTGACAGGATAGTGCACCCAATTCTCCCCCTTGCGCCGCACCAGCCAGCGGTTAGGCCCGGACGAACCGCGATAGACCAGGCATTTATGCTGGCTCAGCTCGGCCGGATCGACCGGTACGCCGTGTTGACGCAGGTACGCGGGCGATGCGGCAAGGTGGTAGCGCTGCTGCCCGAAAACACGGGCGTGGAACGTTGAATCCGTCAGCGTGCCGATGCGGAAGATGAGATCGGCGGCATCCCGGTGCGGGTCGATAAAGTCATCAGTCAGCGTCAACTCTATGGTTAACCGTGGATAACGCTCTGCCAGGCCTGCCAGGCCGGGTGCAACGTGCCTCTGTCCAAAAAATACCGGCCCGTTAATGCGGACCGTGCCGGAAGGTTCGGTCGAACGCTCATCCAGCTCCCGCCGCGCCTCTTCGAAGTTATCGACCATCGCCCGGGCATAGCGGATAAACAGATGCCCGCTTTCCGTGGGGATCACCGCCCGGGTATTGCGATAGAAGAGCTGCTGGCCGAGCGCGTCCTCAAGCTGATGAACAATGCGCGACACCTGCGATGCAGAAATCCCCTCCCGCCGAGCAACGACGGAAAAGTTTTGCGTTTCATAGACGGCAATAAACAGCAGCAGCGATCGAAGGTTCATGCTTCCGGCATCTGGCATTAATGCATTTCCTGCAAAGGTGTTTCCTGCATTATGGCATTTTTCTCACGGGTCTACCGACGTAATCTTCTTCGCCTGAAAACGGAGGAAGCTTAATGCAGTTTGTTTTGATTTTACTGGTGATTGCCGGCGGGATGGGCCTTTCCGTCGAGGCTGGGCTGCTGGGGCCATTAGGGGGAGAAGTGGGCGATTTATGGGCCACGTTCAGCATTTTCGGGGTCGGCGCTGCGCTGACCTTTCTGCTGATGCTGTTTTTCAGCCCGCGTAACAGCCCGTCGTTTTTCGCCCAGCCCGGCTGGCAGCTGCTCGGCGGCGTTCTGGGTCCTGTTTACGTTGTCATTCTGACTATCGCCACGCCCGCCATCGGCATCGCCCTGACGATGATCGGTATTCTGGCGGGCCAGATTTTTAAAAGCCTGATCATTGACCACTTTGGCCTGCTGGGTACGCCGCACAGGAAGATAAACGCAAAACGTATCGTGGCGCTGGTTTTTATTATTGCGGCACTGATTCTGGTCGCACAGGGGTGATGATATGACGCTGATAATGATTCTTCTCGCCGTCTGCGGCGGCGCAACGCTGAGCATTCAGGCCGCGATTAACGGGCAGCTCGGCAGCAATGTCGGGGTATTTAAGAGCGCGTTTCTGACGTTTTCCGTCGGCGCGCTGGTCACCGCCCTGCTGATTTTCTTCTTTGAACCTAAGCAGGCCGTCAGCCTGCTGGACGTGCCGAAATGGCAGCTCCTCGGCGCTATGTTTGGCGTGCCCTATATCGTAATCATGGTGCTCGCCGTTCAGCGCATCGGCACCGCCGTCGCCACGGTCGCGGTGATCTTCGGCCAGCTCACCATGAGCATGCTGATTGATAACTTTGGCTGGCTGAACAATCCCGCCATTCCGTTTTCATCGAGCCGTCTGGGCGCGGTGGTGTGCCTGGGGATTGCCCTGTACTTCATTTACTCCAGCAGCAAAACCGGCAATGTTCGCGACTAAGCTTACGTCTTCCGGGTGAAGAACAGCGTCACCGTGGCGACGGTGACGCCAAATTTCTTCATCTCGGTTTTATTAAACAGATGCGTTTCATCCTGCAGGTACATCCAGTCGTCAAAGTTCAGCAGCCAGGTTTTGCCTTTGGCCTTCACGTTCATGCTGTAATGCCAGTTAAAGGCGTTGCCAGCGGCCTGCCCCGTCGCAACCCCTTCAATATCCCCTGCCGTTCCCTCGTAGCGGTCGTTCCCCACGCGGCGAATATGCCAGAACCGCTGCTGCTTCTCGCCATCGTCGTAAACGAACTGCTCGTTCAGCGTCAGCGTATCGCCAATAACGTCCCCGGCAATCTCAACGTGAAAGCGACGTATCTGCTTGCCGCTGCGATCCTGCACCATGCCCCACGCTTCGGTTTTGCCCTGAAAGTAGTTAAAAATATCAAGCCGCGGCTGCTGCTGGCGATACTCGGACACGTCGGTGCTACAGCCGGCCAGCAGCATCGTGAATGCCAGCGCCAGCCTCAGGATTCGTTTCATTTTTGGCCTCCGATTAACTGCTGACGCAGCTCAGGATATTGCGTGCGGGGATCGAGCCAGATGGCCAGAAAAAGGGTGCTGAACGCTTCTGACTGTCGCGGCCCGAGCGGAATAAAGGATGTTTGCGCCGCTGACGCGCGATACCAGAACTGCCCTTGCCCGTCGTCGAGCACAAACGCCAGCTGTGCGCCTGGCCGGACATCCGGCCACAGCGAGCGGAGCATCTGTAACCAGGCTTCACTCCGGGGTTCCCGTTTCAGGATCCCCTGCGCCTGCCACTGATCGCGGGTCGCCTCGACCAGCTCATCGCGATCGATATCGCGCGCATAGGTAATAATCAGCGCCTGATCCTGGTTCTCCCGACCGTAACGCCCGTCCGGAGTACGCAGCTGGGAGGTATAAACGGTGAACGGCCCCCAGGTCAGCGTGGCGTCGCCCACCTTACGCCAGGCCAGCCAGTCGGCGGCCTGAGCCCCGGGAACAACCAGCATCAGCCAAAGCAGCAGAATCGCAGCTCTCATTTTTGTCTCCCCATCAGCAGGTGGAAAAACAGCATCAACACCAGCCAGCCCGGCACCATCCAGCTGACGACGATAAAGGTCGGCTCCAGAAACGTGATGGCGCCCAGCCGCTCGCCAAACAGGTAGGCCACAGGCCCCCCCACGGCGGCCAGCAGGGTCAGCAGCCAGCCGGGTAACGTGGTGGTGCGCGTTAGCTGCGTCCAGACGGTGGCGAACATCAGCCACAATGCCACCATCCAGAGCGGCATCAGGGAGTCGCCCGTGAAGGCAATCAGCCCCGTCAACGCCCAGAGCGCATCCAGCAGGCTGCCCGCCGCGGCCAGCCCAATGGCGTATAGACGGTAAGCTGACGGCAATAACATACACGCCAGGACCGCCAGCCCGAGCCAGATAATCAGGCCCTGTTCGCGAAAAAGCACCACCAGCGCCCAGTAGACATCGAACGCCACGGCCAGCAGAAAGACCTGAAGGTAACGTCTCATACGCGCTCGGCGGTCAGCTGCACCACGCTGATAGTGCGAGCGTTAAACCCGGCTTCACAGTAGCCGAAGTAGTACAGCCACATGCGGCGGAACCGTTCATCGAAGCCGAGCTTTTCTATCTCCTGCCAGGCGTGGACAAAGCGCTGCCGCCAGTGGGCCAGCGTGCGGGCGTAGTCGGGGCCCATGTCGAAGAGATTGCGCACCACGAAATCGGTGTGGCGCGTCATCAGCTCGTTCATCGCAGTGATACTCGGCAGGAAGCCGCCGGGAAAAATGTAGCGCTGGATAAAATCGACGCTTTTGCTGTAGTCGCGATAGCGCTGGTCCTGAATAGTGATGGCCTGAATTGCCATCCGTCCTCCGGGGCGCAGGCGCGCCTGGCAGGTACGGAAGAACGTCGGCAGATAGCGTTGCCCGACGGCCTCAATCATCTCTATCGAGACCAGCTTGTCGTACTGTCCGGTGAGGTCGCGATAGTCGCAGAGCAGTACCTCAACGCGATCCTGCAACCCGGCGCGGGCGATCCGCTCGGTCGCCCAGATATATTGCTCCTGCGACAGCGTAGTGGTGGTCACCCGACAGCCATAATGACGGGCGGCGTATTCCGCCATCGCCCCCCAGCCGGTGCCAATTTCCAGCAGGTGGTCACCCGGACTTAGCGCCAGCTGGTCGCACAGGCGCGCCATTTTGGCCTGCTGAGCCGCAGTCAGATCCTGCTCGTCAGCGGTAAACAGCGCGCTGGAGTAAAGCAGCTCCTTATCCAGAAAATGGGCATAGAAGGTGTTGCCCAGGTCGTAATGGGCGGCAATATTTTCGCGAGCCTGGGCGCGAGAGTTACGCCGCGTCCAGTGGCGCAGACGCTCCAGCGGCCTGCCGAGCAGCCGGAACCCTTTCTCCAGACGACCAAGCACCTCGCAGTTTAGGGCCAGGATTTGCAGAAGCGGCGTAAGCTGCGCGGTTTCCCATTCGCCGTCCATCCATGCTTCTGCCGCAGCAAGGCTCCCGCCCGTTAAGACGCGCCAGTAGACGCCGGGCGTGAGGATCTGCACCTCCGCGTGCAGCGCGGAGGATGTCTCGCCAAAATGGAAGGTCTGCGCCCCTTCACGCAGGGTGAGCGAGCCGCCACGAATGCCGCTTAACAGACGAAACAGCAGCCAGCGCGCAATGCGAGCGTTGCGCGGGAAATCGGGTTCTAGCGCAAAGACGGGATCGGTCATGAGCGTTCACTCCTGCTGACGGGATGGTTATACAGCGGCACGCGCTTGAGCCACAGCCTCAGCGCCTGCCAGTAAATGGCGAAAACGGTTTTCAGGGTCATCAGCGGGATGCGCAGCAGCAGCGAGCGCAACGTCGGGCGGGTCAGAGGTTCCCGGCGCAGCGCCAGGGTGGCGTCAAAGACCTTCGCCTCCTGATGATTTTCAATGTGCATATGCAGCGTGTTGTCCGGGTTGTTGAAGCGCCAGTGGTAGATCATGTCCATCGGGTTGAAGGGGGAAACGTGAAACGCCTTTTCCGTGGGCCGGGCATTTTGCCCGTCGACCGCGTAATAATGACGCTCGTTCCACGGCGTGTTGCGCACCTCGGCCAGCACCCAGCGAAGCGTTCCCTTACCGTCATAGCAGTAGTAAAAGTTGACCGGATTGAAATGGAACCCGAAGTAGCGCAGCTGCGTCAGAAGCATGACCCGCCCGTCCGGACGTTCTCCGGTCAGGCTCTCCAGCCTGTTGAGCACGTTGTCTTTAAGCGGCGAGCCGAGCGGATAGTCCGCGTCGTGGAACGAGGCGGCGGCAAAGCGGTTGCGCCGCACGCCGACGGAGGCCAGCAGCGGCAGCTCATCAAGATCCAGCCAGGCCATAAAGACGCCGTAGCTGAATTCGTGGGTTTTCGGCTGAAGGCGGCGGTGGCGCAGTACGCCGTGATAGAGGCAGCTATTCATCTCAGTTCCCCTCCCCGGCGGCTATTTCATTGACCACGTCCAGCGCGCTGCGCACACCGTCTTCATGAAAACCGTTGTACCAGTAAGCTCCGCAGAACCAGCTTCGGTTATGACCGTTGATCTCGCCGCGACGCGCCTGCGCCCGCCAGCTTTTCGGGTTAAACAGCGGATGCTCATAGACAAAGCGTTGCAGGACGAAGCGTTCATCCACCGGCACGTCCGGGTTCAGGGTGACGCAGAACAGCGGACTGCCCGCAGGCAGCCCCTGCAGAATGTTCATGTTGTAGGTCACGCAGGCGCTGGCCTGCTCCTGCACGCTCAGGCGGTAGTTCCAGCTGGCCCACGCCCGCTGCCGCACCGGCAGCCAGCGCGGATCGCTGTGCAATACCACCTCGTTGCGCTGCCAGCCGATATCGCCCAGCACCTCGCGCTCGGCGGGCGTCGGGTCCTCAAGCATTGCCAGCGCGCTGGCGGAGTGGCAGGCAAAAATCACCCGATCGAAGGTATGGCCGCCGTTTTCGAGCTGAAGCGTGACCCCATGCTCTTGGCGGCTCACGCGCTGCACCGGTGAATTAAGATGCAGATTCAGACGGTCGCCCAGCTTGTCGAGCATGGCGCGGATATACTCCCGCGAGCCGCCCGGCACCACGTACCACTGCGGGCGTTGGGTGATATCCAGCAGGCCGTGGTGGTGGAAGAAGCGCAAAAAGAGCGGCAGCGGGAAACGCTTCATCTCCTGCAGCGACGATGACCAGATGGCGGCCCCCATCGGCAGAATGTAGTGGCGCGCAAAAAACGGCGTGAAGCCGTGCTGGTCCAGAAACGTCTGCAGCGTGGCGTTCGGGTCCACCTCCCCGTCCAGCGCCTGTTTTGCCAGACGATTGAAGCGGACGATCTCCCCAAGCAGCCGCCAGAATGCCGGATTCACGAGGTTTCGGCGCTGGGCAAACAGCGACGTCAGGGTGTGGCCGTTGTACTCCAGCCCCGTCTCGGGGTTGTGCACCGAAAAGCTCATCTGCGTTTTTTGCCCACTGATGCCAAGCTCGCTGAGCAGGCCCATAAAGCGCGGATAGGTGCGGTCGTTGTAGACGATAAACCCGGTGTCGATCGCGTATGTGCCCTGTGGCGTTGAGACGTCAACCGTCGCGGTATGGCCGCCGGGCGTGGCGCCCGCTTCAAACAGGGTTACCTGATGGTGCCCGGCCAGACGCCAGGCGCAGGTCAGCCCGGCGATGCCGCTGCCGATAATCGCAATGTTCATGAGCGCACCATCCTGCGCAGCAGCGCGCGCTGCAAAAACGCGGGCAGCCCGGAGAGCAGCCGCAAAATGAAGCCGAACCCGGCGGGAAACGCGATATGCATTTTGCCTTTCGCCAGCCCGGTACGGATCGCCTTGACCGCCTCGTCGACGCTCACCCTGCCCGGCATGGCAAAATCGTTTTTGCGCGTCAGCGGGGTATCGACAAAGCCCGGAGAGACGACCGTCACGTCAATCCCCTTTGGCTCCCAGTCCAGCCGCAGGCTCTCGGCAAACCAGCTCAGCGCCGCTTTGGACGCGCCGTAGGCCTCTGCCCGCGGGAAGGGAAGCCAGTGGGCCATCGAGCTCACCAGCACCACGCGGTTGCCGGCGGCCAGCTGCGGCTGCAGCGCGGCCAGGCAGTTCACCGGACCGAGGAAATTGGTGGATATGACCCGCTCCACCAGCGCCGCATCCACCACGCCACCGTCGAGGTATTCGCAGGTTCCGGCGCAGAGAATAACCAGATCGGCGTAAACGCCGCTAAGCGCCTGGCGACAGGCGTCCCTGTCTGTCATATCGAACAGGCGAACGGTGAGATTGGGGCAGGTCTGATGCAGCGCTTCAAGCCGCGCCGGATCGCGCCCGCAGGCAATCACGTGGAAGCCGTCAGCGGCAAAGGACTTCGCCAGCCCCGCGCCGATGCCCGAGCTTGCTCCGGTAATCAGCACCGTCTTCATGATTTGACCCTCCGCTTCACGCCGCGTACCGCCCAGCCCAGCAGAGGGAGGTGTTCGTAGATCATCTCTCCCGCATCGTAGTAGTCCCGCTGATGCATGATGAGATCTTTTTCCGTCTCCACCACTGAACACCCAGGCAGTTCAAGCGGCTCGCCCCCGGCGAACCGCGGGTGCGACCAGTGCATTATCCAGGTGACAACAAACCGGTTACCGCTGCACAGCGGCGTGTCGATGGTAAAACGGCACTTCTCGACATTGGCCAGCAGATGGGTGAAATAGCGCTGAAGCGCGAAAATCCCGTCGTGCTCGCCGAATGGATCGATAAGCGTGGCATTCGAATGGTAAAGCCCCACCAGCGCGGAAGGCGGCTGGCTATCCAGTGCGGCGTAGTACTCAACAAACCGACTCACGACAGAGGGCAAAGTGCTCATGGGTCACATCCTGGCTGTAAACAACGTGGCGTAATCGCATAATTAAAACTTACACAATTAACGTTATTTGTCCAAGTTTGTGATTATTTATTTTTTATTACGTAGACATATCAATAGCTTATTGACTTTCAAATAAGTAGCTTTTGTATTCAGGGTAAGGCGTAGCCGCCACCCGGCTTTCACTTTCAGGATATCCTTAAGGCAAATTCGTCGGTCATCTTCCAGGCTTATTCTTTTTAATTCATAAGGATGCCTGACATGAAACGCTTCTTTCTCTCGCTTTTCTCCAGCCCCGAATCTTTGCTCCAGGTGATGAGCCAGCAGGAAATTATTGAAGCCGTCGAAGATGGCGATCGCATCATTATCGACCAGGACGGGAACGCCTCGGTGAACTACAAAAGCAACGAGGTGCGGCAGGATTTTCTGCGTCACGTCAACACGCTGAAGAGGGCCTGAAATGGGAACGGCGATATTTATGGTGCTGATGGTATGCGGGTACTGGTACACCAGCCGGGATCTGTCGACGCGCTTTAAAATCAAGCGTTCCTTCGGCTGGGACGTCTATTTTCTCGTTGCGCTTTATGGCTGTATTTTCGTTCTGCAGGGCGTGATTGCCACCGGTCTGCTCTGGCTATTCTTGCTCGCCCTCTCCGCCGCCGACAACACGTTTCACTTTACGTCGCAGCAGTATGCCGACTGGCAAGTCGACTTTATGAACTGGAGTTTTTTGGGCATTCAGGCACCGGTGGTCGTGATGCTGGCGTTTGCCATCCTGTTTTGCCTCTACCGCTCTAACTGGGCGGGCAGCGCCAGGCTGGACGGTGAAAGCCGTAAAAAGCTCTACAAACGTCTGGCCCAGTCGAGCGGTATCGAACAACTGCTGTACCAGTGTATGGAGCAAGGCGAACTGGCGCAGGTCACGCTCCGGTCGAGGCGGATTTACGTCGGCATGATCCACACCGCGACGCTGGAATATGAAAAAACGGCCAATATCGTGTTGATCCCGATGTTAAGCGGGTACAGGGACGCGAAGACGATGAACTTTCGCATCGAGAATAATTACAGCAGATGGTATGCAGAGCATGACATCACGCTCGACTCTGAACCCCAAAGCGCCATGTCGTTCCGGAAGGTGATTTTACTCAATCAGATTGAGAGCATCTCGCTGTTCGACCCCGCCAGCGCCAGCGCGCTGTCGCTGGCACAGCATGATACGCTTTCTAAAGAGGCATCCTCATAATCCAGAGAATGCTCTGCTGCGAGGGGTCATGGGCGCTCTCCGTGCTAACAACCCGCGTTAACGAACGGCGAATGACAACAATTTTAAGGTGTCATTCGCCGTTGGGAATGTTGAGAGCACTTCCATCGGTTGCCTGGCTCGCGTAAGCCTCGCGTTTTTCTGCCCATTTCAGCATGGCATCCAGCGCCGGGCACAGTGCCTGCCCCCAATCGGTGAGGCGATATTCCACTTTCGGTGGTACCTGAGGGTAGACCATCCGCGAAACAATACCGTCGGACTCAAGCTGTCGAAGCTGCTGCGCCAGCATCTTCTGAGAAATACCGGGGATCAGCTTTTCGAAATCAGAGTAGCGCTGCACTTTTCCGTCGAAAAGATGAAAAAGAATAATTAATTTCCAGCGCCCTTCCAGCAGCCGTAATACTTGCTCCACGCCGCTTGCGGCAGATTCCGGACTATATAACTTACTCATAATTTAGTAACTCACTTTTTCGTGCGTACTTGTCAATTTCTCAGTCTATGTTGAATATGCCTGTACTGTAAATAACGGGAGTTATTGGTCATGTCATTAGATATTAATTTCACCGGTAAGCGCGTGCTTGTTACCGCTGGCACGAAAGGGCTGGGAAAAGCAGTTGTCGGGCTTTTAAAACAGCTCGGCGCAACGGTATTCACCACTGCGCGCCACGAGCCAGACGTAAATATCGCTGATACGTTCGTAGCCGCTGACCTTACTACGGTCTCCGGATGTGCCGCTGTCGCATCTGCGGTGCAGGAACAGATGGGAGGGGTCGACGTGATTATCCATGTTGCAGGCGGTTCAACCTCCCCCGGTGGCGGTTTTGCTGCGCTTGACGAAGAAGCGTGGCAGCAGGAACTCAATCTTAATTTGTTACCTGCGGTACGCTTAGACCGCGCCCTGCTTCCCGGAATGCTCGCGCAGGGAAATGGGGTGATTATTCACGTGACGTCTATTCAGCGCGACCTGCCGTTACCGGAATCAACCACGGGCTATGCGGCGGCAAAAGCAGCCCTCTCAACCTACAGCAAGAGCCTGTCAAAGGAAGTCTCGCCGAAGGGCGTTCGGGTAGTGCGCGTTGCACCCGGCTGGATCGAAACTGAAGCGGCGGTGGCACTCGCGGAGAGACTGGCGAAGCAGGCAGGAACAGACTACGAAGGTGGCAAGCAGATCATTATGAAGGCGTTAGGTGGAATACCGCTCGGACGCCCCGCCAGACCAATTGAGGTGGCTAACCTCATCGTCTTCCTCGCCTCATCGCATGCTGCGAGTATTACCGGTACTGAATTTGTCATTGATGGCGGCACCATCCCGACGGTATGACGCGGGGGCTTAATCGGCCCGGGATAAGGGCCGATTAAGCACGGGGAAATATCACTGACCCGTCAGTTTTTCTAAGCCCGTTTTTAACACGTTTATTACCGCTTCGGTATCCATTCCCATTTGAGCATGAATAATAGCCCCGTCAATAAGCATCATAATGTCATTACTGGTCTTTTCATCCGTTATACCGGCGAGCGTTTCGATTTTTTTCTTTGTTTCTGCTTTATGGTCGCGGCATATCTCTTTTATTTCATTTTCAATCTCTTCGGACTTTGCCTCTGCGCTGGCGTTAATAAACGCACAGCCGTGGAATTCGGACGAATTAAACCATTCGCAAAGCGTTGCAGATATCGCGTCAGAAAGTATCTGACCTTCGGCGAGGTTACGGCGCAGAGAGGCCTCAAACCAGTTCATCCATATTTCATGCCGATAGTGCAAATAGGCGAGAATAAGCAAGCTCTTACTCGGGAAATGGCGATAAAAAGTCACCTTGGTCACTTTTGACGCTTTAATAAGCGTATCCACCCCCGTCGCCCTGAAGCCCGTGGAATAAAACAGATCGTGCGCCGTCAATAATATCTTATCCCTGACGCTAATTTTTGTATCGTTGCTTGCGGATTGTGTTTTCATTTTTTCGGCGGCCTCAAAACGGATATTGACAGCGTTATTTCACAAGCATAGATTACATCAGGTAGACAGACCTGTCTACTTCATCTAACGCTGAGGTTACCGCAATGAACACACGTCCTCCTTTACCGCCCTTCACTCGTGAAAGCGCCATCGAAAAAGTCAGGCTGGCAGAAGATGGCTGGAACAGCCGCGATCCGGCGAAAGTCGCGCTGGCCTATACGCTGGATACCCAGTGGCGCAACCGCGCAGAGTTCGCCACCAACCGAGAAGAAGCCCGGGCGTTTCTGGAGCGGAAATGGAAAAAAGAGCTGGACTATCGTCTGATTAAAGAGCTCTGGGCATTTACGGAGAACCGGATCGCGGTGCGCTATGCCTATGAATGGCATGATGATTCCGGCAACTGGTTCCGCTCGTATGGCAATGAAAACTGGGAGTTTGAGCCTGACGGACTGATGAAGCGGCGTTATGCCTGCGTTAACGATATGCCGATAAAAGAATCCGAGCGCCTGTTCCACTGGCCGCTGGGCAGACGCCCGGACGATCACCCCTCGCTGAGCGATCTTGGCTTATAGGATTTTCGCATCAACCGGGCCGTATTGTTCTCGATGAGCCAGTTAGCCACAATCTTTCCATCATCGATTTCATAAATATCCGTATGCATCTGTGGACGCGAAGAAAGTATTGAATTTCGTGAAGGAGCAGATGCCTGAACTGGCTGTCAGAAATATAAGGCCGCATCGGTTTTGCGGCCTCTTCCCACTTGTCGATTAAAACGTATCGATACAAGGCTGGCCGACTTTGTTAATGGCGTTTTTTATCCTGGCTCTGAGCTCAATTAACGCCGCTTCTTTCTCTTCAAGCTGCTGCAACTTGCGCTGCAAAGAATCGCGTTTTTGCTCAGCGGTAAATTTGTCGTCAACCCAGACAGCTAAAACCTCTGAAATTTCGGATAAGGTAAAAAGCAGCATTTTGGCATGCTTGATCATGTTTAAACGCTGTAAATCGACGGCGGAATAAACTTTGTAGTTATTACTGCGATTGGGCTGCGGGATATTCTCTAATAGCCCCTGCCGCTCATAGTAACGCACCGTCTCTTTCGACAATCCCGTTTTCGCACACAGTTCACCAATTCGCATCGCGTCGCCCTCACCTCGAAAAAAAACACTTTTCGAATGCGCTGTGGGGAGAGTATCGCTCAAAGGGCATCCGCGTGCTGGCGCTTTGCCCCGGCGCAACGGATACGGCCTTTTTTGATGTGGTGAATGCTGAGGAAGCCTCGGTAGGTAAAAGAATGCCCGCTGACAAAGTGGTCACCCTGGCGCTGAAGGCCGTGGAGAGTAACCGTAGCTACCTGATTACCGGATGCGGTAACTGGCTTCTGGGGCAGCTACACCGCTTCGTGACGCGCAGGCGTCTGGTGCTCATCGTCGAAAAATTATTGCGTCCACGCTCGGCTTAAGCAAAAACGGCTTTGTTCAGTGCAAGGGAGTTGCGCTGAAATCCTCGCTTATCGCAGACAGATAGATGCCATAGTGCGCGAAAAACAGTGATACACTCACCCCACCTGGTTGATCGTCCCGTCTGGACGGCGCATGATGAATGACGGTAACCAAAGTACAAAATGGTCACTCGTTGTTAATCGTAGCCTGTCACGCTAAGCTTAAATAATGACTAAAAATATGAATCCCCCATCAGCACGTGGTCCCCTTGACCACGCTGTCAGAGAACAAATCGTCGAAGCCGCTTTTGAGCACTTCGGTCACTACGGCTATGAAAAAACCACCGTCGCCGAGCTGGCGAAATCTATCGGTTTTTCAAAATCCTACATTTATAAGTTCTTCGATTCCAAGCAGTCTATCGGCGAAGTGATCTGCGCTAACCGCCTGGAGCTGATTATGGCGGCGGTGCTTTCCGCCATCGAGGATGCACCGTCAGCAAGCGAAAAATTACGCCGTCTTTTCAAGGCGCTCACCGAAGCGGGGAGCGAGATGTTTTTCCACGATCGTAAGCTTTACGACATCGCCGCCGTCGCCGCGCAGGAGCAGTGGCCTTCAACTGAAAAGTATTGTGAAAGCCTGATGAAGCTGATTGAGAGCATCATTATCGAAGGCAGACAGTCCGGCGAGTTTGAAAGGAAGACGCCGCTGGATGAGGTGACCTGTGCCGTCTACATGGTGATGTGCCCTTACATTAACCCCGTTCAGCTGCAGTACAACCTTGAAACCGCCCCAACGGCAGCGGTACTTCTCTCCTCACTGATCTTAAGAAGCCTGGCCCCCTGATTAGTGACCATTGACTTTATTGGTCACTAATCACAGAATGCGGAAACTGTCCTGTTACCTCAATAAGGGTTTCCCATGCTCAGGCTCACTTCAGCCCGCGTTGCCGTTTGTCTCCTGCCGTTTGCCCTCGCGGCATGCGGCGATATTTCCGCGAATGACGATCCGCGCACAAAGCCACCGCTTGTCCGATCCGTATCCGTCGAGCTTGCGAACAATACCGCCCGTGCCTTCACGGGCGTGGTGGTTGCCAGAACGCAGAGCGATTTAGGCTTCAGGGTTCAGGGGAAAATCCTTGAACGCCTGGTTGATACGGGTCAGACCGTCAAACAGGGCCAGCCCTTGCTGCGCCTGGATCCAATTGACCTGAAATTACAGGCCCAGGCGCAGCAGCGCGCGGTGGACGCAGCCCAGGCGCGCGCGCGAAAAGCCTCCAGCGATGAGGCGCGCTATCGTGGTCTGGTGGCCACCGGCGCGGTGTCCGCCTCCGAGTATGACCAAATCAAAGCGGCGGCGGATACCGCCAGAGCAGAACTCAGCGCGGCACGGGCGCAGGCCAGCGTGGCGCACAACGCCACGGGCTATGCCGTCCTGCTGGCGGATTCTGACGGCGTGGTCATGGAGACGCTCGCCGAGCCGGGTCAGGTCGTCAGTGCCGGACAGGTGGCGATCAGGCTCGCCAGAGCGGGACAGCGTGAAGCGCTCGTGCAGCTTCCGGAAACGCTGCGCCCTGCCGTCGGCAGCGAAGCGCAGGCCACGCTGTATGGCAATGAAGAACACCCGGTCACCGCAACGCTGCGCCTGCTGTCTGACTCGGCCGATGCCACAACCCGCACCTACGAAGCACGTTACGTGCTGGACGGGCCGCTGGCGAACGCGCCGCTGGGGGCGACCGTCACGATTAACATTCAGCACAATAAAGCGGAAGGTCAGGTCATGCAGGTCCCGCTGGCCTCGCTCTACGATGCGGGCAACGGCCCCGGCGTCTGGCGCATTTCTGCTCCGCCTGCAAAGGTCGCCTGGACGCCCGTCAGGGTGC
Source organism: Enterobacter asburiae (assembly GCA_011754535.1). Taxonomy (NCBI): domain Bacteria; kingdom Pseudomonadati; phylum Pseudomonadota; class Gammaproteobacteria; order Enterobacterales; family Enterobacteriaceae; genus Enterobacter; species Enterobacter asburiae. Next base: position 2,275,211 of record JAAQVN010000001.1, on the reverse strand, counting down.
TGAGCGTGGGTGAAGATGCGGTGCAGATCGCGGGCGGCGTGAAGCCCGGCGAGAAGATTGTGGCGTTAGGCGCACACCTTTTGCATGAAGGTGAAATTGTCAGGCTTGTCGCGCAACGCAATGCCACGCTTGCGGAGAACGCGCCATGAGCGGAAGCCGCTTCAACCTGTCAGCGCTGGCCGTGCGTGAGCGTTCCGTCACGCTGTTTCTGATCGTTCTCGTTACCATCGCCGGAATTTACGCCTTCTTTGGGCTCGGGCGCGCGGAAGACCCGCCCTTCACGGTGAAGCAAATGACGGTGATAACCGTCTGGCCGGGGGCGACCGCGCAGGAGATCCAGGATCAGGTCGCCGAGCCGCTGGAAAAGCGGCTGCAGGAACTTAAATGGTATGACCGGACGGAAACTTATACCCGTCCCGGCATGGCGTTTATCACCTTGTCGTTGCAGGACAAAACCCCGCCTGCCGAGGTGCAGGAGGAGTTCTATCAGGCGCGGAAGAAGCTTGGAGATGAATCGCAGCGTCTTCCGACGGGCGTCATCGGCCCGATGATCAACGACGAATTCTCGGATGTCACCTTTGCCCTTTTTGCCCTGAAAGCAAAAGGCGAACCGCAGCGGCAGCTGGTACGTGATGCCGAAGGCCTGCGCCAGCAGCTTCTGCACGTTCCCGGCGTCAAGAAAGTGAACATTATTGGCGAACAGGCCGAGCGGATTTATATCGCCTTCTCTCATGACCGTCTGGCGACGATGGGCCTCGCCCCTGAGGACATTTTTAACGCGCTTAACGGCCAGAACGCATTGACCGCGGCGGGCTCCATCGAGACCCGAGGCGCACAAATCTTTATCCGCCTCGACGGCGCGTTCGACGAACTGCAGAAGATCCGCGATACGCCCGTTGTGGCCCGGGGCAAAACGCTCAGGCTGTCCGACATCGCCACGGTTGAACGCGGCTACGAAGATCCCCCGACGATGCTGATACGTAACCAGCATGAGCCCGCCCTGCTGCTCGGCATCGTGATGCGCGAGGGCTGGAACGGCCTGACGCTGGGTAAAGCGCTGGATGCGGAAACGGCGAAAATTAATGAGAGTCTGCCGCTTGGCATGACCCTGACCAAGGTCACCGACCAGTCCGTGAATATTCGCTCGTCGGTTGACGAGTTCATGATTAAATTCTTCGTCGCCCTGCTGGTTGTCATGGTGGTGTGTTTTGTCAGCATGGGCTGGCGTGTGGGGGTGGTGGTTGCGGCGGCGGTGCCGCTGACGCTGGCGGTGGTCTTCGTGGTGATGGAGGCGGCGGGGATAAACTTTGACCGCGTCACGTTGGGCTCCCTGATCCTCGCCCTCGGCCTGCTGGTTGATGATGCCATTATCGCCATTGAAATGATGGTGGTGAAAATGGAGGAAGGTTACGACAGAATCAAAGCCTCGGCCTACGCCTGGAGCCACACCGCCGCGCCGATGCTGGCCGGTACCCTGGTGACGGCCATTGGCTTTATGCCGAATGGTTTTGCCCAGTCGACCGCCGGAGAATACACCAGCAACATGTTCTGGGTAGTTGGTCTTGCTCTTATTGCTTCGTGGTTCGTCGCCGTGGTGTTCACGCCCTATCTGGGGGTGAAGATCCTGCCAACGATCCCTAAAGTAGAAGGAGGCCATGCCGCCATCTATAACACGCCTCGCTATAACCGTTTTCGCCAGCTGCTTGCCCGTGTTATCGCCAGAAAATGGCGAGTGGCTGGGTCGGTGGTCGCCATTTTCATCCTGGCCGTGCTCGGCATGAGTCTGGTAAAAAAACAGTTTTTCCCGACCTCCGATCGCCCGGAAGTGCTGGTTGAGGTGCAGATGCCCTACGGCACCTCGATTGAACAAACCAGCGCCGCAGCGTCAAAAATCGAAGCGTGGCTGGGCCAGCAGCCTGAAGCCAACATTGTCACTGCCTATATTGGTCAGGGTTCGCCCCGCTTTTATCTGGCGATGGCGCCTGAACTGCCCGACCCGTCTTTTGCGAAAATTGTGATCCTGACGGACAGCGAGACGTCACGCGAGGCGCTCAAGCTCCGGCTGAGAGACGCTGTCGCCAACGGCCTTGCGCCCGAAGCGCGCGTACGGGTGACGCAACTGGTGTTTGGCCCGTACTCGCCCTTCCCGGTCGCCTGGCGTGTGTCAGGCCCGGACGTGGGCAAGGTGCGCGACATTGCTGATAAGGTGAAAGCCGTGCTTCAGGCAAGCCCGATGATGCGGACCGTCAACACCGACTGGGGGTCGCGCGTTCCGGTATTGCATTTCACTCTCGATCAAAGCCGCCTGCAGGCGACCGGCTTAACCTCCAGCGCCGTTGCCGAGCAGCTTCAGTTCCTGCTATCAGGCGTGCCGATAACCTCCGTACGGGAAGATATTCGATCGGTAGAGGTCATTGGACGCGCGGCGGGTGATATCCGTCTCGATCCGGCGAAAATTGAGGGCTTCACCCTGGTCGGCAATGCGGGACAGCGCCTTCCGCTGTCTCAAATCGGCAAGATTGAGATCGGTATGGAAGATCCGATTCTGCGCCGTCGCGATCGTACCCCCACAATCACCGTGCGCGGTGATATCGCCGACGGCCTTCAGCCACCGGACGTGTCGGTCGCCATCATGAAGCAGCTCCAGCCGATTGTTGAGACGCTGCCGGCCGGGTACCGTATTGACATGGCGGGTTCGATTGAGGAATCGGGAAAAGCCACGCAGGCAATGATTCCATTGTTCCCGATCATGATTGCCCTGACGCTGCTGATCATCATTTTGCAGGTGCGCTCAATCTCGGCGATGGTGATGGTGTTCTTAACCGCCCCGCTGGGGCTGATTGGCGTGGTGCCGACCCTGCTGATTTTCAATCAGCCGTTTGGCATCAACGCGCTGGTCGGCCTGATCGCCCTTTCCGGGATTCTTATGCGCAATACGCTGATCCTGATTGGCCAAATCAATCATAACCAGAACGAGGGGCTCGATCCGTTCCGGGCGGTGGTCGAGGCAACGGTCCAGCGAGCCAGGCCCGTCTTGCTGACGGCACTGGCGGCCGTGCTGGCGTTCATCCCCCTGACGCATTCGGTGTTCTGGGGCACGTTGGCTTACACGCTAATCGGCGGAACGCTGGGCGGGACGATTGTCACGCTCGTCTTCCTGCCCGCGATGTATGCGATCTGGTTCCGGATCCGCCCTGCGGAACAACGGGTGCAGCACCCCGCAGAAAACGTGTAAACTACCATGAGTAGATAACAGTTCAGAGGAAAACATGGTTGTTAAGCGCTTGAGAAAAGAGGACCGCCGCGTGCAGCTACTGGAGGTTGCGCGCGGAATCGTTCGTCAGCAAGGCACGGAGGCGCTGACCCTTGGCTACCTGGCGGAGCGAGCCAACGTGACCAAGCCTATCCCCTACGACCACTTCGGCGATCGTGAAGGGCTGCTGATGGCGCTGTACCAGGACTATAGCGATCGGCAGTTGGCGAAATTCCGTGAGACGCTGGCGGTCGACAGCAAAACGCTGGAAAAGACGATCCGCTTTTTCAGCGCCGCTTATATCGACTGCGCCATTTCCGCCGGGCCTGAAACCGGGCCAATCGCAGCGGCGCTATCCGGCTCCCGCGCGTTGCAGACGTTTCGGGAGGCATGCGTGGCCGAATGTGCCGACTGCCTGCGTACCGCGCTTTCCCCGTTCGTCGTACTGAAAGGCGTTCAGGGAGAAGCAGCTCTGACGGCCATTATCGGTGCGGCAGACGCGCTCAGCACGGCCGCGGGTAACGGCGTGCTCGCCCGGAACGTGGCGGAAGATACGCTCAGCGGCGCGATGATCGGGGTGCTGGAGACCTACGTGAATAGCACAAAATGATCGCCTGGGGCGGATTGACACATAAGTTACCAATAGTAATATAGACATCAGTTCTCACCCATTGCGAGGTCGCTATGTCTGCAACACACGCCATCAATAACGCGCTGATCGTGACGGCTCACCCTGTCGACACGTCCTTATCCCATACGCTGGCTACCCGCATTGCCGGGAAATTACGCGAGCAAGGTACACAGGTTGAGATCGCCGATCTGCATGCTGAAGGGTTTAATCCGGCGATGACCCGCGCCGATCTCGATTTCTATCACGGCGATCCGAGCGCGCTTCCCGACGATATTTTGCGCGAGCAGCAGCGCGTCGAGCGGGCGGAAATGCTGGTGTTTGTCTTCCCGGTGTACTGGTGGTCGGTCCCCGCGCTGTTGAAAGGCTGGTTCGATCGCGTTTTAACCCTGAACTGGGCGTATAAGGTGGCCGACGACGGACGGATTGTGGGCAACCTACGGGACGTTCCCGTCCGCCTGATTGCCACCGGCGGCAGCGATCTCGCCGGATTCGACAAACATGGCTATTCGACGGCGATTCAGACGCAGATTATCGAAGGTGTATTTGGCTTCTGCGGGTTGAAGAACGTTAAGCTCGATATCCTTTACCAGGCAGACACGGCTACGCCTGAGCAGGTTGAGGATTTTCTGGAGGGGCTTGGGAGTATTAAATAATCCCGGCTATCCAGTCAGCAAAAGCGCGCACGACAGGAGAAAGATAACGCTGGTGGGGATAAAGCAGCGTGACGGGCACCGACGGCGGCTGCCAGTCCGCCAGCACCTCCACCAGCCTTCCCTCGCGCAGATGCTCTGCGACAATATTCCCGGCAACCTGCACCAGCCCAAAACCCTTAAGACACATCTGGATATAAAGCTCCGTATCATTGACGGCGGCAGCACCGCTCACTGGAACAGACCGCATTTCATTGCCCTGAACGAAGCGCAATTCGTTCGCGCGTCGTCTCTGCCCGGAAAAATAGTGAACCGCCCGGTGCCCGCTCAGCGCATCGGGCGACTGGGGAATACCGTATTCCCGGAGATAGTCCGGCGAGGCGCAGGTGACCCAGCGAAAACGGCCCAGAGGACGGGCTACCAGCGTGGAGTTATTCAGTTCCCCTGTTCGAATTACACAGTCGACGCCCTCCTGCACCAGGTCAACCTGGCGATCGCTGACGCCGATCGTCAGGTAGATATCCGGATAAAGACGGCAGAACTCGTCCAGATGTGGCATCACGATGTGATGAGCAATCCCGGCAGGCATATCTACCCGCAGGCGTCCCTGTGGCCGACTGCCGGAATCGCTCAGGCTGGACTCCGCCTGCTCGATTAATGAGAGAATTTCCCGACAGTGCGTCAGGTACTGTAAACCTTCCGGCGTCACGCTCACCCGCCGTGTCGTCCTGTTCAGCAGGCGCACCTGCAGGTATTTTTCCAGATTTTTAATCGTGCTGGTGACCGTTGATGAAGGCAGGAAGAGTGTTTCAGCCGCGCGAACGAAGCTGCCGGACTCCGCCACCCGCACAAAGATTTGCATTGCCTGGATACGATCCATTTGTCCCAAAGCCTTTATAAATTTAATTATTCGCTAATTATGAATAATGAAAACGCATTGCGCATCTTTTTCGCGTTAATTAAGTGGCGTAGCGTTTCGGTACTAATGACAGAAAGAGACTGAAAATGACCGGCTACGCAAGAAATATTGTGAATAATCAAAACACCACTTCCCCGGCGACGCTCATCCGTGGCGCTACGATCCTCAGCATGGATGAGAGCGTGGGCAATATTGAACGCGGCGAGATCCTGATCGCCGGGCCCACCATTGTGGCTGTCGGCGAAAACCTGGAGGCAAAGGGAGCGAGGGTTATTGATGCTACAAACATGATTGCTATGCCGGGGATGGTGGACACCCATCGCCACGCCTGGGAGGGGCAATTGCGTCGCATCAACCCCAACGCGGAATCGCTGGAAGACTACTGCAACGCCACGCATTTCTCATTTGCGAAATACTACCGCCCTGCCGATATGTACGTTGGCAACCTCCTCTCCGCGCTGGGCTGTATTGACGCCGGGATCACCACCGTCATTGATAATTCCCACAACAGCCGCAGCGCAGCCCATTCGGATGCCGCCGTCGAGGCGCTTCTGGATGCGGGGATCCGCGCCATTCACGCTTCAGGCGCACCGGTTTCCGGGGAATGGGATACCGCACACTGGCCAGGAAACTGGCAACGCCTGCAGGAAAAGTATTTCCGGGACAACCCGGACGGACTTGTGTCGCTGGCGGTGATGGCGCAGCTGGAGCCGGAGATGTGGGCTGAGGCGCGCAGGCTCGGGCTGCCGATCGTCACTGAATTTTTCGGCGGTGAGATGGCCTCACGGCTTGCGGTATTGCAGCAGGAGGGACTGCTGGGCGCGGATAATATCTTTAATCACTGCACGGCGCTGCCTGACGAAGGCTGGGCGATCCTGAGAGATGCTGGCGTGAGGGTAAACGTCTGCCCTCGCTCCGACGCACACTACGGCATTGAGGACGGGATGTTTGCCATTCAGTCAGCGATGCGCCACGGCATTCACCCTGGCCTAAGCGTGGATAATGAAACTTCCTACAGCGGTGACATGTTTATGGAGATGCGCGTAGCGTTTTACCTGCAGCGCGTTATGGGTATGCATCAACAACACGGCTGTCGCAGCGCACATTCCCCGAAAACGCTTCAGGCAGCCCAGCTTCTGAAGGCCGCCACTCTCGATGGCGCGGCGTGCGCCGGTCTGCAGGAGAAAGTCGGCAGCCTGACGCCGGGCAAGGAGGCCGATCTGATCCTGATTAACGCGGGGGATCTGAACCTTTACCCCTCCGGAAATGCCTTTGGCACGGTCGTGCATGCAGCAGAGCGCAGCAATATTGACACCGTGATGATTGGCGGACGCATCGTTAAGCAAGGCGGCAACGTGCTGGGCGTGGACAGAGCACGTCTCCGTGCAGCGATTGATGAATCACGTCAGCATCTTTATACCGCTGCAGGCTATGAGCCTGACATGTTTGCAGACGCCTTCCTGCCGCTGCATCAGGCCCCTACTCAAGTTGGTGTATTGAAGGAATGAGTTAAGCAACGTTATAACTAACGCGATAATTCCGTATACAGCGGAATGTATTAACAAAGGCCATGTTATGTATCAGTCAGTTCAGCCAACAACCACCCTCACCACCACCGGAACCTTCGGCGGTGCGAGCGTATCTGTAGCGAACGACTGACAAACAGAACCTCAATCCCCGCCGGCCAGGACGGGGAAATATCTCTCCGTTCACCACCCTCTGAATGGAGAAAGAAAATGGTTTCATCTGACAATGCTCTCTTAATCATCGACATGCAGCAGGGCCTCTTCCGGGGCCCAGTTTCCCCCAGTTCCGCCGATGCCGTTCTGGCAAATATCCGTTTATTAATAGCCAACGCGCGGCACGCGCAGGTACCCGTCTTTTTTGCCCGCCATATCGGACCAGACGACTCCCCCTTCTCAGAGAAGGGTCCCTTAACACAGCTGATACCGGAGCTGGACGTGAAGGACCATGATGTTGTTTTCACCAAGCGCTATCCCAGCTGTTTTCGGGAAACCGGTTTGCAGCGTGAGCTTAATCAGAGAGGCATCAAACAGCTGGTCATTGCCGGGATGAAAACAGAATTTTGTGTCGACACCACCTGCCGGGCCGCGCCGGAGCTGGGTTTCAGGACGATATTGATTTCAGATGCGCATACCACAATGGATAATGCACATTTATCCGCCAATGACATCATCGCGCATCACAACAGCACGCTTGCCGGTCCGTTCGTGACACTGTCGACTGCCGGAGACTGGCATTTTAATACGGTCAGTTGAGTTGGTGGAATCGTCTCCCTCTTTCCCTGCGCGCCTTTCAGCGCGCCGGGGATATGAGAGCACAATTACAGGGTAAAACCCCCGTCACCCACCTGCGCCTGAGCGTACCATTTCATCAGCGCCGCGGTACCGGGCGCGTTCTCCGCTGGTGACCAGGGGGCGGTATCCTGCTCAGGAACAGGCTGGTAGCCGCCGTGCTTAACCTCAAAAATAACGCCGCCTTTATCCAGCGACAGCACGGCATGCCAGGTGCCGGCATCCATCTCCAGCACTTTGCACTCTTCGCCTAACACCACGCGCCGGGTCACGTTCCCGCTGTCATCGAAGTTCAATACCAAAAAGCGACCGCTCAGCGCCGTCAGCAGCTCAAACGTATGCGGGTGGCGATGGGGGCGAACATAGGTGCCGGGCTCCATGGCGATAGCCAGGCGCTGCACCGGGTCGCTCAGCTCAGGATGTAAATTACGGTGCGCCCGTAAGCGAGGAGAATTTGCGGCCTGCTCGCTTTGCTGCTGCAGGTCACTGAAGGTAATTTGTTTCATATAAGCCTTTGTGAATGTGGGCAGTCTACGGCAATCCGATTGCCGCAAGACGTTATACCATCCTGAAAGGTCGATGAGCGATGGCATTTATGAAACAAAACGCTGCATGGGGTTCGCATGTTCTGTTACAACGTGCTCAAAGCAGAGAGAGGAACTCATCCAGCCAGCCGGGCAGATGTTCTCTGTACCAGGTAAGATAGAGATTAAGGTCGCTCTTTTTCCTTTCGTGCAGGAGTAACACGACTTCAGTAACAATCCATGCCTTGGCGAGAGCGATTTCTCTGGCTAACCTGTCTGCGTCCAAATGCGTGGCAAAAACACAGTAGCGCTCGGCAAGTTGTAAAATGCTTTGTTTTGAGCCCATCCCCTTAACCAGCGGAGCAAGGTCGATAGCCGGGCTGCCGGTGCCGAATCTTTCCCAGTCGAAAAGTATCGTATCGCCGTTTTCTCTTCTGCCCCAGTTACCCGCATTGGTATCGCCTGAAATTAAACATTCCTGAAGAAACAAAACGCTGCCCGCTTGTTGAAAACGTCGCATCTGCCGCTCAGCGCGGGCGGGCAATTCCAGAAGAGACAGAGATTTTTCAAGCGCTGACGCAGACCAGGTATGGGGGTGATATATCCATTCGGCGTCGGCAGGATAATTGTGAAGGCGTGAAAGTTGCCTCAATATCTCGTTCCCTGCAACCTCATCCTGGGAGATCTTATGAGGAACGTATTCGAGCGTCAGGCTGCGTCGGTGTGGGTCGGCGTGCAGCAGCCGCGGGGATTCAACAACGCCGCTGAGTGGTTCCGCCGCACGCGTATAAAAGCCATATTCAACATCGCTAACAGGGCATTTTTCTATTACCTGATTGCCATGGCGATCCGCAATCAGGCGGACTTTTGCTGCGCCCATTCTGGATAAGTTCTCGCCAGACATACCATCCTCATGCCACTGGTTCGGGGCATAAGTATAGTGGATCATTATGCAATGCTATGAAAATACCCCTCTGAACTTACTAATCTTTTAGTTTACAATTACCCCTTTAAACGGGAACTGCTAAACACCTGCTATACACAAGCGCCCCCATTTTCATTAACGCAGTGGATTAAAAAATGACAAAGTCTGGATTTAAAATTACTTCATTTATTTCGCCTACAATACAATTCATATTAGCGTTCGCAACTTTTATACTTAGTGTAACCTTCAGCCTTGAGCAAAATAGAATATCAAAACTCCAATACTCACCACTTTTTATTTTAAGCATCAACCAACTTTTCGGAAAAGATTACACACCAACACAATCAGAAAAATTTGATATATTCAACGAAGGTTATTCCATAAACAATTATAACTATAAACTCCATTCAATCATGAATGTTGCATATACCCTTAACAACAAATCATATGAAAAAAAATTCTACGTTGATTACTTCTCTGTACAATCAAAGAAGTCCGGCGGAAAAGATCGCATGTCAGGGGGCATAGGTGAGAACAACATCTTATTATTCAGCAACCTAAAAAAACAAATCATAAAAAATGTTAACGATAAAGGTATCAATCTAATAAACATTGAACTTCATCATTATTCTGAAATAAGTTACTCCGATACAGAACTCAAGGGGAATTACGTCTACTTCGCAGATTCCGAGCGTGTAACAAAAGATATTTATGACAATTATTTAGCTGGGATTGATGGTTACTATACAATATCACTCTACAGCCCAAATATAGATGAAATCATATCAAGAACCTTACGAGGCAATTAGTTAAATATTGAATATATGCAACTCTAATATTGCGAGTTGCATATGAATTATTTGAATTGCTCCACAGGGTGTGGTTCTCATAATCCACCCACGCCACTGAGAGCGGGCTTTCGGTTCGGATTTTAGCGGCAAAGGTTAAGTCCCAGCCGCAGAACTTTGCACGGGCCAGTGTCTTCAGTGTCTGCAACGGTGCGCAGAACTACCTGGAGACAGGAGTGACCTCGCGGCGTACCAGGGAATAGTCATGTAAATCAGGGCCGTGTTTGGGTATGCTGAGTTCCAGCCATAGTCGTTACTCCTATTAACGATTTGGTTAGACGCCTCGGCAGTGTTCCACCACTTCAGGGCGTTGCTTTTTATGGTATTCGCATATAAAGTGGTTCATACTATTCAAATTAACGCTAACACAGTAGCATGAACCAATGTAAGAGAAGAATGCCAAAAACAAAACTGATCGTTCAAATAGCACAAGAAAGATCATCCGCCTCGAAGATGAATTACTTAATCAAATAGACATTTTGGCTGGTGAAGGCAATTTTAGCTCATGGGTAAAAAAAGAGTGCAGAGAAAAAATTCGCAAAAGTGGAATAGATCCTAAAGGTTAATGGGATTTTTAAAAAATATCAACAGCGCGTAATTAAACCGACAAGATATTGATTTAAGGAGATTGTATGAATAAAACAACAATATATTTTTTCATAGATGAATCTGGTGACAAAGGTTATTCAAACTCAAGACCCTTCCACGAAATAGGAGTAATGGCAGGATTCCTTATTAATGACTGGAATGTCCCAATCCTACAAGAAAAGATAGAGAGTGGATTAAGCAAACTCAACCTCGATCCCATAAAAAAACTTCACATGTCAGAGTTAGATAAAACTCAGCAAGCCAAAGTCATTGATTTAATCAAAGAGTTATTTAAAAAATTTAATCTAAAGTTTTTTTATTCTGTAATATATACCTCATCATATGCATCTTTTGTTGGACTCAACCCGGAACAACAAAAAGAGTCCATGCACTCTCAGTTACTACAAAACATCTTAATTACAGCTCTATCACTCTGTACCCGTATAATTGAAAAGTTCAACACCGATGTGAAATTACAAATTGTAAGTGATAACATAGATTCCGGCGTATTAAAAACAATGAAAAAAGATTTTTCCCGAATAGTTAATTTTTTAAATGGGGCAAGGAATAGAACATACATAACCAAAACCGAATATGTCGAATCAGAAATAACCAATTTATCACATGATCCGAGACCCAAAAATGGGAAGTTCGAAGTTGATATTCGCGTTGAAAACTCAGCAATCACGTTTATTTCCGATGTATTATCTTACACAACATTTCAACATTTAATTAAGTTTATGCAAGATAATCCTACGATGGATCTTAATACATCAAAGGCTAGCTTCGGTCATCCCTTAGAAGAGTTTTTAATGCTGCAATTCACCCCTGACCTTGAAGAGATGAATTTAATCGGAAAAATATTTGGACCAGGTAGAAAAAATTAAAATAAGTACAGTCTCTTTGCTCTTTGCGCTTTTCACTGGCATAGATATCACACCAGTAATCGATAGCGTTCTACACAGTTACTGGAGTGAACAGTTTCTCTTTGGTGAGTTTGTTCTCTTTCCGTGGATCGAGTCCCGGAGAAAACCATGCCCGGCACTCGTCCCTTTTCTCTCTGGCCTGTTTAAGTGTCATATCTGGATACTTGCCTAACGTCATCCAGACGGGGGCGCTTTGTCGGCCGGAATGTCTGAAGAAATAAACAAAGCTCACAGCGCCACTCATACTGACTCTGGCGGACAGTTCCCGTCCATCGGCCAACATCTTTTGACGCGGCAGCGGTTTACCATGTAGGCTTTTAACACCTTGTCGCTTAACTTGTTCTCGCCCGCCATAACACCTCATTCTGCAATACACACTCAACTGCAACGCCGAAAAACAGTATAAAAGCAATGCAAACAACATTTCTTTCTTCTTCATAATTAACAATGAGTTAATGAATGAATCCGGTTTTTCATGCGTACCCATGAGGTAGTGTGAAGGATAGTAGATCATCATCCCACGTTGAGTAAAACTCACATTGACTGCCACTATTTATCGTTTTTCAAACCTATCCGCGTTGAAATACCATCCCTTCATCCCTGGTATATTGCTGGCCAGAAATTGATAGCAAAATTCAAATAATAATATATGTATATGGAGCACCTATGACACTCGATGTTTTATTTCATCTAATGAAAACGATCTCACCTGAAAAAAACACCGCCGGTGAAAATATACATGCGCTCATCACGTTACTTTCGTCAGATAGCGATCGCGCTGAAGCGCTTTCTCCATTTATCCATCGACTGCATCTCCTGTCTTTCGCTCAACGCAATCCGGGTAACGCCGAAGCGTTGCTCTCGGCACACGTTCCAAAAGACGATTCAGCCCTTACCCTGCCTGACTTCGCTGACTGGCCTCGGGTGCGTTACGCAGTGTCCGGGGAAGTCCAGACGCCGGAATCAGAAGAGTATTTCAGCAAAATGACCTCGGCTGCCAATGTGATACGCGCGGCACTGATCGACGCCGAGCGCGCAAAAGGAACGCCTGCGCTTTATATTCTGGACAAATTACTCGATCTGAACAGTGCGCTGCCGGAAAGATATAAGAAAATGGCAAATATTCCCTACGCCTGAATACATTTAACAGGCAGGATATTCCGCGAGAAATATCCTGCTTTTTATTTCATACACGCTTTTCATTGTAATCAAGACAGACGATATCCAACGAAGGAACAACCGGCGCGTTAAGATTAAGCCAGGCCAGCAAACGTTCAATACTCTGTCCTCTGAGCGAATGTTTCGGCCAGACGAGGTAGTAGCCATCTCCCGTTGCTATCGCCTCCCTGAAGGGCAGCGCGAGCAGGCCGCTTTTCAGCGCGTCGAGCGTGAGGCGGAGATCGGCCATCGCCACGCCGTGACCGTGCATGGCGGCCAGGCTTCCCTGCTCTAACGTGTCGAACACAATCCCGCCGCTCATGTCGAGACCGGGAAATAACCCCGTCGTTTTAAGCCAGCGCTTCCAGTCCCGCCTGTCCGGTGAGGGATGGATAAGATCGCACTGTTCAAGCCGATGCCGGGCAGGTTCGAGCAGCGACGGGGGACAAACCGGAATAAGCCATTCGCTGAAAAGCAGGCTGCTCTCCGTTGACTCGCCGAAATAACCGTTACCGAGGAGGATCGCACAATCGTATGGCTCACGGCTGAAGTCAACGGTGTCGAAATCCATCCAGACGCTGGCAATTTCGATTTTCGGCTTCGCATGGTTCTCGCGAAAAGATTTCAGGACACTAAGAAGCCATCGCATCGTCAGGGTACTGGGGGCCTTGAGGCGCAGAAGGTGATTTTCACTCCTGAACGCGCGGCAGGCCCACTCAATATTCGAGAAACTTTCGCTTAGCTGCCCGGCAAGAATACGCCCGGCGTCACTGACCTCCACTCTCGGCCCCTGCCGCTTAAACAGCTCGCAGTCGAACCACTGTTCAAGGGTCCGGACATGCCTGCTGACCGCCCCCGGAGTGATATTCAATGCTTCAGCGGCTTTGCTGAAGGAGTTCAGCCGCGCGGCAACTTCAAACGCGCGCAGCGCATACAGTGGCGGTAAAGACATACGTTCCCTTTTAATGAGGTTTGATCGTGGCGTTTTTTATCGCCCCCGTAACTTATCACCTGGTTGATTAGACGGAAACGTCAGCAGTCATTGCTCGGTTGCCTGAATGGCGCGGCTGCCCTCATTTCGAGGCTTTACTGAATCCATGGCTACAGAATGCTCACACATGAAGTCGGGACAGCGCATGCTAAAACCCGTATAACGTTTCTTATCATCGACAGTTTTAAAGGGTTCTTAATGGTTACGATTGAGGAAATTAGAGTGAAATATTCAGGCGCAGAGGCCTGGCAAATGGGTGACAGTCCGGAGCTGGCCAGCGAGCTTGCGGATCTGATTAAAAAAGGGATTAAAACGGCCTCCTGCGGATCTTTTGCCTCTTACCAGCAGGAACAATCTGCTCCCAGGATCGGGAGCTATAACATTATCCTCGATGGTCAGAATGTCCCTGTTTGCGTAACCAGGCTCGTTTCAATGCGGCTGGTGCGTTTTTGTGATGTTACTGAGGCGTTTGCCCGTAAAGAAGGTGAAGGTGATTTAAGCCTTGAATACTGGCAGAAAGAGCATCAGCGATTTTTCACCAGCGAAGGTCATTTTTCTGAAGATATGGAGTTGATTGCAGAAGAATTTGAAGTGACTGAGGTGCTGTAGGATAGAGAAACGGGCCGGCATTTATAGCAATGTCGCTCGTTACAAAAGTGAACATCAGCATTTCGGACGTTATCGACGCCAGGCAAGTTCCAACACCTACAACGCCTGGCTTCCCAGTGCGGCGACAATCGCCCCCTCCATTTTCTCGGGCGTAGTCATCGGTGCAAAACGCTTGAGCGGTTTACCGTCGCGTCCAATCAGAAACTTAGTAAAGTTCCACTTGATACGCCCCCCCAGCACGCCGGGCAATTCATCTTTCAGATAACGAAACAGCGGATGCGCTGCGTTACCGTTGACCTCGACTTTCTCAAACATCGGGAAACTCACGCCGTAGTTGATGTAACAGGTTTTCGAGATTTCGTCGGTGCCGCCAGGTTCCTGTTTGCCGAACTGGTTGCAGGGGAAGCCCAGCACCACTAACCCTCGTTCGGCATATTTTTTGTATAGCGCTTCAAGACCCGCATATTGCGGCGTAAAGCCACAGTGGCTGGCAGTATTCACGACCAGAACCACCTTCCCCGCATAGTCGGCCATAGAGATAAGCTGCCCATCCAGACGGGCGGCGGTAAGCTGATGAAAATGAGTCATGTTAATGATGATCTCTTAGAAAAACGGTTAGCACATCCTTTGGAGGGGTTATGCCCGTTTCAGAAAGCATCCAGCCCACAGCGCCGCGATGATAGGTACCGTGAAACAGCACATGATTAAGCATATCCACCGCTTTCATTTCACCGTGTCCGCCATCGACGAAGCGGAATTTGATGATTTCAGAAAGTCCGGGAATGTCCATTGAACCTGCGTGCTTAATATACCAGTCAGTGCATTCAGTCATGTTATTCAGAAGCTCGTCTGCAGACGGCGTTTCTGGCGTATTCAACGCGGTGTATTGATGCGTTTGACCAGTAATATTTGCTCTGAAAATCATATCCACGACATAAACATGATTCATAAGTCTGAGCATCAGATGGTGCTTTTCAGGATTGACTGAGGCATCAACCCTCTGTATTGCTTGTAAGGTTTCCGTGTCTGCCCAGCGTTTGAATTTGAATAACGTGACAATCGTGCTTGTGTCCATTTTTCCCTCCAGATTAACAATAAATTATCATATCAGCAACATTTTCAGATGAATATCGCTTCCGTTCCCGGCACAAAATTGACGGTAATTGGGTCACCTGAAAAATTCCCTCATGGCAGGCTAAGTGTGGTACATTCCTGGCGCGTCAATGATTACCACACTCGCTATCAGGTATGCAGAACATAACAAAAAAAATTCACTGGCTTCTGCTTACTCTCCCACTCCTCAGCGGTTGCGGCACGCTCTCACAAATGTCCTCCCCGGAAGGTACTCAGGAACTTCTCACCCATGAGTCGCTGGATGGCGACGTTGACAGCGTGGTGCGTCACTACATGGCGCAAAAGTCCGTTCCCGGGATGACGGTCGCGGTGATCCATAATCACGGCTCACCGCAGTTTTATACCTGGGGAGTAACCGATGCGGTCAATCGCTATCCGGTCAGGCCCGACACCCTGTTTGCGCTCGGCTCGCTCAGCAAAGGGATCACGGCGGAAGTGGTGGCCTGTCTGGTGAGTGAGGGGCAACTGAACTGGAACGACAGCCTTGCGACATTGCTACCGGCGGGAACGCCGCTAAGCAAGGATGCACAAAAAATCACTCTTCTGGAGCTGGTAACCCACACCTCCGGCCTGCCGCGCCAGAATATGGATGTTCCGATGCTCGGAAAATTCATCCGCTATTTAAGCACGGGTGATAACTTCTACGGTGAGCTGGACAGCGATAACGTGCTGAATTATCTCGCCAACTGGCGAGCGCCGAAGGATAAAACGCCGCAATACTCCAATACCGGCTACGCCCTGATCGGCTATATCCTGAAGCACAAAACCGGGGAAGATATTCAGAGTTTAGCCTCACGCTATATTTTCCGTCCGCTGCACATGGCTAACAGCAGTTTTACGCCCCAGAAGCTCAAAGGCTACCCGCAGCGGGCGCTCGGCCACGCGGGCGATCAGCCGAAATTTATCCCGCGCGGGCAGCTCACCCCGGACTGGCATTTTTCTAACAACATGGTGGCGGCAGCGAGCTTGTACAGCAACGCCGAAGATCTGGCGGCCTATGCCCGCTATCACGTCTCAACGACCCACAGTCCCTTGCTGGACAGCGTTTTTGACGAAGTCAGAAATACCGATATTCAACGCCCCGACGGAGTGCAGGGTATTGCCTGGACCACCGACTTTATCGGCCTGGAAAAAATCACCTATCAGGTCGGCTATATCGGCGGCTACTCCAGCTTTATCGGTTATGACAAAGAAAAAGGCAATGCGGTGGTGGTGCTGCAAAATACCTTTAACTGGAGTAATTACATTGGCATTGCGCTATTGATGGATATGGCGAAAAAAGACGACCTTACCCCTGGTTCGCCGACTTCGGCCTTAAATTCTCGTCAAACGTCAGCCGTTTCCGGTCAGGCTCTACCTCGCGCAGCGGTTCAACCTGGTGCATAGTCAGCTTGCAGCGCTCCACCAGCACCTGATACTCCCGCGTGCCCTGCCGCTTCCACGCCAGCTCCTGCTCGCTTAGCTCACGGATCGCTTTGGCCGGGCTGCCGATAATCAAATGGTTGGCGGGCATCTCCGCTTTCGCCTTCACGAACGCCGCCGCGCCGACGATGCTGTTTTCACCGATGACCGCGCCATCCATGACCACCGCGTTCATTCCCACCAGCGCGTTACGGCGGATCACGCAGCCGTGGAGAATGGCGCTGTGGCCGATATGCCCGTCCTCCTCCACCACCGTGTCCTGCTCCGGGAAGCCGTGCATCACACAGTTATCCTGAATGTTCGCACCGTCTTTCACGACGATACGGCCAAAATCACCGCGCAGGCTGGCGTTAGGGCCAACATAAACGCCTTTACCCAGGATCACGTCGCCAATCACCACCGCCGTCGGGTGAACATAGCTCTCGTCAGGCACGACCGGCGTCAGACCGTCAATTTGATAAACTGGCATCTTCACTCCTTATGCGCTTGTAAGACCACCAAAGCGTTGATAGTAGAGCGTGCCGGGCACGGGCAGTTCGCCCACGGAGGTTTCGCCCTTCTCGCTGACAAACGCCAGCGCCCCCGGCGCGACACGCTGATAGATATTAATGCAGAGCTGTCGGGCGCTTTGCCCCGCCCAGTGCGCGGGCAGCAACTCTTCCGGCAGCAGCGGATCTTTCAGCACCACGCGACGATAAAAATGAATCAGCAGCAGCTGGATCTGGAAGCAGCGTTCCGGCGTCAGCTCCTCCGGCGCGGCCTCTTTTAACAGCGGCAGCAGCGGGCGGAACGAGTTGATAAACGACTCGTACATCGCGTTTTGCTCGGTTAACTGCCAGCACTCCTCCACCCGCGAACGCAGCGCGGCGCGGGAGAGTGCCAGCGGCGAGTAGGCTTCAAAGAAAATCACGTTTTCCGCCACCCCGGCATCGTGAAGCAGGGACTGCACGTCCGCCAGATGCTGCGACGGCGAGGCCATCAGGCTCGGCGCCAGCGTGCCGAAACCCTGCCAGATCAGCTGTTTTTTGACGTCGGCAAGGGTGGTTTTATCCAGCCCCTCGGAGAGCAGCAACAGCCATTTACCGTCCCAGGCGGGGAGTTCCGCGCGGTAGATCTTATTCTCTGCGCGGCGCGTCAGGCGAAGCCCCTTATCGCTCAGGCGGTAAAAGCTGCGACGCCCGATGCGGGAAACATCCAGCCAGCCCTCTTTGTTGAGGCGAAACAGCGCGGTGCGCACGAAACGCTCGCCGAATCCCATGCCTTCCAGCAAGGCGGCCAGGCTGCCGAGCCAAATCTCGCCGCCGCGGTGGGAAAGCGCGTCACCGTATAGCGAGGAGATAAGCGATGTCCCACTGACGGGAACGGAGCTGACCGCATGCTGGATAAAGGCGTCGAGTTTATTCATGTGATTCATTCTGTTGTTATTTTTGTCCTGGATGAATCATAGCATAGGAATCTGGGGTTTCCCCCTCACCCTAACCCTCTCCCAAAGGGAGAGGGAACTTTTTACACCCTCTCCCTTTGGGAGAGGGCTGGGGTGAGGGAAACTCAACCGTTGGCCGCAACTTTACGTAAGTCAAACACCCGGCAGGCCTTCCCCTCGGAGCGCGGAATGCTGCCGCAGTTCACAATCATTACGTCGGTGGAAATCCCCACCATCGACTTTATGCGGTGGCGCAGCTGGTGGCACACCTGGCAACGCTGCTCGTGCGTCAGCGTGAGGCTGCTCTCTTTTAGCTCCACCTTCACGGAAAGTGAATCAAGATGCCCACGACGGTTCACCTCCAGCTGGTAGTGCGGAGAAAGGTGTTCGAACTTCACAATCTCCTCTTCCAGCTGCGACGGGAAAACGTTGACGCCGCGGATGATCAGCATATCGTCACTGCGGCCGCTGATCCGGTCCATGCGGCGCATGCTGCGCGCGGTGGCCGGGAGCAGTCGCGTCAGGTCGCGGGTGCGGTAGCGGATCACCGGCAGGGCCTCTTTGGTCAGCGTGGTGAACAGCAGTTCGCCCTGCTGACCGTCATCCAGCGGTGTGCCGTCGTTCGGGTTGACGATCTCCGGGTAGAAGTGATCTTCCCAGATGGTTGGGCCGTCGGCGGTTTCGATACACTCCATCGCCACGCCCGGCCCCATCACCTCGGAGAGGCCGTAAATGTCCAGCGCCGTAATCCCTAAGCGTTTTTCAATTTCGCGACGCATGGCCTGCGTCCACGGCTCGGCGCCAAAGACGCCCACGCGCAGGGAACAGCCGCTGGCATCGCCGCCCATCTGGCGCTCCAGCTCCTCAATCAGGTTGAGGCAGTAGGATGGCGTCACCATGATCATGTCCGGCTGGAAATCGCGGATCAGCTGCGCCTGTTTCTCCGTCTGGCCGCCGGACATGGGGATCACCGTCGCCCCTAAACGCTCGGCGCCGTAGTGTGCCCCCAGCCCACCGGTAAACAGGCCATAGCCATACGCCACGTGAATTTTGTCCTTCGCGCTGCCGCCCGCCGCGCGCAGAGAACGGGCCACCAGGTTGGCCCAGTTGTCGATGTCGCCCTGCGTGTAGCCGACAACGGTCGGTTTGCCGGTGGTGCCGGATGACGCGTGAATACGCACCACCTGCTCCATCGGCACGGCAAAGGTATCGAACGGATAGTTATCACGCAGATCCTGCTTGGTGGTGCACGGGAATTTGCGGATATCCGCCAGCTCGTTGAAATCGTCAGGGTGAACGCCCGCGGCGTCAAACTTGCGTTTATACATCGGGACGTTGCTATAGGCGTGGTGCAGCGTCCATTTCAGACGCGCGGTCTGCAGCGCCTGCAGTTCATCAAGGGAGGCCGTTTCAATCGGATCAAGCTTTGTTGTATTTGTCATCGCAGGGTACTCACATTGTTTTTATGCTCAAACACGCTCAAGGATCATGGCAATGCCCTGACCCACACCGATGCACATCGTACACAGCGCGTAGCGCCCGCCGCGTCGGTGCAGTTCATTACTCGCGGCCAGCGCCAGCCTGGCGCCGCTCATTCCCAGCGGGTGACCCAGCGCAATCGCGCCACCGTTCGGGTTGACGTGCGCGGCATTATCCGGCAGGCCCAGCTGACGCAGAACGCCCAGCGCCTGCGAGGCGAAAGCTTCGTTAAGCTCGATCACGTCCATATCGTTAATGCTGAGTCCGGCGCGCTCCAGCACCTTGCGGGTGGCCGGTACCGGGCCGAGGCCCATCAGACGTGGCTCCACGCCTGCCGTCGCCATCGCCACGATCCGGGTGCGCGGGACTAAACCCTGCGCCAGCGCTATCTTCTCGCTGGCGACGATCAGCGCCGCCGCACCGTCGTTGACGCCGGAGGCATTTCCCGCCGTGACCACCCCGTTCTTACGAAACGGCGTTTTCAGACCAGCAAGCTGCTCGAGCGTAGTGTCCGCCCGCGGATGTTCATCCACGCTGAATTCCGTGACTGCCCCTTTTTTACCTGGGATCGAAACCGGCACAATCTCCTGCGCCAGGATGCCGTTCTGCTGCGCCTGCGCGGTACGCTGCTGGCTGCGCAGCGCGAACGCGTCCTGATCGGCACGGCTGATATTTAACAATTCAGCTACATTCTCTGCCGTTTCCGGCATACTGTCAGTTCCGAATTGCTGATGCATGAGCGGATTCACAAATCGCCAGCCGATGGTGGTATCAAAGATCTCCGCCTGACGCTGAAACGCGGCGGTGGCTTTACCCATCACAAACGGCGCGCGGGACATCGACTCCACGCCGCCCGCGATCAGCAGATCGCCATCGCCCGCCTTAATGGCGCGCGCCGCAAAACCAATCGCGTCCAGCCCCGACCCGCACAGGCGGTTAATGGTGGTCCCGGACACCGTCTGCGGCAGCCCGGCCAGCAGGGACGACATGCGTGCTACGTTGCGGTTATCTTCCCCCGCCTGGTTAGCGCAGCCGAAAATCACGTCGTCAATCCGCTCCAGGTCGAGCTGCGGGTAGCGGGCCAGCAGCGCGCGCAGCGGCACGGCACCAAGATCGTCAGTTCGGACTGCGGAAAGCGCGCCACCGTAGCGCCCCACCGGAGTTCGAACGCCATCACATATAAATGCGTCACGCATCAGGCCTCTCCTGTCACATTGCCGCCGATGCGGTGAGATTTTCCGCGAAAAAGGGCGACGGTTTTCTGTTGCTGATTCTGGATTTCAATGTCATACACGCCGGTCAGCTTGCCCTGATGCATCACCCGCGCGGTGGCGGTGAGCGTGTCCCCGGCAAAGCCCGGACGCAGAAAATCAATCGAGCAGCCGGAGGCTACCGCCGCCAGCCCCTGGCTGTTGCAGGCGTAGGCAAAGGCGGTATCTGCCAGCGAAAATAGCTGTCCGCCGTGGCAGGTTTTGTGGCCGTTAAGCATCTGCGGGGTGATGGTCATGGTCACCACCGCGTAGCCCTCGTCCATCTCGACAATATCCATCCCCATCGCCTGCGCGCAGGCGTCCCGTTCGTACATGGCGCGGGCGTTATGCCAGGCGTTATGACTCATAGCTACTCTCCAGAAGCGCGCGCTGGCGCAGCAGGGAACAGGGGCGATAGCGTTCTTCGCCGTAATGACGCTGCAGGTTTTCCAGAAGCGTTAGCAGCCGTTGCCAGCCCAGACGCTCGCCCCAGGCAATCGGCCCGCTCGGGTAGTTGACGCCCAGGCGCATGGCGGTGTCGATGTCCTTCTCGCTGGCGACCCCTTTTTGCAGGGCATCCAGCGCTTCGTTGGCAATCATCGCCACCGTGCGCCAGACCAGCAGGCCGGGATAATCGGCAATTTGCACTACCCGGTTACCCTGCTGCTGCAGATAGCGGATGGCTTTTTTCGTTGCGGTATGCGGGTTGCTGGCAGCGGCGGCGATCACCGCCACGTCGCGCTCGATGCGGTCCACCACCACCACCGGGCCGTTGAGCCGTAGCGCCAGCGCCTGGGCGGTTTCTCCGTGCGTTTCAATCAGGTATACATCATCAATTTCGGTGACACCGTCACGTCTCTTTTCCACGCGCATCGGGCTGTAGCTGTCGTTCACAGCATCAGCCCAGCGCGCCTCGGGCCTGTCACCCTGCCAGTCGTAGACGCCCTTCCCGCTCTTTTTGCCCAACCTTCCCGCCAGCACCAGCTCCTGCTGCACCAGCGAAGGCAGAAACCGACGCTCCTGCCAGAAGGCGTTAAATACCGAGCAGGTCACCGCGAAGTTAACGTCCTGACCAATCATGTCGGTCAGCTCCAGCGGCCCCATCGGGAAACCGCCGCCTTCGCGCAGGGCGGCATCAATCACCTCCGGCGGCGCGACCTGCTCTTCCAGCGCGCGCCAGGCTTCGGAATAGAAAGGACGGGCGACGCGGTTGACGATGAACCCCGGCGTTGACTGGCAGCGAACGGGCTGTTTGCCCCAGTTCAGCGCCAGCTCGCACAGCGCGTCGGCCACTTCCGGAGAGGTCCCCAGCCCGCTGACCACCTCCACCAGCTTCATCACCGGTGCCGGGTTAAAGAAATGCAGCCCTGCGACCCGCTCCGGGTGGTGGATGTCCGCGGCAATCGCCGTGACGGAGATGGAAGAGGTATTGCTGGTCAGCACCGTCTGCGGCGGGCAGATGTCAGCCAGCTGCGCAAACAGCGCCTTTTTCACCTCCAGCCGCTCGGATGCCGCTTCAATCACCAGTTCAGCTGTGGAGAGCGCGGTGATATCCGTGACCGGAACCAGCCGGGCAAGGATCTGGCTCCCGGCATCGGCGGAGA
This sequence comes from Enterobacter asburiae, assembly GCA_011754535.1. Taxonomy (NCBI): domain Bacteria; kingdom Pseudomonadati; phylum Pseudomonadota; class Gammaproteobacteria; order Enterobacterales; family Enterobacteriaceae; genus Enterobacter; species Enterobacter asburiae. The sequence continues at coordinate 2,252,562 of JAAQVN010000001.1, read as the reverse complement.
GTTTTCCGCGCGTCACCCGGGAGGCCAGACGCTGGCGGATCCCGTCGATAGCGCGGGATACCGCATCGCTGGAGATGTCGTAGAGTAGCACCTGATGCCCATGGCTGGCCGCCACTTCGGCAATCCCTGCGCCCATCGTGCCGCTGCCAATCACGGCGACAGTCCGTACGTTCAGCATCTTATTTCCCCGTAAAGTTCGGCGTGCGCTTCGCCAGGAAGGCGCTGACGCCCTCGCGGTAGTCGTCGCTGCGCCCTGCCAGCCGCTGATAGTCACGCTCCAGATCGAGCTGGGCGTCCAGGGTGTTGGTTTCCGCGGCATTGATGGCCTGCTTGATCAGCCCCAGCCCGAAGGTCGGCTGCGAGGCAAAGTGCAGCGCCATCTGCTGCGCCGTAGCGTAGAGCTGTTCGTCATCCACCACCTGCCAGATCATCCCCCACGCCTGCGCCTGTTCGGCGCTGAGCTTGTCGCCGAGCAGCGCCAGCCCCATGGCGCGGGCGCGTCCGGCCACGCGCGGCAGCAGCCAGGTGCCGCCGCAGTCCGGCACCAGGCCGAGCTTGCTGAAGGCCATCACGAAGTTGGCGGAGCGGGCGGCAATCACCATGTCGCACCCGAGCGCCAGCGTGGCCCCTGCGCCCGCCGCCACGCCGTTAACGGCACAGATGACCGGCTTCGGCAGCTTTGCAAGGCGGCGCACCAGCGGGTTGTAGAAGGTTTCAACGGACATGCCCAGATCCGGCGCCGGGCCGTTGGGGTCGACGTTGCGGTCGTTCAGATCCTGACCGGCACAGAAGCCGCGTCCTGCCCCGGTGATCAGCAGGCAGCGCACGGTGTCATCACGCTCGGCCTGTTTCAGGCACTCGGCCAGCTGCTGGTGCATCACGTCGTTGAAGCTGTTCAGACGCTCCGGACGGTTCAGCGTAATGGTCATCACGCCCTGTTCTACATGACTGAGAATAAATTCCACAATTAGCGTCCTTTAAAGTCGGGGGTGCGTTTTTGTAAGAAGGCGTCGATGCCCTCCCGGCGGTCTTCGGTGGCAGAAAGCAGCGTAAACAGCTGACGCTCCTGCGCGAGCCCAGCCTGGAGCGGCACCTCCTGAGACTGGCGCAGCGCCTGTTTCGCCGCCTGCAGCGCCAGCGGCGAGTGGCGCGCCATCAGCGCCGCCTGCTTCAGGGCATACTCCAGCGTCAGCGCGGCCGGGAAAACATCGCTGACCAGCCCGGCGCTCAGCGCCTGCTGCGCGGAAATACTCTCGCCGGTCAGCACCATTTTGCTGGCAAGGGATTTACCGACGCTGCGGATAAGACGCTGGGTGCCGCCCGCACCGGGCATAATGCCCAGCGTGATTTCCGGCAGGCCAAAGCGGGCGTTATCGCCAGCAATCACCACGTCGCACAGCAGCGCCAGCTCGCAGCCTGCCCCCAGCGCGAAGCCGTTCACGGCGGCGATCAGCGGTTTGCTAAACGCGTTAATGCGCGCCCACAGCTGCGGGCGGATATCGTTCAGGGTGGCGGGCAAGTCTTTCTCCGCCATTTCGTTGAGATCGGCCCCGGCGGCAAAGCAGCGCTCGCTGCCGTAAATCACGCAGACGGAAATCTCGATGTCAGCAGCCGCGGCCTCCAGCTCTTCCGCAAGCTGCGTCAACAGCGCATTGTTGAGGGCGTTGCGCGCCGCCGGACGGTTGAGCGTCAGCTGCAGCACGCGGCCATGGCGGGTAACAATCAGTTCGCTCATGCCATCCCCTTCGCGTCGAAGTCGACAATCACGTCGGCGGTTAACGGCAGCGACTGGCAGCTCAGCACATACCCGGCGGCCAGCTCGTCCGGCTCCAGGCTGTAGTTGGTCGCCATATCCACCTTCCCGCGCAGCACTTTGCATTTACAGGTGGCGCACACGCCGCCCTTGCAGGCGTACGGCAGATCCGCCCCCTGACGCAGGGCGGCGTCGAGGATGCTTTCGTCGTCCGCCGTCAGGGTGATTTCACGGTCACGCCCGTCCTGGCGAACGGTCACTTTCTGCCCTTCCGCCTGGACGTGCGCCGCGCGTTTAACGGTAGTGCCCGGCGTGTTAAAGCGCTCAAGGTGAATGGCTTTGTCCGGCATCCCCAGCGCCTTCAGCGTGGCTTCGGCATCATCCATCATCGCCGACGGGCCGCAGATAAACGCCTCGTCGTACTGACGGAAGTTAATCAGGGTTTTCGCCAGCGCCTGCAGCTTTTCTCCGTCGATGCGGCCAAAGAGCAGATCGCTGTCCAGCCGCTCCTGGCTGAAGATAGAGACCAGCTGCAGCCGCTGCGGGTATTTGTCCTTCAGGTCCGCCAGCGCCTGGCGGAACATCATGCTCTGGCTGCTGCGGTTGCCGTAGATCAGGGTGAAATGGCTGTTGGGTTCGGTCGCAAGCGTAGCGGAGATAATCGCCAGCATCGGGGTGATCCCGGAGCCTGCCGCAATCGCCAGATAGTGGCCTTCACGTTCGGCCCGCGGCTGGTAGCCAAACTGCCCCTGAGGCACCATCACCTCCAGAGCCATACCCGTTTTGATCTCATCCCGGGCGAAGCGGGAAAAGCGCCCGCCGTCGATGGCTTTGACCGCCACGCTGATCTCACCCGGGGCGTTACTCCGGCAGATGGAGTAGCAGCGGCGCAGCTCATCCCCGTTAAGCTTCGTTTTTAACGTCAGGTGCTGGCCGGGGCGGAAGCGGTAGGCGTCCTGCAGCGCCTGCGGCACCGCGAAGGTAATGGTCACCGCGTCGCGGGTTTCGGGTTCCACTTTTGCCACTGTTAATGAATAAAACGTTGTCATGGCAGCCTCAAATACATTTGAAATAGTCGAATGGCTCGCGGCAAGTGTTGCAGCGGTAGAGCGCTTTGCAGGCCGTCGAACCAAATTCACTGATAAGCGAGGTGTCGGTGCTGGCGCAGCGCGGGCAGCTCACCTCCAAAGGCGCGTGCGCGTGACAGCTATGCCCCACGGGCGGGCTAATGCCGTACGCCCGCAGGCGCTCGCGCGCGTCGGCGGTCATCCAGTCGGTGGTCCAGGCGGGTTCAAGCTGGAGCACAATGTGCACCGGGGTAAAGCCGTGCGCGGTCATCGCGTCGCGGATCGCCCCCAGCAGATGTTCCGTTGCGGGGCAGCCCGAGTAGGTTGGCGTGAAGCCAATGACCCAGCCTTCCCCCTGCGCCTTCACGCTGCGCACCATGCCTAAATCGGTGATGGTTAATACCGGCACTTCCGGATCGGGGATCTGGCTTAACAGCGACCATATCTGCGGAATTTGCGCAGGCGCGATGTCGACGAGGCGTTGCATGGCGTTCTCCTTTACCACTGCTGACCGGGATACGCGCGCTGGAGATACTGCATTTCCGCCAGCATCGGACCCAGATGTTCAGTATGCAGCCCCTTCTTGCCCCCGGTGCGGTACGCCACCTCTGCGGGAACCTGCAGGCAGGCTTCATGCACACCAGCAAATACTTCGCTTTCCCACGGCTGGCGCAGAGTTCGCGGGTCCACCGCCACGCCGGCGTCAATCAGCGCCAGCTCGACGTCATCGGCTTCAAACAGCTCCGCCGTAAAACGCCACAGATTGTCGATAGCCTGCTGCATTTTTTGCGCGGACGCTTCGGTCCCGTCGCCCAGACGCACCAGCCAGCCGCGGCTGAAGCGCAGGTGGTAGCGCACCTCTTTAATCGCTTTGGCGGCAATGGCGGCAAGCTGGGCGTCGCGGCTTTGGGTCAGACGCTCATACAGCGCCACGTTCCAGGCATCCATCAGGTACTGGCGGGCAATGGTGTCGGCGAAGCTGCCGTTCGGCTGCTCCACCAGCAGGACGTTGCGGAACTGACGCTCGTCGCGGCCAAACGCCAGCGTGTCTTCATCGCCCTGGCCTTCTGATTCCGCGGCATAGGTCAGGAAATTGCGCGCCTGCCCCAGTAGGTCGAGACCGATATTGGCGAGCGCGAGGTCAATCTCCAGCTCCGGCGCGTGGCCGCACCAGGCGCCGAGGCGCTGGGAGAGCACCAGACCGTTGTCGCCCAGACGCAGGGCATAGGCAGTCACTGAATTCATTCTTTGCCTCACATATGCTCGATGCCGTCAGGGATGGTATAGAACGTCGGATGGCGGTAAACCTTGCTTTCCGCCGGGTCGAAGAACTCACCGCTCTCTTCCGGCTGGGAGGCGACAATCTCGCTCGCCTTTACCACCCAGATAGAACACCCTTCGCTGCGGCGGGTGTAGGCGTCGCGCGCATTTTCCAGCGCCATGCGATCGTCGGCGGCATGCAGGCTGCCCACGTGACGGTGGGATAACCCTTGTTTGCTGCGTACGAACACTTCGTACAGCGGCCAGTAGACATTGCTCATTGTTACTTCCTCTTATGCGGCCTGACGGGTACGTTGTTTTTCCGCATGCGCCAGTGCGGCTTCGCGCACCCACGCCCCCTCTTCCCAGGCTTTACGTTTCGCGGCCAGGCGCTCGTGGTTGCAGATGCCGCGCCCGTTAATGACCTCGTCAAACTCCTGCCAGTCGATCTCGCCGAAGCGGTAGTGGCCGCTTTCTTCGTCAAAGCGCAGGTCGGGATCCGGCACCGTCATGCCCAGCATCTCAACCTGCGGCACCGTGTTATCAACAAAGCGCTGGCGCAGCTCGTCATTGCCAAAGCGTTTGATTTTCCAGGCCAGGCTGCGGGCGCTGTTCGGCGAGTTGTCGTCGTTCGGCCCGAACATCATCAGCGCTGGCCACCAGAAGCGGTTGATGGCGTCCTGCAGCATCTGGCGCTGGGCCTCACTGCCCTGCGCCAGCGCCATGCAGGCTTCAAAGCCCTGACGCTGGTGGAAGCTCTCTTCTTTACAGATTTTCACCATCGCCCTGGCATACGGACCGTAGGAGGTCCGGCACAGCGCCACCTGGTTGACGATGGCGGCGCCGTCCACCAGCCAGCCGATCACGCCGATATCGGCCCAGCTCAGGGTCGGATAGTTGAAAATGGAGGAGTATTTCATCCTGCCGTCGAGCATCTTCTGGTAGATGTCTTCCCGCGCGCAGCCCAGCGTTTCCGCCGCGCTGTAGAGGTAGAGCCCGTGTCCGGCTTCGTCCTGCACCTTCGCCAGCAGAATGGCTTTACGGCGCAGCGTCGGCGCGCGGGCGATCCAGTTTCCTTCCGGCAACATGCCGACAATTTCGGAGTGCGCGTGCTGACCAATCTGGCGGATCAGCGTTTTACGGTAGGCTTCCGGCATCCAGTCCTGAGGCTCAATCGCCGTCTCCTGCGCTATGCGCTGCTCAAACCGTTGTTCTTGCGTCACGTCTTCACCTTTATGATTCGTTAGTTTGCAAATTAAAGCGAAATGTTGAATCACTTTGTTTTTTAAAAGTTACACAAAGGTTAAATATAACCCCAAGAATTGTTTCCCAGTTTTGTGATGCTGCTCGCAAGGCTTTTACTACAGGCCTTGCAGAAAGCGCCTTTACGCGATGCGATTCGTCCAGCCAGATCACAACGTTAACAATTCATTAAAAACACAGCTTGATTTTTATGATTCGCGATCAAACTATTAATAGTGAAATAACGAAACACTTGGAGATAAGCGATGCAGCAGTTAGCCAGCTTCGTGTCCGGTACCTGGCAGTCTGGCCGGGGCCGCGAACGCGCGATACATCACGCCATCAGCGGCGAAGCACTCTGGGAAGTGACCAGCGAAGGGCTGGACATGGCGGCCGCCCGTCGCTATGCCATTGAGCAGGGGGGCGAGGCATTACGCGCCATGACCTTTATCGAACGTGCCGCCATGCTGAAGGCGGTGGCAAAGCACCTGCTCAGCGAGAAAGAGACGTTTTATGCCCTGTCAGCCCAGACCGGGGCAACGAAGGCGGACAGCTGGGTAGATATTGAAGGCGGGATCGGCACCCTCTTCACCTATGCAAGCCTGGGCAGCCGCGAGCTGCCGGACGACACGCTGTGGCCGGAAGATGAGTTAATCCCCCTGTCGAAAGAAGGCGGCTTTGCGGCGCGCCACGTCCTGACCTCCAAATCCGGCGTGGCGGTGCATATCAACGCCTTTAACTTCCCCTGCTGGGGAATGCTGGAAAAGCTGGCGCCGACCTGGCTTGCCGGGATGCCCGCCATCATTAAACCCGCTACCGCTACCGCGCAGGTGACGCAGGCGATGGTGAAATCCATCGTCGACAGCGGGCTGGTGCCAGACGGTGCCATCAGCCTGATCTGCGGCAGCGCGGGCGATCTGCTCGACCAGCTCGACGGCCAGGACGTGGTCACTTTTACCGGCTCTGCCAGCACCGGGCAAAGCCTGCGCGTGCACCCGAATATTGTGGCGAATTCGATACCGTTCACCATGGAAGCCGACTCCCTGAACTGCTGCGTGCTGGGGGAAGACGTCACGCCGGAGCAGCCGGAGTTTGCGCTGTTCATCCGCGAAGTAGTTCGCGAGATGACCGCTAAGGCCGGGCAAAAATGCACGGCCATTCGCCGCATTATCGTTCCGCAAAACCAGATTGACACCGTGAGCCAGGCGCTGATTGCCCGCCTGGAAAAGGTGGTGGTGGGCGACCCGGCGCAGGAAGGGGTGAAGATGGGGGCGCTGGTCAACGCCGAGCAGCGCGCGGACGTGCAGGAGAAAGTGGATCGGCTGGTCGCCGCAGGCTGCCAGATCCGTCTGGGCGGCAAAGCGGACCTGCAGGCCGCGGGGGCGTTCTTCCCGCCGACCCTGCTGTTCTGTGCGCAGCCGGACGAAACGCCCGCCGTACACGATACCGAAGCCTTCGGCCCGGTCGCCACGCTGATGCCGTATCGCAGCGCAGACCACGCGATGCAGCTTGCCCGCGCGGGCGGCGGCAGCCTGGCGGGCACGCTGGTAACCGCAAATGCGGCGATTGCCCGCCAGTTTATTGCCGGTGCGGCGCGCGCCCACGGGCGTATTCAGATCCTTAACGAGGAATCATCAAAAGAGTCCACCGGCCACGGCTCCCCGCTGCCTCAGTTGGTGCACGGCGGTCCGGGCCGCGCGGGCGGCGGCGAAGAGCTGGGCGGCCTGCGCGCGGTGAAGCACTACCTGCAGCGCACCGCGATTCAGGGCAGCCCGTCGATGCTGGCCGCGATTGGCAAACAGTGGGTACGCGGCGCAGCGGTGCAGGAGGATCGCGTACATCCGTTCCGCAAATACTTCGAGGAGCTGCAGCCGGGCGACAGCCTGCTGACGCCGCGCCGCACCCTCACGGAAGCGGACATTGTGAACTTTGCCTGCCTGAGCGGCGACCACTTCTATGCCCATATGGACAAGATCGGCGCGGCAGAGTCGATCTTTGGCGAGCGCGTGGTGCACGGCTACTTCCTGATCTCCGCCGCGGCGGGACTGTTCGTTGATGCGGGCGTCGGGCCGGTGATTGCCAACTACGGCATGGAAAACCTGCGCTTTATCGAGCCGGTCAAGCCGGGCGATACCATCCAGGTGCGTCTGACCTGCAAACGTAAAACGCTGAAGAAACAGCGTACCGCCGAGGAAAGACCGACCGGCGTGGTGGAATGGGCGGTTGAGATCTTCAACCAGCACCAGCAGGCCGTGGCGCTCTATTCCATTCTGACGCTGGTGGCGCGCCAGCAGGGTGATTTCAGGTAACGTCGCCCCTCACCCTGACCCTCTCCCCGAAGGGGAGAGGGGAATGTTCTGCACGACCCTGTGATTTACCCCCCGCTCTTTTTTTAACCTGGCAAGACCAACAAATAACCTGGCAGATGCAGGCAAACGCTTTTCTCAGGCGCCTGTCAGGATAAGGCTGTCACAACACAATAAACACAACAAGATGAGGTCTACGATGGGAAGCAATTCTTCTTTTTCTGCCCGTAGAACGGCGCTGGCCATGGCCGTTGCGCTGTGTTGCGCCTGGCAATCCCCTGTTTTCGCCCACGGCAGCGAGGCGCATATGGTCCCGATGGACAAAACGCTGCAGGACTTTGGCGCGGACGTGCAGTGGGATGATTACGCACAGATGTTCACCATTGCGAAGGACGGCGCCTTTGTGAAGGTCAAACCGGGCGCAAAGACGGCCATCGTTAACGGTCAACCCCTCAAGCTTGAGGTGCCGGTAGTGATGAAGGGCCAAAAAGCCTTTATCTCAGAGACCTTCATCAACGATGTTTTCCAGTCTGGTCTTGACCAGACCTTCCAGGTTGAAAAACGCCCTCACCCGCTAAACGCGCTGACGGCGGACGAAATTAAGCAGGCCGTTGAGATTGTGAAAGCCTCTGCGGATTTTAAACCGAATACCCGCTTTACCCAGATTGCCCTTGCGGAACCAGAGAAGGCCAAAGTGTGGGACTTTGTCCTCAACGGTACGGCAGTGGATGCCCCTCGCCAGGCGAAAATCGTCATGCTCGACGGCAAGCACGTCATCGAAAGCGTGGTGGATCTGAAGGATAAGAAAATCCTGCATTGGGAACCGGTGAAAGACGCGCACGGCATGGTGCTGCTGGATGATTTCACCGCGGTTCAGCAGATCATCAACGAAAGTACAGAGTTCGCCGAGGTGCTTAAAAAACACGGCATCACCGACCCGAAAAAAGTGATTACCACGCCGCTGACCGTCGGCTATTTCGACGGAAAAGACGGCCTGAAGCAGGAAGACCGCCTGCTGAAGGTGGTGAGCTATCTGGACGTCGGCGACGGCAACTATTGGGCGCACCCGATTGAGAACCTCGTGGCAGTGGTCGATCTTGAGCAGAAAAAGATCCAGAAAATTGAAGAAGGCGCCGTTGTGCCGGTTCCCATGACCCCGCGCCCCTATGACGGCCGAGACCGCATAGAGATGCCGAAAAAACCGCTCGACATCATTGAGCCGGAAGGCAAGAACTACACCATTACCGGCGATATGGTGCACTGGCAGAACTGGGATTTCCACCTGAGCCTCGACTCCCGCGTCGGCCCGATGATTTCGACCGTCACGTATAACGACAACGGCAAAAAGCGTCAGGTGATGTATCAGGGATCGCTCGGCGGCATGATCGTCCCTTACGGCGATCCGGACGTGGGCTGGTACTTTAAAGCCTATCTCGACTCCGGTGACTACGGCATGGGCACCCTGACCTCGCCGCTGGTGCGCGGTAAGGACGTGCCGTCCAACGCCGTGATGCTCAATGAAACCATCCCGGACTACACCGGTACGCCGATGGAGATCCCGCGCGCGATCGCCATTTTCGAACGCTACGCGGGCCCGGAATATAAGCATCAGGAGATGGGTAAGCCCAACGTCAGCGCCGAGCGCCGCGAGTTGGTGGTGCGCTGGGTCAGCACAGTGGGCAACTATGATTACATCTTCGACTGGGTGTTCCATGAAAACGGCACCATCGGCATTGATGCCGGCGCGACGGGTATCGAGGCGGTGAAAGGCGTTCAGGCGAAAACCATGCACGATGCCACCGCTAAAGATGACACCCGATACGGCACGCTAATCGACCATAACATCGTGGGCACTACACACCAGCACATCTATAACTTCCGGCTTGATATGGACGTGGACGGCATCAACAACAAGCTGGTGGCGATGGATCCGGAAGTGAAGCCGAATACCGCCGGCGGCCCGCGCACCAGCACCATGCAGGTCAATCAGTACGATATTGATACCGAACAGCAGGCGGCGCAGAAGTTCGACCCTGGCACCATCCGCCTGCTGAGCAACACCAGCAAGGAGAACCGCATGGGCAACCCGGTCTCGTACCAGATCATCCCTTACGCGGGCGGTACCCATCCGGTGGCGACCGGCGCGAAATTTGCCCCGGACGAGTGGATCTACCATCGCCTTAGCTTTATGGACAAACAGCTTTGGGTGACCCGCTACCACCCGGATGAGCTCTACCCGGAAGGGAAATTCCCCAACCGTTCCATCCACGACACGGGCCTCGGTCAGTACAGCAAGGATAACGAGTCGCTCAACGGCCAGGATGACGTAGTCTGGATGACCACCGGTACAACCCACGTGGCGCGCGCGGAAGAGTGGCCGATCATGCCGACGGAATGGGTGCATACCCTGCTTAAACCGTGGAACTTCTTCGACGAGACGCCAACGCTTGGGAAGAAAAAAGACGAAAAATAACCACCTGCCGGGCAATAGCCCGGTTTTTTTTGCCCCAGCGTTTGAGGATCGTCCGGGCTTGCTTATAGTTACTGATATCTCACCTGAATGATTTATCCCCCGGACGGGAAAGGATTTTATGGAAAAAAGAAAAAAACCGACGCTTGAACGGGCAACCTGGCCGACGCGCCATGCCATGGTCATGCACGGGCTGGCGATGAATCTGCCCTGGCTGGCCTTCGTCAACGTTAGCTTCGCCGTGATGATCCTGCTGCGCCACGTCCTGCTTAAGGCCAGCGATCCTCTTTATCCCCACTCGCCGCCGCTAACGAAAATGGTCGATGCCTCCATGCTCGGCATCATCATCCTCTCGGCTGCGCTGATCCTGATGGCCTGGCGCCGCATCGCCGGCATCAGCGTGGTGCTGTTTATCTGCAGCGCCATCTGGTCGGTCTCCTGCTTTTGGTTTATCACCCAGCTTCTGCTACCGCACGTCTGGCCGCTGTGCGTCATTTTATTGCTCGCCGGCTTAACGGCGCTCTATTTTTACCCCGAGGGGCTGCTCGCCTTCGTGCTCCCGCTCTGGATCACCCTGCCGATAGCGAGCTGGGTACTTAATGATGGCCTTAATCTTCATTTCGTTATCATCTGGAGCGTTTTTTCGCTGATCCTGATCTGCGGGCGTTTCATCCTGCTGAGCTGGTTTGACGAGGCCTGGCGACGTAACCAGCAGAACCAGCTGCTGATCTCACGACTGGATGCGCTGGCGCATCAGGATCCGTTAACCACAACCGCCAATCGCCGGAGGATGGAAGTGGTGCTGGAGAACGCGGTTGAGCAGAAGAAACCGTTCTCGCTGATTATGCTGGATATCGACTATTTCAAGCGCTACAACGACACCTACGGGCATCAGGCGGGTGACGACTGTCTGACGCGCGTGGCGCGGGTGCTGAAGCAGTCGGTGCGGACGCCTGACGATGTTGTGTCACGCTACGGCGGGGAGGAGTTTGTGGTGATCCTGTTTAACTGCCCGGAAAACATCGCTGAAAAGGTTGCCTTACGTATTCAGGACGGCCTGCGCGCGGAGTCCATACCGCACAACGCGTCAACCGTCAGCGACCATGTCACCGTGAGCATGGGAATTGCGGGCATGGTGGAGGGCTTAGCCGGCACCGAGATCATTGCTCGTGCCGATGCGGCGCTGTACCGGGCGAAGGAGGCCGGGCGGGATCGGTGGTCGCTTTAAATAACGCCGGGTGCGGCCTGATGCCCTCACCCTGACCCTCTCCCACGGGAGAGGGAACATACACTAAAAAGGCAACCTCCCGGTTGCCTTTTGCTTTTACTAGTAGCGCACGCACACCGACTTGGTTTCACACCAGCCGTCCAGCCAGTCCGGGCCAAAATCACGTCCTGTACCGGACTGCTTCATCCCGCCGAACGGCAGGTTAGCGTCGATCAGCGTATGGCTGTTCACCCAGACGGTGCCTGCCTGCAGCCTGTCGGTATACGCCAGCGCCTTGCTGATGTTCTGCGTCCAGACGCTGGCGGTCAGGCCATATTCGGTGTCGTTTGCCAGCTGGAGCGCCTCTTCTCCGTCGGATACCCGCACCAGGTTGACCACCGGACCAAACACCTCTTCTCGGGTTAACCGCAGCGCGGCATCCGGGTTCACCACCAGCGTCGGCGACACGTAATAGCCTTTGCCCTCCGGGCCGCGGTTACCGACGATCAGCTCCGCGTTGCGCGACGTCGCTTCATCGAGGAAGGTCTGCACCTTATCGCAGTGAGCGCGTGACACCAGCGGGTTGATAAAGGCCTCCGGCGACATGCCCGGCCCGACGCTGAGGGATTTCACCGCCTGCTCAAACCCGCTGACCAGCGTGTCGAACAGCGGCGCTTCAATATAGATGCGTGAGCTCGCCGCGCACACCTGCCCCTGGTTCAGGAAGCTGCCGGTCATTAACCCTTCTATCACCCACGCCGGATCCGCATCCTTCAGCACGATGGCCGGGTTTTTCCCACCCAGTTCCAGGGTTACTCCGGTTAGCGTGTCCGCCGCCGCGCGGGCGATTTGCTTACCCGTCGCCGTTGAGCCGGTAAAGCTCACCTTTGCAATATGCGGATGCGAGGTCAGCGCTGCGCCGCACACCGCGCCGCTCCCGGTTACCACGTTGAAGACCCCGTCCGGGATACCCGCTTCGCTTGCCAGCTCGGCCACGCGCAGCAGGGTCAGCGGCGTGGTTTCCGACGGCTTGATGACAATAGAGCAGCCCGCGGCCAGCGCAGGCATCACTTTCCACATTCCGATCATCAGCGGGAAGTTCCAGGGCACAATCCCGGCCACCACGCCAACCGGCTCCTTACGCGTCCACGCCTGATAGCGCGCCCCCTGCGGCAGCGGGATGGAGAGATCGAGGGTTTTGCCCGCAATTTTGGTGGTCAGCCCGGCGGTATAGCGCATCCAGTTGAGGGTGCAGCCGACTTCAAAGGCCCGGGAGATGTTAATCGATTTGCCCTGCTCCAGCGTTTCAAGCTGGGCCAGCTCCTCGCCGTGCTGTTCGACGAGATCGGCGAAATGAAGCAGGATCCGCTCGCGCTCTGCCGGTAATTTTCCGGCCCAGGAGCGGGCGACAAACGCGCGCCAGCCGGACATAACGGCCCGGTCAACGTCATCGACGCTGGCATCGGCGGTCGAGGCAATCACCTCGCCCGTGGCCGGGTTGTAGACGTTCAGCCGCTTTTCGCTGTCCGACGCGGCCTGACGCCCTTCAATCCACAGGCCGTGGTGTCGGTCTAAAAACTTCTGCACGGCAGGCAGAATGGCCACCAGTGATTCAGACATAGGATACTCCTTCGTTGTTATTCTCAGGGTGTTCATCCAGTCTACGTGCGGTTTTGCATTCTCGCTTTTGTCTCTGTGACATTCGCTTTGCCACCTGTGACAGGTGCCGCAATTCGCGATAATCGTCGCTTATATCGCTGTTACCGGTGAGTGTTCTTTCCTATAGTCAGCCTCATAGCTCTGACAAAATGCAACACAAATGCAACAATGCGAAAACGTTGACGGTGCGGCGAGAGAAACGATGGCGTGTGCAAGTGAGCAGGAACAGTATCAGCAGTGGCTGGCGCAAATTAACCAGGTTTGCGGCCGTTTTAACGCGCAGCCCACCGAAGGCAAATTCTTCGGCGAGCTGGAGACCAGCTACGCGCGCAGCCTGAAGCTCAGTACCGTTACCGCAGGCGGCGTTAACCTGTTCCGCTCCCGCCAGGAGATTACACAGAGTAACGATGCCTGGTTCTATACCGTGTTCCAGCTTGAGGGTAGCGCGCAAATTGAGCAGGATGAGCGTCGCGCGGTGCTCAGAACCGGCGATATTACGCTGATTGACGCCGCTCGCCCCTGCTCGATCAACTGGCAGGAAAAGTCCCGCCAGATTTCGCTGCTGGTTCCCCGTCAGATTATTGAGCAGCAGTGTCGCTTTCAGGAGATAAGCTGCGCAACCGCCCTTTCCCGCACCTTGCCCACTGTACAGCTGAGCCATCGCCTGCTGATGGAGAGCATGAGCAATGCCGACCTGAGTGACCGGGAGAGCGAAGCGGCGCTCGAAGCGATGATCTGCCTGCTGCGCCCCGCTTTCCAGCAGCGCGAAATCATTCAGCCGCGCAAGGAGCGCCAGTTCCAGCACGTGGTAGCGCTGATTGACGACCATATTCAGTCTGAATCGCTGCGCCCGGAATGGATTGCCGCCGAGAGCGGAATGTCCGTGCGCAGCCTGTACCGCATGTTTGCCGAGAAGGGGCTGGTGGTGGCGCAGTACATTAAAAACCGTCGTCTGGATCTCTGCGCGCAGGCGTTGCAGTCAACCGGAGATGACGAAAAGCTGGCGGGCATTGGCTTCAGCTGGGGATTCACCGACCATAGCCACTTTTCAACGGCGTTTAAGCAGCGTTTTGGCGTCTCGCCGGGGGAATACCGCAAGCGCTACCGCTAGCTATTTTTTCAGCCACTTACCGTTAATGCCCTTCACGTACTCGCCCGGCTGCGCGCGGGCTACCAGCTTTTGCCCCGCCATTTTCGCCACTTCATCAACCGGTAAATTGTTGCTGTCGGCGAGCTTCTGATAGCTCTCCGTGCGCGCCGCGTTAATGCGATTTACCAGTTCCAGCGTTTCGGCATCCTGCTGGATCGGAGCAAGATAACCGCTCAGGGTTTCCCCCACGCGCCCCTGCGCGCGGGCATCGTTTAAGGTCAGCGCAGCCGCCTGCACGTTCATCCCCAGTGCCAGTAAAAGCAGAGCTACTCGTTTCATGGCGTCCTCAGAACAGATCGCTGCGCGATTTCAGCAGGGTTTCAACGTCTTTATCGACCTTAATATGGATCTCGTGTTCGATTTTGACATTCATGTTGATGGTAATCGGCTCCTTTGGCGCAGCGACTTCAATGCGCGGCGTACAGCCGGTCAGTAGCGCGGCAACGGCAACGGTGAGCGCACCAGCCATCTTTTTCATTGTTGTTCCTCACTTTCCTTGCCGGTCGAACTGCGGGGAGCAGGTATCACCGCATGTTGCTCAAACCAGGTTTGCAGGTTGTCTCCAAAACGCAGGCTGCGCCAGAGGGTAAAGACATTCTCGTCATGGGTATAGTTCAGATTGACGGAGCTGCTTTTGCCGTCCACCCGGCTGGTCCCTTTGATGGTCGCCTGCATGGTTAATTCACCCAGGTTATCTAAATTGATTCTCGTCCACGACCGCGAGATCTCCATATAGCGGAGCCAGTTAATCGCCGCGCCCGCGACCATATTATCTTTCACGATGGCGTCTGCCGTATCTTTGTCGATGCGCAGCGTCATTGGCCCAGGGTTGGTCAGCCAGCCATCTTTAATGATCCATTTTTCATTGTCCAGCCAGAACGGCAGCGCCCCGCTCACTGGACCCGACAGGGTAAACTGCTTCGGGTTGACAGCGCTAATGAGCTCGCTTGAGGAGATATTGTCCACGCGCAGCAGGGCCGGATCGTGCTGCGGCATCCGCAGCTGCTGCATGGTGATTTTCCCGCCGAGCATTTCCACCTTGACGTTGGTGAGCAGCAGCGGGTTGTCCTCCGTCCAGGGATAATCCCCCTGCAAGTCTGCGGTAATGTTGCGCGCGGTCACCAGGTTTTCCACTTCGCCAACGCGTAACGTGACCGGGCCGCGGGTACCCAGGGACCAGGTCCCCTCGCTGAAGCGGAACGGCAGCACAAAATCGACGCCGTTGATCTGGTTATCCGGCATCCAGGCGCTACCGGATTTCAGCACGCCGTGCCCGCCCGCCTCAAAGCCCTGATCGGGGGCCGCAGAGAAGGCAACCTGCGCATAAAGTTCCCCGTCACGCAGCGTCATTTTCCAGTCCGGCGGGACCAGCGGCTGGAAGACGGTGAGCGACTGTTTCGGCCACCAGGCCTGTCCGCGAAGGCGCTCCCCATCCCAACGACCGTTCACCTGCACCGGGCCGATGGCGTCCGCATGCAGGTTACCCTTAAACTGAAAAATGGTCGGGTCGGTGCCGTCGACGCTGAAGGTCAGGACCGACGGCGGCAAAACGCTGCCGCCGGAGAAACGGGTTTGCCCGGCATTGAGCGACAGCGCGCCGCTGAAGGTAGGCTTTTCGGGATCGCGGACCCAGCGCACCGGTTGCTCCAGCGCCAGGCGCGGCTTGCTGACGTCCATCGTGCCGTACTGGAGCTTGTCAAAACCGGTGGAAAGCGCCGTCAGCTCAATGAGGTTGTCGCGCCACTCGCCTTTCCCGGCGACATCCCAGCGGGCATTCATTGGCGTAAAATGCCCTTTGCCCCAGTAGCGCCACTGCCACAGGCCGTTGTCAGGGAGAAAATCGTTGGCCTGGCCGTCCAGGTGGAGTTCAAAATCACCCATCTCGTTTTCATGGGCGCGCAGAATAGCCTGCAGACGACCGTCGACACCCTTCTGCGTGAGCTTCACGCCCGCCAGCGGCCAGCGGATTTCATCGATATCTAGCGAGTCAATGATGCGCCCGCGCGAGCGAAGCAGCGCGCCCGGCGCAAAGGCCAGCTGCGGTTCATACAGGCTGCCGGTCAGTTTTGCCGGCAATCTGGCGTAAAGAATGAGATCGTTTTGCTTCGCCTCGCCGCTGAGATGCAGTGGCATGTCGCTGTTTTCCATGCTGAGCCTGCCGGGCCCAATATTCAGTACCGCGTTGCCTTTCCCCGCATCGCCGTGGGTAAGCACATTCAGACGTCCGGTCAGGGTGGTTTTCTCCAGCCCCTGCTGCCAGTTGTCGGCGCGAAGGGAAACCCGGCCGCTCGCTGGCATACCGGAGAGATCCCAGTTCCAGCGCCCGTCGCTGATGTTCAGCTGTTCCGCGGTGATCTGCCACGGCAGATCGAGCAGCGGCTCGGGGTTGTCTCGCGCCATGACCACCAGCTGCCCCTGATTGTCTTCCCAGTCCAGATCGGCATCGACCAGAGACGTTAGCTGAGGCACGTTAAAGGTCGCCACCGCGTGGCCTTTCACCGGCACGCCATCCGGTACCAGCGGCAAGGTAAACTCGCCCACCAGCTTAATCGGCTGCGGCTGGTCCGGGAGCTGAACATTAAACTGGCTGACCGATAGCGTCTGGCCGCGAAGCGTGCCTTTAATGCTGACCTGCTCGCCTTTATAGGCGATCTCCTGAATGGACGGAGTCAGCGACGCATGCAGCTCGCCCTGCCACTGTTGCCAGGGCGAGAGCGTCAGACGGTGAATGGTGAGCCAGGTATTCGGTAACACCGCCTGCCACTGGGCCAGCGTTTTTGGTGCTACCGTGGACGGGGCTGACTGAGGAATCTTGCTCAGACAGACGGCGTTAAGGTCCAGCGAGCCGACATCCAGTTTCCAGCGGCTCGGATGTGACAGCGTCACGTTATTGATACGGGCAATTTCGCAGTCTTCAACCAGATAGCGAAGATCGGGGATCACCAGCGCATGGCGGGTAAGTTTTGGACTCTCTTCAAAAGCGATGCGCGTTCCGACGGGAAGCCAGATCCCGGCGAGCGTCGGCACCCACTGGGCGAGCGTCATCAGCAGCGTCAGCGGCACCAAAATTAACAGCAGTAAAACCGCAATGGCGGCTTTGTATTTACCCTTCATGGGCAGTTAATATCCTGATTTTTCGAAAGAATTAAGCCGACAATACCGATTATTGTCGCATGTTTAGCGGGTCAGTTGAAGCCAAAGCCAGATTTAAGGATAGATGTTGTAGGGTTAAGTGGTAAATTTTTGCAAGGCATAACCCATTGAACAGATTTATTATTCAATGGGTTATGCCTGGTGTAGCGTTGATTACAAATTAGAATCTGTTCCGCGGCATCGCCAGCAGGTAAAGCATGGAGAAAACCAATGACCCCCAATACACTGAATCGTACCGCCAAGGATCAAAGTCAATGTGTAAAAAGCCGCTAACAAATTCATAGCCGTTGGCAAAAACGTTAATCTGTATTGCTGCGAACGCTATCACAAACAGGGTATAAGCAATAAAAAGGGGATATTTTCGAAGCCTGTTTACCGTGAGTTTTCCCATGTACAGAAAAAAGAAAATGGCAATGGATACAATGAAATAGCACAAAGCAGGAAGTATGGGTGGGGTTAATGACAACTCAAACTGTTCCGACATAATCAATTCTCTTTTGCTATCTGGTACATCTGCCAACCGGTGACGCTTCCACTGGTCAAATCCAAAGCCATCGCGGTTTTAGAGGCCTCTTGCCATCCTCTGATATAATCAGATTCTATGTTGCGAAATAAACTCCATGATTTTTCCCTTGGAGCGAGGACTCGCCTGCCCGCACCATAGGCTGATAATGAGATATCTACCACACCATAGACAATATCAGCTTCATTATTTCCATAGCCAAGTTTCGCTGCTGCATATCGGTATGCATCTCTTAGCGTTCCTGACCGATCTTCGCGATAGAGAAGATAGTACCCATTCTCATACATATTATTTAACCCATGCGTAATCATAGGTGCTCCATATGCTGCACATGCCAAACCAAGAGAACCGACGCATAAACTAGCACCACCATAAACTTGTGCACCGCCAGCAACGAAACCAATCTGTTTAAGAGCTAATGTCGTCGTGGTTGTGCGATTTTTTTCAACGACAATGAACATTTTGGCTCTGTTAAAGGTAAGCAAATCATCCTGTTCCTTCAGATGATCTATGTGTTCATCAAGTATTTCAATCCCACCTGACCAGGTCAGGCAATGCGATTCGATCTCCTTCCTTAGACGATCAACAAGTTGTTGAGTCTCGAAAAATATGCCAGAAGTACCATAAAGCAAATGCTTTGTGCCAATTCGTTGTGCAAGATTTTCTATCTCTACCGCTTTCACTTCGAAATGACTTTTATCCCGATTATGGTTGTACATTCGGTCTCCCTGTCATTTTTAAACATTCCTCATAATACTACCTTCAATATCAAGACATTCAAGGGCGCCGGGCATATCAAATCTGAACGTATTGCGTGCTAGATGTTGTTAAATCTCTTATATAAACATACATGCGTGCCGTGACGGTCACTTCGTTCTTTTCAACCCTACGCCAGGACTTGCAGGCGTGCCTCGGATAAAATTCCTGCTTATGAATTTGATGGAACTGAATATCATGGAGTTAGAATGCTTAGATGCTCTAGAATAATTGATAGAACTCATTGAATTCAATAATATTTTATAAATTGTAAGATAATTTTAATCATGCTAACGTGAATGCAAAATCACTGGAGAAAGTCTTATGAAACTCGCGGTATATAGCACAAAGCAGTACGACAAAAAGTATCTGCAACATGTTAACGAGGCTTACGGGTTTGAGCTTGAATTTTTCGACTTTCTACTGTCCGAAAAAACCGCCAAAACGGCGCACGGCTGTGAAGGCGTCTGCATTTTTGTTAACGACGACGGCAGTCGTCCGGTGCTGGAAGAGTTGAAAAAACAGGGGGTGAAGTACATCGCCCTGCGCTGCGCGGGCTTTAATAACGTGGACCTCGACGCGGCGAAAGAGCTGGGTCTGAGAGTGGTGCGCGTTCCTGCATACTCCCCGGAAGCCGTCGCGGAACACGCTATTGGCATGATGATGTCGCTCAACCGTCGTATTCATCGCGCTTATCAGCGCACCCGTGACGCCAACTTTTCTCTGGAAGGGCTGACCGGCTTTACCATGTACGGCAAAACCGCGGGCGTGATCGGCACCGGAAAAATCGGCGTCGCCGCTCTACGCATTCTGAAAGGCTTCGGCATGCGTCTGCTGGCATTCGATCCGTACCCAAGCGCCGCGGCGCTGGAGCTGGGCGTAGAGTACGTTGACCTGGCGACCCTGTTCTCGCAGTCAGACGTGATCTCCCTGCACTGCCCGCTGACGCCGGAAAACTACCACCTGCTTAACCAGGCGGCGTTTGACCAGATGAAAGACGGCGTGATGATCATCAACACCAGCCGCGGCGGTCTGGTTGACTCTCAGGCCGCTATCGAAGCGCTGAAAACCCAGAAAATTGGCGCGCTGGGGATGGACGTCTATGAGAACGAGCGCGATCTGTTCTTTGAAGATAAGTCCAACGATGTGATCCAGGATGACGTGTTCCGCCGCCTGTCTGCCTGTCATAACGTGCTGTTTACCGGCCACCAGGCATTTCTGACTGCCGAAGCGCTGATCAGCATTTCAGAAACCACGCTGGGCAACCTGCAGCAGCTGGAAAAGGGCGAAACCTGCCCTAATGAACTGGTTTAACGTGACCCCGGGTGGCGCTATGCTCCACCCGGCATGCTGTCAGTTTCCCAGCTCCGGTGCGCAAAGCGCCACCAAAGCAGGACGGCCACCAGCGCAATCGCGCTCAGGACGCTGAATGCCGCCGCAAAGGAGTAGTGACCGGCAATCGTGCCGGTTAACGCCGGGCTCATGGATGCGCCAACGCCCTGCATCAGCATCACCACGCTCTGTCCGGCATTGACGTGCCCGCTCCCGCGCAACAGCACCACGATAAACGACGGCACCACCACCCCCAGGATCCCTGCGGCCAGCCCGTCGAGAATTTGTACCGGGATCATCATCAGCGGCGCGTCCGTGGATGCCGCCAGCGCCGCGCGCACCGGCATAACCAGCAGCGCCAGCATAATCAGGCGCCAATAGCCGTAGCGTTCTATTCGGTGTGCGACCCAGATGGCAACGGGGATCATCACCGCCTGCGAGATGATGACGGTGCCCGCCGCGTACAGGCCTGGGTTGATCGAGGCGGGTGCCGCGGCCACCCTCATGCTCAGCATCGGCAGCAGCGCGGCGTTCGCCAGGTGGAACAGCAGCAGCGTCAGCCCGGTCACAAACAGCGCCCGGTTTTTAATCAGCACCGCGAAGCCGGGGACAGGCACGCTTCCTGAGGATGAAAGCCCCCGCGCCGCGTCGTTATCAATGTCCTCGTTGCGGATGGCAAGTAGCGCGCAGAGCGTTAACAGCGTGGTACAGGTCATCAGCAGGAAAATCCCGCCGACGCCCCAGTACCAGGCAATGCCGCCTGCAATCAGCGCGGTAACAAAGTTGCCGCCGTGATTGAACGCCTCATTCTTGCCCATCTGTGCGCTGAACCCGCTTTGGCCGGTCAGCCCCAGCGTAATCCCGGCGACGAGCGGCCCGACAAACGCCGCACAGATGCCGGTGACCATTTGTGAGACGGCGACAACGCTGGTCTGCTGGCTAAACCAGAGCAGCAGCGTGCTCAGGGTGATCAACATGCAGAGCAGCGCCAGCAAGGCACGTTTGTTCCGGGAGGTGTCGGTGATAACCCCCGCCGGCAACGTGGCCAGTAATCCCGCCAGCCCACCTGCCGTCATCAGAAAGCCGATATCATCGGGGGTCCAGTGACGCTCAGTGAGGAAAATACCGAGAAAAGGGCCGAGGCCATCGCGGACGTCGGCAATGAAAAAACTTGTGAGGCATAACGCCCGCAGCGAACGAAGGGACATACTTCCTGCCTTTGCATATTGTCGCCTGAAAAGAACAAAACGTAGTATACCGGGTATTTTGAAAACCAGATGAACGCTAAAAAACAATTTTCCCGATCTTAAACAAATCCTCACGGACCCTTCTTTTTCGCTTTACTCATTAATACGTCTGATTATACTGACGATAAATTCATACAGGAGCTCTTCGTTGGACAGCCATTTTATATACGATACGAAGGTAAGCTAACGCGATTTTCTCGCTGCTTACCTTAACGGTGGGCAGCAATCTCTTCCAGACGATTGCCTCCCGATACATTTACAAAGACTAAAATTGTGGGTAATCGCGATGGTCATGTTTAAACATTCCCTTTTCCCGCCGCCTTCGCCTGAAATGCTTTGCGTTTAAACGGCGTTATCGCGCGCTTTGTGAAGCGCTGACGCTTATTATTTAATACGTTAACAGGCGACAGGCTGATGTTCCCTTATATCTCTCATCTGCTCGCAGCAATGCTGCTGGGCGCAATTATTGGCGCGGAAAGACAGTGGCGCCAGCGCATGGCCGGACTTCGTACCAATGCACTGGTTGCCACGGGTGCGGCCGTGTTTATTTTAAGTTCCATATCTACGTCTTCTGATAGCCCTGGGCGCATCGCAGCGCAGATCGTCTCCGGAATAGGCTTTCTTGGCGCAGGCGTCATTATGCGCGAAGGCATGAACATTCGCGGTTTGAATACCGCCGCAACGCTGTGGTGCTCGGCCGGAATTGGCGTACTGTGCGGCTTAGGCCAATTCTGGAATGCCGCCACGGCAAGCTTAATTATTCTCAGCGCCAACATATTGCTTCGTGAAGCCGCGCAGCGAATCAATCAGCTGCCCGCGCTCCACGAAGACGAAAAATGCTATGTCCTGACAATCACCTGCAATGATGAGCATGAAGATGCAGTGCGGAATAGCATCGTAAATATGGCCAAAGAGTTGACGTTAAGTCTGAAAGCGATTTATTCCGCTACGGCGCACGCCGAGGGAAAAACCGAAATTCGGGCTGAGGTGATGACCCGTGAGGAATACCGAAAATTACTCGATCTGATTATGGGGAGTATGGGCGGAAATAAAATTATCGCGTCCGTCAGCTGTCACGCAGTATAAATACTAAACCGGGCATTACGCCCGGTTCTGTTTTAGCATAATTTTACGCTACTCTGCTCGCTGCCCATAAAAAAGGACATGTGCCGATCAAGGCTGAGCGCCAACTCGCCCATAAAGCGAGAATGTACTTAGTCACGACGAAATGCCAGGCAAGTTTGACTGCACAAATACTACAGAACAGAAATTTGTACCCGTTATGACACGTTGCTCTCTGTTTTCCTGAAATTAACGGTCTAACCTGAACTGTGTAAAAAACACTCAGGAGGGACAAATGTACAACTCTATTTTGGTTCCGATTGACATTTCCGAGGATAGCCTGACCCACATGGTTATCCCGTTCGTTCAGGCACATACAGCACTCAATACGGCTAAAGTCCATTTTCTAACTGTTATTCCCTCGCTACCCTACTATTCATCTTTAGGGTTGGCATACTCAGTGGAAATGCCGAAGATAAAAGAGTTCCAGCATGCGGCCTTAGCAAAACTGGATGAAATTGTTAAGCAGTTCAAAATTCCTCCAGACAAGATACAGACTCACGCAGTGACGGGATCCCCTAAAGATCAGATTCTTAAGCTCGCTGACACGATCGGCGCTGACCTGATTATCATCGCATCCCACAAGCCTGACATATCAACGTATCTGTTAGGCTCAAATGCTGCAGCAGTGGTGCGGCATGCGAAATGTCCGGTACTGGTCGTAAGATAGAAAACCGGGCGAGAAGCCCGGTTTTTTTCGTTGATGCTTCCCTGAGTCAGGGCTGAAAAAACGCGTTTAAACACTCAGTACGTTCGCGTTTAAATTGAGATCGGCAATGGCAGCCGGTTTTCCAAGCAGGTAGCCCTGAACCTCATCGCACTTATTTTTTTTAAGGAACGACAGCTGTTCGATGGTTTCCACCCCTTCTGCGGTTATCTCCATCGAATAGGCTTTACCCAGATCGATAATTTTCTCGACGACCGACTGGTTCTGCGGTGAATCGCCTAAAGCAAAAATAAAGCTTTTGTCGAGCTTGAGGCCATCAAACTGAAACTTCCGAAGATAGCTCAGAGACGCATAGCCCGTACCGAAATCATCAATCAGAATGCGCACGCCCATTTTTTTAAGGGCCTTCATGGTCAGCAGCGTTTGTTCAGGATCGGAAAGCGTGACGTTTTCAGTCACTTCAATTTCCAGACGGTTGGGCTCAAGCCCTGTTTCATGGAGGATCTCTTTTATCCGTTCAGCGAGATCGCTTGCCTGGAATTCAATAGCAGAGATGTTTACGGATACCGATAGTCCTGGTAATTTACCTTTTGTTTCTACACACGCTTTACGAATAACCCAGTTGCTGAGGCTAATAATTAATCCTGTTTCTTCAGCCAGCGGAATGAACCGATCGGGCATTATGGTTCCTCTAACCGGGTGCTGCCAGCGCACAAGCGCTTCCACGGCATCTATTCGGGAATATCTGAGGTTATAACGCGGCTGGTAGAGCAGGCAGAGCTGGTCTTCACGAATTGCCGTCTTCAGTTCTAATTCCAGCTTGCTGCGCTCGGTCAACTTTTCTGACATATCCGGACGATAATAGACCCATCTGTTTCTGCCGGATTGTTTAGCCTGATAAAGCGCAATATCCGCATAGCGTAGAAGCTCGTTTGCGCTGCTGCTATCGCGCGGAGCCAATGCAATTCCCATGCTGACGCCTATTGTCACCTCATTACCTTCAATGGAGAAAGGACGGTTAAGTTCCTGCACGATGCGTTGACACACCTCTTCAATACGATCTATTTGGCTGGTGTTGCCGAGGAGCAGCATAAATTCATCTCCTCCCTGCCGTGCAACAAAATCACCGTCACGAATACAGCCCTTAAGTCGTGACGCGACTTCACCAAGCAGGGCGTCGCCCGTGGAATGCCCAAATATATCGTTGACGGGCTTAAACTTGTCTAAATCGAGGCAAATCATTGCAAAGGGGCTCGCGTTGACGCCTTCTTGAGCTAACTGGCCCGCCAGAAACTCCTTGATGTGGTACCGGTTCGGGAGCCCCGTTAATTCATCATGGCGGGAGAGAAACTCCACGCGTTTTATTGCCTCTACTTCCAGAGAGACATCCGTTGCCGCCCCGCGTAAAACTACCGTTCCATCAGCCTGAGCAGAAAATTTTGCCAAAAGCGTGCAATAAGAGGTGGAGTGCTGATTATTGATATAAGGACAGTTCCTGAATTCAAAGCGTCCTGTTAATTCCCGATGGCTGACACAATCACGAAGCAGGTCTCCTGTTGAAGGAAAGAGTTCATCCAGCCTGCGACCTATCCATTTGCTGTTTTCATATCCCGTAACAGTGGAAAATCGGCCTGATAGCCACGTTATAGTTAACGATAAATCTGTTTCCCAGAACCAGTCGCTGGTTGTTTCGCTGACATCCCTGAATCGTTTTTCACTGGTGATAAGATTCAACCGTGCCTGCTCAAGGAGAAAGGCATTTTCGTCATGAATTTTCGCCTTGTGCATAATATGACGCATGAGAATTACCGTCATCGTTATTGTAAGCAGTACGGAAAGAATAAGTAACGGCAGAAAATAGACGATCAACGCCTGGCCGGGATTTTCGCTGTCCCAGATAATCCGCACATCACCCTTCTGGGTGCTTAATGTTAATTCCGTCCGATCGTTTATTTTAGAAACCAACGCGTTGGGTAAGATGCGAACATTTTTAATGGCGGCATCATGCCCCATCGTGAGAAGTTTCTTAGCCGTTAATTTATCTACAAACACCATTGCCGAAGGCCGGCCCGGTAGGGGGTGTACACTGGTATCATCGCCCGTTGTTATCCATTCAGCAGATACAATGGCAGGCATGGAATCAATTAGCGTTAGTACAGAAACCGGCAATCCCTTATTTTTGCTCAGTTCGCTGAGTAAACGGTCTTTTGTCGATGTACCTAACCAGCGCTCCAGTTCTTCCTGTTTCAGTTTCCCGTCAATCACGCTGTAGCGCGTGGTGCCTTCCGGGGAGAGGACAAACGCGCCCTCATAGCCAAAGTTGTCATACAGCGACTTGCCCAGATTCTGCTTGTCCCATGCCCAGTGCGTATCCATTTTCTGATGGAGGTGTTTGTAGGCATCGCCCCACTCTGCATAGTCTTTCAGATGACTGCGGATGCTCTCCTGGCGGGCCTCTAACGCTTTTCTTAATAAAAATTCGTCATGCTTGTCGCTGATTTCATTAACATTATTTTTTATTACCAGCAAAGATACTATTGCCGCCGCAAAAATACCGACCAGCAACGTTACAACATAGGTAAAGGTTTTATTTATCAGCCTTTTAGATTGCTCGACATCCGTAAAGCCAGAGGTGGTCAGAGGTAGGGTCATCATTCGCCTTCTTAACTGCTATAACGTCAATTTTTTCTCATCTTCATTTATCGGCATAAAAAGGGAAAAATTTACAGTGAAAAACACACCTTAAATCAGCGTTTATTTTTATAACCCGGAAAATTTTAATAAAAGGCGCTATTCGTGATAAAGATAATTGCACCGCGTATATTCTGGAAAATGTCACTGATATTTATTGAAATAGCAGAAGAAGAGAAAGGAGATAAAAAACCGGGCTTCGGGCCCGGTTCTGTTTTCACCCAAACATGACGCTATTCGCTCAATCCGCGATTCTCCAGCATCGGTTCAATCTTCGGATCGTGCCCGCGCCAGTTTCGATACAGTTCGGCTAAATCAGCGCTGTTGCCACGAGACAAAATCGCCTCACGGAACGTTTGCCCGTTCTCGCGGGTTAAGCCCCCCTGCTCAACGAACCACTGATAGCCATCGTCCGCCAGCATTTGCGTCCACAGGTAGGCGTAATACCCCGCAGCGTAGCCGCCGCCAAAAATATGGGCAAAGTAGCTGCTGCGATAACGCGGCGGTACGGCGGGCAGATCCAGCCCCTCTTTTTTCAACGCCGCAGCTTCAAATTCTTCAACGCTCGACACGACCTCGCTGATGCCGTGCCAATTCATGTCCAGCAGCGCCGCGCTCAGCAGCTCCGTCATGTCATAACCCTTGTTGAAATGGGTCGCGTTGAGCATGCTTTCCCGCAGCGCGTCCGGCATGGGTTCACCGGTTTCGTAGTGACGGGCATAGTGGCTAAACACCTGAGGATGGCTGGCCCAGTGCTCATTGATTTGCGACGGGAATTCAACGAAATCACGCGGCGTATTGGTACCGGACAGCGTAGCGAAGCGCTGGCTGGCAAACAGACCGTGCAGAGTATGGCCAAACTCGTGGAACAGGGTTATCACGTCATCCCAGGAGAGAAGCGCGACGCCGCCGTTACCCGGCTTTTGGTAGTTGCAGACGTTGTAGATCACCGGACGGGCAGCAAACTCGAAGGATTGCTCGATAAAATTCCCCATCCAGGCACCGCCCTGCTTGGAATCGCGGGCAAAGAAGTCGCCGTAAAACAGCGCCATGCCCTCACCGGTGTGGTCGAAAATTTCCCAGACCCGGACGTCCGGGTGATAAACCGGAATATCGAAACGTTCCACAAAGCGGATGCCAAACAGCTGGCTGGCCGCCCAGAATACGCCATCCTGCAATACGGTATTGAGCGCAAAATAGGGTCGAATCTGCGATTCATCGAGGGCGTATTTCGCCTGGCGCACGCGCTCGGCATAAAAGGCCCAGTCCCAGGCCTGCGCGGTGAAACCGCCCTGCTCGTCATCAATGACCTTCTGAATATCGGCCTGCTCGCGCTCTGCACGGGCACGCGCCGCGGGCACAATCCCGCGCATAAAGGCCAGCGCGGCGTCTGGAGTTTTCGCCATCTGGTCGGCGATGCTCCAGCTGGCGTAATCTTCAAAGCCGAGCAGACGGGCCTGGCGCGCGCGCAGCGCCGTAAGACGCAGGATCAATGCGCGGGTGTCGTTTTCATCCCCTTTCTGGGTGCGCGTCCAGCCGGCGTTGAACAGGTTTTCACGCGTCTGGCGATTGCGCAGCGCGGCTAGCGCAGGCTGCTGTGTCGTATTCAGGAGCGGGATCAGCCAGCGGTCGTTAAGCCCTTTTTCCGCGGCGGCCTGCGCCGCGGCAGCAATCTCTTCTGCGCTGAGGCCTTCAAGCTGGTGCGCGTAATCCGCCACCAGCCCGCCCGCGTTGTTGGCGGCCAGCAGGCGCTGGTTAAACTGGCTGGTCAGGGATGCGGCCTCGGTATTCAGCGCCTTCAGCTCGGCTTTTTCCGCTTCATTCAGGCGCGCGCCGGCCAGAATAAAGCGCTGATACGTCTCTTCGACCAGCCGACGGGATTCGGCGTCCAGCGCGGCGCGGTCCTGCCAGACACTCCCGACGCGGGCAAAAAGGATGTCGTTCAGCCAGATGTCGTTCGCCAGCGCGGCAAGTTCGGTGGAGAACTGCTCTTCCAGTTCCTGCAGATACGCATTGGTGTGCGCGGAGGTCATGGCGAAGAAAACGCTGCTGACGCGCGCGAGCATGAGGCCGCTTTTCTCAAGCGCCAGCACGGTGTTAGTGAAGTCTGGCGCAGCGGTTTGACAGACTATCGCGTCTATGTCCGCCCGCTTCTGACGAAGCGCTTCATCGAAGGCCGGACGATAGTGCTCGTCTTTGATGGTATCAAAATGGGGAGCCTGATAGGGCAACAGGCTGATGTCAAAAAAGGGATTCGTGGCCGTCATCTTTCACTCCTCAGAACGGGTATCCTCCCAGAGTAGGCCAGGCCGCCATCGCCTGCAACGCCGTCATACAAATGTTGCCTTAACGCACCCTCTGCGACCGTGCTATGTTAGTACAACACAAAAAGCGTTGAGGAACAGTGAGATGATTATTTTAGTTACCGGGGCAACGGCTGGTTTTGGTGAAAGCATCACGCGTCGCTTCGTCGCCAACGGACACAAGGTTATTGCAACCGGCCGTCGTCAGGAGCGCCTGCAGGAGCTGAAGGACGAATTAGGTGACAGCATCCTGACCGCACAGCTGGACGTGCGTAACCGCGCGGCCATTGAAGAGATGATTGCTAACCTGCCGGCAGAGTGGCGCGCCATCGACGTACTGGTCAACAATGCCGGTCTGGCGCTGGGCATGGAGCCTGCCCACAAAGCCAGCGTTGAGGACTGGGAAAACATGATCGACACCAACAACAAAGGGCTGGTGTACATGACCCGCGCGGTGCTGCCGGGCATGGTGGAGCGCAACCGCGGCCACATTATCAACATCGGTTCTACCGCCGGGAGCTGGCCTTACGCGGGCGGTAACGTCTACGGCGCAACCAAAGCCTTTGTTCGCCAGTTCAGCCTGAACCTGCGTACCGATCTGCACGGCACCGCCATTCGCGTCACCGATATCGAACCGGGCCTGGTGGGCGGCACCGAATTCTCCAACGTGCGCTTCAAGGGCGATGACGCGAAAGCGGATAAAACCTACGAAAACGCCAACGCGTTGACGCCGGAAGATGTGACCGAAACGGTCTGGTGGGTGGCAACGCTGCCAAAACACGTCAACATCAATACCGTAGAGATGATGCCGGTCAGCCAGAGTTTTGCCGGACTTAGCGTCCATCGTGGCTAACTATGCCCTTCCCGGCCTGCGGGCCGGGTCTGTTTCGGGTTGTAAAAGAATGGTAGTATGTTCAGGCTAACTCTCTGAGAACTGACAACTCATGGCCGCTGAATCGCAACTCAATCCCACCCAGCCCGTAAACCAGCAAATCTATCGCATTTTGCGACGTGATATTGTCCATTGCCTGATCCCGCCGGGAACGCCGCTTTCTGAAAAAGAGGTCTCCGTGCGTTTTGACGTGTCCCGCCAGCCGGTGCGTGAAGCGTTTATTAAGCTTGCTGAGAACGGCCTGATTCAGATCCGCCCGCAGCGCGGCAGCTACGTGAACAAAATTTCACTCTCTCAGGTGCGCAACGGCTGTTTCGTCCGCCAGGCGATTGAATGCGCGGTGGTGCGCCGTGCTGCAACGCTTATTAATGACAACCAGTGTTACCTGCTGGAGCAAAACCTGCATCAGCAGCGCATTGCGATTGACCGTAAGCAGCTCAACGATTTCTTCCAGCTTGATGACGAGTTTCACCAGAAGCTGGCGCAAATTGCGGACTGCCAGCTGGCCTGGGATACCATCGAGAACATCAAGGCCACCATTGACCGGGTGCGCTATATGAGCCTCGATCACGTCTCCCCGCCGGAAATGCTGCTCCGACAGCATCACGATATTTTCAGCGCGCTGGAAAAACGCGACCCGGACGGCGTGGAAAAAGCGATGACGCTGCATCTGCAGGAGATCGGCGAATCCGTGCAGCTTATTCGTCAGGAAAATAGCGAGTGGTTTAGCGAAGAGTGATATTTGCCGCCCCATTCGCGGGCGGCGTTGTGATTAGCGAACGACTAACACCGGGATGGTGGCGTAGCGCAGAATAGATTCCGCATTTGATCCCAGCAGATGGGTAGTGATGCCCGGATTTTTCGACCCGATGACAATCACGTCATATTCCCCCTCTTTGCTCAGTCTGATAATTTCATCGCGGACGTTACCAAAACGAACCAGAGAGTGAATATTCTCCGCAGAGATATCGAACAGTCTTTTTAACGCGTTCATTTTCTTCGCGGATTCCGCGGTCATATACTCTTCAAACTTTTTAATATCGGCGTTGAATCCTCGCAGCAGAGACCGGCTGCTGGCTGGCAGAATATTGACCAGGGTAATCGACGCGCCCTCAGCCTTCGCGAGGTTAGCCGCGTGGCGAACCGCTTTGTCGCTCAAATCCATTTCAAACACGTCAACAGGCATCAAAATCTTCTTATACATAAGCCTGACTCCTTATTCCGATGAAGGGTTATTTCCTGTACCCAGAATGGCATCGGGAATATAAACCAACCCTCAACGCTTCCTCTTCGAAACTATAAACAAATGAAAATAACGGTCTGCTTTGTAAATTGGCGTTGTTAACCGTCAGCACCCCACGGAATAAAGAAAAAAGTGTGAGTTTGATCAAAAACAAAAACATAGCTGGCAGACAGGCGTATTTATAGTGCCCCGTGAACGGCAAAAGCTGTAATAGCGCCGTAACGGATAGTTTAGAGAGGAGAAAATACCATGTTGACATACGACCGTAACCGCAATGCAATCACCACCGGCAGCCGCGTCATGATTAGCGGCACCGGCAAAACCGGCGTGATTAAGGCAATCCACAGCGACGGGCTCGATGCCGCGCAGGTGCGCCGTGGCAAAACGGTGGAAGTGGAAGGATGCGAAGGTAAGTTCGAACCAATTGAACTGATTCGTCTGGGTATGCACTAAATTGTGCGCCAACATGCCGCCGCGAACGGCGGCATGTGTTGAATTACAGATGTGACACGCACTCCGCCACCGTGTTCTTTGCCCCCTTCTGCAGCAGCGTCAGATATGCGCTCATCACGGCGTCTGTGAAGGCTTTTTCTCGCGGCAACTCTTTCCCAAAAATGGACTCAATGCCGAGCAGCGCGTTAACCCGGTTTTCCCCTTCGGCACTCCCTTTCACCGCCGCCTGAATCACCGCCAGCTGCGGGTCGCTCACGTCGATGGCATTACCCTGCTCGTCAACGCCGCCGACATAGCGCATCCACCCTGCCACACCCAGCGCCAGGAGTGGGAAAGGCGTCTGGTGCACCAGGTGCCAGCGTACGGAGTCCAGCATACGCTGCGGAAGCTTCTGGCTGCCGTCCATCGCAATTTGCCAGGTGCGGTGACGCAGGGCCGGGTTGCTGTAACGGGCAATCAGCAGGTCAGCGTAGCGTTCTAAATCGACGCCCTTCACTTTCAGGGTCGGCGCCTGCTCGTTGAGCATCAGCGCGTGGGCGGCGACGCGGTAGCTCTCATCTTCCATACAGTCGTTGATATGCTGGTATCCGGCCAGATAGCCCAGGTACGCCAGGAACGAGTGGCTGCCATTGAGCATGCGCAGCTTCATCTCTTCAAACGGGATCACGTCTGAAACCAGCTCGGCGCCCGCTTTGTCCCACTCGGGGCGCCCTGCCACAAAGTTATCTTCGATCACCCACTGGCGGAACGGTTCACAGGCCACCGCCGCCGGATCGCGCACGCCGGTCAGCTTTTCGATTTTATCCAGCGTATCGGGAGTAACCGCCGGCACGATACGATCCACCATGGTTGACGGGAAGGTGACGTTTGCCTCGATCCAGTCCGCCAGCTCGCCGTCTACCGCCCGGGCGTATGCGCAGGTCACGTTGCGCATCACGTGGCCGTTCTCCGGCATGTTGTCGCAGGACATCACGCTAAACGCAGGCAGACCCGCCGCTTTGCGACGCGCCAGCGCTTCCACCACTACCCCCGGCGCGGATTTGGGCTGGTGCGGGTTTTGCAGGTCGGCGACGATAAACGGGTGATCGAGCATCAGTTGCCCCGTCGCCGGCGAGTGACAGTACCCCTTCTCGGTGATGGTCAGCGAAACAATCGCCACCTGAGGTTCACACATCGCGGCCAGCACGCTCTCCAGCCCGTCAACCTGCGCATGCAATGCCTTTTTGACTACGCCAACCACGCGGGAGGTCCAGGCATCGGCAGACATTTCCGCCACGGTGTAGAGATTATCCTGCGCGTTCAGATCGGCAATCTGCTGCTCGCCACCAATCAGGTTAACCTCACAGTAGCCCCAGTCGCTGCTGTGTTCAGCCGCGAGGATATCGGCATACACCGCCTGATGCGCGCGGTGAAATGCGCCGAAGCCTAAATGTACAATGCGTGCTTTAAGACTGTCGCGATCGTACTGAGGCAGCGTCGCGTTGGCCTGTAATAAGGTGTTTTCCATGATTAAGACTCGCTAATTAGTAAGCTGTGGATCGCTGCCGCTCCTTCTGAAGCGGCAGCGTCTGCTGACTACACCAACTAGAATGGCAGTTGGGGTAAAAAATAACTGCCATCAACCATACTGATACTACCGTTTGAGATTTTGATTTATATTAACTTTTGCTCATGTGGTGTGACATAAACAAAAAGTTGTGTGATAAGTCACGCAAGATATAAACCACTAGCGCCGCGTGGAGACCGCACCGTAGCCCACGCTCTCTTTTGGCGCGGCCTCCGCAGCATCTTCCGCCGCGCTTAAATCGCGGTCGCGTACTTCCGGCATCAGGAACGCCGAAACCAGGCCGATTGCGGAATAGGCCACCAGCATGGCAACGATCGGCCACCAGGAGCCGGTCATGTTGCAGAAGATCCCCGCCAGAACCGGACCAAAGCCCACCGCTACCAGCCCGCCCGCTTCTTTAGAGATAGCCATGCGGGTAAAGCGATTCCGCGAGCCAAACATCTCCGCCATGGTGATATTTTCCAGCGCAAACAGCCCCAGCACGGCGAAATTATGGATAACGATGATCGAGAGCATGATTGTCCCCGGCGCATAGCTTTTATCGACGATAATCGACAGCATCGGGTAGGCCAGAATAATGGCGGAGATATTGAGGATAATGTACGGCAGCCTGCGCCCTACTTTATCGGAAAGCCAGCCCAGCAGCGGGATGGAGATAAACCCGAGAATGGAGCTTATCATTAGCGCATCGGTGGGAATCGCTTTATCGAACAGCAGCGTCTGGACCAGATAACCCGCGAGGAATGTCTGGATCAGCCCCGAGTTGCCCGCCTGACCGAAACGCAGGCCGGTCGCCAGCCAGAAAGATTTACTTTTCACCATTGAACCCAGTGAGGTGTCCGGCTGCACGGTTTCTGCATCGTTCACTTTCTCAAACACCGGGCTCTCCTTGAGGTTCATCCGCAACCAGATGGCAAAGATCATCACCACGACGCTGGCGAGGAACGGCACGCGCCAGCCCCAGGCGAGCAGCTGTTCACGGTCGAGGGCAAAGAACATAATGGCCCAGATCGCCGTGGCGCTCAGCGTTCCGCAGTTTGTACCCATCGCCACCAGCGAGGAGATGATGCCGCGCTTCCCCTTTGGCGCATACTCCGCCAGCATGGTCCCGGCCCCGGAGATCTCCGCCCCGGCGCCCAGCCCCTGAATAATACGCAGCGTCACCAGCAGTACGGGTGCAAAAATGCCGATTTGCGCGTAGGTCGGCAGCACGCCAATCAGCGTGGTGCAGATCCCCATCATGGTGATGGTAATGAACAGCACCTTCTTACGACCTATGCTGTCGCCCATTCTGCCAAAGATAAAGGCCCCGACGATGCGCGCAATATAGCCAGCGCCGTAGGTGCCCATCGCGAGGATCAGCGCCATCGCGGCGGACTGTTCCGGGAAGAAGATCTCATGGAAGACCAGTGCGGCGCCCAGCGAGTACAGCTGGAAATCCATAAACTCCAGGGCGGTGCCCAGCCAGCCGGAGACGGCGGCTTTCACCAGATCGGAGGTGGTTCTTTGAGGTTGTGCTTGCGTCATAATGGCTATCTCTAAAAGGTAAGATGCGTACCACCAGAGCCTGTCTGCGCAGGCTCTTAACCGCGTATAGGATTATTGTCCGAACGTGAGCAAGACTTTGCAGCACTGCCGCTGGTCTTTTTCAAACAGTTCGATGGCGTCTGTTACATGGTGATAGTCAAAGGTATGGGTGATCAGTTTGTCCGGGTCGATCAGCCCTTTTTGCAGCCAGTCGATGACGACCGGGAATTTGTTAGCATTCAGGCGCGAAGAGAAGATCGCCAGCTCTTTGCCGGTGATGCCCTGCTGGACTATCTGGCTCGGCTCGCTGGAGAACCCCATCAGCACGATGCGCGCCGCCGGAGAGGCCAGGGTTATCGCTTCCTGCAAAATCGCCGGGTGACAGGCGGCATCAATGATTAACGTCGGCTTGATGCCTTTTTCGTCCAGCGCGGCCTGCAGCGACTGTTCGCTGTTATTTAATACCCAGTCCGCGCCGCTGCGCCGGGCCATCGCCAGGCGCTCGTCTATGCGGTCAACAACGATAACTTCCTTCACCTTATAGACCCCCTTCAGCGCCTGCACGGTGACCAGCCCCATCGGCCCTGCGCCGTAGATCAGCGCAATGTCCAGTTCGGTGGGATTAGCCTGCCCTGTCACGTTGGCGGCGATGGTGAAGGGCTCAACCATGACGGCGTGCTTATCAGGAATGCCGTCCGGAACAGGCCAGGCATTTTTAGCGGGCACTACCGCATATTCACTGAAACCGCCGTCACGGTGTACGCCCAGCACCACCAGCGAGGTGCAGACGTTCGGTTTTCCGACGGAGCACGGATAGCAGTGCCCGCAACTAATCACCGGGTCAACCGAGACGCGCTGGCCCAGGCGCGCGCTGTCTACGCCCTCTCCCACGGCGTCAATCACGCCAAAGAACTCGTGGCCAATCGTGCGTGGATACTTCGCAAACGGATTATGGCCGCGATAGATGTGGCTGTCCGAACCGCAGATCCCCGCCAGCATGATTTTGACGCGGACTTCGCCTGCGCCGGGCTCCGGTCGTGGCCGTTCTTCAATCACCAGTTCGTTCGGCTGTTGAATCACTACGCTTTTCATCGTTCGTTCCTCGCTTACCAGTTCCACAGCGTGCCGTCTTCAAGACGGGCCACCGGCAGATAGGCCGGATCGTAGGGGTATTTCGCCGCCAGCTTTTCGTCAAACTCGATGCCCAGGCCCGGCTTGTCGCCCGGGTGCATATAGCCGTTATCAAAGCGCCAGCTGTGCGGGAAGACTTCCAGCATCTGTTCGGAGTAGCCCATATATTCCTGGACGCCAAAGTTTGGCACCCACAGGTCAAAATGCAGCGCGGCCGCGTGGCATACAGGCGAGAGATCCGACGGACCGTGCGAGCCGGTGCGCACCTGGTAGAGCGACGCGAAGTCCGCGATGCGGCGCATCCCGGTGATCCCGCCGGCATGAGTGATGGTGGTGCGGATATAGTCGATAAGCTGCTCTTCGATGAGCTGCTTGCAGTCCCAGATACTGTTAAACACTTCCCCCACCGCAATTGGCGTGACGGTGTGCTGGCGGATCAGGCGGAAGCATTCCTGGTTTTCCGCGGGCGTTGGGTCTTCCATCCAGAACATGCGGAATGCTTCAATGCTCTTGCCGAAGCGCGCCGCTTCGATGGGCGTCAGGCGGTGGTGCATGTCGTGCAGAAGATGTTCATTGAAGCCAAATTTGCTGCGTACCGCGTCAAACAGCTTTGGCGTGAAATCGAGGTATTTCTCGGTGGACCAGAGCTGCTCTTCCGGCCAGTCGCCTTTAGTGGCGGGCTCGTAGGCCAGCCCCTTCCCTTTGGCCATGCCGTAGGTGGTTTTCATGCCCGGCACGCCGCACTGCACGCGGATGGCCTTA
This sequence comes from Enterobacter asburiae, assembly GCA_011754535.1. NCBI lineage: Bacteria > Pseudomonadati > Pseudomonadota > Gammaproteobacteria > Enterobacterales > Enterobacteriaceae > Enterobacter > Enterobacter asburiae. The sequence goes on along the minus strand of JAAQVN010000001.1, from coordinate 2,217,079 downwards.
AAGCCCATCTCCTTATGGCGGGCGTAATCTTCCAGCACGTCGTCAATGGTGTGCCCGGTGGTGTGGCAGTAGACCATTACGCCCTCACGGGATGCGCCGCCCAGCAGCTGGTAAAGAGGCATGTTGGCCGCTTTGGCTTTGATGTCCCACAGCGCCATATCCACGGCGGAGATGGCCGACATAGTGACCGGCCCGCGACGCCAGTAGGCGCCCTTATAGAAAAACTGCCAGATGTCTTCGATACGGTGCGCGTCGCGGCCAATCAGCTGCGGGCAGAGATGATCTTTCAGGTAGGAGGCAACGGAGAGCTCACGCCCGTTCAGCGTGGCGTCACCGAGGCCCACAATCCCCTCATCGGTGGTGATTTTTAGGGTGACAAAGTTCCGCCCCGGGCAGGTAACAAACACGTCAGCCGCGACAATCTTCATAATTCCTTTCCTTACATCGTTCGTTGTGATGACGGAAATTTACCCATCCGCACTACTACCATACAAGTATAATGATCATAAAATCAGCTAACGGTCACAAAAACTGTCGGCTCCGCGTATCCCTAAAACCCATCATTTCGTGCCTGTTTCACTTCAGGTGACGATTCATTTAGGCAGCATACCTGAAGATATCCTTTACTTTTCCATACCTGTGCCGCGGGTATGCCGTTATTGCTCTTTGGTGTAGAATCTGAACGGGGAAACTTGCTCATCTGCACCCATTTTAAAGGAAACGCTATGACTACATTAAGCAAACGCCTTTGTCTGACAGCCCTGCTGGCGCTGTCATCGTTCGCCTTTGCCGCCTCTGCGACAGCGGAAACCAGCAAGCTCGTTATCGAGTCTGGTGACAGCGCGCAAAGCCGCCAGAACGCCGCGATGGACAAAGAACAATGGAATGACACCCGCAGCCTTCGTCAGAAGGTCAACAAACGTGCTGAGAAAGAGTGGGACAAAGAAGATGTCGCCTTCGACGCGCGCGATAAGTGTCAGCAAAGTGCGAACGTCAATGCCTACTGGGAGCCGAACACCCTGCGCTGCCTGGATCGCCGCACTGGTCGTACGGTTGCCCCATAATGTCGGCGCCCTGTGACGTAAAACTCCGGCCGCTGGAGCGTGAAGATCTGCGCTTTGTCCACCAGCTCGACAATAACGCCAGCGTAATGCGCTACTGGTTCGAAGAGCCGTACGAGGCCTTTGTCGAGCTGTCCGATCTCTACGATAAGCACATTCACGATCAGAGCGAGCGTCGTTTTGTGGTGGAGTGTGAGGGTGAAAAAGCGGGGCTTGTGGAGCTGGTTGAGATCAACCACGTTCACCGTCGGGCGGAGTTCCAGATCATTATTTCGCCTGAGCACCAGGGGAAAGGCCTGGCCTCACGGGCGGCGAAGCTGGCGATGGATTACGGATTTAACGTCCTGAACCTCTACAAGCTTTACCTGATCGTGGATAAAGAGAACGAGAAAGCGATCCATATCTACCGTAAGCTGGGCTTTATGGTAGAAGGCGAGCTGATTCACGAGTTCTTTATCAACGGCGAATACCGCAACACCATCCGCATGTGCATCTTCCAGCATCAGCACCTGGCGGGACACAAGCCGTCAGGCGCCAGCCTGCTGAAACCAACCGCGCAGTAACCTGCGCGGTTTTATTCTCAGTAGTACTCAATCGTATTCTTGATGGTGTACTTGCGCTCAACGGCAGGCTTAACGCTGTCGTCAATGATGGTGAGATCGCAGCTGACCGGGTTGTTGTGTCGATCGTAGTCGCAGCTCTGCGTCACGTTGCCGAGCGGCTTGTCGTTTAACAGGCTCACGGCCGAGTAATCCATTCTTTTGCGCAGATCCTTTGACGGTGTCGACTGCACCGATAAATTCTGATCCCCGGAGACAGTGGTTTTGCCCAGCGGATAGCCATCCGCATCGTATCGATACTTCACTTCCATCTCTTTGCCGTGCGCGGCCACCACAAAGCCATTGTCGTCGGTATCCCACGTCACCCCGGCTGACGGCAGTTCGGCCAGCTGGCATTTGCCCTGCAGCTTCACCTTACGCTGCTGGGTTTCTGCATCAATGTAGTAGTTGGCATCCAGCACCAGCGCTACGCCCGTGTTAGCCTCCAGGTCGTGCAGTTCCAGCGTATCGAAACACCCTTCCGCCGACACGGTACCGGTGACCCGTTTGGACACTTCGCCCTTCTCGTTGAACAGCGTCTGGGTAAAGTCTTTGACCGGGCCGCGCAGAGGGTCAAAATCAAACTCGTTTGAAAAACTCGCCATCTCCGGTGTAAACGACAGCGGCGCGGAGTTGTTGTCACACCCTGCGAGAGCGGCTGCCAGGAGCGTTATCGCTGCATATTTCTTCACATTCTTTACCAATACAGAGAGATTATTCCCAATCATATTAGCAAATACAGTTGTTTACACGAAGCATGCTAAAATTAATCTATACACAGAGAAAAGGAGCTACAGATGAAACGGTTACCCTGGATTACCGCCCTGCTGTTAATGAGTGCTTCAACCGCCGCGCTGGCGGCACCCGACTCCTGCGAGCGCGTGAAAAGCGACATTCAGCAGAAGATTATCAACAACGGCGTGCCGGAGTCAGGTTTTACGCTGAGCATTGTGCCGAATGATCAAGCTGACCAGCCGGACGCGCAGGTGGTGGGCCACTGCGCCAACGACACCTTTAAAATTTTGTACACCCGTACAGGCAGCGGGGCTACTGAAGCTCAGTAATTTACCCTCAATCCCCTTTGACTTGATTAGGATTAAGATCTAATACCTCCAAATAAGTAACACTCACCCCATCATTAGCCCGGTTGTAATCACGGGTAAAAATAATACGTAATCTCAATCCTGGGGTGAGCCATGTCTGAGGTCGATCATCACGGCGGTATTAGCCGCCGAACTCTCGTGAAATCTACCGCAATAGGTTCTCTGGCGCTTGCCGCTGGCGGGATCTCGCTTCCTTTTGGTCTAAAAAGCGCAGCCGCTGCGGTGCAAAATGCCGTCCAGCCTGCGGAAGATAAAGTGGTCTGGGGTGCCTGCTCGGTCAACTGCGGCAGCCGCTGCGCGCTGCGCCTGCACGTCCGCGACAATGAAGTGTACTGGGTCGAAACGGATAACACCGGTGAGGATATCTATGGTAATCACCAGGTCCGAGCCTGCCTGCGCGGGCGCTCTATTCGCCGCCGCATCAACCACCCTGACCGCCTGAACTACCCGATGAAACGCGTGGGCAAACGCGGTGAGGGCAAATTTGAGCGCATCACTTGGGATGAAGCGCTGGACGCTATCACTGCCAGCCTGAAAGACGTGGTCGACAAATACGGCAACGAAGCGGTGTATATTAACTACTCCTCCGGCATTGTCGGCGGCAATATCACCCGTTCCTCTCCTTACGCTTCGCTGGTGGCGCGCCTGATGAACTGCTACGGCGGTTTTCTGAGCCACTACGGCACCTACAGCACGGCGCAAATCGCCTGCGCCATGCCCTATACCTACGGCAGCAATGACGGGAACAGCACCTCGGATATTGAAAACACCAAACTGGTGGTGATGTTCGGCAATAATCCGGCGGAAACGCGCATGAGCGGCGGCGGGATTACGTATTATCTGGAGCAGGCTCGCGAGCGGTCCAACGCGCGCATGATCGTTATCGACCCACGCTATACCGATACGGCAGCCGGACGCGAAGATGAATGGATCCCGATCCGTCCGGGTACTGATGCCGCACTGGTGGCAGGTATTGCCTGGGTATTGATCGACGAAAACCTGGTCGACCAGCCGTTCCTGGACAAATACTGCGTTGGCTATGACGAAAAAACGCTGCCGGAAGGCGCCCCCGCGAATGGTCACTATAAAGCGTATATTCTCGGCCAGGGGGATGACAACACGGCGAAAACGCCTGAATGGGCCTCGCACATCACCGGCATTCCGGTAGATCGCATCATTAAACTGGCCCGCGAGATTGGCTCTGCAAAACCGGCCTATATCAGCCAGGGCTGGGGACCACAGCGACAGGCAAACGGAGAACTGACCTCCCGCGCCATCGCGATGCTGCCGATCCTCACAGGTAATGTGGGGATCAACGGTGGCAACAGCGGCGCGCGCGAATCCAGCTACACCATCACTATCGAACGTATGCCGCTGCCGGAAAATCCGGTTAAAACGCAAATATCCTGCTTCAGCTGGACGGATGCCATCGTCCGTGGCCCGGAAATGACTGCCCTGCGCGACGGGGTGCGCGGTAAGGATAAGCTGGACGTGCCGATTAAGTTCATCTGGAACTACGCGGGCAACACCATTATTAACCAGCACTCCGATATCAATAAAACTCACGAGATCCTGCAGGACGAAAGTAAATGCGAAACGATCGTCGTCATTGATAACTTCATGACCTCGTCAGCGAAGTACGCCGATATCGTGTTGCCGGACCTGATGACCGTCGAACAGGAAGACATCATTCCTAACGATTATGCAGGCAACATGGGCTACCTGATTTTCCTCCAGCCCGTGACTGCACCGAAGTTTGAGCGTAAGCCCATCTATTGGATCATGAGCGAAGTGGCAAAACGCCTCGGGCCGGATATTCATCAGAAATTTACCGAAGGGCGCACGCAGGAAGAGTGGCTGCAGTATCTGTATGCCAAAATGCTCGCAAAAGATCCCGCACTACCGTCCTATGACGAGCTGAAAAAAATGGGCATTTATAAGCGCAAAGATCCGAACGGACACTTTGTGGCCTATAAAAAATTCCGCGAGAACCCGGAAGCCAATCCGCTGAAAACGCCATCGGGCAAGATTGAAATTTACTCCAGCAAGCTGGCGAAGATTGCGGCGACCTGGGAGTTGGCAAAAGACGAGACCATTAGCCCACTGCCCGTGTACGCATCAACCTTTGACGGATGGGATGCGCCCGAGCGCGCGCAGTTCCCACTACAGCTGTTCGGTTTCCACTTTAAAGCCCGAACCCACTCGAGCTATGGCAACGTCGACGTGCTGAAAGCGGCCTGCCGCCAGGAGGTCTGGCTTAATCCTGTCGATGCCGAAAAACGCGGCATTAAGAACGGCGATACGGTGCGCGTCTTTAATAGTCGCGGTGAGGTGCGAACTGAAGCAAAAGTGACGCCGCGCATCATGCCCGGCGTGAGCGCGATGGGCCAGGGAGCCTGGCACGATGCCAATATGAGTGGCGATCGTATCGACCACGGCTCATGCATCAACACGCTGACGACCCATCGACCTTCTCCGCTGGCAAAAGGCAACCCGCAGCACACCAATCTGGTGCGGATTGAGAAGGTGTAAAAGGTGAAACGCGAGACCATAGTTTATTCAATGGTCAGTATTATCGGTTATCACAGTCGCGCGGGCGTCGTCCGCGCAAGCAAGGAAAGTTTAATGGAAGACGTCTCACATCGTGAATCGTTCGCGTTCAGCGCCAGGGTACTGGGCGCGCTGTTTTATTTCGCTCCCGACAGCGAGCAGGCCGCGCCGCTGGTGAGCGCTCTTACCGCTGGCGAATGGGTTCAGGACTGGCCCCTGCCGCCGGAAGCGCTGCAGCCCGTTGCCGATACGTTTGCCTCATCTTCCGATGAACCGCTGACCGACGCCTGGCAACGGCTGTTTATTGGTCCTTATGCCCTGCCCGCTCCGCCGTGGGGTTCCGTCTGGCTGGACCGTGAATCCGTGCTGTTTGGCGATTCGACCCTCGCGCTGCGACAGTGGATGCGGGAGAACAATATCGCGTTTGAGATGCAGCAACAGGAACCGGAAGATCACTTTGGCACGTTGCTAATGCTCGCGGCGTGGCTGGCCGAGAATGGCCGCGAAGCGGAGTGCGCTCAGCTTCTGGCGTGGCACCTCCTGCCGTGGAGCACCCGCTTCCTGTCAGTGTTTGTCGATAACGCCGGGCATCCGTTTTATACCGCGCTGGGCAGGCTTGCGCAGCTGACGCTGGCGGACTGGCGATCCGGACTGCTTATTCCGGTTGCGGAAAAGACGCTGTATCGCTAGAGGTGTGGCTTGCTCGCCGGTGGCGGGCAAGCCTTTAACTTATACCTCGCCACCTGATTCACTCGCACTCTCTTTACTCTGAATGAACCGAAGTGCCAGATAGAGGTCTGGCGCCAGAATCATGTCATCATCATTCATCGTTGGCCGACTCTCTTTAAACCAGCGCGTTAATTCCGTTTTTCTGCCCGCCAGGATTAACGTAATCTTTCGCCCCTTCAGGTCACGCTTTAACTCATTAATGGTTGCCAGGACGCTGATGTCTGAATAGGTGAAGCAAGCAACGGCATCAATGACCACCCATTTAGGTTGTAATGCAGTACCATCAACCAGGTTCAATACCCGACGTTTAAAATAAGCCACATTAAAATAGGTCAACGGTGAGTTAAATCGATACATCAGCACGCCCGGGACCATTTTAATATCGGTTGTATTACCTAATGAGTGAATCATTCCATCTTCGTCAGTGCCCAACAAGTGCTCAGAGGGACGAAACACTGTACGAAGGAACTGTAACAGGCCAAGCAACACCGCAAGGCCGATCCCCTGGATAACGCCGATAATTAAAACACAGCCAAAAGTGAAGAAGGCCAGGCGGAATGCCTGTTTATTTCTGCGCCTCAGGTTCCAGAGCCCACGTAAATCAATTAATGACCACGAGGCATACATTAGAACAATACCTAATGCAGATACCGGAATAAATTGTAATGGCTGGGTGAAAAATACCACAACGATACCGATGAGTAAGGCCGCGACTATGGAAACCAGCTGACTTTTCCCACCCACTGAATCATTAACCGCGGTCCGGGAATCAGCACCACTGATAGCAAACCCCTGGGATAACCCAGACATAATGTTCGCAATACCCAGCGCTCTGAACTCAGCATCAGCATTGATTTCATAACCATTTTTCGCGGCAAAACTGCGGGCGGTCAGCATCAGACTCACAAAACTGACCAAAGCCAGGTTCAGCGCCGGGATCACCAAATCACGCATCGGACCAGGCTGGAATTCCCCCCAGTTAACGACGGGTAAGCCAGACTGGAAGCCATCTCCCCCAATCGTGGCAATACCATACTGTTGCGCAGCTGTTCCCCACACCAGAACCGTTGTCAGTACAATGGCAATCAACGGTGCTGGCCAGTGGCTACGATACGTTTTAATAACCATTAAAATAATTAACGTTAAAAGTGATATCCCTATGGTTAATAAATGGCTGTCTGACAATCGGCCTGGCAAGGCTATTATTTTTTCAATAACCTGTGCTTCATCTAGCTTGATCCCTAAAACCTTGCCTAATTGCCCGACAATAATCGTCACGGCTACGCCATTTAGCAAACCCGTAAGAATGGGATGAGAAAGCAGATCGGCAAGTGCGCCCAGACGAAACTTACTGGCAAGCAGGCACCACCCGCCCATCATCAATGTCATGATAATCGTCAGTTGCCAGTGCAGTTCGGGATTACCTGCAGAAAGCGGAAAGACGACGGCCGCAATCACCGCGCAGGTTGTGGCATCAGGGCCAACAATAAGCTGACGTGAAGAACCAAACAGTGCATACGCTATCATCGGTAAAACGCACGAATAAAGCCCGACTATTGCCCCAACCCCTGCCAGCTCAGCATAAGCAATAGCTACGGGTAGCGCTACAGCCGCAACGGATAACCCGGCTTTAACATCCTGTTTCAGCCAACTTTTATCGTAGGCTAACAAATTTTGTAGCCCTGGCATGTAGTTTAATAAAACTCTTCCGAACACGTTATTCTCCGGATATAGATATCACCCACGTAATATTGGCACACTTCTTTACGAGGTTCTGGCTTTCAAATGCTCCGGATAAAGGATAGCGTTGCATCGACCCGTTGTACTCACAGCCAAAAGCGGACGTTATGCTAATCAATGACGAGAAGGTCGGGTTGGTTCTTACGTTTAGCCAGTTTCTTTTGCAAAAAGATAACGATGATTGGGAACCCTAATGCGGAAATGGCGCTAACCGTTAGTAACGTGTTCATTTTTTGTTGTGTCATGTCATACCCAGGTAATAAAAAAGAAGACAAAAAAAATGCGATCGTTGTAATCAAATACATCATTGATGTTTGTAATGACATGAATCCTGCGCGTTGCCTGTTATCAGGAAACTGAATCGTAACCGCCGAAGATGAAACCAGACGACTATAAGATGCACCGAGAAATAAAGTAATAAATAGCGCCGGATGCGGAAGCCCCAGGATTGGTATGAGCAAACTCAGAATAAAAACGATAGTTGAAGCTGTCGCCAGAACCACAGCAGAAAAACGTGTCGTTAACACGCCTGTCATTTTTGTCGACAGGTACCCTGCCATCCCCCCGCCGAAGAATAGCCAGGACAACATGTCCTGAGAAGCGCCAGGCTGCTGTAACAGTAATGGTACCAGAACAGGAACGACCAGCATTGGGCTAAACTGTACAAGCGCATTAGCGGAAGCAAACAGTAAAATATCCACATTGAGAGGCTGCGAATGGGGTGTCTCGAAAGAAACGCGATCTTGTGGAATGATGGTGACAATCAGTGGCAACGCCAACAAACACAGCGTACTGATGAACCACAAAGCGATATGCCAGCCATAATGAGTACATAAAAATAATATTGTGGGCATTCCCGCAATGCTTACTATCGAAAATGACGCAATCACCGTCGCTAACATTTTTCCACGCAAGTGAGTCGGTGCGTGGTTTATCAATATACTGATACCCACCCCCATTGTGGTACCGCCCAACAATCCTGCACAGAATCGTAATGTAAGCAAAAGGCTAAAACTGGAAGTCAATGTCGTTAAAAAGGTCAGCAGCCCCAGGAGAGCCATATTGGCGATGAGAAAGCGTTTCTTATTAAAACGACCGATCCAGTAAAAAGCGATAATGCCCGACAGAACGGCACCTGTTGTGTACAGGCCAGAAACGTAGCCTGAGAAGGATACGGGAACAGCAAAATCAGCCGCCATAAAAGCAAAAATAGGGTTGAACATCATATATTCCAGCGCATTCGTGAACTGGATAAAAGCAATTACAGCAGCGATTCGTATGAGGGTTTTATGATTTAACGTTTTTGTGACCAGTGGCATAGCAGGCGACCTGTGGATGAAAGATATCCGAGTTTAACCGCTATCAAATCTGTTCATTAGATGGTAAAAATGGCACTTATTGTTATCATTTATGGGATAATCAATGCGGCCGCCTCTGGATTTTAATACCCTGAAAGTGTTCATTGCTGTGGTTGAAAAAGAGAGTTTTGTTGGGGCATCCAGGGCGCTGGAAATGCCGACATCAAATGTGAGTCGTTGTATTTCTCAGTTAGAAGACAAACTCAATCTTCAGCTTATAGAGCGCAGTACCCGCCATATGAAACTCACCCAGGCGGGCCACCTGCTCTATAACCGAGCGAAGCCAATACTGGAGGCACTTGAGCAAACTGAAACAGAATTAACGTTGCGGCAAATGCAGCTTAAGGGCCCGTTACGTATCTGTATTCCTAATGAAATAGGCCCGGTCTTGCTGGGATCTATAGTTGCCGATTTCGCCTGTCAGCACCCGGATCTGGAAATTAGCTGCGTCACAAATTTGTCTGGCTTTGAATCCGTTCGTGACGATCTGGATTTAGCGATCATTGTCACCCGTGGCCAGATGGATGACAGTGACTACATCGCTCGCCATCTGGTGACTATCCCTTGTACCATCGTTGCTGCACCTTCTGTCATTCAACGTTATGGCACCCCTTCTCATATACAGCATTTTGAAGAATTACCCTGTATTACAACCGTAAGCGCACTTAAAGGTGCTCCCTGGCAGTTTGTTAATAAAAAGGGGGGATTCGAGACGATAAAGGTTAAAGGCCATTACCGGGTAAACAGCGGAGAGATGGCAGGACGAGCGGCTGTAGCAGGTGTCGGTTTTGCCATTCTATCGAAACAAGCCTGCCAACCCTACATCAACGATGGACGGCTAATCGAGCTTAACTTTGAACAATCCCCTGCTCCACTGCAATTGTTCGCACTTTATTCAGATCGGCGCTACTTGCCTGCTAAAACACGAGCACTCATAGATTTCATGCATCAGAAATTGAGTAATATATCTTGCGTAACATAAGGCTCCCGATCGTGTGCAACAGGTCATCTGTAAGGTTCACAGGCATAAGCGCCCAATAGACAGATTAGACTTTAAGTTATTAACTATGCTCAATTAATAAGCCGCAGTTGAGGATAACGTTCTAACCACCGCTTCTTTTCAACGCGCCGCCTGAAGACGTCATATTTTTCCCGCTCAAACGCAGGCGTTGGTCTTAAACTCAGCTCAAACAGGTCATTAAGACCATAGGGTGCAATGACCTCAATAACATCGTTAGCGCCCAGCCTGACGCCTACAGCCGTCGCAGTTTCGGGCCAGTACAACAGCGCATTTTCTGTTGAGCGATAGGGATTATCACCATTACGCAGATGCATCCTGGCTTGATTCTTTACGGACCAGTCAAAAGCGGGCATCCGTTGCTTAAGTTTTTCTTCCAGATGACGTTCATCGTCTGGCGTACACCATTCGGGATCGAACCAGACCACATCCACATCGCCTGAAAAGGACTTTTTCCAATAGGCATGCAAGTGATCCCATACGGCATCCCTGACAAAACCCGCGCCTATCCAGCAATCAGGAAGTTGCAAATCACGAACCGCGTAAAGCACCTGCATTCGTGAAGGATCAAGTGACAATATTCTCTGCAATGAATTTAAATAATCCATTATTATTCCCGTCATCAAAAGCACCGCCCCGTCATCTTAACCGGAGCGGCTAAAATTCGTCGCTATTGCGCGCTCAAACTCATAAGCAACCGCCATCAAAAACTGTACGTCACCTTCAAGCTCCCCGTGGGGGACGTTTTACGTTGTACGATCGGGCTGTCACCCGCATCCCCCGTCAGTTGCGTAACCCCCGCAGCGGCAAGCACGCTCCAGCGCGAGGTGAGCTTGTGGGCCCAGTCAAGATTCATAGACCAGGCATAAATCCCGGCCCCGGCGTCATGTCGGGCAAACCCCGATGCGCTCGACTGCGCGTCACTGACGCCATAGTACGTCTGCATATACTTGCCGGATCCCCAACTGCCGGTCAGCGCCAGCGTCACCTCATTTTTTGAGGAGGCATAGAGCGGGCTGGAAATGCCGAAATGCACCGCCTCTCCGTTGTCTCTCTCAGAAACCGGCACCTCAGCCTGCAGCTGCAGGTTAAGCCAATCGGTCACCTTGTACCCCAGCCCGGGCACAACGATTGCCGAGCCTTTTATCTCGCCCATTCCACGCAGCTCGTCGCTGCCGGAGGCGATCGAATCGCTGCTGACGTCTTTATCTTTACGGCCTGCGCGATAGCTCAGGGCTGCACTGTAATCGAAATTACCGATGTTATTGCCGTAACCGATACCCCGCGTGGTGCTGATAAAGAAGCCATTCGCCATCGAGTAATCCACCACCTGAGCCGCGCTGACGCGGCTTTTATCCGAACCCGAGTAGCGTGGCGCGACGTCCGCGCCGCCCCCCAGAGTTAAGACATTGTCCTTCTGCTCTGCCGCCATTACCGGGGTGGCCAGTAACGCCAGAACAACGCCCGGCACTATGCTTTTTAGTCTGAAGCCCGAAAGTGAATGGAGGAACGTATGACGCAGTTCGATGTTTCTCATTAAAGAAGCCCTTATGGATTCAAATGGTTGCGATGCAAGCGGTTAAACGCCAGGACGCCCATTTTGAATACCGACCCTAAGGTTCTTATGAGCCGAAAATGAAGAAACGCTGAAGCGCGAGCCGGTGCTGTAAACCGGACGGATTTCCTGCTACCGTTTTTTTCTTAAGTTGTTCTTCATCCACGGTTGTTACAGTTATCAATGTGAAAATTTTACTAATCGAAGACGACCTGGATCTCGGCAATGGCGTGCGTATCGCCCTTTCAGATCAAGGATTTGATGTCATATGGGTTCGCCGTAAAGAGGATGCGCTGCATCAGCTTGACGTCTGCGCGCCGGAACTTGTTTTGCTCGACCTGGGGCTGCCCGACGGCGACGGCATGAGCCTGATGACGCGTTTGCGCCAGCAGCTGAAGGGGATCCCCGTCATCATCCTAACGGCGCGAGGTACGCTGCAGGATCGCCTGTGCGGGCTGGATGCCGGTGCAGACGACTATCTTGTCAAACCCTTCGTTCTCGCCGAACTGCTGGCGCGAGTCAGGGCTCTTGCCCGACGCAGCTACGGTTTTGAAAATGAGGCAATAGAGATCCGGGGCTTATCGCTTCATGTACCGACGCGTCGCGTGACGGTGAGCGCGCGTCACGTTGAATTGACGGCCAGTGAATATGCGCTTCTTGAAACGTTGATGCTGCGCGCTGACCGGGTGATTACCCGACGTTTTCTGGAAGAAAGGATATTCGGCAACAAAGAAAATCTCAGTAATGCGCTCGACGTCCATATGGGGAATTTGCGGCGGAAAATTGGTGAAGGCTATGTGCGAACGGTGCGGGGCGTCGGGTACGTCATTGATACCGTTGCTGTTCAGAAGGTGACGGGGTAATGCGAAACGTCTGGTACCTCCTGAAGCGTCCCACGCTGGTACGGCGAATTATCATCGCTCAGATGGTGCTGCTCACCCTGCTGTGGTGTATTTTTTTGACCTTCATATTGTTGGAGGACCTGCGTAGCCCTCCGATACTCACGGGCAGTAAGACCTACGAAACCATTTTTACTCTTGTTGATCATATTGGCGAGCGCCCGCAGGACCGTAACGAGGTGCTGGAAGCGTTCAGTAAGGCGTTGCGGGAAGGCTATGGCGGCGGCGAAGATCCCGCATTATCAATCAACCTCATCGTTCGCAAGAATAACGCAATCATTTATTCATCGGATGGCGCTCCGACGGGGGTAATGAACACCAGGCTGGGGGAAATGCAGCGTGTTCAGAGTGACGGTCGTACCTGGACCAGCCGTACCCTTAAGTCCCCTCGTTCCGACGTGGAAGTTACGCTTTTCACCCCGGCCGGTAGCTGGAACTTCTTTATCTATCTGAACTCACGCGGCTATTACATTATGCCGCTGCTGGTCTGTATTCCTTTTCTTCTGTTTCCCGCGTGGCTGTCGATCCGCATTGCGATGCGTCCCTGGAGCAAGGTGGTGAATGAAATTTCATTACGCAGGCCAGACGATCTCTCTCCCTTAAAAGCCGGCCCCAGGCACAGGGAGCTTCGCAAAATGGTGGACGCGATAAACGATTTTCTTGCCAGAGTGCGGGAAAGCGCTGAACGGGAACGGGTTTTCATTGCTGACGCCGCGCACGAGCTGCGTACGCCGCTGGCAGCGATGCGCATCAACGTGGAGGCGCTGCAGTCCTGGGCGAGCAGCGAGAGCCAGCGGCAGCTGCTTGCAGGGATTGTGCGCAGCAACAGCCGGGCGGCTCGGCTCGTCAACCAGCTGCTGCTGATGATGCACAGTGAAGCGCGCATTGACACCGCGATGGAGCCCGTGCCGCTGACGTCACTCATACAAGAGCGAATGGCTGCGCTGGAGCCGCTGGCGTCCGGGCGCAGGATTGAGCTGGAATTCTTCGCTGAGGATGAAATCTGGATCGCTGGCGTCCGGGAACGTCTGATGTCGCTGATAGACAATCTTATTGAAAACGCCGTGAAGTACAGTCCTGAAGGCGGACGGATTCAGGTAGAGATACGCTCAGCAGATAAATCAGCCCAAATACGCGTCTCCGATGAGGGGCCGGGCATTCCGGTTGAATTGCGCGAGCGCGTCTTCGACCGGTTTTTCCGCGATCCCAATCAGATGCAGAGCGGAAGCGGACTGGGGCTTGCCATCGTCAAAGCGGTTGCACTGCAACATAACAGCAGCGTAAACCTGAGTACCTCAGCGGAAGGTGGCCTCCTGGTGACGGTTGACTTCCCGGACCGCACGTTTAGCTAAACCGGAACAGGGTGTTCGATCGCAAATGCCGCAGATTGCTTCAAAAAAATTACCGTATTTGTTATATTGTTGTTTATTGCTTATTCACCTCTGCGGTGCCAAAAAGAACAAGATTCACCGCTACCCAGGAAAGAGAAATGTTAGATTACCGCTTCCCGACAGCTTTGCAGATGGTTCTCAGCGTAGCGATGGCGGAGCAACTAGGTGAACGTTCGACAAGTGCAATTCTGGCCTACGGCCTGGAAGCCAATCCGAGCTTTATCCGCAAATTGATGGTTCCACTCACGCGCGACGGCATTATCGTCTCAACGCTTGGCCGCAACGGCTCTATTCATCTTGGTCGACCGCCGGAAGAGATCACCCTGCGCGATATCTACCTTTCGGTCACCGAAGATAAAAAACTCTGGGCGTCGCGCCCTGACGTGCCGGCCCGCTGCGTGGTCAGCGCGAACGCCTGCTGGTACTTTAAATCGATTTCCGAAGAAGCGGAGCAGGCATCGCTCGCGGTACTAGCGCGCCACACCGTGGCAAGCGCGCTGGACGAGGTCAAAAAAGCCGATACCAGCGGGTGCGATCCTTTACCTGAACTTATTGCCCAGTACAAAAAAGCCCATTAATTTTCGCGAAAAAAAACCGCCTTTACGATAAAGGCGGTTTTTTGTTATCTGCGATATCCCTACGCAGGCAGAACCTCTCTTTCCACTTTGCCGCGCGTGACGAACTTACGCAGCGTCACGTAAAACACCGGTGTCAGGAACAGGCCAAACAGCGTTACGCCGAGCATCCCGGAGAAGACCGTGATCCCGGTGACGCCACGCACTTCTGCGCCCGCGCCGTGGCCGAGGATCAGCGGAATGGTCCCGGCGATAAAGGCGATGGAGGTCATCACAATCGGACGCAAACGCAGGCGGCACGCTTCAAGCGCAGCTTCCATGATGCCTTTGCCCTGAATTTCCAGCTCGCGGGCAAACTCCACGATAAGAATCGCGTTTTTACACGCCAGCCCCATCAGCACCACCAGCCCCACCTGCACGAAGACGTTGTTATCGCCACCGGTCAGCCAGACGCCAAACAGTGCGGAGAGCATCGTCATCGGCACGATGAGGATCACCGCCAGCGGCAGCGTCCAGCTTTCATACAGCGCCGCCAGCACCAGGAACGCCAGCAGCACCGCGACCGGGAAGACGATCAGCGCCGTATTACCCTGGGTGGCCTGCTGGAAGCTCAGGTCCGTCCATTCTATGTTCATCCCGTTCGGCAGGATTTGCTTAGACATCGCGTCCAGCTGCGTCATCGCCTGAGCGGACGAGAGCACGCGCGGGTCGGCATCGCCGATCAGATCTGCCGCCGGGTAGCCATTGTAGCGGATCACCGGGTCCGGCCCGTAAGTGGTCGTGATTTTTACCATGCTGCCAATCGGCACCATTTCGCCCTGGCTATTCCGGGTGCGTAAATTCGCAATATCCTCCACGCTGTCGCGGAACTGCCCGTCTGCCTGCGCCATCACGCGCCAGGTACGTCCGAACTGGTTGAAGTCGTTCACGTACGACGAGCCCAGATAGGTTTGCAGCGTACCGAACAGATCGGTCAGCGACACGCCCTGCGCTTTTGCCTTATCGCGGTCAACCTGCACGTCCAGCTGCGGAACGTTAGCCTGGTAAGTGGAGATTGGGAAATGCATTCCCGGCGTCTGCATAATTGCACCGGACATGGTGTTCACCGCGTTTTGCAGCGCACCATAGCCCAGGCCCGCGCGATCCTGAATGTACAGCGAGTAGCCTGACCCCTGACCCAGGCCCAGAATCGGCGGTGGCAGGATGGAGAAACCAAAGCCCTGCTGGATTTGCGCGATTTTGGCGTTGATCTCCGCGTTAATTTCCGCCGCTGAGTGCTTGCGCTGGTCAAACGGCTTCAGGCCAAAGAAGACCGTCCCGGTATTCGGCGTGTTGGTGAACTGCAGCGCGTTCAGCCCTGGAAACGCGACCGCGTAATCCACGCCTTCGGTGTTCATGCCAATTTCGCTCATTTTGCGGATCACCGCGTCGGTGCGGGCCAGCGACGAGCCTTCCGGCATCTTCACGCCGCCAATCAGATACAGCTTATCCTGGGTCGGAATAAACCCGCCGGGCACCGCTTTAAACATGACGCCCGCGGCACACAGCAGCAGAAGATAAACCACAAACACCGCGCCGCGTCGGCCAAGCGTTTTGCCCACCAGCCCCTGATAGCCGTTCGAGCTACGATGGAAAAAGCGGTTAAACGGACGGAAAATCCAGCCGAACAGGCGATCAATAAGCCGGGTCGGGAAGTCTTTCGGCGCGCCGTGCGGTTTTAACAGCAGCGCGGCCAGCGCCGGAGAGAGCGTCAGCGAGTTGATGGCGGAGATCACCGTGGAAATCGCGATCGTCACCGCAAACTGCTTGTAGAACTGACCGGTAACGCCGGAGAGGAACGCCATCGGCACGAACACCGCGCACAGCACCAGCGCAATCGCGATAATCGGCCCGGAGACCTCACGCATCGCCTGATGCGCCGCCGCAAGCGGCGCAAGCCCCTCTTCGATATTTCGCTCGACGTTTTCCACCACCACGATGGCGTCGTCCACCACGATGCCGATGGCCAGCACCAGCCCGAACAGGCTGAGGGTGTTAAGCGAAAAGCCCAGCAGATAGAGAATGCTGAACGTCCCCACCACCGACACCGGCACCGCGATCAGCGGAATGATCGACGCGCGCCAGGTTTGCAGGAACAGGATCACCACCAGTACAACCAGCACCACCGCTTCCAGCAGGGTTTGCACCACCGCACGGATAGAATCGCGCACGAAAACCGTCGGATCGTAAGGTGCCGCCCACTTCATATCTTCCGGGAAACGGGTGGACAGTTCCTCCATTTTCGCGCGCACCGCGTTAGACAAATCGATGGCGTTTGCTCCCGGTGACTGGAAGATACCAATCCCGACCGCGTCTTTATTGTTAAGCTGGGAACGCAGCGCATAGCTGCCGGAACCCATCTCGATACGCGCCACGTCGCGCAGGCGGACGACCGAACCGTCCTCCGACGTTTTCAGGACAATGTTGCCAAACTCTTCTTCGGTATGCAGACGGCCCTGAGCGTTAATGGAGATCAGGAAATCGCTCTCTTTCGGCAGCGGCTCGGCGCCAAGCTGCCCGGCGGACACCTGCACGTTCTGCTCCTGCATTGCCGTGACCACGTCCGAGGCGGTCAGCCCGCGGGCTGCAACCTTGTTCGGGTCCAGCCAGATGCGCATGGCGTATTCACCGGAGCCAAAAATCTGGATCTGCCCGACGCCGGGCAGACGCGCCAGCTCGTCCTTCACCTTCAGCGTGGCGTAGTTGCGCATGTACAGTGAATCGTACTTACCGTTGGGCGAGAACAGATGCACCACCAGCGTAAGCGTTGGCGACTGCTTCTGCGTCGTGATGCCCAAGCGCCGCACGTCTTCCGGCAGACGCGCCTCGGCCTGCGCTACGCGGTTTTGCACCTGTACCTGCGCCTGATCCGGATCGGTACCCGGACGGAACGTGACGGTCGTGACCAGCACGCCGTCCGAGCCGGCGACGGATTTCATGTACATCATGTTCTCGACGCCGTTGATCGCCTCTTCCAGCGGCGTCGCCACGGTCTCGGCAATCACTTTCGGGTTGGCGCCCGGATACTCTGCGCGCACCTGCACGCTTGGCGGTACGACGTCAGGATACTCGCTCACAGGCAGCAGCGGGATGGCGATTAATCCTGTGATAAAAATCAGAATCGACAGTACGGCAGCGAAAATGGGCCTGTCGATGAAAAAGCGGGAAAAGTCCATGGGAAGGATTCTCAGGTCAAGTGATCAGTTGAGGGCGGCGCTGGCGGTCATGGCGACGGTTTTCGCGTTCACCGGCATACCCGGCATAAACACTTTTTGTAAACCGTCGACGATGACTTTATCGCCAGGTTTCAGCCCCTGCTGCACGATGCGTAAACCGTCGGCCAGACGCCCCGGCGTAATATCGCGACGCTGCGCTTTGCCCTCTTTATCCACGATATAGACATACTTGCGATCCTGGTCAGTCAGCACCGCTTTGTCGTCGATAAGCATCGCCTGGAATTCTGCGCTGCCCGGCAGGCGAACGCGGGCAAAGAGCCCCGGCGTGAACTGACGCTGCGCGTTATCCAGCAGCGCGCGCATGCGGATCGTACCGGTACTCGGCGTGAGCTGATTATCCAGGAAATCCACTTTACCCTGATGGGGGTAGCCCTCCTCGCCGGCAAGGCCGATCTCAACCGGTAGCGCCGTATGATGGCTGGACGCCCCCTGCCCGCTGCGCGCCAGATTTTGATAGTGAAGATAGGTTGACTCATCCACGTCAAAGTAGACGTAAACCGTCTTTTGCGAGACAAGCGTGGTGAGTACACTGGCGCTGTCGCCCGCGGAGACCAGATTGCCGCTGGTGATTAACGCCCTGCTGGCGCGGCCATCAATAGGTGCCGTCACTTTGGTAAAGTCGAGATTCAGCTGCGCGGCGTCGACCGCAGCCTGGGCTGCGCGAATATCGGCCTGTGCCTGGATGGCGGCCGAACGGCGCTGCTCCCACTCTTCACGGGATACCAGGTTGGTATTGATTAATTTATCGGTACGGTTAGCCTCGCTTCGCGCCAGGCTGGCCTGCGTTTTGGCCCTTTCCAGCGTTGCCTGCGCCTGCTCCAGCGCGGCGCGATAGGTTCGGTCGTCAATCGTGAACAGCACCTCGCCCTTTTTCACTTCCTGGCCGTCGGTGAAATTCACTTTGTCGATGTAGCCAGAGACGCGGGGGCGAAGCTGCACGCTTTCCACAGCTTCAATCCGGCCGTTAAAGCTATCCCACTGGCTAATGGATTTCACAACCACGTCAGCAGCATTGACGGCGGGCGCGGGCGGCGCGGCGTTTTGCGCGACGCTGTCATCACATCCGACGAGCAGCACGGAGAGCAGCATCGCTCCCAGCGCATTCAGATGATAGTTTCCCCAGGTTTTTTGCAGGCTCATTATTTTTATTCCGGTAATTGTAGCCGCCGGGCAAGACGCAGCGGGAGGCGCCGCGCCACTTCCTTTGTCCGGGCTGGCTTAAGGCCATTTGTGTCGTTCATCGCCACAAAACTGTAACAGTTTCGAATACACTATCGCGGCGATTGTAGGAATGCGCCTAACTAAGTGCAAGAATAATTGTTGCACTTTATGTGCTATTTGCGTCGACGATAAAAGGCCCGTTTCGGGCAAGGATTTAAATGCAACAATAAAACTTGCAATTACCGTAAAACCAGGCCACCTTAAAGTGCAACAGACAAAGATACTTTTCTATCGCTGCGTGGGGGAAACCTGATGAACACTGGCGCATTTATGCATGATTTACTCGACTGGATCGATAACAACCTCGACAGTCGCCTGGACATTGAGACCGTCTCCAGACGCTCCGGCTATTCGAAATGGCACCTCCAGCGCCTGTTCAAAGAGCACACGGGCTACCCCCTCGCCGGATATATTCGCGCGCAAAAGCTGCAAAAATCGGTTGAACGCTTAGCCCACAGCGATGAGCCTATCCTGAACGTGGCAATCGCGCTCGGTTTTGACTCTCAGCAGTCCTTCAACCGCAGCTTTAAGCGTCAATACGGCCAGGCTCCGGGCGCATGGCGACGCAGTATCGGCAGCCGTGAAACCCAGCCGATGCACCAGTAGTCACTTTTTACTGCAACATCATCCCGGATCTGTTATACTGTATATAAATACAGTATGAGAGGTGCGTGATGGCTGTTGAAATAAAATATGTTGTCGTAAGAAAAGGTGAAGAGAAAATGACATTTGCCAGTAAGAAAGAGGCTGACGCTCACGACAAGCTGCTCGATATGGCAGACGCGTTCACCGACTGGCTGTTGCAAAGCGGAATGCAGATGGATGAAAACCAGGCTGAAGATCTTGGTCTGTATCTCGCCGAGCAGAAAGAGACCGTGCAGCATATTCTGCGCACCAGCAAGCTCCCTGCTCCCGATGCCCCAACGGCTGACGATAAAGCCGAGCCAGCTGAAGCTGACAGTAAAAAAATCAGAGCGGTAAAAGCTGCCTGATCGCCACATCGTCACCGAGCCTGACGCCGTAAGCAGCATGCTGCTTGCGGCTTTTTTTTATTAACGTCAGCGCCTGGCGCATCACGCACCGGATTGCGCCGAGTGGCACGGCATGGCATCGATCATCGCCTGTAGCTCATTGTACAGTCTTGCCACATGGAAACCATCGCACACGGAATGATGAACCTGAACGGCGAGGGGCAATAATACTTTGCCATCTTGTTCGTAGTATTTTCCAAGCGTAAACATAGGGGCAAAAAAGTTCTTCATGTGCGCAACGTTGACGTTAAAGCTGGTAAAACTTACCCAGGGAATACCTGATATGAAAAAGATATTCTCCCGGGATTCTTCTTTAGGCCAATAAGAAAAATTATTACCGTAGCGTGCAATGTCTTCAGTATAGGTGTTCTGGAAGTGCTGAATATTGCCATCGTAATGGCTCCATAATGATGAAAAGGTCTCTGTTTCATTATGGAAAATGGTATAGTTTGGATGGACTTCGTTCCATATAATAAGCTCATTGTCCTTCATAGCCATACGGAACTCCGGATGACTGTTGACGATTTTCGAAATGAGAAAAATAATAGTCGGGTAAAATTTCCAGCCAACCGCTTTGATATGTTTTAACAGCGCAGTAATATCAATTAAAACCGTCTGATTAAATGTCGATTGAGCAAAGCCCTGAAATATCTCAAAATGTTCTTTCCTTGCCCAACGAGATAAGTCAACGGACGTATATTCAGGGGTTATTTTTTCCATTTCTAAGCCTTTAATGAGCAAGCATATCTCTGATGTTAGCCTAAATTTTTTCCCTGCATTAAGCAAGCAGGCGCCTCTGGAGAAAACGGCGCGGAATAATCCACATTACGCACCCTGAAGACGTAACGTTTCCGCTTAAAACACGCTGACCTGCCCGTACAGAGCACTCCTCACTCAATATTACCCCTCCCTCTTCGCGCAAAGGGTGTATTGTTTTTAAATGATTAATCCCACTGAAGAGAAGCGGCGTCATGATTAACATCCTCGGTAAAACCACCTCCATCAACGTTCGTAAAGTGCTCTGGACCTGTGAAGAAGCGGGCATCCCTTATCTGCAGGAAGACTACGGCAGCGGTTTTGCCTCAACAGAAACGGATGACTTCCGCGCGCTGAACCCCAACGCCATGGTGCCGGTGCTGATGGATGACGATTTCGTGCTGTGGGAGTCCAACGCCATCTGCCGCTATCTGGTGCGCAAGGCCGGACGTCACGATCTGCTGCCTGCAGAGCCGCAGGCCTGCGCCAACGTTGAGCGCTGGATGGACTGGCAGGCAACTGAATTCAATAACGCCTGGCGCTATGTCTTCCCGGCGCTGGGACGAAAAAACCCGGACTTTAACGACCCTGCGCGCATTGCGGCGGGAATAAAAGAGTGGAACCACTGCATCACCATTCTGGAAAACCAGCTGCAGCGCACCGGGGCCTTTGCGGCGGGAGAGACGTTTACCCTTGCGGACGTGGTGCTTGGGCTGTCGGTGAATCGCTGGAAGATGACGCCGTTTGACAAGCCCGACGTGCCGGCGATTGAGGCCTGGTTTGAACGTCTTAACCAGCGCCCGGCGTTTTTGCGTCACGGCAATAACGGCATGATATAAAGTATTTACGCCCCCACCTTGAGCAAGGATATTTTATTTAATTACTAAACCCTGATTGGCGTCAGAGGGAATAATAATTAAGCCATATCCTGGACAGCCCGTTGCACCGCTTTGCTAGCCTGACTATTCAGGCAAAGCTCAACCCGGAGGTATTCTTGCTGATTAGACTCAAGAAAGAACGAACGCATAAGGAGGATCGCCGGCTTGCTCTCTGGCTGGCGACCTCGGCAGGTTTACTGAACGCCATCGCCCTTGGGGCGTTTGGCTTCTTCCCCTCTCACATGACCGGCAACACCTCACAATTATCCAGCGAAGTCTCCTCCACCGATCTGAGCGATATCATTTTCTTTGGCTCGATCATTCTCTCCTTTGTTGCAGGTGCAATCCTTGCGCGTCTCATTGTGTTATGGGGGATTATCCATAATATCCGGCTGGTTTTTTGCCAAATCCTATTCGTCGAGGGGATATTATTGACCGGCGTATCTCTCTACGAAATGTATTTCCACGCCCTCACGAGCAACCGCGAGATTATTATTTTCCTGTGCGGCCTGATGGGCATTCATAATTCGACCTCGACGCAGCTCTCCGGAGGGCGGGTAAGATCGACGCACATTACCGGCACCCTGACGGATGCGGGAATATCACTGGCCTCCGTGCTGGTGGCGATGCTTCGCAGGGATTACTCGAAAGATACCGCAGCGCAAAAAAGTCAGCTCAAGACCCACTTAACCACCCTTTTCTCGTTTATTACGGGCGGTATCGCGGGGCTGCTGCTGTTCAGGTGGATTGGGTTTAACGCCATGCTGGCGCTGGGACTGATGCTCGCGATTGTTGCCATTTTTTCTATCATTAGCATCTCGGTTCGCGTTCGCCGGGTTCGAGCCTCCCTCTGTAAATAACGATGACATCGGCGTAAGGGCCCTATAATTTGTGACACTGTCACTTGTACAAATTCGCTTTAGGACTATTCTGCCTGGCACGCAACCAGCCCTTACGCCGTAAGGCTTTAATTAAGGTTGTCACTAATTTCATAGGGTTACTGATTTCCCCCCTTCGCTGGAACCCTTCCCAAACGCTTGCTATAGCTCAATTACCCCCTGCCGAAACATGGCATAACAACAGGCAACCGGTGGTTGCTATAACGCATGCGCACAGGGAGACACACCGCAATGCACCCATTACTCAAACGTTCGCTGCTGTTTGTCGGCGCCATTATCGTGGTCCTCGCCCTCCTCGTCTGGGGTATTGGGCTTGAGACAATCAAGACGCGCCAGGTTGACCTGATTTACCTCGGGCAACAGCACATGATTCTGGTTTTCTCCTCGATGTTTTTTGCCCTGCTGGTGGGCATTCCGGCCGGGATTCTGCTGAGCCGCCCGGCCGCGCGGGGCGTCGCCGAATATGTGATGCAAATCTTCAACGTCGGCAACACCCTGCCCCCGCTGGCGGTGCTGGCGCTGGCGATGGTGGTGATTGGCATCGGCGATACGCCTGCCATCATCGCCCTGTTCCTCGCCTCGCTGCTGCCGATAGTGCGCAATACCTACGCCGGTCTGTGCTCGGTCCCTGCGTCGCTGCTGGAAGCGGCAAATGGGATTGGGATGACCAAATGGCAGCGCCTGCGCCAGGTTGAACTGCCCAACGCATGGCCGGTCATGCTCTCGGGGATCCGCATCGCCACGGCCATTAACGTCGGTACCGCGCCGCTGGCCTTCCTGATTGGCGCCAGCAGCTACGGCGAGCTGATTTTCCCGGGCATTTACCTGAACGATTTCCCGACCCTGATCCTCGGCGCGGCGGCCACCGCTCTGTTCGCCCTGATCCTCGACACCCTGCTGGCCGCGCTGGGTCGCGTGATGAGCCCCCATCTCGCTCGATAACAATAACAAGGAGCTTCTATGAGACTGTTTTCCAGCCTGACGGCGCTGTGTGCCGCGGCGCTGTTCACCGGCCAGGCGATGGCAGCCCCGCTGATTCTGGCGACCAAGAGCTTTACCGAGCAGCACATTCTCTCGGCGATGACCGTGCAGTACCTGCAAAAAAAAGGCTTCCAGGTTCAGCCAAAAACCAATATCGCCACGGTGATCTCCCGCAACGCGATGATCAACAAGCAGATTGATATGACGTGGGAGTACACCGGTACGTCGTTGATCATCTTCAACCACATCAATAAGCGCATGTCGCCTCAGGAATCTTACGAGACGGTGAAGCGCCTCGACGCGAAGCACGGTCTGGTCTGGCTCAACCCCGCCGACATGAACAACACCTATGCCTTCGCCATGCAGCGCAAGCGCGCCGAGGCGGAGCATATCAACACTATGTCGGAGATGGTGGCGAAGATTGAGCAGATCCGTAAAACCAACCCGGACAAAAACTGGCTGCTGGGCTTAGACCTCGAATTTGCCGGGCGCAGCGACGGCATGAAGCCCCTGCAGCAGGCCTATAAGATGGATCTGGACCGCCCGCAAATCCGCCAGATGGACCCCGGCCTGGTCTATAACGCAGTGCGCGACGGCTTCGTTGACGCCGGCCTGGTATACACCACCGACGGGCGCGTGAAAGGATTCGACCTGAAGGTGCTTGAGGATGATAAAGGCTTCTTCCCGAGCTACGCGGTCACCCCGGTGGTGCGTAAGGACACCCTGGAGGCCAATCCCGGTCTGGAAGAGGCGCTCAATACCCTCTCTGCCCAGCTCAACAACGACGTTATTACCGAGCTGAACAAAAAGGTGGATATCGACCATCAGTCACCGCAGCAGGTCGCCCGCGATTTCCTGCGTAGCAAACAGCTGCTGTAGGAGGCGCTATGGATACCGTTCACTACATTCTGGACAACTGGGACTATCTGTTAACCCTGACGCTGCAGCATCTGTGGCTGGTGGCGCTGGCCGTGGGCTTAGCGATTCTCATCGGCGTCCCGCTGGGCATTCTGATTGTCCGCCACAAGTGGCTGGCGACGCCGGTGCTGGGGATAGCCACCATCGTGCTGACCATTCCATCTATCGCGCTGTTTGGCCTGATGATCCCGCTGTTTTCGCTGATCGGTCAGGGGATTGGCGCCCTGCCCGCCATTACGGCGGTGTTTCTTTACTCGCTGCTGCCGATTGTGCGTAACACCCACACGGCGCTCGACAGCCTGCCGCCGGGCCTGCGCGAAGCCGGACGCGGCATTGGCATGACGTTCTGGCAACGTCTGCGCTGGGTGGAAATTCCGATGGCGCTGCCGGTGATTTTCGGCGGGATCCGCACCGCCGTGGTAATGAACATCGGCGTGATGGCAATCGCCGCCGTGATTGGCGCGGGTGGGCTGGGCCTTCTGCTGCTTAACGGCATCGGCGGAAGCGATATTCGCATGCTGATTGCGGGCGCGTTGATGATTTGTCTTTTAGCGATTGTACTCGACTGGCTGCTGCACCGTCTGCAGGTGGTTCTGACTCCGAAGGGGATTCGATAATGATAAAACTGGAAAACCTCACCAAACAATTTTCACAGAAGCACGGCCAGACCTTTAAGGCCGTCGATAACGTCAACCTGAACGTGCCTGAAGGGGAAATGTGCGTCCTGCTCGGCCCGTCCGGCTGCGGGAAAACCACCACCCTGAAGATGATTAACCGCCTCATCACCCCAAGCAGCGGGAACATCCTGATTAACGGCGAGGACACCAGCGGGATGGACACCGTGACCCTGCGCCGCAACATCGGCTACGTGATCCAGCAGATTGGCCTGTTCCCGAACATGACCATTGAAGAGAACATCACCGTCGTGCCGCGCATGCTGGGCTGGGATAAAGCGCGCTGCAAAACCCGCGCCGAAGAGCTGATGGACATGGTGGCGATGGATCCGCACAAGTTCCTTCACCGCTATCCGCGCGAGATGTCCGGCGGCCAGCAGCAGCGTATCGGCGTCATCCGCGCCCTGGCGGCGGATCCTCCGGTACTGCTGATGGATGAACCGTTCGGCGCGGTGGACCCGATCAACCGCGAGGTGATCCAGAACCAGTTTCTGGAGATGCAGCGCAAGCTGAAAAAAACCGTCATGCTGGTGAGCCACGATATCGACGAAGCTCTGAAGCTCGGCGACCGTATTGCGGTGTTCCGTCAGGGGAAAATCGTGCAGTGCGCCAGCCCGGATGAACTGCTGGCGAAACCGGCGAATGAGTTTGTCGGCTCGTTTGTCGGTCAGGACCGTACGCTGAAGCGCCTGCTGCTGGTCTCCGCGGGAGACGTCACCGACCAGCAGCCGACCATTACGGTGCGGGGCTCTACTCCGCTTCCCGAAGCTTTTGCGACCATGGATGATAATGATATTCGTGCCGTTACGGTGGTCGACGAGCACGGCAAACCGCTGGGCTTTGTGAAGCGTCGCGAAGCGCGTAACGCCAGCGGCACCTGTGCCGACATCCTGCATCCGTTCCGCATGACCGGCAAGGCCGAGGACAACCTGCGCGTGGTGCTTTCCCGTCTGTATGAGAGTAATACCAGCTGGATGCCGATCGTGGATGAGGACGGGCGCTATAACGGCGAGATTTCGCAGGACTATATTGCCGAGTACCTGAGCTCCGGGCGTACGCGTCGGGCGCTGAATATTCATAGCGACAGCTAACCTTTCTGGCCGGGCATCGCCCGGCTTTTTCGCACGCAGACCTTTTGCTAACCCCGCGTTTTCCCGCCACAATATCGTATCGTTCCCGTTAAAACGCGACCCATGCAACGTCTTCATACCTACCCCGACATCCGCGCGATGTTTCGCCGACTGCTGATTGCCACCGTAACCGGCGTGCTGGCCGCGCTGGCCGTTGCGGCGTTCCGCCACAGCATGTTCCTGCTGGAGTGGCTACTTCTGAGCAACGACAGCGGCAGCCTGGTGAATGCCGCCGCGTCGCTCTCACCCTGGCGACGCGCGCTAACGCCTGCGCTTGGAGGGCTGGCTGCCGGACTGCTGCTCTGGGGATGGCAGCGCCTGACCGCCCAGCGTCCCCACGCCCCGACCGATTATATGGAAGCGCTGGAGACCGGCGACGGTCAGTTTGACTACGGCGCCAGCCTCGTTAAATCCCTTGCTTCGCTGCTGGTCGTTGCCAGCGGAAGCGCCATCGGCCGGGAAGGTGCGATGATCCTGCTTGCCGCCCTCGCCGCCTCCTTTTTCGCCCGTCGTTTTACGCCCAAATCGGAATGGAAGCTCTGGATCGCCTGTGGCGCCGCCGCCGGGATGGCCAGCGCCTACCATGCACCGTTAGCCGGAAGCCTGTTCATCGCTGAGATTCTGTTTGGCACGCTGATGCTGGCCTCGCTCGGTCCGGTGGTGATTGCGGCGGTGGTGGCGCTTCTCACCACGCAGCTTCTGGCTCCGGGCGCCGGTACGCTCTACGTGGTCCATCTGAGCGGCATTCTCACCGCGGCCGATTATGCCCTGCTGGTCGCCATGGGCCTGCTGGCGGGTCTCTGCGGGCCACTGCTGATGTGGCTGATGGCCTTCAGCCACGGACTTTTCCTGCGCCTCAGGCTTTCGCCACCGTGGCAGCTGGCGCTTGGTGGCTTGATCGTCGGGCTGCTGTCTCTACTGACGCCGAAGGTGTGGGGGAATGGCTACAGCGTGGTTCAGGCTTTTCTGCTCGCGCCGCCGCTGCTGTCGGTGATTGCCGGGGTGTTCATCTGTAAGCTGCTGGCGGTACTGGCGAGCAGCGGTTCGGGCGCGCCGGGCGGGGTGTTTACGCCCACGCTGTTTGTCGGCATGGCAACGGGGATGCTGTTCGCGCAGCTGTTCGCGCTATGGCTGCCGGGCTCTGAGACGGCGATTCTGCTGGGGCTGGCAGGAATGGCGACGCTACTTGCCGCGACCACGCATGCGCCCATTATGTCGGCGCTGATGGTCAGTGAAATGACCGGGCAATATTTTTTACTGCCCGGTTTACTGGTCGCCTGCGTGATGGCGTCCGTGCTGTCGCGGACGTTACGCCACGACTCGATCTACGGTCAACACGCCACCGAGGGCAGAGAGATCGATGTACTGCGCTAGCTCGCGCTGCTCGGCGCGCGGCAGATAAGGCAGCTCGCCCACCAGCGGGCCAGGCAGCTTGGCGCTCAGCACGTCGATGATTTCAGCGTAGTGCGCGAGGCCCGGATTAATGCGGTTTGCCACCCAGCCAATCAGCGGCAGGCCGTCATTGGCAATCGCCTGCGCCGTCAGCAGCGCATGGTTGATGCACCCTTCCTGAATACCCACTACCATCACCACCGGCAGTTGCTCCTGCACGACCCATTCGGAGAGCGGGCGCAGGTCATTCATCAGGCTGCGCCAGCCGCCCGTGCCTTCCACCACCACGTGATCGACCTGCTCGCTCAGGTTCGCCAGCCCGTCGGACAACAGGGAGTAGTTAATCAGGCCGCTGTGCGCCACGCTGCTCTCCTCTTCGCTTAACGCAATGGGATTAACCGCGTGATAAGGCAGTTCCAGCGACGAGACGCTTTGCAGCACCAGGGCGTCTTTATTACGCAATCCCTCTGGCGTCTCTTTACTCCCTTTTGCGACCGGTTTGAACCCTGCAACGCGTCTACCGCTTGCTGCCAGCGCCTGCAGCAACGCGCGGGATACGACGGTCTTGCCGACAGAGGTATCTGTACCAGTAACAAAGAAACGCTTAAGCATGACTCACTCCACCTCTTGGGTATGCTTCGAAAATATAAACCAGGTAAATAATTCAGTGGAGGAAGTCTACGGGATGCGTGCGCTACCCGGCTTGAGATAGCGCAATTTTTCTTACATCTGCAAAAAAGAGTTAACCCTGTAACAGGCGGATAAGCAGCGAGCCGTTGTACATAGCATCTTTGACCAGCGCCGCACCGGCCATCGTTCCCTGGTTGGAAAACTGGGTGCTTTCTACCGCAATATTTTTGCTGTAGGCGGGAAGCGACTGCTGCTGAATACAGGCCGTAATCGCCGGAAAAAGGATCTCCGCCGCCTGGCTGAGCGGTGAGCCAATCAGGATTTTTTGCGGGTTAAAGAGGTTCACCATGATAGCCAGAATGCGGCCAACGTTATTCCCCACTCCGGTAATGATGTCCTTCGCCAGCAGATCGCCCTGGCGCGCGGCGGCGCAGAGCGAGTCCACCGTTAAGGGCTGGCCGTGAAGCGAGGAGCTCATGGACTGGCTGAGCCGGACCTGCGCCAGTTCCAGCACGCTTTCCACGCTGGCAATCGTCTCCAGACAGCCGTGGTTCCCACAGTAGCAGCGCTTACCGTACGGGTCGACCTGGGTGTGGCCGATTTCCACCAGGCTGCTGCTGCCGGCGTGGAGAAGACGACCGTCGGTGATCACCCCCGCCCCGACGTTATGGTCGATGACCACCTGAATGACATCCCGCGCACCGCGAGACGCGCCAAACAGCGCTTCCGCCATCGTCCAGGCGCTAATGTCGTGCTGAATATAGACCGGCACGCCGGTATGGTTTTTCAGCACCTCACCCAGCGGCATCTCTTTGACGTCGTCGTAAAACGGCATGCGGTGCACAATGCCGTTTTCGGTATCAATAATTCCCGGCATGGTGATGGCAATCGCCGTCAGGCGCTCAAGCCGCTGCTGATGGCGGATAAAGAAGCGATCGATGTGCGAGACAATCGCGTCAAGGAGCGGTTCCTCGGCATTGAGCGGTAGCTCAAGCCGGTCTTCCACCACCAGCTTGCTGCTGAG
The DNA here is from genome assembly GCA_011754535.1 of Enterobacter asburiae. Lineage (NCBI taxonomy): Bacteria > Pseudomonadati > Pseudomonadota > Gammaproteobacteria > Enterobacterales > Enterobacteriaceae > Enterobacter > Enterobacter asburiae. Next base: position 2,187,692 of record JAAQVN010000001.1, on the reverse strand, counting down.
ATCGCGCAGCGCAAGGAAGATCTCTCCGCGACTGATGCGCAGTGAGAGGTAGTGCCAGGCTTCCGTCTCAACTACCAGCCCGACCGCCGGACGGCCACGGCTGCCCGGCTCCTGAATTTCCGTCTCCTGAACCAGGTGCGCTTCCAGCATTTCGCGGACAATCTTGGTGATACTGGCAGGTGCCAGCTGTGCCAGGCGCGACAGATCGATACGCGAAACCGGACCAAGCTGATCAATCAGGCGATACACCGCGCCAGCATTGGTCTGCTTAATCTGATCAATATGCCCTGGCTGACTATCAGCAACCACCTCGTACTCCCTTATTTTCGAGCTTCGAAATAAACTATTGGCTATGGTGAAGCACTTCCATGGGTGTCGTCAAATATTTACTTAGCCATGTGATTTACCGCACATTTTTACCCGTTTTCCCGGAAAAAATCAGGCTGCGGAGGCCTGGATTAACTGCTGTTTGAAGCGCTGCGCAGCATGACTCTGTTCACGATGTTTTGACCACACCAGCCACATCTCCGAAACGGCATCCTCTTCGGCAATGGCAACCCAGCGCATTTCGCGCAGCTGTACCCGCTTAAAGGAGGCCGGGAGTATCGACACGCCCAGCCCGGCGGCGACCAGGCCAATAATGGTCATCGCCTCTCCCACTTCCTGGGTAATGACCGGCGCCAGATCGTAGCGGCGCATCAGCCCCAGAATATCGTCATACAGACCCGTTCCGACCTGCGGGTCAAAAAAGACAAACGGCTCTTTTGCCAGCTCTGCCAGCGAGACCGCCGGACGCGACGCCAGCGGGTGATCGAGCGGGATCATGGCCATCAGCGGTTCGCGCAGGATCACCTCCCACGCCAGCGTGTCCGGCAGCTGGGTATTACGCATCAGCCCCAGATCGAGCGCACCTTCATTCAGCGGCGCAATCTGCTCGCGGGTATTAATTTCGCGCGTCTGAATATGCACATCCGGAAAATGACGGCGGAATGACGAGAGCGTCTGCGAGACGGCGCTGATGAACGGCGCGGACGAGGTAAACCCGATTCGCAGCTCTCCGGCTTCCCCGAGATAAAGCCGTTCCGCGCGAGCGGCGGCGTCATCAACCATGCTCAGGATTTGTCGGCTGTCGATAAGAAACTGCTTCCCCGCCGCCGTGAGGCTCACGCTGCGGTTGGTGCGGGCCAGAAGGCGCGCCCCGACCTGCTGTTCCAGGATCTGAATCTGCTGGCTTAAGGGTGGCTGAGAGATATTCAGCCGCGCCGCCGCGCGACCAAAATGCAGCTCCTCAGCGACGGCGACAAAGTAGCGAAGATGACGCAGCTCGATATTCATATTTTTAAGGTATCATTTGAGATTATTAATATATTAGACAGAATATTTACATTTTCCTACCCTGAACAGGTGGTCATACCCGTCACCCGAAATCACGGGGATGTTTAAGCAAGGAAACTGTGTGAGTCGTACAACTACTATTGATATCGATCCGGCAAGAGATATCAATGATTTACCCGCAGCACCGCAGCCGGTCCAGTTCATTAAACGTGGTACCCCCCAGTTTATGCGCGTCACGCTGGCGCTCTTCTCCGCCGGTCTGGCAACATTTGCCCTGCTCTATTGCGTTCAGCCGATCCTGCCCGTTCTCTCTCATGAGTTTGGCGTATCGCCTGCCAGCAGCAGCGTTTCACTGTCTGTTTCTACCGGCATGCTGGCGATTGGCCTGCTCTTTACCGGGCCGCTGTCCGACGCCATTGGCCGTAAACCGGTGATGGTAACCGCCCTGATGCTGGCCTCGGTCTGCACGTTACTCTCGACCATGATGACCAGCTGGCACGGTATTCTGGTGATGCGCGCGCTGATTGGGCTCTCGCTCAGCGGCGTGGCGGCGGTCGGAATGACCTACCTCAGCGAGGAGATCCACCCGAGCTTTGTTGCCTTCTCGATGGGGCTCTACATCAGCGGGAACTCGATTGGCGGCATGAGCGGACGCCTGCTGAGCGGGGTCTTCACGGATTTCTTTAACTGGCGTATTGCGCTGGCGGTAATCGGGTGTTTTGCGCTGGCATCAGCCCTGATGTTCTGGAAAATCCTGCCGGAATCGCGCCATTTCCGCCCGACCTCTCTGCGGCCGAAAACGCTGTTTATCAACTTCCGCCTGCACTGGCGCGACAAAGGTTTACCGCGACTGTTTCTGATGGGATTCCTGCTGATGGGCTCCTTCGTGACGCTGTTTAACTATATTGGCTATCGCCTGATGCTCTCGCCGTGGCATCTGAATCAGGCCGTTGTGGGTTTGCTTTCCGTGGCCTATCTCACTGGCACGTGGAGCTCGCCGAAAGCCGGGGCGATGACCGCACGCTTCGGCCGAGGCCCGGTGATGCTCTTCTTCACGGCGGTGATGCTGGTCGGCCTGCTGCTGACGCTCTTCTCCTCTCTGTGGCTGATTTTTGCCGGAATGCTGCTCTTCTCCGCAGGGTTCTTCGCCGCACACTCGGTCGCCAGCAGCTGGATTGGCCCGCGCGCGCGTCGCGCCAAAGGGCAGGCATCGTCGCTGTATCTGTTTAGCTATTACCTGGGTTCCAGCATCGCCGGGACCCTCGGGGGCGTGTTCTGGCATCACTACGGCTGGAACGGCGTGGGCGGGTTTATCGCGCTGATGCTGTGCGCTGCGCTGCTGGTGGGAGCAAGTCTTCATAAACGTCTGAGATAATAAGCCTGCGGGCTGATGCCCGGTAGATGAGCGATCCCGATAAACGGCACCAGCGTACTGGTGCCGTTTCACGTTCAGGAATCCCAGGCCTGCTCTATCTTACCGGCTTCAAACTGCGGAGGCGGTTTGCGGAAACGGCGCGTTAGCCATGCCAGGTAAAGGACCCCCAGCGCCGCCCAGATGAGGCCAAGCGTTAGTGACGTCGCTTCGAGGTTTATCCACAGCACGCCGACCGTTACGGCACCAATGAGTGGCAGCAGGAAATAGTGGAACCGATCTTTCCACGTTTTGTTCAGCCCCTTACGCCGCCAGAAATGGTTGTACACCGAGAGATTAACAAACGTAAACGCCACCAGCGCGCCAAAGTTGATCAGCGCAGTCGCGGTCACGAGATCAAAGTAAAGGGCCGACAGCGCCACTATCCCTACCATAATGACGTTCAGAGCCGGAGTCCGCCATTTCGGATGCACGTAGCCAAACACCCGCTCCGGAAAGACGTTGTCACGCCCCATCACATACAACAAGCGTGAGACGCTGGCGTGCGAGGCCAGGCCTGAAGCGAGCGTATTCACAAACGTGGTACACAGAAATACCGACTGGAAGAGCTTGCCGCCTACGTACAGCGCAATTTCCGGCAGCGCGGCGTCCGGGTTCTTGAAGCGCGCGATCGTCGGGAAAAAGAGCTGCATGAAAAACGAGGCAACAATGAATATCAGCCCGCCATACAGTGCAGTCAGGAAAATGGCTTTGGGAATCACCCGCGCCGCGTTTGGCGTCTCTTCCGACAGCGTGGTGACCGCGTCAAAGCCGAGGAAAGAGAAGCAGACGATAGTCGCGCCGGTAATAATCGGGATCAGGTGGGCGTTCTCGCTGATAAACGGCTGCAGCGACCAGACGGTGCCGACGCCCTCACCCTTGTGCAGACCATGCACCACGAGTATGACAAACACCACCATGATGGCGATCTGCACCAGCACAAACAGGGTGTTAAAGTTGGCGACCAAATTAACGCTCTTCAGGTTCGCCAGCGTCAGGATCGTCACAAACCCCACCACCCAGACCCACGGTGGGACTTCCGGGAACAACGCGGAAAGGTAGATCTTCGCCAGCAGCACGTTGATCATCGGCAGGAAGAGATAGTCCAGCAGCGATGACCAGCCGACCATAAAGCCCAGGTGGGGTCCGATCGATTTCTGCGTGTAGGTATACGCAGAGCCCGCTTCCGGGAACTGACGCACCAGTTTACCGTAGCTGATGGCGGTAAACATGACGCCCGCCAGCGCCAGGAGATACGAAGCGGGCACGTGGCCATTGCTGATACCGGACACAATGCCGAAGGTATCAAACACGGTCATGGGGGTGAGATAAGCCAGGCCCATCATGACCACCTGCCAGAGCTTGAGGGAACTGCGCAGCCGGGTTCTTCCGGCCATGCCCGGCGAGTCAAGAGAGGTGTTAGTCGCCATAAACCGTCCCCCCCATGCTTACCGTGGTTTGCAATCGCGTTGTCCTTAACGCAAACCTGCTTAGCAAAGGGGGTAGTTGTAAAGAACATACGCGATCGTACCAGCGCAGCATCTCTCGCTCGCACTCACAGCAGGCGCCTGACTGGCCCCCTTCGCCCTGCGGATAGTTGAACATCTGCATCATTTCCTACCTCGTCACACAGTGTCGTTAAGAAAATCCCTGTGCCGCCTGCGCTCCATAACGCGACTCCCGGGAGATAGCTGGCGTGCCAGCGAACAGTTAGGCCAGGCTCCGCGCAGGCCATTTGGTGATACGTATGCGATGAAACAAAGCGGCCCCTTACCGGGGCTCGTCATCAGGCGTTTTTCAACATCCACTCAATTTCCGTTTCGGTAATCAGGCGTTCAAACTGCAGTAACTCATCATTTTTGCAGGCGTGATATACGTGGCAGAAACGTTCGCCCAGCCGCTCGCGAAGATGATCGTTTTGCATAAATTCCCACAGCGCATCGCTCTGACGGATCGGGAACGGCAGCCCGTCCTGCTCCAGACCATTGCCTTCCACTTCTTCCTGCAGGGGTAAATCGTTATCCAGCCCGTGAAGAATGCCGGCAAAAATCGCCGCCATCACCAGATACGGATTCGCGTCTGCTCCCGCCACCCGGTACTCGACCCGATGGTTATGGCGATCGCCGCAGGGGATACGCAGGGCAACCGTGCGATTATTGTGTCCCCATGATGCCTGCGTCGGCACGTACATTCCCGGCTGGAAACGGCGGTAGGAGTTGACGTTAGGTGCCAGCAGCGCCATGGACGCCGGCATCAGATCGATCATCCCGGCCAGCGCGCGTTTCAGCAGCGCGGAATCCTCGCCGCTGGCGTCTGCGAGCACGTTTTCGCCTCTGTTGTTTTGCATGCTGATGTGGATATGCATCCCGCTGCCCGCATGCTCTTCATACGGCTTTGCCATAAACGTGGCGTGCATCTTATGTTTTTCCGCCATCTGCCTGACGAGACGTTTTAGCGCCAGCGCATCATCGCAGGCGTCGAGCACGTTTTCCGTATGGTGCAGGTTAATCTCAAACTGGCCCGGGGAGGCCTCAGCCACGGCCCCGTCAGCGGGGATCAGCTGCAGCTGCGCCAGCTCGTCAATGTCATTCAGCACGTCAGCAAAGTGGTTCAGGTTATCTACCGAGTAGACCTGACTCTGCGTGTTACGCACGTCGGTGCCCGGCGCGCAGGGAGGCTGCAGATAGCCGTCGGCATCGCGTTGACGGTCAAGTAAATAGAACTCCAGCTCTACCGCTACCACGGGGAACAGACCGCGCTGGCGCAGCTGCTGCCAGAGTCGGTTGAGTACGTTCCGCGGCTCAACGTCAAAGGGAGCGCCATCTTCATCAACCATGGTGAGCTGCACCTGACCAATGTATTCCGGGTCGGCGGCGGACGGTGTCAGGGTGCCCGGTACCGGCACGCAGATACAGTCCGGCTCGCCGAGCTCCTGCCCCAGCCCCGCCTCTTCCACGACGTTACCCAAAATGTCCATGGCGAAAACCGATGCCGGGAAATAGCAGCCTTTTTCAAGCTTGTTCAGTCCGGCAACCGGGATACGTTTGCCGCGAAAACAGCCGTTCAGGTCGGTCAGGAGGACATCAATAAACTGGGTGTCAGGATACTTTTCTAAATAGCGCTTCACTTCCTGCGTAAAGGCGCTGCCCCGCCTCTCGTCCGTGTGCTGCACAAAGTTCTCAACTTCTACGATATTGGTTTCCATGATTTACCACCGTTTTTGGGATTTGCGTTCGCTGCTCTGGACTGTCAAATATAATGTCCACTCTATCGAATCTGCATGCAAATAAAATGTTTGTCAAATGTTAAATTAAGTTTGCAAAAGGCAGATCCCGTTGCTAGATTGAGAAAATATTGAACGAAAAGGCCGTTTCACAGGCGAAAATGGCCTAAATTTAGTCCACTTTGTGAGGGCGATCATGGAAAATATAATGAACAAGCCAGTTATTGGCGTGGTGATGTGCAGAAACAGGCTTAAGGGTCATGAGACCCAGACCCTGCAAGAAAAGTACCTGAATGCCGTTATTAACGCGGGGGGCTTACCCATTGCCTTACCGCATGCGCTGGCAGAGCCAGAGCTACTTACCGCTCTGCTGCCCACCCTGGACGGGATTTACCTGCCGGGCAGCCCAAGTAACGTGCAGCCGCACCTTTATGGTGAAAACGGCGATGAGCCTGACGCCGATCCCGGGCGAGATCTTCTGAGTATGGCGCTGATTGGTGCCGCGCTCGAAAGGCGCATCCCCATTTTCGCCATCTGCCGGGGGCTGCAGGAAATGGTTGTTGCGACGGGAGGGACGCTGTATCGCCGCCTGTTCGAGCAGAACGACCTGCTTGAGCACCGGGAAGACCCTGAACTGCCGGTTGAGCTACAATACGCCCCGTCTCATGAAGTTCAGGTTCAGGAGGGAGGACTGCTGTCTCAATTAATACCAGGCTGTAACACATTTTGGGTAAACTCGTTACACGGGCAAGGTGCACGAACGTTAGGACCACGGCTTCGCGTGGAGGCCCGCTCGACGGATGGGCTGGTCGAAGCGGTCAGCGTTCAGGACCACCCTTTTGCCCTCGGCGTGCAATGGCACCCCGAATGGAACAGCAGCGAGTACGCCCTGTCACGCATGTTGTTTGAAGGTTTTATCACCGCCTGTCAAAGCCACATTGCCGAGAAGCAACGGCTTTGACCTCTACCGTAAAGGAAATGCAACTATGAGCGATGACGGACTGGCGCCAGGGAAACGTCTGTCTGAGATCCGCCAGCAGCTGGGTCTCTCGCAGCGGCGTGCCGCCGAACTGTCTGGGTTAACACACAGTGCCATCAGCACCATTGAGCAGGACAAAGTCAGTCCTGCCATCAGTACGCTGCAAAAGCTGCTGAAAGTTTATGGGCTGTCGCTCTCGGAATTCTTTTCGGAACCGGAAAAACCTGATGAACCGCAGGTGGTTATTAATCAGGAAGACCTTATCGAAATAGGCAGTCAGGGGGTTTCGATGAAGCTGGTTCATAACGGAAATCCGAACCGTACGCTGGCGATGATTTTTGAAACTTACCAGCCTGGAACCACGACCGGAGAGAGGATCAAACACCAGGGTGAGGAGATTGGTACGATACTGGAAGGTGAAATAGTGCTGACCATTAATGGTCAGCCTTATCACCTGGTTGCGGGACAGAGCTATGCCATCAATACCGGCATACCGCACAGCTTCAGCAACACCTCGGCAGGCATCTGCCGCATTATCAGTGCCCACACCCCCACCACGTTCTAATAACCACTCAGTCCCGGCGTAAGCACGCTTACGCCGGGACAAATAAAAACGATCAATGTCGGCATTCAACGGGTTAATTCCCGGGATGCCTCACGGCTTCGTATTGCCTGAAACGGCCATGCCTTTATTTATCTGATTGCGAAAGAAAGGAGTGAATATGCATTTTCAGCACCTGACTTACTGGCAGGATAAAGCAAAAAACAGCGCCATTGAGACCCGGTTATTTATTAACGGTGCCTATTGTGACGCCGCCGATAACGCCACGTTTGAAACCGTCAATCCTGCTACCCAACAGACGCTGGCGAACGTGGCCCGCGGCAAGCAGGCGGACGTAGACCGTGCGGTTCAGGCCGCGCGTGAGGTATTTGAGCGCGGTGACTGGTCGCAGGCGTCTCCGGCGCAGCGCAAGGCCGTGCTGAATAAGCTCGCCGATTTGATGGAACGCCACGCCGAAGAGCTGGCCTTACTGGAAACGCTGGACACCGGTAAACCCATCCGCCACAGCCTGCGCGACGATATTCCCGGCGCGGCTCGCGCCATTCGCTGGTACGCCGAAGCGGCGGATAAAGTCTACGGCGAAGTGGCGCCTACGGGTCCGGGCGAGCTGGCGATGATCGTGCGCGAGCCGATCGGGGTGGTCGCGGCCATCGTCCCCTGGAACTTCCCGCTGCTGCTGGCCTGCTGGAAGCTGGGCCCGGCGCTGATCGCGGGCAACAGCGTGGTATTGAAACCGTCGGAGAAATCGCCCCTCACCGCCCTGCGGCTGGCCGGGCTGGCGAAAGAGGCGGGCCTGCCTGACGGCGTGCTGAATGTGATAAGCGGTTACGGCCACGAAGCGGGCCAGGCGCTGGCACTGCATCCGGAGGTCGAGGTGCTGACGTTTACCGGCTCTACCCGTACCGGCAAGCAGCTGTTGAAGGACGCGGGAGAAAGCAACATGAAGCGCGTCTGGCTGGAGGCGGGCGGCAAGAGCGCCAACATTATCTTTGCCGACTGTCCGGACCTGGACAAGGCCGTGAGCGCGACCGCCGCCGGGATTTTTTATAACCAGGGGCAAGTCTGTATCGCCGGTACCCGCCTGCTGCTCGAAGACAGCATCGCCGATGACTTCCTGGCAAAGCTAAAAGCGCAGGCCCGTCACTGGCAGCCGGGCGATCCGCTCGACCCCGACAGCACGATGGGAATGCTCATCGACGCTGCGCACGCCGATACCGTCCACACGTTTATTCGCGAGGGAACCCGGAAAGGTGCGCTGCTGCTGGACGGGCGGGAACAAGCATGGCCTTCCGCAGTCGGTCCCACCATTTTTGTCGACATCGACCCAGCCTCCCCGCTGTGCCGGGAGGAGATTTTCGGGCCGGTGCTGGTCGTCACCCGTTTTAAAACCGAAGAAGAAGCCTTAACGCTGGCCAACGACAGTGAATATGGGCTTGGCGCGGCGGTATGGACCCGCGATCTCTCCCGCGCGCACCGCATGAGCCGCCGTCTGAAAGCAGGCTCGGTCTTCGTCAATAACTATAACGATGGCGATATGACTGTACCTTTTGGCGGCTATAAGCAGAGCGGCAACGGTCGCGACAAGTCCCTGCACGCGCTGGAAAAATTTACCGAACTGAAAACCATCTGGATTGCCCTGGAGCCTCAATCATGACCGAACATACCACCAGCTACTACGCGGCCAGCGCGAACGCTTACGAACCTTTCCCGACGCTAAACGAGTCGATCAGCTGTGATGTGTGCGTGGTGGGCGGCGGCTATACCGGCCTCTCCTCCGCGCTGCATCTCGCCGAAATGGGCTACAACGTCGTGCTCCTTGAAGGAGCGCGCATCGGTTTCGGCGCCAGCGGACGCAACGGCGGCCAGCTGGTTAACTCGTACAGCCGCGATATCGACGTGATTGAGAAAAACTACGGCCCTGATGCCGCCAGAGTCCTTGGGAGCATGATGTTTGAGGGCGGGGAAATCATCCGGGAGCGTATCCAGCGCTACCAGATCCAGTGCGACTATCGTCCCGGCGGCCTGTTTGTGGCGCTAAACCATAAGCAGCTGGAGACGCTGGAGGAGCAAAAAGCCAACTGGGAACGCTACGGCAACACGCAGCTGGAGCTGCTGGACGCTAACGCCATCCGCCGGGAAGTTGACAGCGAACGCTATACCGGCGCGCTGCTGGACCGCAGCGGGGGACACATTCATCCGCTGAACCTGGCAATCGGCGAAGCGGACGCCATTCGCCTCAACGGCGGGCGGGTGTATGAACAGTCCCCGGTGACCGCCATTCAGCACACCAGCCCGGCCGTGGTGAGCACACAGCATGGCCAGGTGACGGCCCGCTATGTGATCGTCGCCGGGAATGCCTATCTGGGCGATAAGATAGAACCGGAGCTGGCAAAACGCAGCATGCCCTGCGGCACCCAGGTGGTGACCACCGCCCCGCTGCCGGAAGCGGTCGTCCGCACGCTGATCCCCAATAACTACTGCGTGGAGGATTGCAATTACCTGCTGGATTACTACCGTCTCACCGCCGACAACCGCCTGCTGTACGGCGGTGGAGTAGTCTATGGCGCGCGCGATCCGGACGATGTCGAGCGCCTGGTGATGCCAAAGCTGCTGAAAACCTTCCCGCAGCTGGCAGGCGTCAAAATCGACTACCGCTGGACGGGCAACTTCCTGCTGACCCTGTCACGGATGCCGCAGTTTGGTCGTCTGGACAAGAACATCTATTACATGCAGGGCTACAGCGGTCACGGCGTGACCTGCACCCACCTGGCCGGACGGCTGATCTCGGAACTGTTGCGCGGTGACGCTGAGCGCTTTGATGCGTTTGCCAACCTCCCGCACTATCCCTTCCCGGGCGGTCGCAGCCTGCGGATTCCATTCACGGCGATGGGCGCGGCGTACTACAGCCTGCGCGATCGTCTTGGCGTATGATCGTTTCGACAAAAGGGTATCTGACATGAGTAACCAGGAATTTCATCAGCGCAGACTTTCTGCCACCCCGCGCGGCGTAGGCGTAATGTGTAATTTCTTTGCCCGCACGGCGGAGAATGCCACTCTCACCGACGTGGAAGGCAATGACTATATTGATTTCGCCGCAGGGATCGCGGTACTAAATACCGGCCATCGTCACCCTGAACTGGTGGCCGCAGTGGAAAAACAGCTTCACCAGTTCACCCACACGGCCTACCAGATTGTGCCGTATGAAAGCTACGTTTCCTTAGCCGAAAAACTTAACGAGCTGGCCCCGGTGCAGGGCCCGGCCAAGACGGCGTTCTTCACAACGGGCGCGGAAGCGGTGGAAAATGCCATTAAAATCGCCCGGGCCCACACCGGCAGACCGGGTGTGATTGCGTTCGGGGGAGGCTTTCATGGCCGAACCTATATGACCATGGCCTTAACCGGCAAGGTCGCGCCCTATAAGCTGGGGTTTGGTCCGTTCCCCGGGTCGGTTTATCACGTGCCGTATCCCTCTGAGCTGCACGGCATTACGACGCAGGATGCCATCACGGCGATAGAGCGCCTGTTCAAAGCGGATATTGAGGCGAAACAGGTGGCGGCGATTATTTTTGAACCCATCCAGGGTGAAGGCGGATTCAACGTCGCCCCGCCAGAGCTGGTGGCCGCCATCCGCCGCATCTGCGATGAGCACGGGATCGTGATGATTGCTGACGAAGTGCAGAGCGGCTTCGCCCGTACGGGTAAACTGTTTGCCATGGAACACTATGCGGACAAGCCCGACCTGATGACGATGGCGAAAAGCCTGGCAGGCGGAATGCCGCTGTCCGGCGTGGTGGGCCGCGCCGAAATCATGGACGCGCCGGCTTCCGGCGGTCTGGGAGGAACCTATGCAGGCAACCCGCTGGCGGTGGCCGCCGCGCACGCGGTGCTGAATATTATCGACAACGAGTCACTGTGCTCCCGCGCCTGCCACCTGGGCGATCGACTGAAAGCCACGCTGGAGGAGATTCAGGGCAGCTTTCCTGCGCTCGTGGCGATAAGGGGAAGAGGATCGATGATTGCGGCGGAGTTTTTTGACCCCGAGAGCCGTGAACCTTCGGCCGCCATCGCGCAGGCGATCCAGCAAAAGGCGCTCGCCCAGGGCCTGCTGTTGTTGATCTGCGGCCAGTACGGCAACGTGATCCGCTTCCTTTATCCGCTGACGATTCCGGATGCCCAGTTCACCCAGGCGCTGGCGATCTTGCTACAGGTTATGCGTGATAAGTCCTGAGTGCCCACCGAAAACCGTCTCCCGGAATGCCGGGGGACGGTTTCAACGGAGGAGATCGGCACAGATTTCCTCTGTGTGGGAAATGTTGGGGAATTTGGTCTGTTTCATTGTATGCTCCCTGAAACACATCCCTGGCATGAGGAAATAAGAATTGCAAAAAACATCAGCCTATCAGTCACTTGTCAAAACCTTCCAGCGTCTCTCCCGCTTCTCGCACCTTACCTCCATCGCCAGCTGGGACATGTTCACCATGATGCCGCCAGGCGGCAGCGCCGCGCGCGGTGAAGCGCTGGCGGAAATGAGCGTTCTGCAACATCAGATCCTGACCGATAAAAAAGTCGGCGATCTGTTAGCGGCCGCAGCAGGAGAAGATCTGAACGACGTTGAACAGGCTAATCTGCGCGAAATGACGCGCCACTACCAGCAGGCGACCCTGCTGCCGGAATCGCTGGTGGAAGCCAAATCGCTCGCGGGCAGCAAATGCGAGCACGCCTGGCGCACACAGCGCCCCGCCAACGACTGGCAGGGCTTTTCCGCCAACCTGAAAGAAGTGGTGAAACTCAGCCGCGAAGAGGCCCGCCTGCGCGCCGAAGCTAAAGGCTGTACGCCATACGACGCGCTGCTGGACATTTTTGAGCCGGACATGACCAGCGCCCGTCTGGACGTTCTGTTCGGCGATATGAAGTCCTGGCTACCGGACCTGCTGGCAAACGTGGTGGAAAAACAGGCTCAGCGGTCGTTTATTCCCCCGCAGGGTCCCTTCCCGACGGCAACCCAGCGCGAGCTGGGTCTGGAAGCCATGAAGATGCTCGGCTTCGATTTTAACAGCGGACGGCTGGACGTAAGCGCGCACCCGTTCTGTGGCGGCGTTCCGGAAGACGTGCGCATCACCACACGCTATGATGAAGACGAACTGCTCAGCGCGCTGTTTGGCGTGATCCACGAAACCGGACACGCGCGCTATGAACAAAACCTGCCGCGTACGTGGGCAGGCCAGCCCATCGCCCTCGCCCGCTCAACCGCGATCCATGAATCCCAGAGCCTGTTCTTTGAAATGCAGCTGGGGCGCAGCGAAGCTTTCCTCAAGCACCTCCTCCCTGCGGTACACGCCCGCTTTGGCAGCCAGGCGGCGTTTAGCGAAGAGAACTTTATTGCCTGGAACCAGCGCGTGAAGCCTGGCTATATCCGCGTCGATGCGGACGAAGTGAGCTACCCGGCACACGTGGTGCTGCGCTATGAGATTGAGCGCGCGCTGATCAACGGCGAGATCGAGGTGGACGATATCCCCGCCCTGTGGGATGAAAAAATGCAGGCCTGGCTCGGGTTATCCACCAAAGACAACTACCGCAACGGCTGCATGCAGGATATCCACTGGACCGACGGCGGGTTTGGTTACTTCCCGTCATACACGCTGGGCGCGATGTATGCCGCGCAGCTGTTCCATGCGGCAAAGACCGCGCTTCCGGGACTGCAGGCTTCCATCGCCGAAGGCGATTTTTCCGCCCTCTTTGAGTGGCTGCGTCAGAACATCTGGCAGCACGGCAGCCGCTTCAGCACGTCGCAGTTAATCACCCAGGCGACGGGCGAGGATCTGAATATCCGTTACTTCCGCGAACATCTGACCTCGCGCTATTTGTAATCTGTTTGGCCGGGGGTGAGGGACCTCAAGTAAAAGAGCCGTATGTTCCCCCTCACCCCAGCCCTCTCCCTCAAGGGAGAGGGGGTCGTCCGTGCAGAACCCCGGCCTTGTACATATGGTTACACGCCGATACCAATCACTCACGGAAACCCCGAATTTACAGGGATATAGTTATTTCAACGGCCCCGCAGTGGGGTTAAATGAAAAACCAAATTCGAGGGTATGAACATGAAAAAAGTATTAGCTCTGGTTGTTGCCGCTGCTATGGGTCTGTCTTCTGCTGCGTTCGCTGCTGAAACCACCGCTGCACCAGCGGCTGCGGCACCTGCTGCAACGATCACCGCGGCGCCAGCAAAAACCGTACATCACAAGAAACACCATAAAGCCGCTAAACCGGCTGCAGAACAAAAAGCGCAGGCGGCTAAAAAGCACCACAAAAAAGCCGCTAAACCAGCCGTAGAGCAAAAAGCCCAGGCGGCGAAAAAGCACCACAAAAAAGCCGCTAAACCAGCCGTAGAGCAAAAAGCCCAGGCGGCGAAAAAGCATCACAAAAAAGCAGTAAAACACGAAGCTGCTAAACCAGCTGCACAGCCAGCTGCGTAAGAGTACAAGCTTAACCGTGCCCTGCGGGGCACGTTGGTAAACCGGCGCTGAACCGGAAAAGGTTCTGCGCCGTTTTTTTATCCGGAGGGCGTATGCTGCGACGCTATCGGTTTGAGCTGATTCTGATCCTGCTTATTTTATGCGCGCTCATCGCAAGCCATTTTTATCTTTCCTGACTGTAGCACGCTGATTTTACTCCCACTTTAGCGCCGTCCCGTCTATAGTATTTTCATAGGGTTCACTTTTAATAATCATAATTACCCCCACCAGAGTGTGATATGCGTAAATCTGTTGTGTTGTTGCTGGGAACGTTTGGCCTTTTTTCTGGATTTTCACAGGCGGATGATGGCGATGATGGTGCCATTAGCGCGAAAGAGCTAAAGACGCTTTTTTTCGGTCATGACGATCGTACTCGCGTCTCCGACCCTACCCAGGCCCGCTGGGATGCGATCGGGCAACTGGAAACCGCCAGCGGTAACCTGTGTACTGCAACCCTGATTACCCCGCAATTAGCTCTGACGGCGGGCCACTGCCTGTTGACGCCACCCAACGGTAAGCCAGACAAAGCGGTAGCCTTACGATTTGTGTCGCAAAAAGGGATCTGGCGCTATGAAATCCACGGCATTGAAGGCCGGGTTGATCCTTCTCTCGGGAAGCGCCTGAAGCCGGATGGTGACGGCTGGATAGTGCCGCCCGCGGCAGCCTCATGGGATTTTGGCCTGATTATTTTACGCTACCCGCCTTCGGGTATTACGCCGCTGCCCCTGTTTGACGGAGATAAAGCGGCGCTGACCGCCGCGCTGAAAGCCGCCGACCGCAAGGTGACGCAGTCTGGCTATCCGGTCGATCATCTGGATGCGCTCTACACCCACACGGACTGTATCGTGACGGGCTGGGCACAAACCAGCGTGCTTTCGCACCAGTGCGATACGTTGCCGGGCGACAGCGGTTCACCGCTGATGCTGAAAACCGATAACGGCTGGCAGCTGATTGGCGTTCAAAGCTCCGCCCCGGCGGCGAAAGACCGCTGGCGAGCCGATAACCGGGCCCTGTCCGTCACCGGCTTTCGCGATAAGCTGGAAGCGCTGGCTAAAGAGTAAGCCAGCGCAGTTGTCGGTGAGTAAGGGTTACCGATTGATCAGGCGAGTTTTATCATGATCATGCCCGCAAGCAGCAATATCAGCCCTATCCAGCCTTTATTATTTAAACGCTGCCCGAAAAGCACCCACCCGGCGGCCAGGGTGGCGGCGATACCAAAACCGCCCCACAGCGCATAGGCCACTGAAAGATCGATACCTTTGACCGCCTGTGACAGGGCGCTAAACGCTCCCAGCACCGCGGCAATCGACATCAGGCCGTATATTTTACGGCGAAAACCGTCGGAGAATTTCAGCAGAACGTTAGCGAAAATTTCCAGCACGATAGCGAAGCCCAGCCAGGCCGCATGAACCCATTCAAACTGTTGCATGGTTCTGCTCCTTCTGCTGTTTAGTCGGTTTACGGGTACCTGATTTAATCAGCACGATGCCCGCAACCAGCGTCGTTAATCCTGCGATTTTCATTGTTGTTAATGTTTCGTCAAATAACAGGACGCTGAACAGCGTAATCAATAAAATACCAATACCTTCCCAAAGCGCATACGCCACGCCCAGCGCAATTTTTTTCACCGCAAACGAAAGGAAAATATAGGAAAGTGAAATCATCACCAGCATTAAAATAAAACCGGTATTACCCTCGCTGACGCTTGCCCACTTCATAGACAGCGTGCCGGTAATTTCAGCGACAATCGCCAGAGCTAATAAGATCCAGTAAAACATGTTTTTCTCCTGCTTGAGAATATAATCCATCGTGGCCCGCCGCATGCAGCAAACCCAAAAAATATGAAATTAAATCAGACAGCTAAGCGCGTAGCGCCAGCTCAGGCAGAAGAGATAACTATAGTGCGGTGCGCCAGTGTTGCTCACCAGCAAGCAGGGAGAAGGAGGTGGTAAATACAGCAGTGTTGTTTGAAGAATACGTCCTGAACAAATTGTCCATAAAATTACAATTATCCGCGTTGTTGCTTCTCGTCTTTGCGGATGAAAATTGTCCTCGGTAGTTGAACACGCTAGATTTGTACCATAAGCCAGGATTTTACTCAAAGTCTTTTCAATTCTTTACCCGTCCCGTTTGATTTTGGTTAGTTTATTGCAGAGCGTTTACCCTTTATTATGAAGAAAAAGCGTTTTTCGGAGTCACCATGGCTAAACCCATTATTACCCTGAACGGGATAAAAATTGTCATCATGCTGGGCATGCTGGTGATCATACTGACGGGCGTTCGTTTTGCCGCCGACATCATTGTGCCCTTTATTCTGGCCCTGTTCGTTGCGGTGATCCTTAACCCGCTGGTACAGCGCATGACGCGGCTGCGCATCCCGCGCGTGCTGGCCATTACCCTGCTGATTAGCGTCATTATTTTCGCCATGGTGTTACTGGTTGCTTATCTGGGTACCTCGCTGAACGAACTGGCGCGAACGCTGCCGAAATACCGCTCCTCACTGGCGATACCGTTGCTGCAGCTTGAGCCCTGGCTACAGCGCGCGGGAATAGAAGTCTCCGTTGAGGAGCTTCTTAAATATATCGACCCTAATGCGGCAATGACGATCGTCACAGGCCTGCTGACGCAGCTTTCCAATGCCATGACCTCCATTTTTCTGCTGTTTTTAACGGTCGTGTTCATGCTGCTGGAGGTGCCACAGCTGCCCGCAAAGTTACAGCATATTATGGTTCGTCCGGTTGAAGGAATGGGGGCTATTCAGCGCGCGCTGGACAGCGTTTCCCGCTATCTGGTACTGAAAACCGCCATTAGCCTGGTTACCGGGGTGGTGGTCTGGGGAATGCTGGTGGCGCTGGACGTTCGCTTTGCGTTCGTCTGGGGGTTACTGGCGTTTGCGCTCAACTACATTCCCAACATCGGCTCCGTGCTGGCAGCGATCCCCCCTATTCTTCAGGTGCTGGTGTTCAGCGGATTTTATGATGCGCTGATTCTGCTGGCCGGCTATCTGGCGATTAATCTGGTATTCGGTAATATTCTTGAACCACGAATGATGGGACGCGGGCTGGGGCTTTCGACGCTGGTCGTCTTTTTGTCCCTGATTTTCTGGGGCTGGCTGCTCGGCCCCGTAGGCATGCTGCTCTCCGTTCCGCTGACCATCATCGTGAAGATTGGTCTGGAACAGACGGCGGGCGGGCAAAGCATCGCCGTACTGCTGAGCGATATGAGCCATCAGTAGCCGTCATTCCGCCATCGACAGGAGGGGCTTGCTTGCCCTTCCGCCTTCACGATAAACCCTGAGCGCCTTCTGCCAGTCCGTCAGAGGGTATACCGTACCGGGGCTGTACTCGCTGGCGCGCATCCGGGGCCAGATTTGATCGAACTCCGCGCGCCACGCCTCAGCGCTGAGCCTGTCCAGATAGTTACGAATATGGAACCACGCCACGCGAGGCAGGGGCCGCTGCTGGCGGAAGGTCTGCCCGGAGAGCAGCCCGTAGCAGACAAATATACCCTGCTCAGGCATCACGTTCAGGATCGCTTCCGCAAGCGCCCCGCCGGTTGCATCGTAAACGACGTCGACACGCGAGACGACGCTGGAGATCTTCTGCATGTCATGCTGTGCGACAGGAACAATCCCCATCGCCGCCAGCCGCTCGGCGTGAACGGGCGAACGATGAATACCGTACACCGCGTCAGCCCCCGCCAGACGCGCCCACTGCCCGAGCAGAACGGCGCAATCAGAACCGGCGGCCGTGAGCAGCACCCGCTTTCCCTGCGGTGGATAGTGGGTCAGCATCATCTGCGCCGCCAGAGGATTGATATAGGCCCGCGCGGCCAGGCATGAATCGAGATCGTCCGGAACGGGGATAGCATACTCTGCCGGGCAATCGACATAGCGCTGCCAGGTGCCCTGCCCGCGCAGCGGCAGAACGCGTTTACCCTGCAAATGCGCAAACGACGCGGGCGCCTGAATGACAACGCCGACGCCTTCATACCCCGCGACGGCGGGTAACGGAGTCCTGTGGCGATAGGCGCCGGTAATGGGAATGAGATCGGACGCGTTCACCGGCGCAAACAGCATTCGCACGCGGAGGTGCCCCGGTGCAAGCGCGCCCGGCGACGCGGTTTCAGGTTGCAGAACAGATTCTGGCTCGCCAAAACGGCGATACCAGAGGGCCAGATTTTCCATTACGATCTCACGGCTGATGGCGGAATACCTAATCGCGCCAGCCCATTGCCGGTGCGACATGTTTGAGAATGGACTCAATCACGTGCGCATTGTAATCCACACCAAGCTGGTTCGGTACGGTCAGTAATAATGTATCAGCCTCGGCAATCGCCTCGTCCTTTTTCAACTGCTCTATCAGCTTGTCAGGCTCTGCGGCATAGCTGCGTCCGAAGATCGCGCGCGTTTTCTCATCAAGATACCCCACGCTGTCGCTGTCGTTGCGGCTGGCGCCGAAGTACATCCGGTCGCGGTCGTCCATCAGGGCAAAAATACTGCGGCTGACCGAGACGCGCGGCTCACGCGCATGACCGGCCTCTTGCCAGGTCTGGCGGTACGCGCGGATCTGTTTTGCCTGTTGAATATGGAACGGCTCGCCGGTTTCATCGTCTTTCAGGGTTGAGCTTTGCAGGTTCATTCCCAGCTTTGCGGCCCATACGGCCGTCGCATTCGAACCGGCACCCCACCAGATACGCTCCCGCAAACCTTCTGAATAAGGCTCCAGGCGCAGCAGCCCCGGAGGATTCGGGAACATCGGCTGTGGATTCGGCTTTGCAAACCCTTCTCCGCGCAGTACCTCAAGCAGCACCTCGGTATGACGGCGCGCCATGTCCGCTTCGTTTTCTCCTTCCTGCGGGACATAGCCGAAATGACGCCAGCCATCAATGACCTGCTCCGGGGAGCCCCGGCTGATGCCAAGCTGCAGACGACCGCCGGAAATCAGATCCGCCGCGCCCGCATCTTCAGCCATGTACATCGGATTTTCATAGCGCATATCAATCACGCCGGTACCGATTTCGATGGTTTTTGTTTTTGCGCCTATTGCCGCCAGCAGGGGGAACGGCGAGCTAAGCTGTCGGGCAAAGTGGTGCACGCGGAAATACGCGCCGTCTGCCCCCAGCTCTTCGGCCGCCACGGCCAGGTCGATGGACTGCAGCAGCGTATCTGCCGCCGAACGCGTGCCGGACTGCGGAGAAGGCGTCCAGTGACCAAATGATAAAAACCCGATCTTTTTCATAACAGTGTGTCCTGATAATGCATTGCGTTCTCTCTACTTTACGCATTACCCGGTGAGAATAAATGCCGTTTATTTAACGGAAAGCGTCAAATAAATTGACGGAATTGAGCGGTTCGTCATTCCGCTTCATAATGGGATATAATATCCCCCACTTTTTTCATGGCAGGTAAAACCGGCAATGGCTCTGATCCCTAAAAACTACGCGCGACTGGAAAGCGGCTATCGCGAAAAAGCATTAAAAATCTATCCCTGGGTCTGCGGACGCTGCTCGCGGGAGTTCGTCTATTCCAACCTGCGTGAATTGACGGTTCACCATATCGATCACGACCATACCAACAACCCGGAAGATGGCAGCAACTGGGAACTGTTGTGCCTGTTTTGCCACGATCACGAGCATTCGAAATACACCGAAGCGGATCAGTACGGCACCACCGTGGTCGCCGGTGAAGATGCGCAAAAAGATGTGGGCGTCGCCACCTTTAACCCGTTTGCCGATTTAAAAGCGATGATGGATAAGAAGAAATAATCCCCTCGCCCACATCGCGCTCCGCGAATTAGAATGTCCAGGTGATAGCGGCGGTTGCAGACCCCTCATTGCGCCGCATCACAATCGGGCTATCATTGGCATGGTCGCCAAGCCAGGTATAGTCCGCACTCAGCACCGTCCCCCAGTGGGCATCGAACTGATGGCTCCAGGTCAGACTGGTTTCGACGCCATAAAATCCACCCGGCGCTGAATAGCGGCGATATCCGCTGCGGCGGCTCTGCTGCTCGCTGACCCCATACCAGGTATTCAGATAATGGCTGTCGCCAAACAGGGCCGCAGACTGAAAGGCGACCGTATCCTGGTTATTTTGTACGGGGACTAGCGTCACGGAGGCCTGATAGCTGGCCCCCTGGCTGTCCGTTAAAGGCAGCGTCGCTTTCCCCTCCACACTCAGCCAGGGCGCGGCCTGCCAGCCCACTGCAAGGCCGGTATTCAGGGTGGTATCAATGTCCCCCATCCCTTTCAGATTGTTTGCGCCCTCACGCCAGCCAGAATTTTTCTCAGCCCTTCCGAAGTCATAGCCCAGCGTGTGTTCGAAGTACCAACCGCTGTCGTTTTGCAGGTCATATCCCACCCCTTTTTGCGCATCAATAAAGAAAGCGCCTTTACGACCCTGCAGCACCGGAACCACCTGCCACACCTGCTTGTCTGAGCCTGAGTAACGCGGGGCATACTGCCCTCCCAGCCCGACGGTTAAGGAATCGGACGCGGAGCCATCATCCGCCTGCACGCCGGACGTCACGACCATCAGAAGCGGGACGGACATATACAGGACTTTTTTTATCGCTATCATATTGCTCTCCATACAGACGCTGGCGTCACTTGATACAGGGGCGGCCACATAATGTTGGCGCAGTATGATTTGGCTGAATCAATGAATCGTCGGGATAGTGTTAAGAAATGGTCAAGGTGAACGGATGTTGTCGAGAAGAGTGCTGATTATTGAAGATGACGCCGATGCGGCTGGCGTGCTCGAAGCCTATTTACGGCGTGAAAATTACGACGTGACCATTACCGGAGACGGTCTTTCCGGGCTGGATATGGCGCAGCGGTGGAAGCCCGACCTCATCCTGCT
Source organism: Enterobacter asburiae (assembly GCA_011754535.1). Classification (NCBI taxonomy): domain Bacteria; kingdom Pseudomonadati; phylum Pseudomonadota; class Gammaproteobacteria; order Enterobacterales; family Enterobacteriaceae; genus Enterobacter; species Enterobacter asburiae. Next base: position 2,166,811 of record JAAQVN010000001.1, on the reverse strand, counting down.
GGACGTGATGCTGCCGGGGCTTAACGGCACCGAGGTGCTGGCTGGTCTGCGCCGTAAAAGCGATGTGCCGGTGATTATGGTCACGGCCATGGGGGATACCCCCGACCGCATTGGGGCCCTGCGGTACGGTGCCGATGATTACGTTGTGAAGCCTTATCATCCGGGGGAAGTGGTGGCTCGGGTACAGGCGGTGCTGCGGCGCAGCAGTAAAAAAGAGACTGACGAAGCGATCCTTCGCTGGCAAACGCTGGAGGTGGATGTGGGCGCCATTGTGGCGAGCGTGGATAACGGCGGCGACGCGCCTGTGATGCTCGATCTTACGCCAACGGAATTCTCGATTCTGGCAACGCTGCTGCGTTCTCCTGCGCACCCGTTCTCCCGCCAGTATTTACTGGAACACTGCTTGCCGGAAAGCGAGGCGCTGGAACGCGTGGTGGACACCCATATTTATAACCTGCGTAAAAAACTCGAAGTGGCGGGTATTTCCGGCGTGCTGATCAACGTTCGCGGCGTGGGTTACAGGTTCAGACAGCCATGATAAAAAACCGGCACTCGTCTCTGTGGCGCTGGATTTGCGCCCGCATCTTAGCGCTGGCCATCGGCAGCGTGATCGTCATTGCCACCTGCATGTGGCTACGTTATGCGGTGCAGAACTACTGGATATTGGGCAAAATGCCAGCGGCGGTCCGGCAGGAGTTTCTTACGCTCAGCCAGAACCCGCAGGCCAATCCGGCCCGCTTCCACACGATTGTGGACACCTGGTGGGGCCTGAGCTACTCCACGCCGTCTATCGCCTCAGCCGACTGGGTCACGGTGGCCCTGCTGGTGCTGGTAATGATCCCGTTTATTGTGGTGATGGGGCTAAAACACGCCCGGCCGCTGGCGCAGCAGTTCAGCCGCCTTCGCGATGCAGCAAAGGATGTCGCCGACGGGCAGTTTGGCCGTCAGGCAGAGCTCATCAAGGATGCACCGGCGGAAATGGTCAGCTTTGCGACCGATTTTAACTCCATGACGGGGCAACTCGCCCGCTATGAAAAAGAGCTCCGCGCCTCACACGTCGCGATGGCGCACGAGCTGCGCTCGCCCCTGACGGCCGCCATTGGGCGTCTGCAAGGCATGTTAGACGGCGTGTTTGATGCCAGCCCGGCGCAGCTGGGCATGGTGATGAAACAGCTCCAGCACCTCAACCGCCTCACCGATGAGCTCCACCTTCTCTCGTTGGCCGACGCGGGTAACCTTGTGCTGGAGGACCAGCCGTTCTGTCTGGATGAGCTGATTCAGGAGCGGGCAGCCTGGATCATGCCCCAGGCTGATGCGCATAATTTCCGGATAATCCTTCGTAACCCGCGTACCTGCCCCTTCAGAGGCGATGCGTTCCGCCTGGGACAGGTCGTTACTATCCTCATGGAAAATGCGCTACGTTACGGACGCGATGGCGGCCACCTTGAGGTGGCACTGTACTACGCCCGCGGGCATTACACCCTTGAATTTACCGATGACGGGCCGGGCGTATCGCCCCAGTTTTTACCGGAAATGTTTAAACGTTTTAGCCGCGAGGAGCAGTCCCGCGCGCGGCATTCCGGCGGCAGCGGCCTCGGCTTGTCCATCGCACGGGCGATTTGTCAGGCGCATGGGGGTGAGATTAGCGCGTCATTACCGGAAACCGGCGGCCTCGCCGTGCGCATTTTGCTGCCCTGGCATCCGTCCGATAATGAAAATCGCCACTCTTGATAAAGCCTTGACAGAACATCGAATCTTTCTCGACGTAGCGCGCATTTAATAACGCCATTCCCTTTATGGAGCGGCGTTATGTCAGACGAATTTTTTCTCTCCCTCCGCCACTGCCTGCATCATTTGTACGGCGTGGCGCGCACCCTTTCCTGGCTGCATTTTCTTCCCCTGGCCCTGCTTGCGCTGGCGATTTTTCCGCTGACCGGCTGTGGTGATAAACACGAAAATAAGCCCGTTCCTGCACGGGCGGTACGCTACGTCGTCGTTGGCACCGATCAAACCCTTCCCGCGCTGGAAAGAACCGGTGAGATCCATGCCCACGATGAAACGACCCTGAGCTTTCGTACCGGGGGCCGGATACTGACCCGCAGCGTTGATATTGGTGACCGGGTCACTGCCGGACAACTGCTGGCCACGCTTGACAATACGACCGGGCAGAATCAGCTCGACAGCGCTGAGGCCGACTATGAAGGCGCCAAAGCCTCCGCGCAGGTCGCCGCGCTTAACGTCAGTCGAATGCAAAAACTCATGCCAACGGGGGCAATAGCCCGCACGCAGCTCGACAGCGCCCGTGCGGACTGGCTTGTCGCCCGCGCGCGCTTAAAAAGCAGCGAGGCCGCGCGGCGAAATGCCCGCGAAAGCCTCGGCTGGACGCGCCTGATCGCGCCACAAGCGGGCATCATCACGGCCGTGAACGCCTCTGTGGGACAGGTTGTCAGCGACGCTCAGTCCGTGCTGACGCTGGCGACCGGGGAAGAACGCGATGTGATGTTTGATATTGCCACTCCCGATGCGATCCCGCCTCTGGATAAGGCGGTGTTGCGGGTTTCCCTTCTCAGCGCCCCGTCAGTACAGGCGTCTGCCGTGCTGCGGGATATCACCCCGCAGGCCGATCCTCAGACCCGCACCTGGCGCGTCAGAGCCACCCTGCAAAACCCGCCGTCGGCCATGGCGCTGGGTGCCAGCGTTACCGTCACGTTGCCATCGTCAGCCCCGCACGGGTACACCCTTCCCGCATCCGCGCTGACCCGTGCCGGCGACAAACCGGCGGTTTTTGTGATTACCCCGCAGTCGCGGGCGCAGCTGCGCGTGGTGGTACCCGCGAGCTATACGGCTACCTCCGTCATGATTGCCTCCGGCCTTGAGCCCGGCGATCGGGTGATTACCGCGGGCGTGAGCACATTGCGGTCCGGCGAGCCGGTGATGGCCGGAGAGGTTCAGCCATGAACACAGGACAGGAAGCCAAATTTAACCTCTCCGCCTGGGCGCTGAAGAACCAGCAGATGGTCAGCTTTTTTATGCTGCTGGTGATTGCGATGGGCGTGTTCTGCTATGAGAAGTTGCCGCGTAACGAAGATCCGGCTTTTACCATTAAAACGGCCGTCGTCTCCGCGCAGTGGCCGGGAGCATCCGTGGCGGATACCACCCGCCTGCTGACCGATACGCTTGAAAAAAAGCTGCAGGAAACACCCTGGCTGGACTATCTCGAAAGTGAAACCCGGGCCGGACGCACCGTTATCCATGTCAACCTCCGTGACGATACGCCCCCGCAAAGCGTGCCGGACATCTGGTATCAGGTTCGCAAAAAAATGCAGGACATCGCGCCGTCCCTGCCTGAAGGGGTGCAGGTTCCTGCCGTGGACGACGAATTTGACGACACGTTCGGCACAATTTATGCTTTTATTCCCGAAGGTTTCACCCTGCGGGAGGTGCGGGATCGCGTAGAGACCTTACGACGCGAGCTTATGTCCCTGCCGGATATGGGCAAAACAACCCTGCTGGGCGAACAGCAGGAGCAGTGGGTTCTCGCCTTTTCTCCAGCACGCCTGGCCGGGATGGGGCTCGATATTCAGACGATCGCCGACGCCCTCCGGGCGCAGAACGCGGTTGTCCCGGCAGGCACTATGCGTACCGGACAGGAGAACATGGCGATAAAAGTCAGCGGGGCGCTCACGACCGAAGAGAGTTTACGGGCCGTCACGCTGCACGTGAACAATCGCTATATACCGCTGACCGACATTGCCACCGTCACCCGGGAAATCGCCGAGCCACCGGCCCCGGCCTACCGGGTGAACGGCAAACCGGCTATCGGGCTGGCGGTGTCGATGGCGCCAACGGGCAACATGCTGCGTTTCGGTGCTGCGCTGAACGCCAGAATGGCGGCCCTCAGCGCCGGGCTGCCGCACGGTATCGAGATGGTGAAAGTCGCCGATCAGTCAGCGGTGGTCAGTGACGCGGTAAGTGGGTTTATCCGGGTGCTTATCGAAGCCGTTATTATCGTGCTGGCGGTTTCATTTGTCTCACTGGGTTTACGGGCCGGGCTGGTGGTGGCGACGGCCATCCCGCTGGTGCTCGCCATGACGTTTGCCGGCATGATGTTCGCCGGCATTGGCCTTCAGCGCATCTCGCTCGGGGCGCTGATTATTGCCCTGGGCCTGCTGGTGGATGACGCCATGATCGCCGTCGAAACGATGGTCTCCCGGCTGGAAGCGGGGGATTCCCGTCGGCATGCGGCCACCCATGCATTCAAAACGACGGCCTTCCCGATGCTCACCGGTACCCTGGTGATGATTGCCGGTTTTATTCCCGTTGGTTTTGCGGCCTCCAGCGCCGGTGAATACTGTTTTTCCCTGTTTGCCGTGGTGCTCATTGCCCTGCTCTGTTCCTGGGCTGTCGCGATCCTGTTTTCGCCGCTGACGGGTACGTGGCTGCTGCCGGAAAAAGTCAGACATCACGCGGCGGGCCCCGGAAGGATCGCGCGCGGGTACGGACGGCTTTTACGCCTGGCACTGCGCCACCGGCTCGCTACCGTACTGATTGCGCTTTTCGCGCTGGGGCTGTCAGCGTACGGCACGACATTTATGCAGGGCGAGTTCTTCCCCGCCTCGGACCGGCCTGAGCTGCTGGTCAGCCTGACGCTTCCGGCCAACGCGTCGCAGGCGGAAACGCTAAGAGAGGTGGAAAAGCTGGAAAAGGCGCTGGCAGGCAACGGCAACATCAATCGCTATTCGACGTACGTCGGGTCCGGCGCCATCCGTTTTTACCTGCCGATGGACGTGCTGCTGGAAAATGAAAATATCGCCCAGATGGTTGTGGTGGCTAAGGATCTTGAGGCGCGGGATCGTCTGCATGCGCAGCTCAACAGGATCCTGGCGACGCAGTTTAGCGATATCATCACGCGCGTGTCGCCCCTTGAGCTGGGGCCCCCCGTCGGCTGGCCAATCAAATACCGGGTGAGCGGGCCTGACTATCTGCAGGTTCGGGCGTTTGCGAACCGTCTCACGGACGCGATTGGGCAGTCCCCGTTCTCACGCGACGTTAACCAGACGGCCGGAGAGCCGGAGAGGGTCATAACCCTTGAGGTGAATCAGACGGCGGCCAGGGCGGCGGGAATATCATCAGAGAGCCTCGCCCGCACGCTGAATACCGTCTGGTCCGGCAGCGTTGTCACGTCTATCAGGGATAACGACCGCCTTGTCGACGTGGTGCTCCGGGCCACGGACGATGCACGTCACAGCACCGCCACCCTCTCCTCGCTCACGATTCAGGGGAATGACGGTAAAAAAATTCCGCTCAGCGCCGTCGCGACGCCGGTCTGGGGCGTGGACGATCCGGTCATCTGGCGTCGGCAACGCGTGCCCTTTATCACGGTGCAAACGGATCTTGCCCCGGGGCTGAAGGCTGAAGCGGTATCTGCAGCGCTGCGTCCGGCGGTCGATAAACTGCGCGCGAGCCTGCCGGCAGGTTACAGCATTGAAGAAGGCGGCGCGGTTGCCGAATCGGATAAGGGGAACAGCTCCGTCTTCACCGTTCTTCCGGTGACGCTGGTCATCATGCTGTTGCTGCTGATGCTTCAGTTGCGGCGATATTCCCGGATGCTGCTGGCACTCCTGATGGCCCCGTTTGGTTTACCGGGGATCGTGCTGGCTATGCTGCCCGGCGGAACGCCGATGGGGTTTGTCGCGCTGCTGGGCGTCATCACACTGGCGGGGATGATCGTGCGTAACGCGGTGATATTGATTAGCGAGGTTGACAGCAATCTTGCTCAGGGGATGACAAACGATGCCGCGATTATGGCGGCTGCGGAACACCGGGCCAGGCCCATCTGTCTGACCGCCTGTGCCGCCATTCTGGGCATGATCCCCATTTCTCACCAGGTATTCTGGGGCCCAATGGCCTATGCCATTATCGGCGGGCTGCTGTCTGCGACGCTGGTGACGCTGACCGTGTTACCCACGTCGTTTAGCCTGCTGTTACAGTGGGGAGCTCAGCGCAACGCCACAGAAGACGGACTGCGCTGAGGCTCCACCGTTCCCCGGCTGATTACGCGGCGGTCAGCGCAAAACGGTCCTTCAGGACATGGCGAATTTCATCCTCCGCCAGCTGCCGCGTTTCAGTGCCGTTCGCCGTGATGGTTTTCAGCATATCGCCCAGCAAAATCTCGCGTCCTTCGGGGCCATGCTGCACTACCACCCGCTTCTGCACAAAGATCGCATCCGGGTGCGTGGAGTTAAGGTAGTTGGCCGGAACAAAATCAATCCATTCCTGAGGCGTGAGATCAAAGCCATACTGCCGGGCCCATTCTCCCCCCACCTTCGCCTCAAGCAGATATTCGCCCTCCGCGCTGCGGCTTAGTCGAAACGTGTCGAAATCCTGCGTGATATCCACATCAAGCGTGTCCAGCGCCATCGGCGCACGAATTCCGTAGCTGCCAAACCCGAGGTCGCAAAGCCACAGTCGGCTATCTACCTCAGCGATGAGCGCCATATGGGTTTTCGGCCGCCGCACGGGGTAGAACATCGGCCGCGCCGCCACGAATCGGTAAGGTATCCCTAACGCCGCCAGCGCCATGGCAAAAAGCCCGTTCACCTCATAGCAGTAGCCGCCGCGCCTCTGCGTTAACACCTTATCGGCAATGTCGTCTGGCGCCAGCGAGACAATTTTACCCGCCTGCACGTCCAGATTCTCAAAGGGAACGGAAAAGAGCTGATGGCGCATCAGCGCATGCAGGGTGGCCGTATCGGCAGCCGCCGGTCCGGTGTAGTTTATACGTTTGAAATAGGTGGAAATGTTGAAATTATCGCTGTGCATAATGCCTCCTTGTCCTGAACATGCCGGACACTATAGATGGCGTGCATCATTGGCTGTATAGTCAGTTTTATCGAAAATTAGCCTGAACAGATCCCCATGTCCGCCCCGTCCCAGTCGTCCCCACACTATCGCCGAATTGCTGAGATGCTGCGCCTCACGCTGACCTCTGGCGCGCTGCGCGCCGGTGACAGGATGATCTCCGCACGTAAATTGGCCGAGCGCGAGCACGTTAGCCTTCCGACGGCGCTGGAGGCCCTTCGCTGCCTTGAGGCTGAAGGGCTGATTGTTGCGCGCCCGCGTTCAGGTTATTACATCCGCCAGACCAGCCTGCCTCCGCGCGTGGAGCCCGCACGTTCCTCACCTGGCCCGGTCCCCGTCACCATGTCCGCCGTGGCCCGGTCGCTGTTCAGCAGTGCAGAAGCCAGGCTGATCCCGCTGGGCGCCGCCCTGCCCGATCCCGCGTGGCTGCCGGGAGATGCGCTGCAGCGGGCGCTGCACTCTGCGGGTCGTCGTCTGGACGCGCATGGACAGAGCTACAGCCTGCCTCCGGGAAGAGGGGATTTGCGAAGTAAGATTGCCGCGCGTTCTGCACAGTGGGGAGCCCGGTTCGGCGCAGACGATCTGATTATTACCGCAGGTGCGACGCAGGCGCTGCGCCTGGCCCTTCGGGCCGTGTGCCAGCCAGGCGATGTCGTGGCGATTGAGCAGCCCGCCTACTTTGGCACGCTCCTGCTGCTGGAGGATTTAGGCCTGAAGGCCTTAGCGATCCCCACCGACCCTGTCGAAGGCCTGCTGCTGGAACCGCTGGCGGACGCCATTCGCTGCCACCGCCCTGCTGCCGTTCTGGCCTCGCCCACCGTGCAAAACCCGTTGGGTGCCAGCATGCCCGTCGCGCGCAAGCAGGAACTGGTTGCCCTGCTTGAAGAGGCAGAAATTCCTTTGATTGAGGATGATGTTTACGGTGACCTGGTCGGCGAGGGGCAACGTCCTCCGGCCTGCAAGGCGTTCGACCAGAGCGGGAATGTGATCTACTGCAGTTCCCTGTCTAAAACGCTTGCGCCGGGCTGGCGAATCGGCTGGATTGCCGCCGGACGCTACCACCCGCAGGTCTTACAGGCCCGCATGGCCGGAGACTGGGCCGGCACGCCGCTGCTGGAAGCCGCAACGAGCGAGATGCTGGCAAGCGGCGACTACGATCGCCATCTCCGGAGGCTAAAGCGCCGGGTCGCAGAGGGGATCCACGCCGTTGTCGCGCGGGTCGAGGCCAGCTTCCCACCCGGCACGCGCGTTAGCGTACCCGCAGCCGGTTTCCTGCTGTGGGTAGAACTGCCTCAGCAGGTCAGTGCGCTGGAGGTGCACCGTCGTGCGCTGGCGCTGGGCATCGGCGTCAGCCCTGGCCCCCTGTTTTCCCCGAGAGCAGAGTTAACGCATTTTCTGCGGCTGAACTGCGCAAACGAACCCACGCCCCGCCTGCTGAACGCCGTGGACCAGATTGGCGCGCTGTGTCACGAGCTGGCCGCTTTCACACCAGACTCTCCAGCCACTCGGTAAAGACCCGCACCTTGCGGGAGAGGTGACGGTGTGGATAGAGCAGCGACAGCTTGCGGTCCGGCGAGCGATAGTCTGGCAAGACTTCAACCAGAAGACCGCGGTCAATGTAAGGCTGGAGAAAAAGATTCATCCCCTGCATTAACCCCAGCCCGGCAAGGCCAGCCGCAATGTAGGCCTCGGAGTTATCCACGACAAGCTTACCGGGCAGGGTAATCTCCGCGATGCCTTCCGGCGTGGTAAACGTCCACGGCTGAATGTGTCTGCTGCGGTTATTAATCCAGTTGATGGCCTGATGCTTGCGTAAATCATCCGGCGTTTCTGGCGTACCGTGTTTTGCCAGCCAGGCCGGGCTGGCGCAGGTCGTGATGTTGATGTTCCCGATTTTACGCGCGATATACTCGCCGTCCTCCAGCTCTCCCACCCGCAGCACGCAGTCAAGACCGTCCCTGAGCATATCCCGACGGCGGTCAGAGCTGCTCAGAATGATGTCGATTTCAGGATGCTGCCGATAAAAATCAGGCAGATTAGGGATCACCCGTAGCGTGGCAAAAGAGACCGGCATATCCACACGCAGCTGACCGTGTATTGCCCGGTCCGTACCAAACGACTCCAGTAATTCGTCCGCCTGCGCCAGCAGAGGTTTACTCCGGCGATAAAACGCATCGCCATCCGGCGTCAGACTGATTCGACGCGTTGTTCGCTGCAGCAAACGCGTGCCACTGTGCTGCTCCAGAAGCTGTAACGCTTTGGTGACCGCCGGGCGATGGACCTGCAGATTTTCCGCAGCCTGGGTCAGGCTCCCCGACTCGACAATTTCAATAAAAATTCGAATAGCTTCAAAGAGGTTTATTTGCATAAGGGATGCTTTTGCCGCGATCAGAATAACGTTATTGTTATTAATTTTATAACAGTGATGAATTTTTTTGGCTATTTTTCCTAACAATCCTGCGCCCTACACTCTTCCCCATTCAAACGTAAGGGAGAGTCTGCTATGAAAAATAACCGTATTTGTCAGATCCTGGGTATCGAAAAACCTGTTATTCAGGGGCCGTTATCCTGGCTCACGGATGCCCGCCTGGTCGCCGCGGTCAGCAATGCCGGCGGGCTCGGCGTGCTGGGGCCCAATGCCGGTTTAACCGCCGACACGGCGGTCTCCACGCCGGAAGAGACCGCCGAAAAAATGCGCGAAGAAATTCGTAAAACCAAACGGCTGACCGAAAAACCGTTTGGCGTGAACCTGATCCCCACGGCCGTTAATGACGTCTGGACTGGGCCTATTCTTCAGGTGGTGAAAGACGAAGGCGTCAGGGCCGTGGTGTATACGGGCTACGGGGAAGGCAGCATTATTCCCGCGCTGTTCAGCGAGTTAAAAGAGGCGGGTATCGCCATTATCTACCGCGACATCAATCCAACGCCGGAGAACACCCGCCTCGCAGAAGAAATGGGGGCTGACATTATTGTTGCTACCGGTTTTGATGAGGGCGGAACGTTACCCGCAACGGTGCTTGGCACCTTTTCCATCGTGCCGCTGATTGCCGATGCCGTGAAGCACATCCCGGTGATGGCCGCGGGCGGCATTACCGATAATCGCACCGCCAGAGCGGCCCATGCATTAGGCGCGGAAGGCGTGTTTGCCGGGTCGGTCTTTATCAGCACGGAAGAAAGCCGCGTGCCGCAGGGAGTCAAAGAGAAAATTGTTGCTGCCAACGGTCTCGATTTGCTGCTTTTCCGCACCGTGCCCCATTACTACCGCGCTCTTCCCGGCAAGCTGGCGGAAAAACTGGCGTCGATGGATAAAGCAGGCGCAAGCAACGAAGCGCTGGGCAAGGCGATGGGAGGATTACGGGGTCTGCGCCTGGGCATGCTGGAAGATAATACCGATGAAGGCTATATCGCGCTCGGCACGGGGATTGGGAACATCCGCAGCGTGAAAAGCGTGGCCGAGGTTGTTAATGCCTTAACGGTTGAGTAAATCCCCCGGCGTCCTGGCTTGCACCTGGACGCCCAGATTTATCAGGGAATAATCCGCGCCGCTCTCAGCTGCGCGAACAGGCTGAAAAACATCTCATCCGTCGCCTGCATCCGCGTGAAGCCCGACCGCCGCAGCTTGCTCCCGTCACCAAACATGTCGTAGTTCCAGCTGAAGACGAAATCGGCAAACTGCCCATCGCTCAGCTGCAAAATATCCGCTTCCACCAGCCCTTCCCCGGCAAGATCGCGCCATACGCCGCGATAGTCCGTAAACAGCTGGTGAAACGACAACCTCACCGGCGGCGCAGAGTCCAGTTCAAACCAGCGGGCAATGCGCGGCCACAGTTCGCTCCAGCGCCAGATATCGCCATTATTCACGTTGAACGCCTGATTATGTGCTGCCGGTGACGTAGCCGCCCACAGCGTGGCCTCCGCCAGCAGTCCGGCATCGGTATAATCCACAATGCTGTGCCAGGTCTGTTCCGAACCGGGAAAACGCAGCGGTAACCCCAGCGCCTTACACAAAGAGGCATACAGGGCGATACTCAGCGCAAGGTTCATGGTATTACCGGGCACCGCACTGCCCACCACGCCCGGCCGAATGGCATTCCAGTGCCAGCGTTTCCCCTGCTGAAACTGGCTGAGCCACGCGAGCTGCGCGGCGTTAAATTCTGCACCGGGCACGCCAGGATCGCTTTCGCGTGCCGGAGTTTTAAACGGCCCCAGGTGTGCGCCATACACTTTGTAGCCTTGCATCAGGCTGACCGTCTGCAAAGGTGCCGTTTTTTCGAGGGTGCTGACCAGGTTACGCAGCATAGTGACGTTCGGCTCAACCATCTCTGTCCAGTTCGCGGCGTTAACCCAGGCGCTGTAAAAGAGATGGGTAACCCTGCTCAGCGATTGCAGCGCCCGCGCGCTGTCCTTAGCATCCAGCAAATCGACGTTCACCACTGGAATGCCGTCAGGATGGGATAACGCCTGACGGCTCAGGCCGATCGCTTCCCATCCATTGTGCAGAAGCGTTTTAACAAGCTGTCTGCCGACAATTCCGCTCGCGCCCGCGACCAGGGCGACATTTTGTTGCTGCATCTTATCCATCGTGTTTCTCCAGAAAGGGTGACAGATGCAGTGTCATATATTATTTTTTTAGTGAATACCCCCTCCATCCGATAGCACTTATCAGAAAAACCATTAAATGAATAATAAGCTCAACGCCATTTCCACCTTTCTTTGCGTCGCGGACGCAGGCTCTTTTTCTGCCGCAGCCCGTCGGAGCGGGATGAAGCAGTCCGCCGTCAGCCAGCAGATCGCCGCCCTTGAACAAGAACTGGGCGTGGTGTTACTGCACCGAACAACGCGTGCAATGAAGCTGACCGAACAGGGAGAACGTTACCGCCGCGACATGCAGCTGCTGCTGGACGCCATGCGGGAAGCGGAGGGACGGCTGGCGCCGGTCGATCATCAATTTCAGGGAAACGTTCATGTCCAGCTGCCGAGCGGCCTGGGGAAGATCGTCTTGCCACATCTACTGGAGCTGCAGCGCCTGCATCCAGAATTACATCTCAGACTTTCTCTTGATGACCGCCTTGCAGACCTGGTGACGGAGGGCGTGGACGTCGCGATTAGGCTGGGCAGTGAGCCCCCGCAGGCGCATGCGGCCCGCGTGCTGGCGCGTATTGAAAGCGCGCTGTTCGCCGCCCCCGGCTTTCAGGCGGTGCACGACGTGAGCGAGCTGACCACGCTGCCCCACGTGCGCTTTAGCGGCATCCCGCTGGATGCCCCCCTGCGGCTCATCACGGATGAAGAAGCGATCGAAGTAAAAGTGAATACCGTTTTCCGCGCCAACACCAGCGACGCGCTGCTACGGGCGCTGGAGGCGGGCATCGGTATCGGCGGTATGCAGCGACCGCTTGCGGCCAGGGCGCTGAAAACCGGCACGCTGGTGCCGGTATTGCCCGACTGGCGGTTGCCCGATCGCGTTCTCTATGCCGTCTATCCTGACGCCCGCTTTATTCCGCAACGCGTGCGAAGCGTCGTCGGCGTGATTGAGCAATTGCTGATTGAGATCGCGGAGCACGCCCCCGCAAAATAACCGCCTCCTACCGCGCCACCGGTAAATCCGCGTACCGCGTCGTATAAGCCGGTGACAGCATCTCACGCTTCATCGCCCAGGATTTCTCAATCCCCTGCCCGGCAAACCATATCTTCCCTTTGCCGGAATGATTCAGGCTGTCGATCGTCTCCATCAGCGCCGCGCTGTTGACGCTCGGGCGGTTATCGTCAAACAAGTTAAGCTGAGCGACGCCGCTGCTGAAAAAGTCCGCCAGCATGACCCCGGCTTTCATATAGCGATACCCGTCAAGCCAGATACGCCCCAGCGCCTCCGTGGCGGCGCGGATGATATCGCGCGAGTCATTGGTGGGCGTCATCAGGGTGACGGAAGCCTGATTGCCGTAATAAATTTCGTTGTCCGCGTGCGGGCTGGTGCGTACAAACACGCTGATAAAACGACAGTATTGATGCTCGCCGCGCAGTTTCTCTGCTGCGCGTTCCGCATAGGCGCAAATGGCCTGGTGCATCTCCTCGTACTGCGTAATACGGTGTCCAAACGAGCGGCTACAGATAATTTGCTGCTTCGTAGGGGTAAACTCTTCCAGATCGAGGCAGGGCTCACCGCGAAGCTCGCGTGCCGTGCGCTCCATAACCACGTTAAAATGTTTGCGGATGACCCAGGATGACGCTTCCGCCAGCTCCAGCGCCGTGGTAATCCCCATCGCGTTGAGCTTTTTCGTGATGCGTCGTCCTACTCCCCACACCTCCTCCACCGGAACCTTTGCCAGCAGCTTACGCTGCCGTTCACGATCCGAGAGATCGACCACGCCCCCGGTGGCTGACCACCGCTTCGCCGCATAGTTGGCCAGCTTCGCCAGCGTTTTGGTCGGCGCAATCCCGACGCCAACGGTTAAGCCTGTGTTTTTGAAGACCTGCGTACGCATCTGATGACCGAATGCTTCCAGCGACAGGCAGTTGCTGACACCCGAAACGTTCACAAATGCTTCATCAATGGAGTAGATCTCAATGGCCGGCGCGAGATCGGTCAGCGTTTGCATCACCCGGCTGCTGAGGTCGGCATACAGCGCATAGTTCGAGCTAAAGACGTAAACCCGCGACGGATAACCCTTCTCTTTGAATTTAAAATAGGGTTCCCCCATTTTTATGCCGAACTGCTTTGCCTCTCGCGACAGCGAAATAATGCAGCCGTCGTTATTGGACACCACCACGATGGGTTTACCCACCAGATCGGGGCGAAACACCCTCTCGCAGGAGGCATAGAAACTATTCACATCAACCAGCGCGAACATGTTTATGCGTTTTAAGCGTATGAGTGACGACACCGAAGATTTGCAGCTCCTCTTCGGACTGAAAGGCGATCGGCTGATAGCGGGCATTACGCGGCAACAGTCTCAGAACCGGACGGGTCTGTAGCTCTTTCACCGTGAACTCACCGGCGACCGACGCCACAACGATATCCCCATGTTCAGCATTCAACGAACGGTCGACCACCAGCAGATCGCCGTCGCTAATCCCCGCGTCGATCATGGAGTCCCCGCTCACTTTGATAAAGTAAGTCGCACTGGGGTGCCTGACTGCCAGCCGGTTAAGATCGAGACGATCCTCCACATAATCCTGCGCAGGGCTTGGGAAGCCACAGGCAACGCGCTCAAGATAGAGAGGTAATTCAATAGGTTGTTTTGGATGATAAGAAAAGAGAGTGTCCATAAATGCCTTTCCCGCCAGATACTGTATATAAACACAGTATTACGGATTACGGCACAGGATCAAGGTCATTTCCGACAAAGACCGCAAACGCCTTGAAGTTTGAGCGGATTTAATTCAGCCATCTCTTGTGCGGGCGGTCGCAGATGGGTTAAACGCAAGTCATAAGAAAGTCACAAACAAACACTTTAAAATCACTTAAAGTGAAAAACGAAAGATCACCAAATTACTACACAAACACTATCAATTGACTTTTATATAAGAGTGACGCATATTTTAGGGCACGAATTATCAAGACTTTTGGAGGACGTTTTCTATGCCAGCCCGTGACTATCCCGACAAGCGAGTTGCCCGCGGTTTAGCAAAGGAGGCCGATCTCAGGATGTTGAGCGCCCGCATTGAGCCTGATTTGATGGAATACATCAGAATCACCGCCTTTGAGACGCGTAAAAGCAAGCAGGAGATTGTGGCAGAAGCGTTAGCGCTTCACAGACAGAAAAGTCAATGCGGAGTCTGATCGGGCAAAGTCTGGAAGTGTCCTTCCGGCTTTGCCCATGCCGTGATTAACCCATCAGAGCATTCAGTTTTTCAAGTGCTTCAGGCGGCAATTGCACCTCTCCCGCCGCAAGGTTTTGCCGCAGATGCGCCACGGATGAAGTACCGGGGATCAGCAGGATGTTCGGCGACCGTTGCAACAGCCATGCCAGCGCAACCTGCATCGCCGTTGCGCCCAGGGAATCCGCGACGGCCTGCAGGCCGGTAGACTGCAGTGGCGTAAAGCCTCCCAGTGGGAAGAACGGCACATACGCAATCCCCTGCTGCGCCAGTAAATCTACCAGCGCATCATCGCCGCGGTTCACAATGTTGTACATGTTCTGCACGCAGACGACCTGCACCATCTTCCGCGCTTCCGCCACCTGCGTGGCCGTGACGTTGCTCAGGCCAATGTGGCGCACCAGGCCTTGCTGCTGTAATTCTGCGAGGGTGGAAAGCGGTTCAGCAATCGATCCCTCCGCAGGGCCGTGTGCGCTAAACATGATCCGCAGATTCACCACGTCCAGCACATCCAGCTTCAGATTACGCAGGTTGTCATGCACCGCCTGAGTCAGTTCCTGCGCGGAAAAGGCGGGCAGCCAGGCCCCTTTGTCATCACGGCGGGCGCCGATCTTGGTGACGAGGGTGAGATCGTCCCGGTAAGGATGAAGCGCCTCGCGGATCAGCTGGTTCGTCACATGCGGACCATAAAAATCGCTGGTATCAATATGGTTCACGCCCGCCGCCACGGCTTCGCGCAGCACGTCCAACGCGGCTTGTTTATCCTTCGGCGGGCCAAACACGCCCGGCCCGGCAAGCTGCATCGCCCCGTAGCCCAGTCGTTTAACCGTTCGCGTTCCGAGCGCGTACGTCCCGCTTTTATCAATGCTGCTCATATTAACCTTCCTCATCAAAATGATCCGGATTTACAACAGGTTCCTGACCGAAGCCCTAAGTTAAGCGCGAGTTAAATTAAAGTTTAAATTCTATACGACGATAGTATTGGTGTACCTCTGCATCTTTTCTAACGGACGACCGCTATGCTGAAAAATCTGCACGTGATTACCGGAATTATCTTTGCCCTCACCATATTCTGTCTGCTGCAAGTTGTCACGGGAGGGTTGTTCTACTCTGCCGTCAGCAACGATCGCCATAACTTCCAGAACTCCGGCGTGCTGAATGCCCAGCAGGAAAGCCTGAGCGACAGCGTGAACACGCTGGTGAAAACACGTGTCACCGTCACCCGCGTGGCAATTCGCTACCTGAAAAACCAGCGCGATCCGGCATCCCTTGCCGCAATTAACAAACTGCTCGGCACCGCAGGCGACTCTCTGGCTAAAGCGGAAACCTATAACAAAGAATGGCAGAAAATGCCGCAGGTTAACGGCCAGAATGCGGCGTTAACCGACGAGATGCAGAAATCCTGGAATCAGATGCATGAAGTGATGCGTTTGTCGATTGAGTATCTGCGTGCCGACAACTATCAGGCCTATGGCGATCTGGACGCTCAGCAGGCTCAGGACGATATGGAAGCGGTCTACAACCGCTGGCGCGCCGAAAACAACACGCTGCTGAAAGCGGCAACCGAAGAGAACCAGAGCAGCTTCACCCAGATGCAGTGGACGCTGGCAGCTATTTTCCTGGCCGTTATTGCCGTTCTGGTGGTGATCTGGCAGGGTTTACAGCACCTGCTGTTAAAACCGCTCAACGCCATCATGAACCATATTCGCGCCATTGCAGGAGGCGACCTGACGCAGAATATCGCCCTCTCTGGCCGCAATGAAATGGGTCAGCTGGCCGCCGGCCTGCATGAGATGCAGCAATCGCTGGTAACCACCGTCAGCGCCGTGCGCGGCAGCACCGATTCCATCTACACCGGCGCGGGTGAAATTGCCGCAGGGAGCAACGATCTCTCCGCCCGCACCGAAGAGCAGGCTGCCTCGCTCGAAGAAACTGCCGCCAGCATGGAAGAGCTGACCGCGACGGTTAAACAGAACTCCGATAACGCCCGTCAGGCGACGTTGCTGGCGAAGAACGCCTCTGAAACAGCGGCTCGCGGCGGCCACGTCGTGGATAACGTGGTTCGCACCATGAACGAAATTGCCAACAGTTCGCAGCAAATCGCCCATATTACCGGCGTGATTGACAGCATTGCGTTCCAGACCAACATTCTGGCGCTTAACGCCGCGGTGGAAGCCGCGCGCGCCGGCGAGCAAGGCCGCGGTTTTGCGGTTGTCGCCGGTGAAGTCCGTACGCTGGCCAGCCGCAGCGCGCAGGCGGCGAAAGAGATTAAAGGGCTTATCGAGAACTCCGTCAGCCGGGTGAACACCGGTTCTGAGCAGGTCAGCGAGGCTGGCACCACCATGAAGGAGATTGTCGCCGCCGTCACCCGCGTGACCGATATCATGGGCGAGATTTCGTCCGCGTCCGACGAGCAGAGCCGCGGTATTGAGCAGGTGAGCCTCGCCGTGTCGCAGATGGACAGCGTGACGCAGCAAAACGCCGCGCTGGTGCAGCAGTCCGCCACGGCGGCAGCGGCGCTGGAAGACCAGTCCGAACAGCTGCGCCAGGCCGTGGCCGCGTTTCGCCTGAACGGTAAAGTCAACGCCACCGCCCCGCGCCCGGCCAACGTTAAAACGCCGCAGCTGCTGCGTCCGGCAACGGCAACCGCCACCCCCGACAGTAACTGGGAAACGTTTTAAGCCTCAGGCGGGCGAAGATATCGCCCGCTAGCGGCTGCGCTTGGCGTGCCGCTCCCAGTTGTCCTGTTTTGCTTCATCGGATTTTCGCAGGGAAACATAGCATGCCCCGCTGCCGCCGTGATGCGGCAGCGCCACGCAGAAAGCCTGCACTTCCTCGAACTCGGTTAACCAGCGAGCAAGATAGCTGCGCACCACATTAGGGTGCGAATTCTGCTCGCGCCCTTTCCCGTGAATGACGATCAGGTTACGTAGTCCGTCACGACTGGCCTGACGAATAAAGGAATACAGCATCTGGCGGCAGCGTTCAGCAGGCTGGCGCAACAGATTCAGGCTGGCCTGTCGGGAGTATTTACCCGAACGCAGCTTATCAATAACGCCCTGCTGAACGCCTTCGCGCTGAAAAGCCAGCGGCTCGTCAAGGGGCAATAGCTCAAGGAAACCCAGGGTCAGAAAGTTGTCGAGCTGTTCGGTATCGATGTCCTGGCGAGCCCGGGTATTACGGCTTTGCTGCCAGTGGATATCGGTGCAGCGCTTCAGGGGCTGGACATCCTCCATGGCGTCAAGAAAAAGAGATTTGTCGTCAGGGTTCATGGAAATCCTCCGGCTACATCTGGGCTTGTACTATACCTGCGCCAGACCGGCGCCTCAATAACCCTTAGAAGGTGAGGCGCGAGACAAATATTAACCCGATGAATATATATAGTAATTACAAAATGCACTTAAATCTGACTTAACTAAAACCATAGCAACGATAAAATAAGTGATTTACGTTAAATTTTCGTGAAATCAATCATTCACCTTCCTTTCATTTTTCGGGAAAGGTGTTATAACTAAATTTACCTGCCTCATGGATATAATACCCAGGACTTGCGAAAGGACGCACTGCTGTGTGTACTGTAGGGTCTGTCTGATGTCGGACAGGCTCTGTTTTTTTATTATGATAATTTCACCCTAAAACTATTTTTCTTGCTTCCCTTCTGAATTGCGTAATTAATGATTCGGCAAGCGGAGTTTGTCGAGAATCCCGGCGCTGAATTAAATAATATGCGGCTTTGGGAAGCGATTCGACAACCGGCAGGATGACCAGACGGTGCGCCAGCAGCGGGTCACAGCCTAATTCCTGCGGCAGGATACTTAAAAAATCGCTTTGCGCGACAAGGCTAATGCAGGAAGAAAAAGTTTCGCACACCACGCCAATTCGCGGTATTTGCGAGCGGTGGCTAAATAAATCTTCTAATTGCTTATAATAACTTCCACGCGGCGTTGGCATTGTCCAGTTATAATGCAGAAGATCGTTAATGGATGTTGCCCCTGTCGCCGGATGCCCTTCCCGGCAAAATACCGCAAACGGTTTTTCGAAGAGTTTTTCGAACGTAAATTCATGGTCGTAAGGCCCCTGATAATAGGTGTTGATGGTGAAATCCAGTTCACCCTGGCGCAATTCATTGATCATCGACACCAGCTGCCCTTCCATAATCCGCACCTTGACCTGCGGATGCTGGGCGTGAAAACGAGTGATGACGGCGGGCATCAGGCTGCGTGACACGCTGGCCCCCATCCCGATATTGATCTGCCCGGCCAGCTCCCCCTGCCGCTGGCGAATGTCATCCTGCGCCGCGCGCAATTCTTCCAGAATCAGCCTGGCGCGCTGATAAAACCCCTCGCCGCATTCGGTCAGCGCGACGCCCTTACTCCTGCGCACGAAAAGCTGCGCCGCCATGCCCTCCTCCAGCTCTTTGATGGATTTGGTCAACGCCGGCTGTGAGAGATTCAGCGTCCGGCTGGCGCCGCGAATGCTGCCCTGGCGCGCAACCTCAACAAACGCCCGAATTTGATGAAATTTAATCTGAAATGACATAGCTCAACCGATAACCGTTGTTTATCAGAGTAAAGAAACTGTCATCTACTTTAATGGAAAGGGATGTGCGAGGGTAATTCCTGAACGGTTAAAACTGTGAAAAAACGGTTAGTGATAAGTAAAAACTATCACGGCGTGAAGCAGTTCACATTTTTTAATGATGACAGGAACAGACATGGACACACTGGCACAGTACATCCAGACATTGGCTCCCCAGCTGATCGCATGGCGTCGGGATTTTCACCATTATGCGGAATCAGGCTGGGTAGAGTTTCGTACCGCCGCGAAGGTCGCGGAAACCCTGGACTCGCTGGGTTACAAACTGGCGATGGGTCGCGACGTGGTCGATGCCGGGAGCCGTATGGGGCTGCCCGATAACGCCATCCTGGAAAAAGAGTTTGCCCGTGCGCGTTCGCAAGGCGTGCCTGAGAAATGGCTGGCACCGTTTGAAGGCGGATTTACCGGCATTGTGGCGACCCTGAATACCGGCCGCCCTGGCCCGACGCTGGCGTTTCGCGTCGATATGGATGCCCTGGATTTAAGTGAAGCGCTCGACGACAGCCATCGCCCGTTCCGCGACGGTTTTGCCTCCTGCAACGCGGGAATGATGCACGCCTGCGCGCACGACGGCCACACCACCATTGGCCTGGGGCTGGCCCAGGTGCTTAAGCAGAATGAAGCGCAGCTCAACGGTACCATCAAGCTGATCTTCCAGCCTGCCGAAGAAGGCACCCGCGGCGCGCGCGCCATGGTCGCCGCCGGGGCGCTGGACGACGTGGATTATTTTACCGCCATCCATATTGGTACCGGCGTCCCTGCCGGAACGGCGATCTGCGGCAGCGATAACTTTATGGCAACCACCAAGTTCGACGTGAACTTTACCGGCGTTGCCGCACACGCGGGCGGCAAACCGGAGGATGGTCGTAACGCCCTGCTTGCCGCCGCGCAGGCCGCCCTCTCCCTGCACAGCATCGCCCCGCACAGCGAAGGCGCTTCCCGCGTCAACGTCGGCGTGATGCAGGCGGGTAGCGGCCGCAACGTGGTGCCCGCAAATGCACTGATTAAGGTTGAAACCCGCGGCGAAAGCGAAGCAATAAACCAGTATGTCTTTGAACGCGCGCAGGCTGTCATTACCGGCGCGGCCGCGCTCTATGGCGTGAGCGCGGAGATGCGCCTGATGGGGGCCGCCACCTCCAGCGCGCCGACGCCGGCCTGGGTTGATTACCTGCGTGAACAGGCGAGCCAGGTATCGGGAATTGTGCACGCAATCGATAAGGTGAAAGCGCCAGCAGGCTCTGAAGACGCCACGCTGATGATGGCCCGCGTGCAGCAGAACGGCGGCATGGCGTCGTATATGGTGTTTGGCACGGATTTGAGCGCCGGACATCACAACGAAAAATTCGACTTCGATGAGCAGGTCATGGCTGTCGCCATTGAAACGCTGGCGCGAACTGCGCTCAATTTCCCGTGGACGCGAGGTGTGTAATGCAGGAGAACTACGCTTTTATTGCCGATGCCATCGATACGCGATGTCAGACGCTAACCGATATTGCCGACGCAATTTGGGATCATCCCGAAACCCGCTTTGAAGAGGTCTGGTCCTCCAGACGGCTCGCTGACGAGCTGGAAGCCGAGGGCTTTACGCTGACCCGCGAGGCAGGCGGTATCCCAAATGCCTTTATTGCCAGCTTCGGCAGCGGAAAACCGGTTATCGCTCTGCTGGGCGAGTACGACGCACTGGCCGGGCTAAGCCAGCAGGCGCACTGCGCGACGGCGCAATCCGCCACGCCGGGGGCAAACGGCCACGGCTGCGGGCATAACCTGCTGGGCACCGCAGCGCTTGCGGGCGCGGTGGCGGTAAAAAGCTGGCTGGAGCAGCACGGCGGCAGCGGAACGGTGCGTTTTTACGGCTGTCCCGGTGAGGAAGGCGGCTCCGGGAAAACCTTTATGGTACGTGAAGGTCTGTTTGATGACGTTGATGCCGCCGTCACCTGGCACCCGGAGGCCTTTGCCGGGATGTTTAACGTCAGCACGCTCGCCAACATTCAGGCGGCCTGGCGTTTTCACGGCGTGGCGGCGCATGCGGCCAACTCGCCCCATTTAGGGCGCAGCGCGCTGGACGCCGTGACGCTGATGACTACCGGCACCAACTTCCTTAACGAGCACATCATAGAGAAAGCGCGCGTCCATTACGCCATCACCGACACCGGCGGGATTTCGCCCAACGTGGTGCAGGCGCAGGCTGAAGTGCTGTACCTGATCCGCGCCCCGGAGATGGCCGACGCGCAGCAGATCTACCAACGCATCGAAAAAATTGCCCAGGGCGCGGCAATGATGACCGAAACCACCGTCGAGTGCCGCTTTGATAAAGCCTGCTCCAGCTACCTGCCGAACCGCACGCTTGAGGCGGCAATGTACCGCGCGTTGCAGCACTACGGCACGCCGGAGTGGACCGATGAAGAGCGCGACTTTGCCCGCGAAATCCGCGCCACGCTGACGCCCAACGATCTGCAGAACAGCCTGAAAAACATTGCCGCCACGGGGGGAGAAGCAGGCAAAGCCTTTGCCCGCCGCCATCAGGAGACGCTTCTGGTGGATGAAGTCGCGCCCTATGCCATCACCGATAACGTGTTGGCGGGTTCAACGGACGTGGGTGACGTCAGCTGGAAAATGCCGGTCGCCCAGTGCTTCAGCCCCTGCTTTACCGTCGGCACGCCGCTGCACACCTGGCAGTTGGTGGCGCAGGGGCGAACCTCCATTGCCCACAAAGGCATGCTGCTGGCGGGAAAAGTGATGGGCGCGACCGCGCTCAATCTGCTGCAGGACGCAGCGCTGCTGAAAAAATGCCGTGAAGAGTTCGAACAACAATTACAAGAAAAACCGTACGTGTGTCCGATCCCACAAGACGTGACACCGTCACCTTTAAAATAAAAAACACAACACAACAACACAACACTCCCGAGGAACGCCCATGAGTATGTCATCCATACCTTCGCATTCCCCATCCGGTAAGCTCTATGGCTGGGTTGAAAGGATCGGCAATAAAGTGCCGCACCCTTTCCTGCTGTTTATCTATCTGATTGTGATTTTGATGGTCGCCACCGCCGTGCTCTCAGCCTTTGACGTCAGCGTGCGCAGCCCGGCTGACGGCAGCCTGGTGGCGGTGAAAAATCTGCTCAGCGTTGACGGGCTGCACTGGTTTTTACCCAACGTGATTAAGAACTTCAGCGGCTTCGCCCCGCTCGGAGCCATTCTGGCGCTGGTGCTGGGAGCCGGGCTGGCTGAACGCGTGGGTTTGCTGCCCGCATTGATGGTGAAAATGGCGTCCCACGTCAGCGCGCGATACGCGAGCTACATGGTGCTGTTTATCGCCTTTTTCAGCCACATTTCATCCGACGCTGCGCTGGTGATTATGCCGCCGATGGGGGCGCTGATCTTCCTCGCCGTCGGACGTCATCCCGTGGCGGGCCTGCTGTCGGCAATTGCGGGCGTGGGCTGTGGATTTACCGCTAACCTGCTGATCGTCACCACCGACGTGTTGCTCTCAGGCATCAGCACGGAGGCGGCGAAAACCATTGACGCAGGGATGCACGTCAGCGTGATCGACAACTGGTACTTTATGGCGAGCTCAGTGATTGTCCTGACGCTTGTCGGCGGGCTGATTACCGATAAGATCGTCGAGCCGCGTCTGGGCAAATGGGAAGGCCGTAGCGATGAAAAGCTGGAGACCCTGAGCAAAGAGCAGCGCTTCGGCCTGCGCGTGGCTGGCGCGGTCTCGCTGGCCTTTATCGCGCTGGTGGCGCTGATGGTGGTGCCGGAAAACGGCATATTGCGCGATCCGGTTAAACATACCGTCCTGCCGTCGCCGTTTATTCAGGGCATCGTGCCGCTGATTATTCTCTTTTTCTTTGTCGTTTCGCTCGCTTACGGTATCGCCACCGGCAAAATCCGCCGTCAGGGCGATCTGCCGCAGCTGATGATCGAGCCGATGAAAGAGATGGCGGGTTTTATTGTGATGGTGTTCCCGCTGGCGCAATTCGTTGCCATGTTTAACTGGAGCAATATGGGCAAGTTTATGGCCGTGGGTCTGACCGACGCGCTGGAGGCCGCCGGGCTAAGCGGCGTGCCGGCGTTTGTCGGCCTGGCGCTGCTGTCATCTCTGCTGTGCATGTTTATCGCCAGCGGCTCCGCAATCTGGTCGATTCTGGCGCCGATCTTCGTGCCGATGTTCATGATGCTGGGGTTCCACCCGGCGTTCGCGCAGATCCTGTTCCGTATCGCTGACTCGTCGGTGATCCCGCTGGCCCCCGTCTCACCTTTCGTTCCGCTGTTTTTAGGCTTCCTGCAGCGCTATAAGCCCGAGGCCAGACTGGGTACCTATTATTCGCTGGTTTTACCCTACCCGCTTATCTTTTTAGGGGTATGGCTGGTGATGCTGGTGGCATGGTATCTTGTCGGCCTGCCGATTGGGCCGGGGATATACCCGAGGCTGAACTAAAGGATTGAAAATGCTGAGATTACTCGAAGATAAGATTGCAACGCCGCTTGGGCCGCTGTGGGTGATCGCGGACGAGCAGTTCTGCCTGCGCGCCGTCGAATGGGAAGAGCACAGCGATCGCATGGAAGAACTGCTGAATGTTCACTACCGCTCACAGGGTTATGAACGCATCAGCGCCACCAATCCGGGTGGTCTGAGCGATAAGCTTGCGGCCTACTTCGAAGGCGATCTCAGCATCATCAATACTCTGCCGACCGCCACGGCAGGCACCCCTTTTCAGCGCGAAGTGTGGCAGGCCCTGCGTTCGATACCCTGCGGGCAGGTCATGCATTACGGCCAGCTCGCGGAGCAGCTAGGCCGCGCGGGGGCCGCACGCGCGGTGGGTGCCGCGAACGGCTCTAACCCGGTCAGCATTGTGGTGCCCTGCCATCGCGTCATTGGCCGCAACGGTACCATGACAGGCTATGCCGGCGGCGTGCAGCGAAAAGAATGGCTGCTGCGTCACGAAGGGTATCTCTTGCTCTAGATCCCAGGCTTTTTGTGCTTAATTTTCTTCCGGTTAGGCTAAAAATCCATAATCAAGTTGTGGAATTTCAAGAAGATGGCGACACAATGTCGCCACTTGTCCTTATTGAGGGTTTGTCAGGCTTACGTACTTACCAAAAAGATGTTAAAATTGACCAATATCAATTAAGGCTTGAGCAAACCTATGATCCCGGAAAAGCGAATTATACGACGCATTCAGTCTGGCGGTTGTGCTATCCATTGCCAGGATTGCAGCATCAGCCAGCTCTGTATCCCGTTTACCCTGAATGAGCATGAACTCGATCAGCTTGATAACATCATCGAGCGCAAAAAGCCTATTCAGAAAGGGCAGACGCTGTTTAAAGCGGGAGACGAACTGAAATCGCTCTATGCAATCCGTTCTGGCACCATCAAGAGCTACACCATCACCGAACAGGGTGACGAGCAGATCACCGGCTTCCATCTGGCTGGCGATCTGGTGGGCTTTGATGCCATCGGCACTGGCCACCACCCGAGCTTTGCTCAGGCACTCGAAACCTCGATGGTTTGCGAAATCCCGTTTGAAACCCTGGACGATCTGTCCGGCAAGATGCCTAACCTGCGTCAGCAGATGATGCGTCTGATGAGCGGTGAGATCAAAGGCGATCAGGACATGATCCTGCTGCTTTCCAAAAAGAATGCAGAAGAGCGCCTGGCCGCGTTTATCTATAACCTCTCCCGCCGCTTCGCCGAGCGCGGTTTCTCGCCGCGTGAGTTCCGTCTGACCATGACCCGTGGCGATATCGGTAACTACCTGGGCCTGACCGTGGAAACCATCAGCCGTCTGCTGGGCCGTTTCCAGAAGAGCGGTATGCTGGCCGTTAAGGGTAAATACATCACTATCGAAAACGGTGAAGCGCTGGCCGTTCTTGCCGGGCACGCCCGCAACGTGGCATAACTCTCCGCATGCTGATGACCAGACTGATAAATTCACGTGATTTATTGGTCTGGTATAATCGCCCCCGTTTCAAGACATTTTCACCGTAGCACGTCCCTACACAGCGCCTGAAAGGTTGTCGTTGAGGTTATGAATTGAGAGAAAGTTTGTTTTTCGTTTCAGTCGTGATTGCCTCTGTGACCTTTATCTTCATCTGGATCATGCTTGTCGGCCCAATGAAGGGGGAGGAAAAAACCTACGTTCAGGATTCCACGACCTTTGCGATAGCGGTAATGGTGCTGCTGTTCATTGCGTTTATCGCGGTGACAACCACCGTACTTTTCCTCTGATAAATTTTCATGAATTATTGATCTGGCAAAAGCTCCCCTCTGTTTCATTCAGGATATATAGGTTACTCTTTTAATTACAGACTGTGGTGACAGTAGTAAGGAGACCTGTATGGCAAAGTATCAAAACATGCTGGTGGCTATCGATCCGAATCAGGACGATCAGCCGGCATTACGACGTGCTGTGTATTTACATCAACGGATTGGTGGCAAAATCAAAGCGTTTTTGCCGATCTATGACTTCTCGTATGAGATGACCACCCTTCTGTCGCCTGACGAGCGCACCGCTATGCGTCAGGGCGTCATCAGCCAGCGTACCGCGTGGATCCGTGAACAGGCGAAGTATTACCTGGAAGCGGGTGTGCCTATTGATATTAAAGTGGTCTGGCATAACCGACCTTTTGAAGCCATTATCCAGGAAGTGGTTGCCGGCGGGCACGACCTGCTGCTGAAGATGGCGCACCAGCACGACAAGCTGGAATCCGTGATCTTCACCCCGACCGACTGGCATTTGCTGCGTAAATGCCCTTGCCCGGTCTGGATGGTGAAAGACCAGCCGTGGCCTGAAGGCGGGAAAGCCGTTGTGGCGGTGAACCTTGCGAGCGAAGAGGATTATCACAATTCGCTCAACGAAAAGCTGGTGAAGGAGACCATCCAGCTTGCTGACCAGGTCAACCACACCGAAGTGCATCTGGTGGGTGCCTATCCGGTTACCCCGATCAATATCGCCATCGAGCTGCCGGAATTTGACCCTAGCGTCTATAACGACGCCATCCGCGGCCAGCATCTGCTGGCGATGAAAGCGCTGCGCCAGAAGTTCAGCATCGACGAGAACATGACGCACGTGGAAAAAGGGCTGCCTGAAGAGGTGATCCCGGATTTAGCCGAGCATCTGCAGGCCGGGATTGTGGTCCTGGGAACCATTGGCCGGACCGGTATTTCTGCCGCTTTCCTCGGCAATACTGCCGAACAGGTGATCGACCATCTGCGCTGCGACCTGCTGGTCATTAAGCCGGATGAGTATCAGACGCCGATTGAGCTGGACGACCCGGAAGACGATTAACGTAATTTAAAAGCCCGCCGCTCCGGCGGGCTTTTCTCATCAGCTCTCCATTACCGGCTTCGGCTGTTCACCTGACTCATCCTGCATCCACGGCGCGTGCAATACCATGCTGGGCAGCGCCAGCTTAATCTCCTGGGCGTTCAGCCCTTCAAGAATACGGATATTGATCTCCTGCTGGATGTCCATGTATTTGTTGTAATCCGCGGTATTAACAATATGGACGACTTCAAACGTCAGGCGGTCGCGGTCGAATCCGAGAAAATGGGCGCGATCGAATTTTGTCTCACCGACATCGGTAATGATTTGCCTGACCATATCCCCCACGTAGCGGAGCTTATCGGGCGGCGTGTCGCTGGCAACGCCAAAGGTAAAGACGATGCGGCGCGTCTGCATGCGTTTGTAGTTGTGAAGCGTCTGCTGAAGCAAAATGGCGTTGCCGCAGACGATCTGCTCTCCGCTCAGGCTGCGGATACGGGTCGTTTTCAGGCCAATGTGCTCTACCGTCCCCGCCACGTCGTTGAACACCACGAAATCGCCAATTTCGAACGGTTTATCAAAGCCGATAGAAAGCGAGGCAAACACGTCGCTCAGAATCGTTTGTACGGCAAGGGCAATGGCAATACCCCCTACCCCAAGGCTGGCAACCAGAGCAGTGATGTTGACGCCCGCGTTAGCAAGGATAGACAGCAGCATCACTGACCAGACGATGGCACGGAGAATAAGCCCCGTGATCACCAGCGTAACCGGGTTTTTATGGCTTCCCGGCGCCAGCATGACGTGACGAAGCCACGACACGACCCCCTGATCCATCCACAGCGCTACCTGGATGGCGAAGACCAGGAACCAGGCGTGGCTGACGGTGCCAAAAAGATGATCGGGCAGGTCAACGAAACGCAGGCTGAGGAGCAGTGCCACCACAAACAGCAGGAAGCGGCTGGTGCGGTTAAGCATATCCGTCAGGATAAAACGCATCCGGTTGGTGGCCGGGTGCTTGTCGCCCCAGGTGGTGATGCCTTTCTTAACGAACGCTATCAGGCGCGTCAGCAGCCAGTACACCAGCAGCGTCACAAAGACAACCGTGGCGGCGCCTATCCAGAATGTCGGCGTCATCATCAACGCGATGAAGTCGAAGCGGGACAGAAATTGCATTACACCTCCTCGTATTACACAAAGGGTAAAGTATAGACAGAGGAGAAAAGCTGACCGCAGAAATAAGAAAACCGCCCCGAAGGGCGGTTTGTCAGGAGAAAGCGAATTACAGCGCTTTCAGAATCGCATCCACGCTGGCCTTGGCGTCGCCAAACAGCATGTGAGTGTTCTCTTTGAAGAACAGCGGGTTCTGTACCCCGGCATAGCCGGTGTTCATGGAACGCTTGAAGACAATGACGTTCTGCGCCTTCCACACTTCCAGAACCGGCATCCCGGCGATTGGGCTACCCGGATCGTCCTGTGCAGCAGGGTTAACGGTGTCGTTGGCCCCAATGACCAGCACGGTGTCGGTGTCGGCGAAATCATCGTTGATCTCATCCATTTCCAGCACGATGTCGTAAGGCACTTTCGCTTCCGCCAGCAGCACGTTCATGTGGCCCGGCAGACGGCCCGCCACCGGGTGAATACCAAAGCGAACCTTGATGCCTCGCGCGCGCAGCTTCTCGGTGATTTCCGCCACCGGATACTGCGCCTGCGCCACCGCCATGCCGTAGCCCGGGGTGATGATCACGGAATGCGAGTTTTTCAGCATGTCTGCGGTATCTTCCGCAGAAATTTCACGGTGCTCACCCACTTCTTCATCCGCACTGGAAGAAGACCCATCGGTCCCGAAACCACCGGCGATAACGCTGATGAACGAGCGGTTCATCGCCTTACACATGATGTAAGACAGGATCGCACCGGAAGAACCCACCAGCGCACCGGTGACGATCAGCAGGTCGTTGCTCAGCATAAAGCCCGCAGCCGCCGCTGCCCAACCGGAGTAGGAGTTCAGCATTGAGACAACCACCGGCATATCCGCACCGCCGATGGACGCCACCAGATGCCAGCCGAACGCCAGCGCGATGATGGTCATCACCAGCAACGCCAGCACCTGCAGGCCCACGCTTTCGGTACGCACGAAGACCACCAGCAGCACAAACGACACCACCAGCGCCGCCAGGTTCAGCTTGTGACGGTTAGGCAGCATCAGCGGTTTAGAAGAGATCTTACCGCGCAGCTTGCCGAACGCCACGATAGAACCGGTGAAGGTCACGGCACCGATGAAGATGCCGAGGAACACTTCGGTCAGATGAATGTTGACCAGAATCGGTTCCATGCCCGGTTCGTGATACAGGTAGCTGTTGAAGCCCACCAGCACCGCCGCCAGCCCCACGAAGCTGTGCAGAATCGCCACCAGCTCAGGCATCTCGGTCATTTCAACGCGCTTCGCCAGGCGAATACCAATCGCGCCGCCGATGATCATCGCCACCAGGATCCACGCCACGTTGCCGGTATCCGGCCCGAAGATGGTGGCAATCAGCGCAATCGCCATCCCGGCGATACCAAAGTTATTTCCCTGCTGAGACGTTTCGTGTTTGGAAAGCCCCGCCAGACTGAAAATAAACAGGATTGCAGCAACAATGTATGCGGCTGTGACTAATCCTCCAGACATATGCTACCCCTTAGCCTTTACGAAACATTTTCAGCATGCGCTGAGTCACGGTGAAACCACCGAAAATATTGATACTGGCGATCAGCACCGCGATAAAGCTCAGGAAGCTGATCCAGCCGCCGTGTCCAATCTGCAGTAACGCCCCCACCACGATGATCCCCGAGATGGCGTTAGTGACCGACATCAGCGGCGTATGCAGCGCGTGGGAGACGTTCCACACCACGTAATAACCTACGACGCAGGAGAGTGCGAAGACGGTAAAGTGGCCGAGGAACTCTTTCGGCGCAACGTCAGCCAACCAGCCGAACAGAATGATAACCAGCGCCATGATGGCGTATTTACGCCACGGTGAAGCCGGTTTAGCAGGTTCTTTTGGCTCGGGTGCCGCTTTCTGCGCCGCCTGAGGCTGAGCAGAAACCTGAATAGGCGGCGCAGGCCAGGTAATTTCACCTTCGCGTACCACGGTGACGCCGCGCACCACCACGTCATCAAAATCAACGGTGATGTTGCCGTCTTTCTCTTTGCAAAGCAGCTTCAGCAAGTTAACCAGGTTGGTACCGTACAGCTGGGAAGACTGGGTTGGCAGGCGGCCAGGGAGATCGGTATAGCCGATAACCTTCACGCCGTTAGTAGTCGTGGTCACCTGATTGGCAACGGTATACTCGCAGTTACCGCCGTTTTGCGCCGCCAGGTCGACAATCACGCTGCCTGGCTTCATGGAGTCCACCATCTCGCGGGTGATCAGCTTCGGCGCGGGTTTACCCGGAATAAGCGCGGTGGTAACAATAATGTCGACGTCTTTCGCCTGCGCGGCGAAGAGTTCCATTTCGGCTTTGATAAAGGCTTCTGACATCACCTTCGCATAGCCATCACCGCTGCCCGCTTCTTCCTTAAAGTCCAGCTCAAGGAATTCGGCCCCCATACTCTGAACCTGTTCCTTCACTTCGGGACGGGTGTCGAACGCGCGCACGATAGCGCCCAGGCTGTTTGCCGCACCGATTGCAGCAAGACCCGCCACGCCCGCGCCAATCACCATCACTTTCGCCGGCGGGACTTTCCCCGCCGCGGTGATTTGACCGGTAAAGAAGCGTCCAAATTCGTGAGCAGCTTCAACAATGGCGCGGTAGCCGGCAATGTTTGCCATGGAGCTGAGCGCATCCAGCGACTGCGCGCGCGAAATACGCGGCACGGAGTCCATCGCCATCACGGTCACGCCACGGGCCGCCAGCTTCTCCATCAGTTCAGGATTTTGTGCAGGCCAGACGAAGCTAACCAGCGTTGTTCCCGGATTCAGCAGCGCAATCTCGCTCTCTTCCGGCGCGTTGACTTTCAGAATCACGGGAGACTGCCAGACTTCAGCACCGTCCACCACTTCCGCGCCAGCCTGAATAAAGGCCTCGTCATCGAAACTCGCCAGTTTGCCTGCGCCGCTTTCAACCGCGACGGTAAAACCCAGCTTAAGCAGTTGCTCCACCGTTTTCGGTGTTGCCGCTACGCGGGTTTCATTGGCTAACCGTTCTTTTGGTACCCCAATACGCATAGTTTTCCCTTCCATCGGTTTTTGATGATGGTTTGTCGATAAATGCCCGCGGTTTGTATCAATTTTCGCCAGTATGATAGCGACGAGAAATGAGTACCCCCGCAAAATAAAACAGTAACAAACTGTCTATAACCTACTGAAAATAGCGCTTGTGATCTACCGCCAGAAAACACTATTTCTTACTTTATCTGTGAAAAATAAGCGATCGGCGTCACTGACAGTGATATTTACCTTAAATTCATCGCCAGAACCGATAAATCGCGCAAGCGAAGCGGTAAAAACATGATATAGCGCCATAAGAGAACAAGTTATTAACATTAAATTAACTTGTAAAAGTCATATGCTTTATCAGTTTTGCTTGTCAAACGCCTGTTTTTTCAACATATCACTAAATGTTATCGAATTCGGTAATTCAGTGAGCACAGGCTGTGAAAAATGGCGCAGACAGCGACGGGTTTTAAATGCCATAATCGGGACCGTCTCAAATAAACAACAATACCAGTACATGGTTTGCGCAAGGCGAAGGATTATTTTTATGAAGCTTAAGAACACACTCCTGGCGTCCGCACTTCTCTGTGCGACCGCCCTGTCTGCGAATGCCGCAACAGAGTTAACGCCGGAGCAAGCGGCAGCATTAAAACCTTTTGACCATACGGTCATTGTGGGTCGTTATAATTCTATTGGCGATGCCGTCGCCGCCGCATCAAAAGCCGCTGATAAAAACGGGGCGGCCTCGTTTTACGTTGTTGACCAGTCCGATTACGGCAACAGCGGTAACCAGCGCGTGACCATTGCGCTGTATAAAGATAATGCGCCAAAGGCTGACGCACCGAAAAACCGCGTGATCAACGGTATCGTTGAGCTGCCGAAAGATCAGGCCATTGAGCTGGAACCTTACGACACCGTTACCGTTCAGGGCTTCTATCGCAGCCAGCCTGAAGTGAACGATGCCATCACCAAAGCCGCAAAAGAGAAAGGTGCCTACTCTTTCTATATCGTGCGTCAGGTGGATGCTAACCAGGGTGGCAACCAGCGCATTACCGCATTCATCTACAAAGAAGATGCGAAAAAACGCGTTCTGCAGAGCCCGGATGCCATCCCTGCGGACTCTGAAGCGGGTCGCGCAGCGATAGCCAAAGGCGGCGAAGAAGCGAAGAAAGTTGAAATTCCAGGCGTCGCGACCTCTGCTGCGCCAAGCGCTGAAGTGGGCCGTTTCTTTGAAACACAATCCACGAAAGGTGGCCGCTACTCCGTTACGCTGCCGGACGGCACTAAAATTGAAGAGCTGAACAAAGCCACTGCCGCGCAAATGGTGCCGTTCGACAGCATCAAGTTCACCGGCAACTACGGCAATATGACGGAAGTCTCTTACCAGGTCGCGAAGCGTGCGGCGAAGAAAGGGGCGAAGTATTACCACATCACCCGCCAGTGGCAGGAACGTGGCAACAACGTGACCATCAGCGCCGATCTGTACAAGTAACAAAATCGTTGACGAAAGGCGGCGCAATGCCGCCTT
Source organism: Enterobacter asburiae (assembly GCA_011754535.1). Classification (NCBI taxonomy): domain Bacteria; kingdom Pseudomonadati; phylum Pseudomonadota; class Gammaproteobacteria; order Enterobacterales; family Enterobacteriaceae; genus Enterobacter; species Enterobacter asburiae. The sequence continues at coordinate 2,134,547 of JAAQVN010000001.1, read as the reverse complement.
TTTTTGTTACTTTTTTCGAATTTCTGCCACACATCATTGCATGCTTTCGTTACACTCCGTAAAATCCCGCGCCTTAGTGTGATCCACCATTTTTATGCGCCTTAGCGAAATAATTATTCTGGATTGGGACTTTTCATAACAGGAAGCCAATGGAAAAGAAACTTGGCCTGAGTGCTCTGACTGCACTCGTTTTAAGCTCAATGCTGGGTGCGGGCGTATTCAGTTTACCGCAGAACATGGCGGCCGTTGCAAGCCCTGCCGCCTTGCTCATTGGCTGGGGCATTACCGGTGTCGGGATATTGCTGCTGGCATTCGCCATGCTGCTGCTGACCCGCGTTCGCCCGGATCTGGACGGCGGCATTTTCACCTATGCACGTGAAGGTTTTGGCGAGCTGATTGGCTTCTGCTCCGCCTGGGGCTACTGGCTGTGCGCGGTCATCGCTAACGTCTCTTATCTGGTGATTGTCTTCTCGGCGCTCAGTTTCTTTACCGATACCCCTGAGCTGCGCCTGTTTGGCGACGGTAATACCTGGCAGTCTATCGTCGGCGCCTCGGCGCTGCTGTGGATTGTTCACTGGCTGATTTTGCGCGGCGTCCAGACCGCCGCCAGCATCAACCTGGTAGCGACGCTGGCGAAACTGGTGCCGCTTGGCCTGTTCATCGTGCTGGCCTTCATTGCGTTCCGTCTCGACGTGTTTACGCTTGATTTCAGCGGAATTGCGCTTGGCGTTCCGGTCTGGGAACAGGTGAAAAACACGATGCTGATTACACTGTGGGTGTTTATCGGCGTTGAAGGCGCGGTGGTGGTTTCTGCCCGCGCGCGTAATAAACGCGATGTGGGCCGCGCCACGCTGCTGGCCGTCCTGGCGGCGCTGGGCGTGTATCTGCTGGTAACGCTGCTGTCGCTGGGTGTGGTGGCGCGTCCTGAACTGGCCGAAATGCGTAATCCGTCGATGGCAGGCCTGATGGTGAAAATGCTCGGCCCCTGGGGCGACGTGGTGATTGCCGCAGGGCTGATCGTCTCCGTCTGCGGCGCTTACCTGAGCTGGACCATCATGGCGGCTGAAGTGCCGTTCCTGGCCGCGACGCACAAGGCGTTTCCACGCCTGTTTGCCCGACAAAACAAAAATAATGCGCCATCAGCCTCACTCTGGCTGACCAACATCAGCGTTCAGGTCTGCCTGGTGCTGATCTGGCTCACAGGTTCAGACTATAACACCCTGCTGACCATCGCCTCCGAGATGATTCTGGTACCCTATTTCTTAGTGGGTGCGTATTTGTTAAAAATCGCCACGCGTCCGGCGCACTATGTCGTGGGCGTTGGGGCCTGTATTTACGGCCTGTGGTTGTTGTATGCTTCCGGGCCGATGCATCTGCTGCTGTCGGTAGTGCTGTATGCGCCGGGCCTGCTGGTATTTATCTACGCCCGCCGCACGCATCAGCTGGAGAACGCGCTGAAACGCCGTGAAATGGCCTTAATCGGGCTGTTACTGGTTGCTGCCGTACCGGCAACCTGGATGTTAATGGGATAGCACTGTCTTTCCCATTGTTGAACTGTAAAGGAGAATACGATGGGAAATGCACCGCTTCGCCCAATATTGATCACCGGTGGAGGCCGCCGTATCGGCCTCGCCCTCGCCCATCACTTTCTCAACCTTCGCCATCCGGTCATTGTCAGCTACCGTACGGAATACCCGTCGATTGAGGGGTTGCGCAAAGCCGGAGCGGTTTGCATTCAGGCTGATTTTTCCACCGATGAAGGCATCCTGGCCTTTGCGGAGCAGGTGAAATCCACCGCGACGGGGCTGCGCGCTGTGATCCATAACGCCAGCGCCTGGTGTGCCGAGAAGCCCGGCACGTCCCTCAGCGATACGCTATCTGCCATGCTGCAGATCCACGTCAACGCCCCTTATCTGCTTAACCACGCCCTGCAGGATCTGCTGCGCGGTCACGGCCATGCTGCGGGTGACATTATCCACTTCACCGATTATGTGGTTGAGCGCGGCAGCGACAAGCACATCGCTTATGCGGCCAGTAAAGCCGCGCTGGACAACATGACGCGCTCCTTTGCCCGCAAGCTTGCGCCCGAGGTGAAGGTGAACGCCATCGCCCCGGCGATGATTTTGTTTAACGAAAACGATGATGCGGAGTACCGCCAGCAGGCGCTGAATAAGTCGCTGATGAAAATTGCCCCAGGCGAGAAAGAGGTGATCGACCTTGTGGATTACCTCCTCACCAGCTGCTATGTCACCGGCAGAACCTTTGCCGTGGACGGTGGACGCCCGCTGCGCTAGTGAAAGCGGCCCCAGAAGAATATTAACACCCAGGCGCTGAGTGCCCAGCAGATCACCGCCCCGCCCAGCGCCAGGGGAAGCCGCAGAAAACCGGTGAAATACCACAGCGAAAGCAGGTAGAGAAAATACGGGATGATCGACCACATGCCAAACACAATGGTCGTACGTAACGCCTCCGTGCCCCGTTCAGAAGCCACAATATAGTGGGCAATCAGCGCGAAGGTCGGGAACAGCGGGATCAGCCCGGCAATATAGTAGTTTTTGGTTTTTGCCAGAATGCCAATCATTAACACCACCAGCGCCCCCAGCGCGGCTTTGATCACCAGCCCCATATTTTTCCCTATAAAAATCAAGTAGCAATAGACGTCAGAATAACGGAAGCGGCGTTAATTTTGAAAGATTAATGGAAGGTTAAGGTTCCGCGGTGTATGTTGGCTTTTTTCACGAAAACAGACGTTGTATGAATAAGATTGTTTATGTTGAAGACGAACCCGAAGTCGGGCAATTGATCGCCGCCTATCTGGGTAAACATGATATGGACGTCATTGTTGAGCCTCGCGGCGATCGTGCCGAAGAGGTGGTCGTCCGTGAAAATCCGGATTTAGTGCTGCTGGACATCATGCTGCCAGGCAAAGACGGCATGACGCTCTGCCGTGACCTGCGCGCGCGCTGGGACGGCCCTATCGTTCTGCTCACCTCACTGGACAGCGATATGAACCATATTCTGTCGCTGGAGATGGGCGCCAATGATTACATTCTGAAAACCACACCGCCTGCCGTCCTGCTGGCCCGCCTGCGCCTGCATTTGCGCCAGCACGCCAGTATCGAACGCGAAGCGCCCGCACCGTCTCTGACGCCTCACAAAGCGATGCGCTTCGGTACGCTGTCTATTGACCCGGTTAACCGCCAGGTCCTGCTTTCCGGTGAGCTTATCGCCCTCTCCACCGCAGACTTTGACCTGCTGTGGGAGCTGGCAACGCATGCCGGGCAAATCATGGACCGCGACGCGCTGCTGAAAAACCTCCGTGGCGTGAGCTATGACGGAATGGATCGCAGCGTTGACGTGGCGATTTCGCGTCTGCGCAAAAAATTGCAGGATAACGCCACCGAGCCCTACCGCATTAAAACCGTGCGTAATAAGGGTTATCTGTTTGCCCCGCACGCCTGGGAAACCTGATAAACGATAACGTGCGCGAAATGAAGGCATTACCCGTCGATGTCCCCTCTTTCGCGCGTTAATTTGCCCGTTTGCGCAACAATTAACTTGATAAGCCCGCGAACTAATCCATAATTAACATTCCTACAATCTTTTCTTAAAGCCTCACCGGGCCGGCTATAACCCCACATCTTTTCAGCACATTTCTCCCATAAAATCTTGAAATGAGGATTTAAGCCCATGAAATATGTATAGCTACCACGAAGTCGAAGCCATCAAAACCAATCTTGAATGGATTGTTAATCAGGCTGCGCTTAGCCATTCCTCCCCCTCACGCGCCGATCAAAAAGCGCTCATTGATCTCCTTGAACTCATCCAGTTTTACGAAATTCTTCTGGATTTAATTAACGAATTTGGGACCGCCGTGATTGATCCGCACATTTCGGAAGGCCTGGCCGTAACGGAAACACTCATCGCCAGGTTAAAAAACAGCGCGAAAGCCATGTAACACGCTTCACAGACATGAAAATATCGACGGGTTTTCATGTATATTCTGCACAAAGCGTTTTTTCGGTGAGATCCAATGAAAAAGCTGTTTGTGCAGTTTTATCTTTTGCTGTTTGTCTGCTTCCTGGTGATGACCATGCTGGTCGGGCTGGTCTATAAGTTCACCGCCGAACGTGCGGGCAGGCAGTCGCTGGACGATCTGATGAAAAGCTCGCTGTATCTGATGCGCAGCGAGCTGAGAGAGATCCCGCCGCACGACTGGGCAAAAACCCTCAAAGAGCTCGATCTGAACCTGTCGTTTGATTTACGCATCGAGCCGTTAAAAGATTTCGATTTGGATCCACCCGCGATGCAGCGCCTGCGCGACGGGGATATCGTCGCGCTGGATGAGAAATACACCTTTATCCAGCGCATCCCGCGCAGCCATTACGTGCTGGCCGTCGGGCCGGTGCCCTATCTCTATTATCTGCACCAGATGCGTCTGCTGGATATGGCGCTGATGGCCTTTATCGCCATTTCACTCGCGTTTCCGGTCTTTATCTGGATGCGCCCCCACTGGCAGGACATGCTGAAGCTGGAGTCCGCCGCGCAGCGTTTTGGCGAGGGGCATTTTACCGAGCGCATTCACTTCGACAGCGGTTCCAGCTTTGAGCGTCTTGGCGTGGCCTTTAACCAGATGGCTGATAACATCAATGCCCTGATCGCCAGTAAAAAGCAGCTGATCGACGGAATTGCGCACGAGCTGCGCACGCCGCTGGTTCGCCTGCGCTACCGTCTGGAGATGAGCGAAAATCTGACGGAAGCAGAGTCTCAGGCCCTGAACCGCGACATTGGCCAGCTTGAAGCGCTGATTGAGGAGTTGCTGACCTACGCGCGTCTCGATCGTCCGCAGAACGAGCTGAACCTCAGCACGCCGGACCTGCCCGCCTGGCTGCAAACCCACATTGATGATGTTCAGAGCGTAAACCCGCAGCGCACGCTGTTGACGCGCGTCACGCCGGGTGATTACGGCGCGCTCGATATGCGCCTGATGGAGCGCGTGCTGGACAACCTGATGAACAACGCCATGCGCTACAGCGAGAGTACGCTCCAGATTGGCCTGGATTTGCAGGGCAACCGGGCCAGCCTGACGGTGGAGGACGACGGACCGGGAATTGCCCCGGAAGCGCGAGAAACCGTGTTTGAACCGTTTGTCCGCCTCGACCCCAGCCGCGATCGCGCCACCGGTGGATGCGGCCTGGGGCTGGCAATTGTTTACTCAATCGCGCAGGCGATGGGGGGCACGGTGCATTGCGAGGAGAGCGAGCTCGGCGGCGCGCGCTTCTGTTTTAGCTGGCCGGTGTACCATAACATCGCCCTTCCCGTTCCTGCCTGACCTCACCCGCACGCTGGCCTGACCCGGCGTGCTGTGCTATATGATAAGTATGTTGTAACTAATGAGGGTGTTTATGGCAACTTACGATCTCATCGAACGGCTGAACAGCACGTTTCGGGAAATAGAACATGAACTACTGACCCTGACCGAGCGCTTGCAGGCCTGCCGTCTGCTGGCCGCGCGCGTCTTTACCCTGCCCGATGTGGCTAAAGGGGCCGAGCACGATCCGCTGGATGCCATCGAGGTCGAACAGCACATCGGCAATGCCGCTCTTGAACGGGCGCTGAAGCACTATCGTCGCCTGTTTATCCAACAGCAGTCAGAAAACCGCAGCAGTAAGGCCGCCGTGCGCCTGCCGGGCGTCATCAGTCTGCAAACCGATGCGACAACGCGTGAAGCGCTGGAAAGCCAGATTGCGCATATCAACACCCTGAAAGCGGCCTTTGAAAAGATCATCACCGAAGAGTCCGGCCTCGCGCCTGCCGCGCGGTTTGAGTGGGTGCACCGCCAGCTTCCGGGGCTGATTACTCTGAATGCCTACCGAACCCTGACGGTACTGCGTCACCCCGCCACGCTGCGCTTCGGCTGGGCGAATAAACACATCATCAAAAACTTCACCCGGGATGAGATTCTGGCGCAGCTGGAAAAAAGCCTGAAGACGCCGCGCACCGTCGCGCCGTGGTCGCGTGAACAGTGGATTGAGCGCCTGGAGCAGGAGTACCACAGCATCGCCTCGCTTCCGGCGGATACGCGCCTCAAGATAAAGCGGCCGGTGAAGGTGCAGCCTATCGCCCGAGTCTGGTATTCTGGTCAGCAAAAGCAGGTGCAGTATGCCTGCCCGACGCCGCTGATTGCGCTTTACGATGCCGACCAGGGCGCGGTGGTGCCCGATATTGGGGAACTGCTGAATTACGATGCTGAAAATGTTCAGCACCGTTACAGACCTCAGGCGCAGCCGCTACAGCTGATTATTCCGCGGCTGCACCTGTACGTGGCGGGATGATTATTTCAGGCTGCCGACCATCGCTTCCGGACGAACCCAGGCGTCAAACTCCGCCTCCGTGAGATAGCCCAGCGCCAGGGCGGAGGCTTTCAGCGTCAGCCCCTCTTTATGCGCTTTTTTAGCGATCTCCGCGGCTTTGTCATAGCCGATATGGGTATTGAGTGCGGTCACCAGCATCAGGGATTCATTGAGCAACTGGCTGATACGTTCGCGGTTGGGCTCAATCCCTACCGCACAGTGTTCGTTAAAGCTCTCCATCCCGTCTGCCAGCAGACGAACAGATTGCAGCACGTTGTGGATCACCATCGGGCGATAGACATTCAGCTCAAAGTTGCCGGACGCTCCGCCCATGTTGACGGCCACGTCATTGCCCATCACCTGACAACAGAGCATAGTCATGGCTTCGCACTGGGTCGGGTTCACTTTACCCGGCATGATAGAGCTGCCCGGCTCGTTTTCCGGGATGCTGATTTCGCCGATGCCGCAGCGCGGACCGGAAGCCAGCCAGCGCACGTCGTTGGCAATTTTCATCAGCGAGGCCGCCAGCCCCTTCAGCGCGCCGTGGGTATGGACCAGCGCATCGCAGGTCGCCAGCGCTTCGAACTTGTTGGGCGCCGTGACGAACGGCTGTCCGGTAATGCTTGCCAGCTCTTCCGCCACGCGTACCGCGTATTCGGGGTGGGTATTTAACCCGGTACCGACCGCCGTCCCGCCGAGCGCCAGCTCCGCCAGGTGCGGCAGGCTGTTCTCGATATGCTTCAGATTGTGCTCCAGCATCGCCACCCAGCCGGAAATCTCCTGGCCGAGGGTCAGCGGCGTGGCGTCCTGCAGGTGCGTACGGCCAATTTTGACGATGTCGCGGAAGGCCTGCGCTTTCTCGTTAAGCGTGGATTTCAGCACGTTGAGCTGCGGGATCAGCTGCTCGCGAATGGCAATTACCGCCGCCACGTGCATCGCCGTCGGGAAGACGTCGTTAGAGCTCTGGCTTTTGTTGACGTCATCGTTCGGGTGGACCTTACGCTCCATGCCGCGCACGCCGCCAAGCAGCTCGCTGGCCCGGTTCGCCAGCACTTCGTTCATGTTCATGTTGCTCTGGGTGCCGGAACCGGTCTGCCAGATAGCGAGGGGGAATTCGTCGGGATGCTTGCCCGCCAGCACTTCGTCGGCGGCGTTGATGATAGCGGTGGCTTTATCGGCGTCCAGCAGGCCCAAATCCTGGTTCACCTTCGCGGCGGCGCGTTTGGTGAGCGCCAGCGCCTGAATCAGCGAGACGGGCATTTTTTCAGTCGAGATACGGAAATGCTCCAGCGAACGCTGGGTTTGCGCGCCCCAAAGCTTGTCGGCCGGAACCGCGATTGCGCCCATAGAATCTTTCTCATGGCGTACCGTTGTCATTACTTTCTCCTTGATAACAAAAGAGGGATTGCTCACATGCTTAAGGGATAAGTATTGATGACTTCTGGGAAACGATATGGCGCTTTGTGCGCTCTTTTTGATGCCGGGTGGCGGCTGCGCCACCCGGCAATTTACAGAATTACTTCACGCACGCCGAACACTGGGACGACTGGATCTGTTTGAAGAAGTCGTTACCTTTGTCATCCACGAGGATAAACGCCGGGAAGTCTTCCACTTCAATTTTCCAGATCGCTTCCATACCCAGTTCCGGGTATTCCACGCACTCCAGGCTCTTGATGCTGCCCTGCGCGAGCACCGCCGCCGGGCCGCCGATACTGCCGAGGTAGAAGCCGCCGTGCTTGTGGCAGGCGTCCGTCACCTGCTGGCTGCGGTTGCCTTTCGCCAGCATGATCATGCTGCCGCCGTTGGCCTGCAGCTGGTCAACGTACGAGTCCATACGCCCTGCCGTGGTCGGGCCTAACGAGCCAGAGGCGTAGCCTTCAGGCGTTTTCGCCGGGCCCGCGTAGTAGATCGGGTGATCTTTAATGTACTGCGGCAGCCCTTCACCGTTGTCCAGACGCTCTTTGAGCTTCGCATGCGCGATGTCGCGGCCCACGATAATCGTGCCGTTCAGGGAGAGGCGGGTCGAGACCGGGTACTGCGAAAGCTGCGCCAGAATCTCTTTCATCGGACGGTTCAGGTCAACGCGAACCGCTTCACCCTCACCCGCTTTACGCAGCTCTTCCGGGATGTATTTGCCCGGGTTATTTTCCAGTTTTTCGATCCACACGCCTTCGCGGTTGATCTTGGCCTTGATGTTGCGATCTGCAGAACAGGAGACGCCCATCCCGACCGGACAGGATGCGCCGTGACGCGGCAAACGGATCACGCGTACGTCGTGGGCAAAGTATTTGCCGCCAAACTGCGCGCCGAGGCCCAGATTACGCGCCTCTTCCAGCAGCTCCTGCTCAAGCTGCACGTCACGGAATGCCTGGCCGTGCTCGTTACCTTCGGTAGGCAGGCCGTCATAGTATTTGGTTGAGGCCAGCTTGACGGTTTTCAGCGTGCTTTCCGCCGAGGTACCGCCGATCACGAAGGCAATATGGTACGGCGGACACGCCGCGGTGCCGAGGGTGCGCATCTTCTCAACCAGGTAGTTCCTCAGCTTGCCCGGGGTGAGCAGCGCTTTGGTTTCCTGGTAGAGATAGGTTTTGTTGGCTGAACCGCCGCCTTTGGCGATACAGAGAAATTTGTACTCGTCACCGTCGACGCTGTAGAGATCGATCTGCGCGGGCAGGTTGGTGCCGGTGTTGACCTCTTTGTACATATCCAGCGCCGCGTTTTGCGAATAGCGCAGGTTGTCTTCGGTGTAGGTGTTGTAGACGCCATGCGCCAGCGCCGCTTCATCACCGCCGCCGGTCCAGACGCGCTGGCCTTTTTTACCGACGATGATCGCCGTGCCGGTGTCCTGGCAGGTTGGCAGAATGCCTTTCGCCGCGATGTCTGAGTTACGAAGGAACTGCAGGGCAACGTATTTATCGTTCTCGCTGGCCTGCGGGTCGCTCAGGATATCGGCAACCTGCTGCTGATGCGCGGGGCGGAGCATAAACGAGGCGTCGTGGAAAGCATGCTGCGCCAGCAGCGTCAGCGCCTGCGGATCCACCTTGAGGATCTCTTGTCCTTCAAACTCAGAGACGGAGACGTGATCGCGGGTTAACAGGTAATACTCGGTCTGATCCTTGCTGAGGGGGAAAGGATCCTGATAATGGAAGGGTTTATTCGACATTGTTCTCTCACTTACTGCTTCGGTCTGTTTATTCAGGGCAGATGTTCCGCTGCCCGGCTTAAAAGCGAGTCAGCTTATCCTACACAATTTTTTAACAAAAACTGAGACTAGTACGACTTTTTACATCCACAGGTTACTTCCACGTGGTTTATTGCTTTAATACCCGGAGTTAATTCCACATTTGAATCAGGGCTTGATAATGCAAAAACTCATTAACTCAGTGCAAAACTACGCCTGGGGAAGTAAAACTGCGTTAACGGATCTCTACGGTATCGCGAACCCGAACAACCTGCCGATGGCGGAACTGTGGATGGGGGCGCACCCGAAGAGCAGCTCAAAAATTGAAGACGCCAGCGGCCAGGTTCGCAGCCTGCGTGACGTGATTGATGCCGATAAAGCCGCGCTGCTGGGCGACAAGGTGGCTCAGCGCTTCGGCGAACTGCCGTTCCTGTTTAAGGTGCTGTGCGCCGACCAGCCGCTCTCGATCCAGGTTCACCCGAACAAGAAAGCCTCTGAAATTGGCTTCGCGAAAGAGAACGCGGCGGGTATCCCGTTAGACGCCGCAGAGCGTAACTACAAAGATCCTAACCACAAGCCGGAGCTGGTGTTTGCGCTGACCCCGTTCCTGGCGATGAACGCGTTCCGCGAGTTTTCAGAGATTATTTCCCTGCTGCAGCCGGTCGCGGGTGCCAACAAGGCTATCGCCCACTTCCTCGAAAACCCGAACGCAGACGCGCTGAGCCAGCTGTTCGCCAGCCTGCTGAATATGCAGGGTGAAGAGAAATCTCACGCGCTGGCGGTGCTGAAAGCGGCCCTGGACAGCCAGCAGGGTGAGCCGTGGGAGACCATCCGCCTGATTTCCGAATTCTACCCGGACGACAGCGGCCTGTTCTCCCCTCTGCTGCTGAACGTGGTGAAGCTGAACCCGGGCGAAGCGATGTTCCTGTTTGCCGAAACCCCTCACGCCTATCTGCAGGGCGTGGCACTGGAGGTGATGGCCAACTCCGACAACGTGCTGCGCGCGGGTCTGACGCCGAAATACATCGACATCCCTGAGCTGGTTGCCAACGTGAAGTTTGTGGCGAAGCCTGCCGCGGAGCTGCTGACTCAGCCGGTGAAAAACGGCGCAGAGCTGGACTTCCCGATTCCGGTTGAGGATTTTGCGTTTTCTCTGCATGACCTGAGCCATGCCGAGACCGCCATTGCGCAGGAGAGCGCGGCGATCCTGTTCTGCGTGGAGGGCGAAGCGACGCTGCATAAAGGCGAACAGCGTCTGGTGCTTAAGCCCGGTGAATCAGCATTCGTTGCAGCCAATGAGTCTCCGGTTAGCGTAAGCGGCGCCGGTCGCCTGGCGCGCGTTTTTAATAAGCTTTAAGCACTTACTGAATTTTTTAACAACTCTTGCTAAGCTAGTTGCAGGCTTAATATCTCCGGGCGGTTTTTACCGCCTGGTTTCATTTTAGGGATAGTCGCAATGAAAAAATCGGTCGTAGCGGTTGGAGTGATTGTAGCGTTAGGCGTGGTCTGGACGGGTGCCTCCTGGTTTACCGGGAAACAGCTGGAAAGCCGTCTGGCTGAGATGGTGGCACAGGCTAACGGAGAAATTAAGCGCAGCGCGCCGGAGGCGGGTCTGGAGCTGAGCTATCAGAACTATCAGCGCGGCGTGTTTACCAGCCATATGCAGCTGGTGGTGAAGCCGGTGGCCGGTGCGGCAAACGGCTGGCTGAAGCCCGGCCAGAGCGTGGTGCTGGATGAAGTGGTAAGCCACGGTCCGCTGCCGCTGGCGCAGCTGAAGTCGTTTAACCTGATCCCGTCCATGGCGTCCGTTCATACCGTGCTGGTGAATAACGACGTCACCAAACCGCTGTTTGACCTGGCAAAGAATGAGTCACCTTTCGACATTAACACCCGTATTAGCTACTCCGGTGATACCAGCTCTGATATCGCGCTGAAAGCGCTGAACTACGAGAAAGAGAACGAGAAAGTCGCCTTCAGCGGCGGTCATTTCAAACTTGATGCAGATCGGGATGGCAACGTCTTCTCCATGACGGGTGAAGCGGAAAGTGGCCTGGTCAACGCCGTGAACGAATATAATCAGAAGGTTCAGCTCACCTTCAACAACCTGAAAGCCGACGGCAACAGCCGTATGACCGATTTTAAAGAGCGTATCGGCGACCAGAAGCTCTCCGTTGATAAGATTGCTATCGCAATTGAAGGGAAAGAGATGGCCGTGCTGGAAGGCATGGACGTTAACGGTAAATCCGACGTATCTAAAGACGGTAAGAGCATCAACACTCAGCTGGATTACACCCTGAAGAGCCTGAAAGTGCAGAATCAGGATCTGGGCACTGGCAAGCTGTCGCTGAAGATCGGCAATATCGACGGTCAGGCGTGGCACGAGTTTAGCCAGAAATACAGCAAAGAGAGCCAGGCGCTGCTGACCGACGCCGCGCTGCAGCAGAACCCTGAGGTGTACCAGCAGCAGGCGATGGCGGTGCTGTTCAATAACCTGCCGATCCTGCTGAAAGGCGAGCCGGTGGTCACCGTTGCGCCGCTGAGCTGGAAAAACAGCAAAGGCGAAACCAGCTTTAACCTGTCGCTGTTCCTGAAAGATCCTGCAGCCGCAACGGGTGAACCGCAGACGCTGGCGCAGGAAGTGGATCGTAGCGTGAAGTCGCTCGACAGCAAGCTGACCATCCCGATGGATATGGCGACCGAGTTTATGACCCAGATTGCGAAGCTGGAAGGCTACGGCGATGAAGATGCCGGCAAGTTGGCGAACCAGCAGGTGAAAGGTCTGGCGGCCATGGGCCAGATGTTCCGCATCACGAAGGTGGATAACAACACAATTTCTACCAGCCTGCAGTACGCCAACGGCCAGGTCACGCTCAACGGCGACAAAATGCCGCTGGAAGAGTTTGTCGGCATGTTTGGTATGCCAACGCTGGGGATGCCGGAACCGGCTGAACCGGCAGCGCCAGCCGACCCGGCGGCACCGCAGCAGTAAACAGCAAAACCCCTCGCATGAGGGGTTTTTTTATTACCGTTATCCCTTCCATCCCTGCAGGAAATCCAACAGCAGTGCGTTAACTTTCTCAGGCTGTTCCTCCTGAGGAAGATGGCCGCACTCGTCGATACCGTACGCCCGAAGGTTATCCGCCATTTCAGCCCAGACGCTTTGCATATCGAAGAGCTTGCCGACCGCATGAAAATCATTGCCCCACAGCGACATTACCGGACACGCGATTTTCACGTCAGCGTCGGCAAGATCCTGCGCCACATCTTCTGCGTTAGCGCGATAGTCAGCCATCGCGCCTCGCACGGCTCCGGGTGCCTGATACGCCCGAACATAGGTATCAAACGCCTCGCCGCTGATGGTTGACGGATCGTAGGTCCAGTCCGAGAAAAAGTGGCGCAGCCAGATATTTTCTCGACCTGCAATCAGCGCTTCCGGGAGATCGGGCACGAGATGGAACAGGAAGAACCAGTATGCGCGGGCGATGGACGCATTCAAATCGCGCGCCACAATGCGCGTTGGCACGTTATCCATCACCACCAGACGATCCACCAGCTCAGGGTAATCTTTTGCGAACCGTGTCGCGACGCGCGCGCCGCGATCGTGCCCCACCAGCACCACCTTCTGTAAATCCAGCGCACGCATCAGCTCCCGGATGTCCCGCGCCATGTTCCGTTTATCATAGCCAGAAGCCGGTTTATCCGTTTCGCCATATCCTCGTAAATCCGGCACGATTACGCGGTAGTGCCGGGACAATACCGGTATCTGGTAGCGCCAGGCATAGTTTGTTTCAGGAAAACCGTGCAGGAGAATAACCGGCGCGCCTTCCCCCTCTTCAACCACAAACTGGCGGATGCCGTTTGCCGTTACGGTGTAACTTTTCATGGTCGTAACCTCACTTTATTTCAGCAGAGGCACGTTGGCCGCACGTTGATAAGGACCGTAATTTACAGGGTTCCAGCTATATCCCTGCTGCCAGGCGGTGATATGCCCAATACCGGGGAAAGGCAGATGCGCTGCAGCCATCCACTCACCGTCTTTCGCCAGCGCGTTAAACTCCTGCGCCCGGGACGAGATGGCTTTTTTCGAATCGACATCAAAGCGAATAGATACTTCAGGATGCGGGAACTGAACGGCAGGCGCATGGATCAGATCCCCAATGAAGTTAATAGCCGTTCCCTGGGACGCAAAGCGATAAACGGTACTGCCAGGCGTATGACCAACGGCATAGGCCGTCTGGGCTTCCGGGATAGGCGAAGCTGGCGGAACGAAGGTTTTAAGGTGTCCTGACGCTTTATACTCAGATAACGCTTTTCGGGCGATAGCGAAATAATCCTTCGCATTAGCCGGCGCGCTCGCTTCTTTTGCCGGATCGAGCCAGTAGTCGGCCTCCCCCTGCGGTACGTAGACGGTCGCATTGGGGAACAACGCTTTACCGTCCGCGTCGCTCAGGCCACAAACATGATCAAGATGAAGATGCGTCAGGAAAATGGTATCAACCTGCTCAGGACGATAGCCTGATGCTTTCATATTGTTGACCAGCTGGCCTGCCGTTTGCGGCACGCAGTGTCCCGCTCCGCTGTCAATCATGACCAGATGTTTCCCGGTATTAACCAGGAAAGCGTTAAACGCGGTCGGCATGCGTTCGACATCAATTTTATTCTGATCCAGCAGCTTACGAACCTTGTCGCCTGAAAGCCCGTGTAGTAATGACGGCGAAAGGTCATTATAGCCGTCGAACAGCGCCGTGACCTCGTATTCCCCTACCGCCAGACGATAATAGCCGGGGACCTGCTGTTTCACCTGCGCAGGTGCATCAGCCCAGGCGGCACTTACCAGGAACAGGCTGCTGAATGCCAGAACCGTTTTCAACTTTTTCATCTTCACTCCAGATTCATGTTTTCAGGATGTGAAGAGACTATGGCAGCACAACGATAAATACTGTAGATATGTACTTTGATAAGGCAGCGTAACGAAAAACGATATAATGAAACTTGAAGACGTTGAAGTGTTTGTCGAAGCCATTAAGGCAGGTAGCCTGGCGGGCGCCGCGCGTCGGCTCTCAATGAGCGCCATGGCGGCGTCACGGTCTCTTAATAATCTTGAGGCTGAGCTGGGTGTCAGGCTGGTGCATCGCACCACGCGCTCCCTCTCACCCACGAGCGATGGGGAGGTTTTTTTGCCTCATGCACAGGCGTTGCTGGAAGATAAAAATAACGCGCTTGCCGATCTGTTTCCCGATGGTACGCACCTGTCCGGACGCCTTCGCATTACCGCCTCAGCGGCGTTTGGACGCAAGATCGTCGCGCCAATGCTGCCGCTGTTTATGCAGCAACATCCGGCCCTGCAGGTCGACCTGCTGGCAACCGATGATCAGATTGATATTGTCGGGAAAGGCATAGACGTCGCGTTACGCATTGCCCCGCTGCGCGATAACCGGTTGGTTGCACACCGCATCTGTGATAATCCCCGCGAGCTTTGCGCCAGCGCGGAGTATCTGGCTGCGTACGGTTCACCGAAATTACTTAACGATCTGGCTGGACATAGCTGCCTGACCACCTCAGATACGACACACTGGTCATTTGAAAAGGGTGAACAGCGTTACAAGCAAAAGGTGTCAGGCCGATTCTCGGCTAACTCGATTGAGGCAATTTTCGAGGCTTGCCAGGGGGGACTCGGCATCGCAAATTTATCTCGCTGGTACGTAGAGCCTGCAATTACAGAGGGTAAACTCGTGCGGATCGTCCTTGAAGATGCTCAGCCGGAATCGCTGGCCATTTGGGCTGTTTACCCGACTTCTCGCCTGATCCCGGCAAAAGTGCGAAAATTTATAGAGGCACTGGAGACACAGCTGACGCTCAGCCCGCTTACGCGGCAGAGCTGATTTACTTCACCGTCACCAGCCGCGCCGCCACAATCTGGTGCCCGGCCTGGACATCCGTATTGTCGATGCGCTGCATGATCCTGTCCGCCAGGGTATAGCCCATCTCCCGCGCTGGGGTCGTGGCCCAGACGATCGGCAGATCGTCCAGCGCGTTCTCACCAACATCGGCGAACGCCCCCAGCGCCACCTGGTGGCCGAAGAAGGTTTCAACGCCCCCTTCACCGCTCTGACGCCCGGCGCGGATCAGGCCAAACCACGCCCCCATGGCAATCACATCGTTGTAGCAAATTACGGCGCTGATCGTCGGGCTGCTTCGCAGCAGTGCCCCAATCGCTTCCGCCGCTTTCTTCTGGCTGGATTCGCACTCCACGACCCATTCACTGTGGAACGGCAGGCCGTATTTAATCAGCGTCGCGCAGTAGCCGCCGACCCGTTCGGCGCGCGTCAGGGACGAGCTTTTGCCGCCCAGCCAGGCAATGCGCTGATGGCCGCGACGAATAAGATGCTCGGTCAGCATTTGCGCAGCCTGCATGTTATCCGGGCGCAGCGTATCGGCTTCATCAAGGTAGCTGGCGCGTGAAGCAAACACCAGCGGCACGCCTTTTTCAGCGGCACGCTCGCACAGCTCGCTGCCCACGCCCGACGCCCCGGCGACGATCACCCCGTCCACTCCCTGATTCAGCAGCATATCGAGCCGGGAGAGAAGCTGCCCGGCCTCGCGCCCGCCGTGCAGCAGAAAGACCATCCGCCCCTGCGCTTCAAGGGCCTCGGTTAAGCCGGCGGTCAGCTCCGCATAGAACGGTGACGTCAGGTCACGGACAATCAGGCCAATCACCCCGCTTTGCCCGCCGCGCAGCGCCGACGCCTGGCGGTTTCGCACAAAGCCCAACTGCTCAACCGCCTCGTTCACCCGCTGACCGGTCGCGGGAGAGATGCGCCCTTTTCCGCTCAGTACCAGAGAAACGGTGCTGACGGAAACCCCCGCTGCCAGCGCGACATCGTTGATGGTGACTTTTTTCGCTACAGCCATGTGTCGGCGTGACTCCCTGAAATGAGATCGGTAAAACGTTTTATCAATACGTTATCTTTATACTACCAGTCAAAGCCTGAGAATGTGATTCAGCGCGCACTAAACTTTGATAAAACGTTTTATCTTCTCGCAGCATTGAAGCAGATAAACTGATTTTAACAATAAAGGAGTCGTTTTATGACGGCGAAAGCGGCACAAAAAATATCGCTGTGGGAGTTTTTCCAGCAACTGGGTAAAACCTTTATGCTCCCCGTGGCACTCCTCTCATTCTGCGGGATCATGCTCGGGATCGGCAGTTCGCTAAGCAGTAAAGACGTCATCACGCTGATCCCGTTCCTCGGTACCCCTGTGCTGCAGGCGATCTTTATCTGGATGAGTAAGGTCGGCTCCTTCGCGTTTAGCTTCCTGCCCGTGATGTTCTGCATCGCCATCCCGCTGGGCCTGGCCCGCGAGAACAAAGGCGTCGCGGCGTTTGCCGGGTTTGTGGGTTACGCCGTGATGAACCTGGCGGTTAACTTCTGGCTGACCGCGAAAGGCATTCTGCCGACCACCGACGCTGCCGTGCTGAAGGCTAACAACATCCAGAGCGTGATTGGTATCCAGTCTATTGATACCGGGATCCTCGGGGCGGTGATCGCGGGGGTCATTATCTGGATGCTGCACGAGCGCTTCCACAATATCCGCCTGCCGGATGCCCTGGCCTTCTTCGGCGGTACCCGCTTCGTGCCGATTGTCACTCTGGTGGTCATGGGTCTGTTCGGCCTGATCATTCCGCTGATCTGGCCGGTCTTTGCGATGGGCATCAACGGCATTGGCCGCATCATCAACGGCGCGGGCGATTTTGGTCCGATGATCTTTGGCACCGGCGAACGTCTGCTGCTGCCGTTTGGCCTGCAGCATATCCTGGTGGCCCTGATTCGCTTCACCGAAGCGGGCGGCACCATGGAAGTGTGCGGTCACGACGTGAGCGGTGCGCTGACCATCTTCCAGGCGCAGCTGAGCTGCCCGACCACCCACGGCTTCTCCGAAAGCGCCACCCGCTTCCTGTCTCAGGGCAAAATGCCGGCCTTCCTCGGCGGCCTGCCGGGTGCCGCGCTGGCGATGTACCACTGTGCGCGCCCGGAAAACCGTCATAAAATTAAAGGGCTGCTGATTTCCGGCGTGATTGCCTGCGTCGTCGGCGGCACCACCGAGCCTATCGAATTCCTGTTCCTGTTTGTTGCGCCGGTGCTGTATCTCATTCACGCGCTGCTGACCGGTCTGGGCTTCACCGTGATGGCGGTGCTGGGCGTCACCATCGGCAACACCGACGGTAACGTGATTGACTTCGTGGTGTTCGGGATCCTGCACGGTCTGTCCACCAAGTGGTATCTGGTGCCGGTCGTGGCGGCTATCTGGTTCGCGGTGTACTACGGTATCTTCCGCTTCGCCATCACCCGCTTTAACCTGAAAACGCCGGGCCGCGATACTGATACGGCCACCAGCGTTGAGCAGGCGGTTACCGGTACCGTGGGCAAATCCGGGTATAACACCCCAGCCATTCTGGCGGCGCTGGGCGGTGCGGATAACATCACCTCACTGGACAACTGCATTACCCGCCTGCGCCTGTCGGTGGCGGATATGGCAAAAGTGGATACCAACGCCCTGAAGGCCAACCGGGCCATCGGCGTGGTACAGTTAAACCAGCACAATTTGCAGGTAGTTATCGGCCCGCAGGTTCAGTCAGTGAAGGATGAGCTGGCCACCCTGATGCGAACAGTAGAAGCCTGATGCCTCAACCCCCTCTCATGAGGCGGTTTTACTTTAAGGATTTACGTCATGTTTGATTTTTCTACCGTCGTGGATCGACACGGCACCTGGTGTACGCAGTGGGACTACGTCGCCGACCGCTTTGGCGCGGCGGATTTGCTGCCCTTCACCATCTCTGATATGGATTTCGCCACCGCCCCCTGCATAACCGACGCGCTGCATCAGCGCATTAACCACGGCGTGCTGGGCTACAGCCGCTGGAAGAACGACGAGTTTCTCGCTGCCGTCGCGCACTGGTTCCGGCAGCGCTTCAACAGCCCGATTGATACGGAAACCGTCGTTTATGGACCTTCCGTCATCTACATGGTGTCAGAGCTGATTCGCCTCTGGTCAAAGCCCGGTGACGGCGTGGTGGTTCACACCCCGGCGTACGATGCGTTTTTTAAGGCCATTGAGGGCAATTCGCGCCTTGTGGTGCCCGTTGAGATGGAGAAACAGGCGGCAGGCTGGCAGGGCAATATGGCGGCGCTTGAAGCGGCGCTGGCGAAATCGGAAAACAAAATTTTGCTACTGTGCAGCCCGCAAAACCCAACCGGAAAAGTATGGACGCGTGAAGAATTGACCCATATGGCGGAGCTTTGCGCACGCTATGACGTGGCGGTTATCAGCGATGAAATTCATATGGACATGGTGTGGGGCGCGCATCGCCACACCCCGTGGAACGCGGTGGCGCGCGGCAAATGGGCGCTTCTCACCTCCGGCTCGAAAAGCTTTAATATTCCGGCGCTGACGGGCGCATACGGCCTGATTGGCGATGAAGAGAGCCGCGACGGCTATCTCAGCGCGCTAAAAGGCCGGGATGGACTCTCTTCTCCTTCCGTACTGGCGCTGACGGCCCATATTGCCGCCTACCAGCAGGGAGAGCCGTGGCTGGATGCCTTACGGCGTTATCTGGAGGAGAATCTGCTGTACGTCGCGCAGGAAGTAAACAGTGCTTTTCCGAAACTGAACTGGCAGCCGCCGGAAGCAACCTATCTGGCCTGGATCGACCTGCGCCCGCTGAACATTGACGACAGAGCGCTGCAAAAAGTACTGATCGAGCAGCAAAAAGTCGCCATCATGCCGGGATACACGTACGGAAACGAAGGTAACGGCTTCGTGCGGCTGAACGCCGGCTGTCCGCGCAGCAAGCTGGAACAAGGGGTTCAGCGCCTCATCGCCGGGATCAACACGCTGCTGTAATTTGTTTGCGCAACGGAATTTTCCCTTGCGCAAATAGCTTTTTACCCCGTTTTGTTTTTATAATATGGCGCACTTTAACCAGAAAAGAGTGCGACCATGATTGATACACGCCTGCCTTTAACTGATATTCATCGTCACCTTGACGGTAACATTCGTGCCCAAACCATCCTCGATCTTGGCCGCCAGTTCAATTTAACGCTTCCTGCGCAGACGCTTGAGTCGCTGATCCCTCACGTACAGGTGACCTCCAATGAACCGGATCTGGTCAGCTTCCTGAGCAAGCTCGACTGGGGCGTGAAGATGCTGGCCTCGCTGGATGCCTGTCGCCGCGTGGCGTTTGAGAACATTGAAGATGCGGCACGTAACGGCCTGCATTACGTCGAGCTGCGCTTCTCGCCGGGCTACATGGCGATGACTCACAGCCTGCCCGTTGCAGGCGTGGTGGAAGCCGTCATTGAAGGCGTCCGCGAAGGGTGTAAAACCTTCGACGTTCAGGCCCGTCTGATCGGTATTATGAGCCGTACGTTCGGTGAAGCCGCCTGCCTGCAGGAACTGGAAGCGCTGCTGGCCCATCGCGATGCCATCACCGCCGTCGACCTCGCCGGTGACGAGCTGGGCTTCCCCGGCAGCCTGTTCCTCTCCCACTTCAACCGCGCGCGCGATGCCGGCTGGCACATTACCGTGCATGCGGGGGAAGCAGCGGGTCCGGAAAGCATCTGGCAGGCCATCCGCGAGCTGGGCGCCGAGCGTATCGGCCACGGCGTGAAGGCGGTAGAAGATCGCGCCCTGATGGATTTCCTGGCGGAGCAGCGTATCGGGATTGAGTCATGCCTGACGTCCAACATTCAGACCAGCACCGTGGCAACGCTGGCGCAGCATCCGCTGAAAACGTTCCTTGAGCACGGCGTGCTGGCCTCACTGAACACGGACGATCCGGCGGTCCAGGGCGTGGATATCATCCACGAGTACAACATTGCGGCACCGCAGGCAGGTCTGAGCCGCGAGCAGATCCGTCAGGCGCAGGTTAATGGGCTGGAAATAGCCTTCCTGACGTCTGCAGAGAAGCAGGCGCTGCGAGATAAAGTGGCGCGCGGTTAACGCGCTGCCGGGTAGCGCTGGCGCTTACCCGACTTACAAAAATTATGCCAGACAAAGCGTTGCGCGATGTTTGGCAGATTCAATCCCCAGCTCTATCAGTTCCATAATCTGAATCGCCTGGCTGGCCGGAACCGGGTTTTCCCCCGTTCCGTTCAGCGCATCGCGGATGGCTGCATAATAAGCCGGATAGTTACCCGGTATCGTCAGCAGCGTTTCTTCGACCCGTTCCTCACCTTCTGCCCGCGTCACGACGCCGTCGCGCATATCATAGCCCCAGTCTTCCTGCGGCAGACGTTCACCGTTTTTAAGCCGGTCTTCCTGCGGATCGAGGCCGAACTTCACGTAGCTCCCGCGCGTGCCGTGAATGATATAGCGGGCAGATTCCGCAGCCGCGACCATCGTGCCGTGCAGCACAACCCGGCGCTGCGGGTAACTGAGCACCGCGTGGAAGTAATCGGTTGTCTGTGCCCCGGGCCTGAGCTGGGCCAGATCGACCGTCATGCTCACCGGCAGACCAAACAGATTAACGGCCTGGTCCAGCAGATGCGGGGCTAAATCGTACCAGATGCCGCTGCCCGGACCGGCCTGCTCGCGCCAGCGGTTTCTTACCTGCGGGCGAAAGCGGTCAAAGTGCGATTCAAAAAAAACGATCTCCCCTAACGTACCCTCACCGAGAAGCGTTTTTACCGTCAGAAAATCGCTGTCCCAGCGGCGGTTATGGAAAACGGACAGCACCCTTCCCAGGCTTTTTGCCAGCGCCTCCAGCTCACGCGCCTGTGACAACGTCACGGTGAAAGGTTTATCAACAATGACGTGCTTTCCCGCTTCCAGCGCAGCTTTCGCCAGCGGGAAGTGCGTGTCGTTAGGCGTGGGGATAACAATTAAATCGATATTCGGATCGTTGAAGAGATGTTTTGGCTCAGAGACAACCGGCACAGCGGGCCAGTCAGCGTGGACTTTAGCAGCGTCGCTGCTGGATACCGCAGCCAGCGCCATCCCCGGCGTCCCGGCTATCAGAGGCGCATGAAACGTTTTGCTCGCGTAACCGTAGCCTATAAGCCCGACGCGGATGTTATCACTCATCGTGTTGTCCTCTTTTTGCGTTTCTTATTTCATACTGGCCTGTCTGGCATTGCCCTCATTAATAATGAGCCATGGCGCTTAAAATAGCAGGCTGTAGCGGTTATTTTTGTTACATAGTATTAACCTTCTGATTTTGTTTAAGGGAATCGTTCCCAAAGCGCTTGCCGTCAGAGAAACAGCGCTGTAACATTTGCGCCCTGTATTTATGGATAAATTACAACAGCAAATCATGACATCAATTATTAATCGAATCATTGAATTAGCGGGATGGATTGTTCTTGGGGTTTCGGTCATTTTGCTCGGCGTAGCCAGCCATATTGATAACTACCAGCCGCCGGAGCCTGCTGCCGTCACCCATCCTAAGTAACCGGTTGCTGCGATAAAGAGTGACATAATATGTCAGTTTCATATTGCCAGCCCTGGTGAACGCGGTTAACCTTCTCTTCCAGGCATCGCCTTCGATGCCTGAATTTCAGCAAAGAAAACTCCTAATTTCGTCGCGTTACCTGAGTGGGCTGTTTACGTCTTTATTAATCCGTTTATTATTCGACCGAATTACCTTAACTGGTATTACTCACTTTTATATGGAAACTTATTAATATGACAGTTCAGGACTATTTATTAAAATTTCGCAAGATCAATTCGCTTGAGAGCCTGGAAAAACTGTTTGACCATCTGAACTACACCCTGTCGGATAATCAGGACATTATCAATATGTATCGCGCCGCTGACCACCGCCGTGCGGAGCTGGTCTCCGGCGGACGCTTGTTCAACGTCGGCGAGGTGCCGAAGTCCGTATGGCGCTACGTTTTATAAGAAAGTAGCCATCCGCGCGAAATGTTATATACTCTCCGCCCTGCAAACTGGCTGTACAACATTTCGCGCAGATAATGGGAGAGTTCATGACCGCAACGCCTGGAGAACGCATCGGAGGCTGGTTAATCGCCCCACTGGCATGGCTGCTGGTTGCCTTATTAAGCGCATCGCTTGCGCTGCTGCTTTATACCACCGCATTGATTACCCCTCACGCCATCCAGACCCTGATGTCGCAAAGCGTGCTGAATATAGCAATGTGGTTTGTGTCGTTCGTTTTCGCGATTGGGATGTGGTACTACACCCTGTGGCTGACCATCGCCTTCTTTAAGCGCCGCAAGAGCGTGCCTAAGCACTATATTATCTGGCTGCTCATTTCGGTTCTGCTGGCGGTTAAAGCGTTTGCTTTCTCGCCCGTGTCTGACGCGCTTGCTGTCCGCCAGCTGCTTTTCCCGTTACTGGCTGCGGCGCTGCTGGTGCCCTATTTCAAGCGTTCAACGCGTGTGAAAAACACCTTCGTGAACCCGTAATAACCTTACAGATAACCTGTTGTCGCCTGACCCGGTTTGTCCGATAATAGGCGGCTTTTTTATTTCAGGCTAAATAATGACCGATTACTTACTGCTCTTTGTCGGCACCGTGCTGGTTAACAACTTCGTTCTGGTGAAGTTCCTTGGCCTGTGCCCGTTTATGGGCGTGTCCAAAAAGCTGGAAACGGCGATGGGCATGGGGCTGGCGACGACCTTTGTCATGACGATGGCGTCTATCTGCGCGTGGTTGATTGACACCTGGATCCTCATCCCGCTGGGGTTAATCTATCTCCGTACGCTGGCGTTTATTCTGGTTATTGCGGTTGTGGTGCAATTTACTGAAATGGTGGTGCGTAAAACCAGCCCGGCGCTCTATCGCCTGCTGGGTATCTTCCTGCCGCTGATCACCACCAACTGCGCGGTACTCGGCGTGGCGCTGCTGAACATCAACCTTGGGCATAACTTTATGCAGTCGGCGCTGTACGGTTTTTCCGCCGCCGTCGGTTTCTCCTTTGTTATGGTTCTGTTCGCGTCGATTCGCGAACGTCTGGCGGCAGCGGATATCCCTGCGCCATTTCGCGGAAATGCCATTGCGCTGGTCACCGCGGGTTTAATGTCTCTGGCCTTTATGGGCTTTAGTGGTCTGGTGAAGTTGTAATGAGTGCTATCTGGATTGCCATCGCCTCTATCAGCGTCCTGGGGTTGGTGTTTGGCCTTATCCTGGGCTACGCCTCCCGCCGTTTCGCGGTAGAGGACGATCCTGTTGTTGAAAAAATTGATGAGCTTTTGCCGCAAAGTCAGTGCGGGCAGTGCGGCTACCCGGGCTGCCGCCCTTACGCTGAAGCGGTAGGGATTCAGGGTGAAAAAATTAACCGTTGTGCGCCCGGTGGCGAAGCGGTAATGCTGAAAATTGCCGCCCTGCTTAACGTAGATCCGCAGCCCGTAGATGGCGATGCGGAGGTGCAGGAGCCGGTTCGCGCCCTCGCCGTGATCGACGAAGCAAACTGCATCGGCTGCACCAAATGTATTCAGGCCTGTCCGGTTGACGCCATTGTCGGCGCGACCCGCGCCATGCACACCGTTGTGGCGGATCTGTGCACCGGCTGTAACCTCTGCGTGGCCCCCTGCCCGACGCAATGTATTGAGCTGCGCCCGGTTGAAACGACTACCGAAAGCTGGAAGTGGGATCTTCAAACCATTCCGGTTCGCAATATTCCTGTGGAACAACATGCTTAAGTTATTTTCTGCTTTCAGAAAAGAGAAGATTTGGGACTTTGACGGCGGGATCCATCCGCCGGAGATGAAAACCCAGTCCAACGGCACGCCGCTGCGTCAAATTCCGCTGGCGACCCGTTTCGTCATGCCGCTCAAGCAGCATATTGGCGCTGAGGGCGAGCTGTGCGTGAAAGAAGGCGATACGGTCCTTCGCGGTCAGCCGTTGACCTTTGGCCGTGGACGTATGCTGCCGATTCACGCCCCAACATCCGGTAAAGTGGTGGCGATTGCCCCTCATACGGTGGCGCATCCGTCCGCGCTGTCGGAACTGAGCGTGATTATTGAAGCCGACGGCGAAGATCGCTGGATTGACCGTGACGGCTGGAGCGACTACCGCAGCCAGAGTCGCGAAGCGCTTATCGAGCGTATTCATCAGTACGGCGTCGCGGGCCTCGGCGGCGCGGGCTTCCCGACCGGCGTCAAGCTGCGCGGCGGCGGCGATAACATTCAGACATTGATTATCAATGCCGCCGAGTGCGAGCCGTATATCACCGCTGACGATCGTCTGATGCAGGATTGCGCCGCCCAGGTGGTGGAAGGCATCCGCATCCTCGCGCACATCTTACAGCCGCGAGAAGTGTTGATTGGTATTGAAGACAATAAACCGCAGGCTATCTCAATGCTGCGCGCCGTGCTGGCCGGTAGCCATGATATCGCCCTGCGCGTCATTCCGACCAAGTACCCTTCTGGCGGCGCAAAACAGCTGACGCAAATCCTCACCGGAAAGCAGGTGCCG
This sequence comes from Enterobacter asburiae, assembly GCA_011754535.1. NCBI lineage: Bacteria > Pseudomonadati > Pseudomonadota > Gammaproteobacteria > Enterobacterales > Enterobacteriaceae > Enterobacter > Enterobacter asburiae. Next base: position 2,109,575 of record JAAQVN010000001.1, on the reverse strand, counting down.
CATGGCGGACGCTCGTCGGATATCGGCGTACTGATGCAAAACGTCGGAACCGCTTACGCCGTGAAGCGCGCGGTGATTGACGGCGAGCCGTTGACCGAACGCGTGGTGACGCTGACCGGAGAGTCGGTCTCTCGTCCGGGCAACGTCTGGGCACGTCTTGGTACGCCGGTGCGCCACCTGCTGGAACAGGCTGAATTTTGCCCGGCCAGCGACCAGATGGTGATCATGGGCGGCCCGCTGATGGGCTTTACCCTGCCGTGGCTCGATGTCCCGGTAGTGAAAATCACCAACTGTCTGCTTGCCCCTTCCCCGACTGAGATGGGCGAGGAGCAGGAAGAGAAAGGCTGCATCCGCTGCAGCGCCTGTGCCGATGCCTGCCCGGCGGATCTGCTCCCGCAGCAGCTGTACTGGTACAGCAAAGGCCAGCTGCACGATAAAGCCAAAGCCCATAACCTGGCCGACTGCATCGAATGCGGCGCCTGCGCCTGGGTCTGTCCAAGCAACATTCCGCTGGTGCAGTACTTCCGCCAGGAGAAGGCCGAGATTTATGCCATCTCCATGGAAGAAAAACGCGCCGCGGAAGCCAGGGCTCGCTTCGAAGCGCGCCAGGCGCGTCTCGAACGTGAGAAGATGGCTCGTCAGGAGCGACATAAGCAGGCCGCCGTTCAGCCTGCCGAAAAAGATCAGGATGCGATTAACGCCGCCCTGGCGCGCGTTCGCGAGAAAAAAGCCAATGCCGCCCAGACGCTGGTGATCCAGGCCGGTGAAAAACCGGATAACAGCGAAGCGATTGCCGCCCGCGAAGCACGTAAGGCTGCGGCCCGCGCCCGCCAGGCGGAAAAAGCGCAAACGGCACAGCCGGAAGCTGAAGTCGATCCACGCAAAGCTGCCGTTGAAGCGGCCATTGCCCGCGCCAAAGCCCGCAAGGCCGGGGAGCAGCAGGTAGTGGTTGAACAGGAAGCGGTCGATCCGCGTAAAGCCGCCGTTGAAGCCGCAATTGCCCGCGCCAAAGCGCGCAAAGCGGCGCAGCAGGCGCCTGCCGCAGAACCCGAAGCACCGGTCGACCCGCGTAAAGCCGCCGTTGAAGCCGCGATTGCTCGCGCCAAAGCGCGTAAAGCGGCACAGCAGGAAGAGCAGCCGCAGGCCGCAAACGACGACCCGCGCAAGGCCGCCGTCGCGGCCGCGATCGCGCGCGTTCAGGCGAAGAAAGCCGCACAGCAAGCCGTAAACGAGGATTAAATGGTTTTCAGAATCGCAAGCTCCCCATACACCCACAACCAGCGTCAGACCTCGCGCATCATGATGCTGGTCTGCCTGGCCGCGCTGCCGGGCATTGCCGTTCAGTGCTGGTTTTTCGGCTGGGGAACCCTGTTCCAGATAGCCCTGGGCTGTTCCAGCGCTATAGCAGCAGAGGCTCTCGTGCTGAAGCTGCGCAAGATGGCCGTTTCACGCATCCTGGCCGACAACTCCGCGCTGCTGACTGGCCTGCTGCTGGCCATCAGTATTCCGCCGTTTGCCCCGTGGTGGATGGTGGTACTTGGTACCGTGTTTGCCGTAATTATTGCTAAACAGCTGTATGGCGGGCTGGGCCATAACCCGTTTAATCCGGCGATGATTGGCTACGTGGTGGTGCTGATCTCTTTCCCGGTGCAGATGACCAGCTGGCTTCCTCCGCACGAGATTGCGGCCACGGTTCCGGGCTTTATGGATGCCCTGCACGTGATCTTTACCGGCCATACGGCGCGGGGGGCTGATATGAACGCGCTGCGTATGGGCGTGGACGGCATCAGCCAGGCGACGCCTCTCGATACCTTCAAAACGTCCCTGCATGCCGGGCACAGCGTTGAGCAGACCATGAAATCCGCGATCTACAGCGGCATGCTGGCGGGCGCGGGCTGGCAGTGGGTCAACCTGGCGTATCTGCTGGGCGGCCTGTTCCTGCTGCAGCAAAAAGCCATTCGCTGGCATATTCCGGTGAGCTTCCTCGTGACGCTGGCGTTCTGCGCCACGCTGGGCTGGCTCTTCTCTCCTGAATCACTGGCCAGCCCGCAGATGCATTTGCTCTCCGGTGCGACCATGCTGGGTGCCTTCTTTATCCTGACGGATCCGGTTACGGCATCAACGACTAACCGCGGCCGTCTGATCTTCGGCGCGCTGGCCGGGCTGCTGGTGTGGCTTATTCGCAGCTTTGGCGGATACCCGGACGGCGTGGCGTTTGCCGTGCTGCTTGCCAATATTACCGTTCCGCTCATCGACTATTACACGCGCCCCCGCGTGTACGGCCATCGCTAAGGGTTTCGCCATGCTAAAAACGATGCAAAAACACGGCGTCACGCTGGCAGTCTTCGCCGCGGTCCTGACCGGGCTGACGGCACTGGTCAATGCGCTGACCAAAACGACCATTGAAGAACAGGCGCTGAAGCAGCAAAAGGCGCTGTTCGATCAGGTGATCCCGTCCGATTTCTACGATAATGACCTGCAAAAAAGCTGCTTTGTGGTAGACGCGACGCAGCTTGGAAAAGGCACGCACCGTGTCTTTATCGCCCGCAAAGGAGATAAACCCGTAGGCGCAGTGATGGAAGCGACGGCGCCCGATGGCTATTCTGGCTCCATTCAACTGCTTGTCGGCAGCGATTTCACCGGAACCATACTGGGCACCCGCGTGACGGAACACCATGAAACGCCGGGCCTGGGCGATAAAATTGAAACCCGGCTGAGCGACTGGATTTTGCACTTTGCCGGTAAAGTAATCCATGGCGAAGGTGACACCGCGTTTGCGGTGAAGAAAGACGGCGGTGAGTTTGACCAGTTCACCGGCGCAACCATCACGCCGCGCGCCGTGGTGAACGCCGTAAAACGAGCCGGGCTATATGCTGAAACGCTGCCCGCGCAAATCAACAATCTTCCGGCCTGTGGGGAGTCATCATGAGCCAGGTTAAAGAGGTTATTGTCCAGGGGCTGTGGAAGAACAACTCCGCGCTGGTACAGCTTCTGGGACTCTGTCCGCTGCTGGCGGTGACATCTACCGCTACCAACGCGCTCGGGCTGGGCCTGGCGACCACGCTGGTGCTGACCCTGACCAACTTCTCTATTTCTGTTTTGCGCCGCTGGACGCCGTCGGAGATCCGTATTCCGATTTACGTGATGATCATTGCGTCGGTGGTGAGCGTCGTGCAGATGCTTATCAACGCTTACGCGTTTGGCCTGTACCAGTCGCTCGGGATTTTTATTCCGCTTATCGTGACCAACTGCATCGTCGTTGGCCGCGCTGAGGCTTTCGCGGTAAAAAACAACCCGGCCATTTCCGCTCTGGATGGGTTTTCCATCGGCATGGGCGCGACTGCCGCCATGTTCGTCCTCGGGTCCATGCGTGAAATTCTCGGCAACGGGACGCTCTTCGACGGTGCCGATGCCCTGCTGGGCGGCTGGGCCAAGGTGCTGCGCATAGAAGTGTTCCACACCGACACGCCATTCCTGCTGGCGATGCTGCCGCCTGGCGCGTTCATTGGCCTTGGCATGATGCTGGCGGTAAAATACCTGATTGATGAAAAACGTAAGCGCCGCGCGGCAGAGCGCAGCGTTCTGGAAGGGACACCCGAGAAGGCTTCATGAATAAAGAAAAGCGCATTGCGATCCTGACTCGTCTGCGGGACGAGAACCCGCACCCGACGACGGAGCTGAATTTTACCTCCCCGTTTGAGCTGCTGATCGCGGTGCTGCTCTCTGCGCAGGCGACCGATGTGAGCGTCAACAAAGCCACTGCCCTGCTCTATCCGGTCGCCAATACGCCAAAAGCGATGCTGGAGCTGGGCGTGGAGGGCGTTAAGTCTTATATCAAAACCATCGGCCTGTTTAACAGCAAGGCGGAGAACGTCATTAAGACATGTCGGATCCTGCTGGAACAGCACGGAGGCGAGGTGCCGGAAGACCGCGCGGCTTTGGAGGCATTACCGGGGGTGGGACGTAAAACCGCGAACGTTGTACTCAATACCGCGTTTGGCTGGCCGACGATAGCCGTTGATACCCATATATTCCGCGTCTCAAACCGGACTAACTTCGCCCCAGGGAAAAATGTCGAGCAGGTAGAAGAGAAGCTGTTAAAAGTGGTCCCTGCCGAATTCAAGGTTGACTGCCATCACTGGCTGATTTTGCACGGTCGTTATACCTGCATAGCCCGAAAGCCGCGCTGCGGCTCCTGTATTATTGAAGATCTCTGCGAATATAAAGAAAAAGTGTATCCCTGACTTTTATCCGCAATCACAATCCCACACCAGGAGAGGGCCTTCCAGAAACCCTTCTCCTGACCATAAATCATCCGCCTTCTTTATCCTCCAGCCTGTCACTTCTTCCGCGCTATAACGCTCAAACAGGTTAATAGTTTTTTCATAGCCAAAAATTTCTATACATCTGTGATCGCGATCACTCTGATAACGTCATGTTGATTTTTTGTAGTCAAAGTCATCGCAAACCCTTTGCCGGGCAAGATATAACTGTGCTTACCCGGAAGATAAGACCAGCTATTTTTCAGAATATGGGCTATATCACTGCAACAGACGGCAAATAGCAGAACATATCGCCAAAAGCCCATCACACAGGGTGTATAGCAGTCGAAAAAACTACCTTTAGTTATCGTATAAAATTTAACGCTGAATAACATTTACAGAAACCGACGATTATACCGCTCCAGATATATGTAACAGAGTATTACAAACGTATTGCCAGACGGGTCAGGATAGTGAACATTACCCGCCGTTTCTCCTCCCAATATAACTATAAGGCGGATGGGCTACGGCCATCACGCTATGAACACCCCCGTTAATATGGGATGTAAAAAAAGAGGTATATGTGTCGACTGCAAACAATAAACCAACAGATGAAAGCGTGAGTCTGAACGCTTTTAAACAACCGAAAGCGTTTTATCTCATCTTCTCTATCGAGTTATGGGAGCGTTTTGGTTACTACGGCCTGCAAGGGATCATGGCGGTTTACCTGGTTAAACAGCTGGGTATGTCCGAAGCCGATTCCATCACGCTGTTCTCCTCCTTCAGTGCCCTCGTCTACGGTCTGGTTGCCATTGGCGGCTGGCTGGGTGATAAAGTTCTTGGTACTAAGCGCGTCATTATGCTGGGCGCTATTGTTCTGGCTATTGGCTATGGTCTGGTTGCATGGTCTGGACATGATGCGGCTGTGGTCTATATGGGCATGGCAACCATCGCCGTGGGTAACGGTCTGTTCAAAGCGAACCCGTCTTCCCTGCTCTCAACCTGCTACAGCAAAGATGACCCACGTCTGGACGGTGCATTTACCATGTACTACATGTCCATCAACATTGGTTCCTTCTTCTCCATGCTGGCAACCCCATGGCTGGCCGCGAAATTTGGCTGGAGCGTGGCGTTTGCGCTGAGCTTCGTGGGTATGCTGATCACTGTGGTGAACTTCCTGTTCTGCCGCAGCTGGGTAAAAGACTACGGTTCAAAACCTGACTTCGAGCCAGTACACATGGGTAAACTGCTGGCGACTATCGTGGGCGTTGTCGTCCTGGCGGCGATCGCCACCTGGCTGCTGCACAACCAGGGTATCGCTCGTGCCGTTCTGGGCGTGGTTGCGCTGGGTATCGTGGTCATCTTCGCGAAAGAAGCGTTCGCTATGCAGGGTGCTGCGCGCCGTAAGATGATTGTGGCGTTCATTCTGATGCTGGAAGCGATTATCTTCTTCGTGCTGTACAGCCAGATGCCAACCTCTCTGAACTTCTTCGCGATTCGTAACGTTGAGCACTCTATCCTGGGCATCGCGTTCGAGCCGGAGCAGTATCAGGCGCTGAACCCGTTCTGGATCATGATTGGTAGCCCGATTCTGGCCGCTATCTATAACAAGATGGGCGACCGCCTGCCGATGCCGCACAAGTTCGCCATCGGAATGGTGCTGTGCTCCGGTGCGTTCCTGGTGCTGCCGCTGGGTACCAGGTTTGCGACTGACGCAGGTATCGTGTCCGTGAACTGGCTGATCCTGAGCTACGCGCTGCAGTCTATTGGCGAACTGATGATCTCCGGTCTGGGTCTGGCGATGGTTGCACAGCTGGTGCCACAGCGTCTGATGGGCTTCATTATGGGTAGCTGGTTCCTGACCACTGCCGGTGCGGCAATCATCGCCGGTAAGATCGCGAACCTGATGGCGGTGCCGGAAAACGTGACCGATCCACTGGTCTCCCTGAACGTCTACGGTACCGTGTTCATGCAGATTGGTATTGCTACGGCGGTTATCGCGGCGCTGATGCTGCTGACCGCGCCGAAACTGAATCGAATGACTCAGGACGACGACAAGACGGCTGAAACGACCAAAACCGCTACCGCGTAATATCTGAGAGAAACGACTGAACAGAAGCCGCTAAGAGATTAGCGGCTTTTTTTTTGTCCCTTCGCGCACTAACATAGCTGAAACCTCAGCAAAAAGGAGTTACCGATGAAACTGTTCTACAAACCGGGCGCGTGCTCTCTTGCTTCCCATATCACCCTGCGCGAGAGCGGCAAAGATTTCACGCTGGATGGCGTTGATCTGATGAAAAAGCGCCTGGAAAACGGGGATGACTTTTTTGCGATTAACCCAAAAGGGCAGGTTCCGGCCCTGCTGCTGGATGACGGTACTCTGCTGACCGAAGGCGTGGCGATTATGCAATTCCTGGCGGACAACGTACCGGATCGCCAGCTCCTTGCCCCTACCGGCAGCGTCGCACGTTATAAGACGCTGGAGTGGTTAAACTATATCGCCACCGAGCTGCACAAAGGCTTTACCCCCCTGTTCCGCCCGGATACCCCGGAAGAGTACAAGCCAACCGTGCGAGCTCTGCTGGAGAAAAAGCTGCAGTTTGTGAATGAAGCGCTGAAAGACGATCAGTGGATTTGTGGTTCACGTTTCACCATTGCCGACGCGTACCTGTTTACCGTCCTGCGCTGGGCGCGTGCGGTTAAGCTGAACCTGGAGGGGTTGGACCACATCGCATCGTATATGGCGCGCGTGGCGGAGCGTCCAGCGGTGGCTGCGGCGCTAAAAGCGGAAGGTCTTAACTAATATCGCCCGGCGGCGCTACGCTTGCACGGGCCTACGGATTAAGTAGGCCAGGTAAGCGCAGCGCCACCCGGCATCGTTTAAAGCTGCGTTGCGCTGAAATAATGCTCCGGCTTAGCGATTCGATCCTGTGCCGCGACCACCTGCAGTTCATATTCCTGCATATCTTTCGTCGCAATCATAATTTCATACACCGCTGCCGTAACGTGCTCCAGCGCGTCTCTCACCGTTGCGCCCTGCAACAGTTTCACCAGCAGCAGCCCGCTGGTCACATCACCCACACCCACCGGCTGACGCGAGCCGAAATCCACCAGCGGGCGGCTGATATGCCATGCGTCATCTTTCGTCACCAGCAGCATCTCAAAACGCTCCTGGGTCAGTCCTGCGCGGGCGAGATGTTTTACCAGCACAATTTCAGGCCCCTGGGCTATCAGCTCGCGAGACGCGCGTACCGCCTCTTCTACGCTATTAACCGAATGCTCGCAGAGGATCTCCAGCTCAATCAGGTTGGGCGCAATGATATCGCTGGCGGGCAACGCATGACGAACGTGAAACTCCGCTACGCCAGGCGCCACGATGCAGCCTTTCTCCGGGTGTCCCATGACGGGATCGCAGAAGTATTTTGCCGCCGGGTTTGCCGCTTTAACCTGACGCACGATACCGAGGATATGTTCCCCCTGTTCCGCTGAGCCGAGGTAGCCGCTCAGCACGGCGTCACAGCGTTTGAGCTGGTCGATATCGGCAATACCCTGCACAACCTCGGTGAGGTGTGAAGGCGGCATCACGCAGCCGGTCCATTTGCCGTATTGCGTATGGTTAGAGAACTGCACGGTATTAAGGGGCCAGACGTTGGCTCCGAGGCGGCGCATCGGGAACTCCGCTGCGCTATTGCCAGCATGTCCAAATACAACGTGGGACTGAATGGCGAGGATGTTCTTCATCTTTTACTTACCAAACCCGAAAAAAACAAAAAGGGCGTGGTTTCCCACGCCCCTGAAGACTTTTAATTATTTCCAGCAGACCAGACAGTAGTTTTTCTTACCGCGGCGCAGCAGCGTGTAGCGGCCATACAGACGATCGCCGTCAACGAAGGTGTATTCCGGGTCAGCCTGCTTTTCACCGTTGATGGTGATAGCGTTGGACGCGATGGTTTTACGCGCCTGACCGCGGGAAGGCTGGAGCTCAGAGTCCACCAGCGCCTGCATCAGGTCAGCCCCTTTTTCCATTTCGACCATCGGCACACCGTCCTGCGCCAACTGCTCGAAGTCCGCTTCGCTCAGATCGCTCAGGGTACCGTTGAACAGGCTTGCAGTAATGCGTTTTGCCGCGGCCAGACCTTCTTCACCGTGAACCAGTTTGGTCACTTCATCCGCCAGCACGTACTGGGCACGCGGTGCTTTACCGCTGTTCTTATCTTCCTCTTCCAGCGCGTTGATCTCTGCAATGTCCATGAAGGTGAAGAACTTCAGGAAGCGGTAAACATCGGCGTCCGCCGTGTTGATCCAGAACTGGTAGAATTTGTACGGACTGGTTTTCTTCGGATCCAGCCACACCGCGCCGCCTTCGGTTTTACCGAATTTGGTGCCGTCCGCTTTGGTAATCAATGGAACGGTCAGGCCAAACACCTGGTTCTGATGCAGACGACGGGTCAGGTCGATACCGGAGGTGATGTTCCCCCACTGGTCAGAACCGCCGATCTGCAGAGAAACGCCGTGCAGCTTGTTCAGGCAGGCAAAGTCATAGCCCTGCAGCAGGTTGTAGGAGAACTCGGTAAAGGAGATACCCTGATCGTCACGGTTCAGACGCTGCTTCACGGCTTCTTTGTTAATCATCTGGTTAACAGAGAAGTGCTTGCCGATGTCTCGCAGGAAGGTCAGCACGTTCATGCTGCCAAACCAGTCGTAGTTGTTGGCGGCAATGGCAGAGTTATCACCACAGTTGAAGTCGAGGAATGGTGCAACCTGCTTGCGGATCTTATCCACCCACTCCTGCACGGTATCTTCGGTGTTCAGCTTACGCTCCGCGGCTTTAAAGCTTGGGTCACCAATCAGACCGGTCGCGCCGCCCACCAGGGCAACAGGCTTATGGCCCGCCATCTGGAAGCGTTTCAGGCATAACAATGGAACAAGATGCCCCAAATGCAAGCTGTCAGCGGTGGGATCGAAGCCGCAATAGAGCGCGATCGGGCCTTGCGCCAGTCGCTCTGCTAACGCTTCCTCGTCCGTCACCTGGGCCACGAGGCCCCGCTCTTGCAATTGTTTAATCAAGTTACTGCTTGCCATCAAATTCTCCATGTATAAACGACTGCACCTTTGCCGGTACACGACTTTTCGCCTGATGCGAAAGGACAATAGAATAAAGCGCAAGCGCGGTGTGCGCTAGCGCTTAAATCAACAAATTTCGGGGATTACGGTGCCAGTCTGTCGATTTTCCAGCCGCCATTCTCGCGCTGGTATAAAAAGCGGTCGTGCAGGCGATGCTCACCGCCCTGCCAGAACTCCATCTGCTCAATCGGAATGCGGAAGCCGCCCCAGAAGCTTGGCAGGGGAATTTCCCCCTGCTGGAACTTCTGTTTCAGCTCCAGGAACTTACTTTCCAGCACGCCGCGGGCAGAGATCCGGCTGGACTGTTTTGACACCCAGGCGCCAATCTGGCTGTCGCGCGGACGGCTGTGGAAATACTTCACCACCTCCAGCGTCGAAAGACGTTCCGCCTTGCCGGTGACCATCACCTGACGTTCCAGCATGTGCCAGGGGAACAGCAGGCTGATGCGGGGATTATTTTCCAGATGGTGCGCCTTGCGGCTGCCCAGGTTGGTATAGAACACCAGCCCTTTCTCGTCGTAATGCTTGAGCAAGACGATGCGCTGATACGGTTGACCGTTTTCATCTACCGTCGCGACGACCATGGCCGTTGGGTCAGCCAGCTTCGCATCGCAGGCCTGTTTCAGCCAGCGTTCAAAGAGCACGAGGGGTTCAGCGGGAAGATCCTGGCGGCGCAGGCCGCCTTTGGTGTATTCACGGCGCAGATGCGCAATTTGCTGCAGTTCATCGTTATCTGACATGGCGTTAGCTGATCTTGAGATTGGGTGGCGCTATTGTGCGCCGCCCCTGTAAAAATCTCAACGCTTCGGATTTTCAAGCTGGCAGTTGTTCAGCACAATGCGGTCGCGTTTGTAAACCGTAGCGCTGTCGCCTTTTGACCAAAACACATAGATACCGTCAGAATAACGTGCCCCGGAGGCCGAGATCCCCTGTTTAAGGGTCAGCAGCTTATTGTCGTAAACGAAGCTGGCTTCCTGACGTGGGTTATTCAACTTCACGGTCAGCGGTTTTTCATCGCAGCGATACTCCAGCGTATCGGTCTGCATGCGCTCAAGGAACTGGTTATAGACGCTGCACCCTGACAGCAATAAAGGCGCGACAATAAGAAGAACTTTTTTCATGGCGTATTCCGAAGACTTTCCTGGTCCTGGAGGGCATGACCGCCCTCCTGTTTTACTCCATTCTAACGACCAGACGACGCGCTGAATTTCAGTTAACTCTGATTATGACGCGGATTTGCCGGGAAAATCGCCCCGAGGACGCTGGCCTCGCGTGCGCCGGTTACCGACGGCAAATTGCCCGGTAGCCCGGCGATGGTGCGCCAGGCAAGCCAGGCGAAAGCCAGCGCTTCCATATCATCACCGCTGATGCCAGCCTCGTCCGTCGTCGTCACTTCTGTACCCGGCAGCAGCCCGGCAAGGCGCGCCATCACCAACGGGTTTCGGCTTCCGCCGCCGCACACCAGCAGGCGTTCGCAGCCGCCGCTGAGCAGCACTTGCTCAGAGATAGACACGGCCGTTAATTCGGCAAGCGTCGACTGAATATCCTGCGGGGCCAGTGCCGGGAACAGCGCCAGCTGGCGCTCAAGCCAGCCAAAGTTGAAGTATTCACGCCCAGTGCTTTTCGGCGCCGGCAAGGCAAAATATGGGTCGCTGAGCATAGACTGCAGCAGCGGGAGGATCACTTTACCCTCGCTCGCCCACTCGGCGTTTTTATCATACGGTTGACCGCACTGCCGCCAGATCCAGGCATCCATTAGCATATTCCCGGGGCCGGTATCGTAGCCGCGAACGGGCTGCCCCGGAATAAGCATCGAGAGGTTAGCAATCCCGCCAATGTTGAGCACCATGCGACGCTCTGAAGGATGCGCCAACAGCGCCTGATGGAAAGCAGGCACCAGCGGTGCGCCCTGCCCGCCAAGGGCAATATCGCGACGACGGAAATCCCCGACGACCGTCACGCCCGTCTTTGCCACTATCTGGTTATTATCGCCGATTTGCAACGTATGCGGCGCCTCGCCAACCGGCTCATGCCAGACGGTTTGTCCATGGCACCCGATGGCGACCACATCCTGAGGTCGAAGATGTTCTTTTTGCATTAACGCCTGCACCGCATCCGCAAACAGCGCCCCCAGGCGAACATCAAGTTGACCAAGCTGGGAGAGAGTCAGCTGCTGCCCCTGACAGATACTCAGAATATCCTCTTTCAGCGAAATGGGGATTGGCCAGGTCAGGCTCGCCTGCTGTGCTACCATATGTTCGTCAATGGCGGCCAGAACGACATCTACCCCATCCAGACTGGTGCCTGACATCACACCAATGTAGCGACCCGATTTCATGCGCTTTCCTTACGTTGCGTGGGCTAAGGATATCCACTCAACCATAAACGACGCTGCTTTGCCATCCGACGATAATATTTTTTAACAATGTCATGCCGGTAACGCGAGCGGATCCTGTTTATGTCTCGTTAAGTCAAATTCAAGTACAATTTTCTTATTGTTAGTGCAAAGATATGAACTATGGCCCTTTATGCCATATAATTTAGCCATAACGGATGCCTCCAAATGGGCGTTTTTGGTGAACAGGAGATTCAAATGATTGTACGTGTACTGGGCGTTTCGCTGATTGGTTTAACCTTGGCTGGCTGTGTGAACGACAGCTCACTGTCTGGCGACGTTTACAGCGCTTCTGAAGCTAAACAGGTTCAGAGCGTGACTTACGGTACCGTTGTTAACGCCCGTCCTGTACAAATTCAGGGTGGTGATGAAAACAACGTCATGGGCGCAATCGGTGGTGCTGTTCTGGGTGGTTTCCTGGGTAACACCGTTGGCGGTGGCACAGGCCGCTCTCTGGCAACCGCAGCGGGCGCCGTTGCCGGTGGCGTGGCAGGCCAGGGCGTCCAGGGTGCGATGAACAAAACGCAGGGCGTAGAGCTGGAAATTCGTAAAGACGACGGCAGCACCATTATGGTTGTTCAGAAACAGGGCAATACCCGCTTCTCAGCAGGTCAGCGCGTTGTGCTGGCAAGCAACGGAAGCCAGGTTACCGTGTCCCCACGTTAATTAAAAATGGATGTGGCCGTCGGGCCACATCCATTTACAATATATATCACTTGAACGAATATATTTACAAAATTCATTCACCCCGCCAATAATTAACCTCACCGTATATTGTTTCTGCGCAAAGTATTTATTGCATTAATTGATTAGACTCTTCGCAATTACCTCTTCATAAATTATTTCTCATTTTGTAAAAATTTATATGCTTGCGAATAGTCTTTGTCTAAAAGGTCGTTATATCTCGTTCTGTTTCGGGTGCCTTGTCGTTATCGGAATACTACAAGCTCTCTTTTCAAAACTGGTTGAATGGGTACCATCCTTCTCGCCTCTTGTGTTCCCTACGCTCACCATTTTTTTACTCGTGTTTCACCTGTTTATTGCCTGTTTTATGGCTATGAAATACTGGTGCGATAAGAGGCGGCTCTATCTGATTGCGATCGCCTTTGCCTTTGCCGGTTCGGCACTGCTGATGGTCGGAACGCTGTCCAGCTTTCCAGCGTGGCTTGACCTCTATCAGTTTAACGTCGTTAACTACAACGATGCGATGATCTACTATATGTTCCGCCATCTCTTAATGGCTGTGCTGATGATCGCTTCGGCATTACTCTATCCCACACGGAATCAGTCCCTTTCCCGTGCGGCCCATATCACCATCGTCAGCGGTATATTTCTGTTTACCGTCTGTGGCGTACTGTTAGCCTGGCTATATTCCAGCCATTCTGCGTTTTTATCCATCGACCTGGTTGATAATGAAACGCGGCAGTTTATGGTTCTGTGGAGCCATTGCATCAATATTTCATTAATTGTTCTCTGGGTTGTAACATTAGCAAGCCTGATGTTTATTACGCGGGTGCGTAATCTGTTCTGGGTGGGCGGTAATTTTCTGTGCGTGTGCTATATCGTTACGCTCGTAATGCTGTTAGTGGGCGGACATGCTGAAGATATATCGTGGTATCGCGCCCGGCTATTTGAAACCGTCGCTACGCTGATGATTATTTTTGTTCTGCTTTACGACGTTTTCATGCTGTACCGTGATTCCCATTTAAAATATCAGCAGTCGTATCAGAATTCGATTCGCGATCCGCTCACGCGCCTTTATAACCGCAGCTATTTTTATGAATCGTTAAACCAGGCGCTGGAAATCGCGAAATCCAGCCGGCCCGTTTCGGTTATCGTCAGCGATCTCGATCGCTTCAAGCGCATCAATGATAACTATGGTCACCTTCAGGGAGACAAAGTCCTGCAGTTTGTCGCCAATCTGCTGATGGATTCCGTGCGCCCGCAGGACATCGCGGCGCGAATCGGTGGCGAAGAATTTGTCCTGATGCTGGCAAACACCTCCTCTGAGGCAGCGTGTCAGGTGGCGGAACGTATACGGTTAAAGCTAAGCAGCTTTGATAAAGCCAGCAGCGGGGGGCAGTTACCGGAGCCGATTACCATCAGCATGGGGGTATTCACGGCAACCTCATCATTGATAACCGCTGAAACGTGCGTGGAAAGTGCCGACAAGGCGATGTATGAAGCGAAAGAGACCGGCCGTAATCGGGTGGTCGTCTTTACGTAATAAAAAGGCCTTGCTGCTGCAAGGCCTGGTGTTTGTCAGTCGCGAGACTGCAGCTCATGGATGTTTTGCTCAAGGCGTGCAATCAGGCTGATGAGCATTTCCAGCTCCGCCGGTGAAACCCCTGAAAGGATTTCACCGCGCGTTTTGGTAATTACGGCTTCCATTTCAGTGATGATAGGAGCCGCTTTCTCGGTCAGCTTAATCCGCTTGGCGCGACGATCGCTGGCGCAGGTTTGTCGGGAGATCAGTCCCTTCTCTTCCAGCTGGTCAAGCGTGCGCACCAGCGACGGTTGCTCAATGCCTATCGCTTTAGCCAGTTGAATTTGCGACTGGTCGGGCGGCAGCTGATGAATGTTGTGCAACGTGACCCAATGCGTCTGTGTCAGTTCCAGAGGTTTCAGGCGATGGTCAATCAGAGCACGCCAGACGCGTACCAACCTTGCCAGATCAGAACCTAATGGCGATTCCAATTTCATCTCCTTATAATTAGCTTGCTAAGTTATTATACTGATTTTAGAATAGTGTGCAGCATTTGTATTGGCAAAACAAATGCAATACTGCATTCATCTAACTCAAAAGTATGACTTACACTGAATCGTGATGCTTCTTCATACTCAGACAAGCCAACGCGGCATTCTGTTCACTGCAAAGGATCTCTGCTCGTGACCTTTTTTCATCGCTCAGAGGGTTTACCCCTCCAGGACCTGATCTTCGGTGCGTCAGTCTACTTTCCCCCTCTGTTTAAAGCCGTGCTGGTGGGCTTTATTCTTTGGCTCATCGCGCATCGCCTGCTTCGCGACTGGATGTACTCCGGCGAAATCTGGCATCCCATGCTGATGGATCTCTCCCTGTTTGCCCTCTCCGTGTGCCTGGGCCTTGCTGTTCTGATCGTGTGGTGAATATGCCTCTGAAAACGCTGAAGTACTTTTCCACCCTGTTTGTCCTGGTCCTCGCCCTGGTCGCTGGCTGGTGGTTGTGGAATTTCTATATGCAGTCCCCCTGGACCCGCGACGGTAAAATTCGCGCTGAGCAGGTCAGCATCACCCCGCAGGTGTCAGGAAGCATTACGTCGCTGCTGATTAAGGATAACCAGTACGTTAAAAAGGGAGAGGTGTTATTCCGCATCGACGACACCCCGTACCATATTGCGATTTTGAACGCCCAGGCACAGCTGGCGAAAGCCCAGTCC
Source organism: Enterobacter asburiae (assembly GCA_011754535.1). Taxonomy (NCBI): domain Bacteria; kingdom Pseudomonadati; phylum Pseudomonadota; class Gammaproteobacteria; order Enterobacterales; family Enterobacteriaceae; genus Enterobacter; species Enterobacter asburiae. The sequence goes on along the minus strand of JAAQVN010000001.1, from coordinate 2,094,378 downwards.
GATCTGGCAAAGGCCAACAACGAGGCCAACCGCCGCCGTCATCTGTCGAAAAACTACATCTCTGCGGAAGATTTGGATACCGCCAACATCAACGTTAAGGCGATGCAGGCGAGCGTTAACGCGGCAGAGGCGACGCTGAAGCAAGCGCAGTGGGAACTGACTCAAACCGTGATTACCGCCCCCGTCGACGGATGGGTGACCAACCTCTCCGCCCGCGTGGGGAATTATGCCACCACCGGCCAGCCGATTTTTGCCCTCGTCGACAGCCACTCCTTCTACGTAGTGGGCTATTTCGAAGAGACCAAGCTTCGGCACATCCGTGAAGGCGCACCCGCCGCCATAACGCTTTACAGCGGCTCGCAGAAGTTACGGGGTCACGTATCCAGCATTGGCCGCGCCATTTACGATCAAAGCGTTGAAACCGATTCCGGGCTGGTGCCGGACATCAAACCGAATGTACCGTGGGTGCGCCTGGCTCAACGCGTGCCTGTGCGCGTGGAGTTTGACCATTTACCCGAGGACATCACGCTGGTATCCGGCACCACCTGCACTGTCTCCATCGGAACCCGTTAATGAAGCTGCAGGCGCTCTCCTGGCAAAACACGCCGTGGATGAAAGCGACGCGTCCCCAGTGGCGCTACGCGCTGCGTAACGGCATAGCCATGTGCCTGGCGCTGACCGTCGCCTATTACCTGAACCTGGACGAACCCTACTGGGCGATGACCTCCGCGGCGGTGGTGAGTTTCCCGACCGTTGGCGGAGTGATCAGCAAAAGCCTTGGCCGTATCGCAGGCAGCCTGCTGGGTGCCACCGCAGCGTTAATTATCGCGGGCCACACGCTGAACGATCCGTGGCTGTTCCTGCTGAGCATGGCGGCATGGCTGGGATGCTGTACATGGGCCTGCGCCCATTTCACCAATAATGTCGCCTACGCTTTTCAGCTGGCGGGCTATACGGCCGCCATTATCGCCTTCCCGGTCGTCAACGTGCTCGACACTACCGAGCTGTGGGATATCGCTCAGGCGCGCGTCTGCGAAGTGATTGTCGGGATCCTCTGCGGCGGATTTATGATGATGGTCCTGCCCAGCACCTCCGACGGGACCGCGCTTATCACAGCGCTGAAAACCATGCATACCCGGCTGCTGGAACACGCGAGCCTGCTGTGGCAACCGGATACCAGCGATGACATCCGCCTCGCGCATGAAAAGGTTATCGGGCAGATCCTGACCATGAATCTGTTGCGGATTCAGGCTTTCTGGAGCCATTACCGTTTTCGCCGTCAGAACACCCTGCTTAACTATTTGCTGCACCAGCAGCTGCGCAGGACCAGCGCCATCTCCAGCCTGCGCCGGATGCTGCTCAACTGGCCAACGCCGCCGGAAAACACGCGCGCCGTGATCGAAACGCTACTCGCGGCGCTTGCCCGCCCGGATGCAGATATCTACACCGTTGCGAAGATCATTGCCCCGCTCGCTCCGGTGGATGAATATGATTACCGCCATCGCGCCTTCTGGCAGCGTCTGAATTATTTTTGCCGTCTATACCTGCGCAGCAGCCGCTGGATTAAGGCGGTAGAGAATGCCACCCCGGTCACGGAGTTCACCGTTCCCGGCAGCCCGGCTCTCGCGCGGCACACCGATTATCTGGAAGCGCTGTGGAGCGGTTTTCGCACCTTCTGTGCGCTGATGCTGGTGGGGGCATGGAGCATCACCACGCAGTGGGAGTCCGGTTCGGCGGCCCTGACGCTGGCCGCCATCAGCTGCGTGCTATACTCCGTCGCGGCCTCGCCGTTTAACTCCCTTACGCTGCTGCTGCGAACGCTGGTGTTGCTGTCACTGTTCAGTTTTGTGGTGAAGTTTGGCCTGATGGTACAGATAAGCGATCTCTGGCAGTTTCTGCTGTTCCTGTTTCCGCTGTTAACCACCATGCAGCTACTTAAGCTGCAAATGCCGAAACTGGCGGGCCTCTGGGGACAGCTGATTGTCTTTATGGGCTCGTTTATCTCCGTGACGAATCCGCCGGTTTACGATTACGCCGACTTTCTCAATGACAACCTGGCGAAGATCCTGGGCGTGGGGCTGGCGTGGCTGGCCTTCGCGGTGTTGCGTCCCGGCTCTGACGCGCGCAAAAGCCGCAGGCATATTCGGGAGTTGCGCAGAGGGTTTGTAGACCAGCTCAGCCGCAAACCGCATCTGCGTGAAAGCGAGTATGAATCGCTGGTGTATCACCACGTCAGCCAGTTAAATAACAGCCAGGACGCGCTTTCCCGCCGCTGGCTGCTACGCTGGGGCGTGGTGCTGTTGAACTGTTCACATGTAGTCTGGCAGCTTCGCGCGTGGGAAACGCGTTCCGATCCGCTGTCGCAGGTGCGTGACGTTTGCATTTCCCTGCTGCGCGATGTCATGAGCGAGCGCGGGGTTCAGCAGCGTCCGCTGGAGGCCACGCTTGCTGAACTGCAGCGCATCTGCGATACCCTTGCACGGCATCACCTGCCCGCAGCCCGCGATTTGGCCTCGATTATCTGGCGCCTGCACTGCTCGCTGTCGCAGCTCGAGCAGGCGCCACCGCCGGGCACGATTGGAGATCAGATTACGCCGCAGGCATAGCGTGCCCCACCGCCGCCAAGCGGTTTAGGCTGATCGGACATGTTATCCCCGCCCACATGGATCATCAGCGCTTTGCCTTTGACCTCATCCAGCTTTTTAAGCCGCGGGGCCACGACCGGATCCGTGGCTTTACCGTCATTGTTTACCACCAGCACCGGCAAGTCGCCCAGGTGCCCCATTCCGTCAGGCCCTTCATGTTTACCTGAGTTCTGCGGGTCGAGGTGGCCCCCTGCTGCTTCCGCCGCCGACGGTTTACCCTCTTTCATGGCTGGCTGACAGCTCCCTTTGGCATGAACGTGAAAGCCGTGTTCGCCCGGCGGGAGTGCTTTAAGATCGGGTGCGAATTCCAGCCCTTTATCGGTCTCAGTGATTTTCACCGTCCCGATTGACTGACCCACCCCCTGTGAGGTGACGAGATTCATTTCTACTTCGTCGCTGGCTGCCTGCGCCCCTGCGCAAACAACCAGCGCGACCATTGCCAGAGCAAAACGCTTCATAATGACCTCCGCGGGTTATTTTTTGCCCCTTAAGTGTATACCAGGGGCACAGATTTCACCGGAAAGTCACCATCTGGCGGTTTATGGCACGTCGTAACCCAGCGCGGCCTTGCGGATGCGGAACCACTGCTGGCGGGTCATTTGCAGCTCTTCGGCGGCCAGAGCGGAACGGACGCGTTCAATTTTTCCGGAGCCAATAATCGGCAGCGGTTTTGACGGGAGACGCAGGATCCAGGCATAAACCACCTGTTCGATACTCTCCGCGTTCAGCTCGCGGGCGATGGTTTCCAGCTCATTGCGCAGCGGCTGGAACGCCTCGTCATTAAACAGGCGTCCACCGCCCAGGCAGGACCAGGCCATCGGGCGAATGCGCAGCTGCTGCAGCTGATCGAGCGTACCGTCCAGCAGCAGCGGCTGGTGTACCGGGGAGATTTCAACCTGGTTAGTGGCCAGGGTAAACGGCAGACGAGACTGAAGCAGCGCAAACTGGGCCGGGGTAAAGTTGGAGACGCCGAAGTGTCGCACTTTCCCGCTCTGATGCAGGCTCAGGAAGGCTTCCGCCACCTCATCGGCATCCATCAACGGGTCAGGACGGTGAATCAGCAGCAGGTCGATACGATCGGTTGCCAGATTGACCAGAGACTGCTCGGCGCTCTTGATGATATGGGCGCTGTCGGTGATGTAGTGACCGAGGGCATGTTCAGGTTTTGCCGTGGTGGCAATCCCACATTTTGTGACGATCTCCATGCGATCGCGCAGCGCCGGAACCAGCTTGAGTGCCTCGCCAAAGGCGGCCTCGCACTGATAGCCTCCGTAAATATCCGCATGATCGACCGTGGTGATGCCTAAATCGAGGTGCTCTTCAATAAAGCTTGCCAGCTGGAGGGGGGACATATTCCAGTCCATCAGGCGCCAGTAGCCCATCACAAAACGGGAGAATTCTGGCCCCTGGGGGGCAAGGGTAATTCGCTGAACCATAACATTTTCCTCAAGGACGTGATGTCATGAGTATACGCAATTACCGCATTAAAACAGTGAAGGTTGCTGGGGTTCTTCGGCCTCGCTGGCTTTGTTTGCGCGGATTTTGCGCAGAAGTCGCTGCCGGCAGAGGCGGAGCACCTCCTGCTTTTGCGTGTCGCTGAAGTTTTGCCAGTTAAAACGCTCGTCACGGGTACGCATGCACCCGCGGCAATAACCGCGCTCATCTACCTGACAAATCCCCCGGCACGGGCTCTGGATGGGGAAAAACTCCAGTTGCTCTGCCACACTCACCTCCGGTTAACCACTCTCACCTACAGTGAAGACGCTAACAGCGCCGCGTGCAAGGGCTTTACCACAGTTTTATGGCATTAAGGTTTCACTAATCTTCACTCTCTATACTCGCCACATCAATACAATGACAGGTTTTGCGATCGATGTGGTTAAGTAAAAAGTTACAGTGTAACGACATTAAATTCACTCTGGGCTGTGCACTCTTCTTTACGCTGCTAAACGGGCTGTTTATTCAGCGCAGCTGGGCCATTATTGCCCCTGCTCATCTACACGACATTCTCTTTGCCGCGTCCGTACCGGTGGTGCTGTTTTGTGGCTGGGTAATTGTTTTTAGCCTGCTCAATATTCCGTATATCCGCAAGCCGCTGCTGATCGTCTTAACCGTCGGGTGCGCTGCGGCAACTTATTTTATGTTTACCTACGGCGCGGTCATCGATCAAAACATGATTGTGAACGTGTTCGAAACTAACTCCCAGGAAGCCACCGCCCTGGTGACCCCACAGATGATTCTGTGGATTGTCATAGCCGGTCTTGTTCCATCCCTGGTGCTGGCGCTGACCCGTATTCGTACCGGAAAATGGTGGTACGCCCTGCTGACGCGCGTTGCTGCGATGCTCGGTGCCCTGCTGGTGATTATTCTTATCGCCGCCGTGTTTTATAAAGATTACGCATCGCTGTTCCGCAATAATAAAAGCATCGTCAAAATGGTCACCCCGGCGAACTACGTCAGCGCCGTGTTGAAATACAGCAAAATGCGCTGGTTTGCCGGCGATCAAACGCTGGTACGGATTGGCGAAGATGCGCACAAAGGCGCGCTGATTTCGGGTCAGCACAAGAAAACCGTTCTGGTGCTGGTCATCGGCGAAGCGTCGCGCGCGGCGAACTACTCCCTGAATGGCTACGGCCGTGAAACCAACCCCGAACTGAAAAAGCAGGATGTGATCAACTTCCCCCAGGCTTCGTCGTGCGGCACTGAAACCGCCGTATCCGTTCCCTGCATGTTCTCCGGTATGACGCGCAGCAAATACGATGCCGACCTGGCGCACCATCAGGAAGGGCTGCTCGACGTGCTCAAGCATGCGGGTTTCAACCTCCTGTGGCGCGACAACGACGGTGGCTGTAAAGGCGCGTGCGATCGTATTCCCCATACCGACATGACGCAGTGGAAGCTGGATCAGTTCTGCAAAGACCAATCCTGTATAGATGACGTGAACTTCTACCGCCTGGACAACGTGCTGGACGGTCTGAAGCAGGACACGGTGCTGGTTATCCATCTGATGGGTAGCCACGGCCCGGCGTACTATCGCCGTTACCCGGATAATTTCCGTAAATTCACCCCCACCTGCGATACCAATGAGATTCAGGATTGCGATCATCAGGCGCTGATGAACACCTATGACAATACCATTCTGTATACCGACAGCATGGTCAGCAAAACCATTGACGCACTGAAAGCCCGTCAGGCGAACATGAACACCGCGCTGATTTACCTCTCGGATCACGGGGAATCGCTCGGTGAGAGCGGTATTTATCTGCACGGCACGCCGTACATGCTGGCGCCGGAGCAGCAGACGCACATTCCGTTTATGTTCTGGCTGTCCCCGGACTATGCGAAAAACTTTGGCATCAACGAGCAGTGTTTACGCGACCACGCAGCAAAAAATGCGGTTTCGCAGGACAATTTATTCTCGACGGTGCTGGGCATGATGGACGTTAAATCAAGCGTTTATCAGCAACAGCTGGACATTCTGAACGCGTGTCGCCAGTAACAGAGCTTGCATTAGACCGAACGGTCTATTAGAGTGAATCCATGAGCAGAAATACTGAACACGATACCCGAGAACATCTCCTGGCGACCGGCGAGCGGCTGTGCATGCACCGCGGCTTTACCGGTATGGGGCTGAGTGAGCTATTAAAAACCGCTGAGGTACCGAAAGGGTCGTTCTATCACTACTTCCGGTCCAAAGAGGCCTTTGGCGTGGCGATGCTGGAGCGGCACTATGCTGCCTACCACCAGCGCCTCGCGACCCACTTCGCCACGGGGAAAGGTAACTATCGGGATCGTGTTCTGAACTACTATCAGGAAACGCTGAACCAGTTCTGTCAGCAGGGCATTATCAGCGGATGCCTGACGGTTAAACTCTCTGCCGAAGTGTGCGATCTCTCAGAAGATATGCGCACGGCAATGGATAAAGGCGCCAGCGGCGTTATCGCCCTTCTGGCACAGGCGCTGGCGAAGGGGCGCGAAGAAAATACGCTCGCCTTCCCCGGCGATCCCTTAACGCAGGCTCAGGTGCTCTACTCTCTCTGGTTAGGGGCCAACCTGCAGGCTAAAATTTCTCGCAGTGCCGTGCCGCTCGAAAGCGCGCTGGCGCATGTGAAAAGTACGATTACTGCGCCTGGCGCTTAGCAGGCGTTTTTATTTCCATTATTACTAGTCGACTGGTCTACTCAGGAGTCTTTATGTCAGCTGAAAAATTATTTACCCCTTTAAAAGTGGGTGCCGTCACCGCGCCAAACCGCGTGTTTATGGCTCCGCTTACCCGTCTGCGCAGCATTGAGCCGGGTGACATCCCAACCCCACTGATGGGTGAATACTATCGTCAGCGCGCCAGCTCTGGCCTGATTATCACCGAAGCTACGCAGATTTCTGCTCAGGCCAAGGGATATGCGGGTGCACCGGGGCTGCACAGCCCGGAGCAGATCGCCGCATGGCAGAAAATCACCGCGGGTGTTCACGCTGAAGAGGGTCGCATTGCGGTCCAGTTGTGGCATACCGGTCGTATCTCCCACAGCAGCATACAGCCTGGCGGTCAGGCACCGGTTTCAGCGTCTGCCCTGAATGCGAATACCCGTACCTCGCTGCGCGATGAAAACGGCAACGCGATCCGCGTCGATACCTCTACGCCACGCGCGCTGGAGCTGGACGAGATCCCGGGTATCGTGAACGATTTCCGCCAGGCCGTAGCCAACGCCCGTGAAGCCGGTTTTGACCTGATTGAGCTGCACTCCGCGCACGGTTACCTGCTGCACCAGTTCCTGTCACCGTCGTCTAACCATCGCACCGACCAGTACGGCGGCAGTGTCGAAAACCGCGCTCGCCTGGTGCTGGAAGTGGTTGACGCCGTATGCCAGGAGTGGAGCCCGGACCGTATCGGGATCCGCGTCTCCCCAATCGGTTCTTTCCAGAACGTCGACAACGGTCCGAACGAAGAAGCCGATGCCCTGTACCTGATCGAAGAACTGGCTAAACGTGGCATCGCTTATCTGCACATGTCCGAGCCGGACTGGGCTGGCGGCAAGCCTTACACAGAAGCCTTCCGTCAGAAAGTGCGCGAGCGCTTCCACGGGGTGATCATCGGTGCGGGTGCTTATACCCCAGAGAAAGCCGAAGACCTGATTAATAAAGGGCTGATCGACGCCGTGGCATTTGGCCGCGACTATATTGCCAACCCGGATCTGGTAGCCCGTCTGCAGCAGAAAGCGGCCCTGAACCCGCAGCGTCCTGAGAGCTTCTACGGCGGCGGCGCGGAAGGCTACACCGACTATCCTTCTCTGTAATCTTGCCATTGTTCATTGATAGCGGCGACACTTCGCCGCTATACTAAAACATCGTTTCTGTTAAAAAAAATAGTCTATTCCATTGGTTAATGAGGAAATTATGCGCCTACTTCACACCATGCTGCGCGTTGGCGACCTGCAACGTTCGATCGATTTCTACACTAACGTCCTGGGCATGAAGCTGCTGCGCACCAGCGAAAACCCGGAATACAAATACTCGCTGGCGTTCGTGGGTTACGGCCCGGAAACGGATGAATCGGTCATTGAGCTGACCTACAACTGGGGCGTGGACAGCTATGAGCTGGGTACCGCCTATGGCCATATCGCGCTGGAAGTGGACAACGCGGCCGAAGCGTGCGAACGCATTCGCAAAAATGGCGGTAACGTCACGCGCGAAGCGGGCCCGGTAAAAGGTGGCACCACCGTGATTGCGTTTGTCGAAGATCCGGACGGTTACAAGATCGAGCTGATTGAAGCCAAAGACGCGGGCCGCGGTCTGGGCAACTGATCCCTCAGGGCGCAACATGCGCCCGTAGTTTTACTGCATCCCCCCGCAAAATTTGCCATAATGCGCTCTGCTTTTTCCCTGGTAAGAGACCCTGATGTCCGATAACGCTCAATTTAGCGGTCTGTGCGACCGTTTTCGTGGTTTTTATCCCGTTGTCATTGATGTAGAAACAGCCGGATTTAACGCTAAAACCGATGCGCTGCTTGAAATTGCCGCCATCACGCTGAAGATGGATGAACAGGGCTGGCTTACACCGGACACCACGCTGCATTTCCACGTTGAACCTTTCGAAGGGGCAAACTTACAGCCGGAGGCGCTGGCGTTTAACGGTATCGATCCGCATAACCCGCTGCGCGGTGCAGTCAGCGAATATGATGCGCTGCACGCCATTTTTAAAATGGTGCGTAAAGGCATGAAAGAGAGCAACTGCAGCCGCGCCATCATGGTGGCCCATAACGCCACCTTCGATCACAGCTTTACCATGGCTGCAGCCGAGCGCGCGTCGCTCAAGCGCAACCCTTTCCACCCGTTTGTGACCTTCGACACCGCCGCGCTGAGCGGCCTGGCGCTGGGACAAACGGTGTTATCAAAGGCCTGCATTACGGCGGGTATACCGTTTGACGGCACCCAGGCACACTCCGCCTTATACGACACGGAGCGCACCGCAGAGCTGTTCTGTGAGATCGTCAACCGCTGGAAGCGTCTGGGCGGTTGGCCGCTGCCGATGGGCGACAGTGAAGAATAAAAAAAAGCGACCTTATCAGGTCGCTTTTTTATTAACGCAGAAAATTACTCAGCGTCTGGCTCTTCGGTTTTGTACTTCGCCGCCGTCTCTTTGATCAGCTGCTGCAGTTCGCCGCGCTGGTACATCTCAATCAGGATATCGCAGCCGCCAACCAGTTCGCCGTCAACCCACAGCTGCGGGAAAGTCGGCCAGTTAGCGTATTTTGGCAGCTCTGCGCGGATGTCCGGGTTCTGCAGGATATCAACGTAAGCAAAACGCTCACCACAGGCTGACAGCGCCTGAACCGCTTGCGCGGAAAAGCCGCAGCTTGGCAGCTTCGGAGAACCTTTCATATACAGCAGAATCGGGTTTTCAGCGATCTGGCGCTGGATTTTTTCAATAGTGGTGCTCATGTCTTGCTTCCTTTAACTTCTGTTACGGCAATAGTCTGACATTGTAGCGGGTCAGGCTGGCATCGGAAAATAACATTTTCGTCACGTTTATATATTTTACCGCGACTCTACAAAAGTTGCATTGCAAATGGTGTTTACCCCTGCGACCGTCAGGGTTTTGCTTAGGGAGTGAACAATTGTGCGGTAGAACGATGATTTTTTTTGCACTTGCTAACGAAACAGGTTTTTAGATTGAAAAATGCTATTAACTTCTCGGGTTTTTATGGATTAGAATCGACGGGCTTTGTAAATCACACGCGGGTATTATTGATGACCTGCATATATCAGGGGACTGCCCAGTGGCGCGGATAACTAAAATCTCGATCACGCTCTGTGCTTTACTGTTTACTTCACTCACTTTCACGCCAGCGGCAAACGCCTCTCAGCAGGCGCGGCAATCTGCTGTACAAAAAAGCCATCTGGTAAAAGCCACAGAACGTAAGAAAAAAACCACCACTAAGAACGTCAAGAAAAAAACCACCGCTCAGACTAAACAGACCGCTTCCAGCAAGACGAAAACAAAATCTTCCCGCACTACCCGCACCACCAAAAATAAAGCTTCGCTGACCGCCGCTAACCTCGTTACAGAAAAATGCATTACCCGTAAAGGGCATAAAGCAAAATGCACGAAGGTGACGAAACTGGCGGATGTGCATAAAGTGCGTGTGCAAAAAGCGCAAAAAACCGCGATGAATAAGCTGATGGGACAGATTGGCAAACCTTATCGCTGGGGCGGCAGCTCGCCGCGCACCGGTTTCGACTGCAGCGGCCTCGTCTATTACGCCTATAAAGATCTGGTTAAATTCCGCATTCCGCGTACCGCCAACGAGATGTATCACCTGCGCGATGCGTCACCGGTTAACCGTGGGGAGCTGGAAAACGGCGATTTGGTCTTCTTCCGTACCCAGGGTCGCGGCACGGCTGACCACGTCGGCGTCTACGTTGGCAACGGGAAATTCATCCAGTCACCGCGCAGCGGCCAGGATATTCAGATCACCTCGCTCAGTGAAGACTACTGGATGCGCCACTACGTCGGCGCGCGTCGCGTGATGACGCCAAAAACCATTCGCTAATCCCTGCCCTGCCACATCCGTGGCAGGGTAAGTTCCTCTTTTGCATACCCTTTCAATTTGCTATCCTGTCCCTGTTGTCTGTGTGGTTATTGGCAACGCAAAATACAATAAGGAGAGAAGCAATGTCGTTCGAATTACCTGCACTACCGTATGCAAAAGACGCCCTGGCACCGCACATTTCAGCGGAAACCCTGGAATATCATTACGGCAAACATCACCAGACGTACGTCACCAACCTGAACAACCTGATCAAGGGCACCGATTTCGAAGGCAAAACGCTGGAAGAGATCGTTCGCAGCTCAGAGGGTGGCGTTTTTAACAACGCGGCTCAGGTGTGGAACCACACCTTCTACTGGCACTGCCTGGCACCCAATGCCGGTGGCGAACCTGCCGGTGAGCTGGCGGCCGCCATTAACGCCGCTTTTGGCAGCTTCGCCGAGTTTAAGACGAAGTTTACCGATGCAGCCATCAAGAACTTCGGTTCTGGCTGGACGTGGCTGGTAAAAGAGGCGGATGGCAAACTGGCTATCGTGTCCACGTCCAACGCGGGCACCCCGCTGACCACCAGCGCTACGCCGCTGATGACCGTGGACGTGTGGGAACACGCTTACTACATTGATTACCGCAACGCGCGCCCGAACTACCTGGAACACTTCTGGGCGCTGGTTAACTGGGAATTTGTCGCGAAGAATTTCGCCGCGTAAAAGACACGCAGAAGGGTTCGCCCTTCTGCGTTTTTCTTATTCCGCCGTGCAAACGGCTTCAGGCTGTTTACGGCCGGACATCATTACCAGCAGCAGGCCGAGCGCGGCAATAATGGCCCCCATCACCGGCACAAAACTGTACCCCAGACCACCTGAAATCACGGCGCCTCCGGCGGCTGCGCCCAGCGCATTGCCGAGATTGAACGCCCCGATATTCACGGAAGACGAGAGGCCCGGCGCCTCATGGGCAACACGCATCACGCGCATCTGCAGCGGCGGCACCACGGCAAAGGTTGCGGCCCCCCAGACGACCATCGCAATCGCCGCTCCGAACTCATTACGCGCCAGCCACGGGATAGCAACCATAATGACAATCAGCAGGGTTAAGAAGCCTTTCAGCGTCCCGCTCACGGAACGGTCAGCAAATTTCCCGCCGAGATAGTTGCCGATCGAGAAGCCGACGCCAATCAGCACCAGCATCGCGGTAACGAAAAGAGGCGTTGCGTGGGTGATATCGTGCAGCACCGGTGAAATATAGGTGTAGAGGGTAAACATCGCCCCTGCCCCCAGCACCGTGGTGAGCAGCGCGGAGAGCACCTGCGGGCGCATCAGCACCGCCAGCTCTTTACGTACTTCCGGACGTTCTCCTGCGCTGCCTTTCGGCAGAGAGAAGAACAACGCCACCATTGCGACCACGCCCAGCCCGGCCGTCGCCAGGAAGGACATACGCCAGCCGATCGCTTCCCCCAGCCAGGTTGCCGCCGGCACCCCGCCAATGTTGGCAATCGTCAGCCCCATAAACATGGTCGCTACAGCGCTTGCCTGCTTGTGTTTTGGCACTACGCTTGCGGCCACGACCGAGCCCAGCCCAAAGAACGCGCCGTGGTTCAGGCTGGTCAGAATGCGTGACAGCATCAGGGTGGTGTAGTCCGGCGAAATGGCCGAAAGCACGTTGCCCAGAGTGAAAATCGCCATCAGGAAAATCAGCGCATTGCGGCGCGCCCGGTGAGAAAGCAGAAGCGTCATCAGCGGCGCCCCCACCATCACACCGATGGCGTAAGCGCTGATTAACATGCCTGCCGCAGGGATCGAGACGTCTACGCCCCGGGCAATAACAGGCAGTAACCCCATCGGGGAGAATTCAGTGGTGCCAATCCCAAAAGCGCCAATCGCCAGGGCCAGCAGGGGAAAATTGATTTTCATGCGTCAACTCCGGATGCCGTGTCATGTGGTGACACAGAACAAAGAAGCAGAAAGCATGACATCAATCACAAAAAATGAGAAGTTAACAAAATGGCAAAAGATTTTTGCCAGAGAAGTAACAATCGCGGCGATGGGGAGGGAGAAGGATCTCCCTCCGCGTAAATCAGTGCAGTGCAGCCGTCAGACCGGCCGCGACAATCAGAGCCAGCACAACAACGGTGGTGAACAGCGAAAACTTCAGATCGGAACTCATCAATTTTTCTCCTTTTAATCCCCCCACGAAAAGTGAGCTTGCTCATTTTTGCACAGATTCCGTCAAAAATCTTCCTGGATTTATACTGATAACCACTTTACCTCTTCCCCTTTTCATCAAGATAGGCCAAAATTCCACGCTAAATTTATTAGCGTACCGGCCATTGACCCCCTCCTGACGTCCCGTGTCGTTTTCCTGGCGTGCCGCAATCCAAAATTGCGTGATAAGGGTGAGAGAAGGCAAACGTTTACCTTCAAGTTTTTCAGGAGCTTAGGATATGGTCTGGAGTGACATTTAATGGCAACAATTAAAGACGTAGCAAAACGCGCAAACGTTTCCACTACAACCGTATCACATGTAATTAACAAAACCCGCTTCGTGGCGGAAGAGACGCGCAACGCGGTCTGGGCAGCGATCAAAGAGCTGCACTATTCGCCAAGCGCGGTTGCGCGCAGCCTCAAGGTCAATCACACCAAGTCCATTGGATTACTGGCGACCAGCAGTGAAGCGGCCTATTTTGCCGAGATCATTGAAGCGGTGGAGAAAAACTGCTTCCAGAAAGGCTATACCCTGATTCTCGGCAACGCATGGAACAGCATTGAAAAACAGCGCGCCTACCTGTCGATGATGGCGCAAAAGCGCGTGGATGGCCTGCTGGTAATGTGTTCCGAGTACCCGGAATCCGTGCTGTCGATGCTGGAAGAGTATCGCCATATTCCGATGGTGGTGATGGACTGGGGCGAAGCGCGCGCGGATTTCACCGATTCGGTTATCGATAACGCCTTTGAGGGCGGCTATATGGCCGGCCGTTATCTGATTGAGCGCGGCCATCGCGAGATTGGCGTGATCCCGGGTCCGCTGGAGCGCAACACCGGCGCGGGCCGTCTGGCCGGCTTTATGAAAGCGATGGAAGAAGCGCTGATTACCGTGCCGGAAAACTGGATCGTGCAGGGCGACTTTGAGCCGGAATCAGGCTACCGCGCGATGCAGCAGATCGTCTCCCAGCCGCACCGCCCGACCGCCGTCTTCTGCGGGGGTGACATCATGGCGATGGGCGCCCTCTGTGCGGCCGATGAGCTGGGTCTGCGCGTCCCGCAGGACATCTCCGTGATCGGGTATGACAACGTGCGCAACGCGCGCTTCTTCACGCCAGCGTTGACCACCATTCACCAGCCGAAAGATTCGCTGGGTGAAACCGCCTTCAATATGCTGCTGGACAGGATCGTCAACAAACGTGAAGAGTCGCAGTCCATCGAAGTTCACCCTCGCCTTATCGAACGCCGTTCCGTTGCGGATGGCCCGTTCCGCGACTACCGTCGTTAATCTCATTGCGGAGCCAGTCAGGCTGGCTCCCTCAGCCACTCCCGGTTAAGCGTTTCGCTGTCCCCCAGATAATCCAGAAGCCAGGCCATCGCCGGCGAAACATCATTTTGTTGCCAGGTGAGGCAGCAGGCCGCATTCGGGAACGGATTCTCCAGGGCCAGCTCAACCCACTCACCGGTGTCGATTCGCGGTCTCGCAAAATGAACGGGTACCATCGCGACGCAGAGCCCGGCGCTGAGGCACGTCGCCGACGATTCCCAGTCAGGGGCCACCACCCGCCGCTGGTTGTCCAAAAGCCAGGTGATACGCTTGGGCAGCGAGCGGGAGGTATCCTCCAGCACCAGCGACGGCCAGCCGCGCAGCGTATCATCGCTCAGCGGCCCTTCCATCTTCGCCAGCGGATGATCGCTTGCCACCACGCATTTCCAGCTCAGCATCCCCATATCGCGAAAGGCGTAACGCCCCCCGACCGGGATCGCCTGCGTGGCCCCAATGGCCATCTCTGCCCTGCCGTCCGCCAGCGCATCCCAGACGCCGTTGAACACCTCCTGCGAAACCCGCAGTTCGACGTCAGAAAAATGACGGTAGAAATCGACAATCATCTGCCGGGTGCGCTCGGGCTTAACGATGTTATCCACCGCAATGGAAAGGTGTCCCCGCCAGCCGTTCGCGATCTGCTGGCACTGCTCGCGGGTGATCTGCATTTTTTTGATAACAGAACGCCCTTCCTTCAAAAACCACGCCCCTGCAGGCGTTAATTCCACATCACGATGCCGCCGTTCAAACAGCGGTACCGCCAGCCACTCCTCAAGCTGACGTACGGTATAGCTGATAGCCGAAGGGACGCGGTGCAGCTCCTGCGCCGCCCCGCTAAAGCTGCCGTTACGCGCGACAGCATCGACCACTTCAAGAGAATAATCTGACCACATTTTCTGCCTGCAAAAAATTTGAATGCACCCGCCAAATATTAGCGTTTCACAAGCGGCTTTGCACTCCCTACACTCAGCGCCAACGTATACCTGCCTCCTCAGGAGAATAAAACAGTGCAACCCAGGAAAGGTTTTTTAGTCTGGCTCGGCGGCTTAAGCGTGCTGGGCTTTTTGGCCACCGATATGTACCTGCCGGCTTTCGCCGCCATGCAGGAAGATTTGCAAACCCCTGCTGCCGCCATCAGCGCCAGCCTGAGCCTGTTCCTTGCCGGTTTTGCCTTCGCGCAGCTGCTCTGGGGACCGCTTTCGGATCGCTTTGGCCGTAAACCGGTACTGCTGCTGGGTCTGGCCATTTTTGCCGTGGGCTGCCTGGGAATGCTATGGGTGCGCGATGCCACCTGGCTGCTGGTACTGCGGTTTGTTCAGGCGGTCGGCGTCTGTGCCGCTGCCGTGACCTGGCAGGCGCTGGTCACCGACTACTATCCGGCAAACCGCACCAACCGTATTTTCGCCACCATTATGCCGCTGGTAGGGCTTTCTCCTGCCCTCGCCCCTCTGTTGGGCAGCTGGATCCTCGCGCACTTTGACTGGCAGGCCATCTTTGCCACGCTGTTTGCCATCACGCTGGTGCTGATGCTGCCGGCATTCGCCCTCAAGCCCGCGCATAAAAAAGAGGTGCACGCAGACGCGAAGCCGATCACCTTCACTTCCTTGCTCAGCACAAAAGCGTATCGCGGCAACGTTCTGATCTATGCCGCCTGCTCGGCAAGCTTCTTCGCGTGGCTCACCGGTTCGCCGTTCATTCTGCACGATATGGGCTACAGCCCGGCAGCCATCGGCCTGAGCTATGTTCCACAGACTATCGCGTTCCTGGTGGGCGGGTATGGCTGCCGCGCGGCGCTGCAAAAGTGGGAAGGTCAGCAGATGCTGCCATGGCTGCTGGTACTGTATGCGCTGAGCGTCATCGGGACCTGGGCCGTTGGCTTTATTCCGGGTGCCGGTCTGGCCGAAATTTTGATTCCATTCTGCGTGATGGCCGTCGCGAACGGGGCGATCTACCCTATTGTTGTGGCGCAGGCGCTGCGTCCGTTCCCGCAGGCGACAGGCCGCGCGGCCGCGCTGCAGAACACCCTGCAGCTGGGGCTGTGCTTCCTGGCAAGTCTGGTAGTCTCAGCGCTGATTGCCACGCCGCTACTGACGACAACCAGCGTAATGCTGGCTACCGTTGCGCTGGCCGTCATAGGCTATCGCATGCAGGCTGCCGCACAGGATGAGAGTACGCAGGTTGAAACCTCGCACGCCTGATCGCACCAGGAACTATGTTAATTTTCAGTGATTAGGTTGCTAAGAATTTTCTATTGAATCACCAAATTTTGAGGCCTATACTAAATTTGGTTCGATTAAATACGATAAATATTAAGTGTTAACGGGAGCCGGAGTGCTCCCGTTTTACCATGGAAGGCATTTCGGCAAGGGTTATCTCCCTTCCTCTGTTCTACGTCGGATACTAGCCTCGCGGTATTTACCGTGAGATTTCTCACAAACCAAAAAAAGCGTCTACGCTGTTTTAAGGTTCTGATCACAGTAGGGTGATGGAGAAGCTATGAGTTCATCGTGTATAGAAGAAGTCAGCGTTCCGGACGATAACTGGTCCCGGATCGTCAGTGAACTGTTAGGTCGGGCAGGCATCACTATCAATGGATCATCGCCATCCGATCCTCAGGTTAAACATCCCGATTTTTATAAACGCGTGTTGCGGGAGGGATCGTTAGGTCTGGGAGAAAGCTATATGGACGGCTGGTGGGAGTGCGAACGGCTGGATACCTTTTTCGCCAGCGTGCTGCGTGCCGGCCTTGAAAAACAGCTCCCTCGCAATCTGAAAGACACCCTGCGTGTCGCCTCTGCCCGCCTGTTTAATCTGCAAAGTAAAAAACGTGCGTGGATCGTCGGCAAAGAGCATTACGATCTCGGCAACGATCTGTTCAGCCGCATGCTGGACCCCTTCATGCAATACTCCTGCGCCTACTGGAAAGAGGCGTCGACGCTTGAAGAGGCTCAACAGGCCAAACTGCGCCTGATTAGCGAGAAATTGCAGCTACAGCCCGGCATGCGCGTGCTGGATATCGGCTGCGGCTGGGGCGGGCTGGCGTATTTTATGGCGAAGCACTACGGCGTCAGCGTGGTCGGCGTGACGATCTCAGCAGAACAGCAAAAAATGGCGCGAGAGCGCTGTCAGGATCTTGATGTGGATATCCGGCTGCAGGACTACCGTGACCTGAACGAGCAGTTCGACCGGATCGTTTCCGTCGGCATGTTCGAGCACGTGGGGCCAAAAAACTACGACACCTATTTTGAGGTGGTGGACCGTAATCTGAAACCGGACGGCATCTTCCTGCTGCATACCATCGGCTCGAAGCGGACCGACAATAACGTCGACCCGTGGATCAACAAACACATCTTTCCGAATGGCTGTTTACCGTCCGTTCGCCAGATTGCCAACGCCAGCGAATCCCATTTCGTGATGGAAGACTGGCATAACTTCGGCGCGGATTACGACACCACGTTAATGGCCTGGCATGCGCGTTTTCAGGAAGCCTGGCCTGAAATTGCGGACAACTATTCTGAACGATTCAAGCGGATGTTTAGCTATTATCTGAATGCCTGCGCGGGGGCGTTTCGCGCGCGCGATATTCAGCTCTGGCAGGTTGTTTTCAGCCGAGGGATTGAACACGGCTTGCGGGTCGCACGCTAGAAAAATACCCCCGGCTTGCCGGGGGTATTTTTTATTCTTCTTCTGCGGTCTTTATTATTGCGGCTTCTTTGGCGGCCAGCACGCGCTCAACGGTATCGACAACCGCCTGGGTTTGCGGATCGATTTCGATATTCACGCGATGCCCCAGTTTTTTCGAACCCAGCGTGGTGCGCTGCAGCGTTTCAGGAATTAAATGCACGCAAAAACGGGTTGGCGTCACTTCTCCCACCGTCAGACTAATCCCATCAATGCCAATAAACCCTTTATAGAGGATGTATTTCATTAATGAAGGATCCTGCATTTTAAACCAGATTTGTCGGTTATTTTCCGAGGTCACGATTTTCGCCACTTCGGCGGTGGTCATGATATGCCCGGACATCAGGTGGCCGCCAATCTCATCGCTGAACTTCGCCGCCCGCTCAACGTTGACGGTGTCCCCCACCACCAGCTCGCCCAGGTTGGTAATACGCAGCGTCTCTTTCATTAAATCAAAGCTAATCTGGTTGCCATTAATTTCGGTGACGGTCAGGCAGCAGCCGTTATGGGCAACCGAGGCGCCGGTTTCGATGCCATCAAGCATATATTCCGGCAGCTCTACAACATGCGTACGAAAATTAGGTTTTTCATCAATGGACACCACTTTGGCGGTGCCCTGCACAATACCAGTAAACATGCTTACAACTCCTGTTTTTTCCGGACGGTGGTAACACCGTTTAATCCCACCACAATAACAGTTGGAAAAACAGGTTGCCAGCGGAGCGCATTTTCTGGCGATTTTTTCACTAGATAAATAGCTAAAGCCCGCTACAATAGCTGGCACCCCCCTGCATTTTCTTCTTGCTGCCAGTTACGGCGGCTTTTTTGTCTCTCATATAACTACAAAATAAAGGTGTTCACGTGCAGAAGTACATGAATGAAGCGCGCCAGTTATTGGCACTGGCTATACCAGTGATCGTCGCGCAAGTGGCCCAGACCGCAATGGGATTTGTGGATACGGTAATGGCGGGCGGCTACAGCGCCACCGATATGGCGGCCGTTGCCATCGGCACGTCAATCTGGCTTCCGGCCATCCTGTTCGGCCACGGTCTGCTGCTCGCGCTCACGCCGGTTATCGCTCAGCTCAATGGCTCGGGTCGTCGCGAGCGTATTGCCCATCAGGTCCGCCAGGGTTTCTGGCTGGCAGGGTTTGTCTCCGTGCTGATTATGGTCGTGCTCTGGAACGCGGGCCATATCATTCGTGCCATGCACAATATTGACCCGGCGCTGGCAGACAAAGCCGTGGGCTATCTGCGCGCCCTGCTCTGGGGAGCGCCTGGTTACCTCTTTTTCCAGGTAGCACGTAACCAGTGTGAAGGGCTGGCGAAAACCAAACCCGGCATGGTGATGGGCTTTATCGGCCTGCTGGTGAATATTCCGGTGAACTATGTCTTTATTTACGGTCATTTCGGCATGCCAGAGCTGGGCGGCGTCGGCTGCGGCGTGGCGACGGCGGCCGTTTACTGGGTAATGTTCTTCAGTATGATCGCCTATGTGAAACGCGCCCGTTCAATGCGCGATATTCGCAACGCAAAGAGCTTCAGCACGCCGGACTGGAGCATCATGACGCGTCTGGTACAGCTAGGCTTGCCGATTGCGCTGGCCCTGTTCTTTGAGGTGACGCTCTTTGCCGTGGTCGCCCTGCTGGTCTCCCCGCTGGGGATTGTTAACGTGGCCGGGCACCAGATTGCCCTCAACTTCAGCTCTCTGATGTTCGTCCTGCCGATGTCGCTGGCGGCGGCGGTGACGATTCGCGTTGGCTTCCGCCTGGGTCAGGGCTCGACGCTGGATGCGCAAACGGCCGCGCGCACCGGGCTGGGCGTCGGTGTCTGTATGGCCATCTGTACGGCACTGTTCACGGTGGCGCTGCGTGAGCAGATCGCCCTGCTTTACAATGACAACCCGGACGTGGTGACGCTGGCCTCACACCTGATGCTACTGGCTGCGGTGTATCAGATTTCTGACTCCATCCAGGTGATTGGCAGCGGCGTATTGCGCGGATATAAAGACACGCGTTCGATCTTCTTTATTACCTTTATCGCCTACTGGGTGCTGGGTCTGCCGGCTGGCTACGTGTTGGCGCTGACCGATCTGGTCGTTGATCGCATGGGGCCAGCCGGATTCTGGATGGGCTTTATCATCGGACTCACATCGGCGGCGATCATGATGATGCTGCGCATGCGCTTCCTGCAGCGCCAGCCGTCAACAGTGATTTTGCAGCGCGCTGCACGTTAACTACGCAGTAGCCGCCGTCTGGCGGCTACTTTCTCTTCACTTTGCGCGGTAATGAAGCAATCGCGTGAAATCAGAGAGAAAAATGCGTTTTCCCTCTTGCCTCCTTGGTGCTGTGCCGCTAATATTCGTCCCCGTTGTCACCGACAACACGTTGCGTTCATAGCTCAGTTGGTTAGAGCACCACCTTGACATGGTGGGGGTCGTTGGTTCGAGTCCAATTGAACGCACCATTCTGCGTCCGTAGCTCAGTTGGTTAGAGCACCACCTTGACATGGTGGGGGTCGGTGGTTCGAGTCCACTCGGACGCACCATTTCAGTCCTGAAATGGTGCAAATCCTCTCTTGTTACCCTGAATTTTCTTAATCCCTTATTTCCATCATTATTCTCCTGCTACGCTTTTCTTATGGAAAAAATACAGGAAGCGCGTCAATGAAGAATATCGCGATTATCGGCTCCGGCCCCACAGGGATTTACACCTTTTATCATTTGCTGAATAACAGCACCCCGCTCTCCGTGTCAGTCTTTGAAGAGGCCGATGAAGCCGGCGTGGGCATGCCCTATAATGACGACGATAATTCCCGGCTGATGCTGGCGAACATTGCGAGCATTGAAATTCCCCCCATTTTTATGACCTACCTCGACTGGCTCAAGGAACAGAGCGACACCCATCTGGCGCGCTTTAAGGTTGATAAAGCCAGCCTGCATGATCGGCAGTTCCTGCCCAGACTCCTGTTGGGAGAGTATTTTCGCGACAGCTTTCGTTCAATTGTAAAAGAGGCTCAAAAGCTGGGGTTCCAGGTTACGGTCCATGAATCCGCGAAGGTAACGGACATCATCCCCTCGACATCCGGCGTAACGCTTTCAGTCAATGACGACACCTTGCCCGATCAATTCGACCTGGCGGTTATCGCCACCGGCCATGTCTGGCCAGAAGAGGATGAAGCCACGCGCACGTTCTTCCCAAGCCCGTGGTCCGGTTTGATGGACGCCAGCATTCCTCCTTGCCGCGTGGGCATTATGGGAACCTCGTTGAGCGGTCTGGACGCGGCTATGGCGGTGGTGATGCAGCACGGTGAGTTTCGTGATGGTGAATTCATCCTCGACAAAGGCAGCGAGGGGTTAAACATTACGCTAATGTCCCGAACGGGCATTCTGCCGGAAGCCGATTTTTACTGCCCTATCCCTTATGAACCGCTGTCGGTGTTGACCGAATTCGTGGTTGAAAGCGAGATAGCCAAAGGATCGGATGGCCTGCTTGACCGCATCTTTGCTCTGATGGTGAAAGAGCTTGAACTCGCCGACCCGGCGTGGTGCGAGAAAATTTCTCTGCGTAACCAGGATGCCGACAGCCTTCGTGAGGCGTGGTTTGAGGATCGTAAACGGCACGGGCCCTTCACCTGGGCGGAAGAGAACCTCAGCGAGGTTGAGCGGAACAAACGTGAACGCCGTACCGTGGCCTGGCGCTACACCGTACTTCGGCTGCATGAGGTCGTTCAGGAGATCGTTCCGCATCTCAGCGAGCAGGACAGAAAACGCTTTAAGCAGGGCCTGGCGCGCGTGTTTATCGACAACTATGCCGCCATCCCGCCGCAGTCTATTCGCAGGCTTCTCGCGCTTCGCGAGGCAGGCATCATTAGCGTGACAGCGCTCGGCGATGATTACACGCTTGATGCCGGCAGCGATCGGACAGTCATCACCACACGAGAGACCGTTTATCGTTTCGACGTTTTTATTGACGCTCGCGGGCAAAAGCCGCTCAAAACGAAAGATCTGCCCTTCCCGACGATACGCAAACGACTGGAAGCAACGGGGGAAGAAATACCCGATATCGGCGAGGATTACACGCTACAAGCGCCTGAATCGGTTCGCGGGCGCATCGCTTTCGGCGCGATACCCTGGCTGATGCACGATCGTCCCTTCGTTCAGGGGCTGGCGGAGTGCGCGGAGATTGCAGAAGCGATGGCGAAGGCGGCTGAAAAACCTGCCTCAGGGGTACGGCGTCGATTACCGTATGTGGAGAACTGACAGGGCTTCCATGCCCTGCTATCGGTCATTACTCGAAGAAGACCTCCGGGTTTTCCGACAGCGATACGAACGTTTTGGTGTTCTTATCCAGGGCAAGGATTTTGCCGCTTTCAATATCGTACACCCAGCCGTGAAGGCGAAGCGAGTTATTACGCAGGCCCACCGCGACGGACGGGTGGGTTTTGATGTTGCTGAGCTGCGCAAACACGTTCTCCTGCACCATCGCATTCACTTTATCGATCGGCTTATCCCAGCTTTTTTTCTCAACCACGGCTTTTGCCGCGTCGGAATAGCGCAACCAGTGCGATACAGCAGGCATTGGCTCCAGGTTCGCGTTATCGGCAATCGCCTTCATCGCGCCGCAGTTGGAGTGGCCGCAGATCACGATGTCGGTCACGCCCAGCGCCACTACCGCATACTCGATGGTTGCAGAGACGCCGCCTGGCTCCGGCCCGAACGGAGGGACAATGTTGCCAGCATTACGAATGACAAAGAGCTGTCCCGGCTCTTGCTGGGTGACCAGTTCAGGAACAAGACGGCTGTCGGAGCAGGAGATAAACAGCGCTTTGGGATTCTGGCTGGACGCTAAACTGCGAAAGAGCTCTTTACGTTGCGGGAAAATCTCTTTTTGAAAGCTGAGAAAACCTTCAATGATATGTTGCATAGCAATTTCTCTTTTATCTGTTTTCGTTTAGGTATGATCGCGATCACACTCGTAAAGTTTACCCACCGTACTTTACCTGAGACAAGCAATATATTTCTGGCCCGACCGCTGCACGATGTCGTCGGCACCGGCCTGGATGTTCTGCCCTTCGAACGCGCCGTAAAGACGAGCGAACGGTTTTCCTGCCAGGCGCCGGATAACGTCCTCAACCGTACGGGCAGGCAGCGGAAGCATATTCGGGTAGCTCCACATAAACGACACGGCATCTTTCCCCGGGGTGACCTGCAAAATATCCCCTGCCAGCAAAACGCCCTCGCCTTCCTGCCAGTGCAGCACCGCCCCGCCCGCAAAATGCCCGCCGAGGCGCAGCAGCGTGACCGAGGGCATAATCTCCAGCGCGTCGCCATCCCAGAAATGAATCGCCGGGCTGTCGCGCATCACCCACTCCTTATCGCTGGCGTGGAGATAGACCGGCGCATCGAAAGCCGCGGCCCACGCCTGCATCGTGGTGTAATAGTGCGGGTGCGAAATCGCAATGGCGTGAAGGCCACCGAGCGCGGTGATGAGCGTTTGGGTTGCGGGATCGAGGTTGGCGATGCAGTCCCACAGAATATTGCCGTGGGGGGTGCGCAGAAGCAGCGCTCGCTGGTTAATAGCAAAGGACGGTACCGTTTTGATACTGAACAGCGCGGGCTCCAGCTGCTGCCACTTGTTCGCGTGTGTGGCCGTCACCGTCGCGTAATCAATCCACGCCTGACCGCTGGCCGGGACATACTGGCGTTCATCCTCGCAAATCGGACATCTCTCCGGCTTTCCATCATAGGAAGTACCGCAGGTTCTACAGAGTGTAATCATGAGCGCTCCTCGGTGATAAAGCACTGAGTATGGCAGGGATTATCCTTATGTGCTGCGAGGTACATTGCCGGCGTTTTTTACCCTATACTGTGCCAGTATCAAAACCCGAAAAGAGCAGGTGCAACATGGAAATTGATCTCGATAACTTAGTTTTTAACGGACTGGATGAAGCGGAAGAGCGTAACGCGGAACGTCTGGACGACGCGGATAAAAAAGCGCAGGCGGTTGTTGCTGACGACGACTGCGGTGATGCCTGCAAAATTTGATAAGAAAAGCACCGGAAAACCGGTGCTTTTTTTTACTACTTTTTCAGCCCGTCAATGGCCGCCTGAGCGCAGGCTTCATCAAGATGACCGCCCGGCGCACCGCCGATGCCGATAGCCCCAATCACCTCATCACCTTCTTTTACCGGCAGACCACCTGCCAGCAGCAGGAAGCCTGGAATATCACGCATATTCTGTGCGCCCGCATTGCTCTGCGCCGCTTCCATTACTTTGCCTGACGCATTCTTTGCGCTAAGCGCCGTAAACGCTTTCATTTCGCTGGCTTTTACCGTGTGAGGACCGGCGTTATCCATACGCTGCACCGCTTTTACCACGCCCGCACGGTCAACCACCGTGACCGCGACCTGGTAATTTTTCGCTGCACAGGACTGAATGGCGGATGTTGCCAGCGCGTTAGCCTGGGTCAGAGAGAGATTTTTTTGGGTCAACGTCTCGGCCTGCGCGGCCAGACTTACGCTACCCGCGACCAGTGCCGCAACCATCATGACTTTTTTCATCGCACTTCCTCGCGTGTTGTTAGACATCCCGGAGGTTACTTAACGGCGCGATGAAACGTAATTCGGTTGATTACGCACTCCACCTGGTAGTTATACGGATTGCAATTTGTCGTACGCCCGGCTCGCCTGTACCAGGCTAGTAACGCCGAGCTTGGCAAACGCCGCTGCGCGGTGCGCTTCCACGGTCCTCGGGGAAAGATTCAGACGTGCAGCCACCTCTTTATTACTGCACCCTTCCATCAGTACAGTCAGCACCTCGTGCTCCCGCGCGGTTAGCTGTTCAAAGCGTGCTTTGATCTGCGAAAGATCCTGCCAGGCGGCAGACCGTCGCTGGCTCTCCTCAAAGGCCAGCCCAACCGTTTCGATGAGTTTATCGGCGTCTAACGGTTTGGTGAAAAACTCAAACACGCCGTTGCGAAACGCGCGACGGCAGGCGTCAATCGTTCCGTGCCCGGTCATGATAATGACCGGCAGCAGCGGCCACGGCCATTCGCCCTCCTCCAGCCACGTCAGCCCGCCTTTGCCCGGCATGCGCATATCCAGAAGCAGACAGCCGACGAGCGTCGATTCATCGCGCTGCGCCTTAGTAAAGGCCTCGATGCTCTCAAAGGCCTTAACCTGCCAGCCCATCCCTGACAGTAAAAACGCCAGGGATTCTCTGATGGACTCGTCGTCATCAATGAGCCAGACCACCTTATCCATGCTTTATCTCCTTTCCTGCTGCCAGCTGCAAGCGGATCTGCGCCCCACCCTGCGGGGCATTGCCCAGGGCTATCGAGCCGTTCATGCGCGTCATCAGCGTCTCCGTTAGCGTCATCCCCAGCCCAATTCCGCCGGGACGTCCGCTAAAGAATGGCATAAATGCGTTCTGCAGGGCATCAGGGCTAAACCCGGGCCCGCCGTCGGTCAGAGTCACCAGAATGCCCTTCTCATTTTTCTGACTGTCGATTCGCACCCAGCCGTGCGTGCTCTCCTGCTGCGCCTGAATCGCATTGCTGAGCAGATTGTGCAGGATCTGTTCCAGCCAGAGTCGGTCCGCCATCACGATCGTGGCATCCGCAGCAAACGCATGAATGACCGCGACACGCCGGGATTTACGCTCGTGCTCCAGTAAATTCTCCACCTGCTGCCAGCACTGCACCAGATCGGTTTCGCGCAGGGTCACCTTCTCCTGTACCACATGCTCGCGAAACCGCGTCAGCAAAGCGCTGATACGCTGCGTTTGCAGCAGCGCGGCCGCGAGCGCCTGCGAGACGGCCTGCGGATTATCCTGCTGCTGTCGCTGCGCCCCCTGGATCCAGGTTTGCACGGCGGTAAGCGGCTGGTTGATTTCATGGACGATGCCCGCGGTGATCTCTCCCAGCGTGTTAAGCCTGGCATGCTGATAATAAAGTGCACGCTGCTCGGCCTGCTGGCGCTGTTTGCGCTGCCAGATCACGGTTCCCGCGCCTGCAATCACCATTCCCCACGTCAGAAAGAGTAGCGGATACGCCAGCCAGGAGACCCTGAACCAGTCCGGATCTGCCGCGGCAGAGAGAATAAAGGGTTGTGTATGCTGCGGGAAGGCGCGCTGCCAGTGCCAGAACGCGCCTGTAGACCCCGGTTGATCGTCATTCGAGAGGTTCAGATGCAGCTCTGCAAAGCGATGGCCCGGCGCAAGCAGCGCGGTTAAGTCGATCAGGACGCGGATCTGCCGCCACGGGTTGTATAGCCAGTACTGAACACCGCGAAACGGCTCCACGCGCGCGGCGTCCAGCGCACGACCGGTGGTTTTTTCCAGGGCCTTAATGTGGGGGAATTTTTTGCGCAACGCGGCGAGGTCTTCATCGCCATTCAGAAGCGGAAGCACCGACTCGTTTTGCGTCAGCACGGCGCCGATCGCCGAATACAGCGCCGTAAACTCGCGATCGCGCTCCCAGAACTGGCGGCGTATCTGTTCCGCATACAGCAGCACGCCGCTTATCAGGCAGACCAGCACCCATACCGCGATGCTGCGCTTTATCATTTTTTTTATGCTCATAGCGTTAACTGGCACCGTCATTCAGGCTATCGACATTACCAGTTAACGTTGATGAGAACAAAAAAACGCGGCGCGATCAGATCTCCGGCGTTTTGCTAAAGCCGGTCAGCATGAGGATCAGGCTTTGTGGGGATGCTGCCGTCTCAAACTGGTAGTGATTGCCCTGACGATCGCCGCCGATGTACCACGAAATCTCGGTTTTCCCTTCTGCCAGCGCCTTGCGCACCGCTTTATCCACGTCCACCATCCGGTATTCGCGGGAGTGGTTAAGGTAAAGCACCGCATCCGAACGGTAGTTACAGGCTGGCCGCGACTGCCAGCTCACGCTGGCCGGATCCCAGTCGTTGCTTGCCGGATAGAAGAAGATTTGATCCGCGCCGTTGGTTTCCACTTTCCCGCCATAAATCCGCACGCGGTATTTAAACTGCGCAGGATCCTGTCCGGCAGGCAGCGGCGGAATATGGAACTTCACCAGCGACAGCGTTTCGCTGTTTCTCGTGCGTCCGCCGTTCTGCCAGTTATCCTGCACCAGCAGGGCCTGGGGATCGGGCTGGGAAAGCGCTGGCTCCAGGCTGCTGAGCCAGACGTTGGCCTTCGCTTTTGAATAACCATACGGAACGGTAGTACCACAATCCAGCCCGCGATTCATGCACAGGTCGGTCATAAAGCGCGCGGCGTCTTCCGTCCAGCCGTTCATAAAGTCAGCATGCGCCGTATACAGGCTTCCCCATCGCTCTTCACGCTCGTCGCCGTGCATGATGGGGTCGAGGGAAAGCTGCGCTTTGCTGGTATCGAGCGAGCTAATTGTCGGGAGCACGTACGCAATGTTCATGTTCACGGTGGGAATTTTCACCGGGAAATCGGACGGGCACTGCCCTTTGGTGTCGTAGGTGGCGTTGATCAGACCGTGGGCGGGCTTCAGGTTCACCCCGTCCCAACAGTTCGGAAACTGAATGCCGATATTAAACTGCACGGCATCGTTCGCCTTGCGTAAGCCGCAGACCTCACCCGTTTTGGTGGTGTAGCCATTGCCGTTAGCGCACAGGAAGGTGATATGTGGATTCGGCGCGGTGCCGTGATGATCGCCCGCCAGCAGCGACAGCCCCGCCGGGAATGGGTGCAGCGGCCAGGCGTCCACGTTCGATGCCTGATAATAGGTTTTTTGATAGGCAGGTTTAACCACCGTTCCGTCAGGCAATCTCAGAGAGGGTGCCCAGTAGGCCGAGCTGTCTGCTTTGTTATCGCAGGTGGTCTTTTCATCTTTACGCAGCGATTCACGGCTGGAGAAGGCATCCGTTTGCGCGTTGCCAAAAAAATCGTGCAGCATGGCCTCGTTGGGCATGCCGTACATCATAATGGCATCGTCGCCGAGCGTGTGGGAGTAACCGCAGACGACATGCGCCTGTGGCGCAGCGTGTGCCGCCTGCATGGCAATCAGTAGTGCGGTGGCAGAAAGTGCCGGGGTTAATACTGTCCGTTTCATTATCATCTCCTTCTGAGAAAGGAGATATTGGTAACAAAACGGCTATGGTTTACCGAGGATTTGCCCGCGTATTTTTCCGTTCATCCCTGCTTTACATGCAGCACGCACAGCTCATTCCAGTACATTTCGCGCGTGCGGCGCAGTTCAGCGTGACGTTTTATCATGGAACCACTCCGGGTCGATGTTGGCAACGTCCACGCCATACAGGCTGGCAACAGGCAGTATCGACTCAAGAACACGCTGCGCGCTGTTCTCCGCATTCGCGGGTCGGGTCGCAAAAAACCGCCGTAACGTGCTGATCCATTTTTTCATCGTCTTTACTCCTCTTGCTTCACCTGATCTAAGTTAAACACTCAAATTTGGCGCGGGGGAAATACCAATATCGACTGTTCATGTGCAGTATCTGCAAATAGCCTTCCCTTTTATTTACCTGTTCATAACACCCTGTTCACTAATGCTTTTTTTCTCATAGCAAAGAACGATTTCTTATTTGGCGATAGCTTTCGCTTATGGGAGCGTAGCGGGGTAAAACAAAAACAACAGGATGGCGAATGACTATGGCAGCAAACATGAAAGGGTTTACCAAACGGACACTGGTTCTGGGATTACTGGCAGCCGGGAGCCTGCTTTCAGCACAGGCACAGGCCGATCGGCTGGCGGATATTAAGGCCGCAGGGGTGGTGAAAGTGGCCACGTTTGACGCCAACCCGCCGTTTGGCTCTATTGATGCCAAAACGCACGAGATCGTGGGTTATGACGTGGACTTCGCCAAAGCGCTGGCAAAATCGCTCGGCGTGAAGCTTGAACTGGTTGCCACCAATCCGGCGAACCGAATTCCACTGCTGCAGTCCGGTAAAGCGGATCTGATTGTGGCGGATATCACCATCACCCCGGAACGCGCGCAGGTGATTGATTTCTCCACCCCCTATTTCGTGACCGGACAACAGTTCCTGGTTCCGGCTAAATCATCGGACAAGCTTGATGACTATAGCCGGGCCCGCATTGGTGCGGTGAAAGGGACAACGGGTGAACAGGCGCTGCACCAGCGTTTCCCGCAGTCTCGCGTGCTTTCTTATGATGATATTCCTCTGGCGCTGACGGCGCTGCGCAACGGCAACGTGCAGGCCATCACCCAGGACAGCACTATTCTTGCAGGCCTGCTGGCACAGGCCCCGGATAAAGCGAACTTTAAAATCCTCCCCGATCTGCTCAGCAAGGAAGAGATTGGCGTTGGGGTGAAAAAGGGCGAAGCTGAGTTGCTGAAGGCCGTCAACGACGAGCTGGTTAATCTTGAGAAGAACGGTCAGGCGGCAAAAATCTACGATGTCTGGTTTGGCCCAAACACCCCCGCTCCACAGCCTCGCGCCTTTAAAATAGAAGCTCAGTAATATGCTCTCAGGTTTATTTTCACACTCCGCGGCCGGCGCCGCGGATTTTTCACATCTGGAACACGCCAGCGTCGAGTTTCGTGACGTCGTTAAACGTTACGGCGACCACGAGGTATTAAAAGGCATTAACCTCAGCATCTCTCCGGGTGAAGTGGTGGCAATCCTCGGTCCATCCGGTTCAGGTAAATCGACGTTGATCCGTCTTATCAACCAGCTTGAAACCCTCAGTGACGGCGACATTCTGATTGATAACAAACCCACCGCCCGACTTGCCGCAGCAGCCCTGCGCCAGTTACGCAGCCGCGTCGGTTTTGTTTTCCAGCAGTTCAATCTTTACGCCCACCTCACCGCCAGCCAGAACATTACCCTGGCACTGGAGCACGTGCACGGCTGGAAGCCGCAGCCTGCCCAGGCGCGCGCCCTGGCACTGCTGGAAAAGGTCGGGATGCTCGAAAAAGCCCACCACTTTCCCGCGCAGCTCTCCGGCGGCCAGCAGCAGCGCGTGGCGATTGCTCGCGCGCTGGCCTCGTCGCCGCAAATCATTTTGTTCGATGAGCCCACCTCCGCGCTGGATCCGGAGATGATTGGCGAAGTGCTGTACGTGATGAAGGCCCTTGCCCACAGCGGGATCACCATGATTGTGGTGACGCACGAGATGCAGTTTGCCCGGGAGATTGCTGACCGGATCGTCTTTATCGACGGCGGGCAAATTCTGGAAACCGCTCCGCCGGCACAGTTTTTCAGCCAGCCGTCACATCCGCGCGCGCGGCGGTTCCTGCAAAAAGTGCTCGACCCACTTCACCAGGAGCCGCTGTAATGCACGCGTTCGACTGGCAGGGCGTGCTGACCGGGCAGCCCCTGCAGTGGATTTTATCCGGTTTTCTCACCACGCTGTGGGTCACGCTTGCGGGACTGGCGCTTGCCACCCTGCTAGCGCTGTTGTTTCTGCTTCTTCGCCTCTCCGCAGGACGGTTTGGTCATGCCGTCGTCAGCGGCTGGGTCTCGCTGTTTCGCAACACGCCGCTGCTGGTGCAGCTCCTGTTCTGGTACTTCGCCGCCTGGAACGGCCTGCCGCTCGGGCTTAGGGACGTCGTGAATGCCGATCACGCCTGGTCGATTCTGCCCGGTGACGTCTGGTGGTTCACCCCTGAATTTTTATGTTCTGCCTGGGGGCTGGGCGTGTTCACCTCAGCATTTTTAATTGAGGAGATTGAGTCCGGGCTGCGTTCCGTCCCCGGCGGACAGCGGGAAGCGGCGCTGGCGCAGGGGTTTTCTGCCTGGCGGTTATTTCGCTACATTCTGCTGCCGCAAGGACTGGCGAACGCCTGGCAGCCTGTCGTCGGTCAGTATCTCAACCTGATGAAGCTCTCCTCCCTCGCCAGCGGAATTGGCTTTGCCGAACTCACCTGTCAGGTGCGGCAGATCGAAAGCTACAACGCGCACGCGCTGGAGGCCTTTACCGTGGGAACCGCACTGTATCTGCTTACCGGCGTTGTGATGGGTATGCTACTGACGCGACTCGGCCCCCGCGCAGGGAGGGCTCAGCATGATTGCCGGATTTAACGTGATTGCTGATAACCTGGATTATCTGCTGTGGGGACGTGCCGCTGCGGGTGAGCCCGGAGGCGTGTTGCTCTCGCTGCTGATGGCCGCGGGTGCCGCCATACTTGCTTTGCCCGGCGGTATTGCGCTGGCGTGCGCCGCGTGGCGCTATCCCGGACCTGGGCGTAAGGCGCTGTTTTTATGGGCAGAGTTGATACGCGGTATTCCGCTCATCTTTGTGATTTTCTGGATGTGGTATCTGCTGCCGCTGATGACCGGCGGCGATCTGCCGGGGGCGCTTACCGTCACGCTGGCACTGGCCTGGTTCACGGCGGCATCGGTCATGCATTCGGTTCTCGCCGGGCTAAACGCGTTGCCCGCCGGGCAATATGAAGCGGCACTGACCCAGGGGTTCAGCACGCGGCAAACCCTGTGGCGCGTGCTGCTCCCGCAGGTGATGCGCAATATTCTGCCGTCTCTGGTGGGGATATTTATCAGCCTGCTGAAGGATACGTCGCTGGCGTTTATCGTGAACGTCCCGGAACTGACGACTGTAGCGGGCCAGGTCAACAACCGGGTGCAAATCTACCCGGCGGCCATTTTTATCTTTACGGGCGTGGTCTACTACCTGCTCTGCTGCTCGCTCGAGCAGCTTGCGAAACGCTGGCGCCTTACCCGGCCAGCGCTTTAACCACCGTTTCCATCGCTTCGGTTGTCAATTCACTGCGTTTAACGCGCTGGTTCGCCAGCGCGGTTCGCAGGACTCCGGCAATGACAATATGCTTTGGCTCCTGCCCTAAATCACGCATCTCAAGCACCACCTTCCCGACCACCCGGCACATCTCCTGGTACAGCGCTTCATCTTTGGTCACGTTACCCATCGTCATCACTCCATTGCCTGTTAAACGTTGAGCTTAAATGATTCTCCTGCCGGATACAAAAAAGAAGCCCGGCGAGAAACTCGCCGGGCTTCATCTTGAAAATCAGATAATTAGTTGTTTACGGGAATGACCGCGCCTTTGTATTTAGTGCGGATCCAGTCCTGAATCTCTTTGGAGTGCAGCACGTTCACCAGCGCGACAATGTCTTTCTTCTTCTCGTCGCCGCGATGCACGGTAATGATGTTGGCGTACGGGTTGTTTTCACCGCTCTCGACCGCAATCGGGTCATGAACCGGGTCCAGACCGGCGTCAATCGCGTAGTTGGCGTTAATCACCACCGCGTCGCCTTCGTCGTTGTTATACATCTGCGGCAGCAGAGACGCTTCCACGTTCGGCGTGAACTTCAGCTTTTTCGGGTTCTCGACGATATCGCTGATGCGCGCGGTCACTTTATCGATGCCCGGCTTCAGCTTGATCACGCCCTCTTTTTCGAAGATGGAGAGAATACGGCCTTCTTCGGAAACCGCATCACGCATGATGATCTTGCCGCCTTCCGGCAGGTCCTTCAGCGATTTGTATTTTTTGGAGTAGATGCCGATGGGCTCAATGTGGATCGCGCCCGCACTGACAAAGTCATAGTCTTTATCGCCCGCGTGATCTTTCAGCACGCTGTTCAGGTAAGGAATATGCTGGAAATAGTTGGCGTCAATGTCATGTCCCGCCAGCGCGGTGTTGGGCAGAATGTAGTCCTGGAACGGTTTGATCTCCAGGTCGATACCCTGCTTCGCCAGAATTGGCTTGGCCTGCTCCAGAATTTCGGCGTGCGGCGTGTTGGACGCGCCCACGGTCAGGGTGTCGGCCCAGGAGGCGAAGCTCAGGGCGCTCAGGGTTGCGGCGGCAATCAGCGTCAGTGTCTTTTTCATGATGTGGTTCCTGTGTGTTGTTGTTACCCTAAATAGTTCGAGTCACAGGAAGGCGGCAAGTGAGCGAATCCCCAGGAGCTTACATACAGTAAGTGACTGGGGTGAACGAATGCAGCCAACGCGCCTGAGGCTCGAAATATGACGGGTATTAGCGTTTATCTAACAGTGATGTAATGACATCGCCGCAGAACTGGATAATGAAAACGATGATCAGAATGGTCACCGTTGCCACCAGCGTGACGTCACCATGGTTGCGCTGGAATCCTTCCAGATAAGCCAGATTTCCCAAACCGCCGGCACCAATCACCCCCGCCATGGCGCTGTAGCTCACCAGCGCAATGAGCGTCACCGTTATGCCTGATACCAGTGCAGGTGATGATTCCGGCAGCAAAACCCGAAACACTAACGTGCTCAGTCGTGCGCCCATCGAGCGCGTTGCTTCTATAACGCCTTTGTCCACTTCACGCAGGGCGATCTCCACCAGGCGTGCGTAGAACGGTGCTGCGCCCACAATCAGCGCCGGGAGTGCCGCGTTGGCGCCAAGGATGGTCCCCACGATGGTTTTCGTGAACGGGATCAGCAATACAATCAAAATGATGAACGGAATAGAGCGGAACACGTTCACCACAATCGAAATCACGCTGTAAACCGTGCGGTTGTGGAACAGCCCGCCGCGCGCGGTTAAAAACAGCGCCAGACCCAGCACGATGCCCAGCACAAAAGTCGCTACGCCTGAAAGCGCGGTCATGTAAAGCGTCTCCAGCGTTGCCGCCCAGAGTTGATCCCACTTGAGATGCGGAAAGAGATTCTCAGCCATGTTTAATCACCTCGCCTTCAATATCGCTGTGCTGCAGGTCGGCGAGGATATTGTTCAGTTGTTCGTCGGATGCCACCACGTGCACCCAGAGCTGGCCAAACACACCGTGGGCGGTTTGGGTCATTTTCCCGTGCAGGATGTTAAACGGCAGGCCGTAGCGCAGGGTTAGTTCACCCACGATCGGCTTATGGGTGCTGTGCCCGGTAAAGGTCAGCCTGATGACCGTGCCTTCCAGATCGTTTGCCAGTTCGGTATTGAAGGTTTCTTCCTCAGCGTACTGGCTCACCTGGCGGACAAACTGCTGCGTAATCGGCTGCTGCGGATGGGTAAAGACGCTCAGCACGTCGCCCTCCTCCATGACTTTACCGTTCTCCATCACCGCCACGCGGTCGCAGATTTTGCGCACCACGTGCATCTCGTGCGTAATCAGCACGATGGTGAGTTTGAAGCGACGGTTAATGTCCAGCAGCAGATCGAGGATCTGATCGGTGGTCTGCGGGTCGAGCGCGGACGTGGCTTCATCGCAGAGCAGCACGTCAGGGTTGTTAGCCAAAGCACGCGCAATACCCACGCGCTGCTTTTGCCCGCCGCTCAGCTGCGACGGATACGCATGCTCACGCCCCTTCAGGCCAACCAGATCCACCAGCTCGGCCACGCGCGCCTTAATCCGGGCTTTTGGCACACCGGCGATTTGCATCGAGAAAGCGATGTTCTCGCTCACCGTGCGCGACCACAGCAGGTTGAAGTGCTGGAACACCATGCTGATTTTCAGACGCGCCTGACGCAGCGCTTCACCTTTTGCCGCAGAGATATCCTGCCCGTTAATGGTGACGCTTCCGGCGCTGGGTTTTTCCAGACCGTTCAGCAGACGAATCAGCGTGCTTTTCCCGGCGCCGCTGTAGCCGATAATGCCGTAAATCTGTCCCTGCTCTATCGTCAAATTGACGTTATCAACGGCAGTCAGCGCGACCTTTCCGTTGTCGAAAACCTTCGAAATATTCCTGAGTACGATCATTCTTATTCGTTATCCGATCCGCCCCTGGCGGTTTAGCAGTATGGATGTCCAAAAGATAGTAAACAGGCGTTATCAGCTTTTAAATGAACAAAAAAGCATGTGTTATAACCTGAGATAATAAGCAGCGGATTTACAGGGTCGAAAGCATTTAGACCAATTTCAGCAATGATTATCTGCCAGACGCATATCCGCTGGCTGACTCGCTCAAAAAACGGTCATTTTTGCAGCATTTTATGCGGATATAGCCATCCTCACTTCCGGACAACTTTACGTCTTGCTGTCCTGCCATCCAAAAACGGCATTTATATTCCATTCCGTTCTAAACGGCAGTGAATGGTTCTTTATTGCGAAAATTTCACCGCCCTATCATCCCGTCATGACATCCAGAAAGGAAAACATCATGACGATTTATCACTCGGTCACTGAACTGATTGGTCGTACCCCGCTTATCCAATTGCATAAGCTTGATACCGGTCCCTGCTCGCTGTTCCTGAAGCTGGAAAACCAGAACCCGGGCGGCTCTATCAAGGATCGCGTTGCGCTGTCGATGATTAACGAAGCGGAGCGCACCGGTCAGCTGCAGCCGGGCGGCACGATTATTGAAGCAACGGCGGGGAATACCGGTCTGGGCCTGGCGCTGATCGCCGCCCAGAAAGGCTACTCGCTGATCCTGGTGGTGCCGGACAAAATGAGCCGCGAGAAGATTTTCCACCTGCGCGCGCTGGGTGCCCAGGTGGTGCTGACCCGCTCCGACGTCAACAAGGGCCACCCCGCCTATTACCAGGATTACGCCCGGCGTCTGGCTAACGAGCTGCCCGGCGCGTTTTACATCGACCAGTTCAATAACGAAGCCAACCCGCTTGCGCACCGCACCACCACGGCACCGGAGCTGTTTGAGCAGCTTGACGGCAGGATCGACGCCATCGTGGTGGGCGTCGGCTCAGGCGGGACGCTCGGCGGCCTGCAGGCGTGGTTCGCCGAGCACTCTCCACACACGGAGTTTGTCCTGGCAGACCCCGCCGGATCGATTCTCGCCGACCAGGTGGAAACCGGACGCTACCACGACGCGGGCTCCTGGCTGGTTGAGGGCATTGGCGAGGACTTTATTCCGCCGCTGGCTCACATCGAAGGGGTGAATCGCGCCTGGCGCATCACCGACCGCGAAGCCTTCACCACTGCGCGCGATCTGCTGAAAACGGAAGGCATTCTGGCGGGCTCCTCCAGCGGCACGCTGCTGGCGGCCGCGCTGAAATACTGCCAGGCACAAACCGCGCCGAAACGCGTGGTGACCTTCGCCTGTGACAGCGGCAATAAGTACCTCTCGAAGATGTTCAACGATGACTGGATGCGTCAGCAAGGGCTCATCACGCGCCCTCAGGCCGGCGATCTCTCCGACTACATCGCCCTGCGACACGATGAAGGCGCCACCGTCACCGCCACTCCGGACGACACGCTTTCCACCGTACTGGCACGCATGCGCCTGTATGACATCTCCCAGCTGCCGGTCCTTGAGGACGACAAGGTGGTGGGCATTATCGACGAGTGGGATCTGCTGCGGCATATCGGCGGCGACGGCGACCGCTTTGCCCTTCCGGTGACGGCAGCCATGACGCGTCAGGTGGAATTCCTCGACAAACGCGCCCCGGAGAGCGCCCTTCACGCCATCTTCGACCGCGGTCTGGTGGCCGTGATTAACGACAATGACCGTTTTCTCGGCCTGATTACGCGCAGCGACGTTCTGACCGCGTGGCGCAATCGTCTACAGCAATAAAGGAATAAACGATGAAAAACCTGGCAACCCTGAGCGTCCACAGCGGCGCGTTCAACGACCAGCACGGCGCGGTCATGCCGCCGATTTACGCCACCTCAACGTTTGCGCAACCGTCACCCGGCGAGCATACCGGCTTTGAGTATTCCCGCAGCGGCAACCCTACCCGCCACGCGCTGGAAACCGCTATCGCTGAACTGGAAGGCGGCACGCGCGGTTACGCCTTTGCTTCCGGTCTCGCCGCCATCTCCACGGTGCTCGAACTGCTGGACAAAGACAGCCATATCGTCGCCATTGACGACGTTTACGGCGGGACGTACCGCCTGATTGAAAACGTGCGCAAGCGCAGCACCGGCCTGCAGGTCAGCTGGGTTAAGCCTGACGACTTAGCGGGGCTTGAGGCCGCCATTCGCCCGGATACGCGCATGGTGTGGGTGGAAACGCCGACCAACCCGCTGCTGAAGCTGGCGGATCTGGCGGCCATTGCCGCTATCGCGCGGCGCCATAACGTCATCAGCGTGGCGGATAACACCTTCGCGTCGCCGGCGATCCACCGCCCTCTGGCGTCGGGTTTCGATATCGTGGTGCACTCCGCCACCAAGTACCTTAACGGCCATTCGGACGTGGTGGCCGGGCTGGCGGTGGTGGGTGATAACCCGGCGCTGGCGGACCGGCTTGGCTACCTGCAAAATGCGGTCGGTGGCGTCCTGGATCCCTTTAGCAGCTTCCTGACCCTGCGCGGAATTCGCACGCTTGCGCTGAGGGTAGAAAAGCACAGCAGCAACGCGCTGGCGATTGCGCAATGGCTGGCGCAGCATCCTCTGGTTGAAAAGGTGTTCTATCCCGGGCTGGAATCGCATCCACAATATCAGCTTGCCCGCACGCAGATGGCCCTGCCAGGCGGGATGATTTCCGTCGTGGTAAAAGGCGATGCGCAACGCGCCACAGAGGTGATTCGCAACCTGAAGTTGTTCACCCTCGCGGAAAGCCTGGGCGGCGTAGAGAGCCTGGTGAGCCAGCCCTACAGCATGACGCACGCCTCGATTCCGCTGGAACAACGCCTGGCAAACGGCATTGTGCCGCAGCTGATTCGACTGTCGGTGGGCATTGAAGATCCGAAAGACCTGATTGCCGACCTCAGTCAGGCGCTGCAAAAATAAGCAAAATGCGGCAGGTCAAACGCCTGCCGCCAAAAGTTGTCATCATGGCTTAACGCCTTGATAACAATATTATGTGAAACGGCATTGATTAATTCTGAAACGCCGTATCCATTTTCCTTTTATCTTAAAATCAGCGTATAATGCGCGCCAAATCCCTGGTGAATGGTTTCAGCGCTTGGAATACAAAAAACAACGTACAACTTCTCCTCTCCTTCGTTGGGCTGACACTCAGGCACACTTTCTTCTGCACGCTCATTTGATGTCTCCTATCCTTAGTGCGTGTCATATACTCTTTTGCAACACAGGTTTGACTCCGCGGCGGTGCGCCCCCGGAGCGAGATTTCCATATCCTTCCCAACTTAAAGACTAAGACTGTCATGAAAAAGACGAAAATTGTTTGTACTATCGGCCCGAAAACCGAATCCGAAGAGATGCTGAGCAAAATGCTGGACGCCGGCATGAACGTGATGCGTCTGAACTTCTCCCACGGTGACTATGCTGAGCACGGTCAGCGTATCCAGAACTTGCGCAACGTGATGAGCAAGACTGGCAAAAAAGCCGCTATTCTGCTGGATACTAAAGGTCCGGAAATCCGTACCATCAAACTGGAAGGCGGTAACGACGTTTCTCTGAAA
This sequence comes from Enterobacter asburiae, assembly GCA_011754535.1. Lineage (NCBI taxonomy): Bacteria > Pseudomonadati > Pseudomonadota > Gammaproteobacteria > Enterobacterales > Enterobacteriaceae > Enterobacter > Enterobacter asburiae. The sequence goes on along the minus strand of JAAQVN010000001.1, from coordinate 2,056,293 downwards.
GCGGGCCAGACCTTCACCTTCACTACCGATAAATCCGTTGTCGGTAACAGCGAAATCGTTGCGGTAACCTATGAAGGCTTCACCAGCGATCTCTCCGTGGGTAACACCGTGCTGGTCGACGATGGTTTGATCGGTATGGAAGTGACCGCTATCGAAGGCAACAAGGTTATCTGTAAAGTGCTGAACAACGGCGACCTGGGCGAAAACAAAGGCGTTAACCTGCCGGGCGTTTCCATCGCACTGCCGGCACTGGCTGAGAAAGACAAACAGGACCTGATCTTCGGCTGCGAACAAGGCGTTGACTTCGTTGCGGCGTCCTTCATCCGTAAGCGTTCCGACGTGGTTGAAATTCGTGAGCACCTGAAAGCGCACGGCGGCGAGAAGATCCAGATCATCTCCAAAATTGAAAACCAGGAAGGCCTGAACAACTTCGACGAAATCCTTGAAGCATCTGACGGCATCATGGTTGCACGTGGCGACCTGGGCGTTGAAATCCCGGTTGAAGAAGTAATCTTCGCGCAGAAGATGATGATCGAGAAGTGTGTTCGCGCGCGTAAAGTGGTTATCACCGCAACGCAGATGCTGGACTCCATGATCAAAAACCCACGCCCTACCCGCGCTGAAGCAGGTGACGTGGCGAACGCCATCCTCGACGGTACTGATGCAGTGATGCTGTCCGGTGAATCCGCGAAAGGGAAATACCCTCTGGAAGCGGTCGGCATCATGGCAACCATCTGCGAACGTACTGACCGCGTGATGACAAGCCGTCTGGACTTCAACAACGACAGCCGCAAGCTGCGCATCACCGAAGCAGTATGCCGCGGTGCAGTAGAAACCGCTGAGAAACTGGAAGCACCACTGATTGTGGTAGCGACCCAGGGCGGTAAATCTGCGCGCGCAGTACGTAAATACTTCCCGGATGCCACCATCCTGGCCCTGACCACCAACGAAACCACCGCACGTCAGCTGGTGCTGAGCAAAGGCGTGGTTGCGCACCTGGTCAAAGAGATCGCCTCTACTGACGATTTCTACATTCAGGGTAAAGCACTGGCTCTGGAAAGCGGTCTGGCGCAGAAAGGCGACGTTGTTGTGATGGTTTCTGGTGCGCTGGTACCAAGCGGAACGACCAATACGGCCTCCGTTCACGTGCTGTAATAATTCAGGAACGAATTAGTTTTGATAAAAAGCGCCCAATGGGCGCTTTTTTTATTACCGTCATTAGCCAAATTCATTCAAAAAGCAAATCGGGTTTTTCTATTTAATTGCGAATTATCTAAGATGAATCCGATGAAAAATGCCTTTTTTTACATAGCTTTTTACTCAAAAAGGGCTGATTCGATGCTTCTTTGAGCGAACGATCAAAAATAGGCGTATTCCCATCAAAAAAATATTCTCAACCCAAAAAAGTTTGTGTAATACTTGTAACGCTACATGGAGATTAACTCAATCTAGAGGGTATTAATAATGAATCGTACTAAACTGGTACTGGGCGCGGTAATCCTGGGTTCTACTCTGCTGGCTGGTTGCTCCAGCAACGCTAAAATCGATCAGCTGTCTTCTGACGTTCAGACTCTGAACGCTAAAGTTGACCAGCTGAGCAACGACGTGAACGCAATGCGTTCCGACGTTCAGGCTGCTAAAGACGACGCAGCTCGCGCTAACCAGCGTCTGGACAACCAGGCTACTAAATACCGTAAGTAATAGTACCTGTTAATAAAATGGCGCACATTGTGCGCCATTTTTTTTGCCTGCGTCAAACGACTACTGCGTTACCTTCTCCCCTTCCTCTTCAGCTACCGCAGCCGACACCCGACTGTTCTGTACCGACAGCACGCTATTGCTGGCCGACGGGCCGCTACCCGCGGATACGACAACCGGGATCCCCGCGCGGCGTGCCAGCGCTTTATCAATAAGCGCTTTGTCGCTTCCGGCTTGAGACACAAAGGTCGCAAACTCTGCGGAGTGGGTAATGGGCGAAATCTGCGGGTTCTCGCCCTCCACCTGCGCCAGCGGACGGTGAACCTCAATATAACGCTTCCCGTCCGGCTCAACCGAGAACTTCACCGGCTCATTGATAATTTGTACCCGCGTGCCAACCCGTACCTGTTCGAACAGGGCTTTAATATCCGGGGCGTTCATACGCATGCAGCCTGAACTGACGCGCAGGCCTACGCTGTCCGGCGCGCTGGTGCCGTGAATAAGATATTCCCCATTACCAATACCCAAACGCAGCGCGTAGCGCCCCAGCGGGTTATTTGGCCCGGCCGGGACGACCGGAGGCAATTTAATACCCTGTGCCAGCGAACGGGCTCTGATGCCCGCCGTAGGCGTCCAGGTTGGATTAGGGATTTTTTGACTTACGCGGGTGGTGCTCACCGGCGTTTCCAGCCCCAGCTGTCCGATGCCGAGCGGGAAGACCTGGACAATATTTTCTCCCGGCCGGAAGTAGTAGAGCCGGAGCTCAGCGAGATTCACCACAATGCCCTCGCGCGGGGTATCCGGCAGCAGCATCTGCGACGGAATCGTGATAACGGTACCCGGTGCCGGGTTCACCGGCGCAATGGTATTGTTCGTTTCAAGGATCACCTGCGCCGCCGTATTAAACCGACGGGCGATGGTCTGAAGCTTATTATCCCCTTCCTGTATCGTGTAGGTTTGATTTTGCCCAATCAGGCGACTGCCTGCGGGCGGCAACGGATAGTCCATCGCGCGGGCCGAATTAAACGTACCGAGCGAACTGACGAGTAATAGAGTTATTAGAGACGCGCGCTTCATGCTGAGATTCCTTATTCACTGGCAGGACGCCAGAAAGCTGAAAAACCAGCGAGGCGGGAACCACCTCGCGAAACAGAATGAATGCTGTTCTGTAAGTCTAGCTAAGGATTGCAGCTTTGGCGCGAATGGCGCGAATCATCGCTTCCAGCCCCTGGGAACGGGACGGGGTGAGGTGTTGGGTCAGGGCCATTTTTTCAAACCACGGGCGGACATCGAACGCAACGATATCCTGCGCCGACATCCGGTGGTAAAGAATAAAGACCACCGCAATCAGCCCTTTTACAATGGCCGCATCGCTGTCGCCGTGCAGTGCGATAGTGCCGTCGTCCGACTGCTCCATCACAATCCACACCTGGCTCTGGCAGCCCTGAATAATGTTTTCCGGGTTATGCGCCTCTTCGCCGAGCGGCGGCAGACGCTGCCCCAGCTCGATGATATAAAGGTACTTCTCTTCCCAGTTTGCGCAGCGCCCAAAGTTGCGCAGCAATTTGTCTCTGTCCGGCAGTTCTGCCATCTTGTGCCTCTTCGTTAGCCCAGCAGCTGGTGAATGCGCTTAAGCCCCGCCACCAGCCTGTCGACCTCTTCCATTGTGTTATACATCACCAGCGACGCGCGGCACATTGCCGGTACCTGGTAAAAGGCCATCAGCGGCATGGCGCAGTGGTGCCCGGTACGGACGGTCACGCCGTAGTTATCAAGGAAGCTGCCCACGTCATAGGCGTGGTGTTTCCCAAGGTTAAACGCAATCACGCCCTGGCGGTCGGCCGGGCCATACAGGGTAAGATCCGGCACGCTGGCAAGCTCCTGCAGCGCGTAGTGCATCAGCAACTGTTCGTACTCCTGGATGGCGTCCAGGCCGATTGCGGAAACGTAAGACACCGCCGCCCCCAGGCCGATAATCCCGCCGGTATTGGGGGTACCCGCCTCAAAACGCCACGGCGCACGGGCATAGGTTGTCCCTTCCGAAAGGCTTACGGTGGCAATCATCGATCCGCCGCCTTCCCACGGCGGCATCGCCTGCAGAATGTCCTCTTTCACATACAGCACGCCGATGCCGGTTGGACCATAGAGCTTATGCCCGGAGAATACGTAGAAATCGCAGTCCAGCGCCTGCACATCCACCGCGTGGTGCATTACCGCCTGCGCGCCGTCAATCAACACCTTCGCACCGGCCTGATGGGCTTTTGCGATAATCTCTGCCACCGGGTTTTCGGTGCCCAGCACGTTAGAGACCTGTGTGACCGCCACCAGCCGCGTTTTATCGTCCAGCAAGGCGTCAAGCTGCTCAAGCTGCAGCGTGCCGTCCTCATTCAGCGGAATGACCCGCAGCTGTGCGCCGACACGCTCGCAGAGCATCTGCCACGGCACAATATTGGCGTGGTGCTCCATCTGGGTGATGAGGATGTTATCCCCCGCGTGGACCTGCGCGTTGCCCCAGCTGTTGGCGACAAGGTTGATCCCTTCTGTGGTTCCGCGCACGAAGACCAGCTCTTCAGGCGAACGTGCATTGAGGAAAGCGGCCACCTGCGTGCGCACGTTCTCCATGCGCTGGGTCGCTTCGGCGCTCAGGGTATGGATACCCCGGTGCACCGCAGCATAACCATGGCGGTAGAACTCGGCTTCCGCATCCACCACCTGATTCGGTTTCTGCGCGCTGGCCGCGCTGTCGAGATAGGCCAGCGGCAGGCCGTTCACTTCACGGGTCAGAACCGGGAAGTCAGCCCGCACTTTCTCTACAGGAAAACTCATGCTTCGCCTCCGGGCAGACGCTGACCAATGCGGGCCAGCACCTGCTGCTTCAATACGCCATCGTGTAGCGCTTCCGTAAGCTCCGCCGCAAAGGCGTAGATAATCATTTTCTGCGCCGCCTGCCGGTCGATGCCGCGGGAACGCAGGTAAAACATCTGTTCGTCGTCAATCCGCCCGACCGTCGCGCCGTGACTGCATTTCACGTCATCGGCGTAGATCTCCAGCTGCGGTTTGGTGTCCACCTCCGCCAGGCGCCCCAACAGCAGATTGTTGTTGGTCATCTGCCCGTCAGTTTTAATGGCGTGCTGGGCCACGTTAATCAGGCCGTTAAACACCGCCCGCCCTTTATCGCTGACGATGGTTTTATGCAGCTGGCGGCTGTTGCAGTAGCCCTTGTTGTGCTCAAGCCAGGTGCGCGTGTCGCACACTTCTGATTTGACCGGCATCGCCAGGCTGTTGATGCGCAGCGTGGTGTTTTCACCGTTAAGCTGCGTGCTGGTGTTGTGGCGCAGCACCGCGCCGCCGAGCAGAAAGCTGTGGCTGTACGCCGCGGCATCCTGACCCAGCGCTATATCGTTATGGGCAAAATGGTGGCTCTGCGGATTCTCAAACGCCAGCTTAATGTGGTGAAGCTGCGCATTTGCGGCGACGTTCATCGTCAGCCGCGACCCGGTAAAGTGGCGGGTCTCGTTGAGGCTGACGTAATGTTCGATTACCGTGGCCTCCGCTCCCTCCGCCAGATCAAGGTGATGGCGATAGTGCGCGGTGTTGATCTCATCGCCCTCCACGCCCTGCGTGATGTGCATCAGAAGCAGCGGTTTGGCCGGGCGCTGGTTACGCTTAACCTGAATATGCGTCACGCTGCGGGCCAGGCTCTCGGTCAGGTGGAGAAACACTTCCGGCTGAACCGGGGCGCTCAGGCTCTGGCGGTCGTCGCTAATCACGATATCGAACCCGCTCCCCTGAACGTCGTCGCTCAGTTCAGGGCGCCAGACGCCGTCGACAAAGACCAGACGCACCGCATCCACCGTCAGCGCCAGAGCGTCACGCCGGGCCGGGTCGATCTCCGCCAGGCGCGTCACAAACTCGCCGTTCAGCAGGCCGTCGAGCGGGGTGTATTTCCAGTTCTCATGCTTGCGCGTCGGCAGGCCGAGACGCAGCATCTGCTGGAGATGCTGCTGCGCCTGCTCGGAGCGCGTATTACCCTGCGCCTCAAACAGCCTGTGCCACTGCTGGAGTGCATTACTGCTGTTCGGTAAGCCAGCCATAACCCTGCTCCTCCAGTTGTTTAACCAGCGTAAAATCACCGGATTTCACAATGCGTCCCTGGTAAAGCACGTGCACGTAGTCCGGCTTGATATAGTCCAGAATGCGCTGGTAGTGGGTGACGATTATGAATGAACGCTTGCCGTCGCGCAGGGCGTTCACCCCGTCAGCGACAATCTTCAGGGCGTCGATATCCAGACCGGAGTCGGTCTCATCCAGAATGCACAGCTCGGGCTCCAGCACCGCCATCTGCAGGATGTCGTTACGCTTTTTCTCGCCGCCGGAAAAGCCAACGTTGACCGAGCGGGTCAGCAGGTCTTCCGGCATTTTCAGCAGCTTGATCTTCTCTTCCATCAGATCCTGGAAGTCGAAGCGATCCAGTGCCTCCTGGCCGCGATACTTGCGCACCGCATTCAGCGCCGTCTGGAGGAAGAACTGGTTGCTGACGCCCGGAATTTCCACCGGGTACTGGAAGGCCATAAAGATGCCCTCACCCGCGCGGTCTTCCGGCGACATCTCCAGCAGATCTTTGCCGTTAAATCCGACCGAACCGCCAGTCACTTCGTAATCTTCACGTCCCGCCAGCGTTGCAGAAAGCGTACTTTTCCCGGAGCCGTTAGGCCCCATAATGGCGTGAACTTCACCCGGCTTGACGTCAAAATTGAGACCGCGCAGGATGTCTTTCTCTTCCACGCTAACCTGTAAATCTTTAATGCTTAACATGTGCTTTCCTTAACCGACGCTGTGTTCAAGACTAATGGCGAGGAGTTTTTGTGCTTCAACGGCAAATTCCAGCGGCAGTTCAGAGAACACGTCCTTACAGAAGCCGTTCACAATCATCGAAATGGCATCTTCTTCACTGATCCCACGCTGCAGACAGTAGAAGAGCTGATCTTCCCCAATGCGCGACGTGGTCGCCTCGTGCTCCAGCTGGGCCGTGTTGTTACGACACTCAACGTAAGGGAAGGTATGCGCCCCGCAGTCTGCGCCAATCAGCATTGAGTCACACTGGGTGAAGTTACGCGCGTTGGTGGCCGTCGGCATGATTTTCACCAGCCCGCGATAGCTGTTCTGGGAATGCCCGGCAGAGATCCCTTTCGAAATGATGGTAGATTTCGTGTTTTTACCGATGTGGATCATCTTGGTGCCGGTATCGGCCTGCTGATGCCCGCTGGTGAGCGCCACCGAGTAAAACTCACCGATGGAGTTATCCCCACGCAGGATGCAGCTCGGGTACTTCCAGGTAATAGCAGAGCCGGTTTCCGACTGCGTCCAGGACATTTTGCTGTTTTCACCTTCGCACAGCGCGCGCTTGGTGACGAAGTTCAGGATACCGCCGGTGTTGCCGTCGCCGGGGAACCAGTTCTGCACCGTGGAGTATTTCACCTCCGCGTCTTTATGAATGATGACCTCGACCACCGCAGCGTGCAGCTGATAGCTGTCGCGCACCGGTGCAGAACACCCTTCGATATAGCTGACGTAGCTGCCTTCGTCCGCAACCAGAATGGTGCGTTCGAACTGGCCGGTTTTTTCGGCGTTAATGCGGAAATAGGTGGAGAGCTCCATCGGACAGCGCACGCCTTTCGGTACGTAGATAAAGGTGCCGTCAGAGGCTACCGCGGCATTTAGCGCGGCGAAGAAGTTATCGTTACTCGGTACCACGGTGCCGATGTACTTCTTCACCAGCTCGGGATGGTCATGAATCGCTTCGCCAAAGGAGCAGAAAATAATCCCCTGCTCGGCCAGCTTTTCGCGATAGGTGGTCGCCACCGAGACGGAGTCGAAAATGGCGTCCACCGCCACCTCTTTGCCCTCGCGAACCGGGACGCCAAGCTGATTAAAGGCCTCTTCCACCTCTTTACTCAGGAAGCTGTTCTCGGCACCGGTCTGCTGTACCGCGCCGGGCTGCGAAGCGCAGGTATCGTCACAGCTGCCGCAGGAGGGCGCGGAGTAGTAGCTGTAATCCTGATAGTTCAGTTTGTCGTAATGGGCTTTCAGCCAGTGCGGCTCTTCCATCTCCAGCCAGGCGCGGAAAGCGCTCAGGCGAAATTCGAGCATCCACTCGGGCTCGTTACGTTTGGCCGAGATGGCGCGCACGACATCTTCATTAATCCCTTTCGCCAGCTCGTCGGTCTGCAGCTGCGTGAAAAAACCCTCTTTATAGTTGAGGTGTCCGCCGCTCCAGGTGTTTACATCACTCGTTGCTTCAGTATTACGAGACATAGTACCGCCTATACCCCAAAGCTTTCGCCGCAGCCGCATTCGTTCTGGGCTTTCGGGTTATGAAATTTGAATAACTGGTTTAAACCTTCCCGTACGTAGTCCACCTCTGTACCGTCGATAAACGGCATAGCCTGTAGCGCGACGTACAGCTTTGCGCCATCGGTTTCAAACACCAGGTCATCTTTTTCCGGTGCGGTGACGGTATCCAGCACGTAGCCAAAGCCCGCGCAGCCGGTCTGCTTAACGCCTAAGCGTACGCCGAGGATCTCGGGCTTTTTCGCCACCAGCTCGTGGATATGCGCTGCCGCCGCAGGCGTGAGCGTTAAACCACGCCAGGCAAAATCGGCAGGATTGAAGGTTTCTGAATGCAGTTCCATAGGTCCACCTCATCTGATTAGCCATCAGGGCATAACACCATGTTAGTGATAACGATTATCACTTCAACCCTCTGTCAGCAGGGGCATTCGGCTAAACCGCCCTTTTTGTCTACTTTTATTAAGCATAGACCCTGTCAGGAGATGCGGGCGGGATGGATTTAATTGTTCAATACTTTGAAAATTAATGGATTATTGAACGGAGGAAACAGCGACGAAAGGAAAAGTAAAATATGCATCGGAAATGCCTATTTTTGAGATAGCTTTTGTTCAGGAAGGGACCAAAACAAAAAAAGGCCCTCAAGGCCTCTGATTATGAGTGATGAAATGAAACGGTAAAACCCTGTTCACGCCAGTGATCGAGCTGTTCCTGCTGACGCGGTGTTGGCGCTTTTCCCGTCCAGACGAAGATTTTTTGCCCCGGGAAGAGCTCAGGACGCGGGGAATCAATCGGCTCGGCCAGAACATCAATGTGCCAGCCCTTGTGCGATAAGCGCGCGGCTTCCAGCCACAGGTGGGTCCGGTCATCGCATTCCCAGCCGATAAGCAACGCATCGTTACCCGCTTTCTTGCGCGACTCCGCCAGGCTTGCAATCGCGAATTCAATCAGAACACCGTCAAGCATGCTCGCCATGTGGCGTACGGTATTTTGATCCTGATTCATTCGCTGGCGGACGGGGGAAATGATGTTATCGATCAGCGCATCCATCGCGTGGTCGCGGCGAAATTCGCCGATTTTGGCACGCAGCTTTGCCGGGCTGGCGTAGCGCAGAACGGTCATCATCTCTTCCTGGAACGAGGCCCAGTTACCCTGGGTCAGAACTTCTTTGTTTTCCAGCAGGGCTTTGACTTTTCCGACCGAAACGCCGCTTTTCATCAGGCGCTTGATCTCTTCGATACGCAGGATATCTTCATCGTCGAACTGACGATGACCCCCTTCGCTGCGCTGCGGCTTCAACAATCCATAACGGCGCTGCCAGGCACGCAGCGTAACGGGGTTGATACCGCATCGTTCGGCTACTTCGCCGATACTGTAATAGGCCATTAACTCCCTCACGCTCAGAACTTCCATACCTAACTGCACCAACCTTATCAGATTGTACAAACCATTTGTATAACTAAGACCGTATTTTGCCCAGGTGAATGGGACATTCCACCACCCATCTGTTAATACATTGTTGTACAAAATTTGCCATTCGTACAGCCAGACCGACTCAATTGCGCCCGGCTTTATCAAAAGTCGAATTTTTTCTCTGGCCATGCAATGGCCGGAATACCGCCGTGCCGGGGGCTGGCGAAAAGATGTCCCTGGAACTGGGAAATCCCCGCAGACTCCAGCCACATCCACTCTTCCGCCTTCTCCACGCCGACCGCGCAGAACTGAATTTCCAGCGAAGAACAGCATTTGATAATCGCCTGAATAATAGCCTGACGCGGACCACTTTTGTGCACGTTCGCTACCAGATCACGATTAATCTTAATTCTGTCCGGCTGGAACTGGGCCAGCAGCTGTAGCCCGGCAAAACCGGCACCAAAGTGATCGATCGTTACGCTGATCCCCGCACTTTTTAACTGTCTGACCGAGTCTGTGAACTCATCGAAACGGGAAATGGCTTCGCTCTCGGTGAACTCGACCATAATTTGCTCGGGCACAAAACCATTTGCTTCGATGGCGGTAAGCAGAAAGTCCACGGCGTTGGGGAGATTGACCAGCGTCATAGGCAGCAGGTTAAGAGACAACGTCTGGTCCTGTAACCCCAGCGCGCTGGCCATTGAGAGCGCCACCTGCTTGCTTTGCAAATCAGAGGCATACACGTCCTCGCGCGAGCGGTTGGCGAAGTAGACCCCCGGCGAGTCGCCGGACGGGGTGCGGAGAAGCGCCTCCCAGGAGACGACCCGCTGCATAAACGGATCGACTATCGGTTGAAAGGCAAAGCTACAATCCGCCCCTTTCGCGACCACCTCAGGTTGTGCAGATAAGTGCGTGTCTTCAGGCACAAAATCCCATGAATCTGCAGGAGGCAGTTCAAAATAGTTCGCTTTTTCTGTGGCCTCAACAAAGGTACGGAAAAACTGCAGCGGGCGGTCATTATACGTCAGCTGGTAGCGCGTCGTGCCTCTGTTGAGCACCTGCTGCAGCACCTCATCCCTGTCGAACTGGCGTAAATCAAAAAGCTCCATGCCCACCTTGCCAAAACGCCGGACAGGCCCGTGATCCCGCATCAGCTCTACCACGTTATGGTGGCGGGTGTCGTTGCAGATCTGCTCATAAATAGCAGAAACATGATCCGCTGGCCCCTCAAGCAACTGGAAAAAATGTGTGCCGTTAAACAGCAAGATCCCCGTGACATTGGATTGCCGGTTTTTACTATTTGCAGCAGCGACCATTGTTTCCAGCGCTTTCACTGGAACGTCTTCGCAGATATGACTGCGGTAAATGATGGTTGTAAGCATGCTATTCCTGGGGGTTAGGGTTTTGGCCACAATAAAGGTGGGTAAGGATCATTTATAGCACATTAATTGGCTGACAAATAATTTACATCTCAACCATTTACGGCTTTTAATGAGACCTTTTTCCGTGCTGTACAACTTAACTGCAACGCACAGCTTTGTACAATATATCCTGTGATTTCACCGATGCGCCACACCATCTTAACCACATGAATAAAAAGCACTTTATAAAATATATCATACTAAATTTAAAAAATTGTACATTTTTAATGTACAGATTTATAAATTGTGTATACCTTAAATGTAACGTTACTGATTACAAAATTTTACAGGAGCGAAACATGCAGCAGAAAGGTCACGTCGCAGATTCCGCAGCAGCAATCGCACAGTACTTCGAAAAAGCCTCTCTTCCTACCCAGCAAGAAACGCTCGGTCAGGTGGTTGTTGAGATCCTTAGCGACGGGCGGAACCTCAATCGTAAATCGCTCTGTACCAAACTATTAAGCCGCCTCGAAAGAGCCGATGGCCCGGAAGAGGAGCAGCATTACCACATGCTGCTTGGTCTTCTCTTCGAACGATAATGTTATGAAAAGCAGTGACGCAGACACGCTGACTGACCAGCTGATTGGACAAGCCGTTCTTTCACTTTTGAAGGAGCACGGTCCCGTTACAACGGAAGCGCTGGTTCTGCGTCTGCGGGATATGAAAGCACATGAAAAGGATCCCCGGCGGCGGGAGACACTTGCGAGGGTGATTGCCGATATCGGATCAAAAAGCCTCGGATTAAAACGTCGCAGAGCCGCACAAGGACGAATGAACAGAGAGGGACCTCTCAGTTATCAAAGAGACAATGTAGTGCCGTTATTTGGAAAGGGAAAACCGTCCGATCCCAAAAAAATACATTGACTGCAATTTAACAGCTACGGTGAGAACAAATGAGACAAAATATTCAGCTACAACCCGAATACCATTCTGCTTTTTTAGAAAGCGCGCTGTCGGAGTATTTCCGTCATGCAGGCGATCGTTTTGCTGAAGAGTCTGCTGTTTTTTCTACTGCAGTACGCTGTGTTCTGGCTTCTGAAGGACATCTGTCCAATAAAGCCATCATCCTCTGGCTCATTCAGACGCTGGAAGCGACCAACGACGTTGTTCAGACGGATGTCATTCGTAAGACGCTTGAAATCGTGGTGGGCTACACCATGGATGACGTTTAAGCACCCTGCCATTCCGCAATCGTGTCATCGTCAAAACTGACGAACGTTCTGACGATGACACGCTTTCTCTTCATAATCCCCTGTTAAATAAGCACTATAAAGATGGCATGGTTTCTGCTTACTCCCTTTTACGGGACTGGGCTTACCAGTCATTTTGCTTCATTTCTTAACAGGTCTGTTATTGATGAAAAAAATCGCCAGCGTCTGCCCTTACTGTGGTGCAGGCTGCAAATTAAACCTTGTCGTTGAGAATAACCGTATCATCCGTGCCGAAGCGGCAGAAGGGGTGACAAACCAGGGCACTTTATGCCTGAAAGGATTTTACGGCTGGGACTTCCTCAACGATACCCGCCTCCTCACCCCACGCCTGACCCAGCCAATGATCCGCTACCGTAAAGGCGAAGCATTCACTCCCGTGACCTGGGAGGAGGCTATCCGATACACCGCCCAGAAGCTCAGCAGCATTAAAGCGCAACACGGGCCGCGGTCAATCATGACTACCGGTTCATCACGCGGAACCGGCAATGAAACCAACTACGTCATGCAAAAATTTGCCCGTGCGGTGCTGCACACCAACAACGTCGACTGCTGCGCGCGCGTCTGTCACGGTCCTTCCGTGGCAGGGTTACAGGAGACCCTCGGCAACGGTGCGATGAGTAATTCCATCAACGATATTGAGCACTCTAAATGTCTGCTGGTATTCGGCTATAACTGCGCAGACTCTCACCCTATCGTCGCCCGCCGCGTGCTTAAAGCCCGTGAAAACGGCGCGAAAATCATCGTCTGCGATCCGCGCCGCATCGAAACGGCGCGCATTGCCGATCAGCACCTGCAGCTGAAAAACGGCAGCAACATGGCGCTGGTGAACGCCTTTGGCTATGTGCTGCTGGAAGAGGAGCTGTACGACAAAAACTATGTCGCGCGGTTTACGGAAGGGCTTGAGGCCTATCGTCAGACGGTGAAAGACTATGCGCCGGAGAAGGTCGAGCATCTTACCGGCATTCCCGCCCGAGACGTACGTCAGGCAATGCGCACCTTCGCGGCGGCTCCTTCCGCCACCGTAATGTGGGGAATGGGCGTGACCCAGTTTGGTCAGGCCGTCGATGTCGTCAAAGGGCTTTCCAGCCTTGCACTGCTGACCGGCAACCTGGGCCGTCCTGCCGTCGGCGTCGGCCCCGTACGCGGACAAAACAATGTTCAGGGTGCCTGTGATATGGGCGTTCTGCCGAATATGTTCCCCGGCTATCAGGATGTGACCGATCCGGCGGTCAGGCAGAAGTTCGCTGATGCCTGGGGGATTGACGTCAATAAAATGGACGATCGGGTCGGGACGCGTATTACCGAGGTGCCTCATCTGGCGCTGGAAGGCAAGGTCAAGGCCTACTACATCATGGGGGAAGATCCGCTTCAGACGGAAGCCGATCTCGGTCTCGTCCGCAGCGGTTTTGACGCCCTCGATTTTGTGGTGGTTCAGGACATCTTTATGACCAAAACGGCGGAAGTGGCGGACGTTCTGCTCCCTGCCACCTCCTGGGGCGAACACGGCGGCGTCTTTACCTGCGCCGACCGGGGTTTCCAGCGTTTTGGCAAAGCCATTGAGGCCAGCGGCAACGTGAAGCGCGACTGGGAGATCGTCAGCCTGCTCGCCACCGAGATGGGCTACCCGATGGATTATGACTCCAACCAGCAGATCTGGGACGAGATGCGCGAGCTGTGCCCTCTCTTCTATGGCGTGACGTATGAAAAAATGGGCGAGATGGGGCACGTGCAGTGGCCGTGCCCGACGCTCGATCATCCGGGAACGCCGTACCTGTACAAAAACAATCAGTTCGACACGCCAACAGGCAAGGGTCAACTGTTTGCCGCGCCGTGGCGCGCGCCGGCAGAGACGCCCGATGATGATTATCCGCTGGTACTCTGCACGGTGCGCGAGGTAGGCCACTACTCCTGCCGCTCGATGACCGGGAACTGCGCCGCGCTGCAGAGCCTGGCCGATGAGCCGGGTCGGGTGCAAATGAATCCTGCCGATGCGGACAAACTGGGCATTACTGAGGGTCAACTGGTCTGGGTACGCTCCCGCCGGGGGAAAGTAATTACCCGCGCCAGCATCAGCGAGCGCATCAACGCCGGGGCGGTCTATATGACCTATCAGTGGTGGATTGGCGCCTGCAACGAGCTAACCCAGGATAACCTCGATCCCATCTCCAAAACCCCGGAAACGAAGTACTGCGCGGTGCAGCTGGAGGCGATTGAGGACCAGCGCTGGGCGGAGGATTATGCGGCGTCGTCTTACCAGACGATGAAAACGCGGTTGATTAACGCAGTGAATGTCTGATGCATCTGCCGGGTGGTATCAGCACCACACCACCCGGCAACTACACCACGCGTTAGCTTTGCAGCTGATTATCAATTAGATAGTCACGCAACCGGTTCGGACAGGTATTCTTCTCTACCATCCGGTGGATCAAGGCCATGAGTTCAAAATCACTACGCAGGTCGAATTTCTGCATCAGCAGATATTTATGGGTAAAAATGGTTTTATCACTGGTGTTAAGCTTATCCGCAATCTGCCCTACCGATAATCCTCTGTAAAAATGCACCATAACGCGAATTTGCTGCAGCGATAATATCTTGTGCTGGCATTCATCGCAGCTTTTATTTTTCCAGCGAAAGCTGGGTAATTGGGTGCGATACCATGCGATAAACAGCGTCTCGGTCATTCTGTCAAGCGAGGTGCGCCGAGAGAGAAATATCATATCCTGATAACAGGACGGACATGCCGAGAAACGGTGCTCATCCTCGACCAGACCAACCACAATTCCTTTTTTGCGCGCCAGTAATTCAGGATAGCAGGTCAGGGTTTCCCCCTGACATAACGCGAGAAAAATAATATCGGCGGCACTAACATGTTCATGAGAAAGTTCAACGTCAAAATGGAGCGAATGCCTGAAATTATGGGTGAAGAAATCCACAAGAAAACGCTGCAATCCGTCTCTAAAAAATAAATCAGTCTCTTTAATGAGAATATTCAGCATAGCAGTTACCGCCAGCAGTCAATCATCACCATTATCTCCACGTAGCGATCAGTTGTACTGCATCGTCATGACAACAACAGCGCTGATGTTCCCCGGCGTCGCCCCGCCGGTAAAGGATGTCACCGCGGCCTGCATGGCCATCGTTGCGGTTCTGTCTGCTGCGATCGTCTGCGTAATGCTTGTCCCCGTCCCCTTTAACGCACCGGTTGCCGCCTCACTCATTGCTATCGCGACATTAGTGGCAGAACCGCTGTTCATGTAGTAATCCGCCCCCGCGACGGGATCGGGGTTACCGGTAAATGAGACCGTTACGCTGCTAGTGCCAGCCGGACACTGGGTAAACATCAGGTTAAACGGCACAGGATCGGAAGATGACCCCGGCGTAGACATGTTTGATGCCTGAATATTGCCGAGGTTAATATCCATATTGTCATTCCCTCCGTTAAATATGCAGGGCGAGGCAATAATATTTCCGGTAACGCTGACGTTAACAGCGTCCCCTGCAAAGGTATTGCAGCTTATTAACGTGGCGGCAAGCGCTGCCGCGTGCAAAATATTCATCGCGTTATCCATTACTGATACGTTAAGTCAAGGGTGGCTGATGCGTTGGCCTTGCCTGTTGAAACACTCGCCTGAGTCTGATAATAACGGGCGGTTATCGGGAACGTTTCCTGGCCACCCGCGGATTGTTTCAAAACAATTCGGTTATTTAACGCTAAAGGCGCCCCATTATATAGCAATTGTACGCCGACCCCCTTCGCCACGTCCGCGTTCCCTTGCCCAGTCAAGGCTAATACGCTGTCAGTGCTGACGTCCGGGTTTTGCATCCCCTGCAGCATGACGTTAATATTCGCATCGGCATCGCAATCAAGGCCCAGATTCTGCGTGCTTTGAGCACCAGAAGGAATGGTGCCGACAGTATTGCCAAAAGCCGATGCCGATATATCACCGATAGGAAAAGTTAAATTAGGCGTTGTTATTGCGCATGCTAATTGCGTCACTTTATTGCCAGCATAGTTAACCGTTAACGATTGAACATTATCATCACCATGAGCCGTTGCCAGTAATCCAGAGCCGATCACGCCTGACGTAATATCCCCCGTCTTTATTAACGTCACCTCCAGAGGATAAACAACGATTTTTGTCGGTATCGGAAATGAATACTGTCTGACTTTGGAAAAGTAAAAGTCTGTAGTAACAAATTGCAAACTAAGACCCACACCAGGGACATTTGTATTATAATAATTAGTTATTGACGAAGGCGTGTTGAACATACTCATTTCATAAGTAATCGTCCCCGGACCTATACAAAGATCCATATCACCACTGCCATTGGTAATAAAGCGACTGATTACCGTCCCAACGGGAGCATCACGCTGAACCGTCACGGCGGGCTGCTGTATGTTAAAGGGTGGTACTGGATTAAATCCACTGCTCCCATCAACCTTACAGTCTGCTTCAACACGCAGAGAGCATAACCATAACAGTGCCAGAAAAATGAATTGCCCATACGGCCGATATTTTTTTACTGAATACATAATTAATCCTCAACGACAATCATAAACAACGACAGGAATATTATTTGACTTATCTTTTTCATTAATCGCATAGTTAACCTGACATTGTTCTGAATTATCACTACCCCATTTAACCAATAACGTTCCGTCTGGACTTAACCCAGTCAAATAAACCTGGCCTTTATCCCCAACAATAAAACTGTTGCCGTTCTGCCCTTTGACAGTGGCGGTAGCGCCAAACGGTACCGGCTGTCCATTACGGTATTTAAGCGTCATCAACACCCGCATCCCTACATTTGCCACATAATCCGCCCTGACCACCGCACCGCGGGTCGGTATCACGGTCTTGTTGGTCAGTTCCAGCTCCACGTCATCCGGTAGCGTATCGGTCATCAGCGCCACGTCGTTCTTGCGATACGGCGTCAGGTTGCTCACTGCGGTGTAGCCACGCCAGTCGGTTTTTGCGCCGCTCTGATTCTGGATGCTCACCCCTTTCGCGCCGGGTGCTTTTATCAGCACATTGGTTTCACCCAGTGGCTGCGAGAAGGTCACCCCGTCGGCGTGGGCAAGGATCACCCCCTGCAATCCATAGTTCAGACGATCGCTGCCCTTGTCGTAACCGTACCCCGCATAGACTTCACCATACGTGCCTTTAAAATCAGCGCTGGCATTGCCGGTATATCCCACGGAATCCGTTCCGTAACCTTGCTGTACGTTCCAGCTGAGCGCGTTGTTTTCCAGCGCGGTGCCGTTAAGGCCGACGCTGTGCGTCGTGCCGTTGTTCTTGCTGGCGTTCATGCTGTAATTAGCCCAGGTACGCGGCAAGAAGGCCTCTAACGGCACGCTGACGTTCAGTGCAATCTGCTGATCCTTACCGTTGCGGGATGAACCACTGTTGCCGTCAGTACTGCCGTTTTCACTGTAGGTATAGGTGATCCCATAGCTCACGCTTTTCCAGGCGTTGTTGTACCCGGCGCTGTAAGACGCTGTGGTCCTGCCTGAATTCCAGTAATCTTCACGTACGGCGCTGAGCATGAGCGATCCCAGGTTCTGACCGATGTTCTGGCTCATCGTCAGCTCGGCCCGGTTACGACGTCGGTTCTGCAGCGCGCTGCTGTCACCATAGGAATCCAGCACCTCCTGCATTCCGTAGTAGCCGCTGGTTGAATAGCGGTAGCCCGCGATGGCGAAGTTGGTTCCCGTCTCAACAAAGTTCTTGCTGTAGCGAATGCGCCAGGACTGACCGCTACTTCCCGGCAGATTTTGTGGGGTTGACCACGCCTGAGTAACATCCGTCGAGAAGGCGCCTAAGTCGCCCATGTTTTTACCGATCCCTGCAGCCAGAGACTGATACTTGCTCGATTCCTGGAAACCGCCGTAGAGCGTCAGGCCATGCGGCAGGCCGTAGATCCCGGTCAACTGTGCGAACGGGGTTTTATCAACTTCGCTGCTATAGGATCGGTACTGGCCTGCGGTTACCGCATACTTAAAACGCCCTTCACGCTGTAATACCGGCAGTGAAGCAAAGGCCACGGTGAAGTGCTGCTCGCTGCCGTCGCTCTCTTTCACGGTAACGTCGAGGTCACCCGCGCCGCCAGTGGGGTATATATCCGTAATTTCAAACGCCCCCGGCGCCACATCGCTCTGAGCAATCTGGTAGCCATTTTGACGAATGATGACCTGTGCATTGGTGCGGGCAATACCGCGCACCACCGGAGCATAGCCTTTCAACGAGTCAGGCATCATGTCATCGTCAGAGGCCAGCTGCGCCCCCCGGAATGGAATACTGTCAAATACGTCAGCCGGAGAGGCGCTGTCGCCGGTCGTGAGCTGAGCCTTCAGCGGAACGATCGCCCGCTGCACGTAGGTGTAGACCGTGTCCCATTTGTCTTTACCGCTGCCGTCGCGGCTCCAGGTGGAATAGTTGCGGATCCGCCATGGACCGACGTTAATGCCCGGACGCAGGTTGGCGTACTGGCTGTTCGTGTTACTGCTGTTGCCGTCACGTCCCCAGCTGTTTGAGCCGCTCAGACTGTAGTTAAGCAGCGCGGCGGTGATCCCCTCGTCCCACATTTCTGGCGGCACATATCCGCGAGCCTGCGGTGACAGCGCCGCCTGTGGAATCGTAATCTCAAGGTGCTGGGCACTGAAAATAAACGCGGTTGACGCCTGCGGGATCGCCGAGAGCTTCGCACATTCGCCGCCTGAATTCAGGTCAGGAAATAGCTCGGTTTTTACCCCCCAGCTTTTAAGCTGCGCCACGCTCAGGCAGGGCTGCAAGGACGTCTCGCCTTCCGCGTTTTTTACCGCGTCAAATCTGATCTCGCGCGTGTCAACAACCTGCCCGCCGATGAGCACATCAACGCGATAGGTGCCGGGCAGTTGCGAACCGGATTCAAACGCCGAAAGATCGGCGCCTTTCATGCCAGGGTTGTCCAGTTCAATCAACTCAGGGTTAAAATACTCACCTGCATAAGCGGTCTCGGTAACCGAACCGAGTACGACAGCGATTAACAGTGCCGGATTAAATAAAACCGCCTGCTTATTATGACTAATCACGACGTTACTCCATACCGAGAATAAAGAGGGCCTCTGGCACAATACGAATTACAGGGTGGCGTTATGCACATTTCCGGTACCACCGTAATCATTAATTAACCTGAACGTTACCGAACCGCCGGTAATACCTTTCGGCAAATCAAACCGTGCGCTAGCCCCGGGAAGTACATAAGTTACGTCCTCGAGCTTTTTACCATTCACGCGGATTTCATTGAAATTCATTACCACGTTAGTTGGGTTAGTGACCTGAATCTGATTCCCGCTACGCTGCCAGGTTAATTTATCTGCCAGCTCTTCAGGAATGACCCCTTTCAGGGCCGCTGGACGATAGATCAATTTAATGCGGGTTTTTACCGCAATTTGCAGCGTATTTTCTTTTCGCGATGCCGCAGGAATAGACTTAATATTTAGCCAGTAGAGCGACTCTTTATCCTGGGCAACCGAACCTGCTAATACAATACGTTCCACGTTCTGCTGGCCTTTATCCAGGCGGTAGAGTGGTGGCGTGATAATAAAAGGTGTTTTCTCAGCACTTCCGTTTTGCGACTCTACCCACGACTGAATTAAATACGGTGCCGTGTCGGGGTTCGTGACGCTAATAGAAGACTCTTTTTTATTGCCATCATAAATAACGCGCGTCCCGCCAATGACCACACCCGCAGTGGCTTGAGAAATACCGGCTGAAAGAAACACGCAGGCAAGTAAAGTTTTACTCAGAAAATACATTTTATACCTCAATAACAAAGGGGCCAACAGACGGCCCCCCAATTGTTTCCGTCAAGAAAAATCAGTTATAGACAACGGAGAAATTAGCCACGGAATTTGCAGGACCGGCGGTTACCGTTGCTTCAGTGGAAATATACTGCGCGTAAAAATTTAGCGTATTATCCGTTGTACTGCTGAGTACATAGGAATAATTATTGCTGCTGTGTAACGGCAGATCGGCCTTATCCGCTGACATCAGGTTAATCGCCACCCCTGTTGCCGCCCCTGCCACCGACGAATCAATTGCCAGAAGGTTGGCATTGGTTGGATCCGGCGTGCCGTCGAAACGGACTTTTGCGCTGGTAACCGTAACCGGACAGTTTTTCAGTACAATATCAAATCGTGTTGCAGCCGTTCTGGAACCCGTAACCGGGAATTCCGTTTTATTATAATCGCCCAGCACCACCACCTGGTTCTGCGAAGCCACATCTACATCGCAGGCAGAATCAAGAATATTACCGTTAAAATTAACGGTACCTGCCGCTGCGAATGCATTTGTCATGGTCAGTACAGAACTGGCTGCAAACATTGCCATCATTAATTGCTTTTTCATAATGCTCTACCCTGTATCACTTTATTTATTACTGAGATTCATGCAGTAGAAAGCCGATAAAAACCCTGAAGGTTTTTATTCTCCAATAAACGGCTTAAGTATTTTCTTACTGCCTGGTTAAAATTTATATAATTCTTTTCACCAGGACAACGGTTATATGGTCTAGCTGTAGACTCAGATTTAACAAAAAAGAAACATTCATTTTTGACAATTCTTATCACGTATTGCTTCAGGTCTATTAATAGACTTAAATAAATTCTCTCTAGCATTCAAACAGTTAGATAGAAAAAGCTCCCCGGTCTACTTTTAGACCTCTGCAGAATGTTCCCTGAGTTATTAATTTTTAAGATAATTCTCTTCGCAGATCAAAAAATGATCACACAAGCAGTCGATGTGAGGTATCTTATGAATACACGTTTAACCACCCCGCTGAATAATCAGCCGTCATCCGCTCTGGATTTAAAACCGTTATTCCATATAGACACGCTGATTAACCATGTGGTCCCGGCAGCGAAGAGAATGATCATCGCCCGGGGTGAAACGGTTCATTATTATAAAGATGATGTACGGCAGTGCTTTTTGCTTATCCAGGGCAGCGTGGCGCTTCATCGCCGCGGTGACGGTATTGTATTAAACTCTGAGTCAGCGCCTTTTATTCTGGGCGTGAGCAGTCAATTCTCCTCTGAGCATCTTTACGTCAGGGCGCTGGAAACCGCGGAAATCGCCCGCGTGCCCCTGGAAAGCTTTAACCAGATTGTGTCGCAGCATGATTTATGGGAGCACTTTTCAAAGCTGCTTATTTATACCGCCTCGCGGGTATACGAACATTGCGCGCAAATATCGCAAATGTCTGCCTACGATATCATCCGGTTCCAGCTTGTTGAGCTGATGCAGGAGCCGGACGCCATACGGCACAATACGACGGCGGCAGCCTACATCAAAAGCCGGACGTATCTTTCACGTAGCGGAATTATGCGTATTCTGTCGGAACTGCGGACCGGCAAGTACATCACCATGGAGCGCGGTGTGCTGCGTGAAATTCACCATCTGCCACGTAAATATTGATTGCCACCGTGCCTGTATCAGCGAGAGACGCTATAATTAGCCAGGTTATTCTTAAGGTTACCGGCTACCATGTCCCTTCCAGAAACGTCTCACCGCGGCTCACCTTACGCACAAGAGCTTATTTCACACTTACAGCCTGATTGCACAACGCGACGCACCGCTCGCGGCGAGCGGCTTGACCTCCAGATCAACGGTCAGGGAATGTGCTATTTAATTCTTGAGGGGACGGTCGCTATCTACAGAAGAAGCGACGATATGATGCTGTCTACGGCCCGCAGCCCCGCCGTGTTCGGCCTCGCTAACCTCACCGATATCTATTTTAATGATTATATCAAGACGGTTAGCCCGTGCCTGATTGGCACGCTCTCCACCGCGCGGGTGAATGAGATTATTAAAGATAAGGCGCTGTGGGGGCTGCTCTCGAAGCAACTCATGTTTGTGTATAGCCGTCTTTATAACAATGTAATGCCGCAGGGCGCCCCGACGGCGTATGAGATGATTCGCCAGCAGCTGATAAAGCTGATGGAGGAAGATGAGAGCTATCGCAGCAGCGTGACGGCGGAAAGGTATATCCGGGAGAAAACCCAGCTCTCCCGCAGCGGCGTAATGCGTATTCTGGCGGATTTAAAAACCGGCGGATTTATCGAAATCGAAGAAGGCCGACTCATCAGGATCAACAAGCTTCCTGCCCGATACTGAATTCCGGACACAAAAAAGGCCGCAGTCGCGGCCTTTTCAACAACACTCGCTCAATGGACGTGAACGCCCAACCGCCAGGCAAAGTAGATCTCTTCTTTCAGCTCATTCGAAGAGAGCGCCAGCAAATCCGTGAATTCCAGCTCAAGCTGTTTCAGCTTTTTCAGGTACTGCGCCGGAGACAGGTTGCTCTTATCGCGACGTAAATATTCAATTGCCAGCTGTGTTGGGGTTATTTCAGTATCCATGATGTCCTCGCTTATGTACAAATCCTGACCAGTATATCACAACGTTCTGGCTAGTTTTTGACCAAAGCCAATTCATCTGAAAACTTTACACGACTGCCGTCGTCAGCCGCGACGAGCAGCACAGGCGATCCTGCTCATCAAGAATATCAATCTGCCACACCTGGTGGCGGCTACCGGCGTGCAGAGCGCGGCAAATACCGCGCACGCGTCCGCTACGCACCGAGCGAATATGGTTAGCATTCACCTCAAGCCCGACCACCTTCTGCTCGCCTTCGGTGCAGAGATACCCCGCGACAGAGCCCAGGGTTTCCGCCAGCACGACGGAGGCCCCGCCGTGCAACAGACCAAACGGCTGGTGGGTGCGGCTATCGACAGGCATCGTCGCCTCCAGATCGTCTTCCCCGATGCGGGTGAACTGGATATCCAGCAGCCCCACCATATTCCCCTCGCCCATGGCGTTCAGCGCCTGCAGCGTCACGGCACGTTTCCAGATCATCCAATTATCTCCAGTAAAGCCTGCAATGGGTGGCGTACGCCGTTACCTTCTACCCGCTTGACCTGGCTGCGGCAGGAGTAGCCCGTCGCCAGGCAGCGGTTGCGCGGTAAACGCTGCATCGCCTGATGCCAGGACAACTCATAGATGCCGAGCGAGTTGGCGTGATTTTTCACTTCGTGGCCGTAGGTACCAGCCATCCCGCAGCAGCCCACGCTGACGCTCTCCAGCTTCGCGCCGAAACGCGCAAAAATAGCGGCCCACTGCGCCGGGGCCCCCGGCAGCGCCGTCACTTCGGTACAGTGGCCGAACAGATACCACGGTTCACCGCCAGCCTCCTGAACGGTCTTCTCTTCCAGGGCCGACGGCAGCCACTCGTGCACCAGCATCACGTGGAAATCGCCCCGCTTCTCACCCAGCGTCTGTTTGTATTCATCGCGATAGCAAAGCACCAGCGCCGGATCGACGCCGACCATCGGTATTCCGAGTTGCGCCACGCGATTCAGGAAGTCAGACGTTTTCTGCGCTGTCTTCGCAAATCGGTTCAGGAAACCCTTGATGTGCTGCGCCTTGCCGTTAGGCGAGAACGGCAGCACCACCGGCTGGTAACCCACTTTCTCCGCCAGACGGACGAAATCGGCCACGACCTGGGCGTCGTAGTAACTGGTAAACGGATCCTGGACCACCAGCACCACGTTCGCTTTTTGCTCAGGGGTAAGCGCTTCGAGCTGCTCCAGGGTCATGTTTGCCGAGCGATGGCCGACGAGCTGGCGCTGCAGAGACGGCACCGACAGCGGCGGCAGATCGACCATGCCGATGTGTTTTTCGGAAAGCTTGCGCACCAGCGGCTGGTTGATAAAGAAGTTGAAGGTCTTCGGCGCGCGCGCCATCAGCGGCGCATAGCTTTCCACCGTCGCCACCAGATGGTCGCGCACCGGGCGCAGGTAGCGGGTGTGGTAAAGCTGCAGGAAGCGCGAGCGGAATTCCGGCACGTCGATTTTAATCGGGCACTGGGTAGAGCAGGCTTTACAGGCCAGGCAGCCGGACATCGCCTCTTTCACCTCATGGGAGAAATCATATTCGCCCTTGTTGGCATGCCAGCTGTTGCGGGTGCGCTCAATCAGCGAGCGCAGGCTGGCCCGTTTTTCCGGCAGCTCCTGCTCCAGCTTCAGGGGATCGACGCCGCGATCCGCAAGCAGACGCAGCCACTCGCGTACCAGCGTCGCCCGCCCTTTCGGCGAGTGAATACGGTTGCTGGTGATTTTCATTGACGGGCACATCGGGCTTTTCGCGTCGAAGTTAAAGCACAGGCCGTTGCCGTTACACTCCATCGCGCCGCGCCAGGACGAGCGCACCGCAATCGGAATCTGTCTGTCGTAGGTGCCGCGCTTGACGGCATCCACCTGGAGCATTGGCGCGTCCACGCCTTCTGGCGGGCAGATTTTCCCCGGGTTAAGGCGGTTATCCGGGTCAAATGCCGCTTTCACCTTACGCAGTTCCGCGTAGAGCTGCTCCCCGAAGAAGGCCGGGCTGTATTCCGCGCGGAATCCTTTCCCGTGCTCTCCCCACAGCAGACCGCCGTATTTGGCGGTCAAGGCCACCACGTCGTCGGAGATCTGCTTCATCAGGATCTCCTGCTGCGGGTCGCACATGTCCAGCGCCGGACGCACGTGCAGCACCCCGGCATCCACGTGGCCGAACATGCCATAGCTCAGGCCGTGGCTGTCCAGCAGGGCGCGAAACTCAACGATATAATCCGCCAGATGTTCAGGCGGCACGCAGGTATCTTCGGCAAAAGGAATGGGCTTCGCCGCCCCTTTCGCATTGCCGAGCAGGCCCACGGCTTTTTTACGCATGGCGTAAATACGTTCGATACCGGCCAGATCGTTACAGAGCTGCCAGCCGATCACACCGCCTTCTCCCTGCGCAATCAGCTCATCCAGACGCTGGCAGAGCGTGGTGACCTGGCGTTCAATCAGCTCCGCATCATCGCCGGCAAATTCCACAATATTGAGACCGAGCATCTCTTTATCCGGCACGTCGGTAATGAGGTCACTAACGGAGTGCCAGACGATATCTTCCCGGGCCAGATTGAGCACCTTCGAGTCGACGGTTTCCACCGACAGCGCCTGCGCTTTCACCATAAACGGCGCATTGCGCAGCGCGGAGTCGAAGGAGTCATATTTGACGTTCACCAGACGACGCACCTTCGGCAGGCGGGTGATATCCAGCCGCGCCTCGGTAATAAACGCCAGCGTCCCTTCGGAGCCGGTCAGCACGCGGGTTAAATCAAACTGCGTCAGGTCGTCATTAAACACGTGGCGCAGGTCGTAGCCCGTTAAAAAGCGGTTCAGTTTGGGGAATTTGTCGAGAATAAGCTGGCGGTTGTCGCGGCAGCGTTCCAGCACGGTACGGTAGATGCGCCCGCTGGCGGTGTTATCTTTGCCCAGCGTTTCCGCCAGTTCAACCGGCATCGGCTGGGTATCAAGGATGTCGCCGCCCAGCAGCACCGCACGCACACCCAGCACGTGATCGGAGGTTTTACCGTAGACCAGCGAGCCCTGGCCGGAAGCATCAGTATTGATCATTCCACCAATGGTCGCGCGGTTGCTGGTGGAGAGCTCAGGGGCAAAAAAGTAGCCGTAAGGCTTGAGATACTGATTAAGCTGATCTTTGATGACGCCCGCTTCGACCCGCACCCACCCCTCTTCAGGGTTGATCTCAATGATGCGGTTCATATAGCGCGACATATCAATAATTATGCCCTGGTTCAGCGCCTGACCATTGGTCCCGGTGCCACCGCCGCGCGGCGTGAAGACCAGAGAGGCAAAGCGCTCCTGCGTTGCCAGCCGGGCGATAAGCGCCACATCGGCCGTAGATCGAGGGAAAACGACGGCATCGGGAAGAAGCTGGTAGATACTGTTATCGGTTGCCATCGTCAGCCTGTCGGCATAGTTCGTGGCGGTATCACCTGTAAAACCCTGTTGCTCCAGTGCCTGCAAAAAATTAAGCACCAGCTGAACGACGCCAGGTGCCTGAGAAATCTGTGGGATCATTACTGTCGACCCTAATTAGAGTTGTGGGAATCGTTTGCGTGTATCTTAAAAGTTTTATCACATTTTTTTCTTATAATCTCTGCTGAATTACAGGCAGAATTCGCCTGTCAAAAATCGCTGATATCACTAATGATTAGAGAGATGCGGTTTACGTTCCCGCCAGCCCGGCTGGCGTTCATTTAAGGAAATGTTTCGTTTATGGTCAATCTTCGTCAGCCCAGGGATGTTGCGCAAATTCTGCTGTCGGTGCTGTTCTTAGCCCTCATGATTATTGCGTGTCTGTGGATTGTTCAACCCTTTATTCTCGGCTTTGCGTGGGCCGCGACCGTTGTCGTCGCAACCTGGCCTCTTTTATTACGCCTGCAGAAGCTGCTGTTTGGCCGCCGCGGCTTAGCCGTGCTGGTCATGACGCTGCTGCTGTTCCTGCTGTTTATTATTCCGATTGCCCTGCTGGTTAACAGCCTTGTCGACTCCAGCGGCCCGGTGATCCGCGCCGTGACCAGCGGCGACCTGACGCTGCCGGATCTTGCCTGGCTGAACAGCATTCCGGTCGTGGGCGCTAAACTCTACAGCGGCTGGCATAGCCTGCTGGAGATGGGTGGCAGCGCGCTGATGGCGAAAGTGCGTCCGTATATTGGCACCACCACCACCTGGTTTGTCGGTCAGGCCGCGCATATCGGCCGCTTTATGATGCACTGTACCCTGATGCTGGTCTTCAGCGCCCTGCTTTACTGGCGCGGTGAGCAGGTGGCTTTAGGCGTTCGTCACTTTGCCACCCGCCTGGCGGGAAAACGGGGCGATGCCGCGGTACTGCTGGCCGCGCAGGCCGTGCGCGCGGTCGCCCTGGGCGTCGTGGTGACGGCGCTGGTGCAGGCGGTGCTGGGCGGTATCGGCCTGGCGATTTCCGGCGTACCGTACGCCACCGTCTTTACCGTGGTCATGTTGATGACCTGCCTTGCGCAACTGGGGCCGCTGCTGGTGCTGGTTCCGAGTATTATCTGGCTCTACTGGACGGGTGATACCACGTGGGGGACGGTTCTGCTGGTCTGGAGCTGCGTGGTCGGCACCATGGATAACGTGATTCGCCCCATCCTCATCCGTATGGGTGCAGACCTGCCGCTGATCCTGATACTCTCCGGCGTTATCGGCGGGTTGATTGCCTTCGGGATGATCGGTCTGTTCATTGGCCCGGTGCTGCTCGCCGTCACCTGGCGCCTGTTCTCCGCCTGGGTTCATGAAGTGCCGCCGCCGGGAACCGACCCGGACGTGATTCTGAGCGAGCTGGAAGAGCTGGAAGAGAAGAACACGCAGTAAGCCTTTTGGCCGGGTGGCGCTAACGCGCACCCGGTCTACATTACCCTCATCAACACTTAAGCATTACTAAACTATTTATTCGTCACTCACTGGTCAGACCCGCTATTTCAACAGTAAGTCCGCTATTATCCTCAAGAAATCTTTACGTCTCTTTAACTATTGAGACGAATCTGATCGACGCTAAATAACACAATGCCTACTATTAGCTCACGGTTATAAATCAACACCTTGGTTTATAAGCATGGAAATCCCCTGAGTGAAACAACGAATTGCTGTGTGTAGTCTTTGCCCATCTCCCACGATGGGCTTTTTTTTATCCTGACTACGCGCGCTTCACGTCACAGCGACTGAGCATTCGCCATTCAGCAGGCAGAACCCGCGTCTCTCCGGTTACGTTGACCGTCACGACCTCGCGGATATCCGCCGACGATGCGCCAATCTGCAGTTCAAACTCGCCAGGCTCAACAATGCGTTTCCCGTCACGACGGGTGAAGTTGAACATCTCAACCGGCAGCGTGAAGGTGAGCGTGGCGGTTTCGCCCGGCGAGAGCGTGACGCGCTGGAAGGCCTTCAGCTCCTGAAGCGGGCGCACCTGGGTAGCGACCCTGTCCCGCACGTAGACCTGCACGACTTCACTCCCGCTGAGCTCGCCGGTATTGGTGATATCCACACTCAGCGTCACCTCACCGTCGACCGGCACGCGGCTTTCAGCGACGCGGGCAGCGCCCCAGCTAAACTGCGTCCAGCCAAGGCCAAAACCAAACGGATAACGCGCACCGAAATGGAACGCAAACGGCGTGCCGCCGCTTTTCAGCTTGTGGTTGTAGTAGTACGGCATCGCCCCGGCGCTTTTCGGCACGCTGACAACCAGCCGCCCCTGCGGCTCCGCGCGACCGGTCAGCACATCGGCAATCGCCCAGCCCCCTTCCTGCCCCGGCGCCCAGGCCATCATCAGCGCGGCAACCTTGTCCTCCAGCCCCTGAAGGTTGTACGGGCGCCCGCCGGTCATCACGACAATCACCGGTTTGCCGGTGGCGACCAGGGCGTCCAGCAGCTGTTGCTGCACGCCGGGCAGATTCAGAGAATCGGTATCAGATCCTTCCCCGACCGTGCCACTCTGGAACAGTCCGGCGAGATCGCCCACGCAGGCCACCACCACGTCACTCTCCTGCGCGGCGTTGACCGCCTCGGGGATAAGTGCCGTGCTTTGCGACACGGGAGACTGCTGCATCGGCTTGCCGCCGCTGTCGCCGGGGAAGACCGGCGCGCCCGCCATCCGTTTTTCGATAATGTGGCACCCTTTTGCATAGCGCACGTTCGATGCCCCCAGGTACTGCTCCAGCGCCGCGCGCGGGGTCGTCACCTGCGAGGTTTCCTCAACCATATCGCTGATGATCAAATGCACCGGGAAGCTGTAGCCGCTAAGTAACGCCAGCGGATCGTCTGCCGTCGGCCCCACCACCGCCACGCGGGGCTTACCGTTCAGCGGCAGAATGCCGTCGTTTTCCAGAAGCGTGATCGATTTGGTCGCTACCTCCCGCGCGACCTCTCGGGTCATCTCATTTTGCAGATCGATACCGTTTTCATCGGCATACGGGTTCTCAAACAGGCCGAGGCGGAATTTTTCGGTCAGCGTACGCGCTACGATCTCATCCACCTTCGTCATGGAAATCAATCCACGCTCAACGGCATCTGCCAGATGGCTCGCGCAGTCGTCTTTCGGCAGCTCAACGTCCAGCCCGGCGTTAAAGGCCAGCGCAGCGGACTCCGCTGCGTCGTGGGAAATCCCGTGATGCTGGTGCAGCAGGCTGACGCCGCCGTAGTCCGCGACAATAATGCCGTCGAAGCCCCACTGTTCACGCAGGACGGTGGTCAGCAGGAAGCTGTCGCTGTGCCCCGGCTGGTTATCGATATCGTGGTAGGCGGGCATGACCGAACCGGCGTTTGCCAGCTTAACCGCCATTTCAAACGGCAGCAGGAAGGTGTCGTTCAGCTCGCTGAAGCCGAGATGAACCGGGGCGTGGTTACGCGCCCCTTCGCTGAACGAGTGGCCCACGTAATGCTTGAGCGTCGCCAGCAGATCGCGCTTATCGCCCTGTAAGCCTTTCACGTAGGCGGTGGCCATCACCCCCACCAGCCAGGGATCTTCCCCGAAGGTCTCTTCGGTTCGCCCCCAGCGCACGTCGCGGGAAACGTCCAGCACCGGGGCCAGCCCCTGCTGGCAGCCGACGGAACGCGCCTCTTTACCAATCTGCTCTGCCGCGCGCTGCACCAGTTCAGGGTCCCAGGTGGAGCCGTAGTTCAGCGACGACGGGAACAGCGTGGCGTCTTTGCACAGCAGCCCCACCAGGCACTCTTCATGGAACAATGCCGGAATGCCAAGACGCGTCTCCTCCATCATCATGCGCTGCAGGCGGTTAGCGGCGCGCACGCCGGTTTTCGCATCAACGATGTGGGTGCCCAGCGGGCGCGTAATTTGCCCGACGCCCAGCTTCAGCCGTTCGCTGAGTGCAGCCTGCTGGCTCACGCCAGCGAACTCATCGCTGAGATCGCTGCGCTCGCGGTGGTTACCGTTTTCATCGAGGATCAGCCAGTACGCATGCATCTGGGCGAACTTCTCTTCCGGGGTCATACGCGCCAGTAAATCGGCGACGCGCTCGTGTACGGGACGTCCCGCGTCCTTATAGATAGCAGTCATATTTTACTCCTGTAGTGCGGAAGGGGTTGCCGGGCTGAGCTGCCCCGCGTCGGGTCTTACCTCACGCTTGCTCGCCAGTTCCCGGGCGATGGAATCCACCAGCCGGCTGTTGAGCTTGTAGATGGAAAGCAGCGCCACCATGCAAAGGAACAGCGCGCACGGAATAAGGGTGAACAGCGCGTTGATGGTGGAGAGCACGTGCGGCGCCTGGGCTGCCTGGCCCGGGGCGTAATCCACCATGCCGAGCACCCAGCCGACCACCGCCCCGCCCAGCGCCAGCCCAAACTTGATGGCAAACAGCGCGGTGGAGAAGACCAGCCCGTCCAGACGGCGGCCGCTGCGGTGCTCTTCGTAGTCGACCACATCTGAGAACATGGTCCACTGCAGCGGCGTGGTGAGGTTTTGTACAAAGCTAAAGACAATGTTGAGGCCAAAAATCAGCCACACCTGAGAAGGCGGCAGGAAGAAAATCAGCGCGCCGAAGATGACGAAGGAAATAATCGTCCACTGATAGGCGCGGACGCGGTCAAATTTCCCCAGCAGCCGTTCAGATAATAATGCGCCGCTTAAGGAGGCCACCATGCCGGAAACAATAAAGGCAAAAACCAGCTCCGGGCGCAACAGCACATAGTTGACGTAATACATGGTGGCAGAGCCGCGCGTCACCACCGCCGTTAACAGCAAAATATTAAACAGGAAGACAATACGCCACTGGCTGTTCCCGGCCAGCAGTTTTAAATCGGTTAGCATGGAGCCGGAGGTATCATTGCGTGGGGAATAACGCTCGCGGGTCATCAGGAAACAGCAGAAAAAAAGCACAATCCCCAGCAGCCCCATCAGGCTCATGGCGTAGAAATAGCCTTTCTGCACGTTGCCCTGTCCTAACAATGAGACCAGCGGCAAGGCGATAACCGTTACGATCAGCCCGCCGATAAACGACAGGCCAAAACGCCAGGACTGCAGGGAGTGGCGCTCGCGCGGATCCAGCGTCAGCGCCCCCGGCATGGCGCAGTAAGGCACGTTAATGGCGGAGTAAATCAGACTTAAAATCGCGTAGGTCGCGCAGGCATAAACAATTTTTGCCGTCGGCCCGACGTCCGGTACGTAGAAGGTGATAAGGCAACTTACACCAAAGGGAATAGCAAACCACAGCAGCCAGGGACGGAAACGGCCGTGACGCGTCTGCGTGCGGTCAACCAGCGCGCCAATGCACGGGTCGACAAACGCATCGACCACGCGCACCACTAAAAACATGGTGCCCATAATGGCAGCGGGTAAACCGAAAACGTCGGTATAGAAATAAGCAAGAAATAACGTGGCCGTTTGCCAGACCAGCGCGCTGGCCATATCGCCTAAGCCATAACCTATTTTATCTTTGGTACGCAATACAGAGGAAAGTGTCATTGTTATTTGCCTTTTTATCAGGTTAAAACGTATTTCAACCAGTTGCGCATCTTCCGAAGGGAAATGCGCAGTAAGGCTCAAGTATTAGCAACGCTTTGCGCACTAACAATTGTCTTAATTAACAGACAAATTATGATATTTGGTTTTTTAGTTTATTTGTGATGGGGAGCAAATTAGCGGTGAAATAAAAAAGGCGAGGAATAATATCCTCGCCTTTTTCCGATCGTGATGTCGTTACTTGTTCAGTTCTGCCAGGCTCAGCCAGGTTTGCACCACGGTGTCCGGGTTCAGGGACAGGCTATCGATCCCCTCCTCCATCAGCCAGGCGGCAAAGTCTTCATGGTCAGATGGACCCTGACCACAAATGCCGACGTATTTACCCTGCTTCTTCGCCGCGCGGATGGACATGGAGAGCAGCGCTTTCACCGCCTCGTTACGCTCGTCAAACAGCTCGGAAACCACGCCGGAGTCGCGGTCCAGGCCCAGCGTCAGCTGCGTCATGTCGTTCGAGCCGATAGAGAAGCCGTCGAAGTGCTCCAGGAACTGCTCGGCCAGCAGGGCGTTGGACGGGATCTCGCACATCATGATGATCTTCAGCCCGTTTTCACCGCGCTTCAGCCCCTGACGCGCCAGCTCGTCCACCACCGCTTTCGCCTGATCCACGGTACGCACGAACGGGATCATGATTTCGACGTTGGTCAGCCCCATGTCGTTGCGCACGCGTTTCACCGCCTCACACTCCAGCGCGAAGCAGTCGCGGAAGCTGTCGGACACGTAGCGTCCGGCGCCGCGGAAGCCCAGCATCGGGTTCTCTTCTTCCGGCTCGTAGCGCTCGCCGCCCACCAGGTTGGCGTATTCGTTTGACTTGAAGTCAGACAGACGCACAATCACGCGTTTCGGGTAGAACGCTGCGCCCAGCGTGGCGATCCCTTCGGTCAGACGGCCGACGTAGAACTCTTTCGGCGAGTCGTAGCCTTTCATCATCTCGCGGATTTCGTTCTGCAGCTTCGGATCCTGATCGTCAAACTCCAGCAGCGCGCGCGGGTGAACGCCGATCATACGGTTGATGATGAACTCCAGACGCGCCAGGCCAACGCCTTCGTTCGGCAGGCAGGCGAAGTCAAACGCACGGTCCGGATTGCCGACATTCATCATGATCTTCAGCGGCAGGTCCGGCATGGTATCCACGCTGGAGCTCTTCACGCTGAAGTCGAGAATATCGGCATACACGTAGCCGGTATCGCCTTCGGCACAGGAGACGGTCACGTTCTGCCCGTCCTTCATGCGCTCGGTGGCATCACCGCAGCCGACAACCGCAGGAATACCCAGCTCGCGGGCAATGATCGCCGCGTGACAGGTACGACCGCCGCGGTTGGTGACGATGGCCGCGGCTTTCTTCATGATCGGTTCCCAGTCCGGGTCGGTCATATCGGTCACCAGCACGTCGCCTGGCTCA
Source organism: Enterobacter asburiae (assembly GCA_011754535.1). Lineage (NCBI taxonomy): Bacteria > Pseudomonadati > Pseudomonadota > Gammaproteobacteria > Enterobacterales > Enterobacteriaceae > Enterobacter > Enterobacter asburiae. The sequence goes on along the minus strand of JAAQVN010000001.1, from coordinate 2,023,382 downwards.
ATGCGGTTCATCTCGCTGATGTCGTGGATCACTTTGACCGGGCCGGCACCGATGCGGTGACCGATGGCACGGCCTTCCGCCACGATTTTACCCTGCGCGTGCAGCGTATAACGCTCCATCACCTGACCGCGTGAGCGGACGGTTTCCGGGCGCGCCTGAACGATGAAGAGCTTGCCGGTGTTCCCGTCTTTCGCCCATTCGATGTCCATCGGACGGCCGTAGTGTTTTTCTATCTGCACCGCCTGCTTCGCCAGTTCCTGCACTTCGGCGTCGGTCAGGGAGAAGCGGTCGCGCTGCTCCTGCGGTACATCTTCAATTTTAACCTGCTTGCCATGCTCCTGGGTCGGGGCATAGATCATGCGGATTTTTTTCGAGCCCATGGTGCGGCGCACCACCGCCGGACGGCCAGCGGCCAGCGTAGGCTTGTGGACGTAGAACTCGTCAGGGTTAACCGCGCCCTGCACCACCATCTCACCCAGACCCCACGCGGAGGTGATGAACACCACCTGGTCGAAGCCGGATTCGGTATCAATGGAGAACATCACGCCGGAGGAGCCAACGTCGGAGCGCACCATACGCTGCACGCCCGCGGAGAGCGCCACGCCGCGATGGTCGTAGCCCTGGTGCACGCGATAGGAGATGGCGCGGTCGTTGAACAGGGAGGCAAACACGTGCTTCACCGCCACCAGCACGGCATCGTAGCCCTGAACGTTCAGGAAAGTTTCCTGCTGTCCGGCAAACGAGGCGTCCGGCATGTCTTCTGCGGTCGCGGAAGAACGCACGGCAAAGGAAGCCTGCGCATCGTCAGCGGAGAGCTGGTTGTAGGCGTCGTGGATGGCTTTTTCCAGTTCCGGCTGGAAAGGTGTGTCGATGATCCACTGGCGGATCTGCGCCCCGGCTTTTGCAAGCTCGGTGACGTCATCAATATCCGTTTTATCCAGCAGGTCGTAAATGCGCTGGTTTACACCGCTCTGGTCTAAAAACAGGTTAAACGCGTCGGCGGTCGTGGCAAACCCGTTTGGTACGGAGACACCCATACCGGACAGATTTGTAATCATTTCACCCAGGGAGGCATTTTTGCCCCCAACTCTGTCTACATCATTCATGCCGAGTTGGTTATACCAAAGCACCAGCGGTGACGAGCCATTGTTGGACATCGAAACAATCCTTTTGTGATATTTGATCGGAGTAAGTAACACCTGACTACGTATTTATACTGGCATAATTATTTGCGCTAAAAAAACGGTGAATCGTGTAAGCAATTTAAATTTTCAACTTTTCGGATAGTTTCCCACCAGCCAATAACCCGATGATTCCTTTATATTCAGCCAGAAACCCCAAAAATAAAGTCGCTATTTGAAAAATGAAATCCGCTTTTCAGGAAAATCAAAAACAGCGTTTCATTTATAATTAGGATAAGTTCTTTGCTGTGTAATTACCTTTTTTAATTTATGCTTTCAGACAATTACGTATGATATTCAGGGTGGGTAAAATGGATAATGCTGTCGATCGTCACGTTTTTTATATTTCTGATGGTACGGCGATCACCGCCGAGGTGCTGGGCCACGCGGTGATGTCGCAATTCCCCGTTTCGATCAACAGCATCACGCTGCCGTTTGTGGAAAATGAGAGTCGCGCCAAAGCGGTGAAGGATCAGATCGATGCCATCTACCAGCAGACCGGCGTGCGCCCGCTGGTGTTCTACTCCATCGTGATTCCCGAAATTCGCCACATCATTCTGCAAAGTGAGGGCTTCTGCCAGGATATCGTGCAGGCGCTGGTGGCTCCGCTCCAGAGCGAACTGAAGCTTGACCCGACGCCTATCGCGCACCGCACCCACGGGCTGAACCCCGGCAACCTGACCAAATACGATGCGCGTATCGCCGCCATCGACTACACCCTGGCGCACGACGACGGGATTTCGCTGCGCAATCTCGACCAGGCCCAGGTGATTTTGCTCGGGGTGTCGCGCTGCGGCAAAACGCCAACCAGCCTCTATCTGGCGATGCAGTTCGGCATCCGCGCCGCAAACTACCCGTTTATCGCTGATGACATGGATAACCTGGTGCTGCCCGCTGCTCTTAAGCCGCTGCAGCACAAGCTGTTCGGCCTGACGATTAACCCGGAACGCCTGGCGGCGATCCGCGAAGAGCGCCGCGAGAACAGCCGCTACGCCTCGATGCGCCAGTGCCGCATGGAGGTTTCCGAAGTAGAGGCGCTGTACCGCAAAAACCAGATCCCGTGGCTGAACAGCACCAACTATTCGGTTGAAGAGATCGCCACCAAAATTCTCGACATCATGGGACTTAACCGCCGAATGTACTAACAAGCTAGTACATTAGCTCGGATTCATGTATCATCCATTTCAACAGCGGGGCGGTGTCGCCCCGAACTTGAAATCAGCAGGGATTGGTTTAATGTGATGCCCATCACTTCCCGGTAGTCTGCCGATGAAGCAAAAATTTTCTGAGACAAGTCATGAATAAAACCGATGAACTCCGCACGGCGCGCATAGACAGCCTGGTCACCCCGGCTGAACTGGCCGAGCGGCACCCCGTTTCCGCCACGGTCGCGGAACATGTGACGGCCTCCCGCCGCCGCATTGAAAAAATCCTCAATGGTGAAGACAGGCGTCTTCTGGTGGTGATTGGCCCCTGCTCCATCCACGATTTGGATGCGGCAATGGACTATGCAAAACGCCTTCAGGGGCTGCGGGATAAATACCAGCATCGCCTTGAGATTGTGATGCGCACCTACTTTGAAAAACCGCGTACCGTGGTGGGCTGGAAAGGGCTGATTTCCGACCCTGACCTTAACGGCAGCTATCGCGTGAACCACGGCATCGAACTGGCGCGCAAGCTGCTGTTGCAGGTCAACGAGCTGGGCGTGCCGACGGCCACCGAATTTCTCGATATGGTGACCGGGCAGTTTATCGCCGATCTGATCAGCTGGGGCGCGATTGGCGCGCGGACCACCGAAAGCCAGATCCACCGCGAGATGGCCTCCGCCCTCTCCTGTCCGGTCGGCTTTAAAAACGGGACCGACGGCAATACCCGTATCGCGGTAGATGCGATCCGCGCCTCGCGTGCCAGCCACATGTTCCTGTCGCCGGACAAAAGCGGTCATATGACCATCTACCAGACCAGCGGTAACCCGTACGGGCATATCATTATGCGCGGCGGGAAGAAGCCCAATTACCATGCAGAAGATATTGCGGCGGCCTGTGAAACGCTGGCCGAGTTCGACCTGCCGGAACACCTGGTGGTGGATTTCAGCCACGGCAACTGCCAGAAGCAGCATCGCCGCCAGCTGGACGTCTGCGATGAGATCTGTCAGCAGATCCGCAGCGGCTCGACTGCCGTTGCCGGGATTATGGCCGAAAGCTTCATCAAGGAAGGCACGCAGAAAATCATTGCCGGCCAGCAGATGGTGTACGGCCAGTCGATCACCGATCCGTGCCTGAGCTGGGAAGACAGCGAGCTGCTGCTGGAGAAGCTGGCAGCTGCGGTTGATTCTCGCTTCTGATGTTATTGTCGGGTGGCGCCCTTCTCCCTCTCCCTTAGGGAGAGGGTTGGGGTGAGGGAATCAGGCCGCACCTCGCCCCCTGAATTTGATCCCGTCACACAATTTTCACAAAAACGCTTGCCGTGAATTTGCAGTTTATTGATAATGATTATCATTGTTACATTGATTGTTATTTATAAACATGATGTCACCTACGGATAACAGCGCGGCAACGCCAGCAAAAACACACACAGCACCGTCCCCGGCCCCTGGCGATCGCCGCATCGACAGCAAAACTCTGCTGGGTGATGAGGGCCGGGTGATTATCGAGCATGACGGCCAGCACTACCTGCTGCGCCAGACGAATGCCGGAAAATTGATCCTCACAAAATAAACTAAAACCTTCGCCAGCCACCCAGGTCATCCCCAGGCAGCCAGCGCTTTCGATACTTTATGGAGAGTTGCTATGCCACACCTGCACACCGCACGTTTACGCCCGTCCCTTCTGGCGCTGGCGATTGTCAGCACCCTGCCGGGCGTCGCGTTTGCTGCCGCAGATGAAATAACCGTCACCGCCACAGGCAACGCCCGTAGCGCCTTCGAAGCCCCGATGATGGTGAGCGTGATTGACGCCACCGCCCCGGAAAAACAGACCGCCAGCTCTGCCGCCGATCTGCTGCGCAACGTCCCCGGCCTGACGCTTGACGGCACCGGCCGCACCAACGGTCAGGACGTTAACCTGCGCGGCTACGACCGTCGCGGCGTGTTGGTACTGGTTGACGGTGTGCGCCAGGGAACCGATACCGGCCACCTGAACAGCACCTTCCTCGATCCCGCGCTCATCAAACGTATCGAGGTGGTGCGCGGCCCGTCGGCCTTGCTCTACGGCAGCGGCGCGCTGGGCGGCGTGATTTCCTATGACACCGTCGACGCCAAAGACCTGCTGGAGCCGGGTAAAAACAGCGGTTATCGCGTGTTTGGTACCGGTGCAACGGGTGACCACAGCCTAGGCCTGGGGGCCAGCGCCTATGGCCGCACCGATACCCTGGACGGCCTGGTGTCGTGGTCCAGCCGCGACCGCGATGATATCCGCCAGAGCGACGGTGCAACGGCGCCGAACGACGAATCCATTAATAACATGCTGGCGAAAGGCAGCTGGAAAATCGACCCGGCTCAGACGTTGAGTGGCGCCCTGCGCTACTACAACAACGCCGCACAGGAGCCGAAAAACCCGCAAACATCAGATGCCAACAGCAGCAACCCGATGACCGACCGCTCCACCATCCAGCGAGATGCGCAGGTTGGCTACCGCATTGCGCCGGAAGGGTACGACTGGCTGAACGCCGATGCGAAGGTTTACTGGTCTGAAGCGCGCATTAATGCCCAGAACATCGACAGCACCGGCGAGTTCCGCAAGCAGACCACCAAAGGCGGCAAGGTGGAAAACCGTTCCCGCCTGTTCAGCGACTCCTTTGCATCTCACCTTCTGACCTACGGCGGAGAATACTATCGCCAGGAGCAGCGTCCGGGCGGTGCCACGACCGGCTTCCCGGAGGCGAAAATCGACTTTAGCTCCGGCTGGCTGCAGGATGAGATCACCCTGCGCGATCTGCCCGTTACCCTTCTGGGCGGCACGCGCTATGACAACTATCGCGGCAGCAGCGATGGCTACGATGACGTCAATGCCGATAAGTGGTCTTCCCGGGCGGGGTTAACCGTCAGCCCCACCGACTGGCTGATGCTGTTCGGCTCTTACGCGCAGGCCTTCCGCGCGCCTACCATGGGTGAAATGTATAACGACGCTAAACACTTCTCCATCGGCCGGTTCTACACCAACTACTGGGTGCCTAACCCGAACCTGCGCCCGGAAACCAACGAAACGCAGGAGTTTGGTTTTGGCCTGCGCTTTGACGATCTGATGCTCGCCAACGATGCGCTGGAGTTCAAGGCCAGCTATTTCGATACCAAAGCGAAAGACTACATCTCCACCACCGTCAACTTCGCCGCGGCGACCACCATGTCGTACAACGTTCCAGACGCCAAAATATGGGGCTGGGACGTAATGGCAAAATATTCGGCCGATCTGTTTAACCTTGACGTGGCCTATAACCGCACGCGCGGGAAAGATACCAATACCGGGGAGTACATCTCCAGCATCAACCCGGACACCGTCACCAGCAGGCTGGACGTTCCGGTGGCGCAAAGCGGGTTCTCCGTCGGCTGGATCGGCACTTTTGCCGATCGCTCAACTCACGTCAGCAGCAGCTACAGCAAGCAGCCGGGCTATGCGGTCAACGATTTTTACGTCAGCTATAAGGGCCAGGAGAAGCTCAAGGGCGTCACCACCACGCTGGTGCTGGGCAACGCCTTTGACAAAGCGTACTGGTCACCTCAGGGCATTCCGCAGGACGGGCGTAACGGCAAGATTTTCGTAAGCTATCAGTGGTAATTCCCTTCGGGGCCACTCTTCAGAAGGATAAGACAATGAATCACTACACACGCTGGCTTGAGCTAAAAGAAGAACATCCGGGTAAGTACGCGCGAGACATCGCAGGGTTAATGAACATCAGCGAGGCGGAGCTGACCTTCGCGCGCGTGGGCCATGACGCCTGGCGCCTGCGCGGCGACATCCGCGATATCCTGGGCGCGCTGGAAGCCGTGGGTGAAACCAAATGCATCTGCCGCAACGAGTATGCCGTGCACGAGCAGGTTGGCAGCTTCACCAACCAGCACCTGAAGGGCCACGCCGGGCTGGTGCTGAACCCGCGCGCGCTGGATCTTCGCCTGTTCCTCAACCAATGGGCGAGCGCGTTTCACCTCAGCGAAGCCACCCCACGCGGCGAGCGGCAGAGCATTCAGTTCTTCGATCGCCAGGGCGATGCGGTGCTCAAGGTCTATACCACGGACAACACCGACCTCGCCGCCTGGGGCGATGTGCTGACCCGCTTTATATTTGCCGATAATCCGCCGCTTGAGCTGGGCGCTGCGGATGCCCCGGCTCACGCCGAAAACGCGGATGCCGCTCTCGTGGATAAGGAGTGGCGCGCCATGACTGATGTGCATCAGTTCTTCAGCCTGCTCAAACGCCACAATCTCAGCCGCCAGCAGGCGTTTCGCCTGGTGGGCGACGATCTTGCCTGTAAGGTGGAGAATAGCGCGCTGGCACAACTGCTGGAAACGGCACGTCAGGACGGCAACGAAATCATGGTATTCGTCGGTAACCGCGGCTGCGTGCAGATCTTCACCGGTGCAGTACAGAAAGTCGTGCCGATGAAAGGCTGGCTGAACATCTTTAATCCCGCCTTTACGCTGCATCTGCTGGAAGAAACCATCGCGGAGAGCTGGGTGACGCGCAAGCCAACCGCAGACGGCCACGTCACCAGCCTGGAGCTGTTTGCCGCCGACGGCACGCAAATCGCGCAGCTTTATGGCCAGCGTACCGAAGGCGAGCCGGAGCAGAGCCAGTGGCGCAGCCAGATTGACGCCCTGACGCCAAAAGGGCTGGCCGCATGAAAACGTGGTTAGCCCTGCTGTGCGCCCTGCCTCTGGTAGCGTTTGCCGCCGCGCAGGAGAAAATTGTCGCCCTTGGCGGCGACGTGACGGAGATTGTCTATGCGCTTGGCGCGCAGTCTTCTCTGGTCGCACGCGACAGCACCAGCCAGTGGCCGCAGGCGGCAAACGATCTGCCTGACGTGGGATATTTACGTCAGCTCAACGCCGAAGGCATTTTGTCCATGCGCCCCACGCTGGTGCTGGCCAGCGACCAGGCGCAGCCGTCTCTTGCGCTGAAGCAGGTCGAACAAAGTCACGTCAGGGTGGTTACCGTTCCTGGCCGCAACGACCTGAGCGTCATTGACGAAAAGGTTCGGGTGATTGCCGACGCCACGCACCGTGAAGCCGAGGGGGAAGCCCTGCGCAACACGCTGCGTCAGGCGCTGGCGGCGCTGCCCGCAGCGCCCCTTAACAAGCGGGTGCTGTTTATCCTCAACCACGGGGGAATGACCGCGATGGCCGCCGGGCAGCAGACCGGCGCAGACGCCGCCATCCGGGCCGCCGGGCTGCAGAACGCGATGCAGGGATTCACCCGCTATCAGCCGCTGTCGCAGGAAGGAGTCATTGCCAGCCGGCCCGACCTGGTAGTGATTTCGCAGGACGGCGTGAACGCGCTGGGCGGCGAGGAAAACCTGTGGAAGCTGCCCGGCCTGGCGCAAACCCCGGCGGGACGCAACAGGCAGATGCTGGCGATTGATGATATGGCCCTGCTGGGCTTCAGCGTGCGAACGCCGGATGCCATCCAGAAGCTGCGCGCCAAAGCGGAGCAACTGCCCTGATGTCCCGACGGATCGCATTGTCGTTGTGGATGCTGGCCGCGATCCTGAGCATCATGACGCTCACGGCGACGGGGTTTGGGGCATTGCACCTGCCGGTCAGCCTGCTGTGGAGCGGCAGCGATGAGGCAATGCGTCAGATCTGGCTTACCATTCGCCTGCCCCGCGTGCTGCTGGCGCTGGTGATTGGCGGTGCGCTGGCGCTGGCCGGCTGTGTGATGCAGGGGCTGTTCCGTAACCCGCTGGCGGACCCGGGTTTGCTGGGGATCAGCAGCGGCGCGGCGCTGGCGGTGGCGCTGTGGGTGGTTATTCCCGCCGCTTTACCTGCCCTGCTGATGCTGTATGCCCCGATGCTTGCGGCGTTCCTCGGCGCGCTGGCCGCAACCGTCCTTATCTTCCTGCTCAGCCAGCAGCGTCACGGCTCCTTGTCCCGCCTGCTGCTGGTGGGGATCGCCATCAACGCCCTGTGCGGCGCGGCCGTCGGGGTACTCTCCTGGCTTAGCAACGATGCCCAGCTTCGCCAGCTTTCCCTCTGGGGAATGGGCAGCCTCGGGCAGGCGCAGTGGTCCACCCTGCTGGCGGTAACGTCGCTGATGGTGCCCGCGGTGCTGATTATCTGGCGGCTGGCCGCCCCGATCAATTTGCTGCAGCTGGGCGATGAAGAGGCGCACTATCTCGGGGTGGATGTTGCCACTGTGCAGAGGATCCTGCTGCTGTGCAGCGCCCTGCTGGTTGCCGCGGCGGTGGCCGTCAGCGGCGTGATCGGCTTTATTGGCCTTGTGGTGCCGCACCTGATGCGCATGTGGCTGGGAGCCGACCACCGGGCCGTCGTTCCCGGCTCGGTGCTGGCCGGCGCGCTGCTGCTGCTGGTTGCCGACACGCTGGCGCGCACCCTGGTCTCCCCGGCGGAGATGCCCGTCGGGTTATTGACCAGCCTTCTCGGTGCGCCGTGGTTCCTGTGGCTTATCTTTCGTCGCGGAGGTACGCATGGCTGAACGCTATTGTGCGGAGAACATTTTCTTTCACGCCGGGCAGCGGACGCTGATCGACGATGTGTCGCTTACTCTCTCTCAGGGTGAGCTGGTCGCACTGATTGGCCCCAACGGTGCCGGGAAGTCGACATTATTGCGGCTGCTTACCGGCTACCTCAAGCCCGCAAGCGGACGCTGCACTCTGGCCGGCACGCCGCTTGCGGACTGGCCGCCGGATACCCTCGCCCGCTACCGGGCGGTGATGCGCCAGAATACACAGCCTGGATTCGACTGGCCGGTAGAAGCGGTGGTCGGTATGGGCCGGGCGCCCTGGACTCGCGCCCCTGAAGCATCAGTGGTTGAGGAAGTGATGGCGATTACGGGCTGTTTACCGCTGGCGGGCAGACACTATTCGACGCTCTCCGGCGGCGAGCAGCAGCGGATCCAGCTCGCCCGCGCGCTGGCCCAGCTCTGGTGCGACGGGGCACCGCGCGGCTGGCTGTTTCTTGATGAACCCACCTCCGCGCTGGATCTCTACCACCAGCAGCATCTGCTGCGCCTGCTGAAATCCCTGACCCGTCGGGGTCACCTCCACGTCTGCGTGGTGCTGCACGATCTCAATCTGGCGGCGCTGTGGGCAGATCGCATTCTGCTGATGCACAACGGCAGGCTGGTCTCCCGCGGCGCGCCGGAGGACGTGCTGCAGGCCGGGACGCTGGCGCGCTGGTACGGCGCGCAGGTGTGCGTTGGCAGCCACCCGGATCACCCCGTACCGCAGGTATTTCTCGCCCCCTGAGCGGGCTGGTAAAAATCCTTCAGCGTTTCCAGCAGGGCATGCGCCGCTTTAGAGAGCTGCGTGTGCCCTGGATGGATTGCTCCGATGCACTTTTCAATAGGCGGGCTATCCAGCGGGATACAGACCGCGCCCAGTGCCGTCATCTGTGCCTCGCAGAGCGCCGGTACGGCGCTGCCGCCCAGTCCGCTGGCGACCATGCGCCCTACTGTCACCAACTGATGACTCTCCAGCGCCACGTCCAGCTTTCTGCCGCTTCGCGCCAGCTCCTCCTCCATCATCAGACGTACCGCCGAAGGGCGCTGCAGGGTAATGAAATCCAGCGTCAGCAGCTCTTCCCATGCCAGCCGCTTTTTGCCCGCCAGCGAGGAATCTTTCGGCACAATGGCAACAAACCTGTCGAGCCCCAGCGGCGTAAACAGCAGGTTGTGCGTGGGGGCCGGTTCGAAGGCGATCCCCATCTCAACCCGCCCTTCACGCACCATCTCAATCACCTGCTCGTTGATGACGTCATGCACGGTGACGTTGATCCCGGCGTGGCGATCGCGAAACGCTTTCAGCACCTCGGGCAGGACATTCGCGGCAAACGACGGCATGGCGGCGACCGAGATTTTACCGCGCTGCAGGGTAAAGCACTGGTGCATCGCCTCTTCGACGTTATCCCAGTCGGCAAGCAGCTGGCGCGCCATCGGCAAAAACGTCTCTCCCTCCTGCGTCAGCGCGACCTTGCGCGTGCTCCGCTGCAGCAGCGGGCCACCGAGCGCGTCTTCCAGACTTTTAATCGTCAGGCTCAGTGCCGGCTGGGAGAGATTTAAGCGTTCGCTGGCGTGCGCGAAATTGAGAGTGTGAGCTACCGCTAAAAACGCGCGTAACTGTTTGACACTCATTCTCATTTTTCATCCTGTTAACCAATTGAAAAGAATTAGTTAACAGTAAATTAATAAGAAAACCAAATGAGTGGGTCACAAATTCAAAATTAACAAATGAGTCGCCGCCCCTAATGATACCGGCACGGTTAACGGGAGGGATGACTATGGCAGGACTGGATAAGCGCGTCGGCAGCTATGCGCAGGCGCTGGATGGGCTGACGGACGGAATGACCTTGCTGGCAGGCGGCTTCGGTCTGTGCGGCATTCCGGAGAACCTTATTGCAGAGGTCAGACGCCGTCAGGTGAAAGATCTGACCGTGGTGTCAAACAACTGCGGCGTGGACGGTTTCGGTCTCGGGATACTGCTCGAAACGCGGCAGGTGCGCAAAGTGGTGGCCTCTTACGTCGGCGAAAACGCGCTGTTCGAGCGGCAAGTGCTGAGCGGCGAGCTGGAGATTGAACTCACGCCGCAGGGCACGCTGGCGGAAAAGGTGCGCGCGGGCGGCGCGGGCATTCCGGCATTTTACACGGCCACCGGCTACGGCACGCCCGTGGCTGTCGGTAAAGACGTGCGCCAGTTTGCGGGGAAGCACTACATCCTTGAAGAGGCTATTACCGGTGATTTCGCGCTCATTAAGGGCTGGAAAGCAGACTGGTACGGCAACGTTATCTATCGCCATACCGCGCAAAACTTCAATCCGCTGATGGCAACGGCAGGCCGGATCACGGTGGTGGAGGTGGAAGAGATTGTTCCGCCGGGTGAGCTGCCCCCCTCGGCCATTCACACCCCGGGAATTTACGTCGACAGGCTGATTGTCGGCCAGTTTGAAAAACGCATTGAACAGCGCACGCTGCGCGCGGAAGGAGTGTGACGATGTTAACCCGTGAACAGATGGCCATGCGCGTCGCCCGCGAGCTGCGCGACGGTTACTACGTCAACCTGGGGATCGGCATCCCTACCCTGGTGGCGAACTACATTCCGGACGGGATGGATGTGATGCTCCAGTCGGAAAACGGGCTGCTGGGGATGGGCGCGTTTCCTGATGAGCAGAGCCTTGACGCCGACATGATCAACGCCGGTAAACAGACCGTGACCGCGCGGACCGGCGCGGCCATTTTCGACTCGGCCCAGTCGTTTGCCATGATCCGCGGCGGCCATGTCGACCTGACCGTGCTGGGCGCGTTTGAAGTGGACGTGGAGGGCAACATCGCCTCGTGGATGATCCCCGGAAAGATGGTGAAGGGCATGGGCGGCGCGATGGATCTTGTCGCCGGGGCACAGAACATCATCGTGGTGATGACCCACGCCTCAAAAAGCGGTGAGTCAAAGCTGCTGCCGCGCTGCACGCTGCCGCTCACGGGCGCGGGCTGCATCCGTCGGGTCCTGACCGATCTCGCGCTGCTGGAAATCGAGGACGGCGCGTTCATTCTGCGGGAATACGCCCCGGGCATCAGTATTGACGAGATCGTGCGTAAAACGGCAGGGAAAATCATTGTGGCGGATGACGTGCGCGAGATGCGCTTCAACTGAGGGGTCAGCATGAAAAAGGTCATGATTGTCGGGGCAACGCGAACCCCCATAGGCAGTTTTCGCGGATCGCTCTCGTCCCTTTCTGCGGTTGAGCTTGGGGCCGTCACGGTACGGCACCTGCTTGAGAACAGCGGTCTCAGCACAGAGCACATAGACGAACTGATTTTCGGACAGGTGCTGACGGCCGGATGCGGGCAAAACCCCGCCCGCCAGACGGCCATCAGCGCCGGATTGCCTGTCAGCACGCCGGCGACCACCGTCAACCTGGTGTGCGGCGCGGGCTTAAAAGCGGTGCAGCTCGCCGCCCAGGCGATCCGCTGCGGCGACGCGGAGGTGGCTATCGCCGGCGGTCAGGAGAGCATGAGCAACGCGCCGTATCTGCTGGACGGCGCACGTGCCGGGCTGCGTTTCGGGCATGCGGGCCTTAAGGACAGCATGATTACCGACGGCCTGTGGGACGCCTTCAACGATTACCACATGGGGCTCACCGCTGAAAACGTCGCCCGTGAGTATGACATTTCCCGCGAGGACCAGGACGCCTTCGCCGCCCGGTCGCAGCAAAAAGCGGCCTCCGCCATCGAAGCGGGTCGCTTTGACGACGAGATAGCGCCGGTGACGGTGAAACAGGGTAAAAAACCGCCGCTTATCGTCAGCCGTGACGAACAGCCCCGGCCATGCACCACCGCTGAGAAGCTGGCCCAGCTGCGCCCCGCATTTTTACACGAGGAAGGCACCGTCACAGCGGGGAATGCCTCCACGCTCAACGACGGTGCTGCCGCGGTGCTGCTGATGAGCGAGGAAAAGGCGCGGGAGAGCGGATTGCCTGTTTTTGGCCGCATCGTAAGTTACGCCGTGACGGGCGTTGATCCGTCGGTAATGGGTATCGGCCCGGTCAGCGCCTGCCGGACGGCACTGGCGCGGGCGGGCTGGACGCTCGACGAGGTGGACCTCATTGAAGCTAACGAAGCCTTTGCCGCCCAGGCGCTGGCGGTGGGCCAGCAGCTTGGCTGGGATGAACGCAGGGTGAACGTTAACGGCGGCGCTATCGCCCTGGGTCATCCGATTGGCGCCTCCGGCTGCCGCATCCTCGTGACCCTGCTGTACGAAATGCAGCGCCGTGACGTTAAAAAAGGGCTCGTCACCCTGTGCGTAGGCGGCGGGCAAGGCATTGCTCTCACCGTCGAGCGTTAAGCCTCTCGTTGGTACCCGAATAATAATTAAAGTGAGGAGTCGTAATGAGTGTGTTAATAGCCCTGGCGGCGCTGGCGCTGCTGATGCTGGCGGCCTATCGCGGATATAGCGTTATTTTGTTTGCGCCGATCGCGGCGCTCGGCGCCGTGCTGCTGACCGATCCGGGTGCCGTCGGCCCGACGTTTACCGGCCTGTTTATGGAAAAGATGGTGGGCTTCGTCAAGCTCTACTTCCCGGTGTTCCTGCTGGGTGCGGTGTTTGGCAAGCTGATTGAGCTTTCCGGTTTTTCACGCTCCATCGTCGCCGCCGCGATCCAGATCCTCGGGCGTCGACACGCCATCCCGGTGATTGTCCTGGTGTGTGCGCTATTAACCTACGGCGGCGTTTCACTGTTCGTGGTGGCGTTTGCGGTGTACCCGTTTGCCGCCGAGCTGTTTCGCCAGAGCGGCATCCCTAAGCGGCTGATCCCGGCCACCGTCGCGCTGGGGGCGTTCTCGTTTACCATGGACGCCCTGCCCGGCACGCCGCAAATCCAGAATATCATCCCCACCAGCTTCTTTGGTACGAACGCCTGGGCGGCGCCGTGGCTGGGGCTTATCGGCTCACTGTTTATTATCGTCTTTGGCCTGCTCTGGCTGGAGCGCCAGCGTCGTAAGGCGCTGAATAACAATGAAGGTTACGGCACGGATCTGAAAAATGAGCCCGAAACGCCGGATGACATTAACCTCCCGCATCCGCTGATTGCTATCTCCCCGCTGCTGCTGGTGGGCATACTGAACCTGCTGTTTACCCGCTGGATCCCCGGCTGGTACGGCACGACCCACGAGCTTACTCTGCCAGGTCTGGCGAAACCGATTGTCACCGAGGTGGGCAAGATCACCGCCATCTGGGCCGTGGAAGCGGCGCTGATCTCCGGTATTGTGCTGGTGCTGATTTTTGGCTTTCGCAATATCCGGGGGCGTCTGGCTGAAGGCAGCCGGACCGCGGTGAGCGGTGCCATTTTGGCGGCGATGAATACCGCCTCCGAATACGGTTTCGGCGCGGTTATCGCCGCCCTGCCCGGGTTTCTGGTGTTATCCAAAGCGCTGGCGACTATCCCGAATCCGCTGTTGAATGAGGCCATCAGCGTGACCGTTCTCGCGGGGATCACCGGCTCGGCGTCCGGCGGAATGAGCATCGCCCTTGCGGCGATGGCCGATACCTTTGTTGCTGCCGCCCACGCAGCCAATATCCCGCTTGAGGTGCTGCACCGCGTGGCCTCGATGGCGAGCGGCGGGATGGATACGCTGCCCCATAACGGCGCGGTGATTACCCTGCTGGCTATCACCGGCCTGAGCCATCGCCAGGCCTACGGCGGCATTTTCGCAATCACCATCATTAAAAGTCTGGCAGTGCTTTTTGTCATTGCCGTGTTCTATCTGACCGGCATTGTGTAAGGAGAGAAAAATGAATCTGAACGGTAAAACCGCCCTGGTGACCGGCTCGACCAGCGGCATTGGCCTGGGGATCGCCCGCGTGCTGGCAAAGGCGGGCGCGCAGCTGATCCTAAACGGTTTTGGCGACAGCGCATCGGCACGGGAAGAAATTGCGCAACTGGGTAAAAAGCCGGGCTATCACGATGCGGATCTGCGGGACGTATTGCAGATTGAAGCCATGATGCGCTACGCCGAATCGCAGTTTGGCGGCGTGGACATTCTTGTGAACAACGCCGGGATCCAGCACGTGGCCCCGGTCGACGCCTTTCCGGTGGAGAAGTGGAACGACATTATCGCCATAAACCTCTCCGCAGTGTTTCACACCAGCCGGCTGGCGCTGCCGGCCATGCGCGAGAAAAACTGGGGGCGCATTATCAATATTGCCTCCGTTCACGGGCTGGTCGCGTCGAAAGAGAAATCGGCCTACGTTGCGGCCAAGCATGGCGTAGTGGGCTTTACCAAATCGCTGGCGCTGGAAACCGCCCGCACGGGTATTACCGCCAATACCATCTGCCCCGGCTGGGTACTGACGCCGCTGGTACAACAGCAAATTGATAAGCGCATCGCGGATGGCGTGCCGCCGGAGCAGGCTCGCGAACAGCTCCTTGCAGAGAAACAGCCTTCAGGGGAGTTTGTTACCCCGGAGCAGTTGGGTGAACTGGCGCTGTTTTTGTGCAGCGAGGGCGCCGTGAACGTTCGCGGCGCCGCGTGGAATATGGATGGCGGCTGGGTTGCTCAGTGATGAACAGGCCGGGTAAGGCGCCCCCGCCGCCCGGCCAAAATCCTTAACTTGAGCAGCTGACTTCCAGCCGCTTGCCCCAGTCGGGCGGGCGGCTGACGTAATCATCATCCCGGTCGGCAAACGGCGTGCGCAACGCCAGATGCAGACGGTGTAGCTCGTCATACTCGCCCTGCTCTGCCTGCTCAATCGCCCGCTGCGCCAGCCAGTTGCGCAACACCATTGCCGGATTCGCTGCGTTCATCTGTACCTGACGTGTAACATCGTCTACCTGCTCCTGCTGCAGCCGCGTGCGGTACTGTGTAAACCAGTCGTCAAACGCCTGCCGGTCAATAAACTCGTCGCGCAGCGGCGAGGCGGCGCTGTGCTGCTCCGTCTGGCCCAGCATGCGGAAGGTGCGGGTGTAATCGCTCCCTTCACGCGCCATCAGGGCAAACAGTCCGTTAAGGATGTCGTTATCACCCTTCTCCTGGGTCATCAGCCCCAGCTTGTTACGCATCAGCGTGCCGTATTCCCGCAGCAAAAGGTCCTGATAGCTGTCGAGCGCATCGTTCAGGGCATCGACGTCGATAAACGGCGATAATGTTTGTGCAAGCCGCTGGAGGTTCCACAGCCCAACCGCGGGCTGATTGTCAAAGCTGTAACGCCCCTGATAGTCGGAATGGTTGCAGATATACCCCGGCTGATAATCATCCAGGAAACCAAACGGACCGTAATCAAAGGTCAGGCCAAGAATCGACATATTGTCCGTGTTCATGACCCCGTGAGCAAAGCCTACCGTTTGCCAGCGCGCAATCATCGTGGCGGTACGGGCAACCACGTCCCGGAACCAGAGAACGTATTTATCCGCCTCATCCTGCAGATGCGCCCAGTGGTGGCGAATGGCGAAGTCCGCGAGCTGGCGAACCTTGTCCGGCTCGCGGCGATAGTAAAAGTGCTCAAAATGACCAAAGCGCAGATGGCTTTGCGCAATGCGCATCAGCATCGCCCCCTTTTCCACCGTTTCGCGCGTCACCGGCGTGTCGCTGGTGACGATCGACAGCGCGCGGGTAGTGGGAATACCCAGCGCATGCATCGCTTCGGATGCCAGGCTTTCGCGTATTGTAGACCGCAATACCGCCCGCCCGTCGCCCATCCGTGAATATGGGGTAAGACCTGCGCCTTTGAGATGCCAGTCAACCGTCTCTCCGTTGGGAAGGCGTTGTTCGCCGAGCAGGATCCCCCTGCCGTCGCCCAGCTGCCCCGCCCAGACACCAAACTGGTGTCCGCTATAGACCTGAGCCAGAGGCTGCATACCGGGGAGAAGCGTATCTCCTCCCCAGACGCCAGCGCTGTCTGAACGCTGAAACATATCAGGCGGAATGGCCAGCTCATCGGCCAGCCGATCGTTATGCCAGATAAGACGTGAATTATGTAACGGTGTTGGTTTGAGTGCGGTGTAAAAGCCAGGCAACTCGTCATGCCAGTGAGCGGTAAAAGACAGGGTCATAAGTCCTCCTGCTTTTAGTGTAGAGGGTTTACCCGGACTTAAACACGGGCGAAAGGCAGGGTTATCGCTGCTGAACGAGCGTTGTGACGTGCTCCGGCGAGACGGCTGGCCAGAGCGCGCCCTGCATGGCACCAAAATTAAAGGACAGGACGCGCTGCAGCAGAGCGTGGTCGTCAATGCCGGAGACGATCACCGACTGGCAGTGCGGCGTTATTTGCCAGAGGATCGCGCGCATAAAAGGCTCGAAAGAAAGCTCCGAAGCACGCTGCTGGATGAATCCTTTATCAAGAATAACCCGTTTAAATAATCCATCATAGACGGCCTTGAGCGATGCAGCACCGGCACCAAAGTTTGCCAGGACCAGCGGAAAATGGATCGCCATTCTTGCCAGTTGCAGATCGTCCTTTCCGTTATTTAAACCTGGATAGTTCTCATTAACAGTAAACTCAAGAAACGGATAACGCTCAAGAATTGAAACAGCATTCCCATTACTTAATAAAAACTCAACAATTGCTGGTGTAATATTGATCCATGCAATTAACTGATGCTGAATAAAAAACAGTTTACAGGTATCAAGCAATTGCAGTTTTTCGTTAAACAGCGCTAACTCTTCTGCCGCTGAAAGCCGGGGGATAACGAGCTCGGTAGGGATCCTCACATCGGTGCCGACGCCAGTAAAGTTAACCAGTATTTCTAAACCTTTTAGCTCGCCTGCACTATTACGGGCAGGCAGAAGCATCAGTTCAGACTGGTAAGCATTATCTAGCGTAATAATCATTGCACTCGCCCCGCATTAAAGATGAGAGAGGACATCCTGGAGCAATTGCTGACACAATTCCACTGTCTTGATTTTAATAAGTTTAATTTCATTAGTTCCGTATTAATTTTCAGATTTATCCCTGAATCTAAAATAATCTTATCCTGGTTACAGAGTAATAGCCAGTTTTAGATAAAACAGACACATAAGGATGTTGCTAATTTAGGTAAATTTAACTTTAATCAGCTTATTTGAGAAAAACGGCATGGTTTAATAGTTACCATGCCGACATAAAAAACGTGTTCGGGCAGACTAAATACGTCGCGCCTGCCAGAAATTTTTACGCCAGTACACGTTATCGAGAGAAGAGCGCATCACGCCGCGGCTGGTAGAGGCATGAATAAACTGGTTGTCTGTATCATATATGCCAACATGCAAACCGCTTTCTCCCGAGCCGGTTTTGAAAAAAACCAGGTCCCCGGGCAGGAGATCGTCTTTATCAATTTCTGTTCCTATTTCCGCCTGTTTGCGCGTGTCTCGCGGAAGCTGTAGATCAAACTTGTCACGAAACGTCATCAGGACAAAGCCTGAGCAGTCCACCCCGCCGCGGCTCATGCCGCCGTAGCGATAAGGCGTACCGCGCCAGTTGCTCAGCTGATCGTTAAGGCTGGCAATGACGGTGATAGAATCTGATAGCCGTGGGTTAGGCGGCGGTGCACGATGGCTGCTACATCCCGCAAGAAAGAGTGCCGCCACGAGGAGAAACCAGAATCGCATTTTCAGACGAATCCTCTGCTTTTATTGTTCTTTCGGTAATTTAGCGTGCAATTGTGTTCACAGGCAAGAAACGGTTACTCCTGCCCGGTAGAAATCAGCATCTTATGTCCCTCTATATCCAGCCTGCGGAACGACATGCTGTAGGCGCGGGCGAGATTTGGCGGCGTAAGGACCCGATCCCGCGTGCCGCTGGCAATCATTCTGCCGCGCGACAGGAGCCATACCCGATGGGCGTGACGCAGCGTATGGTTAAGATCGTGGCTGCTCATCACTACGGCGATACCTTTCCTGCTCAGAGTGCTTAACAGGCTATCCAGCGCCGCCTGCTGGGCAACATCCAGACCGCTCATCGGTTCATCCAGCAGCAGCAGCCTCCCGTGAGGATTGCCCGCGGGATGGATCTGCAGAATGACCGCCGCCAGACGCACCCGCTGCCATTCACCACCGGAAAGCTGGCTGGCATGCCGGGACAGTTTATCTTCCAGCCCTAACGCCGCAGCCACTTCCTCCAGCAGTGCCGTATGCTGTTTGTCGTGCAGATGCAGCATCAGATAATGCCAGACCGGCATCGCAAAAGGCGGTACCTGCTGCTGCACCAGGTAGCTGCGCCGGTGGGCCAGCGAGGCGGGTGACCAGTCGGCCAGGGCATGTTCCAGCAGCGTAATCTGCCCAGGCCCGGTGGTCAGCCCCGCCATCCGCGCCAGCAGCGTACTTTTACCCGCGCCGTTTGGTCCGACGAGATGCAGGATTTCGCCCGAATCGATGCCGCAGGTTATCGGCTCCAGACGCCCCTTCTCGGCGACGTCCGTGAGCTGCATCAGGAGTGGCATTATTTCGCCAGCGCCAGCTTGATAGATTCCATGACGATCGGATCCTCAGGCGTCATATCCGGCGAAAAACGCTGAACGACCTGGCCGTCACGACCAATCAGGAATTTTTCGAAGTTCCACAGAATGTCGTCCGGATAGAGCGGCGCACGGCCTTTGCTGGCCATACGCTCGTAAAAACCGCTTTCTTCCGGCGCAACGGCCTTCGGCGCGGCAGCAATCAGCTTCGCATACAGCGGATGGCGGTTTTCACCGTTGACGTCAATTTTGCTGAACATCGGGAACGTCACGCCATAGGTAGTGCTGCAGAAGGTTTTGATCTCTTCTTCGCTGCCCGGCTCCTGGCCCAGGAACTGGTTGCACGGGAAGCCCAGCACGGTAAAACCGTCTTTCTCCCAGGCCTTCTGAATATTCTCCAGCTGCTCGTACTGCGGCGTCAGGCCGCATTTCGATGCCACGTTGACGATGAGCAACACCTTGCCTTTGTAGCCTTCCAGCGTGGTGTTATCCCCATCAATGGTGGTCACTTCGGTATTCAGGATATCTGACTGCATAGCATTCCCTCAGGTTGTCTTACGGGTAGTTTTTAACGTCCGGCTTTTAATAGTAGCCAGATAAAGACTGGCGCGCCCAGCGTAGCGGTCACCACGCCAATCGGCAGCTCTGCGGCCGTCAGGGCAAGCCGGGCGATGATATCGGCCACCAGCAGCGTGGCGGCCCCGGCAACCGCCGAGGCCGGAAGCAAGGTTCGATGATCCGTGAAACCGCACAGACGCAGCATGTGCGGAATGACCAGCCCGATAAAGCCAATCGCCCCCGCCAGGGCCACGCTCACGCCCACCAGCCAGCCAATGGCAATGACCAGTACGTTACGCCAGAAACCAATCGGCATGCCGAGCTGGCGAGCAGAGATTTCCCCCAGCGCGAGCCGGTTCAACGGCTGGGCCTGCAGAGCAGCCCACGCGATGACAGGCACCAGCAGCGCCATTAGCCAGCCCTGCTGCCAGTCAACGCCGCCAAAGCCGCCCATCATCCAGTACATCAGCTGACGCAGGTCAAAGGACGTCGAGAAGTAGACCGCCCAGGTCATCAGCGCGCTACAGATGATCCCCAGCGCGACGCCGGCAAGCAGCAGCCGGCTGGTCGACAGGTGCCGTCTGGCGAAGCGAAGAAGAATGACGGTGATCAGCAGTGCGCCGAGAATGGCGCTCAGGCTAATACTCCAGCCGGACAGCTCTCCCCCGCCCAGCATTACCGCCGCAATCAGCCCGACGCCTGCACCGTTCGACACGCCGAGCAGGCCGGGCTCCGCCAGCGGGTTTTCGAACAGCGCCTGCATAATGGTGCCAGACAGCGCCAGCGCGGCGCCGACCAGGATCACCGCGACGGTGCGCGGCAGACGAATCTGCCAGACGAAGAGCTGCCCGTCAGGCCCCATCCAGCTTTCAGGCCCGATCCAGCTGTCGCCTGCGCAGAGGCTGATACCCGCGGCGAGAATAAGCAGCAGCACCAGCAGAAGCAGGCGACGCCGATCGGAACGGTGCTGACGATGAGCATAATCAAGCATGTGTACGGTTTGTTAGCGAGTGATGTAATTGATTTTACGGCGGCTTTGCCGAAGAGCGCAAAGAAAAAAGGCCGCGTGGGCGGCCTTTTTGGTTAGTTCATATTACTCTGCTTTAGGCGTTGCGTTTTCGACGCGGCTCTTTAACTTCTGGCCGGGTCTGAAGGTCACCACGCGGCGGGCTGTAATGGGAATATCTTCCCCCGTCTTCGGGTTACGGCCCGGACGTTGGTTTTTGTCTCGCAAATCAAAATTGCCAAAACCGGAGAGTTTTACCTGCTCACCATTTTCCAGAGCACGACGGATCTCTTCGAAAAACAGCTCTACCAGCTCTTTGGCATCCCGTTTGCTAAGCCCAAGCTTATCAAACAGATATTCTGACATTTCAGCTTTTGTAAGCGCCATAGGTTCAATCCCTCAATGATGCCTGGAATCGCTCTTTTAATGCCTCTACACATTTGGCGACGGTAGCGGCAATCTCCTCTTCTTCGAGTGTACGGCTGGTATCCTGAAGGATAAGGCTAATAGCGAGGCTCTTGAAACCTTCTGCTACGCCCTTGCCGCGGTACACGTCAAATAAGTTTACGCCAACTACCTGATTTACGCCAACTTTCTTACATTCGGCCAAAATATCTGCTGCGGGCACGTTTTCAGCGACCACAACCGCGATATCACGGCGGTTCGCCGGGAAGCGAGAGACGTCCTGCGCCTGAGGAATAACGCGGTCTGCAACCGGGTTCCACTCCAGCTCGAACACGATGGTACGGCCGTTCAGGTCCAGCTTACGCTCCAGCTCAGGATGAACAACCCCAATGAAACCAACGCGTTTGCCGTCTAAATAAATCGCAGCGCTCTGGCCCGGATGGAGCGCAGGAATCGCTTCCGCGCGGAATTCAATTTCAGATAATTTACCGGTCAGATCCAGAATCGCTTCCAGATCACCCTTCATATCGTAGAAATCAACCGTGCCTTTTGCCAGATCCCAGTGCTCTTCGTAGCGGTTACCGCTGATGGCGCCAGCCAGCATGAGATCCTGACGGATGCCTAAATTTGCCTGATTATCCGGCACAAAGCGTAAACCGCTTTCGAAAATGCGCACGCGGTTCTGCTGGCGGTTCTGGTTGTAAACGATAGTCCCCAGCAGGCCCGTCCACAGGGACAGACGCATCGCGGACATTTCGCTGGAGATTGGGCTTGGCAGGATCAGCGCTTCCTGACCCGGGTGGATCAGCTGCTGCAGCTTAGGATCAACGAAGCTGTAGGTGATCACTTCCTGGTAGCCTTTGTCATTCAGCATGGTTTTCACACGCTTCAGGGACAGGTCAGCTTCACGGTGGGTACCCATTACCAGACCCGCCTGGACAGGCTCGTCAGGGATGTTGTTGTAGCCGTAAACGCGGGCCACTTCTTCCACCAGATCTTCTTCAATTTCCATGTCGAAACGCCATGATGGCGCAACGGCTTTCCACTCGTCCTGGCCTTCGGTCACTTCACAGCCCAGACGCTTCAGGATGTCGGCCACCTGCGCATCGGCAACGTGATGGCCAATCAGGCGATCCAGCTTGCTGCGGCGCAGGGTGATGGTCGCACGCTTAGGCAGCGTCGCTTCGTTGGTGACGTCAATAACCGGCCCCGCTTCACCGCCACAGATGTCGATCAGCAGGCGGGTCGCACGTTCCATCGCTTTGTACTGCAGCGCCGGGTCAACGCCGCGCTCGTAGCGGTGAGAGGCATCGGTGTGCAGGCCGTGACGGCGTGCGCGACCGGTGATGGAGAGCGGACTGAAGAACGCGCATTCCAGCAGGACATTTTGCGTCTCATCGTTCACGCCAGAATGCTCGCCCCCGAAGATACCACCCATTGCCAGCGCTTTGCTGTGGTCAGCAATCACCAGGGTGTCGGCATTCAGTTTGGCTTCAGTGCCGTCCAGCAGCACCAGGGTTTCGCCCTCTTTCGCCATGCGCACAACGATGCCGCCTTCAATGCGATCTTTATCGAACGCGTGCATCGGCTGGCCCAGCTCCAGCAGAACGTAGTTAGTGACGTCAACCACGGCGTCGATTGAGCGGATACCGCAGCGGCGCAGCTTCTCTTTCATCCACAGCGGGGTTGGCGCTTTAACGTTGATGCCTTTCACCACGCGGCCGAGGTAGCGCGGGCACGCGTCAGCAGCGTCAACCTGAATCGGCAGCACGTCACTGATGGTCGCTTCAACCGGCGCAATGTCCGGCGCGTTGAGTTCGGTCTGGTTCAGTACGGCCACGTCGCGCGCCACGCCGATAATGCCTAAGCAGTCGGCACGGTTTGGCGTAACGCTGATTTCGATAGTGTTGTCATCAAGCTTCAGGTATTCGCGGATATCGGTGCCAACTGGTGCATCCAGCGGCAGCTCAATGATGCCGTTGTGATCGTCGGAAATACCCAGCTCGGAGAAAGAGCACAGCATGCCTTCAGACGGCTCGCCGCGCAGCTTGGCGGCTTTGATTTTGAAATCACCCGGCAGCACGGCACCGACGGTCGCCACGGCCACCTTCAGGCCCTGACGGCAGTTTGGCGCACCGCAGACGATATCCAGCAGACGGTCACCGCCCACGTTCACTTTTGTCACGCGCAGTTTGTCAGCGTTAGGGTGCTGGCCGTACTCTACCACTTCGCCGACGACCACACCGTTGAAGGCACCGGAAACCGGCTCAACGCCGTCAACTTCCAGGCCCGCCATGGTGATCTGGTTGGAAAGCGCTTCGCTGTCCAGCGTGGTGTTCACCCACTCGCGTAACCACAGTTCACTGAATTTCATTGTTCTGTCCTGCCCTTATTTAAACTGTTTGAGGAAACGCAGATCGTTTTCGAAGAATGCACGTAGGTCGGTGACGCCGTAGCGCAGCATGGTCAGACGCTCCATGCCCATACCGAACGCAAAGCCGGAGTAAACTTCCGGATCGATACCCACGTTGCGCAGCACGTTTGGATGCACCATGCCGCAGCCCAGCACTTCCAGCCATTTGCCGTTTTTGCCCATCACGTCAACTTCCGCAGACGGCTCAGTGAACGGGAAGTAGGAAGGACGGAAACGAACCTGCAGATCTTCCTCAAAGAAGTTGTTCAGGAAATCGTGCAGCGTGCCCTTCAGGTTGGTGAAGCTGATATTTTTATCAACAATCAGGCCTTCCATCTGGTGGAACATTGGGGTGTGGGTCTGATCGTAGTCGTTACGATAGACGCGACCTGGCGCGATGATGCGGATTGGCGGTTCCTGCTCCTTCATGGTACGGATCTGAACGCCTGAGGTCTGGGTACGCAGCAGACGCGTAGCATCAAACCAGAAAGTGTCGTGGTCAGCGCGTGCCGGATGATGGCCTGGAATGTTCAGGGCGTCGAAGTTGTGGTAATCATCTTCGATTTCCGGGCCAGTCGCCACGGTAAAGCCGAGCTCACCGAAGAAACTTTCAATGCGATCGATGGTGCGGGTGACCGGGTGCAGACCGCCGTTTTCGATACGACGGCCCGGCAGAGAAACGTCAATGGTTTCTGCCGCCAGACGTGCGTTCAGCACCGCGCTTTCCAGCTCGGCCTTGCGTGCGTTCAGCGCCTGCTGGACCTGCTCTTTGGCTTCGTTAATCACCGCACCCGCTGCAGGGCGTTCTTCAGGCGGCAGTTCACGCAGGGTTGTCATTTGAAGGGTCAGGTGCCCTTTCTTCCCAAGATATTCGACGCGGACATTGTCTAACGCGGCAACATCTGAGGCCTGATTAATGGCGGCTGTTGCACTGGCAACCAGCTCTGCGAGATGTGACATGATTTTCCTCATTATGTCGGTGCAGACACCGATTTGGTGGAGTTATTCTCTCAAATTCAGGCACAAAAAAAGCCTCCATCGGGAGGCTTATCTGGCGCTGTTTTTCGTTTCATCTTTCACGCGCTAGCCTCCTGAGATCAGGTGCTAAAGTAAAAGAAGAAGCGGAAAATAGCAGCATTCATGCTTGCGTTACCTTGTGTGGTAAAAACCGTTAAGACCTTATTGAAAAGCCTGGACGGATAAATGTCAATCTTCTGATGGTGTTAAATGAAAAGAGGGAGCAAAGCCCCCTCTCTCAACTGGCTTATGCCAGTGCTGCTTTCGCTTTTTCGACCAGAGCGGTGAACGCTACTTTGTCGAATACTGCGATGTCAGCCAGGATCTTACGGTCGATTTCAACAGAGGCTTTTTTCAGGCCGTTGATGAATTTGCTGTAAGAAATACCGTTCTGACGTGCTGCTGCGTTGATACGCGCAATCCACAGTTGACGGAACTGACGCTTACGCTGACGACGGTCACGGTAAGCGTACTGACCTGCTTTGATAACAGCCTGGAAGGCAACGCGGTATACGCGTGAACGCGCACCGTAGTAGCCTTTAGCTTGTTTCAAAATTTTCTTGTGACGTGCACGTGCAATTACACCACGTTTTACGCGAGCCATATGTGCTCTCCTGTATCTATATTCTTAGTAAAAAATTAAACGTTAACGGCTTATGCGTACGGCAGGCACGCGATAACCAGACCCAGATCGCCTTTAGAAACAAGGCCTTTTGGACGCAGGTGACGTTTACGCTTAGTAGATTTTTTGGTCAGAATATGACGCAGGTTTGCGTGCTTACGCTTAAATCCACCACCACCGGTTTTTTTGAAGCGCTTAGCAGCACCGCGTACGGTCTTAATTTTTGGCATCTTAATAACTTCCACTTCGCATTGTTAAATAAACGAAACATAGGCGAACAAAACCTATGAAACCCGAAGGCTCCACAGATTTTGCTGCTTGAAGGCCTTACTGTTTCTTCTTAGGAGCGAGCACCATGATCATCTGGCGGCCTTCGATCTTCGTAGGGAAGGATTCGACTACTGCCAGTTCACTCAGATCGTCACGGACGCGGTTAAGCACTTCCATACCAATCTGTTGGTGGGCCATCTCACGACCGCGGAAACGCAGCGTGATCTTGGCCTTATCGCCATCTTCCAGAAAGCGAATCAGGCTGCGGAGTTTTACCTGATAATCGCCATCGTCGGTACCAGGACGGAATTTGATTTCCTTAACCTGGATAACTTTTTGCTTCTTCTTCTGTTCCTTAGAAGACTTACTCTTTTCATAAAGGAACTTGCCGTAGTCCATGATACGACAAACTGGCGGTTCGGCGTTAGGGCTGATTTCAACTAAATCTACTCCAGCTTCTTCAGCCTTTTCGATCGCTTCTCTCAGACTCACAATCCCCAGCTGCTCGCCTTCCAGACCTGTTAAGCGAACTTCCTGGGCGCGAATCTCGCCATTGATACGATTCGGACGTGCCGTTTGAACTCGTTTTCCGCCTTTAATACCTTATTCCTCCAGTTGTTGAAGACTGCGGCTGCGAATCTCTTGTTGCAGCTTCTCAATCACTTCACTTACGTCCAGGCTGCCCAGGTCTTTACCACGGCGGGTGCGAACGGCAACTTTGCCTGCTTCCACCTCTTTATCACCACAGACCAACATATACGGGACACGACGTAAAGTGTGCTCGCGGATTTTAAAGCCAATCTTCTCATTTCTCAAGTCTGCTTTTACGCGAATGCCCGCATTTTGTAGTTTCTGCGTCAATTCTTTAACGTAATCTGCCTGAGAATCGGTAATGTTCATCACCACGACCTGCACTGGCGCAAGCCAGGTTGGGAAGAAGCCCGCGAACTCTTCGGTCAGGATGCCAATGAAGCGCTCCAGAGAACCGAGAATGGCACGGTGAATCATGACCGGCACCTGACGCTCGTTGTCTTCGCCAACATAAGAGGCGCTTAAACGCTGCGGCAGGGAGAAGTCCAGCTGTACCGTTCCGCACTGCCATGCGCGATCGAGGCAGTCATACAGGGTAAATTCAATTTTCGGACCGTAGAACGCGCCCTCGCCAAGCTGGTATTCGAACGGAATGCCGTTCTCTTCCAGCGCTACGGCGAGATCCGCTTCTGCGCGATCCCAGGTCTCATCGCTACCGATACGTTTTTCCGGACGCGTTGAGAGTTTGACCACGATCTTCTCGAAGCCAAAGGTGCTGTACATATCGTAGACCATACGAATACAGGCGTTAACTTCATCACGGACCTGATCTTCAGTACAAAAGATATGCGCATCATCCTGAGTAAAGCCACGAACGCGCATCAGACCGTGCAGCGCGCCTGATGGCTCGTTACGGTGGCAGCTACCGAACTCCGCCATACGCAGCGGCAGGTCGCGGTAGGATTTCAGACCCTGGTTGAAGATCTGTACGTGGCCAGGGCAGTTCATTGGCTTGATGCAGTATTCACGGTTCTCAGACGAGGTGGTGAACATCGCATCTTTGTAGTTGTCCCAGTGGCCGGTTTTTTCCCACAGCACACGGTCCATCATGAACGGGCCTTTCACTTCCTGATACTGGTACTCTTTCAGCTTGGAGCGTACGAACGTTTCCAGTTCACGGAAGATAGTCCAGCCATCGTTATGCCAGAACACCATGCCCGGCGCTTCTTCCTGCATATGGTACAGGTCGAGCTGCTTACCGATTTTACGGTGGTCACGCTTCGCGGCCTCTTCCAGGCGCTGCAGGTACGCGTTCAGGGCTTTCTTATCAGCCCACGCGGTACCATAGATACGCTGCAACATCTTGTTGTTGCTGTCGCCACGCCAGTAGGCGCCGGCGATCTTCATCAGCTTGAAATGATGACAGAAGCGCATGTTCGGCACGTGCGGTCCACGGCACATGTCGACGTATTCTTCGTGATGGTACAAGCCAGGCTTGTCATCATGAGCGATGTTTTCATCGAGAATAGAGACTTTGTAGCTCTCGCCACGCTTGACGAAGGTTTCACGCGCTTCGTGCCAGCTGACTTTCTTCTTGATGACGTCATAGTTGGTTTCGGCGAGCTCGTGCATACGTTTTTCGAGCGCGTCGATATCTTCCTGGGTCAGGGTGTGGTCAAGATCAACGTCATAGTAGAAGCCGTTGTCGATAACCGGACCGATCGCCATTTTGGTGTTTGGCCACAGCTGCTTGATAGCATGACCCAACAGGTGCGCGCAGGAGTGACGAATGATCTCAAGACCTTCTTCGTCTTTCGCGGTGATGATTGCAAGCGTCGCATCGTTTTCAATCAGATCGGACGCATCAACCAGCTCACCGTTCACACGGCCGGCGATGGTCGCTTTCGCGAGGCCAGGACCGATGTCCAGGGCAACATCCATAGGGCTAACAGCGTGGTCGAAATGGCGTTGGCTGCCATCAGGAAGAGTAATTACAGGCATTTTATATCCTTATTTGCAGTGATGCCCCACACATAAGAGCATATACAAAGAAAATAATCGTGATTTGACAATAGATTACGACACCATCTGACCAACAATCGTCAAATTGGTTCGTCATCATGCACCTGCCGAATTCAGATTAATGCGGATTTACGGCAAGCGACGTAATGTTAACACTATCAGCAAGGAGATTGCACCCTCTGCAGCCAGATTGATGGGCTGGCATTTCGCGCTAATTTGCAGGCTGCATCTCTCCGGTGCTCGCATTTCAGACATGCTGGGCTACTCTTGAACATGCCTTTAAATCAACAGGTGCATACCATGAATGTATCCAGTAGAACGGTTGTGATTTTGAACGTCCTTTCCGCAACAGGTTTATTGTTGATCCTCGCCGAACGATTCCACTGGTTCTGAGCCGAACCCTCGTTGGCATAACCCGATCGCTCCCGGGAAGGCGCATCTTTTAGCCCCGTTTGATAGACTATGCGTATCAACGAACAAGGATTAGGTTATGCCAACAAAACGATTTGCCGTAAAACACTGGAAAATGGTGCTGGTGCTGGTTGCCATCTGCGGCGCAATGCTGTTATTTCGGTGGGCGGCAATGATTTGGGGCTAAATACAACTTTAGCTGTCCAAATAAAATAAATGCCGTTGCGCGTGAAGAGAATTTATTGGCGCGGGTTAACCATAATAATGAAAACGGGCCGACACCATCATCGGCCCGCTATGATTACATTTTATAGCCCAGAGAAATCGTGGTTCTGCGATCGGTATGATCCGGTGCCGTTTCTGGCGGCGAAGAGTTCCAGGTCACGTTGTAGGCCAATTTCAAACCAAAGTGTTCATTGATAGCCACGTTCAAAGCACTTTCGGAGTTCAGCGTCGTATCCTCGGCACCAAACACAGAAACACCCTGCGTAAATTTGGTGTTGTCGGTCATCTGCCAGGCATACGTGCCAGAAGCATAACCCAGCGGCTGGGTTTCATTTTCGCCATTGGTGTACTCGTCATAGCGGACACCAGGACCGAATTCGAAACGGAGGCTGTGTACCGGTCCATTCAGGAACTGACGACCATAACCGGCGGTGAACACATCGCGCTGGCGATAGCCGTTGAAGCGGTCTGTTAACCAACTAGCCTGACCAAAGATGTAGTCATAGTCGGTCATGTTGTAACGGCTACGTCCACCTACCGCATATTTCTCGGATGAGCGTTCATCGTTAGCGGACGTGTTGCTGGCATTTCCCCACAGCGACCATGCAGTGGTATTGCCGTACCAGGTCAGGGTGCTGTCCGCCGTCAGAGAAGAGCTTTTCGTATTACCCGATTGGGCGAGATACCCGGCGTTCAGGTTACCTTCAAACGGTTTTTTGGCAGTGGAGGGATCGTCCATGACAGTAAAAACGGTGTCATCGGCGGCTGCATTCAGTGATGCAAAAACGCCACCCGCCAGCATCAGTGCTGCGGGTACTGTCTTCAAAAGCTTCATTTTATTTAAGGAGTCCGTACAACAAAAAAAGAGACCACCACGGTCTCGGAAACTTTCTTGAGGATCAATGACAAGGCGTCCAGAGAAAGGTAACAAATTATAAAAAGGCGCAAATAACATAGCAATATTTTCTTATTTCATTTTTTGAATAAGAACGATCTCAAAACGCGTTTTATTTTATATATCCCTCATCGCATTTATGTCAGCATTCATTTTTAAAATCATACTGTTATTTACATTGCCTTCCTGTCGATCGGTGCCAGGCTTAAAAGAACCCATGCTAAAAGGAGGTTATGATGGCTTCAATTTATACGCTGACGCTCTCCCCTTCCCTCGACTCCGCGACCATAACGCCGCAAATTTACCCGGAAGGTAAACTACGCTGTAGCGCACCCGTATTTGAGCCGGGCGGTGGCGGGATTAACGTGGCGCGCGCGATTACTCACCTCGGCGGTAAAGCAACGGCCATATTCCCGGCCGGTGGCGCCACGGGGGAGCATCTTGTTACCTTGCTGGCCGATGAACAGGTTGCCGTGGATACCGTCGACGCCAAAGACTGGACCCGGCAGAACCTGCATGTCCACGTTGAGTCCAGCGGTGAACAGTATCGCTTCGTTATGCCGGGCGCCAGGCTGAGCGATGATGAGTTTCGTCAACTGGAAGAGAAGGTGTTGACTATTGAAAGCGGCTCGCTGCTGGTCATCAGCGGTAGCCTGCCGCCGGGCGTCAGAACAGAAAAGCTGACAGCGCTGGTTGGGGCCGTACTTCAGCGCGGCATCCGCTGCATTGTCGACAGCTCAGGCGAAGCCCTGCAGGCAGCATTGGAACCCGGACAGCTTGAGCTCGTTAAGCCTAACCAGAAAGAGCTCAGTGCGCTTGTTAATCGCGAACTTAGCCAGCCGGATGACGTGCGTACTGCCGCAGAAGAGCTAGTTCGCAGCGGCAAAGCGCACCGCGTTGTCGTCTCTCTCGGTCCTCAGGGTGCGCTGGCCGTCGACAAGACGGGATTTGTGCAGGTTGTGCCGCCCCCAATGAAGAGCCAGAGCACCGTCGGCGCAGGTGACAGTATGGTGGGCGCGATGGCGCTGAAGCTGGCACAGGGCGCGTCACTTCTGGAGATGACCCGTTATGGCGTCGCAGCGGGGAGTGCCGCCACCATCAATCAGGGAACGCGCCTGTGTTCGCTTGCCGATACGCAGAAAATCGTCGATTACCTGTCACGAAGCTGACCGCTATTCCCCTTCCTGACGGAGGGGGATAAACGTCGAAGTCGCCAAATATGGCGTATCGACTATGCTAAAAAAACTTTCAGGATAACAACGAGGTGAATTATGAGCAGTGGTGATATCACCCGCTACGTCGTGACCATCAGCCTTCATGAAGCATCGCTGACCGAGCTTAATGAGCTCAACAACGCCTTTACACGGGCGAACTTCCTGCTCACGCTGACGGATGACGAAGGTCATATTCATGATTTAGGCACCCTGGCGTTTGGCCTGATCGCTGCCCTGAGTGAAGAAGAGGTGCATGCGCTGGCCGCAAGTCTGGTGGAAAGTGTCACCGACAAGCCTGCCGACATTACCGTGGAAACGTGGGAGCGCTGGCAGAAAAAAGAACAATAAGTGCCCTGCATGAAATTAAACCGCTCAGGTGTGCGTTAGTTCGTATTTTTTTACCGCAATTATGCGCTAACTTTATGATCTGGCAGACAACATGGGAGAGTCAACATGTGGCAGGCTATCAGTCATCTTTTACATGAGCAATTGGGTGAAGGTGAAATTGAACTGCGTAACGAGCTGCCGGGCGGTGAAATTCACGCCGCGTGGCATTTACGCTACTCAGGACGCGATCTGTTCGTTAAATGCGACGAGCGAGAGCTGCTCCCGATCTTTACCGCTGAAGCCGATCAGCTTGAACTGTTGTCCCGCAGTAAAACGGTGACGGTACCTGAGGTACTGGCCGTGGGTAGCGACCGGGACTACAGCTTTCTGGTGATGGACTATCTCCCTGCCCGTCCGTTGGATGCCCATAATGCCTTTATTCTCGGGCAACAGTTAGCGCGTCTGCACCAGTGGAGCGACCAGCCCCAGTTTGGCCTCGACTTTGACAACGACCTTTCCACCACGCCGCAGCCCAATGCCTGGCAGCGCCGCTGGGCAACATTCTTTGCCGAGCAGCGCATCGGATGGCAGCTTGAGCTGGCCGCTGAGAAAGGGCTGGAATTTGGCAACATTGATGCCATCGTCGAGCATGTGCAACAGCGCCTGGCCTCCCACCAGCCTCAGGCTTCTCTGCTGCACGGCGATCTATGGTCCGATAACTGCGCGCTGGGCCCCAACGGCCCGTATATCTTTGACCCGGCCTGCTACTGGGGCGACAGAGAGTGCGATCTGGCCATGTTGCCCCTGCATCCCGAACAGCCGCCGCAAATATACGATGGCTATCAGTCTGTCTCCCCCCTGCCGCCGGACTTCCTTGAGCGCCAGCCCGTGTACCAGCTCTATACGCTGATGAACCGAGCCATTCTTTTTGGCGGGCAACATCTGGTCAACGCCCAGCGTGCGCTTGAACGCGTGCTTGCGGTATAAAGACAAAACGGGTGGCCTTGCCGCCACCCTTATCTGTTATAGAAAACCGAGCAGTGAGAAGAAGAAGTATCCCGCCACGATGATAATAACCGGCAGGATATAGAGCGGGAAAATTTGCAGGAAAATGGTGTGACGAGGTACCACAATGCGGGATTCAATCTGCTCCCGGCTCATTCCTTCAGGGCCTTTCGCCTTCTCGAGGATAAGCTGATCTTCCACCCCTTCGCGTAAAAAACGAGTCTGGCGGCTCATTCGTGCACCTGATGCCTGTAGCGCCATCGCAATAAAAATCAGTGCATAGATAATCCAGAAACCAATATTCAGCTGCTGGTGAAAGTCCGGCGTTGGCGAGTTGAACCAGAAGACGTTCAGGAACGGGGTGTTAAACCGCACCATCTCAATCATGACATGTGCAAAATCAAGCATTACCGCATTAATGCCCGGCTGTTTTTCGCTGTGATCGTACATAAACTTCAGCACGGAGATCAGCGTAGAAATGACGGCGGGAATAAAAATCACCCAGCCTGCAATACGTTTTAAGACAGCAATGCGTCCAGCTTGTTGATACGTCATCAGTTCCTCTTCATAAAGACGCGTTATGTGTGCCTAAGTCTACCTGCTGGACATCAATTTCGCCCGCTCTTTGAAAGCAATATGCTAAATTGCAGACTGTGCTTAGCACTTATCGTCTGTCGAACACCCTGGATAAGGAGACGTTGTGATGTCGACACCGCGCCAGATACTTGCCGCTATTTTTGACATGGATGGATTACTGATTGATTCCGAGCCGTTGTGGGATCGCGCCGAGCTGGACGTGATGGCCAGCCTGGGCGTTGATATCAGCCGCCGTAATGAACTTCCCGACACGCTGGGCCTGCGTATTGATATGGTCGTTGACCTCTGGTACGCCCAACAGCCGTGGGTTGGGCCCGATCGCGACGAAGTCACCGCACGCATTATCAGCCGCGCCATCGCGCTGGTGGAGGAGACCAAGCCGCTCTTGCCCGGCGTACGTGACGCTGTCGCGCTGTGCAAGTCTCAGGGGCTGAAGGTTGGCCTGGCTTCTGCTTCACCGCTGCATATGCTGGAAAAAGTGCTGATCATGTTTGAGCTGCGCGACAGTTTTGACGCCCTGGCGTCTGCGGAAAAATTGCCCTACAGCAAGCCGCATCCGCAGGTCTATATGGACTGCGCCGCGAAGCTGGGTCTTGATCCGCTTACCTGCGTCGCGCTGGAAGATTCCGTTAACGGCATGGTGGCCTCCAAAGCCGCGCGTATGCGCTCCATTGTGGTTCCTGCTGAAGAAAACCGCCACGATCCCCGGTTTGCTCTTGCCGACGTTAAACTCAATTCGCTGGCTGAACTGACGGTGCAACACCTGCGCGGCGAGTAACGCCCCCCTTCAGGCAGCATCATGCTGCCTGAAAAACAAAACACCGTTTCATTTTATTTGCTTTTCTTATTCCTGCCTCCTATCTTTAACGTCAGAACGACGATAACCAGCTTCTGAGGCGCGTATGATACTGGACACCTTTACTCTTTCAGGCAAAGTGGCCCTCATCACCGGGTGCGATACCGGGCTGGGACAAGGCATGGCCATTGCGCTGGCGCAGGCAGGCTGCGATATCGTTGGGGTAAATCGCAAAGATCCAGAGAAAACGGCCAGCTCCGTCACCGCCCTGGGAAGACGTTTTTTGGCTATTCGGGCCGATCTGAGCCAGCAGGAAAGCCTTCAGCACGTCGTGGATACCGCCGTGGCGGAGATGGGGCGGGTCGATATTCTGGTGAACAATGCCGGGACGATTCGCCGGGAGGATGCTCTGGCGTTCAGTGAAAAGGACTGGGATGACGTGATGAATCTGAATCTCAAATCGCTCTTTTTCCTCTCGCAGGCGGTCGCTAAACAGTTTATCGCCCAGGGCCAGGGCGGCAAAATTATCAATATCGCCTCTATGCTCTCGTTCCAGGGCGGCATTCGCGTACCGTCGTATACCGCCTCGAAAAGCGGCGTACTGGGGATAACGCGCCTGCTGGCGAATGAGTGGGCGGTACATGGCATCAACGTGAATGCCATCGCGCCGGGCTACATGGCGACGAACAACACGCAGCAGCTGCGCGCGGACGAACAACGCAATGCCGAGATCCTTGCGCGCATTCCGGCGGGTCGCTGGGGAACACCGGACGACCTTCAGGGACCGGTCGTCTTTTTAGCCTCTTCCGCCTCGGATTACGTAAATGGCCACACCTTAGCCGTCGACGGCGGCTGGCTGGCGCGCTGACGCGCGTTTTGTGACAAACAGTTACACCGTCACCTCTTTCGCCCACTGTATAAAAACCCTATACTGTATAAATTGACAGTTTCGTGGGTTTTATCATGACGGCGGAAGGCCACCTGCTTTTTTCAATTGCGTGCGCAGTATTTGCCAAAAACGCAGAGCTCACTCCCGTGCTTGCACAGGGAGACTGGTGGCATATTGTCCCTTCCGCCGTATTAACCTGCCTGCTGCCCGATATTGACCACCCGAAATCCTTCCTCGGGCAGCGGCTGAAGTGGGTGTCTAAGCCCATCGCCCGCGCGTTCGGCCACCGCGGGTTTACCCACAGTCTGCTGGCCGTGTTTGGCCTGCTAACGCTTTTCTATTTAAAAGTCCCAGAAAGCTGGATAGTGCCGGGCGATGCCATCCAGGGGATGGTGCTGGGTTATTTAAGCCATATCCTCGCCGATATGCTGACGCCTGCGGGCGTGCCGCTGCTGTGGCCCTGCCGCTGGCGTTTTCGTTTTCCGATCCTTGCGCCGCAGAAAGGGAACCAGCTTGAACGCGTGCTGTGCATGGCGCTGTTCGCGTACGCCGTCTGGATGCCGCAAACCTTTCCCGAAAACAGTGCAGTGCGCTGGTCTTCCCAGATGATCAATTCGCTGCAATTTCAGTTCAATCGTTTTATTCATCACCAGATTGAACAGTAAACCAACAAAATCATTCCATTTGTCATAAACCATTCCATTTGGATATAAGCGCCACATCACACTTCTGCTAACCTTCCGCCAACAGGATCGGGAAAAACCGATCCCACATAATAAATCAGGAGAACGGGGATGAATTTTCCACTCATCGCGAACATAGTCGTGTTCGTCGTATTACTATTGCTTCTCGCGCAGGCGCGCCACAAACAGTGGAGCCTGGCGAAAAAAGTGCTGGTGGGCCTGGTCATGGGTGTGGCGTTTGGTCTGGCCTTACACGCCGTCTACGGCTCCGATAGCCCGGTACTGAAAGAGTCCATCCAGTGGTTCAACATTGTCGGTAACGGCTACGTCCAGCTGCTGCAGATGATCGTTATGCCGCTGGTGTTCGCCTCTATTCTGAGCGCCGTTGCCCGCCTGCACAATGCGACCCAGCTGGGTAAAATCAGCTTTCTGACGATTGGTACGCTGCTCTTTACCACGCTGATTGCCGCGCTGGTGGGGGTGCTGGTTACCAACCTGTTTGGCCTGACCGCCGAAGGTCTGGTTCAGGGTACCGCTGAAACGGCGCGTCTGACCGCCATTCAAACTAACTACGTGGGTAAAGTGGCTGACCTGACGGTTCCGCAGATGGTGCTCTCCTTCATTCCGAAGAACCCGTTTGCTGACCTGACCGGTGCAAGCCCAACCTCTATTATCAGCGTGGTGATCTTCGCGGCTTTCCTGGGTGTGGCGGCGCTTAAGCTGCTGAAAGACGATGCGCCGAAAGGCGAACGCGTGCTGACCGCTATTGATACCCTGCAAAGCTGGGTGATGAAGCTGGTCCGTCTGGTCATGCAGCTGACGCCATACGGCGTTCTGGCGCTGATGACCAAAGTGGTAGCCGGCTCTAACCTGCAGGACATCATTAAGCTGGGCAGCTTCGTTGTCGCCTCTTATCTGGGTCTGGGCATTATGTTCGTGGTGCACGGTATCCTGCTCGGCGTAAACGGCGTCAGCCCGCTGAAATACTTCCGCAAAGTCTGGCCGGTACTGACCTTCGCCTTCACCAGCCGTTCCAGCGCCGCGTCTATTCCGCTGAACGTTGAAGCGCAGACCCGTCGTCTGGGCGTGCCGGAATCCATCGCCAGCTTCTCTGCCTCCTTTGGTGCCACAATTGGTCAAAACGGCTGTGCGGGGCTCTACCCGGCGATGCTGGCAGTGATGGTTGCCCCGACCGTGGGTATCAACCCGCTGGATCCGGTCTGGATCGCCACGCTGGTCGGGATTGTTACCATCAGCTCCGCAGGCGTTGCAGGTGTTGGTGGTGGCGCAACCTTCGCCGCGCTGATTGTGCTGCCCGCGCTGGGCCTGCCCGTGACGCTGGTCGCCCTGCTGATCTCCGTTGAACCGCTGATCGACATGGGCCGTACCGCGCTGAACGTGAGCGGTTCCATGACTGCCGGTACGCTGACCAGCCAGTGGCTGAAGCAGACCGACAAAGCCATTCTGGAAAGTGAAGACGACGCCGAGCTGGCGCACCGTTAATCACGGTAGAAATAAAAAAACCGCCTGATGGCGGTTTTTTTATGGCTGTTATTCTTCAACCTCTTCATCCTGGCGGATTTGCGTCGCCCATCGCTGGGCTGACTCCGGCACGGAAAACGCCGGCGACCGGCGGAAATGTTCACCCATCAGGACAAAAGCCACATATTTACCGCGAAGCAGCCAGACATCACGAAAACCATCCACTTTCAGGGCATGGTCAGGCGGCGCGGGCTCAACGCGGGGCACATAGCTAATAACCTGGCGGTTTTGTTGACGAAGAGGTTTCATAAGCGACGGATTCACTAAAGCAAATTCTTGGAGCAGGAAAATTCTATGATAGCCGATCCTGCTACCTTACGTCGCGTTCCGAGTGGGTGAGATGGCTCCTTTCGTTAATGGCGAGATGTGAAAACTCTTAGTTCGCGAGCCATTTCACGACATTGTTCTATCCTTAATAGGGTTTTTAGCAATGGATAAAGGAGAAGCGTGCAATGTCGAACAAAGATAAAACACATCAATCACCGATTCATGGCACTGAAGAATCT
The DNA here is from genome assembly GCA_011754535.1 of Enterobacter asburiae. Taxonomy (NCBI): domain Bacteria; kingdom Pseudomonadati; phylum Pseudomonadota; class Gammaproteobacteria; order Enterobacterales; family Enterobacteriaceae; genus Enterobacter; species Enterobacter asburiae. The sequence continues at coordinate 1,986,179 of JAAQVN010000001.1, read as the reverse complement.
CAACCGGGTATGGACTCTCTCGCCCCTGCTGACGGCTCTCACCGCCCCTCGCCTGGCCCTTCAGCCCCTGGCGAACAGCCAACCGCGCCGGGAAGCATGAAATCGCCGGATACTGGAAACGAGAAGCTGAAATCACTTGAGCCGCACCGCAAAGGCAGCGAAGGTTTTGCGCTCACCACCAATCAGGGCGTGCGGATTGCTGACGATCAAAACTCCCTTCGCGCAGGCGCGCGCGGGCCGACCCTGCTGGAAGATTTCATCCTGCGGGAAAAAATTACCCATTTTGACCACGAGCGCATTCCTGAACGCATCGTTCACGCGCGCGGCTCGGCTGCACACGGCTACTTCCAGCCCTATAAGAGCCTGAAAGCGATCACCAAAGCGGATTTCCTTTCCGACCCGGATAAAATCACCCCGGTATTTGTGCGTTTCTCCACCGTGCAGGGCGGCGCAGGTTCGGCAGACACGGTCCGTGATATCCGCGGCTTTGCCACTAAGTTTTATACCGAAGAGGGTATTTTCGATCTGGTGGGCAACAATACCCCGGTGTTTTTCATTCAGGATGCGCATAAATTTCCTGACTTTGTCCATGCGGTAAAACCGGAGCCCCACTGGGCCATACCCCAGGGCCAAAGCGCGCACGATACCTTCTGGGACTATGTCTCCCTGCAGCCTGAAACCTTACACAACGTGATGTGGGCGATGTCCGACCGGGGCATTCCGCGCAGCTATCGCACGATGGAAGGGTTCGGTATTCATACCTTCCGCATGATCAATGCGGAAGGAAAAGCCACGTTTGTGCGCTTCCACTGGAAGCCGGTAGCGGGCAAAGCCTCGCTGGTGTGGGATGAAGCGCAGAAGCTCACCGGGCGCGATCCGGACTTCCATCGTCGCGAGCTGTGGGAATCGATTGAAGCCGGCGACTTCCCGGAGTACGAACTGGGCCTGCAGCTTATACCGGAAGAGGACGAGTTTAAGTTCGATTTCGACCTGCTTGACCCGACCAAACTCATTCCTGAGGAGCTGGTGCCGGTACAGCTGGTGGGGAAAATGGTGCTCAACCGCAACCCGGATAATTTCTTTGCCGAAAACGAGCAGGCCGCGTTCCACCCGGGCCATATCGTACCGGGGCTGGATTTCACCAACGATCCGCTCTTACAGGGCCGTCTGTTCTCGTATACCGATACGCAGATTAGCCGTCTTGGCGGGCCGAACTTCCACGAGATCCCGATTAACCGCCCAACCTGCCCGTACCATAACTTCCAGCGCGACGGGATGCACCGTCAGGATATTGATACCAACCCGGCGAACTATGAGCCGAACTCCATCAACGATAACTGGCCGCGAGAAACCCCGCCGGGGCCGAAACGCGGCGGATTCGAATCTTATCAGGATCGTATCGACGGCAACAAAATTCGCGAGCGTAGCCCTTCGTTCGGCGAGTATTACGCCCACCCTCGCCTGTTCTGGAACAGCCAGACGCCGATTGAGCAACAGCACATCATTGGCGGCTTTAGCTTCGAACTGAGCAAAGTGGTGCGCACCTACATCCGCGAGCGGGTGGTCGATCAGCTGGCACATATTGATATTCAGCTTGCCCAGAGCGTGGCGGATAACCTGGGCATTGCGCTAACGGACGAGCAGCGCAACCTTGCTCCGCCGAAAGAGGTTAACGGCGTGAAGAAAGATCCGTCGTTGAGCCTGTATGCGGTGCCTGGAGGCTCGATTAAAGGCCGCGTGGTCGCCATCCTGCTGAACGATAAAACCCGCGCCAGCGACGTGCTGGGGATCATGCAGGCGCTGAAAACCCAGGGCGTGCATGCGAAACTGCTTTATTCCCGCATGGGGGAAGTGACCGCCGATGACGGCTCCGTGCTGCCGGTGGCGGCGACCTTTGCCGGGGCACCATCGCTGACCGTCGATGCAGTGATTGTGCCGTGCGGGGATATTGACAGTCTGCTGAACAACGGTGATGCCGTGTATTATCTGCTGGAAGCCTATAAGCACCTGAAACCGATCGCGCTGTCCGGCGACGCGCGACAGTTTAAGGCGCAGCTGAAGGTTGCCGAACAGGGTGAGGATGGCATTGTCGAGGGCGATAACGTGGACGATGCCTTTATGACGAAGCTGTTTGACCTGCTCGCCGCGCACCGCGTCTGGTCGCGCAGCAGTAAGATTGACCAGATACCGGCGTAAAAACCATTCCCGGTTGTGCGGCCTGATGCCCTCACCCCGCCCCTCTCCCACGGGAGAGGGAGAAAACAATAAAAACGGTAACCCAGGTTACCGTTTTGCTTTTACCTCGCCGCCGGGCTTTATCTCACAGATCCCCAAACGTCCCCAGACGATACCCACGCTCGGCAATCGCATACTTAAGCGAGGCCGACGTTAACACGTCCAGCTCAGCGAGGCGCGGCCAGCAGTAGGCGCTTTTCCGCACTATGTTATCGACAAAAGCAGGATGCGCCATAACTTCCAGCGACCGTTCCCCCCTGGCGGCGGAATCTTCCAGCACCTTCAGGAACAGCGCTTCGTCGATCTCGTCGCCGTAAAAGGCGCTGCTGAACCCCTCAGTTGTTTTCACGGCACAGTCCGGCACGCCCTGCACCTCACGATCCACGCGCATCGCCACGCCTTTGCGTTGGGCAAACACCGCAACGATCGGGAAAATCGCCGGGATCATGTGCACATGATGGTGGCTGTCAATATGCGTCGGCGCCTTGCCAAACAGATCAACAAAGCGGTTGTACTGGCAGTCCAGCTCACGGGCAACCTCTTCGAGCGGCAGAGCGTCCTGCTCCGCCAGCTCCCAAATCCATTTGCCCAGCAGGCCGTCGCGCGTCAGGCCCGGCATTGGCGAAAGCGGCATCCCGAGCGTCAGCACAAAATGCATGCCGACGCCCAACTCCGGCACCTCGCGGCTCAGCTGCGCCGCGTGTTCAACCGCCTCACCATTCACCAGTGCCGTGGTAGAGGTTACAACCCCCCGACGACAGGCTTCAATAATGCCGTAGTTCTGACCTTTAGAGAGGCCAAAGTCATCAGCATTAACGATCAGCAGGTTTTCCATTGTGCGTCCTCTCAGTGATGTTTGAACTTCAGCTTCTCGATCGTGGCGGCAAAGTTCGGCAACCATTTTTCATGCGCCAGGATCATCTCGCTGGCCAGCTGCTCCGCATCGCGGTCGGAATGCACCAGCGGGCTAAGGTTCAGCGCCAGAAGCACGTCATTGAGCTCGCCGCTCAGCGCTGCATTGCTTGCCGCCACTTCAAAGCCTTTGATGGTGTGGATCAGGCCCATGACCTTATCATCGAAGTGGGTGATGCGTGGATGCGGTTTAGCGCCATCGCGTCCCAGGATGCAGGTCATCTCAACCGCCCAGTCAGCCGGGATATTGTCGATATGGCCGTGATGCGGCACGTTGACATAGTGCTCCGCCTGCTTGTCGTTGTAGATGGCGTTGATCACTTCACACGCCGCATCAGAATAATAGGCCCCGCCGCGCTGCTCCAGCGCTTTCGGTTTAACGTTCAGGTTCGGATCTTTATACAAATCGAACAGCTGCTTCTCAACTTTCTGAACGATCTGCGCGCGCGCGCCGCCCTTATAGTACTCGCCCATTTCGATGGCCAGCATCTCTTTCTGCTTGAAGTAGTAAAGCAGGTACGAGCACGGCAGCAGATTCAGCGAGCGGATAAGCCCTTCGCTGAACGGCAGGTCAAAGATGTTCTTCACGGAGGCCGCGGTCAGGCGACCGGAAGCCACGCCGTCGAGCAGCTCGGCAAAGCGCGATTTTCCGTTCACGATGACGTCCTTAATGAACACCAAGTGGTTCAGGCCGAACAGGTCGATAGAAAGATCGTCACTGTCGGTCAGCTCCAGCACGTCGCGGATAAACATCTTCATGCCGATCGGGATATTGCAGACGCCGATAAAGCGTTTGAAACTGGTATGACGATAAACCGCCTCGGTCACCATTCCGGCCGGGTTAGTGAAGTTAATCACCCACGCGTTCGGGCAGACCTCTTGCACATCTTTTACGATGTCGAAAATCACCGGAATGGTACGCAGGCCTTTGAACAGGCCGCCCGCGCCGTTGGTCTCCTGCCCCAGATAGCCGTGGCTCAGCGGAATACGCTCGTCCAGCTCGCGCGCTTTCAGTTGGCCGACGCGCAGCTGGGTAGTGACGAAATCCGCATCCTTCAGCGCCAGGCGACGATCGACGGATTTATGCACGGTCATAGGCACGCCCGCTTTCTCAACCATGCGCTTGCACAGGTCGAAAATAATATCCAGCTTCTCCTGACCTTCCTCAACATCCACCAGCCATAATTCGCTGACCGGTAATTCGTGATAGCGTTTTAAAAAGCCTTCAAGTAATTCCGGGGTATAGCTGCTGCCGCCGCCAATGGTTACGACTTTTAATTTCTTTTGCATAATATCTCCCTTAGCGTATCAGGTTAATCGCCTGCAAGGTATAGCGTACTCTTCCCGCTATTTGGGCAAGCCATTAAAGCAATATTTGTGGCGGGTAACCCGCCGAAAGTTAATTAATTACCGTTAAATTCTTCCGGTAGCTGTTCGGTGTGAATGACGTCAATTTTTTAAAAGTTTTAATAAACAGACTGGGACTGCTGTATCCTGACTCATACGCAATATCGGTGACAGAATAGTTGGTAATTTCCAGCTGTTTTTTGGCAAAGTTAATGCGGATTTCATTAATAATTTGCACCGGCGTTTTACGATAATAACGCTGCGTCGCGCGGGTCAGATATTCCTGGGATTTCCCCGAGAGGGATACCATATTTTCCAGCGCATTTTCGCTGAACTGGCCTTTATCGTGCATCAGTTCCACGGTGCTGCGCAGCCACTGTGGAACATCATCCGTCACCTGCTGCTCTTCACGGTGATGCCGCAACCGGTTCATCACGTAGAAGGTCACCGTTTCAATAAACTCATCAAATTCATTGTCGCGGAAGTTAAGCGAGGCGATGACCGTTTCAATCCAGGTCATGAACTCGTTTTTCACACGGTAGACCTGGGACGCCACAAAGCAGAACGGCACCAGCGGCAGATAGTGCTTCTCAAAGAAGCGTCTGCTGACGCCCACGTTCAGAATGCGGGTCGCGCCAAATTCGTAAAAGCTCTGGTGATAGGAACCCATCGGCAGGAAGACAAAATCCCCTCGCTCTAGCAGGACGCGCTTACCGTTGATCTCCTGGTAGTAGCGCCCGGTCAGAACAATCGTGAACTCATAGTAGTCATGCTGGTGCAGACCGCTGGCGCTCTCCGTCTTGTTGTAGATAACCACGTGAAAATTTTTGCCATTAAACAGTTGCTGTTCAAATGCGGTTTTGATTTCCATCGTGCTGACCTCCTGCTGCTCAATCCGACTTAATGCATTTTCTCGTGAAGCTCAATCAACTCCGCCACCAGCTCGCGCGCCAGCATGGACGTCATCAGGTGATCCTGTGCGTGTACCAGCACCAGACTGACCTTCATCTTCCCTTCGCCCTGGTCGCTTTCAATCAGCTTTGTCTGCACCAGGTGCGCTTCGTTCAGCGCCGTGCGGGACTGCTCCATCATGGTTTTCGCGGCGGCGAAATCGCCCTGCTTGGCCTGCTTCAGTGCGGCATACGCCAGGCTGCGCGCCTGACCGGAGTTGATGATGAGGCCCATCACCACTTCTTCGAGATCGTTCTCTGCGGCTTCGTCTGCGACGATACTATCCAAATCTAACATGTTTAAGCTCCTTGTGGCTGGCGCGGGCTTCCCCGCGCCGGTCAATCTTAGAATTTCAGTGAGAGGGCAATTTCCTCTTCGCTCTCTTCTTCATCAATGATGGTGGCGGCTTTGTTCGCAATCGCCACGAATGGCATGTACAGCAGGGTGGCAATCCCGAGGTTGAATATCGCCAGCAGGAAGGCCGCGACGCTACCGTTGGTGTTAAAGAACGCGCCCAGACCTGCCGGCATGGTCCACGGTGCAATGTTGGTGATCGGTGGAATAATACCCATGTAATAGGCCGTCAGGGTGATCGCTGCCAGCAGCGGCTGCACCAGAATGAACGGGATAAACATTACCGGGTTCATGATGATTGGCAGACCGAACAGAATCGGCTCGTTAATCTGGAAGATGCCCGATGGCAGCGCCAGTTTCGCCACCTGACGGTAGTCAGCGCGACGAGAGACAATAAAGACCGCGATGATCAGACCCAGGGTCGCCCCGGTACCACCCAGGAAGATATAGGAGTCAAGCATCGGCTTCGCCCACACATGGAAGGTTTTACCTGCCGCCAGCGCCGCATCAACGGAGCCGTACTGCTGGTAAAGCGCAACGTTTTCCAGTGCCCATGGGGTCATAATCCCGCTGTCCAGCGCGGCCAGTGCCAGTGAACCATGCACGCCGAAGAACCACAGCAGAGAGGTGAAAATCACATACGCCCAACCGACCACGCCACCCATCGACGCCAGCGGCGTAGAGATAGAGTCCATGATGATCTGGTGGAAGTTCGTGCCCCAGTGAGAGAGCGCCCAGGCGATAATCCCCATGATGGAGAGAATAATGAAGCCTGGGATCAACGCGGAAAATGAACGAGAAACGGAGGCCGGTACGCTATCCGGCAGACGGATGACCCAGTTGCGACGGATAATAAAGGTGAACATTTCTGCCACCACCAGGCCGATAACAATACCGGAGATAATGTTGGCGCCACCCAGCCAGTTCGCGCCGACGGCATACGCCTCCCCCACGCTGTATGGCGTGACGGTCATAAACGCGGCAACGGATAATAACCCGGCGGCCAGCGGATCCACTTTCCGCTCTTCAGCCAGCGCCATCCCGATAAAGAAAGGCGCCATCAGCGACATAATACCCAACGTACCGTTATAGACGTTGCCGCCGATGGCTTTAAAACCATTAAGGGTTTCAATAGTGGAAGCGTCTAACCGAATTCCTAATGAATAAAAGAAGGAACCTTCACCAAAGCTAAGAAAAACGTTGTTAATTAAAACGAACATGGCCCCTGCCAGCGTCAACGGCATTAATTTAATAAAACCGTTTTTGATGGCATTAACGTGAGGCTGCTTTCCTATTTTAACAGCAAAAGGAAGGAGTACCTTTTCAAGTGAAGCGATGACTTTACTCATAGGAAAATACCCTTAAATGCCGTAACGCATGTTACGGCGTAATTGTGTGTGAAATAACTCTTTGACGGGAAAAATAAAAATTAATTAGCAGCTTTTTTAATGGCTGCCACAGCAGCTTTTAGTACACCTAAACCATCAATCTTGCCGTACAGCCCCGAGTCGATCACCTCGACCGGTTTATTCGGTAACAGTCGTTGAATTTCGGGCAGCATGTAGGCAATTTGAGGCCCCAGTAAAACAACATCGGCTTTCTGGCCTTTTTCGCCCGCCAGCGTCTCTGGAAACGCTTCAATCACCACAGGGACTTCATACTTTTCAGCCTGCGCGCGCATCTTTGACACCAGAAGCGAGGTTGACATGCCGGCTGAGCAGAACAGGTAGATATGTTTCTTTTCCATCGTAATTTCCCTCTTGTAGGACTACCTGCCGTCGCGCTATCACTCGACTCGCTGTCCCGGCAGACAGGTAGCTTGCATACTGTTGTTTATCGTTGGAGTGAGTATACGCAATGGTACAGACAGGGGATAATTCTGGATAGACTCAAATTGTCTCTCATTGACCTGGCTTGTTGACTCCCTTCACATTTCAGGCAAATAATTCGCGCAAAGAAATAAGATTTACGTATGCATAAAAAAACCGGCCCATGGGCCGGCTTATTAACATCGTCAGGCAAGCAGGGTTACTGCGCCTTAGGTGCCTGCGGATCGGTGTCGTATTCAGCACAGGTCTGATAGCCGGAGTTAATCACATGTCCGGTATCATCCAGCGCGACGAAGTAGGTCTCTGCCTTACCATCACGTTGACCCAGGATATAGGTCTGACACGTACCGCGCGCGTGAATCATGGTGACTTCAGAAGAAGGCTTGCCGGCGATTGCAGCCACCTGCGAACGGGTCATCCCTTTTTTAACGTCTTTAACCACGGGCTGGGTAAACTGATCCTTGGTGCGATCGTAAGCTGTACACCCTGCCAGCATCGTCAGTACCGCCGCTGCGCTAAGAATTCCTGCTACGTTCTTGTTCATATTCCGTCCTCTTGTTTATCAGCGTGTTATCTAAGCATGGAATAAAAAGTACTATTGTTCAACTTTGTGATTTATGCCAGACGAATTTCGGAAAATTCTAATAAAACAACGATAACCTGCTAAATCGCCGCAAATTAACGCACTCGAAACTGTGATCCTTGTCGTTTTCCGCTCAAAGGTTTAGTTTTAACAGTTAACACATTCTGTTTATGTTCTGCATATGGAGGGCATGATGGCTCTGCAACAAGAGATTATTCAGGCGCTGGGCGCAAAGCCTGCAATAGATGCACATGAAGAGATCCGCCGCAGCGTGGATTTTTTAAAGTCGTACTTAAAAAAGAACGCTTTCCTGAAATCCCTGGTGCTGGGCATCAGCGGCGGGCAGGACTCAACCCTGACCGGTAAACTCTGTCAAATGGCGATTTCAGAGCTTCGCGAAGAGACGGGCGATGACGCGCTGCAGTTTATCGCCGTGCGTTTGCCTTATGGCGTACAGGCGGACGAACAGGACTGCCAGGATGCCATCGCCTTCATCCAGCCTGACCGCGTGCTCACCGTCAATATTAAAGGCTCGGTGCTGGCAAGCGAGCAGGCGCTTCGCGAAGCGGGTATTGAGTTGAGCGATTTTGTGCGCGGCAACGAGAAAGCGCGCGAGCGCATGAAAGCGCAGTACAGCATCGCTGGGATGACCAAAGGCGTTGTGGTAGGCACCGACCATGCGGCAGAAGCGATCACCGGTTTCTTCACCAAATACGGCGATGGCGGCACCGACATAAACCCGATTTTCCGTCTCAACAAGCGACAGGGCAAGCAGCTGCTCGCCGCGCTGGGCTGCCCTGAGCACCTGTACAAGAAAGCGCCGACAGCGGATCTGGAAGACGATCGCCCTTCCCTGCCGGATGAAGCCGCCCTTGGCGTCACCTATGACAACATTGATGACTATCTGGAAGGCAAAACGCTGGATGAAGGTACCGCGAAAATTATCGAAGGCTGGTATCTGAAAACCGAGCACAAGCGCCACACGCCAATTACGGTGTTTGACGACTTCTGGAAAAAATAAAGCAAAGCGGTAACCAGGTTACCGCTTTTAATGTTTGCGCCCTCTCTCGTGGGAGAGGGTTGGGGTGAGGGCATCAGGCCGCACGTCCTGGCCGGGTAAGGCGTAGCCGCCACCCGGCTCTTTTTTAACCACAGCACACCTGCTACACTGTATACCTGAACAGTATATGGAGCAGTATGTGAGCAGGCGTCAATCCGCCCCGCGTCTTGAGTTTGAAGCGGCGGCTATCTATGAATATCCCGAACATCTCCGCCCCTGGCTTGAGGCGTTGCCCAAACAGCCGGGCGTGTACATCTTTCACGGTGAAAGCGACACCCTGCCGCTCTACATCGGCAAAAGCGTTAACATTCGCAGCCGGGTGTTATCTCACCTGCGTACCCCGGACGAGGCCGCCATGCTGCGCCAGTCGCGACGCATTACCTGGTTCCAGACGGCGGGAGAAATGGGCGCGCTGTTGCTGGAAGCCCGGCTGATAAAGGAGCAGCAGCCGCTCTTTAATAAGCGCCTGCGACGCAACCGTCAGCTCTGCTCCCTGCAGATCGCCGACGGCAAGCCGCAGGTGGTGTACGCCCGCGAAGTCGATTTTTCACATGCCCCTAATCTCTTTGGATTATTCGCAAACAAGCGTGCGGCCCTGCAGTCTCTCCAGGCGCTCGCCGACGAGCTGCAGCTATGCTACAGCCTTTTAAGGTTAGAGGGCACCACGCGGGGCCGTGCCTGTTTTCGCTCCGCGCTGAAGCGCTGCGCAGGCGCCTGCTGCGGGAAAGAGAGCCTTGAGGCGCATCACACCCGTCTCCTCAGCGGTCTGGCGGCCATCAGCGTCAACTGCTGGCCGTGGGACGGCGCCGTTGCGCTAAAAGAGGTGGGTGAAACCATGACGCAGTATCACATCGTCAATAACTGGCTCTGGCTGGGGGCTGTCGATGATTTAAGCGACGCGGCAACCCTGTTGCGCACCCCCGCCGGATTCGACCACGACGGCTACAAAATCCTCTGCAAGCCCGTCTTAGCGGGCAAGTTCGAGGTCATCGCGCTCAGTGACCCGGCAGCCAGTTAATTTCACTGAACAGCAGGGTACCCTGTGACTCCAGCAGACGCAGAGTATGGGTCCCCTCCTGCCAGCTGGCGCCCTGATCGGCCGTCAGCAATTTATCACCCAGCTGCCATGCCCCGCTTAATACAAACACCACGCCTCCGCGCGAGCCAAAGGTGGTAAAGGTACGATCGGCAACCCGTACCTTCGCCTGACAGCAGTCGCGCCGGGTCATGATGTTGAAGTCCATCGCCATCCTGCCATCGGAAAGCAGCGCCTTCACCGGCAAATCGCCGGCAAAACTGTAAGGCTGATGCTGTTTAAGGGTATGGCAGAACGCCTGACCGGCATCCAGCGTCACCTCCCCGCCTTCCAGCAGCGTAATTACCCGGTCGACACCGGGAAACGAAGAGAATTCGCCGTTGCTGGCGATGGTCGCGATACTGGCACGCCAGAAAAAATCGCGCGTCGCGGGAGGAATACAGCAAATTTCTCGCGTTTCGCCGGCACCATTGCGCCAGAGGCTGACCGGCATCTTACGAATATCAAAGAACTCCATCACCACTCCTGAATGGCACAACCCGTGCCAGGGCAAGGATATCGCTATCCTTGCAGTCTTGTTTGTTATCGTTAGAGATTCACAGACACAGTATCGGCAGCAGAGCGGGCAGGCCTTAGAGGAGCGTTAGTAAAAAAAGCTAACGCCATGACTCTACAAACATTCTCTGAAGCGACTACAGGAGAATACCGCGCTGGCGGCGGCAGACAAGAGGGCAGAATAGAAAAACCGCCGGTCCTGTCCACAGCGATTGCGCTTTTGTGGACAGGATCCCGGCGGTCTTAAGAGAGTGAACCGATTATTCGGTTGGTGCTGGCATTTTACCTTCCATCGCCGGACGTTCTGTCAGACGCTTCTCAAAATTGGCATTAAACTGTTTTTTCTGTTCCGGGGTCAGAATGTTGTAGATCTTGTTCTGGGTTTCCATGTGAGCCAGCATGCGGGCTTTATGCTGCTCGGCCATTTTGTCGATCTGCGCTTCAGCTTTCGCCTTATCGAAGCTGTCGCTGGCAATGATGTCATGCATTGCGCGGCGCTCTTCCAGCGGAGGACGCTTCATCTGGTCGCGCTGGCTTTTCATGATCTCGCGGATCTGCTGCTTCTGCGCGTCCGTCAGGTTCAGATCTTTAAACATCATCATTTCATGGTGCATACCCGGCTTGCCTTGATGATGCATCATCATTTTGCCCTCAGCCGGCGCGGCAGCGGTGGTTGCGGTATCTGCGGCGAACGCCATGCTGGTAGCGCCCAGAGCCAGGGTAGAAGCAACAAACAGTGCAGTAAACTTACGCATAATTTATTTCCTTTCTTTCAGTTATTCTTCGGCGCTATGCCGTGTTGACGAGATTAACTTTACGGGGTTTATCGTCAATTAGTCAGAGCAACGGTAAAACAATGAAAGTGTAAAAAACAATTTTTCGCCAAATGTGGAGGAAATAAGGATAAAGCGTGGAGAGTTGCAACAAAAAATATTCAAATCGATGATTTTAAATATATTTAGCAGAACTATAACGGAGTGAAGGTGAATAATAAAGCAATTCGCCAGGAATATTCCGTAAAACAAGTCAGAACGCTTTAATCGCTAAGAAAACATTTCTACTTCCCCTCCCGGATGACGAGAGGGGAAAGGTCAGGAGAGTTTTTCCAGCATCAGACCGGCTCGCAGGCCAAACGCCACTGTGGGGTTAGGGAACAGCACATATTCGGTTGTTTTCTGCACCTCATAACGATCTTCGCCATCTTCCGCAAGCAGCGCCCCTTTGCGAAACGGCGTGAAGTTCAGGGTATGCGCGGCCATATGAAGCTGGAAAGCATTGCTACGGCGGGTGATCTGCTGTACGACCCGGTACCGCTCAACGGGCTGATGTGCGTGCTCGGGAGCTGTCCCACCGAGCAGCTCCCGAAGCGCGAGACGCGTTGGCGCAAAGCGCGTAAGATCGTTCTGTCCGAACGGTAGTGCTTTTCCCAGCTCCAGCGTACAGGACAGCGCACCGAAGTTTTCACAGGTAAAGTGCGTAAACGTTCCGCCCGGCGACTGATGGAACACCAGCGCCTCCAGCCCGGCATCCCCGAGCCAGCTCAAAAAGCCCTCATCCCACGGCTGATTGCGCTGCGGCAGAACGCCGAAGCGCACATGGTAAGAGGCGCGGATCGCCGTATGCAGATCGAGATGCCAGCGCGCTGGCCCCACCGCGGCAAAAAACGTCGTCACGACGTTCTCCAGCCACTGAGCGCGCGCCGTTTCGTCGCTCTGCGGGAACTGCGACCAGCGACCGCCAAACATGCGGTTAATATCACTCACCAGGTACCGTTTGTTTTGCGCCAGCGCAGGCGGGTTGCCAAGCACCACCAGCACGCGGCACGCAAGGGTGATTTCTCCGCGATAAAGCGCGCGCAGCAGCCCATCGACAATCTCAACGGGTGCGGTTTCATTCCCGTGAATCCCAGTGGAAAGCAGCAGCGAGAGATCGCTTTTTGCGCTCGGCGTCAGCTCAAGCACCCCGCGCCCCTGCCACCGCCAGCGGAATGAGGGGCCTTCCCCCTCGCTCTGTTCCGGCGTTTCATCCGCCAGGGTCAGCGCCAGTAAATTTTCCATACCCACTCCTCTAGCGCTGGAACGGATAAACCGATCCCAGCTGCAGGATTGTCGATAACGCGTCCAGCGCCTCGCGCCCTTCGCGCAGCAGCTGCGGGTCGACCAGATCGGCCTGCGTTAACCGGTCGCGATAGTAGCGATCTACCCAGTCGTTCAGGGTGTTGAACAGCGCCTCATTCATCATCACAGCCGGGTTAACGGCCTGCATTTCATTCGACGTTAACACGACCCGCAGGCGCAGACAGGCGGGACCACCGCCGTTGGCCATGCTTTCGCGCAGGTCAAAGACGCGAAGCTCGTCAATCGGGTTATCGGCCTTCACCAGTTCAGTGAGATAGCGCCACACGCCCTGATGATCCCGGGACTCCTGCGGCAGCACCAGCATCATGCTACCGTCATCGCGGCTCAGCAGTTGGCTGTTGAACAGATAGGTTTCGACCGCGTCCTGCACGCTGACCGCCTGCGTTGGCACCTGAATCGGCATAAAGCCGGGCACGCGTTCGCGCAGCGTGGTAAGCAGCTTCTCCTGATGGGCAAAGGCCTGCTCATGACAGAACAGCACCTGGCGGTTGGATACAGCAATCACGTCGTTATGAAACACCCCCTGATCGATCACCTGCGGGTTCTGCTGGGCAAAAATAACCTGTGAGGGATTGACCTGGTTCAGGCGGGCCACCGCCTGGCTGGCCGCCAGCGTCTGACGCGCTGGATAACGGACCGGGGCGGAATGCCCGCCCTCCTCGCGCCCGTAAATAAACAGCTGCACGGCGGGATCGCCGTAATCGCCCCCCAGACGGTTATGGTTGGCCGCACCTTCGTCGCCAAACATCGCCACCTGCGGCAGGGCCTGATGGACCTCAAAATGGGCGTCATGCTTGAAAATGGCGCGCAGCACGCGCTCGGTGGTGTCCGCTTCGGTGGCGCGGTGGAATTTGTTGTTCAGGTTCGCCACCGTCAGGTGGACTTTGCCATCCAGCGTATCGGCTGACGGGGCGACGGTCGCCGCGTTGGCCACCCACATTGAGGAGGCGGAGCTCGCGGCAGAGAGCAGGTGCGGCGTCTGCGTGCCCGCTTTTTCGACCACCTGCTCATCGCTGCCGGTGAAACCGAGCTGGCGCAGCACGGCCACGTTCGGGCGTTCCTGCGGCGGGATCACCGCCTGCGGGAAACCGGCATCCGCCAGCGCCTTCATTTTTAGCAGCCCCTGCTTCGCCGCCAGTTTCGGGTTGGAGACCTGAAAGCGGTGCTTCGTCGAGGCTTCGTTACCAAAAGAGAGACCGGCATAGTGGTGCGTAAGCCCCACCAGCCCGTCAAAGTTAACTTCACGCGCTTTCATGTCGAGCCCCTTCGCTAAAGTCCAGCCCCGGGTTGAGCGTCTCCGGCAGCGTCAGCGCCGGGGTTTCCAGGCTCGCCATCGGCCACGCACAGTAATCGGCGGCATACCACGCGCTGGCGCGATGGTTACCGGATGCCCCTACGCCGCCGAACGGCGCGGTGCTCGCCGCCCCGGTCAGCGGTTTATTCCAGTTCACGATCCCGGCGCGCGCTTCCAGCAGCAGGCGATCAAACTTCTCGCGATGCGGTGAAATCAGCCCGCTCGACAGGCCGTAGCGGGTGTTATTGGCCATCGCAATGGCCGCGTCAAAATCGTCGTAACGCCAGACGCACAGCAGCGGGCCAAACACCTCTTCATCCGGCACGTTGCTCGCGCCACTCATCTCAACGATGCCCGGCGTCAGCAGCGAGGTACCCGGCTGAACCTGCTTCGGCTCCAGCAGGCTTTTCGCGCCGCGCGCGACGTGGTCCTGCCAGGCCTTCAGCACGTTCAGCGCGGCCTGTTCGGAAATCAGCCCGCCGATAAACGGTTGCGGGTCGGCATCCCACGCGGCAGGCACCAGACGCGCGCTCACCTCTACCAGACGTTTCAGGAAGGCATCCCCCTGCGCGCCGCGCTTGACCAGCAGGCGGCGAGCGCAGGTACAGCGCTGTCCGGCGGTAATAAAGGCGGACTGGATCGTCAGGTGCACCGCGGCGTCGATATCGTCAGGGTCTTCCACAATCAGCGGGTTGTTGCCCCCCATCTCCAGCGCCAGGATTTTTTCCGGCTGGCCCGCCAGCTGGCGGTGCAGCTGATAACCCGTTCCGGCGCTGCCGGTAAACAGCAGGCCGTCAATATCGCTCAGCGCACTGAGCGCCTGGCCGGTTTCCCGTCCGCCCTGCACGAGGTTCAGTACGCCCGGCGGCAGGCCAGCCTGTTCCCACAGCTTCACCACCGCCTCGCCGGTTAACGGCGTGAGCTCGCTCGGTTTGAAGATAACGGTATTGCCCGCCAGCAGCGCGGGCACAATGTGGCCATTCGGCAGATGCCCCGGGAAGTTATACGGGCCAAACACCGCCAGCACGCCGTGCGGACGGTGGCGCAGCGTGGCCGCGCCGTCCGGCATCTCGGTATGCTGTTCGCCGGTGCGGGTGTGGTACGCCTTGACCGAAATGGCGATCTTATTAATCATCGCCGTCACTTCGGTTGCCGCTTCCCAGCGCGGTTTACTGGTTTCAGACGCGATGATGCGCGTCAGTTCGGCTTTGTTCGCCTCCAGCAGACCGGCAAACTTTTCAACAATCCCCTGGCGCTCGGTGAAAGGATGTTTTGCCCACGCGGGAAATGCGCGGCGCGCGGCACGGCAGGCCTGCTCGACCTGCGCGGCGCTGGCGTCATTCCCCCTCCAGAGAACTTCTTTTCCAACCGGATTGGTCTTTGTGCGCTGTTCGCCTTCGCCCGTGACCCAGTCACCGTTAATCCATAATGTCATGCTGTTTTCTCCTCAGGGCAGAGACGCACCAGGCGAACCGTATCGCCGGCGTTACATTTCAGGGCATCCAGCTCAGCAGCCGTCAGCACCAGACGTTCACATTTCGGGTTGGCCCGCACCAGCATGGCACGGAAGTTGGCGTAATTTTCGTTCGCCACCAGGCAAGCCGGCCAGTCACCCGGCGCAGGCTGGCCTTCGGATACCTCAACCAGGCGGCTTTTGCGGATCGCGCGCACGCGGTCAATATCACACTCAAGCGTCGGTCCGCCGTCAAAGATGTCGACGTAGTTACGGTAGCGGAAGCCCTCTTTCTCCAGCACCGCACGGGCAGGCGCGGTTTGCGGATGCACTTCACCGATCACCGCCTGCGCTTCCGGCGTTAAGAAATGGGTATAGATAGGATGTTTAGGCATCAGCTCGGCAATAAAGGCTTTCTGGCCCGTGCCGCAGAGATAGTCCGCCCGGCTGAACTCCATCGAGAAGAAGCGCTCGCCCAGGCTTTCCCAGAAGGGAGAGTAGCCTTTGTCGTCGATCACGCCGCGCATCTCTGCCACCACTTTTTCATTAAAGCGATCGCGGAAGGCGGCCATAAACATAAAGCGAGATTTGGAGAGCAGATAGCCGTTGCCCTCTTTGCGCCACGCCGGGTCGAGGAACAGCGTGCAGAGCTCGCTGGCGCCCGTGTGGTCATTACAGAGAAACAGCGTGGGCAGCGCGTTATAGACGTTCAGCTCTTTCGAGGCATGAACCATGGTGCCGACGCGGTAGTTGTACCACGGGTCGTTAAGCCCGACGGCCACTTCGATGGCGCAAATCCCGGCCACGCTCCCCGTGTCGGTGTCTTCCAGCACGAACACGTAACCCTGTTCGCTTTTTGGCAACGTCCCCTGCCAGGTTTGCAGGGCGCGCTCAATGCGCGCCGACAGCGTTTTTTCATCGGCAGGAAGCGAGGTCAGCCCGCCTCCCGTCTTACCGGCAAGCTGCATGAGCCCGGCGATATCGTCGCGCTCAACGGGACGGATGACCATCATGATGACACCCCGGATTTCACCTTTTCACACGCCAGCGCAAAACGGTCCAGACCGGTTTGCACCTCTTCCTCGCTGACGATCAGCGCAGGCGCAAAACGCACCACGTTGGCACCGGCAATCAGCACCATCACGCCCACTTTTGCCGCTTCCTGTGAAATAAGTTTAGCTTTTCCGGCAAACTCAGCGGTGAGCTCGCAGCCGATTAACAGCCCCAGACCGCGAATTTCTTTAAACAGGCCAAGCTTGCCGTTGATGGCGTTCAGGCGCTCAACGAACCACTCGTGACGCTGTTTAACGCCCTTCAGCACCTCAGGTGTGTTAATGATGTCAAGAACCTGTCCGGCGACGGCGGTCGCCAGCGGGTTGCCGCCGTAGGTCGTGCCGTGCGTGCCCACGGTCATCACGCTGGCGAATTTATCGGTAGTCAGCGTCGCGCCAATCGGGAAGCCGCCGCCCAGCGCTTTGGCGGTAGAGAGCACGTCCGGCGTCACGCCGTAGTGCATATAGGCATACAGCTCGCCGGTGCGGCCCACGCCGGTCTGCACTTCGTCGAAGATCAGGACCGCGTTGTGACGGTCGCACAGCTCGCGCAGCCCCTGAAGGAATGCCTTTTGCGCCGGAAGCACGCCGCCCTCGCCCTGCATCGGCTCGACGATCACCGCGCAGGTGGTGTCGTTAATCAGCTCGCTGGCGGACTGCAGGTCGTTATAGATGCCGTGGCGAATATCCGGCGGCAGCGGGGCAAAATCCTGTGAATAAGAAGGCTGGCCGCCCGCGCTCACGGTAAAGAGCGTGCGTCCATGGAAGGCATTTTTAAACGCCACAATCCCACTTTTGTGCGTACCAAACTTATCGTGGGCATATTTGCGCGCCAGCTTCAGCGCCGCTTCATTGGCTTCCGCCCCGGAGTTACAGAAAAAGACTTTTTCGGCAAATGTCGCGTCAATCAGCTTTTTCGCCAGGCGCAGTGCGGGTTCGTTGGTAAAGCCATTGCCGGTATGCCAGAACTTCGCCGCCTGGTCATTCAGCGCCTGACGCAGCGCAGGGTGCGCATGACCCAGCGCATTGACCGCAATCCCACCTGCAAAGTCGATATACTCTTTACCCTGCTGATCCCACAGGCGTGAGCCTTCCCCGCGAACCGGAATAAAAGCCGCCGGAGCGTAAACCGGCATCATCCATTCATCGAAATTTTCACGCGTAATTGACAGAGACATAGCGACCTCATCCGGTAAATAAAAAGTTATTTGAATGTTAAATAATTGAGTGTTTGCATTGTGAATGTAGATTGCAGCCTTCGTGCCAGCCAGCGATAAAATTGCATAAACGGGTTGAGGTAACAGAATATCAACAAGTTACAACATGGAGTTATTCACTGTTAGTGCATAAAAAGTGAATATTTTTACGACAAGCGGCGCTTTGCCGCATGAAAATCAGAAAGAGTATGCAGAGGCCAAATATAATTCTGGAATTGTGATCACTCGCGAAATTTATCGGCCATTTACGCCCTCTTTCGGGGCGAAGCGCGTCAGAATGGTGCAAATATTGCACCACCGGCATGATCTGTCGCAGTTATTGGTCGAACCCAGTAACAGTTGACGCAAATTCTGCTACCATCCATGCACTATTCACCTTGCACTGGCAGCGACTATGAAATTTGTCTCTTTTAATATCAACGGCCTGCGCGCCCGCCCCCATCAGCTTGAAGCCATTGTTGAGCAACATCAGCCAGATGTGATCGGCCTGCAGGAGACCAAGGTTCACGACGACATGTTCCCCCTCGAAGAGGTGGCGAAACTTGGCTATAACGTCTTTTACCACGGTCAGAAAGGTCACTATGGCGTCGCGCTGCTCACCAAAGATACGCCGGTTTCCGTGCGCCGCGGCTTCCCCGGCGACGGAGAAGAAGCGCAGCGCCGCATCATCATGGCGGAAGTGCCTTCCGCGCTCGGGAACATCACGGTCATTAACGGCTATTTCCCGCAGGGCGAGAGCCGCGATCACGAGACAAAATTCCCGGCCAAAGCGAAGTTTTATCAGGATCTACAGAATTACCTGACGACCGAACTGAAAAAAGAGAATCCGGTGCTGATCATGGGCGACATGAACATCAGCCCGACGGATCTCGATATCGGCATCGGCGAAGAGAACCGCAAGCGCTGGCTGCGCACCGGCAAATGTTCTTTCCTGCCGGAAGAGCGTGAGTGGATGGAGCGCCTGCTGGGCTGGGGCCTGGTGGATACCTTCCGCAGTGCCAACCCGGAAACGCAGGATCGCTTCTCGTGGTTTGACTACCGCTCAAAGGGCTTTGACGACAACCGCGGCCTGCGTATCGATCTGCTGCTGGCCAGCACGCCGCTGGCAGAGCGCTGCATCGAAACCGGAATCGACTACGACATCCGCAGCATGGAAAAACCGTCGGACCACGCGCCAGTATGGGCTAAATTCAAGCTGTAATCGCGCGTGAACATGCGAAAAACACTTTTCCTGTGCGCCCTTCTGGGCGCATTTCTTATGACATTTGTCTTTCTGCCGCCTGACACGCTCTCTCTGGCAGGAATTAAAACGCATCAGCAGACGTTACTCTCCCATGTCGACCGCGCGCCGCTGCGTAGCGCGCTGATCTTCTTTGCGCTTTATGTTGCGGTTTCCGCCCTGTCGATACCCGGCGCAGCAGTTCTGACCCTGCTGGGCGGGGCGTTATTCACGCTGTGGGAAGGCACCGTGCTGGTTTCGTTTGCCTCCACGCTCGGGGCCACGCTGGCGATGCTCGCCAGCCGTTACCTGCTGCGCGACTGGGTGCAACGGCAGTTTGCCCGTCAGATGACAACGGTGAATGCCGGCATGGCGCGCGACGGCACGGGGTATCTTTTTGCCCTGCGCCTGATGCCGCTGTTCCCGTTTTTTCTGGTGAATTTGCTCATGGGGCTGACACGCATCACGGTGCGGCGCTACTGGTGGGTCAGCCAAGTCGCCATGCTGCCCGCGACGGTTGTCTTTCTGAACGCCGGGCGGGAGCTGGGAAAAGTGGCATCGCTTCGCGATATTTTGTCGCCGGGCATGGTATTCGCCTTTACACTACTGGGGTTATTACCGCTGGCCACGCGCCGGCTCTTATCCCGCTATCTCCCTTCTGCTAAAAAGTGAGGCATTATGCGCCGTGTGCGTTTTTGCACGTTTCTGACCGGTCTGCTGTTGGCAGCCCCCCTCTATGCCGCCGAAGGCTGGCAAACTGTTCAACAGCAGGCCAAAGGCCAGACCGTCTGGTTTAACGCCTGGGGCGGCGATCCGGCGGTCAACCGCTACCTTGAGTGGGTTAGCGGTGAGATGCAAACGCACTATGCCATTACGCTAAAAATCGTCCCGCTGGCGGATGCCGCCGATGCGGTCAAACGTATCCAGACCGAAGCCACTTCAGGGCGAAAGACCAACGGCTCGGTCGACCTGCTGTGGGTCAACGGCGAAAACTTCCGCACCCTGAAAGAGGCTAACCTGCTGCAAACCGGGTGGGCGCAGAGGTTGCCTAACTGGCGCTATGTCGATACCCGCAAACCCGTCACGGAAGATTTTGCCATTCCCACAGACGGCGCGGAGTCGCCGTGGGGCGGCGCGCAGCTGACCTTTATCGCCCGCCGGGTCAGCATGCCGACGCCGCCAGAAGATCCTCAGGCGCTGCTGGCGTACGCGCAGCAGCACCCGGGCAAAGTCAGCTATCCTCGCCCGCCCGATTTTACCGGCACGGCCTTTCTGGAGCAGCTGCTGCTGACGCTTGCGGCGCATCCCGAGGCGTTACAAAAAGCGCCTGACGCTACGTTTGCTCAGGTTACGGCGCCGCTCTGGGCCTACCTCGATAAGCTGCACCCGCTGCTGTGGCGTGAAGGAAAAGATTTCCCTCCCTCGCCCGCCCGGATGGATGCCCTGCTTGCCAGCGGCAGCCTGAACCTGTCGCTGACCTTTAACCCGGCGCACGCGCAGCAAAAAGTGGCGAGCGGCGAGCTGCCTGCCGACAGCTACAGCTTTGGTTTTCGCGACGGGATGCTCGGCAACGTGCATTTTGTGGCTGTTCCGGCCAATGCCAGCGCGAGTGCGGGGGCGAAAGTGGTCGCCAATTTCCTGCTGTCGCCGCAGGCGCAGATCCGCAAGGCCGACCCGGCAGTCTGGGGAGATCCGAGCGTGCTGGATGCGAAAACGCTGCCCGAAGGTGAAGCGAAACAGCTGATGGTCCATACGCCTCAGGGATTGCCGAAGATGCTCGCGGAGCCGCAGTCCGCCTGGGTGAACGCGCTGGAGCAGGAATGGCTGCGTCGTTACGGCACCCGTTAAGCTGGCTTGTCTGGCTGGCGATGGCGGTGATTTATCTGCCGATCCTGCCCGCTGGCGCCATGCTGTTCGCACCGGCCTTTTCCGTAACGAACTGGCAGCGGCTGCTGAACGATCCGCAGCTGCCGCAGGCAGCCGTAGCCACGCTGGTCTCAACGCTTATCGCCACGCTGGGGGCCTTGTTTATCGCCCTTTCTCTCGTGGCCCTTTTCTGGCCCGGCAACCGCTGGCGGCGCCTCAGCACGCGCCTGCCGTGGCTGCTGGCGATCCCCCACGTAGCCTTCGCCACCAGCGCGCTACTGCTGTTTGCCGAGGGCGGTCTGTTGTATCAGGTTTGTACCGTCTGTTCGCCGCCGTTTGACCGCTACGGCGCCGGGCTGGGCCTGACGCTCGCGGTCAAAGAGAGCGCGTTTGTGCTGTGGGCGATTTACGCCGTGCTGCCGGAAAAAGGGCTCGCGCAGCAGAAGATCGTCCTGCAGACCTTCGGCTACGGGCGTTTTCAGACGCTCAGCTGGCTGATCCTTCCGGCGATCGCGCCCGTTCTCGGGGCGGTGATGCTGGCGGTGCTGGCGTGGTCGCTGTCGGTCGTGGACGTGGCGATCGTTCTCGGGCCCGGCAACCCGCCCACGCTGGCCGTGCTGGCCTGGCAGTGGCTGAGCCAGGGCGACACGCAGCAGCAGGCAAAAGGGACGCTGCTGTGCCTGCTGCTCCTTTGCCTGCTGGCCGTGCTTGCCGCGCTGGGGTACGGTCTGTGGAAGGCCTGGCGTCGCGCGATTCCAGACCAGACAGGTACGCGTCGCAGGTCGCATATCGTGCTGCCTGAACGCGCATTCAGCGGGTTTCTGCCCGCCTGCGGCATCCTGTGCGCCGCCGTGCTGTTGATGCTGGCGCAACGGGACGACGTGGGTCCCGTGGGCATCAGCCTTTCCTTCGGTCTGCTTTCGAGCCTTATCGCCCTTATCGTCATTTTTCTCTGGCTGGAATGGGGGCCGCAACGAGGCGCGGCGTGGGTGTGGTTACCGCTCGCCCTTCCGGCCCTGCCGCTCGTCACCGGGCAATACGCGGTTGCTTTGCATCTGGGGCTCGATGGACGCTTTGCCGCCGTCCTCTGGAGCCATCTTCTGTGGGTGCTACCGTGGATGCTGCTGGTGCTGCAACCGGCCTGGCGGCAGATCGATCCCCGGCTTATCCTTACCGCCAGAACGCTCGGCTGGCGGCGGGAAAAAATATTCTTACTGCTGAAATGCCCCATGCTGGTGCGCCCTGCGCTGCTGGCCTTTGCCACCGGATTTTCCGTCAGCATGGCGCAATATATGCCGACGCTCTGGCTGGGCGCGGGGCGTTTCGCCACGCTGACCACTGAGACCGTCGCGCTCAGCAGCGGGGGCAGTATCCCGGTTCTCGCGAACCGTGCCCTGGGATTATTGCTCGTCACGGGCGTCGTATTCGGCCTTGCCGCGCTGTTATCCCGGCTCGCGGGCCGCTACCGTCAAGGATTACGTTAATGCTGAAGGTAAGCAATCTCACCATCGAACCGCTTTTCCGCGGGGTCAATTTTTGCGTACCCCGCGGGGAGATTGTCACCCTGATGGGGCCGTCCGGCAGCGGCAAATCGACCCTTTTTGCCTGGATGGCCGGCGCGCTGTCAGACGAGTTTCAGGCGCGGGGCGAAATGTGGCTCGACGAACGCCGCTGCGACGGTTTGCCCGTCGAATCCCGCGGTCTGGGCATTCTTTTTCAGGACGCGCTGCTGTTTGACCCGTTCAGCGTCGGGCAGAATTTGATGCTGGCGCTGCCCGAGCGGATCGTCGGACGCGCGCGTCGGGAAGCGGTCGAGCAGGCGCTGGCTTCCGCCGGGCTGAGCGGTCATTACGCCAGCGATCCGGCCACGCTTTCCGGCGGCGAGCGTGCCCGGGTTAGCCTGCTGCGCGCTCTGCTCGCAGAGCCGCAGGCGCTGCTGCTGGACGAACCGTTCAGCCGCCTTGATAAAGCGTTACGCACGACGTTCCGGGCATGGGTGTTTGACACCGTCCGCGCGCGCAATATTCCGGTGGTGCTGGTCACCCATGACGAGGACGATATTCCGCCCGGCGGCGAGGTGATGGAGATTTCTCGCTGGCAATAATGTGCTAACGCAATGTTTTCCGTTTCGGGAGAGACGACAATGCCCCCCTCTTTTACTGACGTCAGGTTATTCGATGAAACGTGTTTCTCAACTGACCGCGCTGGCCCTGATCTGCGGCCTCGCCTCTTTTTCCTCTCTGGCAGCTGATATGACCAATACGATGACGCTGTCTCAGCTTCAGGCACAGCACGGCGCGGCAATCGACACCCGCCCCAGCGCCTTCTATAACGGCTGGCCGCAGACCCTCAGCGGCCCATCCGGGCATGAACCCAAAGCGCTCAACCTGGCTGCCGCCTGGCTTGATGCAATGAGCGACGAGCAGATTGCGCTTTGGGCCAGGCAGCATCAGCTGACGCCGGGGACGGCCATCGCGCTATACGGCGACAGTGGCGCCAGCCAGGCGGTGAAAGCCCGCCTGGAGAAAGTCGGATACCGCCACGTTTCGCTTCTCAGCGATGCCCTGCAGGTGCCCGACCGCCTTCAGCGTCTGGCGCACTTTGAACAGCTCGTCTACCCGCAGTGGATCCACCAGCTCCAGCAGGGTAAACCGGTGACCGCCGCGCCGGCGGGCGAATGGAAAGTTATTGAAGCTGCCTGGGGCGCGCCGAAGTTTTACCTGCTGAACCACATTCCCGGCGCGGGCTACATCGACACTAATGAGGTGGAAAGCGAGCCGCTGTGGAATAAAGTCTCCGACGAAAGACTGAAAGCGATGCTGGCAAAGCACGGGATCCGTCACGATACCACCGTCATTCTGTATGGCCGTGACGTTTACGCCGCCGCGCGCGTGGCACAGATTATGCTGTACGCGGGCGTGAAGGATGTGCGCATTCTCGATGGCGGCTGGAAGGCGTGGTCAGATGCCGGTCTGCCAGTTGAGCGCGGCATGCCCGCTAAAGTAGCTCCGGCCGCTGATTTTGGCGCGCCGATCCCCGGCCAGCCGCAGCTGATGGTGGATATGGAACAGGCGCGCGGCATGCTGCACCGCCAGGATGCCTCCCTGGTCAGCATTCGTTCGTGGCCGGAGTTTATCGGCGAAACCAGCGGCTACAGCTACATCAAGCCAAAAGGTGAAATTGCCGGCGCCCGCTGGGGCCATGCGGGCAGCGATGCCACCCATATGGAAGACTTCCATAACCCGGATGGCACCATGCGCAGCGCGGACGATATCGCCGCCCAGTGGAAAAGCTGGAACATCCTGCCGGAACAGCAGGTCGCGTTTTACTGCGGCACCGGCTGGCGAGCGTCAGAAACCTTTATGTACGCCCGGGCGATGGGCTGGAAGCACGTCTCCGTCTATGACGGCGGCTGGTATGAATGGAGCAGCCACCCGCAGAACCCGGTCACTACCGGCGAGCGCGGGCCGGAAAGCACTCTCTAAGGGGCGAGTGACTTCAGCGTCACGTAGCCGCTCCAGATGCGCGTTGTGGTGGTCAGCCAGCACAGCGCGCCGAATATCCACGCGAACAGCGTAAAGTGGGCCGGAAACAGGCAGCACAGCACGAACAGCGCGATGGTTTCCGTCCCTTCCGTTAATCCGCCGATATAGTAAAACGACTTGTGCGCATAGCCGGGGTTGTCGATGTTATGCTTCGCGGCCAGCGCGGCAAAGGCCAGAAAACTGCTGCCGGTACCGATAAACGCAAACAGCAGCCAGGCGGCGGCCAGCGTATTCTCTGCGGGTGCAGCCAGCGCAAAGCCAAACGGCACCAGCGCGTAGAACAGAAAATCGAGGGCGATATCCAGAAACCCTCCCGCATCCGTCAGCCCTCTCCGACGCGCCAGCGCGCCGTCCAGACCATCCAGCAGGCGGTTCAGAACGATGGCAACCAGCGCCGCCAGATACCAGCCGAGGGCCAGAAACGGCAGCGCCAGCAGGCCGATGGCAAACCCGGCAAGCGTTAGCCCGTCGGGCGTAATGCCCGGCTTATCCAGCATGGAAACCAGACGGTTCAGAGCGGGCTTTACCCGCGGGTGCAGGTGACGGTCAAGCATCTGGCTTCCCTTTAAACGTGGCGCACAGCCCCTGAGCCGGAATATCCAGCGCGGCATTAAACCGGGCCGAGAGATTCTGAAAAGCAATGAGTGCCGTCATTTCAGTGATGGCATCATCCGTAAAGTGGCGTTTCATCGCCGTTTTGACGGCCTCATCCACCCGGGGTGGCGTGGCGGTCACCGCCTCCGCATAGGCCAGTGCCGCGCGCTCCTGTTCACTGAACAAGTCAGAATCAGTCCAGCCGCTCACGGCCTGGACTTTATCCAGCGCGCCGCAGCGCTCGGCCAGGCGCAGGCTGTTGGCATCAATGCAGAACGCACAGTGGCACAGCTGCGATACGCGCGTCATGAGCAGCGAGCGCAGCACTGGCGTCAGGCGCGCTTTTCTGCGCTCCAGAAAGGCCACGAACAAGGCGACCAGCCAGAACAGACGCGGCATGCGTCCCCACCAGCGCGTGGGGTTCAGCACGGCGCCGAAGTGTTTTCGCTGCGCGGCGGCAATGGGTTTTACGCTCGCCGGAAGGGTTGGGATGGGCTCTACCCAGGTGGACGTCTCTTTCACCTGATTCTCCTGATGGCTGGACTCTTTGAAAGGGCACGATAATATGGCGTTTTTCGCTATCAAGTATTGACGACCATGCTAAAAACAGTCGATGTCGTTGCGGCCATCATCGAAAAAGACGACAAAATTTTACTGGCGCAGCGCCCTGCTCACGCCGACCAGCCGGGTATGTGGGAGTTCGCTGGCGGCAAAGTGGAGGCCGGAGAAACCCATCCCGAGGCGCTTATCCGCGAGCTGCGTGAAGAGCTGGGTATTGAGGCACAGCCTGAGCAGTACGTGGCAAGCCATCAGCGCGAGGTATCACAGCGGTTAATTAACCTGCATGCCTGGCACGTGCCCACCTTCAGCGGAGAGTTAACGGCGCACTACCACAGCGCGCTGGTGTGGTGTACGCCGGAAGAGGCGCTTTGCTACAGCCTGGCCCCTGCGGATATCCCGCTGCTGGAGGCGTTTATTCTTTTACGCGCCGCCAGACCAGCGGATTCGTGCTGATGGTACGTTCATCGCGCTGGCACTGGAGCAGCACGCCATCGGCCTTCACGACGGCCCCTTCAGAATAGTTTTGATCCTGGTAGATGCAGCACTGGTTACACGGCTGCGCGCGCTGGCCGCTGGAGCTAAACACCTCCGGCGGCACATTCACTTCTACATCCGGGCGAATGCGGTCAGCCTGCGCGCCTGCGGTCAACATCAATGATAACGCGGCCATCACGTAACGGTTCATAGACTTCTCTTCCTGTTGTCTCCTGTTAATGACTATAACGGTAAATCGGGCAGAATCTTTAATTTCGCGCATCATCGCTTTTTGTTATGACGCGGCCCGGGTCATTAATTTCCCTTTCGGCATACATTTCCGCTTGCTTCACAAAGCGGTACGGGTGGTATAGTCAAAAAAACAACACAAATCGCATAAGCAACAGACATAAATTACTATAAGAGGTTCTTATATCTATGGATCAGACACGCTCTCTGGAAAGTTTCCTTGCCCATGTTCAGCAGCGCGACCCGCACCAAAGCGAGTTTGCTCAGGCCGTTCGTGAAGTAATGACCACCCTCTGGCCGTTCCTTGAAGAAAACCCGCGCTATCGTCAACTGTCGCTGCTGGAACGTCTGGTTGAGCCAGAACGCGTGATCCAGTTCCGCGTGACCTGGGTGGATGACCATAACCAGGTGCAGGTCAACCGCGCCTGGCGCGTGCAGTTTAACTCCGCCATCGGTCCGTTTAAGGGCGGCATGCGCTTCCACCCTTCCGTGAACCTGTCGATTCTGAAATTCCTCGGCTTTGAGCAGACGTTTAAAAATGCGCTCACCACCCTGCCAATGGGCGGCGGTAAAGGCGGGAGTGATTTCGATCCCAAAGGCAAAAGCGAAGGCGAAGTGATGCGTTTCTGTCAGGCGCTGATGACCGAGCTCTACCGCCACCTCGGCCCGGACACCGACGTACCGGCGGGGGATATCGGCGTGGGGGCCCGCGAAGTGGGCTTTATGGCCGGGATGATGAAAAAACTCTCCAATAACAGCGCCTGCGTCTTTACCGGTAAAGGGCTTTCGTTTGGCGGCAGTCTGATCCGCCCGGAGGCGACCGGCTACGGCCTGGTTTACTTCACCGAGGCAATGCTCAAGCGTCACGGCTTAGGTTTTGAAGGGATGCGCGTGGCGGTTTCCGGCTCCGGTAACGTGGCGCAGTACGCTATCGAAAAAGCGATGCAGTTTGGCGCCCGCGTGGTGACGGCCTCCGACTCTAAGGGCACGGTCGTGGATGAAGCGGGCTTTACGGCTGAGAAGCTGGCGCGCCTGTGCGAAATCAAAGCCAGCCGCGATGGCAGACTTGCCGATTATGCCGCAGAGTTTGGCCTGACGTATCTGGAAGGTAAACAGCCGTGGGGCGTGCCGGTGGATATCGCCCTGCCGTGCGCCACGCAAAACGAGCTGGACGCGGACGCCGCGCGCACGCTGATTACCAACGGCGTGAAGGCGGTAGCCGAAGGGGCGAATATGCCGACCACTATCGAGGCGACGGATCTGTTCCTGGAAGCGGGCGTGCTGTTTGCGCCGGGCAAGGCCGCTAACGCGGGCGGCGTGGCAACGTCCGGTCTGGAGATGGCGCAAAACGCCGCGCGTCTCGGCTGGAAGGCGGAGAAAGTGGATGCCCGTCTGCACCACATCATGCTGGATATTCACCACGCCTGCGTGGAGTACGGCGGTGAAGCGTCACAGACCAACTACGTGCGCGGCGCGAATATTGCCGGGTTCGTGAAGGTAGCGGATGCGATGATTGGGCAGGGTGTGATTTAAGGTTTATATCGTACGGCCGGGTGCCCTCACCCCGGCCCTCTCCCACAGGGAGAGGGAGAAAACCGGGCGTATCAGGCCGCGCTCTTTTTCTTTTTAAACGGTTTCTTCGCGCCGCTACCGGGTGCAACCATCCCTCTGAACGTTTTCACCGGCGTGCTACGCGCCTGATCGATCAGCTGGTAAAGCGTCCCGACCAGCGGCTGCATAAAGTCCTGGTAACGACACTGCTTCTCGCTGATCTGCGTCAGCACCGATTCCCAGTGTGCGGTCATGTCCGGCCGGGCGGCCAGCTCCGGCAGAGAGTGAATTAGCGCCCGGCCCGGTTCCGTTGAGTGGATGTAGCGTCCCTTTTTCTCGAGAAAACCGCGCTTAAAGAGCAGTTCGATGATCCCCGCGCGGGTCGCTTCCGTACCCAGACCGTCGGTGGCGCGCAGGATCTTCTTCAGATCTTTATCCTGCACAAAGCGGGCGATCCCGGTCATGGCGGAAAGTAGCGTCGCATCGGTGAAGTGGCGCGGCGGCTGAGTCTGTCGTTCAACCACTTCGCCTTTTTCACACAGCAGTTCGTCATCTTTCGCCACCACCGGCAGCGGCGTGCCGTCGTTCTCCTCGTCGCGCTCTTTGTTGCCGAGCAGCGTGCGCCAGCCTGCTTCCGCAAGGAAACGCGCCTTGGCGATAAACTTGCCTTTGGCAATCTCAAGCTCAATCACGCACTTACGGAATACCGCGTCCGGGCAGAACTGCATCAGGTACTGACGGGCGATCAGGTTATACACCTTCGCTTCGTTATCGGTCAGGTTGACGCTGCTGGCACGCGCCGTCGGGATAATCGCGTGGTGGGCATCCACCTTTTTGTCATCCCAGCAGCGGTTATGGGTATCCGGGTTAACGACGGGCTGCGGGAGCAGATCCGGCGCGTGGACGCCGATGGCGTTCATCACCGAGTGGCGTCCGGCAAAGTGCTCTTCCGGCAGATAGCGGCTGTCCGAACGCGGATAGGTGATCAGCTTGTGGGTTTCGTAAAGCTTCTGACAGATGTCCAGCACGTTCTGCGCGCTGAGACCAAAGCGCTTCGCGGCCTCAATCTGCAGAGCAGAAAGGGAGAACGGCAGCGGCGCGGGTTCTGATTCCCGTTTATCGTTATAGCTGGTGACGATAGCGGGCTGGCCGGTAATACGGTTGACCACGTGCTCCGCCAGCGGACGATGCAGCAGCCGCCCCTCTTCGTCCTGATACGACTCGCAGGCATCACTCGGCTGCCAGACGGCGGTAAAGCGTTCGTCTTTTGGCGTGACGATGTGGGCTTTCACTTCAAAGAAATCTTTGGCGACGAAGTTCTCAATCTCTTCATCGCGACGCACCACCAGCCCCAGCACCGGCGTCTGCACACGGCCCACGGAAAGCACGCCCTGATAGCCCGCGTTGCGCCCGAGGATAGTGTAGGCGCGGGTCATGTTGATCCCGTAAAGCCAGTCGGCGCGTGCA
Organism: Enterobacter asburiae; assembly: GCA_011754535.1. Classification (NCBI taxonomy): domain Bacteria; kingdom Pseudomonadati; phylum Pseudomonadota; class Gammaproteobacteria; order Enterobacterales; family Enterobacteriaceae; genus Enterobacter; species Enterobacter asburiae. The sequence goes on along the minus strand of JAAQVN010000001.1, from coordinate 1,956,637 downwards.
CGCGCCAGCGCGGAGACGCACAGCGGGATAAATTCGCTGTTGGCGCGCAGACGCGATATGGCACGCTCAACCGCCTGCGGGTTGAGGTCGTTGATCAGGCAGCGCTGCACCTGCTGGCGCTTTTCCGGCGCCAGCTCAAGATAGTCCAGCACTTCGTCCACCAGCAGCTGCCCCTCTCTGTCCGGGTCACCCGCGTGGACCACTTCCGTCGCCTCGTGCAGAAAACGTTTAATAACGTTGAGCTGTTTGGTAACGGACGGGCGAGGCTGAAGGCGCCACTTTTCCGGCACAATCGGCAGATCGTTGAGGTTCCAGCGGGCGTAGCGGCTGTCGTAGACGTCCGGTTGCGCCTGCTCAAGCAGGTGGCCGATACACCAGGTCACCACCTGTCCGTTACCGCATTCGATAAAGCCGTCGCCTTTGCGATGCGGCTTAGGCAGCACGTCGGCAATGGCTCGGGCCAGGCTCGGCTTTTCGGCAATAAACAACCGCATCGAATTAACGGATCTCAATCATCGGTCGGCCACCGCGTGCGGTCACCAGCTCGCCGATCGCCGTCAGGGTGATGCCAAACTCGGCCGCGGTTGCCTGAACCTCGGCTTCGGATTCCGGCGTGACCGCCAGCAGCAGACCGCCGGAGGTTTGCGGATCGCACAGCAGGTTGCGCCACTCCTCTGGCATTTCACCCATCAGGTGACCGTAGCTGGCGAAATTGCGCTGGGTACCGCCCGGGACCGCGCCCTGGGCAATGTACTCTTCCACGCCCGGCAGCTTCGGCACGTCCTGATACCAGACCTGCGCCTGCACGCCTGCGCCCTGACAGACCTCAGAGAGGTGCCCCAGCAGGCCAAAACCGGTGACGTCGGTCATCGCCTTCACGCCGTCGATATTGGCGAACGCCGCACCGGCGAGGTTCATCTGGCACATCACTTCCGTTGCCAGGCCTTTGTGCTCCGGTTTCAGCAGGGATTTTTTCTCGGCGGTAGTAAGCACGCCAATGCCCAGCGGCTTGGTGAGGAAGAGCCTGCAGCCCGCCTGCGCGGTACTGTTGCGCTTCACGCGCTCGGTCGGCACCACGCCCGTCACGGCCAGGCCGAAGATCGGCTCCGGCGCATCAATCGAGTGGCCGCCGGCCAGGGCAATTCCCGCCTGCTGGCAGGCGAAACGCCCACCATCAATCACCTCGCGGGCGATTTCTGGTGGAATGGTGTTGATCGGCCAGCCCAGAATGGCGATCGCCATGATCGGCTTACCGCCCATAGCGAAGATATCGCTGATGGCGTTGGTGGCCGCGATGCGCCCGAAGTCGAACGGGTTGTCGACAATCGGCATAAAGAAGTCAGTGGTGCTGATAATGCTGGTGCCGTTACCTAAGTCATAAACCGCCGCATCGTCACGCGTTTCATTGCCGACAAGCAGGTTCGGGTCGACAAACTTCGCCTGTTCGCTGTGCAGAATGGTCTCCAGCACTTTCGGGGAAATTTTACAACCGCAACCGGCTCCGTGGCTGTACTGCGTTAAACGAATGGTTTGCTCGCTCATGGACGTCTCCTGTCATCTCAATCGCGCTATGGTAGCGCTCATTCCATAAAGAGGTAAGTATGACTGTCTGAATTCTGCGGCAGATGCTCAGAATCCAGACAGTTTAGCGCGCGTTATCAGAAACGGCTGACGAAAGGCGTGGTGTCCGGCACGCTAATGGTGCTGGAGGCTTTAAGCTGTGGGGTACCGAGATAGAGGAAGCCGACAATTTTGTCGTGCTCACCGCAGGAGAATCCTGCCCGCACGGCAGCGCTCTCGGTCAGCGGACCGGTGCGCCAGATACCGTTAAACCCCTGTGCAACGGCAGCCATTTGCATCGCCATCACCGCACAGCCGGCAGACATTTCCTGCTCCCAGACCGGCACCTTATGGTCAGCCTGGCATTTGGCCACGACGGTAACGATCATCGGGGCGCGGAACGGCGCGTTGCGGGCTTTATCAATCCCCTTCTCATCCTGCCCAGCGGCAATCGCCCCCTGCTCCAGCAACTGACTGAAACGTTCGCGGCCTTCACCCTCAATCACAAAGAAGTGCCATGGCTGCAGCGTGCCGTGATCCGGGGCACGCATGCCGGCACGCAGAATGTTTTCCAGCTGCTCGCCCACAGGGGCAGGTTCGGCCAGACGTGACGCGCTACGACGGTTAACAAGCAGTTCGAGTGCATCCATTGGTTAACTCCTTTCTTGAAATTTACTCACAAAATTAACACGACGGCAGATTTTGTTACAGCCTGGCAGGCGATTCCTGCTGACAAGTGGCGGTTGGGTCATTACGATAACCCAACATTACCGTCCAGTGGCGACGGAAACAGTCATTTTCTGGTTAGGGAGAATACATGCGAACCCTTTGGCGAATCTTTGCCGGTTTCTTTAAATGGACGTGGCGACTGCTCAACTTCGTCCGCAACCTGGTGATGAATATCTTCTTCATCCTGCTGGTTCTGGTTTGCGCGGGCATCTGGATGCATATCAGCAACGCGAATCAGGCTCAGCATTCGACTCGCGGGGCCCTGTTACTCGATATCACCGGCGTGATCGTTGATAAACCGTCCACCAGCAACCGTCTGGGGGTTATCAGCCGACAGCTGTTTGGCGCGACGTCAGACCGCCTGCAGGAGAACTCCCTGTTCGATATCGTCGATACCATCCGACAGGCCAAAGACGACCGTAACATCACCGGGATCGTGCTGGATCTGAAAGATTTTGCCGGCGGCGACCAGCCTTCCATGCAGTACATCGGGAAAGCGCTGCGCGAATTCCGCGACAGCGGCAAGCCGGTGATTGCCGTGGGCGACAGCTACAGCCAGGGGCAATATTATCTGGCGAGCTTCGCCAATAAGATCTGGCTTTCTCCGCAGGGGACGGTCGATCTGCACGGCTTTGCCACCAACGGCCTGTACTACAAATCGCTGCTCGACAAGCTGAAGGTCACCACCCACGTCTTCCGCGTCGGCACCTATAAATCTGCCGTGGAGCCGTTTATCCGCGACGATATGTCTCCTGCCGCCCGTGAAGCGGACAGCCGCTGGATTGGCGAGCTGTGGCAGAACTATCTCGGCACCGTTGCCGCTAACCGTCAAATTACCGCTGAGCAGGTGTTCCCTGGCGCTCGTGGCGTGCTGGACGGGCTGCGTAAGGTCGAAGGCGATACTGCGAAATACGCGCTCGACAATAAGCTGGTTGACGCGCTGGGCACCAGTGCGGATATCGAAAAGGCCCTGACCAAACAGTTTGGCTGGAGCAAAGAGGACAAAAACTACAGCGCCATCAGCATGTATGACTATGCTGCGAAAAAACCGGACGATAGCGGTGACAGCGTAGCCGTGGTCTTTGCTAACGGCGCCATCATGGACGGTCAGGAAACGCCGGGCAACGTCGGCGGTGACACCACCGCGTCGCAAATCCGCGACGCACGTCTTGATCCGAAAGTGAAAGCAATTGTTCTGCGCGTCAACAGCCCTGGCGGCAGCGTCAGCGCCTCCGAGGTGATCCGCGCTGAACTGGCCGCGGCGCGTGCCGCCGGCAAGCCTGTCGTCGTATCCATGGGTGGTATGGCCGCGTCTGGCGGATACTGGATCTCCACGCCTGCCAACTACATTGTGGCGAACCCAAGCACGCTGACCGGCTCGATCGGCATCTTCGGGGTGATTAATACCGTGGAAAACAGTCTGGATTATCTGGGCGTGCATACCGATGGCGTTTCCACGTCGCCGCTGGCGGATGTGTCGATGACCAAATCCCTGCCGCCGGAAGTTTCAGAGATGATGCAGCTGAGCATTGAGAACGGCTATAAGCGCTTTATCACGCTGGTTGCCGACTCGCGTAAGAAGACGCCTGAGCAGATCGACCAGATTGCTCAGGGCCACGTCTGGACCGGGCAGGATGCGAAGAGTAACGGTCTGGTCGACAGCCTGGGCGACTTCGACGACGCGGTGAAGAAAGCCGCCGAACTGGCGAAGCTCAAGCAGTGGCATATTGAGTATTACCAGGACGAGCCGTCGTTCTTCGATATGGTGATGGACAGCATGTCCGTTTCCGTTCGCGCCATGCTGCCGGAGGCGCTGCAGGCGTACCTGCCTGCCCCGGTGGCCACGGCTGCGAAAGCAATGAAGGCGGAAAGCGATAAGCTCGCGGCCTTTAACGATCCACAAAGTCGTTACGCGTTTTGCCTGACCTGCGCGAACGTCCGTTAAAAACCGTCCCCTCTTCCCGTGAAGAGGGGATTTTTTCTTTTGAAGAACAAGAACTCACTACCATGCAGAAGAAATCGATTTATGTCGCCTACACTGGCGGTACCATCGGGATGCAGCGCTCTGAAAACGGCTATATTCCGGTCTCCGGCCACCTGCAGCGTCAGCTTGCGCTGATGCCTGAATTCCACCGTCCGGAAATGCCTGACTTTACCATCCATGAATACGAGCCGCTGATGGACTCCTCCGACATGACGCCGGAAGACTGGCAGCACATTGCGGATGACATTAAAGCCCATTACGACCAGTACGACGGCTTCGTGATCCTGCACGGCACCGACACCATGGCGTTCACCGCTTCGGCACTCTCCTTCATGCTGGAGAACCTGAGCAAGCCGGTGATCGTCACCGGGTCGCAAATTCCGCTGGCCGAGCTGCGCTCTGACGGGCAGATCAACCTGCTGAACTCCCTGTACGTGGCGGCCAATTACCCGATCAACGAAGTGTCGCTGTTCTTCAACAACCGTCTGTATCGCGGCAACCGCACCACCAAAGCCCATGCCGACGGTTTTGACGCCTTCGCCTCCCCTAACCTGCAGCCGCTGCTGGAAGCCGGGATTCATATCCGTCGTCTGGGAACGCCTCCGGCACCGAACACCGCTGGCGAGCTGATCGTGCATCCGATTACCCCGCAGCCGATTGGCGTGGTCACCATCTATCCGGGGATCTCCGCAGACGTGGTGCGCAACTTCCTGCGCCAGCCGGTGAAAGCGCTGATCCTGCGCTCCTATGGCGTGGGCAATGCTCCGCAGAACGGCGAGTTCCTGAAAGAGCTTCAGGAAGCCAGCGAGCGCGGAATTGTGGTCGTGAACCTGACCCAGTGCATGTCCGGCAAAGTGAATATGGGGGGCTATGCCACCGGCAACGCGCTGGCGCACGCGGGGGTGATCAGCGGCTTCGATATGACCGTTGAGGCGACGCTGACTAAACTTCACTATTTACTGAGTCAGGATCTGGACATTCAGTCCATTCGCCGCGCCATGATGCAAAACCTGCGCGGCGAACTGACCCCGGACGAATAAGGAGGTCTCATGAAGCAACGCGCCCTGCTACTGGTCGATTTGCAAAATGATTTCTGCGCGGGCGGTGCGCTTGCCGTCGCCGAAGGTGACAGCACCGTTGACGTGGCCAACGCGCTGATTGACTGGTGCAAAGCACGCAGTGAAGCGGTTGTCGCCAGCCAGGACTGGCACCCGTCGAATCACGGCAGCTTTGCCAGCCAGCACAACGTCGAGCCGTTCACCCAGGGTGAACTCGACGGGCTGGCGCAAACTTTCTGGCCGGATCACTGCGTACAGCAGACGGAAGGCGCGGAGCTGCATCCGCTCCTGAATCAGAAAGCCATCGACGCGGTGTTCCATAAAGGCGAAAACGCGGCTATCGACAGCTATAGCGCGTTTTTCGATAACGGGCATCGTCAGAAGACGGCGCTGGACGCGTGGTTACGTCACCATGAAATCACGGAGCTGATCGTACTGGGTCTGGCGACGGATTACTGCGTGAAGTTTACCGTGCTGGACGCGCTCCAGTTAGGCTATACCGTCAGCGTCATCACCGATGGCTGTCGTGGGGTGAACATTCACCCACAGGACAGCGCTCAGGCGTTTATGGATATGGCCGCTGAAGGTGCTACGCTGTATACGCTGGCAGACTGGCTGGAAACGCAGGCGTAGTCTTTTAAGCCGGGTAAGGCGCAGCCGCCACCCGGCATTTCTTCCCCAATCCCCATAAAGTGAACTCCCTCGCATCACAAGCGAAACGGCAATGCTATTCTCATCAGGCTGTTTTTTCGCCACGCCTTTTCTGTGGCGTGGTTATTTTTATTAAGTCAAAGAGGAACTTGTATGAAACGTTTGCCCCTGCTGGCAGCATTACCCTTGCTTTGCGCGTCACTTGCTTCCGCCGCGCCGCTGATGTCCGTCGGCTACTTTAACGGGGGTGGCGATGTCACCGCCGGACCGGGTGGCGATATTAATAAGCTGGACGTTCGCCAGATCACCCATCTGAACTACTCGTTTGGACTTGTTTATAACGACGAGAAAGACGAGACCAACGCCGCGCTGAAAGATCCGACGAAACTGCATCAAATCTGGCTGTCGCCAAAAGTGGCGTCCGATCTGGCCCTCATACCGGCCCTGCGTAAACAAAACCCGAACCTGAAAGTCCTGCTCTCTGTTGGCGGCTGGGGCGCGCGTGGTTTCTCTGGCGCAGCGGCAACCAAAGAGAGTCGCGCGGTGTTTATCCGCTCTGCGCAGGAAATTGTCGACAAATACGGCCTGGATGGGATCGATCTCGACTGGGAGTATCCGGTTAACGGCGCGTGGGGGCTGGTTGCAAGCCAGCCAGCCGATCGGGATAACTTCACCGCCTTGTTGAAAGAGATGCGCGCGGCGTTTGGGCAGAAAAAGCTGGTGACCATTGCGGTGGGCGCGAATGCGGAAAGTCCGAAAAGCTGGGTAGATGTCAAAGCCATCGCGCCCCTGCTCGACTATATCAACCTGATGACCTACGACATGGCGTACGGTACCCAGTATTTCAACGCGAACCTGTATGACTCCAGCGCCTGGCCAACGGTGGCTGCCGCCGATAAATACAGCGTCGATTTTGTGGTGAGCAACTATCTGGCCGCCGGACTTAAGCCGAAGCAGATGAACCTCGGGATCGGTTTTTACGGTCGCGTACCGAAACGTGCGGTTGAACCGGGCATTGACTGGAGCAAGCCGGACGCGCAAAAAAATCCGGTCACCCAGCCCTACTTCGGGCCGCAGGAGATCGGCCTGTTTAAATCGCTCGGCTATGACCTGACCAAAGATACCTACGTGAAGTACAACGATATCGTGAAGAAGCTGCTGAACGATCCGCAGAAGCGTTTTACCGAGCACTGGGACGACCAGGCGAAGGTGCCGTGGCTCTCGGTAAAGGGTTCTGATGGCAACGCGCTGTTTGCGATTTCGTATGAGAACCCGCGTTCCGTCGCGATCAAGGCAGACTACATCAAAGAGAAAGGCCTCGCCGGGGCGATGTTCTGGGAGTACGGGGCTGATGATAACAATCAGTTAGCGAAACAGCTGGCGGAATCACTCGGAATTAAGCACTAAGGTGTATGTGCCGGGTGGCGCTAGCGCTTACCCGGCACACACGGAGAGCGTTATTTGAAAGTCGCAATCGGCTTCGGCGTGATGCCAAAATCTTCCTTAAGCTCGCGCTTGCTCTTCATCACCATCTGACCGTTGGTATCGATAGTCATGTGCTGTGCATCGGTGTTGTTGCGCGCCTGCCACAGCATCACCAACTGCAAACTGTTCTCTTTTTGCTCAGGCGTCAGGGCCACACCGTCGGGCCATTTACCCAGCTCAACGGCGGTCACCAGACGCTGATAAACTTCCGGGGTCATCCCGTTAATCATGTCCTCAATATTCACGATCTCTCCCTTTCAAAGGAATAATTTGCTGAATCGTTTTTTCAACCCTTAATCTGGTCGCCGTTTTCATCGTCGCTGAAGCTCAGAGAAGCTGAGTTTACGCAGAAACGCTCGCCCGTTGGCTGAGGGCCATCCGGGAAAACATGCCCCAGGTGCGCGTCGCAGTTACCGCAGCGAATTTCCGTGCGCACCATACCGTGCGACGAGTCGGTCAGATAGCGGATTGCCTCATCGCTCACCGGCTCGTAAAAGCTCGGCCAGCCGCAGCCAGAGTCGTATTTCGTTTGTGAATTAAACAGCGGGGCATCGCAGACCAGACAGTGGTAAACGCCGTCTCGCTTGTTATGCAGTAAACGCCCGGTAAATGGCGGCTCCGTTCCGTGATTCTGCGTCACGTAAAACTGCATTTCTGTGAGGTTTTTTTTCAAATCGTCAGGGTTACGTTGGTTCGACATATGCTTACATCTCGCTGTAGAAACAGACATCTTTTAACCCCGATTCTAACAAAACATTAACACCCTTGCGTGCACTTTTGTTCTAAACTTATGTGTCGCGAAAAGGCGGTCAGGCAATTGTGATCATGTTCACATTTTTATCCTGCGAGGACTTTAAAATTCCGGGCGCAGCCCCCATGTGGTTGCAAGCTCAAAGGGAAAGTGAGGCGAGTCAGTCGCACAAACGTTAGTCACAGGATTGATTTGTCGCAATGATTGACACGATTCCGCTTGACGCTGCGTAAGGTTTTTGTAATTTTACAGGCAACCTTTTATTCACTAACAAATAGCTGGTGGAATATATGACTATCAAAGTAGGTATCAACGGTTTTGGCCGTATCGGCCGTATTGTTTTCCGTGCTGCTCAGAAACGTTCTGACATCGAAATCGTTGGTATCAACGATCTCCTGGACGCTGAATACATGGCGTACATGCTGAAGTACGACTCAACTCACGGTCGTTTCGACGGCACCGTTGAAGTGAAAGACGGCCACCTGGTTGTTAACGGTAAAACCATCCGCGTTACTGCTGAGAAAGACCCAGCTAACCTGAAATGGAACGAAATCGGTGTTGACGTTGTTGCTGAAGCAACCGGTATCTTCCTGACCGACGAAACTGCACGTAAACACATCACTGCGGGTGCGAAGAAAGTTGTTCTGACCGGTCCTTCCAAAGACAACACCCCAATGTTCGTTCGTGGTGCAAACTTCGAAACTTACGCTGGCCAGGACATCGTTTCTAACGCATCCTGCACCACCAACTGCCTGGCACCGCTGGCTAAAGTCATCAACGACAACTTCGGCATCATCGAAGGTCTGATGACTACCGTTCACGCTACCACCGCTACTCAGAAAACCGTTGATGGCCCGTCTCACAAAGACTGGCGCGGCGGCCGTGGCGCGGCTCAGAACATCATCCCATCCTCTACCGGTGCTGCTAAAGCTGTAGGTAAAGTACTGCCAGAACTGAATGGCAAACTGACTGGTATGGCGTTCCGCGTTCCAACTCCTAACGTATCCGTTGTTGACCTGACTGTCCGTCTGGAAAAAGCTGCTTCTTATGAAGAAATTAAGAAAGCAATCAAAGCTGCTTCCGAAGGCGCAATGAAAGGCGTTCTGGGTTACACCGAAGACGACGTTGTATCTACCGATTTCAACGGCGAAGTGTGCACTTCCGTGTTCGATGCTAAAGCAGGTATCGCACTGAACGACAACTTCGTGAAACTGGTTTCCTGGTACGACAACGAAACTGGCTACTCTAACAAAGTACTGGACCTGATCGCTCACATCTCCAAATAAGTTGAGATGAGTGCTTGATCCAAAAAGGCGACTTCGGTCGCCTTTTTTATTGTTTTTTAGACAGAGGATTGCTTAATGATTAATAAAATTTTTGCACTTCCGGTAGTCGAACAACTTACCCCTGTGCTCTCCCGCCGTCAGATTGACGGTGCCGACGTTATCGTCGTTGACCATCCCCGCGTTAAAGCGTCCGTGGCGCTGAACGGCGCTCACCTGCTCTCCTGGAAACCGGAAGGCGAAGCCGAAGGTTTGTGGCTGAGCGATGCGACCTCCTTCAAAAAAGGGGCGGCTATTCGCGGTGGCGTACCGATCTGCTGGCCGTGGTTTGGCCCGTCTGCACAGCCGGGTTTGCCTTCTCACGGTTTTGCCCGCAACCAGCAGTGGACGCTGAAAGCGCATAACGAAGACGATAATGGCGCCGTGCTGACCTTTGAGCTGCAGGCAAATGACGAGACCCGCGCCCTGTGGCCGCACGAGTTCACCCTGTATGCCCGCTTCAAGCTGGGTAAAACCTGCGAAATTGAGCTGGAAGCCCACGGCGAGTTCGACACCACCTCGGCCCTGCATACCTACTTCAACGTGGGTGATATCAGCGCAGTGAAAGTGAGCGGCCTTGGCGATACCTTTATCGATAAAGTGGATAACGCCAAAGAAGGCAAACTGAGCGACGGCGTTCAGGCGTTCCCTGACCGTACCGACCGCGTCTATCTGCATCCGGAAGCATGCAGCGTGATCCACGACGGTGCCCTGAACCGCAGCATTGAGGTGGTCCATCACCATCACAGCAACGTGGTGGGCTGGAACCCGGGTCCTGCTCTGTCTGTAAGCATGGCCGACGTGCCTGACGACGGTTATAAAACGTTCGTCTGCGTGGAAACGGCCTGCGTGACCACCCCGCAGAAAGCGAGTGAAGAAAAGCCGTCTCGTTTAGGACAGACGATCCGCATCGTTAAGCGATAATGCCGCCGCACCACGCCAAAGCAAACGGGGCGCAAGCGCCCCGTTTTGATGCAAAGATTGCACTAAAATAATGCACAATCAGAACTTGTAGGTCACCCCCACAGAGAAGATGCCAGCCCAGGACTTATCGACCATCGGGCTATCCTTCACTTCGTCGCTCAGACGCTCGTAACGACCGGTGCCGTAGACGTTCCAGTCGCCAAGGAAGTTATAGCTCGCGGTCAGCTCCAGGTAAGGATTCCAGCCGTCATCAGCGCTGTAGCTTTTCAGCCCACTGCGGCGGGACTCGTTTTTAGAGACGCCGTAGTAGTAGTCGTTGTAGTTTTCACTGTTGTACTGCACCCCGATACCCGGCGTCAGGGTGAGCCCACCGTTGGTATAGCGGTACAGCCAGGCCAGATCCCAGATAAACCCGTTGCTGTTATCCAGCGTATCACCCGCCAGGGCCGTACGCAGGAAGCCATACTGGGTGTTATGCACGTACGAAAGCCCGGCCATCATAGAGCTTTTGCGCTTGTCGAGCTGGCGAAGCGCATGGCTGTCGCTGTCTCCCGGCTTGAAGTGCGTTGGATCGTAGTAGGCCATGATAGATAGTTTGTCGGCCGTATCGTTCCAGAGATAGTAGCCGCCGCCGAGACCACGGAACCAGAAATTATCGCCTTCATAGGTGATAACGGGAACAGGATAAACATCGCGGTCATACTGTTTGTATGGGCTGTTAATGACGCCAACGCCCGCGCCCACCGTCCACTGACTTTCCGCCTGAGCGGTGCTAACTGCGGTCGCGGCAAGGATGCCCAATGCCAGAAGTTTGAGTTTGGTCACAATCCATTCTTTCCTGTAGTCAAATAATCAGCGGGTGAAGTGTAACCGCCATTCCCGTACATCCCAAAATTTTTTGCCTGCTAATCAGTCTGATTAACCCATTATTTTTAACTTTTCAGATGACAGCCCGCTTTCATTTATATGACCGCTGAATGAAAAACGTCCTTAAGCCTTATAACTCAGGTGGAAATTTTTGGATGAGTTATTGATATGTCATTGAAATTAGTTTTTCTCAGCATGCAAGTTTGGCAAATGCCATCTACGCTTAAATTTAAGAAGAGTTTTCCTGAACACCTGCGGTTCTTAGCGTCTGACCTGGCACACAGGTTGCTGCTCTGGCAGTGGGGTGCGAGAGATTCTCTTCCGGGAGCCTCCACTACTCATACGAACGGCTCTTATCCTGTGCTAAAAAACGAAAGGACGGCATGCCATGAATATATTCGATCACTATCGCCAGCGCTATGAAGCTGCCAAGGACGAAGAGTTCACACTGCAGGAGTTTCTTACCATTTGTCGGCAAGATCGCAGTGCCTATGCCAATGCGGCAGAACGGCTATTGATGGCTATCGGTGAGCCAAACATGGTTGATACTGCCCTGGAGCCACGGCTTTCCCGTCTGTTTTCGAATCGGGTGGTCGCCCGATATCCGGCGTTCGAAGAGTTCTATGGTATGGAAGATGCCATTGAACAGATTGTCTCCTATCTGAAGCATGCCGCCCAGGGTCTGGAAGAGAAGAAACAGATCCTTTATTTACTCGGCCCCGTCGGCGGCGGTAAATCCTCGCTGGCTGAACGCCTGAAGTCGCTGATGCAGCGCGTACCGATTTATGTGCTGAGCGCCAACGGCGAACGCAGCCCGGTTAACGACCATCCGCTGTGCCTGTTTAATCCGCAGGAAGATGCGCAAATTCTGGATAAAGAGTTTGGCATCCCGCGCCGCTACCTCGGTACCATCATGTCGCCGTGGGCGGCAAAACGCCTCCACGAGTTTGGCGGCGATATCACTAAGTTCCGAGTGGTGAAAGTATGGCCATCCATACTGGAGCAGATCGCTATCGCCAAAACGGAACCGGGTGATGAGAACAACCAGGATATCTCGGCGCTGGTGGGCAAAGTCGATATCCGTAAGCTGGAAAACTACGCACAAAACGACCCGGATGCCTATGGCTATTCCGGTGCGCTGTGCCGCGCCAACCAGGGGATTATGGAATTCGTTGAGATGTTCAAAGCACCGATTAAAGTGCTGCATCCTCTGCTGACAGCGACCCAGGAAGGGAACTACAACGGGACGGAAGGTATTTCCGCCCTGCCGTTTAACGGCATCATTCTCGCCCACTCTAACGAATCAGAATGGGTGACCTTCCGTAATAATAAAAACAATGAGGCCTTCCTTGACCGCGTTTACATCGTCAAGGTGCCTTATTGCCTGCGGATCTCCGAAGAGATCAAAATTTACGAGAAACTGCTTAACCACAGCGAGCTGGTACACGCGCCATGCGCCCCGGGTACGCTGGAAACGCTCTCGCGCTTCTCCATCCTGTCGCGCCTGAAAGAGCCGGAAAACTCCAGCATCTATTCGAAAATGCGCGTCTATGATGGTGAAAGTCTGAAAGATACCGATCCGAAAGCGAAGTCCTATCAGGAATACCGTGACTACGCCGGGGTCGATGAGGGGATGAACGGTCTGTCCACGCGTTTCGCGTTTAAGATCCTCTCCCGCGTCTTTAACTTCGACCATGCGGAAGTGGCGGCCAACCCGGTTCACCTGTTCTACGTGCTGGAGCAGCAAATTGAGCGCGAGCAGTTCCCGCAGGAGCAGGCTGAACGCTACCTTGAGTTCCTGAAAGGCTACCTGATTCCGAAATACGCTGAGTTCATCGGCAAAGAGATCCAGACGGCCTATCTGGAATCCTATTCAGAATACGGGCAGAACATTTTCGACCGCTATGTCACCTACGCTGACTTCTGGATTCAGGATCAGGAGTACCGCGACCCGGATACCGGCCAGCTGTTTGACCGTGAATCCCTGAACGCGGAGCTGGAAAAAATTGAGAAGCCTGCCGGGATCAGCAACCCGAAAGACTTCCGTAACGAGATTGTAAACTTCGTCCTGCGCGCCAGAGCGCATAACAACGGTCGCAATCCGAACTGGACCAGCTACGAGAAGCTGCGCACGGTCATTGAGAAGAAAATGTTCTCCAATACCGAAGAGCTGCTGCCGGTGATCTCGTTTAACACCAAAACCTCAACCGACGAGCAGAAGAAACACGACGATTTTGTCGACCGTATGATGGAAAAAGGCTACACCCGCAAGCAGGTTCGCCTGCTCTGCGAATGGTATCTGCGCGTGCGTAAATCGTCCTAAAACAAGTGCCCGGTAGCGCCTGCGCCTGCCGGGCCAACAAAAACGCAAGTTGGCAAACGCAGTACGGGGGGTATATGACCTGGTTTATTGACCGGCGTCTTAACGGCAAAAACAAGAGCACGGTGAACCGCCAGCGCTTCTTGCGCCGTTATAAAGCGCAAATTAAACAGTCGATCTCCGAGGCCATCAACAAACGCTCGGTGACCGACGTCGACAGCGGCGAGTCTGTCTCCATCCCTACCGATGACATCAGCGAACCGATGTTTCATCAGGGGCGCGGGGGCCTGCGCCATCGCGTACACCCAGGTAATGACCACTTTGTTCAGAACGACAGAATTGAGCGCCCTCAGGGCGGCGGTGGTGGTTCAGGAAGCGGTCAGGGACAGGCCAGCCAGGACGGTGAAGGTCAGGATGAGTTCGTTTTCCAGATTTCGAAAGATGAATATCTCGACCTGCTGTTCGAGGACCTTGCGCTGCCGAACCTGAAAAAAAATCAGCACCGTCAGCTTAACGAGTACAAAACCCATCGCGCGGGCTATACCGCCAACGGCGTGCCCGCCAATATCAGCGTTGTTCGTTCGTTGCAGAATTCGCTGGCGCGACGCACGGCCATGACGGCAGGCAAACGTCGTGAGCTGCGCGAGCTGGAAAGCAGCCTGAAGGTCGTGGAAAACACGGAGCCGGCGCAGCTGCTGGAAGAGGAGCGCCTGCGTAAAGAGATTGCCGAGTTAAGAGCAAAGATCGACCGCGTGCCGTTTATCGACACTTTCGACCTGCGCTATAAGAACTACGAAAAACGCCCTGAACCCTCCAGCCAGGCGGTCATGTTCTGTCTGATGGACGTCTCCGGCTCAATGGACCAGGCCACCAAGGATATGGCGAAGCGTTTTTATATTCTGCTCTATCTGTTCCTGAGCAGAACCTATAAGAACGTGGAAGTGGTGTATATCCGCCATCACACCCAGGCGAAAGAGGTGGATGAACATGAGTTCTTCTACTCTCAGGAGACCGGGGGGACCATCGTATCAAGCGCGTTGAAACTGATGGACGAAGTGGTGAAAGAGCGTTATGACCCGGCTCAGTGGAACATTTATGCCGCGCAGGCGTCGGATGGCGACAACTGGGCCGACGACTCACCGTTGTGTCACGAGATCCTGGCGAAGAAAATTCTGCCGGTGGTGCGTTACTACAGCTATATCGAAATCACCCGTCGTGCTCACCAGACCCTGTGGCGGGAGTATGAACATCTGCAGTCCATGTTCGATAACTTCGCCATGCAGCATATCCGCGATCAGGATGATATTTATCCGGTATTCAGAGAGCTCTTCCACAAGCAATCTGCCACCAGCAACGTATAACCCTGCAGCCAGCGAATCCGCTGGCTGTTTTCTTTCGACCCCGTTCATCCCGTGCTAATGTAGCAAGCTGCATACTGGATTATCACCGGGAAAATTGTGATGACTGACGACGCTATTGGGGCAGGAACCCACCAGAAGCTGATTACCTTACTCACCGAGCAGGGCGCGCGTTTTCGCGTCATGGAGCATGAGGCGGTCGGGAAATGTGAAGCGGTGAGTGAAATTCGCGGGACCGATCTGCGCCAGGGTGCAAAAGCCCTGGTCTGCAAAGTGAAGGGCAACGGCGTTAAAAAACACGTACTGGCGATTCTGGCCGCAGACCTGCAGGCCGATCTGAGCCAGCTTGCCAGCCATTTTGGCGGGCTTAAGGCTTCCCTCGCCAGCCCGGCCGAAGTTGATACCCTTACCGCCTGCGTTTTTGGCGCTATCCCGCCCTTTAGCTTTCATCCTGATTTAGCGCTGGTTGCAGACCCGCTGCTGTTTGAGCGTTTCGACGAAATCGCCTTTAACGCCGGCTTACTGGAGAAATCCGTGATTATGGATACCCAGGATTACCTGCGCATTGCCCGTCCTGAGCTTGTCAACTTCCATAAAGCGTCGTCGTGACGGCGCTGTCAGCCTTTTCGTTCCAGAAACAGGACGGAGGCGATGAGAATCGCGGCAATAGCGAAAAACGATGAGGAGATGATCAGCGCTTCAACAAACATGTGATCGTTCATGATGGCGGCCCCGTTGCGATACCTGCCTTCGTTTTAATCCGCGTAAATGACAAGGTTATGACAGCAAGAGAATCTTTTTAAAACTGTCTTCCGCCGCTTTTCCGCGTACAGTAAGCAGGGTAACTATTCTGGCAAGGACTTCCCATGTTTGACCCTACTCTGCTCATTCTTCTGGCTCTCGCCGCGCTCGGGTTTATCAGCCATAACACCACAGTCGCCATCTCGATTCTGGTGCTGATTATTGTGCGCGTGACCCCGTTAAACACATTTTTCCCGTGGATAGAAAAACAAGGCCTCACCATCGGGATCATCATTTTAACCATCGGGGTGATGGCGCCCATTGCCAGCGGAACGCTTCCCGCCTCGACGCTACTGCACTCGTTTGTGAACTGGAAATCGCTGGTGGCGATCGCGGTAGGCATTTTTGTCTCGTGGCTGGGCGGGCGCGGCGTTACGCTGATGAGCAGCCAGCCTTCACTGGTTGCCGGCCTGCTGGTGGGTACCGTGTTGGGCGTGGCGCTCTTTCGCGGCGTGCCGGTGGGCCCGCTTATTGCGGCAGGGCTGGTTTCCCTGTTTATCGGGAAGTCATAGTCAGGCTGGCCATATAACGTGCCGGCGTCTGGCCCAGCCCCTTCCTGAACATGGTGATAAACGCGGTGGTAGAGTCGTAGCCCAGCGACTGTGCCGCCTGCTGAACCGATTTCCCGCTTATCAGATGCTGTAACGCCAAAATCAGCTGCAGCTGGTGACGCCAGCGTCGAAAGCTTAAGCCGGTCTCTTTCACCACCAGCCGCGCCAGATTACGTTCGCTCATCGCAAAGTGGCTCGCCCACTGTGCCAGCGTCTGCCAGGTGGCGGGCTCTTCCGCCATCTTCTCGCTCATCAGCCGGATTTTAGGATGGGGTGAGACGGGCAGCTGCAGATGCTCCTGCCGCTGGAGCGGCAGCTCGTCAAAAAGGACGTCCACCAGACGCGATGTGGCCGCAAGCTGAAGCTGTTCACGTGATTTCTCAGCCAACGATAAAATCAGCTCCCGCACGAGGGGGGAAATTTTCAGAGTGCAGCAGCGGTCGGGCAGGCTGGCGGCACCTGGCTCAATGAACAAAAAGCAGAGCTGCGCCCCCGGCGTGGCCCTGTTGCTGTGCTGCATTTGGCCAGGGATCCAGACGGCATACTGAGGCGGTACCATCAGCATGGCATTTTCCACTTCGCAGGTGATCGCGCCGCCGAGGGCCAGAATCAGCTGCCCCTTACGGTGTTGATGCCGGGGAATATATTGT
Source organism: Enterobacter asburiae (assembly GCA_011754535.1). Taxonomy (NCBI): domain Bacteria; kingdom Pseudomonadati; phylum Pseudomonadota; class Gammaproteobacteria; order Enterobacterales; family Enterobacteriaceae; genus Enterobacter; species Enterobacter asburiae. The sequence continues at coordinate 1,939,626 of JAAQVN010000001.1, read as the reverse complement.
TCCTCCGCCACCACGCGGATGCGAAACGCGACGGCCGCATCGTGCTGGCTATCAGGATCGTAGCCGTCCAGTCCCAGACCAATCATCAGTTTGTCCGATATGAGCGATAAACTGTCATTTTAGCCTGATTTCAACCGCTGAAAAAATCGGTATTGTGTGCGCTCGCTTGAACGTATGAGAACACAATGACTACTGCTCTTCGCACCTCAGGAAAACACGGCGCGCTGTTGATTGCAGGCATCCTGATGATTGCCACCACGCTTCGCGTCACCTTTACCGGAGCAGCCCCGCTGCTCGATACTATTCGCCTCGATTATGGCTTAAGCACGGCGCAAACCGGTCTGCTGACCACCCTGCCCCTGCTGGCTTTCGCCCTTGTCTCGCCGCTCGCGGCAGGCGTTGCCCGGCGTATCGGCATGGAGCGCAGCCTGTTTGTCGCCTTGCTGCTGATTTGCGCCGGAATTGCGGTTCGCTCCCTGCCTTCCGCCACCCTGCTTTTCATCGGAACGGCGGTAATTGGCTGCGGGATCGCGCTCGGGAATGTGCTGCTGCCCGGCTTAATCAAACGTGATTTCCCGGGCCAAGTTGCCCGACTCACGGGCGCCTATTCCCTGACAATGGGCGTCTCGGCGGCGTTTGGCTCAGCGATGATTGTTCCCCTGGCGCAGGGTAGCGCGGGCTGGCATGGCGCGCTGCTGATGCTGATGGCGTTTCCGCTGGTCGCGCTGCTGCTCTGGCTGCCCCAGTGGCGTCAGAAACACGTTGCGACGGTAACAGGCGCCGGCGCGCTGCATAATCGCGCCATCTGGCGCTCGGCCCTCGCCTGGCAGGTGACGCTCTTTCTGGGGATTAACTCGCTGATTTACTACGTCATCATCGGCTGGCTGCCGGCGATATTGCTCAGCCAAGGCTACAGCGAAGCGCAGGCCGGCTCGGTGCACGGGCTGTTGCAGCTGGCCACGGCCGTGCCTGGGCTTGCCGTGCCGCTGATCCTCCACCGTCTGAAAGATCAGCGAACCATTGCAGGCGCAGTGGCGCTGCTGTGCGCGGTAAGCGCGGCGGGGCTATGGTTTATGCCTGACATGGCGGTGATGTGGACGCTGGTGTTCGGCTTTGGTACCGGGGCAACGATGATCCTCGGCCTGACGTTTATCGGGCTGCGCGCCAGCTCCGCGCACCAGGCCGCGGCGCTGTCAGGTATGGCGCAGTCGATTGGCTATCTGCTCGCCGCCTGCGGTCCGCCGCTGATGGGTAAAATTCACGATTCGACTGGAGACTGGCGCATCCCGCTTCTCGCCTGCGCGCTGGCCGCTGTCGTCATGGCCATCTGCGGCGTACTTGCCGGGCGCGACCGCGAAATCACGCCTCGTTAAACACGGTGGCAGACCATAGGGTCTGCCTTTTTTTAACCGCGCGCCGCGCGCAGCATTGCCTGCACCAGCACCACCGGACGCCCTTCCAGCGCAGCACGCTCGTGCTGGAATAAGGTGATCACAAAGAACGGATGGGTCACCAGCTCCGCAGCGCGGATTTCCCCCTGCTCGTCCCAGCCCGTCACGCGCATATCACCGCTCTCCAGTTCCTGCGCAAACGCCGCCGACACGCCATAGTTACAGTGATAACCCTCAACGATTTCCGGCTTTCCGTAGGCCTTCGCGATCAGCGTATTATTACGCAGCTCAATGGCATCGGTTTTTTCCACCAGCGAGCAGGTCAGCGGCGCAATCACCATCGTGCCTTCGGTATCCGTCTCAGCATGTGCCGCGTCGCTCCAGCCCAGCATGTTACGGGCATACTCAATCAACGCATGCTGGAATCCACCGCAGGTGCCCAGGAACGGAATGCTGTTTTCACGCGCGTAGCGTGCGGCAATAAAGGCCGCCTCGGTGTTTTTATAGGGGCTTGCGGGAACCAGCCAGATGGCATCGTAGCCCACCAGATCCTCAGAACTGGTTAATTCCGTGGTGGCTAGCCAGTCGTAATCGGCGGTGAGGTCAAGGACCGCGGCGGCGTCGTCAATGGCCAGTGGGATCGCCTTGTGTGCAATAACATCAGGATTGTAATCGCCAACCAGCGCAATGCGCAGCGTCGTTTTAACCGGGAGGTGTTCCATGAAAGGTTCCTTATGCCAGAGTATTATCAGATAACATAAGGAACCTCAGACTACCGATCTTCTGCAATTATCACAATACCTTAAATTGGGAGGGTGGAATCATGATCCAATGCAAACGCGTCTATGAGCAGGCAAGCCCGGACGATGGGTATCGGGTTCTGGTGGACAGGCTCTGGCCCCGCGGGATGAAAAAAACGGACCTCGCGTATGACGAATGGTGTAAAACGCTCACGCCGTCCAGTGCGTTACGCAAGGACTTTCATAGCGAAGCGATTGATTTCGCGGCGTTCACTCAAGCCTACAAGGAAGAGCTGGCGCAGCATAAGGACGAAGGAGAGCGTCTGGCGGCGCTGGCGAACAAGCAGACCGTAACCCTGCTCTACGGCGCGAAGGACACGAAGCAGAATCACGCTCTGGTTTTAGCCGACTGGCTGCGCCATCTGTGATCAGCCGACCGCCAGCGCATCCTGGATTTGTGGAGCTTCGTCCGGGGTGAGCGGCATCAGGTGTTCGGCGCGAACAAACGCAAAACCGAGCTGATTGTCAAAGGCGTAAACATCACCCGTCACCAGCCAGAGCGCGCGGTCCGCGCTTGCGGGCAACTGCGTCATCACGCCGTTGACCGGGTTAACGAAACGCAGGCCTGGCTGGCAAAGACCAAATAGCTCAACAGATTTACCAATATTGCGACGTCCAGACGCCGTACGGGCACCGATGATCATCGCCATGCTGCCCGGTTTTAGCTGAAACATACTTCTCTCGCGGTAACGGTAGCCAGGTACTGGCTAAGAATAATCCTAAAGAGAAGTGTATCGCAGCGACTATCCCTTTGTCACCTGGTGGGTTGCGGATGATCGCGACGATAGAGCGTCCATTCGTCGATCGCTTCGCCGCCAGGCAGCCTGCACTCGGTGCGGACACCCTGCGGGCTTTGAATCGGGACCTGTTCCCCACCCTTTTCAAGGCAGTAAACGGAAGCCGGGTTCGCCATGCCTACGGCGTGCGGCGGTTTCGGGGCGTCGGGTGGGGTTGTTTTTGCGGTGCAGGCAACCAGGGGAAGCGCCAGCGCCAGAAGCAGAAATCTCATCTCATTGATCCTTTTAGCATCATCGTTAGCTAAGGGTAACGGCTTGTCGCCGTATTCTCCATGATTTCTCCATTCTAACTGCACTTTTCAGCGCTATAGTCCGGCATGTTCTCACTATGACCAGAGAACATCATTCCGTAATCAAGATGTCTTTGCCCCGTTCACAACAACGGGGCTTTTTTCCCCGCCCAATCCCCCTTCTTTCAGCCTGTATTAAATTTTCTGCATTCATGTTTAACTATGCCGGAAGCCTACGAATTCAGCATAGCATGCAGATGCAGACGTCTTCTGCTGGGAGTCTTTCTACGTCATGTCGGATATTATCCTTGCCCGTGTTTCAGAAACCCTCGCCACTGAACAATCCCTTGAAGGTCTCGTTCGTCAGCTGCTGGAGATGCTGGAGATCGTGACGGATATGGAGTCGACTTACCTCACTAAGATCGATATCGAAGCCCGACTGCAGCATATCCTGTATGCCCGCAACAGCAAGCAGATGATAATCCCTGAGGGGCTGAGCGTCCCGTGGGATGAAACTCTGTGTAAGCGTGCGCTGGACAGTGATACCGTATTCAGCAACGACGTTCCCGAACGCTGGCCAGAGTGCGAAGCGGCGAAAGCGCTCGGCATTACGACCTACATGAGTATTCCTGTCCATCTTGCGGATGGTTCACTCTACGGAACGCTCTGCGCCACCAGCACGGCCAGAAAGCCGCTTAGCGAGCGCGGTGAACAGGTTCTGAAGTTATTCGCCGGGCTGATTGCCCAGTCCATCCAGAAAGAGTCTCTGGTGACCCAGCTTCGTGAAGCCAATGCGGCCCTTATTGCACACTCCTACACAGATGCCCTTACAGGGTTACCCAACCGTCGCGCCATTTTTGAGGATCTGACCACCCTGTTTTCACTGGCGCGACATCTGAAACGTAACGCCATCATTGCCTTTATCGATCTGGATGATTTCAAGCTGATTAACGATCGCTACGGGCATGAAGCAGGCGACCAGTTCCTGATTGAAGTGGGCAAGCGTTTGACCGCAGAAAAACAGCAGGACGATATCATCGGTCGGCTGGGCGGCGATGAGTTTCTGGTGGCCTCCCTGAGCAATGCCGGGAATGAGGAGCAAATTAACCTTCTCAGAACGCGTCTCAGCGCCCGCATTGCGGGGGAATACTGGCTGGGTACCATCAGCATCATTTATCCGGGCGCCAGCCTCGGCGTTATCGAAGTGGATCCCGGTGTAACCGATCCGGACAGTGCGTTACGTGCCGCAGATATCGCGATGTATCAGGATAAGAAAGGAAAAAGCAAAACAGGCTTTCTCGTTATGGATTAACCCCGTACACTCTACGGCGTTACAGAAACCGAAACAGGTGATGATATGAGAATAGGGATCCTCTTCCCGGTCGTTATTTTTATAACGGCGGTAGTCTTTCTGGCGTGGTTTTTTGTCGGTGGTTACGCAGCTCCGGGGGCATAAATGAGAAAAACCACCCTCATTATGTTGCTCGTTGCCGTCGTGGCGTTTGCCGGCACACAGTTTGGCTGGTGGTAAACCCGCTACGTAAAAAGGCCGCCATCTGGCAGCCTTTTTAACGCTTCAGTATTAGCTTTTGATCTTTCTGTAGATAAACAGCACAACCAGCGCGCCGATCACCGCGACCGCGAAACTGCCGAAGTTAAAGCCATCGACTTTACCAAAACCGAACAGCGTACTGATCCAACCGCCGACTACCGCGCCGACAATACCCAGTATTATGGTGACGATAAACCCACCGCCATCTTTGCCCGGCATGATCCACTTCGCCAGAATACCCGCAATAAGCCCAAAGATAATCCAGGATAAAATTCCCATAACTTTCCTCTCTGTATGGTTTTTGTCATTAAATCAACGACACAAAAAGGATAGCACAGGATCTGAGAAAGGAAATTTGTGATAAGCCTCACAGAGAGCATGTGAACATTTCTTCATCAATATGCCCTTCCACAAGAAATGTGGGGTTGCATCTTTTGTTGAGAAAGATTATCTTTCTCAACGCTGAATAGTTGAGAAAAACACTCAGGTATTCAGTACGACATTGCTCACATTGCTTCCAGTATTTCTTGCCCACTCATGAGTGGGCTTTTTTTTGATCATGCCCCAACAAAAGCGTGCCGGTTGCGTCCCCCGCGTTTCGCCTGATAGAGCGCCTGGTCGGCAGCATTAATAATATTCTGCTGGCTATCCGCGATGTTGACAGCACGCGCACTGGAGATCCCTACGCTTACCGTGACCCGCCCGAAGGGACTAAACGCGTGTTCAATTTGCTGAGAGAAAACATTGCGAATAATCGTCTGCGCAAGGCGGAGCGCCTCCTGAATATCCGTTTCAGGCAAAATCAACGCAAACTCCTCCCCGCCATAACGTGCCACAATCTGGTTGTCCCGGGTGAGACTTTCCCTGAGGCAGTTTCCCAGCAACGCCAGGCATCTGTCTCCTTCCGGATGGCCGTAGTTATCGTTGTACTTTTTGAAGTAGTCCACATCCACAAGGAGCAGCGAAACCGGCGCGTCCTTTACCGCACACGCCGCAATTTCCGAGAGGATTTTTTCATCAAAGATGCGCCTGTTATAAAGCCCTGTCAGCGCATCCTCCGAGGCAATAATTTTTAGCGCTTTGTTATCCCGTGTTTTTCTGGATAAGTCGGAATAGAGGAAACAGGACGCCACGATGAGTGTCGCGGTAAAGACCAAAATAAGTGCGGCAAGCTGAATCGCCTGCTTGCGCCACGGTGAAAGGGCTTCATCGATGCTTACCGCTACCGTCGTAACCAGTCCGTAGCGTCTGTTTTTCTCATAGGCATAAATGCGTTCGATTTTATCAAACCGGGAGACAGAGCTGGCTATACCTGTATTTTGTACCTTGAGGTATTTTCTGAAGAGAGGTGAATCAGAAAAAATCGTACCGATATAGTTATTTTTAAAAGGATAACGAATCAGTAAAACGCCTGCTTGTGTCGTTAAACCGATAACACCCGCGTGACCAATTTTTATCTGTCCATACAGGGCCAGAAAATTTTCGATACCCAGTGTCACCACCACAACACCGTTAAACGCACCGGTGTGGGTTTCAAGTCGTCGGCTAAGGGTAATAACCCATTTACCATTGGTTCTGCTTATCACCGGCTCACCAATATAAATCTGCTGACTTTTATTTTCCTTGTGGTAGACAAAAAATGCCCTGTCCGCGCCTTTACGGGGACCCGCAAAATTTTTGTGCAACGCGGTGAAGATATCCCCATGCGCATCATAGACAACTACATTATTAATCTGAGTAAGAAGATTATCCTGATTGCTTATCATTCGCTGAATATTGATCGCCTGTTGAGGGGTCATGCCATAAATTTCAATTGTGTCAGAAACGGTGGTAATCAACATTTCACTTTGGCGGATGATCCCTTCAGTGTAGACGTTCAGGGTATGGCTCAAATTGGCAACGCTGGTATTGATCTGCTGGATTGACTGCTGTCGGGACGTGGCAATCTGGACGGCAAGCGACAATGAAACGATCAGTGAGACAATGATGACGGTAATGGTTGTTGTGTAAAAAGTATTTTTCACATGCACGAGCTTTTCCACCTTATCACGCCAGTCATCCCTGGCTGACAACTGTTGTCACTGTAACAAAGCTCTGGTTAAGAGGAAAATGAATTGCACTTAGGCAGGCGTTCATTTCTCTGGAGTAGCCCGGCTGCCGTTATTATCACGCTTGTAGCTTGCCCTGCCTGTGTTAAGATTTGAGAAATCAGGGAGCAGACAGGGTATCCGGAAAATGAAAAAGATCATTGCCGTTGCTATCGTTTCAGCGTTTCTGGTCTTCCTGTCTCTTTATGCGGTCAACGCGGTTATCGTGGGTCAGCAGAAAAGCAAGCAGCTTGAAATTTCCCGTACCCTTTTACACTATTCGGAAAGTTTGACCCAGAGCGTGGCACAGACACTCAAAAGCCTGAGCGCTCAGGGATGTGACAAAAGCAGTCTCGATCGCTACCGGCAGATAAAGCTTGAAAGCCGCTATCTTGCAGACATCGGTTATATAGAACAGGGAAAAATAATCTGTACCGCTTTTTGGGGAAAACTCGCTAATCCTGTCCCGCTTCCTGCGGAACTGCATAAAACGCCCAGAGGATTCCTCCTCGCGCAATTTTCCAGAAAAGATTTTTTTACCGGCAATGCGGCCATCTATAATAATCTTATTATCTTCACCTCCCGCAACGCTTACGATAAATTCATCCCGGTCACCGCAAACTACTCTCTCAGCACAACCACAAAAGACTTCGGCAGAATATTTTTTTCGGCGACCCCGGAGTTAAAACAGCAGAGCGGACTGCATTCCTCTTTGTTTACCCTTACACTCACCCAGTGCAGCGCATCCTGGGATTTGTGCGTCATTGTGAAGCACCACAATGCGGGACTGGCCTCCCTGTCGCCCGTCGTGTTTACCGTGCTCGCAGTCATTTTATGTTTTATCTGGGTGGCGATAACGCTATTTTTCTTTCGACTCAATGAAGATCGATTCTCACTGGAGCGGACGCTGGTTAAAGCCGTTTTTACCAACACTATCGGCGTGCACTACCAGCCTATTGTCAGGATTCAGGATAAAAAAATAGTGGGTGTGGAAGTTTTGTCCCGATGGCGTGATGTAAAATACGGTGACGTCTCACCGGAACTGTTTATTCCACTAATCAAAAAAATAGGCCTGTATAAAAAATACTACATTAATATTCTCGAAAAATCCCTTGCGGATATCGCACCGCTTGTTATTAAACATCGACTGGTGGTTTCGCTCAATGTAGGAAGAACGGAAATAGAAGATGGACAATTTATCAGCATTTTACGCCGTCTGTGTTTAGCTAATAACATTCCCCTGTCTCTGGTTAAAATCGAGCTTTCTGAAAAAGCCGTTTCCACGGAGACTATTCTGGAGGATTTTTGTAAGGAGTTAAAATCGCTTGGCGTGAAGATATCCATTGATGACTTCGGGGTGCAAAACTCAAACCTGGCCCGACTCTCTCTTCTGGAATATGATGAGATCAAAATCGACAAGTCGCTGGTCGACGGCATCAGCGAGCATTATAAGCAGAATATTTTTGTTATCTTTTGTGACGCCCTCGCAAAACTGAATAAAACGCTTGTTTTCGAAGGCGTTGAGAGCGAAATACAGTATCGCTTTATTGCAGAAAGATATCCCGAGGCTTTCGTTCAGGGATGGTATTTCTCAAAATCGGTCACCCGGAGTGAGCTTGCGAAGCAGCTCACTGGCGTCGCTCGTTAGGTTATTCATTTCCCCACTGATTGAGGAAATTCGCAATATCATCAATACGTTCGGCATGAACTCCAGCTTCACGCGCCATCTCTTGCTGGGCTTCCTCATCAATCTCCTCATTATTCGACAAACGCGTGAGAAGCAGCTGGAAATAATGCGCCAGCGGGTCCTGCTCCGATTCACTCACGGGCTTTGTCGCTTCCGTCGCGTATTCTTCGACGATGTCATAATACTTCAGTGGGATTTCGTTATTCATAACAGTTTTAACCTTTCAGGGTGAAGCCAAAAGAATATCCGACGACGGACGGTTGACCAACGCGTTGCGTCAGAGAAGCAGCGCAAGCAGGGCCGCGAGAGCAGGTAATGCCTGAACGTACAGTATCTTCCGGCTGGCCGTCGCTGCGCCAAAGAGACCGGCAATCAGCACGCAGACCAGGAAGAAGATGGCCACATGGACGCCTTTTTCGCCAAGCCAGAGGCTCCAGACCAGGCCCGCCGCCAGAAAACCATTATAGAGCCCCTGATTCGCGGCCAGCACGCGGGTTTCCCGCGCAAAGTCGGGACGCAAATTAAAGGCCTTGTGCCCTGTTCTGGTGTTCCACAGGAACATTTCCAGCACAAGAATGTAGACATGGATGAATGCAACGACAGCAATAAGAACAGTAGCGAGCATCGTGTTATTTCCTGCAGGCAGAGGCAAAAAAAACGGGAACCCTCAGGCCCCCGCTCTTGTTAAACCCAGAATCTGGATTACATGTTCGCGATAATGGCGTCGCCAAACTCTGAACATTTCAGTAGCTTAGCGCCTTCCATCAGGCGTTCGAAGTCGTAAGTTACGGTTTTCGCGTTAATCGCGCCTTCCATACCTTTGACGATCAGGTCTGCGGCTTCGAACCATTCCATATGACGCAGCATCATCTCAGCGGACAGGATGATAGAGCCTGGGTTCACTTTGTCCTGGCCTGCGTATTTAGGCGCAGTACCGTGGGTCGCTTCGAACAGGGCGCACTCGTCACCGATGTTCGCACCAGGGGCGATACCGATACCGCCAACCTGCGCTGCCAGGGCGTCAGAAATGTAGTCACCGTTCAGGTTCATACAGGCAATGACGTCGTATTCTGCAGGACGCAGCAGGATCTGCTGCAGGAACGCATCGGCGATCACATCTTTAATGACGATCTCTTTGCCGGTGTTTGGGTTCTTAATCTTCTGCCACGGGCCGCCGTCGATCAACTCACCGCCGAACTCTTCGGTCGCCAGCTGGTAGCCCCAGTCTTTGAACGCGCCTTCGGTGAACTTCATGATGTTGCCCTTGTGAACCAGGGTCACAGAGTCACGGTCGTTGGTGATCGCATATTCGATGGCCGCACGCACCAGACGTTTGGTCCCTTCTTCGGAACACGGCTTGATGCCGATACCGCAATGCTCAGGGAAGCGAATTTTCTTCACGCCCATCTCTTCGCGCAGGAATTTAATCACTTTTTCTGCGTCAGCAGAGTCCGCTTTCCATTCGATACCCGCGTAGATGTCTTCTGAGTTTTCGCGGAAGATAACCATGTCGGTCAGTTCAGGGTGCTTAACCGGGCTTGGGGTGCCCTGATAGTAACGAACCGGACGCAGACACACGTACAGGTCAAGCTCCTGACGCAGTGCCACGTTCAGGGAACGGATGCCGCCACCAACTGGGGTAGTCAGTGGGCCTTTAATAGCAACGCGGTATTCGCGGATCAGGTCCAGCGTTTCCGCTGGCAGCCAGACGTCCTGGCCATAAACTTGAGTCGATTTCTCACCGGTGTAAATTTCCATCCAGGAAATTTTACGCTCGCCTTTGTAGGCTTTCTCAACAGCGGCATCAACCACTTTCAGCATTGCCGGGGTAACGTCTACACCGATACCGTCACCTTCGATGAACGGGATAATCGGATTGTGAGGAACGTTAATCTTGCCGTTTTGCAGGGTGATCTTTTTACCTTCCGCCGGAACAACTACTTTGCTTTCCATTAACCTCTCCTTCGAGCGCTTCTGGTTGTTACTGATCTTATGTTAATAAATTGTAATGAGCCCTTCGATAGTACCTGATTGTCCTGCGCCATGAAAGGTCTTCGTTATTAGGCTATAATGCGGCAATTGATAACGCCTGAAAATACCATGAAGAAAACTTCTTTTACAAAACACCGGGTTGAGCGATTCAGCTCGCGACAAGCCACCAGACGCCCCCAGCAAACCCAGCCGAAGCGGGTGATTTTGTTCAATAAACCCTACGATGTTTTGCCGCAGTTCACCGATGAGGCCGGGCGCAGCACGCTGAAGGATTACATCCCTGTTCAGGGTGTTTACGCCGCCGGGCGTCTGGACCGGGACAGCGAAGGACTTTTGGTCTTAACCAATGACGGCGCTCTGCAGGCGAAGCTCACGCAGCCGGGCAAACGCACCGGAAAAATTTACTTCGTGCAGGTCGAGGGCGAGCCGGACGAAGAGACGCTGGCGAAATTACGCAGCGGCGTGACGCTGAACGACGGCCCCACCCTGCCCGCCGGTATTGAACGCGTGAATGAGCCGGAGTGGCTGTGGCCGCGTAACACACCCATTCGCGAGCGCAAATCCATCCCGACAAGCTGGCTCAAAATCACCCTGTATGAAGGCCGCAACCGTCAGGTGAGGCGCATGACCGCACACGTCGGCTTCCCTACCCTGCGTCTGATTCGCTACGCCATGGGCAGCTATACGCTGGATACGCTGGCAAACGGCGAATGGCGCGACGTTGCCCCTTAAGGAGAAACGATGTTTAAACCTCATGTTACGGTCGCCTGCGTGGTGCATGCGCAGGGAAAATTCCTCGTTGTGGAAGAGAGCATCAACGGCAAGGCGCTGTGGAATCAGCCTGCCGGGCATCTTGAAGCCAATGAAACGTTGCTGCAGGCTGCGAAGCGCGAGCTCTGGGAAGAGACGGGCATTCACGCTGAACCGCAGCACTTCATCCGCATGCACCAGTGGATTGCACCCGACAGCACCCCATTCCTGCGCTTTTTATTTGCCGTTGAGCTTAGCGAAACGTGCGCCACTGAACCGCACGATGACGATATCGATCGCTGCCTGTGGGTCACCGCCGAGGAGATCCTGAACGCGCCAAACCTGCGCTCGCCGCTGGTTGCGGAAAGCATCCGCTGCTGGCAGTCAGACACGCGCTTGCCGCTGGGTGTCATCGGAGAATTTAACTGGCCGTTTACAGAGGGTGTCAACGGTGGGGGGGCGTGATAGAATACGCCGCCTTGAAGTTCAATGTCGTGAGTATTCCATGTCAGATAACAGCCAGAAAAAAGTGATCGTCGGCATGTCCGGCGGTGTCGATTCCTCCGTTTCCGCCTACCTGTTACAGCAACAGGGCTATAAGGTGGAGGGCCTGTTCATGAAGAACTGGGAGGAAGATGATGGCGAGGAATACTGCACTGCCGCTGCGGATCTCGCCGATGCGCAGGCCGTATGCGATAAGCTCGGCATTGAACTGCACACCGTTAACTTTGCCGCAGAATACTGGGATAACGTCTTTGAACTGTTCCTTGAAGAGTACAAAGCGGGCCGTACGCCGAACCCGGATATTCTGTGCAACAAAGAGATCAAATTTAAAGCCTTCCTGGAATTCGCCGCGGAAGATCTGGGCGCTGACTACATTGCGACGGGTCACTACGTGCGTCGTGCAGACGTGAATGGCAAAAGCCAGCTGCTGCGCGGCCTGGACGGCAACAAAGATCAGAGCTACTTCCTTTATACGCTGAGCCACGAACAGATTGCGCAAAGCCTGTTCCCGGTTGGCGAACTGGAAAAACCGGAAGTGCGTAAAATCGCTGAAGAGCTGGACCTGATCACCGCGAAGAAAAAAGACTCTACCGGTATCTGCTTTATCGGCGAGCGAAAGTTCCGTGATTTCCTTGGCCGCTACCTCCCTGCGCAGCCGGGTAAAATTGTCACCGTTGATGGCGACGAGATTGGTCAGCATCAGGGGCTGATGTACCACACCTTAGGCCAGCGTAAAGGCCTGGGTATTGGCGGGACGAAAGAAGGCAGCGAAGATCCGTGGTACGTGGTCGACAAAGACGTCGAAAACAATATTCTGGTGGTGGCTCAGGGTCACGACCACCCGCGTCTGATGTCCGTTGGCCTTATCGCACAGCAGCTGGACTGGGTCGATCGCGAGCCGCTGAAAGGCACGCTGCGCTGCACGGTGAAAACGCGCTACCGTCAGACCGATATTCCTTGCACCATTACCGCGCTAGATGACGACCGCATTGACGTGCGTTTCGACGAGCCGGTCGCCGCCGTTACCCCGGGTCAGTCCGCTGTCTTCTACAGCGGTGAGATCTGCCTGGGCGGCGGGATCATTGAACAGCGCCTGCCGCTGCCCGCTGTTTAACCGATTGCACACATAAAGGAGACCGTGTGGCGAAGAATTACTATGACATCACCCTGGCGCTGGCGGGAATTTGCCAGTCAGCTCGTCTGGTGCAACAGCTGGCGCATCAGGGTCACTGCGACGCTGACGCCCTGCACGTTTCGCTCAACAGCGTTATCGACCTCAACCCCGGTTCAACTCTGGGTGTGTTCGGCGGCAGTGAAACCAATCTTCGTCTCGGTCTTGAAACCCTGCTTGGCGTACTTAACGCCAGCAGCCGTCAGGGGTTAAACGCGGAGCTGACCCGCTACACCTTAAGCCTGATGGTGCTGGAGCGTAAGCTGAGCGCCGCGAAAGGCGCGCTTAATACCCTGGGCGATCGCATCGCCGGGTTACAGCGTCAGCTCGACCATTTCGACCTGCAGTCCGAAACGCTGCTGAGCGCCATGGCGGGCATTTACGTTGACGTCATCAGCCCGCTGGGCCCGCGTATTCAGGTCACCGGATCCCCTGCCGTACTGCAAAGTCCGCAGGTACAGGCAAAAGTGCGCGCGTCCCTGCTGGCAGGGATCCGCGCTGCCGTGCTGTGGCACCAGGTTGGCGGTGGCCGCCTGCAGTTAATGTTTTCTCGTAATCGCCTGACCACTCAGGCAAAACAAATTCTTGCTCATTGTTAACCTCCCGGAGTTGCGAATTATGGAATTATCCTCACTGACCGCCGTATCCCCTGTCGATGGACGCTACGGCGATAAAGTCAGCGCGCTGCGCGGGATCTTCAGCGAATATGGTTTGCTGAAGTTCCGTGTTCAGGTTGAAGTACGCTGGCTGCAGAAGCTGGCCGCCCAGGCAGCAATCAAGGAAGTTCCTGCTTTTGATGAAAAGGCAAACGATTACCTTGATAAAATCGTTGCTGAATTTAGCGAAGAAGACGCCGCGCGCATTAAGACCATTGAACGCACCACCAACCACGACGTGAAAGCGGTTGAGTACTTCCTGAAAGAGAAAGTGGAAAGCGTCCCTGCCCTGCACGCGGTATCCGAATTCATTCACTTCGCTTGTACTTCCGAAGATATCAACAACCTGTCTCACGCGCTGATGCTCTCCACCGCGCGTAAAGAGGTTGTGCTGCCTTACTGGCGTAAAATTATCGACGCGGTGAAAGCACTCTCCGTGGAATACCGCGATATTCCACTGCTTTCCCGTACCCACGGCCAGCCGGCCACCCCATCCACCATGGGTAAAGAGATGGCGAACGTGGCGTACCGCATGGAGCGCCAGTATCGTCAGCTGGAACAGGTTGAAATTCTGGGCAAAATCAACGGCGCGGTCGGTAACTATAACGCCCACATCGCCGCTTACCCGGAAGTGGACTGGCATCAGTTCAGCGAAGAGTTCGTGACCTCTCTGGGCATTCAGTGGAACCCGTACACCACCCAGATTGAGCCGCACGACTACATCGCCGAGCTGTTTGACTGCATCGCGCGCTTCAACACCATCCTGATCGACTTCGATCGTGACGTTTGGGGCTACATCGCGCTGAACCACTTCAAGCAGAAAACCATCGCCGGTGAAATCGGTTCCTCCACCATGCCGCACAAAGTGAACCCCATCGACTTCGAAAACTCTGAAGGCAACCTGGGCCTGGCGAATGCCGTGCTGCAGCATATGGCGAGCAAACTGCCGGTTTCCCGCTGGCAGCGCGACCTGACCGACTCCACCGTACTGCGTAACCTGGGCGTGGGCATCGGCTACGCGCTGATCGCATATCAGTCCACCCTGAAAGGCATGAGCAAACTGGAAGTGAACCGCGATCGTCTGCTGGACGAACTGGATCACAACTGGGAAGTGCTGGCAGAGCCGATTCAGACCGTGATGCGCCGTTACGGTATCGAAAAGCCGTACGAGAAGCTGAAAGAGCTGACCCGCGGTAAACGCGTTGACGCCGAAGGCATGAAGCAGTTTATCGACGGTCTGGCACTGCCGGAAGAAGAGAAAACCCGCCTGAAAGCCATGACCCCGGCGAATTACATTGGCCGCGCCATCACCATGGTTGACGAGCTGAAATAACGTCCTTCCTCCCCTTTCCGCCCGGAAAGGGGGTTGCTTTTCCCCGGTTTACTGAATGTTTATCCCCACAGCAACATAATCAGCGTTAAACTATTCATACTATTTATTCCCGGAGAAAAGATGATGCGCGTACTGGTTGTTGAGGATAACGCATTGCTACGCCACCACCTGAAGGTTCAGCTTCAGGAGATGGGACATCAGGTGGACGATGCTGAAGATGCAAAAGAAGCCGATTATTATCTCAATGAACACCTGCCGGACATCGCCATTGTCGATTTAGGCCTGCCTGATGAAGACGGCCTGTCGTTAATTCGTCGCTGGCGCAGCCATGATGTTTCTCTGCCGGTTCTGGTTCTGACGGCACGCGAAGGCTGGCAGGACAAAGTTGAAGTGCTCAGCGCCGGTGCGGATGATTACGTCACCAAACCGTTCCATATTGAAGAAGTGGCGGCGCGCATGCAGGCGCTGTTACGCCGCAACAGCGGGCTGGCTTCACAGGTTATCTCCATTCCGCCTTTCCAGGTGGATCTCTCCCGGCGCGAGCTCTCAATTAACGATGAAGCGATCAAGCTGACCGCATTCGAATACACCATTATGGAAACGCTGATCCGTAACAGCGGCAAGGTAGTGAGCAAAGACTCCTTAATGCTCCAGCTCTACCCTGACGCTGAGCTGCGCGAGAGTCACACCATCGACGTGCTGATGGGGCGTTTGCGTAAGAAAATTCAGGCGCAGTATCCGCAGGATGTGATTACCACCGTCCGCGGTCAGGGCTACCTGTTTGAATTACGCTAAATGAGACGGATTTTGCGCCATATTCTGCCCCTCTCGCTGCGGGTTCGCTTTTTACTGGCTACGGCCGCGGTGGTGTTGGTGCTGTCGCTCTCCTACGGTATGGTCGCCCTCGTAGGGTACAGCGTCAGCTTCGATAAAACGACCTTTCGTCTGTTACGCGGCGAAAGCAATCTGTTTTATACCCTGGCGAAATGGGAAGACAACCACATCACCGTTGAAATGCCGGAAAATCTGAATCAGCAGAGCCCAACCCTGGCAATGATTTATAACGAAAAGGGAAAGTTGCTTTGGGCGCAGCGCGATATTCCGTGGCTGGTGAATAGCATTCGTCCTGAATGGCTCAAAACCAACGGATTTCATGAGATTGAAGCCGATCTCAACACCACCAGCACCCTGATCCGCGAAGATCGCTCAATGCAGCAAAAGCTCAATGAAATCCGCGCTGACGATGCCGAGACGGAGATGACGCACTCGGTGGCGATCAATATCTACCCGGCGACCATGAACATGCCGCAGTTGACCATTGTGGTGATTGACACCATCCCGGTTGAGCTAAAACGTTCCTATAAGGTCTGGGGCTGGTTCGTTTATGTTCTCGCCGCAAACCTGCTGCTGGTGATCCCGCTGCTTTGGGTGGCGGCGTGGTGGAGCTTGCGCCCTATTGAGTCCCTGGCGCGAGAGGTGCGCGAGCTTGAGGAACATCATCGTGAAAAGCTCAACCCGGAAACCACCCGTGAGCTGACCAGCCTGGTGCGTAACCTCAATCGCCTGCTGAAAAGCGAGCGTGAACGCTATGATAAGTACCGTACGACCCTGACCGACCTCACGCACAGCCTGAAAACACCGCTGGCCGTGATGCAAAGCACCCTGCGTTCAATGCGCAGCTCAAAGTTGAGCGTCGACGATGCCGAGCCGGTGATGCTGGAACAGATCAGCCGAATCTCGCAGCAAATTGGCTATTATCTGCACCGCGCCAGCATGCGTTCCGGCAGCGCGCTCCTGAGCCGCGAGCTGCACCCGGTAGCCCCGCTGCTGGATAATCTCACGTCCGCGCTCAACAAGGTGTATCAGCGTAAAGGGGTGAATATCAGCCTCGATATTTCGCCTGAGATTAGCTTTGTCGGCGAAAAAAATGACTTTATGGAAGTGATGGGCAACCTGTTGGATAACGCCTGCAAGTACTGCCTGGAGTTTGTGGAAGTGTCGGCGCGCCAGACGGATAACGAATTACATATTATCGTCGAGGATGATGGCCCGGGGATCCCGCGCAATAAACGTGATGTGGTGTTCGATCGCGGTCAGCGAGCGGATACGCTGCGTCCCGGTCAGGGGGTGGGATTAGCCGTGGCCCGCGAGATTGTCGACCAGTACGATGGCAAAATCGAAACCAGCGAAAGCTTGCTGGGTGGGGCCAGAATGGAAGTGATTTTTGGTCGACAGCAGCCCACTTCGGACGATAGTTAACCCGTTATGTGAAAAATGCGAGGATCTCGCAGCCGGGGGCCTGAGCTTCCGTTATAATCCGAGTCAGTAAGAGCCTGCGGAATAAAAAAATATGGATTATCACTTAACACTTAACTGGCCCGAGTTTATCGAACGTTACTGGCAAAAGCGCCCGGTGGTTCTGAAACGCGGGTTCAGCAACTTTGTCGACCCTATCTCGCCTGACGAGCTGGCCGGTCTGGCCATGGAAAACGAAGTCGACAGCCGCCTGGTCAGCCACCAGGACGGGAAATGGCAGGTCAGCCACGGTCCTTTCGAAAGCTACGATCACCTCGGCGAAAGCAACTGGTCGCTGCTGGTACAGGCGGTCAACCACTGGCACGAGCCAACTGCCGCGCTAATGCGCCCGTTCCGCGCCCTGCCCGACTGGCGAATGGACGATCTGATGATCTCCTTCTCTGTACCGGGCGGCGGCGTGGGTCCGCATCTGGACCAGTACGACGTGTTTATCATTCAGGGTACGGGCCGCCGCCGCTGGCGCGTGGGCGAAAAAGTGCCAATGAAACAGCACTGCCCGCACCCGGATCTGCTTCAGGTGGATCCGTTCGAAGGAATTATCGACGAAGAGCTGGAGCCGGGCGATATCCTCTACATTCCGCCGGGATTCCCTCATGAAGGTTACTCCCTGGAGAACTCGCTGAACTACTCCGTTGGATTCCGCGCGCCGAGCGGTCGCGAGATGATCAGCGGCTTTGCCGACTATGTTCTGCAGCGCGAGCTGGGCAGCTATCGCTACAGCGATCCGGATGTACCTGCGCGAGAGCATCCGGCAGATATTGTGCCAGAAGAGCTGGATAAACTGCGCGGCATGATGCTGGATCTGATCAACGAGCCGGAACACTTTAAACAATGGTTTGGCGAGTTTATCAGCCAGTCCCGCCACGAGCTGGACGTTGCGCCACCGGAGCCGCCGTATCAGGCGGACGAGATTTACGATGCGCTCCAGCAAGGCGACAAGCTGGTACGTCTGGGCGGATTGCGCGTGCTGCGCATTGGTGAAGAGGTGTTCGTCAACGGCGAGAAGCTGGACTCTCCACACCGACCGGCGCTGGAAGCCATTGCCAGCCATCTGGTGTTGACTGCCGACACCTTTGGCGATGCGCTGGAAGACCCGTCCTTCCTCGCGATGCTGGCCGCGCTGGTCAACAGCGGGTACTGGTTCTTTGAGGACTGAGTTGCTTTAATGCCCGGTAGCGCTTCGCTTACCGGGCCTGCGATCCGAATGTAGGCCGGGTAAGGCGTAGCCGCCACCCGGCTTTTCACTTCCGCTCACCCGCCGCAAAATCCTCGATCTCTCCCGCCCAATCCACCGGATACAAACCTTCAGCCACATCGCGATGAAACGTTGAAAAAGGCCAGTCAATAACCTTACTGACATAGCCATGCTTCACCGGATTGATGTAGACGTAATCCATATGTCGCAGGTAATCCTTTTCATTGCGAATGGTGTGCTCCCAGAAACGCGGCTGCCATACGTGGCGCATGTCGATGTTGCGGCTAAACGTTTTTTTGATATCCCGCCAGCGTGCCGAAAAGTCGCTATCTCCTTCCGGTAAGGTCCAGATACAGTGCATATGCTCAGGCAGAATAACCCATGCGTTGATCGTGAACGGCTTTGCACGTTTAACCAAAGAGGTGGCAGCGCGCAGACTGTCGATATAACGGGTAAGCAAATCGCTCTGGCGGTTTTGCAGGTTTACGGTGAAAAACCATGTACCGCCGGGGATGTAGTGGCGACGATAGTTTGACATGGGCACTCCTTGCCTCATTGTCGGGTGGCGGCTTCGCCTTACCCGACCTACGATCCGAATGTAGGCCCGGTAAGCCTAGCGCCACCGGGCGTTTTTTAGCCTTTTGCAGTAAGTTCCGCTATCCGCACTATCACCTTCACTGCTTT
Organism: Enterobacter asburiae; assembly: GCA_011754535.1. NCBI lineage: Bacteria > Pseudomonadati > Pseudomonadota > Gammaproteobacteria > Enterobacterales > Enterobacteriaceae > Enterobacter > Enterobacter asburiae. The sequence continues at coordinate 1,920,481 of JAAQVN010000001.1, read as the reverse complement.
TTCCATCCCTTCCAGCGTCACAAACTCATGCTTGCCGTGGTAGTTATAGCCACCGGTAAACAAGTTCGGGCACGGCAGTCCCATAAACGACAGCTGAGAACCGTCGGTGCCGCCGCGAATCGGCTTCAGCTGCGGTTCAATATCACAGTCGCGCATCGCCTGCTGGGCGATATCAAGAATGTGCGGATGGGCCATCACCTTCTCGCGCATATTGTAATAGCTATCTTCGATAATGAGCTCAATATAGCAATCAGGGTGTAATCCTTTACCAACCTTCTTAGCGATCTCCATCATCTTGCGCTTGCGGGCCTCAAAGGCTTTGCGGTCGAAATCGCGGATGATGTAGTGCATCTGCGCGCTGTCCACGGTGCCTTTGATGCTGGTGAGGTGATAAAAGCCCTCGTAACCTTCGGTCTGTTCAGGGCTCTCTTCCGCCGGGACTTCCGCATGAATACGCGACGCCAGCGACAAGGCGTTCACCATGACGCCTTTCGCCGAACCGGGGTGAACGTTGTTACCGACAATTTTGATCGTGACGGACGCGGCATTGAAGTTTTCATACTCCAGTTCACCGACGCCGCCGCCGTCAACGGTATAGGCCCACTGCGCGTTAAAGGCTTCCACGTCGAAGTGCTTCGCGCCTTTGCCGACCTCTTCGTCCGGCGTAAAGGCCACGCGGATATCTCCGTGCGGGATATTTTTCTCTTTCAGCACCGCCAGCGCGGTCATGATCTCCGCGATGCCCGCCTTGTCATCCGCCCCCAGCAGCGTTTTACCGTCGGTGGTGATCAGCGTCTGGCCGAGCAACTGGTGCAGCACCGGGAACATCACCGGAGACAGCACTTCGTCGCCAATACCCAGCGCAATATCGCCGCCGCGGTAGTTTTCCACGATCTGCGGGTTAACATGCTTACCGCTAAAATCCGGAGAGGTGTCGACATGGGAGATAAAGCCAATCGCCGGAATATCACCCGGCACATTCGCCGGCAGCGTTCCCATCACAGTGCCTTTTTCGCTTAACGTGACGTTGACCAGCCCCATGGCGTCAAGCTGCTCTTTAAGCAGGTTTAACAACTTCCACTGGCCTTCGGTGCTTGGCACCTGGCGGACACCCGGCTTAGATTGGGTATCCAGCGAAACATACTGTAAAAAACGCTCAAGTAATTTATCCATGCAGTCACCCTCACTTTTCGTGACAACATTATCAATAAGCATCAAAACGCAAATATTGCGTCAGGTCACTTTTATCCCGCAAACGAGAACTTTTTACGTTTATATCTTTATGCGTTAATAAATGTAGCTTATGAATCAGTGACAAGGATTGGCGATTACGGGGGATTGCCGTAGAATGTCCGCCCTCATTACGAGTCACCAAGGTGGTTACACACAAACCCCGCTTCAGTCTGCTGCCTGAGGCGTCTATATGGGACAGCGCAAAAATTGAATACACAATCCCGTTCTCGTTCACCGCTGGTGCAACTGGAACGAATTCGTAAAAGCTTTGATGGCAAAGACGTCATTTCCGACCTCAACCTGACCATCAATGATGGTGAGTTTCTTACGCTGCTTGGTCCTTCCGGCTGCGGCAAAACCACCGTACTGCGCCTTATCGCCGGGCTGGAAAGCGTTGATAATGGCCGCATCCATCTTGAGAACCAGGACATAACCCAGGTTCCTGCCGAAGATCGCCACGTCAATACCGTCTTTCAGAGCTATGCCCTGTTCCCGCACATGACCGTGTTTGAGAACGTGGCGTTTGGCCTGCGGATGCAAAAGACCCCGGCTAATGAGATTGAACCGCGCGTCACCGACGCCCTGCGCATGGTACAGCTGGAAGCGTTTGCCCAGCGTAAGCCCCACCAGCTCTCCGGCGGTCAGCAGCAGCGCGTGGCGATTGCCCGCGCCGTGGTCAATAAACCGCGCCTGCTTCTGCTGGATGAATCCCTCTCCGCGCTGGACTACAAGCTGCGCAAGCAGATGCAGAACGAGCTGAAAGCGCTACAGCGCAAGCTTGGCATCACCTTTGTCTTCGTCACCCACGACCAGGAAGAGGCACTGACCATGTCAGACCGTATCGTGGTGATGCGCGACGGCAAGATTGAGCAGGACGGTACGCCGCGCGAAATCTACGAAGAGCCGAAAAACCTGTTTGTCGCCAGCTTCATTGGCGAAATCAATATCTTTAACGCCACGGTGATTGAGCGTCTGGACGACCAGCGCGTGCGCGCCAGCGTTGAAGGACGCGAGTGCAATATCACGGTGAATTTCCCCGTCGAAAAGGGGCAAAAGCTCAACGTTCTGCTGCGCCCGGAAGATCTGCGCGTCGATGAAATTCACGGCAATACCGAGGCCGAAGGGTTAATCGGCTATATCCGCGAGCGCAACTACAAAGGGATGACGCTGGAATCTGTCGTCGAGCTGGAGAACGGCAAAATGGTAATGGTCAGCGAATTCTTTAACGAGGACGATCCTGACTTCGACCACTCTCTCGACCAGAAAATGGTTATCAACTGGGTAGAAAGCTGGGAGGTTGTGCTGGCTGATGAAGAACACAAGTAAGTTCCAGAAGGTGGTGATTGCCACTATCGTCGGTTGGCTTGTGCTGTTTGTCTTTTTACCCAACCTGATGATCGTTGCCACCAGCTTCCTGACCCGGGACGATACAAACTTCGTTTCGCTGGTCTTTACGCTGGACAACTACGCGCGCCTGCTCGATCCGCTCTATTTCGACGTGCTGCTGCACTCGCTTAATATGGCGCTGATGGCTACCGTGGCCTGCCTGCTGCTGGGGTACCCTTTCGCATGGTTCCTGGCCAGGCTGCCACAGAAGGTGCGCCCGCTGCTGCTGTTTCTGCTGATTGTGCCGTTCTGGACTAACTCGCTGATTCGCATCTACGGGCTGAAAATCTTCCTCAGCACCAAAGGCTACCTCAATGAATTTCTGCTGTGGCTGGGGGTAATCGATACGCCGATACGCATCATGTTTACCCCGAGCGCGGTGATCGTTGGTCTGGTCTATATCCTGCTGCCGTTTATGGTGATGCCGCTCTACTCCAGTATCGAGAAGCTTGATAAACCGCTACTGGAGGCGGCAAAAGACCTGGGGGCTGACAAGCTTCAGACCTTCATCCGCATTATTATTCCGCTGACCATGCCCGGCATTATTGCCGGCTGTCTGCTGGTGATGCTTCCGGCGATGGGCCTGTTCTACGTGTCCGACCTGATGGGCGGAGCGAAAAACCTGCTGATCGGTAACGTGATCAAGAGTCAGTTCCTGAACATCCGCGACTGGCCGTTCGGTTCCGCGACAAGCATTACGCTGACGGTAGTGATGGGGCTGATGCTGCTGGTCTACTGGCGCGCGTCGCGCCTGCTGAATAAAAGGGTGGAACTCGAATGATCGGTCGACTGCTTCGCGGCGGTTTTATGACCGCCATCTACGCCTATCTTTATATCCCGATTATCATTTTAATCGTGAACTCTTTTAACAGCTCGCGGTTCGGGATTAACTGGCAAGGATTTACCACCAGCTGGTACAGCCTGCTGATGAACAACGACAGCCTGCTGCAGGCAGCCCAGCACTCGCTGACGATGGCGATCGTCTCCGCCACCTTCGCCACGCTGATTGGCTCCCTCACCGCCGTGGCGCTGTACCGCTATCGCTTTCGCGGCAAGCCGTTCGTCAGCGGCATGCTGTTTGTGGTGATGATGTCGCCGGACATCGTGATGGCGATTTCGCTACTGGTGCTGTTTATGCTGCTGGGCGTACAGCTTGGCTTCTGGTCGCTGCTGTTTTCCCATATCACCTTCTGCCTGCCGTTTGTGGTGGTGACCGTTTTCGCGCGCCTGAAAGGGTTCGACGTGCGCATGCTGGAGGCGGCGAAGGATCTGGGTGCCAGCGAAATGACCATCCTGCGCAAAATCATCCTGCCGCTGGCGATGCCCGCCGTGGCGGCCGGATGGCTGCTCAGCTTTACGCTGTCGATGGATGACGTGGTGGTCTCCTCCTTCGTGACCGGGCCGAGCTACGAAATTCTGCCGTTGAAGATCTATTCGATGGTCAAAGTCGGCGTGTCGCCAGAGGTGAACGCGCTGGCGACCATTCTGCTGGTGTTTTCGCTGGTTCTGGTGATCGCCAGCCAGGTTATTGCTCGTGATAAAACAAAATCTCAGGGGACAATGAAATGAAAAAAATGCTCGCCGCTGCGGCGCTGGTGCTTGGCATGGGTGCCGCGCACGCTGATGACAGCAAAACGCTCTACTTCTACAACTGGACCGAGTATGTGCCGCCGGGCCTGCTGGAGCAGTTCACCAAAGAGACTGGCATTAAGGTTATCTACTCGACCTACGAGTCGAATGAAACCATGTACGCCAAGCTGAAAACCTATAAAGACGGTGCATACGATCTGGTCGTTCCCTCCACTTACTTTGTCGACAAAATGCGCAAAGAGGGGATGATCCAGAAGATCGATAAAACGAAGCTAACCCATTTTTCAAACCTCGATCCTGAGATGCTCAACAAGCCGTTCGACCCGAATAATGACTACTCCATTCCTTACATCTGGGGGGCAACGGCGATTGGCGTTAACAGCGAGGCCATCGATCCGAAAACGGTCACCGGCTGGGCCGACCTGTGGAAACCGGAATACAAAGGCAGCCTGCTGTTAACCGACGATGCGCGTGAAGTGTTCCAGATCGCGCTGCGTAAACTTGGCTATTCCGGTAACACCACCGATCCGAAAGAGATTGAAGCGGCCTACAACGAGCTGAAAAAGCTGATGCCTAACGTGGCGGCATTCAACTCTGATAACCCAGCAAACCCGTATATGGAAGGTGAAGTGAACCTGGGAATGGTGTGGAACGGCTCTGCGTATGTTGCCCGCCAGGCCGGTACGCCGCTGGAGGTGGTCTGGCCGAAGGAAGGCGGCATCTTCTGGATGGATAGCCTCGCGATCCCGGCCAACGCGAAAAACGTGGACGGCGCGCTGAAGCTGATCAACTTCCTGCTGCGCCCGGACGTGGCGAAACAGGTTGCCGAGACGATTGGCTACCCGACGCCAAACCTGGCCGCCCGCAAGCTGCTGAAGCCTGACGTGGCTAACGATAAGTCACTCTATCCGGACGCCGACACCATCAGCAAAGGTGAATGGCAGAACGACGTTGGCGACGCGAGTCGCCTTTACGAAGAGTATTATCAGAAGTTAAAAGCAGGTCGTTAATGCAATACATAACGGGCGACGCAGCGTCGCCCGTTACTCTTACAGCCCCTTCAGAAGCTTATCCACAAAGGCCGGCACCACCTCACTCGCCAGGCCGTATTGCTTCTCTTCAAACTCGCTGCCCACCTGGCTTGGCTCCAGATTGAGCTCGACCGTATGCGCCCCGTGCAGTCGCGCTTCGTGAACAAACCCCGCCGCCGGGTAAACGTGACCTGATGTGCCAATAGCAATAAACACGTCCGCCATCGCCAGCGCGCTGTAGATCTCATCCATCCCCAGCGGCATTTCGCCAAACCAGACCACGTGCGGACGCAGGCGCGACGGGAACTGGCAGCAGTGGCATTTGTCTTCCGGCAGCACGTCCTCTTTCCAGTCCAGCACCTGACCGCTCCAGGCGCAGCGAACCTTGAGCAGCTCACCGTGCATGTGGATGATGTTCTTGTTGCCGGCCCGCTCGTGCAGGTTATCGATATTCTGCGTCACCAGCAGAAAACGATCCCCCAGCGCCTCTTCCAGCTTCGCCAGCGCCAGATGCGCCGCGTTCGGCGCAATCTCAGGCTGCTGAAGCTGCCGGCGGCGAGCGTTGTAAAACGCCTGCACCAGGTCCGGATCGCGGGCAAAGCCTTCCGGCGTCGCCACGTCCTCGACACGGTGCTCTTCCCACAGACCGTCCGCTGCACGGAAGGTCTGAATTCCTGACTCGGCGGAGATCCCCGCGCCGGTCAGCACCACCACTCTGGGTTTATCCATCGCTTCTGGCATTATTCTGTCTCTGAAAAAGATCCGCTGGCGCAAGCGCTCTCGTAAGCGGCGTTTGTTTTTGCGAAAACGGCTGAGTCGACCCTGGCGACGCGACAGCATAAAGACCTCGTAAACTAATCGGTGAGATGAAGGAATGCGGCTCCGCGCATGCCTCCTGCGTCCCCGTGGCGCGCACGTTCAATACGCGGCACGCGGGCGACCGGCAATAAATGTCGGGGCAGACGCCCGGACAACCTTTCCGTAATCGCGGTAAAGTTTGATAGCCCTCCCCCGATCACCAGCAGATCCGGGTCGACGATGGTGAGAATATTTCCCAGACACACCGCCAGCAGATCCAGATAGCGCTCGACGTGTTCACGCGCCTGCGCATCCCCCTGCTCCCACAGGGTAATGATTTGAGGGGCCTCAAGTTTCTGATGATAGAAGTGTTCGTAAAGCCATGCAAACCCGCGGCCGGAGAGGTAGTTCTCAATACAGCCGTGCTGGCCGCAGCCGCAGCGGGTCAGCGGAAAATCGCGCCCCACCACCTCCAGCGCATCCACCGGCAGGCGGATATGACCAAATTCCCCGGTGATGTAGCTGCGCCCGGTAATCGGCTTACCGTTGATGACAATCCCCCCGCCGACGCCGGTACCGAGGATCAGCCCCATCACCAGCGGATATTGACGGAACTCATCGTCCCAGGCTTCAGAGAGGGCAAAGCAGTTGGCATCGTTGTCTAAACGCACGTCGCGTTCAAGGAGGGCTGAAAGATCGGCGCGAAGCGGTTTACCGCTGGCGGCAGGCACGTTGGCGGCATACAGCGTGCCGTCATCGGTTTCGGGCATCCCCGGGATCCCGATACCGACGCTACCTTTCACGCCAAAGCGTTCATCCGCCTGCGCAACCAGCGCGGCAATGGCGGTTAAAAATTCATCGTAGCTTTCGCGCGGCGTGGGAACGCGGGTCTCCCACTGCAGTTTGAGGTTTTTATCAAACACGCCGAGCGCAATCTTGGTGCCGCCAATATCAAATCCATAATACATAGTGCATTCCTCTTTCTGACATAGCGGCCTCAGGACCGCTACACCATGACGTAATTACTGGCCACTTAATACCCTCGCCGGATCGATTCGGCTTGCGCGACGCGCCGGATACCAGCTTGCCAGCAGACTCAGTAAAAGTGCTGTAAGCAGCACATAAAAAACGTCCAGCCAGTGCAGTTCAGACGGCAGGAAGTCAATAAAATAGATGTCACCGGACAGGAACTGGTGGCCGATAAGCTTTTCAATTCCGTTGATAATCGGCGTCAGCTGCAGGGAAACCACCACGCCAATCACCACGCCGCACAGGCTGCCGAACAGCCCCGCCAGCAAACCATACCAGACGAAGATGGCGCGAATAAGACCGTCTTTTGCCCCGAGGGTACGCAGCACGGCGATGTCGCCGCTCTTGTCCTTAACCGCCATCACCAGCGTCGAGACGATATTAAAGCACGCCACGCCAATCACCAGCACCATCGCCAGATACATAATCGCGCGGATCATCTGGATATCACGGTACATGTACCCGTAAGTACCGATCCAGCTTTTGATATAGACATAGTTATTGGTGACGCTGCCGGCATCGCGCACCAGTTTGTTGGCGTTAAAGACGTCGTTCACCTTAATGGCAATGCCCGTCACGCTGTCGCCCATGTCGAGATACTGGCGCGCATCTTCCAGCGGTACCATCGCAAAGCTATGGTCAAGCTGGCCGCTCAGCTGGAGAATACCGGTGACGTGCAGGCGCACGCGCTTGGGCTGCTGCAGTTTGTGGTCAGCGCTGGCGTTGGGGATCATGATTGACACCCAGTCGCCCTGCTTCACCTTCAGGGCATCGGCAACGCCTTTGCCCATGATGATCTGCTGCTCGCCGGCCTTAAAGTTCGCCCACGCGCCGTTCTGCACATAGTTCGGCAGCGCGCTCAGTCGCGCTTCCTGGGCGGGGTTGACCCCTTTCACCTGGATGGCGCGCAGGTTTACCCCGCTCTCTACCAGCCCGGTAAAGTTAATGTAGGGCGCGGCCGCCGCAATACCGGGCACTTTTTCCACTTTAGTCAGGGCGTCGCTCCAGTTGGCCCACGGCTGGTTAACCGGCTCGATTTCCCCGTGCGGCACCACCGCCAGAATGCGGTTATTCAGCTCCCGCTCAAAGCCGTTCATGGCGCTTAAGCCCACAATCAGCACCGCCACGCCCAGCGCAATACCGATGGTCGAGATCACGGAGATGAGCGACACCATGCCGCCGCGACGGCGGCCGCGGCTAAAGCGTAACCCGATGAGTAACGATAACGGTGACGCCATTACTCCGCCCCCATCAGGGTTAGTTCCGCGTTCAGATGACCGTCGCGCATCTCAAGCTGGCGCCCCATGCGTTTTGCCAGCTGCAGATCGTGGGTCACCACCAGAAACGCGGTCCCCTGCGAGGCGTTCAGCTCGCCGAGAAGCTGGAAAATACTGTCCGCATTGCGCGCGTCCAGGTTACCGGTCGGTTCATCCGCAAGTACCAGGCGCGGATTATTGACCAGCGCGCGGGCAATCGCCACGCGCTGGCGCTCGCCGCCGGAAAGCTCTGACGGACGATGGTTACCGCGATGCCCCAGCCCTACCGCTTTCAGCATGTCGCTGGCGCGGGCATTAATTTCTGCCGGTTTCTTTTTGCCAATCAGCAGCGGCATCGCCACGTTTTCCAGCGCCGTGAAATCCGGCAGCAGGTGGTGGAACTGGTAGATAAAGCCCAGCTCGCGGTTACGCAGCTCGGCCTTCGCTGCAGAGGACATTTTGCTCATCGGCTGGCCGGAGAAGATCACATCGCCGCTGGTTGGCGTATCGAGCCCGCCCAGCAGGTGCAGCAGCGTACTTTTGCCCGAGCCGGAGCTGCCGACAATCGCCATCATCTCGCCCTCGCCCACGCTAAAGCTCACATTGTGCAGCACGTCGGTCTGCACAGTGCCTTCCTGATAGCGTTTGGACAGGTTGTCGCATTGCAACAGGATCTTATTCATAACGTAAAGCCTCAGCGGGTTGGGTGGCGGCAGCGCGCCAGGAAGGATAAAGCGTAGAAAGCAGCGCAATGGCCATCGCGGCCAGCGCAATCCCGACCACCTGCAGCGGCTCGATAGCCACCGGCAGCGCCGCGCCGTCAAGCAGCGCGCCGATGATCGGCATTAAGTTATTAAGCTGGCTGGCAAGCAGTGCCCCCAGCACGGCGCCGAGCAGCGCGCCGATGATACCGGCACTGGCCCCCTGCACCATAAACACCGCCATGATCTGGCGCGGCGTGAGCCCCTGAGTTTGCAGAATGGCGACTTCGCCCTGCTTCTCCATCACCATCAGGCCCAGCGAGGTGATAATGTTAAATGCAGCCACGGCGACGATCAGGCTCAGCAGCAGCCCCATCATGTTTTTTTCCATTCGCACGGCCTGGAACAGTTCGCCTTTACGCTCGCGCCAGTCCTGCCATTTGGTGCCGTCCGGCAGTTTTTGCTGGCTGAGGGTATCGACCTTCAGCGGCTGATCGAGCCACAGGCGCCAGCCGGTGATGTTTCCCGCCGGGTAACGCATCAGGCGTGACGCGTCCTGGATGTTCACCAGCATCTGATAGCCGTCAACTTCGCTGTTGGCGGCAAAGGTGCCGACCACGTTAAACAGGCGCTGGCTTGGCAAACGTCCCATCGGCGTAAATTGGCTTGCGGACGGCACCATCACGCGCAGCTGGTCGCCACGGTTGACGCCAAGCTGGCCGGCAAGCTGCTCACCCAGAATCACGTTGTACTTTCCGGCTTCCAGATCGGTCTGCTTGACGTTAACCAGGAACGGCGTCAGCGGGTCTTTTTGCGCCGGGTCAATTCCCAGCATCACGCCGACCGCCACGCTGCGGGCACTTTGCAGCACCACGTCGCCCGTTGTGAGCGGCGCAACGCGCGTGACGCCCTGTAGCTTCGCCGCGCTTTCCGGCAGCTGTTGCGGGTTCACCGAACCGTTGGTTGAGGAGAGAACGGCCTGCGGCATCAGCCCCAGAATGTTGTTTTGCAGCTCGCGCTCGAAGCCATTCATAACGGAAAGTACCGTCACCAGTGCCATCACGCCAAGCGTAATGCCAATAGTCGAAAGCCAGGAGACAAAGCGACCGAAGCGGTCCGCGGCGCGCCCACGCATGTAACGTAAGCCTATGAAGAGTGCGACAGGTTGATACATGAAGTCCGTCTGTTTGCTGATAGCAGACCCACGAGTATATAAGCGAATCCGTTAAGGGTAAATGACTGAAACCGTAAGCTTTGGTAATCATTTTTCCGAAAAATTCAGATAAATCAGAGTGCTATTGTCTGAATCGTCACCATACAGCCTCCACCTTTTCCGAAAAACCACCTGATACAGACTGTTACCCGTTACATCCCGGCTTCGTTTAACAACAATTGCTCGTTCGTTTATGGCAATAAGGTAGTCGCGAACAATGAAGCAAAAAGCATTATGGATTAACCAGATAAAAGGGCTCTGTATCTGCCTGGTGGTTATCTATCATTCGGTCATCACCTTTTACCCGCATCTGAGCGGGCTGCAACACCCGCTCTCCGGTCTTCTCGCCAAATGCTGGGTCTATTTTAACCTCTATCTCGCCCCGTTCCGGATGCCGGTCTTCTTCTTTATCTCCGGCTATCTGATCCGTCGTTATATTGATGAGGTGGACTGGCGCACCAGCCTCGACAAGCGGATCTGGAGCATCGTCTGGGTTCTGGCGCTGTGGGGCGTCCTGCAATGGCAGGCCCTGACCCACCTGAATGCCTGGCTGGCGCCCGACCGCGAGCTTGCCACCTCGTCAAATGCGGCCTACGCCGACTCGTTCTCAGGCTTTGTGCTGGGGATGGTCACCGCCAGCACCAGCCTGTGGTATCTGTATGCTCTGGTGGTCTACTTCACGCTGTGTAAACTGCTGAGCCGCTGGAAGCTGCCGGTACTCGGACTGCTGGCGCTGGCGAGCATCGCGATCAACTTCCTGCCTCTGCCGTGGTGGGGAATGAACAGCGTGGTACGCAACATGATCTACTACAGCATGGGGGCGTGGTATGGCGCGGAGCTGATGACGTGGATGAAAAGCTTCAACCTGCGCCGCACATGGCTGGCAACTGGCGCTTTCGCGGCCGTCTCCGTGGTGCTGTGGTTTGCAAACGTTCCTCTCCTGCTTTCCCTGCTGTCGATTGTGTTGATCATGAAGCTGTTCTATAGCTTCGAGCAGCGCTATGCCGTGCATCCTAACAACCTGCTGAACGTGATTGGCTCAAACACCATTGCGATCTATACCACCCACCGCATATTAATTGAGGCCTTCAGCCTGATTCTGATTGGCGAGATGAATGCCGCCCTGTGGCCGATCTGGGCAGAACTGTGCTTAATACTGGTCTACCCGTTTGCCAGCCTGCTTATCTGTACCCTTGCCGGGCTCGGGGTGCGTAAAATCTCCACCGCACTGTTCGGAGACCTTTTCTTCTCTCCTCCGTCTACGCGGAGCCTGTCACCTGCCACCCGTTAATGCCCCTCCGCCCCCGTTTTGGGGGCGTTTAGCCCTGCCGTGCGGTTACGATTTGCTTATGTAAAACGATCGAGGATAATAAAGACATTGCGTATCAGTGATATGCCCCAATACTGTTGGTATATCCATAAGAGACTCTGACATAGCCATGCCTGAACACTATCGTTATTCCTTGCCCGTCAAAGCGGGCGACCAGCGTCAGCTGGGTGAACTCACGGGCGCGGCGTGCGCCACGCTGGTGGCAGAAATCGCCGAGCGGCACCCTGGCCCGGTGGTACTGGTTGCCCCGGATATGCAAAACGCCCTGCGCCTGCACGACGAAATCCGCCAGTTCACCGATAGCCTGGTGTTCAGCCTGGCCGACTGGGAAACGCTGCCTTATGACAGCTTCTCTCCGCATCAGGAGATCATCTCCTCGCGCCTGTCGACCCTGTATCAACTCCCGACTATGCAGCGCGGCGTGCTGATTGTGCCGGTCAATACCCTGATGCAGCGCGTCTGCCCGCACAGCTATCTGCACGGTCACGCGCTTGTGATGAAAAAAGGCCAGCGCCTGTCTCGCGACACCCTGCGCGACCAGCTTGACGGTGCTGGCTATCGCCATGTCGATCAGGTCATGGAACACGGGGAATACGCGACCCGCGGCGCGTTGCTCGACCTTTACCCGATGGGCAGCGACCAGCCGTATCGTCTGGATTTCTTTGATGATGAAATCGACAGCCTGCGCGTGTTCGATGCCGACACCCAGCGCACGCTGGAGGAAGTGGAGTCTATCAATTTACTGCCCGCGCATGAGTTCCCGACGGACAAAACTGCCATCGAACTGTTCCGCAGCCAGTGGCGCGACAGGTTCGACGTGAAGCGTGATGCAGAACATATCTATCAGCAGGTCAGCAAAGGCACGCTCCCGGCCGGGATCGAATACTGGCAGCCGCTGTTCTTCAACGAGCCGCTGCCTGCCCTGTTCAGCTATTTCCCGGCGAATACGCTGATTGTAAACACCGGCGATATCGACGCCAGCGCCAGCCGCTTTGAAAGCGAAACCCGCGCGCGCTTCGAAAACCGGGGCGTTGACCCGATGCGTCCGCTCCTGCCGCCGGAAGCGCTATGGCTGCGCACCGACGAGCTTAACGCCGAGCTGAAGCGCTGGCCGCGCATGCAGCTCAAAACCGACTCGCTTGCCGATAAAGCCGCCAATACGAACCTCGCCTTCCGGACGCTGCCGGACCTGGCCGTTCAGGCGCAGCAGAAATCGCCGCTGGATAATCTGCGCAAGTTCCTGGAGTCCTTTACCGGCCCGGTCGTATTTTCCGTTGAGAGTGAAGGCCGCCGCGAAGCGCTCGGTGAGCTGCTGGGACGCATCAAAGTTGCGCCGAAGCGCATTCTGCGGTTAAGCGAAGCGACCGGGAATGGTCGTTACCTGATGATTGGCGCCGCCGAGCACGGGTTCATTGACACGCTCAATAACCTGGCGCTGATTTGCGAAAGCGACCTGCTGGGCGAGCGCGTCGCGCGCCGTCGGCAGGACAGCCGTCGGACCATCAACCCGGACACCTTGATCCGTAACCTGGCCGAGCTGCATCCGGGCCAGCCGATTGTTCACCTGGAGCACGGCGTCGGACGATATCAGGGGATGACCACGCTGGAAGCGGGCGGTATCAAAGGTGAGTACCTGATGCTGACCTACGCCAACGATGCCAAACTCTATGTGCCTGTTTCGTCCCTGCACCTTATCAGCCGCTACGCGGGAGGTGCGGAGGAGAACGCGCCGCTGCACAAGCTGGGCGGCGATGCCTGGGCGCGTGCGCGCCAGAAGGCAGCGGAAAAAGTGCGCGACGTGGCGGCCGAGCTGCTGGATATCTACGCCCAGCGCGCGGCCAAAGAGGGCTTCGCCTTTAAGCACGACAAAGAACAGTACCAGCTGTTCTGCGACAGCTTCCCGTTTGAAACCACGCCGGATCAGGCCCAGGCCATTAATGCCGTGCTGAGCGACATGTGCCAGCCGCTGGCAATGGACCGCTTAGTCTGCGGCGACGTCGGCTTCGGAAAAACCGAAGTGGCGATGCGCGCCGCCTTCCTTGCGGTGGAAAACAACAAGCAGGTGGCGGTGCTGGTGCCGACCACCCTGCTCGCCCAGCAGCACTTCGACAACTTCCGGGACCGTTTCGCCAACTGGCCGGTACGTATAGAAATGCTGTCGCGTTTTCGCAGCACAAAAGAGCAAACGCAGATCCTGGAGCAGGCAAGCGAAGGCAAAATCGACATTCTGATCGGCACCCACAAGCTGCTGCAAAGCGACGTGAAGTGGAAAGATCTGGGGCTGCTGATCGTTGACGAAGAGCACCGCTTCGGGGTGCGTCATAAAGAGCGCATCAAAGCGATGCGCGCGGACGTCGACATCCTGACCCTGACCGCAACGCCGATCCCGCGCACGCTGAACATGGCGATGAGCGGCATGCGCGATCTGTCGATTATCGCCACGCCGCCGGCGCGCCGTCTGGCGGTAAAAACCTTTGTCCGCGAGTATGACAATCTGGTGGTGCGTGAGGCGATCCTGCGTGAGGTGCTGCGCGGCGGCCAGGTGTATTACCTGTATAACGACGTCGAAAATATCCAGAAAGCCGCCGACAGGCTGGCTGAACTGGTACCGGAGGCGCGCGTTGCCATCGGGCACGGGCAGATGCGCGAACGCGAGCTGGAACGGGTGATGAACGACTTCCACCACCAGCGCTTTAACGTGCTGGTGTGTACCACCATCATTGAGACCGGGATCGACATTCCGACCGCGAACACGATTATTATCGAACGCGCGGATCACTTTGGTCTGGCCCAGCTCCACCAGCTGCGCGGCCGCGTCGGGCGTTCGCACCATCAGGCCTACGCGTGGCTGCTGACGCCGCATCCGAAAGCGATGACCACCGACGCGCAAAAGCGCCTGGAAGCCATCGCCTCGCTGGAAGATCTCGGCGCAGGCTTCGCGCTGGCCACGCACGATCTTGAGATCCGCGGTGCCGGCGAACTACTGGGTGAAGATCAGAGCGGCTCCATGGAGACCATCGGCTTCTCGCTCTATATGGAGCTGCTGGAAAACGCGGTCGATGCCCTGAAGGCCGGACGTGAACCGTCTCTGGAAGATTTGACCAGCCAGCAGACCGAGGTTGAACTCCGCATGCCTTCCCTGCTGCCAGACGATTTCATTCCGGATGTGAATACCCGTCTGTCGTTCTACAAGCGTATCGCCAGTGCGAAAAATGAGAACGAGCTGGAAGAGATTAAGGTGGAGCTGATTGACCGCTTCGGCCTGCTGCCAGATGCGGCGAGAAACCTGCTGGATATCGCGCGTCTGCGCCAGCAGGCGCAGAAGCTGGGCATTCGCAAACTTGAAGGCAACGAAAAAGGCGGCGTAATTGAGTTTGCCGAGAAGAATCACGTCAACCCGATGTGGCTGATCGGTCTGCTGCAAAAACAGCCGCAGCATTTCCGTCTGGATGGTCCAACCCGTCTGAAATTTACCCAGGAGCTGACGGAGCGCAAAACCCGCATGGACTGGGTGCGTAACTTTATGCGTCAGTTGGAAGAGAACGCCGTCGCATAACTCGCCCTTCCCCCCTTCAGTGCAGTGCTGCCGGGGGGACAATTTACAAATTCTTTGCACTTCATCCGATCTTCCCGACACACCCATTCGCCATAATTATCTTTAACGTCTTATAAAACAATAACCTTATCATTTATATGGACTATGGTGATGATGACCTCTTCGCGTTTTACCCGCTGGATAACCCTTTTTGCGCTGGCGGCCACCGTCGCGGTTGCGCTTCCTGCGCGCGCAAACACCTGGCCCCTTCCCCCGCCCGGCAGCAAGGTGGTGGGCGAGAACCGCTTTCATGTGGTAGAAAACAATGGCGGTTCACTGGAAGCGATAGCCAAAAAATATAACGTCGGTTTTCTGGCCCTGCTGCAGGCGAACCCCGGCGTCGACCCGTACGTCCCGCGCGCGGGCAGCGTGCTGACCATCCCGTTACAGACTATCCTGCCGGATGCCCCGCGCGAGGGGATCGTGATCAACCTGGCGGAGCTGCGTCTGTACTATTACCCGCCGGGTAAAAATGAGGTTACCGTCTACCCTATCGGTATTGGTCAGTTGGGCGGCGATACGCTGACACCGACGATGGTCACGACCGTCTCGGATAAACGCGCCAACCCAACCTGGACGCCGACGGCCAACATTCGCGCCCGTTATAAGGCCCAGGGCATCGATCTTCCTGCCGTGGTGCCGGCAGGCCCGGATAACCCGATGGGTCACCACGCGATCCGCCTTGCCGCGTACGGTGGCGTTTACCTGCTGCACGGGACGAACGCGGATTTTGGCATCGGCATGCGCGTCAGCTCCGGCTGTATTCGTCTGCGCGATAACGATATCAAAACGCTTTTTAACGTCGTTACGCCGGGAACGAAGGTGAATATTATCAATACGCCGATTAAGGTCTCTGAAGAGCCAGGCGGCGTGCGGCTGGTTGAGATTCACCAGCCGCTGTCAAAAAATATCGGCGACGATCCGCAGACGTTACCCATTAAGCTGAATGCCGCGATGGTGAGCTTCAAAACGAATGCGAACACCGATAGCCTGGTGATGGAGCGCGCGATGGAGGCACGGTCAGGGATGCCGACCGATGTCACCCGGCATCACGATGTCGTCCCGCAGCCGATGTAAATCAGAAATAAAAAACGCCCTGCTGAGCAGGGCGTTTTTTATTGCAGTGGCATAAGTGAGGGTTTATGCCCGGCTTATTTGTAGATTACAGCGGTGCCGTGCAGGGTGTTAGGACCGGTCACAGAAGTGATGCGGTAAGATTTTGCACCCATTGCTTCCGCTTTTTGCGCCAGCTGATCTTCCAGTGAGCCCAGGTTAGTCCCGGCAGACGCAGAGATCGTCCCGACTTTATGTTGATCGGCTGGAGTGGATTGTACCTGTACAGCAGCAAAGCTTGCGAAAGAGAGTGAACTCAGGACAGCAGCAGCGATGAGGGTTTTTACGTTTTTCATAATGTTTACCTTTGGCAGATGAATTTGGAGGTCGCTATCTATTTAGTTAACGATCGATAGGTAAATCATAAGTGTGATCCAGCTCACGCGTCAACATATTTTTATAACGAGCATTAATTAAATTTTAAAGTCGTTATTTTTCATACATATATGATTAATTTATTTTTAAGCATTCTGCACTGGTGGTGGGTAGCGTTTATTTTTATAATGGTCATTCAACAAACCAACAGAGGACCAACGGCAAATGACAACCGACGTCACGAGTTGTGCGAAGAAAAGCCGTGGCCGACCAAAAGTGTTTGACAGGGATGCAGCGCTTGATAAGGCCATGACTCTCTTCTGGCAACATGGGTATGAAGCGACCTCGCTTTCCGATCTGGTAGAAGCCACCGGAGCCAAAGCGCCGACGCTTTATGCTGAATTTACCAATAAAGAGGGGCTGTTCAGGGCGGTGCTGGACAGGTACATTTCGCGCTTTGCGGCGAAACACGAAGCGCAGCTATTTTGTGAAGAGAAAAGCGTTGAACAGGCACTACGGGATTACTTCACCGCCGTTGCCACCTGTTTCACCAGTAAAGAGACGCCCGCGGGCTGCTTTATGATTAACACCTCTGCCACCCTGGCGGCGGCGTCGAAAGAGATCGCCAATACGGTGAAATCGCGTCATGCAATGCAGGAAGAGACGCTCAGCGCATTTCTGGCTCAGCGCCAGCAGCGCGGTGAAATCCCTGCGCAATGCAATCCTCAGCTGTTGGCGCAATACCTGAGCTGTATTTTGCAGGGGATGTCGATCAGCGCCCGTGAAGGGGCGACGCTGGAAAAGCTGCAGAATATTAGCGACACCACGCTGCGGCTGTGGCCTGAGCTACTGAAAATCTGAAAAAAAAAAGCTCCTCAGCCTGAGCGCATGAGGAGCTAAATTCAGAGAACATCTTTTTTACGCTTTGTTGTTCAGTACCAGCTGACCATTTCCATCCAGTGGAATTTGGGTACCCGGGTCTTTATCCATGCGGATTTTGCCCTGCTGATCGCCAATTTTATACGTCACGTCATAACCCAGCATTTTCTCCGACTTGTCATAGACGGTTTTGCAGCGCTGCTGAGTCGTAGTGTAGGTATCATTATCCTGCATCGCGCCCTGCACCTGGTTACCGGCATAGCCGCCACCCAGCGCGCCGACCACGGTCGCCACATCTTTGCCCCGGCCGCCGCCGAACTGGTGACCAATCACCCCACCCGCTACCGCGCCGAGAACAGAGCCGGCAATACGGTTTTCATCCTGTACCGGACGACGATGGGTTACGGAGACGTTACGACACTCCTGACGAGGGGTTTTTACGGTTTCTTTAATAGGCGTTGCGGAAACCACCTGCGCATACTGCGGGCCGCGATCTAAAACGTTGAGACTGGCAACAGCTGCCACACCTAACGCAGCTGCGACACCAATCCCTATACCCGCCAACATTGATTTATTCACGGGACTTCCTCCTTTGTTGCTATTGGTAACAATTCTGCAATGGAGGCGCGGCTTCGCCAATAAGACAAAGGCTCAAAAAGGGGACATCGGGGAGAGATATATCGTGTTTAGGAGAATTCTTAAGTCCCTAATCCACGACGAGCAGCATGATATGCTAAAAACTCCCCCCGGAGGGCCCGGAGGGAGTGAAAGATTAGTGCAGCTTCAGACGCGGACGAATGACGCGGTTGATTCTGCCCACCAGCATCATCAGGCCCGTTTTAAAGTAGCCGTGCAGCGCGATCTGGTGCATACGGTACAGGGAGATATACACGAAGCGTGCAATGCGCCCTTCCACCATCATCGAGCCACGCATCAGGTTACCCATCAGGCTACCGACGGTAGAGAAGTTTGACAGCGATACCAGGGAACCGTGGTCTTTATAGATATACGCCTTCATTGGCTTACCTTTGTACTGCGCCAGAATATTGTGCAGCACCAGGCTTGCCATCTGGTGAGCGGCCTGAGCACGCGGCGGCACGAAGCCCCCTTCAGGACGCGCGCAGGAGGCACAGTCACCAATAGCAAAAATATCAGGGTCACGCGTGGTTTGCAGCGTTGGCTCCGTAACCAGCTGGTTAATGCGGTTCGTCTCCAGACCGCCGATCTCTTTCATAAAGTCAGGCGCTTTGATACCTGCCGCCCAGACCATCAGATCCGCTTTGATGTACTCGCCGTCTTTGGTGTGCAGTCCACCTTCGTCAGCGCTGGTCACCATGGTCTGCGTCAGGACGCGCACGCCCAGTTTCGTCAGTTCATTGTGCGCTGCGCCGGAAATGCGCGGAGGCAGCGCAGGCAGAATACGCTCACCCGCTTCAACCAGCGTGACGTTCAGCGCTTCGTTAGTTAACCCTTTGTAACCGTAGCTGTGCAGCTGTTTCACCGCATTGTGCAGCTCCGCGGACAGCTCAACGCCCGTCGCGCCGCCGCCGACAATGGCAATGTTAACCTTGCCATTCGCACCCAGATTGCTGGTGTACTTCAGGAACAGGTTCAGCATTTCCTGATGGAAACGACGCGCCTGGTGCGGGTTATCGAGGAAGATACAGTGCTCTTTAACGCCCGGCGTGTTGAAGTCGTTGGAGGTACTGCCGAGCGCCATCACCAGCGTGTCATACGGCAGTTTACGCTCAGGAACCAGCAGCTCGCCTTTTTCATCACGCAGCTCGGCCAGGGTAATGGTTTTGCTCTCACGGTTGATGTCCACCACCGAGCCCAACTGGAACTGGAAATGATGGTTGCGCGCGTGCGCCAGATAGCTCAGCGCGTCCACGCCCTCATCCAGTGAGCCGGTCGCCACTTCGTGCAGCAGCGGTTTCCACAGGTGACTGTGGTTACGATCCACCAGCGTGATTTTGGCTTTTTTACCGCGCCCCAGCTTCTTGCCCAACTGTGTGGCCAGCTCCAGCCCGCCAGCACCACCGCCTACAATCACTATCTTTTTCAATGGCGTAGTCAACGTGACCCCCTCAAATTATTAACCAATTGTTAATTAAAAGTTATGAAAATAATCCTTAATTAACAACAGGTTACAGCACTGAAACCATTCAGGTGCATTGAGAATAACACGTCAGGCGCATTGGTCATACCAAAATTGATATGCATCAAGTTTTGATGGCTTAAAAGTAGACAATTCTGGACAAAAAGAAACCCGGTGCGCGTTCGCGACCGGGTTTCTGAAGTGGCAGGCTGTGGTTTAGCCCAGTGTTTTAAAGGCTTTGATGCGCTGGAGGTGCGGGGAGATGTTTTTGAACTTGTGGGTCTGCTCTTCGTCCCAGACTATCTCATAGTAATGATGCAGGAGTTCTGCAGCCCGGTGGCTGTTGAGCGCCTCATCATTACGCGACAGGATCACCAGGCAGCGGTCACGGTTCTTCTCCCGAAAATTGCTGACGCATTTGGTCGCAATATCGACATACTCTTCCGGGCGGTCGATCTTGCCTTCCATGTTCTCGTTCGGGAAAAGGTTAGGATTGAAGACCACCTGGCGGATGTCGCACAGGAAACCAATCCGCTCCGCCCAGTAGCCACCCAGCCCCACGCCGCAAATCAACGGGCGGTCGTCAACGTTGAGCTGCAGCATTTTGTCCACCTCTTTGAGCAGATGCTGCATATCATGCTTTGGATGGCGCGTGCTGTAGCTGATCAACCGTACATCAGGATCGATAAACTGCAGCTGCAGCACTTTCTCATGATTACCAGGACTGTTTGAGTCAAAACCGTGTAAATAGATGATCATTGTCTTCTCACCACGCTACGCCTTCCGGGAGGGTTTACAGGCTGGCTTTATGTGCCTGCCAGCGCTCGTTCAGGTCTTCAAGCCGGGCGTTGACCGTCTTCCAGCGCGCCGAATCCATCAGCTCCTGACGGCTAAATGAACCTTTATGATACAATTGTGTAACACGCTCGGCATTGATCGGCGACAGGTTATCCAGCACGCTAACGGCACCTTTACGATTATTGCAGACCAGGATCATATCGCAACCTGCATCCAGCGACGCCTGACCGCGTTCAGCGTAACTGCCCATGATCGCCGCCCCTTCCATCGATAAATCGTCAGAGAAAATCACGCCGTTGAAACCCAGCTCCTGACGCAGAACGGTCTTCAGCCAGTGCGGAGAGCCGCTGGCCGGACGCGGGTCGACGTCGCTGTAAATGACGTGCGCGGGCATGATGGCGTCCAGCTTGTTATCGGTGATAAGTGAGCGGAACACCGACATATCTTTCGCGCGGATCTCCGCTTCCGGGCGCGAATCGCGAGGGGTCTCTTTATGCGAGTCCGCCGTTACCGCCCCGTGGCCCGGGAAGTGTTTCCCGGTAGTTTTCATCCCGGCATCGTGCATGCCGTCAATGAAGCGGGTCGCCATGGCCAGCGCAATACGCGGATCTTCATGGTAGGAGCGCTCGCCAATCGCGGCGCTGATATGTCCCACGTCCAGCACCGGTGCAAAGCTGATGTCGATATCCATGGAAATCATTTCACTGGCCATCAGCCAGCCGGCTTCCTGAGCCAGATTTGCCCCCTCTTCCATGCCGAGCAGCGCGGCAAAAGACTGGGCTGCAGGCAGGCGGGTAAAACCGTCGCGAAAACGCTGCACGCGACCGCCTTCCTGATCGACGGCCACCACCAGATGATTGCGCGACGCGGCGCGGATCTGGCGCACCAGTTCACGCAGCTGCGCCGGATCGTGATAGTTGCGGGTAAACAGGATCAGGCCACCCACCAGCGGATGCGCCAGAATTTCACGCTCCTCCGCATCCAGCTCAAACCCTTCAACATCCAACATGACTGGACCCACACTCACCTCTCTTATCCTTTCGTTTGTAACCGGCGCCAGGCATCGTCTGCCAGCGCAATAAATTGTTTATCTTCAGACTGCTGTAAACGCATCTCAAACCAGCCCGCCATCAGCATGATGACCCATGGCCGCCAGCGTCTTACCTGGCGCGCCAGCGCATCGGCGTCAAAGTGCGCCACTCTGGCATACTCTGTGATGAGTTTCTGCCGCGCGGCTTCACTTTCCGTCCAGACCGCGGCCAGCTCCAGCGCCACATCGCCGTCTCCGGCATATTCCCAGTCGATAAGCCTGGCTCCCTGTGGCGTATGCACGATGTTCCCGGCATGCACATCCATATGCAACGGGGAGAGCCGAATCGGTTGCGGCTCGCCCGTTTTACGCAGCCGTTTGAGATGCGCAAGCCACACTGGGTTACGTCTTGCTGGAGAGGCTTGCTGCCAGTAGTTTTCCAGCAGCGGAAGTAAGGTGATTCGCCATCCCAGACGCTGTTGCTGGTGCAGATGATACAGCATCGCCGCAAGCGCCTGCGTGTCCGGCAGCGCGCTTTTTACCTCCCCCTCCAGGTAGTCGACGGCCATCCAGCCCTGCCTGAAAAAACGGGGTTCCGGCACGAGATCCGACGGAAGACGCCTGAGGGCGCGAAACTGACGGCGAAAATGGAAAGCGGGCGCGAAAGGATCGTGATTCTGCCGCAAGACCAGGCGGTGCTCGCCCTGCGCTATAATGCAACTCGCGCCGCCAAGCCCGGAGTGGGCCTGCGGCGCGATAAGGCGGTACTGCGGAAAAAAGCGCGTCAGAATGTCTTCACGCGTGCTGTCATTGTTGCGTAACCGCACCTTTACCTGACCAGATAATTTCGCCTGTCTGAACCAGCATCAGCTGCATTTGCAGGGCTGGGGTATTCACGTTGCCGGTCGCGTTAGAGTACAGCACATACTGTGCGCCAACGTTGCGGGCAATGCCAATCGCCTTGCTGCGGGTGCCGAGACTATCCTGCGGCGACAACCCCAGCTGCTGTTTGGCTACCGCGAGCTGCTGAGCAGAGACCAGCGTAAACTTACCGTTGTTTGCCAGAGCGTTGCGCAGCGTTTCTGTCGCTTCGCCCGCGTTCAGCGAACCGTTGGTACGGTTGTTCACGCTATCGACCAGCAGCACGCTGCCTGCCGTCACGCCCTGAGCCTGCAGCATTTTGCCGACCATCGGCTGCATCGCACCGTTCCAGTCATAGTGGCGCACGCGCGGCGCAGGCTGTGACGTCTGGTCCGGATGTTCAATCGGGCCAGGCTGGGACGGAATCGACGGTACCGACGGCACGGTTGGCTGCGGCTGCGTTGGCGTCGTCGGCTGTTTAGTACCCGGTTTAGCCTCTTCCACGGGCGCAGGCTGTTCAGTACGGGTCACACACCCTGCAAGGAACAGAGCGAAAGCTGTCACGAGCGCATAACGGCTCAAATTTTTAATCAAGGTTCACCCCTTACAGATAAAGATAAAGTCTCACCTTATGCGCACCCAGATAGCTGGCGCTGTCATAGAGCGTTACCGACGACCTTGCCGGAAGGGTGACGCTGCGCGGCGCCTCCAGCGGATGCATCTCAAGACCTCTTACGTCATACCAGAAAAAACGGTAGTGGACCGTTACAGGTTCATTTCTTTCGTTAAAGAGCGCAGAGGAAGCAGAAGACTTAATTTCACTGATCGTTAACGCGGGCTGTTGCGCCGTAATGCCCGCGGCCAGCACGGAGGATTCCATCACCAGCGTCTGTTCATCGCTCACGGGGATCGCCGGACGCGTGCTGCATCCTACAATCATCATCGTCATTACCAGCGCTGCAATACGCCCTTTAAACATGTTACAGACCTTTGTGAGCCAGCATCGGTCCCAGCGGACGTCCACCCAGCAGATGCATGTGAATATGATAAACTTCCTGGCCGCCGTGACGATTACAGTTCATGATCAGTCGATAGCCGTCTTCCGCTATGCCTTCCTGCTCGGCAATTTTCGCAGCCACCGTCAGCATACGACCTAATGCCACTTCATGCTCGGTTTTTACGTCGTTTACGGTCGGAATCAGAATATTGGGAATGATAAGGATGTGTGTCGGTGCCTGAGGGGAAATGTCCCGGAAAGCCGTTACCAGTTCATCCTGATAGACGATATCCGACGGGATTTCGCGGCGAATAATTTTACTGAAAATCGTTTCTTCGGCCATGACCTTTTCCTTTTTTGTTAAATCTGGCGTGGTGCGTCCGCTGTTAACACACTCTCTGAATGAGTGCGCGACACAATTCATGAGTATGAGCGAGTTTCTCCTGTCCTTTCAACCTCCTCCCCCGAATTCTTTGTTGAATATTCATCAGCTGACTGAAGAGTGACCGCTCGCGCGTCTAAACGAGCTGAAACATTATTTCAGTTCCGCTCGACACATCTGTTTACAGCATTAATAGCAATGCGTATATTTCGCATTTGCATTTTCATGCGCATTTTTAACATAGAAAACGACGTCAGACCGTGTCTTCGGGACTGACGCAGCTAACCTTCACCGTTCATTAAGGGTTTGATAATGTCTTTCAATCATCACACCAGGGATGGGCAACGTCAGTCTGTCGCAACGCCTTCGTTGCTGGCAGCCTGTATTGCCATGGCATTGATGCCAGCCGTGAGTTTTGCCGCCTCCACAGGCGAAGATACCGTTGTGGTTGATGGCGGTTTCGATAGCGTCCCGGATGCCTCCAGCGGGCAGGATCGGGATTACAGCGTAAAGACCACTACCACGGGGACCAAACTGCTCCTCGTGCCCCGCGATATTCCGCAGTCCGTTAGCGTCATTAGCCAACAGCGCATGGCGGATCAGAACCTGCAGTCTATCGGCCAGGTGTTAAACAACACGACTGGCGTAACGGCGCAGGTCCAGGACAGCGACCGTACCGTATTTTATTCACGCGGATTTTTCGTCAGCAACTACGCCTTTGACGACCTGCCAACCTCCATCAGCGAAGTGTGGAACTTCGGCGACACTGCCGCCGATACCGCGATTTACAACCGTATCGAAGTGGTCCGCGGCGCAACCGGGCTGATGTCCGGTACCGGCAACCCGGCGGCGTACGTCAATATGGTGCGCAAACATGCAGACAGCAATGAATTCAAAGGCAATGTCTCCGCCAGCTACGGCAGTTGGGACAAACAGCGCTACGTGCTGGATCTGCAGGCACCGCTGGTGGAGTCCGGGAAGGTGCGGGGACGCCTGATTACGGGCTATCAGGACAACGACAGCTTCGTGGACAACTATCACTACCGGAAGAAGTTCCTTTACGGCGTGATGGATGCTGACGTCACCGACAGCACGACCCTCTCAGTGGGGTATGAGTATCAGGAAAGCCACACCGCCGATCCTACCTGGGGCGGGCTGCCGACCTGGTACAGCGACGGCAGTAAAACCGATTACAGCCGTAGCCAGACCGTCGCGCCTGACTGGGCCTACTCGGACAAGGACAGTACCCGCATCTTCGCTAACCTGACGCAGCGTTTCGATAACGGCTGGGAAGCGCACGTCAACGGCATGCACGCGGAGACCAACTTCGACAGCAAGCTGATGTATATGTCCGGCTATCCCGATAAACAGACCGGTGCGGGCATGGTGGGCTACGGCGGCTGGAACAAAGGTGAACGCAAACAGGATGCGGTTGATGCCTTCCTGCGCGGCGGCTTCGATCTTTTCGGCCGTCAGCACGAGATGATGTTTGGCGGCAGCTTCAGCCGACAGCGCAACCATTATGACAACAGAATACCGGATGCGCTGTACGGCATGGTTGACGTGGGGAATTTCAAAAACTGGAACGGGAATATCGCCGATCCGCAGTGGACGCCGTGGAAGCTCTACAGCCAGGACGACATCCGCCAGTCATCGGCCTATACTTCCGCCCGCTTCTCGCTGGCCGACCCGCTGCACCTGATCCTCGGGGCGCGCTACACCAACTACAACATTCGCTATAACCCGGCGGGCTCTCCTGATACCCGTCTTGAAAGCACCAAAGATGACGTAACGCCTTACGCGGGCCTGGTCTACGATATCGACGAAGACTGGTCGACCTACGTCAGCTATACCTCCATCTTCCAGCCACAGGACAAGCGTGACGCCAGCGGACGCTATCTCGACCCAACGACGGGCAAAAGCTATGAAGCCGGCGTAAAAGCGGATTGGTTCAATACCCGCCTGACCACCTCGCTGGCGATTTTCCGTATTGAACAGGATAACGTGGCGAGCAACACCTATACCTACATGCCGAGCGGTGAGTCGATTTATGAATCGCTGGACGGCGTGGTCAGCAAAGGGATTGAGTTCGAGCTAAACGGCGCCCTGACCGATAACTGGCAGCTGACGTTCGGCGCAACCCGCTACATTGCGGAAGATAAGAACGACAACGCTGTCAGTTCCGATCAGCCGCGCACGACACTGAAGCTGTTTACCCGTTATCAACTGCCAATGCTGCCAGCGCTGACGGTAGGCGGTGGCGTAAACTGGCAGAACAAAGTGTGGACAGATGTGGACGGTGGCCCGGCGGGACAATCCCGCGCAGAGCAAGGCAGCTACGGGCTGGTTAACCTGTTCAGCCGTTATCAGGTGACCAAAGATTTTGCTGTTCAGGCGAACGTTAACAACCTGTTCGACAAAGAGTATTACGACTACGTCGGCTCTTACGTGGTTTATGGCGCGCCGCTGAACGTCTCGTTGAGCGCGAGCTACGACTTCTGAGCGTTAAGCCGCCACCTGGCACAACAAACTACAGCAATAAAAAAGGCAGCCATTCGGCTGCCTTAGTCTCCCCAGGTCACAGCTTAGCTGTTGCGGATGTACTCATCCATTTCGGTTTTCAGGTTATCGGATTTAGTACCGAAGATTGCCTGAACGCCCGAACCTGCAACAACCACGCCTGCTGCGCCCAGTTTTTTCAGACCCGGCTGGTCTACTTTCGCAACGTCAGCAACGCTCACACGCAGACGAGTGATGCACGCGTCCAGGTTAGTGATGTTCTCTTTACCGCCGAACGCGGCAACCAGTGCCGGAGCCATTTCGCTGGTCGCACCTGCTTTGCTGTCTTCTGTTGCATCTTCACGACCCGGAGTTTTCAGGTCCAGTGCTTTGATCAGCACGCGGAAGATGGTGTAGTAAACAACGGCATAGCACGCACCCACGATTGGGAACAGCCACAGCTTGCTGCTGTTACCGGACAGAACGATGAAGTCGATCAGGCCGTGAGAGAAGGACGTACCGTCACGCATACCCAGCAGGATACAGATTGGGAACGCCAGGCCAGCCAGTACAGCGTGGATGATGTACAGGATCGGCGCAACGAACATGAAGGAGAACTCGATCGGCTCGGTGATACCGGTCAGGAACGAGGTCAGCGCTGCGGAGATCATGATACCGCCCACTTTTGCACGGTTTTCTGGCTTAGCAGAGTGCCAGATAGCAATCGCAGCAGCCGGCAGGCCGTACATTTTGAACAGGAAGCCACCAGACAGTTTGCCTGCAGTTGGGTCACCCGCCATGTAACGTGGGATATCGCCGTGGAACACCTGACCCGCTGCGTTGGTGAATTCACCAATCTGCATCTGGAATGGAACGTTCCAGATGTGGTGCAGACCGAATGGCACCAGGCAACGCTCGATGAAGCCGTAGATACCGAACGCGACAACCGGGTTCTGGTAAGCAGCCCACTGAGAGAAGGTCTGGATAGCGGAACCGATTGGTGGCCAGATGAAGGACAGGATCACACCAGTGAAAATCGCTGCCAGACCAGAGATGATCGGAACAAAACGCTTGCCCGCGAAGAAGCCCAGATACTCAGGCAGCTTGATGCGATAGAAGCGGTTGAACATATACGCTGCAATCGCACCGGAGATGATACCGCCCAGAACACCGGTATCTGCCAGGTGTTTCGCGGCAATCTCTTCTGCCGGTAAATGCAGAACCAGTGGCGCAACCACGGCCATGGTTTTCACCATAATGCCGTAAGCAACCACTGCAGCCAGCGCAGAAACGCCGTCGTTATTGGTGAAGCCCAGCGCAACACCGATAGCGAAGATCAGAGGCATATTAGCAAAGACGGAACCGCCTGCTTCAGCCATCACATGGGAAACTACGGCTGGCAGCCAGCTGAAGTTAGCAGAACCGACACCCAGCAGGATACCTGCGATAGGCAGTACGGATACTGGCAGCATCAGCGATTTACCGACCTTTTGCAGGTTAGCAAATGCATTCTTAAACATAATTGAGAGTGCTCCTGAGTATTTGTGCTTTTTTTACGCTTTCACGCATTGGCCCGGGGGGAGTACCGTGCCGTGGACAGGACATCTAAGCGCCCTTTATTTATTACACAGAGTAAAATAATTCCCTCTGAGTTTGTTTGACGGCTATCACGTTTCAGCTTAAGGCGGTCGAAAAACTTTCAGTAATTTACAAAAAGCATGTCTGGATGTTTCTAAGAAGACCGTTACCGCCTCAAATGAGGCGGTGAACTTTACTCGTTTTATTTATTAATTACGAGCCTAAAAAAAACAGGCTTATCAGACGGATTGCAGGCGGGCGGGGTCGATATGGAACAGCGCAGAGAAGTTTTGCGTCGTGACGCGGGCCAGTTCTTCAATACTGACGCCTTTAAGCACGGCCATGTACTCCGCTACGTCTCGCGTCATGGCCGGCTGGTTCTCTTTACCGCGATGCGGTACCGGCGCCAGATACGGAGAGTCTGTTTCCACCAGAATGCGATCGAGCGGAACATAACGCGCAGCATCACGGAGTTGCTCAGCGTTACGGAACGTCACGATCCCGGAAAACGAAATATAAAACCCCAAATCAAGCAGTTTACCCGCCGTTTCTCTGTCTTCTGTGAAACAGTGTAGTACGCCACCGCAATCCGTCACGTTTTCTTCCCGGAGGATCGCCAGCGTATCGGCGCGTGCGTCGCGGGTATGAACGATGACGGGCTTGTTCAGTTCGCGGCCAATGCGGATATGGTTGCGGAAGGACGCCTGCTGACGCGGTTTCGTTTCCGGCGTGTAAAAATAATCCAGCCCGGTTTCACCCATCGCCACGACGCCCTCTTCTGCTGCCAGTCGGCGCAGATCTTCTACGTCATACTCTTCATCCTGGTTCAGCGGATGAACGCCGCAGGAGAACACCACGTTATCGCGAACGCCCACCAGCTCACGCATTGAGCGATACCCCGGCAGCGTCGTCGCCACCGCAAGACAAAATTTCACATCGCGGGCAGCGGCTTTCGCCAGCACGTCATCCACGTCGTTGTGCAGGGATTGATAATCCAGGCCATCAAGATGGCAGTGTGAGTCGACTAAAAACATAATGTCTCTCTCAGAGATGGGAAACAGGCGGCGTAACGCCTGGTTGCAGGTAATGTTCAATACGCAACAGCTGGTCTGTCAGCAAAAGCTCGCGATTAAGACCCGTCACGGTTAAAAGCTGTTCGCGGCTCTCGCAAACATCATGAAGGATAGCGTGCAGAGACGCGCCTGTAAGGCGGCTGGCCAGCATGTTCACCAGAGGCCACGCGTCCGGGTTAGTCAGAAGGGTTGCCCCTTGCTGGATTTTTAGCGCATCCAGAAGCAGGGAGGCCAGCCAGTGCAGACGCTCAACGGCCCGATCGCTATTCAGCGCAGGCAGTAAACCCAGCCAGTCCTGGGTGTTAAGTGAAGCCTCAAGGGCCCGGCAGAGCGCTTCTCGCTGCGACCAGACGTCAGGCTGCAGTAACGCCAGCGCCGCCGCGGGTGCGCCGCTGCTGAGGCGCAGCGCAGACAGCGCACTCTCCTGTGACGTTGTCACCTCTCGTTCCAGCCAGCTCAGCGCCCACGATTCCTGGGGTACCGTCAGGTGATGAAGGCGGCAACGGCTGCGCAGCGTAGCCAGCAATCGTCCCGGATCCCGGCATGAGAGGAAGAACCACGTTTTTTCCGGCGGCTCTTCCAGGGTTTTAAGCAGAGCGTTCGCCGCCGCCTCGGTGAGCAGCGCAGCGTCGTTGAGCCAGACAACCTTCGCCCCGCCCAGTCGCGCATGTTCATACAGTTTCTCGCTGACTTCACGCACGGCATCAATACCGAGCGCGCTTTTGCCCTTCTCAGGCTCAAGCGTATAGTAGTCAGGATGCGTGCCCGCCTGCATCAGCTGGCAGCCGCGGCATTTACCGCAGCTTTTGTGCCCTTCCGGCTGCTGGCACATCAGGAAGCGGGTGATGGCGTAGATCAATGCATCATCCCCCATTCCCGGCAACGCCTGAATCAGTAGCGCATGATGCCCCCGCCCGGCCTGATAGCTGCCGATGAGCTGTTCAAAGTGCGGGCGCAACCATGGATACCATTTCATGCCTGCTGCTCCTGTAGCCACTGCGTAACGGTCTGCCGGATATCTCGCGTCACGTTTTCCAGAGATTGCGTTGCATCAATGGTACGAATTGCGCTGTCCTGTGCGGCCAGTTCAAGATAACGTGCGCGCGTGCGGTTAAAGAAGTCGAAAGACTCCTGTTCAATGCGATCCAGTTCGCCGCGCGCGCGGGCGCGTTTGAGGCCCACTTCCGGGGTCACATCCAGATAGAGCGTCAGGTCCGGGCGAAAATCCCCCAGTACGGCATCACGCAGGGTTGCCAGCATCGTCTGGTCAATACCGCGCCCACCGCCCTGATAGGCCTGAGTCGACAGATCGTGACGGTCGCCAATCACCCACTTGCCTTCGGCCAGAGCAGGTTTAATAACGGTCTCAACCAGCTGGACGCGGGCCGCGTAAAACATCAGCACTTCGGCTTTGTCAGTGATAACTTCGTCGCCAACGGATTTAATGTCCAGCACCAGGCTACGCAGTTTCTCCGCCAGCTGAGTACCGCCCGGCTCGCGGGTGAAAACCATGTCGGAAATGCCGAGCGATTTCAGCGTATCGACCACCACGTTGCGGGCTGTGGTTTTACCCGCCCCTTCGAGTCCCTCAATGACAATGTATTTACTGCGCATTTTTTTCCTTAAGTGCCTTCAGATAGTCCTGAACAGAGCGATTATGGCTGGCAAGGTTGGTGTTAAAGGTGTGCCCCCCTTTTCCATCAGCCACAAAATAGAGGTACGGAGTTTTGGCCGGGTGCGCGGCGGCTTTGAGCGAAGCCTCGCTCGGCGTGGCTATCGGGCCCGGCGGTAAACCGTTAATCACGTAGGTATTATACGCCGTTGGCGTTTCCAGATCTTTTCTGGAGATCTTGCCGGCGTAGCTCTCGCCCATGCCGTAGATGACGGTCGGGTCGGTTTGCAGACGCATGCCGATGCGCAGACGGTTGATGAATACCGAAGCGACACGATCGCGCTCAGCAGCAACGGCCGTCTCTTTCTCGATGATCGAGGCCATTGTCACAAACTGGTTTTGATCTTGATAAGGCAGCCCGTCCATGCGCCCTTCCCAGGCGGAATCAACCGCCGCAACCATCTTTTTGTGTGCCCGTTTAAGAATCGCCACATCGGTCGTGCCTGCCGTATACATCCAGGTGTCAGGCCAGAACCAGCCTTCTACCCACTCAGGATGTTCAAATTTCAGCACCTCGGCGACCGTCTCGTAACGGTCATCTTTGAGCGTATGCTTGATGTAAGGCGCATCACGTAATTGTTTAAGGTAATCGCTCAGGCGCATCCCTTCGACAAAACGCAGCGGGAACTGTGCCTCTTTACCACTTTCCAGCAGCTGTAGCATCTCTCTGACGGTCATGCCAGGCGTAAAGCGATAGGTGCCAGCCTTGAAGTGAGACAGTTCAGGCTCAATACGCAATAACCACTGGAACACGCGTGGACGGTTGATAATTTTATCCCCGTAAAGCTGCTCGCCCAGCGCCATCCGCCCGGTACCTGCTTTCAGGGTAAAAATCGTTTCGTCTTTAATCAGGATTTTACTGTCCGCCAGCTGGCGAACCTTCCATACTCCCGCTCCGCCGGCGATACCCAGCGCAACGATCAGGAGAAGGACAAAGCGCAACATTTTCTTCATGACTATCTGATTTGCTCACATATCGGGGCTAAAAACGTAAACAGCTCGCGCGAAGACCAGCGTTGTTGCCCATATGCCCGGACGGGTATAACAGGCATCAACGCATTGCAGATAACGACCTCATCGGCGGTCAGCAGCACCTCTTCCTTTGCGTGTACTTCGACACCGTAAAAGCCCGCACGTGCCAGCTGTTGCAAACAAAACTGGCGCATGATGCCGTTAACCCCAGCCTGTTCCAGCGAAGGCGTGAATACGTCGCGGCCCTTCCGCCAGAATAAATTAGCCGCACAGCATTCCGTAATGAACCCTTCGCTGTCAAGAACTAGCGCCTCATCGGCGTCCGTCTGTTCAAGATGAGTACGAATAAGTACCTGTTCAAGGCGATTAAGATGTTTTATTCCGGCGAGCATCGGGTTTCGCCCCAGGCGTACCGGGCTCAGCGTCAGCGTCACCCCCTCCTCACGCCAGCGCGCATAGTGAGCGGGATAAGCTGAAACAGAAAGAATACGCGTGGGATGCTGACAGGCGGACCCGCTGTACCCTCGCCCGCCACTGCCGCGGCTGATGATAACTTTTAAGACGCCGCTTGTTTTGCCTGACGCCAGCCGACGCATCTCGCGTTCGAGAATGTCCCACTGGATGAAGGGAATCAGCAATTTCTCGCAGGCTTTTTGTAAACGACGAATGTGGGCGTCAGACAGACATACCTCACCGTCAAGAATACGCGCAGTGGTGAAACAGCCATCGCCAAACTGAATTGCCCTGTCGCTTGCCGGCAGCGTTTCTTGCTCAAGGCCATTAATTAAAAACATGGTGGCTCCTTATGCGTGGAGGCTCAGTCTGGCAGTATGTTATAAGCCGGACAAGGGGATTTTCCCTAATAAAAAAGGCCCGGCAAGCGGACCTTTTTTTATAGCTTTCGGGCAGTCAGGCTCAGACCTTTTTGAAGATCAGAGAACCATTCGTGCCGCCAAAGCCGAAGGAGTTACACAGGGTATACTCCATACCGCTAACCTGGCGCGCTTCGTGCGGAACGAAGTCCAGATCGCAACCTTCATCCGGGTTATCCAGGTTGATGGTTGGCGGAACAGCCTGATCGCGCAGCGCAAGGATAGAGTAAATAGACTCTACTGCACCCGCCGCACCCAACAGGTGACCGGTCATGGATTTCGTGGAGCTGACCATTACGCGGCTGGCAGCCTCGCCGAAGATAGACTTAACCGCCTGAGCTTCTGCTTTGTCGCCTGCCGGCGTAGAAGTGCCGTGCGCGTTAACGTAGCCAATCTGCGCCGGGGTAATACCCGCATCACGGATCGCGTTTTCCATCGCCAGCGCAGCGCCCGCGCCGTTCTCCGGAGGAGACGTCATGTGGTAAGCATCGCTGCTCATACCGAAGCCAACGACTTCAGCATAAATTTTTGCGCCACGTTTTTTCGCATGTTCGTACTCTTCCAGCACGAGCATACCTGCGCCGTCACCCAGCACGAAACCATCGCGGTCTTTATCCCACGGACGGCTCGCCGCCTGAGGGTTATCGTTACGGGTAGAGAGCGCACGCGCCGCGCCGAAACCACCGACACCCAATGGGGTACTGGCTTTTTCAGCACCGCCCGCAACCATAGCATCTGCATCGCCGTACGCAATAATACGCGCGGCCTGGCCGATGTTATGCACGCCAGACGTACACGCGGTAGCGATAGAAATGCTTGGCCCACGCAGGCCGAACATAATGGTCAGGTGACCTGCCACCATGTTAACAATCGTGGACGGAACGAAGAACGGGCTGATCTTACGCGGTCCGCCATTCATCAGTGATGTATGGTTTTCCTCAATCAGGCCAAGACCGCCAATCCCGGAGCCGATAGCAGCGCCGATACGGGTTGCGTTCTCTTCCGTAATCTCAAGGCCAGAATCCTGCATGGCCTGAACGCCAGCGACAATTCCATATTGAATGAAGGCATCCATCTTGCGCTGTTCTTTGCGCGAGATGATCTCTTCACAGTTAAAATCCTTTACTAAGCCAGCAAATTTCGTTGCATAGGCGCTAGTATCGAAATGGTCGATTAGGCTGATGCCGCTCTGACCGGCAAGGAGAGCTTTCCAGGTGGACTCTACGGTATTGCCGACAGGAGACAACATGCCAAGTCCGGTCACAACTACACGACGCTTAGACACGTTTGTCCTCCAGGGAGGGATAAAAAAAGAGATTCGTGGGACTAAAAAAGATAAAACTCAGGCGGTCGAATGACCGCCTGGAGATGTTCACTTACGCCTGGTGGCCGTTGATGTAATCAATGGCAGCCTGAACGGTGGTGATTTTCTCAGCTTCTTCGTCCGGAATCTCAGTATCAAACTCTTCTTCCAGAGCCATTACCAGCTCAACGGTGTCAAGAGAATCTGCGCCCAGGTCTTCAACGAAGGAAGCGGAGTTCACAACTTCTTCCTGCTTAACGCCCAGCTGTTCGCCGATAATTTTCTTAACGCGTTCTTCGATAGTGCTCATACTCTTAAATTTCCTATCAAAACTCGCTTTCGCGATGGTTTTCGTAGTGTATAAAATGTTGAAAAATTTGCAACTAAATCCCGGCAGGTCTTACCACGATTTTACGTTATTTTGAGGCCATTTGCCCTAATAACGCAAATATTTTCGATCGTGATTAAACCATGTACATCCCGCCGTTGACGTGGAGGGTCTCACCAGTGATGTAACCCGCTTCGTCAGAGGCTAAAAATGCAACCGCACTGGCGATTTCTTTAGGGTCGCCAAGACGACCCGCCGGAACTGCCGCCAGCGTACCCGCACGCTGATCATCAGTCAGCGCACGCGTCATGTCCGTTTCAATAAAGCCCGGAGCAACAACGTTTACAGTAATACCGCGGGACGCGACTTCACGCGCCAGCGACTTACTG
Organism: Enterobacter asburiae; assembly: GCA_011754535.1. Taxonomy (NCBI): domain Bacteria; kingdom Pseudomonadati; phylum Pseudomonadota; class Gammaproteobacteria; order Enterobacterales; family Enterobacteriaceae; genus Enterobacter; species Enterobacter asburiae. Next base: position 1,886,160 of record JAAQVN010000001.1, on the reverse strand, counting down.
AAACCAATCAGACCCGCTTTCGCCGCAGCGTAGTTAGCCTGACCAGCATTTCCCATGGTACCAACCACAGAACCAACAGTGATAATACGACCATGACGCTTTTTCATCATAGCGCGCATTACCGCTTTTGACAGACGGAATACAGATGACAGGTTGGTTTCGATAATATCGTTCCACTCATCATCTTTCATTCGCATCAGAAGGTTGTCGCGTGTGATCCCGGCATTATTGACCAGAATATCCACTTCGCCAAACTCTGCACGAATATTTTCCAGAACAGATTCGATAGATGCAGGTTCGGTCACATTCAGTACCAGACCTTTACCGTTCGCACCCAGATACTCGCTTATGGCCTGAGCGCCCTTCTCGCTGGTTGCTGTACCAATCACCTTCGCGCCGCGCGCAACCAGTGTTTCAGCAATTGCGCGCCCGATACCGCGGCTTGCGCCAGTCACCAGGGCGATTTTTCCTTCAAAACTCATGGTATTCCTCTTTTATTGCGAGAGTGCCGCTGACATCGCTTCCGGCTCGTTAATCGCCGAGGCAGTCAGGGTGTCAACAATACGTTTTGTCAGACCGGTGAGGACTTTACCAGGGCCGACTTCATACAGGTGCTCAACGCCCTGAGAGGCCATAAACTCAACGGTTTTGGTCCACTGTACAGGGCTGTAGAGCTGGCGAACCAGTGCGTCACGGATAGCCTCCGGCGCGGTTTCGCATTTCACATCGACGTTGTTCACAACGGAAATCGTCGGTGCGTTAAAGGTAATTTTTTCCAGCTCAGCCGCCAGTTTCTCAGCGGCGGGCTTCATCAGCGCACAGTGAGACGGTACGCTGACCGGCAGAGGTAGCGCGCGTTTCGCGCCAGCGGCTTTACAGGCAGCGCCGGCACGTTCAACCGCTTCTTTATGACCAGCGATAACGACCTGGCCCGGCGAGTTGAAGTTAACCGGAGAAACCACCTGACCTTCAGCGGATTCTTCACACGCTTTTGCAATCGCGGCATCATCCAGACCAATAATGGCAGACATTCCGCCGGTACCCTCTGGCACCGCTTCCTGCATGAACTTACCACGCAGTTCTACCAGGCGCACCGCGTCAGCAAACGCGATCACACCGGCGCACACCAGCGCAGAGTATTCACCCAGGCTGTGACCCGCAAGCAGCGCTGGCGCTTTACCACCCTGCTGCTGCCATACTCGCCACAGCGCAACGGACGCGGTCAGCAGCGCTGGCTGAGTCTGCCAGGTTTTGTTCAGCTCTTCGGCCGGCCCCTGTTGGGTCAGTGCCCACAGATCATAACCCAGCGCATCAGAAGCTTCACGAAAAGTCTCTTCAATGACCGGGTAGTTTGCTGCCATTTCAGACAACATCCCAACGGTTTGAGAACCCTGGCCCGGGAACACAAAAGCAAATTGCGTCATTTTTTATTCCTTATCCTAGAAACGAACCAGCGCGGAACCCCAGGTGAACCCGCCACCGAAGGCTTCAAGCAAGACCAGCTGGCCCCGTTTGATTCGTCCGTCGCGTACCGCTTCATCAAATGCGCACGGTACCGACGCCGCAGAGGTGTTGCCGTGACGATCCAGCGTCACCACAACGTTATCCATCGACATGCCCAGCTTTTTGGCGGTCGCACTGATGATACGCAGGTTCGCCTGATGCGGTACCAGCCAGTCAAGCGCGGAACGCTCAAGGTTATTCGCTTCCAGCGTTTCATCAACGATGTGTGCAAGCTCTGTCACCGCAACCTTGAACACCTCGTTCCCTGCCATGGTCAGGTAAATCGAGTTGTCCGGATTAACGCGATCGGCGTTAGGCAGGGTCAGCAGTTCGCCATAGCTGCCATCGGCATGCAGATGCGTTGAGATGATACCCGGCTCTTCGGACTGCCCCAGCAGCACCGCACCGGCACCATCACCGAAAATAATGATCGTTCCACGATCGGTTGGATCGCAGGTGCGCGCCAGCACGTCAGCACCGATTACCAACGCATATTTAACGGCACCGGATTTCACGTACTGATCGGCAACGCTCAGGGCATAGGTGAAGCCAGCGCACGCGGCAGCGACGTCAAATGCCGGACAGCCTTTAATGCCGAGCATGTTTTGCACCTGACACGCCGCGCTTGGGAAAGCATGCGTGGCAGACGTCGTGGCAACCACGATCAAGCCAATCTCTTCTTTATCGATACCCGCCATTTCGATAGCGCGCTGTGCGGCTTCGTAACCCATAGTGGATACGGTTTCGTCTGGCGCGGCGATACGACGTTCGCGGATACCTGTGCGCGTGACAATCCACTCGTCAGACGTATCTACCATTTTTTCCAGATCGGCGTTGGTACGCACTTGTTTTGGCAGGTAGCTGCCGGTACCTAAAATCTTCGTATACATGTACGCTCAGTCACTTTTAGCTAATACAGATTCCAGGCGAGCGGCAATCCGCTGAGGGACTTGTCGCTGCACCGCCTGCACTGCCTGTTCAATGGCGACAGAAAATGCTCGCTGATTGGCGGCGCCATGACTCTTAATCACGATGCCGCGCAATCCTAACAGACAGGCGCCATTATACTGGTCGGGGTTGAGGTGACTGAATCGCCGCGTCAGGCTCTTTTGTAACCAACGCTTCAATAAAATCAACCACCAGGCGCTTTTTTTGCCTTCTCCCTGAGATTTCAGCAGAGAAAGGAACATGCGCACGACCCCTTCCATGGTCTTCAACGTTACGTTTCCGGTGAAGCCATCGCACACCAGAACATCCGTTTTTCCCGTCAGCAACTCATTGGCTTCGAGATATCCAATATAGTTGATGGAGGGAACCTGTTTGAGCATTTCAGCAGCTTCGCGAATGCTGTCCAGGCCTTTGGTCTCTTCTTCACCAATATTCAATAACGCAACGCGGGGATTGCTAATCCCGACCACGTCTTCTGCCAGCACCGACCCCATCACGGCGAACTGAGCCAGCATGGTACTATCACAATCCACGTTAGCGCCCAAATCGAGCACCACCGTCTTTCCCTTCTGCTGATGCGGTAACACCGTCACCAGCGCCGGTCGCTCAATGCCCTCAATCGGCTTGAGCAGTAATTTCGACAGCCCCATCAGCGCGCCGGTATTGCCGGCACTGACGCAAGCCTGCGCACGCCCTTCTTTTACCAGTTCCAGCGCGGTGCGCATAGAACTGCCGCGGCTATTGCGAATCGCCTGCGAGGGCCGGGCATCACTGGCAATAACTGACTGCGCAGGAATAATCTGCAGACGCGAACGTTGTTCAAAGTCAGCTTTTGCAAGTAATGGCGTGATTGTGTCGGGATTGCCGACTAAAAGAAGTGTGAGTTGCGAATTAGAATTCAGTGCCTGCAATGCTGCAGGCACTGTCACGGAAGGGCCGAAATCTCCCCCCATGACATCTAACGCCAGGGTTAGACGTGTCAAGGTATCGTCGCAGCCTGGTTCGGTAACTTCCCCGTTTGCACGGGGAAATCCTCACTAAGCCTAATCACGCTGACGCGTGATTACTTAGTGATAACCTTGCGGCCGCGGTAGAAACCGTCAGCGGTGATGTGGTGACGCAGGTGTTTCTCACCAGAAGTCTTGTCTACAGACAGGCTGGTAACTGCGGTCAGCGCGTCATGGGAACGACGCATGCCACGTTTGGAACGGGTTGGTTTATTCTGTTGTACGGCCATGGACCTTACTCCTCAATTACTTACGCTTTAAGCTGGCTAATACGGCAAATGGGTTTGGTTTTTGCGCTTCATCAGGCAGTTCCCCAAAGACCATGTCCGCCTCGGACACTTCACAGTGTTCAGAATCATGCACCGGAACTACTGGCAAGGAGAGGATGATTTCATCTTCAACCAGAGCCAGAAGATCGATTTCACCGAATTCGTTAACCTCAATCGGCTCGTACGCTTCCGGGAGTGCTTCAGCCTGTTCGTCAGAACGAACCGGACTGAAACAATACGTTGTGTGAACATGCTGTACAAACGGTTTCCCGCAACGCTGACACTCGAGCGTTACCGTTACCTTCGCATCACCGGTTAAAACGGCGAGACGCTGGTTGTCGATAGCGAACGACATGGAGCATTCTACATCACTGTCCACACTGACTACAGATTCGGCAATACGCTCAGCCTGATCGGAAGTATAGATACCTTCGTAATCGAGGCGTTTTTGAGCCGTACGAACCGGATCAAGAGTCAGGGGTAATTTTACCTTTTGCATAGGGCGCGCATATTAACTTTGTAACGTCATAGAGTCAAAGAAAAAGGCAACCAGAGCTGCCTTTTGCCAATTATTCGCACACATTGCGGCCTGTAGTTTAAAATGGCTGGCATCGATACGCTATATCTGGTGATAAAAATATGCCAAATCTCGTACTTGCTTCCACGTCCCCCTACCGTCGAATGCTGCTGGAAAAGCTCGGGATCCCGTTTGAATGCGCCGCGCCGGACGTTGATGAGACGCCGCAGCCGGGCGAGTCGCCGCGTCATCTGGTGACGCGTCTTGCGAAGGAGAAAGCACAATCGCTGGCCGCACGTTATCCTGCACATCTGATTATAGGCTCCGATCAGGTTTGCGTGCTGGATGGCGAAATCACCGGCAAGCCCCATACGGAAGAGAACGCCTGCCAGCAGCTTCTGCGTGCGCGAGGCAGTATCGTGACCTTTTATACGGGCCTGGCGCTTTATAACTCCGCCTCCGGCCATCTGCAAACCGAATGCGAGCCGTTCGACGTGCACTTCCGCCATTTAAGCGAGCAGGAGATTACGGACTACGTGCGCCGGGAACGTCCACTGAACTGTGCGGGGAGCTTTAAAAGTGAAGGACTGGGGATTGCGCTGTTCGACAAGCTGGACGGTCGGGATCCGAACACACTGGTGGGATTGCCGCTGATTGCCTTGTGCCAGATGTTAAGGCGTGAAGAGTGTAATCCGCTGACAATATGACTGGGACGCTGCGGCCTGATGCCCTCACCCCGGCCCTCTCCCACAGGGAGAGGGAGGAAGGCAAAATCAGCCGCGCAGAACCTTCAGGCAGCGTTTCAACTGCTCATCCAGCGGCGCTTCAATACGGATAATTTCACCGGTATTAGGATGGGTAAACTTTAGCGCGGCCGCATGCAGGAACAGACGCGACAGCCCCGTGCTCGCCAGCTGTTTATCAAATTCGCGGTCGCCGTAGCGGTCATCAAACGCAATCGGATGGCCCGCAAACTGCGTATGGACGCGAATCTGGTGAGTACGTCCCGTCACCGGACTGCAGCGCACCAGCGTGGCAAACTCATAGCGCTCTTCAACCTTAAAGCGCGTCTCAGACGGTTTCCCTTCCTGGCTCACGCGGACAATGCGCTCGCCGCTTTGCAGAATGTTCTTCAGCAGCGGCGCCTGCACCACCTTCACGTGGGACTGCCACTGACCGCGCACCAGCGCCAGATAATCTTTCTGCATTCCCTTCTCGCGCAGCTGCTCGTGCAGGGAACGCAGCGCAGAACGCTTTTTCGCTACCAGCAGCACGCCTGAGGTATCACGGTCCAGACGGTGAACCAGTTCGAGGAAACGAGCTTCCGGACGCAGCGCACGTAACCCTTCAATCACGCCGAAGCTCAGACCGCTACCACCGTGGACGGCGGTACCCGATGGCTTATTAAGCACCAGAATATGATCGTCCTCATAAAGGATAACATCGCTCAGGGCCGCGACTTTTTGCAGCTTCGGAGAAACCACCTCTTCTTCGCGTTCTGCCACGCGCACCGGTGGAATACGCACTTCATCGCCCGCTTCGAGCTTATACTCAGGCTTCACGCGTTTTTTGTTCACCCGCACCTCGCCCTTACGCAGGATGCGGTAAATCATACTCTTTGGCACACCCTTCAGTTGGGTGCGCAAGAAGTTATCGATACGTTGCCCCGCGTAGTCATCCGCGATAGCAACCATTTTTACGGCTGGAGTCTCTGTTTTCATGGTTGGCGATTCTAAATATCGTCAGCCATTAGCGCCACTCATTTTTCTATGCTTATATTTACTTTTATCCGGCCTGCGCCCTGTTTCACGCAATCGATTTGGTGGTTATTAAACCAATCACCACCTTGAGGTGAAGAAACTGTGAGTAACCGGGTGATAATTGGTAAAAGTCATCTTGCTATAACCTGGCGAGCAGTGGAATAATGAGGCTGTTTTCCGCGTTAAATCCGGGTTTTGTAAGGATGTCGACGGAATGACCAATTTTGTCTGACCGATCATCAACGCAGCAATGGCGTAAGACGTATTGATCTTTCAGGCAGTTAGCGGGCTGCGGGTTGCAGTACTTCCCGGTATAAGGATTGTTCTCTGGAGAGTTCTACCCAGGCAATTCCCCTGATAATTGCGCTGTGTTTCCGTATGAAACACAGGCAACCGACACTCTGCGCCTCTTAAGCGAGCGACAACCGTGAGGTTGGCGACGTGAACAGACACGAGGCCATCGGTTCATACCCCGGAAAGCGTCACCTTGCCCGCAGCTTTGTCGTCAATGTAAGAATAACGAGTAAGTTACGATGAAAAGAATGTTAATCAACGCAACTCAGCAAGAAGAGTTGCGTGTCGCCCTTGTGGATGGGCAGCGCCTGTACGATCTGGATATCGAAAGTCCTGGACACGAACAGAAAAAAGCGAACATTTACAAAGGTAAAATCACCCGCATTGAACCAAGCCTTGAAGCTGCATTTGTCGACTACGGTGCTGAGCGTCATGGTTTCCTCCCTCTGAAAGAAATCGCTCGCGAATATTTCCCTGCAAACTACAACGCCCATGGCCGCCCAAACATCAAAGATGTTCTGCGTGAAGGTCAGGAAGTTATCGTACAGATTGATAAAGAAGAGCGTGGCAACAAAGGTGCCGCACTGACCACCTTTATCAGCCTGGCGGGGAGCTATCTGGTGCTGATGCCAAACAACCCGCGTGCGGGTGGCATCTCTCGCCGTATCGAAGGTGATGACCGTACCGAGCTGAAAGAAGCTCTGGCAAGTCTCGAACTGCCGGACGGCATGGGACTTATCGTACGCACCGCAGGCGTCGGCAAATCAGCCGAAGCGCTGCAGTGGGACCTGAGCTTCCGTCTGAAGCACTGGGAAGCGATCCAGAAAGCCGCTGAAAGCCGCCCTGCTCCGTTCCTGATTCACCAGGAAAGCAACGTTATCGTGCGTGCCTTCCGTGACTACCTGCGTCAGGACATCGGTGAGATTCTGATCGATAACCCGAAAGTGCTTGAGCTGGCTCGCCAGCACATCGCCGCGCTGGGTCGTCCGGATTTCACCAGCAAAATCAAGCTGTACACCGGTGAAATCCCGCTGTTCAGCCACTATCAGATCGAATCTCAGATCGAGTCCGCCTTCCAGCGTGAAGTGCGCCTGCCGTCCGGCGGTTCTATCGTCATCGATACCACGGAAGCGCTGACCGCTATCGACATCAACTCCGCGCGTGCAACCCGCGGCGGCGACATCGAAGAGACGGCCTTCAACACCAACCTTGAAGCCGCTGATGAAATCGCCCGCCAGCTTCGCCTGCGCGACCTGGGCGGTCTGATTGTTATCGACTTCATCGACATGACCCCTGTTCGCCACCAGCGTGCGGTTGAAAACCGCCTGCGTGAAGCGGTGCGTCAGGATCGCGCGCGTATCCAGATTAGCCATATCTCGCGCTTTGGCCTGCTGGAGATGTCCCGCCAGCGTCTGAGCCCGTCGCTGGGTGAGTCCAGCCATCACGTCTGCCCGCGCTGTTCCGGCACCGGTACCGTGCGTGACAACGAATCGCTGTCTCTCTCTATCCTGCGTCTGATTGAAGAAGAAGCGCTGAAAGAGAATACCAAAGAGGTTCACGCCATTGTGCCTGTGCCAATCGCCTCCTACCTGCTGAACGAAAAACGTGCAGCTGTCAGTGCGATTGAAGCGCGTCAGGGCGGCGTTCGCTGCATCATCGTACCGAACGATCAGATGGAAACCCCGCACTATCACGTGCTGCGTGTCCGTAAAGGCGAAGAGACCAGCACCCTCAGCTACCTGCTGCCGAAGCTGCATGAAGAAGAGATGGCGCTGCCTTCCGATGAAGAACCCGCAGAGCGCAAACTGCCAGAGCAGCCAGCGTTAGCGACCTTCATCATGCCTGAAGCTCCACCGGAAGCAGCCCTGGAAAAACCGGCGGCCAAGCCTGCAGCGCAGAAACCAGAAGCCGCGGCCGCGAAGGCCCAGCCGGCGCAACCGGGTCTGCTGAGCCGCTTCTTCGGCGCGCTGAAGAAGATGTTTGCGGGTGAAGACGTTCAGCCAGAGCAGCCGAAGGAAGAACCAAAAGCAGCCAAACCTGAGCGTCAGCAGGACCGTCGCAAACGTCAGAACAACCGCCGCGATCGTAACGACCGCAGCGACCGTAACGAGCGTCGCGACAGCCGTTCAGATAACAACGAAGGCCGTGAGCCGCGCGAAGACAACCGTCGCAACCGTCGCGAGAAACAGCAGCAGAATGTTGAAGATCGTGAAATTCGCCAGCAGGCGGGCGATGAGTCCGAGAAGAGCAAACAGCGCGACGAGCAGCAGCCACGCCGCGAACGCAACCGTCGTCGTAACGACGAGAAGCGTCAGGCGCAGCAGGAAGTTAAAAACCTGAACCGGGAAGAGCCTGCTGAGCAGCAGGACGTCGAGCAGGAAGAACGTACTCAGGTTATGCCACGTCGTAAGCAGCGCCAGCTGGCGCAGAAAGTGCGCATCGGTGCGGCTCCGGTAGAAGAAACTGCAGTTGTGGCGGCTGAAGCGGCAGAAACCGCAACAGTTACTCAGGTTGCAAAAGTTGACCTGCCAGCCGTCGTTGACAATAACGTTGAGCAGGATGAAAACGGTGAAAACCGTGACAACGCAGGTATGCCGCGTCGCTCCCGCCGTTCTCCACGTCATCTGCGCGTCAGCGGCCAGCGTCGTCGTCGCTATCGTGACGAGCGTTACCCGACTCAGTCTCCAATGCCGTTGACCGTGGCGTGCGCGTCGCCAGAAATGGCATCCGGCAAAGTCTGGATCCGTTACCCGGTCGCTCGCCTGGAGCAAGCTGTTGAAGAACAGACTGTGACCGAAGAGGTAATTGCCCCTGTAGCACCGGTTGAAGACGCGGTGACCGAAGCAGCAACCGTGGTTGAACCTCAGGTTGTTGAAGCGGCAGAACCACACGCAGTGGACGTCGAAACCACCCACCCTGAAGTGATTGCCGCGCCGGTTGATGCCGCACCGCAGATTATCGCTGAAGAGGATGTCGTGGTGGCTGAGGAAGTCGCTGAAGAGGCTGAACCTGTAGCCGCGGTAGAAGAAGCCGCTGAAACCCTCGTTGAAACCACCACTGAAGAAGTCGTTCAGGACGTTGAGATTCAGGTTGAGCCGGTTGTCGAAGAAGTGAAAGCGCCTGAAGTGAAGCCTGAGCCGGTTAAGGTTGTTGCCGCGCCTGCGCCAGCTCACGTTGCGACAGCGCCAATGACGCGTGCTCCGGCACCAGAGTATGTGCCTGAAGCCCCGCGTCACAGCGACTGGGTTCGCCCGGCGTTCAGCTTCGACGGTAAGGGCGCTGCAGGCGGCCACAGTGCAACGCATCAGGCGACTGCACCGGCGACGCGTCCGCAGTCTGTCGAATAACGACACAGAAAGTAAAAAGCCGACCTTCGGGTCGGCTTTTTTATGCCTGCTGCACGGGCTTTCTCATCCCGGTGACCTCCGGCATGATCTGCCGCATCAGCTCCAGAAATCGCCGCAAGCGCGCCGGATAATACCGGGACCAGGGGTAAACCAGATGCACCGGTAACGCCGCCGGCTGCCACTCTGGCAGTAAATGCACCAGCCGCCCTTCCCGAATATCGTCCTGAACCGTCCAGCTGGATACGACCGCCACGCCGAGCCCGGTGAGTGCCGTATTGCGTGCGACATACAGGCTGTCGGTACTGAGGCGTGGGGTAATATTCACTCGCGCGGTAGCGGATGATGCCTCGTGAAAGAGCTCCACATGGCGCTGGTAGAAAGAGCTGATAGCAATCCAGGGCAGCTGCTGCAGATCCTCCGGCGTATTAACCGTCGGAAAACGGTCCAGCAGTGCCGGAGAAGCCACCACCGAACGTGGCACTTCGGCCAGCAGCACGGAAACGGTCGCCGGATCGACTTCCATTCCCACCCGAATAGCACAGTCAAGGTTGTCGCCCAGAAAATCAGCCGACCGATCGTTGAGCATCCACTCAATCGAAAGTTGCGGGTAACGCTGCAAAAACTCGGTTAGCGGTTTCAGGAGCTGATCCTGACCAAACGCGTGCGGTGCCCGCACCCGCAGCACGCCTACAGGTTCATCTTCCGTCTGTCCCACCTCATCTTCCAGCGCCAGCCAGCTGTCAATCACCCGACGGGCGTGCTGATAGCAGCGCTCGCCGTCATCCGTGAGCCGCGTCGTGTGGGTCGTTCGCAACATCAGGCGCACGCCCAGCATTGTCTCAAGCGACTGCAGCCGCCTGCTCACCGTTGCCTGGGTTGTGTCCAACTGCCGTGCCGCCGCAGAGAGTGACCCTGCCTCCACAATGCGGACAAACGTCCGCATTAGCTCCACCCTGTCTATACGCTCAGTTCTTTTCATCTTGTTCGCATTTATACGCTCAACGTATAAGCGTTTTACCACCGCACCCGCTACCGTCGCAAGGCGTACTGATAAAAAATAGCCTCACACGATGAATGAGGAACGTCTTATGAACACAACAACTGCCGCCCATGCCGTAAGCCGCTGGGTCATCTTAATGCTGGCGCTCGGTGCAGGCTTCAGCGTGGCATCCATCTATTATGCCCAGCCGCTGCTGCCCCTGATGGGCGCTGACCTTCACCTGAGTATCGAAGGAATGGGCCTGGTCCCGACGCTCACCCAGGCGGGATACGCCTTAGGGATCCTGTTCCTGCTGCCGCTCGGCGATCGCCACGACCGCAGAACGTTAATCCTGATAAAGAGTGCGGCGCTGGCGCTGTTTCTCCTGGGCTGTAGCCTGACCGGACAGATCCACTCCCTGCTGCTGGCAAGCCTGCTCATCGGCATGGCCGCCACCATGGCGCAGGATATTGTCCCGGCAGCGGCGATTCTTGCGCCGGAAGGTAAACAGGGAAAAACCGTCGGTACGGTGATGACCGGTCTGCTGCTGGGCATTTTGCTCTCCAGAACCGTCAGCGGCGTGGTGGGCGAAGCGTTTGGCTGGCGCGTGATGTACCAGCTGGCTGCGGCAAGTATTGCGTTTATCGGGGTGGTGATGTGGGCCGTGCTCCCTCGTTTCGCTATTCACTCCACGCTGAGCTATCCCGCACTGATGCGCTCGATGGAACATCTGTGGCGTCGTTATCCCGCTCTGCGCCGTGCGGCGCTGGCCCAGGGTTTTCTGTCGATTGCCTTTAGCGCCTTCTGGTCAACGCTTGCAGTCATGCTGCTGGAACGCTATCACCTCGGCAGTGCCGTCGCCGGTGGTTTTGGTATTGCAGGTGCTGCCGGTGCATTAGCCGCACCGCTGGCAGGCGGCCTGGCGGATAAACTGGGGGCCGGGAAAGTGACGCAGCTTGGCGCAATCCTTGTGACCATCTCGTTTGCCCTGATGTTCCTGATGCCCGCACTGGGGGTTCACGGACAGCTGATTCTGATTGCCGTCTCTGCCATCGGGTTCGATTTGGGCCTGCAGTCCAGCCTGGTCGCGCACCAGAACCTGGTCTACAGCCTTGAGCCGCAGGCTCGTGGCCGCCTGAACGGCCTGCTCTTTACCGTGATCTTTATCGGCATGGCGTTGGGTTCCGCGTTAGGCAGCAATATTTACACACTGGCTGGCTGGACGGGTGTGGTCGCGCTGGCAACAGTCTGCGGTATCATTGCGCTGGCAATCCGCCTGATTGAAAGCGCGCGCGTCGCCTCAGCACCAGCAGAAATGGCATAAAAAAATGCCCAATCCAGGCGGATTGGGCAGTAAAACATGCCCAGTTTCAAGACATGTTCCAAGAGGTCAAGATGTTATTTGTTCAGCTGGAACAGAGACATGCCCTGCATATCGCTAAACGCTTTATAAGAGGCCTGCAGGGCCGCCTGCTGCATGGTGTAAGAGGAAATTGCTTCGTTCCAGTCCACGTCCACCAGGTCACTCATCTGCTTAGTCTGGCCCAGCGCGCGGTCGTCACCCAGGGTATCGAGTTTTTCCAGTTCGTTCATCTTGGTGCCGACATCCGCAACGACCGTCAGGACGTTGTTCTGCGCGTTTTTAATACCGATCTGTGCGTTGGAAATTGTCTGGCTTTGTGCGGCAGCCGCGGCCGGATCGTTTTCAATCGGCGTCTTCAGCGAAGCAATGGCGGAATCAAGGATTTTAAACATGTTTGTTTCGCCATAGCCTCCGCCCGGCAGCTCTTGCGCATTGCTGGTAATGCTTTCGAAAATCTGCTGGCCGGTATGGCTGATTGCCATATTTCGCGCCGTATCAACCTGCTGGGTGATCGCCTCAGTGCCGCCATTGTAGGTGCCGGTTGCGGCATCAAACGGTGCGCTCTCGGTTTTGTAACCCGCAAAGATAAAGCGACCATTGCCATCCGTCGTGTTAGCCAGGTTCATGAGCTGGTCGCGGATCCCCTGGATATCGGTCGCCAGAGAGAGACGGTCGTCATCGCTTAAGGTGCCGTTTGACGCGTAGACCAGCTTCTCACGCACGCTTGATAACGCAGTGTTCACCTGGGTCAGCACGTTGTCTTCCAGCGACACTTTTTGCGTGGCAAAGGTGCGCGCTAACGCGAACTGGCTGTTTTGTGACTGAGATTGCGACAGAACAATAGACTGCGAAGCCGCGATAGGATCGTCCGACGGACGATTAACGCGTTTGCCGGTGGACATCTGCTCACCGTAGCTCAGCCATCTGCTCTGGGAATCGGTGATCCCGCGCATGTTCTGTTCGTACATCATCTGGGTGCTAATACGCATTTTTCACCTCAACCTTAACGAATGTTGATAATTGCATCGAAGAGCGTACTGGCAGTCTGAAGCACCTGCGCGTTGGCGAGGTAATACTGCTGATAACGCTGCAGGTTGCCATACTCTTCGTCAAGGTTTACCCCAGAGATGGTCTGCTGCTGCTTGATTAACTGCGTTTCCACGTTGGCTTTCGTCTGGCTGCTTACTTTCAGTGAAGCGGTGGTGCTACCCACGGTGCTGACCAGTGAGGCATAGGCATCGTTGAAGGTTTTGTTTCCGCCAACCACTTTGCTGTTTTGCAGATCGAGCATTTTCTGCCCGTTGCGGTTGTCGCTCTCACCGCCGTTCTGCACCGCGGCCATGGCCAGTTTGGACTCGTCGCTGATGGACAGTTCCATGTTCATGATGACGTCGGACACAGGCTTCACGGTAAAGCTGTCTTTAGCGTTTGCCGAACCGCTGACGTTCACGTTGAGACCATCAAACGACAGATTGCCGCTGGCATCCGGGCTCATTGTAAAGCTGGTCTTGTCCGAGGTACGGGTAATGGTCCAGTCGGTGCCGTTAAACTGCAGCTTATAGTCCGTTGCCTGAACTTTGGTGCTGTCCGCAACGGTGGCATTGACGACCGCCGAGCCGCTATTTTTGCTGTTAGAAAGCACAGCCGGAGAACCAAAGCCGAACAGCTTGCCGCCCGCATCGCCGTTGGCATCAAAGCCGGCCTCATGCTGTTTGTTCATCGCGTCAGCAAATGCCAGCGCCATCTGGTTCAGAGTGTTACGGGCCTTATCCAGATCTTCAGCGCGGAACGTCAGCAAGCCGCCTAACGAGCCGGTGGTAACCATCTTTTCCGGGATCTCGACATTGCCCGCAACCTCATCGACGTAGGCGATAGTGGTACGGGAAGGATCGGCGCTGGACTTCACGGCCGCCAGCTGGTTAGCTTTGCTGCCCTGCACCAGGCTGTAGCCGTTGCCGAAAGAGATGTTAAACGTGCCGCTATCCTGAACAGAGACTTCCACGCCCACGATTTTGTTCAGCTCATTGACAAGCTGATCGCGCTGGTCGAGCAGATCGTTAGGCGATGCGCCCGCGCCGACGCCTGTGAGGCGGGAAATCTGATCGTTCAGATTGGCAATCTGTTTGGCGTAGTTGTTGATCTGCGAAACGCTGGTCGCAATTGCGGTATTGACTTGCGTATCCTGATCGCGGAGATACTGATCGTTAGTTTTGAACTGATTGACCAGGCCGCCCGCTTTTCCCAGCACCGTCTGACGCGCAGCCGGGTCTTCCGCGTTGCTCACCAGCGTTTGCAGGCTTTTAAAGAAATCCTGCAGGGTGGTGGAAAGCGAGTTGGTAGTATCGGAGAGCACATCGTCAATTTTTGACATCTGCTGATAGCGTGTGGTCAGGCCGCTGCTCTGCGTCTGCGCGGCGCGTAGCTGGTTGGTGATAAAAGCGTCATATTCACGCTGGACACCGGAGACATACACCCCGTTACCCACCCAGCCACCGCCGGTCAGCGTGCTGTTAGATGCACCCAGCACCGTCGTCTGGCGGGTGTAACCTGCCACGTTGTAGCTTGAAATATTATTACTGACGGTATTGAGTGCCGACTGCGCGGCACTGAGGCCACTCATGGCGCTGTTAATCAAACTGGACATGGGGGTTCCTTTTATACGTTCAGACACGAGTCCTGATGAAGGTTATCGGCAACCTCCACCGGGACTTGAGAACTTTCAGAACAGATTTTCAATATCTGCGCTATAGGCTTTGCTGACCTTCTCGCCCATGGATTTCAGCTGCTGGATCATGCTGGTAAGCTTGCGCGCGTAGTTCGGGTCGGTCGCGTAGCCCGCGTTTTGCAGGGCCTGAGCGCCCTGCTCCGCCGTCGCCGCCTGCGTAACGGCGGTGTAACGCGGATTTCGACTCAGCAGCCCGACATAATCGGACAGTGCTTCCAGATAAGAGCTGTAAACTCGGAATTTCGCTTTCACCTTCACCGCCGCACCGTTCTCGTATTCGGTGGTGGTGATCTCCGTGGTCGGCCCTTTCCAGCTGGAGGTGGCCTTCACGCCGAAGATGTTAAAGCTCGGGTCGCCGTTTTCCTTGCGGATCTGGCGCTGGCCCCAGCCCGACTCCAGCGCGGCCTGGGCGAGAATCAGATGGTGAGGCACGCCGCTCTGTTCACTGGCCAGTCGCGCAGGCAGAGATAGCTGCGCCAGGAAGTCTTTGCTGTCACCGGAGAGCGCCTCGTCGCCGCTGCCCGTTGCCTTCGGTATCGCTTTACGCACCATCTGCGTCAGCGCCTGGTTCTGATAACTGGTCACCGTTTCCAGATCGAACTTCATCGGCACCTGCTGCGGCTGCTCTTCTGGCTGAACACCCTGTGCGGCGGCGGTCTGTTTGACAATCATGTCAGCCAGACCGAGGCCTTTACCGGCGGTCATCTGCTGCGCAATCTGCTGGTCATACATGCTGGTGTAAAGACGCGTTGAATCGCTGCTGAACATCCCGTCTTTCGGCAGGGTTTCGCGCATGCTTTTCAGCATCATCTGAACAAACATCCCCTCTACCTGGCGGGCGACCGGACGGATATTCGCCGCCGGGTCTTTACCTGCTTTGGTTTTCAGTTCGTTGAGCGACTGGGCGTCCCAGGCGGCACTGGTCAACAGTTTGCTATCGGTCAGCATCAGATGATTTCCAGTTTGGCGCGCAGGCAGCCCGCGCTTTGCATGGATTGCAGAATGGACATCAGATCCATCGGCGTCGCGCCCAGCGCGTTCAGGGCACGCACCACGCTGTTCAGGTTGGCGCTGGAGCGCACGCTCTGCAGAGAGCCGCCGCTCTGGCGTAAATCAATCTGCGTTTGTGGCGTCACCACCGTCTGGCCGCCACCAAATGGTGTATCCGGCTGGCTGACGTTGGCAGAACGGTTAACCGTCACCGACAGGTTACCCTGCGCCACGGCGCAGCTATCCAGCGACACTTCCCGGTTCATCACCACGGACCCCGTACGGGAGTTGATGATCACTTTGGCATCCTGCACCGGCACGTTCACTTCCAGATTCTGGATATCCGCCAGCATGCGCACCTGGTTGCTGCTGCCGGTAGAGGTGCGTATCTGCACGGTACGCGCATCCAGCGCCGTGGCATTGCCATAGCTGCGGTTGATGGTATCGGCAATCTGCTGCGCCATCGTGAAGTCTTCATTATTCAGCTGCAGGTTGATGGTGTTGCCTGCGCCAAACTGGGTCGGCAGCTCACGCTCGATGATCGCGCCGTTGGTAATACGTCCGCCGTTCAACTGGTTCACCTGCACGCTGCTTCCGCCTGCCGATGCACCCGCACCGCCAACCAGAATGTTACCCTGCGCCAGAGCATAGACCTGGCTGTCGACGCCTTTCAGCGGGGTCATCAGCAGCGTACCGCCGCGCAGGCTTTTGGCATTACCCATTGAGGAGACCACCACGTCAATGGTCTGCCCCTGGCGCGCAAACGCCGGGTAAGAGGCAGTGACCATTACCGCGGCCACGTTTTTCAGCTGCATGTTGGTTCCTGCCGGCACGGTAATGCCGAGCTGGGAAAGCATGTTGTTCAAGCTTTGGGTGGTAAACGGCGTCTGGGTCGTCTGGTCACCGGTACCGTCCAGCCCCACCACCAGGCCATAGCCAATCAGCGAGTTCTGGCGGACGCCCTGAACGCTGGTGAGATCGCGGATGCGGTCAGCCTGGGCAAACGTTGCTACAAGAACCAGCGCCACGGCGAAGATCGATTTAAACATGGGTCACCTCGCTTACATCGGCGATAAATTAAGGAAGAAGCGCTGCAGCCAACCCATATTCTGCGCTTCATTAATGTAGCCGTTACCGACGTACTCAATGCGCGCATCCGCCACCTGGGTGGACGGAACGGTGTTGGTGCCGCTGATGGTGCGTGGATTCACCACGCCCGAGAAGCGAATGAATTCAGTGCCCTGGTTAATGGCGATCTGTTTTTCACCCACGACGTGTAAATTGCCGTTAACCAGCACCTGGTCAACCGTAACCGTCAGCGTACCGCTGAAGGTATTGCTGGCGTTTGCGCCACCTTTACCGTTAAAGGTGTTGCCGCCGGAAGCCTCAACATCCGCACGGGCATTGCCGAACAGGCCCTGCAGATAGCGTGGAACGGTGTCGAAGCCAAAATTGGTTTTGCCATCGCGGCTGGCGTTCGCCGACGAGCTCTTGCTCGCGCTGACGTTTTCCTGCAGCACAATGGTCAATGTATCGCCAACATTGCGCGGGCGGCGATCTTCAAACAGCGGCTGATAGCCGTAGTTAATCGGCTGCGCGGTCTGGAAAATGGAGCCGTTTACCACTGGCGCAGGGCCAGGAACGGGTTGGGCAGTCGTCGCACCCTGGACCAATGGTTTAGACGGGATCAAAGCGCACCCGCTGAGAGTGACAGCCAGAACAGTCAGTATCGGATAACGAAACGCCGCGTTTTTTTGCATTGCCTTCATCTTCGAAAACAGGGAGCCGGTGCGGGGTTTACCGCACCGGGCTACGCCTTAGAGTTGCGTCAGTTTCTGCAGCATCTGATCGGTCGTCGAGACTGCTTTACTGTTAATTTCATACGCGCGCTGGACCTGGATCATATTTACCAGCTCTTCCGCCACGTTCACGTTGGAGGTTTCTACATACCCCTGATACAGCAGACCGGCACCGTTCAGGCCCGGCGTACTTTCATTTGGCGTACCGGAGGATTGCGTTTCGGTGTAGAGGTTCTCACCAATGCTTTCCAGGCCGGTATCGTTCATGAAGGTGGTCAGGTTGAGCTGTCCGACCTGGACCGGCGCGGCCTGCCCCTGCTGGGTCACGCTCACGATGCCGTCACGGCCGATGGTAATGCTCAGGGCGTTCGCCGGAATGGTGATCGCAGGTTGAACCTGGAAACCGCCCGCCGTCACCAGTTGACCGTTCTGATCGACCTGGAAGGAACCATCACGGGTATAGGCAGAGGTTCCGTCAGGCAGCTGCACCTGGAAGAAACCCTGACCTTTGATTGCCACGTCTTTGCTGTTGTTGGTCTGAGACAGGTTGCCCTGGCTGTGCAGACGCTCGGTCGCCACCGGGCGAACGCCGGTACCGATCTGCAGACCTGACGGCAGCGTCGTCTGTTCAGAAGACTGCGCGCCCGGCTGGCGGATGGTTTGATAAAGCAAATCTTCGAAAACGGCGCGCTGACGCTTGAAACCATTGGTGCTGACGTTTGCCAGGTTGTTGGCAATCACATCCATGTTGGTTTGCTGCGCGTCCAGGCCAGTTTTCGCGATCCATAAGGAGCTGATCATAAAGAGTCCTGTTAACTCATAGACAGAAGTTGGTTAGCCTTGCCCGCGTTTTCATCCACGCTGCTGATAATTTTCATCTGCATTTCAAAACGACGGGCGCTGGCGATCATGTCGGTCATCGCTTCGACCGGCTTGACGTTGCTGCCTTCCAGAACGCCGGACATCACGCGGATGCTCGGATCGGCCTGTAACGTGGCACCACGAGTAGCCTGGGCCGCCTGGGTCAGACGGAACATGCCGTCGTCGCCGCGCTGCACCTCTTTGCCTTCCGCTTTGACCAGCTTCAGACGACCAACAGGGGCAACGGTATTGGCCGGGTCGCCCGGGTTCAGCGCCGAGATGGTGCCGTCCGCGGCGATGGTCAGCTCAGAGCCTTCCGGCACGTTCAGCGGGCCCGCTTCACCCATCACCGGATGCCCCTGAATCGTCAGCTGGCCGGTCGCGCTGACCTGGATATTCCCGTTACGGGTATAGCCTTCACCGCCGTCCGCCGTTTGCACCGCCAGCCAGCCGTCCTGCTGCAGGGCAACGTCCAGCGGGCGTGAGGTGTAATCCATCTGCCCTGGCGTCATGTCTGCGCCCGGGGTCGATGCCGCCACCAGCGTACGGGTCGGCAGGGAGAGCCCTTCCACCGGCACCGCGCGCAGCGCATTCAGCTGCGCGCGAAAGCCCGGCGTCGAGGCGTTTGCCAGGTTGCTGGCGGTAACGGCCTGCTGGCTGAGCGTCTGACTTGCCGCGCCCATCGCGGTATATATTGCGTGATCCATTGCGCTTTCCTGTTAGCCGCTTAACGCAGGTTAACCAGCGTGTTGAGGATCTGATCCTGGGTCTTGATGGTCTGCGCGTTCGATTGATAGTTACGCTGCGCGACGATCATGTTCACCAGTTCTTTACTCAGGTCCACGTTAGAGGCTTCCAGCGCGCCGTTGGTCAACGTGCCGAAGTTACCGGTTCCCGCCGTACCCAGCAGCGCCACGCCGGAGGACTGGGTAGCCGACCAGACGTTATCGCCTTCAGATTTCAGGCCTTCGTTGTTGGCAAAGTTCGCCAGCACGATCTGGCCCAGCACCTGAGTCTGCTCGTTGGAGTAGTTCCCGACGACGGTGCCGTCATCGTTGATCTGATAGCTCACCAGGTCGCCCGGCTTGAAGCCGTTCTGGTTGGTCGCCACGATATTGTTCGCACCGGTGTTCTGCTGCATGGAGTTAGCAAAACTCATGGCGAAGGTCGCCGGGTCCGCACCTGGGATAGTCGCGGTAGTGATGTTGATGTTTCCACCACCAATCAACGTACCGTTATTATCGAAGGTCAACGTCGTGGCCACTGCCGCCGTGCTGCCTGCTACGCTGCCGTCCTGGGCGTACACTTTCCAGGAGTTAGCCGGGGTCGCATCTTTGACGTAAAACAGGTTCATGTTGTGCGCATTACCCTGGCTATCAAAGACGGTTACCGTACCTTTTTTGTTGTAGGTATCCGGGTTAGCCGGATCGAAGGCGGCGGTCGGTGCGGCATCGGTGGAGTTGAGGTTAATCTGCTGGGAAGCCGTGGTGGTGGATTTCGCGGCCATCAGTGTGGTCGGGATATTAATCGCCTGTGGATTCGCACCGGTCTGAACCGTTGATGGCGTTCCGGCAACCGGATAACCCGTTAATTGCATGCCCTGCATGTTCACCAGGTTACGGTTTTCGTCCAGCTTGAACTGGCCGTTACGGCTGTAGAACACCGAGCCGTTTGCATCGACCATACGGAAGAAACCGTTCTGGCTGATGGCAACGTCCAGGCCACGACCGGTGTTGGTGGTGGTACCGTCGGTAAAGTCCTGAGTGATGCCCGCAACTTTTACGCCCAGACCCACTTTGGAACCGGCAAACATGTCTGCAAAGGAAGCAGAACCGGATTTAAAACCATAGGTCGCGGAGTTGGCGATGTTGTTGCCAATGACGTCCAGGTTGGTGGCCGCAGCATTCAGGCCGCTGACCGCTTGAGAAAAGGCCATGACTTACTCCTGATAAGTGTTAAGGCTTAGATAATCTGCCGAACTTCGTCGAGTGTGGTGGTACCGGAGGTACCCAAATCCAGTTTGTTGCCGTCGCCCCCTTTAATCACGCCCTGAACCAGCGCGAACTGCAGCGGCTGCGCCACCAGCTGGGTTGTCCCGTTGCTGGCGCTAATCGCGACTTTGTAGGAGCCATTTGGTGCTTTCGTGCCGTCGGTCAGGCTGCCGTCCCAGGTAAAGGTGTGAACGCCCGCCTTCAACTCGCCAATATCGATGGTGCGAACCACGGCGCCGGTTGAGTCGGTGATCGTCGCGGTCACTTTGTCAGCCGCCTGCTGCAATTCCACGCCGAACGGCGTAGTGGTGGTGGTCGATGTACCCTCGGTGGTGCTGGTACCCGCAAGAATAGTGGTACCCGGGATCATCACGCCGTGACCGATCAGGCTTGCAGCCTGCAGGGACTGGGCGCTATTAATCTGACCGGAGACGGAACCCAGGGTGGTGTTCAGTTTCTCAATGCCGCTCACGGTGCTGATCTGCGCAAGCTGCGTGGTCAGTTCGTTGTTCTGCATTGGGTTAGTCGGATCCTGGTTCTTAAGCTGCGCTACCAGCAGCGTCAGGAAGCTGCTCTGCAAATCGGAGGCATTGCTTCCCGTCAGGGAGCTGGAGCTTGTCGAACTTTTGGTGTTGTTAACACCTGTGTTCGTAGGATCATTCACATTTACGGCGATGGACATGCATGTCTCCTTTACTGGCCGAGAGTCAGTGTTTTGAGCATCATGCTCTTCACGGTATTAAGCACTTCGACGTTCGCCTGGTAGCTACGGGACGCCGACATGGAGTTCACCATCTCGCCCACCACGTCCACGTTAGGCATCTTCACGTATCCGTTAGCGTCCGCAAGCGGGTTACCGGGCTCGTACACCAGCTTGTCCGGCGCCTGGCTCTCTACCACGTCAGACACCTTCACGCCGCCCGTTGCCGCACCTGGCGCAGCGTCGACCTGAAACACAACCTGTTTAGCACGATAAGGCTGACCGTCAGGTCCGGTCACGCTGTCGGCGTTCGCCAGGTTACTGGCTGCCACGTTCAGCCGTTTTGACTGAGCGGTTAACGCCGAGCCGGCGATATCAAAAATATTCAGCAAGGCCATTTATCAGTTGCCCCCCTGCAGGACGTTCATCATGCCTTTGATTTGTCCGCCGAGTACGGTCAGGCCCGTCTGGTATTTCAGGCTGTTATCGGCAAACTGCGTACGCTCCCGGTCCATATCCACGGTGTTACCGTCGAGTGAAGGCTGGTCGGGGATGCGATAAAGTAAATCGGTCGCTGGCGCGGTCATCGCCTGAGCAGGAATATGGCGAGAGGATGTCATGGCGAGTGCAACACCCGTTCCTTCGGCACGTCCACGCTCCATCACCTTTTTGAGTTCACTGGAAAAATCAATATCGCGCGCCTGATACCCGGGCGTATCGGCGTTAGCGATGTTGGCGGCTAAAATCTCCTGCCGCTGGGCGCGTAAATTGAGCGCTTCCTGCTGAAAACGTAACGCGGCGTCGAGTTTATCGAGCATGTCTCCTCCGCTGATGGCAAAATTTCAGTTCACAGCTTAAATCTCACCCGGTCTCCCCTATCGACGGAATAAGCGCAAAATGCGTCGCTATTTATTCCGTTGATGCAAAACCACTGCAGGTAGAATTTACCCAACTCTGGAAACGGTGGAACTTGCGATGCAAACGTTAAAACGTGGCCTGATGGCAACCGTCTTGCTGTTTAGCCCTCTGGTGCAGGCCGGGGATTTACAGAATGCGCTGACGAATTTTTTTGCCCAGAAGCTGGCGGGCTTTAGCGACGAAGTTAACGTGACCATCCGTACGCCGCCGAATCTGTATCCGACCTGCGAGCAACCGTCATTCAGCGTGACGGGGACCACGAAGCTGTGGGGCAATGTGAACGTGCTGGCACGCTGCGCCAACGAAAAACGCTATTTACAGGTTGCAGTTCAGGCGACGGGCAATTATGTTGTCGCCGCCGTACCCATTGCGCGTGGCAGCACGCTCCAGGCAAACAGCGTGACGCTGAAGCGCGGGCGTCTGGACCAGCTTCCGCCACGGACAATGCTGGAAATGAACCAGGCACAGGACGCCGTCAGCCTGCGCGACGTGGCCCCGGGCCAGCCGATTCAGCTCTCCATGCTTCGCCAGGCGTGGCGTGTTAAAGCAGGACAGCAGGTGATGGTGGTCGCCAACGGAGATGGCTTTAGCATCAACAGTGAAGGGAAAGCGTTAAACAATGCTGCGGTGGCGCAAAACGCCCGTGTCAGAATGTCCTCGGGCCAGGTGGTTAGCGGAACCGTCGATTCTGATGGGAATATTCTGATTAACCTATAATCTTTTTAAAGATTCCGCGGCGCGTGCCGATAAATATTCAACTAATGATGATGTCAGGCGCAAACGCCGCGAACCCTCGATGAGGACAACACTATGAGCATTGATCGTACATCAGCCCTGAAGCCGGTAAGCGCTGTACAGCCTCGCGAAACGAACGACGCTACCCCTCAGAAAACGCGTCTGGAAAAACCGTCAACGTCTAACAGCACCAGCGTGACCCTGAGCGATGCCCAGGCAAAACTGATGCAGCCAGGCAGCAACGATATCAATATGGAACGTGTTGAAGCGCTGAAAACGGCTATTCGCAACGGTGAGCTGAAAATGGACACCAGCAAAATCGCTGACGCCCTGATTCAGGAAGCACAGAGTTTCTTACAGAGTAACTAACCGTATGAGTCGACTGTCAGAAATACTGGATCAAATGACGGTTGTCCTGAACGACCTGAAAACGGTAATGGACGCTGAACAGCAGCATCTCTCTTCCGGCCACATCAACGGCAGCGCGCTGCAGCGTATTACTGAAGATAAGAGTTCGCTGCTGGCGACGCTGGATTATCTGGAGCAGCAGCGCCGCGCCGAGCAGGATCCGAAGCGCAGCGCCAATGACGATATTGTTGAGCGCTGGCAGACCATTACCGAAAAAACCCAGCATCTGCGCGATCTCAACCAGCATAACGGCTGGCTGCTTGAAGGGCAGATTGAGCGCAATCAGCAGGCGCTTGAGGTGCTGAAGCCGCATAAAGAAACCGGACTGTACGGCGCGGATGGTCAGACGGCGACTGCGCGTATTGCGGGTGTAAAAAAGATTTCGATTTGACGCATCAGCGACAAATCATGCAGTGGGGAGCACCCTGAGGTGAACTCCCCTTTTGGCGTTTATGCCGTACGGCGGGTAAACTCTTTCACTTTGAAGCCCAGCACGGCGAGCGTGGCGAAATACGCTACCACCCCGACGCCCACCACGGCCATCAGGCGCATCAGACGATAGGGCATCGTGCCCAGGGACCACTCCGGCATGACGTACATCATCCCGATGAGTGCCGCAGACATCACCAGCACCGCCACAACCAAACGCACGAGGAAACTTGCCCAGCCCGGCTGCGGCGTAAAGATATCCTGCTTGCGCAGCTGCCAGTAAAGCAGCCCGGCATTCAGGCAGGCCGCCAGACCAATAGACAGCGACAGTCCGGCATGCTTCAGCGGGCCGATAAATGCCAGGTTCATCAGCTGGGTCATAATCAGCGTCACGATGGCAATTTTCACCGGCGTTTTAATGTCCTGACGCGAATAGAACCCCGGCGCCAGCACTTTGACGACAATCAGCCCCATCAATCCCACCGAGTAGGCTATCAGCGCGCGCTGGGTCATCGCGGCGTCAAACGCGGTGAATTTCCCGTACTGGAACAGCGACACCGTCAGCGGCTTGGCGAGGATCCCCAGCGCCACCGCGCTGGGCAGGGCCAGCAGGAAGCAGAGACGCAGGCCCCAGTCCATCAGGCGGCAGTACTCATCATGGTTGCCGCTGGCAAAGCTTTTCGACAGCGACGGCAGCAGGATGGTCCCCAGCGCCACGCCCAGCACGCCGGACGGGAACTCCATCAGACGGTCAGCGTAGTACATCCACGAAACGGAACCGGACACCAGGAAAGAGGCAAAGATGGTGTTGATGATAAGCGAGATCTGGCTGACGGAGACGCCAAGAATGGCAGGCCCCATCTGCTTAATTACGCGCATCGCCCCGGCATCTTTAAGATTGATGCGCGGCAGCACCAGCATGCCGATTTTCTTCAGATGCGGCAGCTGATACGCCAGCTGCAGCACGCCGCCCACGGTGACCGCCCAGGCCAGCGCCAGCACCGGCGGGTTGAAGTGCGGCGCGGCGAACAGCGCAAAACCGATCATGCTGACGTTGAGAAACGTCGGCGCAAACGCCGGAACGGAGAAGCGGTTCCAGGTGTTCAGGAGCGCCCCCACCAGCGAGGCCAGCGAGATCAGCAGAATATAGGGGAAGGTAATGCGCAGCAGCTGCGAAGTCAGGGCAAATTTATCTGCCGTGTCGGCAAAACCAGGTGCGGTCACCATAATCACCCAGGGCGCGGCCAGCATACCGACGACGGTCACCACGGCCAGCGCCAGGGTCAGCAACCCAGAGACATAAGAGACAAATACGCGCGTCGCATCTTCACCCTGCTTGCTTTTATATTCCGCCAGAATGGGAACGAACGCCTGGGAGAACGCCCCTTCAGCAAAAATGCGACGCAGCAGGTTAGGCAGCTTGAACGCAACGAAAAAGGCGTCCGTTGCCATCCCTGCACCAAAGACCCTTGCCACAATGGCATCGCGCGCAAAACCGAGTACGCGAGAGAACATGGTCATCGAGCTGACGGCCGCCAGCGATTTTAATAAGTTCATTAACGTGAATTTCCAGAACCATACGGATTTCCAGGACGGGTAAGCGTAAGCGCCACCCGGCAAAGCCAACAGGCGGCGCTTAGTCTAACCGGATTTCAACGAATTACTATCTGCAGATGTTACAGCGAGTTATTCGCTCATGGCATCGCGCCAGAGTCTTTCCACAATGCGCTGCGCCAGAATGGCCTGCTCGCCGGACGTTTCAGGAACCGTCTGATTTTGCACGCAGGTGATAAAGTGGCGGGCACATCCCGCGAAACCGCGCTGCTCGAGGGTGCTTTGCCAGCCTGGCGCCGGGAGCGTCACCACGCCGCTGCCCTTCTCTTCCCGCCACTCCCGCATGTCGGTAACGTCGTACAGCGCGCCGTCGGTTACCGCCTGCACGGATTCCCGCTGGCTGCCTGCGCGGCGGTGCATGCTGGTGGTGACCTGAAGGTGCTCAACGGCAAAATGGTGTTCCGCATACACCATCTGCCCCTGTTCGTTAGTGACCAGAGTGCCGCTTTTCAGCAGCGCTTCGCCGTTGGTCAGCCACAGCGCGGTATCCACCACGTGAAGGTAGTCATCAAGAAGGGTAAAGCGCAGATCGTTCGGACCCACGCTGTCGGTACGGTGCTTATCCATCCGCAGCGAGGCGAGCGTGCCCGACTGCGCCTTCAGCTGCTGATAAAGCGGCGCGAAGCGGCGGTTGAAACCGACCATCAGCGTCAGGTTTTTACGTGCCGCCCGCTCAATCAGCCGCTCCGCGTCCTGAACGTTTTCCGCCAGCGGTTTATCCACGCAGACGTGAACACCCGCATTGAGCAGCTCGCTCACCACCTGATAGTGGGTTGCCGTTGAGGTATGCACGAATACCGCATCGCACTCGCGGGCCAGATCCTGCAGGGAGGCGGCATACGGGATGCGCCAGGTTTCGCAGATACGCTCTGCCTTCTCGCGCGTGGGTGACCAGGCCCCTTGCAGGGTCCAGTCTGTCGCCGCACCTAAAACAGGCAGCCAGGCTTTTTGCGCAATACCGCCCAGCCCCACCACGCCAATACGTAATTTTTTCACCGTCAGTCTCCCAGATGTGCGAGCAACGCGTCCAGCCGCTGCTTCAGCCCGGCTACCTCTTCTTCCAGCGCCTCTACGCGTGCTGAAAGGTCGTCGCTGATTGCGGGGCCCGATTCCGTCGCCACGCTTGCGGCGTCAACGTCACCGCTGAAAAGGTGCATATAGCGGCTTTCACGTTTGCCCGGCTCGCGCGCCAGACGCACCACAAAGGGGCCATCCTCACGCGCGGCCAGCCCTTCCAGCGTCTGCTCGACCTCCTGCATGTCGCTGAACTCATGCATGCGGGAAGCGCGCGTTCGCAGTTCCCCCGGCGTCTGCGCCCCGCGCAGCAGCAGCGTGGTGATAATCGCCACTTCCGCACTGCTCAGCTTCAGGTCGCCAAATTCAGAGTTACAGAAGCGCTGCTCGTATTTGGTCACGCGGTTGCCAAAGCCGCTGACGGTGCGCAAATAGTGGCGCTTTACCAGCGCGTCCAGCACGTCCTGAACGTCATGCTCGCTGAGGTTCATCACCGGCTCGCGGTTGGTCTTCTGGTTGCAGGCCATGGTCACGGCGTTAACTGAGAGCGGATACTGCTCCGGCGTGGTGACCTGTTTTTCGAGTAAGCACCCAATCACGCGCGCTTCCGTACCGTTTAGCTGATACTTCATCTTTTCTCCTTAACGACCTGCGGTCCAGTCTCGGGTGGTTAACGCCGTCAGAACGTGGTCGCGCCACTCTCCGTCTATCAGCAGATAATCTTTGGCATAACCCTCTTTCTCGAACCCTAAACGCGCCAGCAAATTGCCGCTGCGCTGATTATGCGGCATGTAGTTCGCCATAATGCGATGGATATGCTGCGTGCGCTGCATATAGCGAATGGCCACCGTTAACGCCTCGTACATCATCCCCTGCCCCTGCCATTTCTGGCCGATAGAGTAGCCAAGGTAGCAAGCGTGGAACGAACCCCGCACCACGTTTGAAAAATTGGCAATTCCGATAATCTCTTTCTCTTCCGGATCGAGCAGCGCGAAATAAAACGCGCTGCCCTGCTTATGAAATTCAGCGATCATGCTGAGGCGCGCCTGCCAGCCGGAGGGGTAACAATGGCTCTCATCCCGAACGGGTTCCCAGGGTTTTAAAAACTGGCGATTCTCGGCGTAATAATCCGCCAGACGCCAGGCATCACGCTCATGCACAAGACGAACGACCAGCCTGTCCGTTGTCAGACGCACTTTTGGCACATTACTGCGATAGCCAAACATCAATACCACTCCTTCCCGTCGCTTCAGCTTACCCATTAGCTTTACTATACCTGCGCCTGTGCCGTCTGTGAAAACAGTGACATACCATTTTGACCTCTTTTCACATTTTTCGATGAGAACTCTCTATCAAAGCACCGTTTTGATAAAAAAATATTGTCGCGCGCAGGGGTGGGAAAAAGCGCGGCGACACCGCAGAATGTTAGCGTGCTCACCTTCTTATTTTCCCTGGAGGGAAAATGTCCCGCGTATCACAGGCCAGGAGCCTGGGTAAATATTTCCTGCTCGTCGATAACATGCTGGTCGTGCTCGGCTTTTTTGTCGTGTTCCCCCTCATCTCGATCCGCTTTGTCGATCAAATGGGCTGGGCGGCGTTGATGGTCGGCATTGCGCTGGGGCTACGCCAGTTTGTCCAGCAGGGTCTTGGCGTCTTTGGCGGCGCGATCGCTGACCGCTTTGGCGCTAAACCGATGATCGTTACCGGTATGCTGCTCCGCGCGGCAGGCTTTGCCACGATGGCGGTTGCCCACGAGCCCTGGCTGCTGTGGTTCTCCTGCTTCCTCTCCGGTATCGGGGGCACCCTGTTTGACCCGCCGCGTACCGCGCTGGTGGTAAAGCTTATTCGTCCGCAGCACCGCGGCCGCTTCTTCTCCATTCTGATGATGCAGGACAGCGCCGGGGCGGTTGTTGGCGCCCTGCTGGGCAGCTGGCTGCTGCAGTACGATTTCCGTCTGGTCTGCGCGGCCGGGGCGGTGCTGTTTATTCTGTGCGCACTGTTTAACGGTCTCTATCTCCCGGCCTGGAAGCTGTCTACGGTAAAAGCGCCGGTACGCGAGGGGCTCGGAAGGGTGCTTCGCGACAGGCGTTTTGTCACCTACGTGTTGACCCTGACCGGCTATTACATGCTGGCCGTACAGGTGATGCTGATGCTGCCAATCATGGTGAACGATATTGCGGGCACGCCTGCCGCCGTGAAATGGATGTACGCCATCGAAGCCTGCCTGTCGCTGACGCTGCTTTACCCCATCGCCCGCTGGAGTGAACGGCGTTTTCGCCTGGAGCATCGCCTGATGGCCGGTCTGTTTCTGATGACGCTGAGCATGATGCCTATCGGTCTGGTAAACACGCTCCAGCAGCTTTTCATGCTGATATGCACCTTCTACATCGGCTCCATCATCGCCGAGCCCGCCCGGGAAACGCTGAGCGCCTCGCTTGCGGATGCGCGTGCGCGCGGCAGCTATATGGGCTTCAGCCGCCTGGGACTGGCCTTTGGCGGTGCGCTGGGTTACGCCGGCGGCGGCTGGCTGTTCGATGCCGGCAAAGCGCTGAACCAGCCGGAGCTCCCCTGGATGATGCTCGGCGTGGTGGGCGTCATGACGCTTCTCGCCCTGTGGTGGCAGTTCAGCCAGAAGCGCAGCGCGAGCGGCATGCTCGAACCCGGCGCGTAGCCCTTCCCTCCGGCGGGAGAATGCTCCCGCCACACTTCTCAGTATTTTCTGCTGGTTTCTGCCATTTCACACTGACATACTGACGAAACAGGACAGTAGCGCCGATTTTTCGTTGAGGAACACTATGAAGAAAATTGTCATTGCCGCCGCACTTATCGTCAGCGGTCTGCTGGTGGGCTGTAACCAGCTTACGCAATATACAGTCAGTGAGCAGGAAATTAATCAGGCGCTGGAAAAACATAACAATTTCTCTAAAGACATTGGCGTGCCGGGGCTGGCCGATGCCCACATCGTTCTCACCAATCTCACCAGCCAGATTGGTCGTGAAGAGCCGAATAAAGTCACGCTGGCAGGCGATGCCGCGCTTGATATGACGTCTCTATTTGGCAATCAGAAAGCCAACATCAAGCTCAAGCTGAAGGCGCTCCCCGTTTTCAATAAAGAGAAAGGGGCGATTTTCCTGCAGGAGATGGAAGTGGTCGATGCGCAGGTTTCGCCGGACAAGATGGCACCGGTTCTGCAAACCCTGATGCCCTATCTGAACCAGTCGCTGCGTAACTACTTTAATCAGCAGCCTGCGTACGTCTTAAGCGAAGACAAAAGCAAGGGTGAAGCCCTCGCGAAGAAATACGCAAAAGGGATAGAGGTGAAGCCGGGAGAGATCATCATTCCTTTCACCGATTAACCTGAAGGGCGCTGCGGCGCCTTTTTTTTACGGAAAAGTGTGCAAACGAAAACGTTTCCGCATATGATTTGTGTCCGGCAAAAACAGCCATCCTTATGACTGATTCCTGACAAGCCGGAGCTTCCATGACTGCACAACCCCAGGTTCTTAAAATCCGCCGCCCTGACGACTGGCAT
Source organism: Enterobacter asburiae (assembly GCA_011754535.1). Lineage (NCBI taxonomy): Bacteria > Pseudomonadati > Pseudomonadota > Gammaproteobacteria > Enterobacterales > Enterobacteriaceae > Enterobacter > Enterobacter asburiae. The sequence goes on along the minus strand of JAAQVN010000001.1, from coordinate 1,856,457 downwards.
ATCCATCTGCGTGATGGCGATATGCTGAAAACCGTCGTGCCCTATACCAGTGAAATTTATGGCCGCGCGATTGTCATGCCAAACCTGGTTCCGCCAGTCACCACCGTCGATGCCGCGATAGCCTACCGCCAGCGCATCCTGGATGCCGTTCCGGCAGGACATGATTTCACCCCGTTGATGACCTGCTACCTGACCGATTCGCTGGACCCGAACGAGGTGGAACGCGGATTTAACGAAGGCGTATTTACGGCGGCGAAACTCTACCCGGCGAACGCCACCACCAACTCCAGCCACGGCGTCACCAGCATTGATGCCATCATGCCGGTTCTGGAGCGTATGCAGAAGCTGGGCATGCCGCTGCTGGTACACGGCGAAGTAACGCATGCGGAGATTGACATCTTTGACCGTGAAGCCCGTTTCATCGAGACCGTGATGGAGCCTCTGCGCCAGCGTCTGCCGGCGCTTAAGGTCGTCTTTGAGCATATCACCACCAAAGACGCGGCAGAGTATGTTCGCGACGGCAACGAGCTGATCGCCGCGACCATCACCCCACAGCATCTGATGTTTAACCGTAACCATATGCTGGTGGGCGGGGTGCGCCCTCACCTGTACTGCCTGCCGATCCTCAAGCGCAACGTTCACCAGCAGGCGCTGCGCGAGCTGGTCGCCAGCGGATTCACGCGTGCGTTCCTTGGCACAGACTCCGCGCCTCACGCCCGCCATCGCAAAGAGGCAAGCTGCGGCTGCGCGGGATGTTTCAACGCTCCAACGGCCCTTGCCAGCTACGCAACCGTATTTGAAGAGATGAACGCGCTGGAGCATTTCGAAGCGTTCTGCTCCCTCAACGGCCCGCGCTTCTACGGCCTGCCGGTCAATGAGACCTTCATTGAGCTCGAGCGTAAAGCGAGCCAGGTTGAGGAGTCCATTGCGCTGACGGATGACGCGCTGATCCCCTTCCTGGCAGGTGAAACCGTAAACTGGACGGTAAAACGCTAAAAAATCAACGCCCCTTGTTGTCAAACCGATAATATGCCTGTATAAATAAACAGTATATTACACAGGGGGCATTTATGCGTATTGAAGTCACCATAGCCAAAACTACCGTTCTGCCTGCCGGCGCGCTTGATGCACTGGCAGGCGAATTATCCCGTCGTATTAACAACACTTTTCCCGATAACGCGGGCGCCGTAACGGTTCGTTACGCCGCAGCGAACAACCTTTCCGTCATGGGTGCCGCAAAAGAAGATAAAGATCGCATCAGCGAAATCCTGCAGGAAACGTGGGAAAGCGCAGACGACTGGTTCATTACCGATTAACACTGCTCCCTCATTGTGTTTTTTTGCCGGGTCGCCCCGGCTTTTTTTTGCCTGTCATTCCTGACGTTCAAATTAATTCAGCATCTTCTTAGAAAATCGTGAACGACATGGTGTTTTATTGTTCGAACAATCCTAAAAAGCAGAAAAATGTGTTGCTACCTGTTTATTTTTCCCGTTGGAACCCTTATTACTTGGTATACTGAAGAAGCTTTCAGAAAAACATGCATTGAACCTCAGAGCCGTTGTCTTCTAACACGCATTTAGGGGGTTATAATGGAAAAGAATAACGAAGTCATCCAGACCCATCCGCTTGTAGGCTGGGATATCAGTACCGTAGATAGCTACGATGCGCTGATGCTGCGTTTGCACTACCAGACCCCAAATCAACTCAACCGTGACGAAGCGGAAGTTGGACAGACGCTGTGGCTAACAACAGACGTCGCCCGTCAGTTTATTTCTATTTTAGAGGCAGGCATTGCAAAAATAGAATCTGGCGACTATCAGGAAAATGAGTATAAACGGCACTAACCGTATGCCCACTTTTCACTCAACAGGCACCCTCGCGGTGCCTTATTTATTTCCCGCTTGTTTGCGCCCGCGTTGTTAATTACTCTGTTAACAAACCGTAAGTTTACGAGATGCATATGAGATACGACTTAATCATTATTGGTAGCGGCTCCGTTGGATCGGCCGCCGGTTATTACGCAACGCAGGCAGGGCTAAACGTCCTGATGATTGACGCCCACCTGCCGCCGCACAGCGAAGGCAGCCATCATGGCGACACACGCCTCATTCGCCACGCCTATGGCGAGGGCGAGCGCTACGTTCCGCTGGTGCTTCGCGCGCAGACGCTGTGGGACGAGCTGGCAAAACAGACCGAAGAGCGTGTTTTCGAGCGGACGGGGGTCATCAACCTTGGTCCGGCTCGTTCGGAATTTCTCGCCAACGTCGAACGCAGCGCGAAGGCGTTTAATCTTGACGTTGAGAAGCTGGATGCGTCGGCTATCACAGCACGCTGGCCAGAAATTACCGTCCCGGAGGATTATATTGGACTCTTTGAAGCCAACTCCGGCGTGCTACACAGTGAAACGGCGATCAAAACCTGGATCGATCTTGCCGCCAAAGCAGGCTGCGCGCAGCTGTTCAATTGCCCCGTTGAGGCCATCACGCATGATGTAAACGGCGTTACGGTGAAAACCGTAGACGGGGAATATTTGGCTTCCCGCCTGCTTATCAGCGCAGGAACCTGGGTTACCCGCCTGCTCCCGTACCTGCCGATCCAGCCGGTGCGCAAGGTCTTCTCCTGGTTCCAGTCGGACGGGCGTTACAGCGCGCAAAATAAATTCCCGGCGTTTACCGGCGAGTTACCCAACGGCGACCAGTTCTACGGTTTCCCTTCCGAGAAGGACGCCCTCAAGATTGGTAAACACAACGGCGGGCAGGTCATCTCCTCACCGGAGGAGCGCAAACCCTTTGGCGCCAGCCCGCAGGACGGCTCAGAAGCCTTCTCGTTCCTGCGCAATATTCTCCCGGGCGTCGGTGGACTGCTTTATGGCGCGGCCTGCACCTACGACAACACCCCGGATGAAGACTTTATCATTGATACGCTGCCGGGCCATGACAACACCCTGCTGATTACCGGGCTGAGCGGCCATGGCTTTAAGTTCGCTTCGGTGTTGGGTGAAATCGCCGCGCAGTTTGCCCAGGGTATCACGCCGCAGTTTGATCTGACGCCGTTCTCACTCTCGCGTTTTAACGAATAATCGGCCACGGGCTCCGGCGGTACCGGGGCCCGTTTTTTTCATACTTAACTGTGGGGCGTTATGCGCAGGATCGTGGGTTTTCTCGTCAATAACATTCGCGAGCACTTTATGCTCTATATCTTATTGTGGGCGCTGCTCGCTATCGTCGATGTTATTTACATTGTGTTTTATTGAAAGCGATAACTGACATTAGCTGACGTTACTTTATGTTTATTTAAGCTTTTTTCTTCAGCTAAATACGTCTTGCACGAAGCCACTGAATTAAATTTGCGGTTCCTTTTCAAAATCGCTGAAATAAATAAAATAAAAATCAATAGTCAATTATTTTAGTTGCAATATCGCGCCTTCCCGTTCATTTTTATCTTTCGGTTAATTTGAAAATGGACATTCTGATGCAATTGCGTAACTCCTCCCGGCGCTACGGAATAATATCCATAAGCTTGCACTGGATATTTGCCATTGCCGTCTATGGTATGTTCGGACTTGGACTCTGGATGGTCACGCTCAGCTATTACGATGGCTGGTATCATCAGGCACCCGAGCTGCATAAAAGCATTGGCGTCCTCCTGATGCTGGGGCTGGTATTTCGCGTAATCTGGCGACATGTTTCTCCACCACCCGCGCCACTAAAGACATACAGTAAAATAACCCGCGTTAGCGCTGTCGCCGCGCATATTGCGCTGTATGCACTGCTCTTCGCCATTCTGATCAGCGGCTATCTCATTTCAACGGCAGACGGTAAGCCGATTAGCGTTTTTGGCCTGTTCGAGGTTCCGGCAACGCTCAGCGATGCCGGGGCTCAGGCCGACACGGCGGGCGTCGTTCACCTCTGGCTTGCCTGGAGCGTGGTGATCCTGTCCGTACTGCACGGGCTCGCCGCCCTTAAACACCATTTTATTGATAAAGACGATACGCTTAAGCGCATGCTTGGCCGCTCGTCAGTTGACTCTGGAGCATAAAATGAAAAAACACCTGCTGGGTATCGCCCTGGGTTCTCTGTTATTCACCGCCGGTTCTGCCGTGGCGGCTGACTATAAAATTGATAAAGAGGGCCAGCACGCTTTCGTCAATTTCCGCATTCAGCATCTGGGATACAGCTGGCTGTACGGTACCTTTAAAGATTTCGACGGCACATTCACTTTTGACGAGAAAAACCCTGCGGCAGATAAAGTCAATGTGACCATTAATACGAACAGCGTCGACACAAACCATGCTGAGCGCGATAAACACCTGCGCAGCGCAGAGTTCCTGAACGTCACAAAATTCCCGCAGGCCACCTTCACCTCAACGGAAGTGAAGAAAGAGGGTGATAAGTTGGCTATTACCGGTAATCTGACGCTGAATGGCGTAACCAAACCCGTCACTCTGGACGCAAAATTGATCGGTCAGGGTGACGATCCGTGGGGCGGTAAACGCGCAGGTTTTGAAGCGGCGGGTAAAATTCACCTGAAAGATTTTAATATCACAACGGATTTAGGCCCGGCGTCTCAGGACGTTGAGCTGGTTATTTCCGTTGAAGGTGTGCAGCAGAAGTCGTAATAGATTCGCCCGGCAGGCTCTCGCCGTGCCGGGCGTTATTATTATTCCGGGTCAGGAATGCCCAGTTTAGTATTCAGACGGCCGCGTGATTTATTAAAAATCTTATTGCCGTTTTCACGTCCTGCGCGACGACGACGCTGCTCTTCTTCCGGCAGGATACTCTCCTCGCTGCACAGCTCGCTACAGCAGCCGTTAAACTTCTCGGCACAGGCCGGACATTGGATAAACAGCAGGTGGCAACCGTCGTTTTTGCAGTTGGTGTGGGTATCGCACGGCGCGCCGCACTGGTGGCACTGGGCAATCACATCTTCTGAAATACGCTCGCCCATGCGCTCGTCAAAGACGAAGTTTTTACCGATAAAGCGTACCGGTAAGCCCTGCTCGCGGGCGCGGCGGGCGTACTCGATAATACCGCCTTCAATGTGCCAGACCTTGTTGAACCCATTGTGCTTCATCCACGCGCTGGCCTTCTCGCAGCGGATACCGCCGGTGCAGTACATAACGATTTTTTTATCCTTATGCTCCTGCATCATCTCCACCGCTTTCGGCAGCTGCTCGCGAAAGGTATCGGCCGGAATTTCCATCGCGTTTTCAAAATGCCCCACTTCGTACTCATAGTGGTTACGCATATCAATGAACACCGCATCCGGATCGTCCAGCATCGCATTCACTTCCGCGGCCTTCAGATATTCACCGACATCCGCAGGATTAAACTCAGGATCGTCGATACCGTCCGCCACGATGCGTTCACGCACCTTCATGCGCAGCACCCAGAACGATTTCCCGTCGTCATCCAGGGCAATGTTCAGGCGCAGGCCGTCGAGGGCCGGATCGAAGCTGTAAAGTACGTCACGGAATGCGTTCACCTTGCTTTCCGGTACGCTAATCTGTGCGTTAATGCCTTCGCGGGCAAGATAGACGCGCCCGAAGACGTTCAGCGCCGTGAAGGCCTGATAAAGCGCATCGCGGGTCGCCTGCGGATCGTCGATCGTGAAATATTTGTAGAAAGAGATGGTTGTGCGCGGTTCGGTTTCAGCCAACATACGCGCCTTTAACATCTCATTCGAAACGCGGTTGTGTAACACTGGCATGGTGTACAAGTCCTGCAATCGTCAGAGAGAATGAAAAATCGGTCGGCATCATATAGCAAACAAAACCAATTTACATCCACACAATTTACGCTACATTTCACACACCCTGATGAATCAGGCTTAACAATTGCCGTCGTCGCGCAGGTTTCGGCGGCAGATATTTTGGCTACGTCTCAAAAAATGCGACAATAGCGAAACAGGACGTTTGAACACAGGAAAGACATGACCCAGTTACCAAAATTTACCGTCGCCCTTTTGCACCCCCGCTATTGGATGACCTGGCTTGGCATTGGCTTTTTATGGCTACTGGTACAGCTTCCCTACCCTGTTATCTTCCGGTTAGGTAAATCATTAGGCCGACTCGCGCAAATCTTTATGAAACGCCGCGCCCGCATCGCGTATCGTAACCTTGAGCTGTGCTTTCCGCAGATGAGCGAGGCAGAACGTCATGATATGGTCTCGAAGAATTTCGAATCCGTCGGCATGGGGCTCATGGAAACCGGCATGGCGTGGTTCTGGCCGGACAAACGCATGGCGCGCTGGAGCAAGGTGACCGGAACCGGCATGGAGCCGGTGCATACTCTTCAGGCCAATCAGACCGGCGTGCTGCTGATCGGCGTCCATTTCCTGACGCTGGAAATCGGGGCGCGCATGTTCGGCATGCAGGCGCCCGGCATCGGGGTTTATCGTCCTAACGACAACCCGGTTATCGATCTCATTCAGACCAACGGCCGCATGCGCTCCAACAAAAGCATGATCGACCGTAAGGATCTGAAGGGCATGATCCGCGCGCTAAAGTCCGGTGAAGTAGTCTGGTATGCTCCCGATCACGACTATGGCCCACAGGCCAGCGTCTTTGTTCCCTTCTTCGCCGTCGACGAGGCCGCCACCACGACCGGCACCTGGATGCTGGCGCGGATGTCCAAAGCCGCCATTGTTCCCTTTGTTCCCCGCCGTATGCCGGATGGCTCAGGCTACGAGCTGATGATGCTTGAGCCGGAACTCGCGCCGCCGCTGGAAGATGCGGAAACCACCGCGCGCTGGATGAACGGCGTTGTGGAGAAGTGCATCATGCTGGCGCCAGAACAGTACATGTGGCTGCATCGCCGCTTTAAAACGCGGCCAGAAGGCACGCCGTCCCGCTATTAATCTCTCATGCGGCCTCCAGGGCCGCATGCTGTTTTAGCTTTAAAAGCTCCCCCTCATTGCGGCAATCATAACCCAGGCGCATAATTAGCAGGCTTATTACTTCATGCTTCAGGTGCTCTGCACCTCACTATGCGGATTGTTATGTCACCCTCAGATGCCCCCATAAACTGGAAGCGTAACCTCACGGTTGCGTGGCTTGGCTGTTTTCTTACCGGCGCGGCGTTTAGCCTGGTCATGCCTTTCCTGCCGCTCTACGTCGAGCAGCTGGGCGTGACGGGCCACGGCGCGCTCAACATGTGGTCTGGCCTGGTATTCAGCATCACGTTTCTCTTTTCCGCCATCGCCTCGCCCTTCTGGGGCGGCCTTGCTGACCGCAAGGGACGTAAAATCATGCTGCTGCGTTCGGCACTGGGGATGGCCATTATCATGGCGCTGATGGGCGTGGCGCAGAACGTCTGGCAGTTTCTGATATTGCGCGCATTGCTGGGCTTATTGGGCGGATTTATTCCCAACGCAAACGCCCTGATCGCCACGCAAATGCCTCGCCATAAGAGCGGCTGGGCGCTTGGAACGCTCTCAACCGGTGGCGTGAGCGGTGCCCTGCTGGGGCCGCTGGCGGGGGGGTTACTGGCGGATAACTACGGCCTGCGCCCGGTTTTTTTCATCACCGCGAGCGTTTTGTTTCTGTGCTTTATTGTCACCCTGCTCTGCATCCGTGAAAAATTTACGCCCGTCGCCAAAAAAGAGCTGCTTCACGCCAGAGACGTGCTGACCTCGCTTAAAAATCCCAGGCTGGTGCTGAGCCTGTTCGTAACGACAATGATCATTCAGGTAGCAACCGGATCGATTGCCCCTATTCTGACGCTGTACGTTCGCGACCTGGCGGGTAATGTTAGCAATATTGCCTTTATCAGCGGGCTAATTGCCTCCGTGCCCGGCGTGGCGGCGCTGCTTAGTGCGCCGCGGCTGGGGAAGCTCGGGGACCGCGTGGGTCCTGAGAAGATCCTGATTTGTGCGCTGGTTATCTCCGTCCTGCTGCTCATCCCCATGTCGATGGTGCACTCTCCGTGGCAGCTGGGCGTGCTTCGCTTTTTGCTGGGCGCCGCCGACGGGGCGTTGCTGCCCGCCGTACAGACCCTGCTGGTCTACAACTCCACGAACCAGATTGCCGGGCGAATCTTTAGCTATAACCAGTCATTTCGCGATATCGGTAACGTCACCGGGCCGCTTCTCGGCGCGGGTATTTCCGCCAGCTTCGGTTTTCGCGCCGTCTTTATCGTGACGGCTGGCGTGGTGCTGTTCAACGCGATTTATTCGTGGTTCAGTTTATCCCGCGCGTTACGGCCGGTGATGGAATAAGACGAACGCCTGACGGCTTATTTTCGCATTCATACTTGCAGAATCTGATATTCAGCTATTCTTTCCCTGAAACCTTCTGGAAAACAGGGAGACACCAATGACCATGTACGCCACGCTGGAAGAAGCTATTGATGCCGCTCGTGAAGAGTTCCTTGCCGATAATCCCGGTGTTGAGGAAGAAGATGCTGACGTGCAACAACTTAATATCCAAAAATACGTTCTGCAGGATGGGGATATTATGTGGCAGGCCGAATTCTTTGCCGATGAAGGCGAAGAAGGGGAATGTTTGCCGGTCCTGAGCGGTGAAGGTGCGCAGGCCGTTTTTGATGGCGACTATGACGAAATCGAACTTCGGCAGGAATGGCTGGAGGAGAATACGCTGCACGAGTGGGATGAGGGCGAGTTTCAGCTCGAGCCACCGCTGGATACGGAAGAAGGTCAAACCGCAGCCGATGAGTGGGACGAGCGTTAATTTACGCTACTCGTACGGGCCGTGGCTGGCATCAATCGGCAGCAACAGCGTGTCGAAAATCAGCGAAAACGGCAGATCGAGCACCGTCAGATAGCGCCATGCGGAATCGCGTACATCCCATTTCACGCCCGGATAGTACTGGTTGCCATGGCCCTGCCCTGGAATGGTGCGGCTGATGATACTGCCGCAGCCGCTTAGCAGGCATGTCATCATAACGACGATGATTATTTTCATCAGTAACCTCTAAAAAAATACCGGCCTCGCAGCCGGTATTTTATCTGGAGGGTGGCGCTATGCTTACCCACCCTGCTTAACCACTTACTTGGCCTTCAGCGCCAGCGGGTTCAGCTTCAGCTCTTTGTAGTAGTTCACCCACGAAGAATACTTCTCCGGAGCGGACCATACGCGATAGTGAAGCCTTGCCATCGTGACCGGATCGCTCAGCAGCACCAGACGACGGTCGCGATTGAGTTTTTCCGGGGTCTCGTTAAGCGCCTGCTCAACGTGACGATCGCGGGCAATCTCCAGCACCTGGCTTGCGCGGTGGCGCGCAGTGGCCATCGCCGTCGCCAGGGCGTTGAATGACGGGTTAAACACAGCGTGCATAAAGCCATCATCCAGCGTGCGGCTGCGGTTCTGCTCCAGGTAGGTATCGGTATCCACCAGCACCTGCGGCGGGGAATACTCTTCCGGGATCAGGAACAGTTTCCAGCGCTTGGTACGCAGCCCCACCGTTGACCGACTGGAGATCACAGACACAAACGGCGACAGGATCAGCGAGAAGACAATCGGTGCCAGCCAGAACAGGAAGCGCAGATCCAGCCAGGCCATTCCGGCCGCCCACACCAGCCCCAGCAGCAGCTGAGAACCGTGGCGCATAAAGGCTTCACTCCATGGCGTGGAGTCGTCATCACGCTGCGGTGAGTTCCAGACCACTTCCCAGCCCAGGAACGCACTGACCACAAACACGGTGTGGAACAGCATACGCACCGGCGCCAGCAGCACGGAGAACAGCACTTCCAGCAGCAGAGAAAGGGTCACGCGGAAGAAACCGCCGTACTCTTTCGAGCCTTTGCACCAGATCAGGATGATACTGAGCAGTTTAGGCAGGAACAGCAGCACCATGGTGGAAGCAAACAGCGCAATCGCCAGCTCAGGACGCCACTGCGGCCACACCGGGAACAGCTGGCGCGGTTGCAGGAAGTATTGCGGCTCCGTCAGGGCATGGACGACCTGCAGCGCAGTGGAGAGCGCGAGGAACATAAACCACAGCGGTGCGGAGAGATAAGACATCACGCCCGTCAGGAACACCGCACGGTGAACCGGGTGCATCCCTTTAACGAGGAACAGGCGGAAGTTCATCAGGTTACCGTGACACCAGCGGCGGTCTCGCTTGAGCTCGTCCAGCAGGTTCGGCGGCAGCTCTTCGTACGATCCCGGCAGGTCGTAGGCAATCCAGACGCCCCAGCCAGCACGACGCATCAGCGCCGCTTCCACGAAGTCATGCGACAGAATCGAACCGGCAAACGAACCCTCGCCCGGCAGCGGCGCCAGCGCACAGTGCTCAATGAACGGCTTCACGCGGATAATAGCGTTGTGGCCCCAGTAGTGCGATTCACCCAGCTGCCAGAAGTGCAGACCGGCGGTAAACAGCGGCCCGTAAACACGGGTGGCGAACTGCTGGCAGCGCGCGTACAGGGTGTCCATACCGGACGCTTTTGGCGAAGACTGAATGATGCCCGCGTTCGGGTTGGCTTCCATCAGGCGCACCAGACCGCTCAGGCAGTCACCGCTCATGACGGAGTCAGCATCCAGCACAACCATGTAGCTATACTGGTTACCCCAGCGACGGCAGAAGTCATCGATGTTGCCGCTTTTACGCTTCACGCGACGGCGGCGGCGGCGATAGAAGATCTGCCCTTCGCCCTGCACTTCCGCAATCAACTCCATCCAGGCTTTTTGCTCTGCCACGCAGATATCCGGGTTGTAGCTGTCGCTCAGGATGTAAACGTCGAAATGCTCCGCGTTACCGGTCGCCTTTACGGACTCCCAGGTCGCACGCAGGCCCGCAAATACGCGGTCAACGTCTTCGTTACAGATAGGCATAATCAGCGCGGTACGGTGCTCAGGATTGAGGGGTTCATCCCCGACCGTTGACGCCGAAATGCTGTATTTGTCCCGTCCCATCAGCAGCTGCAGGAAGCCCATCAGCGCGGTCCAGAAACCGGCAGATACCCAGCAGAAGAGAACCGCGAACAGCAGGAGAATGCCGCTTTGCAGAATGTACGGCAGCAGCTGCATGAAGGAGACCCAGAGATCCTGGCCCATCATGTCAGTCGGGTTGATAAACGCCCAGCCCTGGTAAGGCAGAATGGTTTTCATGTACCAGGTCGCGACAACCGTCTGCGCCAGCGTCAGAAGCAGCAGGATATAACGGCGGATTGTGCCCACGGTACGCCATTTCTGTTCTGAGGCCTGCTCTTCTTTCGTCAGACGCGACAGATAGCGCGGCGTGACGTCACGCCCGCGCAGGCGATCCCAGAAGCGGCCAACCGGGTTGGTGCGCCATGGATCGGGGAACATTGAGGAACGCGTCGCCTTCGGCATGGCCTGAAGCTGATCGCGTCCTTCGTCGTCTTTAATCAACTGCCCTTCTGCCAGCGAGTCCGGCCAGGCCTGCTCCAGACGCGCCTTGACTGACCCCAGCGGCGTATCATCATCACGGGAAAACTGACGATGTTCGCCATCCAGCGCGGTATGAACCGCGCGGATGTCGCTCTTAGGCAGCGCCGCTTTTTCGATATCCGTCAGCGGCATGGCATCAATATATTCAGATGTATTATTCATTGGCAGGTAGCTGGTAGCTCCAGGTTTCACTCAGCGGCTGATCTTCACTGACCAGCGCAGCACGCATTTCAGTGGTCTGTTTCGGATCTTTCACTTTCACGCGCAGGGTCAGACGCCAGCCTTTGGTTACCGGGTTGTAACGCACGGTGTTCTCTACGATTTCACCGTTGTCACCGATGCTGGCCTGGGCCGACACCGCAGTATCCGGAGCCAGTTTCTTCATATCCTGGCCGGTGAAGTCCACGACAAACGCCACCGTACCGTCAGGCTGACGGATAAGGTTAGACTGCTTCACGTCACCCGTAGAGCGGCGAGTCTGCGTAACATACGCGTTATCCGGCGCATGCAGCTTATCTTCGTCGCGGCTGAAGGTAATGGTGTACTTGAAGTTCATCTCTTTACCGGCTTCCGGCAGTTGATCCGGCGTCCAGTATGCAACGATGTTGTCGTTGGTTTCGTCGTTGGTTGGAATTTCAACCAGCTCTACCTTGCCTTTACCCCAGTCGCCTTTCGGCGTAACCCAGGCGCTTGGACGCAGGTCATAGCGGTCGTCAAGATCTTCAAAGCGAGAGAACTGACGGCCACGTTGCAGCAGGCCAAAGCCCTGCGGGTTTTCCATCGCAAAGCTGCTGACCGCCAGATGTTTCGGGTTATTCAGCGGACGCCAGATCCACTCACCGTTGCCGGCATGAATAGACAGACCGTTGGAGTCATGCAGTTCCGGGCGGAAGTTGGTGGCTGGTGACGGCTGGTTCGGCCCAAACAGGAACATACTGGTCAGCGGTGCAACGCCCAGTTTGCCCACTTTGTCACGCAGGTAAACCTTAGACTGCACGTCAACGACCGTGTCACGACCCGGCATAATCACAAAGCGATAGGCACCGGTTGCACGCGGAGAGTCGAGCAGCGCATAAATAGTCAGACGTTTGTCCGTTGGTTTTGGACGTTCAATCCAGAACTCACGGAAACGCGGGAACTCTTCACCTGATGGCAGCGCGGTATCAATAGCCAGACCGCGCGCAGAAAGCCCGTACACCTGACCCGCGCCAATCACGCGGAAGTAGCTGGCGCCAAGCATGCTGACGATTTCGTCGTTTTTATCTTTGCTGTTGATCGGGTAAAGGACTTTGAAGCCTGCGAAGCCCAGGTCTTTCACCGTATCTTTGTCGTGTTGCACATTGCCAAAATTGAAGTAATCCGGGCTGTACTTGATCTTGCGTACCGCGGTTGCCGTCACTTCATTGATGGCAACAGGCGTGTCGAAGTACATACCCTGATGATAAAATTCAAGCTTGAACGGGGTTTTAATGTTGTTCCAGTACGCTTTATCGTGGTTGAACTGGATCTGCTGATAGTCCGCATACTTCATGTCGCGGAAAACGGAGGGCAAGTTACTTTTCGGCGCTTCGTAGCTCTTGCCTGCCATCGATTTTGCCTGTTTTGCGACATCGTCGATGTTAAAGGCCAGTGCCGATGAGGTATACAGTGATAACACCACTGCAGCACCCAACCAACGCATTTTCATCATCTGTGGTTTATGTTTCATAATAAGTAAGCACTTCCCCCTTTGTGTGCTTATATCGATCCGATCCATTTTAATGGAAACTCAGGCAATCCGACAACATAATCACTGCTTTGTTCAGCTGCTGGCTCATGGATTAAGCAAATGAAAGAACCCGCTATTCAATTTGCGTGCTTATCCTGGAGACAGTGTGTCGGTCTTGGTGTAGGGTTGGCTTCGAATGTAACCATTATGAGTCTTAGGGATAAGGCGAAAAGTCTGAGAATGCACAACGTTATATGAGCACAACACCGATACAACGGGAATATTTCCTCGACTCGATCCGGGCATGGCTGATGCTATTGGGGATCCCCTTTCATATTTCACTGATTTACTCCAGCCACACGTGGCATGTTAATAGCCAGATGCCCTCCTGGTGGCTGACGCTGTTTAATGACTTTATTCACGCTTTCCGCATGCAGGTGTTTTTTGTCATATCCGGCTATTTTTCGTACATGCTTTTTTTACGCTACCCGCTTAAGCGCTGGTGGAAAGTGCGCGTGGAGCGCGTCGGTATTCCCATGTTAACCGCCATCCCGCTGCTGACGTTGCCGCAGTTCATTATGCTGCAGTACGTTAAAGGCAAGGCGGAAAACTGGCCGAATCTCTCGCTGTACGAAAAGTACAACACGCTGGTCTGGGAACTGGTGTCTCACCTCTGGTTCCTGCTGGTTCTGGTGGTGCTGACCACGGTCAGTCTGGTGATTTTCAGCCGCCTGCGCCGCCATCTCAGCACGACGGCCGACTCTTTCTTCACCAACATCACGCTGGGCAGACTGTCGGTGCTCTTCTTACTGCTGGGGATCGCTTATGCCGCGGTGAGACGCACGCTGTTTATCGTCTATCCACCGATACTGAGCGACGGCCTGTTCAATTTTGTGGTGATGCAGTCGCTGTTCTACATTCCGTTCTTTTTAATCGGCGCGCTGGCCTTTATTCATCCGAAGCTTAAAGCGCTGTTTACTACCCCGTCACCGTGGTGCGCGGTAGGTGCGGCCATCGCCTTCGTGGCCTATCTGCTGAACCAGCGATACGGGAGCGGCGATGCCTGGATGTATGAAACAGAAAGCGTGATCACTATGCTGTTGGGCCTGTGGATGGTGAATGTGGTGTTCGCCCTCGGCCACCGTTTGCTGAACTTCAAGTCCAGCCGCGTGACCTACTTCGTCAACGCTTCACTGTTTATCTATCTGGTGCATCATCCTCTGACGCTGTTCTTCGGGGCATACATCACGCCGCATATCGCATCCAACACGCTGGGCTTCTTTACCGGGCTGGTGTTTGTGGTGGGGATTGCCGTCGTACTCTATGAGATCCATCTGCGGATCCCTCTCCTGCGCTTCCTGTTTTCAGGAAAACCACAGCCGAAAGCCGCCTGAGCAGCGCGGCGCACGGAGTGCGCCGCCCTTGCTTCAGCTTTCCAGCTCTTGCCTGCGCTGAGTCAAAAGACGCTGATACAGATGCGTGGTGTCTTCATCGAAGCAGACAAAAATCACCTTCTCTGGCAGCGGCTTGAGTGAAAGATAACGGTAGACGGTATCTACGGCGATGGCCGCCGCAGCCGCCTTTGGATAACCATACACGCCGGTGCTGATGGCCGGAAACGCCATCGTTTTGAAGCCGTTGTCGGCGGCAAGCCGTAGACAGTTCCGGTATGCCTCTTCCAGAAGACTCGCTTCATTCCGATCGCCGCCATGCCACACGGGCCCGACAGCATGAATCACCGCGTTGGCGGGAAGGTTGCCCGCAAGCGTAATCACCGCATGTCCCGGAGGGCATTCACCCTGTTGCTGACGCACGATTTTACAGGCTTCCAGTAACTGCGGTCCGGCAGCCCGATGAATAGCGCCGTCTACTCCTCCTCCCCCCATCAGGGAAGGATTGGCCGCATTGACGATGACGTCGACATGGACGGTCGTAATATCGCCATGAATAACTTCAATTTGCGGTTTCATAAAGCCCCTCTGCTGCCCGCCTTTTTTATAAGTGTATCGCAGAGGGGTTATTGAGAAAACGACAGGCCTAAAACCGCGCCCACCAGCGGGCGCGCACGGGTACTAACGGTACTGGATCTGAACAACCGCGAGCGTTTTTTCAGGATTCAGGTACGTCATATTCACTGTCGCCAGGCTGGAAGCCGTCGACTTGCCGTTCAGCGCATCGTCATAGCTGATCGTACGCGTTTGCATACGGTTTTTTTCCGGGCATGACAGCGCAAGCTGCCGCTGTTGCGGTGTGACTTCACAAGGGTCAGCAACGATTGCACCGCGAAAGTGAATAACACCACCTTCTGCAATAGTGGCTGAATAAGCTGGAGCGATAAAAGCAGAAACGAGCAGGCCCAGACCTGAAATAAGATGAGCAAAATAGTGGGTCACGATATGTACTCCTCAATGAAAATCGTCCATGAGGGGCAAACGCGCTTCATTATGCAAACGAAGGCTGACGTTACGGAACCAAACAACGCAGTTCCTGATAACAGCTTAGTTCAACGGCAAATATTCGCAATACATTGATTTCATGAATATTTACAGCGTACCCCCGGCTGGCGACCACTGCTGTGATAAATGAAGCGCTTTTCCATCCGTGACGGTGACTACGATTTTTACCGTGTCTCCCGCAAAAATAGTTAAACTCAACCGCGTTAAATCAATCGCCTGATTAGCGGGGATAAAAAGGGTATTTTGCTGCCGTGAAGCACTTTGCCCACTCTGCCCTTCTTTCAGTGAGAGGATCTGAACCTGACAATCACACGGTTCCGACAAAATGACCTGCGGAATAATGGTTGTCATATTTCCCTGCTGTGACGTTTTAAAAGCGATCTGCCCGGAAAGCGCGGCAAGGAGAATGAAGGTATTCATGAGGAACTCCCGAAAAAAAACAGGGCATCAGCCCTGTTTTTTTGTAGTCCAGATTTCAGTATCAGTACTGATGCGCTGTCGCGTGGTTACCAAACCCAATCTGGGTCACGTTGACAGTGGAGTTAGACGCCGTCTGGTCTACGAGCGCACCGTTAAGGCCGCCGTACTGGCTAACATTCATAACGGATTTTTTGCTGTTCCACTGATCGAGTGTCGCACTGTTGCCGAAACCGTTCTGGGTCAGGTTGATTTTACTGTCGTCAGAACCCTGACCGACATCAGCCCCGTTACCACCACCGGTCTGGCTAATATTCAGAACGGAATTTCTGGCATCCGTCTGCAGGGCCAGCGCTGAGTTACCGCCACCGTTCTGGTAAATATTCAGAGTTGAATTTGGACCACTGTATCCGCCCTGACCATGACCGTGTCCATGACCCCATCCGCCCTGATTAATCATACCAGCCATAGCACTACCAGAAACTACGATTGCTGCAAGTGCTGCCACTTTGATAAATTTCATGGTAAACCCCCATCGGATTGATTAACGTCGTCGCGAAATAACTAGCGCTGAATAACGCGAATTGCCATCTGCGACTGTTTCTGCACTACAACTGCGGTTTTCTGCGTACCGTACTGCGTAATATTTGCTCTATTACCCGACCCTTTCTGGATAATTTTCGCACTATTACCATATCCATCCTGCGTAATGCCTGCATCGTTCCCGTTACCGCTCTGATCGATCCAGGCAATATTATAAGTCCCTGATTGATCAACTCTCGCTCTGTTGCCTGCCCCATCCTGGGAAATGACGGACAAGAGTTTCGATCCTTCCTGGCGAAGCTGAGCGTCATTAAACACGCCCTGTTGACCAATAATGGCTGCCTGATTTAATGATGAATGACTTAATTCATTAACCGCAAAATTATATTCAGCGTTTGCCAAATCTGAATTCGATGCGGTTACAAATCCAGGCGCACCCAGTAATGTAAACATCAAAAATAACGCTGTGTTTTTCATGTTGTCACCCTGGACCCGGCTACCTGAAAACACCTTGATCGTATTTCGTATTAAACGACTCGTTTTTTTGTTAACGCGTCGTTACGGTGAAGAGTATGTCCGCTGAAACATTTTAAATATCTCACCCGCGCGGCTTATTTTTATTTTTCAGCTCACCACAAAGTTGTAACTTGCACCATAAAAGGCATTACTCAGGCCGGTTTTATTTTTTATGAAATATTTATGCGTGGCATGCTGTACAACGGCGAGAAAGCCGCCCATGCCCCTTCCCGCGTTGTTTAAGCGTAACGCCAGGATGACATTTTCTTTAGTGCGTGACACAAGGCGAGTTTTCTTAAGCCAGAAAAACCAGAACGGTATGACTTAGAAAGTATCAGTTACTCATACCTTGACACATACCAAATAAAATAATAAATACTTTTAAATATCAATTGATTGATAATATTTGTATGATTTTTAAAATCTATGCACAACTATTTACATGTACAACTTTCATATCAAATAACAACATTAAAAATCTGCAATTTACACAAATTAATATTGATTTTTACATCTTGTTACATGATTAACACTTGCTTTAAAACTCGTAAAAGCTAGATTGAAATTAGATGTACGAAATTGGTTTTATATTTACCTCCCTGTGGAGGTTATGTTCTGTTTCTACACACAGCAGTGCAACATCTGTCAGTACTTCTGGTGCCCTCTTGTTTACAGAGAGGGCGGCTGTCAGGTGCCAAAAATAAGTGGGGTTTCATCATGTATAATGAAGTCCATAGTTTACATGGTCATACATTACTGTTGATCACAAAACCTTCTCTGCAAGCGACAGCTTTATTACAACATTTAAAGCAATCTTTATCACTGAACGGGAAATTGCATAATATTCAACGTTCTTTTGATGATATTGCGCCTGGCAGCATCATTCTGTTTGATATGATGGAGGCCGATAAAAAGCTTATCCATTACTGGCAAGATAACTTAAGCAGGAAAAACAATAATATCCGCGTGTTATTATTGAATACGCCTGATGAATATCCTTTCAGAGATATTGAAAGCTGGCCGCATATCAATGGCGTGTTCTACGTCACTGAAGAAGAGGTTCGGGTGGTAGATGGTCTGCAAGGCATATTGCGCGGCGAATGCTATTTCTCGCAAAAGCTGGCCAGCTACCTCATCACGCACTCCGGAAATTACCGCTATAACAGTTCGGAATCAGCGCTACTCACCCACCGTGAGAAAGAGATCCTGAACAAATTACGCATTGGTGCTTCAAATATTGAAATCGCCCGTTCGTTATTTATCAGCGAAAATACGGTGAAGACGCACCTTTATAATCTTTTCAAGAAGATAGCTGTTAAAAACCGAACTCAGGCTGTTTCATGGGCAAACGATAACCTCAGGCGTTAATGACATGAAGCGCACGTTGAGTTGGATCGCCGCAGCGAGTCTCCTGCTCGCTGCTGGGAACCTACAGGCCGTTGAGGTCGAAGTTCCCGGATTGTTAACTGACCACACGGTCTCATCGATCGGGCACAGCTTTTACCGGGCCTTCAGCGATAAATGGGACAGTCCCTACACGGGTAATTTAACAATCAACGAGCGGCCCAGTGCACGTTGGGGAAGCTGGATAACCATAACGGCCAATCAGGACGTTATTTATCAAACGTTTTTATTCCCCTCGAAAACAGACTTCGATAAAAACGTAGCCTTAGCACTGGCTCAAACTGAAGACGCTATTAATCGCCTGCAAATAGATAAAGCCCTATTAAGCACCAGCGATTTAGCAAAAGATGAGTTCTAGCGAACCGATATGCGGAGGCTGTCATGCGTATTGCATATGCAGTTGTTTCGATCATGCTTATTGCTCCCCTTAGCTGGGCCGGAAATATGACCTTCCAGTTCCGTAACCCTAACTTTGGCGGCAACCCCAACAACGGTGCCTTTCTGCTGAATCAAGCCCAGGCACAAAACTCTTATAAAGATCCGAGCTATCAGGATTTTACCGTTGATACCCCTTCCGCACTGGATAACTTCACCCAGGCTATCCAGTCGCAGATTTTAGGGGGATTGCTGACCAACATTAATACCGGCAAACCCGGCCGAATGATGACCAACGACTTTATTGTCGACATCGCCAACAGGGACGGACAGCTCCAGTTGAATGTGACCGATCGTAAAACCGGAAAAACCTCCACCATAGAGGTTTCCGGCCTGCAAAATAATTCAACTGACTTTTAAACAATAGCTAAATAAGGACAACGATCATGCAGCGCTTCCTGATATTTGTTGCAGTGTGCTTATTGAGCGGTTGTTTAACTGCTCCACCTAAAGAAGCTGCAAAACCAACATTAATGCCCCGGGCCCAGAGTTATCGTGATTTAACCCATTTGCCTTCACCTACGGGCAAGATATTTGTCTCGGTATACAACATTCAGGATGAAACCGGGCAATTTAAGCCTTACCCGGCAAGTAACTTCTCCACCGCGGTGCCGCAAAGCGCCACCGCCATGCTGGTGACCGCACTGAAGGATTCGCACTGGTTTATACCGCTGGAACGCCAGGGGCTTCAGAACCTGTTAAATGAACGCAAAATCATTCGCGCCGCGCAGGAGAATGGCACCGTCGCGGACAATAACCGGATGCCTCTGCAGTCGCTGGCCGCCGCAAACGTGATGATTGAGGGTTCGATTATCGGTTACGAGAGTAACGTAAAATCGGGCGGCGTTGGGGCGCGCTACTTCGGTATCGGCGCGGATACCCAGTACCAGCTCGACCAAATTGCGGTTAACCTGCGCGTCGTTAACGTCAGTACCGGTGAAGTGCTCTCCTCGGTCAACACCAGCAAAACGATACTGTCTTATGAAGTTCAGGCTGGGGTATTCCGCTTCATCGACTACCAGCGTCTGCTGGAGGGTGAAATTGGCTACACCTCTAACGAACCGGTCATGATGTGTCTGATGTCAGCCATTGAAACCGGCGTGATCTTCTTAATTAACGATGGTATCGATCGCGGGCTGTGGGATCTGCAAAACAAAGCGGACGTGCAGAACCCGATCCTGGTGAAATACCGTGATATGTCGGTGCCTCCGGAATCCTGACAGGCAGCGCATAAAAAAGGCGAGATGATTATCTCGCCTTTTTTTATTCACTCACCGCGGTGATGTTTTGCGTTTTTTCCCGTCGCGCCGCCAGCCAAAGGCCGCTGTTCTTCATGGCGTAGCCAAACAGCAGTCCCAGCGCCAGGGAAGGAACCACCAGCTTCCAGTCCCCCTGCCCGGCGAAGGTCGCGCAGGCCCCCATAAAGGTGCCCGGCACGAACGACAGCAGCAGATGCTTCGCCTGGATGCACATCAGGAAGGCGACAACCCCCGTCATGACGTACCCCAGCATCTCCAGATGCGGCGCCAGCGCGCTGCCCTTCATGATGACCAGCGCCCAGATCACGCCGCTCATCAGCGTGCAGCCTGAGATAAAGAGCCCTTTCAGCCCGCCCTGAGGACAGGCGAAATAGGCCGTGCAGCCCAGGAAGCCAGCCCAGCTTAATAAACCGAGAGACACCGCTACCCATCCCCAAACACCGGAGAGAATGCCTGTCGTGATCGCAATACAAAGTAATATGTTCATGGCGCGCATCTTAGCAGATGCGCGCCATAGAAATGAGATCGAAAGCACAGTACGTGCATGCGGAAATGTATCGTTGCAGAATTTTTGTGATGAAAATCACTCTTCAGCTTCTTCTTCCAGCTCGTCCCACATTGCTGCGATGGCGTCACGCGTCAGCGGGGCCAGCGTTCTCCAGAACGGAGAGGTGGCATGGGCCTCCACTTTACCCAGAAAGGTTCCGACCCACGGCAGCAGATACGTCTCGAAGAGGATCCCGATGGCTTCATTTTCATCGTCGCCTGCGTTGTCTTCGATCCAGGAGGCTGCCAGCAGCAGCGTACCGATATGATCGGCTGGCGTATCGCTCAGCGGCATCCCGCGTTCGGAGAGAAATGCCCGCACTTCCGCTTCGGTCGCCCCTTCCTGCCAGGCAGAACGATACGGCGACACGCGGCACTCTTCGCCTACGAACAGCGCGTTGTAGTCCGTTGAGATCTGCTGCATATCGCAGCTTTTCTGCAGGCGTTCCAGTAACTCATCCTGTTCCAGCGGCCAGTTCTGCGCCAGCTTACCTTCGCGAATCAGCGTAAACAGCGGAACCAGCAGCGGATCCTGCGGCTGGCGATAATAGAGGGAGCCCAGCACGCGGCAAAGGATGGAGAATTCATTCATTATTTTATTCCGTTATTCAATTAAAGATCGGCAAATTCATCAATCGGCGCCATGCCGCGCGACTCAAGGAAATCGAGCATACGACGCGGCGTGACGTTCAGGATGCGTTCTTCCGGGAAATCCACATCCTGCAATATTTTCAGGCACTCGCTGAAATCCCCCAGCGTGAAGGCCGTGTGCGAATCAGAGCCCAGCGCCACCATGCCACCCGCATTACGCACGGCGGCAGCCACTTCGCGACAGTTGGCTTCACTGCCCTTACGCGAGTGCACGAACGAGGAGTTATTAATCTCCAGCGCCACGCGGTGTTTCGCCGCGGCCTGCGCCACGGCCTGAATATCAATCGGGTACTTCGGGTTGCCCGGGTGGCTAATGATATGCACATTGCCGCTGGCAATGGTGGCAATCATCGCCGCGGTATTAGTCTCTTTATCCTGCGGCGGGAAAACCGGCTCATGGAAACCGGCGAGGATCAGATCTAAGGAGGTCAGCATCGGGCCGGTGCAGTCAATTTCACCGTCGGTGTTTTTGATGTTCGCCTCAATGCCGCGCAGTATCCCGATGCCGTCCACCAGACGCGGCCAGATACGCATATTCACAAAATGCCAGTAGTGCGGCGCATCCGCCATATCCGGGCCGTGATCGGTTATCGCAAATAGCTTGATGCCTTTAAGCTTCGCCTGAGCGATATAATCATGGAGGTTGCTATACGCGTGGGTACTGGCGACGGTGTGCATATGCAGGTCAACGGGATACATCTTTCTCTCCTCTGCGTTTTTTCCAAAGGATAGCAGTTATCAGCGGCGAATATTAGCAAAAACCCGGCGAACGCCGGGTTTCTCTCAGTAGCCGCGCTGTCTGTCGACCTGCCCGGTAACCGGGTTACCCTTCTCTATTTCACCAATCGTGTGCGAGATATAGGCCACCGCCTCGGCCGGTCGCGTGACGGCGGCCACGTGCGGCGTCATGGCCACGCGCGGATGTCGCCACAGCGGGCTTTCCTCCGGCAGCGGTTCACGGCTGTAAACATCCAGCATGGCGCCTTTAAGCTTCCCGCTGTCCAGCGCCTTCAGCAGATCCGGCTCGACCAGATGCACCCCGCGCGCCAGGTTCATCAGGTAGCTCTGATCGACCAGCTGATTGAGCAAGGCTTCATTGATGATCCCTACCGTTTCCGCCGTATTGGGCAGCAGGTTGATCAGCACGCGCGTGCCGCTCAGGAAGGCCGGAAGCTCATCCGTTCCGGCAAAACTCTCAACGCCCGGATAATCCTTACGGCTGCGGCTCCAGCAGCGCAGCGGGAAGCCCCACGGGGCAAGCGCTTCAGCCACTTTTGAGCCCAGCACGCCGGCGCCGAGGATGCCGATTGTAAAATCTTCGCGACGGTAATCCGGCAGCGGCTCCCAGTGGGCCTGCTGTTTAAAGGCTTGATAATCGTCGAAGCGGCGGAACCAGTGCAGCACCTGGCTCACGGCATATTCCTGCATTTGCTGCCCCATTCCGGTATCTTCCAGGCGGAACAGAGGGATCTCTTCCGGCAGCATTTCAGGGTGTGCCTTTAGTTTGCTCAGAATGGAATCCACGCCGGCCCCGAGTGCAAACACGGCTTTCAGCTTACGGCCCTGAAGCATTTCCACCGGAGGATGCCAGACCAGCGCGTAGTCGGCATGTTCGTTATCGCCCCGCTTCCATTCACGAACGCGAGCGCCCGGCAGCGCCGCAGAAAGCGCTTCAATCCAGTAAGCCGTATCAAAAGTGGGGTGATAGAAGAGTATATCCATAGTCATTCCTGCCTTTTATTGCGCTGATTTAGTTTGCTTTTTAACTGGACGGTCAGCATAGCAAATTTATTGCGCGACTGTGTTGTTGATAAAAAAGACGCTTTCAGCACATTTAAGAATCATGTTGCCTGAAGTTTGTCTAAACGCGCTAAATTACTGAAAAATTGAGTTGACGGCAGTTCGGCTTTTCCTTACATTAGCGCCCGTCCCGACAACAACGGGATGACAATATGGTGAGGTGTCCGAGTGGCTGAAGGAGCACGCCTGGAAAGTGTGTATACGGCAACGTATCGGGGGTTCGAATCCCCCCCTCACCGCCATATTTGAGATGAGAGCTCGTACGAAAGTACGGGCTTTTTTCTTTTATATTCTCCATAAGGGGGGGATGAGAAACCCCGACCGGGGTTCGACAACTGGCGCAGCCAGTTGGACAGACTGAGAGCGTAGCGAACAGGCTGCCCGCAGGGCGAGCGAAGCGAGTCAATCCCCCCCTCACCGCCATATTTGAGATGAGAGCTCGTACGAAAGTACGGGCTTTTTTCTTTTATATTCTCCATAAGGGGGGGATGAGAATCCCCGACCGGGGTTCGACAACTGGCGCAGCCAGTTGGACAGACTGAGAGCGTAGCGAACAGGCTGCCCGAAGGGCGAGCGAAGCGAGTCAATCCCCCCCAGTGCTATAAGCAGCTCGTTGCGGCCTGAGCCCCTCACCCTAACCCTCTCCCCAAAGGGGCGAGGGAATTGTTTACTGCTCGCATTAGTTTCTGGGGATTCCTCAGCCCGCAAGGCAAGGGGATTGTTACTCCTCCACCATCCGGGCATATTCTTCGGTAAGAAAATCCACCAGCGTTCTGACCGACGGCAGCAGACCGCGCCGGGAAGGATAAACCGCGTGAATCACTTCCCGTCTGGGTTCCCATGCGTCCAGCACCCGCACCAGTTCCCCTGATGCCAGCTGATCCTTGACCATCAAAATCGGCAGCTGCACGACCCCTACCCCCGCCATTGCCGCCTCACGCAGCGCCAGCATGTCGGTGGTAATCAAGCGCGGCGTAAAGTGAATCTCCGCTTTTGCCCCGTCCGGCCCGCCCAGTTCCCATTTATGCAGCTGCTTTCCCGCCCCCATGCTCAACCCCGGCCATTCGCTCAGCTCAGAGGGCACGGCAGGGTTGCCCATCTGCTCAATCAGCGCAGGGCTCGCCACCAGGCAGTGCCCCCTGTCTGCCAGCACTCTTAACACCAGATCGCTGTCGTCAAAGGGACGTGGACGAACGCGGATCGCCACGTCAATGCCCTCGCCCACCAGATCGACTCGCCGGTTGGTGGCCTCAAGCTGAAGATTGATCCCCGGATAGCGTGCCATAAACCGTGCCAGCATCGGCCCCACGTGAACGTGCAGCAAGGTTACCGGGCAGGTGATCCTGACCACACCGCGCGGCTCGGCCTGTAAAGCCGCCACCGCCTCTTGCGCAGCTTCGGCCTCCACCATCATCGCTTTACAGTGCTGATAGAAGGTCTGCCCGACTTCGGTCACCGTAAACTGCCGCGTAGTGCGCTGGATCAACCGCACGCCAAGGCGCTCTTCCAGCTGAGCAATCCGGCGGCTCAGTTTCGACTTGGGCTGATCGAGCGCCCGACCCGCCGCCGCAAACCCAGCATGGTCCACCACCTTCACAAACCACGCGAAATCATTGAGATCCTGCATACGCCCTCATCGTTCCATTTTCAGAACAGTGAATGTCAATTTCACTATCTACCGGGATATTAACCCTGAATATAAGCTAATTACATCAACAGAACATCAGGAGCTCATCATGAAAAACGTAACAGGCGTTTATACCGCACCTCGTCCGCACTGGGTCGGTGACGGTTTCCCGGTTCGTTCAATGTTTTCTTACCAGACGCACGGCGAGCCGCTGAGCCCGTTCCTGCTGCTGGACTACGCCGGACCGTACACCTTCCCGGCGGACGGCGCGAAACGCGGCGTGGGCGAGCATCCTCATCGCGGCTTTGAAACGGTCACTATCGTCTACTCCGGGGAAGTGGAGCACCGCGACTCAACCGGCAGAGGTGGCGTTATTGGCCCGGGCGACGTGCAGTGGATGACGGCAGGCGCAGGCATCCTGCACGAGGAGTTCCACTCCAGCGCCTTCGCGCTGAAAGGTGGCGAGCTGAAAATGATGCAGCTGTGGGTCAACCTGCCGGCGAAAGACAAATTGGCGGCACCGGGCTACCAGAGCATCACCAAAAGCGATATCCCGGTTGTGACGCTACCGGATAACAGCGGCACCCTGCGGGTGATTGCCGGTCGCTACGACGAGGTTACCGGCCCTGCGCACACTTTCTCACCGCTGAACGTCTGGGACATCGCGCTGAACCAGGGAAGCCATCTGACGCTCAATCAGCCCGAAGGCTGGAGCACCGCGCTGGTCGTGCTTGAAGGCAACATAACGGTGAACGGTACAACGCAGGCAGGTGAAGCCCAGCTGGTCGTATTGAGTCAGGAAGGCAACAAGCTGCATCTGGAAGCGAACAGCGACGCGAAAGTGCTGCTGATGGCCGGCGAGCCGCTGAATGAACCCATCGTGGGCTATGGCCCATTTGTGATGAACAGTAAAAGCGAAATCAACGAAGCCATTCGTGATTTCAATTCCGGCCGCTTCGGCCAGATCTGAACGTAATAAAGGAGCGCAATATGTCTACCCCTGCAAACTTCAACGGTGCACGTCCGGTCATTGACGTAAATGATGCCGTCATGCTGCTTATCGACCACCAGAGCGGGCTGTTCCAGACCGTCGGCGACATGCCCATGCCGGAGCTGCGCGCCCGTGCGGCGGCGCTGGCAAAAATTGCTACGCTGGCCAAGATCCCGGTGATCACCACGGCCTCCGTTCCACAGGGACCGAACGGCCCGCTTATCCCGGAGATCCACGCCAACGCGCATCATGCCCAGTATGTGGCACGCAAAGGTGAGATCAACGCCTGGGATAATCCGGAGTTCGTGGCGGCGGTAAAAGCCACCGGTCGCAAGACGTTAATTATTGCCGGCACAATCACCAGCGTCTGCATGGCCTTCCCGTCCATCAGCGCGGTGGCGGACGGCTATAAAGTGTTTGCGGTGATTGATGCTTCCGGCACCTACAGCAAAATGGCGCAGGAGATCACCCTGGCACGTGTGGTCCAGGCAGGCGTTGTGCCGATGGATACCGCCGCGGTGGCCTCAGAGATCCAGCGCACATGGAATCGTGAAGACGCGGCAGAGTGGGCTGAGGTGTATACCCACATCTTCCCGGCTTACCAGCTGTTGATCGAAAGCTACGGCAAAGCACAGGAAGTGGTTAAAAACAGCGAAGTGCTCGATTCACAGCGTTAATCCCCTGCTCCACGGCGTAAAAACCGTGGAGCTGATTAATGCTTAACCGAACAGGCACTAAAGCTGAAAATCTGCTTGACCGTGTTAGCGCAACTCCCTATAGTAGCGCCCCGTTGCCCCCCAAGCGGTCAGGCAACAAAACAATATGGTGAGGTGTCCGAGTGGCTGAAGGAGCACGCCTGGAAAGTGTGTATACGGCAACGTATCGGGGGTTCGAATCCCCCCCTCACCGCCATATTTGAGATGAGAGCTCGTACGAAAGTACGGGCTTTTTTCTTTTATATTCTCCGAAAAGGGGGGGATGAGAACCCCCGACCGGGGTTCGACAACTGGCGGCAGCCAGTTGGACAGACTGAGAGCGAAGCGAACAGGCTGCCCGAAGGGCGAGCGAAGCGAGTCAATCCCCCCCGGTGCGGACTGAGCCGCCTAAGCGACAAAAAAAAGCCCGAACTAATGCACGGGCTTTTTTTATTCTATTCCTTAGGTATTCAACTTCCCTGCCGGCTGATTTCTTTCAAGAGACGATATCTGCTCAGGCTGAACATCATCCTCATCCTTACGCCCATCAAGCCAGTAATCCGCATTTTTAATCCCCAGACGCACCGGATCAAACTGTGGATCCAGCCCCTGCGCATTCTGAATTTCATAATCCTTCAGACTAACAAACGCTTTTTTATGCAACAGAACAATGGCAATAATGTTGAGCCATGCCATCAGCCCTACCCCAATATCCCCCAGCCCCCATGCCAGATCCGCGGTACGAACCGTCCCATAGACCGTAGAGGCCATCAGACAGAGCTTGAGCAGAAACGTCAGCCACGGGCGGTGAATTTTACGGTTGATGTAGGCGATATTGGTTTCGGCAATATAGTAGTAGGCAATAATCGTGGTGAAGGCAAAGAAGAACAGCGCAATGGCAACAAAGTAATTACCAAAGCCCGGCATCATACTTTCCATCGCCGTCTGCACGTAGCCAGGACCTGCGGCCACGCCTGCAATTCCCGTATAAAGCGCGGCGCCGTCGACGCCCTGGACGTTATACAGCCCGGTAATCAGCAGCATAAACCCGGTCGCAGAGCAGACAAACAGCGTGTCGATATAGACCGAGAATGCCTGTACCAGCCCCTGCTTCACCGGATGGCTTACCGCCGCCGCGGATGACGCATGCGGCCCGGTCCCCTGCGCCGCTTCGTTAGAATAGACGCCGCGCTTAACGCCCCACATAATCGCCTGACCGAGGATGGCGCCAAAGCCTGCTTCCAGGCCGAACGCGCTTTTCCAGATCAACAGAATAACCGAAGGGAGCTGGTTAATATTAATGGCAATAATCACGCAGGCGACAATAATATAGCCCAGCGCCATAAATGGAACGACCATACTGCTAAAGCTGGCGATCCTTTTCACGCCGCCGAAAATAATAAAGCTTAACAGCACAGCAAGTAATGCCGCGGTCACGTTCGGACTCAGACCAAAGGCAATATCCAGGCTCGCACCAATTGAGTTTGCCTGCACGCCCGGAAGTAATAACCCGCAGGAGAAAATAGTCACAATGGCAAATAACCATGCGTACCACTTAACGCCTAAACCTTTTTCAATATAAAAGGCAGGACCACCGCGATATTCGCCGTTAATTTTTTCTTTATAAACCTGACCCAGGGTGGATTCGACAAATGCTGAACTGGCGCCTAAAAAAGCGACTATCCACATCCAGAAAAGCGCGCCCGGACCGCCAAAAGTAATTGCCGTGGCCACACCAGCGATATTCCCTGTCCCCACGCGGCCTGCCAGCGTCATCGTCAGCGCCTGAAACGACGACACGCCTGCATCCGTAGGACGCCCCTGGAACATCAGGGTAATCATGTGTTTCATATGGCGTAACTGCAGAAAGCGGCTACGAAGAGAGAAATAGAGGCCAACACCCAGACATAAAAATATTAACGCAGGGCTCCAGATTACACCATTAATAGCACCAACCAGTTCGTTCATGTATGACCCTCAGCGTGATGTTTCGGGGGAACGGATCCCCTGTTGCGTTTCTTCTTAGAATTTTGTTCGAACAAGTACGAAACATAGATAACTCCCCTGAAGACACAACTTAATTTTTACTCCGTAGTAATGTTCTGTGACAACATTCACGTTTGATTTTCAATTAACGATTAGCGCGATCATTATCTTCATAGATATTTTGTGGGTATTATAAACATATGTCACACTTCTACCGCTCAAATAAAAATCAGCCGTAAAAAAATTAATAATCGAATTGGTTAATTATCAATAACAGGTGAATTCTGCAAAGAATAAAAGACGCTTCCCGGCATGACGCCGGGAAGAAATTACAGGAAAGCGGTAAAACGATAATGCTTTACCTTTAGTCGGAATAGACCTGCAGCGTGCGCTGACACAGCGCTGAACGCACGCAGTCCTCTTTGGTGAAGCGTACCACCCCAATCATCTCATCTTCCTCAAAACGTGACATGGCGTCGCTCAGCCCGGATTTTACGCCGGACGGCAGGTCACACTGGGTAATATCGCCGTTAACGATAACCGTCACGTTCTCCCCGAGGCGCGTTAAGAACATCTTCATTTGCGCAGCGGTCACGTTCTGAGCCTCGTCAAGAATGACGACCGCATTTTCAAATGTACGTCCGCGCATATAGGCGAACGGCGCGATTTCCACCTTGCCAATCTCTGGCCGCAGGCAGTACTGCATAAAGGATGCACCCAGTCGCTTCACCAGCACGTCATAGACGGGCCTGAAGTAAGGGGCAAACTTCTCCGAAATGTCTCCGGGCAGGAAGCCGAGATCTTCATCCGCCTGCAGTACCGGACGGGTAACAATAATGCGCTCCACGTCCTTATGAATCAGCGCTTCCGCCGCTTTGGCCGCACTGATCCACGTTTTCCCGCATCCGGCTTCACCGGTTGCAAAGATGAGCTGTTTACTCTCGATAGCATTCAGGTAGTGCGCCTGAGCCTCATTGCGCGCCACAATTGGAGAATTATCACGGCTGTCTCGGGCCATGCCAATTGCTTCTACGCCACTCATCTGCACAAGCGAGGTGACCGATTCTTCTTCACGCTGTTTATGGCTACGTGAGTCCCGTCTCAGCACACGTTTTGCTTCGCGACGAGCTTTGATCACTGCTTTTTGTCTTCCCATGGATAGCACCTTGAGTTGTTGGTATTCATCACACGCGCCAGCTTCGGCACGATTATGCGCACGAACATCAGAGGGTTGGCTTCCTTGTAAGCCATTGCTTGCTTTATCAGATGACGATACAGAACGGCTACGCGCACCGGTCTGCACGTCGGTCGAATCAGATTCTTGAGGTGTGGGGGAGAATTTAGTGGTGAGGAAATCGCTGCCGGAGTCTAAGCCTCCGCGCCGGGTGCTGCGGTTGTTATGTTTACCATGTCCAGTACAGGACGCAACCATTCGCGATCTCCATAGTGATTCAGCATCACTGCCGGGAACTACCGCTGTCTTATCTTAAGTACATCAGGAGTTATCATAAATGCAACATTTATTTTACCTGAATGCAACTTTTCAGACTGCTCCTGCAGCGGATTCAGTCTTATATAGAAATATTACAGAAATATAACAATATGTTAGTCATATGAAAAAATAATGTCCCTGCGAACTATCGCAGGGACAATTATCAGGCTTCGAGCAGCCCTTGAGCGAGATACGCACCAGCATCGCGCGCGCCGGGCAGGGCAAAGAAATAGCCGCCGCCGATGGGCTTAATGTACTCTTCCAGCGCTTCACCGTTTAACCGCTTCTGCACCGTCAGGAAACCTTTCTCCAGATCGTGCTGATAGCAGACGAACAGCAGCCCCATATCAAGCTGCCCGGAGTTGGTCACGCCCAGCGAATAGCTGTAACCACGGCGCATCATCAGGCTGGACTGCGTCTCTTTGGTGCGCGGGTTAGCAAGGCGAATATGGCTGTCGAGCGCGATAACGTCGCCATCCGGATCGCTCGCATAGTCAGGCACATCATGCTCGTGCTTCATACCCAGCGGTGCCCCGCTCTGCTTGTCGCGGCCGAAAATCGTCTGCTGCTCTTTCAGCGGCGTGCGGTCCCAGAACTCCACGTGGAACTGGATAATCCGCACCGCCTGGTAGCTGCCGCCCACCGCCCACGCCGGTTCGCCCTGATCGGCAGTGACCCACACCACCTCCTTCATGAGCGCACCATCGTGACTGTCCGGGTTGGCCGTACCGTCCTTAAAGCCCAGCAGGTTCACCGGGGTCTCTTTCCCCTTGCTGCGCGCGGCGTGATCGGAGATAAACCCTTCCCGCTTCCAGCGCACGCTCAGCAGATCCGGCGTGTGCTTGATGATATCGCGCAGGGCGTGGATCACCGTATCCTGGGTATTGGCACAAATTTGCAGGAGCAGGTCGCCGTGGCACAGCGCCGCGTCGAGGGAGTCATTCGGGAAGCGCGTCATTTTTTGCAGCGCTTTTGGCTTCTGCTTTGCCAGGCCATAGCGGCCATCAAACATCGAGTCCCCCACCGACACGGTGATGGTCAGGTTATCCGGCGCGATAAACGCCCCGAGGATACCGGAATCCATCGGCGGCAGGCGCGGATTTGGCGTCTCCGGTGCCGGACCGCCCGCGGTAAGAAACGCGATGCGCGCCGTCAGCAGGCGGAACAGCCGCTCCAGATCCGCCTTATCGCTGGCCAGCGAATCAAAGGCCACCAGCATCATGGAAGCCTGCTGCGGCGTCAGAATGCCCGCCTGGTGCTCACCGTAAAACGGCTGCGTCTCCATCCGGGCATCCGGCGACAGCGTGCCGGGAGCGCTTTGCGGTTTCGCCGCATGCGCAACCGGGCAGCCACCTGCCAGGGCAAGCGCGCCGCCCAGCGCCCCGACCCCTTTTAACAAACGACGTCGGGAAGGTTCCGCCACGTCGTGCTCGTCATGCTTGTTCATCGTGCTTAGTCCAGACCCAGTACGCCGCGCAGCAGGGAGAGATCTTCCGCCAGGGTCGTAATCGGGCCTTTCAGCGCATTACGGTCAGCGTCGGTCAACTTGTCGTAGGTTTCGAACCCGTCTTTGGTGCGGTATTTCGCCAGAATGGTGTCCACTTTTTTGAAGTTGGCATCCACTTTCGCCAGCAGTTCGCCGTTCTCTTTCTGCAGCTGAGGACGCAGCAGGTCGACAATTTTCTGCGCGCCGTCGACGTTGGCCTGGAAGTCCCACAGGTCAGTATGGCTGTAGCGATCTTCTTCCCCGCTGATTTTGCTCGCGGCCACTTCTTCAATCAGCCCCGCCGCGCCGCCCACCACTTTTGACGGCGGGAAGGCCAGCTCGCTGATGCGCTTTTGCAGCTCCAGCACGTCAGCGTTCAGCTGCCCGGCATATTTCTCCATTCCTTTGGTGGAGTTATCGCCAAACAGGGCTTTTTCCAGACGGTGGAAGCCGGTGAATTTCGGATCGGCGGCCTTCTGCTCGTAGTCGTCTTCACGGGCATCAATGCTGCCGTCAAGGTCAGAGAACAGTTCGGCAATCGGCTCGATGCGCTCGTAGTGCTGGCGGGTTGGCGCATACAGGGATTTCGCTTTTTCGATATCGCCCGCTTTCACCGCGTCAGTGAAGGCTTTGGTGCCCGTAACCAGGTCCGCCGTCTCTTTGGTGACGTAGGCTTTATAGGCGGTGATGGCGTCGCCCAGGCTCAGCAGGGCCGTGCCTTTGGCGGCGTCCGCCGTCGCTGCACCTTTGACGATCAACTTGCCTTTCGGATTGGTCAGCAGGCCGCAGGTCATGTCGTATTCACCCGGCTGCAGGTTGGCGGTCATCTTCTGGCTGAAGCCCGGGGCGATATTCTCGCGCTCTTCCACCACCATCACGCCTTTGAGGATCTCCCACTCCAGTGCCTTCTGGCTATGGTTCTGAATGATAAACTGGGTTTTGCCGCTGTTAACCGTGATGGTCATCGGATCGCACTGCTTATCGTTGACGGTGACTTTCACCTGCGGAATCTCCGCAGCCTGCGCGGTGAAGGCAGAAGCGAACAGCGCGGCAATGCCTGCGCACAATGCACTACGACGAAACTGAATTGCCATGACTCTTCCCTTAAAAGTATGTTGTAACTAAAACGATAATTACGGCGCAACGCGCGACGTCTGCGAACCGGTACGCGGCGGCATTGCAAACAGCACCAGCGCCGGAACCAGATAGATAAAGTACATCGCCACTTCGCTGACGCTCGGCGTTTCCTGGTAGCCGAAAATGCCTTCAAGCAGGGTGCCGGTCAGTGAATGGGTGGAGAGGACGTTGCTGAGATCGAACGCCACGCCCTGGAAGTGGTTCCACAGGCCCGCCTCGTGGAAGGCGCGGATCGCCCCTGCCGCCAGCCCCGCGGCCACCAGCAGAATGAACAGGCTGGTCCATTTAAAGAAGGCGCCCAGGTTAAGGCGAATGCCGCCCCAGTAGAGCAGGAAGCCCAGCACCACCGCCGTTGCCAGACCGACCATGGCGCCCAGCGGCGGCCAGATGCCCACGTCCTGCTGGAATGCCGCCAGCAGGAAGAAGACCGATTCCAGCCCCTCGCGCGCAACGGCGAAAAAGACCATCATAATCAGCGCCCAGCCGTGGTGATTCCCCTTCTGCAGGGCGTTATCCACCGCCTGCTCCAGCTGCACCTTCACGTTGCGGGAGACTTTGCGCATCCAGAACACCATCCACGTCAGGATGAACACCGCAATCACGGCGACGATACCTTCAAACAGCTCTTGCTCTTTCTGTGGGAATTCGCCGGTAGTTTCATTGATGAGGATACCTAAACCCAGGCAGAGCGCCGCGGCAAGGAAAACGCCTACCCACATCACGCCAATCCAGCGCCCGCGCTGGGTGCGCTTCAGATAACTGGCGATAAGGCTGACAATCAGGGCCGCTTCAAGGCCTTCACGTAACATAATGAGAAATGGAACAAACATGCCGACACCTTAAATGTTTATCGCGGTCAACTGATGCAAAGAAAGGTAAATTCTTGTGATAGTGATTATCATTACGGCGAAAAGAAACACAAGCGAAATGTGTGGTGATTTGATGACGAGTTGTAAACGCAAAGCCTGTTAATAGTTACTGCCGTTACCGTTAACTTTATAAGTTATAATAAAAATGCCCATTTACGGTTAACCAGCGCTGTGGCTAAATATCCGCCTCAAAAACCAACTGAAAATAACCCATGTTTAAGATTGTCCATTTCCTGCTGGCGCTGGTGATTATTCTTGCGCTCGCCTGGCTGGTGAGTTTCGACCGCCGAAAAATTCGCATTCGTTATGTTTTACAGCTGATAGCTATTGAAATTGCGCTGGCGTTCTTTTTCCTGCACGCCGAAAGCGGGCTTTTCCTGATTAAATATGTTTCCGGCTTCTTTGAGTCACTGCTGAAATTTGCCTCGGAAGGGACGAATTTCGTCTTTGGAGGAATGGGTGAAAAAGGGCTGGCGTTTATTTTCCTCGGCGTGCTTTGCCCGATTATTTTCATTTCAGCGCTGATTGGTATTCTCCAGCACTGGCGGATCCTGCCGATTTTTATTCGAATCATCGGGACGCTGCTGTCAAAACTGAACGGCATGGGCAAGCTGGAATCCTTCAATGCGGTGAGCTCGCTGATCCTCGGCCAGTCGGAAAACTTTATTGCCTACAAAGGCGTGCTGGGGGATCTCTCCTCACGTCGCCTGTTCACCATGGCGGCCACGGCCATGTCGACGGTCTCCCTGTCGATTGTCGGCGCCTATATGACCATGCTCGACGCCAAATTTGTCGTTGCCGCGCTGATCCTGAACATGTTCAGCACCTTTATTATTCTCTCGGTTATTAACCCGGTGCGTCCGGAAGCCGAGCCGGATATCAAGCTGGAGAAGCTGCACGAATCCCAGAGCTTCTTTGAAATGCTCGGCGAGTATATTCTGGCCGGTTTTAAGGTAGCGATGATTATTCTGGCAATGCTGATTGGCTTTATCGCCCTCATCAGCGCGGTTAACGCCCTCTTCTCCAGCGTATTCGGCATGAGCTTCCAGCAGATCCTGGGCTATGTGTTTTATCCGCTGGCGTGGCTTATCGGTATTCCGCTGAGCGATGCGCTCAATGCGGGCAGCATTATGGCAACCAAGCTGGTGGCAAATGAATTTGTGGCGATGATTGAGCTGCAAAAAATTGCCCATGAAATGTCACCGCGCGGGCTGGGCATTTTGTCCGTCTTCCTGGTGTCGTTCGCAAACTTCGCCTCCATCGGCATCGTCGCGGGGGCGATTAAGGGGCTGAACGAGCAGCAGGGCAACGTGGTGTCGCGGTTTGGTCTGCGCCTGGTGTACGGTGCGACGCTGGTGAGCCTGCTGTCGGCGAGCTTTGCGGGATTAGTGCTGTAAATTGCTTTGCTACAAAACAACAACGGCGGGATTTCCCGCCGTTTTTTATTAAAACTGCACGCACACCGGCTGGTCGACGCGCATCACCGACTCCTGCGCGAAGCGTGACTTATAAATCCCGCGCAACGCTTCGATATTCTTCTCGCTCTGGGCATCTTTCCCGTGGATCAGCATCAGCGCCTTGCTCGGCTCGCGCGCCACTTTCCCGTCATTCCCCAGCCACTGGCCGCGCGCATCAAACACCGTTAAGCCATCGCGAAAGCGCGGCGTCACATCCTGGTCAACAAACTGCTGCCACTCGCT
Source organism: Enterobacter asburiae (assembly GCA_011754535.1). Lineage (NCBI taxonomy): Bacteria > Pseudomonadati > Pseudomonadota > Gammaproteobacteria > Enterobacterales > Enterobacteriaceae > Enterobacter > Enterobacter asburiae. The sequence continues at coordinate 1,821,365 of JAAQVN010000001.1, read as the reverse complement.
GCCGGTGATCTGCGCCCCGGCAGGACGATTTAAGCCAAAATAGAGCGTGGTCTGCTGCATCTGGTTATCCGCTTTGCAGGTCTCTACCGCTGCGTGTTGCGATGGCGCGTTGCAGCCAGCCAGCATCAATAATGCCGCTGCCATTACCCCTGTTTTGATGATCATGCTTCGCTATCCTCATTGTTATAAGCACAGCGATATCAACGTAAATTGCAGAATTTAGCAAGAGAGGTTTATTCCCTCTCCCCTTTGGGGAGAGGGTTAGGGTGAGGGGAAAATTACTCTGCCTGAAGCTTAGTCGGCGGCGCAGTGTGGTAATGCGCGTCCGCTTCCGCAAAGCGCTTCTGCATGGAGGCTGACGGGGCTTTACCCAGCAGGCTGAACACCACAATACCGATGCTGCCGAAGAGGAAGCCCGGAATGATTTCGTACAGGCCCAGCCATGCGAACTGTTTCCAGACGATAACGGTGACCGCACCGATGATCATTCCCGCCAGCGCGCCGTTGCGGGTCATGCGTGACCACATGACGGAGAACAGGACGACCGGACCAAACGCGGCGCCAAAGCCCGCCCACGCGTAGCTCACGAGGCCCAGCACGCGGTTTTCCGGGTTGGCCGCCAGCGCAATCGCCACCAGCGCCACCACCAGCACCATAAAGCGCCCTACCCACACCAGCTCTTTCTGGCTCGCGTCTTTACGCAGGAAGGCCTTGTAGAGGTCTTCGGTGATTGCGCTGGAGCAGACCAGCAGCTGGCAGCTCAGGGTGGACATCACCGCCGCCAGGATCGCGGAGAGCAGAATGCCGGCAATCCACGGGTTGAACAGAATTTGCGCCAGCTCGATGAACACGCGTTCGGCGTTCTGGTTCACCGCGCCCGCCTGCGCCGGGTTATTGTTGAAGTACGCGATACCGAAGAAGCCGACCGCGCACGCCCCCGCCAGACACAGGATCATCCACGTCATGCTGATGCGACGGGCATGCACGATGGTGTGGTGAGAATCCGCCGCCATAAAGCGCGCCAGAATGTGCGGCTGACCGAAGTAGCCCAGACCCCAGCCCATCAGGGAGACGATGGCCACGAAGTTCAGCCCTTTCAGCATGTCGACGTTTTCGATGCTCTTCTGCTTGATCACTTCCAGCGATTCGCCAAAGCCGCCGACGGTGAAAATCACAATCACCGGGGTCAGGATCAGGGCGAAGATCATCAGGCTCGCCTGCACGGTATCGGTCCAGCTTACCGCCAGGAAACCGCCCACGAAGGTATAGAGGATGGTCGCCGCGGCACCGGCCCACAGGGCGGTTTCGTAACTCATGCCGAAGGTGCTTTCGAACAGACGCGCGCCGGCCACAATGCCGGAGGCACAGTAGATGGTGAAGAACAGCAGGATGACTACCGCAGAGATAATGCGCAGGATGCGGCTGTTGTCTTCAAAACGTCCGGTGAAGTAGTCCGGCAGCGTCAGGGCGTTGTTGTTGGCCTCGGTATGCACGCGCAGACGGCCTGCCACCAGCTTCCAGTTGATCCACGCGCCGACGGTCAGGCCGATGGCGATCCAGCTTTCGGAAATACCAGAGATGAAAATCGCGCCCGGCAGCCCCATCAGCAGCCAGCCGCTCATGTCGGAGGCGCCCGCAGAGAGTGCGGTCACCATCGGGCCTAAACTGCGGCCGCCCAGGATGTAGTCGTCAAAGTTCTTCGTCGAACGCCATGCCAAAAACCCTATCAGGATCATGCCAAAAATATAAACGAGAAATGTCACCAGCATCGGTGTGCTAATAGCCATTCAAATTCTCCAAAATGTCGAGCGACAGCCGTCCGGGCTGCCTTGTTATGTCATCACCGGAACGTAGTGATGTGTGTATGTGTTTCCGTTGGGCGCGCTATCCTGCCGTATGCGCATCCCGCTGACAAACGATTTAACACTGCATTTACATCAAATTCATCCCCGGTTTGATACGAGTTTCCTATAGGTTGCACTCGCTCACGCTTTTACGGGTTGCACCTTTGAAAAGTGTTAACTCCCGCATAAAAACAGGCTTCCCGCACAAAAGCCAGCGCGTTTTTCCAGCTAACCATTCGTTAACAATCCATTCATTTTCCGGGTTGCAAACCAGGTCACATTTAACACGGTTGCACAAAGTTGCAACATGGTGGATATTTCACGCTATCTACAGAACGCTATTACAGAACAACAGGAGTTTTGGCATGGGGATGACCACCATGGGGGTTAAGCTGGATGACGCGACCCGCGAACGGATTAAGACCGCAGCAACCCGCATTGACCGCACACCGCACTGGTTAATCAAGCAGGCGATTTTCAACTATCTGGAAAGGCTGGAGAGCGAAGAAGGCCTGCCGGAGCTGCCTGCACTGCTGGCGGGCGCAGCGAACGAAAGCGACGACGCCGCGACGGGGGTAGAAGAGAATCACCAGCCGTTCCTCGAATTTGCCGAGCAGATCCTGCCGCAGTCCGTCAGCCGCGCCGCCATTACCGGCGCCTACCGCCGTGCAGAAACCGATGCCGTGCCGATGCTGCTGGAGCAGGCTCGCCTGCCGGAAGCCATTGCCGCACAGGCGCATAGCCTGGCGTATCAGTTAGCTGACAAGCTGCGCAACCAGAAAACCGCCACCGGCCGCGCCGGGATGGTTCAGGGTCTGCTGCAGGAGTTTTCCCTCTCTTCACAGGAAGGCGTGGCGCTGATGTGTCTGGCGGAAGCGCTGCTGCGTATTCCGGATAAAGCCACCCGCGACGCGCTGATCCGCGACAAGATCAGCAACGGCAACTGGCACTCCCACATTGGCCGCAGCCCGTCGCTGTTCGTCAACGCGGCGACCTGGGGCCTGCTGTTTACCGGCAAGCTGGTCTCCACCCATAACGAAGCCAACCTCTCCCGCTCCCTGAACCGCATCATCGGTAAGAGCGGCGAGCCGCTGATCCGCAAAGGCGTGGACATGGCAATGCGCCTGATGGGCGAGCAGTTCGTCACCGGGGAAACCATTGCCGAAGCGCTGGCGAACGCCCGCAAGCTGGAAGATAAAGGTTTCCGCTACTCCTACGACATGCTGGGCGAAGCGGCCCTGACCGCCGCCGACGCGCAGGCCTATATGGTCTCTTACCAGCAGGCGATCCACGCTATCGGTAAAGCGTCCAACGGTCGCGGTATTTATGAAGGTCCTGGCATCTCCATTAAGCTCTCCGCCCTGCACCCGCGCTACAGCCGCGCGCAGTACGACCGGGTGATGGAAGAGCTCTACCCCCGCCTGAAGTCTTTAACACTACTGGCTCGCCAGTATGACATCGGCATTAACATCGACGCCGAAGAGGCCGACCGTCTGGAGATCTCTCTCGATCTGCTGGAAAAACTGTGCTTCGAGCCGGAGCTGGCAGGCTGGAACGGCATTGGTTTCGTTATTCAGGCCTACCAGAAGCGCTGCCCGTTCGTCATTGATTACCTGATTGACCTGGCCAGCCGCAGCCGCCGTCGCCTGATGATCCGTCTGGTGAAGGGCGCCTACTGGGACAGCGAAATCAAACGCGCCCAGATGGAAGGGCTGGAAGGCTATCCGGTTTATACCCGCAAGGTTTACACCGACGTATCTTACCTCGCCTGTGCGAAAAAGCTGCTCGGCGTGCCGAACCTGATCTATCCGCAGTTCGCCACCCACAACGCCCACACCCTGGCCGCCATTTACAGCCTCGCGGGTCAAAACTACTATCCTGGACAGTACGAGTTCCAGTGCCTGCACGGCATGGGTGAACCGCTGTACGAGCAGGTGACCGGGAAAGTGGCGGACGGCAAGCTGAACCGCCCGTGCCGCATCTATGCTCCGGTGGGAACCCACGAAACCCTGCTGGCGTACCTGGTGCGTCGTCTGCTGGAAAACGGCGCGAACACCTCCTTCGTTAACCGCATCGCCGACACCACCCTGCCGCTGGACGAACTGGTGGCCGATCCAGTGCAGGCCGTTGAGAAGATGGCGGCGCAGGAAGGCCAGATTGGCCTGCCGCATCCGAAGATTGCCCTGCCGCGCGAGCTGTATGGCGCCGGTCGCGTTAACTCGGCGGGTCTGGATCTCGCCAACGAACACCGTCTGGCGTCCCTCTCCTCTGCCCTCCTCAACAGCGCGCTGCAGAAGTGGCACGCCAAACCGATGCTGGAGCAGCCCGTTGCAGACGGCGAAATGCAGCCGGTGATCAACCCGGCAGAGCCAAAAGACATCGTCGGCTACGTGCGTGAAGCGACCGAAGCGGAGGTTGACCAGGCGCTGGAAAGCGCGGTGAACAACGCACCAATCTGGTTCGCCACCCCGCCGCAGGAGCGTGCCGCGATTCTGGAACGCGCCGCGGTGCTGATGGAAGATCAGATGCAGTCGCTCATCGGCATTCTGGTGCGCGAAGCGGGTAAAACCTTCAGCAACGCCATCGCCGAAGTACGCGAGGCCGTTGACTTCCTGCACTACTACGCCGGTCAGGTGCGCGATGATTTCGATAACGAAACCCACCGTCCGCTGGGTCCGGTCGTTTGTATCAGCCCGTGGAACTTCCCGCTGGCGATCTTCACCGGCCAGATTGCCGCCGCTCTTGCCGCAGGCAACAGCGTGCTGGCAAAACCGGCAGAGCAAACCCCGCTGATTGCCGCGCAGGGCATCAACATTCTTCTGGAAGCCGGCGTGCCGGCGGGCGTGGTCCAGTTGCTGCCGGGCCGCGGTGAAACCGTCGGCGCTAAGCTGACCTCCGATAACCGCGTGCGTGGCGTGATGTTTACCGGTTCGACCGAAGTGGCGTCTCTGCTGCAGCGCAATATTGCCACCCGTCTGGATGCGCAGGGCCGTCCTACCCCGCTCATCGCGGAAACCGGCGGCATGAACGCCATGATCGTTGACTCCTCTGCCCTCACCGAGCAGGTAGTGGTCGACGTGCTGGCCTCCGCCTTCGACAGCGCTGGTCAGCGCTGCTCCGCCCTGCGCGTGCTGTGCCTGCAGGACGACGTGGCGGACCACACGCTGAAGATGCTGCGCGGCGCGATGGCCGAATGCCGCATGGGCAACCCGGGCCGTCTCACCACCGACATTGGGCCGGTGATCGACGCGGAAGCCAAAGCCAACATTGAAAACCACATTCAGGCCATGCGCGCGAAAGGCCGTCCGGTGTTCCAGGCGGTGCGCGAGAACAGCGAAGATGCCCGCGAGTGGCGGACCGGCACCTTTGTGCCACCAACGCTGATTGAGCTGGCAAGCTTCGACGAGCTGAAAAAAGAGGTCTTCGGCCCGGTGCTGCACGTGGTGCGCTACAGCCGTAACAACCTCAAGGAGCTTATCGATCAGATCAACGCCTCCGGCTATGGTCTGACGCTCGGCGTGCATACCCGTATCGACGAAACCATTGCGCAGGTCACCGGCAATGCCAAAGTCGGCAACCTGTACGTTAACCGCAACATGGTTGGCGCGGTCGTGGGCGTGCAGCCGTTCGGCGGCGAAGGCCTCTCCGGCACCGGTCCAAAAGCGGGCGGTCCGCTCTACCTGTACCGTCTGCTGGCGAACCGTCCGGAAAACGCCCTGGGCGTCACCCTGGCGCGCCAGGACGCAAGTTATCCGGTGGATACACAGGTGAAAACCGTGCTGACGCAGCCGCTGGAGGCGATGATCGCCTGGGCGGAAAAACGTCCTGAGCTGCGTGCGGTTGCCCGGCAGTACGGGGAGCTGGCGCAGGCGGGCACCCAGCGCCTGCTGCCGGGGCCAACCGGCGAGCGCAACACCTGGACGCTGATGCCGCGCGAGCGCGTGCTGTGCGTGGCCGATAACGAGCAGGACGCGCTGGTGCAGCTGGCCGCGGCGATGGCAACCGGCTGTGAGGTGCTGTGGCCGGAAGATGCGCTGCATCGCGATCTCGCCAAACAGCTGCCGAAAGCGGTCTCTGCCCGCATTCGCTTCGCGAAGGCCGATGCCCTGCTGACCCAGCCGTTTGACGCCGTAATTTACCACGGCGATTCCGACCAGCTGCGCGAGCTCTGCGAGCAGGTGGCAGCCCGCAGCGGGGCGATTGTTTCGGTGCAGGGCTTCGCCCGCGGGGAAACTAACCTGCTGCTGGAGCGCCTGTACGTGGAGCGCTCGCTCAGCGTCAACACCGCGGCGGCGGGGGGTAACGCCAGCCTGATGACAATCGGCTAACGCTGTGCTAATAAGGCTCCGGAGACGGAGCCTTATTTTATTGGGGAGTATATGAAACGATATCTTATCGCTGGTGCCGCACTGCTGCTGAGCGCCAGCGCGCTGGCCAACGAGTGCGACAAAGCAACCACCCAGCTTGAAATGAATACCTGTAGCGCGCAGCAGTACCAGGCTGCCGATAAAAAGCTCAACCAGACCTATCAGGCCGCCATTAAACGTGCAGCGGCTCCCCAGCGCGACCTGCTGAAAAAGGCGCAGCAGGCCTGGATTGCCCTGCGCGACGCGGACTGCGCGTTTATCGGTTCGGGGACGGAAGGCGGGAGCGTCCAGCCAATGATTGTTAACCAGTGCCTGGCGGAAAAAACCGTGGAGCGTGAAGCGTTTCTGGCCTCGCTGATGCAGTGTGAAGAGGGCGACCTAAGCTGCCCCCTCACCCCGGCCCTCTCCCCATAGGGGCGAGGGAGAAAAGACAGCACAGAGCAGTCCCCTCTCTCCATAGGGGCGAGGGCTAAAAGACAGCACAGAACAGTCCCCTCTCCCCTTTGGGGAGAGGGTTAGGGTGAGGGGGGGAACTAGCGCGCGCGGATCCCTTCAATAATCATCCGCTGCACGTTTTCCAGCGTACTCTGGAAAAACGCCTCGTCCTGGAGCGTTTTGCCGGTCACCGCCTCAACCTGGGCCGCAAAGTCAGCGTAATGCTGGGTGGCGGCCCAAATCATAAAGATCAGGTGCTGCGGGTCAACCGGGGCCAGCTTACCGCTGGCGACCCATCCGGCAATAATTGCCGACTTATCGTCCACCAGCTGCTTTAAATCTCCGGTGAGTTCCGCCTGCAGCAGCGGCGCGCCCTGTAGCATCTCAAGACAGAACAGCCTTGATGCCTGCGGGTAATCGCGCGACACCTCCAGCTTCAGGCGAATATACTCTTCGATCGCCACCAGCGGGGCCAGCTCTTCGCGGAAGGCCTTCAGCGGTGCCAGCCAGATATCGAGGATCTGCTGCATCACCGCCACGTACAGCGCCTCTTTCGACGGGTAATAGTAGAGCAGATTGGTTTTGGATACCCCGGACTGCTCCGCCACCTGCTCCAGGCGCGTGCCGTGAATGCCAAACTGCGAAAAGGTCTCCAGCGCCGCGCTGAGGATCGCCTGCTTCTTGGCGCTCACCGCCTGCGAACGTTTACCTGGTGTTTTCACTGCGCCTTGTGCCATTCCCGCTCTCCTTATTCTGCGTTGCCCTCAGCATAGCAAAACCCCCGTCTCGCCACGACATTCTGCACTCCCATCGCGCATGAATGCCTGTTTTCTGTGCAACGTTTTTGACCAGTTAGTCCACATTTGCCGACATCAATTCCCCAACCTCTGATTAACACATTAATAACACAGCCATTTTCAAAACTGGCACCGCCTTTGCAAAACCACCGTTACACCTGCGACGTAATGAAGAGAGGTTCGTGATGAAAATTGGCGTATTTGTACCCATCGGCAACAACGGCTGGCTTATCTCGACCACTGCACCGCAATACATGCCGACCTTCGAGCTGAATAAAGCCATCGTGCAGAAAGCGGAGCACTACCATTTCGACTTTGCGCTTTCGATGATCAAGCTGCGCGGCTTTGGCGGTAAAACCGAATTCTGGGATCACAACCTGGAGTCCTTTACCCTGATGGCCGGGCTGGCCGCGGTCACCTCGCGGATCCAGATCTACGCCACCGCCGCCACCCTCACTCTCCCCCCGGCGATCGTGGCGCGCATGGCGTCCACCATCGACTCCATCTCCGGCGGGCGCTTTGGCGTTAATCTGGTCACCGGCTGGCAAAAGCCGGAGTACGAGCAGATGGGGCTCTGGCCGGGTGACGATTACTTCTCCCGTCGCTACGACTACCTGACCGAATACGTGCAGGTGCTGCGCGATCTGTGGGGCACCGGCAAAAGCGATTTCAAGGGGGACTTCTTCACCATGAACGACTGCCGCGTCAGCCCGCAGCCGTCGGTGCCGATGAAGGTAATTTGCGCCGGGCAGAGCGACGCGGGGATGGAATTCTCCGCCAAATACGCCGACTTCAATTTCTGCTTCGGTAAAGGAGTCAACACCCCTGCCGCCTTCGCCCCGACCGCCGCGCGGATGAAAGAGGCCGCCGACAGGACCGGGCGCGACGTGGGCTCCTACGTGCTGTTTATGATCATTGCCGACGAAACCGACGAGGCCGCACGCGCCAAATGGCAGCGCTATAAGGATGGTGCCGACGAGGAGGCCCTGAGCTGGCTTACCGAGCAGAGCCAGAAGGATACCCGCTCCGGCGCGGATACCAACGTGCGCCAGATGGCCGACCCGACCTCTGCCGTCAATATCAACATGGGCACCCTGGTCGGCTCGTATGCCAGCGTCGCCAGAATGCTTGACGAAGTGGCGGCCGTGCCCGGTGCCGAGGGCGTCCTGCTTACCTTTGATGATTTCCTCACCGGCGTGGAGACCTTCGGCGAGCGCGTCCAGCCGCTGATGCAGTGCCGCGCCCACATCCCTGCCGTCACGAAGGAGGTGGCGTAATGACGACCCTTAACGCACGCCCGGAAGCCATCACCTTTGCGCCTGAGCAGAGCGCGCTGATCGTGGTGGATATGCAAAACGCCTACGCCAGTAAAGGCGGCTATCTGGACCTGGCGGGGTTCGACGTCTCCGCCACAAGGCCTGTGATCGAGAACATCAAAACCGCCGTCGCCGCCGCGCGCGAAGCGGGGATGCTCATCATCTGGTTTCAGAACGGCTGGGATGACCAGTACGTCGAGGCCGGCGGCCCCGGCTCGCCCAACTTCCACAAGTCGAACGCCCTGAAAACCATGCGCAGGCGGCCCGAACTGCAGGGCAAGCTGTTGGCAAAAGGCGGCTGGGACTATCAACTGGTGGACGAACTGGTACCGCAGGCGGGTGATATCGTCCTGCCGAAACCGCGCTATAGCGGCTTTTTTAACACCCCGCTCGACAGCCTGCTGCGCAGCCGGGGCATTCGCCATCTGGTCTTCACCGGGATCGCCACAAACGTCTGCGTGGAGTCGACCCTGCGCGACGGCTTTTTCCTCGAATATTTTGGCGTGGTGCTGGAAGACGCGACCCATCAGGCCGGGCCGGAATTCGCCCAGAAAGCGGCCCTGTTCAATATCGAAACCTTTTTTGGCTGGGTCAGTAACGTTGCAGATTTCTGCGACGCCCTGAATCCCCCGCTCGCCCGTATCGCCTGAGGAGACACCTGATGCCAAAATCCGTGATTATTCCGCCGGGGACCAGCACCCCGATTGCCCCGTTTGTTCCCGGCACCCTCGCCGACGGCGTGGTGTATGTCTCCGGCACGCTGCCGTTTGATAAAGACAACAACGTGGTGTTTATCAACGACCCAAAGGCGCAAACCCGCCACGTGCTGGAGACGATCAAAACCGTGATCGAAACGGCGGGTGGCACCATGGAGGACGTGACCTTCAACAGCATCTTTATCACCGACTGGAAAAACTACGCCGCGATTAACGAGATTTACGCCGAGTTCTTCCCCGGCGATAAACCGGCCCGGTTCTGCATTCAGTGCGGGCTGGTGAAGCCGGACGCGCTGGTTGAAATCGCCACCGTTGCGCACATCGCGAAGTGAGGCAGCCATGAAACTCTCCGTCTCGCCGCCCCCGTATGAGGGCGCGCCAGTAGTGGTCTTTATTTCCGGTCTCGGCGGCAGTGGCAGTTACTGGCTGCCCCAGTTGGCCGCGCTGGAGCCGGAGTATCAGGTGGTGTGCTATGACCAGCGGGGAACAGGCAATAACCCCGACACCCTGCCGGAAGGGTACAGCCTTGCGCAGATGGCGGACGAGCTGGCCCAGGCGCTGGCTGATGCCGGGATTGCCCGCTACAGCGTCGTGGGTCACGCGCTGGGGGCGCTGGTCGGCCTGCAGCTGGCCATCGACAGGCCCGAAGCACTCACCGCGCTGGTGTGCGTCAACGGCTGGCTGACCCTCAACGCCCACACTCGCCGCTGCTTTCAGATCCGCGAGCGCCTGCTCCATTATGGCGGCGCCCAGGCGTGGGTCGAGGCGCAGCCGCTGTTTCTTTATCCGGCAGACTGGATGGCGGCCCGCGCGCCACGCCTGGAGGCAGAAGAAGCGCTGGCGCTGGCCCATTTCCAGGGCAAAGCCAACCTGCTGCACAGGCTCAGCGCCCTGAAAAAGGCCGACTTCAGCCGCCATGCCGCGCGGATCCGCTGCCCGGTACAGATCATCTGTTCCGCCGACGACATGCTGGTGCCCTCTGTCTGCTCGTCCGAGCTGCAGGCGGCGATCCCGCACAGCCGCAGCGCGGTAATGCGCCAGGGCGGGCATGCCTGCAACGTTACCGAGCCGGACACCTTTAACACCCTGCTGCTGAACGGGCTTGCCAGCCTGCTGCACAGCCCTGAACCCGCTTTATAAGGAGCCTTGATGAGCGAAGCCATTACGCCCGCTGCGCTGGAAACCCTGTTTACCAGCGCCCGCACCCACAACGGCTGGCTGGATATTCCGGTCAGCGACGAGACGCTGCGCGAGATCTACCACCTGATGAAATGGGGGCCAACCTCCGCCAACTGCTCCCCGGCACGGATTGTGTTTGTGCGAAGCGCAGAGGGAAAAGAGAAGCTGCGCCCGGCGCTCTCCAGCGGCAACCTGGAGAAAACGCTCACCGCCCCGGTTACGGCAATTGTCGCCTGGGACGGTGAATTCTACGAGCGCCTGCCTGAACTGTTCCCGCACGGCGATGCCAGAAGCTGGTTTACCGCAAGCCACGCGCTGTCGGAAGAGACCGCCTTTCGCAACAGCTCAATGCAGGCCGCCTACCTGATTTTCGCCTGTCGCGCCCTGGGGCTGGACACCGGCCCGATGTCGGGCTTTGACCGCCAAAAGGTTGACGAGGCCTTTTTCACCGGCACAACGCTTAAAAGCAATCTGCTGATCAACATTGGCTACGGCGATACCCGCAAACTCTACGGGCGCCTGCCGCGCCTGGCCTTCGACGATGCCTGCGGACTGGCGTAAGGAGCGATCGTGATGACACTGGATAAACAAACCTTTCGCGACGCCATGGCCTGCGTTGGCGCGGCGGTCAACATCATCACCACCGACGGCGCGGCGGGGATAGCAGGCTTCACCGCCAGCGCGGTGTGCAGCGTCACGGATTCACCGCCCACCCTGCTGGTGTGCCTGAACCGCGGCGCGTCCGTCTGGCCAACGTTTAGCGAAAACCGCACCCTGTGCGTGAATACCCTGCGCGCCGGGCAGGAGCCGCTGTCCAATCTGTTTGGCGGGAAAACGCCGATGGAGGAACGCTTTGCCGCTGCCCGCTGGCAGACGGGCGACACGGGCTGCCCGCGCCTGGAGGATGCGCTGGCCTCGTTTGACTGCCGCATCAGCCAGGTGGTGAGCGTCGGCACCCACGACATTCTGTTTTGCGACATTGTTTCGATTGTTCGCCACCCCGCGCCGCAAGGGCTGGTGTGGTTTGACCGTGGCTACCACGCGCTTATGCGACCCGCCTGTTAACCCGCTCTAAGGAGACAGACCATGTTCGGATTTCCCCACTGGCAGTTGAAATCGACCTCCACAGAAGCAGGCGTGGTCGCGCCGGATGAACGCCTCCCGCTCGGGCAGACGATGGTGATGGGCGTTCAGCATGCGGTCGCCATGTTTGGCGCCACGGTACTGATGCCAATGCTGATGGGGCTGGACCCCAACCTCTCTATTCTGATGTCGGGTATCGGCACGCTGCTGTTCTTTTTCGTCACCGGCGGGCGCGTGCCCAGCTACCTCGGATCCAGCGCCGCCTTTGTCGGCGTTGTCATCGCCACTACCGGATTTAACGGCCATGGGATCAACCCCAACCTGAGCGTGGCCCTCGGCGGCATCATCGCCTGCGGTCTGGTGTACACCCTGATTGGTCTGGTGGTGATGAAGATCGGCACACGCTGGATCGAACGGATGATGCCCCCCGTCGTGACGGGCGCCGTGGTGATGGCGATTGGCCTGAACCTTGCGCCTATTGCGGTAAAAAGCGTCTCCGCCTCGCCGTTTGAAAGCTGGATGGCGGTGATCACGGTGCTGTGCATTGGCCTGGTGGCGGTATTTACGCGGGGGATGATCCAGCGGCTGCTGATTCTGGTCGGGCTGATTGTTGCCTGTCTGGTTTATGCGCTGCTGGCCAACGTTTTTGGCCTCGGCAAGCCGGTTGATTTTACCCTGCTTCACCAGGCCGCCTGGTTCGGCCTGCCGAAGGTGACCTCACCCACCTTTAACACCCAGGCGATGATGCTTATCGCCCCGGTGGCGGTGATCCTGGTGGCGGAAAACCTGGGGCACCTGAAAGCTGTGGCGGGGATGACCGGGCGCAGCATGGACCCGTACATGGGCCGCGCGTTCGTCGGCGACGGGCTGGCGACTATGCTCTCCGGTTCCGTGGGCGGCAGCGGCGTCACCACCTACGCGGAAAACATCGGCGTGATGGCGGTGACCAAAGTTTACTCCACGCTGGTCTTCGTGGCGGCGGCGGTGATGGCGATGCTGCTCGGCTTCTCACCGAAGTTCGGCGCGCTGATCCACACCATTCCGTCACCGGTCATCGGCGGCGCGTCGATTGTGGTGTTCGGGCTGATCGCCGTGGCCGGGGCGCGCATCTGGGTGCAGCATCGGGTCGACCTCAGCCAGAACAGCAACCTGATCATGGTGGCCGTCACGCTGGTGCTGGGCGCGGGTGATTTTGCCCTGACGCTGGGCGGGTTTACGATTGGCGGAATTGGTACGGCGACCTTCGGCGCGATCCTGCTTAACGCCCTGCTGAGCCGCCGGATGGCCGCTGCGCCGCAGGGCGAGGTGGTACATCAGGATTCGTGAAATCTCCAGGTCGGGTGACCCGACCTGGAGATTTCTTAAGAGAGCCAGGATGTAAAGCTATCACTCTTGCTCAAACAGCCGTTCGATAGATTTTGTAGGGAAGAACAAAGAATGGCTGTTTTCACCTGTCAGCGGGATAAACCCCTGCTTCAGATAAAATCGTTTTGCCTGCTCGCTAAGGGCATCAACAAATATTCCGTGTACTCCCACAGCCTGTGATGCCCGGTAGACAACGCGCATAGCATGCGCAACGAGCGTTGCTCCCCACTCGTTTCCCTGTAGTGTTTTATCTACAGCCAGACGTCCCAGCGTCACGCTGGGTACGTTGATATAAGGGATCCGGCGCTGCTGCGTCTTAGAAGGAAGCATCGCTCTTTCAAAGCAGCTCCCCGATAACGTGTAATAACCCAGGACGCGCGGACGATCGCGCTCTTTAAGCAGGTAGGCTCGCAAAATACGCCCATTGTGCTGACGTACCAGGTGTTCTGCAAGGAAGGCATTTAGCGAGGGTTCTCCACAATCAAAATCCTCGAAGTCGTAATCGGTTCCCTCAGATAACATTTCGATCGTGAGATTTGCCACGACGCTTCACTCCATGTTTCGAAGACGTTTTGCTGCTCGTTTCAGGCGTTCGTTTGGCTCAGGCGGATTATCAATGGCATCCATCACCGCATTCCATGATGCTTCGTTTAATACGAGACGACGGTGCTGCTCAATGACCTCTGCAGCACGCTCTGACGCACTGTTCACCATAAACTGGGTGATGGTCTGGTTCGTCATCGCCGCCGCTTCTTCAATCATTGTTTTGTCTTCGTCCGTTAAGCGAAGATCGATACGCTGTTTTTTAAGTGCTGGCATGGTTTACTTCACCGTGTACGGTATTTATCCGTACACATCGTAGATAAGCTCGTTCTTTTTTTCAATCTAAACCTTCTTTTGCCGTCAAATCCCTGACCTCACTCCGACGCTTTCTGAGCTTTAACTCGCTCACCAGCACCCCGGCGACAATAAATGCCGCGCCCACCAGCGCGAGCAGCGGTAAACGCTCACCGGCAATGCGTCCGAAAATCCCCGCCCAGACCGGTTCACCGGTATAAATCACCGTCGCGCGGGTTGGCGATACGCTGCGCTGCGCCCAGTTCATGGTGACCTGAATAATGGCGCTAAAAATACCCAACCCAAGCGCGACCACCACCAGCCCGGTGGACATCGGCGGTACGGACTCCCCTGCCGGCACCATCGTCGCAAACGCCACCAGCGACGCGGTGGCGAGCTGCACCACCGTCACCCGTTTGACGTCTACCTTGCCCGCCCAGGCGCTAATCAGAATAATTTCCGCCGCAATGGCAATCGCCCCAATCAGGGTGATGATTTCGCCCGGCCCCAGCGCCAGCAGGTTATTTTCCGGCCCGGCCAGCAGGATCAGGCCGATAAACGCCAGCACGATGCCAATACAGGACATCAGGCCCGGAATTCTGCCGAGACAGAGCCACTGCAAAAGCGGCACCAGCGGCACATACATCGCTGTGATAAACGCGGATTTGCTGCTGGAGATGGTCTGCAAACCCCACGTCTGCAGGCTGTAGCCCATCGCTATTGCCACCCCAATCGCCACGCCCGCCTTGAGCTCTTTCAGCGTCAGGCCCCGCAGCGTTTTAAGGGATATCAGCCCCACGGCTATCGCCGCCGTCGCGAAGCGCAGGCCAACGAAAAAGAAGGGATCGCTGAGGGTCACCGCGTACTGGACGGCCAGAAAGGTCCCGCCCCAGAACATGGTGATGAGAATGAGGATAGCTTCCTGCGGTTTTACGGAAAATTTAAAGCGTGAGACGGACATGCGGCACCAGCAAGTGAGATCAATTCTCTAGTGTGCGTCGCCTTTGGTTACAGTTCAATGTTGCAGAAATAAAAAAACCGCCGGGGGAAACCCGGCGGCAGGGAGTCAACCCGGCGTGTTACTTACTGCTGCCGTGGCTGTTTTTCCCCCCTTTTTTACCAGCCTCTGATGCGCGCTGAGGGTCATTTTTGAAGTTCCCCCCGCTGTGCTGGCCACCTTTACGACCTGCTTCTGATGCTCTTTCACGGTCTTCAGCGAAATTACCTGAACCACCACGATGGTTTGCCATCTCTAACCTCCAGAGTGTGAAACATTAGACATCATATTGCATTCAGTAAAAGAGGATTCTTTCACCTCGCGGCTCAAGGACAGCGCCTTTATCTGTGCCGCGTGAAACTAAGCTTAGTGGACTGAGGCTATCCGGCAAGTCACAGGTAATATCCTGCAACATGATCTCAGTCTTTCGGGTGAGTTGACGCGACGGAGACTCATAAACCTTTCTTATCATTTCAAAAAACGGCGGCGAGAAAGTTGTTTCATTTTGCTACAAACCTGTTTACCCACCATATTGTTATAAATCAAAGAAATGCCGTTCATTTTTGCAGTCTGGCCGTGATGACATATCTTTAAAAGAACGCAGCGATCCGCTGTCAGAAAAACCAACGAGGAGTGATGCAAAATGGCAAAAGTTCTGGTGCTCTATTATTCCATGTATGGACACATTGAAACCATGGCTCACGCGGTAGCAGAAGGCGCAAACAGGGTGGACGGCGTTGAGGTTGTGGTAAAGCGCGTACCGGAAACCATGCAGGCGGAAGCCTTCGCCAAAGCCGGGGGAAAAACACAAAACGCCCCGGTCGCCACTCCGCAGGAGCTGGCGGAGTATGATGCGATTATCTTCGGCACCCCGACCCGCTTCGGCAATATGTCAGGCCAGATGCGAACCTTCCTCGATCAAACCGGCGGGCTTTGGGCGTCCGGGGCGCTCTACGGCAAACTCGCCAGCGTATTCAGCTCTACCGGCACCGGCGGCGGCCAGGAGCAGACGATTACCTCAACCTGGACTACCCTTGCCCATCACGGGATGGTAATCGTGCCGATTGGCTACGGCGCGCAGGAGCTGTTTGACGTTTCCCAGGTGCGCGGCGGCACGCCGTACGGCGCAACCACCATTGCCGGTGGGGATGGCTCACGTCAGCCAAGCAATGAAGAACTCTCTATCGCCCGCTATCAGGGTGAATACGTCGCGGGTCTCGCCAAAAAACTCAACGGCTAATACCCAACAGGAGGACAAGCATGCCAACTCAAGAATCCAAAGCTCACCGCGTGGGCGAATGGGCAAGTTTACGCAATACCTCTCCGGAGATTGCCGAAGCTATCTTTGAAGTCGCGAAGTACGATGAAAAGCTGGCGGAGCAGATTTGGGAAGAAGGCAGCGACGAAGTGCTGGTGCGCGCCTTCGAAAAAACGGACAAAGACTCGCTCTTCTGGGGCGAGCAAACCATCGAACGTAAAAACGTTTAAGCGTTTCCCCCCGCCGCAGCGGGGGGTTCTCCTTTACTTCGCCGCGTTATTCATCACCGCATTGAATTTATCGACAGGACAGAAGCCGTTCGCATCCACCGGGCAGCCCTTCAGCTCCAGCGTCACGCGCTGCGCGGGCGACTGCAGCGAGAGCACGCTGGCGTTTCGCAGCTGCTCCGAGCTCTGATAGACATACTCAATTTTCATCAGCTCCTGATTGCTGTTTTTGTCATGCCAGCGCTGGAAGACAATTTTGCCACCAATCGGGGTACGCTCCTGCTGGTCGTGCAGCTGATACGGCTTGAAATCCAGCGCGGTGAGCAGTGAAGCGATGTTCGAATCGTGCCCCACCAGCAGGGTGATTTTCGGCGCTTTTGCCTGTTCGGTGACCAGGGTTTTATCGATATATTTCACCAGCGGCTTCGCCACGTTTTGCGCCACCTCGGTCGAGGTAAACAGCGAGTCCTGATAACCGTTCTTCAGCTTCGACAGCACGCGCCACTGCTGGTCGGTTTTGATTTCGCCCCAGGCCACCTGGTCGGCCGGGAAGCCTTCGTAATACTGCAGCGTGAACGCGTCCACCAGCGAGTTACCCACCTTCAGCGGCCCGGACACGCCAGGCTCTTTTTCATAGTCGGCGCTGAAGGCATCTTTCGCGTCTGCCAGCGAGCAGACCTTTTTCTCCTTGCAGGACGGGGAATCCGCGTAGTTCGTCATCTGCTCCAGCAGCTTATAGCTTTCACCAAGCTGCATTTTCTGCCGCTCGGTCTCCATCGCCTTCAGCGCTTTTTCGCGGAATTCCGGCGAGTTGTCGGTAATCACCGGATTAAAGGTCGGGTCCATGGTGCCCATTTTTTCCTGATGATGTACGGGAACGTCGCAGCCCGGGAACGCACCGGTAATGAAGAACTGCGCGGTCGCGACGGTACGCTGCAGGCTGTTGGCGTAAGCATACACGCTATCTGCTGGCGGGCACTCTCCCGTCTTCACCATCCCCTGCTGCGCCAGCCACTCGCGCATGTAATGGCCCATATAGACTTCCAGCACGCCACCCTTGGTAGTGAGCTGACCGCCCGGCACTTCCCACTCCGGCCACTGCTTCGGCGTGGACTGCTCCAGCACACTGCCGTTATTGGCGAGCGGCGCACGCAGGTTGTGACGGCTCATGATTAACACCTGCTCCAGTTGATAGCCTTCCGGCGTCTCCTGCGCCTGTGCGCCAAAGGTCATTGAAAGGGTAACTGCCACGGCAACTGCGAGTAGTGCTTTTCTCATCCCTCGTTCCTCACGCTTTTTTAATGTTCCAGTGAGTGTGACAGATTCGTGACAGTTTTTTCGGGAAGCATTTCTCAAACTGATAATTAACGTGCTTACGGTGGGTACCAATAAGTTTTATAATAAAACCACACACCACCGGAGAATTGACCGTGAAACGTACCCGCCTTGAAGAGAGCACCTGCCCCGTCGCCCGTTCGCTGGATATCATCGGCGACTGGTGGTCGCTGCTGATTGTACGCGACGCGCTGCGCGGGATTAAACGCTTCGGCGAGTTCCAGAAAAGCCTCGGTATCGCGAAAAACATGCTGACCACGCGGCTAAAACTGCTGGTCGACGAAGGGATACTCCAACTGCAGCCCGCCTCCGATGGCAGCGCCTGGCAGGAGTATGTCCTGACCGATAAAGGGCGCGCCCTGCAAACGGTGCTGGTCGCCCTCTCCCAGTGGGGCAATGAATTTTTGTTTGCGGAAAACGAATGCGGCACCGTGCTGGTCGATAGCGAACAGCGCAAACCGCTGCGTAAACTGAAGCTTATCGCCGACGACGGGCGCGAACTGACACCTGAAGAGATCGTGGCTAAACTCCCCTCCTGATCGTTCCCGACGGCAAAGCACAAAATGCCCAGCAAAATGGTTGCATTATAAAACCAAATAGCGGAGAGTTAATTCAGTTTCATATTGAAACCAAATAATCCACTTTGCTTTGAGGTAACACACGATGACTACGCAAATCACTACCGCCCTGATTACGGGTGCCTCTTCCGGGATCGGTGCCGTTTATGCCGATCGTCTTGCCGCGCGCGGTGCCAACCTGGTGCTGGTTGCCCGCCGCGAGGAACGCCTGAAAACCCTCGCTGCCGACCTGCGCGCGCGCTATGGCGTGGCCGTCGACATTCTGGTGGCCGATCTCACCGATGAAGCCGGGATCCGCGCCGTGGAAGAGGAGCTACGCAGCAATACCGCCATCGATACGCTGGTAAACAACGCGGGCACCGCACAGATGGCGCCGTTCCTCGCGGGCGATGTGGCGCAGCACCAGGCCATCAATACCCTCAACACCACGGCGCTGATGCGTCTGACCTACGCCATCCTGCCCCGTCTGGCGCAGAACAATCGCGGGACGCTGATCAATATCGCCTCTGTGCTATCGCTGCATGTCCGTGCGGGCAGCGCGCTCTACAGCGCCACCAAAGCCTGGGTGCTGAGCTTTACCCGTGGGCTGCAGGAAGAATTTGCCGACAGCAGCGTGCGCATTCAGGCGGTGCTGCCCGCCGCCACGGCGACGGAGATCTGGAGCCATTCAGGGGTTACGGTGAACGATTTGCCGGAAGGGTCGGTGATGACCACCGACGATATGGTCGATGCGTCGCTGGTGGGTCTGGATCAGGGCGAAGCGATCACTATTCCGCCGATGCATGACGCAGGCCTGTGGGATCGCTACGAAGCGGCACGCCTTGAGCTGTTTAACAGCGCGCGCACAGGTATTCCGGCACCGCGCTACGTGAGGCAGTAGCTTAACGCTCCAGCTGGTCGCCGTACTCGCTCATCCAGGCGGCCAGCGGGGAGAGTGCGTCCTGAAGGGTTAACCCCAGCCCGGTTATCTGATACTCCACGCGCGGCGGGATCTCCGGGTAGACCGTCCGCGTCACCAGCCCGCGCTGTTCAAACAGGCGCAGCTGCTTCGTCAGCTCTTTCTGGGTGATGGGGGCAGCCGCCCGCAGCAGATCGCCGAAGCGGACGGGCGCGTTGATCACAATCAGGCGATAGAGGATCGGGATTGCCCACTTGCCGGAAATCAGGTTGACAAACTGCGTCATCGGGCAGGTATAAACCTCAGATTTTTTTTCACAGCACTCAGTCAGCATTTCCGCCATAGCACACCTCTTGCCTCTTTAGTATCCATTTGGTACCTGGTTTCCTTTCGATACTAACGTTTCTATAGTGCTTTCTCCAGTGACTTTTCAGGAGAAGAACATGGGTCGTTTAACAGATAAATATACGCTGATTACCGGCGGCACCAGCGGCATTGGTCTTGCCACCGCGCAGGCGTTTATCGCCGAAGGGGCGCACGTCGCCGTGACCGGACGCAACCCGGCCACCCTTGCCGAAGCAGAACGTATTCTGGGCGATAAGGCCTGGGTGATCCCGACCGATGCGGGAGATATCACAGCGCAACGCGCGCTGGCGGAAACCCTCGCCGCCCGCTGGCCGCGCCTGGACGCGGTGTTTCTCAACGCAGGCGACGTGACGCACGCGCCGCTGGAAGCGTGGCAGGAAGAAGCCTGGGACCGCCTGATGGGCATCAACCTGAAGGGACCGTTCTTTTTAATTCAGGCGCTGCTGCCGCTGCTGAATAATCCGTCGTCGGTGATCCTCTGCGGCTCCGTGAGCACGCGCATCGGCCTGCCCACCAGCAGCGTGTATGCCGCGAGCAAGGCCGCCCTGCTGTCGCTGGCGCGCACCCTGTCGGCGGAGCTGCTGCCGCGCGGGATCCGCGTCAACGGCCTGAGCCCCGGCCCGGTGGAAACCCCGGCGTTTACGAAGACAGGCTTAAGCGAAGAGACGCTTAGCGCGATGATGGCGGACATCATCAAGCTGGTGCCGCTCGGCAGAATGGGCTCGACGACGGAGCTGGCAAAAGCCGCGCTCTATCTGGCGTCAGACGAGTCGAGCTACACGGTAGGGACGGAGCTGCTGGTGGACGGCGGTATGGGAAGTCTGTAACTCAAAAGGCGCTGATGCCGGTGACCGCGCCGACATACAGCGCCGCCCACGCGCTGGCGGAAAGCAGGCTGACGGCGTAGACCTTGACGGCGTTCAGCCTGAGCATCCCCGCCGCCAGCGGCACGATATAACGCAACACCGCCAGAAAGCGCGACGTAAACAGCACAACAACGCCGTTCTTTTGCAGCTGATGCTGTACCCGCAAGAACTTATCGGCATGCTTTGAGGTGAAACGCGTGACCAGCCGGGTGTGCCCCATCAGCTGGCCGATATGGTAATTCAGCACCGACCCCGCCGTTGCCCCCAGCACCACGGCGAGCCACGCCAGCGCAGGATGCATGCTCCCGTGGCTGACGGTTATGCCCGCCAGCAGCATCACCGAGGCGGGCGGCAACACGGAGGAGACCAGCACCGTCGACTTGCTCAGCGCCATCACGAATAACAGCGCGAACAGATGTGCCGGATACAGCGCAAAATGATTCAGCAGATTATCAAACCACGCCATTTTCCTCTCCTCCGTTGATTATATAATCCTCCATTAGAAAAGAATTACCTTAAATAAACCGTCAACGCTTTATTAATAAGATTCTCCTAAACCGTTCTTAAACATTATTTAATTTCCCGAGCGGTAATATCAAATAAGCGTATTATTTCTCTCGTTTTACAACGATCTCGTTATGGCGAGGCTCCTGTACAAATACACGTTATCGCTCTGGTGGGTTCGAGAGAACCGGCACAGGGTAAAACAGGCACTGTCGAATCAAGGCTTTGTCAGTATAACTTCCCTTGCGGGATACGGTGTACAGTGCTGAACCCAGGACGTGGGGATCTCCTCTTCGACATGCCCTGTCTTGCTCGCCCCTGAGAGATGTTATTATTCAAAGGGAATTCACTATGTCTTACGCTATTCACAACCAGAACCTGGCATTCAATGACAGCGCGGTCGCGCAATATATGAATACCGATTTTATCGTCCTCGACATTTCATTATGCGTCGCGCTGGCGCGCGAGCAATTCTTCGAAAAATTAAAAGACGATGATATTCCGTCGCATATTTTTATTGAAGACCATGGACGCCTGGCGGGCATGATTGCCGTGCGCAAATTATTGCAGGTCACGGATACCGTGCAGCCAATTAAAAGCCTGATGATTTCGCAGTTTTTGCAGGTTAAACCGGAGGATGAACGTGCCGATGTTGCCGGGCTGCTGGCCCACGGCGAGGCGGACGTCGTGCCCGTGGTCACCCACGGCAAGCTCGTCGGCTGCCTGACCGAGCGCGAAATCGCCCACCTGCTGGAAGACGACGTCACCGAAGATGCTCAGCTTCAGGGGGCGACGCTGCCGCTGGAGAAGCCCTATCTGGAAACCAGCGCCTTCAGCCTGTGGAAGAAACGCTCCGTCTGGCTGCTGCTGCTGTTTGTCGCGGAAGCCTACACCAGCTCGGTGATCCAGCACTTTGAAGAAGCGCTGGAGTCCGCCATCGCGCTGGCGTTCTTTATTCCGCTGCTGATCGGCACGGGCGGCAACAGCGGAACGCAGATCACCTCCACGCTGGTGCGCGCCATGGCGCTGGGTGAAGTGCGTCTGCGCGACGTGGGCCGCGTGCTGCGCAAAGAGATGACCACCTCGCTAATGATTGCCGTGACGCTCGGTATCGCCGGGTGTATCCGCGCCTGGATGATGGGGATTGGGCTGGAAATTACGCTTATCGTCAGCCTGACGCTGGTGTGCATTACGCTCTGGAGCGCGATCGTGTCGTCCGTCATTCCAATGGTGCTCAAGCGCTGCGGCATTGACCCGGCGGTCGTCTCCGCGCCGTTTATCGCGACGCTTATCGACGGTACCGGGCTGATTATCTACTTCAAGATCGCGCAATATACGCTGGGGCTGGAGTAACGCGGTCCGCCAGCTGAATCACCGCGCGCGAAAACGCCTCAATCGCCAGCGCGACATCCTCAGCCATCACCGATTCCGCCGGATGGTGGCTGACGCCTCCACTGCAGCGCACGAAGAGCATGCCTACCGGCCAGCGTTCCGCGATAGCAATCGCATCGTGGCCCGCACCGCTTGGCAGCGAGAGCGACCGCTCCTGTACCGATTTTACGGCCTCCCCCAGCACGCTCTGCAGGTGGCGATCGCACGGCGTGGCGGCAATGCGGTAAAACTCCTCGGCGCTAAACGCCAGCCCGCGGCGCGATGCGATCGCCTGGGCATGTTCCAGCAGGTCGTCAAGCAACCGATCCAGCGGCACATCCTGCGGGCCGCGAATATCCAGCGAGAGCTCAACCTCGCCGGGGATCACGTTCACCGCCCCCGGCAGGCAGCGCAATTCCCCGACCGTCGCCACCAGGTTGCCGCCCTGCTGTCGGGTAGCGTTTTCAATGATAACCATCCACTCGGCGGCGGCGGCCAGCGCGTCCCTGCGGTGATGCATCGGCACGGTTCCCGCGTGCCCGGCCTCGCCGGTGAAGCGGCAGTTCAGACGACGCGCGCCGTTAATGGCTTCCACCACGCCAAGCGCGAGCGCCTCCTGCTCAAGACACGGCCCCTGCTCAATATGCAGCTCCAGATAGGCGCTGAAATCCTCCTGACGGCGCGCGGCATTCGACACGCGGGCGGGATCGAGCCCCACCTGGGTCATCGCCTGCGCCACGTTGATGCCGCTGGCGTCGGCTTTTTCCAGCCAGCCCTGCGGCCAGGTGCCCGTCAGTCCCCGGCTGCCTAACAGCGTAATGCCGAAGCGGGTGCCCTCTTCGTCGCAAAAGCCGACAATCTCGATGGCCTGTGCCAGATGCACACCCTGCTGGTGCAGGCTGTCCACCACTTCGATGGCGGTGAGCACCCCGAGCATGCCGTCGTAGCGCCCGGCGTTGCGCACGGTATCCAGATGCGAGCCGAGCAGTACCGCCTGCGCCCCTTCCTGCGCGCCCTCATAGCGGCCGCAGATATTGCCCACGCTGTCCTGCCAGACGGTCATTCCCGCCTGGCTCATCCACTGCCCCACCAGCTGGTTGGCCTGCAGATGCTGCGTGGAGAGATAGACCCTTGTCAGCGCATCCGGGGTTTCGCTGATGGCGGCCAGCGCGTCGGCGCGGGCCATCACCCGTTCTGCCGCCGGGCTCATTGCGGCGTCTCGCGGCGATAGTGGTCCCACGCGGCCTGCATGGCTGCCCCCTGCGTAGTGGTGAATTTCAGGTAATTGAGCACCGACTCCAGCGCGCTCAGGGTGGTCATCACGCAGTCCTTGCGCGCGTTATAGCCCATAGTGCCGATGCGCCACACTTTGCCGTGCAGCGGGCCAAACGAGGTGCCGATTTCAATCCCGAAATCCTCCAGCATCAGCTTACGCACCTGGTCGCCGTTGACGCCCTGCGGGATTACCACGCCCAGCACGTTGTTCATCTTGTGCTTCAGATCGCCGAAGGTCTCCAGCCCCATCGCCTGAATGCCTTTCAGCAGCGCATCGCCGTGCAGCTTGTGGCGAGCGATGCCGTTGTCCAGCCCTTCCTGAAGAATCAGACGCGCGCATTCGCGGGCGCCAAACAGCGCGGTAGTGGCTTCGGTGTGGTGGTTCAGGCGTTCCGGCCCCCAGTAGTCCATTACCATGCCGAGATCGAAATAGTTGGAGTAGATCATCTCCTCGTCCCCGTCGCGGTGGGCGTCGGTGCGAATGCCCTCCTCAACGCATTTGCGGCGGCGGATCGCCTCCTCCATGCGCGCGCTCAGGGTGATCGGCGACGTGCCCGACGGGCCGCCGAGGCACTTCTGCATCCCGGCTGACACAGCATCCAGCCCCCAGGCGTCGGTCTCCAGCGCGTTGCCGCCGAGCGACGCGGTGGCGTCGGTGTAGAACAGCACGTCGTAGCGGCGGCAGATGGCGCCAAGCTCGGCGAGCGGCTGCAGCATGGTGGTAGAGGTGTCGCCCTGCACGGTCAGCAGCAGGCGCGGACGAATGCGCTTAATCGCATCCTCGACCTGGTCCGGGGTGAACACCTCGCCCCACGGCACCTCAATGGTGTGCACCTCCGCGCGGCAGCGGCGGGCAATTTCGCACAGCAGATGACCAAAGCGGCCAAAGACCGGCACCAGCACCTTATCTCCCGGGCGGATGGCGGAGACCAGAATGGCTTCAATCCCCGCGCGGGAGGTGCCGTCCACCAGCATCGTCCAGCGGTTCTCGGTGCGGAACACCCCGCGATAGAGCGCCATCACCTCGTTCATGTAGTGGGTCATGGCCGGATCGTACTGGCCGACCAGCTGGCTCGACATGGCGCGCAGCACGCGCGGGTCGGCGTTGATCGGGCCCGGCCCCATCAGCAGACGCTGGGGCGGGTTGATTTGCGGAAAGCGTGCGATATCCATTTATCAGTCCTTATCAGTTGAGGCCGCGCACGGAGGAGATGAACTGCTTCAGTTCCGTGGTCTGCGGGTTGGCGAACAGCGTTTTGCTGTCGCCCTGCTCCCAGACTTTCCCCTGGTGCATAAACACCACGCGGTCGCCCACTTCGCGGGCAAAATTCATTTCATGGGTCACGAGGATCAGGGTCATCCCCTCGGCCGCCAGCTGCTCCAGCACCTTGAGCACTTCGCCCACCAGCTCCGGGTCGAGCGCTGAGGTGATCTCGTCACAGAGTAAAACTTTAGGCGACATCGCCAGCGCGCGGGCAATCGCCACGCGCTGCTGCTGGCCACCGGAGAGGCTCGACGGGTAGTAATCCAGACGATCGCCAAGCCCCACTTTCTCCAGCATGCGCTGCGCTAGCTCGCGGCATTCGGCGGCGCTTTTCTTCAGCACCCGACGCGGGGCGAGCATTACGTTTTCCAGCGCCGTCATGTGCGGGAACAGGTTGAAGCTCTGGAACACCATCCCGACCGAGCGGCTGATTTCACGCGCCTGGGAATCCCGGTCGGTAATGGTCATACCGCCCAGCTTGATGCTGCCGTCCTGATAGCCTTCCAGCCCGTTGATGCAGCGCAGCAGCGTGCTTTTACCCGACCCGCTGCGCCCGATAATGGAGATCACCTGGCCCATGTCGATATCCAGATCGACGCCCTTGAGCACGTGGTTATCGCCGTAGTATTTCTGCACCTGATTAATGGTGATGAGAGGCATTGAATTTCGTCTCCAGATAGCGGCTGTAGCGCGACAGCGGATAACACAGAATAAAGTAGCCGAGCGCCACCAGCGCAAAGACCTTAAACGGCTGATACGTCACGTTGGTCAGCATGGTCCCGGCCTTGGTCAGCTCGATAAAGCCGATAATCGACGCCAGCGCGGTCCCCTTGATCACCTGTACGGCAAAGCCGACCGTCGGCGCAATGCCGATGCGCAGCGCCTGCGGGGCGACCACGCGAAACAGGGTCTGGCCAAAGGTCAGCCCCAGACAGCGCGAGGCTTCCCACTGCCCCTTCGGCAGCGCGCGAATGCTGCCGTACCAGATATCGAGCAGAAACGCGCTGGTGTAAAACGTCAGCGCCAGCGAGGCGGCGGTCCACGGCGAGACGTCGATGCCGAACAGCGCCACGCCGAAGAAGGCCAGGAACAACTGCATCAGCAGCGGCGTGCCCTGAAACAGCTCAATATAGCCGCGGATGATGCGCTTCACCGTGCGTCCGCCCGTCAGGCGCAGCAGCAGGAGCGGCAGCGTTACCACCGCCCCGCCGACAAACGCCACCAGCGACAGCAGCACCGTCCAGCGTCCGGCCAGCAGCAGGTTGCGAATAATGTCCCAGTCGGTAAAGGTGGTCATCATGCCTGCACCCCCAGCCATTTGCGTCCCGCCGCCATCATCAGCTGGCGCAGGGTAATCGACAGCGCTAAGTAAATCCCGGTTGTCACCAGATAAACCTCGAAGCTCAGAAACGTTCTGGACTGGATCAGGTTGGCGGCGAAGGTCAGCTCTTCATACGAGACCTGCGACACCACCGACGAGCCGAGCATCACGATGATGCACTGGCTCACCAGCGCCGGATAAATGCGCTGCAGCGCGGGCGGCAGCACCACGCGAATAAAGGTCTGCAGACGGGTCAGCCCCAACACGCGCCCGGCCTCCCACTGCCCTTTCGGCGTGACCTGAATGCCCGCGCGGATAATTTCGGTGCTGTACGCGCCCAGGTTCACCACCATTGCCAATAGCGCCGCTTCCCCCGCCGTCATCTTCAGGCCAAGATTCGGCAGACCGAAGACGATGAAAAACAGCTGCACCACAAAGGGCGTGTTGCGGATGATTTCCACGTACGCGCCCCAGATCCGGCTGTACCAGGTGGTGCGTCCGCTGCGGATCGCCGCGCCGAAAATCCCGATTGCCAGCCCGCCGATGGTTGCCATTACCGTCAGCTGAATGGTGACCCACAATCCCGCCAGCAGCTCCGGCCAGTGCGGCCAGAGGGCTGAAAAATCAAGTTGCTCCGTCATCGGCTCAGGCGCCAAGGTTTGCCGGCAGCGGAGCCTTCAGCCATTGCTCAGACAGGCCGTTCAGCGTGCCGTCCTTGATGCCCTGCTCAATCAGCGCATCCACTTTTGCCTTCAGGGCCGGTTCGTTTTTCTTCAGGCCGATAAAGCACGGCGAGTCTTTCAGCATAAAGCTCGGCACCGGGGCTTTATCCGCGTTCTGGCGCGAAATGGCTGCCACCACGAGGTTACCTGTTGCCACATACTGCACCTGGCCGGAGAGGTAGGCGGAGAGCGTGGTGTTGTTGTCTTCGTAGCGTTTCACGTTGGCATCTTTCGGCGCCAGGCCGGTCAGCACCATGTCCTCCACCGCCCCGCGCGTCACGCCGATGGTTTTTCCGCTCAGCGCGGCGGCGTCCTTCAGCTCGGCCCCTTTCGGACCAAACACGCCGAGGAAGAACGGCGCGTAGGCGCGGCTGAAGTCGATCACCTTCTCGCGCTCCGGGTTTTTACCGAGGCTTGAAATAACCAGATCCACCTTATCGGTTTGCAGGTACGGCACGCGGTTGGCGCTGGTCACCGGCACCAGCTGCAGCTTGAGCTTCATCTGTTTGGCCAGATAGCGCGCCATGTCGATGTCATAGCCCTGCGGCTGCAGATCGGTCCCCACCGAGCCAAACGGCGGGAAGTCCTGCGGAACGGCAATGCGGATAGTGCCGCGCTTCTCGATATCCTGAAGCTGATCAGCCTTTGCCGGCAGCTGTGTGAAGAGACATGCGGCCCCGGCCAGTGCAATTAACAGTTTTTTCATGGTGCTTCCCCGTAACGTTAACATGAAACAAAAGATTCTTTGAATGTGTTTTTGCAACTAATGTGCCAGATAAGGCGAAGCGGGGAATATTCTTGTGAAGCCTGATAAAACAAGGACGGGTCGAAAAAACGTGCGTTTCTCCGACCCGTCACCTGCACCATTTCAATGCAAAAGCACCAGTCTGATGCCCCATTATCGTTGTTCGAGTTCGTCCAGCTGCTGATAGAGGGAGGCAATCTCGTGAATGCGCGGGCGCCCTTTATCGAGGATCTCATGCAGGAAGGCATTCGCCAGCAGGTTAATCAGGCTGTTGACCGAGGAGTAGCTGTCATAGGCCGAGACGCTGTCCAGCGGGGCGCAGAGCTGCCAGCTCGCGAGCGGAAACAGGCTGTGCGCCTGCGGCTCGCACATCAGCAGCACCGGAATACCGCTGCTATGAAGCTGCTGCATCAGCGGGCGGATAATGCGCGGGCGGCGGCGAAAGGCCATCATCACCACCAGATCGTCCGGCGTTAAGTCCACCATCTCCTCGCTCAGGCTCTGCCCCGGCTGCGGCAGGACCAGCACCTGGCCGCGCGCCTGCAGCAGCTGCTGGCGCAGGTGGAGCGCCGCAGGATAGGCGTTACGCATGCCGATAATGACGATGCGCCGCGCCTTGACCATGCAGGCCATGCCGTCGGCAAACTGCTGCGCGTCGAGGGCATTGACCCACTGGGTCAGGTTCGCCATCTCCTGCTTATAGTGGCGCGCAAGCAGCGTGTTGCCCTGCACCGCGTCGCGGTTATCGGTGAGCGGCATCCCGCTCTGGCGCAGGGTGCGCAGCTCGTCGCGCATGTCCTTATATTTCTCGTAGCCCAGACGCTTAAACAGACGGCTGACCGTGGCTTTCGACACCCCGCTCAGCTGCGCCAGCTCGGCGCTGTTGTAGCTGATCAGGTCGTCAAAATGGTCGAATATAAAGTCCGCCACCCGCTGCTCCTGCGGCGACAGCGACGGGTACTGTGCTTTCAGACGTTCATCCAGTTGTTCCATAGCGCCTCTGTAACTTTTGTTTCATCACATTTTGCCTTTCATTCTACCTTTCATTATACGTGCCAGTTTACTGAAACTTTTCTTTCAGAACTGGAACAGCTTTTGCAGCACCTTGTGACTTTCAGGGTTACGAGGACTCCTCATGCAAAGTAATGTCTCCACGCACGGCATGGCCGTAGCGCCCCACCATCTTGCCAGCCAGAGCGCGCTGGCGGTGCTGCGCGAAGGCGGCAGCGCGATAGAAGCGATGGTCGCCGCGGCGGCCACCATCGCCGTGGTTTACCCGCATATGAACGGGCTGGGCGGCGATGGCTTCTGGCTTATCGTGCCGCCGGAAGGCGACCCTGTCGCCATTGATGCCAGCGGCGCGGCGGGTTCGCGGGCAACGCTCGCCGCCTACGAGGGGCTCACGCACATTCCCCATCGCGGGCCGCAGGCGGCGCTGACCGTCGCCGGCACGGTGAGCGGCTGGGACGAGGCGCTGAAGGTCTCCCGCGAGATGACCGGCAAGTCGCTGCCGCTGGCTCGCCTGCTGGCCGACGCCATTGAGTATGCACAGAACGGCACGCCGGTCACGGCCTCACAGGCTCATGCCACGGCCAGCAAATTCGACGAGCTGAAAGACGTCCCCGGCTTCGCGGAAACCTGGCTGGTGGACGGTAGGCCGCCGCAGGTCGGGAGCCGCTTTTATCAGCCCGCCATGGCCTCAACCCTGACGCGCCTGGCGGAAGACGGCCTGGACAGCTTTTACCGCGGCCCGCTGGCGGACGTGCTGGCGCACGGCATGGAGACGCTGGGCCTGCCCTTGACGCTGGCCGATCTTAACGCGCACGCAGCCCGGCGCACCGCGCCGCTGAAGCTGCTGCATCAGCAGGGCGAGATCTTTAACCACGCCCCGCCGACGCAGGGGCTGGTCTCGCTGGCGATACTCGGCATCACCGACCGCCTGAACATGGCGGAGGCAGACGACGCCGACACCATTCACCGCATCGTTGAAGCCACCAAGCTGGCCTTTGGCCTGCGCGATGCCCACATCACCGACCCGCGCGAGCTGAAAACCGATATTCAGGGTCTGCTGGATCCCGCCGCTCTGCAGGCGCTTGCCGAGAGGGTTGACGACGGCCGCGCCGCGCCGTGGGGCACCGGAAAAGGCCCCGGCGATACGGTGTGGATGGGGGTAATGGATAACAGCGGGCTCGCCGTGTCGTTTATCCAGAGTATCTATCACGAGTTCGGCAGCGGCGTGGTGCTGCCCGACACCGGCATCGTCTGGCAGAACCGGGGGGCATCGTTCAGCCTCGATCCCAATCATCTTCTGGCACTCGCGCCGGGCAAGCAGCCTTTCCATACCCTGAACCCGGCGGCGGCGCGTCTTAAGGACGGGCGCGTGATGGTCTACGGATCGATGGGCGGTGACGGACAGCCACAAACCCAGGCCGCGCTTTTTACCCGCTACGTGGTTCAGGGCCTGCCTTTACAGGAAAGTATCTCCCGCCCACGCTGGCTGCTGGGGCGCACCTGGGGACAAACTTCTGACACGTTAAAACTTGAAGGACGCTTCAGCGCTGAGGCGGTCTCTCGGCTTCGCTCGCGGGGACATGAGGTGGAAATGTTCCCTGATTTCAGTGAAGCGATGGGCCACGCGGGCGCGATTGTCCGCCATCCCAACGGGCTATTCGAAGGGGCATTTGACCCGCGCAGCAACGGCGCAGCCGCCGGATTCTGAGGAGAAAAAAATGACGACACCACAACCCAACTGGCAGGCCTATCTTGCGCAAATGGAGTCTGTGCTCGGCGTAGAGCTGGACGATGCCCGCCGCGCCGAGCTGCATGTGCAGTTCAGCCGCATTGCCAGCATGGCCGCCCCGCTGATGGCGCTGCCGCTCGACGACCGTCTGGAGATCGCAGGAGTGTATAAAGCATGACGCTACATGAGATGAGTATCAGCGACATTCAGCAGGCGCTGAGCGCGGGCGAGCTGAGCGCCCATGAGATTGCCCGCCAGACGCTGGAGGCCATTGCGCGCGTTAACCCGCAGATCAACGCCTGGACCGCCGTGACGGAAGCACGCATGCTCGCCGAGGCTGAGAACATCGACACCCTGCGGCGCGAAAAGCGCCCCCTGCCGCCGCTGGCGGGCGTGCCCTACGCGGTGAAAAACCTGTTCGACGTTGCCGGACACACCACCCTCGCGGGGGCAGAGCTGTTCAGCCAGCGCCCCGCCGCGGCCGCCGACAGCTTCGCCGTGCGCCAGTTGCGCAGCGCGGGTGGGCTGCTGTCCGGGATGGTGAATATGGACGCCTACGCCTACGGCTTTACCACCGAGAACAGCCGCTACGGCGCGACGCGTAACCCACACGACCTGACGCGCATTGCGGGCGGGTCCTCCGGCGGTTCAGCTGCCGCCGTGGCCGCCGGGCTGGTGAACTTTTCGCTCGGCACCGATACCAACGGGTCGATTCGCGTTCCGGCCTCCCTGTGCGGCATCTACGGCCTGAAGCCCACCTTTGGCCGCCTGTCGCGCTCCGGCAGCCATCCGTTTGTCGCGAGCCTGGATCATATCGGCCCCTTTGCCCGTCGGGTGTGCGACCTGGCGTCCGTGTACGACGCGCTGCAGGGTCGGGACAGCAGCGACGGTTTTCAGGCAGAGAGCTCGCGCGAGCAGACGCGCCCCCTGCTCGATCGCGGGCTTGACGGCCTGCGCTGCGCGGTGCTCGGCGGCTACTTCACCACCTGGTGCGACACGGATGCCAGAGACGCCGTGGCGCGGGTGGCGAAGGCGCTGGACGTGCAGGATGAGCTGCAGTTACCGGACGCCGAACTGGCGCGCTCGGCGGCGTTTATCATCAGCGCCTCCGAGGGCGGAAATCAGTATCTGCCCGCGCTTCGCCGCGAGCCCGAGCGTTTTGAGCCGCACTCCCGCGAACGACTGCTGGCCGGGGCGATGATCCCCTCCGCCTGGTATATTCAGGCCCAGCGGTTCCGCGCGCAGGCCCGGCAGGCGTTTCACGCGCTGTTTGCCCAGGCCGACGTGCTGATCGCCCCCGCGACGCCGCGCAGCGCCACGCGGATTGGCGAACAAACCATGGAGATTAATGGTCAGCCGCTTCCCATTCGCGCCAGCATGGGCATGCTGACCCAGCCGATATCATTTTTGGGTCTGCCCGTGACCACCGTTCCGCTGCGTACCGCGCAGGGTGCGCCTATTGGCCTGCAACTGATTGCCGCGCCGTTTAACGAGCAGGCCTGCCTGCGCGTCGCGCACGTGCTGGAAGAGAGCGGCATCGCCGACGCGCGTCCGGCGGAGGTGGCCGCATGATGAATCACGATGACATTAACCTGCCGTGGGTAGTCGCCGAGGTGACCGCCGCGTTTTACCGCTATGAAGACGCGCTGGTGAGTAACAACATTGCGGTGCTGGACGAGCTGTTCTGGCACGACAAAAACACGGTGCGTCTGGGGGCGGGTGAAAACCTGTACGGGATTGATGAAATTCGCGCCTTCCGGGCGGCGCGCCCCGCCGCCGGGTTGCAGCGGACGTTGCGCCACACCGTCATCACCACCTTCGGGGAGGATTACGCGGTGTGCAGCACCGAGTTTACCCGCGAGGGCACGGAGCGGATTGGCCGCCAGCAGCAGACGTGGGTGCGGTTTGCATATGGGTGGCGCATTGTTGCAGCGCAGGTGAGTTTGATGGTGTAACCCCACCGGGAATACATGGTTCCGTAGGCCGGGTAAGGCGCAGCCGCCTCCCGGCTAAACACGGCACATTTACTTCTGAAACGGATGCACCTCCCGCCAGTGGTCGGCAATCTGCTGGCGGGTACAGACCCACACCTGCTCATGCTGCTGCACGTAATCCAGGAAGCGCTGCAGCGCGCGAAAACGCCCCGGCCGCCCCAGCAGACGGCAGTGCATGCCGATGGACATCATCTTCGGCGCGCTTTCCCCCTCTTCGTACAGCACGTCAAAACTGTCCTTCAGATAAGTGTAAAACTGCTCGGCGGTGTTAAACCCCTGCGCGGTCGCGAAGCGCATGTCGTTAGCATCCAGCGTATACGGCACGATCAGGTGAGGTTTTTGGGTGCCGTCACCGCAGGCCACTTCCGTCCAGAAGGGCAGGTCGTCGCCATAGTAGTCGCTGTCGTAGTCGAAGCCGCCGTGCTCCACCACCAGCTGGCGCGTGTTGGGGCTGTCGCGTCCGGTGTACCAGCCCGTCGGCGGCTTGCCGAACAGGTCGGTCAGCACGTGCACCGCCTTGTGCAGATGTTCGCGCTCCTGTTGGATATCTATGTGCTGATAGTGGATCCAGCGCCAGCCGTGGCTCACCACGTCGTAATCCGCTGCCCTGATTGCCTCGACGATCTCCGGGTGACGCGCCAGCGCCATCGCCACGCCGAAGACCGTCAGCGGCAGGCCACGCTTTTGAAATTCACTGTGGATCCGCCAGAACCCGGCGCGGCTGCCGTATTCGTAGAGGGAGTCCATCGACATGTGTTTGTCCGGGTAGCTGGCCGCGCCGATGATGTCCGACAGGAACTGCTCGGATCCGGCATCGCCATGCAGAACGTGGTTTTCCGCCCCTTCCTCATAATTGAGCACAAACTGCACGGCGATGCGCGCCTGATTTGGCCACCGCGCGTGCGGCGGGTTGCCCGCGTAGCCGCGCAGATCCCGCGGGTAATCCTGTTCAAAAAGTCCCATTGCCACCCCCAAAAATTAAAATGGATTCAATGCCTGAAAATGTCCGCTTAACGCTTTTTTCTCCGGAAATGCCAGATCCCCGTGCTTGCTGGTCGAGAGCCCCAGCGCCACCAGCGACTCCACCATCTTCACCGCCGCGCTGACGCCGTCGATCACCGGCACGCGCAGCTCGCGGGTCAGCTCCTGTGCCAGCGTCGCCATGCCGCCGCAGCCGAGCACGATGGCGCCGCAGCCATCCTCTTTCAGCGCCTGAATACAGCGCGCGCGCACCTTCTCCTGCGCCAGACCGCTGCCGTCTTCCAGCGCCAGCACCGGGAGATCGATAGCGTGCAGCGCCGCGCAGCGATCGTGAAAGCCATACTGGTGCAGCAGATGACGGGCAATAATCAGCGTGCGCGGCAGCGTGGTCACCACCGAAAAGCGCGTCGCCACCAGCGTCGCCATATGCATGGCGGCTTCCGCAATGCCCACCACCGGCCCGTGCGCCAGCTCACGCGCCGCCAGCAGGCCCGGATCGCCAAAGCAGGCGATGACGTGACCGTCCACGCCCTGCTCTCTGCCGAGCCTGACCTGCTCAAGAACCCCCACGGCGGCGATGGCTTCATCAAAGTGGCCCTCGATAGACGGCACGCCCGCGCCCGGACAGACCGCGAGGATCTCCGTACCTGGCGCCGCCACCGCGCGGGCCGCCGCGCCGATGATTTCCGTCATCGCGAGGCTGGTGTTGGGGTTGATCACTTGTATACAGACAGACGACATTACGACTCCTTGTGGCCGGCAAACAGCCGGGCAAAATCAGGCAGGCACTCGCCCGCCCGCTCGAAGCAGAGGCTGGCGACGATATGTTCAAAATGGTGCATTAAGGCATCGCTGAGCGGCTCAAGCGCCTTCTGGCGCAACAGTTCCACCAGCTTTTCGTGGTCGTTGCAGCGGCAGCCCTGGCGCCACGGCGCGCCCCAGGCGGCAATCACCAGCGAGGATCGCTGGCTCAGGCTTGTCACCATCTCCGTCAGCACCTGGTTACCGGAGATGGCCTGCAGCTGTATGTGGAAATTGGCGGAGTGACGGATCGCCGCCGGCCCGTCGTACGCCTCGTGCGCCTGCTGCTCCTGGCGAATAATGGCCTCCAGCGCGGCGAGATGCGGCGGCTGACAGTGGGCCAGCACGTCCGGCAGGTTGGCGACCTCCAGCAGGGCGCGGGTGCGAAAGATGTGCTGCGCCTCTTCCACCGTCGGGCTGGCGACGTGTGCACCACGCTTGGGCGTTAAGGTGACCATTTGCACAGCGGCGAGTCGCTGCAGCACCTTACGGATGCCCGTGCGGCTTACGCCAAACACCTCGGCCAGCGCCTCTTCCGGCAGTTTGCTCCCCGGCAGCAGCTGATGTTCGACAATCGCGGTCATCAGCGCCTGAAAGATCGATTCGTCTTTGTCATGCAGGTCTGGCGCGGTCTGCAAGGCATTTACGTTATTCATTCACCACTCCGTCTTTTACTCTTCTTTATCGAATCGTATACATAAAATTAAAATATTGCATACAAGATTTAATATTTTGGCCTGAATCCTGCAACACCGACTCCACTCCCACTCAACGGGTTTTCAAACACAGGAGCAGGTTTCATGCCAAACAGTCAAAACGCGCAGCAAGGTACGGCCGCTGATTCCGGTGCGGTTTACAGCCCACGTCTTTGCAATGAGGATCTGGCACCGACGCGTGACCAGAACTGGAGCTGGTACAACATCTTTTCGTTCTGGATGTCGGACGTCCACAGCATGGGGGGTTATGTTGTCGCCGCGAGCTTCTTCACGCTCGGGCTGGCAAGCTGGCAGGTGCTGCTCTGCCTGCTGGTGGGGATCTGCATCGTGCAGCTGTGCGCCAACCTGGTAGCCAAACCGAGCCAGATGGCGGGCGTGCCCTACGCGGTGATCAGCCGTCAGGCCTTTGGCGTCTTCGGGGCCAATATTCCGGCGGTGATCCGCGGGCTGATTGCCTTTGCGTGGTACGGCATCCAGACCTGGCTGGCCGCCAACGCGCTGATGCTGGTGGTGCTGAAGTTTTGGCCTTCTCTGGCGAGCCTTACCATCGGTGCCTTCCTGGGCCTGTCGCCGCTGGGCTGGATCTGCTTTGCCATCATGTGGGTACTCCAGGCGATGGTCTTCTGGCACGGCATGAGCGCCATCAAGCGCTTTATTGATATCGCCGGTCCGGCGGTTTATGTGGTGATGCTGGCCCTCGCAGGCTGGATTGTATACAAGACCGGCTTTGACGGCATTTCCTTCACCCTCGCCAGCAAATCCCTTAGCGCGGGCGAGCAGACCTGGCAGATGATCACCGCGACCGCGCTGGTGGTTTCTTACTTCTCCGGCCCGCTGCTCAACTTTGGCGACTTCTCCCGCTACGGCAAAAGCATGGGCGAGATCCGCCGCGGCAACCGCTGGGGCCTGCCGTTTAACTTCCTGCTGTTCTCCATCGTCACCGTGGTCATTGTCTCCGGCACCCAGTCGCTGTTTGGCCGCATGATCACCGACCCAATTGAAACCGTCAGCCGCGTGGGTAACGATCTGGCCGTGGCGATTGGCCTGCTGACGATGATCACCGCCACTATCGGGATTAACATCGTCGCGAACTTTGTCTCGCCGGCGTTTGATTTCTCTAACTGTTCGCCGCAGAAAATCAGCTTCCGCACCGGGGGCATGATTGCCGCCGTCGGCTCGATCCTGCTCACCCCGTGGAACCTGTTCAACTCGCCGGAGCTTATTCACTACACCCTGGACGTGCTCGGGGCGTTTATCGGCCCGCTGTTCGGCATTCTGATTGCCGATTTCTACCTGATTAAGCGCGGCAAGGTGTCGGTGGACGATCTGTTCGACGACACGCCAAAGGGCAAATACTGGTACCGCAACGGCTTCAACCCGAAAGCCATTGGCGCGCTAATCCCGTCCGTTGCCGTGGGGCTGGTGATTGGCTTTATCCCGGCCCTGCATGAGGTGGCAAACTTCAGCTGGTTTATCGGCGTCTTCCTGGGCGGCGTGACCTACCGCTGGCTGGCGCGGGAAGAGCGCGAGACGGCAGGCGCGACCTCGTTCAGCTCCCGCGTGGCGACGCAAAAAGAGTAACCCCTTCCTCCGGCCGCAGTTTATCTGCGGCCCGTTCATTCTGGCACCGTTCTTGCTAAGCCCTCTTACCCCGCTACGCAAACACTAAGGCAGGAACCATGATGGAATACCAGACTGCGATACGCGGTGCATTTTTCGATATTGCCCGGGTCTGCGACAGCGCAGACGCCATCGCCCAACACGCGCGCTACCTTGAGGACGGCCTGCTGTTTATCCAGCACGGAAAAATTCTGGCGCAGATGCCGTGGCAGGAGGGCGAGCAGTATCTTGACCCCCGCAAGGGCTACACCGACCTGCGCGGCAGGCTGCTGCTGCCCGGTTTTGTCGACACTCACGTTCATTACCCGCAAACGGAGATGATCGGTGCCTTTGGCGAACAGCTGCTGGAATGGCTGACTACCTACACCTTCCCGGTGGAGAGCCAGTTTGCCGATGAAGCCTACGCGAAAGAGATCGCCGAATTTTTCATTCAGCAGCTGGTGAGTAACGGCACCACCACCGCGCTGGTGTTTTGCACGCTGCATCCGGAATCGGTCGAGGCGCTGTTTACCGAGGCCCTGCGCCTGAACATGCGCCTTATCGCCGGAAAGGTGATGATGGACAGACACACGCCGGACTACCTGAGCGAAGACGCGAAGCAGAGCTACCGGCAGACGCGGGCGCTGATCCAGCGCTGGCATCACCGGGGGCGGCTGGGGTATGCCATCACGCCGCGCTTTGCCCCGACCTCATCCCCCGAGCTGCTTGCCGCGGTCAGCCTGCTCAGAGAGGAGTTCCCGGATACCTGGCTGCAGACCCATCTGAGCGAAAACCCCAACGAAGTGGCCTGGGTAAGCGATCTCTGGCCGGAGCATGAGCGCTATCTGGACGTGTATCACCACTACGGCCTGACCGGCGAGCGCAGCGTATTTGCCCACGCGATTCACCTTCACCACAGCGAGTGGCAGTGCCTGCATGACACCGGTTCGGCGGTGGCGTTTTGCCCCACCTCTAACCTGTTTCTCGGCAGCGGGCTGTTTCGCCTGCCCGCCTGCTGGCAGCACAGGGTGCGGATGGGCATCGGTACCGACGTCGGCGCGGGCACCACCTTCAGCATGCTGCGCACCCTGGGGGAAGCCTACAAGGTGGGCCAGCTGCAGAGCTACCGCCTGCGCGCCAGCGAGGCGTTTTACCACGCCACGCTGGGCGGCGCGCATGCCCTCAGGCTGGACGATAAGATTGGCAACTTCGCGCCCGGCAAAGAGGCGGATTTTGTGGTTATCGACCCTGACGTAACGCCGCTGCAGCGCCTGCGCAACTCCCGCTGCAAGGATATTTACGAGCAGCTTTTCGTGCTGATGACCCTGGGCGACGAGCGCAACATCAGCGAGACCTGGGTCAACGGCGAGCGGGTGTGGTCAGCTACCCCGGTAGGTTGACCACCCGCCAGGGGCAATCACAAAAGGCAGATGGTAGTGTTCGTCTGCCGCCTCTCCCGTCACAAAATCAATTTGCGCGCAGGGATAGAGCGTATCGCGACCGGTTTCGCTAAACCACGCGCCGATCTCCGCCACCAGCCGATAGCGGCCCGCGGGCAGAGAGGGAACGAACGCAGTGATGCGACCCTGCGCGTTGGTCACGCCCGTGGCCAGCGTGCCCCCCTCCTGTTGCAGATGGACTGTCACACCCGCTGCGGGTTTGCCGGTTGAGATATCGAGAATATGGGTGCTGAGCGTGCTCATTCGCTAATAGCTCCTTCCAGCCGTAGCAGCGTAATTTCCCGCAGCTGTTCCAGCGCGGCACGAACTTCCTGCGCGTCGCTGTTCTCCAGCCGCGCGTGCAGCGCCTGTAAAATCTCTTCGCCGCTGCGGCCCTTCGCGCGGATCAGAAAGACGCGTCCGAAGCGGGCCTCGTAGCGGGCATTCCCCTCGCGCAGCGCCCGGGCAAGGTCAGCATCGCGGTCATTGACCGCGCCCTGCTCCTGGCGCGACAGCGCCGCCTCCGCCTGTGAGCCCGCGGGCTTTTCCCCGATGCGCGGATGGGCGCTCAGAGCTTGCGCCAGCGCCGCTTCGTCCCAGTTTTGCATCAGCGATTTTGCCGTACTGAACAATTCGTCCCGGCTGGCGTAAGGCCGCCCGTGAACCAGCGCATCGGCCCAGTCGGGGAGCGCCACACAGGGGTGAATCAGCGCTAACGCCTTTTCGTGGGGAAGATGATTGAAGTCGTGCAGTGCGATCATAGTGTCTCCTTTATTGTCCTTCTCCAGGCTATTGCACAAACCACGCCACCTTGAGCGCAGGCGTGAAACAGTCGATTCCCTGTAGCGCAACTGGAAATTTTTGATTCATAAAAAGGCACGCTCACCGCGTTTGCGCACCTTAGCAGTGCAAACGTCTCCCTCACAACGCCGTTTTCGCCACTCTGCAGCCTGGTACGCAAATTGCTGAATGCCTTTACACCCTGCAAAAGGAGAGAAGCATGAAAGCAATCGTGATTGGCGCGGGTATTGGCGGCCTGAGCGCCGCCGTCGCGCTGAAGAGAGCGGGCATCGACTGTACCGTGTTTGAAGCCGTAAAAGAGATCAGGCCCGTCGGGGCGGCCATCTCCATCTGGCCGAACGGCGTGAAATGCATGCAGCACCTCGGCATGGGCGACATCATCGAGACGTACGGCGGGCCGATGCGTTTTATGGCCTACAAGGATTACCGGCGCGGCGACACCCTGACCCGCTTCAGTCTCGCCCCGCTGGTTGAGCGTACTGGCGGGCGCCCCTGCCCCGTCTCGCGCACTGAACTCCAGCGCGAAATGCTGGACTTCTGGGGACGCGACAAGGTGCAGTTCGGCAAGCGCGTGGAACATGTGCATGAAGACGACGCGGGCGTGAACGTGACCTTCACCGATGGCACCACGGCAACCGGGGATTTCCTGATTGCCGCCGACGGCAGCCACTCTGCGGTTCGCCCGTATGTGCTGGGCTATACGCCGGAGCGCCGCTACGCCGGCTACGTAAACTGGAACGGGCTGGTAAAGATTGATGAAGAGATTGCCCCGGCGCACCAGTGGACCACCTTCGTTGGCGAGGGTAAGCGCGTGTCGCTGATGCCCGTTTCCGGCGGCCGCTTCTACTTCTTTTTTGACGTGCCGCTGCCCGCGGGCCTGGCGGAGGATCGTACCACCCTGCGCGCCGACCTCACTGGCTACTTCCGCGGCTGGGCGCCGCCGGTGCAAAGGCTTATCGCGGCGCTGGATCCTGAAACCACCAACCGCATTGAAATCCACGACATTGAGCCGTTCGACAGCCTGGTGCGCGGCAACGTCGCGCTGCTCGGCGATGCCGGGCACAGCACCACGCCGGATATCGGCCAGGGCGGCTGTGCGGCGATGGAAGACGCCGTCGTGCTGGGGGAGTGCCTGCGTGAAAACCACAGCATTACGCTGGCGCTGCGGCAGTACGAGGCGCTGCGCTGCGACCGGGTGCGCGACCTGGTGCTGAAGGCGCGTAAACGCTGCGACGTCACCCACGGGAAAGATATGGCGTTGACGCAGGCCTGGTATCAGGAGCTCAAAGAGGAGACCGGGGAGCGCATTATCAACGGTCTGTGCGAGACCATTCAGGGCGGCCCGTTAGGCTGAACAAGAGGGACAACGATGAAAAGAGAACCGACTCCACCCGCCCACTGCACGTTTGAGCCAGAGGACTGGCTGCGCCTGGCGAAATGCTGGCATCCGGTTGCGCGCGCCTGCGACGTCGGCCCGGCACCGGTCAAAGCGACCCTGCTGGATGAACAGCTGGTGATTTACCGGATCCACGACCAGGTCGTGGTCGCCCGTGACGTGTGCCCGCACCGCGGCGTGCCGCTGACGCTCGGCTTTCACGACGAGCACGGGATTATCTGCCCCTATCATGGCTTACGCTTTGGGGAGGACGGGCGCTGCAACCGTATTCCGTCCAGCCCCGACCAGCCCGTTCCGGCGAAGCTGAACCTGATTAACTATGCCGTGGAGGAGCGCTTCGGCCTGATCTGGACCTGCCTGGCGTTTGACCCGGACAATCCTGCGCCGCTGCCCGCCATGCCGCACTGGGATGACGATGGATTTCAGCAGATTAACTGCCCGGCGTTTGAGGTGAACGGCTTCGCCGGGCGTCAGGTGGAGGGGTTTCTGGACGTGGCGCACTTTGCATGGATCCACACCGATACCTTTGCGGATCCCAATAATCAGTTGGTTCCCACCTATCAGCCGCAGGAGACGCCGTTCGGCTTCGTGGCCGATTACTGGAGCTCCGTGAGCAATTACCCTGCCAGCTCTGACGTGCAGGCTCCGGACGGCTTCCAGTGGCTGCGTCATTTCGAGATGCATCTGCCGTTTACCGCCACGCTGACGATTCATTTTCCGGGTGAATCGCGGCTGGTGATTATGAACGCCGCCTCGCCCGTGTCATCGCGCGTGACCCGCATGTTCGCCCCTATTGCGCGCAACTTTGACCTGCATATTCCGGTGGAGGACGTGCATGCCTTTAACCTGCGCATCTTCGAGGAAGATCGACTGATGGTGGAAACCCAGCGCCCGGAAAGTCTGCCGCTGGATCTGACGCTGGAAGCCCATATTCCCGCCGATAAAAGCTCAATTGCCTACCGCCGGGGACTGAAAAAAATGGGCTTTGGCGAATTTTTCCTGGTATGACGGAGGCCGATATGTTGAACGTGATTGTCGACGGGCTGTGGCGTGAGGGGGATAAAAGCCTTGCCGTCAGGCTGGTGGCCGAAAACGGCGAAACGCTGCCGTCCTGGCAGCCCGGCGCGCATATTGATGTACACCTGCCCAGCGGCGTGGTGCGCCAGTACTCCCTGACCGGGGCATGTCAGGACGAGAGCTATCTTATCTGCGTGGGGCGTGAAGCCGCCTCGCGCGGCGGGTCGCGCTACGTTCACGAGACGCTGCGTCCCGGACAGACGCTTTCGATCTCTGCCCCGCGCAACCTGTTTCCACTGCATCAGGCTGAGCGGGTGTTGCTGCTGGCGGCGGGGATTGGCATTACGCCGCTGTATGCGATGGCCCTGCAGCTGAAGGCGTCCGGTACGCCGTTTACGCTGCACTATTACGTCAAAAACCGTCAAAGCGCGGCGTTTGCTCGCGAACTCCTGCAGTGCGGTAAGTGCTTTATTCATACCACCAGCCCGCGATCCACCCTGGCAGAGCACCTTCCCGCGCCCGAGGCAGGTTTGCGCGCCTGGGTGTGCGGACCTGCGGGCTTTATGGAAAAAGTGCGTGAGGTGGCGACGGCGAAGGGATGGGAGGACGACCATATCCACAGCGAGGCGTTTCAGCCCGCTGCGCCTGTCACGGGCGGTGAATCCGGCGAGATCTTTACGGTCAAACTCGCCTCCACCGGGGAGCGCTGGCCTGTGCCTGCGGATAAAACCATCGCCCGGGTACTGCAGGAAAACGGCGTGGACGTGCCGCTGTCCTGCGAAATGGGGATCTGCGGTGCCTGCCTGACGCCGGTGATTGACGGCGTGGTGGATCACCGGGATAGCGTGCAGTCGGAGGCGGAAAAAAGCGCAACGGACCAGCAGGTGGCGCTGTGCTGTTCTCGGAGCCATTCCAGGGAGCTGGTGATCGGGCTGTAAAACGAAATAAATATCCTCCGGCACAGCCGGAGGTTTTTCAGATGTGCCGGTAAGGCTTTGTTATCAGACGCGTCCCGGCTGCCACGCGTAATCAATATGGCTGGCCTGCTCGCGCGCCAACGCTTCATCGCCCTGTAATCGCGCCGCCAGGGTAAAAGCGAAATCAAATACGTTGCCCAGCCCGCGGCCGCTCAGCAGATTGCCGTCCTCCACCACGTCGGCATTGACGTAAATGCCATCGCTGACCGTTTTCCACAACTCGCCGGAGCAGACATAGCGACGCCCCTTCAGCAGTCCGTTGCCGCCCAGCACGCGAGCGGCGGCGGAGCAGATCGGGCAGATATATTTGCCCGCTTCATCGTGGCGGCGGACGAAGGCAATAACCTCCGCGCTTTTCGCCAGGTTAACGCTGCCTTGCGGGCCTCCTGGTAACACCACGGCGTCAAAGGTCTGGTCGAGGCTGACCTGCAGAGTGCTGTCCGCCATCACAGAGATGGCGTGATAGCTCACCACTTCGCGACTCTCGCCGCAGGCAATTGTCTGCACCGTAATATTCAGGCGGCGCAGGATATCGACAGTGACGATCGCTTCCCCTTCTTCAAAACCGGGGGCTAATAGCACGGCTACGCTTTTCATCTTGCTCTCCATTGCTTAAGGCTTACCAGTACGGATGCCAAATCTGTCGCAACCGCGCCAGCAGCTCAAGATAGAAATAGTCACCCCAGCTACAGCACTGATCGACGCCCTTACCGCTGCCCATGTGATAAACCGAGTGCTGCAGCAGCCCTTCGGTCGGATCGTCGTCATGGGCAAGGTAGTTATCGGTCAGCGACTGCGCAATACGCAGCGCCATCTCTTCATAATACGCGCGGTTTGCGTCGAGCGTCGGCAGCGCCTTGACCAGCTCCAGCAGGCCACAGGCGGCAATCGCCGCCGCTGAACTGTCGCGCACGGCGTCGGTACCGAGCAGGGCCAGATCCCAGTGGCAAATATCATCTTCCGGCAGACGGTTGAGGAAGTAATGCGCCAGGCTGCGTGATAGCTCAACCATCTGCTTATCGCCGGTGTGCTGATAGCTGAGCAGAAAGCCGTAAATGCCCCATGCCTGGCCGCGCGACCAGCACGAGGTATCGCTGTAGCCCTGATGGGTATTGCCAAAGCGCGGCTCACCCGTCTGCACATCCATATAGTAAGTGTGATAAGTCGAGGCATCTTCACGCACGATATACTTCGCTGCCTGTCCGGCGTGCGCCGTCGCCGCTTGCGCATAGCGCGGATCCCCGGTCTGTTCGCTGGCCCAGTACAGCAGCGGCAGGTTCATATTGCAGTCGATGATCATTCGTCCCTGCTGCTCCGGGTCGTTTAAATCACCCCACGCCTGAATAATGTTGGCCGTCGGATTAAAACGCTCCATCAGGCGCTCTGCCGCCAGCAGCGCCGACTGGCGAGCGGCTTCGTTGCCGGTGAGCCGCCAGGCGCTGATGCAGGAGAGCGAATAGAGGAACCCGAGATCGTGCGTTGCGGTGTCGATGCGCTGCTCAATACGCCGGGCGAACGACGGTAAATAGCGCTCGGCGGCTTCGCGATAATGCGCTTTGCCGGTCATCTCCCACGCCAGCCACAGCTGGCCGGGCCAAAAGCTGGTGGTCCATTCCACGTTATCGGTGCGCGGCCAGACACCCTTCTCACAGGCTTCGCCGGGGAACTTATCGCCGAAGGCGACAATATTCTTGTCGAGCTTGCGCGTGACGCGGGATAACGCCGCTTCCAGCTTCTGGCTCAGCGCCAGGCGATCGACCTGAAGCAGTTCGATCGGCCGCAGCGCTTCGGTGATAACAGATTTGGTCATAACAACTCCTGAATTAATGTTTGGCCGGTTCAACCGGGGCGGTATCTAAAGCCGGAGCAAAGGGTCGTGAGTCATCGCGCGTCGACTGGCAGCGCGACAGCGTAAAGGCGGAAATCAGCGTAAATATCAGGGCGCAGCAGCCCATCAGCAGATAGGTATGCTCAAAGCCTATCCTGTCGTACAGGTAGCCGGCAGGCGGGGCGACCACAATCGAGCCAACGTAAA
The DNA here is from genome assembly GCA_011754535.1 of Enterobacter asburiae. Taxonomy (NCBI): domain Bacteria; kingdom Pseudomonadati; phylum Pseudomonadota; class Gammaproteobacteria; order Enterobacterales; family Enterobacteriaceae; genus Enterobacter; species Enterobacter asburiae. The sequence goes on along the minus strand of JAAQVN010000001.1, from coordinate 1,777,203 downwards.
TCATCGCCTGGTAGCCCAGCAGGTACATCGTGGCGTTAACCCGACGATGGAAATGTTCGGCGATGTATTTGAAGACCGAAATCAGCAGCAGCGCGATCTCGACGCCATAAAACGGTTTGATGATGGAGATAACAATCGGGTCGCTGGTCAGTCCGGAGGCGATCAGCCGTGCTCCGACCACACAGCCGCAGAACAGCAGGCCGCGCTTAGCGCCGTAGTGGTTCACCAGCCACGGGATAAACATCATCATCACGAACTCCATCCCCGACTGGACGGTGCTCAGGTAGCCGTACCAGGCATTCCCCTGCTCTTTGGTGGCGAAGAACGACACGAAGTAGCGCGGGAACTGCTGTTCGGCGATAAACATCATCCACGCCACCCCGGCAACGTAGAGGCTGAACATCCAGAATTTGCGGTTTTTCAGCAGCATCAGCACGTCGGCGAAGACGATCTTATTGGCGGAGATGACGCTGTTGTTGCGCAGCTGCTCGTCGCCGATTTTGAGGCTAATCAGCACCAGCAGCATCAGTACCGAGGTACCGCTGCTGAGCAGAAAGTTGGCCAGCGGCGTGACGTTAAACAACAACCCGGAGACCGAAGCCGCCATCGCCCAGCCCAGCGAACCCCACATTCTGATGCGGCCAAACTCCAGCCCGTACAGGCGGCTAAAGCGGTCGGCGTAAGATTCAGACGCCGCCACGCCGGCGTACCAGCCCAGGCTCAGATACAGCGCGCCGATGATAATTCCCGCCATCGCATGGCTTTGCAGCAGCGGCTGGTATACCAGCGCAAAAAACGGCGCCATCAGCGCAGAAATGGCGCAGACAAAATAGAGCAGCCACTTGCTCATGCCGATTTTGTCCATGATGTAGCCGTACACCGGCTTCAGGACCACCGCGAAGACGCCATTAATAGCGAACACGCTGCCGATGGTGACGCTATCAAGGCCTACTTTCTGGCTCAGCCACAGAGCGTACAGGCCAAAGCTGGATGACCACGTGAAGAAGTAAAGGAAAATAAAGGTACTCATTTTGTACTGCGCGGCGCGTACGGACGATGATGTGCTCATAGTGATGCCTCCGGAGCCAGAACGAGCGTCGTTTCTTGTCGTGCCGTCACGAAGCGTACCGCGTCATCGCTAATGATGGCCTGTGGGCAGCGTTGCGGCTCGAAGTCGGCGGCATTTCCCGCCCACACCGCGCTGATTAACACATGCTTGCCGGGGTCGAGTTCACCGCGCAGCAGCGGCACCGCCGCGCGCTCGGCGAACAACAGATTGCTGTTTGGCGGCGTCAACACCGTCTCGCCGCGGCGGGCGTGCGCATGGAGACAGAAAATGGCTGATACATCCCGGACATTGCGTAACCAGCAGGCGCTGTCACTCTCGTGGACCTGCGGTTGCGGGCGGTTTGCCAGGCTAAAGCCACCTTCCGCACAGTCCAGCGCGCGCCGGGTATCGATACGATGGACGCGCAGCTGCCAGTCACCCAACGCCAGCAGCCAGGTCTCAATCACCACATCGCGCCACGGCAGCCAGCGGCTGTAAATGGTGCCGTTTGTGGTTACCACGTGCTGGCATTCGCGGCGGCCACGCCAGTAGTTATCCTTTTCGGCCAGCAGCAGCATCGAATCGGGTGCGGCATGGTTCAGGCCGTAGCGCCCGCGTTCAATGGTGAAGCCAAAGCGGGTGGAATAGGCAAATTTGCAGTATTTCGCTTCGGTATTGACGAAGTTGTTCAGCTCCAGCTGGCCGGAAGTCAGCATCCACAGGTGATCGGCCTGATGCACCACCACCTGATCCGCGTGGGCTATCGTGTGCTGCGCGGGCAACGGCGGCAGCGGCAGCTCAGCCGCCTGCCAGAAGGCATTGCCCTCATCTAATGCCAGCACCAGCAGGGTCTTCAGGCCCCAGTACGGTGAACCCGGCGCGTTGTAGTCTTCCGCCATCGCCAGATTCGGGTAGCTGTAGCCGACGCTGAGTACGCCGTCGCGGTCGAACATCGGCTGCTTCAGCCACCAGCGCAGATGGCGCAGAACGATGCCCTTAATCACGCCGGGCGAAAAGACCTCCAGCCCGGCGAAGGCCGCCGCACTCCAGAACGCCGCCTCAGCAAAGCGGTAGGTCAGGCTGCGGCCAAACGGGATCGCCGCGCCATCTTCGGCAAAGAAATGGATGAAGTCAGAGGAGAAACGCGCAGCCCGGTCACGCAGCGTTGCACAACGCTTTGGATCGACCCCGGCCATGAGCTTCGCGTAAATCAGGCCATAGAAATGGAAGCCCATCGAGATGTAATAGTCGCGCGGCCGTCCCGGACCATCGGAATACCAGCCATCGCCGAGGTAGTAGTGCTCCATGGCAGCAAAATGAGCTTCCAGCGCCTGCGGGTTGGTTGGCATGCCGCAATAATGGAAGCCGACCTGCACCAGAATTGGAAAGTAGTGCCAGTTGTTATCGGGGATATCCTGAGTCTCACACTGCTTTAGCCAGCACCATAAATTCTCTTTCTCCGTCTCGGTGAAGTGTGCCAGTACGGTTTCACCCGCCAGCGCCAGCAGCAGCCCGTAGGCCGCCATCTCAACGATTCGCTGATCGTAAGGCCCGACGTCGCCCCAGTAATCGGCATGGTGCGGATTGGTGCCGTTTTTTATTGCCTGTAAATAGAATGAGAAGTGCTGCGGCTCGCTGCCGCCAGCCAACAGCGGCGTCACGCCCCACAGCAGGCGGGAAAACGTTTCCATGCTCGCGACACGCTGGCCGTAGTGAGCGGTAAAGTTCGCTAAATCAATGCGGCTGGCGTCTTTTTTAAACCAGGGCGCCACCGCGTTCAGCATATCGTTGACCAGCCGTTGCACCTCTTCCCGGCTTGTCAGTGGATTATCCAGATGAATATTTTCAGGTTGCACAGGGTCCTCCCGCATTACACGAGGGTAGAGATAACTTATTGTTATTAGGCTTTTTAAAGCCACGAGGGCGACGTCTGAATGAAGAGTATCTGCTTTTATTCCCGGCGCTGAGTGAGCAGACTCACAAAATTAAACCGCCATTTCATTTTTACTGGATTTTGTCGAACGCGAGGGGGATAAATTACAAATGATGGCCTAAAAATTTAAATCTGTTGTTCTGGAGGTAAAATGGGTGAAGCGCAGCTGCTGGAACGCATTACGCTCGATCGGCAGGCCATTTCTTTCAACCGCATGTACACCACCAGCGCGATTTACTACCACTGGCATCAATGCGTTGAATTGCTCTATATCTCCAGCGGCTACGGCATCGTGGTGGTGGATAATCAGCACTACACCGCCCGTCCGGGGCGATTATTTATCTTCCCACCCTTCCGCTTGCACAAAGTGCAGGTGGATCATAGCGATAAGAACCCCTATCACCGCACTACCATGCACATTGAGCAATCGGTCGTCGAAAGTGCGCTCAGCGCCTTCCCGCGCCATCAGGCCCGGTTCGCCGCGCTGGCCGCCAGCAATCTGCCAGCACAGATTTACGATCTCAGCAATCACGCGGCGTTTATCGAGAGGATCCTTGAACAGTTTCAGCGCCTGGAGGGCAACGAGCAGACCGAGGCCTGCGAGGTTGCATTTCTGGTGATGCAGCTCATGACGTTTCTGCCCGAGCAGCCGCAGCCCTACCCTCCGCGCCAGCAGACCGTCGCCTCGCGGATTATGAGCTGGGTCGAAGCCCACTATGCCAGCAAGTTTTCGCTCGACCAGCTAGCGCACGACCTGGGGCTTTCGCGCAGCTATACCTCACGCATTTTCCGCCAGCAGACCGGCGGTACTATCCACGAATATTTGCTGACCCGGCGAATAAAAAGCAGCTGCGAGCTGTTACGGTACAGCGATGAGCCTATTGACGCCATCGCCCTGGCAGTCGGGTTTAGCGAGGTGACCTATTTCATCACCTGCTTTAAAAAGATGATGCGTCAGACGCCACTGCAGTATCGACGCAGTATCCGCTGCACCAGAATTCCCTGTTAGGGCGGTTTTAACAAATCAAAGGGGATTTTGAACGCTGGATCAAAGCGGACGGGTTTGCTGAACCTCCAGCCTGGCCGGGGGTCTTCTGTGCACAAAAAAACCCAGGTCGCATAACGACCTGGGTTTCGAATTTGGCGGAAGCGTAGAGATTCGAACTCTAGAACCCTTTCGGGTCGCCGGTTTTCAAGACCGGTGCCTTCAACCGCTCGGCCACGCTTCCAAAGTGAGGCGCACTATAAACATCTATTAGCGCCTTGTAAAGCAGGAATTTTTCTATTTTTCCCCACAGGCGTTTGACTGCGCAAAAAGTCACCCGGACGCCGCCCTTACATCGCTTCCTCCTACCTTGTACATACCGTTACACAGCAACGCTCATTCTTTTAAATCACCGTGGTATAGAATGCCCCAAAAATAGACGGTCAATTGTTGTGTAATTGTAATAAACCCGGGTAACGCGGGTTTTAACGCATTACCGCCATATAACCTTACTGGTTGATGATGAAAATCAAAAATACGTTTTGCTTACATATCCTGATGGCGGTTTTGGCCATTTTAGCCCTGAGCTTTCACCCGCTGGTGACAAGCTTTGATCCGCCGCTTACATTCCAGCCGCTGATCAAATCCATGGCGGGGACGGCTAAAGAACAGGCGGAAAAAATAGCCACCATTTCTCATGCCCTCGAAGGGAACGCTATTTTTTTCATCGGTGCATCTGAGGTTGCCACCTCAGAAGATGAACATTACGCCGTATATAATTATTTTAATAAGCAATTACACCAGCCCGTCGTGGCCTATGGCGATGCGTTTGTCGATGACGAAACGCAATTTTTACTTCTCTCGCGTTTTAAAAATAGCCTTAATGCAAACAGCAAAGTGGTATTGCTTCTCGCACCCGATGCCTTTTACTCAAAAGGTCTGCCGCCCGCTATCTATGCGGATAATTTCCCGGGTTCTGTTTTTAATCCTCTGATGAAAGATCCGCAAGCGCGTCCGATACTGGTGAATGACGTAAAGCATATTGATCCTAAAGGGATAAGCCATTTAACCTTTGGCCAAATGCGTATCTACGGCTGGCACCCCGACCTGATTTGGGATGAACTCAGTTTTCAATTTGCAAATTTTTGCACCCTGATAAAAAACGACTGGCTGTCGCTGCTCAACATTACGCCAAAAACGGCGCAACCCTGGCCGCCGCAGCCAACCACCCACATTGCCCCTGACTGGGATAAAGAGCTGGCGAATGCCCGCGAGTTAAATAAAAAACGCCAGCAGAGCGCGGCCACCCTGTGGATGGACAAAACGATTTACGAGGAGGACGGTACACGGCAGCAGTGGGATGACACGCCGGTCGTACCTGCGCAAATCGCCGCATTCAGAAAAACCGTCCAGTTGCTGAAAGACCGTCACGTGCAGGTGATTGCGATCGTCGACCCGGTAAACCCCTGGGCGCTTTACAATACCGACACCTTCCGCCCGGTTGATAAGCAAATTCAAACCATTCTGAAAGAGAACCAGATCCCTTATTTAGATATGTACGCCATGCCTTATCAGAATGGCTGGAACTGGGATCGTTTGCACCCTTCCGAACTGGCCTGGGTTCCTATGATTCGCTTTATTGCACAGAGCTTTAAATAATGAAAATCGCGATCCGTCTTTTTTTCCTTTATCTCCTGCTGGCGATCACCATCGTCGCGTGGACCGCTGTCGATGACAGCATGAGTATGCAGCTGCATTTTGAATATCAAAAGTTCTGAGGCCGAATGATGTATAGCTCAGGAATGTTTTTTGTGTATTTGTTTTCATCCGCCCTGGTGTTTGCGCTGGTCAATCGCGTATTACGTCATCGTCTGACTTATTTATCGGCCTTATCCGTCCTGGCTGCATTAAGCTGGGGCTATATTTTTCAGGGTGATTACCGTGTTCCCGCGGTCGTTTTTTTCAGTTTTTTCCTTGTCGCCACGTTAAAAGAAAAAGGATGGTTAAAAACCTGGCAGGCTATTGTGTTAACGCTGCTTCCTTTATTTTTGGTGAAATTGCACGTTAATCATCATCTCGGCATGATCGGCCTCTCTTTTATGACGTTCCGCGCGGTGGACGTGCTGCTCTATCGCAGTAAAAAAGAAGGGCAGAATTTCCTGCATTATTTCTGCTATCTGTTTATGCCTTTTATTATTCTGGCTGGCCCAATGTACCGCTGGCGGACATGGATGAGCGACGTCAGCAAGCCCGTCTTTGCCCTTAACCGCGAGCAGTTTTTAGTCGCGTTAGAGCAAATTATTACCGGCATTATCCAGAAGTTCCTGTTTGCTATGTTGGTTGATTCACTTGTCGTGCAGCCCTGGAGCCATAAGCCGTTTACGCTGACCGTGGGCGTGGTGATGTCGATTGCCTATAGCGCCTACCTCTACTTTGATTTTGCGGGCTACAGCAATATGGCCATCGGCGCAGGCCGCCTGTTTGGGTTGAACATTCCGGCAAACTTCAATATGCCGCTTCTGGCGAAAAATCCGCAGGACTTCTGGCGCCGCTTCCACATCAGCCTGTCTGAATGGCTGCGCGACGTGGTGTTTATGCCCATTTATATGAACCTGATGAAGTTCAACTTTTTCCGCCAGAACAAAACGCTGGCGCAAAATATCGGTATTTTTTGCACCCTGTTCTGCATGGGGGCGTGGAACGGCCTGGAACGCCATTACGTGATCAGCGGCGCGCTGTTTGGCGCGATTTCCGTCGCGCACAACATGCTGTTGTGGTCAGCCAAACGCAGCCCGGCGTTACAACGTGGCTTGCAGTATCCGGCCGTTGCGTTTTTAGGGCGAATTCTGACGCTGGGAAGCGCCGCGGGCTCCCTTTACATCTTTAGTGGAATGTCACCTCTATGAAAAATCACACCGATCTGCAGGAACTGCAGGATTTCTTGCGTGCGGCATTATACGATCCCGCCTCCCCGCAGCAGCTGGCCATCAGCGGCAGCGACGAGGCCTTAAGCTGGCTGCAGCTTTCCGCTGCCGTGACGGACTGGGCACAGCGCTATGAGCGTTGCCAGCCTGTTGCCGGTACGCCGGTCGTATTGTACGGACATCAGCAGGCCGAGTTCGCCGTGGCGATTTATAGCTGCCTGCTGCACAACATTCCGTACATTCCGGTGGACTGCATTTACCCGCAGGAGCGCCTGCGGGAGATCTGCCATCTGGCCAGCGCCCCTTACTATTACGACGTGGCGACGCGGCAGTTCCTCGCCACCGGCGAGGCGGGCAAGGTGCTGGAGGAGCAGGATCTGGCCTATATCATGTTTACCTCAGGCAGCACCGGCAAACCGAAAGGCGTGCAGATTGGTCGTGAAAGCGTATGGCACTTCATGAAGTGGGTCAGTCAGGACTTTTCGCTGCCGGAAAAACCGGTGCTGATGAACCACGCGGTGTTCAGCTTTGACCTCTCCCTGATCCCTTTACTGGCGAATCTGGCGATGGGGGGCCACATCGTGCTGAACGCTAAAGAGGATATCCAGAAAGAGAACTGGCTGGCGCGGCTGAAAAGCAACGCGGTTTCCGCCTGGGTTTCCACCCCCTCTTTTGCCTACCAGCAGCTGCTTTCCCCGCACTTTAACAGCGAGTATTTACCTGCACTCAGCGTCTTTATCTTTATTGGCGAAGTGCTCAATAAAGTGCTGGTTAAACAGCTGCGCCGCCGCTTCCCGCTGGCCAGAATCATCAACTCCTATGGCCCAACGGAAGCGACCATCGCAACGACCGTGGTTGAAATCACGGATGAGATCCTGAATAGCGACAGCGCCGTGCTGCCGGTGGGAGTCATGATGCCTGACAGCCGAATGGAAATTTCCGCCGAGGGCGAGCTGATTATCTGGGGCAAAAACGTCATGCGCGGCTACCTCGGCCTGCCGCAGGAGAACGCGGCAAAACTGCTGCATCGGGAAAATGACGCGTTCCGCGGCTACCGGACCGGCGATCTGGGCTATGAAGACGGGCTTATCTACTGCCAGGGCCGCAACGACAGCCAGGTCAAGCTGAATGGCTACCGCATTGAGATCAACGAGATCGAAAACCGCCTGCTAGCCATGTCCGGCATTAACGAAGCGGTGGTGATGCCGCTGATGAAACCCTGCGGCAGCGTGCTGCGCATCGCCGCGTTCTGCGTGACGGATATGGCACCGGATGCGATCAAAACCTCGCTGTCGAAGGTGGTTCCCCACTATATGGTGCCTTCACAAATTATCGTAAAAGACGCTTTGCCGCTGAATCCTAACGGCAAAATTGACCGCAAGCTGCTGGACGCTTACGCCCGCACACATTAATTATCCCAGGAAAAATGATGGAACAAGATATTCTCGCCCTGTTTGAAAAAGTGTTATCCCGCAAGGTGGGCTTTCACGATGAACTGATTGAATCCGACATTCTCGACTCCATTCTGGCGGTCGACATGGTGCTGGAGGTGCAGGACGTTTACGGCTGTACGATCCCGCCGACCGACGTGGCGACGGTGCTGAAAACCCCGGCAGATCTTGCCCGCTATATTGAAGAGAACCGTTAACGCCCGCTCCTCTGATGGCTCCGGGGATCTCACCGGGGCCCATCATTCGCTCTCCCCTTCTGGATATCTTTCACAGGAATGAAACCCACCGCTTTTACTATTTCTCCTACACTTTAGGGGTACTGTCGGTACGGGAAAAAAACAAGCCAACATCATCAGGACAATAATGGTTCGCTATGCGTTCAGCCAGCGATCGTTGTGTCTTTCACAGAGGAGTCTGCGGTATGGCATTCGTAACAACGAAAGACGGCGTCAACATTTACTACAAAGACTGGGGTCCGAAAGAGGCTCAGCCCATTGTTTTCCATCACGGCTGGCCGCTGAGTGCCGATGACTGGGATAACCAGATGCTCTTCTTCCTTGCAGAAGGCTATCGCGTTATCGCTATCGATCGTCGTGGTCACGGCCGTTCTGATCAGGTCAGTGAAGGGCACGATATGGATCATTATGCGGCCGACGCGTCAGCCGTGGTTGAAAGCCTGGACCTGCACAATGCCGTGCACGTCGGCCACTCGACCGGCGGTGGTCAGGTTGCCCGCTATGTTGCGAAGTACGGCCAACCGCAGGGGCGCGTCGCCAAAGCGGTGCTCGTCAGTTCCGTTCCTCCTCTGATGGTCAAAACGGACACTAACCCCGGCGGGACGCCCGTTGAGGTTTTCGACGGCTTCCGTAAAGCGCTGGCGGCTAATCGCGCCCAGTTTTACCTCGACGTCGCCAGCGGTCCTTTTTACGGTTTTAACCGGGAGGGAGCCGAGGTTTCACAGGGTACGATTCAGAACTGGTGGCGTCAGGGGATGATCGGAAGCGCCAAAGCCCACTATGAGGGGATCAAGGCGTTTTCAGAAACCGATCAGACAGAGGATTTGAAAACCATTACGGTTCCCGTTCTGGTGATGCAGGGCGACGACGATCAGGTTGTGCCTTATAAGAATGCCGCCCTTCTGCAGGATAAGCTGCTGGCGAACAGCGTGCTGAAAATCTATCCGGGCTTCCCGCACGGGATGCATACCACGCACGCGGATACCATCAACGCGGATATTCTGGCCTTTATTCGTTCCTAGACGTCAGGTTTACAGATAAGCGCAAAAGAAAAACCCCAGCTTAACGAGTAAGCTGGGGTTTATATCTGGCGGAAGCGCAGAGATTCGAACTCTGGAACCCTTTCGGGTCGCCGGTTTTCAAGACCGGTGCCTTCAACCGCTCGGCCACACTTCCTGAGTGAGGCGAACTATAAACACCTCACCGCATGCTGTAAAGAGCGGCTGCACTCGTTCGCTGTAAAAATAGCCAAAACGTGTTTAATCGGTTGAACTGACAACATATCGGCGATTTTATCAGCATAAAATCCAGCCCTCTCGCTTAGTGCTTTTTGATGTACATATCTTTTGTGAAGTAGTACCCCAGCTTATCCGGCGTAAAGCCACCGACCCACGGTTTGACCAGGTGCGTACGGACGTAGTGATAAACCGGAATGGCCGGCACATCACGGCCCAACAGGTCTTCCGCCTGCTGGTAGAACTTACCCCGCTCTGCCGGCGTTTTGGCTTTTGCGGCGTTGATCAAGGCTTGATCGTAGTCCGGGTTGCTGTACTGGCTGGTATTTTCACTGTCGCCGGTACGGAAGTTGTTCAGGAAGGTCGCCGCGTCGTCATAGTCGGCAATCCAGGCGTAACGTACCGCGTCAAAGTTGTGGGTGTGCATGGTATCCAGCATGGTTTTCCACTCCTGATTTTGCAGCTTCGCGTCTACGCCGAGGTTTTTCTTCCACATAGAGCTGGCCGCAATCGCGATGCGCTGGTGCGATTCAGAGGTGTTATAGAGCAGGTTGAATCTCAGAGGATGGCTTTCGTTATACCCGGCCTCGTTGAGCAGTTTTTTCGCCTCAGCAATGCGCTTGTCCAGCGGCCAGCTGGCGTAATCCGGATTCTGCAGCTTGACCCCGCCAATGTCCGGCTGGCTAATCAGCCACGCCGGGCGCTGTCCCTGCCCTAACACTTTTCCGGCAATGATGTCTTTATCCAGCGCCATATTTAGCGCCTTACGCACCCGCGCGTCGTTGAACGGCGGCCGGGTGGTGTTGAATTCGTAGTAATAGGTCGCCAACTGCGGGGAGACATCCAGTTGGCTGCCCAGGTTTTTCTTGAGCTGGGCAAACTGGTTAATCGGCACCGTGTACACAATATCAATTTCGCCCGCTTTGTAGCGGTTCACATCGGAGGCCTCCGAGGTGATGGGCAGGTAGGTCACCTTTTTGATGACGGTATGCGCGTTATCCCAGTAGCGCGGGTTACGCTCCGCCACAATGCGTTCGTTGACCACCCACTGAGACAGTTTATACGCGCCGCTGCTGACGAAATGCTCCGGTTTAGTCCACTTTTCGCCGAAACGGCCAATCAGCACTTTATCCACTGGCACCAGCGACGGGTGCGCCAGCATCGCCAGAAACGCCGCGTTGGGCTGGGTGAGCGTCACTTCCAGCGTGGTGTCGTTAATTGCTTTTACGCCCAGCGTGTCGGGGGATTTTTTCCCCTGAGCGATATCGGCCGCGTTGGCGATATGCATGTTGCCCGGATAGCTGGCATAGGGAGAAGCCGTTTTAGGGTCGATCAGACGCTGCCAGCTCCAGACCACATCCTCTGCGGTAATCGCCGTGCCGTCGCTCCAGGTGATGCCCGGACGCAAGTGGAACGTCCAGACGGTGTTGTCCTTGTTCTCCCATTTTTCTGCCAGCCGTGGTTGAATTTCCCCTGACGGGGAAACACTCACCAGACCTTCGAATAAATCGCTGATAATATTAAATTCGACATCGCTTTCGACTTTATGCGGGTCGAGCGAGGCCGGTTCGCTACCGTTGTTTCTGACCAATTCCTGTTTTTCGGCCAGCGCGGTTCCTGCCGGCACATTCGCCGCCCAGGTCGCCGTGCTGGCGCACAGGATCCCTGCGGTGAGTAAAGAGAGCGTAAAGCGCGTGCGTGTTTGTGGTTTCATTTCCTTCGCCTTATTGTCTGTTTTGTGACGATCCGGAAATAACTCTTAGCGGCCTTATGGTAATAAAGCAATATTTTTCAGTAACCTATAAGAGGTTGATCTGATTAATCTCGACAAACCGTTGTTCATACTGATGAAACGTATTTCTGCAGAAGAAATAACCAGCTCCGGCGCTAACCTGCTGAGTAAAGATGGGTAAAACCACTTTGAGACTGACGCGCCGTTTCCTATTCTTTCCGTTAATTACATCTGTCATAAGAGAGTGACTCATGGATCGTATAATTACTTCCTCACGCGACCGCACATCGCTACTCAGTACCCACAAGGTGCTGCGCAACACCTACTTCATGCTCAGCCTGACGCTGGCGTTTTCGGCGATCACCGCTACCGCCAGCACCGTGCTGATGCTGCCGTCTCCGGGGCTGATTCTGACCCTGGTGGGCATGTATGGCCTGATGTTCCTGACCTACAAAACCGCTGACAAACCGGTCGGTATTCTTTCCGCATTCGCCTTCACCGGCTTCCTGGGCTACATCCTGGGGCCGATCCTGAACGCGTACCTGTCTGCCGGCATGGGTGACGTGATTGGCATGGCGCTGGGCGGCACCGCGCTGGTGTTCTTCTGCTGCTCGGCCTACGTGCTGACCACGCGCAAGGACATGTCCTTCCTCGGCGGTATGCTGATGGCGGGTATCGTGGTGGTGCTGATTGGCATGGTGGCAAACATCTTCCTGCAGCTGCCTGCCCTGCATCTGGCAATCAGCGCGGTGTTTATCCTGCTGTCATCCGGCGCGATCCTGTACGAAACCAGCAACATCATTCACGGCGGTGAGACCAACTACATCCGCGCGACCGTGAGCCTGTATGTGTCGCTGTACAATATCTTCGTCAGCCTGCTGAGCATCCTGGGCTTCGCCAGCCGGGATTAAGCTGACCTGCTGAAACAAAAAGGAGAATGCCTCAGGCATTCTCCTTTTTTTATGCCCTAGTCACCGCGGCAAATATAGGTGGGATAGAGCCGGTCCTGTATCAGCCACACGGCGGGTTCGACCTCGGAGATCGTGAGGTAATAGCGGGCTGTCGGCCTCGCAAAGCCTCCCCACTTTTCGTCCGGGGTATTGTCATTATGCCGACGCCAGGTTTTGGTGTAGCTCAACACGATAACGTTATCATCATCCCGTCGCGACCAGGTAAAATCCACATCCCTGTCAACGATCATGCCCCGGCCTTCAGCCATGGCAGCCCCTTTGTACGTTGTAAAGCCGGTACCGTCCCGATGAAAATAGAACTGGGCCACGGTATTGACCCGGACCTCATTCGCTTTTCCCTCGTTGCGCGTAAAGTTAAATTCCGTACTGCAGGCCAGCGCATCACGCTTATACAGGCCGCCCGAATAGATAAACAGCGCCAGCGCGCCGCCGACAAGCGCACCGCCCGCGGCGAACAGAAGTTTAGTTTTCATTTTTCTGCCCCGCTTTTATAGCGAATGGTTTTGCACAGGCTGGTTTTATTGACCGGGCATGCACCAATAAACACTTCATCCGCAGCTGCAAGGTTAAAGCGGGCGCTGAAATAATAGATATTGTACGCTTCGCGCGCGCACGCCACGTTATTCGCCTCCAGCAGCGCCGTCAGTTTCGAGAGCACCAGTAGCCGGCCATGATCGTTAATAAGCCAGATGCTGCAGCCCGCTATTTTTTGCGCGACGGGCTTTGGCGTCATCGGTAGAGCAATCTTCTGCTGCTGGTTAAACAGCAGGCCTAACCCCAGTGATGATGCTAACAATACCGCCGCCGCGGCGCCCCATTTCAGAGAAATACGCTGACGTTTTGCCTCTGGCGGAACCACAACAGAGTGCGGTTGCGGTTCAGCAGGGTGAACGGTTTGCGCAGGCTGGCAAATCACATCGGCAACAAAACGGAATCCATACCGGGGTATCGTCACAATAAAATTGTGATGTTCACCGAGGGACTGGAAGCCTTTCCGTAATTCACTGACCGCTTTGTTGAGGTTATTTCCAGACGGCGTAAAGCCATACTCCTCCCAGACGCGCGTAATTAATTCTTCCCGACTCAGATCGTGCCCTTTATGACGAATAAACTCCTGCAAAAGGCGAACGGCTGGCGCCGAGAGCGTTAATACAGACTCCGGTTGACCAACAAGACTAATTGCATGTGCTTCAGGATCAAATAACAACGAATTATTGCATATAAAAAACATATTTCACTCTCAGCTATTACCGCAGGCTTCTTTTATCCCTGTGACATCGGCAAGAAAATCACGTCCTGAGCAGGTTGTTTTTTCATCAACAGGAATTTTCTCCCCATCCTGGGTAGCGGCATTTTCTTTTAACTATACAACTTTAAGCCCATCAAAGCAGGATAAATCACTGTATATCAGCAGTTAACTAATACAAATTTTCACAACCTGCTGTTCTGGTTAAAGTTTCCCTGCCCTGAAGCGATACGAAAGCAGACGGTGTCCTGGTGTTAAAAACCGTACAAGAACTCAGAGCAGGCAGGCTGAATGTGAAACAGAAACAAAAAGTGAATATGACAACCGCGTTTTATGTCGCCGCGCTGTCGCTGTCATTTTTCTCAGAAATGACAATGGCCAATATGAGCGTCTATCCAATGGAACTTAACGTGGATAGCACCGGCGCAGCGCAAATAAAAGTGGCATCGAAAACGGATGATATTCAGTTCATCCGGGTGAGGCAAAAGAAAATTCTTAACCCCGGAACGGCCCAGGAAAAAGAGATTGACGTTGCTTCGTGGAAGGAAGGCGGCGTCGTGGTGACGCCCGATAAATTTGCCCTGGCGGCAGGCGCAATGCGCGTGGTGCGCCTTGTTTCACTGACGCCGCCGGAAAAAGAGACCACCTGGCGAGTCTATTTTGAAGGGGTAAAACAGCCGGACAGCATTATTGCCGGCCAGCCCGAAAGCACGGCAGCGACGGCAAGGCTAGGGGTCAATGTTATCTGGGGGGCGCTGGTACATCTGGCCCCTGCCACGGAGCGCGTTTCGCTGCATATCGATCCCGCACGGGGGACCGTCACTAATGCCGGCACCCTGCGCGTGCCGCTCAGGGAGATAGGTATTTGTCAGTCAGACGACACCTGTAAATGGATTAAAGAAGACGCCACGATTTACCCGGATACCGAGCGGAAATTAAAAACGCTTAATCAGGTAAACGGCAAAAAATACAAATTCCGCTACTTCAACTGGGTGAAAAAAACCGCTGAAGAAGCTGACTTACCCGTCGTGCAATAACACGACGTCACTGTAAAAACCCTTGTGGTTTGTTTAAAGAGCCAGGGTGCTCATTTGTAAAATATGGAGATATCAATGCGTAAATTTATTAAACCTCTGATGATCGTTGCCGCGATGACCACATCTGCCAGCGCGCTGGCGATCCAGAAAGATATTACCGTCAACGCCAGCGTTGATTCACAGCTGGATATGACCCAGGCCGATAACACGCCGCTGCCAGCCAGCATCGACATGCAGTACCTGCCGGGTCGTGGCCTGGAAAGCTACCGCCTGAACACCAAGGTATGGTCCAACTCCGCTACCAGTAACGTCAAAGTACGCCTCGTTAGCGCAGCTAAGCTCACCAACACAGATGGGGATCAGATTGTACCGATGACGGTTCTTCTCGGTGATAAAACCCTCTCCACCACCGATGCCGAATTTACCGGAACCGAACTGTTCCCGGGCAGCGTCGAAAACGGTTCTGCGGTTCTGCCTCTGACCATTTCCCAGACTACCAAAGGCATTCTGAAAACCGGCCAGTACAGCGGCGTTGTGAGCCTGATGCTGACTCAGGCGACCACCACGGAAGGCGGTGCGTAACACCACAGCACCTAAGGAATAACGTCAGAGGGCGCCCGCCCTCTGACGTCAGGATGATGTCGAGGCTCGTTCATGGCGTTTCACAGAAATACCCTCCTTTTTGTTGCTTTATTACCCGCATCTGTCCACCTCGCCTGCGCTGAGATGGCCGTCCCGGCCGGATTCGAGGACCTGGCAAAAACGCAGCGCATGTGGACAGAAGTGAGCTTATACGGCGAGTCGCTTGGCCTTTTTGAAACCGATATCAATCTTGAAACGGTCAGTTTTGTCGCGCCTGAAACCGTGGTCGCGGCCATCAAACGTCAGTTTAACGACGATCCTGCCCTTATCGGCTCCGTTTCCGCGGCGCTGGCCGTTCCGCTTGCCCGTAACGGCAACCTGGCCTGCAGCAGCAACGGCTCCGCGACGGGATGTGATTATCTCGAAACCCGCCGTGCGGCCATCATCTATGACGAAAACAATGCCCGTATAAACCTGTTTTTTGATAAGCGCTTTTTGCCAAAGCCCTCGGTGGAAAACCAGTGGTATCAGCCCACGCAGGAGACCGAGAATGCGTTGATTCATCAGCAAAATATCAATTTTGTTGCCGACAGGGATTATCAGTCCGCCACCATTCAGGGCAACGGGGCACTGGCGCTGACCCGGGACGGCTATCTTAACCTCGACTGGACCTGGCTGGGACAACGCTCGCGTCACCAGCAGCAGCAGGAAATAACCGTTAACAATGCCTGGTTCCGCCAAGATTTATGGCGTGAATATTATGCACAGATAGGCGAGATGGATACGCGCGATCTGTTCAGCAACGCCGGGGGAAATATTAACCTCAGCCAACTGCCGCTGGGCAAAATTCGTGGCCTGCGCGCGGGCTCGACCCGGGCCTGGATCAACCCGGTTCAGCAATCGAAGGGCACGCCCGTTACGGTGCTGCTTTCGCACGATGCGCGCATCGACGCGCGCCGCGGCAAGGAGCTTCTGGCCAGCTTTTACCTCAATGCCGGGGCGCAAACCCTGGATACCCGCGCGTTTCCTGATGGAAGCTATACCGTGACGCTGTCAGTTTACGAAAATAACCGTCTGACGCGTACCGAGCAGGTTCCGTTTACCCGTACGGGCATTACGCCATTCGACCGCGTCGAGTGGTTTATGCAGACAGGAGAAACGGCCAATAACGATCCTAATGACGTACGCAGCCCGGTCGCGCAGGCGGGCGTACGCCTGCCCGTAACCCCGACGCTGGCGCTGACCAGCGGCGCAACCGTCCTGAAAAGACAACATTTTCTGGAAAATGCCCTCGACTGGAGCCGCGGCTTTAACGCGGGTCCGATAGACGGGGTGTTAAGCACGCGCTTTAGCTACCTCTACGGCAGCAGGGGTCAGCGCGGCAATATTCAGCAAATCAGCTATAACGACGGGTTTTCGCTGAGCTTCTACCGCAACGCGTTATCCGCTGAAAATTGTAATACCCGCAGCGCAGGTTTTGACGCCGTCAACGGCTGTTATCGTAGCCTCTCGGTCATGTTCTCCGTGCCTGTTGGCACGTGGTACGCCAACCTGGGGTATTCGGATAACCGCAACGAAGGGCGCTACGTTACGCGCCGGGAACTGCCTGACCATGACGATCGTCACGACGCTGGCCTGCCGTGGGAGCCGGTGTATGTGACCCGCTCCCGCACGCAGGCCTGGCAGGGCGGGCTGAGTAATACCTTTAGCGCGCGCGGTCTGAACATCAACAGCAGCATTAACCTGTTTATGCGCAACGACCACTCTCGCGATGGGAAAGACAAAGGCGGCTATCTGAGCGTTAGCCTCTCACTTGCGCATAAGCGTCAGGGCGATGCGTCAGGCTATACCTCGCTTGGGGCAACCTGGCAGCACCAGCAGAATCAGAAAAACCAGCTGAGCTACAACGTGGCGCATAACTGGTATGCCGACGCGCGCGGCGAGAATGAATACGGCCTGAGCGCGTCGGGGATCAACAGCGATTCGCTCAACGCCTCGGCGTATACGCGCCAGGGCGGACGTTTTGGTAACGCCAGCCTGACGGTGAGCGACGCGTGGGATCGCCAGGATCGGCGCCATACGTTAAGCAGCAGCGGCAACTACAGCTCCACCCTCGCCCTGTCGCGCTCCGGGCTGTGGCTTGGCCGCTGGGGCGACGGACGCCCGGCTTCTGCCGTTGCGGTAAACGTGGCTACGCCTGAGGACTCCCGGGATTCACGCGTCGCCGTCTCGCTGGATAACGGCGGCAGCGCGGATATCCCGGCCAACAGCCGCGCCCTTTTTGCGGTGCCTGGTTATCAGCCAACAACGCTGACGGTTAATGAGTCGCTGAACGTCTCATCAGGTGCCAGCAGTGAAATCACGCAGGGTTCCGGGAGCCGAACGCTCTTTATGGTGCCGGGCAAAATGCTTCGCCGGGACGTGCAAACCACCACCCGCTACACCTGGCTCGGCCAGCTCACTGACGAACATCATTCACCGTTCGTTGGCGGCGTGCCGCTTAACGTGAACGGCTGGAACGATCTCGGTAATGGCGGTTTCAGCGCCCAGAGCGACGCCCTGCTCCGCAACCTTTATCTGGTGCGTCAGCAGCAGTTTTATCAGTGTGAGCTGAGCGTAAAAAGCATGCGCGACGTGGTGCGTTACGTCGGGTCGATCCCGTGTCGGGAACTCACCTTCTCCGCCCTGCCGGATTCGGTCCAGCACCAGGCGCAACTGATGCTCGCCGGACGTAACGTGCCGACGGGGCCTACGGCCATGAATGCAGAGCACCTCACCAAAGGGAAATGATGTGAACAACTACCTCTTTATTTTGCTTTTTTTGACCTTGTGGAGCTGCCAGACGCTGGCGGGAGTCCCTGCCGGAAGAAACTCCAGCGTAGGGATTAGCTACGATCGCGCGGTGCCGCCTGCGCGTTTTGATATCTGGGTCCATGAACCGAGCGGTTACGACACTATCGACCCGCAAAAGTGGGGACGCAACACCTTGACCTGCGAGTCCCGCACCGACCCGACGTACGGGGCGTGTATGACAGCACCGGTCTGGTTTCCCGCGAACCCGGCCGCCCCCTACGCCATTACGCTGCGTTTTACCCACACGTCGACAAATAAAACCGCAGATGTGAAGGTCTACGGGGAAAAACATATGTTTTTCAATAATATAACCTTCACCTTTGCCAGCTTTGTCACCGGCGGCACCGACATTCTCTCGGCCTGGAAGCGGGAGCCCTATTTTGATTTTTACATCGTTAAAGGCGAACTGGACAAGCTCGCCCAGCCGGGCATCTGGACCGCAACGCTGAAGCAGAACCTGCGCGAATGGGGAAGCGCCGAGTGCGGGGGCAACTTTAACGATGCCAACGTCGGATGCCCAGGCTACCTCACCATTGCCCGCTGGCAGGCGACGATACGTATTGAGGTGGTCGATCCGGGTAACCAGCAGATTTATCTGCCGGCGTTCCCCCACTCAACCCCGATGGTTAACCTCAATCTGACCCATTTTCCGGGGCGGCCCGGCGGCAGCGAAATCCAGGGCGAGAGCGCGCTGGATATGTGCCTGTATGACGGCAAAAACAGTGCCAGCACGCGCGTCTATCTGCGCTTTGAGGATGACGGTTTAGCGGCAACGGGCCGTACTGAGGGGGCGTTTTCCGTCAGACGACGCGGTGGAAGCCAGACCGAAGCGCGGGATCGGCTCGATTATCAGGTTACGGTGATCAACCCGGTAACGGGCGCAGTAGAAACCGCGGCGAATGGCAAAACGCTGGTCTGGCAGGGCACTAATGACCCGCAATATCTGCGTCAGGTTGTACTGCCGGGTGGACGGGAGAGCGTACTTTGTGTCCCCGCCCCCATCGTTCTGAAAACGCCCGCGTTTGCTGCCAGCAGTAAAAATGCCGGGGATTACACCGGCACGCTGCGCGTTATCTATACGCCCAGTACCTTATAAAGAGGCCATCGTGAGTTACGCCATTCTCGACAATAATCGTTTTTATGCAGAAGGGTTGCGCTATGCCCTTCTGCGTCGTAACGCTCAGACGCAGGTTGAGAGCGGTACTGTAAAGTGGTGCCGTTCGCTGCTGGCCTGCGACACCCTCGTTGTTCGCTGCCGCTTTTCCGTCTCGGGGGCGCATCTGGCGCTGGTCGACATTCTGCTGCAGCTGGAGGCCAGGTGCTGGGAAGGAACGGTGTATCTGGTGTGCAATGAAAAAGGCTGGGCGCTGGCTACCCATCTGCGAAAGCGGTTTGCCACGCTGACCTTATATATCATTGACGACCGGATTGCCGTTGCGGATGCGGCATATCTGCTTGCCAGAGAGCCCCGCCGGGTGCGGACCCTGAATTGTTGCCTGACGGGCATGGAGTTCAACGTTCTCGACAGGCTGGTGAACGGACAATCGGTAAGGCACGTCGCGCATATGACACAGATGAGTGAAAAACAGGTCTCGACGTATAAATGCAACGCGCTGAAAAAGCTTAATGCCAACAATCTGCTCCAGCTTCTTCTGTAGGTCGAGGTTTCTCACTCCGCCCCTTATTTGCTAGACTAGGGGCGGTTTTTACTTTATCGACAGAGCACTATGTTCATTTTTGCAGGCCAGGAAATTGAGACCGATAGCGAAGGCTATCTGAAAGACACGACGCTATGGAGCGAGCCGCTGGCGGAGAAAATCGCCGAAAACGAAGGCATCGCCCTCTCCCCCGAACACTGGGAAGTGGTGCGTTTCGTGCGTGAATTCTATCTCGAATTCAACACCTCTCCGGCGATCCGCATGCTGGTCAAAGCCATGGCCAACAAGTTCGGCGAAGAGAAAGGCAATAGCCGCTATCTGTATCGTCTGTTCCCGAAGGGCCCGGCAAAACAGGCCACTAAAATTGCCGGCCTGCCAAAACCGGTGAAGTGCATTTAGTAGCGTATACCGAAGTTAACGTACTCCCGGCCGGGTTGATGCGGTTCCGTTAGCACCTTATCAACCCGCGCGCTGCGCGGCCCGCCCGCCTTCAGCCACGCCACCAGCCTGTCGACCTGCTCCGCTTCGCCGCAGGCGACCACCTCAACGCTGCCGTCGTCCATATTTCGCGCGTATCCCGTAAGCCCAAGCTGAACGGCCTCGCGCTGAGTGCTGTAGCGGAACCCGACGCCCTGAACGACGCCGTGAACCCAGGCAATGGTGCAGACTTTTGACATTATTCTTCTCCTTAACGTAGCGTTTTCGGCAAACAACCATAGTGCTGCCGGAAACGGGCGGTGAAACGAGAGCTGGAAAGATACCCACATTGTAATGCGATTTCGCCAATCGGTAATCGGGTTGACTGTAGCTGCGACAAAGCAACGGCCATCCTCACCTCCTCGACAATCTGGCGAAAACTCTGCGACTCCTCGCGTAACCGCCTGCGTAGCGTCGGCACGCTTAATGCGAGACGGCTGGCAACGTCCTGCGCGGTCCATGCTCTGGCGGGCGACAGCATAATGAACTGCCGCACCTGCTCGGTCAGGTTACTGCTCCGCTCAACAAGCAGCGGACCTGCCATGCCGTCATGCAGCAAGGCCAGCAACAGACCGAAGGCCTGATGTTTTTGCAACGCCTCCGGTAACTCCTGACGCACGGCGTGCAGCAGGTTATCCCACATAAACGCCAGCCCTTCGCTCAGCGGAGCACAAAGCGAATGCAGCGTCGTGCGCGGCCAGGATTTCAGGTAATGTGCCTTAAACTCGGCGACGATCTCCGGGGACAACATCAGCAAATCCGAGTGAAACAGACCGTTTACAGGCTGATTGATAATCTCCATCGCCGTATTGGCCGGGATAATAATCAGCTCATCCCGGGTTGCCACCAGTCGGTTGTCGTCCTGCACAATCACCTTGCTGCCATGCGTGATATGACAAATGGCCGGAAAAAAGAGCTTAACCTGGTGCAGGCGATGCATTTTGCTGGCGGTCACTTCACCCGCCGTCAGGTGTTTATGTCGAAAATGGAACTCCTGCACCGGTTCATCCTTATCTGCTGTAGGTTGCGGTTAACTGCGCCTTTGCCAGAACGTGACTATTAAGCATAAAGCCGACCAGCGCGCCGCTGGCATTTTTGTCGACAGGCAGTTTATCCACGTCCAGCGCCCAGACGGTAATCTGATAACGGTGAGGCTTATCTCCTGCGGGCGGACATGCTCCGCCGAATCCAGAATAACCGAAATCATTACGCCCCTGCACCGCACCGGCAGGTAATTTCTCGCCATTAGGGTTTCCGGCCCCAGCGGGCAGCGTCGTTGTTTTCGCGGGAATGTTGGCTACTGTCCAGTGCCACCAGCCGCTGCCGGTGGGGGCATCCGGGTCATAGACCGTAATGGCAAAACTTTTCGCACCCGCGGGCGGATTTGTCCACGCCAGCTGCGGAGACTGGTTACCACCGTGGCAGCCGAATCCCTCGAATACCTGCGGCTGCGCTAAATGGCGCTCGCCGGAAATATCCTGACTGGTGATGCTGAAAGGCGTTGCCGCTGAAACCTGAAAACTGATTGCCGCCAGAGCGGCTATTGCGATCACACTTCGCTTTTTCATGGGTGCTCCCTCTGCTTTACCGGAAGCCCCACTGTAATGCCGGCCGCAATAACGTAATGTGCTTAAGCGATTTGATTTTGTGCCGAAACGCTCAACGGCATCCGCAGAGGATTGCGCCTGGCTGAATGTGCTACTCTACGCGCCATTTCCCTGAAATCGACAGAACAGCAAATAATGGATTTGCCAACAAGCTGGCAGATGGTTGAAATGTACGGTAACGACGTTACCAGCGGCATTCTTCGGGCCGTCAATGCTATGATGATCGATATCCTTGCGACAATGGCACGACAAGATTATGAAACCCGCCGTAAACGCCAGGCACAGGGGATCGAAAGAGCAAAACAGGCAGGCTTGTATACGGGAAAACAAAAAGATATGGAAGCCCGTGATACAGTGCGTGAAATGCTGGCGCAGAATGTTAAACCAGCCCACATCATGAAAGCTGCAGATATCAGCCGTGCAACGTTCTACCGCATCAAGAAGGAGTTAGTAAACTAATTATATTTGAATTAGATCGGAAGAATGCTCTCGGATATGACCGCCCGCCCTGAGCAAGGTGCAGATATTGCATACTTTCTTTTGGTCATGCGAGTGTAAATATCCCGCTGAATATAGCATATTCCATAGTCAGGTCTCCTTAACCACATTATCATCATTGGCTTCATAAACTATATAATCGTTATCACCTGTGTACTGGCATTTTTGTTCTTCCAAATATCCATCTGCGAGATACAGAACCCGGTCGGCAGAGGCAATGGTTTCCGGGCGATGGGCAACCAGCAGGACAGGTAGCCCCAACTGGCGTAGTGTCTGGCTTATCTGTATTTCACTCTCAACATCAAGGTGGCTGGTCGCTTCGTCCAGTAACAAAAACCCCGGTTGTTTGTACAACGCTCTTGCCAGCAAAATACGTTGCTTTTGCCCTCCGGAGAGTACACCACCGGTTTCACCGATTAATGTCTGATATCCCATCGGCATTGCCATGATATCAGTGTCAATTAGCGCCAGACGGGCACACTGGATCATTCTTTCCTGATTGCGGTCTTCGCTGAAGAAAATGATGTTATCTGCAATGGATCCTCTGAAAAGGTGATCATCCTGCAATACGGTACCAATCCGCCGTCGTACCTGAAAATAATCGGGGTGCGTTTGCGGTATGCCAAATGTTCTGATTGTCCCTTCATCAGGAATATGAATTCCCAAGATAAGTTTTACCAGCGTCGATTTTCCGCACCCAGATTTACCCGTAATGGCCACTACTTCACCTGGCTGAAGCACCAGTGAAATTCCGCGAAGTATCGGTTTGTTCCCGCCCTTGTGGCTGAATACGATGTGCTCGATAGATAACGGGGGATGAGCTTTCGGAGTCCCACTGACTACGGAGGTAATGACAGAAGTACTGACATCTTCATGAACGGACCGTTGCTGATGCCCTTCTGTTTGGGTTAGCACAATGTCAGCCAGACGCTCATTATAAACATCAAGCATTCGCCAGGAAAAAAACTTGTCAGTAAGGCTGCTAATACTCGAAGAAAAACGCATCTGATAAGACAAATAGGCAACCAACATACCGACAGTAAAAGTGCCATTCATCACCTCGCCAGCACCCTTCCACAAAATAACCGCCGATACCACACTGCCGGTCAAGGTGTGCGCAATGTCATAGCACATCAGCAGACGACTCTGGCGCAACTGCGTATTTCTCCGGGTGACGTTGAGATTCAGCCAGGCGGCTTCCCGAAATGCAGTCACACCGTTTATTCTCAGGCTTAGGATCCCGTTAAGGGTTTCAAGAAAATATCCTGATTCCCTGGCACCAGCATCCCAAGCGTCTTCTGCAGACTGTCGAAGAGACGGATACCAGAGCACTCTCAGCACGCCGTAGATGACGGCTGCCAGTACCGCTATCAGCGTCATTTCAGGACTGTATAACAACATCATACAGAGTGCAGTCACCACAAGCAGCACATCCAGAATGCCTTCAAGTACCTGCGTGGTCAGCGCCTGCTGGATGGTATCTACCGCATCAAAACGCGCGTTAATACTCCCCTTACTGCGTGCATCGTACCAGGAGAGAGGGAGACGGACCAGATGATGGAACACCCGGGCAGTCCACTGCATATTAAAATTAACAGACAGGGTGAGACTGGCCCACTGACGGGCCAGCGACAGCAGCATCTGGGTAAGTGACAGCAACAACAGGGCGATGATAATAACGGTCAACAGGCTTCGATCGGCGGCAACCAGGACCTCATCAATCACCAACTGGTTGAGAAGAGGACTTCCTAATGTCAGTATCTCCAGTGCCAGGGCAAAAACGATGATGCGTGACATTGCCGGCAGCAGGCCGGGTGTTTTTCCTGTCAGCTGGCGCAGACGAATTTTCTTTCTTTCATCCCTGGCGGTGAAATCGCTGGCTGGCATCAGCTCCAGCGCGACGCCGGTGAAGTGCTTCCCTGCGTACGTCAGGGAAATTGTCACCTTCCCCTTATCGGGATCATGTATAACCAGCCTGCTACCGCGAACCTTATGAAGTACAACGAAATGATTCATGTTCCAGTGGAGAATACAGGGTAGAGAAAGAGACTTCAGGTCTTCCGGCTCCAGCCTGACGGCGCGGGAAGACAAATGGATACCGGCTGCACATTCAATCAGTCTCTGCAGGGTCATTCCCTGAGTACTGATACTGAAGCGTTCACGGAGCGTGGGTAGATCCGTCTGCAGACCGTGCCAACTGGCCATCATTGCCAGACACGCCAGGCCACACTCCGCTGACTCTGTCTGGCGGATGAGGGGAAGCCGTCTTTTCCCTGTCCAGTTCAGTGATCCCATTACAGTTTTCCTTTCAGGCTCCAGAGCGGTTCTGTAAGCCACTCCCACAAATGACGCGTATCCAAGCTGACGTCCCCCTCAAGGGTCATACCGGGTCGAAGAGGTTCTTTTTTTCCATAAGCCAGAATAAAAGTATTCTCAGGTTCGACAATGACACGGTAGTGCCCTTCATTCTCCTTCCAGGTGACAGGGGATACGGAGATTAAATCTGACGGCGTCAGCGTTGTACGGCTTATCTCTCGAATAGTCCCGTACTGAACACCAAACTTCTGATAGGGGAAAGCGGCGAATCGGAGGGCAACACGTTGCCCCGGTTGGACGAAGCCAGCGTTCTGACTGGTGGCATAGAGTTCTATCTGCAGACGAGCATTGTCGGGGACAAGCGTCATGACAGGTTCAGATGCCCTGACCGACTGTCCCTGTCTGACCAGAACGGCGGCAACGGTTCCGGATACTGGAGCGGTCAGCGTAAAATGCTCCTGTCCGGCCAGTTCATCCTGCTGTTGTCTTATACCCTGCAACTGCCTGTCCAATTCAGCTTTCCGGCTTTCGCCCTGTACGATGAGATGGGTAAGATCATCTTCAGCAGACTCCATTGCTGTGTGTAGTTGCAGAAGCCCCTGACGTTGATCCTCAACGTTTTGCTGTGCCGTGGAGACGTCAATCTGTTTCTGCTGGTATTCGATATCAGAAACGTAATGCGTGCCGGCAAGTTTTTTATAGCGTTCCATGACGGACACAGCCAGCGCAACCTGATGCTCGGCAAGCGACAAACGCTGCTCTGCACTGTTAATCTGAGGTTTCAGGGAGACAATTCGCTGTTGTATGGCTTGCTGCTGCTGACTGTTGTCACGCAATTCCAGAGCCTGTTGAGAAGACAGCATGGCATATTGAGTTCTCAAGGATATGCTCATGGCAGCCAGCGTACCTGTGCCCTGTTCGTTATAATGCTCGCCGCTGATATGGTAAACGGACTCACCTGCAATGACGTGCTGACCTTCTGAAACAGTCTGTCGCGTGACGTACCCTGCATATTGAGGTGTTATTTTCACCAGTCCGGATGAAGGCATAACGATGCCTGTAAGATGTGCCTTGCGAGTATAGCTACCAAAATAAACGAATAATGCGACGCTCAGAACCAAGAATATTGTAGTAACGGCGCATACTGACATGCCGAATGAAGCGGGTAAGACAATATCTCCGTATCCGGTATCATTATGATGATTTAATGCTTCCTCCCTGAATATACTCATAGTTATAAAACGTTCTGAATATTTAACAATATAACAAACCCATTCATGCCTGAGTGTATCAATATAGGATAGAAAAGAGATTTGCTTTTTATTTTAACCGCGAACAATAACATCGAAACAACAAACAGAATGATCTGATCCAGTATATCATAATACTGTCCATGCATTAGACAAAAAAATAAAGATGTTATTACACACGGAATAACCAGATTCTTCCGGTAAATTGAGCATGCAACTTCGAAGGCACATCCTCTGTAGATAATTTCTTCGTAATAGGGTACTACTATTGTCATCACTAAAACTGTGATCCAGTTTATCTGTGATGGTTCGTAATGGTATAAATAGTCTCTGTAGCAATAAACAGCAAGTTGTATAAAAATAATTATAAGAAATGTTGCAGCTGAAAATTTAACTGAGGCTGGGCTTGCACTTACTTTTATTCGACACCCAGGGATATTTTTCAGGCAAAACAAATAAACGAAAGTAGAAATTAGAATCTCTGTAATGAAAACAATAGTAAAAGCTGTGTCCAGCCCGACATAACGCAGCGTAAAGGCTGGGGATAGAGTTACAATGGTTGATATAATAACCACTACAAGAAAAACGATAGCGCTTTGTTTACTATATATAAACTGGCTCGTACGCTCATTCATTACAAGGGCGTCACTTTATGAAAGTTTTTATTTTTGCTAAAATCATATCAGTAAATTTAGCAGTGGAAAACAAGGTGATCAATGTAATTACTAACTTTGAAAACTCCTCAGGAAAGGAAAACCAAGATAGGTCAATAATGGAGGAGCCACTTAATAGCGCAAAACCCAGTAATAAACTTAAGATAAAAGACATTATTTTAATAACCATTGTAGCATCCTCCGTTGATACTTACTTATCGGCTACAGGTACCACCAAAGTTACCTCCTGAACAATTACTGGAACCAGCTTTGTTTCCCCCTCCGTTACCATTTCCACCACCGGAGAGACACTGGCCAACAACTGCTCCACCAATAGTTCCTCTGGCCATTCCAACAAGGCCACCTTTGATTGCACCACCTACCATCCCACTGAAGACAGCATCACCACATTTAGCTGTGCTTGGGTCACTGTAAATATGTGTCGGTGCATTCCGTCCCAGAGTGTTACGTGCTCCAGTTTGAGATTGTTTATTGTAGTTGTGTTCATGGTCGCCAGAGTTTCCACCACCACTGACCAGTTCTATTTCACTTAAAGTTAATTCTCTGATATTTGACATAAAAATCCCTCTTTTCCATTTTAACATAAAGTGCTATTTCACTATCACACGACAGAAATGTATGGATAAAGTGAATTTATGTAAATAAATGTAAATGCAGCTAACCTACTCCCCATTGATTAATATACCCCGATGTTAGTAATTTCTTCATAAGCCACATGAGGACATCCCCATGAAGAAGCGTGTTTCCGACGAACAGATCATCAGTATTCTTCGCGAAGCGGAAGCCGGAGTTTCTGCCTGTGAGCTCTGCCGTAAGCACGCCCTTTCCGACGCCACTTTCTACACCTGGCGCAAAAAGTTTGGTGGCATGGAAGTTCCTGAGGTGAAGCGGCTCAAATCTCTTGAAGAGGAGAACGCCCGCCTCAGGAAGCTACTCGCCGAAGCCATGCTGGATAAGGAGGCGCTTCAGGTGGCTCTGGGTCGAAAGTACTGACGCCAAGCCAGAAGCGGGAAGTCGTTGAGTTTATGTGTGATGCGACCGGTCTGTCGCAACGTCGTGCCTGCAGGCTTACAGGTTTGTCCCTTTCGACCTGCCGCTATGAGGCTCAGCGTCCGGCAGTTGATGCGCATTTATCAGGGCGCAACACTGAGCTGGCACTGGAGCGCAGGCGTTTTGGCTACCGCCGAATCTGGCAGCGGTTGCGTCGGGAGGGCCTTCACGTCAATCACAAGCGGGTATACCGTATTTACCACCTTAATGGACTGAGCGTAAAAGGCAGACGACGCCGTAAAGGGCTGGCAACCGAACGGTTTTCGCTTCTGCGCCCGGATGCGCCGAACCTAACTTGGTCGATGGATTTTGTTATGGACGCACTGGCTAACGGTCGGAGGATCAAGTGCCTGACCTGTGTAGATGATTTCACGAAGGAGTGTCTGACGATCACCGCTGCTTTCGGTATTTCAGGCGTTCAGGTTACGCGTATTCTTGACAGCATCGCGCTGTTTAGGGGCTATCCGGCGACAATAAGAACCGATCAGGGCCCGGAATTTACCTGCCGCGAGCTCGATCAATAGGCCTTTGAGCATGGTGTGGAACTACGGCTTATCCAGCCAGGTAAGCCAACGCAGAACGGATTTATTGGGAGTTTTAACGGACGCTTTCGCGATGAGTGTCTGAATGAACACGGGTTCAGCGATATTCTTCATTCCCTGAAAACGATTAATGACTGGCGGCAGGATTATAACGAGTGCCGTCCCCATTCATCGCTGGATTACCAGACACCAGCTGAATTCGCAACGGACTGGCGAAACAGGAAATATGAAGAAAAACCAACCGATATTACTAACTGAAGGTTGTATCTAAACCTGGGGGTAGATCAGTTGTGCTTTCAGAATTGTATTGCGACTTATCCGATCTAAACTTTCGACTGTAAGCCATGAATCGTTAGCGACTTCCCCCTCTTTAACTGCCTCGATAAATGCGCCTAAACTGCCCTTTTCAAGATGCTTAGATTTAAACGCAGACAATCCGGCATCGATGATTTCAACAAGCTCTAAACCGTTTTCATGTGCTACCCTACGCGCCGTTTCCAACTGTCGTTGCAATGATGAACCTTTTGCCTGTTTATCACTTGACCAACGTATATAACTATACAGTTTGCGTTTTTCCATGGGAGTACCTAATGAATACATCAGAAGAAAGCCAAAAAACAGATTTTACAAGGTTTTCCCGTTTAGTGTTAACCAAAGGGCGCGAGAAATCATTACTGCGCCGTCATCCCTGGGTCTTTTCCGGCGCGGTTGCCCGTATGGAAGGCAAAGCCAGCCTCGGTGAAACCATTGATATCGTTGACCACCAGGGGAAATGGTTAGCGCGAGGCGCCTACTCGCCAGCGTCCCAGATCCGTGCTCGCGTCTGGACCTTTGATAAAGACGAAACCATTGATATCGACTTCTTCGTCCGCCGCCTGCAGCAGGCGCAGCAGTGGCGCGACTGGCTGGCAAAGCGCGACGGTCTGGACAGCTACCGCCTGATTGCCGGTGAATCCGACGGCCTGCCGGGCGTCACCATTGACCGCTTCGGTAACTTCCTCGTACTGCAGCTCCTGAGCGCAGGGGCGGAATACCAGCGTGCCGCGCTGATTAGCGCGCTGCAAACCCTGTTCCCTGAATGCGCTATCTACGACCGCAGCGATGTGGCGGTGCGCAAAAAAGAGGGTATGGAGCTGACTCAGGGGCCGGTCACGGGTGAACTGCCGCCTGCCCTGCTGCCAATTGAAGAGCACGGCATGAAGCTGCTGGTGGATATTCAGGGCGGGCACAAAACGGGTTACTACCTTGACCAGCGCGACAGCCGTCTGGCGACACGTCAGTATGTTGCCGACAAACGCGTGCTGAACTGCTTCTCCTACACCGGCGGTTTCGCCGTTTCGGCGCTGATGGGCGGCTGTGCTCAGGTGGTCAGCGTGGACACCTCGCAGGAAGCGCTGGGCGTGGCAAAACAGAACGTCGAGCTAAACAAGCTGGATCTGAGCAAAGCGGAGTTTGTCCGCGATGATGTGTTCAAGCTGCTGCGTAAATATCGCGACCAGGGCGAGAAGTTCGACGTCATCGTGATGGATCCGCCAAAGTTTGTGGAAAACAAAAGCCAGCTGATGGGCGCGTGCCGCGGGTATAAAGATATCAACATGCTGGCTATCCAGCTGCTGAATCCGGGCGGGGTTCTGCTCACCTTCTCCTGCTCCGGCCTGATGACCACCGATTTATTCCAAAAAATCATCGCCGATGCCGCAATAGATGCCGGGCGTGATGTACAATTTATAGAGCAGTTCCGTCAGGCAGCCGATCACCCCGTGATTGCTACCTACCCGGAAGGACTGTATCTGAAAGGGTTTGCCTGTCGCGTCATGTAACTTGAAAAGAGAAATATTGCCCACACGTAATGTGTAAGTAGTGTTTCCCGGGAGGTGACTATGATTGCCAGCAAATTCGGTATCGGCCAGCAGGTCCGCCACACTTTGCTAGGGTATTTGGGTGTGGTCGTGGATATCGACCCGGAGTATTCCCTTGATGAACCGTCAGCAGACGAGCTGGCGGTCAACGCAGAGCTTCGCGCTGCGCCCTGGTACCATGTGGTGATGGAAGGTGACGACGGACAACCCGTTCATACCTACCTTGCCGAAGCGCAGCTGAGTAGCGAGCTGCAGGAAGAGCATCCGGAACAACCCACGATGGATGAACTTGCTCAGACTATCCGCAAACAGTTACAGGCTCCGCGCCTGCGGAACTAAGCGTGTAAAAAAAGCCCGATGACGGGCTTTTTTTTATTATTTCGCCAGCCCCAGACGAGGTATATCGATCGCCGGACAGCGATCCATGACAACCTTCAACCCCGCATCACGCGCCAGCACGGCGGCCTGCTCGTTAATTACACCTAACTGCATCCACAGCGTTTTCGCCCCTACGGCGATAGCGTCCTGCGCCACTTCCCATGCAGCCTCGGAATTACGGAAGACATCGACCATATCGATTTTTTCCGGCACGTCAGCGAGCGTGGCGTAACCCTGCTGACCCAGCAATGTTTTCCCCGCCACTTTTGGCGACACCGGGATAACGTGATAGCCCTGATCGAGAAGGTATTTCATCACCCGATAGCTTGGACGGTCGGGTTTATCGCTCGCGCCCACCAGCGCAATGGTACGCGTGGATGTCAGAATCTCGGCAATATCGTTCTCTTTCATGGTTTTTCTCCTGGCTTTTTTAAAAGTGTACGCCAAAGCGCAAATCTCAACCATCCATCCCATACAGATGTATGAGGGCAAAACGGCGAAATATGTCTATATGTTAGTAAACGTGATTATCGAAAGATTTAGATACATTAATGCGGCGAAAGGATTTCTGACGGGAGCCTTCTATGAAAACCGGTATTGCCACTGCTCTGATTGCGTTAGTGATGCCGGTCTGCGTATTTGCCACCACGCTCCGGCTTTCTGGCGATATTGATCTCCTGGTACTGGACGGAAAAAAGGTCTCCAGCTCGTTATTGCGCGGTGCTGACAGCATTGAATTAGATAACGGGCCGCATCAGCTGGTGTTCCGGGTCGAAAAATCGATCGGCCTGAACAACCATGAGCAACGGATGTACATCTCTCCGCCGCTGATTGTCAGCTTTAACACCCGGCAAATCAGTCAGGTGAACATTACCCTGCCTCGCCTTGAAACGGAGAAGGAATCAGCGGCCTTTGACGCCTCGCCGCGCGTTGAGCTGCTGGACGGGAATGCGATGCCGATTCCGGTGAAGCTGGATATTCTGGCGTTGACCCACTCCCCGAAAAGCCCGGACTACGAGGCCGCGACGCAGGTCTATAACAAAGCCGGTAAACGAGCCTCCCTTCCGCAGTTTGCCACCATGATGGCGGACGACAGTACGCTGTTATCCGGCGTCTCGGAATTGGACGTTATTCCGCCGCAGTCCCAGACGCTGACGGAACAGCGTCTTAAATTCTGGTTCCAGCAGGCCGATCCCGACACGCGGGCCCGCTTTTTACAGTGGGCAAAACAGCAACCTTCATCATAAGCCACATTTTTTACGCCTTTCTCTTGCAGGGTCAGACGGTTCCCGTCATCGTGTAGTCAGTTAACCTGATGGAAATGATTATGGAACTGACAACACGCACGCTGCCTGAACGTAAACACATTGCGCTGGTGGCGCACGATCACTGTAAACAAATGCTGCTTAACTGGGTTCGCCGCCATCAGCCGTTGCTGCAAAAGCACGCCCTCTCGGCGACCGGTACCACCGGTAACCTGATCCAGCGCGAAACGGGTCTGGAGGTGAATGCGATGCTGAGCGGCCCGATGGGCGGCGATCAGCAGGTTGGCGCGCAAATTTCCGAAGGGAAAATTGATGTGCTGATCTTCTTCTGGGATCCGCTGAACGCGGTTCCGCACGATCCGGACGTCAAAGCGCTGCTGCGCCTGGCGACGGTGTGGAATATTCCGGTGGCGACGAACCTGTCGACGGCGGATTTCATCATTGAATCACCGCAGTTTAACTCGCCGGTTGAGATCCTTATTCCGGACTATCAGCGCTATCTGTCCGAAAGACTGAAGTAGCTTTTTTGCCGGGCGGCGCTACGCCTTACCCGGCATGGAAAATCTTGCCTGACGCCGTTACGGCTTTCTCGCCACCGGCACATCAATACTCTTCAGGATATCGACAAACACGGATGGCTCTTCTTTATTGAACAGCAGCCACACGCGATGACGTGCGCGGGTGATGGCCACGTACAGCAAACGCCGCTCTTCGGCATCAGGAAAGTCTTCCGGCACCGGCAGCAGGGCCTCTTCCATGACCGACTCGCGGGCCGGGGCCGGGAAACCGTCGCTGCCCTCTTTCAGCCCCACCACAATCACATAATCGGCCTGCTGCCCTTTGCTGGCGTGGATGGTCATAAATTCAAGCTGCAGTTTCGGCCAACGGGTGGCGGCTTTTTCCAGCGCCGCGGGTTTAAGGTGATGGTAGCGCGCCAGCACAAGGATACGCTCATCGGGCTTCGCATAGCCGCTGAGCTTGTCCAGCAGCGGCTCCAGCTGATCATCCGCCAGCAGGGTGACCGCTTTTTTATCCCCCGGGCGCAGGCTATTGAGCGGCTTTGCCAGCTGATGCGGGTTCTGCTGGATAAAGCGGTTGGCGATCTCACCAATTCGTGAATTGAAGCGGTATGTCGTGTCCAGATCGCTGCGGTCACCCTCGCCAAAATAGTGGTGGAACGCGGTCGTCAGTGAAAGCTGCGCCCCGCTGAAGCGGTAGATGGCCTGCCAGTCGTCCCCCACCGCAAACAGCGAGGTATGTTTATTTTGCGCCCGCAGCGCCGAGAGCAGTGCAGCACGCTGGGGTGAGATGTCCTGAAACTCATCCACCAGAATATGTTTCCATGGGCTGACAAAGCGCCCCTTCTCAAGAATGATGATAGCCTGATGGATCAAACCGGAGAAATCGACGGCATTTTCCTCTTTCAGCGCGGTTTTCCAGGCTTTCAGCAGCGGAGCCATCAGCTTGACCCGCTTCGAAAACAGATCGCGGATCGCCTCCGGCGCGCTTTCAATCATCTCTGCCTGTGAGCCGCCGTGCATTCGCATCAGGCTGACCCAGCGGTCAAGTCGCGAGCCGAGCCGACGCGCCAGTTTTTCATCCTGCCAGAAACTGCCCTCCGGCACCTCCCAGTTGAGTTCCTCCTCCAGCCACTGGCGCCACCCTTTCGCCTGCGCCTTTTTCTCACTGCACTGCTGACGCCACGTTTTAATAAACAACGCCTGCCGCGCCTGCGCGTCGTTTTCCAGTTTACTGATGGCAGGCACTTTTTTGCTGCCCTGCTGAATGATATGCAGCGCGAGGGCATGGAAGGTTCTGGCCGTGATATCCCGGGTGTGCAGGCGTTCCTGGATACGTTCATCCATCTCCTGTGCCGCCTTGCGGCCAAAGGCCAGAAGCAGGATCTGCTCGGCTACGGCCTCCCCGGTCGTGAGAAGCCAGCCCGCACGCGCCACCAGCACCGACGTTTTACCGCTTCCGGCCCCCGCCAGCACCAGCAGCGACTGCTCGCCGTTGACCACCGCGCGCGCCTGAGCAGGGTTGAGCGGTGAAGTTTCCACCGTGCTGAAAAAGTCGGCGTATTGGGTGAGCATGGCGTCTGTCCAGGCCTGATTATGCGCCAGCCGGCTTTTATCCATATCGTTCAGCCAGGCCTGACACTGACGCCAGGCGTCGCGACAGTTGTCGAACTCATCAAGACGCGTCACGGAGAGCGGCAGCGCCAAGAGTGCCTGCCGGATCTTTTGCTGTAGCCCGGCGGTCTGCTGACGTGTCAGCCACGTTTGTTGCGCGTTGCTATGGGCAATATCGTCCAGCACCTGCTGCAGTACCTGAGCGGCAATGACGCTCATGTCGTGACTCCACTGCTGCCAGAGCGCGTTCAGGTGATGATGGAAACGCTGGGTTTCCGCCCACTCGGTGCCGTGAAGACGTACGACTTTATCGTCAGGCAGAACAAACTCCAGCTCGCCCCACACCAGCCCGCGCTTGCAGTGAATAGCCAGAAGCTGATTAAACGGAATAAGGTATTCGTGGCGTTCTCCGGTGACTTTCACCCCGGCATTGAGCAGAACAACTCTGTCATAGGGGTGTTGCGCCAGGCGTTTGCCTAAAGAAGTTGCTTTCAGTTCCATGTCCCGCCAAATCCACGAAGAGATAATTTACCTGACAGTTTAACTGCCAGTTTTAAGGTGCTCCAGCCTAAAAAAACGTTACAATCATTGGGCGTTAATTTTATCGAAAGGAAGTGAGGGTTTATGCGTACCGTTCTGAATGTGTTGAATTTTGTGCTGGGCGGTTTTGCCACCACCCTTTCCTGGCTTTTTGCCACGCTGGTGAGCATCGTCCTGATTTTCACGCTTCCCCTGACTCGTTCCTGCTGGGAAATCACGAAACTGTCGTTCATCCCCTACGGTAACGAAGCTATCCACGTTAACGAGCTGAACCCGGAGAGCAAAAGCGCCCTGATGAATACGGGGGGAACTTTGCTGAACATTCTGTGGCTGATTTTCTTCGGCTGGTGGCTGTGCATCATGCATATTTTTGCCGGTATTGCGCAGTGCATCTCAATAATTGGTATTCCGGTCGGGCTCGCAAACTTTAAGATCGCCGCCATCGCCCTTTGGCCCGTCGGTCGCAGGGTGGTTCCGGTCGAAGTGGCCCAGGCGGCGCGTGAAGCGAACGCACGTCGTCGTTTTCAGTAAATAAGGACTGGCCGCGTTTATGCTAAGCCCACTGCTTCGCCGTTATACCTGGAACAGCGCCTGGCTCTACAACGTCAGGATTTTTATCGCGCTTTGCGGCACGGCTGCCCTGCCGTGGTGGCTGAATGATGTGAAACTCACCATCCCGCTCACGCTGGGGGTGGTGGCCGGGGCGCTGGCAGATCTGGACGATCGCCTGGCCGGCCGTTTGCGTAACCTGGTGATTACGCTCGTCTGTTTTTTTATCGCCTCCGCGTCCGTTGAGTTGCTCTTTCCCTGGCCCTGGCTGTTTGCCCTGGGCCTTACGCTTTCAACCAGCGGGTTTATTCTGCTGGGCGGTCTGGGGCAGCGCTATGCCACTATCGCCTTCGGTGCCTTGCTCATCGCCATCTATACCATGCTGGGCGTTTCCCTGTACGACCAGTGGTACCAGCAGCCT
This sequence comes from Enterobacter asburiae, assembly GCA_011754535.1. Taxonomy (NCBI): domain Bacteria; kingdom Pseudomonadati; phylum Pseudomonadota; class Gammaproteobacteria; order Enterobacterales; family Enterobacteriaceae; genus Enterobacter; species Enterobacter asburiae. The sequence continues at coordinate 1,741,754 of JAAQVN010000001.1, read as the reverse complement.
GTGCTGCTGCTGTTGGGCGCCATCTGGTATAACCTGCTGACGTTAACCGGGCATCTGATCTTCCCGGTTCGCCCTCTGCAGGATAATCTCGCCCGCAGCTTTGAGCAGTTAGCCCACTATCTGGAACTGAAATCCCGACTGTTCGACCCGGATATCGAGGAAGAAAGCCAGGCGCCGCTTTACGATCTGGCGCTGGCCAACGGCCAACTGGTCGCCACCCTAAACCAGACGAAAGCCTCGCTGCTTACCCGTCTGCGCGGGGATCGCGGCCAGCGCGGAACGCGAAGGACCTTACACTACTATTTTGCTGCTCAGGATATCCATGAACGCGCCAGCTCTTCGCACGTTCAGTACGCCGCTCTGCGCGAGAAGTTCCGCTACAGCGACGTGATGTTCCGCTTCCAGCGCCTGCTATCCATGCAGTCTCAGGCATGCCAGCAGCTCGCACGATCCATTCTGCTGCGCACGCCCTATCAGCATGACTCACGCTTCGAACGGGTATTTAGCCATCTTGATGCGGCGCTTGACCGCGTGCAGGCCAGCGGAACGTCACCGGAACAGATCAAAGCGCTGGGTTTTCTGCTGAACAACCTGCGGGCGATTGATGCACAGCTAGCGACGATTGAGTCCGAGCAGGCGATGGCACTGCCGGGCAGCGAGGTGGATAACCAGCTTGCAGATGACAGCGTGCATAGCGTGAGCGATATGTGGCTGCGGCTGAGCCGCAATTTTACGCCGGAGTCGGCGCTGTTTCGCCACGCGGTGCGAATGTCCGTGGTCTTATGCGTTGGGTATGCTTTTATCCAGATAACCGGTTTGCACCACGGCTACTGGATCCTGCTGACCAGCCTGTTCGTCTGCCAGCCGAACTATAACGCCACCCGACACCGCCTGGCGCTGCGTATTATCGGCACGCTGGTCGGCGTCGCAATCGGCCTTCCGGTACTCTATTTCGTGCCCTCCGTTGAAGGACAGCTGATCCTGATCGTGATCACCGGCGTGTTGTTCTTCGCGTTTCGCAACGTACAGTACGCTCATGCCACCATGTTCATCACGCTGCTGGTTCTGCTCTGCTTTAACCTGCTGGGTGAAGGTTTCGAGGTCGCCCTGCCCCGCGTGATCGATACCCTGATAGGCTGCGCTATCGCCTGGGCCGCGGTCAGCTTTATCTGGCCGGACTGGCGTTTCCGTAACTTACCGCGCGTGTTAGACAGGGCCATGAACGCCAACTGTCGATATCTGGATGCCATCCTTGAGCAATACCATCAGGGTCGCGATAACCGTCTGGCTTACCGTATAGCCCGCCGCGATGCGCACAACAGCGATGCCGAGCTGGCCTCGGTCGTCTCCAACATGTCAACGGAGCCGCGCGCCACGGCGGAGATTCGTGAGACGGCTTTCCGGCTGCTCTGCCTGAACCATACCTTCACGAGCTATATTTCGACGCTGGGTGCCCACCGCGAGAAACTGACCAACCCAGGTATCCTCAGCCTGCTGGATGACGCGGTCTGTTATGTCGATGACGCTTTGCATCACCGGCCAGCCGATGAACCGCGCGTGAGACAAGCGCTGGATGAACTGACGCAACGTATAGCGCATCTGGAGCCCGGAAACGACAGCAAAGCGCCTCTGGTGTTACAGCAGATTGGCCTGCTCATCGCCCTGCTGCCTGAAATTTGCCGGCTGCAACAGCAAATCGCTACCTTGAGGAGTGATTTTCCTGTGGCTCAGGCAGCGCATTAAACCACTCCGTCAACTCCCGGCGAATGCCGGCCGGGAGTGCCGCCTCATGTAGCCCTTCAATAGCCCCTTCCAGCGCGAAAAGCACTTTGATACCAAGCGCTTTATTTTTCGCCCGCATTTTCAGCCAGCTCTCCCTGGCACCAAGCGCCCGCAGCGTTTCTTCGTTGGTAATGCCCGCTTCAAGGAGCAACACTTCCAGCTGAAAGGTCAGGTTTGGCAGATCTTTAAGTCGATTGCGCTGATGGCGCTGATAACGCTCTTTTCTCGCCGCATTGAGCGCGAACGAAGAGAGCTGAAGCAGACGCTCCCTGTCCTGCCATAACCCGTCATCCACCCGGTAATAGTTGAGAAGCACCGGGCGACCCCGCTTCATCAGGGTCAAAAAAGACGCAGCATTTTTTACACAGTATTTGGCGCTTTCTTCACATGCGCGGAGGTAAAGCTCGCCATCTGACACCATGGCAAAAACCGCGTCATCCACCGCCAGGGTATAGCCGCCGAACAGCGCACGATGATGAATTTCACCCAGCGGTGAGAGGTATTCCTGGGATTTATAAATCCGTTCATAAGATATCTTTTTCATGATATTTCCCTTCAAAATCATAAAGTAACAACGAAGTTTCTTACTAGCGGATCCGTTAGCAGGAAAATAGGCAACTTAGCGTCGTTGAGCAAGATGATTTTTCGAAGGGCATCAATATTGAATGAATTTTGCGAGTCGCTTTCCGAAAATGAGGTTGATCTTTATGCATACAGGGGTTACTGTATATTCATACAGTAACTACAGGGCTGGAATGAAAATGTACACTTCAGGCTATGCAAATCGCTCAACTTCTCTCACCTCTACCGCGGGCAATGTCGCGCAAAACGCCGTTGGTGGTGCTTCGACGGGGCTTATTAGTGAAGTGGTTTATCGTGAAGACCAGCCCCTGTTGACCCAACTCCTGCTGCTGCCGCTATTACAGCAGCTTGGTCAGCAATCTCGCTGGCAACTCTGGCTGACGCCACAGCAGAAACTGAGCCGTGAATGGGTGCAGTCCGCAGGCCTGCCCCTGGCAAAGGTGATGCAGATCAACCAACTTTCACCGTGTGATACCGTCGAGTCGATGATTCGAGCGTTGCGCACCGGAAATTACAGCGTGGTGATCGGGTGGTTACCGGAAGAATTGACGGAAGAGGAACATTTTCGTCTGACCGAAGCGGCTGAAGAAGGGAATGCGATCGGGTTTATCATGCGCCCGGTTCGTCCAGATTCTTATCGCAGAGGACAACTTTCTGGGCTAAAAATTCACTCAAATTTGTATCATTGAGTGAAATTAAGATTTTTCCTGGAATTTTTTTTGACCGCAAGATGCGGTTTTAGTTCCCGGCCTCAAAATTACGGCAAGGCTTGTCTGGTGCGGTTCTCCTTAATTTTATTGCACAAAATTCGTTCTAAAAATGTTAAATAATAGGTATACGGAACTTTTTTTTTCATATGCCTGACAGACTTCACACTTGTAAGTTTTCAGCTACGTTGTAGACTTTACATCGCCAGGGGTGCTCGGCCTAAGCCGAAGATATCGGTAGATTTATATTTGACCACGCCCCCCGGTGAAGGATTTAACCGTGATTCTCTCTTGAGACCTTCATGGCGAATTTTGGATGATAACGAGGCGCAAAAAATGAAAAAGACAGCTATCGCGATTGCAGTGGCACTGGCTGGCTTCGCTACCGTAGCGCAGGCCGCTCCGAAAGATAATACCTGGTATGCAGGTGGTAAACTGGGCTGGTCTCAGTTCCATGACACTGGCTGGTACAACAGCAGCCTGAACAACGATGGCCCTACTCACGAGAGCCAGCTTGGTGCAGGTGCGTTCGGTGGCTATCAGGTTAACCCGTATGTTGGCTTTGAAATGGGTTACGACTGGTTAGGTCGTATGCCATACAAAGGCGACACCATCAATGGCGCTTTCAAAGCTCAGGGCGTTCAGCTGACCGCTAAACTGGGTTACCCAGTAACTGACGATCTGGACGTGTACACCCGTCTGGGCGGCATGGTATGGCGTGCAGACTCCAGCAACAACATCGCTGGCGACGACCATGACACTGGCGTTTCCCCAGTATTCGCTGGTGGCGTTGAGTGGGCTATGACCCGTGACATCGCTACCCGTCTGGAATACCAGTGGGTTAACAACATCGGTGACGGTGCTACCGTTGGCGTTCGTCCAGACAACGGCATGCTGAGCGTAGGTGTTTCCTACCGTTTCGGCCAGCAGGAAGATGCAGCACCAGTTGTTGCTCCAGCGCCGGCTCCAGCTCCAGAAGTACAGACCAAGCACTTCACTCTGAAGTCTGACGTTCTGTTCAACTTCAACAAAGCGACCCTGAAACCAGAAGGTCAGCAGGCACTGGATCAGCTGTACACCCAGCTGAGCAACCTGGATCCTAAAGACGGTTCTGTAGTGGTTCTGGGCTTCACCGACCGCATCGGTTCTGACGCTTACAACCAGAAACTGTCTGAGAAACGTGCTCAGTCTGTTGTTGATTACCTGATCTCTAAAGGTATCCCAGCTAACAAGATCTCCCCACGTGGTATGGGCGAATCTAACCCAGTTACTGGCAACACCTGTGACAACGTTAAAGCTCGCGCTGCACTGATCGACTGCCTGGCACCAGATCGTCGCGTAGAGATCGAAGTTAAAGGCGTTAAAGACGTTGTAACTCAGCCAGCGGCATAAGTTATCGTCTTATAAAAAAAACCCCGCCATGCGGGGTTTTTTATTGTCTTAAGAAAACAAAAATCTACTTTTTGCCCAACAACGCCTGAAGGTCGTTTTTCAGCGACGACATCTGGTTAGCGTACTTCTCTTTATGTTCGGCATCCTCAATCAACTGCACGATGGTTTCCGACAGGGTCTTACCACGCCGTTGCGCCAGCCCAGCCAGACGCTGCCAGACCACGAATTCAAGATCGATGGACTTTTTCCGGGTATGCTGATGCTCAGCATTAAAATGCCGTTTACGTCGCGCGCGGATAGTTTGCTTCATCCGGTTTAGCAACGCAGGATTAATGTGCTTCTCAATCCAGCCATTAACCTGTACCGGTTCATTTTCGAGGGTCAGCAAAATATCCACGGCTTCTTGCGCAGCGCTGGCTTCGATGTAGCAGGTGATCAGCTCCCCTTCACGGTGCTTTTTGACCAGGTACTTCCATTTCCAGCCGCTTTCGAGATTTTCCAGTTGTTGATATTTCATTGCGATCTCAGTGTTACCACGTAACTCTGTTCAGAATATCAGTTTTTTAGCAATCTGCTGAAAAGAAATCATATCCTGTGAGTGAATGCGGCCAATCCGCCTGCTGAAATACCCGATCCTGCTTGGGTAGAGCCCCCCGCTTACGGTATACTCCACGCTTTTACATCTGACTAAAAAACATCAACTTTGACCATTACGAAACTAGCATGGCGTGACCTTGTTCCGGATGCCGAGAGCTATCAGGAACTGTTTGCACAGCCCGATCTCGCAAAAGAACACGAATTCATCCTTAGCGATACGCAACCACGCTTACATTATGCGCTGGAGCAGGCGTTAAGTCCGTGGGCGACATCGCCCTTCATGCTGCTGAAAGCCCCGGAAGAAGCGGAATATCTGACGCTGCTTGGGGATGCCATGCGCCAGCTGCAGCCGGACACCAACGCGGTCTTTGGCGGCCAGTATCGTATCGTAGGGCACACTATTACCTTCGAACCGGCGGACCAGGCCGACGGTCGTTTTGCTGCTAAAGGCGAGGTGATAACCGCTAATTGGGTCGAGGCTGAACAGCTCTTTGGCTGTCTGCGCCAGTTTAACGGCGAGCTTTCCCTGCAGCCGGGGCTGGTGCATCGCGCAAACGGCGGCGTGCTCATCATCTCACTGCGCACCCTGCTCTCGCAGCCGCTGCTGTGGATGCGCCTGAAAACCATTGTTACCCAACAGCGCTTTGACTGGGTCGGTTACGATGAGTCTCGTCCGCTTCCTGTCTCCGTGCCGTCAATGCCGCTGTCGCTGACCGTCGTGCTGACGGGCGACCGCGAATCGCTGGCGGACTTCCAGGAAATGGAGCCGGAACTGGCCGAGCAGGCAGTTTACAGCGAATATGAAGACAACATCCAGATTGCCGATGCTGACGACATGGCGCAGTGGTGTCAGTGGGTGATGGCCGTGGCGGAACGTTTCGCATTGCCAACGCCTGCCGCCGACGCGTGGCCGGGTTTGATCCGTGAAGCCGTTCGCTATACCGGTGACCAAGAGACCTTGCCGCTCTGCCCGCTCTGGATCGGCAAGCAGCTGCGTGAGGTGGGTACCATCGGCGGTAACGGCGCGTTTACTGGCGAACAGCTCACCCAGATGCTGGCGCAGCGGGAGTGGCGTGAAGGCTATCTTGCTGACCGCATGCAGGATGAAATTCTGCTGGAACAAATTCTGGTCGAGACCGAAGGCGAACGCGTCGGTCAGATTAACGCCCTGTCGGTGATTGAATTTCCCGGCCATCCGCGCGCGTTCGGTGAACCGTCCCGTATCAGCTGCGTTGTGCATATTGGCGATGGCGAGTTTACCGATATTGAACGCAAAGCCGAGCTGGGCGGAAACATTCACGCCAAAGGCATGATGATCATGCAGGCGTTTTTGATGTCCGAGCTGCAGCTCGAGCAGCAAATCCCCTTCTCCGCCTCGCTGACGTTCGAACAGTCCTACAGCGAAGTGGATGGCGATAGCGCCTCTATGGCAGAGCTGTGCGCCTTAATCAGCGCCCTGGCGGACGTGCCGATCAACCAGAATATTGCCATCACCGGTTCGGTCGATCAGTTTGGTCGTGCTCAGCCCGTTGGCGGTCTGAACGAAAAAATTGAAGGCTTCTTCTCTATTTGTCAGCAGCGTGGTTTAAACGGCAAACAGGGGGTGATTATTCCCGCGCCCAACGTACGCCATCTCAGCCTGAGCCAGGATATTCTGGACGCGGTTGAACAGGAACAATTCGCCATCTGGGCAATCGAAGGGATTGAGGATGCACTACCCTTACTGACAAACCTGGTATGGGATGGCGAGGGGCAGACGACCCTGATGCAGACTATCCAGGAGCGCATTGCTCAGGCGACACAGCAGGACGCTCGTCATCGTTATCCATGGCCGTTACGCTGGCTGGGTTGGTTCAGTTCGAACTGATCGGACTTGTTCAGCGTACACGTGTTAGCTATCCTGCGTCCTTCACTAAAATAAGGCTTACTGAGAACATGGTAGATAAACGCGAATCCTATACAAAAGAAGACCTTCTTGCCTCTGGTCGCGGAGAACTGTTTGGCGCGAAAGGCCCACAGTTACCGGCCCCGAACATGCTGATGATGGACCGTGTCGTGAAAATGACCGAAACCGGCGGCAACTTCGATAAGGGTTACGTAGAAGCAGAACTCGATATCAACCCGGACCTGTGGTTCTTCGGTTGCCACTTTATTGGCGATCCGGTAATGCCTGGCTGCCTGGGCCTGGATGCCATGTGGCAGCTGGTTGGCTTCTATCTGGGCTGGCTGGGTGGTGAAGGTAAAGGCCGCGCGCTGGGCGTGGGCGAAGTGAAATTCACCGGTCAGGTTCTGCCTACGGCGAAGAAAGTGACTTATCGTATTCACTTCAAGCGCATCGTTAACCGTCGCCTGATTATGGGCCTGGCAGATGGCGAAGTGCTGGTAGATGGTCGTCTGATCTATACCGCTAACGACCTGAAAGTGGGTCTGTTCCAGGATACCTCTGCTTTCTGATAACGGCTTTTAGCCCCATCCAGAAAGGCGAAACCTCCGCAGTGCGGAGGTTTCTTTTTTTAAAGAGACGTTATCAGGCTATAAGTGCCCTGTCGCCGATGGCTTCTCGCCAGCCTCCCAGCCATTGTGACCTTTGGTTTATCGTCTGATAAGGACACATTTCTTTCGAACGTCCAGCGATGCCAGCCTGATAACCACGTTGATGAGCCCGTTCCAGGCGATCTCGTTTCTGTCTCTTCATGCCTCGTTTCCCTCATTCTTTTGTCTGGTGGAAAGAAAACAGTGTCTGCGCCAGATGCGCAGGCACAGATAACGAATACCCCGAATTAGTCCCAGCGTCAATGTTCAAAATTCATACGGGTGTCATATTTGTGAGCTAGCCAGAAGATCATTTGTACAAAAATTGTGACGCGGCACAAGTAACAACCTGACGCCAAAACGAAAAAAAAAACCGCAATCAGCACCAGGCCGATTGCGGTTTTTGACGATGAATTTTACTTATGGCAGCCGGGAAATTTCCCTGGCGATACTGGCTGATTCCTGCGCCCAGCCCTGGGCCAGCACTTTCACCATTTCATCATAGCCATCCTTCTGCTGCTTCAGCTCCAGATGGAAAGGACGCTTAATCAGCTGTCCCTGATGATTCAACAGCCACTCGCCGCTGATGACAACGGCACCGTCATAACGACCATGGAAGCCCGTTACCGTGACGTTCAGCGTGTCCTGATCGCTTCCCAGAGGCTGGGAGGCAACAACCCAGCCCGGAAGCTGACTGCCAAGATTCGCCACCAGCGTATTGCGTAGCTGCTGATCCAGCGGACTGGCCCACAGGTTGTTGTTGGCGATAACGTACTGCACATCGCTGGTCTGATAGACCACTCCGTTGCCGGCCAGGTAATCTGGCACGGCGACCTGCTCAACCCACAGCAGACGGTTGCCCTGCGAGGCGCTACTTTGCGTAACCGCCTGCGTCCCCATCGGTAGCTGGTAGTAGCTTTTCGTTTCGCTCCCGGAGCTACAGGCCGTGAGTACCATCGCTCCTGCAATCGCTAGCCATTTTTTCATTGTTTCGCCCTCTTCGGCTCAGGATCCTTTTTATCTTTCGCTTCGAACACCAGCGCATTGCTCTTCTCGTTGAGCGTTTTCAGAACCGGCTGCAGTTCACGCAAGACCTGATCGAGACGCTGCATATCTGCGACCATCTTGTTGTATGCCGCCGAGCCGGGCTGGAAGCCCTGCATACTGCGGTTCAGCTCACGCAGCGTTTTCTGCATATCCTGCGGCAGCTGCTGCATGCTCTGGCTGGCGGTGATCTTATTGATGTTATCCAGCGTGGCCTGCAGGCGTTGCATTGTCGCCTGGCTTTGATGCAATGAACCTGTCGCTGCTTCAATCATTGGGTTCAATGGCAGATTGTTGATCTTATCCAGCGTCTCCATCAGACGCTGCTGGATCTGCGCCAGACCGCTGCTCACCGTTGGGATGATCTTATAGCCACCGAATTCACGAATACCGGTAATCGGCGGTGCTTTCGGGTAGAAGTCCATATCCACATACAGCGCACCGGTCACCAGGTTACCCGTCTTCAACGATCCACGCAGACCGCGTTCCATCAGCTGGCTGATGTGGGTGGCAATATCCTGATTCTCGCCAATCTGGTTGATCAGGCGTTCGGGTTCAATACGAATCAGCACCGGTATGCGGTAATCATCATCCAGTACCTGCTGCAGGCCAGGCACAAAGAACGGAACTTGTCCAACCGTACCAAGGCGGATACCGCGGAACTCAACAGGCGCTCCCGGCTGCAGACCGCGGACGGAATCTTTGAAGAACATCAGGAAGTCAACGTGATCGGTGTAGAGCGCATCCTGAATGCTTTTTTGATCGTCGAACAGGCGGAAAGCGGTGTTCTCCGCAACCGGCTGCCCCAGGTCGAGCCCTTCCGGTACGTCAAAGCTCACGCCGCCGCCAAACAGCGTTGTCAGCGATCCCATTTCAACGCGCATGCCCGCCGAGGTCAGATCCACCGCGATGCCGCTGTCTTTCCAGAAACGGACGTTGCTGGTGACCAGACGATCGTTAGGCGCATTGATGAACAGCTGATAGCTGATAGCTCTTTTCTGAGGATCGAACGTGCTTTTCTCCACCGACCCCACGCGATAGCCGCGGAACAGTACCGGGTCACCCGCCGTGAGTTGGCCCGCTTTTTTACTGTCGAGGATCACGCGGATACCTTTTGCATCAGGCGGTGCCAGCGGCGGTGAATCCAGAAGCTGGTACTGCGCCGGCTGGTTGCCTTTTGCACCTGGCTGCAGCTCGATGTAGGCACCCGAAAGCAGCGTCCCTAAGCCGCTGATCCCTTCACGCCCCACCTGCGGTTTAACTACCCAGAAAACAGAATCGCCGTGCAGCAGTTTTTCCATGCCGGCATTAAGGCGCGCCTTAATCTCCACATGGGTTAGATCGTCGGTCAGGGTTGCGCTTTCCACCACGCCCACATCCACGCTACGGCTTTTGATGGTCGTTTTACCGCCCTCAATCCCCTCGGCATTGGTGGTAATCAGCGTCACTTCCGGCCCCTGATGGCTGTAATGATAAAACAGGATCCAGGCACCGATCAGCGCAGTCACAATGGGAAAAATCCACACCGGCGACCAGTTTTTGACCTTCTGCACTTTCGCCTCTCCACTCTTATTTTCCATGCTCTTACTCTTCCTCATGGCTTGATTCAGGCTCACGATCCCACGATAAACGAGGGTCGAAGGTCATGGCCGCAAACATGGTCATAATCACGACCAGTGCAAACATTAAAGCCCCCATCGCGGGATAAATACTCATCAAACCGCCCATCCGCACCAGCGCAGAGAGAACGGCAATTACAAACACGTCGATCATTGACCAACGACCGACAAATTCGACCACTTCGTAAATCAGGTGCATGCGTTCGCTGTCGCGCTTTCCGTGGCCTTTTGCATCCCAGCAGAGCCAGGCAATCGCGATCATTTTCAAGGTGGGCACCATGATACTGGCGATGAAAATCACGCCGGCGACAGGATAGGATCCTTCGCCCCACAGCAGTATGACCCCGGCGAGGATCGTCGAGGGCATTTTGTCGCCGAGCAAATCGGTGATCATAATCGGCAGAATATTGGCGGGCAGATACAGCATGACGGAGGTCACCAGCAGCGCCATCGTCCACTGCAGGCTGTTTTTACGGCGAACATGGCCCTTCGTTTCGCAGCGCGGACAAACCTCGAGATCGGCAGGCAGCACGGCGGTACAGCACGGACAAGAACGGAGCCCCTGACGAATACCCGGCACGCCCACCTTCACCGTCTGCGCGAGCGTCGGTGCCGGGGCGATATCATCCCAGGCCCAGCGCCTGTCCACGCACTGGAAAGCGCGCAGCTGCAGAACGCAATACAGACACCAGGGAATAAAGCTGCTGCCAATCCCCACATCGCCGTACGCCATCAGCTTCACGAAACTGACCAGTATCCCCGCCAGAAAAATCTCGGCCATCCCCCAGCTTTTGAGCTGAAAAAGGATACGCGCGAGCCGGATTTTCAGTGATGCCAGCATTCTGACGCGGTTGACCAGCAACAGGATGACGACCAGGCAAAACGCCGGGACTATCTGGACAAACAGCAGAAAAAAGGTGCCGAGGCTGGCGTAATCTTCCGAGAACATCACGCCCGGGATTTCAAGCAGATTCACCTGGCTTGTCATCCCACCGACCTTCATATAGATGAAGGGGAAGAGATTGGAGAGCAGCAGCATGAACAGTGCTGCCAGCGCGTAGGCAGTGGGACGCTGCCGCGGCGCGTCCCACTCGGTTGTCAACGTCGCGCCACAGCGTGGACACAGGGCTTTATGTCCGTGACCAAGCTCTGGCAACGCCACGAGCATATCGCATTGCGAGCATAATATATGCCTGTCGGCATGGTGCTGGTCACACATATTTAATCCCTGTTTATGCGCCGTTTTTCAGAGACTCAAGGTACTCCCAGCGCTCAAATGCTTCTTCCAGGGCTTTTTCAGCCGCGGACATTTCAGCCAGTACTTTCTGAGTATAGTCATGCGATTGGGTGAAGAATGACGCATCAGCCACCTGCGCTTGCAGCTCCTCAAGCGCGGCCTCCAGCTCTTCGAGACGCTGAGGTAGCCCCTCCAGTTCGCGCTGCAGGTTATAGCTTAGTTTAGCCGAGGTTTTCTTGACAGTTTCTGCTTTTGTTACAGCAGGTTCAGAACTTGTTCTGGACTTCGACTGTTTCTGCGCCAGAGACTGCGACTGCTGGCCTTTTGCATCGTGATAACCGCCGACGTATTGGCCAATTCGCCCTTCACCTTCGAAGATCCAGCACTCGGTCACGGTGTTATCCACGAACTGACGATCGTGGCTAACCAGCATCACGGTTCCCTGATAACCGTCGATCAGCTCTTCCAGTAATTCCAGCGTTTCGACATCCAGATCGTTCGTCGGTTCATCGAGGATCAGCAGGTTGCTTGGCTTCAGGAACAGACGAGCCAGCAGAAGACGGTTACGCTCCCCGCCGGAGAGCGCGCGCACCGGCGTCATCGCACGTTTCGGGTGGAACAGGAAGTCCTGCAGGTAGCCCAGCACGTGGCGCGGCTTACCGTTTACCATCACTTCCTGCTTACCTTCAGCGAGGTTATCCATTACCGTGCGATCCGGATCCAGCTCCGCGCGGTGCTGGTCGAAGTAGGCCACTTCCAGCTTCGTGCCACAGTGAATGCGGCCGCTGTCAGCCTGCAGTTGGCCCAGCATTAGCTTAAGTAGCGTGGTTTTACCGCAGCCGTTCGGACCAATCAGTGCAATTTTATCGCCGCGCTGAACCTGCGCGGAGAAATCTTTCACCAGCACCTTGCCGTCTACCTGGTAGTTGACGTTTTCCATTTCGAAGACGATCTTGCCAGAGCGGGACGCCTCTTCCACCTGCATTTTGGCACTGCCCATCACTTCACGGCGTTCGCTGCGCTCACGACGCATGGCCTTCAGCGCGCGCACGCGGCCCTCGTTACGGGTGCGACGGGCCTTGATGCCCTGGCGGATCCACACCTCTTCCTGCGCCAGCTTGCGGTCGAACTCGGCGTTCTGCAATTCTTCCACGCGCAGGTTTTCTTCTTTCTCCAGCAGATAGGTGTCGTAATCGCCTGGATAGGTGACCAGCTTGCCGCGGTCGAGGTCGACAATGCGCGTCGCCATATTGCGAATAAACGAACGGTCGTGAGAGATAAAGATGATGGTGCCACTGAAGGTTTTCAGGAACCCTTCCAGCCAGTCAATCGCTTCGATATCCAGGTGGTTGGTCGGTTCGTCCAGCAGCAGCACCTTCGGCCCGCTGACCAGCGCGCGGCCCAGAGCCGCTTTACGCAGCCAGCCGCCGGAGAGCGCCGAGAGCTCCATATCCGCTTCGAGACCGAGCTGGGCCAGCACTTCATTAATGCGGTTTTCCAGCTGCCACAGGCCGTGGTGATCGAGCATCTCCTGCACTTTCGCCAGTTCGTTGAGGTTCTTGTCGCTCGGGTCGGTCATCACCAGATGCGAAATCTCGTGATAGCGCTTCAGGTATTCGGCCTGCTCAGAGATGCCTTCCGCCACGAAATCGTACACGCTGCCGGTCACATGGCGCGGCGGGTCCTGCTGGAGGCGGGAGACAATTAGATCCTGCTCGTACACGATGCGGCCGTCATCCAGCCCCTGCTCGCGGTTGAGAATTTTCATCAGCGTGGATTTACCCGCGCCGTTACGGCCCACCAGACAGACGCGCTCGTTATCTTCGATATGCAGCTCTGCATTATCGAGAAGCGGCGAGTCGCTGAAAGAGAGCCACGCGCCGTGCATACTAATTAATGACATTTATTTTTCCTTTCAGACCGCGGTAATCAACCAGCAGTTATGAATTTGACGGTTGCGGGCGAAGTCCTGAGACAGCGTTTTTTGGCTGATTTCTTGTGCTTTCAGGCCCAGGGCTGCTAAGCCGTCATGATCCATACGGAAGCCGCGTTTGTTGTTCGAGAACATAATGGTGCCGCCTTTGCGCAGCAGGCGCTTCAGGTCGGTCATCAGGCGCAGGTGATCGCGTTGAACGTCAAAGCTATCCTCCATGCGCTTGGAGTTGGAGAAGGTCGGCGGATCGATAAAGATCAGGTCGAACTGCTCGTCGGTATCGCGCAGCCAGCCCAGCACGTCGGCCTGCATCAGGCGATGCTGGCGTCCGGTCAGGCCATTGAGACGCAGGTTGCGCTCCGCCCACTCCAGATAGGTACGGGACATATCCACCGTAGTGGTGCTGCGCGCGCCGCCGAGACCGGCGTGCACGCTGGCGCTCCCGGTATAGGAGAACAGGTTGAGGAAATCTTTCCCTTTGCTCATCTGGCCGAGCATGCGGCGGGCGATACGGTGGTCGAGGAACAGGCCAGTATCAAGATAGTCGGTCAGGTTCACCCACAGGCGGGCGTTGTATTCGCCCACTTCGATAAAGTCGCCCTTTTCGCCCATTTTCTGGTACTGGTTTTTACCCTTCTGACGCTCGCGGGTTTTCAGCACCAGCTTGTTCGGTGCAATCCCCAGCACGGCGATAGTTGCCGCAATAACGTCCAGCATACGCTGACGCGCTTTTTGCGCATCAATGGTTTTCGGCGGAGCATATTCCTGAATCACTACCCAGTCCGCGTAGCGGTCAACCGCCACGTTGTACTCCGGCAGGTCGGCATCGTACAGGCGGTAACACTCGATCCCTTCCTGCTTAGCCCACTTCTCAAACTTCTTCAGATTCTTGCGCAGACGGTTGGCGTAATCTTCCGCCACGCCGGTAGGCTTGCTGTCCGCCGCTTTCTCCGCCAGATGGTAGTTTTTCTGCACGCAGTCCAGCGGGCCGTTTTTCGCTTTAAACTGGCGATCGGCACGCAGCTGCAGGCAGCTCAGCAGCTCCGGCGAGGCGCTGAACAGAGACAGGTTCCAGCCGCCGAAGTAGTCCTTCATATTGCGTCCCAGCAGGCTGTGCAGGGCAATCAGCGCCGGCTCGCTGTCCAGACGCTCGCCGTATGGCGGGTTGCTGATCACGGTCCCGTACGGGCCTTTCGGCAGCGGGTTGGTCAGGTTCGCCACGTCTTTCACCTCGAAGGTGACCAGCTCGCCGATACCGGCGCGACGGGCGTTGCTGCGCGCGCGTTCAATCACGCGCGGATCGCTGTCCGAACCGTAGAAATGCGAGGTGTACTCCGCCAGACCTTTACGCGCGCGAGTCTGCGCGTCGTCTTTAACCTCTTTCCAGAGCGCTTCGTCGTGCTGTGCCCAGCCTTTGAAGCCCCAGTGGCCGCGGTGCAGCCCCGGCGCACGGTCGGTAGCCAGCATGGCCGCTTCAATCAGCAGCGTACCGGAACCGCACATCGGATCGAGCAGCGGCGTGCCCGGCTGCCAGCCGGAGCGCATCACGATGGCGGCGGCCAGGGTTTCTTTGATCGGCGCCATACCGGTGCGATCACGGTAGCCGCGCAGATGCAGGCCTGCGCCGCTCAGATCGAGAGAAATACTCGCCGTGTCGCCGTTCAGCCAGACGTTGATGCGCAGGTCCGGGTTTTCGCGATCGACGTTCGGACGTTCCTTATTTTTACGCGTGAAGCAGTCCACAATGGCGTCTTTGACGCGCAGGGCGCCGTACTGGCTGTTGCGGATCTCATCGTTCACGCCGTTGAAATGCACCGCGAAGGTGGCGTTCGGCGTGAAGATCTCTGTCCAGTCGATCATCTGTACGCCGGTGTAGAGATCCAGGTCGCTATAGACCTTGCACTCCTTCATCGGCAGCATGATGCGCGACGCCAGACGGCTCCACATCAGGCTCTGGTAAATAAGCCGCGTGTCGCCCTCAAAATGGACACCACCCTGAACCACCTGGCACTCTTGCGCGCCCAGGGCTTCCAGTTCAGTTTTTAACAGCTCTTCCAGCCCACGGGCCGTACTGGCAAACAGAGAATTCATATCGTCACTTTTACTCTTAGAAAATTGTCGCGCATTATAGCTAATATGGCGTGTATGTCATAAAGTTGAAGGCTTATTTTCATTTGCGGGAGTGTGCAGTGGCGACGTTATCCAGGCTTTTTATTCATCCGGTGAAATCCATGCGCGGCATCGGCGTCTCTCACGCGCTGGCCGACATGAGCGGATTCGCCTTCGATCGTATTTTTATGGTCACCGAGCCTGACGGCACGTTCATTACCGCACGCCAGTTCCCGCAGATGGTTCGCTTTACGCCTTCCCCGCTTTATGACGGTTTGCATCTGACCGCGCCGGACGGTTCCAGCACGGTGATTCGCTTTGCTGATTTTGCGGCTGTCGACGCGCCAACGGAAGTATGGGGTAATCATTTTACCGCGCGCATCGCCCCGGATGAGATTAACCGCTGGCTGAGCGGTTTCTTCTCCCGCGACGTGCAGCTGCGCTGGGTTGGTCCGGAACTGACGCGTCGCGTAAAGCGCCACGAGGCCGTACCGCTCTCCTTCGCCGATGGCTTCCCGTTCCTGCTGACCAACGAGGCGTCGCTGCGTGATTTACAAAACCGCTGCAAAGCCAGCGTGCAGATGGAGCAGTTCCGCCCGAACCTGGTGGTAACGGGGGCTAACGCATGGGAAGAAGACACCTGGAAAACGATCCGCATCGGCAGCGTTATTTTCGACGTGGTGAAGCCCTGCAGTCGCTGCATTTTCACGACGGTAAGTCCTGAAAAAGGCCAGAAGCACCCTTCCGGCGAGCCGCTGAAAACCCTGCAATCATTCCGTACCGCGCAGGATAACGGTGATGTCGATTTCGGCCAGAACCTGATCCCCCGCTCCAGCGGCGTGATTCGCGTAGGCGATGAGGTTGAAATTCTCGCCCGCGGGCCGGCCAGAGTGTATGGCGCAGGCCAGGAAGAAGAAATGGTCGAGGCCGAGACGAACGTCGCCTCTGCGGTGGATATTCACTGGCAGGGCAAGATTATTCGTGGCAACAATCAGCAGGTGCTGCTGGAGCAACTGGAGCAAGCCGGTATTCGCGTACCGTATTCCTGCCGCGCGGGAATCTGCGGATGCTGCCGCATCAAGCTGCTGGAGGGTGAAGTGAGTGCGCTGAAGAAATCTGCAATTGGAAATGACGGCACAATTCTGTGCTGTAGCTGCGTACCGAAAACGTCGGTACAGCTGGAAGCTTAAACTGCCTGTTCGAGGCTGAAGGAATCTACGCGCAGCTGTGGCTTCAGCCTGTCATTCATGACTTTGATCGCATCACCTAACTGCATAACCCGCCCGGAAATCGTCACGCCGGGCTGCGCCAGCAGACAGAGTGCGGCATTTTCGCCCGGCTCAACGACTAATAAACTCACCTCTTCGGCGGTATCGCTCAGGTTAACGCTGGCCGCATCGCCCGTTGCTGGCGTCCAGTCCATGCCGTGAGGCAGGAAATGCCAGCTTTTCGGCATTTGCGGTTTCAGGAAACGGATAGCCACCAGCGCATTTAATACCAGTTCGGCACGCTGCTCTTTAGAGAGCATCAAATCGCGGCATTTTTCTTCAAAGGAGAAATAAAGCGCTGCATCATCAACGCAAAAGCCCGACGGGGAAAACGCGTCCGGGGTTAACATTCGGCGGGCAAAACGAGAACGAAACAGCATGCCATTGGCTAAATCGAGCATCATACGATCATGCTCGTCGCAAAAATACCAGCGCCAGTTATCGTCAGGTTTAATTCGCATGTGTCTCTCCCGTCCCCAAACGTCCTGTACTAAAAATGTCCTGTTCGCCGCTTCGTTTATAACATTAGTAATAAAAGACTATAATGTCTAAATAAGCAACAGTGACGGAATATAAAACAACCAGGGCTGGAAATAAAGCCCTGGTTGTCTGATTAAGAGAAAAGATTAGATATGAGTAACGATTTCTTTAATCAGCGGCGGTCCTTTAAAAATAAAGCCGGAATAGATTTGCACCAGTGATGCACCGGCCGCCATCTTCTCGCGCGCAGCAATCACCGAGTCGATACCGCCGACGCCGATAATCGGTAAACGGCCTTTTAATTCCGCAGACAAAGCGCGAATAATTTCGGTGCTTTTTAATTGTACCGGACGTCCGCTTAACCCACCCGCTTCGTCACAGTTTTTCATTCCCTGAACGAGCGAACGATCGAGCGTGGTATTCGTTGCAATCACGCCGTCAATATTATGGCGAACCAAACTGTCGGCAACCTGGATCAATTCTTCGGCAGAAAGATCCGGGGCGATCTTAACCGCGACCGGAACATATTTATGATGGATCGTCTGGAGTTCATTTTGCTTATTTTTAATGGCACTCAGAAGATCGTCCAGCGCTTCGCCATATTGTAAGGAACGCAGCCCCGGGGTATTGGGTGAAGAAATATTCACCGCAATATAACCGGCATAGGCGTAGACTTTTTCCATACAAATCAGATAGTCATCTTTACCCTGCTCTACCGGCGTGTCTTTATTTTTGCCGATATTGATGCCTAATATCCCGTCAAAATGGGCTTTTTTTACGTTCTCAACAAGGTGATCAACACCGAGGTTATTAAAGCCCATGCGATTGATCAGCCCTTCGGCTTCAACCAGGCGGAACAGGCGCGGCTTGTCATTTCCCGGCTGTGGGCGCGGCGTGACGGTACCGATTTCGATAGAGCCAAAGCCCATCGCGCCCAGGGCATCAATGCACTCGCCATTTTTGTCCAGACCCGCCGCCAGACCCAGCGGGTTTTTAAAGGTCAGACCCATGCACTGCACAGGTTTTTCCGGCACATTCTGACGCACCAGAGCGGCCAAAGGCGTTCCGGTAATACGACGTAATTGCTGGAATGTAAATTCATGAGCGCGCTCGGGGTCGAGCTGGAAAAGGGCTTTACGAACGAAGGGGTAGTACATGAACTCTCCTGGATTCCCGGTGTGCAAACCGGGAGGGGATTATGGGCGATCCCGCTCAGAAAGGGAATTGACCTGCGGCAAAAAATCGGCGTAAAACGCAATCGTTTACCTCCCTGTCTATTTCTTATGCGCTTTTTCGCATTTTAATTGCGGATAAATCATTTAGTGGAATAACCGCGCGATGTCACACTCCTGAAAATTGTTATGAATGTTAGATAAAAGCAAACAATTAGTTATAAGGAGGAGATATGCGCGTCATTACCCTGGCCGGAAGTCCACGATTCCCTTCGCGCTCCAGCGCCCTGCTGGAATATGCCCGTGAAAAGCTCAACGCCCTCGACGTGGAAGTGTGCCACTGGAATCTGCATAACTTCGAACCTGAAGATTTGCTGTATGCCCGCTTCGACAGCCCCGCGCTGAAAACCCTCATTGAGCAGCTCAAGGAAGCGGACGGCCTCATCGTTGCGACCCCGATTTATAAAGCCTCGTTTTCGGGCGCGCTGAAAACCCTGCTCGATCTTCTCCCCGAGCGCGCACTGGACGGCAAAGTGGTTCTGCCGCTGGCAACGGGCGGTACGGTTGCCCATTTACTGGCGGTGGATTATGCCCTGAAGCCGGTGCTGAACGCCCTGAAGGCTCAGGAGATCCTTCACGGGGTTTTCGCGGATGATTCACAGGTCATTGACTACCAGCATAAGCCGCACTTTACGCCGAATCTGCAAACCCGCCTTGATGCTGCGCTGGAAACCTTCTGGCACGCGCTGCATCGCCGGGATATCCAGGTTCCTTCTTTTAATCCGCCGCAGGGGGTCGCACATGTTTAAAACCTTAACCTACCTCGGACTGGCTGGCCTGATGGCGTTTACCGCGCAGGCGCAGGCTGCAGAAGCCGCACCGGACAGCTTACGCATTGGCTATCAGAAAGGCAGCGTCAGCATGGTGCTGGCAAAAAGCCACCAGCTGCTGGAAAAACGCTTCCCGGACACCAAATTTTCCTGGGTAGAGTTCCCGGCAGGGCCACAGATGCTTGAAGCGCTGAACGTCGGCAGTATCGATCTGGGCAGCACGGGCGATATCCCGCCTATTTTTGCTCAGGCTGCCGGGGCGGACCTGGTATATGTCGGCGTAGAACCCGCTAAACCGAAAGCCGAAGTCATTCTGGTACCTGAAAACAGTGAGATTAAAAGCGTCGCAGACCTTAAAGGGCATAAAGTCGCTTTCCAGAAAGGTTCCAGCTCGCACAACCTGCTGCTGCGCGCCTTACAGGAAGCCGGGCTCAAGTTCACGGACATTCAGCCCGTTTACCTGACGCCTGCCGACGCGCGCGCCGCGTTCCAGCAGAAGAACGTTGATGCCTGGGCTATCTGGGATCCGTACTACTCCGCAGCCTTACTGCAAGGGGGCGTTCGGGTGCTGAAAGATGGCACTACGCTGAAACAGACCGGCTCGTTCTATCTCGCCGCGCGCCCTTACGCGGAAAAGAACGGCGCATTTATTCAGGGCGTACTGGATACCTTTACCCAGGCCGATGCGCTGACCCAGACCCAGCGTCAGGCGAGCATTGCCCTGCTGGCGAAGACCATGGGGTTGCCTGAACCGGTGATCGCGAGCTATCTCAACCACCGTCCGCCCACCACCATTGCGCCCGTGGATGCACACGTCGCCGCACTTCAGCAACAAACCGCTGACCTCTTCTATCAAAACCGTCTGGTGCCAAAACAGGTCGATATCCGCGAACGCATCTGGCAGCCCGCAGGCAAAGAAGGAGCTAAATCATGAGTCTGAATCTTTTCTGGTTTTTACCCACCCACGGCGATGGACACTATCTTGGCACAGAAGAGGGCTCGCGCCCGGTTGACCATGCCTACCTGCAGCAGATTGCGCAGGCGGCGGACCGAATCGGTTTTACCGGCGTGCTGATCCCGACCGGACGCTCGTGCGAGGATGCCTGGCTGGTGGCTGCGTCGATGATCCCGGTCACTCAGCGCCTTAAATTCCTGGTTGCATTGCGCCCGAGCGTTGTCTCCCCCACCGTGGCGGCGCGTCAGGCGGCAACGCTGGACAGACTCTCCAACGGCCGCGCCCTGTTTAACCTGGTGACGGGCAGCGATCCGCAGGAGCTGGCGGGCGACGGCGTGTTCCTCGACCATACCGAGCGCTATGAAGCCTCCGCCGAGTTTACCCACGTCTGGCGGCGCCTGCTGGAAGGAGAGACCGTCACCTTCGAAGGCAAGCATATTCACGTTCGCGACGCGAAGCTTTACTTCCCGCCGGTGCAGCAGCCGCGTCCTCCGCTCTATTTTGGCGGATCGTCGGATGTGGCTCAGGATCTGGCCGCCGAGCAGGTCGATCTCTATCTGACCTGGGGCGAGCCACCGGAGCTGGTGAAAGAGAAAATTGCCCAGGTCCGGGCCAAAGCCGCCGCTCATGGCCGCAGGGTACGCTTTGGGATTCGCCTGCACGTGATTGTGCGTGAAACCAATGAAGAAGCCTGGCAGGCGGCAGACCGTCTGATCTCCCACCTGGACGATGAGACCATCGCAAAGGCGCAGGCTGCGTTTGCCAAAACCGATTCCGTCGGGCAGCACCGCATGGCCTCTCTGCACAACGGCAAGCGCGAGAATCTGGAAATCAGCCCGAACCTGTGGGCGGGCGTCGGTCTGGTACGCGGCGGCGCGGGCACGGCGCTGGTCGGCGACGGGCCAACCGTGGCCGCGCGGATTAATGAATACGCTGACCTGGGCATCGACAGCTTTATCCTCTCCGGCTATCCGCACCTGGAAGAGGCCTACAAGGTGGGCGAGCTGTTATTCCCACATCTGGACGTCGCCATTCCAGAAATTCCGCAGCCGCAGCGGCTCCAGCTGCAGGGCGAAGCGGTGGCAAACGAGTTTATTCCACGTAAAGCCGCACAAAGCTAAGGAGTGACCATGTCTGCCACTTCACAAAAATGGCTGCTGCGCGCCGCACCGTGGTTTTTGCCCGTCGGCATCGTGGCTCTCTGGCAGCTCGCGTCGTCCACCGGCTGGTTGTCGAGCCGCATTTTGCCCTCTCCCGAGGGCGTTATCGAAGCGTTCTGGTCGCTGAGCGTCAGCGGCGAGCTGTGGCAGCATCTGGCAATCAGCTCCTGGCGCGCGGTGATTGGGTTTTCCATCGGCGGCAGCATTGGTCTGGTGCTGGGGTTGCTCAGCGGCCTTTCCCGCTGGGGCGAGCGGCTGCTGGATACCTCCATTCAGATGCTGCGCAACGTGCCGCATCTGGCGCTGATCCCGCTGGTGATTTTATGGTTTGGGATTGATGAAAGCGCCAAGATCTTCCTCGTGGCGCTGGGCACGCTGTTCCCGATATACATCAACACCTGGCACGGCATCCGCAATATCGATCGTGGTCTGGTGGAGATGGCACGAAGCTACGGCTTGTCGGGTTTTTCTCTCTTTACTCACGTGATCCTGCCGGGCGCCCTGCCCTCCATCATGGTCGGGGTGCGCTTTGCGCTCGGCCTGATGTGGCTGACCCTGATTGTGGCGGAAACTATATCGGCCAACTCCGGCATCGGGTATCTGGCGATGAACGCCCGCGAATTCCTGCAAACGGACGTGGTGGTAGTTGCCATTATTCTTTATGCCCTGCTCGGCAAACTCGCTGACGTTAGCGCCCAGTGGCTGGAGCGCAGTTGGCTGCGCTGGAACCCGGCCTACACCCTTCAGGAGGCGAAAGCATGAATACTGCACGACTAAATCAGGGCACGCCGCTGCTGCTGAACGGCGTAACCAAACGCTACGGCGAAAACACCATTCTCAACGGGCTGGATCTGCATATTCCCGCCGGGCAATTTGTGGCCGTTGTCGGGCGAAGCGGCGGTGGGAAGAGTACGCTGCTACGTCTTCTGGCCGGACTGGAAGCCCCCAACGGCGGCGACATACTGGCGGGAACAACGCCGCTGGCCAATATTCAGGACGATACCCGCATGATGTTTCAGGACGCGCGCCTGCTGCCATGGAAAACTGTGATTGATAACGTCGGGCTGGGGCTCAAAGGAAACTGGCGGGAGGAAGCCCGTAGGGCGTTGGCCGCCGTCGGGCTGGAAAACCGCGCAGGTGAATGGCCTGCGGCCCTCTCGGGAGGGCAAAAGCAGCGCGTGGCGCTGGCGCGGGCATTGATTCACCGTCCCGGCCTGCTGCTGCTTGACGAGCCGCTCGGTGCGCTGGACGCCCTGACGCGGATCGAAATGCAGGATTTGATTGAATCGCTCTGGCAGGCGCACGGATTTACGGTGCTGCTGGTGACGCATGACGTGAGCGAAGCCGTGGCGATGGCTGACCGGGTGCTGTTAATAGAGGATGGGAAAATAGGTCTTGATCTGACAGTGGATCTTCCGCGGCCTCGTCGCGTGGGCTCAGCAAGACTGGCGGAGCTGGAAGCGGAGGTGTTGGATCGGGTGATGAAGCGCGGGGGTACGGAGTTAGAACGAGCTAAGGCCAATGCCTGATGCCCTCACCCCGGCCCTCTCCCACGGGGAGAGGGAGAAATCCATATGTAGGCCCGGTAAGCGTAGCGCCACCGGGCACTTTTTCGTATTACGCTAAGGCCTTAGCAATCTTCTCGTACAGATCGCCAGACAGGTTCTCCAGCCCTTTCAGCTGCTCAAGCGCGGCACGCATCTTCGCCTGACGCTTCGCATCGTAGCGTTTCAGACGGATCAGCGGCTCAATCAGGCGGGAAGCCACCTGCGGGTTACGGCTGTTCAGCTCGGTCAGCATTTCTACCATAAACTGATAGCCGCTGCCGTCTTCGGCGTGGAACGCGGCCGGGTTGCTGCTGGCAAATGCGCCAATCAGCGAGCGCACGCGGTTTGGGTTGCTCATGGTGAACGAACGGTGCTTCAGCAGGCTGCGGACCTTGCTGAGGGCATCCGCCGCCGGGCTGGTCGCCTGCAGGATGAACCACTTGTCCATCACCAGGCCATCCTGGTGCCATCTGTCGTCGTACTCCTGCATCAGCGCATCGCGGCACGGCAGTTCGGCGGCAACGCTTGCCGACAGCGCGGCCAGCGCGTCCGTCATGTTATCCGCTTCGTGATACTGCTTGCTCACCAGCGTGTTTGCCAGCTCTGCCTCGCCAAACGCAAGATAGCGCAGGCAGGTATTGCGCAGAGAACGTTTACCGATGTCCGCATGTTCCACGCGATACGCGTCAAGCTTGTTGGCGTTGTAGAGTGCCAGGAACTCATCCGCCAGTTCGGTCGCCAGCGTGCGGGTCAGCGCTTCACGCACGGCCACGATGGCAATCGGGTCAATGATGTCAAACAGCTCCGCAATTTCCGTCGCAGACGGCAGGGTCAGAATTTCAGCCGCCAGCGCCGGATCAATCTTCTCATCCAGCAGGATGGCGCGGAACGCGTCTGCCACATGCACCGGCAGCGTCAGCGGCTGGCCCTGCTGGTAGCGGTTCACGTTGAGCTTGATGTAGGTTGCCAGCAGGCTTTGCGCGGCGTCCCAGCGGGAGAAATCGTTGCGCGCGTGACGCATCAGGAACGTCAGCTGCTGGTCGCTCCACTTGTACTCCAGCTTCACCGGCGCGGAGAATTCGCACAGCAGCGCAGGCACCGGCTGGAAGTAGACGTTGTCGAAGATAAAGGTCTGCTCTGCCTGAGTCACGTTCAGCACGTGGTGCACCGGGTGGCCGCCCTTCTGCAGCGGGATGACGTTGCCTTCATTGTCGTACAGCTCAATGCTGAACGGAATGTGCAGCGGATATTTCTCTTCCTGCTCGGCGGTTGGCGGCGTGCGCTGGCTGATGGTCAGAGTGTACTGCTCGGTTTCCGGATTGTAGTCGTCCTTAACGGTGACAATTGGGGTCCCGGCCTGGCTGTACCAGCGGCGGAAGTGAGAGAGATCAACATTGGACGCATCTTCCATCGCCTGCACAAAGTCATCGCAGGTGGCCGCGCTGCCGTCGTGGCGCTCGAAATAGAGCTGCATCCCTTTCTGGAAGTTCTCCTCACCCAGCAGGGTGTGGATCATGCGGATAATTTCAGCGCCCTTCTCGTACACCGTCAGGGTGTAGAAGTTGTTCATCTCGATGACTTTGTCCGGACGGATTGGGTGCGCCATTGGGCTGGCATCTTCCGCAAACTGCAGGCCGCGCATGGTACGCACGTTGTTGATGCGGTTGACCGCCCGCGAGCCGAGATCGGAGCTGAACTCCTGGTCACGGAAGACGGTCAGGCCCTCTTTCAGGCTCAGCTGGAACCAGTCGCGGCAGGTGACGCGGTTACCGGTCCAGTTGTGGAAATATTCGTGGCCGATCACGCGCTCGATATCGAGGTAGTCTTTATCGGTGGCGGTATCCGTACGTGCCAGCACGTACTTGGAGTTAAAGACGTTAAGGCCTTTGTTCTCCATTGCGCCCATGTTGAAGAAGTCGACGGCGACGATCATATAGATGTCGAGGTCATATTCGAGACTAAAGCGCTCTTCGTCCCACTTCATGGAGTTGATGAGCGAGGTCATCGCCCACGGCGCGCGGTCGAGGTTGCCGCGGTCAACGAACAGTTCCAGCGCCACTTCACGGCCAGAGCGGGTTTTAAAGGTATCACGCAGCACGTCGAAATCACCGGCCACCAGCGCAAACAGGTAGCATGGTTTCGGGAATGGATCCTGCCACTGCACCCAGTGACGGCCATTTTCCAGCTCACCCTCACCGACGCGGTTGCCGTTGGAGAGCAGGAACGGGTAGAGCGTTTTATCGGCAATGATTTTCGTCGTAAAACGCGCCAGCACATCCGGGCGGTCCAGATACCAGGTAATGTGGCGGAAACCTTCTGCTTCACACTGGGTACACAGGGCCACGCCTGACTGGTAAAGCCCTTCCAGCGCCGTGTTGGCGGCAGGGCTGATTTCATTCACGATGCGCAGCGTAAAGCGTTCCGGCAGGTTGTCGATGACCAGCTGGTTGCCTTCTTCTTTATAGTCTGACCAGGGTTCATCATTAATATGCAGGGAGACCAGCGTCAGATCTTCGCCATCCAGACGCAGCGGTACGGCTGTCGCGCTGTGGCGCGTCACCTGGCTTATCGCTGTCACAACGGTTTTTGCGGCATCCAGGTCAAAAGTCAGATCGATATCGCTAATCAGGTATTCCGGCGCGCGGTAGTCGTGGCGGTATTTGGCTTGTGGCTGTTGTGTCATAGAAAACCTTATGCATCGTTTGTCGAGTAACGTTTCAATATATTCCTGTTGCGCAAAACGCGCTATGCAGAATGTTCATCTTTTCAGGCAGAAACACCTTTTTCGCTACATTTGTATAACACGGGGCACGAAATGCGCTCGACCATAAAGTGTGCTTATGTTGTGATCGGGGTTCAATAAATCACTAAACAAGGTATACTCCGGAGTTGTTTATTGTACTAAACGCTCCCGTGAGAGGATGCTACAGCGCACCTATGACTCAATTCGCTTCTCCGGTTCTGCATACGTTGCTGGATACCGACGCGTATAAACTGCATATGCAGCAAGCCGTTTTCCACCATTACTATGACGTTCACGTCGCGGCGGAATTCCGCTGCCGTGGTGACGACTTGCTCGGTATCTACGCAGACTCCATTCGTGAACAGGTCGATGCGATGCAGCATCTGACGCTGCAGGACGATGAATACCAGTGGCTTTCTGGCCTGCCTTTCTTCAAAGCGGACTATCTGAACTGGCTGCGCGACTTCCGCTATAAGCCTGAACAGGTCACCGTGACCAACGAAAACGGCAAGCTGGATATTCGTCTTGAAGGTCCGTGGCGGGAAGTGATCATGTGGGAAGTGCCGCTCCTCGCCGTTATCAGCGAGCTGGCTCACCGCTACCGTTCGCCTGAAACCGGCGTCGAACAGGCGGTCGCCTCGCTGGAAAACAAACTTGCAGCATTCTCTACCCTGACCGAAGGGCTGGATATGTCCCGTTTCCGCCTGATGGATTTCGGCACCCGTCGCCGCTTCTCTCGCGAGGTTCAGCAGGCTATCGTTGAACGTCTGCAGCAGGAGCCGTGGTTCGTGGGCACCAGTAACTACGATCTGGCGCGTCGCCTCAACCTGACGCCAATGGGCACCCAGGCACACGAGTGGTTCCAGGCACATCAGCAAATTAGCCCTGACCTGGCTAATAGCCAGCGTGCGGCGCTGGCCGCCTGGCTTGAAGAGTACCCGGATCAACTCGGGATCGCCCTGACCGACTGCATTACGATGGATGCCTTCCTGCGCGACTTTGGTCCCGAGTTCGCTGAACGTTACCAGGGGTTACGCCACGACTCCGGGGATCCGGTTGAATGGGGCGAAAAGGCGATTGCCCATTATCAAAAACTCGGTATTGACCCGATGTGCAAGGTGCTGGTCTTCTCCGATAATCTCGACCTGGCGAAAGCCGTAGAACTGTATCGTCATTTCAATGCCAGAATTAATCTGGGCTTCGGGATCGGTACCCGGTTGACCTGCGACATTCCTCAGGTAAAACCTCTGAATATCGTTATAAAGCTGGTGGAATGTAACGGCAAGCCGGTGGCAAAGCTCTCCGACAGCCCGGGTAAAACCATCTGCCATGACAAAGCGTTTGTCCGCGCATTGCGCAAAGCGTTCGATCTCCCTCAGATCAAAAAAGCCAGTTAAGCGCTTACGGGAGCCTTCAGGGCTCCCTTCCCTTATTTATTTCTCAATTCTTCTCTTTTGACTGCGAAATTTACTTGTCTGATAGCGGATGGCAGGTAACATAGATATCCCCCCATAAGGGTGGACAAGTGTTTATTTTTTCCGACTATTAACAGAGAGAATATTATGAGCGTTGTGCCTGTAGCCGACGTACTCCAGGGCCGTGTCGCCGTTGACCAGGAGGTCACCGTGCGCGGATGGGTGCGTACTCGCCGAGATTCTAAAGCTGGCATCTCCTTCCTTGCCGTCTATGACGGTTCCTGCTTTGATCCTGTACAGGCCGTCATTAATAATTCTCTGCCCAATTACAATGATGACGTTCTGCGCCTGACGACGGGCTGTTCCGTTATCGTCACCGGTGTGGTTGTGGCATCCCCGGGTCAGGGCCAGAGCTTCGAGATCCAGGCCTCTGCTATTGAAGTGACCGGCTGGGTTGAAGATCCGGACACCTACCCGATGGCGGCAAAACGTCACAGCATCGAATACCTGCGTGAAGTGGCGCACCTGCGTCCGCGTACCAACCTGATTGGTGCGGTGGCCCGCGTGCGTCATACGCTGGCCCAGGCGCTGCATCGCTTCTTCGATGAGCAGGGTTATTTCTGGGTGTCTACTCCGCTGATCACCGCGTCCGATACGGAAGGTGCAGGCGAAATGTTCCGCGTCTCGACGCTGGACATGGAAAACCTGCCGCGCACGCCGGAAGGTAAAGTGGACTATGACAAAGACTTCTTTGGTAAAGAAGCCTTCCTGACGGTATCCGGCCAGCTCAACGGCGAAACCTACGCCTGTGCGCTGTCTAAGATCTACACCTTCGGCCCAACCTTCCGCGCCGAAAACTCCAACACCAGCCGCCACCTGGCGGAGTTCTGGATGCTGGAGCCGGAAGTGGCGTTTGCCGATCTGAATGACGTTGCAGGTCTCGCAGAAGCGATGCTGAAGTACGTCTTCAAAGCGGTTCTGGAAGAGCGTCCTGACGACATGAAATTCTTCGCAGAGCGCGTAGACAGCGATGCGGTGGCGCGTCTGGAGCGTTTCGTCTCCGCCGACTTTGCGCAGGTGGACTATACCGACGCGGTAGCGGTCCTTGAAAAATGCGGTGAGAAGTTCGAGAACCCGGTTTACTGGGGCGTCGATCTGGCGTCTGAGCACGAACGCTATCTCGCCGAGAAACATTTCAAAGCGCCGGTTGTCGTTAAAAACTACCCGAAAGACATTAAGGCCTTCTATATGCGCCTTAACGAAGACGGGAAAACCGTGGCAGCGATGGACGTACTGGCGCCGGGCATCGGTGAAATCATCGGTGGTTCCCAGCGTGAAGAACGTCTGGACGTGCTTGATGCACGTATGGAAGAGATGGGTCTCAACCCTGCGGACTACAGCTGGTATCGCGACCTGCGCCGTTACGGCACCGTTCCGCACGCCGGTTTTGGTCTGGGCTTCGAGCGCCTGATCGCCTACGTTACCGGTGTTCAGAACGTGCGTGACGTGATTCCGTTCCCGCGTACTCCACGCAACGCCAGCTTCTAAGTAACACAACAGACGATGGCCAGCATTTGCTGGCCATTATTTTATTCTGCCCTGTCAGTTTTTGTCAGCGTAAAGTCAGCGTTTATAAACCACCACCCCGTCACAACCACTACCTGTTACGTTTTGTTTCCGCGAAATATCCAGCCACAAAAAATAAACCTCAGTCTTATTGCGATTATTACATCCTGAAGTAATAGCACAAATTTCAACCAATTTTTCAGCCATCCAGAAGTCTTTCTACGGTCATAAGAAAAAACGAGTCGTTTAACATTCGTTTATAGGAATTGCCTTTATTCAAATTAAACATAAGGAATTCATATATATAGGAAAGGTGCTGTTGCTTAGTTCGCCAGGTCGCTCTGAAATTTGAGATGGTTCACAAAGTTCCGAAAAATACATATTTAGTTACACATATTTTCTTTCTGTAACTCAATCTTGAGAATTGTAGCACTTTCAGGCTAGCGAAACGCTTCGGTGAATGGAAAGATGCCTGTCAGATACATAAAGACACCTAACTCTCATCAATAGTTCCGGAAATATTTATTGACAGAATTTATTGACGGCAGTGGCGAGTGTCATAAAAAAACCAATGAGGGTAATAAATAATGATGAAGCGCAATATTCTGGCAGTGGTAATCCCTGCCCTGCTGGTAGCCGGTGCAGCTAACGCTGCAGAAATCTATAACAAGAACGGCAATAAGCTGGACTTCTACGGTAAAGTTAACGCCGAGCACGATTTCGTGACCTCTGGTGATGACACCAACAATAACGACGCTACCTATGCGCAGATCGGTTTCAAAGGCGAAACTCAGATCAACGACCAGCTGACCGGTTATGGCCAGTGGGAATACCGTTTCATGGCTAACCAGGCTGAGAACACCGCTCAGTCTAACAAAAACCGTCTGGCCTTTGCTGGTCTGAAAGCGGGCGACGCTGGCAGCATCGACTACGGCCGTAACTACGGTATCGTATACGACGTAGAATCTTACACCGATATGGCGCCGTCCTTCTCAGGTATGACCTGGGGCGGTAACTACGTTGATAACTTTATGACCAGCCGCAGCACCGGCCTGCTGACCTACCGTAACAGCGATTTCTTCGGTCTGGTTGATGGTCTGAGCCTGGGCGTTCAGTACCAGGGCAAAAACGACCGTGCTGATGTTAAAACCTCTAACGGTGACGGCGTAGGCTACTCCCTGGGTTACGACTTCGGCGAAGGCTTCGGTGCAATCGCATCTTACAGCAACGCTAACCGTACTCTGAATCAGAAAGCTGATGGCCAGGGCGATAAAGCTGAAGCATGGGGTGTAGGTCTGAAATACGACGCCAACAACCTCTACCTGGCGACCACCTATGCTGAAACCCGTAACACCACCCGTACCGGTTCTAACGGTGACGCTGGCTTCGCTAACAAAACCCAGAACTTCGAAGTGGTTGCTCAGTACCAGTTCGATTTCGGCCTGCGTCCGGCAATCTCCTACGTGCAGACCAAAGGTAAAGACCTGGCTGCCGTCAATGGCTTCAGCGGTGGCGATGCAGATCTGGCTAAATTCATCCAGGTTGGCACCACTTACTACTTCAACAAAAACTTCAACGTGTGGGCTGACTACTACATCAACCTGCTGGACAAAGACTCCGACTACGCGAAAGCTGTTGGCGGTCTGAACGGCAATGACGATATGGCTGCTGTGGGCGTAACCTACCAGTTCTAATCAGAACACCACTTTGTTATATGCATAATGAACAGGGCTTCGGCCCTGTTTTTTTATGCCTGACAGAAAATAATGGCGACTTTTGAAAAGCCGCACGCTTTTCGTCGCAAACGGTTGGCATTTTGTAAATCTACCGTTAACCTGATAGCGGATTTCACTTCTGTAATCACAATGGAACTTCGTCATGTTTGAGAACATTACCGCCGCTCCTGCCGACCCTATTCTGGGCCTGGCCGATCTGTTTCGTGCCGACGACCGCCCTGGCAAAATCAACCTGGGTATTGGTGTATATAAAGATGAAACCGGCAAAACTCCGGTACTGACCAGCGTTAAGAAAGCCGAGCAGTATCTGCTGGAAAATGAAACCACCAAAAACTACCTCGGTATTGATGGTATCCCTGAATTTGGTCGCTGCACCCAGGAGCTGCTGTTCGGTAAAGGCAGCGCAATTGTGAGTGACAAACGTGCGCGCACGGCGCAGACCCCTGGCGGTACCGGCGCGCTGCGCGTGGCGGCGGATTTCCTTGCGAAAAACACCTCTGTTAAGCGCGTATGGGTGAGCAACCCAAGCTGGCCGAACCACAAGAGCGTCTTTAATTCTGCGGGCCTGGAAGTGCGCGAATATGCATACTACGACGCGGCAAACCACGCTCTGGACTTTGACGGCCTGCTTTCAAGTCTGAGCGAAGCGCAGGCGGGTGACGTGGTGCTGTTCCACGGCTGCTGCCACAACCCGACCGGTATCGATCCAACGCTTGAGCAGTGGGAACACCTGGCGAAGCTCTCCGTTGAGAAAGGCTGGCTGCCGCTGTTTGACTTTGCTTACCAGGGCTTCGCCCGCGGTCTGGAAGAAGATGCCGAAGGCCTGCGCGCGTTCGCAGCCGTGCATCAGGAGCTGATCGTTGCAAGCTCCTACTCCAAGAACTTTGGTCTGTACAATGAGCGTGTAGGTGCCTGTACGCTGGTTGCGGCTAACGATGAAACCGCCAATCGCGCCTTCAGCCAGATGAAATCCGTTATTCGCGCTAACTACTCTAACCCGCCGGCACACGGTGCGTCTGTTGTTGCGACCATTCTGAGCAACGATGCGCTGCGCGCGATCTGGGAACAAGAGCTGAACGATATGCGTCAGCGTATCCAGCGCATGCGCCTGCTGTTTGTGAACACCCTGGCTGAGAAAGGCGCAGACCGCGACTTCAGCTTCATCATCAAACAGAACGGCATGTTCTCGTTCAGCGGCCTGACCAAAGAGCAGGTTCTGCGTCTGCGCGAAGAGTTCGGCGTATACGCCGTAGCCTCTGGCCGCGTGAACGTTGCAGGCATGACCCCTGACAACATGGCGCCACTGTGCGAAGCGATTGTCGCCGTCCTGTAATAGCGCCCACAAAAAAGCCTGCGTTAAGCAGGCTTTTTTTTATGCTGGTTACCAGACAGGCATTTCATCCTGAAGGAACGGGTTATGGAGCCGTTCATAGCCCAGCGTCGACATCGGACCGTGTCCTGCGATAAACGTTACGTCATCACCCAGCGGCAATAACTTCTGTTTGATCGACTGAATCAGCTGCCCGTGGTCGCCACGCGGAAAATCGCTGCGTCCTACGCCACCTTTGAAAA
Organism: Enterobacter asburiae; assembly: GCA_011754535.1. Classification (NCBI taxonomy): domain Bacteria; kingdom Pseudomonadati; phylum Pseudomonadota; class Gammaproteobacteria; order Enterobacterales; family Enterobacteriaceae; genus Enterobacter; species Enterobacter asburiae. The sequence continues at coordinate 1,709,776 of JAAQVN010000001.1, read as the reverse complement.
TCACATCGCCGGATATCAGCAGACGGGACTGGTCGTCAAAGAAGACGATATGGCCTGGCGTATGCCCAGGACAATGCAACACCTGTAAAGTCACATTCCCTACGTTAACGCGCTCTCCTTCGTTTAGCCAACGATCGGGCGTCAAAGGCAGACACTCATCAAGGCCAAACATGCGGCTTTGGGCGGGTAACCCCTGCAGCCAGAACTCATCTTCTTTTTCCGGGCCGATAATCGGCACACCGTAGTATTTAGCCAGTTCAGCCGCTGCACCCACATGGTCGAGGTGACCATGCGTCAGTAAAATCTGCATCAGCGTCACGCCGCTGTCGGCAACTTCCTGCTTGATTTTCTCAGCGTCACCGCCGGGATCGACAAGCGCGGCCAGTTTGGTTTGTTCGCACCAGATTAATGAACAGTTCTGGGAGAACGCGGTAACCGGAATAATACGATAGTTCATACTGCTCCTGTGTTTCGTTATTACCAGTGCCGAACCGGCCCGGTATCAATATGCACAAAGTTGCTACGTGGGTAATATCCTACACCACCAGCGCGCATAGATAACGCGGCTTTGCGAATATTGGCTAACGAAACGCCTTCAATGTGGAAATCCATTGCCTGTCCCTTCGTGTGGTAGCTTTTTTTCGCTACCCCACGGCTATGGGCGCGCAGTTCGTTATTGGTATCAATTGAGCGATAACCAGAAATAAGCTGCACCGGCTTGCTGGTGCCCAGCAGGCCCTGAAGGCGGAAAAGCTGATCAAACAGTCCAGGGTCGATGGCTTTTACTTTATTCGCGCGGAAATCACGGAAAAAATGGTTGAGTCTTGCTAATTCATCCTGAATATAGCCTCTGCCATCGAAAAACTCCGCTTTTAGCGACTCACCGGTGTGAAGATTGCTGAGCGTTAAAACGCGCGGACGAGGTGTCGAGAGGGTGGCAAATGCTGGCGTCGGTAAGATGGCCGCTGCGCCAAGCGCAACACCACCTAACGCCAGCAGCTTGCGGCGATTAGCGTCAAATTTGTCCATGATAATCAGGTCTACAGGTCAAAGAAATCGTAATATGCTTAGCGCACGAAGGGCACCTTAACTGGCAAAACGGGGTACGTCAAGGCGCCCAACCCCAGTGAATACGCGGCTTACAGCGATATTGGCCCCGATTCACCATAACTTACGACAATCATTTTTCCCGAACTGCTTCATTTACCTGATTAATTGTTCCGCTTTTGGCAAAATTTGTGCGCCGGATCGCGCGGTGAGATCATAATTGTAAATATCTGTACGGTACTGAGTGCGCCCGTCTTCGCCCACAAACGCCGTCAGATAGTAAAGATTGACCGGAATGTTGTGGCGAATATTCACGTAGCGCGTATCCCCCTGCTTCAGGGCGTCAGAAATACGCGTATCGTTCCAGCCCGCATCCTGCAACAGCATGTTGGCCAACTCCGAGGCTTTATTCACGCGCACGCAGCCTGAACTCAGTGCCCGGGTATCTTTCTGGAACAGATTGTGGTTCGGCGTATCGTGCAGATAGATAGCATCTGAACTCGGCATGTTGAATTTATAGCGTCCAAGCGAGTTATGTGCGCCAGGTGCCTGCTGGAAGCGGAACGGCAGGTTAGATGGCGTGATCGTCGACCAGTCGACCATATAAGGATCGATCGCCTCTTTACTGTTCCAGCCACGCATTACCGTATAGCCATGACGTTCCAGATAACCCGGATCGTTCCAGACCTTAGGCAGAATGTCCTTACGCGCCAGCGTCGGCGGTACGTTCCACGGTGGGTTAACCACCACGTTATTTAACGCGCTGCTCATCATCGGCGTTTTACGATCAGGACGCCCGACAATCACGCGCGAGGCCAGCTTCTCGCTACCATCCTGATAATAGACCAGTGAATAGGCCGGGATGTTAACCATAATGCCGGTTGACAGCGTGCCCGGCAGCAGGCGCAAACGCTGAATATTGAGCGCCAGCACCCCTGCCCGCTGCGCAGGCGATACGTTAAGCCAGTCACGCGTTGACGGGCCAATGACGCCATCGGCCCCTAGCCCCTGAGCGGCCTGGAACTGTTTAACCGCGGCGACCAGTTCGCGATCATAGGCCGCGGGCTTATTACTCAGGGTAATGGCCTTGCTCTCTTTCACGGGCGCTGACGGGCTGACCACCGCGCTTTGCGGATCGTCGCCCGGCAAGGCAATCTTCGGCCCGCTATCAAGAATACCGGAGCGTTTCAGGATCTCGCGCAGGGCAGGCACATCGCTGCTCCACTGACCCGGACGCAGCGTTGCGGTCCCCCGCATTTGCGGCCATGGCCGCGAGTCCCCCACCAGCGCGAGGAGCGACTGGTGCATGGTGGCATACTGCGGATGCGCCGGCGCGAGGCTGGCAATGAAGCGCGGCAGGTCGCCGTTATCCAGCGCTAATTGCCACTGGTTAATCACCGACAGGGCTGGCGTCGCCAGCTTATAGGGCTTATCGCTGTACAACCAGCGGTTACCGTTAACCGGAATACCCGCCACAAACTGCAGGTAGCCCATCATGGCATCGGAAAGGACCACATCCCGCGCCTGACCGGTGACGGCAGGATCGGTTAACAGTTCAACCCACTTCGTAAACTGCGGCTGAAAGCCCGCAATCGCCACTTCCGCCAACTGCTGCTGGAAGGCGCGCACGGCTTCACGGTTTTCCCACATGGGTTTCATATCGCGGGCAGCATAAAGCAGCGTGAGCTGATTGATATAGGCGGGCGTGTAGCCTGACGGCAGCCCCGTCTGGAGCTGCTGGCTGAGCGATTCGACGTCAATGCCTTCCGGCAACGGCTTAATCCCGGCCATGATGGCCGTTGCCGGAGACTGTTCCAGCGGCTGAGACAATGACGTCGGCTGCGCGCCTGTCGCTGCGGAGCTGTCAGTCGGCACAATTTCAGGCTCGTCGGCCTGGGCGGTTAACAGTGGAGCAAACATCACTGCCAGGCATAAACTCAGCGCTGACAGCTGACGACCACATTCTTTCTTCAGCAACATCCCTTGCCCCCTGTTTTCACGACATGCCCATCACGGTGGGGCTTTCTTTTATTATAGGTAGACGACAACTCTGCTGCCTTACCTTATGTAAAGAAGTTTAAAGATAACGCAGCCCTGAGCACAAGTTAAGTGAATAAAAAAAGCGGCGCTTCTGCGCCGCTCTTTGTAACAAAACGCCTCAGGACGCGTCTGCCGTGGTTTCCGGCAATGACTCCGGCGGCTGCGGCGCAAAGCCACGCAGCCCGACAACGTGCACGTGTTCGCTGTTCTGGAACACTTTACGCACCAGTTTATAGGTGGTGCCTTTTTCAGGGCTGATGTTTTCCGGTGCCGCAATAATGAGCTGCATATCGAGACGTTCGCAAAGCTCGAACAGCGTGGCAATAGAGCGGGCATCGAGACGCGCCGCTTCATCCAGGAACAGCAGTCGGCATGGGGAGATATCTTTCCCGCGCAGACGACGTGCTTCATCTTCCCAGCTCTGCACCACCATCACCAGAATTGACATCCCGGTACCGATGGCTTCACCGGTAGAGAGCGCCCCGGATTCCGCACGCAGCCAGCCGTCTGAACCACGGTTAACCTCAACTTCCATTTCCAGGTAGTTGCGGTAGTCCAGCAGCTCTTCACCGATGGTTTGCGGCGTACGCTGGCCCATATCAATCTGCGGATTCAGGCGCTGATACAGCTTCGCCAGCGCTTCGGAGAAGGTCAGACGGTTGCTGTTGAACAGATCCTGATGCTGCTCGTGCTGCTCAGAGAGCACTTCCAGCAGCGTCGCGTGGGCTTCACGGACGTTGACGTTAAGACGCACGCTGTTGACCTGACCAAACGAGACGCTCTGCAGCCCCTGGTTCAGCTGGCGGATACGGTTCTGCTCGCGCTGAATGGTTTTGCGAATGATGTTCGCCACACTGCGGGAGCTGATCGCCAGCTTCTGCTCGCGGGAGGTCAGCTCTTCCGTCAGACGCCCCAGCTCAATTTCCATCTGTTCGATGGCTTCGACTGGATCGTCGGTACGGATGATGTCCTGACGAATACGCTCGCGCAGGTGCTGATAAACGGCCACGAAGAACTGAATTTTACGTTCAGGACGTTTCGGATCCTCTGACATGCGCAATACATCGCGCAGATGTTCGTTATCCGCCACCGCCAGACGCAGCGCACCCAGCGCCTTATCCGACATCGAACGCAGCTCATCGGCAGAGAGGTATGCCAGCTCGCGACGGTGCAGGCGACGTTCAACGTTGTTGTCTTTCACCATGCGCATCACGGCGCACCAGCCCGCTTTCGCCGTCACGACCTGCTCACGCATTTCGTGATAGTCGCGCTCCAGCTTGCGCAGGCGACGGGTCAGGTTATCCATTTCCGCTTCGCAGAAGGTGAGCGCTTTCTCCAGCTGATTACGACGCGCACGGTTATTGCTGAGCTGGCTATGCAGCTCATCACGACGAATGCGCGCGCGCTCTTCCGCCCCGCTGTCGGCACGGACGCCAATGTCCTGCAGCTCTTTCTGCAGGTCGTTTAACAGCTCTTTCTTGGTGTCGAAGGAGCTTTTCAGCGAGGCCAGCACCTGGTTGTACTGATTCAGCTGCGCCGAGTGGCTGCGCATCGCTTCGCGAGCGCGGGTACGTTCGGCTTCCGCCTGCTCAAGGCGTTGACGCAGTTTTTCATTCAGGTCGCTGTTACCGCTCAGCATTTCAGCCGAATCGGAGTAGCCGAAATGGGCCCGACGCTGCACCACTTCCGTCAGGGCAAACGCCTGCTGGCGCGCCTCGCGCTGCACCTGCTGCGACCAGGCATAATCTTCTTTTAACTGCTCGAACTGTTCCGGGTCGCTTTGCAGTACAGACACCACGGGCTCCAGCTTCGCCAGCTGGTTGCCGTGCTGCTGCACGAAACGCGCGGCTTCCTGGGCTTCATCCAGACGCTCCTGGATCTCATCCACGCGGTCGGCCAGCGTATCATCCGCCAGCAGGTTGAGGCGCGGCAGGATGCGGTTAAGGGCAGCGACGCCCTCTTTCGCCTGTTCAAACTGGACGCGGCTCTGCTGGTTGTCACTTTCATGACTGGTAATCGCGCGCTCCAGCTCGCCACGGCGGGTATTGAGCTTGCGGATTTCCGCTTCCGGGTCGGCTTCAAACGCCACGGCGAGATGGCTTCCGATAAAGCGGCTGAACGCCTGGTGCAAACGCTGGGTTTTCTGCACGTCAAACGACAGGGTCGCAAAACGTTCAGACAGCGTTTCACGCTCGGCGTGCAGGCTCTCGATGCGGCTTTCGCGCGCGGCGCGGCCAAACAGCGGCAGCTCGGGGAAGCGGGAATAGCGCCACTGGCGATCGGCGATTTTCACCACCACCGCTTTTTCCAGCTCGTCAACGCTGAAGACGCTATCATCGAACGACTGCGGATCCCCTTCGATCAGATAGAGATCTTCCGGACAATCCTCAAGCCCTGCCAGCTGCTCAGAAATCAGTGACAGATCCGGCACCACGATTGCGTTGCGGGATGGACCGTACAGCGCGGAGAAATACGGCGCATCGTCCAGGCCAACGTCATCGTAAATCTCAGACAGCAGTACGCCGCCAAAACGCTCGGCCAGGGTATTCAGACGCGGATCTTCTGACCCGCCCGGCTGGCTTAAGCGCTCGATTTCTTCATCCACGTCACGCTTGCGCGCGCCCACTTCGTCACGCTCAACGATGGCTTCGCGCTCGCGCTCCAGCAGCTGCTGCAGGTATTCGGTCACCTGCTGGCTGGATTCAAACTCCTCGCCACACTGTTCGCTGAGCTGGTTCAGGCTGCTTTGCGCTGCCAGCCAGACCGGCGCACGCTCCAGAAGCGTCTTCGAACGAGACTGAAGCTGCTCCAGCTCCTGACGCAGCGTCATACGCTGTTCGCTGGCGTTTGATACGGTATCAGACAGGGCCGCAATACGTGCTTCCAGCTCCTGATGCAGTGCCTCAAGCTCGTCGAAATCGTATTGTTTGCCCTGGCGCTTGCAGAACTCAGCGAGCAAACGCTCGGCTTCCTGCTGCTCGCGCAGGCGCTGTTCCAGTTCGTTCAGGCGCATACGCAGCGGCTGCACCTGTTCGGCCAGATGGCGCTGGTTCACGCCGTCGCGCAGCAGTTCACGGGCTACGTCCCAGGCTTCATTACGCGCCAGCGGGCCGTTAATCGCGACCACCAGCTGATAAGCCTGCTCAAACTGGCTGTGCGCCGTTTGCGCGACGCTCATTTTCTGTTCAAGCGAGAGCAGTTTCTCGGTGGCTTCCTGCTCTTTGGCCTGGAAGGTATCCAGCCACTCGTCGGCGCTGTCCGGCGTCAGGTCTGGCAGATGGCACAGCTCTTTCGCACGCTGTAGCGCCTGCAGCGCCTGGTTGTACTGAATCGCACGCGTCTGCTGCACGTCCAGCGCCTGCTGGTAATCAGCAAGCTGGCTTTTCAGCTCGTCCACTTCCAGCTCGGCAGCTTCGGCGCGGGCTTCGTTCTCTTCCTGCATCTCGGCGGCTTCGGCCACCACTTCATTTTGCTCTTCAAGACGAATCTGCAGCTCATCGAGATCCGCTTCATAGCGCTCGATTTTCTCCTGCTGGCGCAGCGCGGTCTGCACCAGGTTCAGGTGATCGCTGGCAGCCTGGTAATCAGCTTCCAGATCGCCTTCGGCACCGTTGTGCTCGCCCAGCTCGCGCGCCATCTCGACGTGCTTGTACTGCTCGGCCACCAGCTGTTTACGGGAGGTAAACAGCTCGCGGCGGTATTCTAACGCCTGGTCGAGATGCACGCGGCGCTCGTTGGCGTGACGCATATAGTCCGCCGCCACGTAGTTGGTGGCTTCGCTGATCAGGTGTTTAAACAGGTCGCGGTCAGACTGGGTAACGCGAATGGCTTCCAGCGTCATGCGGTTTTCACGCAGCGCCGCTTCCATATCCTGGAAGGCCTTACGCACGCCGCTGTTTTCCGGCAGCAGGTAGTCTCGCAGGGAGCGGGTAATGGCGCTGGAGATACCGCCGTACAGGGAGGCTTCGATCAGACGGTAGTATTTGCTACGGTCTGATGCGGTGCGTAGACGGCGCGCCACCACGCCCAGATCGAACATCAGGGAGTGGTAATCGGTAATCGAGTTGAACTGCTTGAACTGCACGCCTTCAATAGCTTCGAGCTTGTCCTTCAGCTCCTGCAGCGTCAACACGCGCGCCTGGCGTTCGTTCAGGGTTTCCGTGAGCAGCGCGGTCGGCTGCACGGAGGTTGGCAGCCCCTGGATGGCAAACGGTTTGATATCCACTTTACGGTCGCGACCGGCGACCTGCTGCAGGCGCACGCCCACCACCACGCGCTGGTGACGCGAGTTAATGACGTCCAGCACGGAATAACAAACGCCCGCTTTCAGCTTACCGTGCAGACCTTTATCACGGGAGCCGCTTGTCGCGCCCGCTTCGGTGGTGTTACGGAAGTGAAGCAGCGTCAGATCGGGGATCAGCGCCGTAACAAACGCCGCCATGGTGGTGGATTTCCCCGCCCCGTTACCGCCGGAGAGCGTCGTGACCAGCTCATCCAGATCGAACGTTCGGGCAAAGAAGCCGTTCCAGTTAATCAGCGTCAGTGAGCGAAATTTACCGCGTTCAATCATTACTCTTCCTCCCCGCTATCCGGCAGATTCTCTTCATGCTCGTCGTTGAGCTGCAAATGGTTTTCCACCGGCATCGCTTCACCGTCGCGGATCATGCGAAGCTGCGCTTCACGCGCGTCATCGCCCGCACGCACGTCGGCGCCGAAGCGGAAGACCGATTCCGTAATGCGGAATTTGCTGCTGTCGTGGCCCATAAACCAGACCATCCCCAGACGGCGCAGACGGTTCAGGGAAGAGCGAACCTTTTCCTGTAATTTCTGACGATCGAGATCCGACCCCGTGGAGCGGTTGTTCACCAGCTTGAGCAGCTTGCTTTCATCCGCCAGCGTCAGCAGCTCGTCGTAAAGTTCCTGCTGGGTGAAGATCCCTTCATTCGCCAGACGTTCCGGGCTGAGATAGAGATAGCAAAGAATTTTGCCGACCATCATGTCCAGCTCGGAGAGAACAGAGCGCGGGATCAGGGTCGTGGAGCGCGGGCGCAGGTAGAAAAAGCCTTCCGGCGCGCGGATAAGCTCCACGTTATAGCGGGCGTAAAACTCTTCCAGGTACTCCTGGAAGTCCATCAAAAAGGCGTGATTATCCAGCTCGTCCAGGCCAATGTGACGACCGGCACGTAGCTGGCTGTCCAGCGCCGGAAATAACGGATTCGCCAGCGCCTGTGCCAGCTTAACTGGCATCACTTGTTCAATATTTGTCAATGACATGCGCCTGTACCTTGGCTCCGTAATCGTTAATTGGCTGCCACTTCGGCGGCAGTCCGGTGAAATCTGCTTGCGCGATACCCAGGCGCACCGCCTGGTCTACCACAATGCGGGCAACGTCGAAGTGGCGCGCGCGAGGATATTGCGCCAGATAGTCGCGCACCACGAGTCCAAGATCCAGCGGCGCTTGTCTGGTTTTGTAGACAGCGAGCTGTTCTTCGATCATGGCCGCAAGCTGCTCGCGAATTTCGTTGAATTCTTCGTACTCCAGATCCGGCGGCAGTTCACCGGTCACCTCTTCATCGCGCAATGCCATCTCTTCGTCGCGCATATCCAGCAGACGATCGGCATTGGCATAGGTCAGCGCCCACGGCGCATCAAAGTAGGTCTGTACCGACTGACGCAGACGCTGGGCAAAGACGCGGTTTTTATCCATATCAATCGCGGTACGGATAAATTTATGCACGTGGCGGTCATAGCCGATCCACAGATCGATCGACTGCTGGCCCCAGCTGATAATGCGGTCGAGTTTACTCTGCAGATCGAACACCAGACGGTCGATAAAATGCAGATCGTCGTGCGCCAGGGTCGCGTCCTGGATGCGCAGCAGGTTGGCCTGCAGCTTGTCCCCTGCGGCCTCCAGCGTATCCTGCAGTTCACGCAGAGTACCGGAGGTTTCTGACAGCAAAAGTTCACAGCTGGAGATGGCCGCTCGCCAGTCTTTATTCAGCAGCTGCGCGATATCGTCTTTCACCTGCTGCTGCTGTTCGTCCATCAGGCGCTGGGTGAGATCGATACTGTCGAAAATCTCGGCCACCGAGTATTTCAGCGGCGCGTAAACGTTGCGATGCCAGTGGAATTCGTCACCGTTTTCATCCGCCGCATCGGCGGCGCGCTTAAGCTCACCGGCCACGATCGAGAGCTGCATGGAAAGACGCAGCGTGGAAAATTCGCGCTGGCGAATATAGTAATCGGTGATGCCGATGCCCAGCGGCGTCAGGCGATAGATGGCGTTTCCTTCCGCCTGCTCGCTGGTAAAGCGGTTCAGCAGACGTTGACGCACCATATCGTTGATCGCGTTGTTGGCACGCACGCTAATGGTTTCGCTGGTTTGCTCAAACGCATCACTGACGTGGCGGAACGCATCCACCAGTTCACCCTCGCTCATTTCACCGTCCAGCCGCTCGCCGTTCAGCGTGGCAACCGCCAGCAGGAAAGAGAGTCTGTCTACCGGCAGCGAGATGGAGAAATCGTTTTTCCTGGCCCAGGCAACCAGTTCGGGGACTGTCTGGGAAAATTCACTCATAGGTTATCCTTGCATCTGCGGCTTGTGCGCGGTGACGTGAATATAGCGGCCAAGGCTGACAAAAGGCTCCTGGCGGCAATACCGCGTTTCTAATTCTGTTAAGGTGTCAAAACAGTCACGCTGTTTGTGTTTTTCACGCAGATAATCATGAAACACCCTGACGCCCGTCTTCCCGACGATCTGCCAGCCAATCTCTTCCAGCCAGCCGTAAACCTGCTGCGGATCGCGCGGATAGTCCGGGGAAAGCGTGCGTTTTTTCTTTTTAGGCATCCCGACCTGAACATAGTCGAAGTTTCCTGCCACCATATTGTGCATCAGGAAGCCGTTAGCATTGTAGAACATCAGCGACAGCGTGCCGCCCGGGCGCAACATCGACCACAGGGTTTGTAACACGCTTAGCGGATCGGCTACCCACTCCAGCACCGCATGAAACAATATCAGATCAACCTGGGTTTCCAAATGCTGTGCGATGTCCTGAGCGGCGCATTGTATAAAATGCATGTTGTCGCTCACACCTTTCTCTTCTGCGGCACGCGTCGCGCGGGCGACCATTTCAGCAGAAAGATCGCAAAGCGTGACGTGATGACCGAGCCCGGCCATTTTTATCGCCGTCTGCCCTTCACCGCCTCCGGCGTCCAGTACGCGCAACGTTTGGCCGCCAAAGGTAGCCAGAATGGTGTCCAGATCCTGCCAGAGGATCGTCTGACGGAGCTGTCCTTTCGTGGTGCCATAAATGTTGCGCGAAAACTTTTCCGCGATGTCATCAAAATTGCGATCCCGCATTGGGAGAGTTCCACTCGCTAACTGCAAAACCGCTATTTTGTCACACCCGCGCGGAGAATGAACCTCTCTGGTGTAATATCACGGGTAATCACCTGCTATATGGTCAAAAAAGGAACCAAAAAGGATGCTTTTTACCCTTAAGAAATACGTTGGAGGGATGATGCTTCCCCTTCCGCTGCTACTCATCATCATTGCGCTGGGGCTGGCGCTGGTGTGGTTTAGTCGCTTTCAGAAAAGTGGCAAAACGCTTATCACGTTCGGCTGGCTTGTCCTGCTGCTGCTGAGCCTGCAACCGGTGGCGGATGGCCTGTTACGTCCCATCGAAGCTAAGTACCCAACGTGGCAGGGAAACCAGAAAGTTGAATACATCGTGGTGCTGGGCGGCGGATATACCTGGGATCCTGACTGGGCCCCCAGCTCGAACCTGATTAACAACAGCCTGCCGCGGCTAAACGAGGGCATTCGCCTCTGGCTGGCGAATCCGGGATCAAAAATGATCTTCACCGGCGCGGCGGCAAAAACGAACCCGGTGAGTACGGCTGAAGCGGGCGCCAGAATCGCGGAATCGCTCGGCGTCCCGCGTTCCTCGATTATCACCCTGGACAGCCCAAAGGATACCGAGGAAGAGGCCGCTGCGGTGAAGCAGGCGATTGGCGATGTTCCGTTCTTACTGGTGACCTCCGCCTCGCACCTGCCAAGAGCGATGATTTTCTTCGAGAAGCAAGGCCTGCACCCGCTTCCCGCACCGGCAAACCAGATGGCCATCAGCGCGCCGCTCAACCCATGGGAGCGGATTATTCCATCTCCGATGTGGCTGATGCATAGCGATCGCGTCGGCTACGAGACGCTCGGACGCCTCTGGCAGTGGCTGAAAGGATCGTCAGGCGAGCCAGGGCAGGAGTGACCTCGCCGCAAGATCGAAGTTGGCGCGATTGAAACGTCCGGTGTTGACCAGCTGCGCCACTTCGTCCCAGAGCAGGTAGAGCCAGCGTCGCCAGAGAAACGCCTCTGCAACGGGCGCGCGTTGAAGGTAGTGCCACAGTAACCCTTCCGCCGCCCCGCTGTCGCTGAGCCTGAACAGCTCATATTCGCGCGGCGCCCAGAGCATGATCCCCGGCCCCAACATTGCCAGAAGCTGATCGCTGCGGGAGTCCTTTAGCATGCTGCGCAGAGTAAAATTGCCGTGGATCAGAACGCAGTTGTCATTAAATCCTTCGAACAGTGCCGGTAAGCACTCGCGGGTGCGAAACAGGATACGTTTGTCCTGCATGGTTAAACCGGTATTGTTGAACTGGTTAAGCGTCCCCCACAGCACTTCCACCCGCTGGCGATACCACAGCGGCCACAGGTTTTCCTGAGTGCTGTCGACCGGCCCGACGAGCCCGCGGCTATCCTGGCGGTGCCAGGCCAGCAGCGCCTCGACAATCTGGTCTTTCAGCTGCTCCCAGCGTTCCGGCGTGCGCGCGGGCGCTTCAACGGGCACGCCGCGCAAACGCTCAATCAGCAGTACATCCGGACCGGGGTGTTCCTCATGCGTCATCACGCCGTACACGGTCGGCATACGGACGGTCCCCTCCCTCGCCAGCATCGACATTTTCCACGCAAGCTGCCTGGCAACGCCCGGCGAGGTGAAACTTCTGGCCATCAGCGGCATCGGGTTGCCCTGGCTGTCATACAACGACCAAAGTGCGGTATCGGCCTTTTCACTCACGCATTCGACCCGGCTTAACTTCTCACCCAGCAGATGGCTAAGTTCGGCACGCAGCTGTTCCATATGAGATTACCCCCATTAAGACTACTGCTTTTATAATGAGCGCACAGCGTGAAGATGTCACCCGGAAGAGATCAATTAGGGTAAAGAAAGGGGAATTAGCGGGGAGAGGACATCCCCCCGAAAGGAGGGATGCAGGCGGGATTAGCGCAGCTCGGCGCGGACGCGCTCAAGATCTTCCGGCGTATCAACACCCGTTCCCGGTACTTCGCGGGCAACGGCAACGTGGATTTTTTCGCCATACCAGAGGACGCGAAGCTGCTCCAGCATTTCGATATGCTCCAGCGGGCTCGGCGCCCAGGCAACATAGCGACGAATAAAGCCGGCGCGATAGCCGTAGATCCCAATATGACGCAGGAAGGAATCACCGATGGTCTCTTTTGATACCGCAAAGCGATCGCGATCCCAGGGGATCGTGGCGCGCGAGAAATAGAGCGCGTAGCCTTCGGCATCCATGACAACCTTCACCGCATTCGGATTAAATGCCTCTTCAGCGTGGTGAATGGGCACCGCGAGCGTCGCCATACCGACCTGGCGCTGCGCCAGATTCTCCGCCACCTGACGGATAATAACCGCCGGGATCATCGGCTCGTCGCCCTGCACGTTTACGATGACCGTATCGTCACTGAAACCACACTTCTCAACCACTTCCGCCAGACGCTCGGTGCCGGACTGGTGATCGGCGCGGGTCATGCACACCTCACCGCCTGCGGCTTCAACCGCGCGGGCGACATCAGGATGGTCGGTTGCAACGATAATGCGGTCGGCACCGGACTCACGCGCCCGCTCAAGGACATGCACAATCATCGGCTTGCCGTTGATATCCACCAGAGGTTTACCCGGCAGACGCGTTGAGGCATAACGCGCAGGAATAATGACGACAAAACTCATGGTTTGCTCTCTTCTGCCACCAGGGAACGGGCTTCGTTTTCCAGCAATACCGGAATGCCGTCACGCAGCGGGAAGGCCAGACTGTCCAGCTTGCAAATCAGCTCCTGTTTATCCTGGCTGTAGTAGAGTTTGCCGTTGCATACCGGGCAGGCAATAATTTCAAGTAAACGGTGATCCATAGTTCCTCCGTATGGGTAATCGCTAAAGCTTAACACATTCCCTTTTCAGGGAGTGCCTGTTTCCCAGCCACTTCGACAGGATGTGAATAACCCGTCAGGTGCCCGGCCAAGCGTCACGTCGTGAGCTCCCTGCCAACGCGCGAACTCGCTAATGGCGGAGGTTAGCCCTTTTTCCAGGCTCGCAGTGACCCTGACGCCCTCTTCCAGATAAAGCGCAATGACTTCCAGCGTGCCGGTCTTGCGGTGCATTTTGGCATCCATGCGGCCGACCAGTTGCCCCTTGTGCAGCAGCGGTAAAACAAAATAGCCGTACTGCCGCTTTGGCGCCGGGGTATAGCACTCCAGCCGGTAGCTGAAATCGAATAGCTGCTCAGCGCGCTTTCTGTCCCAGACCACCGGATCGAAAGGTGACAACACCGCGCTGTGCGTTGCCCGGAGTTTCCCCTCCAGGGCCTCGGGCAGCAGAGGGAGGAGATCCGCATGCAGCCACATTTCTCCCAGCGTTTCCACCGTGACGGGAATGACTCGCTGTTCGCGCTGCCATATCTCCAGCAGCGGCTTCAGCGCGGGCTGGCGAAGGCGGTAATAATCTGCCAGCCATTGCGCACGGAAAATACCCAGGCTGCGGGCGCTGTTTTCCAGCATGATGGCTTCGGCGGCCTCCTGAGTAAGCATGTCGCGCTCGTCGTCCCAGTGGGGCATCACGCGATGCGTCAGGTCATAAACGCGCTGAAAATTACGCCGTTCAATGACCATGACTTTGCCTGACGTGAATAACCCTTCCAGATGACGCTTGTGCGGTTTCCACTCCCACCAGCCGCTTGCACCTTTGCGGGGATGTTCAAAATCAGCGGAGCGAACGGGGCCTTTTTCCTGAATATGGCTGATAAGCTGCTCTATTTCGGCCGCGTGTTCCTGCATCCACGCCTGCCGGTATTTCCAGCCCATCTTTTCCGGGGCAAGCATACGGTGGCGCACCAGGGCAAAGTCGCTGCGGGGCAGGAAGCAGGCTTCGTGCGCCCAGTACTCCATCAGCTCCCCTTTGGAGAGCGCCTCATCCAGCCACTGCGAAGGATAACTTCCCAGACGGCTAAACAGCACCAGGTAAGGGCTACGGGCCACAATATTAATGGTGTCGATTTGGAGCAGCGACATGCGCTGGACGGTAGAGAGGATATCGGCAGGCTGCGCGCGGCGGCGGGGCTTTTTGAGCAGCCCCTGCGCGGCAAGGTGTAAATGACGTGCGGCTGAAAGCGAGAGTTGCGGTAAAGACATGCGTTTTCCTGTCAGTCAAAGCGCCACCAGAACCGCGTAAGTCTCTACTGCACCAACGCAATCAGTTCCTTGAGCAATTGTTCCGGCTTTTCGCCGCTGAGTTCAGCGTCAACCGGCAGGTACCACCAGTTTTCTTTCGCAAAGGCACGGCATTTCACCGCATCTTTTTCGGTCATGATCAGCGACTGTCCGGGCACGGTCAGGGCATCCACCTGCCCTTCCACCAGCGCCTGATGGTCGGCCAGCGGAACGCGTTTTTCAAGCCGGGCGCCACACTGCTCCAGCGTCGCGAAGAAGCGCGGCGGATGACCAATTCCCGCCATCGCCACCAGTGAAGGTAGCTCAGCAACCGACCGGCGTTCACCCGTCGCCAGGTTGACCGCCAGACCCGGCTGCAGGTTCATCGGGATTTCACCCGATTTTGCCTCACCACCGTTCACAATCACTGCATCAACGGACTTCAGTCGCGAAGCGCGTTCGCGCATGGGGCCAGCAGGCAGCCACCAGCCGTTGCCGAAACGGCGAACGCCGTCAATAACCACAATCTCTTTATCACGCGCCAGAGCGTAATGCTGCAGGCCATCGTCAGTGATGATGATTTGTACCGCCTGTTCGGCAAGCAGTGCCTGAACGGCGTCGCTGCGGACCGGGGAGACCGCAACCGGCGCGCCGGTACGCTGGAAAATCAATACTGGCTCATCCCCCGCTTCTGCGGTCGTGGTTTCCGCCGACAGCAGCAATGGGTAATGCGCCGCTTTGCCACCATAGCCGCGCGACACCACGCCGGGGCGAATACCGCGCTTTTGCAACTGCTCTACCAGCCAGATCACCACCGGCGTTTTGCCGTTGCCGCCCGCCGTGAGGTTACCCACCACTACAACCGGCACCGGCGCGCGCCAGGCGCGCTTGATCCCCAGACGGTAAAACAGGCGAATAGTGCCGCTCACCAGGCCGTACAGCCAGGAAAGCGGCAAAAGCAGCAGCCACAGCGGGGATTCACCGGACCAGATGCGTGCAATCATTCGCCGAACTGCATCTTATGAAGCTGGGCGTAAACGCCGCGGTGTTCCAGCAGATCAGCATGGCTTCCGCGTTCAACAATGATGCCGTCCTCAACCACGACGATCTCATCCGCCTGCTCAATAGTGGACAGACGGTGCGCAATCACCAGCGAAGTACGGTTCTTCTGCAGTTCATCCAGCGCCGACTGAATCGCGCGTTCAGATTCCGTATCCAGAGCAGAGGTTGCTTCGTCCAGGATCAGAATCGGGCTATCGCGCAGCAGCGCGCGCGCAATGGCGATACGCTGGCGTTGACCGCCGGAGAGCAGTACGCCGTTTTCACCGATTATCGTATCCAGACCGTTATCCATCTTGTTGATAAAGTCCATTGCATAGGCCATACGCGCGGCGTTCTCAATCTGCTCGCGGCTGTACTCGTCAGTGCGCGCATAAGCAATGTTGTTGGCAACCGTATCGTTGAAGAGATGCACGTTCTGAGAAACCAGCGCAACCTGGTTACGCAGCGACTGCAGGGTGTACTCCCGCAGGTCGTGGCCATCCAGCAGGATCTCACCTTCGTTAATGTCGTAGAAACGGGTGATGAGGCTGGCAATGGTGGATTTACCGGAGCCGGAGCGGCCTACCAGCGCAACGGTTTTACCTGCCGGAATCGTCAGGTTGATATTGCGCAGAGCCGGCGTTTCGCGGCCTGGATAGGTGAAGGTCACGTTGCGGAACTCAACGTCGCCGCGCGCACGCTCTACCTCGCGTTTACCTTCGTCTTTTTCCTGTTCGGAATCCAGAATGCTGAACAGCGTCTGGCAGGCGGCCATCCCGCGCTGGAACTGGGCGTTCACGTTCGTCAGGGATTTCAGCGGGCGCATCAGGGCGATCATAGAGGAGAAGACCACGGTGATGGTACCCGCCGTCAGTGTCTCCATTACGCTCGGGAAGCTTGCCGCATAGAGAACGAACGCCAGCGCCAGTGAGGCAATCAGCTGAATGATCGGGTCAGAGATGGAAGAGGCCGAGACCATCTTCATCCCCTGCAGACGCATTTTGTTGCTGACTTTGTCAAAGCGTTTGGTTTCGACTTCCTGACCGCCGAAGATCAACACTTCTTTATGCCCTTTCAGCATCTGCTCTGCGCTGGTCGTCACCTGCCCCATGGTGTTCTGCATATTTTTACTGATATTGCGGAAGCGCTTCGAGACGACACGGATAGCAATAGAAACTATCGGCGCCAGAACGATAAGGATGATCGACAGCTGCCAGCTGTAATAGAACATCATCGCGAACAGGCCGATGATCGACGCCCCTTCACGCACGACGGTAATCAGTGCGCTTGAGGACGAGGAGGCTACCTGCTCTGAGTCGTAGGTGATGCGGGACAGCAGCGTCCCGGTAGACTGCTTGTCAAAGAATGAGACCGGCATGCCCATCATGTGGCTGAACAGACGACGGCGCATGGTCATAACCACTTTCCCGGAAACCCAGGAGATGCAGTAGCTGGAGATATAGCTGGTGATACCACGTAAGATCATCAGCCCGATAACCACCAGAGGCATCCATAGCAACACTGAGCGATCCGTTTTACCAAAACCGTCATCCAGTAACGGTTTGAGGAGCGATAACATAAAAGTATCGCTGGCTGCGTTGAGAATTAACGCTACACCCGCCACGATCAGGCCTGCTTTAAAAGGTGCAATCATCGGCCAGAGTCGGCGGAAGGTTTGCCACGTGGAGAGATCTTTGTCGTTATGCATTCAAAAAACCAGCATTTGTTGAAATAGCCGCATATTCTACCCGTTATCTACGGGCGCGCCAAACCACTGATGATACCAACGTGGTAAAAATTGATCCCGCAAGAGCCGGATTTGCCAGCGATGGTGCGAAAACGTCACCGATATTTGCCCGGAATGGGGGGTATCGTGCCAGATATACCCCTCTTTTCGATAACGCCGGACCACTTTAACCGACGGGAACCGCCATGCGTTGTAGCGGGCCGCTGAATCCAGCGCAATCTGTCCATCCACCCGCTGTACCAGCGGCAAAGATGACGAGGTATTGCTGCCGTGATGCGGTACCTGTATGAGTGTTGACGTAAGATGTTTCCAGTAATGGCTAAGCATAGCCTGTTCTGCCTGTGCTTCAATGTCTCCCGTCAGCAGAACGCTCTGCTCGCCGTCGTCAATTTTTACCACGCAGGAGTGATTGTTCCCCTGAGCCGGATAATTTTCAGGAGGCCAGTGGACGGAGAAGGTTAACCCCTGCCATCGCCATTTTTGCCCACGAAAACAGGGAAGATGCCCCGCCAGGCGCAGCGGACTTCTTACCCATATCTCAGGCCATGCTTTTTGTAGCGATGCAAGGCCTCCCGCATGGTCGAGGTGCTCATGGCTGAGAATAACCCCCTCTGGCCGCAGGTGATGCCAGCGCAGCCACGGTATGATTAACCGCTGCGCGCTATCCCCGCCCGGCCAGGCGAGCCCGGTGTCATAGAGAATGGCTTTACCCTGCCGTTCAATGACCATTGCCAGCCCCTGCCCTACATCCAGCATATGTAGCGTCCATGCGTCGCTTTTCGCCGTTCGCCAGAGGGGAAAAGCCAGTAAGACACTTCCAGCCAGACAAACGGCAGGAACGGTTTTCCAGGCACGAAAACGCCAGCCGATGATGATAAGCCAGGGCAGTAACGTTATGTATTGCCAGCGTTGATCCACACTCTGCCAGCCGTCTGGCAGGCGCATCAGCAGCCAGAACAACCCGGCAAGCGCCTTATCGGCCGTATACCAGATGCCGCTTTCCAGCCCCGCCAGTGGCAGCAGATGGAGCAGCATGCCAAGTAAAATCAGCGGTACGCAGACAAACGTCACCAGCGGAACGGCAAAGAGATTGGCGATCAACGATGAAATGCTAAAGCCATGGAAAATCAGAACCTGTAACGGCATGAGAAGCAACAGCATGCCGACCTGAAGATAGAGAAGGTTCAGCAGCGGCCGAATACGTCGAGCCCGTTGCCAGTCAGGAAGCGGTAGCCACTGAAACCAGAAAATCAGCGCGGCGACGGCAAATGCAGACAGAAGCAGACTCTGCGATAGCATGGCTAAGGGATCGCTTATCAGGATCGCCGCGACACAGCAGATCCACACCTGCCAGGGAGACCACTGCCGGGCACCGATGCGCAGTGCCGCCAGCACGGCAAGTGCGATGACCGTGCGTAGCGCGGGCGGCTGCAGGCCGGTCAGCCAGGCGTAGAAAGCGGCAAAGCATAACCCGGCCAGCAGAGGCATTTGCCAGTGGACACGATGGCAAGGTAATAAAAACTGAAGCCCGCGCGTGAGCAACCAGACGATGGAGGCCGCCAGCGCGATATGCAGGCCCGAAATCGCCATCAGATGCAGCGTGCCGGTTTCACGCATCAGGTCTTTTATTTCTTCTGGAACATCCAGACGTTCCCCCATCCCCAGCCCGAGGATCACTGCGCCCCAGCGATATGCAGAAAGTCGGTTTTGCAGCGACGTCAGGTATTGCGCTCGCAGACTGCAACGCCCATCGACGAGTTCTGCATGGGTAAAGCGCCCGCTCAGCGTTTGATGGCGGGCAATAGCGCTGCGCTGGGGATCATACCCTCCGTCGTTCAGTTCGCCGTGAGCCGGCCTGAGCCTGAGGGTCATTGCCCAGCGCTGACCGGCGCACGCTTTCTGCGGCAGATAATGACCATAAAGCGTTACGCCCGTTGACGCCCACCAGCGTTGGCCATCAACGGTGAGTATTTTTCCCTGATGCACAGTGGCACCATCAGTGGTGGAGATTTCTACCTCGGCCTGTACGGCACCTGTGGTTAAATGCTGCATCGGCCAGACGCTCTCTTGCGCAGCCAGAATGCCCCACACGCAAAAGAGCAGCGTAAGCCCCACATACTTAAGCCGTATGTTTTGGCGTGCGGCCAGTGCAGCCCCGCCAGCCATCATTATCCACACGGTATAACGCGATGGCAGTTCGGGTAACCAGAGTAACGGGGCTATCGCCAGAATGGCGCAGATACCTAAAGCGGGAATTCCCATTGCTACCTCCCTGTTTCAGGGTGGCAGTATGCTAGCGGGTGGTGCGGGTCGTCAGGTAAGAAGGATGCGATTTACAGCAAGCGCAGCAATGTATTTTATGCGTTACAGAAAACGAAACGGAAAATGCGAGGCACCTTCAGAAAGAAAGCGACGGGTACAAAAAAAGCACCCGCAGGTGCTTTCTTTCGAACCCAGTTTAACCGGCTGGCTAAACTCAGTTGCCGTAAATATTGGCGCGATCGCGCAGCTCTTTACCCGGCTTAAAGTGTGGAACGTACTTACCTTCCAGCTCGACTTTATCACCAGTTTTCGGGTTACGCCCGGTACGTGGAGCACGATAGTGCAGAGAAAAACTACCGAAACCGCGGATTTCAATGCGCTCGCCCTGGGCAAGAGTGGAGGCCATATGCTCCAGCATCTCTTTTACGGCATCTTCCACTGCCTTGGCAGGGATATGCGGTTGCTGACTGGCAAGTCTTTCAATCAATTCTGACTTGGTCATGATTCCTCCGGTTCCTTTCAAACCAATTAGCTGAACAGCTCATTAAACAAGGGCGGCCGTAGCCGCCCTTTGTTATTGATTACAGGACGAATCCTGCAATCTGTCAAGTCTGCTCCTCATCCTTCGCGCTGTAAATGCGTTACAGCTCAAATGATGCCGAGAACCTGATATTACTCGCCTTTAGCTGCTTTGAAAGCTTCAGCCATTGCGTTGTTAGAGAAGTTTGCATCTTCCTGTTTGTTAACAGTTGCGATTGCATCTTTCTCATCAGCTTCGTCTTTAGCACGAACAGACAGGCTGATTGCACGGTTCTTACGGTCAACACCGGTGAACTTAGCTTCAACGTCGTCGCCAACGTTCAGAACCAGAGTGGCATCTTCAACGCGGTCACGTGAAGCTTCAGAAGCGCGCAGGTAACCTTCAACGCCGTCAGCCAGTTCTACGGTTGCGCCTTTAGCGTCAACTGCAGTCACTTTACCGTTTACGATTGCGCCTTTCTTGTTCAGTGCAACCCAGTTGTTGAACGGATCTTCTGCGAGCTGTTTAACGCCCAGGGAGATACGCTCACGCTCTGCGTCAACCTGCAGAACAACTGCAGCGATTTCGTCGCCTTTTTTGTATTCACGAACTGCTTCTTCGCCTGCAACGTTCCAGGAGATGTCAGACAGGTGAACCAGGCCATCGATGCCGCCGTCCAGGCCGATGAAGATACCGAAGTCAGTGATAGACTTGATTTTACCTTCAACACGGTCGCCCTTGTTGTGGGTTTCCGCGAACTGCTGCCATGGGTTGTTTTTGCACTGTTTCAGGCCCAGGGAGATACGACGACGTTCTTCGTCGATATCCAGAACCATCACTTCCACTACATCACCAACGTTAACAACTTTGGATGGGTGGATGTTTTTGTTGGTCCAGTCCATTTCGGAAACGTGCACCAGGCCTTCAACGCCTTCTTCGATTTCAACGAAGCAGCCGTAGTCGGTCAGGTTGGTTACGCGACCAGTCAGTTTAGTACCTTCTGGGTAACGCTTAGCGATAGCTACCCATGGATCTTCGCCCAGCTGTTTCAGGCCGAGGGATACACGAGTACGCTCGCGGTCGAACTTCAGCACTTTAACAGTGATTTCGTCGCCCACGTTCACGATTTCGCTTGGGTGCTTAACGCGTTTCCACGCCATGTCGGTGATGTGCAGCAGGCCATCAACGCCGCCCAGGTCAACGAATGCGCCGTAGTCAGTGAGGTTCTTAACGATACCTTTGACTTCCATGCCTTCCTGCAGGTTTTCCAGCAGCTGATCGCGTTCTGCGCTGTTTTCGGATTCGATAACGGCACGACGGGAAACAACAACGTTGTTACGCTTCTGGTCCAGCTTGATTACTTTGAACTCAAGCTCTTTGCCTTCGAGGTGCAGGGTGTCACGGACTGGACGAACGTCTACCAGTGAACCTGGCAGGAACGCACGAATACCATTCAGCTCAACAGTGAAGCCACCTTTAACTTTGCCGTTGATAACACCGACCACAGTTTCAGCTTCTTCGTAAGCTTTCTCCAGCGTGATCCATGCTTCGTGACGTTTAGCTTTCTCACGAGACAGCAGGGTTTCGCCGAAGCCGTCTTCTACTGCGTCCAGAGCAACGTCAACTTCGTCACCAACCTGGATTTCCAGCTCGCCCTGGGCGTTTTTGAACTGCTCAGCCGGAATGGCGGACTCAGATTTCAGACCGGCGTCAACCAGTACTACGTCTTTGTCGATAGCAACAACAACACCGCGAACGATGGAACCCGGACGGGTTTCGATTTCTTTTAAGGATTCTTCAAACAGTTGAGCAAAAGATTCAGTCATGTTTAATCTTCAGGTTAATATTAACGTCCACCTGGCTCCGTGCCGGATGGGGTTGTTTCACATACCCGCCGTCAGTCCATTGCAGCGGGGGTACTGCTAAATCGGTCGCAATTACGCGAGTGCCAGTTTTTGGCGCGCATATTGTAGCGCTTTTTCAATCACTTGCTCAATAGTTAAACTGGTTGAATCCAGTACTAAAGCATCTTCTGCAGGAACAAGTGGTGCGACGGCGCGGTTACGATCGCGGTCATCGCGCTCTTTTATCTCGGATAAAAGGCGATCAAAGTTAACACTAAACCCCTTTTCCTGCAACTGAAGCATGCGGCGTTGAGCACGCTCTTCCGAAGAGGCATCAAGGAAAATTTTTACTGGTGCATCAGGAAATACTACGGTTCCCATGTCGCGTCCGTCAGCGATCAGACCCGGGGCTTCACGAAACGCACGCTGCCGACGTAGCAGCGCCTCGCGAACGCGTGGGAAAGCGGCCACCTGAGAGGCCGCATTAGCGACTTCCTGCGTACGGATTTCGCCGCTCACGTCTTCACCTTCCAGAATCACTTCCAGGTTGCCATCGGTGGAAACAAAACGCACATCCAGATGCGCAGCCAGCGGTACCAGCGCTTCTTCAGAGGCGACATCCACATGATGATGCAGCGCAGCCAGCGCCAGCACGCGATAGATTGCTCCCGAATCTAAAAGATGCCATTGCAATGCTTCCGCCATCGCTTTGCACAGAGTACCTTTCCCTGCGCCACTCGGCCCATCAATGGTGATTACCGGGGCAATTGCCGTCATCTTTTTCTCCTTAAATAAGGCATACCGTTAACATGAACGCCGCGCATTATACGCGCCAACGTGCGCAACTGTTACCTTTGCGTGCAAATTGCGGAATGATTGAAGCAGAGTGTAGAAGAAATGAGCGGGAAAGATCGTCAGGAAGCGTAAGGAAATGCCGCATCAGGTGATGCGGCAGGTATTCATTATGCCAGGGTACTAATGCGCGCCAGCTGTTCGAAATAGTCCGGGAAGGTTTTTGCCGTACATTTCGGATCGAGAATGGTCACAGGGGTATCGGACAGCGCCACCAGCGAGAAACACATCGCCATACGGTGATCGTTATAGGTCCCGATTTCGGCAAACTGCAGTTTTGCCGGAGGGGTAACGCGAATGTAATCTTCGCCCTCTTCTACCTCAGCGCCGACTTTACGCAGCTCTGTCGCCATTGCGAACAGGCGGTCCGTCTCTTTTACGCGCCAGTTGTAGATGTTACGCAGCGTGGTGGTGCCTTTGGCAAACAGCGCCGCCGTGGCAATGGTCATCGCCGCATCCGGGATATGGTTCATGTCCATGTCGATGGCGTTCAGTTCGCCGCGGGTACAGGAGATGAAGTCATCGCCCCAGGTGACAATAGCGCCCATTTTTTCCAGCACGTCCGCAAAACGAATATCGCCCTGCACGCTGTTGCGGCCAATGCCGGTCACTTTTACCGTACCGCCTTTAATCGCCCCCGCGGCCAGGAAGTAGGACGCGGATGACGCATCCCCTTCCACCAGGTAGTTACCCGGAGACTGATACCGCTGTGCCCCGCGCACCACGAAGCGCTGGTAAGACTGGTTTTCCACCTCAACGCCGAAGGTTTTCATCAGGTGCAGCGTGATATCAATATACGGTTTGGAGACCAGCTCACCTTTAATCGTGATAACCGTATCCTGTGGGGCCAGCGGCGCGGTCATCAGCAATGCCGTCAGGAACTGGCTGGAGACGCTGCCGTCAACCTCGACGTGTCCGCCGGTAAAACCCCCGCGCAGACGCAGTGGCGGATAGTTTTCCTGCTCCAGATAGTCAATCTGCGCGCCGCCCTGACGCAGGGCATCTACCAGATGACCGATCGGACGCTCTTTCATACGCGGCTCGCCGGTCAGCACGATGTTGTTGCTCCCCAGGCACAGGGCCGCCGCCAGCGGACGCATCGCGGTACCCGCGTTGCCCAGAAACAACTCAAGCTCTTCACTCGACTGCAGCGCGCCGCCGTTGCCGGTCACTTCGCAGCGGGTACGATCGTCAGAGAGTGTGTAATGAACGCCCAACGCTTTCAGCGCATTGAGCATATGGCGCACGTCATCGCTGTCCAGCAGGTTAGTGAGGACGGTGGTGCCGTTTGCCAGAGCTGCCAGCAGCAGAGCGCGGTTCGAGACACTTTTTGAACCAGGCAGATTGATGGTGCCATCTACCCGCGCGATAGGTTGTAACGTCAGGGATTCCATGAAAACTAAACTCTCAACTCAACATAATAAAAACCCCGCAGGGACGCTGCGGGGGTGAAAAACAGCAAATTAACCGTGACGACGTTCAAAGTCGATCATGAAATCCGTCAGGGCCTTAACGCCTTCCAGCGGCATCGCGTTATAGATAGAGGCACGCATGCCGCCCACCACACGGTGGCCCTTGAGCGCGTGCAGGCCTGCCGCGAAGGACTCTTCCAGGAACACTTTGTCCAGGCTGCTGTCCGCCAGCTGGAATGGCACGTTCATGCGGGAACGGTTAGCTTTCGCTACATCGTTGCGGTAGAAATCGCTCTTGTCGATCACGCCATACAGCAGTTCGGCTTTCTGCTGATTCACCTTGTCCATCTGCGCCACGCCGCCGTTTTGCTTCAGCCATTTGAAGACCAGGCCGGAGAGGTACCAGGCAAACGTTGGTGGGGTGTTGAACATGGAGTCGTTATCGTTCAGCACGGTGTAGTCGAGAATCGACGGGCAGGATTTATGCGCTTTACCCAGCAAGTCTTCACGCACGATGACGATAGTCAGGCCCGCAGGACCGATATTTTTCTGCGCGCCCGCATAGATAACGCCGTAGCGGCTGACGTCAAGTGGCGCAGACAGAATGGTGGAGGAGAAGTCGGCGGCAACCACAACATCTTTGCCAAAGTTTGGCGTCTCGTCGATGGCAATCCCGTCAATGGTTTCGTTCGGGCAGTAGTGAAGATAGGCGGCGTTATCAGAAAGCTGCCACTCGCTCATAGGCTTCACGGCGCGCAGGCCGTCAACGGTCACTTTGGCGTCGATAACGTTCGGCACGCAGTACTTGTGCGCTTCTTTAACGGCGCTTGCCGCCCAGTAACCCGCGTCAACGTAGTCAGCCGTCGTTTTGTCACCGAGGATATTCAGCGGTACGCCTGCAAACTGACCGCGGCCGCCGCCGTGGCAGAACAATACTTTGTAGTTCGAGGGAATATTCAGCAGATCGCGAAAATCCTTTTCTGCCTCTTCGGCCACCTGAATAAACTCTTTACCACGGTGGCTGATTTCCATCACCGACGTACCCAGACCGTTCCAGTCACACAGCTCCTGTTGAGCTTGTTTAAGCACGTCTGCCGGTAACATTGCCGGACCTGAACTGAAATTAAAGACTTGAGCCATTTCCCCTCACCACGCTAAAAGCCATAAGTTATAACTGTGGATATCGGTTTTATCATTCAGTGACACGCGCCGCAATGTCTAAAACTTATGACCGGGGAAATGTGCCCCGCGTCACACAAAACATTCTGCCGCCTCGATACGACAAAACCGACAAAATGGCTGTCAGGTAATACGTTTGGCCCGGCTAACCTTCGTCCATTCCGGATTTGCACAGCGGGGGCATAATTGACGATCCCCTGGCTGCATCGCGACAACATGGCTACATCTTACGCAAGCATACTCGCCTGATTCAGGTACCGTTCTGAAACGCTCTATGAGCATATCCGGCAGGATACACAGTCCCGGCTTCACCTCGTCGTCAGAATAGTAATAGACGCTGATTTGGCCGTTGGTTTCCATAATCGCCAGACGCACCTGCCCCAGTTGCTCAACGCTGTTCAGGCGAAGCTCCATAAAGAACTCAAACTCGGTCATATTGGCGCTTTGCACATTTTGCCAGGCCAGTTGGCCGTCCTCGACGATAACCACCGGCTTCCCTTCGAACAGATCTTCCAGCTTTTCGCTTTTCGACATCAGCCACATGACAAGACGGTAAAGTAGCGCCAGCGAGACAAAAACGATAAACACCGGCACCATCGGCACATCGTCATAAAAGGCGACGTCTCCCGCCGCCGAGCCCAGCGTCAGAATGATCAGCACTTCAAACAGCGACATCTGCCGAACGCCGCGACGGCCGGTGATTTTAAGAAACAGGAAGACGAGTACGAAGGTATACAGGCTGCGCAGCGCCACTTCGCCCAGAAATTCAGGAGGAACTTTATCAAACGCCATCCGCTGGAGATCAAATGCTTTCATTTTTCTATGCCTTAACAGTCAGTTACTGTCACTAAGCATAGCCCAGCCATTTATTTTCGCCGGAGATAGCACCCGTCACGCAAAACCCGTATCATTGCGCGCTTTACGTACGATAAAAGTGAACGCCATGACTCAAACGTTTATCCCCGGCAAAGACGCCGCTCTGGAAGATTCCATCACTCGCTTCCAGCAGAAACTGACCGACCTGGGCTTTAACATCGAAGAAGCCTCCTGGCTCAACCCGGTGCCTCACGTCTGGTCCGTGCACATTCGCGACAAAGACTGCGCGCTCTGCTTTACCAACGGTAAAGGCGCGACGAAAAAAGCGGCACTGGCCTCTGCGCTGGGTGAGTATTTTGAGCGTCTGTCCACCAACTATTTCTTTGCTGACTTCTGGCTGGGTGAAACCATCGCCAAAGGTCCTTTCGTTCACTATCCGAACGAAAAATGGTTCCCACTGACCGAAGACGACGAACTGCCGGAAGGGATCCTCGATCAACGCCTGCGCGCTTTCTACGATCCAGAAAACGAACTGACTGCCAGCATGCTGATCGATCTGCAGTCGGGTAACGAAGATCGCGGTATCTGCGCCCTGCCGTTCACCCGTCAGTCTGACGAGCAGACCGTTTATATTCCGATGAACATCGTCGGCAACCTGTATGTGTCCAACGGCATGTCCGCCGGTAACACCCGCAACGAAGCGCGCGTACAGGGCCTGTCTGAGGTGTTCGAGCGTCACATTAAAAACCGCATCATCGCTGAATCCATCAGCCTGCCGGAGATCCCGGCGGACGTTCTGGCGCGCTACCCGGGCGTGGTGGAATCCATCGCGAAACTGGAAGCGGAAGGTTTCCCAATCTTTGCCTACGACGGCTCGCTGGGCGGTAAATATCCGGTTATCTGCGTCGTGCTGTTTAACCCGACTAACGGCACCTGCTTTGCCTCCTTCGGCGCGCATCCTGACTTCGGTGTGGCGCTGGAGCGTACCGTGACCGAGCTGCTGCAGGGCCGTAGCCTGAAAGATCTCGACGTGTTTACCCCGCCAACGTTTGACGATGAAGAAGTGGCCGAGCATACCAACCTCGAAACCCACTTCATCGACTCCAGCGGTTTGATCTCCTGGGATATGTTCAAGCAGGACGCGGACTATCCGTTCGTGGACTGGAGCTTTGCCGGTACCACGGAAGAAGAGTTCGCCACGCTGATGGCAATCTTCAACGCCGAAGATCAGGAAGTCTACATTGCCGACTACGAACACCTGGGCGTTTACGCGTGCCGCATCATCGTGCCCGGCATGTCCGACATCTATCCGGCGGAAGATTTGTGGCTGGCTAACAACAGCATGGGCGCGCACCTGCGTGAGACCCTGCTGTCCCTGCCGGGCAGCGAGTGGGAGAAAGAAGATTATCTCAACCTGATCGCCCAGCTGGACGATGAGGGCCACGATGATTTTACCCGCGTGCGCGAACTGCTGGGTCTGGCGACCGGGAAAGACAACGGCTGGTACACCCTGCGCATCGGCGAACTGAAAGCGATGCTGGCGCTGGCGGGCGGCGATCTGGATCAGGCCCTGGCCTGGACCGAATGGACCATGGAGTTTAACCAGTCGGTCTTCTCCGCCGAGCGCACCAACTATTACCGCTGCCTGCAAACCCTGTTGCTGCTTGCACAGGAAGACGATCGCGAGCCACTGCAGTACCTGAACGCTTTCGTACGTATGTACGGTGCTGAAGCGGTTGAAGCCGCCAGCGCGGCGCTGAGCGGTGAAGAGCCGTTCTACGGTCTGCAGGCAGTTGACAGCGATCTGAAAGCCTTCCCGGCGCATCAGTCTCTGCTGAAGGCCTATGAAAAGCTGCAGAAAGCAAAAGCCGCTTACTGGTCAAAATAAGCGCACATAACATTAACAGCAGTAGGCGTATTCAATCGTCTGGGCTATATTACGGGGCAATTTCATTGCCCCGTTTTTTATTCTCTTCGGCAATGATTATTGATTGTAATAATAAAGTTAAACATGGGTAAATATAATAATATTTGCCTGGGCTTTATTGTTACTTTTTATGGTAAATACCCCATATTAATTAACTGTTTCGAAGGGGGCCGAACGAAAAAATTCAACTCTTTTCATAACTTTTAAAATTTATTTTTATACGGATAATCAAATACTTACTCCGCATTTGTTGTAAAACCATACACACTGCGGGCCTATAAGCCAGGCGAGATATGATCTATATCAATTTCTCTTCTATAATGCTTTGTTAGTATCTCGTCGCCGACTTAATAAAGAGAGAGTTAGTGTGAAAGCTGACAACCCTTTTGATCTTTTACTCCCCGCCGCGATGGCAAAAGTTGCCGAAGAAGCGGGTGTCTATAAAGCAACGAAACACCCGATGAAGACGTTCTATCTGGCGATCACCGCAGGTGTGTTCATCTCAATCGCTTTCGTCTTCTACATCACCGCCACCACCGGTACTGCCGGAATGCCTTTCGGCATAGCTAAACTGATTGGCGGTATTTGCTTCTCACTGGGCCTGATTCTCTGCGTCATCTGCGGCGCCGACCTCTTCACCTCAACGGTGCTGATTGTCGTGGCAAAGGCCAGCGGAAGAATTACCTGGGGTCAACTGGCGCGCAACTGGCTTAACGTCTACGTTGGTAACCTGATTGGCTGTCTGCTCTTTGTTCTGTTGATGTGGCTCTCTGGCGAGTATATGACCGCCAACGGCGGCTGGGGCCTTAACGTCCTGCAGACCGCCGACCACAAAATGCATCACACATTTATCGAAGCCGTTGCTCTCGGCATCCTCGCAAACCTGATGGTCTGCCTGGCGGTCTGGATGAGCTACTCGGGTCGTAGCCTGATGGATAAAGCCATGATTATGGTTCTGCCGGTTGCGATGTTTGTTGCCAGCGGCTTTGAGCACAGTATTGCGAATATGTTCATGATCCCGATGGGGATTGTTATCCGCAACTTTGCAAGCCCGGAGTTCTGGACCGCAGTTGGTTCATCCCCGGAAAGTTTCTCTCACCTGACTATTATGAATTTCATTACTGATAACCTGATCCCCGTCACTATCGGGAACATTATCGGTGGGGGTCTGTTAGTTGGGTTGACATACTGGGTCATTTACCTGCGTGGCGACGATCATCATTGATGGTTTTCTCAGGCAGTAAATAAAAAATCCACTTAAGAAGGTAGGTGTTACATGTCCGAGCTTAATGAAAAGTTAGCCACAGCCTGGGAAGGTTTTGCGAAAGGTGACTGGCAGAATGAAGTAAACGTCCGCGACTTCATTCAGAAAAACTATACCCCGTATGAAGGTGACGAATCCTTCCTGGCTGGCGCAACTGATGCGACCACCAAGCTGTGGGACAGCGTAATGGAAGGCGTTAAACTGGAAAACCGCACTCACGCGCCAGTTGATTTTGACACCTCCGTTGCTTCCACCATCACTTCTCACGATGCTGGCTACATCAACAAAGCCCTTGAGAAAATCGTTGGTCTGCAGACTGAAGCACCACTGAAACGCGCAATCATCCCGTTCGGTGGTATCAAAATGGTTGAAGGTTCCTGCAAAGCGTATAACCGCGAGCTGGACCCAATGCTGAAAAAAATCTTCACCGAATACCGCAAAACCCACAACCAGGGCGTATTCGATGTTTACACCAAAGACATTCTGAACTGCCGTAAATCTGGCGTTCTGACGGGTCTGCCAGATGCATATGGTCGTGGTCGTATCATCGGTGACTACCGTCGCGTTGCGCTGTACGGCATCGACTTCCTGATGAAAGACAAGTACGCGCAGTTTGTTTCCCTGCAGTCCGATCTGGAAAACGGCGTAAACCTGGAAGCGACTATCCGTCTGCGTGAAGAAATTGCTGAACAGCACCGCGCACTGGGTCAGATCAAAGAGATGGCTGCGAAATACGGCTGCGATATCTCTGGTCCTGCAACCAACGCTCAGGAAGCTATCCAGTGGACCTACTTCGGCTACCTGGCTGCGGTTAAGTCTCAGAACGGTGCAGCAATGTCCTTCGGTCGCGTGTCTACCTTCCTGGATGCGTACATCGAACGTGACCTGAAAGCAGGCAAAATCACCGAGCAAGACGCTCAGGAAATGATTGACCACCTGGTCATGAAACTGCGTATGGTTCGCTTCCTGCGTACCCCTGAATACGATGAACTGTTCTCTGGTGACCCAATCTGGGCAACAGAATCAATCGGTGGTATGGGCGTTGACGGCCGTACGCTGGTTACCAAAAACAGCTTCCGCTTCCTGAACACCCTGTACACCATGGGTCCTTCTCCGGAGCCGAACATCACCGTTCTGTGGTCTGAAAAACTGCCTCTGAACTTCAAGAAATTCGCCGCTAAAGTGTCCATCGACACCTCTTCTCTGCAGTACGAGAACGATGACCTGATGCGTCCGGACTTCAACAACGACGATTACGCTATCGCTTGCTGCGTAAGCCCAATGGTTGTTGGTAAACAAATGCAGTTCTTCGGTGCGCGTGCAAACCTGGCGAAAACCATGCTGTACGCTATCAACGGCGGCGTTGATGAAAAACTGAAAATGCAGGTTGGTCCTAAGTCTGAGCCAATCAAAGGTGACGTGCTGAACTATGACGAAGTCATGGAGCGCATGGACCACTTCATGGACTGGCTGGCTAAACAGTACGTCACTGCACTGAACGTTATTCACTACATGCACGACAAGTACAGCTACGAAGCCTCTCTGATGGCGCTGCACGACCGTGACGTTATCCGCACCATGGCGTGTGGTATCGCTGGTCTGTCCGTTGCTGCTGACTCCCTGTCTGCAATCAAATACGCGAAAGTTAAACCAATTCGTGACGAAGACGGCCTGGCCGTAGACTTCGAAATCGAAGGCGAATATCCGCAGTTTGGTAACAACGACGCTCGCGTTGATGACATGGCGGTTGACCTGGTAGAACGTTTCATGAAGAAAATTCAGAAACTGACTACCTACCGTAACGCTATCCCGACTCAGTCTGTTCTGACCATCACCTCTAACGTTGTGTATGGTAAGAAAACCGGTAACACCCCAGACGGTCGTCGTGCTGGCGCGCCATTCGGCCCAGGTGCTAACCCAATGCACGGTCGTGACCAGAAAGGTGCGGTTGCCTCTCTGACCTCCGTTGCTAAACTGCCGTTTGCTTACGCGAAAGATGGTATCTCTTACACCTTCTCTATCGTGCCAAACGCGCTGGGTAAAGACGACGAAGTGCGTAAAACTAACCTCGCGGGTCTGATGGATGGTTACTTCCACCACGAAGCGTCCATCGAAGGTGGTCAGCACCTGAACGTGAACGTAATGAACCGTGAAATGCTGCTCGACGCGATGGAACACCCTGAGAAATATCCTCAGCTGACCATCCGCGTATCTGGCTACGCAGTACGTTTTAACTCCCTGACTAAAGAACAGCAGCAGGACGTTATCACCCGTACTTTCACTCAGTCCATGTAAGTGGAATTGACTGAAATCACGCGTTAAAAAGCGTACAATAAAGGCTCCACGCAAGTGGGGCCTTTTTAACACCCTCGCTTCATCAGTCTCTTTTGTCCGCTATCTATACTCTATGGATAACAGCCAAAACAGACTCGACATAGCCTTTGAGCTGTGCAACTACACAGGCCCCCGGATGGGCCAAATTCGGAGATATCACCGCAATGTCAACTATTGGTCGCATTCACTCCTTTGAATCCTGTGGTACCGTCGATGGCCCGGGGATCCGCTTTATTACCTTTTTCCAGGGCTGCCTGATGCGCTGCCTGTACTGCCATAACCGTGATACCTGGGACACGCACGGCGGTAAAGAAGTCACCGTGGAAGATTTGATGAAAGAGGTGGTGACCTACCGCCACTTTATGAATGCGTCCGGCGGTGGCGTGACCGCGTCCGGCGGTGAAGCTATTCTGCAGGCTGAGTTTGTCCGCGACTGGTTCCGCGCCTGCCGTAAAGAAGGTATTCATACCTGTCTCGACACCAACGGCTTTGTGCGCCGCTACGATCCGGTTATTGATGAACTGCTCGAAGTGACCGATCTGGTGATGCTCGATCTCAAACAGATGAACGATGAGATCCACCAGAATTTGGTTGGCGTTTCTAACCACCGTACGCTGGAGTTTGCCAAGTACATTGCCGACAAAGGCATCAAAACCTGGATCCGCTACGTTGTAGTTCCCGGTTGGTCAGATGACGATGATTCCGCGCACCGCCTGGGGGAATTTACCCGCGACATGGGCAACGTCGAGAAAATTGAGCTTCTGCCCTATCACGAACTGGGTAAGCATAAATGGGTGGCGATGGGCGAAGAGTACAAACTCGATGGCGTGAAGCCGCCGAAGAAAGATACGATGGAGCGCGTGAAAGGTATTCTTGAGCAGTACGGTCACAAGGTCATGTATTAAAGAGAAGGCCCGGTGAGAACCGGGCCTTTTTATATTCTATTTAAAGACGCCGTTAATAACGGAAGTCACAATCGCCGTACTCAGCGCAATTAAGACCAGATCGTCACCCACGACGCGCCATTCATAGCCAGGGTAGGAAGGAAGCTGGCCGAGCATAGACGCTGGCACGGTTTTCTTCGCAATGCCCGGAGGCAGTGGTTTACCGCGAGCGAGGTTTTTTGCAATACCCGGAGGCAGAGACTCATAGCCCGTTAAGCCGTAATTCAGTGCCAGGTGGCGGGCATGATCGAAGCTCACGCGAGCATCAACGTCATTACCGACATCTTTGCTGTTTTTGAAGCTCTTATCCGATTTTCCAGGGTTATCCTTTCCGCTATTTTGCTTATTACCATGGTTACCGGAGTTACCAGAATTCCCGTTACCATGATTGCCGCCATTACCTTGTCCGCCACCGTTTCCGTGACCACCGCCGTTCCCGTTACCAGGATTAGCCATGACCGGAGCCGTTGCAAACGTTAAAGACAACACTACGGCAAGTGCGGTAGTGGAAAAACGACGTATAGACATGATTGTTGCCTTTTAGTGGTAGAACTCATTTGAATTATCGCCAGGCGGGAAAAACAAACAATACGTAAAAGTCTTATATGTGACAGGGATAAAAAAGCCTGTCTATGACAGGCTTTTATTTAATCAGGCGTGAGCCACAGGCGTTGGATGCTCGCCTGCTTTACGCAGTAGCATTAAGAGATAAATAAACGACACGCTGGCGATCATGATAAACAATAAATTATCGGAATAATTCTGCATCAGCATCGCGGTAAACGTCGGCCCTAATAAGCTGCCGATGGTATAGCTCAGTAACAGCGCCTGGTTCATTGCCACCAGCTGGTGATGTTCGACTTTCTCACAGGCCCAGGCCATCGCGACCGGATAGAGCGTAAAGCCGGCGGCCCCGAGAATAAACAGCGCGGGCGCCATCGCGGCGTTGCTGAGCATGGCGAGGCATCCCATGATCACCACGAAGACCTGAACGCGCAGCACCAGCAGACGACCAAAGCGGTCCGCCAGGCGGCCAATCGGCCACTGACCCACAATACCCGCGCTCACCATCACCGCCATCCAGAAGCCAATTCCGGAATCACTGACCCCCTGGTGGTTCAGGTAGAGCGGCATCAGGCCGTAGAGCGAGCCCAGTACAATCCCTGAGATAATGCAGCCGTTAACGCCCAGACGCGCCTGACGGAGTCTCAGCATTGGCCAGACGTGGGTCGCTTCCTGATGTTCGCTGTTTTGGTTCACAATGCGCGTAAAGAGCAGCGGCAGGATCGCCGCCAGCACCATGCCTGTCACCCACGGCAGCACGCTCATCAGGTCGGTTGGCAGCTTGCTGACCATCAGTTGACCCAGCACGGTGCCGACGTAGTAAACCATCATGTAGGCCGCCAGCAGACGTCCGCGGTTGCGGGAGGTGCCGCTGCACATCAGCGCACTTTCAACCACCACCCAAATCATCGCGCAGCCGATACCGGCGATAAAGCGCCACGCCATCCAGCTCCAGAAGCCGACCATCAGACCCAACCCGGCGCACCCGGCAGCGAAAATCAGCGACGCCAGATAATAGCTGCGATTAAAGCCGAAGCGCTTAATCAGGCTCCCGGTTAATAACGTGCCCAGCAGGTTCCCGGTGAAAAAGGACGAGCTGACCATACCCACCTGCCAGGTCGGTAAGTTTTCATGGGCGAGCCACAGCGGGACGAGCGTGTTTAACACTGCGATCGCCAGGGTCAACAGAAGCAGGCCACAGAGCAACAGGAGCACTGGCCGGGTATAGGTGGTCATGGATTAAAAACCGTGAGGAAGTTCAGATTTCGTGCGCATCATGCCACTGGCAAAAACAAAGTCAATCCACTGATTTAGCTGGCTCGCACAATATGTTCCCTGTCGATTTAAAAAACTTATCCTGCTAATGCAGCGCCTGCTATAGATATTAATTATGTGTCTGTTTTTATTTATTAATGACCGAAATTAAAACAAAACGACAGTCGAAAAATTTCATGATCGAAAAAAGAAAAAGCCGGGCGCTCAGGCCCGGCTTGATATAACTAAATGCAACGTTAACTGGCGATAGCCATACCAACGGTCATATGCAACCCGTAGAAAATGCCGCGACCAATCAACTCCCCTGCCAGTACCAGCACAAAGGCCAGTGACAGCAGCGGCAGCGCGGGCTGATAACCTTTAAGCTGAGGAGCGATCCAGAATACCAACGCCGCGACCAGCAGAACGATGCGCCAGGCCATCAGAGAACCGTAATCAGGAACCAGGGCGGACGCCTGCTGAATGGAGCTGTGAATAGTTGCCAGCTCAGCCCCCTGCATCAGAGCAACCATCGCACTCACCACCAGCGCCAGCAGCGAAACGGCGGGCAGAAGACGCATTGCCCACCCGTCGATACCCGCCACGCGCAGCAGCAGGTAGCCCAGCAGCGGCCCGCCGATAAACATCGTCAGGAAGAAGCTCATCGGCGTCCAGACGCTGTACCAGGTTGGGACGGTATCGATGGTGTTATAGACGCGCACCATCATCCACACGAACACTACGCCCAGCACCATGGTGACGATCAGCCACAGGCTTCGCAGACCCGCAGGCAATTTCTTCATCGCGGCCAGCAGCCAGCCCAGCCCGCCGACGGCAAAGAAAATTGCCCCGCTCGCAATCTCGTTACTGAGGGACGACGCTCCTACGCGGTTCAGAGAGTTAAACGCGCGCATCGGCGAACCCAGGTGCAGCGTGGAGGCGATAAAGCCAATTCCCATCAGCACCCACAGACCAAACATGCTCAACACCAGACGCTGCTGCTGTTCAGCGTTGAGATCGCCTTTCAACAGCGCCAGCGCGAGTACGATGAAGCCGCCCGCTACGCACTGACCAAAGACCGTGAAGATCATCAGCGGCCATTCATGCCATCCACTTCCCATCTTACACCTCCTTCGGATTTGCCAGGTAGCCGGTGGTGTCACCCGTTGGACGGCTGTTGGCGTTAGGTTTAATGACAATACTCGGCTTCGTGAAGTGCGCTGACGGCAGCGGCGCCACTGCGGCAAGCTCACCGTGTTTTTGTCGCAGCTCTTCAACAGGACCAAAGTCCAGCGCGCGGAGTGGACAGGACTCGACGCAGATGGGTTTCTTACCATCCGCTACGCGGCTGTGGCAGCCGTCGCACTTGGTCATATGCCCTTTGGCGGCGTTGTACTGCGGCGCGCCGTACGGGCACGCCATATGGCAGTAGCGGCAGCCGATGCAGACATCTTCATCCACCACCACAAAACCGTCTTCCCGCTTGTGCATCGCCCCGCTCGGGCAGACCTTGGTGCAGGCCGGATCTTCACAGTGGTTACAGGCAATCGACAGGTAATATGCAAAGACGTTCTGATGCCAGACGCCGTTATCTTCCTGCCAGTCGCCCCCGGCGTATTCGTAGATGCGGCGGAAGCTCACATCCGGAGTAAGATCTTTGTAATCTTTACAGGCCAGCTCGCAGGTTTTGCACCCGGTGCAACGGCTGGAATCAATGAAAAATCCATACTGGGTTGTCATCGGTTACTCCTTAAACCTTTTCAACCTGGACAAGGTTTGTGTGGGATGGGTTGCCCTTCGCCAGCGGCGACGGACGTTGCGTGGTCAGCACGTTAATACTGCCCGCCTGGTCGATGCGGTTGGCATCGGGGCTGTACCAGGCCCCTTCCCCCAGCGCCACCACGCCTGGCATCATGCGCGGCGTCACTTTGGCCTCAATGTGTACCTCGCCGCGACCGTTGAAGATACGCACGCGATCGCCATTGCCGATGCCGCGAGCTTTGGCATCCATCGGGTTGATCCACATCTCCTGACGGCAGGCGGCTTTCAGTACGTCGACGTTGCCGTAGGTGGAGTGCACTCGCGCTTTGTAGTGGAAACCGGTCAGCTGCAGCGGGAATTTCGCCGTCAGCGGATCGTTATAGTTTTCAAAACCAGGCGTGTAGATCGGCAGCGGATCGATAACGTCCCCTTCCGGCAGCTCCCAGGTCGACGCGATTTTTGCCAGCTCTTCGGAGTAGATCTCGATTTTGCCCGATGGCGTGGTCAGCGGATTCGCCTGCGGATCTTCACGGAACGCTTTGTACGCCACGTGGTGCCCTTCCGGATCGCGCTGTTTGTACATACCCTGCTTGCGGAAGGTATCGAAATCCGGCAGGTCAGGGATCGCTTTACGGGAAAGTTCATGCAGATGGCGCATCCACCCTTCCTGAGTACGTCCCTCGGTAAACTGCGGCTCAACGCCAAGACGTTTCGCCAGCTCAGAGGTCATCTCATAGATGGTTTTACACTCGAAGCGCGGTTTAATCGCCTGGTCGGTAAAGATCACGTAGGACATGTTGCCGCAGGAGGCGTCCAGCGCGAAATCCATCTGCTCAGAGGCGGTGCAGTCCGGCAGCAGGATATCGGCATATTTCGCCGAGGAGGTCATGTGGCAGTCAATCACCACTATCATCTCGCACTTCTTGTCATCCTGCAGGATTTCATGAGTGCGGTTGATTTCAGAGTGCTGGTTGATGAGACAGTTACCGGCATAGTTCCAGATCATCTTGATCGGCACGTCCAGCTTGTCCTTGCCGCGCACGCCATCGCGCAGGGCGGTCATTTCCGGGCCGCGTTCGATCGCATCAGTCCACATAAACATGGAGATGCTGGTCTGAACAGGGTTATCCAGCGTCGGCATACGTTCAAACGGCACTTCATAAGAGCCTTCACGCGCGCCGGTGTTTCCGCCGTGAACGCCCACGTTACCCGTCAGAATAGAAAGCATTGAGATGGCACGGGTCGCGATTTCGCCGTTCGCATGACGCTGCGGTCCCCAGCCCTGGCTGATATAGGCCGGTTTGGCTGAGCCAATCTCACGCGCCAGTTGAACGATACGCGCCACCGGAATACCGGTGATGGTGGAGGCCCACTCGGGCGTTTTCGCCACGCCATCGCTGCCCTGACCGAGAATATACGCCTTGTAGTGACCGTTAGCCGGCGCGCTGGCGGGCAGGGTTTTCTCGTCATAGCCGACGCAGTATTTATCCAGGAAAGGCTGATCGACGAGGTTTTCGGTGATCATCACCCACGCCAGCGCGGAAACCAGCGCCGCATCGGTACCCGGACGGATTGGGATCCACTCGTCTTCACGTCCGGCACCGGTGTCGGTATAGCGCGGATCGATGATGATCATGCGAGCATTGGATTTTGCGCGGGCCTGTTCCAGGTAGTAGGTTACCCCGCCGCCGCTCATGCGGGTTTCGCCCGGGTTATTGCCAAACAGCACGACCAGCTTACTGTTTTCGATATCAGACGGGCTGTTGCCGTCCGCCCAGCCGCCGTAGGTATAGTTGAGACCCGCTGCAATCTGCGCGGAAGAGTAGTCGCCGTAGTGGTTGAGATAACCGCCGCAGCAGTTCATCAGGCGCGCCACCAGCGTTTTACCCGGCGGCCAGGAGCGGGTCAGCGTGCCGCCGAGCGTCCCGGTGCCGTAGTTCAGGTAGATGGATTCGTTGCCGTACTCTTTGATAAGGCGCTGCATATTGGTGGCGATGATGTCGTAGGCTTCATCCCAGCTAATACGCTCGAACTTCCCTTCCCCACGCTTACCGACGCGCTTCATCGGATACTTCAGGCGGTCCGGATTATACACGCGACGACGCATGGAGCGACCGCGCAGACAGGCGCGAACCTGATGTAACCCTTCGTAGTTATCGTCCCCGGTATTGTCGGTTTCGACATATTTAATTTCACCATCCACTACATGCATACGCAGCGGACAACGGCTACCGCAGTTTACGGTACAGGCACTCCACACCACTTTTTCCGGAGCTGAGGCTGGGGACAGTGCATCTGCCGCCGACGCCAGTCGGGTGAAAGGGAGCGTGAAGGCACTACTGGCTACGGCCAGGCCGCCAATTGCCGTGGTTTTCATCAACCCACGGCGAGTGACCTCGGCAGCCATTAACGCTTCAGGCGCGTTGATTTTCATAAAGACTCACTTTGGTTGCTCACAAAGAAATGAGAGGCGGCATAGACCGCTATATAGTTTTATTTATAACGAATTTCTTCGTTATCAGCTTTTTATGCTGACTTTCATTCGGAAGAGTATTACTACTTTAGAGGGAGAGGTTATTGCTTCGTATCAAATCAAAGGCATAAAAAAAGCGCCCTGAGGCGCTTTTTTGTTTTAAGACAAATTATCAGCCGATGTACTGCTGGCCTTTCATGTATGGACGCAGCACTTCAGGGATCTCGATGCGGCCATCTGCCTGCTGGTAGTTTTCCAGCACGGCAACCAGCGTACGGCCAACGGCCAGACCAGAGCCGTTCAGGGTATGCACCAGACGGGTTTTCTTGTCAGACTTGCTGCGGCAGCGTGCCTGCATGCGGCGCGCCTGGAAATCCCAGACGTTAGAGCAGGAGGAGATCTCACGGTAGGTATTCTGCGCAGGTACCCAGACTTCCAGGTCGAAGGTTTTGCAGGCACCAAAGCCCATGTCACCAGTGCATAGCGCCATACGACGGTACGGCAGACCCAGCAGCTCCAGCACTTTCTCAGCGTGGCCGGTCATCTCTTCCAGCGCGTCCATGGACTCTTCCGGACGAACGATCTGCACCATCTCAACTTTGTCGAACTGGTGCATACGGATCAGACCGCGCGTGTCACGACCGTAAGAGCCCGCTTCAGAACGGAAGCACGGAGAATGTGCTGTCAGCTTAATTGGCAGGTCATCTTCGTCGATGATCTCATCACGTACGAGGTTGGTCAGCGGTACTTCCGCGGTTGGGATCAGCGCGTAGTTGCTGCTGTCTGCCTCTTCGTCCAGCGGGCGGGTATGGAACAGATCGCCGGCAAATTTCGGCAGCTGGCCCGTGCCGTACAGCGTATCGTGGTTAACCAGATACGGAACGTAGGTTTCGCTGTAGCCATGCTGTTCGGTGTGCAGATCCAGCATGAACTGCGCCAGCGCGCGGTGCAGATGGGCAATCTGGCCTTTCATCACCACGAAGCGAGAACCGGTCAGCTTAACCGCTGCTGCAAAGTCCAAGCCCGCGTGCATTTCGCCCAGCGTCACGTGATCGCGCACCTCGAAGTCGAACTCGCGAGGCGTGCCCCAGCGTTTCACTTCAACGTTGTCGTTCTCGTCTTTGCCGACAGGCACGCTGTCGTCAGGAATGTTCGGGATCGCCAGGGCGATATCACGAATTTCGGCCTGAAGAACGTCCAGCTCCGCTTTCGCCTGATCCAGCTCTTCACCCAGTTTGTTCACTTCCAGGCGTAATGGCTCAATATCTTCCCCGCGCGCTTTCGCCTGGCCAATGGATTTCGATCGAGAGTTACGCTCTGCCTGCAGATTTTCAGTTTGTACCTGCAGAACTTTACGACGCTCTTCAAGAGCGCGCAGCTTATCTACATCCAGCTTAAAGCCCCGGCGTGCCAGTTTTTCAGCGACTGCGTCTGGCTCATTACGCAGCAGATTGGGATCGAGCATGCTTATCCTGTGCTTATCGAATTAAAATAGGAAAATGTGACCACAGCCTGCGGCCACAGGGATACTACGCCAACATTACCGCAACGATAGCGCTAACGGTAGCGTTTTATAGGGCTATTTTGATCCTGTCCGGCAAGCCAGGCGAGCTTTTCGCCAATCTTGCCCTCAAGACCTCTGTTTGTGGGGCGATAATAGCGGGTTTGTGCCATTTCCTGCGGGAAATATTCCTCGCCAGCGGCGTAGGCGTTGGGTTCATCATGGGCGTAGCGATACTCCTGCCCGTAACCCATCTCTTTCATCAATTTGGTTGGCGCATTGCGCAGGTGGACCGGCACATCGTAGTCAGGACGTTCGCGCGCATCCGACATCGCGGCTTTAAATGCGGTATAGACGGCGTTGCTTTTCGGTGCACAGGCCAGATAGACAATCGCCTGGGCAATGGCACGCTCGCCTTCCGCCGGGCCTACGCGGGTAAAGCAGTCCCAGGCCGAGATCGCAACCTGCATGGCGCGCGGGTCGGCATTACCAACATCTTCTGACGCAATTGCCAGGCAGCGGCGCGCAACATATAGCGGATCGCCACCCGCGGTGATGATACGCGCGTACCAGTACAGCGCTGCATCCGGAGCGCTGCCGCGCACGGACTTATGCAGCGCCGAAATCAGGTCGTAGAAACGGTCGCCTTTATTATCGAAACGCGCGCTGCGCTCCCCGGCAATTTCGGTCAGCAGCTCCTGCTTCAGCACCCGCTTCCCGGCATCATCCACTTCGGCCATATCGGCCATCATTTCCAGCGTGTTTAGCGCCCGACGCGCATCGCCGTTGACCAGCTCCGCAATCGCACGTCGCGTGTCGTCAGGCAGCACGATATCCTGCCCGCCGTAGCCCCGCGCCTTATCCTCCATCGCCTGCGTGAGGACCTTTTCGATATCCTCGGTGGTCAGGGATTTAAGCAAATAAACGCGCGCGCGGGACAGCAGCGCCGAGTTCAATTCAAACGATGGATTTTCGGTGGTCGCCCCGATGAAGAAGATTGTGCCGTCTTCAATATGCGGCAGGAAGGCATCCTGCTGGCTCTTGTTGAAGCGGTGGACTTCGTCGACAAAGAGAATGGTGCGGCGTCCGGCATTGCGGTTCTGCCGCGCTCGCTCGATCGCCTCGCGGATCTCCTTCACCCCCGACGTCACCGCAGAGATACGCTCAACGTCCGCGTTAGCATACCGGGCGATCACTTCTGCAAGCGTGGTTTTGCCGGTGCCCGGAGGTCCCCAGAGGATCATCGAGTGTAAATGCCCGGCCTCAATGGCGCGCGGCAAGGGTTTCCCCGCAGCCAGCAGATGCTGCTGACCGATGTACTGCGCTAAATTTTCTGGCCGCATACGGGCGGCCAGAGGTTGAAACGCGTTATCTGAAAAATCGAGCGACAGATTGCCCACTCATGCCTCTTACTTATTGCGTTGGTCGTCCACCGTTACGCCCTGCGGCGGGGTAAAGGTGAATTTCGATGCGTCAACGGCGCCGTTCTGCTGAGATTTAAGCTGGTAGCTGCTGCGCTGATCGTCTTGCTCAACCGCGCCGAACTGGTTAATGGTACCGTTGGTGCTTACGTTGATGGTGAACTGCTTCAGGTTGCCGTTGCTGCCTTTCGGCGTCAGGACAAATTCGTCACCCTTCTGTTTAATATTGTACTGCTGCCAGTCGCTGGCCTGGTTGCGGGCAATCAGCATAAACGGCGTGTTGCTGGTCGCGTCCTTCAGCCAGGTCGCCGTGGCCTGCTCAACGAACGGGTTGAAGAACCACAGGGTTTTACCATCTGACACCAAAATACTTTCATCAGGCTGGGTCATATGCCAGTTAAACAGATTAGGGCGTTTCACCCACAAATCCCCCTGTCCTTCCTGCACCGCGTTGCCGCTGCCGTCTGTCACTTTTTGCGTGAAGCTGGCGTGGAAGCTGCTGACTTTGTCCAGTCGGCTTTTAAGGTCGCTGGCTGCATCAGCCCAGACGCTGCTGGCAACAAAACTGGTGAGTAATGCACAGGCGATGGCGATTTTTTTCATTGTTATTCCTTAAAATACGTCTTCCCGAAATGGGGGTTCCGTCATCTATTCTGGACCTGCCCGCAGGCAGGCGACAGAAGAAAATGCTTAATTTTTGCTGATTTACCCTTCTTTGCAAATGTTGAGGGTTAATCAAACGGCGGCGGAGCCAGCACCTCACGGTTACCGTTGTGCCCCTGCTCGCTCACGATGCCCTGCGCTTCCATCTGCTCGATGATACGTGCCGCGCGGTTATAGCCGATGCGGAACTGACGCTGCACGCCAGAGATGGAGGCTTTACGTTTTTCAGTGACGAAGTTAACCGCCTGATCGAATAACGGATCCAGCTCTTCACCGCCGTCAAAGCCACCGCCGCCACCTTCGCTTTCGCTGTCGGAGGTAATACCGTCAACGTACTGCGGACGTCCGCGCGCTTTCCAGTCCTGCACCACCGCGTGTACTTCCTGGTCGCGAACGAACGCACCGTGTACGCGCACCGGTGAGGTGGAGTTCGGGCCGGAGTACAGCATGTCCCCCATTCCCAGCAGAGACTCAGCGCCGCCCTGGTCGAGAATGGTACGGGAGTCAATTTTGCTCGAAACGGTAAACGCGATACGAGTCGGTATGTTCGCCTTAATCAGGCCGGTGATAACATCCACGGACGGACGCTGGGTCGCCAGCACCAGGTGAATACCTGCCGCACGCGCTTTCTGTGCCAGACGCGCGATCAGCTCTTCCACTTTCTTACCGACGGTCATCATCAGGTCGGCGAATTCATCCACCAGCACGACGATATAAGGCAGTTTCTCCAGCACCGGATGCTGTGCATCCATACTGTCACCCGGTTTCCAGTAAGGATCCGGGATTGGACGGCCCATGCGCGCCGCCTCGGCGATTTTCTCGTTATAGCCGGCCAGGTTACGCACGCCCAGCGCAGACATCAGCTTGTAGCGGCGCTCCATCTCGTTGACGCTCCAGCGCAGGGCGTTGGCGGCGTCTTTCATGTCGGTGACCACTTCCGTCAGCAGATGCGGAATGCCTTCGTAGACCGACAGTTCGAGCATTTTCGGGTCGATCATGATGAAACGCACATCTTCCGGCTGCGCTTTGTAGAGCATGCTGAGGATCATGGCGTTCACACCGACGGACTTACCGGAACCGGTGGTACCCGCTACCAGCAGGTGAGGCATTTTCGCGAGGTCAGCCACCACCGGGTCGCCGGCGATATCTTTACCCAACACTACGGTCAGCGGGGATGGGTTATCGCGGAACTTGGTGTTATCCAGCACTTCGCGCAGGTAAACGGTCTGACGTTTCTTGTTCGGCAGCTCAAGGCCAACGTACGGTTTACCCGGAATCACTTCCACCACACGTACCGCAACTGTCGACAGAGAACGCGCCAGATCGCGGGACAGGTTAGAAATGCGCGCGGCTTTGACGCCCGGCGCCAGGTTAAGTTCGAAACGGGTAATAACCGGGCCCGGTGAGTAATTCACCACGTCCGCCTTGATGCGGAAGTCTGCCAGACGGGCTTCCACCAGACGGGCCATCTGCTCCAGAGCAAACGTATCAACCGGCTCGACTTCAGCCGGCGGCGGCGTCAGCAGATCCAGCGACGGCAGCGGCGTGCTCGGACGCTGCAGCGGACGGCTGTCACCGTTACGCATCAGCAGCGGGTGAATCAGGCTCTCCTGAGGCTGTGGCGCTGGCTGCTGGAACTGCGGCGGCTGTTGTTGCGGCTGCTGCGGTTGCGCATACGGCTGCTGAACAGGTTGCTGCGGCTGCGCGTATGTCTGTGCCTGCGGCGCCGGCTGCTGGCGCACAGGCTCTGCTTCAGGCATCACGCTCGGGGTGAACAGAGGCTCGCTCGGACCATCATCCACCAGATCTTTCATTGGTGAGAACTCGAAATCCGATAATGAGAACGGGTTCGCGCCAGCAGGCTGTTCACCGGAGTAACGTTGCTGCT
The DNA here is from genome assembly GCA_011754535.1 of Enterobacter asburiae. Lineage (NCBI taxonomy): Bacteria > Pseudomonadati > Pseudomonadota > Gammaproteobacteria > Enterobacterales > Enterobacteriaceae > Enterobacter > Enterobacter asburiae. The sequence goes on along the minus strand of JAAQVN010000001.1, from coordinate 1,665,528 downwards.
GGGTTGCCGCAAACTGACGCGCTAATTCGGCTTCAGCCGCGTCATCTTCGTCTTCCAGCATCGGTTCATCGTGCTGATAGGCTTCACCGTAGCGCTGATTCTGCTGCGCGGCGAACTGGCGGGCCAGTTCGTCCTGCTGCATTTCATCGGCATCATCTTCATAGTCCGTCTCACGCGCTTTTTCTTCGGCCATCCGCTGGGAAGGCAGCTTGATACCATAGGAGGCAAGCTCACGACGGGTTGGAACGCGGACGCGGTTAGGGCGAGGCAGTTGGGGACCAATTCCCTCTTTCACCTGCGGACGCGGCGCACCGCCCGTTGCCAGGCTAAATACCGGTGCTGCCGCCGCTGAGGCCGCAGTAGCCTGCTTCACGCTTTCCGCTACGGGGGCAACAGCAGGCGTCGGGTCGACCGGCGGAACCGAAACTGAAGGTGCCTTTGTAACCGGCTCCTGCACCGGTTCAGGCACAGGCTGATACCATGCCGCCAGCTGTTCGCGTTCACGAGCCCGGCGTTCTTCAACTTCTTCAAAATAGTACATTGGCGGACGAGACGGTTTCACCTCTTCCACCACCTCAGGTTCAGGCTGAGGCTCCACATAAGGCTGCGCGGGTTCAACCGGTTCAGGCGCATACGCCTGATAAGGCTGGGCCGCAGGCTGCTCATAGTGCTTCGGTTCATACTCAGGTTGCGGCGGCTGATAAGGCTGCTGCCACTGCTCCTGCTGCACAGGGACATAGTTCTCTGGTTCAGGCGCGATAACGGGCTCCGGCGTGTGGACACCCGGTGCAGTCTGCCAGGCAACCTGAGGCTGCTGGATAGCGGATTCCGGTGGTGGAACCGGCGCGGATGGCATCACGGCTTCGACAGGGGCGGCATACGCCTGTGCTGCGGTCGTTGCTGCTGCGGCTGCGGCAACCGGCGCGGTAACGGTATGCCCGTTAAGCAGCGGATCGTATTCATCGAAATCACCCGGCATCGCACGGTTGCCGGAGAAAAGCACATCATCTGGATCTACTGCGCTACCCGCTGCGCGGTACTCAACCTGCTCATCTTCATCCATACGCTTACCGGAGAAGAGCGCCGCATCGGTTTTGCGTCCAAGCGGGTTAGCAAATTTTTCAGCAACGCGCTGGCGACGCGCCAGGGCACCGCGCAGAATACGAGCACGACGAGATTCACGACGCTGCACCGGAACATCGTCTTCCTCTTCGTACTCATCTTCATATTCTTCTTCATCGACCCACGTGTCGTCGCGGCGGGTACGGTTGCTGGCGAAGGTCAGGATCGTAAGAATAAAGCTGCCGATCTTCTCGGCAATGCTCACCCATGACCAGCCGGTAAACAGCGTCAGCCCTGCCGCCCAGATGCAGAGCAGCGCCAGCGTGCCGCCGCTACTGTGAAGCATCGGCTGTAGCGCAGAGCTCAGCAGGCTGCCAATTACCCCGCCGGAGGCGAAGTACCAGATATCATCGGCGTTAATCGCCGCCAGCCCGCAGGAGGTGAGGATCAGCGCCAGCGCGCCAATCAGGCGCAGGGAAACCGCGAAATAATCGATGTAATCATCGTTCTGACGATGACGCCATGCAAACCAGCATCCGCCAATAATAATGACGGGAATGGTGTAGGCCATTACACCGAAAATGAAAAAGAGCGTGTCCGCAAGCCAGGCTCCGGGTACGCCGCCTAAATTATGGATAGGCTCATGCCACGCGGTTTGCGACCAGCTGGGATCGGAAGGGTTGAAACTGAGTAAGGCTGCCATCAGCCAGACGGCAAAAAGGGCAATAACGATCAGCAAAGCCTCGAGGAGACGACGTCCGCTGCTTAGCTTCGATAGTGTGACTTCTTTGTCTTCAGTGTATTCCTGGCTCAAGAAAGGCTCTCCAGGTATCAGGCATATCCTGCCTGTTTGCTAAAACGGACAACAGCGCCGGGGCTCCCCGGCACTGTTGCTGTATGGATTAACAGGAGTGTAATCAAACTACGCTGATTTTGCACCTGTTCCGTGTTAGCGCGTCTTAATAACCAGACGATTGCTCTGTTTGACCTCTTCCATCACCACATAGGTACGGGTGTCGTTCACGCCTGGCAGACGCAGCAGGGTTTCCCCCAGCAGCTTACGGTAGGCGGACATATCAGGCACACGGGTTTTCAACAGGTAGTCGAAATCACCGGACACCAGATGACACTCTTGAATTTCTTCAAGTTTTTGTACAGCGGCGTTAAATTGCTCAAACACATCCGGCGCACCACGATTCAGAGTAATCTCAACAAATACCAGAAGTGAGGCATCCAGATAATGCGGGTTCAGCAGAGCCGTATAGCCCTGAATAAAACCCTGTCTTTCCAGTCGGCGCACACGCTCAAGGCACGGCGTCGGGGAAAGTCCCACACGTTTTGAAAGCTCGACGTTGGAAATACGCCCATCCTTTTGCAATTCATTAAGAATGTTACGATCGATACGGTCGAGATCTTTGCCAGGGCGCTTCTTGCTATCTACCATTATTATTGTCTCTCTGTATTCCTTCCCTACTCCTGCCTGGACCCTGTGCACATCACTGTTCAGAGCCTGTACCCGTTAGTCATCACATCGCCTGGTTATGTATTAGACGCGATGCGGATTCGGGTTCTGTTGGTAAGAAGACCGCTGCCCGAAGGCTGTCACCGACATCACGTATGGCGTCTGTCCACGCCATGCGTAGATTTCACTGACACGGTAAAAATGGCATTTACGTGCATGCCTATGCGGCATACGGTTAACGCGGTTTTTTTTCTTCCTTGAATGTTTTCGCAAATGCGCAGGGGATTGTCAAAGCAAAACATCGTTTTTTAGTACAAGATGCCGGATATTCATTACGGGGGGGTATTAATCCTCATTTTACTGCCTTATAAACGAGCGGTTTTAAGTAGAAAACGTGATGTAACGGCGCAAGATTCATCAGGCGCAGCTATTGCATATATCGAAAGCAAAATCCCAGCGCTCTTTTTTTACGGCAACAAATTCCCTACAATCCAGCCCATTGCCTGCCAACAACAATGGGGATCTCATGGGCACGACCAAACACAGTAAGTTGCTAATCCTTGGTTCTGGACCTGCGGGATATACCGCGGCGGTCTATGCTGCACGCGCAAACCTGCAGCCGGTACTGATCACTGGCATGGAAAAAGGCGGTCAGTTGACCACCACCACGGAAGTGGAAAACTGGCCGGGCGACCCGAACGACCTGACCGGGCCGCTGCTGATGGAACGCATGCACGAGCATGCTGCTAAGTTCGAAACCGAAATCCTGTTCGACCACATCAACAAGGTTGACCTGCAGAACCGTCCGTTCCGCCTGACGGGCGACAGCGGCGAATACACCTGCGACGCGCTGATCGTCGCTACCGGGGCCTCTGCCCGCTACCTCGGCCTGCCGTCTGAAGAAGCGTTCAAAGGCCGCGGCGTCTCTGCCTGCGCCACCTGCGACGGTTTCTTCTATCGTAACCAGAAAGTCGCGGTTATCGGCGGCGGCAACACCGCGGTGGAAGAAGCGCTTTACCTGGCGAACATTGCCTCTGAAGTGCATCTGATCCACCGTCGTGACACCTTCCGCGCCGAGAAGATCCTGATTAAGCGCCTGATGGATAAAGTGGCGAGCGGCAACATCGTGCTGCACACCAACCGTACCCTGGAAGAAGTCACGGGCGATCAGATGGGCGTTGCGGGTCTGCGCATTCGTGATACCCAGAACACCGATAACGTCGAAACGCTGGAGGTGGCGGGTCTGTTTGTGGCTATCGGCCACAGCCCGAATACCGCGATCTTCGAAGGCCAGCTGGAGCTGGAAAACGGGTACATCAAAGTGCAGTCCGGCAGCCACGGTAACGCGACCCAGACAAGCATCCCGGGCGTGTTCGCTGCCGGTGACGTAATGGACCATATTTACCGTCAGGCGATCACCTCTGCGGGCACCGGCTGTATGGCCGCGCTGGACGCTGAACGCTATCTCGATGGACTGGCTGAACAAGGTAAATAATCTTTACAAGTCAGTAACAAACGTAAATAAAGGCGGCCACAGGTCGCCTTTATTTTTGCTCGCGTGTAACATGCAGATGTCTAATTTCTTATAACGTCACCTGCAAAATACGCAATGGAAAAAACCCGTCAACAAGAGTTAACACGCTGGCTGAAACAGCAAAGCGTTATTTCCCGCCGCTGGCTTACGATCTCCCGTCTTTTGGGGTTCGTTAGCGGTCTGTTGATTGTTGCCCAGGCATGGCTGCTGGCCCGCATTCTTAATCACATGATCATGGAGAACATTCCCCGCGAAGCGCTCCTGCTGCCCTTTATTGTTCTGATCCTGGTTTTTGTCCTGCGCGCCTGGGTGGTGTGGCTGCGTGAGCGCGTCGGCTTCCACGCCGGACAGCATATCCGCTACGAGATCCGCCGTCAGGTGCTGGATCGCCTTCAGGAAGCCGGGCCCGCGTGGATCCAGGGTAAACCGGCCGGAAGCTGGGCGACGCTGATCCTTGAGCAGATTGACGATATGCACGATTACTACGCGCGCTATCTTCCGCAGATGGCGCTGGCGGTTTTTGTTCCGCTGCTGATTGTTATCGCCATTTTCCCCGTCAACTGGGTGGCGGCAGTGATCCTGCTGGGCACCGCCCCGCTGATCCCGCTGTTTATGGCGATGGTCGGCATGGGGGCCGCTGATGCCAACCGCCGCAACTTCCTGGCACTGGGCAGGCTGAGCGGACATTTCCTCGACCGTCTGCGCGGGATGGAAACCCTGCGTATTTTTGGTCGCGGTGAAGCGGAAACTGAGAATATTCGCCTGGCATCACAGGACTTCCGCCAGCGCACGATGGAGGTGTTACGCTTGGCGTTCCTGTCTTCCGGCGTGCTGGAATTCTTTACCTCGCTGTCGATTGCCCTCGTGGCGGTTTACTTCGGTTTCTCCTATCTCGGCGCGCTGGATTTCGGCCACTACGGCACGGCAGTCACCCTCTCTGCCGGTTTCCTGGCGCTCATCCTGGCCCCGGAGTTTTTCCAGCCGCTTCGCGACCTGGGGACCTTCTATCATGCCAAAGCGCAGGCCGTTGGCGCGGCCGACAGTCTGAAAACCTTCCTGGAGACGCCGCTGGCGCACCCGGAGCGCGGTGACGTGACGCTGAATGCTAAAGATCCCGTGACCATTGAAGCGCAGGACTTTTCCATTCTGTCACCTGAAGGCAAAGTGCTCGCGGGTCCGCTGAACTTTACCCTGCCAGCCGGAAAACGCGTGGTGCTGGTCGGCACCAGCGGTTCAGGGAAAAGTTCTCTGCTGAATGCGCTATCCGGTTTTATCGCCTACACCGGTTCGCTGCGGATAAACAAAGCTGAACTGCGTAATCTCGATCCCGACGCCTGGCGCAAGCAGCTCAGCTGGGTCGGACAAAACCCGCAGCTTCCTGCCTCCACGCTGCGCGAAAACGTGCTCCTGGCGCGCCCGGATGCCCGTGAAGATGAACTACAGTCCGTTCTCGACCGCGCCTGGGTCAGCGAGTTTCTGCCGCTGCTCCCGCAAGGAGTTGATACCGTGGTCGGCGACCAGTCCTCCGGGCTGTCAGTCGGACAGGCGCAGCGTGTGGCCGTTGCCCGCGCGCTGCTTAACCCGTGCCAACTGATGCTGCTGGATGAGCCCGCTGCCAGCCTGGATGCCCACAGCGAACAGCGCGTCATGGCGGCCCTGAACGCCGCATCCCGGCAGCAAACCACCCTGATGGTCACCCATCAACTGGAAGGCATTACCGACTGGGACCAGATCTGGGTCATGGAGAACGGCCGAATTGTTGAGCAAGGCGATTACGCCGCTCTCGTTGCCGCGCAGGGGCCGTTCGCCGCCCTGCTGGCGAACCGTCAGGAGGACATCTGATGCGTGCTCTGCTGCCTTATCTTGCGCTCTATAAACGCCACAAATGGATGCTGACGCTGGGAATCGTGCTGGCGATTGTGACGCTGCTCGCCAGCATCGGCCTGCTCACGCTTTCAGGTTGGTTCCTGTCGGCCTCCGCCGTCGCAGGGTTCGCCGGATTATACAGCTTCAACTATATGCTGCCGGCGGCAGGCGTGCGGGGTACCGCCATTACCCGAACTGCCGGACGCTATTTCGAGCGGCTGGTCAGCCACGACGCGACGTTCCGTGTTCTGCAGCACCTGCGCATTTACACCTTCAGCAAACTGCTGCCCCTCTCCCCTGCCGGGCTGGCGCGTTTTCGTCAGGGTGAGTTACTTAACCGTGTCGTTGCGGATGTCGACACGCTGGACCACCTTTACCTGCGGGTGATCTCCCCGATAGTGGGCGCGTTTGTGGTGATTGTAGTGGTCACGCTGGGGCTGTCCGTTCTGGATGTTCCCGTTGCGCTGACGCTGGGTGGAATTATGCTGCTGACGCTCCTTATTCTGCCGCCGCTGTTTTATCGCGCCGGGAAATCCACCGGGGAAAACCTGACGCGTCTGCGCGGGGATTATCGCCAGCAGCTGACCTCCTGGCTTCAGGGGCAGGCAGAGCTGACTATTTTTGGTGCCAGCAAGCGCTACCGCGCCCGACTGGAAAATACGGAGCTGAACTGGCATGACGCCCAGCGCCGTCAATCTGAACTGACGGCCTTCTCGCAGGCGCTGATGGTGTTAATCGGCGGCGTGGCGGTGATCGCCATGCTGTGGCTGGCTTCCGGCGGGATTGGCGGTAATACCCAGCCAGGCCCTCTAATTGCGCTCTTCGTTTTCTGCGCGCTGGCCGCTTTTGAGGCACTGGCCCCGGTGACGGGCGCCTTCCAGCATCTTGGACAGGTGATCGCCTCTGCCCTGCGCATCACCCAGATTGCCGAGCAGGAGCCTGAAGTCAGGTTCAGCGCAGCACAAACCGCCGTGCCTGAGCAGGTGGCGCTGAAGCTTGATAACGTGGCCTTCGCCTATGACAAGCAGGCCCAGAACGCGCTGGACGGTATCAACCTTTCTGTTAATGCAGGGCAGCGGATGGCGATCCTCGGCCGTACCGGCTGCGGTAAGTCGACGCTGCTGCAGCTGCTGACGCGGGCCTGGGATCCACAGCGCGGTCAGATTCGTTTTAATAATACGCTGCTGACCGATTTCAGCGAGCAGGCCCTGCGCAAGACCGTGAGCGTCGTTCCACAGCGCGTGCATCTGTTTAGCGCCACCCTGCGCGATAACCTGCTGCTGGCCGCGCCAGAGGCTTCGGACGATGATCTTCGCGCCGTACTGGAGCAGGTCGGACTGCAAAAGCTGCTTGAGGACGAAGGTCTCAACAGTTGGCTGGGCGAAGGCGGTCGTCAGCTTTCCGGCGGAGAGCTACGCCGTCTGGCCATTGCGCGCGCGCTGCTGCATGATGCGCCGCTGATGCTGCTCGACGAACCGACAGAAGGGCTTGATGCGACAACCGAGAGTCAAATCCTTGATTTGCTGGCGAACGTGATGGCAGGAAAAACCGTCCTGATGGTGACGCACCGCCTGCGCGGGCTGGCAAGTTTTGATCGGATAATTGTGATGGACAACGGGCACATTATTGAGCAAGGTAGTCACGCAGAGCTGTTGGCGAAACAGGGTCGCTACTATCAGTTCAAACAGCGTCTGTAGACTATATTTGTAGCGTCCTCACTCGCGTAATGGAGTTTTGCTGTCATGCGCCTGGTCCAGCTTTCTCGTCATAACATCGCGTTCCCTTCGCCGGAGGGAGCGCTGCGTGAGCCCAACGGGCTGCTGGCCCTTGGCGGTGACCTTAGCCCTGCGCGGCTATTAATGGCGTACCAGCGCGGCATTTTCCCGTGGTTTTCTCCGGGCGACCCGATTTTATGGTGGTCTCCCGACCCGCGCGCCGTGCTGTGGCCAGCGCAGTTTCACGTAAGCCGCAGCATGAAGCGATTCCATGCAAAATCCCCGTACCGTGTAACGCTGAATCACGCCTTTGGACAGGTGATCGAAGGCTGTGCCGAAGATCGCCATGAAGGGACGTGGATCACCCGCGATATCGTCAACGCCTATCATCAGCTCCATGAGCTTGGCTACGCCCACTCCATTGAGGTTTGGGAAAACGGAGAACTGGTTGGCGGCATGTACGGCGTGGCGCAAGGGACGCTATTTTGCGGCGAGTCGATGTTCTCCCGTGCGGTCAACGCCTCGAAAACCGCGCTGTTGGTCTTCTGCCAGGCCTTTGCCCAACGCGGGGGGCGTCTGATCGATTGTCAGGTGCTCAATGAGCACACCGCCTCCCTCGGTGCCGTTGACATCCCGCGACGACAGTATATCGAGCATCTGGACGCCTGCCGTCAGGAGAAGCTCCCGCGCGACTTCTGGATCCCCAGAACGCTCTTTATGCCCAATGCCTAAATGTTTTCCGCATATTTTTTGTGAGGGTGTTATAATTATGCCGCAGAGTAGCTTCTGCCTGTTGCCCCGCCGCCGTTTGGGACCTTCGCTTCAGATAACGTCCTGACGTTTATCCTGTTGTATCCCCTTTACGAATGCGCTTTCCGTTCGGTTGTACCGTGACGCTTGGGCAATGCGCCGAAACTGTTTTGCTGCGTTTTAAACGCGCAATTCTTTACTTAATTGATGAATTTCGGCATTATCTTGCCGGTTCAAAACTTGGTAGTGATACCCCAGAGGATTAGATGGCCAAAGAAGACAATATTGAAATGCAGGGTACCGTACTTGATACGTTGCCTAATACCATGTTTCGCGTAGAGCTGGAAAACGGTCACGTGGTAACTGCGCACATCTCCGGTAAAATGCGCAAAAACTACATCCGCATTTTGACGGGCGACAAAGTGACTGTTGAACTGACCCCGTACGACCTGAGCAAAGGCCGCATTGTCTTCCGTAGTCGCTAATTGTTTTCGCCTGTAATGGCAGATGAATATTTAAAAGGTCGGGATTATCCCGGCCTTTTTTATTTATGGTTTTAATGTTGCTGCGTCGGAAGATGTATTGTCATCCAAGGTTGTACAGGAGCGATTAAATCCCCCGCCATAGAATGGGCCATGTCGTGGAGTAATCCCGTCAGGTGCGGCAACATATCGCGGTCAAAATGCGAAACCAGGAGTACGTGGTTTAACGCCCGGCAGTAGTCGCATTTCGTTTCTGTATCTTCCAGCAACCACTCTTTTTGTCGCGGTTGTTCCGCTTCGTCCTCAAATTCCACCACCTGAAAATCACGCATTGATTCAGTGAGGCCGGATTTCAACTCTTCCAGGTCAGCTCCGAGACAACGGCAAACGGGCTACGTTTGCGGGAGTGATTTGCAGTCGAGGAGGATTTCGGTGAGCAGTTTGCAGCGCTCGGCGAGGGTTGGGAGATCGGGGTTGAGGGAGAGTTCGGTGTAGAGTTGGGCGAAGCTATTAATATCAGTCATAGGTGATCCTTTATGCACGTAAGATTGTCTGTGCACACACTTTCAGGACGCCAATCCCGGCACCTGATTTTGCAGGTACGCCGCCATTTTATTACTGTGGATTTATCCAGCAACAGTCTTCGAAAGAAACTGGAAAGCGCCTCGCAAAATTCTTCTGCGGTCTGTTCCCCTCACCCTAACCCTCTCCCCAAAGGGGCGAGGGGATTGTTCACTGCTCGCATTAATTTGTGGAGATTCCTCAGCCCACAGTGAGAGGAAGAAAAGCGGGCACAAAAAAGCCGGGTTAAAAACCCGGCTTTTGAACTAAAACAACTTAGTGAGCCGCTTCCGGCTTGTGCTTCGCCGCACTCTGGAAATCGTACGTCAGTTCGTTCTTCGCCTGGTCCAGCGCCACGGTCACCTGACCGCCGTCCACCAGCGAGCCAAACAGCAGCTCGTTCGCCAGCGGTTTCTTCAGGTTGTCCTGAATCACACGCGCCATCGGACGGGCACCCATCGCGCGATCGTAGCCTTTCTCGGCCAGCCAGTTGCGGGCCTCCTGGCTCACTTCCAGCGACACGCCTTTCTGATCCAGCTGAACCTGCAGTTCGACGATGAACTTATCCACCACCTGATGGATCACCTCGGTAGACAGGTGATCGAACCAGATAATGTTGTCCAGACGGTTACGGAACTCCGGCGTGAAGATCTTCTTGATCTCCTCCATCGCATCGGTGCTGTTATCCTGGTGGATCAGGCCGATGGATTTACGCTCGGTTTCACGCACCCCGGCGTTGGTGGTCATCACCAGCACCACGTTACGGAAGTCCGCCTTGCGCCCGTTGTTGTCGGTCAGCGTCCCGTTGTCCATTACCTGCAGCAGGATGTTGAACACATCCGGGTGCGCTTTCTCGATTTCATCAAGCAGCAGTACCGCGTGCGGATGCTTGATCACCGCGTCGGTGAGCAGGCCGCCCTGGTCAAAGCCCACGTAGCCCGGAGGCGCACCAATCAAACGGCTGACGGTGTGGCGCTCCATGTACTCGGACATATCAAAACGCAGCAGCTCAATGCCCAGCGCTTTGGAGAGCTGAACCGTCACCTCGGTTTTCCCCACGCCGGTCGGACCGGCGAACAGGAAGGAACCGACAGGCTTGTGGTCATGCCCCAGTCCGGCACGGGCCATCTTGATCGCTTCGGTTAAGGCCTCAATGGCTTTATCCTGACCAAAGACCAGCATTTTCAGGCGATTGCCGAGGGTGCGCAGCGTGTCGCGGTCGCTCTGAGAAACGCTCTTCTCAGGGATACGCGCGATGCGGGCCACCACGGACTCAATATCCGCCACGTTAACGGTTTTCTTACGCTTGCTGGCCGGCATCAGACGCGCACGCGCCCCTGCCTCATCAATCACGTCAATCGCCTTATCCGGCAGATGACGGTCGTTGATGTATTTCACCGCCAGTTCCACCGCCGCACGGACCGCTTTCGCGGTGTAACGCACGTCGTGGTGCGCTTCGTACTTCGGCTTCAGGCCGTTGATGATCTGCACCGTTTCCTCGACGGACGGTTCGGTCACGTCGATTTTCTGGAAGCGGCGCGCCAGCGCACGGTCTTTCTCAAAGATGTTGCTGAACTCCTGGTAGGTAGTGGAGCCAATCACGCGGATCTTGCCGCTGGAGAGCAGCGGTTTGATCAGGTTCGCGGCATCCACCTGGCCACCGGAGGCCGCCCCTGCGCCGATGATGGTGTGGATCTCATCGATAAACAGGATGCTGTTGGTATCCTGCTCCAGCTGTTTTAACAGCGCCTTGAAGCGTTTTTCAAAATCACCGCGGTATTTGGTGCCCGCCAGCAGCGAGCCGATATCCAGCGAGTAGATGGTGCAGTCGGCAATCACTTCCGGCACGTCGCCCTGCACAATGCGCCAGGCAAGGCCTTCGGCAATCGCGGTTTTACCCACGCCGGATTCCCCCACCAGCAGCGGGTTGTTCTTGCGGCGACGGCACAGCACCTGGATCGCACGCTCCAGCTCTTTATCGCGGCCAATCAGCGGGTCGATGCCGCCAACGCGAGCAAGCTGATTAAGATTGGTGGTGAAGTTTTCCATACGATCCTCCCCGCCTGCTTGCTCTTCATTGTTATTGACCTGATTGCTGGAGTCCGATGCCTGGTTAGGCTCGTCTTTGCGCGTTCCGTGAGAGATAAAGTTAACCACGTCGAGGCGGCTGACTTCGTGTTTGCGCAGCAGGTAGGCAGCCTGTGACTCCTGCTCGCTGAAGATGGCGACTAAGACGTTTGCGCCAGTCACTTCGCTACGTCCGGAAGACTGGACGTGGAATACCGCGCGCTGCAGCACGCGCTGGAAGCTGAGCGTCGGCTGCGTGTCGCGCTCCTCTTCACTGGCTGGCAGCACCGGTGTGGTTTGTTCGATGAAGGCTTCGAGTTCCTGACGTAGCGCCACCAGATCCACGGAGCAGGCTTCCAGCGCTTCGCGGGCAGATGGGTTGCTAAGCAGTGCGAGCAGTAAATGCTCGACGGTCATAAACTCATGTCGGTGCTCACGCGCTCTGGCGAAAGCCATGTTTAAACTGAGTTCCAGTTCTTGATTGAGCATAGGCACCTCCCCCAATTTTATGCCTTATTAGGCCTTTTCCAGCGTACACAGCAACGGATGCTCGTTCTCCCTCGCATAGTCGTTCACCATCGCCACTTTGGTTTCCGCCACCTCGGCGGTAAAGATGCCGCAGATAGCTTTGCCACGATAATGAACGGTAAGCATCAGTTGCGTTGCACGTTCTACATCATAAGAAAAGAACTTTTGTAGCACGTCAATAACAAATTCCATCGGCGTGTAATCATCGTTCATTAACATAACTTTATACATAGATGGCGGTTTTAGCGCGTCACGCACTTTGTCTTCCGCCAGCTGGTCAAAATCCAGCCAGTCGTTGGTCTTACCCATTTTGCATAACCACTTTGAATCTACCTCAGATGTTAGATAACAATCATCTATTACTGTCATCCGCGATGTCTGTCACAAACTGTTGCAATAGCGTTAACTGCTTCAAACTTTGGTTGATTATTGTCCCAACTCCAGCGCCAAACGCTTGACGACGTCTTTCGTTTATCTAAATTGTACAAGCGTGAGATGGCGAGGTTTTGAACAGCCCCCACTCCACCACCGGTTCATTCCATCTTAATTTATAAGATTTACGAAGGATGTCGAAGCATGGAAATGGGTACTGTTAAGTGGTTCAACAACGCCAAGGGGTTTGGCTTCATCTGCCCCGAAGGCGGCGGCGAAGATATCTTCGCTCACTATTCCACCATTCAGATGGATGGTTACAGGACGCTCAAAGCCGGGCAATCCGTCCGGTTCGATGTACACCAGGGGCCAAAAGGCAATCATGCAAGCCTTATCGTACCCGTTGAAGCAGAAACGGTTGCATAGCTCTCTGTTTTATTGTGTACATCCCGCAGTCAAAATGCCAGCCCGATCGGCTGGCATTTTTATTTTCGGGTTATTCCCGAGCCAGCGCGTCCACAGGATCCAGCCGCGCCGCGTTGCGCGCAGGCAGCCAGCCAAACAAAATGCCGGTAAAGGTGGAGCACAAAAACGCGGTGAGTATCGCCATCGGCGAGAAGCCAATCTCCCAGCCGGGTAAAAAGAGCTGGAGCGCAAAGGCAATCATCATCGAGAGCGCAATGCCCATCGCGCCGCCCACCAGACACACCAGCACCGCCTCAATCAGAAACTGCTGGAGCACGTCGCTGGCCCTGGCCCCTACCGCCATGCGGATGCCAATCTCCCGGGTGCGTTCGGTCACCGACACCAGCATGATATTCATCACCCCGATACCGCCAACAACCAGCGAGATCACTGCCACCAGCGTCAGGAACAACTGAAGAGTACGTGTGGTCTTTTCCGCCGTTTTCAAGAGGCCGTCCATATTCCAGGTGAAGAAATCCTTCTTCCCGTGGCGCAATGTCAATAGCCGCTCCAGCTGCTCTTCCGCCAGCGCGCTGTCATAGCCCTCTTTCACGCGCACGGTGATGGAATTGAGCCAGGACTGGCCCATAATCCGCCCGGAGATGGTGGTATACGGCAGCCAGACGCGCAGGATCTTGCTGCTGCCGAACATCGACTGCTTCTCTTCCGCCACGCCAATAACCGTGGCAGGCATATTGCCGACCAGGATCACTTCGCCCACCACGTTCGCTTTATTGGGGAAGAGCTGTCTGCGCGAGTTGGCGTCCAGCACCACCACCTGCGCCCTGCCCGCCAGCTGTTCGGCGTTGAAGGTGGCGCCTTCGCTGAAGGTCATGCCGTAGACGTTAAAGTAATCGCCGCTCACGCCGTTAGCGCTGGCCGCCACGTCGATATTGCCGTAGCGCAGACGCAGGTTTTGCGAAACCGCAGGCGTGGCGGAGTTCACCCACGGCTGCTTCTGGATGGCCGCCAGATCGTCATACTTCAGCGCCTGCTGATACTGCGGCTCGTCGTCACCAAAGTCTTTGCCGGGATAAACGTCGATGGTGTTGGTGCCGATAGCGCGAATATCCGCCAACACCAGCTGCTTGGCCGCATCGCCCACCACCACTATCGACACCACCGAGGCAATACCGATGATGATGCCGAGCATGGTCAGCAGGGTGCGCATTTTATTGGCCGCCATCGCCAGCCAGGCCATGGTCAGCGCTTCACGAAAGCCGCTGGAGAACTGTCCCCAGCCGGTCGAAGCAGGCAGCGCTTCCTTCGGTGCCGCCGTTCTGGCCTCGCGCGGCGGCGGGTTGCTCACCAGCTCACCGTCACGGATCTCGATAATGCGTTCAGCCTGGGCCGCCACCTGCGGATCGTGGGTAACGATAATCACCGTGTGGCCCTGATCGCGCAACTGATGCAGGATCGCCATCACCTCTTCGCCGGAATGGCTGTCGAGCGCTCCGGTCGGTTCATCCGCGAGGATCACCTGCCCGCCGTTCATCAGCGCACGGGCAATACTCACGCGCTGCTGCTGGCCGCCGGACAGCTGCGACGGCTGGTAATCCACCCGCTCCGCCAGCCCCAGACGCGTTAACAGCCCCTTCGCGCGCTCAAGGCGTTTCTTCCGCTCAACGCCCGCATACACCGCGGGCACCTCTACGTTTTGCGCCGCGCTAAGGTGAGAGAGCAGATGGTAACGCTGGAAGATAAAGCCAAAGTGTTCCCGGCGCAGCTTCGCCAGGGCGTCGCCGTCCAGCGTTGAGACGTCCGTCCCGGCCACGCGGTAGGTACCGCTGGTGGGCTTATCCAGGCAGCCGAGAATGTTCATCAGCGTCGATTTACCGGAACCCGACGCGCCTACGATCGCCACCATCTCGCCCGCCTCCACCCGCAGGGAGATGCCCTTCAGCACCTCCACCGGGCCGTCGCCCGACGGATAGCTGCGACGAATGTCATTCAGTTCAAGCAGCGCGGTCATTTAGCGGCTCCGGGCAGGCTTTCGCTGACAACAACCTCCTCGCCCTCTTCCAGCCCTTTGACCACCACCACGTCGGTGTCGTTGCGCGCGCCAATCACCACCTCGCGCTCGCGCGTCTCGCCGTTGCGCAGCACTTTCACCTTATAGCGATTGTCCCCGGCGGATTCACCCAGCGCGGAGAGCGGAACGGTCAGCACGTTCTTCACGCCGGTCAGCTGGATATGCACCTGGGCGGTCATGTCCAGACGCAGCACGCCCTTCGGGTTCGGGACTTCGAAACGCGCATAGTAGAATATGGCGTCGTTAACCTTTTCCGGCGTCGGCAGGATATCTTTCAGCACGCCTTCGTAGCGGGTTTGCGGGTCGCCGAGTACGGTAAACCAGGCGTTCTGCCCCGGCTTAAGATGGATCACATCCGCCTCGGAGACCTGGGCCTTCACCAGCATGGTGCTCATGTCCGCCAGCGTCAGAATGTTTGGCGCCTGCTGGGCGGCAATTACCGTCTGGCCCTGCAGCGTGGTAATTTGCGTCACTTCCCCGGCCATCGGCGCGACGATCTTTGTGTAATCAAGGTTGGTTTTCGCCGTATCCAGCGAGGCCTGATTACGCTTGATTTGCGCCTCAATCGTTCCAATCTGCGCCTGTTTCACCGCCAGTTCAGTCGCGGCGGTGTCTAAATCCTGCTTTGAAATAGCCTGGGTTTTCGCCAGGGCCTGCTGGCGGGTCAGCGTTACCTGCGCCAGGTTACGCTCTGCCTGCGCCTGCGCACGCTGCGCGCGCAGCTCCATCAGCGTAGCTTCCACTTCGCGGATCTGGTTCTCAGCCTGCTCGGGATCGATAACGCCAAGCAGCTGGCCTTTTTTCACCTTGTCGCCAATCTCTACCGACAGCGTTTTCAGCTGGCCGCTGACCTGCGCGCCGACGTCAACTTTGCGCAGCGCATCAAGTTTGCCCGTCGCAAGGACGTTTTGCTGCAGTTCACCGGGACGAACGATCAGCGTCTGGTACTGCGGCACAGGCGCGTTGAGCACCTGCCATAACCAGAATCCACCGGCTACAATCACCAGCGCCAGCAGCAGAAACAGCGTTCTGCGTTTTCCCTTGAGGTTCATAAATATTCCAATTAAATGTTCTGGCAATAATAAACGTTGATTCTATCTAAACGACTCCTTAACGAAACCCCCGTTCTCCGAAATCACCTTAATTTGTTTACAAGACGTTGATATTTCCCCTGCTGAAATAGCGGTATTCCAAAAGACTCAGGATTTATCATGTCTTCTATCGTCGATACACCTCTTTCAAACCTGACGCAGCCGACATCCGGCTGGCAGCTCTTCAAAAACCTGGCGTTCGGTAAGATCGCGCCCGGCCTTGCATGGCAGAACCCCGCCTATCGCCGTAAGTTCATGCTGCGTTCGCTGGCAACGCCCGTGAGCACGTCTCGCCTGTTAACGAACCTCGCTAAGCAGCCTCGTCTGATGCAGATGTTGCAGGTGCAGCCCGGTCTGCCGTGTCGGCTTCACCGTCCCTGGCTGACGGTGAAAATGGACCGTCAGCATGCACTGGAATCCCTGAACTGGCACTATGAGGCCATGAGCCGCCAGCTTCCGGCCACGCTCCTGAAGGGCTATCTTTCGACGCAGGGGACTACGCTGCTGACCTTAACCGGGAAAGATGACCAGCCATTTACCGTCCGCCTGTGTGCCGATGCGTTTCTGGATAAAGAGGGCGAGGCCACACTCACCTTCTGCGACGGTCAGAATACGGTGCTGGCGGAGCTAACCTTTACGCTCTGCCAGTTTGAAGGAAAATCAACGCTGTTCATCGGCGGTTTGCAGGGCGCGAAAGTGCATGTTCCCCATGAGCAGATCCAGAAAGCGACGAAGGCCTGCCACGGCCTGTTCCCGAAACGCCTGCTGGTTGAAGCCGCCATGACGTTCGGCGCCGCATTCCCGGTCGCGCAAATTGTTGCCGTCAGTAACGCCACCCATATTTATCGCAGCTGGCGCTACCGCAAGAAAAAAGAGGGGAAACTGCTGGCCGATTACGACAGCTTCTGGAGTTCCCTCGGTGGGGAAAAACAGGATAGCGGCCACTTTATGCTGCCGCTTGCCATGCCGCGTAAACCGATGGACGAGATTGCGAGCAAAAAACGTTCTGAATATCGCCGCCGCTACGCGCTGCTGGATAGCCTGATTCAGCAGGTAGAACAGGCAACCCGGCGTTAATCCGCCCTTCCGCGTGCCAGCCACAGCACGCGGGAGAACATTTTCCGCAGCAGCGTCGGAACGGCCTCCACGCCCCGCCTTCCCGCTTCCGTCGCCACTTCAATGGCTAAATCCGGTTTCGACGAACGGTGAATAGCTTTGGCGATCACGCGCCGCATGTTCATTGGTACGTCGATCGGCACCATCGCAATGCGGTGGAATACGTCGTCAAAGCCCTGACGGTACATAAAATGCTCCATGTCCATCGCGGGCAGCATCGTTAAGTGGTCGCGCTCTTCTTCGCGCTCGTTGTTCAGCAGGCTGCGCACGGTTGAGGCATATTTTTTCCCCGCCTCGTCACCGTCCACCAGCACATGCCATTCAATTCCCATTCGGCGGGCAAATTTTATCAGCGGTTTTAATCCCGACTGGGCAAATTCGATGACCTTAATGCCCTCTGCATCAAAATGGTGGCCGCACTGGCGCGCCAGTTCGTTGATGACCCAGGTTTCCGTTTCCCCCTCAACCAGCAGCCAGCAGCGGGCAAAGAGCGACGAAGCGCGATTAAAGCGGATGTGAAACGCGATACGCCGCCCGTCTTCGGCATTCATCCCGCCGGGTCCGAGGCGGTACGCGGATACGCGGGAGGACTCGCGCACCAGACGGCAGATGTGCTCCACCGGCGTCAGCGATAGCAGTTCACCGGAATTGGTGGTGGTAATCCGCTGGAGCGGCAGCAGATTGAGCAGGTGCCATGCCACGGAGAGCATGATGGGGTGCAGGCGCGTTTCCGGGTCTTCCACCAGCAGCAGCGGCCGGGCATCCCGGTCAAGACGCACGGTGCCCTTCGCCTGCAGAAGCGTTGAAAACAGCCCCAGTAATATCACCCGATGGGTACGCCCGCCGGGCCGGTCAATCATCCGGTTGATGATGTCGAGATAGCGCCAGCTGCGCTGTTCATCATGAGAGCGGCGGCGCATCAAACGATGGCGGGACTCCGACGTGCCCTGCTCGGAAAAGTAGTGCTCTAGCAGCTGCACCATCGCGGACAGCCCCTGACGAATTTGACCATCGGTAAGATTCTGCGGACGCGACACCAGCTCTCGCGCCAGAAAATCCAGCTCGCGGGCGGTGACTTCCACTTCCGGCATGTTCGGTACGGTGCCGTTACGAATACGGCGCATAAAGCGCGCATCGCGCAGGCGTAACACCGGCGTCAGGCGGATCAGATGACGCGCAAGATCGTCGATATTCTCCAGCGGGATCGGGTTGGCTTTCTCATCGAGGAATTCACGCAGGGTCAGCACCCCCTCGTTTTCCGCCATCTCCCCTTCCAGACGATAGAAAATCCGGTGGAAACTATCGTCGCAGGGCACCCAGCAGGGCGACAGCGGACGGAAGCGACGCACGCGGTGACGGCCGGGCTCGGATTCGCGGAACGTCAGGATGATATGCAGATGCTTCTCGCGGCCCGTCACGTCGCCGGGCGGGAACCAGAAATCATCGTGAACAAAGTGGTACAAATCATCTTCGGGTGAAAGCAGCAGCGTCAGCGCATCCAGCAGGCTGGACTTACCCCACGCGTTCTCGCCGATCAGGACGTTGTTCTGCTCCAGCTGAAGCGACAGGCGGTTAATACCGCGAAACCCGACAATTTCCACACGTTCGAGAAGCATAAATCCCCCGCGAAATGATCACTTTTTCCTTTAAGTTATCAGCAGTATAGCGGCAGGAATCCTGGCACGACAGCAGAACATTCATCCTTGTGAGATTTGAACTATGCTCTATTTACCGCTGACTTGAACAAGGATTGACATCACATTGCCTTAAATCAAATTAATCGAATTTATTTAAGTGGCGAAGGGGTGTTGTTGGTTTTTAAAATACGGGCTCTTTGAGTCGTCATCCCTTTATGGCGATATATCCCGCGCGCGGGAAAACGCGTGGAAAATAATTTTGAGGTGGTTATGTTTAGAAAATTGGCAGCAGAGTGCTTTGGTACATTCTGGCTGGTATTTGGTGGCTGCGGTAGTGCCGTTCTGGCAGCAGCATTCCCGGAATTAGGCATTGGTTTTGTCGGCGTCGCGCTGGCGTTTGGTTTAACCGTATTAACCATGGCGTTTGCCGTAGGGCATATTTCCGGGGGTCATTTTAACCCGGCGGTGACATTAGGTTTATGGGCGGGCGGCCGTTTCCCGGCGAAAGAGGTTATTGGCTACATCGTGGCGCAGGTGGTTGGCGGTATTATTGCGGCGGGCGTTCTGTACGTCATTGCCAGCGGTAAAGCGGGCTTTGACGCAGCGGCCAGCGGCTTCGCCTCTAACGGCTTCGGCGAACACTCTCCGGGCGGTTATTCCATGCTGTCTGCCATCGTCATTGAAATTGTGCTGACTGCAGGCTTCCTGCTGGTGATCCACGGCGCAACCGACAAATATGCGCCAGCAGGTTTTGCGCCTATTGCCATCGGTCTGGCGTTGACGCTTATCCACCTGATTTCTATTCCGGTCACCAACACCTCTGTTAACCCGGCGCGCAGCACCGCGGTGGCCATTTTCCAGGGCGGCTGGGCGCTTGAGCAGCTGTGGCTGTTCTGGGTGATGCCGATCGTCGGCGGTATCCTGGGCGGCGTGCTGTACCGCACCCTGCTGGAAAAACGCGATTAATCTATCCCTCCCTCTCCCCATGGGAGAGGGCCGGGGTGAGGGCAACAGGCCGCACATACAAGCCGGGTAAGGCGCAGCTGCCACCCGGCTTTCTTTTGCCGCTTTACTGAATAGCCTTTATTGGGTAGTGTCTCTGGCGCTTAACGAATACTCAAAAGGACCGGCTGTTCATGTTTTCAGGACTCCTCATTATTCTGCTGCCTCTGATTGCGGGCTATCTTATTCCGCTGCGTCATGAATCGGCCTTAAAGCTTATCAACCGTTTTCTCAGCTGGATTGTTTACGTCATTCTGTTCTTTATGGGGATCAGCCTGGCCTTCCTGGATAATCTGGCGACGAATTTACTTTCCATCCTGCATTATTCTGCGGTCACCGTGGTGGTTATTTTGCTGTGCAATATTGCCGCCCTGCTGTGGCTGGAACGCACTATTCCGTGGAAAAATAATCACCACCAGGAAAAGCTGCCCTCCCGAATTGCAATGGCACTGGAATCATTAAAGCTCTGCGGCGTCGTGGTGCTCGGATTTCTTCTGGGCCTTACCGGATGGACATTTTTACAGCACGCAACAGAGGCCAGCGAATATACCCTGATCTTCCTGCTGTTCCTGATTGGCATTCAGCTGCGAAATAACGGCATGACGCTGAAACAGATCGTCCTGAACCGTCGGGGAATGATCGTTGCCGTTATGGTTGTCGCCAGCTCAATGGTGGCGGGCGTCATTAATGCCTTTATTCTCGATCTGCCTCTGAAGACCGGCCTGGCGATGGCCTCCGGGTTCGGCTGGTACTCCCTCTCCGGTATTCTGCTGACCGAATCCTTCGGCCCGGTCATCGGCAGCGCCGCCTTCTTTAACGATCTGGCGCGAGAGCTGATTGCCATCATGCTGATCCCGGGTCTGGTTCGCCGCAGCCGCTCAACGGCGCTGGGCTTGTGCGGCGCGACGTCGATGGACTTTACCCTGCCGGTCCTTCAGCGTTCAGGCGGGCTGGAGATGGTGCCCGCCGCCATCGTACACGGCTTTATTTTAAGTCTGCTGGTTCCGGTTATGATGGCCTTCTTCTCCGCCTGATACTTCTTTGGCGGTAGGTTTCCTGCCGCCAAAATTGCGCTAAATCAATCTCCCCCTATTTTGTCGCAGAAAGCCCTTTTCACCGTTCAGGCACAGGCATAACCTTAAACATGTATATCAAATATAACTTTAACAGGTGTGATTATGTTTTGTGTGCAATGTGAACAAACCATCCGTACCCCGGCAGGCAATGGCTGCTCTTACGCACAGGGTATGTGCGGCAAAACCGCAGAAACATCTGACCTGCAGGACCTGCTGATTGCTGCCCTGCAAGGCCTTTCCGCATGGGCGTTCAAAGCCCGCGAATACGGCGTTGTCGACCACTACGTCGACAGCTTCGCCCCGCGCGCCTTCTTCTCCACGCTGACCAACGTTAACTTCGACTCTCCGCGCATTGTCGGCTATGCCCGTGAAGCGATTGCCCTGCGCGAAGCGCTGAAGGCGCAGTGCCTGAAGGTGGATGCTAACGCTCATGTGGACAATCCTATGTCAGAGCTTCAGCTGGTGAGCGACGATCTGGGCGACCTCCAGCGTCAGGCGGCAGAATTCACCCCGAATAAAGACAAAGCGGCGATTGGCGAGAACATTCTCGGCCTGCGCCTGCTGTGCCTGTACGGCCTGAAAGGCGCTGCGGCCTATATGGAGCACGCGCACGTGCTCGGTCAGTACGACAATGACATCTACGCCCAGTACCACAAGATCATGGCGTGGCTGGGTACCTGGCCTGCCGATATGAACGCCTTGCTTGAGTGCTCAATGGAAATCGGCCAGATGAACTTCAGGGTGATGAGCATTCTGGACGCAGGTGAAACCAGCACCTACGGCCACCCGACGCCGACGCAGGTCAACGTGAAAGCGACCGAAGGCAAGTGCATCCTGATTTCCGGTCATGATCTGAAAGATCTCTACAACCTGCTGAAGCAGACCGAAGGCACCGGTGTTAACGTCTATACCCACGGCGAAATGCTGCCGGCGCACGGCTACCCGGAGCTGCGTAAATTCAGGCATCTGATCGGTAACTACGGCAGCGGCTGGCAGAACCAGCAGGTGGAATTTGCCCGTTTCCCGGGCCCTATCGTGATGACCTCTAACTGCATCATCGACCCGACCGTGGGCGCGTATGACGACCGCATCTGGACCCGCAGCATCGTCGGCTGGCCGGGCGTGAGCCACCTCGAAGGCGACGATTTCGGTCCGGTTATCGCCCAGGCGCAGCAGATGGCGGGCTTCCCGTACAGCGAAATTCCGCACCTGATCACCGTCGGCTTCGGTCGCGAGACGCTTCTCGGCGCCGCTGACTCGCTGATCGATCTCGTCAGCCGTGAAAAGCTGCGCCACATCTTCCTCGTCGGCGGATGCGACGGCGCGCGCGGCGAACGTAACTACTTCACCGATTTCGCCACCCGCGTGCCGGAAGACTGCCTGATCCTGACCCTGGCGTGCGGTAAATACCGTTTCAACAAGCTGGACTTCGGCGACATCGAAGGCCTGCCGCGCCTGATTGATGCAGGCCAGTGTAACGATGCCTACTCGGCCATTATTCTGGCGGTCACGCTGGCGGAAAAACTGGGCTGCGGCGTCAACGATCTGCCGCTCTCCCTCGTGCTCTCCTGGTTTGAGCAGAAAGCGATTGTCATCCTGCTCACCCTGCTCTCTCTGGGCGTGACCAACATCGTGACCGGCCCGACCGCGCCAGGCTTCCTGACGCCGGACCTGCTGGCCGTGCTGAACGAGAAATTCGGTCTGCGTTCAGTCACCAACGTTGAAGATGATATGAAGCAACTGCTGAGCGCGTAAGGAGCTATTCATGACCATGCCAACCTCACAATGTCCGTGGCGGATGCAGGTTCATCACATCCATCAGGAGACGCCGGATGTGTGGACGCTTTCGCTGCTCTGTCACGACTACTATCCGTACCGTGCAGGCCAGTATGCGCTGGTCAGCGTCCGCCATTCGGCGGACACCCTGCGCGCCTACACGATCTCCTCCACGCCGGGCGTGAGCGAGTACATCACGCTCACCGTCCGCCGCATTGATGACGGTGCCGGCTCGCAGTGGCTGACCCGTGACGTGAAGCGCGGAGATTACATCTGGCTGTCCGACGCCCAGGGGGATTTCACCTGTGACGACAAGACAGACGATAAATTCCTGCTGCTGGCGGCGGGCTGCGGCGTAACGCCGATCATGTCGATGCGCCGCTGGCTGGCGAAGAACCGCCCGCAGGCCGACGTGCAGGCGATCTTCAGCGTGCGCTCTCCGGAAGACGTTATTTTCGCCGAGGAGTGGCGTGATTATCCGGTGACGCTGGTGGCGGAACACAACGCGACGCACGGCTTTGTGCCCGGCCGCCTGAGCCGCGAGATGCTGCAAAGCGTGCCGGACATTGCGAACCGTACCGTAATGACCTGCGGCCCCGCGCCGTACATGGATATCGTGGAGAAAGAGGTGAAAGCGCTCGGCGTAACCCGTTTCTTTAAAGAGCAGTTCTTCACGCCGGTGGCGGAAGCGGCAAGCAGCGGGATTCAGTTCACCAAGCTGCAGCCCGCGCAGACCTTCTTTGGCCGCGTGGGCACCACGCTGCTGGAAGCGCTGGAAAGCAACAAGGTGCCGGTAGCAGCGGCCTGCCGGGCGGGCATGTGCGGCTGCTGTAAGACGAAAGTGGTTTCCGGGGAGTACACCGTCACCAGCACCATGACGCTGTCCGACGCGGAGATTGCCGAGGGTTACGTGCTGGCATGTTCATGCCACCCGCAGGGCGATCTGGTGCTGGCGTAATGTGATGCGGTGCCACCATTTTTGCCGGGTGGCACTGCGTTTACCTGGCCTACTTTGTACGTGCTGGCTCTTCGCAGGCCCGGTAAGCGTTAGCGCCACCGGGCTTTTGTTGCTTTCACCGCCACGCCGGACCTTTCCCCAGCGCAAACCGCCCTGCCCCTAAAAACGCCACCGCCAGCGAGCCAATAAAGAAGTACACCAGGCTTTCAATCGCCCATGCACCGACCTTATCGAGCGCGAATGTCTCATCCATTCCCACCATCAGCCACGCCACGATCATCGTAAACGCCAGCACCAGCGCGGCCGGGCGCGTGAAGAGGCCGACAATAATCAGTATCGGTGCCACCACTTCACCAACCAACACGCCGTAAGCGATAAACCCCGGCAACCCTTTCTCCGCCAGCATGCCACTGATAAAGCCCACGCCGCCGAAAAGCTTGTGCAAACCGTGAAACAGCATCAGCCCGCCGACGGTAAGTCGTAACAAGAGTTTGCCAAAATCGTCGTGCGACAGCTTTTCATTAACAGCAATTAACAATGATTTAACCATTTGAAATGATTCCTGTTTTCATCCAAGTGATGACCAGATTATGCTGAATAATTGCACAGGAAAACCACCTTTAATTGAGGGGTATAGAGCAGGCAATACAGTGACTTTCTTCTAAGCTTGTAAGCGATATCACAAAAAGGAGACGGACAACCATGAAACAAACCGTGGCTGCATACATAGCGAAGACCCTTGAACAGGCAGGTGTAAAACGTATCTGGGGCGTAACCGGCGATTCCCTGAACGGGCTTAGCGACAGCCTCAACAAGATGAAAACCATCGAGTGGATGTCCACCCGCCATGAAGAGGTCGCCGCCTTCGCCGCGGGTGCCGAAGCGCAGCTTACCGGAGAGCTGGCCGTGTGTGCGGGCTCGTGCGGGCCGGGCAACCTGCATCTGATCAACGGCCTGTTCGACTGCCACCGTAACCACGTGCCGGTGCTGGCCATCGCCGCCCATATCCCCTCTTCCGAAATCGGCAGCGGCTATTTTCAGGAGACGCATCCGCAGGAGCTGTTCCGTGAATGCAGCCACTATTGCGAGCTGGTTTCATCCCCGGAGCAGATCCCGCAGGTGCTGGCGATCGCCATGCGCAAGGCCGTGCTGAACCGTGGTGTGTCAGTTGTCGTTATCCCCGGCGACGTGGCGCTCAAGGCCGCGCCGGAAGGGGCCAGCACCCACTGGTACCACGCCCCGCAGCCGGTGGTGACGCCTGCAGAAGAAGAGCTGAAAAAGCTGGCGCAGCTGCTCCGTTACTCCAGCAATATCGCCCTGATGTGCGGCAGCGGCTGCGCGGGCGCGCATAAAGAATTACTTGAGTTCGCCGGTAAGCTCAAAGCGCCGATCGTCCACGCCCTGCGCGGCAAAGAGCACGTGGAATACGACAACCCCTTTGATGTGGGCATGACCGGGCTTATCGGTTTCTCCAGCGGCTTCCACACCATGATGAACGCCGACACGCTCATTCTGCTCGGCACCCAGTTCCCGTACCGTGCCTTCTACCCGACGGATGCCAAAATTATTCAGATTGATATCAACCCGGCCAGCATCGGCGCGCACAGTAAGGTCGATATGGCGCTGGTGGGCGATATCAAATCCACCCTTGCCGCCCTGCTGCCGCTTCTCGAAGAGAAAACCGATCGCAAGTTCCTCGATAAAGCCCTGAGCGATTATCGCGACGCGCGCAAGGGGCTGGACGACCTCGCCAAACCGAGCGACAAAGCCATTCACCCGCAGTATCTGGCGCAGCAGATCAGCCATTTTGCGGACGACGACGCCATTTTTACCTGCGACGTCGGCACGCCAACCGTCTGGGCGGCACGCTATCTGAAGATGAACGGCAGACGCCGACTGCTCGGCTCGTTCAACCACGGCTCGATGGCCAACGCCATGCCGCAGGCGCTGGGCGCAAAAGCGACGGCACCGGAGCGCCAGGTGGTAGCGATGTGCGGTGACGGCGGGTTCAGCATGCTGATGGGGGATTTCCTGTCGGTGGTGCAGATGAAGCTCCCGCTGAAAATCGTGGTCTTTAACAACAGCGTGCTGGGCTTCGTGGCGATGGAGATGAAGGCCGGAGGCTATCTCACGGACGGCACCGAGCTGCACGACACCAACTTCGCGCGCATCGCCGAAGCCTGCGGCATCACCGGTATTCGGGTAGAGAAAGCCTCCGAGGTGGATGAAGCCCTGCAGCGCGCTTTCTCTATCGACGGCCCGGTACTGGTAGATGTCGTCGTCGCCAAAGAAGAGCTGGCCATCCCGCCGCAGATCAAGCTGGAGCAGGCCAAAGGTTTTAGCCTCTACATGCTGCGCGCCATCATCAGCGGGCGCGGTGACGAAGTGATCGAACTGGCAAAAACCAACTGGCTCAGGTAAAACATTTCGCATGACCTCTTAAACTAAAGGGATGTGAAATGATTGATTTGCGTAGTGATACCGTTACCCGCCCGAGCCGCGCCATGCTAGAAGAGATGATGGCCGCCCCGGTCGGGGATGACGTCTACGGCGATGACCCGACGGTCAACGAACTGCAGCGCTATGCGGCAGAGCTGAGCGGCAAGGAGGCCGCCCTGTTCCTGCCAACCGGCACGCAGGCGAACCTGGTGGCGCTGCTCAGCCACTGCGAGCGAGGTGAAGAGTATATCGTCGGCCAGGGCGCACATAACTATCTCTACGAAGCCGGCGGTGCTGCCGTGCTCGGCAGCATTCAGCCGCAGCCGATTGACGCCGCACCGGACGGCTCCCTGCCGCTCGACAAGGTAGCGGCGAAAATCAAAGCCGACGATATTCACTTCGCCCGCACCAGGCTGCTCAGCCTCGAAAACACCCACAACGGCAAAGTCCTGCCGCGAGAGTACCTGAAAGCGGCGTGGGAATTTACCCGCGAGCGAGGGCTCGGCCTGCACGTTGACGGCGCGCGTATCTTCAACGCCGTGGTGGAGTACGGCTGCGAACTGAAAGAGATAACGCAGTATTGCGACTCGTTCACCATTTGCCTCTCAAAAGGTCTGGGTACACCGGTGGGCTCCCTGCTGGTCGGCAATGCGGACTACATCAAGCGCGCCAACCGCTGGCGTAAAATGACCGGCGGCGGCATGCGTCAGGCCGGCATTCTGGCGGCCGCGGGGCTGTACGCGTTAAAAAATAACGTCGCCCGCCTTAAGGACGATCACGACAACGCCGCGTGGATGGCGACGCAGCTGCGCGAGATCGGCGCAGACGTGATGCGTCACGACACCAACATGCTGTTCGTTCGCGTGGGCGAAGAGCACGCTGCTGCGCTGGGCGAATTTATGAAAGCGCGTGGCGTGCTGATCAACGCCTCCCCGATCGTGCGTCTGGTGATGCATCTCGACGCGAGCCGCGAACAGCTGGCGGACGTGGTGAAACACTGGCAGGCGTTTTTACCGCGCTAAGGAGCATCACGTGCCGCAACGCATTCTGGTGCTTGGCGCCAGCGGATATATTGGTCAGCATCTCACCTCTGCGTTAAGCCAGCAGGGGCATCAGGTGCGGGCAGCGGCACGCAGCACCGAGCGTCTGCAAAAACTCACTTTGCCAGGCGTGACCTGTCACAACGTCGATCTCAACTGGCCGAAGGAGCTTCCCGCGCTGCTGGAAGGGGTCGACACGCTTTACTACCTGGTTCACAGCATGGGCGAAGGCGGCGATTTCATCGCCCACGAGCGGCAGGTGGCGATGAACGTCCGCGATGCCCTGCTGCAAACGCCGGTGAAGCAGGTGATTTTTTTAAGCTCGCTTCAGGCGCCCGAACACGAGCAGTCCGATCACCTGCGCGCCCGCCAGCTGACGGCCGACACGCTTCGCGGGGCGAATATTCCCGTCACCGAACTGCGCGCCGGGATCATCGTCGGCGCGGGTTCCGCCGCCTTCGAGGTGATGCGCGACATGGTCTACAACCTGCCGGTGCTCACGCCACCGCGCTGGGTGCGTTCGCGCACCACGCCGATTGCGCTGGAGAACCTGCTGCATTATCTGGTGGCCCTGCTGGATCACCCGACAGAGCAACACCGCGCGCTGGAGGCGGCAGGCCCGGAGGTGCTGAGCTATCAGGAACAGTTCGAACACTTTATGCGCGTCAGCGGCCGCCGCCGCTGGCTGATCCCCATCCCCTTCCCGACCCGCTGGATATCGGTGTGGTTTTTGAATGTGATCACCTCGGTTCCCCCGACGACCGCGAAAGCGCTGATCCAGGGGCTGAAGCACGATCTGCTGGCGGACGATCGCGCGCTGCGCGCGTTGATCCCCCAGGAATTGATCCGCTTTGACGACGCGGTGCGCCAAACGCTGAAGGAAGAAGAGAAGCTGGTGAACTCCAGCGACTGGGGTTACGACGCCCAGGCCTTTGCCCGCTGGCGGCCCGAATACGGCTATTACCCGAAGCAGGCGGGCTGCACGGTAAAAACCTCTGCCAGCCTTCACGCGCTGTGGGAAGTGGTGAACCAGATCGGCGGCAAAGAGCGCTATTTCTTCGGCAATATCCTCTGGCAAACGCGCGGCGCGCTGGATCTGCTGGTAGGCCATCGTCTGGCGAAAGGTCGCCCTGCCGCCCCATATCTCAACGTGGGCGACACGGTCGACAGCTGGAAAGTCATCATCGTCGAACCGGAAAAACAGCTGGCGCTGCTGTTCGGCATGAAGGCCCCGGGCCTGGGGCGGCTCTGCTTTACGCTCAGGGACAAAGGCGACCACCGGGAACTGGACGTTCGCGCCTGGTGGCACCCGCACGGGATGCCGGGTCTGTTCTATTGGCTACTGATGATCCCCGCGCACCTGTTTATCTTCAGGGGGATGGCGAAACGCATTGCGCAACTGGCAGAACAAAAGACGAAAATAACTCAATAAAACCCTCTTTCTTTCACCTTTCCCATTGCAACACATCGTAATTCACGAAAGAATGCGCACGAAATTCTTTTCAACACAGTGGATTGATATGAAGGTACTGGTTACCGGGGCGACCAGCGGCTTAGGCCGAAATGCGGTCGAATTTCTGCGCAACAAGGGCATCAGCGTCAGGGCCACCGGTCGCAACGAAGCGATGGGTAAACTGCTGCAAAAAATGGGCGCGGAGTTCGTCCATGCCGACCTGACGGAGCTGGTCTCCTCGCAGGCGAAGGTGATGCTCGCCGGTATCGACACGCTGTGGCACTGCTCCAGTTTTACCTCCCCGTGGGGAACCCAGGAAGCCTTCGATCTCGCCAACGTGCGCGCCACGCGTCGTCTGGGCGAATGGGCCGTCGCCTGGGGCGTGCGTAACTTTATCCATATCTCCTCTCCGTCGCTCTATTTCGACTATCACCACCATCGCGACGTGCAGGAGGATTTCCGTCCTGCTCGCTTTGCCTGTGAGTTTGCCCGCAGTAAAGCGGCCAGCGAAGAGGTGATCGACCTGCTGGCCCAGTCAAACCCGCACACCCGTTTTACGGTCCTGCGCCCGCAGAGCCTGTTTGGGCCGCACGACAAGGTGTTTATTCCGCGTCTGGCGCAGATGATGCACCACTACGGCAGCGTGCTGCTGCCGCGCGGCGGCGATGCGCTGGTGGATATGACCTATTACGAAAATGCCGTCCACGCCATGTGGCTGGCGAGCCAGCCAGACTGCGACAAGCTGATTTCCGGGCGCGCGTATAACATCACCAACGGCGAACCCTGTACGCTGCGCAGTATTGTGCAGCGGCTGATTGATGAACTGCAGATCGACTGCCGTATCCGTTCCGTGCCCTACCCGATGCTGGACATGATCGCCCGCAGCATGGAGCGTTTTGGCAGTAAATCCGCCAAAGAGCCTGCGCTGACGCACTATGGGGTATCGAAGCTCAACTTTGATTTTACGCTGGATATTTCGCGGGCGGAGAACGAGCTGGGGTATAAGCCGATAGTGACGCTGGATGAAGGCATTATGCGCACGGCGGCATGGTTACGGGATCACGGGAAGTTGCACCGGTAAGCCTCCAGCCTCATGTAGGCCGGGTAAGCGCAGCGCCACCCGGCAAAAGACAGAGTGTGCGGCCTGATGCCCTCACCCCGGCCCTCTCCCACCGGGAGAGGGTGCAAATACTAAAACGGCAACCTTTCGGTTGCCGTTTGCTGTTTATAATGCCGTCCAGGCATCAGACCATGCCAGACCTGCGCCTGGTTCATAGTATGCCGGGGCGTTGTTACACCAGCCGCTGTACGGGAACGGTTTGCACTGGAACAGTTTACCGTGGTTGTTCACGATATCACCTGCGTTGTACTTGCTGTTCGCGCTCCACGCCGGGTAAGAGCCGGAAGTGCCTTCGTCCTGAGACGGGGTCGCTTTCGCCTTCACGTTCAGCAGATATGAGGTGGTGCTGCTCAGCTCGCCGTCGCTGACAGTCAGGCTCACTTCAATCTGCTGCGCCGTTGCGGACTCAGGTGCAGTGAAGGTCACTACCGCTTTGTCTTCGCCGGTCACGGTCTGGCCGTCCTGAGAGCGCCAGGTGTAGGTCAGCTTGTTGCCGTCTGCATCGGTAGAACCTTCCGCGCTCAGAGAGACCTGTGCGCCCGCCTCAACAGCCCCGATTGGACCCGCAATATGCGCAACCGGTGCATGGTTTGCCACTACAGGCTCTGCCGGAGTTTCATCCGGCGTCGGCGCTGGTGCTGGTGCCGGCGTTTCATCTTCGGAAGGCGTTGGCGTTACCGGGGTTTCGTCCGGCGTTACGGCAGAGCCGTCATCGTTTACGATGTTGACGTTATAGAACTTCTGCACGCACTTGGTGTAGTCACCGTCTTTAAAGGCGCTGAACGGCGTCTGGTAGCCCACCAGCTGGCACGCATAGGTTGAACCCGTCGGTGTATCCGGGCTCCATCCCCAGTCCTGTTCCCAGTAAATCTTCAGGGCACCGGCACCGTATTCGTCGAACTGCTTCATGTTGGCGCAGCCCAGCACTTCATTGGCCGGAACGGGCACTTTCAGGTAGTTCGCGAACTCTTTGTAGTACTTGATACGGTTCTGAGACTGGGCAATTTCAGTCGGGCCGCCGCACTCTACGCCGCCGTTGATGATCTGGGTGGTCACGCCGAAGCCTGGGACCAGACCGTTGGCTTTATCGTGATCGTTCGGCTGCCACGTGCCGTCGATAACCTGCAGCATGCTTGGTTTTGGCGGCTGCGGGTAGGCGAAGAAGAAGATCGCACTCGCCAGGTTCAGCCAGGTGTCCGCCACCAGCTCAGGTTTGTCGAGCAGCGTACGCACGTCGCCGTACATCGCTTCAGAGAATGGACCGTAGTTGTAGTTGTAGGACAGCTGCTTCGCACCGCGGCCGAAGTAGCTCAGGAAGTCGCCGTCTTTGTCTTTACCGCACGGCCAGGTCTGACCCTGCCAGACATTCGGATCGCATTCACCGTTATAGCCGCCCTTCTGGCCTTCGCTCCAGCCCATTTCACGCACGTGCACCAGCGCCTGACGCCATTCGGCTTCCGGACGCCAGCTTTCGTGACCGCCGGTTTCCTGGGCAAAGTGAGCAAACATGGTTGCCAGCTCTTTGCGGCAGATCGCGTCGCTGTCACGGCCGTCGTTGTAGGTCTTACACAGCGCCGGGAATTTACCTACCGCTTTCAAGAAATTGCTGTAGGTGTATGCCTGAGCACGCAGCGGGAACAGGTATTCCCAGTCGCTGGCTTTCACAATCCCTTCCACGCGCTTCACGTTTTCCGGGTTCGCCGCGCGGCCTGGTTCAATCAGTTCAACCTGAGCGTTGTCCAGAGTCTTGATGGTCTCTTTAACGGAGGCCATCAGCGGGAAATCCGTCAATTCCTTCTCTTTCTTCGCCAGATCGCTGGCTTTCATGGTGTATGGTTCACTGGTGGTCGCCTGCAGCGAGGCAGCCTGCGCCATAAACGGTGCTACGCATGCGCCGGCAACGAGTACACTCAGTAACGTCCTTTTATTCATTTCAGTATTCCTGTTAATTGAAGTTAAAGTTAAATCCCGGCTTATGTATTAATCCGTTAATAAATAAACCACAGACAGCTGTTTTCACTTTTCGAAGAACACCCTCGGGAATTCTTCAAAAATAAAAAACCTTAATATTGCGCCGCTAATTTCAATTGTTGATATTTTTTCCAGACCTTATGCGCATATTTCATTCGCTGCGGATAATTCTCTTTTTTTAAACCGGCGTTATAGGCACCTACCGCTTCCCAGTTATAGCCGTACACCTTGATCATCCCTGAAAGGATGGAGGCGCCGACCATGATGGAGGTACAGGGTTCGGTCATCAGCCGATATTCGTCAATGCCTCTGCTTTCCAGCTCCGTAAAATGTGTACTGTTAATTTGCATCAGCCCGACATCACGCGTGCCGTCATGATTTTGCCCAACCGCATACGGATTCATACCGGATTCAACATTGGCTATGGCATACAATAAATACGGATCGACATGATAATAGTGCGCTGCTCTGTCCCAACAATTTGCCAGTGCGCTTTGGCTTATTATTAATAACAACAATATTACCTTTTTCATTTTTACCTGCTGTAAGCGTCAGTGATTTCTCCTTAGCAACATCCTGTAAAATGAATTTTGAATCACTCACCATCCCTCACGGGGATGGTGAGTGTTTATCGGGCTATATTATTTGCAGTCTGTTGAAGGACCTTCTTTCACCCATACATCGCTGTTAGCCGGGTTATCACCGCGAGTCCACCATTTGGCACGGTAAACGTTGCCCTCGTAGGTGGTGGTATCACCGCCGTTGTAGACCAGGTCAGAACGCCAGTTCATCTTCACGTCGCTGACCAGTTCCCATGCGTCCACACCGAAGCCAGGCTGGTTGCCCTGCGTCCAGTACTTCGCTTTCCACACCAGATGGTCGAAGCTGACGGTATCGCCATTGTTGTAGATTTTGCTGGCATCCCACGCGGCATGCTTGCTGGCGTTAGCATCAACAGGCGCGTCGCAGCTGCCGGTTGCCGTGCCCTCGTCAGATGGCGGAGTCACGTCATCAGCCGGAGGGGTCACGTCGTCAGCTGGTGGGGTCACCTCATCAGCCGGTGGCGTTACGTCAGCCGGTTTCGGATTCACAGTCACCTGCACGTTAGACTGCACGCTGGTTTTACCATCGCCGACAACCACGCTCAGGGTGTAAGTCGATGTAGAAGCAACGTCTGGCGCAGTGATGCTCACGTTAGCGGTATCAGTACCGGTAGCGTGCATGTCCGCTGGAACGCTCCAGACGTAGGTCAGCGCATCACCGTCTGGATCCGCAGCCTGTGCATGCAGAGAATAGGTTTCCCCTGCCTGCAGCGTTACCGCTTCCATCTGGTTGACAACGGGTGCCTGGTTCGCTTTCGGCGCTTTGTTCACAACCTGCACATCAATCGCGTTGCTCAGACCTTTTGCATCCGTTACCGTCAGGCGGAACGTCATGGTCTGGTCGGTGGTCGCTGCTGCAACGTTGAAGGTTGCTTTCGCTTTGGTGCTGTTAGCGATGGTTACAGATGGGCCAGAAACCTGGGTCCATTTGTAGGTGATCGCATCGCCGTCCGGATCGCTGGAAGCAGAACCATCAAGCGTGACGGTTGCCGGGCCAGATACGTTCTGATCCGCTGATGACGCGATTGGCGCGTGGTTAGTGACGACCGGGTTAACCGGAGTAGAATCACCGCCCAGCAGGCTTTCGTTCATCGCGTTCAGAATGTCGCCGGTATCAGAGTCGATAGACCATGCAAACAGACCGCCCAGTTTATTCGCCAGAACATACTTACCTTTCGCCGTCGTTGAGCGCGCATCTTCATACGTGATCAGATCGCCGGTGGTTTTGTTAAAGATGTAAGGCGCTTCCGCGTCAGCATCGTAGCCGTATTCCCAGCCCGGTTTGCCTTTGTATTCGTTGACGATCTGACGATAGTCAACCACGCCTGGTTCCCAGGTGCCTTTCACCATACCGGTTGCGGTACCGGTGAACGGATTGTTACCGGTGTAGCCATGCACGCCGGTCCAGCCACGGCCATACATGCCCGCACCCACCACGATCTTGCCTGGCTGTACACCCTGGGAAAGCAGCGCATTTACGCCGTTTTCAGTGGTGTAATCGGTGTCAGGACGCCATGCTGGCGCACGCAGTGCAGCCTGGTGGCCCAGAACGGTGTTGCTCCAGCCGCCGTAGAAGTCGTAGCTCATCAGGAAGATGTGGTCGAGGTACTGCTGAGCCGCAGTGTAATCCACGTCTTCAATCTTATCGCGGCCGGCACCGATGGCGCTGGTCAGTTCATAGGTACGGCCAGTCTGAGCAGACAGCTCGTTCAGCATGGTGCGCAGGTCATGCATCAGCGCGGTATAGGTCGCTTTATCCTGCTGCGGGTTGCCCAGCGTTTCGCTCACACCGCCGCCGCCAGGGAATTCCCAGTCAATATCCACACCGTCAAAGAATTTCCAGGTCTGCAGGAACTCTTTAACAGAGGAGACGAAGCGGGCACGGATTGCCGGGTCGCCCATGTGGAAGAACGGATCGGAGAGCGTCCAGCCACCGATGGATGGCAGCACTTTCAGGTCCGGATGCGCTTTTTTCAGCGCCATCAGCTGGCCAAAGTTACCTTTGTACGGGTCATCCCAGTTGGAAACGCCAGCCTGAGATTTTTGAATCGCAGCCCATGGGTCGTGGATCGCCACGGTGAAGTCAGGACGGCCTTTACAGTCGTTCTGAAGCACGCGGAAGCTGTTGCCGCCTTCGATGGTTTTCAGGCCGTCGTTGATACCGTCACCGCCACAGATTGGAATGAAGCCGTACAGAATGTGGTTGAGGTTAGCCGCAGGAATTTTATCTACCGGGAAGTTACGATCGTAAACGCCCCATTCCGGGAAGTAGGCGGCAACCACTTTGTCAGTGTGTTTCGCAAAGGCTTTGTTGTTCTCCTGCAGTGGCGCATTCAGCGGCAGCAGGTGGCTACCGTCGGTATCCGCAACGATAATCAGCTTGCTGGCGCTTTTCGCACAGCCGCTGGTGTTACAGACTTCAACCTGTTCCTGATAGCGTCCGCCCTTCTTCA
Source organism: Enterobacter asburiae (assembly GCA_011754535.1). Lineage (NCBI taxonomy): Bacteria > Pseudomonadati > Pseudomonadota > Gammaproteobacteria > Enterobacterales > Enterobacteriaceae > Enterobacter > Enterobacter asburiae. The sequence continues at coordinate 1,630,898 of JAAQVN010000001.1, read as the reverse complement.
CCTTGAACGTTGCAGAGCCTGTCGCGCCGCCTGCACCGGTCCATACGGTCTGTCCGTCCAGCAGAACTTTAGCTGAGGTTGGCGCATCGCCACTCCAGACGTTCCACTCCACTTTTACATCCACGCCATCGTTATGCACTTTGACCAGATTGTTATAATCCTGAGCGGTCTGATCGATTTCCACCAGGGCAAATTTGTCATTGCCATAGCCGATCGTCGGTGCGCCTGGTGCCGCTGCAAATGCGGAGCTGGTTGCCGCCGCAATAAAGAGCGCCAGATATTTAGGCTTCATAAATTTCATTTTTATTTCCTGATAAATTTATTCGTAACGTTAATAATCCATGTCTTCCTTGAGAGCATGGGATCTCTTCGCGTAATGCGTATTTAACCAACCTGAAAACCGTGACAAAAAACGTTTTGCTGCGTTGTATTCCTCCATAAAAAGATACAAGCCCAAATTCCGTGTAGCTTATATCCTTTACGATACACTGAGCGCAAAGAGGCGTCCTTCTCTTCCACCGTCAAAAAAATTTATAAAAAAACTTGACCTGTATATTTAAAATATGAAAGCAAACTGCTGTCCAATAAACACCACTATTCCAGCAAATGAGAGATACGGTCCGAAAGAAATAGTGAGGTTATTTTTATTTAAATTATTTAATGTGAAATAACCCACAATACCGCTCAACGCTGCCGCGAGTTCAATTGAAGGCAGCGCCTGCCAGCCGCACCAGGCGCCCAGGGCCGCCAGCAGTTTAAAATCGCCATATCCCAGCCCTTCCCGCCCGGTAATCAGACGGAATGCCCAGTAGAGCAGCCAGAGGGAGAGATAGCCCGCGACCGCACCGAACAGCGCATCGCGCAGCGGCATCTGGTGGTCAAACGCATGGAACAATAATCCTGCCCACAGCAGAGGCTGCGTCAGACAATCCGGCAGGAGCTGATGCCGCCAGTCAATCATTGCCAGGGGCAGCAAAAAAGCGGCCAGCAGCCACAGGGCGAAAAGGGACAGGATGTCTGGCATACACCAGGCGGTGATGCCGCAAAACAGTGCGGAAAAAAGTTCGATTAAAAATAGCCGCAAGGGGATAGCCGTTCTGCACTGGCGGCAGCGCCCGCGTAATACAAGCCAGCTGACCAGCGGGATATTCTCCCAGGCGGTCAGGCTGTGCTGGCACACCGGGCAGTGCGAGGCCGGAAAGAGCAGATTACCGCCCCCCTCCTCCTGCATCACCATGCCCGGCACGCGTTCGGCAACCACCCCAAGAAAGCTCTCGATAATACTGCCGAAGATCGCACTCATTACCGGGAACCCCACCGGGTATACGTCCCGCATCAGCGCGAACGTGTTCATGCCTTTTTGCTCCAGGTGAGCTGGACTTCCGCTTTCACATCGCTGAGGTGGTCGACCGGCGTGAGGTTCATTTTCTGCAGCCTGACGCCGGAGGTCTGGTTTATTTCCCGCAGCCAGCTCTTTAATTCATAGACATTTACGCGACTGACCACGAACGATAAGGTTTGCCCATCCTGACGCACGTCTGTCAGAGGCAGATGAATTTCCTGGGCGCTGTTCTCCACCACCGTGCGCGGATTATCCGTTTTGACAATCTGGACCTGAAGATGGTTTTTATCTATTTCACTGCGCATCCAGTTCAGCGTCTCTTTTTGTCTGCTCAGCGTGGCCTTACTGTTCTGAATCATATTATCCAGCGGAACCATTCCCGCGTAATAAATAACTGCCCCCGCTATCGCGACGGCACATATTTTCAGAATAATTTTTTCCCTGGCACTGTAATTCTGGTAACGAGACTTAAGCTGCGTGATTCGCTCTTTCATTTATATTTCCCTGCGATCATGGCGGTATAAGGAGCAGAGGTCGAAACAGGCTGTAAGGTGAAATCAAAATATTCCCCCGCCTGGTTTACAAACGTCTGCAACGCGGATTGGCTTTGCGAACTGGCGCTCAGCGTTAGCGTGTTTTGCTGAGCATCGTATTCGAGCAGCGTGATCTCCAGCGCGGGTACGGCCTGCCTGGCTTTCTCCAGATCTTCCAGCTGCAGAAACACCCCTTTGCTCTGCTTTTTCATGTTTTGACCAAAGTGATATTTGATATTGGTCTGCTGGCGCATGCTCGGAAAATGGTGCTGATAAACCTGCAGGATCTCCTGCTGAATCTGATTTTCCTGCTGCACCAGCATCCAGGCCATGGCGACGCGCGGGCCCAGCAACAGGCCGAGAGAGAGCAGACCCGCCGCGGCAACTGCCGCTTTGATGCCCTTCGAGGCTTTCCCCGAGCCCGCTTTCGCGCTGAATTCGCCGTGCAGGAGCGTGACGCGGCAGGCTTGCCACTGGGGCTGGATCAGCACCAGCGGATGCTGCCAGGGCTGGGCGATGTCGACCGCGACGCCGGCAGGCGCTTCACCGTAGCAGCACACCTCCCCCTCTCCGGCCTTCTGCATCAGAAGCGGCAGCAGGCTCGCTTCCATCTCACTGGCAATATGCGGTGATAAACGCAGCCAGTAGCTGTCATCCAGGGAGACGAGGGTACTTCCGCCAGCCGTCACGGGCAGCAGCCAGGCATCCGGCAGCACCTGAATCACCTTTAACCCCGCCTCCTGACAGCGGTTTAACCACCCGCGCAGCAGATCGGCGTCTATCGCCACCGCATCCACTTCGGCACCTTTTTTGTTCAGCACCGTCCAGTGGAGATTATCCACGTCGCCAATCAGCGTCTCTTCCGCCATCCAGGAGAACGCCGTCGCCTGAGAGGCGACTTTTTTCGGCAGCGTAAAATGACGGAAGATCATGCTGCTGGCGGGCAGCAGCAGACAAACACGGGACGCCAGTGGATGGTCCGCCAGCGCGTCCAGGCTCTCCAGCGTCTCAACCTGCTGGCTGCCGGAGACACACCCCATAATTTTCCCGCCCTCGCGGTTATCGGGACGAACAAAAAGTACCTGTTTCATAGCGATCTACTTTTCTTATTCAATCATTCGGTAACGACGTTGCCACGTCACGATCTCACCGGCTTCGTTATTGACCTGAAGCTGGCTAACCACGCGAAGCGTTAATTCATCGGTATTGCCGGTATAGTTCACCCGGAAATACCGGCTGCTGATGGAGAGAAGCTCAGCCACCTGTGGGAGATCGTCTTTCAACTGCGGGAAGGTCTGCTCCAGCGCCTTACTGAAGGTTTCCATATTTTCCCAGCCGGTTTCTGGACGCGAATCAATCAGGCGAACGGCGTCATCTACCGTTAATTTTCCGGGGAACAGGGCGGCCAGTAAGGCGGCCTGCTCCGGTTTCAGGGTATTCACATCCACTTTGCTGGCAGAGTCCGGCAGCGCGCAGAGCAGCTTGCTCACCTTCGGGTATGCCGCTGCCGGGAACGCGGGCAGCTGTTTGATCTCAGCAATGGTGCGCATCATCTGGTTTGCGGGCTGGCGGGCAGGCACGACGCCGGCCCAGGCATCGCTCTCTGCACCGTCTTTGGCCGTCGTCGCGTCGCCATCGAGATAGTCCACCAGCTGTTGATACACCTCTTCCGCCGTAGCGTGACTGATGCCGCTTTCCGTCAGGATCTGTTCAACAATCTGCTCGTTACGCGGTTTTTCCGGCACCGCGGGCGCGTTTTGCCCCTGCGGTATTTTCTCTGCGGCCAGCAGGTTGTTGACGTTAAAGCAGTCCTGCGCGTCTTCCACCTGGCTGACCACCGTGTAATCTTCGCCCCGGGTTTCCAGCGGCTGATGCCAGTCGCCGTCAAGGTTCAGGGCCTTGTTTTCACCGCTGGCGTCGGCCTGCAGGCGGTCTTTCACCACCTTTTCCTGCGCCTGCATCGCCCAGCGCAGCTGCTGCTGGCTCACCTGGTAATGGGTTTTCTGCAGGTTGCGGCAGAACTGCTGGCTGATTTTGGCGGCCAGCGCCGACATCATGACCAGCAGGATCAGCACCACCAGCAGCGCGACCCCTTTTTGTTTACGTAATGCACTCATGATTTTGCTTCCGGTGCTGGTGCTGGTGCTGGTGGCGGCGCAGACGCAGCGGCGGGCGCAGCCGCTTCGGGCATATCGCCCGGGGTCGTGAAGACCCAGCGCCAGGTGTCGCCGTTTTCCATGGTCAGCGTCAGCTCCACGCCGTCCGGCAGATGCGCCGCGTCGCTCCAGCTTTTCTGCCAGCCCTGACGGTAAAAACGCCACTGCAGGGATTTCACCTCGCTGACAATCGGCACCTCATCGGGTTTAACGTCCGCCGGGCCGTCAATCACCGGCCAGACGTCGCGATACAGACGCCCCTCTTCCAGCCGCCAGCGCACGCGCTCCAGCTGAACCGTTCCACTCACCCCGTTCAGGGTGGTCAGCTCAAGGGCATCGCCCTCCTGACGAAACAGTTCCGGCTCGTTACGCGGCGCGCGCGCCTGAAGCTGATAAAAATCGCGCTCCATCAGATTCCAGGCCCGCTGCAACTGGTTGAGCTTTGCGGCGCTGGCATCCGTCGCCGAACTGGTGCGCATCGCGCCGTCCAGAATTTGCCAGGCCAGCGTGCTGATCACCGCGAAGATGGTCAGGGCAATCATGATCTCCAGCAGGGTAAATCCGCGCTGGCGTCGCGTTTTTTTCACTTGCTCTCTCCCGGCGGAATGATGTGCAGGGCAATAACCGGCTGGCTGTCGTCGCCTTCCGCGTAGACGCGAATCGCGTTCGCCCAGACGTTGTCGGCGGTTTTTACCCGCTGCTTGCGCCAGTTCCAGCTGCGCCCGCCCATGATTTCCGTCCCCTGCTCCTCGGCGTCCGGGAAGTCGGTTTTCGTGAGCTGCGCTTCCGCCAGCTGATTTTCCGCCACCCAGCCGGCCTGCAGCGTTTCGGCCAGACCGTGGGTGAAACGCACGTTCAGGGTGACGGAGTTCATCAGCGCCAGCGCGGCGGTGGAGAAGATCACCAGCGCGACCATTACCTCCAGCAGCGTCATCCCCTTTTGCTTTTTATTGCCGTTAGCCATCGTTTTCTACCGATACCGGGGCCGCGCCTTGCGACACCACGCGGAAATGGTGCTGTTTGTCGTAGCTTTGCAGCGTCAGCGTGAAGCGGCTGATTTCGCCGTCCGGTAAAAAGAGCACCTGCGGGTCGGAGGTTACCGTGGCGGCAAGGCGCTGCGGCGAGAGCGAAACGTGCATCTCCTCCGGGAAATCGCCTTTGGTGGTAATTCGCCCCGCGGATAAAGGCACCCAGCGACGTTCGCCATTTTTATCTTCGAGCGTCACCAGCTGATAGTTATCGGTGGTAATCACCAGCCCGACGATATTTCCGTCCATCACCGCACGGTCTGAACCATAATCAACGAGGGCTTTTAATTGCTGGCCAAATATATCCGCACCGCTACGCGAAGGTATTGTTGACACTACCATCATGGCGCAGCTGGCAAATATCACCAGCGCCAGAATAATTTCCAGCAACGTAAAGCCGCGTTGTTTATTCATTATTTCTCTTTCTTGTCCAGAGACCAGTTCGTAATATCATCGGTGGTATTCGCTTCACCGTCCGGACCGGCTGAGAAGACGTCGACCGCGCCGTGTTCGCCCGGGCTCACCAGAATGTAATCCCCGCCCCACGGATCCTGCGGCAGGCGGCGGATATAGCCATCGGCGCGGTAGCCGTTCGGAATTGGCGCGATTTCAGGCTTGGTCACCAGCGCCTGCAGGCCCTGCTCTGTGGTCGGATAGCGGTGGTTATCCAGCTTATACATATCCAGTGAACCTTCGAGCGCAACAATATCGCTGGTCGCTTTTTGTTCGTCCGCTTTCTCTTTATTCCCCATTAAGTTTGGCACTACCATACTCGCCAGAACACCGAGAATAACAATCACCACCATTAATTCGAGCAACGTGAAGCCCGCCTGGCGCGCCAGGTTTTTACGTTTTAAAGCCATGATTTAACCTACCATATTATTAAGTTGCAGAAGCGGTTGTAATATTGACAGTACGATGAATAAAACAATCGTTGCCATGGATACCACCAGCGCCGGTTCAAATACCGACAGCGTTAATGTAATGCGATGCTGTAATGCTGATTCCTGGTTTTCCGCCGCGCGGTCCATTAAATTACCTAATTCCCCGCTCTCTTCGCCGGAGGCAATCATATACAGCATGGTCGGCGGGAATAATTTCGCCTGTTCAAGCGCCGCGTAAAGGGATGCCCCCTGTCGCACGGTATCCGCCGCCTGCTCCAGCACCTGCCGGGCGTAGAGGTTTTCGATACCGTCCATCGCGATATACATCCCCTCCAGCAGCGGCACGCTGCTGGCCTGCAGAATGCTCAGGGTGCGGATATAGCGGGCGCTGTTGATGGCGCACACCAGCTTTTTAATCGGCGAACCGTTCACCAGCCAGCTGTTCCAGCGAAAGCGGTTTTTGACATTTCTGAGCCAGGTTTTAAAGCCGATAAAGCCGCCCCCCAGGATGCCCACAATATAGATGCCGTACGCCTGCAGGAAATCGCTCACCGCAATCAGCGTGCGGGTAGTGATCGGCAGCTGCTGCTTCATGTGGGTGAACTGCTCAATCACCTGCGGCACCACCGCCACCAGCAGAATGCTGATGACCGCGATGGCCACCACGGTCAGGGTGATCGGGTAGACCATCGCCTGCGTCAGCTTGCTCTTCATCTTCTGGCGCTGCTCGTTGTACTCCGCCAGCTTCTCCAGCACGTCGCCCAGGTGGCCGGTCTTTTCACCGGCCATCACCAGCGTGCAGTAGAGCTTGTCGAAGGTGCGCGGAAACTGGCTGAAGGCGTCAAACAGCGTGTGCCCTTCCACCACCTTCTCGCGAATCTCCACCACCATCGCTGCCAGCTTTTTGTCTTCCGTCTGCTTAGAGATCGCCTTCAGCGCACTCTCCAGCGGCAGCGCGGCGTTGACCAACGTGGAAAGCTGGCGGGTAAACATCGACAGCACCGGCGTTGAGAGCTTTGCCCCGGTTTTTGCTTTTCCGGCGGACGCCGCTTCACGGGTTTCGGTGATGCTGACGGGCATCAGCTTTTGCTCGCGAAGCATCTGGCGAACCTGCTTTTGCCCCTCGGCCTGCAGCGTACCGCGCTGGGTTTTCCCCGCGGCATCCGTCGCCGTCCAGGCGTAGAAGGCCATTACGCATCCCCCCCACGCTCGGCGGTGACGCGCATCACCTCTTCCAGAGAGGTCACGCCGCTAATCACCTTTAGCAGCCCGTTTTCACGCAGGCTGTAGGCCTGCTTAAAAAGCTGCGTTTCAATCGACATTTCGTCTTTATCTTCATGAATGGCGCGGCGCATGGTGCTGTCCACCACCAGGAACTCATGAATACCGGCCCGGCCCTGATAGCCGCTCTGGCGGCAGTGTTCACAGCCCACCGCGCGATAGATTGCTTTTGGCGGCGCGTCCATAAAGCTGAACAGCGCTTTTTCATTGGCGTCCAGCGGACTGGTGGTCCGGCAGTGCGTGCACAGCCGGCGCACCAGACGCTGGGCAATGACACCGAGCAACGATGATCCGATTAAAAACGACTCCAGCCCCATATCCCGCAGACGCGTAATCGCCCCTGCGGCGCTGTTGGTGTGCAGCGTAGACATGACCAGGTGACCGGTGAGCGACGCCTGCACCGCGATTTGCGCGGTTTCACCGTCGCGAATTTCCCCGATCATCACCACGTCCGGGTCCTGACGCAGAATGGCGCGCAGCCCGCGGGCAAAGGTCATGTCCACGCGCGGGTTAACCTGCGTCTGCCCCACCCCTTCCAGCTCGTATTCAATCGGGTCTTCAACGGTCAGGATGTTGCGTTCGTGACCGTTCAGCGCCGAAAGAATGGCGTACAGGGTGGTACTTTTACCGGAACCTGTCGGCCCGGTGACCAGGATAATGCCGTGCGGGCGGTCAATCAGCCCCTTTAACTTCTCCAGCTCTTCATCAATCAGCCCCAGCTTGTTGATGTCGGGCTTCAGATTGCTTTTATCGAGCAGACGCATGACCACGCGCTCGCCGTACTGGGACGGAATGGTCGAGACACGCACGTCAATCGCCTTGCGGCCAATGCGCAGGGAGATACGGCCATCCTGCGGCAGGCGCTTCTCGGCGATATCCAGCTTCGACATGACCTTAATACGCGACACCAGCAGCGGCGCGAGCTTGCGCGCCGGCTGAAGCACCGGGCGCAGCACGCCGTCGACGCGGAAGCGAATGCTCAGCGTGCGCTCAAAGGTTTCGATATGAATATCCGACGCGCCGTCTTTCACCGCCTCGCCGAGAATGGCGTTGATAAGGCGGATCACCGGCGAGTTTTCGTCGTTATCGAGCAGATCTTCGTTGTCCGGGATCTCCTCGGTTAACGCCATCAGGTCGATGTCCGCGTCCATGTCGTCTACCAGCTGCTGCGACACGCCGCTGCTCTGCTGCCAGATTTTGGCCAGCATCTCGTCAAACGCTTCCGGCGTCAGGGTGACCGGGACGAACGCGCGTCCCAGCACCCGGCGCACCTCCAGCAGTGCAAATGCCGGAGTGTCATCACGGATATAGACGTCATTGTTATAAAATAAAACGCCGTTATCTTTTGCGTAGCTGCTGCTACACAGAGTTTTACTCAGTTCGTCCACGTTGCCCCTCCGCCTTACTCTTTAAACGGATTGCGCGTCGCGCTGGTTTTCACCGGAGCGGCGTGGGTACTGGTGCCGGTCGACGGAAACGCGGGTAAAACGGCGTTATCCGCCGGTTCAAGAATGCCGAGCTTTTTCTCCTCCGCGCGCTGCATCTGGCGAACGCGGATCTGGTCATATTTCTCTTTCGACGCCGCGCTGTAGTTTTCGTCGTCACGCAGGACGGTGGTATGGATAAACACCATCAGGTTGCGCTTGGAGGTATCCTGCGAGGTGTAGCGGAACAGCTGCCCGACCAGCGGGATATCGCCCAGCAGCGGGACTTTGGAGACCGACTGTTTAGTGACATTTTCCATCAGGCCGCCAAGCACCACCGTCTGACCGCTGTGCACCATCACTTCGTTATTGATGGTGCGGGTGTTGAAGGTTGGGCCGAGGCTGGCGTCTTCCGTTGCGCTGTTGTCAACGCTGGACACTTCCTGCTCAATCTTCAGGTGGATCATGTCGCCATCGTTGATTTGCGGCACAATTTTCAGCTTGGTACCGACGGTCTTACGCTCAACGGAGTTAAAGACGTTGTCGCCGCTGGTGGTCTGCGAACCGGAAAGGACCGGCACGTCCTGGCCGACGTTAAACGACGCTTCTTTGTTATCCAGCGTAACGACGCTTGGCGTGGAGAGAATGTCGTTTTTACCGTCGGTAGAGAGCGCGGTCATCAGGGCGCCGAAATCACCGTTAAAGAAGCCGGTCGCCAGGCCGGTGAAGCTCGCCCCCTTCATGGTGCCGTTCTTAATCTGGCTGATTGGCAGGCCGGTGGAGCCGAACTGTACGCCACCGTGCTTGCCGGTCCACTGCACGCCGAGATCCAGGCCGTTGCCGTCCTGCACTTCAGCAATGATCGCTTCCACCAGCACCTGCGGACGACGAATATCCAGCTTGTCGATCACCTTCTCCAGGGAGTTCATCACGTTAGGCTGCGCGGTGATCACCAGGGAGTTGGTTGACTCGTCGGCGGTAATATTCAGATCCGTTGAGGCTCTCGCGGTTTTCGCTTTGGCGGTGCCCGGCTTGTCTTTCAGCTGCTCGCCAATCCCGGTGAGAACCGGAACCACTTTGGTGGCGCTGGCATATTTGAGATAGAAGACGCGGGTATTCCCCTCGTTGTTCTGCTCACGGTCCAGCTGATGAATAAGGGAACGGGTACGCGCGCGCGCGTCTTCCGGGCCGCTGATCACCAGGCTGTTGGTTTCGTCATCGGCCACCACTTTTGTGGCCAGCTGCGGTGCGTTCTGCCCTTTCTGCTCCTCGTTGTTGAGGTTATTCAGCATATCCGACAGATCTTTGGCGGAAGCAAAACGCAGCGGCACAATTTCGCGACGCTGAACACCGTTTTTATCGACGCGCTGCACCAGGTCAACCAGGCGGTTAACCACCGAGGCTTTACCGGTTAACAGCAGCACGTTGGACGGTTCGAAGTGGACCACGTTCCCGATACCGGTGGCATCGTTAAGCTGACGCAGCAGCGGGGCAAGCTCGCGCACCGGCACATTTTCCATGCGCACCACGCGGGTGATGATCTCATCGCCCTTGCCCGGGTTTTTGCTGTCGGCCAGCGGCGCACCCGCGGTGCGGGCTACGCTTGAGCGCACCACTTTCACCATCCCGTTGTCCATCGGGATCACCGACAGACCATACAGATCCAGCACGCTCAGGAAGAACTGGTAATACTCATCTTCCGTCAGCACGTTATAGGTTCTGACCGACACCGTGCCCTGAACGGACGGGTCGACGAGAATGGTTTTGTTAAGATTGCGGCCTACCGTATCGATAAACTCGCGGATATCGGTATTTTTAAAGCTCGCGCTAAAGTTGGCTGCAAGCAGCGAACTGGAATATAACGACAATGCGGTCAGCGCCACGCACGCCCAAGGAAATTTCTTCATGTCTGTACACTTGTTAATTGTTTAGAACATTGACCCGAATATTTTCAAGGTGAGCGTGACGTCTGACGACGACCTCCGCTTCTTTCATTGTCGACCAGTTGGCAATAATACTTTTTGCCTTTGCTTCATCGGTCATATCGACAGAGTTAACTTCTACCGCCACATCGCCCTTTTGTAGCCCGGAATGGCTATAGAACGAGGAGGCATTCCTTGGATTAATGTTGTAGCCTTCCAGCTGGCCTTTTTCGATTAACGGTTTGAGCACCAGATAATCATCCAGATGCACGCTTTCCGCACCTGCATCTTTCGTCGATTTGGTTACCGGGCCGCTGTCAACGCCACCCTTAAAATAGTCAGGCTTATTTAACGCCAGTACCTGCGTAGCACCTTCGTAATTAACCACCACATTGTCTTTGTTAATTTCCTGAATAAACGCATCGTTGAAACCGGTCAGAGGCTCGCCTTCACGATAGCTCTTCTCCCCCCCCGGTGTTTTGATAACCGCGAAGGAAAGCCAGGCGTCATCGCTACGCACGATACCTTCTATTTCCGCTGCCAGCGGGGCTTTCGTCGCAGTCGGTAAGTTGTCCTGACGCACCGCAGCCGTGAAAAGGGTGAACTTTTTTTCTTCACGACGATTTTTCAGTGGCTGTTCATCAGATTTAGCCAACTTATTCGTAACTTTTTTATAATCTTTAAACGTCAGATAGCCTTGCTGGCCGCAAAAAATTAACAGCGCAAACATAATGCAAGGCGTTATCCACCGTGACAGAAATGAGAACCTCATTTTTCATCTGGCCTTTAACAAAGCGAAAATAAGCAGCGTCGTGCTGCGCCAATATGTGAGAAAATAGTAATTAGCTGCTGTAAATACGACCACTGACTTTGCCGCTAACTTTCATAAAGAAAAATATTGACCGTATAAAATCCAGATGTTAGGCATCATCCACTGGATATTTTTACCCTGCACGCAAATTGACCACCCTATAGCGTTGCTTTACTTTCTCGTCCTGTTGCTATTCCTAATCAGAGACGGTAAGTCGTTATGTATCAGAGCCACTTTCATTTTAAAAACCCGCCGTTCAGGGAGATTGCCCGCTCATCCGGGGATTTTCTGGTGCCCTATCATCAGGACGTGTTCAACCTGCTGAAAGAGAAAACCCAACAGGCGGGCGTGAGCGGTCTCTTTTGTGACGACGCCCGTTTGTTAGGTCAGTTCAGCCATGCGCTGAAAACCGCGACGCCCGGCGTTCTTGCCATCAACGCGTTTCCAAAACTGAGCGCCAGTAGCCTGCTGTACAAGCTCAACCCGGGAACGAAAGAGAACAAGAACCGGATTCAGGCGGTAGATGCGGTGCTGCAGCAGTGGCAGGGTGGGAAAGCCAGAACGAAAGTGCTGGTCATTACCCATACCGAAGCCATGAAAGAGAGCTGCCGCGAGGTGCTGGGTATGTTGCTCACGCGCGCCCAGGAGCTGGAGTTTCGCCTGGCCGTGGTGCTGATGGGCACGAAGGATCAGGACGCCGTTCTGATGCAGCAATCTGAACTGCGTGAATATGCGCATACCCGCCACACGCTTCGCCCCCTGACCTGCCGGGAATTTCTCGGCTAAGTGCAGGCGCAGTGTGAAGAGCACGGGTGCGAGAACTCGCCGCTTACGCCGGCGCGCGTGCGTAAGATGCACGCGCTGACCAAAGGGAATATCAGCAAGCTGAATGAACTGGCACACCTGTCAATGCTGGCCGCCTGGACCGAACGTGCGCTACAGGTTAGCCCGCGTCATTTACGCCTGGCGGCCGGTGAGATCCTTCCTGCGAAAAAACACGGTAAGCGCCTGGCGACCGTGGGACTGTTCGCTTCCGTGCTGTTCGCCGCCTGCGGCTGGTATTTAACCTCCTCGATCACCGCAAAACTTCCCGTTCAACTGCCGGTGCCCGTCAGCTGGAGACAGCAGGCACCAAAAGTTGAGGCACCCGCGTTGCCGGTTATCGACAACGAAATGGTTAATCAGCCGGATGCGATGCACCAGCTTTACCTGACGTGGGGGTACGACGCCTTGGCGGATGACGCCCTGTGTCAAAACGCCGCGAAGGTGAACCTGATGTGTAAACAGGGCAACGCCTCGCCGGATGCGCTGGCACGAGAGGGTTATCCGTGGGTCAGTGAACTCAAAACCGGTGACCATCTTAACTACGCCGTGGTCGCCCGCGTTGGGGATACCTCTATCGACCTGCTGATGAACAACCGCACCTGGCAGGTAAGCCGCAGCTGGTTTAACCAGCATGCGACCGGGAACTATACCCAGCTGCACCGCCTGACGCCGGAAGGTAAAGACGCCATCAGTGCCGCCAGCGATGCGAAAGACATGGGCTGGCTGGATCAGCAACTGAGCCTGGCTCTTGCCCAGCCTGAAACCCATGCTCAGACCTGGACGGCGGAGATGATGAAACGCACCCGCGAGTTCCAGCAAAAAATGAATCTGCACGTGGATGGCATTCCTGGGGAAGACACGCTGATGCAGCTCATGCGTGAAACCCATACCACGCCGAGCGTATTGCTCCAGGCCACATCAGACGCCAAAACGCAGGAGAAGCATTCCTAATGTCTACCATCTGTCTTGCGGCTCAGCGCAGCTACGTCACCGGGGAGGCGGTCTGGTTTTCATACCGCTTCCCCAGCCTGAGAAAAATTTGCGGTAATACCCTTTTATGGGCGTTAGGTTTGTGCGCCATGGTCATGGCAGGGTTGTACGCGCACGTTTACTGGAACCTGCGCCATCCTGTGCCGGAACCGGTTAAAGCGAGCGTCGCGAAACCCGAAACACAGCTTTCAGATATGCACTACGTGTATGTAAGTAAGCCGTTCCCGCATCCGCATCCGAAACCCGCGCCGGTACACGCTGATGTTCCCGCCATGCAGGATCTGCCCATCAACAGCGATGATGCTGACTGGCAGCAGGCACCTGACGGCGGCGTGCCGCACGATACCTCGCGGGATACTTTACCCGGAACCGAAGCGCACGATGCGGTACCCGCCAGCGCGAGCGGTGACGATGCCTCAATAACCGAATTATTTAAGCAGGCATTAAAAGAACAAGAGCAGGATTATTCGCAAGGCAAAATTCCCGCGCCGCCGGTTGACGAGACGCAGGATAATTCGCAGAAAGGTTCATTGCAGAAAGTGGATCCCCGGTCACCTTTGAGTAAGAAAGGAGACCGGCTGGAGTAGTTAATATTTTTCAGGCAACGTTGTCAGGTTAAGGAGTCGACCCTTTTCCACGACAATATACTGACCTTTTTTCAGATCGGAGAGGATTTTAATAATGGTACTGCGCGCCAGGTTGGTGTATTCCTGAATATAATCATAAATATTGATATCGCGCTGATGATGAACAATTAGATCGTTAATTTCGTACAAAAATTCACGTACGACAGAATAAGCACTGCGGGCAACCAGCACATCATCGCGTTTGCTCAGCATGCAAATGTACCAGGAGAGCACTTTGGTCAGTTCAGGCCATAAGTTTTTATCGGTCATCAGCTGCGCGAAGACGTCTTTTTTGATTGAGCGCACCACGGTGTTGGCGCGAACGAGGCCGTACATGTGGGTCGCATTGTAGTACATAGCCGCGAGGCCAAAAATGCACTGACCCGTTACCGTGAACATGCACAGCTCGTCGGATTCGCGTCGGAACTCCACTTCGCCGCTGACGATAATATGAATATATTGCGAATCAGACGTGGATATTTTTTGCCATTTCTTTAAAGTTTTTTCTTCAAAACCTGAAGTTGCGGAAATAATGGCTTCCATTTCATGTTGCGGACGTAATTTTTTTGCGTAGATGCTTAACATTGTTATACCCGATTTAAGATATGAAATTTTAAAGATGCAGGACCAAGGCTATAAAAGCCTTAATCTTCGAAAATTTTTCTGAAGATGTTCTCAAGGAGAACAATTAAGAACTGAATGCGATATATTTATCTGCTGCATTAGTTAGCAAGCTATGTGTCTATCTTAAATCCGGATAATTTTAAGTCAATTAACTAAAAATGAATTGAGTTTGTACTTAAGATTAATCTGAAGGGTTTTCAGGAAAAACAACTGATTCGGGGTATTCCGAAGGATTACCCCTGCCCGTACTTCTCTAAGAGCGCTTCACCTATGGCCATCGTTTCAACATCGGCGATGCCGTTCCACAGGTCAGGCCTGAAGTGCATCTGGAATGCCATGATGATGCGTTTCTGCTGCGCCGGGGTACTGTTAACCGGCACGTCATAGCCATAGCGCGCAAGCACATCGAGCAACGCGACGGTATCTACCTGCTGAAAGCGCGGTCGTCCGTTTATATAGAACGCCACGCGCGCGGGATCGGGCCATGCACCTATCCCCTGCTGAGCCAGCTCCCGCCACGGGAACAGTGGGCCAGGATCGTCTTTGCGCTGCGGCGCAATGTCCGAATGGGCCACTACGTTTTCAGGCCTGATGCTGTAGCGGGCAATGATATCTTTCGCGAGCGGCACCAGCGCCGCAATCTGCGCAGGCTCAAATGGCGTAAAATGCTTCACCCCGGCCGTTTTCTGCCAGCCACGATTTTCCAGCTCAATGCCGACAGACGTATCATTGATGCGGTTGGTGCCGCGCCAGAAGCTGATGCCGGCGTGCCAGGCCAGCTCGCTCTCCGGCACCAGCTGCCAGATGCGCGGCTTGCCGTCCGGTGCCGGGGGCTTCGCGGGGATCAGATAATGCGAACTGACGTTTTTGTCGGTTAAGGTCGCAAGCGAGGTGTCGAAGTCATCGGCGGTATAGTGGATTACCAGCACCTTGATACGCGGATAGGCCGCCTGCGCCTGATGGCGCGTATCCAGCTCGTAGGCGCCTTTATCAACAATACCTTTTTCCGGGGCGCATCCTGCCAGCAACATCGCCAGCAGGAGCGTTGAAAGCGAACGCTTCATCGACGGGTTTTCACCGCCGTGCCGCTTACGCTCACCATCAGCATGCTGGAATCTTTGCCGACGGTTTCATAATCAATATCGATTCCCACAACGGCGTCCGCGCCCAGCGCTTTTGCCTGCTCGCCGAGCTCCTTAAACGCAATTTCTCGCGCTTTACGCAGCTCTTTTTCGTACGCGCCGGAGCGTCCACCGACGATGTCACGAATGCCGGCAAAGAAATCCCGGAAAATGTTCGCGCCGAGAATCGCTTCGCCGGTAACCACGCCGCAATACTCGGTGATGGTTTGTCCTTCCAGGGTTGGCGTTGTTGAAAACTGCATTCTTTTCTCCTTCTTTAGCGTTCAATGCCTTAGGCACAGCATTATCGGTTCGTTACGCTATGATTGAAAGGATAGTTAATAAATAAGGAAATCAACATGCGCTACTCTGCTTTAACACTTTTAGTGCCCTGCGCGCTGGTGCTCAGCGCCTGTACCACCACGGTCACGCCAGCCTTTAAGGATATCGGTACCCGCAGCGGCCCCTGCATCGACGGCGGCCCGGATGCCGTGGCGCAACAATTTTATGATTACCGCATTCAGCATCGCGGGAATGACCTGACCGCCCTGCGCCCGTACCTGAGCGATAACCTGGCAAAACTGCTCAACGACGCAACCCGCGATCCGCAGCATAACGCCCTGCTGAAATCCGATTCGTTCTCCAGCCGCGCCACGCTGCCGGACAGCGCCGAGGTGGCCAGCGCGTCAACCATCCCGAACACCGATGCGCGGAACATTCCGCTGCGCGTGAAGCTGACCCAGGGAACCCAGACCTGGCAGGATGAAGTGCTGATGATCCGTGAAGGTCAGTGCTGGGCGGTGGACGACGTGCGCTACATCGGCGGCAGCGTTCATGCCCCGGCCGGCACGCTGCGCCAGTCGATTGAGAACCGCTAAATCATCAGTGATAAAAATGTTACCCCCGTAAAATGTCCGGCATTTCGTGCGGAATGCCGACATTTATACTCGCCGACCTTGCCGTTCGCTATTTTGTGCTATGTTTAAGAGGAAATACGGGTTATATTTAACTTTTAACGCAGAAATATTGCATAACTATTCTGTCAACGGTACTATCTGCGGCCTCAATTGCTATAGATTGCCTGGATGAGTAAAGACTGCCCCGATGAGTATTAAACTAAACGGCATTAACTGCTTCTACGGCGCACACCAGGCGCTGTTTGACATCACGCTGAACTGCCCGGAAGGCGAAACGCTGGTTTTACTTGGCCCAAGCGGTGCAGGCAAAAGCTCCCTTCTGCGCGTCCTTAATCTGCTTGAAATGCCCCGTTCCGGTACGCTGGCTATCGCTGGTAACCATTTTGATTTCGCGAAAACCCCGTCAGATAAAGCGATTCGCGAGCTGCGTCAAAACGTCGGCATGGTCTTCCAGCAATACAATCTCTGGCCGCATCTGACCGTCCTGCAAAACCTGATTGAAGCCCCGTGCCGCGTGCTGGGGTTAAGCAAGGAGCAGGCCATCGCGCGTGCCGAAAAGCTGCTGGAACGTCTGCGCCTTAAGCCCTACAGCGACCGCTATCCGCTGCACCTCTCCGGGGGTCAGCAGCAGCGCGTAGCCATTGCCCGCGCGCTGATGATGGAGCCTGCGGTACTGCTGTTTGATGAACCGACCGCGGCGCTGGACCCGGAAATCACTGCCCAGATCGTGAGCATTATTCGCGAGCTGGCGGAAACCAATATCACGCAGGTCATCGTTACCCACGAAGTGGAAGTGGCGCGTAAAACCGCCAGCCGTGTGGTCTACATGGAAAACGGGTACATCGTTGAGCAAGGTGACGCGAGCTGCTTCGCGAACCCGCAAACCGATGCCTTCAAAAACTATTTATCTCATTGATTGTGTCAGGGGAAATATAATGAAAAAAGTATTACTTGCCGTGCTGCTTGCTGGCGTTACCCTTTCCGCTACCGCAGCCCAGACCATTCGTTTCGCCACGGAAGCCTCTTACCCTCCGTTTGAGTCCATTGATGCGAACAACAAAATTGTTGGCTTCGACGTAGACCTGGCAAACGCCCTGTGTAAAGAGATCGATGCAACCTGTACCTTCAGCAACCAGGCGTTCGACAGCCTGATCCCAAGCCTGAAGTTCCGCCGTATTGACGCCGTCATGGCCGGTATGGACATCACCCCGGAGCGTGAAAAGCAGGTGCTGTTCACCACCCCTTACTACGACAACTCCGCCCTGTTTATTGGTCAGAAAGGTAAATTCACCTCTGTCGATCAGCTGAAAGGCAAAAAAGTGGGCGTGCAGAACGGTACCACGCACCAGAAATTCATCATGGATAAACACCCGGAAATCACCACCGTTCCGTATGACAGCTACCAGAACGCGAAGCTGGATCTGCAGAATGGCCGTATCGACGGCGTATTTGGTGATACCGCTGTCGTGACCGAGTGGCTGAAAGCCAACGACAAACTGGCGCCAGTGGGCGACAAAGTGACCGATAAGGATTACTTCGGTACCGGTCTGGGGATTGCCGTTCGTCAGGGCAACACCGAGCTGCAGCAGAAATTCAACGCTGCGCTGGAAAAAGTGAAGAAAGACGGCACCTACGAAACCATCTACAAAAAATGGTTCCAGAAGTAATTCCTGATGAATGAAATATTTCCTTTAGCAAGCGCCGCCGGGATGACCGTCGGCCTTGCCGTTTGCGCACTGATTATCGGCCTCGTGCTGGCGATGTTCTTTGCGGTGTGGGAATCGGCGAAATGGTTCCCCGTCGCCTGGACAGGCTCCGCGCTGGTCACCGTGCTGCGTGGGCTACCGGAAATTCTGGTGGTCCTGTTCATCTATTTCGGCTCCTCGCAGCTGCTGCTCACGCTGTCGGACGGCTTCACCCTCAATCTTGGCTTTACGCAGATCCCGGTGCAGATGCAGATTGAAAACTTCGACGTCAGCCCGTTCCTGTGCGGCGTGATTGCCCTCTCCCTGCTCTACTCCGCGTACGCGTCGCAAACCCTGCGCGGTGCGCTGAAGGCCGTACCGCAGGGGCAGTGGGAGTCCGGTCAGGCGTTAGGCCTGTCGAAATCAGCCATCTTCTTCCGTCTGGTGATGCCGCAGATGTGGCGTCACGCCCTGCCGGGGCTGGGTAACCAGTGGCTGGTATTGCTGAAAGATACCGCGCTGGTGAGCCTGATCAGCGTTAACGATTTAATGCTGCAAACCAAAAGCATCGCCACCCGTACCCAGGAGCCTTTTACGTGGTACATCGTGGCGGCGGCTATCTACCTGGTGATCACGTTGCTCAGTCAGTACATCCTCAAGCGTATTGACCTGCGTGCGACGCGCTTTGAACGGAGACCAGGCTGATGCTTGAATATTTCCCCGAGCTGATGAAAGGGCTGCACACCAGCCTGACGCTGACCGTGGCGTCCATTATCGTGGCGCTGATCCTGGCCCTTATCTTCACCATCGTCCTGACGCTGAAAACGCCGGTGCTGGTGTGGATCGTGCGCGGCTATATCACCCTGTTTACCGGTACGCCGCTGCTGGTGCAGATCTTCCTGATTTACTACGGCCCGGGCCAGTTCCCGTCGCTGCAGGAGTATCCGGTTATCTGGCACCTGCTCTCTGAGCCGTGGCTGTGCGCCCTGATTGCCCTTTCGTTGAACAGTGCGGCCTATACCACGCAGCTGTTCTTTGGTGCGATCCGCGCCATCCCGGAAGGACAATGGCAGTCCTGCGGGGCGCTGGGCATGAGCAAGAAAGACACGCTGGCAATCCTGCTGCCGTACGCCTTTAAGCGCGCACTCTCCTCCTACTCCAACGAAGTGGTGCTGGTGTTCAAGAGTACCTCTCTGGCCTACACCATCACCCTGATGGAAGTTATGGGCCACGGGCAGCTGCTGTACGGGCGCACCTATGACGTGATGGTGTTCGGCGCGGCCGGCGTGGTCTATCTGGTGGTAAACGGCCTGCTGACGCTGATGATGCGTCTGATTGAGCGTAAAGCGTTAGCATTTGAGCGCAGAAATTAACCACACGAGTGCATAAAACGATATTCACAGAGCGGGTAACCTGATGGGTTATCCGCTTTTTTTGCCATGAAAATAATATTTAATCATTTTTATTGCATATAAATTCATTAAATGGCATTGTACATCCATGCCGCAGACACGGCGCATAAATAAGACAGACGGGAGCATTACAATGAAAAAGTTAGTTCTGGCCGCACTACTGGCAACCTTCGCCGCTGGCGCATCCGCTGCTGATAAAATCAATTTTGGCGTTTCGGCGACTTATCCGCCGTTTGAATCGCTGGATGCCAGCAACCAGATCGTCGGTTTCGATATCGACCTGGCGAAAGCGCTGTGCAAGCAGATGCAGGCCGACTGCACCTTTACCAACCACGCATTTGACAGCCTGATCCCGTCGCTGAAATTCAAAAAATACGATGCGGTGATCTCCGGGATGGACATCACGCCGGAGCGCAGCAAGCAGGTGGCATTTACCGACCCGTACTACGCCAACTCGGCGGTAGTGATTGCGAAGAAAGGGGCGTACAAGTCCTTCGAAGAGCTGAAAGGCAAACGCATCGGGATGGAAAACGGCACCACGCACCAGAAATACCTGCAGGACAAGCATCCTGAAGTGAAGACCGTGGCCTATGACAGCTACCAGAACGCGATTATCGACCTGAAAAACGGCCGTATTGATGGCGTATTCGGCGACACCGCCGTGGTGAACGAATGGCTGAAAACCAATCCGCAGCTGGGTACGGCGACCGAGAAAGTCACCGACCCGCAGTACTTCGGCACGGGCCTCGGCATCGCGGTGCGTCCGGATAACAAGGCCCTGCTGGAAAAACTGAACGGCGCGCTGAAGGCAATTAAAGCGGACGGCACGTATCAGAAAATCAGCGACCAGTGGTTCCCGCAGTAATCTCTTTTGCCGGGTGGCGGCTTCGCCGTACCCGGCACTCTCTCACAGCGGTACAAAGAACCTGAACCGCGCCCCGCTCACCGACTCCATCAGCCTGATCCCGCCGCCGTGCAGCTCCAGCATACGCTTAACGATTAACAGCCCTAACCCACCGCGGTTCTCCCGCGCTGCCTGGGTATTCAGCGCCGACGGCCGCTGGAACAGATCGTCGCGCAGCGAGGCATCCACCCCCGTTCCGGTGTCGGCTACTTCGACCTGAAGCTGTTCATTCTCCTGCCAGACCGCCAGACGAATTTCCCCGCCGGTGGGCGTATGACGCATCGCGTTATCCAGCAGGTTGGTCACCACGCGCTCGATCATCGACACATCGGCATTGACCAGCGGCAGGGGCCCAGGCACGTCAATATGCAGATTGACCTCGCGCGTGCGGGCGGTGAGCTCAAACTTCTGCGCCACATCGGAAATCAGCTCTCCCATCGCGAAACGCTCGCGCTGAGGCTTAATGCCGCCGTGCTCAAGGCGCGCCAGCTCGAACAGCTGCTGCGAAAGATGACGTACCTTTTGTCCCTGACGCAGCGCGGTGGCGAGATACTGCTGGTGCTCCTGCGGCGTCAGGGTGGCGGATTTGAGCGACAGGGTTTCCAGATAGCCCAGCAGCGAGGTGAGCGGCGTGCGGAGATCGTGCGAAATATTGGCGATAAACTCCCTGCGCTGGCGATCGCTGTCGGCCAGCTGGTCCCACTGGCGGGTGATTTTCCGCGCCAGCTCGATAAAACTGTTGCGCAGGAGGGCCACTTCGTCATTGGCCGCGGCGTCCGGCGGCTGTGCTGCCAGCAACCTGATTGCGCTAATGCTGTCCTGCTCCAGGCCGGTGACCTCCTCCGTCAGGCGCTTAACCGGTCGCGTCACCCAGTACCAGACCAGCAGTCCCGCCAGCAGGCCAAACAACGCGACCCACAGCAATGACCAGAGTACCGTGCTCCAGAGCGCCTTATGCCAGGCCATTTCCGCCAGCGCGTTCGACTCCTCGCCCTGCAAAATAATGTACAGGTAGCCCTTAAGCTCGCCGTCCTGTCGCAGCGGCGTGGCGCTGAACACTTTTTTATTTTGACTGCGCGGATCGTCGCCCAGTACCGGTATGGCGGTACCGCTCAGGAAGGTCTGAACCGGTGCCAGGTCGATTTTTTGCCGCTGAATATGGCCCGGCGGTGCGGCGTCGGCCAGAATATCACCATCCGGGGAGACGACGTACAGCTCAACGCTCGGATTAAAGGTCATCAGCCGGTCAAACAGCGGTTTCAGTGCGCTGCGGTCGACCCTGCCCTGCCCGTCCAGAATCGGTTCCCGCTGGACGATCTGCTGCGCCAGGCCGCCCGACAACCGCTGCACCATCGCATTGCCGTACTGCATACTGCTGTAGAGCTGTACCGCGCAGGCGACGGTGGCGCAGAGCATCATCAGCAGGACAAACAGCAGCGTCAGGCGCTGGCTCAGGCTAAAGCGGCGCATGATGGTTTGGCTCCGCAAATTTATAGCCCTTGCCCCAGACGGTGCGAATAATCTCCGGCTCGGCGGCGTCCTTCTCAATCTTGATGCGCAGGCGGTTGATATGGGTGTTGACGGTGTGCTCATAGCCTTCGTGCTGATAGCCCCACACCTGCTCCAGCAGCGCCAGACGGGAAAACACCTCGCCGGGATGGCGGGCGAAGAAGTACAGCAGTTCGAATTCGCGCGGGGTGAGATCCACCGCCTGGCCGTGAAGCAGCACGCTGCGCGCCAGCGGATCGATCGTCAGGCCGTGGGCCTGAATTTGCCCGTCAGCCTGCGCCTGCCCCATCGCCTGCTGGCGGCGGAACAGCGCTTTGATGCGGGCGATCAGCTCCTGCACCGAAAAGGGTTTGGCGAGGTAGTCATCGGCGCCGGTTTCCAGCCCGGTGATGCGGTCGGTTTCGCTGCTGCGGGCGCTGATGATGATCACCGGCAGGTAGCGGGTCATCTGACGGATGCGGCGGCAAATTTCCAGGCCGTCAACGTTGGGCAGCATCAGGTCGAGGATCACCGCATCCCACGGCTGTTTTTCAAGGCGCTGCAGGGCGTTGCCCCCGTCGGGCTCGTGGGTAATGGCGTAGCCTTCGTCTTCTAAATTGAGTCGCAGAAGCGCCGCGATATCGTGGTCATCTTCCACCAGCAGGATCTGCTTCATGGGTAAGCCTTTATTCATCTCTTATGACGTAAGCTTACCTGATTTTGTGGGCCGGCAGAGTTCACATTTTGTTTAAGATTTCACGAGCAACGTCAGCACTTCATAATGCGCGGTGTGCGGGAACATATCAAAAAGCTGTACCCGCTCAATGCGGTAGCCCGGCAGGCTGGCGATGTCTTTCGCCATGGTCTGCGCGTTGCAGCTGGAGTAGACGATAAAATCGGGCGCCATCTGGCTCAGGTAGTCGCACAGCGCATTTCCAATGCCACGGCGCGGCGGATTGACCAGCACCAGCTCCGGCACGTTGCCCTGACCGGTGGCAAACTGCGTGGAGTCCAGCGCCTGGAAGTGCAGATTGGTTAACCCCAGTTCAGCGGCGGACTGTTTCGCGCAGGCAATCGCCTCGGCAGAGATCTCAATTCCGGTGAGCTTCATCTCAGGCGTGGCGCAGTGCAGACCAAAACCGCCCACGCCGCAAAACAGATCCCACATATGCTTGATGTTTAACGCGCGCACCCAGTCGCGGGCGGTGGCGTACAAGCTGCTTGCCACGGTCGGGTTGGTCTGGAAGAAGCTTTGCGGGCGGATCCACAGCGGCACGCCGTTGAAGCTCTCCGCCAGCGCGTGCTGGTCGGTGAAGAAAATCTCTTTCTCCCCTTCCATGATTGCCATATGCACCGGCTGAATATTTGCGGTAATCACCTTTAACTGGGGAAGCTGTTCCTGCAACCAAGGCAGCGCCGCGCGCAGCTGCTCCAGCTTGGCTTCCGAACGCAGCACGAAGCGCAGCATCATCCCGCCGTCTTTCTGGCTTTCGGTCAGGAGAAGGTACTTCAGCTCGCCGCGCCTGCGGGCGACGTTATAAGGCGTTAACCCCGCGCGAGCGATAAACGGCTTCAGTGCGGCAAAAACCGGCTCAAACGAGGCGGGATACAGCGGGCAGTGGGTTAAGTCTTCCGGCGTGCCGTCGCGGTGCAGCATCCCCAGCAATGGTTTTTCAACGCTGCCGCTGACCACCATTTTGGCTTTGTTGCGAAAGCCCTGCTCAGGGCCGCTGACGGGTGCGCACCACTCGCCCACCGCGCGTTCTGCCAGCAGCTGTTGCAGGTCGGCCATTTTGGCGGTGAGTTGTTGAGAGACCGGCTGTTCTATCCACTGACAGGAGCGACAGCGTCCGGCGTCATAGAGTGCGCACTGCATATGAAAACCTTAAGGAAAACGAGGGCTGCGATTATACACATTATTGCAGACGGAAGAACCGCCGACTGGAGGCAGGAATATAAAGCAGGCAGAGCACCAGCATATCCGGCAGCTTCTGCAGGACCAGCGCATGGAAAATCTCGCGCTTTGAGCCACCGGCAATGCTGAACAGCTCCGGGTAGCCATAGCCCAGCGAGGCGGCCCACAGATAGCTGGCGGCGGTAATTTGCGTGAGCAGATAGACCCAGCGCGCCCAGTTGCGCCCTTTAACCAGCGAAAACGCGCAGTAGATCTCGATAAACACCAGCACCAGGCTGCTCAAAAAGACCAGCGTCAGGTTCCACGTCTGCACGCTGCGGTGAATGAATTCCCCGATGCCGCGCACGCCCAGGGTATTCAGAATCATCAGCACGTCCAGGCAGCGGATCATAATAATGGCGAGCGCCGCCACCTGCACCAGCGCAGGAACGTTAGGACGGGCGTGCGTAAGACGTGATTTTTTTAATAATCCCAATGTTTTACTTCCCTGAAAAACAGTGCCGCGTCATGCGCGGCACATCACTGGAAATTTTAAATGCTTCAGCCGCGTCTTGCACGCTGGATATCGCGCACGCGCTGTTTTTCCGCGCGTGCCATCAAATACCAGGCGATAAATCCGACAATTCCGACCACGCCGAGGATGATAGAGGCCAGGGCGTTGATCTCCGGGTTGACTCCCATGCGCACGCTGGAGAAAACCAGCATCGGCAGCGTCGTCGCGCCCGGGCCGGAGACAAAGCTGGCGATAACCAGATCGTCCAGCGACAGCGTGAACGCCAGCAGCCAGCCGGAGATCACCGCCGGCATGATCATCGGCAGCGTGATGATGAAGAAGACCTTCAGCGGCGTGGCGCCGAGATCCATCGCCGCCTCTTCGATGGAGCGATCCAGCTCGCGCAGGCGCGAAGAGATCACCACCGCGACATACGCGGTACAGAAAGTCACGTGCGCCAGCCAGATGGTGAGCATACCGCGATCCGCCGGCCAGCCGATGGCGTGCGCCAGCGCCACGAACAGCAGCAGCAGCGACAGGCCGGTTATCACGTCCGGCATCACCAGCGGGGCGGTGATCATGAAGGCAAACCCGTTCGACCCGCGAAAACGCCCGAAGCGCACCATCACCAGCGCGGCGATGGTGCCCAGAACGCAGGCCATCGTGGCCGCCAGGGCAGCAATGGTCAGGCTCAGCCCCACCGCGCTCATCATCGCGTCGTCGTGGAACAGCTCGCTGTACCAGCGCGTCGACCAGCCCGCCCAGACCGTCACCAGCTTAGAGCTGTTGAACGAGTAGATCACCAGCATCAGCATCGGCGCATACAGGAAGGTAAAGCCGATAATGAGGATCAGAATTCGCCACGGGGAGCGTACTACCGGTAGGTTGTTCATCCGCGATCTCCCATCTGTTTCTGCTGATGCTTGTGGAACCACATGATCGGGACGATCAGCAGCAGGAGCATGATAATCGCCACCGCCGACGCCACCGGCCAGTCGCGGTTATTGAAGAATTCCTGCCACAGCACGCGGCCAATCATGATGCTGTCCGGCCCACCGAGCAGTTCCGGGATCACAAACTCCCCGACCGCCGGAATAAAGACCAGCATCGACCCGGCGATAATGCCGCCTTTGGTCAGCGGGACAATGACGCTGAAGAAGGTTTTCAGCGGACGGGCGCCGAGATCGAGCGACGCTTCCACCAGCGAGTAATCAATCCGCGTCAGGGCCGTATAGATCGGCAGCACCATAAACGGCAGATAGGCGTACACAATGCCGATATAGACCGCAAGGTTAGTGTGCAGGATCGTTAGCGGCTGATCGATAACCCCGAGCCACATCAGGAAGTTATTCAGCACGCCGTTGTTTTTCAGGATCCCCATCCACGCGTAAACGCGGATCAGGAACGAGGTCCACGACGGCAGGATCACCAGCAGCAGCAGGATATTGCGCGTCGATGGCTTGCTGTGCGCCACCGCCCACGCCAGCGGGTAGCCCATCGCCAGACAGCAGAGCGTCGAGATCGCCGCCACCTGCAGCGACTGCAGATACGCTTCGAAATAGAGCGGATCCTCGGTGAGCTGCAGGAAGTTACCCAGGTTCAAGGTCAGCGTCAGCTGTCCGTCGGCCCACTCCCACAGATCGGTATACGGCGGGATCGCCCGGGCCATCTCCGCCAGGCTGATCTTAAACACGATCAGGAACGGCAGCAGGAACAGCAGGATCAGCCACACGTACGGCATGGCGATTACCAGCTTGCGGCCGTGGTTCATCTTAAGGCGCGTCAGCCAGTGGGCAAAGCCGCCCGGTTTGGCTGCACGGGCTGGAGGTTCAAGTGTGCTCATGATCGCTCCTTATACCGTCAGCACAACGCAGCTGTCCGCGTCCCAGCACAGGCGCACTTCGTCGCCCCAGGTCGGCTGGCCCTTCCGGTAGCGATGTTCGTTCTGCAGCTGGGCGCTGAGCATCTGTCCGCTTTTCAGGCGCACGTGGTAGATGGACAGATCGCCCAGATAGGCAATGTGCACCACTTCGCCGACGGCAAAGTTGTAACCGTCGGCAGGCGGATCGTCACAGAGCATGATCTTCTCCGGGCGCAGCGCCACGTAGACCGGCACGTTGTCCACTACCGAGCTGTCAGGATCGACCTTAAGCGGATGCTGCAGCCCCGGCGATTCGATGACCAGACCATCCTCCTGACGATCCTTCAGCAGTCCTTCGAAGACGTTGACCGAGCCGATGAACTCCGCGCTGTAGCGGGTGGTCGGATGCTCGTAAATCTCTTCCGGCTCGCCAATCTGCACGAACTTACCGCGGTTCATGATCGCGATACGACCGGCCATGGTCATGGCCTCTTCCTGGTCATGGGTGACCATCACGCAGGTCACGCCCACGCGCTCGAGAATATCCACCACTTCCAGCTGCATGCGGTCGCGCAGCTTTTTGTCCAGGGCACCCATCGGCTCGTCGAGCAGCAGCAGCTTCGGGCGTTTCGCCAGGCTTCTCGCCAGGGCCACGCGCTGACGCTGGCCGCCGGAAAGCTGGTGCGGCTTACGCTTCGCGAACTCCTGCATGTGAACGAGGCTTAGCATTTCTGCCACGCGCGCGGTGATTTCGGCTTTCGGCAGCTTGTCCTGCTTCAGGCCAAAGGCGATGTTTTGCTCCACCGTCATGTGCGGAAACAGCGCGTAGGACTGGAACATCATGTTAATCGGGCGCTGGTACGGCGGCACGCTGGAGAGATCCACGCCATCGAGCATAATCTGCCCGGCGGTGGGCTGTTCAAAACCGGCCAGCATACGCAGCAGGGTCGATTTACCGCAGCCCGAGGCGCCCAATAGCGCGAATATTTCGCCTTTATAGATAGTCAGGCTGACGTCGTCCACGGCATGCTGGCCATCAAAAGATTTGGTGAGGTTACGAATTTCAAGAAGCGGGGTCAGCGCTTTACGGACTTTCGCCTGCGGGCGGGGGATCGCGTCATTCACGGGGTGCTCTCCGGCATAAATCAAATCATGGTGCAGGCGCACCAGAACGGTGCGCCCGTTGCCGGGGGCGGTGCGCTTGCCCGGCCTACGACTCACGGTAAATTATTTACCGCTTTTCACCTTAGTCCACGCACGGGTACGGACGCGGTCAATTTTTGGATCCTGAACCTTCAGGGTAAACAGCTTGGCGAACACGTCCGCCGGCGGATAGATTGCCGGGTTACTGCGGATCGCTTCGCTTACCAGCGGCACGGAGGCCTTGTTACCGTTGGCGTAGTACACGTGGTCGCTGATGTGGGCGATCACCTCAGGACGCATCAGGTAGTTAAGGAACTGATACGCTTCGTCTTTGTTTTTCGCATCAGCCGGCATCGCGAAGACGTCGAAGAAGGCCAGGGCACCCTCTTTCGGAATGAAGTAAGACACGTTCACGCCGTTTTTCGCCTCTTTCGCGCGGTTAGCCGCCTGCCACACGTCCCCTGCCCAGCCGATCGCCACGCAGATGTCGCCGTTCGCCAGGTCGTTGATGTACTGAGACGAATGGAAGTAACGGATGTTTGGACGCAGCTTCAGCAGCAGATCGGTCGCCGGGCCGGTGTAGTCATCCGCCTTGTTGCTGTTCGGATCTTTGCCCAGGTAGTTCAGCACGGTGGCAAAAATCTCTTCCGGCGCATCGAGGAAGGAGACGCCGCAGCTTTTCAGCTTCTCGAGGTTTTCCGGCTTCAGCACCACGTCCCAGCTGTCCAGCTTGACGTCCGGGCCCAGCGCGGCTTTGACTTTATCCACGTTGTAGCCGATACCGGTGGTCGCCCACAGGTAAGGCATGGCGTATTTGTTATCCGGGTCATGCTTGGCGACCAGCTTCAGCACTTCCGGATCGAGGTTTTTCCAGTTCGATAATTTGCTTTTATCCAGCGGCTGGAACACACCCGCCGTCAGCTGACGCTCCAGGAAGCTCGCGGAAGGCACGACCAGGTCAAACCCGGTGCTGCCCGCCATCAGCTTTCCTTCCAGCACTTCGTTGGAATCGAAAACGTCGTAAACCACCTTAATGCCGGTCTCTTTTTCAAAATTTGCCACCGTGTCCGGCGCAATATAGTCAGACCAGTTGTAAACGTGCAGCGTTTTTTGTTCCGCAGCGAGCGTGCCGGCAGAGACGGCCATCAGAGCACCCGCAACCAGACCCGATAACCATTTTTTATTCAAGGCGATCATAGTGTTATTCCTTCTGAAAGCTCGTTAACAAACGAACTAAAACTGTGCAATCTGGATATATGCAAAAATCATGCATAGTTTGTCGCTCTGCTCAAAATAAAAAGAAACCTCTTTACCCGGCAGCTTCCGCTCGCTTTTTTAAGCATCGCAAGAATAACTGTAGCCCGTGTCTCCGGCTATAGCCCAGACGAAAAAACGCCTTTTATCAATTTTTTATGCAGGTTAAGTCTACGTGATAAGCCGAAACGGCCTTTGAGGAGGTGAAATATTCTTTAAAGAAAGGTTAAAAGCAGCAGAAAAAATGGCCTTATGCAGCCGCTCTGGCAGCGACTGCGCAAAAGTCAGACAGGCTTAGTGAAGAAAATTGGGAGATGCATCATTATTCTCTGCATCATCTTCCGCGCTATACAGCAGATGGTGTGCATTGGCTTCCATCATTACCATGGAAATTTGCTCTTCACTCAAGCGCATAAACCAGGCGAACTGCTTGAACGACAGCCCGGCACCGGAGAATAAAGACTGGCAAACCACCAGTTTCGGCAGATTATCATCCTGTATATCGAGAAATGCTTTCACCGTCAAAGAACTGGCGTTGATCGCCGAGAGATCGGAGGCCAGCGCCAGCAGCGCGGACGGCTTCACTTCGGCCAGCGCGGAAAATAGGATCACGTCGTTAATCAGATCGATTTTGGCATCGAAAATGCCATCGAAATTCTGCATGTGAGGCAGATGCAGCGCCTGGCAGGAATCGCATTCAAAGAACGTGATCCCGGCATCATCAAGCCATTGACGTAACGTATCCAGTGTAGGAACGACCTGTAAATCCATCGCTGTGCAGCCTCTTTAATAAAAACTTCGCATAGGGTACTCAAAAAGCGCGCGGTAATCCATTTAACCACCCGTTTTAAGACAGTAGCCCGGCGTCGCATGACGTTCGATCCATGCGATCATTTTACCTGCAATATCGACCCCTGTGGTTTTTTCCACGCCCTCCAGCCCCGGCGAGGCATTCACCTCCATGACCAGCGGCCCGCGCGTCGCCCGCAGAAGGTCCACGCCTGCCACGTCCAGCCCGAGGGTTTGCGCCGCTTTGACGGCAATTTCCCGCTCGCGGTCGCTGATATCAGCCACCCGCGCCACGCCGCCGCGGTGGAGGTTAGAGCGGAAATCGCCCTCTTTGGCCTGACGCTCGATAGCCGCCACGACCTCGTTACCTACCACAAAGCAGCGAATATCGCGCCCTTTCGCCTCTTCGATGTACTCCTGCACCAGAATATGCGCATTCAGACCGCGAAAGGCGTCAATCACGCTCTCCGCCGCCTGACGGGTCTCCGCCAGCACCACGCCAATGCCCTGTGTGCCTTCCACCAGCTTGATCACCAAAGGCGCGCCGCCCACCATATCGATAAGATCGCTGGTGTCGTCCGGGGAATGGGCAATCCCGGTGACGGGAAGATCGATTCCCTGGCGGGCGAGCAGCTGCAACGAGCGCAGCTTGTCGCGGGCGCGGGAAATGGCGACGGACTCGTTGAGCGGGTAGCTGCCCAGCATCTCGAACTGGCGCAGCGCGGCGGTGCCGTAATAGGTGATCTGGGAGCCGATGCGGGGGATCACCGCATCAAAATGCGGCAGCTTGCGGCCTTTGTAGTGAATCGACGAGGCGGCCGGGTCGATGTTCATATAGCAGGACATCGGGTCGAGGATCTCAACCTGATGCCCGCGTTTCGCCGCCGCTTCTCGCAGGCGCTTACATGAATAGAGCGTTCCATCCCGGGACAATATGGCAATTTTCACCCTGCACCTCTCTGAAGACATGGAAAAAGCCTGCATATCATATACGCAGGCAGGCGCAGGAGGAATGGACTATCGCGTCGCCCACCCCTGTTTGTGGAGGTAATCAAGAATAAACGGGCGGTTTTCTTTGATGATGGTGCGGCGAATATGATCAGTCCAGGTGTCGCGACGGTTATTGCTGCCGCGCGTCATGTAATAGTTGGCCAGCTCTTCATCATATTGATTCAGGACGTTCTGATCGACCGGCTGGTAGTGGTTTTCGTGCACCAGCATCGCGGCAGGAATGCGCGGCTTCAGATCCGGGTTATCCGCAGGCCAGCCGAGGCACAGGCCAAACAGCGGCAGCACGTGTTTTGGCAGCTTCAGCAGATCGGTCACGCTTTGAATGTTGTTACGCAGCCCGCCAATATAAACACCGCCTAATCCCAGCGACTCCGCCGCCGTAAAGGCGTTTTGCGCCATCAGCGCGGTATCCACCACGCCCAGCAGCAGCTGTTCGGCCAGCCCCAGCTCGGCCTCAGGGCAGATCTGCAGGTGGCGGTTAAAGTCGGCGCAGAACACCCAGAACTCTGCCGCCTGGGCCACATGCTTCTGCCCGCCGGTCAGCGTGACAAGCTGTTCACGCATGGCCGGGTCGGTAATGCGGATAATCGAGCTGCACTGCAGGAAGCTGGAGCTGGAGGTCGCTCTTGCGCTGTTAATAATCGCTTCGCGCTGCGCCTCGGTAATCGGCTCATCGGTGAAGTGGCGAATGGAACGGTGGGAAAGGAGCAGGTCTATGGTTGGCGTCATCTTGTCTCTCTTTGTCGTGCTTAATACGTATGGCAGCCAGTATAGGCAATGATATGCGCGGTGTAATTGGCGAAACATAGCTCATAGATATTATAACGACAGGCGAAACCTTCTTTAATGACGACAGGTTATCGGGCACTATACGTGCTATTCGCCGTCAGGCTTGTTTTTTGAGGAGAGAGAAATGTTTGCAGTAATTTTTGGTCGTCCAGGGTGCCCTTACTGTGTTCGCGCGAAAGAGCTGGCTGAGAAACTGACCGAAGAGCGCGATGACTTCAACTTCCGTTATGTGGACATCCACGCGGAAGGCATCACCAAAGCCGATCTGGAAAAAACCGTCGGTAAGCCGGTTGAAACCGTACCGCAGATCTTCCTCGATCAGAAACACATCGGCGGTTGCACCGACTTTGAAGCCTACGCCAAAGAACATCTGGGCCTGTTTGCCGCTCAGTAATGAAAAGGCGCCCTCACCGTGAGGGCGTTTTTATTTGTGGTGCCGTCGGTGCTGAACCAAACTGCGCACAAACAGGTAGCAGAGCGCGCCAAGAGCGCACCAGAACACCGCGCTCAGCAGCCACGCCAGCTCCTGCCAGAAACTCCGCGTTGAAATATACAGCAGGCGCATCATCAGCAGACACAGCGGCGCTGCGAGTATGGCACCGAGAAGCGGTTTCACCACCTCCCCTTTGCGGGAGAGAAAACTGGCGGCAGCCCCCGGCAGCGTGAAGAAGAGCAACCCCAGCTCAGGATGCCCGGACGCCCTGAACGCGCCCTTCACATTAAATGCGAGCGACATGCACACGACCGTGAACAGCAAAAAACAGCTGATCACCCCCGCCCAGTTTCGTTTCATATTCAAACTATCCTCCTGACTTATCTCTATCAAATACACATTCGTCGGGTAGACGCCCAGTCAGATAAAGCAGTGCGGCAATCCATGCCAAAGTACGCACAGGGTGATGCGATAATCAGTAGCTGTCAGTAGCTAATGCGATTAAACTACACGCCAGCTAATGTTTTAGGGAATAAAGCAGGAAACAGGGAGCGTTAACGCCTTTCCCTGACCCAGAAAACAGTAGCCCAAAAAGTCCTTTCATTCAACAACTTACTGGTAAACAAGAAGTTAGCCTCCGTGAATATAAACGTCGCAGACTTGTTAAATGGGAATTACATCCTGTTATTATTTGTGGTACTGGCGCTGGGTCTTTGCCTGGGTAAATTGCGCCTGGGTTCGGTTCAACTCGGTAATTCCATTGGCGTTTTAGTCGTCTCCTTATTATTAGGCCAGCAGCACTTCAGCATTAACACGGACGCGCTGAACTTAGGTTTTATGCTGTTTATTTTTTGCGTTGGCGTAGAAGCGGGACCTAACTTTTTTTCAATTTTCTTCCGCGACGGCAAAAATTATCTGATGCTGGCGCTGGTGATGGTCGGCAGCGCGCTGCTGATCGCGTTAGGGCTGGGTAAACTGTTTGGCTGGGATATCGGGCTTACGGCCGGTATGCTGGCAGGCTCCATGACTTCCACCCCCGTGCTCGTGGGTGCCGGTGATACCCTGCGCCATTCCGGCATGGCGGGCGCGCAGCTCTCTACCGCCCTCGACCACCTGAGCCTCGGCTATGCCCTGACCTATCTGATTGGTCTGGTGAGCCTGATCGTTGGTGCACGCTACCTGCCAAAACTGCAGCACCAGGATCTGCAGACCAGCGCCCAGCAAATCGCCCGCGAGCGCGGCCTGGATACCGATTCCAAACGTAAAGTCTATCTTCCGGTTATCCGCGCCTATCGCGTCGGGCCGGAGCTGGTGGCATGGGCAGACGGCAAAAACCTGCGCGAGCTGGGGATTTACCGCCAGACGGGCTGCTACATCGAACGCATCCGCCGCAACGGCATTCTGGCGAACCCGGACGGCGACGCGGTGCTGCAGATGGGCGACGACATCGCGCTGGTGGGTTACCCGGACGCCCATGCCCGTCTCGACCCGAGCTTCCGTAACGGCAAAGAGGTGTTCGACCGCGACCTGCTCGATATGCGCATCGTCACCGAAGAGATCGTGGTGAAAAACCACAACGCCGTGGGCCGTCGCCTGGCGCAGCTGAAGCTGACCGACCACGGCTGCTTCCTCAACCGCGTGATCCGCAGCCAGATTGAGATGCCCATCGACGATAACGTCGTGCTCAACAAAGGCGACGTTCTGCAGGTCAGCGGCGACGCGCGACGCGTAAAAACCGTTGCCGACCGCATCGGTTTTATCTCCATTCACAGCCAGGTCACCGACCTGCTGGCCTTTTGCGCCTTCTTTATCGTCGGGCTGATGATCGGGATGATCACCTTCCAGTTCAGCAACTTCAGCTTCGGCATCGGTAACGCCGCCGGGCTGCTGTTCGCCGGGATCATGCTGGGCTTCCTGCGAGCCAACCACCCGACCTTCGGCTACATTCCGCAGGGCGCGCTGAACATGGTGAAAGAGTTCGGTCTGATGGTGTTTATGGCAGGCGTCGGCTTAAGCGCGGGCAGCGGCATCGGCCACAGCCTGGGCGCCGTCGGCTGGCAGATGCTGGTTTCCGGCCTTATCGTCAGCCTGGTGCCGGTGGTGATCTGCTTCCTGTTCGGCGCCTACGTGCTGCGCATGAACCGCGCCCTGCTCTTCGGGGCG
This sequence comes from Enterobacter asburiae, assembly GCA_011754535.1. Classification (NCBI taxonomy): domain Bacteria; kingdom Pseudomonadati; phylum Pseudomonadota; class Gammaproteobacteria; order Enterobacterales; family Enterobacteriaceae; genus Enterobacter; species Enterobacter asburiae. Next base: position 1,597,074 of record JAAQVN010000001.1, on the reverse strand, counting down.
ATGATGGGGGCGCGTACCTGTGCGCCTGCTATGGAAATCATCAGCGATACCGCGCGCAGCAACATCCCGGCGCTGGGGTATGCAGGCACCTACGCTATCGCTAACGTGCTGCTGACGCTGGCGGGTACGCTGATTATCATCATCTGGCCGGGACTCGGATAACTCCTAAGTTTGCGCGTAATGAAAAAATTTTTGTTACGCGCAGAACTTTTTTTGCAGGGGGCAGTCATAACTAGTGCCACTGCTTTTCTTTGATGTCCCCAATTTGTGGAGCCCATCAACCCCGCCGTTTTGGTTCAAGGTTGATGGGTTTTTTGTTGCCTGAAATTCCCCTTCCTCTAATCTAACCTTCTCTCTTACCATCAAAACATATATGATTAAACACATATGAGTTAATCCGCTAGCAGGAATCCGCATGCTCCACCCCCTCCAGCTCTTCAAAACCCTCTCCGACGAAACGCGGCTCGCCATCGTCATGCTGCTTCGTGAAGCGGGCGAGCTGTGCGTCTGCGATCTCTGCGCCGCGACCGCCGAATCTCAGCCGAAGGTCTCCCGCCACATGGCGCTGCTGCGCGAGTCCGGGCTGGTGATCGACCGTCGCGAGGGCAAATGGGTCCATTACCGTCTCTCTCCCAACATGCCTGCATGGGCGGCAACCGTTATCGACAACAGCTGGAACTGCCTGCGGGAAGAGACGCGCATGAAGCTTAAAAACCGGCTTCCGGGCTCGTGCTGATAACAATACATTCACAAAAACAGATATAACGGAGTAAAAGATGTTTCTGGCAGGGGCTATTTTTCTGTTTACGCTGGTGCTGGTCATTTGGCAGCCAAAGGGGCTCAGTATCGGCTGGAGCGCGACCATTGGCGCTCTGCTGGCACTGGCAAGCGGAGTGATCCACATTAACGATATACCTGTGGTGTGGAATATCGTCTGGAACGCTACGGCAACGTTTATCGCCGTCATCATCATCAGCCTGCTGCTGGATGAGTCCGGCTTTTTCGAATGGGCGGCGCTGCACGTTGCCCGCTGGGGAAACGGTCGCGGTCGATTGCTGTTTACTTATATCGTACTGCTGGGTGCGGCCGTGGCGGCGCTGTTTGCCAATGACGGTGCGGCGCTGATCCTCACGCCTATCGTTATCGCCATGCTGCTGGCGCTGGGCTTCAGCAAGCAGGCCACGCTGGCGTTTGTGATGGCGGCAGGTTTTATCGCCGATACCGCAAGCCTGCCGCTGATTGTATCCAATCTGGTCAACATCGTGTCGGCAGACTTCTTTAAGCTGGGGTTCAGCGAATACGCCTCGGTGATGATCCCGGTAGATATCGCCGCGATTGCCGCAACGCTGGTGATGCTGCATCTCTTCTTCCGCAAGGAAATTCCCCCGGAATATGACCTGGCGAAACTTCAGGAGCCCGCGCGGGCCATTCACGATCTCCCGACGTTCAGAACGGGCTGGATCGTGCTGCTGCTTCTGCTCGTCGGCTTCTTTGTGCTTGAACCTCTCGGCATTCCGGTCAGCGCCATCGCCACCGTCGGCGCGCTGATTTTGTTTACCGTTGCAAAACGCGGGCATGCGATAAACACCGGAAAAGTGCTGCGCGGCGCACCGTGGCAAATTGTTATCTTCTCGCTGGGGATGTATCTGGTGGTGTATGGCCTGCGCAATGCCGGGCTGACGGACTCTCTCACAGGTGTACTGAATAGCCTGGCCGGACACGGACTGTGGGCCACCACGCTGGGGACCGGGTTCATCACCGCGTTTCTGTCATCCATAATGAACAATATGCCCACGGTGCTGATTGGCGCGCTCTCCATTGAGGGCAGTACGGCGACGGGATTGATCAAGGACGCGATGATTTACGCCAACGTAATTGGCTGCGATCTGGGGCCGAAAATCACGCCTATCGGTAGCCTCGCCACCCTGCTCTGGCTCCACGTGCTGGCGCAGAAAAACATGACGATTACCTGGGGCTACTATTTCCGGACGGGCATCATCATGACGCTGCCGGTCCTGTTTGTGACGCTCGCCGCGCTGGCGCTACGTCTCTCCTTCACACTGTAATGAGCCACTGATATGAGCCACATCACCATTTATCACAACCCCGCCTGCGGCACGTCGCGCAATACGCTGGAGATGATCCGCAACAGCGGCACGGAGCCGGAGATTATCCTCTATCTGGAAACCCCGCCGTCGCGCGAGAAGCTGACCACCCTGATTGCCGACATGGGCATTTCGGTGCGGGATCTGCTGCGTAAAAACGTGGAGCCGTATGAACAGCTCGGCCTTGCTGAAGATACCTTCACCGACGACCAGCTTATCGATTTTATGCTGCAATACCCGATCCTGATTAACCGTCCAATCGTGGTGACGCCGCTTGGTACCCGCCTGTGCCGCCCGTCTGAAGTCGTGCTCGACATTCTGCCGGAGGCGCAGAAAGGGGCGTTTACCAAAGAGGATGGTGAAGCCGTCGTGGACGCCAGCGGGAACAAAATCGAACCCAGGTAAAACTGGCAGGGCGAGTGATGCCTAAGGGTTCCCCTCGCCCGCAATTCTCCCCACCATCGCCCGGATCTCTTCGCGGGTTAACGGCGCCCGGTCGGTGACATAGTGCAGCGTCATCCCTTCGATAAACGCGTCCAGCGCGCGAGTGGTGACCGGGTCGAACCACTGCTCCAGCGTGGTCTGGCTCATCTTCATCCAGTCCTGCATCACCGTTTTGAGCGCCGCGCTGCGGTGCATAAAGGCGTAGAGCTGATACATCAGCGCCATGTTGTGCGGCGTGGTCACCTGCGAGCTGTGGATCAGCGTGGTGATGGATTCGCACGCCATTTCCGGCCCGGTGACGCCCGAGAAGAAATCCCGGTATTGCTGCGACATCTGTCGGGTAAACCATGTGAAGGCCTCCTCCAGCAGCGGCTCCATACCGTCGAAATAATAGGTCATCGACCCCAGCGGCACGCCCGCGCAGGTGGCGATTTTACGGTGCGTGACGGCGTGAATCCCGTGCTCGGCAATGGTATCGAGCGTGGCCTGCAGGATCTTCTCCCGGCGATGCGGATCGTTCGGTGGTCTGCTCATAAATTCCTCACGTGGTTTATGTACAAATGTACACAAACTTGCTAGTGTTGTCGCTATCGTTGTACTTCTGGTGCTCCCCAATGACGCTGACCTCTCCCCGTAAAGCCCTGCAGCTCCGCATGTGGGCGCTGTTTATGTTCTTCTTCATTCCCGGCCTGCTGATGGCCTCCTGGGCCACGCGCACCCCCGCCATTCGCGATATTTTGTCCGTTTCTACCGCTGAGATGGGCATCGTCCTGTTCGGCCTGTCGATAGGCTCCATGAGCGGCATTCTCTGCTCTGCCTGGCTGGTGAAGCGCTTCGGTACGCGGGCGGTGATCCGCACCACCATGTGCTTCGCGGTGTTCGGGATGGTGATATTAAGCGTGGCGCTGTGGTTTGCCTCGCCGGTGCTGTTTGCCCTGGGGCTGACGGTATTTGGCGGCAGCTTCGGTTCGGCTGAGGTTGCCATCAACGTTGAAGGGGCGGCGGTCGAGCGCGAGATGAACAAAACCGTGCTGCCGATGATGCACGGTTTTTACAGCCTCGGCACGCTCGCCGGCGCGGGCGTGGGGATGGCGCTGACGGCCACCGGCGTGAGCGCGAATCTGCATATTCTGCTGGCGGCGCTGGTGTGCATCATTCCGATCCTGACCGGCATCCGGGCGATCCCGAACGGTACCGGCAAGAATTCCGCTGAAGAACAGCATTCGGCGGAAAAAGGGCTACCCTTCTACCGCGATTTCCAACTGATGCTCATCGGCGTGGTGGTGCTGGCGATGGCTTTCGCGGAAGGTTCCGCCAACGACTGGCTGCCGTTGCTGATGGTGGACGGTCACGGCTTTAGCCCGACCTCCGGTTCGCTGATTTACGCCGGGTTTACGCTGGGGATGACCGTCGGGCGCTTCACCGGCGGCTGGTTTATCGACCGCTACAGCCGCGTGGCGGTGGTGCGCGCCAGCGCCCTGCTGGGCGGCCTGGGTATTGCGATGATCGTCTTTGTGGACGTGGACTGGATTGCCGGGGTCTCGGTGATCCTCTGGGGTCTGGGCGCGTCGCTCGGCTTCCCGCTGACCATTTCAGCCGCCAGCGATACCGGCCCGGATGCCCCGACGCGCGTCAGCGTGGTGGCGACCACGGGCTATCTTGCCTTCCTGGTCGGGCCACCGCTGCTCGGCTTCCTCGGCGAGCACTACGGGCTGCGCAGCGCCATGCTGGTGGTATTAGGGTTGGTCATCATCGCGGCGCTGGTGGCGCGCGCGGTGGCAAAGCCGGAAACGAATCAAACGACACTGGAGAAGGGATATGAGCGTTAAACTGATCGCCGTCGACATGGATGGCACATTCCTGAGTGATGCCAAGACCTATAACCGCCCGCGCTTTCTGGGGCAGTATGCGCGCATGAAGGCGCAAGGCATTCGCTTCGTGGTCGCCAGCGGTAACCAGTATTACCAGCTGATCTCCTTTTTCCCGGAGATCGCGCATGAAATTGCGTTCGTCGCTGAAAACGGCGGCTGGGTGGTCGATGCCGGGGAAGATGTATTCAACGGCGAGCTGACAAAAGCGCATTTCAGCACCGTGGCCACCGTGTTGAATGATGTCCCCGGCATTGAGATTATCGCCTGCGGGAAAGGCAGCGCCTACACCCTTAAGGCCTATGACGATGCCTTCATTGATATCGCGTCAAAATATTATCACCGCCTCGAAAGGGTGCAGGATTTCGACAACCTGAACGACATCTTCTTCAAGTTCGGGCTCAACGTTTCCGATGATGAAATTCCGCGCATTCAGGCGCTGCTGCATGAAAAGCTGAGCGACATTATGGTGCCCGTCACCACCGGTCACGGCAGCATTGACCTGATTATCCCCGGCGTGCATAAAGCCAACGGTCTGCGGATCCTGCAAAAGCGCTGGGGCATAGACGATAGCGAAGTGGTTGCCTTCGGCGACAGCGGCAACGACGTGGAGATGCTGCGCCAGTCCGGGTTCAGCTTTGCGATGGCGAATGCCAGACCGCATATTAAAGCGGCGGCGCGTTTTGAAGCGCCACACAATAACGATGAAGGCGTTTTAAACGTGATTGAGAAGGTGCTGAACGGGGAGGCACCGTTTAATTGATACCGTGCGGTCTGGTGCCCTCACCCTAGCCCTCTCCCACAGGGAGAGGGGACTGTTCCGTGCACTCACACAGGGAAAGGGAATAAGAATTAAGGTTGCAGGGCGTTTCCGACGCGTTTGTCTTTCAGGAACACCACCATCAGGCCAACCCACAGCGCGCCGTTGGCGAGGTTAAACAGGCTGAACAGACCGTTGCCGCCCAGGGCGTAGGCATGCTTGCTCACTTCGATACCGACGGTAAAAATCAGCATCTGCAGCATCCCCATCGCCGCGGACACCGTGCCTTTACTCATCTCGCTCGCAAACAGCGTCAGGCGCACCAGGCCGGCGTTCGCCACGCCAATCCCGAAAGCATAAATACTCAGCCCCGCCGTCATCCACAAGTACGCGTGGGATGACGCGACGGTCGCCACCGCAGCAAGAATCAGACCTGCCGCAATCGGCCAGCCGCCCATAATAATCAGGGAACGCACGGTGCGGCGAGACGTTAGACGGGCCAGTACCAGGTTACCGATAATCAGCGCGCCAAAGATCGGCACCTGCAGCAGGCCGTACTCGTAACTGCTGAGTTTTTCACCGCTGATGATTATCACCGGTGACTGCGCGATCCACGCCAGCAGCGGCAGGCTAACGAATCCGGTCGCCAGCGCCCCCGCCACAAAGCGGCCATTTTTCAGCACTGCTTTGTAATCCCGGCCCAGCTCTTTCAGCGAGAGTTTTTCGCCCAGACGGGTAGCCGTTTCCGGCATCGCACGGTGCAGGCCGAAGAACGCAATAGCGGCGAGAACGGCAAAGAGCACAAACATCCCTTCCCACGGTGCAACGTGCACCCATGCGGCCCCCACCAGCGGCCCGAGTAAGGGGGCGATCAGCGCCACGTTCGCCATCAGCGCGGTAATTTTGATACACACCGCCTCTTCAAACGACTCCTGAATGGCGGCATACCCCACGGCGCCGATAAAGCACAGGCTGACCCCCTGCAGGAAGCGCAGCAGGGTAAATTGCTCAATGTTTTGTGCCAGCAGCGTAGCAAGACAGGTGACGATAAACCACACCACACCCGTCAGCATGACCGGGCGGCGGCCAATACGATCCGACAGCGGGCCTAACAGCCACTGTAAAAACATGCCGCCGGCCAGGTAGGCGGTCATGGAGGTCGGCACCCACTCAATTCCCGCGTTGTACTGCTCCACAACGGCCAGCATACCGGGCTGGATCATATCGTTGCCGATATAGGTAGAGAATTCGTAGAGCACCAGACACAGGGGGAAAAGCAACGCCTGACGACCCAGACGTGAACCAGAAGTAGAACGGTTTAACATGCAATCTCTTTATGATGACAAAATCGCGACGAGTGTAATGAAATGCCGCAGCCCGAGATAGTAATTTATCGAGGATAAACAGAAATAAAGCACATATCGTCTTCGTTTAAGGTTTCCTTAAGTTGACAGATTTATGATAGCCCGATTATTCGTCAACGACCTCATATTATGGCACTCACCTCCAGCCGTTCAGAATTGTCTAACTTACAGACAAATAAGACAAAACGACTTTACCGCTTACCGCCCCGCTTTTATGGTTATCAGCTTTTAGTGCTGATAGTCCTTGCCGTGGTGTTTACGTGGCTATCGCGCAATGAAGCGTTCGACAGATGGATCACCGGCTTTTGGTATGACGCGGCGACACAGACTTTCCCGCTGCAAAAAGACCACCTGCTGGATCTGCTGAACCATCGTCTGGCGAAGTACATTGCGATCGCCTTAGGCGCCATGGCGCTGTTTTACGGCGCTTATAAACGTAATGCAAGGCTGGTCACCGCTGCGCTGCTGATGGGGCTTGGCGCGCTGGTGGTCGGCGTGCTGAAAAGCATGAGCCACCATAGCTGTCCGTGGGATCTGGTGGAATATGGCGGTAAGGCCGTGTCTTATCCTCTGTTCAGTTCCGTTCCGGCAGACAGCGGTCCGGGGCGCTGTTTCCCAGGAGGTCATTCCTCCAGCGGCTTTATGGTGATGGGGCTGTTTTTTGCCTTCTGGCGCAAGCGTCCGCGTCTCGCCTGGAGTTTTGTTGCCCTCGGCGTGCTGCTCGGTCTGGCGATGGGCTTCGGCCAGGTCATGCGCGGGGCACATTTTTTCTCTCACAACCTGTGGGCCGGGTGGTGGGTCTGGTTTTCCCAGGTGGCAGTCTACGGGCTGGTTTCCACCCGGTTTGCAAAAGAGTGATAACGCTATGCTAGAGAATCTGAATTATCAGCTGTTTTATCTGATCAACGCCACCCCGGCCTCGCCAGAGTGGATGATCGATTTTGCCACCTTTCTGGCGAAAGACCTTATCAGTATTGTGCCTGCGCTGGCAGCCATTCTCTGGCTGTGGGGGCCCCGCAGCCAGGTCAAGGCGCAGCGCCAGCTGGTGATTAAAGTGGCGATGGCACTCGGAGTAAGCGTACTGGTCAGCTATATTCTCGGCCACGCGTTCCCGCACGATCGTCCGTTTGTCGATCGCATCGGCTATACCTTCCTGCACCACGCGCCGGATGACTCCTTCCCGAGCGATCACGGTACGGTTATCTTCACCTTCGCGCTGGCTTTCCTGTTCTGGCATCGCCTGTGGTCTGGTGCAGTCCTGATGGTGGCGGCCCTGGCAATCGCCTGGTCTCGCGTTTACCTGGGCGTTCACTGGCCGCTCGATATGGTGGGCGGTTTCCTGGTCGGGCTGATTGGCTGCGTGAGCGCGGCTATCCTGTGGAGCCTCTTCGGTGAAGCGCTCTACCGCACGCTGTCTTCACTCTATCGTGCCATTTTCGCTATCCCGATCCGCAAAGGCTGGATACGTGACTAACCCCAACCTGACAGGTTACACTTGAACCCCCGCCCTGCGGGGGTTCACTTTTTTTATCCCGAGGAACTATGGAAACACGTCGCGATGACCGCATTGCTCAGCTGCTACAGGCGCTGAAGCGCAGCGATAAGCTGCATCTTAAGGAAGCCGCCAACCTCCTCGGCGTCTCAGAGATGACCATTCGTCGGGATCTGAACAGCGACAGCGCTCCCGTGGTGCTGCTGGGCGGGTATATTGTGCTTGAGCCGCGTAGCGCCAGCCATTATCTGATCAGCGACCAGAAGACGCGGCTGGTGGACGAGAAACGCAAAGCCGCGCGCCTTGCGGCCACGCTGGTACAGCCGCACCAGACGCTGTTTTTTGACTGCGGAACGACCACGCCGTGGATTATCGAAGCCATCGACAGCAGCATTCCTTTTACCGCCGTGTGCTACTCCCTCAACACCTTTCTGGCGCTTCAGGAGAAACCCGAGTGCAGGGTAATCCTCTGCGGCGGCGAGTTTCACGCCAGCAACGCCATCTTCAAGCCGCTTAACCTGCAGGACACGCTCAGCAATTTATGCCCGGACATCGCGTTTTATTCTGCCGCAGGCGTGAACGTGCGCCAGGGTGCAACCTGCTTTAATCTGGAAGAGCTGCCGGTGAAGCACTGGGCGTTAAGCGCCGCGCAGTACCATGTGCTGGTGGTCGATCACAGTAAGTTTGGCAAGGTGCGTTCGGCAAGAATGGGCGAGCTGGCGCAGTTTGACGCCATCGTCAGCGATTGCCGCCCGGACGACGAGATTGTAGCCCATGCAAAGGCGCAGCAGGTGAAGTTGATGTATTAAGAGGGGTGCGGCCTGACGCCCTCACCCCGGCCCTCTCCCAAAGGGAGAGGGAGAAAACCCACAAGATTTAACTAAACCAGCTGCCAAACCACCCGTGGAATTTCATCATCACGAAATCCCACATCCGGCTAAAGAAACCGCCCTCTTCTACCGCTTCCATCACAATCAGCGGACGCTGTTCAATCGACTTGCCGTTTAGCTGGAAATCAATCGTCCCGACCACCTGGCCTTTTTTCAGCGGCGCGGTGAGCTGCGGGTCAGTCAGGGTATAGCTGGCCTTCAGGTTTTTCAGCTGGCCGCGCGGAATGGTCACGGAACCGGCCTCACCTGCCCCCAGATTCACCTCGCTCTTGTCACCAAACCAGACGCGCTGGCTGACGAACGTGGCATCCGGTTTAATCGGCGTCACGGTTTCATAGAAGCGGAAGCCCCAGGTCAGCAGTTTTTCTGATTCATTAAAGCGGATGCGGTCGGTTTTGGTGCCCAGCACCACCGAGATCAGACGCATATCGCCCTGCGTCGCGGAGGCCACCAGGTTATAGCCCGCACCGGCCGTAGTGCCGGTCTTCATTCCGTCCACGTTGACGTTGCTGCTCCACAGCAGACGGTTGCGGTTCGGCTGGCGAATTTTGTTGAAGGTAAACTCTTTCTCTTTGTGGATGGCATATTCATCCGGCACGTCGTGGATCAGCGCTTTCCCCAGCAGCGCCATGTCGCGCGCGGTACTGAATTGTCCCGGCGCATCCAGACCGTGAACCGTTTTGAAGGTGGTGTTGGTTAAGCCGAGCTTCTGCGCGTAGCCATTCATCAAACCAATGAAAGAATCCTGGCTGCCGGCAACGTAATCGGCCAGCGCGATGCACGCATCATTTCCCGACTGAATGATTACCCCTTTATTCAGATCGGAGACGGAGACCTGATCGCCAGGCTTCAGGAACATCACCGACGAGCCGCGCAGCGCCGGGTTACCGGTCGCCCAGGCATCCTTCCCGATGGTAACCATATCGTCCAGCTTGATCTTGCCCGCTTTTAACGCCTGCCCGACGACATAGCTGGTCATGATTTTGGTCAGGCTCGCCGGATCGAGTTTCTCATCGGCATTGCCTTCCGCCAGCACTTTACCGCTGGAGTAGTCCATCAGGATCCAGGCGCGCGCGTCCACAGGCGGCGCTTCGGGCGCAGCCTGTTCAGCCGCGTAGAGCGTTGGTGCAAACAGGAAAAGGAGCGCAGAGCCTGCCGCCAGGCTGCGCAGAGAAGTCATTTTTCGCGTCATAAATGCCACCCGAGTGTCCATTCAAAAATTACGTCACATCACCGTGTCGCAAGAAGCGATGAGTAATAGCGCACTAAAACGGTTAAAGAAACCCAACGAGGGTAAAGTTATTAAAGTTTATGCAATAACATTCATTTACGCTTTGATTCAGGCGATTTTTTTGTCTTCTGTTGCGTAATTGTTAGGTTTATCTCACCATGGCGAAAAGCCGACCCGGATTCACATCTCATCAGGAGAAAATATGATTACGCTGTGGGGCAGGAACAATTCGACCAACGTTAAGAAAGTGCTCTGGACGCTGGAAGAGCTGGATTTACCGTTTAATCAAATCATGGCTGGCATGTCGTTCGGCGTGAACAAAGAGGCCGACTATCTGGCCATGAACCCGAACGGCCTGGTGCCGCTGCTGCGGGATGACGAAACAGACGCGACGCTTTGGGAGTCCAACACCATTGTGCGTTACCTCGCCGCCCAGTACGGTCTTGGCCGCCTGTGGGTTGAAAACCCGGCGCAGCGCGCCCAGGGTGAGAAGTGGATGGACTGGGCAAACCAGACGCTCTCCCCCGTTCACCGCGTGATCCTGATGGGGCTGGTGAGGACCCCTGAAGCCGAGCGCGACTACCCTGCTATTCATGCCGCGCAGGATGCCTGCGAAAACCTGTTTGCCATGATGGATGACGAACTGGCGAACCACGCCTGGTTCTCCGGTGAGGCGTTCGGCGTGGGTGATATTGCCGTTGCGCCGTTCGTGTGGAACCTGACCAACCTCGGTCTGAAGTGGACCCCGCGCCCGCACCTTGAGCGCTGGCTTAAACAGCTGAGCGATCGCCCGGCATACCGTAACGTGGTGATGATCCCGGTCACCTGATTACGCTCCGGACGGGCTGACTTTCAACAGCTGCCCGTCCGTTTCATCCGTCAGTACATACAGATACCCGTCCGGCCCCACCCGCACATCGCGAATACGCTTATCCCGGTCGCCCAGGATCCGACCGTCCTCCGTGACCCTGTTGCCGTCTACGCTCAGCACGATAACGTCCTTCTCCTTCAGTGCGCCGATAAACAGCTTGTTTTTCCACTGCGGGAACACGTCGCTGTTGTAGAACGCCATGCCGCTGACGGCGGGTGACACTTTCCAGACAAACAGTGGCTTCTCCGCGCCCTCAACGTGCTCGCCTTTGGCCTCCGGGATTTTCAGCCCGCTGTAGTTGATGCCGTGCGTCGCCAGCGGCCAGCCGTAATTTTTGCCCTTCTCCGGGATGTTGATTTCATCCCCGCCGCGCGGGCCGTGCTCGTTCAGCCACAGCGTGTCGCTCCACGGGTTCATCGCCATTCCCTGCGGGTTGCGAATACCATAAGACCAGATTTCAGGCCGCGCGCCGGAGGTATTCACAAACGGGTTATCCGGCGGCACTTTGCCGTCTTCGGTGAGGCGCACCACTTTACCCTGCAGCTTGTCCAGATCCTGCGCCGTCGGGCGCTGGTTGTTCTCGCCGAGTCCGATAAAGAGATACCCTTTTCCGTCGAACACCAGTCGCCCGCCAAAATGGTTTCCGGTAGAGAGTTTCGGCATCTGGCGGAACACCACCTGAAATCCCTCGATGCGGGAAAAATCGTCGCTCAGGCGGCCATAGCCCACCGCCGTTCCGGCCTTGCCGTCCTGCCCGGCTTCGGCATAGCTCAGCCAGACGCGACGCGACTTTTCAAAATCCGGCGCCAGCACCACGTCCAGCAGTCCTCCCTGGCCGTTCGCCCACACCTTCGGCACGCCGACAATGGGATCGGAAAGCCCTTTCCCGGCCTGCCAGCGCTTGAGCTGCCCGCCCTTAAGGGTGACCAGTAAACCGTTATTGCCCGGCAGGAACGCCATCGACCACGGGTGATCGAGTCGGTTTTGCAGCACCTCAACCTTCACCGCCTCTGGCGCGGCAATAAGCGAAAACGGAATGAATAACGCAGGCAGGAAAATCAACGAGGATCGAGGCATAACGCGCTCCTTTTTCGGCATATGGCATAAAGATTAGCCATTACCTCCGGGCGCGTTACCACTTTTACAAAAGCTTAATCAGATGGGGGGAGTTGTCTCCCCCCGGGCTCAGTGCTGTGAAAGCGTCTCGTGCTTATTCAGGCACATGATGCAAAGAGAGAGCGTTGTCAGGCAGTTTTCAAGCTTCTCCGCGTTAACAGCAATAAAATTCGGGCAGTCGTGGCGTCCGTTCATCAAACATACCCCTGCAATGGAGAGCACCTCAGCGGCACGGCGCAGCGCCATTAGCTCGCATTCATCGTATTCCGCCTTCAGGGTCGGTGCTTTTTCACGCATGAAATTACACAGTTCAAACAGGTTATCACGCAGATGTTCGCTTTCGCTGACTGACATATAGCCCTTTGCCTTCCTGAGCTGCAGATAGGCGGCCAGGTCGATTCGGGCGTTGATCAGCTTGTTAAGCAGATCGCGTTTCAGTCTGTCAACGGACATGCTATTTCCTCCTCTGTCAGCCATGTTGCATATTCAGAATAAGTTCATTTTTTGTACAGTTTAATGCCTGAGATCAATTATTCTTAACCAATTAACATTATTTACAATGTTACAACCTCTACCCGGCCCATCCCGCTTGCAAAGAGTGTATAAATCCCACGCGATACGCTGTAAAATCCCGCCCTGATAACTCCATAATTGATGAATTTTTAACCTATGAGTAATGTTACGCACCAGCCGAAAATCGGCTTCGTCTCCCTGGGCTGCCCGAAAAACCTGGTGGATTCCGAACGCATCCTGACCGAACTGCGCACCGAAGGCTATGACGTGGTGCCAAGCTACGACAACGCCGATATGGTGATCGTGAACACCTGTGGCTTTATCGACAGCGCGGTGCAGGAGTCACTGGAAGCCATCGGTGAAGCCCTGACCGAAAACGGCAAAGTGATCGTGACCGGCTGTCTGGGTGCGAAAGAAGACCAGATCCGCGAAGTGCACCCGAAGGTGCTGGAGATCACCGGCCCGCACAGCTACGAGCAGGTGCTGCAACATGTTCATCACTACGTGCCAAAACCCAAGCACAACCCGTTCCTGAGCCTGGTGCCGGAACAGGGCGTGAAGCTGACGCCGCGCCACTACGCTTACTTAAAAATTTCCGAAGGCTGCAACCATCGCTGCACCTTCTGCATTATCCCGTCCATGCGTGGCGATCTGGTGAGCCGTCCGATTGGCGAAGTGCTGGCGGAAGCGAAACGCCTGGCCGACGCGGGCGTGAAGGAGCTGCTGGTGATTTCCCAGGACACCTCCGCGTACGGCGTGGACGTTAAGCACCGCTCCGGGTTCCACAACGGCGAGCCGGTGAAAACCAGCATGGTGGGCCTGTGCGAGCAGCTGTCTAAACTGGGTATCTGGACGCGTCTGCACTACGTCTACCCGTACCCGCACGTTGACGACGTGATCCCGCTGATGGCGGAAGGCAAAATCCTGCCATACCTGGATATCCCGCTGCAGCACGCCAGTCCGCGTATCCTGAAGCTGATGAAGCGCCCTGGCTCGGTTGACCGCCAGCTGGCGCGCATCAAGCAGTGGCGTGAAATCTGCCCGGAATTGACCCTGCGCTCCACCTTCATCGTCGGCTTCCCGGGTGAAACCGAAGAAGACTTCCAGATGCTGCTCGACTTCCTGAAAGAAGCGCGTCTTGACCGCGTCGGCTGCTTCAAATACAGCCCGGTAGAAGGCGCAACCGCCAACGAGCTGGCGGACCAGGTGCCGGAAGAGGTGAAAGAAGAGCGCTGGAACCGCTTCATGCAGCTGCAACAGCAGATCTCTGCCGAGCGTCTGCAGGAAAAAGTGGGCCGCGAAATTATGGTCATCATCGACGAAGTGGACGAAGAAGGCGCGATTGGCCGCAGCATGGCGGACGCCCCTGAAATCGACGGCGCGGTGTACCTGAATGGCGAAACCAACGTTAAGCCGGGCGATATTATTCGCGTGAAGGTTGAAAACGCGGATGAGTATGACCTGTGGGGTAGCCGGGTTTAATCTCCCTCCCTCTGTTGTAGGCCGGGTAAGGCGTAGCCGCCACCCGGCACATTTTACTGCACTACCCCTTAATCCTCGGATCCAGCGCGTCGCGCAGCCCGTCCCCCAGCAGATTAAACGCCAGCACGGTCAGGAAAATCGCCAGACTCGGGAAGATCGCCACGTGCGGCGCAATCACCATATCCGCCCTCGCCTCGTTCAGCATCGCGCCCCACTCCGGCGTCGGTGGCTGAGCCCCTAACCCTAAAAACGACAGGCTGGCCGCCGAGATAATCGACACCCCGATACGCATGGTGAAATAGACCACGATGGACGATACCGTGCCCGGCAGAATATGGCTAAAGAGGATGGTAGCGTCGCTTGCCCCCATGCTGCGGGCGGATTCGATAAAGGTTTGCTGTTTCAGCACCAGCGTGTTGCCGCGCACCAGGCGGGCAAAGGCCGGTATCGAAAAGACCGCGACGGCGATAATCACGTTCGCCATACCACTGCCCATGATAGCCACCACGGCAATCGCCAGCAGAATGCCGGGGAAGGCAAACAGCACGTCGCAGATGCGCATGATGATGCGGTCCCACCAGCCTTCGTAATACCCGGCGACAAGCCCCAGCACGGTCCCGATGGCCGCGCCGATCAGCACCGCGAACACTCCGGCGGCGAGAGAAATCTGCGCCCCCACCAGCACGCGGCTGAAGATATCGCGACCGAGGGAGTCCACGCCGAACCAGTGCAGCATCGAGGGGCCGTCGTTCAGACGGTCGTAGTCAAAATAGTTCTCCGCATCAAACGGCGCCACCCAGGGCGCAACGATCGCCACCGCAATCAGCAGCAGCACAAACAGCCCCGCCGCCATCGCGACCGGCTGACGGCGAAAACGCCGCCAGAATTCGGACCACGGCGTGCGGACATGCTCCGGTTTCAGCCCCGGCATCGCGCTCAAAACGGCCTGACGCCGCCAGTTCAACAATCGCATCTTACTTGTACCTGATGGCCGGGTTAATGGCGGCGTAGAGCACGTCCACCACTAAGTTGATAAGAATAAACTCCAGCGAGAAAAGCAGGACTTCCGCCTGAATCACCGGGTAGTCGCGCATCTCGACGGAATCGACCAGCAGACGTCCCAGCCCCGGCCAGTTGAAGACCTTTTCCACGACGATAGAGCCACCCAGCAGGAAGCCAAACTGCAGCCCCATCATCGTCACCACCGGGATCATCGCATTGCGGAACCCGTGCTTGAGAATGACCCACTTCTCGCTGACCCCTTTCGCCCTCGCAGTGCGAATATAATCTTCGCTAAGCACGTCCACGAACGAGGCGCGGGTAAAGCGGGCCATCACTGCCGACACGGCCGCGCCCAGCGTCATGGAGGGCAGAATATAATGCTTCCAGGTATCGGCCCCGACGGTCGGTAG
Source organism: Enterobacter asburiae (assembly GCA_011754535.1). Lineage (NCBI taxonomy): Bacteria > Pseudomonadati > Pseudomonadota > Gammaproteobacteria > Enterobacterales > Enterobacteriaceae > Enterobacter > Enterobacter asburiae. Next base: position 1,581,526 of record JAAQVN010000001.1, on the reverse strand, counting down.
CCAGCCCAACTCGACGGAGAAGATCTGCATCAGCAGCATCCCCAGCGCGAACGCCGGGAAGGAGATGCCGGTCACCGCCAGCGCCATGCCGAGCTTGTCCGGCCAGCGGTTGCGCCAGACGGCCGCGACAATCCCGGCGCCAAGCCCAAACACCACCGCCCAGCTCATGCTGGCTATCGTTAACCAGAACGTCGGCATAAAGCGGCTGGCAATCTCCTCCGACACCGGACGGCGCGACACCATCGAGATACCAAAATCGCCCTGCAGAACGTTGCAGATATAATGGATGAACTGCATATACAGCGGCTGGTCGAGGCCAAGCTGTTTACGCACCAGGTCAATGACGGTGGCATCCGCTTCAGGCCCGGCAACCAGACGCGCCGGATCGCCCGGCAGCATATGGACAAACAGAAACACCAGCACCGCCACAATCAGCAGCGTCGGGATAAGCCCCAGCAGGCGTTTACAAACATAGTTCAGCATGAGGTTTATTTTAAATCCGCATCGTCAAAGCTAAAGCCCGTGTCCGGCATGATGTAGAACCCGGTCAACGCTTTGTTATGAGCTGACACCAGTTTCTCCACCACCAGCGGCACCCACGGCGACTCTTTCCAGATAATATCCTGCGCGTCTTTGTAGAGGCGCGCTTTCTCTTCCGGTTTGGTGGTTTTCAGGGCATCGGCCAGGTCTTTGTCCACCTGCGGATTGCTGTAAAACGCGGTGTTGAACAAGGTTGGCGGCCAGTTCTGCGAGGCAAACAGCGGCGACAGCGCCCAGTCGGCTTCACCGGTCGAGGCTGACCAGCCGGTGTAGAACATCCGCACGCCGCTCTCTTTCTGCCCTTTCCCCTCCACTTCTGCCGCACGCTGCCCGGCATCCATCGCGGTGACCTGCGCCTTAATCCCCACCTGCGCCAGCTGCTGCTGGGTAAACTGCAGCACCTTCTGGGCAGTACTGTGATTATGCGACGACCACAGCGTGGTGCTGAAACCGTTCGGGAAGCCCGCCTCTTTCAGCAACTCGCGCGCTTTTGCCGGATCGTACGGCCACGGCTGATAGCTTTGCGCATAGGCGATAGCCGGCGGCAGCACGCCGGTCGCCGGGGTGGCATAGCCGGCAAAAGCGACCTTCACCAGCGCCTGCCGGTTAATGGCATAGTTGATGGCCTCACGCACCTTCGGATTATCGAATGGCTTTTGCGTGACGTTCATGCTGATGTAGCGCTGCATGATCGACGGGCTGGCAACCAGCTCCAGCTTGCTGTTTTTCTGCAGAATGGCGGCCTGCTCGTACGGGATCGGGAAGGCAAACTGCGCCTCGCCGGTTTGCAGCATCGCCGCGCGGGTGTTGTTGTCCACCACCGGACGCCAGGTGATGGTGTCCAGCTTCGGCAGCCCTTTCTGCCAGTATCCCGCGAATTTCTTCACCTTCACAAAATCGGTCTGGTTCCAGGTGAGCAATTCGTAAGGACCAGTGCCAACAGGATGGAAGCCGATCTCCTTGCCGTATTTTTTCAGCGCGGCAGGGGAAATCATCGCCGTTGCCGGATGCGCCAGAATATTGATAAACGCGGAGAACGGCTCTTTCAGGGTGATTTTTACCGTCGCCGGGTCGACCACCTCGGTGCTGGCGATATTTTTATACAGGTTATAGCGCTTGAGGCTATTTTCCGGATTGCTGGCGCGATCGAGGTTAACCTTCACCGCCTCCGCATTGAAATCTGTCCCGTCCTGGAACTTCACGCCGGTTCTGAGCTTGATGGTATAAACCAGCCCGTCTTCGGACACGGTGTATCCCTCCGCCAGCACGTTTTTAAGCTTCATCTCTTTATCCAGGCCAAACAGGCCCTGATAGAACGATTTTGCCACCGCCTGAGAGAGCGTGTCGTTGGCGTCGTACGGATCGAGCGTGGTGAAGTTGGAGCCGACGGCGACCACCACATCTTTGGCGGCGAACGCGGGGGCAGCGGCCAGGGCTGCCGTCACGCTCGCGGCTAACAACCATCTACGCGCTACAAAAGTAACCATTGTGTTCTCCTGCCTGTTGTAAGTTATAACCGCGAAAATGCATTGTCCTGACGCGGGGGAGCCACGAAGTGGCCAGAACCGACCTCGCGCAGCGTCACGCGCTCCACGGCCTCGCCGCGTTTACGTATGTTGCTCGGCATTTCATCCTGCAGCAGCACGCGCTGGCCGTGACGGTGCGCCGGATCGGCAACCGGGACCGCCGCGATAAGCTTGCGGGTATACGGATGCTGCGGGTTTTCAAACACCGCCCTTCGCGGCCCAATCTCGACTATTTGCCCCATAAACATCACCGCCACACGGTGGCTGATGCGTTCTACCACCGCCATATCGTGCGAGATAAACAGGAAGGCAATTCCCATATCCCGCTGTAAATCCAGCAACAGGTTGATAATTTGCGCCCTAATGGAAACATCCAGCGCCGAGACGGACTCATCGGCAATCACCACCTTCGGGTTCAGCGCCAGCGCGCGGGCGATGCAGATACGCTGCCGCTGTCCGCCGGAAAACTCGTGCGGATAACGCCAGGCGTGTTCCGGCTTCAGGCCGACGCGCTCCAGCAGCCAGGCCACGCGGCGCTGTGCCGCCTCGCCGTCGAGCAGGTTATGTACCCGCAGCGGCTCCATGATCGAATAGCCCACCGTATGGCGCGGGTCGAGAGAGGCATACGGATCCTGGAAGATAAACTGAATATCCCGGCGGACTGCCTGTAATTTGTTATCTGGCAGGGTGTCGATACGTTCACCGTTAAAGGTTATCGTCCCCTCCTGCGTCTCCACGAGCCTGAGCAGCGCCCGCCCGGTGGTGGATTTCCCGCAGCCGGACTCCCCCACCAGCGCCAGCGTTTCGCCCGGCCAGAGATCGAAACTGACGTTTTCCACCGCGTGCACTTCGCGCTTTACGCGGTTCAACACGCCGCTGCGCAGCGGAAAGCGGGTCACCAGATCGCGCACTTCGAGTATCGGCTTGCCCGGCACCACGGTGTCCTGCTCGCGCTCATCCTCCTGCGGCTCAGACGCCTCGAGAGAAATCAGGGGGAAGCGGCGCGGCAAATCGCTGCCGTTCATCGCCCCCAGGCGCGGTACCGCCGCCAGCAGCGCTTTGGTATAAGGATGAACCGGCGCGTGAAAGATCTGCTCGACCGGGCCGGTTTCCACCGCGCTGCCCTTGTGCATGACCAGCACCCGATCGGCAATATCGGCGACCACGCCCATATCGTGAGTGATAAAGATCACCCCCATCTCCATCTCCTGCTGCAGCACTTTGATGAGCTGCAGGATCTGCGCCTGAATCGTCACGTCCAGCGCCGTCGTCGGTTCATCGGCAATCAGCACCGCCGGACGGCAGGAGAGCGCCATGGCAATCATCACCCGCTGGCGCATGCCGCCGGAGAGCTGATGTGGGTAGCGCCCCAGAATGGCCTGCGCCTCCGGAATGCGCACCAGCTCCAGCATCCGTCGGGCCTCTTTCAGCGCCTCATCGCCGCTCAGACCCTGATGCAGCCGGATGGACTCGGCAATTTGCTCCCCGACCGGGAAAACCGGGTTGAGCGAGGTCATTGGCTCCTGGAAGATCATGGCGATATCCGCCCCGCGCACGCCCTGCATCTGTGAGGCGCTCAGATCGTTTAAGTCAATAACCTGACGATTGCGGCGGCGCAGGAGTAGCTTTTCGCTGGATATTTGCCCGCCCGTTTGCTCCAGCAGGCGCATCAATGCCAGTGCGGTAACCGACTTACCGGAACCAGACTCGCCGACAATCGCCAGCGTTTCGCCGCGATTCAGCGAAAACGATAAATTCTGTACTGCGGGGATGAACTGCCGCTCCTCCTGAAACGCAATATTCAGCTGATGGACAGCCAGTACCTGACGATTGTCCAACTCTTCACTGTGCGGCACGCGCTGCCCCCTTATTCACGATAGATGCCCGTGCTCGGCTCATCACCGGCGTAACCCCAGGCGCGATACATCCCTTCGCTGTTAAACGGCAGAGCCACGTTGCCCTCACGATCCACGGCAATGAGCCCGCCGACGCCGCCCAGGGCAGGCAGTTTCTCCATCACCACGCGCTCGCAGGCTTCGCTCAGGCTTAAGCCGCCGTAATCCATCAGCGCGGTGATGTCGTAGGCCGCCAGGGCGCGAATAAACACATCCCCGGTGCCGGTACACGACACCGCCGCCGTGGCGTTATTGGCATAGCAGCCGGCGCCCGGCAGCGGGCTGTCGCCGACGCGTCCGGGCAGCTTATTGGTCATCCCGCCCGTTGACGTCGCCGCCGCGAGGTTTCCGGCCTTATCCAGCGCCACCGCGCCGACCGTGCCCATTTTGGTTGTTTCATCAAGCGGCGCACTATGGTCAAGCTGCGTCATGCCCGCCGTTCGGGCTTCCAGCAGCTGCTGATAGCGTTCTTCCGTGGAAAACAGATCCGGCGATACCGGTTCCATGCCGTGCTCAAAGGCAAATTTCTCCGCCCCGGCGCCCGCCAGCAAAACGTGCGGGCTCTCCTCCATCACCAGTCGCGCCGCCAGCACCGGATTTCGCAGATGGCTCACACCCGCCACGGCGCCCGCCTTCAGGGTGACGCCGTCCATCACGCAGGCATCCAGCTCGTGGGTTTCATCCCGGGTAAAGACCGAACCGATTCCGGCATTAAAGAGCGGACACTCTTCCAGCAGGCGCACCGCCTCGGTGACCACATCCAGCGCGCTCTCGCCCGCTTCCAGCATTTGCTGGCCCGTTTCCACAATGGCGTACAGCGCGTCAATGTAGCGCTTTTCCTGCTCGGGGCTGAGCTGTGCACGGGTGATTGCCCCGGCGCCACCATGAATTGCGATTACCGCATTAACCATTCGCATCACCCGTTAGCCTGATTTGCGGCTTTTTCTATAAATATCATTATCGTCGATGAAACTTCAGATGATTTTTGAATATAGAAAGACGCAACAGTGATGTAAAGCGTACACCCATCGGGTCATACAGTTAGCCGCACTTTTCTGCCATAATGAGCGCTTTCGTTGTTACTCCGCAGGAGCCCACCATGGATTTTACCGCCGGACTGATGCCGCTTGAGACGGCACTCACGCAGATGCTTGACCGCATTACTCCCCTGCACGATGTCGAAACGCTGCCGCTTGTGCACTGTTTTGGCCGCATTGCCGCGCGCGATATCGTCTCTCCGCTTAACGTACCGGGGTTCGATAACTCCGCGATGGACGGTTACGCGGTACGCATGGCGGATCTCCGGACGGGTAACGCCCTGCCGGTGGCGGGTAAAGCCTTTGCGGGCCAGCCGTTTAGCGGTGAGTGGCCTGCGGGCACCTGCGTACGCATCATGACCGGCGCGCCGGTTCCGGCTGGCTGCGACGCCGTGGTGATGCAGGAAGAGACCGAGCAGACCGACGACGGGGTGCGTTTTACCGCGAGCGTCAAAGCGGGACAGAACATCCGCCGTACCGGCGAGGACATCACCCTTGGCGCAACGGTCTTTGCCGAGGGGCAGAAGCTGACGGCAGGTGAACTGCCGGTGCTGGCGTCGCTCGGCATCGCGGAAATTGACGTTGTCCGGAAAGTGCGCGTTGCCGTTTTCTCTACCGGCGACGAGCTGCAGCTTCCGGGCCAGCCGCTGCAGGACGGTCAGATTTACGATACCAACCGTCTGGCGGTGCACCTGATGCTGGAGCAGCTGGGCTGCGAGGTGATTAACCTCGGCATTATTCCTGACGATCCGGAAAAACTGCGCGCCGCGTTTATCGAGGCGGATAACGCCGCCGATGTGGTCATCAGCTCCGGCGGCGTATCGGTTGGCGAAGCGGATTACACTAAAACCCTTCTTGAAGAGCTGGGCGAAATCGCCTTCTGGAAGCTGGCGATCAAGCCGGGCAAACCGTTCGCCTTTGGCAAGCTTCCGCACAGCTGGTTCTGCGGCCTGCCGGGTAACCCGGTCTCTGCCGCGCTGACCTTCTACCAGTTGGCGATCCCGCTGCTGGCGAAGCTTTCCGGCAACAAAGCCAGCCCGCTGCCGGAACGCCTGCGCGTGCGTGCCGCCACGCGTCTGAAAAAATCGCCGGGCCGTCTCGATTTCCAGCGCGGCATTCTGACGCGCAACGCGGACGGTGAGCTTGAAGTGAGCACAACCGGACATCAGGGCTCGCACATTTTTAGCTCCTTCAGTCTGGGCAACTGCTTCATCGTGCTGGAGCGCGAACGCGGCAACGTGGAAGCCGGCGAATGGGTCGAGGTCGAGCGCTTTAACCACCTGTTCGGAGGCTGACATGACGGTGGAGCTGAGCGACCAGGAGATGATGCGCTACAACCGCCAGATCGTGCTGCGCGGGTTTGACTTTGAGGGCCAGGAAGCGCTCAAGGCAGCCAATGTGCTGGTCGTCGGTCTCGGCGGGCTGGGCTGCGCCGCCGCGCAGTACCTTGCCGCAGCGGGCGTTGGCAGGATGACGCTGCTGGATTTCGATACCGTGTCGGTGTCCAACCTGCAGCGCCAGACGCTGCACAGCGACGCGACGGTGGGCCAGCCGAAAGTGGAATCCGCCAGAGCGGCGCTGGCGCGCATTAACCCTAAATGTGAATTCACCCTGATTGACGCAATGCTGGATGACGATGCACTGTCGGCGCAGATTGCGCAGCACGATCTGGTGCTGGACTGCACCGACAACGTGGCTATTCGTAACCAGCTGAATGCGGGCTGTTTTGCCCATAAAACACCGCTGGTTTCCGGCGCGGCCATCCGTATGGAGGGGCAAATCAGCGTCTTCACGTACGCCGAAGGTGAACCCTGCTACCGCTGCCTGAGCCGTCTGTTCGGTGAGAACGCGCTAACCTGCGTCGAGGCGGGCGTGATGGCGCCGCTCGTTGGCGTTATTGGTTCGCTGCAGGCAATGGAAGCGATCAAAGTGCTGGCGCGCTACGGCACGCCTGCCGCGGGGAAAATCGTGATGTATGACGCGATGACCTGCCAGTTCCGCGAGATGAAGCTGATGCGTAACCCGGGGTGTGAGGTGTGTAGCCAGTAAAAAAGTCGGGTGGCGGCTTCGCCTTACCCGACCTACAACGGCTCGAACGTAGGCCGGGTAAGCGTCAGCGCCACCCGGCAGCCGCGTCAGATCGATGTCCGTCCAAACGCCCCCTGCCAGTCCTGCTCAAACTTCACAATCGCCGCATCCACAGCCGGAGACGTAATAAACTGCTGCGCCACGTCCAGCGGCAGCGTGATGGACTCACACCCTGCCAGCAGGCAGTCCAGCGCCTGACGCGGCGTTTTGAAGCTCGCGGCCAGCACCTTTGACTGCGGGGCGTGCAGCGTCAGCAGCTGCTGCAGCTCAATCACCGTCTGGATCCCATCCCCGCCCTGCGCGTCCACGCGGTTGACGTAAGGGGCCACATACTCCGCCCCCGCCAGCGCGGACATCATTCCCTGCGCGGCGCCGTATACCGCGGTGCCCAGCGTCGGGATCCCTTCCGCTTTCAGCATCTTGATCGCCGCCAGCCCTTCCGCGGTCACCGGCACTTTCACCACCAGGTCGTTAATGATGGCCCGCAGCTTGCGCGCGTCCTCCACCATCCCTTCGGCGGTGGTCGCCATCACTTGGGCGAACAGGCGCCCTTTACCACCCAGCGCGTCATGCAGCGCGGGCAGCAGCTCGTCGAGCGGCGTTTTACCTGCCGCCACAATGCTTGGGTTGGTGGTCACGCCCGCCAGCGGGAAGATACGCGCCAGCTTTTTGACTGCCGCAACGTCAGATGTGTCGAGATAAAGTTCCATGGTGTCACCCTCAAAATTAGCCTGCACTTACCCTATCACGACAAAACCTGCTCAAGAGTTGACCTGCATCAAGATAACTTTCATTCGAAAGTCATTTAATCTTCATATGCAAGATGAGAGGCGAAATCATGATCTTCAATATTCAGCGTTACTCTACCCACGACGGCCCCGGTATTCGAACCGTGGTGTTCCTGAAAGGCTGCTCGCTGGGCTGTCGCTGGTGCCAGAACCCGGAAAGCCGCTCCCGCAGCCGGGACGTGCTATTTGATTCGCGTCTGTGCCTGGAAGGCTGCGACCTGTGCCAGCAGGCGGCACCGGGCTGCATCGAACGCGCGCTGAACGGGCTGGTCATCCATCGCGAAAAGCTTGATGACGCCACACTCAACGCCCTTACCGACTGCTGCCCGACGCAGGCGCTGACCGTCTGCGGTGAAGAACAGCAGGTCGAGGAGATCATGGCGACCGTACTGCGCGATAAGCCTTTCTACGACCGCAGCGGCGGCGGGATCACCCTCTCCGGCGGCGAACCATTTATGAACCCGGAGCTGGCGCACGCCCTGTTTAAGGCCAGCCACGAACAGGGTATCCACACCGCTGTCGAAACCTGCCTTCACGTGCCGTGGCACTATATTGAGCCGTCATTACCGTACGTCGATCTGTTCCTCGCCGACCTGAAGCATGTGGATAGCGAAGTGTTTAAACAGTGGACCGACGGCTCGGCCAAACGGATCCTGGATAACCTGAAGCGCCTCGCGGCTGCCGGGAAAAAGATCACCATTCGCGTGCCGCTGATCCAGGGCTTCAACGCGGATGAAGCGTCCATTACCGCCATTACCAATTTCGCCGCCGATGAACTTGGCGTCGAAGATATTCATTTTCTGCCGTATCACACGCTGGGCATGAACAAATACAGCCTGCTCGGCCAACCCTACTCTGCCCCTGACAAACCGCTGGATAACCCTGCCCTGCTGGACTTCGCGCAGCAGTACGCCTGCCAGAAAGGGTTAACCGCGACCTTACGAGGATAAAACTATGACCACCCTGAATCTCAACACCCTCAGCGAGCGCATTAAAGCGCATAAAATGGCGCTGGTGCATATCGTTAAGCCGCCGGTCTGCACCGAGCGCGCACAGCATTACACCGAGATGTACCAGCAGCACATGGACAAGCCGATCCCGGTACGCCGCGCCCTCGCGCTGGCGCATCACCTGGCTGAACGCACCATCTGGATCAAACACGATGAGCTGATTATCGGTAACCAGGCAAGCGAAGTGCGCGCCGCGCCTATTTTCCCGGAATACACCGTCTCCTGGATTGAGAAAGAGATTGACGATCTGGCGGACCGCCCGGGCGCGGGCTTTGCAGTGAGCGAAGAGAACAAGCGCGTACTGCATGAAATCTGCCCGTGGTGGCGCGGCCAGACGGTGCAGGATCGCTGCTACGGCATGTTCACCGACGAGCAGAAAGGCCTGCTGGAAACCGGCATTATCAAAGCCGAAGGCAACATGACCTCCGGCGACGCGCACCTGGCGGTGAACTTCCCGCTGGTGCTGGAAAAAGGTCTCGACGGCCTGCGCGCCAAAGTGGCTGAGCGCCGCTCGCGCATCAACCTGACGGTGCTGGAAGACCTGCACGGCGACCAGTTCCTGAAGGCGATTGATATCGTGCTGGAAGCCGTCAGCCTGCACATCAAACGCTTCGCCGATCTGGCGCGTGAGATGGCGTCTGCGGAAACCAGCGAAAGCCGCCGCGACGAGCTACTGGCGATGGCGGAAAACTGCGACGTGATTTCTCACGAGCCGCCAAAAACCTTCTGGCAGGCGCTGCAGCTGTGCTACTTCATTCAGCTGATCCTGCAGATTGAATCTAACGGTCACTCGGTGTCATTTGCCCGAATGGATCAATATCTCTATCCGTACTACCGCCGCGACGTGGAGCTGGACCAGAGCCTGGACCGCGAGCACGCCATCGAGCTGCTGCACAGCTGCTGGCTGAAGCTGCTGGAAGTGAACAAAATCCGCTCCGGCTCGCACTCGAAAGCTTCCGCCGGTAGCCCGCTGTACCAGAACGTCACCATTGGCGGCCAGAAGCTGGTCAACGGTGAGCCGATGGACGCGGTCAACCCGCTCTCCTACGCGATTCTGGAATCCTGCGGTCGCCTGCGCTCCACCCAGCCTAACCTGAGCGTGCGCTACCACGCGGGGATGAGCAACGACTTCCTCGACGCCTGCGTGCAGGTGATCCGCTGCGGCTTCGGGATGCCGGCGTTCAACAACGATGAAATCGTAATCCCGGAATTCATCAAGCTCGGCGTTGAACGCGACGACGCCTACGACTACGCGGCCATCGGCTGCATCGAAACCGCGGTGGGCGGCAAGTGGGGCTACCGCTGCACCGGCATGAGCTTTATCAACTTCGCCCGCGTGATGCTCGCCGCGCTGGAAGGCGGCCGCGACGCCACCAGCGGCAAGGTGTTCCTGCCGCAGGAGAAAGCGCTCTCCGCCGGTAACTTCGACAACTTCGAGGAGGTGATGGCGGCATGGGACAACCAGATCCGCTACTACACCCGCAAATCCATCGAGATTGAGTACGTGGTGGACACCATGCTGGAAGAGAACGTCCACGATATTCTCTGCTCGGCGCTGGTGGACGACTGCATCGAGCGCGCGAAAAGCATCAAGCAGGGCGGCGCGAAGTATGACTGGGTTTCCGGCCTGCAGGTGGGCATCGCCAACCTCGGCAACAGCCTGGCAGCGGTCAAGAAGCTGGTGTTCGAACAGGGCACTATCGGTCAGCAGCAGCTGGCGGCCGCCCTGGCGGATGACTTCGACGGGCTGACTCACGAGCAGCTGCGCCAGCGCCTGATCAACGGCGCGCCGAAATACGGCAACGACGACGACAGCGTGGACATGCTGCTGACGCGCGCCTATCAGACCTACATCGAAGAGCTGAAGCAGTACCACAACCCGCGCCATGGCCGCGGCCCGATTGGCGGTAACTACTACGCGGGAACGTCGTCCATCTCCGCCAACGTGCCGTTTGGCGCGGCAACGATGGCGACCCCGGACGGACGTAAGGCGCACACCCCGCTGGCGGAAGGGGCAAGCCCGGCTTCCGGTACGGACCACCTCGGCCCGACGGCGGTGATCGGCTCGGTGGGTAAACTGCCGACGGAAGCGATTCTTGGCGGCGTACTGCTGAACCAGAAACTGAACCCGTCGACGCTGGAAAACGACAGCGATCGCCAGAAGCTAATGGTGCTGCTGCGCACCTTCTTCGAGGTGCATAAGGGCTGGCATATTCAGTACAACATCGTCTCGCGCGAAACGCTGCTGGAAGCGAAGAAACACCCGGACCAGTATCGTGATCTGGTGGTGCGCGTCGCGGGCTACTCGGCATTCTTCACCGCCCTGTCGCCGGATGCGCAGGACGATATTATTGCGCGTACTGAGCATACGCTGTAACGGTGTATCCCTTAAGGGGAAATGCGCACGCTGGTGCCCTCACCCCGCCCCTCTCCCACGGGGAGAGGGAGAAAACACTCAAAACGGCAATCCTGGTTGCCGTTTTGCTTTTACTTTCGAATGAAATTAAATTTGTGCTCCCCGTCACCTTGTTATTAGAATGTTTCAAAACGCAGTGACCCAGGAGCACAGTATGACCGTTAAAGTTATCGTCACCGATATGGACGGAACTTTCCTTGATGATGCCAAGCAGTACGATCGTGACCGCTTCCAGGCACAGTTTGAGCAGCTTAAATCCCGCGACATCGAATTCGTTGTCGCCAGCGGCAATCAGTATTACCAGCTCATCTCCTTCTTCCCCGAACTGAAAGACCAGATCTCCTTCGTGGCGGAAAACGGCGCGCTGGTGTTCGACCACGGCGAACAGGTTTTCCACGGCGAACTGACCCGCCATGAGTCGCAGATCGTCATTGGCGAACTACTGAAAGACAAAGGGCTGAACTTCGTGGCCTGCGGTCTGGAGAGCGCCTACGTCAGCGATCAGGCCCCGGACGCCTTCGTGGCGCTGATGTCAAAGCACTACCACCGCTTAAAGCGCATCAGCGATTACCGCGAAATTGACGACGTGCTGTTTAAATTCTCCCTGAACCTGCCGGACAGCGATATCCCAACTCTGGTGGATAAACTGCACGTCTCCCTGGACGGCATTATGAAGCCGGTCACCAGCGGCTTTGGCTTTGTGGATTTGATTATCCCCGGCCTGCACAAGGCCAACGGCATCAGCCGCCTGCTGAAACGCTGGAAAATCTCCCCGCAGGAGTGCGTCGGCATTGGCGACAGCGGCAACGATGCCGAGATGCTGAAGCTGGTGAAATACTCTTTTGCGATGGGCAACGCGGCAGAGAGCATCAAAGAAATCAGCCGCTACAGCACCGACGACAACAACCTTCAGGGCGCGCTGAACGTCATTCAGGCCGTGCTCGACAACCATTCCCCGTTCGACGCCTGATCCTCTCCTCGCCGGAGCCTCGCTCCGGCCTCTCACTCTTTTTCCGTCCTGTGGCTTGCGTCAAGTTTTTAAACTTGCATTAACTTATTTTTAACTTAAAGTATCACTTGTAGATATTTTTACTTTCGAATGAAAGATGCGAGGCGGTTATGACCTTTACCAGTGAAACTTTGCCGGCGGATCACAAAGCGGCAATCCGTCAGTTGAAACGTGAGCTGCGCGCGCAGATCGGCGACGTGCAGGCGGTGTTTAATAAGCTCAGCGATAAAATTGCCACCCGCGTGGCGGAGATCAACGCCCTTAAGAACAAAGGCGAAACCGTCTGGCCGGAGATCCCGTTTGCGGACGTGAAAAACGGCACGATTACCGACGCACAGCGCGAGGCCGTTAAGCGCCGCGGCTGCGCGGTGATTAAAGGTCATTTCCCGCGCGAGCAGGCGCTGGCGTGGGATCGGTCGATGCTCGACTATCTCGATCTGAACAAATTTGACGACGTGTACAAAGGGCCAGGCGATAACTTCTTCGGCACCTTAACGGCCTCCCGCCCGGAGATTTACCCGATTTACTGGTCGCAGGCGCAGATGCAGGCGCGCCAGAGCGAAGAGATGGCGCAGGTGCAGTCGTTCCTGAACCGTTTATGGACTTTCGAGAGCAACGGCAAGCAGTGGTTCGACCCGGACGTGAGCGTGATTTACCCGGACCGTATTCGCCGCCGTCCGCCGGGAACCACCTCGAAAGGGCTGGGCGCGCATACCGACTCCGGCGCGCTGGAGCGCTGGCTGCTTCCGGCTTATCAACAGGTGTTTGCCCGCGTGTTTGACGGCAACGTCGATAAGTACGATCCGTGGAACGCCGCGCACCGTACCGAAGTGGAAGAGTACACCGTCGATAACACCACCAAATGCTCGGTGTTCCGCACCTTCCAGGGCTGGACGGCGCTGTCGGACATGATCCCCGGTCAGGGACTGCTGCACGTGGTGCCAATTCCGGAGGCGATGGCGTACATTCTGCTGCGTCCACTGCTGGACGACGTGCCGGAAGACGAGCTGTGCGGCGTGGCACCAGGGCGCGTGCTGCCGGTTTCCGAGAAGTGGCACCCGCTGCTCATCGAGGCATTAAGCAGCATTCCGGCACTCGAGGCGGGCGATTCCGTATGGTGGCACTGCGATGTGATCCACTCCGTCGCGCCGGTGGAAAATCAGCAGGGCTGGGGCAACGTGATGTACATCCCTGCCGCGCCGATGTGCGAGAAAAACCTCGCTTACGCGAAAAAGGTCAAGGAAGCGCTGGAAACCGGCGCGTCGCCGGGAGACTTCCCGCGCGAGGATTATGAAAAAAGCTGGCAGGACCGCTTTACCGTGAACGATCTCAACATCCACGGCAAGCGCGCGCTGGGCATGGCTTAACTGTCGTAAAGCCCTTCTCGCTCCACGGCGGTGCGTCGTTTCCCCTGACGTATCCGCCGTACCGATTCCCGCACGGTCAGGGTTCCATTAAGCAACAGCGTTCCCACCGGCGCGTCCGGACGCATCAGCCGCTGCTGGAGCATATGCACCGCTTCGGTTCCCAGCTCGTCGCGGGGCACATGCACCGCCGTCAGCGGCACGTCCTGGATTGCCGCCAGATTAAATCCGTCGATGCTCATCACCGACACGTCCTGCGGCACGCGCAGACCGTGGTTTTGTAATGCGCTGATGGTGCCCGCCGCCATAAAGTCGCCGCCGACCAGAAACGCCGTCGGCAGGTCTTTTCCCTTCTGCTGGTTAAGCCACTCGCTCACCAGCTGCTCCGTCTCTCTGGCGCTGAAGCTTGGCACCACCAGCAGATCGCGTTTATCGTTGAATTTCAGGTTATGAGACTGCCACGCGTCGCGGATCCCCGCCAGGCGCAGCTCCATGGTGTAGCGGCGCAGGCACAGCACGTTCATCACCTCGCGGTGCCCCATCTCGAACAGGTACTCCGCCGCCCGCTCACCAATGGTGCGGTGATCCGGGGCGACGGCAGGCAGGCGCATGCGGCGGTCCCGGCAGTTAATCAGCACGCAGGGTCTCCCCACGTCCACCGCCAGGTCGTGAATATGCGGATCGTCGATGCCGAGAAGAATGGCCGCCTGGGTATCCGGCTCGTTCATGCGCGCCAGAAACAGCTGGGCGTCGCTGTCGTTCTCCTCCAGCGCGCAGTAGCGCAGCCGGACCTCGTGCGAGGCAAGCCCTTTGCTCACGCTCTGGATCACGCGGTAATAAAAGATGTCGGACCGCTCGTCAAACGCCCGCTGCGGGGCAAAAACCACCAGGCTGTTAAGCAGCAAACGCCCTGCCGCCATGCCGTCCATCACCCCCAGCTCCCGCGCGCACGCCAGTACCTTTGCGCGCGCCTTTTCGCTGGTATTCGCTTTACCCGCCAGCACGCGGGAAACCGTGCTGATGGAGAGCTGCGTGCGGGCCGCGATTTCGGTGATTTTTAGCCTTTTGTCCATTTTGTGATCTGGCTCCATTTGCGAAATGAAAAAATTTTCATAGCGTATCCGTCAGGCAAAAACTGCCATGAACGCCATCATGCCAGAGTGTTTTCGTTAGTTATGAGAAATTTTGCACAAAATCCACTTTTGCCCTCTCATTTTCTCCCTTAAGGTGAACCTGTCACACAACTTCCATACTAGTTGTATAGCAACTTAAGCAGTTTAAACGGATAGAAATCAAAGGCATAAAAATCTGTGTGACACCTGAACCTCCGTCCCCCTACCGTCCGTCTTGTGGAGAGTAAAATGAGTCAGGACATCAATAACACCGTTGCGACAAGCAAAACCCGTCGCGTCATCAAGAACCTGCGCTGGTACGTACTGGTGCTGTTCTTACTTGGCGTCACCGTTAACTACATCACCCGTAACTCGCTCGGGATCCTCGCCCCGGAACTGAAAGAGAGCCTGGGGATCACCACCGAGCAGTACTCCTGGATCGTCGGCGCGTTCCAGATCGCCTACACCATTTTCCAGCCCCTGTGCGGCTGGCTGATTGACGTTATCGGCCTGAAGATTGGCTTTATGGTCTGCGCCGGGATCTGGGCGCTGATGTGTATATTCCACGCAGGCGCCGGAAGCTGGCTGCACCTGGCGATTCTGCGCTTCTTTATGGGGGCCTCTGAGGCCGCCGCCACCCCGGCGAACGCCAAAACCATCGGCGAATGGTTCCCGAAATCAGAGCGCCCCGTTGCCGCCGGCTGGGCGGGCGTGGGCTTCTCCATCGGCGCGATGCTGGCTCCGCCTATCATCTACTTTGCTCACGCCTCGTTCGGCTGGCAGGGCGCGTTTATGTTTACCGGCGTGCTGGCGCTGCTGTGGGTGATCCTGTGGTGGGCGTTTTACCACAACCCGGAGCAGCACCCGAACCTGAGCAAGGACGAGCTGGCGTTTATCAAGCAGGATAACGAACCGCCCGCGGTGAAACTGCCGTTTCTGACCGCGCTGAAAACCGTCTCGAAAAACAAACGCTTCTACGGTATCGCCATTCCGGCCTTTATGGCGGAACCGGCCTGGGCCGTGCTGAGCTTCTGGGTGCCGCTGTACCTCGCCAAAGAGCACGGCATGGATCTGAAGCAGATTGCGATGTTTGCCTGGCTGCCCTTCCTCGCCGCTGACCTCGGCAGCGTGGCGAGCGGCTACCTGACGCGCCTCTACACCCGCTGGTTCGGCTGCTCCCGCGTAAACTCGGTGGTGGCAAGCTCCGTCACCGGCGCGTTCCTGATGATCTCGCTGGCCATCGTCGCCATTACCCGCGACCCGTATATCACCATCGTGCTGATCTCCATCGGCGGCTTCGGGCACCAGATCATCTCCTGCATGCTGAGCGCCCTGGTCGTGGAGTCGTTCGACAAAGGCCAGATGGCGACCGTCAACGGCATGCGCGGCTCGGCGGCGTGGATCGCCAGCTTCCTGTTCTCGCTGTTAATCGGTGTGACCGCCGACAAAATCGGCTTTAACCCGCTCTTTATTGCCATGGGCTTCTTTGACCTGATTGGCGCTGTCTTCCTGGTAGCATTTATTGCTGAACGTCGCGCCAAGCGCGCCTGATAGTGGATGTATTGCATATGAAAACCCTGAAAAACTGGACCGTAGATAAGCAGTCGGCAAACCATCTGGAATTGCTGGTCGATAACCAGCACCGCCTGTGCCTGTATGTTCTGGAAGAGAACCTGTTCCGCGTGCTGATTAAGCGCAAAGGCGAGCTGGCGCTGGACCGCACCTGGAGCATCGCGCCGGAAAAAGACGTGCCGTGGGAAGGCCGTCGTCGTGACGATATAAGCGGTTTCTCCTGCCCGGCCTGGACGCTGACGCAGCAGGATGATGCCGTTACGGTGGCAACGGAGCAGCTGCGCGTGACCGTCCACCAGCCGCTATGGATGGAGTGGCACTACCGCAATGAGGCGGGCGAATGGCAGCCGCTGGTTAATGACCGTCCGACCAGCGCCTACCTGCTGAACGCCCACGGCGACGGCGTGGCGCACTACCTCAGCCGTCGCAAGGACGAGCGTTTCTACGGCCTGGGCGAGAAAGCGGGCGATCTGCAGCGCAACGGCAAGCGCTATGAGATGCGCAACCTCGATGCAATGGGGTACAACGCGACCAGCACCGACCCGCTCTACAAGCATATTCCGTTCACTATCGCCCGCCGCGACGACGTGAGCTACGGCCTGTTCTACGACAACCTGAGCAGCTGCTGGCTGGATCTGGGCAACGAGATCGACAACTACCACACTGCCTACCGCCGCTGGCAGGCGGAAGCGGGCGATATCGATTACTACATTTTTACCGGCAGGCGCGTGCTGGACGTCACCAAAGCCTTCGTGCGCCTGACCGGGAAAACGCTGTTTGGGCCAAAATGGAGCCTGGGCTACAGCGGCTCAACCATGCACTACACCGACGCGCCGGACGCCCAGAACCAGCTGATGAACTTTATCCGCCTGTGCGAAGAGCACGCCATTCCGTGCGACTCGTTCCAGCTCTCCTCCGGCTATACCTCCATCAACGGCAAGCGCTACGTCTTCAACTGGAACTATGACAAGGTGCCGCAGCCGAAGGTGATGAGTCAGGCCTTCCACGACGCGGGGCTGAAGCTTGCGGCCAACATCAAGCCGTGCCTGCTGCAGGACCATCCGCGCTATAACGAAGTGGCGGAGAGCGGCCTGTTCATTCGTGATTCAGAAACTGATGCACCAGAACGTTCAAGCTTCTGGGATGACGAAGGCTCGCACCTCGACTTTACCAACCCGCAGACGGTGAAGTGGTGGCAGAACGGCGTCACTACCCAACTGCTGGAGATGGGCATCGACTCCACCTGGAACGACAACAACGAATATGAAGTGTGGGACGGGGAAGCGCGCTGCTTTGGCTTCGGCAAGGAGATCGCCATCAAGCACATTCGCCCGGTAATGCCGCTGCTGATGATGCGCGCCTCGCTGGAAGCGCAGCAGCGCTTTGCGCCGGAGAAACGTCCGTATCTCATCTCCCGCTCCGGCTGCGCCGGGATGCAGCGCTACGTTCAGACCTGGAGCGGCGATAACCGCACCAACTGGGACACCCTGCGCTATAACATCCGCATGGGGCTGGGCATGAGCCTGTCCGGGCTGTTCAACGTCGGCCACGACGTGGGTGGTTTCTCCGGGGATAAGCCGGACGCCGAACTGTTCGTGCGCTGGGTGCAGAACGGCGTGATGCATCCGCGCTTTACCATTCACTCATGGAACGATGACCACACGGTGAACGAGCCGTGGATGTATCCAGGCGTGACTCCTGCTATTCGCGGCGCGATTGAGCTGCGCTACCGCCTGCTCCCGTACCTCTACACCCTGCTCTGGCAGGCGCACGCCGACGACGAGCCGATGCTGCGCCCGACCTTCCTCGACCACGAGCACGATGTGCAGACCTTCGTAGAGTGCGATGACTTCCTGCTGGGCCGCGATCTGCTGGTCGCCAGCGTGGTCGAAGCCGGGCAGCGCGAGCGCCGCGTCTGGCTCCCGGATAACGCCACCGGCTGGTACGATTTTTACACCCACGCGTGGTATGCGGGCGGCCAGTCGATCGTTCTCGACGCGCCGCTGGAAAAACTGCCGCTGCTGGTGCGCGCCGGGGCCGGTCTGTCGCTCAGTGAGCGCATCCGTCACGTGAGCGCGGATGAAGACAGCACCCGCGAGCTGCAGCTGTTCCCGGTGAAGGGTGTCGGCACCACCTCCGGGCTGCTGTTTGAAGACGACGGCGAAAGCTGGGGCTATCAGAACGGCAATGCGCTATGGGTGGAATGGGAAATGGTGTGCGATGGCGCAACCATCAACCTGAAGATCAACGCGCGCGGGGATTATCGTCCGGCGTGGAAAGCGCTGAAGGTGTCGTTGCCTGTAGGGGAAAAACGTAAGCTGCTCGTGAACGGGGTTGAAGGGGGCGAGTGGGTGGTGTAGTGCGGCCTGATGCCCTCACCCTAACCCTCTCCCACAGGGAGAGGGAATAGAACGTAGGCCGGGTAAGGCGAAGCCGCTACCCGGCTATTTTTTTAACTCTCGATACCTTTACTGCGCAGGTAATCTTCGTAATTACCGGTGAAGTCCACCACGCGCTCTGGCGTAATTTCGATCACGCGGGTCGCCAGCGAGCTGACGAACTCACGGTCGTGAGAGACGAAGATCAGGGTGCCCTGATACATCTCCAGCGCCATGTTCAGCGATTCGATAGATTCCATATCCAGGTGGTTAGTCGGTTCGTCCATCACCAGGATATTCGGTTTTTCCATCATCAGCTTGCCGAACAGCATGCGGCCTTTCTCGCCACCGGAGAGCACTTTGGCCGGCTTTTTGATGTCGTCCTGGCTGAACAGCAGACGCCCCAGAATGCTGCGCACCGCCTGCTCGTCGTCGCCTTCCTGCTTCCACTGGCTCATCCAGTCGAAGACGGTGAGGTCGTTTTCGAACTCGTACTCATGGTCCTGCGCGTAGTAGCCAATCTGCGCGTTCTCGGACCATTTCACGGTGCCGTTGTCCGGCTGCAGTTCGCCGACCAGGGTTTTCAGCAGTGTGGATTTACCCACGCCGTTGGCGCCGAGGATGGCAATCTTCTCGCCCACTTCCAGCAGCAGGTTGAAGTTTTTAAACAGCGGGCCTTCATCAAAGCCTTTGGTAAGGGCTTCCACTTCCAGCGCGTTACGGAACAGCTTCTTGTCCTGCTCGAAGCGGATGAACGGGTTCTGACGACTGGAGGCTTTAACTTCTTCCAGCTTGATTTTATCAATCTGACGCGCACGTGAGGTCGCCTGACGCGACTTAGAGGCGTTGGCACTGAAGCGGCTGACGAAGGACTGCAGGTCCGCAATCTGCGCTTTCTTCTTGGCGTTGTCCGCCAGCAGACGCTCACGCGCCTGGGTGGCCGCCGTCATGTACTCGTCGTAGTTGCCCGGGTAAACGCGCAGCTCACCGTAGTCCAGATCCGCCATGTGCGTACAGACCATGTTCAGGAAGTGACGGTCATGCGAGATGATGATCATAGTGCTGTCGCGGTCGTTCAGCGTCTGCTCCAGCCAGCGGATGGTGTCGATGTCCAGGTTGTTCGTCGGTTCGTCGAGCAGCAGGATGTCCGGGTTAGAGAACAGCGCCTGTGCCAGCAGCACGCGCAGCTTCCAGCCTGGGGCGACTTCGCTCATCGGACCGTAATGCTGTTCAACCGGAATGCCTACGCCCAGCAGCAGCTCGCCCGCACGCGCTTCCGCAGAATAACCGTCCATTTCGCCGTACTGCGTTTCCAGATCGGCCACTTTATAGCCGTCTTCTTCGCTCATTTCGGCCAGCGCGTAGATGCGATCGCGCTCCTGCTTCACTTCCCACAGCTCCGCGTGCCCCATGATCACGGTGTCCAGCACGGTGAACTCTTCAAAGGCGAACTGATCCTGACGCAGCTTACCGATGCGCTCGTTAGGGTCGAGCGACACGTTGCCGAGCGTTGGCTCCAGATCGCCGCCGAGGATCTTCATGAAGGTGGATTTTCCGCTACCGTTGGCGCCAATCAGGCCGTAACGGTTGCCGCCGCCAAATTTGACGGAAATGTTTTCGAACAGCGGCTTACTGCCAAACTGCATAGTGACGTTGCTGGTAACTAACACGGGGAGATTCCTGCGAAAAGTGTGATAAACACGGCATTATGCCACAATTCCGAATTGAGATCCCGTGTTGCGGCAATCCACTAAACTTTAACAAAATCGAAAAAAATGTGATTTCGTACACATCTGAATTCCCTGTTAGCGGGAATGCACATATAATGCGCTCCCATCACAGATTCAGACTTATCAACTCATCGCCAGAATGGCTTAGATACCTCGCACAACATGAACATGAAATTAACAACGCTTTTTGCGGCGGCGTTAGCCGTAGTAGGTTTTTGTAAGACCGCGTCTGCGGTAACGTATCCCCTGCCGACCGACGGAAGCCGTCTGGTGGGTCAAAATCAGGTAGTGACGGTACCTGAGGGTAACACTCAGCCGCTGGAGTATTTCGCCGCACAGTACCAGTTGGGCCTGTCTAACATGCTGGAAGCGAACCCGGGCGTTGACCCGTATCTGCCAAAAGCGGGTACCGTGCTGAATATTCCTCAGCAGCTGATCCTGCCGGATACCGTTCATGAAGGTATCGTAATCAACAGCGCCGAAATGCGTCTGTATTACTACCCGAAAGGCACCAACACCGTTATCGTGCTGCCAATCGGTATCGGCCAACTGGGCAAAGACACCCCGCTGAACTGGACCACCAAAGTCGAGCGTAAGAAAGCGGGCCCAACCTGGACCCCAACCGCCAAAATGCACGCGGAATACATCGCTGCGGGCGAACCGCTGCCCGCCGTTGTGCCAGCCGGCCCGGATAACCCAATGGGTCTGTACGCGCTGTACATTGGCCGCCTGTACGCTATCCACGGCACCAACGCCAACTTCGGTATCGGCCTGCGCGTAAGCCACGGCTGCGTGCGCCTGCGTAACGACGACATTAAGTTCCTGTTTGAAAACGTGCCGGTCGGCACGCGCGTTCAGTTCATCAACGAACCGGTGAAAGCGACCTCTGAGCCAGACGGCAGCCGCTACATTGAAGTGCACAACCCGCTGTCCACCAGCGAAGACCAGATTAATAACAACGAAATCGTACCGATTACGCTGAACAGCGCGGTGCAGTCCGTGACCTCTCAGCCTGACGTGGAAACCACCATCGTCGACCAGGCGATTCAAAACCGCTCCGGTATGCCGGTTCGTTTGAATTAACAGAGAAAAATTAAAAAAGCGGGCTTCGATGCCCGCTTTTTTTTACCCGTTATTCACGATCACGATCCCGCCGTGGTCGTAGCGATAGTGGCAGTGGGCATACTCCAGCGCTGTGCCGTCCTCCAGATAAATCACCTGCTCCACTTCCAGCACCGGATCGGTCTGCTCGCAGACCAGATGCTCTCTGTCCAGCGCGTTTGGCTTTAGCGCCCTCACCACCCGGTACGATCCCATAATTTTCAGCCCCAGCGTCTCCTGAACGTACTGGAACACCGAACCTTCAAGATGGCTTTTCGTCAGGCCGGGCACCAGATTCATCGGCATTACCGTGGAATCCAGCGACATGGGTTCACCGTTTAGTAAGCGCAGGCGGGTAAAGTCATAGACAGGCGCATCGGCGTTAATCATCAGCGACGCCTGCTCTTTCTCGTTCGGGAAGCGCAGTTCGAAGTGCACCACCTGGCTGGTCACCGTCCCCAGATGTTCCCAGGTTTTGGTGGCGCCGAAGTAGTCGCTGCCGGAGAGATCCCACTGCGAGAGTTGAAGGAAATTTTTGCGGATAAACGTTCCCTGTCCCTGGCGGGTATAGACCAGACCTTCGACGATCAGCTGGCGCATCGCCTGCTGAATGGTCATCCGGCTGGTGCTGAACTCCGCCGCCAGCGCAAACTGGTCCGGCAGCGGTTCATTGGCGGCGTACTGCTGGCTGATGATGCGTTTTTTAATTTCCCGCGCTATGGTGATGTACTTCGCCGCCATCGTCCTTCCTTTCAGTTAGTTTTCTATCCCGCTGTTTTTCATCGCCACTCTCTCGGCAATCTTGAGGAAAGGCAGGTAGAAGAATACACCAAATACGATGATTGCCAACTGCACCACCACTGCGCGCCAGTCCCCCGCCGTCGCCAGCCAGGCGCTGAGAATTGGCGGAGTGGTCCACGGGATCATCACCACGCAGCGCGACATTAATCCCAGCGTGGTACAGAGCCAGGCGAAGTAAATGCCGATGGCGGGCAGCAGCACAAACGGGATCATCAGCGGCAGGTTAAACACGATCGGCAGGCCGAAAATCACCGGCTCGTTGATGTTGAACAGACCCGGTGCCAGCGACAGACGCGCCACCTGCTTCGCCGACTTTTGTCGGGAGAAGATAAAGATGGCGATCAGTAGCGAGATGGTGCTGCCCGTGCCGCCCACCATGCCAAACGTCGGCACGAAAATGTTGTTGATGATATGCGGGATGGGTTGACCGTTGGCGAAGGCCAGCATGTTCTCGTTGGTGTTGATCAGCAGGAACGGCTCCAGCACCACGCTGTTAACGACTGACTGATGAATACCGAGGGTGAACAGAAAGTTACCGAAGCTGTAGATGAAAATCGTCCCCGGCAGGCTGGTGTTGATCAGCCGCAGTGGCTGCTGGATAAAGGTCGTAATGAGATGGATCAGGTCCGTGTGCAGAACGTTTGCCAGCAGCGCCGCCAGCACGGCGAACACCGACAATGTAAGAATGGTTGGGATCAGCGCGGTAAAGGATTTGCTCACCGCCGGCGGCACGTTCTCACCCAGCGAAATGTGCAACGCCTTCAGGCGCGAAATAGCGATAAACAGTTCCGTTGAGAGCAGCCCAATCAGCACCCCGGCGAAAATCCCGGTTGAGCCAATGTTGGCGAACGTCAGTACCTGGGTGACGTTCACCACGGCGTCGCTACCGACGGGCGTAAGCTGCAGGCGCATCGGCATCATGATGATGAAGCTGCTGACGGCGATAACCACTGCCGAGACCGGATTGTCGAAATCTTTGTTGCGCGCCAGCGACCAGGCAATCATCGGGGCCAGCAGCAGCGCGGCGATGTTCAGCGTGCCGTTGATAATCGCCTCGCCCCACACCTTAAACTGCACGAGCGTCTCGCCGTGAAAAATCCACGGAAACACCACGTTGTTCACCAGCACCGCCAGACCGGCGAGGATGAAAATGGGCATCACCGTGGCGAAGGCGTCGCGCAGGGAGCGCAGGTGCACCTGGTTTGCCAGGCGCGCCGAGAACTCAACAAATTTATCGACAAAGGACTGCATGTGCGGTGTTATTTTTGCTTCAGACATAGCGGATAGTTCCCATCAATCAGTCACAAAAACGGCCCGGCAGCGTACGGCTTACATCTCGCGTCCGTTGGTATGAATAACCTGTTTTAACCACGCGTAGCTCTTCTTCGGCACGCGTTTCAGGTCTTTCAGGTCGTGGTTTTCCCGGTTGACGTAGACCACGCCGTAGCGCTTACGCATGTCGCCCTGGGAGCTGAGAATGTCGATTAAGCCCCAGCCGAGGTAACCGATCACCTCCGCCCCGTCCTCGAACATCGCCGCCTTCATCGCGTCGATATGCGCCCGGTGGTAGTCGATGCGGTAGGTGTCCTCGATCGGGTTCACGCCGTCCCAGGACTCAATCACCCCGATACCGTTCTCGATCGGGAATACCGGCATCCGCCAGTCGTTGGCGTAGCGGGTGATGATGGTGCGAAAGCCCAGCGGATCGATCTGCCAGTTCCACTCGGTGGCCTTCAGGTACGGGTTGTTTTTCTCGCCGTGCAGGAGGTAATAGTTCACCGGCGTGCCTTCCGGGATCGCATCGCTGTCCAGCGTTTTGCTGGCGTAGTAGCTGAAGGCCATATAGTCGTTTCTGGTACGCGCGAGAAGTGCTAAATCCTCGGCGCGATAGATATCACCAAAACCCTCCTGCTCCACCACCGCCATCACCGCCGGGCTGTAGCCCTGCCCGGCAAAGACGCGCAGCAGGTTCTGGTTGAGGAACTCGTCGTACTGCTGGGCGCAGAAGATATCGCGCGGTTTGCAGGTGGCCGGGTAGATCAGCTGGTGCGCCAGCATGCCGCCCATTAGCTTGCCCGGTTTGGTCTGGTGCAGATACTCGGTCAGCGCCATGTGCGCCACCATGGTGTGATGCTGCAACTCGTAGAGCTCGCGCAAGGTTTTCTCGCCTTTCATGTAGCCGGAAATGCGGAAGGCTTCCGGCATATGGAAGATGTTCTGCTCGTTGAAGGTCAGCCAGTACTTCACCCGGTCGCCGAAGCAGTCGATCATCTTTTTGCCGTAGCGGATAAAGGCGTCCATCACGCGGCGGTCGTTGAAGCCGTTGTACTCCTGCGCCAGCGCCAGCGGCATATCGAAGTGGTACAGGCAGATCATCGGCTCGATGCCGCGGGCGATCAGATCGTCAATAAAGCGGTCGTAAAACGCGATGCCTTCGTCGTTGAACGCGCCGTCACCCTGCGGACACACGCGGCTCCAGGAGATCTGGAAGCGGTAGCAGTTCATGCCCAGATCCTGCATCAGGTCAAAATCTTCCCGGTAGCGATGGTACGAATCGGTCGCCACTTTCCAGTCGGAGATGTTTTCCCCGGCTTCGCGAATGTCGTACACCGACATGCCCTTCCCGCCCTCGTTCCAGGCCCCTTCCGTCTGCATGCTGGATACCGAGTTGCCCCATAAAAAATTGGCCGGCAGCGATTTGTTCATGCTCTCTCTCCCTATATGACTAGTCATTTAAATATTCATGACTAGTCATATAGTCGAAGATAAAATGGCGATCAAAGAGGAGGATCATTTTTTGTGAGCGATGCGGAAAAAAAGCCCCGGTAAGCGAAGCGTCACCGGGGAAAAGGAAGGTTACTGCTGCGCGAGCTGGTTACGACGATATTCGCCCTGGCGCTCCAGCATCCAGCCCGGGTATTCGCGCGGCAGCGCGCTCACCGCATCAAGCTGCTTAAGCTCGTCTTCGCTTAAGCGGATCCCAGTCGCGGCGATGTTGTCGTCCAGCTGATCGACACGTTTCGCACCAATAATCACGCTGGTCACGACTTTCTGATGCAGCAGCCACGCCAGGGCGATTTGCGCGACGGAGACGCCCTTGCTTTCGGCAATCGTGCGCATCACGTCCACGCAGTCGAAGGCGCGGTCTTTATTCACCGGCGGGAAGTCGAACTCCAGACGGCGGCCTCCGGTTTCGCTCGTCCCGTCGCGGCCATATTTTCCGCTCAGCAGGCCACCCGCCAGCGGGCTCCAGACCATCAGCCCGACGCCTTCGCTCTGCATCATCGGTACCAGCTCGCGCTCAAGATCGCGCCCGGCGATGGTGTAGTAGGCCTGCAATGACGCAAAACGCGCCAGCCCCAGACGCTCGGAAATCCCGAGCGCTTTGGCTATCTGCCACGCCGCCCAGTTCGAGACGCCGATGTAGCGCACGTGACCGTGCTGCACCAGGTTATCCAGCGCATAGAGCGTCTCTTCAATCGGCGTTGCGGGGTCAAAGCCGTGAAGCTGGTAGAGATCGATATGATCCAGCTGCATGCGGCGCAGGCTCTCCTTCACGCTGCTGATGATGTGATAGCGCGAGCTGCCGCGCGAGTTCACCCCCGCGGTGCCCGTTTCGCCGAACACCTTGGTGGCAACCACCACATTCTCGCGCGGGACGTTGAGGTTTTTCAGCGCCTGCCCGAGGATCGCCTCCGAGCGCCCTTCCGAATAGACGTCGGCGGTATCGATAAAGTTGATACCCGCGTCCAGCGCGCGCCCCACCAGCTGTTCGGCTTCGCTCTGCTGCAGCTGGCCAATTTTTCCCCACATGCCGCCTTCACCGCCGAAGGTCATGGTGCCGAGGCACAGTTCAGAAACAAACAGTCCGGTGTTGCCCAGTTTTTGATAACGCATAAGTTAATCCTCGCATGTCGATTGGGTACCCGATAGTTATACCCGCCCCTCAGTCATCGCGAATGTGGCGTTCCTGTCCGTTTCTTGCCCAATCCTCTGAATTTATCCGCGCGGGGCGTCACCAAAGACGCTGTAATCCGGGAGCTGCACCTGCTGATAGGGCTCCCAGCCGCCGCCGAGCGCCTTGTAGAGCGCCACCAGATCGAGCGCACTCTGCACCTGCGCCTGAGCGCGCTGCTGCTCGGCCTGCGCCAGCTGTCGCTGGGCGTCCAGCACGTCGATAAAGCTGGCGATCCCCTGCCGGTAGCTATCGCTCGCTAAATCAAAGGCGTTTTTCAGGGCGTCGATGGTTTTTGCAAGACCCGCTTCACGCTGCTGGTCGGTGCGATAGCTCACCAGCGCGTTTTCGACATCCCCGAGCGCGGTCAGGACCGTCTGGCGATAGTCCAGCACCGCCGCCCCCTGCTGCGCGCGCGCCACCTTGATGCTGGAGACCAGCCGCCCGCCCTGGAAAATGGGAATGGAGACCTGCGGCCCAAAGCTGTAGAAGTGGCTGCTCCAGTCGGTCAGCCAGTTGCTTTCGCTGTTGCGCAGGCCAAACTGCCCGGAGAGCGTAAAGCTCGGGAAAAGCTCCGCCACCGAGACGCCGATTTGCGCCGTCGCGGCGTGAAGGTTCGCCTCCGCTTCGCGCACGTCCGGACGGCGGCGCGCCAGCGTGGACGGAATACCCGTTTGCACGATATCCGGCAGCGCGGGCATTGGCTGCACGCTTTGCAGTTCCGCATCCAGCGCTCCCGGCGGCTTGCCGAGCAGGATCGCCAGGCCGTTCATCGCCTGGCGCTCCTGCGCCTGATACTGCGGTAACTGCGCTTCGAGGTTGCCCAGCTGCGCCCGGGCGTTTTCCACATCCATCTGCGGCGACAGCCCGCCCCGCTGGCGGCTTTCGGTCAGATCCAACGTCTGCTGGGCGCTTTTAATCTGGGTATTCAGGGTGGCAATAATGCTCTGCGCCCCGCGCAGCTGTAGCCACGCGCGCGCCACTTCGGCTTCCAGCGACACCAGCGCGTCATTACGCTGCTCTATAGCCGCCTTCTGCTGAGCCTCCGCCGCCTCCACCTGACGGCGCACCTTGCCCCACAGGTCGATTTCCCATTGGGCGTCGAAGCTACCCTGGTAGAGGTTAATCGGCTGCGTCAGCGGCCCCAGCGCGCCTCTGAGTTCAGGATCGACATTATCCAGCTGGTCGTAAACGCCGTGGGATTTCAGCTCCCCTTCCAGCCCGAGCTGCTGGCGCGTCGCCTGCAGATTGCCGTTCACCGACGGGAAAAATGCCCCGCCCGCCTGGTTAATCTGTTCACGCGCCCCGGCGATGCGCAGCACCGTCTGCTGCAGCGTCAGGTTTCCGGCGATGGCGCGCTCAACCAGGCTGTCGAGCTGCGGCGAACCGAAGGTTTTCCACCAGCGGGGGTTGGTCGCGGCGGAGGTGGTTTGCGATTTCACCGCGCTGTCGCCCTTATCGTTCCAGTGCGTAACAGCGGGCGGCGCAGGCTGCTGGTAGTCCGGCCCGACGGCGCAGCCCACCAGCAGCATCACTATCATCAGGGGGTGTAAACGTCTGTGTATCATCAATGTGCTCCTGCACTCCCCTCGCTCTTAACCGGCGAGAGCAACAAACAAAACGGAATCAGTAACAAGGCCACCGCGCTCAGGATGGTGAAGACGTCGATGTAGGCCAAAAAGCGCGATTGCTCGATCATCGTCTGGTACATCCTCCCGGTGGCTATTCCCGTAGGGTCACCCACCTGGGTGGTGAAGTTTTGAATAGCCTGCGCGCTCTCGCGTATCGCCAGCTGGAACTGCTCGTTGAACGGCGAGGCGTGGTACGCAAGGTGCGCGCTGTGCGCCTGCGCGCGCTCGGTGATGGCGGCCGTCGAGAGCGAAATCCCTATGGACCCCGCCACGTTGCGGAACATGGTAAACAGCGCCGCCGCATCGGCGTTGAGCCGCCTCGGTATCGAGATAAAGGCGATGGTGGTGAGCGGCACAAACAGGAACCCCAGACCTATCGACTGGGCGCTGCGGAACAGCACCAGCGTTTCGAAGTCGATATCCGGCGTCAGCGTGCGCGACCAGAAGAACGACACCGCCAGGCAGGTAAAGCCAAAGGCGATGATCCAGCGCGTCTGCACCACCGGCATCAGCTTCAGCACCAGCGGGATGGTTAACACAATCAGCACCGCCCCGGGCGAGAGCACCAGCCCGGACCAGGTGGCGGTATAGCCCAGATCCTGCTGCGCCAGCTGCGGGATCACCACCGAGCTGCCGTAGAGGATCATCGCCATCCCCGCCATCAGCAGGCTGGAGATCGCGAAGTTGCGGTCCTTCATGCAGTGCAGATCCACCACTGGCTTTTTGGCATACATCAGCCAGTAGATTGCGCCGATAATGCCGACCAGCGTCAGCACCGCGAAGGTGCGGATAAAGTTCGAATAGAACCAGTCGTCATCCTCGCCCCGGTCGAGCATCACCTGCAAACAACCGAGACCAAGGGCGATCAGGCCGATCCCTGTCCAGTCAATTGTCAGCTTCTCTTTTGATTTGCTCTCCCACGGCGGATCTTCCAGCAGCTGGTAGATCGCCAGCACCGTGACAATCCCCACCGGGATGTTGATAAAGAACACCCAGCGCCAGGAGTAGTTGTCGGTGATCCAGCCCCCCAGCGTCGGGCCGAGCACCGGCGCAACGATAATCGCGATCGAGGAAAGCCCGAACGCTTTGCCCCTGTCCTCCGGCTTGAAGTAGTCGAGCAGCACCGACTGCTGGGTGGGCTGTAGCCCGCCGCCAAAGAAGCCCTGCATCACGCGGAACAGGATAATTTGCCACAGCTCGGTGGCAATGCCGCACAGGAACGAGCAGATGGTAAACATCACGATGCAGATCAGGAAGAACTGCTTGCGGCCAAACAGCCGGCTCAGGAACGCCGAGATGGGCAGCACGATGCCGTTCGCCACCAGGTAGCTGGTCAGCACCCAGGTGGATTCGTCATAGCTGGCCGAGAGCGACCCCGCAACGTGCGGCAGCGCGACGTTGACGATGGTGGTGTCCAGAATTTCCATAAACACCGCCAGGGTGACGACAATCGCCACCGCCCACGGATTGCTGGCGGGCTTCCAGTTATCGTGGCTGTGATCCGTCATTCCACGGTAACCTTCGGTTCAACCGACAGCCCCAGCGGCAGCGGCTTGCTTGGATCAAGACCTTTATCAATGACGATTTTTACCGGCACGCGCTGAACAATCTTCACAAAGTTACCGGTGGCGTTTTCCGACGGGAAGGCGGAGAAGCGCGAACCGCTGCCCTGCTGGATGCTGTCGATATGGCCCTCAAGTTCCATATCCGGCCAGGCATCCACGGAGACGCTGACCTTATCGCCGGGCTTCATGCGCTCAAGCTGGGACTCTTTAAAGTTCGCCACCACCCACACGTTCGGGGAAACCAGCGAGAACAGCGCGGTGCCCGCCTGCACCAGCGTGCCGGGCTGCACGTTGCGTTTGGTGACAAAGCCGTCGAACGGAGCGCGGACTTCGGTGTAAGAGAGGTTCAGGTTGGCGGTTTCCAGCTGCGCTTTGGCCTGATCGACCTGACGCTCGCGGGCTTCGACGTTGGTCTCCTGCTGTCGAATTTGCAGCTGAACCTGCTCCGCCACTTCCAGCTGCGCCTGGGCGCTGGCCAGACCGGCCTGGGCGCTGCGTAGCTGAGCATTCGCGGAATCAATACTTTGCTGGGTGGTCGCGCGCGGGTCGACGCCGCGCTGGCGACGGTACTCTGCCTGCGCGTTCGCCAGATCGGCCTGCGCTTTCAGCACCTGCGCTTTAGCTTCATCACGCTGGGCGGGATACTGCACTTTTGAGAGCGCCAGCTGCGCCTGGGCCTGATGGAGCTGCGCGATAGCCAGCCCAAGCTGCGCCTGAGCCTGATCGCGCTGCGCGGTAGTATCACGCGGATCGATGACTACCAGCAGGTCGCCCTTTTTCACACGCTGGTTATCGCGCACGCGCAGCTCGGTAACGTAGCCCGCCGTCTTGGGGGCAATCGTCACCACGTCGCCGTCGGTAAAGGCGTCGTCGGTCGTCTCTTCGTTACGGGTTAAAAACCACCAGACCAGCGCCACAACGACCATTACCACCACGACAATGCCGAGGATAATTAACGGTTTCTTGCCCGGGCGCTTACGCTCATTATTGTTTTTGTCCTGCTCGTCAGCAGGCGGGTTTTGATCTTCAGCCATAGTTCAGCAACGGTCCTGTCAGTGAGCGGCATCACACTATGCCGTTCACTAAAGCTAGGACGTTGCTATACGTTTGCCAGGAAAAACTGACAAATTGCGCACTATATGAGAAGGAATAGTCCGAAACCGATCGCCGCAGCCCAGAGCAGCATCGGAATCGACCAGAGATGGAAGCGCCACCAGATGCGGCGGTCGTTGGCCATGCGCAGGGCGATCAGGTTTGCCAGGGAGCCGGGCAGCAGCCCAAACCCGCCAATGTTAACCGCCCAGGCCAGCAGCGTGTCCGGCGGAACGTAGTTGAGCAGCAGAATGGTGGCAGGCACGTTGCTGATAAACTGCGACAGGCCAATCGCCGTCAGCCACAGCCCCGGCTGCGACAAGCCGCTGACGCTGTGCAGAACGTTTTGCAGTACCGGAAGCTGGATAAGAAGATGCACATCAATAAACATCGCCATAAAGACCAGCAGCAGCGTCCAGTCCACGCTCACCAGCACGCGCCGTGCCAGTACGACAAAGCCCGCAGCGACGAGCAGGACGCCCGCCAGCTCGTACTTCAGCTCCAGGGCGAACAGAAAGACGATATACAGCCCGAGGCAGCTCCAGACCAGCCGCGGCTGCCACTGCGGGCCCGTGGTCCCGCTATGGTATTGCAGCTTTTTATCCGGAAACGCGAACCAGCACACTGCCAACAGCGACAGCATCATCACCAGCGCGAGAGGCGCCATCTGCCAGGTAAAAGCAGCGAACGACAGACCGGAACGTCCCCAGAGGAGGATATTTTGCGGGTTGCCGATAGGGGTCAACAGAGAACCCGCGTTAACGGCGAGCGCTTCAAAGATGATCAAGCGGCTGACCGGGATCTCGCACAGCTTACGCAGCGTGAGCGTGAGGGGCACGATGATAAACAGCGCCACGTCGTTGGTCAGAAACGTTGACAGTACTGCGGCGGAGAACACCATAAACAGGGCCAGCCTGCGCTCGGTGGCAAAACGGCGCACCATTTTACGGCCCAGCACGTCAAAATAGCCGCTCAGCTCGACCCCTTTGGTCAGCATCATTAACCCGCTCAGGGTAATGATGGTGCGCCAGTCAATCGCCGCAGACCAGGCCTGTGGCGCAAACGGCACAAACAGGCTTAACGCTGCGCCAATAATTAATAAGAGATGGAAGAAACGATCGCGTGACAGGGCCTGCAGTCCAGGGATTTTCATTCAGCGGAGGGACCATATTTAAGGGTAAACTCACGAAACTTCACCAGCGTCTCTTCGCTAACGTGGTGCTCCATTCCTTCCGCATCCCGGCGGGCAATTTCCGGGCTGACGCCCAGCACCAGCAAAAAATTCTCGACAAGCTGGTGACGCTCGCGGCTCTCCTGCGCAAGCTTCTCCCCTTCCGGCGTCAGAAACACGCCGCGCCAGGGAATCATTTCAATAAGGCCCACCGAGGCCAGGCGTTTTAACATTTTCGCGACCGTCGGCTGCGAAACCCCCAGCCTGGCGGCCATATCAACCTGACGCGCTTCCCCGACCTCGCGGATCAGATCGGAAATCAGCTCAACGTAATCATCAATCAGTTCACGCCGGTGCGCCTCACGGACCTGGCGAAAACCTTCAACATGTTCTTCAACATTCACCAGTTGCGTCGTTTTCCTCATTGTTGGCTTACCTGCACGACGGTTCATTGTACTTCCTCAGTGGGGTGACGCTTCCAGCGCCCGGTATCGAGAGCGCACATTGTAAACCATAGCTCTGCAAGCACAAAAAATTAACGAAATAGCCATAGCTATACAATATAGCCTGTGCTATATCTGTATGTAATGCAGTCACCCTTCACGGATCGAAGGGATCAAAAATCAGGAGGTCTTATGAACGAATTCAAGAGGTGTATGACCGTGTTTACCCACTCTCCTTTTAAAGTGCGCTTAATGCTGTTGAACATGCTGTGCGATATGTTTAACAACAAACCGCATCAGGACGACAAACCTTCCCACTAAGCGGCGTTGCGGTACGCCGCTTCATTTTTCTGTCACATTTCCGCTGTAAACTGACCAATTCCCGATTATTTTTGCGGATTTGCAGCCCCCTTCGCAAAACATCTGTTTAGCAACTGTTGACCTTAATTCACGCTCGCACTATCTTCTTGCAGCCCTGCACAATTTGCGGCTCGCTGAAGCGGACCTCTCATTCCCTTTCCACGCACTGTCCGGCAGGCTTTGACCCTTGGCGCCAGGGTGAGCACATGGCGTTTTTGTGATAGTGACCTATGAATGTAACCCTGATAGATACCATCGTTACCCGCAGCCGGGCCTTAAGCCCGTGGACGGGATTTTACTTTTTGCAGTCGCTGCTGATTAACTTTGCGCTCGGCTATCCCTTCAGCCTGCTTTATGCGGTGGCTTTCACCTGTGTGCTCCACGTACTGTGGAGGAGTGCCCCGCGCGTGCAGAAAGCGTTTGTGGGGGTCTGTTCGCTGGTTGCTGCGATGTATTTCCCGTTTGGTCAGGCCTACGGCTCGCCAAACTTTAATACCCTGCTGGCGCTGCACTCGACCAACATGGAAGAGTCGACGGAGATCCTGACGATTTTCCCGTGGTACAGCTACGTGGTAGGGTTATTCATCTTCGCGTTGGGCGTTATCGCCATCCGCCGTCGGTCGGGCGAGAAAAAATCCTGGGGTAAAATCGAAATACTCTGTCTGGGCTTCAGCCTTGCCGTGGCGTTCGTCGCCCCCATCCAGAATATTCCCTGGGACGGTAAGCTAAGGCTCATCAATATCGGCTATCCGGTTTTCCGCTTCGTGAAAGACGTCGTTGTCAACAATAAAGAGGTTCTCGACGAGCAGGCCCGCATGGCTGAACTTTCCAATATGAAAGACACCTGGAACGTGCTGGCGGTTAAGCCGAAATATCATACCTACGTGGTGGTGATTGGCGAGAGCGCACGTCGCGACGCACTGGGTGCCTTCGGCGGGCACTGGAATAACACGCCGTTTGCCAGCTCGGTCAACGGCACCCTGTTTACCGATTATGTTGCAGCCAGCGGCTCGACGCAGAAATCGCTCGGCCTGACGCTGAACCGCGTGGTGGATGGCAAACCTCAGTATCAGGATAATTTTGTTACGCTGGCCAACCGCGCCGGTTTTCAGACCTGGTGGTTCTCCAATCAGGGGCAAATTGGCGAATACGACACGGCCATCGCCAGTATTGCTAAGCGTGCTGACGAAGTGCAGTTCCTGAAGAGCGGCGACTTTGAAGCCGACAAAAACACCAAAGACGAGGCGCTGCTGAAGATGACGGCGCAGGTCTTTGCTACCCCGCGCACTCAGCCTCAGCTGATTGTTCTCCACCTGATGGGATCGCACCCGCAGGCCTGCGATCGCACTGGCGGGAAATACGCGGAGTTTGTGCAGTCAAAAGAGACCTCTTGCTATCTCTACACCATGACGCAAACTGACGATCTTCTCAGCAAGCTGTACGATCAGCTGCGCAACACGGGCGAAAGCTTCTCTGTGGTCTATTTCTCGGATCACGGGCTGGCGTTTAAAGAGCGTGGCAAAGAAGTCCAGTATCTGGCGCACGACGACCAGTTCCAGCAGAACTTCCAGGTACCGTTTATGGTGCTGTCGAGTGATGATAAAACGCATCGCGTTATTAAAGCGCGGCGCTCGGCGAATGATTTCCTGCAGTTCTTCTCGCAGTGGACGGGGATTAAGGCCAAAGAGATAAAAAATAGTTACCCGTTTATCTCCAACAAGAAAGCGCCCCCAGTGTACGTTACCAACTTCAAGTTACAGAAAGTTGACTACAACCATCTGGGTACGGATATTTTTGATATTAAGAGTAAGTAGTTTCTGCCGTCTCGTGCGCTCTGATGCCCTCACCCTGGCCCTCTCCCACAGGGCTGAGGGATCCCCACAAAATAATGTTTGCATGGACGCCCCCCTCTCCCTTGAGGGAGAGGGCTGGGGTGAGGGGAACTTACGGCTCCGGTGGTCATTCCGTTCACTTTATGTTCCTTGCTACTCTGTAAGGACATGACCGGTGAACGTGCCAGGGCGTCGCTGAAAACCTTAAATCGTTCTGAAACAACCTTATTGCTTCTGCTTAAAAATTACTGGGGATTCCTCAGCCCACAGGGAGAGGGAAAAGGCAAAAAAAATCCGCCACATTGGGCGGATTTTTTATTTCATCACCGGAGTGATTAGAAGCGGTAACCTACGCCCGCGATCCAGGTGCCAACGTCAACGTTGCGGATACGGCTCTGCTCATAGGAGAAGTCCAGAGCCACGTCCTGGATTGGGTTGAACTGCAGGCCTGCGCCATAGGAGAAGCCGTAGTCGCTGGTGCTTGCAGTGCGGTTCAGACCCTGGTTTTCGGTCTGCTGGAATTTACCGTAGCCAACACCTACAACACCGTAGATGCTTGCCCAGTCGTTCAGACGGTAAGCTGGACCAGCGGTGATACCGTAGTACTGGCCTTTGTTGTATGCGCCGTTTTCAGTACGATCTTTCTCGGTGTAGGTGAAAGAACCGATCACGCCCAGCGGGTTGTTATCCTGCTCGTAACGATACTTCAGGTTGAAACCGTTGGTTTTGTTCATCACGCCCTGCATATCGCTCTGAGCGTAACCACCGGTTACAGTAGAAGTAGCAGCTACAGCGGTACCTGCGGAAACAGCCAGTACAGCGGCCAGTGCTGAAAGACATGCAATTTTTTTCATAACCACCTCAAATGTGCTTCAAGTAAGTCCGTAAGTTTTAAATATATCAAAAAAATTTGCGAAACTCTTTGTGATTCGTGATGTCTAATGAGGCCTTTCCTGTAACAGAACGTTTCCAACCTCAGCTAACTCTTTCAAATCACATGCGATTTTTCCTACTAAACGCCCATATTGCGCGTCTGCGCCATTACATTCATCCAGATTATTCCTAATCTTTCAGGCGATAAATCCACCAGCGCTTAACCATTTTACGGATTTCACGGGCCTTTTTTTTCAACAGAGTCTCAACCGTAGCTGTATATTTCCTTTACACTGCAACCTTTACTCCATTTGACATTAGCTGACAGGAGAAAGGATGCCTGGGTTATCCCGCACGTCGTCGGTCTGGTTGCCGGTAGCCGTCATACTCATTGCCATGTTGTCTATCCAAAGCGGTGCCTCGCTGGCAAAATCGCTTTTTCCTCTGGTGGGTGCCCCCGGGGTGACGGCCCTGCGTATCGTGCTGGGCACGGCGATACTGGTGGTCATTTTCAAACCCTGGCGTCTGCGCTTCAAAAAAGAGCAGCGTCTTCCCCTGCTTTTTTATGGTCTCTCCCTCGGGGCAATGAACTATATGTTCTACCTCTCCATCCAGACCATTCCGCTCGGGATCGCCGTCGCGCTGGAGTTTACCGGCCCGCTGGCGGTGGCGCTTTTCTCCTCCCGTCGTCCGGTGGATTTTATCTGGGTCGTGCTGGCCGTTCTGGGCTTATGGTTCTTGCTGCCGCTCGGCCAGAATGTCTCTGAGATTGATCTCACGGGCGCAGCGCTGGCTCTGGGAGCAGGGGCCTGCTGGGCTGTTTATATCCTCACCGGGCAGCGCGCGGGTGAAGAACATGGCCCGGCAACGGTTGCCCTGGGTTCCGTGATTGCGGCTATCGTTTTTGTGCCGATCGGTATGGCGCAGGCCACGGAGTCTATCTGGCAATGGTCAGTCATGCCCATCGGGCTGGCGGTCGCTGTTCTTTCAACGGCTCTCCCCTATTCTCTGGAGATGATCGCCCTGACGCGTCTGCCGACGCGCATATTTGGCACCCTGATGAGCATGGAGCCCGCCCTTGCGGCGATCTCCGGGATGGTGTTCCTGGGCGAAACGCTGACGTTTACCCAGACGCTGGCGCTCTGCTCAATTATCGCGGCGTCAATGGGTTCAACGCTCACCATGCGCCCGGAGCCCAAAGTAGAGAAAATCGACATCAGCTAATGCCATATATTCTGCATGGCTTCACGGCCATGCAGAATAAAGGCCACAAATTCATACGTTATAATTTCTTACATACCTGGTCATATTATCGAAATATCCTTCCCCGCATATTCCCCTTCCGGTGAATTAAGATTGATCTGTATCAATTTCAAAATTACCCATTCATTTCAAGCAATTAAATTATCAACCTCCTTCTTGCTATTAAACCGATAGGCACAGCCAGACCGCAGAGAAAAAATCCGGTGCTATACTTAGTTCCGTAATTACCTGGGACATAAACATCAAGAGGATATGAGATTATGAGTACCGCTAAACTGGTGAAAACGAAAGCGTCTAATCTGCTTTATACCCGTAACGATGTATCGGATAGCGACAAAAAGGCGACCATTGAGTTGCTGAATCGCCAGGTGATCCAGTTCATCGATCTTTCGCTGATCACCAAACAGGCCCACTGGAATATGCGCGGTGCAAACTTTATTGCCGTTCATGAAATGCTGGATGGCTTCCGCACAGCACTGGTGACACACCTCGATACGATGGCTGAACGTGCCGTACAGCTGGGTGGTGTCGCGCTTGGGACCACGCAGGTGATCAACAGCAAAACGCCACTGAAAAGCTACCCGCTGGATATTCATACCGTTCAGGATCACCTGAAAGAGCTGGCGGACCGCTACGCGATTGTGGCCAATGACGTGCGCAAAGCGATTAGCGAAGCCAAAGATGAAGATACCGCAGACATTTTCACCGCCGCGTCCCGCGACCTGGATCAGTTCCTGTGGTTTATCGAATCTAACATCGAATAATTCATACGACTTTTCTATCAAACCCTCGCCTCTGGTGAGGGTTTTGCACATCTATGGTGCACAGTTTTTGCCTGATACGGTGCAAAAGTGAAGAAATTGTAATAATCACCTCACACAACCGTTAATGGAAGATTGTTTTTTCGTCAGAATTTACGCTAAATATCTCCCCGTCAGTTGACCCAAACGAAGTGCACCAAAACGGTGCTCCATCCTGGTGCAACACGACATCATTGCCACGTTTTTTGTGCAATGCATGACTCCATCCCCTTTGCAAAACAACAGCTTGAAAAGTTGGCACGATTTTTTCATTGTGCCAGTCGTTCTCGCAGGGGATCGCCCCGTGGATATAAAAGGAAATGCTATGAAGTCTGTATTAAAAGTTTCACTGGCTGCACTTACCCTGGCTTTTGCGGTGTCCTCTCAGGCTGCCGACAAACTGGTTGTGGCGACCGACACGGCGTTCGTTCCGTTTGAATTTAAGCAGGGTGATAAATACGTTGGTTTTGATGTTGATCTGTGGGCCGCTATCGCCAAAGAACTCAAACTGGACTACACCCTGAAGCCAATGGACTTCAGCGGCATCATCCCGGCACTGCAAACCAAAAACGTCGATCTGGCGCTGGCGGGTATCACCATTACCGAAGAACGTAAAAAAGCGATCGACTTCTCTGACGGCTACTACAAGAGCGGCCTGCTGGTGATGGTCAAAGCCGATAATAACGACGTTAAAAGCGTGAAAGACCTCGACGGCAAAGTGGTCGCGGTGAAGAGCGGTACCGGTTCTGTGGATTACGCGAAAGCGAACATTAAAACCAAAGACCTGCGTCAGTTCCCGAACATCGACAACGCGTACATGGAACTCGGCACCAACCGTGCTGACGCTGTTCTGCACGATACGCCAAACATCCTGTATTTCATCAAAACGGCAGGTAACGGCAAGTTTAAAGCCGTGGGCGACTCTCTGGAAGCTCAGCAGTACGGTATCGCGTTCCCGAAAGGCAGCGACGATCTGCGCACGAAAGTTAACGGCGCGCTGAAAACGCTGAAAGAGAACGGCACCTACAACGAGATCTACAAAAAATGGTTCGGTACCGAGCCTAAATAATAAGACGTAAAAACGACGTTCACTCAGGGGCGGCCTTTCGCCCCTGCTATTTTTGAAACACGGTAACAGTAACAGGAAATTATCATGCAGTTTGACTGGAGCGCCATCTGGCCTGCCATTCCACTCTTGCTTGAAGGCGCTAAAATGACCCTGTGGATTTCGGTCCTCGGTCTGGTTGGCGGGTTGATTATCGGTCTTGTCGCCGGTTTCGCCCGCACCTACGGCGGCTGGATTGCAAACCACATCGCGCTGGTTTTCATCGAAGTGATCCGCGGCACGCCTATTGTCGTGCAGGTCATGTTCATCTACTTCGCCCTGCCCATGGCGTTCACCGACCTGCGCATCGACCCGTTCAGCGCAGCCGTCGTGACCATTATGATCAACTCAGGCGCCTACATTGCGGAAATCACCCGCGGTGCGGTTCTGTCGATTCATAAAGGTTTCAGCGAAGCGGGTCTGGCGTTAGGTCTTTCTCGTCGCGAAACGATCCGCCACGTTATTCTCCCGCTGGCGCTGCGCCGCATGCTGCCACCGCTGGGTAACCAGTGGATCATCAGTATTAAAGATACGTCGCTGTTCATCGTTATCGGCGTGGCCGAACTGACCCGTCAGGGCCAGGAAATTATTGCGGGCAACTTCCGCGCGCTGGAAATCTGGAGTGCGGTCGCCGTTGTCTACCTGATCATTACGCTGGTTCTGAGCTTCGTTCTGCGTCGTCTTGAAAGAAGGATGAAAATCCTGTGATTGAATTTAAAAACGTTTCCAAGCACTTTGGCCCAACCCAGGTGCTGCACAATATCGATCTGAACATCAAGCAGGGTGAAGTGGTGGTGATTATCGGGCCATCCGGCTCCGGTAAATCCACCCTGCTGCGCTGCATTAACAAGCTGGAAGAGATCACCAGCGGCGATCTGATCGTTGACGGTCTGAAGGTGAACGACCCGAAAGTGGACGAGCGTCTGATTCGCCAGGAAGCGGGCATGGTGTTCCAGCAGTTCTACCTGTTCCCGCACCTGACGGCGCTGGAAAACGTAATGTTTGGCCCACTGCGCGTGCGCGGTGCCAACAAAGCGGCAGCAGAAGCGCTGGCAAAAGATCTGCTGGCGAAGGTTGGCCTGGCGGAGCGTGCGCACCACTACCCTTCCGAGCTTTCCGGCGGCCAGCAGCAGCGCGTGGCAATTGCGCGCGCGCTGGCGGTGAAACCGAAGATGATGCTGTTTGATGAGCCGACGTCCGCACTCGACCCGGAGCTGCGCCACGAGGTACTGAAAGTCATGCAGGATCTGGCGGAAGAAGGGATGACCATGGTTATCGTGACCCACGAAATCGGCTTTGCTGAGAAAGTGGCCTCCCGCCTGATCTTCATCGATAAAGGCCGTATCGCGGAAGACGGTAACCCGCAGGCGCTGATCGCGAATCCGCCGAGCCAGCGTTTACAGGAGTTCCTGCAGCACGTCTCCTGATCCCTCGCTTTACGCCAAGCCGGGCTTGCCCGGCTTTTTTACGCCAGATTGTTCCCAAAAACGCCCCTCCTCCCCTCGCCCTCTATACTTATCATTTTGCACGATATTTTTGTCGGAGGACGCCGTGCCCTGGATCCTGCTGCTGTTGATAAGCCTGTTTAGTGCGCCATCGCTCGCCGTGGCGATACCCGGTGTCACCACCGGAGCAACCGCGTCCCAGCAAAGTTCTCCTCCTCCGGAACCGGATGCTGAACAAAAAAAAGCGGCTTACAGCGCGCTTGCCGACGTTCTTGAAAACGACGCCTCCCGAAAGGAGCTCATCGAGCAGCTGCGCAAAGCCGCCGCCACGCCGCCGCAGGAAACCGTTCCGACCCTCACCCCGCCGCAGGTGGAGGAACAAAAAACGGTGCTGGAAAACGTCACCGACGTGAGCCGCCGTTACGGTGAAGCGCTTTCCGCGCGCTTTGCCCAGCTCTACCGCAACCTGATGGGATCCCAGCACAAGGCGTTTAACCCGCAAACCTTTACCGCCGCCGCCACCCAGTTTTTGATGCTGGCCGCGGCCGTGTTTATTTTTTACTGGCTGGTGCGCCTGTGCGCCTGGCCGCTGTACCGCAGGATGGGCCACTGGGGGCGGAAAAAGAACCAGCATAAAAACAGCTGGCTGCACCTCCCCGCTATGGTTGCCGGAGCGTTTATCATCGATTTACTGCTGCTGGCATTAACGCTGTTTGTCGGTCAGGTGCTTGCGGATCACCTCAACACGGGCAACAAAACCATTGCCTTCCAGCAGGCGCTCTTCCTGAATGCGTTTGCGCTCATCGAATTTTTTAAAGCGGTGCTGCGCGTCATCTTTTGCCCGCGCGTGCCTGAGCTTCGCCCTTTCAATATCAGCGACGACAGCGCGAAATACTGGGCCGTGCGGCTAAGCGTCCTCAGCGGCCTGATAGGCTACGGCCTGCTGGTTGCCGTGCCGATTATCTCCAACCAGGTTAACGTGCAGTTTGGCGCGCTGGCGAACGTGCTGATCATGCTCTGTATAACCGTCTGGTCTCTGTACCTTATCTTTCACAATAAAAAGGCGATCACCGAGAGTCTGCTGCACCTGGCCGACCGTTCCCTCTCGTTTTTCAGCCTGTTTATTCGCGCCTTCGCGCTGGTGTGGCACTGGCTGGCAAGCGCGTACTTTATTGTGCTGTGCTTCTTCTCGCTGTTCGACCCGGGAAACAGCCTGAAATTTATGATGGGGGCAACGTTCAAAAGCCTGGCGATTATCGGCATCGCGGCATTTGTGTCCGGGCTGCTGTCCCGCTGGATCTCGAAAACCATCACCCTGTCGCCGCAGGTACAGCGTAATTACCCGGAACTGCAAAAACGGGTGAACGGCTGGATGTCGGTCTCGCTCAAGGTGGCGCGCATTCTGACCGTCTGTGTGGCAATCATGCTGCTGCTGAACGCGTGGAGCCTGTTTGATTTCTGGAACTGGCTACATAACGGCGCAGGCGAGAAGACCGTCGATATTTTAATTCGTATTGCGTTGATATTATTTTTCTCCGCCGTCGGCTGGACGCTGCTGGCAAGCCTTATCGAGAACCGTCTGGTCTCCGATATTCACGGCAGACCGCTCCCCAGCGCCCGCGCGCGGACGCTGTTGACCCTGTTCCGTAATGCGCTGGCGGTGATCATCAGCACCATCACCATCATGATCGTGCTGTCGGAAATCGGCGTGAATATCGCCCCGCTGCTGGCAGGTGCCGGCGCGCTGGGGCTGGCGATCTCTTTCGGTTCGCAAACGCTGGTGAAGGATATTATTACCGGCATCTTTATCCAGTTTGAAAACGGGATGAACACGGGCGATCTGGTGACCATCGGGCCGTTGACCGGCACCGTTGAGCGCATGTCGATTCGCTCGGTGGGCGTGCGTCAGGATACCGGGGCGTACCACATCATTCCGTGGTCATCGATCACCACCTTCGCCAACTTTGTGCGCGGCATTGGCTCCGTTGTGGCGAACTACGACGTGGATCGTCACGAGGATGCGGATAAAGC
Source organism: Enterobacter asburiae (assembly GCA_011754535.1). Lineage (NCBI taxonomy): Bacteria > Pseudomonadati > Pseudomonadota > Gammaproteobacteria > Enterobacterales > Enterobacteriaceae > Enterobacter > Enterobacter asburiae. Next base: position 1,539,593 of record JAAQVN010000001.1, on the reverse strand, counting down.
GAAGCAGGCGCTGCGAGATGCGGTGGAAGAGCTGATGCAGATGGAAGATATTCGCGGGCTGGTGATTGGCGAGCCGTCATTTGCCGGCATCGTCGGGCTGACGAACACGGCATTTACCCTTCGCGTGTCGTTCACCACCCAGCCGCTGAAGCAGTGGACGGTGCGCTTTGCCCTCGACAGCATGGTGAAGAAGCACTTCGATCTGGCGAACGTAAGAATGCCGGTGCAGACGTATCAGGTATTGTCGCCGCCCGCCTCGCCGCTCCCTCCACAGGAGCCGACGCTGTAACTCTATTGCCCGGTAGCGCTGCGCTTACCGGGCCTGTGGGTACTTACTTCCGACGTTTGTTATCGTCCATAAATGACCAGGCGATAAAGCGGCTCTGCTTCTGGCCCTGCGCCATCTCTTTTTTCACCACTTTTACGGCGCCCGCTTCGGTCAGCGCGCGGTAAAGCGGCGGCAGGTTATCCCCTCGGGAAACCAGCGTCGTGAACCACTTCACCTGACGGCCAAACTGTTTGCTTTCCGCAATCATGCGCAGGATAAACGCAACTTCACCGCCCTCGCACCACAACTCCTGCTGCTGACCGCCGAAGTTCAGCGCGGCGTCTTCCGCCTGACCGAGGTTGCGGCGTTTACGCTCGCTGCCCGCGCGGGCCGCTGCCGCCGAATCATGAAACGGCGGGTTGCACATTGTGGCGTCATAGCTTTCATTTTTGTGAATAATGCCGTTGAAGATAGCTGCAGCATCTTTCTGACGACGCAGACGAATAGCGCGGCTCAGGCCGGAATTGGCGCTGACGATCGCCTGCGCGCTGGCAAAGGCCTCGGCCCCGATTTCGCTCCCGGTAAAGCGCCAGTGATACTCATGCACGCCAATCAGCGGGTAAATCAGGTTTGCCCCGGTACCAATATCCAGGATGGAAGCCTGCTGCGGGATCGCACCGTCACGGTCTTCGGCGAGAAGATCGGCAAGGTGATGAACGTAATCAGCGCGGCCCGGAACGGGAGGACAGAGAAAGCCTTCCGGGATATCCCAGTGCGCCACACCGTAAAAATGCGCCAGCAGCGCTTTGTTCAGCGTTTTCACCGCCTGCGGGTCGGCAAAGTTGACAGACGGCTCACCCGCTGGGGTCTGGACAATGTAGTCCTGCAGCGCAGGGCAGCTTTGGCACAGGGCGTTCATGTCGTAGCGACTGCGGTGGCGGTTTCGTGGGTGCAATCCCGGCTTTTGGGAAGTCATGGCATTCTCCTTTAAACAGCGGCGTAAGATACCCTGTGCTGGCCCAACGGTAAATCTTTCTCTGCGGCGCTTAAAAAAACACCGTAAATCAAACACCTCTACGTCTATGATCTGTCAGTGAATTGTCAGTTTTTATCGTTCAAAAAATAAGCAGATCATCATCAAATATTTGCGCTAAGTCACACTCGTCAGGCTTCTAAACTTAGAGGGAATCACCTGTTGTTTCCTCATGAGGATGTGATTATGAAAAAGTACCTGACCCTTGCTGTTATCGCCGGCGTCCTGGCGACCGCTTCATTTTCTGCAATGGCCGTCCAGTCGCTGACCGAGAGTAACGATACCAGCCAGTTGCGTCCGGCGGGCACCGTCTCGGTAAGCCGCGCAAGTAATCTGGACGATCTGCAAAATAAACTGGCCGAGAAAGCCCGCCAGGAAGGTGCCAAAGGCTTCGTGGTTAACTCCGCAGGCGGAGATAACCATATGTACGGCACTGCGACCATCTATAAATAATTTCCCTCTCTATAAAACTGCATCTGCCTGCCGGATGCAGTTCGCTTCCCCTTCACCTTGATTGTTCATTTTTTAACCCCATATTAAAAGCAGGGTATAAACCAATTTCAGGAGGATGCTATGGCTTCCGGCTGGGCGAATGACGACGCCGTTAACGAACAGATCAACAGTACGATTGAAGATGCGGTTGCGCGCGCTCGCGGTGAGATTCCGCGCGGTGAAAGTTTAAAGGAGTGCGAAGAGTGTGGAGAGCCGATTCCGGAGGCGCGGCGTAAAGCCATCCCCGGCGTAAGGTTATACATCACCTGCCAGCAGGATAAAGATTCAAAAAATGCTTCACATCCAGGTTATAATCGCAGAGGATCGAAAGACAGCCAGCTACGTTGACTTTCCTTTACCTAAGTTAACCGCGAGGGAACTTACCTTTACGCTCACGAAATTTAGCGAACCGCGTAGCAAAATGTGCCCTTCACCTCTCTTCTGTAAAGCGCACCAACAAGAAGTGTAAAGCGCAACTTTGATTTAATTAATAATCAATAAGTTATTTGTCATTCAATTTTTTTGATTGACCACGTCAATTCTCTTCGATTTTATCTCACCGAAAAAAACGTGATACTTATCACATCGACGGAACATCGTCCCCTTAACAGAAAACACCTGCGAGAGATTAATTATGAAAACCATTAAATATGCTGTAGCTGCTGTTGCCCTGTCCGCTCTGTCTTTTGGCGCATTCGCCGTAGAGCCAGTTTCATCCACTCAGGCTCAGAGCATGAATAAAATCGGTGTGGTGAGTGCAGAAGGCGCAACCACGCTGGACGGTCTGGAAGCCAAGCTGGCTGAGAAAGCGGCGGCTGCCGGTGCAAGCGGATATACCATCACCTCCGCTAACACCAATAACAAACTGAGCGGTACTGCGGTTATCTACAAATAATCGCCTGAATGAATGCTGTACCCTCGCCAAACCCTCTGGTGAGCTGCTCCAACCCTCATTGACCCTGTTGTTACCCTTGTTTGCCCGTCCGCCACTGGACGGGCTTTTTTTTGCCTAAAACGCCGCTTCAACGCGTTTCAGACCGGCCTCGACCGTGTCAGCTTCCCCGGTAGCCAGCAGGCAGCAGGCCATCTGCAGCTTAATGGCATGCGGCACAGGCACATTTCCGGCAAGGCACCGTTCAATCCAGCGCGCGGTGGTGAGCGGATCTTTCGCCTCGGGGAGAATGACTCCCGTATTCTCTTCCCCACGCTCCAGAACCGCACGCGTACCGGCAGAATCGATCAGCATCAGCTGAGGGCAGCGCAGTGGATTGGCATAAACTTCACCTTCCGTGCCGTGCATCAGCAGCGCCCTGCCGCCAATCTCCTCAAAAAATGTCCCAACACGCCCCACGTATTCCGGGTGTGAGACGCTGGAAAGGCGCAATGCGGCGTCTTCAGCAAACGGCGTCGCCAGCTTCGCCAGGGTATGCGCGCTGTTACGCACGCCCATTCGCCAGCGCATATCAAGCTGCTTTTCCAGCGGCGGACACAGAGCACCAACGGGGATGTAAACCGGTTCATGACCCTCCAGCTTAGCCTGCGCCTGGCCCGCATGACGCGTGGGTTCAATCCCCAGCATGCCGAAAATGGTCTCCGTCAGCACGCGCGTCGGATCTTCGCTGACCCCGTGTACCACCACCGGGAACCCCAGCTTATGTAATAAGATCGCCAGCAGCGGGGTCAGGTTTGCCTGCTTGCGCGCGCCGTTATAGCTGGGGATTACGATCGGCATCGGTTTTGCCATCGGCGGCGTTAAGCGCAGCGTTTGCGCCTGCATCGCCTCGTAGAAGCCGCGCATCTCCGCTTCGCCTTCGCCTTTAATACGTAGCGCAATCAGGATGCCGCCCATTTCCAGGTCCGGTACCTCGCCATTGAGCATACGGGTATACAGGGCGCGAGCGGTCTCATGGTCCAGATCGCGGGCGTGGTTTTTGCCCCGGCCTACCTCTTTGATAATCTTGCGATAATCCACGACATCTCTCCTGAAAATATCATCTTGTTAACAATATAGCCCCGTTGAACGTCTGGACGTTAGTTTTTTTCGACACAATCAACGTTCTGTTTTTATGGCGAAAAATGAAACTCAAGCATTATTTCAATTATTTGTGATTTCTGCAGAAGATTCTTAACGCATCAATATTTGTTTAAATAACCAGCGGAAAGTCATTAAGGGTCAACGGTGAAAACGTCCAGGCAACGCTATCACCAGAAACATACCAGGATTTGTTATGAACAAGGTTGCTTTAGGTTTAATTATCGCCGCAACGATAGGATGTTCTGCATCCGCATTTGCGACAACAAACGGTGAAGGTCAGATCAATTTCACCGGTGAAATTATCGATTCTGCTTGTCAGGTCGTGAATGGGTTGAGTAACCCATTAAATGTTCAGCTGGGAAAAGTGTCTAAAACGGTATTTACCGGCGCAGGCTCTACCAGCACATTGACGAAGTTTGATATTCAGTTAACGAACTGCCCGGAAACGGTCACCTCCGCTGCGATTAACTTCGGCGGTACGCCGGATGCGAATAACAACGCCACGCTGGCCTTAACGCCAGATACCGATGCAGCTACAGGTGTCGCTATTCAGCTGGTTGACGCGTCAGAGCAGCCGGTCACCCTGTATACGCCGTCTCAGCAATATCCATTAGCCTCCGGCACGGCGGTTAACGATCTGGAGTTCGGCGCACGCTATATCCAAACCGGCGCTGCGATTACCGCAGGCCCTGCTAACTCTGTATCGACCTTCACCGTTATTTACAACTGATCTTATCAATCCTGAGATATTAATGCTTTTGCGAGCATTAATATCTCATCTATTTATTGAGAAATCTTTATGCGCCACGGTTATTTACTGAGCACTCTTTTACTGGTAGCCGCCACTGCACATGCAGGTGTCGTTATTAATGGCACCCGTCTGGTCTATCAGGGAGATAAAAAGGAATCATCTCTTGGCCTTTCAAATCCAGATGCGACGGATTATCTGGTGCAGTCCTGGGTTGATTCCGGCGGTAAAAACCTGGCCAAAGCCCCGTTCCTGATCACCCCGCCGCTTTTCCGTCTGGATGCGAAAGAAGATAACGTTCTGCGCGTGGTGCGTACGGGCGGAAATTTACCGGAAGACAGGGAATCCCTGTACTGGTTGAACATTAAAGCGATCCCTTCCTCAAAGCACATTGAGGGGGTAAACACGCTGCAAATCGCCATTAACACCCGCATTAAATTGCTCTATCGCCCGTCCGCGGTAAAAGGCAGACCAGAAGATGTGGCCGATAAACTTGAATGGCGCCGCGAAGGTAACGATCTGGTTGTGAATAACCCAACGCCGTTCTATATGAATTTCCAGACCGTTACGCTAAATGGTCAGAAAATCACTAAAGCCACCTGGGCCGTCCCGAAAACGGAAACGCATTTTGCTTTACCTGGCAATGTCGGGGGCACGAACTTAACGTATTCCATTATTACTGATTACGGCAGCATCAGCCATACCTGGTCGAAATCCGTTCATTAATACTTCCCCGGTAATAAAATAATCATGTACAGCGATAAAAAGCCGTTCACCTGCCGATTTTCGTCATTGCTGGTCATTCTCTGTGGCCTGGCAATGGCGATCTTTGCGCAGCAGGTTATGGCTGATGATTATTTTAACCCGGCCCTGCTGGATATTGATAATCCCCAGCAGGGGAAAACCGATTTGTCCGTCTATGAAAAAGGCCCTGGCCAGGCGCCGGGTAAATATCAGGTCGCGGTATTTATCAATAACAATAAAATTGATACCCGCGATGTCACCTTCACTCTGCAAAAAGACGCTCAGGGTAACAGCACGCTGCAACCTTGCTTCACCCTGGACGATTTAAAAAGCCTCGGCATCAAAACGAAAAAATATCCGCAGCTGATGGCCAAAGGCCAGTGCGCCGATTTACACGCCATCCCTGCAGCATCCGCAACTTTCCGCGTTCGTAACCAGCAACTGCTGCTGAGCATTCCCCAGTCGGCGCTCGGTCAGGTACCTCGCGGTTACATTGACCCAAAAGAATTTGACGAAGGGATCAACGCAGGCCTGCTTAACTACAGCGCCAATGCCAGCCAAAGCCATGCGCGCCAGCAGGGTGAACAGGACAACAGCAGCCAGTACGTTAACCTGCGTCCTGGCTTGAACATTGGCGCGTGGCGCGTTCGCAACTATTCCACCTGGAATCGCAGCACCACGGGTAAGGAGGAGGAACAGAAATTCACCTCCGTTTATACCTACGCGCAGCGCGATATTGTGGCGATGAAAAGCGACCTCACCGTCGGCCAGAGTTCCTCCCCTTCTGACGTGTTTGACAGCGTCCCCTACACCGGCGTGGAGCTGAAATCCGACAACGACATGCTGCCAGACAGTGAAAAAGGCTACGCCCCCATTATTCGCGGCACCGCCCACAGTAACGCGCTGGTGGTGGTACGCCAGAACGGATACATCATTTATCAGAACACGGTCGCACCGGGCGCGTTCGAAATTAACGATCTCTACCCCACCGGCAGCAGCGGCGACCTTCAGGTCACCGTGAAAGAGACCGACGGCAGCGAAAGCCATTTCGTCGTGCCGTTTGCCTCCGTGCCGGTATTGCAGCGTGAAAAAAACCTGCGCTACAGCGTGACCGCCGGACGCTATCGTTCTTATGACAAAGACGTGGAGAAGACCCCGTTTGCCCAGGGCAGCGCCATCTACGGTTTACCCTACGGCTTTACCGCCTACGGTGGCGTGCAGCAGAGTAGCCATTATCAGTCTCAGGCGGCTGGCGTCGGGAAAAACATGGGCGATTTAGGGGCGTTCTCCATTGACGTCACCCGCGCCAAAGCCCTGTTGAAAAAACAGCAGGCCAGCAAAGGCCAGTCGTGGCGCGTGCGCTACAGCAAAGATATCGCCCGCTCGGGCACCAACTTCTCGCTGGCCGGCTACCGCTACAACAGCAAAGGGTTTTACACCCTCGAAGACACCATGGAGTCGTATACCCGCTCTGACGACTGGTCTGCACCGCAGCAGCGCCGCGCCCGAACCGAAGCCACCATCGACCAGACGCTGCCGGAAGGCTGGGGGTCCGTCACCCTGAGCATGGTGAAAGAAACGTACTGGAGCCAGAGCCAGAACATGACCTCCATGAGTGTCAGCTATAACAACAGCTGGCACGGCGTGAGCTACAGCCTCAGCTACAGCATGAATAAAAACACCAGCGACAGCGATGAAGACGGTAATGAGGTAACGAACGACAATCAGTTCTCGCTGAGCGTCTCCGTGCCGCTGGACCACTGGATGCATAACACCTGGGCCACCTACAACCTGAACAACACCAAAGACGGCACGACGCAGAACATCGGCCTGAACGGCACGGCGCTGAAGGAAGACAACCTTAACTGGAACATTCAGGAAGGGTTGAGCAGCACCGGCAGCGGTAACTCCACCAGCGTCAATGCCGACTACAAAGCAACCTATGGTGAAGTGAGCGCAGGGGTCAGTCAGGACAAATATCAGCAGACCGTGAACGTCGGTTTGCAGGGCGGCGTCATTGCCCATGCTAACGGGATAACCCTGAGCCAGCCGCTCGGTGAGACCATCGCGCTGGTGAAAGCGCCGGGCACACACGGAACCCATATCACTAACCAGACGGGCGTTGAGACCGACTTCCGCGGCTACACCGTCGTGCCGTTTGTTACCGCGTATCGCCATAACACCATCGCGCTGGATACCGAAACGCTGCCGGACAACGCCGACGTCACCCACGCGGCGCAGATCGTGACCCCAACCCGCGGGGCCGTGGTGCGCGCCAGCTTTAATACCCGCGTGGGTAACCGCGTCCTTATGACGTTGACACAAAACGGTAAACCGCTGCCCTTCGGTGCAACGGTAACCACGGACGATAAGGACAGCGAGTTTATTGTCGGTAACGACGGGCAGACCTATCTCTCTGGTCTGCCACAGCAAGGGCATCTCAACGTTTCCTGGGGACAGGAGGCGAGCGAGCACTGCGTCGCTGACTATGCGCTAACGGATGAGAAAGAGAAAACCAGCATCATTAACGCTGCCGCGCAGTGTCACTGATCCACCGTTCAGGCTAACGACTATGCAACTGATTAAACAATGCTTTTTCTTACTGGTTCTGGGAACCGCCGCGTTATTTATGCCACATGCGAAGGCGACCTGTTCCACGCCGGATATGCCGAAGATGATTAACGTCGCCTCGATTATGGTTCCCACTACCCTGGCTGTAGGTGACACCATTCCGGGTTCGGAACAGACGGTCCACGTGGCGGGGAAATGCGATCACCCTTATGAGAGCGGCATGGAGATCATCTCCTGCTACTACGGAAGTGGTTCAGAAATTCCCGGCTTGACTGGCGTTTATGATTCGGGCGTACCCGGCGTAGGCGTGGCGCTGATGAATGACAAAGGTCAGCGCATCACGGGTGGGGGTCTGGCCGCCTGCGACTCCCGCAGTACGCCGATTGGCTATGTATCGAATGACGGCATGATGAGCTTTGATTTCAACGTGACCCTTCAGCTCGTAAAAACCAGCAATTCGGTGCAGTCCGGTACGCTGCAGCAGGCGCAAACTAAGTTTGGTATTGGTGTGTATGGCAATGACGGTATCGGAAGTCCCAACATTATCTCCTACGCCGGTAACGTCAATTTCCAGAACGTCACCTGCTCCGTCCTGCCGAAAAACCTGACGGTCAATCTGGGGGACTTCCCGGTCAGCGATTTCGTCAGCGTGGGGATGCTCTCTTCCCCGGCACAAAACTTTGACGTTACGGTGAACTGCAACAGCACCGTACAACCTGAGGTAAAAATTACCAGCGCAAACGGCTATGAAACGGCGTTTGAAGGGGTGCTAAAACTCACACAGCAGCCCGGCGCGGCAACAGGCGTCGGCGTAAGAATGCTGTTCGACGACAATATCGCCACCTTTGATACCTACGTTAACACCCGAAGCGAAGCCATCGCCAACGAAACGCTGACCATACCGTTTGAGGTGCGCTACGAGCAGGTCAGCGACATGGTCACCCCCGGCCCGGCCAATACCGTTGCCACCATCACGCTTGCCTATAAGTGACCGACATGAAAAAGACAATCGCACTTCTGGCGCTGGGGCTGATCGCCCAGGCGCACGCCGACGATATTCAGATCCAGATGACGGGCAACATTTACGCCAATACCTGCATCATCGACAGCGCCAGCCGCAACCTGACGGTGGATTTAGGCCAGGCAGTATCCGGCGATTTTAAAGACGTGGGCGATACCGGCGAGTGGAAAGATTTTTCCCTTTCAGTGTCACATTGCCCGGCCACGCTCGCCCTTGCCACGGCCTATTTCTACGGCCAGGCCGACAGCGCGCACCCGACTAAGTTCGCCAATATCGGCAGCGCAAAAGGGCTGGCGCTGGAGCTGGCAGACCGTCAGGACAAAATCCTGATTGCCCCGCAGGCGGCCTTTAACGCCGTCATTAATCCAGGTGACCACACGGCCACGTTTCCGTTGTCCGCACGCTATTACGCCACCGCCATACCCGTCACGGCCGGCACGTTCAGCAGCGTAGTGCAGGTGACGTTCACTTACCAGTAGGACCGCGCCTCTTAGCACGGATGCTTTTACCACGCCCGGCGGCCAGTTTTGCCGGGCGTTTTTTTACCTCCGGCACCTCCGGCTGTTCGATCGGGAAAACAGGCAGCGCGTTCAGCAAACGCTGGCCGTAGTTTTTGGTGAGCAGACGCTTGTCATAAATCACCACCTCGCCCCAGCAGCCGTGGCTACGAATAAGACGCCCCACCTGCTGAATCAGGTTAAACGACGCCGCAGGCAGGCTCTGCACCTCAAACGGATAGCGGTTAAGACTCTTCAGCCACTCCCCCTCTGTGATCACCACCGGGCTGTCGATGGGCGGAAAGGCAATTTTATGGATGTGCACCTGCGTCAGGTAGTCCCCTTTCAGATCCAGACCTTCGGCAAACGACTGTAGCCCCACCAGCACGCTGCGCTCGCCGTTATCAATACGCTTGCGGTGGGTTTCCACCAGCCGATAGCGCGGCTGATCGCCCTGCACCAGCAGAAGTAAACGCAGATCGGTGACGTATTCGAGGAAGCGCTGCATCGCCCGCCCGCTGGCAAACAGCACCAGCATGCCGGGATACTTTTTACTCTCGACCTGTTCACGGAAGTAGGCCGCCATCTCCGCAATGTGCTGCTCTTCGTTGTCGATAAGCGGCTCGAATTTCATGCGCGGAATCACCAGCTTGCCCTGCTCGCAGTGGTTAAACGGCGAGTCCAGCGCCACAAAACGGTCCCCCGCTTTCTCCTTCAGGCCACTCATCTCCTGCAGCCTGGAGAAGCTGTTCAGGGAGCGCAGGGTTGCGGAGGTGACAACCACGTGCGGCACGCTGCGCCAGATCAGCTTTTCCAGCTGATCGGCCACGCGAATGCCCACGCAGTGGAAAAAGAGGTGGACCTGCCCATCCCGCACTTCACGGGTGGCCCATTTGGTGACCGGCGCGCCCGACGCCTGAGCCATCGAAGCCAGACGCCAGAGCTTGCTCTGCGCCTCAAACATCCCCAGCGCGCGGTTCATCTGCAGCAGAATGCGGTGCAGGCGCACCACGTCGTGCGAGCCGGTTTTCTCGCTCAGATCGTTTAAGAACATCTCCGCCAGCCCGCGCAGCTTTTCCAGATGCTTCGCCAACTGCTGGCAGATCTCCATCACCTCTTCCGGTAGTTCCCCCATCGCAAAGCGGTGTTCGGCTTCCTGGGCGGCAGGAAGATAGAGGTTCAGGATGTTGTTCAGGGACGAAATGAGGCTATAAACCTCTTCACAGTGCTCGCTCAGCCGCTCCGGGACCGCCAGCGGCGGCGTGGTTTTCGGGCGGAACTGCTCCATGCAGGTCGCCACCAGCTTGCAGAAGAGATCGAGCTGCAGGCGGAACCAGGGTGCCGTAATTTCAGCGCTCATTTCCAGCGCGTCCCGCGCCACGTCCGGCAGATGGTGACCTTCGTCGAGCACCAGCAGCAGGTTTTTGGGTTCCGGCAGCACCGCTTCACTCTCGAGCGCCGCCATCACCAGCGCATGGTTGGCGACGACCACCTCCGCCTCCTGGATCTCGCGCCGGGCGACAAAGAACGGGCACTCGCGGTAGTAGTGACAGTTGCGGTTCAGGCAGCTTGCTTTATCGGTGCTGAGCCTGCGCCATAAGTCGTCGCTAATCGCCAGGCTGGTGTGATCCCGCAGGCCGTCCCACTTATAGCCGTCGAGCTCGGTTTTCAGCTTTGCACACTGCTCCTGCTCCGCCTTATTGTTTGGCGTCAGCTCGTCATCCAGAAACGCGAGCAGATCCTGTTGATTCGGCTCGCTGCTGGCAAGCGCCGCCAGGTTACGCGGGCACACGTAGCGCCCGCGCCCAAAGGCGGCAGTAAACCGCAGATCGGGGATGATTTTGCGCAGCAGGGGCAAATCTTTGCTGAAGATCTGATCCTGCAGCGCCACGTTGGCGGTGCTGACCACCAGCGTTTTGTCCTCTTCCCGCGCAATCGCGATGCCGGGAATCAGATATGACAAGGTTTTCCCGACGCCGGTCGGGGCTTCAATCGCCAGATGTCGCCCGTCGTCCCCGGCGAGCGTTTTTGCCACGTCGGCAATCATCTGCCGCTGCGGCGCTCGGGGGATAAAATCGGGGATCTGCTGCTGTAGCGCCTTATACCATGCGCCAATTTGCGCTTTCAGCGCCGCGGTTAAAGCCATTGGAAAACCTGAAATACTGTATAAACAGCCACTATTGTGGCACTTTCTCTTCTCTGCCGCAAAAAGAAAAGCCCGGCTTTACGACCGGGCTTCCAGATTACTGCGGGTTAGCAGGCTTGCGCGGGCGGCGTCGGCGCTGCCCTTCCCCTGCCGGCTTGCCTTCGCCGCTGCGCCACGGGTTTTCACCGGCCGGTTTGCCGTCGCTGTTGCGACGCGGCGGTTTGCCGGATGATTTCGGCGCGCCGCCTTCGGCACGACGCGGCTGCTGACCACGACCGCCGCCGCCCTGGCCGCGACCGCCGCCCTGACGACCGTTCTGAATCGGCTCGGCTTTGATAGACGGGTCCACTTCGTAACCCGGGGTTTCGATGCGCGGGATCTCTTTCTTCAGCAGGCGTTCGATGTCGCGCAGCAGTTTGTGCTCGTCCACGCAGACCAGCGAGAGCGCCTCACCGGTTGCCGCCGCACGACCGGTACGGCCGATACGGTGCACGTAGTCTTCCGGGACATTCGGCAGCTCGTAGTTCACCACGTGCGGCAGCTCTTCAATATCGAGGCCACGGGCGGCAATGTCGGTCGCCACCAGCACGCGGATGTCGCCAGACTTGAAGTCCGCCAGCGCACGGGTACGCGCGCCCTGGCTCTTGTTACCGTGAATGGCCGCGCTGCGGATGCCGTCTTTATTCAGCTGTTCCGCCAGGTGGTTAGCGCCGTGCTTGGTGCGGGTAAAGACCAGCACCTGCTGCCAGTTGCCCTGACCGATCATCTGGGAGAGCAGTTCGCGCTTGCGCTTTTTATCCACAAAGTGCACGTGCTGCGTCACCTGCTCGGAGGCGGTGTTGCGGCGCGCCACTTCCACTTCGAGTGGGTTATGCAGCAGCTTTTCCGCCAGCGCCTTGATCTCGTCGGAGAAGGTCGCGGAAAAGAGCAGGTTCTGGCGACGCGGGGGCAGCTTAGCCAGCACGCGGCGAATGTCGTGGATAAAGCCCATGTCGAGCATGCGGTCGGCTTCGTCCAGCACCAGAATTTCGATGTTATCCAGCTTCACCGCGTTCTGGTGTTCCAGATCCAGCAGGCGGCCCGGCGTTGCCACCAGAACGTCCACGCCGCCGCGCAACTTCATCATCTGCGGGTTAATGCTCACGCCACCGAAAACCACCAGCGAGCGAATGTTGAGGTAGCGGCTGTACTCACGCACGTTCTCACCAATCTGCGCCGCCAGCTCGCGGGTTGGGGTGAGGATCAGCGCGCGCACCGGACGACGGCCTTTGGCGTGCGGCTGGTTTTTTACCAGCAGCTCTAACAGCGGCAGGGTAAAGCCCGCGGTTTTACCGGTGCCGGTCTGGGCGCTGGCCATCAGGTCACGGCCCTGAAGCACTGCGGGGATCGCCTGCTGCTGGATTGGGGTTGGCTCAACGTAGCCCTGCTCTGCGATGGCGCGCAGAATTTCCGGGTTCAGGCCAAGGGAATCAAAAGACATAAAAACTCCGAACCGCCCCGACCATCACAGGTGTAGTTTTCAGGGAGATATAACAATTAGGAGGACAAAAACCACAATGTCGCGAAGGGGCGGAGTGTAGCAGCTTTTGTGACGTGGCGCATAAAATATCCCTCAGCATTCCCTCGACGTTAGCGGGAATCAGGCATAATCTTAATCAATCGATTGATTAATTCTTAATGCCGCCATGAATACGACACCCACAACAACCAAAGGTGAACAGGCCAAAAATCAGCTTATCGCCGCCGCGCTGGCGCAGTTTGGCGAGTACGGGCTGCATGCGACCACGCGCGATATTGCCGCGCTGGCCGGGCAGAACATTGCGGCGATTACCTACTATTTTGGCTCAAAAGAAGATTTATACCTCGCCTGCGCCGAGTGGATCGCCGATTTTATCGGCGCGCAGTTTCACCCGCACGTTGAGGAAGCTACCGCGCTGCTCAGCCAGCCGTCACCCGATCGCGCCGCCGTACGCCAGCTTATTCTCAAAGCCTGCCATAATATGATTCGCCTGCTGACGCACGACGATACGCTCAAACTGAGCAAGTTTATTTCCCGGGAACAGCTCTCCCCGACTGCCGCCTACCAGCGGGTACACGATCGGGTAATTGCCCCGATGCATACCCACCTGACCCGGCTGATCGCCGCGTATACCGGGCGGGACGCCAGCGATACCGACACTATTTTGCATACCCACGCCCTGCTGGGTGAAATTCTCGCCTTCCGTCTGGGTCGGGAAACCATCCTGTTACGCACCGGCTGGACACAATTCGATGAGGATAAAGCCGCGCAGATTAGCCAGGTTATCGCCTGTCATCTTGATCTGATCCTGCAAGGCTTAACGCAAAGGAGCCTGAAGTCATGAAAAAACCTGTCGCCATCATTCTGGTGGTTGTTGTTTTGCTTGCCGCGGGAATCGGTGGCTGGCTGTGGTATCAGAGCCAGCAGGATCGGGGCCTGACGCTGTACGGTAACGTGGATATTCGTACTGTGAATATGAGCTTCCGCGTTGGCGGACGTCTCGCCTCGCTCAGCGTTGACGAAGGCGATGCCATCAAAGCCGGTCAGACGCTGGGCGCGCTGGATAAAGCCCCTTTTGAGAACGCGCTGATGCAGGCCAAAGCTGGCGTTTCCGTCGCGCAGGCGCAGTATGACCTGATGCTGGCAGGCTATCGCGATGAAGAGATTGCCCAGGCCGCCGCCGCCGTTAAGCAGGCCAAAGCCGCGTACGACTATGCGCAGAACTTCTATAACCGCCAGCAGGGACTGTGGAAAAGCCGCACCATTTCCGCCAACGATCTGGAAAACGCGCGGTCATCCCGGGACCAGGCGCAGGCAACGCTGAAGTCCGCGCAGGATAAATTAAGCCAGTACCGCTCCGGTAACCGCGAGCAGGACATTGCCCAGGCGAAAGCCAGCCTTGAACAGGCGCAGGCCCAGCTGGCGCAGGCGGAACTGGATCTGCACGACACGACCTTAATCGCTCCATCTGACGGCACGCTGATGACCCGCGCCGTGGAGCCGGGCAGCATGCTCAGCGCGGGCAGTACCGTCTTAACGCTCTCCCTGACCCGTCCGGTGTGGGTGCGCGCCTATATTGACGAGCCGAACCTCGGGCAGATGCAGCCGGGCCGCGAGCTGCTGCTCTATACCGACGGCCGCCCGGACAAGCCGTATCACGGCAAGGTGGGCTTTGTCTCCCCTACCGCCGAATTTACGCCGAAAACGGTAGAAACACCGGACCTGCGTACCGACCTTGTATACCGCCTGCGCATCATCGTCACCGATGCGGACGACGCGCTGCGTCAGGGCATGCCTGTTACCGTGACCATAAACGACGGGGAACGACATGAATGATGCGGTTATCCAGCTCAACGGTCTGGTCAAACGCTTCGCGGGCATGGACAAGCCGGCGGTCGCGCCGCTGAACTGCACCATTCAGAAAGGCTACGTAACCGGGCTGGTCGGCCCGGACGGCGCGGGGAAAACCACGCTGATGCGGATGCTGGCGGGGTTGCTCAAGCCGGACGAAGGCTCGGCCAGCGTGCTTGGCCTGGACCCGATAAAAGACGACGGCGCGCTCCACGCCATGCTCGGCTATATGCCGCAGAAGTTTGGCCTGTATGAAGATCTGACGGTGATGGAAAACCTGAACCTGTACGCCGACCTGCGCAGCGTCACCGGTGACACGCGGCAGAAAACCTTCGCCCGACTGCTGGAGTTTACCTCCCTCGGCCCGTTCACCGACCGGCTGGCGGGCAAGCTCTCCGGCGGGATGAAGCAGAAGCTGGGTCTGGCCTGCACGCTGGTGGGCGAGCCGAAGGTGCTGCTGCTGGATGAGCCCGGCGTCGGCGTGGACCCGATTTCCCGCCGCGAGCTGTGGCAGATGGTGCACGAGCTGGCGGGCGACGGGATGCTGATCCTCTGGAGTACCTCCTACCTCGACGAAGCGGAACAGTGTCGGGACGTGCTGCTGATGAACGAGGGTGAACTACTCTATCAGGGCGAACCAACCGAACTGACGCAAACCATGGCCGGGCGCAGCTTCCTGCTGCACAGCCCGCAGGAGTCGAACCGCAGGCTGCTCCAGCGGGTGCTGAAGCTGCCGCAGGTCGGCGACGGGATGATTCAGGGCCGCTCGGTGCGCATTATTCTCAAAAAAGAGGCCACCGCCGACGACGTTCGCCAGGCGCAGGGGATGCCTGAGATCGAGATAGAAGAGACCGCACCGCGCTTTGAGGACGCGTTTATCGACCTACTGGGCGGCGCGGGTACATCAGAGTCGCCGCTTGCCGCCATTCTGCATACGGTGGAAGGCACGCCGGGCGAAACGGTCATTGAAGCGAAATCGCTCACCAAAAAGTTCGGGGATTTCGCCGCCACCGATAACGTCAATTTCGCGGTGAAGCGCGGCGAGATTTTTGGTCTTCTGGGGCCGAACGGCGCGGGAAAATCGACCACCTTTAAGATGATGTGCGGCCTGCTGGTGCCGACGTCCGGCAAGGCGCTGGTGCTGGATATGGACCTTAAGGTCAGCTCCGGCAAGGCACGTCAGCACCTCGGCTACATGGCGCAGAAGTTCTCGCTGTACGGCAACCTGACGGTCGAGCAGAATTTGCGCTTTTTCTCCGGCGTGTACGGCCTGCGCGGGCGGGCGCAGAATGAAAAAATCCGCCGCATGAGCGACGCCTTTGGGTTAACAAATATTGCTTCCCATGCCACCGACGAATTGCCGCTCGGCTTTAAGCAGCGGCTGGCGCTGGCCTGCTCGCTGATGCACGAACCCGATATTCTTTTCCTGGATGAGCCGACCTCCGGCGTTGACCCCCTCACCCGCCGCGAGTTCTGGCTGCACATCAACAGCATGGTGGAAAAAGGGGTGACCGTGATGGTGACCACCCACTTTATGGACGAGGCGGAGTACTGCGACCGTATCGGGCTGGTCTATCGCGGCAAGCTGATCGCCCACGGCACGCCAGACGACCTGAAGGAGCAGGCCGCTGACGAAGAACAGCCAGACCCGACTATGGAGCAGGCGTTTATTACCCTCATCCACGACTGGGACAAGGAGAATGCCCATGCGCAGTAGTGCTATATCCTGGCGCCGGGTGCGCGCGCTGTGTATTAAAGAGACGCGGCAGATCGTGCGCGATCCCAGCAGCTGGCTGATTGCGGTGGTGATCCCCCTGCTGCTGCTGTTTATCTTTGGCTACGGCATTAACCTCGACTCCAGCAAGCTGCGGGTCGGGATTTTGCTTGAGCAGCAGAGCGAAGAGGCGCTGGACTTTACCCACGCCATGACCGGCTCGCCCTATATCGACGCCACCGTCAGCGACAACCGGCAGGAGCTGATCCAGAACATGCAGGCCGGGAAAATTCGCGGCCTGATCGTCATCCCGGTGGATTTCGCCGCCAACATGGCTCGGGCGAATACCAATGCACCGATCCAGGTGATTACCGACGGCAGCGAGCCGAATACCGCCAACTTCGTACAGGGCTACGCGGAGGGGATCTGGCAGCTCTGGCAGATGCAGCGCGCAGAAGACCGGGGCGAGACGTTTGAACCGCTTATCGACGTGCAGACGCGCTACTGGTTTAACCCCGCCGCCATCAGCCAGCACTTTATTATTCCGGGCGCGGTGACCATCATCATGACGGTGATCGGCGCAATCCTCACCTCGCTGGTGATCGCCCGCGAGTGGGAGCGCGGCACCATGGAGGCGTTGCTCTCCACCGAGGTGACGCGGGTCGAGCTGCTGCTGTGCAAGCTTATCCCCTACTACTTCCTCGGCATGCTGGCGATGCTGCTCTGCATGCTTGTGGCAGTCTTTATCCTCGGCGTGCCGTACCGCGGCTCGCTGGTGGTGCTGTTCTTTATCACCAGCCTGTTTTTACTCAGCACGCTGGGGATGGGGCTGCTCATCTCCACCATCACCCGCAACCAGTTTAATGCCGCGCAGGTGGCGCTGAACGCCGCTTTCCTGCCGTCGATAATGCTCTCCGGGTTTATCTTCCAGATAGACAGCATGCCGGCGGTGATCCGCGCCGTGACCTACATCATTCCGGCGCGCTACTTCGTGAGCACGCTGCAGAGCCTGTTCCTGGCGGGGAATATTCCGGTGGTGCTGATCGTCAACACCCTGTTTCTGATGGCGTCGGCGGTGATGTTTATCGGGTTGACGTGGATGAAAACCAAACGGCGACTGGATTAAGGAGCGCACATGTTTCACCGTTTATGGACACTGATCCGCAAAGAGCTGCAATCCCTGCTGCGCGAGCCGCAAACCCGCGCCATTCTGGTGCTGCCGGTGCTGCTTCAGGTTTTACTGTTCCCGTTTGCCGCCACCCTTGAGGTGACCAACGCCACCATTGCCATTTACAACGAAGACAACGGCAAACACGCCGTCGAGCTGACGCAGCGTTTCGCCCGCGCGAAGGCCTTTACCCACATCCTGCTGCTGAAAAGCCCGCAGGATATCCAGCCCACCATCGACACGCAAAAAGCGCTGCTGCTGGTACGCTTCCCGGCGGATTTCTCCCGCAACCTGGACACCTTCCAGACCGCGCCGATGCAGCTGATCCTCGACGGACGTAACTCCAACAGCGCCCAGATAGCGGCCAACTACCTGCAGCAGGTGGTGAAGGATTATCAGCAGGAGCTGATGGAGGGCAAACCGAAGCCCAACAACAGCGAGCTGGTGGTGCGTAACTGGTACAACCCGAATCTGGACTACAAGTGGTTCGTGGTGCCGTCACTGATCGCCATGATCACCACCATCGGGGTGATGATCGTGACCTCCCTGTCCGTCGCCCGCGAGCGCGAACAGGGCACGCTGGATCAGCTGCTGGTCTCCCCGCTCGCCACCTGGCAAATTTTCGTCGGCAAAGCGGTGCCGGCGCTGATCGTCGCGACGTTCCAGGCCACTATTGTGCTGGGTGTCGGTATTTGGGCCTACCAGATCCCGTTCGCCGGTTCGCTGGCGCTGTTTTACTTCACGATGGTGATTTACGGGCTGTCGCTGGTGGGATTTGGACTGCTGATATCCGCGCTCTGCTCGACGCAGCAGCAGGCGTTTATCGGGGTATTCGTCTTTATGATGCCGGCGATTCTGCTCTCCGGGTACGTTTCGCCCGTCGAGAACATGCCGGTGTGGCTCCAGGATTTAACGTGGATAAACCCGATTCGACACTTTACGGATATCACCAAGCAGATCTATCTGAAGGATGCGAGTCTGGACATTGTCTGGGGAAGTTTGTGGCCGCTACTGGTCATAGCGGCCACGACGGGCTCAGTGGCCTATGCGATGTTTAGACGCAACATTGCGTAGCTTTTTCTCTTTGGTGAGCAACGACACCACCGCTGGCCCTGCGAGGATTGCCAGACCCGCCAGGGCCAGCAGCAGGTTGTTTTGCAGCACGCGTGACAGCAGCCAAAGCACGATCATCGCGGCACCAAAGTACCAGGTGGTGGTGAGCTCTTCGAGCACATCACCCACCTCGCGCCAGCGCGCTTCATGGTGGCGCTGTAAGAACAGCATCGACAGCACGGTGACGCCATAGAGGACGCACAGTCCTAAGCCAACACGCACCAGCGTGCCGCTCATCCAGCCCATCACCAGTACGGCCACGACCAGTAAATGCAACATTATCTGCCAGCAACTCAAACCGGTTGCGACACGAACACGTTGTTGCCACTTCATGGCTTCTCTCCTGAAGGATTTTTCTCTGCTTAATCAGACTACCGCACTTTACGGAAAATTCCGTAACGCCGCATCTTTTTGTGACGCCGACTACACTTTATTTTCATCGGGATAGTCACCCAGGAAGGTGTTTATGAGCAAAAAAACGCAGCATTTCTCGCTTAAGGTGCTGACGATAAACATTCATAAGGGCTTCACAGCATTTAACCGCCGCTTCATTTTACCGGAGCTGCGCGACGCGGTACGCACCGTCAGCGCGGACATTGTCTGCCTGCAGGAGGTGATGGGCGCGCACGAGGTGCATCCCATGCATTTCGAAAACTGGCCCGATACGCCGCACTACGAATTTCTGGCCGACACCATGTGGAGCGATTACGCTTACGGCCGCAACGCGGTCTATCCGGAAGGCCATCACGGAAACGCCGTGCTGTCGCGTTTTCCTATCGAACATTACGAGAACCGGGACGTCTCCGTTGGAGAGAGCGAAAAGCGCGGGCTGCTTTACTGCCGCATCGCACCGCCGGATCTTGACGTTCCCGTTCACGTAGGCTGCGTTCACCTTGGCCTGCGTGAAGCCCACCGTCAGGCGCAGCTACAGATGCTGGCTGACTGGACCAATGCGCTTCCGGAAGGCGACCCCGTGGTGGTGGCCGGTGATTTTAACGACTGGCGGCAGCGGGCCAACCATCCTCTGAAGGTGAATGCGGGGCTGGAGGAGATTTTCACCCGGGCACACGGTCGTCCCGCACGGACGTTTCCCGTGCGCTTTCCCCTGCTGCGCCTGGACCGCATCTACGTGAAAAATGCGCATGCCAGCAGCCCGACGGCGCTGGCGTTACTTAACTGGCGACATCTTTCCGACCATGCCCCGCTGAGCGCGGAGATCCACTTATGAAATGCACATGGCAGGAAGGTAACCGTATTACGCTGCTGGAAAACGGCGATAACTTTTATCCGGCAGTCTTCGAGGCGATTAGCCACGCGCAGCAGAAAGTCTACCTTGAAACGTTTATCTGGTTTGAAGACGACGTTGGCAGACAGCTGCACAGCGCGCTGCTGCATGCCGCCCGGCGCGGGGTAAAAATCGAGGCCCTGCTCGACGGGTATGGCTCGCCGGATCTCAGCGATGAATTTGTTAATGAACTCACCGCAGCCGGCGTGGTGTTCCGTTACTACGATCCCGGTCCTCGCCTGTTCGGCATGCGCACCAACCTGTTCCGCCGCATGCACCGCAAAATCGTTGTGGTGGACGAAACGGTGGCGTTCGTGGGCGGCATTAACTACTCCGCTGAGCATATGTCGGATTACGGCCCGGAGGCCAAGCAGGACTACGCGATCCGCATTGAAGGGCCGGTGGTTCAGGACATCCAGCTGTTCGTGCTGGAAAACTTGCCCGGTAAAGAGGCCGCTCGCCGCTGGTGGCGACGCCGTCATCGCCCGGAAGAGAACCGCAAGCCCGGCGAAGCGCAGGCGCTGTTTGTCTGGCGGGACAACGAGGAGCATCGGGACGATATTGAACGTCACTACCTGAAGATGCTGGCCAATGCGAAGCGCGAAGTGATTATCGCCAACGCCTATTTCTTCCCCGGCTACCGCATTCTGCACGCCATGCGCAACGCGGCCCGCCGCGGCGTCCGGGTGAAACTCATCGTGCAGGGCGAGCCGGATATGCCGATTGTTAAGGTCGGCGCGCGTCTGCTCTACCGCTATCTGGTTAAAAGCGGCGTGCAGATATATGAATACCGCCGCCGCCCGCTGCACGGCAAAGTGGCCGTGATGGATGACCACTGGGCAACCGTTGGCTCCAGTAACCTCGATCCGCTGAGCCTGTCGCTTAACCTGGAAGCGAACCTGATCATCCATGACCGCCAGTTTAATCAGACCCTGCGCGATAACCTTCAGGGACTTATCAATAAGGACTGCGTGCGGGTGGATGAATCCATGGTGCCGAAACGGAGCTGGTGGAACGTTGGCGTCGGCGTGGTGGTGTTCCACTTCCTGCGCCACTTCCCGGCGATGGTCGGCTGGCTGCCGGCGCATACGCCGAAGCTGGCGCAGGTGGATCCGCCGGTACAACCCGAAATGGAAACCCAGGACCGCGTTGAAGCGGAAGATGGAGGCAAACCCTGATGTCAAAATCTCATCCTCGCTGGCGGCTGGCGAAAAAAATCCTCACCTGGGTATTCTTTATCGCGGTCGCGGTACTGCTGGTGGTCTACGCGCAGAAAGTGGACTGGGAAGAGGTGTGGAAGGTTATCCGCAACTATAACCGGCTGGTGCTGCTGGGCGCCGTTGGGCTGGTGATCGTGAGCTACCTGATGTACGGCTGCTATGACCTGCTCGGCCGCGCCTACTGCGGACACAAGCTGGCTAAACGTCAGGTGATGCTGGTGTCGTTTATCTGCTACGCCTTTAACCTGACGCTGAGCACCTGGGTCGGGGGGATTGGCATGCGCTATCGCCTGTACTCGCGGCTTGGCCTGCCGGGTGGGACGATCACGCGCATTTTCTCATTAAGCATCACCACCAACTGGCTGGGCTATATTCTGCTCGGCGGGGTAATTTTTACCATCGGCGTGGTACAGCTGCCCGCGCACTGGTATATCGACGAAGCCACGCTGCGCATTCTCGGCTTCGTGCTGCTGCTGATCATCGCCGTGTATTTGTGGGCCTGCGCCTTTGCCAGACGCCGCCATATGACCATTAAAGGGCAGAAACTGGTCCTGCCGTCGTGGAAGTTCGCGGTGCTGCAGATGGCGGTTTCCAGCGCCAACTGGATGGCGATGGGGGCGATCATCTGGCTGTTGATTGGCGAGGACGTGAACTACTTCTTCGTGCTGGGCGTGCTGCTGGTGAGTAGTATCGCCGGCGTTATTGTGCATATCCCGGCAGGGATTGGGGTGCTGGAGGCGGTATTTATTGCGTTGCTGGCCGGAGAGCATGTCTCACAGGGGACGATAATTGCCGCCCTGCTCGCCTACCGCATGCTCTATTACTTCCTGCCGCTGGCACTGGCCACGGTCTGTTATCTGGTGCTGGAGAGTCGGGCGAAAAAGCTGAGGGCGAAGAACGAGAGGATGTTAGCGAAGTGAATAAGTCGGGTGGCGGCTTCGCCTTACCCGACCTACGGTTCGCGTTTCGTAGGCCGGGTAAGGCGAAGCCGCCACCCGGCAAAACAACCCTAGCGACGGTTGCCAAAAATACGCAGCAGCATCAGGAACAGGTTGATAAAGTCCAGATAGAGCGTCAGCGCGCCCAGAATCGAGTATTTGCGCAGGTTGGAACTGTCGCGCACGTCGATCTGCTCGCCGATGTTTTTCAGCTTCTGGGTGTCGTAGGCGGTTAAGCCAACAAAGACCACCACCCCGATGTAGGTCACGGCCCACATCAGCGCGTCACTCTTCAGCCACAGGTTCACCAGCGACGCCAGCACAATCCCGATCAGCCCCATAAACAGCATGTTGCCTAAGCCGCTCAGATCACGTTTGGTGGTGTAACCGTACAGGCTCATCACGCCAAACATCCCCCCGGTCACCACAAACGTGCTGGCGATGGAGGAGTAGGTGTAGACGATGAAAATGCTGGAAAGCGTCAGGCCGGTCAGCGCCGAATAGAGCATAAACAGCGTGGTTGCCATGCCCGCGCTGAGCTTTTGCACCAGCCCGGAGAGCACAAACACCAGCGCCAGCTGCGCGATAATCAGCCCAAAGAAGGTGATTTTGCTGGAGAAGATAAACATCATCAGTTCAGGCGTGTTCGCCGCATACCACGCGATAAACGCGGTAAGCAGCAGGCCAACCGTCATCCAGCCGTACACCTGAGCCATATACGTCTGCAGGCCGCTACGGGTCTGCTGTACTATTGAATCGGAACGCGGAAATCGGTCCATGATTCACTCCTGATTAAGATTAAGAAGACACACACGTTAAGAGTAACACATCCACGTAAACCGACTACCAACGGCTGGCGGCCTGTTTATCGCTGTCGCGAGATTCCACCCAGCGGTCCCCTTCCGGCGTGGCTTCGCGCTTCCAGAACGGCGCTTTTGTTTTGAGATAGTCCATGATGAACTCCCCGGCCTCAAACGCGCTGCCGCGGTGTGCGCTGGTCACGCCGACAAACACAATCTCTTCACCGGGCCACATCTCACCAATGCGGTGGATAACCGTGACGCGCCCAAGCGGCCAGCGGCCTCGCGCCTCTTCCACAATTGCCGCGAGCGATTTCTCCGTCATACCGGGATAGTGCTCCAGCGTCAGCGCTTTTACGCTGTCACCGAGGTTGTGGTTACGCACTTTGCCGGTGAAGGTGACGACCGCGCCGTCTTCATCGCGTTCCGCCAGCCAGCTGTATTCGGTCCCCACGTTAAAACGCTCGGGGCTCACCAGAATTCGGGTTTCCGCCATCTTAGCCCCCTGTCACCGGCGGGAAAAAGGCCACTTCATCCCCTTCGGCCAGCGGGTGGCTGAACTCCACCAGCGTCTGGTTAACGGCCGCCAGCAGCTTGCCCTCGTCCAGCGCCAGCGCCCAGCGGTCGCTTTGCGCGGCCAGATGCACGCGCAGGGCAGCGACGTTTTCGAAGGGCGCATCCAGCATCAGGCTGTCGGTATTGACCAGCTCGCGGACCTGGGCGAAAAAGAGCACCTTAATCATGGCTGTTCACCTTAAAATCACCGGATTTGCCGCCGCTTTTCGCCAGCAGGCGAACCGGGCCAATCACCATATCTTTCTGCACTGCTTTGCACATGTCGTAGATGGTCAGCGCGGCAACGGAGGCCGCCGTCAGGGCTTCCATCTCCACGCCGGTTTTCCCGGTTAAGCGGCACAGGGACTCAATGCGCACGCGGCTATGCTCCGGTTGCGCCTGCAGGTTCACCTCCACCTTGCTCAGCATCAGCGGATGGCAGAGCGGGATTAAGTCCCAGGTGCGCTTGGCGGCCTGAATACCCGCGATGCGCGCAGTGGCAAAGACGTCGCCCTTATGGTGGCTGCCGTCGATAATCATCGCCAGCGTTTCCGGCAGCATAGTGACGAACGCTTCCGCGCGCGCTTCGCGCACCGTTTCGGCTTTAGCGGAAACATCCACCATATGCGCTTCACCGGCGGCGTTAATGTGGGTTAGTTGTGACATAGCTTATTTCTTTAAATGGGGATGGAAATTACAGGGACGGGTACGGGCATCCAGCTGCGGGGCAATAATATTTTCCCACGCGGTGCGGCAGGCTTTAGTCGAGCCCGGCATGGCGAATATCAGGGTTTTGTTCGCCACGCCCGCTACGGCACGGGACTGAAGCGTAGAGGTGCCGATCTCTTCAAACGAGAGCATGCGAAACACTTCGCCGAAGCCTTCCACTTCGCGGTCGAACAGCGGGAGCAGCGCTTCGGGGGCCTGATCGCCTGCAGTAAAGCCGGTGCCGCCGGTAATCAGCACCACCTGAACGTCGTCACTCGCAATCCACTGCGAAACCTGCGCGCGAATGGCGTAACGGTTCTCTTTGACGATCGCTTTATCAACAATCTGGTGTCCGGCTTCGTGTGCCGCCTCGCGCAGCCAGTGGCCGGAGGTATCTTCTTCTTCACCACGGCGGTCGGAAACGGTAAGAATAGCAATGCGTGTCGGGATAAATTCTGCGCTTACCTGACTCATCTTCTGATTCCTTCTTAAGCCTGATTACCCGCCGATGTAGGACAGGTTCTGAGTAATACCGGTATTGCCCTGATGCAGGAAGTGGGTCTGTTTTTTATGCGTCAGCGCTTCAGAAATGCGTGCTTCAAGCGAGTCCTGCTGCGCATCGTCTTCCAGCAGATCGCGAAGGTCTACGCCGCCGTCGCCGAACAGGCAAAGGTGGAGCTTGCCAACGGAGGAGACGCGCAGGCGGTTGCAGCTGGCGCAGAAGTCTTTCTCATAGGGCATGATAAGCCCAATCTCACCTTCGTAATCCGGGTGGCAGAAGACCTGCGCCGGGCCGTCGCTGCGCTGGCGGATCTGGTGGATCCAGCCGCGTCTCAGCAGCGCGTCGCGCAGCACCATGCCGGAGATGTGATGGCGACGGAACAGCTCGCTGCCCTCGCCGGTTTCCATCAGCTCAATAAAACGCAGTTGAATGCGGCGTGGTTTGATCCACGCCAGGAAGGTGTCCAGCTGATGATGGTTTACATCACGCATCAGTACCGTGTTGACTTTGACTTTGTCGAAGCCCGCAGCGAATGCGGCGTCGATGCCGTCCATGACCTGCTGGAATTTATCCTGGCCGGTAATGGCGTGGAACTGACGGGCATCGAGGCTATCGACGCTGACGTTGATAGCGGTTAAGCCAGCGTCGCGCCAGTTCGCCACGTCGCGCGCCATGCGGTAACCGTTGGTGGTCACCGCAATCTGGCGGATACGTTCGTTTTCACGTACGGCGGCAATGATGTCGGGGAAATCACGACGCAGGGAGGGTTCGCCCCCGGTCAGACGGACTTTTTCCGTACCGAGCTCAGAGAACGCACGCGTGACGCGGCGCACTTCATCCACGGAGAGAAAGCCGTTATTGGTGACGCTGCCCGGCTTGTAGCCATCGGGCAGGCAGTAGGTGCAACGGAAGTTGCACACATCGGTAATCGACAGACGCAAGTAGTAAAACTTACGCGCGAAAGCATCAGTAAGTTGTGAAGCCATGTACACCTTTCCAGATACGGGAGGCACAGTCATTTCTTTCTGTACCCTGGTGGCAAATCCGCCACGGCCAGGGCGCCATATCATTCGACACAGGCGCCAAGGCTAGAGTGTATGTTTTCAACGTTGAAAACGTGGTTTAAGCGATAGTAGCGCGGAAATTCTGGCGGCGCCATTATCACTTCACGCTATATAATTATCTATATAGCGAATCAATCGTGCATTTTCGCTACAGAATACTTAAAAACCGTATTTTCGCATTGATATACGTCATTTTGCGTCGGGTGAGGCATCGTCTTTTAGGGGTAGTTAGGTTACTGTTACGCGATTACAGGTGAAAAGGAATATGTATGCGCAGTCGCACTTTTGCGGATCTTGACCGAGTGGTCGCTCTTGGCGGAGGCCACGGCCTGGGCCGCGTTATGTCCTCTTTGTCGTCACTGGGCTCACGGCTGACAGGGATAGTAACAACCACCGACAACGGCGGCTCAACCGGACGCATTCGTCGTGCTGAAGGCGGCATCGCCTGGGGAGATATGCGCAACTGCCTGAATCAGTTAATTACCGAGCCGAGCGTCGCGTCGGCGATGTTTGAGTACCGTTTTGGCGGTAATGGCGAACTTTCCGGGCATAACCTTGGAAATTTAATGCTCAAAGCGCTGGATCACCTGAGCGTGCGCCCGCTTGAAGCCATCAATTTGATACGAAACCTTCTGAAAGTGGATGCGTTTCTGATCCCGATGTCTGAACAGCCGGTGGATTTAATGGCGATTGATGCCGACGATCACGAAGTGTACGGCGAAGTGAATATCGACCAGCTTCTGCTGCCGCCAAAAGAGCTGATGACCTACCCGAGCGTGCCCGCCACGCGTGAAGCGGTGGAGGCCATCGGGGAAGCGGATTTAATTCTGATCGGTCCAGGCAGCTTTTACACCAGCCTGATGCCAATTCTGCTGGTAAAAGAGCTGGCGCAGGCGCTGCGCCGCACCCCTGCCCCGATGGTTTACATCGGTAACCTCGGCCGCGAGCTGAGCCCGGCCGCGGCAAGCCTGTCGCTGGCGGACAAACTCAATTTGATGGAGCACTACGTCGGGAAGAAGATCATTGACGGCGTAGTCGTGGGCCCAAAAGTGGATGTGTCAGGGATTGGCGATCGTCTGGTGGTGCAGGAGCCGCTGGAGGCCTCAGACATCAAGTATCGCCACGACCGTCACCTGCTGCGCGACGCGCTGGAGAAGGCGATTCAGGCGTTGGGTTAGGTTCGTTTTGTGCGGCCTGATGCCCTCACCCCGGCCCTCTCCCACTGAGAGAGGGAGAAAACAACGCTTTACTCACGATGCCGCGATGAAAAGATCCCGCAGTTGATGAAGCTGGTCGCGGATCTGCGCCGCCTCTTCGAACTCCAGGTTCTGCGCGTGCTGCATCATCTGCCCTTCCAGCTCGTGGATTTTCTGCTGCAGCGCCTTCGGCGTCAGCACGACGGTATCTTCTTCCACCACTGAACGCGCCTTGCCGCGGCCTTTCGCTTTGGTCTTCGCAATGTTCTGACCCAGGGCCAGAATATCCACCACCTTCTTGTTCAGCCCCTGCGGCGTGATGCCGTGCTCTTCGTTATAGCGCTGCTGTTTCTCGCGGCGGCGTTCCGTTTCGCCAATCGCTTTCGCCATCGACGGGGTGATTTTGTCACCGTACAGAATCGCTTTCCCGTTGACGTTACGCGCGGCGCGGCCAATGGTCTGGATCAGCGAACGTTCAGAGCGCAGGAAGCCCTCTTTATCGGCGTCCAGAATCGCCACCAGCGAGACTTCCGGCATATCCAGACCTTCTCGCAACAGGTTAATCCCCACCAGCACGTCAAATTCGCCCAGACGCAGATCGCGGATGATCTCCATACGCTCCACGGTGTCGATATCCGAGTGCAGATAGCGCACCTTCTCACCGTGTTCTTCCAGATACTCGGTCAGGTCTTCCGCCATTCGTTTGGTGAGCGTGGTCACCAGCACGCGCTCGTTGATGGCGGAACGGGCCCGGATCTCAGAGAGCAGATCGTCCACCTGGGTCGCAACCGGGCGCACCTCGATAATCGGATCCAGCAGCCCGGTCGGACGGACCACCTGATCAATCACCTCATCGCCGGATTTCTCCAGCTCGTAGTTGCCCGGCGTGGCCGACACGTAGATGGTTTGCGGCGCCAGCGCCTCAAACTCTTCAAACTTCATCGGACGGTTATCGAGCGCTGACGGCAGGCGGAATCCGTACTCCACCAGCGTCTCTTTACGCGCGCGGTCACCGCGGTACATCCCGCCGATCTGCGGGATCGTGACGTGGGATTCGTCGATCACCAGCAAACCGTCTGCCGGAAGGTAGTCAAACAGCGTCGGCGGCGGCTCGCCCGGCCCGCGCCCGGAGAGGAAGCGCGAGTAGTTTTCGATACCCGAGCAATAGCCCAGCTCGTTCATCATCTCAAGATCGAACTGGGTACGCTGGCTCAGGCGCTGCTCTTCCAGCAGCTTATTGTTCGCCAGAAGCACCTTACGGCGCTCTGCCAGCTCCTCTTTGATCTCTTCCATCGCCTGCACGATACGCTCGCGTGGCGTCACGTAGTGTGTTTTAGGGTAGATGGTAAAACGCTGGATCACCGACTCAACGTGCCCGGTCAGCGGGTCGAACAGCGACAAACGCTCCACCTCTTCGTCAAACAACTCAACACGCAGCGCCATATCGTCCGATTCCGCAGGGAAGATGTCGATCACCTCACCGCGCACGCGGAACGTCCCGCGCTGGAACGCCTGGTCGTTACGGGTGTATTGCAGCTCGGCCAGACGGCGCAAAATCGCGCGCTGATCGATGATCATCCCCTGCGTCAGGTGCAGCATCATCTTCAGGTAGAGATCCGGGTCGCCCAGGCCGTAAATCGCCGAAACCGACGCGACCACAACCACATCGCGACGCTCAAGCAGCGCCTTGGTCGCCGACAGTCGCATCTGTTCGATGTGTTCGTTCACCGAAGCATCCTTCTCAATGAAGGTGTCAGAGCTCGGCACATAGGCTTCCGGCTGGTAGTAATCGTAGTAGGAGACGAAATACTCCACCGCGTTTTCCGGGAAAAACTCTTTCATCTCGCCGTAAAGCTGTGCCGCGAGGGTTTTGTTGGGTGCAAGCACCATCGTGGGGCGCTGCAGGTCAGCGATCACGTTCGCGACAGTAAACGTTTTGCCCGAGCCGGTTACCCCCAGCAGCGTCTGGTGCGCCAACCCGTCTTCCAGCCCCTCTTTAAGGCGACGGATCGCCTCAGGCTGATCGCCTGATGGGCGGAAAGCAGAATTCAGTTTGAACGGTTTACTCATGGGCGACGACCTGATGACGTTATAAGCGGCAGGTGAGTAATTTTACTCGTTGTTGCCAGGAATGCCAGTAAAAAACACTGGATGAAAAACCAGTGGCGTGTCAGGATATTTAGCGTAGCGGCTAAATCATTAGCGCGTTAGCGAACAAAATTTAGGCTCTGACGAGATAAAAAACCAGCCAGGCTGGGTTATCCCCAGAACTTTTTCTTTTTTAACATTTGTCAAGCCAGGTAATGATAGTTTTATGGCAACGAGTGACACTTTCATTACGGTAATTGCTTTTATCTAACCAATTAAATTATAAAGGATATTTTCTAAAGCCGCGTTTCGCGTCAATTTGGGCGAAAGCCGCGTCTTCTCTCGCTTATCGCGTGTTTTCTAACTCTAATGCACATGGTTATCCACAGGAATAGTGGATAACTGCTTCCAGCCCGTGCAGACTGCCGCTCAGCAAATTCCCGGATTTTCCCACGAGGCGGCAACAAAAAATTTTTATAGCTATTTTTTGACGATAAACAGTTGAGTCATTCATAACCAACCGGTGCGATCCTGCTCACATTTCCGCCATTTTTCGTCCTGCACCACCATTCAACATCGCCAGCACTGCCGATGTGCAATCCCCGTTCGTTTAGACGATTCACCGGTGGCTTATTCCTAAAAAAAGCCGTTTTTTTAATCGATTTACGCTTTCTGGCAGGGGTTTTGCAGAAGCATAAACGAGCGTCACCGACACATTTTTAAGGAGAGAAAGATGTTGAGTCTGCGTGCAGTGAATCAGTTTTACGGAAGCCAACATACGCTGTGGAACGTGGATTTAGATTTTCCGCAAGGGATGTGCACAGGCGTCGTTGGCCTGCCGGGGATGGGCAAAACCACCCTCATGAACTGCATTACCGGAAAAGTGCCCGTCGATAGCGGCACCATCATCTGGCATGAAGCGGGCGCACCGCCGCGTGATTTGCTCAGCCAGGCGTCAGAAGAGCGTTCAGGGCCGGGAATAGGCTATGTGCCGCAGGACAGGCGGATTTTTTCTCAGCTGACGATTGAGGATAATCTGCATATTGCCATGCGGGCGGTGGGGAAACCCGACCCGGCAGCGAAAAGCGACGTATACGATCTGTTCCCGGAACTTTACGCGCGACGTCAGACGCGAGGCAACACCCTTTCGCCGGAGGATCAGTATCAGCTCGCGCTGGCGAATGCGCTGGTCAACCGCCCGCGGATGCTGATTCTGGATGAACCCATGCACGGCGCGGGACACGGCTTTCCCCAGAAGCTGGCGCAGCTGCTGGTGCGCTTAAACCAGGAGTTAGGCATGACGGTGCTGTTAGCGGAGCAGCAGCTGTCGTTTATCCGCCGGGTGGCGGATCGGTTTTGCATGCTTTATCGCGGGCGTAACGTGGCGCACGGCCACGTTAGCGAACTGAACGATGAGCTTATTGCCCACTGGATGTCGCGGGAAGCAAGGCGCTGAGGTCGAGATAGCGCCCGGTTTCGGCATTTTCCGCGCCGTCAGCAAGCCAGGGAATTTCCCCAAGGCACGGGGCGGGAAGTACATGCCTGAGCGTCGCCAGATACTCCTGATGTCGTTTCCCCGGCGCAACCACGTCGTTGGCTATCCAGCCCGCCAGACGCAGCCCGGCCTGCCGTACGGCCTGCGCGGTCAGCATAGCGTGATTGATGCAGCCCAGCTTAACGCCGACAACCAGAATGACCGGGAGCCGCTCGGCCTGCACCCAGTCAGCAAACGTCTGCGTGTCCGAAAGCGGCGTAAACCAACCGCCCGCGCCTTCCACCAGCACCCAGTCGGCCTGGCTTTCGAGTGTCCGTAACCCGGCAGAAAGCACGGCGAACTCAATCGGACGGCCTTCATCGGCGCTGATAATGTGCGGCGAGGTCGGCTCGGCAAAGGTGTATGGATTGACCGCCGAATAGGCAAGCTTAAGGGTACTATTACGCTGGAGCGCCAGCGCATCGGTGTTGCGTAACCCTTCCGCCGTCATCTCGCTGCCGGAAGCAACAGGCTTATATCCGGCGGTGTTTTTCCCAAGCTTTCGCGCCGCCTGCAGAAGGGCCGCGCTGGCAACAGTCTTGCCCACTTCCGTATCCGTGCCGGTAACAAAATAACGTTCAGTCACGTTCGATAATCCCATGAAAAAGTTGATAAGAGAGCGGGAAAAACCCCCGCTGCTGCGGCCAGGCCAGCTCCAGGCGCTGCAGCTGGCCCCGGGTCAGCGGTTTTTTCTCCCGCCCGGCGTGCAGGTGCGTGGCGCCGATGCCCTTCAGCGAACGCATCGCGCTGAACGCGTCGCTAAAATTGATCGTGATGGTCTGTACCGTGCTGCGACAGCGCCAGCCTGCCAGCGCCTGCGTGACCTGGTCATGCGATAAGAAGCGGTTGGCATGCGGTTGCTCATCTACTGCCTGCCATGCCTGATTTAGT
This sequence comes from Enterobacter asburiae, assembly GCA_011754535.1. NCBI lineage: Bacteria > Pseudomonadati > Pseudomonadota > Gammaproteobacteria > Enterobacterales > Enterobacteriaceae > Enterobacter > Enterobacter asburiae. Next base: position 1,507,892 of record JAAQVN010000001.1, on the reverse strand, counting down.
TCCGGCAGCGAGCTTTCCAGCAAGGTGGTAAAGGCCACCTTCCCGCCCGGGCGGGCGACGCGATAAAGCTCGCGTAAGGCCTGTTCCAGGCTGCTGCACCACTGCACCGCCAGATGGCTCCAGACCAGATCGAACTGCGCGTCCGCCAGCGGGATAGCCTCGATATCAGCCACAAGGTAGTGATGCGCAGCCTGCTGCTGGCGCGCCTCGTCCAGCATGGCGGGCGACAGGTCGATGGCCGTCACCTGGCTCCCCGCTTCACGCCAGTAGCGGCTGTTACTGCCGGGACCACAGCCGGCGTCCAGTACCTGCGGAAAGCGGTTCCCGCCAAGCGCGGCCAGGAGCCCCTGCGCGCTCTGGCGCTGCAGTTCATCGTGCTGAGAATAGCTCCGCGCGGCCCGGCCAAATGCCGCCGCAACGGCCTGTTTATTCACCGGCGTCATGGAGCGCCTCCAGCAGCGTCTGGATATCCCGAGCTTCATGCGCCGCCGTCAGGGTTAAACGCAGCCGTGCGGTACCCGGCGGGACCGTTGGCGGGCGGATGGCGGTCACCCACATGCCGCGCTCGCGCAGCGCCTGTGCCATCGCCAGCGCGCGGCCGTTTTCACCAACAATCACCGGCTGGATGGCGCTCTGCGAATCTGGACTGAGGAAGGGCAGCGCCGCCAGTCCCTGGCGGAAGCGGGAGATATGCTCTGCCAGCCGCTGGCGACGTTCATCCCCTTCTGCGCTGTGGATCACCGCCAGCGACGCAGACAGCGCCACGGCCTGTGCCGGGGGCATGCTGGTACTGTAGATCAAATGCCGGGCAAACTGCAGCAGATAGTCAGCGACGGACTCGCTGCACAGTACGGCGGCGCCGCTGGCGCCAAAGCCCTTGCCGAAGGTGACAATCAGCAGCTCGGGCTTCACGTTTTGCTGGTATGCGCTGCCGCGACCTTCATCGCCCATCACGCCAATCCCGTGGGCATCGTCCACCAGCAGCCAGGCGTTTTGCCGCTTTGCGGCCTCGTGCAGCGCAGCAAGCGGCGCGCTGTCGCCGTCCATGCTGAACACCCCTTCGGTGACCGCCAGCTGTTGCCCGTCGCAGGGTTTATCCAGCAGCGCAGCAAGCTGCCCCGCATCGTTATGGGCAAAGCGGCGCAGCTGTGCCGGGCTTAAATTTGCCGCCTCAAGCAGCGAGGCGTGGCTTAAGCGGTCGGCGACAATGCGGTCCTCTTTCCCCATCAGGGCCGCGATGACCGCCTGATTGGCGGCAAAACCCGAGATAAAGAGCAGCGCACGCGAATAGCCAAGCCAGTCGGCCAGCTCTTCCTCCAGCGCCTGATGCGCCGTGGTGTACCCGCTGACGTGTCCCGAGCCGCCGCTGCCCACGCCAAACCGCTCCGCGCCCTGCTGCCAGGCGCGGACGATGGCCGGATGCTGGCTCAGTCCGAGATAGTCATTGCTTGAGAAATTACAAAACTGCCGCCCCTCGCGGGTCAGAAAACGGCCCGCGCCGTTTTCCACCACACTGCGTACGCGAAACGCCTCTGCCGCCCGGCGTTCTTCCAGCGCGGCATTAATTCGTGCCTGCCAGGTCATACGGCTGCCGCGTTGTAGAACTGGTCGGTGTCGGCGTTGAAAATCTGCTGCTCCAGCTGCTGCTGTTGCTCGTTATCGCCCGTCAGCACCTCGGTCTGGTGCGGGTTCAGCCCAAGCTTGCGGAACAGCTGAACATCTTTGTCCTCTTCCGGGTTCGGCGTGGTCAGCAGCTTGCAGCCGTAGAAGATGGAGTTGGCCCCGGCCATAAAGCACATCGCCTGGGTTTGCTCGTTCATCTGCTCGCGGCCCGCAGAAAGGCGGACGTAAGAGGTTGGCATCATGATGCGCGCCACCGCGATGGTGCGAATAAAATCAAACGCATCCACGTCGTCATTATCCGCCAGCGGCGTGCCTTTGACCTTCACCAGCATGTTGATCGGCACGCTTTCCGGCGGGGTGGGCAGGTTCGCCAGCTGCAGCAGCAGGCCCGCGCGGTCTTTCACCGTTTCGCCTAAGCCGACAATACCACCGGAGCAGACCTTGATCCCCGCTCCACGCACTTTGTCCAGCGTGTCCAGGCGCTCCTGGTAGGTGCGCGTGGTGATGATGTTGCCGTAAAACTCCGGGGAGGTATCGAGGTTGTGGTTGTAGTAATCGAGCCCCGCCGCCGAGAGGCGCTGCGCCTGCTCCTCGTTCAGCGTGCCAAGCGTCATACAGGCTTCGAGGCCCATCTCCTTCACGCCCTTCACCATCTGCTCCAGATACGGCATGTCGCGGTCGTGCGGGTTCTTCCACGCCGCGCCCATGCAGAAGCGGGTCGAGCCAGCGTTTTTCGCCTTGCGCGCCGAGTCGAGCACCTGCTCCACTTCCATCAGCCGTTCGGACTCCAGGCCGGTTTTGTAGCGCGCGCTCTGCGGGCAATATTTGCAGTCTTCAGGACAGGCGCCGGTCTTGATCGACAGCAGCGTGCTGACCTGAACATGGCGCGGATCGAAGTGCTGACGATGCACCTGTTGGGCTTCAAACATCAGCTCAAGGAAAGGTTTGTTGAATAATTCAGTAACTTGCGACATCGTCCAGCGTGCGTGGTGAGCCATCGGGCTTCTCCAAAGGGTTTTGTTAATTTTCGGTTCGGTTTATACTCGTAAACCTAAAACTTTTCAAAATGGTTTACAAGTCGATTATGACCCAGGACGATCTCGCCTTCGACAAGCAGCATATCTGGCACCCTTACACCTCCACCACCCGCCCCCTCCCCGTCTATCCGGTGGCCTCGGCCCACGGCTGCGAGCTGCACCTTGCCAGCGGCGAGCGGCTCGTTGACGGGATGTCCTCCTGGTGGGCGGCCATTCACGGCTACAACCACCCGCGCCTGAACGCGGCAATGAAAGCCCAGATTGACCAGATGGCGCACGTGATGTTTGGCGGGATTACCCATCAGCCGGCGGTGGATTTATGCCGTCGCCTGGTGGCGATGACGCCTGAATCGCTGGAGTGCGTCTTCCTGGCCGATTCCGGCTCGGTAGCGGTGGAAGTGGCGATGAAAATGGCGCTGCAGTACTGGCATGCGAAGGGCGAAGCGCGCCAGCGGTTCCTTACCTTCCGCAACGGCTATCACGGGGATACCTTCGGGGCGATGTCGGTGTGCGATCCGGACAATTCCATGCACAGCCTGTGGAAGGGGTATCTGCCGGAAAACCTGTTTGCCCCTGCCCCGCAGAGCCGCTTCGACGGCGAGTGGAACGAGATGGATATGGTCGGTTTCGCGCGGCTGATGGCGGCGCATCGTCATGAGATTGCCGCCGTGATCCTGGAGCCAATTGTGCAGGGCGCAGGCGGGATGCGGATGTACCATCCGGAATGGCTGAGGCGCATTCGCAAGATGTGCGACCGCGAGGGCATTCTGCTGATTGCCGATGAGATCGCCACCGGCTTTGGCCGCACCGGCAAGCTGTTTGCCTGCGAGCATGCGGGCATTTCGCCGGATATTCTGTGTCTGGGCAAAGCGCTGACCGGCGGCACCATGACGCTCTCCGCCACGCTGACCACCCGCCAGGTTGCCGACACCATCAGCGACGGCGAGGCGGGCTGCTTTATGCACGGCCCGACGTTTATGGGCAACCCGCTGGCCTGCGCCGTGGCGAGTGAAAGCCTTGCGATTCTGGAGAGCGGCGAGTGGCAGACGCAGGTTGCGGCGATAGAAGTGCAGCTGAAATCGGAACTGAGCGCCGCCTCCGGTGCGAATTTCGTGGCGGACGCGCGCGTACTGGGCGCCATCGGGGTGATTGAAACCACCCATCCGGTGAATATGGCGGCGCTGCAGCGCTTCTTCGTGGACCAGGGCGTGTGGGTGCGGCCTTTCGGCAGGCTTATCTACCTGATGCCGCCGTATAGCATTACGCCAGAGCAGCTACGTAAATTAACCGACGCGGTCGTAACAGCCGTTAACATTCCCGCGCATTTCACGATTTAACCCCATGCGTTACACTTCCTGAACGAGTGAATAACGAGGGTAAACCGTATGAAAATCATCAGTAAAGATCTGCGCGACGGTGAAAAACTCCCTGAACGCCACGTTTTCAACGGCATGGGGTATCAGGGCGATAATATCTCCCCGCACCTGGCGTGGGACGAGGTTCCAGCCGGAACCAAAAGCTTTGTCGTGACCTGCTACGACCCGGACGCGCCGACCGGCTCCGGCTGGTGGCACTGGATCGTAGCGAACCTGCCCGCCGACACGCGCGTCCTGCCGCAGGGTTCCGGCTCTGATTTGGTTGCCCTGCCTGAGGGCGCGATTCAGATCCGCACTGATTTTGGTAAAGCGGGCTACGGCGGCGCGGCGCCGCCAAAAGGGGAAACCCACCGCTATATCTTCACGGTGCACGCGCTGGACGTGGAGAAGATTGAGGTTGATGAAGAGGCGAGCGGCGCGATGGTCGGGTTTAACGTGCATTTCCATTCGCTGGGGAGCGCGTCGATTACGGCGATGTATTCATAAAAGAAGCCGGGTGGCGGCTACGCCTTACCCGGCCTACATTTCGCACGCGTAGGCCCGGTAAGCGCAGCGCCACCGGGCAAAAAATCACAGCACCGGCGGCAACAGCCCCACCAGCCGCCCCTCTTCCAGAAGCTGCATCGCCTTATCAATATCCGGCGCAAAGAAGCGGTCATCATCGTAGTGCGTAACGTGCTCGCGCAGTTCCTGACGCGCCTGCTCCAGCAGCGGGCTGGATTTAAGCCCATCACGCAGATCGATACCCTGACACGCCGCCAGCCACTCCACCGCCAGCACGCCGCGGGTGTTTGAGGCCATTTCCCACAGACGACGCCCGGCAGCCGGCGCCATCGAAACGTGATCTTCCTGGTTTGCAGACGTCGGCAGGCTGTCCACGCTGTGCGGGTGCGACAGGGCTTTGTTCTCGCTTGCCAGCGCGGCTGCGGTCACCTGGGCAATCATAAATCCCGAGTTGACCCCACCATTACGCACCAGGAACGGCGGCAGCTGGGACATATGTTTATCCATCATCAGCGCAATGCGGCGCTCGGACAACGCGCCGACTTCGGCAATCGCCAGCGCGATGTTATCCGCCGCCATCGCCACCGGCTCGGCGTGGAAGTTGCCTCCGGAGACTACCTCGTTTTCCAGGGCGAACACCAGCGGGTTATCGGACACCGCGTTGGCCTCCACCAGCAGCACCTCTGCCGCCTGGCGCAGCTGCGTCAGGCACGCGCCCATCACCTGCGGCTGGCAGCGCAGGGAATACGGATCCTGAACCTTCTCGCAGTTATGGTGTGAATCGGCAATTTCGCTGGTGTCGGTAAGCACGTGGCGGTACATCGCGGCGGCGTCAATCTGCCCGCGCTGACCGCGCACCTCGTGGATGCGAGCATCGAACGGGCGACGCGAGCCCAGCACGGCTTCGGTGGTCAGCGCACCGCACACTACCGCCGAGGCAAACAGATCTTCCGCTTCAAACAGGCCGCGCAGCGCGAAGGCCGTCGATGCCTGAGTGCCGTTCAGCAGTGCCAGCCCCTCTTTCGCCGCCAGCGTAATTGGCGTTAATCCGGCTTTTTTCAGTGCCTCCTTCGCAGGCAGCCACTCGCCCTGCCAACGCGCTTTGCCTTCGCCCAGCAGCAGCAGCGACATGTGCGCCAGCGGCGCGAGGTCGCCGGATGCGCCTACGGAACCTTTGGCCGGGATCCACGGGTAGACCTCTGCATTCACCAGCGCCATCAGCGCCTGGATGACGCTCAGGCGAATGCCCGAGAAACCGCGCGCCAGGCTGTTAATTTTGAGCACCATCATCAGGCGGACAATCTCATCATCCAGCGGCTGACCCACGCCCGCCGCGTGCGACAGCACCAGCGAACGCTGTAAGTTTTCCAGATCGTGCGTGGCGATGCGGGTCTGCGCCAGCAGGCCAAAGCCGGTGTTAATCCCGTAGGCGGTGCGCCCCTCGGCCACGATGGCTTCAACGCAGGCGACGCTGTCATTAATGGCGGCGTGAGCGCTTTCATCCAGCGAAAGGGTGACCGGTTTACGCCAGACGTTACGCAGCTGTTTGAGCGTCAGCGAGCCGGGAGTGAGTGTTAAGGCGTTCATTCATGCTTTCCTTGTGTGGCAGGGATCATCGGCAGGTTCAGCCCCTGCTCTTTGGCACAGTCAATGGCAATCTCGTAACCCGCATCCGCGTGACGCATCACGCCGGTTGCCGGGTCGTTGTGCAGCACGCGAGCGATACGCGCGGCGGCTTCATCGGTACCGTCACAGACGATGACCATCCCGGAATGCTGGGAGAAGCCCATCCCCACGCCGCCGCCGTGGTGCAGCGATACCCAGGTCGCGCCGCTGGCGGTGTTCAGAAGGGCGTTGAGCAGCGGCCAGTCGGAGACCGCATCCGAGCCGTCGCGCATGGCTTCGGTTTCGCGGTTCGGGCTGGCAACGGAGCCGGAGTCCAGGTGGTCGCGGCCAATGACGATCGGCGCGGAGACTTCACCGCTGCGCACCATTTCGTTGAAGGCGAGGCCCAGCTTTTGCCGCCACTCCAGCCCAACCCAGCAGATGCGCGCCGGCAGGCCCTGGAAGCTGATGCGCTCGCGGGCCATGTCCAGCCAGTGGTGCAGATGTTTGTCATCCGCAACGATCTCCTTCACTTTGGCATCAGTTTTGTAGATATCCTGCGGATCGCCGGACAGGGCAACCCAGCGGAACGGGCCGATGCCGCGGCAGAACAGCGGGCGAATATAGGCAGGCACGAAGCCGGGGAAGTCGAAAGCGTTATTCACGCCCATCTCTTTCGCCATCTGGCGGATGTTGTTGCCGTAGTCAAAGGTCGGAATCCCCATCTGGCTGAAGGCCAGCATGGCAGAAACGTGTTCGGCCATAGAGCGTTTCGCGGCAAGCACGGTGCCTTCCGGGTCGGTCTCCGCTTTTTGCTGGTATTCTTCCCACGCCCACCCTTTTGGCAGGTAGCCGTGCAGCGGATCGTGGGCGCTGGTCTGGTCGGTGACGAGATCCGGGCGCACGCCGCGGGCAACCAGCTCCGGCAGAATATCCGCCGCGTTGCCGCACAGGGCAATCGACACGGCTTTGCCTTCGGCGGTGTATTTTTTAATGCGCGCCAGCGCATCGTCCAGATCGGTTGCCTGTTCATCGACGTAGCGGGTGCGCAGACGGAAATCAATGCGGCTCTGCTGGCACTCAATGTTCAGCGAGCAGGCGCCGGCAAGCGTGGCGGCCAGCGGCTGTGCGCCGCCCATGCCGCCGAGACCCGCGGTCAATACCCAGCGGCCTTTGAGCGAGCCGTTATAGTGCTGGCGACCGGCCTCCACGAAGGTTTCGTAGGTTCCCTGAACAATCCCCTGGCTGCCGATGTAGATCCAGCTACCGGCGGTCATCTGGCCATACATCGCCAGCCCTTTCGCATCCAGCTCGTTGAAGTGTTCCCAGGTGGCCCAGTGCGGCACCAGGTTAGAGTTGGCGATCAGCACACGCGGCGCGTTTTTATGGGTTTTGAACACGCCAACCGGCTTGCCGGACTGCACCAGCAGGGTTTCGTCGTGTTCGAGTTCGGTCAGGGATTGTACAATGGCGTCATAGCATTCCCAGTTGCGCGCGGCGCGGCCTATGCCGCCGTAGACCACCAGCTCGTGGGGATTTTCCGCCACCTCGGGATCGAGGTTGTTCATCAACATGCGCAGCGGGGCTTCGGTGAGCCAGCTTTTGGCGGTAAGCGTGGTGCCGCGCGCGGCGCGGACGTCCTGCTGACGGTATTTACCTGACGACATTGTGTGCTCCTCATAAGGGACAGATGATACATTTAGATATACTTGTATAGACAAGCACACACAAGGTCGTATTTAACAAAAAAGATACAATTTTGTTATATTGCGTTAGCGATCACGCTTATAAAACTTATGACATAAAGTGGCCCTGTAGCCGGTAACGGTTACCCGGGAAGAGCAGCCGGGCATGCGACACGATGTGCGATGACGACCAGGTACGACGGCGGATCAGCAGGCACGGATCGTACTCTTTAATGCGTAGCCGTTCGCACTCCTGCGGCGTGGCGCGCACGGCCTCCACAATGTGCTCCCCTTCCGTCAGCGGAGCGACGAGCGAGAGATAGGCATGTGGCGTAGTTTGGGTGTAATCCTGGTTGAGATAGTCCGGTATCCGCTCTGCGTTGACGCAGCGATCTTCAATCTGCACCGGAATGTCGTTTTCAAAATGCACCATCACGGAGTGGAAGATGCGGCTGCCCTCTTTGACGTTCAGCTCTGCGGCCTGCTCGACGCTGGCCTGGGTCTCTTCCAGCACCAGCACTTCGCACCGGTGATGATGATTACGCGCGGCAATTTCGTCCGCGATGCTGCGGATTTCAAACAGGGCAGATTGCCCTTTGGGTTCCGCCACGAAGGTGCCAACCCCCTGCAGGCGCACCAGAAGCCCTTCGTCGGTCAGCTCTCTCAGCGCCCGGTTGATGGTCATCCGGCTAAAACCGAACTGGGCCACCAGCTCGGCCTCCGACGGAATGCGGTCGTGCGGGCGCCAGACGCCGGTTGCGATTTTTTCGCTGATCGCCTGCTTCACCTTTTCATAGAAAGGCGCGGGAGGGCTCGGCTGCGGCAGGGGCGAGCGTGAAAACATCATGACTCCTTAAATAGTGTTATGCCCACCAGTGAGCAATTTGCCAGGCCAGACGGGCGGCGAGCTTTGCGCCCTGTCCGTCCCGATCGTACTGCGGGTTAAACTCTACCAGATCGGCGGCCTGCAGCTTACCGCTGCGGCAGATTTGTTCGATAACCGGCAGCAGATCCAGCGCCGGGACTCCTAACGCGGCCGGGGCGGAAACGGCAGGCATTTCGCTTGCGGGCAGAACGTCCAGATCGATCGTCAGGTAGACGCGATCGGCCTGCGCCAGCACCTTTTCCAGCGCCGGTAGGGCCTCGCGCCTGAAATGGAGATCCTCTACCAGCGTGACGTTCAGGCGTTCGGCCTCATCCCACAGTGCCTGGGTGTTCGCCGCGCGGCTGACGCCAAAGCAGGCGTAGCGAAACTCGCTCCCGCGTTCATCGCAGTAGTTAGCCAACTGACGAAACGGCGTACCGGACGTCGCCCGGTCGGCCTTGCGCAGGTCAAGATGCGCATCCAGATTTATCACCGTCACACGCTCTCCAGGGAACGCATCCAGAATCCCCCGACCATGCGCCCAGGCGGTTTCGTGCCCGCCGCCAAACACCAGCGTGCGCATCCCGGACTGCTGGCAGGCCGTGACGGCATCGCTTAACGCCTGCTGTGCCGCTTCCAGCTCATCGCCCTCAACGTACACCGAGCCCATATCCGCCAGCCGTTCGTGCCCCTGATGGCTTGCCATATTTGCCAGCGCTTTGCGCAGGATATCAGGAGCCTGTACGGCGCCAGGCCTGCCCTGATTGCGTTTAACCCCTGCATCACATTCAAAGCCTATCAGCGCAATGCCGGATGAAAGCGGCGTAAACTGCGCCTGATGGTGTATCGTCTGGAAAATGCGCGTTGCATTGCTGGCCTCGGCGCTGTCGTCGCGCCCCTGCCAGACGGTTTCGGCTACGGGCCGCCATAACTTCATACTGCCTCCCCACGGAAAACGCGTTGATAAAGCGGGTTACGCCCCGGCTCGTAGACCATCTCCACCGGGTAGCGAGCATCCCAGACGATAAAATCAGCGACAAACCCCGCCCGCAACTGCCCGTGGGTAGCACCGCGCCCCAGCGCCTGCGCCGCATGCCGCGTGACGCCAGCCCAGGCCTCTTCCGGTGTGAGGCCAAACTGGACGCAGGCCATATTCATCGCCAGGTGCAGGCTGGCAAACGGGCTGGTGCCGGGGTTATAGTCGGTGGCGACGGCCATCGGGACCCCCTGTTTTCTGAGCCGTTCAACCGGCGGACGCTGGCGCTCCTGAAGAAAATAGAACGCGCCGGGAAGCAATACCGCAACCGTGCCGCTTTCCGCCATCGCCTGAACGCCTGCGTCATCGAGATATTCGATATGATCGGCCGACAGCCCGTTATATTGGCTCACCAGCGCCGCGCCGCCCTGATTCGACAGCTGTTCAACATGTCCCTTCACCGGGATTCCGAGCGCGGTCGCGGCCTGGAAGAGGCGCTCGGTTTGCGACGGGGTAAAGCCGACGTTTTCACAAAACACGTCTACTGCTTCATATAACTCTTTTTGCCACAGCGTGGGCAGGATCTGCTCACAGACCAGCGTGAGGTACGCATCCGGATCCTGCCGGTATTCCGCTGGTACGGCGTGTGCGGCCAGCAGCGTTGCGCTGATATCGATCGGATTATTGAGGCTCAGCTGGCGGGCAACCTGCAGCATCTTCTCTTCGGCCTCGGCGTTGAGTCCGTATCCCGATTTGATTTCAACGGTCGTCACACCTTCATTCATCAGACGCTGGAGCCGTTGCTGCGCCAGTGTCAGCAGGGTTTCCGGTGAACTGCCGCGCGTTGCCGTCACGGTGGCGTTAATCCCGCCCCCTTGGGCGCTGATGGTTTGATAAGAGACGCCGTTCAGACGCTGCTCCCACTCCGCCGCGCGGTCACCGCCGAACACCAGGTGGGTATGGCAGTCAATCAGGCCTGGCGTGACCAGACGTCCCTCAAGATCGACGACGTGACGGTGTCCGGCAGGAATGTCAGATTCAGGGATCACGGCAAGGATAGTTTGACCGCGCACGACCAGGGCGTGCTGCTCTTTCAGGCCATAGGGCGCGGATGTGTCGGGAACCATTGTTGCCAGTCGCGCATTTCGCCATATTACATCGTCAGGATGAAGCTGCATGGGCATTCCACTTGTCATGGGTTGTATAGATATTTATTTGCATCCATCGTCTGCTGTCAACCGCCTTGAGGGAAAATGTTATTTATTTGTGATGACTTTCCCGTCACCTCATGGCAAAAAATGCAACTTTTACCCTTTTTATCTTCCCGTTTCGCTCAACTTAGTATAAAAAAGCAGGCTATTTCGTCTATCCCGTAAAGACTTGCATACCCAGGAGCTTCACCTTGAACATTTCCAGGATTTCCCGTCTGGCGTTAGCGCTCGCCTTTGGCGTGACATTATCCGCATGCAGTTCAACACCACCGGATCAGCGACCTTCTGAGCAGGTAGCGCCCGGTACCGCTTCCCGCCCGATTTTGTCCGCAGATGAAGCGAAGAACTTCGACCGTGCCCACTACTTCTCGGCAATGGATCCTAACGCCGCGCCGTGGACACCGTCTTCAATTAACCTGCCAAAACAGCCTGACTTCGTGGTTGGCCCGGCGGGTGCGCAGGGCGTTACGCACACCTCCATTCAGGCTGCGGTTGACGCGGCCATTACTAAACACAGCGCGTCTCGCCAGTACATCGCGATCCTGCCGGGTGAATATGAAGGCACCGTGTATGTTCCGGCGGCCCCGGGCAGCATTACGATTTACGGTCTGGGCGAAAAAGCGCTCGACGTAAAAATTGGCCTGGCGATTGATTCCGAAATTGACAACAACACCTGGCGTCACCTGGTGAACCCGGCCGGCAAATATATGCCGGGCAAACCGGCGTGGTATATGTTTGATAACTGCCAGAGCAAGCGTTCCGCCACCGTTGGCGTGATGTGCTCGGCGGTATTCTGGTCTCAAAATAACGGCCTGCAGCTGCAGAACCTGACCATCCAGAATACCCTGGGCGACAGCGTAGATGCCGGTAACCACCAGGCCGTTGCGCTGCGTAGCGATGGCGATAAGGTGCAGATTAACAACGTCAACATTCTGGGTCGTCAGAACACCTTCTTCGTGACCAACAGCGGCGTGCAGAACACCCTGCAGAATAACCGCCTGACCCGTACGCTGGTGACCAACAGCTACGTTGAAGGTGACGTGGATCTGGTGTCCGGTCGCGGCGCGGTAGTGTTTGATAACACCGATTTCCGCGTGGTGAATTCCCGTACCCAGCAGGAAGGCTACGTGTTTGCGCCAGCAACTCAGTCTAACCTGTTCTACGGCTTCCTGGCCGTGAACAGCCGCTTCAACGCGGCCGGTGACGGCGTGGCGCAGCTGGGCCGCTCTCTGGACGTGGACTCTGCCACTAACGGCCAGGTCGTTATCCGCGACAGCGTGATCAACGAAGGCTTTAACGTGGCGAAGCCGTGGGCTGATGCCGCTGTCTCCAAACGTCCGTTCTCCGACAATACCGGTACGATGGATGATAAAGGGAACGTGCAGCGCAACCTGAACGACGCGAACTTCAACCGCATGTGGGAATACAACAACCGCGGTCTGGGCAGTAACGTGGTCGCTGAGCCGAAGCAGTAAGATAAGAGTAAAAGGGGGATGTTAATCCCCCTTTTTACTGCGACTGGATACGTCAGGCACCAAACTTAAGATACGCATCCAATAGTTGCATAATCGCAACCATAAGTTGCAGGAACAGAATTGCCCATTCCACACCGCTCATACGCCACTCCTTTGGTATAGAGCACTTCTCCTCTGATTTACCTTTCCGCTGCCTGTCACCAGAGGTGTGTTGGTTATGTTTTGACGTGCTCCGCAGTTTAGGCACTGTCGGCACCACCCGACAGCCAGGACTTGAAACGGATCCTGAATTGCGGAACTGCAACACATCAAACCAACGAACAGAATGATATCAGACCATTACTGTACATAAAAACAGTTAAATGGAGTTTAGGAATTTATAAAGAGAAAACAAATAAGTAACTGTTTATACTGAATATTAATATCCACCATCGTCTCATAATCTCTTTTTTTCGTTGATGATGAATTTACATCACCTTAAGCCAATATTATGATGGACGTGTTGGTTACGTTTTGATGTGCTCACCCGGCAACCACCGGGCATAAAAAACCTCGCATTCGCGAGGTTTTTTGTTTTTAGCGGTTTAGTGAGCGTTTACCACTACCCACATTGGCCCCTGGCCGACGGCGTACCGTCCTTTCTCTTCCAGCAGCCCCTGCTCGCCTTTGATTTCATACAGCGCGATGTGGTGGGATTTCTGCCCCGCCGCAATCAGGTATTTACCGCTGTGATCGATATTAAAGCCGCGCGGCTGGGTTTCCGTTGGCTGGAAACCTTCAATCGCCAGCACGCTGCCGTCTTCAGAGACGCTAAACACGGTAATCAGGCTGGAGGTACGGTCGCAGGCGTAAAGGTGGCGGCCATCCGGCGTGATGTGAATATCCGCCGCCCAGCGGGTATCGGAGAAGTCAGACGGCATCATATCCAGCGTCTGCACGCACTCAATCTGACCGTTTGGATCTTTCAGTTCCCATACGTCCACAGAGCTGTTCAGTTCATTGACGACGTAGGCATATTGCTGGTTCGGGTGGAAGACCATATGGCGAGGACCTGCGCCCTCAACGGTGGTGACCTCAGCCGGATTCTGCGCCACCAGGTGACCATCGTCGCTCAGGGTGAACAGGCAGATACGATCCTGCTTCAGCGCAGGCACCCACAGCGTGCGGTTGTCCGGAGAGATATTCGCCGAGTGACAGCCTTCCAGCCCTTCAACCACATCCACGGTATCCGTCGGAATACCATCTTCAAGTCGCGTCACGCTGACGCAGCCCGCATTATAGGAGCCGCTGAAAACGAAGTTGCCTTTACGATCGGTCGAGATGTGGGTTGGGCTGCCCGGCAAGGGCGCTTCAGCGGTGTAGGTCAGCGCGCCGTCGTCAGGAGAGATACGGTAGGCCAGCACGCGAAACTCCGGGCGCACACCCACGTACAAGAAACGTTTATCCGGGCTGATGACCATCGGTTGCACCTGGCCCGGCACATCAACAACCTGAACCAGCGTGAGCGAACCTTCTGCATTCAAGCGCCAGACGTGGATCTGCTGACTTTCAGGACTGGCGGTATAAACGGTTTGTTTCATGAATACTCCTTTCCTCACTGCACGTGAAAGTGATTATTTTTAACGGTGAATGCTGAATTTTAGCCAGGAATTTTGCAGCGATTTACTCTCGGCGTAACATCCCCTGAGACCTAAAATTCAACATTAACCCGGAAGAACAAATGACCTCGCGTGTGATTGCACTGGATTTAGACGGAACATTACTTACCCCTCAGAAAACCCTGCTCCCCTCCTCCCTTGAAGCGCTTAAACGCGCGCAGGAAGTAGGATATCAACTCCTTATCGTAACGGGTCGACATCACGTTGCCATTCATCCTTTTTATCAGGCACTGGCATTAGATACACCTGCAATTTGTTGTAATGGTACTTATTTGAATAGTGGCAGCATTGTACAAAAAAACACCCAAAACACACAGCCAATTGATTTAACTAAACAAATCCTTTCATCAAATTCACCTTGCACAACCTCATAGAAGCCGCTCTAGGGCGTTGCGGATCAAGTCCTCTTCTACAATCTGTTATGTAAAATCGCCATATGATGCTTTTAGAGCGTCTAGAATCGCAGACTGGCCCACTACTTTACACAGTCTTTACCTGCCATTCTGCTTTTTTGACCTATCGCCCATAAGGTGTACTATCGTTTTATCTATCAACTTCATATGTGTACATGAAATGACCTTTAAAGTTATTGCCCTTGATCTCGACGGCACGCTACTTACCCCACAAAAAAAAATACTCCCTGAATCCATACTGGCCCTTCAGAATGCCCGTAAATCTGGTGCAAAGGTAGTAATCGTGACCGGACGACATCATGTAGCAATCCATCCTTTCTATCAGGCGTTAGAGCTAGATACACCCGCTATATGCTGTAACGGGGCATTGCTTTACGATTACATAGGAAAACGAGTACTTACCTCTGATCCTCTACTTCCAGATCAGGCTACGCAACTTGTAAAACTGCTAGATACTCATAATGTTCATGGCTTAATGTACGCAGACGATGCAATGTTTTACAGTGAAGTAACTGGACATATTACACGTACTGAAACATGGGCTAGAACGTTACCTGAACATCAACGCCCGGTGTTCAAACTCGTTGATTCTTTAGGGGCTGCTGCTCGTGACGTAGATAAGATCTGGAAGTTCGCCCTAACTGATAGTGATATCGATAAGTTGAAAAAATTTACTCAAGTGGTTGAGAGGGAGATCGGCCTTACCTGTGAATGGTCATGGCATGATCAAGTTGATATCGCCCAAACAGGCAATAGTAAAGGTAAACGCCTTACGCAGTGGGTTGAGTCACAGTGTTTATCAATGAAGGATGTGATCGCTTTTGGCGATAACTTTAATGATGTGAGTATGCTACAAAGTGCGGGATTAGGTGTAGCAATGGGTAATGCCTCTGACGAGGTTAAAGCATGTGCAAATGTTGTGATTGGTACTAATACTGAATCTAGCATTGCTGAGGTACTTAATCAGTACTTTGAACAAGTACCTGCATAAGTAGAAAAGCCTGTACAGTTCTGTACAGGCTCTCGGAAGTTGTTTATATATTAATGTTGCGAACCCACTTTAGGGAATAGTCAAATGACAGAAACACAGTTTGAAAAAAACTATCCTCATGATAAATTCAAATACATAAGAACTAATTTCCGTACTAAAGGAACAATGGGCCAAACTGAAATCGAAGAATACGATATCATTTCAATTGAAACCGGTGAAACAGTACTCAAGGCTACTCGAACTGAACATACCAATTTGCGTGGGCTAGATACTACAGTTAAATGGGATTGGTAATAATAAAAAAAGTAATATCAACAGGTTTTGTTCATAGTAATCTACTAATACCTTTCTGGAAGGGTATTTATTATGGAGAATTATATGCGACTTACTGTACCTGAAATAAACTGTAGCGAAGGATTTACCACCGAGAATGATATATTTAACAGAAAAAAATTCAGCACTCAACTTGAAAATATCATTGCAAATAGCGATGATGAAAACCTTGTTATAGCCTTAAATGAAAAATGGGGAAATGGGAAAACGACCTTCCTGAAAATGTGGGAAGCAGAAATCATCAAAGATGGAAAATTCAATGTTGTTTACTTTGATGCATTTCAAAATGATTTTCAATCGGACCCTTTCATAGCTATAGCATCGCATATATATGCTAAAATAGACAATGAAAACTTAAAAGAAAAATATCTCTCCGCCACCAAAAAAGTGGCATCGGTATTATTAAAAACATCTCTTAAAATAGGTATCAGTGCACTAACATTAGGAACTGTGAAAGGTTCCGAATTCGAAAATATTGGAGATGATATTAGCTCTGCAATCAATGACCCGTTAGAAAAATATATAGAAGAAAAAATAACGCAACTTGATAAAGAGAATAACACACTTGAACACTTCCGCAGCACACTTTCTGATATTGCCGCTGAAAAAAAGTTAATATTTATTATAGATGAACTAGATCGTGCAAGACCTAATTACTCTCTTGAGTTACTTGAGAGGATAAAACATGTTTTTAATACAAAAAACATTTACTTCATCCTCTCTACCGATAAAGAACAATTTATCAAGGTAATACAAAAAACATATGGTTCCATAGATGCCAGCATGTATCTAAATAAATTTATTCATTTATGGGTTTCACTACCAAAAGATGATAATGCTGGGATGAAATCATACACACTTTCAAAATACGTCAATTATATTAATAAAAAAATATTAAGCAGAAACATTGATCTTAAACCTTCACTGGATGTGTTATCTTATCTGCTAAGAATCAATAACTTTAGTCTAAGAGATGCCGAAAGATGCTATAGCCTATTACTTCTTTGTAATACAAGCTTTGATAATGGATTAAAATGGGAGTATCAAATTGGAGTTGCTATTGCTGTATTCCTAAAACTTAAAGATGAAAGTTTACTCGTAAAAATCAAAGAGAGGACAATAACCAAAAATCATGTCATGGAGGCACTAGGTGTTACTGAACTACCGGAAGAAGACAACTATCATATCTTGTTAGCACTGAATACTGAGTATCTTACTCGCGAAGGTTACGCAAAGGCGTTAAGAGAAGATGATCAAACAATATTTCGTAGCGGTTTTGGTCAACAACCATTAACTATATCTCACGCTATAGACCTGATTTTTAACGTTCAACAATAGGAAATATCAGCTACTACCAATTAATACTAAAAGTACTTTCCATATTTCACCAAGTTGAACGATGGGAAGTACTGTACCACCTTAAGCCAGCACCCTAGCACAATAACGTAATTACATAAAATGATAAATGTGAATACTCAGTCTAAACTTTGTCAACATGTGAAACATTTACTACTTTCATCGAGTGTGATCCGGTTTTTGCTCAATCTTCTGATAGATATCGAAAGGATTCTGACAGTACTAAACTGTCAGAATCCTTTCCCTACCCCCTTCCGCTATATTGTAAATAGACCCGTTTTAGTTCCAGGCATTTTTTGAGATCCCGGCCAAATAATAGTGCTGTCGATATTCCTCCGGTGTCATATTGTTCAGTGATTCATGCGGGCGTTCACAGTTATATTCTGATAACCATTTCTCCGTGATTTCCCGCACTTCATTCAGCGTTCTGAACAGATAAAAATCGAGTATTTCTGTACGATATGTCCTGTTAAAACGCTCGATGAAAGCATTCTGCGTCGGCTTACCCGGCTGGATAAACTCCAGTTTTACTGCGTGCCTCTCAGCCCATTCAGCCAGCGCCAGAGAGATAAATTCCGGACCATTATCCATGCGCAGCATGACCGGATAGCCACGGTTTGCCGCGATCCTGTCGAGCACTCGAACCACCCGCAAAGCTGGCAGATTCAGATCGATTTCAATCGACAACGCCTCACGGTTAAAGTCATCAACGACATTGAATGTGCGAAAACGACGGCCACAGGCCAGCGCATCATGCATAAAATCGACAGACCAGCTCTGGTTCAGCGCTTCCGGCGTGGCCAGTGGTGAGGGATTGCGTACCGGCAGCCGTTGTTTGCCCTTACGGCGAAAATTCAGCTTCAGCAGACAGTAAATACGGTGGAGCCTTTTGTGATTTCACGGATATCCCTGCCGTCGCAAAACCTGGTAAAGCTTCGGAAAACCATATCGCGGGTATCGTTCAGCCACCGCCTGCAATGCGGCAATAACGGGCTCATCACGTGTGGTATCCGGGCGGTAATGGTAAACCGCTCTGCTCAGATGAAGACTCCGGCAGGTCTGACGAATACTGAGTCCGAACGTCGTTATCAGATGAGTGACCAGCTCACGCTTAAAGGCTGGTTTTAAAGCTTTTTTTCGATAACGTCTTTCAGCGCCCGGTTCTCCAGGCTAAGGTCGGCAAACATCTGTTTTAGACGGCGGTTCTCGTCCTCAAGATCCTTGATTTTTTTAATATCAGAAGCTTCCATGCCACCGTATCTGGACTTCCAGTTGTAGTAGGTGGCTTCAGAGATACCGGCCTCCCGGCAGACATCTTTAACGGTTCGTCCGGCTTCAACCGACTTAATCGCAGCGATGATCTGATGCTCAGTAAAACGGGCTTTACGCATAGCGATCTCCTTCGTTGGCAGAGTGATTATGCCGGATGATCTCTAAATATGAATGGCACGATTATGCGGGATACTTACACCAGTACCTAAGCGGGTTTCGTATTCACATACAAGTAAAGCCGCTTTCGCGGCTTTTCTCAGAAAACTAAAGAATGTATATTTTACATGACAAATCAGCTAGTTATCAGTTATGCCACAAAGGACTAAGTTCTATCTGGCAGTACATTAATCAGGCTTTACTTTAAGTACAATCAACAAACAAATGAAACTTAACAATCCGATAACCAATGCAATATATTTGATATAGAACCAAGATATTTCACTGGCTTTTAGACTTTTAAAGAATGAAACTTCTTCTTCCGTCAGTGTCTTTTTTGTCGCTGGAAACTTAGGAAATATAAGAGCACTAATAAGATAGGATTCTTTATATCCCCAAAAGAAAAAGCCTCCACCTTTACCAACAGTCATGGAAAATGGTGTATATCCAAATTTTTGTTTAAACTTAGCCGCGATAAGATCGAATTTACATTCCGTAAATTTCCCATAGATAAGATAAAACGCCAGTGAAGTTACAAATATTGCAGCTAAACATATTATGATTAGATCCAATGAATTCATTTTGAACCTTCTATAACATTATAAAGGGTGTTTCCTACCTTTTCGCCCCCCCAGCCGCCAGCTTCCCCACCAACATAACCTAAAGTCCCTCCAGCGATAACAGCACAAACTAATCCACCTGTCCCAGCCGTACCAACGCCAATGGCTATACAAAGTGGAACAGCCATACCACCTGCAAGAATACCGCCACCAGTGCTACCTGCAAAACTACCTATTTCAGTGTATTTCTTTTTGGTACATTCATCTTCGCGACCAACAGAACAAGCCTCATTAATTTCATTAATAGAATGAAG
The DNA here is from genome assembly GCA_011754535.1 of Enterobacter asburiae. NCBI lineage: Bacteria > Pseudomonadati > Pseudomonadota > Gammaproteobacteria > Enterobacterales > Enterobacteriaceae > Enterobacter > Enterobacter asburiae. The sequence continues at coordinate 1,488,482 of JAAQVN010000001.1, read as the reverse complement.
GGCACTAAAGCCGATCCCTACATAGCCAACATATCTCATAGCTGCTACATATTTTGCCGCTCGTTTTATATGCGTAGCATAGCCATCAATATCACTTATTCCTGTCTCATTCCATTTATGAGTAATTGAACTTGTTGACAAGCCAAGAGCATTTTTTATTTTTGTGTACTCGCCAAATTTCATAGCCTTGTTTAGGAAACCTACTTTTAGTTCTCTTTCAAGCTCTTTAAACAATTGTGTACGTCTCACATAGAACTGTTCACCAATCAAGGCCCCTCTTGTCATGTAAGTATTTTTGTACGTTTCCTGAATTTCTTTCAGGATCTTCTCTATATTCTCGAAGTACTTTCCGACAGGATCAGCAGCAAGGCCAATGCCTTTATCAGCGATGTTGCTAAAGTTAGCTATTGTGCCATAGTGATTGTGTAAGAAGTTAGCTTCTTGATGTGTAAGCGGTTCTAATGCTGTATCAATACGTTGTTTTGCAGACTGCATATGTGCTATCTGTTCATCATCCTGCTTTTCAGGATCAACAAGAAGCATAATAGAACCCGCTTTATATTCCTTACCTTCCCCATTCAGTGAACGGTAAAGCTCTTTTGTACCTGCTGGTGAACTACCTTCGAATAAGTATCGCTCATAAGCACCAGTTTCAGCACCGAAAGGAAGTACACAGAAGCCAGCATCTACTGGTTCACGTTTAGTTTCTTCCTTATGTGGTTTTTTAGCTGTCTGGGCGTGCTGTACGGGTTCTTCCGCTTTTGTTGGTGGTGGAGCAGCTAAAGGGGCGGCAGTAACTACAGGGACAGCCTTAACCGCTTTCTTCTCCTCAACCCAATAGGAAGCATTTGGGAATGACGAAATGAAACTTGCGTTACAGGGGCATGTACTGCGGCTATGCAAGGTACCTGCTGCGGCAACTCCATGAATCGAGTAAGTGGGTATACCACCTGCGATATGGTATACCTTGCCATCTTTACCACAAGAGACTGAATCGCCATTTCTCGCGGTCGCAATCCCTCCAAAGCTGTGATTTGGGGACCCTGAAAGAATACTACCGCCGCACGTTGTTTTGTCGCCAATCCTCAAAAAATGACCAGTAGCCATAGAATCATCCTTAATGAAGTTTGTTAGCAGGTTTGGAACCATTCACTGCCAGAGAAGATACGATCCACATTTGCTTTTTGATGGAATAGGTGGATACACAGTATTGCGTTGCCGGGCTGATCATCGGTGTTGCGGTGACAAGTGCCGTTGATACAGCATTCCGGGCATGTTCTTTTATGAAGTCGAGAGGTTGAGAGTTCAGGATCTCCATTGATTCACAGTAGCTGAGAAACTCTTCATGCCAGTAACCATTCATCCCCTCAAACAGGGATTCATCGAATTTCAGGATTACCTTGTTTGTGATGGGATCTAAGCCGTCACCGATAGGGAATGATTCAGGGAATTGCAGAGTTCGGTATAGATCAGATTGAAGTATAAGGTTTCTGAAATCGTCGATTGAGAACCCAAACACAAGCATCATGCCGTAATGTGATTTATGGGCTTTCGTGTTGATCATCATCTCTGTAATGTTCAGATCAGAGAATGGGTAAATCTTCCATTCCGACGGGGTTTCTGCCTGATTCAGTACTTCAGCAGCAATTGCCGCATCAAGAATCGAAGTGTAAAGAGCCATCCCCTGAACATTGCCACCGCCAACCCACTGAGTCTCTAACCACTGAACCCCGCCATCATTTACCGTCATCCGGGCAACTGAGAAAAGTAAAGTTGGGCTGATGTAATCGTTTGTACCAGGTGCATAAAAATAAATCTTTTTGGTCATAACGTCCTGTACTCGTGTTGTTTTTTTTGACTCTAATTCTCACATTAACATTACGGTTTTGTACAGAGGTTGAGCTATTGACCTCACGTTTTTGCCACAAATACATAAAACAGGAAGTACTGAGATATCATTTAATTGCCATTAAAAAAGGCCGCTTTCGCGACCTTATGCCTGTGCTGGTAGTTATTGAGAACGATCAAGTACCATGTACGCTGGCTGGCACATGCCGCCGCGTTCCTGTAACCAGTTGTTATCAAGATCAGCTACACGCACGTCTAATCCCGAATCCACACAGTTGATTTGTAACCGTAGCCCTATAGTATCCTTCTGGATTTCTTTCAGACAAATAACTTCATTACCAATAACAAAGGGCTTTTCTGGTTTCCCATCGGGAATAGTAGCCGCTATTGTGGTTAATGGAATTATCGACAATAGTACTGACAATGTTCTTTTCATCTATTCTTTTCCTTGAAAAAAATCATTGTTTAGAACAAATTTGTGTAAGCGTTGCATTATGGTTAAATTCAGCATCAATAACTTTTATAGTGCTCTCATTCAGTACTGATAAAAAATATGTACGAGCGCCCAACCGGCCACGTGGTGCGCACCAGCAACTGGGCATTGTCCCTGCCTGAAGCGCAGCGCCCGGTCTTTACCCAGGTTTCCTCCCTGCGCCAGGCGGCCCGGGGTGTTGAGGCTATCTGGAAATTCGCCCTGACGGATGAAGACACCACCAAACTGAATACCTTCGCGAAGCACGTCGAGGAAACGCTGGGGCTGGAGTGCGAATGGTCCTGGCATGACCAGGTGGATATTGCCCGCAAGGGTAACAGCAAAGGCAAGCGCCTGACGCAGTATGTGGAATCAAAAGGCGGGTCGATGCAGGACGTGATCGCCTTCGGCGATAACTACAACGACATCAGCATGCTGGAAGCCGCCGGTACGGGCGTGGCGATGGGCAATGCCGACGACGCGGTGAAAGCGCGCGCCAACGTGGTGATTGGCGACAACACCACCGACAGCATCGCGCAGTACATTTATACCCACCTGCTGTAATCAGGCGGTGATTGAGACGCTCTTAATTTGCGCGTAAAGCCACAGGCCGGGCTTGATTGCTAACTCATCCCTGGCCCACGGGCTGATGCGCGCCCAGAGCGTCCTGCTGCCGACTTCAAGCTTCACCTCCACCTGCCCGTTATCATCAAAACACTCCGCCACTTTGGCGCGCAGAATATTGCGAATACTGGTTTGCAGCGGCGGCTGCAGCACCAGCGAGACGTCCGACGCCTGGATGCGAATTCGCAGCGCGGACTGTAACGGTTTATCGATCTTATTGACCCACAGATGCTGGTCACCCAGCGCCAGCGCGGTCATCGCGTAGTGCGGATGGTGTTCCAGAACGCTGACCTTCAGGATGCTGCTCTGCTGCTCTCTCGGTAACCAGGGGTGCATTACGCTGCTGCCCCACACCTCTTCCAGGTTGCCGAAGGCCTTCACGCTGCCCTCTTCCAGCACGAGCACTTTGTCGGCCAGATGAAGGATCTCATCCAGCGAATGGCTGACGTAGAGCATCGGAATATTAATTTCACGCGTCAGTCGCTGCAGATAAGGCAGAAGTTCGCGCTTGCGCGGTATATCGAGCGAGGCCAGCGGCTCGTCGAGCAGCAGCAGTTCGGGGGCGGTCAGCAACGCGCGGCCAATGGCCACCCGCTGTTTTTCTCCGCCGGAGAGTGAGGACGGCAGCCTGTCGAGCAGAGGCTCAATGCCTAAAAGCGTGACCAGCTTGTCAAACTGCCCGGCCATGCTTTTCGCCATGCCGTAGCGCAGGTTGCCGCGCACGCTGTAGTGCGGGAACAAGCGCGCGTCCTGGAAAACGTAGCCGATGCGGCGCTTGTCCGGTGAGAGGTAAACTTTGTTCTCCACGTCATTCAGGACGCGGTTATTCAGGATAATACGTCCTGACTGCGGGCGCGTCAGGCCGCTGATGGCGTTAATCAGAGACGTTTTTCCCGCTCCCGACACGCCGAAGACGGCAGTGATGCCGCTTGCAGGCAGCGTCTCGTTAAGCGTCAGGGTATGGTTTCCCAGCGTCTGGGTGAAATTCAGTTCCAGCATCGTTATTTCCCCATCCGCTCGCGGCTCAGCCGCGCCAGCCATTCAGAAACCAGCAGCGAAACCAGGGCTAGTACGATTGAGATGATGCACAGCCGCGCTGCGGCACTCTCTCCCCCCGGCGTCTGAATCAGGGTGTACATGGCCGACGGAATGGTTCGCGTCTCACCGGGAATGTTCGACACAAAAGTGATGGTCGCGCCGAACTCGCCCAGCGATCGGGCGAAGGCCAGCACCGTCCCGACAATAATGCCCGGCAGCGTAAGCGGGAGCGTGATAGTGAAAAAGACGCGCCAGCGTCCGGCGCCCAGCGTGCGGGCCGCCTGTTCGAGCTTCATGTCCACGCCTTCCAGCGCGAGGCGGATTGCCCTCACCATCAGCGGGAATGACATCACCGCCGCCGCCAGCACCGCACCGCGCCAGCTAAAAGCGAATGTGAGTCCGAACCAGTCGTAGAGCCTTTCGCCGATAAAACCGCGTCGCCCCATCGAAATCAGCAGCAGGTAACCGACCACCACGGGCGGTAAAACCAGGGGGAGATGAAGCACGCTGTCGAGCAGCGCTTTGCCGGGAAACCGACAGCGAACCAGTAACCAGGCAAAGAAGATCCCAAAGGGCAAACTCAGCGCAACCGCCAGGGAAGAGACTTTAAGGCTCAGCAAAACAGCCTGCCATTCAGGATCGGTCAGTATCATCAGTGAGTCGTAAATCCATAACGTTTAAAGATTGCGGACGCCTCCGGCCCCTTCAGATAATCGCGGAAGGCCGTTACGGTCGCATTTTTATGTCCATCAACAATCGCGACAGGATATTCCACTTTCTTGTGGGAATCTTCCGGGAATGTTGCCACCACTTTCACGCCTTTGCTGGCAACGGCATCGGAGCCATACACAATGCCCAGCGGAGCTTCGTTGCGTTCCACCAGCGCCAGCGCGCCGCGCACGTCTTCCGCCGGGGCCAGCTTCGGCGACAATGTCTCCCATGCCCCCAGCGTTTGCAGCGCTTCTTTGGCATAGATCCCGGCCGGAACGTGCTCCGGATCGCCCACTGCCAGACGCCCACCGTTCAGCAGATTTATCCAGTTGGTCTCTTTATTGATGGTGATGTCCGCCTGCGCGCTGGCTTTTGGTGCCACGACAACCAGGCTATTCCCCAGCAGCGTTTCGCGGGTTGTTGCATCAATCGCTCTCTTCTCCGCCGCGTAATCCATCCACTTCTGGTCAGCCGAGATGAACAGATCCGCCGGTGCGCCCGCTTCTATCTGGCGCGCCAGCGTCGAAGAAGAGGCAAAAGAGGAGACCACCTCGACGTTTTTCTCTTTTTTATACGCCGCCGCGATATCCTGCAGCGCGTTGGTCAGTGACGCCGCCGCAAAGACCGTGATTTTACCCTCGTCCGCCAGCGCGTGTCCGGTAAGTGAAAGCGTCAGCGTTGCCCCTGCGAAAAGGCGTACCCATGAACGTGCCATCTGTAACTCCTGTGAGTAGCGTTATATACAAATTAATATAGCGATATCTTCAGGGAGATCCCAGCGGTAAATCGTACCGCTCAAGGGGTAAGGCGGACGGATATTTTAATAATATCGGCGAAAATGAAAAAATCTTGAGAGCAAAACGCCCGGGCAAGCCGGGCGTTTTGTGGGAAATTAATGCTGCTTTTTCGCACGGTCTCTGTGACCGATATTCGAAAAGACGTTGAACACTTCACCCAGGCCGTAGATGGCACCGAGGATGATGGCCATCACTACTGGTACCATGATCACGGCGAATACCAGACTTTTCAACAACTCTAACATGGTTTTCTCCAGATTTTGTGAATGGGCTATTCTACCCTGAAAAGTAAGAAAAACATCCCCTTTTGTGCGGTGCCCTTTGCGCCCTGCACCATTTGGGTCACAATATTCTTTTTGCCAGGACACTGTTATGCAGGCCGAAATTCTTCTTACTCTCCGACTTCAGCAAAAGCTTTTCGCCGACCCCCGGCGTATTGCCCTGCTTAAACAGATAGAACAGACCGGCTCAATTAGCCAGGGAGCCAGGAATGCCGGGATTAGCTATAAAAGCGCCTGGGATGCCATCAATGAAATGAACACCCTGAGCGAACAACCGCTGGTGGACAGAGCCACAGGGGGCAAAGGCGGTGGCGGGGCTGTCGTCACACGTTACGGCCAGCGTCTGATTCAGCTCTACGATCTCATGGGACAAATCCAGCAAAAAGCGTTCGATGTATTGAGTGACGACGATAACGTTCCGCTGGACAGCTTGCTGGCCGCCATTTCCCGCTTCTCGTTACAGACCAGCGCCCGCAACCAGTGGTTTGGTACGGTGACGGCGCGCGATAATCTCCAGGTACAGCAGCATATTGAGATCCTGCTTGCCGATGGCGTCACCCGTCTGAAAGCGGCGATAACGGCGCAGAGCGCAGAGCGCCTCAATCTGGACGAAGGTAAAGAGGTGCTGGTGTTGCTGAAAGCGCCCTGGGTCAACATCACGCGTGACCCGGACAAGGCAAAGGCCGCAGATAACCAGCTGCGCGGCGCCATCAGCCATATCGAAAGCGGCAAAGAGCAGTGCGAGGTGCTGATGCCCCTGGCAGACGGACAAACCCTTTGCGCGACGGTCCCGCTCAGCGAGGCGGACGGTTTAGAAGAAGGTGCTATCGTCACCGCATATTTCAACGCAGACCGGGTGATTATCGCCACATTGTGCTGAGTGCATTGACAATCGTGCCGACAGTGCGTATCCCTGACAGCAGTTGCTGCAAAAAATGGGATACATCATGTCATCATTGCATATTTCGCAAGGTACGTTTCGTCTTAGCGATACCCGAACGCTGACGATTGCCGATCTGACAATACGCGCGGGTGAAAGCTGGGCGTTTGTCGGCACCAACGGCAGCGGTAAATCCGCGCTGGCCCGCGCGCTGGCCGGAAAGCTTCCCCTTCTCAAAGGCGAATACCAGAGCCATTTCAAACGCGTGACGCGCCTGTCCTTTGAACAGCTGCAAAAGCTGGTAAGCGACGAGTGGCAGCGCAATAACACCGATTTACTCAGTCCTGGTGAAGAAGACACCGGCCGCACGGCGGCGGAGATTATTCAGGATGAGGTGAAAGATCCCGCTCGCTGCCAGCATCTGGCGGAACAATTTGGCATCTCCGCTCTGCTGAACCGGCGGTTTAAATACCTCTCTACCGGCGAGACGCGGAAAACGCTTCTGTGTCAGGCGCTCATGGGCCAGCCGGAGCTGCTAATTCTGGATGAGCCCTTTGACGGGCTGGATGTTCACTCCCGCGGCCAGCTTGCCGCCCTGCTGGGCTCTCTGAATCAGGAAGGTTATACGATCGTACTGGTGCTGAACCGCTTTGATGAAATTCCTGATTTCGTGCAGAACGCGGGCGTGCTGGCAGACTGCAGCCTGATCGAAACCGGGGAAAAATCTGCGCTGCTCAAGCAGGCGCTCATTGCCCAGCTTGCGCACAGCGAAAAGCTGGCGGGTATTGCGCTGCCGGAGCCCGACGCGCCGGCAGCGCGCCACGGTCTCGATCCCCGGCAGCCGCTTATCATTCTGCGTGACGGGGTGGTTTCCTATGATGACCGTCCGATCCTTAACCACCTCAGCTGGACGGTCAATCCTGGCGAGCACTGGCAGATTGTCGGCCCTAACGGCGCGGGAAAATCAACGCTGCTGAGCCTGATCGTCGGCGATCACCCGCAGGGCTATAGCAACGATCTGACGCTTTTCGGGCGGCGTCGCGGCAGCGGCGAAACCATCTGGGATATCAAAAAGCACATCGGCTACGTCAGCAGCAGCCTGCATCTTGATTACCGGGTCAGTACCACGGTACGCAACGTGATCCTTTCCGGCTATTTTGATTCCATCGGCATTTATCAGGCGGTGTCGGACAAACAGCGCAAGCTGGCCCAGCAGTGGCTGGATATTCTGGGCATGGTCAGCCGGGTCGCTGACGCGCCGTTTCATAGCCTGTCGTGGGGACAGCAGCGCCTGGCACTGATCGTTCGCGCGCTGGTAAAACACCCTACGCTTCTGATCCTCGACGAACCGCTGCAGGGGCTGGATCCGCTCAACCGACAGCTGATCCGCCGCTTTGTAGACGTGCTGATTAGCGAAGGTGAAACGCAGCTGCTGTTCGTTTCACACCATGCCGAAGATGCCCCTTCCTGCATTACCCACCGCCTGGAGTTTGTCGCGGACGGCGAGGGTTATCGCTACCTTCTCAGCAGCGTCGATTAACCGTGGAGGGCACTGCCCTCCTCTTTTCAGATAACTTGCATCAATACATCGCTATCTCTTTGATCTAGAATGCTCTGACTCATCGAAAAAGCGAGTGTGAAAACGAGTGTAAACGATTCCACTATTTTATCCCATGTCACACTTTTCGCGTCTCTGTTATGCTATGGTTATTACATACCATAAGCCCAATGGAGCGAATTATGCGAGTTCTGGTAACAGGTGGTAGCGGTTACATCGGAAGTCATACCTGTGTGCAGCTGCTGCAAAATGGTCACGATGTGATCATCCTCGACAACCTGTGCAATAGTAAGCGCAGCGTGCTGCCGGTAATTGAACGTCTTGGCGGTAAACAGCCAACTTTCGTAGAAGGCGACATCCGCAACGAAGCGCTGATGACCGAGATCCTTCACGACCACGCCATCGAAGCGGTGATCCACTTCGCGGGCCTGAAAGCAGTTGGTGAATCGGTTGCGAAACCGCTTGAGTATTACGACAACAACGTCAACGGTACCCTGCGTCTGATCTCCGCCATGCGCGCGGCGAACGTCAAAAACTTTATCTTTAGCTCCTCCGCCACCGTCTATGGCGATCAGCCCAAAATCCCTTACGTGGAAAGCTTCCCGACCGGTACGCCGCAAAGCCCGTACGGCAAAAGCAAGCTGATGGTGGAGCAGATCCTGACCGACCTGCAAAAAGCGCAGCCGGAGTGGAGCATCGCATTGCTGCGCTACTTCAACCCGGTCGGTGCGCATCCGTCCGGCGATATGGGTGAAGATCCGCAGGGTATTCCGAACAACTTAATGCCGTACATCGCCCAGGTGGCGGTAGGCCGTCGCGAGTCGCTGGCCATTTTTGGTAATGACTATCCCACCGAAGACGGCACCGGCGTGCGCGACTATATCCACGTGATGGATCTGGCGGACGGCCATGTTGCCGCCATGCAGCAGCTGGCTGACAAACCGGGCGTGCATATTTATAACCTCGGCGCCGGGGTCGGCAGCAGCGTGCTGGACGTGGTTAACGCCTTCAGCAAAGCCTGCGGTAAGCCGGTGAACTACCACTTCGCTCCGCGTCGTGATGGCGACCTGCCTGCTTACTGGGCCGATGCCACCAAAGCCGATAAAGAGCTTAACTGGCGTGTCACCCGCACGCTTGATGAAATGGCACAGGATACCTGGCACTGGCAGTCACGCCACCCGCAAGGCTATCCGGACTAAGGATCCGTCATGACTTCGTTTAATCCCGTCGATCATCCGCATCGTCGTTTTAACCCGTTAAGCGGGCAATGGATTTTGGTTTCCCCGCATCGCGCCAAGCGCCCCTGGCAGGGGGCGCAGGAGACGCCTGCAAAACAGACGCTGCCACAGCATGACCCGGACTGCTTCCTGTGTCCGGGCAATACGCGCGTCACCGGGGATAAAAACCCGGACTACAAGGGCACCTTCGTCTTCACCAACGATTTTGCCGCCCTGATGACCGACACGCCGGACGCCCCCGCAAGCCACGACCCGCTGATGCGCTGCGAAAGCGCGCGCGGTACCAGCCGCGTGATCTGCTTCTCGCCCGATCACAGCAAAACGCTGCCAGAGCTGAGCGTGGACGCGCTGAAAGAGGTGGTCAGCACCTGGCAGGCGCAAACCGCTGAGCTGGGGCAGAGCTATCCGTGGGTGCAGGTGTTCGAAAACAAAGGCGCGGCGATGGGCTGCTCTAACCCGCATCCACACGGCCAGATCTGGGCGAACAGCTTCCTGCCCAACGAAGCCGAGCGTGAAGATCGTCTGCAGAAAGCCTATTTCGCAGAAAACGGCTCACCCATGCTGGTGGACTACACTCAGCGTGAGCTGGCCGACGGCAGCCGTACCGTGGTGGAAACCGAGCACTGGCTGGCCGTCGTGCCCTACTGGGCCGCCTGGCCGTTTGAAACGCTGCTGCTGCCGAAAGCGCACGTTCAGCGCATTACCGATCTCAGCGACGCGCAGCGCGACGACCTGGCGCTGGCGCTGAAAAAACTGACAAGCCGTTACGACAACCTGTTCCAGTGCTCCTTCCCGTACTCCATGGGCTGGCACGGCGCACCGTTTAACGGGGAAGAGAATCAGCACTGGCAGCTGCACGCCCATTTCTACCCGCCGCTGCTGCGCTCTGCGACGGTGCGTAAATTTATGGTGGGCTATGAAATGCTGGCGGAAACCCAGCGTGACCTGACGGCGGAACAGGCGGCAGAACGCCTGCGCGCCGTTAGCGACGTCCACTATCGCGAATCAGGAGTCTAAAAAATGAGTCTGAAAGATAAAACACAATCCCTGTTTGCTGAGAAATTTGGCTACCCTGCCACCCACGTTATCCAGGCGCCCGGCCGCGTTAACCTGATCGGTGAACACACCGACTATAACGACGGCTTCGTGCTGCCGTGCGCCATCGATTACCAGACGGTCATCAGCTGTGCGAAGCGCGACGACCGCAAAGTCCGCGTCATTGCGGCAGATTACGGTAATGAGACGGACGAGTTTTCCCTCGATGCCCCGATTGTGACGCACGACAGCCAGCAGTGGTCTAACTACGTACGCGGCGTGGTGAAGCATCTGCAGAAGCGCAACAAGAACTTCGGCGGTGCCGATTTAGTCATCAGCGGCAACGTACCTCAGGGTGCGGGCTTAAGTTCGTCGGCCTCGCTCGAAGTGGCCGTGGGAACCGTCTTCCAGCAGTTGTATCATCTGCCGCTGGACGGCGCGCAAATTGCGCTGAACGGCCAGGAAGCGGAAAACCAGTTCGTGGGCTGCAACTGCGGCATTATGGACCAGCTGATCTCTGCGCGGGGCAAAAAAGAGCACGCGCTGCTGATCGACTGCCGCTCGCTGGGCACCAAAGCCGTTCCGCTGCCAAAAGGCGCGGCCGTCGTGATTATCAACAGCAACTTTAAACGCACGCTGGTGGGCAGCGAATACAACACCCGCCGCGAACAGTGCGAAACCGGTGCGCGCTTCTTCCAGCAGCCTGCCCTGCGCGACGTGACGCTCAATGAATTTAACAAAGTGGCGCACGAACTGGATCCGGTTGTCGCCAGGCGCGTTCGTCACGTGCTGACGGAGAACGCCCGTACCGTTGAAGCCGCGTCCGCGCTGGCGAAAGGCGACCTGAAACGCATGGGTGAACTGATGGCAGAATCTCACGCCTCCATGCGCGATGATTTTGAAATCACCGTGCCGCAGATCGACACCCTGGTGGACATTGTGAAAGCGGTCATTGGCGACAAAGGCGGCGTACGCATGACGGGCGGCGGTTTTGGCGGCTGCATCGTCGCGCTGGTGCCTGAAGAGCTGGTCCCTGCCGTCCAGGACGCCGTGGCGAAGCAGTACGAAGCGCAAACGGGCATCAAAGAAACGTTCTATGTATGTAAAGCATCACAAGGAGCCGGACAGTGCTAAACGAAACACCTACCCTCGCACCGGATGGTCTGCCGTATCGCCTGTTAACCCTGCGCAACAGCGCGGGGATGGTGGTTACGCTTATGGACTGGGGTGCGACCCTGCTATCAGCCCGCGTACCAATGCCGGACGGCAGCGTGCGCGAAACCCTGCTCGGCTGCGCCTCGCCTGAGCAGTATGTCAATCAATCCGCCTATCTGGGCGCGTCCGTAGGGCGCTATGCCAACCGTATCGCGAAGAGCCGCTTTGAGCTCGACGGCGTCCAGTACGCCCTGCTTCCAAGCCAGGGTGAGAACCAGCTGCACGGCGGGCCGGACGGCTTTGACAAACGCCGCTGGAAGATTGTTCGTCAAAACGACGGGGAAGTGCTGTTCTCACTGGATTCGCTTGATGGCGATCAGGGCTTCCCGGGGAATCTTATCGCGTCCGCGCGCTTCACGCTGACCGACGACAACCGAATCGCCATTGAATACCGTGCGACGGTCGATAAGCCATGTCCGGTCAACCTGACTAACCATGCCTACTTCAATCTGGACGGCAACCAGTGCGACGTACGTAACCACAAGCTGCAGATCCTGGCTGACGCTTATCTGCCGGTTGACGAGATGGGCATTCCGTATCAGGGCCTTAAAGACGTGAGCGGGACCAGCTTTGATTTCCGCAGTGCTAAAGTTATCGCCCAGGATTTCCTGAGCGATGACGATCAGCGCAAGGTGAAAGGCTACGATCACGCGTTCCTGCTGCACGCCAAAGGTGATGTGAAGCAGCCTGCCGCGCAGGTCTGGTCTGCGGATGAGAAGCTGCAGATGACGGTGTACACCACCGCCCCTGCCCTGCAGTTCTACTCAGGCAACTATCTTGGCGGCACCACGGCGCGCGAACACGATGAGTACAGCGACTGGCAAGGGCTGGCGCTGGAGAGCGAATTCCTGCCGGACAGCCCCAATCATCCTGAATGGCCGCAGCCGGACTGCATGCTGCGCCCGGGTGAAGAGTACGTGAGCGTCACAGAGTATCATTTCATTCCGCATTGATTTCCAGCCCTCCCATCGGAGGGCTTTTTTCTGCGCGTCTTGCTGAAAATAGCGCCGATCGCAGACAAAATCATAACCCTGGATTCACAAGCATCTTACACTCGGAGACTATTTTCGCTATGGTTAGGGTTAAGCGTTGCTGGTGGCACCGCCACGGCAATATAATGAGAATTGTTATCATTCTAAAAATGCTTGAGGAGTAAGAGATGGCTATTACTAAGCTGGTTCTGGTGCGTCACGGCGAAAGCCAGTGGAACAACGAAAACCGCTTTACCGGTTGGTACGACGTTGATCTGTCTGAGAAAGGCGTAAGCGAAGCAAAAGCAGCAGGTAAACTGCTGAAGGAAGAAGGCTTCAGCTTTGATTTTGCTTACACCTCTGTGCTGAAACGTGCCATCCATACCCTGTGGAACGTGCTGGACGAACTGGACCAGGCCTGGCTGCCGGTTGAGAAATCCTGGAAACTGAACGAGCGTCACTACGGTGCGCTGCAGGGCCTGAACAAAGCGGAAACCGCTGAGAAATACGGTGACGAGCAGGTTAAACAGTGGCGTCGCGGCTTCGCGGTCACCCCACCAGAGCTGACCAAAGATGACGAGCGCTACCCGGGCCACGACCCGCGTTACGCGAAACTGACCGACGCTGAGCTGCCAACCACCGAGAGCCTGGCGCTGACCATCGACCGCGTTGTGCCTTACTGGAACGAAACCATTCTGCCACGTCTGAAAAGCGGCGAGCGCGTGATCATTGCCGCTCACGGTAACTCCCTGCGCGCGCTGGTGAAATACCTGGACAACATGGGTGAAGACGAGATCCTCGAACTGAACATCCCAACTGGCGTACCGCTGGTGTATGAGTTCGACGAAAACTTCAAGCCAATCAAACACTACTACCTGGGTAACGCGGACGAAATCGCAGCGAAAGCAGCGGCTGTCGCGAATCAGGGTAAAGCGAAGTAATTTTCGCCGGACGTAAAAAAAGCGCGGAGCCTTCCGCGCTTTTTTATTTGTGCCTGAGAATTCAGCCGCGACGCGCTTTTACCGCATTCGCCAGCTGACGCAGGATGGCATCGGTATCGTCCCAGCCGATGCAGGCATCAGTCACGCTTTTGCCATACACCAGCGGCTCGCTACCTTCCAGGTTCTGGTTCCCTTCGACCAGATGACTTTCAATCATCACCCCAATTACCGCCTTCTCACCGTTGGCGATCTGCTGGCAGACATCTGCCCCCACTTCCATCTGCTTTTTGAACTGCTTGCTGGAGTTGGCGTGGCTGAAGTCGATCATCACCTGCGCCGGCAGCCCGGCTTTTTCCAGCCCGGCCTTCACCTCTGCCACATGTTTTGCACTGTAGTTTGGCTCTTTGCCACCGCGCAGAATGATATGGCAGTCGCCGTTACCGCTGGTGTTAACGATGGCAGAGTGACCCCATTTGGTCACAGACAGGAAGCAGTGCGGCGCCCCCGCTGCGTTGATGGCGTCGATAGCCACCTTAATGGTACCGTCAGTGCCGTTTTTGAAACCCACCGGGCAAGAGAGACCAGAAGCCAGCTCGCGGTGGACCTGAGATTCAGTGGTGCGGGCACCAATCGCGCCCCAGCTCATCAGATCTGCCAGGTATTGTGGCGTGATCATATCCAGGAACTCACCGGCAGCTGGCAGGCCGCTGTCGTTGATCTCCAGCAGCAGCTTGCGCGCAATGCGCAGGCCGTCGTTGATCTGGAAGCTGTTATCCATGTGCGGATCGTTAATCAGCCCTTTCCAGCCCACTGTCGTGCGCGGTTTTTCAAAATAGACGCGCATCACGATTTCAAGCTCGTCCTTCAGCTCTTCACGCAGGGCGAGCAGACGGGCCGCATACTCTTTCGCAGCGGCAGGATCGTGAATGGAGCACGGGCCAATCACCACCAGAAGACGATCGTCATTACCTTTCAGGATCTTGTGGATCGCTTTACGAGCATGAGAAACCGTGTTTGCGGCATTTTCAGTGGCGGGGAATTTCTCAAGGAGCGCTACAGGAGGTAATAACTCATTGATCTCTTTAATGCGTAAATCGTCGTTCTGATAATTCATCTTCTTTCCAGCTCTGCCATATCTTTAGTAATGAAAGCAATCCTTTCAATCTATCTTGTCGACCAGGAAGTGTAAACACGGTTTTACACTTCACGCAGATAATTCCTGGAATTCGCCTAAAAATCGCCACAAAATAGCGAAAAATGAGATCTAACCTAAGCTTTTTAACTGTAACAACCATTTTTACACGCTTAAACGCGATTCCATACTGACGTAAGTCCGTAAGGCGGAATCTTTCGCCTCTAAAAAGATGCACTATTGGAGAATGTTATCCAGCGTAACGACAAGAACAGGAGCACCATGATGAAAATGACAAAACTGACAACCCTCTTCCTGACTGCCACACTCACCCTTGCCAGCGGCAGCGCCCTGGCCGCAGAAACGGGTACTTCAGACAGCAACGGTGATGCCAATGCGGCAGCAGCAGCAGGCCAGGTAGCGCCTGATGCGAAACAGAATATCGCCCCGAACAATGTCGATAACAGCCAGATCAATACCGGGAACACCAATACCGGCGGCACCATGCTGCATCCGAACGGTGGTGCTTCCGACACCATGAATCATGACAATATGAGCTCGGATGAGGTTCATAAGAACTCGATGTGCAAGGACGGCAAATGTCCCGATCCGAACGACAAAGTGGGTAACGACGCCAATACCAAAACTGATGGCACAACCCAGTAATTCTTGATGCTTTAAATGCGAAAGGAGAGCCCTGGCTCTCCTTTCTTTTTGGAGTAACCTGTTAAAAACGCTACACTAAAATAATAACGAATCAGGAAAGCAGACATGGCGCACACCCACTCACACGCATCTTCTCCCGGAAATGACAACGCAAAACGACTCATGCTGGCCTTTGGCGTCACGGCCACGTTTATGGTTATTGAGGTCATTGGCGGCCTGGTTTCCGGCTCTCTGGCGCTGCTGGCTGATGCCGGACATATGCTGACCGATGCCGCCGCGCTGCTTTTCGCCCTGCTGGCGGTGCAGTTTGCTCGCCGCCCGCCCAACGCACGCCATACCTTCGGCTGGCTGAGGCTGACGACCCTCGCCGCGTTTGTTAATGCCATCGCGCTGGTGGCGATCACCCTTCTTATCGTCTGGGAGGCCGTACAGCGCTTCAGGCACCCTCAGCCGATCGCCGGGACAACGATGATGGTCATTGCCGTGGCGGGACTATTGGCGAATATCCTCGCGTTCTGGATTTTGCACCGCGGCAGCGGGGAAAAGAACCTCAACGTGCGCGCTGCGGCCCTGCACGTTCTGGGAGATTTACTCGGCTCGGTCGGAGCGATTGTCGCTGCGCTGGTGATCCTCAATACCGGCTGGACGCCCGTCGACCCGATTCTCTCCGTGCTGGTGTCGTGTCTGGTCTTGCGAAGCGCCTGGCGGCTGCTGAAGGAGAGCGTCAATGAACTTCTTGAAGGTGCACCGACATCCATAGACATTGACGAGCTGAAACGTAACCTGCGCCGCTCAGTTCCGGAAGTACGCAACGTGCATCACGTGCACGTTTGGCTGGTGGGGGAGAAGCCGGTCATGACGCTGCACGCCCAGGTGATCCCGCCTCATGATCACGACGCGCTGCTTGAACGCATCCAGCATTTTCTTGAACATCACTACGAAATTGGCCACGCCACCATCCAGATGGAGTATCAGCCCTGTAACGGGCCGGACTGCCACCTTAACGAGGCGCAACCCGACCATTCACATCATCATCACCATTAGCGGGAAAGCGCGTGAGAGCCTCGCTCACGCGCGCTGTTAATCCACATTCGGCTGCCGTTCAGGGCAATGAAGGTCAGCAGCAGATACTCCAGCGACATCGCATAGACGCCCTGCAGAGCAAAAATTACCACGCTGATGACGTTGATGATGACCCACAGCAGCCAGTTCTCAACGTATTTGCGCGTCATCAGGACCATCGCCGCAATCGACAGCACCATCATGCAAGAGTCCCAGAACGGGAAGGCATCCGGCTGAAGCTCCGGCATCGTCACGTTCAGGCCAATAGCGGACATGACCGAAACGGCAACGCGGGTCAGAAACGCAAACACCGGGTTGATATAGACGGTCATTAAACCAATGGCAACCACGCAGGCAACGAACCAGGCGATGGCTTTTGGCAGGGGCAGCCAGCGGATCTGCAGCTCAGCCTCCTGCTGGCTGTTTTGCCGGGACCAGGCGTACCAGCCGTAAATATTGGCGGCGAAGAAAAACAACTGCAAAAGCAGACTGGCATACAGCTGGATCTGGAAGAAGATAATCGCAAACAGCGTGACGTTAATCAGGCCGAACGCGTAGTTACCGATCTTCTCAAGGCTTGCCAGCCAGATACACAGCAAACCCGCCAGCGTGCCTACGGCTTCAATCCATGACAGGTCATAGCCACCTGCACCAATCGGTATATGAACCAGAATGTTCTGCGTGCTAAAAAAATCCATCTTTTCCCCAGGGTGTTTTTAAATTAAGTACGTAGTGTAGCCGCAAAATCCAGCATGCGGTTAAGCGGAATTAACGCACCTTCACGCAGGGTGGCGTCGACGTGGATTTCATGCGCCGCACCGCCCGTCTCGAGCCCTTCGGCAATCGCTTTCAGGCCGTTCATCGCCATCCACGGGCAATGCGCGCAGCTGCGGCACGTCGCGCCCTCCCCCGCCGTTGGCGCTTCCAGGAGCTCTTTCTCCGGCACGGCCTGCTGCATCTTATAGAAGATACCGCGATCGGTCGCCACAATGAGCTGCTTGTGCGGCAGCGTCCTGGCCGCGTTGATAAGCTGGCTGGTTGAGCCAACGGCATCGGCCATATCAACAATCGACTGTGGTGATTCTGGGTGAACAAGAATGGCGGCATCAGGATAAAGTGCCTTCATGCGCGCCAGCGCCTGGGTTTTGAATTCGTCGTGAACGATACACGCACCTTGCCAGCACAGAACGTCAGCGCCCGTCTGCTTCTGGACATACTTTCCAAGATGGCGGTCAGGGGCCCAGATAATTTTCTCACCCAGGCTGTCCAGATGCTCAATAAGCTCAACGGCGATGCTCGACGTGACCACCCAGTCTGCGCGCGCTTTTACCGCCGCGGAGGTGTTGGCGTAAACCACCACGGTTCGGTCAGGATGGGCATCGCAGAATGCGGTGAACTCATCAATCGGGCAGCCGAGATCGAGTGAACACTCCGCGTTAAGCGTCGGCATCAGAATGGTTTTTTCCGGGCTCAGGATCTTTGCCGTTTCGCCCATAAAACGCACGCCTGCAACCAGCAGCGTGGAAGCGGGATGTTTTGCCCCGAAGCGAGCCATCTCCAGTGAATCAGAAATACAGCCCCCGGTCTCTTCCGCCAGCTGCTGAATTTCCGGGTCGGTGTAGTAATGGGCCACCATCACCGCATCGCGCTCTTTGAGAAGCCGTTTGATCTTCTCGCGATAGAATTGTTTTTCATCCTGGCTCAGCGGAACAGGCTTTGGCGGAAACGGATAGATGGCGGCTTCAGGATCGAACATCACACTCATTATGGCTTCTCGTTTTACTGGCTTAACAATATTGCCTTTCTTTTGCATGACAAAGCAAAACGCGCGGCAATTGTGTTTTATATACTAAACAAGATAGCGAATCCGGAGTGAAAAGTCACCGGGAATAGATGAGCAGAGCATTTGTTGTAGCGCAGATAGCAAAAAGGCGCCTTTAGGGCGCCTTTCTACACTGGTGGGTCGTGCAGGATTCGAACCTGCGACCAATTGATTAAAAGTCAACTGCTCTACCAACTGAGCTAACGACCCCTTGCGGGATGTACTTCAAATTTATTCAGGCTGGTGGGTCGTGCAGGATTCGAACCTGCGACCAATTGATTAAAAGTCAACTGCTCTACCAACTGAGCTAACGACCCATTTGGGTGTTGCCTGAATTATCACTCGGAACCAATAAAATTGGTGGGTCGTGCAGGATTCGAACCTGCGACCAATTGATTAAAAGTCAACTGCTCTACCAACTGAGCTAACGACCCGAGTGGTGGGTGATGACGGGCTCGAACCGCCGACCCCCTCCGTGTAAAGGAGATGCTCTACCAACTGAGCTAATCACCCACTCTGTACTGCCGGTAATGCGTTAAGTGGTGGGTCGTGCAGGATGACTCGGCTTCGCCTCGCCCTACGGGCCGTTGCTTACGCAACGTTATCCTTCACGGTTTACTACTACTTCCACCTGACTTAGTGGTGGGTCGTGCAGGATTCGAACCTGCGACCAATTGATTAAAAGTCAACTGCTCTACCAACTGAGCTAACGACCCACTTTTACGCTGTTTTCACGTTGTTTGATATCCCGTGGCAACGGCGGCATATATTACTGATTTAAGAATTCTGCGCAACAAAAATTTCGATGAAGATCACTTAACTGCTTACGAATCATGCTGCACGACCAGAAATAACGCGATTTCTGGTCATGCGATAATCATCCCATCGAATTCAGGCGTTTTTGCGCCTGCTTAGCACCTTCGGTGCCCGGGAATTTTGCGACCACCTGCTGATAAACCGCTTTGGCTTTCGCCGTGTCGCCTTTGTCCTGCATGATCACGCCAACTTTATACATCGCGTCTGGCGCTTTCGGCGATTTCGGGTAATTTTTCACCACTGAGGCAAAATAAAACGCCGCATCGTCCTTTTTACCCTTGTTGTAATTCAGCTGACCGAGCCAGTAATTGGCATTTGGCTGGTAGGTTGAATCAGGGTATTTCTTAACAAAGTTCTGAAACGCAGCAATCGCGTCGTCCTGACGAGACTGATCCTGCACCAGGGCAATGGCCGCATTGTAATCCGTATTTGCGTCACCGCTCTGTACAGGCGCCCCTGTTGAGGCTGAAGCATCAGCAGACGGTGCGGGTGCGGAGGTCGCTGCACCGCTCTGATCGCCTGTCGCTGGCTGTGCTGCTGCACCACCGCTGCTCAGGCTATCTATCTGCAACAAGATTTGCTTCTGACGTTCCACAACCTGGTTAAGCTGATACTGGCTTTCCTGAATCTGACCGCGGAGAGAGTCAATATCATTTTGGTTATCGGAAAGTTGCTGCTGGAGTTGGGTTAAAAGCTGACTGTGAGCGTTAGAAATACGCTCGAGCTGAGTGACCCGGTCTTCTACCGAGCCTGAGCCGACACTACTGATTGGTGCCTGAGCAAAAGCGGCCCAGGGGGCCGCTATTCCAACCAGTAACGACAGACTCAACAGATGATGTCTGAAGTTACTGCTCATGCAATTCTCTTAGTAAACCAGTACGGCACGACGGTTTTTGGAGTAAGCCGCTTCGTCGTGACCCAGTACTGCAGGTTTTTCTTTACCGTAAGAAACGATGGAGATCTGGTCAGCAGAAACGCCTTTACCCTGCAGGTACATCTTAACGGCGTTAGCACGACGTTCACCCAGGGAGATGTTGTACTCTGGAGTACCACGTTCGTCCGCGTGACCTTCTACGGTGACTTTGTAAGATGGGTTGCTACGCAGGAAGTTAGCGTGAGCATCCAGCATCGCAGCGAAGTCAGAACGGATGTCGTATTTATCCAGATCGAAGTAAACGATGTTGTTCTGCTGCAGCTGCTGCATCTGAAGACGCGCTTGCTCTTCAGAAGACATGTTGCCATTGCCGTTCGCGTCCATACCGGTACCGGCACCCATCATGCCTTCGCCGCTCTGGTCATTGCTGGCGTTCTTGTTAGAAGAACACGCTGCGATTGCCATTACAGGCAGAGCGATCATCAGCCCCTTCAGCACTTTGTTCAGTTGCATTTCTATGATTCCTTTAGTAATCAATTAATTATTATTTACAGATACGGCGACCAGGCAGGTGATTTTACCTGTCCATCAGTAGCCGGAATACGCGCTTTGAAACGCCCATCTGTAGAAACCAGATTCAGCACAGATCCCATCCCCTGAGAAGAGCTGTAGATTACCATAGTGCCGTTAGGTGCCAGACTTGGCGTTTCATCCAGGAACGTTGACGACAGAACTTGAACGCCACCCGCTACCAGATCTTGTTTGGCAATGTGCTGCTGCCCACCATTGGAGCTGACCATTACCATGAATTTACCGTCGCTGCTCACGTCTGCGTTCTGGTTCTGAGAACCTTCCCAGGTAATACGCTGCGGAGCGCCGCCGTTGATGTTCACTTTATAGATTTGTGGACGGCCGGCCTGGTCAGAGGTAAACGCCAGGTTTTGACTGTCCGGGAACCATGATGGTTCGGTGTTGTTGCTGCGACCATCGGTCACCTGACGGATCTGGCCGGAGCCAATGTCCATCACGTACAGGTTAAGGCTACCGGTTTTAGACAGCGCAAACGCCAGTTTAGACCCATCCGGAGAGAAGGAAGGCGCACCGTTGTGACGTGGGAACGACGCAACCTGACGAACCGCACCGTTAGCCAGCGTCTGGATAACCAGCGCAGAACGACCGCTCTCAAAGGTAACATACGCCAGTTTAGACCCGTCCGGAGACCAGGCTGGAGACATCAGCGGCTGTGAAGAGCGTTTCACCAGGAACTGGTTGTAACCGTCGTAGTCAGAGACGCGCAGCTCGTACGGGAACTGACCACCGTTGGTCTGCACCACATAAGCAATACGGGTACGGAACGCACCTTTAATGCCGGTCAGTTTTTCGAATACCGCATCGCTGGCCGCGTGTGCCGCGTAGCGCAGGTACTGTTTCGTGACCTTGTAAGAGTTCTGTGCCAGAACGGTACCCGGTGCACCGCCGGTATCCACCAGCTGCCAGGCCACGTTGTATGAGCCGTCCGGGTTAGGGGTAACCTGACCCACAACCACCGCATCAATACCCAGCGCAGACCATGCAGCAGGCTGTACTTCCTGCGCACTACCCGGCTGCTGAGGCAGACGAGAACGATCTAACGGATTGAATTTACCGCTGTTACGCAGGTCAGCCGCCACGATGCCGCCAGCATCTTCAGGTGCAGCGCCAGGACCGGCCCACTGGAACGGAACAACACCGATTGGGCGTGCCGAGTCCACCCCCTGGGTGATCTCGATACGTACTTCTGCGTGCAGGACTGCTGCCCACAGCATTAAAAAACCAAATGCTACACGTAATGCCTGCTTCATCATATCTCCCTTATCCGGGTAACCTTACCCACGATAATTTAGCAGAATGTTAACAAACTCAAATAGACAAAACTACCAGAACCCTGTGACTAAACCTGGTCTATTTTTCCCCGTTTGCACGGGGAAAATGTAACTTAAGGTTTGAAGTCCAGCGGTGCATTTTTGAAGACTTCGTAGACTGCCTGCGAAGGCGGTTTAGGCATCTTCGCCTGACGCGCTGCAGCCAAAGCCGCAGTACATAAAGCCGGGTCGCCACCTTCAGACTTAATATCAAGCAGCATGCCGTCCGGAGCCAGTTTTATACGCAGCGTACACGTTTTACCGGTATAGGAAGACGCGTCATAGAACCGGCTTTCAATCGCCGATTTAATCTGCGCGGCATAGCCGTTGATTTCGGCCCCTGGCGCACCGTTACTCTTAGTGTTACCACTTCCGGTCGGCGCTGCGTTGTTTCCTTTCGCCCCGCCGCCCGTTTTCGGTGCATTCTTACCGGAGCTTAAATCCCCCAGCAGATCGTCAACCCCTGCGGCAGCAGCGGCTTTTTCAGCGGCAGCAGCCTTTTTCGCAGCCGCTTTTTCAGCAGCAGCTTTCTTATCGGCAGCGGCCTTCTCAGCTGCAGCTTTTTTATCTGCAGCGGCTTTTTCCGCGGCGGCAGCTTTTTCTGCAGCAGCCTTCTCGGCAGCAGCAGCTTTCTTCGCAGCCTCGGCAGCCGCTTTCTTCTCTGCTTCCTGAGCGGCTTTTTTCGCGGCTTCGGCTTCAGCTTTCTTCTGAGCATCAGCAGCGGCTTTCTTCGCGGCCTCCGCTTCGGCTTTTTTCTGAGCATCCGCAGCGGCTTTCTTCGCCGCTTCCGCTTCAGCTTTTTTCTGAGCATCCGCAGCCGCTTTCTTCGCCGCTTCTGCCGCTAATTTCGCCTGGGCATCAGCCTGCGCTTTGGCATCTGCTGCGGCTTTGGCAGCCGCCTCTTCCGCCTGCTTTTGCTGTTCCTGCGCTTTCTTCGCGGTCTCTTCGGCTTGCTTCTGCTGTTCCGCCTGCGCTTTCGCTGCTTCCTGCGCCTGCAAACGTTCTTTCTCAAGCTGCTTCAAACGCTCCTGCTCGGCGGCCTGCTTTTCACGCAGCTCTTCCGCCTGCTGTTGCGCCTGTTTTTCACGCTGCTCTTCAGCCCGTTTGGCACTCGCCTTCTGCTGTTGTTCGCGATTATAGTTCTGCACTACCGCACCGGGATCCACCATTACGGCGTCAATGGAAGATCCTCCACCGCCGCCTGCTGATGCATCAATATGCTCGTCGAACGAACTCCAGATCAGCGCTGCAAAAAGAATAACGTGCAGCACTGCGGAGACGATTATCGCTCGCTTAAGCTTGTCGTTCTGTTCGGTTGCCTTTGACACTATCGGTTCCCAAAAACTACGCGGATGATCAAATAGGTTGAGTCATTAAGCCAACTGACTTAACACCCGCACTATGTAGCAAGTTCAGCGCTTTAATAATTTCATCGTAGGGTACGTCTTTCGCGCCACCGATTAAGAAGACCGTTTTCGGATTTGACTCGAGGCGACGCTGCGCCTCAGCAATCACCTGCTCGGGTGGAAGCTGATCCATGCGATCTTTTTCTACCACCACGCTGTACTGCCCTACGCCGGAAACTTCAATGATGACCGGAGGATCGTCATTGGTGCTCACCGCCTGTGATTCTGTCGCATCCGGAAGATCCACCTCCACGCTCTGGGTAATGATTGGCGCTGTTGCCATGAAGATCAGCAGCAGTACCAACAGGACGTCCAGCAGTGGAACGATATTGATTTCGGACTTGAGCTCGCGACGACCTCGTCCACGCGATCTGGCCATGGTTTACCCCTTGTTGCTCTCGGTGCTGGTAAACGCCTGACGGTGCAGAATCGCGGTGAACTCTTCCATAAAGTTGTCGTAGTTCAGTTCCAGTTTGTTCACGCGCTGGTTCAGACGGTTGTAAGCCATAACCGCCGGGATAGCCGCAAACAGACCGATAGCGGTCGCAATCAGTGCTTCAGCGATACCCGGTGCAACCATCTGCAACGTCGCCTGCTTCACCGCACCAAGCGCGATAAAGGCGTGCATGATCCCCCACACGGTACCAAACAGACCGATATACGGGCTGATGGAGCCGACAGTGCCGAGGAAAGGAATGTGCGTTTCAAGATTTTCCAGCTCACGGTTCATAGAGATACGCATCGCACGCGAGGCGCCTTCCACGACCGCTTCCGGCGCATGATTGTTTGCACGATGCAGACGAGCAAACTCTTTGAATCCGCTATAGAAAATTTGTTCAGAGCCGGTCAGGTTTTCACGGCGTCCCTGGCTCTCCTGATACAGACGAGAAAGCTCAATGCCCGACCAGAACTTATCTTCAAACGCTTCCGCTTCACGGCCAGCAGCATTGAGGATACGCGTTCTCTGGATGATGATGGCCCAGGATGCGATTGAAAAACCAATCAAAATCAACATGATAAGTTTAACCAGAAGGCTTGCCTTCAGGAACAAATCAAGGATATTCATGTCAGTCACTGCTTAAACTCCGCGACAATAGACTTAGGAAGCGCACGAGGCTTCATTATGGTTGGATCAACACAAACAATCAGTACTTCAGCTGAGTTCAGTACGGTGTTCTCTGCGTTGACTATCCGCTGCGTGAATACCAGTGAGGTCCCGCGCATTGATGTAATTTCAGTTTGGACTTCGAGCATATCGTCGAGTCTGGCAGGCGCAAAATACTCAAGCGTCATCTTGCGTACCACGAAGGCAACTCGCTCAGCCAACAGCACCTGTTGACTAAAGTGATGATGGCGCAGCATCTCTGTGCGTGCCCGTTCATAAAAAGCAACGTAGCTGGCGTGGTAAACCACACCACCGGCATCGGTATCTTCGTAATAGACACGAACCGGCCATCGAAACAGCGTTGTATTCACTTTACATCCTGGTAATGCAATAAAAGTTAATGCTTTTAAACTTCGCTACTATACGCGCGGGAAAGATGGTTTGGAATGGGAGAAAGTAAACGGAGAGTAAATTTTTATGGGCTCGGGTAAGCCCATAACGTTATAGGACGTTTCTTATTCAGAAGAAGAAGAAAATCAATCCGGCGAGAAGGACCAGATCGGCAATGAGCGGGCAGAAAATGCCCTGCCAGTGAACCGCTTTTGGACGAAAGCCCACGCCGTGGATCACCCCGGCACACACCGCCCACATGATGAGGAAGCCGTGCCAGATCTCAAGCTCGCTGGTCTTTGCCGCAAAGCGCGACGGGTCCCAGAAGATACAGCCTGCCAGCAGTAATGCCATCACTAAAGAAAGCGCCCGTAACGGGCGCTTATCCATTACCGCGTAAAGTTTCGCGATAATATTCATCAGTGTTTTTCTTCACCCGCTTTGGTCGCTTCTACGTGCTCAAGCGCCAGGGCAGTAATGACACCAAAGGCACAGGCAAGAAGCGTCCCTAAAATCCATGCGAAATACCACATATTCAGCTCCTTACTTAATACATAGAGTGGGTGTTGCTTTCGATATGTTCTTTAGTGATACGACCGAACATTTTCCAGTAACACCAGATGGTGTAAGCCAGAACAATCGGAACGAACACGCAAGCAACGTAAGTCATTAAGTTCAGCGTCATATGGCTGGAGGTTGCATCCCACATGGTCAGGCTAGCATTCAGCATGGTGCTGGACGGCATGACGAATGGGAACATGGCAATACCCGCCGTCAGGATGATGCACGCCAGCGTCAGTGAAGAGAACACGAACGCCAGAGCACCTTTCTCCAGACGAGACGTCAGCACGGTCAGCAGCGGCAGCAGTACACCCAGAGCCGGGATCGCCCACAGCGCAGGGGTATTGTTGAAGTTCACCAGCCAGGCACCAGCCTGACGCGCCACTTCTTTGGTCAGCGGGTTAGACGGTGCCGAGTGGTTAATCGCGGACGTCACCACGTAACCATCAATGCCGTAGACCACCCACACGCCTGCCAGAGCAAAGCAGACCAGCGTCACCAGTGCCGCAACCTGAGCAGTAGCACGAGAGCGCAGGTGCAGTTCTCCGACAGTACGCATCTGCAGGTAGGTTGCGCCCTGAGTGATGATCATCGCCACGCTCACCACACCGGCCAGCAGACCAAACGGATTCAGCAGCTGGAAGAAGTTACCGGTGTAGTAAAGACGCATGTATTCGTCGAGGTGGAACGGTACGCCCTGCAGCAGGTTACCGAACGCCACGCCAATCACCAACGGTGGAACGAAGCTACCGATGAAGATGCCCCAGTCCCACATGTTGCGCCAGCGGGTGTCTTCAATCTTGGAACGGTAGTCGAAACCGACCGGACGGAAGAATAAAGAGGCCAGCACCAGAATCATCGCCACGTAGAAGCCGGAGAACGCAGCCGCGTAGACCATCGGCCAGGCAGCGAACAGCGCGCCGCCTGCGGTGATCAGCCACACCTGGTTACCGTCCCAGTGAGGGGCGATGGAGTTAATCATGATTCGACGCTCGGTGTCATTGCGACCGAGGAAACGGGTGAGCATCCCCACCCCCATGTCGAAACCATCCGTGACGGCGAAACCGATCAGCAGAACGCCAACCAGCAGCCACCAGATAAAACGCAATACTTCATAATCGATCATTTGATGACTCCTGTCTTAGCGTGCCGGCTGAGTAGTCACAGTGGACTGCTCGTAGTGATAGCGACCGGTTTTCAGGCTGCTTGGGCCAAGGCGCGCGAACTTGAACATCAGGAACAGTTCAGCCACCAGGAACAGGGTGTACAGACCACAGATCAGCAGCATGGAGAAGATCAGGTCGCCTGCCGTCAGGGAGGAGTTCGCTACCGCCGTTGGCAGCACCTCACCAATCGCCCATGGCTGACGGCCGTATTCTGCTACAAACCAGCCGGACTCAATCGCGATCCACGGCAGTGGAATACCGTACAGCGCGGTACGCAGCAGCCATTTTTTCTCGCCGATGCGGTTGCGAATCACGGACCAGAAGGACGCCGCAATGATCAGCAGCATGATGATGCCGCAGCCCACCATGATACGGAATGCGAAGTACAGTGGCGCAACGCGAGGAATCGAGTCTTTGGTCGCCATCTGAATTTGTGCTTCCGTCGCATCAGAAACGTTCGGGGTATAGCGTTTCAGCAGCAGACCGTAACCCAGATCTTTCTTCACGTTGTTGAACTGGTCGCGAACAGCCTGGTCGGTAGAACCGGCACGCAGCTGTTCCAGCAGCGAGTAGGCCTTCATACCGTTACGGATACGCTCTTCGTGCTGAACCATCAGCTCTTTCAGACCCGTTACCTGCTTATCGACAGAACGGGTTGCAATGATACCCAGCGCGTAAGGGATCTGAATGGCGAAGCGGTTTTCCTGCGCGTCCTGATCGGGAATACCGAACAGCGTAAAGGCAGCAGGCGCCGGCTGGGTTTCCCATTCGGCTTCGATAGCGGCCAGTTTGGTTTTCTGCACGTCACCCATTTCGTAACCGGATTCATCACCCAGAACGATAACGGAGAGGATTGCAGCCATACCGAAGCTTGCAGCGATAGCAAAGGAGCGCTTGGCAAACGCGAAGTCACGACCGCGCAGCATATAGTAGGAGCTGATACCCAGCACGAACATCGCGCCGCACACGTAGCCAGATGCCACAGTGTGAACGAATTTAACTTGGGCGACCGGGTTCAGGACCAGTTCGGCAAAGCTGACCATCTCCATGCGCATGGTTTCGAAGTTGAAGTCAGACGCGATCGGGTTCTGCATCCAGCCGTTCGCCACCAGGATCCACAGCGCGGACAGGTTCGAACCTAATGCCACCAGCCAGGTTACGGCCATGTGCTGGACTTTACCCAGACGGTCCCAACCGAAGAAGAACAGACCTACAAAGGTGGATTCGAGGAAGAAGGCCATCAGACCTTCAATGGCCAGCGGCGCACCGAAGATATCCCCTACATAGTGCGAATAGTAAGACCAGTTAGTCCCGAACTGGAACTCCATGGTCAAACCGGTTGCCACGCCCAGCGCAAAGTTGATACCAAACAACTTGCCCCAGAACTTGGTCATATCTTTATAAATCTGTTTGCCGGAGAGGACGTAAACCGTTTCCATGATGGCCAGCAGGAACGCCATACCGAGCGTCAGTGGCACAAACAGGAAGTGGTACATCGCGGTCAAGGCAAACTGTAAGCGCGACAGTTCGACTACGTCTAACATTATGACTCCTTGCTCATCGCATGAAGACTCCGAGAGTGAACCCCATCAGAGAGAGATCCACACGCATGCCCCAATACAAATTATTCGCATCCTGGTCGTCGTTATTACCCTGGAGAAGGATAAAAACGATGACGACAGGTTACAAATAGGTTAATAAAAAACTCAAATTGATCCCGCAAATATAATACGCTGCAAAACCCTTACAATAAACAGGTTTTTATTGAATCACATTTACGTTTTTCGACGGCGATCAATTTATAGCAAAATTACCACTTTTCGGCCATTTTGATCGGGGACAATTTAGCGCTTTTCAGCATCTTTTTCCAAGGATTAAACTTTGATTTAAATCAAAAACAAACCTTG
The DNA here is from genome assembly GCA_011754535.1 of Enterobacter asburiae. Taxonomy (NCBI): domain Bacteria; kingdom Pseudomonadati; phylum Pseudomonadota; class Gammaproteobacteria; order Enterobacterales; family Enterobacteriaceae; genus Enterobacter; species Enterobacter asburiae. The sequence continues at coordinate 1,460,065 of JAAQVN010000001.1, read as the reverse complement.
ATGTTAATCATGTTTAGTCGCGGTAAGAATGGTAAAAACCATGTTAATGATATGTATATGCAAGGATGCGATTGGTTATCGAAGACGAAAAAAAATATAAACAGAAGTGATTTTAATTAACGCGAAAGAAAAACGCCCTGCCGAAGCGAGACAAACAATAAGCGTAGTCGGGCCAGTTTATTTTTCCATTTTGTTTTTGCAACCCTTAGAAATTACATTTTATTTACTTTTATTATCCCGGAAGTTAACACCGAAGCGTGACTACTTAATGAAAAAAGGCCGCAAACTCTGCGGCCTTTTGATCGTGTCAGCGGTTTTCAGGCAAGAAGAATGCTAAAGGTTCGTGACTGTCCCGGTCTGAACGCCCCGACGATGCCCTCTTCTTCACGATTGTCTATTATCCGTTCATTCATGTCCGTTTCGCAGCACCGTTTCACGGTCGGATCCACGGATAACGTCGCGTCACATGCGCTGGACTCAGAAGGGTTGAACAGACGAAGAATGAGCTCGTCTCGATCTTCAGCCTTTTTGAGCGTACTGAGCACGCATCCCGTTGGCGAAAGCGCCAGCAGACTGTAACTTTCCGGCGTGGTAAACGACGAGCGATTGAGCTTCATCGCGTCCCAGGGAATTTTGTTATAGCACTGCACCGGTGTTAACCACGATTTAGCCTGCTGCGCGACGCCCGCGTTTTCCGGCGTTCCACTGAAGCTGAAGAGGCTAAAGCGACAGCTTAACGAACCGCGCACCTGGGAGTCAGGAACAGGCATTTTGATTCCTGAAGGTCTACCGGGGCGCAACAGCAAATCTTCTTTGCCGAGTAACCCCACGCCGCGAAGCAGGGTCAGGGCAAAGGCTTTTTTATCCTCGCCTACTACTTCAAACTCGCGTAGTCCTTCGGTGAACAGCGCAAGCCCGTTTCGTTTTTCCTGCAGGACGGCATAGTTGAGTAAGTTCCAGACCGGAACCGGCGCTTCTTTCCACCCCTCCTCCTGCCAGTTTTCCATCGCCGCGTCCTGCACCGGACGAGTGAGAGTGCCAAACTGCGTATCCGCTAACACGCCCTGGGTTGTAAACGGCGTTGGGATCAGCACGCGAACGCGGTGGTCGTCAGCCTGATTATCCAGACGCACTGCCACATCAATACGTCTGCTGTGGTGGCTAAGCGTGATTTCAAACTCAGCGCCGAGAGACCCGTTTCGCTGACCCGCCGCGCGTTCGGCCAGATTAGATGGTACCGCGATCTGATGGCGAATCACCGCCCTGCTCTGCCAGCCTTCGTGTATAACCTCGACCTGATGCTCGCCCTGTGCAGAAGTGAGTCTCCACTCTTCCCGCGAAGGCGAGTAGTCGTACTCATCGCCATCATCCGAACTCTCTTCGATTTCCAGCACGCGGTCATAAATCAGCCCGGTTTCTTTGTCGCGCAGGCGCAGCGTACCGTCGTTATTAATATCAATCTGCCAGAAGGCGTTTTCGAGCAAGGATTCGGTGTTTTTCACCGGCGAGAGCACCTTCCCGGCCACGTTTGGTTCGATAAACAGCGTACGGTAGCCCATCGACGGCAGTATCTGGCTGAGCTGAATATCAAACTCCATAAACGGTTCGTAATTACCGTAATGGACAATCTGCCGGTCAATGAGACCAGGGTCGAGCTCGCGCGCGCTGCGAATAAAATACGGGATCTCGTTGCCTTTATCATCCCGCAGACGGAACTGGCTGGCGCGCAGTCGAATCGTGGTGTTCATCACCTCTTCACGCGGCCAGGGCATCAGGTTGAACATCACCAGCTTGTCGGCGTCGCTTTGCGGCATGTTGTCGACAATCTTGCGCATATAGAAACGCACCAGGTTGTCCGCCATGTCCTCAGCCAGCGCAAAGCGGGAGACAATCTCGCGGTGCACCTTGTCGCTGCAGCAGCAGCCGATGCTGTCGTGAGCGTGGTTTTTGAGGATCTCTTTCCACATCTTCTCCAGCAGGCCGTGGTGGTAATCGAAGCCCAGCGTCCAGGCAAGCGTCGCCAGCGGTTCGAGAATATTGACAATTTTGTTCTCGATACGCGCATGGGCGATTTTAATATCCATGCGCGTGGAGCCGATTGTCCGGTGAACACGCATATATTTCCCGTCGATAAACTCCCCTTTCAGGGTCGCCAGCTCATCGCGGCGCGCCTCGATATGGTTAAACACCTCCTCAAAACGGCTCATCACAAATTGACGCTGGGGATAGATTTCACGCAGCTTATCCATCACCGCAAAAATGTTCTGCTGCAGCGGCATTTGATCGTGGCCGTTGGGCAGCAAAATCTCTTTGGTGACGGAGGCCTTTTCCAGAACGTCGAAATAGCTATCGAGCCGTTTTCGCAGCCCGGCTTCGTCCTCCGGTAAGTACTTACCAATCGCGTAGCCCAGCGGCAGCACCTGAGCCGTAACTTCGCTGCCGTCCTGGCTCTGCCAGAGAAACTCGGTTTTATCGGTCCCGTGTCGTTCAGAACAGCCGCGCCAGAACATGGTGCGGGTAATGCCAAATCCGTTATAGATATGCGGAAGCTGGCCGGACATACCAAACGAATCCGGCAGATAACCTATCTTCATCGGCTCGCCGAACGCCATACAGTCCCGGATACCGTACATCAGGTTGCGGACAATCGACTCGCCGCTGACAATAGTGGTATCGGTCTGGGTATACCAGGGGCCAATAATGAGCTTTCCGCGCTCGACTAGCGCCTTCACGCGTGCCCGGTTTTCGGGCACGACGGCAAAATAATCCTCCAGCACCGCCGTCTGGCCATCGAGGACGTAATATTTATATTCATCGTCCTGCTCCAGACGGGTCAGGATCTCTTCCATATTATTGACCAGAAGAATACGTGACTCTTCAGTGGTGAAGTACCACTCACGGTCCCAGTGCATATGCGGCGTGATATGAACGCGAGATACAGCTTTCATCTTCGTTTCCTGTTTTGTGAGTTTTTACGGTATGGCGTCTTCAATGACGTATTTGCCCTTTTTTACCGCCTGGCGTCGCCAGAGCAGCAGAATAAAGGTGGAGATAGCGGTACCCACCAGCGCCGCGCCAAACCAGCCCGCCGCCGCAACCACACCGCTCAACCCGGCATCGTGAAGTAAAAAGAGAGAGAAAATACCGGCCCCCGGGGTGGATAACCCGATCCCCATCGCACCAACAATCGCGCCTGTTACCATGGAGCCGAGCACAAATGAGCCAATGACGCGAAGCGGATCTTCAATCGCCATTGGGATCGCCCCTTCGGTAATGCCCGCCAGGCCGAGCAGCCACGTTGATTTACCGGTTTCAATTTCAAACGGTTTAAAAAACTTCGGCGCCAGCATCGTTGACGCCGTCACGGTAAAGGCCGACACCATTTTGACGGAGGCAAAGATCGCATAGGGACCGTATACCCCGTTAGCCATCGCTCCCAGACAGAACGCGTAAGAGGCTTTGTTGACCGGGCCACCCAAATCGAATGAGCACATAAAGCCGAGGATCGCCCCCAGAAGCAGCGCATTCGCACCGGATAAACCGTTAAGCCAGGCGGTGAGCGTAGTATTAAGCCAGGCCACCGGCTCACCGATCACAAACAGCATCAGGCTGCCCGCACCCAGTACGCCAATAACCGGATAGAGATAAAAGGTTAAAAAACCGTTGAAGCGGCTACTCAGGCGAATGTGATTTTTCACCCAGCGCATCAGGTAACCCGCGATCAGCCCTCCGACGATAGCGCCCAGAAAACCGGAACCGATCATATTGGCTGCAAGCCCGGCCGCAAAGCCCGGCGTCAGCGCGGGTTTATCCGCCAGCGAGTAAGCTGTATAGGCCGCCAGAACGGGTACCATCAGAATGCCGAGCATGCCGCCGCCAAGCTTGCGGTACATCCACAGCCACGAGTTTTCCTGGTCGAACAGGTGCTGCAGGCCCAGAATTTGTGCCAGCAGTACCGACACGGCCAGCACCGTCCCGCCGGCGACGATCAGCGGCACCGCAAAGGAGATACCGCTAAGAAGCGCCTGCTTGAGTTCAGTTTTAACGCTCTTTTTCGTTTCGGGATCGCCATGCACTTGACGTGCATCGGTTGAGGGCTGGAGTGCCAGCGCGCGTTCAATGAGAGCTTCAGCATGGCGCAGAGGTTCCGCAACGGGCACTGAAATGGCGGGGATCCCCTGAAAACGTTCGCTCTCCTTGATCGCCACCTCCGCCGCAAAGATGCAGGCTTTGGCCTCCTGCAGCTGCTGCGCGGTGATGCGTCCCTCAATGCCGTTCGCCCCCTGCTTTTCGACCACTACGTTGACGCCCAGTTTGCGTCCCGCTTTTTCCAGATACTCCGCAGCCATGTAGGTATGGGCGATTCCAGCCGGACAGGCGGTAACGCAGACGATTGTCGGGGCATTTACCGCGACATCGGCCTCTTCCGCATCAGGAGCAGCTTCCAGCGCAGCAAGAACTTCTTCCGCCGTGGAGGCCGCCATCACCCGTGCCCTGAGATCGTCATCCGCCAGGCGAGACGTTAGCTCCGTTAGCACCTGAATATGCGTCGAACCGGCTTGTGCAGGCGGAATAGCGAGCAGAAAAATCAGCTCAACCTTTTCCGGCCCGTCAACGCCTTCCCACTCCAGCGGTTCGCTCAGGGTTGCCACGGCAAAAGCCGCTTCCTTCACGGCTGCTGATTTACCGTGAGGTACTGCCAGTCCTTCTCCCAGCGCCGTCGGGCCAAGCGATTCACGCTGGAAAACTTCCGCCAGAAAGGCATCGGCGTCAGCTATTTTGCCCAGCGTCACCAGCCGCGCTGCAAGCTGACGGATTGCCTCATCACGGCCAGTAAACTGGGCCTGAACGCAGACAGCACGCGGATCGGTCAGAGTCGTCAGGTTCATAAAGATCCTCACCTATAAAAAGTTATTGTCTGGGAAGGATTCTGGCAGACTTAATAATACATTTATGTGATCATTTTCACTAACCGTCAAATTTGTATTTTAGTTGTATTATTTACAAATTATTAGTTGAATGCATAATGCCCTAAAAAGGTATTAAGCAGGCGCGATGAAATGGGCAATAAACCAATGTACCGGCAGATAGCCGATGCGTTCCGCGAGAAAATTAATGCCGGGGAATTAAAACCCGGGGACGCACTCCCGACGGAGTCCAGCCTTCAGGAGGCTTTTAGCGTCAGCCGTGTCACCGTACGGCAGGCTCTGAAGCTGCTCGCCGATGAGCAGATCGTCGAAAGCATTCAGGGCAGCGGCTCGTATGTAAAAGAGGAGCGGGTTAACTACGATATTTACCAGCTCACCGGATTTTACGAAAAGCTGGCGGACCGAAACGTCGATACGCACAGCGACGTCAGGGTCTTCGAAGTGGTGAAAGCCGATGATATGCTCGCGGCACGACTGGCGATCAACCCGGACGATAAAGTCTGGCACGTCAAACGAGTCCGCTTTATCAAACAAAAACCGGTGAATCTGGAAGAAACGTGGATGCCGCTGGCGATGTTCCCCGACCTCACCTGGGAAGTGATGGAGAATTCGAAATACCACTACGTTGAGCAGATCAAGAAGCTGGTTATCGATCGCAGCGAGCAGGAGCTGGTGCCGATCATGCCGTCAGAAGAGGCGATTGCCGCGCTGGCGCTCGATCCGGCAAAGCCGATCCTGGAAAAAGTCTCCCGCGGGTTTCTGAAGGACGGACGGGTATTTGAATACAGCCGCAACGTGTTCAATACCGACGATTACAAGTTCACGCTTGTCGCCAAACGCAGGCAATAAAAAAGGCCGCTTTACAGCGGCCAACCATGTCGAAACGGACATTTTTATACTTCAACGCCCTCCTTTCGGGGAGCAGAGAGGACTTACTTAATGATGGATTTCAGTGCTTCGCCGATATCCGCCAGGCTGCGAACGGTCTTCACGCCTGCGGCTTCCAGCGCTGCGAATTTCTCATCAGCCGTACCTTTACCACCGGCGATGATCGCGCCTGCGTGACCCATACGCTTGCCTTTCGGCGCGGTCACACCCGCGATGTAGCCCACAACTGGCTTGGTCACGTGTTCTTTGATGTAAGCAGCCGCTTCTTCTTCCGCGCTTCCGCCGATCTCACCGATCATCACGATCGCTTCGGTCTGCGGATCTTCCTGGAACAGCTTCAGGATATCGATGAAGTTAGAGCCCGGGATCGGGTCACCGCCGATGCCCACGCAGGTGGACTGGCCGAAGCCGTAATCGGTGGTCTGCTTAACCGCTTCATAGGTCAGGGTACCGGAACGGGACACGATGCCCACTTTACCCGGCTTGTGAATGTGGCCCGGCATGATGCCGATTTTGCATTCGCCCGGGGTGATAACGCCAGGGCAGTTCGGGCCGATCATGCGCACGCCTGCTTCGTCCAGCTTCACCTTCACGGTCAGCATATCCAGCGTCGGGATGCCTTCGGTGATGGTGATGATCAGTTTAATGCCTGCGTCGATCGCTTCCAGAATGGAGTCTTTGCAGAACGGAGCCGGAACGTAGATCACGGTCGCGGTTGCGCCCGTCGCTTCTACCGCTTCACGCACGGTGTTGAACACAGGCAGGCCCAGGTGGGTGGTACCGCCTTTACCTGGCGTTACGCCGCCAACCATCTGCGTACCATAGGCAATCGCCTGTTCGGAGTGGAAAGTCCCCTGGCTACCGGTGAAGCCCTGGCAGATAACCTTGGTATCTTTATTAATTAAAACGGACATTATTTCCCCTCCACTGCGGCAACAACCTGCTGAGCTGCATCCGTCAGACTTTTCGCTGCAATAATATTCAGGCCGCTGTCAGCCAGTTTTTTCGCGCCGAGTTCAGCGTTGTTACCTTCCAGACGCACAACAACCGGAACATTAACACCCACTTCTTCTACCGCACCGATGATACCGTCTGCGATCAGGTCGCAACGGACGATACCGCCGAAGATGTTCACCAGAACAGCCTTCACGTTGTCGTCGGAGAGAATGATTTTAAACGCTTCGGTTACGCGCTCTTTGGTTGCGCCACCGCCCACGTCGAGGAAGTTTGCTGGCTCACCGCCGTGCAGCTTAACGATATCCATGGTGCCCATTGCCAGGCCCGCACCGTTAACCATGCAGCCGATGTTACCATCCAGCGCTACGTAGTTCAGTTCCCACTGTGCCGCCTGCGCTTCACGTGGATCTTCCTGAGACTGATCGCGCATTTCGCGCAGATCCGGCTGGCGGAACAGCGCGTTGCCGTCAGCGCCCAGCTTGCCGTCGAGGCAGATCAGATCGCCCTGGGTGGTGATCACCAGCGGGTTGATCTCGATCAGCGCCAGGTCGCGCTCCAGGAAGATGGTCGCCAGACCCATGAAGATCTTGGTGAACTGCTGAACCAGCTTGCCTTCCAGGCCCAGTTTGAACGCCAGCTCGCGCCCCTGGTAAGGCATTGGGCCCGCCAGCGGATCGATAGCCACTTTGTGGATCAGGTGAGGCGTTTCTTCCGCCACTTTTTCGATTTCCACGCCACCTTCGGTAGACGCCATGAACACCACGCGACGGGAGCTACGGTCAACAACCGCGCCCAGGTACAGCTCTTTCGCGATATCGGTTGCCGCTTCAACCAGGATCTGGTTGACCGGCTGGCCGTTTGCATCTGTCTGGTAGGTCACCAGACGCTTGCCGAGCCAATGTTCAGCAAACGCACGAATCTCTTCTTTGCTCTTAACAACCTTCACACCGCCCGCTTTACCACGGCCACCAGCGTGAACCTGACATTTAACTACCCACGGGCCGGAACCGATTTTAGATGCGGCTTCTTCTGCTTCACGCGGGGTAGTACAGGCATAACCCACCGGAGCCGGTAAGCCATACCGGGCAAACAGCTGTTTGGCCTGATATTCATGTAAGTTCATGTGTTCTATCCATCCTTCAGGTAATCGTTAGGTCGTGCTTTTATTGGCCCGGCAGCCATACGCCGCCGGGCAAGACTGCAAAACTAGACGTCCAGCAGCAGGCGCGTTGGATCTTCCAGCAGCTCTTTAATCGCCACCAGGAAGCCTACGGACTCGCGGCCGTCGATCAGGCGGTGATCGTAAGAGAGCGCCAGGTACATCATCGGCAGGATCTCAACCTTACCGTCTACCGCCATAGGACGATCTTTAATGGCGTGCATACCCAGGATCGCGCTCTGCGGCGGGTTAATGATCGGGGTAGACATCAGCGAGCCGAATACGCCGCCGTTGGTAATGGTGAAGTTACCGCCGGTCAGGTCGTCTACGGTCAGCTTACCGTCGCGGCCTTTAACAGCCAGCTCTTTAATGTTTTTCTCAATATCAGCCATACCCAGGGTATCCACATCACGCAGAACCGGCGTTACCAGGCCACGTGGAGTAGAAACCGCCATGCTGACGTCGAAATAGTTGTGGTAAACCACGTCATCGCCATCGATAGACGCGTTCACTTCCGGATAGCGTTTCAGCGCTTCAACCACCGCCTTCACGTAGAAGGACATAAAGCCCAGACGGATACCGTGACGTTTTTCAAAGGCGTCACCGTACTGCTTACGCAGGTCCATGATTGGCTTCATGTTCACTTCGTTGAAGGTGGTCAGCATCGCGGTGGAGTTTTTCGCTTCCAGCAGACGCTCGGCCACGCGCTTGCGCAGGCGGGTCATTGGCACGCGTTTTTCGCTGCGTGCGCCCAGAGCAGGCTGAGCTGCTGGCGCTGCCGCAGGGGCTTTCGCTTCTGCCTGAGCTGGCGCTTTCGCCAGGTGCTTGTCGATATCTTCGCGCGTCAGACGACCGCCCACACCGGTGCCTTTAATGGCTGCCGGGTCAAGGCTGTGTTCCGCCAGCAGGCGACGGATCGCCGGGCTGAGGGCATCGTTAGACTGTTCTTCCAGAGAAGCCTGCTGGCGCTGAGCCGGCGTAGAGGCTTTCTCTTCAGACTTGGCGCTGGACTCTTTGCCCGCGCTGTTGCCTTCACGCAGGCGACCCAGGATCTGACGAGAGGTGACGGTGGTACCTTCATCTTCCAGCACCGCGTCCAGAACGCCATCCGCCGAAGCCGGTACTTCCAGTACCACTTTGTCAGTTTCGATTTCTACCAGCACTTCATCGCGCTTAACGGCATCGCCTGGTTTTTTGTGCCAGGTAGCGACGGTCGCATCTGCTACGGATTCAGGCAGGTCGGGAACAAGAATATCTACGCTACTCATTATGTATCCTTTAATTAATCGACGTTCAGCGCGTCATTGACCAGATCTTGTTGCTGCTTCTGGTGAACGGACATATACCCTACCGCCGGAGAGGCGGAGGCCGGGCGACCTGCATAGCGCAGGGCTGAACCAAATGGAATCACTTCACGGAAATGATGCTGGCTGCAGTACCATGCGCCCTGGTTGAGCGGCTCTTCCTGGCACCAGACAAAATCATGTACGTGAGCGTACTGTTTCAGCACTTCCTGCATCGCCTGATGCGGGAATGGATAAAGCTGTTCGATACGCACGATGGCGACATCTTTCTGATCGTTCTTACGGCGCTGTTCCAGCAGGTCGTAATAAACCTTACCAGAACACATCACCACACGCTTCACGGCCTGCGGATCCAGCTCGTCAATTTCACCGATGGCCGGCAGGAAGGTGCCGTTCGCCAGCTCATCCAGGCTGGACACCGCCAGCGGATGACGCAGCAGGGATTTCGGCGACATCACCACCAGCGGACGACGCATACCGCGCAGCGCCTGACGACGCAGCATGTGGTAGACCTGAGCCGGGGTGGACGGCACGCAGACCTGCATGTTCTGCTCGGCGCAAAGCTGCAGATAACGTTCCAGACGCGCGGAGGAGTGCTCCGGACCCTGACCTTCATAACCGTGCGGCAGCAGCATCACCAGGCCACACATACGGCCCCACTTCTGCTCGCCGGAGGAGATGAACTGGTCGATAACCACCTGCGCACCGTTGGCGAAGTCACCGAACTGCGCTTCCCAGATGGTCAGGGTGCGCGGTTCTGCCGTGGCGTAACCGTACTCGAAAGCCAGTACCGCTTCTTCAGACAGCACGGAGTCCCAGACCTTGAACTGGCCCTGACCGTTGTGCACGTGCTGCAGCGGGGTGTAGGTTGAACCGTTAGACTGGTTGTGAACCACCGCATGACGGTGGAAGAAGGTGCCGCGGCCCGCATCTTCACCGGACAGACGAACAGGAATGCCTTCGTCAACCAGCGTCGCGTAAGCCAGCGTTTCCGCGCCGCCCCAGTCAAACAGCTTCTCGCCTGCCGCCATGGACTGACGGTCAGCGTAAATTTTCGCCACGCGAGACTGCATCTCGATAGCGTCCGGCACGGTGCTGATGCGTTTAGCCAGCTCCTGCAGGCGCTTCATCTCCACCTTGTTCGGGTAGCTCTCATCCCACTCGTGGTTGAGGTACGGAGACCAGGTAAAGGAGTGCATGTTCATCGGGCGCAGCTCTTTCACTACGCATTCACCCGCGTCCAGCGCGTCGCGGTAGAGGTTGACCATTTCAGTCGCATCTTCCAGCGTCGCCACTTTGTCGCTTTCCAGCTTGTCAGCATAGATTTTGCGCGGGGTCGGGTGTTTTTTGATTTTCTGGTACATCAGCGGCTGGGTTGCACTTGGCTCATCCGCTTCGTTGTGGCCGTGACGGCGGTAGCAGAAGAGGTCAATGAACACATCGCGTTTGAAGGTATTACGGAAGTCCAGCGCCAGGCGAGTAACGAAAGCAACGGCTTCCGGGTCATCCGCGTTAACGTGGAAGATGGGTGCCTGTACCATCTTACCGATGTCGGTGCAGTACGGGGTAGAACGCGCATCCAACGGGTTAGAGGTAGTAAAGCCCACCTGGTTGTTGATCACGATGCGAACGGTACCGCCCACTTCGTAACCACGCGCTTTCGACATGTTCAGGGTTTCCTGAACCACGCCCTGCCCTGTTACCGCCGCATCGCCGTGGATGGTGATTGGCAGCACTTTATTACTGCTTGGCTCGTCCAGACGATCCAGACGCGCGCGTACGGAACCGATAACCACCGGGCTGACGATTTCCAGGTGCGACGGGTTAAACGCCAGCGCCAGGTGAACCAGACCGCCTTCGGTTTCGATATCCGACGAGAAGCCCATGTGGTACTTCACGTCGCCGGTGCCGAGGTGTTCTTTATGTTTGCCCGCGAATTCGTCGAACAGGTCCTGCGGTTTTTTACCCAGCACGTTGACCAGCACGTTCAGACGACCACGGTGCGCCATGCCGAGCACCACTTCACGGGTGCCGCTCTTGCCTGCGTGGCGAATCAGCTCTTTCAGCATCGGCACCAGCGCGTCGCCGCCTTCCAGCGAGAAGCGTTTTGCGCCCGGGAACTTCGCGCCCAGATAGCGCTCAAGCCCTTCCGCTGCGGTCAGTTCACTCAGGAAGCGTTTTTTCTCGTCAGCCGAGAAGGTCGCGTGGCCCGCTACGGATTCGATGCGCTGCTGGATCCAGCGTTTCTCTTCGGTAGAGGTGATGTGCATATATTCCGCGCCGATGGAGCCGCAGTAGGTTTGCTTGAGCGCGTCAATCAGATCGCCCAGCTTCATCGTGTCTTTGCCGATGGCAAAGGAACCTACGTTAAAGCTTTCCTGGAAATCGGCCTCGGTCAGATCGTGATACGCCGGATCGAGATCGGCCACACGGTCTTGTTTCCACAGTCCCAGCGGATCGAGATTCGCATGCTGGTGACCGCGGAAGCGATAAGCGTTGATAAGCTGCAGGACTTTAACCTGTTTCGCATTGGTGTCAGGGTCGGAAATCGCAGAAGAGTAACGTGAGGCATCCTTCGCCAGACGACGGAAATAATCACGTGTTTTGGAATGGAATTGATCCGGTTTGACCCCTGTACCAGGCAACTGCTGGAACATGGAACGCCAGTTTGCGTCCACTGAGTCAGGATCGGTTAAGAAGTCTTCATAGAGCTGTTCTATCCAGCTCTGGTTCGCACCAGAGAGGTAAGAAGAGTCCAGCCAGGCTTTCATTGCGCCGTTCTGCATCGTGATCCCTTAAGCATTTTTATGCTTACTTTCGCCGTAGAAACTACCACGCACACCACGTGTACGTGCCGGGGTTCACCTGCGAGCTCTTATTGGCCCGCGAAGGAACCTTTAGAAACTGTCTAAATAATCTTCGTCGTTCCGGCTGCGACTGCGTTGCGGCTTTCACTCACCCCAGTCACATAGTTAACTATGCTCCAGGGGATTCGTTCAGCCGCGCCTTGTCTCGCGCTGAACGTCTCGATTATTTACTTAACTGGCAGTTTTTAAAGGTTTCTGCAATCTGTTCCCTCTCCCTTAGGGAGAGGGTTAGGGTGAGGGGAACAGCGCTCCCCTCTCACTACTTACGCACTGCGCTGCAGCAGCATCGACTTAATATGACCGATAGCGCGCGTCGGGTTCAGCCCCTTCGGACACACACTGACGCAGTTCATGATGCTATGGCAGCGGAATACGCTGAAAGCGTCACTCAGTCCTTCCAGACGGCTATCGGTTTCGGTGTCGCGGCTATCGATCAGGAAGCGATAGGCAGCCAGCAGACCGGCCGGGCCGATAAACTTGTCCGGGTTCCACCAGAACGACGGGCAGGACGTTGAACAACATGCACAAAGAATACACTCGTACAACCCATCGAGTTTTTCACGCTGCTCAGGAGACTGTAAGTGCTCGCGAGCGGGTGGATTTTGCCCATTATTCAATAAGTAAGGCTTAATCTTCTCATATTGTGCATAGAATTGCCCCATGTCTACCACCAAATCACGCACGACCGGCAGGCCTGGCAGAGGACGGATAACAATTTTCTGACCAGGACGCTGCAACGCTGAAATTGGCGTGATGCAGGCCAGGCCATTTTTGCCGTTCATGTTCACCCCGTCAGAGCCACAAACCCCTTCACGGCAGGAGCGGCGGAACGACAGCGTAGGATCTTTTTCTTTCAGCTGGATTAACGCATCCAGCAGCATCATGTCACGGCCTTCTTCCGCTTCCAGGGTGTAATCCTGCATGCGCGGAGCATCATCAACATCCGGGTTATAACGATAAACTGAGAATTCGAGTTTCATTATCCTGTCTCCGCATTAGTAAGTACGAATCTTCGGCGGGAACGCCGGACGCAGTTTCGGTTCCATATTGACGCTACGACGCGTCATGGTTTCCGACTCTGGCAGATACAGGGAATGGCACAGCCAGTTTTCGTCATCACGATCCGGGAAGTCGAAGCGGCTATGCGCGCCACGGCTTTCGGTACGGAAGTTTGCCGACATCGCCGTCGCGAACGCGGTTTCCATCAGGTTATCCAGCTCCAGGCACTCAACGCGCTGGGTGTTGAACTCGCTGGAGGTGTCGTCCAGACGGGCATTTTTCAGACGCTCGCGGATCGCTTTCAGTTGCTCAAGACCTTTGGCCATCGCGTCGCCTTCGCGGAATACCGAGAAGTTATGCTGCATGCACTCCTGCAGCGCTTTACGGATTTCAACCGGATCTTCGCCGTTACGGTTACCGTTCCAGCGGTTGAGGCGCTCAAGAGAGGCATCGATTTCGTCGTCGGTTGCGTCACGCAGCGCGCCCTGCTCGGCAATGGATTCCTGCAGATGCAGACCCACCGCACGACCAAACACTACCAGGTCCAGCAGCGAGTTGCCGCCCAGACGGTTTGCGCCGTGTACGGACACGCAGGCAATTTCGCCTACGGCGAACAGGCCAGGGATAACCACGTCTTCGCCCTGCTCGTTCACGGTAAGCGCCTGGCCGGTCACTTTGGTCGGAATACCGCCCATCATGTAGTGGCAGGTTGGGATAACCGGAATCGGCTCTTTCACCGGGTCGACGTGGGCGAAGGTGCGGGACAGTTCCAGGATGCCCGGCAGACGGGATTCCAGCACCTCTTTACCCAGATGGTCGAGCTTCAGCTTCGCGTGTGGACCCCATGGGCCGTCACAGCCGCGGCCTTCACGGATTTCGATCATGATGGAACGCGCCACCACGTCACGACCCGCCAGGTCTTTCGCATTCGGGGCATAACGCTCCATGAAGCGCTCGCCGTGTTTGTTCAGCAGGTAGCCACCTTCACCACGGCAGCCTTCTGTTACCAGCACGCCCGCACCGGCGATACCGGTTGGGTGGAACTGCCACATCTCCATATCCTGCACCGGCACGCCCGCGCGGATAGCCATACCGACACCGTCACCGGTGTTGATGTGGGCGTTGGTGGTGGACTGGTAAATACGGCCTGCGCCGCCGGTCGCCAGCACGGTAGCGCGGGCTTTGAAGTAAACCACTTCACCGGTTTCGATGCACAGCGCGGTACAGCCCACGATCGCGCCATCGGCGTTTTTCACCAGATCCAGCGCGTACCACTCGGAGAAGATGGTGGTGTGGTTTTTCAGGTTCTGCTGATACAGGGTGTGCAGCAGCGCGTGGCCGGTACGGTCAGCCGCCGCCGCGGTACGTGCCGCCTGCTCGCCGCCGAAGTTTTTCGACTGGCCGCCAAACGGACGCTGATAGATGGTGCCATTTTCCAGACGGGAGAACGGCAGCCCCATGTGATCCAGCTCCAGAATCGCTTCCGGGCCGGTTTTACACATATATTCGATGGCATCCTGGTCGCCGATATAGTCGGAACCTTTAACCGTGTCGTACATGTGCCATTCCCAGTTATCTTCGTGGGAGTTACCCAGCGCAACGGTGATACCGCCCTGCGCAGACACAGTGTGGGAACGGGTCGGGAACACTTTAGAGAGCAGCGCACAGGTCTGGCCGCTCTGGGAAATTTGTAGTGCGGCACGCATACCTGCGCCACCGGCACCAATTACAACAGCATCAAATTCTCTGACTGGCAGTTTCATTACACACCCCACACCACAACGAATCCATAAATAACGTAAACCACCAGTGCAACAACAATGGCCAGCTGCAGCGGGAGGCGAATCGCCAGCGGTTTAACGTAATCGGTCAACACCTGCCACATGCCAATCCAGGCATGAATAAGGATGGAGAACAGGGCCAGCAGGGTGAACACTTTGGTGAAGGCGGATCCGAAGAACCCACTCCAGATTTCCCACGTCAGCGTGCCGCTGGTCGCGAAGAAACCGATCATATAGATGATGTAAAGGGTGAGAACGATAGCGGTAGCACGGACCAGAATGAAGTCATGTACGCCGTTGCGTCCTAATGCGGAGGCGTTGCTTACCATACGAGAACTCCTGCGAGAAGTGAAAGCACGACAGTAATCACAAATGAAATGTTTGCGGAGCGTTTCCCGGCTTCGAAGGTCTCTTCGAGATAGCCAAAGTCCATCAGCATATGGCGAACACCCACGACGACGTGGTATGCCAGCGCGGTCAGAATGCCCCACATGATGAATTTCACGAAGAAGCTGTTCATGATGGCCGAAGCCTGGAGGAATCCTTCAGGGGAAGAGAGGCTGGTGCCCAGTAACCACAGCAAAATACCGACCGCCACAAACGTAATCACACCAGAAACACGGTGCAGAATGGACGCTATTGCTGTTACGGGGAACCGGATCGTTTTCAGATCCAGATTGACAGGTCTTTGTTTTTTCACATTTCTTATCATGAATAACGCCCACATGCTGTTCTTATTGTTTCCTTCCTCCGGACTGCGATGCGGGTCAAGCAGCGTTCCTTTTCTATAACTGCGCGTCATGCAAAACATTGCTTCCAGATGCTAAAACGACACGTTACAACGCTGGGTGGCTCGGGATTGCAGGGTGTTCCGGAGACCTGGCGGCAGTATAGGCCGTTCACAAAATCATTACAATTAACCTACATACAGTTTGTTGGGTTTTCTCTGGAACAGTGATCAGGGTCACGATAACAACATCTTTTTAATTTTTAATCATCTGATTTGACAAATGTTAAACAATATTGTTACAAACGTCATCAGAAAAGGCATATAATGCGCAAAAGTTATGAGGTCTCTCTTTCACCTGACAAATAGTTATGTAACAGTGTGATGGTATTGACCGAAGTTATCAGGACAGTTATTAGTGATATACAGGTTTGAATAATTCGGACTGCAAAAACGCTGATTTGCTGTTGTTTCACTGATATTTCATTCGTTTACCTGCAAGGCGCCATAGCTCTGTACCCTGGTTACTCCTCGTGAGCTGAGCGGTAAGCCAAATAACAATCTGGTAACGGTGATTAACAGCTGAATGCAAATCCGGTAAAAGCAGTCTTAAGCATAAGGCGCTAAGGAGACCGTAAATGGCTGATACAAAGGCAAAACTCACCCTAAATGGTGATGATGCTATTGAACTGGATGTGCTAAAAGGCACGCTCGGTCAGGATGTTATTGATATCCGTTCGCTGGGTTCCAAAGGAGTATTTACCTTTGACCCTGGATTTACCTCTACCGCATCTTGCGAATCCAAAATCACCTACATTGACGGTGACGAAGGTATCCTGCTCCATCGCGGCTTCCCCATCGATCAGTTAGCCACCGAATCCAACTACCTGGAAGTGTGCTACATCCTGCTGAACGGCGAAAAGCCGACGCAGGCGCAATACGATGAATTCAAAACCACCGTAACCCGTCACACCATGATCCATGAGCAGATTACCCGTCTGTTCCATGCGTTCCGTCGTGACTCTCACCCGATGGCGGTGATGTGCGGTATTACCGGTGCGCTGGCGGCGTTCTACCACGATTCTCTTGACGTGAATAACCCGCGTCACCGTGATATCGCGGCGTTCCGTCTGCTGTCCAAAATGCCTACCATGGCGGCGATGTGTTACAAATACTCCATCGGCCAGCCGTTTGTGTACCCACGTAACGACCTCTCCTACGCCGGTAACTTCCTGCGCATGATGTTCTCCACGCCGTGCGAAGAGTACGAAGTGAACCCGGTGCTGGAACGCGCAATGGACCGTATTCTGATCCTGCACGCTGACCACGAACAGAACGCCTCTACCTCTACCGTCCGTACCGCAGGCTCTTCAGGCGCGAACCCGTTCGCCTGTATCGCTGCGGGCATCGCCTCCCTGTGGGGACCGGCGCACGGCGGCGCGAACGAAGCGGCTCTGAAGATGCTGGAAGAGATCAGCACCGTTGAGCATATTCCTGAGTTCGTGCGTCGTGCGAAAGACAAGAATGACTCCTTCCGCCTGATGGGCTTCGGTCACCGTGTTTACAAAAACTACGACCCGCGCGCCACCGTCATGCGTGAGACCTGCCACGAAGTGCTGAAAGAGCTGGGTACCAAAGATGATCTGCTGGAAGTGGCGATGGAGCTGGAACACATCGCGCTGAACGACCCGTACTTCATCGAGAAGAAACTCTACCCGAACGTCGATTTCTACTCTGGCATTATTCTGAAAGCGATGGGCATTCCGTCTTCCATGTTCACCGTGATCTTCGCCATGGCGCGTACCGTGGGCTGGATTGCGCACTGGAACGAAATGCACAGCGAAGGCATGAAAATTGCTCGTCCTCGTCAGCTGTATACCGGCTACGAGCAGCGTGATTTTAAGTCTGATATTAAGCGCTAATAAACACGCCCGACGGCGCTTCGCTTGCCGGGCCTATAAGTGCGAAATGTAGGCCGGGTAAGGCGTAGCCGCCACCCGGCTTTTTTACGTCTGGCACCGAGGACACCAGTAAAACGGTCGTGAAGAGAGCGTGGTCTTCTCAATTATCCCGCCACACCGCTCGCACTTCTTACCCGCCCGATGAAACACCTTGAACCGGAACAGCGCCCCGTGATGTTTGTTCTCATCCACCACGTCGCGCGTGTTGTAAGACAGCCGCGGAATATCCAGCAGCGCCTCCGACAGCGCCTCCAGCTGTTCATCGCTCAGCTGCGAGGCTTTGTGCTGCGGCGCCAGCCCCACTTCCCAGAGGATCTCCACCCGCAGGTAGTTACCTAATCCGGCCAGGAACGCCTGATCGAGCAACAGCCCGGAAAACTGACGGTTGCGGAATTTTGGTGATAACAGACGTGCCTTCACGTCGCTCGCCGTCAGGCGCATGTCCAGCACGTCCGGCCCGACACGCTGAAGAAATGGATGCGTGAGCAGTTGCTCCGGCGTTAACATTTCGATATCTGACGCGCTGTACAGCAGGATCGCCTTATCCGCCGTTTGCAGCCTGACGCGCAGCACGCGGGTGGTTTGCGGCTGTTCACCCGACTCCACCACGCGCCAGACGCCGTAAAGCTGGTTATGGCTATATAACGTCAGGTTATGGGAAAAATGCGTGAGCAACGCTTTGCCGCGCGTTTCAATGTGGGTCACCGTCTGCCCCTCCAGCTCTGATTCAAACGGTTTTAGCTGAGGAAAAGCAAACCAGACATCGGTCAGGGGTTTGCCCTTTATCGCCGCCTCCAGGCTATCCGCCGCGCGGCGGATCTCCGGACCTTCTGGCATTTTTGTGTCCTTATCGTCATTATTCGGCGCTGACGAGGATGCCCTCTTCAGAGAACGCTGCCCGCAGGCGGCGCGCGAACTGGAGCGCATGCTCACCGTCGCCGTGTAAACACACCGTATCGGCCTGAACAATTGCCGAAGTTCCATCCACGGCGGTAACCCGCCCGGCGCGCACCATCTCCAGCGTCTGCGCCAGCGCTTTGCCTTCATCAGTAATCAGCGCACCGGCCTGCGTGCGCGGAACCAGACTGCCGTCCGGCATGTATCCCCGATCGGCAAACACTTCCTGGCGCGTCGTTAGCCCCAGCCGCTTTCCGGCGCGAATAAGCTCGCTGCCCGCCAGGCCCACCAAAATCAGCTGCGGATTGCAGTCCCGCACCGCGCGGGCAATGGCGTCCGCCAGAGCAGCATCTTTCGCCGCCTGATTGTAGAGCATACCGTGCGGCTTCACGTGGCGCAGCACGCCGTGCTCAGCACGCACCATCGCCTTCAGCGCACCGATCTGGTAGAGCATTTGCGCGTAGATCGTCTCAGGGGGCAGATCCATCGCCGTGCGGCCAAAGTTCTCCCGGTCAGGGAAGCTCGGGTGAGCGCCAATCGCCACGCCGTTTTTAATGGCATTACGCACGCTCTCCAGCATGATTTGAGCATCCCCCGCGTGAAAGCCGCAGGCGATATTGACCGAGGAGACCAGGGTCATCAGTTCCGCATCGGCGCTGCTGCCCTCCCCCAGATCGGCGTTTAAATCAATCTTTACCATCAAGCCTCCACGCCAGCTGTTCGAGATAACGCTGCTGATCTTGCCGCGCTTTCAGCGCCTCCTCCAGCGAACACTGTACGAAATGAATCGGCTGGCCGAGAGGAATTTGCGCCAGATGGTAGCGATCCGCGTCGATAATACAGGCAATGCGCGGGTAACCGCCGGTGGTTTGCGCATCGTTCATCAGCACGATGGGCTGCCCGTTGCCTGGCACCTGAATCACGCCCGGCAGCAAGCCGTGGGAAAGCAGCTCCCGGTCCGTCGTGCGGGTCAGCGGCTGCCCCTGCAGACGGTAGCCCATGCGGTTACTCTGCGGGCTGATCTTCCACGGCGCGCGCCAGAACGACTCTTTAGAAGCCTCATCAAACTCCTGATATTCCGGTCCCGGCAAGGCGCGGATCACGTTCCCCCACAGCAGCTGTTTTACGCCCTGCGTGGTGGAGAAATGGCGCGCTGACGGCTTAATCGCCAGGCGATCCCCGTCGCGCAGCAGGCGCCCTTCATGTCCACCGATGCCCGCTTTTTGATCGGTACTGGATGACCCCAATACCTCCGGCACGTCAATGCCCCCCGCCACCGCAAGATAGCTACGCACGCCGTGGAGCGGACGTTTGAGCGTCAAGCGCTGCCCGGCCTTCGCCCGCAGGCGCCAGCCGGTCCACACCGCTTTGCCGTCCAGTGTCGCGTCGCAGCCCGCGCCGGTTAAGGCGAACCAGGTCTCCTGACCAAACTCAATCACACACTGACCCAGAGTAATTTCTAGCGCCGCCGTACTGCCCGGGTTGCCGACCAGCAGGTTAGCAATCTCCAGAGATGGACGATCGAGCGCGCCGCAGTAGCTCACGCCGGACTGGCGCATGCCAAAGCGCCCGGCATCCTGAACGGAGGTGTAAAGCCCCGCGCGAATAAGCGTTAACATACCCCCTCCTTCTGCGGGATAAAGCGCAGGGTATCACCTGGTTGCAGGAGGATCGGCGCATCCTGCCCCGGTTCAAATAGCGGCATGGAGGTGTGCCCGATAAGCTGCCAGCCACCCGGTGAGGTAAGCGGATAAATTCCAGTTTGTTCACCGCCAATCGCCACCGTTCCCGCGGGAACGCTCAGGCGCGGTTCGGCCCGACGCGGGGTATGCAGCCGGGGAGATAGTCCGCCCAGATACGGAAAGCCCGGCTGAAAACCCAGAAACCAGACGACGTACTCCACCGAGCTGTGCAGTTCAACAACCTGCTTTTCCGTGAGCCCACAGTGTTCGGCTACTACGCGCAGATCGGGGCCACCCTTACCGCCATAAACAACCGGGATCTCAATCGTCCTCGATTCAGGCTCCAGCGCTTCGCTCTCCTCCCACCAGCGCTGCAGGCGCTCAATCGCATCCAGCGCCCCCGTGTGCGGGTTACGCAACACCACCGTGATATTATTCATACCCGGAATGGCCTCAACGACGCCCGGCATGTCGGGCAGACGCTGTGCCAGCCGCCAGATACGCTTCTGCGTGGCGAGCGTAACCGGCGGTTCAAGCTCCAGAACGACTGCGGTTTCACCCAGAAGATAACAACGCGCTCGCTGCACTTAACTACCTCTCATCAGGCCGGATTAGGAATATCAATAAAAGTCACATCAAGATCGGTATTTTCCGTCAGCCACTCGCTGAGGGCGCGAATACCGCCGCGCTCGGTAGCGTGGTGGCCTGCCGCGTAAAAATGCAGCCCCTGCTCGCGCGCAGAGTGAACCGTCTGCTCGGAGACTTCGCCGGTAATAAACGCATCGACACCAAAGCGCGCGGCGCTGTCGATAAAGCCCTGACCGCCGCCGGTACACCAGGCCACACGCTTCACCTTATCCGGCCCGGTATCGCCGCACCACAGCGGATGACGCCCCAGGCGCGCCTCGATCCAGGAAGCCAGCTCCAGGCCCGGTACCGGCATCGACAGTTCACCCCACGGCACCAGCGGCTCGATTTCGCCCATTACGGTAATCCCCAACAGCTGCGCCAGCTGGACGTTATTCCCCAGTTCCGGATGTGCATCCAGCGGCAGATGGTAACCGTACAGATTGATGTCATTCGCCAGCAGCGTTTTGAGGCGATTGCGCTTCATGCCGCGAATAATCGGCGATTCGTTTTTCCAGAAGTAGCCGTGATGGACAATCACCGCATCGGCGTCCTGACGCACCGCCTCATCCAGCAGCGCCTGGCTTGCCGTCACGCCGGTGATGATTTTCTGCACCGTTTCGCGCCCTTCCACCTGCAGGCCATTCGGGCCGTAGTCGCTGAAGGAGGCGGTATTAAGCTTTTCGTTAATCAGGCGTTCCAGTTCACTGTTTTTCATCATCATTCTCTCAAACTTTTCGTGCGGCCTCGTACGCCGCCAGCGTGGCGACGCGCGCCTGTTTATGGTCAACGATCGGGCGGGGATAATCGAGCTTTACGCCCTGTTTATCCGCCCATGCCCACGGGTCGTGGATCGCTTTTGCAGGAACGTTCCTGAGCGCGGGCAACCAGCGGCGAATAAAGTCGCCGTTAGCATCAAATTTTTGTCCCTGGGTAGTCGGATTAAAAATCCTGAAATAGGGAGCCGCATCGGTGCCGGTAGAGGCCGCCCACTGCCAGCCGCCGTTATTCGCCGCCAGGTCACCGTCAATCAGCTGAGAAATAAAATAGCGCTCCCCGACGCGCCAGTCGATAAGCAGATCTTTCACCAGGAAGCTGGCGGTAATCATTCGCAGACGGTTGTGCATCCATCCGGTTTCATTTAGCTGGCGCATGGCGGCATCAACAATCGGAAAGCCCGTCTCCCCTTTTTGCCAGGCCTGTAAAAGTGCCTCATCGTGCTGCCATTTGACGTTATCGGTCCAGGGAATGAACGGACGATGCTTACAGAGATCGGGATGATACGTCATCAGATGGCGATAAAATTCACGCCAGATAAGTTCGTTCAGCCACACCGAGCCCGCCCCTCCGTCCAGCGCCTGCGGCTGTTCGGCCAGAAGACGATGTAAACACTGGCGAGGAGAGAGCACGCCCAGCGCCAGGCTTGCCGATAAACGGCTTGTCCCTTCAATTGCCGGGAAATCCCTGCGCGCGTCGTACTCTCCCGCACCCTGTTTGCAAAACTGGCGCAGCTTCGCAATAGCGGCCTTCTCATTGGCAGGAAACAGTAGTTCATCAAATGCCTGTTGGGGATAGCTAAACGTTAATTCAGGCAGATTGGTTATAGCCTCCCCTCTGACGGCGGGCGCAGGTACGCACTCCGGCAGCGCCTCTTTCAGGCGTTTAACAAAAGCATTTTTAAACGGCGTAAACACTTTATACATTTCGTGACCGCCGGTCATCACGCTGCCCGGTGCCAGCATCACGCTGTCATCAAATCCCTCACAAACCACCTCTCCGAGCATTTTATCCAGCTGGCGGTCCCGCTGCTGTTCGTTCAGTTCGTACTGGTAGTTATAAAAAAGATGCGTAACGCCGTTCTGCTGACATATCTCCTGCAGCATATGAAGCTGCGCGGTAAAATCGCTGACCACTTTGTAGATCAGCGGAATGCCTTTTTCGGCAAGCGCGCGTTGCAGTTCGTTCAGATGGGATTTGAGGTAAGCCGCCTGCCGCGGAGCCATATCGTGCTGCCGCCACTGCTCGGGCGTAGCCATAAACAGAGCCAATACGTTAGCGTCTTTGGCGCGACAAGCGGCCGCGAGTGCGATGTTGTCATGTACGCGCAAATCCGCGCGAAACCAAACCAGATGGGTGGGCATAAAACTCCAGGCGAATATCCATTATGTCCATAAGGGCATGCCGTAAAAGGAAAAAGCATGCATTGAACTACTTTGCCATGAAGTGTAGACGGGATGAAATAAAAAAGGCCGCTCAAGGCGGCCTTAACGCTACTTGTCCTGCGCTATCGTGGTTAAAGCGACAAACACATTCGGTTCATCGCTCTTTACAACGAGTACGCTGGCGACAATGAACGCGATGCAAAAATAGCGTTTCATTATGCGGTCCCTGCAGCTAACCGCTCCACCGTTCACCACCGGTGATAAGTCGGTGGACACAAGCCCGGGTAGGCGGGCTGCTTTACGGCTGTAAATACACCTTTCCCAGGACCGATGCCCATTTGCGAGATGGCGGAAAGGGACGCAGCATCATAATTAACATCCGCTATAAAGGTAAGATACTCGAATAAAATTAGGAATTTATAAAGGCTTCGAGGGATTGCCATCTGATTACAGGAGGGTATGATAAAAATCCCGGGTAGGGGCTGCAAGACCACCCAACGGACCGCGAATCCCGAGGGACAAAAAAACCGCCATATTGCTATTGGCGGTTTTTTTATAGCTACGCGTCAGCGTCGTTTCAGTAGAAATCGCAGGTCGCTTTCTCGGCCTGATCCATCCACACCGGCTTTTCGCTGGTTTTCGCCCAGACGCGGTGCAGATAACTGTAAAAACGCGCACGATCTTTCCAGAACAGCATCACCGGCAGGGCCAGCACGCCAGCCACTACGGCGAAAGTGCGACGCATGAACACGATATGAGCCGGATACTCTTTATAAAGATCCATATTTTTCTCCCCTGTAGTTGGCCGGAAACCTTCTCCGGAAAATGTGAAATCTGTGACCTGGATAAAATAATATCGCTTTGCGTGTAATTTTACTACTCATCCGACCACTTATTTTTATCCATTTAGTGAATATTTACACTTCCGCCGTAATTAAGTTACAAAAAAGTTAACAGTTTACTTATCAATAGTTAATTTGTGGCCTTTGGCATTTTTATACTTTTTTTACATCCGCCCTCCGCATTTTTGCGAAATCTTTGCGCCGTAAATCCTACTGTTAGCACAACAACAAAAGTCACCCGGAGGTGGATTGTGAGTGCAGGTCTTATTGCCGGCATCGTGCTGGTGTTCCTGTTATTGGGTTATCTGGTCTATGCCCTGATTAACGCGGAGGCATTCTGATGACTGCTCAGGCGTTTTTGCTTATTGCCAGTTTCTTAGTGGTATTGTTCGTTCTGGCAAGGCCGCTGGGAACGGGACTGGCACGGCTTATCAACAACGTCCCCCTGCCCGGCACGGGAAGCGTTGAAAAAGGGATCTGGCGCGTACTGGGAATCGACGATCGGGAGATGAGCTGGCGTGAATATCTGATCGCCATTCTGCTGCTGAATATTGTCGGGCTGATTGCACTTTTTGCCATGCTGATGCTTCAGGGCATCCTGCCGCTAAATCCGCAACAGTTGCCGGGCCTGTCCTGGCACCTGGCGCTGAATACGGCAGTCAGTTTCGTTACCAACACCAACTGGCAGTCCTATGCCGGTGAAACCACGCTCAGCTATTTCAGCCAGATGGCTGGGTTAACCGTGCAGAACTTCCTCTCTGCCGCCAGCGGTATCGCGGTAATTTTCGCGCTGACGCGTGCGTTTGCACGTCAAAAAATCAGTACTCTGGGTAACGCCTGGGTGGATTTAACGCGCATTACGCTGTGGATCCTGCTGCCGATTGCACTGCTTATCGCGCTGTTCTTTATTCAGCAGGGCAGCCTGCAAAACCTGCTGCCTTACGCGCCTTATACCTCGCTTGAAGGCGCAAAACAGCTCCTGCCGATGGGGCCAGTGGCGTCACAGGAAGCTATCAAGATGCTCGGGACGAACGGGGGCGGCTTCTTCAACGCCAACTCGTCGCATCCGTTTGAAAACCCTACCGCCCTGACCAATTTTGTGCAGATGCTGGCGATCTTCCTGATCCCCGCTGCGCTCTGCTTTGCCTTTGGTGACGTGGTCAACGATCGCCGTCAGGGCCGCACCCTACTCTGGACCATGTCGCTGATCTTCGTGGTCTGTGTCGCGCTGGTGATGTGGGCGGAATGGAACGGTAACAGCCATTTCATGCAGCTTGGGGCGAATAGCAATATCAATATGGAAGGGAAAGAGAGCCGCTTCGGCATTCTCGCCAGCAGCCTGTATGCGGTGGTCACTACGGCGGCCTCGTGCGGGGCGGTGAACGCCATGCACGACTCTTTCACCGCGCTTGGCGGCATGCTCCCGATGTGGCTGATGCAGATTGGCGAGGTGGTGTTTGGCGGCGTGGGTTCAGGTCTTTACGGCATGCTGCTGTTCGTACTGCTGGCGGTATTTATTGCCGGTCTGATGATTGGCCGCACCCCGGAATACCTCGGTAAAAAAATCGACGTTCGCGAGATGAAGTTAACCGCGCTGGCGATTCTGGTCACCCCGGCGCTTGTGCTGCTCGGCACCGCGCTGGCGCTGATGACCGAGGCCGGACGCAGCGGCATTTTTAACCCCGGCATTCACGGCTTTAGTGAAGTGCTTTATGCGGTCTCCTCTGCCGCCAACAACAACGGCAGCGCCTTTGCGGGCTTAAGCGCCAACTCACCGTTCTGGAACTGCCTGCTGGCGTTCTGCATGTTTGTGGGTCGCTTCGGGGTCATTGTGCCGGTCATGGCGATTGCCGGATCGCTGGTGAATAAGAAAATTCAACCGACCACCACCGGGACATTACCGACCCACGGCGCGCTGTTTATCGGCCTGCTGACGGGCACCGTGTTGCTGGTCGGCGCCCTGACCTTTATCCCCGCCCTCGCGTTAGGCCCGGTCGCGGAAACTCTCTCTTTACGCTGATTTTGCGGAGTATTTGTCATGAGTCGTAAACAACTGGCCCTGCTCGAACCGACGTTAGTTCGTCAGGCGCTTATGGATGCGGTCAAAAAGCTGAGCCCGCGCGTGCAGTGGCACAACCCGGTGATGTTTATTGTCTGGGCGGGAAGCGTCCTGACCACCGCCCTGGCGATTGCCATGGGGACGGGCCACATGCCGGGAAACGCGATGTTTACCGGCGCCATCAGCCTGTGGCTGTGGTTTACCGTGC
Source organism: Enterobacter asburiae (assembly GCA_011754535.1). Lineage (NCBI taxonomy): Bacteria > Pseudomonadati > Pseudomonadota > Gammaproteobacteria > Enterobacterales > Enterobacteriaceae > Enterobacter > Enterobacter asburiae. Next base: position 1,434,017 of record JAAQVN010000001.1, on the reverse strand, counting down.
TGTTCGCCAACTTTGCGGAAGCGCTGGCGGAAGGCCGGAGTAAAGCGCAGGCCAACAGCCTGAAAGGGGTGAAAAAAACGGCGTTTGCGCGCAAGCTGCGTGAGCCGAAATACGGCGCGCAGATGGACCACGTTCCGGCGGATGAACTGCGCAAAGGCGATGTGGTGCTGGTGGAAGCCGGAGACATCATCCCCTGCGACGGTGAAGTCATTGAGGGTGGCGCATCGGTAGACGAAAGCGCCATTACCGGAGAGTCCGCGCCGGTGATCCGTGAATCCGGCGGCGATTTTGCCTCCGTGACGGGCGGGACGCGCATTCTTTCCGACTGGCTGGTGATCCAGTGCAGCGTCAACCCGGGCGAAACTTTCCTCGACAGGATGATCGCCATGGTGGAAGGCGCCCAGCGCCGTAAAACACCTAACGAAATCGCCCTGACCATCCTGCTGGTGGCCCTGACAATCGTCTTCCTGCTGGCAACCGCGACGCTGTGGCCGTTCTCCGCTTACGGCGGCACCGCGGTCACCATCACGGTGCTGGTGGCGCTGCTGGTCTGCCTGATCCCCACCACCATCGGCGGCCTGCTGTCGGCCATCGGCGTGGCCGGCATGAGCCGCATGCTCGGTGCAAACGTCATCGCCACCAGCGGGCGTGCGGTTGAAGCAGCCGGTGACGTGGATGTCTTGCTGCTGGATAAAACCGGGACCATTACCCTCGGTAACCGCCAGGCGTCCGAATTCTTACCCGCTCCGGGCGTGGATGAAAAAACGCTGGCGGACGCCGCGCAGCTCTCCTCGCTTGCCGATGAAACCCCTGAAGGTCGCAGTATCGTGATCCTCGCCAAGCAGCGTTTTAACCTTCGCCAGCGCGACGTTCAGAGCCTGCATGCCACCTTCGTGCCCTTCACGGCGCAAACCCGCATGAGCGGTATTAACATTCAGGACCGGATGATCCGTAAAGGCTCCGTTGACGCCATTCGTCGCCACATTGAGGCAAACAATGGCCACTTCCCGCCAGAAGTGGACAGCCTGGTGGAAAGCGTGGCCCGTCAGGGGGCCACGCCGCTGGTGGTGGCAGAAGGCTCGAACGTGCTGGGGGTGATTGCCCTGAAGGATATCGTCAAAGGCGGCATCAAGGAGCGCTTTGCCCAGCTGCGTAAAATGGGCATCAAAACGGTGATGATCACCGGGGATAACCGTCTTACCGCCGCGGCGATTGCCGCCGAAGCGGGCGTGGATGATTTCCTTTCCGAGGCCACGCCGGAAGCGAAGCTCGCGCTGATCCGTCAGTATCAGGCGGAAGGCCGTCTGGTCGCCATGACCGGTGACGGTACCAACGACGCCCCTGCCCTGGCGCAGGCCGACGTGGCGGTGGCGATGAACTCTGGTACCCAGGCGGCAAAAGAGGCGGGGAATATGGTCGACCTCGACTCAAACCCGACCAAGCTGATTGAGGTGGTGCACATTGGCAAGCAGATGCTGATGACGCGCGGTTCGCTGACCACGTTCAGTATCGCTAACGATGTGGCAAAGTACTTCGCCATCATTCCGGCCGCGTTTGCCGCGACCTATCCGCAATTAAACGCGCTGAACGTGATGCACCTGCACTCCCCGGCATCGGCCATTCTGAGCGCCGTGATCTTTAACGCCCTGATTATTGTCTTCCTGATCCCGCTGGCGCTGAAGGGCGTGAGCTATAAGCCACTTACGGCGGCCGCCATGCTGCGCCGCAACCTGTGGATTTACGGCCTGGGCGGGCTGGTGGTGCCTTTCATCGGTATCAAGGCTATCGACCTGCTGTTGACCCTGTTCGGGCTGGTTTAAAAGGTGAATCAAATGACAATGTTACGCCCCGCTATACTTCTGTTTATTCTGCTGTCTCTCATTACCGGCGGGCTGTACCCGCTGGTAACTACCGCGCTGGGCCAGTGGTGGTTTAAGGATCAGGCCAACGGCTCGCTGATTATGCAAAACGGTGAAAATCGCGGTTCGCTCCTGATTGGTCAGAACTTTACGGATGCTCGTTACTTCCAGGGTCGCCCTTCCGCCACTGCCGAAAGCCCGTATAATCCGATGGCATCCGGCGGCAGTAACCTGGCGGGCAGCAACCCTGAGCTGGATAAAGCCGTTGCTGAGCGCGTGGCAGCCCTGCGCGCTGCCAATCCGCTGGCCACCCGTGAGGTGCCCGTCGAGCTGGTAACCGCCTCGGCCAGCGGGCTGGACTACAGCCTGACCCCGGCAGCAGTGGCCTGGCAAATCCCGCGCGTCGCCGCCGCCCGTCAGTTGACCATCGAACAGGTGAGCAAGCTGGTTGCTGAACACACGCAAAAACCGCTGGTCAGCTTCATCGGCATGCCCGTGGTGAATATTGTTGAGCTGAATCTGGCGCTGGACGCGCTAAGGAAAAACTAAATGACCGACGAGCCCATGCGCCCGGATCCGGACAGGCTGCTTGAACAGACGGCTGAAGCCCATCGCGGCAAACTGAAAATTTTCTTTGGCGCCTGCGCGGGCGTCGGGAAAACCTTCGCCATGCTGACGGAAGCCCAGCGGCTTCGGGCGCAGGGGCTCGATATTCTGATCGGCGTGGTTGAAACCCACGGACGTAAAGAGACGGCGTCGCTGCTGAAGGGGCTGGCTACCCAGCCGCCCCGCCGCATCAGCCATCGTGGTCGGTTAGTCACTGAGTTTGATATTGATGCAGCCCTCGCCCGCCGTCCCGCCCTTATCCTGATGGACGAACTGGCGCACAGCAATGCGCCAGGCTCACGCCATCCAAAACGCTGGCAGGATGTTGAAGAGCTACTTGAAGCCGGCATCGATGTTTTCACGACGGTTAACGTTCAGCATCTGGAAAGCCTGAACGACGTGGTCAGCGGCGTGACCGGCATTCAGGTGCGAGAGACGGTGCCGGATCCCTTCTTTGATTCCGCGGACGAGGTGGTGCTGGTCGACCTGCCCCCCGATGATTTACGCCAGCGCCTGCATGAAGGCAAAGTCTACATCGCCGGCCAGGCCGAGCGCGCCATCGAACATTTTTTCCGAAAAGGTAACCTGATTGCCCTGCGCGAGCTGGCTCTGCGTCGTACTGCCGATCGCGTCGACGATCAGATGCGCGCCTGGCGCGACCTGCAGGGCCAGGAGCGCGTCTGGCATACGCGGGATGCCATCCTGCTGTGCGTGGGGCACGGCAGCGGCAATGAAAAGCTTGTCCGCACCGCTGCGCGCCTGGCGGCCAAATTTGGCAGCGTCTGGCATGCGGTGTATGTCGAAACGCCGCAGTTGCACGCTCTGCCCGAAAACCAGCGCCGCGCGATCCTGAGTTCGCTGCGCCTGGCGCAGGAGCTGGGCGCTGAAACCGCAACGCTCTCCGATCCACAGGAAGATAAAGCCATACTGCGCTACGCGCGGGAGCATAACCTGGGGAAAATTGTCATTGGCCGCCGCCAGCATCGCCGCTGGTTTAGCCGCGAATCCTTTGCCGACAAGCTGGCCCGCCGCGCGCCGGATCTGGACCTGGTGATCGTGGCGCTGGATGACAAGCCCACGCCGTTACCCAGCCGCGCCCCGGACAGCCGTGCCTTCAGCGATAAATGGCGTATTCAGCTTCGCGGCTGTTTTGTCGCCGTTGTGCTCTGCGCCCTGATCACTATTATTGCCAGCAAATGGCTGATTGCCTTCGACGCGGCCAACCTGGTGATGATCTACCTGCTTGGCGTAGTGGTGGTGGCGCTCTTTTACGGACGCTGGCCGTCGGTACTGGCGACGGTGATCAACGTCATCAGCTTCGATCTATTCTTTATTGATCCTCGCGGGACGCTCGCGGTTTCAGACGTGCAATACATCCTCACCTTCGGCGTGATGCTCACCGTCGGGCTGGTGATCGGGAACCTGACGGCCGGCGTGCGCTACCAGGCGCGTATCGCCCGCTATCGCGAACAGCGCACGCGCCATCTGTATGAGATGTCTAAATCGCTGGCGGTGGGCCGTACGCCGCTGGATATTGTGCAGACCAGCGAGCAGTTTATTCGCTCGACGTTTCATGCCAGCAACCTGATTTTACTCCCTGACGAACACGGTAAGCTGCGCCCGCTGACGTCGGCCTCGGGCATGACGCCCTGGGATGAAGCCATCGCGCGCTGGAGCTTTGATAAAGGGCTACCCGCGGGCGCAGGGACTGACACCCTGCCCGGCGTACCCTATCAAATTCTGCCGCTGCGCAGTGCCGATAAAAATCAGGGGCTGGTGATTGTTGAGCCCTCCAACCTGCGCCAGCTGATGATCCCCGAACAGCAGCGACTGCTGGAGACCTTTACCCTGCTGGTTGCCAGCGCGCTGGAACGGCTGGCGCTCACTGCCAGCGAAGAACAGGCCCGGCTGGCGAGCGAGCGGGAAAGCATTCGTAACTCGCTGCTGGCGGCGCTGTCTCACGACCTGCGTACGCCACTTACCGTCCTGTTTGGCCAGTCAGAAATTCTGACGCTGGACCTGGCAGCGGAAGGCTCTAAGCACGCCCTTCAGGCCAGCGAAATCCGCCAGCATGTGCTGAATACCACGCGCCTGGTGAATAACTTGCTCGATATGGCGCGTATCCAGTCAGGCGGTTTTAACCTCAAAAAAGAGTGGCTCACGCTCGAAGAAGTGGTGGGCAGCGCGCTGAAAATGCTCGAACCTGGCTTAGGCGGGCGACATATTGCGCTGAACATGCCCGAGCCACTGACGTTAATTCACGTTGATGGCCCGCTCTTTGAGCGGGTGCTGATCAACCTGCTGGAAAATGCCGGCAAATATGCGGGCGCCAGCGCCCGGATTGGCGTGGATGCGACGGTGGACGATGGCACGCTTCATCTTGACGTCTGGGATACCGGACCGGGCATTCCTGCCGGGCAGGAGATGGCTATTTTTGAAAAATTCGCGCGCGGCAATAAAGAGTCGGCCATTCCGGGCGTGGGGCTGGGGCTGGCGATTTGCCAGGCAATTATTGACGTCCATGGCGGGACCATCTCCGCGGAGAATCGTCCGGAAGGCGGCGCGCGTTTTTGTGTTACACTTCCTCTGGAAACCCCGCCAGAACTTAATGAATTACCAGAGGATTTGTGATCAACGTTCTGATTGTTGAAGATGAGATCGCCATTAGCCGTTTTCTGCGCGCTGCGCTGGAAGGTGACGGTCTGCGCGTTCATGATGCGGGTACGCTTCAGCGGGGTTTAATTGAAGCCGCCACCCGCAAGCCGGACCTGGTGATCCTCGATCTTGGCCTGCCGGACGGTGACGGCATTGATTTTATCCGGGAAGTGCGTCAGTGGAGCCAGATGCCGATCCTCGTGCTCTCGGCCCGTACTGAAGAGACGGATAAAATCGCGGCGCTGGATGCCGGGGCGGACGATTATCTGATTAAACCTTTTGGTATCGGCGAGCTACAGGCTCGCCTGCGCGTGGCGCTGCGCCGCCACAGCGCAACCACGCCTGCTGACCCAACCTACACATTTGGGGATATCCGGGTTGACCTGGCCGCGCGACGCATTGTGCGCGGCGATGAGGAAATTCACCTCACGCCAATAGAGTTTCGCCTGCTTGCCGTACTGCTTAACAACCACGGCAAGGTACTCACCCAGCGCCAGCTGTTAAGTCAGGTGTGGGGACCCAATGCTGTAGAACATAGTCATTATCTACGCATATATATGGGACATCTTCGTCAGAAACTCGAAGTCGACCCCGCTCGCCCTCGCCATTTATTAACTGAAACCGGTATCGGTTATCGGTTTATGCTTTGAATAACTATTCACTTTATTTTTTAATAAAAACGAAATCCCTCAGAAAATATTTCACAAATAACCCATGCATTATTTTTTCGGGTTATTTTCGCTCATTTAAAACATTAACAGAACAACCCGTTAACGCATCATCAACAAATCAGAATTTTGATCTGCGATATTCATTTGAAACGAATATTTATTTCTGATTTGATCGGTTAACGGTGATCTAACTCACGGTTAATCGTCTTTTCCTGGATAAAATGACCATGCTTTCAATTACTGAAAGGAAAATGAAACATGGAAAACAACAATCGCTTAATGCCCCATATAAGGCGGACAACACATATCATGATGTTTGCCCACCGAAACTGCTTTGACTTTCATCTCTTTAATGCCCGGTAGTCCTTCGACTTCTGGCGCACTCGCTTACAGGCCATCCTTAAACATCTTATTTTACAGGCTATTGCCTGTGATCTCGTGCGCTCATTCATCCTGATTCAGACTCATCCGCACCGGGCGGACTGAATTTCAATCATCAAAAAAGCAATTCACTGATTTTAATCAGCGGCCACCCTTTGCTTTTTTTTCCGGAAAATTATCGATTTCTTTCTTGCAAGAAATCGAGGGACGCTTATTACCTAAAATAAAGAGAGAAAGATGAAAAGTTTAAAAATCGCAGCCAGCCGTGCATGTCCGGATTGCTTTACTACCCAGCGTGAACTGGTGGATGTCCGCGCCTCTGATTATATTGATGTTGCCGCCATTGTTCTGACGGTTACGGATATTGCCAGCGGTATTCTGGACGAAATAGAAGCCACCGGTTTTGGCATTCCCGTATTTGTCGCAACACACAAAGAAGAGTTCATCCCGGCAGACTATTTATCGCGCATTCATGGCGTATTTGAGTTCTCAGACACCAGCAACGACTTTTATGGACGCCAGCTGGAAGCGGCCGCCCAGAAGTATGAAACCCAGCTGCGCCCGCCGTTTTTCCGCGCCCTTGTCGACTATGTAAAACAGGGCAACAGCGCGTTTGACTGCCCGGGGCATCAGGGTGGCCAGTTCTTTCGCCGCCATCCTGCCGGCAATCAGTTTGTCGATTTCTTTGGTGAGACGCTTTTCCGCGCCGATCTGTGCAACGCCGACGTGGCGATGGGCGATCTGCTGATCCACGAAGGCGCGCCGTGCATCGCCCAGCAGCATGCGGCAAAAGTCTTTAATGCCGATAAGACCTACTTCGTGCTGAACGGTACCTCGTCATCCAACAAAGTGGTGCTTAACGCTCTGCTCACCCCGGGCGACCTGGTGCTGTTCGACCGTAATAACCACAAATCTAACCATCACGGTGCCCTCCTCCAGGCTGGCGCAACGCCGGTCTATCTGGAAACGGCGCGCAACCCGTACGGCTTCATTGGCGGCATTGACGCCCACTGCTTCGAAGAAAGCTATCTGCGCGAGTTGGTAGCAGAGGTGGCGCCGGGCCGCGCGCGCGACGAACGTCCGTTCCGTCTGGCGGTTATCCAGCTGGGTACCTACGACGGCACCATCTATAACGCCCGTCAGGTGGTGGATAAGATTGGGCACCTGTGTGATTACATCCTGTTTGACTCGGCCTGGGTGGGTTACGAGCAGTTTATTCCGATGATGGCCGACTGCTCGCCGCTGCTGCTGGAGCTGAACGAAAACGATCCGGGGATCCTTGTCACCCAGTCCGTGCATAAACAACAGGCTGGCTTCTCGCAGACCTCGCAAATCCATAAGAAAGACAGCCATATCAAAGGTCAACAGCGCTATGTCCCACATAAGCGGCTGAATAATGCCTTCATGATGCACGCCTCCACTAGCCCGTTTTATCCGCTGTTCGCTGCGCTGGACATCAACGCCCGCATGCATGAAGGCCAGAGCGGCCGCAACATGTGGATGGACTGCGTGGTTAACGGTATCGAAGCGCGCAAGCTGATCCTGGAGAACTGCCGGTATCTGCGCCCGTTCGTGCCGGAGACGGTGGATGGCCGTCCGTGGGAAAGCTGGGACACGGCGGAGATTGCAACCGATCTACGCTTCTTCCACTTCGTGCCGGGTGAAAACTGGCATGCTTTTGAAGGCTACGCTGAGCACCAGTATTTTATCGACCCGTGCAAGCTCCTGCTGACCACGCCGGGCATTAACGCCCGCACCGGGGAGTATGACGACTTCGGCGTGCCCGCCACTATCCTTGCCAACTTCCTTCGCGAAAACGGCATCGTGCCGGAAAAATGCGATCTCAACTCGATCCTGTTCCTGCTCACGCCGGCGGAAGATATGGGCAAGCTGCAGCAGCTTGTGGCACAGCTGGTGCGCTTCGAAAAACTGCTCGAGAGCGATGTTCCGCTGAAAGAGGTCTTGCCTTCTCTCTACAAACAACATCCGGAACGTTACGCAGATTACACCCTGCGCCAGATCTGCCAGGAAATGCATGACCTGTACGCCCGCCACAACGTGAAGCAGCTGCAAAAAGAGATGTTCCGCAAGTCTCACTTCCCACGTGTGATGATGAATCCGCAGGACGCGAACTACGCCTACCTGCGCGGCGAGGTCGAGCTGGTCTCCCTGCGCAACGCGGAAGGCCGCATCGCCGCTGAAGGTGCGCTCCCTTACCCACCGGGGGTGCTGTGCGTGGTTCCAGGGGAAGTCTGGGGCGGTTCCGTGCTGCGCTACTTTGCCGCACTGGAAGAAGGCATCAACCTGCTGCCGGGCTTCGCGCCGGAGTTGCAGGGCGTGTATGTCGAGGAGTGTGACGGTCGCAAACAGGTTCGCTGCTACGTCACCAAACAATCCGCCGCTCAGCCCGCGCTGCTGAAAGGAGAGAAATTATGAGTAAGTCCAATAAGATGGGCGTGGTGCAGCTGACTATCCTTACCATGGTCAACATGATGGGTTCCGGGATTATTATGCTGCCCACCAAGCTCGCCGAAGTGGGGACGATTTCGATTATCTCCTGGCTTGTTACCGCCGTAGGATCGATGGCGCTGGCGTGGGCGTTCGCCAAGTGTGGGATGTTCAGCCGCAAGTCAGGTGGCATGGGCGGCTATGCCGAGTACGCCTTTGGTAAGTCCGGCAACTTTATGGCGAACTACACCTACGGCGTATCGCTGCTGATCGCCAACGTGGCGATTGCCATTTCCGCCGTCGGCTACGGCACGGAGCTGTTTGGCGTGACGCTCAGCCCGGTACAAATTGGGCTGGCGACCATCGGGGTTCTGTGGATCTGCACCGTGGCCAACTTTGGTGGCGCGCGCATTACCGGTCAGCTCTCCAGCATCACCGTCTGGGGCGTGATTATCCCGGTTGTCGGCCTGTGCATCATCGGCTGGTTCTGGTTCAGCCCAACGCTCTACGCCAACTCCTGGAATCCGCACCACGTGCCGTTCTTTACGGCAGTGGGCTCGTCTATCGCCATGACGCTCTGGGCCTTCCTGGGTCTGGAATCCGCCTGCGCGAACGCGGAAGTGGTAGAGAACCCGGAGAAGAACGTGCCGATTGCGGTCCTCGGCGGAACGCTGGGCGCGGCGGTGATCTATATCGTCTCGACTAACGTCATTGCCGGGATTGTGCCAAACATGGATCTGGCTAACTCTACGGCGCCGTTCGGGCTGGCCTTTGCCCAGATGTTCACCCCGGAAGTCGGGAAAGTGATCATGGGTCTGATGGTGATGTCCTGCTGCGGCTCGCTGCTCGGCTGGCAGTTCACCATCGCACAGGTGTTTAAATCCTCGGCTGATGAAGGTTACTTCCCAAAAATCTTCTCCCGCGTGACCAAAGCGGATGCGCCGGTGCAGGGGATGCTGGCGATTGTCATCTTCCAGAGTGGATTGTCGCTGATGACCATTAGCCCGTCCCTGAACAGCCAGTTTAACGTGCTGGTCAACCTGGCGGTGGTAACGAATATCATTCCGTATATTCTGTCGATGGCGGCGCTGGCGATCATTCAGAAGGTGGCGAAAGTTGATCCACGCAAAGCGCGTGCGGCGAATATTGTGGCGCTGATTGGGGCAATCTACAGCTTCTATGCGCTCTACTCATCCGGCCAGGAGGCGATGCTGTATGGCGCGATGGTGACCTTTATGGGCTGGACGCTATACGGTCTGGTGTCACCGCGGTTTGAATTGAAGAACAAACATAGCTAAAAAAAGCCCGGTGGCGCTAACGCTTACCGGGCCTTTTTCTCCCTCTCCCTGTGGGAGAGGGCCGGGGTGAGGGCATCAGCCCGCACCAGAACACTACTTACGCGTTTTTCAGCACTTCGCTGACAATCTCTACCGCCTCTTTCTCAATCTGCTGGCGGTGCTCAGCGCCGAGGAAGCTTTCGCAATAGATTTTGTACGCATCTTCCGTACCGGACGGACGCGCGGCGAACCAGCCGTTCTCGGTCATCACTTTCAGACCACCAATGGATGCGCCGTTGCCCGGTGCTGCCGTCAGACGGGCAGTGATCGGATCGCCTGCCAGGGTGCTTGCGCTGACCATCTCTGGGGAGAGTTTGGACAAGGCAGCTTTCTGCGCAGAGGTCGCGCCAGCCTGGATACGGTTATAGCTTGGCGCACCAAAGCGTGCCGCCAGCTCGTTGTAGTGTTCCTGCGGGTTCTTGCCGGTAACCGCGGTGATTTCCGCCGCCAGCAGGCACATGATGATGCCGTCTTTATCGGTTGACCACGGGGTGCAGTCGAAGCGCAGGAAGGACGCGCCCGCGCTCTCTTCGCCGCCGAAGCCAAAGCTGCCGTCGTGCAGACCGTCAACGAACCACTTGAAGCCTACCGGCACTTCCACCAGCTTGCGGCCCAGCGCGTCCACCACGCGGTCGATCATCGCAGAAGAGACCAGCGTTTTACCGACAGCCACCTCTTTGCCCCACTGCGGGCGGTGCTGGAACAAGTAGTTGATCGCAACAGCCAGGTAGTGGTTCGGGTTCATCAGCCCGGCAGGGGTGACGATGCCGTGACGGTCATAATCCGGGTCGTTAGCAAAGGCCAGATCGAACTTGTCGCGCAGCGCCAGCAGGCCCGCCATCGCGCACTCGGAGGAGCAGTCCATACGGATCGCGCCGTCTTTGTCCAGGTGCATGAAGCGGAAGGTCTGATCGACGTGATCGTTCACGATGGTCAGATCCAGCTTGTAGTGCTTGGCGATGCGCTTCCAGTACTCAATACCGGAGCCGCCCAGCGGATCCACGCCCAGCTTCAGGCCGGCTTTCTGAATCGCCGCCATATCGACGATATCCGCCAGCCCTTCCACGAACGGCTGAACCAGATCCTGCTCTTTCACGTGGCCGGAGGCCATCGCTTCATCAAGAGAAATACGTTTAACGCCTTTCAGGCCGTCAGCCAGCAGCGCGTTTGCACGATCTTCAACCACTTTGGTGACGTTGGTGTCAGCCGGGCCGCCGTTAGGTGGGTTGTATTTGATACCACCGTCTTCCGGCGGGTTGTGGGATGGCGTGATAACGATCCCGTCTGCCAGTGCGCCACCTTTTTTGTTGTGCACAAGGATTGCGTTTGATACCGCCGGCGTTGGGGTGAAGCCGTTGTTCTCCTGCACAATCACGTCAACGCCGTTTGCCGCCAGCACTTCCAGCACGGAAATGAACGCCGGTTCAGACAGCGCATGGGTATCTTTGCCCACGTAGCACGGACCGGTAACGCCGTTTTTGGCGCGCTCTTCCGCAATGGCCTGAGCAATGGCCAGAATATGCGGTTCGTTAAAGCTGTGGCGCGCCGCGCTGCCGCGGTGACCAGATGTACCAAACTTCACTGCGTGTTCTGCGTTGCCCACGACCGGTTTCAGCACGTAATACTGCGCGGTCAGCTGAGCGACGTTAATCAAATCGCTTTGTTGTGCAGGTTGGCCTGCACGGCTGTGATTTGCCATTACCGGGTCCTTATGATGCAAGGGTTAAATTGTACCGCAAACCTTTTCAATCAATTCCGCCGGGAACTGCATGGACTGCATGATGTGTTCAATCATGCTGCACTTGCGGCCCGTATTGGTATTGGTGATCACCCAGTACGGGGTGCCAGGGACATGTTTAGGTTTGGTTTGATTGCCATTTTGCAGCAGCGTCTGCTCGTCGCCCGCGAAATAGACGCGGGTACGGCCGTGCAGCGACTCGGTCGCTTCAGCAAACGCTTTGTTATCCAGGGCGTAAAGTGTAGACAGCACCAGCATAAAACGGTTGACCGCCTTTTTCTGCTCCGCATATTCGTCGGAGAGCAGCAGCTCGCGCATCGCGCGCACTTTATCTTTTACCGGCGTCACGGCAGGTTTTGCCTGTGCAGCAACGCTCGGCTGAGACACGACATCTTTGGTAACTGGGGTGGCAGGCTGTGAAGCGGCGGAAATTTTAAGCATGCGCCGTAAAATGTCGGACGCGCTCTCCCCGATATGCCGCGTCTGGCTGGCAATATACTGATAGAGTTCGTCATCAACTTCGATTGTTTTCATCTTAATCCAGTGCGATATCTTATCTGAATACAAGTCATTGGGATTATAAGGTCAAATCCCAACAGCGGATAGCGTCAAACCAGGTTGGCGGCAAAAGTCAGATTAAACTGGAACCTTGCAGCCGGGCGGCAGAATGGTCAACATGATACCCTAACCTGACATACGTAAAAAAAGAACTTTGCCATGAAATTGAATACCCGAGCGCAAACTGCACAATCGCCGAACAATAATTCCCCCATCGTGCTGGTTCATGGACTTTTTGGCTGCCTGGATAACCTGGGCGTGCTGGCCCGCGATTTGGTCACCGATCACGATATTCTACAGGTTGATATGCGCAATCACGGGCTTTCCGGCCGCTCAGACGAAATGACCTATGCGGCAATGGCGCAGGATCTGCTGGATACGCTTGATGCGCACAATCTGCAGAAGGTGACCCTCATCGGGCATTCAATGGGCGGTAAAGCGGTTATGGCGCTCACCGCGCTGGCGCCAGAACGCATTTCCGGGCTTGTGGTCATTGATGTTGCCCCTGTGGACTACGACGTTCGACGTCATGATGAGATTTTCGCAGCAATTAATGCTGTAACGGCAGCTGGCGTTTCCACACGTCAGCAGGCGGCAACGGTTATGCGTGAACATCTTGATGAAGAAGGCGTGGTGCAGTTCCTTTTGAAGTCGTTTGTTGACGGGCAATGGCGTTTTAACGTGCCGGTGCTGTGGGACCAGTACAACAACATCGTGGGCTGGGAAACCGTCCCCACCTGGCCGCACCCTGCTCTCTTTATTCGCGGCGGCCACTCTCCTTATATTACCGACGCTTACCGCGACACGCTGCTGGCACAGTTCCCGCAGGCGCGCGCCCACGTGATTGCCGGGGCCGGGCACTGGGTTCACGCCGAAAAACCTGACGCTGTACTGCGCGCTATCCGCCGCTATCTCGCTGATACTGCAAATTGATTAAAAAGAGAGCGACTGGAAGATGACAGGCTTCCAGTCGTTGGCGTGCCGTTTTTGGTGATGTATGATGGCGCGCTTATCGCCCGGGCTTTAGCAGGGCGGCGTGTTTCCCCCCGAAGTCTCAGAATCATGGCCAAAGAACAAACGGACCGTACGACACTAGATCTGTTCGCGAATGAGCGTCGACCGGGACGACCGAAAACGAATCCGCTTTCGCGCGATGAACAGCTGCGTATCAATAAACGCAATCAGCTTAAACGCGATAAAAATCGTGGGCTTAAGCGTGTCGAACTGAAGCTCAACGCTGACGCTGTCGATGCGCTTAACGAGCTGGCCGAGGCGCGTAATATCAGCCGCAGCGAGCTTATTGAAGAGATGCTCATCGCTCAGCTTGAGACGCTTCGCAGCCAGGCATAAGTCTGAAAAACCCCTTTATCGCCCTTTTCATGTAGCACAGAGTGCAGTCCTGCGCGATAGCGGTTTCCGCAGGGTTGCCAGTTCTGCTATTATTGCCCTTATCCGTGGCCGAATTGCGCCACCATACCATTAAGTTTCAAGAGGTTATTTTACTCATGGCAATCATCGGCATTTTCTTCGGCAGTGATACCGGCAATACCGAAAATATCGCAAAAAACATTCAGAAACAGCTCGGTAAAGACGTTGCTGATGTGCATGACATCGCCAAGAGCAGCAAAGAAGATCTCGAGGGCTATGACATTCTGCTGCTGGGTATTCCAACCTGGTACTACGGTGAAGCCCAGTGCGACTGGGACGATTTCTTCCCGACGCTGGAAGAGGTGGACTTCAACGGGAAGCTGGTCGCACTGTTTGGCTGTGGCGATCAGGAAGACTATGCCGAGTACTTCTGTGACGCGCTGGGGACGATTCGCGACATCATTGAGCCGAATGGCGCGGTTATTGTTGGTCACTGGCCGACTGCCGGTTACCACTTCGAAGCCTCTAAAGGCCTGGCCGATGACGATCATTTTGTCGGTCTGGCCATTGACGAAGACCGTCAGCCTGAGCTTACGGCAGAGCGTGTAGAGAAGTGGGTTAAGCAGATCCGTGAAGAACTCCACTTGGACGATATTCTCAACGCCTGATTTTTTCTACGGCGCAACGCAGGTTGCGCCCGTTTTCCAGGTAAAACCGATTAAATTAATTGCTACAAACTTTTAACTTTTTCGCCCAGACCTGTACAATGTCTCCCTGGCAAAATGTGGTTTCCATTGAGCAAGTTTGTTGGTGATACCACGTTTTTATAAGCATACTTTGCCTGAGACTTGCAGTTTTCATTTAGGCATGGCAGTTCTATAATGAGACGCATTAACCCAGGTGCATTTTCTGTCACTTCCTTCAGAAGTGAATCGTTTAGCAACAGGACAGATTCCGCATGACTGACAACAATACCGCATTAAAGAAGGCTGGCCTGAAAGTAACGCTTCCTCGATTAAAAATCCTCGAAGTGCTTCAGGGTCCAGACAATCACCATGTCAGTGCGGAAGACCTTTATAAACGTCTTATCGACATGGGTGAAGAGATTGGGCTGGCCACCGTTTATCGCGTGCTGAACCAGTTTGATGACGCGGGCATTGTTACCCGTCATAATTTCGAAGGCGGTAAATCTGTATTCGAACTGACCCAGCAGCATCACCACGATCACCTGATCTGCCTCGATTGCGGCAAGGTCATTGAATTTAGCGATGATTCCATCGAAGCGCGTCAGCGTGAAATCGCAGCTCGTCACGGCATTCGCCTGACCAACCACAGCCTGTACCTTTACGGTCACTGCGCTGAAGGGGATTGCCGCGAGAATGAACACGCTCACGACACAAAATAAGTTAGCGTTCATACTCTGAGCCAGCCGCAAGGTTGGCTTTTTTTTGCGTCAAAAAAGCCCGGTAAGCAAAGTGCCACCGGGCGTAAAGCAACTTATTTATTGTTATTGCGTATCTCGTTCCAGATCTTATCGCAACGCTTCGCCACTTCCTGATCGTTACCGGTTTTACGCGCCTGAATACAGGCCTGATAATCCATCACCCGAACGTTCTCCTGCGTCGCGAACTGCTCATGCGCTTTCTCTTTCTTCAACACATTCAGCACGCTCTGACAGGCTTCGATTTTCTCCGGCGATCCTTCCGCAGTATTAATACAGGCGCTATACGCCTCCTTCAGACGGGAATCCTCTTTCGGCGCCTGAGTCTGAGCACACGCCACCAGCCCTGATGCCAGCAACGCGACGATTACGATTTTTTTCATCATGTGCAGTCTCCAGACCGGCGGGATTCAGCCCGCCGGTGTGCTCATCAGAAGATGGTGAATGGGGCGATAACCATGAATTTGACGTCACGTTCATCCTGGAAGATGTTGCCGTAACCGCCCGCATAGCTTGGAATATCGGAGTGGTTGTCATACTGGGTGAAGTGCAGCTTGAACATCGTGCCTTTCGCGCGGCCATCCTGCAGGGTATAGATAGCATCCAGGCTGTAGGAGGACTCTTTCAGACGATAGTTTGGATCGTAGTAGGCATCCGGCGTCGCCATGTCTGCTGGTTTTGCGTCCCAGGCGTATGCGTAAGAAGCACCCACCGCCCAGCCAGGCAGGTTCCAGTTTTTCAGGTCATACATGGCGCCGAAGAAGACCGCTTTCTCGCCGTCGGCGTTGAAGTCGGAGCGGTTATCCCACCAGATATCCAGACGACCGTTGGATGATGCATAGGTCGGGGTCATACGCTGCAGGAAGTAGCCCTGCTGCCCTTCCGCCTTCACCCATGTCCCTTCCAGACGCAAATCAACCTGACCGACTTTGTAGCCGAAGGTCAGCGCCTGAAGCCACGCGGTGCCGTTATAAATGTCATTTACGCTGCCATCGCTGACCTTATCGCGCGTACCGTAGAACTGGTAGCTGGTGCTCAGCGGGCTACCGGCGATATCAAATTTGTAGCTGGCTTTAGCAAAATACTGATCGATATAGCCTTCCGCCTGACCAAATGCGGCTTCCAGAACCAGATCGTTTTTAAAGTCGTACTTCGCGCCCAGCGAGTGGAGGTAATCGACTTTGGTTTTCTTATCGTTCTGGTAGAACTTATCCATTTCGATGTGCCACGGTGCTTTGTACTCGTTGGTCCACATATAGGAGAAGCTCAACGCACCTGCGTCACCGTAGTCAAAGTTAGCCCCGGCTTCTGCACCCTGATAGGTACCAGGCATAAAGCTCCAGTGCGGCGCTAACAGCGTCTGGCCGGTTGGCTGAATATAGCCCCCGCGCGCCCAGACCGGGCCGTATTTAAATTTCGCTGCAGCCTTATAAAGGCTGATACCGCTTTTATCTCCGGACCAGTCTTCGTCATAGGCTTTATTGCTGGAGGAGAAGGCAATTTCGTTCGGGTGGCCGCTGTCGCCGTTTTCCGCCATTTCGATTGCGGTAAATGCGGCAATATCCAGACCGAACATATCAGCGGCATAGCCTGACTGGAAGTCCAGGTTGGCGTTCCAGGTGGAGTGAGAGAGGTTGGTTTTGTATTTATCTTCTGTGACATCTTTACGGTCACGTTCACGCTGCCAGTAATAAATACCGCCAGTGAGGGTAGAATCTTCGATGAAACCTGCTGCTTTCGCCTCTGGTGCCACCACCAGGCCCGACATTGCTGTCACACCGGCAATAGCCAGCGCCAGCGCACTACGTTTGCCACTGAACGTACGCATAGATTATTCCTCTTTGACGAATTAAAACGCCTTAAACGGCGAAAATATAAAAGACCAAATGGTCAGGGGTAGTTATAAATACCCTCGAATTAACTACCGTCTTTAGGTTATTTTTCGCGACGCGAATTATCAATGCTTTTCAGTGGGCAAAAGTCAGGATTATGACGAAGTGCACATAATTGGTAGTGCTTTGTAACATTTAGCCGGATGCGAGGTGTGGCGGGGCTAAAGCAGGTAATTTCAACGTATTAGATCGTAAAAAAACACGTATTTGTCTTTATTCACTTTTTTATCAGAAAGACAAACTTTTTTTAGAAAAATAAGTAGCACCACGTTGACCAAAAATTTTAGTTGGCCTAATTACGGGTCTACTTTAACGATATGATCATTAAATAAAAAAACGCCGCTATAAGCGGCGTTTGTTTCTCATTGACCAGTGCAGCGTTATTATTCGCCGATCTTCGTCCAGGTATCACGCAGACCTACGGTACGGTTAAATACCGGCTTTTCTGCCGTGCTGTAACGGCTGTCCAGGCAGAAGTAACCTTCACGTTCAAACTGGAACGCTTTGCCCGCTTCAGCCGCTTTCAGCGACGGCTCCGCGTAACCCTGTTTGATCACCAAAGATTCCGGGTTGATAGTCGCCAGGAAGTCTTCAGCTGCACCCGGGTTAGGCACGCTAAACAGACGATCGTACAGACGAATTTCTACCGGCAGCGCGTGGGAAGCGCTCACCCAGTGGATCACGCCTTTCACCTTGCGGCCATCTGCCGGATCTTTGCTCAGCGTCTCTGCATCGTACGAACAGAAGATGGTGGTGATGTTGCCTTCTGCATCTTTCTCTACGCGCTCGGCTTTGATGACGTAGGCGTTACGCAGGCGCACTTCTTTACCCAGCACCAGACGTTTGTACTGCTTATTGGCTTCTTCACGGAAGTCAGCACGATCGATCCAGATTTTACCGCTGAACGGCACGTCGCGGCTTCCCATTTCCGGTTTGTTCGGATGGTTAGGCATGGAGACCAGCTCGCTTCCACCCTGCGGGTAGTTTTCGATAACCAGTTTCACCGGATCGATAACGGCCATCGCGCGCGGGGCGTTTTCGTTGAGATCTTCACGAATGCAGGATTCCAGAGACGCCATTTCGATGGTGTTGTCCTGCTTGGTCACGCCAATACGTTTGCAGAACTCACGAATAGAGGCGGCAGTGTAACCACGACGGCGCAGACCAGAGATGGTTGGCATACGCGGATCGTCCCAACCCTCAACGTGCTTGTCTGTTACCAGCAGGTTCAGCTTACGCTTGGACATCACGGTGTATTCCAGATTCAGACGAGAGAACTCGTACTGACGCGGATGCACAGGAATGGTGATGTTATCCAGCACCCAGTCGTACAGACGACGGTTGTCCTGGAACTCCAGCGTACACAGGGAGTGCGTAATGCCTTCCAGCGCATCGCTAATGCAGTGGGTGAAGTCGTACATCGGGTAGATGCACCACTTGTTGCCGGTCTGGTGGTGTTCCGCAAATTTAATGCGGTACAGCACCGGGTCGCGCATCACGATGAACGGAGACGCCATGTCGATTTTGGCGCGCAGGCACGCTTTGCCTTCTTCGAAGCCACCGGCACGCATTTTTTCAAACAGCGCCAGGTTCTCTTCCACGCTGCGATCGCGGAACGGGCTGTTTTTACCTGGCGCAGTCAGCGTACCGCGATACTCGCGGATTTCGTCAGCAGACAGTTCGTCGACGTATGCCAGACCTTTATTGATCAGCTCCACCGCGTAGGCATACAGCTGATCAAAATAGTCAGAGGAGTAGCAGATATCGCCAGACCAGTTGAAGCCCAGCCATTGCACGTCGTTTTTAATGGACTCAACGTATTCGATGTCTTCTTTTACTGGGTTGGTGTCATCGAAACGCAGGTTGCACTGCCCCTGGTAATCTTGCGCAATACCAAAGTTCAGGCAGATCGATTTCGCGTGACCAATGTGCAGGTAGCCGTTCGGCTCCGGCGGGAAACGCGTATGTACCGTGGTGTGCTTACCACTGGCCAGATCTTCATCGATGATCTGACGAATAAAGTTACTCGGGCGGGCTTCTGCCTCACTCATCGTGGATTCCTCAAAGCGTAAACAACGTATAACGGCGTATGATCTTATAAGCCGGACGTAGTGACAACCCTTAGTTACGGAAAATACGTATCAGATGAAAATAATGGGGGCATTTGCTGCAAAAAAAAGCGGCGGAGGATATCCCCCGCCGCTTAAGGCATGACTCTACTCAGGAGCGATTACTTGCCTTTAATCTCATACAGCGGTGTTTGGCCTGCAACAACCTGACCTTTCGCCTGAATGACCAGGCCGCTGAAGTCATCAATGTTGCTGCAAACGACCGGGCTAATCATGGAGCGCGCGTTGGCGTTCAGGAAGTCCAGATCCATTTCCAGAATCGGCTGACCCGCCACCACTTCAGCGCCCTCTTCTACCAGGCGAGTAAAGCCCTGACCGTTCAGCGCAACGGTATCGATACCCATATGGACAACGATCTCCGCGCCTTTTTCGGTTTCGAGGCAGAATGCGTGGTTGGTGTTGAAGATTTTCACGATGGTACCGGCCGCCGGAGACACAACGGTTTTGTCCGTTGGTTTCACCGCCACGCCGTCACCAACCGCTTTGCTGGCGAACGCTTCGTCAGGCACCTGCTCAAGCGCAACCACGTCACCGGTGACCGGGGACACCAGCGCAGCGATAGTCACCGCATTTGGCACGGCCTGCGGTTTTGCAACCGGCGCTTCAGATACTGGAGCGCTATCCGTTGAGGCGGCAGCAACCGGCCCACGGGCAACCACTTTTTTCATTTCATCGCCGATAGATTCAGCTTTCGCACCCACGATAACCTGGATGGTTTGCTTATTCAGTTTCACCACACCAGACGCGCCCAGGCGTTTACACATCGCATCGCTCACGCGCGCGGAATCACCCACGGTCAGACGCAGACGAGTAATACAAGCGTCAATCGCTTTCAGGTTGTCGGTACCGCCGACTGCGGCAATGTAGCTGGTCGCCAGCTGGGTTAAACCTTCTTCGGTATTGCTGTTTGCTTCACTGGTAACAACATTTTCTTTCGTATCTTCGCGGCCCGGCGTTTTCAGGTTAAACATACGAATCACCGCGCTGAACAGAACGAAGTAGATAACGAAGAAGATCAGGCCCATCACCACCAGCATCCAGACGTTGCTGCTTGCCGCCGGCAGGTTGTACATCAACACGTAGTCAATGGCGCCTGCGGAGAAGGAGAAGCCCGCATGGATACCCAGAAGGGTGGCAACGAACAGGCTGATACCGGTCAGGATTGCGTGCATGAGGTACAGCAGCGGAGCCAGGAACATGAACAGGAATTCCAGTGGCTCGGTAACACCGGTCAGGAAAGCGGTAATCGCAACAGACAGCAGCATGCCGCCAACCATCGGACGACGCGCTTTTGGCGCGGCCAGGTACATAGCAAGCGCAGCACCAGGCAGACCAAACATCATAATTGGGAAGAAACCGGACATAAACATGCCCGCGGTGCCGTCACCCGCGTAGAAGCGGTTGATGTCGCCGTGGAAAACTGTGCCCGCCGCATTGGTAAACTCACCAATCTGGAACCATGCGATGGTATTCAGCACCTGATGCAGGCCTGTAGGGATCAGCAGACGGTTAATGAAACCGAAGATACCTGCGCCCATCGCACCCGCAGAAACGATCCACTCGCCGCCCGCATGAATGGCATGCTGCACCGGCGGCCAAACGTAGCCAAAGATCGCTGCCAGAACCAGACAGAAGAAGCCCGTCGCGATCGGAACGAAACGTTTTCCACCGAAGAAACTCAGGAAATCAGGAAGCTTAATATTTGCCCAGCGGTTATACACGGCGCCGCCAACCAGACCGGTAATGATACCCGCCAGCACGCCCATATTGATTTCAGGGTTAATGGTTACCATCGCTTTCGTCAGGATGAAATAACCGACTGCGCCTGCCAGAGCCGCAGCCCCTGCACTGTCTTTTGACCAACTGGACGCGACGCCGATGGCGAATATCAGCGCCAGGTTATCAAAAATAGCGCCGCCTGCCTGAGCAATGAACGGCACATTAAGAAGATCGGGTTGCCCGAATCGCAACAGTAATGCTGCAACCGGTAGCACGGCGATAGGGAGCTGCAAAGCCCTACCGAGGCGCTGGAAAAAACCTAAAATATTCATCCTATTCCCCCTACGAGGCCCGTTATCGGGCTCGTGCAGTAACTATGTTTTTATTGTGTCGACAACGATTAATACAGTTGATGATTCACTGGCATTGTGAGTGTGTGAAAAATTAATTCGTATCGCAAATTAAACACCCGTTTTTTGTGATTTTTGTCACCAAATATCGTAATCCCCCCTCCCTTTCACTGGCTAACAGCCAAAACTTATTTTATCATTCAAAAAATCAAGACGGATTGATCCGGCCTGAAAGGTTCCAGGTTACGCTTAAGCATCAGGTTCCGATTACCATCCGCCCACTCTTCTACTTTAACTCTTGAGGTGAACAATGAGACTGATTCCCCTGGCAACTGCTGAACAAGTCGGTAAATGGGCCGCTCGCCATATCGTTAACCGTATTAATGCCTTCAAGCCTACTGCCGATCGTCCGTTCGTTCTTGGCCTTCCAACCGGTGGTACTCCACTGACCGCGTACAAAGCGCTGGTTGAAATGCACAAAGCGGGCCAGGTTAGCTTTAAACATGTTGTGACCTTCAACATGGACGAATATGTTGGCCTGCCAAAAGAACATCCTGAAAGCTACCATAGCTTCATGCACCGCAATTTCTTTGATCACGTTGATATCCCAGCTGAAAATATTAACCTGCTGAATGGAAATGCGCCTGATATTGACGCAGAATGCCGTCAGTACGAAGAAAAAATCCGTTCTTACGGTAAAATCCACCTGTTTATGGGTGGCGTGGGCAACGATGGGCATATCGCGTTCAACGAACCAGCCTCTTCTCTGGCTTCCCGTACCCGCATTAAAACGCTGACCCATGACACCCGCGTGGCAAACTCCCGCTTCTTTGACGGTGACGTGAACCAGGTTCCAAAATACGCCCTGACCGTTGGCGTAGGCACCCTGCTGGATGCTGAAGAGGTGATGATTCTGGTGCTGGGCGGCGTGAAAGCGCAGGCGCTCCAGGCTGCCGTTGAAGGCAACGTTAACCACATGTGGACCATCAGCTGCCTGCAGCTGCATCCTAAATCAGTCATCGTCTGCGACGAACCGTCAACGATGGAGCTGAAAGTGAAAACGCTGAAATACTTCAACGAGTTAGAAGCAGAGAACATCAAAGGTCTGTAATTGAATAACCGCCTCTTCCACAAGAGGCGGCCGCTTTTTTTAACCGGGGGTCGTTATGTACGCTTTAACCCACGGTCGGATTTATACCGGCCATGAAATTCTGGATGACCATGCGATTGTTATCGCCAATGGCCTGATTGAACGTGTTTGTCCGCTGGCAGAGCTGCCGCCGGAGATTGAACAGCGCTCACTCAATGGAGCAGTAATCTCCCCCGGTTTCATCGACGTACAGCTGAACGGCTGCGGCGGCGTGCAATTCAACGACACCGCCGAGGCGGTGACGGTTGAAACGCTGGAAATCATGCAGAAAGCTAACGAGAAATCAGGCTGCACCAGCTATCTGCCGACGCTCATCACCAGCAGTGATGACCTGATGAAACAGGGTATCCGCGTGATGCGCGAATACCTGGCGAAACACCCGAATCAGGCGCTGGGTCTGCACCTGGAAGGACCATGGCTGAATATAGTGAAGAAAGGCACGCATAATCCGGATTACGTGCGCAAGCCTGATGCTGAACTGGTCGACTACATGTGTGCCAACGCTGATGTAATCGCTAAAGTGACGCTGGCGCCTGAAATGACCGGCACTGAGGTCATCAGCAAACTGGCTGCCGCCGGGATTGTGGTTTCCGCAGGCCACTCAAACGCCACGCTGAAAGAAGCCAAAGCGGGCTTCCGTGCGGGTATTACCTTTGCCACGCACCTTTACAACGCCATGCCGTATATTACCGGCCGTGAACCGGGTCTGGTCGGAGCGATTCTCGACGAACCAGACGTCTACTGCGGCATTATCGCTGATGGTATGCACGTTGATTACACCAACATTCGCAATGCCAAGCGGCTGAAAGGTGACAAGCTCTGCCTGGTCACCGATGCCACTGCGCCAGCAGGTGCAAATATTGAGCAGTTCATTTTTGCCGGTAAAACAATATACTACCGCAACGGACTGTGTGTGGATGAAAACGGTACGCTGAGTGGATCCTCTTTGACCATGATTGAAGGGGTGCGTAATCTGGTTGAGCATTGCGGGATTGCGCTTGATGAAGTCCTGCGTATGGCCACCCTTTATCCGGCTCGCGCCATCGGCGTGGATAAACAGCTTGGCGGAATTGCACCAGGTATGGTTGCAAACCTGACGGCATTCACACACGATTATAAAATTATTAAGACCATCGTTAATGGTAACGAGGTCGTCACTGAGTAAGTAAAAGTATGACACCAGGCGGACAAGCTCAAATCGGTAATGTCGATCTCGTTAAACAACTTAACAGTGCGGCGGTTTATCGCCTGATTGACCAACATGGTCCAATCTCGCGGATCCAGATAGCCGAACAAAGCCAGCTTGCTCCCGCCAGCGTGACAAAAATCACCCGCCAGCTCATTGAGCGCGGTTTGATCAAAGAAGTCGATCAGCAGGCCTCCACCGGGGGCCGCCGCGCCATCTCCATTATTACCGAAACCCGCAACTTTCAGGCCATTGGCGTCCGGCTTGGTCGTCATGACACCACGCTCACGCTCTACGATCTGAGCAGCAAAGCCATTGCCGAAGAGCACTACCCGCTGCCCGAACGCACCCAGGAGACGCTGGAACACGCGCTGCTGAATACCATCGCGCACTTTATTGAAAGCTGTCAGCGCAAGATCCGCGAACTCATCGCCATCTCCGTCATTTTGCCGGGCCTCGTCGACCCGGAAAGCGGTGTGATCCGTTACATGCCGCATATTCAGGTTGAGAACTGGGCGCTGGTCGACGCGCTGGAGAAACGCTTTAAGGTGACCTGCTTTGTCGGCCACGATATTCGATCTTTAGCGCTGGCTGAGCACTACTTTGGTGCGAGTCAGGACTGCGAAGACTCTATTCTGGTGCGCGTACACCGCGGTACGGGCGCTGGCATTATCTCCAATGGCCGTATATTTATTGGTCGCAATGGTAACGTTGGCGAGATCGGCCACATTCAGGTTGAGCCGCTCGGCGAACGCTGCCACTGCGGCAACTTCGGCTGCCTTGAAACCATCGCCGCCAACACGGCCATCGAGCAGCGCGTTCGCCACCTGCTTGAGCAGGGTTATCAAAGCCGCGTCTCACTGGACGATTGCAAGATAGGCACCATCTGCAAAGCCGCCAATAAAGGCGACGCCCTGGCCTGTGAGGTGATCGAGCAGGTAGGTCGCCATCTGGGGAAAACCATCGCTATCGCCATTAACCTGTTTAACCCACAAAAAGTGGTGATCGCCGGAGAGATTGTTGAAGCGGAAAAGGTGCTGCTGCCCGCCATCGAAGGCTGTATTAACACCCAGGCGCTGAAAGCATTCCGCCAGAATCTTCCGGTGGTTCGTTCGAAGCTTGACCATCGCTCGGCGATTGGCGCATTTGCGCTGGTCAAGCGCGCCATGCTCAACGGGATCCTACTCCAGCATTTGCTGGAATCCTGATCGGACCTTATAGTAACGCCTTCTTTTTTTGATGTCGGAATGTCCATGACCATTAAGAATGTAATTTGTGATATCGACGGCGTGCTGATGCACGACAACGTTGCCGTGCCGGGTGCTGCGGAGTTTCTGCACCGCATCATCGACAAAGGAATGCCACTGGTTCTGCTCACGAACTACCCTTCCCAAACCGGTCAGGATCTGGCGAACCGTTTTGCCACCGCAGGCGTCGACGTGCCGGACAGCGTGTTTTATACCTCGGCAATGGCCACGGCGGATTTTCTGAAGCGTCAGGAAGGGAAAAAAGCTTACGTAGTGGGTGAAGGCGCGCTGATCCACGAACTGTATAAAGCAGGCTTTACCATTACCGATGTGAACCCGGACTTTGTGATTGTCGGCGAAACACGCTCCTTTAACTGGGAGATGATGCATAAGGCTGCCTACTTTGTCGCCAGCGGCGCGCGCTTTATCGCCACCAACCCGGACACGCACGGGCGTGGTTTTTATCCTGCCTGCGGCGCGCTGTGTGCCGGTATCGAAAAAATCTCCGGTCGTCAGCCGTTTGTGGTCGGAAAACCGAGCCCGTGGATCATTCGTGCCGCGCTGAACAAAATGCAGGCCCACTCTGAAGAAACGGTCATCGTCGGCGACAACCTGCGCACCGATATCCTGGCCGGTTTCCAGGCGGGTCTGGAAACTATCTTAGTGCTTTCCGGCGTCTCGCAGATTGATGACATTGACTCAATGCCGTTCAGGCCAAGCTGGATTTACCCCTCCGTCGACGAAATCGACATTATCTGATACTGAACCACGCCTCAGGGCGTGGTTTTTCATTTTCAGCCCATACCAACAAAACCCCATCTAACAAAAAGCGTTTTTTATTGCATAATCATCAATAAAAGGATGAGTGACGTACTCTTTTTTCACTATTCCACAATCACTATTGCACTATTTCCGTTTTAACCCGTAAAACCCTTGCGCCCCTCCCCCCTTTGCGGCATTTTCATAAGCAAGCAACATCACAATGCAACAGGGTTAACGGAGAAGGTTATGTGTTCAATTTTTGGCGTACTGGATATTAAAACTGACGCGGGCGAACTGCGTAAAAAGGCACTCGAACTGTCCCGCCTGATGCGCCATCGCGGACCGGACTGGTCAGGCGTATACGCCAGCGATAAAGCGATTCTGGCTCACGAACGTCTGTCTATTGTTGACGTCAACGCCGGTGCACAGCCGCTGTATAACGAGAAAAAAACGCACGCGCTGGCTGTCAACGGTGAAATCTATAACCATCAGGCGCTGCGCGCCGAGTACGGCGACCGCTACGCGTTCCAGACAGGGTCTGACTGTGAAGTGATCCTGGCGCTGTATCAGGAGAAAGGTCCCGAGTTTCTCGACGATCTGCAGGGCATGTTTGCCTTCGCCCTGTACGACAGCGAAAAAGACGCCTGGCTGATTGGCCGCGACCACATCGGTATTATCCCGCTGTACATGGGCCACGATGAACACGGCAACTTCTATGTCGCGTCCGAAATGAAAGCCCTGGTTCCGGTTTGCCGCACTATTAAAGAGTTCCCGGCTGGCAGCTATCTTTGGAGTAAAGACGGTGAAATCCGTCCGTACTATCAGCGCGACTGGTTCGATTATGACGCGGTTAAAGACAACGTGACGGATAAAGCCGAGCTGCGTCAGGCGCTGGAAGATTCCGTGAAAAGCCACCTGATGTCAGACGTGCCTTACGGCGTACTGCTTTCCGGCGGTCTGGACTCCTCCGTGATCTCCGCGATTACCAAGAAATTCGCTGCTCGTCGCGTGGAAGATCAGGAGCGCTCCGAAGCCTGGTGGCCGCAGCTGCACTCCTTCGCGGTGGGTCTGGAAGGGGCACCCGACCTGAAAGCCGCGCAGGAAGTGGCAAACCATCTCGGCACCGTGCACCATGAAATTCACTTCACCGTGCAGGAAGGTCTGGATGCAATCCGCGATGTGATCTATCACATTGAGACCTATGACGTGACCACTATTCGCGCCTCCACGCCGATGTACCTGATGTCGCGTAAGATCAAAGCGATGGGCATCAAGATGGTGCTCTCCGGTGAAGGTTCTGATGAAGTGTTTGGCGGCTATCTGTACTTCCACAAAGCGCCAAACGCCAAAGAGCTGCATGAAGAGACCGTGCGTAAGCTGCAGGCGCTGCACATGTTCGACTGTGCGCGAGCCAACAAAGCGATGTCGGCCTGGGGTGTGGAAGCGCGCGTGCCGTTCCTGGATAAAAAATTCCTCGACGTGGCGATGCGCATCAACCCAGAGGACAAGATGTGCGGCAACGGCAAGATGGAAAAACATATTCTGCGTGAATGCTTTGAATCCTACCTGCCGGCGAGCGTGGCCTGGCGTCAGAAAGAGCAGTTCTCTGATGGCGTTGGCTACAGCTGGATCGACACCCTGAAAGAGGTGGCGGCGAAACAGGTTTCTGACCAACAGCTGGAAACCGCAAGCTTCCGCTTCCCGTACAACACGCCGGGCTCGAAAGAGGCGTACCTGTACCGTGAGATCTTTGAAGAGCTGTTCCCGGTTCCGAGCGCTGCCGAATGTGTTCCTGGCGGTCCGTCCGTGGCCTGTTCATCCGCAAAAGCCATTGAATGGGATGAATCTTTCAAGGCGATGAACGATCCATCAGGACGCGCGGTTGGCGTTCACCAGTCCGCCTATAAATAATCACAACGATTTCAAACAGGCCCTCAGGGGCCTGTTTTTTTTGCCTCACATTTCACCACCGAAAACCGATTAATAACCAATAATTGCCGAATATTCGGCCACGCTGTTCGCAACCTAACCAAACAGTCACATTCCGGCTATTTTCGTTGAAAAAGGTGTTGACGCTGCAAGGGTCTATACGCATAATGCGCCCCGCAACGCCGATAAGGTAACGCGGAAAAAGATGGCTACGTAGCTCAGTTGGTTAGAGCACATCACTCATAATGATGGGGTCACAGGTTCGAATCCCGTCGTAGCCACCATCTTTTTGCGGGAGTGGCGAAATTGGTAGACGCACCAGATTTAGGTTCTGGCGCCGCAAGGTGTGCGAGTTCAAGTCTCGCCTCCCGCACCATTCCCGGGTAAGCGTTGCACGGATGGGGTATCGCCAAGCGGTAAGGCACCGGTTTTTGATACCGGCATTCCCTGGTTCGAATCCAGGTACCCCAGCCATATTTCTTCGATTTTGCGGTTCTCCGCGGTATTGGGGTATCGCCAAGCGGTAAGGCACCGGTTTTTGATACCGGCATTCCCTGGTTCGAATCCAGGTACCCCAGCCATCGAAGACTGCAGTACTGGCTACGTAGCTCAGTTGGTTAGAGCACATCACTCATAATGATGGGGTCACAGGTTCGAATCCCGTCGTAGCCACCAAATTAAGATTATCGATTTGTTTCGGTAATAAAAAATTGTTGGGGTATCGCCAAGCGGTAAGGCACCGGATTCTGATTCCGGCATTCCGAGGTTCGAATCCTCGTACCCCAGCCAATTTAAAAAGTCGTTAAGCCGTATGTTTAACGCAATTGGGGTGTCGCCAAGCGGTAAGGCTCTGGTTTCTGATACCAGCATTCCGGGGTTCGAATCCCTGCACCCCAGCCACTTAAAACAAATAAGCCCGCTCTGCGGGCTTTTTTGTTTTTGTTGCTCAGAATTGTGCGGCCTGATGCCCTCACCCCTGGCCCTCTCCCACTGGGAGAGGGAATAATGATTAGAGTCCTAAGGCGTATTTCAGCGCCTGACGCTTCAGACCACCGGCACGCTCTGCTGCCATCAATCCGATGTTACGCAGAATGCGCACCGGAGCTACGTCATTGCTGAACCCGGCATAGAACAGATCCATCCCCGACTGCATGATGAAGTTATCCGCCATACGGCGCGTCTGGTAGCTCTTGAGTACCTGATGGCTGGCCCATGCCTCCGCATGACCGCGCGCATTGCTTAAAACATCCAGCAAGGCGTCGACGTCACGGTATCCAAGGTTGACTCCCTGCCCCGCCAGCGGGTGAATGGTGTGTGCCGCATCGCCCACCAGCGCCAGCCCTTCACGGGCATACTGTAACGCGTGGCGCCGCGTGAGCGGAAATGCCCCTGCGGCGACCGGCGTCACGTTGCCCAAACGGCTCGGGAAGTGAAGCAAGATCTCGCGCTGCAGCTGCTCCATCGACAGCCCCTGCAGCTGGCGAATGCGCGCCGGCTTGTCGTACCAGACCAGCGACGCCCAGTTATCATACAGCGGTAAAAACGCGTGCGGACCGTTCGGAGTAAAGTGCTGCCAGGTGCTTTCACCCGGCGCATTCTCGCACTGAACGGTAATCAGCATACAGGACTGCTGGTACTGCCAGGCATGAACGCCGATGCCCGCCATCTCCCTGACCTGCGAGTTAGCGCCATCGGCCCCGACGACCAGCTTCACTGCCAGCTCATCGCCGCTGTCGAGGATCAGTAGATAGCCACTCTCGTGAGGATGCAGTGCCTTAAGTGACGCAGGCATACGCAGCGTCACCTTCGGATGTGCCTCCAGCGCCTGCCAGAGCGCCAGCTGGAGCACGTTGTTTTCCACCATATAGCCCAGGCGCGGCAGCTTCAGCTCAGCGGCGTCAAACGACACGTGAGCATTTTCCCACTCCCAGGTTTCAAGGCGGCTGTAAGGATGCGCACGCATCGCCAGCACCGCCTCCCAGACGCCCAGGCCGCGCAGCAGATCGACGGACGCCGCGCTGATGGCGGAAATGCGCACGTCCGGTTTGCTGGCGGGATCGAATGCCGGCGGTGCCGACTGCTCAATTACCGTTACCTCAAATCCCTGCTGCGCCAGTCCCAGCGCCAGCGCGCCGCCGACCATACCGCCGCCGACAACGGCAACTTCGGTGTGTTGGAGTGTCATGGTCATTTTTTCCTTCTTGGAGAATCCCTTAAGTTTACCGGATTTTTGCGGTCATGAGACACATAACCGTCACACTGGTCACAACCCCACCAAAGCATTACAATACGCGGCTTGCAATCCTGAGCTGAGCAAGTCGATGACTAAAAAACTCCATATAAAAACCTGGGGCTGTCAGATGAACGAATACGATTCATCCAAGATGGCCGATCTGCTGGATACCACCCACGGATACCAGCTGACTGAAAATGCGAAAGAAGCCGATGTGCTGCTGCTGAACACCTGTTCAATTCGTGAAAAAGCACAGGAAAAAGTCTTTCATGTGTTAGGCCGCTGGAAGCTTCTGAAACGGAAAAATCCGGACCTGATCATCGGCGTGGGTGGCTGCGTCGCGTCGCAGGAAGGTAAGCTGATCCGCCAGAGAGCCCCGTATGTGGATATCGTCTTTGGCCCTCAGACCCTGCACCGCCTGCCTGAGATGATCAATCAGGTTCGCGGTAACCGCAGCCCGGTTGTTGACGTCAGCTTCCCGGAGATCGAAAAATTCGACCGCCTGCCAGAGCCGCGCGCCGATGGCCCGACCGCTTTTGTCTCCATCATGGAAGGCTGCAACAAATACTGTACCTACTGCGTGGTGCCTTACACCCGTGGTGAAGAGGTCAGCCGCCCGGCAGATGATATTCTGTTTGAAATCGCGCAGCTTGCCGCGCAGGGCGTCCGTGAAGTGAACCTGCTCGGCCAGAACGTTAACGCCTGGCGTGGGGAAAACTACGACGGCACCACTGGCAGCTTTGCCGAACTGCTGCGCCTGGTGGCCGCGATTGACGGTATCGACCGAATCCGCTTTACCACCAGCCATCCGATGGAGTTTACCGACGACATCATTGACGTGTATCGCGATACGCCTGAGCTGGTGAGCTTCCTGCACCTGCCGATTCAGTGCGGCTCTGACCGCGTTCTGAACCTGATGGGCCGCCCGCATACGGTGCTGGAGTACAAATCCACCATCCGCAAGCTGCGTGAAGCGCGTCCGGATATCCAGATCAGCTCCGACTTCATCGTTGGCTTCCCTGGTGAAACCGCTGATGACTTCGAGCGCACCATGAAGCTCATCGGTGAAGTGAACTTTGACGTCAGCTACAGCTTCATCTTCTCAGCGCGTCCTGGAACACCCGCGGCCGACATGGTTGACGATGTGCCGGAAGAAGAGAAAAAGCAGCGTCTGTATATTCTGCAGGAGCGCATCAATCAGCAGGCCAACGCCTGGAGCCGCCGTATGCTCGGCACCGTCCAGCGCATTCTGGTGGAAGGCACCTCCCGCAAGAGCATTATGGAGCTGTCCGGTCGTACCGAAAACAACCGCGTGGTGAACTTTGAAGGCACCCCGGATATGATCGGTAAATTCGTGGACGTCGAGATTGTCGAGGTGCTGACCAACTCGCTGCGCGCGAAGGTGGTACGCACCGAGGACGAAATGGGCCTGCGTATCGCAGAGTCACCGGAATCCGTGATCTCGCGTACCCGCAAAGAAAACGATTCTGGCGTTGGGATTTACCAGCCTTAATCCTTCAGGCCTGCCGCTTTGGCAGGCCTTGTATTTCCTCTCATCGCCCCCAATATCTTCCGCAACGCTTGCGCCTTTATTCTGTGGCGTGAATAATTTCGGTAATGACCGTTTTATTGCGCCGTGTGGCAGCGGGTCAGTTAACCAATCAAAGAGGAACAGTTTGAACATAGATACGCGTGAAATTAGCCTTGAGCCCGCAGACAACGCTCGCCTGCTGAGCCTGTGCGGGCCGTTTGATGACAACATCAAACAACTGGAACGACGTCTGGGTATCGAAATCAATCGTCGCGATAACCATTTCAAACTCACCGGACGCCCTATCTGCGTCAACGCGGCTGCGGATATTCTGCGCAGCCTGTATGTCGATACCGCCCCAATGCGCGGCGAGATTCAGGACATCGAACCGGAACAAATTCACCTCGCCATTAAAGAGGCGCGAGTGCTTGAGCAAAGCGCGGAAAGCGTGCCGGACTACGGCAAGGCGATCAACATTAAGACCAAGCGTGGCGTCATCAAGCCGCGCACGCCAAACCAGGCGCAGTACATCGCTAATATTCTTGACCATGACATCACCTTCGGCGTGGGTCCGGCGGGTACGGGTAAAACCTATCTGGCGGTTGCCGCTGCGGTCGATGCGCTGGAGCGCCAGGAGATCCGTCGCATCCTGCTGACCCGCCCTGCCGTCGAAGCGGGTGAAAAACTGGGCTTCCTGCCTGGCGATCTGAGCCAGAAGGTCGACCCGTACCTGCGCCCGCTGTATGACGCGCTGTTCGAAATGCTCGGCTTTGAGAAGGTCGAGAAGCTGATTGAGCGTAACGTTATCGAAGTTGCCCCGCTCGCCTACATGCGCGGTCGTACGCTGAACGATGCGTTCATCATTCTTGATGAAAGCCAGAACACCACCATCGAACAGATGAAGATGTTCCTGACGCGTATTGGTTTTAACTCGAAAGCGGTCATTACCGGTGACGTCACCCAGATCGACCTGCCTCGCAGCACCAAGTCCGGCCTGCGCCACGCCATTGAGGTGCTGTCAGAGGTAGACGAAATCAGCTTTAACTTCTTCCACAGTGAAGACGTGGTACGCCACCCGGTGGTCGCGCGCATCGTTAACGCCTATGAAGCCTGGGAAGAGGCGGATCAAAAACGCAGGGCCGAACAGGCCGCGGAACGTAAGCGCGAAGCGCAGGAGCAAGAACAGAAATGAGTCAGGTGATCCTCGATTTACAGCTGGCCTGTGAAGACAATTCTGGCATGCCAGAAGAGGCACAGTTTCAGAAATGGCTGGATGCCGTTATTCCTCAGTTTCAGGAAGAATCAGAAGTCACGATTCGCCTGGTGGATGAAGCGGAAAGCCACGAGCTTAACCTGACCTATCGCGGGAAAGATAAGCCGACCAACGTGCTCTCTTTCCCGTTCGAAGCGCCGCCGGGCATCGAGATGCCACTGCTTGGTGATTTGATCATCTGCCGTCAGGTAGTGGAACAGGAAGCCAAAGAGCAGCAGAAACCGCTGGAAGCCCACTGGGCGCATATGGTGGTACACGGCAGCCTGCACCTGTTGGGCTACGATCATATTGAAGATGACGAAGCGGAAGAGATGGAGTCCCTTGAGACAGAGATAATGCTTGCTCTGGGCTATGAGGATCCGTACATTGCCGAGAAAGAATAGTCAGTTACTGACTACCATGCCACCGCGCAGGGACATAGCGCGGTGGTTAACGTTGAACTAATAAGAGAACCCTTAACAAACGCCATGAGCGACGACAATTCACACAGTAGCGACACGACAACCAGTAAAAAGGGATTTTTCTCCCTCATTCTGAACCAGCTTTTCCACGGCGAGCCGAAAAACCGTGATGAACTGCTGGAGCTGATTCGTGATTCCGGGCAGAACGACCTTATCGACGAAGATACGCGCGAAATGCTCGAAGGGGTTATGGACATCGCTGACCAGCGCGTCCGCGACATCATGATCCCCCGCTCGCAGATGATCACCCTGAAACGTAACCAGACCCTGGACGAGTGCCTCGATGTGATCATCGAATCCGCCCACTCGCGTTTCCCGGTCATCAGCGAAGATAAAGATCACATCGAAGGGATTTTGATGGCGAAAGATCTGCTGCCGTTTATGCGCAGCGATGCCGAAGCCTTCAGCATGGAAAAAGTGTTACGCCAGGCCGTGGTTGTGCCGGAAAGTAAACGTGTGGATCGGATGCTGAAAGAGTTTCGCTCTCAGCGTTACCACATGGCGATTGTTATTGATGAATTCGGCGGCGTCTCAGGTCTTGTCACGATCGAGGATATCCTTGAGCTGATCGTGGGTGAAATCGAAGACGAGTACGACGAAGAAGAGGATATCGACTTCCGTCAGCTCAGCCGCCACACCTGGACCGTGCGCGCGCTGGCCTCGATTGAAGACTTTAACGACGCCTTCGGTACCCACTTCAGCGATGAAGAGGTCGATACCATTGGTGGACTGGTGATGCAGGCCTTTGGCCATCTTCCGGCGCGCGGTGAGACCGTTGACATCGACGGTTACCAGTTCAAAGTAGCAATGGCCGACAGCCGACGTATTATACAGGTTCACGTCAGAACGCCGGACGATTCACCGGTGCCAAAACTGGAAGATTAATGTAAATGGCATTTGCCCCATTGCTTGAACGCCAGCGCGTCCGTTTGCTGCTGGCGCTGTTGCTCGGAGCCAGCGGTACGCTGGCTTTTTCTCCTTACGATATCTGGCCCGCGGCCATTCTCTCCCTGATGGGGCTTCAGGGCCTGACCCTGAACCGTCGTCCGGTACAGGCCGCCGCCATTGGCTACTTCTGGGGGCTGGGGCTGTTTGGTTCCGGCATTAACTGGGTCTACGTCAGTATCGCCCAATTTGGCGGGATGCCAGGCCCGGTTAACGTCTTCCTGGTCGTACTGCTCGCTGCTTATCTCTCGCTGTACACCGGTCTGTTCGCCGGTATCCTTTCTCGCCTGTGGCCTAAAACCACCTGGCTGCGCGTCGCCATTGCCGCGCCGGTAGTCTGGCAGATTACCGAGTTCCTGCGTGGCTGGGTGCTGACCGGTTTTCCGTGGCTACAGTTCGGCTACAGCCAAATTGACGGCCCGCTGAAAGGTCTGGCGCCGGTAATGGGCGTTGAAGCCATTAACTTCCTGCTGATGGTGGTGAGCGGCCTGCTGGTCCTGGCGCTGGTCCAGCGCTGCTGGAAACCGCTGGCTGTGGCGCTGGTGCTGTTCGCCCTGCCCTTCCCGCTGCGCTATATCCAGTGGTTCACGCCTGAGCCTGAGCGCACCATGCAGGTTTCCATGGTGCAGGGGAATATCCCGCAGTCCATGAAGTGGGACGAAAAAGAGCTGCTGAACACGCTGAAGATCTACGCCAACGCCACTGAAGAGGTGATGGGTAAATCGCAGCTGATTATCTGGCCAGAGTCTGCCATTCCCGATCTGGAAATCAACCAGCAGCCATTCCTGAACATGATGAACGACCTGCTGGTAGCGCGCGGCAGCACGCTGATTACCGGCATTGTCGATGCGCGGCTGAATCAGCAGAACCGCTACGACACCTACAACACTATCATTACGCTTGGGAAAGATAGCGAGTACAGCTACCACTCTACTGACCGGTACAACAAGAACCACCTGGTGCCATTTGGTGAATTTGTCCCGCTGGAGTCGATTTTGCGCCCGCTGGCACCGTTCTTTGACCTGCCGATGTCCTCCTTCAGCCGCGGCCCGTACGTTCAGCCCCAGCTGCATGCGCACGGTCTGGCTCTTACGGCTGCCATCTGCTACGAAATCATCCTCGGCGAGCAGGTGCGGGATAACTTCCGTCCGGATACCGACTATCTGCTGACCATCTCCAACGATGCCTGGTTTGGTAAATCTATCGGCCCGTGGCAGCACTTCCAGATGGCGCGCATGCGTTCCCTGGAGCTGGCGCGTCCGCTGCTGCGCAGCACCAACAACGGCATCACCGCCGTGATTGGTCCGCAGGGTGAAATCCAGGCCATGATCCCGCAGTTTACCCGTGAGGTGCTGACCACTAACGTCACGCCAACCACGGGACTTACGCCGTACGCCCGCACCGGCAACTGGCCACTGTGGATTTTGACCGCGCTGTTCGGCTTTGGCGCCGTGCTGATGAGCCTGCGTCAGCGTCGTCGCTAGTCTTACCTTCTGTTGCCGGGTGGCGCTGACGCTTACCCGGCCTACATTTTTACTCCCGTAGGTCGGGTAAGGCGTAGCCGTCACCCGACAACTCCCTTCCGACGCCAAATCTGGCACGCCTATTGCTTTATTTATTCACGCAAACGCAGTTTGGCTTAACGTGTAACCTTGTCGCACCAGCGTAGATCATCGGTAGCACCGAAACGGTGCAACGGGAGATTATTGCCTCTGAATGGTGCGGCGCGCTTCGCAAAAATAAACAATAACGCAGCAAAATCTTTACATTAAGCCAGACTAAATGTTAACAAGCTTGCATAACACTGCACTCGCATCGCGCGAGATATAACAACATCACAATGGGTATCAATGCGTCACTGGCGCTGATAAGAAAGGAGTTGGGTATGCAATTACGTAAACTGGCCACAGCAATGCTGGTTATGGGAATGTCCGCAGGCGTGGTTCACGCTGAAGACGCTCCAACAGCAGGCAGCACTCTCGACAAGATTGCCAAAAACGGCGTCATCGTGGTCGGCCACCGTGAATCTTCCGTCCCGTTCTCTTACTACGACAACACGCAAAAAGTCGTGGGCTATTCACAGGATTACTCCAACGCCATCGTTGAAGCTGTGAAGAAAAAGCTGAACAAACCTGACCTGCAGGTGAAGCTGATCCCAATCACTTCACAGAACCGTATTCCACTGCTGCAAAACGGCACCTTTGACTTCGAGTGTGGATCTACCACCAACAACCTCGAACGCCAGAAGCAGGCGGCCTTCTCTGACACCATCTTTGTCGTGGGTACCCGTCTGCTGACCAAAAAAGGCGGAGCGATCAAAGATTTTGCTGACCTGAAAGGCAAAGCGGTCGTTGTGACCTCCGGTACCACTTCTGAAGTCCTGCTGCACAAGCTGAACGACGAGAAGAAAATGGACATGCGCATCATCAGCGCGAAAGACCATGGCGACTCTTTCCGTACCCTGGAAAGCGGCCGTGCCGTCGCGTTTATGATGGATGACGCCCTGCTGGCGGGCGAACGTGCGAAGGCGAAGAAACCAGACAACTGGGATATCGTCGGTACCGCGCAGTCCAAAGAAGCCTACGGCTGTATGCTGCGTAAAGACGATCCGCAGTTCAAAAAGCTGATCGATGACACCATCGCTCAGGTTCAGACCTCCGGCGAAGCGGAAAAATGGTTCGACAAGTGGTTCAAGAACCCAATTCCACCAAAAAACCTGAACATGAATTTTGAACTGTCTGACGACATGAAAGCGCTGTTCAAATCTCCAAATGACAAGGCTCTTAACTAATTAGAACAACAGGGGCGGGATCTCCTGCCCTCTCGATTGTCGGGAAGCATGGACAGACTATACGTTGAGTGGTCGTTCCCCACTCAGCGCGAAAAATGAGCTTCTCACCAATCTTCGAGGGTAGCGCTGCTACCCTCTTTTTTCTGGAGTTTATTATGTCAATAGACTGGAACTGGGGCATATTCCTGCAACAAGCCCCGTTCGGCAACACCACCTATCTTGGCTGGCTGTGGAGCGGCTTTCAGGTTACCGTGGCATTATCGATAACGGCGTGGATCATCGCGTTTCTTGTCGGTTCGCTGTTCGGTATTCTGCGCACCGTCCCTAACCGTTTCCTTTCAACCATTGGCACACTGTATGTGGAACTGTTCCGTAACGTTCCGCTCATCGTGCAGTTCTTTACCTGGTATCTGGTCATCCCGGAACTGCTGCCGGAAAATATTGGCATGTGGTTCAAGTCGGAGCTGGATCCGAATGTGCAGTTCTTTGTCTCCTCCATGATGTGTCTGGGGCTGTTTACCGCTGCGCGCGTTTGCGAGCAGGTGCGTGCCGCCATTCAGTCATTGCCGCGCGGACAAAAAAATGCGGGCCTGGCCATGGGCCTGACCCTGCCACAAACCTACCGCTATGTGCTGCTGCCTAACGCCTACCGCGTTATCGTTCCACCGATGACCTCTGAGATGATGAACCTGGTGAAAAACTCGGCCATCGCCTCAACCATCGGCCTGGTGGATATGGCTGCACAGGCGGGCAAGCTGCTGGATTACTCCGCTCACGCGTGGGAATCCTTCACCGCGATCACGCTCGCCTATGTTCTGATTAACGCTTTCATCATGCTGGTGATGAACCTGGTTGAACGCAAAGTACGCCTGCCGGGCAATCTGGGGGGCAAATAATGTACGAATTTGACTGGAGTTCTATTGTTCCATCCATGCCCTACCTGCTCGATGGTCTGGTAATTACCTTAAAGATCACCGCGATCGCCATCATCGTGGGTATCGTCTGGGGCACCCTGCTGGCCGTCATGCGACTGTCGAGCTTTAAGCCGCTCGCGTGGTTTGCGACCGCCTACGTTAACGTGTTCCGCTCTATTCCGCTGGTAATGGTGCTGCTGTGGTTTTATCTGATCGTCCCCGGCTTCTTACAGAACGTGCTGGGGCTGTCGCCGAAAACTGATATCCGCCTGATCTCCGCTATGGTGGCGTTCTCAATGTTTGAGGCCGCTTATTATTCAGAGATTATCCGAGCGGGTATCCAGAGTATCTCCCGCGGGCAGTCCAGCGCCGCGCTGGCGCTGGGAATGACGCACTGGCAGTCCATGCAGCTCATCATTCTGCCGCAGGCGTTTCGCGCCATGGTTCCACTCCTGCTGACCCAGGGTATCGTGCTGTTCCAGGATACCTCTCTGGTTTATGTTCTGAGCCTGGCGGACTTTTTCCGTACCGCGTCGACCATCGGTGAACGTGATGGTACGCAGGTCGAGATGGTGCTCTTCGCGGGTGCGGTCTATTTTGTGATTAGTTTAAGCGCGTCGCTGTTGGTCAGCTGGCTGAAGAAAAGGACGGTATAATGATTTCCCTGAAAAATGTTTCTAAATGGTATGGGCACTTTCAGGTGCTGACCGACTGCTCCACCGAAGTCAAAAAAGGCGACGTGGTGGTGGTATGCGGGCCGTCCGGTTCCGGTAAGTCCACGCTGATCAAAACGGTTAATGGTCTGGAGCCTGTGCAGCAGGGCGAAATTGTTGTGAACGGCACCAAAGTGAACGATAAGAAAACCAACCTCGCCCAGCTTCGCTCTCACGTTGGCATGGTGTTCCAGCATTTTGAGCTGTTCCCTCACCTCTCCATTATTGAGAACCTGACGCTGGCGCAGGTAAAAGTGCTTAAGCGTGATAAAAAAGCGTCGCGCGAGAAAGGGCTGAAGCTCCTGGAGCGCGTGGGGCTTTCTGCGCATGCCGATAAGTTCCCGGCACAGCTTTCCGGCGGCCAGCAGCAGCGTGTGGCGATCGCGCGCGCGCTGTGTATGGATCCGGTGGCCATGCTGTTCGATGAGCCCACGTCGGCGCTCGATCCTGAAATGATCAACGAAGTGCTGGACGTGATGGTCGAGCTTGCGCACGAAGGGATGACCATGATGGTGGTGACGCACGAAATGGGCTTCGCCCGTAAAGTGGCCAACCGCGTGATCTTTATGGACGAAGGGAAAATTGTCGAAGACTCGCCGAAAGAAGAGTTCTTCGCCAACCCGAAATCCGAACGCGCCAAAGATTTCCTCGCGAAAATCCTGCACTAATCTTCCCGGTGCGCAATCTGCGGATTGCGCACTGCTTCACGCTTTCACTCAGTTCCTCTCGTCGGCGTCACATTGCAGCGTTAACCTTGTCACAAAATAACGCTACGTATGGAGAACGCTATGGCACAGCCAATTATTCTCGATTGCGATCCGGGTCATGATGACGCGATCGCGCTCGTCCTTGCACTTGCCTCCCCTGAACTCGATGTAAAAGCGGTCACCTCGTCCGCTGGAAACCAAACGCCTGATAAAACCCTGCGCAACGTGCTGCGCATGCTGACGCTGCTCAAACGCACCGATATTCCTGTCGCCGGCGGGGCCGTGAAGCCGCTGATGCGCGAGCTGATCATTGCCGACAACGTTCATGGGGAAAGCGGCCTGGACGGTCCGGCACTGCCGGAGCCAGGCTTTGCGCCGCAAAACTGCACCGCCGTGGAGCTGATGGCGAAGGTGCTGCGTGAAAGCGCGGAGCCCGTGACGCTGGTCGCCACCGGACCGCAAACCAACGTTGCGCTGCTGCTAAACAGCCACCCGGAACTGCACGGTAAAATCGCCCGTATTGTGATTATGGGCGGCGCGATGGGGCTGGGGAACTGGACGCCGGCTGCGGAGTTCAACATCTTTGTCGACCCGGAAGCTGCTGAGATTGTCTTCCAGTCCGGCCTACCGATTGTGATGGCTGGACTGGACGTTACCCACCGCGCGCAGATTATGGCGGACGATATTGAGCGTTTCCGCTCCGTGGGTAATACGGTCGCGACAACCGTGGCCGAACTGCTCGACTTCTTTATGGAGTATCACAAAGCCGAAAAGTGGGGTTTCCACGGCGCGCCGCTGCACGACCCGTGTACCATTGCCTGGCTACTGAAGCCTGAGATGTTTACCACTGTGCACAGATGGGTTGGCGTCGAGACGCAGGGGAAATACACCCAGGGGATGACGGTGGTGGATTACTATTCGCTGACGGGGAATAAACCGAATACAACACTGATGGTGGATATCGACCGTGGGGCGTTCGTGGATTTGCTGGCGGAGAGACTGACTTATTACTCTGCGGCCTGATGCCCTCACCCCGGCCCTCTCCCACGGGGAGAGGGAGCAAACACTAAAAACGGCAACGGGGTTGCCGTTTTGCTTTTATTTATGGCTCAAACGGGCGGCGCTGGAACTGGTCGTGCCCGCACTTCGGACACAGCGGCAACACATCCGGCGTATACACCGCAATATGGTGATGGCACTTCTCACACACCAGATTCCCCAGCCCCACGACTTCACCGCTCTGGTACACGCCGTGATGGTTTAAATCCTGGAATACTTCGCGCCACTCCAGTTGGGTTTTATCGGTAATATCCGCCAGCTCCTGCCACAGGCTCTCTTTGATCACCCGCATAAAGACGCTGTCCGTGACCTCTTCCTGGCTCTCTTCGTAGCTACGCGCAAACTCCTCAAGATCGCGGCGCACGGCGCGCGTCACCTCTTCCACTTCGGTTCGCGTTAACTCACCCGTTTGCGTCACCCGGGCACGCGCCTGTTCGACCAGCGCGTCAATATCGCGCTCACCGTTACGCAGCCGTTCCGTCAGTGTCGCCACCAGTTCGCGGTAAAATTGAGCAACCTTGTTCATCATTTTGCCTCCCGGGTAAGTAACTATTTCTAATAATAGACCTTATTTCACCGCCGCTTTGTCAGGTGAAGCACAGACCCGGTAAATTCCTGCAAAGTGCAATTGCGCGAAAGGCTGTTTTGACGCGGGCGTTTGGGCTATGCTATGCGGATCTGAATTACCACATCCATTGGCTACATTTTTGTAGCTGTATTGAACACAGGACCACTGGCTGCCATGCAAGAGCAATACCGCCCGGAAGAGATAGAATCAAAAGTCCAGCAACACTGGGACGAGAAGCGCACCTTTGAAGTAACCGAAGACGAGAGCAAAGAGAAGTATTACTGCCTGTCGATGCTTCCCTATCCTTCTGGTCGACTACACATGGGCCACGTGCGTAACTACACCATCGGTGATGTGATCGCCCGTTACCAGCGCATGCTGGGAAAAAACGTTCTGCAGCCAATCGGCTGGGATGCGTTCGGCCTGCCTGCAGAAGGCGCAGCGGTTAAAAACAATACCGCTCCGGCACCGTGGACGTATGACAACATCGCGTACATGAAAAACCAGCTCAAAATGCTGGGCTTCGGTTATGACTGGAGCCGCGAGCTGGCGACCTGTACCCCGGAATACTACCGCTGGGAGCAGAAGTTCTTCACCGAGCTGTACAAAAAAGGCCTGGTATACAAGAAAACGTCTGCCGTTAACTGGTGCCCGAATGACCAAACCGTTCTGGCGAACGAGCAGGTTATCGACGGCTGCTGCTGGCGCTGCGACACCAAAGTTGAGCGTAAAGAGATCCCGCAGTGGTTTATCAAAATCACCGCTTACGCTGATGAGCTGCTGAACGATCTGGATACGCTGGACCACTGGCCTGACACCGTTAAGACCATGCAGCGCAACTGGATCGGCCGTTCTGAAGGCGTGGAAATTACCTTCAACGTTGAGAACTACGATCAGACCCTGACCGTCTACACCACCCGTCCGGACACCTTCATGGGCGCGACCTACCTGGCCGTGGCCGCAGGTCACCCGCTGGCGCAGAAAGCGGCAGAGAACAACCCGGAACTGGCTACCTTCATCGACGAGTGCCGCAACACGAAAGTGGCCGAAGCCGACATGGCGACGATGGAGAAAAAAGGCGTTGCGACGGGCTTCTATGCTAAGCACCCGCTTACTGGCGAAGCGATCCCGGTCTGGGCGGCAAACTTCGTGCTGATGGAGTATGGTACCGGTGCGGTAATGGCCGTTCCGGGTCACGATCAGCGCGACTACGAATTTGCCACCAAATACAACCTGCCGATTAAAGCCGTTATTCTGGCTGCCGATGGTTCTGAACCCGACCTGACCGAGCAAGCGCTGACCGAAAAAGGCACCCTGTTCAACTCCGGCGAATTCAGCGGTCTGAGCTTCGAAGAGGGCTTCAACGCCATCGCCGACAAGCTGGCCTCACTGGGTGTGGGCGAGCGTAAAGTGAACTTCCGTCTGCGCGACTGGGGCGTGTCCCGTCAGCGCTACTGGGGTGCGCCGATTCCGATGGTGACCCTGGAAGACGGCACCGTGATGCCAACGCCGGAAGATCAGCTGCCGGTGATCCTGCCGGAAGACGTGGTTATGGACGGCATCACCAGCCCGATCAAAGCCGATCCTGAGTGGGCAAAAACCACCGTCAACGGCCAGCCTGCGCTGCGTGAAACCGACACCTTTGACACCTTTATGGAGTCGTCATGGTACTACGCGCGCTATACCTGCCCGCAGTACAAAGAAGGTATGCTGGATTCTGACGCCGCCAACTACTGGCTGCCGGTAGACATCTACATTGGCGGCATCGAACACGCCATCATGCACCTGCTCTATTTCCGCTTCTTCCACAAGCTGATGCGCGATGCCGGCATGGTGAACTCTGACGAACCCGCTAAACAACTGCTGTGCCAGGGCATGGTGCTGGCAGACGCCTTCTACTACGTTGGCGCGAACGGCGAGCGCAACTGGGTTTCTCCGGTTGATGCAATCGTTGAACGCGACGAGAAGGGCCGTATCGTTAAGGCGACAGACGCTGAAGGCCATGAACTGGTTTATACCGGCATGAGCAAGATGTCCAAGTCTAAGAACAACGGTATCGACCCGCAGGTGATGGTTGAGCGTTACGGCGCGGATACCGTGCGTCTGTTCATGATGTTT
Organism: Enterobacter asburiae; assembly: GCA_011754535.1. Taxonomy (NCBI): domain Bacteria; kingdom Pseudomonadati; phylum Pseudomonadota; class Gammaproteobacteria; order Enterobacterales; family Enterobacteriaceae; genus Enterobacter; species Enterobacter asburiae. Next base: position 1,391,278 of record JAAQVN010000001.1, on the reverse strand, counting down.
GCCTCTCCGGCTGATATGACGCTGGAGTGGCAGGAATCCGGCGTGGAAGGCGCGAACCGCTTCCTGAAACGCGTCTGGAAACTGGTGTACGAACACACCGCACAGGGTGATGCCCCGGCACTGAACGCCGCTGCGCTGAGCGAAGATCAGCAGGCGCTGCGTCGTGATGTTCATAAAACGATCGCGAAAGTGACCGATGATATCGGTCGTCGTCAGACCTTCAATACCGCAATTGCGGCTATTATGGAACTGATGAACAAGCTGGCGAAAGCCCCGCAGGACGGCGAGCAAGATCGTGCCATCATGCGTGAAGCGCTGCTGGCCGTCGTTCGCATGCTGAACCCGTTCACGCCGCACGTCAGCTTCACCCTGTGGCAGGAGCTGAAAGGTGAAGGCGATATCGACAACGCGCCGTGGCCGGTGGCTGACGAGGCAGCGATGGTGGAAAACACCACGCTGGTGGTGGTCCAGGTCAACGGCAAAGTCCGTGGTAAAATTACCGTGGCGGTTGATGCAACTGAAGATCAGGTTCGCGAGCGCGCGGGCCAGGAACCTCTGGTTGCGAAATATCTTGAGGGCGTTACCTTACGTAAAGCGATCTACGTACCGGGTAAACTGCTCAATCTGGTCGTTGGCTAAGCGCGGGAGGAAACGTGCGACAACTGGCAACAATACTCTTATCTCTGGCGGTGCTTGTCACCGCTGGCTGTGGCTGGCACCTGCGCAACACCACGGCGGTGCCACCTGAAATGAAAACGATGATTTTCGACTCATCAGATCCGAATGGCCCGCTCAGCCGGGCTATCCGTAATCAGCTGCGCCTGAACGGCGTTGAGCTTATCGAGAAAGGTACGCTTCGCCAGGACGTACCGTCTCTGCGTGTACTGGGGATGACGCTGAGCCAGGATACGGCGTCCATCTTCCAGGACGGTCGTACGGCTGAATACCAGATGGTGCTGTCGGTCAACGCGGCTGTGCTGATCCCGGGTAAAGACATCTATCCGATCAGCACAAAAGTGTATCGTTCGTTCTTTGATAACCCGCAAACCGCGCTGGCAAAAGATGCCGAGCAGCAGATTATCATCAACGAAATGTACGACAAGGCGGCGGAACAGCTGATCCGCAAACTGCCAGGTATTGCAGCGTCTAACCGGGAAGGCTCTGACATTATTGAAAAACCGGATGCCAGCACGCCTCCTGTTTCTACCTCTCTGGGTAAATGATGATCAGGCTGTATCCTGAACAACTCCGCGCGCAGCTCAATGAAGGGCTGCGCGCGGCGTATCTGCTGCTCGGAAACGATCCGTTACTACTTCAGGAAAGCCTGGATGCCGTGCGGCATGCGGCCGCGGCTCAGGGCTTTGATGAACACCATACCGTTCAGGTGGATAACACCACCGACTGGAACGCCCTCTTCTCACTCTGTCAGGCGATGAGCCTTTTTGCATCGCGCCAGACAATCCAGATCCTGCTGCCGGAAAACGGCCCTAACGCGGCCATCAATGAGCAACTCGCCACCCTGGTGAGCCTGTTACACAGCGATCTGCTGTTAATTGTGCGCGGCAGCAAGCTTACCAAAGCGCAGGAAAACGCGGCATGGTTCACCCAGCTCGCGACCCACGCGGTGCTGGTCATCTGCCAGACGCCTGAGCAGGCGCACCTGCCTAAATGGGTGGCGGCGAGAGCAAAGCAGAACAACCTTCAGCTGGACGATGCTGCCAATCAATTGCTCTGCTACTGCTATGAAGGCAACCTGCTGGCTCTGGCACAGGCGCTGGACAGGCTTTCCCTGCTCTGGCCAGACGGCAAGCTGACCTTACCGCGCGTTGAGCAGGCCGTGAACGACGCGGCGCACTTTACGCCGTTCCACTGGGTGGATGCGCTGCTCTCGGCGAAAAGCAAACGCGCCCTGCATATTCTTCAGCAGCTGCGCCTGGAGGGCAGTGAACCCGTCATTCTGCTGCGCACGCTGCAGCGCGAACTGTTGCTGCTAATAACGCTCAAGCGCCAGTCGGCCCATACGCCGTTGCGCTCCCTGTTTGATAAACACCGGGTGTGGCAAAACCGGCGGGCAATGACCACCGAGGCCATCAACCGCCTGAGTCATGAACAGCTTCGCCAGGCTGTGCAGCTTCTGATGCGCGCCGAGCTCACCCTAAAACAAGATTACGGCCAGTCGGTGTGGGCGGAGCTGGAAAGCCTTTCCCTGCTGCTCTGCCACAAGGCGCTGGCTGACGTATTTATTGATGGATAGTATGCACTCTTTACAGGCCCTGTATGGCGGCACCTTTGACCCGGTACACTACGGGCATCTGAAGCCGGTAGAAATTCTGGCGAATCTGATCGGCCTGCAGCGCGTTACCATCATGCCCAATAATGTCCCGCCGCACCGCCCCCAGCCAGAGGCGACCAGCGAGCAGCGAAAAGAGATGCTCGCTCTGGCTATCGCGGATAAGCCGCTCTTCAGGCTGGACGAACGGGAATTGCGTCGTCACACCCCCTCGTGGACGTCGCAAACGCTGCAGGAGTGGCGGGCTGAGCAAGGGCCGAACCAGCCGCTCGCCTTTATTATCGGTCAGGACTCCCTGCTCAACTTTCCCACGTGGCACAAGTATGAAACCATTCTGGAGAACAGCCACCTGCTCGTCTGCCGCCGTCCGGGCTACCCGCTGACCATGCGAGAAGCGCAATATCAGCAGTGGCTTGAAGACCATCTCACCGATAACGTTGAAGATCTTCACAACCAGCCCGCCGGGAAGATTTATCTGGCGGAGACGCCGTGGTTTGACATCTCAGCCACCCTTATTCGCGAACGTTTACAGCAGGGTTTAGCCTGTGACGATCTTCTGCCAGCCCCGGTGCTGGCGTATATTCATACGCACGGGTTGTATCAGAAAACCGCAGATAAATAGCCGGAAGGCATAAAAAGCAGCATATTGATTATCCTGCCTTGACAGGTTAAGCCATACTGTTATCCTCCGCTGCCAGACTTTCCCGCCGAACGTTGCTTTACAGAAATTGTTTTACAAAAATGGCGATGCAATCTCAGGCGGAGGGTGGGATGATACCCGCCTTCAAAAACCCGGACGGCGACATTTGTCCCGACAGGGGCGTCAGTTCAGGTATACTGTCTGGCCACGAATTCATAGTTGTACAATCTCATTCACCCAGGGGGAAAACTTGCAGGGTAAAGCACTCCAGGATTTTGTTATCGACAAAATTGATGACCTGAAAGGTCAGGACATCATCGCTATCGACGTTAAGGGTAAATCCAGTATTACCGACTGCATGATTATCTGCACCGGGACCTCTACGCGTCATGTTGTTTCGATTGCCGACCATGTGGTTCAGGAATCGCGTGCAGCAGGACTGTTACCGCTTGGCGTTGAAGGTGAAGCAACTGCTGACTGGGTGGTTGTTGACCTCGGCGATGTAATTGTCCACGTCATGCAGGAAGAGAGCCGTCGCCTGTATGAGCTGGAAAAACTCTGGGGTTAATGCGTGAAGTTGCAGCTGGTCGCCGTCGGCACCAAAATGCCGGACTGGGTACAAACCGGTTTTACTGAATATCTGCGTCGTTTTCCAAAAGACATGCCGTTCGAACTGGTGGAGATCCCCGCCGGAAAGCGCGGCAAGAACGCGGATATCAAACGTATTCTCGACAAAGAGGGTGAACTGATGCTGGCTGCCGCAGGCAAGAACCGCATCGTCACTCTCGATATTCCAGGTAAACCCTGGGATACGCCGCAGCTAGCGCATGAACTGGAGCGCTGGAAGCAGGATGGCCGCGACGTCAGTCTGTTGATTGGCGGACCTGAAGGGTTATCCCCCGCCTGCAAAGCGGCAGCAGAACAAAGTTGGTCTCTCTCTGCGCTGACGCTGCCCCACCCGCTCGTTCGGGTCCTGGTGGCGGAAAGCTTGTATCGCGCGTGGAGCATTACTACCAACCACCCCTATCACCGCGAGTAATGACTGACCAGGGTAGATTAAGCAGCGGATGAAACTACAGAATTCTTTTCGCGACTATACGGCTGAGTCCGCGCTGTTTGTGCGCCGGGCGCTGGTCGCCTTTTTGGGGATTTTGCTGCTTACCGGCGTGCTAATCGCTAACCTTTATAATCTGCAAATTGTCCGCTTTACCGATTACCAGACGCGTTCAAACGAAAACCGCATTAAGCTGGTGCCTATCGCGCCCAGCCGCGGCATTATCTACGACCGTAACGGCACCCCGCTGGCGTTAAACCGCACCATCTATCAAGTCGAGATGATGCCGGAGAAGGTTGATAACGTGCAGAATACGCTGGAGGCGCTAAGAAGCGTTGTCGATCTTAACGATGATGATATCGCGGCCTTCAAAAAGGAACGCGCCCGCTCGCACCGTTTCACCTCCATTCCGGTGAAAACCAATCTGACGGAAGTCCAGGTCGCCCGTTTTGCGGTGAACCAGTACCGCTTCCCTGGAGTGGAAGTGAAGGGTTACAAGCGTCGCTACTATCCTTACGGCTCCGCGCTGACGCATGTGATTGGCTACGTTTCCAAGATTAACGATAAAGACGTCGAGCGCCTTGATAAAGACGGCAAGCTGGCGAACTACGCCGCGACGCATGATATCGGCAAGCTGGGAATTGAACGCTACTACGAAGATGTCCTGCACGGGCAGACCGGCTATGAAGAAGTTGAGGTTAACAACCGTGGCCGCGTCATCCGCCAGCTTAAAGAAGTACCGCCTCAGGCGGGGCACGACGTCTATCTGACGCTCGATCTCAAACTACAACAGTATATTGAAACCCTGCTGGCAGGCAGCCGTGCGGCCGTGGTGGTCACAGACCCGCGCACCGGCGGCATTCTGGCCATGGTTTCTATGCCAAGCTATGACCCGAACCTCTTTGTTGACGGCATCTCCAGTAAAGACTACTCCGGCCTGCTGAATGACCCTAACACCCCGCTGGTGAACCGCGCTACGCAAGGCGTTTACCCGCCGGCATCAACGGTTAAACCTTACGTGGCAGTCTCAGCGCTGAGTGCGGGCGTCATCAACCGCAATACCAGCCTGTTTGACCCGGGCTGGTGGCAGCTCCCCGGCTCTGAAAAACGCTATCGCGACTGGAAAAAATGGGGTCACGGCCATCTGAACGTCACTAAATCGCTGGAAGAATCTGCGGATACTTTCTTCTATCAGGTGGCGTATGACATGGGCATTGACCGCCTGTCTGAGTGGATGAGCAAATTCGGCTACGGACACTACACCGGCGTGGATCTGGCAGAGGAACGGTCCGGTAACATGCCTACCCGCGAGTGGAAGCTGAAGCGCTTTAAGAAGCCGTGGTATCAGGGTGATACCATACCGGTGGGTATCGGTCAGGGCTACTGGACGGCTACCCCGCTTCAGATGAACAAAGCGATGATGATCCTCATCAACGACGGCGTGGTTAAGGTCCCGCACCTGCTGCAAAGTACCGTTGAAGACGGCAAAAAAGTGCCGTGGGTGCAGCCCCATGAAGCGCCGGTGGGTGACATCCATTCCGGCTTCTGGGAAATAGCGAAAGACGGTATGTACGGTGTGGCAAACCGTCCAAACGGAACCGCGCACAAGTATTTCGCGGGTACGCCATATAAAGTAGCCGCGAAATCCGGTACGGCACAGGTCTTTGGCCTGAAAGCCAATGAAACCTATAACGCACACCGCATTGCCGAACGTCTGCGTGACCATAAGCTGATGACGGCGTTTGCCCCTTATGATAACCCGCAGGTAGCGGTGGCGATGATTCTGGAGAACGGCGGCGCTGGCCCGGCGGTAGGGACCATCATGCGCCAGATCCTGGACCACATTATGCTGGGTGATAACAACACCGAACTGCCGGCTGAAAACCCGGCCGCCGCTGCGGCGGAGGACCAATAATCATGACGGATAATCCAAATAAAAAATCGCTGTGGGATAAAATTCACATCGACCCAGCCATGCTGCTGATCCTGCTGGCCCTGCTGGTTTACAGCGCCCTGGTTATCTGGAGCGCCAGCGGCCAGGACATCGGCATGATGGAACGCAAGATCGGCCAGATCGCGATGGGTCTGGTCATCATGGTGGTGATGGCGCAGATCCCGCCGCGCGTCTATGAAGGCTGGGCGCCCTATCTCTACATCTTCTGTATTATTTTGCTGGTGGCGGTAGATGCGTTCGGTGCCATCTCAAAAGGGGCACAGCGCTGGCTGGATCTGGGCATTGTCCGTTTCCAGCCCTCGGAGATTGCCAAAATCGCAGTCCCGCTGATGGTAGCGCGCTTTATCAACCGTGACGTCTGTCCGCCGTCGCTGAAAAATACCGCTATCGCCCTGGTGCTGATATTCCTGCCGACGCTGCTGGTTGCGGCGCAGCCTGACCTCGGTACCTCAATCCTTATCGCCCTCTCCGGCCTGTTTGTCCTGTTCCTGTCGGGCTTAAGCTGGCGCCTGATTGGTATCGCGGTGGTGCTGGTGGCCGCGTTTATCCCTATCCTGTGGTTCTTCCTGATGCATGACTACCAGCGCCAGCGCGTCATGATGCTTCTCGATCCGGAAACCGATCCGCTCGGTGCGGGCTATCATATTATTCAGTCCAAGATTGCGATTGGCTCCGGCGGCCTGCGCGGTAAAGGCTGGCTGCACGGTACCCAGTCGCAGCTGGAGTTTTTACCGGAACGCCACACCGACTTTATCTTTGCGGTACTGGCTGAAGAGCTAGGACTGGTTGGCATCCTGATCCTGCTGGCGCTTTACGTGCTGCTCATCATGCGAGGATTGTGGATTGCGGCACGCGCGCAAACCACCTTTGGCCGCGTCATGGCAGGTGGATTGATGCTGATTTTATTCGTTTATGTCTTCGTAAATATTGGTATGGTGAGTGGTATTCTGCCAGTGGTAGGCGTACCGCTGCCGCTGGTGAGTTACGGAGGCTCGGCACTGATCGTGTTGATGGCCGGGTTTGGTATCGTGATGTCGATCCACACCCACAGAAAAATGTTGTCAAAAAGCGTATAAAAATAAGGGGATCGGAATGCGTAAGCAGTGGCTGGGGATCTGCATTGCGGCAAGTTTACTTGCGGCCTGCACAAGTGATGATGGTCAGCAACAGGCAACCGTCGCGCCGCCGCAGCCTGCGGTGTGTAATGGCCCAATCGTTGAAATCAGCGGTGCCGATCCCGTTTATGAACCGCTGAATGCCAGCGCGAATCAGGATTACGAGCGCGACGGCAAAAGCTACAAAATCGTGCAGGATCCGTCCCGCTTTAGCCAGGCTGGCTTTGCCGCCATTTATGATGCTGAGCCGGGCAGTAACCTGACGGCATCGGGTGAAACATTTGATCCAATGCAGCTGACTGCGGCGCACCCGACGTTACCGATCCCAAGCTACGCCCGTATCACCAACCTGGCGAACGGCCGAATGATCGTCGTGCGTATTAACGACCGCGGCCCGTACGGTAACGACCGGGTAATTTCCCTGTCGCGCGCGTCAGCCGATCGCCTGAACACCTCGAACAACACCAAAGTTCGCATTGACCCGATTATCGTGGCGCAGGATGGTTCGCTCTCCGGGCCGGGAACCGCGTGTACCACGGTGGCGAAACAGACCTATGCCCTCCCCGACCGCCCAAATCTGGACGGCGGCATGGGAAGCGTCTCCTCGCCAGCAGAGCCTTCTCAGCCGGCGGGAGAAATACGCCCGATCAGCAATGACACCCTGCAAAGCGATGATTCCACTGGCGCACCGGTAAAAAGCAGCGGCTTCCTTGGCGCACCAACGAACCTGGCCTCGGGCGTGCTGGAGGGCAGTGAGCCGACTCCCGCGCCGGTTGCCGCCCCCGTCGTGCAGCAGCCAGCCCCCGTAACGGCTCCGGTCACGACCCAGAGCGCAGCCGTTGCCGCTCCCGCAGCAGCCAGCGGCGGCTTTGTCGTTCAGGTGGGGGCTGTGAGCGATCGGGCCCGTGCCCAGCAGTATCAGCAGCGTCTCAGCCAGCAGTTTGGCGTACCAGGACGCGTTGAGCAAAACGGCGCGGTCTGGCGTATTCAGATGGGGCCGTTCTCCAGCAAGTCGCAGGCGGCGTCCCTGCAGCAGCGTTTGCAGAGTGAGGCACAGCTGCAGTCCTTTATCGCTGTTACGAAGTAATTAATCGGCGGTATCCGAAATGTCAGTTTGTGTAAAACACATTCACAAACTCATGCTTAAAGTCGGATGCCTGCCTGAATAGCATTTGCTATAGTAAGGCACTTTTTTTAATTCCATCACGGATGTCGTAGTTCTGACCATGAAGACCACTTTTTCTGCTCGTTTTGTGCAGCGCATGGCGCTGACCACGGCCCTTTGCGCGGCTGCACTCTCTGCAGCTCATGCTGATGACCTGAATATCAAGACCATGATCCCTGGCGTTCCGCAAATCGACGCGGAATCCTACATCCTGATCGATTACAACTCTGGCAAAGTGCTGGCAGAACAGAATGCTGATGCCCGCCGTGACCCGGCCAGCCTGACCAAAATGATGACCAGCTATGTTATCGGCCAGGCAATGAAAGCCGGTAAGTTCAAAGAGACGGATCTGGTCACCATCGGTAACGATGCGTGGGCTACCGGGAACCCGGTTTTCAAAGGTTCCTCGCTGATGTTCCTGAAACCAGGAATGCAGGTTCCGGTTTCTCAGTTAATTCGTGGTATTAACCTGCAGTCCGGCAACGATGCCTGCGTGGCTATGGCCGATTTCGCCGCCGGTAGCCAGGATGCTTTCGTCGGTCTGATGAACAGCTACGTTACCGCGCTGGGCCTTAAGAACAGCCATTTCCAGACCGTACACGGTCTCGATGCAGACGGTCAGTACAGCTCCGCGCGTGATATGGCGCTGATTGGTCAGGCGCTGATCCGTGATGTGCCGAACGAGTACTCTATTTACAAAGAGAAAGAGTTCACCTTCAACGGTATTCGTCAAACCAACCGTAACGGCCTGCTGTGGGATAACAGCCTGAACGTTGACGGCATCAAAACCGGCCACACCGACAAAGCCGGCTACAACCTGGTGGCTTCTGCCACTGAAGGCCAGATGCGTCTGATCTCAGCCGTGATGGGGGGGCGCACCTTCAAAGGTCGCGAAACCGAAAGCAAGAAGCTGCTGACCTGGGGCTTCCGCTTCTTCGAAACCGTGAACCCACTGAAGGCCGGCAAAGAGTTTGCTTCTGAACCCGTCTGGTTCGGCGATAACGACCGTGCTTCCCTGGGCGTGGATAAAGACCTGTATCTGACCATTCCACGCGGTCGTATGAAGGATCTGAAAGCAAGCTATGTGCTCAACACCACCGAACTGCATGCCCCGCTGCAGAAAAACCAGGTGGTGGGTACCATCAATTTCCAGCTGGACGGTAAAACAATCGACCAGCGCCCACTCGTGGTATTGGAAGAAATTCCTGAAGGCAATTTCTTCGGCAAAATCATTGATTACATTAAATTGATGTTCCATCACTGGTTTGGCTAAAAATCGAACACTTGAAAGTGTGATTTTGATCCCCATATACTAATTATCCTGATAACTCCCACCTGACGTGGGAGTTATTCTTTTTGACGTTACGCCGGAGCTGACATGAAAACCAAACTTAACGAACTGCTTGAATTCCCTACCCCATTTACCTACAAAGTAATGGGTCTGGCGAAACCTGAGCTGGTTGATCAGGTGGTTGAAGTGGTACAGCGCCATGCGCCGGGTGACTACTCTCCGTCAGTAAAACCAAGCAGCAAGGGCAACTACCACTCGGTTTCTATTACCATCACTGCTACACATATCGAGCAGGTTGAGACGCTGTACGAAGAGCTCGGCAATATCGAAATTGTTCGTATGGTGCTGTAGTCCCTTTGCGGTTACCCGGTTTACCGGGTAACCCCTCTTCCCCGCTGTGATATACTCCCCCTCATCTTTTGTTCCTCGTCTTCGGAGACGCGTTTTGTATCAGGATAAAATTCTGGTCCGTCATCTCGGGCTGCAACCTTATGAGCCTGTCTCCCAGGCTATGCACGAGTTCACCGATTCACGCGATGACGCTACCCTTGATGAGATTTGGCTGGTCGAACATCTGCCGGTATTTACGCAGGGCCAGGCGGGAAAAGCGGAACACTTATTAATGACGGGCGATATCCCGGTGATCCAGAGCGATCGCGGCGGACAGGTGACTTACCACGGCCCGGGTCAGCAGGTCATGTACGTCCTGCTTAATCTGAAGCGCAGAAAGCTTGGCGTGCGTGAGCTGGTCACTTTGCTGGAGCAAACCGTCGTCAACACGCTGGCGGAATATGGTATTGACGCGCATCCGCGTGCCGATGCGCCGGGCGTCTACGTTGGCGAAATGAAGATCTGCTCTCTGGGGCTACGTATTCGTAAAGGCTGTTCCTTCCACGGCCTGGCATTGAATATTAATATGGATCTTACGCCTTTCCAGCGCATAAACCCCTGCGGCTACGCCGGCATGGAAATGACGCAAATGCGCCAGTGGGTCGACACCGCTACGCCGGAGAATATACGCCCCGTGCTTCTGAAGAACATGTTAGCACTACTTAACAACCCCCCACACGAATATATCCCTGCTTAATATATCATCCAGGCGGCCCGATAATTTGACGGGCCACTGTTTATTTACCGCTTTTACGCTTTACAATAAACCGCAGATTCTATATTTTCGAAGCGCCCGAATATTGCCGTTACATATTATTTAGCCTCCGGACAGCATGGCATACACAGGCTAAGTAACTTGAGTGATAATCACACAACTGTTTGTTTTTGATAAACAAGTGGAACAAAACCAACACTTTACGAATCTCTACAAGCATAATAAATAAATTCAACTATCATTCATGTTGTGAATGTATACGGAGTGAAAGCGTGGAGTATAATAATTTACCAGCCAAACGCCTGAATGACCCTGGTGGCGAAGACAAGCCGCAAATTTTTCGGACTTTACGTAATATTGACCTCAATTTACTGACTATTTTTGAGGCAGTATATGTCCATAAGGGGATCGTTAACGCTGCGAAAATTCTTAATCTCACGCCATCTGCAATAAGCCAGTCAATTCAAAAGTTACGGGCTATATTTCCCGATCCCTTATTTATCCGTAAGGGTCAGGGCGTCACGCCGACGGCCTATGCAACACATCTCCACGAATACATCAGCCAGGGGCTGGAGTCGATTCTGGGTGCGCTGGATTTAACCGGAAGCTATGACAAACAGAGAACCATTACCATCGGCTGTTCTCCTTCTGTCGGCGTGCTGGTGATGCCTGCGATCTTCCAGGCCGTAAAAGAGCATGCGCCACAGCTTCTGCTTCGCAATGTGCCTCTCAACGAACCTGACGTTCAGCTTGCTCAGTTCCAGACGGATCTGGTTATTGAAAGCGGCAGCTTTAGTGCCCGGGCGCTGGGGCAAAATGTGCTTTACGCGGATAACCTGGTGCTGGTTTGCCGCAAGCAGCACCCCGCTCTCAGCGAGCCGTTAACCATTGAGAACCTGCGCAACTACGACCACTCGTCTTTCATGACCGAAGGACAGTCAAACCATGCCCTGCGTCAGCGTATTGATGAAATTTTCCCGGAACGTCAGATCAGCTTCAGCAGTTACAATATGTTCACCACCGCATCCCTGATCGGCAGCAGCGATATGCTGTGCATCATGCCTTCACGCCTGTATAACCTGCTGCGGAAATGCTGGCCGCTGGAAAGCATCCCGCTCAGCCAGCTCAATGCAGAATCTATCGAGATTTCACTGCATTACAACAAACTCAGCTTGCGCGATCCGGTGCTGGAAAACGTCATCCGCATTATCCGTCAGGCCTTCTGAAAGAGCGTGCCAGTACACGTTCCTGCCGCTTGCAGGGCAAAACGCACAAAACAACAACTATTTTACAAATTGGCGACCTGACAGGCTGCTTTAAAGACCCTTTCAATGATATACTGCCTGTCGTTCGTTCAAAAATAGTTGATAAATACAACATTCCCTTGAATTGAAACGCTTTCCTTCGATATTCGCAACTGGAACACGCACGCTATGAGTAAACCCATTGTGATGGAACGCGGTGTTAAATACCGCGATGCCGATAAAATGGCCCTTATCCCGGTTAAAAACGTGGCTACAGAGCGCGAGGCGCTGTTAAGAAAACCGGAATGGATGAAAATCAAACTTCCGGCAGACTCTTCGCGTATCCAGGGGATCAAAGCGGCGATGCGTAAGAACGGCCTTCACTCAGTTTGTGAAGAAGCCTCTTGCCCGAACCTTGCTGAATGTTTCAATCACGGTACCGCGACGTTTATGATTCTGGGTGCCATCTGTACCCGCCGCTGCCCATTCTGCGACGTAGCTCATGGCCGCCCGGTGGCTCCCGATGCAAACGAACCGCAAAAACTGGCGCAAACCATCGCCGACATGGCGCTGCGTTATGTGGTTATCACGTCCGTTGACCGTGACGATCTGCGTGATGGGGGTGCTCAGCACTTCGCCGACTGCATTACCGCCATTCGCGAAAAAAGCCCAAATATCAAAATCGAGACGCTGGTTCCCGACTTCCGCGGCCGTATGGATCGCGCGCTGGACATCCTGACCGCAACGCCGCCAGATGTGTTTAACCACAACCTGGAGAACGTTCCGCGTCTTTATCGTCAGGTGCGTCCAGGCGCAGACTATAACTGGTCTCTGAAGCTGCTGGAGCGCTTTAAAGAAGCGCATCCGCATATTCCAACCAAGTCAGGTCTGATGGTCGGCCTGGGCGAAACCAATGACGAAATCATCGACGTTATGCGCGATCTGCGCCGCCACGGTGTGACCATGTTGACGCTCGGTCAGTATCTGCAGCCAAGCCGTCACCACCTGCCGGTTCAGCGCTACGTCAGCCCGGATGAGTTTGACGAGATGAAAGCCGAAGCGCTGGCGATGGGCTTTACCCACGCAGCGTGCGGTCCGTTTGTTCGTTCTTCTTACCACGCGGACATGCAGGCGAAGGGTGAAGAAGTCAAATAACGCAGTAATATTCATTTACAGTAATGCAAAAAAACCGGCCTCATGAGCCGGTTTTTTTTCGCAAGCCCTCAGGCATTGCCGTTACTCTTTGTGGGAAAGCTTCTCTGCCGGGATGTCCTCAGCGCTTTTCTTCGCGGCTGCGTCATCGTCGTTCATCGCTTTCTTGAAGCCTTTGATGGCAGCCCCCAGGTCACCACCCAGCGTGCGTAACTTCTTGGTACCAAACAGCAGGACGACCAGTGCGGCAACCACCAGCAGTTTGGTAATACTAATCTCACCCATAGATACCTTCTTTACATAAAACAGGCTGCATTCAGCGCCAAAACCCGATTGTATTAACGGTCATTTGGCGCGTGCACACAATAGCAATCTGTAACAAGGTGAATCAAGCATTGTTGAAAAAAACATCACAATAATTGCGGTGGCGCAAAGCGTCGGTTGCGAAGAACAGGTAATTGCTGACGCGCAAGCGCAATTCTTTCTAAAATTATCTCCGCCATCAGCAGAACGGGCGCTTCCGCTGCGGCGGCAATCGTGACGCCCAGCGGATCAACCACCCTGCTCTGTCCAATGTTTTTATTGCCGCACTCTCCGGAGGCAACGACATAGCAGGTCGTGTCCAGCGCGCGTGCCGCAAGCAGCGTTGCCCAGTGCTGCTCTTTTAGCGGCCCCTTAACCCATGCGGCAGGCAATACCAGCACGTCCGCCCCTTGCAACGCCAGATGCAGGGCCAGCTCCGGGAAACGCAGGTCATAACAGGTCATCAACCCCACCTTAAACCCGTCGATATCAATGAGCGGCGGAACAACATCTCCCGGATCAACGCGTCGCGATTCCTGAATGCTGAACGCATCATAGAGATGAAGCTTGGCATAGCGCGCAACAATTGCACCGTCACGGATAGCCACGAGCGTATTTACTGCGCGACCCGGCGTTGAGGGAACGTGCACGGTTAAGATGGTGGTCATCGTACTGCCCACGCTCTGGGCAAGCAGCTGCTGTAAAAATTCGCCGTCAAGGGATTGCGCGGACTTCACGGACAAATCAGGGTCATGATCATCCCTTGCCAATAGCGCCTCAGGAAGTACCAGCAGCGATGCCCCTTTCCGTCGGGCCTGCATCATCAGGTTAACGCACTGCACTGCGTTAACCCGCCAGTCAGGCGTGACTGCAAACTGCCCTACCGCAACATACATATTTGTCCCCTCATCATAAACAGCGTTAAACTCGCTACTCTTACACATCAAATAGCAGGTATTTAGCGTGTTACAACTCCTTTTAGCTGTTTTTATTGGTGGAGGCACAGGGAGCGTTGCGAGGTGGTTCCTGAGTATGCGTTTTAATCCGCTGCATCAGGCGATTCCAATGGGGACACTGGCCGCCAACCTGATTGGTGCTTTTATCATTGGTATGGGCCTGGCCTGGTTTAACCGGATGACGCACATCGATCCCATGTGGAAAGTCTTGATTACCACCGGCTTCTGCGGCGGTTTGACCACCTTTTCAACCTTTTCTGCGGAAACAGTTTTTCTCTTTCAGGAAGGTCGTATCGGCTGGGCGCTGGTGAATATCGCCATCAACATGATCGGATCCTTCGCGATGACGGGGATCGCATTTTGGTTATTTTCCTCTGTCAGCACGCATTAACTGCCGGAGCGTTAATGTTGGCTTAATTTTTCTCTGTCACTCTGGAGGCAATACTGAACGAGGGTGACAGAATGAAACAGAGTCTGATGAGCGCAGGCATAGTGTTGTTGAGCGTACTGATCGTGGCCAGCTTCCTGAAAATGTACCTGCTTGGCTGATTCATAACGAAAAAAACCCGCTCAATGAGCGGGTTTTGAAATTCTTGCTGACGCGTCTGAATTACAGAGCGATTACGTTAGCAGCAGAAGGGCCTTTGGCACCGTTAGTGATTTCGAACTCTACACGCTGACCTTCAGCCAGAGTTTTGAAACCATTAGACTGGATTGCAGAGAAGTGTACGAACACGTCTTTGCTGCCATCTTCAGGAGTAATGAAACCGAATCCTTTGGACTCATTAAACCACTTAACGTTACCTTTAATCTTAGACATCAAAATTACCTTTACATTAAAAAACGACACAAATGCTGTGTCGGTTACCAGTACATCAATTGTGGGACCTTTTGTCCAGCGGATCTTTGACAAAAAGTGACTAAAGTCGCGTTAATTTTCACTGGCAGATTTTTATCGCTTATGAATCAACGACTGCGCGTTTTTTCACCACCAAGTAACGTTATGTCAGTTAAAACTGAAAACGCATCCAGGCGAAGTAAACGTTACCGTTGTTGTATGTCCCCGGAATGTAGGTCATCTGGAACGTTGCAGGGCCATAGCCAACAGAGGCCAGAGGCAGCAACACAGGGATCGGAATATACTTCCAGTTGTCGCGCGCGGTCACCCCGGCGGTATAGCCCAGACCAACGTGGAAGTTCTCATCCGCTAACGGGCGCCAGGTTTTTTCCCAGCCGTAGCCACCAATCGGTTCCCACTTGTTAAAGGAGTCTTTGAAGGCCATCAGATAGATGCCATGCCAGTTTCCTTTTTCATCCCAGCGCGACTGCCCAAAACCCGCGCCCCAGGGACGCTCGTTGTATTTATCCGTTTTCTCTTTGTCGTAAGCAAAGCGCGCGTGCCACGTTATTGCCGGAACATAGAGATCATAATGTTCAGGTGCTGACCAGGTCTGCGATACATTATCCGTAAAAGTAGAGAACCAGCCTTTATCCGTCGCATTGTCCTCTGCCTGTGCAACAGAAGAAAACGTTAACTGGCCAATAATAAACAATAAAATAGAGAAAAAAGTATTACGTACACTCACAATGCAATTACCATTCTTGATATTCGAGGCAAAGTTTACCATAAAATAATTGAACCAAGCCTTAACAGCATCAGCGCTACTCTTAAATATCAGGCCCCTTTTCGGGAATATTCTTAAAGCGGAGTTCTGCACACGCTGAATAAACCCATACTATGTATGCCTACTGCCCGTTAACCGTCTCCAGGATTAACGGGCCAGATCACACAAAATCTTAACATTTTGTTATCATTAGATAGACATGTTACGCTATCTTTGACGGTCAAGATCCTTATGACATAAATGCCTGAGCCGCGGCAAAAACGCTGTTATGCTGTTCGTTAGTCGTCTGTTTATTGATTTTAATCAGCAAGGACAGGCCATTAATTCGGCACATTTTCATCCTTCTTTTTATATTAATTTTTTATATCTCAGGGCATAAAGATACAGGGGAAATCATGCTTACGTTTATCGAGCTCCTAATTGGGGTCGTCGTCATTGTGGGTGTAGCGCGTTACATCATCAAAGGATACTCAGCCACAGGCGTT
Source organism: Enterobacter asburiae (assembly GCA_011754535.1). Taxonomy (NCBI): domain Bacteria; kingdom Pseudomonadati; phylum Pseudomonadota; class Gammaproteobacteria; order Enterobacterales; family Enterobacteriaceae; genus Enterobacter; species Enterobacter asburiae. The sequence continues at coordinate 1,374,899 of JAAQVN010000001.1, read as the reverse complement.
TTATTTGTTGGTGGGTTAACGCTGCTGATTATCAGCGCAGTAATGGGTCATCAGGTTTTACCTGCCAGCGCAGCCAGCACGGGTTACACCGCTACAGATATTGTTGAATATATTAAAATACTGCTCATGAGCCGCGGTGGCGATCTGGGTATGATGATCATGATGCTGTGCGGTTTTGCAGCCTATATGACCCATATCGGCGCGAACGACATGGTTGTGAAGCTTGCCTCGAAACCCCTGCAGTACATTAACTCGCCGTATCTGCTGATGGTTGCCGCCTATTTCCTCGCCTGCCTGATGTCGCTGGCCGTTTCATCGGCAACCGGGCTTGGCGTACTGTTAATGGCCACGCTGTTCCCGGTGATGGTGAACGTGGGCATCAGCCGCGGGGCGGCGGCGGCAATTTGCGCTTCCCCGGCGGCCATTATTCTCTCCCCTACGTCAGGTGACGTGGTGCTGGCGGCGAAAGCAGCCGAAATGTCGCTTATCGACTTCGCCTTTAAGACCACGCTGCCAATCTCGATTGTCGCCATTGTGGGAATGGGTATCGCGCATTTCTTCTGGCAGCGCTATCTCGATAAGAAAGAGAACATTAGCCATGAAATGATGGATGTAAGCGAAATCACCACCACCGCGCCTGCGTTCTATGCCATTCTGCCGTTCACGCCGATTATCGGCGTGCTCATTTTTGACGGAAAATGGGGCCCACAGCTGCACATTATTACTATTCTGGTTATCTGCATGCTGCTGGCTGCTGTGCTGGAGTTCATACGCGGTTTCAACACGCAAAAAGTCTTCTCCGGCCTTGAGGTGGCATATCGCGGTATGGCGGATGCCTTCGCGGGCGTGGTGATGCTGTTGGTTGCGGCGGGCGTCTTTGCCCAGGGCCTGAGCACGATTGGCTTTATCCAGAGCCTGATCTCCATCGCCACCTCGTTTGGCTCAGCCAGTATTATCCTGATGCTGGTCCTGGTGGTACTGACCATGCTGGCGGCAATGACCACGGGTTCGGGTAACGCGCCATTTTACGCCTTCGTTGAGATGATCCCTAAGCTGGCTCACTCGTCCGGTATCAATCCGGCTTATCTTTCCATTCCCATGCTCCAGGCCTCAAACCTGGGTCGTACCATCTCGCCTGTCTCAGGCGTGGTGGTTGCGGTTGCCGGGATGGCAAAAATCTCGCCGTTTGAAGTGGTGAAACGCACGTCAGTACCGGTGCTGGTTGGCCTGGTCATCGTCATTATTGCTACCGAAGTGCTGGTTCCCGGCGCCGCCTAAGTTAAATTCCTGATTGCCAAAAAGCGCCTTAGGGCGCTTTTTGTGCTTTAATAACCCACAAAAATGAATTGCGCACAACCAATCAGGAAATCACATGTTCAGGAAGGATATCGTTATCCCGTCTGGCGCAGCAGCGCTTGCACTCAGTCTCTTCTCAGCACAGGCCGAACCCCTCAAGGCCACGCAGTACGGCGATTTCGATCGCTATGTGCTGGCTTTGTCCTGGCAAACGGGGTTTTGTCAAAGCATGGTTGAGCGTAACCGCAATGAACCGGATGAATGTCGTCTGCAAAAAGAGCGCGATAATAAAACCGATTTTCTGACCGTTCACGGATTATGGCCAGGCCTGCCAAAATCGATAGCTGCACGCGGCGTGGATGAACGTCGTTGGATGCGATTTGGCTGCGCCACGCGTCCCATCCCGAACATGCCGGAAGTGAAGGCCAGCCGGAAGTGTGCTGCCGCCGAAACAGGGTTGTCGCTCTCCGGCGCGGCTAAGCTGAATGAGGTCATGCCGGGCGCGGGTGGAAACTCCTGTCTGGAACGGTACGAATATGCCAAACATGGTGTCTGCTTTGGTTTTGATCCCGACGCCTATTTCGGCACCATGGTGAGAATGAATCAGGAAATGAAAAACAGCGCCGTCGGTCATTTCCTTGCGGAAAATTACGGTAAAACCGTCAGCCGCATTGATTTTGACAGCGCCGTTGCCAAAACCTGGGGCAAGGAAAATATCAAAGCCTTCAAGCTGACCTGCAACGGTAATCCTGCGTATCTGACCGAGATGCAGATTTCGCTGAAAGCAGACACCATTAACGCCCCGCTTTCTGTGGCATCCTTTGCCCCGCAGCCGCATCCAGGCAACTGCGGAAAACAATTTGTCATTGATAAAGCCGGTTACTGACCCACCGTCGGGCGCACCATGTCGAACCGGTGTTCGTCACTGATACCATAGTAAGCCGTCGGCCCACCCGCTCGCAGGATGGGCTGCGCTTTCGCCGTCTGGTATATCCCCTCTTCCAGCAGCGTTTCGGCAATATGGATCCCGACCACTTCTCCCAGCACCAGCCAGGTATCCACCGGCGTACCGTCGGCGCCGGTAAGCTGAATGCACTGAGACAGGCGGCACTCAAAATTGACCGGGCTTTCCGCCACACGGGGAGCGCTCACCAGCTGGCTTGCGGCAGGCGTTAATCCCGAAAAGGTGAATTCATCCCGGTCGTGAGGAAGCGTGGCGGAGGTTAGATTCATCGCTTCAGCGAGATCGCGCGTCGCCAGGTTCCAGACAAACTCCTTTGTTTCAGCAATATTACGCACGCTGTCTTTCCAGCCGTTGCTGGAAAAGCCGATGATCGGTGGACGATAGTTAAAGCAGTTAAAGAAGCTATACGGCGCGAGGTTCTGCTGCCCGGTCTTATCGCATGAGGAAATCCAGCCGATCGGACGTGGACCAATAATGGCGTTCAGCGGATCGTGCGGCAGGCCGTGACCCTGAGACGGTTGGTAGAAGTACATAGTTCTCTCTCGTTGGCGGGCAACGCCCTGGTTCAGGACACACAGCGTAACGCAATCCGTCAGGAATGAAGACTGAATAAATTTCAGCAAAAATTCATATGGCCCATGAATGTGACTTTCATCACTTCAAACTTGCCCGTTCAGCCAGTATCATCGGGAGAGTAAAACCCTCGCTGCCAGACGGCGAGGGTTTTCTTTTGGATTGGTTTCTGCGTTAGACGCAGCATTAACGACATGGAGTAAAAAATGTCCAGACCTACAATTATCATCAACGAGCTCGACGCAGAACGTATCGACAGACTGCTGGAAAAAGCAGAATTCGCCTCACTTCCGGTGGCCGACGCCCTGAATGAGGAGCTCGACCGCGCGCAGATGTGCACGCCAGAGTCCATGCCGCATGACGTGGTCACCATGAACAGCCAGGTGAAATTCCGCAACCTCACCACCGGTGAAGAGCTGACCCGCACGCTGGTTTACCCGGCTCAGATGACCGACAGCAGCGCGCAGCTTTCGGTTCTTGCTCCAGTGGGAGCCGCGCTGCTGGGGCTGCGCACGGGCGATACTATCCACTGGGAATTGCCGGGCGGTGCCTCCACCCATCTGGAAGTGCTGGAGCTGCTCTACCAGCCAGAAGCTGCGGGCGATTACCTGCGTTAATGTCATTCTGAACAAACGCGACCCGCGTTGCACAGAGGATGCGCCTGCATCCTCTTTCCGAACATCTTCACCCGATTGTGCTACAACCCGGGACAGTATCCTGAACGCCACTGGCGAGTGACCTCACACGACGCCGCCCGGGAACGCATTCACCAGGCCCTTCACTTTTTGCTCGGCGGCCTCAGGCGTTTCTGCGCCGGGCACCAGAATCACCTTCCGGCACTCCTCCTCCCGTTTTTCAAAAATCTTATAGGCACGCTCCGCATCCGCCAGGGGGAGATAATGGGTCACAATCTCTTCCGGCGTCAGCAGCCCTTTTTCGATCAGCGGTAACAGCTCGCCCAGCCAGGCGTGGACGTGCGTCTGGCCCATCTTAAACGTCAGCCCCTTATCGAAGGCATCCCCAAACAGGAAGCCATGAATAAACCCGGCATACACGCCGGGTACGCTGACTACCCCGCCGCGCCGGACGGCAGCGATACACTGGCGCAGCGCTTTGCCGCTGCTGCCCTCGATTTTAAGGTTGCTGAGGATCGTCTCCGTCGTGCTGCCTTTGGCTTCGAACCCGACGGCATCAATGACGGCATCGACGCCCCGCTGCCCGGCGGTTTGCTCAATGATCTTTTCCGCCGCGTCGTTATCATCATCGAAGTTGATGGGGATGGCGCCGTAACGCGCCTCGGCAAACCGCAGCCTGTAGGGGTGATGGTCGATAACAAAGATCTGCTCAGCCCCTAGTAGCCGCGCGCAGGCTATAGTCAGTAACCCCACCGGACCGGCACCAAAAACGGCAACGCTGGAGCCTTTTTCAATTTGCGCATTTTTTGCCGCCTGCCAGGCGGTGGGTAAAATATCAGACAGGAAGAGGGCCTTATCATCGGAGAGCAGCTGCGGCACCTTAAACGGTCCGACGTTGCCTTTCGGCACACGCACATATTCCGCCTGTCCTCCCGGCACGCCGCCGTAGAGATGGCTATAGCCAAACAGCGCTGCCGGCGCGGGAATTTGCTTTTTGTTCAGCGCGGCGCCCTGCCCGGCATTGGTATTCTCACAGGCCGCGTACTGCTGCAGACGGCAAAAGAAGCAGTCACCACAGGCGATGACAAAGGGGATCACCACGCGATCGCCTTTTTGCAGATCCTTCACCTCCCGACCGCACTCGACGATCTCGCCCATAAATTCATGTCCAAAAATGTCGCCGTGCTGCACCTTTGGGATCTTTCCGCGATAGAGATGCAGGTCGGAGCCGCAAATCGCCGTGGCCGTGACGCGCAGGATGATATCGTCGGGCTGTTCAATGATGGGATCGGGGACATTCTCGACGCGAACATGGTGCGGACCGTGATACGTGAGTGCTTTCATGCAACCTCCGAAAGGTTTCAGGTAAGTTTATAAAGGGTAGCTACCTCTGAATGTCTGCCGGGAAATACGCGCCTTTTGAGATTTATCCTGGCGAGAGAGGAAAAGTGCCGAAGCGCTTACAGAAACCATTCATATTTTGTGGTTGAATGTATCCAGCGTTTATAAACAAGGAGAAACGGTTATGTATAAGACAATCATTATGCCGGTTGATGTTTTCGAAATGGAACTGAGCGACAAGGCTGTGCGCCACGCGGAATTTCTCGCGCAGCAGGACGGAATTATTCATCTTTTACATGTCTTACCGGGCTCTGCCAGCCTGAGTCTGCACCGCTTTGCCGCCGACGTGCGTCGCTTTGAGGAGCATTTACAGCACGAAGCCGAGACGCGCCTGCAGACCATGGTCGGGCATTTCAGCATCGACCCTTCCCGCATCAAAACCCACGTCCGGTTCGGTAGCGTGCGCGATGCCGTCAATGAGCTGGCCGCGGAGCTGGATGCAGACGTGGTGGTGATCGGTTCACGTAATCCTTCCATTACCACTCACCTGCTGGGGTCGAACGCCTCCAGCGTGATCCGCCATACCCACATTCCGGTGATGGTGGTCCGGTAAATACCAACAAAAAACCCCGCTTTCGCGGGGTTTTGTTTATCAGTACAGGTGACCAATATTGACGATGGTGCTGACGGTATCGCCGAAGAAGGTCAGACGGCTGAGCACCACGCCCACCAGCAGGAGCGCAAACACCGCTTTCTGCATCGGCTGGCGCTTCATCGACAACACGCCTCCCACGACGCAGCACAGCAGGCTGCCCAGATAAAGCGGCGAGCTTAGCCAGGCGTGAGCGGTCATCTTCATGATAGTGCCACCGCTGAGCCACATCACCGGCGCGGCAATCAGCAGCGCCATCAGGGCGATAATCCCCTGGCGCAGCGCGGCGTTTGATGCTTTCAGCCCAAGCAGCGGCGTTGCGGCACAGCCCATCACCCAGACCGTCGCAAAGAACAGCATCATGGTGATGCCGTTGGCAATAGCCTGCATCGCCGGTGCCGCGTAGGTCATCCCCTGCACCACCACCAGCAGGATCCCGAACAGGGACGCCAGCAGCGCCGCGCCTTTGTTCCCCTTACTCAGGAAGGCCAGCCCAATCATGGCGCCGTAGAGGGTCGCGCCCAGAATTTCACGGCTCAGCCAGGCATGCTTCAGGTTAATGAGCGCATTGTAAGCGTGTTCCGGGTGCGCCAGATGCAGCACCGCGGCGACGGAGGCCACGCCCAGAATCAGCCCGGTAATCAGCCAGTGCATGCGGTTGCCAATGACTTCGCCACGCAGCGTGCGCCAGGTCAGGAGCAGCGTCATCCCGACGGACATCTGGCTCAGCACGGTAAAGATAACGAGCGGTAATTCATACTTTTCCATTATTTATCCCCCGGCTGTTTTGGCTGACGGGCCAGAATGAAGCGCGTACCCGGATTAAGCTGAGGCATCTTCGGGAAGCCAGGCGGATACTGCACAGCATTGTTCGGCAGCGGATCGGCATCCAGATCGATAATCGTCAGCGCACCGACCGGGCACGCGTTAACGCAGGCCGGGGCCATTCCGATATCCAGACGTTCATAGCACATGCTGCACTTCTCAGCCTTTTGCGTCTCCTCATTGAAGCGCGGGGCGCCGTACGGGCAGTTACGGATGCAGTTTTTACAGCCGATGCAGCGTTCAGGGTTATGCACCACCACGCCGTCATCACGTTTGGTGTAGGCTTCCACCGGACACGCCGCCAGACAGGCCGGGTTTTCACAGTGGTTACAGGCCAGCGAGAAAAACGCACGCTCCTCATGCGGATAAATTTCTTTATCCAGCGGATAGACATAGCGCCAGAAACGATCCGGCTCAAGCTGGTTAAAACTCTTGCAGGCCATGGCGCATCCGCGGCAGCCAATACATTTATCACTGTTTACTAAAAATGCGCGTCTCATGCGTCTGCTCCTTCATTCGCGATAAGGGCAATGTCGACAAACTGGCTGTGGATCGCCGCGCCAGGTGCACCGGTTGCCATTTTGCCCATATCGGCTGGCGTATCTTTCACGACGTTCTGCACGTTGTACTTAAGCTTGTTAAACCAGGACTCATACATCACCAGGAAATCTTCCGGCACGTTGGTGGTGATCTTCGCCCGCAGCTCCACTTCGCCCACGTCGTTAAACACGCGGACTTTTGCCAGCTCGCGAATGCCCTTCTTCTGCGCAGCGGCAGGATGGATATAGACAAACGGCTCCGGCCAGAAGACCTGCATCCAGTCGAGGTTGACGAACTGAGAGTGGAGGCCGTACTGCAAGTGCGGGGTGAAGAGATGGAACGGCAGCTTGCCCTCTGCGGCCGGCATATACTCCGGCAGCGCTTTATGGCCGTTCTTTTCACATAGCTCAGAGAGGAACTCATACTTGCCCGATGGCGTTTTAAACTTGCGGTCGTGCCAGGCTGCAGAGCTGACCATTTTGGCTTTCACCGGCCCATCCAGCAGATCGTCCCAGGAGCGGATGCCGAACTGTTTCGCCATGCCCTCATTAAACTCAAGGTCGAGCCATTTTTTCTGGTCAATGTCCTGCGGGAAGGTACAGGAGCCCGGCTCCATTTTGTTGATGGTACGCGAGAGCAGCACGGCAATATCCAGATCGCTCTTGCATTCGTACATCGGCTTAATGGCCGGTTCATTCACCGACAGCCAGTAATGCCAGTAAGACGACGACAGGTTCCAGTGCTCAAAGGTCGTGGTCACCGGCAGCACGATATCGGCATGCTGCACTGTCTCGTTGAAGAACTGATCGACGCAGACCACCATCTCCAGCTTGCTGAAGGCTTTTTCCATTTTGTTGCGGTCAAAGTCCTGGGCAAACGGGTTCTTACACGCCACCCAGAGCATACGAATGGGCGGATCGTTGGCATCAAGAATGCTCTGCGCGGTCTGGTTCAGGTTCAGCGCGCGGTCGGAGTAGTGGCTCTTCTCGCCACTGTCGCTGACGAACTCGCCTACCGGGCCGCTTTCGCCCACCATGCCAACAGACCCGACCGGTGGCTTCTGCGTCATCGCATGGTAGTTGTAGCCCCAGGTCTGCAGATGGCCGTAGCGGGCACCGCCGCCTTCCACACCGATGTTGCCGGTCATGGCAACGAAGGCGTCAATGGCGCGCACGTTCGCCCCGCCGTTGACGTGGCGCTGCATCCCGTAGCCGATCCAGACGGTGGCGGGTTTTACCGCGGTGAACTCTTCCGCCAGTTGGCGAATTACGTCTGCCGACAGGCCACAGATTTCAGACGCCCACTCAACGGTGATATTGCTGCGCAGATACTGCTCGAACTCCGGGAAACCGTGCGCGAAGTTATTCACAAACTCCTGGTCGACGCGGCCTATATCCAGCAGATGGCGCGCCATCCCCAGCGCCAGCGCACCGTCTGAGCCTGGGCGCACGCGCAAATACAGATCGGCTTTCGCGGCGGTTTGCGAGAACAGCGGATCAATGACCACCACTTTCGCCCCTTTCTCACGCGCCTGATAGATGTACTTCATGGTGTGCATGGAGCACCACGCCGGGTTTGCCCCCCAGATAATGATGTATTTTGCTTTAACCAGATCTTCCGGGTCGTTACACCACATGTCGCCCATGTCGTAGTGCTGAGCATCGATCCCAGCCGGCCAGCATGGCGTACCGGCAAACCGCGTGGTGTAACCGAGAGAAGACATCATTCCTTCCACGGCATAGCTCATCACGCCCAGGTTGCCGGAGTATTTCGACAGCGCCAGGCCGAGCATAGAGCCGTCTTTCTTTTTAATCTCCAGCATTTTGCTGGCAATGCGCTGCATGGCTTCATCCCAGGAGATGCGACGCCATTTACCGCTGCCGCGACCATCCTGAATCATCGGGTATTTAATACGATCCGGGGAGTAGACCCGGCGCGGGTAGGTCAGCCCTTTCACACACGGCGCGCCGTGCGTAAACGTGGACTCGCTCGCCCCGTCGACAAAGGTGATAACGTCATCTTTGACCCAGGTTTTTAAGCTGCAGGTGTCGTAGCAGTTACGCGGGCAAGCGTTACGGAAAATTTTGTAGGTTTTCGGGTTAAACGGAATGGGAGGCTGTGCCATGGCACATCGGGATGATAATAATCCGCCGGGTAATGCGGCGACGGTACCCAGCGCAATCAGTCCTTTTAAAAAGGAGCGTCGGTTTAGCTGCCCTTTATCAATACTCATAATATTACTCTCGTTTTTAATTCATCAAACCAATTAGTCAGTTGCGACGCGAGACATTTCATTGCGGAAGTTTTTGCACAATCATTTATTTTTGTGATAAATGCAGGGAGCCATAATTCGAGATGGCCGAGTACAAAGCGGGTAAGCGCATCGTGATATTGCGGCGAATGTCTGGCATGCGCAGAGAGCATCACCGCCAGCTCCATTTCATAGCTGATGTGATCGTCGGGAACGCTATTCTCCTCCGTCACGAACAGCCCCATGTTTTGCAGGAATTCGCGCACTCTAAGCGTAGTGGCCCCCATCAGCAGCGGCTCCTCATCCAGATACACCGAGGCATAAGGCGGTGCCAGCAGCGTCGCAGGGCCGACAAACAGAGCGTTGAAGTCATACTCTACCTCTAACGCCTCATCCTGCTGCCAGGCTCGACTCTCCGGAAATAAAAGGTGTAACGAGGCGCATCGCGATGTTGTATCCGCCGCGTTAAAAAAATCGCGAAACGTTAGCCCCTTTATTTCAAAAGAGGTTAACGCCTCATATGTTGAAGAGGTGAATATATCTTTATCATTCATATTAAATATAAATATTTATCGACGGGAAAACGACGAGATATTATCAGCAGGCTTATTAATTTCTTTGATCGAAGCAGGTAATTAACGCATGAAGTAGTCAATAACGAGGATAATTGAGGGTAAAAAAAACCTAAAAAAAAAGCCACCCCATGATGGGGTGGCTACTGCAGGTATCGTCTTGCTTTCTTTTATTATGCGGTTTTGGTGCGGATCAGATAGTCAAATGCGCTCAGGGACGCTTTCGCACCTTCGCCAGTGGCGATGATGATCTGCTTGTACGGCACGGTCGTGCAGTCGCCTGCGGCAAACACACCCTTCACGCTGGTCTCGCATTTCGCATCGATGATGATCTCGCCCATGCGGTTGCGCTCAATCGCGCCTTCAAGCCAGGTGGTGTTTGGCAGCAGGCCAATTTGTACGAAGATACCCGAAAGCTGAACACTATGAACGTCGCCGCTTACGCGGTCACGATATTCCAGCCCGGTCACTTTGCTGCCGTCGCCCTTCACTTCCGTAGTTTGCGCGTTAAGGACGATATCAACGTTTTTCAGGCTGCGAACTTTATCCTGCAGAACCTGGTCGGCCTTCATCTCTGGCGCGAACTCCAGCAGCGTCACGTGCTCAACGATCCCCGCCAGGTCGATAGCCGCTTCCACGCCGGAGTTACCACCGCCGATTACCGCCACGCGTTTACCTTTGAACAGCGGGCCGTCGCAGTGTGGGCAGTAGGTCACGCCTTTGGTGCGATACTGATCTTCACCCGGCACGTTCATGTTGCGCCATTTCGCGCCGGTGGCAACGATCACGCTGCGCGCTTTCAGCACCGCGCCGGACGCGGTTTCAATCTGATGTAATCCACCCTCAACCGCTGCCGGAACCAGCTTGCTGGCGCTCTGGCTGTCGATCACGTCCACGTCGTAGTCGCTGACGTGTGCCTTCAGCGCACCCGCCAGCTTCTGGCCTTCGGTTTTCGGCACGGAAATGTAGTTTTCGATGTCTACGGTATCCAGCACCTGGCCGCCAAAGCGTTCGCCCATCAGGCCGGTACGGATCCCTTTACGCGCAGAGTACACCGCCGCCGCCGCACCCGCCGGGCCGGAGCCGACAATCAGCACGTCGTACGCATCGCGCTGGTTCAGCGCTTCCGCCGCGCGTTTTTCCGCGCCGGTATCCACTTTGGCAACGATTTCGGTCAGGGTCATACGCCCCTGCCCAAATTCCTGACCGTTCAGATACACCGCCGGAACGCCCATTACGTTGCGCTCGGTGATTTCGTTCTGGAACGTACCGCCGTCAATCGCCGTGTGTTTGATGCGAGGGTTCAGAACCGACATCAGGTTCAGCGCCTGCACCACATCCGGGCAGTTGTGGCAGGAGAGCGAGTAATAGGTTTCAAACTCAAATTCACCGTCGATATCGCGGATCTGCTCCAGCAGCGCCTGCGCTTCTTTAGACGGATGACCGCCGGTCCACAGCAGCGCCAGCACCAGCGAGGTAAATTCATGTCCCAGCGGAGAGCCGGCAAAGCGCGGCCCCTGGTCAGAGCCTGGGTTAGCGATCAGGAAAGAAGGCTTACGGACGGCAAGCGTATTATCTTCTTTAAAGGTCACCTTCGGTGACAGTTCAGCGATCTCTGCCAGCAGTTCCTTGATCTCTGCCGATTTCGCGCTGTCGTCCAGCGTGGCAATCAGCTCAACAGGTTTGGTCAGTTTCTCAAGGTAAGCCTTGAGCTGGGTTTTCATCGTAGTGTCGAGCATGGTTCTTCCCTCTCTAAAGACGTCATCATGCAAGCTGCCTTATAGGGGCGGCCTGAATGCAACTTGCATCATGGTGCTGGAATGAAATGGGCGCGGGAGCGCCCATAACTGAAACAATTTCCAAAGTATTTCGCGTCAGAGCAAGGCGGCTAGCCTGAGAATCCCCGGGAGCTTACTGAAGTAAGTGACCGGGGTGAGCAGGCGACGCCAACGCAGCTATGGCGTGAAAGACGACGGAAATTTAGATCTTGCCGACCAGGTCCAGGGATGGAGCCAGGGTCGCTTCGCCTTCTTTCCATTTCGCCGGGCACACTTCACCTGGGTGAGAAGCCACGTACTGAGCCGCTTTCACTTTACGCAGCAGGTCAGAAGCATCACGGCCGATACCTTCAGCGGTAACTTCGATAGCCTGGATAATGCCCTGCGGGTCAACGACGAAGGTTGCACGGTCGGCCAGGCCTTCATCTTCACGCATGTTGTCGAAGTTACGGGTCAGGGCGCCAGTCGGGTCGCCGATCATCGCGTATTTAATTTTCGCGATGGTTTCAGAGCTGCTGTGCCACGCTTTGTGGGTGAAGTGGGTATCGGTAGAGACAGAGTAAACGTCGACGCCCAGCTTCTGCAGTTCTTCGTAGTGGTCTGCCACGTCACCCAGTTCAGTCGGGCAAACAAAGGTGAAGTCAGCAGGATAGAAGAAGAACACGCTCCAGCGGCCTTCGGTATCTTTCTCGGTGACTTCAATGAATTCACCGTTTTTGAACGCCTGGTTTTTGAAAGGTTTAATTTTGGTATTAATCAAAGACATCTGTACTTCCTCCGTGTTTTCGTTGAGATGTAAGGTAACCAACTTTCTTCATCGGGGCTAATGCGTATGCTTTATCAAATCAATCAGCCAAACCTAACAACATCAACAAGACAGTAAGGTGAACCTTTTAAAGGAAACGCCAAAAGTAAAAAGGCCGCCTCGACGGGCGGCCCTGATACCTGAATTCCCCGCAGGTACATTCAGTACCAGCCGAAGCTGGCGTTGCGTTGCGCTCTACAACCCTTAATATCAAGGCGGTAACAGCGGTTTGATTACACCACCCGTGCAGAGATTGAGCAATCCATAACAGAGGCATTTCTGCCTATGGCTGTGATAGGCAGTATCGAACATCATTTCGGGGCGTTATAAATTTCTTTTTATGATAAAAATACCTCGATATATAAATGACAATTGTCATTTAAGCTCTTCACCTCACTTTCTAAGATAAAATTATCTTAATCATCTTTGAAGCGCTATTTTAATAATCTGACGCCGTGATATATTAAGGTGAGTTTAATTTAAAATTAAGAGAGTTAACCGAAAGGATTGTAAATGGTTAACTTCAAACTATAGTTATCAGTGATGTGATAACCACAGCAAACACGACATCATCAGGACGAAAAATGGCAAACCTCTACGATCTTAAAAAATTCGACCTCAACCTGTTGGTCATTTTTGAGTGCATTTATCAACATCTGAGTATCAGTAAAGCCGCTGAGACACTCTATATTACACCTTCTGCGGTAAGCCAGTCGCTGCAGCGTTTACGCGGACAGCTCAACGATCCGCTGTTTATTCGTTCAGGTAAGGGGATCACGCCGACTACGGTCGGGGTCAATCTGCACCATCATCTTGAGCAAAACCTGAATCAGCTTGAGCAGACCATCAACATCATGCACAGCAGCGGGTTAAAGAAGAACTTTGTCATTTACTGCCCGCAGTTTATGAGTACCAAAACGATGCTTGCCCCTATGAAGCTGCTGATGGATAAGTACAATTACTCCATTGAATTACATGATGTTTTTCTTGCGCCTGACTCTGCTGAAGATCTCTTAGCCTACCGCAAGGCTGACCTGGTATTTTCTTTTGCCACCTCTAACAGCCGTTCTGTCGCCAGCACGCTGTATTACCAGCTTCCCTTTGTCCTTGTTTGTCGTGAGGGCCACCCCCGCCTGAGCGGAAATCCGACCCGTGAAGAGATCCTCAATGAAAGTTTTACCGCCTACCTGAGCGATGAGAACAGCGTCAAAGACTATCATGAAAAAGCCGAAAACATTTTAACCGAAAGGAATGTTGTCTATCGTAGTGATTCCTTTATTTCTCTGTTGTCGATGATCAGTTCATCGGACCTCATCGGATTAGCGCCAACCCCGGCCTTTGAGCAATATGGCCAGGCACTCAACCTGCGCAAAGTAGAAACTGATATTCAATTCCCCAGCATTGATATTTACATGATGTATAATCGTTCCGCACTGAATAGCTCAGCATTCGCGAGTTTTATTGAAGAAATAACACTCCCATGAATAACCATCGTGGTTCCCGCTGAGAATGCCGAGCCACGATATTACTGAAACATACACCCTCGTTATAGAAACAATCGGCATTAACTTTATACATTTATTTATTATTTGACTGATATAATTCTCACCTTAGTATTGACACTTAAGCCCGGCATTAATTACTCAGGATGAGAATGCACATGTCAATTTATAAGTACCCCCTGCACCAGGATGTTCTTAGTGCGACACAGGAACGAATAAAATGGACTCTCGAGAATTTACCCAGAACCTGTGTCTCTTTTTCTGGCGGTAAAGACTCCACCGTCATGCTGCATCTGGTTGCCCTTCGGGCGCGACAGATGAAAACAAAAATAGATGTGCTGTTTATCGACTGGGAAGCGCAATTTTCTTATACCATCGCCCACATTGAACATATGCGCGAATTGTACAGCGATGTCATTGACCATTTCTGGTGGGTGGCCCTCCCCCTGACAACGCAAAATTCCCTGTCGCAATTTCAGCCAGAGTGGCAATGCTGGGAACCGGGCACCCGTTGGGTTCGCCAGCCTCCTGAAGATGCAGTAACCGATCCCACTTTTTTTCCTTTCTACCAGCCAGGCATGACGTTTGAAGTCTTTGTTCGCAGTTTCTCCGACTGGTATTCACGCAACCGCCCGGCGGCCGTACTGATTGGTATTCGTGCTGATGAATCCTACAACCGTTTTCTGGCTATCGCTTCAGCACGAAAGCAGCGGTTTGCCGACGATAAACCCTGGACGACCGTCGCGCCGGGGGGGCATGCCTGGTATATCTACCCTCTCTACGACTGGAAAACCGCCGATATCTGGACCTGGTTCGCTAAATCGGGGAGTTGCTATAACCCACTCTATGACCTGATGTTTCAGGCCGGTGTGCCGCCACGCTACATGCGCATCTGCGAACCCTTTGGCCCGGAACAGCGTCAGGGATTATGGCTCTACCACGTTGTAGAACCCGAACGCTGGGCAATGATGTGCGAGCGCGTCAGCGGCGTGCGCAGCGGGGGGATTTACGCCGGGCACGATAACCATTTTTACGGCCACCGGAAAATCCTGAAACCCGAACACCTCTGCTGGCGCGAATATGCCATGCTGCTCCTCGACAGCATGCCGCAAAATACCGCTGAGCATTACCGCAATAAAATCGCCGTTTATCTGCACTGGTATCAGAAGAGAGGCATAGAGGATATTCCCGATACGCAGGACGGTGATATCGGTGCCAAAGACATTCCCTCCTGGCGTCGTATTTGCAAGGTTATCCTTAATAACGACTACTGGTGCAGAGCGCTATCGTTCAGCCCAAATAAACCCAAACATTATCAGCGCTACAGCGACAGAGTGAAGGCAAAACGCAAGGAGTGGGGAATATTATGCGACAAAGACTAATCACCGAGATGGAAACGTACCTTCAGTCACTTCCCGAAGAGGATCGCATTAACGCCATAAATGCTTTTCGCGAAGCGATCCATAAAAACAGCCCTTTTCGCGAGCAACCGATAGACTGCGTCCTCTGGATCAGACAGGACGCTATTAGCGCTAACGACTACAACCCCAATAACGTGGCTCCTCCAGAAAAGCGGCTGCTCAGTAAGTCGCTGGAACTCGATGGATTCACCCAACCTATTGTTGTGACCGAAAGCGAACCGCAACATTACGAAATTGTGGATGGATTTCATCGGCATGAAATTGGCAAAAACCGGGCGGCATTGAAGCACCAGCTTAAGGGATACCTCCCCGTCACCTGCCTACGCCAGGATCGACAGGATAAACATAACCGTATGGCCGCAACCATTCGGCACAACCGGGCGCGGGGTCGACACCAGATTAACGCAATGTCGGAGATCGTTCGCGAACTGGTGCAGCTTGGCTGGAATGACGAGAGAATAAGCAAGGAGCTGGGAATGGACAGCGATGAAGTCTTGCGCCTCAAGCAAATCAACGGCCTGCTGGAGCTGTTTGCAGACCGCCGTTACTCAGAAGCCTGGACGGTGAAATAATCAGAGCGTGTTCAGACGCTCCGCCGCGGCCAGCAGCGTCGATTCCTGCTTCGCAAAGCAGAGACGGATCAGCTTGTGCGGGAAGGGATCGGCGCAGAACACCGACAGCGGAATGGCGGCCACGCCGACCTCTTTCGTCAGCCACTGGCAGAAACTGACGTCGTCCAAATCGGAAATGGCGCTGTAATCGGCCAGCAGGAAGTAGGTTCCTTCAGACGGCAAAATTTCCAGGCGGCTTTGGCCCAGCGCCGTCACAAACAGATCCCGGCGTGCACGGTAAAAATCCGGCAGGTCGCGATAGTGCTGTGGTTCAGCGCGCAGCATATCTGCCAGCGCCAGCTGAGCCGGAGTATTTACGGCAAACGTCAGGTACTGGTGCACCTTGCGCAGCTCAGCGCTGATGGCGGCGGGCGCCACGCAGTACCCCACCTTCCAGCCGGTCATATGATAAGTTTTACCGAATGACGAGACGGCTACGGCGCGTTCACGAAGCTGCGGATGAGCCAGCACGCTGGCGTGCCCTTCTTTCGCGAAACAGATGTGCTCATACACCTCGTCGCTCAGGACATAGATTTCACGTTCGGCGATGGCCTGCCACAGCGCGGCAAAATCGCCCTTTTGCCACACCGTCGCCGACGGGTTGTGCGGCGTATTCAGAATAACCAG
This sequence comes from Enterobacter asburiae, assembly GCA_011754535.1. Classification (NCBI taxonomy): domain Bacteria; kingdom Pseudomonadati; phylum Pseudomonadota; class Gammaproteobacteria; order Enterobacterales; family Enterobacteriaceae; genus Enterobacter; species Enterobacter asburiae. The sequence continues at coordinate 1,358,506 of JAAQVN010000001.1, read as the reverse complement.
ACGGGTTTTGTCACTCAGCAGCGCCGCGAACGCCTGCCAGTCCGGACGGAAATGCGGCGGCTGCAGCGCCACGCGTTTCACCACGCCGCCGGAAAGTTCAACCGCAGGCGCGTAGCTGTCATAGCTCGGGTCAAAGCAGATCACCTCATCGCCCGCGCGCACCAGCGCGGTAATGGCCGCATACAGCGCTTCGGTCGCCCCTGCCGTCACCGTGATCTCGCTGTTCGCATCAGGCTTATGGCCGTACAACTCCGCCGTTTTATCCGCAATGGCCTCCCGCAGCGCCTGCACGCCGGTCATCGGCGCATACTGGTTCGCCCCCTGCGCAACGTGGTACGCCAGGCGCTCCTGCAAATAGCCTGGCCCGTCAAAATCCGGGAACCCTTGCGAAAGGTTAATGGCGTTGTGCTGCTGCGCCAGGGCGCTCATCTGCGTAAAAATGGTGGTACCGAGACCGGGAAGTTTACTCTGCGGGATCAATGCGTTATTGCTCATTTTGTTTTGCCTGCTTGTAATACTTATGTTGCTGCCACTATAACACGATGTTAGTCTTTGGCAATCAAGACGCTTAGACGTCTATACCCTAAATAATTCGAGTTGCAGGAAGGCGGCAAGGGAACGAATCCCCGGGAGCGTACAAAAGTACGTGACTGGGGTGAGTGAGTGCAGCCAACGCACCTGCAACTTGAAGTATGACGGGTATAAACCATATGAATATTCCTGGCCGCGAGGGTAAAAGGAAATGACAGACAACCTGCAACTCACACATCTGGTCGACGCCTGCCGCTGGATTGGCGCTAAAGGCTGGGCTCCCGCCACCGGCGGCAACATGTCGGTGCGCCAGGACGAACGCCTGTGCTGGCTCAGCGAATCCGGTAAAGACAAAGGCAGCCTGACGACGGAAGATTTTTTGCAGGTTGAAATCGCCACCAACCGCGCGCCGTCCGGTCGAAAACCGTCGGCGGAAACCGGACTGCACACCCTCATCTATCGCCTGTTCCCGCAGGCCAACGCCGTCCTGCACGTTCATACCGTTAACGCCACGGTGCTGTCGCGTCTGGTCAAAGATACCGAGCTGAACATCAGCGGCTTTGAGATGCAAAAATCGCTCTCCGGGCAGACCACGCATCTGGATACAGTCGCCATTCCGGTATTTGATAACGATCAGGACATCGATGCCCTCGCCTCGCGAATCGCCCATTACGCCCAGGAACGCCCGCTTAATTATGGTTTTCTTCTGCGCGGTCATGGCTTAACCTGCTGGGGACGCGACGTGGCCGAGGCCCGGCGTCATCTGGAAGGACTAGAATTCTTATTTGAATGCGAAATGCGTTTACGACAACTGGAGAGAGTATGATTCGCGCGATTGTGACGGATATTGAAGGGACCACCAGCGATATTCGTTTTGTCCATGATGTTTTGTTCCCCTACGCGCGTGAGCGGCTGGCGGCCTTTGTGACCGCGCAGCAGTACGCCGAGCCGGTCAAATCCATTCTGGACAACCTGCGTGATGAAATCGGTAGTCCGCACGCCAGCGTCAGCGAGCTTATCGAGGCCCTTTTTGCCTTTATGGATGAGGACCGCAAATCGACGGCGCTGAAAGCGCTGCAGGGGATCGTCTGGCACGACGGCTACGTGAACGGCGACTTTACCGGCCACCTTTACCCGGACGTGCTGCCCGCGCTGGAAAAGTGGAAAGCGCAGGGGATTGATCTCTATGTATATTCCTCTGGCTCCGTCGCCGCGCAGAAACTGTTATTTGGCTACAGCGACGAAGGTGATATTACTCATCTGTTCAGCGGCTATTTTGATACCCACATCGGTGCCAAGCGCGAGGTGCAGTCTTATCAAAACATTGCGGCGCAAACGGGCATCGCCCCGTCGCAGATCCTGTTCCTGTCTGATATCCATCAGGAGCTGGACGCGGCTGAACGGGCAGGCTTTCGCACGCTGCAGCTGATTCGCGGCGATGATGACGGCGCAAGCCATCACCATCAGGTCCACCAGTTTGACGAGATTAATCCGGAGCAGATCCCTTCATGAGCGCATTGACCATTTATTCCGACAAAGACGCCAGCCAGCCGCAGTGGCACAGCACCGACGCCGCCGAGATCGCCCAGCAACTGAACGCTAAAGGCGTACGTTTTGAACGTTGGGACGCGGATCGTGATTTAGGGCAGGATCCCGCGCCCGAGGCAGTGATCGCCGCGTATCAGCATGCCATCGACAAGCTGGTGGCGGAGAAAGGCTATCAGAGCTGGGACGTAATCAGCCTGCGCGCCGACAATCCGCAGAAAGAGGCGCTGCGCGCGAAGTTCCTGAACGAACACACCCACGGCGAGGACGAAGTGCGCTTCTTCGTGGAAGGCGCAGGGCTGTTCTGCCTGCACATTGGCGATGAGGTGTATCAGGTGCTGTGCGAGAAAAACGACCTGATTTCCGTTCCCGCGGGCACGCCGCACTGGTTTGATATGGGCTCAGAGCCGAACTTTACCGCCATTCGTATTTTCGATAACCCGGAGGGCTGGGTGGCCCAGTTTACGGGCGATGCGATCGCGGATGCGTATCCAAGGCTGGCATAGGTAAAAGCAAAACGGCAGCTATAGCTGCCGTTTTTAGTGTTTGCTCCCTCTCCCTGTGGGAGAGGGTCGGGGTGAGGGCATCAGGCCGCTCGAGCTTCAACGCTCCAGTCCCTTCACATATCCCACCAGCTGATCCAGCACAATCCCCCATCCTTCGTGGAAGCCCATCTGTTCATGCTGCTCGCGGATTTCCTTCGTCGGATGGCGCGCAATCGCCGTGTAGCGGGTTTTGCCCTCGCCCACATCCTCAAGCAGCAGGATCGCCGTCATAAACGGCTTCTCGGCCGGCTTCCAGCCTTCGGTATAGCCGTCGGTAAAGACCAGCTTTTTACCCGGGTCGATTTCAAGAAACACGCCCCGGTTATCCATCCGCTGACCGTCTACCTCAAACACGGTGTTGAACCGCCCGCCCACCCGCAGGTCGAGGTCGCATTCGGTCACCTTATGGGGAGCAGGAATGAAGAAGTTTTTGATGTGCTCCGGCGTAGTCCAGCAGAGCCACAGCAGGTCACGCGGTGCGTCCACCACACGCTCCAGTTTTAAGTCAGTTTCAGGATCGAGCGTCACGATATTGTCCTCGTAAGGGAACCCCTTAAAGGATAGCCGGACTCAGGCAAATTTCCCGTTTGCCACCTCTTCCGGTGTGACCACGCCCGTATCCAGCACCCAGCCGCTAATCAGCGAGGCAGGTGTAACGTCAAACGCCGGGTTATAGACCTGCGCGTCTTCCGGCGCCCACTGCACTGCGCCAAAGCTTCCGGCTACGCCCATCACCTCGCTGGCGGCGCGCTGCTCAATCGGGATCGCGTCACCGTTCGGGCAGTCCGGGTCGAGGGTCGTTTGCGGGGCAGCAACGTAGAACGGAATGCCGTGGAATTTCGCCAGCACCGCCAGAGAATAGGTGCCGATCTTGTTCGCCACGTCGCCGTTGGCGGCAATGCGGTCTGCGCCCACCCACACAGCGTCTACCTGCCCTTTCGCCATCAGGCTGGCGGCCATGGAGTCGGTAATCAGCTGGTACGGCACACCCAGCTCGCCGAGCTCCCACGCTGTCAATCTACCGCCCTGCAGCAGCGGACGGGTTTCATCGACCCAGACGCTGCTTACGTTACCCTCCTGGTGCGCGCGAGCAATCACGCCCAGCGCGGTGCCGACGCCCGCCGTTGCCAGCCCGCCGGTGTTGCAGTGGGTCAGCAGGCGGCTGCCGGGCTTCACCAGCGCGCTGCCGGCTTTCGCTATCGCGTCGCAAAGCCGTTTGTCTTCGTCAATCAGGCGCAGCGCTTCGGCCACCAGCGCCGGAACATAATCTTCCTGCCACAGGGCAATCTTCATGCGGTCGAGGTTGTTCATCAGGTTCACCGCCGTCGGGCGGGATGCGCGCAGGGTTTCGAGCGCCACCGCCAGCTCGTCGCGGCTTTTACCGTTTTCCGCCAGCAGCGCCAGCAGCAGGCTTGCAGAGAGACCAATCAGCGGCGCGCCGCGCACCCGCAGGGCATGAATGTGCCCAACCAGCGCCTCGACCGTCGAAGCATCCAGCCAGCGTTTCTCCTGCGGAAGCGCCTGCTGGTCGAGAATAAAGAGCTGATTATCCCCCACCCGCAGGCTGGTCGTCTGTAATGTCTGCATGTCGTTAATTCCCTGTTGCGTTGTTGTAGCACATTGTGTCAGGATGAAATCCAGATGTATAGACGTCTACATGTCTTAATTAGGAAATTCGTGAGGAGCAGGCCATGTCGCAATACCGTACCTTTACCGCTCAGGACGCCGTGGAGTATGCCAGGCAGTTTGGCGGGCTTGACGATCCTTCATCGCTGGTAGAGGCGCAGGAGGTAGGCGACGGCAACCTCAATCTGGTTTTTAAAATTTTCGACAGCGCGGGCGTGAGCCGCATCATCGTTAAGCAGGCTCTGCCCTACGTGCGCTGCGTCGGGGAGTCCTGGCCGCTGACGCTGGACCGCGCCCGCCTTGAAGCGCAAACCCTGGTCGAGCACTACCGGCACAGCCCGCAGCACACCGTGAAAATCCACCATTTTGACCCGGAACTGGCGGTAATGGTGATGGAAGATCTCTCCAGCCATCGCATCTGGCGCGGCGAGCTGATCAACAACATTTACTACCCGCAGGCGGCGCAGCAGCTGGGCGAATATCTCGCGCACGCGCTGTTCCACACCAGCGATTTCTACCTGCACCCGCACGAGAAAAAAGCGCAGGTGGCGAAGTTCATCAACCCGGAGATGTGCGAGATCACCGAAGATCTGTTCTTCAACGATCCGTACCAGATCCACGAGCGCAACAGCTACCCGGCCGAGCTGGAAAATGACGTCGCCGCCCTGCGCGACGACGCCCAACTTAAAGTTGCCGTAGCCTCCCTGAAGCACCGCTTCTTCTCGCACGCCGAAGCGCTGCTGCACGGGGACATCCATAGCGGCTCAATTTTTGTCGCCGACGGCAGCCTGAAGGCCATCGACGCCGAGTTTGGCTATTTCGGGCCGATTGGCTTTGACATCGGCACCGCCATCGGCAACCTGCTGCTGAACTTCTGCGGCCTGCCGGGGCATCTGGGCATTCGCGATGCTGCCGCCGCTCGCGAGCAGCGCCTGACCGATATTCAGGAGCTGTGGAACACCTTTGCGGAGCGCTTCCAGGCGCTGGCAAACGAGAAATCCCGCGACGCCGCGCTCAGCGCGCCAGGCTATGCCTCCGCGTTCCTGAAAAAAGTATGGCATGACGCCATCGGCTTCTGCGGTACCGAGCTCATTCGCCGCAGCGTCGGGCTTTCCCACGTGGCGGATATCGACACCATCCAGGATGAAGCCATGCGCCACGAGTGCCTGCGCCACGCGATAACGCTCGGTAAAGCGCTGATTGTCATTGCCGACCGCATCGACAGCGCGGAAGAGCTGGTAGCACGAGTGCGGCAGTACAGCTGATTTTTCCCCTCTCCCCTTTGGGGAGAGGGTCAGGGTGAGGGGCAACAACCGCCCTCACCCCAAATACTCAATCACCGACAGCCCGCCGTTATAATCCGTGCTGTAGATAATTCCCTGCGCGTCCACAAACACGTCACAGGACTGGATCACCTGCGGGCGATTCGGCCGCGTGTCCATCATTCTCTCCGGCGCGGCGGGCACCAGCGCCCCGGTTTCCACCGGTCGATACGGGTTGGAAATGTCATATGCGCGCACGCCCGCGTTCTGATACGTCGCAAAAATCAGCGTCGAGCTGACAAAGCTCCCGGGCCGGTTCTCGTGCAGGTTGTGCGGGCCAAAGTGCGCCCCTTTCGCCATGTAGTCGGTTTCATCCGGCTGCGGGAAGGTCGAGATGCTTACCGGGTTCGACGGCTCGCGGATATCAAACAGCCAGATGAGCTTCTCGCCGTCCTGCTGGTTATCCAGCACCGCTTCGTCCAGCACCACCAGCAGGGAGCGGTCCGGCAGCGGCAGCGCGGTGTGCGTCCCGCCGCCAAACGGCGGGCTCCAGTTACGGTGGCTAATGAGCTTCGGCTGACTGCGGTCTTTCACGTCCAGCAGCGTCAGGCCGCCGTCGCGCCAGCTGCCGTAGGCGGTATCGCCCGCGATAATCGCGTGGTGCAGCGCGTAGCGTTTCCCTTCCGGCCAGTTCGGCTGTTCGCCTGCGGACTGGTTCATCCCCGGTAGCCACCAGCGCCCCGCTACCTCGGGCTTACGCGGGTCCGCCAGGTCGATGGTCAGGAAGATGTAGTCAGTAAAGCCGTCGATCAGCGCCGACACGTAGGCCCAGCGCCCGCCAACGTACCAGATGCGGTGAATGCCGATGCCGCTTAGCGACAGAAAGCCGATTTCACGCGGCCTGTCCGGCGTGGAGATATCGAACACTCGAAGCCCGGCGCTCCAGCCTTTGTCCTGCACGTCGCTGACGGTCTCCCCCACCTGGCGGGTGTAGTAGACCTTCTCGTCGGCAAAGCGGGCATCGGCAAACAGATCCCGGGCGTTGATCACCAGCAGCAGGTCGTCATGCGCCTGCAGGTGCACGTTCCAGGTGCCGGGCGGCGCAGGCACGTAGCCCGCCGCTTTCGGGTTTTTCGGGTCGCGCACGTCAACAATCGAAAAGCCCTGCGACACCATATGGCCGATATAGGCGAAACCGCGATGCACCATCAGCTGCACGCCATCCGGACGACCGCCCTGGTCGCTGTGGCCAATCAGCCGCATATTGCGGCTGTATTCTGGCGTAGGAAGCATGCTCATTTATTTTTCGCTTCCAGCGTCGCAAACCACGGCGCGATAAAATCTTCCGTCTGGCCCCAGCCCGGAATGATTTTCCCCAGAGACGCCACGTTCACCGCCCCTGGCTGGGCGGTCAGCAGCGCCTGCGGAATGGCCGCCGCTTTGAAATCGTAAGTTGCTGGCGTCGCTTCCCCGGCAATCTTATTGGCGATCAGGCGCACGTTGGTCGCGCCAATCAGCTTCGGATCCACCGCCACGCTCACTGCCCACGGGCTGCCCGGTTCGCGCATCAGCTGCAGATCCTGGTTGGAGATGTCGATGCTGTAGAGCTTGATCTCGGTGCGTCCATTTTCTTTCAGCGCCTTATACGCGCCCTGGCTAAAAGCGTCCCAGGTGCCCCAGATGGCGTCGATTTTGCCCTTCGGGTATTTCGCCAGGATCGCACCCACCTTGTTGGCGGTATCGCCCTGCACATCAGAGGAGACGGCGCCGATGGACTCCAGCTCTTTAATATCCGGGTACTGCTTTTGCAGCGCTTTATAGGCTGCCTGACGGCGCTCCATCGGCGGGAAGCCCGCGACCCACAGCTTGACGATATTGGCCTTGCCGTTGAAATCTTTCGCCAGCTGGCCGAAAGAGAGGTTCGTCAGAGAGGCATCGTCCTGCTGGGTGACGGTCACGCCCGGGATCTCGCCGTTAACGGCGGTATCAAAGACGGCGACTTTGATACCGGCATCCACCGCTTTCTTCACCAGCGCGGTGGAGTACGGATCGCGCCCCTGAGAGAGAATAATCCCGTCATACTTCTGGCTGATGGCCTGGTTAACGAAGTCCTGGAATTTGGCGTCATCGCCGTTGCTTAAAAAGGTGCTGACCTTAAAGCCGAGCTTTTTCCCTTCCTGAATCGCCCCGGCAACAAACTGCGTGGTGTTGTCGTCCGAGCCCAGGTTACGGATCACCGCGATGCGAATGGGGCCGTCATGGTTCGCAATGGCAGCCGGAAGCGGCGCGGGTGTTGCTGCAAAGCCCGGCAGAGCAGTGAGCAATCCAAGTGCCACCAAGGAGAGTGCAATCTTTTTCATTTTTTATCCCGTTGTGTTGTCAGCGTTTTTGTATGTAGGTAATCGCCAGCGCCACCGCGAGCACCAGCCCTTTTATAATGTCCATGGCGTAATACGGCACGGAGAGCATCACCAGCCCGTTCGACAGCACGCCGAGAATGACCGCCCCGACCAGGGTGCCCAGCGCGTTCGGCTTGCCGGAGCCTGCCAGCGAGAAGCCAATCCACGCCGCCGCCACCGCATCCATCAGGTATCCGCCGCCCGCATTCACCTGCGACGAACCGATGCGCGAAGCCAGCAAAATCCCGCCCAGTCCCGCCAGCAGCGAGGCAATCACGTAGGCCGCCACCTTGTAGCGCGTGGTGCGAATGCCGGAGAGGCGCGCCGCTTCCGGGTTGCCACCAATGGCGTACATACGACGTCCGTGAGTGGTCAACGAAAGGCCAAGCTGCGCCAGCACGGTCACCACCAGCATGACGATCACAATGGTCGGCACCTGCCCCAGCAGGCTAAACGCCGCCGGAATGGTCCCTTCCGCCATGTCGCCGCTCGGCAGCACCATGTTCTCGGTAATCGACCCGCCGTAGCTGTAGGTCATCGCCACGCCCTGAATGACGAACAGGCTGGCAAGCGTGGCAAGCATGTCCGGAATACGCAGGATGACGATCAGAAAGGCGTTAAACAGCCCCACCAGCGTGCAGAGCGCGAGGGTGATCAGAATCGACTCGGTGGTACCTAAGCCGTGCCAGACGAAAAGGGAAATCACCAGCGCGTTCGCCAGCGACGCGGTGGAGCCCACGGAGAGATCGAACCCGCCAACGGTCAACGAAATTGACACGCCAACGGCAATCACCGTCACGATGGCAATCGAGCGCAGAATGTTGATGATGTTGTTCGGATCGAGGAAGCTGTCCGACGCCAGGCCAAAGACGGCCACCAGCGCGACGACGGTCAACAGCATGCCCCACCTGTAGAGAAAATCAAAAAGTTGCTGACGGCCAGACGCTGCCGCCGTTACTGAAAGGGCCTTGCTCACGACGCCGTTCCTCCGGTTGAATAATAAAGTAGTGTCTCTTCGCGGGCCTCCGCCCCGGCGATTTCCGCCACGATACGCCCGTCCCACAGCACGCAGATGCGGTCGCACAATCCCACCAGTTCAGCAAATTCGCCCGAGGCGTAAATCACCCCTTTGCCCTCGCGCGCCAGGCCGTCAATCAGCTGGAACAGGTCGGTTTTGGCCTTCACGTCCACGCCCTTGGTCGGCTCGTCGAATATCAGCACGCTGGCGTCATTGCGCAGCCATTTACCGATGGCGACCTTCTGCTGGTTGCCACCGGACAGACGTCGCAGCACCTGCCCCGGCCCACGGGCGCGCACGCCGACGCGGGCAATCACCTCTTCCGCCCAGCGCCACGCCTGACGATGGCCGAACAGGCTCCAGCGCGAAAAGCTGTTATCGGCGCACACGGCAAGGTTCATGCTCACCGGCTCGTCGATAAAAATGCCCTCTTTGCGCCGCTCCTCCGGCACCAGCGCCAGCCCGCGCAGCACCGAATCCGCCGGGTCCCGCGGGGTCCAGGCCTGATGATTCAGCTCACCGCGCGCCACGCGGCTTTTGGTGGCGCCAAACAGCGCCTTGCAAAGTTCGGTTTTCCCCGCCCCCGCCAGCCCGGCAATCCCGAGGATTTCGCCTTTGCGCAGGTGCAGGGAGATATCTTTCAGCAGCGCGTCGTCGTGCAGCCCCTCAACGCGCAGCAGCGTCTCTTCGCCGTGCGGGGGCCGCGCGGGCGGATAGATATCGCTCAGCACGTGGCCGAGCATCTTCTCGACGATCGCTTCGCCGCTAAGATCGGCCATCGGGCCGGATTCGATCAGCCTGCCGTCGCGCAGCACCGTTAAGGTGTCGCAGATGGCCTTCAGCTCGTGAATGCGGTGGGAGATAAACACCACGCCGATGCCCTGCTGCTTTAAACGTCTCACCACCGTAAACAGACGCTCGCTCTCGTGCGCGTCCAGCGGCGCGGTGGGTTCATCAAGAATCAAAAAACGGCAGTGATGAGACAAGGCGCGCGCCAGCAAAATCTGCTGCTTTTCGGCCAGCGAACAGCTGTCGATGGAACGGCGCACGTCCAGCGTAACGTCAAGCTGCGCCAGCGCCTGCCTCGCCTGCTGGCGGACGCCGCGCCAGTTGAAGCGATGCCCGGGCAGCGCCAGTTGGTCGAGCATAATGTTTTCAGCGATGCTTAACCCCGGGATCAGCGCCACATCCACCTCCTGCTGTACGAGGTGGATCCCCAGCCGTTTGGCATCAAGCGGTTCACGGATGCTCACCGGCTGATTGTTGATGCTGATCTCGCCCTCATAGTGGTCGTGCGTGCCGCACAGCACCGCCATCAGGGTCGATTTCCCCGCGCCGTTGGCACCGGTCAGCGCATGTACCGACCCGCCGCTCAGCGTAAAGTCGACGCGCGACAGAGCCTCAAAGCCGGAAAAGGCCAGGCTGATACCGCGCATTTCAAGGCGACTGGAAACCATCCGCGTAAATCCTTCATTACTCTTCTGATTTATCGAATTTTTCACAGCTCCGGTTGACTGACAACGACGGAAAAGGCATAACTTAAAGCGAAATATTATTAGCCATCCGGATGTCCAGACATAACATCGGGTTAGCGCTTGCTAAAAAGGACAACACCATGAGCAACACCGATATCCGCGTCGTGCCCGGCCCGGCGAACTACTTCTCTCATCCCGGAAGCCTTGCGCAGCTGGATAACTTCTTTACCCCGGAACAGCTTTCCCGCGCGGTGTGGATCTACGGCGAGCGCGCTATCGAAGGTGCGCGCCCGTTCCTGCCGGAGAGCTTTAACGCGCCGGGGGCGAAACACCTGCTGTTTAAAGGCCACTGCAGCGAGCGCGACGTCACCCATCTGGTGAACGAGTCCGGCAGCGACGCCAGCGTGGTGATTGGCATCGGCGGCGGCGCGGTACTGGATACCGTCAAGGCCGTGGCGCGCCGCTTAGGGGTGCCGTTTGTGGGCATCCCTACCATTGCCGCCACCTGCGCGGCGTGGACCCCGCTCTCCGTCTGGTACAACGATGCCGGTCAGGCGCTGCATTTTGAGATCTTCGACGACGCCAACTTCCTGGTGCTGGTGGAGCCGCAGATCGTCCTTAACGCCCCGGCGGAATATCTGCTGGCGGGCATCGGCGATACGCTGGCGAAGTGGTATGAGGCGGTAGTGCTTGCCCCGCAGCCTGAAAATCTGCCGCTAACGGTGCGGCTGGGCATCAACGGCGCGCTGGCGATCCGCGACGTGCTGCTGGAACACAGTGAGCAAGCGCTGGCCGACCAGCAGCGCGGTGAACAGACGCAGGCGTTCCGGGACGTGGTGGATGCGATTATCGCCGGCGGCGGGATGGTCGGCGGCCTGGGCGAACGCTATACGCGCGTGGCGGCAGCGCATGCGGTACACAACGGCTTAACCGTGCTGCCGCAGACGGAAAAATACCTGCACGGCACCAAGGTAGCCTACGGCATTCTGGTGCAGAGCGCCCTGCTCGGTCAGGACGACGTGCTGGCGCAGCTGGTGGCGGCGTACCAGCGCTTTAACCTGCCGACCACGCTTCGCGAGCTGGACGTCGACATTAATAACCGGAAAGCGCTGGATAAGGTCATTGCCCACACCCTGCGCCCGGTGGAGTCGATTCACTATCTGCCGGTTGCGTTAACGCCTGACGTCCTGCGCGCCGCGTTTGAGAAAGTGGAATCCTTCAGCCGTTAATCTCGCCGACAGGCTATACCTAATGATGATTCTTACCACTTTCGTAACGAGGTCATCATGCAGATCGATTTAACAGGTAAAAAGGCGCTGGTTACCGGCGCCAGCCGCGGGTTGGGTCGGGCAATTGCACTCTCGCTGGCGCGCGCCGGTGCGGATGTGATTATTACGTATGAAAAATCGGCCGATAAAGCCCAGGCGGTCGCCGATGAGATTAAGGCACTGGGACGACATAGCGAAGCCGTGCAGGCGGACAGCGCCAGCGCACAGGCGATTCAGGATGCCGTCACCCATGCGGCGCGTTCCCTTGGCGGGCTGGACATTCTGGTCAACAACGCCGGGATCGCGCGCGGCGGCCCGCTGGAGTCCATGACGCTGGCGGACATTGACGCCCTTATCAACGTCAACATCCGCGGCGTGGTGATTGCCATTCAGGAAGCGCTGGTGCACATGTCCGACGGCGGGCGCATCATCAACATCGGCAGCTGTCTGGCAAACCGCGTGGCGCAGCCGGGCATTGCCGTTTACTCGATGACCAAATCTGCCCTTAACTCCCTCACCCGCGGACTGGCCCGTGATTTAGGACCGCGCGGCATTACCGTTAACCTGGTGCACCCCGGCCCGACCAACAGCGATATGAACCCGGAAGACGGGGAACAGGCTGACGCTCAGCGTCAGCTTATTGCGTTGGGTCACTACGGTCAGCCGGAAGACGTCGCGGCGGCGGTCACCTTCCTTGCCAGCCCGGCTGCTGGTCAGATCTCCGGTACCGGTCTGGACGTAGACGGCGGTTTGAACGCCTGATCGCATATTTTCTGCAAGCCTCTGTCGCCCGGCAGAGGCCTTCCCGAGCAGCCTTGAAGGTTTGCGTTTTGCCGCTTTCTCCCGTTTTTTCTCCGCTCTACAGTAGCCCATTAGAAATTCAGAATTTATCTAATAGTCTTATTATTTCCTTATGTTTTGTGTGGGCGTACAGTGGAGGTACGGATGAAGATTGTCTGGTCAAAAACAGCTGAGAAGCAATTTTCTAAAATCGATAATCGGTATCAAAACCGCATTAAATTCAGGCTGGAGAAGATGGATGATAAAGCGTCACCGGTCTCAGATATCAAGAAATTATCTTCTCCCGAAAACCACTTCAGGTTGCGATTAGGCGATTACAGGATCATTTACACCTTCGGGGACCCGCCGGGTGACACCTGTTACGTAGTGGCGGTAAAACGCCGGACAACCACCACCTACCTTCATGAGGAGCATACGGAATATGACTATTCAGTTCATCAAGGATGAAGAAGGAAAAAAACAGTATGTTGTCATTCCCTACGGTGAATATTTTCGCATGCGCTTAGCCATGCTGGAGTACGACGACGATAATGAAAACGACTGGGAAGACATCCCTTACGAATCAGACATCTACGATAACGTAGGTTTACCGGGTGAAGTGTGCGACATCATGCATAACGAGAACGTTAGCCTGCAGGCCGCGTGGCGTATCCTGCGCGGCATGTCCCAGCAAGAGGTGGCTGAGAAACTCGGCATTAGCCAGTCTGCCGTGTCACAGCTGGAAGCGCTGGACTCCAGACCGCAAAAGCGCACCCGCGAAAAGCTGGCGGTCGTCTACGGCTGTAAACAGGAGCAAATCAGCCTCTATTTACCTAAAGAGGGTTAACAGCACTTCGCCCCGCCCTTGCCGCCGTAGCGGGCATCCTGACGGTCGCGGAAAAATTCTTCGTAGGTCATGGGCGTCTGGTCCGGATGGTTGACGCGCATATGCTCGACGTAGTTGTCGTAATCCGGCACACCAATCATCATTTTGGCGGCCTGGCCCAGATACTTACCTGCTTTGGAAAGGGTGTCGAACATAGGTCGTTTCTCGCTATTTCCCCTCACCCTAACCCTCTCCCCAAAGGGGGGGAGGGAATTTGAACACCCTCTCCCCTTTGGGGAGAGGGCCGGGGTGAGGGATATATTTAGTTAAATTAATGCGCCCCTTTCGCCTGGGTGACAATCTCTTCCAGGTTTTCAGGCATTGGCTCGTACGGCGTCTCTTTCGCTGTTGGCTTATCGTTTTTCAACGCCGCCAGCGCGGTCTTGAGAGAATACAACGCCAGCATCACGACCACCACCATAAAGAAGATGGTCAGCCCGGCATCCAGACGGTTGTTAAACACCAGCTGCGACAGCTGGGACTCGGTGTACTGCGCCGGGATCTTACCGCTGTCGATCATCGCCTGGAACTTGTTGGCGATCGCCAGGAAGCCCACCTTGTTGTCCGGGCTGAAGGCTTTCTGCCAGCCCGCCGTCAGGGTACAGATCAGCAGCCACGCGGTGGGCACCAGCGCCACCCAGGCGTAACGCTGGCGCTTCATCTTGAACAGCACCACCGCGCAGAGCATCAGCGCCATGCCTGCCAGCATCTGGTTGGCGATACCGAACAGCGGCCACAGGGTGTTAATCCCGCCCAGCGGATCCACCACGCCCTGGTGCAGGAAGTAGCCCCACGCCAGCACACACAGCGCCGTCGCCAGCAGGTTAGCCGGGAGCGAGTCGGTACGCTTCAGGTTCGGGGAGATCACCCCCAGCAGGTCCTGCAGCATAAAGCGCGCCGCACGGGTTCCCGCATCCACCGCCGTCAGGATAAACAACGCCTCAAAAAGAATGGCGAAGTGATACCAGAACGATACGTCCATCAGCCCGCCCAGCGCGCCGTGGAGGATGTAAGCCATGCCCACCGCAAGCGTAGGCGCTCCGCCCGCACGGGAGATGATCGACTGTTCGCCCACCTCATCAGCAATGTGCGTCAACGTTTCCGGGGTGATCGCAAAGCCCCAGCCGCTCACCACCTGCGCGGCAGAGGCCACCACGTCAGCGGTTCCGGCCGGGGCCAGCACCGCCATCGGGCTGTTCATCGCGAAGTACACGCCCGGGTCAATAATACAGGCGGAAACCAGCGCCATAATCGCCACAAAGGACTCCATCAGCATGCCGCCGTAGCCAATCAGGCAGGCCTGATTTTCATTCGCCAGCATCTTCGGCGTGGTCCCGGAGGCAATCAGCGCGTGGAAGCCCGACACCGCGCCGCAGGCGATGGTGATAAACAGGAACGGGAACAGGTTGCCGGTCCAGACCGGACCGGTACCGTCGATAAATTTGGTCAGCGCCGGCATGGTCAGGGTCGGACGCATAATCAGAATGCCAATCGCCAGCCCGACGATGGTGCCGATTTTCAGGAAGGTAGAGAGGTAGTCACGCGGGGCCAGCAGCAGCCACACCGGCAGCACCGCCGCCACAAACCCGTAGCCCACCAGCATCCAGGTCAGCTGTACGCCGGTAAAGTCGAAGAACGGCGCCCAGGTCGGGCTTTCCGCCACCCAGCCGCCGGAGATAATCGCGAATACCAGGAATACCAGGCCAATCACCGACACTTCACCGATGCGGCCCGGGCGCAGGTAGCGTATGTAGATCCCCATAAACAGCGCCAGCGGAATGGTGAAGGCAACCGTGTAGGTCCCCCACGGGCTGTGGGTCAGCGCCTTCACCACGATCATCGCCAGCACCGCGAGGATGATCACCATGATCATAAAGGTCGCCACGAGGGCAATCACCCCGGCGGTTGCCCCCATCTCCTCTTTCACCAGCTCGCCCAGCGAACGGCCGTCGCGGCGGGTGGAGACGAACAGCACCATAAAGTCCTGCACCGCCCCCGCCAGCACCACGCCCGCGAGGATCCAGATCATCCCCGGCAGGTAGCCCATCTGCGCCGCCAGCACCGGCCCCACCAGCGGACCCGCCCCGGCAATCGCCGCAAAATGGTGACCGAACAGCACTTTTTTGTCGGTCGGCACGTAGTCCAGACCGTCATTGTGGCGCACGGCAGGCGTCATGCGCGTGCCGTCAACCGCCAGCACGGTATTGGCGATATAGCGGCCATAAAAACGGTACGCGATCAGATAAATGCAGACGGAGGCGACGACGATCCAGAGCGCATTGATCTGTTCCCCCCGGTTGAGGGCGATATAGCCCAGGGCAAAGGCTCCCACAACGGAGAGCACCGCCCATGTAAGGTATTTCCCTGAGTTGTTCATAGCTGTTATCCGTTGCTGTGAAACAGTGAGATGTTACATTTTGTTTCTAGAACAACGGATAAAATTTAACAACTTTGAAACGCAATAATGCGTGGTCAAACCAGAGATTTACACCACAGTGTTAAGCCGATCACTTTCAGCCGAATGGCCTACCCCAGCACCATCGTACTCAACCGACAGGTGCAGCACCGCCGCCCCTGTTCGTCGAATACCACGATCTCCCAGCTCTGACTCGAACGCCCCAGATGCAGCGGCTGACATACCCCGCGCACCTTACCGTGAGAGACGGCGCGATGGTGCGTGGCGTTCAGCTCCGTGCCCACCACGCTCTGCCCGTCGCGGGTCATCAGAAAACCGGCCATTGAGCCCAGCGTTTCCGCCAGCGCCGCCGACGCCCCGCCGTGCAGCAGGCCAAACGGCTGATGGGTGCGCGCATCCACCGGCATCTCCGCTTCCAGCGTGTCGTCCCCGAGGCGGGTATAAACGATGCCCAGATGTGCCACAAGGGTGTTCACGCTGGTGGCGTTCAGTTCTTCAGGCGATAAATGACGTTTCCAGATCATCAGGCCCCCAGCGTGGAGCCGCCGTCCACCACAATATCCTGCAGGGTGATATGGCTGGCGGCATCGGATGCCAGGAACAGCACCGTGCTGGCAATCTCCTGCGGACGGGCAATCTTGCCCAGCGGAATACCGAGCTTGAACTGCTCGCCAAAGCCACGAATACGCTGCTGCTCCGCATCGTCGCTTTTCCACAGGGTGCGCTGCATGTCGGTGTTCGTTGAGCCCGGCGACACCAGGTTACAGCGCACGCCGCTGCCCGCCAGCTCCAGCCCGACGGTCAGGGCCAGGCTTTTCAGCGCCGCTTTCGAGGCACCGTAGGCGCTCATGCCGATGCGCGGCGCGTGTGCCGCGTCGGATGCCACAGTGACAATCGCCCCGCCCTGCTGACGGCGGAACTGGCCCATCGTCTGCTGGAACAGGTTGAACGCGCCGCCAACATTGACCGCAAAAGTCTGCTGCCAGTCCTCCTGCGAGAGCTGGTCCGTCGCCCCCATGCGCAGAATGCCCGCCGCGTTGACCAGCACGTCCAGACGTTCGAGGGTATTAAGCAAACGGCCACACGTATCGCTGACCTGAGCAAAATCCGCCACGTCCAGCGTCTCGGTGGCGAAGGGGTAATCGCCCTGCGGGAAGGCCAGGTCGAACCCGGTTACCTCTGCGCCCGCCTCCGCAAACGCCAGCGCCGTCGCGTAGCCAATCCCCTTCCCCGCGCCCGTTACCCAGACGGTTTTGCCGGTAAAATCAAAACCCATTACTTCACCTCGCGGGAGAGCAGCGCCCACCAGGCGTCGATTGTTGGATTTTTTGCCAGCATTACGAAATCGATATCGCCGTGCACTTTGCGCCAGCGGGCGGCCAGCGCCATCATGCGCACCGAGTCCAGACCGTAGTCGATCAGGTTTTCGTCATCCATCGGCTCGTCGGACTCGTCCAGTAAAGGCAGGATCAGCTCGCGCAGCGCGGCTTTCGAGGCCGGAACGGACGGCAGTAGTTCGTCGGTCATCACCACGCGGCCCGAGCGTCCTGCCACGTAGTTGAGCGACATCAGGTGCTCGTCGCGGGTAAAATCCGCCAGCGCGTCGGCAATGAAGAACGGCTTGATGTCGCGCATAAAGGCATCGGTGGCGGTGGTCATACAGCCGATATGGGCGTAAACGCCGGTAATCAGCAGCTGGTTGCGGCCCGTCTCTTTTAGCATCTGCTCCAGCGGCGAGCGGTGGAACGCGCTGTAGCGCCACTTCACCAGCACCGTGTCCGCTTCGTCCGGGGTCAGCTCAGCGACGATGCGCTGCTGCTCCGGCGAGCGGGTCAGGCCCGGCCCCCACATGTCGTTCAGCAGGGCGCGATCTTCGTCGCTCTGCTCTTTCGGCTGGGCGGTGTAGTACACCGGAATGTTGTGCGCTTTGCACCAGGCGCGCAGTCTGGCGATGTTCGCCACCACCTGCTGCATCATCGCGCTGTTTTCGCCCCAGAAGTTCAGGAAATACTCCTGCATATCGTGGATTAGCAGCGCGGCGCGTTCCGGCTCAAAGCTCCAGTTCACCTTGTTGGTCGGCAGCTCTGCGGCAGTCGGCAGCGCGTAAGCGGTTAATTTTGGAATGGCCATACTCTGTTCCTCAGCCCTGTGCCCGTTCAGCAAGCCACAGGCGCAGCTGTTTCTTATCGACTTTGCCGACCGGCGTTAACGGAAGCGCATCCACGCTCTCCACGCGGTCCGGCAGCTTAAATTCGGCAACGCCCTGCTCGCGCAGGAAACGACGCACCTCGACCGCGCGCAGGGGCTGTTTCACCACCAGATACGCGCAGCTTTTTTCGCCCAGCAGGCTGTCCTCCATGCTCACCAACGCGGCGTGGATCACCGCTTCGTGGCGCAGCAGCAGGTTTTCGATCTCTTCGGCGGCGATCTTCTCACCGCCGCGGTTGATCTGATCCTTCTCACGCCCCTGTACGGTGATGTAGCCCTGCTCGTCAATGGCGATCAGATCGCCGGAGCAGTAAAAGCCGTCGGCGTCGAAGGCGCTGGCGTTGTGTTCCGGGCTGTTGAAATAGCCGCGGAAGGTATACGGTCCGCGCGTCATCAAACGCCCGACCTCACCGCGCGGCAGCGGGTTGCCGTCCTCGTCCGCCACCCACACTTCGTCGTCCGGGCACATCGGGCGGCCCTGGGTATTGATGATGCGCTCCGGCGTATCGTCGAGCGCGGTATAGTTCACCAGCCCTTCGGCCATGCCGAACACCTGCTGAAGCTGGCAGCCGATTTCCGCCGGAATACGCGCCGCAAGCGTGGCGGACAGACGCGCGCCGCCCACCTGCAGCAGCTTCAGTGATTTAAGCTGCGCGTTGCCCGCCCCGTCGGCAATCGCCTGAAGCCAGAGGCTGACAGCAGGCGGCACCAGCGAGGTGACGTTAATCTGATGCTGTTCAATCAGCGGGAAGCAGAGCGTGGCGCTCGGATCGTTCGCCAGCACCACGCAGCCGCCTGCCGTGAAGACGCCCAGCGATCCCGGCGAGCTCATGGCATAGTTATGCGCCGCGGGCAGCGCGTTCAGGTAACGCGTTTCGGCGGTGATACCGCAGATCTCGTTGCTGCGGCGGATGCTGTAGTCGTAATCGTTGTGCGTGCGCGGGATCAGCTTCGGCGTGCCGGTGCTGCCGCCGGAGAGCTGGAAAAACGCTACTTCGTCGGCGGGCGTCGGGTTCGGAATGAAGTTGTCCGCCGGACGCGCAGTCGCCGCTTCCAGAGCATGTGCGCCCTTATCGCCGCGCAGCAGCACGGCGCGAACCGAGCGGTGTTCATCCACGAAGGTATTAAGAAAATCATCGCCCGCGAACAGGGCATGGTCGCGATCGGCGATCAGCACGGCGGGTTTGATCTGCACGGCGTAGGCGTTCAGCTCGCTGCGCTGATGGCTAAAGAGCGCGTTCACCGGCGCGACGCCGATCTGCAGCAGCGCGAAGAAGGTGATGTAGAACTCGGCCACGTTGCCGAGCTGCACCAGCGCGGTCTCGCCGCGGTGCAGCCCCTGCGCCTGAAGGGCGGACGCCAGATTGTTCACCGCCTGATGAAACGCGCGGTAGGTGATGCGCCGATCGCCGTCGATAATCGCCACGGCATCGCTGTCCGCATGGTCCGTCAGGATGTGGGTCAGCGGCAGATCCTGCCAGTAACCTTTTTCACGGTAGCGCCGGGCGAATTCCTCAGGCCAGCGGGTAAAGGGAATGGTCATGAGTGTTCCTTAGTGCAGGCCAAACACGTTGAGCATGGTGGAGAGCTTCACGCCGGTTTCGCGCCACTCGCCCACCGGCGAGGAGGCGGGGACAATGCCCGCGCCGGCAAACAGGCGAACGCTATTTTCGCGAAGACGCGCGCAGCGGATGGTCACCACCCACTCGCCGTTGCCTTCGCTGTCGCACCAGCCGACGATGCCGCCGAACAGCTCGCGGTCGAACGGCTCCAGCTCGGCGATCAGTTCTTTCGCCGCCTGATGCGGGAAACCGCTCAGAGCCGGGGTCGGGTGCAGCAGGCAGGCCAGGGTCAGGGCGTTTTCGTTCTCGCGCGCGTCACCTTCAACCGGCGTCGCCAGATGCCACAGCGTTGGCGTGGTGATGAGCTGCGGGGAAGACGGCATGCTCAGGCGGTGACTGCGCGGCGCCAGAATGGCCTTCATCGCCTGGGTGACCAGGTCGTGCTCGTGACGGTCCTTTTCGGAAGCCAGCAGCTTATTACCCGCTTCGCGATCCAGCACGTCGTCCGGCTGACGGCGCGCGGAGCCTGCCAGCGGCAGAGAGCTAAAGTGCCTGCCCTCTTTGCGCAGCAGCAGTTCCGGGCTGGCGCCGAGCAGCACGCCGCCGTCTTCCAGCGGCACGTGGAAGTTAAAGCTAGCCGGGTTCTGGGCGATCAGACGCTCCATCAGCGCGCCGCTGTCCATATGTTTGTCGGTGGCAATATCAATCAGACGCGACAGCACCACCTTGTTCACCTGCGGCGTGGCGGTCAGCGACGCGGCGCGGGCGACCATCTCTTCAAAAACGGGCTGAGCGGGGATCTCGGTGCGCTGTTCCACCTTCAGCGCCTGCGCGCCGGAGAAATAGCGCGCGGACTGCTGACGCGCAGGACGGGAAAACGTCTCCCAGCGTTGCGGAATAAACAGTGACGACGGCTTGCGGGTATCGAACGGGATGGCCCCTACCATGACGGGATGGGCGATGCCGCTGGCTTTTGCATTCCGGAAAGCCTGGGCTAATTTCTGCTGGAAGTGCCCTGCCGGATCGTCGCCGCCGACGGCAGGTTCAGAGAAGCGGGCAAAACAGCCTGAGGTAGTAAAACTGCGATAAGGCGACATAAAGAAAAAGCTGTCTGATTCCAGCGTGGTCGCGGCGTGCTGAACTTCCTCAGCCAGGGACGTGTCCATATCATCCTCCTCAAAATGATAAAAGAAGCAATAATGATTATCATTTATATTTTCGTCGGCTAACCTAATCCCACATCGCCCCGCTGTCAACCATCGGGTAAAGACTTGTGCGACAAACGCTTGCATCCCTCCCTCACAACCATGAAAATGAGAAGCATTATCTTCAACAAAAACAGGATGCCGCTCAGTGAAATTCCCTGCCGTTTGCCGCAATGCCCTCTTTTTGACAGGACTTTTTGTTTTAGGACTAACCTCAGCCACCGCCGCAGACTGGCCGCGCCAGGTGACCGACAGCCGCGGCGTGCATACGCTGGAGCGCAAACCGACGCGCATTGTCTCCACCAGCGTGACCTTAACCGGCTCCCTGCTGGCAATTGACGCGCCGGTCATCGCCAGCGGCGCAACCACGCCGAACAACCGCGTGGCGGATGCACAAGGTTTTCTGCGCCAGTGGGGTGATATCGCGAAACAGCGTAAGGTTGCGCGGCTGTACATCGGCGAGCCGAGCGCCGAAGCGGTAGCGGCGCAAATGCCGGACCTGATTTTGATCGGCGCCACCGGCGGGGATTCCGCGCTGGCGCTGTACGATCAGCTCTCCGCCATCGCCCCGACGCTTATCATTAATTACGACGACAAGAGCTGGCAGGCGCTACTGACCCAACTGGGCAGCATTACCGGACAGGAAAAACAGGCCGCAGAGCGCATTGCCGAGTTTGATAAACAGCTCGCGCAGGTGAAAGAGCAGATGAAGCTGCCGCCGCAGCCGGTGAACGCCATCGTCTACACCGCCGCCGCGCACAGCGCCAACCTGTGGACCGCGGAATCGGCGCAGGGCAAGCTGCTGCACCAGCTGGGCTTTACGCTGGCCGCTCTGCCCGCCGGGCTGCACACGTCAAAAAGTCAGGGCAAACGCCACGACATTATCCAGTTAGGTGGGGAAAACCTGGCGACGGGGCTGAACGGCGAAGGGCTGTTTGTGTTTGCCGGCGACCAGAAAGACGTGGATGCGATTTACGCCAACCCGCTGCTGGCGCATCTACCTTCGGTGAAAAACAAACGGGTTTGGGCATTGGGAACCGAGACGTTCCGCCTGGATTATTACAGCGCGATGCTGGTGTTAGACAGATTGAATGCGTTGTTTAAGTAGGTATTTTCCCTCCCTCTCCCTGTGGGAGAGGGCCGGGGTGAGGGCATCAGGCCGCACCGTCGTTCAACACACTCTCCTGCCTGAACCGGCGCAATTCTGCCAACGTCATTAATAAAATCACACCAATAATTGCCAATACAAACCCGCTGCTGCTCGCCGACGCCACCGGGGTCATCATCGCCCCCAGCCCACCGAGGATCGCCGCGCCAATCGCATCGCCCGTGACGTTCTGCGCCGTCCACAGGCCGTTAATGCGCCCGAGCATGCCTTCCGGCGTCTGGGTCTGGATCAGGGTGTACTGAAGCAATGAGCTGATGGCGCTCAGCCAGCCGAAAATCACCAGGCACAGTACGCCCAGCGCCCACACCGGCATCAGGCTAAAGAAGCCGATGGCGATAAACGAGGCCAGCGTGGCAAGCAGCATAATCAGCCCCGGACGCGCGCTCTGCGCCAGGTTGCCGCTGGTCAGCGCCCCGCACGCCGCGCCGAGCGGAATGGCGGCGTACAGCACGCCAATCTCCGAGGCGCTCATCTGCCACTCGCCCGCCAGCGCCGGGTAGAGCACGCGCACGGCGCTCGCCATCGTCAGCAGGCCGCCGAGCAGCGCAATGCCGCCAATCAGCGGGTTGCTGAACAGGAAACGAATCGCGGCCATCAGCGATTTCAGAGGATGCTCGCGCGGCTGCGGCGGAGGTGGCAGCAGCGGCAGGCGCAGCAGCGTTAGCGTGGTGATAAAGGTCCCCGCCGCCGCCAGCCCGTAGTTCCACGCCACGTTGCCAGTCGCCAGCAGCAGGCCGCCCACCATTGGTGAAATCACCGAGCCGAGGCGCACGGTGAGCATGGTGATCGCCCCCGCCTGCATCAGATTCTCGCGCCCGACCAGCGCGGGCGTTGCCGCCAGCAGCGCCGTCACGCCTAACGAGGCGAAGAAGCCGTCCCACAGCCCCAGGGCATAAATGGCAATCAGCGACGGCTCCGGCAGCATCGCGTTCAGACACAGCCCGATAAAGCCCACGCCGCAGGTGCCGCGCGCCAGCAGGATCAGCTTTTTACGCTCGTAGCGGTCCGCCAGAACGCCGCCGACCATCAGGCCGATGAACATCGCCCCGCCGGTTAAGGTGACGGATAACCCCACCAGCCAGCTGGAGTGCGTCATGGTCTGGATCTGGACCGGCACGGCCACGCCGAGCAGGCCGAGGGACAAAATGGAGATAAAGCGAGCGATAAACACGGCGCGATACGCCGGGTGCGTTTTCAGCAGGCTGAGGTTGAGCAGCCAGGATTTTTGATTCATGACAAAGCCTTGAGTCTATTTCTACCCATTCAATGGGCGCACATGCTAACATAGCCAAATAAGATAGATAACGATAATCACTATCATTATCAAATCATGGATGTTGCTATGTCGTTTTCCTCTTCTGTGGTGCGCGCCGCTGCCGCGCCCGTTTTACTGCTGCTCCTGAGCCTTGCGGTTGCACTCAGCCTGCTGATCGGCGCGAAGCCGATGCCCGCGTCCGTTATCGTTGATGCGCTTACCGGCACCTGCCAGAGCGCAGACTGCATTATCGTGCTCGACGCCCGACTGCCACGCACGCTTGCCGGGCTGCTGGCGGGTGGCGCGCTTGGCCTTGCCGGTGCCCTGATGCAAACCCTTACCCGCAACCCGCTGGCGGACCCCGGCATTCTCGGCGTCAACTCCGGCGCCAGCTTTGCCATCGTGCTCGGCGCGGCGCTGTTCGGGTTGACGTCGCCCACCCAACAGCTGGTGATGGCCTTCTGCGGCGCGCTGGCCGCCTCGCTGGTCGTCGCCTTTACCGGGAGCCAGGGCGGCGGGCAGCTGAGTCCGGTACGCCTGACGCTGGCGGGCGTGGCGCTCGCGGCAGTGCTGGAAGGCTTGTCCAACGGCATCGCCCTGCTCAACCCGGACGTCTACGACCAGCTGCGCTTCTGGCAGGCTGGCTCGCTGGATATCCGCACCCTCGACACGCTGAAAGTGGTGGCGATCCCGGTCGCTATCGCTGCCGCCGTGACGCTGTTTTTGAGCCGATCGCTCAACAGCCTGAGCCTCGGCAGCGACACCGCCACCGCCCTCGGCAATCAGGTGGCGCGCACGCAGCTGATTGGTCTTCTGGCGATCACGGTTCTGTGCGGCAGCGCGACCGCGGTAGTCGGCCCGATCGCCTTTATTGGTCTGATGATGCCGCACATGGCGCGCTGGCTGGTGGGGGCGGATCACCGCTGGTCGCTGCCGGTGACGCTGCTGGCAACCCCTGCCCTGCTGCTGTTTGCCGACGTGCTGGGCCGCCTGCTGGTACCCGGCGAGCTGCGCGTCTCGGTGGTCAGCGCCTTTATCGGCGCACCGGTGCTGATCTTCCTGGTTCGTCGTAAACGCGGAGGTGGCGCATGATGGCCCCGTCCCGCCGTTTACTGACCAGCGTCTCGCTGCTGCTTCTCGCCATTCTGCTGCTGGCGGTCTGGAGCCTGCGCAGCGGCGCGGTGTCGCTCGACTTTACTCAGGTGGTTAACGCCCTGCTCGGCAGCGCGCCGCGCAACGTCACCATGGTGGTGACGGAGTGGCGACTGCCGCGCGTGGCGATGGCGATTCTGGTCGGGGCGGCGCTAGGCGTGAGCGGTGCGATATTCCAGTCGCTGATGCGTAACCCGCTCGGCAGCCCGGACGTGATGGGCCTCAATACCGGGGCCTGGAGCGGCGTGCTGGTGGCGATGG
The DNA here is from genome assembly GCA_011754535.1 of Enterobacter asburiae. Classification (NCBI taxonomy): domain Bacteria; kingdom Pseudomonadati; phylum Pseudomonadota; class Gammaproteobacteria; order Enterobacterales; family Enterobacteriaceae; genus Enterobacter; species Enterobacter asburiae. The sequence goes on along the minus strand of JAAQVN010000001.1, from coordinate 1,333,944 downwards.
TGCTGTTTGGTCAGCACCTGACGGCGATTACCTTTACGGCGATGGCGGGCGGCATTCTGACGTCCTTACTGATCTGGGCGCTGGCCTGGCGCAACGGCATCGACACCTTCCGCCTGATCGTCATCGGGATCGGCATCCGCGCCATGCTGATGGCCTTTAACACCTGGCTTTTACTGCAGGCCTCGCTGGAAACCGCGCTCTCCGCCGGGCTGTGGTACGCCGGCTCCCTCAACGGCCTGACGTGGGGCAAAACCTGGCCCGCCGCGCCGCTGATTGTGCTGATGTTTATCGGCGCGCTGCTGCTGGTGCGGCGTATGCGTCTGCTGGAGATGGGCGACGACAGCGCCTGCGCGCTGGGCGTGGGCGTCGAGCGCTCGCGCCTGATGCTGATGCTGGTCGCCGTACTGCTGACCGCCGCCTCCACCGCGATTGCCGGGCCGATTTCGTTTATCGCCCTCGTGGCACCGCACATCGCCCGCCGCCTTAGCGGGACGGCGCGCTGGGGCTTAACCCAGGCGGCGCTGTGCGGTGCGCTGCTGCTGCTGGCCGCCGATCTCTGCGCCCAGCGGCTGTTTATGCCTTATCAACTGCCGGTGGGCGTAGTGACCGTCAGCCTCGGCGGGATTTACCTCATCGTCTTGCTCGTTCAGGAGTCACGCAAGAAATGACAGATTCAACCACCCGCTTGCGCGGCGAAAACCTCACCCTCGGCTACGGCAAAAAAATCATTGCCCGTGACTTATCCGTTGCCATTCCGGACGGCCACTTCACCGCGATTATCGGGCCGAACGGCTGCGGTAAATCGACTCTGCTGCGCACGCTGAGCCGCCTGATGACGCCGGCTGAGGGCAGCGTGTTCCTCGACGGGGAGCAGATCCAGCGCTTCGCCAGCAAAGAGGTGGCCAAGCGCATCGGGCTGCTGGCGCAAAACGCCACCACGCCGGGAGACATCACGGTGCAGGAGCTGGTCTCACGCGGGCGCTACCCGCACCAGCCGCTGTTTACCCGCTGGCGCAAAGAGGACGACGAGGCGGTGAACCGCGCGATGCAGGCGACGGGAATTACCGATCTCGCCCGGCAAAGCGTGGACACACTCTCCGGCGGGCAGCGTCAGCGCGCGTGGATCGCGATGGTGCTGGCGCAGGAGACCTCCATCATGTTGCTGGACGAGCCGACGACCTGGCTCGACATCAGCCATCAGATTGACCTGCTGGAGCTACTGAGCGAGCTGAACCGCACTCAGGGGTATACCCTGGCGGCGGTGCTGCACGACTTAAACCAGGCGTGCCGCTACGCTACGCATCTGATTGCCCTGCGAGACGGTGAGATTGTGGCTCAGGGCGCGCCGAAAGAGATTGTGACGCCGGATCTGATCGAGAGGATCTACGGCATGCGCTGCATGATTATTGACGATCCGGTAGCGGGCACGCCTCTGGTGGTGCCGTTAGGTCGGCGGTAATTGCCGGGTGGCGGCTACGCCTTACCCGGCCTACACTCGGCTCCCGTAGGCCGGGTAAGGCGCAGCCGCCACCCGGCGCTTTTGACGTTACCCCAATATATCCTTCAACACTGGCCCAATTTTCTCAAACGCCTGCGGTGAAATAATATCCACGTGGGCGCAGTCCTGGCTGTACACCTCAAGCTCCGCCACCCACGGCGCCCACGCGACCTGCGGATCCATCGTTCGCGTACGTTCGGCGACAAACAGCGTCGCTTTGCCGTCAAACCGCGCGCTGTGCGCCGTGGTGAGCAGCCGTACCGCGTCGGCGTAGTTGCCTTCGATAGCGTTAAACAGCTCGCTGGAGCCCTGCCCCTGCTGCGCGGCGATAAACGCCTGACGCTCGCGCTCAATTTCCGCCAACACCTCCGGGTCGAGGCCGTTGGCCTCTTTCTCCGCCCAGTTCTGGGTTTCCGGCGGCCAGGTGTCCAGCAGTCCGAGGAAGGCCACCTCTTCACCCAACTCGCGCAGACGCGCAGCAATGCCCTGCGCCAGCGTGCCGCCGAGAGAATAGCCGAACAGATAATATGGCCCCTGTGGCTGCTGCTTACGCAACGTATTCAGGTGATGCTCAATCACCCCATCCAGATCCGCACACTGCTGCATCGGCCCCTCTGGTCGAGGAGACTGAATGCCGGTAATTGACCAGCGCGGACTGAGGTAGCGCGCCAGCACGCTAAACTGCCAGGCAAAACCGGACGCAGGATGGAAGCAGAACAGCGTCGGGCCGTTGCCTTCGCGCAGCGGCAGCAGGGTTTCATAGCCCAGACGCTGCGCCTGCTCGTCGCTCATCTGTGAATCCAGCAGCGCGCTGAGCTTGCTCACCGTCGAGGCGACCATAATCTGCCCCGGCGTCACCTTGCGCTCGAACACGCGGCTAAGCTGCGCCGCCAGGCGCATCGCCAGCAGCGAGTGTCCGCCGAGGGCAAAGAAGTCGGCTTCGATATCGTTGACCTCACAGCCCAGCAGGGCGGAGAAAGCCTGCGCGACGGCGGTTTCGGTTTCCGTCTCCGGCGCGCGGCCGGAGGTTTTGCTGGTCAGCTCCGGCAGCGGCAGCGCCTTGCGGTCGAGCTTGCCGTTGGCGCTGAGCGGCAGCGTACTGATTTGCAGCAGCACCACCGGCACCATATGCGGCGGCAACTGGGCTTTGAGCGATTCCAGCAGCGCGTCGCGGTCCAGCGGTAAACCGGATTCGGAGACCACATACCCCACCAGCTGGCGGGCATCGCCTCCCGTCGCCGCCGCCTGGTTGAACACGCAGGCGTGGGCGACGGCCTGGGCCACGTCCGGCAGCGCGAGCATCGCCCGGTCGATTTCGCCCAGCTCGATGCGCTGGCCGCGGATTTTTAACTGATCGTCGCTGCGGCCCAGATACTCCACCGCGCCGTTGTCCAGCCAGCGGGCGACGTCACCGGTACGATACATCCGCTCGCCCGGCGCAAACGGGTCGGCAATAAAGCGGCTGGCGGTGAGGTCCGGACGGCCCAGATACCCCTGTGCCAGCTGAATGCCGGTGAGATACAGATCCCCCGCCACGCCAAACGGCACCGGGCGCATCATCGCGTCCAGAATGCGCAGCCCCGTGTTCCACACCGGGAAGCCGATCGGCACGCTGTTGCCCTCCACCGCCGCCAGCTCGGGACCATAAGCCGGATACCAGCTGACGTCCACCGCCGCTTCCGTTGGGCCATAGAGGTTGTGCAGCGGCGCATGGGTTAACTGCTCCCACTCGCGGCACAGCTCGGTCGGCAGCGCTTCGCCGCTGCAGAACACCTGCTTAAGGGTTTTGCAGCACGCCACGTTTTCCGGCGTCAGCGAGGCGACAAAGGCCGCCAGCATCGACGGCACGAAGTGGGTGGTGGTCACGCCGTACTGCGCGAAGAAGCTCTGCATCGCCTGCGGATCGCGGTGCGCGTCCGGCTCTGCCATCACCAGCTTCGCCCCGGCGATAAACGGCCACCAGAACTCCCACACCGATACGTCAAAGCTGCACGGCGTTTTCTGCGCCACCACGTCCGTCGCGTCCAGAGGGTAGTGATCCTGCATCCACTTCAGGCGGTTAACGATGGCGGTATGGCCGACCATGACCCCTTTCGGGCGCCCCGTCGAACCGGAGGTAAAGATGATGTACGCCGTCTGCTCCGGCCTGGCCAGGCGCAGCGGTTCCACCTCCGCAGCCGGTAACAGTGTGTTGTAACTAAATGCCGTAATCGGCAGATCGCTAAAGCGCGAACGCTGTTCGTCGGTAGTAATGAGCAACGAAGGTTTGGCATCTTCCAGCATCATCCGCAGGCGGTCGTCCGGGTAGCCGGTGTCGAGCGGCAGCCACGCGGCACCGGCCTCAACGATGCCGTGCAGCGCCAGGGTCAGGAACACCGAGCGCGGGAGTGCCACCGCCACACTGTCGCCCGGCTTCACGCCGCGCGCGCGCAGCAGGTTTGCCAGCGCGATCACCTGCTCGCGCATCTCACGATAGCTAAGCTCAATATGCGCGTCCGCCAGCGCGGGGGCGTCCGGCGTTTTGCTCGCCTGCTCCGCCACCAGATCCGCCAGCGTGGTGGACGGCAGCGCCAGCCCGGTATCGTTGATGCGAGCCAGCTGCTGATATTCCTGCTCTGAAACGGTTTCCACTTCGCCACAGCGCAGGTCCGGGTTGGCCGCAAACTGCAGCAGCATCGCGTTCAGACGCGCGACGTGGCGGATGAGCGTCACTTCATCGTAACGCTGTTTATTGGCGAGGATCTCAATACTCAGGCCACCCTGCTCGTCCGGGAACAGCGCCAGCTCCAGATCGTTCACCGGGCCGGTTGCCAGCGTGTGGGTGATGGCCTCCACGTCGTCGATATCCAGCTGATAATCGAATACCTTGACGTTCAGCACCGGGCCAAATAACGCTTCGTCGCCTGCGGCGCGCCCGCCGTCGCGCACGATCTGCTCGGCGTCGTAGCGCTGGTGACGGCGCATTTTTTTCAGCTGGTTCGCCAGGCGCAGCGCCAGCGCCGGCAGACTCTCCTGCGGGTTGATATTCACCGCCAGCGGCAGGACGTTGAGCACCGGTCCGGTCGCGGTCAGCGCGGCGGAGCCCATGCGGCGCATAAAGATAAACCCGGCGGCGTAATCCAGGCGCCCGGTCAGGCGGCCCAGCCACAGCGCCACCAGCGCAAGGGCCAGATCGGTGCGCTGCGTCTGCCCTGCCGCCTGCGTAAGCTGGCTAAAGGCGCGAGCGTCCGTTGCAATTTTCAGGCGCAGGATATCGGTGGTGGCGGCGCGTCCCGGCAGCGGCGCGGAAGAGAGCGAGACCGGAGAAGGAAGCTGCCTGCGCTGCGCTGCCCAGAAGGCGCCGTCGCGCTGATACGCCTCGCTTTGACGGTAGCGCTGGTACTCCTCCACCACTTCGGCAAACGGCGTAAACGGGGATGCGGGCGTCGGTTCACCCTTTTTCCACACGGCGTAAATCGCGGCGATCTGCCGGGTAATGGCCGGGAAGCTGAAGCCATCCACCACCAGATGGTGATAGCGCTGATACCAGTACCAGTGGCTTTCCCCCACCTGAATCAGCTGGTGAAACGCCAGCGGCTGACCGCTTTCTACGCGCAGGTTTTGATTGAGATCGGCCTCCATCAGCGCCACGGCATCTTCATGAGAGGTAACGCGAACGATGGACGGCTCCGGCAGAATGAGGGCGTCATCCACCCATTGCCACACCTCGCCGTTATCCTCGGCAAAACGCATCCGCAGGGTATCGGCCTGCATCATGCCTTCAGCGATGGCTTTAGCCAGCAACGGCGCGTCGATATCGCCTTTCAGCTCGGTGTAGTGCGCCACGCTCCAGGCGTTTGGCAGGGAGGAAAGCTGTTCCGCCATCCAGATACCCGGCTGGGCGGCGACGAGAGGTAGACGGTTCATGCGCTCCCCTCCGCAAAATGGGACGGTTCAAGCGTGCGCCAGCGTTCGGCCAGCCACTGCTGGCACGCCTCCTGAGACTGTGCCTCGCACACCACGCGCCAGCCCGCGGGCAGTTCGCACTGCTGCGGCCACAGGCTGTACTGGCCCTGGTCGTTTTGCAAAATGGCGAACTGTCCCTGCGGATTATCGAAAGGATTGCTGAATTCCATACAGACTCCGTTATTGAATAAGCGGCTGCCAGAGGGTCATCAGCCCCTGCGTCAGCCCACCGCGCCAGCAAAGCGCGTCGTGTCCGCCGTCAACCTGACGCCAGTAAACCTGCTGCGCGCGGAGTTCGGCGTAAATCGCCTGGTTCGCGCGGAAGATAAGCGGCTCGTTGCGCCCGGCCTCAAGGATGATGCGCAGCCCGCGTGCGTTTTTTTCACCCGCTTTAAGCTGTTCGATGAGCAGCCCGTCCTGCTGCCCGCCGCGGTGCGGCCACCAGTAGGATCCGGACTGGCTGAGGATGCAGCCAAAGCGCTGCGGCCAGTTAAGGCCAGCGTACAGCGAAGAGAGGCCGCCAAAGCTCTGGCCCGCGACCACGGTACGGTCGGCGCGGTCGCTGAAGGGCGCGAGCTGTTTTACATGAGGGAGAAGTTCTTCCTGCACCGCCAGCCAGAAATCGCGGTTACAGGGCAGTTCGCGGCTGCGATGTTCCATGTCGATCGCATCAATTAATACGTAGACCGCAGGCGGCAGTTTGCGCTCGGTGGTAAGCGACGCCAGCGCGGGCCAGACGGGCATGCTTTCGGCCCAGAACTGCCCGTCGAGCAGCACCGCCAGCGGACGTTCCGGGCCGTCATCCCCGGTGGTGAAAATCCAGACGCGACGGCGGTTTTTCAGGCGCGCGCTTTCCCATTCAATGCAGATCGGCGCCTTGAAGGGCGTTTTGGGCTGATTCCAGCCGGGCTGAACGGGCGCTTCCGGCATCTCCAGCGCCGAGACGGCATGACCGCGCCCGCCGCGCCAGCTCTGCGGATTCAGCGGGTCGGAAACCGCGTGCGGCAGCAGCCTGCGCCAGCCTTCGCGCAGCGCCATGCGGTCCGGCTGCTGGCCTTCAAACACGGTATCGGCAAAATCGTTTTCATTTACGGAGGGGATAAAACAGTAGCTGCCGCGCCATTCCGGGTTGAACTCGCCCTGCCACTGCCAGACGTCGGTATCCGGAATGCGTTCAAGAGATTGCGGGCGGGCATTCTGATGATGGTCGGTCACGCCGGTAACGTAGAGCCAAACGCGTTTGATTGCCGACGTTTTCTGCGTGCCTTTCGGGTCTCGCCACCAGAAGGTGACGCGATATTTCCCTTGTTCAGGCTTCCATTCCGGCCCGTTTTTGGACTGCCACCACGCTTCACTTCCGGTTGTTAACGCCGTCACCCTTATAACCCCATGTTTAACAGACTTTTTTGTTTCAGGACAAATTTTATTGATAATATTATTGATAACTATTTGCATTTGCAATAGCGTAATGCCCGCGCTGTGGGAAGCGCGTTCATTAAATAACCATAAAAGCGGGACGTACAATGAATAAGAAGATTCACTCTCTGGCCTTGCTGGTCAATTTAGGGATTTATGGTGTCGCGCTGCCCGCCATGGCAGACGACAACACCGCCTCCGCGCAGCACGAAGACACCATGGTGATCACCGCCGCCGAGCAGAACCTGCAGGCGCCCGGGGTTTCCACCATCACCGCCGACGAGATCCGCAAAAACCCGCCCGCGCGCGACGTGGCGGAAATCATCCGCACCATGCCGGGCGTTAACCTCACCGGAAACTCCACCAGCGGCCAGCGCGGGAACAACCGCCAGATTGACATTCGCGGCATGGGCCCGGAAAACACCCTTATCCTGATCGACGGCAAGCCGGTCACCAGCCGTAACTCCATCCGTCTGGGCTGGCGCGGCGAGCGCGATACGCGCGGCGATACCGGCTGGGTACCGCCGGAGATGATCGAGCGCATTGAGGTCATCCGAGGCCCGGCTGCCGCACGCTACGGTAACGGCGCGGCGGGCGGCGTGGTGAACATCATCACCAAAAAATTCGACGACCAGTGGCACGGCTCCTGGAACACCTACCTGAACGCGCCTGAACACAAGGACGAAGGTTCCACCAAACGCACCAACTTCAGCCTCAGCGGCCCGCTGGGCGGCGACTTCAGCTTCCGCATGTTCGGTAACCTGGATAAGACCCAGGCCGACGCGTGGGACATCAACCAGGGCCACCAGTCTGAGCGTACCGGCGCTTACGCCAACACCCTCCCTGCGGGCCGTGAAGGGGTGGAGAACAAAGACATCAACGGCGTGGTGCGCTGGGACTTCGCGCCGATGCAGTCTCTGGAGTTTGAGGCGGGCTACAGCCGCCAGAACAACCTCTACGCGGGCGATACGCAGAACACCAACAACGACAGCGCGCTGGTGAAGAAGAACTACGGCAAAGAGACTAACCGTATTTATCGCCAGAACTTCGCAGTGACCTGGAACGGCGGCTGGGACAACGGCATTACCACCAGCAACTGGGCGCAGTACGAACACACCCGTAACTCCCGCCTGGGCGAAGGGCTGGCGGGCGGTACGGAAGGCCTGTTCAACAGCGATAAATTCACCGACACCGACCTGGCCGACGTGATGCTGCACAGCGAAATCAACCTGCCGATCGATTTCCTCGTCAACCAGAACCTGACTCTGGGCACCGAGTGGAACCAGCAGCGCATGAAGGACTCCACCTCCTTCACGCAAACCCTGCAGGGCGGCACCATTCCGGGCATGAGCAACGACCGCAGCCCGTACACCTCGGCGGAGATTTTCTCCCTGTTCGCCGAAAACAACATGGAGCTGACCGACAGCACCATGCTGACCCCTGCCCTGCGCTTCGACCATCACACCATCGTCGGCAACAACTGGAGCCCGTCGCTTAACCTGTCGCAGGCTCTGGGGGATGACTTTACGCTGAAGATGGGGATCGCGCGCGCCTACAAAGCGCCGAGCCTGTACCAGACCAACCCGAACTACCTGCTCTACAGTAAAGGCCAGGGCTGCTACGCTAGCTCTGACGGCGTGGGTTGCTACATGATGGGCAACGACGACCTGAAAGCCGAAACCAGCATCAACAAAGAGATTGGCCTGGAGTGGAAACGCAACGGCTGGCTGGCGGGTGTGACCTGGTTCCGCAACGACTACCGCGACAAGATTGAAGCGGGCTACGCGCCAATCGGTCACACCTCGTCCGGTAAAGTGCAGACGGACATCTACCAGTGGGAAAACGTGCCGAAGGCGGTGGTGGAAGGTCTGGAAGGCTCCCTGAACGTGCCGGTCAGCGACACGATTAACTGGACCAACAACATCACCTGGATGCTGCAGAGCAAGAACAAGGAGACCGGCGACCGTCTGTCGATCATTCCGGAATACACCCTGAACTCAACCCTGAGCTGGCAGGTGCATCAGGACGTCTCGCTCCAGTCGACCTTTACCTGGTACGGCAAGCAGCAGCCGAAGAAGTACAACTACAAAGGCCAGCCGGTGACCGGGTCTGAGAAAGACGAAATCAGCCCGTACAGCATCGTTGGCCTGAGCGCGACCTGGGACATGACCAAAAACGTCAGCCTGACCGGCGGCGTGGACAACGTCTTCGACAAGCGTCAGTGGCGCGCGGGTAATGCCCAGACGACCGGAAATGCCACCACCGGTGCGTATATGTACGGTGCGGGTGCGTATACGTATAATGAACCGGGTCGCACCTGGTACATGAGCGTGAATACGCGATTCTAGGTAAAAGTAAAACGGCAACCCCGTTGCCGTTTTTAATGTTTGCTCCCTCTCCCCGTGGGAGAGGGCCGGGGTGAGGGCATCAGGCCGCACTACTTGCTGATAGAGGAAAACCATGCACACCACCCACAGCACATTTTCTCTCGCCGGCCACACCCTCCACCGCGTCACCTTCGATCCCGCCACCTTCACCGACGCCGATCTCCTCTGGCTCCCCCATCACGCACAGCTCGCTGACGCAGGACGCAAGCGCAAGGCCGACCACCTCGCCGGACGCATCGCTGCTGCGCACGCATTGAACGATCGCACCATTCCCGCCATCGGCCCCAGCGGGGAACCGCTCTGGCCGGAGGGCGTTTCCGGCAGTATCACCCACAGCGGCACGCAGGCCATGGCGGTGGTGGTTCGCGACAGACTCGCGCTTATCGGCATCGACTGCGAAACCATCCTGCCCGAAAATGAAGCCAGAGAAATTAAAGACGGCATCATTGATGCCTGGGAAGAGCGCGTGCTTTCCCACTCGGGATACCCGTTTGCCCTCGCCCTGACGCTGGCGTTCAGCGCCAAAGAGAGCCTGTTCAAGGCCCTCTTCCCGCGGGTTCAGGCCTGGATGGGTTTTGACAGCGCCCGCGTCACCATGCTCGACGATAAGACGCTTACGCTGACGTTGACCCGTCAACTGGCAGGCTTTAACGAAGGCGCCACCTTCACCCTGCACTGGCAGCAGCACGGCGAGCAGGCGATCACCCTGCTGTCACGCTCTCCTGCCGACGGGCCTTCACGCTGGTAACCCCAAACGTCACGATAAACACCGCCGCGAACAGCACCACAATGGTCGGTGCAGGCGCGCTGTCGAGATAAAACGAGGCATACACGCCGCTAACCGACACGATGGCTGAAACGGCGACCGCCACCAGCAGCGCCATGTGGAAGCGCCGGGTGATGAGCACCGCTACCGCGCCGGGCGCGATCAGCAGTGAAATCGACAGAATAATCCCCACCGCCTTTAGAGTGGCCACGATGGTCAGCGACACCATGCACAGTAAGCCATAGTGGAGCCAGCGGGTGCGCAGGCCGCTCGCCTGAGCCTGCTGATAGTCAAAGCAGAACAGCAGAAAGTCCCGCCACTTCAGGCCAATCACCAGCGCGATCAGCCCCGCCACGATCCCGCTTTGCAGAATGTCCATCCCGTTAATGCCCAGCATATCGCCGAACAAAATGTGGTCGAGATGCACCTCGGGCTTGACGGCGATATAGAGGATCAGGCCAGCGCCGAACATGCCGGAAAAGACGATCCCCATGACCGTATCCTGCTTGATGCGACTGTTGTCCTTCAGGTAACCGGTGGCAACCGCGCAGAACAGACCGGCCACGAACGCACCCAGCGCCAGCGGCAGGCCCATTATCCAGGCCAGCACGACGCCGGGAAACACCGCGTGGCTCATGGCGTCGCCCATCAGCGCCCAGCCTTTCAGCACCAGGAAAACGGACAGCAGCGCGCAGGGCACGGCCACCAGGAGTGAAATCAGCAGCGCGTTAGTCATAAACGCAAACTGGAAAGGTTCAAGGAGGATTGCCATCATGGGTGTGCCTCCCGCGCGCGACGGCGGCTGGCGAGCAGACCGTGCTTCGGCGCAAAGACGAACGCCAGCAGGAACAGCAGCGTCTGGGCGACGACAATAATGCCGCCGGTGGCGCCGTCCAGATAATAGCTGGCCCACGCGCCGAGGAAGCTGGTGATGCTGCCAATGGCGACGGCAATCATCAGCAGGCGCGGGAATCGGTCGGTAAGCAGCCACGCGGTCGCGCCGGGGGTGACCACCAGACAGATCACCAGAAACGCCCCAACGGTTTGCAGCGCCGCCACGGTGGAGACCGCCAGCAGGGTAAAGAAGAGGATCTTAAGACGTTCAGGACGCAGGCCGATGGCGCGGGCGTGGTTCTCATCAAAAAAGGTCACCATCAGATCTTTCCATTTGAACAGCAGGATAACCATCGATACCACGCCGATAATCGCCAGCTGGACGATATCTTCCGGGGCGATGGCGAGAATATTGCCGAGCACGATGGTCTGAATATTCACCGAGGTCGGGTTGAGTGAGACCATAAACAGCCCGAGCCCGAAAAAGGAGGAGAAGATCAGCCCGATGATGGCGTCCTCTTTCAGGCGGCTACGCTGGTTGAGAAACAGCATGCTCCCCGCCGCCAGCCCGCCCGACAGGAACGCCCCCAGCGAGAACGGCAGCCCGAGCATGTACGCTCCCGCCACGCCCGGCACGATGGAGTGCGAGAGCGCATCGCCGATCAGCGACCAGCCTTTGAGCATCAGATAGCAGGAGAGAAACGCGCACAGCCCGCCCACCATCGCCGAGACCCACATCGCGTTGAGCATGTACTCGTAGCCGAAGGGTTCGAGAAGCGCGTTCATTTGGCCTCCTGTCGGTGGGTCACAAACGGCCGTTCGTCGTCGGTAATAATGCGATCTTCCGAGCCGCTGAGCACCACGTGGCGCAGCACGCCGCTGAAGGCGCGCTCAAGGTTCTCGGCGGTGAAGGTGGTGTCCGTCGGGCCACTCGCCAGCACGGTGCCCTTGACCATCACCGTGTAATCGCAAAACTCTGTGACCGAACCTAAATTGTGGGTCGAGACAAGCATGGTTTTGCCCTCGTCGCGCAGCTCCCGCAGCAGGGTGATGATCCTGGCTTCGGTTTTGACGTCCACGCCGGTAAACGGCTCGTCGAGCAGGATCACCTCGCCCTGCTGGGCAATCGCCCGCGCCAGAAACACGCGCTTCTTCTGCCCGCCGGAGAGCTCGCCAATCTGCCGATGGCGCAGCTCGAGCATATCCACGCGCTTCAGGGCGTCGGTCACTATTTGCCTGTCGCGCGCTTTAGGTCGGCGCAGGAAACCCATATGGCCGTAGCGGCCCATCATCACCACGTCTTCAACCAGCACCGGAAACGACCAGTCAACCTCTTCCGACTGCGGCACGTAGGCGACCAGATTCTGACGCAGCGCCCGGTGAGGCGGCAGCCCCAGAATGGTGATAGTACCACTCGCCGCCCGCACAAAGCCCATCACCGCCTTAAACAGCGTGGACTTGCCTGAACCGTTCACCCCCACCAGCGCGGCAATCGATCCGCCCGGCACGCTGAACGACGCATCGCGCAGCGCCGTGTGGCCGTTGCGGTAGGTCACGGTCACGTCTGTGACAACAATCCCCTTGTGCATGGTTACTCCTTCATGCCGTCACGGATGCCCTGCACCAGCGTGCGGGTGGTGACGTTCAGCAGATCGATATAGGTCGGCACCGGGCCGTTTTTCGCGCTCAGGGAGTCAACGTACAGCACGCCGCCGTAATGGGCGCCGGTTTCACGCGCCACCTGACGGGCGGGCTTATCCGAGACCGTGCTTTCGCTGAACACCGCCGGGATATGATGTTTTTTCACCTGGTCGATCACCTTACGCACCTGCTGGGGCGTGCCCTGCTGATCGGCGTTGATCGGCCACAGGTAAAGCTCTTTCATCCCAAGATCCCGCGCCAGATAGGAGAAGGCACCTTCGCTGGTTACCATCCAGCGCTTGTCTTCCGGGATCGCCGCCACCTGCTTACGCAGCGGTTCGAGGGTGGCAGTGATCTTCTGCTTGTAGGCTTCAGCGTTGCGCTGATAGGTCTGGGCATTCGCCGGGTCGTACTTCACCAGCGCGTCGCGGATGTTGTCGATGTAGATCAGGGCGTTGTCTGGCGACATCCACGCGTGCGGGTTGGGCTTGCCGTTATACGGCCCTTCGCCAATCCCCATCGGGGTAATACCTTTGGTGACAATCACCTCCGGCACGCCGTTCAGGTGCTGATAAAAACGCTGGAACCACAGTTCCAGATTCATGCCGTTCGCCAGGATCAATTGCGCCTTCTGCGCGCGTTTGATATCGCCCGGGGTGGGCTGATACTCGTGGATTTCAGCGCCCGGCTTGGTAATGGAGGTCACGTCTGCGGCGTCACCCGCCACGTTTTTCGCCATATCGGCGATGACGGTAAAGGTGGTGATGACCTGAAACTTTTCAGCCGCCAGCGCGCCGGTAGTGGTCGCAGTCATGAGCAGCGCGCCGAGCAACAGACGCTTCAATCCTTGCAGTGGATGCATTGCAGAAGTCTCCAGAGGTGTTTAAATTCAAAGCAAAATTAGCCCGTGCTATAAGGTATAGCACAGGCTATATTTTAATGAAAATAGTTATCATTAAAGTTATGTCAATGAAGGGCGTGCCTGATGGCGCTTCGCTTATCAAGCCTACGGAAAACTGGTTTGGTAGGCCGGGTAAGGCATCGCCGCCACCCGGCTTGAGGGAGGCGGCGATGCCTTTATAGGTTATTCAGCTCAAACATCCGGGAACATCACGCTATTCCCCGGCGCTTCCCTGTGCAGATGGATAAAGTTCAGGTGCCGTTCATACTGGTCCAGAATATCCGTTATCACCTGCTCCTTGCTGTAATCCATCAAATCATTCCCCTGGCTCCCCTCCAGCAGGAAGGTCTCCAGCCGGTAGTAGGTCGATTTCCCGCTGCGCGCCCGGTAGGTAAAACCGGGGACCGAGTACTGCTGCGGCCAGATCTGATAGACAAAGTTCTGCTCGTCGCCCATGTGCACCAGCAGATCCAGGTGCCCCAGGGTCTCGCCCTCCTCCGGTGGCAGGTTTTTCAGCTCCACGTAAGCACCACGCAGCTTCAGTTCCTGTGCCACCTCTTCCATTGCGGGGAAGCAGACCGTCTCCATCATCTGTTTGGTGTAGCGCGTGCCAGGGTAGTTCATCAGGCGCGAGAGGCGTTTCTTCCAGCTCAGCCTGTCCTGCGCCCCCATCGGACGCGGCGCGGTGTCGCGGCTCGCGCTGACGCGGCGGTAGTCTTCCACCTTGAGCGATTTATACAGCCCGGCCATCACGAAGAAGATGACGAAGCTGAACGGCAGGCCCATGATCACCGTGGTGTTCTGCAGCGCCGAAATGCCGTTGGTCATCAGCATGCCGAGCGTCAGCAGGCCGATGGCGACGGACCAGAAGATGCGCAACCAGTTCGGCGCATCGCTGTTGATGTCCTTGAGCTTCGAGGTGAAGTTGCCCAGCACCAGCGCGCCGGAATCCGCCGAGGTGACGTAGAACAGCAAGCCGGTGATGGTCGCCACGGAGGCGCTAAAGGTAAACGCCGGGTACTGCGCCAGCAGGCTGTAGAAGCCGCGCTCCGGGTGCGCCATCGCTTCCTGTGCGAAGGTCGCATTGCCGTGGATAATCTCGTGCAGCGCGCTGTTGCCGAAAATCGACAGCCACAGCAGGGTGAAGGTGAACGGGATTATCAGCGTGCCCATCACAAACTGGCGGATGGTGCGGCCGCGTGAAATACGCGCCAGGAACAGGCCGACAAACGGCGACCACGCGACCCACCACGCCCAGAAGAACAGCGTCCAGTTGTTCATCCACTCCACCGGACGGTCAAAGGCGAAGCTGTTCAGCGTCATGCCCATAAAGCGGTTTACGTAGTCGCCCACGTTAAGCACTAAGGCATTGAGCAGGAACGAGGTGTCGCCCATAAACAGCACGAACAGGATCAGCCCCAGCGCCAGCGCCACGTTCAGCTCGGAGAGCACGCGAATGCCCTTATCAACGCCCGACGTCACCGAGATGGTGGCGATAATAACGGAGAGCGCAATCAGCGCCGCTTTGGCTGCCATCGAGTCCGGGATGTCAAACAGCACGCTCAGCCCGTAGTTGAGCTGCACCACGCCAATCCCGAGCGTGGTGGCGATACCAAAGATGGTGCCGATCACCGCCGCGATATCAACGCTGTGGCCAATCGGGCCGTTAATTTTTTTACCGAAAATCGGATACAGCGCGGAGCGAATGGTGAGGGGCAAATTATAACGATAGCTAAAGTATCCGAGCGCCATGCCCATCAGGGCATACATCGACCAGCCCGTCAGGCCGTAGTGGAACAGCGTCCAGACCATTGCCTGGCGCGCGGCCTCCATCGTCTGCCCTGCCCCTTCCGGCGGCTGCATATACTGCGTGACCGGTTCCGCCACGGAGAAGAACATCAGGTCGATGCCGATGCCTGCGGCAAACAGCATCGCGGCCCAGCTCAGCAGGCTGAACTCGGGCTTGGACTGCTCTGGCCCGAGCTTCACTGACCCAAAGCGCGAACAGGCAATACAAACCACGAAAACAATGTAAAGCGTCGCCGCCAGCAGGTAGTACCAGCCGAAGGTCTTCGACACCCAGTTCAGGGTGCGCCCAATCCACTCGGCAGAAAAATCGCGAAAGAAGATCGTCGTCAGGGAAAACAACAAAATCAGCCCGGCGGAAGTATAAAAAACGACCGGGTTGATTTTGTCTTTTTCTCTGTCCTGTGAAAGGTCTGTCATCCAGTATCCTCACTGTTTTTGTAACTATTAAAATCCAAATCCGCAACAATTAAGACACATTTTATATTGAACGTCCAATCAAAAACCGCTTTAATATATAACCAACGCTGATGAATGGAGTGGCAAAAATGCCCAAAGTGGGGATGCAGCCGATCCGGCGCAGGCAGCTTATCGACGCCACGCTGGAAGCAATTAATGAAGTGGGCATGCACGATGCGACCATCGCGCAAATCGCCCGTCGGGCGGGCGTGTCCACGGGGATCATCAGTCACTATTTCAAAGACAAAAACGGCCTGCTGGAAGCGACCATGCGCGACATTACCGGCCAGCTGCGCGACGCGGTATTGAGCCGTTTACACGCCCTGCCGGGCGGCAGCGCGGAGCAGCGCCTGCAGGCGATTGTCAGCGGCAACTTCGATGAAACCCAGGTCAGCGGCGCGGCAATGAAGGCCTGGCTGGCCTTCTGGGCAAGCAGCATGCACCAGCCGATGCTCTATCGCCTGCAGCAGGTCAGCAGCCGCCGCCTGCTCTCAAACCTGGTGTACGAGTTCCGCCGCGAGCTGCCGCGTGAACAGGCTGAAGAGGCGGGCTACGGGCTCGCGGCGCTGATCGACGGGCTGTGGCTGCGCGCCGCGCTGAGCGGCAAGCCGCTGGATAAAACCCTGGCGCAGTCGCTCACCAGCCACTTTATCAGCCAGCATTTACCGACCGAATAACCGAGGAGGATTTATGTCCCGAATGGCAGAACAGCAGCTTTACATCAATGGTGGTTATACATCCGCCACCAGCGGTCGCACCTTCGAGACCGTCAACCCGGCCAACGGTGAAGTTCTGGCGAGCGTACAGGCCGCCGGGCGAGAAGATGTCAACCGCGCCGTGGAAAGCGCAAAACGCGGGCAAAAAATCTGGGCGGCAATGACCGCCATGGAGCGCTCGCGCATTCTGCGACGCGCCGTCGACATCCTGCGCGAGCGCAACGACGATCTGGCGAAACTGGAAACCCTCGACACCGGTAAAGCGTATTCCGAAACCTCAACCGTCGATATCGTCACCGGCGCGGATGTGCTGGAGTACTACGCGGGGCTGATCCCGGCGCTGGAAGGCAGCCAGATCCCGCTGCGCGATACCTCGTTCGTCTACACCCGCCGCGAGCCGCTGGGCGTGGTGGCGGGCATCGGCGCGTGGAACTACCCGATCCAGATCGCCCTGTGGAAATCGGCCCCGGCGCTGGCGGCGGGCAACGCGATGATCTTCAAGCCAAGCGAAGTGACGCCGCTCACCGCCCTGAAGCTTGCGGAGATCTACACCGAAGCGGGCCTGCCGGACGGTGTGTTTAACGTCCTGCCGGGCGTGGGCGCGGAAACCGGCCAGTACCTGACCGAGCATCCGGGCATCGCGAAAGTCTCCTTCACCGGCGGCGTCGCCAGCGGCAAAAAGGTGATGGCCAACTCGGCGGCCTCGTCTCTGAAAGAGGTGACGATGGAGCTGGGCGGCAAATCCCCGCTGATTATTTTTGACGATGCGGATCTGGATCTCGCGGCAGACATCGCCATGATGGCGAACTTTTTCAGCTCCGGCCAGGTGTGCACCAACGGCACCCGCGTGTTCGTGCCCGCGAAGTTTAAAGCAACGTTTGAGCAGAAAATCGTTGAGCGCGTGGGCCGCATCCGCGCGGGCGATCTGTTCGATGAACGTACCAACTTCGGCCCGATGGTCAGCTTCCCGCACCGCGACAGCGTGATGCGCTACATCGCCAAAGGCAAAGAGGAAGGCGCCCACGTGCTGTGCGGCGGCGAGGTGCTGAAGGGCGACGGCTTTGACAACGGCGCGTGGGTCGCCCCGACCGTGTTCACCGACTGCACCGACGAGATGACCATCGTGCGCGAAGAGATCTTCGGCCCGGTGATGTCCATCCTCACCTATGAAACCGATGAAGAAGCCATTCGCCGCGCCAACGACACAGACTACGGGCTGGCGGCGGGCATCGTCACTGCCGACCTGAACCGCGCCCACGGCGCCATTCATCAGCTCGAAGCGGGCATCTGCTGGATCAACACCTGGGGTGAATCCGCCGCGGAGATGCCGGTCGGCGGCTACAAGCACTCCGGCATTGGCCGCGAGAACGGCGTGATGACGCTGCAGAGCTACACCCAGGTGAAGTCCATCCAGGTTGAGATGGGTAAATTCCAGTCCATATTTTAACCGGGAGGTTTATTTGCAATTTGACTACATCATTATCGGGGCCGGCTCTGCCGGCAACGTCCTGGCAACGCGACTGACTGAAGATCCGAACACCACCGTCCTGCTGCTTGAGGCGGGCGGGCCGGATTACCGCTTTGACTTCCGCACCCAGATGCCCGCCGCTCTGGCGTTCCCGCTGCAGGGCAAGCGCTACAACTGGGCGTACGAAACCGAGCCAGAGCCGTACATGAACAACCGCCGTATGGAGTGCGGACGCGGTAAAGGGCTGGGCGGCTCGTCGCTGATCAACGGCATGTGCTACATCCGCGGTAACGCGATGGATCTCGACCACTGGGCCAAAGAGCCGGGCCTGGAGCACTGGAGCTACCTCAACTGCCTGCCCTACTACCGCAAGGCAGAGACGCGCGACGTGGGCCCGAATGACTACCACGGCGGCGACGGTCCGGTGAGCGTTACCACCTCGAAGCCGGGCGTGAATCCGCTGTTTGAGGCGATGGTGGAGGCTGGCGTGCAGGCGGGCTATCCGCGCACCGAGGATCTCAACGGCTACCAGCAGGAAGGCTTCGGCCCGATGGACCGCACGGTCACGCCGCAGGGCCGACGCGCCAGCACCGCACGCGGCTATCTGGACCAGGCAAAACAGCGCCCGAACCTGACCATCCGCACCCACGCCACGACCGATCGCATTCTGTTCGACGGCAAGCGCGCCGTGGGCGTCGAGTGGCTGGAGGGTGAAAGCACTATTCCGTCCAACGCGACGGCGAACAAAGAGGTGCTGCTGTGCGCAGGGGCCATTGCTTCCCCGCAGATCCTCCAGCGCTCCGGCGTGGGCAGCGCGGACCTGCTGAAGCAGTTTGATATTCCGCTGGTGCACGACCTGCCCGGCGTGGGCGAAAACCTGCAGGATCACCTGGAGATGTACCTTCAGTACGAGTGCAAAGAGCCGGTCTCCCTCTACCCTGCCCTGCAGTGGTGGAACCAGCCGAAGATTGGCGCCGAATGGCTGTTTGGCGGCATCGGCGTAGGGGCGAGCAACCACTTCGAAGCGGGCGGGTTTATCCGCAGCCGCGAGGAGTTCGAATGGCCGAACATTCAGTACCACTTCCTGCCGGTAGCGATTAACTACAACGGCTCGAACGCGGTAAAAGAGCACGGCTTCCAGTGCCACGTCGGATCGATGCGCTCGCCGAGCCGCGGGCACGTGCGGATTAAATCCCGCGATCCGCACCAGCATCCTGCGATCCTGTTCAACTATATGTCCCACGAGCAGGACTGGCAGGAGTTCCGCGACGCGATCCGCATCACCCGCGAGATCATGCACCAGCCCGCGCTGGACAAGTACCGCGGCCGCGAAATCAGCCCGGGCGTCGAGTGCCAGACCGACGAGCAGCTGGACGAGTTCGTGCGTAACCACGCGGAAACCGCGTTCCACCCGTGCGGCACCTGCAAGATGGGCTACGACGAGATGGCGGTGGTCGACGGCGAAGGCCGCGTTCACGGGCTGGAAGGGCTACGCGTGGTGGATGCGTCGATTATGCCGCAGATTATTACCGGCAACCTGAACGCCACCACGATTATGATCGGCGAGAAAATTGCGGATGCCATTCGCGGGCGCGAGCCGCTGGCGAAGAGCACGGCGGCGTATTACGTGGCGAACGGCGCGCCGGTTCGTCAGGCATTACAGAACGTTTAATATTCTGCCCTCTCCGTAAAACGAGAGGGTTTTCAATACATCCCTTCATTACGATAATATTTTTCGATACCTATAAGAAATAAATATTACCCTGCAATTATTTTGTTCATTTAAAAGTCTGTTGACACTGCTCCCGCAATTCAACTAAGTTTAATCGAATGTCTTTCCATTCGAAATATACAATATATTTAAACCTGAAATTAAAGAAGGCGTCATTATTCTTTAATTCTCCCCTGCCTTTATTTTTGCATCACTCAACCGCGAGATAAGATCATGAATAATAGTGCAAACCAAGTTGTTGTTATCACCGGCGCCAGCAGCGGTATCGGTCAGGCTATTGCCCTGTATTTAGCGAATAAGCCCTTTTCGCTGGTACTGGTGGCGCGTCGCCTGGACAGAGTTAACGCCCTGGTGGATCGCATCATCCAGCAGGGCGGCCGGGCGATTGCCGTGAAGGCGGACGTGACCCGTCAGGAGGAGGTCCAGCACGCGATTGACGCTGCCGTTGCCGCATACCAACGCGTCGATGTGCTGATCAACAATGCGGGCTTTATGGCTATCGCCCCCATCAGCGAGCGCAAGACCGACGAGTGGGATCGGATGATCGATACCAATCTTAAAGGCGTTTTATACGGCATTGCGGCGGCGTTACCGGTGTTCCAGCGCCAGCGTGGCGGGCATTTTATTAACGTTGCGTCTGTGGCCGGTATTAAGGTGCTTGCGCCCGGCGGCGTGGTCTACAGCGCCACGAAATTCGCCGTCCGCGCGCTGAGCGAAGGCTTGCGTCAGGAGGTGGGTAAAACGGTCCGCACTACGCTTATTTCCCCCGGAGCGGTCGAGAGCGAACTGCAGTTCGGCAGTTCTGACGAAGAGAGTAAAAAATTCCTGCATGAATTTTATAAGCAGGCTATTCCGGCAGATGCCATTGCGCGGGCCGTATTATTTGCTATCGAGCAGCCTGATGATGTTGATGTAAATGAAATTGTCGTCCGGCCAACGCAGGAAGAATTTTAGCATGACTTAAATAACGCTGAATGAGGTGCCATTATGATTAAGTCATTAACGTCCTTATCAGATTTAAATATGCGAACAGGTGCCGACATTCTCCTTGAGGTTCTTGAGAGTGAAGGCGTGGAATATATATTTGGCAACCCCGGCACGACGGAACTCCCGCTGATTGACGCCCTGCTCCGGCATGAAAATATTCATTATATTCTGGCGCTCCAGGAGAGCAGCGTGGTCGCCATTGCTGACGGCTACGCGAAAGCCTCCGGCAAGACCGGTTTTATCAATTTGCACACCGCCAGCGGTCTCGGGCATGGAATGGGAAATTTAATCAACTCGCGGATCATGAAAACGCCGCTGGTTGTCACCGTCGGGCAGCAGGACACGCGGCACTACGTGCGCGACCCGCTCCTGTATGATGACATAGTCTCCATTGGATCGCCGGTGGTGAAATGGGCGCAGGAGGTCACCAGCGCCGACCAGCTCCCGGTTCTTGTGCGTCGCGCGTTCCACGCTGCCAGCTATCCCCCCGCCGGTCCCGTATTGCTCTCTCTGCCAATGAACGTGATGGAAGAGCTGAGCGACGCCGGGATACAAACGGCCTCCAAAGTGAACTATCACACCGTCGCGGGCTCGCTGGACGAGCTGGCGGCGGAGCTGAGCCAGGTTACGCCCGGCAGGATCATGATTGTGGCGGGGGATGAAGTTCACTCCAGCGGCTCAACGCCGGAGATTGTCCAGCTTGCAGAAGCGCTTGGTGCACACGTTTACGGCTCATCGTGGCCGTTGAATTTGCCCTTTCCCACGCAGCATGCCCTCTGGCGCGGCAATATGCCTACCACCGCCAGTGAAATTGCCAGCATCGTTAACGCCTACGACGCGGTGTTTATCATCGGCGGCAGAAGCCTGATCACCATATTATACAGCGAAGGAGACGCGATTCCGGGCTCATGCGCGGTCTACCAGCTCTCCGCCGACATGAACGAGCTGGGCCGCACCTATGCTACACGCCTGTCGGTGATGGGGGATATCAAACTCTCCCTGAAGGCGCTCTTACCTCTGCTTGAGCAGCGCCTGGTGGCAGGCAAATTGACGCATCAGCGGCTGCTCAAAACGGCACGCGCTGAACGTGAAAAAGAGTGGCAACTGCAGGAAGAACGTCTGGCTGCCGAGCGGCTGCGCCCGGCTATTTCGCCGATGGTGGCGGCCTATGAAGTCATCAAAGCCGTTCCACCGGGCGTCACCATTGTTGATGAAGCGATTGCCACAGCCAGACATGTCCGGCGTTTTATCTCCGACCCGCAGCACCAGCGCTACTATTTCATGCGCGGCGGCGGTCTGGGCTGGGGTATGCCTGCGGCGGTGGGCCACTCGCTGGGGCTGGGCCGCGAGCCGGTAGTGTGCCTGATGGGCGACGGCGCTTCGCTGTATTCACCGCAGGCGCTCTGGACGGCGGCACACGAAAATCTGCCGGTCACCTTTATCGTCATGAACAACCGGGAGTACAACGTTCTTAAAAACTTTATGAAGGGCCAGCCGGGCTACAGCTCGACGCAGCTGGGGCGCTTTATCGGGATGGATTTGGTTAACCCGCACATCGATTTTCAGTCGCTGGGCACCGCCATGGGCATTCGCTGTTGTCGGATAACCGATGCCGCAGACATCGCCGAAGCGGTAACCCGCGGACTGCAGTCAGGAAAAACCAACATGATTGAAATCGCGATTTCCGCGGATTAACTGCATCTTTGCGCTGTACCCTACATAAAAAGCTTATAAACGAAACGCCTCCAGCCGCTTAATCTGCCGCCCCTGGGCGTCAAAATTCTCCGCCGCCAGCCAGGCGCGCAGCTCCGCATCCCTTTGCGGCCATTCGCCGTCAATAATCGAAAGCATATCGCTGTCGCGGTTGCGGCCCTTGCGCACCAGCTTCTGGCGCAGGCGTCCTTCCCAGACGAACCCCAGCCGCTCCGCCGCGCGGCGTGAGGCGGTGTTCATTGAATCACACTTCCACTCCAGCCGACGGTACTTGTGCTCGAAGGCATTTTTCAGCAGCAGCCAGACCACTTCGGTGCCGATGCGGGTGCCTTTCATCCTGCGCGACCAGGTGACGTGGCCGATTTCCACCGAGCCCTGAAACCGCTCAATCGCCATGTAGCTCACCAGCCCTACCGCTTTTTCAGTGCGTAAATCGATTACCGCAAACGGGACCAGATCGTCATCCATCACCTTGCCGAGCACCCAGTGCGCGGTGGCTTCCACGCTTTCTGGCTGGGTACTTGCAAGCCACGTCCAGTCGCTGTCATCACCCAGTGCGTAAGCTTCGTATAAATCAGCCGAATGGCGATCCGCGTCCAGCGGCTCCAGGCGGCAATACTGACCGGTGAGCGGGGTGCGGGTTAAGACGCGAGCGCATTTCCAGTCCGGGACGATATCGTTAACGGTTTGACCATGTTGATTGATTTCGGGCACGGCGGTGACTCCCTGAAAGGTAAGGAGTTTGTTATAGCAGGTTAAAAAGCGGTCGGAAAGGGAGAACGTGCAGGCCGGGTAACGCGTCGCCGCTACCCGGCATAAAATCACTTAAGCAGCTTCACCGTAGCGTCGATGTCGATCTCATCTTCGGTAAAGATCATCGTTGTGTTCTGGAAGGTGGTGATCGCCAGCTTCTTCACCGTGCGCATTTCGCCCGGCTTCTTGTCGGATTTCGGCTTGATGCTGTTCATCAGCAGCCCCACCGACAGCACCGCATTCTCTTTGTCGATTTTAGTCTCAACCGGCTCTTCTTCGCTGAACACCACGAAGGATTTGATCGAGGAGAGCTTCACGCGCTCGCCCGCAATAAAGAGATGTTTGCTTTCCGGGATCACCTTCACCGCATAGGCGGAAAGGCCTTTGTTGTTGGTGGTTGGCTCAAAGGTCACCGCGGCATCTTTCTTAATCAGATCGGGGTTGGCGACCTTAATCACATGAAAATAGCGGTTGTCGCCGTTTTCATCTTTGATAAATCCGAAGCCTTTATCTTTAAACCACGTTGTGATTGTACCGTTCATCGCTGTTACCGCCTGTCAGATCTCAAGACTAAAGTTTTGCAGCGCGCAGTGTAATGCACAATGGCTGAGGAGACAAAAAAAAGCCCCTGCACGGAGGCAGGGGAAAACTCATGTCAGAGCTTATTAGTATTACGTTTTTAGTTGAACACCATCCCACCATCAATCAACAGCGACTGGCCGGTCATGTAGTCGGAATCCGGCCCGGCCAGGTATGAGACGCAGGCGGCGACGTCTTCCGGCTCGGACAGACGGCCAAGCGTAATGCGTTTGGCAAAGGTTTCAGTCCCGTAGCCAAGCGGTTTACCCGCCGCCTCGGAGACCTGACGGTCGATTTCCGCCCACATCGGCGTTTTAACGATGCCCGGGCAGTAGGCGTTAACGGTGATGCCCAGCGGCGCAAGGTCTCGCGCTGCGGTCTGAGTCAGGCCGCGCACCGCGAACTTGCTGGAGCTGTACACCGCCAGTTCAGGGTTGCCGGTGTGGCCCGCCTGGGAGCAGGCGTTGATGATTTTGCCGCCGTGCCCCTCTTTGCGAAACGCCTCGATGGCAGCCTGAATGCCCCAGATCACTCCTTTCACGTTGATGTTGTAGACCTTGTCGACAATCTCCGGCGTGATGAATTCGATGGGGGTGGACGGCGCAATCCCGGCGTTATTCACGATAACGTTAAAGCCGCCCAGCGCGGTGCGCGCTTTCTCCACCGCCGCAAATACCTGCTCGCGGTCAGAGACATCGACCTTCACGGCGACGGCCTTACCGCCGTTGCGGGTGATTTCATCGGCGACGGCTTTTGCCGTCTCAACGTTATAGTCGGCGATGGCGACGGCAAAGCCATCCTTCACCAGGCGAAGCGCGATCGCTTTACCAATCCCCTGGCCTGAGCCTGTTACGAGAGCAACTTTTTGCATTTCTCTGTCCTTATATTGAGTCACAAAATCTGGCTGAGATGGAGCTGGCCCATCAGCAGCGGGTTATCGCTGTAGTCGACGGGAATGGCCACCACGGCAGGGCCGTCCACATCCATTGCCGCACGCAGCGTGGGTTCCAGCGCCTCGGCGCTCTCCACGGCAAAGCCCTTCGCGCCGAAGGCGTCGGCATACGCTTTGAAATCGACAGGGCCGAACTCTACGCCGGAAAGGCGCTGGTATTTTTTCTCTTCCTGAATGGCCACCATGTTGTAGCCGTTATCCACCCAGATGATGTGCAGCACATTGGCGTTGAGGCGCACTGCGGTTTCCAGCTCCATGCTCGACTGTAAAAAACCGCCGTCACCGGAGACCGACACAACCTTGCGGCCCGGGTTCACCAGCCATGCGCCAATGGCCCACGGCAGGGCGACGCCCATGGTCTGCTGACCGTTGGAGATCATCACCTGACGCGCCCGGAAGCTGTAGAGGTAGCGGGCGATCCAGATGTGGAAGCTGCCCATATCCACGGTAAGCGTCACGTCGTTATTCACGATATCCTGCATGGCACGCACGATGCGCAGCGGGTGCAGGGCAAACTGGTTGAGCGAGGCGCCACGGCGATCGAGCAGATCCCGCTGATGCTGGCGATCGACCAGAATTTCTGACGCACGCGGGCTCAGCTCCAGCTTATGGTCGATCCGGTTTGCGAGCAGGTTCAGCGTTTCGGCGATATCCCCCACCAGCTCCAGATCCGGGACGTAGTTACGCTCTTCATAGGCGGGCAGGACATCGATGTGCACCAGCGTCGCGTCGCCGCTGTTCCACATGGACGGCTCGTACTCCACCGGGCTGTAGCCAATGCAGATAATCAAATCCGCCAGATGCAGCAGCCGGTCGCCCGCCTGGTTATTGAACAGGCCGACGCGTCCGGCAAAGCGGGTGAAGTGCTCCTGGTTTACCGCCCCGGCGGCCTGATAGGTGCTGGTGACAGGAATGCGGCTTTTCTCCAGCAGCTTGCGCAGCGCGGCGCTGTTGGCGGGCTGGCTGGCCATCAGGCCGAGTAAGATGACCGGGTTTTTGGCGTTTTCGATAAGCTTCGCCACGTCGTTAATGGCGGATTCCGGTGCCGGGCCCATCAGCGCCGGACCGCTGGCGGGTAAAATCGCGCCCGTCGCGGGCTGGTCGACAATATCCTGCGGCAGGCTGACGAACGCGCCCCCCGGCCTGCCGTGCTCGGCGGCGCGAAACGCGTTCGATACCACTTCGGCAATCGCGTCCGGTGAACTCACCTCCACGGCGTATTTGGTGACCGGGCTGAACATGGCGACGGTGTCCATGCTCTGGTGTACCAGCTTGGCTTTATCCGCCCGCTTTACCGCCCCGCCCAGCGCCACCACCGGGTCGCCCTCGCTGTTGGCGGTGGCGATGCCGGTGATCAGGTTAGAGCAACCCGGCCCGGAGGTGACCAGCGCCACCCCGGCCTTACCGGTCAGCCGCCCGACCGCCGCCGCCATAAACGCCGCGTTGGCCTCATGACGCACCGGAATGATCTCAATGGAGGAGTCCAGCAGGGAATCAAATACCTTGTCGATTTTCGCACCCGGGATCCCGAACACCTGCTTCACGCCCTGCGCTTCCAGCTGGCCGACAACCATATCGGCGCCGTGCGCCCACTGACGTGACTGTTTCTCACTGTTCACGGTAGTTCTCCTGTTAGTTTTCGACGGAACGGATCGCTGCATCAAGATTGCTGGGGTGAAGGTTGGCCTGTAAGAACGCGCTGTCGGCGGGCAGGTCAATCATCAGCTTGTGTATTTCGCCGAAGGTGAGCACGCCGCTCTCCAGCTGGTAGTCCAGCAGATGGCCCCCGCCCTGACGGTCGTCGGTAATGAAGTGTTCGTGATACCCCGCCACGTTAATGCCCTGCATATGCTGCGGGGTGCGGAACCCGACCAGCACCCCTTCACGCTGGTTAAAGCGGAACACCGGCTGATCATCCAGCACGTCGGTCATCGCCCGGTACGGCGGCTTCTGGCGCGGTACGGTGCGGGTGTGGGCGTGGCGGAAATTGCCGTCAATGCGCAGCGCGCAGAACAGGTTGTCGGAGGGGATCTGCTGGTCAATCACGTCGTGGATCTGCTGACGGCTGACCGGCGCATCGAAGGTTTTGCGGTACTGCGGCTGGAACCAGGTCATTACCGCAAACGGCGTTTTCTGCTCCGGCTTCGCGGCCCGGGCGCTGCCGTCGGCGCGCAGCTGGTAGACCTGGCTGCTGAAGGCAATCATTTCACCGTCCAGCTCGTTAAAGGTGCCGAGACCAAAATCACCGTGTGCCAGCAGGTCGGCGATCGTCGTCTCCCCTTCGTACACGCCGCTTAGCAGGGCGCTCATTAGCGATGTCTGGTAGATCACGCTGTCAGGATGCTGGGCTGAGAACCCGCGCAGGGTCTCGCACAGGCTGGCCTCACAGTCGCAGGCAGATGAATGCGTCATCGTGCTCGTCCTCTTCAACTTTATTTAGAAAGGTTAAATAAATGTTGACCCGATTCAGCAGAGAGTTCCAATATAGAAACCATGCTGGTTTGAGACGTTTTAGATATGGAACTTCGTTATCTGCGGTATTTTGTCGCGGTTGCACGCGAGCGACACTTCACCCGGGCGGCCGAAGCGCTGGGTATTTCACAGCCTCCTCTGAGTCAGCAGATCAAACGGCTTGAAGAGGAAGTCGGCACGCCGCTGTTCAGACGCCTGACGCGGGGCGTGGAGCTGACCGAGGCGGGAGAAGCGTTCTATGAGGATGCCTGCAAGATCCTGGCGCTGAGCGATGCCGCGCTGGAAAAGGCCCGCGGCATCGCGCGCGGGCTGAACGGCAATCTGTCGATTGGGATCACCAGTTCAGATGCCTTTCACCCCAAAATTTTCGCGCTGATTCGCCAGTTTCAGGTGCAGAACATGGCGGTGCAGGTTCACCAGGTGGAGGCCAATATGTCGTCGCTGACGACGATGCTGGCGGAGGGTGAACTGGATATTGCCTTCGTACGCCTGCCGTGCGAGAGCAGTAAGATGTTTGAAATTAAAATCCTCGACCGGGAGCCGATGGTGGTGGCGCTGCATCGCGACCATCCGCTGGCGGCTTGCGGTTCGCTGGCGTTAGAGCAGCTTCGGGGTACGCCGGTGGTGCTGTTCCCGCAGGAGGTCGCGCCGGGCCTGTATGACCGGGTGCACGGCTGCTGCGAGCGGGCCGGAATTGACGTGCAGCACGCGCTGCAATCGTCACAGCTTTCGTCGTCCCTGAGCATGGTCTCCGCCGGCGGCGGGTTTGCGCTGGTGCCGAAATCCATGGCGGCCATTTCACCGCCGAATGTGACCTATCATGCGCTAAGCTCACCGGCGCTTTATACCGATATCGCGCTGTGCTGGCGGCGTTTTGAACGCTCGCGGACGGTGAGGCGGTTTTTGACGATGATGAGCGAGGAATCATAGCGGCTTATAGGGGTTTTGAGGGTTTGTTGGCCGGGTAAGGCGCAGCCGCCACCCGGCAAGTCAGCCTTCGTCGTCAAATCCAGACATCGTTCTCTGCGGTGCGATCCCCGCCTTCGTGTCCCGTATTCAGAACCCCGCAAGGTTCTATCATCATCATTTTTACCGTCGTTTCAGCAGACGTCTTATGTTCAACGCCTTTCGGCACAACGTACAATTCCCCCGGATTAACGAGCACGTGCCCGTCACGAAAATCAATACGTAACACACCCTCAACCACGATAAATGCTTCGTCGGTTTCAGGATGCGCGTGCCATATAAAATCTCCCTCTATTTTCACAATCTTAAACTGGTAGTCATTCATCTGAGCGATGACCTTCGGCTGCCAGTGCGCGTCGAAGAGGGAAAATTTATTTTCCAGATTAATGGGCTGATACATGGTGACACTCCCTATGGTTGAGAAGTGTCCAGGATAGAGTAAGGCCGTTGCGCCGGTCTTGAATGATTGTGCAGCTCAGGTGCGGCTGTTTTGGATGATTTTCTGCCAGCGTCCCGGTGAGATCCCCAGCGTTTTGATAAACTGGCGAGTCATATGACTTTGGTCAGAAAACCCGGCCTCAACGGCCGCTTCAGCAAGAGACAGGCCTTTTTCAATCAAACGTCGGCAATATTCAAGACGCCGCATCGTCACATAGCGATACGGGCTTGTTCCGTAAAGTGCACGAAAATCCCGACTCAGGCTCCAGCGATCCCTGCCGCTGACCTCGGATAGCGTGTCGAGCGTAATGTCCTGGCTGAATTCTGTTTGAATATATTCGCGTGCACGCTCTGCGCGACGATAATCGAATGCGCATCGACGAAAGCGTTGTCCTCCCACCATGGCCAGCGTGTTGGCCAGATCGTAAAGCGCATCCTCTTCTTCCAGCGTATCGACAGGTTCTTCTGGTGCTTTTAGCAAGGATTCGGTCGCCGCAAAAAGCCGGGGATCGGATGAGATCCCGCCGGGAATAAACGGCAGCGGTTTTCCGCCCAGGATTTTCTGAACTAACGCCGGATCGATATACAGCATCCGATACTGAAATCCTTCAGTCGTCCCCGCCTCTCCGTCATGCACTTCGTCCGGGTGCAGAACCATCGTCCCGCCCGGAAGGCTGTGTTGTTGACTGCCCCGATAGTGAAAGCTCTGCACCCCGGACAAGGTTCTGCCTATCGCGTAGGTGTCATGCCGATGTGGCTCATAGCCATGTCCGCTGAAATACGCCTCTATGCGCTCTATTTTCCCGGGTTGTTGCGCCAGTCTGACCCAGTCTTTATTGGCTTTTGCATTCGACATATGACACCTGATGCCCTGTGAGGGTGAAGCAACACCATAAACGCATCGGGTGCAGTTTGGAAAGTTGTTGCAGGCAATGCGGGGAAACAAGATGCAGTAAAAATAGCCAGATAATCAGATACAGAGCGACAGTATGCTAACGTATCCTGATTCCACATCCTCACTTGCCTCCTGCTTCAGGCATTCATACATGCGCCGGAATACGCAGAACTAGACTTTCACCTCCGCATGCAATGCGGCCTGCGGGACGGGCACTGATTTTTTCCCTGTACGCCAGCAACGCAGGCCAGGGACTCAGCTCAATGGCGAAGAACCTGGCCCACCCAGGTTGCTCAAAATGAAAAGGTCTGCGTGAAGGAGTAACCGCGATGCAAACTGTGCCCGGCGGCGCTGCGCTTGCGCGGGCCTACGTGTCGCGGGTTGGTTGACGGTTTTGTTGGCCGGGTAAACGCAGTGCCACCCGGCAAGTCAGCCTTTGTTGTCAAATGACGGGATCCTGGAACGGTAAAGGTCTTACTGATGCACGCTTCGGTACTACGTTTTCCTGGTAATTGTCTGCCGCAAACCATCTGTTACTCTGGCAGGACTCAAAGGATGACAAGGAAGAGGAATGCTGAATCCCGGATTCGTTACCCGCAAAGCGCTTGCTCAGTGGCAGGATGTTCCCGCTTTTCTCCCCCAGTTCCAGTTTCATGAAAAACACCGAGCGGTCATTCATACCGCGCATCCTGAAAATATTCTGCCGTTGATTGCAAACTTTGACGTCCGGCAAGATGCCGTGATTCGTCGACTGATGGCTTTACGGCAATTACCGCAAAAATTACTACGTAATCAGCAGGCTGACTCAATCAGCAACTTTGGCCTGCACAGTTTTACCCTGTTGAAAAACTCTGCATCTGAGCTCTGCTATGGCTTAAAAGGACAATTCTGGCGGACTAATTTCGGTCTGGAAAACGCACTGGACGCCATGGCTTTTCAGTCGCCAGCCGCGCCGGGTAGCGCGACATTGCTGCTGCGCTACCAGGTAACGGAACTGGCCCCAGGTCAACATGAACTCTGTACGGAAACCTTCGTCTATTGTCCGGACAAACGTACTCAACTCAAAATGGCAGCCTACTGGCTGGCAATACGGGCCGGGAGCGGCTGGATCCGTAAAAGGACGCTGAAAGTGGTTAAGTTGAATATTGAAGGGCTGGAATGAGCGAGGAGCGAAGCTATGCTTCATAGAAAACCCTATCAGGTTTCAGAGAAATACGAATGCTATAAGAATAACTATCTGGTGAGTACAGACAGAGAAAAGCTTGATGTACAGGCTATTCATCAATATCTGACGAGGTCAACCTGGGCAAAAGGCATTCACCTGGACATTGTTTCTGCCTCCATAGAAAACAGTCTTAACTTTGGCCTTTATCATAATGAACACCAGATTGGTTTCGCGCGTCTGATAACAGATTATGCTACCTTCGCCTACCTTTGCGATGTCTATATCCTTGAAGAACATCAGGGCAAAGGGCTGGGAAGATGGGTTATGGAATGCATACATCATCACCCTGTGTTTGAGCAGCTTCGCAGGATCATGTTATTTACCACGACTGCACCCTGGCTCTATGAAAAATTTGGCTACGAGCCCGTAAACAGAAAAAACTATGCATGGACGATTACGCGGCCTGATATCTATTTGAATGAAAAATAGCCTGGCTGATAATCCCTGTTCAGCTCCCCGTTGACTTATTGACTCTGTGTTTTCATCATCCGTTTCCGGGACAACGCGAACCCGTTCGGTCTGTGAAGATCGAACGTACGCTAACGACAGCAGCGCTAACCTTAAAGAGCGGGACTATTTGCTATGAATCCAAGGGAAAATATTGTCAGTACATTCAGCGAGTTGTCTGCAGAATTACAGCGTGCTGCCGAGTTCTCGCTACAGAATACCAATCAACTGGTTGTGCTATCAATGCGTGCCTTCGCCAGTGAAGCCGGTGTAAAACCCGCCACGTTGCTGCGGTTGGCGCAGCGATTGGGCTACAACGGCTGGGGTGAACTCAAGGACGCTTTCATTGATGAACTCGGGCTGCGCAATGATACATATGTCTCCAAAGCCGAGAAGCTGATCGCCAAAGGCACTCAGCCGCAGCTGTATGAAGAGGTATTTCAGGCGCATCAGAGAAATTTGGCTTTTACACAGCATGAAAACCATCAGGCTATGGAGCAGGCGGTATCACTGTTGGACGCGGCCGAGAATGTCTATATTTGCGGCTTCCGGGCCAGTTTCCCTATCGCCTGGTCGCTGTTTTATGTCTATCGACTGTTCAATCGGCAAGTCTCGCTCATTGATGGGCTGGCGAGCAATATCGAGGTATTCACCCGCGAATTAACAGCACAAGATTGCCTGTTACTCACCAGCTTTGCGCCATATTCACGTGAGTCACTCGATGTCCTGCGCGCGGCTCAGCAGGCGGGCGCGACAATCGTCGCCATCACGGATTCTCCCGTCTCGCCATTAGCACAGGCCGCCGACTGCACGCTGCTGTTCTCTATCGACAGCCCGTCGTTTTTCCCTTCCGTGGTGTCTGGCATGGGGCTCGCCGAGTGTTTACTGGCGATGCTGGTCGCGCGCCATGGTCGGGACGCAGTGAATAAAATCGAAAATGCTGAACGCTATCTTAATAACTCTGGCGCCTATGTGGTGCCCGGAAAACCCTGAAAAATAATTCATATGCATCTGGCATAAGAAAACAGAATGCATTTGAATCAAAAATGAAATTGACGTGATACAAATGGATCCTGCAAGATGCGCTTCATTAGCAAAGCGTATTCAGGAGCAGGACCAGCATGAGCCATATTATTCACCGCAGTCTACGCAACACGCCCGCCGTGGCGGTACGCGCCCAAGGGGCGTACATTTTCGATGCACAGGGAAAACAGTATCTGGATGCCTGCGGTGGCGCCGCCGTGTCCTGTTTAGGTCACGCGCATCCTGACGTGCTGGCTGCGATGCATCGCCAGATCGATCAACTGGCCTATGCCCATACCAGTTTTTTTACCAGTGACACCGTTGAACAGCTTGCTGAACAGTTGACGCGTACGGCGCCAGGCGATCTTAACTATGCTTATTTCGTTTCGGGCGGTTCGGAAGCGGTCGAAACCGCACTCAAGCTGGCGCGTCAGTATTTTGTTGAGATCGGCCAGCCGTCGCGCACCAAATTTATCGCCCGTAAACAGAGCTATCATGGCAATACCCTTGGGGCGCTCGCGGTGGGAGGCAACGAATGGCGCCGCCGCCAGTTTGCTCCCTTGTTGATCGACGTGATCCGCGTTTCGGCCTGCAATGAGTATCGCGACCGCCGCGCAGACGAAACCCAGCAGCAATACACCACGCGTCTGCTCAACGAGCTAGAGCAGGCCATTATTGAGGCCGGTCCCGACACCATTATTGGTTTCTGTGCAGAAACCGTGGTGGGGGCCACCACTGGCGCCACCCCGCCTACCCCGGGCTATCTTAAAGGTGTACGCAACCTGTGTGATAAATACGGCATCCTCTATATCGCGGATGAAGTCATGTGTGGCATGGGACGCACCGGCACATTGCATGCGTTTGAACAGGATGATGTGGTGCCGGATTTGGTGACCATCGCGAAGGGGCTGGGAGGCGGCTATCAGCCGATTGGCGCAGTATTAGCGAGCGAGAAGATTGTCTCAGCCCTGCAGGCCGGTAGCGGTCTGTTCCAGCACGGGCACACCTACATTTGTCACGCGACCGCCGCTTCCGCAGCCCTGGCAGTGCAGCAGGTGATTGCGCGCGATAATTTGCTGCAGGCGGTTAAGCAACAGGGGGCTTACCTGCACAACGCATTGCGTGAGGTACTGGGGGAATTACCGCACGTCGGTGATACGCGTGGACGCGGCTTGTTTGCCGGCGTTGAGCTGGTACGCGATAAAGCCAGCAAAACCCCCTTCGATCCAGCCCTGAAGCTGCATGCAGCAATCAAAGCAAACTGTATGTCACGTGGGCTGATGGTCTATCCAATGGGGGGAACAATTGACGGGCAATATGGCGACCATATCCTGATCGCGCCACCGTTTATTGTCACGCCTGGCCAGCTCGACTTTGTGGTGGATACGCTGAACACCGTGATTCACGAAGAGACGAGCAGATTATGATCAATCGTTTACCGGCGCTGGCGGAGCATGAGTGGGACGACCAACAGCGTACTTTGGCCGAAGAGATAATCAACGGGCCCCGCGGTGCGCTGCTGCCCCCTTTCGAGCCGCTGCTGCGCAGCCCAGAGCTGATGGCCCATGCACAACGCATGGGAGAATACCTGCGTTATCGCAGCGCGCTGGGACAGCGCCTGTCGGAACTGGCGATTTTGATGACCGCGCGGCACTGGTCGCAGCCTGTAGAGTGGGCGATTCATGCACCGATAGCGCGCGAGAAGGGTATTTCTGCTGCGGCGGTGCAGGCGATTAATGAAAAACGTCTTCCAGAGGATCTGCAGCCGGATGAATGGGTGGTTTATCACTTTTGTAAGGAGTTACATGAACAGCAGAAGGTCAGCGATACCACCTGGCAGCACGCTATCGCGCTGTGGGGTGAGAAAGGCGTGGTGGATCTGATCGGAATCAATGGTTATTACAGTTTTCTCTCAATGATTATGAACGGCGCACAGACGCCGGTACCCGACACCTGGGATGAGATTATTCCCGCTTAAGTTTTCGCTTTAAATTTGGCGCATGAAAGTGCGCCCTGCATATCAACGTTTTATTTTCCCACCCCGCCGATGTATTTCGCCGGGTGACATTCATGCACGCTACTTCACTGACGCCGAGGGTTATTATGTCCGGATTATTGACTAAATTAAAAGTTACGTTAGCGCTGGTCGCTTGCTCCGCCAGTTTTGTGGCACAAGCGCAGGATAAATTAACGGTTGGCGTTGATACCGCGTTTGTCCCCTTTGAATTTAAACAAGGCGATAAATACGTCGGCTTTGATATTGATTTGTGGGATGCCATCGCTAAAAAAATGAATGTCAGCTACGAATTACGCCCGATGGACTTCGGTGGGCTAATTCCGGGGTTGCAATCACGGAATCTGGATGTCGCCATGGCGGGCATTACGATAACCGATGCGCGTAAACAGGTCGTCGATTTCAGCGACGGTTATTATGATGCTGATTTATTAATGGCGATTAAAAGCAGCGACAATACCATTACTAAATTCAGCGATTTAGCAGGAAAGAAAGTGGGATTAAAGCAGGGAACGGCGGCGGCCAGCTTTATGAAAAGCAAATATAAGGCGAATTATGTCGAATTCCCGAATATTGATAACGCCTATCTTGATTTGCAGGCAGGTAACCTTGACGCCGTGGTGCATGATTCCCCCAACGTGCTCTATTACGTAAAAACGGCAGGTGATGGAAAAGTGAAATCAACCGGCGAAACTGACAGCATTCTGCCGCAGCACTACGGCTTTGCGATGCAGAAAAACAGCAGTCTGACGCCGAAGATCAACGCAGCGCTGCAGGCGTTACGTGCAGACGGAACTTACAGCAAGATTTACGTGAAGTGGTTTGCTAAACAGCCAAAATAATCCCGCCAGGTCGGAGCGATCCGACCTCGTTGCATCTTAACGGGTAACATGATGAATTTCGACAGTAAATATATTTGGGAGTCCCTGCCGCTGTTGTTGCAAGGACTACAGCTGACGCTGGTTATTTCACTATCAGGTTTATTGGGTGGTTTTGTTATTGGCCTGCTGGCGGGAACCTGCCGGGCGCTCGGAGGGAAAATATCAAAGACAGTCTCGTTAGTCTTTGTCGAGTTAATCCGCGGAACGCCTATTATGGTGCAAGTGATGTTTATTTACTTCGCACTCCCCATGGTGCTACCGATTCATATCGACCCGGTAACCGCGGCCATTACGACCATTGTGATTAACTCGGGTGCCTATATTGCAGAAATCACCCGAGGGGCGATCCTCTCAATTAATAAAGGATTTAGAGAGGCCAGCCTGGCAATGGGATTATCCCAACGCAGCACGCTATGGCATGTCATTATGCCGCTGGCATTGCGCCGTATGATCCCGGCGTTAGGTAATCAGTGGATTATCAGTATAAAAGACACCTCGCTGTTTATTGTGATTGGTGTGGCGGAATTGACTCGTCAGGGACAAGAAATTATTGCCGGTAATTTTCGCGCGCTGGAAGTCTGGACCGCCGTGGCAATGATCTACCTGCTGGTGACGCTGTGCCTGAGTTTCCTGCTGAAGCAACTGGAGAAAAGGATCCATATTTTATGAGCATGGTTGAGTTTAGCGCAGTGTCGAAAAATTTCGGCGCCACTCAGGTGCTGCACGACATCAATTTAAAAATTGACGCCGGCGAAGTGGTGGTGATCATCGGTCCTTCCGGATCGGGTAAGTCGACGCTGCTGCGCTGCATTAATAAGCTGGAGGAAATTTCCTCCGGCACGCTGCTGGTAGCGGGAATGCATCTTACCGATCCTCACGCTAACGAGTGTGATATCCGCCGTGAAGCCGGGATGGTGTTTCAGCAGTTCCATCTGTTCCCCCATCTGACGGCGCTGGAGAATGTGATGTTTGGTCCGGTTCGCGTACGCAAACAGAGCAAAGCCGCCGCGCGGGAACAGGCACTCGCGTTACTGGAGCGCGTTGGCTTACGCGAACGCGCCAGCCACTACCCATCAGAGCTCTCTGGCGGTCAGCAGCAACGCGTGGCCATTGCCAGAGCCCTGGCGGTGAAACCGAAAATGATGCTGTTCGATGAGCCGACCTCAGCGCTGGACCCCGAATTACGTCATGAGGTACTGAAAGTTATGCGCTCGCTGGCCGAAGAAGGCATGACCATGGTGATTGTGACCCATGAAATCGGCTTCGCCCGCGATGTGGCATCGCGGCTAATCTTTATTGATGGCGGCACCATTGCCGAAGATGGTCCACCTGATATGCTGCTGAATAGCAGTCGCAATCCACGCCTGAAAGAATTTTTGCAACACGTATCCTGAACAGAAGTGAATGATAACACTATGAAAAAAATAGACATTCGTGGTTCCGCTTTTGCAGTAGGTCAGGCGCTTGGCGCGTTCGGCCGCGAAGCTTGGCATGCAAAACTGACACAAACGGCGTTGTGGCAAACCGTTACCGCCATGAAAGACGCAGAACAGACCCGGAGCATGCGCTCGCTGGTCCAGTCTCAGTATCCCCTTATCTGGCAGGAACTGGAGGGATTAGCCGAGGGTCTGGAAGCACCGTTTGATGAGGTCTTTGCCTGGAATTGCCGCGGCGATCTGGTGCGCTCGACCTCTGACGGCTGTACCACGGTAGCGGGAAGCACCGCTGAGGGAGAGCTGATTATCGCGCATAATGAAGACGGTTTCCCGCAGCTTCGGCATGACTGCGCCATCGTCAGCATTACCCCGGATGACGGCCTGGCGTTTACCAGTTTTGCCTACCCAGGGTCGATTTGCGGACATACCTTCGCCGTAAACGAAAAGGGCGTGGTGAATACGGTGAATAACATACGCGCTTTGCACCGTCCACGCGGCATACCGCGTCAGGTATTAGCCCGCGCCGCGCTGAATTCCGCCACGCTGGATGAAGCCATTTCCATACTGACTACCGAGCCACGCGCCGGTGCATTTCACCATACGGTGGGACAAATGGGAGACAGCCGGCTGTTTAGCGTGGAGTCTACGGGAACAGGCTGTTCCGTTATGCCGCTGCGGGAGGTTTTCGCCCATGCTAATCACCTTATCCACCCTCAGCTTGATGCGGTTGAGCAGGTAATCACTGACAGCTCCCGGTCACGCCAGCAGCGGCTAAACGCCTGGCTAAAGACGCAATCTCACCTCGATGGCGCGGCAGCACTGGGTATTCTTTCAGACCAGCATGATCCCGCGCTCCCGATTTATCGTCTCTCGCCACAGGACCCGGATGAAGAGAATACGCTGGCCACGGCCGTCTTTACCCTGAGCACGTCGGAAATAAAATGGCAGATATTCACTCACGATCGGCAAAAACCCGCTTTTGAGTCTTACTGAGTCGCTTCCGCACCTAATGCGGCCTGCACCGCTGGACGGGCACTGATTTTTTCCCTGTACGCCAGCAACGCAGGCCAAGGGCTCAGCTCAATGGCGAAGAACCTGGCCCACCCAAGCACGGTGAAAAGATAGGCATCTGCCACGCTGAATGACGCTCCCATCAGATAAGCGCTAGTGGAGAGCGTCTCCTGAAGAAAATCGAACCGCCTGAACAGCTTCTCGCGAAAAATAGTTTTGACCTCTTCGGGCAGCACGCGGTTGAAAAGAGGTGCCGATCCGGCGTGTATTTCGCTGGTGATAAAGTTTAGCCATTCCTGAAGCCGCACTCGCTCCCAGCTGTCTGCTCGCGGTGCCAGCCCACTTTCTGGCTTGAGGTCTGCCAGGTACTGCAAAATGGCTGGCCCTTCGGTCAGTATTTTCCCGTCATCCAGTTCAAGCGCAGCGACATAACCTTTAGGGTTGATGGTCAGGAAGTCGCGCCCGTCAGCGGTAAGCTTGCTCCTGTTGTCCACTTTAACCAGTTCAAACTCAATCGCCAGTTCGCGAAGCACGATATGGGGTGAGAGTGAACAGGTGTCCGGGGCGTAATAGAGTTTCATAATCTCTCCGTTAAAGCGGCTAAGTGAAAAAGATTCGGTTTGCCCACACTGTGCTTAAAGCCGCTCTCACTGTAAAATTAATGATTCATAAATTAACTATTAGCTGAACTACTGATACCCATGATGAATCTTTTGCACTGGCGCCTGGTGGTTGCCGTGGCGGACGCAAGTAATATTTCGCGTGCTGCTGAAAAGGTCGGCATGACGCAGTCGGGCGCCAGCCAGGCGATCGCTCAGTTAGAGGCCTCATTAGGATTTGCGGTATTTACGCGAGAGCGGCGCCACATCGGCGTGACTGCCCTGGGTGAGCGGGTTGTCAAAGAGGCAAGAAGCATGCTGGCGCGACTGGACGCCATCCGCGCGCTGGCGGATGAGAGCCGTGGGCTGAGTGGCGGGCGCATTCGTCTTGCCAGTTTCCCTTCTGTGACATCCACGCTTTTGCCCGGACTGCTGCGGGATTTTAAGCGCCTGCATCCTGAAATCGAGGTGGTCGTACTAGAAGGGACGGATCAGGAAGTCGAAGAGTGGCTGGCGGCAGATACGGTTGATGTGGGCGTGGTCATGAACCCTATTCCCGGACACGCGGATGCAATCCTGGGGCAAGATGCGTGGGTCGCGGTGTTGCCAGCCAGTCACCGTCAGGCTCGCTATGCGCATTCGCGGGGCATCACCCTTGAGGAACTGGCAGACCAGCCCTTCGTACTCGCAACGGGCGGTTGTGCCGTCAACGGAAAAAGCCTGATGGAACAGGCAGGCTTGCAGCTTTCTGACGTGCGCGTGACCGTCCGCGACTGGATCAGCGCCTGCCTGCTGGTACGCGAAGGCATGGGCGTCGCACTTATACCTGAATCCGCCCTGCCGGGTGAATTACGCGGCTTGTGCGTCGTGCCCGTAGCACCTTCACTGTGCCGGGAATTTGGGCTGGTTTGTTCGCAGGCGGGCAAATCCTCCCGCGCGACGCAGGCGTTATTAGAAGGGTTGCTCAAAATGAAAAGGTCTGCGTGAAGGAGTAACCCGGGTGCAAACTGTGCCCGGCGGCGCTGCGCTTGCACGGGCCTACGGCTCGTGTCGCGGGTTGGTTGGCTGTTTTGTAGGCCGGGTAAGGCGTAGCCGCCACCCGGCAATGCCCTTCTGGAAGCCACCTCGCAAACTTTCAAGTAACCTTATGTAATACACGGTTATCTCTTTCCTTCCCTTTTTCGCCGCCGTAAAGTGCCTGCGTTGCGGCACATCCGTAACCGGGCGTAGGAACCCGTTTAACATGACTCGGCAATTATTTTTGTCGCGACAGCGTTCATCCCGTTAAAATACGGTCGCGCTGGCGGAGCAACCGAAAGGTTGGCCGCTTTGTCATGTGCGGTATTCCTACCTCCGTCAGCGCTACCACCCATGAGCGTAGGAACTTATGTGGTGGTCTGGATTATTTTTGAAAAGGAATACTACATGACAACTATACCTACCTTGTCTTACGCACTTTCTGAGGAAAGTGCTGTTAATCACCTTCTTCACCTTCAACTTCCCGATTCTGCGGATCTCTTCGAACTGGCCGATGCCTGCACCGCCTATGTGAGCGTGCTGGTGGAAACTGACGACGCAGTAACGTCTGCCACACTCTGTAAGCGATTGCTGGCTGCGCTTAAGCGACTACGGGAACGCTGCGATGCCGAACTTCCTTCGTACCTGGTTGAACAGTTGATTGCGGGGGAAAAGATAACCTCGTGTATGCCGGACTGCTGGCAAGAGACGACGCTACAGGTGGACTATGCCGTGGCGTTAACGCTTGCGGTAATGGGAGGGACG
Source organism: Enterobacter asburiae (assembly GCA_011754535.1). Taxonomy (NCBI): domain Bacteria; kingdom Pseudomonadati; phylum Pseudomonadota; class Gammaproteobacteria; order Enterobacterales; family Enterobacteriaceae; genus Enterobacter; species Enterobacter asburiae. Next base: position 1,294,202 of record JAAQVN010000001.1, on the reverse strand, counting down.
TTGCCTGTGAGCGTGGCGAAAGAACTCACCGGGCTTCTGCATGATATGGTCTGGCTGCTGGCGGAGTTTGTGAAAGAGCCGTATATCGCGGCTCACTGAGGCGGGTGATGGGAGGCCGGAATTCCGCTAAGAAAGAAGTAGGATTTCGGCCCTACGCTAAAAATAGTTTTTTTGTTACATGTCCGTAAAAAATGAGGAATGGGCATACTGAATTAATAAGCAATAATTATCGTTAGGTTATATCTTATGTACCTCCGAAAAATAACTTTAGCTATAAACAAGTTATCAGCCCCTTTTTTAATAATAAAAAAAGGGGGCGCCTTTATGAAAAGTATTGGGCTATATCATTTTCAATTTTCACTATACTTAGTCTAAATAAAGTAAACTCATCTGGCGTTATGTCTTTCGCATGAGCATCTGACCTATACTTATTTATAAAACCTAAAGAATCGAAAGTTTCTTTTTTAGATGTTTCAAATATATTCTCAAAAGATCCCCACTCTTTAGAAATTATTTTCCTGAGATCTTCGAAGTAAATTGTTGATAGATTCGGATCAAAAATTTCATTAAACAATTTAGAAACATACTCGGACTTTCTGTTTTTACCTAATATATCAAGAACTGCATCTTTCGCCATTTGTTCTCCATACATACTTTTTAAAGTTGTTTTTATTATCGTCCTTAGTCTCTTCTCCACTGCATTCCGTCTTTCAGATATTTCAGCCCATCGTTGCTCTATACTTGTTTCCATTTTTCTATATTTATTTATCTCTAACAGATAACTTCTCATAGAATCAATGATGAAATAATAGCTATCATTATCTTTTCCTAAGATGCCATAACCTAACAAGTGTGCCAATGAGTTTTGTTTTTTGCTGGAGTTTTCCTTGAACGTTTCATTATCTTCATTTGCTAAAGTAATGAGAAGTTCATATTCTTCATTATAGTGTTCTTTTAATACACCTATAATCATTTCTAAGTAATTAAAACTATTCTCCCCAAAATCTTTCACAGCTTCCCTATAAGAAACCCTACCTATACTGACAGGTTTTTTTTGACTAAAAGTCCTTCTTGCAATAATGCTACAAACTTGACGAATGAGAAATGGATGCCCACCATATTCTTCATTAATGTTAGTATATATTGCCTCCTCAAAATTCACCCCCATTCTTTTTCCAATTCTTCTTATCATGTCTCTTGTTGAACGAATGTCAAACCCTGGAAGATAAGTGGGAGTGAAATGATTGAATAGCGGGTTATCAGAACTGTCTATTCTAGGTGTTTCTATGCATGAAGGATTGGTGCCAACAATGAGATAGGCTAAATTTATACCAACAGTCTGAAAAACTGTTCTCATTGATTGCCAAAAATAAAGAAAATCAGAACCTTTACTCCAGTGTTCCGTTGGCGATGTAATTCTTGAAATATTTTCAATCTCATCGAAAATCAAAAATAACTTCTTCCCTTTTTCTTTGTTAACATCTCTTACAAATCTAGCCAAAATTTCCGCAGAATTTTTCTCAGTGAATTCACTTTCTTCTGGAAGATAAGATTGAAGATAATTGTCATCTTTCGTTTTCTTGCATACATAATATATAGCCTCGTTCCATTTCCTTTTATTAACAGATGGACTTTGACAATCTATTGTTGTAACAATCTCACCATTTTTTTGTAGATTTCTAGATATGGCATTAATTAGAGATGTTTTCCCAGTTTTTCGCAGTCCGAAAATACCAGAGTTATTACCACCTTTCATTCGATTGATGGTGGATAATATAACTTCATTTCTGCCAAAGAATAACCAATCACTTTTTAATGGTGCTTCAAATGAGAAAAGATCTCTATTATATAAATATTTCTGAACTCTATTCCTAAAGAAATAACCATCTGAATTGGCTTTTTGCGTTTCATCATATGTAAAAGGTACTATATTTGCTGTTTCAGGCTCTTTTTTTATAAGTTCACTAATGTTCTCCTCTATATTTTGATCTTTACTTATCAAAATATAACATGTTTTATCAACTCTTAAAGATGAAAGTTGTTTCGCTGCCTGTTCAAAAGCATCAAGTGTACGTGATTGAAAGTTTGTATAATCACTAAAGAGAACTATTACTTCCCTATCGAGATTAAACATTTCAATGTAAATATCAGTGGGGCGTAATAATATATATTTATATTTACTATTTGAGGTGAGTGTTATTATCCCACCACCATTTGTCACGTAAAACTCTTTTGATAGAACATTAATAATATCTTTTTCTTGCTGACTAAAGTGGTCTTCTCTAACAGAAGTATGTTTACCGGGATATACATTTATCGATTCAGCCATTTTTTTCATCTTCAGTTATGGTGGTAAGCTCTTTTATATCCTTTTCAAAAACATAAATCCAATGAATTAAGATAATTCTCATTTAAAATACATGACAGCTCTGAAGGATTCGCTGTTGTATGTTCGAATGAACTATGCAGCAGTTAACAACCTGACAACGTACTCCCTTTCCTGGGCTCAAGCCCGTCGCGCCAGGATTACGAGGATGCGCTAGCGCTGGTGGAGTATCTGATAGAACACGAACCCGATAGCCCGCTGGTAGAGATGCTCACCGCCAGGATCGATAAATACGAAAACGAGTCTCCGGAGTTTGCAGAATTTAACGCGCGTGTTGCCAGCATTCCGTCAGGCGTTGCGTTATTGCGAACGCTGATGGATCAGTACCAACTCACTCAGAGCGACTTCGAGAACGAAATTGGTAAGAAGTCTCTGGTGAGTCGGATCCTCAACGGACAGCGTACGTTAACGCTGGATCATATGCGTAGACTGGCGAAGCGTTTTGATTTACCAGTGAGTGCATTTGTGGGGAAATGATCAAAAAAAGGTTTTGTACACGGCTGAATCCGTAAATGGACGCAGAAGGCTGTTAAATCGACTATTGAAGACCGGGGGTCTTAAAATGCTGGCTTATATCACTATAGGTACAAACGACTTTCAGCGCTCCGTGAACTTTTATGACGCTGTTTTTAACGTTCTGGGCTTCTCGCGTCTGCCTGCCTGGACTGAAAGCTGGGCAATGTGGGGGGATGAAAATAATCCAGGTGAGGGGTTCAGCTTCTGTATTTGTCCTCCTTTTGACGGGCATCGCGCAACGGCGGGAAATGGGACTATGTTCGCATTCAGTGCAGATAACGCGGACCTTGTCAGACGGTTCCATGCTGCGGGCCTTCTTGCAGGAGGGACGAATGAAGGCGAGCCAGGCACACGAAGCGCGTACGGCCCCGACTTTTATGTTGCCTATCTGCGCGATCCTGACGGACATAAGCTGGCATGCGTTTGTCAGCATTATTCTCCTGAAGCGGATATGTTCGTAGACAAAGCATAGTCGCTTCACTCCTTATCTATCGCCACGCTCGCCGACAGCCCCGCCACCAACTCAACCCCCTCCGGCAACCTGTCGATATGAATACGCACCGGCACGCGCTGCGCCAGCCGGACCCAGCTAAAGGTGGGCTCGACGTCGGGCAGCCCCAGCCCGCCCGTCTCATCGTTGCTGTCCCCGATCCCATGTCCGATGCTCTCCACGTGACCCGTGATGACCGGCTCGTACCCCATCAGCACCACCTGCGCGGCATCCCCGACGCGGATATGGCGCAGCTTGGTCTCTTCAAAGTACCCCACCACCCAGAAGCTGTGGGCATCGACGATGGCGACCTTCGTCTCCCCCGCTGTCGCATAATCGCCAGGGCGAAGCCGCAGGTGCGTGACGTACCCCGAAACTGGCGCACGGACGGTGGCGTGCGCCAGATTAAGCTCTGCCAGATCCAGCGCGGCCAGCGCGCCGTGATAATTGGCCGCCGCGACGTTCGCCGCGCTGCCGGTTTGCTGCAAATCCTCGCTCGAAATAGCGTTTTTAATCAGCGTGCGGCGATGGGCCGCGTCCTGGCGCATCAGCATTTCATGGCGTTTCGACTCGACGTCAGCCTGCGCGCTGACCACCGCCAGCTTCAGCCAGCGCGGATCGATGGTGTAGAGCACATCGCCCCGGTTCACCCACTGGTTGTCCCGCACGGCCACGCTGATGACCGGCCCGGAGACGTCCGGCGCTATCTGCACCACGTCCGCCCGCACGCGGCCGTCGCGGGTCCACGGCGTATGTGCATAGTGTTTCCACATCAGAAACGCCAGAAGCGTGGCCGCCGCGACGACGCTTAACGTCAGCGCATAGCGAGCCAGTAAAGAAAGCAGTGATTTCATGACAATAACCCCAACGCAGTCAGGCCCTGCATCAGCAGGAAAAAGGTGACAATCCAGGTGGAAACATCCATCAGCGGGCGAAACGGCAAGCGCCGGTAGAGCCTGCTGAGAGAGAAAAGCGCGACGAGGCCCAGCGTGCAGACCAGCGCCGCGAGGGCGACCATCAGCAGCCCCGGAATAAAAACCCCGCCGATATTGAGATCGTTAACCATGGTCCGGCTCCCGTAATGCACAGTGCAGATCCACCAGCCTGAAGACCAACTGGCGCGTATGTTCATCTGCCGCAGGCAGATGGCGTTCGATAAGGGTAACGATGCGTTCGCGTAAGGCGTGGCGGTCTGCGGCGTTTATCCGATGAAAAAGCGCGTCAACCTCCCTGCCGGGCGGTGCGTCACTGCGGCGTAAATGCATGACTGAAAGCCCCAGGCGCAGCGCGTGCAGCAGTCGACCGAGCGCCTGCTCTGGCGCACGCTCGCTGCGCTGCAGGCGCGGCAGCAACAGGGCGGTTCGGTCCATCATCAGGTTGATCCAGTGCGTTTCATCAACCCGCAGCGTGCCCTTCAGGCTGCGGCAAATGTCGCGCTGGCACAGGTTCAGCAGACGCGTGATGGCGCCATCCGCCTGCACGGTTTGCAGCAGGCTCATGCTGATGACGGCATAACCAGTGGCGGCAAAGAGCGCGATGGCGGTGTTAGCCGCAACGGCGAAATCTCCGCTGTAGTGCGCCCCCAGCTCGCACAGAATGGGCAGCGTCAGGGTAATACCCATCGCCATAAACGTGGTGGGCGGACGCGCCTGAAGCGACCCGGCCAGCAGATACGCCGGGGCAAGCACCGCCACCAGCACCGGGAAATCGCTCACCAGCGGCAGCAGCGCAAAGCTGTAGAACAGGCTAATGACCACGCCCCAGAACGAGCCAACGATGTATTTCACGATGTGGGGTGCCGGAGTGTCGAAGCTGCCAAACAGCGTGCAGCAGACCCCCAGGATAGACACCGCCGTACCGCCATCCGGCCACGCTGAGAAGATCCAGACCAGACAGCCGCTCAGGATGATAGCGAAAGCCCCCAACGCCGTGCGGGCTGCGGTGAGGGGATCGCGGTGAAAAACGTAGCCTTTCGCCGCGCGGGTTTGCCTCTCCCCAACGACGGGTTTGGCATGGCGGATGGCCCCGGAAAGACGTTCGCACTGCTGCAGAAGAGCGATGGCCTCCGAGAGGTAGCGAATAAAACTGACCTGCAACGCGTCGTCAAAGGTCTGCGCCTGCGCGGCATACCGATCGACGAGAAGCGCACAGCGGAGCCGCAGCGCCTCTGCCGTGCTGCTGGCGCCTTCAACGGCAAGCCAGGCCTGAACGTCGCTCAGCAATACCTGCACGTCGGTGGACAGGGTTCCGATCGCTGGCAGGCGATCGTGAAGCTCACAGTTGACGATAACCAGCCGAGCCAGCCGATCGTGGATCGCCTTTCTGGCCTGCCGCACCGGAGCTGAAAGAGCAAAATCATACGGAATATGGTGGCTTATGCCCTGCAGGAACTGCAGCGCCAGGGCCAGATGCAGAGGGGCGGAAGCCGCATCGGGTTTACCTGATAAGGTATCAGCCACCCGCTGGCGCGCGGCCTGTAGCGTCTGGGATAATTTCCCGTTGAACAGCCCCGAGACGCGCGCGGGCAGCACGTAGCGGTGAATCAGCGCCGCGCAGAAAATCCCGATAGCGATCTCCTGCACGCGGACAATGGCGACGTTAAAAATGCCGCCGGGATCGGACACCGCGGGAAAACCAATCAGGCTCGCGGTATAGCCGGCCAGCACAAAGGCGTACGCCCGGGGCGTGCGCTCCAGCAGGGAGAGCCACAGGCAGAACGTGATCCAACCCGTCAGCACCACGCTACACAGGACTGGCGTATTCGCGAAGGTGGGCACAATCAGCACGGTTGCGCTGGCCCCCGCCACGGTACCGGCCAGCCGGTAGAGGCTTCGGCTCAGCGATGCCCCAACTGACGTCTGTGACACGATGTAAACCGTAATAATTGCCCACGAGGGACGTTCGAGGCCTATCGAGAGCGCAATGTAATAAGCCAGCATCGCCGCGGCAAAGCTCTTCGCGGCGTAGATCAGCGCGCCCGCGTCGTTTCGCAACGCGTCAGGCAGGCGCACGGGATGAGAGAAGATGTTTTTCATGCCGGGATTATTACCGGCTTACAGACGCCCTTAAATACTCTATTCTGTCAAAAAATACCTAAATGTTGCCAGAATCGTGAAACCTCAACTCGCTCATACGCTGTATGACCCTGACGCCACCGCCTCCCCTGCCGTGGCGCGTCATCTGGACTTCGTGGATTACGCCGCAGAAGTGCCGGTACATACCCACCGCAAGGGCCAGCTGATTATTACCCGATACGGTGCGGTCAGCTGTTACGCGGAGAATGACATCTGGATCGTGCCGCCGGACTGCGCCGTCTGGATCCCCGGCGGGATCCCGCACAGCGCCAGGGCGACCTGGAACGCGCATCTCAACTATTTGTTTATTGAGCCCGGCGCGGCGGCGCTGCCGGAGAGATGCTGCACCCTGGCGATCTCGCCGTTGATTAAGGAGCTGGTCGATCGTCTGACGCGCGAAGGCGTGGATTATCCTCCCGACAGCCACGTCGCCAGGCTGACCAGAGTCACGCTTGACGAGCTCGCCAGCATGCCGCAGCAGAAGCTGAGCCTGCCGGTCTCGACTGACCCGAAAATTCGCGCCATGGCCGACGCGCTGGTCAGCCGCCCGGAGGACAGAAGCACTCTGAAGGAGTGGGCAAAACGGCTTGCCCTCAGCGAGCGCTCGTTTGCCCGCCTGATGCAGCGCGAGACCGGGCTGAGCTTCGGGCGATGGCGCCAGCAGCTGCATTTGATTATTGCCCTGCGGGAGCTGGCAAGCGGCGTGCCCGTCCAGAACGTGGCGGCAACGCTCGGGTACGAATCCGTGAATGCGTTTATCACCATGTTCCGTAAAGCGATGGGCAGCACGCCCGCCCACTACTTTGCCGAACGGAAAAACAGCGGCCGTTAGCCCGGCCCCTCGCTCCCCGCCGCCAGCAGCGGCACCACCACGTCACTGATGGGCACCGCAATCCCGTGCTTGCGGCCGTAGCGCTGGATCACGCCGTTGCGGATATCCCACTCCATCGGGCGATCCGCCTGACGGTCGGCAAGGATCGACGTGCCCAAATCAACTGGCGCACGCTGGAAGTTCGCCAGAATCTCCTCCGCCACCGCATCATCCAGCTTTGCCCCCTCGGCGCGGGCGACGGCAAGCCCCTCGCGCAGATAGGCCAGCGCAAGCTCGCTAATATCCTCGCGCCTGAACATCCCTGCGCGGCGGTTGGCCAGCACCATCAGCCCGGCGACCGCGTTTTGTAGCAGCTTGCGCCAGGCGACGGTAGCGAAATCTGCCGAGAGTTCAACCGCGCAGCGCGTATCGCGAAGCGCCTCCACCACCCGCTGCGCCTGCGGCACGTCCGGCAGCGTCAGGCGCGGCTTCGCCCGCAGCCAGACGGAGGCATCCGGCTCGCGCTGCGCCGGGAACCAGACTACCGACGGCAGCACCGCTGCGCCGTTAACCCACGGCTCAAGCTGGGCTTTTTGCTCCACGCCGTTTTGCAGCGCGCAGACCACGGTGTTTTCATCACACAGAGCCCGCAGCCATCCTGCGCTGTCGGCATTTTGCGTCGTTTTTACCGCCACGAAAACGAGATCGACGGGGCGCGTAATGTCGGCCGGATCGGTTAATACCGGGCCGGGCACCACGGTTTCACCCTCGTCGTGGCGCAGACGTAATTCCGGATGTGCGGTGCGTCCGCACAGCAGCGGCGTGCGGCCCGCGTCATGCAACACAGCGGCAATGGTGGTGCCAATCGCACCGGGACCAATCAGCGCAATGGTTGGATGGTCAGACATAAGTCACTCCCCTTTTGCTAAGCCTGCTATCAGTTATACCACCCTGAGACGAGCGCGCCACACCCGTTGTCTATACTCAACATTCACAGACAACGGAGTGCGCCATGCCTTTACCTGATTTTAAATCCTCTGAACCGTTCACCCTCGGCATCGAACTCGAACTGCAGGTGGTTAACCCGCCGGGCTACGATCTGAGCCAGGACTCCTCCGCGCTTATCGCCGCCGTCAAAGACGACATCAAAGGCGGCGAAGTCAAACACGACATTACCGAAAGCATGCTCGAAATCGCCACCGGCGTGTGCCAGAACATCGACCAGGCGGCGGCGCAGTTCTCGGTGATGCAGCAGAGCATTCTGCGCGCCGCGGCGGAGCAGCATATTCAGATTTGCGGCGGCGGGACGCACCCCTTCCAGAAGTGGCAGCGTCAGGAGGTGTGCGACGACGAGCGCTATAACGTCACGCTGGAGCGCTTTGGCTATCTGATTTTGCAGGCAACGGTGTTCGGCCAGCACGTGCACGTCGGCTGCCGGACCGGGGACGACGCGATTTACCTGCTGCACGGCCTGTCGCGCTTCGTGCCGCACTTTATTGCCCTGGCGGCAGCCTCGCCGTATATGCAGGGCACGGACACGAAATTCGCCTCGTCGCGACTGAACATTTTTTCGGGGTTCCCGGATAACGGCCAGATGCCGTGGGTTAACAGCTGGCAGGAGTTCGAAGGGCTGTTCCGCCGCCTGAGTTCGACCAGCATGATCGACAGCATTAAGGATCTGCACTGGGACATCCGCCCCAGCCCGCACTTCGGCACTGTGGAGGTGCGGGTGATGGATACGCCGCTGACGCTCGGCCACGCGATTAACATCGCCGGGCTTATTCAGGCGACGTCGCACTGGCTGTTAACCGCACGACCTTATAAGCATCAGGAGAAGGATTTTCTGCTCTACCGCTTTAACCGTTTTCAGGCCTGTCGCTACGGGCTGGAGGGGATCCTGACGGACGTGCACACCGGCGAGCACAAAACCGTAGCGGAAGACATTGCGTGGCTGCTGGAGCAGGTTGCACCGTCGGCCGAGAAGCTCGGCGCGACCAGCGCAATCAATGAAATCGCCCTGCTGTTAAAGCAGGGCAAGAGCGAGGCACAGCGCATGCGGGACTTTATCGCCGACGGCGGCTCGCTTATTTCTCTGGTGCAGAAACACTGCGAGCTGTGGGCGACGAGTCCGTAAGGCCGTGACCCCACTCGCGCAGGCGCTGGAACAGCACGAACAGCGCGGGGATGAACACAATCCCCACCACGGTCGCCACCAGCATGCCGCTGAACACCGTGGTGCCGATGATGCGGCGGCTCTGGGCACCCGCTCCGGTCGCCAGCATCATGGGCAGGACGCCGATAATGAACGACACGGCGGTCATCATCACCGCGCGGAAGCGGCGCGAGGCCCCTTCCTTTGCGGCATCGACAATCGCCATCCCGTCCATGCGCCGCGCGCGGGCAAACTCCACGATAAGAATGGCGTTTTTAGCCGCTAGCGCGATCAGCAATACCAGGCCAATCTGCACGTACACGTCATTGGCGTAGCCCGCCAACCACAGCCAGACCAGCGCCCCGCCGAGGGCGAACAGCACCGAGAGCATCACGCTCGCCGGGAGCGTCCAGCTTTCGTACTGGGCGACGAGGAACAGCCACGCCATCACCACCGCCGCCAGCACGATCCATATCGCCTGATTGCCGGTCTGCTGCTCCTGATATGACATGCCGCTCCAGGCGTAGTTGTACCCCGCAGGCAAATTCTCCGCCAGAATCTCGCCCATCGCCGCCATCGCGGTGCTGCTGCTCACCCCAGCCGCCGCCGAGCCGCTCACCGACACGGACGGGAACTGGTTGTACTGCTGCAGGAACGGCGCGCCGACGCTCGGCGTGATGGTGACGAGATTGCTCAGGCGCACCCGCTCGCCGCTGTTGCTACGCACGAACAGCTCGCTGATTTGCTCTGCGCGCTCGCGCCACTGCATCTCGTTTTGCATCACCACGTGGTAGACGCGGTTGTTGACGCTGAAATCCCCAGCGCGGGTGCCGCCAAAGGCGGTCTGCAGGCTGCTGAAGATTCGTGATACCGGCACGTCGAGGCGCGCGGCGCGCTCGCGGTCAACGGTTAGCGTCAGCTGCGGCACATTGCTGCTCCAGGTGGTGAACACGCGGCTCAGCTGCGGATGCTGGTTAGCTTTCGCCAGCACCTCACGCGTCACGCGCTCCAGCTCCGCCGGGCTCTGCCCCGCATGCGCCTGAATGCGCAGGTCGAAGCCGGAGGCGTTGCCCAGCCCCGGCAGCGTCGGTGGCGCGAAGGTCATGATGGTCGCTTCCGGTAGGGCCAGCAACTGGCGCTGCAGGCTCCCCATCACCTCGTCCAGCGGCGGACGCTCGCTCCAGTCTTTGAGCATGATGGAGATAAACCCGCCGTTAGAGGCGCTGGTGCCGTTGAGGATGTTAAACCCGGAGACCTGAATCACGTCCTCCACCGCCGGATTTTTGGCGATGAGTTCGCGCGCCGTGGTCATCACCGCTTCGGTACGCTCCAGCGAGGCCGCTTCCGGCAGCTGGACGCTGGCGAAGAAGTAGCCCTGATCCTCCTGCGGCAGGAAGCCTTTTGGCATCGACATAAAGCTGAACACCACTACCACCGCCGCGCATGCGGTGGCCAGCAGTGCCAGCCACGGGCGCAGGTTTAAGACGTGCACGATGCGGGTATAGAAACCGCGCGTGGCGTCCAGCCCGCGATTAAAGGCGCGATAAACCGCAGCAGGCTTCTCCGGGCGCGGGCGCAGCAGCAGCGCGCACAGGGCGGGCGTCAGGGTCAGCGCCACCAGGCTTGAGAGCGTGACGGCGGTGGAGAGTGTCACCGCGAACTGGCGGTACAGCTCGCCGACAATCCCCGGCAGGAGCGCAACCGGCACAAACACCGCCAGCAGCACCAGCGTCGTCGCGATGACCGGCCCGGCAATCTGGCGCAGGGCCAGCGCGGTCGCCGCCGTGCGGCTCTGCCCTTCCGCCATCAGCGTTTCGACGCTCTCCACCACCACGATGGCGTCATCCACCACCATGGTCAGCGCCAGAATGATGGCGAACAGGCTGAGGGTGTTGGCGGAGTAGCCGAGCGCGTAGAGCAGCGCGAAGGTGCCCACCAGCGACACCGGAATGGCGAGCGCGACAATCAGCGTCGCGCGCCAGCTTTGCAGGAACAGGGAAACGACGATAACCACCGCCAGCATGGTGAGCGCCAGCGAGACGCCGATCTCTTTAATGGTGGCGGCCACAAAGGAAGTGGTGTCGAACTTCACCTCGTAGACCAGGTCGTCCGGGAAGCGCGTCGAGAGGCGCTCCAGCTCCGCGCGCACCGAGTCGGCCACGCGCAGGGCGTTGGCGGACGGCGTCGGGTAGATGCCGAGGTAGGCGGAGTCGTGCCCGTTCAGCTGCGCGCCCGAGCTGTAGCTGCGCGAGCCAAGCTCAATGGCGGCGACGTCCTTCAGGCGCAGCAGCTGGCCCATCTCGCCCGCGCGGATGATGATGTCGGCAAAGTCTTCGGCCTGGCTTAAGCGCCCCAGCCCGTTGATGGTCAGGGTCTGCTGCTGGCCGTTAAATACCGGCGGCGTGCCAACCTGGCCTGCCGCCCCCTGCACGTTCTGCTCGCGCAGCGCCTGCGCCACATCGTCGGTGGTGACGTTCAGGGCGTTCATGCGGTCCGGACGCAGCCAGATGCGCATGCTGTAGTCGCGCGCGCCAAACATCTGCACCTGCCCGACGCCCGGCAGGCGAGCCAGCGCCTCGCGCACCTGGGTGCTGGCGTAGTTGCTGACGAAAAGCGGCGTATGGGTGTTATTCGGTGAGTAAAGGCTTACCCCCATCATCAGGTTGGTGGCGCGCTTGCGCACCTGCACGCCGTTTTGCTGCGCCTCGGTCGGCAGCTGCGCCACGGCCTGCGCCACGCGGTTCTGCACGTCGATGGCGGCGAGGTCCGGATCGGTGCCCGCCGCAAAGGTAATGTTCAGACTGTAGGTGCCTTCGTCCGAACTGGTGGACTCCATGTAGAGCATGTGGTCCACGCCGTTCAGCTGGGTCTCCAGCGGCGTGGCAATGGCCTCCGCCACGTCGGCCGAGCTGGCGCCCGGCCAGCTGGCAGAAACGTTCACGACCGGCGGCGCGATCTGCGGGTACTGCTCCACCGGAATAATCTTCAGCGCGATGGCCCCCACCAGGGTGATGACCAGCGCAATCACCATCGCGAAGCGCGGGCGTTTGATGAAAAACGTCAGCATGATGGCTCCTTAGTTGAGTATCTGGACGGTAGCGCCGGGCTGCACGCGCTGCGCGCCGTTAGTAATCGCTCGCTCACCGGACTTCACGCCGGAGGCAATCTGAAACTGCTGGCCGATCTGTCCGGCTATCTTCAGCGGGCGCATTTCAGCCTTGCCGTCGGCGTTAACCACCCAGGCGAAGAACCCGTCGCCGTTCTGCTGCACCGCGGCAGCGGGCAGGGTCAGCACGGGCTGTTCGCTTGCCGGGCGCAAATACACGTTTACATTGCCACCGGGCAGGAGCTGATGGCGCGGGTTGGCGAACTCGGCGCGCAGCATCATGCTGGCGGTGCGCGGGTCGATGCAGTTGTCTACGGAGGTGAGCTCGCCGCTGACGCGCTGGCCGTTGCTGTCAATTAACGCCTGCCAGGCCTGCTTCATGGCGCTGATGTCGGCATGCTGTCCGGCTTTGGTAGCAAATGCCCCCTCCTCCAGCGCAAAGGCGATGCGGATCGGGTCAAGCTGCACCACCTCCACCAGCACGCCGCTGGCAGGGTTGACCAGGCTGCCGACGTGGAACTGGCTGTGCCCCACGCGGCCGTCAATCGGCGAGGCGATGCGGGTGTAGTTCAGGGTGACGCTGCGGGTGTCGAGCCGGGCTTTGGCCTGCTCCAGCGCGGCGCTGGCGACGTCCCGCTGCATGCGGGCGTTATCCACGTCGTGACGGCTGATGGCGTTGCTGCTGCCCAGGCTTTCAAATCGGGAAAGCTGCTGCTGCGCCTGACGCAGCGTGGCTTCGGCGCTTCTCACCTCGGCCTGCGCCAGGCGCAGGGCGGCGCGCGGCTCGGCGTCGTCCAGCTCGAACAGCACGTCGCCTTTTTTCACGTACTGTCCGTCGCGGAAGTGAATTTTGGTGATCACGCCTTCCGTGCGGGCGCGCAGCTCAACGGTGTGGATAGCTTCGATGCGGCCCGGGATCTGGCGCTCGGCGGCGTGGGCGGTCTGCTCCACGGCGGCGACGCGTACGGGGATCGCGGAGGCGAATACGGGTTGCAGGGTACTGACAAGAAGTGCTAACAGGACCGGGAATTTCATGGGAGTACCTCAGCGTTGTCTCCCCTCACCCTAACCCTCTCCCCAAAGGGGAGAGGGAACTTGAACACCCTCTCCCCTTTGGGGAGAGGGCAGGGTGAGGGGGTTCTTTGTTATGCAGCCTTACGGAACCTGCGGGTCAGTCGCTTCTCGATTTCGACGACGAAGAACATCACGCCCGCCACCGCCAGAGTCACGAACCAGTAGCGCAGCGGCAGCGCTTCGGTGCCGAACAGCATCTGCATAAACGGCAGGTAGATAATCGCCGCCTGGAGCAGGAACAGTACGCCCGTCACCAGCCAGATCCCTTTGTTCGCCAGCAGGCCGCGGTTCAGGGAGAACCCTTCGGTGTTGCGGCAGTTAATCATGTACACCCACTGGGCGCAGACCAACATCTGCAGCAGCACGGTGCGGATGAACTCCGCGCTGTGGCCGCGCGGAGCCAGCCAGGCTTCCAGCGCAAAGGCGGCGATGGCAATCATGGTGCCGACGAAGGCCACGCGCCACACGGCGTAGGCGTCCATCACGTGCTGCCCGGTCTGACGCGGCGGACGACGCATGATGTTGCGCTCGGCGGCCTCAAAAGCCAGACCGAAGGAGAGCGTGGCGGAGGTGGCCATGTTCATCCACAAAATCAGCACCGGCGTCAGCGGAATGATGTTCCCCGCCAGCAGCGCAATCACAATCAGCAGCCCCTGCGCGAGGTTGGTCGGCATGATGAACAGAATGGTCTTCTTCAGGTTGTCGTAAACGCGACGCCCCTCTTTTACCGCGCTGGCGATGGTGGCGAAGTTATCGTCCGTCAGGACCATGTCCGCCGCCTCTTTGGTCACTTCCGTGCCTTTGATGCCCATCGCGATACCCACGTCAGCCTGACGCAGCGCCGGAGCATCGTTCACGCCGTCACCGGTCATACCGACGATTTCGCCTTTATCCTGCAGCGCTTTCACCAGACGCAGCTTATGCTCCGGGCTGGTGCGGGCGAAGATGTCATACTTCACCGCGGCTTCCGCCAGCGCGGCATCGTCCATTTTCTCCAGCTCGTAGCCAGTGACCGCCTGCTCGCTGTTGGCGATCCCCAGCATCTGACCGATGCTCATCGCCGTCTGTGGGTGATCCCCGGTGATCATCTTCACGCGGATCCCCGCCTGCTGGCAGGCGTTAATCGCATCAATGGCTTCCGGACGCGGCGGATCCATCATCCCGGCGATGCCGAGGAAGATCAGACCGTGGCTCAGATCGTCGTGCGTCAGTTCCTGCTCGCCGTTCGCCGGCTTGAACGCCGCGGCGACCATGCGCAGCCCCTGACGGGCATAGCGCTCCATCTCGCTTTCCCAGTACGCGCGGTTGAAGGCTTCCGCACCGTTGCGGGTCTGCTGCTCGGCGCACAGGGCGAAAATGACGTCCGGCGCGCCGGTGATCAAAATCTGCTCCTCACCGCCAATCTGGTAGTGGGTGCTCATGTACTTGTACTGCGAGTCGAACGGGATCTTATTAACCAGCGTAGTCACGACCGGCTCAAGGCTGGCCTTCGCCGCCAGCACCTTCAGCGCCCCCTCGGTCGGCCCACCGGTGATGCCCCACAGGCCGCGCTCGTCCTGAATCAGCTGGCTGTCGTTGCAGAGGTCGATGGTGCGCAGGTACTGCTCCAGCACGGTGCCCGGCTGGATGTGGACCGGCTCGTCGCTGCCTTCCAGGTAGATGTTGCCCACCGGCTCGTAGCTGTTGCCGTCCACGCGGTAGCAGGCGTCGGCGGTGATAATGGCTTTGACCGTCATCTCGTTCATGGTCAGGGTGCCGGTTTTATCCGAGCAGACCACGGTCATCGCGCCGAGCGTTTCAACCGTCGGCAGCTTGCGGATAATCGCCCGCTTGCGGGCCATCGCCTGCACGCCCAGCGAGAGGATGATGGAGATTATCGCCGGCAGACCTTCCGGCACGGAGGCCACCGCCAGGCTGATCAGGGAGAGCAGCAGCTCGCCCATCGGGATCTCGCGGAACACCAGGCTGAAGACGAACAGCGCAGCCATCATTGCGAGGATAATGGCGAAGATCGCTTTCCCCAGCTTGTCCATCTGCACCAGCAGCGGCGTGCGGTGTTTTTCGATACCCGCCATCATCTGGTTGATGTGGCCGAGCTCCGTCTCCTTACCGGTCGCGGTGACCACGCCGATGCCGCCGCCCGCGCTGACGGTCGTTCCGGAGAAGACCATATTGGTGCGGTCGCCCAGCGGCAGTTCACCGCTCAGCGGATTAATATGTTTATCCACCACGGTGGATTCGCCGGTCAGAATCGCCTCTTCCACGCGTAAATTATGCGCTTTGATTAAACGCATATCTGCCGGAATACGATCCCCCGCGCGTAATACAATAATATCGCCCGGGACTATTTCAGTCGTTGGGATGGTTTCATGGTTGCCGTTGCGAATAACGCGTGCCTCGCTGGAGAGCATATTACGAATGCTCTTCAGGGATTTTTCCGCGTTGCTTTCCTGAATATGGCCAATCAAGGCGTTGATAACCGCCACGCCCAAAATAACCAGCGTATCGACCCAGTGGCCCATTACCGCCGTTAATACCGCAGCGGCCAGCAGAACGTAAATCAGCACATCGTTAAAGTGCGCGAGAAAACGCAGCCAGCCCGGCTTGCCCTTTTTCTCCGGAAGCGCGTTCGGGCCATGTTTTTGCAGACGCGCCTGCGCCTCTGCGCGGTCCAGACCGCTCGCCTGGCTTTGCGCGTAGGCAAGCACCTGCTCTGTGGTCTGCTGGTATGCCAGCCCGCCGGAAGGCGGCATGTTTGAGGAGAATTTTTTTTCAGTCATCGTATTTTTCCTTCAATATCCGGTGAACAGAAGCCTGAATTCCTTTCTGGCTTAAATAAATTGATTTTAAAGTCTTGCGGGTAAAATTGATCTACCGCAATATATTTACCACTGGGTTATTCAAAATTGATTAAAATTATTTCGACGAGCTGATTTTTACAAAATATTTCTAAACCATTCCTAAACGAGGGGGTACCATGTTTGGTATTTATCGCGGACGGCGCCTGGCGTTATACATTGTCGCAGCCATTGTTATTGCGACGTTAATTGGATACAGCACTTATACGTTTGTAAAATTATTTTCGTGATGCAGACATTTATTTACATAGCGCGAAATTAATTTAATCATCATGGTTAAATTAATTTCCTTTCGCGCATTATTTGTTGGTGTCGAGAATTATTTCATTAAAAAAGGCCTGGCGGGTTGATATTGCTTTACGTTAAAGGATGCCGGACAATGACATTTTTAACTGACGATTAACATTACGATGAAACACCCGTTGGAATCGCTGCTGACTGCAGGGGGCATTTTATTGCTGGCCCTGCTCTCTTGCTTACTGCTGCCCGCACCGT
This sequence comes from Enterobacter asburiae, assembly GCA_011754535.1. Taxonomy (NCBI): domain Bacteria; kingdom Pseudomonadati; phylum Pseudomonadota; class Gammaproteobacteria; order Enterobacterales; family Enterobacteriaceae; genus Enterobacter; species Enterobacter asburiae. The sequence goes on along the minus strand of JAAQVN010000001.1, from coordinate 1,277,240 downwards.
CGCTGGGTCTGGTGCTGGCGCAGAAGCTGGTTCAGACCTTTCATATGGTCGATCTGAACCAGCTTTACACCATACTGTTCTGCGTGTGGTTTTTACTGCTCGGGGCCATTGAATTCTTCATCCTGCGTTTCGTCTGGCGCCGCTGGTTTTCACTGGCGTCGTAGGCCAATAAAAAAGCCGGGTGGCAGCAATGCCTTTCCCGGCCTACGTTTCGTCAATTTCAATGCGCCCGACTATGGTTCTCTTTGCGATATGCCCCAGGCGGTTGATGGAAGGTGCGGGTAAAGATGCGGGTAAACGTCTGCTGCGATTCAAAACCGTAGCGCAGGCAGATTTCGTACACGCGCTCGTCAGATTCACGCAGATCCCGCGCCGCCAGCAGCAGCTTGCGTTCGCGGATGTAGCGCCCCAGGCTTTCGCCTTTGTACTGCATAAACAGCCGCTGTAAATGCCACTTGGAGTAACCCGCGTGGCGGGCGATCTCTTCGATGCGTAGCGGCTGGTGTAGGTTGTCATCGATCCATTCGACTATGGTATCAATGACCTGAGCGGAAATCGTCATGCTGCTCTCCCCCTCTGTTTCTTGGTTCAACATTATTCCCACCACTCACGAAACTGTTGCATGCTATCGCTCACCCGAACCGGCTCACCCAGTTCCGGCGTCAGCAGCCGATAATTTTTATCCTTACTGGCCCGCGCCAGCTGGATCAGCGGATCGTTCCAGGTGTGTTTCGCCAGCACGAAACGCCCGTTATGCCCCGGCACCACCGCTTTCGCGTTGAGGTCCGCCGAAGCCTGCGCCGTTTCATCCGGCAGCATGTGGATGTACTTCCAGTCCTGGTCGTACTGGCCGTTTTCCATGATGGCTAAATTCACCTCGCCAAACTGCTCGCCAATGGCCTTAAAGTGCGGGCCGTAACCGGAGTCGCCGCTGTAGTAGACCTTCTGCTCTGGCGTGACGAACATAAAACTGCCCCACAGGGTCTGGTCACGCTTGATGCCGCGCCCGGAGAAGTGGCGCGCGGGCAGCACGTGAACCGTCAGCGCATCGCTGATGTGCACCGACTGGTTCCAGTCGCGCTCGTCGATAATCTCAGGCGTCATTCCCCAGTAGCGCAGGTGGGATCCCACGCCGAGCGGCGTCACGACACGCTTCACCTTCGGCAATAGCGCCCGGATGGTGGCGTAGTCCAGATGGTCGTAGTGATCGTGCGAGATAATCAGCAGGTCGATTTCCGGCATGCTCTCCGCACGCCACGGGTACTCTCCCGCAAACGCCTTATTAAGGAACGAGAACGGCGCGGCATAGTTGCCGAGGACCGGGTCGATCAGGATGCGTTTTCCCGCCAGCTGCATATACCACGAAGAGTGGCCGAGCCACACCAGCGTATCCTGCTCCAGAGGCAAGCTCGCCAGATCGGTTTTCACCAGTGGCAACGGCTGCGCCGGACGGGCGTTTTCGGTTTTACGGGTCAGGAACTGCCACCACGCCACCAGCATGTTTTGCTGCCCGGTAAAGCCAGGCGTCGGAAGCGCGTTGTGGAACTTCCCGTCGCGATAGTGCGGAGAAGCCTCCACTTCCGTAAGCTGCGCACCCTGCGGCGGCTGGCCAAATCCGGCATTCAGAACAAACGGTAAACTCGCAGCTGAAGCAATAATCATGACGAACACCACGCAGATGAAGAGAGGCTTTTTCATATCCTGACCCGAAAACGCGCGCCATCCGATGGTTTACGCGGGGGAAACTTGATTATGAGTGAGTAAGCACTCATTATAGATATGATGATAAAGTCGTCAAGACGTTTTCGATCTTTGACATTCCGCGTTGCAGCGTGTCAAAGCACGTGTTTCAATCAGGGTTTTTAGCATTGAGAGGGGGAAAATTTAGTGGCACGTCCGAAGAGTGAAGATAAAAAACAGGCCTTACTGGAAGCCGCAACGGTGGCATTTGCACAGTCAGGTATTGCCGCCTCAACGGCGTTAATTGCCCGTAACGCGGGCGTCGCTGAAGGCACGCTGTTTCGCTACTTTGCTACTAAAGACGACCTGCTGAATGCCCTTTACCTGCACCTCAAGCAGGATCTCTGCCAGACCATGCTGGCGAACCTCGATCGCACCCTCACCCTTCCTAAAGAGCATACCCGCAATATCTGGAACAGCTACGTGGACTGGGGTATTCGTAACCCCGTTTCTCATGCGGCAATCCGCCAGATTGGCGTCAGTGAAAAGCTGAGCACCGAAACGGAACAGGCGGTGAAGGAGATGTTCCCGGAACTTCACGAGCTGTGCCGCCGCTCGGTGCGCCCGGTGTTTATGTCCGATGAATTTAAAACGTTTGGCGATGCTCTTTTCTTATCGCTGGCGGAAACCACCATGGAGTTTGCCACCCGCGATCCGTCCCGTGCCGTCGATTTTAAAGCGCTGGGTTTTGAAGCTATGTGGCGCGGGCTGGCTCAGGAGGATAGCGATGGACAGTAACTCTCTGCAGGCGCACGCGAAACGCGTCGCGCTGGAGATGCCTTTCACCGAACACTGCTGGCCGTTTGGCCCCGAGTACGACGTGTTTAAGGTTGGCGGGAAAATTTTTATGCTGATGGCCACCGCGCACGGCAGGCCCCACGTTAGCCTGAAATCCGACCCGGAAAAATCCCTGTTAAATCAGCAGATTTATCGCGGCGTTGAGCCGGGCTACCACCTCAATAAAAAACACTGGATCTCGCTTTACGGCACCGACGACATCACGCCTGAACTGGTCGCCGACCTGATCGCGGACTCGTGGAATCTGGTTGTCGATAAGCTGCCGAAAAAAGACCAGAAGTGGATACGGCCAGCCTGACTGTTCGTCTGTGCCGAACAGTATAACCGCTCGAATCGCACTTATCTTTTGCGGCTTCGCGCGGTAATCTGCTCTCCTTTCGCGCCCGCGCACGGGCGAATTTCATTACCAGGAGTAGTTATGGATATCATTTCTGTCGCCCTGAAACGCCACTCTACCAAGGCGTTCGACCCAACCAAAAAACTGACCGCTGAAGAAGCGGAAAAAATCAAAACCCTGCTGCAGTACAGCCCATCCAGCACCAACTCCCAGCCGTGGCACTTCATTGTGGCCAGCACCGAGGAAGGTAAAGCCCGCGTGGCGAAATCCGCCGCGGGCACCTATGTGTTCAACGAACGCAAAATGCTGGATGCTTCTCACGTGGTGGTATTTTGCGCGAAAACCGCGATGGACGACGCCTGGCTGGAGCGCGTTGTCGATCAGGAAGAGGCGGATGGTCGTTTCAACACGCCGGAAGCGAAAGCGGCCAATAACAAAGGACGCCACTATTTTGCCGATATGCACCGCGTGGATCTGAAAGATGACGACCAGTGGATGGCGAAACAGGTTTACCTGAACGTCGGTAACTTCCTGCTGGGCGTGGGTGCGCTGGGTCTGGACGCCGTGCCAATCGAAGGCTTCGACGCCGCTATTCTCGACGAAGAGTTTGGCCTGAAAGAGAAAGGCTTCACCAGCCTGGTGGTGGTGCCGGTTGGGCATCACAGCGTGGAAGATTTCAACGCCACGCTGCCGAAGTCTCGCCTGCCGCTGAGCACGATTGTGACCGAGTGCTGATCAAAACGGGCCGCTCTGTGCGGCCCGTTACGCTTTACTGATGACTAACCTGCGATGTGGATGAACATCACGATCGTTTCCCCAGGCAAACGCAATCCAGCGCTCTTCCAGCTCGGCGTAAGAACTCACCGGTGTTAAGTGCCACTCCTCACCTACCGTACCGTCCGCCACGCTTATCTGATAATTCATGCTGAACGCCCAGTCAATCATGCGTAACCAAAACCGCTGTCCGTCTCCGGTTTGCTCGCTGTCAGAAACCACAATGTCGTATTCGCTAAGCACCCATTGAAAGAAGGATTGTGGTAACCCACTGATTACTCGCTGATGCACGGCGCGTGGCGTACGCCAGACCATAACCTGTGTCGCAGCCCCGTGAGGAAATGTAATTTCTTTATGAAACGTCAACTTCACGGCATACGCCGTATAGGGTTTACCATCGTCAGTGGTCACGAGACGGTATTCATCGCCGTAGCGCGATTTTAACAGGCGATATCCCGCTGGCAGCATAAATCCAGGCAGATGAAAATCCACCGTGCCTCGTGCAAGAAACGCTTCAGTATGTTCAACGTTTCGGGAGATAAGGCCTAATTTTTGGCTGAAGTCTGCGGAATCAATCATCAGTGGCGACATGGTGGTTTCTCATGGCGTGAGTATAGACGACTTAACACCTCATCGAAATGATGTCGATTCAGTCGATTGGTTTAAGATAACCCCACCTTACACCTGTCTCATCCACTTAGCAGAACCAGCCTTTATTCCCTGAAAGCGCCTCGCAAAAAACTTATTTCCCCTGCTCCGCCAGCCATTCCATTGCCCGTTCCCCCGCCTCATCCACCGGTAAATAGACCAGCAGCCGCGATCCGTTTCGCGGTGCGGAGTACCAGTACATCTGCTGCAGCGTAAAATCTCCCAGTTCTGGATGGGTAAACAGCTTGAGCTGGTTCTCCACGCCGCGCACGTCGTTGCGCTGGTGCCACAGGGTTTTGAACTCCTCCGACACCGCAAAGAAGCGCGCCAGTTTGGCTTCCCACAGCGGGTCGCCCCGGTGCTCGGCCATCGCCGCGCGGAAATAGGAAACGAAAATCGGCAGCACGTCGTCGCGTCTGCCGAGACGCGCGCGCCACGCCGGATGGGTGAGGAACAGGTAAATACAGTTGCGGTCTTCCGGCGGGATGTCATTGAAATCAACACCCATCAGGTGCCCGAAGCTGTCGTTCCACGCCACGATGTCGAAGTTGGGCTTCTGAATGCTGGCGGGTTTTGGCATCAGGGTATCGAGCAGGCGGCGAGTGCCTTCGCTGATGCCCTCGCAGCAGACCGCCTGCGGCGCTTCACCCGGCGGCAATCCGGCTAACACAAACAGATGCCGGGTTTCGGTTGGGGTGCACTGCAGGGCTTTCGCCACGGAGGCCATCACCGTGCTGGACGGTTTGACGTCCCTGCCCTGCTCAAGCCAGGTGTACCAGGTCACGCCCACATCCGCGAGCATCGCCACCTCTTCCCGGCGCAGGCCCGGCGTGCGGCGCCGACCGCTGCGCGGCAGGCCGAGACGCTGCGGATCGAGGCTTTCCCGCCGGGCGCGTAAAAATGCCCCCAGCTGTTTTCGGGTGTCATCCTGATGTGAGGCGACGGGTTCAGACATCAAGGCCATAAATCCCCCTGCATGGTAGTGCCAGTACCAGTATAAGCAAGAACTGGTACCCGTTTATCAGATGGTTGATGCTACGACCATCTGATGAATGACGCAATGGAGTTACCATGAATACGTCAGTTGTTTCACCGGGCCGCGCAGGCCTGATACTGCTGTTGACCGGCCAGATGCTGCCCATGATTGATACCTCAATCACCAATGTGGCGCTGGACGCTATCACCCATTCACTGCAGGCTACCGCCACCGAGCTAGAGCTGATTGTCGCCCTCTACGGCGTGGCCTTTGCCGTCTGCCTCGCGCTCGGCAGCAAGCTGGGAGATAACCTTGGCCGCCGTCGCCTGTTTATGTGGGGCGTGGCAGTTTTTGGCCTGGCCTCGCTGCTGTGCGGGATGGCGGGAAACATTGAACAGCTGCTGGCCGCGCGCATCGTTCAGGGCGCGGGGGCAGCGCTGATTATGCCGCAGATTCTCGCGACGCTGCACGTCACGCTAAAAGGCAGCGCCCACGCGAAAGCCATAAGCCTGTTTGGCGGCATCGGCGGGATTGCGTTTATCGTGGGCCAGATGGGCGGCGGCTGGCTGGTGTCGGCGGATATCGCCGGGCTGGGCTGGCGTAACGCCTTCTTTATCAACGTACCGATTTGTCTGATGGTGCTGGCGTTAAGCCGCCGCTACGTGCCGGAAACCCGCCGTGAGACGCCGTCGCGCATCGACTGGCCGGGCACCGTGCTGCTGGCGATCATTCTTTGCTGTCTGCTGTTCCCGATGGCGCTCGGCCCACAGCAGCACTGGCCGTGGTCGCTTAAGGTTATGCTTCTTATCATTATTCCGCTGGCCTGGCTGATGGCGCAGAATGCGCGCAAAAAGGAGCGTGGGAATGCCCATCCACTGATCCCGCCGCGTCTGCTTCAGCTTCGCAGCGTTCGCTTTGGCATCGTGATTGCGCTGCTCTTTTTCAGCGTCTGGTCCGGGTTTATGTTCTGCATGGCGCTGACCATGCAGACCGGGCTGGGGATGGCGCCGTGGCAGTCCGGGAACAGTTTTATCGCCCTTGGCGTGACCTATTTTATCTCCGCATGGTTCGCGCCGAGGCTGATTGCCCGCTACAGCACCAGCACGATTCTGCTGACGGGTCTGGCAATACAGATAATCGGCCTGCTGGCGCTGATCGTCACGTTCCGCTACTGGGGATTGCAAAATACTGCGCTGACGCTGGCGCCTGCCACCGGGCTGGTAGGCTACGGCCAGGCGCTGATTGTAAACAGCTTTTACCGCATCGGGATGCGAGATATTCAGCCCGATGACGCGGGGGCCGCGAGCGCCATTCTCAGCACGCTGCAGCAGGCCGCGCTGGGGCTGGGCCCGGCCATTTTCGGCGCGATTTTGCTACACGGGCTGCAGAATTATCACGGAAATTACGCGCAAGCGATTAACCTTTTCCTGGCGGTAGAAACCGGCCTGATGGTTATCCTGGCGCTGGCGACAATTCGTATGCGTCGCAGGCTGTGCCTGCCGGTGGCGAAGGTCTGCCAGGCCGCCAAATAAGCCCGCGAATTTGCATAATAGATCCGCAGCCGCCATTATGGGGCTGCAACAATACAGGAGATGTTATGCAGGAATTAATTGCTCATGTTGAAGAGTTAGGCATTGAAATTAATCACACCACCTCTTTAGTGATTATCTTTGGTATTATTTTTCTTACCGCCATCATCGTTCATTTTATTCTTCACAAAGTGGTGCTGCGCGCATTTGAGAAACGCGCGCAGGCCAGCAGCCATTTATGGTTGCAGATCATTACCCAGAATAAATTATTTCACCGTCTGGCCTTTACCCTTCAGGGGATAATCGTCAACGTTCAGGCGGTGCTGTGGCTGCAAAAAGGCAGCGAAGCGGCGGAAATGCTCACCACCTGCGCGAAGCTGTGGGTGATGGTGTATGCCCTGCTCTCCTTCTTCTCGCTGCTGGACGTGATTTTTAACCTGTCGCAGAAAATGGCCACCGCATCACAGCTGCCGCTGAAAGGGATCTTCCAGGGCATCAAGCTGGTGAGCGCCATCCTGGTGGGGATATTGATTATTTCCCTGCTGATCGGCCAGTCCCCGGCGATTCTGATAAGCGGTCTGGGCGCCATGGCCGCCGTTCTGATGCTGGTGTTTAAAGACCCGATACTCGGACTGGTGGCGGGTATTCAGCTCTCCGCCAACGACATGCTCAAGCTCGGCGACTGGCTGGAGATGCCGAAGTACGGCGCCAACGGCACGGTGACGGATATCGGCCTGACCACCGTTAAGGTGCGCAACTTTGATAACACCATCACCACCATCCCGACGTGGGCGCTGGTCTCTGACGCCTTTATTAACTGGAGCGGCATGTCTGCCTCCGGCGGGCGACGCATTAAGCGCAGCCTGAATATTGATACCACCAGCATTCATTTCCTCGACGAGCAGGAGCAGCAGAAGCTGATTCAGGCGAAGCTGCTGAAGCCCTATCTGGCCGCGCGTCATGAGGAAATTAGCCTGTGGAATCAGAAGAACGGTGAAGGGGAATCAGTATTAAATCTGCGCAAGATGACCAATATCGGCACCTTCCGCGCCTACCTGAATGAATATCTGCGCAACCACCCGCGCATCCGCAAAGATATGACGCTGATGGTGCGCCAGCTCGCACCGGACGCCAACGGCCTGCCGATTGAAATATATGCCTTCACCAACACAGTGGTCTGGGCGGAATATGAGGAAATTCAGGCCGACATCTTCGATCATATTTTTGCGGTGGTGGATGAATTTGGTCTGCGCATTCACCAGTCGCCAACCGGGAACGATATTCGCTCCCTGGCGGGCGTCATCGCGCAATAATCAGGTGCTGGCGCGGGAAATAAAGCGCCAGTCCATCATCACCCTCTCCGTGGGCGCATCCGGGTTGTCGATCTTATTTAAGAGCAGCTCGACCGCCTTGCGCCCGATATCCCGCGACGGCTGTTCGATGGTGGTGAGCGAAATCATCTCCGCGAGCTCGGTGCCGTCAAAGCCCACGACCGCGATATCCTCCGGCACCCGCAGCCCGGCCTGCTGAATAGCACGCAGCGCGCCCGCCGCCAGCGTGTCGGAAACGGCAAATACCGCATCCGGCGGGTTTTCTTTTAGCAGATTTTGCATCGCGGCCATGCCCGCGCCGGAGCTGAGATCGCTGGCATACTCCACCGCCTGATAGTCCAGATCCCGCAGGTGGATCACGCTTTTGTAGCCCCGCTCGCGCAGGCGGGCATATTTGTAGCTGAGATCGTGGTTGATCATCGCGATACGCTTGCGGCCGCCGTCGGCCAGCTGGCTGACGGCATGCTGTGAAGCGTCCACATCATTGATGCCGACGCAGGAGACCGCGCCCGCATCGGCGTATTCGGCGCACTGCACCCACGGTGCAGAACCAATCAGCGCGGCCAGTTCCGGCAGCTTCGAGAAGGCGTCCATGGTGATAATGCCGTCGACGATTTTGCCGGAGAGCAGGCTTAAGCCCGAGCGGGAGCGCTCGATGTCCGAGCCAGAGTTGCACAGCAGAATGCGGTAGCCGTTTTTCTCGGCCTCGGCCTCGATGCCCTTCACCACTTCGGCGCAGAACGGGTTGGCAATGTTGGACACCATCACCAGGATCATATAGCTGCGGGCGGTGCGCAGCTGACGGGCGAGCAGGTTTGGCTGGTAGTTACTCTCCTGAATCGCCCGCAGAACGCGCTCGCGGTTTTTCGCCTTCACGGTGTCGCTGTTATTCAGCACGCGGGAGACCGTCGCCACGGAGACCCCGGCCAGCTGAGCGATTTTCTGAATTGACATAGCGACGACACATCCTGCGGTTAGCGTTTTGTGCAGGCTACCATAAATTTATTGCCCGGCGAACCGGGCAACGCGTTATTGTTCCACGCGCACCCAGCGCTGCTGTTGATGGCTTTTCACAATAGCATCAATGATATACATCACATTTGCGCCATCGTGAAACGTCGCAAACTGCGGCGTATCCGGCATCGCGCCCGCCTGCACGGCGCGGTAGAACTGCGCCATCATATTTTTGAAGGCGTCCGGCCAGCCTTCGATATGTCCGCCGGGGAAGTGGGCGCTGTCGGCCACGTCAGGGTTCATCAGCCCCGGATCGTCGGTGAGCGTCTGGTTGGCCTGCGCGCGATGGCCGATCCACAGCTGCTGCGGCACCTCCTGATCCCACGCCAGCGACCGCTCGCTGCCGTTGACCTCAAACGTCAGGCGGTTTTTACGCCCGGCGCTCACCTGCGAGACGCTAAAGCTGCCCTTGCTGCCGTCGTCGAAGCGGAACAGCACCGAGCCGAAATCTTCGGTGGTGACCGGTTTGTCTTCATACTCCGCCCGCTCGTCGTGGGAGAAAGTTTGATTCCCGCCTTTGCTGGCCCTGCGCGTCGGCCAGACGATGGAGAGATCCGCCATCACCTCGGTAATGCGCCGCCCGGTGACGAACTGCACCGTGTCGCACCAGTGGGAGCCGATGTCCGCCACCGCGCGTGATGCGCCGCCCAGCGCGGCATCTACCCGCCAGTTATAGTCGGTTTCCAGCAGCATCCAGTCCTGCAGATAGCTGCCGTGCGAGGCAAACAGCCGCCCGACGCTGCCCGCACGCATCATGCTCTCCGCCTGGCGCACCATCGCAAACTGGCGATAGACAAAGCTCACGCCGTGCACCGCGCCCGTCTGATCCGCCAGCGCCACCAGCTCGCGCGCCTCGTCCGGGGTCATGCACAGCGGCTTTTCGGAAAACACGTGCTTGCCCGCGCGCAGGATCTGGCGGTTAATCTCCGCGTGCAGGTGGTTAGGCGTGCAGTTGTGCACCACGTGCAGATCGGGGTGTGCGAGCAGTTCCTCAACGCTGCCGTACGCGTGCGGCACGTTAAGCTGACGCGCTTTTTCCTGCGCTTTGGCAAGCGTGCCGTCGCAGAGGGCCACAACCTGCACGTATCCGAGACGCCGCAGCGCCTCGATATGCGCCGGGCCGATAAACCCGCTGCCGATAATTCCGACGTTAATCATGCTTGCCTCCAGCGGCGAAATCATCAAACGCGCGCCCGGAGACCGGAATGATGTGGCGGCGGATAAACTCGCTGCCTTCGCGCGCGCCGGTATCCCCGTCCTTCAGACAGCACTCCCACTCCAGCACCGCCCAGCCGTCATAGTCGTACTGGGTCAGCTTGCTGAAAATGCCCTTAAAGTCGATCTGCCCGTCGCCGAGCGACCGGAAGCGTCCGGCGCGGTTGATCCACGGCTGGTAGCCGCCGTACGCGCCGCTGCGCCCGTTCGGGCGGAACTCCGCATCCTTCACATGGAACGCCCTGATGCGCGCGTGGTAGATGTCGATGAAGGTCAGGTAGTCCATCTGCTGCAACAGCATGTGGCTCGGATCAAAGAGAATGTTGCAGCGTGGGTGGTTATCCACCAGCGCCAGAAAACGCTCGAAGGTCACGCCGTCGTGCAGATCTTCCCCCGGATGCAACTCAAAGCAGACGTCCACCCCCTGCTCGTCGAAGGTATCCAGAATCGGCCGCCAGCGGTTTGCCAGCTCCCCGAACGCTTCCTGAAAACGCTGTTCGTTATGCGGCGGCCACGGGTAGAAAAACGGCCAGGCCAGTGAGCCGGAGAAGGTGGCGTGCGCTTTTAGGCCTAATCTGGCCGAGGCGACCGCCGCCTGTTTCAGCTTCTCCGTGGCCCACGCCCGGCGCGCCGCATCGTTACCGCGCACGGACGTGGGCGCGAAGTGATCAAACGCGTCGCTGTAAATCGGGTTTACCGCGACAAGCTGCCCTTCCAGATGGGTCGACAGTTCGCTGATAACCAGCCCGTGCGCGGCCAGCTTAGCGGTGATGTCATCGCAGTAGGCCTGGCTCTCAGCCGCTTTCTCGACGTCAAAAATATGCGGATGGTTGCAGGGGATCTGCACCGCTTTATAACCTTTACCTGCCGCCCATTCAGCCAGCCCGTCGAGCGAATTAAACGGCGCTTCTGCGCCAATAAACTGAGACAGAAAAATGCCGGGTCCTTTTATCGTCCTCATACCACCTCCTGAACATTACGCCTTGTCATCGTCATACTTAAACGTGAGAAGGAAAATCAGCGCGATCGCCGCGGCAGCCACCGCCGGAATCCACCAGAATGTCACCCACGCCTGCGGCACGGTCTGCCCGGCCACCAGGCGGTTATAGAGCGCGCCGGAAATCTGCGAGCCGAGCAGCATGCCGATGCCGTAGGTGAACATGACGATCATGCTCTGGGCCTGGCCTTTCACCTTCTCGCCCGCCACGCGGTCGGTGTAGATAAAGCCGACGACAAAGAAGAAATCGTAGCAGACGCCGTGAAGCAGAATGCCGAGGTACAGCAGGATGCGTCCTTCTTCGCTGACGCCCAGCGCGAACATGGCGTAACGCACGAACCACGCCAGCATGCCGATCAGCAGCATCACCTTCACGCCCAGGCGGCGGAACAACAGCGGAATGACCAGCATGAAGACGATCTCGGACATCTGCCCGAACGACATGGCGGTGCTGACGTCGGCAATTCCGGCATCCGCCAGATACGAGGCGGTGTAGGCGTAGTAGGTGCCCAGCGGAACGGAGATCAGCATCGCGCAGACGGAGAAGACGAAGAAGTGGCGGGTTTTGAGCAGCGCAAAGGCATCCGCGCAGAAGAGATCGCGCACCTTGACCGGCAGGCCTTTCGCCGGGGCTGGCGTGTGCGGCAGCGTCAGGCTGTAAAGCGCCAGCAGCACGGAGCTGGCCGCCGCCACCTGGAAGATGGTGACGCTTGCCGACACGCCGGTAACGCCGATGAAAATACCCGCCACGATCCAGCCGATGGTGCCGAACACGCGCACCACCGGGAAGGTTTTATCCACGTTCGCCAGGCTGTGAAACGCGATGTTGTTGGTCAGCGCCAGCGTCGGCATGTAGCAGAGCGTGTAGCCAAACAGCAGGCCAATCAGCAGCGCGCCGTTTTCGGCAATCAGCGCGCCCGGAACAAACCACAGGATCGCCGCCCCGGCGAGATGCATCACCGCCATTACCTTTTGCGAGGCAAAGAAGCGATCCACCAGCATGCCAAGCACGAACGGCGAGAGAATAGAGGCGATTGGCCCGGCGGAGAACGCATCGCCAATCAGCAAAGACATGTTGTGCTGAGTCATCACCAGGCCGAGCGTGACCGACCAGCTACCCCAGATAAAAAACTGCAAAAACATCATCAGCGACAGCCGCGGAACCAGCAGCCGGTGCTGTGCTATCGCCTTCCCACTACTTTCAGTTGTTGACACCATGATGAGCCCCACCCTCAAAAGTAATCGATTACAAAACAGTTCAAGTAAAAAGTAATCGATTACAATTTAAAAATCCTGTGGATCGAAACAGATTTGGGAGGGGGGTCACGATAAAGCTCGTTGTATGACAAAACGAGACGTTCTGATTGTAGCCATAGCCAATAGGCTATAAAATAATACAGCGAGGAAGCTACAGGAGAAACGATTTGGAATGTCGAGACAACGGAAAGATTTGATGAATGGTTCTTTGAACAAACAACAGCATTAAAAGAAGATGTGCTGGCAACAATGCATATTCTTGCTGAATTTGGCCCGACGCTTGGGCGGCCATACGTAGACACCGTGAAGGCTTCAGCCTATGCGAACATGAAAGAGTTACGGATTCAACATGCGGGAAATCCCATCAGAGCTTTTTTTGCTTTTGATCCCGACCGTAAGGCAATTGTGCTCTGTGCTGGAGACAAAACCGGTTGCAATCAAAAACGGTTTTATGACGAAATGATTACGCTGGCTGACGTTGAGTACAGCAGACATCTGGCGGATAAGGAGGCCATATGGCAACGCTAAAAGAACTCATGGCACAACAGAGCGCGGAAAGTCAGGAGCGTATTGCGGCTAAAGTTGAAGTGATGCGCAGAATTGTTGCCCTGAACCAACTGCGGGAAGAGCTCAATGTTTCGCAGACAGAGCTGGCCGAGGCAATGGGGGTAAAACAACCAACTGTGGCAAAAATCGAACAGCCGGGAAACGATCCCCGGCTTTCAACGCTCAAACGTTATGTCAGCGCGCTAGGCGGTGAAATGAGCATCGATGTGACGTTACCGAATGGGAAACGGATCGCGTTTCAGATTTGATACTGCAGGTGGCTGCTTCGCCTGACCGGGCGTGAAGGCAGGTGCGGTCTGGTGCCCTCACCCCGGCCCTCTCCCACAGGGAGAGGAGAAAACCGCGCTACTTTTTGCGCGAGAGCTTAAATGCGATAAACAGGAACACCACCCACACCGGCAGCAGCATTGCCGAAAGACGCATCTCATCCATGGTGCACATCAGCGCCAGGATCAGCCCCAGGAAGGCGATACAGATGTAGTTCCCTGCCGGGTAGAGCAACGCCTTAAACTGCGTCTCGCGTCCCTTGCGGCGCATCGCGGCGCGAAAGCGCAGGTGCGCCAGGCAGATCATGATCCAGTTCAGCAGCAGCGTCGCGACCACCAGCGCCATCAGCAGGCCAAAGGCCTGTTTCGGCAGCAGGTAGTTGATCAGCACGACCAGAGAGGTAATCGCGCCGGAAAGGAATAGCGAATTCACCGGCACGCCGCGACGGCTGACGCGGGTGAGAAACTTCGGCGCGTTGCCCTGCACGGAGAGGCCAAACAGCATGCGGCTGTTGGAGTAAACACCGCTGTTATAGACCGACAGCGATGCCACCAGAATGACGAAGTTCAGCGCCGAAGCCACCACATTGCTGTTGAGATCGTGGAAAATCATCACGAACGGGCTGCTGTCGGACTTCACTTCCACCCACGGGTAGAGCGCCAGCAGCACCACCAGCGAGCCGATGTAGAACAGCAGAATACGGTACACCACCTGGTTGACCGCTTTCGGAATGCTTTTGTGCGGGTCGCGCGCTTCGGCAGCGGTGATGCCAATCAGCTCCAGCCCGCCGAAGGAGAACATAATCACCGCCAGGGAGAGGATCAGCCCTTTCCAGCCGGTCGCGAGGAAGCCCCCGTGCTGCCACAGGTTGTCGATAGTGGCCCGCTCGCCGCCGTGGCCGGAGAACAGCAGCCACAGGCCGAAACCGATCATGCCGATAATCGCCAGCACCTTGATCAGCGCAAACCAGAACTCGGTTTCGCCATACAGGCGCACGTTCACGAGGTTAACGGCGTTAATGATGATGAAGAAGGCCGCCGCCCAGATCCACGTTGGCACGTCCGGGAGCCAGTACTGCATGTAGATGCCTGCGGCGGTCAGTTCCGCCATCCCCACCAGCACGAACATCACCCAGTAGTTCCAGCCGGAGAGGAAGCCGGCGAACGGGCCCCAGTATTTATAGGCAAAGTGTGCGAAGGAGCCTGACACCGGCTCTTCAACGACCATCTCGCCGAGCTGGCGCATGATCAGGAAGGCGATAATCCCGGCGATAGCGTAACCCAGCAGAACCGCCGGGCCGGCCATCTGAATGGCGGGGCCGATGCCGAGAAACAGCCCGGTACCGATCGCGCCGCCAAGGGCAATTAACTGAATATGTCGATTTTGCAAACCACGTTGCAGCGTCGGATTCTGATCCGACGAAGCTTCAGCGCTACCATGGCCTGAAGCGGATGACGCGTCTTTCACGCCCTACCCCTGTCTCTTTTTTAGAAGGGGCACGTTTTAACACTTCATGCTGGTGGTAGCAAGTTTAACGCCGGGCCAGCGCGTGCGCCCGGCGGATAAACGTCACGACCCGATGATCCCGCCGTCCGCTTTGGTAATCACCACCGTTGACGAACGCGGGCGTCCGTTCGGGCTGGCGTCCGGCCAGTTAGAGACGGCGCGCGGATTAGCCGGGTCGGTAATATCATCCCCGCCCTCCCCCGGATGCTGAATGTTGATAAACAGCGTCCGGTTGTCCGGCGTAAACGCAATGCCGGTAATTTCACACCCGCGCGGCCCGGTCAGGAAACGGCGATACTCGTTGGTGCCCGGAATGGTGGCCACCATCTGGTTATTGCCCATCCCCTCGTAGGCTTTCTTATTAATGGTGCTGGAGGAGACGTCGGTCTGGATCCACAGGACGCCCTGATGATCGAAAGAGAGTCCATCAGGGCTGCCGAATGCCGCGCCCTGCATGGAGCCTTTGGCCTTCGGATCATCGCTGTCGGTCCGCCCACCCATCACCAGAATATCCCACTTAAAGCGCGTGGCGGCAGGATCGGTCCCCTCTTCGTGCCAGTGCATGATATGCCCAAACACGTTGTTGGCGCGCGGGTTGGCGGCATCCACTGGCGCCTTGCCCTCTTTCCCGCGATCGCTGTTGTTGGTGAGCGTACAGTAGACGCTGCCGCTGGCGTGCGGATCGACGGCTATCCACTCGGGACGATCCATTTTGGTTGCCCCCACCGCGTCGGCCGCCAGGCGGGTTTTAATCAGCAGATCGCCCTGGCTTTCAAACCCTTTGCTTTTATCCAGACCGTTTTGCCCGAAGATCAGCGGCAGCCAGTCGCCGCTCCCGTCCTCGTTGAACCTGGCGACGTACAGCGTGCCGGACGTCAGCAGCTGCATATTGGCTTCACGGTTCGCGGGATCGTATTTTTTATCCGAGACAAACTTATAGATGTACTCGAACTTCTGATCGTCACCCATATAGACCACCACGCGGCTGTCGGCGGCGAGCGTGACGGCCGCCCCTTCATGCTTGAAGCGGCCCAGCGCGGTGTGCTTGCGCGGGGTGGAGGTTGGGTTGTAGGGATCGATCTCCACGACCCAGCCGAAACGGTTAGGTTCGTTAGGGGTTTTATCGACGCTGAAACGCTCATCCACCTCGTTCCAGCGGTAGGATTCATCGCTGTCGCTGATGCCGTAGCGTTTTTCCAGCGGGTTACGATCGGCTTTTTTAACAAAAATATCCGACCAGTTCTCCTCGCAGGTGAGATAGGTGCCCCACGGCGTATGGCCGTTGGCGCAGTTTTGCATGGTGCCCAGCACGCGTTCCCCCTGCGGGTCGGCGGCGGTTTTCATTAAGTCCTGATGCCGCGCCGGGCCGGTAAGCTGCATCGGCGTATTGACGGTGATGCGGCGGGCATATGAAGAGGGGCGTACCACCTGCCAGTCGCTGCCCGTTTTTTTCACTTCCACTACCGAGACGCCCATCGCGTTCTGCCCCTTGCGGGCTTTGTCGAGGCTCCAGTTCGCCGTACCGTCGGTAAACAGCATCCCGTTGTCGATGTATTCATGGTTCATTGCCAGCAGGCCATGATCCGGGTTTTGCTCCCCCTGCGGCAGACTAAACCACGCCATGCCGTCGTGGTGCATGCCCGCCTGTACGGCCTGTTCGTCCGTTGTGTTGCTGGCGTCCGGTTTAAAGGCCGGCATGTTGTTCTTGATCCCCGTCGGGTCACCCCAGCGATAGAACGGGCGGGCAATATAGCCTTCCGGCACCCTGACCGTATCTTCCGTGGAGACGTCGATACTGGTAAAACCCAGGGAAACCGCTTTTGCCAGCGCGGAAGGCTTCGATACCGCGGCAACAGCATTTTCGGGTTTAATCAAAAAGGGGAATGAAACGGCAGCGCCCGCGACGGCGCCCATCTGGAGAAAACGGCGGCGGGAGAGGAACATCTCTGCCACCTCGGAGAATACCGGGTTAGCGCTGCGATTAGCGATATCGTCGCGATGTTCTTTTTTAAAAACGGATTTGAGGGGTCTGCCCATAGCGGCTTCCTGTCATTGGCCAAGAGGTAAGGATGTGGCGACCAGTGTAAGAAGCTTTTATTACAATTTTATAACACTGTGACGGAAGGATGGGGGCATCCGTGCCCCGGAGAACGAGGTGGAACGCTTAGAACTCGTAGCCAACCGAGACCTTAAAGGTCCGCGGTTCGCCCTGAGTGATGTAGGTACCGGAGTCATCCACGCTGGCCCAGTAGTTTTCGTTGGTCACGTTATCGATACCCGCGCGCACGGTCATCTGGTTTGCGTTGTGGTTCACCGCGAAGCGATAGCGCATGCCCAGATCCAGCGTGGTGTAGCTGTCGAGCTTTTTGCTGTTCGCGAGGTCGGCATACTGCGTGCCGGAGTGGTTCACCCGCGCGGTCGCCGTCAGGCCGTCAACCGGCTTGATGTCGTACTCCGCGCCCAGCACGGCGTAGAAGTTCGGAATGCCGATCGCATCGTTACCCTGGTTCACGCCGTTTTTGGTTTTGGTCAGCTCCGCCTGCAGCCAGGTGGCGCTGGCGTTCAGGCGCATCCCGAGCATCGGCTCGCCGAAGACGTTCAGCTCCACGCCACGGTTACGCTGCTCCGCGTCCAGGCCGTAGTGATTGTTAGCATCGAGGATCGCCGACGGCATTTTGATCTCAAACAGCGCCAGCGAGCCGCCCACGCGGCCGAAGTCCGCCTTCACGCCCACTTCATTCTGCTTAGAGTGAACAATGCCGGTGCTCTGGCCGTAGTTGGTGGCGGTGTTAGGTGCGGTTTTGCCCGGCTGCAGCGCTTCGGTGTGGTTGGCGTAGAGGGAAATTTCCTCCCACGGTTTGTAGACCACGCCGTAGGTTGGCATCCAGCGGCTGCCGTCGAAACCGTCCGCGTCGTTCTCTGCGCCGGTGATTTTGTTATACCCGCGAACGACCACTTTCTGATGGCGCGCGCCTGCGGTGAACAGCAGCTTGTCGTCAAGCACGCCCAGGGTATCGCTCAGCAGCCAGCCCTGGGTGCGGGTGCGCCCGCTGGTCAGCGGATCGCTGTATTTGCCGCCGGAGCCGTTGAAGTTAGTGCTGTCCGGCATATCGACGCCGGTGTTGTGATAGATGTTGGTGGTCGGGTTATCCTTCGCCGCCGACATTTTCCACGCGATTTTTTCGTTTTTAGTCATCGCGGAATACCCGACGTTCACCTTGTGCGAGACGAAGCCGGTAGTGAAGTTACCGCGAATACCCGCCATGCCGCTGACGGAATCGCTGATGCGGTTGGTATCCAGACGGCTGACCGTCGCCTTGCCACTCTTGTCCACCAGCTTCGGCGCGCTGTAGATCCCTTCTTCATGCGCGTGCTGCGCGCCCAGGCCGGTATAGGCCGTCCAGTTATCGGTAATGTCGTACTCGCTGCGCCACATCCCGAACTCGTTTTCGATATCGCTGTAGGCCCACTTCTGCGAGAAGTTCCGATCGTTTTTCGGCGGTTCAGGCACGAAATCCACCGCCGAGATGTTGACGCTGGTCGGGCTGCCGTGGAAGGTTTTTTTCTGATAGCCCAGGTCCAGCGAGGAGCGGAAGCGGTCACCTTTGTAGTCCAGGCCGGTGGAGAGCAGCGTGGTGCGGCGGCGATCGTTCGGTACGCCGGTTTCCCCTTCACGATGGACGAGGTTCACACGTGCGCCGAACTGGTCGTTATCGCCAAAGCGACGGCCTGCATCCAGCGTGGTGCCAATCTGGGAGTCCGAGGTGTAGTCCGCGCCCACTTTCGCCTGGGGGGTGTCGCCCGCGTGTTTTGGCTCAAGGTTGATCATCCCGCCCACGCCGGAGCTTGCCGCGCCGTTCATGAGGGAGTTTGCCCCTTTGAAGATCTCGATGCGGTCGACCATCTGGGCATCCACCACCTGACGCGGCAGCACGCCGGACAGACCGCCAAAGGTCATGTCGTCGCCGTCAAACTTCAGGCCGCGAATGCGGAAGGTTTCAGCGCTGTTGCCGTACCCCTGAACGAACTGCACGCCCGCGTCGTTGGCGACCACGTCAGCAATGGTTTTCGCCTGCTGATCTTCCACCAGCTTCGAGGTGTAGCTGATGATGTTGAACGGCACGTCCATGGCGTTCTGCTGTCCGAGCATCCCCATGCGTCCGCCGTTCGCCACCTGCCCGTCAAGGAAGGCTGGCACCAGCTGGTCGCCGCCGGGTTTGAAGTCGTCGGCAGGTGCAGACTGCACAACTATGGTGTCTTCTTTTTTATCCTCCGCCGCCCAGGCGGAATGTGTAACCGCGCCAATGGCGAGTGCCAGCAGCGTTTTGTGCATTTTGGTGTTGTTCATCGTTAACTCGTTTGAAAGTGCGCGCAAAAATGACCCGTTGGCGGGCCTTAGAATGTATTAGTTGCAATGCAAATGAGAACTATACGCATTATCCATACTTTGGCAAGCGCAAATATGCGCAAGATCCAGCTCAAAAAAGTGCGTGATAAAGGGGCCCCCTCATCCTTTAGCACAGTAAAACGCGGGAGTATTTCCGAAGATGAAGAGGTAGGAAGCAGCGTTCACCGGAACGAGCTGTATACTAATGCCATGGTCGCGTTGACGGAAAAAATCGGGAATAGAGTGACGAAAAGGTTCGTCTTTTTTCGGGCGCTCGTTTGTATCACTGGAAATCATAATAATTCGCCCTTCTTCGCGCCAGTAACGGAAGGCAATTTTATTGCTGATGGCAACCGTTTCGTGACCCGCCTGACTGTATTCTCCGGTGGAATCGTAACTGCCAGCACCATTATTAAATGTAAACGTCATGAGGGCATCTAGCCGCGAATTTTCATCAACAATAATGAGATGACTCTCACAGGTAAAATGATTCCGCTGATAATGCGTATACCAGGCATAAAAAAGTGGCGCGATAATCATCAACAGGATGAACAACCAGCGCACATTCCGGCTAGTCATTTTCATGGTATTGCTCCCTGTACAAAATAGAATCACATTGTGCACCAGCAACCTCAGGCAATTTATCGCACACAATCACCGACGTTCCATTTTGATAACGGTTGAGCGTGATATAGGCCACCCCACCGGCGTTGCACTGAATGGGATAACGTTTGGTCAGGCCAATATATATCCGCTGACTTTTTATTTTGTCATACCAGGAGGAATAAACGTCGCACCCTGCAATATTGCCTATCGGTTGATAGGTTTCAAATCCCGCGCGTTTTTCATGCAACTGTTGATAGAGAACCATACACGAAAGGATAAATAACACCGTAGCGACGCCATACGCTATTTTCCCTGAGAGAAAGCGGAAACGGTTATCTGCTACACGCGGTGTCGGCACGGAAGCTTCAGTTTGCAGGTCGGCTGGCGAAGCCGCGTCCGTCGCGATAAAGGTGTCGAGTGTACCTGTCTGAATTTGAGCAACCGACTTAAACCCCGCTTTGGGTACGGTTTGCACAACATTATCTGCCAGACCCGCCATCTTAAGGGCCTTACGGATAGAGGCGATAGTCTGGTAGAGGGCGTTGGTCGAGACAACTGCACCCTGTTTTTCCCATACCGCTGAGAAAAGATAACGTTGCGTAAGCACCTCACCGTTGTGTTCAAGCAGCTGTAGCAGGCACTCGCTAACCGGAGCATGCAGGAGCACAGCGCGCTCAGGGTAGCCCGAAAGTGAGCACAGTCGACGCAGCTCAGGCTCAAAAAGCACGGTGCCGTTTATCAGAAAGACGGGCTTCATGACGCACCGGCCGTTAACGCGCAGGGATTTTGTACATTCATCATTATTATACTTTCACATCCGTATCCGTTTTCTGATTCAGGAATTAGTTATTTATTATCAACGAATTATTGGTTTTCACTCCCCATTCCCTCTCACCTTCCGCTCAGCTCAAGGATCAACTTAATCAGTATAAATCATTTATCTTCACTCCTCTTTGCTGCAGAGGAATCGTAACCTATGCGGTATCGAAAGGGCGCTATCAGGCTTCTCATTACCTGGTAGTGTCCACAGAAAGAAATGCTGAATCTTTTTCAAAATTTGCATTTTTATGTTGAGCGGTCGATTGCATATCGATTCTCAGAACAAACAAAAGAAAAATGAAAAGAATGTGACATTTTATCTCAAAAATACAACTTATATCGACAAAAACTCCATGCCAGGGTGAGGTACAACCGGTTTCTCATAGCGCACAGGGATGTGTATTGGAAAGCATTTATTGCAGCCATATAATCCACCCTATAAACGGTATGGATTATCTCAGCGCTTATATGTAGTGATGCAAGTTCGTCTTCATTTAATATGGGTATTAGATATGGGTTATCGTCTATATGGGTTTATGATCGGTGATGACATTCATTTTGATATTTCTAACCGCAGACTCTACCGCCTTACTGGCATCCAGAGTGATAAAAGTATTGCATTTGCCTCTATTTATTTTAATGAAACGATGCTCAGGCTTTTCCTTTATTTGTTGATGAATGGCAGAGCCCAGCCCATCCCTAAAGAAGAGCTCTTTGAAGAAATTTGGGAGGCGCATAATCTGAGCCCCTCCACACAACGACTGTGGCAGGTTCTGCGCAATCTCAACAACAAACTGAGTATGCTAGGGTTACCAGGAAACTTTATTCGCAATATTAAAGGGTGTGGTTACATCATTAATTATTCAGATGTAATCCCCGTTTATTACAGAATGAGCGAACTCCCGGCTCATTCTGTTAAAAAAGAGGAGAAGACAGATAGCCTGAGTGAGTGATGTCAACTCAGGTTCTTGCCCTGAGCACTCACGTGTGAGGGGCTTTTTTTTATCATCTCTCTGCCACAGCATTTTTTTCGTTAATGATTTATTAGCACTGTTGTTTGGTTTATACCAACACTGGAATTTTATATATGAGCATAATCAACCATTTTGCCAACTTGAAAGTTCGTAAGAAGTTATTCTTTGGTTTTTCTCTCGTGCTGCTCGTGACGATTATTATTCTGATTTCAGGTTTGCTGGGTCTCAGCAACATTCAGGATAAAGTCGAAAAGAACGGCCATACCACCGACCTGTTTAACGCCCTGACGCAGGTTCGCTTAGGGCGGACGAATTTTCAGTACACGCTCGACCAGAAGTACCTTGATCAGACCAACGCCGCCTCCCAGCGCATGCAGAGCATTGTCGCCAGTATGGAAAAACTGTCCTGGTCCCCGGAAGGAAAAAAAGCGCTGGACGATACGGCAAATGCGGTGAACAGCGACGTCGCCACCCTGCTGCCTTTCACAAAATCCCTTTCTGAGAAGAAAATCAGCGAACAGAAACTGAGCACTCAGGGACTGTGCGATAACTCCGGCCTGGCTTCCACGCTCAGCCGCAATGGCTCGCTGGACGCTTCGCACGCCCTTGTGGCCGCTCAGATTGCGTTTGTCATGAGCGACATTGATTCTCAGGTTACCCTCTATAAACAGCATCCTACGGATGCGTTAATGAAAGGGATCCGCGCGCGTCTGGACATCGCAAAATCGGACACCGAACAACTGCTTTCGGTTGCTACCGAGGAACAAAAGGTCTGGCTGCAGTCAGGCCTGGAAGACATGCAAAACGTCGCGGCAGAGTTAATAAATTACCAAAACGTCTGGAATCAACAGTCGACGCTCTCCGATACCTTAACCGGTAAAGCGATAACGCTGACGCAGGCCATCCAGACATTATTTAGCCTGCAGCAGAAAAAAGTGTCTGATACGGTTGATAGCGTTCAGATACAGATGGGCATCGTTGCTGCCATCGGTCTTGCGCTTGGTGTCCTCTTAGCGATGGGCATCACCCTGTCCATCACCCGTCCGCTTAATGAGACCCTGCGTGTTGCAGAGCAAATCGCCCAGGGCGACCTCACCAGCACACTGACCAGCACACGTCGTGATGAGCCGGGTCTGCTGATGCAGGCCGTTGCGACCATGAATGCAAACCTGAAAAACATCATTAATGACGTACGCAATGGGGTGGATATCGAGGTACTCGCTCGCTGGAATCATCCTCTGTACGGTCCCGTGTCTCCAGATACATTTATCCCGCTGGCAGAGAAACACCGGCTTATCGCCCCGCTAACGCATCATCTGATTCAGCAGGTCATTGCCGATCTTCAGCATCGAATTCACCTTTTCCCTGACCGGCTTTATATCAACCTTAATCTGAGCGCCCGCAACTGCCTCGATCCGCGCTTCGAGACGGATACGCTTGAGCTTTTGCAAAAACTCGCGTCGAGTCAGGTCCAGCTGGTTATCGAAATTACGGAACGCGATCCGCTGCATTTCACTCCTCAGTTAAGCGAATGGTTTGCAACGCTCCGACAAGCCAATATCTCCCTGGCGCTGGATGACTTTGGGACCGGCTGTTCCAACATCTCTTACATTCACGCGCTAGACCCCGAATTCATCAAGATAGACAAACTGTTTGTCAGCCAGATTAGTGAAAATGGCGATACCCGACTGGTGGACAGTCTTATCGAATTGGCGAAAAAAATGCACCTGAGGATTATTGCCGAGGGCGTAGAAACAAAGGCTCAGGCTGACTATCTGCGCTTAAAGGACAGCGATTTTTTGCAGGGTTACTATTTCGGTAAGCCTATGAAGATCGATGAACTCGTCGGGAAAGTTAATGCTTGCTGAAGGACAGCCACTCTGCGTTGGGAGCGGCTGCTATGACATTATTTCTAGTTCTCGGTGTCGTTAATTTTATTGTGAATCACGAGGGAATAGGATCCTCATCCTGTCATTACCCTCATTATCGCTTAGATAATTTTAACAGGCAGCGTCTCCAGCGTACGGAGAATCAGGCTTCGATTCGACCATTTCGCGTCTCCCACAAGAGAGATCGTCCCGCGTTCGCTTAAGGCCATCGCCAACGTTTCAGCCTGACACTGCGCCAGCAGTTGCCCAATACACTGGTGTACACCGGCGCCAAATCCCAGCTGTCGCTGCGCGTTCTTGCGGCCGGGAATAAAGCGCCACGCCTCTTCAAAGACGCTTTCATCCCGATTCGCAGAGCCGAGGCATAATAAGATGTTATCCCCGGCTTTAAGTTCGCGCCCCAGAAACTGCACGGGAGCTGCAACCCTTCGTCTGCCCATCTGCAGCGGAGACTCAAAGCGCATGGTTTCACTGACGATCTCTTTCATCCGGAGAGTGTTATTTCTGACCCGTTCCTGTAGTTCAGGATGCTGTGCCAGCATATACACCAGGTTTCCGGTTAACGCTTCGCTGGTTTCACTGCCGCCGATAAGCATCGTGACGCAGTCGGTGCTAAACCGTGCGGCAAGCGCATCCCGATCGCCGCCATATCCTTTCAGAAGGCTGCGATAAAAAAGCGAGTCGTAACCCTGCCCGTGCGCCTGCGCAAGTTGTCGAAAACTGTCATCCAGACGGGAAAGCGCCACGACCAGCCGCTCAAGTCCCTCTCGATCGATGGCGCTGGGATCTAATAAGAGCCGGATGGCATTTTTCTCTTGTTCTACCACCTCCTGCTGCGCTTTCGGCAGGTTGAGCCAGGCGGTAAACAGTTTTCCCCAGAGCGGCGCAGCAAGCTGGCTTATGCCGTCAAATGTGCCGGTGGTTGTTAAATCTGCCACCACTGAATGCGACTCCTCAGAAACAAGCCGGGTTAGCGCCGCCCAGGATTCGCCGGTAAACAGAGCCTGCAGCGCCTGACGGTGCGCGCGATGCACATTTCCATCTTCAAACAGCACAATGCCGTAGAGAAGATCCCGTAAAGGAGGCGAGAGATTGAAGCACTGTTTTTCCATTTCGGTATGAACATCTTCAGGTATGCCCGAAGAGACGAACGCTCGCTCTTTTAGCGCCTGATAAACATCCTGATAGCGGGTAAGCACCCACGTTTTACCGATTCGCGCCACCGGCTGGTGGTGTCGCATATGCTGATAGACGTTATGAAGATTTTCCTGAAAGACAGGTGAGGCGGGATTAAACCGAAGTGCTTTGTCGACATATGCCACAGGTGGACCCTCATCGCAGGATTAATCACCTTTCAGTAAAGCAGGGATATGTTTCAGTTCAAATATTTCAGTAAAGGATAAGGATAATGGCACCCCTGTAGGATTCGATACATTCAAATAATACACTGATAATGCTAATAAATATACCATTCAATAAAACAACATACCCCCTAAAGTACCCCCATATTTGTTTGCATGGAAACCGCGTCGGGTTTTCTTTTGTTCACTCCTTCGTTCTTCCTTTCGTGTCAATGTTAGTTTTTCCAAGAAGACGTCAATTTATCATTCAATGAGGAGAGCACAACTTGAACATATATTTGATGGATCTGAAAGAAGTTTGTAGGGCTGTTGGGTTCAAAAAGGTATTCATTTACAAGTCGATGAATGCGGGCGAGTTTCCACAATCAATAAAAATAGGTAGGTCAACTAGGTGGATATCAACGGAAGTGGAAGCGTGGATCACTGAAAAAGTTCGAGCATCGAGGGAGTATAAGTAGCGGTAATTTTTATCTTCGCACATTTTCAATGAGTTCTCGACTATAGGAAATACATACATGATGCCAAAGACAAGAACTAACCTTTCTGATGATTCATTCATTGACCTCAAGTACATAACTAACGATTCGGGGTTCACTGCTAAATACTTTTACTCAATTATAAATCGGGGCGAATTCCCTGCCCCGGTAAAGCTAGGCAGAAGTTCGAGATGGTTACTGAGAGATTATTCTGAATGGAAAGCCAGACATATTAATAAAAGAGACACCGAACGATACCTCAAGTAAACTAATTCCCGGTAGCTCAGGCATGAACACTGAGCAACCAGCCACCGCCCATTCTTGCATACGATGGGCGGCACCTCCCTCAATGATCACTCTCATATTTATTTTTATGTTCTGAACGTTTGTGGCTTCATGCAGTCTAACTAACACACTCCTGTGAGAAATCTCGACATGACAACATTTATAATCGCTTCAACTGTGGTTGTAGCTCTTGGTCTGATGATATTGAGCCTGGTCAAAGTCGGCATCAGCACATCGAACAATCCTGATGAACTTTAATAACTTATGCTTTGCAAATCCCCTTAAAGATCGGAAATCTTTTATAAAGCGTGCACACAGCCACATCTTAAATTATTACCGCCTGCTTGCTTTCCACTACGTTTGTGCTCAGCCAAAATCATTCTGGTAAAATTCCCGACAATTGCTCAGGCATGGACACTGAGCAACCAGCCGCTGACCATTCTTGCATACGGTGGGCGGTGGTTTCCTTAACTTCCAGGCTGCAACGCCTCGACCTGTTTCTTTAAATCTTCAATTTGATCCATTAAAGCCAGAATAGCTTCATGGTGAAGCGCTGCTGAAGCGCCGGTAACATCGACCGATAAGGTTTTCTCAACTACCGTTCCGTCTTTAAGCTCAGTACGTCCGCCCTCAAATACTGCCGTGGGTATGACTTCCATAAGTTCCTGCGCAATAAATCCCTGACCCGCCGGCGCATCATCAAGGCGGTCCCAGGTATATCCGTGCATCATGCGCATTTTCTCAAGCGGGTTTTCTATGACCTTTATATTAGTCTTGATGTCTTTATCGGAATTGCTCAGCCATGAACCGGCATTCGCAACGGCATTACCTGATAACTGGAAATCCCATGAAACGTTACGTGACGCAGTATCGATACCCATGATTACGTTACTGACCTCATAATCGCCTGAGGTGTTGTACTGCATGATGACATAACCATCTGATGCGGGACGCCTGAACATCAGTCCGGAGCCATTCTTCACACCAGCGCCAGGGTTAAACACATTAAGTTCAACCGTGCTTCCTAGTTGCGGGTCAACTTTGAAAAGTTGCTTTCTGATACCGCTACTGTTTTCAGTTGCCAGATCTCCCAAACCGAGGTTTGTGCGAGCGCCTGATGCAGTTGTCGAACCGGTCCCGCCCTGGTTAACAGGTACGGCCCCGCCAGTCTTCGTCGCCATATTGTCAGACAGGTATTTCCATGACGGGCCGGTGAAGGTAGTGCCGTCTGGAAGCTTTACCGTGATGTTTCCGGCGGCGCTGTAAACCTGCTGCCAGTTCTGTTTGTCGTAATTCAGTCCACGCAGCGCTTCAGCGCTTTGTGCCACCAGCGTAGCCGTTACCATATTGAGCGCAACACGGGGAACCGCTGACCATGCTGCGCCTGATTGAGTTGGCCCGGTAAAGTTGCTGACCAGCGTCAGTTGGGTATTACTCTCGACTGATTTAACGGGCAGCGTATAATCAACGCCGCCCACAGTGGAGACAATAAAGTCACCTGCGGCGAGTTCGGTTGCGAATGAGGTTCCGGAACCGCCAACAACAGCGGACCCGTTTGTCAGGGTAATGGTTCCTGCTGACATAATGGACTCCTGAATTCAGATAATAAAAAACCCGCCGAAGCGGGTTGTCAGTAAATTGCATCAATGACGGGAATAGTGAGGCTTGTCAGCCTTCGCCCTACAACACTGTATTGCGAGGTCCATGAAGCGGCATTTCTTCCTCTCCCGGCACGCACCAGATTGCCGCTGCGGATCAGACCAGCCCATTTGATGTAGTCCCAGCCAGTGTAGACTTCACTGTTATATCCGTAGCGGCCAAGCAAAATCATGCCCTCGCCAATATCGGTATTTGACCATGATGGTGTATAGGTCTGGTTCCGGTACACAAATGGCCTGCGCGTGGTGGAGAACACGCAAACACCGCCTTTGATGATATTCAGTCCCCTTCCTGGTGTCGGACTTACGCCACTGGCAAAAATCGCGATCTGCATGGTGACGGTCGCAGCCTGATCGAGACCAGAATGATCTACCGTCGCAAGAATGTTTAAACCGTCAAACTCGATGGTGACGTTATCTGCGCTCCATTTCGCAAACACCAGATATCGATCGCGTGAGATATTTGTCGTCGGCGTCGCCCAGCTCCCGGTGAAAGTGATGGTGCCGCGCCAGACGCAGTAGCCCGACATTGTGGCGTCAGTGATTGAGAGGAAATCAGTGCTGTCCTGAATCAGCAGCCCTCTCCCGGATGATGCCGGGAGTATTTGCCAGATAGACGCGTCAAATGTTTTTGCGCGCCCCCAGTTATCACTCCACCAGGTATTCATGGTGATTGTATTACCTGATACGGTAAATCCATCCAGCATGCCGATCGTGGGAATGAGGTTTGTACCCCTGTTAAGTTTGTAAACGGTATTACGCGGGATAACGACGATCTGGCTGCCATCCACCCGCTGATTAATCGTGTACTGGTTAACATCCCATGCTTCGCTGACGTTCTGGCAAAACGAAGGACAGCGGAGCCCGGCCGTAATTTCCATTGCCGGGCCGCCGTCGTCGTAGGTAATACGTAATCCTTTTGGCATTGTCACCACTCTCCAAGAACAATCAGGTTCCCACCACCGAGATCAATTCTTACGCCCCTTCCGTCAATGGTGACGCCATTGCCATTCCCGGTGAACGCAAAATTACCGCTGGCGGCATACAGCTCGCCGTGCAGCTCACAGTTCCCTGATTTATCAATGTTCCACCCTGTGCCACCAGGACCAGCTACATAGTTTGAAGATCTGATGTAATTTCCAATCTTCGCGTTAGTAATGCTGCCGTCCTGGATAAAGGCATCACGGATGAACACCTGGCCGTTATAGACAAAGAATGCAGCCTGGTAATTTCCCGGGTCACTTCCGGAGTAAATACCAAACTGATCTGCAGCAAAGACCACTGTAGATTTATAGGTGCCGCCGGATGGTTCTATCGACATCCCGAAACCGGTGTTGTACTTCACGCCGTTACGGATAATCCCCAGATTCAGGGTGTAAGAGGCTTTCGCCGTTCCGTCACTGTTTACTTCAGCCGTCATTTTCTGATTAACAGCTGAGGTCAGCGAATTCAGATCGTCGTTGATATCACCGATTGATGCCTGCACGTAGGTGGATAACTCAGCAAGCCCTTTATCCACTTCAGCGATAGTCGTTTTTACTACCAGAATATCTGCGCGCACCTCCCCATACTGCTGGTACTGATGTTCAACCGTTCCGTGATTTGCCAGGGCATTCTGCATGGCAGCTTCAAGATTGGTGTCCACACCTTCCGAGATATTTTTAAAGGCATCAGAATCCCGAACAGAATCATCAATGATGTCGATGAGTTCACCGGTATCTGTCTGGCACAGCGCGGCCACCTCGACGAAGGCAGACGCACCAAACGCGTTGATGGTTCGGATATACCAGTAATAGGTATGCCCGTTTTTCAGGTTGTGACTGGTCCATGTCGTACCCATACCCGCGCGCGTGGCTCCGGCCTCCACGGTCGCCGTATCTGTGTTGGCAAGCGGCTGCTCCCCCGACGTCCAGAAATCGAACTGGGTGGAGACGTTCGTCACGGCTGCGAGACGAGGAATTAGCATCACGGCAAAAAACGCCTGCTCTACCGTAACACCCGACGGCGGAGGCGGTGCCTCAATGCTGAATTCTAGGTAAGCCTCAGGTGATGATGCCCACTCGATAGCGCGCCGATGATTCCAGTTAGCACCGTGATTCCCTTCATCGATAAGAAGGTGCGCGCCAAGTTCGCCAGCAAGCAATGCAGCTGAGGCATAACGGGAATGGTGACCAACCACGACATACTTCACTTGTGTTTCCACCATGCGACCTCCTTACCGATCCCATCAGTTTTGAAAACGGTGTGCACATGAGGTCCGGTAATCACCTTTCCTGCGAATGAATGAGCGATAATACCGAACGCCAGCATGTCACCCACTGCAGCGCCAGCCTGCTCTTTCTTCCAGAAGCGATAACTTTCGATCCGGTAGTAAAGACGGATGATGCCGTGAGCGAACGCCATTACATCAGTGCGGCTGCCACCCAGCAGACCAGCGTTAAGCATCACATTATTGCGGTGCGCTTCAATGAACTCCTGATAGATACGCTCAGGATGATTCTGCTTTGCCCAGGTGTCGGCGTAGGTCTTCGGTTCGGAACCGACGTAAACATACCCTGGCTGCATTTCATCCCATGGCGCGCGAAGCATTTCGACATCGGTACCATCGGTACACCAGACGAACCGGTATTCAGGGTGAGCGCGTAGATGCTGCCAGATGTGCAGCCAGCGCCGGAAGTAGACGTTCATCTTCACGTCAGGAACGCGGTACAGCTCAACATCTGCCGGGGCTGTCTGCAGTTCATCCACCAGCGCAATACGTCGACAGTTACGCAGCGATACCGCCCATTTGCTCAGCATGTCAGGTGCGGCCAGCATTTTCGTACCGCGCTGCGGGTCAGGCTGGCTGGTCAGCAGAGTAGTTATAACCACGTCGCGCTGCCGCCGATACTCCACGTAACCAGTAAACCCGGTATCACGCCGTTCGTTGTGGATTTTAACGTTACGTTCCACCAGCGCCTGCCGGTCTGGTTTCGGTACCGAACGCTCTACGGCCTCATGCTCATCAAGAGAATGAATCAGCATTTCTGAACCGACGACATCAGCGTAAGCCCACGTCGTGAGGCCAGCGTTATGAATCCGCAGGGCGAGGTCGCTGTGCTCGTACATGCCGCGTCCATAAACCGGATCGAATCCGCCCACCTTCTCGATGGCGCTGCGGTGGTAATAAAGCATCACGCCGCGCTGGCCAGTATACGCCACATGCTGATCGTCACGGTAAAGCTCCGAAAGGTCATTCAGCTTATTGCGACCAGCAAGATCGAGAAACTGGTAAGCAAGATGAGGTTCTGGTGATTCGATGTAAGGGAGGTGCCAGTTGTCAGCGATGGGCCAGGCGTCATCATCCCATAAAAAAAGATGTTCGCACCCGGCATCCATCAGGGCTGACAGGCTGGCATTCTTCGAAGCAACAATGCCGAGTGATGTTTCATGGCGAAGCAGCTGCACGCCGTCAGGTCCTACCGCGGCCGGTTTCGAACCATCATCTACAACCACCACCAGCGCTCCAGCTGGCAGGTGCTTCATGTGCTGTTCGAGCGCTCGTTTCAGAACGTCAGCGCGCTGGTGTGTGGATATTGCAATGCCGATCCGCGATGAAATTGCGCAGGCGGGTGCATACGGGACACCATCAATAGTGACCTGCATTTGATTTTCCTTTTAGGCGTGAGCCTGTCGCACGGCAAAGCCGCCGAAAGTTAACGGGTTGCCAAGGCTCACAGCTGAAAGACTTTCTTATTTGTACGCGTGCGATGCGCATAAAAAAAGCCACCAGCGGATGCCAGTGACTTAGGATTGTTGTGGTACCGAGTACTTACTGCAAACCTTAAATAAGCTTGATTTTTATACTATAACCCTGGAGGCCAGACATAGTTTCTATAGGAATAAACTCAACATCAGAGACTTCCTTCCCTGTTTTTTTTCTCAACTCAACCATTTTTTTTGAAATGAAAGACGAAATTTCTTTTTCGATTTCATTCTTGATGTTATCAGAATTCATTTTCCCTCCTATAAATAACTCATTAACACTCAACCAAACACAAATCGTTAATGAGCGAATCAGATACTTATGTATAGATGATTCATGACATTATGGCAAATATGCACCACTCCCCTATATGTACAGACCCACTAAAACGTCATATAACAAAAGCAACTAAAAACCACTATTTAAGGCATGTTAAGGTCTATAAAAGTGTTACTTGCACACCTTTACAGCTAAATATTTAATTTCTGCTATGATTAATGCACCACACAATCCCAGGAGTATTTATGTTCACTAAATCCGCAGATAAAAACCAAGAGAAACTTGGTGATATGGAAGGAAGTTTTGGGGGAGCAATTAATCCATCAGAACATCCTGTAATAGAAACCGCAAAAAAATACGCAGCACAAACCAACGATGCCATACGCAGCCACTCTGACGATATAAAATCAAAAATAAAATCAAACCCTCGAACATGCATTGCAATATTAACCAGTGCAGCTTTTGCATTAGGTTTTTTATTGGGACGTAGATAATAATAAGCATTCACCCCAAACGTCAAAACCCTTCTTAAATACGTATTTAATCATTCAACTAGGTGCTGAGATGACCAATAAATAATCATTATATTAAACCGCCCTTAGGCGGTTTAATTATTATATGCTAATTTTGTAAATCTCTTTTATCATCGGGTTCAAGTGGACTTGATGGTTGTCCCTCTCCAGGAAGGTCAAGCGGTTCCTCTTGAGGAGAAGGTTCTAAATCAGGGGCAGGATCATCAAAATCAGGACGTCCGGACATATATACTCCTTAATAATTCATGTGTTTTTTATTTCTGATCTCTTTTGGCCGATTTTTTATCCTGCTCATCATTGTTTCGATCCTTCCCTTTTTCTTTCCCATTATTCTTGTCCTGGGACCGCTCATTAGAGATGTTCATATGTTTAGCTTTCATGGGTAACTCCAGTGATAATGACAGCAAATTGCTGTATATTTATTATAGTAGCAATATCGAAAATAAATCACACATTTGCTGTTACTAAAAACATCCCGGCACCATATCATTAATTACTGGGCATATTAAATAAAATACTTACAAATAAATTACAAATAGAGCATCCACTCAGGGAGGTAAAATATTTGCCGCACCCTAAAGTTTCGCATCTCCTAAACTAAACAGCATTCAATTGGTCCTAAGAAAGAACCACCATAGTTATGTTTTTTCTTAAGACTTCATATGTCGAGCTTTACCACCAGAAAGTGGAACAGTTTCCTCATTTTCTTCATCATTCTTATAAACTTCTATGAATTCATCAGCATGACCAGGAGCGCCTCCTTCATCTTCCCACTCATTTAACGAGTGTAGCCATTCCTCCTGAGTCATGACTTTACCTGTTTTGGTACTACGTAGATGAATATTCATAACACGCTCCCATTCTTTTACTCAACCAAGAGTATAGCTCAACGCAGTTAATCATCAGTTCGAAAACTCAATTAACCGCGTCAAATATTTAGTTATTTTTTATGGGGATATACCAATAATCATCTACTATTCGAGAAAATACTTGTCACCAACAGCCTGAGGCTATTCCTATTACAACCGCTTGCGCTTGTTGATCTCTTGGTTGCTGCCAGGCTATTCATGACTCTGATGAGGAGAATGCCAACTCCAGGGAAACATCGATAAAAAGAGCATGTGAAACTGAGACTCCTCTAGCCCTCCTTGTGGGGGCTTTTTTTGGGGTTGATGCGCTTCGCTTGTTAAATATTGAGTCTTTTCTAGAATTTAAAGGTGCTTTGCTATGTCAGGTAAAGCCGTCGTTCAAAAATACCCGTGTGCTCAAGGACGAGCCATCCCTAGTTTTTCCTTTCCAGCTCTATCTGTCTTATACCAGCCAGATTATTGTTCCCCTTCTCAATCACGGCAAGCAGCGGCTTTATCCACAAAACAGCCTGGCAGTACGTCATTGAGCTGGCGGCAGCGGTACTATCATCGGCTGCGTCAGTTCCGTCGGTATCGGTGTGCATTGCGCTGGAACGTAAACGGTACGCGTATTCGAGCAGCCCGCCAGCAATGTCAGCAGGAACAGGCAGATCACAGGTTTTGTCACGGCGGAGAATCTCCCGGTATTCGATTACGGTTTCTTCGGTACTGGTGTCGATTAGAGAGTTAAGCCTGTTAGCGTGTTCTGCAACCTGATTGAACCGATTAAAGTTGAATGCCTGAGTGGCGATCACCTGCCCCTGCAAAGTATTGTCACTCCGCAGAATGTCATTATCACTCTGTAGCCTGCTGGCGTCTGAGCAACTTTTAACGAGCGCGACTGACAGGGCTGCAATGAGTAAAACCGCGACTGGGAAAAAATTAAATTTCACTGCTCTATTCCCCAGCATGCCAGTGCGCTTTCCTGATCGCGTCGTTCCAGCTGACCATAGCAGCCATTCTTCTGGCCTTTGGTTAGTCGGCAATCACGTCCACCGTCTTTAATCCACCAGCGGATTGCTTCGCAAGCCCCTTTACGGTCACCAGCATTGATGCGCTTATAGAACTTCGAAGGGAAGCATTTACCTGGCCCGATGTTGTACGGGCAGAAAGATGCGATGCCTACCTTCTGCGGCTCTGTCAGAGGCACTTTGATATTGTGATCAACCCAGGCTAATGCCTTATCGCGTTCGATAGCGTTAACCACTTCTTCAAAGTGGAAGGTGCTGAATTGCAGGAGTTCAAAAGGCTCCCCTCTTTAAGAGGGTTGGTTAGCAAATATACGAGTCAGTTGATTCTCTGGACCGAACGTGGCGCAGCCAATCACGCAAAAATGCTGGAAACCGATCAGGCATGGGGTTACCACGAAGACCTGGTGGAGTTTTACTTCACACAGCGTGACGCAATTGCCCTGCCAGTCAGCCGTAAAGAGCTGGCGCTGATGGTTATCGAGGCCGAAGAACGAGCCGAAGCCGCTTCGCTGGAAAATAAAACGCTCAGCGCCACCGTTGAAAGTCTGGAGAAACACTTCACCAAAGGCATGACGATCCCTGCATTCTGCAAGGCTCTTAATGGCGTCAATATCAACAAAATGATGTGGTGGGTATTCGAGCGTGACTGGGTGTTCAACGAGCAACGTGATTCTGAGAAAGATCCCCGCAGGCGTGTCGCCTCATATGCCCGCGACAAATATCTCACAGAAGACCAGACGCAGATAACCCCGCACGGCAAGGATGCTTTCACAAAGTTTACACCTGTGTTTCTGGAGAAAGGCTGTCATCGCCTATACCAGCTGTATATGAAAGGTGAACTGCCGATGAAAAAGACATGGAACGGCGAATACAGCCACGATAAAGCGATTTATACGCCTGAAGGCCTCTGAGATGTATGGCCAGTAGAGAAACGCGGGAAGGAAGGTGAACGGATGAAAATATGGGGTGGCGTAAGCCACCCATAGTAACGAAATCTATAATACGCCTTCATGCTCGAGTGCCTTACGGGCGATTTCCCCTACTAAATCTACAAGCTCATAAAGCAGCGTTGCTTCTTTCCCGGTAGTGGATAAATAGCCGGCAGCGACTGCAAGCGCCCTGATTCTCTCAAGCTCATTAACTGGATTAAGTTTTTGCTCCTGACACATTAATGAATCTCCTTATCACGATCGCTACCGATAAAATCGAGCTTCAACTGACTGAGACTTTCTACCAGCGATTCCGCTTTTTCAAGCAGTACCAGATCGTCCTGACGTTTACGCAAACGGCGGCCAGCATCACTTGAGTCTTCATCAGATACCTTACGAGCTCCAGCCACAATTGCCTGTAGTTCTTGGACTGAGTAATTGAGGTAGCCATGAGCCTGGCGATCTAACTCTTCCATATAGTCGTAAACCTTGGCCTGCAGCTCATAGCTATAGCTCATTGCCATCAGACAGGCCTCGCGTTTGGGGAAGTTGTAGCAGGATTGGGCTCGCCCTTTGCCATCAATGTAATCTCCAAAAAATTTTGGAGATTGAGTTTCACCTAAGACTTTTGGCACTTTCGCCATAAAACTGTCGTGGCGAAGCTTGCGGTATTTCTTGCATGGGAATGACATCCCCTCCTCTTCTGCTTTCAACTGACGTTCGGCATTAATGTAATCGACCATTTCCAGACTACTCATGGTTGGCGTAGAAATGCCGTGCTGGCCGATTTTAGGTTGAGCGAGTCCATCCCCGGTAGGGGCATAAAATTCAGTCATGATGATTTACCTGTCGTTAATTAGTTGGTAGCTGTCGCGACATAACGATCCTGCCAAAGGGTGATCGCAATTTCACGCAAGTTATTCGTAAAAGTATGCGGAGTCAGGCAACCTCCTTACGTGAGTCTTCGATGCGCTGGTTAATCCAGTCATCAACTTCACTTTCAACGAAGGCAATGGCACGGGAGCCAATTTTGACGGAGGACGGAAATTTACCCTGGCTCATAAGACGGTAGATCCAAGCCTTCCCTAGCGCTGTTCTACGTTGGACTTCTGGGAGGCGGATAAGTGTTTGAGACATTTTAACTGCTCCTGTAGTTGATATGGGTCTACAGGAGCAAATATCTCACCCTAACATCTTCACAAAGGCATAAAAAAAAACAAATACTTTATCCAGTAAAAACAGACGTCATAACATTTAGCGAAATTTGTTAGCTCAGTCTTCGGAGAGTTTCATAACATCTGAAATTCTCATAGTTTTGAGGTAGCTGTTTTTCTTAACGTAATGTTTTACTAGAGGGAAAGTGTCCTCATTGATTATTTTTTCAACAAACGGGCGGATTGTATCCTTAACCTGCTGTCCACCAATAACCTCGTCCTCATCATCTGGGAACAACAAACGTGAAGCTAAATCATGACTAATTTTTCTACCATTGATTACCTCCCAAAGTATAAGATCCAGAAAAGGGAATACTTTATATGTAATAATTTTTTTGATAGTTGAGATCCCTACTCTAGATTTACTGGCTTGCGGTTCATCAATGTCCAACTCGAATCGCCATTCTTTAAGAAGTTCCTTAAACTCGGCTATCAACTCATCATCCGTGTAAGATGCAAGATTAACCTTGATAACTACTTCATCTTCGAATTCTGAACTTCCATCTTCTACAGCACTGACACATGAAAATATTCTACCATCGTTGATTTCTGAAATTCGATGGCCATGAACAATGTGTTTATGACGAAGATAAAAACGGTAGTAGCTTGCTAAATCACCCATGCTGAAAGGAGTTATAGATTCGTCACCACTTAACTCTTCTTGGTAAGGCCTTAAGGCGTGTTGATTGGAGATAACAGGAATACCATTAATTCTGTACTCGATGGGATCAGAGTTTTTGTTACCTCTGACAGAGGTATTATCTGATAACTCTGGGAATACAAGATCAGAAAGATCTGAGGATAGAGTAACTCCCTTCATTATTTCTTCAAGTAAGCGACTTTTAGTATGAAGCCAGCCTTCGTTTGATTCTTCATCATCAGATGTGTAATCAATGGCAAACATCACCCTAAACTCTAATTCACGCAGAATTTGTTCAATAGTCAGTGACTGGAAAGTCTCGTAATTTTTTAAAGAAAACCAACTTTTAATTTCTTTTGGGTAAACTTTCTTCGCCATAACGCCACCTCGCGCTTCTTAAATTTGCGGCTATGCCAGCCCACAGAGGTGCATGGGTCTTCGGTTCCAACCTAAACATAACCATTTTCTTTCATGGGATTATCGTCTACTGAAGTATATATGTCTAGATCGAGCTGTATATTCATACAGCAAAATATTCACGCATTCTTTTTTTGAACCACTACGACAAGTTCATCAAGATAGTCCGCATACCACTGAAGCATCTCACGCCGTCCATCAATATACTGAGCATGATTGTAGGTACCACGTATCGTGTTTCTGTCAGAATGCGCCAGCTGCGCCTCTATCCAAGCAGAATTGAATCCCTGTTCATGTAACACAGTACTCATGGTATGCCTGAAGCCATGGCCAGTAGCTTGACCGCCATAGCCAATACGTTTAATCACCTGGTTAATGCTGGCTTCGCTCATCGGCTTACCTGCGTCATTACGTCCAGGGAAAACATACTTTCCTCTGCCAGTAATCTCTTTGAGTTCGAGCAACAGATCCTTAGCTTGTTTGGGAATAGGAACGAGGTGTGGCCGACGCATCTTCATGCGCTCTTTTGGGATTAGCCAGAGATCTTTGCTCAGCTCAAATTCATGCCACTCAGCAGCACGAAGTTCGATAGTTCGGACACTGAGGTACATGAGAAGTAATGTCGCGATGCGGGTAATTTTACTGCCGCTATATGCGTCGACAGCTTGTCTGAAGGGACCAAGTTGATCTGGTGAGAGATGAGGGAAATGTTGCTGCTTGGGAGATTTCAGAGCCCCAGCCAAATCAGTGACTGGGTTGTACTCGGCCCTTCCGGTGATGACAGCATAAGTGAATATCTGGCGGCAAGCCTGTCTCGTTTTCTTCAGCTTATCCAGGACACCGCGTTCCTCCATCTTCTTCAGAACAGAAAGCATGTCCATGGGTTTGATATCGGTAATCGCCTTTCTACCGATATAAGGGAAAATATCTTTTCGCAGATATTCGAGAATGTCGTCAGCATAACCGGAAGACCAATTCGGTTTCTTATGTTCATGCCATTCAAGTGCAAGAGACTCAAAACTGTTATTCACCGCGAGTATTCTGGCTTGCTTCTCCGCCTGCTTAACCTCAGACGGATCTTCACCATTAGCGAGTAATCGTTTCGCTTCATTTCGCTTATCTCTTGCCTCAGCGAGGGTTACATCAGGGAAAACGCCAATTGAAAGGAGCTTTTCTTTTCCTGCCAGGCGGTACTTCAGGCGCCAGTATCGGGAACCATTCGGGTTAACTAGCAGGTACAGGCCACCGCCATCCGCCAGTTTGTAGGGCTTGTCCTGAGGCTTAGCTGTGCTTATCTGGCGTGCCGTTAACTTCATTGGGGGTATCTCTTTCCATTGAACCTGTATATACCCCCGAATGTACCCCCACTTTGGTGTGGATTTCAATACAATTTAGTAGACGTAGGGAGAGCGAGATTTAGCTTAATGGCTTGGTATTACTGGATTTAGTAGACTTTGGGAGACGTTAGTAGAAGTGAGAATGGCACGCCCTGTAGGATTCGAACCTACGACCTACGGCTTAGAAGGCCGTTGCTCTATCCAACTGAGCTAAGGGCGCACTGAGAAGAGTGTACTTCGCGGTGGTGAAACGCGAAGAATTATACGGTCAATGGCAGGTGAGTCAATGCCTTTTCCGTTTTCCGGGGCAATTACCCCTAGCCGATTGTAAATACGGCTATTTTCTCAACATTTATCCCTGTTTCACCGTAAAATTCAGCACTGCGAAAAGGCTTAGTTGCATTTAAGTAACGCCTGCTGTTTTCCGGAACGTCAGCTCGTCACACTAGAGCGAGGTATCCCGGCCGCCTGGAGGCTGACAGACAACAGGATAATGGAGTGACAGCGCACAACCCGTTCGATACGCCCCCCCGGTTACACGACATTTCTCAGGACATCGTCGGCATCAAACTGGAGCCTGTCGTCGCCCTCACCTCTCAACGACGGGTTGGCGTGGAGGTACTAAGCGTCCTGTCAGACACATGCTACAGCGAGGATTTTTTCCGCCATCAGCCAGCAGGCTGGTCAATGACGCTGCTTGAAGCGCAGCTTGCCGCACTAAAAAATACGCCGCACGGTCATAACCTTTTTATTAATTTGCCGATAACCGTTCTGACAGAGCCAGCGTCTTTTCAGCGGCTCATCAAACTGAAAAACACGCCGCTGAATATTGAGATTGTTGATCCCCCTGTTTTTCTGACGTTCTCTGCCGCACAGATGCAGAGCGCCATTCAGAACATGCGGACACTCCGGCAGCAGGGGCACAGTATATGGCTGGATGATATTGACGAAATTATCATTCAGCCGTTTTTATTTTGTCGGTTACCGTTGAGCGGCATCAAAATTGATAAGGACGCATTCTGGCGTTTACGCGCCACGCCTGCGCTGAGGCAACTGGTTTCACGTTGCTTTCAACTGGCCGGGAGCGTGCTTATCGAAGGTATTGAGACTGAACGCGATCGCACCTGGGCACTGCAGGCAGGCGCAGATTTCGGCCAGGGGTATTACTGGCCGTCCTGGACATGGCCGGAGGATTAAAACGCCATTTCCAGGAGGGAGACCATGCGAATGACAGTGCGCCGTTACCGGCGGCGGCGTACAGGAAGTGATGCACTGGGATTTACGCGCTCACCATTTGCTCCCCCCTTTTTCGACCGGCTCGAATTTTTGAGCCAGTCCATCAGCCAGCCCCGAAAAACCGATGCTCCGTTTATTATCCTTGTTACGGAAGATCATTTTCTGCGCACCGGTTTTCTCAATGGGCAGTTTCCCCTGAGCAGCTGTTGTGACTACACCTCACTGGATGATGCGCTGGGCGCCCAGTTCCAATGGCCTTCAGCCCGTCTGGTGGTGGATATTGAAAGCCGTTCCACCGGGCTTATCGATCAGCTGGATCGGTTAAGAAGGCATAGCCTGTATCCCCCCTTCCTGACGCCGTGGCTTCTGGTCCGGGCAGATAATTATGATACCCGCCTGTTCTGCAAGGCGGCAGGCCCTTTTCACGTGCTGGAACGTCAGATGAACGCGGCAGGACTTCAGCACAGCCTGATGGATTCTCGCCCCCCGCAGGGTTCCGACAAAGACTGGTTTTCCCGCAACGAATGGCCCATTCTGCAGGAGCTTGCCCGCGGTAAGACGTTACGTCAGATTGCCCTTTTGCAGAATCGTCCCTATAGCCGCATTATCTACCGTCTCAGCTGCATCCTGCTGAAGCTGGGGTTGAGCCATCGCCAGGAATTGTTACACCTTCTTAATAACCTCTCAGACTGTACGTTTTAACTTGCGCACTAACCTCTTATTTCCTAAAGCGCTTTAGGAATTTACTTACCCTCAATGTTAATTAATGGTTAAATTTTAACAATATATTCGATTTTATAACTATTCCTAATTTATGGTCCGAAACCATGTGAAATGTCACAGATTGAATCAACGGCAGCACTTTCCTCCATCCGTTAAGTGAAAGGAGAAGGCGTTAATAAGATGATAATGATGTAAAAACAAGCAGCTTCGCTTCACTCTCCTGGAGCGGAAAGCAAAGTGAATAGCATATTCTCCTGTGCGATGATGGTGCGACGGTGATACGCCTTAAGTACTTTCAGATGAAGGTTTGACACTCTGCGGGATACTTTTTCGCCTCAATTTCCCTGGCTCGCCCTCCGAATTGAGGCTCTCTTTTGTTAACAATATCGCAACATAAAGAGACATCTGTTATTTTTTGTTATTACATAAAGATGAAAAGATGTGGTAAATAGGATAACAGGATATTTCCGCTAAATTTAAAAAAATAGCCATTCAGATCCAGAAGATAATACAAACCAATAAGCGGAGGTTAATTTACAGGGTTTTCGGAAAAAACTTACCCTGTATAATAAGAAGCGTACCAAATCTGAATAAGAAAAACCTTTTTGCCAACACCAGCCAAATGAGATGACCGCGCTGAGGCACCGTTCTTTTCATTACGTAAACAAGGATGCTTTCGCTCTTTCCAGGGAAATACTACGGTATAGGGATCTGCACTTTATATCCTTCCGGCATTTCGAGAGTTTTACAAAACTCTGCATAACGCTTTTAACAATCTGAGGCATTAAAAATGAAACCGGCATCCGTTATCATTATGGACGAACATCCTATCGTCAGAATGTCGATAGAGGTCCTGCTACAGAAAAATAAAAATATCATAGTCAAGCTTAAGTCTGGCGATAGCCATGAAGTTCTTGACTGCATTCGCAATCATCCTATCGATTTGGTGATCCTTGACATCGAACTCACGGGCACAGATGCATTCGCTTTACTGAAGAGAATCAGAAACTTAAACAAAGACATCAAGGTTCTGTTCCTCTCCTCTAAATCAGAGTTATTTTACGCGGGTCGTGCGATTCGCGCCGGGGCCAACGGCTTCGTCAGTAAACGAAAAGATTTGGGTGAGATCTACAACGCCGTAGAGATGATTCTGATGGGCTATTCTTTTTTCCCGTCTGAAACGCTGAATTTTATAAACCATATGGGTTCAGGAAAAGGGATGGCTGTGGATATGCCATTATCGAATCGTGAGGTCACGGTATTGCGTTATCTGGCGAATGGATT
The DNA here is from genome assembly GCA_011754535.1 of Enterobacter asburiae. NCBI lineage: Bacteria > Pseudomonadati > Pseudomonadota > Gammaproteobacteria > Enterobacterales > Enterobacteriaceae > Enterobacter > Enterobacter asburiae. Next base: position 1,235,613 of record JAAQVN010000001.1, on the reverse strand, counting down.
ATCCAATAAGGAGATTGCTGAGCAGCTATTGTTGAGCAATAAAACCATTAGTGCGCACAAATCCAATATTTATTCCAAGCTTGGCGTGCAAAGCATCGTGGAATTAATAGATTACGCCAAAGCGCACGAGCTACTATAACCTGAATTCACTCCCTGCAGTTTATCTGAGCTGCAGGGAGTGCGGTCAGTGCTAATTATAATTAATCATGAAGGTGGCATCCGCATCAGCCCGTCCGGGCTGAGGGTTATCGGCAGTGGCAATATAATTGGCATAAAATGACAGCGTCGCATTCCCCTGCGCATCAACCGTGACCGGCTGGCTGGCCTGCTGAAGCGCCAGGCGCGTCTTATCTGCATCCCTGATCTCAACGGCGACGTGGCTCGCTGTACTGGCATCATTCAGCGCCAGCAATCCGCTGTTGCTCCCGTCAGCTTTACCGGAGAACGTAATGGACGCCGCCCCGGGCGGGCAGCCGGTCAGCTTCAGCGTGAAGGGCATTGGCTGCGTGCGGCTCCCCGTGGTGTTGAGCTGCTTCGTGGGCCAGGTGCCCAGCGTGACCGTTTTGTCGCTATCGTTACCCTCTGCCACGCAGGTGAAATCGACAATATTGCCGTAGAGCCGAATATTAATTTCGCCCAATGCGGTTTCCGCCTGAGCCTGGGTGCAAAGCGCAAAGAGCGCCACGGTGATAAAACGGATCCCGTTTCGCATGTCTGCTCCTTAGTCGTAATCCACGCGCAAATATCCGCGCGAGGTAAAGCGCCCTTCCGCTGGCTTGTTGCCCGTCACGCTCACCGGCCAAACCCGGATCCCCACCTGCGCCTGGGCGCTGTCGTCCAGGCGGAACGGAATTTTGCTCGTCAGGTTGTTAGGCGTGAGCGGCGCACCGCTCTCGTTGGCAATGATGAACCCCACATCCGGGTTATCCGACACCAGCACGTTATCGGAGACCTTTTCAGCTTCGACGCGCATCGTCAGCATGGCGTTTGCCTCCACGTTGGTGCATTTAATCGCGATGGTTTTGCTTTGCGATGAGACGCCCTCCGGCTTGTTACCCACGCCAGCCTTGCTGAACAGGGAGGCGCCAATGTCGCCGAAATCAAACTCAACCACATTGCCGGCGTTGATGGCGCAGCTCTGCGGCACCTGAATGATTCCGCTGTAGCTGATGGTGTAGACCGGCGTGGTCAACGGATCGGAGGAGGTGGTGGTGACGTAAACCCGGAACATGGTGGCACGCGGAATCACCACCATATTGATAAAGCGTCGGGTCACCTTAAGACGGAAAATAAGGCTGGAATCCTGCACGCCAAACGGTTTGTTTTTTGAAACGTTCGGATGGCTCCCCATCTGGATATAATTTTTGGGTGGATAAAACGCGCCAGCATAGCTGTCCGTGATTTTCATCGCCCCGTCCAGATAGTCGTTAAGCTTCAGATACTGATAGCCATCACTGGTCCCGGTGACCGGATAATCCGTGACGTAGCTGCGCTTGGTCGTATTCCCGACGGTGCCCTTCGGGCAGACGGCATTGACCCCCACCCACTGCGATTTCTCGCTGAGGGTCACAACCTGCCCAACCTGGTTATTCGAGCTGTTGAATTTATCCGTCAGGTCGTAATGCACCTCCGTCGGCACGCCCTTTTCATTGACGCACACGGTGGCTAACGCGTTTGTCGCGGGCAGGAGTGCCAGAAGCGACAAGGCTAAGATATGGATTTTAATCACAGCGGATCCCCTTAAGTGTGATCGCCTGTTGCAGGCTCTTTTCAGGCAAGCTGTAAGGCGCACGGCACTGGGATTGCGCCCCGTTCCCCCACTGGATCAGCAGTTCGCCTTCCAGCGGCAGCCCACTCAGGTATATTTGCCCGTCATCACCCACCATGCTGGTCATGCCGCTCTGGACTTCACGCACCACGGCGCCGAACGGCACGGGCTGGTTGCCACGCGTTACCGTCAGCAAAGCGCGCACGCCAATGCGGGTATCAAAGCTGGCGCGGACCAGCGCGCCTTTGGTTGGCACCACGCTGCTCACGTTGTTTTCGATATCGGTGCTGTTGCTCATGGTATTGGTGTCCAGCGCCACGCGGTTGTAGCGGTAGACGGTGGCATACGGCATGACCGCGTAGCCTCGCCAGTCGGTCTTCACGCCGGTCTGGTTTTCCACTCTGACGCCTGATGCCCCCGGCGCCTTAATCAGCACGTTGGTATCGCCCAGCGGCTGGCTGAAGGTCACGCCGTCGGCATGGCCAACCACCCCGCCGGAGAGCTGCCAGTTGAGATCGTGCTGATCGCGGGAATAGTTGTAGCCCACGCCCAGCGTGCCGTAGGTCGCCTGCCAGTTGGCGCTGGCGCTTCCGCTTGAGCCATTGGTGCTGGCGTGTCCCTGGGTCACGCTGTAGTTCAGGTTGCGATCTTCCAGCAGCGTGCCGCTGACGCCGGTTTGCCAGCTCGTGTCGCCATCGCTGTTTCGGCTGGCGGATGCGGTGGCATAGGCGCGATCGATCGCGCTGTCCCGGCGATAGCCCTGACGGGTAAAGAGGCTAAACGGCACGGAGACGTTAAACGACGCGATCCGGTCGGTACCCTCGATCCCGACGGATTTGTTCCACGACCATGACAGGGAGTAGTTGATTCCCTTCACGCCCCCCGCGTAGCCCAGCTGATACCAGAGGTTCGTTTCGTCCGTCCCCCAGTATGTTTGCTCGCTCCCGGAGATATAGACCGAACCGTAGTCCCCCAGCGACTGGGAAATGTTGAGCTGGAAGCGGCCTTTTTTATTCCACGTCAGGTTGTGATAGCTCTGCACGTCCGGCACATCGTTATCGTCCTGGCTATCGGCATACTGGTAGCCCTCCATTGAGCGCCAGGCCACATCGTCCAGGGTGTAAAACCCTTTTGTGGAGTAGCGATAACCCAGCAGCTGGAAGTTGGTGCCAAATCCGTTCAGCGATTTTGCATAAAGAAAACGCAGGGACTGCCCTTCATGTTTGCTGTCGTCCGCGAGCTGGCTGCGGGCGTGGGTGATATCGACGGAGACTGCCCCCCAGTCACCGAGGTTTTTCCCGGCACCGACGGCCAATGCGGTATAGCGTGACGCCAGCTGGGTGCCGCCATAGAGCGTAATGCCGTTGGCCAGGCCGGTAATCAGGGTGCCCTGGGCGAAGAATGGTGTATCCTGGTCGCTGTTACCGCTGCGGTAATCCCCCGCCACGAGGTCATATTTCCAGCGACCTTCACGCTGCAGGAGCGGCACGGTGGAGTACGGCACGGTGTAGCGCTGCTGGCTGCCGTCTTTCTCTTCCACCGTAACGTCCAGGTCACCGCTGGAGGAGGTCGGGTTAAGATCGGTGATGGCGAACGCGCCGGGCTGGACGTAGCTCTGATAGATAACGTAGCCGTTCTGGCGAACCACCACTTTGGCAGGCGTACGGGCAATACCGCGCACGGTCGGCGCGTAGCCCTGCAGGCTGTCGGGATACATGCTGTCGGACGAGAAAAGCCGCCCGCCGCGAAAACCGACGCTGTCGAAAACGTCATTCCCGGTGTTGCTGTCGCCCAGCACCAGCTCACTTTTCAGCGGGATAACGGTGCGCTGCGCCCAGGTGCCAATATTCTGCCACTCGCTGCGCCGCTTGCCGTTATTTTGCGTGTAGCGCCATGCGCCGTTGTTACGTAAACGCCAGGCACCATAGTTCAGCCCGCTCTGCAGGTTCAGGTAATAGCTGTCGTCTTCGCTTCCCCGGTTGCCCGTGAAGCTGTAGTTCACCAGCGCGGCGGGAATGCCTTCATCCCACTGTTCAGGCGGAATATAGCCGCGCGCGCTGTTCTGCATCGCCACCTGCGGGAGGCTGACGTTAAGGCGCTGCGAGGCAAAGTTAAATACCGTTTCGCTGCCGGGAATGGCCGTGGTCAACGGAACGCACGTTTCACCCTGCACGTTAGCCAGTTCGGGAAATGCGGCAACGTTGACGCCAAAGCGATCGAGCATCGCGCGCGTAATGCACGGCGACAAACCGCCCGCCATCGGCGGCACGTTCTCGGCCTGCTCAAAACGCACGTCCTGGGTGCCGATAAACTCATCGTTACGCCAGATATCAACGCGATAAATGCCGGGCGCCTGCTGGTGCCCCTGTTCAAAACGCGACAAATCCGCCACGCTGGCGGTGTCGTCGGACAAGAAGGCCGGGTTGAAGTAGCTTTCGCTCCAGCCGGCCTGCGGCCAGAGCGCGGCCATCAGCGCCAGTGCAACCGGGCAGTAACGTCCCTGGTGATTTTTCATCGCCCTGACTCTGCTCACAGGTTGACGCTGCGCGCTGGTGTAATGGCGCCGTAGTCATTCACGCTCTGCCAGGAGAGCGTACCGCCGGCCCCGGCGGGCAGCACCTGCTGAGCCGAGTTTTTCGGCGCCACCATCAGGTTTTCCAGCGTCTGGCCGCCCAGCTTCAGGTTGACCAGGGTGATGTAGTACGGAGAGGCGTTGCTGACTTTAAGATGGTTCCCCACGCGCTCAAAACGCAGCTGGGACAGCGCCTCATCCGGCTGCATCGCCAGGTTAGTCGGGCGCACAAACAGCTTGATGCGTGAGAGGATCGCCAGCTGCAACACGTTATTGTTTTCTGTTTTCGCTTTATTCACTGACGGGATCGCCTTCACGTTCATGTAAAAGAGCGATTCGCGATCGGCAGGCAGCGCCGGACCAGCGTAAATAATACGCAGCGTGTTTTCGCTGTCCGGCTCGCTAACGAACAGCGGCGGCGTGACGGCAAAGGTTTTTTCCTTTTGACCGCTGGCATTTTCGATCCACGCGTTAATTAAATAGCGTTCTTGTTTATTGCTGTTGGTGATCGCCAGCGACGTTTGCTTCGCATCCGCCGGATAAATAACGCGCGTGGCCCCCAGCGCAATACCGCCGGAAGCATTCGCGCAAGCAGAAACCATCATTAAAATAAACGATAAAAGCAGTCCTGGTTTAATTAGCATATTCATCAAAACCGTACCTTTAATAATGTGTTCGCAGGTGTTATGGATAAATCAACGTAAACCAGACATCCGACTGTATATTGCCTGGCACGAGGTGTTCGGAAATAGCGCGATAGCGGGCGCTAAAATGAAATGCGAGCGCGCTGGTATTGACCGGCAGCCAGCTAATGGCCGTCGCATTCGGGATAATCTGACGCTGCTGCTCATCAAAAAGCGCCAGCCCCACGCCGCTGCTGACAGGCGTTTCACCTGGCCGCGATGTCGCCAGAAAAACCTGCGGATCTTCCGCGGGCGTCACGCCCTGAAACTGGATCCCCACGGTGCGCGAGACATCCACGCTGCAGTCCAGCAGCCGCACGGTGAAAGGCACATTAACCGTTGAAAAGCTGCCCACACCGGAAAATGAATTGGTTCGGTACTGCCCCATGTCGATGCGCATATTCTGGCTGTCGGGCGCCACGGCGCAGCCGCCGTTTACCAGCTCCCCCCGAAGATGCACCTTGCCGCCTTCGATCACCACGGTATGTGCCGATGCCGGGCAAGCCATCGCGAGGGTTAACAGCAGTAGTGTTCCAGTCCTTGTCATCCTTCGTTCCTGGCAGTAGCGTATGACGGGCCTCGTCCCTGAGGCCTGAACATCCCTGTGCGAGGGTATTATTCGTATTTCATTACGAAGGTGGCGTCAGCGTTCGCCTGGCCTGGCTCGGTGGTCGCAGCCGTTGATTTGTAGCGCGCGGTGAATTGCAGGGTGTTAGTCCCTTTAATCAGGTCTTTCGCGGCAGAGAAGGTCGCACCGTCCGGGGTCAGCACGCTGGATTTGCTGTCGAGGATTTCAATACCCACGCCTTTCGCGGTGTTGTCGTTGTTACCGGACGTCACGGCCAGCAGAGTTTTGTCGGTCGCGTCGATCTGGCCGGTGAAGGCAACGGCAGCGGTTTTAGCAACCAGCGGATCGCAGTCATTCAGTTCGATGTTGAACGGAATATTAGAGGTGGTGTCGCCCACTTTGGTGAATTTCGCGGTACGATACTGACCGAGATTAACCGTCTGCTCGGAAGAATCGGTATTTACTGAACAAGCAGCATTAACCAGTTCACCTTTAAAATGCACGGTACCGCCATTTACGGTAACCGGCGTAACCGGGTCGGCTGCATTAGCGGCACCCGCGACCAGGGCCAGTGTTGCAATAACAGAAGAAGCAATGTTGCTGAGTTTCATGTCTATTCCTTTAAAATGTAAATAACCCTTCCCGCGAAAATCGGGAATAAGAAATACGTTCAATTGATTAATTGAAAGCTTATTTCGGAGAAGACAAAGTAGCTCAGGACGTGATTTTTAAATATGTCAAAACACTGCCATTTCGCCAGGTCACATCCTAATACCGCCTAAGAAATTGACCATCCCTTAAGAAGGGTTTTTGCGCCTCGCGGATGAAAACTCGTAAAGGGTGACTGACAGCGGCGCTCGCTTCTGACAAAATACACGCCATCCCCCCTTTCAAACGTTACAGACGGAATCTTCTCTCTGATGGCAGCAAAGATTATTGACGGTAAAACGATTGCGCAGCAGGTGCGCTCTGAGGTCGCGGAAAAAGTGAAGGCGCGTAAAGCGGCAGGATTTCGCGCCCCCGGGCTGGCCGTTGTGCTGGTTGGCAGCAACCCGGCATCGCAGATTTATGTCGGCAGCAAACGCAAAGCGTGTGAAGAGGTGGGGTTCGTCTCCCGCTCTTACGATTTGCCGGAAACCACCAGCGAAGCGGAACTACTGGAACTTATTGACACTCTGAATGCCGATAAAGAGATCGACGGCATTCTGGTTCAGCTGCCACTGCCGGCAGGTATCGATAACGTGAAGGTGCTGGAGCGTATCGCGCCGGATAAAGACGTTGACGGTTTCCATCCGTATAACGTGGGTCGCCTGTGCCAGCGCGCGCCGCGTCTGCGCCCGTGCACCCCGCGCGGCATCGTGACGCTGCTTGAGCGTTATAACATCGACACCTACGGCCTGAACGCCGTCGTCATCGGTGCGTCCAACATCGTGGGCCGCCCGATGAGCATGGAGCTGCTGTTGGCCGGCTGCACCACCACCGTGACCCACCGCTTTACCAAAAACCTGCGTCACCACGTCGAGAATGCCGACCTGCTGATCGTCGCAGTGGGCAAGCCGGGCTTTATTCCGGGCGAGTGGATTAAAGAGGGCGCGATTGTCGTGGATGTAGGAATTAACCGTCTGGAAAACGGCAAGGTGGTCGGCGACGTGGTCTACGAAGATGCGGCGGCTCGCGCCTCTTACATCACGCCAGTACCGGGCGGCGTTGGCCCGATGACCGTCGCAACGCTGATTCAGAATACTTTGCAGGCATGCGAAGAGTACCACGATGTAGAGGAAGCATAAGATGGCCACATTTTCATTAGGCAAACACCCGCACGTTGAGCTGTGCGATCTGCTCAAGCTCGAAGGCTGGAGCGAAAGCGGCGCTCAGGCGAAAATCGTTATCGCCGACGGGCGGGTTTTAGTCGACGGCGTGGTGGAAACCCGCAAGCGCTGCAAGATTGTCGCGGGACAGACCGTGAGCTTTGAAGGTCAGAGCGTGACCGTGACGGCCTGAGTTTCCCCTCACCCTTACCCTCTCCCCAACGGGGAGAGGGGATCAAAAATCCCCCCATACCCATCGCGGTTATTTATCGATCAACTTCAAATAATCACGATTCCCTCTGGATGAAACGTGAAAATTATGTTGCGCGTTTTTCAGACTTTCTCCACGATAAGTAGAACGTTCTACTAAAACGTTCTACTTACAATAACAGCGCCAAAAAAAGCGCTACTCGGGGGAAATCAGCATGAGTCTGATATCAGGGTTTGTTAAATCGCTGTCTAAGTTATCAATGATTGGTCGCGCCTTAATGCTGCCAATTTCACTGCTTCCCGCTGCGGGCCTGCTGCTGGCCTTCGGCGATAAGTTCCACCTGCCGCTAATGATGAACGCCGGCGGGGTTATCTTTGATAACCTGCCGATGCTGTTTGCCATAGGCTCCGCCGTGGGTCTGGCGTCCGAGTCCGGCATCGCGGCGCTCTCCGCGGCAGTCTCGGTGTTTGTCACCAACATCACCATCAGCACCGTGCTGAGCATTACGCCGGAAATGGCCTCACAGGGCGGGAAATACGCCATGGTGGTCGGTATCCCGACGCTGCAGATGGGCGTCTTTGGCGGTCTTATCTGCGGGATCCTCGCAGCCTGGTGCTATAACCGCTTCCACACCATGCAGCTGCCGGAGTTCCTCGGCTTCTTCTCCGGGAAGCGCTTTGTGGCAATCGCCACGGCGTTCCTCTCTTTCCTGATGGGGCTGCTGCTGCCGTACGTCTGGCAGCATATTCAGGCCGGTATCGACGCGCTCTCCGTGATCGTGAACGGCGACAACCAGGCGGCATCGACCTTTATCTTCGGCCTGGTGGAGCGCGCGCTGATCCCGCTCGGCCTGCACCATATCTGGTACCCGTCCTTCTGGTATTCGTTCGGGGATTACACCACCCAGGCGGGCCAGGTGATCCACGGCGACCAGACCATCTGGTTCAAGATGCTCGAAGAGGGGGTGAAATCCTTCAGCAGCGATACCTACCAGAACGCCGGTAAGTTCATGCAGGGCGAGTTCCCGCTGATGCTGTTCGCGCTGCCTGCGGCGTGCCTGGCGATGTACCACGAAGCGCACACCAAAAATAAGAAAATCGCGGCCGGTATTCTGTTCTCTGCGGCGCTCACCTGCTTCCTGACGGGGATCACCGAGCCGGTAGAGTTCACCTTTATCTTCGTGGCGCCAATTCTGTACGTCTTTAACGCCATCATGGCGGGCCTGGCGTACATGACCATGTACCTGCTGCACGCGCATATCGCCAAATCGTTCTCGGCGGGCTTTATCGACTACCTGTCGTTCGGGATCCTGCCGTCGTTTAACGGCTATCAGACCAACTTCCTGAGCGCCATTATCATCGGCATTCCAATGGCGCTGATTTACTACTTTACGTTCCGCTTCGTGATCCGCCGCTTCGACGTGAAAACGCCGGGCCGTACGGAAGTGACCGCCAGCGCGAATGACAAGTCCGATTCCGAACTTGCCACTGAAATCATCGGCCTGCTGGGCGGCGCGCAGAACATTGACTCCGTCGGCTCCTGCATCACCCGCCTGCGTCTGGAAGTGGCGAAGAGCGATGCGGTGGACAGGGACGGACTGAACGGTCTCGGCGCGCGCGGCGTGGTCTTCGTCGGCGATAACGGGATTCAGGTGATTTTCGGTGCGAGAGCACAGTTTATCGCCCAGACCATGTCCACCATGATCGGCAAATAATAAGATGCCTGAACGACACGTCTCCTGTACGCTGGGAGCCGTGTCTTATCCGGCTGATAATCGGTAAATTTCAGGGAGCGGTTTTGAAGAAAGTCAGCATCATTGATGTCGCAAAGCACGCGGGCGTGTCGGTCTCTACCGTCTCGCTGGTGCTACGCCAGAAAGGGAAAATCTCAGAGGCGACGATCGAGAAGGTCAATGCCGCCATCACGACGCTGGGCTATGTTCATAACGTTGCCGCTGCCAACCTTCGCGCCAACACCTCCAATCTGATCGGCCTGATCCTGCGTGACTTCAGCGACAGTTTTTCCATCAAGGTGATGGCGAGCATCGTTCAGGAGCTGGAGAAGCAGGGTTATATGGTTTTTCTCGGCCAGCCGCTGAACGACCGTGAACATCTGGAACGCACCCTGCTGTCATTTAAGCAGCAGGGCGTCGCGGGCGTTATTTATCTGGCGTCTGACACCTGTAACGCCGCTTTACCGGAGCAAATCCGCCAGTGCCCACTGCCGCTGGTGGTGGTCTCGCAGTCCCTGCTCGATGAAAAATGCAATCTGGTAATGCGCGACAACCGCCAGGCGGCGAACCTGGCCGCGCGCTATCTTATCGAGCGCGGACACCGCACGATCGCCTACATTGGCGGGCGCGAGGGTTGTCTTATCCGCGAGCAGCGCCTGCTCGGCTTTCGCAGCGCGATGACGCAAAACGGGCTGGTCTGGCGCGATGAATATTCACCGGCCTGCAGCGACGACACCCAGGCCGCCGCGATGGCGACGCGTCAGTTGCTGGAAAAAAACAACGCCATCACCGCCCTGCTTTGCCACTCCCCGGATGCGATGATCGGCTCCATTTCCGGCATTCATCAGGTGGGCCGCACCGTGGGGAAAGACGTCTTCTTAACCCAGCAGGTCGCGCTGATCGGTTTTGAAGATATGCTGCACGTTAACCTCACCTCCCCTTCCTTCACCTACGTCTCCTCGGCCAGCGATGAAACCGGGCGACAGGCGGCGGGGCTGATTATCCGCAAGCTTAAGGAGCCGGATCTGCAAACCCAGCGCATTACGCTTTCCGGGCAGCTTATCGCACGCGAGTCGGCGTAAAATCAGAATTTAGCACCGGTTTGCCGCAGCGAATTCGCTGCTATATTGCCATGATTTGCCATGGATAAATGTAATGCCTACCGTTATTACTCACGCTGCTGTCCCTCTTTGCCTGGGCTTAGGTCTGGGAACCAAAGTCATCCCTCCCCGCCTGCTGTTTGCCGGTATCGTTCTCGCCATGCTGCCGGACGCCGACGTGCTGGCGTTTAAATTCGGCGTTGCCTACGGAAATGTTTTCGGTCATCGCGGCTTTACCCACTCCCTGTTGTTCGCCTTTGCGGTGCCGATACTTTGCGTGCTGATTGGCCGACGATGGTTCCGGGCCAGCCTGACGCGGTGCTGGCTATTTTTAACGGTGTCATTGCTGTCGCACAGCCTGCTGGATTCGATTACCACGGGCGGGAAAGGCGTCGGCTGGTTATGGCCGTGTTCGGATGAACGCTTCTTTGCGCCGTGGCAGGTGATTAAGGTCGCGCCGTTTGCGCTGTCGCGCTATACCACGCCGTACGGGCATCAGGTGATCGTTTCAGAATTGCTGTGGGTGTGGCTGCCGGGGGTAGTGCTGATGGGGTTGCTGTGGTGGAGAAAGCGTGCGCGCTGATGCCCTCACCCCGGCCCTCTCCCACAGGGAGAGGGAGAAAACCTAACAATTCCCTCTCCCGGTGGGAGAGGGTTAGGATGAAGGGAAAATTACTTACGACGCCAGGTCGTTCCCTGCGGGCCGTCTTCCAGAATGATGCCCATCTCGGTCAGACGGTTACGCGCCGCATCTGCCGCCGCCCAGTCTTTCGCCTGACGCGCTTCCAGACGCGCTTTGATAAGCCGCTCAATTTCCGCCACTTCGCCGTCGTCCGCCTGCGCGCCGCTCTGCAGGAACACGTCCGGCTCCTGCTCCAGCAGGCCGAGCACGGAAGAGAGCTTGCGCAGATGGGACGCCAGCGCATTAGCCGCGGCCATGTCCTCTGACTTCAGGCGGTTCACTTCACGCGCCATGTCGAACAGCACGGAGTAGGCTTCCGGGGTGTTGAAGTCGTCGTTCATCACCTCAACAAAGCGCGCTTCGAATGCTTCGCCGCCAGCCGCAGGCACTGATTTGTCGGTGCCGCGCAGGGCGGTGTACAAACGCTCCAGCGCCGAGCGCGCCTGCTTCAGGTTCTCTTCGCTGTAGTTCAGCTGGCTGCGATAGTGGCCGGACATCAGGAAGTAGCGCACGGTTTCCGCGTCGTAATACTTCAGCACGTCGCGCACGGTAAAGAAGTTGCCCAGCGATTTCGACATCTTCTCGCGGTCAACCATCACCATCCCGGAGTGCATCCAGTAGTTCACGTACTCGCCGCCGTGGGCGCAGGTGGACTGCGCGATTTCGTTTTCGTGGTGCGGGAACATCAGGTCCGAACCGCCGCCGTGAATGTCGAAGTGCTTGCCCAGCTGTTTGCAGTTCATCGCGGAACATTCAATGTGCCAGCCCGGGCGGCCTTCGCCCCACGGGGATGGCCAGCTTGGTTCGCCCGCTTTGGACATTTTCCACAGCACGAAGTCCATCGGGTTACGCTTCACGTCCACCACGTCCACGCGCGCGCCGGCCTGGAGCTGATCCAGATCCTGACGGGAAAGCGAACCGTAGGTTGGGTCCGTCGGCACCGAGAACATCACGTCACCGTTGTCAGCAACGTACGCGTGACCGCGCTCAATCAGCTTCTCGGTGATATCGATAATTTCGTGAATATGGTGGGTCGCGCGCGGCTCGCTGTCCGGACGCAGAATATTTAAGGCGTCGAAGTCTTTGTGCATCTCAACGATCATGCGATCCACCAGCGCAACAAAGCTTTCGCCGTTTTCATTAGCGCGCTTGATGATTTTATCGTCGATGTCGGTAATGTTACGCACGTACTTCAGGTTATAGCCCAGGAAGCGCAGGTAGCGAGAGACGACGTCGAACGCGACAAAGGTACGGCCATGGCCGATATGACAGAGATCGTAAACCGTAATACCACACACGTACATGCCGACTTCCCCGGCATGGATAGGTTTAAATTCCTCTTTCTGGCGCGTCATTGTATTAAAGATTTTTAACATCGAAGATTCCATGTAAACACGTGTGTGGGTTGTTTGTTCCCTATAATACCCATAATTCGGAATAGAATCAGCACACAATGCAAGGTGATCGCGTCCTGTGGTTATGCTATAACAAGCCCCTATATATGACCCGAAGGCGGGTCGACGTACCACAATAACGGAACAGGATGCAAAAATGGTTACTTTCCACACTAATCATGGCGATATCGTAATCAAAACCTTTGATGACAAAGCGCCTGAAACAGTTAAAAACTTCCTGGACTACTGCCGCGAAGGTTTCTACAACAACACCATTTTCCACCGCGTGATCAACGGCTTTATGATTCAGGGCGGCGGTTTCGAGCCTGGCATGCGCCAGAAAGAGACCAAAGAAGCGATCAAAAACGAAGCGAACAACGGCCTGAAAAACACCCGCGGTACGCTGGCAATGGCCCGTACTCAGGCACCACACTCTGCCACCGCGCAGTTCTTCATCAACGTGGCGGATAACGACTTCCTGAACTTCTCCGGCGAAAGCCTGCAGGGTTGGGGCTACTGCGTCTTCGCAGAAGTGGTTGAAGGGATGGACGTGGTTGACAAGATCAAAGCCGTCTCTACCGGCCGCAGCGGTATGCACCAGGACGTTCCTAAAGAAGACGTTGTGATTACAAGCGTGACCGTCAGCGAGTAATTCGTGGCGACACTCTTTATTGCGGATCTGCATCTGCAAACAGAAGAACCGGCGATAACCGCCGGTTTTCTGCGTTTTTTACGCGGGGAAGCGAAAAGCGCCGATGCGCTGTACATCCTGGGCGACCTGTTTGAAGCCTGGATTGGCGACGACGACCCAAACCCGCTGCACCGTGAAATGGCTGCCGCCATTAAAACGCTGGTGGATTCCGGCGTCCCCTGCTACTTCATTCACGGCAACCGTGATTTCCTGCTCGGCAAGCGCTACGCCCGTGAAAGCGGTATGACGCTGCTGCCGGAAGAGCAGGTGCTCGACCTCTATGGCCGCAGGGTGCTGATCATGCACGGCGATACGCTCTGCACCGACGATACCGGCTACCTGGCGTTTCGCGCCAAAGTCCACACCCCGTGGATCCAAAAGCTGTTCCTTGCCCTGCCGCTGTTTATCCGCAACCGCATCGCCGCCAGAATGCGCGCGGGCAGTAAAGCCGCCAACAGCAGCAAATCCCTGACCATCATGGACGTTAATCCACTGGCGGTGGTGAACGTGATGGAAAAGCATGGCGTTCAGTGGTTGATCCACGGTCATACCCATCGTCCTGACGTGCATTCTCTTATCGCCAACGGTGAACCGGCCCATCGCGTGGTACTGGGCGCGTGGCACAGCGAAGGCTCTATGGTCAAAGTCACGCCAGAGGGCGTGGAGCTTATCGCGTTTCCGTTTTAACCCCTCACAAGTCGTTCTATTTTTTTGAACAATATCGGCAAATTGTTTCGATTTTAATCAGCCCGTGGTCGGCCTATTATTTATCACATCAGGGCAACACGCCCTATCCCAGACAAAATACTTAAGGAATACGACCATGAAATCCATCAAAACTTTCGTTGCAGTTGCTGCTCTCTCCCTGGTTTCTTTCGGTTCTTTCGCTCAGAGCGTGAGTGCAACCGGCTCAACACTTGACCGCGCAGAAGCGAAAATTGCTGCCCAGGCGGCTGAACAAGGTGCGTCATACAAAATCACCAGCGCGCAGTTCAACAACCGCGTGTACATGACCGCAGAACTGACGAAATAATGATTGCCGCTCGACGAAAACAGACCGCCTGAACGCGGTCTGTTTTGTTATGAATTGATGGCAACAACGGCTCAAGATTTAACCGCGCAACCGTTTTCCTTGCCCGTATAACATGCTATTCTCTGTGCCCTCGAAAGCAGTGTGTTTCGCACCACAGGAGTTTTAAGACGCATGTCTTCCCGCAATAATCCGGCGCGTGTCGCCATCGTGATGGGGTCCAAAAGCGACTGGGCTACCATGCAGTTCGCCGCCGAAATCTTTGAAATCCTGAATGTACCGCACCACGTTGAAGTGGTCTCCGCGCACCGTACGCCGGACAAACTGTTCAGCTTCGCCGAAAGCGCTGAAGAGAACGGTTATGAGGTGATCGTTGCCGGTGCGGGCGGCGCAGCACATCTGCCAGGCATGATTGCCGCCAAAACCCTGGTGCCGGTTCTGGGCGTCCCTGTTCAAAGCGCCGCATTAAGCGGTGTCGATAGCCTTTATTCCATCGTCCAGATGCCGCGCGGTATTCCTGTCGGCACGCTGGCGATTGGCAAAGCGGGCGCGGCTAATGCCGCTCTGCTGGCCGCGCAAATTCTTGCAACGCACGACAAAGATTTACGCCAGCGTCTGGCGGCGTGGCGTAAAGCCCAGACCGACGAGGTGCTGGATAACCCGGACCCGCGGGGTGCAGCATGAAGCAGGTTTGCGTCCTCGGTAACGGCCAGCTGGGCCGTATGCTGCGTCAGGCCGGTGAGCCGCTGGGTATTGCCGTCTGGCCCGTCGGGCTGGACGATGAACCTGAGGCCGTCCCGTTCCACCAGAGCGTGATCACGGCAGAAATCGAACGCTGGCCGGAAACCGCGCTGACCCGCGAACTGGCGCGCCATAACGCCTTTGTGAACCGCGACGTGTTCCCGATTATTGCCGACCGTCTGACGCAAAAGCAGCTGTTCGACAAGCTCGGTCTGCCGACCGCACCGTGGCAGCTGTTGTCCGACAAAAGCGAGTGGAATGACGTGTTCGCGATGCTGGGCGAACTGGCGATTGTAAAGCGTCGCGTGGGCGGCTACGACGGCCGCGGCCAGTGGCGCCTGCGCGCGCATGAAACCGCCGAGTTGCCGGACGACTGCTACGGCGAGTGCATCGTTGAGCAGGGCATCAACTTTAGCGGCGAAGTGTCGCTGGTTGGAGCGCGCGGGCACGATGGCCGCACGGTGTTTTACCCGCTGACGCATAACCTGCATCAGGACGGCATTCTGCGCACCAGCGTCGCCTTCCCGCAGGCCAATGCCGACCAGCAGGCGCAAGCGGAAGAGATGCTTTCCGCCATCATGCACGAGCTGGACTACGTGGGCGTCATGGCGATGGAGTGTTTCGTCACGCCATCGGGTCTGCTGATCAACGAGCTGGCTCCGCGCGTGCACAACAGCGGCCACTGGACGCAAAACGGCGCCTCCATCAGCCAGTTCGAACTGCATCTGCGCGCCATCACCGACCTGCCGCTGCCGAAGCCCGTCGTTAACAGCCCGTCGGTGATGATCAACCTGATCGGGACCGATCTGAACTACGACTGGCTAAAGCTGCCGCTGGTGCACCTGCACTGGTATGACAAAGAGGTCCGCGAGGGTCGTAAGGTCGGTCACCTGAACCTGAACGATACCGATACGGACCGCCTGAGCGCCACCCTGGAAGCGATCGTTCCTCTCCTGCCGCCGGAATATGCAAGCGGCATTGTCTGGGCACAGTCAAAGCTTAAGTAAGACATCCACGCCGGGGAGTTGACCTTCCCCTTCCCCGGCGTACAATCCCCGCCCATTGCTGCTGAGTTTTCTTCTGGAATAACCATGAACGATGGAACGGACTATCGCGCGATCCTCGCGTCTGATACCCCTTTAATCGACGTTCGCGCGCCGATCGAATTTGCCCAGGGCGCGATGCCTGCGGCAGTCAACCTGCCCTTAATGAACGACGACGAGCGTGCCGCCGTTGGCACGTGCTACAAACGCCAGGGCCCCGAAGCCGCGCTCGCGCTCGGCCATCGCCTGGTGAACGGTGAAACGCGCGACGCGCGTATCCGCGCCTGGCGGGAAGCCAGTCTTGCCCATCCTGAGGGCTTTCTCTGCTGTGCGCGCGGCGGCCAGCGCTCGCATATTTCGCAGGCCTGGCTTAAAGAGGCTGGCGTCGACTACCCGCTGATCCGCGGCGGCTATAAGGCCCTGCGTCAGACGGCGATTCAGGTGACGATCGAGCAGTCGCAAAAGCCGACGGTGCTAATCGGCGGCTGTACCGGAAACGGTAAAACGCTGCTGGTGAAGCAGCACCCGCAGGGCATCGATCTGGAAGGGCTGGCACACCATCGCGGTTCGTCGTTTGGCCGCACGCTCACGCCGCAGCTTTCCCAGGCCAGCTTTGAAAACCACCTTGCGGTTGAGCTATTGAAAAAAGACGCTGCGCGCTGGGTGCTGGAAGATGAAGGCCGGATGATTGGCTCCAACCACCTGCCGGAGTGCCTGCGCGACCGCATGGTTGAAGCCCCTATCGTTGTCGTCGAAGACCCGTTTGAAATTCGTCTTGAACGCCTGCGCGAAGAGTATTTCGACCATATGTGGGCGGATTTTTCTGCCGCATACGGCGAGGAAGCGGGCTGGAAAGAGTACAGCGAGTACCTGCACCACGGCCTGTTCGCCATCCGCCGCCGCCTGGGGCTGCAGCGGTATGCAGAATTCACCGCGCTGTTAGATTCCGCGCTGCTGGAACAGCAACGCTCCGGCAGCACCGAGGCGCACTTCAGCTGGCTTGCACCGCTGCTGAAGGACTATTACGACCCGATGTACGGCTATCAGCTGGAGAAAAAGGCGGAGAAGATTGTGTA
Source organism: Enterobacter asburiae (assembly GCA_011754535.1). Lineage (NCBI taxonomy): Bacteria > Pseudomonadati > Pseudomonadota > Gammaproteobacteria > Enterobacterales > Enterobacteriaceae > Enterobacter > Enterobacter asburiae. The sequence goes on along the minus strand of JAAQVN010000001.1, from coordinate 1,218,514 downwards.
TCGCGGGACGTACGAAGAGATTGCTGAGTGGCTTGATCGCTGAAAAAAAGCCGGGTGGCGGCTGCGCCTTACCCGGCCTACGCGTGCTTTTGTAGCCCCGGTAAGCGCAGCGCCACCGGGGAACAGACCACTTAGAAGTCGTAACGCAGACGCACCAGGTTCATGTCGCCCAGGTTGTCGGTGCTGGAGGTGAACACGTGTTCGTAATCCACGCGGAAACCGTAATCCAGCTGGAAGCTGATACCCACGCCGTTGTCGATACGCTGGTAGTTGCGGCCGTTCACGTACTCAATACGGTCACCCATGAAGTAAGGCTGGATGGATTTCACCGCGTACTGACCGATTGGGAATTTATACCCTGCGAAGTATTCAATACCCCACGCGTCGCCCGCAAAGTAGTCGTTAACAGACACTTTTTTGGTGGTCAGGAAGTTCTGGTACCAGCCGCCGCCCGCGGAGAAGGTCCAGTTGTCCGGCGTCCAGCTCAGTGCGGTACCAACGATATTCTGATCGTAGGTTTTGCTGTCGCCGTTGTCCGGGTTACGCATGTCGGCGCGGGTGTAGTTCCACGCTGCGCCCCAGGTCAGATCGGTAGTCAGGTGGTAATCGATACCCAGCGAGCCGCCGCCTTTGCGCTTGTAGCGCAGGCCGTTGCCCGGCAGGTATTCGCTGTCTTCAAACAGGTAGGATGCGTAAATGTCCGCATCGCCCACGGTTTTCTTGTATTTCAGCATCTGGCGTGAACGGTAAGATCCGTCGTAGTCGCCGTTGATCCCGTTACCCGGTGCCTGACCGATCATGTCGTAGTCCCAGATATCGGTTTTCACGCCAACCACATCATAGTAAACGCTGTTCTGTTGACCGAAGGTCAGCGTACCCCAGGTATCGCTCTTCAGGCCGGTGTAGAGCATACGGCGAGTGGTGTCGTGGGCACCGTCTGCATAGTGATGATCCCAGTTAAACTGGGCAGGAATGTTCACTCCCAGCTCGTAGTAGCTGATCCAGCTGATGTCATCAAACAGGTAGTAATCAGCCGCGAAACGGAAACGGGTGCCGCCGTCAAAGCCGTTACGCTTGTAGCTGTTTTTACCGTCGTCGCCGGTCATGTTCTGGAACTGAGGACGGATACTGCCGCCAACGGTGAAGTTCAGACGGCTTAGCGGGTTACCCGCCTGAGGATCCTGCTTAAGAACGGTGATTTCCGCCTGAGAGGCGAACGTCGTTAATGCCACTGCCGCGCCAATCGTTACCGCCAGCGCTGATTTTTTTATAGTCATTATTTTTCCTTAATAGACACGCTGCTAAATATTTAGCTGGTGAATATTAACTGGAAATAATCGGGCTGTGGGGACGGGTTTTTAATGTTTTGTGCTACTAAATGAGTGGGTATTATCACTTTGTGCTATTTAAACATTACGCGCCGGCATTAAAACCCGGCGCGCAACTATCACCGTGCTAAATCAACTCACAAACTGACGGAACAGCGCTTTACCCTTTAACAGTCGCGTGCCGAGCCAGCCTCCGCAAAGAGAAAGCAGCACCGCACCGCAGAGCGGCAGGATCAACCAGAGGCGCCAGTCAGGCTCCCACGGGAAGTCGAAGACCTTTGTCTGCAGCACCGCCAGCGCCGTCTCAGCGCCAATCGCCGCGACCAGACCCGCCACCAGCCCCAGCAGCGCAAACTCGCTCCAGAGGGTCATGCGCAGCAGGCGCTTACCCGCCCCGAGCGTGCGGTAAACTATCAGCTCCTGATGACGCTGCCGCATGCCCACCTGCACCTGAGCCAGCAGCAGCAGCACGCCGCAGATCATCACCAGCACGACCATGACCTCAAGCGCGCGGCTGACCTGCTCCAGCACCTGCCCCACCTGTTTCAGGATCGCGCCAATATCCAGCAGGCTGACCGTCGGGAATTCCCGGTTAAGCTGCGTCAGCATGCCGTTGCCGTTTTCCCAGCGGAAGCTGGTCAGCCAGCTCTGCGGCTGTCCGTCCAGCGCGCCCGGCGGGAAGATAAAGAAGAAGTTTGGTCGCAGGCTTTCCCAGTCCACTTTACGCAGGCTGGTAACTTTCGCGGTAAAATCCTGGGTATCACCGGTGAAGGTCACGCTGTCCCCGAGCTTCACCTTCAGGCGCGTCGCCAGCCCCTCTTCCATCGACACCTCCCCCGCTTTCGGCGGCCAGCTACCGGCCGTAATCGGGTTATGGTCTGGACGTTTCTCCTGCCACGTCAGGTTCAGTTCGCGGTTCAGCGACTCGTCCTTGTTCCCCTCGGTTGACTGGCCGTTGATCTGCGTCAGACGCGCGCGAACGATGGGGTAGAACGACTCGGGGATAATGTGATGCTCCGACAGGAAGCCCTTCAGCGGCGCGACCTGTTCCGGCGCGATGTTGATCAGGAAATAGTTCGGGCTTTCCGGGGGAAGCTGCTGCTGCCAGCGATCCAGCAGATCCCCGCGCAACACTAAAAGCAGCGCCAGCAGCATAAACGACAGAGAAAAAGCCGACAGCTGGCTTAGCGTTGACCAGGGCTGATGCAGCAGGCGGTTGACCGCAAGCCGCACGGGCAGGGATTTTACCGTCAGCCTTTTCAGGACGTTGAGCAGTATCCAGCCCAGCACGCCGCACAGCAGCGCCAGCACAACCGCCCCGGCCAGCACCGCCCACAGCAGCGTGCTGCCGCCCATCAGCCAGGCCAGCAGCCCGACAGCGACGGCAATAATCACCGGAAGATAGAACTTCAGCGGCCAGACGTTCGCCACCACATCATTGCGCAGCACGCGCAGAGGCTGCGTCGCGAGCAGCAGCCTGTACGGACGCAGCCCCACCAGCACCGAAATCACCGTCATCGCGCCAATCGCCCACAGCCACGGCCAGAGGCTGGCCGGGGGCAATGCGGTCGGGAGTACCGGTTTCAGCATCACCATCAGCAGCTTTTCAAACAGCAGCCCCATTATCCCGCCGCTGAATGCTGACAGCACCAGCAGCATCAGCCACTGGCCAACGATCAGCTTGCGCAGCTGCTTGCGCCCCGCGCCGAGGGTTTTAAGGATCGCCACCAGGTCGTAGCGGCTGCGGCAGTAATGCCCCATCGCCACGGCAACCGCCGCCACCGCCAGCAGCAGGGTCAACAATGCCGACAGCAGCAGGAACTGCTGAGAACGCTCCAGGGATTTACCGAGCGCCCCCTCGTCCTGCTCCAGCCCGTACCAGCGGTGCTCCGGCTTGAGCTGCGGCAGAAGCCATTTTTCATACGCCTCAAGTTGGGCAGGCGTGCCGCCAAACTTGTAGCGCCAGGTCACGCGGCTTCCCGGCTGGACGGCATGGGTTGCCGGAACATCCGCGGTGTTCATCAACAGGCGCGGCGCAAGCTGGAACGGGTTAAAGCCGGAGTCAGGCTCCTGGACCACTTCCCCGGCGATTTTCAGCGTCGCGTCGCCCACGTCGATACTGTCGCCGGGTTTCAGGTTCAGAAGCGCCATCAAGCGCGATGCCAGCAGCACCGTACCGGGCATCGGCTTTAACCCCGGCGGGCTGGTTTGTAATTCACCGTACATCGGGTAGACGTCGTCCACGGCTTTCACGCTGGCGAGCTGCGGGGTGTCTCCCGCGAAGGTCATGGTCTGGAAGGTGATTTGCTCCCCCACCTTCAGCCCTTCTTTACGCGCTTCCTCAATCCAGCCAGGCGGAACAGGACGCGAACTTTGCAGCGCCCGGTCCCCGGCCATAAATTCGCGGCTCTGCTGGCTAAGCCCTTTTTCCATGCGGTCGCTGACGCTGCCAAGCGCCAGCACGCAGGCCACCGCCAGGCTTAACGCCAGCCAGACAATCAGCAGCGAGGGCGAGCGCCACTCGCGCCAGAACCAGCGGGCAATCATGCTTCCTCCTGAAGGATACCGTTCACCAGCCGCAGGCGACGGTCGCAGCGGGCGGCCAGCTGCGGATCGTGCGTCACCAGAATAAGCGTGGTGCCATGTTCACGGTTCAGCGAAAACAGCAGGTCAGCAATTTTGTCGCCGGTTTTACGGTCAAGGTTGCCGGTGGGCTCATCGGCAAACAGCACCTCGGGGCGTCCGTTAAAGGCGCGCGCCAGCGCCACGCGCTGCTGCTCGCCGCCGGAAAGCTGGGCGGGAAGATGGTCGAGGCGCTTGCCCAGACCGAGCTGTTCCAGCAGCGTCTTCGCATGCGTGCGGCTTTCGCGACTCTTTTCGCCGCGCAGCAGCGCCGGGAGCTCGACGTTTTCCAGCGCGTTCAGCGTCGGGATCAGCATAAAGGACTGAAAGACAAAACCGATATGACGCGCGCGCAGCGCGGCTCGCGCCTCTTCATCAAGCTGGTGCAGCGGCTGCCCGACGAGGTGGACTTCGCCGCTACTGCCGTCATCCAGACCGGCCAGAATCGCCAGCAGCGTGGACTTGCCGGAACCGGATTCGCCAATCAGCGCGATGGTTTCGGCGCGTTTGACAACGAGTTCAACTCCGGTAAGGATTGAAAGCTCCTGCTCCCCCTGACCGACGGACTTCTTAAGACGATGAACTTCAACACTGTTTTCCGCTGGCATTTGCCCTTCCTGTTTTTGATGCTGATGACCTTCCGCGCGGCGGCAGCGGACACGTTACTGATTCTTGGCGACAGCCTGAGCGCGGGCTACCGCATGGCGGCCAGCGCGGCCTGGCCAGCTCTGCTCAATGACAAATGGCAAAGCAAGACGACCGTTGTCAACGGCAGCATTAGCGGCGATACCTCTCAGCAAGGGCTGTCGCGCCTGCCTGCGCTGCTCAAGCAGCATCAGCCGCGCTGGGTGCTGGTTGAGCTGGGCGGTAATGACGGCCTGCGCGGCTTCCAGCCTCAGCAAACCGAGCAAACGCTGCGCACCATTTTGCAGGACATCAAGGCGGCAAACGCCCAGCCGCTGCTGATGCAAATTCGCCTGCCCGCCAACTACGGTCGTCGGTATAATGAGGCCTTTAGCGCGATCTACCCTAAGCTTGCCAAAGAGTTTGATATTCCGCTCCTGCCATTTTTCATGGAAGAGGTCTATCTCAAACCCCAGTGGATGCAGGACGACGGTATCCACCCCAATCGCGATGCGCAGCCGTTTATTGCCGACTGGATGGCAACGCGGCTGGCTCCTTTAGTTAAACATGACTCCTGATTAAGCGGAGATCCTGACAGGTAAAGTTATGCAAAAATCGGTCTTAATTACAGGATGTTCCAGCGGAATCGGTCTTGAAAGCGCGCTCGAATTAAAGCGCCAGGGATTTCGGGTGCTGGCAGCCTGCCGCAAGCCTGACGATGTCGAGCGCATGAACGCAATGGGCTTCACCGGCGTACAGCTGGATATGGACTCGCCGGAGAGCGTTGAACGCGCCGCCGACGAGGTGATAGCCCTGACCAACAATCGTCTGTACGGGCTCTTTAACAATGCCGGCTACGGCGTATATGGCCCGCTGGATACGCTCTCGCGTGAAACGCTGGAGAAACAGTTTTCAACCAATTTCTTTGGCGTGCATCAGCTCACCATGCGTCTGCTCCCGGCCATGCTACCGCACGGCGAAGGGCGCATCGTAATGACATCGTCAGTGATGGGGCTGATTTCTACCCCGGGGCGCGGCGCCTACGCCGCCAGTAAATATGCGCTGGAAGCCTGGTCCGATGCCCTGCGCATGGAGTTACGCCACAGCGGCATCAAGGTCAGCCTGATTGAGCCCGGCCCGATCCGCACCCGCTTTACCGAGAACGTTAACCAGACGCAGGCGGATAAGCCGGTCGAAAACCCCGGCATTGCCGCACGCTTTACCCTCGGGCCAGAGGCGGTGGTTGCCAAAGTGCGCCATGCTTTTGAGAGTGAACATCCGAAGATGCGCTACCCGGTGACGCTGGTCACCCATGCCGTAGGCTGGTTAAAGCGCCTGCTGCCGGGCAGGATAATGGACAAAATTTTACAGGGTTGAGTTGAAGCGACGACGCTTATCCCCCATGTAAAGAACAAACCGACAAAAGAGAAAGCCGCATGTCCGTACAGAATATCGTCAATATTACTGAAGCAAACCTGCAACAGGTCCTCGAACAGTCAATGACCAAACCGGTGCTGTTCTACTTCTGGTCTGAGCGCAGCCAGCACTGTCTACAGCTGACGCCGGTGCTGGAAAGCCTTGCCGCCCAGTACAACGGGCAGTTTATTCTCGCTAAGCTGGACTGTGACGCCGAGCCGATGGTCGCGTCGCAGTTTGGTCTGCGCGCCATTCCAACCGTCTACCTGTTCCAGAACGGTCAGCCTGTTGATGGCTTCCAGGGACCGCAGCCGGAAGAGGCTATCCGCGCCCTGCTGGATAAGGTGCTGCCGCGCGAAGAAGAGCTTAAAGCGCAGGAAGGCATGGCGCTGATGCAGGAAGGCAAATACGACGAAGCACTGCCTTTGCTGAAAGAGGCGTGGCAGTTGTCGAACCAGAACAGCCAGATTGGTCTGCTGCTGGCGGAAACGCAGATTGCCCTGCACCGTTCAGAAGACGCAGAAGCCGTGCTCAAGACGGTTCCAATGCAGGATCAGGACACCCGCTATCAGGGACTGGTAGCGCAGATTGAGCTGCTGAAGCAGGCAGCGGACACCCCGGAAATTCAGCAGCTGCAGCTGCAGGTCGCCGACAACCCGGCGGATGCCGCGCTGGCAAGCCAGCTGGCGCTGCAGCTGCATCAGGTAGGACGTAACGAAGAGGCGCTGGAGCTGCTGTTCAGCCACCTGCAGAAAGATCTGGCTGCCGCAGACGGCCAGGCGCGCAAGATGTTCCAGGAGATCCTGGCCGCGCTGGGCACCGGAGACGCGCTGGCGTCGAAGTATCGTCGTCAGCTGTATGCGCTGCTGTACTGATAAAAAAGCCCGGTGGCGGCTCCGCCTTACCGGGCCTACAAAAGACGGTTTACGCCGACTTTTTCAACTGCGTCACCACCAGTTGGTGACGCACGTTGTAGAACTTCCGATACGTCAGGTAGCAGGCAATGATGGTTGACAGGCTCGCCGTGGAAAGCAGCATAAACGTCACCATGATCTGATACTTAATCGCTTTTACCGGATCGATACCGGCAAAGATTAGCCCCGACATCATGCCCGGCAGGCTCACCAGCCCCACCGTTTTGGCTGAATCCACGGTAGGGATCAGCGATGAGCGAATGCTCTCACGGATCAGCCGCGCCGAGGCCACTTTTGGCGTCGCCCCCAGGCTTAGCTTCTCCTGTAGCTGCTGCTGTTCGCTGCTGACACGCTGGCCGAGGTTGTTGTAGCAAAGCCCAACGGCCACCATCGCGTTCCCGGCAATCATCCCGGAGATAGGGATTACCTGCATCGGCGTAAACTCAATCGAGCCGGAGAGCACCAGCACCGCCAGGGTGAGCGCCGTCCCGGTGGTAATCGCGATAAACGACGAGATAAACGCCTTATCAATATATTTACTGCGTTTCTGCGCGTTCCACGCCGCGTTAAAGCAGATAAAGAGCACCATCAGCAGCGTCAGCACCGCGTGGTTGACGTTGAAAATATACTTAAGCACATAGCCGACGATGATGAGCTGAATCACCGCGCGGCAGATGCTCCAGACAATATCTTTTTCCAGCCCCAGCTTTTCCCGGTAGCTGACCACAATCGCAATCAGCACCAGCACCATCGAAAACGCCAGAGATTCATTGGTAATGTTATGCTCACCCACGGTTGGCCTCCTGCATTTTCCCGCCGTGCGGCTGGAGCGTAATCACGTCATCCGCATGGGTAATTTCGTTTGAGTCATGCGTCACCCACAGCACGGCAATATTCTGCTCGCGGGCGTAACGATGAATAATCTCGTTGACGTTGCGTTTGTTGGCGTCATCGAGCGCGCTGGTGATTTCATCCAGCAGCAATACTTTCGGTAAGAACTGCAGATTACGGATCAGCGAGACGCGCTGCTTCTCTCCGCCCGAGAGCTCACTGACGGATTTGGTCAGCGTCTCCTTCGCCAGGCCAAAACGGGCCAGATCGTTGATGAATTTTTCCGGCTCCGGCGTTTTATTGCGGATTTGCCACGGAAAAATCAGGTTGTCAAAAACCGTGTCGCCAAAAAGCGTTGGCGTTTGTACGCAATAAGAGACCTGCTGGCGATAGCTTTCCGGAGAAAGGGACGCAATATCTTGCCCTTCAAACAGAATGGTCCCCTCCGTTGGGCTCAGAAGTGAGGCCACAATCTTCAGTAAGGTACTTTTACCGCAGCCTGACGGCCCCGTTATTAGCTTGAACTCACCGGGAGAAAGGTTAAAGCCGACGTGCTGAAGGATCGTGTTATTCGCGACACGAAAGCCGACGTCCTTTATCTGCAAAACTGCATTTTCGTTGTTCATATTTTTTCCAGTAACCACCGAGCGTTATTAGCATAATCCGTGCCGCACGTTCGTCACAACGCGTTTTAGCGCCCCCTTTCGCCACCAAGACTTCCCATTGTGTTTAACGTGCATTCATTAGACATGCTTTACACTTTCGCTTTACAGTTTACGCCGTGACCTTAGCGACACTTCCGCATCCCTGGTTTAGAACATTCGTTAAAGTGGTGTTAAGCTCTGCCCGCAACACAATAAGGAAGTACCAGAATGTCTAATATTCACACTTTTTATGAGTTTTCTGAACTTGAACCTGGCGTGAAAACCATCGATCAGCTTCTTGCCGCTATTGCTTCAGAATCCGTTACGGCTTATGTGTTCGGGGGAGAGCTTGTCCGGTTTGTTAAGGGCCTGCTGAAGATGAAGCCGGTCATTCAGCTGAAGAATTGCCGCTTTGCGTTTGACAACGGCACTCGCTTCGTTGAAATCGACGGCAAAGGAAATGTCAAAGAGTTCGAGCCGGGCAAGGTTCCGGCCTGGTTCCAGTCTCCCGGTGAGTTTGCCCGCGGCCAGTGGCTGGTCAACCATGATTTTGCTGACCTGATGACGCCGGAATTTATCCGCGCGTTTATCGAACGCTTCCCGGACGTAAGCAAACGACGCGAACACGCGAACCTGCTGTTCGATCTGCAGCTTAATAAGCTGGCGCCCGCGCAGCCCGCAGCGAAAAAGACAGGCAACGTTCAGGGCAAAACGACCAAACCCAAAGTCACCGATCTGCAGTCTTTCGAACTCTTCAGCCAGTTTTATGCGCGCATGAAAACGGCAGTGTGTGCAGACCAGTTCCCGACGCTGCAAATTCTGACGGGACACGACGCCGTCAACGACGCGCCCAACTCTCTGAAAGGCGCGGTACGCACCTGGTTCAAAGGGATCACCGGTCAACTTCCGCCGAACAACAAGCGCGTTGGCGCGGGCAATGCGGAACTGTTCTGCGCACCGATCCGTGAGCAGCTGCACCAGGTAGAAGAGATTGGGCTGGAAACCTTCTATCACGGCCTGTCGAAAGCCATCGCTGATGCGGGTGACGATGCGCTGATCGCTGACTTTACCTACAGCTACCACTGACACACCGCCCCGCCCGTCGGACGGGGCGGATTTTAGCCCATTAGCCGATATACTTACGAAAAGCAAACACGCTCTTTTTCTCACCAAAGCATGCAAAACAGGAGGTTTTTATGCTCATCGTTGTTCCCGTCCTAATATTCGTTGCGCTGGTTATTGTGGGCGCAGGCGTCAAAATTGTCCCGCAGGGTTATCAGTGGACCGTAGAGCGCTTCGGCCGCTATACCAACACGCTGCAGCCCGGCTTAAGCCTGATTATCCCGTTCATGGACAGAATTGGTCGCAAGATCAACATGATGGAACAGGTGCTGGATATCCCCTCTCAGGAAGTGATCTCCAAAGATAACGCCAACGTCACCATTGATGCCGTCTGCTTTATTCAGGTGATTGATGCCCCGAAAGCGGCCTATGAGGTGAGCAACCTGGAGCTGGCGATCGTCAACCTGACCATGACCAACATCCGTACCGTGCTCGGCTCGATGGAGCTGGACGAGATGCTCTCCCAGCGCGACAGCATCAATACCCGCCTGCTGCACATTGTCGACGAGGCCACGAACCCGTGGGGGATCAAAGTTACCCGTATTGAGATCCGCGACGTGCGCCCGCCGGCTGAGCTTATCGCCTCCATGAACGCCCAGATGAAGGCCGAGCGCACCAAGCGCGCCTATATTCTGGAAGCCGAAGGGGTCCGTCAGGCGGAGATCCTCAAAGCGGAAGGGGAAAAACAGTCGCAGATCCTGAAAGCCGAAGGCGACCGTCAGTCCGCGTTCTTGCAGGCAGAAGCGCGTGAACGTTCCGCAGAAGCGGAAGCCCGTGCGACGCAGATGGTCTCCGAGGCGATTGCCGCCGGGGACATTCAGGCCGTGAACTACTTCGTCGCGCAAAAATATACCGATGCGCTGAAAGAGATCGGCTCCGCGAACAACAGCAAAGTGGTGATGATGCCGCTGGACGCCAGCAGCCTGATGGGCTCTATCGCGGGGATCGCCGAACTGATCAAAGACAGCGGAAACGAGCGTAAAAAATGATTGAGCTCATCGTTGCACATCCTCATGCCTTCTGGCTAAGCCTCGGTGGCTTATTGCTGGCGGCGGAAATGCTGGGCGGCAACGGCTACCTGCTCTGGAGCGGTGTTGCCGCTGTCATTACTGGCCTGCTGGTCTGGATCCTTCCTCTGGACTGGGCGTGGCAGGGCGCGCTGTTTGCCGTGCTGACGCTGGTCGCCGCCTGGCTGTGGTGGCGCTGGCTTAACCGCCAGGTAAAAGAGCAGAAACCGCTGGACGCGCATCTTAACCAGCGCGGACAGCAGATTATCGGCAAGCGCTTTACGCTCGACGCCGCGCTGGTGAACGGGCGCGGGCATATGCGCGTGGGCGACAGCTCGTGGCCGGTGGTGGCCGACAACGACCTCAGCGCCGGAACACAGGTTGAGGTCATTGCGGTGGAAGGAATTACGCTGCGGGTGAAAGCCTGCTAAGCGTGGGTTTTGCGATGGCAGCAGCCGGCAAGATTATCGATAATCGGGCAGTCGGCGCTGTCATCCCCCGGACAGGATTCCGCCAGCTGCAACAGCTGTTCGCGCATCGCCTGCAGCTCGATGATGTGGCGTTCAATCTCTGCCACTTTTTCCAGCGTGCGTTTTTTTACGTCGGCGCTGTGGCGCTTCGGATCGTTAAACAGGTTAACCAGCTCGCCGCACTCTTCCAGGTTAAACCCCACCTGTCTTGCCTGGCGCAGCAGCGTCAGTTCATCGAGATGCAGCTGCGTATAGCTGCGGTAGCCGTTTTCACTGCGCAGCGGTGGCGTCACCAGCCCCTTCTCTTCATAAAAGCGGATTGCCTTGCTGGTTAAGCCCGTTTTTTTTGCCACGTCACTGATATTCACTTTTCCCCCTTGACCTTCCCCTTGATGGAAGGTTTAACCTTCATAACAGTTAGCGAAAAGCGTTACTCCGGTCAACAACTGACCAATATATTATACGGGAGTTTTGTTATGTCTCACACTATCGACCTTACGCTGGACGGCCTCTCCTGCGGCCACTGCGTCAAACGCGTGAAAGAAAGCCTGGAACAGCGTCCTGATGTGGAAAGCGCTGAAGTGACTATCGATCATGCCGCCGTAACCGGCAGCGCCAGCGCCGACGCGCTGATTGATACCATTAAACAGGCCGGTTACGGGGCGGAGTTAAGCCACCCAAAGGCTAAACCGCTGGCAGAGTCATCATCCCCGTCGGAAGCACTGACAGCGGCCACTCCTGAGCTTCCGGCAACTGATGATATTGATGACAGCCAACAGCTGCTGATCAACGGCATGAGCTGCGCCAGCTGCGTCTCTCGGGTACAAAACGCCTTGCAGGCCGTACCGGGCGTCGCGCAGGCACGGGTCAACCTTGCGGAGCGTACTGCGCTGGTGATGGGCAGTGCCTCCGCCGCAGATTTAGTACAGGCCGTTGAGAAAGCGGGCTACGGGGCGGAGGCCATCGAAGACGATGCCGAGCGCCGCGAGCGCCAGCAGGAAACGGCTATCGCCACCATGAAGCGCTTCCGCTGGCAGGCGATCGTTGCCCTGCTGGTCGGTATTCCGGTGATGGTCTGGGGCATGATGGGTGACAACATGATGGTCACCGCTGAAAACCGCACGCTGTGGCTGGCGATAGGCCTGATTACTCTGGCGGTCATGGTCTTTGCAGGCGGGCATTTCTATACCAGCGCCTGGAAGAGCCTGAAAAACCGCACTGCGACGATGGATACGCTGGTCGCGCTCGGTACCGGCGCGGCGTGGCTCTATTCAATGAGCGTGAACGTCTGGCCCCAGTGGTTCCCGATGGAGGCGCGGCATCTCTATTATGAAGCGAGCGCGATGATTATCGGCCTGATTAACCTGGGCCATATGCTGGAAGCCCGTGCCCGTCAGCGCTCCTCGAAAGCGCTGGAACGCTTGCTCGATTTAACCCCGCCGACGGCCCGCGTGGTTACGGACGACGGGGAGAAAAGCGTCCCGCTGGCGGAAGTTCAGCCCGGCATGACGCTGCGCCTGACGACGGGCGATCGCGTTCCCGTTGACGGTAAGATAACCCAGGGCGAAGCCTGGCTGGATGAAGCGATGCTGACCGGCGAGCCTATCCCTCAGCAGAAATCAGACGGCGACGCCGTTCATGCTGGCACGGTGGTGCAGGACGGCAGCGTGCTGTTTACCGCCAGCGCCGTCGGCAGCCACACGACGCTGTCGCGTATTATCCGCATGGTGCGTCAGGCGCAGAGCAGCAAGCCGGAAATTGGCCAGCTTGCTGACAGAATCTCGGCCATTTTTGTGCCGGTGGTGGTCGGCATTGCCCTGCTGAGCGCGGCTATCTGGTATTTCTTCGGCCCGGCACCGCAGATTGTTTACACCCTGGTGATCGCCACCACAGTGCTGATCATCGCCTGTCCGTGCGCCCTTGGCCTGGCGACACCGATGTCGATTATCTCCGGCGTCGGACGCGCCGCCGAGTTTGGCGTGCTGGTCCGTGATGCAGATGCCCTGCAGCGGGCGAGCACGCTGGATACCATTGTCTTTGATAAAACCGGCACGCTAACCGAGGGCAAACCGCAGGTTGTGGCCGTGAGCACCGCTGGCATTGCGGAAGAGGACGCGCTGCGCCTTGCCGCCGCGCTGGAGCAGGGTTCCAGCCACCCGCTGGCCCGCGCCATTCTCGATAAGGCGAATGCTTCTGCCCTGCCGCAGGTCAGCAATTTCCGCACCCTGCGCGGGCTAGGCGTCAGCGGTGAAGCCGACGGCCACGCGCTGCTGCTGGGTAACCAGGCGCTGCTCAATAAAAACGGTGTTGATACGTCCGCGCTGGAAGATGCGCTGAAAGCACAGGCCTCTCAGGGCGCCACCCCGGTTCTGCTGGCGGTGGATGGCAACGCTGCCGCGCTGCTGGCCGTGCGCGATCCGCTTCGCCAGGACAGCGTGGATGCCTTACAGCGACTGCACCGCGCGGGCTACCGTCTGGTGATGCTGACCGGGGACAACCCGACCACCGCCAACGCCATCGCGAAAGAAGCCGGTATAGATGAGGTGATTGCGGGCGTGCTGCCGGATGGCAAAGCGGACGCCATCAAGAACCTGCAAAGTCAGGGTCGCCAGGTGGCGATGGTGGGCGACGGCATCAACGATGCCCCGGCGCTGGCCCAGGCGGACGTGGGGATTGCCATGGGCGGCGGGAGCGATGTCGCCATTGAAACCGCCGCCATTACGCTGATGCGCCACAGCCTGATGGGCGTTGCCGATGCGCTGGCCATTTCGAAAGCCACGCTGCGCAACATGAAGCAGAACCTACTGGGGGCATTTATTTATAACTCGCTCGGTATCCCGGTTGCCGCAGGCATTTTGTGGCCGCTGACCGGCACCCTGCTGAACCCGGTTGTTGCGGGTGCTGCGATGGCGCTCTCGTCCATCACCGTGGTGAGCAACGCCAACCGTCTGCTGCGGTTTAAACCGAAAGATTGAACCTTGTTCTCGTACGCGCTAGCATGACCCTTTCCGGTCATGGAGCGCGTATGAGTCTGTTTAATCGTATAAAAGCATCGTTTCGCGCCCTCTTCCCCCGCCGCTATGACTGGCCCGGTATGGATATTACGCTTCCGGGTGGGCAACACCTTCACCTGGTCGGCAGCATCCATATGGGCACGCAGGGGATGTCACCCCTGCCACCCGGTCTGATAAAACGCCTGAAGCGCGCCGACGCGCTGGTCGTCGAGGCGGACATTTCCGGCCACGAGTCGCCGTTTGCCGGGCTTGAAAGCGATCTCCCACTGGCGGAACGTCTGAATGAGGCCCAGCTTGCGGAACTGACGCGCGTCGCGGATGAAACTGGCGTGTCGCTCCCCATGATTGATACCCTGCCGCTGTGGCAAATTGCCATGGTACTGCAGGCCACGCAGGCGCAGCGTCTGGGCCTGCGCGGTGATTACGGCATTGATTATCAGCTACTGAACGTGGCGCGGGCGCGCCGTATGCCCATCATCGAGCTGGAAGGGACGGACAGCCAGATTGCGCTCCTGCGCCAGCTTCCTGATGACGGTCTGATGCTGCTGGATGATACCCTCACCCACTGGCACACCAACGCGCGCCTGCTGCAAACCATGATTGGCTGGTGGCTGGATGCACCGCCCGCGGACGGTAAGCTGGCGTTACCGTCGACGTTCAGCGAATCGCTGTATGATGTGCTGATGAATGCGCGCAACAAAGCCTGGCGAGAGACGCTGCATGCTTTACCTGCGGGGGAATACGTGGTGGCGGTCGGGGCGCTGCATTTATACGGCGAAGGGAATTTGCCGTCGCTGTTGAAATAAAAAAATGGCCAATATCTCTATTGGCCCGTCAAAGAGGAATTTCATCGTTTTTATTATACCGAAGTGACCTTCGGCTGAGCCGATTGTCGCTCAAAGTGACCATCACTGCCAACACTATTGCGCAAGATGGTGCTATTTTTTAGACAAACGTCAGGCGTATGCTGGCCGCATGAATTGTCTGTCGTAAGAAGGATAGCTATGACTCCCGCCGTTAAATTACTCGAAAAACACAACATTTCTTTCCGGATCCACACCTACGATCACGATCCGAACGAAACCAACTTTGGTGATGAAGTGGTGCGAAAGCTGGGGCTGAACGCTGACCAGGTCTATAAAACGCTGCTGGTCGCGGTGAATGGTGATATGAAGCACCTCGCCGTGGCGGTTACCCCGGTGGCGGGACAGCTGGATCTGAAGAAAGTCGCCAAAGCGCTGGGGGCGAAGAAGGTGGATATGGCCGACCCGATAGTTGCGCAACGCACCACGGGCTATCTGGTGGGTGGGATCAGCCCGCTCGGACAGAAAAAACGCCTGCCGACGCTGATTGATGCGCCTTCCCAGGAGTTTGAAACCATCTTTATATCCGGCGGCAAACGCGGGCTGGATATCGAGCTGGCGGCGGGCGATCTGGCGAAAATGCTGGACGCGAAGTTTGCGGATATTGCGCGCCGGGATTGAGAAAATTGCCCGGTGGCGCAGCGAGGTAAAAGCAAAACGGTAACAGGCGTTACCGTTTTTTGTGTTCGCGCCCTCTCCCGGTGGGAGAGGGTTGGGGTGAGGGCATCAGGCCGCACAACACTACTGCCAGCTCACCTCGCCCTTCGGCTCATACGCGTTCACGTCAATCGGCGAATTCTGCTCGATGTACTGCTTCAGCACTTCCGCATCGATAAAGCCGGTATTTACGTAGCCCGGTTTATTATCAATGTGCGGATAGCCGTCGCCGCCGGTGGCGTTAAAGCTTAACGTCGCCAGACGGTAGGTTTTCGCCGGATCGACCGGCTCGCCTTTGATTTTCAGATCGTTGAGCTTGCCGTCCTTCGCCACAAAGCTGACGTTGGCAAACTGCGGATAGGCACCCGAGTCCGGCTTCATCTGCGCCACGGCGGTCAGGTAGTCAACGACCTCTTTCCCGCTCATATCCGCATACACCACCACGTTGCCGAACGGCTGCACTTTCAGGACGTCTTTGTAGGTGATGTTTCCACCTTCGATGGAGTCACGAATGCCGCCGCCGCTCATTACGCCAAAGTCGGCATTCGTGCGCGCCATTTGCGCCGCCAGCACCAGATGGCCCATGTTAGTCTGCACGAAGCGGACTTTGCTGCGGTCCCCTTCCAGACGACCGTTCAGCGTGCCGATTTTCACGTCCAGCTGCGCCTTGCCTTTATTCTGGAACGGCGTCAGCAGGGAGAGCATCTGCTGGTTTTCAGCAATCTCTGGCGTGTAAAGTACCCGCTCGCTTTTCCCGTCCGGGTAGGTTACTTTTTTCTTCAGATTGACCGGAATGAGCTGATAGCGCACCAGCTTCATCTCGCCGTTACGGAACTCAAAATCCGCCCGACCCACGTATTTACCCCACTCGTGCGCCTGCACTATCCAGATACCGTTCTGACGGTCTGGCGCGCATGGCGTGCCCGGCACGTAGTCCACCTGCTTTTTGTTTTCGGAAGCCATACACACCGGATCCTGTGAGTGACCACCCACAATCATCGCCAGCGAGCCTGCCGGCAGGCTGCGCGCCATCTCCACGTCGCCGGGCGCATTGGAGCCGTGCTCGCCGTTATCGTAGTGTCCCATGTGGGTAGTGGCGATAATCACGTCCGGCTTTTCGTTCTGCTGCAGCTCCTGAATCACCAGCTTCGCTTCGTCTGCCGGTTTGCGGAATTCGATATCGGTGAAGAACTCAGGGTTGCCGATTTTTGCCGTATCGTCGGTGGTTAAGCCAATGACCGCGATTTTGAGATCCTGACGCTTAAACAGCGCCCACGGCTTAAACAGACGTTCGCCGGTGCTTTTCTGATAAATATTGGCGGAGAGGAACGGGAATTTGGACCATTTCTCCTGCTGACGCAGCACGCTCAGCGGGTTATCAAACTCGTGGTTACCCACGGCCATCGCGTCGTAACCGATTAAATTCATGCCGCGGAAATCGGGTTCAGCGTCCTGTAAATCGGATTCCGGCACGCCGGTGTTGATATCGCCCCCCGACAGCAGCAGCACGCTGCCGCCCTGGGCCGCCACCTCTTTGCGAATGCCGTCCACCAGAGTTTTTTGCGCCGACAGGCCGTATTCGCCGTATTCGCTGCGCCAGAAATGGCCGTGATGATCGTTAGTATGCAGGATGGTGATTTTATAGGTTTTATCTTTTTCATACGCCTGCGCGGGCAGGCTTGTCAGCCCCCATGCGGCGATGAGCGCCAGCGCGACGCCTCGCTTCATTAACTTCATCTTCTCTCTCCCTGACCAATAGACAAAGGCAAAAATTACAGTGACTAACAAGAATAGACAAATAAGTTTTCAGAATTGCGACTTTCTTCAAATGTCACAGGCGGGTATGTTAGTCGGATAATAATTACACCCTGCATCTCTAATAACTAAAGACGTGGTACTTCTCTCTATGGCAATCAGTGAATCAACCCAACCCGTTCCGGGCGCGCCGGCGTCGCGCACCTCTTTTAAAGTCTTAGGCGCAATCAGCCTCTCGCACCTGCTCAACGACATGATCCAGTCGTTGATTCTGGCAATCTACCCGCTACTGCAGTCCGAGTTTTCGTTAACCTTCGTACAGATCGGGATGATCACCCTGACCTTCCAGCTCGCCTCTTCGCTGCTACAGCCGGTGGTGGGCTACTGGACGGATAAATACCCGATGCCGTGGTCGCTGCCGATAGGCATGTGCTTTACCTTAAGCGGGCTGGTGCTGCTGGCCATGGCGGGGAGTTTTGAAACGGTGCTGATTGCCGCGGCGCTGGTGGGCACCGGCTCGTCCGTCTTCCATCCGGAATCCTCCCGCGTGGCGCGTATGGCTTCCGGTGGTCGTCACGGGCTGGCGCAGTCACTCTTCCAGGTAGGGGGCAACTTCGGTAGCTCCCTCGGCCCGCTGCTGGCGGCGGTGATTATCGCCCCGTACGGCAAAGGCAACGTGGCCTGGTTTGTGCTGGCCGCGCTGCTGGCTATTATCGTGCTGGCGCAGATCAGCCGCTGGTATGCCGCTCAGCATCGCGTGAATAAAGGGAAACCTAAAGCGAAGGTTATCAATCCCCTGCCGCGCAATAAGGTTATCCTGGCCGTCTCTGTGCTGCTGGTGCTAATTTTCTCGAAATATTTCTATATGGCGAGCATCAGCAGTTATTACACCTTTTATCTGATGCAAAAATTCGGATTATCGGTACAGAATGCGCAGTTCCACCTGTTTGCCTTCCTGTTCGCCGTTGCGGCAGGTACGGTCATTGGCGGGCCGGTGGGGGATAAGATTGGCCGTAAATATGTCATTTGGGGCTCTATCCTCGGCGTGGCACCGTTTACCCTTATTTTGCCGTACGCGAGCCTTGAATGGACGGGGATTTTAACCGTGATTATTGGTTTTATCCTCGCTTCCGCTTTTTCCGCCATTCTGGTCTATGCCCAGGAGCTGCTGCCTGGCCGGATCGGTATGGTTTCCGGACTCTTTTTCGGTTTCGCCTTCGGCATGGGAGGGCTTGGCGCAGCGGTGTTAGGGATGGTTGCGGATCACACCAGCATCTTCCTGGTTTATAAAATCTGCGCTTTCCTGCCGCTTCTTGGGATGTTAACCATATTCCTGCCTGATAACCGTCATAAAGCCTAAATAAAGGGTAGCTAAAGTTTTGCTTTGGCTACCTTCCCCCCTTACGCCATAAGGGTTTCCTCTTTATCCCCTCACTGAATTTATCAATATGCGCTTTTTTACGTGCATATTGCCGTTTTATTCAAACTTCAACAATTATTCATAAACATAAGGGTAAAAATTGTCATAAACTATTACCTGGCTTTTTGGTATTTACGCCAAAAATGGAACCCCCACCACGAAAGGAGACGGAATGCACCACGCCACACCGCTTATTACCACCATTGTTGGTGGACTTGTGCTCGCTTTTATCCTTGGCATGATTGCCAATAAGCTGCGTATTTCTCCTCTTGTCGGCTATTTGTTAGCGGGTGTACTGGCGGGACCTTTCACGCCAGGCTTCGTGGCGGATACCAAACTGGCGCCTGAGCTGGCGGAACTGGGCGTGATCCTGCTGATGTTTGGCGTCGGTCTGCACTTCTCCCTGAAGGATTTGATGGCGGTAAAGTCGATTGCCATACCAGGAGCGCTCGCCCAGATAGGGGTGGCGACGCTGCTGGGGATGGCGCTTTCCGCAGTGCTTGGCTGGTCGCTGATGACCGGCATCGTATTTGGGCTGTGCCTCTCAACCGCCAGTACCGTGGTGCTGCTGCGCGCGCTTGAAGAGAGGCAACTGATAGACAGCCAGCGCGGGCAGATCGCGATCGGCTGGCTGATTGTGGAAGATCTGGTGATGGTGCTGACGCTGGTCCTGCTGCCCGCCGTCGCCGGAATGATGGAAAAAGAGAACATCGGCTTCGCCTCGCTGGCGCTGGACATGAGCATCACCATCGGCAAGGTGGTGGCGTTTATCGCCATCATGATGCTGGTGGGCCGGCGTCTGGTGCCGTGGATCATGTCCCGCAGCGCGGCGACCGGCTCCCGCGAGCTGTTTACCCTCTCCGTGCTGGCGCTGGCGCTGGGCATTGCCTTTGGCGCTGTCGAGTTGTTTGATGTCTCCTTCGCGCTGGGCGCTTTCTTCGCCGGGATGGTGCTGAACGAGTCCGAGCTGAGCCACCGCGCGGCGCACGATACCCTGCCGCTGCGCGACGCCTTCGCCGTGTTGTTCTTTGTCTCCGTCGGCATGCTGTTTGATCCGATGGTTCTGATTCACCAGCCGCTGGCCGTGCTGGGCACGCTGGCGATCATCATCTTTGGTAAGTCGCTCGCCGCCTTCTTCCTGGTGCGGATGTTCGGCCACTCCCCGCGGACGGCTTTGACCATCGCCGCCAGCCTGGCGCAGATTGGTGAGTTCGCCTTTATCCTCGCCGGTCTGGGTATGGCCCTCAACCTGCTGCCGCAGGCCGGGCAAAATCTGGTGCTGGCGGGAGCGATTCTGTCGATTATGCTGAACCCGGTACTGTTTGCCCTGCTGGAAAAATACCTCGATAAAACCGAAACGCTGGAAGAACAAACGCTTGAAGAGGCCATCGAGGAAGAGAAGCAGATCCCGGTAGATATCTGTAACCATGCCCTGCTGGTGGGCTTTGGCCGCGTCGGCAGCCTGCTCGGTGAGAAGCTGATGGCGCAAGGGATCCCGCTGGTGGTGATAGAAACGTCGCGCACCCGCGTCGACGAACTGCGCGAGCGCGGTATTCGCGCGGTGCTGGGCAATGCGGCGAACGAAGAGATCATGGAGCTGGCGCATCTGGACTGTGCCCGCTGGCTATTGCTGACGATTCCGAACGGCTATGAAGCGGGCGAGATTGTGGCCTCCGCGCGCGAAAAGTGCCCAACAATTGAGATTATCGCCCGTGCACACTATGACGACGAGGTGGAGTACATTACCGAGCGCGGTGCAAATCAGGTGGTGATGGGCGAGCGCGAAATTGCGAATACGATGCTGACGCTGCTGGCGAAACCGCCAGCTGAAGAGGCTGTTACGGGGTAATTTGGTGCGGCCTGATGCCCTCACCCTAACCCTCTCCCACAGGGAGAGGGAACAAACACTAAAAACGGCAACCACAGGTTGCCGTTTTGCTTTTACCTGTCCCAATAAGCCTCTTCAAGGCTGTCTTCCCGTTCCGGCAGCCCACGCGTTAAGCGCGGTGAATGCTGGTTCAGCACCTGATAGCTCACGCGGTTGGCATATTTACACACCTGCGCCAGCGACGAATAGGTCAGCCAGCTGAACTTGTGCTTGCTGGAGTTCGGCACGTTGGTTTTGTGGTAGGCGTTAGCGGTAATGTCGTGCAGCAGCGCGGCCAGCGCGCCGTCACCCGCACCGTTGGTGTTCATGATCTTCTCCGGCCCGCCCATGTACGGCGCGATGTGGGAGTAGATACGCAGAGGGTTCACGCAATCTTTATGGCGCATGCCGCGGCTGAACTCGTACTGGTTGAACTCGGCAATCGCGCCCGGCAGCAGCGGGTGCTGGGTTTTGCGTTTGCTCTCTTCCTCAGTGAAGCCCGCCATATACAGCCCGACAGGGCCGGCGGTGCAGAGCACCAGGTCCACCCAGTCCAGCGCTTTATCAGACGCCAATAGCGGATCGCTTTCACCGGTCAGCGCTTCGGCCTCTTCTTCGTTCATCGCCAGAATCGAGACGTGCTCTTTCAGGAACGCCTGCCACCACTCCGGGTTATCGGCAATCACGAATTTCGTGCCCAGGGTTAACACCACCGGCACATCGTACTTTTTGGCGTACTCAATCGCCTTCATGGTCGCTTCCGGCATCGGCTCGCCCGGCTTACAGCGCACCAAGTAGGAGGTCAGAACCAGCGCAGAGGCGCCCGCGATCACCTCTTCGGGAATGCTTTCCGCGCGCAGCTTGTTCATATGACCCGGGCTGATGGCAAAGGTACGTTCGCCGGACTCACCGATCAGCGTAAAACAGCGGCCAATCGGCCCGTCAACGCCCTGGAGATAGTTCAGATCGGTACGGCTGGAGGTGTTGCACAGGTAACGGTAGGCGTAGCCCCCGATTTCGATATTGCTGCACATCACGCCGAGCAGCACCGAGCGGTCGTCTGCCAGCACGGAGTAGTTGTGCATGGTGTTGCCGATGGTGCCACCGGCAAACTGATGGGTAATCAGGTTTTCGCGCACCAGCTCCTGGTACAGCGCTTCGGCAACGTCGTCCTCAATGACCAGCGAGTGACCGGCGCTCAGACCGTAACGGGCGACAAACGCATCATCGACTTTCGCTTCAATGTCCACCAGCGTCTGATCGATACCGACGACCCACGCCGCGCTGGTTTCATTTTCTGGCTGGATTTGCTGCAGGAGCGGATCGCGGGCATCAACGGGGAAGTAATGTTTAGATTTGCGTTTACCGGGAAATTTCATGGTCTGAACTGTACGAAGAATATGGGCCGGGAATGGTAGCACAAACCCGGCCCGGAGTGCGATCAGCGGCTGTTCGTCACCAGCGAGACCATCATGTCGATATGTTCAGGCGAGTCGTTAAGCGCCGGAATGTACTCATACTTTTCGCCCCCGGCCTCAAGGAAAAACTCCCGGTTTTGCACCGCGATCTCCTCCAGCGTTTCCAGACAGTCTGCCGAAAAGCCCGGTGACATCACCTGGATGTGCTTCACGCCCTTCTCGCCGAGCATTTTAAGGGTTTCATCGGTGTACGGCGTCAGCCACGGCTCACGGCCAAAGCGCGACTGGAAGGTCATCATCACCTTCTCCGGCGGCAGGCCGAGGGCGGAGACCAGCTCGCGCGTGGTATCGCGGCAGCGCTGCGGGTAATCATCCCCTTCATTAGCGAAACGCTGAGGGATCCCGTGGTAGGAAAGCAGCAGCAGATCCGGCTCGCCGTGTTTTTCAAACGACGCACGGGCGCTGTTGGCAAGTGCTTTAATATAAAGCTCGTTATCAGCGTAATCGCGAATAAAGGTCACGCCAGGAATGCGGCGGCGGGTTGCCAGAATGCGGGCCAGCTCGTCCCAGACGGCGGCCACCGTCGAGCAGGAGTACTGCGGGTAAAGCGCCAGCACGACGATATGGTCCACCCCCTGCGCCAGCAGCGAGTCCACCGCGCTTTTCAGGGACGGTTTGCCGTAGCTCATACCGAGCGCGACGGGCATCTCCGGCAGGCGGGCGGCCAGCGCTTTTTCCTGACGACGGCTGTACACCATCAGCGGCGAGCCCTCTTCCATCCAGACGGACTGATAGAGTTTGGCAACGCGCGGAGAGCGAATCGGCAGAATGACGCCACGCAGCAGCGGCCACCACAGCAGTCTCGGAAAATCCACGACGCGCGTGTCGCTTAAAAATTGTCGCAGATAGCGTTTTACCGCGTCTGGAGTGGGTGCTTCTGGAGTGCCCAGATTGGCAAGCAGGATGCCGGTTTTCGCCTGACTCATTCACGCCTCTTAACCATTTGATAGGTTGTCAATTGTAGCGGAAATGCGTTTAAACGAAACCCATTGCTGTAATAGGTGAGATGAGAATATTTCTCACCCGGGAGCCCGGGTGAGAGGCGCGCAATTAGCCGAGGATTTTTTCCAGCTCTGCACGAACGTCAGCCACGGCTTTGGTGCCGTCAACTTTCGCGTATTTGGTGTTACCCGCCTGCGCTTCTTTAGTGTAGTAGCCGATCAGCGGCGCGGTCATCTGATGGTATTCCACCAGGCGTTTACGCACGGTCTCTTCCTGATCGTCTTTACGGGTGGTCAGCTCTTCGCCGGTCACGTCGTCTTTGCCTTCAACCTTAGGCGGGTTGAATTTGATGTGGTAAACGCGGCCAGAAGCAGCGTGCACGCGGCGGCCAACGATGCGGTCAACGATCAGCTCGTCCGGTACGTCAAACTCCAGAACGTAGTCCACGTTGATGCCCGCTTCTTTCATGGCGTCAGCCTGAGGAATGGTGCGTGGGAAGCCGTCCAGTAGGAAACCGTTACGGCAGTCTTCCTGAGCAATGCGCTCTTTGACCAGAGCAATAACCAGCTCGTCGGTTACCAGCTTGCCCGCGTCCATGATGTCTTTCGCTTGTTTACCCAGCTCGGAGCCAGATTTAACAGCGGCGCGCAGCATGTCACCGGTGGAGATTTGCGGAATACCGTATTTCTCCATGATGAACTGAGCCTGAGTTCCTTTACCCGCGCCCGGAGCGCCAAGCAGAATAATACGCATTGCGAAAATCCCCTCAAAAGTCGTTTCAATTTTTCAAAAGCGCTAAACAATACCACCAGAATGGGCATCGCTCAAGGAAGGCGGGAAGGCTGAAACGGTTAATGGGGGGAGATTATTTGGAGTTGTGCGGTCTGGTGCCCTCACCCCGGCCCTCTCCCACGGGGAGAGGGAGAAGACCAGGGGGGCGTGGTCAATTACGCCAGCAGCAGCGCATTCACACGTTTAATGAACAGGTTAGGATCCTCTAGCGTGCCGCGCTCGGCCAGCAGGGACTGATCCAGCAGCAGTTCAACCCACTCGGCAAAGCGGGCGTCGTCCTGGGTATCCGCGGCGCGTTTCACCAGCGGATGATCCGGATTAAGCTCAAAGATATATTTCACTTCCGGCACCGCCTGGCCCGCCGCGGCGAACAGCTTCGCCATCTGGGTGCTCATTTCGTCGGCATCGGTGGTGACAATCGCCGGGGTGTCGGTCAGACGATGCGTGAAGCGCACCTCTTTCACGCGGTCACCCAGCAGGGTTTTCACGCGTTCAACGAACGGCTCCAGCGCCTTCTCGGCTTCTTTCGCGCTTTCGTCCACTTCATCAGCCAGCTTGTCGATGGATTCGTCCGCTTTAGCGACAGACTGGAACGCCTTCCCGTCGAACTCGGTCAGGTAGTTCATCATCCACTCGTCGATGCGGTCAGAAAGCAGCAGCACTTCGATGCCTTTCTTACGCAGCAGCTCCAGGTGCGGGCTGCTCTTCGCCGCCGCGTAGCTGTCGGCGGTGATGTAGTAAATCTTCTCCTGCCCTTCTTTCATACGGGAGATGTACTCTTCCAGCGACACGGTCTGCGCGGAGGAGTCGGTGTGCGTAGAGGCAAAGCGCAGCAGTTTGGCGATGGTTTCAACGTTCGCCATGTCTTCAGCCGGGCCTTCTTTCAGCACCAGGCCGAACTGTTTCCAGAAGGTCTGGTATTTTTCGGCATCGTCTTTCGCCAGTTTTTCCAGCATCTGCAGCGCACGTTTGGTCAGGGCGTTGCGCAGGTTACGGGTGACGGTGCTGTCCTGCAGAATTTCACGCGAAACGTTCAGCGGCAGATCGTTGGAATCTATCAGACCGCGTACAAAGCGCAGGTAGTTCGGCATGAACTGCTCGGCGTCGTCCATAATGAACACGCGCTGCACGTACAGCTTCAGGCCGTGCTTGTGATCGCGGTTCCACATGTCCCACGGCGCCTGCGCCGGGATGTACAGCAGGCTGGTGTACTCCTGCTTACCTTCCACACGGTTGTGGCTCCAGGTCAGCGGGTCGGTAAAGTCGTGGGCGATGTGCTTGTAGAACTCGTTGTATTCGTCGTCTTTAATTTCCGACTTGTTGCGCGTCCACAGCGCCTGAGCCTTGTTGATCTTCTCCCAGGAGACCACGGTTTCACCGTCTTTCTCTTCCTGTTTTTCAATCTCCACCGGCAGGGCGATGTGATCGGAATACTTGCTGATGATGGAGCGCACGCGCCAGTCGTTCAGGAAATCGTCTTCGCCTTCGCGCAGGTGCAGGGTGATTTCAGTCCCGCGATCCGCTTTGGTGATGTCATCAACGGTGTACTCGCCTTCCCCTTTGGATTCCCACAGCACGCCGTTCTCGGCGCTGTCGCCCGCCGCACGGGTGCGCACGGTAACTTTGTCGGCCACAATGAACGCCGAGTAGAAACCGACGCCGAACTGGCCGATCAGCTGGCTGTCTTTCGCCTGGTCAGAGCCCATGGACTCGAGGAACGCTTTGGTGCCGGATTTGGCGATGGTTCCGAGGTGGTCGATCACCTCGTCGCGGTTCATCCCGATGCCGTTATCGGCGATGGTCAGGGTGCGGTTCTCTTTGTTGAAAGAGACGCGCACGCGCAGCTCGCCGTCGCCTTCGTACAGATCCGGGTTGGACAGCGCGCGGAAGCGCAGCTTGTCCGCCGCATCGGAGGCGTTGGAAATCAGCTCACGCAGGAAAATTTCTTTGTTGGAATACAGGGAATGGATCATCAGGTGCAGAAGCTGTTTTACTTCTGACTGGAAACCACGGGTTTCTTGTCCTTTCATCTAAGTCGACCTCAACAATGCCATTTAATGGGGTTTTAAAACGTTGAGGGAGAGATGGGGATAAGGGGAGAAATTTTCAAGCGGAGGCCGCGCGCGCAGCCTCCGTTTGGTCAGAAAATAATCTTGTGGCGTCCGGCCAGCGAGTGCGACAGCGTGGTGCCATCGACCATCTCCAGCTCGCCGCCCACCGGCACGCCGTGGGCGATGCGGCTGGCATCAACGCCGTACTGCGCGCACAGCTCGGCGATGTAGTTGGCGGTTGCCTCCCCTTCCACCGTTGGGTTGGTGGCGAGGATCACCTCTTTGATCGTTTCGGACTCAAGACGCTGTTCAAGGCGGTCAAGACCGATATCATCCGGGCCAATGCCGTCGAGCGGGGAGAGATGCCCCATCAGCACGAAGTAGCGACCCGAAAACTGCCCGGTTTGTTCGATGGCGTAGATGTCCGCCGGACTCTCCACCACGCAAATCTGACCGTTTTCCTGACGACGCGGGTTCGTACAGATGTTACACACGTCCTGCTCGGTAAAGGTGCGGCAATCCGCACAGTGACCAATTTCTGACATGGCGCGGGTCAAAGCCTGCGCCAGGCGCATCCCGCCGCTGCGGTCGCGCTGCAATAGCGTAAACGCCATGCGCTGCGCCGACTTCGGGCCAACGCCCGGCAGGCAGCGCAGCGCTTCCATTAACTGCGTGAGCAGCGGACTGGTTTGCATCAGAATGGCATCTTGAAGCCAGGCGGCAGCTGCATACCGCTGGAAACAGAGGCCATTTTCTCTTTCTGGGTTTCGTCGATACGGCGAGCGGCATCGTTAAACGCGGCTGCAACCAGATCTTCCAGCATCTCTTTGTCGTCTTCGAGGAGGCTCGGGTCGATTTCCACGCGACGGCAGTTGTGCGCACCGTTGATGGTCACCTTGACCAGACCGGCACCGGATTCACCCGTGACTTCCAGCTGAGCGATCTCTTCCTGCATCTTCTGCATTTTTTCCTGCATCTGCTGAGCCTGCTTCATCAGGCCACCCAGACCGCCTTTTCCACCAAACATAGGCTTCTCTCTTTTTCACGTTTAAGGATTACAACCGTAAGTCAGACTCACGATCAAATGGGGCGAATACTCTCTTCATCCAGATCGGCGTCGAAGAACCGGCGCAGGGTCTGAATGTTGTTATCCGCAATTATCGCCTCGCGCGCCTGCGCGAGCTTCTCTTCATAAATGGCCTGGCGCCACTCGAGCGGCGTTTTCACTGCCGGATTATCATCTTCAATGATAGTCAATTCAACCGGTGAGCCCTGTAAAGCAGCAAGCGCCTCGGCCAGCGCCTTTTGCGCGCCAGGGGAATTGAGGTGCCGCTGGCCCGGACGCAGGTGCAGACGCACCTGATTGCCGTCCTGCTCTTTCCAGGCGTTCAGCGCGACCTGCTCCACCAGCTTCGGCAGCTGGAGTTTGCTGACCTCGGCGGCCCAGGCGTCCCGCGCGATAGACTCTTCGGCAAGCTTCGCGGAAAGCTCCGGCGTTTTCTCATGCTCC
The DNA here is from genome assembly GCA_011754535.1 of Enterobacter asburiae. Lineage (NCBI taxonomy): Bacteria > Pseudomonadati > Pseudomonadota > Gammaproteobacteria > Enterobacterales > Enterobacteriaceae > Enterobacter > Enterobacter asburiae. The sequence goes on along the minus strand of JAAQVN010000001.1, from coordinate 1,191,187 downwards.
AGCGCCTTTTTCAGCGCTTTTGGCGTGGCGACCTCTTCCTTCACCGTTTCAGTAATGGTGGTTGCCTTCCAGCGGTAAGCCTCTTCTTTCACCGGGGCTTTCTGCTCGAGCGCGGACGGTGCCGGACGCGACTGTACGCGCTCCGTTACCGAGGCCAGTCGTTCAAGCGCGGCGTTGTTGACCGGCCGCGCTCTTCCTGGCGCTGCCGGTTCACTCTTTTTTGGTTTGGTTACTCCCTGCGCACGCTGCAGCTGGCTGCGTGCGGCAAGCACCGAACTGGTGGCATCCGACAGCGGCACGTTTTGCTGCGGCGGCGGTGTCGGCTGCGGTGGCACCTGCTGCGGCGACATCACCGCCGTAGGGGCGACCGGGGCGAAAGACTGCCGCGGCACTTCAGGCTCCGGCAACGGCATACGCGGGTGGAACGCCAGCGCGCGCAGCAGCGTCATTTCAACGCCCATACGTGGATCAGGCGCTAACGGCAGCTCTTTGCGGCCAATCAGCAGCGTCTGGTAATACAACTGTACGTCGGCAGGCGGCACGGTGCGGGCAAGTTCACGCATCCGCTGTTCAATGGCGGCCATGTCCGCACCGATGGCGGACGGTGAAAGCTGCAGCATCGCCACGCGGTGCAGCAGGCTGAGCATCTCGACCAGCAGCGCTTCCCATTCAATCCCCCGCCCCGCGGCGGCGTCGACCAGCGACATCACGCGCTCACCGTTGGCGGCAATCATCGCTTCGATAAGCGACAGCGCCTGATCGTCATCCAGCGTGCCGAGCATGGTGCTGACCGCCTCGGTGGAGAGCTTACCGTCACCGCTGGCAATCGCCTGATCGGTCAGGCTCAGCGCATCACGGAGGCTGCCGTCCGCCGCGCGGGCCAGCAGCTGCAGGGCGCGCGGTTCGTGGACAATATTCTCTTCATCGAGAATGTGCTCAAGCTGCGCGCGGATCTGCTCAACGTCCAGCGCCTTCAGATGGAACTGCAGGCAGCGCGACAGGATCGTGACCGGCAGCTTTTGCGGATCGGTGGTCGCCAGCAGGAATTTAACGTGCGCGGGCGGCTCTTCCAGCGTTTTCAGCAGGGCGTTAAAACTGTGGCGCGACAGCATGTGCACTTCATCGATCAGGTAGACCTTGAAGCGGCCACGCGCCGGGGCGTACTGCACGTTGTCGAGCAGATCGCGGGTATCTTCCACTTTGGTGCGCGAGGCGGCGTCAATCTCAATCAGATCGACAAAACGCCCCTGCTCGATCTCCCGGCAGTTATCGCACACGCCGCAAGGGGTGGCGGTGATCCCGGTTTCGCAGTTGAGACCTTTCGCCAGCAAACGGGCAATAGAGGTCTTACCGACGCCGCGGGTGCCGGAAAAAAGATAGGCGTGATGGATGCGACCTAGCGACAAGCCGTTCGCCAGGGCCGTCAGCACATGTTCCTGACCGACAACGTCAGCAAAGGTTTGTGGTCGCCATTTACGGGCTAACACCTGATAACTCATGGGCAGGCTCTGCAACGCTGGAAGGTGAATTTATGGAGGGGAATGCTACCACAACCTCACCCATTGAGCGAGGTTGTGAAAACCGGGATTAGTGACCCGGGAAAGGCACCAGGCTGTAGCTGGTAATGCCCTGTTTTTCCAGGCGCTGTTCACCGCCGAGATCGAACAGGTTGATGATGAATGCCGCGTCGGTCACTTCTCCACCCAGACGGCGGATCAACTTCACGGTGGCTTCAATGGTGCCGCCGGTTGCCAGCAGATCGTCCACCACCAGCACTTTGTCGCCTGGCTTGATGGCATCAACGTGGATTTCCAGCTGATCGGTGCCGTACTCCAGCTCGTAGCTCTCCGCGATGGTTTCACGCGGCAGCTTGCGCGGCTTACGCACCGGCACAAAACCCACGCCCATCGCCAGCGCAACCGGTGCGCCAAACAGGAAGCCACGGGCTTCGGTACCTACTACTTTGGTGATCCCGGCGTTTTTATAACGCTCGACCAGCAGTTCAATGCTGAGCGCGTACGCTTTCGGGTCTTCCAGCAAGCTGGTGACATCACGGAAAAGAATGCCAGGCTTTGGATAGTCCTGGATGCTTTTGATGCTGTTTTTCAGATATTCAAGCTGCTGTGCAGTTGCGGTCATCGGTTTGTGCCTAAATGAAACAGTGTTACTCACGGCGCGCAACGAGTCGGCAAAGGTAACAATTGTTTAACCTTTAACCAGGCGCGCCTGTGCTCGAAAACGGTCGAATTTACTGGCTGTACGCAATAATTGCAACAGCCATTATGAGGCTTCAGTGCTTTTGTTGCTTTTCATCAACCACGGGGATCCGCCACATGAAGATCAGCAGGCAGGTCAGAATGAACAGCAGCAGGATCCGCACCCACATCATTTTCACCAGCCAGAGTGAGATTGCGAAGGTAATGAGGATCACCGCGATCGCGCGAGGCTTGGCGCCGGGCGGCATGGCCCGGTGTTTTTGCCAGTGGCGCAGGTAACCGCCAAACCACGAGCGGTAGAGCAACCAGTGGTGAAAACGCGGCGACGACCGGGCGAAGCACCAGGCCGCCAGCAGGATGAACGGCGTGGTAGGCAGCAAGGGCAAAACCACGCCCAGCGTGCCCAGCACTACCGCGAGCCAGCCAATGATGATTAAAATAGTACGCTGCATAATGCGAATCGTTATCAAACTGAACGGCTACTTTACCACTGGAGAGCGCCTTGAAAACAGCCTTGCTTCTTGAGACGCTGCAAAATCAGCTAACAACACTGCGGACTCAGGCCACGCCGCTGATGGGCCACGCCACGGTGAAGCCGCGCTTTGACCGTCAGCTGTTCCGCACCCGCAGTACCTTAATTCAGGATTATCTTGCGGAGGCGCAGACCAACCTTGACGAGCTTCGTCACGCGGTTGAGAGTGAACAGCTGGAGCAGGCTCAGTGGCTCGCAGAGCATCTCACTGAGCAGATCACTGCTATGCATCGTGAAATCGCCGCCTGGCCGCTGCGCGCCTGGGACAGCGCCTCGCCTGGGCTCGGAAAATGGCAGCGCAAGCGGCTGGAGAACCAGGAGTTCGAGCGTCGCCTGTTTGAGATGAAACGCGAGCGCGAAACGCGCCTGAACAACAGCGAAACGCTGGAAGAGCAGCAGCTATTGATGCGCGAGATTAGCGCACTGGAAGGACGCATCGTTCGCTGCCGTCAGGCGCTGGATGAAATTGAGCGCGTGATTGAACGCCTGACCCGTTAACAGGAGCCACATCTATGTCACTGGAAAATGCACCCGATGAGGTCAAGCTGGCCGTCGATTTAATTATGCTGCTGGAGAATCATGAGATCCCGGCGGAGACAGTGCTGAAGGCACTGGAGATTGTGCGACGGGATTTTGAAGGAAAGGTGAAGGCCGGTTGCCCTCACCCTAACCCTCTCCCTTGAGGGAGAGGGGAGCGTTAGGTGCGGTTTGAAAGATCTGCATTGATTCGCTTTTTACCCTCTCCCCTCCGGGGAGAGGGCTGGGTGAGGGTCATCTCCCTTAATCTCGCGCTTCACTTCCGTGTGCTCATCGCCTTTCTCATTATGCAGGTGAACCTCAAGCTGGTTGAAGGCGATGTTAATGTTGTTTTCACGGCACAGGCGGTCGATCGCGCGGTTCAATTCGTCCACGGTGTAGCTGCGATCGCGCAGTTCACGCACGTATAAACGCAGTTCGTGATCCAGCGTACTTGGCCCGAAGGTGGTGAAGAACACGTCTGGCGCTGGATCGTGCATGACCTTTGGATGCGATTTAGCGGCTTTTAGCAATACCTCTTTCACTTTATCCAGATCGGAACCGTAGGCCACGCCGAGGCGAATCACCACGCGCGTGGTGGTATCCGAGAGCGACCAGTTGATCAGACGCTCGGTCACGAACGCTTTGTTCGGGATAATCACCTCTTTACGATCGAAGTCGGTGATGGTGGTGGCACGAATACGGATCTTGCTGACCGTACCGGAGAAGGTACCGATGGTAACGGTATCGCCAATTCGTACAGGACGTTCGAACAGGATGATCAGGCCAGAGACGAAGTTACCGAAGATCTCCTGCAGGCCGAAACCAAGACCGACCGAGAGAGCGGCCGCCAGCCACTGCAGTTTATCCCACGAGACGCCCAGCGAGCCGAATACCGTCATCGCGCCGACAATAATGATGACGTAATTCAGGATGGTGGTGATGGCGTATGACGCCCCCTGGCGCAGGTTCAGCCGTGACAGAACCAGCACTTCCAGCAGACCCGGCAGGTTGCGAATTAGCGCCCAGGCCACCACCGAAGACACCAGCGCAAACAGCAGGCTGCCCATGGTGACGCTTTTCATCACCGCCGCGCCAGCTTCGGTACCGTTGTATTGCCAGAGGGTAATACTGTCGAGATAGGCGAAGACGGTAATTAAATCAGACCAGATCGCCCAGAACATCACGGCAAACAGGGCGATCATCACCAGCATGGTGATACGCAGCGTCTGCTGGTTAACCTGCTCCAGCGCGATGGTCGGCTCTTCCTGCGGCTCCGCGCCTTCGGCCCCCTCTTTCACCTGATGCTGACGACGCGCTATCGCACGGCGGTAAGCAATGCGGCGGGCCGCAACGCTTAAGCCGCGCAGCACGGTCTGATAGAGCAGGTTCCAGACGATCACCAGATAGACCGTCTCGATCCAGCGCCCGGACAGACGCAGCGTGGTGTAGAAGTAGCCCGTTGCCGTAAGCACCATCAGCGCCAGCGGAATGATCGCCAGCACCGTCACGGTGGCCAGACGAAGATTATGGGACTCTTTATCGCGCCAGCTGTCGCGGCACATCGGCCACATCAGGATGGCAATCAGCAGCAGGTTCAGCAGAATGACCAGCTGACCCAGCACATCATCCATCAGATGCAGCGGGGAAAGCTCAGAAATAACCGACCAGAAGTGCAGCGGCAGGAGCGCCAGGCTGACGCGCACAATTTGACGGCGCCAGTGGCTGGTTAGCTGAGCAGGCATGTTGAAGTGACGCACCGCCACGCCGTCTTTTTCCAGCACCTTCCAGCACACGCCAAATACCAGCCAGAACAGCGCCAGTTTTTTACTGAACGCCCAGAGCAGATCGCTGACGTTAAGTTGCATCGTGAGCAGAATCAGCCCCACGGCCAGAATGATCAGGCACACCGGCAGCGCGCGAATGAGATCGATCAGAATCGCTTTTGGCGTATGGAGCTGGCTGTCGTTGCGCAGTTGCCCCACTTCCGACGCCAGCTTCGCCTGGTACTGTTTCAGCCATTTCAAACGCCAGCGAATAAGACCGGCGATCAGCAGCAGCGGTAAACCGGCCAGGAAAGCAATCATTACCGCAGGCCAGGCTTTTTCCCAGTTCACGGTGATTTTCATGCTTTTAATCTGCGTTTTCAGCGTTTCCGGGAAGGACTTAATCCAGTCCCAGTCCATCGGCTTGTTGCTGTTCACCCAGAAAATCTGCTGCGTCAAAATCTCCTGCAGGCTTTTTGACACGCTGACCAGCTGCTGCTGGTTGATCTGCAGGTTAATCGCCATCATTAGCTGGTTGCCCAGCTGTTTGTTGAGCTGGTCCAGCAGTTCGCGGCGCATATCCACCACCTGGAGCAGCGCGTCATGCACCTCAGGGTTCACGTCGCTGGAATGGCCCTCTTCAATTTTGGCGACGAAGGTATCGCTCTGGAAAAGGGCATCGCGCTGCTGGTTGACGTCAAACTGTTCCAGACGTAAATCCGCAATGCGGTTGGTCATGTCCTCCAGCTCGTCGGCGGACGGCAGCGTCTGCTGCTGCTGGTAGAGAATACGCGACAGCAGGAGACTGCCCTTCAGGACCGCAATCTGCTCTTTAATATTGCGTTCCGCCTGCAGCGCGCGATCCAGCCAGTTTTTCACCTTGATATTTTGCTGAACCAGCGAGTTGCCGTTTTCTGTCGCCAGTATCAGGCGCTGGCTGAGCTGATGGTTAGCCTCAAGCTCCTGTTTCACCAGCGGGTTGGCCTGAATGCGGGCAGTTTCGTCCGGCGATACGGCCTCCTGGGCGGTTTTTTCCGTCAGGGTCAGACGTTTGCTGTTTACCGCTTCCTGCAACAGCTGAAGCTGGTGTTCAAGGCGATTAATATTCGCCGTCACGTAATCACGCTGTTTCTGAAGCGTGTCCTGCAGCACCGTGTTCCCTTCCAGGCTTTTACGCTGCTGTTCGATTTGCGCATTGAGCAACGACTGCTGAACCAGCAGCAGAGTTTGCTGCGTCGGGCGCAGCGTGCCTTCGCCCACCGTCGTGCCGTTCAGTCGGTTGCGGATCTGCTGCAGTTGCTGAGACGCGGTGTACATCGCATTTTGCACGCGCTCGGGCTGGGTTTGCAGGGAGACAAGCTGGCTGTTGTAGGTCGCGAGGTCGGACTGTGCGGTTTGCAGGTCGTCAAGTAGCTGGGCGACGCGCGATTCCAGCTGACGTAAGGAGAGCGTGGAGAGCGTCTTGCGCGTTTCGTCGTCGTTATCGACGTCACTCAGCGCGCTCAGCGCTTCAGTGGCCTTACGCATGTTCTCCGGCGCCTGCGCCACCTTCTGACGAAGTTGGGTGGTTTCTGCTTTAACGCGCTCAATCTTATCAATATTTTCCAGCGTTTCCGTTAGATCCTGCTGGGTGAGTTTCTCCTGAGGAGAGAGCTCTTTTTGTTTATTCAGAGTGTCGAGCTGCGACTGAATTTCACTGCGCGAGGGAATATCAGTGCTGTTATCTGCGCGAGCCCAGGTCAGCGGCGCAGTGGAGAAGAAAAACAGCATAGCAAAGAGCAATGCAAATACAGGATGTTGCGAGCGATTGATGGGCAGCATAGTTGTGAATGATGTCAGCAGATGACCGAAAATAGTCCGGCGTGAAGAATATCACGCTCGCCGGAAGCAGAATAGCGCGAACATTACCCTCTAAGATAAATCCTGGAATGACTCAGGCAGATAACGAAGGCGCGTCGCCGCGCAGCGTGGGGCAGAGCTGTAGCATTTCCAGTAAAATCGCCACGTAGCTGCGGGCTTCCTCTTTGAGGTCAAAGGACTGCGGCGCAAACAGCCAGTTTTCCATGAGCCCTGAAATGTAGCTGCGCATCAGGACAGCCGCCCGGCGGGTCAGCAGACTGGCTGGTAACAGTTTTGCCTGCATACACAGATTCAGGTTCTGTTCAATCCGGTCATAGCTCTCCAGGCTGAGGCTGCGCTGCGCCTGTTGCACCACCGCCATTTCGCCCACGAACTCGCATTTATGAAAAATAATTTCCATCATTAATCTGCGACGCTCTTCAACTACCGTTGCTTCAAGGATATATACTAATATTTCTCTCAATACTGAGAGTGGATCGTCAGGGAATTTTGCCCGATACTCACTCTCGAGATCGCTAATGCTGGACTCTGAAAGCTCCCAGATTTCACTGAACAGATCTGACTTGTCTTTAAAATGCCAGTAAATCGCTCCCCGCGTCACACCAGCGGCCTGAGCAATTTGCGCCAGCGAGGTTGAAGAAACACCCTGCTGAGAGAACAAACGTATCGCCACATCCAGAATGTGTTGTCGGGTTTCCAGCGCTTGTTGTTTAGTTTTTCGTGCCATAGGTGAGTGAATTTACAGGAGTTAGATTTACATACATTTGTGAATGTATGTACCATAGCATGACGATAATATAAACGCAGCAATGGGTTTTAGACTCAGGACCCTTGATCAATTTGAAATCGGACACTCGAGGTTTACATATGAACAAAAACAGAGGGTTAACGCCTCTGGCGGTCGTTCTGATGCTCTCAGGCAGCTTAGCGCTTACAGGATGTGACGACAAACCGGCTCAACAAGGAGCTCAGCAGGCGCCAGAAGTCGGCGTTGTGACACTCAAATCTGAACCTCTGCAGATCACCACCGAATTACCAGGCCGTACTAGCGCTTACCGCATTGCGGAAGTTCGTCCTCAGGTTAGCGGCATTATCCTGAAGCGTAACTTTACCGAAGGCGGCGATGTGCAGGCCGGTGAGTCTCTGTATCAGATTGATCCCGCGACCTATCAGGCTTCTTATGAAAGCGCGAAAGGTGACCTGGCTAAAGCACAAGCGGCGGCAAAAATTGCCCAGCTGACGCTGAACCGCTACCAGAAACTGCTCGGCACGAAGTACATCAGCCAACAGGATTACGATACCGCCCTGGCAGATGCCCAGCAGGCTAATGCAGCCGTGGTAGCAGCCAAAGCGGCAGTCGAAACTGCCCGCATCAACCTGGCCTATACCAAAGTGACCTCCCCTATCAGCGGACGTATTGGTAAATCTTCCGTGACGGAAGGGGCACTGGTACAGAACGGTCAGACCACTGCGCTGGCTACCGTGCAGCAGCTCGATCCGATCTACGTTGACGTGACGCAGTCCAGCAATGATTTCCTGCGCCTGAAACAGGAGCTGGCTAACGGCACCCTGAAACAGGAAAACGGCAAAGCCAAAGTGGAGCTGGTTACCAACGACGGTATCAAGTTCCCGCAGGAAGGTACTCTGGAATTCTCCGACGTGACGGTCGACCAGACCACCGGTTCCATCACCTTACGTGCGATTTTCCCGAACCCTGACAAAAATCTGCTGCCAGGTATGTTCGTTCGCGCGCGTCTGGAAGAAGGAACGAATCCAACCGCACTTCTGGTTCCACAGCAGGGTGTGACCCGTACGCCACGCGGCGATGCGAGCGCACTGGTTGTCGGGGCAGATAACAAAGTCGAAACGCGCAATATCACCGCTACCCAGGCGATTGGCGATAAATGGCTGGTGACGGAAGGTCTGAAAGATGGCGATCGCGTGATTGTTACTGGTTTGCAAAAAGTACGTCCTGGCGCGCAGGTAAAAGCACAGGAAGTGACATCTGACGATAAACAACAAGCTTCGGCCGCTGGCCAGTCAGAACAAACCAAGTCTTAACTTAAACAGGAGCCGTTAAGACATGCCTAATTTCTTTATCGATCGCCCCATATTTGCGTGGGTGATCGCCATTATCATCATGCTGGCCGGGGGACTTGCGATCCTGAAGCTGCCTGTTGCGCAATATCCAACGATTGCGCCACCGGCGGTGACGATCTCCGCAACCTACCCGGGGGCTGATGCGAAAACGGTGCAGGATACCGTAACTCAGGTTATCGAACAGAACATGAACGGTATCGATAACCTGATGTACATGTCCTCAAACAGTGACTCCACCGGTACGGTTCAGATTACCCTGACCTTTGAATCCGGTACAGATGCGGACATTGCGCAGGTTCAGGTGCAGAACAAACTGCAGCTGGCGATGCCTCTTCTGCCGCAGGAAGTGCAACAGCAGGGTGTGAGCGTCGAGAAATCGTCCAGCAGCTTCCTGATGGTTGTCGGCGTTATCAACACCAACGGCACCATGACGCAGGAGGATATTTCCGACTACGTGGGCGCCAACATGAAGGACGCCATCAGCCGTACGTCCGGTGTGGGTGACGTTCAGCTGTTCGGTTCCCAGTACGCGATGCGTATCTGGATGGATCCGAACAAACTGAACAACTTCCAGCTGACGCCGGTTGACGTGATTAACGCGATTAAAGCGCAGAACGCCCAGGTGGCAGCCGGTCAGTTAGGCGGTACGCCGCCGGTGAAAGGTCAGCAGCTTAACGCGTCCATTATCGCGCAAACCCGTCTGACCTCCGCCGATGAGTTCAGCAAAATTCTGCTGAAGGTGAACCAGGACGGTTCGCAGGTTCGTCTGCGCGACGTGGCCAAGGTTGAGCTGGGTGGTGAGAACTACGACATCATCGCGAAGTTTAACGGTAAACCGGCGTCTGGCCTGGGTATCAAACTGGCGACGGGCGCGAACGCCCTGGACACCGCGACGGCGATCCGTGCGGAACTGAAGAAGATGGAACCGTTCTTCCCGTCAGGTCTGAAAATCGTTTATCCGTATGACACTACGCCGTTCGTTAAAATTTCAATTCACGAAGTGGTTAAAACGCTGGTAGAAGCGATCATCTTGGTGTTCCTGGTGATGTATCTGTTCCTGCAAAACTTCCGCGCGACGCTGATCCCAACCATCGCCGTGCCGGTCGTTCTGCTGGGGACCTTTGCCATCCTTGCAGCCTTTGGGTTCTCGATAAACACCCTGACGATGTTCGGGATGGTGCTCGCCATCGGCCTGCTGGTGGATGACGCCATCGTGGTAGTAGAGAACGTCGAGCGCGTGATGGCGGAAGAAGGTTTGCCGCCGAAGGAAGCCACCCGTAAATCCATGGGCCAGATCCAGGGCGCGCTGGTGGGTATCGCGATGGTGCTGTCCGCGGTATTTATCCCGATGGCCTTCTTTGGGGGCTCTACGGGTGCGATTTACCGCCAGTTCTCCATTACTATCGTTTCCGCGATGGCGCTGTCGGTACTGGTGGCGTTGATCCTGACGCCAGCGCTGTGTGCCACCATGCTGAAGCCAGTTCAGAAAGGCGGTCACGGCGAGCATAAAGGGTTCTTCGGCTGGTTTAACCGCATGTTTGATAAGAGCACGCACCACTACACCGACAGCGTGGGCAATATCCTGCGCAGCACCGGTCGTTATCTGCTGCTCTATATCATCATCGTTGTGGGGATGGCTTTCCTGTTCGTTCGTCTGCCAAGCTCGTTCCTGCCAGATGAAGACCAGGGCGTGTTCCTGACGATGGCGCAGCTTCCGGCAGGGGCGTCGCAAGAGCGTACCCAGAAAGTGCTGGATGAAGTGACGGACTACTACCTCACCAAAGAGAAAGCGAACGTTGAATCCGTGTTTGCGGTTAACGGCTTTGGCTTTGCGGGTCGTGGTCAGAACACCGGTATCGCCTTCGTTTCTCTGAAAGACTGGGCGGATCGTCCGGGCGATGAGAATAAAGTTGAAGCGATCACGGGCCGTGCCATGGGCACCTTCTCGCAGATTAAAGATGCGATGGTCTTCGCCTTTAACCTGCCAGCGATTGTTGAACTGGGTACGGCAACCGGTTTCGACTTCCAGCTGATCGACCAGGGCGGTCTGGGTCATGAGAAACTGACGCAGGCGCGTAACCAGCTATTCGGCGAAGTGGCTAAACACCCTGACCTGCTGGTTGGCGTACGTCCAAACGGCCTGGAAGATACGCCGCAGTACAAGATCGATATCGATCAGGAGAAAGCGCAGGCGCTGGGCGTGTCCATCAGCGACATCAATACCACGCTGGGTGCGGCCTGGGGCGGTAGCTACGTCAACGACTTCATCGACCGCGGTCGCGTAAAGAAAGTGTACGTGATGTCAGAGGCGCAGTACCGTATGCTGCCGAACGATATTAATAACTGGTACGTTCGCGGCAGCAATGGCCAGATGGTGCCGTTCTCAGCCTTCTCGACGTCGCGCTGGGAATACGGTTCACCGCGTCTGGAACGTTACAACGGTCTGCCGTCGATGGAAATCCTGGGTCAGGCCGCGCCGGGCCGAAGCACCGGTGAAGCCATGAACCTGATGGAAGAGCTGGCAAGCAAACTGCCTGCGGGTATCGGCTATGACTGGACCGGTATGTCCTATCAGGAACGTCTGTCCGGTAACCAGGCCCCTGCCCTGTACGCCATTTCACTGATTGTGGTCTTCCTGTGTCTGGCGGCACTGTACGAGAGCTGGTCAATTCCGTTCTCCGTTATGCTGGTGGTTCCACTCGGGGTTATCGGTGCGCTGCTTGCCGCAACGTTCCGTGGATTGACCAACGACGTGTACTTCCAGGTAGGCCTGCTGACAACCATTGGCTTGTCGGCGAAGAACGCGATACTTATCGTTGAATTCGCCAAAGATCTGATGGAGAAAGAAGGCAAAGGGCTTATCGAGGCGACGCTTGAAGCGGTGCGTATGCGTCTGCGTCCAATCCTGATGACCTCTCTGGCGTTCATCCTCGGCGTAATGCCGCTGGTTATCAGCTCCGGTGCTGGCTCCGGTGCGCAGAACGCGGTAGGTACAGGTGTAATGGGCGGTATGATCACCGCGACCGTACTGGCTATCTTCTTCGTCCCGGTGTTCTTCGTGGTGGTTCGCCGCCGCTTCAGTCGTAAGAATGAAGATGTTGAGCATAGTCATTCGGTAGAACCTCACTGATACCGGTTTCATATAATAAAAAGGCCGCATTTGCGGCCTTTTTCATTTTCAGAAAAAATCATAAAATAAGCTTATTGAGGTCCTATTTATTTTCTGCCATCTTAATCAGGCATATCATAATTAACTGATAACTTAATCGGTGAATTCAGAATTTTTCTAAATCTATTTCCCCGCTTAAGTTGTTAGGAATATTCCTAATTAAAAGTTCAGACAAACAAAACGCCAGTTCTGAACTTTTCTTCTGACCGTACGCTAAGCCGATGAAACGTAAGGAAGCGAAAAAAACAATCGTTAATCAGGATAAAAACGTCTGGTTCCGGATGAACATTTGCGTAGGCGCTCGCAGCCTGCGGTTTTATTTGTAATTTTTCGTAATAGCGCGGTGAAATCCAGGAAGGAGTGGCTTATAGTTAGGTTATCAGGAACACAGCACTCATGTAGCTAAGTCAGTTGTATCCATCCCGACAATGATGTTCGGTGAGTAAGAAATCACTCAGAAGGGGATGCGCTATGGACGAGTACTCGCCAAAAAGGCATGATATCGCGCAGTTGAAATTTCTCTGCGAATCCTTGTACCATGACTGCCTTGCCAATCTTGATGAAAGCAACCATGGCTGGGTAAACGACCCAACGTCTGCCATCAATTTACAGTTGAATGAGCTGATAGAGCATATTGCTACCTTCGCACTTAATTATAAAATTAAGTACAATGAAGATAATAAGCTCATTGAGCAAATTGATGAATACCTGGACGACACCTTTATGTTGTTCAGCAGCTACGGCATTAACGCCCAGGATTTGCAAAAATGGCGTAAATCGGGAAACCGGCTATTCCGCTGTTTCGTCAACGTGAGCAGAGCTAACCCGGTTAGTCTTTCCTGTTAAAATTATTACAATTACTAAGGTGAATTTATGTCTGATAAACCACTCACAAAGATCGATTATTTGATGCGCTTACGACGTTGCCAGTCAATTGACACCCTTGAACGCGTCATTGAAAAGAATAAATACGAGCTTTCTGATAATGAACTGGCGGTATTTTATTCAGCCGCTGACCATCGCCTTGCAGAGCTGACGATGAATAAGCTGTATGACAAAATCCCCACTTCTGTGTGGAAATTTGTTCGTTAATCTTTGAAGTGTGTCTGTAGAGGTTCTACGCCACGTTATAAGCTGTATTCACCTGTCCCGTTATGCTCCCTGCGCGAAAGCCAGGTCTCCGTGTTAAACGCGCTCATCTGCAACAATGTTGTGACTCTGGTCACATCGGCTTTCCGGGAACGTTCCCCTGATTGCCAGTTGCGATTACCCTTCAGGAATAACATCCAGAGAGGTTCCGATGAGCATAGAAAAACAGAAGATGATTTCAGGTGAACATTACCGCCCCGGTGATGAGACGCTACGAGCCGACCGGCTGCGGGCGCGCCATCTGATTCACCGCTATAACCACACCGCGCCTGACGAAAAAACAGAACGCCAGAACATTCTGGCGGAACTGCTGGGACAAAGCGAAGGGGCGTATATTGAGCCGAGCTTCCGCTGTGACTATGGATATAACATTTATCTCGGCAAAGACTTTTACGCTAACTTCGATTGCGTGATGCTTGATGTCTGCCCTGTTCGTATTGGCGATAACTGCATGCTCGCGCCAGGCGTACATATTTATACGGCAACCCATCCGCTGGATGCAGAAGAACGTAACAGCGGCGTGGAGTTCGGTAAGCCCGTCACTATTGGCAATAATGTCTGGATTGGTGGACGTGCGGTCATTAACCCTGGCGTCACCATCGGCGATAATGTGGTGGTGGCTTCCGGTGCCGTCGTGACGAAAGACGTCCCGGCTAACGTCGTCGTGGGCGGCAATCCGGCGAAAATCATCAAAACGCTGTAACGCTCCGGGGGAGCCAACTGTTATGATCTTTTACCACCAGACTGTTACTTTTTTCAGCCTGATGGCTCCCCTAAAATTGGCAGACACCCTGTATTGTCAACTCTCATAAAGGCCAAAAATGACCGAGATACAGCGCCTGCTTACCGCCACCATCGACGATCTTAACCACCGCGAAAAGCGCGACAATCGCCCGCGCTTTAGCATTAGCTTTATCCGCAAACATCCCGGGCTGTTTGTTGCCATGTATGCCGCCTGGCTGGCGACGCTGATTGTAATGCTGAAGTCCGAAACGCTGGTGGACTCCGTCTGGCTGCTGGTGGTGCTGTTTGTCGTCTTTAACGCCTTTTTCTTTTTCGACGTGAATCCCCGCTACCGTTACGAAGATATTGACGTGCTCGATTTCCGGGTCTGCTACAACGGCGAATGGTACAACACGCGTTTCGTGCCCAGGGAGCTAATCGAAAACATCATGCACTCTCCGGCTGTCGACACCGTGCAAAAAGAGAAGCTGCAGAAAATGGTCGCCACCAAAGGCCAGCTCTCGTTTTATGATGTCTTTACCCTTTCCCGACCTGCTGCTGCGTAATTAACGCCTGCAGGCGTCGGATCCCCGGTGCAAACTGCGAAGCAGAGGTGTTGCCGTAACCTAAAACCAGGCCGGTTTGCCCCTGCTTCCTCTCCAGGTAGTACCCGCTCAGTGCCGCGGGTGCCAGCTGAAACGGCCTCGCCTTCTCTACCAGCCTCTGGTCATCAATACCGTCTATCGACAGCGTCAGGTGCATCCCGCCTTCGCCGGCCAGAATACGGTGCGGAGTATGAAGCTCTGCGCCGAGCACCTCCCGCAGCTGGCGGTAACGCTTACGATAAAGGCGACGCATCGCGGCCAGATGACGGGCATAGTGCCCCTCCTCAATAAACAGCGCCAGGGTGCGCTGTTCTGCGCGATGCCCGCCGCGCAGCAGCGAGCCGATGGCCGGACGCGCCGCTTTCGCCAGCGCTGGCGGCAACACCATAAACCCCATTCTGAGAGACGGAAACAGCGTTTTGCTGAAGGTTCCCAGATACACAACGGGCGCGTTGTTGACCATTCCCAGCATCGCCGGTACCGGCTCACCGACATAACGGAACTCGCTGTCGTAATCGTCCTCAATGATCCACGCCTTGTGCTGGCGGGCCAGCTCCAGCAGCGCAAGCCGCCGCCGCGCGCTGAGCACGCTCCCGTAAGGAAACTGGTGCGATGGCGAGGTAAAAATCAGCGTGGGTGAAGGCGCACCCAGCCCTTCCCAGCGCATCCCCTCGTCATCCACCGGTATACCGGTCATCGCCAGGCCCGTTTTAACAAAGGCGCTTTTAGCCCCGCTATAGCCAGGGTTTTCCACCCAGGCGACATCCCCCGGCTCGCTTAACAGCATCGTACACAAATTAACGCCCTCGAGCGCCCCTTCGGTTATCACAATCTGGCTGGCGTCGCAGTCAATGCCGCGGGAGAGGGCAAGGTGGCGGGCAATGGCTGCCCGCAGCGACGGCTCCCCGGCCGGGTCGCCATAGCCCAGCAGAGCGCTCCCCTCCTCCCGCAGGACGCGATCGTACAGTCGTCGCCACAGCGGCAAGGGGAAATAGTTGATGGCGGGCGTTCCCGGCGTAAACGCCATTACCGGGGTGTCGCGTGGTACAGGCTCAGGCAGCTGAGCGACACGTTTTGCAAGCCGGACGTCAGGATCCGGCAGCCCCCGCCGGCTGGCACGATGGGCGAATTGCGCCACCCGCGTCCCCTGACGGTTACGCAGCAAATAGCCTTCAAGCGTGAGCTGGTCCAGCGCCGCATTGACGGTGTTCCGGGAAACGCAGAGCTGCTGCGCCAACGTTCGCGAGCCGGACAACTGGCTCCCCGAGCGAAGTCTTCCGCCCAGTATGGCCTCCCGCAAAGCGAGATAGAGCGCGCGCTGGAGCGTCTCTTCCCCACGCGTTTTCAGCGCAGCGTGAAGCAAAGTATAAAGTTCATCGCCCGGTATGTTCATTTCATCTCCTTGTGGTACCACTAAAACATAGTCGAGTGGTTCTTTTTAAGGAACCAGTAATTTTTTAATCTTGAACTCTTCTCAACGTCACGGAAATAAAAATGAAGACATTCAATGAGTTTGGACAACCTGTGGGCGAAGCTCTTACCGACTGGCAGCCCCGCCCTCATCCGTCCCGGGTGGTACTGCAGGGGCGTTATTGTCGGCTTGAACCGCTGCGCGTGGAGCATGCCGAAGCGTTGTTCTCCGCCTATGCTCTGGCCGGAGACACCCGCAGCTGGACGTGGCTGCTGCGTGAACCCGATGCCACGGCCGCGGAGTTTGCCGAATGGGTGGCAAGCGTGTGTGAGTTATCGGACCCGATGCACTTTACGGTTATAGATAATCAGACTCAGGCCCCGGTCGGGACGCTGGCCCTGATGCGGATCGATCCCAAAAACGGCGTTGTGGAAGTAGGACACGTTCACTTCTCCGTGCTATTAAGCCGTACGCCCATGTCAACAGAAGCGCAATATCTGCTAATGCGGTACGTGTTCGATACCCTTGGCTATCGGCGATATGAATGGAAGTGCAACAGCCTGAACGAGCCTTCGCGCAAAGCGGCACTGCGTCTGGGCTTTCAGTTTGAAGGGCGCTTTCGCCAGGCGCTGGTCATAAAAGGCCGTAACCGGGATACCGACTGGTTTTCGATTCTCGACAAAGAGTGGCCGGCGCTGGCGAGCGCCTTTGAAGGCTGGCTAGCCACCGACAATTTTACTGCCGATGGCAAACAGAAGAGATCCCTGGAAAGCTGGCGAGAAACGCGCGTTTAGCGTCTTTTTTTACGTCCCTGCACCGCCTTAAAGCGCGGATTGGATTTGCAAATCACGTATAAGCGTCCCTTGCGTTTGACTATCTGGCAATCCGGGTGACGCTGTTTTGCGCTGCGCAATGAGTTAAGCACCTGCATGGTTAGCCCCGCTTCGCATTAAGAAAGCCGCCAAAACGCTTGCGAAAACGCGCCGCGCTGCCATCCGTGGAGAACGTTTTTTGCTTGCCGGTATAAAACGGATGCGATTTTGAAGAAACCTCAATGGTGATGTACGGATACGTTTCACCGTCGAGTTCAATTTCGCGGTCGGTTTTAATGGTTGAACCAACTTTAAAGTATTCATTGGCGCTGGTGTCGTGGAATACCACGGTGCGATACGCTGGATGGATGTTTGGTTTCATCGTAAACCCTTTGTGTTTTGTTATAACATAACAAAATAATATCCAGGCCATGTTGAAAAAACAACCCCCTCTCTCCCGACGATATTTTCTGATTTGCTTTAGATAACATGAAAACCCTGCCCCCACGTGCTATAACTATTTCATTTCGCGGTAAAATATCTCTCTGCAGGCAGGGAACTCAGTGCCCGAATTCGGACATATGAGAAAGGAAACGACAGCATGAAAACCCGACATCTGGTCAGTCTGGTGACTGGCGTACTTATCTTTTCCGTGCTGGTTCCCATTTGCCTCAGCATCTGGCTGGCCCATCGCCAGGCGGAAGAGAAATTTGTCGATGCGCTGGATAGCTATGCTTCTCGCGTGCTGATGCGCACCGACAGGGTCGTGGATCAAGCTAAAGAAGCGTTAAATCATCTGCAGGAATTTAAAGGGGTCCCCTGTAGTCCGCTGCACTTGAGGGAGATACGTCGGGTCGCGTTCTCATGGCGCTATATCCAGGAGGTGATCTACATCGACAATTTCCGCCCAATCTGCTCTTCGCTTGAACAGGCCAGCAAAGCGGTCCCTTACCCTCCTCCCATGCGGATAACCGAAGATGGTTACAGCGCGTGGCTCACCGCACAAAACGATCTTGGTTTTCACCGCTACATGGCCGTCCTGGGCAAAGGTCATTACCTTGTTCTGATCGATCCTGCCTCGCTTGTGGATGTGATCCCCTTCGGGGCGATTGCCATTGATGCCGCCCTGGTGGGAAGCGCAACGCATCTTATTTTCGCCAGCAGTAACACGCTTGATCCGCATATCCGCGATCGGGTTAACGATCGGGGTATCTCCAGCATTCAGTACAATGGTTCGATGTATGTGATGAAACCAGTCCCTGAGTTGGGGTTTACCGTCGTTGCATGGGCTACGCTCAAGCCCCTGGCTGAAACCTGGCACCGGCAACTGCTTTTCTGGCTGCCGTTTGGCATGCTGATAAGCGTGCTTGCGGCACTGTTTGTCCTGCGGATCCTGCGACGCATCCAGTCGCCACGCAATCGCCTGCTTGACGCCATTAACAGCCGCGATTTTGTAGTTCACTATCAGCCCATTGTGGCGCTGTGTAGCGGCAAAATTGTCGGCGCAGAGGCACTGGCGCGATGGCCCCAGCCAGACGGAAGCAGTCTCTCGCCTGATATTTTTGTGCCGCTTGCTGAACAAACCGGCCTCATCTCGCAGCTGACGCAGTTAGTCGTGGAAAAAGTGTTTGAAGATATGGGCCACTGGCTGCAGCTCCACCCCGATCAGCATATCTCCATCAACCTCGCCCCGGCCGATTTGACCTCCAGTAACCTGCCGCCTTTACTGAGCCAGCTACTGAATAAGTGGCAGATTCACCCCAGACAAATCGCCCTTGAGTTAACCGAGCGTGGCTTTGCTGACCCCAAAATCAGCGCGCCGGCTATCGCCGCGTTTCGCCGTTCGGGCCACCCTGTCTACATTGATGATTTCGGCACGGGCTATTCCAGCCTCAGCTATCTGCAGGATCTTGATGTCGACACGCTAAAAATTGATAAATCGTTCGTGGATGCGCTGGAGTACAAAAACGTAACGCCGCACATTATCGAAATGGCGAAATCGCTGCAGCTGGCGATGGTGGCGGAAGGCGTGGAGACCGAAGGGCAGCTCACCTGGTTGCACCGCCACGGCGTGCAGTACGGGCAGGGATGGTTCTACAGTAAGGCGCTGCCAAAGACGGAATTTATTCTTTGGGCAGAAAACAACCTCGCCACGCGCTCTACTTAAGATAGGATTTGATCACCTGCAGCACGACGCCAAGATCGGCTTCACGCTGCGCCTCTTCAGGCTCTTTCACGACATGATCGGTAAGATGCCCTTCAATCACCTGCATCATCATGCCATTGACCGCTCCACGGATCGCCGCCAGCTGCTGTAGCACGTCGGCACATTCGTGATCGCTGTTGAGCATTTTTTCCAGCGCGGTGCTCTGCCCCTGAATTTTCTTCAGGCGAGTCAATAACATCTTCTTGTCGCGAACGGTATGTGACATCTCTGTCTCCCTCTGTTTTGGCTTTTTAAGCATATCACGCTCTACTCCCCCTGAGTATTTTTCTACTGGGGGGTAGTATTACTCTACTGGGGGGGAGTACTATTTGCGCACGCTTTCCACACTGGAAATTTCAATGAACGATTTTGCTTCACTCCTGCAGCAGGGTAATGCCTGGCTGTTTGTTCCCAGCGCTATCCTGCTCGGTGCGCTGCATGGCCTGGAGCCGGGCCACTCAAAAACAATGATGGCTGCCTTTATCGTGGCTATCCGCGGCACGCTGAAGCAGGCGGTGCTGCTCGGTCTGGCGGCAACGCTTTCCCATACGGCGGTGGTCTGGATCATTGCCATGGCGGGATTATGGTTTGGCCGCGGCTGGGACGCACATACGTCCGAACCCTGGTTCCAGCTGATCTCCGGGGTGTTGATCGTTGCGATCGCCCTGTGGATGGCGTGGCGAACCTGGAAAGAGAGCCAGCCGCACGATCATCATCACGATCATGACCACCATCATGATCATCACCATCATGATCATCACCATCACCACGCACACCCGCTGGTTGAAGAGGAGTGGCAGGACGCCCACCAGCGCGCGCACGCGCAGGATATTAATCGACGTTTTAACGGGCAAAACGTGACGACGGGACAGATCGCGATGTTTGGCCTGACCGGCGGGCTTATCCCCTGCCCGGCATCCATCACCGTTCTGCTAATCTGCCTGCAGTTGAAGCATTTTGCGCTCGGCGCGACGCTGGTATTCAGCTTCAGTATCGGTCTGGCGTTAACGCTGGTCGCTTCCGGCGCGATTGCCGCCTTAAGTCTTAAGCACGCGACAAAACGCTGGCCCGGATTTAGCGAACTTTCCCGCAAAGCGCCGTGGATCTCCGCGGCGCTAATTATCGTGGTAGGGATTTACATGAGCCTGCATGGCCTGAGCGGCATTCTGGCGTAAGCCTGCGGCCACGCCATGTGACCGCATCTGAATGGTCAGTTAAGGGTTCTGCTGCCAGCTAAAGGTATAACGAAGCTGGCGCGTCTGCAGGATGAATTCCGGCGAGACGCTGGGGCTCCAGGAGTCATCGCCGCCCACGCCCATATGGAACGCATCGAGGTTGAGCCAGCACCCTGGCTCTTCCCGCAGCAGATGATGATGGGTTGTCTCACGAAGCTGCTGCTGGCCGTAGCGGCTCACCGAGAAATGGAACCGGCCGTTCAGCTGGTGCGGTCCCAGCAGAAGCTTCCGGGTATCGCAGCGCAAACCGTTTTCCGTCGGGAAGATATACGGCGTGTGCATGGCCTCCAGGGGCAATACCCAGCGCCCCTGCTGCGCCGCCAGCTTTCTGTCCGGGTAGTTTTCATGCGGCCCCAGCCCCAGCCAGTCAACCTTTTCCGGCGCTTCAGCGAGATGAACGCTCAGGCCAATGCGCGCAGGTTCAGGTATATCAGACGCCATATCGACCTGAATATCGCCATGCAGAACCCCCTGCTCGTCTATCCGCCAGACTTTACGACTCAGGAACAGCGCCTTGCCGCGATGCTCCAGGACATGCTGAGTTCTCACCACCACTTCGCCTGCGTGCTGCTCTGCCTCACAGTGCAGAACGCGCGAGGTGAGATCGTACATGCCCGCCGCTTTCCAGCGTTCCACCCACGCGTTCGGATCGATGCGCGTCGCTTCGCTCACGCCAATGTCGTTGTCCAGCGGCGCGCGGCAGACGTTATCCGACACGGGGGAAAGCAGCGTTTCAACGCCATTTCGCCACCATTGAGTCAGGTATCCGGAGGCGCGATCGAACTGCCAGCGCTGTTGGCGATGGGCGATCTCCAGGATGCGAGCGCTTTGCGTTAACACCGGCGGCTCGCCCGCCGGAGCTGGCGGAGCAATAAAGAGTGGAGCCGGAAGCGGCCACTGCTCCCACGCGCAGCGATGGCCTGCCGGTGACCACGGCGTTGCCCGCGGCTGGCGAACCTCAACGTTCAGCCAGATTTCACCCGGCCCGTCCTTCAGCTCCGGCAGGTCGAACTCCAGACGCTGGATACCTTCCGGCGCCATCGCCAGCGTCACCTCGCCCGCAGCGAGCACGTCCCCGTCCCGGGCAACCGTCCACCTCAGCACTTCATTATCGCTGTGACGGAACAGATAGCCGCTTTGCACCTCGATCGCCAGCGGAGAGGTGCTGACCAGCGTAAAGGTAAAGAACTGCTGGGCGCGCTGGGCTTCGTACAGCGCCGGGTGCGGCGTGCGATCGGGGAATACCAGTCCATTGAGGCAGAACTGTCGATCGTTCGGCTGATCGCCAAAGTCTCCGCCGTACGCCCAGAACGCGTTGCCCTCTTCGTCTTGCTTCGTCAGAGCCTGATCGACCCAGTCCCAGACAAACCCACCCTGCAGGCGAGGATGGCTGCGAAACGCCTGCCAGTATTTCGCGAACCCACCAAAGCTGTTTCCCATCGCGTGGGCGTATTCGCAGAGGATCAGCGGACGCGTCTCGTCCGGCATGCCGATCCATTTCTTGATTGACCATTTAGGCACCGCCGGGAAGGGCTGATCCCAATCGACCCGAGCGTACATCGGGCAGACAATGTCGGTCGCCGCCGTATTGGCCCCACCGCCTTCGTACTGTACAGGCCGCGTTGGATCGGTGGCTTTCAGCCAGCGGTACAGCGCATCGTGATTCGCGCCGTGGCCGGACTCGTTGCCCAGGGACCAGATGATAATTGAGGGGTGATTACGATCGCGCTGCACCATGCGGATAACGCGCTCGCTCATGGCGGGCAGCCAGCGCGGATCGTCAGCCAGGCGGCTCATCGGCACCATGCCGTGCGTTTCGATATTGGCTTCGTCAATGACGTACAGCCCGTAGCGGTCGCAAAGCCGGTACCACATGGGATGGTTCGGATAGTGGGAGCAGCGCACGGCATTGAAGTTGTGCTGCTTCATGATTTCGATATCACGACGCATGGTCGCTTCGTCCATCACCTGACCGTTTTCCGGGTGATGCTCGTGCCGGTTAACCCCGCGGATCAGCAGCGGTTTACCGTTAAGCTTCAGCAGGCCGTTGCTGATGTCAACGCGGCGGAAGCCCACATCGCAGGCCTCAACCTCCAGCACCTCACCCCGCGGGTTGAGGAGCGCTATCGTCAGACGATACAGTTCCGGCGTTTCAGCGCTCCAGAGCGCGGGGTGGTCGACGGGGATCGCCACCGTTAAGCGCTCGGCCCAGCTGCCGCGCTCGTCCACAATGTCAGACCCCGGACGCCGGGAAAAGCTGGCGCATTTTTCACCCCTGCGCCACAGGGTAAAGACCACCTCGCAGTCTGCAAAGCCAGTCCCTGCCAGCGCGACTTCAGCCTTCAGCACCGCGCGGTCCAGCTCCGCATTCAGATCCGTCACCACGTGATAATCAGCAATCTGCGTTTCGGGTTTATGCAGCAGCGTCACGTCGCGGAAAATGCCGCTCATGCGCCACATGTCCTGATCTTCCAGATAGCTGCCGTCGCACCAGCGTAACACCATGACCGCCAGGCGGTTCTTCCCGGGGCGTAATGCCGCCGAGAGGTCAAATTCAGCGGGCAATCGGCTGTCCTGGGAATAGCCCATCCACTGACCGTTGCACCACAGATGGAACGCCGAGTTCACGCCGTCGAAGATGATGCGGGTCTGCCCACTCTGAAGCCACGCGTCATCCACATTGAATGTGAGCGAGTAACAACCGGTTGGGTTTTCTTGCGGCACAAAAGGGGGATTAACGGGGATGGGATAGGTGACGTTGGTGTAGATTGGCGTATCAAACCCCTGCATCTGCCAGTTCGACGGCACGGGCATCGCAACGGCGTCTGCGCAATCTTCGGTTATCCATGCCTCCGGGATTTGCTCGGGTGCAGTAAAGTAGTTAAATCGCCACACCCCATTGAGGGAGCGCCTGCTGGCGGATGCAGCATCATCCTGGGCAGGCTGTTCAAGACGCCAGCTGTGTAACGGCGCATGTGCCTCCAGACGGTTCCACTGGGTGACGCCCGGGTTTTCCCAGTCCCGTCGGGCCAGAATGGCGCTGAGAGTCAGCGATAAAGTGTTGGGCATATTAACCTCTTTGCGAAGCGCTCACAATTTTGGTTAACATGCCCTGGCGCCCGGCGACGGTAAAGCGTTGAATCACGGGGTAGCGAGTCCGATCACAAAGTTTTATTTGCGGGCAAGCTGCTCGGCAAGGAGTGCCAGGCTTCTGAGCTGCTGCGCCAGATCCTCTCGTTCGACCTGCTTCGGGGTGCGGCGCGCGCTGGAGTGGCGGGTAACCAGCGTCACCGGCAGCTGAACCTGCCAGCATTCCTCGTCCCCGGAGGGGTCCAGCAACCACTGCACGCTGCGCTCGCCCGCCTCGCGAAACGCCTGACGAATGGTCGTCAGCGGTGGGGAAAACCAGGCGCTGTCGGCCGTATCGTCAAACCCGACCACCGATATCTGACCGGGAACAGCGATCCCTTTTTCCGCACAGGCGCGCATCACCCCAAGCGCCATCTGATCGTTCGCCACCAGAATGGCATCCGGTAATACCGCCCCCGAGAGCAGCACGTGTCCCTTCTCATAGCCGCTGGCCGCGCTCCAGTCACCGTAAGCTACCGCAACCGCGTCAAGACCTGCCTGTGCCAGCGTTGCTTTCCACCCCGCCAGACGCGCGCGCGCGGAAACCGAGCTTTCCGGCCCGCTCAGCAGGGCAATATGCCGATGCCCCAGCGAAAGCAGATGTTCAACGCCCAGGCGCGCCCCTTCCCCGGCGTTAAACACGAGGCTATTTACCTGTGCTGACGGCGACACGTCGAGGAACAGCACCGGTACAGGCGTCGCCAGCGCCATGAGCTCTTCGGCGAGCGGATCGTCAAGCGGCACATTTACCAGCAGCGCGTCTACCCGCTGCGCCAGCAGCGCCTGAAGCGCGGCCTGGCACTGATGAGGCTGCTCCACCATGGAAATCAGGACGCTCGCCCCCTGCTCTGCAGCCCGGGATTTTACCGCCGACACAATTTGCGAGGGCGCATGCAGCGCCAGATCGGTGGTGATGAGGCCCAGAGTACGGGTGCGTTTACCCGCCAGCTGCTGCGCCCGCAGGTTGGGGACGTAATGCAGCTCCGCCATCGCCTGCTGCACCTTTTCACGCGTGCGGGCAGAGACGTGCTCCGCGTCGTTAATCACGCGGGAAACGGTCTGATAAGAAACCCCCGCAAGGAGGGCAACATCATAGAGTGTGATTGCTTTCATGCGTTCCGGCATCGCTATTTTCGAAGCGTCTATTCTGGCACAGCAATGCCGTTAAAGCATGTGAGCGCTTCGCAAATCAAACAACCCGCTCCGGCTGCGGTATTTTCTCACCGCGCGGCTTCTGGCGGAACCAGGGCAAGCAGAGCTGAATAAGCGGGCCAATGGTCAGAGCGTACACTACGGTCCCCACCCCAAACGAGCCCCCCAGCACGCACCCAATCAGCAGGACGGACACTTCGATGGAGGTACGCACGCTGCGAATGGACCATCCCAGCCGGGCATGAATGCCGGTCATCAGGCCGTCGCGCGGGCCAGGCCCAAAACCGGCGCCGATGTACATGCTGGTGGCAATCGCGTTCATCACGATGCCCGACACCAGGAAAGCGATGCGCACGGGTAACGAACTCAGTTCGGGGAGCAGCGCCATACTGGCGTCCGCCGCCAGACCAATACAAATTACGTTGCTGATCGTGCCAAGACCGGGCATCTGACGCAGTGGGATCCACAGCAGCAGCACCGCAGCACCGGTCAAAATGATCACCGTCCCGATGCTCATACCCAGCTGAATTCCCACGCCAAGATGAAACACATCCCACGGATCGACCCCCAGATCGGCGCGAATAAACATCGCGGTTGAAAGCCCATACAGCCCTAAACCGACATAAAGTTGTAGCAGACGACGTACCATTTTTTATCTTCTCCAGTGAACCCGACTTTCATCCTGACCCAAAATGGCACTAAGATTAATGTCCAGTTTTTAAATAGTGGACTGCATATGTCATCACGCCGCTTCGGAAGCCAGTCTTTGGTGCGCCTTTTAGGGCACTGGCAGCAAACCTCATCCCGCACGCCGCTCTGGCGCCAGCTGGCTGACGCGCTGCGCCTGTTAATCCTTGATGGCCGGCTGGCGCTGCACACACGCCTGCCGGGCGAACGGGAACTGGCCGCGGCGCTGAACGTGAGCAGAACCACCGTCAGCAGCGCCCTCACCCACCTGCGTGAAGAGGGATACCTTGAAAGCCGCCACGGCAGCGGGTCGCGCGTCATACTCCCGAATGCGCGCGCCGTTCCCACCCTTTCAGCGGCGAGCGCCGCCCTGGATCTCTCCACTGCCGCCCTCAATGCCGGACCGGAGATCCACCAGGCTTACACCCATGCGCTCACGGCCATTACCCAGCACCTCTCGCTGACGGGCTACGATCAGCTTGGGCTTCCTGCCCTGCGTGAGGCGATTGCGGCACGCTATACCGCGCGGGGTCTGCCTACCCGCGCAGACGAGGTGATGGTGGTCAACGGTGCCGTCAGCGGGTTTGCGCTGGTGCTGCGGATGATGACCGGGCCGGGGGACCGCGTCGTGGTCGATCATCCCACCTATCCGCTGGCGATTGCCGCCATTCAGGGGGCGCAGTGTCGGCCTGTCGGGGTGTCGCTGCCGGAAACCGGCTGGGATACGGATGGCTTTGCCGCAACGCTTGCCCAGACGGCGCCGCGCCTGGCCTATCTGATGCCAGATTTTCACAACCCAACCGGGCGATGTATGGATATCGCCACCCGTCAGGCTATCGCCGATATTGCTGCCCAAACCCGCACGGCGCTGGTCGTGGATGAAACAATGGTCGATCTCTGGTTTGATTCGCCTCCGCCACCACCGCTGGCATCGTTTAACCCACAGGCCAACGTAATTACGTTAGGCTCTACCGGAAAAAGCTTCTGGGGCGGTCTGCGTCTTGGCTGGATCCGCGCCTCCTCGCGCACCATCGCCACCCTTACCCAGACGCGCGATACGCTGGATCTAGGCTCGCCGCTGCTGGAGCAGCTGGCGACGCTGTGGCTTATCGACAACAGCGAACGTTTTCTTCCCGCTCGCCGCAAGATGCTGGCGGAACGCCGCGATCGCTGCAGTGACCTGCTGCGAGAACATTTCCCGGAGTGGAAGTTCCATGAGGCGGAAGGCGGGCTCTCTTACTGGATTGAGCTTCCAGGCATGATGGGGACACAGCTTGCCGCACGGGCAGAAATCATCGGGATTAACCTGGGAACCGGGACGCGGTTTGGCTTATCGGGGGCGTTTGATCGCTTTTTACGTATGCCCTTTTCGCTGGAGCCAGCGGAGCTGGAAGCGGCGTTACTGCGGATTAAACCATTATGGATCGCGCTAAATTCAAATACGCCAGCAGTCAAACGCAGCCTGGTTTAATATTCAAATTTTGAACTGGATCATAAAATAAAAACTGCTGACTGTAATATATGCAGTCAGCAGTTTTCACTGGTCAGTGATTTAGTGTTGAGGAGGAATCGGGAAGCCTTTCAATGAAATAACGAAGTTATCACCGTCTTTCTTTATTTTTGCACCAGTATCACACCAGTCAGACGCAATACGAAAGAACTCATCGCTTCCAACATTCCAGCCAAGACGTACATGCTTCACGTAGCCTGAACGCAACAGATCGCAGGCCTCGTTGTAGTCACTGGCAGTTGACAGTTGTTGTTTCATTTTCTCTTCTTCAGAAGTTTACGTAGCGCCTTGATTTCTTTAGGAGTAAAAGGAGAAACACTCTCTTCTTCCGTATGCTGATTATCAATATCCTCTTCCGATACTCCCGCCTCTTCTACTGCTTCAAACGCCAGCAGCAGCAGTTTCTCTGTGGTCACGCTTAAATTCTCGTTATTTACTTCCGCATAGTGGCGGAGTCTTTCTTTTAGCGCTTCGTCAATTTTAACATTTAAAACTGCAGTAGCCATGTTTGTCACTTCCCTTCGGAATAAGTACTTTATTTAATACACGAAGTTATCACTGTTATCCAGTTCTATATTTTTTTGAGTTTTGACGAAAAATAGACGTCCAATTATAAAATGCCAGTCTATTATTACAGGTTTATGACAATAATATTTCAAAGCGATGAAATATATATTACATGGTATAGGCATTCTATTTTTGTGGAATAAAGGCTAAAAAGAGACGGAAACAGGAAAGATCGGATGAGGCCAGAAATGGGTGGGGGCCCTGCCAGCTACATCCCGGCACCCACGTCGTCTGCCCTGGCTGCTTCCTTCCGGACCTGACCTGGTGAACAGAGTAGCGTTGCGGGAGAACCAACAGAGCCCCCATTGAGAGCGTTGATAACCAACGCGCTGGCGCATTATCCCTGCGCAAAGCCTCAATTGCAAGCGACCACAAACCGGATGCTGGTTTCTTGCGCAAACAGACGCAGCAAACACGACGATCTTCGTTTACCATGACGGTCCAGACAACCCTACAGGTGAAGGTATGGACGAACACGACTCCTTTCCACAGCGCGTATGGCAAATCGTGGCCTCGATTCCGGAAGGCTACGTCACCACTTACGGTGATGTCGCACGGCTGGCCGGTTCTCCCCGCGCGGCGCGACAGGTTGGAGGCGTTCTGAAGCGGCTGCCGGAAGGGAGTACGCTGCCCTGGCACAGGGTGGTGAACCGTCATGGCGCCATCTCGTTAACCGGGCCGGATCTCCAGCGTCAGCGTCAGGCATTACTTTCAGAGGGTGTGCAGGTGTCAGGAGCAGGACAGATTGATCTACAGAAGTACCGCTGGGTGTATTAAACCCTCCCCCGAAGGAGAGGGTAATAGCAACAATTACATCTGAGTCGGTGGGGTTGGCAGGGACGGCTGATTGGTCTGTGGAGCAACCGGGACTTCGGTTTGCTGCACCGGTACCAGATTCAGGTCAATTTTGGTTCCACCGTGATTAATCGCTTCCTGAACCGTATCGGTGATAAAGACAAGCTTGCCGTTGATGGTTACCGCTGCGCTCAGCAGGATACGGGCATTCGGCTGCACGTCTGACGGGTTATACGGCAACACGAAGCTAAACGGAGCCTGCTTACCTTCAGTACGGACCGCACGCTGGGCCAGAACTTTCGACGGTGCGTCGGCCAGGGAAGCATCAGACAGCGTTACCGTTAATACCGCATCCGGCGGCAGCGCGACTCTCTGTTTAATCCAGATTGTACCGGAAACGTTAGGCTGCTGAATGGATTGCTGTGAAAGGGTATTAATCCCGTTCGGATCTGCAGCTGGCACCGGCACCTGGGCGCTCTTACCGGTACAGGCGGACAACGCCACCGCAATAGCTACACCACTTAGCATGGGCACGAGTTTCATTGAAGTCTCCTTATCATCAATGCACCAGCGGGATCGATCCCATCCGATGTCGTTTCAATCACATAACGTTTTTAAGTGTGGCACAGATCACCGATTAATGCCTAAAAACGTACCGACATTCAGATTATTCTACCCATCGGACCACTTTCATTTCTGCGTTATACTCTGCCTATCTTTCGCTGCGGCGTTTACTGAGGGCAACTATGAGTCAGGCACTGAACAATCTGCTGACATTACTGAATCTGGAAAAAATTGAGGAAGGACTCTTTCGCGGACAGAGCGAAGACCTGGGCTTACGTCAGGTGTTCGGCGGGCAAGTCGTCGGACAAGCATTGTACGCTGCAAAGGAGACTGTCCCTGCAGACCGTCTGGTGCACTCATTCCACAGCTATTTCTTACGCCCTGGCGACAGTGCTAAACCGATCGTGTATGACGTTGAAGTTCTGCGAGACGGCAACAGCTTCAGCGCTCGCCGCGTGGCGGCCGTTCAGAACGGTAAGCCGATCTTTTATATGACCGCCTCTTTCCAGGCACCGGAGCCGGGGTATGAGCATCAGAAAGTGATGCCGCCAGCACCGTCGCCTGACGAACTTAAGTCAGAGACCGATATCGCCCGCGCGCTGGCGCATCTGCTTCCGCCGCAGGTTAAAGAGAAGTTTCTCTGCGATAAGCCGCTGGAGATCCGCCCGGTTGAGTTCCATAACCCAATGAAAGGCCATACCGCCGAGCCGAAACGCCAGGTCTGGATCCGCGCCAACGGTACCGTGCCGGAAGATTTCCGCGTGCATCAGTATCTGCTGGGCTACGCGTCAGACTTCAACTTCCTGCCGGTTGCGCTACAGCCGCACGGCGTTGGCTTCCTTGAAAAAGGGATGCAGGTCGCGACCATCGATCACTCCATGTGGTTCCATCGTCCGTTCAATATGAACGAGTGGCTGCTTTACAGCGTGGAGAGTACCTCAGCGTCGAGCGCTCGCGGGTTTGTGCGTGGAGAGTTTTATACTCAGGACGGCGTGCTGGTCGCTTCTACGGTGCAGGAAGGGGTAATGCGTAATCGCGGTTGATGTTGTGCGGCCTGATGCCCTCACCCTGCCCCTCTCCCACAGGGAGAGGGAATACACATTAAAAACGGTAACCAAAGGTTACCGTTTTGCTTTTACCTTGTGCGGCCTGATGCCCTCACCCTGCCCCTCTCCCACAGGGAGAGGGAATACACACTAAAAACGGTAACCAAAGGTTACCGTTTTGCTTTTACCTTGTGCGGCCTGATGCCCTCACCCTGCCCCTCTCCCACAGGGAGAGGGAATACACACTAAAAACGGCAACCAAAGGTTACCGTTTTTCTGTTTATTAGGCGTTATACGCATTCTCGCCGTGGCTGTTGACGTCCAGACCTTCGCGCTCCTGCTCTTCCGGTACGCGCAGACCAACCGTCATATCCGCCAGCTTATAGCCGATGAAAGCGACAACGGCAGACCACACCACGGTGATAGCAATACTTTCCAGCTGCACCAGCACCTGATGAACCATCGTCACGCCTTCTGCGTAGCCCACGCCACCGAGCGATTTCGCGGCAAAGATACCGGTCATGATACAGCCGACGATGCCGCACACGCCGTGCACGCCAAATACATCGCATGGGTCGTCAACGCGCAGCACACGTTTCAGTGCGGTAACGCCCCACAGACCCGCAAGACCCGCGACCAGACCCACCAGCAGCGCACCGCCTACGCCGACATAACCACACGCAGGGGTGATACCAACCAGACCGGCAATCGCACCTGAACAGGCACCCAGCAGGGAAGGTTTACCGCGTACCGCCCACTCGCCGAATACCCAGGAGAGGATCGCACCCGCCGTGGCCACAACGGTGTTCACGAAGGCCAGCGCGGCGATTTCGTTTGCTGCACTGGCGGAACCGGCGTTGAAGCCAAACCAGCCAAAGTAAAGGATAGCCGTACCGGTAAACACCATCGGCAGGTTGTGCGGTTTGAACGCTTCTTTACCGAAGCCCACTCGTTTGCCAATCAGGTACGCCCCCACCAGACCCGCTACCGCGGCGTTGATGTGTACAACGGTACCGCCCGCGAAGTCCAGCGCGCCGTGCGTTGCCAGCAGACCACCGCCCCAGACCATGTGCGCAATCGGCACATAGGAGAGGGTCAGCCAGACCACCACAAAGATCAGGACGGCAGAGAAACGAATGCGCTCCGCCAGCGCGCCAACGATCAGCCCGACGGTAATGCAGGCGAACGAGCCCTGGAACGCAACGTGAATATACTGATAGAAACTGCCCATCAGCGCGGTCAACTCAATATTTTTCAGCATCACCCAGTCGAAGTTACCAAAGAAGGCGTTGCCGGTGCCGAAGGCCAGCGAGTAGCCGTAAACCACCCACAGCACGCAGACCAGCGCGAACGTCACGGCAACCTGCGTCAGCATGGAGAGAACGTTTTTGCCGCGGATCAGGCCGCCGTAGAACAGCGCAATGCCCGGGATAGACATGAACAGTACCAGCGCGGTGCTGATCATCATAAAGGCGTTATCGGCCTTGTCAGCCACGGCAGGGGCAGCCAGCGCCAGGCCCGGCAGCAGTGCCAGCGAACCCAGACCCGTTTTAAGTGTTGCTATCTTCATTTTCTTGATCCCTATCACTGTGTGCCAGGCGTTATTTACAGTGCCGCTTCGTCAGATTCGCCGGTACGAATGCGAATGACGCGCTGCAGTTCGGCAACGAAAATTTTGCCGTCGCCAATTTTGCCGGTGTAGGCCGCTTTGCTAATCACATCAATCACTTCATCAAGCTGATCGTCAGCAATCGCGACATCAATTTTTACTTTTGGCAGAAAGTTAACGCTGTATTCCGCCCCGCGGTAAAGCTCGGCATGACCCTTCTGACGACCAAAGCCTTTCACTTCGGTGACAGTCAGTCCCTGAATACCCATTGAAGACAACGCTTCACGCACGTCTTCGAGTTTGAATGGTTTGATTACCACCGTAACCAGCTTCATAGATCCCCTCCAGTCAGAATTCGGTAATGGCCGCAGCTCACGCAGAAGGTATTGCAAGGGGTGTGCCAGAAATGAAAACGAGGGGGGAAAGCGGTGCGACGAGCGTTACGCCGTCTTCATTAACGAACCGGCGAAAAAAAACGCACCATGTCGGTGCACGGTGCGTTTCAGTATTGCACCAACAGGAATGACTGTTAGCGCGTTGCTTTGTTTTGGTGCATCAGGCGCTGAGCGACTCTTCATCACGCACGCTGGCGGCCAGCTCTTCGCCCGCAAGCTGAAGCTGGTACATCTGCCAGTAGCGTCCTTTAGCTTCCAGCAGTTCACGGTGCGTGCCGCGTTCCACGGCTTGTCCCCGGTGCAGCACCAGAATGGTATCGGCATCGACAATGGTGGAAAGGCGGTGGGCAATCACCACCAGAGTCGTATGATCGCGCACGGCGGCCAGCGCCTGCTGGATGGCCTGCTCGGTGCCGGAGTCAATGCTGGCCGTCGCTTCATCCAGAATCAGCACCTGCGGGGTTTCGATCAGCACCCGCGCCAGCGCGAGAAGCTGCTTTTGCCCCACGGAGAGGTTGTTCCCCTGCTCGCCCAGCTTCGTATTGATCCCATCGCTAAACCCGCGCGCCAGTTCTGCCAGCTGCACTTTTTCCAGCACGTCCCAGACCTGCTCCTGGGTATAGTCCCGCCCCAGGGTCACGTTGGCGTAGAAGGTATCGGCCAGAACGACCGGATCCTGCTGCACCATCGCGACGCCTTTACGCAACACGTTGTGGCTGAGAGACGCGAGCGGGCGTCCGTCGAGGCGAATTTCGCCTTGCGTGACCGGGTAGTAGCCCATCAACAGGCTGGCAAGCGTGCTCTTGCCGCTGCCCGTATGCCCTACCAGCGCAACAAAACCGCGCGACGGAACATCCAGCGTAATGTCCTGCAACACCAGCCGGTCTTCGCGATAGGCAAACGAGACGTTATCAAAGGCAATATCCCCGCTTTGCAGAGGTCGCTCATCATTGCCGTAGGCCTGGCGCGGTCTGTCCATCAGCTCAAACACTCGCTCACCGGCGACGACCGCCTGCTGCAGCATCGATTGCTGGGTAGTGAGCTCGATCAGCGGCTCGTTAAGACGTCCGAGATAGCTAATAAAGGCGTACAGCACGCCGACTTCAATCGTACCGCTAGAGCTCAGCCCAAAGAGCATCAGCAGCCCGCAGAGTACCAGAGCAGAGAAAAGGCTGAGCAGCGGACGGAGCAGGAAACCGTCCAGGCGCAGCGTCTGCATACGCGCCATGTAGTGCGAACGGCTGGCTTCCCCCATCCGCTCGCCAAAGCGGGCCTGCTGGCGGAACTGCTGGATGACGCTCATGCCGTTAATCACTTCGTTGAAACCATCGTTGATGTCGGCCAGATAGGCGCGAACCCGGCGCACAATCGGCGTGCTGTATCGCTGGTAGATCACCATCACGATCAGCACCGCCGGGAAGATGGTAATCGCCACCAGCGCCATGCGCCAGTCGAGGCTGAACATCGCCACCAGCATCGCGCCAATCAGCGCCGCGCTGCGTAACACCGTCGCGACCACGGTGACGTACAGATCGCGGATCACCTCGGTATCGTTGGTCACGCGCGAAATCACCTGCCCGACCGGCTGGATATCAAACTCGCTGAGCGGCTGGCGCAGCGCCGCGTCCATCACATCCGTGCGCAGCTGCTGAACGACGCCCACGGCTGCACGGTTAAACAGCAGCGACTGCGCATAGTGCAGCCCTGCCGCCGCCAGCTGCAGGCCAACGTAGGCCACGCCTAAGCCCGCTACCAGCCCCAGCGGCAGATAGCTTTTGGCGACCATGTTGTCGATAAAATAGCTGATGAGCAGCGGGCCGCTCACCTCAGCAATCGCCGCAATCCAGAGTAAAAGCACGGCCACGGAGAGCGGTTTACGCCACGGCGAGCCGTAAGCCAGCAGACGTTTGAGCGTCGGCCACATCGTTCCGAGCTTACGCATTGGCGGCCTCCTCATCCTGTCCCGGCGCATCGTCCAGCGCCGCCTCAAGCTGTTGATAGCGATACATATCGCGGTACCAGCCCGGCTGTTCGACAAGGGCTTCATGCTGCCCACGCTGGGCAATGTGCCCGTGCTGTAAGACCAGAATTTCGCTGGCCTCAGTGAGCGCTGACAAACGGTGGGCGCAGATAATCACCGTGCGGCCGTCGCCCCACTGGCGCAGGTTATGCAGAATCTGATGCTCGGTACGGCCGTCCACGGCGGAAAGCGCATCGTCCAGGATCAAGATTTCAGCATTCAGCAGCAGCGCGCGGGCAATCGAGATCCGCTGTTTCTGCCCGCCGGAGAGCATGACGCCACGTTCCCCGACTTCCGTTTCATAGCCCTGCGGCAGGCGCAAAATATCGTCATGTACGCTGGCTAAGCGCGCCACGTGTTCGATCTCTTCCTGCGTCGCCGACGGATGACCAAGAGCAATGTTATTCGCCACGGTGTCCGAAAATAAAAACGGCGTCTGGCTGACGACCGCCAGGCGACCGCGCCACTCGTCCAGCAGCAGGTTCGTCAGGGAGATATCATGGAAACGAATATCGCCCTCGGTGACGTCAAAGTGGCGCTGCAGCAGAGAGAGAACGGTACTTTTACCGGACCCCGTTGGGCCGCAGATGCCCAGCATCTGGCCCGGCTGCAGCGTAAAGCTAACGTTTTCCAGCACCGGATGTTCCGTTTGCGGATAGACAAATTTACGAACGTCGACGTTCATGACGCCGCGCCCTTCCGGCACCGCTTCGCTGCCGTCATTGACCACCGGGGCTTCGGCCAGCATGGCGCGAATGCGGCTGTAGGCGGCGCTGCCGCGCTCAACAATGTTAAACATCCAGGCCAGCGCCAGCATCGGCCAGATCATTAACCCCAGATACATCGCAAAGCTGGTTAATTGCCCCAGGGTCAGCGTGCCCTGCACCACCATCCAGCTCCCGCCGCCAATGGCAAGCAGGTTTGCCATGCCGATTGCGATATAAATCGTCGGGTCAAACCGGGCGTCGATACGCGCGACGCGCATGTTCTTCGTCCCCGTGTCCGCCGCATCGGCGGCAAACAGCGCGGACTGCCTGTCCTCCAGGCCAAACGCTTTGATCATGCGGATGCTGGTCATGCTCTCCTGGGTGCGATCGTTCAGAGATGAAAACGCCGCCTGCGCCAGCTTGAAGCGCTCGTGCAGCTGTTCGCCGTAGCGATTGATCGCCAGCGCCATCAGCGGCATCGGCAGAAGCGCCAGCAGGGTCAACTGCCAGCTGATCTGCGTGGACATGACGATCAGCACCGCGCAGCCCATCACCAGCGAGTCCACCAGCGTCAGCACCCCTTCCCCGGCGGCAAAGACCACGCGATCGACGTCGTTAGTCGCGCGAGCGATAAGATCCCCGGTGCGGTGGCGGAGATAAAACTCAGGATGCTGTCGGCTCAGCTGGCGGTAAAAATCTTCGCGCAGCTCAACGGCCAGCTGATAGGACGCACCAAAAAGCAGCACGCGCCAGACGTAGCGCAGGAGATAAACAATGACCGCCGTCAGCACCAGCGTGCCGACCCACATCAACACCCGTGCGGTGGTGTAATGCTGTTCAGTGACGCCATCCACGACGTAGCCCACCACCTTCGGCGGGATCAGCTGCAAAATGGCAATGATAATAAGCAGGGCGACTGCACCGAGGTAGCGTTGCCACTCCCGACGAAAGTACCAGCTTAATTGGGCAAATAATCGCACGCGGTTTGTTCCTGAAGGTATTTTACGAAGTTATTCAATGGGTAATGCTGTGGTGTACTTTATCTGTTCCATGGCGAAGCTTGAGGTGACGTCCGACAAGCCCGGGACGCTGTTCACCAGCCTCTTGTAGAAGTCATCATAGCGCTTCATGTCAGCCACCTGGACGCGCATCAGGTAATCGTACTCGCCGGCCATACGCCAGAAGCCGAGCACCTCGGGCATCTCAGATACCTGAGTGACGAAGCGGCAATACCACTCGCTGCTGTGGTGTTGAGTTTTTATCAGCACAAATGCCGTCAGCCCAAGCCCCAGTTTTTCAGGATCGAGTAACGCGACGCGGCCCAGCAGAATACCGTCATCTTCCAGCTTTTTTAGGCGCTTCCAGCACGGTGTGGTGGTCAGATTAACGGCATCTGCCAGCGCCTGCAAAGAGAGGGTACAGTCACTTTGCAGCAATGAAAGGAGCTTGCGGTCAATTTTATCTAGCATACCCACCTCACAGAGAAAATTTTTCTCCCTTCATTCTATTTTAAAGGCCAGATAGCAACAATTTTTTCTGTGCTTTTCGCTATGCTGGGCACAAAATGACAAACGGATAACTACGATGAATAGCACCTGGGTTAAACATGCCATCAGTGAAATCAATGCCGACTATCAGCGCTCGGCGGATACGCACCTGATTCGCCTTTCCCTGCCGGGATTTGACGGTATTCAGCTCTACCTGAAGGATGAAAGTACCCATCCTACCGGTAGCCTGAAGCATCGCCTGGCGCGCTCCCTGTTTTTATACGGTTTATGTAACGGCTGGATTAAAGAAGGCACCACCATCATTGAATCCTCATCTGGTTCAACGGCGGTGTCCGAAGCCTATTTTGCCCGCCTGCTGGGCCTGCCGTTTATCGCCGTGATGCCCTCCTGCACCGCAAAACGTAAAATCGAGCAGATCGAATTTTACGGCGGACGCTGCCACTTTGTGGAAAGCGCCTGCGAAATCTACGCCGCCTCTGAAATGCTGGCCCGCGAGCTAAACGGCCACTATATGGACCAGTTCACCTTCGCCGAGCGCGCAACGGACTGGCGCGGCAATAACAACATTGCCGACAGTATTTTCCGCCAGATGACCCACGAGCCGCATCCGGTTCCGTCGTACATTGTGATGAGCGCCGGTACCGGCGGCACGTCAGCCACTATCGGACGTTACATCCGCTGTCAGGGCTACGATACCCAGCTGATGGTGGTTGACCCGCAGAACTCCGTCTTCCTCGACTACTGGCAAAGCCGCGATGCCGGCCTGCGCAGCCCGGTGGGCAGTAAAATTGAAGGGATTGGGCGCCCGCGCGTGGAACCGTCGTTCATCCCGGATGTGGTGGACGAAATGCTTCGCGTGCCGGACGCTGCCAGCATCGCCACCGCGCACTGGCTGGAGACGCAGCTCGGCCGCAAGGTTGGTGCATCAACGGGCACCAACATGTGGGGCGCACTGCAGCTTGCGGCACGCATGCGCGAGGAAGGCCGTACCGGCTCCATCGTCACGCTGCTGTGCGACAGCGGAGAGCGCTATCTTGAAACCTACTACAATGCGGAGTGGGTACAGGCCAACATCGGCGACATCACCCCGTGGAAAGCGCAGATTGCGCAGCTGCTGAAATAAAAAAAAGCCAGACCGAAGTCTGGCTTGCTGGAAGGGTCTCACTATTCGGGGGAATATGGGAGGTTATTGTTGTCCAGCCAATGCGTCAAAAAATGGGACACCGCTTCGTTACCGCAGTGTCCGATAACCGGCAGATGAGGAAGCTCTGCGATCAGCTGCGGCATCGCGTTCCCCATAATCAAACCGCGCCCCACGCTGCCCAGCATTTCGCGGTCATTCATGGCGTCGCCAAACGCCATACAATCCTGCAGCGTTAAGCCCAGGTGGTCGCTCAGTACCGCCAGGGCGGAACCTTTGTTACAGCCCACCGGCAGCACTTCCAGACAATCTACCGCCGAGAAGGTCAGGTGCGCCCGGTCGCCAAGCGCCTCATTCAGTTGAATCCGTAAGCGACAAAGATCGTCGTGATCGCCACAGAAGCAGATCTTGGTCACCGCGTGGGCGGGGATCCGACGCAGATCGATAAGCTGGTATTTGAAGCCGCTATAAACATGCGCGTGCAATAATTCGGGGATTTCACTTCCGGTAAACCAGCCTTGATCGTTAAAGACGTGGATACTGGCCCGCGTGTCCCAGGTACTGTGCAGCACGATGTCCGCCACTTCCGGGTTGAGATCCTGGCGGTGCAGCACCTCCCCTTCAACGGTGTGAATGCGCGTCCCGTTGCCGGTGATTAAAAACGCATCCAGGGAAAACGCGCCCAGCAAATGACGCATCTCCAGCACGTGGCGACCCGTAGCAAACGTCAGGGTGACATCACGCTCGCGCAGGCGCTTGAGGGTACTCAGCGTTTTCTCCCCCAGACGGTGATTCGGCATTAACAACGTACCGTCCATATCAAATGCAGCGAGCCGGGCCATGTTTACTCCTGAAATGTGATGCGATTAACTTGTGCATCAGTATCGTGTGAGATATACGGAAGTAATAGTGAATAGATGAAAATTATTGTTCCGGGTTTCTTATGCGCCAGCTTAACCGTCTTAATCAGTATCAGCGCCTGTGGCAACCTTCCGCCGGCGCTCCGCAGCTCGTAACCGTAAGCGAGCTTGCAAGCCGCTGTTTTTGTAGCGAGAGGCATGTCCGCACCCTGCTGCGCCAGGCTCAGGAGGCGGGCTGGCTCAGCTGGCGCGCGCGGTCTGGTCGCGGCAAGCGCGGTGAGCTGACGTTCCATGCCAGCCCGGAGTCACTGCGCAATGCGATGATGGAAGAGGCACTGAAGAGCGGGCAGCAGCATAACGCTTTGGAGCTGGCGCAGCTTGCGCCTGACGCGCTGAGATCGTTGCTGCATCCGTTTTTAGGCGGGCAATGGCAAAACGACACGCCGACGCTGCGCATCCCCTACTATCGCTCGCTGGAGCCGCTTCAGCCGGGCTTCTTGCCTGGCCGGGCGGAGCAGCATCTGGCGGGACAGGTATTCTCAGGTTTGACGCGTTTTAACGGCAACAGCAGTGAACCTACGGGCGATCTGGCGCATCACTGGGAGGTCTCTGCTGACGGGCTGCGCTGGCATTTCTATATTCGCTCCACGCTGCACTGGCATAACGGCGATAAAATAGAAACGGCGCAACTCCAGCGAAGCCTGACCGCGCTGTTGACGCTTCCCGCCCTGCGCACCCTGTTTCGGAGCGTCTTACGTATCGAAACAACGCATCCACAGTGTCTGACGTTTGTGCTGCATCAACCGGACTATTGGCTGGCGCACAGGCTGGCAACCTACTGCAGTCGTCTGGCGCATCCCGACCATCCTGCGGTTGGCTGCGGTCCCTTCCGGCTGGCCGCCTTTGAGCCCGACCTGGTTCGTCTGGAAAGCCATGAGCAGTACCACCTGAGCCATCCGCTGCTTAAAGCCATCGAATACTGGATCACTCCCCAGCTGTTTGATTACAGGCTGGGTACCAGCTGTCGTCACCCGGTGCAAATTGCGATTGGCGAGGCCGATGAGCTGGAAACCCTGAGGCTGGTCAGCAGCAGTACCAGTCTGGGCTTCTGTTACCTCACGCTGAAACAGAGCGCGCGTCTGAGTGAGCTCCAGGCAAAGCGGCTTATCAATATCATCCATCTCTCCAGACTTCTGCACACGCTTCCGCTCAATGAAGGGCTCATTACGCCCACTCAGGAACTGCTTCCCGGCTGGACAATTCCCGAATGGCCTGATTTAACGGACGTTGCCCTGCCCGAGTCGCTGACGCTGGTTTACCATCTTCCCGTTGAGCTTCACACCATGGCCAGCCAGTTAAAAACGTACCTGGCGCGACAGGGTTGTGAACTGACCGTCGTCTTCCACGACGCCAAGACGTGGGACGGATGCCAGCAGCTTGCCGATGCAGATATCATGATGGGGGACAGGCTGATTGGCGAAGCGCCAGCGTATACGCTTGAGCAGTGGCTGCGCTGCGATGCACTGTGGCCGCACGTGTTAAGCGCACCGGCCTACGCTCATTTGCAAGCCACGCTGGATGCGGTGCAGTCGCAGGCCGAAGCTCGGGACCGACACGCCGGTCTGGAAGACATTTTCAACCGCCTGATGGAGAATGCGGTGCTGACGCCGCTTTTTAACTATCAATATCAAATCAGCGCCCCGCCAGGGGTCAACGGCATACGCCTCAACACCCGCGGCTGGTTTGATTTTACCGAAGCCTGGCTACCCGCCCCCAAATCGTGAAGAAGCTGGTCGCCGCCGTAGCCAGACGGTAACATAACGTTTTTACCGTAACAGTCGAGATGATTTATGAAACGTGCCGTCGTCGTGTTCAGCGGAGGACAAGACTCTACAACCTGCCTGGTTCAGGCCCTTCATCAGTATGATGAAGTTCACTGTGTGACTTTCGATTATGGCCAGCGTCACCGCGCTGAAATCGACGTTGCCCGTGAACTTGCCCTGAAACTGGGGGCACGCGCGCACAAGGTGCTGGACGTTACGCTGTTAAATGAACTGGCAGTCAGCAGCCTCACCCGGGACAGTATTCCTGTACCGGACTACAAACCCGATGCCAGCGGCATTCCGAACACCTTCGTGCCGGGCCGTAATATTCTGTTCCTGACCCTGACGGCAATTTACGCCTATCAGGTAAAAGCCGAAGCGGTAATTACGGGCGTATGCGAGACCGACTTCTCAGGATATCCGGACTGCCGTGATGAGTTTGTAAAAGCGCTCAACCACGCCGTCAATCTGGGGATGGCAAAAGAGACGCGCTTTGAAACCCCGCTCATGTGGCTGGATAAAGCCGAAACCTGGGCGCTGGCCGACTACTGGGGCAAGCTGGATTTAGTTCGCAGCGAAACCCTCACCTGCTATAACGGTATCAAAGGCGACGGTTGCGGGCAGTGCGCCGCCTGTAATCTGCGCGCTAACGGACTGAACCACTACCTGGCTGATAAAGTCGGCGTAATGGCGGCAATGAAGCAAAAAACCGGGCTGAAATAAGGCTACCTCACCGTGCTGTCGAACAGTTTTACCCCGGCAGCACGGGTCACCTTCATTAGCGTAGTCAGCGTTGGGTTGCCGTTGTCTGATAAGGTTCGATATAGCTGCTGGCGGGAAAGACCGGCTTTGGCAGAGATTTCACCTATGCCGCCACGGGCTTCGATGACGCGTCTGAGCGCAATCAAATAGGCTGGGATCCCCTGGTCTTCATAAATTTCCTCCAGTGCAATTTGCAGATACAACTGAGCATAGGAGGGATTTTCACGCAGCATCTTAACAACAGCTTCATCGTGACTGACGGAGCTAGAGAATTTTCGTTCGCTTTTGCTCATCGGATTTATCCTTTTGATGATCATTCCAGTAATCTATTGCCAGTTTCACATCAGTCTTTTGGCTCTTTTTGTCACCGCCGATCAGCAACAATAGGATCTCCCGATGCTCTACTGCAAAATAGATTCGATAACCGGGACCACAATCCATTTTCAATTCCCAGATACCCTCTCTGAGATATCGGTAATCACCGAAATTCCCTTTCTCAGCACGGTCAATTCGCAGAAGGATCCGAAACACCAATTCTGGATCCTTTCGCTTCATCTTCGCTACCCACTCCTCAAACGGCACTTTCCCGTCACGGGTCCGGTAACGTTCAACAACGTAGTCCCTGTCCATTATTCTATCCCTGAAAAATCCTTTTGTCTTTTATAAAAGACAAATTTTCTAAGCGATCATCAGCTCCAGCTTTTCCCGCAGCTCCCCTTCCAGCGGCAGCGCTTTCTGAGTTTTCAGATCGATACAGACAAAGGTAATCAGCGCATCAGCCACTACCTGCCCTTCTGGATCGAGCGTCACCACCTGGCTTAACACGCCGCTCTTGCCGTTTAGCTGTTGTACCTGGCTGGTCACGGTGAGCACATCGCCCAGCACGGCCGGGCGGCGGTAGTTGATGTTGATATTGACGACCACGAAAGCGATGTTGTGCGCGGTCAGCCACTGAAAGCTTTCGCTGTTCTCTAGTCCGTCCCAGCGCGCTTCTTCAAGAAATTCGAGATAGCGGGCGTTGTTAACGTGCTGGTAAACATCAAGATGGAAACCGCGTACTTTGATTTTTGTCTGCATAGCGCAATAGCCTTACATTGTTATAGGATCAGAGGTCATAACTGGTATGACCTCTTTATCCTGGCAAACTTTTGCCGCAGTGCAAGAAATTGCGTTATTACAGTGTCAGGTGTGAGAGGTTGCGCTCAACCAGCGCGCTGCCCATGCCCGGGACCTGCTTGAGATCATCGACCGTTTTGAAAGGGCCATACTCTTCGCGGTAGCTGACGATGGCCTGCGCTTTTTTCAGGCCGACACCGTTCATTGCGCGGGCGAGATCCTCTGCCGAGGCCGAGTTAATGCTGACCCGCGTACCGTCATCATCCGTATTTTTAACGGCGTCAGCCGCTTTGGTTTGCCCCTGCACCGGCGCGGCCGCATCAGATTTGCTCTGCGTGGTCTGTGGTTTGGCGGCGGGCGTCGCCGCCAGCGCGCCCGCGCTCGTCCCGGTGGTGGCAATAGCCAGCGTAATTAACAGTGCTTTGATTCCACATTTCATGCTGTTATCTCCTTGTTTGTTGACAGCCACGCAACGATAGCTCCCGGAGAAAACAGGCACAAACAGCAGATTGCAGAAATGGAAAAGGCCGCGAAAGCGGCCTTTAGTTTTTGCAGAGCGTTACGAAAATCTGCGAGCAGACACGTAATTATTGCTGCTGAGTCATGACATCGCCCAGCTTAATTTTGGCTTCTTTACGCAGGTTGCTCATCATGGCTTCGAAAGCAATCTGAGCATTGTTCTGAGTAATGCCCTGAACCATCGCCTTCTTCTGCGCTTCTGGCAGGGTGCCGGCTTTCACTTCGTCCAGTGCCAGCAGAACAACATTACCCTGCATATCGGTGGTGGTGCCGAAGCTTGGCTTGTCTTTTGACGGCAGTGTCAGGCCAAACGCAGCCTGGCTGATTGGGTCCTGACCGGTACGGCTCAGCGTTTTCGCCTCACCGAAGCTCAGGCCAGCCGCTTTCAGCGCGTCCTGTTTACCCGCTTTCAGGTCAGACAGAATCTTCTCAGCATCCAGTTTCGCCTGCTGTTCCGCTTTGTTGTGCTTAACCTG
The DNA here is from genome assembly GCA_011754535.1 of Enterobacter asburiae. Taxonomy (NCBI): domain Bacteria; kingdom Pseudomonadati; phylum Pseudomonadota; class Gammaproteobacteria; order Enterobacterales; family Enterobacteriaceae; genus Enterobacter; species Enterobacter asburiae. Next base: position 1,148,501 of record JAAQVN010000001.1, on the reverse strand, counting down.
AGCGACGACCTGATCCTTCACTTCCGCCAGCGGTTTGACCGCTTCTGGCTTGTGCTCGCTGACGCGCAGAACAAACGCACGATCGCCGTCGACGGTAATGATGTCAGAGTTGCTGCCCGGCGTACCGTTCTCGCCCACCAGACCACCGTTAAAGATGGCATCAGAAACCGGCTTAAAGTTCAGCTCTTCCGGCAGGTTGTCGCGACCAAACCAGCCCGTCTCAACCGCCTTCACACCCGCTGCCTGCTCTGCACCTGCCAGAGATTCGTTGTCGTTGCTGGCAGCATCGCTCACTTTCTGCTGCAGCGCGTAGTAGGCATCCAGGGCTTTTCCCTGTTTCACCTTCGCAGCGATATCATCACGAACCTCAGCCAGCGGCTTGGTTTTCGCCGCGATGATGTCGTCCAGACGCACGACCAGGAAACCAACGGATGATTTAATCACACCAGACAGCTGGCCTTTCTCTTTCAGGCCGGCATTTTTCAGTTCGTCCGGCGTGGTTGCGTCTTCCAGCCAGCCCATATCACCGCCGTTTTTCGCAGAGATGATATCGGTAGATTTCGCTTTCGCAATGGTGGCGAAATCAGCGCCTTTGTTCAGTTCATCCAGTACCGCCTTAGCATCTGCTTCAGTTTTGGTCTGAATCACGCTGTAGCGGTTACGCTGCGGCTGAGTGAACTGATCCTGATGCTGGTCGTAGTAAGACTGGATCTCCGCGTCAGACGCGCTTTCCTGCAGCGCAGCTGCATCCAGTTTGATGTAGCTGACGCGGAACTGCTCCGGAGAAACAAAGGCGTTTTTATTCTGCTCGTACCAGGCGTTAACCTCTGCGTCGCTCACCTGCTGTTTCGCCGCCAGGGCGTTCACATCAATGGTCGCTTCACGGACAACGCGCTGCTGTGCTACCAGCGCAGCCAGTTCTTCCGTTTCACCTTTGAGCATAAAATCGGTGCCCACAACGGCATTGATAAGCTGCTGAGTGGTCAGTTGGTTACGCAGCGCCTGCGCGTACTGATCCGCCGTCATGCCCATCTGGTTGACGATGCTGTTGTAACGCGCGTTGTCGAATTTACCGTTAGACTGGAATGCCTGAGTGGCGAAGATCGCTTTTTTCACCTGCTCGTCGCTGATGCCAAGGCCCAGCTTTTTGGCATACTGATCCAGCAGCGCTTCGTCGATAAGACGGTTCAGCGTCTGTTGGCGCAGGGTTTTCATGTACCCTTCATTCGCCGCCAGTTCAGAGAATTGGTCGCCCAGCTGTTGCTGCATACGGTTACGTTCACCGGCAAAAGCATTCTCGAACTGACCACGGCTGATTTCCTGGCCATTCACTTTTGCGGCATAGTTCGCGCCACCGCCAATAAGGTAACTGCTCACGCCGGTCAATATGAACGACACGATAATGATACCGAAAATAATCTTGAGCACGAGACTGTTAGCAGCCGTGCGTAAGCTGTCCATCATGGTGTAACAACACTCCGCTGTAGGTGACTGGTTACCTGACGCTGACGGAAAATCCTGCCCGTCGCGCGTAAAGGCGTATTGTGACAAGAAAACGGGGCGATTGTCAGCCCACAACTCGCATAAACTCGCACAAATCAGGTCTGGACAAACAAAAAAGGCACATCAAACGATGCGCCCTTGTACTATCCGGCTTCCCTGAAACGGGAAAGCAATCAGTTTACTGCGTCTTTCAGCGCTTTACCTGCACGGAAACCCGGCACTTTAGCAGCAGCAATGGTGATCTCTTTACCGGTCTGAGGGTTGCGGCCAGTACGGGCAGCACGCTCTTTAACAGCAAAAGTACCGAAGCCTACCAGTGCAACGTCGTCCCCAGCCTGCAGAGATTCAGTAACAGAAGCAATTAATGCATCTAACGCACGTCCAGCTGCAGCTTTAGAAATATCAGCACCAGCAGCAATTTTGTCAATCAGTTGAGATTTATTCACTGTTCTCTTCCTCTCTTTATAATTTATATCGCGCCTGAGTCCTTCACAACGCGACCGCGCAGCAGTTATATCAGGCCTGCCATGACCTTACAACACCCGTTGTTGATGGCTGACCTAATCAGCAATCTAAATTAGCTATACAAAAAAAGGCTGGCAAGTGCGAAATGACTTACCAGCCTTGTTTTTATTGACGCTCTTTGCGCGAGGTCACTATTTTGCGGTTACAACCTGCATTCCGGACGGTTCATTCTGCAATGCGAGAGTAAGAACTTCCTCAATTCGCTTAACAGGATGGATCTGCAGATCGGCAATCACGTTGTCCGGAATCTCTTCCAGATCGCGTTTATTCTCGTAAGGAATCAATACGGTTTTGATCCCACCGCGGTGTGCCGCCAGCAGTTTTTCTTTTAACCCACCGATTGGCAGGACCTGACCACGCAGGGTGATTTCACCGGTCATTGCCACATCGGCACGTACCGGGTTCCCTGTCAGACAGGAGACCAGCGCCGTACACATGGCAATACCCGCGCTTGGGCCATCTTTCGGCGTCGCCCCTTCCGGAACGTGCACATGGATGTCGCGTTTTTCGTAGAAATCCGGATTGATACCCAGTTTCTCCGCACGCGCACGCACCACGGTCAGCGCCGCCTGAATGGATTCCTGCATCACTTCACCCAGCGAGCCGGTGTAGGTCAGCTTGCCTTTGCCCGGCACACAGGCGGTTTCGATGGTCAGCAGATCGCCGCCCACTTCCGTCCATGCCAGACCGGTGACCTGACCAACGCGGTTTTCGTTGTCCGCGCGACCGTAGTCGAAGCGCTGAACGCCCAGGTAGGCATGCAGATTGTCGCCGTTAATCACAATGTGCTTCAGGCTCTTATCCAGCAGCAGCTGTTTCACCGCTTTACGACACAGTTTAGAGATTTCACGCTCAAGACTACGCACGCCCGCTTCACGGGTGTAGTAGCGAATGATGCCGATAATCGCGCTGTCCTCGACGGTCAGCTCGTTGGCTTTCAGCGCGTTACGCTCAATCTGTTTCGGCAGCAGGTGCTGCTTAGCGATGTTCAGCTTCTCATCTTCGGTATAACCGGAGAGACGGATCACTTCCATACGGTCCAGCAGTGGGGCCGGAATGTTCATGGAGTTGGAGGTCGCCACGAACATCACATCGCTCAGGTCGTAGTCCACTTCCAGGTAATGATCGCTGAACGCCACGTTCTGTTCTGGATCAAGTACTTCCAGCAGTGCAGACGCCGGATCGCCACGCATGTCCGAAGACATCTTGTCGATCTCATCGAGCAGGAACAGCGGGTTTTTAACGCCCACTTTCGCCATCTTCTGGATCAATTTACCCGGCATAGAACCGATGTAGGTACGGCGGTGACCGCGGATTTCCGCTTCATCGCGCACGCCGCCCAGCGCCATACGGATATATTTACGTCCGGTCGCTTTGGCAATGGACTGACCCAGAGAGGTTTTACCCACCCCTGGCGGTCCTACCAGGCACAGAATTGGGCCTTTAATTTTGTTTACACGGCTTTGTACCGCGAGGTACTCAAGAATGCGGTCTTTGACGCGTTCCAGGCCGTAGTGGTCGGTATCCAGGATCTCCTGAGCCTGACGCAGGTCTTTTTTGACCTTGCTGCGGGCATTCCACGGAACCTGAACCATCCACTCGATGTAGCCGCGCACGACGGTCGCTTCAGCCGACATTGGAGACATCATTTTCAGCTTCTGCAGTTCTGCTTCGGCTTTCTCTTTCGCCTCTTTCGGCATCTTCGCCGCGTCGATCTTACGCTTCAGCGCTTCGTTTTCATCCGGCGCGTCGTCCATCTCGCCCAGCTCTTTCTGAATCGCCTTCATTTGCTCATTCAGATAGTACTCACGCTGAGACTTCTCCATCTGCTTTTTCACGCGGTTACGAATGCGCTTCTCAACCTGCAGCAGATCGATTTCAGACTCCATCATCGCCATCAGGTATTCCAGACGTTCGTTAACGTCGGACATTTCCAGCACGGACTGTTTGTCAGCCAGCTTCAGCGGCATGTGCGCAGCGATGGTATCCGCCAGACGCGCAGGATCGTCGATGCTGTTCAGCGACGTCAGCACTTCTGGTGGAATTTTCTTATTCAGCTTGATATAGCCTTCAAACTGGCTGATTGCGGTGCGCACGAGCACTTCCTGCTCGCGTTCATCAAGCTGAGGCGAATCAAGGTACTCTGCCTTAGCAGAGAAGTGTTCGCCATTGTCAGACAGGGTGGTAATACGCGCACGCTGCAGCCCTTCCACCAGCACCTTCACGGTGCCGTCAGGCAGCTTCAGCATCTGCAAAATAGAGGCCACGGTCCCGACGGTGAAAAGATCGTTTACACCCGGCTCATCCGTTGATGCTTCTTTCTGCGCCACCAGCATGATTTTTTTATCATGATCCATAGCGGCTTCGAGGCAACGGATAGATTTTTCCCGCCCTACAAATAAGGGTATGACCATGTGCGGATAAACCACCACATCGCGCAACGGCAATACGGGGATTTCAATGCGTTCAGAACGCTCAGGATTCATAGAGCTCTCTCTTAGTTTAGTGTCCGCCAGGTAAGCTGGTCATGTCACATTGCTTCACATAACCATTAACATGTATCCAGTATATGGGGATGTTTCCCACACATTCAACGCTATGAACACGGAAAAAGTAAAGGGGAGATAAAATCCCCCCTTTTTGATTAACTGCTTGTATGATTTGGTGAATTATTCGCCAGATGCCTGCTGGGCTTCCGGTTTACCGTAAATCAGCAGCGGCTTGGATTGGCCACCGATCACGGACTCGTCGATAACCACTTTTTCAACATCTTCCATCGACGGCAGATCGTACATGGTGTCAAGCAGCGCCGCTTCAACGATAGAACGCAGGCCGCGCGCACCGGTTTTACGGATCATCGCTTTCTTGGCAATGGCGTCCAGCGCTTCGTCACGGAATTCCAGGTCAACGCCTTCCAGATTGAACAGCGCCTGATACTGCTTGGTCAGCGCATTTTTCGGCTCTTTCAGGATCTGAATCAGCGCCTCTTCACTCAGCTCATTCAGCGTTGCCACAACCGGCAGACGGCCAATGAACTCAGGGATCAGACCAAATTTGATCAGATCTTCAGGCTCAACCTGCGAAAGCAATTCGCCTTCGTTGGCTTTCTCGGACTTCGCCTTCACCGTTGCGCCAAAACCAATGCCGGAGCCGGTTTCAACACGATGGGAGATCACTTTATCCAGGCCTGCAAACGCACCGCCGCAGATGAACAGGATCTTGGAAGTATCAACCTGCAGGAACTCCTGCTGCGGATGTTTGCGTCCACCCTGCGGCGGAACGGCGGCAACCGTACCTTCGATCAGCTTCAGCAGCGCCTGCTGCACGCCTTCACCCGATACGTCACGGGTAATGGACGGGTTGTCTGATTTACGGGAGATCTTGTCGATCTCATCAATGTAAACAATCCCGCGCTGGGCTTTTTGTACGTCGTAATCGCACTTCTGCAGCAGCTTCTGAATGATGTTCTCAACGTCTTCACCCACATAACCAGCTTCGGTCAGTGTGGTGGCATCTGCCATGGTAAACGGAACATCAAGCAGGCGCGCCAGCGTTTCCGCCAGCAGCGTTTTACCGGAGCCGGTTGGCCCGATCAGCAGAATGTTGCTTTTGCCCAGTTCCACACCATTGCTGGTGTCGCCGTTACGCAGACGTTTGTAGTGGTTATATACCGCCACCGCCAGCACTTTCTTGGCCTGCTCCTGACCGATGACATAGTCGTCAAGGTGATGACGAATCTCATGCGGCGTAGGCAATGCGCTACGCTCACGGTGCGGCGCAACTTCTTTAATCTCTTCGCGAATGATGTCGTTACATAAATCGACACATTCGTCGCAGATATACACGGACGGCCCGGCAATCAGTTTACGCACTTCATGCTGGCTTTTGCCGCAAAAAGAGCAGTACAGCAGTTTGCCCGAACCATCTTTGCGTTTATCTGTCATGAGTCCAAACCTCTTTTTAAGTTCTTTGTGCCGCACATGACGACGCAAATGCCATTCTAAGACGCAAGCTGCATTAAGCAGCGTGCCGCCCTACTTTAGTATAGCGGCACACTCGCGTCGCGGGCATCAATTACGATGGGTCAATACGGAGTCGACTAAGCCGTACTCAACTGCCTCTGGAGCAGAGAGGAAGCGATCGCGCTCGGTATCGCGCTCGATCTGCTCAAGAGATTGACCTGTATGCTGCGCCATAAGTTCATTCATGCGCGCTTTTACTTTCAGAATTTCGCGGGCGTGGATTTCGATATCCGTCGCCTGCCCCTGGTAACCACCCAGCGGCTGGTGAATCATCACGCGGGAGTTAGGCAGGCAGAAACGCTTACCTTTCGCCCCTGCGGTTAACAGGAAGGCCCCCATGGATGCAGCCTGACCCATACAGATAGTGCTGACATCTGGCTTGATGAACTGCATGGTGTCATAAATGGACATGCCCGCCGTAATCACACCGCCAGGCGAGTTGATGTACAGGTAAATGTCTTTTTCCGGGTTTTCCGCTTCCAGGAACAGCATCTGCGCCACGATCAGGTTAGCCATATGGTCTTCTACCTGGCCGGTCAGAAAGATAACGCGTTCCTTGAGCAGACGGGAATAGATATCGAAAGAACGCTCACCACGTGAGGTCTGTTCAATAACCATTGGCACCAGCGCCATATGGGGTGCAAAGTTATCTCGTTCGCCACTGTATGACATTTCCGTCTCCTGGTTCAAAATTGAAAACACCTGCTGTACTGATTGTAACCTTATGGACGGATTATCAGCCAGTCTCAATCATCGTGATTACACACTTATGGGGTTCGCCACGCCCTATTTCAAGCATAACAACCTTTTGTTGTAACGCTAACACTGAAAGGGCGTTTTAGCACCCTTCAAGAACCCAAGCTGCGATAAAAAAAACCCGTCGCCGGAGGGCAACGGGTTTTTTGTTCAAACTTTAAACCGTTAGGGCGAAATTACGCCTGCTGGTTCATCAGTTCGTTGAAAGAGGTCGCTTTTTCGGTCACTTTCGCTTTCGCCAGTACCGCTTCAACAGCCTGCTCTTCCAGGGCGACGTTGCGCATGTTGTCCATCAGCTCTTTGTTCTTGCCGTAGAACTCGATCACTTCTGATGGATCTTCGTATGCAGACGCCATCTCTTCGATCAGGCCTTTTACACGCTCTTCGTCAGCTTTCAGCTCGTGGGTACGAATCACTTCGCCCAGCAGCAGGCCAACAACCACGCGGCGTTTCGCTTGCTCTTCAAACAGCTCGCGCGGCAGTTCCATCGCTTGCTGCTGGTTGCCACCGAAACGCTGTGCAGCCTGACGGCGCAGGACGTCGATTTCGCTGTCGATCAGCGCAGCAGGAACGTCGATGTCGTTCGCTTTTACCAGACCTTCAATCGCCTGAGATTTCACACGGTTACGCACAGCGCCGTTCAGCTCGCGCTCCATGTTTTTACGCACTTCGGTACGCAGGCCAGCAACAGAACCATCTTCAACGCCGAAACGCTTGATGAACTCTTCAGTCAGTTCTGGCAGTTCGCGCTCTTCCACTTTTTTCAGGTTGATGACGAACTTCGCTGCTTTACCTTTCAGGTTTTCAGCGTGGTATTCTTCCGGGAAGGTCACGTCGATGGTGAACTCTTCGCCAGCCTTGTGGCCTTTGATACCGTCTTCGAAGCCTGGGATCATACGACCCTGGCCCATTGCCAGTACGAAGTCAGACGCTTTGCCGCCTTCGAACTCTTCGCCATCAACAGAACCGGTGAAGTCGATGGTTACGCGGTCTTCCGCGTCAACAGCGCCTTCTTTCTCTTTCCAGCTCGCCTGCTGCTTGCGCAGGGTGTCCAGCATGCCGTCAACGTCTTCGTCAGTTACGGAAACAATCGGTTTTTCAACTTCGATAGATTCCAGACCTTTCAGCTCAACTTCCGGATACACTTCGAACTCTACGGAGTAGGTGAAGTCTTCGCCCAGTTTGTATTCGCCTGGCACGTAGTTTGGTGCGCCAGCCGGATTGATTTTTTCTTTGATGATCGCGTCGATAAAGTTGCGGCTCATCAGTTCACCCAGCACATCCTGACGCACGGAAGCGCCATAACGCTGAGCAACAACATTCATTGGTACTTTGCCCTTACGGAAGCCGTCAATACGTACTTTTTTTGCTACGTTGACCAGCTCGCTTTTCACAGCAGTTTCGATGCTGTCAGCAGCGATAGTAATCGTTACACGGCGGCCAAGGCCTTGAGTGGTTTCAACTGAAACTTGCATCTTGTTACCTCAAAAAAATCACAGTGCTCGGTCAACTCTGAATCTGTCTGTTATACCGGGATGCTCTCTTAGTGCAGATTCACATTCCCTGTCGCCAGAATCATCCCGAAGACATTCATTAAGACGCGGCATTATAGCGGCATCACTTAGGTGAGTCGAGAACGGTTGGGGCATGTTGCTGCGGCTTTTTTCACACTTTAAGGCTATTTTTAGCCTTAAAATCGCACCATCCGCTCAAAACTCAGACAAAACAAAACGGCCCGGAGGCCGTTTTGAGGAAATCTGTAAGCAACATACTGGAAAAGCTCCGGCCGTTGCAAATCCGATTTATCAGGCGATAGTGCCAGCACCTCGACAGGGCGGCGACGCGAAAACCGTATCCTGCAAGCCTTCCCATTCCTTAATGGTGTAAGTATGCAGTGCCAGCGCATGCACGGTTGTGGAGAGTTCTTCCGTCAAGGTGCTGTAGATCAGGCGATGTCGGTTCAGGAAACGTTCTCCCGTGAAGCGATCGCTAACCAGAACCACTTTAAAGTGGCTTTCAGAACCTGCCGGCACGTTATGACGATAGCTTTCGTCGACGACTTCGAGGAACACAGGGTTGAACGCTGCCCTTAATTTTTCTTCTATCTGTTCACGTATCATCATGAAATTACTCCTCCGACAACGCTGAGATGTCACCCATCCCTTTAAATATTAGCCGCTTTTACCGTTTCCATTACACCTTGACAACAAATATTTAGCTTTCGTCTAATTTTCTCATTCAAACGAATGAAGTTCACTGTGAGACTCATACCTTTCATCATTCGCGGGAGGAGAAAAAGGGTGAGCTGGTCAGTTTTCAGACAAGACGATGAATTTACATGCGTTGACCACTTCCCCTGACCGTTGTCGATGTTATGATGGCGGCAATTTCTCTTTCTTTATGCTTACGATTCGTTGAGAACCTGAAAATGTTAAAAAAACTCTTCTTTCCGTTGGTAGCCCTTTTTATGCTGGCAGGCTGTGCGACTCCGCCTACCACTATTGATGTCTCACCAAAAATCACTCTGCCTCAGCAGGACCCAAGCCTGATGGGCGTCACCGTGAGCATTAACGGTGCCGATCAGCGTCAGGACCAGGCTCTGGCAAAAGTGACCCGCGATAACCAGCAGGTAACGCTGACCGCGTCCCGCGACCTGCGCTTCCTGCTGCAGGAAGTGCTTGAGAAGCAAATGACCGCTCGCGGCTACATGATTGGCCCAAGCGGCGCGGTTGATCTGCAGATCATCGTCAACAACCTTTATGCAGACGTGTCTCAGGGCAACGTGCGCTACAACATCGCGACCAAAGCGGATATCGCCATCATTGCCACCGCGAAAAACGGTAACAAGATGACGAAAAACTACCGCGCCAGCTACTCCGTTGAAGGCGCGTTCCAGGCATCCAACCAGAACATTGCTAACGCCGTTAACAGCGTGCTGACGGATACCATCGCCGATATGGCGCAGGACACCAGCATTCACGACTTTATCAAGCAGAACGCACGTTAATCCTGCTTACTGACCCGGTGCTTCACCGGGTCAGTTCATAAGACCATGTCCAGTCACTACTTACGCATTTTCCAGCAACCGAAATCAGCGATTCTGCTGATCCTCGGCTTTGCCTCCGGTTTACCCCTCGCGCTCACCTCCGGCACGCTTCAGGCGTGGATGACGGTCGAGAACATCGATCTCAAAACCATTGGTTTCTTCTCACTGGTCGGTCAGGCTTATGTCTTTAAGTTCCTGTGGTCGCCGGTGATGGATCGCTATACGCCGCCGTTCCTGGGACGTCGTCGCGGCTGGTTAGTGATGACGCAGGTCCTGCTGCTGCTGGCGATTGCGGCGATGGGCTTCCTTGAACCGACCACACAGCTTCGCTGGATGGCCGCGCTTGCGGTGGTGATAGCCTTCTGTTCCGCCTCCCAGGATATTGTGTTTGACGCCTGGAAGACGGACGTTTTACCCGCCGAGGAGCGCGGGGCTGGTGCGGCCATCAGCGTGCTGGGCTATCGCCTCGGGATGCTGGTCTCCGGCGGCCTGGCGCTGTGGCTGGCCGACCGTTACCTCGGCTGGCAGGGCATGTACTGGCTGATGGCCGCCCTGCTTATCCCCTGCATCATCGCGACGCTGTTCGCACCCGAACCGAGTGACGTCATTCCGGTCCCCCGGTCGCTGGAACAGGCCGTGGCCGAACCGCTGCGCGACTTCTTTGGCCGTAACAATGCCTGGCTGATCCTGCTGCTCATAGTCCTTTATAAGCTGGGTGATGCCTTTGCCATGAGCCTGACCACCACCTTCCTGATCCGCGGCGTCGGTTTTGATGCCGGGGAAGTGGGTGTGGTGAATAAAACGCTGGGGCTGTTTGCGACCATCGTCGGCGCACTTTACGGCGGCGTGCTGATGCAGCGCCTGACGCTTTTCCGCGCGCTGCTGATCTTCGGCATTCTTCAGGGGGCCTCTAACGCCGGCTACTGGCTGCTGTCGATTACCGACAAACATACGATCAGCATGGCCGCGGCAGTGTTCTTCGAAAACCTCTGCGGCGGCATGGGGACGGCGGCGTTTGTTGCCCTGCTGATGACCCTGTGCAATAAGTCATTTTCCGCCACGCAGTTCGCTCTGCTCTCGGCGCTCTCGGCCGTTGGCCGCGTGTACGTAGGCCCGATTGCCGGCTGGTTTGTGGAAGCCCATGGCTGGCCAACGTTTTATCTCTTCTCGGTCGCGGCTGCCGTGCCGGGGATTTTATTATTGCTGGTGTGTCGCCAGACGCTGGAATATACCCAGCGGACAGAACACTTTATGCCGCGCACTGAATATCATCGCGCCTACCGTTTTGCGTTACGTCTGTTAATGACGGGCTGCGCCGCGCTGGCGCTCTGGCTTGTGGTACTTATTGTTAACGCCAGTACGTCTCTGGCGCTCCCCCTCGAAGCCCTTCTGCTGGACGCCGGAGCCCTGCTGGCCATCGCCGGGATCCTGACGGGCGGTCTGCTCGATTTTATGGCATTACGTAAAACGCAGATGACCTGAAGAAAAAGCGAAAGGTTATTTCCCGTTGTAATCACTAACCGAAATTATAACGGCGAAATAGCCATCAGCCGCTAAAAAAATATTTGTTGTTTTGTGCGGGATAGGATTTGGAAATTATTGGAGCCGGTTCCAAATTGCTATTTTTCATTAAACGATTCAGCATTGGAAAGTTTGATTTTTCGTTTTTTAGATGTCTTTTTATTGATAATTAATTGTTAATTTTTTGTTTATTTTTAACAATGGTTATACCAATTGCCCCTTTTAGGGTATGCTTGGGGGTCCTTTCGTTATAAAGCCCATCTCATGCGGCTTCGGTCATAAAAACCGACATAATCTGCAACACTTGTGACACGTGCGGCAGAACCCGGTAACACCTTCCTGACACAGGCCTAATGATGTTTACAGTAATGTAACCTTCCCGTAAAATGCCCGCACACTTTAAACGCCACCAGACTCCCGTGGAATTGAGGTCGTTAAATGAGACTCAGGAAATACAATAAAAGTTTGGGATGGTTGTCATTATTCGCAGGTACTGTATTACTCAGTGGCTGCGATTCTGCACTACTAGACCCCAAAGGACAGATTGGACTGGAACAACGTTCACTGATATTGACGGCTTTTGGCCTGATGTTGATTGTGGTTATTCCTGCCATTTTGATGGCTGTTGGTTTCGCCTGGAAGTATCGTGCGAGCAATAAAGATGCGAAGTATAGCCCGAACTGGTCACACTCCAATAAAGTGGAAGCTGTGGTCTGGACGGTGCCTATTCTGATCATCCTGTTCCTTGCCGTACTGACCTGGAAAACCACTCACGCACTTGAGCCAAGCAAGCCGCTGGTTCACGATGAAAAACCTATTACCATTGAAGTGGTCTCCATGGACTGGAAATGGTTCTTCATCTATCCAGAGCAGGGCATTGCTACCGTGAATGAAATCGCCTTCCCGGCGAACACTCCGGTTCAGTTCAAAGTGACCTCCAACTCCGTAATGAACTCCTTCTTCATCCCGCGTCTGGGTAGCCAGATTTACGCGATGGCCGGTATGCAGACGAACCTGCATCTGATCGCGAATGAAGCAGGCACCTACGATGGTATCTCCGCCAGCTATAGCGGCCCGGGCTTCTCAGGTATGAAGTTCAAAGCTATTGCGACGCCGGACCGTGCCGCTTTCGACCAGTGGGTTGAAAAAGCGAAGCAGTCTCCAAACACCATGTCTGACATGGCGGCGTTCGAAAAAGTGGCTGCACCTAGCGAATACAACAAGGTGGAGTACTTCTCTAACGTGAAACCTGATTTGTTCAAAGACGTTATTGGCAAATTTATGGATCACGGCAAGAGCATGGACATGACCCAGCCAGAAGGCGAGCACAGCGCGCATGAAGGTATGGAAGGCATGGACATGAGCCACGCGGAAACCGCTCACTAAGGGGCCGAGGAAGAAAATGTTCGGAAAATTGACACTGGATGCAGTGCCCTACCATGAACCGATTATCATGGTTACGGTGGCTGCAATTATCATTGGTGGCGCGGCCTTAGTTGGCCTGATCACTTACTTCGGTAAGTGGAGCTACCTGTGGAATGAGTGGCTGACTTCGGTTGACCACAAAAAACTCGGTATCATGTACTGCATCGTCGGTATCGTCATGTTAATTCGTGGCTTTGCGGATGCGATCATGATGCGTAGCCAGCAGGCACTCGCATCTGCGGGCGAAGCCGGCTTCCTGCCGCCGCACCACTACGATCAGATCTTTACCGCTCACGGCGTTATCATGATCTTCTTCGTGGCGATGCCGCTGGTAATCGGTCTGATGAACGTCGTCGTTCCGCTGCAAATTGGTGCGCGCGACGTGGCGTTCCCGTTCCTGAACAACCTGAGCTTCTGGTTCACCGTTGTCGGCGTTATCCTGGTTAACCTGTCACTGGGTGTGGGCGAATTCGCGCAGACCGGCTGGCTGGCGTACCCGCCGCTGTCGGGAATTGAGTACAGTCCGGGTGTCGGTGTTGACTACTGGATTTGGGCGCTTCAGCTCTCCGGTGTCGGTACGACCCTGACCGGTATCAACTTCTTCGTGACCATCCTGAAGATGCGTGCTCCTGGTATGACGATGTTCAAGATGCCGGTATTTACCTGGGCATCTCTGTGCGCCAACGTACTGATTATCGCATCGTTCCCAATTCTGACCGTCACCATCGCGCTGCTGACCCTGGACCGCTATCTGGGCACCCATTTCTTCACAAATGATATGGGTGGCAACATGATGATGTACATCAACCTGATTTGGGCCTGGGGTCACCCGGAAGTGTACATCCTGGTTCTGCCTGTCTTCGGTGTGTTCTCCGAAATCGCGGCAACCTTCTCGCGTAAACGCCTGTTTGGTTACACCTCTCTGGTGTGGGCAACTGTGTGTATTACCGTTCTGTCGTTCATCGTTTGGCTGCACCACTTCTTCACCATGGGTGCGGGCGCGAACGTAAACGCCTTCTTCGGTATCACCACCATGATTATCGCCATCCCTACCGGGGTGAAGATCTTCAACTGGCTGTTCACCATGTACCAGGGCCGTATCGTGTTCCACTCAGCAATGCTGTGGACCATCGGCTTCATCGTTACCTTCTCCGTAGGTGGGATGACCGGCGTACTGCTGGCGGTACCGGGCGCTGACTTCGTTCTGCACAACAGTCTGTTCCTGATTGCGCACTTCCATAACGTTATCATCGGCGGCGTGGTCTTCGGCTGCTTCGCTGGCGTAACCTACTGGTGGCCAAAAGCGTTCGGCTTCACGCTGAACGAAAAATGGGGTAAACGCGCGTTCTGGTTCTGGATCATTGGCTTCTTCGTGGCGTTTATGCCGCTGTACGTGCTGGGCTTCATGGGTATGACCCGTCGTCTGAGCCAGCAGATCGATCCGCAGTTCCACCCAATGCTGATGGTTGCAGCGGGCGGTGCAGCGCTGATTGCATGCGGTATTCTGTGCCAGCTGATTCAGTACTACGTGTCCATCCGCGACCGTAACCTGAACCGCGACCTGACCGGTGACCCATGGGGTGGCCGTACGCTGGAGTGGGCAACCTCTTCTCCACCGCCGTTCTATAACTTTGCCGTAGTGCCGCACATTCACGAGCGTGATGCCTTCTGGGAAATGAAAGAAAAAGGTGAAGCGTACAAGCAACCTGAGCATTACGAAGAAATCCATATGCCGAAAAACAGCGCTGCGGGCATCGTGATTGCCGCTTTCGCAACGGTATTTGGTTTCGCAATGATCTGGCACATCTGGTGGATGGCGATTGTTGGCTTTGCCGGCATCGTAATCAGCTGGATTGTGAAGAGCTTTGACGAGGACGTGGACTACTACGTACCAGTCCGTGAAGTTGAAAAGCTGGAAAATCAGCATTTCGACGAGATTTCTAAAGCGGGGCTGAAAAATGGCAACTGATACTCTGGCGCACTCAACTGCCCACGCGCATGAACATGCGCACCACGATACAGGACCGACGAAAGTCTTCGGTTTCTGGATCTACCTGATGAGCGACTGCATTCTGTTCTGCTGTCTGTTCGCGACCTATGCCGTTCTGGTGAACGGCACAGCGGGCGGCCCGACCGGCAAGGACATCTTTGAACTGCCGTTCGTTCTGGTTGAAACCGCACTGCTGTTATTCAGCTCCATCACCTACGGCATGGCGGCTATCGCCATGTACAAAAACAACAAGAGCCAGGTTGTCTCCTGGCTGGCGTTGACCTGGCTGTTTGGTGCTGGCTTTATCGGGATGGAAATCTATGAATTCCATCACCTGATTATGGAAGGCTTCGGCCCGGATCGCAGTGGCTTCCTGTCCGCGTTCTTCGCGCTGGTGGGTACCCACGGTCTGCACGTGACCTCGGGTCTGATCTGGATGGCAGTACTGATGTTCCAGATCTCCCGCCGCGGCCTGACCAGCACTAACCGTACCCGTATCATGTGCCTGAGCCTGTTCTGGCACTTCCTGGACGTGGTATGGATCTGTGTGTTCTCTGTTGTCTATCTGATGGGGGCGATGTAATGAGTCATTCTAACGATCATGGCGCTTCCCACGGCAGCGTAAAAACCTACATGACAGGTTTCATCCTGTCGATCATCCTGACGGTGATCCCGTTCTGGATGGTGATGAGCGGTTCTGCGTCCAAGCCGGTTATCCTGGGAGCAATCCTGGTAACCGCGGTGATTCAGATTCTGGTGCATCTGGTTTGCTTCCTGCACATGAACACCAAGTCCGATGAAGGCTGGAATATGACCGCCTTTATCTTTACCGTGATTATCATCGCTATCCTGGTAGTCGGTTCCATCTGGATTATGTGGAACCTCAACTACAACATGATGGTTCACTAAGAGCGGCGAGTATGTTTAAGCAATACCTGCAAGTAACGAAACCAGGCATCATCTTTGGCAACCTGATCTCCGTGATCGGAGGGTTCCTGCTGGCCTCTAAAGGCAGCATTGATTACGCCCTCTTTATCTCTACGCTGGTCGGTGTGTCACTGGTTGTTGCGTCCGGTTGTGTATTTAACAACTACATCGACATGGATATCGACAAGAAGATGGAAAGGACCAAAAATCGGGTGCTGGTTAAAGGCCTGATCGCCCCTTCCGTCTCGCTGGTGTACGCCACCTTGCTGGGTATTGCTGGCTTTATGCTGCTGTGGTTTGGTGCTAACCCGCTGGCCTGCTGGCTGGGGGTGATGGGGTTCGTGGTGTATGTAGGCGTCTACAGCCTGTATATGAAACGTCACTCCGTCTACGGCACGCTGATTGGTTCTCTCTCCGGCGCTGCGCCGCCGGTGATTGGCTACTGCGCGGTCACGAACGAGTTCGACAGCGGTGCGCTGATCCTGCTGGCTATCTTTAGCCTGTGGCAGATGCCGCACTCCTATGCCATCGCGATTTTCCGCTTTAAGGATTATCAGGCAGCGAACATCCCGGTACTGCCGGTCGTGAAGGGCATTTCGGTTGCCAAGAACCACATCACGCTCTACATCATCGCTTTTGCCGTGGCAACGCTGATGCTCTCTCTGGGTGGCTACGCCGGGTATAAATATCTGGCGGTAGCGGCTGCGGTGAGCGTCTGGTGGCTCGGTATGGCCCTGCGCGGATACAAAGTGGAAGATGACAAAGTCTGGGCGCGCAAGCTGTTTGTGTTCTCTATCGTTGCTATCACTTCACTGTCCGTGATGATGTCCGTAGACTTTATGGTGCCGGATTCACATAACCTGCTGACTTACGTCTGGTAAGATTCGCAGGTGAATAAAAGGGTGCTTCGGCACCCTTTTTTATTCATCAAATCCATTAATAACGCATGTAATATTTGTTAAATAACCCTTTATTTACCCCGCCCCTTCCCCGCACTACACTATGGCCTGCTTTTGAACTGAGGTGGTAATGAACGATTATAAAATGACGCCAGGCGAGCTACGCGCGACCTGGGGCTTAGGGACTGTCTTCTCGCTACGGATGCTCGGCATGTTTATGGTCCTGCCTGTTCTGACCACGTACGGCATGGCGCTGCAGGGGGCCAGCGAGGCGCTGATTGGCCTGGCAATTGGTATTTACGGTCTTGCGCAGGCGATATTTCAAATCCCGTTTGGTCTGCTCTCCGATCGGGTGGGTCGAAAGCCGCTGATTGTCGGCGGTCTGCTTATTTTTGTTCTCGGTAGCGTCATTGCCGCCCTCTCCCACTCCATCTGGGGGATTATTCTTGGTCGCGCCCTCCAGGGCTCCGGCGCGATTGCCGCCGCCGTTATGGCACTGCTGTCAGACCTTACACGCGAACAGAACCGCACGAAGGCGATGGCGTTTATCGGCGTGAGCTTTGGCGTCACCTTCGCGATTGCGATGGTGCTCGGTCCGATTATCACCCATACGCTCGGCCTGCACGCTCTGTTCTGGATGATTGCCGTGCTGGCGACCATCGGCATTGCCTTAACTCTGTGGGTCGTGCCGGACAGTAAAAACCACGTTCTGAACCGTGAGTCAGGCATGGTCAAAGGCTGCTTCAGCAAAGTGCTCGTTGAGCCACGCCTGCTCAAGCTGAATTTCGGCATTATGTGCCTGCACATTCTGCTGATGTCGACCTTTGTCGCCCTGCCCGGCCAGCTTGCCGCAGCGGGTTTCCCGGCCGCAGAGCACTGGAAAATCTATCTGGTCACGATGCTGATATCTTTTGTCTCCGTCGTGCCATTCATTATCTATGCCGAAGTGAAGCGCAAAATGAAGCGCGTCTTCGTGGGCTGCGTTGCGCTGCTGCTGATCGCCGAGATCGTGCTCTGGGGATCCGGCCCGCACTTCTGGGAGCTGGTGGCAGGCGTACAGCTGTTCTTCCTGGCGTTTAACCTGATGGAAGCGCTGCTGCCGTCGCTTATCAGCAAGGAGTCTCCTGCAGGTTACAAAGGCACGGCGATGGGTATCTACTCCACCAGCCAGTTTCTCGGCGTGGCGATCGGCGGCTCGCTCGGTGGCTGGGTCGACGGCCTGTTTGATTCACAAACCGTGTTTCTCGCGGGCGCGCTGCTGGCGACAGTCTGGCTGCTGGTCGCCAGCACCATGAAAGAGCCGCGCTATGTGAGCAGCCTGCGGGTAGAAATCCCGGATGATGTAGAAATCAGCGATGCGCTGAAGCAGCGTCTGGAAGCAAAAGAAGGCGTGACAGAGGTGTTCATTGTCCCGGAAGAGCGGAGCGCTTACGTCAAAATAGACAGCAAGGTGACCAACCGCTTTGAGGTCGAGCAGGCGCTTAAAGCCTAAAAAAAGCCCGGTTAAACCGGGCTTTTCAGTCTTAATCGCGGAAGTTTTTAAACTGGAACGGCTGCCCCAGATCGCCGCCGCGCACCAGCGCCATCACGGACTGCAGATCGTCGCGGGATTTACCGGTCACGCGAATTTCTTCGCCCTGGATCTGCGCCTGCACCTTCAGCTTGCTGTCTTTGATGAGCTTAACGATCTTCTTCTGCACCGCGCTCTCGATACCCTGCTTGAGTTTGGCTTCCACAAACCAGTTCTTACCGCTGTGGACAAACTCTTCCGGCACGTCCAGAGATGTCCCTTCAATGCCGCGTTTTAACAGCTTGGCACGCAGAATATCGAGCAGCTGATTCACCTGGAAATCAGACTCGCTCAGCACCTTAATGGTCTTATTTGCGTCGTTCAGCTCAAACGACGCCTCAACGCCACGAAAATCGAAACGTGACTCAACTTCGCGGGTTGCGTTCTCAACGCCGTTGCGAACTTCCTGGATATCAACTTCGGAAACAATATCGAAAGATGGCATCTTTTCTTCTCCCTTCACTTTTGTTGCGTTGCATAATACCCGCTACGAGGCATAACTCAACAGAAGCTTAGCTGTATAATTAAGCTGTAACACCTGGCGCAGTTGCAGGTGAGGAGGAACAATGAAAATTACGGTGCTCGGATGCGGAGCGCTTGGTCAGCTGTGGCTGACCGCGCTGCGCAAGCACGGACATGAGGTTCAGGGTTGGCTGCGCGTGCCCCAGCCCTATTGCAGTGTCAACCTGATTGGTGAAGACGGAAGCATTTTTAACGAATCCCTCACCGCGAACGATCCTGATTTCCTGGCGCAAAGCGACCTTCTGCTGGTGACGCTCAAGGCGTGGCAGGTTTCAGACGCGGTAAAGACGCTTGCCGCGCAGCTCCCCCCCACGTCCCCCATTCTGCTACTGCATAACGGTATGGGAACCCTTGATGAGCTGAAAAGCGTCCCGCAGCCTCTGCTGATGGCGACCACCACCCACGCCGCGCGTCGCGACGGCAACATTATCGTGCATGTCGCCAGCGGCGTGACGCACATCGGCCCGGCCAGGACACAGGATGGCGACTACAGCTATCTCGCAGACGTGCTGCAGAAGGTTTTGCCGGACGTGGCATGGCATAACAACATTCGCCCTCAGCTGTGGCGTAAGCTTGCGGTAAACTGCGTGATCAACCCGCTGACGGCGCTGTGGAATTGCCCGAACGGTGAGCTGAAAAACCATCCGCAGGAGGTGGCATCCCTGTGTGCGGAAGTCGCGTCGGTAATTGAGCGAGAAGGCCTGCACACCTCAGCAGAGGATTTGCGCTGTTACGTCGAGCAGGTGATTGAGAGTACGGCTGAGAACATCTCCTCAATGCTGCAGGACGTTCGGGCATTACGCCACACGGAAATCGACTACATCACGGGATATCTGCTAAAGCGCGCCCGCGCGCACGGCATAGCCGTGCCGGAAAACGCCCGTCTGTATGACCTGGTTAAACGTAAGGAGAGTGAATATGAGCGCGTCAGCACTGATCTGCCTCGCCCCTGGTAGCGAAGAGATGGAAGCGGTCACCACCATTGATTTAATGGTACGTGGCGGCATTAAGGTCACCACCGCCAGCGTTGCCAGCGACGGCAGCCTGGCGATCACCTGTTCCCGAGGGGTGAAAATTCTGGCAGATGCACCGCTTGTTCAGGTTGCGGATGGCGATTACGACATCATCGTGCTGCCCGGCGGCTTAAAAGGCGCGGAATGTTTTCGCGACAGCCCGCTGCTGGTCGAGACCGTGCGTCAGTTTCATCTATCCGGCCGCATTGTCGCGGCAATCTGCGCTGCCGCAGGAACGGTGCTTATTCCGCACGACATTTTCCCCATCGGCAACATGACCGGCTTCCCGGGGCTGAAGGACACCATCCCGGAAGAGCATTGGGTGGATAAACGCGTCGTCTGGGACCCGCGCGTCAACCTGCTGACCAGCCAGGGGCCCGGCACCGCGATTGATTTTGGCTTAAAGATTATTGACCTGCTGGTCGGACGCGAGAAGGCCTACGAAGTGGCGTCATCGCTGGTGATGCCGGCGGGAATTTATAATTATTACGAATAGGTGTTCTCCCTCTCCCTGTGGGAGAGGGTCGGGGTGAGGGCAACAGGCCGCACTCCCCGACAAAACACTACGGGCGATACACCTTCACATTCGCAAAGCCCTGCTCGCGCAGATAAAGCGCCTGCAGGCGGCTCATCACCCCACGCTCACACCACAGCAGATACGTTTTGCTCTGATCGAGGTCGCCAAATTTGGTGCTCAGCTTGTAGAACGGCAGAGAAACCACCTCCACGCCTTCCACCTGCAGCGGCTTGTCATCCTGCTCGTCAATGGAGCGGATATCCAGAATCGCATCGTTAGCGCCGAAACCGCTCACGGTTTCAACTTCAACCACTTCCTGCTCGGTCTGCTGGGCAATCTCGCGGATATCAATGTTGGACGCTTCCGCCACCACTTTTTCCAGAATGCTGAAGTCGAAATTCTCTTCTTCCGCTTCGATCTTCGCCTTCACCGCTTTCACCGTCGGGCTTTTTGAGATCACGCCGCAGTATTCCGGCATGGTACGGGCAAAATCTTCGGTGCCGATTTCGCGCGCCAGGTCGATGATGTGCTCTTTATCGTGGGAGATCAGCGGACGCAGGATCAGCGTATCAGAGACGTTGTCGATCAGACGCAGGTTGGTCAGCGTCTGGCTGGAGACCTGGCCCAGCGCTTCGCCGGTGACCAGCGCCTGCACGCCGTAGCGTTCCGCCACTTTGGACGCCGCACGCACCATCATGCGCTTCAGCACCACGCCCATCTGGCCGTCGTCCACTTTCTCAAGGATTTCACCGACCACAGGTTCGAAGTTGATCGCCACAAAACGCACGCGGTGGGAGCTGCCGAAGCGGTTCCACAGGTAATGCGCCACCTGACGAACGCCAATTTCGTGTGCCGCGCCGCCCAGGTTGAAGAAGCAGTAATGCACGCGGCAGCCGCGACGCATCAGCATATAGCTGGAGACGCCGGAGTCGAAGCCGCCGGAGATCAGGGACAATACGTCTTCCTGGGTGCCAATCGGGAAGCCGCCGATACCTTCATAGCGCCCTTTCACCAGTAGCAGGCGATCGTTTTCGATCTCCAGGTTCACGGTCACGTCCGGGTTGGTCAGACGTACGCGCGCCGTTTCAACGTGCTGGTTCAAACCGCCGCCGACGTAACGTTCCACTTCAATGGAGCTGAATTCGTGCTTGCCGCGACGCTTCACGCGCACGCAGAAGGTTTTGCCTTCGATCTGATCGCGGTACTGGACCAGCGCTTTCTCGAAGATGTCGTGCATATCGCTGAACGGAACGTCTTCCACTTCCAGGATATGGTGGATCCCCGGAATACGGGTCAGCGCATCGCGAATATCCTGACGTTTGTTTTCGTCTTTGGCGCGCACTTCAACGTGGTCCCAGTGGCGCACCACGGCGAGGGTTTCGTCGTAGTGCTTTAATACGTTACGAATGTTCCCGGTGAGAATTTTAATAAAGCGCAAACGCACAGATTGGCTTTTGATGGTGATTTCAGGGAACAATTTAATGATAAACTTCATGGCGGCAATGTTTCTTAGGCAAGCGTATTAAGGCTTGTAATGGAAAAGAGTACAGCAGCCCACACCCGTGGCTGCATCCAGGCGCGCAAGTATACCACCATCGCGCCGCTCCTGTGCACATTGCGCGTTATTTGATAATTGCCCTGAGTCCGTTACCATGTCGGGGCTGAGAATATAAGAGTCAATTCACTATGCCGAAGAAGAACGACGCACCGGCCAGTTTCGAAACTGCGCTGAGTGAACTGGAGCAAATTGTTACCCGTCTTGAGAGCGGCGATCTCCCGCTGGAAGAAGCGCTCAACGAATTCGAGCGCGGCGTGCAGCTGGCGCGCCAGGGGCAGGTCAAACTGCAGCAGGCCGAGCAGCGCGTGCAGATCCTGCTCTCCGACAGCGAAGAGGCGAAAACCACGCCTTTCACACCGGACGCCGAGTAAATGGATTTTGCCAACGAGCTTCAGGCGCGCGTCGTGCGCGCCAACGACGCCCTGCGCCGATTTATTGCGCCACAGCCTTTTCAGAACACTCCACTGGTTGAAGCCATGCACTATGGCGCACTCTTGGGTGGAAAGCGCCTGCGCCCGTTTCTGGTGTACGCCACCGGCAATATGTTTGGTATCAGCGATAACACGCTGGACGCCCCGGCAGCCGCCGTTGAGTGCATCCACGCCTACTCGCTGATTCACGACGATCTTCCGGCGATGGATGACGACGATTTGCGTCGGGGTCAGCCAACCTGCCACATTAAGTTTGGCGAGGCGAATGCCATTCTGGCGGGTGATGCCCTGCAAACGCTGGCGTTCTCCATTCTGAGCGACGCGCCGATGGCGGAAGTGAGCGACCGCGACCGCCTGGCGATGATCTCCGAACTGGCTATGGCCAGCGGTGTGGCCGGCATGTGCGGCGGTCAGGCGCTGGATCTTGAAGCGGAAGGACGTCAGGTTAATCTGGAACAGCTGGAGCGTATTCACCGCCATAAGACGGGCGCGCTTATTCGTTCCGCCGTTCGCCTGGGCGCGCTGAGCGCGGGTGAGCAAGGGCGCAAAGCCCTGCCGATTCTGGACAGATACGCAGAAAGTATCGGTCTGGCATTCCAGGTTCAGGATGACATTCTGGATGTGGTGGGCGATACTGCAACATTGGGTAAACGTCAGGGTGCCGACCAGCAGCTTGGCAAAAGTACCTACCCCGCCCTGCTGGGACTTGAGCAAGCCCAACGTAAAGCCCGGGATCTGATTGACGATGCCCGCCGGTCGCTGAATGAGCTGGCCGCGCAATCGCTGGATACCTCGGCACTGGAAGCGCTAGCGGACTATATAATCCAGCGTAATAAATAAACTATATATCTCGATGAGCCTTTGATGAGTTTTGATATTGCCAAATACCCGACACTGGCGTTAGTTGACTCCACCCAGGAGTTACGTCTGTTGCCGAAAGAGAGCCTGCCGAAGCTGTGCGACGAGCTGCGTCGCTACCTGCTCGACAGCGTAAGCCGCTCCAGCGGCCATTTCGCCTCCGGGCTTGGCACGGTAGAGCTGACCGTGGCGCTGCACTACGTCTATAACACGCCGTTCGATCAGCTTATCTGGGACGTGGGCCACCAGGCCTATCCGCACAAAATTCTGACCGGACGTCGCGATAAAATTGGCACTATTCGCCAGAAAGGCGGCCTGCACCCCTTCCCGTGGCGCGGAGAGAGCGAGTATGACGTACTGAGCGTCGGCCACTCCTCGACCTCCATTTCTGCGGGCATCGGTATTGCCGTTGCCGCCGAAAAAGAGAACAAGCAGCGCCGCACCGTCTGCGTGATTGGCGACGGTGCCATTACCGCCGGTATGGCCTTCGAGGCCATGAACCACGCAGGCGACATCAAGCCGGACATGCTGGTTATCCTTAACGATAACGAAATGTCGATCTCCGAAAACGTCGGCGCGCTGAACAACCATCTTGCGCAACTGCTTTCAGGCAAGCTCTACTCCTCGCTGCGCGAAGGCGGCAAAAAAGTTTTCTCCGGCGTACCGCCGATTAAAGAGCTGCTCAAGCGTACCGAAGAACACATCAAAGGTATGGTCGTACCGGGCACCCTGTTTGAAGAGCTTGGCTTTAACTATATTGGCCCGGTTGACGGCCATGACGTGCTGGGTCTGGTGACCACGCTCAAGAACATGCGCGACCTGAAAGGCCCGCAGTTCCTGCACATCATGACCAAAAAAGGGCGTGGCTACGAGCCGGCGGAAAAAGATCCGATCACCTTCCACGCGGTGCCGAAATTCGATCCGTCCAGCGGCTGTCTGCCAAAAAGCAGCGGCGGCATGCCGAGCTATTCCAAAATTTTCGGCGACTGGCTGTGCGAAACAGCAGCGAAAGACAACAAGCTGATGGCGATCACTCCGGCCATGCGTGAAGGCTCCGGCATGGTGGAGTTCTCCAGAAAATACCCTGACCAGTATTTCGACGTTGCTATTGCCGAGCAGCATGCGGTGACGTTTGCAGCTGGCCTGGCGATTGGCGGCTACAAGCCGGTTGTCGCTATCTATTCCACCTTCCTGCAGCGCGCCTACGATCAGGTTATCCACGACGTGGCCATCCAGAAGCTGCCGGTGCTGTTTGCTATCGACCGCGCGGGCATCGTCGGTGCCGACGGCCAGACGCACCAGGGCGCGTTCGATCTCTCCTTCCTGCGCTGTATCCCAGATATGGTTGTCATGACGCCAAGCGACGAGAACGAATGTCGTCAGATGCTGTTTACCGGCTACCACTATCAGGATGGCCCAAGCGCGGTTCGTTACCCGCGCGGCAATGCAGTGGGCGTCGAGCTGCTGCCGCTGGAAAAACTGCCGATCGGTAAAGGTCTGGTGAAGCGTCGCGGTGAGAAAGTGGCGATCCTGAACTTCGGCACGCTGATGCCGGAGGCGGCGAAAGCGGCTGAAACGCTGAACGCCACCCTGGTGGACATGCGCTTTGTGAAGCCGCTGGATGAGTCCCTGATCCTGAATATGGCTGAGACGCACGACGTGCTGGTCACGCTGGAAGAAAACGCCATTATGGGCGGCGCGGGCAGCGGCGTGAATGAGGTGCTGATGGCAAACCGTAAGGCCGTTCCTGTGCTGAATCTCGGTCTGCCGGACTACTTCATTCCGCAAGGTACCCAGGACGAAGCGCGCGCGGCGATTGGCCTGGACGCTGCCGGTATCGAAGCCAAAATCCGCAGCTGGCTGGCATAACCCCTCCCCCTTTTCTGCTCCTGCTATGCTTAAACCTCATGTTTAAAACAGCAGGAGCGGACCGTGCAATACACAACATTAGGAAAAACCGACCTTAGCGTTTCCCGGCTTTGCCTGGGCTGCATGACCTTTGGCGAGCCGGATCGGGGAAATCACGCCTGGACGCTGCCGGAAGAAAGCAGCCGCCCGATAATCAAACACGCCATCGAGGGCGGCATTAACTTCTTTGACACCGCCAACAGCTACTCCGACGGCAGCAGCGAGGAGATTGTCGGCCGCGCCCTGCGCGATTTTGCCCGCCGGGATGACATCGTCGTTGCCACCAAGGTCTACTATCCAGTGGGCGACCTGGCTGAGGGCTTGTCTCGCGCGCAGATCCTGCGCTCCATTGATGACAGCCTCAGACGCCTGAACATGGAGTACGTCGACCTGCTGCAAATTCACCGCTGGGATTACAACACGCCGATCGAGGAGACGCTTGAGGCGCTCAACGACGTGGTGAAAGCTGGTAAGGCACGCTATATCGGCGCGTCGTCTATGCACGCGTCGCAGTTTGCTCAGGCGCTGGATCTCCAGGCGAAGCATGGATGGGCGCGCTTTGTCACCATGCAGGATCACTACAACCTGATCTACCGGGAAGAAGAACGCGAGATGCTGCCGCTGTGCCATCAGGAAGGCGTGGCGGTGATCCCGTGGAGCCCGCTGGCGCGCGGTCGATTAACCCGCCCGTGGGGAGAGACCACGGCTCGTCTGGTATCGGATGAAGTGGGAAAAAATCTTTATTCCGGTACCGAAGCCAGCGATGCGTTGATTGCCGAACGGTTAGCCGGAATTGCCGATGATACCGGCGCCACCCGCGCGCAGGTGGCGCTGGCTTGGCTGTTGGGCAAGCGCGGGGTTGCGGCACCGATTATCGGCACATCGCGGGAAGAACAGCTGGATGAGCTGCTGAATGCGGTTGATATCACGCTTACGCCGGAGCAGGTTGCCGAGCTGGAAACGCCGTATCAGCAGCATCCGGTGGTGGGGTTTAAATAAGCCCTCACCCTAACCCTCTAATCCGTAGGCCGGGTAAGGCGTAGCCGCCACCCGGCAATACAAAGGCACAAACTCACGCGAAGTGATCGTACCCTTTCCAGTCCAGCGTAACGGGCGCACCGTCTTTCACAAACTTCAGCCCTTCACTCTCTGGCATGATCTGACCGATACAGGTAAATTTCGCGCCGAGATGCGCTAACGCCACGTCCAGCGTTCCACGGTTCAGCTCAGGAACGGTGAAGCACAGCTCGTAATCCTCGCCGCCGGATAGCGCCCAGCGCAGCGCCTGCTCAGGCTCTACATGGCGAAGCAGTTGCTCAGACAGCGGGAAAAGATCCAGGTCAACGCGCGCGCCCACGCCGCTGGCCTTCAGGATATGCCCGAGGTCCGAGATCAGCCCGTCAGAGAGATCGATAGCCGAGCTGGCCCGCTCGCGCAGTGCCTGACCGTGCAGAATGCGCGGCGTTGGGCGAAGGTGGCGTTTCACCAGATATGCCGCATCGTCAGCGTCCTTCACGGTTAAGCGATCCTGAAGGATCGCCAGCCCTGCCGCGCTGTCTCCCGGCGTACCGGTCACATAGATCCAGTCGCCCGGTTTAGCGCCCGAGCGCTTCAGCGCGCGACCGAGCGGCACATAGCCGTGGATCGCCAGCGTCATAGACAGCGGCCCGGCAGTCGTATCGCCGCCAATCAGTTGCATATCGTAGTAGTTCAACTGCTCAAACAGCGCGTCGCTAAAGGCTTCCAGCCAGGCTTCATCCACCTCTGGTAGCGTCAGAGCCAGCGTCAGCCACGCGGGATCGGCTCCCATCGCCGCCAGATCGCTGACGTTCACCGCCAGGGCTTTATACGCCAGATCGGCAGGATCGATATCGGGCAAGAAATGACGTCCGCACACCAGGGTGTCGGTGCTGATTGCCAGCGTCTGCTTTTCAGGAATATTGAGAAGTGCACAGTCATCGCCAATGCCGGTTTCAACATCAAGACGAGAGGTTCTGACACGGTCGAAATAACGGGCAATCAGGGAGAATTCGCCGCATGCCATACGTTATGCCTCAGCAAATAAAAGAAAAAACCGGAGCCGCACTGCCCGTCAGGCAATGCAGGACTCCGGTTTGCGGATCACTTTTTGTGGGGACGGATCGCAGGTGCTGCTTTATCAAGTACGCCGTTAACAAACTTGTGGCTGTCTTCAGCGCCGAAGGTTTTCGCCAGTTCGATCGCTTCGTTGATGGCCACTTTGTACGGGACATCATCACGTTTAGACAGCTCAAACAGCGCGATACGCAACACTGCTTTTTCCACCTGGCCCAGCTCTTCGAGCAGACGGGACAGGTATGGCTTCATCAGGCCATCGAGATACGCGCTATTAGTCGCCACTCCCGACAGCAGTTCACGGAAGTACAGAACGTCAACGTCTTTCACGTCCTGTTCTGACAGGAACTGGTATTCAACATCAGCGATGTCGTTCTGGGACAACTGCCAGGAGTAAAGTGCCTGGACGGCACATTCACGGGCGCGGCGACGAGCAGCAGGTTTCACGGAATTCCCCTTACAAAAAAATCAGGCCTTGATGGCTTTCAATACATTGATCATTTCAAGCGCGGTCAGTGCAGCTTCTGCACCTTTGTTACCGGCTTTGGTGCCAGCACGTTCGATGGCTTGTTCAATACTTTCGGTGGTCAGCACGCCGAACGCCACAGGAATTTCAGCATCCTGCGCAACGTGTGCCAGACCGTTGCTTGCACCGCCCGCAACGTATTCGAAGTGCGCAGTGCCGCCACGAATAACAGTACCCAGCGCAATCACCGCGTCGTATTTACCGGTTTTCGCCAGCGCGCCCGCCGCCAGTGGCAGTTCATAAGCGCCTGGAACCCAAACAACGGTAATGTTGTCATCTTTAACCTGGCCGATACGTTTCAGGGCGTCAATCGCACCTTCCAGCAGGCTGTCGTTGATGAAGTTGTTGAAACGCGCAATGGTGATGGCGACGCGAGCGTCCGGGGTAGCTACAGCAGCTTCAATAATGTTCATACTCTTCCTTTACGGGTTCATTTGGCCCCGCAGGGGGGCGGATTTTATCATAATACTTTGCGCACTGCTTCCCTATTTCGGGAGCAATTACGCTGTCGTTAAATGGAGGCAGACATCCGGACCCACCGGACGAATCTCGCTGAATGTGAGTTGCGGTGCGTCGGCCAGTTTTTCAAGGCCGGGCAGCACAAACAGGCCGCGCGCGTCGTGACCTAACAGTTTAGGTGCAACGTAGACGAGCAGTTCATCCACCAGCCCCGCCTGAAGCAGCGCGCCAGCGAGCGTCGGGCCAGCTTCGACCCAGATGCTGTTCACCTGCTGCTTGCCGAGCAGCATCATCAGCACCACCAGATCCAGATGCCCGTTATGCTCCGGCACCATAATGCTGCGCACGCCTTCCGGCCAGTCGCGCGTATCTTCCCTCGTGCGCGCAATCCAGGTTTCACCCGGCTGCTGGACGATGCGGTGCTGCGGCGTTACGCGGTTCTGGCTATCAATAACAATACGCAGCGGCTGACGCAGGTTCTCCTGCGGATAAAGCGCCTGGGTATCGGCATTCAGTTCATCCCAGCGCACGGTCATGGCCGGATCGTCAGCCAGGACCGTTTCACTGCTGGTGAGGATAGCATGGCTTTGCGCGCGCAGACGTTGCACATCGCGCCTTGCCTGTGGCGAAGTTATCCACTGGCTTTCGCCGTTTGCCATCGCCGTACGGCCGTCCAGCGAGGCGCCCAGCTTGAGCTGAATATACGGGAACCCTGTGCGCATGCGCTTCAGGAAGCCTTTGTTGAGGGCTTCGGCGTCCTGCATCATCAGTCCATGGCTGACGTCAATCCCTTCCTGCTGCAGGCGATACAGGCCGCGTCCGGCCACCTGCGGATTCGGGTCCTGCATCGATGCGACCACGCGTGAAACGCCCGCAGCAATCAGCGCTTCACAGCACGGCGGCGTACGCCCGTGATGGCTGCAGGGCTCCAGCGTCACATAGGCGGTGGCGCCGCGCGCCTTCTCGCCGGCCATGCGCAGCGCATGAACCTCCGCATGCGGCTCACCTGCGCGATAGTGAAACCCCTCCCCCACGATCTCGCCATCTTTCACGATAACGCACCCGACGTTCGGGTTGGGATGGGTGGTAAAACGACCGCGCTGCGCCAGCTTCATGGCGCGCGCCATGTACATCTCATCCTGCATGAGCTTAATCCTGTAAGCGGGCGATCTCTTCGCCGAACTCTTTGATGTCTTCGAAGCTGCGGTAGACCGAAGCGAAGCGGATATAGGCGACCTTATCGAGCTTTTTCAACTGCTCCATCACCAGGTTGCCGATCATTTTGCTCGGCACTTCACGCTCGCCAAGGCCACGCAGGTAAGATTTAATGTGGTTTAGCGCCATTTCGACGTCATCCGCGCTGACGGGCCGTTTTTCGAGGGCCTTCAGCATTCCGCTGCGCAGTTTCTCTTCATTAAACGGCTCGCGCACGTCGTTACTTTTTACCACGCGCGGCATTACCAGCTCTGCAACCTCAAAGGTCGTGAAACGCTCGTTGCACACCAGACACTGCCGACGACGGCGCACTGAAGACCCTTCGCCCACAAGACGAGAGTCGATGACTTTGGTATCCACAGCGGAGCAGAATGGGCAATGCATACGGTATCCCTGTTATCTGGTTAACTGATTTTCATTTTACCCTGATCTGGCCTGACAACAAAGGAAGAGCTTTTTTGAGACAAAGGATCTATGTCTGGCGACGCGTTGCTGGCTACCATTATGGGGATCCGTTATTTCAAGGAAATAAACGCTATGACAAGACGTTACCTGAGAATTTTACTGGTGGGGAGCCTCTTCACCCTCAGTGCCTGTGCACAGCAAACCGAAGTTCGTCAGATGAAACAAAGCGTGAATACGCTCAACACGGCGATGGACAAACTGAACAAAGAAACGGTGAAGATCACCCAGCAAAACGCGCTGAACGCCAAATCCAGCAGCGGGGTGTACCTGCTGCCAGGGGCAAACACGCCTGCTCTGCTCAACAGCCAGATTGGCACGCTGAAAATGTCGCTGGTTAACGTGGCGGCGAATGCGGATGGTACGCGCGCAACATTGCGTATTCATGGAGAGTCCAACGATCCGCTGCCAGCCTTTAGCGGTACCGTCGAATGGGGACAGATCCAGGGCACCACGGAGAATTACCAGGAGGTGAATGTGAAGAATCAGCTGTTCACCGCTCCGGCCAGCGTGTTAGCGCCCAGCGATGTGGATATTCCGCTTCAGTTAAGCGGCCTTACGCCTGAGCAGTTAGGCTTTATCCGCATTCACGATATCCAACCCGCCGCGCAGTAATCCCCTCCTTTTGAGCGGAGTGAAATGTCACTCCGCTAACATTTACATTTCGTATGGATTGGCAACAGAAATGATTGCCGCTACAATCCCGGCCGTTTAAAGTACGCAAACGTGAACGCAATCGATTACGCGTGTGAGAGATATGTGAAACAACACATATTTTTGTGAGCAGGGATTCCTATAATAGGCACCGCAGAAACACGAAATATTTAGAAACGCAATTCGCGCAATTTTCACTCCCGGAAGGGAATTTCAATCAGTGGCATGATTATGAAAAAAACATTACTCGCAGCCGGTGCAGTTCTGGCACTTTCCTCCTCTTTCACTGTTAACGCAGCGGAAAACGAGAAACCACAATACCTCTCCGACTGGTGGCACCAGAGCGTTAACGTGGTAGGCAGCTACCACACCCGTTTCGGACCACAGATCCGCAACGATACCTACCTGGAGTACGAAGCATTCGCCAAGAAAGACTGGTTTGATTTCTATGGCTATATGGATGCACCGGTCTTCTTTGGTGGTAACTCTCAGGCTAAAGGTATCTGGAACCACGGTTCCCCACTGTTCATGGAGATCGAACCGCGCTTCTCCATCGACAAGCTGACCGGCACCAATCTAAGCTTCGGTCCGTTTAAAGAGTGGTACTTCGCGAACAACTATATCTACGACATGGGCCGCAACGAGTCCGGTCGTCAGAGCACCTGGTATATGGGTCTGGGTACCGACATCGACACGGGCCTGCCAATGAGCCTGTCCCTGAACGTATACGCGAAATATCAGTGGCAGAACTACGGTGCTGAAAACCAGAACGAGTGGGATGGCTACCGTTTCAAAGTGAAATACTTTGTTCCAATTACCCAACTCTGGGGCGGTAACCTGAGCTACATCGGCTTCACCAACTTCGACTGGGGTTCAGATCTGGGCGATAAGAGCGGTTACGCAGAGAACGGTATTAAGCAGCGTACCAATGACTCCATCGCCTCCAGTCACATCCTGGCGCTGAACTACGATCACTGGCACTACTCTGTTGTGGCACGTTACTGGCACAACGGCGGCCAGTGGAACGACGACGCTAAACTGGTATGGATGAACGAACACGTCCGTTCTACCGGCTGGGGTGGTTACCTGGTCGTAGGTTACAACTTCTAATCAGTGCGGGACCGTGCGGGCTGATGCCCTCACCCTGCCCCTCTCCCACAGGGAGAGGGAACAAATACTAAAAACGGCAACACACGTTGCCGTTTTGCTTTTACCTCGCCACCCGGCTTTTTACTGCCTCACCTTCCGCAAAAAATCCGCCAAAGACCTGTCCGCACTCTCGCTGAACCGCCTCTCCGTCTGCACAATATTGAGACACCGGTCGAGCCGAAAACAGCGGTAGTCATCGCGCCGTTCACACCACGCTGCCAGCAGCCAGCGCTCCCCCCAGAAGAACAAGCCCAGCGGCTGAACCTCACGTTTTGAGAGCTGCCCGGCTTCATCACGATAATGCAGCGCCAATACGCGCTGGGCGGAAATCGCCTGATGGATCATGTCAAAATCGCTGCGGGAGTGGCTTTGCATGCAAAAATCCGGGGCGTAGATCCGCGTCTGCTCCGCCTTTCGACGGTTCTCCTCGGGCAGGATAGCCAGCACCTTCTCCTGGGCCGATTCCAGCTCGCGCGACAGCGATTCACCTCCCCAGGTTTTGAGCAGGCGAATCGCGACCATCAGCGCTTCGGATTCTTTATTTGTCAGCATCAGCGGCGGCAGATCAAAACCCGACATTAGCCGATATCCACTTCCTGCCTCGCCTTCCACCGGCACGCCGGAAAGCGACAGGTCGCGGATATCGCGGTAGACCGTGCGCTCGGACACGCCAAGCCGGTCCGCCAGATGCGCTGCCGTTGTCAGACGCCTGCCCCGCAGGATCTGCACAATCTGAAACAAACGGTCAGCGCGTCGGGTCATATCTCATTCCGCTCTCAGGCAGGTTGATGGAGGCCGACGCGGTTACCCTCGCTGTCGGTAAACAGTGCGATAGTGCCGATACCATGCGGCAGTTCCAGCGGGCCAAACACGCACTCGCCGCCCGCGGAGGCAATGCGATCAAGCGTCGCCGCCAGATTGTCAGTATGCAGGTAAATAATAGCGCCCTGCAAAGACGGCGTAACGCCGTCAAATTTTGCCAGCGCCCCACCGGTGGCGGGATCCTCATGCGGAAAAACCGCCAGCTCTGCGCAATCCATTTTCTCGCGACGCAGCGCAAGCTGCATGACCGGCTCATAAAATTTGATGGCGCGATCCATATCCGAGACCGGAATTTCAAACCAGTTAATTACGCTTTTCATACATCCTCCTGTCTGTTGTTTGGGTTCAGAAGGAGTCTACGACAGGGCTCCTGACAGCATACTGTCAGGAGTGTTTGTCAGGAGCAGATAAAAAAAATCCCGGTCAACAGACCGGGATTCCGATAACGCACTAAACGTCGCCTTACGGCAGAATGGACGGCTGATCCGCCCCTTCTTTTTCGACTTTCTGCTGGAGCAAGTGCTCGCGCTTCATACCGAGTTTCAGGGCCAGGGCGGACGCGACGTAGATGGACGACGCCGTACCGATGGAGACACCGATCAGCATGGTCAGCGAGAAGCCTTCCAGCACCGGGCCACCGAAGAGGAACAGCATCAGGATTACCATCAGGGTGGTACCGGATGTGATCAAGGTACGGTGCAGCGTCTGGGTCAACGACACGTTAAAGATTTCGTACGGCGTGCCGCGACGGATCTTACGGAAGTTTTCACGGATACGGTCAGATACCACGATACTGTCGTTCAGTGAGTAACCGATAACGGACATCAGGGATGCCACGATAGTCAGGTCAATCTCAATGTGGAACAGAGACAGTATGCCCATGGTGATCACCACGTCGTGCGCCAGAGCGATAACCACACCGGCCGCCAGTCGCCACTCGAAGCGGAAACCGACGTACACCAGGATGGAGATCAGCGCCACCAGCAGCGCCATGGCGCCGGTCTGCGCCAGGTCTGCACCCACGCTCGGGCCGACGAACTCAATACGCTTGACCGCCGCGCTCTGGCTGGTGGTCTCGTTAATGACCTGTACGACCTTACTGCCCAGCTCCTGGCTGCCGTTGGCATCGTGCACCGGCGGCATACGCACCATGATGTCGCGGCTGCTGCCGAAGTTCTGCAGCAGCGGCTCTTCAAAGCCCGCTTTCTGCAAAGACAGACGCATCTGGTCCATATCGACCGGTTTTTCCAGGGAGATCTCGATGACCGTACCACCGGTGAAATCCAGACCCCAGTTAAAGCCTTTCACGCCCATAACGATGATGGACAGAATCAGCAGTAAACCTGAAATGCCGAAGGCCCAGTAGTCCCAGCGCATAAAGTCCCAGACTTTACGGCCATGGTTCAATTGTTCAACAGTATATTCCTGTGCCACAACGCACTCCTCAGATAGACAGCTTTTTGACGCGCTTGCCGCCGTACAGCAGGTTCACGATGGCACGGGTGCCGACAATAGCGGTAAACATTGACGTTGCGACACCGATACCGGTTGTAATCGCAAAGCCTTTGATCGCGCCAGTACCCACTGCATACAGGATAAGAACCTTAATCAGTGTTGTTACGTTCGCATCGAAAATGGAGCTGAACGCGCCTTTATAGCCTTCGTCAATCGCCTGCTGAACAGAGCGACCGTTGCTCAACTCTTCTTTGATACGTTCGTTAATCAGTACGTTGGCGTCGACCGCCACCGCAAGGGTCAGAACGATACCCGCAATCCCCGGCATGGTCAGCGTCGCCCCCGGCAGCAGGGACATAATGCCGATGATCAGCACCAGGTTCGCGATCAGCGCGGACGTCGCAATCAGACCAAACTTCTTATAGAAGAAGATCATGAAGAGGATAGAGACCGCCAGACCGGCCAGACACGCTTCCAGACCCTGCTGGATGTTTTGCATACCCAGCGTTGGACCAATGGTACGTTCTTCAACAATCTGAATTGGCGCAATCAGCGCACCGGCACGCAGCAGCAGAGAGAGCTGACGCGCTTCGTTCGGGTTGTTAATACCGGTAATACGGAAGCTGTTACCCAGACGAGACTGGATGTTGGCGATGTTAATCACCTCTTCCTCTTTCACCAGCACCGCACGACCGTTTGCATCTTTCTTACCGCTGTCTTTGTACTCCACGAACAGGGTCGCCATCGGTTTACCGATGTTGTCCTTAGTGAAGTTAGACATAATGTTACCACCCGCGCTATCCAGCGAGATGTTAACCTGCGGCTGGTTGTACTCATCCTGGCTCGACGTGGAGTCAGTGATGTGGTCACCGGTCAGGATCACGCGCTTGTACAGCACAACCGGCTGACCTTCGCGGGTCTGTTTCACTTCGGAGTCGCCCGGAATACGGCCAGACGCCGCGGCGGACTGGTCGACATTGGAGTTCACCAGACGGAATTCCAGCGTCGCGGTCGCACCGAGAATCTCTTTCGCACGCGCGGTATCCTGGATACCCGGCAGTTCAACCACGATACGGTCAGCACCCTGACGCTGTACCAACGGCTCAGCCACACCCAGCTGGTTCACACGGTTACGCAGAATGTTGATGTTCTGCTGAACGGCATATTCACGCGCTTCTTTCAGACGCGCATCGGTCATCACCGCACGCAGCTGGTTGCTGCCCTGAGAGGTGATCACCAGGTCACGGTGACGTTGGGTCAGGTAATCTACAGCCTGATCGCGCGCCGCGCTGTCGCGGAACGTGATGCTCATGCCGTAGTTATCTTCTTTACGCACGGTAGTGTATGGGATGCCTTTGTCACGCAGATCGCTGCGCAGGCTGTCGATATTCTGTTCCTGCAGCTTGCCGAGCGCGGTATCCATATCCACTTCCATCAGGAAGTGAACGCCGCCACGCAGGTCAAGACCGAGTTTCATTGGCTCTGCGTTCAGCGCAGCCAGCCAGCGAGGGGTTGCAGGAGCAAGGTTAAGCGCCACGACATATTTGTCACCCAGCACGCCCATCAGCGCTTCGCGAGCGCGGAGCTGCGTGTCGGTGGTGTCGAAGCGAGCAAGAATTGCACCCTCTTCCAGAGCCACAGACTTAGCGGTAATTTTTTCTTCTTGTAACGTTTTCTGGACCTGGATCAGCGTTTGCTCACTGGCGGCGACACCGCGCGCGCCAGTGATTTGAACAGCCGGATCCTCACCATACAGGTTGGGAAGCGCGTACAGCAGGCCGACGATAATCACGACGACCAGCATGATGTACTTCCACAAAGGATAACGGTTTAACACGGCAGTTCCCTTTGGGAAAAGTTGGGATTACAGCGCCTTCATAGTGCCTTTCGGCAGAACGGCAGCTACGAAGTCACGTTTGATAACCACTTCAGTGGTGTCGTTCAGGGCGATAGCAATGTAGCCGCTTTCAGCCACTTTGGTTACGCGGCCGACCAGACCACCGTTGGTCAGCACTTCATCGCCTTTCGCGATGGAGTCCATCAGCTTTTTGTGCTCTTTGGTACGCTTCTGCTGTGGGCGCAGGATCATGAAGTAGAAGATCAGACCGAACACAACCAGCATCAGGATCAGAGACATCGGGCTGCCCTGCGCCGGAGCACCTGTTGCCGCTACCGCATCAGAAATAAAAAAGCTCATTCAAATTCCCTCATTATTAATATTAATCAACGTTCAACGGTGGAACATCCCGCCCCTGACGTTGGTAAAAATCGGTCACGAAGCTCTCTAATTTACCCTCTTCGATAGCCTTGCGTAAACCAGACATTAAGCGCTGATAG
The DNA here is from genome assembly GCA_011754535.1 of Enterobacter asburiae. NCBI lineage: Bacteria > Pseudomonadati > Pseudomonadota > Gammaproteobacteria > Enterobacterales > Enterobacteriaceae > Enterobacter > Enterobacter asburiae. The sequence continues at coordinate 1,112,337 of JAAQVN010000001.1, read as the reverse complement.
TAGCGAAGATTATGAATCGTATTGAGACGCGCGCCCAAAATCTCGTTACAACGATCGAGATGATGCAGATACGCGCGAGAATAATTGCGACAGGTATAGCAATCGCACTCGGAATCGAGCGGGCTGGTGTCACTCTTATGCTTCGCGTTACGGATTTTCACCACGCCATCGGTAACGAACAGATGACCGTTACGCGCGTTGCGGGTTGGCATCACGCAGTCGAACATATCAATGCCGCGACGTACGCCTTCCACCAGATCTTCGGGTTTACCCACACCCATCAGGTATCGTGGTTTATCCGCCGGGATTTGCGGGCAGACGTGCTCCAGAATGCGGTGCATGTCCTCCTTCGGCTCACCCACAGCCAAACCGCCGACAGCGTAGCCATCAAAACCTATCTCTACCAGACCTTTAACAGAGATATCGCGTAAATCTTCGTAAACGCTGCCCTGAATAATGCCAAACAGCGCATTTTTGTTCTGCAGGGAGTCAAAACGGTCGCGGCTGCGCTTCGCCCAGCGCAGAGACATCTCCATAGAGCGTTTCGCGTAGTCCCAGTCTGCCGGGTATGGCGTACATTCGTCGAAGATCATCACGATGTCAGAACCGAGATCGTACTGAATCTCCATCGACTTTTCTGGATCGAGGAAAATCGGATCGCCGTTGATCGGGTTACGGAAGTGTACGCCCTGCTCGGTGATCTTGCGGATATCGCCCAGGCTGAAGACCTGGAAGCCGCCGGAGTCGGTCAGGATCGGGCCTTTCCACTGCATAAAATCGTGCAGATCGCCGTGGAGCTTCATGATCTCCTGACCCGGACGCAGCCACAGGTGGAAGGTATTGCCGAGGATAATCTGTGCGCCAGTGGCTTCAACTTCTTCCGGCGTCATCCCTTTTACGGTGCCGTATGTGCCCACAGGCATAAACGCGGGGGTTTCCACCACGCCGCGATCAAACACCAGGCGACCGCGACGCGCGCGGCCATCGGTGGTATCAAGTTCAAATTTCATTTTTTCTCCGACGTCAGAAAAACAGTCCAACGTTGTAATACGGTGCCGCGGACTTATTCCCCGACACGCTCATTCAAAGCCAGCGGATTGTACGTGATAAACATCGCGTCCCCGTAGCTAAAAAAGCGATATTTTTGTTCTACCGCAGACTTGTAGGCGTTCATCGTATGCTGATAACCGGCAAACGCGGAAACCAGCATAATCAGCGTCGATTCAGGCAGATGGAAGTTGGTCACCAGCGCATCAATTACTTTGTACTGATAGCCCGGGTAGATAAAGATCTGCGTATCGCCAAAGAACGGCTCGATAAGATCGTTTTTCGCCGCCTGCGCGGCGCTCTCCAGTGAACGCACGGACGTCGTACCGACGGCCACGACGCGGCTACCCCGCGCTTTCGCCGCCAGCACCGCGTCCACCACATCCTGCGGCACTTCGGCATACTCGGAGTGCATGATGTGCTCTTCAATGCTGTCCACGCGCACCGGCTGGAAGGTGCCCGCGCCAACGTGCAGCGTCACAAACGCCATCTCAATGCCTTTGGCACGCAGCTTTTCCAGCAGCGGCTCATCAAAGTGCAGACCCGCAGTGGGTGCAGCCACCGCGCCAGGCTTCTGGCTGTAAACGGTCTGGTACAGCTCGCGGTCAGCCTCTTCGTCCGGGCGCTCAATGTACGGCGGCAGCGGCATATGGCCGATGGCGTTCAGGATATCGAGCACCGTACGCTCGTCGTTGAATTCCACCTCAAACAGCGCATCGTGGCGCGCGGTCATGGTCGCTTTAATGCTCTCGTCATCGCCGAGCAGCAGCTCCGCGCCCGGCTTCGGTGCCTTAGAGGCGCGAATATGTGCCAGAATGCGTTTATCATCGAGCATACGTTCGACCAGCACTTCAATCTTGCCGCCGCTGGCCTTACGGCCAAACAGGCGCGCCGGGATCACGCGGGTATTGTTAAAGACCAGCAGATCGCCAGGGTTGAGCTTGTCGAGCAAATCGGTGAAAGTACCGTGCGTCAGCTCGCCCGTTGGCCCATCCAGTGACAGTAAGCGACAGCTGCTGCGCTCAGGCATGGGATAGTGAGCAATCAGGGATTCAGGTAGTTCAAAGGAGAAATCGGCGACGCGCATGACGTATACTCGTGACTTAAAAACAGGCGGCATAGTCTAGTGCTCACACCCTTTTGCTGCAACAACTAGCCGCCACTGGACAAATAAAACGCATGAATTTTCTCGCTCACCTGCATCTCGCTCATCTCGCTGACAGCTCCCTGTCCGGCAATTTGCTGGCCGATTTTGTGCGCGGCAACCCCGCTGAGGACTATTCCCCTGAGGTTGTCGACGGGATTTTTATGCACCGCCGCATCGACGTGCTGACGGATAAGCTGCCGGAAGTGACGGAAGCCAAAGCGTGGTTTCGCCCTGAAACGCGCCGCGTTGCGCCGATCACGCTCGACGTGATGTGGGACCACTTCCTGTCGCGCCACTGGGAACAGCTGTCGCCGGAGATGCCGTTGCCGGCGTTTGTGCGCTACGCCCACCAGCAGGTGTCGATTATTCTGCCCGACTCGCCGCCGCGCTTTGTGAATCTGAATAACTACCTGTGGTCAGAACGCTGGCTGGAGCGCTATCGCGAGATGGATTTCATCCAGAATGTGCTGAATGGGATGGCAAGCCGCCGCCCGCGGCTGGATGCGCTGCGCGACTCCTGGTATGACCTGGATGAACATTACGATGCGCTGGAGAGCCAATTCTGGCAGTTCTATCCACGCATGATGGCGCAGGCGAAAAACAAACAGCTGTAACAGAATTCACATTGATAGGTAAAAGCTGGTGGAACGATTGTCACCACCTCTTTGTCTTATCCAGGAACACTCTCTATACTGGCTCGCGTTGCGTTCCAAATTACCTTAGTATCTACAGGAGAATCATATGGTTCTGGTAACTCGTCCGGCTCCGGATTTTACAGCTGCAGCAGTTCTGGGCAACGGTGAAATCGTTGAAAACTTCAACTTCAAACAGCACACCAACGGTAAAGCGACCGTTCTGTTCTTCTGGCCAATGGACTTCACTTTCGTTTGCCCGTCTGAGCTGATCGCGTTCGACAAACGTTATGAAGAATTCCAGAAGCGTGGCGTGGAAGTGGTTGGCGTCTCCTTCGACTCTGAATTTGTACACAACGCATGGCGTAACACCCCTGTCGAAAACGGCGGCATCGGTGCGGTGAAATACGCAATGGTTGCGGACATCAAACGCGAAATCCAGCAGGCTTACGGTATCGAACATCCGGACGCTGGCGTTGCGCTGCGCGGCTCCTTCCTGATCGACGCAAACGGCATCGTTCGTCACCAGGTTGTGAACGATCTGCCGCTGGGTCGTAACATCGACGAAATGCTGCGCATGGTTGACGCGCTGCAGTTCCACGAAGAGCACGGCGAAGTGTGCCCGGCTCAGTGGGAAAAAGGTAAAGAAGGTATGGCAGCTTCCCCAGACGGCGTAGCTAAATACCTGTCTGAGAACGTATCCAGCCTGTAATCGGCACGGTTTACGGAAGAGGCCCGCTTATGCGGGCCTTTTTTATGCCTTACGCTGCGTCTCTCGCCAGATGCGCCAGGCCATGACCGCCAGCAGAATCACGCCCGCAATCAGCACGCCCCACACCAGCAGCGCGTTCATCCTGCTCTCCCGCTCGGACGCAGAGGTCGCGGTCAGACGCCCCTCGCCGCCTAACGCGACATCATCCAGAATGTCGGCCTGCGGCAGGTGCTCCATATCATAGGTTTTGTGCAGATCGGCTGGGATCAGCATGTCAGGCTCCACGCTGGCAGGCTTTGCAGCGCCATTGCCCCAGGCAAGCACGTACGGCGCTTTTCCCTGCGCGTTGAACACCAGGTCATAGCGATCGCGATGCCCGGTGACGCTCGGCAGGTACTCCGGCAGGCGCGCATTCAGCGTCGTGACTTTCACCGCCTGCACCAGGCCCCCGTTAAGCGAAACTGGTGGAGACGTTTTTCCCTCCAGACGGTAAAGAACCTCTTTTTTCAGGGGGTGCCATGCATCTTTATCCGAACTCCGCCACGCTATCTCCACGGGAAGGACGCCATCGCCGTTCAGTGAGATGCTGACAGCACTCAGCGGCTGCGGACGCGCCCAGCGCCACTGCGCTTCGCTTGTCGAAAGTTGCTCCCCTTCCCCCTCAAGGTCGATCGCTTCCGGGGCCGCCTGGGCAGGTGCGCTGATTGCGTTTACGCCGGTCAAGGTTATTCCCTGGCTCTGCGCGTTCAGCACCACCAGGAGATAGCGGTTCGTATCGGGAGACAAAACAATATCGGTATCGATCCGGTCCAGCTTAAGACGATCCTGCCCGCTCACCACGTCCAGCAGCGGCATATCCTCACGCAGGGTATACCAGCGCTTAAGATCCTCGCTGTAATAGACCGACGCCGTTCCCTGCCACGGCGTCTGAGGGGTATTCCAGAGCAGCTGTAATTGGGACAGCCTTATTTCCCCCGTATCCTGCTCCGGCAGGGTCAGCAGATAATGCTGCCCGGTTGCGGCGGCTTTTTGTCCTTCAAGCACAATCTCAACGCCGTTTGCGGAACGGAGCAGGATCTTATCGCTCTCCTCACCCCCTCGCGCAGGCGCAAGGGGCGACGCGTCCAGCGGAAAGAGGCGCAGCGCCGTGGATTGCGCTGCCGCCTGCGGGCGCGTCGCGGTAACCAGGCTGAAGGGAACCGGCTCGCCCGACTGATTAAAGACGCGAACGTCATGCAGATCCGGCGACGTGCTCTGCGCATAGACGGCGAGCGGCAGCGTCACCCGATACCACTGGGAAGGAGCAGACGTATCCAGCGAGCGGCCAAAGGCATAGTCCCGGGGCGATTCCGTTTGTACCTCTTCGCAGAACCCCGGGACGGCAAGCGCCAGCAGCGCGGTACAGGCTACCGCTTTCATCCATTTCATTTTTCATCTCCTGTCTTGGGCGGCAGCGGCGAGAAATACCCCACGATCAGCACCAGTATTGCCACGCCGATAAACGCCACCGCGCGTGACAGACCGCCTCCGCCCGCGCTGTCCACCAGCATCAGTTTAACCATCACCACCCCCAGCAGCGCGGCACCGCCAAGCCACTCCTGACGGGAAGCCCGGCGGGTGGCGTGGACCATGATCACCAGCGCGCTCAGCATCCAGAACAGGGCAAACGAGGTCTGGATAAGCCGCGAATCCCACAATGATGCCATATTCCAGGCCACGTCGCCGTACCAGGCCAGGGCGCGCATCAGCGCACCGTTAAGCCACCAGAAGCCAAACGCCATAATCGCGACGGCAGGCCACGGACGTGCCTGCGAGAGCAGCGCCGGGTAGTAGCGTTCCACCATCTGATAAAAGACCACCAGCCCCAGCAGCGCGAACGCCGCGCCTTCCTCAAGCGGATTCACCAGCGGCAGCCAGGTCTGACGGTAAACCACGCCGTCCTGGAAATTGGTCACCACCAGCAATACCAGCAGCGCCGCGACCACGGGGATCGGTGCTATACACGCGTAGAGTGCGGGCCACTCCCGGAACGGCCACCCGCGACGGCGTACCGCCGCAGAGAGCGCCATAATCACCCCGCCGCCTGCGGCCATTGCCAGCCCGCTGCCCCAGGCCGCCATGCCCCACGGCAGCGACCGGGCAAACCAGTAAAGCTCCGCCGCCAGCGCCAGTAAAATCATCCAGAACAGAGACAGGTGCAGCCCCCCAGAGATGCGCGGCGCTAAACGGGCGCCGTCGCGCCGCAGCAGCATCAGCGCGGCAGGAAGCGCGATTCCCCAGGCCAGATTTGACCAGCCGGCGGCAAATATCTGCTGGTGCGAGAGCTGATAGCCCACCATCACCAGCATCAGCGGCCACAGCAGCCATTTGCTGGCATCCAGTTCCCGCCACGCCAGACGAGCCGCAGCCTGCCGCCAGCCCCAGACCGACGCCGCCGTCAGCGCCAGCACGCCTGCCAGAACAGGTAATTCCTGCTTCAACACCAGCCGCGACGCGCCAAATAGTGCCACGAGCCAGAACAGCAGCCCGCCTGCCAGCAGCGCCCAGCTAACCGGCAGAAAGATGTTCCGCCACAGCCAGGCAGCAGCCAGCCAGCAAAGGCTGAGGATGGTGAAGATCAGCAGCAGGCTCAGCGACGTAACGCCATTCATCTGCGCCCACAGCGCGCTGCCGAGCGCCAGCACCAGCAGCGCCGTCCCGCTATAGCTCATGCGTCGCTGGTGCTGCTGCACGCCCAGCCAGAGGATACCCAGCCCCTCAAGCGCCCAGGCCATCGCCGTCCAGCGCGCGGAGAGCGCCAGCGGAATGGCGAGCGTGGCAAATCCGCCGCCGATGGCCAGCGCCGCCATCACCAGCGGTCGTCCGATGGAGGGATAGCGCCGCAGCGCAAGGAACGCGAGGGTAAGATAAAACGCCCCGTATCCCAGCGCGCTCAGGGCCGGGCCATATTCCCAGTGTCGGGTCATGCCGTACTGCATCCCAAAACCCACCAGCGGCGGGGCAAACAGCAGCACGCCGTCAATAATCTGCTTCCCTTTCTCCTGCGCCCTCAGCGACAGCGCTACGCTCAGCACGCCGAAGATCAGCGTATTGGCAATCAGGAACAGCTGGCAGATCCAATAGTCTTCAGGCTGGTAATCACTCAGCCCCCACAGGCCGCCCACGCCAAAGGTAAAGAGCAGCCCGAGCAGGTTAAGCTCGCGCCAGTGCTGCCAGATGCTGATGGCGAGAATGCCGATGGAAAGCAGGAGATAGAAGGAGAACAGCGCCACAAAGCTACCGCCCCCGGTAGATAGCAGCAGCGGCGCGAGATATCCACCGAGGCTCGCCAGCATGGCAAGGCTCAACGCCTTTTGCAGCACCGCCAGCCCGACGCTCGCGGCGCAAATCACCACCAGCAGCGCAAAGGCCAGCGTCATCGGCAGCATCTGCCAGAGCCGGAAGGCGCCGAAGACCGTCAGGTAGAGAATGCCCGTCGCCCCGCCCTGCAAGATAAGCGCGTAGACCGGCTGCCTGTGCCGCAGCCGCCACCCAACCGCCAGCAGAACGATGGCAAACAGCGCCGTCGCCACCAGGCGCAGCTCAAGCGGGAACAGGGAATGTTCAACGGTATAGCGCAGCAGGAATGAAAGACCCAGGAAGAGCAGCAGAATGCCAAGCTTCGCCAGGGGATTACCCTGCATAAACCAGCGCGCCAGCGAAGTCACTATGCCGCCAAAGGCAGAAGGCTGTTTAGCGGCAGGCGCAGGGGCCGGAGCGGGTTCGGCCTCGATAGCGGGAATTTCGGGACGCCAGGGATCGACAGGCGCGGGAGCGTCCTCAGCCACCGGCGCGGTCACGACCGCCGGAGTAGCAGCTTGCACCTGTTCTGGCTCCGGCGCTATCTCTGCCGCGCCGCGCTGCTCAAGCGCCTCAATGCGCTGGCGTAGCCGGGCGATCTCCTGCTGTGCCGCCGTGCTTCGATTAAACCCGATAACCGCGAGCACGGGCGCAACCAGCAGCGCAAAAACCAGGAACAAACAGCCAAGGATGTAAAGCTCGTCCATGTTTCCACCTTCACCGTATACAATCCGTTAAGATTGACACAAATCGTTGCATTTGCGCCATCTTAAAAGGTGGAAACATTAGCGGATTAGCTGCCGAGCCAGACCGTCGCGGATACCGCAGGCAGCGCCAGCACGCCGTCCTGCATCGTCGCCTTGCCCTCTTTGTTCTTCCACATCGCCACCTTTAGCAGCGGTGAATCATCCAGCACCACTTCACAGCCCTCGCCCCGGTTGATCGCCACCAGCACGCGCTGCTGGTTATAGACGCGGACAAACACCACCACGTTATCGTGGGCGTACACCACCTGACAGCCACCGTAACGCAGGGCAAGGCTCTGCTTGCGCAGCTTCGCCAGCCGCTGATACAGGCTGAACAGCACCTTGTCCTGTTTCTCTTCCTCCCACGGGAATGTTTTGCGGCAGAACGGATCGTTGTTGCCGTCCAGCCCCACTTCATCTCCGTAGTAAATGCACGGCACACCCGGCCAGGTGAAGAGCCATGTGACCGCCAGGGGGAAACGTGCGACGTCCTTGCCGAGCAGGGATTTAAAGCGCGCGGTATCGTGGCTATCGAGCTGGTTAAACATCCGCAGCTGCTGCTGATGCGACAGGCCTGCGCGATAGTTATCCATCCACGCTGCGCAGGTTTCGGCATCGATATGGTTCGGATCGTAGGAGATATCGGTATTTGCCAGGAATCCCCACAGCGGGAAGGTAAAGCCGCGATAGTTCATCGCCGCATCTTCCGCATCGTTTTGCAGCCACTGGCGCGCGTCGCCAAAGTGTTCGCCAAACACAAACGCCTCCGGCTGGGCCGATTTTGCCGAACGCGCGATCCCGGCGACGTGCTGAATGTTATTCCGCGCCCCGCCCGCTTCACCCAGCATATGCACCACGTCCAGGCGCCAGCCGTCCATATTCCACGGCGCCTTCAGCCAGTGACGGACGATGCTGTCTTCACCGCCGTAAATTTCATCAATCAGAGAAGGCGACTGGAAATCCAGCTTCGGCAGGCTCGGGTAGCCCAGCCAGTCCAGCGCGCGGCCCTCTTCGTTAAAGCTGTACCAGTCGCGCTGCGGCGAGTCCGGGTTATGACATGCCCCGCCCATCGACTGGTTATGGCGGTCAAACCAGGCGTGCGAATCGCCGCTGTGGTTGAACACGCCGTCCAGGATCAGGCGCATCCCCTCTTTTTGCGTATTCTTACGCAAGCGCAGCAGCGCCTCGTCGCCGCCAAACTGCTCATCAACGTGGCGATAATCTTCGGTATCGTATTTGTGCACGCTCGGGGCTTTAAACACCGGGTTGAGGTACAGCGCCGTCACGCCCAGTTTTTTCAGGTACGGCAGCTTTTCGCTGATGCCGTCGAGATCGCCGCCGTAGAACGTCGAGCCACCTGCCTGCGCCGTCACCGGTTCATCCCATTTTTTCAGAATGATGTCGTGACCGGCCGCATGATGGAAATAGACCTTGTCCTGGTCGGCGGTGCGTTTTTCGCTGCGCGCAAAGCGGTCCGGGAAAATCTGGTAAAAGATCTGTTCGTTAACCCACTGCGGGCCGTTATCAGGATAATCGACGGCAAACTGCTCCAGCCGCGCGGGCGGGAAACGGCTAAACCCCTGCGGGGTAAACCACAGCTGACGGTTGTTCCACAGCAGCTTGAAGCTGTAACGGCGGCGCGGCTGCCCGCTGCTCAGGTCGATATTCGCCCGCCACGCGGTGATCCCCGGCTGCGGCTGGCTGCGCAGCTTGTGCATTTTCAGCCCGGTCTCTTCGTTATCAATTTCGGCGCGAAGCGTCACGCGTTCAGGCTGGTTTTCCCCCGCCAGCCAGAGCGTAATCACAAGGTTGTCTTTGTTTTGCTTAACAAATGGGGCAACCGGAAGGTGCCAGGCGTTTAACATCACGAATCCCCTCTGATGAAATTGACGTCACCTTGCCACAGGGTGGTTAAGGATAGCTCACCATGACGTGATTTATTGGGGGAGGAGGACGGGGGAGGAGGTAATAATGCCCGCACGGACGGCTCCCTCTCCCTTGAGGGAGAGGGCTGGGGTGAGGGGGAAACATGCTGCTATTGGGGTAATTCCGTTCCACGGAACAAGTAATACAAATATTACTGCGCTTCCGCCAGCTGGCGGTCGCGGCGGCACTTAAACACCCAGCCGATCAGCAACAGAACGATCCACGCACAGCCCACGTACAGGGAAATGCGGGTATCCGGGTGGTAGCCAATCAGGCCAATGATAAACACCAGGAAGATCAGCCCGACCACGGTCGTCGCCACCCCGCCCGGCACCTTAAACTTCAGCGCTTTCGCCTCATCCGGCGACAGACGACGGCGGAAGGCAATCTGCGACAGCAGGATCATGATCCATACCCATACCGTCGCGAAGGTCGCCAGGGACGCAATCACCAGGAAAACGTTCTCCGGCATGATGTAGTTCAGGTAAACCGAGAACAGCAGCGCTACGGTCATCACCACCACCGTCACCCACGGCGTGCCGCGGCGTGAGGTTTTGGCGAACACCTTCGGCGCGCTGCCCTGCTCCGCCATGCCGTGAAGCATACGGCCCACGCCAAAGACGTCACTGTTGATCGCGGAAAGCGACGCGGTTAGCACCACAAAGTTAAGAATGCTGGCCGCAAAGGCAATCCCCATATGCTGGAAGGTCAGAACAAACGGGCTACCGTTGGTACCCACCTGATTCCAGGGGTAGATGGACATAATCACGAACAGCGTACCCACATAGAACACCAGAATACGCATCGGCACCGAGTTGATGGCGCGTGGAATGGACTTCTCCGGATCTTTCGCTTCCCCGGCGGTGATACCGATAATCTCGATACCGCCGTAGGCGAACATCACCATTTGCAGCGACATGACCATCCCGAGCCAGCCGTTGCTGAAGAAGCCACCGTTGCTCCAGAGGTTGTGAATACCGGTCGGCTGCCCGCCGTTGCCAATTCCCCAGATAATGATCCCGAAACCGGCCACAATCATGATGATGATGGTGGCGACCTTGAAGAAGGAGAACCAGAACTCCAGCTCGCCGAACACCTTCACGCTCATCAGGTTGACGGCGCAAATGATCAGCACCACGCTCAGCACCCAAATCCAGTGCGGCACCGCCGGGAACCAGACGCCCATATAGATGCCGAATGCCGTCACGTCGGCAATCGCCACAATCAAAATTTCAAAGCAGTAGGTCCAGCCGGTGATAAACCCGGCCAGCGGGCCGAGGTTTTCCTGCGCGTAGCAGGAGAAGGAGCTGGCAGACGGGTTGTGAACCGACATTTCGCCGAGGGCGCGCATGATGATATACGCCGCCACACCGCCGATAATGTACGCCAGCAGAACGCTGGGACCGGCCATTTTGATGGCATCTGCCGAGCCATAAAAAAGACCGGTGCCGATAGCAGAGCCCAGCGCCATAAAGCGGATGTGGCGCGTGCTCAATCCACGTTTAAGTTTGTTAGTGCTTTCCATTTAAATCTTGCCATTCAACACGAAAAAAACAAAAAACCACGGGGCCTTAAGCCCCGTGGTTAAACAGTTTGTTGCCGTTGATTAATGAGCGTTAGATGCGACCTGACGCCCTGCAGCACGATCCCAGATAACCGCCAGAACCAGTGCAACAACGGTAGGCATCAGCCAGGCCAGGCCCTGCTCGGACAGCGGCAGACGCTGTGTCCAGGCTGGCAGAATTTCAGCGAACGCTGATGCTTTAATCCCGTCAAGGATACCAAAAATCAGGCTGATAAACATGGCTGGCGCAATAATTCGTGAGGAGTTATGCCACCACGGACGGGTGAAGCTCAACACCACCAGCACGATGCACGGCGGATAAATCGCCGTCAGCACCGGAATCGAGACCTGAATCAGGTGGCTCAGACCGAGGTTGGACACCGCCATGGAGAAGATACCGAGGATAAACACCAGGGTACGGTATGAGAGCGGCAGATACTGAGCAAAGAACTCTGCGCAGGCGCAGGTCAGGCCAACCGCGGTTACCAGGCACGCCAGGAAGATCAGCGCCGCCAGCAGCATACTGCCCGCACCACCGAAGGTGTGCTGAACGTAAGCGTGCAGGATAGCCGCACCGTTGGCGTTTTGATCGACCAGCATGGCGCTGTCGGAGCCCAGACGGAACAGTGCCAGATACAGCAGCGTCAGCCCCACGCCGGCCATCAGGCCAGCCCAGATGGTATAGCGGGTCAGCAGACGCGCTTCGGTCACACCGCGGGAACGCGCGGCATTAACGATAACGATCCCAAACACCATCGCGCCCAGCGTATCCATCGTCAGGTAGCCGTTCACAAAGCCGTTAGAGAACGCGGCGTTTTTATAGGCGTCCATCGCGTCGCTAATTGGACCGGCTGGCCAGATGATGGCCGCCACGGCCAGCACGATCAGCGCCACAATTTTCAGCGGTGCCAGGAAGTTACCGACCGTGTCCAGCAGCTTGCCCGGATAGAGGGAAACCAGGATCACGATGGCAAAATAAATCAGGCTGTAGATAAACAGCGGCATCGCGCCGTCGCCGGTCAGAGGAGCAATCCCTACTTCGAAGGAAACGGTCGCGGTACGCGGGGTCGCAAACAGCGGGCCAACGGCCAGATAGCAGACGGTAGCCAGCAGTACGCCCGCCACTTTACCAATCGGGGTGCTGAGGCTATCCACGCCGCCGCCGACTTTCGCCAGCGCGACAACGGTCAGGACCGGCAGACCCACGGCAGTAATCAGGAAACCAAACGCGGCGGTCCAGACGTGTTCACCCGCCTGTAAGCCAACCATTGGAGGGAAAATGATGTTGCCTGCGCCAACGAACAGCGCAAATGTCATAAAGCCCAGCGCGATAATGTCACGCGATTTTAAGTGATGGGTCATAAAACCTTACTGCCTGTGGATGTGGTGTTGAAAACGTTGAGATTTTCGATTCCCCTGACGGGACGATACAGCCGAAAATTTGCTCAATTTCAGCGGGAAATGCTCCCGTCCTGGCGTGGAGAAGAATAGTTTTTCGATTTACCACGCAAATACAGTCGGTCTGACAGTATCTGGGGGGCAATTTAAACGCTTATAACGTTTAAAGGCAAGGTGGGATCGTAAAACCAGAACAATATGCCAGCATGAAAATACACTCCAGCACAATACGCTAATTATAAGAAAAACCCATGGCTAATCATGCGAACAAAAAACAGCCAGCCGTATAAAATTCACACGCGTTTCGCTTGACTGCAAAGCAAACGGGCCAGCAAACGCTGACCCGTGGAAAGGTAAAATGACACGCCTGCCGTCAGGCGCTCTTTTTGGCAATTAATCGTTCCGGGATAACGAAACTGAAGCGGGTTCCCTTACCCAGGGTACTCTGGATATCAAGACGGCTTTCATGGTGATTCACCGCGTGTTTCACAATCGCCAGCCCCAGTCCGCTCCCCCCCGTCTGCCGCGAACGCGCTTTATCCACCCGGTAGAAACGCTCGGTCAGGCGCGGAATATGCTCCGGGGCAATCCCCGGCCCGTTATCCTCCACGCTAAACTCGGCGCCTGTCGGCGTATGCTGCCAGCGCACTACGATATCCGTCCCTTCCGGCGTATGGTTTACCGCGTTGTACACCAGGTTGGAGATGGCGCTACGCAGTTCATCTTCGCTGCCCAGCACCTTCAGCGTATTGTCGACCTCAAAGGTCAGCTGATGTTTTTTATGGCTTAACGTCTGCGCTTCACGCTCCACGACGCGCAGCATCATTGGCACATCTATGGTGTCATTCAGCGCAAGCGACGGCGCCGCTTCAATCTTCGAGAGCGTCAGCAGCTGTTTCACCAGCCCTTCCATACGGTGCGTTTGCTCACGCATCGTGTGCAGCGCTTTTTCACGCGGCGCGCCTTCCAGGGTTTGCTCCTGCATCATCTCCAGGTAGCCCTGCAGCACGGTCAACGGAGTGCGTAGCTCGTGGCTCACATTGGCGAAGAAGTTACGACGCGCCCCTTCCAGCTGGTGCATCTGGGTAACGTCGCGCGCCACCATCAGCCACTGGCGATCGCTGTAGGGCATAACGCGGATTTCCAGATGGCGACCGTTATTCAGCTTCAGATTGTGGGGACGGGTAAAATCACGCTTTTTCAGATACAGCGTGAACTCGGGATAACGCAGAAGGTTGAGGATGTTCTGACCATTATCGTCCGGCCAGCGCAGGCCCAGCAGCTGTTGCGCAAGGCCGTTACACCAGAAGATTGTCCCTTCTTCGGTTGTCAGAATAACGGCATCCGGCAGCGACTCTGCACCGCTGCGAAAGCGTTTGATCAGGCTTCCCAGCTCGCGACGGCGCTTTTTATTACGCATCTGCATCTGGTGCAGACCGTACAGCAGCGGCTCCCAGCTGCCGCTTCCCGGCGGCGGCGTCATGCTGCGGTCAACCCACAGCCACCATGAGAGACGCAGCAGGTTCCAGAAATGCCAGACTAACAGCCCGGTGACCGCCGCCAGCAGAAACCACGGCAGATGCCCAAGAAAGGCCCCCAGAAGAAGGGCCGGAATACAGCATAAGATCAGTTCAAAGACGAGCCTTTTCCATGACAGACGTTCCAGCACGCGTCACACTCCTGTCATTGTTCAGAAACGGGTCGAGAAACGATAACCCGTGCCGCGGACCGTCTGTACCATGCGATCGTGGCCGCTCAGTTCCAGCGCTTTTCGCAGGCGGCGGATATGTACGTCAACCGTCCGGTCTTCGACATACACGTTAGTTCCCCAGACGTTATTCAGCAACTGCTCGCGGCTGTAAACGCGTTCCGGATGGGTCATAAAGAAGTGCAGGAGTTTAAATTCGGTAGGCCCCATGTCGAGGGGGTTTTCGCCGGTCATCACGCGGTGTGAGGTGGGGTCAAGGCTGAGGCCCTGCATTTCGATCACCTCTTCCACCGCCATCGGCGAAATCCGGCGCATGACGGCCTTAATGCGCGCAACCAGCTCTTTCGGGGAGAACGGTTTAGTAATGTAATCGTCCGCGCCGGTCTCCAGACCGCGCACGCGATCCTCTTCCTCTCCGCGCGCCGTGAGCATCACAACCGGAATATCGCGGGTCAGCGCTTCACGCTTCAGGTGTTTGATAAACTGCAGTCCGGAGCCGCCGGGCAACATCCAGTCAAGCAGAATCAGATCGGGCCAGGGTTCATTCAGCTGGTTCACCGCGCTGTCATAATCTTCCGCTTCAACCGGCTGGAAGCCATTTTGTTCGAGCACGAAGCACACCATTTCACGAATTGGAGCTTCATCTTCTACGACCAGAATACGTCTCGCCATACTTTGCCCTGTCTTATCTTATTTAAGTTACAAGTTTGTAATGCGGCGCCATTATGCGTCAGTTTTATGACAGATTTATGAAAAACAGTACCACTACAAATGGCAAACTGTTGTTTTATTACAGCGGTTATTTTCCTCTCCCTGACAGTTTATAATCGCCCGCATCGTTTTTCGCCACGGATCTCCTATGCGCATACTTCACACCTCGGACTGGCATCTGGGTCAAAATTTTTACAGCAAAAGCCGTGCGGCTGAACATGAAGCGTTCCTGAACTGGCTGCTGGAAACAGCCCGGACGCACGAGGTGGACGCGATTATCGTGGCGGGTGACATCTTTGATACCGGCTCGCCCCCCAGCTATGCGCGTGAGCTGTACAACCGCTTCGTGGTCAACCTGCAGCAGACCGGCTGTCATCTGGTGATTGTCGCTGGCAACCATGATTCCGTCGCGACGCTCAATGAATCCCGCGACATCCTGGCGTTTCTCAATACCACCGTGGTCGCCAGCGCCGGGCACGCGCCGCAGATCCTGAAAAAACGCGACGGCACCCCGGGGGCGGTACTGTGTCCCATTCCGTTTTTACGGCCGCGCGACATCGTGCAAAGCCAGGCGGGGCTGTCGGGTGCGGAAAAGCAGCAGCATCTCCTGCAGGCCATCACCGATTATTACCACCAGCAGCACGCCGATGCCTGCGCCCTGCGCGGTGAACAGGCCATTCCGGTCATTGCCACCGGGCACCTCACCACCGTCGGGGCCAGCAAAAGTGACGCGGTCCGCGAGATCTATATCGGCACGCTGGATGCGTTCCCGGCGCAAAACTTCCCGCCAGCCGACTACATCGCGCTCGGGCACATTCACCGTGCCCAGGTCATCGGCGGCTGCGAGCATATCCGCTACTGTGGTTCCCCTATTTCGCTCAGCTTCGATGAAACCGGGAAAGCCAAGTCCGTGCATCTGGTGAGCTTCAGCGAGGGTAAACTCAGCGCCGTCGAGACGCTGGAGGTGCCGGTCACCCAGCCGCTGGCGGTGCTGAAGGGCGATCTGGACGCCATCACCGCCCAGCTTGAGCAGTGGCGCGGCGCGGCGCTTAATCCTCCCGTCTGGCTGGATATCGAAATCACCACCGACGACTACCTCCACGATATGCAGCGGAAAATTCAGGCGCTGACCGAAGAGTTGCCGGTAGAGGTGTTGCTGGTGCGCCGCAGCCGCGAGCAGCGCGAGAAAATTCTGCTCGGCGCACAGCGTGAAACCCTTAGTGAACTTCGGGTAGAAGAGGTATTTGAACGCCGCCTGTCGCAGGAAGAGATCGATGATGCGAAGCGCGTCCGGCTCAACGAGCTGTTCAACCATACCCTGCACGTCCTCAATGACGAGGAAGAAAACGCATGAAAATTCTGAGCCTGCGTCTGAAAAATCTCAACTCCCTCAAGGGCGAGTGGAAAATTGACTTCACCGCGGAGCCGTTTGCCAGCAACGGCCTGTTTGCCATCACTGGCGCAACCGGTGCGGGCAAAACTACCCTGCTCGACGCCATCTGCCTTGCGCTCTACCACGAAACGCCGCGCCTGAATAAGGTCTCTCAGGCGCAAAACGACCTGATGACGCGTGATACCGCCGAGTGCCTGGCGGAAGTGGAGTTTGAGGTGAAAGGCGTTGCCTATCGCGCGTTCTGGAGCCAGAACCGGGCGCGCAACCAGCCGGACGGGAACTTACAGGCACCGCGCGTGGAGCTGGCCCGCTGCGAGGACGGCAAGATTCTGGCCGATAAGGTTTCGGATAAACTGGAGCAAACCGCGGCGCTCACCGGGCTGGACTACGGCCGCTTTACCCGCTCGATGCTGCTCTCGCAGGGGCAGTTTGCCGCCTTCCTTAATGCCAAACCGGGCGATCGCGCAGAATTGCTGGAAGAGCTAACCGGCACCGAGATCTACGGTCAGATTTCCGCCATGGTGTTTGAAAAACACAAAGCTGCACGCGGCGTGCTGGAAAAGTACGAGGCGCAGGCGGCGGGCGTCGTGCTGCTCAGCGAAGCGCAACAGCAGCAGTTGCAGCAAAGTTTGCAGGCACTTACTGACGAAGAGAAAACCCTGCTGGCCCAACAGCAGCGACAGCAGAAAGATTTTCAGTGGCTTACGCGCCATGACGAGCTTGTGCAGGAGCAGCAGCGCGTCACCGCCCTGCAGCAGCAGGCGCAACAGGCGCTAACGAACGCGGCGCCGGAACTGGCAAAGCTCCAGCTTGCTCTGCCCGCCGCCCAGCTTCGTCCGCTCTGGGAGCACCAGCAGGAGCAAACCTCACGTCTGACGCAAACCCAGCAGCGAATTAACGAAGTAAATACTAGCTTACAGACCAAAACCGCACTGCGCGCGCGGATCCGCAATACCGCCCTGCGTACCCATGAGCGGCTACAGGCCGAACTGACGGCGCTGGCGCAGTGGCTGGCGGAGCACGAGCGTTATCGCCTGCTGGGACAGGAAATTGCCGGCTGGCGCGCCCAGTTCTCACAGCTAAACCGTGACAAAAGTCAGCTCGCCGCCCTTGCTGCGCGGATGACTGAGCTACGTCAGAAGCTGGCGGAGATGCCGGAAAATACGCTGACGCTGACGGCGGATGAGGTCAGCGCGGCCATGGAGCAGCAGTCCCGGTCCCGAACGCTGCGTCAGCAGCTGACGTCGCTCCATGCCCGCTATCAGCCGCTGCAAAAACGCCTGCGCCAGAGCGGTGAAAGCGCGCAAAAAGCCCAGGCTGAGCAGAGCAAGCTCAATGAAACACTGGCGCTGCGCCGCCAGCGGTACAAAGAGAAACACCAGCACTATCTGGACCTGAAGGCCCTGTGCGAACGTGAAGCGACGATTAAAGATCTGGAAAGCTATCGCTCACAGCTTGAGGCAGGCAAACCCTGTCCGCTGTGCGGCTCCAGTGACCATCCTGCCGTTGAGCAATACCGGTCGCTTGAGCTGACGGATAACCAGCGCCGCCGTGATGCGCTGGAAAAAGAGGTCGCCGCGCTTAAAGAGGAAGGCCTGCTGGTGCTGGGGCAGGTGAATGCCCTGGCTCAGCAAATCCAGCGTGAGACAGACGAAGCGCAGGCCTTGTCTCAGGAGGAGCAAGCACTCACTAAAGCGTGGGTGGAGGCCTGCACGTCTTTGAATATCGCATTGAATATTCAGGAGGATATCGCGCCATGGATGAACGAGCAGGAACAGTACGAGCGGCAGCTTTATCAGCTCAGCCAGCGCCTGACCCTGCAAAACCAGCTGAACGAGCAGGAAGCGCAGGAGCGCCAGTATCAGCAGCAGCTGACGGCCGCACGCCAGACGCTGGAACACACCCTGCTCGCACTCTCGCTTAGTGTTCCCGAAGAGGGTAATGAAGCCGGCTGGCTGCACGCCCGCGAAGCGGAATTCTCTCAATGGCAGGAGAAGCAAACGCAGCACGGCGTGCTTCAGGAACATATAAACGCGCTGAAGCCGCTGCTCGACACGCTTCCGGCAACAAACAGCGAAGAGGCTGAACCGGCCATTCCTGATGGCTGGCGCGACATCCACAATGAATGCGTGTCGCTGCAAAGCCAGCTCACCGCCCAGCAGCAGCAGGAAGCGCTGGAGCACGAGCGCCTGCAGCAGTCGCAGACGCAATTCACCGCGGCGATCGCAGCGAGCTGTTTTGCCGATCGGGAGGCGTTCCTTGCGGCCCTGCTGGACGACGACGCTATCAGTCACCTCCAGCAGCTGAAACAGTCGCTGGAAAACCAGATACAGCAGGCCGCAGCCCTTTCCGGCCAGGCTAATCAGCAGCTGCAGGCGCACCTTGCGCTGCGCCCGGAAGAACTTGATGCGGATGCGTCAACTCTGCAAAGCCAGCTGCAGCAGCTGGCGCAACGGCTTCGCGAGAACACCACGCATCAGGGCGAGATCCGCCAGCAGCTTAAGCAGGACAGCGATAACCGCCAGCATCAGCAGGCGTTAATGCTGCAAATTGAAGAGGCCGCGCGCCAGGCAGATGACTGGGGATATCTGAACGCGCTGATCGGCTCCAGCACCGGCGACAAATTCCGCAAGTTCGCGCAGGGGCTGACGCTGGATAACCTGGTCTGGCTCGCTAACCAGCAGCTCAACCGCCTGCACGGGCGTTATCTGCTGCAGCGCAAAGCCAGCGAGGCGCTGGAGCTGGAAGTGGTCGACACCTGGCAGGCCGATGCGGTGCGCGATACGCGTACGCTCTCCGGCGGCGAAAGCTTCCTGGTCAGCCTGGCGCTGGCGTTAGCGCTGTCCGATCTGGTGAGCCATAAAACGCGAATTGATTCCCTGTTCCTGGATGAGGGGTTCGGCACGCTCGACAGTGAAACGCTGGATACCGCGCTGGATGCGCTCGACGCGCTGAACGCCACTGGAAAAACCATCGGGGTGATCAGCCACGTTGAAGCGATGAAAGAACGCATTCCGGTGCAGATTAAGGTGAAGAAAATCAACGGGCTGGGGTATAGCAGGCTGGATAGGGTGTTTGCGGTGGAATAAATGGGGGGATCGTTCGGTCTGATGCCCTCACCCTGGCCCTCTCCCACAGGGAGAGGGTACTAACACAACCTGCGTTTATTCCGGCCATAACCACGCCGCGCCTCGCACGCCGCTGGAGTCGCCGTGGACGGCTTTACGGATCGGGGTTTCACACTCGCCGCCGAAGACCCACTGTTTCACCAGGTTCGGTACCGTGGCGTACAGTCGATCAACGTTGCTCATGCCGCCGCCGAGCACAATCACGTCCGGGTCAAGAATATTCACCACGTGCGCCAGCGATTTCGCCAGACGCATTTCGTAGCGGCTGAGCGCCAGTTCGGCCACGGGATCCTGTTCTTCCACCAGACGCATAATCTCGTTCCCCTTGAGCGGCTGACCGCTCAGGCGATGGTAGTCAGTCGCAAAACCGGTGCCGGAGATAAACGTCTCGATACAGCCCTGCTTGCCGCAGTAGCACGGCACCTCGGCGCGGTATTTAAGCTCATCTTCATCCATCCACGGCAGCGGGTTGTGTCCCCACTCGCCCGCCGTGCCGTTGCCGCCGATATGGGCACGTCCGCCAAAGGCCACACCCGCGCCGCAGCCGGTACCGATAATCACCGCAAACACGGTCTGCGCCCCGGCTGCCGCGCCGTCGATGGCCTCAGAGACCGCCAGGCAGTTAGCGTCGTTGGCCAGACGCACTTCCCGGTTCAGGCGCACGCTTAAATCTTTATCAAACGGCTGACCGTTGAGCCAGGTGGAGTTGGCGTTTTTTACCACCCCGGTATACGGCGAGATCGACCCCGGGATCCCCATCCCGACGCTGCCGGTTTGTCCTGTCGCCTGCTCGGCCATATCGACCAGCCGGGCAATCGTCTCGATCGTCTGGTGATAGTCATCGCGCGGCGTCGGCAGACGATGGCGAAACAGCTGTTCCCCCTGCTCGCTCAGTGCGATGACTTCTGTTTTGGTGCCGCCCAAATCAATCCCAATACGCACAAGACTCTCCTCATTATTTTGATTATCAACAGAGTAGAAGCACGCTTCCCGATTAGCAATGCAAGCGATGCGACAATTCGTTATCATGCCCGCTGATTTAACGACAAGGCCGTGGAAATTATCATGCTGTGGTTCAAAAATTTGATGGTTTACCGTCTCAGCCGCGACGTTTCGCTGCGCGCAGAAGAGATGGAAAAACAGTTAGCCGCTTATAGCTTTTCCCCTTGCGGTAGCCAGGATATGGCGAAAACCGGCTGGGTTCCGCCAATGGGCTCACAAAGCGATGCACTGACCCACGCCAGCAGCACGGGTCAAATCATCGTCTGCGCCCGCAAAGAAGAGAAAATTCTGCCCACGCCGGTGGTTAAGCAGGCGCTTGAAGCAAAAATTTTCAAGCTGGAAGCCGAACAGGGCCGCAAGCTGAAAAAAACCGAAAAAGATTCGCTGAAAGACGAAGTGCTGCACTCTCTGCTGCCGCGTGCCTTTAGCCGCTTCAGCCAGACGATGATGTGGATCGATACCGTTAACGGGCTGATTATGGTGGACTGCGCCAGCGCCAAAAAAGCCGAAGATACGCTGGCCCTGCTGCGTAAAAGCATCGGCTCTTTACCGGTCGTTCCGCTGGCGCTGGAAACGCCGATTGAGCTGACCCTGACCGAATGGGTCCGCAGCGGTACCGCGGCGCAAGGTTTCCAGATCCTGGACGAGGCCGAGCTGAAAGCCCTGCTGGAAGATGGCGGCGTGATCCGCGCGAAGAAGCAGGATCTGGTGAGCGACGAGATCGCCGTACACATTGAGGCTGGTAAAGTGGTCACCAAACTGGCGCTCGATTGGCAGCAGCGCATTCAGTTCGTGATGTGTGACGACGGCTCCGTGAAGCGTCTGAAGTTCTGCGATGAACTGCGCGATCAGAACGAAGATATCGACCGGGAAGATTACGCCCAGCGCTTTGACGCGGACTTTATCCTGATGACCGGCGAGCTGGCCGCGTTAATTCAGAATCTGGTGGAAGGTCTTGGCGGCGAAGCGCAGAGATAACAGGCAAAACGTAGGCCGGGTAAGCGTGAGCGCCACCCGGCTTATTTTTTATTTCAGGTAGCGGCACAGATAAGAGGTCGGCTCAGCAACCTGCAAATGGAACTCGCTGTGGCCAGGTACGTTGAAAACTTGCCCGGCAGCGTAAACTTTCCATTCCGTTTCACCCGGCAGTAAGACGTTCAGCGCGCCGCTGACCACCGTCATCTCTTCCGCTTCAGCCGTGCCAAAGGTGTATTCCCCTTCAGCCATCACGCCCACACTGGCGCGGCCAGTGCTGCTGCTGGTAAAACCGATGGATTTCACTTTACCGGAAAAGTATTCGTTACTTTGAAGCATGAACTGGCCCTTATATTCAGAGATAAAAATTCACTATAGGGGCCATGCTCATCACCTGTCACGCAAAATCATTACGTCAGAAGCTCTGAGGCCAGGCGAGCCATCAGAACGTTGGATAACAGCACCGGCACGTCCAGCGCCTTTTGCAGTAAATCGCGGTGATGCTGGTGGAAACCAAGACAGTCCAGAATCAACACATCTGCCCCTCTCTCCAGCAGCGCCTTCCCGGCAGCAATGAGTTTAGCCTCGCTGTCCCAGAAGGGATTTGCCAGCGCATACAGGGGCGTTTTTTCGAGCACATGCCATTTTGCTTCCTGGTTGTCCATGAGCTCCTCAATGGGCACAATGACCCCAACCTGGTGCCCGTCAACAATGGAGGCCACCAGCGGAGGAATAATGCGCATTGGCTCAAGCAGAATCGCATTACGCGCAATGAGTCCCTTAATGGGGGCGGTACTCATCAGCAAAATAACGTCATACGCTTGATTATCGAGTACTTCTATTACAGCCTGCAGCGAACGCTCAATTTTCTGTCGAGAAACATGCGCCAGTTTACCGTCGCTTAATAACGTCGCCAGGGGATCCTCCCCCGCCTCTACAGCGTAGTCTTCCATGACCTCTTCCCGACTCATCTTACCCAGCAGGCTAAGATGCGTGATCTGTTGTTCAGATACATGCTCGGTTAAGAGCGGTAACACTTCGCTTACAGGGACCACACCAATGGTGAGGATCGCCAACGTTGCTTTCATCTTCTTCGCCTTCCATCACTACAAAAACGTGTACACAGGTACAGGCTCACTACGCTGCACAGTTCGTTTTTTCAACAAAACAGCACCAAGCGTAGCAGGCGATCTCTGTTCCGAAATGTAAAGATCGCCTGCCGGTAACGGAGCTACCTGTAATAACTAAATATTAACTCCTGCTTAACATTTGCGATGAGTAAAAAGTGTGATTCAGGCACGGTATTGGAGCGTTTAGGAAAACATTCATGACTTATCGGGATCTTCGTAGCGCCGTTTGGCATCCAGCGCTTCCTGTTCAGTCTCATGTTCACTGATCAGCGAGTCCGGTTTGGGGTGATCGGCACGCAGCTGGTACCAGGTGACAGTCTGGTCGCCATTGCCTTTTTCAACGGTAACAATACGTGCTTCGCGCGGATAGGGAGGTCTGGTTGGCATAGCTCATCCTTTTTTTATGTCTGAGCTATCAGTATAGACGGCGGTTAGCTGGCACACGCCAGACGCAGGGCGGTAATAATCTGAATTACCACATCTTCCGGGGCCGCAGAGGCATCCACAACATGGTGCGCCGCTTCACGGTACAGGGCATCGCGCTCGGCCAGCACTTCGCTCACCTCTTCGCTGAGCGGCCTTGACGTCAGCGCCGGGCGTTGTCCCTCTTCAGGAAATGCCTCAAGGCGCCCGACCAGCGCCGCCACCGGCGCGCAGAGATAGATCACAATGCCTTTTTCGCGCATAAAGTGACGATTACATTCGGCCAGAACAATGCCGCCTCCCGTCGCAATGACGGCTGACGGCGTGGTGACCGCTTTCAGCGCGGCCGTTTCGCGGGCGCGAAAGCTTTCCCATCCCTCTTGCTCCACGATGTCTGCAATGGTTTTGCCGGCCTCGGTCTGCAGCCAGTGGTCGGTATCAATAAACTGACGATGACACGCGCGTGCCAGTTCCAGGCCAACGGTGGTTTTCCCACAGCCGCGGGGGCCAACTAAAAAGATGGGTTGGGTCATAGCCAGGTGTTCCCCTTGATGCCGAATGGCTGAAGAGTGTAAAGAAATAATTGCAGAAGATGTGTCGATTACTTTACTGCAAAGCGGTACGGGATGACAACCCTGTGGAAGCCACACTGTACCACAAATTGACAATAATTATCATTACGCTGTACGGCGCTTCACTTCCAGCAGCCATTTATCCAGTTCGGCGGCAAACTGCTGGCGATCGCGCTGGGACAGGCTGTCCGGTCCACCGGTCTGCACGCCGCTGGCCCGCATCGTATCCATAAAATCGCGCATGGTGAGCTTTTCACGAATGGTTGAAGGCGAATAACGTTCACCGCGTGGGTTGAGCGCCGCCGCCCCTTTCTCCAGCACTTCAGCCGCCAGCGGTATGTCGGCGGTAATAACCAGATCCTCCGCGCTGCACAGACGAACTATTTCGTTATCCGCTACGTCGAACCCGGCCGGCACGCGCAAGGAGCGGATGAACCGCGAAGGCGGTACGCGAATATTCTGGTTCGCCACCAGCGTCAGCGGCATCTGAACGCGCTCGGCGGCGCGGAATAAAATCTCTTTAATCACATTCGGACACGCGTCCGCATCAACCCAAATCGCCATATTGTCTCCCCATAATGACTCTGCCGACTATTGTCGCCTGCATTTCGTTGTTAAGCTATCAATCAGAGAAAACAACGCATAATGACGGAGAATCGTGATGGATAAGAAAATCGGGTTTATCGGCTGCGGTAACATGGGCAAAGCCATCCTGGGCGGCCTGATCGCCAGCGGGCAGGTCCTGCCGGGTCAGATTTGGGTCTATACCCCGTCACCGGATAACGTCGCCGCGTTGCGCGATCAATACGGGATCAACGCCGCCGAAAGCGCGCAGGAGGTGGCCCAGGTTGCCGATATCGTCTTTGGTGCCGTTAAGCCGAACATCATGATCAAAGTGTTAAGCGACATCACCTCCAGCCTGAATAAAGAGACGCTGGTCGTGTCGATTGCCGCGGGCGTGACGCTCGATCAGCTGGCCCGCGCGCTGGGCCACGACCGTAAAATCGTCCGCGCGATGCCGAATACCCCCTCACTGGTCAACGCTGGCATGACCTCCGTCACCCCTAACGCGCTGGTGACCTCAGAAGAGGTAGCGGACGTGCTGAACATTTTCCGCTGCTTCGGCGAGGCGGAAGTGATTGCGGAATCGATGATCCATCCGGTGGTCGGCGTGAGCGGTTCAGCCCCCGCGTACGTCTTCATGTTTTTAGAAGCGATGGCGGACGCCGCCGTGCTTGGCGGTATGCCGCGTGCGCAGGCGTATAAATTCGCCGCACAGGCAGTGATGGGCTCCGCCAAAATGGTGCTGGAGACCGGTAAACACCCGGGAGAACTGAAAGATATGGTCTGCTCCCCGGCCGGTACCACCATCGAAGCGGTGCGGGTGCTGGAAGAGCGCGGGTTCCGTTCGGCCGTCATCGAGGCGATGGCCAAATGCATGGAAAAGTCAGAGAAGCTGAGTAAATCCTGATGTCTGGTCGGGCGTCAGGCCGCCACTTCGGTGCGGCCGCGCCCGGCATTTTTCGCCTTATACAGCGCCACATCTGCCGCCTTCAGCCATTCCCGATAGTGCACAAACTGCGGTCCCCAGGGAGCCACGCCCACGCTGATGCGCAGAGGCTCTTTCGGCGCACACGGTAACGAGAGCGTTTCCAGCCGCGCGTGAACCCGCGACATGACGGCGATGGCGCTTTCAGCGGCCGTCTGGGACATAATCACCGCGAATTCATCCCCGCCAAACCGGCCTATCGCATCGCCTGACCGCACCGACATCTGGAGCTGGCGGGTAATGGCCACGATAGCCTTGTCGCCCACGTCGTGCCCCCAGGTATCGTTGATGTTTTTAAAGTGGTCGATATCAATCAGCAATATCGTGGCGGTGCAGTGGCTCCGGCGACAGAGCTCAAACTCATTGCGCAGCAGCATTTCCCAATGTCGACGGTTAAAGACCCCGGTCATGCCGTCACGGGTACTCATCATTTCCAGCCGCCGCTTATGTTCCGCCAGCCTGACGGCAGTGCGATGGCTAAGCCAGGCAAACAGCATGGGATAAAGCATAAGGACGGGAAGCGTTAAGCCCCACTCCAGCGCTCCCGGATTAAAGGGCACCACGCGGCCAACGAGAGGTAATGTGACCAGCACGGAAAGCGTGGTGAGTGCCATCCCTGAAATAAACAGACGACAGCCGCCTGAGCCCATCATATTTATACCCACCATCATCAACAGCGCTGCCGCAGGTAACGCATAAACCCCCATCACGCCAATCCATAGCCCGGCGATAATGGCATCCATCTTAAGGTTGAAGATCTCCTGCTGAAGAGGTGAAGCGGCGCGGCAGGATAACTGCCAGGCGAAGTGCGGCCAGACGAATGCCCACCCCACCAGTAACAACCACCAGCCGCCGGGTAAAAAATGGCTGACCAGCATTTCTGCCACGGGGAAAAACATCGCCGCCAGCCCGACAGCGCGCGCCAGCCGAACTCGCCTGGCGAGCTGGAAGCCGGCGCGGTGAGGGTCATCCTGAGAAAGAGTTAAACTCCACTCTTCCCGAATGCGCTTTTTGGTGTAGTACGTTTCATCATTCATCATTTTTGGGAATATTCTGAAACATTTTCCCAAATTATAGAGAGGGGGTCTGCAAGGAAAGTATGAAATTTCGGGTGAGCAGCCCGCGCCGCTCACCCGTTAGAACTACACTTTTTTCTTCAGGCAGGCACTCATGAACTTGCTGCGATCGTCTCCCTTCAGGGACTGTTCGGTCGCTTTCGCATTACACTCGCGCATTTTTTGCTGCTGCGGCGTCAGGCTTTTTTCGCCGGGTTTCGTGGCGCCGTTTTTCAGGCAGTCGCTCATGTAGGTTTTACGCGCATCCCCCTTGAGACTCTGGGACGTCGCCTGTTGATTGCAGGTGGTCATACGTTGCTGCTGCGGCGTGAGCGTTTTCTCTTCCGCATTCGCCGAGGAGATCAGGAACAGGCCGGAGAACAGAGTAACCAGTAATGTTGTTTTCATTGCACCATCCTTTTGTGAATATTCCCTGTAAGTCTGGTTCGTGACAGAAAAAAAACCACCCGGCAGATGTGATTTCCGCCGGGAATTTATCATTTCATATCCAGCGCGCCGAAATGGACGGTCTCGGCATAAATAGCCGGGGTAATTAACAGGGGAAGTAACGCGATGAAACATGCGCTCTGTTTCAATTTATTTTATCCAGGTCCCAATACATAAAAAATAAAACAGAGCGACCACAGGCATCCGGCATGACAATTTTATGATATGTCAGCACCGTCCGTAACGGCTTAACTGCGCGGATGCCTCAACAGCTTCTTTACGTATTGCTGCAGCAACTCGGCATCCTCTGGCGGAACCTGCGTATCGGGCCGCGCCTTGTCCAGCGCCCCTTCGATGCTATCAATTAACGCCTGCTGGTCAGATGTTGCCATCTGCCGCAGCAGCGCCGTGACAACGATTTCCAGCGCTTCGACCTGGGCGACCAGTTCTTTCGACTCCTCTTCCTTTTGTGCAAGCTTGACCAGCAACTCAGCAATGAGATTCTTCATCGTGCTATTTCCTTATGGGATTTTCTCTGAAATTAACACCAGGAATGAAATATGCAAAGCGGAGAAAAGTATTATCTTATGCAAAAGTGACGCTGTCGCCAAATTAGCGCCCCGGCATTTTCAGCGAAACGTTTTTCTATAAAATAAACGCCGCATTTTGTTATATAAAAATGCGGCAACCATAAGAATATATAATACATCTAACAACGGTTATTTCGCCGATTTCGACTCCGCTATTTGCCTGCGGCGACGCAGGGCAATAGCCAGCTGAATAATATTGATTAAAACGACTATCGCCGTCGCGGCAAATACCCAGCGAAAACCCGCCATTGCAGAAACGGATGCGCCAATAAGCGGACCGGCAACGTTGCCTAAATACATAAAAGACTGGTTATAACCAAAAATACGCCCCGTGACCTGGTCGCTGGAATATTTGACCAGCAACGTCTGTACGGCAGGCAACATAGCGCCATCCGCGAAGCCGAGTAAAAATCGCAGCACGCCCAGCTGAAGCGGAGAGGTAACAAACGACATGGCGAAAAAGAGCACCACCGCAAAAATCAGCGTCGCCATCAGGATGCGCGCCGTGCCGATCCTGTCACCTAACTTGCCCAGGCGCGGGGCAGAGATCAGCGCGGAAACGCCCGGCACGGCGGCAATCATGCCGCTGAGAAAGGCGATATTGTTGCTGTCCGGCTCCATCGACTTAATAAACAGCGCCAGAATCGGGCCGACCGAACCGTTGCAGAGCTGGATCACCATGGTGGTGACAAACAGGCTAATCACGAGTCCCGGGTAAGGCAGCGAGGCGAAGACGGCCCTGCCGCTCAGGCGCTCAGATTTACTGATAACGGGGCGGCCACCCTCTTTGATAAGAAAGAGCGTAACCAGAAAGCTGATCACCAGCAGGATCGCGGTGATGATGAACACCGCGCGCAGCCCGACGTGGTCAGCCAGAAAGCCCCCCAGCAGCGGGCCGCCGATAACGCCGCTGATCTGGGCGGTAGAGAGCGTACTCAGCGCCCAGCCGCTGCGCTCGCGCGGCACCTGAGAGGCAACCAGCGCCATGGCGTTGGGAATATACCCGGACGTCAGCCCCATCACCGCCCGCAGGAAAAACAGCTGCCAGACGTTGGTGGCAAAGGCCTGGAGCAGAATAGCTATCGCCATCCCGAGCGAGGCGCGCAGCAGCATCAGCTTGCGCCCTTTCCTGTCGGCCAGGCTGCCCCACATCGGTGACACAATGGCGGAAACCAGAAACGTGACGCTGAACGTCAGGCCGGACCACATGGAGAGCGCTTCATGCGAGGTGACCCCCAGCTGCGAGACGTACAGCGGCAGGAACGGCAGGATCTGGCTGATGGCAAGCCCTGTAAAGAAGCAGCCGAACCAGACCGAGATGAGATTAACTTTCCAGGATTCCATACAGAAATAGTCTTCATTTTTAGGCGAATTCGCCGTCAGATTAGCAAGTTACGCGCCTTAACGTCGCACCAGAGATGCGGCCTTGCTGACTTTGGTGTTTTATCTTCCCAGTCATCATATTTGTGAAATAAGTCACAAATCATCCATTTTCTGGCGGAAGATTATGCTTCAGCGACAGAGGCCAAAGCCGCGCATTCCCAGATGAAAATGGCTGGCGTGCGCCGCGTTATACTCCGGCCCAAGACCGTTACCGTAGTAGCCGCAGCTTGCCGCCAGCAGAGCCTTCAACCAGGGCTGCGTTTTTGCCGATTTCCAGCCCTTCAGCACCGTAACATGCTCCCCGTTCGCCAGCCGAAAAGCGGCGATATCCAGCGCCTCTGCCGTGGCATGCTCGCTGCGCCGCGCATCGGGCCGGTGGTAAATATTGCGGCAGGCAAAGCTGCCGAGGTGCTCAATGCGGGTCAGTTCACTGCCGGTGAAGCGTTTAGTCAGGGGCCGGGCCTGCTGGCTGACAAACAGGGCCGAGCTGAGCGCCAGCGGACAGCTGGCAAGAAAACTGCCGTTCAGGCTCACCGGGCCGAAGTCTCGCACGCGCACGACGTTCCTCAGCGGACATTCCCCGCCGCTGTCAGCCACCGCCTGGGTGCGAATAAGGTTTCTTTGATTAGCCTGCGCTAACAGGCTCGAGCAGGCTTCGGGCGTTAAGCGCCGAAGTTTATACTGGGTAATGCGGCCAGGCGGGTCGTCCAGGGTCAGCGGCGTGAAGGGGTTGTAGTAAGACGGCAACCAGCGATAGCCCGCCGTTGCGATTGCCCCAAGGATGAAAACGATCAGCAACGTTTTTCCTTTCACTCTCCCCCCTCACTGTTCCCCAAAACATTATGGCAGAAGGCCGCGAAACCCGCAGGGCATCGTGGTATGTTATTGGCTTTTCGTCAGACTGGAAGAGAGTGAGATGGCAAAGCAGCGCGTAGGTATTGTCTTTGGGGGAAAATCAGCAGAGCACGAGGTGTCATTGCAATCGGCTAAAAATATCGTTGATGCGATCGATAAAAGCCGTTTCGACGTGGTGCTGCTGGGCATTGATAAACAGGGCCAGTGGCACGTTAACGATGCCAGCCAGTATCTGCTGAATGCCCACGATCCGGCGCACATCGCCCTCAACCCTTCGGAGATCAGCGTCGCCACCGTACCCGGCGTCATGAAGGGACAGCTCATCGACGCAGGCAACGCGCAGGCTCTCGCCCAGATCGACGTGGTCTTCCCTATCGTGCACGGCACCCTGGGCGAAGATGGTTCCCTGCAGGGGATGTTGCGCATGGCCAACCTGCCGTTCGTCGGCTCGGACGTGCTGGGCTCCGCCGCCTGCATGGACAAAGACGTCACCAAACGTCTGCTGCGTGATGCCGGCCTGAATATCGCACCGTTCGTGACGCTCACCCGCGCCAACCGCGATAAGCACAGCTTCGCGCAGATCAGCGCTGAATTGGGTCTGCCGCTGTTTGTGAAGCCGGCCAATCAGGGCTCCTCCGTGGGCGTCAGCAAAGTCACCAGCGAAGCAGAGTTCACGCAGGCCGTTCGTATGGCGTTTGAGTTCGACCATAAAGTGGTGGTTGAGCAGGGGATCAAAGGCCGCGAAATTGAGTGCGCCGTGCTGGGCAACGATTTTCCACAGGCGAGCACCTGCGGTGAAGTGGTCTTAAACAGCGACTTCTACTCCTATGACACCAAATACATTGATGATAAAGGCGCACAGGTTGTCGTTCCGGCGAATATCGATCCGGTGATCAACGACGCGATCCGGGCGATCGCCATTCGCGCCTATCAGACGCTCGGCTGCAGCGGCATGGCGCGCGTAGATGTGTTCCTGACGCCGGAGAACGAAGTTGTTATCAATGAAATCAACACGCTGCCGGGTTTCACCAACATCAGCATGTATCCAAAACTGTGGCAGGCCAGCGGGCTAGGCTACTCTGAGCTGATCACCCGCCTGATCGAACTGGCGCTGGAGCGTCACGCCGCCGACAGCGCCCTGAAAAGTTCCGTTAACGGTTAATCGGCACCCTTAGCCGTCTCCTCCGCTGTCGTCTCTTCCGGACGACGGCGGATAATCAACCCTGCGAGCCAGAAACTGATTACCCAGGTCACCAGGCCCACGGCATAGGTTTGCCAGCCTTTTGCCTCAAATCCCAACAGCCCCACGACGCCGTTAAGAATAAAAATCAGGCCAATAGCAAAGGCGTAGTAGTGCCAGTCACGGCGAAGTTTGGACGTGAGCTTCATAACAACTCCGGCAGGGAAAAAAAGACATCCTCTCACAGTTTTACCGCCAGGTCTGTGGCAGATGCGGAAATTCTGAAACGCGGCGCAGTTTCATTTAAGTTAACAAATTGTGACATGCTGCAGAAATCAACAATCCAGGAGAATTCCTGAGCGAAAATTACCACGATTCTGATATTGACAAATGCGATGACCTGTCAAACTCACTCCGTAAGACGCGTATTAAAACAGAGTGATATCTCGGGAGGTCAACATGGCTGACTTTACATTGTCGAAACCGATTTTTGGCGGCAAACCAAAAACCTCCACGGCGGGTAATATCGCGTATGCCCTGTTTGTCCTGTTCTGTTTCTGGGCTGGCTCCCAGTTGCTCAATATGCTGGTGCACGCGCCGGGCGTTTATGAACACCTGATGCAGGTGCAGGATAACGGACGCCCGCGGGTTGAAATCGGGTTTGGCGTGAGCACGCTGTTTGGCCTCGTTCCCTTCCTCGCGGGGTGTATGATTTTAGGCGTTGTCGCGCTCGTCCTGCGCTTTCGTCGTCGCCATTAAAGCCCCATACAGCGAGCCCGGCGATCGTCCACGCGTTTCGCGAACCATGCTGTTGTCAGGTTACGCGTGATCTTAGGGCTTTCCAGCTGAATACCCGGCAGAATAGCCCTCGGTAACGTTTTCCCACTCTTCTTCTCTGCAAGGGCAAATACCTTCTTGTAGAGAGCCGTTTTCTCAAACGCCAGGCTGTCGCCTTTCTCAAGCTGACGCCGAATGTCGCCATTACTCATATCAAGCGCTGTCGATAATTTCCGGATCGCCCGCTCGGTGCTTCCCGCCTCGCTGCTGCCGTAGGCGATAAGATCGCCGTCCAGCGCCAGCTTGACGCCGCTTGCGCGGCTGACCGCACTCTGAAACGCCGCGTTACGGCTGGCATACCAGCCCGCGTTAAAGTCTGCAAAGCGGTACAGCGGCTCGCTGTAGTTCGCCGGATAGTTCAGCAGATGATACGTGCCGAACCACAGCCCGCCGCGCAGGGAGAAGACCTCCTGACGCACCGTACCGTCAATTTCCCACGGGTAGCCGTCGGTATGCTTCTCAGCAAACGCAATGTTCACCTGCATCGGGCCGCCGGTGTGAACCGGATTCAGCGAGCCAAACAGTTTCTGTCCCATCGGCACCATGTTAATGAAATCATCAAAGATGGCGCTGAGCTGTTTTTCGGTTTTCACCGTGTCCAGCCGTTCGCTGTAGCTTTTACCGTTTGGCGAGGTGATTTTCAGCGCGGTATGCACGAGGAACACCGGGATATGCATTGATTCCGCGCGGCGGTCAATCTCTTTCCAGGCAATTTTGTTGAGACCCGGCACCACCGGGTCTGACTGGTACATCGACTCCTGCTGCGCCACCGCCAGCACCGAGCAGATATTCTCCTCGGTAGGGGCAATCTTCTGGCTTTCGAAGGTTTTTGCCAGCGCATAGGCCCACGCATTGCGATCCTTCACGCTGGCGGGCATTTTTTGCCGCACAACACTTGCCACATCCACGGGCTTCTCACCCTTTTTAAGCGGAGTCGCCCCTTTTTCGGCACAGCCCGCCAGAACGAGGGCAGCCAGCAAGGACAACGGTAACGCACGCGGTAAGGCAAAAGACATAGCAACTTCCTGTATTAGCTAAATGTGTTGGTGACTTCCTGCAGGTCACGATCGCCCAGCTCATGTTCAAAGCTGCGCAGACGTTTATAGATAGACATCAACTCTACCAGCGTGGTCCAGGAGTTGATCAGATACTGGAATGAGTTTCTGACCTGATCGAACACGTTCGTAATCTGGGTCAGTAAGCCCAGCGTGATTGTTCCCGCAACAATAGATGGGAACAACAGGAATAGTCCAAAAACAGTATCGACCTGCAGATAGAAAATACGGGCAATATTGAAATACATGTAGTGGAAATAGAGCCTGAAGTAGTTGAAACGGACGTTGCGGAACAGCTCTTTTATCGTCGGGGGCGCAGCGCGCGTTGGGTCGTCCTCTCCGTAGACCAGTTCCTTACGATAGGCCGCTTCAACACGCTGGTTCTTAAACTCTAAGCCCGGCAGCTTAATCCCGACGACGGCAAGCAGGCCTGTGCCCATAAGCGACCAAATCAGCGCCGGGATGAGCAGGCCGTACGGTAAATGTCCGACAATCGGCAATGCTGAAATATGGGGAGAAAGCGCGACCAGAATCGGTAAGAACGCAAACAGTTTCAGGATGGCATTAAGCAGGCTGACGCCCATATCCTCAAGCGTTGACGCGAAACGCATGGTGTCTTCCTGAACGCGCTGAGCAGCACCCTCAATATGACGCAGACGCTCCCAGTGCGTCATGTAGAATTCGTTCATCGCCGTACGCCAGCGGAAGACGTAATGGCTGACGAAGAAATTATTCAGCACCGCCACGGTGACAGCGATCATCGCAATGCCCATAAAAATTTTTAACTGATTATAAAGCTCGCCGATTGGCACCCTGTTAGGGGCGCTCAGCGCTTTCTGGATGAGATCGTAGAACGGGGCATACCACGCGTTAATGGCTACGCTCACTTCGACCAGAAACCAGGTGACAAAAATAATCAGCGACGTTCCCAGAATGGACCACGTCTGCCAGCGATGAGGGGAATAATTAAACCAGAACAGCGCAAACAGCCCCACGCACAGCGCGTAATAGGCATAAAACAGCAGATAGCTGAACGACCAGAAGCGCGCCGCGCTAATTGGCACCTCGCCTGTCGCCCCCACGATGCGTGCCAGCCATGCACCGCCGCCCGCCAGCCAGAACACGACCGCGATCAGTGCCCAAATAAATGCCGACAGGAAAAAAGGCCCCGGCTTTGGGAAAAAAGACTTAAACATGATGCTTCCTTCTTGTTGTTATGGTTGTTGCTGTGCTCAACGCATTACCACACGAATACCTTGCCCGGGCCGGTCTCCCGGCTCGGGCAAAAAAGTCAGACCCGTGGGTTGATTATTAGTTCGCTTTCCAGTTTTCGAGAATTGTTTCGGTGCGTTTCACCGCGACAGGGTTCGCCGGCGCAATGAAGTTTCGCCAGACGTCGTTGTGATGGTTAATCAGGATGTGTGCTTCAGCTGCCGGGCGGTTGGCGGTGGTATGGGCATCTTCCGCCACGGTAATGTGGTAACCCCGGCTGACGCCATTTTTGACCGTGGCGTCAACGCAGTAGTCGGTGGCGCAGCCGCAAATGACAAACTCACGAATGCCCTGCTCGCGTAATAGCGTTTCTAGCGTGGTGTTGTAAAAAGCATCACACGCGGTCTTGGTCACGTACAGCGCGCCAGCGGGCTGATGGAGTTCAGGCAGCAACGCAAACCCTTCACTTCCCTCTTCCAGCCCCCCGGCCTCGGCATGCTGAATAAAAATCACCGTGTCGGCTGCCTGCGTAAGCTGGTTGATCAAAGAGACACAGTTCTTGCGCTGATGACGAGGGGTTTCAAACACCCCGTTCTGCATATCAACCACCATTACCACACGCTTTTCAGACATACCGTTCTCCGCAAGATTGAGTAACACTGGTACCTATCATAAGCCCGATGTCACAAAATGGGAGAGCGCTCGCAGGGAAATTCTTCATATTTACCCATGGTTACGTTTTTCTCGCTATGGTTATGCTAATCGGGGCATTGCACGGTGCCGATTAGTAGTATAAATACCCATTACTTTCCTCATTCACTTCATGGATGCTTTTCGTTGAAACGTTGTCTGCTCTCTTTTGCCGCGCTGTGTGCGGTGAGCTTCTCCACCGCCCAGGCAGCTCAGCCGCTGACGGCGCCCGTTTTGGCTTCAGATATTGCCGATCGCTACGCGAACCTTATCTATTACGGCAGCGGCGCGACCGGGATGGCAATGGTGGTCATCGACGGCAACCAGCGCGTTTTTCGCAGCTTTGGTGAAACACGTCCAGGTAATAACGTTCGCCCGCAGCTGGATTCCGTTGTGCGCGTCGCGTCCTTAACCAAGCTGATGACCAGTGAAATGCTGGTGAAACTACTCGACCAGGGCGTGGTGAAGCTCGACGATCCGCTCAGCAAATACGCCCCGCCGGGTGCCCGTGTTCCGACGTATCAGGGCACGCCAATCCGCCTTGTGAACCTGGCAACCCACACCAGCGCTCTGCCGCGCGAGCAGCCGGGCGGTGCAGCGCACCGCGACGTTTTTGTCTGGCCAACGCGCCAACAGCGCTGGAACTACCTGAGTACCGCCACGCTGAAATCCGCCCCGGGATCGCAGGCCTCTTACTCGAACCTGGCGTTTGATCTGCTGGCGGATGCGCTCTCAGCGGCGGCGGGCAAACCTTATCCGCAGCTGTTTGAAGAGCAGATCACACGTCCGCTGGGCATGAAAGACACCACCTTTACCCCTTCCCCGGACCAGTGCAAACGCCTGATGGTGGCAGAGAAAGGCGCAAGCCCGTGTAACAACACGCTGGCGGCCGTGGGCAGCGGCGGGGTCTATTCCACCCCTGGCGACATGATGCGCTGGATGCAGCAGTTCCTTTCTTCGGATTTCTACTCCCGCAGCAGCCAGGCCGATCGTATGCAGACCCTCATTTATCAGCGTACTCAGCTGCACCGCGTCATCGGGATGGACGTGCCGGGTAAAGCCGATGCGCTCGGCCTGGGCTGGGTCTATATGGCGCCGAAAAATGGCCGTCCGGGCATTATTCAGAAAACCGGCGGCGGCGGCGGATTCATCACCTACATGGCGATGATTCCGCAGTCCAACGTGGGCGCGTTTGTGGTGGTCACCCGTTCTCCTAACACGCGCTTCGTTAATATGAGTGACGGCATTAATAACCTGGTGGCTGAGCTGAGCGCCAATAAAGCCCAGGTGCTTACCGCGTCTAACTGATCTTAATAATCTCAGGGCAAGCGGTTGATGTTAAACCGTTTGCCCCGAACGCTCCCCCTTCCGCAGTCTTGCATTATCTACCGCTAAACCGCCCACTTTAATAAACACCTCACGGTGCTTTCGGTTACACTAACCTTCTTTGTTCCACAAACATCAGGCATACCATGACCGATTTAATTGCACGCCCCCGCCGCCTGCGCAAGTCACCTGCACTGCGCGCTATGTTTGAAGAGACAACACTGACCTTAAACGATCTGGTGTTGCCGATTTTTGTTGAAGAAGAGATTGATGACTACAAAGCCATCGAAGCCATGCCGGGCGTGATGCGCATTCCTGAAAAATATCTGGCGCGCGAGATCGAACGCATCGCCAACGCGGGGATCCGCTCGGTGATGACCTTCGGCATCTCCCACCATACTGACGCGACCGGCAGCGATGCGTGGAAAGAAGACGGGCTCGTGGCCCGCATGTCCCGCATCTGCAAAGAGACCGTGCCGGAAATGGTGGTCATGTCCGACACCTGTTTCTGCGAATACACCTCCCATGGTCACTGCGGCGTGCTGTGCGATCATGGCGTGGATAACGATGCCACCCTGCTGAACCTCGGCAAGCAGGCTGTGGTCGCTGCCGCTGCGGGTGCGGACTTCATCGCGCCGTCTGCGGCGATGGACGGCCAGGTTCAGGCGATCCGTCAGGCGCTGGATGCGGCAGGCTTTACCGACACCGCCATCATGTCCTACTCCACCAAATTTGCCTCCTCGTTCTACGGCCCGTTCCGTGAAGCAGCCGGCACGGCGCTGAAGGGCGATCGTAAGACCTATCAGATGAACCCGCTGAACCGCCGCGAAGCAATTCGTGAATCCCTGCTCGATGAAGCTCAGGGCGCAGACTGCCTGATGGTGAAACCAGCT
Organism: Enterobacter asburiae; assembly: GCA_011754535.1. Lineage (NCBI taxonomy): Bacteria > Pseudomonadati > Pseudomonadota > Gammaproteobacteria > Enterobacterales > Enterobacteriaceae > Enterobacter > Enterobacter asburiae. The sequence goes on along the minus strand of JAAQVN010000001.1, from coordinate 1,075,712 downwards.
GGCGCGTATCTCGACATCCTGCGCGACATCCGCGAGCGCACCGAATTGCCGCTGGGGGCATACCAGGTGAGCGGCGAGTACGCGATGATCAAATTCGCCGCGCTGGCAGGGGCTATCGACGAAGAGAAAGTGATCCTCGAAAGCCTGGGGGCGATCAAACGCGCGGGCGCGGATCTGATCTTCAGCTACTTCGCGCTGGATCTGGCTGAGAAAAAAATCCTCCGCTAATCTTCACCAAACTGCAATACAACCGACATCTGCTCCTTCTACTGTCTTCGCAAGACGGCAGGAGGAGTAATCATGTTTAGCCTCGATAGCGTTCTCGACGATCTTTGGCCTCAGGCGAGGCCTGCACCCTGGCAAAAAAGTCTGTTAAAAAGGCTGTTTTACGAAGACGAATTCCAGCAGTTTGCCGCCGCTCACCGCCACCTGAAAGGGCTGGATATGGTGGAGCAAGTTCTGGAACACCTTGATATTCTCTGCACCGTTTCCGCCCGCGATCTCGAACAAATCCCCGAACATGGCCCGCTGGTCATTATTGCCAACCACCCGACGGGCACCCTGGACGGGCTGGCGCTGATGTACGCCGTCTCCCGCGTGCGACGCGACGTTAAAGTCGTGACCAACCGGATGCTGACCCACCTTGAGCCCCTCAGTTCTCTGTTTATTCCGGTCGACAATATGGGCGGCAGGACGGCGAAGTCGTCCCTGGTTCAGATGGAGCAGCATCTGCAAAACGCGGGCGTGCTGATCTTCTTCCCGGCGGGAGAAGTTTCACGGCCCACGCGCAAAGGCATTCGCGATAAAAAATGGCACTCCGGCTTTATCAAACTCGCCAGCAAGCTGCGCGCCCCGCTGCTGCCGGTGCATATTCAGGCGCACAACAGCCTGCTCTTTTATACCAGCACGCTGGTGTCGCCGACATTGTCGATGCTGCTGCTGATGCAGCAGATGTTCCGCCGCCGCCACAGCCAGCTGCCGATTAAAATCGGCCAGCAGATTGCGTGGAACAGCTGGTTTAGCGCTACCCTTTCGTCTCGTGAGATGGCCGAGCAGTGCCGTCAGCACGTGATGCGTCTTGGCAAGGGATTGCCTGGCGTCTTTAAAACCCAGTGTGCGATTGCCCGTCCGGAAGACCGGGCCACGCTGAGACGTGAACTGGCGCAGGCCGAGTGTCTGGGTAAAACCAGCGACGGCAAAACCATCTACCTGTGGCAGCGCAACGGGCAGGAAGAGGCTCCTCTTCTGCGCGAGCTGGGCCGCCTGCGCGAGATTGCGTTTCGTGCGGTGGAGGAAGGGAGCGGTAAACGCCGGGACACCGACAGCTACGATGATGATTATCTGCACCTGATCCTGTGGGATGAAGAGGATCTGGAGATTGTCGGCGCGTATCGCTTTATGCCAACGGCCATGCAGGTCGAAAAGTGCGGCGTTGACGGGCTGTACAGCTACAGCCTGTTTCACTACGACGACAAAATGCAGGACGTGCTGGAGCACGGTATTGAGCTGGGGCGCAGCTTTATTCAGCCGCGCTACTGGGGGCGTCGCGGTCTGGACTATCTGTGGTCCGGCATCGGGGCTTACCTGGCGCGTTACCCTCACTACCGCTACCTGTTTGGGCCCGTCTCCATCTCCGGTGGCTTACCGCCTGCGGCGCGGGATCTGCTGGTCGCCTTTTACCGCCTGTGGTTCCCGGCGACGCATCCGCTGGCCGCGTCACGCCAGCCTTACCCGGCGTCGCTGCCGGACGTTCTCGCGCAGTTTGGCGGGGTGGATTACGTGGATGACCTGACAAAGCTGAAATCCCTGCTCGGTAATCTGGGCTGCGGCATTCCGCCGCTCTACAAGCAGTATTCCGAACTCTGTGAACCCGGCGGCGTGCAGTTTATTGATTTTGGCAGCGACCCGGCGTTTAACAACTGCGTAGACGGTCTGGTGCTGGTGGATTTGTGTTATCTGAAGGCGAACCGCTATCAGCGGTATATTGAGGCGCACCTTTAAATGTGCAGTTTTTTGTAGGCCGGGTAAGCGCAGCGCCACCCGGCAAGAACGGTGCACAATTGCCGGGTGGCGGCTACGCCTTACCCGGCCTACGTGTACTGCAGGATCAAGGGCGATAAAACGGCTTATCCCCTAAAATCGTCGCCCGCTGCATAATCCTTCGCTGCGGCAGATAGTCCGCATTGGCATAGTGCTGCGTCACGCGGTTATCCCAGATCGCCAGGTCGTTCTCCTGCCAGCGCCAGCGCACCTGAAACTCCGGCTTAGTGATATGTGCGAACAGGAAACCTAACAGCGCCTCGCTCTCTTTTTCCGTCACGTCCACAATGCGTGTCGTGAACCCTTCGTTCACGAACAGCGCCTGCTTGCCCGTGACCGGATGGGTGCGCACCACCGGGTGCAGCAGCGGCGGATGCTTCGCCACCGCCTCCAGCCAGCGCTGGTGCTCCTCTTCGGTTTTACGGTACTTGTATTCCGGGAACGATTTTTTGAAGTCGTGCTCCGCCCGCAGCCCGCTCAGGAGCACCCGGAGCGGTGCGGAAAGCGCCTCATACGCCGCAATCCCGCTGGCCCACAGCGTATCCCCGCCCGTCTCCGGCAGCAGCTTCGCCGCCAGAATCGCCCCGGCGGGAGGCGTCTCGATAAAGGTCACATCGGTGTGCCAGTTGTCGTTATCCGGCGGGTTATCGTTGTGGGTGTCCAGAACGATAATCTCCTCTACCCCTTCCGCATGCGGATAGACCGGGTGGATATGCAGATCGCCAAAGCGCAGGGCCAGCGCGCGCTGCTGCTGCGGGGTGATTGCCTGCTCGCGCAGGAACACCACCTGATGGCGCAGCACCGCGTGGTACAGCTGCTCGAACTGGTTATCGCTCAGCGGACGGGTCACATCCAGGCCCGACACCTGCGCGCCAATGTACGGCCCCAGCGGGGTAATGGTCAGACGTTCACTCATTGTATTTCTCCATGCCAGGGCGTCAGGCGGCGCTGTAACGCGCGCAGCCCCAGTTCTAATCCGAAGGCGATCGCAGCAATTACCGCAATCCCTGCCAGCACCACGTCAGTCGCCAGGAACTCCCCCGCCGACTGCACCATAAACCCTAATCCTCGCGTGGCGGCGATCAGCTCTGCCGCCACCAGCGTGGACCAGCCCACGCCAAGCCCGATGCGTATCCCGGTTAAAATCTCCGGCAGCGCGCCCGGTAAAATCACGAACAGCAGCACCTGCGTGCGGCTGGCCCCCAGCGACTGCGCCGCGCGGATCCGCACCTGCTGGGCGCTCTTCACGCCCGCCAGCGCCGACATGGCAACCGGGGCGAAAATCGCCAGATAAATCAGCAGGATTTTTGACGTTTCACCGATGCCGAACCAGATCACCATCAGCGGCAGATAGGCCAGCGGCGGCACCGGACGGTAAAGCTCAATCAGCGGGTCGAGGATGCCGCGCACCGTCGGGCTTAGGCCCATCGCGATCCCGACCGGAATACCGATAATCACCGCCGCCAGCAGCGCCACCAGAATGCGCGTCAGGCTTGCCCCAAGATGCTGCCAGAGTGTGGCATCCATAAAGCCCTGCGGCCCGGCGATGGTAATGAGTTTGTCCAGCACCTGTCCCGGCGGCGGCAGAAACAGCGGGCTGACCCACTGCAGGGCCGCAACCGCCCACCACAATGTCCACAGTACCAGCAGCGTACCGACGCTCAAGGTGATTTGGCGCGAGAAAGGCCAGCGCAGCGCCAGACGCGTGCGGCGCGTTTTTTCACTGAAAACGATGCTCATGAGAAGGCCTCCCGCTGCTCAAACACGCGGCTTAAGACATATTCGCGCTGCTCAATAAACCGCGGGTCGGATTTGATGCTGCGCACGGGTTCGCCCGCGACGTAGCGGCGGGCGAAATCCAGCGGCAAGCGCTCCAGCACGCGCCCCGGCCCCGGCGAGAGCAGCACCAGCTCCGTCGCCATAAACACCGCCTCTTCGATATCGTGGGTAATTAACAGCACCTGCTTGCCCGTCTCATGCCACAGGCGCAGCAGCAGGGTTTGCATCTGCTCGCGGGTGAAGGCATCCAGCGCCCCGAACGGCTCGTCCAGCAGCAACAGCTGCGGATTGGCCGCCAGCGCGCGGGCAATGCCGACGCGCTGGCGCTGACCGCCGGAAAGCTGCCAGATAAAGCGTTTTTCCGCCCCTTCCAGCCCGACCTTTTTCAGCATCACCCGCGCCGTTTCCAGCCGCTGTTCGCGGTTAATGCCCGCAAGCTGTAGCCCAAACGCTACGTTTTCCTGCACGTTACGCCAGGGAAGCAACCCTTCGTTCTGAAAGACCACCCCGCGCTCGGCGCCCGGGCCTTCCACCTTTTTGCCTTCCAGCTGAATGGTGCCGTGCTGATACGGTACAAACCCGGCGATCAGATTCAGCAGCGTGGTTTTTCCGCACCCGGACGGCCCGAGCACTACCAGCAGTTCACCGCTGCCCAGCGTCAGGTTGATGTCCTCCAGCGCGGGTTTCCCACCGTAATCGGCGTACAGGTTAGTAATATTCAGCATGGCGGACTCCTTATTTCACAAAGCGGTCGGTCACGTACTGGCTGTAATCTGCCGCTACCGCGGGCACTTTGCCCTGCTCTTTCAGGAAGGTGGCGGTATCAACAATCGCTTTGCTCACCGGCCCGTTCAGCTGCTGCACCTGCTGCGCGGGGGTCAGATAGGTATTGCCCTTCACCAGCCCCGGCACGTCCGATTCCGGCACGCCGCTCAGGCGGGAGAGTTTTTCCAGGTTGGCGGGCTGCTTCAGCCATTCTTCCGGATTGCTGATGTACGGCTGCTGGGCGTCAATCGCGCTTTTGGCGAAGGCTTTCACCACCTCAGGATGCTTCTCGGCAAAGTCTTTGCGCACTACCCACACGTCGAGGGTCGGCGCCCCCCACTGGCCCACTTTTTCGGAGTCGGTCAGCACGGTGCCGTCTTTTTCCAGTTCGTTCACTGCCGGTGCCCACACGTAGGCCCCGTCAATATCGCCGCGCTGCCAGGCAGCGATAATCGCCGGCGGCTGCAGGTTGATGATTTGTACCTGACCCGGCTTGATGCCCCAGTGTTTCAGCGCCGCCAGCAGGCTGTAGTGAGTGGTGGAGATAAACGGCACGGCGATGCGTTTGCCGATCAGATCTTCCGGTTTGGTGATGTTTTTCTTCACCACCAGCGCTTCAGAGTTACCAAGCTGCGAGGCGAGCAGGAAAACCTCAATCGGCACCTGCTGGCTGGCCGCGACCGCCAGCGGGCTTGAACCAATATTGCCGATCTGCACGTCGCCGGAGGCTAACGCACGCACGACGGACGCGCCGCTGTCGAACTTGCGCCAGTCGACCTTCGCGCCGCTCTCTTTCGCAAAGGTATTGTCTGCTTGCGCAACCTTCGCCGGCTCCGCAGAGGTTTGATACGCGACGGTGACGTCCACCGCCTGCGCCTGAAATGCCCACAGCGCCAGCGCGCCGAGAAGTGTGATTCGCGATGAATTTGCCATAGTGCCTGCTCCCCTTGTTGTTATGAGGGCAGTATTTCCGGCGCAGGAATTTTGATAAAGGAATAAAAAAGAATCGTTAATGACGATTCGTTTTTAGAAAAAAAGCGGGAAAGAATAGTTGGTTTTGTGCGGTTGGTTTTTTCCCTCTCCCCGTGGGAGAGGGTCAGGGTGAGGGCATCAGCGCTGCGCGTTCAGCTCCGCAATATCCTTCGGCGTGGTACGACAGCATCCGCCGATTAACTTCGCTCCCGCCGCCAGCCACTGGGGCAAATACCCCGCCAGCGTCTCGCACGCTTCGCCGTGGTGGTGCCAGGTTTTGGTTACCGCGTCATAATGCTCGCCCGAGTTCGGGTAAACCACCAGCGGCAGCGCCGTCAGGCTTTGCAGATGTTTTAACGCCGCGGTGGTGTTTTCCAGGGCGATGCAGTTAATGCCCAGCGCGACAATCTGCGGGTAGTTTGCCAGCACGTTGACTACGTCACGCAGCGGCGTACCATCGCTCAGGTGCTCGCTGTCGCGCAGGGTAAATGAGAACCACGCCCGGGCGCGGGGATACTCGGTCAGCAGTGCCGCCAGCGCCTTAATCTCCTCAAAGGACGGTAGGGTTTCGCAGGCCAGCAGGTCAGCGCCCGCATCCAGCAGCGCTTCCACGCGCGGGCGGTGGAATTCTGTGAATTCTTCGGCGCTACGCACGTAGTCGCCGCGATACTCTGAGCCATCCGCCAGATACGCGCCGTAAGGCCCAACGGATCCCGCCACCAGCAGCGTGCCCGCATGCGGATTTTCAGCCAGATACGCTTCGCGCGCCTTGCGCGCCAGCTCCACGCTTTTGCCAATCAGCGTGCGGGACTGCGCCTCGTCCAGACCGCGTGCCGCAAAGCCCGCAGGCGTGGCCTGGTAGCTGGCGGTGATCGCCACCTGCGCGCCCGCGCGGTAGTAATCACGATGCACTTCGCGAATAAGATCCGGGTTTTCCACCAGCACTTTGGCAGACCAGAGGCTGTCTGCAAGGTTACAGCCGCGCGCTTCCAGCTCCGTTGCCATTGCGCCATCCAGCACCACAAACGGCTGTTTTTCAAGGATGGCGGTAAGCGGATTATTCTGCGACATGTTCAGGCTCCTGCGATGTCATATTTCGGGTCAGATAGTAGGCACCATAACACAGGGCGACGAACGGAAGCCCGCAATAAAGGGCAATCCGCTGGCTGGGGTCAAACCACAGGCCGACGCAGGCCACCACGCAGAGGATAAAACCGAGCACCGGCACCAGCGGATACCACGGCGCGCGGTACTGCAGCGCAGAGAGCGGCTGGCCGGACTGCAGATGACGACGGCGGAAAACGAAGTGCGACGCACAGATGCTGATCCACACTGCCACCACCGCAAAACCAGAAATGGCCGAGAGCGCGACAAACACCGTATCCGGGGCCACCACGCTTGAGAACAGCGCCAGCACGCCGCCGAGCATGGAAACCGAGAGCGCCGTCAGCGGCACGCCGTTTTTGTTCACGCGGGCAAAGCAGCGCGGGAGCGTTTTCTCATTCGAGAGCGACCAGAGCATGCGGCCAGACGCGTACAGCCCGGAGTTCGCCGCCGAGAGGATCGCCGTCAGGATCACGAAGTTAAAGATATCAGCCGCATAAGGAATACCGACCTTCTCAAACACCAGCACGAACGGGCTCTTTTCCACGCCCGCCTGCTGCATCGGGATCAGCGCCGCCAGCACAAACACGGTGCCGATAAAGAAGATGATCAGCCGCGCGATGGTGGTGCGGATCGCAACCGGAATGACCTTGTGCGGATTTTCCGTTTCACCCGCCGCGATGCCGATAAGCTCGGTCCCGGAGAAGGCAAAGTTCACCGCCACCATGGTCATCAGGATCGGCAGGCCGCCGTGCGGGAACCAGCCCTCGGCAGTGAGGTTGCTTAAGCCCGGCGCGGGTGACCCGTCCTGCATCGGGATGAAACCAAAGACCGCCGCCCCGCCGAGGATAATAAAGGCGACGATGGTAATGACCTTCACCAGCGAGAACCAGAATTCCCCTTCGGCAAAGAAGCGCGTGGAGATGACATTAAGGCTAAAAATCACCACGCAGAAGACCACGCACCACGCCCAGACGGGCACCTGCGGGAACCAGTACTGCATGCAGAACCCGGCGGCGGTAAAGCTCGACCCGAGCGCCACCGTCCAGGTCAGCCAGTAGAGCCACGCCACGGTGTAGCCCGTCGCCGGGCCAAGATAGCGGGCGGCATAGACGTGGAACGCGCCGGTTTCCGGCATCGCCACGGAAAGCTCGCCCAGACACTGCATCACCAGCCAGACCACCAGCGCGCCGATCAGGTACGCCAGCAGCGTGCCCGCCGCACCGGTGGTGGAGATGATGTATCCCGTATTGAAAAACAACCCTGTCCCAATCACGCCGCCCAGGGAGAGCATAATCAGGTGGCGTGTTTTCATGGTGCGCTTAAGCTGCCCATTTTCTTGTTGTGTTTGCATATTACCTTCTATACGTATGGACATCTAAACATCCAAAGAAGGTGTTATACCGCGATTATTAACAAAAAGCTAGATGACCAGACGCAAGCGGGCGCGCCGCGCGCTGAGTCTGGGGTGGGTTGTGAGGATCACATAGAGAATCGGACGCCAGGCCATAAGCACCTCCGCAAGCAGATACTTACAGCATGGTGCGGGAGCGTGCGATCTTCGGTCAGTCGAAAGTGCTATCCGTGAAGCGCGAATTCATACCGCGATATTGCCCTACAGGCCGCCACCTGGCGCAAAGGTTGGTAATTCTCACAATCAGTTCTATAGTCGACACAGTTTATTAGTAACCAGGACTGACTGATGCGCTTTAACGGACTGACCAAAGGTTTCTTTATTTTCATTCTCGCCCTTGTGACCTGGGCCTTCTTCGACGTGCTGTCGCCCTACTTCTCCGCGATACTGTGGGCCGCTATTCTGACCGTCATCTTCAACCCGGTAAAAAACAGGCTGCGCGCCGCGCTGGGGGATCGCAACGGGCTGGCCTCGCTGCTGACGATTGGCATTATCTGCCTGATCGTCTTCATCCCGCTGATGGTGATCCTCTCCTCGCTCGCCATTGAGCTGAACGTGGTTTACACGAAGCTCCAGGAGAACAACACGCAATTCCCGGAAGTGGTGGCGAGCATCTTTAACCACCTGCCGGACTGGGCCAGCGGCTTCCTGGCGGACCACAACCTGACCAACGCGGCGCAGATTCAGAAAAAACTCTCCGACGTCGCGCTGCAGGGCGGGCAGTATCTGGCGGGCAGCGCGTTCCTGATCGGCAAAGGCACGTTTGGCTTTGCCATTAGCTTCGGCATCATGCTTTATCTGCTGTTCTTCCTCCTGAAGGATGGACCGTATCTGGTGCGCCAGATCCTCGACTCCCTGCCGCTGTCCGATTTTGTTAAACAGCACCTGTTCGCCAAGTTTGTCGGCGTCTCCCGGGCGACGGTGAAAGGAACGGCGGTAGTGGCCGTCGTTCAGGGCACGCTCGGCGGGATCGCGTTTGCCATCGCGGGCATCGACGGAAGCGTGCTCTGGGGTGCGCTGATGGCGTTCCTCTCGCTGGTTCCCGCCGTCGGCTCGGCGATTGTCTGGGTGCCGGCCGCCATCTACCTGTTTGCCACTCACCAGCTGTGGCAGGGGCTGTTTATTGTTGGCTTCTTCGTGATTATCGTCGGGCTGGTAGACAATATCCTGCGCCCGTTGCTGGTGGGGAAAGACACCAAAATGCCGGACTACCTGATTTTGATCACTACCCTCGGCGGTATGGAGCTGTACGGCATTAACGGCTTTGTGATCGGGCCGCTCATCGCCGCGCTGTTTATCGCCTGCTGGAACCTCTTCTCCGGACGCGATCACGAAGGCAACGCCGAAGAGCTGGACGCGGATTTCATCGAAGAGGGAAAAAACTCTCCTGATTTGTAAGAACAGGCGTTCTGAAAGGCGGCGCTGTGCCGCCTTTTTTTTCGCTCTGAATCAGAGGTTTTCTATAATCTGAAAGAAAGTTCATCCATTTTTGCCGTAGAGGAAACCAACAGGTGCGAATCGCCACGATCACAAACTGGGCTTATGGGGTCACGGTGTGCCTGACCATTGCCTCCGGCATCGTCATGGTGATGGCTTCCCATGCCGACAACATAGAACGTGAGGCCGTTAAACAACGGCAAGTGTTTGATGAGATTACGGAAGAGATCGAAACAGACGCCTGGATGCTTTCTGATTTAGCGCGACTTTACACCATTAAAAAAGAGCCTGATGTGCTGGAGAAATATCAGGCGAAAGAAGCTGAACTGAAGAATATTGAACATACGCTGCAGCAGCTCAAAAACATGGGAGCATCGGGTGAGGAGCTGGCGCTGCTGTATGACGGACTGAAGATTGTTGACGAACTGCAGGATGAGCAGCAGGCAGCCATTGACGGCATCACCCGGGGCGAAGATCGGCAAGCCGTTGCGTTACTCTTCGGTAAAAGTTATGAACTGGAATTAGAGCGGGCGCAGAGTAACATCGACCGCTTTCGCCTGCTGCTGGACAAGCGCATTATCGCCGACGTGCAGGCTGCCACCAGAACGTCAAAAGCGCTTCGTACCGCTTCAGAGGTGATGGTCGGACTGACCGCCGTGCTCTTCCTGTTTGTGATGGGCTTTATCCTCAAGCGTCGCGTGCTGCGTCCGGTGGTACGCCTGAGCGACGTCGTTCATCGTCTGGCATCACAGGATTACGCCGTCGAACCCCCGAACTTCACCCAGGTTGATGAGATAGGCGATATGGCTCAGGCCATCCGCATCTTCCGCGAAAACGGCCTTGCGCGACAGCGGCTGGAAAAAGAGCGCGACGCCGACTGGGCCATCCGCGAGCTGCTGGCGCGCATGACGCAGCGGCTGCAGGGGTGTGAAAACTTTAACGATGTCATTAACGTGGCTGAGATGTTTGCTCCCAACATCGCGCCGGGTATAGCGGGACGGCTCTACGTTTTCGATCGCGATCCGTGGCAAATGCGCTGCGCCGCCCAATGGCTTTCACCGACCGGTGATGAGACCACGTTCCACCCCGATGCGTGCTGGGCCGTGCGTCGCGGTCAGAGCCACCCGCCGGTTAACGGTGAGCCGGATGTCGCCTGCTATCATCTCCCGGCGTCACAGGCGGAAAGCGCGCTGTGCGTGCCGCTTATCGCCCAGGGAGAGGCTATTGGCCTGCTCTCGTTCCAGAACATCACCCCGGAAAATGCCCCTTCCCGCGCGTATCTGGAACTGATGGCCGAGGCGCTCGGGCTGGCGCTGGCAAACCAGCGCCTGCGCGACGCGCTGCTGGAAAAAGCCTTGTTTGACCCGCTTACCGGCCTGCGTAATCGCCATCATCTGGAAGACACCCTGCATACTCAAATGACGCAGGCCATGCGCAACGGCGAGCCGTTAAGCTGCATGATGATCGACATCGATCACTTCAAAAGCATCAATGACCGCTTTGGTCACGAGGCCGGCGATGGGGTGATCAAAAACGTGGCGTCGATTGTTCAGCGGGCCGCGCACGACAGCGGGCTGGCGTTCCGCTACGGGGGCGAGGAGTTTCTGGTTCTGCTTCCCAATGCCGGTGAAGCAGAGGCGCACGCCTGCGCGCAGAAGATTTACACCGCCGTGCATGAACTGTCGCTTCGCTACGGGCTGACCGAGATTGGGCCGGTGGACGTGTCGATTGGCATCGCCAGCTATCCAGAGCATGCTCAGAGCGACAACCTGCTGCGCGCCGCGGACGTGGCCCTGTACCGGGCGAAAGAGCTGGGACGCTCGCGAATTGTGAGTTTTGGGATGCTGGAGGCGGGCTAGGCCACCCGCCGGGTGGCAGACGCAAGAATGTCGGGTATCAGAAAATGATAAACTTTTCGTGATATTCTTTTTTGATCGGGTTTACCTCATATACTCTTCTCAGAGCGGACAAACGCACGTTATAAAAATACTGACTTTTCAGTCAGTTATTATTTAGCGCGCAGGTGGCCGCCTCATCATAAAAATATCCTCTGGCATATTAACCACGGCGTTAATGTTACCGCGATTATAAAAAAATAATCGCCTCATCTTTACCCCTGTATTAATGCATGCAGCGCAGAAGATTGTGAGCGTGGCAGGCATTATTCTTCACAATGGAAAAACGTCTATGTCTAAAGTGGATTTACGATCCAAAAAAACCTGGGGAGCGCTGGCCTTAATTGCCGCGATCGCGGGGGCGATGGCTTCCGCATTTGCGTGGACGGCGGGCTGGCTTGGTTCACGCACCATCAGCCAGGCATTAGTCCCGGAAACGCCAACACCGTTTCCTCCTGGATTTCGCCGTGCGCACGGCAAAGGGATGTGCTTTAGCGGAAACTTCGTTCCTGAAGGAGCTGCGAGGTCACTGTCTACTGCGCGTCTCTTTTCACAAACGGAAACGCGCGTTGTCGGCCGGTTCTCTATTGGCACTGGCAACCCCTACGCGGCGGATAACTCAACGAAAACCCTGAGCATGGCACTGATGTTCAGCACAGACGACAAACAGCAGTGGCGTATGGCGATGAACAACGAGCCCTACTTTGCCACCCGGGATCCAGAAGGCTTTCTGGCTCTTCGCAAAGCAACCGCGCCAGATGCAGCAACCGGCAAACCGGATCCGCAGCGCCTCGCTGCATTCTTAAAAGCCTATCCGGAAGCAGAAAAATACCTTAAATGGGCGGCACAAAAACCCGCACCCGGCAGTTTTGCTGGCGCAACGTTCTACAGCATTAACGCCTTCTATCTTGTTGACGCCCACGGTAATCGCCAGGCGGTGCGCTGGATGATGCGCCCGCACGATCCTTTTATATCGTTGAGCGAGGCTCAGCGTCAGACAGCCGATCGCAACGCCATGTTCGAGGGCGTCAGCCAGAGACTTGCTCAGAAACCACTCTACTGGGATTTCGTTCTTCAGCTCGCGCAGCCGGGTGACCCGGTGGATGACCCTTCCCAGCCGTGGCCGAACGATCGCAAGCAAATTGTGGCCGGAACGCTGGAGGTGACGCAGGTGGAAGCCCAGGCAGAGGGTCCCTGCCGCGACGTTAACTTCGACCCATCGACGGTTCCAGCGGGTGTGGAAGTGTCTGCCGATCCTGTCCTGAACGCGCGTTCTGCCGCGTATTCACACTCTTTCAGCCGCCGCGAGCGGGAAATTGGCTACGGCAAGGCAACCGAGGCCGTTCAAATGCAGGAGGTTAAATGAACCCGAACCGTGAAGGACAAGAAAAAACGCCCCAGCATTTCAACGCGCTGGCTCGAGGGCTGCACTGGCTCATGGCGGCGATGATTCTGGCAATGCTGTTCATTGGTACGGCAATGATGACGACGCTCCATCATCGGATAGCGCTAATCGACCTGCATCGCCCTCTGGGGATTGCCATACTACTGCTGGCGCTGCTCCGTCTGATGAACCGCCTGCGTAGCCAGCCCCCCCAGCTCCCTGCAGATTTGCCCTTCTGGCAGGTATTTGCGGCAAAGGCGTCGCACTGGCTGCTGTATGCGCTCATGCTGGCAATGCCATTTTTGGGCTGGGCGCAGCTGTCGGCAGCAGGCTTGCCCGTCGTTATGTTTGAGGGTTTTAACCTCCCACCGATTGTGCCAACAAGCCCAACGCTTTTCGCATGGTGCCACGATGCCCATAGCCTTCTGGCGAAACTCCTTTTTGCCGTGGTGCTCTTACATATTTCAGCCGCATTAGTTCATGCCTGGATCTACCGGGACAGCGTTTTTGCCAGCATGGCGAAAAGTGGCAAATCGGCGAGTCAGCCGCCTCAAGAGCGCTAACATTCCCATCGCCCAACCGCGTCCGTTTGTTTAATTCCCCTGTTCGCTACCCGGATGGAAATCGGGTGGCGCATCATTTAGCAACCTGAGCGAGGCATATTGTTTTCGCTCTGGGTACACCTTGAAATACCATGAAAATATTATCGACACTCCCGATATTATGCCGAACATTCCGGGGCTCCCCTGCCAGAATAAACGCGACTGATATATTAAAGAAATGGATAATATCCACAGACGAAGGTCTAAGATTTTTCCTGGAAAAATGGAAGCAGCTCTACGACATTTTACTCTTTCGCCGTTGGTACAAAGTCAGGTCATAATTTCAGGCGTGACAAATAAAGATTACTGTTCGCGCACCCAACAAACTTCTAAAAAAAGACTGTCGCCTGTCGCCCCGTCGTCAGACATGCAGGGGCACGATTTAGCAGGGTAGCATAGCGTATGAGCGGGTAGCATCCCGGCGCCTGCCCGGGCGGATAACGACACCTCTTTCAGGCGTTAAGTACGTTTAAAGGGTTTGTATCACAGATGAATCTGCGGAGAGAAAAACGTGAGTCAATAAAAACGATCGTTTTTTAAACGCCAGAGAGTTTATTCAAGTAAAGCCAGCGTATCTAAAAAAAATGACGCGTTTAAGGCCCCTTACTCCCACCATTGCAAAAACACGCTAACCATATGATTAGTAAGAAATTTAAAAGAAAACCACTGCAAAGATAAGGGTGGCTCAACAAAATATATAAACTAGTAGGATTACTAAATTATAATTCATATACTTCTGTTCAAAAGTGGAGGCCATAATGCGATTAACCCTAATGCTGGTATGCTGTCTGGTTCAGAGTTTAGCCTGGGCGGGTGAGTTGCCGAAACCCGCGGGAAAACCCATTTTGACGATTTACGGTAATATAGAAAATACGAACGAAGCTGGAAAAGCAGTGTTTGATCTCGCCAGCCTTGAAAAACTGGGTATGGTGAGCTTCGAGACGACCTCTCCCTGGTATACGGGCCGCACGAAGTTTGAGGGTGTTCCAATGAGCAAGCTCATGGATTATGTTGGGGCAAAAGGGACTAACGTAAATGTGATTGCGCTCAATGATTACGCTACCGCTATACCTCTTAGTGATTTTAAAAAATATAATGCCATTCTTGCCTTAAAGATTAATGGCGAATATATGCGCATCCGCGATAAAGGACCCTCATTCATTGTATACCCTTATGACAGTCTTCCTGAGTTGAATAATCAGATTTATTACTCGCGTTCAGCATGGCAGGTTAGCAAAATGAAGATTGAGTAGCAGTTCAGGAGAACATAATGAACAGGATACTGGTTGGTATCATTTTTTCTCTTTTTATCACGACGGGATATATTGCCTTTCTTGTTTACGATCGTCAGCAAGAGCTGCAAAAATTAACTCATTACACCGAGTCCTGGTCCGTGGCTCAACTGGTATCCGAGTATTACCGATTTGAATCATGGCTTGGTCTATACGCAACCGATACCGATGACGTTACGATAGACCAGGCCCGCATGCGTCTCGAAATTATGCTCAGCCAGGGCGAATTGCTGAAAGGAGGAGATTTAGGCCGCTATATTGGGAGCGATAAAACGCATCAAGAGCTTGCTGCACGCCTGGAAGAAATACTGGCGTATCTGGACAGTAATCTGGAAAAAATGAGCCATGCAGAGTTAAAAAAATACCTGGCAAATATGCACCTGCTCGACGCGCCGCTAAGTCAACTGTCTTCAAGTGCGTTAACAAAAGATATTAACACGATTAATGAATCCAACCATAAAATACAGATTCTTTATTATATTTACTCAGCACTTTCGTTACTGCTGGTGATATTAAGCTTTATTCTGGGATTCTTAATGATCTACCAGAATAAAAATATCCTTAAAGCCCATATGCAGGTGAAAACCCTCGCTGACGAACTTCAGCTGTCAAAAGAAACGCTGCAAATCCAGAATTCGAAGCTGGAATACGATGTGTATCATGACTCCCTCACCGGCATGAAAAACCGTCTTTTCTTCTGGGACGACCTCAATAAAATTAACCTTCAGGCAGATAAAAACCATACCCCTGTTACGGTGATGTTATTTGATTTAGACCGATTTAAAGAGGTCAACGATACCTATGGCCATGATGCGGGCGATTTACTGCTGAATCAGGTATCCCGACGGCTTACCTCAATGAGCAACGCGACAGATACGTTTTACCGCCTGGGCGGTGACGAATTTGCACTTCTCTCGAGCGGCCTGACCGAAAGCGCTGCGGTTTCGCGCGCTAAAGAGATCAGCGATCGTATCAGTCAGCCCTATACGATTAATAACCAGCTGATAAAAATTGCCACCTGTGTGGGTATCGTTTTATCTGATAATGAACGGCGCTCGGATTATCTCTATAAATTCGCCGATCTTGCCCTCTACGAAGCCAAAAAAGAGGGCTCACAGCAGATAAAAGTCTTCCGCCAGTGGATGCTGCAGAAGCTGCAGGAAAGCAGAACCCTTGAGCATGATATGGCCCTCGCGATCGATCACCATGAATTCGTTGTTTATTACCAGCCTATTGTCGATTCATTCAGCAATGAAATTTACGGCTATGAAGCGCTTATTCGCTGGATACACCCGGTGAAGGGGATATTGTCACCTGATTACTTTATTTCTGTTGCTGAAAAAACCGGCATGATCAATGAGATCGGCAAAAATGTGCTTGAACTTGCCTGCCGGGAAGCGGTGTCCTGGGCGGTCCCGGCCAGAATCTCGGTGAACGTCTCACCCGTTCAGTTAGGCACAAAATCGTTTACGACGATGGTTCAGTCCATCCTGAAAGAGACAGGCCTGCCGGCCAGCCGACTTGAGTTAGAGGTAACAGAGTCTTCGCTCTTCAGTGACAGCAACATGCCGATCACTATTCTCAAAAAACTCCGAGCACTGGGCGTCAAAATTTCCATCGATGATTTCGGAACGGGATATTCATCGCTCTCGCGACTGAGTGAACTGAATTTTGATAAAATTAAGATAGATAAATCCTTTGTGAATCCGATATCCACGCAGGATGATGCCCTTAATATCGTTAAACTGATTACCAGCATGGCGAAGAGCCTGAATATGCGGGTTATTGCAGAAGGTGTGGAAACCGAAGCGCAGCTTGAACGCCTTCAGGCGCTTGGCTGCGACCTCGTGCAGGGCTATCTTTTCGGCAAGCCGCAGGCTGAAATCGACAGAAAAATAAAAAAAGGTACCGTGTGATCCTACCGGGATCACACTTTTTAGCTCTGGGTATTCACATACAATAACCCGGTGTTACCATTCACCCCGTAAATACCTTTCTACTCAACCCGAGGCTTTGATGCTGGAGAATGTCATCATCCGATAATCAGTTTCCCCGACCTTTTCAGGCCGGACTGATTATCACTGCGCCGAAATCGAATGCGGACACCGCTGTGTGTTTGCACGTTTTGCACATGATGATGAAACAGGTTTTCCAGTATGAATTTATCCCGTCAGGAACAGCGTACCTTACACGTTCTCGCCAAAGGTGGCCGTATTGTGCACGTCCGCGATACGTCCGGCCGCGTCACCGCCGTTGAATGCTACAGCCGCGAAGGTCTGCTGCTCAGCGACTGCACGCTCGCCGTCTTCAAAAAACTCAAAACCAAAAAGTTGATCAAATCCGTTAACGGTCAGCCCTACCGCATCAATACCACCGGGCTGAATAACGTCCGTGCCCAGCCTGATAATCGTTAAGGAGAGGATGATGGATATCCCACGTATTTTTACCATTAGCGAAAGCGAACATCGCATTCATAACCCCTTCACGCCAGAAAAGTACGCCACGCTGGGGCGCGTGTTACGCATGAAGCCAGGCGCACGCATTCTCGATCTCGGCAGCGGTTCGGGAGAGATGCTGTGCACCTGGGCACGTGATTACGGGATTACTGGTATCGGCATCGACATGAGCCCGCTCTTTACCGCGCAGGCAACGCGGCGCGCAGAGGCGCTCGGCGTCAGCGAACGCGTCCATTTTGTGCATAACGACGCGGCAGGCTACGTGGCTGATGAACAATGCGACGTGGCGGCCTGCGTTGGCGCCACGTGGATTGCGGGCGGCGTTGCCGGGACGATGGACCTGCTGGCACAAAGCCTTAAGCCTGGGGGAACCATGCTCATCGGCGAACCTTACTGGCGACAGGTTCCCGCAACGGAGGAGACGGCTCGGGCTTGCGGCGTCTCGTCCACCGCAGACTTTCTCACCCTGCCCGATCTCGTCGCGTCTTTCGATCAGCAGGGTTATGACCTGGTCGAAATGGTGCTGGCAGACCAGGAGGGCTGGGACAGATACGAAGCCGCGAAATGGATGACAATGCGCCGCTGGCTGGATCACAACCCCGACGATGATTTTGCACAGGAGGTGCGCGCGGAGCTGACGGTAGCGCCCAAGCGCCACGTGGCTTACACAAGGGAATATGTTGGCTGGGGCGTGTTTGCGTTAATTGCACGATAGGAGGGAACGAGTGGTATAGTCTTTTGGGGCTATACCGCCTTAAGCAGGAAGCGCTCAGCGTTGTGAACGCTGCGCTACGCCTGACATGAAAAACTTCTATCATTGCTTTTTCGGTTACCGTAATCACAGGCGCCTTATGGACACCCCTTCTTTTCTCTATTTATTACTTTTCCCGGCCAAAAAAATGATGAAAGTGGGTAAAGCCAACAACATCTATAACCGAATTCAGTCGCTAAAACGGTTCTGGGGCGATGTGGATTATGCCCATTCTTACCGTATTGCCTTGCCGCAGTCCGAGGTTTTTAAGCTGGAGAAAATGCTGCATTTTCTTTTGGCCAAATATCAAACGGGTATTGATGCCGGCGACGGCTATACCGAGCTGTTTTCCATTGAGGCGCTGGAGCCCGCAATTAAGCATATTCATTACGTTATTGAGCATGGCGTCATTAATGCTCAGCTACTGCAGGGGATCGAAAAGCCACAGCTTCGCCCCGGTAAAAGCGCGGCGCACCGTCACGGGAAAATGAAAAAGCGGTCAGATGCAATGATTAGCAACGTTGTCAGGGTGACGGAACAGTTCAGCAGGATAAATCGCTTACTGCTTATCTTGCTGTTTAAGCAGCAGCGCCTTCGTTATCAATATGACATTGAAGGTAATACCATACTGTTTCGGATAGCGGATAACCGTACTAACCAACGCGACATTCACAAAATAATGCATATGTTCAGCTTTTTTATTGAAGACTTCAGATACATGGGCGGGACCAACTACTGCTCGGGGGTCTTTGGTGAAGGCACGATCACGCAATACAACGTGGAGTTGATTTCAGCCGACCCTGACGCACATCCTCTGGTGGCCTATCTCGCCTCGCAAACGGAGCGCTTGTTTAATAAATTGCCATCGAGATCGTCGTTATTAATGGAAGATCTGCCGATACTGGAATCGAGCCGCATCCTGCGTGAGATATTACAGAGTGAAGACGAGGCTTAAGTTGCTAATGCCGCAACACTTATTGCTATTCAAAGACATACCGACGCGCGGTCATCAAGAAACCCAAAAAACGTCCAACGTTTTTCCAACGCCGGGTAAGAATTTAAGTTGCAATAACATCACATCATGCCTTCATCAGTCCAGTCAGTTTACGAGCAATACATAATGCCATTGCACCGGCCATTTCTACCGCTCCGAGTAAAACGCCAGGCTCACCCAGTAACAGGATATTCAACGTTTCCGCTTCTGTCACACTCTTATCTGAAAGCACTACCGCTAGCTGTGTAGATAAAGCTTTATAAATTAGAGGAATTATAGACTTATGAGGAAGAAATGGTGCGATAATAGGAACACAACAAAACCAACATAACCATTGATAAATAAATACATTTCCTTGCTTCATCTTTATAAATGCCCCCTTTTGTGCCCCCACCTTGTTTTTCATGCGACTCGATGAGCCTTTCATCGAGTCGCTAATCTCACCAATTTCTTCACAGACCGTGCAAACCTTCTCAGCTCTTTAAGCCGTCCCCTCACTGACGCGATCTGCTAAGAACAATATTACTTACTTCCCGATAAGAACAACTGTTCATTAATCCACATGCTTTTCTGGCATGATGGATATCTGTCACGGTCAGATATGGCGCTTTTCCCTGTGAGGAAAATCCACTGCGATCGATACGGGCTAACTCACATTTCTCCACCAGAAAGTTAATAGCATTAGCCAGAGTGATATCGGCATCAATATGTTCCTGTATGACGGTTTCATCATAGAAAGGTGTATCGTTTAGCGTCAGGCCATAATGCTGTTCCAGCAGACGACTAAGTAACATTTTCCAGATAGTCACGGGCGACAGGCATGGCTTCGCCGCCCGCAAATTTGTTGCAGGTAGAAATTTCATTTTTTCTCTCGTGAAAGTAATTAACGTTGTGTGGGATAAACGGCGATGTATACGTAACCACAACTACCAAGCGTATCGGCTTCGCAGGTAAAACCGTTGTGGTAGAGAGTGACACAGTGATGGTGACAGGGGATCAGTTCACCAGTGGTCAGCATCGATTCCATCTGGCTGATGAAGTGTGGAAATGCGTTATTCAATTTGAAGCATTCCGTATCGCTGAAATTGCCTATCAAACTAGCCCTGTCAGCCAGATAATGCAGCCGGTTACCTTCCTGAACTAATCTGGCACCAAACCGTGGAACAATATCGCTTTTTAGACCCCATTCATGGGCTGGTATTAATGACATAAAAATCTCCCTTTAAAGCAAACCAAGCTCAGCAAATGACGCCACCTCGTTTCCCACCACAAGATGATCCAGCACACGTACTTCCACTAGTGCCAGCGCTTTCATAATCCTCTGAGTAATATGTTTATCCTGCAGGCTGATTTCTGTCGTGCCGGACGGATGGTTGTGTGCCAGAATGACCGCAGCGGCGTTATGTTTCAGGGCTGATTTAACCACTTCGCGGGGGTGCACTTCGGTATGGCTGAACGTGCCGGTAAACAGTGTTTCTCGCTCCAGCAGGCAATGCTGATTGTCGAGATACATCACGATGAAGACTTCCCGCTCCAGGTGAGCCATCTGCAGTTGCAGCCAGGTTTTTGTGAGGCTGCTGGAGGTAAATGACTCACTCGGTTGACGCTGGTATTTCTCCAGCAGACGTAATGCTCGCTGGATGACTCGCTGCTCGTTTGCAGGAAATACCGGGGATAAATTGATCGTAGACATGGTTGCTCCTTAGAAAGAAAAGCCCTTCCGAATCTTCGGAAAGGTGTTAAGGAAAAATGGTGGAAGGGATCATGAAGCAAGCTGAAGCATATTCTCAGCCATCACCCAGAGGGCACGGTTGAGCTTCACATCACCGTCAATACCTTTCACTGCTCGGGTATGGGTGCGCTTTCCTTTGGTTGTTCGTCCCGACAGACCGCCTTTGATCAGGTTTTCCTGAATACGCTGGTAAGTGGTCCAAAGGTCGTTGCTTTCGTCCTGCCAGCGGCGTGGGGAAAGTATCTGCGTCTCTGTCACCGGTTGGTGTTCCTCACCGAAGCGATATGTCAGCGCCGCTTTCGCCATCGCCTGCTGAGCGGGCGGCGGCAACAAAAGCGACTGCATGGCATCGCGTTTCTCTTCTACCCGGTCAAATATTCCCAGTACTTCGTAGGCCCCTTCGATGACTTTCTCTACTACGTTGCCTTTATGCGGGACGCGCACCTCGCCAAAACTCTCACCGCAAATCAGCCCATTTTGGCAAACTGCTCTGAATAACCCCGGTAGCATCTGATATGAGCTGGAGCCGTCATGGCTATTCAGCAGAATAATTTCGGGAACCTGTTTGCCAGTAATCTGGCCTTCACGACGCAGGCGCAGCATGTGCTTCGTATGCTCTCGTTTGCTCTGGTCGCGGACTCTGGTCTGGCACGCGAAGAATGGCTGGAAACCTTCGCGTTGCAGGTTATCGAGAAGGGTAATTGTCGGGATATAGGTATAGCGATCACTACGGGATTCATGTTTTTCTTCGCTGAAGACACTGGGCACATAATGAGCCAGTTCGTCGCGAGTTAACGGGCGGTCACGACGAACAAGGTTGACTGCACCAAAGCGGCTGGCTAAACGGGTCATAGTTGATTCCTTTTAAAACGGACATAAAAACCACTCCAGTAGAGTGGCATTGGATGGAAGATAAAATGTTCAGGGAGAGGCTGGTGGCTGGCTCTGCTGTGGCGAGAGTTCTCTGTCAGGTAATGCCGGTGGTATTTGCTTTTCGGCCTGGTGATGTTGTAATCGCCGCAGAATAAAGGGTTTACTGTACTTGAAGTATCGAAGACACCATTCGTGCTTAACGACTCGCCTTATGTTCAGAGGTAAGCGTTCATACGCTTTGCTGCACACCGATAAAACAAAGGCATCATCATTGATTCTGTCCTCTGCTAGTGCAGCCAGCCCTTTGATAAAGGAACGCTTCAGCTTTTGTCGAGAGTTAGCTTCCAGGTGGGCTTCGAAAGGCGATAATACGTCTGGTACAGGTGTTAGAACACAAATCGTGTTGCCTGATTGGGACTTTTCAGGCAAGCGTGGCGATTTTTTTTATGAGTCTTATCAGGCTATAGGTCATCAGGCTGGCCCCTATTGTCTGGCATACGACCGACTTACTTCTCAGCAGTGTGAGCCCTGCGACGCTGAAAACAACGGGCCAGGTCAGCCCAAATGATTCTGCATCTGGCGTTGTATTGTCCGGGGATTTTTTAGTTTTCATAGGTTGGTCCAAAAGGTGTCCGGTACCGCAGGAAGCTTATACCGGACTGGAAGAGTAATTAGGGGAGATCGACTGAGGCTATTTCCTCAGAAGCGTTTGTGGGGCCACTGTAAACGCCGACATATTCATTTTGAGGGAAGATAATTACTGCATTTTTCTTCGGATCAAAAGAGCAACCTCTTAATCCTGCAATTGCGGCGGTTTTCCCGGAGCTTGTGTTTTTGACAATCAGTTTGTTGTCTGCACAGTTGCTGGCTTTAACAAAACTCACCACATAACCGTCCTGCTCTGCGACGGTTTCAGCGGTCGTTGATTTTGGCCCAGAGTTACGTTCTTTCTGCCCGCTTGCCCGATCGCTGCTATAAGGAATATATTGCGCAGCATCATTCCGCATGGTCGGTGGATCATTGTTCAGAACAAGATATACAGGACAACCGGAGGCACCCCCCTCGCAGCTCTTTTCGACGATAGCACGTGACGGCCAGCCTTTTGTGCCGATGTAGGCAGCACCGGTTTCATCCAGGCAATAGGTTTCCTCCCATGAGTAATTTTTATTCTGACCCGGCATAGTGCGGGTCGTTACGAGACAAGTCAGAGCCTTAACCGGTTTACTGTCGTAGCGGATAAAGTTCTGTTCAAGCGGTGATGCTGCGTACAATAAAGGAGAGATATTCGCTGCAGCCGCCTTGCTCTGTGCCTCCGCGCTGAAACCAGCTTTATTGTTGAGTTTTACGCTGACTGCCGCATCGTTCATTTCGCGAAGCATTTCACCACCGCCATCTGTCAGAAAGAACGTGTAGCGTTCTGGATGAATATTACCGGGAATGGTGATGGCAAAGCTGAAGGCCGGGAGCGAAAGCGTACAGAGTAAAATAAGGCGTGAAATGAATGTCGCCATATAAAGATATCCTTACTGATGATTAACAATGCGGGAGCATGAGCTACCGGATGGGGTGGTTAATGGCTGATGCAGTCTTCCCAGTTAAGACCCTCCAGAGCTTCCCTGAGCCCTGCGGTATTGAAGGGGTGAGATACGGATTTATTCATCCGGGTGATTTCAATTTGCCCATGGCTGTCTGTGTTTTTGAGCGCTATAAAAGCCGCCTCATTCGGAGGGTAATGAACTGTATTGATATTGATTCCCATAGTTTCTTTCCCATTATCTGGTATATACATTGGCTCCTTATCTGACCCGCTGTAGCTCACTATCAAATGACTGTCCCGGCAGGTGAGCGTCATACGCTCTCCGGCGCTATTGTCGGCGTTAAGTTCAAACTCCATCGCATTGACAGTGCCAAACCAGTTGCCCCATTGCTGCTCCGGGCCCATTGCATGCACAGCACCACTGAACAATGCTGCGCCGAAAAGAAATGAAGGGATGATCTTCAACATAGATATTCCTTACTGTGTGTTTTATAAGCGGAAGTGGGCCTTTTTTGCATAAAAGGCCACTTGATCGTATGCATTTGAGAGGAGATGGGATAATCGTTAATACAGATCAGTTTTACGCAATTGATCGTTATTAACTATAATAAAAACGATCAATGCCAAGATATTAATAGTTTTTACCTATCGTGCGTTTGGTTTCGATCGGTATAACAGATCAATGTACAGAAGCCATACCGGTAATACATACCGGCGTGGCATCATACAGGTAATACAGGCATGAAATAATCTGGAATGCGCAATAGAATCAATTATACTGAATGTTATCGGCGTCTCAGTAGACATCCCAGGAAATATAATCGTTAATAAGGCAGCCACATAAATGGATGATTGCCATCGTATTTATCGTCCATGTTTTCATCAGCTGGAAGGGGACTGCTTTTCTCATTCAATGCCCCCATGGCCTCCGTGGGTGTTTTTTCATGGGGTAATTCCACACAGGGTTGTGTTGCAATTTGACTGACAGGGACGTTATTATCTTCCGGCACTCTATTTTCAGATGACACCTTCGATTTCTTCTGGCTTCGGTACTTCTTCCTGGCGTTCCTGCCTTCCCACGCTTTATTGAATCGTTTTATAAAATCACTGTCTTTATGATACCAGCATGTGTAAAGGCAACGAATGATAAGGCATTTCTCTGCATTAGAGGCAGGTTTAAGATACGGCATTAAAGTAGCTGTATTTATATGCACTGAACTTTCGATCATATTTTTAAGCGGGCCATCAGCATTATCTTCATAATGCCTCACAATGGAAGGATGATATTGAGCAAGCTGAGTTAATGTTGATGCCGGGTACTGTTGCGGTATATATTGAGCAGCCTGAGTCAGTGTTGTTATATGAGGGGGGTGATATATATTTTGATAAGCCATGATAAAATTGCTGTTTTGCGATGCGTTTTGGTAGCTACTCTCTTGCCTTTCTTTCTCTGACTCTTTATTTTGTTTTCTTTTTTTTGCGCCTTCCTTGATTTTGGCTCTGTCTTTTTGAAAGTACTTCCAGGCCCATTCACACTTCTCTTTTTGTTTTTTATTTAAAGGAAACTTATCTTTGTAGATATACAAACGATACCATTCTGTTCTTATGGTATTCATCAGCTCAATTTTGCCCTTTAAACCGGAATCACAACGATCAAAAAAATCGGTGATGGTGAGCATTCGTTCTGTGTGATTTGCAGGGTACTGGATAAGATTGAGTTGATCATAAGTTAATATTTGAGATATGGGTGGATTGCCATAAACCTGTGCATCAGGAAGAGTAGAGAATAATGAAGGCATCTTAATATTTATTGTTCTTATCACCAGCCAGACATAATAGCATGCATCCGGACAGTTTTTTATCCATGCAAAATCACGTGAAGGTATGAAGCGCTCATTAACATTCATTCGGATAGCTCTGATGAATCCATTTGCTATTTCAGGATGATAAAATGAATGTACAGCTGTGTTAATTACTCTGGATGCCTGTCGGTTATCCAGAGAATAAAGGTGGCTAATGTTTAATGAATTAACAGAAGGTTTTAAATGATAATTTAATATCGCAGACTCATACTGGTAAAACCACCTGTAAAATCTTAACTCCCTCTCACTTTTTAATTTTACAACTGACTCATTCCTGCTCATTCGATTCCCCTCACTCACCGTATACGTTTCCCATCCCTCAGCCACTCGTGTGTCAGTCACAGGGTGTTTCATGGCGTTGACTATAGCAAATTCATAGGGAAAAACGTAGGTGTTAAATCATCTGAAGTAGCTATAAATACTGAGTTTAATGCATGAAAAGTGAAAATTCATACCCTTCAGGTATGCTGGAGTAAAGTGATGGATGTGAGCGCAACGCGCAGCATCCAAAAGAGGGAGGAGAAGGTTGTGGACCGGCTGCACAGCCATGACGTTAAAATATGGCCACTGTTACGTCATTCGCGTCTCCTGTTCATAAAAGTAAAATCTTACATATGCGACCCATGACATGAAAGGATGCCGACCGGTGTCCTCCTGTTACATTTACGGAGACATGTCATGAACACGATTGATATTTACGAAGATAGATTTGTCAGTATGCAGTTTATTACCGAAATGACCGGTTTGTCTGATAAGTGGTTTTATAAAATGGCTCAGCAAGGTAAATTTCCAAAACCTGTAAAGTTTGGCCGCAGTTCCCGCTGGATTGAACGTGAAGTAAAAGAATGGTTTGAAGCCCGCATTAATGAATCGAGAGCATAAAGACAATTAAAGATAGTGATAAAAAGATCACTAACTTCACACCATGATTTTATACTTCCGTGTCTTGTCGCACATGGGTTTCATGTGATTTATAAAGACGGTTTATTTATTATTGTATTTAATGCATTATCAAATGCTCTTTAATACACTCCCACCTATCAATAACACTTCATATAAACATGCGATATCACACCCAGTGTAGCGTCACACAGGTACATTGTGTTATTGCACAAGCATAACCTCTGATATCACTATTCATACTGAATATCATACAAAGACATTCATTCAATAAACACCCTTACATATTGCCAGTCAGCTATTGTTGACTGGCTTTAGAGAAATACATTATGAACTTACCAGAATCAATACTGTTATCTCACGCTGAATATCACATTGAGAATAACAATCCTTATCTCATCATATCCGATGACAATGAATTCAGGTTCAGATTAGAACAACTGGACAGTTGCCTTAAAACTCTCAGCAGAGGACGTAAGTTACCCTTCACTATTCTGTATAACCGTTCAGGATACAAAGAGAGTGCAGAATCAGCCATCATTCTTGATGCCATCCGTTATCTCAATATGTTGCCCCTGGATGCGATGAAAGTACGAATGGCTAATCCACGTATAGCTACATTCCAGCGTTTATTTACTAGCGCCGATTTATATTCTCGTGTCCATAACGGGAAAATAATAGGGGCAGATACCGTAACTACTGCAGAGATGCTGAACAAGTTGATGCAGGATTACCGATTCGCAGTGAGTCAGGCAGGGTTTAAAAAGGCATGCAGAAAGTACCAGAGGGTTTCAGTTAAAAACCTGAAGGGAGTGATGAATTACATCAGACATCTGCAGGAGCGTCATTCCCGACTGCTGATCTTGCGGGTTGATTTATCATGGGCGAATGAGCATAAAGCGGACATCACTGCTGATGACGCCCGTAAGCATCGCCAGCAGTTATTTCGTAATATGCAAAAGAATCCAATATTTCGCCATGTCCTCGGGACGATATGGAAACTGGAATATGGCCCACAACGTAAGTTTCATTACCACATGCTGTTTATCTTAAATGGCAATAAGGCACAACAGGATGGCGTGATTGCTCATGCTTTCGGGAAATACTGGAATGAAACCATTACTAAAGGTAAAGGCATGTTCTACAACTGCAACGCTTACAAAGAGCGTTATGAGGACTGCTGCCTCGGCAAACTGCAACGCGGTGACAGTAGTAAGGACAAGGGGTTACTTAAGGCACTAAGTTACATCACCAAAATTGATGCCTGCGCACGTCTGGTTCTTCCGGGTAATGCCAGAACCTTTGGTCGCGGAGAAGTACGTTCATTGAAAAAAAGGAAGAGAACATAAATAGGTCGGTAAACCTAACCCGTGGTAACAGTCGGTAATGCTTCCTTCCCCCCTTCAATCCACAAAGCCAGCTAACCATGCTGGCTTTTTTCATTTGTTACGGAGTTCATGATGAATTACTTCGTCTTAGCCACTCACGCCGTCACCGTAGAGGGCGAATGGGTTACACCAGAATCGGTTCAACAGGTTGATTTTGATTCATTGCATTGTATTTACTGCAAACTGCAGATAGGTGTTCAGTTTGATCCCCTGACATCTACAAGAACGTTTGTGCACCTGCCGGGGAGTATCAACAATGTTGCTCGGCTTAAAACATGTCGATTTAACAAGCACCAAATAGCACCAGAACAGACCTTGCCAAAAACCATTCCACCTCTAGAAAAGCGCCTTCGACCTACTAACACGACGATACGGCAATGGCGATGCAACTGGTGCCACATTTGTTGGCAAGGAGAGAAGATATGTCCTCAATGTACTGACTGGATTTATACAACTGATGCGTAAGAGGCTGTATCGACTGCTTTGTGCCAATAACGGACGTTGTTAAGCTCATGCAGTATGGATTCACGAAGAACATACATTATATATTGTCCTAATTAACTCGGGATGAAAGCTCCTGATGGCTCTCTTTTTGCTCGCTGTAACGATCTGCAAGATAACCGGTTTGTCCCTTAAGCAGCACTGTGATTTTAAACAGCTTCTCGGTTACATCAACGGAACTAAATGTTTCTCGACTATTCTCTAAGGCAACTTGCGGCCTATACAAAAAAGAGCCGGGTTATACCCGGCTCTTTTTAGCTGATTTCAAAATCTTTTAATTCCCCACCTTCAGCAATCAGATTTGAGATCCGCTTCGGCATTCGCCCCTGACCTGACCATGTTTTTGACTCTCCAGTTTCGTCAGTATATCGATACTTCGCGGGGCGGGGGGAGCGCGTCCTTTTAGCCTTACCCGAAGAGCCAATAGCAGCTAAAAGTTCGGAGGGGTCGATACCCTCATCAAGCATCATCTGACGAAGTGTTTCCAGTTTATCGCGGCGCTGACTTTCATTTGCAAGACGTAATATCTCTTCTTCTCGTCGTTCTATAAGAATAATTTTAAACTTTTCCAGAACATCTTCCAGTACATCTAATGACATTTCACGAGTCTGAGAACGTAAGGTACGGATATTGTTTAACTGTGTTAGAGCATCTGACATAAAGAGACCTTTTAAAGTTTTTTCGTTGTTCAGCAAATACCAATGTCGACGGTTGCTCATCAACCCGATTTTTCTTACTGAGCATTTTAATGCGATTGGGACATATTGTTATTAACGAGGTTTAGACTACTGATATAAATCTCTTATCGCAAGAAAAAATTAAGAAGAATGTGCAAGAACTAAATTACAACTCATACGAAATGTCCATGCATTTTTGAAGGTACTTAAAACTATGATGCCAGGAGTCATCCGGAGAGCCTTTTTATATCCCTCATAACTTATTGCTTCAGTCACACCTGATGAGATTAAAATGAGGAGAGACAGCGCCGCCACTTAGCAAGGTTTTTCACAAATGGCAAGATGGCACGCAGGGGAGAGACACCTGCATTTTGTCAGAAGGTAGCGAATTACTCTCTCTTTATAAAGGTGTTTCTAAAAAAGTGTAATGTAAAAAAAAGCCTGCTGTTAGCAGGCCATAAATGTTTTCAACTCATTTTTTGTTCGATTCTGATAAATAGGGTAAGCATGCAATTAAACGTGGAGCAGAGAGCATGACAAAAATGCTATAAATATTTCCTGGCCGCATCAAGTATCTCCTGTGACGTTAACTCCCTGTCAGTAGCCACGTAAACAATACCATGATCGCCAGTTAAGGAAGGAAAACCTGCAGACATAATCCGAAGATGTGTTTCTTCACCGTTTGGATATTCCTGCCTGATAGAGGATATACCTTCCAGAACGGTCATGACTTTACAGGATTCAGCATTAAAGAAAACAAGGACTTTAATCATATTCTATTACCATGTTCTCTCGTGGATATTAACTGGCAGATGCCATTAAGGTCAAAGCCATTACGCACTTCTTATTTAACATGTGGTTAGTTTGTGCTTTTAGACTTTTTATGCAGTAGTACTGCACTTCATCACATCGGTTAGCATACTCATAATTTTGAAAAATATGCTGATCAGATATTATGAATAAACGACTTTCATCTGATTTAAGTTATGGATCTGTCTACTCAGGAATAATCCTTCATCGTTATCGCAGACCCACAATGATTTATTTATCGCAAAGTGTTACGTTTGCAGCAGCAGGACCCTTGTCTCCGCGGTGAATGGCGAATTCAACTTTCTGACCTTCAAATAAAGTTTTAAAGTTGTCGCCATCAAGTGCAGATAAATGGACAAAGATATCTTTGCTGCCATCAAGAGGAGAGATGAAGCCAAAACCTTTGTCTTCGTTAAACCATTTAACCAGGCCCATAATTCTAGAGGTCATACTGACTCCGTTATACATGATTGTATTGATAGTAAACGTATAAGATTAAACATATGGACTCAAAAGAGGGGATATCAACGATAGCGCCTGGTAATGAGAACTGCCCGGAAAATTTCTAACTTTCATTAGTACATCGAACTGATGGGATTCATTAAGGCACAGGGAATCGATATAAGCAAATTATCTTTTAGCCGTCCAGAGGTCCTGTAGGGAAAATAAAAGTGGCTGAATGCCATTTTCAATGTATAGT
This sequence comes from Enterobacter asburiae, assembly GCA_011754535.1. Lineage (NCBI taxonomy): Bacteria > Pseudomonadati > Pseudomonadota > Gammaproteobacteria > Enterobacterales > Enterobacteriaceae > Enterobacter > Enterobacter asburiae. The sequence goes on along the minus strand of JAAQVN010000001.1, from coordinate 1,045,847 downwards.
CTTTACGTGTTTTCAATAAGGAATTGACTTGTCCCATAAAATGACAGGAATTGTCAAAAGCTTTGATATTCTTAGTGGTAAAGGCCTCATCATCCCATCTGATGGACGAAAAGACGTTCTGCTTCACATTTCAGCCGTTAACTCTCGCGAATCAGAATTACTCATCCCTGGAAGCCGCATAGAGTTTTGACGGATAAACGGTCTCAGGGGGCCTGTGGCTGCGAACATTTATCTTTCCTGATTTTCAGTGTGTCAAAATAGATAGATTAAAACTTAACCACATGTGGTACGGTGAAGCTCATTCATTGAAAGGTTAATGGTTATGTCTGTTATCAATTACGCAATGAAATTCTTCAGCAGTGCGTCTACTGCCACTGCTGCCTGTCCTGTTTGTGGCTTAAAATCAGTACAACCGTTGTCAAAAATCCGGCTCAACCAGACCATGCTTTGCCCCGGATGTAAGGCTCTGTTTATCTCCCGACGCTAGCTCGACCAAAACCGCAGAACAGAGCTCATGTCCTATACTTATGTTAGATTCCGGCAGCTGTTAAATCCCTGATGCCTGACGCCCATCCTGAGAGAACGTTTCTGAACTGATTTCGCAACTGCTCCTGCGCGCTAACGTCGCATCAGAGCAATGCTATGAAAATGATCCCCAGAGCGTGGTTTAACCGCTCCCGTATTCCGATGAATGCTGCCGAAAACATAACGTTTTCGGCGAACGATCCTGCCGGTGAAAGCTCGCCGCGGTCAGAACTCTTTTCGACCGTCCAGATGGAACGCTACGGCCAGAAGCTGGCGCGGACTCATAAAGTATCACCGGATAGGCATCCTTATTATCTTCTGAAACGGCTTGGCGACAATGAGGCCGTCATTACCCAAAACTGCTATGAGCTTAACTCGGGTAAAAAGACCAGTATCATGCCCGCCGGTGAATGGCTGCTGGACAATTATTATCTGATTGAGGAACAAATCCGCACTGTCCGCCAGCATCTGCCGAAAAGCTTTGGCAAAGGTCTTCCGTCGCTTGTATCGCCGTTGAATTGCCCACGAATTTATCATATTGCATCTGAGGCCATTGCTCACGGCGATGGCCGCTGGGATGCCGCCAGCCTGACCAGCTATCTCACTGCCTATCAACAGGTGACGCCGCTGACGCTGGGTGAAGTCTGGGCGTTACCGGGAATGCTGCGCCTTGCGCTGATTGAAAATCTTCGTCGTATCAGTGTGGAAGTGATAAAAGCGCAGCAGGACAGAAACCTTGCTGATACGTGGATAACAAGGATTGTCGAATGCGCAGAGAGTGCGCCTGGTGATTTAATCATGGTGGTTGCCGATATGGCGCGCTCCCGACCTCCGTTAACCAGTGCGTTTGTCGCAGAGCTGGTGCGGCGCCTGCAGGGGCATGGCAACGCGCTGTCGTTACCTCTGACCTGGGTTGATCAGTGCCTTCGGGAACAGGGGATCACCACTGACGTTCTCATACATAGTTTCAATCAGCAGCTTGCCGCCAGCCAGCTGTCCGTCAGTAACAGCATCGCGGGCCTGCGTTTATTGAGTGAAACGGACTGGGCTGATTTCGCCGAAACGATAAGCGTTGTCGAACAGGCATTACGCAATGATCCTGCCGGCATCTATCCCCGGATGCACTTCAATACCCGGGATCATTACCGGCACGTAGTTGAGGTTCTGGCCAGGGACAGCGGTCTCAGCGAGCCTGAGGTTGCTGAGAAGGTGCTGGCGCTTTCAGAGGAAAAAGCGCCCGATACACCGGAACATCATGTTGGTTATTATCTTGCGGGCGAAGGTCGACAGGCGCTGGATATTCATCTCCTGGCAGACGCCTCAAGGCTCATACGCTTGCGGCACAGTTTCAACAGAATAACCCTGCTGTCATGGCTTGGAAGCCTGGCGTTGCTGACAACCGCAGCGACCGCAGCAATATTGCACGAAACCGCCATGCAGGGCGCAGACTGGCTATTGATCGCGGTGATATTACCTCTGATTATCGCATTAACTCAGTTAATGAGCGATTTGCTCAGTGATGCAACCACCCGTTTTCGCGTTCCTCGCCCCTTGCCGGGGATGGATTTTTCAGCCGGTATTCCCGCTGACAGTGCCACCATGTTAGTCATTCCCTGCATGTTGACCAGCCACGAAAGTTTCAGCCAGCTCCTCACCAGCCTTGAAGTCTGCTGGTTGGGGAATGAAAACGAAAATCTCAGGTTCGCGCTGCTCACTGATTTTGCTGATTCTGAAAATGAACCCTCGCCGGAAAGTCACGCGCTGCTCAGACAGGCTATCGCCGATACGCAGGCGCTTAATCGCCGCTACCCCTCCGGCCGACCACGTTTTTATCTGTTACATCGCCAGCCTGAATGGAACCCCTCGGAAGGAGCGTGGATGGGCTATGAACGCAAGCGGGGAAAACTGGCGTTACTGAACAGCTGGTTGCGCCATCCCGGAACGCAATTCGTCAGCGTTGCAGAGATGCCTGCCCACCTTTTACCGGGTCACATAAAATACGTTATTACCCTGGACAGCGATACGGTGCTCCCGCGCGATACGGCATACAAACTCGTCGCGACGATGGCGCATCCGCTGAATACGCCTGAGTATGATCCGGTACGCCAGAGGGTTGTCAAAGGATTCGGTATTTTACAGCCCGGTCTTGCGGAGGAGATACCACGCAACGGTCAGGGGCGTTACGCAGCCCTGCGCAGCAGCGTACCGGGCAATAACCCTTATTCGATGATGTCTTCGGATATTTATCAAGATCTCTTTGGGGAAGGCTCGTTTGTGGGCAAAGGGATTTACGATGTTGATATTTTTATGCAGGCCACTACCAACATCTGCCCGGAAAATCTGGTACTCAGCCACGATCTGCTTGAAGGATGCTATGCACGTTCGGGTCTGCTGAGCGAGGTGTTACTGTACGAACAGTACCCTAATAATTATCTGTCGGATGTTGCACGACGTTCACGCTGGATCCGGGGTGACTGGCAACTGCTTAACTGGCTAAAACCACGCGTCAGAAAAGCCGATGGAACCCGGGTCAGGAATCCGCTGACCGCGCTTTCTTACTGGAAATTACTCGATAATCTACGTCGCAGTCTGGTCGCCCCCTCCTTACTGGTATTGCTGTTCTTCACTCTGCTTTGGGTACCCAATCCGGTTTACTGGCTGGGCATACTGTTGCTGATATGGCTGCTGCCAGCCATCCTCTGCATTAGCCACGACCTTCTGCATAAACCCCTGCGTCGCCGCGTGAAGCCGCATCTGTTACTGGTGGGGGCGGGCGCGCTTAAGCGTCTGTCAGGTATCAGCCTTAATTTTGCGATACTGCCGCACGAAGCCGGATATTCGCTGAAAGCGATCGCCGTGACGCTATGGCGACTGGGGATAAGCAGGCGTCACCTCAGCCAGTGGGTCAGCCACAGCCAGGACAGCAGTCAGGCCAGACCCACTGTTGCACGTTTTTATCAGGCGATGTGGCTGAACGTTGCCGGTGGCGTGGCGCTGACAATACTGACCGGACAATTTGCCCCACAGCTGCTGGGGATTGCGTTACCGATCGGTTTGGTATGGTGTGTGGCACCGCTGCTGATGAGCTGGCTGAGTCGCCAGCCCGTGCGTAAGTTTTTTTCGCCTAATCAGGAACAAAAACAGCTGTTACGCCAGACAAGCCGTGAAATCTGGGCTTTTTTTGAAACATTTGCCACAGCAAAAGAGAACTGGCTTCCGCCTGATAATTATCAGGAAATACCACAACCGACGGTGGCACACCGAACTTCTCCTACCAATATTGGTCTTTCACTTATGGCTAACCTGACGGCATGGGACTTTGGCTACCTGCCTGGCGGAGAGGTGCTCCGGCGCGTGTCGCTCACGCTCGACACGATGGATAAAATGGAGCACTACCGGGGCCATCTCTACAACTGGTATGACACCCGTACGCTGGTCCCCCTAAGTCCACGCTATATCTCCAGCGTCGACAGCGGCAATATGGCCGGGCATTTATTGACCCTGCGTGCAGGCCTGTCCGCCATGCGTCATCAGCCTGTTTTAAGCAACCAACAGATACTGGCAGGACTGAACGATACACTGGATATTCTGGAAAAACAGTGGGGTAAGAACCCACCTGACAGCCTGAGACTGCTGCGCAAGCACTGCCTGAACGCGGTGTCGCTCTCTCCGCAGGCGCTTTTCAGCGAACTGAAAAGCATGCGCACCCAGTGCAACCATCTGACCAGCGCATGTCATCAGGGATCTCCTCTTCAGATGCGCTGGGCTGGACATCTGGAGCATCAACTGGTTCAGCTTTGCCATGAGTGGTCTCTGTTGCTTGGCTGGTTGCCTGCATCCTGGAATGAACAGAAGTTGCCGACGCTGAGCGAGCTTGCCCGTCCGACATTAACCGGTACAGGAACGCCTCCGGCGTCAGTGGCGGAGCAGGCCCGAATGCGACTCAATATTATCACCGAGCTGGAACAGCGGCTGGATGAGCATGCCCGGATGGATTTCGCCTTTCTGTACAGTGAAGCAACCAGTCTGCTCAGCGTCGGTTATAACTGTGACACCAATATGCCTGACAAGAGCCACTACGATCTCCTGCCGTCTGAAATCCGCCTGACCAGTTTTCTTGCCATTGCGACTAATCAGCTGCCTCTTAAAAGCTGGTACGCGCTGGGTCGATTGTTTACCACGATTGATAATGAAACTGCCCTGATGTCATGGAGCGGATCCATGTTTGAATATCTGATGCCGAATCTGGTGATGCCCACCTGGCCCGGCAGCCTGCTCGATGAAATGAGTCAGTCGGCGGTTATGCGCCAGATTCACTGGGGGAAAGAACGCGGGGTACCATGGGGTGTTTCAGAGTCTGGCTATCATGCTTTTGATGTTCAGCATAATTATCAGTATCAGGCATTTGGCGTACCGGGGCTCGGTCTACGCAGGGGACTTGCCGATGACATGGTTGTTGCTCCTTACGCCACGCTGCTGGCGCTGATGGTTTCCCCACAGAGAGCCTGTGAGAACCTGTTCAGGCTGCAAAAAAATGGTGCACGCGGAGAATACGGTTTTTATGAAGCGCTGGACTATACCCCCTCACGTCTTGCAACCGGTCAGCTCTATGCGGTGGTACAGTCCTGGATGGCGCATCACCAGGGTATGGCATTTCAGGCGCTGGCTCATGTGCTGCTTGACGCCCCCATGACTGAACGCTTTATGTCCAGCACGGTATTCCGGTCAGCGAGCCTGCTGTTACAGGAGCGTGTGCCGGATGCGGTCGATCTGTACAGTCCGCGCCGTCATTTTGAATCTCATGAGGGCATGGTCAAACCCGTTCGCTATGCACCCCGTATTTTCTATAGCGTGGATACCCCCGCCCCGGATATTCAACTCCTGTCCAACGGCCATTATCATCTGATGTTGACCGCGGGCGGCGGTGGTTACAGTCGCTGGAATGATATTGCACTAACGCGCTGGCGCAGTGATACCACCCGTGATAACTGGGGAGCATTCTGCTACATCCGCGATACCCAGACGGGAGATGTGTGGAGCAATACCTGGCAACCAACAGGCTACACCAGCGGACAAGACGAGGAAGTGTTGTTCACCGATGCGGGGGCAGAATTCAGACGCAGCTTAGGGGGACTCAGCGTCAAAACTCAGGTGGTGATCTCTCCTGAGGATGATGTTGAATTGCGACGGCTCACACTGATTCATCGTGGTCGTAAGCCTCGCTCTCTGGAGCTGACAACCTATGCTGAAGTGGTACTGGCACCTGATGCCAGCGATCTGGCACACCCGGCATTCAGCAATTTGTTTATTCAGACTGAGCTGGCTCCTGAGCGTGACGCTATTCTTTGCCACCGGCGCCCGCGCTCACCGGATGAACCGGGCCCTTGCCTGTTTCACATGATGGTGGTGCACGGCGATAACCGACATAACGTGTCGTTTGAAACGGACAGGGCAAGGTTTATTGGACGTGGCAGAAACCCTGCGAATGCACAGGCAATAGAGACGGGAGGGATGCTAGGCAACACGTCGGGCTCGGTGCTGGATCCGATACTGGCAATTCGCAACGCCATCATTCTGCAGCCAGGGCAGCCGGTTACGATTGATATCATTTATGGCATCAGCGAGACCCGTCAGCAGAGCCTGGCGTTGCTGGAGAAATATCGCGATTACCCTATCGCCGATCGCGTCTTTGAACTGGCCTGGTCTCACAGTCTGGTGGTATTGCGCCAGATGAACGCCAGTGAAGATGATGCCACGTTGTTCAATAGTCTCGCCAGCGCTGTGCTTTACCCTGTCCAGGAGCTGCGCGCCGAAGGCCAGGCGATAGGCCGCAACCGGCGTGGCCAGTCCGGACTGTGGGGCTGGGCAATTTCAGGGGATCTGCCGATAGTGCTGCTGAGTATAACCAGCGAGGAAAGTATCACCTCAGTGACCACACTGATTCAGGCACACCGTTACTGGAGACAGAAAGGGTTGGATGTTGATTTGGTTATTCTGAATAACAGCCCCGGCGGCTACCAGCAGGGATTACAAAATCAGATTATGGAGTTAATTTATGCCGGGTCTGAAGCCAGTCTGCTGGATAAAAAGGGCGGGCTTTTTGTCCGGAACGGTGAGCATCTCTCCGCTGAGGATAAGTTGCTTTTGATGAGCGTGGCCTGTCTTTATCTTGATGACCGCGCAGGGGGTATTAATGAGCAGCTTAACCAGCGTATTCATACCCTGAAATCGCCGGCAAGGGCATTCATTCCGCGTGCTGTGCGCGAGCGTAATCAACATACGGACTGGAGCCCTGATACCAGTCAGTTATGCCATTTCAATGGGTACGGTGGATTTTCTCAGGATGGGCGGGAGTATCAGATCGTCCTTCGGGAAAATGCGCTTACACCGGCTCCCTGGTCGAACATACTGGCAAATTCTCGTTTTGGCAGTGTGATCTCAGAGGCAGGGCAGGCCTATACCTGGTATGAGAATGCCCATGAATACCGGTTGACGCCGTGGGAGAACGATCCGGTGAGCGATCGCAGCGGCGAGGCATTTTACCTGCGCGATGAAGAGAGCGGGGAGTGCTGGTCGCCGACGGCTTTACCTGTTCGCGGACACGGTGACTACCTGACCCGCCATGGTTTTGGCTACAGCGTTTTTGCCCATCGTGAGAGTGGTATAGACAGCGAGTTGACGGTCCTGGTTGCTGAAGAAGATCCGGTTAAACTGGTGCTCCTGACGCTCAGTAACTCTTCGGGACGGACACGTCAACTTTCCGTCACAGGCTATGTAGAGTGGACGCTCGGGGAAACACGAACGCGCTCAGCCCCTCACATTGTGACACATGTGGCCAGAACGCCCGGTGGCTGCGGGGTGCTTGCGAATAACTTTTATGGTGATAATGGTGGCGGCCGAACTGCATTTTTTGCCGTCAGCGGTAATGATTGTTCTCTGACAGGGGATCGCCGGGAGTTTATTGGCCGTAATGGTTCCCTTCACGCCCCTTCGGCCATGAAACTGCAAAAGCTTTCTGGTAAGACGGGGGCCGGTCTGGATCCCTGCGGAGCGGTGCAATCGGCGGTTACATTAATTGACGGGGACCAGAGGACGTTTATTTTTATCCTCGGCGCAGAGGAGAATGATGTTTGTGCTCAGGAGACGCTGGCCCGCTACATGAACGAGGATACGGTCCGCCAGGAGCTGAACCGGATTCATAATCACTGGCACAATGTTCTCGATAAAATCGTAGTTAACACCCCCGACACGTCCGTAAATTTACTGGTTAATGGTTGGCTGCTGTATCAGACGGTCGCCTGCCGTCTTATGGCCCGGAGTGGCTACTATCAGTCTGGCGGTGCATTTGGTTTTCGCGATCAGCTGCAGGATACGCTGGCTCTGAGCCACGCTGCTCCGGACCGGATGCGTGAACAGATAATACTCTGTGCATCACGGCAGTTTATCGAGGGGGATGTGCAGCACTGGTGGCACCCGCCACACGGCAACGGTGTGCGTACCCGCTGTTCCGATGACTATCTTTGGCTGCCGCTTGCTGTGTGCCACTATGTTGAAACGACGGGGGATATGGATGCACTGGAAATACGCATTCCTTATCTGGAAGGACGCTCGCTTCAGCCTGGTGAAGAGTCTGTCTATGACACGCCGGTCATCAGCGGCACCGAAGAGACACTCTGGTTACACTGCGTCAAAGCTATTCACTATGGACTTCGCTTCGGGGAGCATGGCCTGCCGCTGATGGGGGCTGGTGACTGGAATGACGGGATGAACCGGGTGGGTATCGAAGGCAAAGGTGAAAGCGTCTGGCTGGGCTTCTTCCTGTACGACATTTTGCAGCGGTTTGCAGCGCTGGCGGAGCACAGGCTGGATGAAAGCGTCGCCGCGATGTGCCGTTCACAGGCTCTGCGCCTGCAAAGTAATCTCGAAGCCCACGCCTGGGATGGGGAATGGTACCGGCGCGGGTATTTTGACGATGGTACTCCCCTGGGATCGAAAACCTCACAGGACTGCCGGATTGATGCGATTGCGCAGAGCTGGTCTGTATTGTCCGGCGCCGCGAGCCCGGGACGGTGCGCAAAGGCCATGCAGGCGCTGGATAAGCACCTTGTGGATAACGAAGGAGGGCTGATCAAACTGTTAACGCCTCCTTTCGACGGACACGGTCCAAATCCGGGCTACATACAGGGGTACCTGCCCGGCGTGCGGGAAAACGGAGGGCAGTATACGCATGGCGCCATCTGGGCAGTGATGGCCTTTGCCCGAATGGGGAATGCCGAACGAGCCTGGCAACTCTGGTCAATGCTCAGCCCTATAAATCATACCCTGAATGCGGACTCTGTCGGGATTTATAAAGCTGAGCCTTATGTCATGAGTGCTGATGTCTACAGTGTCGCTCCCCATACCGGACGTGCAGGGTGGAGCTGGTATACCGGTTCCGCAGCCTGGGCCTGGCGTTTACTTACCGAGGGATTACTGGGGATAAAACGTTCCGGCACTGACTTTAGTGTTCATGCCAGGTTACCGGATGAGTGGTCCTCTTTTTCTATGGCATATCAATATGGTGAAAGCCATTATCAGATTAGTGTTTCACGCGGCGATGCAGAATATTGCGTGACGCTGGATGGTGTTCTCCTCCCTGATGACAGAATACCGCTGAAGGATGATGGACAAAACCATACGGTTGAGATCATTCAGAACTGACACTGATCCCGGAGGTGCATTAACGTCTGCCGTTAATGCGCTGATTATCCCTGAGAACATCAATCGCAGTCTGCATGGCGATTTTGTCATCCCGCCTTTTTTGTTTGTCCTGTATGACCTGAAGGTATTCCAGCAAGGTGCGGGTATTAATCGGTCGGCCCTGTTTACCCACAGCCAGCACGGCTTCTCCAAGAATAATTTTCACAGGCGGTAATTGTGCCGGATACCAGTCAAGGGTGTCTTCTGATTTCATCTTAAATTTCTCACGGAAGGGTAGTGTATCATAAATAAGACGTTCAATTTTCAATATCTGATATCCTGATTCAGACACAACTTAACATAACTTATGCCAGTTATTTTTATATTAAAGCGTATAATAATTACTCTATTCCTCAGAGAATTATTTATGTCTTATACAAATGGGCTCAGGTATTTTAAAGAAAGACCGGTTCATGTTGCCTGTCCGGTATGTGCACACAGAGCCGATCAGAAAGCAGGTAAACTAAGAAAAGATGCGGTTCTTGAGTGCCCTGCCTGCGGACTGTTGTTCAGACCTTCAGAATGCTGGTGTATCGGCGGCTGATCAGCTTCTGCCACTTAACGTCAGTGATGTCGGAAAATGACAACATTCCTCCTGTACTGCTGTTGTCGAGGGTATGATAATGAAATCTAAAAAATCTGTTTTTATTGAAGGGCATATCATATCGAACAGCTGTCACGGGCAGGCTGGCCAACCTTTCTGTATTCACAGGGTCAGGTTTAGTAATGGTAAATATGCGATTATTCGGGTGGCATCCGGGATATGTTTCAAACCAGACGAAATTATTCAACGAAACGATTGTGAGTGGTTTTGTAAACTTACCAAAATTCGGCTTCTTTCTTTTGAGTACCTTGATGATGATGAATCAAGAAGACAATTCCTTGAGTATCAATGATAAAACCATGGATTTATAACAGAATAAATTTGCTGGCTTACAATTCACTCCTGGTTCTTTAAATTATTCACCAGCCACTGGAAAATATTTTTTTCCTGAATTTAGATGAATTTAAATCATCTAAAACAAAATGTATCGCTAAAGACGAATTGCCTCATTGTTTTCCTTTTGCGTTATAACCTTCATTAGCATTAAGGAAATTTATGGCACAGACTTTAACTCATAATTTACTTCATCCTCGCCACTGGCTTACCTGGTCTGGTTTGGGTCTGCTGTGGCTTCTCGTTCAACTTCCTTACCCGGTTTTACATATTCTGGGCTCTGGCCTTGGAAAAATATCAAGACCCTTTCTGAAACGCCGGGAACGGATTGCGATTAGAAATATCGAACTGTGCTTTCCCGAGATGACACCGTTTGCCCGGAGCCAGATGGTCAATAAAAACTTTGTTTCTCTCGGGCTGGGACTGATGGAAACAGGAATGGCCTGGTTCTGGAGCGATGCGAGAGTCAAAAAATGGTTTGATGTCGAAGGGCTTGAAAACCTGACCGGTGCGACAAGAGGAGTAATGGTTGTCGGGATTCATTTTATGTCCCTTGAGTTGTGTGGAAGAATAATGGGGTTATGCCATCCTATGATGGCAACGTATCGCCCACACAATGATCCATTAATGGAATGGGTACAGACAAAAGGGCGTATGCGTTCAAATAAGGCTATGATTAATCGACGTAATTTATCAGGTTTTGTTCATGCGCTAAAAGCAGGTGAAGCCGTTTGGTTTGCACCAGACCAGGATTATGGGTCTAAAGGAAGCGTTTTTGCACCTTTTTTCTCGGTAAAAAAAGCAGCAACGACGAACGGAACGTATGTTCTTTCAAAACTCGCTGGTGCACCCTTGATCACACTTAGCATGATTCGACGTAGCGATAAACAAGGTTATCACATGTATATCAGCAAGCCGTTGTCAGGCTATCCAGGGGAAGACAAGGTCGCCGCAGCGGCTTATATGAACAAGATCATCGAGCGTGAAATTCTCCGTGCTCCTGAGCAATACCTGTGGATGCATCGCAGGTTCAAAACGCGTCCTGAAGGCGAAGTCTCTTTATACAAATGAACAACTCTACTTGTCATGAGCCAGAATCTATCTTTCTTGCCACTGCGTATTTGTAAAAATGCGATAAGGAATTTTCGATCGGATTCATGTTAACGATAGCTTGACTGACAGCCAAGGTTAATCAATTGAACCGGTTCGGATTTGAAGGTCCGTTTTTCGCTCATAGCGGACAGTTTCATCCCTACGCGCTCCCATCAGTCTTCATTGGCTCATATGTGGCTTTCGAGAGCTCCGCTGCTGTCGGCCTGTCAGCGATACTTGCGCAGCAAACACGCCGCGCATATACGGTTTGGGCTTACCTTTTATCAAACGGTTAGACTACTTTTCACCTGCCGAATTTTTTGGATAAAAGCCATCATTGACAAAGCAACATCGAAAAATGCTTAATTAAAAGTGCTCACGCCTGCATCCCCTTACCCCGTGCCAGGTTAATCCTGTCAACGCATTCCCTAAACGCTTTGACTTGCTCCGGAGAAAGCTCAGATTCATCAATGTTGGCCAGTAGAGCATTGAGGGAGCGCTCAATATCATTTTTTGTTAACTGTAAACAGATAACCTTAACCCAACGTGGCGAGAACCTGCTGAGGCCGATTGCTCTTGTGATTCGTAATTTCATGCCATGCCTCTCAACCACCCGTGTGGAGGTTTTCATACTCGCTTATAACACGCTTTGGATAGGCCTTCTGTTATTATTTCACCTGCAAGCTAACAATAGGCATTGCGCCAGGGAGCAATCAGCTTTCAGCGAACATCAAATTTGGCTGTCCTGCCTGATGCGCAAGCGCTACGTCATACCAGAGAGTTACTGGCTTAACTTATGGCAATTTTAATGATCTGATACAGGTTGGGATGTCAGTTTTGTGCCAGGAGCGGACGTTAATGAGAACAATCTGTGGGAATCAACGGGGTGTAGGTCAATTAGGCTGGACTGACTTCGCCCCGGTAGACGATCCTGCCCTATAGTTGGAGTATGAATTTCTCCCCGAAGCATTAATCAGATTGGCGGCGAACCTCGATTTCAACAATGTGTCGAGGTGTTCGCCCAAGCCGAGCATCGCCGTTGGCGACGGCGATGATGTCGACGCGTTCGAGCATTGACCCGACGTAAGCAGCGCACCAGGAGGGGCGTCATCTTTGATACCGCCTCGTTTGATGTCCTTCCAGAACTGGAGAATTAACGGGTTATGGCGCGGACCTTTGATTTCCATCTGCCCGATATACTTGCGGCCTTCAACCAGTCAGCGTAAATCATTTTGCTGCATTACTACCTCCAAGGCGGGTGTTTAAAATGCCAAGCAGCAAACGGCGGAGCTGTTCAACACCGATAACATTGTTTTTAGTCTCCAGTAATCCTTGTTCACTCATAAGCCTTCTTCCCCTGCTTGTGCAAAACCAGATTCCCAAGCAAGACTTGAAGGACTTGTTAAATCAAGCCGAAATTGACTTGGAGTCTCTTGCATCGAGTGCAGTCAGATACCGGGGTGGTCCTGAGAGGAAATTCAAGATACATCCTTCTCGTTCATAGGTGAAGTCATGTCCCTCCAACATGGCCGGCTTTGTGCCAGAAACGGTAGAGGAGCATCTTAAGATGCCGGACTTAACATGTTGCGATAAAGAACAATACGTGCAATATTGAACACAAAGGGCAATATGTAACGATCAGTTCAATTCTAACAGGTGGCTATTGTGAATAAATTGTACGAGCTAAAACATTTTGTGAAAGGCGACAGAATTCATGTTCAGGCTCAACAAATATGGTTAATTCTCGTTAGCCATATCGAAAGTTCCAAACTGAGTAACCCTCGCCCGCGATGGGTGCAACCTATTACGTACAGTGAAGTCGCTTCCCGCATGAAACGTGAGGAGCCGAATGCCGGATTGTTCCTTTCGAGACAATTGGGCATCTTGGGTAATTTGTGCCTTGAAAATGGCTTACCACCCATCAACTGCATCGTTGTCAACAAAAGTACTCGTGTACCGGGAAGTGAAGTTGTGCTGACAGGTGATGATTCGCTTGATGACGATCAGAAGGCAGTGTTCAGTTATGACTGGTTTAGTGTAAGAGTACCTACAACAGGAATGCTGCGTAGCGTTTGGGAAGACAGGGCTAGCTGGAAATAAAATTCGCCAGACCGAAGCATTTTAGTGTGCTCCGGTCTGGTCTGCTCTTGATTTCACCAACAGTTACATCCTATTCGTCAGGTTGTGTTCATTATCCCATCAACAGAGGATGTATGGGCTGCGATCACAACATCGTAAAACAGCCCAAAGGACTCAGCCGAATGTACGTTTTCCCGGTTGTACCCAATGCAGTCTCAGACTCTTAAATAACATCTCGTGATGAGTCACGAGGCGCATCTGCCTTCAGCTATCATTTTGTGCCAGAAGCATAACTTGTCTGAACATCATTTTAGGATAATAAACGATTCTGGATAGATCTGCCGCAAAAAATGAGCAAAATTCAGTTGCATACTTTACGTGAAACCTCATCATAAAAAGGTTTTTTACTTTAAAGAGGGGTTTTAAGTTGGAAATTTCATCTCTGAAACTTAAAGGTTTTAGGAATTTTAAAGATGCGTACATCAAGTTTAATTCGAACACTCTAATCATCGGAGCTAATGATGTTGGCAAAAGTAATATGCTGCATTCGCTAAGAATGCTATTAGATAAAAGTGTCTCAGAATCAGAAATTGAACCAAATGAACTTGATTTTCATTTAGAAAAAGGAAAATCATGTGAAGAATTTGAAATTATCATTCATTTTAAAGATATTAATGAAGATGCAGTACTTTCGATTTTGAAAGGGAATGTCAGTGACTCAGGTGAATCATTCATTAAGTATGTCGCACAAAAATCTGATCTCAGCTACAAACTTTTTATTGGTGATTCTTTAGAGTCTTTACAAGAAATCAATTCTCGTTATTATCTTAAATTCGTAAATTTAAAATATATTCAGTCACAACGAGATTTGGAGAGGTTTATTCGCAAAGAAAAAAGACAACTCTTAAAAATTGCACAGCAATCATTGAACTCTGATGAAAGAGAAGAAGATGATGATTTGTTAGGAGAGATAAGTTCAGATTTACATTCAATTAATGATAAAATATCTCAGCTTATATATGTAGAAAGAGCAACAAAAGAAGTCAACGATGAGCTAAAAAAACTTGCACATCATTACTCTGAATATTCTGTACAGTTAGATACTGGGGCAATTGGAATAAATGACTTTATTGATAACCTACAACTTGGAGCTAATACAAATGGCTCTAACGTAATGCTTGGAGGAGACGGGCGAAACAACCAAATCTTATTAGCATTATGGAAAGCGAAAAGTATTAAGGAACATGATATCGATAACGAAGTTATCTTCTATGTTATCGAAGAACCTGAAGTACACCTACACCCTCATCAACAAAGAAAATTAGCTGATTATTTGATAACTGAACTTCCAGGTCAAACAATCATTTCATCCCATTCCCCCCAAATAGCGGTAAACTTCGAGCCAGACTCAATAATAAGATTGCTTGACAGGGAGGGACACACTGTAGCCGCAAGTGAAGGATGCTCTAAAGGTATTTCAGATGGCTGGGAAGATATGAGCTATCGGATGAGTATATTGCCAGCAGAATCATTCTTTTCAAATGGTGTTTTTTTAATCGAAGGGCCATCCGAAATTTTATTTTACCATTCCTTAGCTAAAAGTTTAAATATTGATCTGGATTATTTGAATATTTCATTAATTTCAGTGGATGGAATATCATTTAAAATATATGCAGCAATACTTGATGCTTTAGAAATTCCATGGGTAATGCGAACTGATAACGATATATCAAAGCTAAAAGGTCAAGAGAAGTGGAACTTTGCAGGCATAAACCGATGTTTAGATATAGTTGGTATCGAAAAGTTTGAGCATAGCGACAAAAAAATTACATCTCTAGATACTCTTACCAACGGTGACTGGCAAACAGTTTCTGAGGAAATAAATAAATCGGGAGTGTATTTGTCAAAAATTGATTTAGAAACCGATCTTGTCGAGGAGCTGAGTGCTTCAATATTAGATGCGTTAGATAAAAAAGATAATCAAAGCGCAATTGAATACTTACAAAAGAAAAAAGCAATCCGAATGCGTATGCTTCTAAAAAAAATCAAAAAAGACCTTCATACTCTTAACTCGGGTGATCTGGCTAAACCGCTAGACCACCTAGTAAAAATAGTTAAAGGTGAATGAAATGAGTGTTTTCTCTCCAACTACTCAGCAAATATTAGCCATTGATTACCCTAAAAGCATGGTAATAACAGCATGTCCTGGAAGTGGTAAAACTACAGTTATAAAAGAAAAGATTAGAAATATTACCGCCTGTCTTCCTGAGCATAAAGGTGTCATTGCAATTACATTCACAAGGAAAGCAAGTTCAGAACTAGAGCGCAGATGTAAGGCGGAAGGACACGATACAAAACACAGTTTCTTCGGTACGATTGATAGTTTTTGCTTGAAGGAGATAATCATTCCATTTCTTCCAAGAATATGGGGGGGTAAACCAACAGAATGCAAAGTATTAAAGAGGTTAGAGTCTCCATATAAACATTACCTCAAGGAAGAATTTATTGGCACACCATCAGTCGTTAATGTCAATGAAGATTCCGGTTATAAGAAACTGTACGATGAGGGAATGCTTTGGATGAGTTCATTTGCTGCCTTAGCATTAAAAATACTTAATGAATCTCCTGCAGCAACGCGATATATCAAAGCGAGATATAGCCATATATTTATAGATGAATATCAAGATTCATCCTTATCTCAGCATCAATTATTTCTAAAAATAAATGAACTTGGTTTATGCTCTACTGCTGTTGGTGATGTTTGGCAATCAATTTATGAGTTTCGAGGTGGAAATGCTGAGCTGTTACTTGACTTGGTTAGAGATAAGCAGGTGTTTGCACATTTTGAAATAAATTTAAATCATAGATGTCATCCATCAATAATTAATTATGCATCTAGGCTACTCGATTCAAATTTCGTGTTATTACCAAGCGAAAGCATCAATGTTTACAGAAAGAGATTATCTGGGAACTTAAAAGATGTTTCGATGACAATATCATCATGGATTTCAAAATGGTTAAATGAAAGAAGATGGGGGTTGGAGCAAGCTAACCAAGTAGCTATATTTGCAAGAAAAGAGCAATCATTGCTATTATTATGCTCAGGATTAACATCAAATTTTAGAGTTTATATTGATACACCATTAGATAAACTGGGCACAGAATGTTCGGATTTATATAAAGACCTTCTAGCGTATAGGTATAAGGCCATAGGTACTGCACAAGAGTTAATTAATAAAGTATTTGATGGATTGATTATAAATGACAATCATCAGTTTTTATTAAGAAAAAAAATTAAAACCCTCAGGGGTAAACTAACAAATGAGGAACTAATTCATAAGTTCCACGAAATCGCTGAAATGCTAAACATTCAGTTTTCTATACCTAATGATAATGCAGTTTTGGACGTTATATCAGACGATATTTACTTAAAGCAGTTTATGCCATTAGATAAAAATGAAGTTCAAGTCATGACCCTTCATAAGTCTAAAGGGCTTGAATTTAAAATAGTATTGCATTTGGATATGGATGAATGGTCTTTTCCATATAGATCAGTTAATGAAGTTGATAGAAATACAGCACTATATCCCAGCCTTCCGCAAGAAACAAACCTTCATTATGTTGGTATTACAAGAGCTGAGAAATGCTGCGTATTAATTAATGCGGAGTTACGCCAAAACTCGACTGGGGCATTTAAGAACTCTGAACCATCTTACTTTTTCAAGTTACCCCAACTAGAGGGTCTTTATCGCTAGGAAATACTGGTGCATATTAAAATATGCACCATATTTATTTTTATCTTCTTTAAATATCATCAATGGCTTCTGCATTAATAAATATAATTAACACATTACATATTGATGGTTTTTAGTTGTGGAAAGGAATTTGTACTATCTCTATCAACAATAAAAGTGTGCAGATAATTCCCATACCACTGCATCATTTCCCTACGCCCCTCCAAATACTGCGCATGGTTGTAAGTCCCACGTATCGCGTTCTTATCCACATGCGCAAGCTGCGTTTCAATCCACGCTGAGTTAAAGCCTTCTTCATGCAGGATGGTACTCATCGTGTGACGAAAACCATGCCCTGTTACCTTCCCCGTATATCCAATCCGCTTGAACACCTGATTTATACTCGCTTCGCTCATCGTTTTGCGGGGATCATTTCGCCCTGGGAATACCAGTGGATATTGCCCAGTCATCACTTTGAGCTGCTGTACGATTTCCAGCGCTTGGGTAGAAAGGGGGACAAGATGGGGCCGTTTCATCTTCATACGCTCGGCAGGTATTTCCCACACCGCTTTTTCAAGATCAAACTCACTCCAGGAAGCACCTCGGAGCTCGCCAGTGCGAACTCCCGTAAGGATCAGAAGACGTGCTGCAAGAACAACTAACGGGCTTCCTGTGTAGCCTGCGAGGGCTTTAAAGAAGTCTGGTAACTCCTCAACAGTCAGGAAGGGATAATGCTTTGATTCATGCCCTGACATCGCGCTGGTTAGATCTGCTGCAGGGTTGTATTCCGCACGGCCAGTAACGATGGCGTAACGAAAAACTTCGCTGCAGCGCTGGCGAACCTTCTTAGCCTTCTCTGTCGCGCCACGGCTTTCCATTCGACGCAGCACATTAAGCAGAACCAGCGGTTTGATTTCATTCACCGGTTGTTGGCCGATATAGGGAAAAATATCTTTATTAAAGGCTTCGATAATGTCTGAGGCATAACCTTCTGACCATCTGCTCACCTTCGTTCCATGCCATTCAAGTGCCACAGCCTGAAACGTATTATTGAGCTGCACATTTCGAACCAGCTTTTCTTCTTTCTTGGCAAACGATGGATCGATACCCTCGGCCAGTTTTTTCTTGGCTTCATCACGTAGCGCCCTCGCTTGTGCGAGAGACACTGCTGGATAAACACCAAAAGCCATACGCTTCTCTTTTCCATTGAAGCGATATTTCATTCGCCAGTATCGAGAACCAGAGGGCACAACCTCAAGATACAAACCAGCACCATCTGCCAGCTTGTAGGCTTTCTCTCTGGGTTTAGCAGCGTCTACCTGTCGTGCATTTAGCTTCATTGGGGGCATCTCCCTGGACCGAACATAGAATGCCCCCACTTATGCCCCCAACTGCAACTTGATTTCGGTTGAGTCCAGTTGATAACAGGAGATAAGATACGAGCCAGAAACCGCAGTATACGGGCTTTTAGTTGATTTCGGTAGACTTGGGAAGAGTTTGAAATGGTGCCGATAATAGGAGTCGAACCTACGACCTTCGCATTACGAATGCGCTGCTCTACCAACTGAGCTATATCGGCCCTGAGAGGCCGGTTACGAGTGTAACCACGGGGCAAAAGGTTAGATCTATCCGGGTGATGCGTCAATGCCCTTTTGAATCAAACGGCTATTTTTGCATCACCCGTGATTATTTACGCACGAATCGTATCGTCACCGAAGCCGATCCACTTGTAGGTGGTCAGCGCTTCCAGTCCCATCGGACCGCGCGCGTGCAGTTTCTGCGTGCTGACCGCCACTTCTGCGCCCAACCCAAACTGTCCACCGTCGGTGAAGCGGGTGGAGGCATTCACATACACAGCGGATGAGTCCACTTCGTTCACGAAGCGATCGGCATTGCGCAGCGTGCGCGTCAGAATGGCGTCCGAGTGCTGGGTGCCGTGTTCACGGATGTGCGCAATGGCGTCGTCGAGATCCGCCACCAACTTCACGTTCAGATCCAGTGACAGGAACTCGTCGTCGTACTGCTCCGCTTTTACGGGAACCACGTTAGCCGGGCCATTCTGAAGCAGTGCGAGCGCGTTGGCGTCAGCATGCAACGTCACGCCGCTCTCCGCCATCTGCTTGCTCAGGGCCGGCAGGAAGGTGTTTGCGATATCCTGGTGCACCAGCAGCGTTTCCACCGTATTACAGGTGCTTGGACGCTGGGTTTTTGCGTTCACGATAATCTTCAGCGCCGGTTCAATTTCAGCGCTGTCGTCGACCACGATATGGCATACGCCGATGCCGCCGGTGATCACCGGAATGGTCGATTGCTCGCGGCACAGCTTGTGCAGGCCCGCGCCACCGCGTGGGATCAGCATGTCGATGTATTTGTCCATGCGCAGCATCTCGTTGACCAGCGCGCGGTCAGGACTTTCTATCGCCTGCACGGCACCCGCCGGCAAGCCGCACTCTTCCAGCGCCTGCTGGATGACCTTTACCGTCGCGGCATTGGTGCGCCAGGTCTCTTTCCCGCCGCGCAGAATGGCGGCGTTACCGGTTTTCAGGCACAGGGAAGCGACGTCAACCGTCACGTTTGGACGGGCTTCATAAATCACGCCGATGACGCCGAGCGGCACGCGGCGGCGTTCCAGACGTAAACCGCTGTCGAGCAGCCCACCGTCAATCACCTGCCCTACCGGGTCAGCCAGATTGCAGACCTGACGCACATCGTCGGCGATGCCCTTCAGGCGTGCCGGGGTCAGCGCCAGGCGGTCGAGCATCGCTTCGCTCAGGCCGTTGCGACGCGCTTCCAGTAAATCCTGCTCGTTGGCGAGCAAAATTTCCTGGGACTGTGATTCCAGATAATCAGCGATTTTTTCCAGCACGCGGTTTTTCTCACGGCTGGAAAGGAGCGCCAGTTTGTAAGAGGCGGCCTTCGCGGCTGCGCCCATTTGTTCCAGCATGTTCCGGCTCCTTAACGAATAATCATGTCATCGCGATGCACTGCAACCGGGCCATATTCATAGCCCAGAATGGCGTCGATCTGCTGCGAGTGGTGGCCCGCAATGCGGCGCAGGGCATCGCTGTTATAGCGGCTTACGCCGTGGGCGATGTCGCGACCTTCAAGGTTACGGATGCGGATCACTTCACCACGGGAGAAGTTGCCTGTCACGCTTTTAATTCCTTTAGGAAGCAATGAACTCCCTCGTTCCAGAATCGCAGCGGTTGCCCCTTCATCGACGACGAGTTCGCCAGCGGGAGGCGCACCAAATATCCAGCGCTTGCGGTTTTCCAACGGGGATTCCTGGGCATGGAAGCGGGTGCCGACGGAAATGCCTTCCATCACATCGCCAATCACGCCAGGGCGGCTGCCCGCAGCAATAATAGTGTCGATACCGGCACGACAGGCCACGTCAGCGGCCTGCAGCTTAGTGCCCATGCCACCCGTACCCAGGCCTGAAACGCTGTCACCGGCAATGGCGCGCAGGGCATCGTCGATGCCGTGAACGTCGGCGATCAGTTCAGCATCCGGGTTGGAACGCGGGTCGGCGGTAAATAGCCCCTGCTGATCGGTCAGCAGCAGCAATTTATCGGCACCGGCCAGAATGGCGGCCAGCGCAGAGAGGTTATCGTTATCGCCCACTTTAATTTCAGCGGTGGCAACGGCATCATTTTCGTTGATAACGGGAACAATGTTGTTGTCCAGCAGCGCGCGCAGCGTATCGCGTGCGTTAAGGAAACGCTCCCGGTCTTCCATATCCGCACGCGTCAGCAGCATCTGCCCGACGTGAATACCGTAGATAGAGAACAGCTGTTCCCAGAGTTGAATGAGTCGGCTTTGTCCCACGGCGGCCAGCAACTGCTTAGAGGCGATCGTCGCGGGGAGTTCGGGGTAACCCAGGTGTTCACGCCCGGCGGCAATCGCCCCGGAGGTCACAATCACAATACGGTGCCCTGCGGCATGCAGCTGAGCGCACTGACGTACAAGCTCAACAATGTGGGCGCGATTTAGGCGGCGCGATCCGCCTGTTAACACACTGGTACCGAGTTTTACCACCAGCGTCTGGCTGTCACTCATGATTCTCTGCCGTTCAACGATAAGGGAAAGTAATGTCGAACGAACGTTTTAACAGGAGTCAGCCCGGTTGCCAACTGCCTTAGTGCATCACCAGGCACTTTGTTGCGCGGGATCAGGAAGCGTAGCGGCAGAATTTGACAAATTTATTACCGTAATAATAAATCACAGTTTTTTAAAATTATTCTTAGTTTGTCATAAAAGTTTCATTCCAGAACGATAAAACCCTTCCTGTTTTTTCACGGGACTTAAGCATGAGCTTATCGTCCAGCGAATTTTTTAAGCGCGTTTATAAGACAGGATCGAAAATGAAAAAGAGCACTCTGGCATTAGTGGTTATGGGCGTGGTGGCTTCCGCATCTGTTCACGCAGCAGAAGTTTATAATAAAAACGGTAATAAACTGGACGTGTACGGCAAAGTGAAAGCTATGCACTATATCAGTGATGATGACACCAAAGATGGTGACCAGACGTACGTTCGTTTCGGTTTTAAAGGCGAAACCCAGATTAACGATCAACTGACGGGCTATGGCCGCTGGGAAGCAGAATTTGCCGGTAATAAAGCGGAAAGCGACTCCTCGCAGAAAACACGTCTGGCGTTTGCTGGTCTGAAAGTGAAAGACTTTGGCTCTCTGGACTACGGTCGTAACCTGGGTGCCCTGTACGACGTCGAAGCGTGGACCGATATGTTCCCGGAGTTCGGCGGCGACTCTTCCGCGCAGACCGACAACTTTATGACCAAGCGTGCGTCCGGTCTTGCCACCTACCGTAACACGGATTTCTTCGGTGCGATTGACGGCCTGGACATGACGCTTCAGTACCAGGGTAAAAACGAAAACCGTGACGCCAAGAAACAGAACGGTGACGGTTTCGGTACGTCTCTGACCTATGACTTCGGCGGCAGCGATTTCGCGGTCAGCGGCGCGTACACCAACTCTGACCGCACCAACGCGCAGAACTTGCTGGCGCGCGGCCAGGGGCAGAAAGCAGAGGCCTGGGCTACCGGTCTGAAATACGACGCGAACGATATTTATCTGGCAGCGATGTATTCTGAAACCCGCAATATGACGCCAATTTCAGGCGGCTTTGCAAATAAAGCACAACACTTTGAAGTTGTTGCGCAATATCAGTTCGATTTTGGTCTGCGCCCGTCGCTGGGTTATGTCCAGTCTAAAGGCAAAGATATCGAAGGTATTGGTGATGAAGATCTGGTGAAATACATTGATGTTGGCGCGACCTATTACTTCAACAAGAATATGTCCGCGTTTGTTGATTATAAAATCAACCAGATTGACGACGATAATAAACTGGGCGTAAGCAGCGATGATATCGTTGCGCTGGGCGTGACGTACCAGTTCTAAGATTATCCAAATAAGATAATCCCGGCATATAAGCCGGGATTTTTTTGCCCGAGATAAATGCGGTCTGATGCCCTCACCCCGGCCCTCTTCCACAGGGAGAGGGAGAAAACCATTACGCGGTCAGCTTCACCGCTTCGCTGGAAAAGTCATCCGCTGGCTCGAATTTAAGGTCCAGGGTGGCCAGCAGTGCGCTCGCTTTGTCGTGGAACTCTTTCAGGGTATATTCCAGGCGATCGATCACTTCCTGATCTTTAATGGTGGTCGCCTGCCAGTTGCCGTCTTTATTAAACAGGCCAAACTGGTAGCTATACGTAAAACGTTTCTCCTCTGCTTCCATTTCCATCCACCAGCCCCAGAATTCACGTTTTTCGGGCGCAGGCTTCACGTTGACGCAAACAGCCAGGCAGTCGAAAAAAAAGCGATTCTCTTCACACTGCTCTTCTCGAATATACGGGCCGAGAGCCATAAATTTCTTAATCAGCCTACTTTTCGGGTGTCCACTCGGTAACGTCATTGCGATCTCCTTTTGTGAAGCCACTGTTTTACCAAACCAGCGAAATTTAGCAATCTATTAACACACTCTCTGGGCGATCCAGCGCGTGATCTCTTTCAAGGCTTTGTCAAAATTCTGATACACCGGGCTGAACGGCACCTCAAGCAATTTGCCATCCGCAGATGACGAAGTGATTAAGCGTGACTCTTCCTCAGGGCTGAACGGATCGTTTTTCCAGAAACCGGAAAGCATCGGCGTCGGGCAGCGGCGGCCCAGCAACCCCTGCGTTTTTAACGAGTAACGATTGAGTTCGACACGCAGCGCTTCGTCTGATGCATCATGCATGCCAAGGCGACTGGCCAGCACGTCAAGGTACATCTCCGGCACGCTCCCCTGACGGGCAGGATCGCTGAGCAGGGCGTGAACCACCGGGCCCAGGCAGGCGACGGCCTTCAGCCGCGAAGATTCAAGATAGGCCAGACGCACCGCAACGTTCGCCCCGAACCGGAAGCCAAAAGCCGCCACGCGGGTATGGTCAACCCAGGGAATATTTTCCAGGGCTTTAAGCGCATGCTGGTGCAGCAGGCTCGAATCCTGAGTCAATTTCCACTTCGACGAGAAGCCAATGGATGGCATATCGAGCGTCAGCATCGCGATCCCTTTTGGTGCGAAGTAGCGCTCATACAGGCTGTAATAGTCAATTTGCAGGGAGTCCAGACCGCCGCACATCAGCACGGTCGGGAACGGGCCATCGCCTTCAGGCATGTGCAGGAACCCGGTGACGGGCGCACCGCCCGGAACGGCGAACTCAAGCTCGCGCATCTGACCCGGCAGGCGTTGAGCCGCCTCCTCATAGGCACGATTCGCCAGCGCCTGAGCCTGCTCGGCCAGCTCATCCCCTTTCAAATGCGGATAGGCGGCGATGGCGTAGAGATTGGCTGCATGCAGCCAGTGCTTGCCGCTGCGCGTGGCATCTTCTTCCTGACTGGCTTTTTGCTGCCAGAGCATCGCCTGTTTAGACCATTCGTAGATCCAGTTTCCGCCCCGGTAGCCCACCACCGTATCGTAAAGCTCGCTGTCGGTACGCTCCGACTCGCTCATCACGATACGCGCCTGCACGTCGAGGATTTCACGGGGGTCTATACCGCGCCAGATCCACATCAGGCGGTTAATCATGCGGTACCAGTGGGGCACGTTTTTACCGTCTAACGCAGACTGGACGGCAGGCATGGTACCCGGATTAAACCGACGGACCAGCGTCGACGTTTCAGGGTGTTTGAAACGGGGTTTGAAAAGAGTCTCGGTGAGATTCGCCTGCGTCATTGCGTTGCCTCCATGGATACGTCATATAGTGCCCATTGTAACGCGTGGCGGGATAAAAAGAACAACGCCCGGCATAGCCGGGCGTGTAAAGTTACGTACTGAAATTAACGGCCTGAAATAGGCGGTACGAAGACAACGCCCATATCCCACGGCTGTTCAATCCAGGTATCCTGCGGGATATCAATTACGTAATCGTCAACCAGCGGACGGCCCGCCGGCTTTGCAAAGATCGTCACGAAGTGCGCTTTTGGATACATTTCGCGGATAGCCACCGCGGTACCGCCGGTGTCCACCAGATCGTCGATAACGATGAAGCCTTCACCGTCGCCTTCAGCACGTTTCAGCACTTTCAGCTCACGCTGGTTATCATGGTCATAGCTGGAGATGCAGACGGTATCGACATGACGAATACCCAGCTCACGTGCCAGCAGCGCCCCCGGTACCAGACCGCCACGGCTGACGGCAATAATGCCTTTCCACTGTTCGGAAGGCATCAGACGCGCAGCCAGTTTGCGTGCGTGAATCTGCAACATGTCCCAGGTGACGACGTATTTTTCGCTCATGTGAAGTGTCCCAGCCTGTTTTTATACGGCTTAAAAAGTGTTCGAGGGGGAAATAGGTTGCGCGAGATTATAGAGATCTGACGCACTAAAAACCAGTGTTTAGCGCCCTCTGCCTGAGTTTTTACATGCTTTATGCTACCCGCCAGCAGAGAAAGTGGTATTCTCAGTTGCATCTCGCAAGCCTGTCTTGTGGTAACTATTAACCTGCTAACCCTGTGGCCTGCAACCCTGTTTGCAGCGCCTCGACAAGGAGACTTATCGTGTCTGAACTGTCTCAATTATCTCCGCAGCCGCTGTGGGATATTTTTGCCAAAATTTGCTCCATTCCACACCCTTCCTACCATGAAGAACAGCTTGCCGAACATATTATGGGTTGGGCGAAGGAAAAAGGCCTGCACGCTGAGCGCGACCAGGTTGGCAACATTCTGATCCGCAAACCTGCCACCACAGGCATGGAAAACCGTAAACCGGTTGTGCTGCAGGCGCATCTGGACATGGTGCCGCAGAAAAACAACGACACCGTTCACGATTTCACTAAAGACCCAATCCAGCCGTACATCGACGGCGACTGGGTGAAAGCGCGTGGCACCACGCTGGGCGCGGATAACGGTATCGGTATGGCCTCTGCGCTGGCGGTGCTGGCCGACGACCGCGTTGAGCATGGTCCGCTGGAAGTGCTGCTGACCATGACAGAAGAAGCGGGCATGGACGGCGCGTTCGGTCTGCAGGCGAACTGGCTGCAGGCAGACATCCTGATCAACACCGACTCCGAAGAAGAAGGTGAGATCTACATGGGCTGCGCGGGCGGGATTGATTTCATCTCTACTCTGCCGCTGTCTCGCGAAGCGATTCCTGCAGGCTTCCAGACTTTCAAGCTGACGCTGAAAGGGCTGAAAGGCGGTCACTCGGGCGGTGATATTCACCTGGGACTGGGTAATGCCAACAAGCTGCTGGCGCGCTTCCTGGCAGGCCACGCGGCCGAGCTGGATCTTCGTCTGGTGGACTTCAACGGCGGTACCCTGCGCAACGCAATCCCACGCGAAGCCTTTGCCACCGTGGCGGTGCCAGCGGCGAAAGCGGACGAGCTGAAAAAACTCTCCAGCGTCTACCTGGATATCCTGAAAAACGAACTGTCGGCGAAAGAGAAGAACCTGACCGTGGTGCTGGAATCCGTTTCTACGGATAAAGCCGCGCTGACCGCGCAGTCTCGTGACACTTTCGTTCAGTTGCTGAATGCGACGCCAAACGGCGTTATTCGCAACTCTGACGTGGCGAAAGGCGTGGTGGAAACCTCCCTTAACGTGGGCGTGGTGACCATGAGCGATGACAGCGCGGAAATCATCTGCCTGATCCGCTCCCTGATCGATAGTGGTAAAGAGTACGTGGTGAGCATGCTGGAATCTCTGGGTACGCTGGCAGGCGCGAAAACGTCTGCAAAAGGCAGCTACCCGGGCTGGCAGCCGGATGCAAGTTCTCCGGTAATGGCGCTGGTGCGTGAAACCTATCAGCGTCTGTTCAACAGCACCCCGAACATCCAGGTGATCCACGCCGGTCTGGAGTGTGGTTTGTTCAAGAAACCGTATCCGGATATGGACATGGTTTCCATCGGGCCGACCATCACCGGTCCGCACTCTCCTGATGAGCAGGTTCATATCGAAAGCGTCGGCCATTACTGGACGCTGCTGACGGAACTGCTGAAGGCGATTCCTGCGAAGTAATCCTCTCATCCCAACCCTCTCCCTCAAGGGAGAGGGTGAACAACCTCGTGCCACGGGGCTATTACAATCCCAAAACCAACTGACGTTCTAACTGCGGGTCCAGTAATGTGACATGCAGTCCCACCAGCCTCACCCCTCGTCCGCCTCGTCGTTCTTCCCACGCCTTTTTCGCCGTTGCGATAAGGTCCTCCTTGTTCAGGCGCGGCCAGACGTGCTCCTGCGTTGTCTGTTGAAAGTCGTTAAATTTCAGTTTGATGCCCTGTCGGGCTATCAGTAAATCAGGCTTTACTTTGCTCAGGCGTCGTTCCAGCTCCGGATAGAGCTGTTCCGTAATAATGGTTTCGCATTCCGACCAGTCATGGATGTCTTCGCTCAGCGTGCGTTCAACCCCGACCGATTTACGTAACCGTTCGCTGCTTACGCTGCGCTCATCGATGCCCTGACTGCGCTCCCACAGCACGCGACCAAACTTCCCAAAGCGCTTGAGCAGCATCGCCAGGTCGCTTCGCTGCACATCTTCGCAGGTGCGTAACCCCATACTTTCCAGCTTAGCGGCGGAGACTTTGCCTACGCCGGGGATTTTGCCAAGCGGCAGCGTTTTTAAAAACGCCGGGACCTCTTCAGGGGTGATGACGTACTGGCCGTTGGGTTTATTTAAATCGGAGGCGATTTTGGCGAGAAATTTTACCGGCGCGACGCCTGCCGATGCGGTGAGATTCAGCTCGTTGAAAATGGTCTGTCGGATCTCCTGCGCCATCAGGGTAGCGGAGCCGTGACAGTGCAGGCTATCGGTGACGTCCAGATAGGCTTCGTCCAGCGATAGCGGTTCAATCAGTGAGGTGTAGCGGGAGAAAATTTCCCGAATATGGTTTGAGGCTTCTTTATAGGCGTCAAAGCGACCGGGCAAAAGGGTGAGGTGCGGACACAGTTTCAGCGCCATCGCCGTCGGCATGGCGCTGCGCACGCCAAATTTGCGCGCAGGATAGTTGGCGGTGCTTATCACACCGCGCTGAACGCGGCTGCCGCCAATGGCGATGGGAATATCCCGCAGCGCCGGGTTGTCACGCATCTCCACTGCGGCAAAAAAGCAGTCCATATCAACATGGATTATTTTGCGCATCGGTCATACCACACATGTATTTATATACAGTATAACAAAAGGCAAAAAATGCGTCAGCAATTTTCCTTACTCACAGTTGTCATAAAAACGTGTTACAAATCCTCAGAACAAATCCTTTATTTACATACAGTTAGATAATTAATGAAGGGCAATCATTCATGAAGAAAATATTATCGGTTTCGCTACTGTTTCTGGCGAGTGCCGCATCAGCAAATCCAGAAATCGTCGCCCACCGGGGCGGTACCGCGGATGCACCTGAAAACACCCTGCCAGCCATAAAGCTCGCGCTCGAAAACAAAGCAGATATCGTCTGGATAACCGTGCAGTTAAGCCGGGATGACGTACCGGTTCTCTTTCGGCCTGCCGACCTGAAGGCGTTAACCAATCTGCAGGGAAAGGTGTCACAGTATACCGCTGATGAACTGGCAAAGGCGGATGCCAGCGTGAAGTGGAAAGATAAAGGCCTGCCGGAAAACCTGCTTAATACCCCGATACCGACGCTAAAGTCGGTACTGACCGCCTGGCCAGATACGCGATTTTTCATTGACATCAAATCGCCGGATGCAGATCCAGCGACCATGGGCAATACGCTGCTTAACGTATTGAAAGAGACCAACAGCCTGAACCGCGTTCGCGTCTATTCAACCGAAGATCGCTATATGGAAGCATTGCCTGCCGAAATCCCCCGCTTTGTCACACGCAGCGAGACTCGCACGCGTCTGGCCACGATTTCGTTGAGCCACGAATGTCTGCCTCCTTCACAAAAAATGGACGATTACTGGTATGGGCTTGAGTTAAACCGAAAAGTAGAGGTAGTCGAGAAATTCACCTTAGGCGAAGGTGTCTCTCCTGCAACATTAACGTGGGACAAAGAGGCCGTTGACTGCTTCCGCTCTCAGGGCAATGCCCATTTGATTTTTATCGGCGTGAACTCTGAAGAGGACTACCAGAAGGCGAAAACACTGGGTGCCGAAGGAGTTCTGGTGGACTCGCCAGCCAAAGCCAAAAGCTGGGCAAAATAAATGATAAAGGCCGCACAAAGCGGCCTTTTTCTAGATGATCCTCTGCTGGTCCCGAGCCATCCGTTTTTTACGTGCATCGCACGGTTCCGGGCAGTCGCACACCTTTTCCATCCCGATGGAAGAGATGCCTCCACAGCTGCCCTGAATACTTTTACGCTTGATGATCCAGCCCAACGACATCCCGAAGATCACCAGCACAAACACCGCGAAGGTTGCCAGAAAGGTCAACACGATCAGCCTCCGAAATCATCAAGGAGAATGTTCTCATCTTCCACGCCGAGATCTTTTAGCATCTTGATCACCGCGGCGTTCATCATTGGCGGACCACACATATAGAACTCGCAGTCTTCCGGTGCCGGATGCTGTTTGAGGTAGTTTTCATACAGCACGTTGTGGATGAAGCCCGTATAGCCCGTCCAGTTATCTTCCGGCTGCGGATCGGAAAGCGCCACGTGGAAGGTAAAGTTAGGGTTCTCACGCGCCAGCTGCTCGAACTCATCGTCGTAGAACATCTCGCGCAGGGAACGTGCACCGTACCAGAAGCTGATTTTACGCTTGCTGCTAAGACGTTTGAGCTGGTCGAAGATGTGCGAGCGCATCGGGGCCATACCTGCACCGCCGCCGATAAAGACCATTTCCGCGTCGGTATCTTTGGCAAAGAACTCACCGAACGGGCCGGAGATCGTCACCTTGTCACCCGGCTTGAGGGACCAGATATATGACGACATGACGCCCGGCGGCGCATCAGGCACATTCGGTGGCGGCGTGGCAATACGCACGTTGAGCATAATAATGCCCTTCTCTTCCGGGTAGTTAGCCATGGAATAGGCGCGAAGCGCGGGCTCTTTTACCTCGGAAACGAAGCGGAAGAGGTTAAATTTATCCCAGTCGGCCCGGTATTCATCGGGCACGTCGAAGTCAGCATACGCCACGGTGTGCGCCGGACAATCAATCTGGATATAGCCCCCCGCGCGGAACGGGACGCTCTCCCCTTCAGGGACACGCAGCTTAAGCTCTTTAATGAACGTGGCTTTGTTATCGTTAGAGATAACCTCGCACTCCCATTTTTTCACGCCGAAGATCTCTTCCGGCAGCTCAATCTTCATGTTCTGGCGCACCGCAACCTGGCATGCCAGGCGGCAACCCTCTTTCGCTTCACGCTTCGTGATATGCGACAGTTCAGTTGGCAGAATATCCCCGCCTCCCTCTTTCACCGTCACACGGCACTGCCCACATGAACCACCGCCACCGCAGGCTGACGAGACAAAAATCCCGTTCCCCGAGAGCGTATTAAGCAGTTTATCCCCTGCCGGGGTGCGGATCTGGTTCTGCGGATCGTCATTGATATCAATGATCACATCCCCGGAATTGACCAGCTTTGCGCGCGCCGCCAGAATCAGCCCTGACAGCACCAGTACTATCAGCGTGAACATCACCACGCCAAGAATAATTTCCATCTGTTAGCCCTTATAGCTGCACACCGGAGAAGGACATAAAGCCCAACGCCATCAGGCCGGTGGTGATAAAGGTGATCCCTAAGCCACGCAGACCCGCAGGCACGTTGGCATATTTCATTTTTTCACGGATCCCCGCCATGGTGACAATCGCCAGCATCCAGCCGATACCGGAACCGAAGCCGTACACCACCGATTCACTGAAGTTGTAATCACGCTGCACCATAAACGAGACGCCGCCAAAGATGGCGCAGTTCACCGCGATCAGCGGCAGGAAGATCCCCAGCGCGTTGTACAACGACGGGAAATACTTATCGAGGATCATCTCCAGGATTTGCACCAGCGCCGCAATCACCCCGATAAAGGTGATGAAGTTCAGGAAGCTAAGATCAACCCCCTCCACCAGCGCGCTGTCCCGCAGCACGAAGTTGAACACCAGGTTGTTAATCGGAACCGAAAGCCCCAGCACAACGGTGACCGCCACGCCCAGGCCAAATGCCGTCGAAACCTTTTTAGAAACGGCAAGGAACGTACACATGCCCAGGAAGAAGGCGAGCGCCATGTTTTCAACAAACACCGCGCGCACAAATAAACTCAGGTAATGAGCCATTGTCGGTTACTCCTTTTCCTGCTGTTCAGGCTTCAACGTACGAATCAGCCAGATCAGCAAACCGATAATGAAAAATGCGCTTGGGGCCAGCAGGAACAGGCCGTTCGGCAGATACCAGCCGCCGTTCTGTACCGTATCCAGCACCTGAACGCCAAACAGCTTGCCGCTGCCAATAAGCTCGCGCAGGAAACCGACCGTCAGCAGGATTACGCCGTAACCCAGGCCGTTGCCAATACCGTCCATAAAGCTCGCCAGCGGCGGCATTTTCATGGCGTAGGCTTCAGCGCGCCCCATCACGATGCAGTTGGTGATAATCAGGCCGACAAACACCGAAAGCTGCTTCGAGGTTTCGTAGGCGAAAGCGCGCAGCAGCTGATCGACCACGATCACCAGCGAGGCGATGATCGCCATCTGCACGATGATCCTCACGCTGTTGGGGATGTGGTGGCGAATCATCGAGATAAACATGCTGGAGAACGCCGTAACCAGCGTTACCGCCAGCGTCATCACCACCGCCGTTTCCAGCTTGGTGGTCACCGCCAGGGCTGAACAGACGCCCAGCACCTGCAGAGTTATCGGGTTATTGGCTAAAAGTGGGCCAATCAGCACTTTTTTAACTTCTTTCAGTTCACCCGTATCAGCCATTATTCAGCGCTCCTTCACGTACATTTTTCAGGAAGGGGCCAAAGCCCAGTTCACCCATCCAGAAATCAAAACTGTGCTGTACCCCGTTAGAGGTGAGCGTGGCGCCGGAAAGGCCGTCAACGGCGAATTCATCACCGGGACGCGCGCCTCCTTTCACCACCTTCAGCGCAGGCTGGCCGCTGTCGTCGAGCACTTTTTTACCGACAAACTGCGCACGCCAGTTAGGGTTCTCAACTTCCCCCCCCAACCCCGGCGTTTCGCCCTGATCGTAATAGGTGATGCCTTTGACCGTGCGGCCATCGGTATCCAGTGCCACAAAGGCGTACATCATTGACCACAGCCCGTTACCGTAGATCGGCAAAACCACTTCCTGAATGCGTTTTTGCTCGTCACGCACCAGGTAAATCTCCGCGATGTTGCTGCGGCGCTTAATACCTGCCGGATCCTGCGAGGCGTCAAGCGCGGTGCTCATCTGCGGATCTTTCAGCGCCAGCGCCTGGTTGTATTTCGCCGGGTCTTTATCCATCAGCTCGCCGGTTTTTAAATCCACCAGCCGTGCGGTAATACGTTCAGCAAACACGGCCGCGACGTCGTCCTTCGTCATGCCTTCCTGCATCAGTCCGGCTACGGCCAGGATGTTGCGCTGTTTATCCAGCGCGCGTTGCTCCTGCTGCAGCGGTTTCAACCCTACGGCAGAACCGGCAACCACGATGGAACAAACCAGACACAGTACCAAAACCACCAGCAGCGTTTTGCTGATGCTGTCGTTATTTTTAACCTCAGCCACGCGCCTTCCTCCGCTTAATGTTGGCGCGCACGACCAGGTAGTCGAACAGCGGCGCAAACAGGTTGGCAAACAGAATGGCCAACATCATCCCTTCCGGATAGGCCGGGTTGACCACGCGAATCAGTACACACATCACGCCAATGAGCGCGCCGTAACACCATTTACCTCTGTCGGTAAAGGAGGCCGAGACGGGATCGGTGGCCATGAACATCATGCCAAACGCAAAGCCTCCCAGCACGAGGTGCCAGTACCACGGCATGGAGAACATTGGGTTCGTGTTTGAACCAATGAGATTGAACAGCGTGGCGGTAAGCACCATGCCGAGCATGACGCCCGCGACGATGCGCCAGGACGCCACGCGGCCAAAGAGGATGATGGCCCCGCCGATCAAAATCATCAGGGTAGACACTTCACCAATGGAGCCCGGAATGTTGCCAATAAACGCGTCGAACCAGGTCACAGGCTGGCCGGTAGCATTGTTGACCAGCGTTTCACCGCCGCCTGCCGCCCACTGAGAAAGCGGCGTCGCGCCGGAGAAACCGTCCGCCGCCGTCCATACCAGGTCACCCGAAATCTGCGCCGGGTAAGCAAAGAAGAGGAACGCACGCCCCGCCAGCGCCGGGTTGAGGAAGTTGCGTCCGGTGCCGCCGAAAATCTCTTTGGCAATCACCACGCCAAAGCTGATTCCCATTGCCGCCTGCCAGAGCGGCAGCGTAGGCGGAACAATCAGCGCAAACAGAATGGAGGTAACGAAGAAGCCCTCGTTGATCTCGTGTTTACGGATGATGGCGAACAGCACTTCCCAGAAACCGCCCACGATAAAGACGGTCATATAGACAGGCAGGAAGAAGACGGCCCCCAGCGTCATCATGCTGAGCCAGCCGGCATCTGCCGCAAAGCTCACGCCCAGGGACTGGGCCAGACGATAGTGCCAGTCAGACTGAATTACCTGCGCCAGCTGCTGGGCGTCGTACATATGGTGCAGCGCCGGAATGGTCTGCAGGCCGACGTTGTACATGCCCCAGAACATGGCCGGGAAGACCGCAAACCACACCAGGATCATCATGCGTTTCAGATCGATGGCATCGCGAACGTGCGCTGCCCCTTTCGTTACCAGACCCGGGGTGTAGAAAATGGTCGTCGTTGCTTCATACAGCGGGTAGTACTTTTTGAGCTTCCCTTCGGTAAAGTGCGGCTCAATTTTTTCGAAGAGGTGTTTTAATCCCATGGTTATCCTTCCTGCTCAATGCGGGTTAACACCTCGCGCAATACGGGTCCATATTCGTATTTACCTGGACACACATAGGTACAGAGCGCCAGATCTTCTTCATCCAGTTCAAGACAACCGAGCGCCTGCGCGCCGTCGGTGTCACCGGCCAGAAGATCGCGCAGCAGCACGGTGGGCAGAATATCCAGCGGCATTACACGTTCGTAGTTGCCAATCGGGACCATCGCGCGCTCGCCGCCGTTCGTGCTGGTAGAGAAGTTAAACAGCTTATGACGCAGGAAGTGGCCCAGCGTGGTGCGGGTGACGGAGTATTTTTCTGCGCCTGGCAGAACCCAGCCGAACAGCTCTTTCTCGCGCCCTTCCATAACTACGCTCACCTGAAGATGGAAACGTCCCAGGTACGCGTGCGCATTTACAGCGCGGCGGCCGCTGAGTACCGAACCGGAAATCAGGCGGTTTTCACCCTCTTTCGTTTCCCCCGCAAGCAGCTCATTAATGTCTGCTCCCAGAAGCGTTTTAACCAGACGCGGGTTGGCGGCCTGAGGCCCGCCGATAGCGACGATCCGTTCAGCGCAGAGTTCACCCGTGGTAAAGAGCTTACCGATGGCAATGACGTCCTGATAATTAAGGTGCCAGACCTGTTTCTTCAGGCTCACCGGCTCAAGGAAGTGGATATGGGTCCCGACCAGCCCCGCCGGATGCGGACCGGAAAATTCATTAAACGTGACCTGCCCCTGAGGATGGCCGCCAAGCTTGCCGCCCCCGGCCTGGCAAACGTGCACTTTTCCGGGCGTCAGGCGAGTCAGAACGGTCAGCCCGGCATCAAAGGCTTTACGCTGCGCCAGAATAATGGGCTGCGGATCCGCGCTGAGCGGGTTGGTGTCGATGGCCGTAACGAAAATAGCGGCCGGGGCGGTATCAGGAACGGGCGATTTGCTGAAAGGACGCGTACGCAGCGCCGTCCACAGGCCGGACGCGAGCAGCTGAGCCTGCACATCTTCGCGGCTAAGCGTCGCGAGGTCTGCCGCATCATAACGAGCAAACTCACGCTGTTCATCGCCTTCGATGCGGATAACCACCGACTGCAACACGCGACGCTCGCCGCGGTTAATCGCCACAACGGTGCCGCTGGCGGGGGCCGTGAACATGACGCCGGGATTTTTTTTGTCCTCAAAGAGTGCCTGCCCTTTGAGCACGCGATCGCCCTCCTGCACCAGCATTGAAGGACGCATTCCCAGATAATCGTCACCTAAAATTGCGACATGACGGACGCTTGCGCCAGACGAGACGTGCTGCTCAGGCACGCCTGCAATCGGCAGATTAAGTCCTTTTTTTATTTTAAACATGTGGTTAGCAGGTTTCCATAAACAACAATCCAGTGGGCGCGAAGTGTAACATTTTCCCCTTCTGACGGGCAGGTAATCCGCCGTCGGGCGCGCCAAAATGCGAGCTATTACGCAAAGTTCCTGGAGCCAGCGGGTATTTGATGGTTTATAAAGTAAAACTAATTTGTAAACTCACCGCCCGGCTCTTGCGAAAATCTATAGCGGTGCTAATGTGAGCGCTCCTAACAGAATAATCTGATTTCGGGTCTCTTTTGCCGTCCTGGCAAGTTGGTCATGGTTTTATCAAGGAACTAGTAGTATGCGTAAAATCGCATTGTTCATTGCGATGCTTCTGATTCCGTGCATGTCGTTTGCCGGGCTGCTCAGCAGCAACAGCTCCACGACGCCGATCAGCAAAGAATATAAACAGCAGTTAATGGGATCCCCGGTTTATATTCAAATCTTCAAGGAAGAGCGCACGCTCGATCTGTTTGTAAAAATGGGCGAGACGTATCAGCTGCTTGATAGCTACAAGATTTGTAACTATTCCGGCGGGCTGGGCCCGAAACAGCGTCAGGGCGATTTCAAGAGTCCGGAAGGGTTTTACAACGTTCAGCGTAACCAGTTAAAGCCGGATAGCCGCTTCTATAAAGCGATCAACATCGGTTTCCCGAACGCCTATGACCGTGCTCACGGTTATGAAGGGAAATACCTGATGATCCACGGTGCCTGCGTGTCTGTCGGCTGCTACGCGATGACCGATTCCGGCATTGATGAGATTTTCCAGTTCGTGACCGGCGCACTGGTCTTTGGGCAGCCTAACGTTCAGGTCAGCATCTATCCGTTCCGCATGACGGATGCCAACATGGCGCGCCATAAGTACTCTTACTACGCCGATTTCTGGAAACAGCTGAAGCCAGGTTATGACTACTTTGAGCAGACCCACAAACCACCAGTGGTCTCCATCGTCGATGGTCGTTACGTGGTCAGCAAACCGCTGAGCCACGAAGTTGTCCATCCACAGCTGGCGTCAAATTACACGGTCCCCGAGACAAAATAGCACCCACTCGCCTGGCATAATCTTTTGCCAGGTTTCGTTGCCCGTCAGCGGCTGCGTTGCAATGACTGTGACCACATCGTTGGGTGTGGTCTCTTTCTGAAAATCTATCTCCACATCCTGATCGAGCAGCGTAGCGACGCCAAACGGCGCGCGGCGCGTGATCCAGAAGAGATTCGTCGAGCAGAACGCCATCACGTAGCGCCCGTCAGACAGTAGCATGTTAAACACGCCTTTTTCTCGCAGTTCAGCGGCCAGCGTCGCGATGTATTTGAATACGGCGGCCATGTTGCCGGGCGTACGCGGATAACGTTCCGTCAGCTTATGCAGCAGCCAGCAGAAGGCCTTTTCACTGTCCGTTTCGCCAACCGGTCGGAAGTTCCCCGTCTCCAGCGACTTATAGCCCGTGAGCTGCCCGTTGTGCGCGTAGGTCCAGTTACGGCCCCACAGCTCACGGGTAAAGGGATGGGTATTTTCCAGTGCCACTTCGCCGCGGTTTGCCTGACGAATATGCGCGATCACCGAACAGGATTTAATGGGGTAATCCTGCACCAGTTTGGCAATCGGTGAGTTAAAGCTGGGCTGCGGATCTTTGAACGTGCGACACCCTTTGCCTTCGTAGAAGGTGATGCCCCAGCCGTCTTTGTGCGGCCCGGTTCCTCCACCGCGCTGAACCAGCCCGGTGAAACTAAAGCAGATATCGGTTGGCACATTGGCGCTCATCCCGAGCAGTTCGCACATAGATTACCTCCACTCCACAACTGCGGGGGGCGCTGGCGCCCCCCAGCGAAGCCTTACTTAACCATCTCTTTTTCGATCAACTGGATCAGGATGTGGATCACTTTGATGTGAATTTCCTGAACGCGGTCTGCATAGCCGAAGTGCGGAACGCGAATTTCGATATCCGCCGTACCGTCCATCTTACCGCCATCTTTACCGGTCAGGGTGATGACCTTCATCCCTTTTTCACGCGCGGCGGCGATCGCTTTGATCACGTTCGCGGAGTTACCGGAGGTAGAGATACCCAGCAGCACGTCGCCTTCACGGCCTACTGCCTCAACGTAGCGGGAAAAGATGTGGTCGTAACCGAAGTCGTTGCCTACGCAGGAGATGTGGCTCACGTCGGAAATCGCAATCGCCGGGTAGCCCGGACGGTTTTCGCGATAGCGTCCGGTCAGCTCTTCGGCGAAGTGCATGGCGTCACAGTGGGAACCGCCGTTACCGCAGGAGAGTACTTTGCCACCGGCTTTGAAGCTGTCGGCCAGCAGGACCGCTGCGCGCTGAATAGCGTGAATATTGGCATCATCTTTCAGAAAGTTCGCCAGCGTTTCCGCCGCTTCGTTCAGTTCGTTACGAATAAGATCCTGGTACATGAGGATAATCCTTCAGTATTGATGAAATAACACAGTGGAGTGTACCGGATAGCGGGAAAAGCGAGAAGCTAAAGCCATGCGAATCGTCCGGCGTTTTGATTTTTTGTGCCGGCGAAAACACGAACAATGTGAACCAGGTTGTAATTATTTTGTAAACACATTGCTAAAGGAATTCACATCAACTACAACCATATCATCACAAGTGGTCAGACCTCCTACAAGCAAGGGAGCTTTTCTTTATGATGATTTTGAGCATTCTCGCAACCGTTGTACTGCTCGGTGTGTTGTTCTATCACCGCGTCAGTTTATTCCTGAGCAGCCTGATTCTTCTGGCCTGGACGGCTGCGCTTGGCGTCGCAGGCCTCTGGAATATCTGGATTTTAGTCCCTCTTGCCATCATTCTTCTGCCGTTTAACCTGGCCCCGATGCGCAAGTCGATGATCTCCGCGCCGGTGTTCAAGGGCTTCCGTAAAGTGATGCCGCCAATGTCGCGCACGGAGAAAGAAGCGATTGACGCCGGTACCACCTGGTGGGAAGGCGATCTGTTCCAGGGCAACCCGGACTGGAAAAAGCTGCACAACTATCCACAGCCGCGTCTGACCGCCGAAGAGCAGGCCTTTATCGACGGCCCGGTGGAAGAAGCGTGCCGCATGGCAAACGACTTCGCTATCACCCACGAGATGGCCGAC
Organism: Enterobacter asburiae; assembly: GCA_011754535.1. Classification (NCBI taxonomy): domain Bacteria; kingdom Pseudomonadati; phylum Pseudomonadota; class Gammaproteobacteria; order Enterobacterales; family Enterobacteriaceae; genus Enterobacter; species Enterobacter asburiae. Next base: position 1,007,917 of record JAAQVN010000001.1, on the reverse strand, counting down.
CTGCCGCCGGAGCTGTGGGCGTACCTGAAAGAGCATCGCTTCTTCGCGATGATCATTAAGAAAGAGTACGGCGGTCTGGAATTCTCCGCTTACGCTCAAGCTCGCGTCCTGCAAAAGCTGGCGGGCGTCTCCGGGATCCTGGCGATTACCGTTGGCGTGCCGAACTCCTTAGGGCCGGGCGAGCTGCTGCAGCACTACGGTACGGAAGAGCAGAAAGATCACTACCTGCCGCGCCTGGCGCGCGGTCAGGAAATCCCTTGCTTCGCGCTGACCAGCCCGGAAGCGGGCTCCGATGCAGGCGCAATCCCGGATACCGGCGTAGTGTGCATGGGCGAATGGCAGGGCCAGCAGGTACTGGGCATGCGCCTGACCTGGAACAAACGTTATATCACCCTGGCGCCTATCGCCACGGTGCTCGGCCTGGCGTTTAAGCTCTCCGACCCGGAAAAACTGCTGGGCGGAGAAGAAGATCTGGGCATTACCTGTGCGCTGATCCCAACCTCTACTCCGGGCGTTGAAATTGGTCGTCGTCACTTCCCGCTGAACGTGCCGTTCCAGAACGGTCCGACCCGCGGTCAGGATATCTTCGTGCCGATTGACTACATCATCGGCGGCCCGAAAATGGCCGGTCAGGGCTGGCGCATGCTGGTTGAATGTCTGTCGGTGGGCCGCGGGATCACCCTGCCGTCGAATTCAACCGGCGGTCTGAAGTCGGTGGCAATGGGGATTGGCGCGTACGCCCATATCCGCCGTCAGTTCAAAATCTCCATCGGCAAGATGGAAGGTATCGAAGAGCCGCTGGCGCGTATCGCGGGCAACGCCTACGTGATGGACGCCGCTGCATCCCTGATTACCTACGGCATTATGCTGGGCGAAAAACCGGCCGTGCTGTCCGCGATTGTGAAGTACCACTGTACCCACCGCGCGCAGCAGTCGATTATTGACGCGATGGATATCGCAGGCGGTAAAGGCATTATGCTCGGCGAAGGCAACTTCCTGGCGCGTGGCTATCAGGGCGCACCGATTGCCATCACCGTGGAAGGGGCAAACATCCTGACCCGCAGCATGATGATCTTCGGCCAGGGGGCGATTCGCTGCCATCCATACGTGCTGGAAGAGATGGCCGCCGCGCAGAACAACGACGTGGATGCCTTCGACAAGCTGCTGTTCAAACATATCGGTCACGTGGGCAGCAACAAGGTGCGCAGCTTCTGGCTCGGCCTGACGCGCGGCCTGACCAGCGCAACGCCAACCGGGGATGCGACCAAACGTTACTACCAGCATCTGAACCGTCTGAGCGCCAACCTGGCTCTACTGTCTGACGTCTCTATGGCGGTGCTGGGCGGTAGCCTGAAGCGTCGCGAACGTATCTCTGCCCGTCTGGGTGATGTGCTGAGCCAGATCTTCCTGGCCTCTGCGGTCCTGAAGCGCTACGACGACGAAGGCCGTCAGGAAGCGGATCTGCCGCTGGTGCATTGGGGCGTACAAGATGCAATGTATCAGGCGGAACAGGCGATTGACGACCTGCTGGCCAACTTCCCGAACCGCTTCGTGGCGGGCGCCCTGCGCGCGGTGATCTTCCCGACCGGTCGCCATCATCTGGCGCCGTCGGACAAACTGGACCACAAGGTGGCGAAGATCCTGCAGGTTCCGAGCGCAACCCGCTCCCGTATCGGCCGCGGTCAGTATCTGGCGCCAACGCCGCATAACCCGGTGGGCCTGCTGGAAGAGGCGCTGCTGGACGTGATGGCCGCCGATCCGATTCACCAGAAAATTTGTAAACAGCTGGGTAAAAACCTGCCGTTTACCCGTCTGGACGAACTGGCGAAACAGGCGCTGGCCGGTGGCATTATCAATAACGACGAAGCTGCGCTGCTGGTGAAAGCCGAAGAGAGCCGTCTGCGCAGTATTAACGTGGATGATTTCGAACCGGAAGAGCTGGCGACGCAGCCGGTAAAGCTGCCGGAGAAGCACCGCAAACCTGAAGCGGCATAACCCGCTTCGCTCTGACAAACCCCGCCCGGTGCGGGGTTTTTTATTGCCACATTTTCTCGTAATGACGTGCTACAGTGTCAAAAAGGGGTCGTTTGAGGAGTCTGTATCGTGCCTGGTTTGAAGATTTCGATTTTGCAGCAGCCTTTAGTGTGGATGGATGGTCCTGCCAACCTGCGCCACTTTGATCGTCAACTGGAAGAAATTACCGGGCGAGATGTGATTGTCCTGCCGGAGATGTTTACCACCGGCTTCGCGATGGAAGCGGCTAAACAGTCGATGCCCCAGGAAGAGGTGGTCGCCTGGATGCATGCCAAAGCGCAGCAGACCAACGCGCTGATCGCCGGTAGCGCCGCCCTGCAGACGGAGCGCGGACCGGTGAACCGCTTCCTGCTGGTGGAGCCGGAAGGAAAAGTGCATTTTTACGATAAACGCCACCTGTTCCGCATGGCCGATGAACATCATCACTATGAAGCCGGTAACGAACGCGTGGTGTTCGAGTGGCGCGGCTGGCGCATCCTGCCGCTGGTCTGCTACGACCTGCGCTTCCCGGTGTGGTCGCGCAACCGCAACGATTACGACCTGGCGCTGTACGTCGCCAACTGGCCCGCGCCGCGCTCGCTGCACTGGCAGGCGCTGCTGGTGGCCCGCGCGATTGAGAACCAGGCGTACGTGGTGGGCTGTAACCGCGTGGGAACGGACGGCAACGGGCATCACTACCGCGGCGACAGCCGGGTGGTGAATCCGCAGGGCGAGATTATTGCCACCGCCGAGCCGCATCAGGCGACGCGCATTGATGCCGAGCTGTCGTTAACGGCGCTGAAGGAATATCGGGAGAAGTTTCCGGCGTGGCAGGATGCGGATCCGTTTAGCATTGGGTGAAATTTTCCCCTCACCCTGACCCTCTCCCCAAAGGGGAGAGGGGATTGTTCGCTGCTCGCATTAGGGGGATAAAACATTAACTCACTAACGCCTGCCCGTCTTTGCGGCTTTCCGTCGCGGCCACGTAGTGCCCTTCCGGCATGCGGTAAATCACCTGCGCACCGCCAAAGTTGTAATCCTGGAGCGGATCTTCCACTACGATCTGATGCCCGCGCTCGCGCAGCGCCGCAATCGTATTGCGATCGAACGTCGATTCGACGATCACCTCCCTGCCCTGCACCACGCGCCAGCGCGGCGCGTCGATGGCCGCCTGCGGGTTTTGCCCGTGCAGCATTATGCGCAGCGCCATCTGCATGTGCCCCTGCGCCTGCATCGGGCCGCCCATCACGCCGAAGGACATCAGCGGCTGGCCGCTGCCGTCCATCGCAAAGCCCGGAATGATGGTGTGGAACGGACGCTTGCTGCCCGCCAGCGCGTTCGGATGATTCGGATCCAGCACAAATCCACAGCCCCGGTTTTGCAGGCTGATCCCGGTGTCCGGCACCACGATGCCTGATCCAAATCCCATAAAGTTGGACTGAATAAACGAGACCATCATCCCGCTGTCGTCGGCGGTGCTGATGTAGACCGTGCCGCTCTGCGTCGGGGAGCCGTAGACAAAATCAGAGGCTTTATCGTGGTCGATAAGCGCCGCGCGCGACTTCAGATAATGGTCGCTCAGCAGCTCTTTTGCGGCGAACTCCATGTGTTCTTCATCCGCCACGTAGCGGTCGAGATCCGCCAGCGCCAGCTTCATCGCCTCGATGGACAGGTGAAGGGACTGCACGGAGTCCGGATGATGCTTCTCAATTCCGCACTGCTCCAGAATACCGAGCGCAATCAGCGTGGCGATCCCCTGGCCGTTTGGCGGCAGCTCCTGCACCGAGCCGCCCGCGAAGTCGCGCGACAGCATCTCGACCCAGTCCACGCGGTGGTTTGCCAGATCCTCAGCCGTCAGGTGCGCGCCGTGTTCTTTGGCAAAAGCAGCAATTTTCTGCGCCAGCTCGCCGCGGTAAAACGCGTCGCCGTTGGTTTCGGCAATCAGCTCCAGCGAATTAGCCTGCGCCGGGTTACGGAAGATCTCTCCCACGCGCGGTGCGCGGCCTTCCGGCGCAAAGCAGGCGCTAAAGCCCGGCTGATCTTTCAGCTTGTTATAGCCGCGCTGCCAGAGATGACCAATCAGCGGTGAGACCGGGAAACCGTTGCGCGCGTAGTCAATCGCAGGCTGCGCCAGCGTGGTCAGCGGCAGCGTGCCAAAACGTTCCGCCAGGGCAACCCAGCCGGACACAGCTCCGGGCACCGTCACCGCGTCCCAGCCGATTTCCGGTACCGCCGTTTTGCCGGCAAACAGATCCGCATGCCAGCTGGCCGGCGAGCGCCCGGATGCGTTCAGGCCGTGCAGCTTTTCACCATCCCAGACGATGGCAAAGGCGTCGCTGCCGATCCCGTTGCCGGTCGGCTCAACCACCGTCAGTGCCATCGCGGTAGCAATGGCCGCATCGACGGCGTTGCCACCCAGCTGCAGCATTTTCATTCCCGCCTGCGCCGCCAGCGGCTGCGACGTGGCAACGGCATTATGGCCCATCATCGGTGGGCGTCGTGAATCGTAACCGGACGTAAAATCAAGCGCTTTGGTCATCATGACTCCTTAGTCATGGCGCGGATCGAGCGCATCGCGCAGCCCGTCGCCAAGTAAATTAAAGCCCTGCACGGCAAGAAAAATCGCCACGCCGGGGAAAACGGACATCCACGGTGCCTGCTCAAGAAACCCTTTCGCGGTGTTGAGCATGGAGCCCCAGGACGGATTGGGCGGCTGCTGCCCTAGCCCTAAAAACGACAGGCTGGCTTCGGCGATAATCGCCGAGGCGATGGCCAGCGTGGCCTGCACCAGGATCGGCGACATCACGTTTGGCAAAACGTATTTAATGATGATCCAGCGATCCGGCAGGCCAATCGCCCGCGCGCCGTCGATGTACTCTTCGTTGCGGATGGCGATCACCTGCCCGCGCGTCAGGCGGGCAAAGATCGGCATTGCCGAAAGACCGATGGCGATCATGGCATTGGTGAGGCTCGGGCCTAAAAACGCCCCCAGCGCGATCGCCATGATCAGGAACGGACAGGCCAGCAGCGCCTCGATAAAGCGCGATATCACGCCGTCCCACATCTTCTGGAAGTAGCCCGCCACCAGCCCCAGCGGCACGCCGATGACCACGGCGATAACCACCGACATACAACCCGCCATCAGCGAGGTGCGAGCCCCCCAGATAATGCGGGACAAAATGTCGCGTCCCAGCTCGTCGGTGCCGAACCAGTACATCGCCGACGGCGCTTTACGCACCGCCAGGAAGTTGGCTTTGACCGGATCGAACGGGGCAATCCACGGAGCCAGCAGCGCCACCAGCACAAAGAAGCCCACCACAAGCGCGCCAATCACCGCGCTTTTGTTGGCGAGGAATTTCTTCAGCACCCGGTTTTCCGCGCGCGGCAGCGCGGGCGCAACGGTTTGCGTCGTCAGTTCCGCCATCGTTAACCTCGCATTTTCGGGTTGATAAGGACGTAAAGCACGTCGGCCAGCAGGTTGAGCAGCAGAAAGCCGATCGCCACGATCAGCACCACGCCCTGCACCACCGCGTAGTCACGGTTGAACACCGAATCGACGATCATCTTGCCAAAGCCCGGAATGGTGAAGACCTGCTCGGTCAGCACCGCGCCGCCCAGCAGCTCGCCGAACAGCAGAGTGGTGAGGGTGATCACCGGTACCAGCGCGTTGCGAAACGCGTGCTTCAGGATCACCGCTTTCGGCAGCAGCCCCTTAGCCCGGGCGGTGCGGATATAGTCAGCCTTCAGCACCGCAATCATCGACGCGCGGGTGTGGCGCATCAGCGTCGCCGCGAGGCCGGTTCCGAGCACGGACGCGGGCAACAGCAGCGTGCGCAGGTTCTGGAGCGGATCTTCACTGAACGGCACGTAGCCGGACGCGGGCAGCCACTGCAGGTTCACCGAGAAGACCAGAATCAGCAGGATCCCCAGCCAGAAGTGGGGTATCGAGATCCCCGAGATCGCCACGAAGTTCGCCCCGTGATCGACCCAGCTGTTTTTATTCACCGCCGCGAGGATCCCCATGCTAATGCCAAACACCAGCGCGATAATCATCGCCAGCAGGGACAGCTCCAGCGTAACCGGCAGCTTGCTGGCGATAAGCTCAGTCACCGGTTCGTGCGTGCGTAAGGAGACGCCCAGATCGCCCTGCAGCGCCCGCGTCAGCCAGTGAAAATACTGCACAGGGATCGGCGCATCCAGGTTCAGCTCCGCGCGCAGCTGGGCGATCACCGCCGGGTCGCGCTCTTCCCCGGCCATGGCGATCAGCGGATCGCCGGGCAGCAGCTTTTGCAGGCCGAACACCATCATGCTCACCAGCAACAGCGTCGGTACGGCCAGCAGCAGACGTTTGCAAATCAGTTCCAGCATGGGTTCTCCTCAGGACCTTTATTTCGCCAGCGTCAAACCGGCCAGACGCACGATGCCGTCCGGGTACGGCTTAAAGCCCTGCACGCTTTTGTTCAGGCCAAAAATGCGCGGCTCGAAGTAGAGGTAGGCAATCGGCATGTCGGTTTGCAGCTGCTTCACCACCTTGTCATACAGCGGCTGGCGCGCGGCCTGGTCGGTGCTCTGGCGCGCCTGGGTCAGCCACTCGTCGACCTGAGCGTTGCTGTAGCGGCCGTCATTCAGGGTACCTTTGCTGTGGATAAAGCCGTAGATGCTGCCGTCCGGGTCCGGGCGTCCCGACCAGCCGGAGAAGCTCAGCTGATAGTCACCGCTCTGCTGGCGATCCAGCAGCGTGGCGAATTCGGTCATCTGCAGGTTCAGCGTGAAGCCCGCCTCAGCAACCATCGCCTGCAGCACCTGTCCCACCTGCTGCGAGGTTGGGTTGTTCGGCACCAGCAGGTTGACGGTCAGCGGCGCGGTGACGCCTGCGGCTTTGAGCAGCGCTTTGGCCTTCTCGACGTCACGAGGTGGCACCGGCAGGTTGACGTGATACGGGCTCACCGTAGAAAACGCCTGGTTTGCCGGGGTGTAGAGGCCTTCAAAGACCACCTGATTTAACGCCTCACGGTCGATAGCCTGAGAAAACGCCTCGCGCACGCGGGCATCCCTGAACGGATCGTTCGCCGGGACCTTGCCATTGTTGATGTTGAAGGTGATCCCCTGATAGCCCAGACCGGTTATCTTCGCCAGCGCCAGCTTGCTGTCGGCTTCGACGGTTTTAACGTCGCTGGCGGCGATGCCTTCGGTTAGATCGAGATCGCCCGCGCGCAGGTTCGCGAGGCGCACGGAGGCGTCCGGGATCGGCAGATAGATAATTTTGTCGAAGTGGTAGGCGTCTTTATTCCAGTAATTGTCGAAGCGGGTCAGAACAATGCGGTCCTGCGACACGCGGCTGTCGAACTTGTACGGGCCGGAACAGACCGGATGGGCGGCAAAGTCAGGCTTCTTCGCGGCTTCGGGTGCCATCATCGCGCCCGCACGGTCGGTAAGCTGCATCAGCAGCGCGGCGTCAGGGGTTTTCAGGTGCAGCGCAATCTGCATCGGGCCGGTGACCTCTACCGACTCCACGGAAGAGATCTCGCTTTTACGCAGGGAGCCTTTGAGGGTCAGGGCGCGGTCGAGGTTGTATTTCGCGGCGGCGGCATCAAATTTTTCACCGTCGTGGAAGGTCACGCCTTCACGCAGATCCATGGTCAGGGTTTTTCCGTCTTCGCTCCAGGCCCAGGATTTCGCCAGACCCGGCACCACCTTCAGGTGCTCGTCGACGTCCACCAGCCTGTCGCACAGGGAGGCAAAGACGAAGCGGCCATAGTAGGTGCGCGCCAGATGTGGGTCGAGCATGTCCGGGTCTGCCCCCAGACCGATCCGCAGCACGCTTTCAGAATGGGCGGGCAGCGCCGCGCCAAGCAACATAACACTTCCCAGTACGGTCAAAAGAGAATTACGCATTGTCATTATCATGAGTTCCTTGAAGGAAGGGAGGAGTGAGTAGCCGCGTGTTCAAACAGCGCGCGGCGGCGCAGAAAGGCTGCGGATGGCGGTGCGATCTGGATAACGCTGCGATCGCGATTAATGTCCTGCCAGCGGTGGCAGGCAACCTGACGCCCGCCGTCGAGCACCTGATTAATCGGCTCGACCTGCCGGCATTCATCGGTGACGTACGGGCAGCGGGTGTGGAAGCGACAGCCGGACGGCGGGTTAGCCGGGTTCGGCAGATCCCCCTGCAGCAGCGGCGCGTCGCGTTCCACGCCGGGCTGCATCTGGGGAGCCGAGGCGATCAGCGCCTGCGTGTAAGGGTGCAGCGGTGCGTCAAAGATCTCGTCGACGGTAGCAAGCTCAACGATTTGCCCAAGATACATGACCGCCACGCGGTCGCTCATGTGGCGGATCACCGCCAGACCGTGGGCGACAATCACCATCGTCAGCCCCAGCTGGTGCTTCAGGCTCTCCAGCAGGTTGACCACCTGCGCCTGCACCGACACATCCAGCGCGGAAACCGGCTCGTCGCCCAGCAGCAGCTTTGGCCCCGAGGCCAGCGCGCGCGCAATGCCGATACGCTGGCGCTGCCCGCCGGAAAACTCGTGCGGATAGCGCCCGGCCCAGGCGGCAGGCAGGCCAACGGTCTTGAGGAGCTCCGCGACGCGATACTGACGATCCGCTTTCTTCATGTTCTGGTGCAGCCACAGCGGCTCGCCGACGATCTGCTCCACCGTCATGCGCGGGTTCAGCGAGGTAAAAGGGTCCTGGAAGATAATCTGCAGCTCGCGCCGGAGCTGGTTCAGACGGGCGCCGGAGGCGTCGGTGATATCCTCCCCCTGGTAAAACACGCGCCCTTCGCTGGCGGCCAGAAGGCGCAGCAGCAGACGACCGAGGGTGGATTTCCCGGAGCCGGACTCGCCAACAATCGCCAGCGTTTCGCCCGGCATCACGGCAAGCGAAACGCGATCGACCGCCGTGACAAACCGGGCCGGAGAAAAGAGTTTTTTCGGGCCGGGGAAAAGCTTGCTGAGGTCCCGGGCTTCAAGAATGGGCGTGGTCATGCGGTCTCTCCCAGGGCAATGTGGTGTTCGAGCGGCACGCGGAAGCAGGCAACCTGATGGCCCGCGCCGAGCGTAGTGAGCTGCGGTTTTTCATCATGGCAGCGCGACTGCGCAAACGGGCAGCGCGTCGCGAAACGACAGCCTTTCGGCATGGACTCCGGGAGCGGAACCGATCCGGGAATGGTGGAGAGCTGGCCTTTGCGTGCCCCCAGCGAGGGGATCGAGCCCATCAGGCCGATGGTGTACGGGTGCTGCGGGTCGGCAAAGATAGCCTCCACGCTTCCCTGCTCCACCACCTGCCCGGCGTACATCACCGCCACCTGCTGGGCCACTTCTGCCACCACGCCCAAATCGTGGGTGATCATCAGCACCGCCGTGCCGATTTCTTCTTTAAGGGTGTTCAGCAGGGTCAGGATTTGCGCCTGAATGGTGACGTCCAGCGCGGTGGTCGGTTCATCAGCAATCAGCAGTTTAGGATGGTTGATCAGCGCCATCGCAATCATCACGCGCTGGCGCATGCCGCCGGAAAGCTGGTGCGGATACGCCTTGAGGCGCATCTCCGCCGCCGGGATCTGTACCTTCTCGAGGATCTGCAGCGCGACCTTCATCGCCTCGGCGCGCGAAACGTTCTGGTGCCGCATCACCGCTTCGCTCAGCTGATCCCCCAGGGTAAACGCCGGATTGAGTGAGGTCATCGGCTCCTGGAATATCATCGCCAGCTCGCTTCCGCGCAGGTCGGCATACTCCCGCGGCGAGAGCTTGCGCAGGTCGTGGCGGCGAAACTGCATCTCGCCGCTGACGATCTGCGCGCTGGCGGGCAGTAGCCCCATCAGCGCCAGTGAGGTGATACTTTTTCCGCAGCCGGACTCGCCCACCAGCGCCAGCGTTTCGCCCGCTTTGACCGTCAGGGAAATGCCGTCCAGGACGCTGACCGGCGAGCCGGAAAATTTAACGTTGAGATTATTCAGCCGGAGTACAGGCGCGGAGTCCTTAAACGGGATCGTCGTCATAGCGTGAAGTCGTCCTCAAGATGGATCGCCTGAATCAGGGCGGTTTGCAGGCTGAGCAGGTGTTCGCGCATGGCGGCCGCTGCTTCATTAGGCTGGCGATGGATAATCGCGGACATGATCTTGTGATGGTGGTCGTTGTAGCTGTCGACACGTTCGGGCGTGCGGGCCAATTCACGCAGATGCTGCCAGCCGGGTTCGCGCCGCACAGCATCAATGGCATCAAACAGACCGAGCATCAGGCGATTACCCGCCGCCTCGGCAATAGCGCGGTGAAAGGCGCTATCCCACAGTTCGTTGAGATCGCGGTCATCCGGGCTGACCTTGTCGATGCGTTCCAGCATGCGCTGCATGAGCGCGAGGTTTTCCCTGGTGGCACGCAGTGCCGCAAGCCGGGCTAAGCCGGGTTCGATCTGTATACGAGCTTCCATCACTTCCAGCAGATTGGTCTGCTGAACCAATCCCTGAAGGGCCAGCGGTTCAACCGGGGCAGCCGGACCAATAAAGGTGCCTTTCCCCTGTTTACGCCAGATCCGCCCCTCTTCTTCCAGCACGTCCAGCGCGCGACGCACTTCGCGTCGTCCTACGCCGAGTGTTTCCGACAGCTCACGTTCCGTGGGCAGCGGAATGCCTGGTGTTGACTCATGCTGGTTGATTAGCCCGCGCAGCTGCTCAAGCGCGGTGCTGGAATTGGCCAGAAACCGTGACGGTTTTTCCATATTGGTTCGCTCACTATCATCATTATTTTCTTGTTATGAACGATAAGTTATTGATATGAGGTGCTACTTATCGTGCTAATGATTAAGCAATAAACGAACCAATTTTGAATTGGTTCAAAATAGATTTTGAAAAACGACAGGAAATGAAGGGGTTACAGCAACGTATTGTTACAGATGCAGGCGGGTTCCGAAGACGGCAGAGACCAGAAAAGAACACAAAACGCACAAAAACAGTGCAATTATTGCACCAAAACAGCGCTTATGTTAATTTATTGCACTATAAATGATAACAATTAGTTAACAAAAAGTAATTGGTAAGTCGCGCTCACGCCTGAAAAAGGCCCCCTTGCGAGGGCCGCGAAAGATTAAGGTACAGGCTGCCAAAGCGTCGCAACCGCTGAAGGAGTCCAGTCGGACTGAGACGTATGACCCTGCACGCAGCGATACTGTGTGCCGTTATAGGTAACGATTTCTCCGGTCTTATAGCTCGTACCGACTTTCCACTCGCCTTCCGGCTCAGGCGTCACTGAACCCTCTTTCGTCGTGGCTTTAAGCGGCGCACTCGCAAGAGACTGATGACCTTTGGCATTTTCGGCGATTACCTGGTAGCTGTAAGTCGTTCCCGCGCGCAGGCCGCTGTCGGAAATCTGCGTTTCGCTCACGGTAAGCAACTCCGCACCATCGCGCAGTACGCGATATTTCACCGCCTTATCTACCGCATTCCATTTCACCGTCAGGCTGTTTTCCGTCGAAGAAACCAGGGTCAGACCGGTTGGCGCGCCCGGGCGTCCCTCTTCGACCTGGACGGTTTCCACCTCAACCACGTTGCTGCTTTCGGAAATATTGTTCGCTGCATCATGTGCTTTCACGCTGTAGCGATACACCACACCACCGGTTTCAACCGCACTATCGGTCCACTGGGTGTCCGTTGAAGTTCCGACTTTTTTGTCATTACGGTAGATGTCATATCCCACCACGCCATGGTCATCGGTGGAGGGCTGCCAGGCAAGGGTGATCGTCAAGCCATTGTTCAGCACCTTCAGTCCTGTTGGTGCAGTTGGCGCGACGGTGTCTTGCGGGCGTTCGGGCGACATCAGGTCCGCGCGCTCTTTCATTTCATTGAAGTAGTCAACCTGCTGCGACATGGAAAGCTGCTGATCGTTTGAACCCAATGTCCAGATAAAGAAACCGCCATAGCCGTTCTGCGCCTGCCATCCCGCACGGTTTACGTTGTTCTGCCGGCTCTCAACAAAGCGGCCTTCTGGCCCCCACTGGGAGTTGATAGTCTGGCCGAGAACGATTTTACTCTTATCCCCCACCGCCCGGGCGTAGTTGGCCATCGCCACGTCATACTTAAAGCGCGGGCCAGCGTCATAGGCCATGACGTTGAAGAAATCGAAAACGTTTTTCCCCTGCGTCAGCAGCGGCAGAACTTCGCCGTGGTGTGAAGAGCGAGCCGCCTCAACGAAGGAACAATTCTCGGTTACCGCGCTGTTTGCGCAGTTCTCCGGGTCAGCACCAACGTGATAGGTGGTCAGGCTCAGCAGCTTTTTGCTGCCGGACGCATTGAGCTTGCTACGAACCCGTTCAGCCAGATCCAACAGGTTTGCGTTTTCCTCTGGCGTGACGCGCTCGGGTTTTTCAAAGTCAAAATCGATGCCGTCAAGCTGAACGGTACCCGCCTTCTGGTAGTTCGCCATATTACATTTGCCTTGCCAGTCGGCGCTCAGGCATTCGCCGACCATCTCTTCCGGCTTCAGGTTCTTTTTATACACCGGGAAGTTGGTGTTCAGCAGATTCACCAGATTCTGCGCCAGCGTTTCTCGCGTTTGCGCGTTATTCAGATAAGACCACATGGAGGAATAAGTCTCACCGCCGAGCGCCAGCATCATTTTTTTCTCCGGATGCGCCAGCTTCAACTGACTCCACACGACATAGGCTGGCGCATTAATGTACCAGGGATCATATTGTGGTACTGCAACAATATTATCTGAACTGGACAGCTTACCGCTTGCATCCCAGCCACCAAATGAAAGCAGGAACGTATCCGCTTTCACCTCTTTCATATCCTCAACGGACTCAACCGGAACCCCCCAGGAGGTCAGATAGGTGACCGCTCGCGGTGCCTGCGCCGCGAAAGCCGACTGCGCCATTAATGCGCTACCAATTAACAGAGATAATGTAAGTTTTTTCATCAAAGTTCCTTATTGCTTTGTGATGATAGTCCTGTGGATTACCTCTCAAATTGTCTTTTTTTTTAGCGCTGAGATCGTTGGGGATTAAAGAGTGGCGAATCAGGAATCCGTCCGCGTTAAATAAGAAATTTCTTTTGCCAAAAAAAAACGCGTTATTTATATTTATTTGCTCGATGTATATTGAACACCATCAAAAACCTACGACTTCACTCAGAAATATCTCTCGTATTTATAATAAATACCTCAACGACAGCCCGGGAAAATTCTCGCATCCTGTAAGACGCTTCTTTATTTAGTTTTCCCATCTTCACTAATTAAAAAAGATGGCATACCTGTGTGCCCTCTCTTTTTTCAGGGAAAATTCAGAAATTAATCACAACTTATATCCAATAAGGACGCTCTCAATGAAATACGCAACAAACGTGATGCGAAAACAGGGTGGTTTCACCCTGCTTGAATTGCTGGTCGTACTGATGATTATTGCGCTGCTGGCAGGGTTCGTCGGACCTAAGGTCTTCTCCAATGTCGACTCGGCTAAAGAGAAAACCGCTGCCCGACAGATGCGCTCACTTGCGGAGGCGCTAGGGCAATATCGCCTCGACACCGGCAGTTATCCAAGTGAAACGCAAGGGCTGAAAGCACTGACCGAAAAACCGTCCAACGTACAAAACTGGAATGGCCCTTATCTCAGCCAGCATGTGCCGTTAGATCCCTGGGGCAATCCGTACCAGTGGCATAACCCCGCCCGGACAAAAGACGCTATTAATGAAGTCGAAATTACCTCCGGCGGTAAAGACGGTAAGCCTGTCACGTACGGGTTCTGAACATGCTGCGCCTGTCCTTATATTCGCTGTTTATCTTCAGCGTATTTTCATGCCGTGCCGATTGCTGGCAGCTGGCGGGAGAACGTTACGGTATTGAGCCAGAGCTATTACAGGCGATAGCGATAGTGGAATCCAACGGCAACACGCGGGCCATCAACAAAAACCGTGATGGCTCACTGGATGTCGGGCTGATGCAGATCAATAGCATTCACTTCGATGCGCTGCGTAAATTTCGTATTAGTCAAAAAGATCTGCTGACCGACCCTTGCCAAAGTGTCATGACCGGCGCCTGGATCCTGGCAGGTCAAATCCAGCGCTTTGGTTATACCTGGGACGCGGTGGGCGCATATAACGCCGGAACGGCAAATACGCCGCAACGCCGCGCGCTTCGTCAACAATATATAAAAAAAGTGGCTCCGCATTATGCCCGCCTTAAAAGGCAGAGCCATACACTGTCGCCAAAATGAAACCATATATCGTCACCATCCTTCAGGGGGGGAAGCGCGTCAATCAAACCGTGCTTGCCGCATCGCCTGATGATGCCAGCGCCCGCATTATTGCCGCCGGCGGCATCGTTTTGCAGGTACAGGAACGCCCTGCCCGCAAGGAGAAACGCTTTCCATTGAATCTGTTCTTGCAGGAGCTTATCGCCCTGCTGGAGGCCGGGCTGGTCGTGGTCGAGGCCGTCGAAGCGCTGCGCGAAAGCAGCCGCGACGGTGGCACCTCGCTGGTTCTGGATACGCTGGTTAAAAAGCTCTATGAAGGAGCACAGCTATCCCAGGCGATGATGGCGCTACCGGCGCTCTTTCCGCCTCTGCTGATTAATACCGTCGCCTCTTCTGAGCAAACCGGACACTTACCCGAAGCGCTAAAGCGTTTTCAGTTTTACGAATCAAGAATGGAAATTCTGCGCAAGCGGATTAAATCAACCCTGCTCTATCCGACGATTGTGATCGCCGCCGGCGGGATAATTCTGTTCTTTCTGCTCGGCTTTATTATTCCGCGTTTTTCCGTGGTGTTTGACGGGATGAAGAACCCGTCCGCCAGCGCACAGCTTATCCTCTGGTGGGGACGTCTGACGCAAACCCATGGTTCACTGCTGCTGGCCGGTTGTGCGGCAGCGGTTGCAGGCATCGTGATGGCGGTGCGTAGCCCGCGCCTGCGCCAGCGTGCGCTCGGTTTGTTGCTGCGCATTCCCGCCTTACGCCAGCAGCATCAGCTTTCTGTGCTGGTGCGTTTCTACCGCACACTGGGCCTGCTGCTGCAGGGCGGCCTCCCCGCGCCTGATGCGTTAATGCTGAGCCGGGAGATCCTGCCCGCCACGCATCGTCAGCAGGTTGAACAGGTTATCCGCGACGTCGCCGCCGGCGAGTCGCTCTCCCGCATGCTGGAAGCCCAGCAGATGACGACTCCTGTCGCCAGCCGTCTGCTGCAGGTCGGCGAGCGCAGCGGCGAACTGCCTGCCATGTGCGAGCGGATCGCCGCTTTTTATGATGAATCGCTGGAACGCGCGATTGAAACCTTTAGCAAAATTTTTGAACCGATTCTGATGATGGTCGTTGGCGGCATCGTTGGGCTCGTCGTGTTTTTACTGTACATGCCCATTTTTGAACTGGCAGGAGGATTGCAATAATGTCTCACTCACCGTCTGTAGACCCCCTTTTCGACCTGCCGGACGAGCAGCGCTGTCAGGCCCTGGCGGAACTGCTGGACAGTTTCCCCGGCGCATTAGAAGAAGCCGCCAGTTCCCTGGGGCTCACGCCGCTCTCACCCACACAGCTCGCCGACAGCGAAGAGGATTTCGAAGCCGTACCGTTGACCGAATCACTCAGCCAGCGGGCATTGCCGCTGCGCGTGAACGGTCAGCTCCACGTTGCGCTGGGCGATCCGTTTTCGCTGGCGCTGCGCCAGTGGGCCTATAACGTGAATGCGTTACCCGCGCTGGCTCCGCTTTCTCAGCTTAATGCCCGGCTTGATGATCTCGCCAAACAGCAGCGCACGCTCGATCAGCTGGAACAGCAGCAGAGTGAAGAGAATAAAGAGGCCCGGTGGCTGGAGATCACCCCTGCGGCCATTGCCAGTGAACCCCATGCCGTCATTAAGCTGGTTAACGCCACGCTGTTTGATGCCCTGCAAAGCCGGGCCAGCGATATTCACCTTTGCGCCGTAGCGGATGGATTGATGGTGAAGTACCGCATCGATGGCGTCCTGCACAGCATTCGCCACTGCGCCGGGCTTCAGCAGGCGGAACAGGTGATCTCCCGTCTCAAGGTATTGAGTTGCATGGACATTTCCGAAAGGCGCACGCCTCAGGACGGACGCTTTAAGGCGTTAATTCTCCAGCGTCCCGTCGATTTTCGCGTGTCCATTATGCCGGGCGTGTACGGCGAGGATGCCGTATTGCGCGTGCTGGATAAATCACACGATCAAAACCTGCGCCTGGAGACGCTCGGCTTTGATGAGCACACGCTGGGCGCCATTCGTCAGTTAACCCATCTGCCCCACGGTATGGTGCTCGTCACCGGACCTACGGGGAGCGGGAAGTCCACCACCCTCTATTCGGCACTCAGCGAACTCAACAGCGGTGAATGCAAAATCATCACCATTGAAGATCCCGTGGAATACCAGCTCAACAGCGTGCTGCAAATTCCGGTCAACGATAAAAAAGGGCTCACCTTCGCCCGAGGCCTGCGCGCCATTTTGCGTCACGACCCGGACATCATTCTGGTGGGTGAGATCCGCGATGGCGAAACCGCCGGCATTGCCGTGCAGGCGGCGCTCACCGGCCACGTGGTGCTCTCCTCGGTTCACGCCAATGACGTCTTTAGCGTACTGGAACGTTTTTTATATATGCAGGTCGAGCCCGCCAGCCTGATCACCGCCCTTAACGGCGTCGTGGCGCAGCGGCTGGTTCGCCAGATTTGCCCGGACTGTATTGATGACACCACGCCCACGGATGACCTTCTCGCGGCGTGGCAATCCGGCCCGCTACAGCAGCTTACGCCCCGCTGGCGTCGAGGGCGGGGCTGCGATACCTGCCGCGACAGCGGCTTTCGCGGCAGGCTGGCGCTGGCGGAAGTGCTGCATTTCAGTGATGCGATGAAAGAAGCAATGCTGGCGCGCTCGCCCCGGCGCAAGTTAAAGGAGGTGGCGCTGAATGACGGTTTTGTTCCGCTCTCAACCATCGCGCTGCGCGCCGTGGTCGAAGGCAAAACCACCTGGGAGGAGGTGAACCGTGTTATCACTCACTAACACCTGGCAGTGCGACATCTGGCCTCATGCAGTGCGGTTGCGCCGCAACAATGTGGTACTTGCCACGCATGAACGCCAGCCCGATCAGCCTCTGGAGGCCGCGCTCGAAACGCTGCTGCGCCTGCGCCCCGCCGCCTTACCGTGGCGTGACGCGGTGGAATTTCACCTCGATACCGACGATCTGACGTTTTTAATCCAGCCCTGGCATGACGGCGTGACCACACCGCAGGAGCTGCTCCAGCTCGCCCGACAACAGGCGGTTCATCGCGCGAGTCCGCCCGTCGACTGGCTGGTGCGCTTCGAGACCCTGAACTGGCAGCAGTCGGCGCTGGCCGCGTGCCTGAAGCAACCTTGCTGGCATCTGCTTGGCGCGCTGGCGCGTCGGGAGCGGCTGCGTTTTCGCGGGGTTGTCACGCCGTTTCAAAAGCTGTTAAGCCACTTCGCCCGCGCCCTGCCGGAAAACGGCCTGTTTGTGGCGATGAGTCCCCACCATAGCCGGATTGCCAGCCGTCAGCATCACAGCTGGCGTGACGTCTGGACACTGACTCTTCCACAGCAGGAGATGGACGCCCAGCTGCGGGTTATCGCCCGGCTAAGCGGAATGCAGGAATGTCCAGGCTACGTCATTCATACCGACGGCGAGCATCACCAGGAAGTCGCGCTACAGGAGAGTCTACATGGCACCGCTGTTTACGCGTAGCACCCCGTGGGCCGCACGCACGCTGCTGTTAACCGGACTCCTCTGTTTACCGCTCGCCAGCGCCGTAGTGTATGGCCTGTTTGAGCACCAGCGCATTGAGCTGGAGACGTCGAAGGTACAGCAGCAGCTCGCCCAACGGCAGCAGGCTCTGCGCCAGCTGCGTGAAGCAGAGCAGCGCCGGTTGCGCATGTCTCAGCAGCTACAGGCCGTCCCACCAGCTATCAAATTGCTGGACAACATCGGCAGCGTGCTAACTCCTGATATTGCGCTACTGAGCATTGACGTCATTGCCAGTAAAGGCGATGCGCGACTGACGGTGAATGCAAGCAATCTTGACGCCCTGCTCGCCTTTAGCGAGCGGCTACAGCAGTTGCCCGCGCATGTGGTGCTGGAGAACCATCGCCAGTCGGCGCAGGGCGATCCCGCCTGGCCGATTAACGCGGTACTCGACGTCAAGGTGACGACGGAGGAGCACCATGCGGCTTCAGAATAAATCCGCCGTGCTGCGCTGGCAGGCGGCGTTGTTTGCCGGACGCATCGGAACGCTTCCGCTCGTGCTCGCCGGGCTTCCCGCTGGGCTGCTGGTGTTATGGCTGGGCGGCGTGCGGCCGCACACCATTCATTTGCAGGAGAACCTTGCCCGGATCCAGACGCAGCTACAAACCGCGCTGCCGCTGGATAAACAGCAGCCGGAACTCCAGAACCGCATCAGCCTCGGAGAATATCAGCAGGTCAGGCTCATTTTTGAGCAGCTCAGGAGCCGGGGAATGAAGGTGGACGCCAGCCGCTACCAGCTGGAAAACGACGACGGTAAAACCGCGCTACGGCTGGATATTCCGCTGCGCGGTGAATATCTGCCGCTGGTGGACGCGCTGGAAACGCTGAGCCGCACCCTGCCGTTACGCATTGAGCAGCTAAGCCTGCGGCGCGCCGGGCCATCGGAAAGCCAGCTCAGCGCCACCGTGCAGCTTCGTCTGTTGAAGGAGTCGCCATGAAACTGCCGCGCTATTTACAGCTCGCACTGGTGCTGACAGCCGGTGCTGTGTTCTGGAGCCAGTTTGCCGATGAAGAGATATCGCAAGCGCCGCCTGAGGTGCAGCCGGTCTCACGCCCGCGCCCCGCGCCGGCAAAGCCTGAGACGGCTCACCCAACGCGCGTCGATCTCTTTTCAACCCCACACAGCAGGGCGCAAGACGCGGCAGAAGAGCAGCCGGACAGCGATCGGCCTGAAGAGGCAATACCGACCGCACCGCCGCTACCGTTCCAGCTTCTCGGCGCCTGGTGGGAAAACCGTCAGAGGATCGTTGTGCTGACGGATGGCAAAGAGACCTGGCCGGTCTGCGAGCACTGCAGAGCGGACGGCAGGATCTGGATCGGTAGCTCGCCGGTCAACAACTGGATTTTAAAAGCGGTGGCGAACGACCACCTCCTGTTTGAATGGCAGCCCACCCATACCCAGCAGCGGCTGGAACTGGATGAACTGCAATCGGAACCGACACATTAATCATGAAAAAAACAATTGCTCTCACTTTTTTGTTGTCATGCGCGCTACTGAGCGGCTGTGCACAACGTGCGGCGCCTCCGGCCCGGGAATCGGTGACCGCCTCGCCACAGGTACTGGTTAAGCGGCTGAAGGAAATAGACCAACAGCGCATTGCCAGTCCGCAGGATATTGCGCTTCGCGCCGAGCAGGCTGATATCAGCAAAAAGCTGGTAAATGACTACCTGAAAAATGCCGATCTCGCGGTGCGTCAGAATAACTACACCCTGGCGACGCAAATGTGGCGCGATGCGCTTACCTATGAGCCCGGCAACCTGCGCGCCCTGCAGGGGCTACGTAAACTCGATGCCCGTCGGGCGCTGGACACGTTGTATAAGGAGGCGGTGGCTAACAGCACCCGCGACCCGGCACGCGCGCTGCACAAAATCCAGCAGGTGCTGGAAGAGGACCCTAACTGGCCACAGGCGCGCGCCCTGCGCGATCATCTGATGCGTGAGGTTTCACGGATCAACCAGCCGGAGCAGCGTCTGAACCGGGAGCTGCAAAAAACGATTGCGCTTAATTTTCGCGAGCACAGCCTGATGGCCATCTTTAACACCATCAGCCAGATGACCGGGGTCAATATCATCTTCGACAAAGATATTTCTTCCAGCACCACCGGCAGCCTTATCGCCAAACGCACCACTGCGGAAGATGCCATCAACGTGCTGCTGTTGTCGAATAACCTGCGGAAAAAAGTGCTGAACAGCAATACGTTGCTGATCTACCCCGCTACCGCGCAAAAAGAGAAGATTTATCGTGACGTGGTCGTCAAAACCATCTTCCTGGGCTACGCGAAAGCGAAAGATGTCAATGTCGCCCTGCGCAACATGGTCAAGCTGAAGGATGTGCACGTTGATGAGCGAACCAACTCCGTCACCCTGCGCGGGCCAAAAGAGAGCGTGGAAAAAGCGGAGCGCCTGTTAGTGACGCTCGACCGGCCTGAAGCGGAGGTCACGCTGGCCGTTGAGGTGCTGGAGGTGAATACCAACGATCTTGAAGCGCTTGGCGTGAAGTTGCCGCAAACCATCAGCGCGGGTTTTGCCAAAAGTAAAGACGGTGATTTAAAGGGAAGTGGGATCCCGCTGGGCGACCTGAGCGCCAAAAATATCATGGTCGATGTCGACAATATGACCATTGACATGAAAAAGGTGTTGAGCAACGCCAGAGTGCTGGCAAACCCGCGGATCCGGGTGAAAAACAATAAAAAAGCATTGGTCGATATTGGTCAAACTATCCCGGTACTGACCACAACCGTCAACGACGGTATTTCGCAACAGAAAGTGGATTATCAGGATGTCGGCCTGAAGCTGGAAGTCACTCCGGAAGTCAGTATGGATGACAATATCTCAATGGAGGTGAAGTTCACGCTCAGTGCCCTGGGTGCCGAGGAACCCGGTGAGAACGGCGCAAAGTATTACCGCACCACGAAACGCGAAGCCAATACCACGCTCAGCAGTATGAACGGCGAGACCCAGATGCTGGCAGGGCTGATCAAGCAGGATGAAACCACGACCCAAAAAGGAACGCCATTATTAAGTGACATCCCAGGGCTGGGCCGCCTGTTTAGCAGCAATTCCGACAATAAAGAGCGCACGGAGGTCGTGCTGTTAATTACGCCGACCATCGAACGCAACCTCGATTTACCGGGAAGCCACGTCAGTACCATTGAGATGGGCAGCGACGATTTAACGGGCGACAGCATCCAGCTGCGCGACCTGCAGCGCGACGAGCCTGGCAGCGGGTTTACCGCACCGGCGCTTGCGCCGCCGGCTCATTTCCCTGACCGCGCGGCAACCCTGCCGCCACCGATCCTCGATGAGTCTGAAACGGAAAACGGAGCATCGTAATGCAGCGCCAGCGCGGTTTTACCTTGATTGAGATGATCGTCACGCTGGCGCTACTCGCCACGCTTGCCGCTGCCGCAGCGCCGCTGATGCGTAACTACCACCAGCGGCAGCAGGAGACGCAGCTACGCGAGTCGCTGCGCACGCTGCGCGATGCCATTGACCGTTATCACCAGGCAAGCGTGGACGGCATCATTGAGAAAAAAACCAGCGAATCCGGATACCCGCCGTCGCTAAAAAGCCTGGTGGAAGGCGTGCGGGATAAGACGTCGCCCACTGGCGCGATGATCTACTTTCTGCGCCATATTCCGCGCGATCCGATGTGCGATTGCGAGGGAAAAAATGATGAAGAGACCTGGCGGTTACGCGCATCCACACAGCCACCCGGCGATTTCAGCGGCGGAGGGAAAGACGTGTTTGATGTCAGCAGCACCAGTACGGCCAGCGGTTTGAATGGAGTGCCCTATGCGCAATGGTGAAAAAGGTTTTACGCTCATCGAGCTGCTGGTGGTGATGGCAATCATCGCGACATTGATGACCCTTGTCGCCCCACGATTTTTCCAGCACGCGGACAGAGCCAAAGAGGTGGTGCGCGAGCATAACCTGCATGCGCTGCGCAGCGCGATCGATCACTACCGCCGCGATCGCCTGGCGGGGCCATACAGCCTGGAGGATCTGATCGAGGCCGGTTACCTGCGCCAGATGCCGCTGGATCCGATCACCAACCGCCGCGATATCTGGGAAGCGAAGACCGATGACGAAGGGCAAATTATTGACGTCGAGACGCCACCTAAACCCGGGCAGGATCATCCCGATGCGTTCGATTAAACAACAGGGAGGCTTTACCTATCTTTTGCTGCTGATTGCGCTCTCCACGCTGGCGTTGTCGCTGCTGAAAAGCCGCGACGAGGTGCAGATGCGTTATCAGGCGCAGCAGGAGGCTGAGCTTTTATTTCGCGGCGATCAAATCCGCGCAGCAATACAAGCCTACCGCGGCAACGGTGATGGCTGTTTTCCCGTGCGTTTTGAACAGCTACTTATTGATAAACGCGGGCGAAAACCGCTTTATCACCTGCGCCAGCACTACGCCGACCCGCTAACCGGGAGTAAAAACTGGGGAATGATCCTCGACCCTCAGGGGCGATGGATTGGCGTGCGCAGTCTCGGAAAAGGTACACCACGGAAAAAAACCGGCTTTCGTCACGATCCAAAACAGTTTGCCAAAGCCAAAACGTATTACGACTGGAAATTTCAGGTAGAGAGCGATCCGCAGGCCCCGCTGCCTGCGGCCTGTGGTCGCTAATGGAATAATACGGTGTTAGACACAATATCATAAAAATATATCTTTTTCTTACCAGCGGGGCCATGGCGGGCATGTTATTGATCGTCACTCTGGACGTGCGGAAATACACAAACTGGAGAGTGCGTATATGCCAAAAAAACGACTGGCTTACCTTCTTATTTCACTGGCCGTGGGATCTCAAAGCATCCTTCCTGTATTTGCAGGCAAGCAGGCAATAACGGTAAATAATCATGCAACGAATACCCCACTGGAGGTCGCTGATAATTATCTTAATCAAAATAAAACGCAGGAGACGGTTGTTATAGAAGATGCGGCGCTGCTTGATGTCCATATCTCGTATGCTAACCTGCCCGCCGATGCGATAGTGGAAATTGCAGGTAAAAATAACAACGAAGTTTACCGTTATGCGGCTGAGAAAATTCTGAGCGGCTCAGATGAGCACCATGTCAGTTTCGATGCATTATCCATCTTTGGTGATAGCGTAACGGTACGGTTGTTAGCTGCCGATGGTTCTGCACTTCCCTCTTCCCGACAGGCCGAAATTGCCTTCCAGGTCAGGGGCGAGCCAGCGCTTCAGGATATGTCATTGTTTAATATCATTCCGGGTGACAAAAACCCGCTCCCGCACTCCTGCTTTAAAGACTCACCTTTTATCTATAACTATACAAAACCCGTCGCGGTGATCCGCGATACCTATGACCGAGAAAAACCGCATTACAATACCGGATGGCGCATCGGCGAAAAAGGGGTTGATGGTGACCTGCTGGTATTGAGCAGTTTCCCGTTAAAAGAAGATAAAAAGGTGAGAACCACAGAGGTCTGGTTTGTTCAGGAGGTTGAGGTCAATCCAAATGATTGTACCAGTTATCAGATAAAGAAAACGGCCAAAGTGAAAGCGTTTGGCAAGTCATCCAGCAGAGACGGTAAATATCGTTTATTGTCGTTAGATTTTGCGGGCGATAAAGCGCAGGAAGATTTTGTCAAATCACTGGGTTATTTAGGAATTGATCCAAGAGATGAGACGAAGGCTAACGACATTGCCACCCAAAAAACCGAATTTTATCTGCCGCAGGCGCAGTTTAAAAAAGATAATGCGCGTTTGTATGCTGCAGTGAATAAGTCAGATGGCACCCACTGTGCTATTGAGCTATACGACCGCGAAGCGGGTCAGTTCCGGCATCGTTGTAGCACATACAACAACGATATGGGTAATAAGAACAACCCTATGAAGCCGGGCGTAGGTGCGCCGCTGATCGATAACTACACGCAGCGTGTTCTGGCGCTCAGTACCAGCGGTGAGCTGGTGAATGGTTATAACCAGGCAATGCCGATTGCCCGGATCTGGCCGCAGATTAAAGCATTCTTTCCTGATGGCGCGATTCCCGATACGTCTTTTATCATCAATGACCAGGTGGCTGCCGCTCAGAAATCATTGAAAGGTTATGCGAGCGTCAATGTGGCGCAGGTCATTCCGGATCCGGGCTCCATACCCGATGTTTCCCAGTTTGCCTGCAAATGGTGGCTACCCGCAGGGGTTAAAGCATCCGAACCCAACCCGGAGAGCAGTACAATGTTACTCTATGAAAAAACTGGCGCTGTTACCGACCCGCTAATGGCCTGGTGTGGTATCAAAGGTGGGGAGCAAAAATATCGACCACAATGGGTGATGACCGCCATTCCATAAGACTATGACGCGTCAGGCAACATGCTCTTTGAGATGTTGCCTGACGGCTTGTTAGCTTTTCGCTAACCTATTTCGGTTTTTACTGCGCGATGGGAATGGTCCCTTTGATAACCACTAATGTGATCGTCGCCTTTGCATCCCCTGCTTTCAGCGGGATTTTATATTCATCCGGCTGGGTAAAGAGGGCCTTGAATTTATCATCTGGCATATCAATGATGACATCATCGTCTGCGGCGGTGGCTTCGATCCGTTGCAGCAGCTCTGCTTTGGTCAGAGGTTTGTTCCATCCGGCAACAATACGATCGTTTTTAATGTGAATCTCATTACTCTCAAGGACGCAGAGCGCATTTTGCTCACCGCCCTGAAGGCGATAAAGTCGGTTTTCCGTTAAGGTGTCAAGAGACGGGCAGACGACCTCTTTTTGCGAACCCGACTCTGCCAGCGTGTAGCTAAACTTCACTTTCAGGTTATCCCCGTGGCGAACGCCCTGTTTTTTCCAGTCGCCACTGTCCCCGGTGAACATGCGGATCCCGTTGGGGATGATCGCGCTGGCGGCAGCAAAAAAATCATTCCCGTTAACGGAAAAATAGGGGCGAAGCGTTAAAGATGAATCATTAATAATGGTGATCACCGGAGAGTTAATGGAACGGTAACTCTTTTTCTTATAACGACAGTTTTTCCCGTTTGCCTGTAAGTTGACGCCGTTGTCTTTACTGACAATCATGGCATAGTTGCAGTTAAGGCCGTTTTCAATAGATTCGTTCAGCACCGCACCATTATCGACAATGATATTCATCACGCCGTTATCTTCGTTACCAAACCAGACATGAGGAATAAAATCGCTATCGTAACCCTCTTCATAAATAGCATTCTGAACCCTGATTTTCAGATGGTCAGGGTTTTCAATATTGATCATTCGCGCGTAGTCACTGGCAAGTACTGATGCCGTTGAAAAAGCGCTAAGCATGGCTAATGCTACGACGGTCTTTGTCATGAAAATGTCCTCTTTGAGAAATATAAAAAAGTACAAATTTGCTCAACAGTGACCATACCTTAATGTATCAGACAGTAAAACATGACTCTGAATAAAATCATCGTTTATTTGTTTTTAACTCACGGATGCAGAGACAATTCTTATTAATCGCAAGACTCATTCCGCCTTATTTTATTCTGAGGAATGAATATACTGCCTTGCCAGTATTCAGACTGGAAGAGTAGGCTTGAAAGCCATCTCATACTTTGTGCCATAATAAGCGAGACAAAAGATGGATCAATCAATTAAACAGACTCCTGAAAAAATTCGGGTTTGTGTGCGGACGAACTCTTTTTTATTCGAAAAGGGCCTTGCGGAACTAGCACGCTATTACTTTATCGCCCGAGACAAAATGCTCTGCATTGTTGATGCAGACACATTTGGTACGAAGACGCATCTGGTGAAGTATCTGGAGTTCATCAGGAGAATAAAACCCGACATGCTTGTTTTGATCACCGGCCATCTCCCCCGGAGCGAGCAGCATGCATGGTATGTAAAAGCAAATGAATCCCTGGCGGGCTGGCGGGACACCATTGATGCCATGAACTTTATGCTCCCCAATCTCGACAATATTATTGAACATTATAAAAGGAGGAAGGCAGGTGAAATTAAGTTTTTGTATCAGGACGAATATTATGGCAAAGATGGCCGACGTGAGTGAGGCTGAATTAGTTTATGCGCTGATGACAACGGGAAAGCTGTTCGGCGTTAAAATACCGGCACCGTTACCCGGCAGGCATAACGCCAGAACGCGTAGTTTTGATTATAAAGAAGCTCTGGATTTTGCTGAACAAGTGAAAATTGCCCGAGGCAACAAAAGGCAGGACTGATAATGCAATAACACGCCATGCTTTTAAGCGACAGGTTTATCGCGACACGCCTCATCGTTATAACAGAACCGTTCGGCTGGCCTGGCGTTTTCCTTCAACATTGCAAGTGCAATACCAATCACCTCAGCATACAAGCAATCATCAATACGCCTGGCATACTCAAGTTTTTTACTCAGGTAATGACTGAGCGAAACATGATCAATATTAATACCCTGCAAGGATAAATGCGTGGCTGCATCACCGATGAGTAGTGATGCTTGCTTTTCAGGATAAACATTATTCATTAATTTTATCCCTGTACTCCGTAAACAAATATTCGACAGGTAGGATTCAGGGGGGCTTATGCCCCCCTGTTTACAAAAGTACCTCAGAAAGAATTAACCTACTTACCAATCACAGGTACTTGAGCCCGTGTTTTTAAACGTTTTTGATTCCGTCTTACCTCTGATACCGTCTTTATTTACTGGCGTCACATACAGTGTGACCTCACCCCAATAGCCTAAAGTAACGCCTTGTACGTTGGAAACGACGGTGCTTCCCCATTTCCACTGAAATATAGTGTTGCCTTCAGATGCTCCGCCATTAGCATTATAAGTGTAGGTTGCCGTTATTCTGTTACAGGCCCCGGTTTTGCCGCTGTATCCCAAATTTGTAACGAAAGGCACGGGCTTAGATCTTATGGTAACAGCATTACTAAAGACCTCATTGCCGGGCTCAGGTTGCCCTGAACCTTTAGGCTTTACGGCTACCCGCACGTCATAGCCCGCATAGCTGTCCGGCAGCGTAAACGTTTTTGCCGTGCCTCCTGCAACATTTCTCCACGTCTGACCATCCCTCCACTGCCACTGCCTGGTGGAGGCATCCGAACCCGATCCGTTTGCCGTGAAGGTATATTCCGCGCTCAGCGTCTGCCCCACCTCCGGCGTGCCGGAGATCCTCAGCCCCACCACAGACGGCACGCCATATACCGCTACCGCCGGGCTATTCTGTACCGTTCCGGGCAGCAACGGCTGGCCAGCGCCCTTCGGCGTTACGACGACCCGCACGCTGTAACCCGCATAGCTGTCCGGCAGCGTGAACGTGCTTGCCGTGCCGCCTGCGGCGTTCTTCCATGTTGCCCCGTCCTGCCACTGCCACTGGAAGCCGGAGGCGTCCGTACCGGCCCCGTTTTCCTTGAAGGTGTATTCCGCCCTAAGGGTCTGCCCCACCTTCGGCGTGCCGGAAATACGTAGCCCCGTCACTACTGGCGCACCATAGGCTGCCATCGGCGGACTTTCCTGTGCCACACCGGTCAGCAACGGGTGACTGCTTCCCTTTGGCGTTACCACCACGCGCACGCTATAGCCCGCATAGCTGTCCGGCAGCGTGAACGTACTTGCCGTGCCGCCTGCCGCATTCCTCCATGCAGCACCGTCCTGCCATTGCCACTGGAAGATGGACGCATCCGTCCCGGCCCCATTTGCCTTGAAGGTGTATTCTGCCCTCAGGGTCTGCCCCACCTTCGGCGTGCCGGAGATGTGCAGATCTGTTACCGAAGGCGCACCATAAACGTCTACCGCCGGGCTGTTCTGCACCGCGCCGGGCAGCGACGGCTGAGTACTGCCTCCCGGTACTACCGTCACTTTAATGCTGTGCCCAGCATCCCCGGCCTGGAGGGTATATTCCCGATCCGTTGCCCCCTCAATCGGCATCCAGCTGGTTTTCTCATATCTCCCCCAGATGTAGGTAGACGCATCTGCACCGGTACCGTTCGCCGTAAAGGTGTAATCCGCTCTCAGGGTCTGCCCCACCTCCGGCGTACCGGAAATACTCAGGTTCGTCACCGTCGGCGCGCCATACGCATCTACCGCCGGGCTATGTTGTGTCTCGCCCTGCAGCTGTGGCTGACTGCTGCCCTGCGGTATTACCGTCACTTTAATGCTGTAACCTGCATCTCCGGCCCGCAGAGTATATTCCCGGCCGGTTGCCCCCTCGATCGGCATCCAGCTGGTTTTCTCGTACCTCCCCCAGATATAGGTAGAGTTATCCGTACCGCTTCCGTTTGCCGTATAGGTGTATTCAGCCCTGAGGACCTTACCCACCTCCGGCGCGCCGGAAATCCTCAGATTCGTCACCGAAGGCGCCCCAAAAGCGTTCACCTCCGGGCTACTCTGTACCGTCCCGGTCAGCGTCGGCTGGCTGCTGCCCTTCGGTATTACCGTCACTTTAATGCTGTAACCCGCATCTTCGGCCCGAAGGGTATATTCCCGACCCGTTGCCCCCTCGATCGGCATCCAGCTGGTTTTCTCGTACCTCGCCCAGATATAGGTTGAGGCATCTGTACCGGTTCCGTTCGCCGTGAAGGTGTATTCTGCCCTTAAGGCCTGACCCACCTCCGGCGTGCCGGAAATCCTAAGATTCGTCACCGAAGGCGCCCCAAAAGCGTTCACCTCCGGGCTGCTCTGAACCGTCCCGGTCAGCGTCGGCTGGCTGCTGCCCTTCGGTATTACCGTCACTTTAATGCTGTAACCCGCATCTTCGGCCCGAAGGGTGTATTCCCGATCGGTGGCCCCCTCAATCGGCATCCAGCTGGTTTTCTCGTACCTCGCCCAGATATAGGTTGAGGCATCCGCACCGGTTCCGTTCGCTATGAAGGTGTATTCTGCCCTTAAGGCCTGACCCACCTCCGGCGTGCCCGAGAGACGCAGATCTGTCACCGAGGGCGCGCCATAAACAT
Source organism: Enterobacter asburiae (assembly GCA_011754535.1). Taxonomy (NCBI): domain Bacteria; kingdom Pseudomonadati; phylum Pseudomonadota; class Gammaproteobacteria; order Enterobacterales; family Enterobacteriaceae; genus Enterobacter; species Enterobacter asburiae. The sequence continues at coordinate 979,268 of JAAQVN010000001.1, read as the reverse complement.
CCACTGCGGGGCCTGGCTGGGCCGCGCCGGCCAGCGTCGGCTGGCTGCTGCCCTTCGGTATTACCGTCACTTTAATGCTGTAACCCGCATCTTCGGCCCGGAGGGTATATTCCCGATCGGTGGCCCCCTCGATCGGCATCCAGCTGGTTTTCTCGTACCTCGCCCAGATATAGGTTGAGGCATCCGCACCGGTTCCGTTCGCCATAAAGGTATAATCCGCTCTCAGGTTCTGCCCCACCTCCGGCGTGCCGGAGATACGCAGGCCCTCCACCGCTGGGGCGCCGTACGCCGCCACCGCCTGGCTCTCCTGTACCGTCCCGGTCAGCGACGGGTGACTACTGCCCTTCGGCGTCACCACCACCCGCACGCTGTAACCCGCATAGCTGTCCGGTAGCGTGAAGGTTTTTGCCGTTCCGTCTTCAGCATTTTTCCATGCTTCACCCTCCTTCCACTGCCACTGCCAGGTGGAGGCATCCGTACCGGCCCCGTTTGCCGTGAAGGTGTATTCCGCCCTCAGGGTCTGCCCCACCTCCGGTGTGCCGGAGATATGCAGGTCTGTCACCCACGGTGTGCCATAAACCTCAACGTCGGACTCACCTTTTTTCCCGTTAACCGTGGCGCTCACGGTGACGGTTCCACCGGTCTTTTTCGTGGTGACGGTCATCGTTCCCGCGCCTTCCGCGCCGGTAGCAGCGCTGGCCTCTCCCCGGCTTACCAGCTCCGGTTTATCGATATCCCAGACAATCGCCTCGCCCACGACCGCACGGCCAAAGCGGTCCTTCGCCGTGGCGGTGTAGGTAATGGTGTTCAGCCCGTTCGCCTCCACGCTGTCCGCGCTGGCGCTCACCGTCACGGTCGATGCCTTCCCGACCACCGGCTCCGTTTTCGACGACGCCTTATACCCCTCATTTTTGTCCGCGTTGGTGGCGGTTACCGCCACAAAGAGGGTTGCCCCCGCGTCCTGCTCCGTCAGGTGATAACTGCCCGACGTGGCACCGTCGATCGCGCCACCGTCACGATGCCACTGGTAGCTCAGCGTCACCTCGCCGCCGCCGTTTTGCTCCACGTCCACCTTTTCCACGCTTACCGTGTCGCCGACCTTCAGCCCGGCGGTTTTGTTCAGGGTGATGCTTTTAATTGTTGGAATCCCTTTCAGCACCGCGCCGGACTCGCCTTTTTTACCATTGACCGTGGCGCTCACCGTGACGGTTCCGCCGGTCTTTTTCGTGGTGACGGTCATCGTTCCCGTGCCTTCCGGATCGGTAACAGCGCTGGCCTCTCCCCGGCTCACCAGCTCCGGCTTGTCGATATCCCAGGTAATCGCCTCGCCCACGACCGCACGGCCGAAGGTGTCCTTCGCCGTGGCGGTGTAGGTGATGGTGTTAAGCCCGTTCGCGTCCACGCTGTCCGCGCTGGCGCTCACCGTCACGGTCGATGCCTTCCCGACCACCGGCTCCGTTTTCGACGACGCCTTATACCCTTCATTTTTGGCCGCGTTGGTGGCAGTTACCGCCACAAAGAGGGTCGCCCCCGTGTCCTGCTCCGTCAGGCGATAACTGTCCGACGTGGCGGCATCGATCGCGCCACCGTCACGATGCCACTGGTAGCTCAGCGTCGCCTCGCCACCGCCGTTCTGCTCCACGTCCACCTTTTCCACGCTTACCGTGTCGCCGACCTTCAGCCCGGCGGTTTTATTCAGCGTGATGCTGCGGATAATCGGGTAACCGTTTAGCGTCAGCTGCGTCGTTTGTTTTTTGCCGTCGATGTCGACCTCAATTAGCGCATTGCCCCCCGCTGATGCGGTCGTAAACGTGGCCGTCGCTTTGCCGTCCGCATCCGTTTTTTCAATCGTTTTACTCAGCGCGCCATACTGCTGCGTGATGAGGGTCCACTTCACGGGAACCTCCGACACGCTATTGTTGTGCTCATCCAGCGCGATGGCGGTTAGAGTAGAGGTACTGCTGCCATTGGCATTCAGCGTATCTGGCGTGCCTTTCAGCTCGACATGATCCACCTTCCCGACATTCACATTGATAGTCTTATGCTCATCACCGGCGTAGACTTTCACCTGCGATGGCGCTTTTTCAGGCACCACGACGGTTGCACTGACAATACCGCGCTCATCGCTGTCTCCGGTGGGCGCTTCCCGGAACTGGCTCCCTTCAATCCGCCAGGCGATAGCCTGTTTACGGCTGATAACCGTGTTATCAAACCGGTCATACAGTTGCGCGCTGACGGTTTGATCCACGCTGCCAGCAACCGCGTTTTCCGGGACTTCCAGCACCACTTTTGCCACCGGCCCCGGTTCAAGGCTTACGGGATCGGACGGGCTACTCACGGTATCCACCGTGGCATTCACCACCCACTTATCTGCTGTTTTTTGCGGCGCGGTGAGCGCGATGGATGCTCTTCCCTCGCTATCCGTTTTGCCGCTCAGGGTTTCACCGTTGCTGCTCCACGTAACGTTTTTTTCAACCGTCAGAGGCTTACCATCCTGATCGGTAACTTCAATAGTGAACGTATTTTCCGTGGCAACCTCTGCACGCTCGGGAGACGCCACGAAGCGGATGGCAAGCGGGTGGGCAAAATCGACAACCAGCGCCATCTTCTCCTGCTGAACACTGTTATCGCTGGCTTTGCTCTGGATCCCGGCAGGCGGGATCAACGAGGCCGTGATTTCATCCTCGCCATCCGCCATGATGTTTTCTATTTTTACCAGCGCCTGGCCGTGCTCATCGGTGCGTACACTGTTTTGTGACAACGAGCCAAGCGAGTTCCTGCTCTGCCAGTACACCATCTGATCGGTCAGCGGAGAGCCCTGACTGTCTTTTACCTCGGCTAATAGCAGCAACGCACCGTGACTTTCTTCGAAGAACTTCACGCTGCCGTCACGACGGATCTCGCCCGGTGAAAGCAGATGATCGATACGCAGGGCGGTTATCGTTGCGCTACCGGTAACTTTCGCCGCCCCACTCTCACCCGCGATCCCTTTTTTGTTGACCGGCGTGACTTCGAAGATCACTGTGCGGGCCATATCACGCGTTTGCACCTCATAGGTGGTACTCCCTTCCTTGAGCACTACGCCTGAATCTGCGTCATACCAGCGCAGCAGGGTTTGCTCGGGATCTTCATCTTCCCCTTCATTGGATTTATAGAGGTAACTTCCCTCCAGGATCTTGCCGGGTGACATGTCCCCTTTAATGGCAACGCCTTCAACGGAAGGGGCAAAATCCCCCGGCGTTACGGTCAGGTGATAGCTGGCGGAACTCAACACGTGCTCCGGATCGACAGGTGACGTTTCCGTCGCGGTGATGGTGACATCGCCCCGATGCGTTGGGTTCACCAGACCGCTGCCCGGCTCCACGGTCGCGATCGTCGTGTTAGAGGAGATGTAGCGAATGACGCCCCCCTGCCCACCTTTCACCGCATGAAGCAGCGGCACGCCAGCCTGCGTGGTTTTTTCCGTAGGGCTGAAATAGAGGCGTCTGTCTTTTTCTTCCTGCTTATAGGCAAGAACGATGTTGTTATTACGGGTAACGAACTCTGTGCGGGACTGCATCAGCGATGGCAAAGCCGCCGCATTTTCACTTGCCAGCATTTCGGAGAGTTTGCGGCCAAACTCCCAGTGGAAATTGAGTCCCACAGAGAAGTTATCCCGCTGGCCGCTGATCATGCTCTGCTCCGCGCTCACCCCCACCAGCGGCACAGGTTGCCACTTAAGCCCGAGGTTAAGCCCGTGAGGATTACGGCTGGCCTCACTGCGGCTGCCGTTAACGTCCACTTTGTCGCCATACCACTGGAACCAGCCCATTTTGAGCGCGACGTGCTGTGAAAGCGCCGTCTCCAGATTGAGATCCCAGCCGCGGGCGGCACGTTCATACAGTTCATAGCGGTCGGGATCGTCATTAAACATGCTGTCGTCAGAATGACGCCAGCCGCTCAGGGGCAGGTAGTAGTTCGCGGACGCACGAATCCCATCGCTCCACAGCTCGGCGCCCGCCCCCATTCGGTTATGGTGGCGCGTGACATCCTGATCGAAAAAGAGGTTTCCACCCGCCATCAAATGCGGGTTAAAGGTATGTCGCCAGCCCAGGCCAACGTTAAGGATATCGCGCTCGTTCCAGCGGTGTGCGCTCATCTGAGTGAACAGAATGTCGTGTTGCCAGATTTTAACCGGCCACAGATAGTCCAGCCCAAAATCGCGACTATCGCTCCCGCCAATACCGACATCTGCCGTAACGCGGGCTTTCCCGCCGGTATGGTTTAACCACGCTTCCACCTCCTGCGTTAATGCGGCATTTACCTCGCTGTTTGCCGCGCCGCGCAGGGCATCACCCGCGCCGTTTTGTTGGGCGCTTCCCCATATGCCGGCCATTTTATCCCGCAGGGGTTGATTGCTTTCGCTTTCAACGGTCGCACGGGTTTCAGTTTGCGCCCGCGCGACGGGAGGGACCGTAAGCAAAAAGATGGAAAATAAATAATGTAAGAGGATTACCCACACGGATAATTTTTGACGTAAAGAACAATATGAAACACCGGGCATTGTGACGCATCCCTTATTAATTAAACTCCCTGGTTAGTGATATTAAGTTCCAGATAATTCTTAAACTCCATACAGCACTCAGGAGATGTTCATGAGATTTTCCGTTCCTTATTAAATTCAATACTTATGCATTGATGATTAACAATTTTTTCAGCCCACCTCATAAATCCATCAGCCAAATTTCAGCCTTATATTTTCCGGAGCAGGAAATTCTCTACACGGGCCAGACATCTCGCAATTTCATCGCTGACCTTCTTCTTAAGGGGAATTTCCCCGCATGGCAGGATGGTTCCCGCAATACTCTGGATGGCATTTTATAAGGACGATCGTTGACATGAATAAAACTGGACTGGCCCTGCTAATTTGTGCACTACTGAGTGCCCCCTCTTTTGCGCAGAACTCCGTCACGCACGAGCAAGCCTGGGAAGGCACTTCGTATCTCTCCATTATCGTGAAATTAAAACCCGGGACGACGCTCAATAAGTCATCGCCCTTTTCATTACGCGACAGTACCCTGTCTGTGAGTCCGTTATTTACGGCAAATAATTTGCGCAGCAGTGAATTAAGCGAGATGGATGCGCTTAATGAACGCTATGGCTTTAATCGTTACTTACGTATAGCGCTGCCAGCCAATAAGCAATATGACACGGCATATATCAATAACGTAATTAATGAACTGGCGACGCGACAAGATATTGAGCTGGCTTACCCGGAATCCATGCCGGTGTCGCTGGAGAAGGGTGTCAACATTCCCGACGTGCCGTCCTATTCCGGACTGAGCTATGCCCTGAATAGTCCCAACCGGACCACCGTCCCGGATTTTCGTGGACTGCAGGATTACACCAAATCACCAGATGAAAAACGGCCCGGCTATTACATGGGTGGCGTAAATCGCGACAGCGTGAGCCAGTATTCAGGACACGATGGAAGCGGCATTTCGCTGGTCTCAATGGAAAACAATGCGTGGAATACCAGCCATGTGAATTTGCCGCCGATCGATTTCCATGAAGGTGATACGCGCTATACGCCGGGCGAAGATCACGACACCAGCTCCGTCGGGATTATGGCGGCGAAAGATATCAATGCGGGCATCAAAGGCCTGACGTGGAACGCTCGTATGGGATACGTCAAATGGCAGGCCAATCACCTCTACAATATGATTCCCAGACTCCAGGCAGGAGATGTGGTGCAAATTGGCATGCAGACCGGCGGAGGGGATGTGACAGGCTGTACCTCCTCTTGCTATGTCCCCCAGGAAAACGCCCCTGCCTATTATGACGTGATTAAAGCGCTGACGGACAAAGGTGTGCACGTTATCGAGGCGGCAGGCAATGGCAATATCAACCTCGATCACGCTGGATTTAACGGAAAATTTGACGTTAAAAAACGGGATTCCGGTGCGATCATCGCAGGTGCATTCTGCGCTGACAATGGCAAAAAAGCCTCTTTCAGTACCTATGGTTCACGCGTGACCAGCGCCAGCTGGGGCTGCTGGGATGTGGTTACTACGGGTTATGGCGGTTTGCATAGCATCAAAAACGCGGAATATACCTCAAGTTTCTCCGGCACCTCCTCCGCGAACCCGATTATCGCAGGGGTGGTCGCCAGCCTGTCGGCCATTGCAAAAGCTCACAATATCACCGTCACGCCTCAACAGATGCGTACCATCCTGCAGGAAACCGGTACATCTTTAGCGGCAGGCGATTCAGCGAAAGTGGGTACTCACCCAAATATGGCGAAAGCGGTGGCCAGGATTATGGAACTCAAAGAGGAAGATAAGGAGGAAGTAAAGGCTGTGCCAGGAGAAAGCTTTACCGTTACCGGCACGACCGATTCCTCACGGGCGTATCAGTTAGACGGCAGCGCCAGCAAGAATGCCGTCTCCTGGAAATGGACCATCGACAAAAACAGTACAGGCAAATTCTGGCTACAGGAGAAACAGGCCGGAGGCTGGGTACGTGAATTTTCAGGCCCTGCCGTCCGGGCACTCATTCCCGCTAATACTGACGGAGAAGCAACCTACTGGTTAACCGTCACGGGCAAAGACGGAAGCGTGAGCGCAGAGAAGATCACCGTAACGGTGAAAAAACCGCAATTACCTGATATTCCTGACGACAACGCAGAAGCGTATAACCCACGCATAGCCTACCCGGTGAAATGTACCCGCGTATCGCATAACGGCAAAATCTGGCTGAATCAGTGGTATGTCAATGCCGGACAAGAGGAGCCGGGACGCGGCGGTGAGTGGGGGGCATGGCGAGCGTCGGATGCAGCCAATAATAGCTGCCCTTAAATACCTGTTTGGTTAACATAATTGTAAAGCCTGGATGTAAGCCAGGCTTTATTTTATTAACTAAACATCCAGGAAATTCGTAAAAAAGACATTTAAAAAAACGATATACGCTCATATTTGAATATAAAGAGTAAAGGATTGATATTGGCCATTTCACCCCATATCGCTCTCCAGCCTCTTAACAGCATGACCGGCCGCTCTTCTCTGCCGAAACTCCCCGACTCTTAATGGCCCAGAGAAGTCTCTTATTCAAGCCAGTTGTCTCCTCCCGGTACTATTTGTCCCTGTTATCACACGGTAATAACGCCATTTTTTACCTGCTCTGCAGGTGAGATTTACCTTTCGTTATTGTTCAGTCATTAATAAGGGAACTTATGAAATTAACAGGATCTGCTTTTGTCCTTGCCTCATTACTGGCAGGGGCGGGCGTCAGCGTTTCAGCCAACGCCGCCACGACCTCGCCAGCGGCAAACTGCGAACAAGGTCACCAGAACTGCATGAAAGAACTTGGCTCACTGGAACGTGCCGTCAACGGTGAGAAAGTGAAGGTCGTTGAAGGGCAAACGATTCGTGCGCGCTTCTTTAACGACGGAACCGAACTGCCTGACCTGGAGACCCGCGTCACCATTCTTGCTGGCGAAGAGGCCCACTGGTCCTACGCTCTTGCCCAGGCCATCAACCAGCAGCACCCCGAACTGCGTGCCGGTTTCCAGCACAGCAACGGCGAGATTACGCCCGATGAGTCTCAGCCGAATAAGGTGTATGCCAAAGAGAACAACCCCCTCAGTCACGTAGAAGTGTCCTTCAATTAATTCAGGGAAGATTATTTTGAAACTACTCAAGATGAATAATATTACGTCGGCGTTAGCCGTGGCATTGATTGGCATGTATTCCACGAGCGCGCTGGCGCATGGCTATGTTTTTGAACCAAAATCCCGCTCGGTGATTCATTTCCCGCCGGTGATAAGTGCGGATCCGAATAAAGATCATCAGCAAGTCTGGCCTGCTGACGCCGTGGAAGCGCCGAAGCTCCCGGCTGGCAACGATATGAGCCCAACCCCGATCGCTAACGAACAGCTGTTCCAGTTCCCGCCGGACGGCAAGCTGGCAAGCGGTGGCTCAACGGCTACTCCTGCCTTCAGCAAGCTGGATGACGAAAAGCAGAATACCTATAACAACCCGATGTCTGCGGGCCCGCACCAGTTTAAATGGCATTTACCGGCTAAGCACCGTACCACCTATTTTACCTATTACATTACGAAGCCGGACTGGCACTCTATGCCGGGAGCGGATTCGCGCCTGACCAGAGCGATGTTTGAAGATAAACCTTTCTGCCACAAGGTTTATACTTACGCACCAGGCAACCCTTCTGCCGATATTTCGATCCCGACAGGCTTCGAAACCCACACCTGCGATGTACCGGAGCGTGAAGGTAAACAGAAAATTTATGCCGTCTGGCGCGTGCGTGATACCGATAACGCATTTTATCAGATGATCGACGTCGATTTCGGCGGTGAAGTCATTAGCAAACCGGTGGCCAACGTCACGCCATCCAGCCATAACCTGTCAACCAGCGCGCTGTCGCTGGACGGTAGCGCCTCTACGGGGAAAGAGCTGAAGTACAGCTGGGCCGTCACCAGCAATGCCGACAAGGTCATTCTGGAGAACAGCACCAGTGCTAAGGCCAGCATTCGCCTGAAGGCTAAACCTGAGAACGATTTTAGCGTCAACGTTAAGCTGACCGTCACCAACGCCAAAAACGAGAGTGATTCAAAAACCGTGACCCTGAATGCCAAAGCAGACGCGGGTAACACGGCACCGGAGGCGAAGGCAGGCAGTGACTTCACCGTGACCAGCAACAGTGATTCTCGTGGTTATGACCTCAACGGTTCCGCAAGCGTCAATGCTGAAAAATATCAATGGACTATCGTCTCTGGTCAGGACATTGGTGCGTTGCAGGTCGCTAACGGTGGCGAATGGGTTTCAACCGTCCACGCGGCAAAAGCCCGTGCGCTGATTAAGCCCGGCAAAATCGGTAAAGTGACCTATCGCCTGACGGTTACGGCCAAAAATGGCAAAGCCCACTCCGACGATATCACGGTGACCGTGAAGGAAGCGCAGCAGGCTTCTGATGTGCAGATCAATACGGGCAACAACCAGGACACCATCGTTGGCAGTGACGTTATTGCTGCCGCCGTCGTGTCCAAAAATAATGACTCGTTAAAGGGGGCAAAAATTGAATGGTCCGCACTGAATCACGCCGATAAGATTCAGATCTCGTCACCGAATAACTTCAGCACCAACCTCATGGGTAAACATCCGTATACCGACAATGTGGACGTGACGCTGCAGGTGAAAGTGACGACGCCTGATACCGGTAAAGTCTCCACGGCAACGAAGGTGATTAAACTGCGCCCGGCGCAAACCGATGTAAAAGCCTGGGACCACAGCAAGACTTACAAGACACCTTGTGAAAAAGTGAGCTATGAAGGCAACATCTGGCTGAACAGCTGGGAAACCCGAGGCGTTAAGCCTGGCTCCGATGGCGAATGGGGCGTCTGGAAGAAAGAAGGTGCTGCCAACATGCCTAAAGAGTGCAAATAATACTGTAAGTTAACTCTGGCCGGGTCTTCATTGACCCGTGCCTCACATTATCATTCCCTGCCTACACTTTCGTTATCATTTTGCGCCGGAAATCGCCCCTTCCTTCCGGCGCTTTTTTATCGGTATAACACCACCCACCCTATCGCGGCGATAATCGGATACGGGCCGAAGGGAAACGGTTGACCGGGCTTGATCCGCAACAGAATCAGCGCCGTGACCAGCGCCAGCAGCGTAGAGGCAACAAAAACATCCAGCAGCGCCAGCGGGCCAAGCCACGCCCCGAGCGCCGCCAGCAGTTTCATATCCCCCATCCCCATACCTTCATGACCGCGCAACAAACGGAACAGTAAAGAGAGCGTCCAGGGCACACCAAAGCCCAGCAGAGCGGCGATTAATGCCTGCATTGGCTCGACATGGCTATAGCCGCTGGCGGCAAACGCCAACGACAACGCCAGCAGCGGGAGCGTCAGACGATCGGGCAGGAGCATGGTGCGCAGGTCGATAAACAGCAGCGGCAGCAAAAACGTCACCGCAAGCACGTCGAACAGGCTTTGCGGCGTGACGCCCTGCTGCCAGATAATCACCCCGTACAGCAGCGCCATAAGCGCTTCAACCAGCGGATAGCGCCACGATATTGCCTGACCACAGCTGGCGCAGCGTCCGCGCAGCAGTAGCCAGCCAATCAGAGGTACATTGTGACGAAATTTAATGGGTTTTTTACAGCGGGGGCAATGGGAAGCAGGCCACGATAAAGAAAGTGCTTCACCGTGGAGAATCAAGGGGAGCCGATAAATAATGACGTTGCAAAAGCTGCCGATAACGGCACCCAGTAAAACACTAAAAACGAGTATTACACTCTCTATCATGGTTCAACACTCTGAGGAACATGCAATATCCGATAATAGCAGAGCCTACTCGTTGTATTTAGGCATCCTGTTTGCACGTAAAGCACAAAATTCACCGCGCAGGTTTGCCCACTCGATATTCAGATGCACTTTTGCATATTGCGCCGCCTCTTTCCACAATAATGCCGCGATATGCCACTGCTTTCCCTGCTCATGCTCTGCCGCACGGGAAGAAAGTGAAAACCAAACGGTAGCAGGATCGTGTTTGTCGCTTTGCCAGTCCATTGTTAATTCCTTTTGAAAAAATCCCAGCGTATCAATAGCGACGATAAAATAATTGAGATTAAAATGATAAATACCTGATTAACGCTGAACGCCTCAGTGGGAGAACAACGCTGGTTACCAATATCATCCGCTGGCTGGCCTTTTCGGGTCTCTATATCCTGCTGGCATTCCTGAGCTTTCACACGCGGGATAGCTGGAGCCTCTCCACCACGCTCTGGTTCCCGGCGCCGTTGCTTTTTGCCGCGTTATGGCTAACAGCCCCGCGCGAGTGGCCGCTGTGGCTGGCTACCGCTGGCCTGCTGCATGTGTTTGTTGGGGTCTGGATAGGCCGTCCGCTCGCACTGGCGTGCCTGTTCGCCCTTTTCGACGTTGCGATTTTTCCGCTTTGCGTCGCCGTCTTTCGTCTGAATGCGCAACTGCCTGCGCTGCGTTTTGCGCGCAGGCCGATTATTGGTGAGCTGGTCTATCCCCTGCAGTTAATACTCAGCATTTTTTGCGGCAGCCTGCTGCTTAATCTGGCACTGCTGCTGTCAGGGTATCCAATTGCGCCACTGCATTTTTTTTCCTGGGTGCTGGCGGCGTTAACCGGCATTCTCGCCATTCTGCCGCTGTTGCGGGAGAACAAGATGCCGTCGCGCCAGCACGTTAACGGGCGGGAAGCTCTGATCCTTGCCGCGAATACGCTTGCGCTGATTACGGGCTACTTTCTCCTGCCCCCGCTCTGGCAAGGGCTAAACCTGCTGCTGGTGCAAACAACGGTGGTTTTACTGAGCGTGTTTGCGCTCTCCGGACGCGGTGTCGGCGCTCTGCTGCTTATCCAGTACCTGATTGTGGTGCTGGCGACCCAGCAGCGAGAAGGGATTTTTTACACGCTAACGCCCGATCTCATACCGGCAATCTGGCAGGCGCAGTGGTATCTGGTATTTTCGGCGATTTTTGCCAACTGCTTATATCAGTATCGCCGCTGGATCCAACAGCAGCAGGCGCTCGCGACCAGCGCCAGTGCCATCATGATCCGCCTGTCGCAAACGGGTTCATGCGTCGTGTTTCGCCTTTCGATGCCGGAGGAGGAGATCCACTGGCAAGGCAGCACGGAAGCGCTCTTCCCGGATGAGGAAAAGACGCTAAGCACCCTGACGCTTCTGGACGCACACTGCGATACGTCGTTCCTGCCCGATTTTCGCGCCTGGTACTCACGACAGGGTGAAAACAGCTTTGCCCGGGAAGTTTTTCTGCAAACGCTGCAGGGAAGGCAGATGCGCGGGATGGTGATGTTTCAAAGGATCGATAACACCGCGCATCTGATGGGGGGAGTGAGCCTCTTTCTCACAACATCCGCTGCAGGATCTCCCGCTGCCCGCTAAAGGTGTATTTCAACACCGCCGCGACATGCCCAAGCAGAATTACGCCCAGCAGAATGCAGCTATAGCGATGCACCTGGAAGAAAAACGCATTCACTTCGGCGATGGCAATCGGGCGGGAAACCGGCACCAGACCAAACAGGTTGTAATCTTTTTGCAGCATCAGAAAACCGCTAACCAGCACCACCATTATGGTCAGATAAAACAGCTCATGAATAAATACGACCAGCTGTTTTTTACGTCCGGCCACCGTGGCCGGATAGGGCACCGAAGGGCGGAAGAAGCGCCAGACGAAACGCACCATCATGATGGGCGTGGCGATGGTACCAAGCGACATATTCAGCACGGAAAAGAAGGTAAACCAGCGGGTTCCTTCCAGCGCGTGCAGAATATAGCCCATGCACATCGCGTAGATAATGACGGCTGCGACCACCCAGTGCAGAAGGCGAGAAAACCGATCGTAACGTTTGGCAATAACCAGAGAAGTTTGCATAGTCGTTGTCCTGTAAAACATAACAGCACGGCTCCCTGAGAAGCCATGCTGTTTAAAAAAGGTTATTCAGCTACCCACAAGTTGCGGGCCCGATCCGGCGACCAATGGCTGGCACCTGTATGGCCAATCTGACAGCGGTAAACCTTGCCCTCATAGAGCACTTTATCCCCCACCGCATAGACGGTTCCCGGTGTGAACGCTGTGGCGTTGCCACCCTGACCGCCCTCTTCGCCAGTGCCTTCGTCACCTTCAGGCACGGTAACGGTCACCGCCTGGCTCGGGGCGGCGTAGTTATCGGCGGCGTCATAGGCGATAACCGTGTAGCGGTAGGTCACACCCGGCGTGGTTTGGCTGTCGGTAAAGTTGAGTTCACGGGTATCACCGATCTTTTCCAGACCGCGCCAGATGGCATACCCCGCCACGCCAGTATTATCCTTAGCCGGCAGCCAGCTGAGCGAAACATCCTGCCCCTTCAGCGTGGCCTGCACGCCCTGCACCTGTGTTGGCGCCTGAGTATCTGTTTCGTCGCCCCCATCCGGCAGACTGCCGTCAAGGATGCTCTGGTAGCGGTTCAGGAATTCATAGCCGTAATGTTGACCATTTATAGTGTTGCCATTGTCCCAGTTCACTGACCAGGTCATGAGCCCTTTTACCGCTTCATTTTTCGCTTCCAGTCGCGAAAGTGCGTTAAAGACACTCTGCGCGTCTCGCACATAGCCGGTTCCTGCCGCATCCGGGTTGGCCGGAAGACCAATCACCAGCTTGTTCGCCGGGATCTTCACATACCCGCGCGTCCCGTTTGCCAGGCTGTCGGTGAGATAGTAAAGGAAAAGCTCTTTTTGACGATCGCTATAGCCCTTCCCCCATTCCTGCGGCAGCCACCATTCACCGACTTCGTCCTTCTCCTCCTGCGTCATCATATTCACGCCGTCGCCCGCCTGGTTGTAATACTGTGGAGCGATAAAGTCATACACGCCCTCAAGATTTTGCAGGTAGGCTTTGTAGTTCACCCCGCGATCGGACTGAAGATAAGGGAACTCTGGTGCCATGCTGATGATGAAGTGTTTGCCCTGCTGCTGATAATGGTCGCGCACCATTTTCAGCGCCGCCGGGATCACCTTACTGTTGTCAGCCGCAGTAATGGCCGTCTGCTCCAGGTCGATATCAAGACCATCAAAACCATAGCGATCGGTCAGGCGAATAATCTCCGCCGCAAGCGCTTCAGTCTGGTCTTTGTTCAGTGCAATGTGCGCGTCAGCGCCGCCCAGTGAAATCAACACCGCGCGCCCCTGCTCGTTCAGCTCTGCAACCTGAGCGCGGAACTCCTCATCGCTCGCGTTGTAGGGTTTGAAGGTGGGGATATTCCCGCTCTGCCCATCCATGACTTTCATGAAGGAGACGTTGACGACGTTGTAGCCTCTCGGCACTTCACGCAGCGACATATCAGAAGGTAAGCCTCCCTGATAGCCGCGCGCTTTGTCTATCTCTTCCGGGTTAATTCCCCAGTTGTGCCAATAACCGACGAGAATTTTTTTCTGACTGATATCCGGCATCTGTGAGGCGGCGTCGGTTGCGGCCGCATGGCTAAACGTGCTGACCAGCATTCCGCTTAACGCCAGGCCTGCGGCAATAGCGCTCAGAGATATTTTATTTTTCTTTAACATGGGAGATATCCTGCTCCAGGTTTAATAATGAAATACTGTCCCGCAAGATAGGATATTCATCTCCCTGAAAACAGGAGAACAGCTAACCGCAGCAGCAGATTTAAAACTCGCCAGCCTGGATATGTCTTATAATAAGATTCACGTGAGATTACTTATACTCACACATTGCTACCCAGTTATCGTTAATTTTCATTAGCCAGCTATTTTTATTAATCGGCTTGAATAACAGATTAATATACTGATCATCTTCACTTATCAGAAAAGTCTTCTGCGGAAGTTGATCGCCAACGGCAATTTTTAATTCTGCCACCCGACCATTGATGACGTTTCCTTTCTGTGTCACCGATTTTAACTGCAGGGTTCGGTTGAATACCCGATTTCCGGCCTCATCGGTTTTTACACCAAATAACGTTAGCCTGTGCAGTTTAGGCCACCAGGTGATCACACCATTAAACTGGTAATGTTCCAGGCTTTCATCGATAAACTTGCCGTTACGAATGACGCTGCTGCAGGGCTCGACAGGCACCATTCTGCTCTCCAGGTAGCCGCTGGTCAGGTAAGCCAGCACGCCCCCCAGTGAAACGCTGATGCAAACGCTCAATATGACGAATAGTATTCGTAACCGCATTTTCCCTCCTTAGATAGTTCGCCTTCACATTGCGCAACAAACACTTTCGGACCGTTCGACGCGATGTAAACATTATTGATACCCGCCGGCAGGTCATGCCGCTTTCGCGCCAGCGCCTGCCGATCGACACTGCGCAGCGAAGAGAGATGAAACATGACGCCATCCACGTAAATATTTTCCTGAAAGGCCTGCGGCGTGTCCGCCGTGCAGACCACCACCAGCGTGGGAAGGATAATCAACAAGCTGCACAACACCGTCAGCAAAGCCCCGTATTGACGTGACGGCGTTTTCATTGGCTCCGCCGTGATAGCAGGCAGCGACGGGCAATCAACGGGAGTGGGAGAAGGCGCGTTATCAGGCACTTCTGGCGGGCAAGCTGCCTCACTGCCCTGCGTTTCGCAGGGTGCCAGTACCACACCATAACGGGGAATGGTTTTAATGATCGAGCCCGGCAAGCCGGCATTTTGCAGCTTGCGGCGCAGCATTTTTATAAGCTGGTGATAACTGGATTCGCTAACAATCATGCCCTGGTTGAGCCAGATCTCTTCAAATATGGTCTCTTTTTTACATTTGCCGCTGAGTATCAACTCCAGCAAACGACGCTCGTTGGGCGTCAGGTGTATATCACCATGCTCCACGGTTGCCAGAGATGATTTTTCCGGTACGAACGTTACTGACGCTGAAAGAGATATTTCTTCGTTATTCACGGGTAGGTCCTGGATAATAAAATTACAGCGTTTACATTGTTATGACGAAAAAGCGCAGGTATTAACAGTTACATGTCTGTTATCTAATTCAGGCACAAATTAACAACATATCCCTATAAATGATAGTACCTTCGCCATTTGCGCTATTTCCCGTCCTGATTTTTTCGCGGCCCATTCATGATTTCAGAAAGTTTATTCTGAGTAACGCCTGAGCAATACCTGATATTCAGCCTGAACAATAAGGAATTCCTTTCCGTACCTGAGAAATATCGCCCTCCATGCCGCTATTTCGTGATAAATAACAAACCATTCAGCTGCTCAGAAAAAAATCTATTTCGTAGAATGTGAAAGCTTCGTTACTTTACCTTTCGGTTTTCCATCAGGATCGGCTGATGCCCACCTGCAGCTATACAGCCCCCCACTTTTTAGCTACTCTTTTTCACCTTACTCTGCTCTACACTGTAAGAGTGATGCTAAAGCGCCATTCGCTAAGATGTGCGGTGAACACCTGTCTTTTCCTAACCGGATCGGATGTCATGCAAAAAACCGTTCTGATTGCCGACGACCACCCTGTCTATTTATTAGGCTTGCGCACATTGCTGCAGACGCGCCCGGACCTTTATCGGGTCGTTCATGAAGCGCTCAGTGCTGATGAACTTATGAGTAAACTGGCGCGCGAGCCTGTCGATATCATCATCACCGACCTGAGTATGCCCGGCACGCGAAGCCCGGACGGGCTCATCATGATCCGCTCGCTGATTCGCCATTATCCTCAGAGCATGATTGTGGTGGTCACCATGATCACCAATCCTGAGCTTCTGGACTCGCTGCGTCGCAGCGGGGTGCATGCCGTTCTCAACAAAGCCAGCTTGTCCAACAATCTGCTACAGACACTGCGCAGCACTCTACAGGGGCATGTTGAACCGGTGAAACCCCATGCACAATTGACCGAACGGGAAACTGAAGTGCTGCGCCTGCTGGTCCGTGGTTTCACCGTGAACGAGATCAGTGCCCAGCTTAACCGGACAAAGCAGACCATCAGTACGCAAAAAAAGAGTGCCATGAGCAAACTCAACGCAAGAAATGATTTCGAGCTGCTCCAGTGCGCGCAAAGTCTGGGGCTGGTTAGCTGAGCATGCGCAGAGGCTGGCTGGCAACATTATTTATCCTCTTGCTGATAAGCGGGCACGCGGCGGGTAGCGTGCTGCGTGTAGGCCTGCTGAGCGCCGCGCCGCCTTTTCTCGTCATCGACCGGCCGCCGGGGATTCTGGATGATGAGCTCAGCATATTGTTTAGCAATACGCCGCTGCCGGACGTTCAGCGCTTTAGCGACCCGGCATCGGCGCTGGATGCGTTGAAGCGAAAGCGCATCGATGTATTAATTGCCGCCCAACGTCCTGCTGCCGATCTGGTCGCCAGCGAGCCAATGCTCGCTTTCCCGCTGGCCTCTCTGAGCATAAAAGAGGGTCGAGGCGGAACGCTGTGCTTTCCAGAATTACCGCCAGAGGTTGCGACCCGCTGCTCTGCGACAGGTTCAGCTTCACCGGGTGAAAGCGTCAGGCAGCTGGCAGCAGGAAAAGCGCGGGAATTCATTGCCCCGGAATTTGTTTTGCGTAACTGGCTGACCCACTCTCCCGCCACCACGCTGACCCTGACGCCGCTGGGCGACGCTCCGCCGCTGCATTTTCGCGCATGGGCTTTGCCTGAGCAGGCAAACACGCTGGAAATATTCAACGAGCGTATTCACACTGTTAACCCGGAAGACGCTGAATGGCTGGAACAAAAGTGGCTTCTGCCGGACGGTAGCGTCTTTGACGCTCGCCATTCCCCCGTGAAGGAAAATGCGCCCAAAATCACGCTACACGTGTTGCTTCCCGCCATTTCACCGCCAATGGTCACGATCACGTCTGACGGGCATATCCAGGGCGTATGGCGCGATCTGCTGCTCAACCTGTTTCCGTCCAACCTGTATAGCCTGACCTTCAACCTTGATGCGCCTCCGCTTCAGTATGCGGAGAACACGTTGCGCATTGTCGCCAGCGCGTCGCCACCGTCAAAGAGTGCCATCACGTTTGACTCACTGAGCTGGGCCCTGCTCAGTGAGGACAGCAACCCGCTTTCCGGCGCCTTGTCCGCATTACGGCATAAGCGGATTGCCGTCATGCGCATCTCACCTCTCGTCACGTTACTGCGTCAGGTGTTACCGGCAGATAACCTGGTGCTGGTTAACTCACTCGATCAGGGGTTTGAGTTGCTCAAAGCCGGAGGCGCGGACGGGCTTGCGGGCGACGCATTTATACTCCATCACCTGCTGCGCCAGCATAACGCCAGTAACCTGTCGCTGACGCCGCTGGCGCTGCCGGAAGTACCGCTATGGTTTGTACCGAATATGTCTGACCCGGCGGATGCCAAAAGGGTGAATGCGGTCATGGCGTCCGTAACGCAGGCTGATATCTACGCGAGCCTTAACCTGTCGCAGCCCGCACAGACGACAGCCGCTGCCCCGGCGCAATCGTTATGGCTGGTCATGCTCGCCGTAGTGGCGATTTGTGCGGCATTAGTCGCCCTGCTGACCTTTAGCGCTGCGCAGAGCCAGCGGCGCCAGCGCGAGCGGGACACGGCTGAATTGCACAACGCGCTCTCCCTCTGGCAAACCCTGATGAACAACGTCCCGGTGCCGCTGTTCGTCTGCGATCCGGCCGGGCGGCTGACGCGCTATAACGACTCCTTTATTCACTCACCGTTACTCACGGCATTGCCCGAAGAGGGCTCCCCCTTTTCCAGCCTGCCTCTGGGCGAGCTTGCCCAACAGTTTACGTTGCCGCATCGCCTCTCGCTGCTCCATGCCGCGACGCCGTTAACGGGTGAAACCACTCAGAACAATACCACCCTCTACTGGTGGCTTTGCCGCTATACCGATACGCGAGGGCGGCCTCAGGGCGTGGTCGGGGGCTGGATCGACATCACTGAAAAAGCCGCGCTGACCGCTGCGCTCAATCGGGCACTGGCACAGGCGGAGCAGGCCAGCACTGAAAAATCGAACTTCCTCGCCCGCATGAGCCATGACATTCGTACCCCGCTCAACGCCATGCTGGGCCTGCTGGAGATGGAGCGCGACAAAAGCGAATCTCTCAACATCGCCTGGCAGGCAGCAGGGTCATTGCGCGACGTGATTGGCGGCGTACTGGATTTGTCGCGCATTGAAGCAGGCGAGTTAAGGCTGGAGCCACAGGCCTGGCCCCTGTGGCAGACGCTCAACGCCAGCGCGGAGATTTTTGCCAGCAGCGCAAACGCTAAAGGGCTCCACTGGCGCAGCGAGTTGAACGTGCCGCGCGACGGCTGGTTCCTGTTCGATAAAGCCCGGCTGAATCAGGTCATCGCCAATCTGTTGGGCAACGCCATTAAATATACGCCGCAGGGAGAAATTGACTTCCACGCCCGGCTCCACGGTGAACATTTGCAGTTGTTGATTCGCGACACAGGCATTGGTATCCCGGCCGATGCCCTTCCACACCTCGGCCAGCCATGGTTTCAGACTGACAGCAGCACGCCGCAAAGCAGCGGACTCGGCCTGGCGATCTGTTATCAGCTAGTCGAGCTGATGGGAGGGAAGCTAACGATAGCCAGCGAAGCGGGAAGCGGTACGCAGGTGACGGTCAGCATACCGCTTCATGCTACCAGCGCTGCGACAACGGTCGATGAGACACCCGTTATTACCCCGCTGCCACAGCATCGCATTATGATTGTTGACGATTTTCCGGCTAACCTGACGGTGTTAGCACTTCAGCTGCAGGAGTTGGGCCAGGAGGTTATTCCTTGCGCTAGCGCAAGCGAAGCGCTTACACGCCTTGAAAACGAGCCGGTTAATATTCTGATAACCGACTGCCAGATGGCCCTCATGGACGGCTATCAGCTCACCTCGTTGATACTTTTGCGCGATATTGCCGGCAGTATCACCGCACCGCCCGCTATCCTCGGCTACACCGCCAGCGCACTGCAGAGTGAGGACGATCGGGCAAAACATGCCGGGATGGACGCGTTATTGCGAAAACCGCTCTCGCTCCACGCCCTGCACCAGGCGCTGGCGCAGCATCACAGCCTGCGCAATCAGGTGCCTGACCTCAGCGAACTCCGGCGTCTGGCCAATGGTCAACCGGAGATCATGACCCTGATGCGCCAGCAAATGCGCGATGCCATTACTCTTGATATTCGTCATTTAGAGGAAAACACCCCATCACCGCAAACGCTCAGCCAGCTCGCGCATCGTCTGAAGGCCTCGTGGAGCCTCTTTGCCATGCATGACGCTACCCGCACCTGTCAGGCGATGGAAGTGTTGCCGGAGATGCTGGCGGCAGGGATGATAGAGCCTGAAGCCCTGCCTGCGCTGACATCGCGATTCTGCGCGCGCATGGAAGCCAATCTGCAGCAACTCGATACCGCACTGAAGGAATTATCTGACAAGTACTAAAGAATGCTCTGCATAGGATCTGTATCTTTCTGGTCATCCGGCGGCGTTATCCCTGGCGTCGCCCACATTTTCGAAGGAGAAACCATGAAAGTTCGTATCGCTATTGCCGATGAGCACACCATTATTCGTCGTGGCGTCTTATCCATGATTACCAATATGCCGTCTCTTTTCAGCGACGGTTCCCCCCGCCCGGAGTTTTGCATTCAGGGCGATACGGCGTCGCCATCTGAGCTGCTTTCACTGCTGTCCCAACATCCTGTCGACATTCTGTTTCTAGGTTTTTCTCTGGCCACCAGCCAAACCGTTAACCCGCTCAACGGAATGGACGGCGTATTACTGATAAAATGGCTCAGCCGTAAATATTCGCAGCTTAAGATCATTGTGCTTTCGCCCTACAAAAACACGCAGCTTATCCGCATGTCGCTGGAGGCAGGCGCCAAAGCCTATATTAGCCGGGATACCTGTGAGAAAACCCTGAGCAGAACGCTGACGTCAGTGATCAATGGAGAAGTCTATATTGAGCGCGAGCTGATGCATTCCCTGTTCCAGACCGGCGCGCAAACGGAGCAAGAGCTCTCGCCCCGTGAAATTGATGTGTTGCGGATGCTCTGCAAAGGGATGAGTCTGACAGAGATCGCCAGACAGCTGCATTTGAGTAATAAAACCGTCAGCGCCCATAAGCTGCGCGCGATGGAAAAACTGGGGGTAAACAGCGACTGTCAGCTCTATTGCCTGCTTGCTAAAACGCAGATGTTCGATATTGCTATCTGAAATAAAAAAACCGCCTGTAAACAGGCGGTAGAGGCAAACAAACGCCTCAACGGTCGCTCTCAGCAATGACACTCAGGGTCAGAAATGGTATGTCGCAGCCAGCCACCAGACGCGCCCCGGCTCAGGGATTTGCTGATCTGAGGCGTATCCAAACTGGCTGGCCCCCGCCAGATTGAGGTGCTCGCTGTAGTATTTATTGAACAGATTCTCAATACCCACGCGGGACTCGAAATGGTCGTTAAATGTGTAGCCCGCGCTCCACGAAAGCACGCCAAACCCCGCACTCGGGCCAAGATCCTGGCCGGTGACGTTACCTTTGTTCTGCGCCACGCGATGCTGCGGCGCCACCACACGCCACTGTAATCCGGTACGCCATTTTTGCCCGGTATAGTCCAGCGCCAGCCGCCCTTCGAGCGGGGGCATCTGCGGCAGCGGCTGTTTATCACTACGATTCTCGCCCCAGGCGTAGCTCAGGCTTCCCGTCACTGCCCAGTTGGGCGTCAGGCTCCAGCTTGCGCCCGTCTCCGCGCCCATTACGGCGGCATTGATATTGCTGGCCTGCGACGGCGTGCGGCTATAATCAAACAAAATGTAATCGGCAGTCCGCCCGACATAGGCCGATGCCCAGGCGCTGACCTTGTCGCCGTGAAACTGTACGCCGCTGTCCCATTGCAGGGTCTTTTCTGTTTTCAGCTGACGAAAGCTTTGTTCGCCGGCCTTACCGGAAAAAAGCTCCCAGTAATCAGGAAAACGTTCGGTGTAGCCGATACCGCTATAAAGCATGACGGGGGCGTCCGGCACGCGATACTCATAACGGGTGAACACCCCAGGCAGAAGATCGCGCCGGGAGGTATTTTGCGCGCTGCGCCGATCGTCCGCGCGGAGGCTGTCCAGCCTCGCGCCCACGATGACCGTGTCATCCGCCGTGACGGACTGGCGCCATTCGCTAAATAAACCCATCTGGGTAAAACGGGCATCGTCACGCCACGTTCCGGCGCTTTTTTTACGGTGGCTTTTGCGCATTACGTCTGCGCCAGCGGTAAGCGTGGTGGCTTCATCTTCCCACACGCCGGTAAGGCGACTGCCCATTACCACGCCGCCCACTTCAGACTTACGCTTCGGTCCAACGGGCTGACGCAGGCTGTAGTTATCCATGATGTGATCGGTATCATTGGCATAGAGCTGCCAGCTAAGTTTGCTGACGTGCTCGCTCAGGTGATACTTCTCCAGTTTTAGCGCCGCACTTTTGCGGGTAAAGCGGCTACCATCCATCATCCGACCAGCATAGCGGGCTTTACCGTCGCTGGCCCCCACGCTTAGTTCCGCCAGCGTGTCCTCATCAGGCGTGAGCCCTACCGTGACGCCGCTGTTCCATCTGCGCCACAGGCCCGGCACGCGGTTGCCGTGACCATCCCGGTAGTCATCCGCCACCGAATGATTACCGTCAAGGCGGACATAGCCGCGCGGGTCGCCAAACGCAAGATTAAGGTTTTGATCCGCGCGTCCGTTAGCGCCCTGCAGCAGCTCAGCGCTGCCTTCCAGCTCTGGTGCGCTGAAATAGTCCGGCTGACGTTCAAAGAGCAGCGTTCCGGCGGAGCCCATTGGCCCCCACAGTACGCTCTGGGGGCCTTTAATGACGGTTATCGTGTCGTAGCTTTGCGGGGTGATATAGGCGGTTGGGGTATCCATGCGCGAACCGCAGCCCCCCTGAGTGCTGACGCCATCCGCAAGCAACGTCAGACGGGAGCCGAACATCCCGCGCAGCACCGGATCGCCATTACTGCCGCCGCTGCGCAGCACGGAAAAACCTGGTATGTTTTTTAGCGCGCCCGCACCGTCGCTGGCTGGCAATTGTTGTGCTGGAGTATGAGCCGGAGCGATAAATGACGCGGGATCGCGATAGTGCCCCTCAACGGTCATCGACTCTTCAGCATATACCGGCAAAGCGGCCGCACAGCTGAGGGCCAATAATAGTGGACGGGAGGCGATCAGGGAGCGAATACCGCTCGCGGTGATACCAGACATAACACAATTCCGTTTCGGTAAAGAAAATAAGCAAGGCGCTTATTGTCTTCATCCCCTGTAACGGAATACACGACCTGTGGGCAAGAAGGCCCTCAGGGAAATCAGGAAATATCTGGCGTCTAACGGAAATCTCAGGGGCGCTGTTCAGAGCTCTTCGCCCAGGCGGGCCGTTTGCTGTCGTAAAAAATCCATTAACCGCAAGCAGGCCGGAGAGAGCGGCTGCCCGGCGTTTTTGACGATCCCCACATCCATATAGGTAATACAGTCATCAATGGTTCGCCGGATCACGCGCTGGCCGCTGAGCGCCCACGGGCGATAGACCAGATCGGATAAAATCGTAACGCCCTTACCCTGTGCAACCAGGCTTCGAATCGCCTCAAAGGAGTTGGTGCGAAAATGAATATCAGGATGGCAGCCCCGGCTTTGCCAGTAGTCGGATATCACATCGGGATAGTCGTCCGTCACCAGCAACAAGAATGGCACCTTTTCCACCTCTTTTAACCGAAGCTCCGGCACGCTGAGGAGAGGATGACCGATGGCGGTCCATAGACGGCGCGGCGAACGGATCCACGTTTCTACCTCAAGCGTACTATCGTGGCTGATATTAGAGGTCAGCAAAAGACAAAAATCGAGCTCTCCCTGACGCAAGCCCTGGAGCAGCTGTGATGCGGGCGCCTCATGGAACGCCGTCTCCAGCAGCGGAAAACGCTGCGCGATATCGCCCCAGAGATTGGGCAGCAGATAAGCGGAAAGGGTTTCGGCAATACCAATGCGCACGACGCCGTTGATCGCCTCAGGCTGCTGATGGAGATCCTCCACCGCCGCGCGGCTATCGTGGAGGATCTTGCGGGCATGGTTGAGAAATCGCTCGCCCACGGGCGTCAACTGGATCCCTTTTGCATGGCGGATAAAAAGGGGGGCATTTACCGCCTCCTCCAGGTTACGCATGGAGACCGTCATGGAAGATTGCGATATATGACAACGGCTGGCCGCTTTGGAAATTTGTAGTGTTTCCGCTAACGCAATGTAGAACTCAAGTTGCCTGAGAGTAAACTTCATAGTTTCAGCCAATACCGGAAGATGAAAATATTATATTAGCATTTAATTCTGCACCGGCAGTACTCTTAAGGCAGACAAAAATGTTTATTTTCAGGAGCCTCTATGCCCTATTTTTTACTCAGTCTCGCGGCCTGTTTTTGGGGGGGGAATTATGTCGTCGGTCATTTACTGGTGGCGCATGCAGACCCGATTATATTATCCGCCGCACGCTGGATACTGACGGCTCTTCTCTTATCTATGCTTTATATCAGACAGATTCGCGCCCAGTGGCCAATGATGAAAAAGGCGAGAGGTACGATTATATTTCTTGCGCTGTGCGGACAGGTTATGTTCCCACTCACGCTGTATATCGGCCTGCAATATACTTCATCTCTTAATGCAGCTATTTATTTATCCACAACGCCAGCCCTGGTTTTATTGATAAATAAGCTGGTATATAAAGAGAAAATATCAGTGCAGAATATTGCGGGCGTTGTTCTCAGTTCATTGGGCGTCGTCTGGCTGGTCATGCAGGGCGATCTGCTGCATCTGGATACGCTTAAAAATCTTAATCGCGGCGATATCTGGACCATGGGTTCTGCCGCCAGCTGGGCCGTTTATTGTGCCTTCTTGCGGATGAAGCCACATAACGTCGGTGGGAATGCCTTTGTGGCCGTGAGCGCAATCTTCGGTGCACTGGTGTTGTTACCGGTACTGGCGATATCGTTGATAAAGACAGGCTTACCATACTGGACGGCCTATACCGCGCCGGGCTTTTTAAGCGGACTGCTGTACCTGGTGGTCTTTCCTTCCTGGCTCTCTTACCTGCTGTGGAATAAAGGCATTGCGGCTATCGGTGCAACCCGCGGGGAAATTTATTCACACCTCATTCCACTGAGCGGCGGTCTGTTCAGCGTGATGTTCCTGCACGTTACGTTGCATTCGTATCATCTGGTCAGCACGGTACTGATTCTGTGTGGTATAGCACTCTGCTCTCGCGCCTCGCAATGGAAAGTCGTGAAGATTGAACGCGCAGACGAAAACGTACAGATATGAAAAAGGCCCACGTTATAAATAACGTGGGCCTGAATAGTGGCGGAACGGACGGGACTCGAACCCGCGACCCCCTGCGTGACAGGCAGGTATTCTAACCGACTGAACTACCGCTCCACTGTTCCCGCTTGGGGAACGAGGCGCATATTACGGTGTGCCTCCGATCTCGTCAACGCTTTTTCTCACGTTTTGAATCGTTTGCTGCAAAATTCACCCAACCGATGATTTTACAGGCATTGTGGCGTTTTTTCAGGCGCGCCACATGCAGCTTCCGCCCTTCTTTTGCACCAGGTCGAGACGGGATTCATGATTAAGCAGTTCTTCATCACTGGCTAAAACCACCCGCAAGCGGCTTGCCTGGCGGACAACGCGCTGAATGCCCGCTTCACCCTGCGTCTGCTGTGACTCATTTTCCATGCTGAACTTCATCGACGTTTGACCGCCGGTCATCGCCAGATAGACATCGGCCAGGATCTGGGCATCGAGCAATGCCCCGTGCAGCGTTCGCTTGGTGTTATCTATTTCGTAACGTGAACAGAGTGCATCGAGACTGTTACGCTTGCCGGGAAACATCTTCCTCGCCAGCGCCAGGCTATCGGTTACTTTGCAAAAGGTGTTTGTTTTCGGAATATCGCGATGGAGCTTACTAAACTCATAGTCCATAAAGCCGATATCGAACGAGGCGTTATGGATGATGAGCTCGGCGCCTCTGATGTATTCCAGAAACTCGTCTGCCACCTCACCGAAGGTCGGTTTATCCAGCAAGAACTCATCGGCAATACCGTGAACGCCGAACGCTTCTGGATCCACCAGCCGATCGGGTTTGAGGAACACGTGGAAGTTGTTCCCCGTGAGACGACGGTTCACCACTTCAACGGCGCCGATCTCAATGATCTTGTGCCCTTCGTAGTGCGCGCCGATCTGGTTCATACCGGTGGTTTCGGTATCGAGGACAATCTGGCGAGTAATTGCAGTGCTCATAGCGGTCATTTATGTCAGACTTATCGTTTAACTGAACGTTTCAAATACAGGAAGTCTACCAGAGATGCGTAAACAGGTAGAAATTTTCACCGATGGATCTTGTCTCGGCAACCCAGGGCCCGGCGGCTACGGCGCGATTATGCGCTATCGCCAGCATGAAAAAACTTTTAGCGAAGGCTATTTCCTGACCACCAACAACCGTATGGAGTTGATGGCGGCCATTGTGGCGCTGGAAGCCCTGAAAGAACACTGCGACGTGGTGCTCAGTACCGACAGCCAGTACGTTCGCCAGGGCATTACCCAGTGGATCCATAACTGGAAAAAACGCGGCTGGAAAACAGCAGATAAAAAACCGGTTAAAAATGTCGACCTCTGGAAGCGTCTGGATGCGGCATTAGGTCAGCACCAAATCAAATGGGAATGGGTAAAAGGACATGCAGGCCACCCGGAAAACGAACGCTGTGACGAACTGGCACGCGCGGCGGCTTTGAACCCGGCCCATGAGGATGCAGGCTACCAGCCTGAAGCCTGATCAGGGTTTTCTGTACTGTCGCGTTGCGCCAACGGTCTGCCGGATAGGCGTTTTCGACTTGCTCTGCTTCATCGGGTTAAGCGTAAGGGGGATGGTTCGCTTACGCGCGACGATAAACTGCATGCAGCCTAAGGCGGGCAAATGCGTGCTCAACAAGACTCCCCCCTGCCGCGCCCACGGCAGTACCTGAAAACCGCCGTAGCAGAGCACTTCAAAGTTCAGCAGCGAAAGCCAGTCGAGCTGGCGCATCATGGTGAACATCCGGCTGTTATAGGGTGGCGTTCGGCGCAGCACCGGCACCAGCTTGCGCAGCCCCATCAGGCTCAGCGGATTGAATCCGCTGAGGATCAGCCAGCCGTCGTCAATCAGCACGCGATCGGCTTCACGCAGCATACGGTGAGGATCGCTGCACCAGGGCAACGCATGTGCAAGAAGGCACGCATCCACGGATTTCTCAGCAAACGGCAGATGCAACGGGTCTGCCTTCACCTGAACCGGCGATCCGCCGAGCGAGACATTAACCTGATGTGAGATAGCGCAGCTTTCGGTATTGATTTCCGCGCTGAGATTGCCAATCTTAAGCAGGTGAAAGCCATACATTTTCGCGAGCCAGGGCTTCAGCTGTTGCTCCAGTGCCTCGCGATAGTATTCACCCCAGGGCAATTCGGCCCAACGTTCCGGTGCTGCGACAGTCTGAGGTATCCTTGCCGGTTTCATCAAAACACCCGCCACGCTATAAGAGGTAATGTATGAATCTTATCAGTATTCCCGCTTTTGAGGACAATTACATCTGGGTTTTAGTCGACGACGCTCGCCGATGCGTCATTGTCGATCCCGGCGAATCCGCCCCTGTACTGCGCGCTATAAATGAGAACGACTGGCTGCCAGAAGCCATTCTGTTGACACATCACCATAACGATCATACCGGCGGCGTGCAGGAACTCTGCGCCCATTTCCCGCATCTTGTGGTTTACGGACCGGCTGAGACACAAAATAAAGGAACGACGCAAGTAGTCGAAGAGGGCGAAAATATCCTCATCCGCGAGTGGGAGTTTTCCGTATTTGCTACACCGGGTCACACTTTGGGACATCTGTGTTTCTACAGCAAACCTTATCTTTTTTGTGGCGACACCTTGTTCTCTGGCGGCTGCGGAAGACTGTTTGAAGGCACGCCAGAACAAATGTACCAGTCTTTACAAAAAATTAGCGCATTACCCGACGATACTCTTATTTGTTGCGCCCATGAGTATACATTAGGGAATATGAAGTTTGCTGTGAGCCTCTTACCCGAGGATCGAGCGATTCAGGATTATTATCACAAAGTGAAGGAGTTACGTGCAAAAAACCAAAATACACTGCCCGTAATTCTGAAAAATGAGCGCCAGATTAATTTATTTTTACGAACAGATGATATTGATTTAATTAATAAAATTAACCAAGAAACAAATTTGCAACAACCAGAACAACGATTTGCATGGTTAAGGTCAAAGAAAGATAACTTCAGATAAATGCGGGTTGCCTTTTCAAAATTTCGCCGTTATCATCGCTCGTCTTTTAAGCAACTATTGACACACACATGAAGGCAAAAGCGATATTACTCGCCTCTGTCCTGCTTGTAGGTTGCCAGTCGCAGAACGGCAGCAACGTACAACAGCACGCACAGAGCCTTTCTGCAGCTGGTCAAGGGGAAGCAGGGAAGTTTACAAGTTCGGCGCGCTGGATGGACGATGGGACATCTTTCGCGCAGGAGCAAGACTTGTGGACCTCTATTGGCGACGAGCTAAAGATGGGAATTCCGGAAAACAGCCGGATTCGCGAACAGAAACAGAAGTATTTAAGAAATAAGAGCTATCTCCACGATGTAACGTTACGGGCAGAGCCGTATATGTACTGGATAGCCGGGCAAGTTAAAAAACGTAACATGCCTATGGAGCTGGTACTCCTACCCATAGTGGAGAGCGCTTTTGACCCACACGCGACGTCTGGCGCCAATGCCGCAGGTATTTGGCAGATCATTCCGAGCACCGGGCGAAACTATGGTCTGAAACAGACCCGCAACTATGATGCGCGTCGCGATGTTGTCGCTTCAACGACAGCCGCTCTCGACATGATGCAACGTCTGAACAAGATGTTTGACGGCGACTGGCTGTTAACGGTCGCAGCGTATAACAGTGGCGAAGGTCGTGTACTGAAGGCAATGAAAGCGAATAAAGCACGGGGTAAATCCACCGATTTTTGGTCGCTCTCACTGCCACAGGAAACGAAGATTTACGTACCGAAGATGCTGGCCTTGAGCGATATTCTCAAGAACAGCAAGCGTTACGGTGTACAACTGCCAACACCAGACGAAAGTCGTGCACTGGCGCGCGTTCGCCTCAGCAATCCGGTTGATATCCAACAGGTTGCTGATATGACGGGTATGTCGGTAAGTAAATTGAAAACCTTTAATGCAGGCGTTAAAGGCTCGACGCTGGGGGCAAGCGGCCCGCAGTATGTAATGGTTCCGCAGAAACATGCTGCGCAGTTACGTGAGTCTTTAGCATCGGGTGAGATTGCCGCCGTTCAGTCAACGCTGATCGCCGATGCCTCATCCGTTAGCAGCCGCAGCTATAAGGTGCGTTCAGGTGATACGCTTTCAGGCATTGCTTCACGTCTTGGCGTGACGGCGAAAGATCTGCAGCAGTGGAATAATCTGCGTAGTTCAGGGCTGAAAGTGGGTCAGACTTTGACCGTGGGTGCAGGTAGCAGCGCACAGCGTCTCGCCAGCAACAGCGATAGCATTACCTATCGCGTGCGCAAAGGCGATTCACTGTCCAGTATCGCAAAACGACACGGCGTGAACATCAAAGATGTGATGCGCTGGAATAATGATACTGACAATCTGAAACCGGGCGACCAGCTGACGCTGTTTGTGAAGAACAGCGCCACGCCAGACTCCTGATAGCACGTTCGAAAGATAAAAAGGCACCGATTCCCCTCGGTGCCTTTTTGCTTATCCAGCTTTTTGCGCTTCAGCCATGATGGTATCGCTGGTAAACGAGCCATCGTCCTGCAGTTCAAAGTATGCCTTTACCTCTGCGGACGCACTCTCCTGATACAGCCTGATCGCCTGGCTTAACGCTTCCGGGGTACGCATACGCGCGATCCACGAGCTGAACTCCAGCGGTAAACGGTCTGTTATTAACGAGCGCGCAATCAGCCCGGCTTCAGTGATAAACGATAACCACTCACCGCTGGCGTAGTTTTGCACGTGGGAGGTATCGCGCAGCGCTTCGACCGTCTGCAGCCAGATATTGCGCACCGGATGTCCAGGGGACATCACATCCATAATAATGAAGATGCCACCCGGCTTAAGAACACGTTTGACTTCGCGTAATGCCTGGCCGACATCATGCCAGTGGTGCGCGGAGTAACGGCTGATAACCACCTCAAACGACGCATCATCAAAAGGTAAGGATTCGGCGTAGCCCTGGCGCGTATCAATATTGTCCAGCCCCTTCGCTTTCGCCGCCTCGGCAACAACGTCCAGCATCTGGCTGGATAAATCATACGCGGTAACGCGAGCCACCTGCTGCGCAGCCGTGAAGCTGGCGTGCCCTGCCCCACAGCCCAAATCCAGCACGTGGGCCTGAGGGAACGCAGCCAGGCGTTCACCGAGACGCACCAGATCGCGTCCTGAGGCATGCACGGCGCTGCTCAGATAGGCACTTGCCTGAGAACCAAACTGTTTTTCTACGTTGTCATGATGGGAGTGTGTCGTTGTCATCGTACTGTCCTTTGTTGGTTAAAAATAAAAGGGCAGCACCCGCGCAGGCCTGCCCCACGGCAGACCTGACACACCGTTATTTATCAGGTTTGCCGGGACTGAATTCAACTAGTAGAGGGTTATGATCCGAAG
Organism: Enterobacter asburiae; assembly: GCA_011754535.1. Classification (NCBI taxonomy): domain Bacteria; kingdom Pseudomonadati; phylum Pseudomonadota; class Gammaproteobacteria; order Enterobacterales; family Enterobacteriaceae; genus Enterobacter; species Enterobacter asburiae. The sequence goes on along the minus strand of JAAQVN010000001.1, from coordinate 949,079 downwards.
CGCGCGTCACCAGAACAGAGGCGTCGTGCACGTTCAAACCGCGATAGAAGACAAAATCGAGAGGACGACCGAACGCTTTTTTGCGCTGATCGTCGCTAAAACGAACTTCACGCAGCGACATTTCGCGCGCAAAGCGATACAGCGCATTCATGCGCGGACGGCTCCAGGCGTTAAAATCGCCTGCCATAATGATGGGGCCGCTGTGATGGGCAATTTGATCGCCGATCGGAAGTAACTGCTTACTGTAGACATCCACGCCCAGGCTAAAGTTTACCGCGTGGATATTCACGACCATCAGCATACGGGTATCCGGCAGCGGGTAGACCGTCACCAGGGCTGATTTTGCCAGACGCAGGATAGGTTCGCGCTCGCGGAGCGGGCAACAGTAGACCGGATGTGCAGCAGAAAGCGTCATTACGCCAGAGGGATGCTGCGGCAGGACAAATGCCGGCACCTGATCGGCGGCAAGGTAGTTAGTGGTGGCAAACCGTACCAGTTCAGGGGTAGTTTGCGCCTCCTGGAGCAAAACCAGATGGGCATCTTTTCCAAAATTTTTGAGTACCGATAACCACTCAGCACGCTGCTGCTTGAAGATATTCCAGACCAGCACCCGGATTTTATCATCGCTGCTTAACGGTGTGCCGGCGGGTAATGCCTGGCTTATGCTCGCAAACGACCCCGGAGGCAAGATCCTCTCCGCGGGCATTCCGGCAACATAACGCATGGCATAGGTATTTTTTCGCACTTTTGGAAACAGCCCCTGTAACATGAACCAGCCCTGAAAACGGACTGGTTCTAATGTTATAGGGACTTTAGGTCACACTTTCAACGCAATTTCTGAGAAACCGCTTTCCAGTTTTGTAAGCAAGCACTTACTGATGTTATCCCAGCGCGACGCGGGCTGGCTTATCGAGGCGTCCACTCAGGCCAATCAGCAGGAAGGCCACCAGGACAATCACCGCGCCAATCCATGGGGTCTGGGTTAATCCGAAGTGTTCGACGGTTTGTCCGCCGATAATGGAGCCCAGCGCGATACCGATATTGAAAGCGGCAATATTCAGACCCGATGCAACATCCACCGCATTTGGCGTATAGAGTTCGGCTTTCTGGACAACGTAAACCTGAAGCCCGGGCACATTACCGAAGGCGAAGATCCCCATGACCAGTACGGTGATCAGCGCGGCGTATTGCATTGAAGCCGTGAACTGGAAAATCATCAGCAGAACGACCAGGGCGGCGAAGATAAACTTCAGCGCCGGTACCGCACCATGCTTATCCGCAAGCTTGCCGCCCCAGATATTGCCAATGGCCACAGAAATGCCGTATCCCAGCAAAATCCAGCTCACGGCGTTGGGGGAGAACCCCGCCAGGTCCTGCATCATCGGTGCCAGGAAGGTGAAGGCGGTGAATACGCCACCATAGCCCAGAGCCGTGACCGCGTAGATGATCAGCAAACGCGGATGGGTAAGCACCTTCAGCTGATCGCTCAGGCTTGCGCTTGCCCGGCCCGGGATATTCGACGGTACCAGCAGCAGGCTAGCCACGAGGGCAATAACACCCAGTAAGGAGACGGCCAGGAACGTTTCACGCCAGCCGAAATGCTGTCCGATAAACGTTCCCAACGGTACGCCCGTGACCAGTGCGACGGTCAACCCACCGAACATGATTGCGATAGCCGAGGCCGCTTTCTCTTTGGGAACCAGGCTGGTTGCAATGGTGGAACCAATCGAGAAGAACACACCGTGTGCCAGGCCGGTCAGCAGACGGGCAATCACCAGCGTAGTGTAGTCCGGCGCCTGCCAGGCCAGAATGTTGCCGGCGGTAAACAGCACCATCAGCGCAACTAACAGCTGCTTACGCGGAAAACGTCCAGTCAGGGCCGTCAGCACCGGCGCGCCGACGGCAACACCAAGGGCGTAGATAGACACCAGTAACCCGGCTGAGGGTAGCGAGATCGCAAGCTGGTTAGCGATGGTGGGAACCAGTCCCACGATAACAAATTCGGTCGTGCCAATTGCAAAGGCACTGATCGTCAGGGCAAGTAGCGCCAGTGGCATAAAATACTCCGTATCATCAGGATTAAGATGACAGGCAGTATGCGCCAGTGTTTAAATAACAAAAATGGTCAAAATATCAATAGAATTTTGCGGATGGTGCAACAATGAAAGCAACGTCGGAAGAGCTGACAATCTTTGTCGCCGTCGTCGAAAGCGGCAGCTTTAGCCGCGCAGCCGAGCAGTTGGGACAGGCTAACTCGGCCATTAGCCGTTCAGTGAAAAAGCTGGAGATGAAGCTTGGCGTGAGTCTGCTCAACCGAACGACGCGGCAGCTGAGCCTGACGGAAGAAGGAGAACGTTATTTCCGCCGCGTGCAGTCGGTGCTGCAGGAGATGGCCGCAGCGGAGACGGAGATTATGGAAACCCGCAGCACGCCGCGTGGATTGCTGCGTATTGATGCGGCCACGCCGGTTGTGCTTCATTTCCTGATGCCGCTAATCAAACCTTTCCGTGAACGCTATCCGGAGATGACGCTTTCTCTGGTCTCGTCCGAGACGTTTATTAACCTCATCGAGCGAAAAGTGGATGTAGCTATTCGCGCAGGGACGCTAACGGATTCCAGCCTGCGGGCCCGTCCGCTATTTGCCAGCTACCGCAAAATTATCGCGTCGCCACAGTATATTGCTGAACATGGTAAACCGGAGACGGTTGAAGAACTGAAGCAGCACCTGTGCCTGGGCTTTACGGAGCCGGTGTCGCTGAACACCTGGCCTGTTGCCTGTCACGATGGTCAGCTTCATGAAATTACCTGCGGATTATCGTCTAACAGCGGAGAAACGCTGAAGCAGCTTTGCCTGGAAGGAAATGGGATCGCCTGCCTGTCAGACTATATGATTGATAAGGAGATAGCGCGGGGTGAATTGGTAGAGCTGATGGCCGATAAACGTCTGCCGGTAGAGATGCCTTTTAGCGCAGTGTATTACAGCGACAGAGCGGTGAGTACGCGCATTCGTGCCTTTATTGATTTTCTGAGCGAGCATATAAAAACAGCTCCCGGAGGAGCTGTGTGAGGGTTCAGGTGACAGAGGGTGGGTCAAACTTAATCCCAGTCAGGAGCTAAACCTTCCGGGCTTACCAGGCGATCGTTGCACTCCAGGGCTGCGATCGCTTTTTTGTCATCGTCATCCAGATGAAGATCGAGCGCTAGCAGGTTGCTGGCCAGGTTTTCACGCTTAGTTGATGATGGGATCACGGCATAGCCTTCACCCATTGCCCATGCCAGAATAACCTGCGCAGCAGTGGCGTTATGTTTCTCTGCGATACGTGTAATCACCTCATCTTTCAGCGCCTTACCGTAGGCCAGCGTCATGTATGAGGTGATGTGGATCCCGTGCTGTTTTGCCCAGTCCACGACTTTGCGGTTTTGCAGATAGGGGGAGAGCTCAATCTGATTGGTCGCAATATTCTCAGCGCCAACAGCGGCAATCGCCTTTTCCATCAGCGGAATGGTGAAGTTCGAGAACCCAATTTCGCGGGTTAAGCCCTGCTTTTTCGCTTCCAGCAGCGCCTGCATGAACTCCTCCACTGAAACGGCATCGTTCGGCGATGGCCAGTGAATTAACGTCAGATCGACATAATCGGTGCGCAGTTTCTTCAGGCTCTCTATCAGGCTTGGGATGAGCTTGTCTTTGCTGAGATTTTCTATCCAGATTTTGGTGGTGATGAACAGCTCATTGCGCGGTACACCGCTCTCTTCGAGAGCCTGTCCAACAGCAGCTTCGTTTTCATAGATCTGTGCCGTATCAATTGCGCGATAGCCAAGTTCAAGAGCGGTTTTAACTGATGCGATAACAACGTCGTCTTTCAGGCGGAAGGTGCCCAGACCAAATGCAGGGAGAGTCATACTATTCCTCAATCATTATGTTCGTAAAGTGAGGAAGATTATCGCTGGCGCTGTTATGGAGAAAAAGATCGCAAAATGCAGAGGATTTTTGCTAATTTAGCAATAATTAAACGATAGATAAGAAAAAAGCCCTGAGCGTTAGCTCAGGGCTTTTAATAAGTGGCGGAACGGACGGGACTCGAACCCGCGACCCCCTGCGTGACAGGCAGGTATTCTAACCGACTGAACTACCGCTCCACCGAAGACTGCTTGTAACCACCGGATTAATGCACCGGCTTACTACTAAATTTGATGCCTGGCAGTTCCCTACTCTCACATGGGGAGACCCCACACTACCATCGGCGCTACGGCGTTTCACTTCTGAGTTCGGCATGGGGTCAGGTGGGACCACCGCGCTAAAGCCGCCAGGCAAATTCTGTTAATCTGTATCAAGGCTGAAAATCTTCTGTCTCTTCCGCCAAAACACCTTCGGCGTTGTAAGGTTAAGCCTCACGGTTCATTAGTATCGGTTAGCTCAACGCATCGCTGCGCTTACACACCCGACCTATCAACGTCGTCGTCTTCAACGTTCCTTCAGGAGACTTAAAGTCTCAGGGAGAACTCATCTCGGGGCAAGTTTCGTGCTTAGATGCTTTCAGCACTTATCTCTTCCGCATTTAGCTACCGGGCAGTGCCATTGGCATGACAACCCGAACACCAGTGATGCGTCCACTCCGGTCCTCTCGTACTAGGAGCAGCCCCCCTCAATTCTCCAGCGCCCACGGCAGATAGGGACCGAACTGTCTCACGACGTTCTAAACCCAGCTCGCGTACCACTTTAAATGGCGAACAGCCATACCCTTGGGACCTACTTCAGCCCCAGGATGTGATGAGCCGACATCGAGGTGCCAAACACCGCCGTCGATATGAACTCTTGGGCGGTATCAGCCTGTTATCCCCGGAGTACCTTTTATCCGTTGAGCGATGGCCCTTCCATTCAGAACCACCGGATCACTATGACCTGCTTTCGCACCTGCTCGAGCCGTCACTCTCGCAGTCAAGCTAGCTTATGCCATTGCACTAACCTCCTGATGTCCGACCAGGATTAGCTAACCTTCGTGCTCCTCCGTTACTCTTTGGGAGGAGACCGCCCCAGTCAAACTACCCACCAGACACTGTCCGCAACCCGGATTACGGGTCCACGTTAGAACACCAGCCATTAAAGGGTGGTATTTCAAGGACGGCTCCACGCAGACTGGCGTCCACGCTTCAAAGCCTCCCACCTATCCTACACATCAAGGACCAGTGTTCAGTGTCAAGCTATAGTAAAGGTTCACGGGGTCTTTCCGTCTTGCCGCGGGTACACTGCATCTTCACAGCGAGTTCAATTTCACTGAGTCTCGGGTGGAGACAGCCTGGCCATCATTACGCCATTCGTGCAGGTCGGAACTTACCCGACAAGGAATTTCGCTACCTTAGGACCGTTATAGTTACGGCCGCCGTTTACCGGGGCTTCGATCAAGAGCTTCGCGTTGCCGCTAACCCCATCAATTAACCTTCCGGCACCGGGCAGGCGTCACACCGTATACGTCCACTTTCGTGTTTGCACAGTGCTGTGTTTTTAATAAACAGTTGCAGCCAGCTGGTATCTTCGACTGATTTCAGCTCCACCCGCAGGGGCTTCACCTACATATCAGCGTGCCTTCTCCCGAAGTTACGGCACCATTTTGCCTAGTTCCTTCACCCGAGTTCTCTCAAGCGCCTTGGTATTCTCTACCTGACCACCTGTGTCGGTTTGGGGTACGATTTCGTGTTACCTGATGCTTAGAGGCTTTTCCTGGAAGCAGGGCATTTATCACTTCAGCACCGTAGTGCCTCGTCATCACGCCTCAGTGTTAAAGTGAACCGGATTTGCCTGGAACACACACCTACACGCTTAAACCGGGACAACCGTCGCCCGGCTGACATAGCCTTCTCCGTCCCCCCTTCGCAGTAACACCAAGTACAGGAATATTAACCTGTTTCCCATCGACTACGCCTTTCGGCCTCGCCTTAGGGGTCGACTCACCCTGCCCCGATTAACGTTGGACAGGAACCCTTGGTCTTCCGGCGAGCGGGCTTTTCACCCGCTTTATCGTTACTTATGTCAGCATTCGCACTTCTGATACCTCCAGCAGCCCTCACAGGCCACCTTCGACGGCTTACAGAACGCTCCCCTACCCAACAACACATAGTGTCGCTGCCGCAGCTTCGGTGCATGGTTTAGCCCCGTTACATCTTCCGCGCAGGCCGACTCGACCAGTGAGCTATTACGCTTTCTTTAAATGATGGCTGCTTCTAAGCCAACATCCTGGCTGTCTGTGCCTTCCCACATCGTTTCCCACTTAACCATGACTTTGGGACCTTAGCTGGCGGTCTGGGTTGTTTCCCTCTTCACGACGGACGTTAGCACCCGCCGTGTGTCTCCCGTGATAACATTCTTCGGTATTCGTAGTTTGCATCGGGTTGGTAAGCCGGGATGGCCCCCTAGCCGAAACAGTGCTCTACCCCCGAAGATGAGTTCACGAGGCGCTACCTAAATAGCTTTCGGGGAGAACCAGCTATCTCCCGGTTTGATTGGCCTTTCACCCCCAGCCACAGGTCATCCGCTAATTTTTCAACATTAGTCGGTTCGGTCCTCCAGTTAGTGTTACCCAACCTTCAACCTGCCCATGGCTAGATCACCGGGTTTCGGGTCTATACCCTGCAACTTAACGCCCAGTTAAGACTCGGTTTCCCTTCGGCTCCCCTATACGGTTAACCTTGCTACAGAATATAAGTCGCTGACCCATTATACAAAAGGTACGCAGTCACACCACGAAGGTGCTCCCACTGCTTGTACGTACACGGTTTCAGGTTCTTTTTCACTCCCCTCGCCGGGGTTCTTTTCGCCTTTCCCTCACGGTACTGGTTCACTATCGGTCAGTCAGGAGTATTTAGCCTTGGAGGATGGTCCCCCCATATTCAGACAGGATACCACGTGTCCCGCCCTACTCTTCGAGTTCACAGCCTGTGCATTTTCGTGTACGGGAGTATCACCCTGTACCCTGCGACTTTCCAGACGCTTCCACTAACACACAAGCTGATTCAGACTCCGGGCTGCTCCCCGTTCGCTCGCCGCTACTGGGGGAATCTCGGTTGATTTCTTTTCCTCGGGGTACTTAGATGTTTCAGTTCCCCCGGTTCGCCTCGTTAACCTATGTATTCAGTTAACGATAGTGTGACGAATCACACTGGGTTTCCCCATTCGGACATCGCCGGGTCAAAGGTTCATATCACCTCGCCGGCGCTTTTCGCAGATTAGCACGTCCTTCATCGCCTCTGACTGCCAGGGCATCCACCGTGTACGCTTAGTCGCTTAACCTCACAACCCGAAGATGTTTCACTTCTGATTGCGAAAATTTGAGAGACTCGAACACACATAACATGTGTGTCGTTTCAATTTTCAGCTTGATCCAGATTTTTAAAGAGCAAAACTTCGCAGTGCACCTTTTCAGGTTCACTCTGAAGTTTTCTTGTGTTCGCAGTAAAAGATGGTGGAGCTATGCGGGATCGAACCGCAGACCTCCTGCGTGCAAAGCAGGCGCTCTCCCAGCTGAGCTATAGCCCCATCGTTTTAATCTCTGTACCGCTCATCCTTTAAAAGGAGTTTGGTAGGCCTGAGTGGACTTGAACCACCGACCTCACCCTTATCAGGGGTGCGCTCTAACCACCTGAGCTACAAGCCTGCAGAGATTTTTACTGCTGTTTTTCATCAGACAATCTGTGTGGACACTGCAAAGGCAGGTTCTTTAAGGTAAGGAGGTGATCCAACCGCAGGTTCCCCTACGGTTACCTTGTTACGACTTCACCCCAGTCATGAATCACAAAGTGGTAAGCGCCCTCCCGAAGGTTAAGCTACCTACTTCTTTTGCAACCCACTCCCATGGTGTGACGGGCGGTGTGTACAAGGCCCGGGAACGTATTCACCGTGGCATTCTGATCCACGATTACTAGCGATTCCGACTTCATGGAGTCGAGTTGCAGACTCCAATCCGGACTACGACGCACTTTATGAGGTCCGCTTGCTCTCGCGAGGTCGCTTCTCTTTGTATGCGCCATTGTAGCACGTGTGTAGCCCTACTCGTAAGGGCCATGATGACTTGACGTCATCCCCACCTTCCTCCAGTTTATCACTGGCAGTCTCCTTTGAGTTCCCGGCCGGACCGCTGGCAACAAAGGATAAGGGTTGCGCTCGTTGCGGGACTTAACCCAACATTTCACAACACGAGCTGACGACAGCCATGCAGCACCTGTCTCAGAGTTCCCGAAGGCACCAAAGCATCTCTGCTAAGTTCTCTGGATGTCAAGAGTAGGTAAGGTTCTTCGCGTTGCATCGAATTAAACCACATGCTCCACCGCTTGTGCGGGCCCCCGTCAATTCATTTGAGTTTTAACCTTGCGGCCGTACTCCCCAGGCGGTCGACTTAACGCGTTAGCTCCGGAAGCCACGCCTCAAGGGCACAACCTCCAAGTCGACATCGTTTACGGCGTGGACTACCAGGGTATCTAATCCTGTTTGCTCCCCACGCTTTCGCACCTGAGCGTCAGTCTTTGTCCAGGGGGCCGCCTTCGCCACCGGTATTCCTCCAGATCTCTACGCATTTCACCGCTACACCTGGAATTCTACCCCCCTCTACAAGACTCTAGCCTGCCAGTTTCGAATGCAGTTCCCAGGTTGAGCCCGGGGATTTCACATCCGACTTGACAGACCGCCTGCGTGCGCTTTACGCCCAGTAATTCCGATTAACGCTTGCACCCTCCGTATTACCGCGGCTGCTGGCACGGAGTTAGCCGGTGCTTCTTCTGCGGGTAACGTCAATCGACAAGGTTATTAACCTTATCGCCTTCCTCCCCGCTGAAAGTACTTTACAACCCGAAGGCCTTCTTCATACACGCGGCATGGCTGCATCAGGCTTGCGCCCATTGTGCAATATTCCCCACTGCTGCCTCCCGTAGGAGTCTGGACCGTGTCTCAGTTCCAGTGTGGCTGGTCATCCTCTCAGACCAGCTAGGGATCGTCGCCTAGGTGAGCCGTTACCCCACCTACTAGCTAATCCCATCTGGGCACATCTGATGGCAAGAGGCCCGAAGGTCCCCCTCTTTGGTCTTGCGACGTTATGCGGTATTAGCTACCGTTTCCAGTAGTTATCCCCCTCCATCAGGCAGTTTCCCAGACATTACTCACCCGTCCGCCACTCGTCACCCGAGAGCAAGCTCTCTGTGCTACCGTTCGACTTGCATGTGTTAGGCCTGCCGCCAGCGTTCAATCTGAGCCATGATCAAACTCTTCAATTTAAGTTTGATGCTCGTGAATTAAACTTCGTAATGAATTACGCATGTTCACTCAGAGACTTGGTATTCATTTTTCGTCTTGCGACGTTAAGAATCCATGTCACTTTGAGTGCCCACACAGATTGTCTGATAAATTGTTAAAGAGCAGTGCAACGCGGCTTTCAGCTCACCGTTGCGAGGTGGCGTATATTACGCTTTCCTCTTTCAGAGTCAACCCGTTATTTCAGGATTTTTTCTCTTCAACCGACCGGGTTGTCTGTGAAGTGATTCACATCCGCCGTGTCGATGGAGGCGCATTATAGGGAGCTGCCGAGGAATGACAAGGGGAAATATACATTTTTATTTCGACCGCTCACCTTTTCGCCAGAGAGGCTATTTTTGATGCTTTTTTATCTCATTCGGCAGCTCAGCCAGGCTATTAATCACCCAATCCGCTGCATTTTCCGCTTCTGGCGTCACTGGCTTACCGGTGCGAACTAATATTTTGGTCCCTACACCCGCTGCTGTTGCTGCCTGCATATCTTCCAGTTTATCGCCCACCATATAAGAAGCAGACATATCAATGTGCAGAAACTCCTGCGCAGAGATGAACATCCCCGGATGCGGTTTACGGCAGTCACAGGTCTGGCGATACTCTTCTACCGTACCCTGCGGGTGATGCGGACAATAGTAGATGCCGTCGAGATCCACGCCGCGATCGGCCAGCGACCAGTCCATCCATTCGGTCAGCGTCTCGAACTGTGCTTCAGTGAATTTACCGCGCGCAATACCAGACTGATTGGTGACCACCACCAGCGCATAGCCCATCTCTTTCAGCTGGCGCATTGCCTCTATAACGCCGTCGATAAATTCGAACTCATCGATCTCATGCACATAACCGTGATCCACATTAATAGTGCCATCACGATCGAGAAAAATTGCGGGTACTGATTTTGCCACCGGTTTGCTCCTGAAAAAGGCCTGTTGAGCTAGTATCTCATGAATCGCAGCGCAATAAAGTGCTCATCGTACAGAGTTGGATTGATTTAGACGTCTGGATGCCTTAACATCCGTTTTGTTTACGGTCATCACCCGTATCTGGCAGAAGAAAATGCCACGGCTAACTTACATACGATAAAAATAATCTAATGATTAAACTTTCCAATATCACCAAAGTGTTCCAGCAGGGGAACCGAACCATTCAGGCGCTGAACAACGTCAGCCTGCATGTTCCTGCTGGTCAAATTTATGGCGTCATTGGCGCATCGGGTGCAGGTAAAAGCACGCTGATCCGTTGTGTTAACCTGCTTGAGCGCCCAACCCAGGGCAGCGTAGAAGTTGGCGGTCAGGAACTTACCGCCCTTTCAGAAAAAGAACTCACCAAAGCGCGTCGTCAGATCGGCATGATCTTCCAGCACTTTAACCTGCTGGCGTCCCGCACCGTGTTCGGCAACGTCGCCTTGCCGCTGGAGCTGGATAACACGCCGAAAGAAGAAGTGAAGCGTCGCGTTACCGAACTGCTCGACCTCGTGGGTCTGGGCGATAAGCATGATAGCTACCCGGCAAATCTGTCCGGTGGGCAGAAGCAGCGTGTCGCCATTGCCCGCGCGCTGGCCAGCAACCCAAAAGTACTGCTGTGCGACGAAGCCACCAGCGCGCTGGATCCGGCCACCACACGTTCTATTCTGGAACTGCTGAAAGACATTAACCGTCGCCTGGGCCTGACGATCCTTCTTATTACGCACGAGATGGACGTGGTGAAACGCATCTGCGACTGCGTGGCGGTCATCAGCAACGGCGAGCTGATCGAGCAGGATACGGTAAGCGAAGTGTTCTCCCATCCGAAGACGCCGCTTGCGCAGCAGTTCATTCAGTCCACGCTGCATCTGGATATTCCGGAAGATTATCTGGAGCGTTTGAAAACCGAATCCACAGCAGACAGCGTCCCGATGCTGCGCATGGAGTTTACCGGTCAGTCCGTTGACGCTCCCCTTCTTTCCGAAACTGCGCGTCGCTTTAACGTGAACAACAACATTATTAGCGCGCAGATGGATTACGCCGGTGGCGTGAAGTTCGGCATCATGCTGACGGAAATGCACGGCACCCAAGAAGAAACCCAGGCAGCAATCGCCTGGCTGCAAGAACACCACGTAAAAGTAGAGGTACTGGGTTATGTCTGAGCCGATGATGTGGCTGCTGGTTCGCGGCGTTTGGGAAACGCTGGCAATGACCTTCGTATCGGGTTTCTTTGGTTTTGTAATTGGCCTGCCGGTGGGCGTACTGCTTTACGTGACGCGTCCGGGTCAAATCATTGAGAACGCAAAACTCTACCGTACGCTCTCTGCGCTGGTGAACATCTTCCGTTCTATCCCGTTCATTATTCTGCTGGTGTGGATGATTCCATTTACCCGCGTGATCGTCGGAACCTCTATCGGTCTGCAGGCGGCTATCGTTCCGCTGACCGTAGGCGCAGCGCCGTTTATCGCCCGTATGGTGGAAAACGCCCTGCTGGAGATCCCAACCGGTTTAATCGAAGCTTCCCGCGCGATGGGTGCCACGCCGATGCAGATCGTCCGCAAGGTTCTGCTGCCTGAAGCACTGCCGGGCCTGGTGAACGCGGCAACCATCACGCTCATCACGCTGGTCGGTTATTCCGCAATGGGCGGTGCAGTTGGTGCTGGCGGTTTAGGACAGATTGGTTACCAGTACGGCTATATTGGATATAACGCTACCGTGATGAATACCGTTCTGGTATTGCTGGTTGTTCTGGTTTACTTAATCCAGTTCTCCGGCGATCGCATCGTCCGGACCGTTACTCACAAATAACGTTACACACAACACAAACTCGACGAGTTAAGGATAAAACATGGCGTTTAAATTAAAGACCCTTGCAGCAGTAGGCGCGCTGATTGGCTCTCTGGCACTGGTGGGTTGCGGTCAGGACGAAAAAGATCCAAACCACATTAAGGTGGGCGTTATCGTGGGTGCCGAACAGCAGGTTGCTGAAGTTGCTCAGAAAGTGGCGAAAGAGAAATATGGTCTGGACGTTGAGCTGGTGACCTTCAATGATTACGTTCTGCCGAACGAAGCGCTGAGCAAGGGCGATATCGACGCCAACGCCTTCCAGCATAAGCCATACCTGGATCAGCAGATCAAAGATCGCGGTTATAAACTGGTGGGTGTGGGTAACACCTTCGTTTACCCTATTGCCGGTTACTCTAAGAAAATTAAATCGCTGGACGAACTGCAGCCGGGCTCTCAGGTTGCCGTACCTAACGATCCAACCAACCTCGGTCGTTCCCTGCTGCTGCTGCAGAAAGTGGGCCTGATCAAACTGAAAGACGGTGTTGGCCTGCTGCCAACCGTTCTGGACGTCACTGAGAACCCGAAAAATCTGAAAATTGTTGAACTGGAAGCACCGCAGCTGCCGCGTTCTTTGGACGATGCACAGATTGCCCTGGCCGTTATCAACACCACTTACGCCAGCCAGATTGGCCTGACGCCAGCAAAAGACGGTATCTTCGTTGAAGATAAAGACTCCCCGTACGTTAACCTGATCGTGACTCGCGAAGATAACAAAGACGCGGAAAACGTGAAGAAGTTCGTTCAGGCCTATCAGTCTGATGAAGTTTACCAGGAAGCCAACAAAGTGTTTAACGGCGGCGCTGTTAAAGGCTGGTAATCTCACCTCAGTGTAATATCATCAGGACGGGCTTATGCCCGTCTTGTCATTTGTGCAGTCACCTGATTCAATATCTGACGTTTTGATTATCCATTGAGGAATTATTATGCGTGCTTTACCGATCTGTCTTTTAGCACTCATGCTGAGCGGCTGTTCTATGCTAAGCAGATCTCCTGTTGAACCTGTTCAAAGCACGGCAACCCCGCCAAAAACTGAGCCTGCGAAACCGAAAGTGGTTCGCCCTGCGCCGGTTCGCATTATCACCAAAGCTGACGAACTGGTCGGCAAACCGTTCCGTGAACTGGGTGAAGTGAGCGGTGAATCCTGTCAGGCAACCAATCAGGACTCTCCACCGAATATCCCGACAGCGCGCAAACGTATGCAGATTAACGCCGCAAAAATGAAAGCTAACGCGGTGCTGCTGCACAGCTGCGAAGTCACCAGCGGCACGCCGGGCTGCTACCGTCAGGCGGTTTGCATCGGTTCTGCGCTGAACATCACGGCGAAATGAGTGCATTTCATTTTGAGCAGATAGGCGTTATCCACTCTCCGTATAAAGAGAAGTTTGCCGTACCCCGCCAGCCAGGTCTGGTCACCAGCGGCAGCGGCGAGCTTCATCTTCAGGCGCCTTATAACCAGGCCGATGCAGTACGCGGGCTTGAGGCGTTCAGCCACTTATGGGTGGTATTTGTCTTTCACCAGACAATGGAAGGCGGCTGGCGTCCCACCGTGCGTCCCCCGCGCCTGGGCGGAAATGCGAGAATGGGCGTGTTTGCGACTCGCTCGACCTTCCGTCCAAATCCGATCGGGATGTCGCTGGTTGAACTGAAGGGCATACGTTGCCAGAAGGAACAGGTCATACTTGAGCTGGGCAGTCTGGACCTGGTCGACGGCACGCCGGTTATCGACATCAAACCCTATTTGCCCTTCGCCGAAGCCCTCCCGGACGCGCGTGCAAGCTATGCTCAGGACGCACCGCAGGCGGATATGCCTGTTTATTTTACGCCTGAGATAACCGCGCAGCTTGGTCAACTGGAGAAACGCTATCCTCGCTTACGGGATTTCATCACTGAAGTTCTGGCACAGGACCCCCGTCCGGCCTACCGTAAAGAAGAGGAAGCAGGAAAAACGTACGCCGTCTGGCTGCTGGATTTTAACGTGCGCTGGCGCGTCACCGGGGCAGGTTTCGAAGTGTTTGCCCTTGAACCCAGGTAATTTTGTTCTCCTCTCTTTTGGCATCTTTGCCACACTGGTAAACTAAACCACTTTTTTTGTGTCAGGCTGGTGTTTCAGCCTGTTCCAATCGTCGAAATGGAACCGTAACAACATGCGTACTAGCCAATATCTGCTCTCCACTCTGAAGGAGACGCCTGCCGACGCCGAAGTGATCAGCCATCAGCTGATGCTGCGCGCCGGGATGATCCGCAAGCTGGCCTCCGGGTTATACACCTGGCTGCCGACCGGCGTGCGCGTCCTGAAAAAAGTCGAAAACATCGTGCGTGAAGAGATGAACAACGCCGGTGCTATCGAGGTGTCCATGCCTGTGGTTCAGCCCGCTGACCTGTGGCAGGAGAGCGGCCGTTGGGAGCAATATGGCCCAGAACTGCTGCGCTTCGTCGATCGCGGCGAGCGTCCGTTCGTTCTCGGCCCAACACACGAAGAAGTGATCACCGACCTGATTCGTAATGAGCTGAGCTCTTACAAACAGCTGCCGCTGAACTTCTTCCAGATCCAGACCAAGTTCCGTGACGAAGTGCGCCCACGTTTCGGCGTGATGCGCTCTCGTGAATTCCTGATGAAAGATGCCTACTCTTTCCATACGTCACAGGAATCGCTGCAAGAGACCTACGACAAAATGTACGAGGCTTACAGCAAAATTTTCTCTCGCATGGGTCTGGATTTCCGTGCTGTGCAGGCTGATACCGGCTCCATCGGCGGCAGCGCGTCCCATGAGTTCCAGGTACTGGCACAGAGCGGTGAAGACGATGTGATCTTCTCTGACTCTTCAGACTACGCGGCGAACATCGAATTTGCAGAAGCGCTGGCACCAAAAGAACCACGCGGCGCGGCCACGCAAGAGATGACGCTGGTTGATACGCCAAACGCGAAAACCATCGCCGAGCTGGTTGAGCAGTTCAGTCTGCCGATCGAAAAAACAGTGAAAACGCTGCTGGTGAAATCCACCGAAGGCAGCGCTTACCCGCTGGTTGCCCTGCTGGTGCGTGGCGATCATGAACTGAACGAAGTAAAAGCCGAGAAGCTGCCCCAGGTAGCCAGCCCGCTGACGTTCGCAACGGAAGCGGAAATCCGTGCCGTAGTGAATGCCGGCCCAGGCTCTCTCGGTCCGGTGAATATGCCGGTTCCTGTCGTTATTGACCGCACGGTTGCAGCAATGAGCGACTTCTCCGCGGGCGCTAACATCGACGGTAAACATTACTTCGGCATCAATTGGGATCGCGACGTGGCGACGCCAGAAGTGGCTGACATCCGTAACGTGGTTGCAGGCGATCCAAGCCCGGACGGTCAGGGTACCCTGATGATTAAGCGCGGCATCGAAGTTGGCCACATCTTCCAACTGGGCGATAAATACTCTCGCGCGCTGAACGCCGCCGTTCAGGGTGAAGATGGCCGTAACCAGATCCTGACCATGGGTTGCTACGGTATCGGGGTGACGCGCGTGGTGGCTGCGGCCATCGAGCAGAACTACGACGAGCGCGGCATCGTCTGGCCGGACAACATTGCGCCGTTCCAGGTGGCTATTCTGCCAATGAACATGCACAAATCTTACCGCGTGCAGGAGCTGGCCGAGAAGCTGTACGCCGAGCTGCGCGCTCAGGGTATTGAAGTGCTGATGGATGACCGCAAAGAGCGTCCGGGCGTGATGTTTGCCGATATGGAACTGATCGGTATCCCGCACACCGTCGTCATTGGCGACCGTAACCTCGACAGCGATGAGATTGAATACAAATATCGTCGCAGCGGCGAAAAACAGATGATCAAGACCGGCGATATTCTTGATTACCTGGTGAAAGCCATCAAAGGCTAAACAAAAAACCCCGCTCAGGCGGGGTTTTTTAATGGCTCAACGTCAGCTTATTTGCTGCTACAGTCTTTGCCCGCAATAAATTTCACGTCTTTATCTGCCACCAGCGTTTTCACCATCTCCCCGCTATCCGGGTTTGGCTCCAGCGTAAAGTGGCCGTCAACCGTCAACAATATCGGCTTGCTGTCATTGCCGCGCGCCACGGCGTAATCACGTTCAAGTTGTGCATTGTTTGCCACGCTGACTTTCTTACCGGTAGCGCAGTCGGTAAAGATCGCCGCATCCGCCATATAGAAATACATTCCCCGCATCGCCATCGGCGTGGCAGGCAGCGCCGCTTTCACCGGTGTCAGCGTGTAGTTGAACTGGGATTCAATCGGATTGCCTTCCCGGTCGAGCATTTCCATGTTCTCGCCTTTAGGGCGGAACCAGGTTTTGTCACCGGAGGTATCCGTCAGCACCAGCTTCTCAGCCGTACGCGCCCATGTCCCGTAAGTCGCAAATGAAGAGGGTTCTTTCGCGCCCTGATAGCGCTGGTTCATCACCCAGGTACCGTCTTTTTGCAGGAACAGTGACGTTTCAATGCCTTCGCAATCCGCGCAAGGCAATACGCCCCGCCAGCTCTGCTGCATTGGCTTTAACTCTTCATTCTGCGCTGGCTGCAAAACCTGCGTTTCAGAACGGTTGTTACACCCGAAAAGCGCAAACAGCGTACTCACTGCCAGCGCTGAAAATAATGCTTTTTTCACAATGAATTCCTTATGAAAATTGTGTTCCCTTTCGTCACTCCATCGGGCGACGAACTTTACCGCGTAGTGCTTTCACTGTGGATTTTTGGGCTTTCGAGGACAGCCGACGCTCTTTCGATGCGCGGGTTGGCCGCGTTGCCCGGCGGCTTTTTTGTACTGCCGTTAACTCTTTGATGACCGCCACCAGCCTGGCTACCGCCGCTTCCCGGTTTAATTCCTGGCTGCGGTACTCCTGGGCTTTAATCACGATCACACCTTCGCTGGTGATCAGGTGATGGCTGGCAGCAAGCAGACTTTCCTTATAATACTCTGGCAGGCTTGATGCCCGAATGTCAAAACGCAAATGGATAGCCGTTGAAGCCTTATTGACGTGCTGTCCACCCGCTCCCTGAGCACGGATGGCGGTGATCTCCAGCTCGTTATCAGGGATGCTGACGTTTCGGGACAAAACGATCATGGCGCAGACTGCCAGGCCGTCAGATGAATTTCCAGATTATTCTGAGAATCAGAAAGCCAGATGGCGCCGTCCTGAATCGTTGCCTGCAACGCCATCGTCCGGCCGGCGAACTCGCTCAGCTGCGCCAGCTGTTCATCATCCAGATACCAGACGGCGAGATTTTTAAACTGCGCGCATTTATTCTTATTTTGTTGCCACCAGATTTCCGCCGCGCGCTGGTTATAGGCGAATAAGGCCACTTCCGCGGACTGAGTACACGCCTTTTTAATCCTGCGCTCGTCCGGCAGACCGAGTTCAATCCATAAATCGATCCCAAGATGATCGTTGCGCAGCCAGGCTTCAGGCTCGTCTTCCGCGCTTAAGCCGCGGGTAAACTGCAGCCGCTCGTTGGCGTATTTAATCCACGCCAGCAGGCGCAGCATCATGCGCTCCTGAGTTTCGGAGGGGTGGCGTGCCAGAGTAAGCGACGCGTCCAGAAACTGGTTGCGATCAAGATCGGCCACGTTGACCACTGCTTTATAAATTGTCGCTTTCAGCGCCATGAGAGAACTCCATTCGAATCAGCCGCACATTGTAGCGAAAACAGAGGCAAAAGGCTGTTACGGAGTAATAAATACACCACTATCAAGGCGCTGATATTGCTTAAATGAGTATGGTATAGTCACCTTGCTAAACCGAGTTTATCTTCGTAGGCTTAATGATATCTCACAGTAAGTCAGTGCGCTGGCGGGAGGGGATGTGAATAATTATTGTGAGTTAATTCGCAAACGGTATGCGGAAATCGCCAGCGGAGATCTGGGGTATGTCCCGGACGCGTTGGGCTGTGTATTGAAAGTGCTTAATGAAGTGGCCTCTGATGAGAGCCTTTCAGAGTCGGTCAGGGAAAAAGCAGCGTATGCTGCGGCGAATTTACTGGTGAGCGATTATGTCGATGAATGATACTTATCAACCCATCAATTGTGATGACTATGACAACCTCGAACTCGCCTGCCAGCATCATTTATTACTGACGCTGGAGCTAAAAGATGGCGAAGTGTTGAAGGCGAAGGCCAGCGATCTGGTTTCACGCAAGAATGTGGAATACCTGGTCGTGGAAGACGCCGGTGCGACGCGTGAGCTGCGTCTGGACAAAATAGCCAGCTTCAGCCACCCGCAAATCGGCACCGTCGTGGTGAGCGAATCCTGATGACACTAACGGGCAGCCGGGCTGCCCGTTACGCTTTCCGCCACTCGAAGCATGCCCCTTCTTCTGTCCACCCCGCTTCCGTGATGAACACCCCTGCAGCAGCAATCAGCGTTTCACCGTAGAACAGCAGCGGCGTGGTGTCGCGCAGCCACGGCGGCACGTTGCATTCCTGCCATATCTTTTTCAGTTTCCGTCCCCCGTTGCGTCCGACGATATGCAGCAAGCCGCCAGCCTTAAAGCGCACGCTGACCGGTTCACCGGGGTTTGGCAGACGTACATGACCCGTCGGCATCAGAGAGACACTCCCCGCATCCTGGGGCAATATTAACGGAGCCTCCGGTGACGGCCAGTGGAGCACCACATTGGTCAGCGGGGGGAAGGATTTTACCCACCAGAGTTTTCCTTTATAGCGTCTGACCTCGAAGCCATTCAGGTGTACGCAGGGGGACGCATCTTCCCGCGCCTGTGCGACTTCGTCCCAGATACGGCTCAGCATTGCCCGCGACGGCATCACAGCATGATGAGAGGCGAGCCAGCGGCGTAACAGCGCGGCCCGGCGCACCGGGCTTACCGCCTCCAGCGGCGCGATCGCCAGCGCACCGTCTTCAGAGATCAGATCAGCCAGCTCTTCGCTGAGTAACTCATCCAGCAGCCTTTCCTGTTCGGCGCACAGCATGGCGCTTCTTGCTGTCGCGTCGGCAAAATGCGGCCAGCGCTCGCTTAAAAGCGGGAGGACGCGCAGACGCAGGAAGTTACGATCGTAGCTGTCGTCCTGGTTGCTCTCATCTTCGATCCAGCTCAGCTGATGTTCCCGCGCCCAGGATTCCAGCGATGCGCGGGTCTCGCCAAGCAGCGGACGCAATAGTTGCGTCCCGGCAAACTCAGAACGCGCCGGCATGGCGGAAAGCCCCGCGGGTCCGCTGCCCCGCTTAAGCGCCAGCAAAAAAGTTTCGCACTGATCGTCCAGATGCTGCGCCGTGACCAGCACTTCTCCAGTACGTAATGCCCCGGCAAACGCGGCGTAGCGAACTTTACGCGCCTGCGCCTCAATACCCAGTCCTTCATCCGCAAGCGTGACGCGCTCAACGACGAGCGGGATAGCCCACGCCTCACACAAGGCTTCACAGTGCGCCACCCACTCCTCCGCGTGAGGGCTTAATCCGTGATGGATGTGTATAGCCCGAAGCTGGACGTCAGGGTCCCGGTCGCGCCAGAGCTTAAGGCGATGCAGCAACACGGTGGAATCCAGGCCACCGCTAAACCCCACCAGCAGCTGGCGGTACGGTGAAACGGCTTGTGCGATAGCGGGTAAGGTCATAGGAAATTACACATAAAAAATGCCCGAACTGAGCGGGCATTATCACACAGGACAAACATTACTGCTGGTAAAGCTCCAGCGGCAGGCCGTCCGGGTCGTTAAAAAAGGTAAAGCGCTTGTCGGTAAACGGATCGACACGAATCGCCTCGCACGTCACGCCGTGCGCTTCCAGATGTTTTACTGCGCTATCAAGGTCATCAACGCTGAAGGCCAGATGACGCAGACCGCAGGCTTCCGGGCGGGACGGACGCGAAGGCGGGAAAGGAAAAGAGAACAGCTCAATCACATACTGCCCGTTTAACGCGAGATCGCCCTTCCAGGAGTCACGCTCCTCGCGGTAAGCTTCGCTCATGAGCGTAAAGCCAAGAATGTCGCAGTAGAAGGCCTTACTTTTCGCATAATCGGTGGCAATGATCGCAATATGGTGAACCGCTTTTAAACCCAGCATAGCTTCTCCTTTTTATGATGCCTGAACGTTACAACCGAAAACCCACACCTGGCAAGCGGTCACATCTATTTTAGGACTCGCACCCAGTACACGCCGTTTTCATCACGTTTCGCGCCGTGGATATCCGTTTCAAAGCCAGGATAGTGGCGTCCTACCGAACAGAGCATTAGCAGGAAATCGAGCACCGCCCGGCTCTCCTCGGTGATCATCTCACCCGGCATCAGCAGCGGCACACCTGGTGGATACGGCAGGATCATGTTGGCCGATATCCGCCCGACCAGGTTTTCCAGCTCAACGGTTTCGACTTCACCTTTCACCTGCCGTTGCCAGGCCTTGTGAGGCGTCAGTTTCATATCAGGCAGGACATCAAACGCCTGGAGCATCAGGCGCGGCAGATCGTGCTGGCGGATCAGCCTGTGGATCCCCTGGGCCAGATCCTGAATGCGCATCGTGCGGTAGAAGTCAGGATCTTCCGCGTAGAGATCCGGCAGCATGTTCTTCACCCGCAGGTTGAGATCGTAGGCGCGCTTAAACTCCATCAGCCCGCGCAGCAGCCCCATTGCCCGGGTTTTATCGATCCCGATACTGAACAGGAACAGCAAGTTGTAGGGGCCGGTCTTCTCCACCACCACGCCGCGCTCGTCAAGGAACTTCGCCACCAGCGCGGCGGGGATCCCTTCATCGCCCATCACGCCCTGCTCGTCCATCCCCGGCGTCAGGATCGTCACCTTAACCGGATCGAGGAACATGTGGTCCGCATCGGCATCGCGGAAGCCGTGCCAGCTCTCTCCCGGCGCGACGGGCCAGCACTCCGCCTCGTCGATCGCTTCCGGCTGCCAGATATCGAAGAACCAGCCGTCGGCCTCATCCTTCAGCCGCTGGACCTCTTTACGGAAATGCAGCGCCCGTTCCACCGAGCGGTTAATCAGGCGTTTACCCGGATTACCGCGCAGCATCGCCGCGGCCGTTTCAATAGAGGCTACCAGCGGATAGCTCGGTGAGGTGGTGGTGTGCATCATAAAGGCTTCGTTAAACGTATCCTCGTCGTACTCGCCTTTGATGTGAATAAGAGACGCCTGCGAAAATGCGGCCAGCATTTTGTGCGTCGACTGCGTTTCGAAAAACACTTTGCCCGGCACGCGCTCGCCGCTCATCCCACTTTTACCCGAATAAATCGGGTGGAAATTGGTGTACGGCACCCACGCGGAATCGAAGTGGATCGACGGTACGTCCAGCGTCTGCTTGATCCAGTTCGTATTGTAGAGCAGACCATCATAGGTGGAGTTGGTAATCACCGCATGGACAGGCCAGCTTGCGTCGGGTATCGCCGCAACCTTACTTTCGATGGCTTGATGCGTGAACTCCCGGCGCGGAATGCCGCCGAGGATACCGAGCGCGTTACGCGTGGGTGACAGCCAGATCGGGACGACGTCGCTCATCATCAGCAGGTGCGCCAGCGATTTATGGCAGTTACGGTCAATCAGCAACGTGCTTCCGGTTGGCGCGGCGTACATTCCGACGATTTTGTTCGAGGTCGAGGTGCCGTTGGTCACCATATAGCTCTGCTCGGCGCCAAAGGTGCGGGCGATATACTCTTCAGCTTCAAGATGCGGGCCGGTGTGATCCAGAAGAGAGCCTAACTCGGTCACTGAAATCGACACGTCTGCTTTCAGGGTATTGCCGCCGAAGAAATCGTAGAACAGGCACCCCACCGGGCTTTTTTGATAGGCCGTTCCGGCCATGTGTCCCGGCGTACAGAAGGTGTATTTCCCCTCTTTCACATAGGTGAACAGCGCGCGTGTAAACGGCGGTGTGATGTTATCAAGATATTCGCCAGTGTATTGCTGAATGCGGGTCGCAATATCTTCCGCCACGCCGAGTGAGTATTCAAAGAACCACAGCGCCATGCGCATATCGTGAGCGCTGACATCCATGGTGGAGTGAGTGTTGATAAAGGCGTAGAGCGGAAGATATTCATTCAGCCTGTTGATCTCGCTGCACAGCTCCATGTCGTATTCGTCCCAGTCGAATATCACGCCACAGATGCGCGGATTATGTTCGATGAATTTTAACAGATCGGCGCTGTTCTGCGGCCAGATTAGCTGATATCCGCGTGCTTTCAGGGCTTGCTCCAGCTCCTTGATGGGCTCGTCTTTATAAAAGACGCCGTGTGGCCCCATGATGGCAATGATGTTCATGGTTTACCTCCTTGAAAAACATCAGATAAGCATAGTTAAGGTAAACGGCAGGTATAAAAAAAGCCGCAACATCGTGCGGCTTTTCAGATAATTGTGAAGCTTATGCGTAACCGTAGGTCATCAGACGCTGGTAACGACGGTTGAGCAGATCTTCTTTGCTCAGGACGTCCAGATCGGCCAGGTCGGCCAGCAGCTGTGCTTTCAGGGAAGCAGCCATCACTTCCGGCTTACGATGCGCGCCGCCCAGAGGTTCCGGGATAACGGTGTCGATCAGCTTCAGCTCTTTCAGACGTGGCGCAATGATTCCCATCGCTTCAGCGGCCAGCGGTGCTTTGTCGGCGCTTTTCCACAGAATGGACGCGCAGCCTTCCGGAGAGATAACGGAATAGGTGCTGTACTGCAGCATATTCACTTTATCGCCCACGCCAATCGCCAGCGCACCACCGGAACCACCCTCGCCGATAACGGTACAGATGACCGGCACCTTCAGGCGAGACATCTCCCGCAGGTTACGTGCGATGGCTTCAGACTGGCCACGCTCTTCCGCGCCCACGCCAGGGTATGCACCCGGAGTGTCGATGAAGGTGATGATAGGCATATTGAAACGCTCGGCCATCTCCATCAGACGCAGGGCTTTACGGTAGCCTTCTGGTGCTGGCATACCGAAGTTACGACGGATTTTCTCTTTGGTTTCACGGCCTTTCTGATGACCAATGATCATCACCGGGCGTCCGTCCAGACGCGCGATACCGCCGACAATAGCTTTGTCGTCAGCGTATGCGCGATCGCCTGCCAGTTCGTCAAATTCGTCAAACGCCAGGCGGACATAATCCAGGGTGTACGGACGCTGTGGGTGACGCGCCAGCTGGGCGATCTGCCATGCGCCGAGATCGGCAAAGATTTTGCGCGTCAGTTCTACGCTTTTTTCGCGCAGACGATGCACTTCTTCGTCGATGTTAATATCCAGTTTTTCATCCTGACGGCTTACCGCTGTCAGAGAATCGATTTTCGCTTCCAGCTCAGCAATCGGCTGTTCGAAATCAAGGAAATTCAGACTCATAGTATTCCTGTATTAGTCAAACTCCAGTTCCACCTGCTCCGAACCAATGAGGCCACGCAAATCGTTCAGTAAACGATCGCTCGGAGAGACACGCCACGTTGCGCCAAAGCGCAACCGCGCACGTGCATCCGCCCTCTGATAGTAGAGATGTACTGGAATGGTCCCCGAGCGGTGGGGTTCCAGAGACTGACGGAGTCGGTTTAAAAGCTGGTCATCAATTTGCCTGTCCGTCAGCGAGATAGCAAGCCCGCGAGCATATTTTTCCCGGGCTTCGTCAATGTCCATCACTTCGCGGGCGGTCATTTTAAGCCCCCCACTGAAGTCATCAAAGCTGACCTGTCCGCTGACGATAAGTATGCGGTCTTTTTCCAGCAATTGCTGGTATTTATCCAGCGCGTCGGTGAACAGCATCACCTCCAGACGCCCGGAACGGTCATCTAACGTACAGATGCCGATACGATTGCCGCGCTTGGTGACCATAACCCTTGCAGCAATCACGAGCCCCGCAGCCGTGGTGATTTTACCACGATCTGTCGGATGCATGTCTTTTAGCCTGTTGCCTCCGACATAGCGCTCAATTTCTTTGATGTACTGGTTGATCGGGTGTCCCGTCAGGTACAAACCTAACGTTTCACGTTCACCATCCAGCACCACCTGTTCTGGCCAGGGCTGACAGTTGGAGTAAGACTGCTCAATCTGCTCTGGCTCTTCCGCCAGTACGCCAAACATATCCGCCTGGCCAATGGCTTCCGCTTTCGCGTGCTGATCGGCTGCTTTCAGCGCATCGCCGAGAGAGTTCATCAGCGCGGCGCGGTGCGGCCCCAGCCTGTCGAACGCGCCGGACATGATCAGCTTTTCCAGCACGCGGCGGTTCAGTTTTTTGGTATCGGTACGGGCACAGAGATCGAACAGCTCGCGGAAGTAGCCGCCGTTGTTACGCGCTTCGATGATCGCCTCGATCGGCCCCTCACCCACGCCTTTGATCGCGCCGATCCCGTAGACGATCTCTCCGTCATCGTTGACGTGGAAATGGTAAAGCCCGGAGTTAATATCCGGCGGCAGGATCTTCAGACCCATGCGCCAGCACTCATCCACGAGGCCTACCACCTTCTCGGTGTTGTCCATATCGGCGGTCATCACCGCCGCCATAAACTCAGCGGGATAATGCGCTTTCAGCCACAACGTCTGGTACGAAACCAAAGCATAGGCAGCGGAGTGGGATTTGTTAAACCCGTACCCGGCGAATTTCTCCACCAGGTCGAAGATTTTCATCGCCAGTTCGCCGTCAACGCCGTTTTTCTTCGCACCGTCTTCAAAAATAGAGCGCTGCTTGGCCATCTCTTCCGGTTTTTTCTTACCCATAGCACGACGCAGCATGTCCGCGCCGCCGAGGGTATAGCCGGAAAGCACCTGGGCAATCTGCATGACCTGTTCCTGATACAGGATGATGCCGTAGGTTGGCTCCAGTACCGGCTTCAGGCTTTCGTGCTGCCACTGCACGTCCGGGTAGGAAATCTCTTCGCGTCCGTGCTTACGGTCGATGAAGTTATCTACCATCCCTGACTGCAGCGGGCCCGGACGGAACAGGGCCACCAGTGCGATCATATCTTCGAAGCAGTCGGGCTGCAGGCGTTTAATCAGGTCTTTCATGCCGCGGGATTCAAGCTGGAAGACGGCTGTCGTCTCCGAGCGCTGCAGCATGTCGAAGCTTTTCTTGTCATCCAGCGGGATGGCCGCGATATCCAGCGGCGGCTCGCCGTTCTTCTCGCGGCGGGCGTTGATCATCTCCAGCGCCCAGTTAATGATGGTCAGCGTGCGCAGGCCGAGGAAGTCGAACTTCACCAGCCCGGCGTATTCCACGTCGTTCTTATCGAACTGGGTGACCGGGTGCTGGCCCGCTTCGTCGCAGTAGAGCGGCGCAAAGTCGGTGATTTTGGTCGGGGCGATAACCACGCCCCCCGCGTGCTTACCGGCGTTACGCGTCACGCCTTCAAGCTTACGCGCCATGTCGATCAGCGCTTTGACTTCTTCGTCAGCTTCGTAGATTTCCGGCAGCTGCGGCTCGGCTTCAAACGCTTTTGCCAGCGTCATGCCCGGATCGGGCGGTACCAGCTTAGAAATACGATCAACAAAACCGTACGGGTGACCCAGCACGCGGCCCACGTCGCGGATAACCGCTTTCGCCGCCATGGTGCCGAAGGTAATGATCTGCGAAACCGCGTCACGGCCGTACATATCGGCTACGTGCTCGATAACCTGGTCGCGTTTTTCCATGCAGAAGTCGACGTCAAAGTCGGGCATGGAAACACGTTCCGGGTTGAGGAAGCGTTCGAACAGCAGGTCAAATTCCAGCGGATCGAGGTCGGTGATTTTCAGCGCATACGCCACCAGCGAGCCCGCCCCCGAGCCACGGCCCGGACCAACCGGAACGCCGTTATCCTTCGACCACTGGATAAACTCCATTACGATCAGGAAGTAGCCAGGGAAGCCCATCTGGTTAATCACCTGAAGTTCAATATCCAGGCGTTCGTCATACTCCGGACGACGTTTTTTACGCTCTTCTTCATCCGGGAACAGGAATTCGAGACGCTCTTCCAGACCTTCTTTCGATTTCATGACCAGGAAATCTTCCGTGGTCATGTCCCCCGTCGGGAACTGCGGCAGGAAATATTCGCCCAGGCGCACGGTCACGTTACAGCGCTTGGCAATCTCCACGCTGTTTTCCAGCGCTTCCGGAATGTCGGAGAAGAGCTCGCACATCTCCTCTTCGCTGCGCATGTACTGCTGCGATGAGTAGTTGCGCGGACGTTTCGGATCGTCGAGGGTGAAGCCATCGTGGATAGCAACGCGAATTTCGTGCGCGTCAAAATCACCGGACTCCAGGAAACGCACGTCATTCGTCGCCACAACGGGCAAGCCGCGTTCTTCTGCCAGCGCGACAGCAGCGTGCAGATAGTTCTCTTCATCCTGCCGACCGGTTCGAATCAGTTCCAGATAGTAACGATTCGGGAAGTACTCTTCATAGAACGAGACGCATTGATCCACCAGCGCGCTGTTACCGCGCAGCAGTGATTTACCGACATCGCCCATGCGGCCACCGGAGATCAACAGCAGCCCTTCGTTCAGTTCAGCCAGCCAGTCCCTGTCAATCCACGGGCCCAGTGCGCCGTAACCGCGCTGATAGGCTTTTGAGATAAGCAGGGTAAGGTTTTGGTAGCCCGTATTGTTCATGGCTAACACGGAGATTTGCGTCAGCTCATCGCCGATGAGATCGCTCTGCACATGAAAATCCGCACCGACGATAGGCTTCATTCCCGCGCCATGCGCCGTTCCGTAGAACTTCACCAGGCCACACAGGTTGGTAAAATCGGTGATCGCCAGCGCGGGCATGCCCAGAGAGGCCGCCTTTTTTACCAGCGGCCCGGTCTTCGCCAGCCCATCGATCATGGAGTAGTCGCTATGCACCCGCAGGTGTACGAAACGTGGTTCAGCCATCTTCAGATTCCGCGTTACTTAATTGCTTGCGTATTGATTCAGGACACCAGTCCCAGCGCGCGCTTCACCGGGCCAAAACTGCGCCGATGATGTTCGGTTGCGCCATGTTCAGCCAGCTTTTCCAGGTGGAAAGCCGTTGGATACCCCTTATGCTGGCCGAAACCATACTGAGGATAAGTAAGGTCCAGCGCGGCCATTTCGGCATCGCGCGTCACTTTGGCAATAATAGAAGCTGCACTGATCTCTGCGACGCGACTGTCGCCTTTAACGACGGCCATAGAAGGCATAGGCAGCGCCGGGCAACGGTTACCGTCGATCAGCACATATTCAGGCACAACCTTCAGGCCAGCAACAGCTCGCTGCATTGCCAGCATCGTGGCGTGGAGAATATTCAGATCGTCAATCTCATTCGGCTCTGCGCGCCCAACGCTCCAGGCCAGCGCCTTCTCTTTAATTTCATCGAACAGTGCCAGTCGGCGCTTCTCACTCAGTTTTTTTGAGTCATTCAGACCAATAATCGGGCGCGTTGGATCGAGGATCACCGCCGCGGTCACCACGGCCCCCACCAGCGGGCCGCGTCCGACCTCATCCACTCCGGCAACGAGGTGCGTGTGGGGATAAATAAATTCCATCATTTTGCTAACTCCAGCACTGCATCAGCCGCTTGCTCATCAGCATTACAGCGGATCAGCTGGTGCAGTTCACGGAAGGTATCGTGCATCTGGTGGCTGGTCTTGCCGTTGGCCAGCAGCGGCAGCAGGGCATCCGCCAGCGCCTGCGGCTGGCACTCATCCTGCAACAGCTCTTTTACCAGCTCGCGCCCGGCAAGCAGGTTTGGCAGGGAGACATAATCCGTTTTCACCAGACGTTTTGCCAGCCAGAAGGTAAACGGCTTCATACGATAACCGACCACCATCGGGCATTTCGCCAGCATACACTCCAGCGCCGCCGTACCAGAGGCCAGCAGAGCGGCATCGCTCGCGTACATGGCTTCCCGCCCTTTTCCGTCGAGAAGACGGACGTGAAGATCCGGGGCGACTTCGGCTTTGATGCGCTCAAACTGCTCGCGGCGTTTGGCATTCACCAGCGGCACAACCACTTCAAGATCGGGATAGGTCTGGCGAAGAATCTGCGCGGTCTTCAGGAAATCAGCGCTCAGCATCTCTACCTCTGCGCCACGGCTGCCCGGCAGCAGCGCCAGACAGTGCACATCGTGCGGGATGCCCAGCGCGTCGCGCGCCGCGTTTTTATCCGGATCCAACGGCATCGCATCCGCCATGGTATGACCGATAAAACGGCACGGAACATTAAAT
Source organism: Enterobacter asburiae (assembly GCA_011754535.1). Lineage (NCBI taxonomy): Bacteria > Pseudomonadati > Pseudomonadota > Gammaproteobacteria > Enterobacterales > Enterobacteriaceae > Enterobacter > Enterobacter asburiae. The sequence continues at coordinate 920,899 of JAAQVN010000001.1, read as the reverse complement.
CTGTCGTAAAACGCTTTTTCGAAAGGCAGGAAAGCCAGCACCAGGTTGGTGGACCGTCCGATTTTGAAAACGCGTTTCTGTCGCCACGCCCACACGGACGGACTGACGTAGTGAATGGTTTTGATGCCCTGCTTTTTCAGATTACCTTCGAGGGTAATGTTGAAATCGGGTGCATCGATACCGACGAACACATCGGGTTTGAGTTCGGTAAAGCGGCGGGTGAGATCGGCACGAATATGCAGCAAGCGTCGCAGGCGCCCCAGCACCTCAACGATGCCCATAACGGCCAGCTCTTCCATTTCATACCAGGCTTCACAGCCTTCGGCCTGCATCAGCGGGCCCGCTACGCCCACAAAGCGAGCATTGGGTACACGCGCCTTAAGCGCACGGATGAGACCTGCACCAAGAATATCGCCGGAGGTTTCTCCGGCGACCAGGGCTATCGTAAGCGGACGACTGTCGACCATTAACGAATCAGGCCCCTTGTTGAACGGTCAAAGAACTCCATGAACGCGTTCACTTCAGGATGCTTGTTCGCCAGTTCGGCAATTTCCGGCTTCGCCTCTTCCAGCGTTTTACCGCTACGGTACAGCAATTTGTACGCGTTGCGGATGGCGGTAATCGCTTCGCGGCTAAAACCACGACGCTTGAGGCCTTCGATGTTCACGCCAAACGGCGTGGCATGGTTGCCCTGCGCAATCACATACGGTGGGACGTCCTGCGCCACACCGGAGCATCCGCCGACCATCACGTGTGCACCAATGATGCAGAACTGATGGACTGCGGTCATGCCGCCAATAATTGCGAAGTCATCAACCGAAACGTGTCCTGCCAGCGTTGCGTTGTTGGCAAGAATACAGCGGTCACCCACGGTACAGTCGTGCGCGATATGCGCATTAACCATAAACAGGTTGTCGCTGCCCACCTTCGTCAACCCACCACCCTGCACGGTTCCACGATGAATGGTGACGCTTTCGCGAATGCGGTTACGATCGCCAATTTCCAGACGGGTCGACTCACCAGCATATTTCAGATCCTGGTTAACTTCGCCGATGGAAGCGAACTGATAGATCTCGTTATTGCAGCCAATGGTCGTGTGACCATTCACGACAACGTGAGATTTCAGTACTGTACCCTCACCAATTTCGACATGGGGTCCAACAATACAGAACGGGCCAATGTGGACGTTAGCACCAATGATGGCACCGGTTTCCACAATAGCGGTAGGATGAATAAAGGCGGATTTATCAATCACGTATCAGGACTCCCGGCTACGAGCACACATCATCGTCGCTTCGCAAACAACTTTGCCGTCAACCAGCGCTACGCCTTTGAAGCGAGTCAGGCCACGACGCGTTTTTTCAAAAGTGACTTCCATGATCATCTGATCGCCAGGCACGACAGGACGCTTGAAGCGCGCTTCATCAATACCTGCGAAGTAATACAGTTCACCCGGCTCCAGCTTACCGACGCTTTTAAACGCCAGAATACCGGTAGCCTGAGCCATCGCTTCCAGAATCAACACACCCGGGAAGATAGGCTTACCCGGGAAGTGTCCCTGGAAGAACGGTTCGTTCACGGAAACATTTTTCACTGCGCGCAGAAAACGACCTTCTTCAAAATCCAGCACGCGGTCTACCAGCAGAAACGGGTAGCGGTGCGGCAGAAGTTCTAAAATCTCTTCAATATGCAGAGTATGAGTGTCAGTAGTCAAAATACTCTTCCTGTCAAAATGTACTGATAACAATAATAACACGGCCTGCCGGTTTATTAGAAAGCCGACAGGCCGGGAAAGATAGCGTTAAACGGGTGACGTTTAGTCTTGTTGATCGATCTTACGCTCAAGAGACTTGAGTCGCTTGCTCATATCATCAATGTTCATCACCAGAGCTGCTGTTTTACGCCATACCTTGTTGGGTTGCAGCGGAATACCGGAGGAATAGACGCCAGGTTCAGTGATAGGACGCATTACCATGCCCATACCCGTCACCGTCACCTTGTCGCATATTTCCATATGGCCATTAATCACGCTCGCGCCGCCAATCATGCAGTAACGACCAATTTTCAGGCTGCCCGCCATGATGACGCCCCCCGCAACCGCGGTATTGTCGCCAATCACAACGTTATGCGCAATCTGGCACTGGTTATCGATGATAACACCATTACCAATAATCGTGTCGTCGAGTGCACCACGGTCGATCGTTGTACAGGCCCCGATCTCCACGCGATCGCCAATAATAACGCGACCAAGCTGCGGGATCTTAACCCAGTTACCGCGATCGTTCGCGTAGCCAAAGCCATCAGAACCAATCACGGTACTGGACTGGACGAGGCAATTTTCGCCGATTTCAACTTCATGATAAACGGACACATTGGCCCATAAACGGGTTCCAGCGCCGATTTTCGTATTTTTCCCAACAAAGCATCCAGGGCCAATGACGACGTTATCGCCCAGTTCAACGCCAGATTCAATAACCGCATTCGCGCCAACGGCCACGTTGTTACCCAGCTTAGCCGTCGGATCAATCGCTGCGCTGGCAGCAATGTTCTGCGCCGGCTGCGGCGTGGTATCAAGAATTTGAGCCATGCGTGCATACGTCAGGTAGGGATTTTTCACTACCAGCGCGCTTCCAGTGGCAAAGGGAAGATCGTCCTGCGTCAGAACAACAGCTGACGCCTGGCATTGAGCCAGTTGTTCACGGTACTTAGGACTTACCATGAAGGTAATCGTGCCAGCTTTAGCAGATTGCATGGACGCAACAGCGGTGATGACGATATCGCCATCACCGTGTAATTCTGCATCCAACTGCTGAGCTAAATCAGCCAGTCGAATTGAAGGCATTACTTATTTAACCTGTTTCAGAACATCAGCGGTGATGTCTTTAACATCGCTGCTGTTGAAAGCAACGGCGTTCGCATCAACAACCAGATCGATGCTCTGATCGGCAGCAACTGCTTTAACAGCAGTCTGAATGCGAGTCACCAGCTTGCCACGCTCTTCGTTAGAACGACGCTGACGATCCTGCTCGAAAGCCTGCGCTTTCTGGGAGAAGGTCTGGCGCTGAGCCATAACGTCTTTTTCCAGTTTGCTGCGATCGCTTGCTTTCATGGTAGAACCATCACGCTGCAGACGCTGCATTTTGGACTGAAGATCGCCTTCCATACGCTGCAGTTCGCTCGCACGGCCTTTGAATTCGTTTTCCAGCGTCGCAGAAACACCCGTTTTCTGTGCAACCTGCTGGAACAAATTACCCATGTTGACGATTGCGATTTTGTCTGCTGCCTGAGCAGAAGTTGCCATCGCTAAACCGAGACCTGCAGCTAATAACCACTTTTTCACAATTAACTCCTTACCATCCCATTGGCACCAGAAGGTACCGTTCTTTGCGTGGCAAGGCGACCGTTTGACCGATCGCCGGTTGTCAGCGCTACACTGCCAACGCATTCCGTTGCAGCGGATTATTACCAGGTTTTACCAATGTTAAACTGGAATTGCTCCGCTTTGTCTCCATCGTATTTCTTAAACGGCTGGGCGTAGGAGAAGACCAACGGCCCCAGCGGTGACATCCATTGTAATGCGATACCGGCAGACATGCGAATATTGCTCGGATCGCTGTAGTCTGGTACGCCAGCTGCGCGCATCTGGGCAGTGTTCTGCCAGTTGGTATCCCACACCGTACCCGCATCCCAGAAGAAGGATGTACGTACGGAGTTCGCGTATTTATCACTGATAAATGGCGTTGGGGTGATGAACTCCAGGCTGGCCACGGCCATGGCGTTACCGCCTACCGCATCATCAGAGCTACATACTTGTTTTGGATCACGGCTTGCGCAGTTATCTTCATCATTACCGCCGTAATAAACCGCTTTCGGACCAATGTTGTTGGACTGGAAGCCACGCACGGTACTTGAACCACCCGCGTAGAAGTTCTCATAGAACGGCAACTCTTTACTGCCGATACCGTCACCATAGCCCCAACGGGTACGACCCAGAACCACCCACTTGTGATCGTCATCAATCGGGAAGTAGGACGCGGTATCCAGCGTCACCTTGTAGAACTCGTTGTCGGAACCAGGAATGGTCACCTTACCGTTCAGGTTGACGCGAGAGCCTTCCGTTGGGAAGTAACCGCGGTCAAGACGGTTGTAAGTCCAACCGTAGTTGAAGGTGAAGTCATCTGCAGCAAAACCGTTGTCATCGCTGGATGTGCTTGCAGACTGGCCGATAGAGTCCAGATAACGCCACATCGCCACCTGCGGCTGCATGTTGGACAGGTCGTTATGCACGTAACCTAAGCCCGCTCGCAGGGTGTTGTATTCGTTAACCGGGAAGCCAAGCGTTCCGTCCACACCGTAACTTTTGTTGGTGTAGGAAGACAGATCGGCATCATCCGCTTTAAAGTCGTTATAGAAGATACGACCGCCCAGGCTCACACCGTCAACGGTGAAGTATGGGTTGGTAACGGAGAACTCAGAGTAGGTCTGGTAGTCGTTTTTGGTACCATTAATACCAACAGAGTAACCCGTACCCAGCCAGTTATCCTGCTGGACGCCCACCTGGAAACTCACGCCGCTTTCCGTGCCGTAGCCCACGCCGAAGTTAAAGCTACCGGTGTTACGCTCTTTCACTTTATAAACGACATCAACCTGATCCGGGCTGCCCGGTACACGCTGAGTTTCAGTGTCTACGGTTTCAAAATAGCCCAGACGGTTCAGACGCTCTTTACCCTGGTCGACCAGGTCGCTGCCCAGCCACGCACCTTCCATCTGGCGCATTTCGCGGCGCAAAACGGAGTCTTTGGAGGTGTCGTTACCGACGAAGCGGATCTTACGCACGTAGAAACGGTTGCCCGCATCAACGTTAACGTGCAGCTTAACGGTTTTATCCGCGTCGTTGATTTCCGGCTGAGTCTGTACGCGCGGATAGGCGTAACCATAGCGGCCGAGCAGCTTCTTAATGCTGTCTTCCATTTTGGTGACTTTGGAGCCGCTATACAGATCGCCTGGCTGAATTTTGGTCAGCGATTCGATCTCAGCAGAATGCCCCGCCAGGTTACCGCTCACTTCAACACCAGAAAGCTTGTACTGATCGCCTTCAGTGATGTTAACCGTAATATAGATACCTTTCTTGTCCGGAGTCAGACTGACCTGAGTCGAGTCGATGTTGAAGCGGGCATAACCGCGATCCAGATAGTAGCTGCGCAGGGTTTCAAGGTCGCCCGCCAGTTTCTGTTTCTGGTATTTACGATCGCCAACTACGTTCCACCACGGCACTTCATCGCGCAGCTGGAAGGTCGAGATCAGTTCGTCGGTGCTGAACGCGTGGTTACCCACAATGTTGATCTGCTGGATCTTCGCAGAAACACCTTCCTGGAAGACCAGTTTCAGGTCAACACGGTTACGTGGGAGCGGAGTGACAACCGCTTTCACGCTGGCGCTGTATTTACCGACGCTGTAGTAGAAGTCTTCCAGACCTTTTTCAATGTCTGAAAGGGTTGTGCGGTCCAGAGATTCACCCACACGAACACCCGATGCTTCAAGGTTTTGCTTGAGCATGTCATCTTTCACCGACTTGTTACCGGAGAAAGTGATACTGGCGATCGTTGGACGTTCTTTTACCTGTACCAGCAGCGTATCACCATCGCGCAGGACGCGGACGTCCTCAAAGTTGCCGGTGGCAAACAGAGCACGGATGGTGTTACTGATATCATCATCATTAACCGTATCGCCGGGGCGCACAGGCATACTGAGGAGGGCCGCACCAACGGCGACACGCTGAAGGCCTTCGAAATGAATGTCTTTCACTACGAACCCGTCAGCACCGTATACGGTGGCGCTGCTAAACAGCAGCGACGCTATGAGCAACTTTTTCATCGCCATCGTTATTATGCGTTCTTCCTAACTAACTCTCTTACAACCGAGAGAAATCATTGAAAAGTGCAAGCCCCATTAACAGCACCAGCAAAATCGAGCCAATGCGATAACTAAAGTCTTGAACTCGCTCGGATACCGGTCCGCCTTTTAGCTTTTCAATCGCTAAAAACAGCAGATGACCCCCGTCTAAAACGGGAAGCGGGAACAGGTTGATAATCCCAAGGTTCACGCTAATAAGCGCGAGGAACATGAGATAGTAAATCACCCCGAACTCCGCTGACATCCCAGCCCCCTGAGCAATCGAGATTGGCCCACTGAGGTTGTTCAGTTTCACATCACCGGTTATCAATTTCCCCAACATGTTGACCGTCAGCTTCATCAGTTGCCATGTTTTATCCGTGGCTTCAAGAATGGCGCTGAACGGCCCATACTGGCGTATTGTCTTGTACTCATCTGGCAGCGGGATCACTTTTGGCACAACGCCTGCAAACCCTTCTGCCTTTTTGCCGACCGACTTCGTATCCGGGATCAGCGTCAGCGAAAGCGGACTACCTTGCCTTTCAACTTCCAGCGCGAGAGACGTCCCCGGATTATCGCGCACCAGAGTAACAAAGGTCATCCACTCTGTTAATGGTTGACCATCGACTTTAACGATCCTGTCGCCAGCTTGCAAACCCGCTTTGCTCGCTGCCGAATTTGCCTGTACTTCGGCTAATACCGGCTCAATCTGCGGGCCGCGGGGACGAATGCCCAGCGCAGCGACGGGATCCTCTTTGTCTGGCTCGAAACGCCAGTGGCGTAAATCCAGTACTTTGTCCTGACGCGCGTCTGACCCAAACGGCGATACGCTGATGATTGTCTGCGGATCGCCAATTTTGGCTACCAGCTGCAGTCGCACGGCATCCCAATCAGGGGTTTCGATGCCATCAATCGTTTTAAGTTCCATCCCGGACGTAATTTGCGCACTCGCCGCGATGGAGTCAGGGGCAATCTCCCCCACTACCGGACGCACGCCAGGGACGCCGATGATAAACACCAGCCAGTAAGCGAAAATCGCAAAGATGAAGTTGGCTACCGGTCCGGCAGCAATGATGGCGGCGCGTTGTCCAACGGTTTTGTTGTTAAACGCACTATGTCGCAGTTCAGGAGCGACAGGCTCAACGCGTTCGTCGAGCATTTTGACGTAGCCGCCAAGCGGGATAAGGGCGATGACAAATTCCGTGCCGTGACGGTCGGTGCGCGTCCAGAGTGATTTGCCAAAACCAATGGAGAATCGCTCTACCCGCACACCACAACGGCGAGCAACCCAGAAATGGCCAAATTCATGCACGGTAATCAGTACACCCAGTGCAACAATGAACGCCGCCAGATTCCAGAGAATGCTCAGCATAAAACCTTCCGTTAAATCGTCCCGAATACCAGTAAAAGCAGGCAAGCAAATACTGGAACAGCCGCTGTCAGGCTGTCAATGCGATCCAGTATACCGCCATGCCCTGGAATAAGATGTCCGCTGTCCTTAATCCCTGCTTCACGCTTAAACATACTTTCGGTTAAATCACCGAGCACTGAGGCAAGTGCAGCAAAAATCGAGCACACCAGCAGTATTGACGGTGCTACGGCCAGATCTGCCCAGACGCCATAGCCCCAGGAGATGATCGCTGCCGTAAACAAGCCGCCGATGAAGCCTTGCCAGGTTTTACCCGGAGAAACTTTTGGTGCCAGCTTATGTTTGCCAAACAGTTTACCAAACATATAGGCCCCGGAGTCAGCCCCCCAGACGAGAATCATCACATAAAGCAGCCAGATCGCACCGCTGTAATGGTTTTCGTCATAGTGCCAGGCTCGCAGCGCGACCATGCCCCAGAAAAACGGAACAATGGTGAGCAAACCAAAAATCAGTCGCAGCACTTTTGAATGACGCCATAATGCCGCGGAGCCTGGATAAAAAAGAACCAGCAACAGCGCGGCAACCCACCAGGCCAACGATATCCACAAGGAGCCGGCAACCAGCGGTTGATGAATATCATGGTGATATTCAGGCAACGTAAACAGCATTATGGCAAGGATAAAGCCACAGAGTACCGCAAGCCATACTCGCTGGCTGCGCGAGGTAAAGCCGCTAAACTGTCCCCATTCCCACGCGGCGAGCATGCACACCACCAGCGTAACAATGGCGAATCCCACCGGGGGCAGTAAAAACAGCGCCGCAATGACAATGGGTATTAAAACAAAAGCGGAAATCAGGCGATACTTCAGCAAAAGCTACCCCCATCAGGCTTTGTCGCCACCTGGCTCGGTGCCGCCGAAACGACGCTCTCGATTGGCAAAGGCATGCAGCGCACCTTCAAAGTCTTGTTCATCAAAATCGGGCCAAAGAACATCCGTAAAGTAAAGTTCAGCATAGGCAATTTGCCATATCAAAAAGTTACTTATGCGATGTTCCCCCCCTGTCCTAATTACCAAATCCACAGGTGCCAGTTCATTCATGCAGATTTGCTTGCTCAGCGCCTCTTCATCAATCTGGTCGGGTCTCAACAGCCCTTCCTGAACCTGTTCGGCCAGATGCCGAACGCCCTGGATAATATCCCAGCGTCCACCGTAATTCGCCGCAACGTTGAGCGTCAGACCGGTATTATTTTCAGTCAGCGCTTCTGCTTTACGAATCCGCTCCTGCAAACGTGAGTTAAAACGACTGGTATCGCCAATGATGCGCAGGCGAACGTTGTGGCGGTGCAGGCTTTTTACTTCGCTGTCTAGCGCCCACACAAACAATTCCATCAACGCAGTCACTTCCTGCGGAGGTCGATTCCAGTTTTCACTGCTAAAAGCATAGAGCGTTAACGCATCAATGCCGTTATTAGCGGCAAAAGAAACGGCACGGCGAACAGATTTCGCTCCCGCTTTATGCCCAAAGGCTCGTATTTTCCCTTGTCTTTTCGCCCAGCGCCCGTTGCCATCCATGATGATTGCTACATGACGGCAGCCATGAGCTGGCAAGTTTTCGCTTATTGGTTGATTCGCAGACAACATAACGCGTTTTTTGTCCCTGAAAAGGATTTAACGGTACTCAGGAATACTTAAGCCTGTACATAAAAAAGCCGTGTCAAACCACGGCTTACCTGACCACGTAAAGTCAAATTCCTGCGATCAGGTGGCGCAGACTATATCACTGAAGCCCAACGCTAACAAATAGCACGACCACTAGTGCTTGCTTTATCACCAGCTTGCAAGACGTGTCACCTGTTTACGCGCAATATCACGAGCAGTTGTATCCACCGCCAGCACCTCTTCCACGCTTTGTGGCTCGCGCAAATCCATCATCTCCAGTACCGATAAATTTAACGTCGCGATATCGGTAAAACGGATCTGCTGATTCAGAAATGCGTCAACGGTAATTTCATTGGCTGCATTCAGTGCCGTCGTCGCCGCCTGCCCCTGGTCAAAGGCGTTCATTGCAAGCTTCAGACAAGGATAACGATCGTAGTCTGGTTCACTGAACGTCAGGGAACTGAGCTTACAGAAATCAAGCGGCTTAACGCCGGATTTCACCCGGTTTGGCCACGCCATTGAATGGGCAATAGGCGTACGCATATCCGGCTCGCCAAGCTGTGCCAGCACGCTGCCATCCTGATAGCGCACCATCGAGTGAATCACCGACTGCGGGTGGATCAGTACTTCCATCTGCTTCGCTGACGCATTAAACAGCCAGCGCGCTTCAATGTATTCCAGACCTTTGTTCATCATGGTGGCTGAGTCAACGGAGATTTTACGCCCCATTGACCAGTTCGGATGACGGCATGCCTGGTCCGGCGTCATTGCGCGCAGTTCAGACAGTGGCGTTTCACGGAACGGGCCACCAGACCCGGTAAGCAGAATCGACACGACGCCATTCTGCTCCAGGTCAGCGTACCCCAGGTTCTGTTGAAAAGGTTGCGGTAAACTCTGAAAAATGGCGTTGTGCTCGCTGTCAACCGGCAAAAGGCGCGCCCCACGCTGTTTTACCGCGTCCATAAACAGGCGGCCGCAGGTAACAAGCGACTCTTTATTGGCGAGCAAAACGTCTTTACCGGCATCGATCGCAGCAAGTGTCGGCAGCAGCCCGGCCGCTCCGACGATGGCCGCCATAACCTGGTCAACTTCATCCAGCGCCGCCATCTCACAGGCCGCCTGCTGGCCGCTCAGCACCTCGGTTCGGCTACCCTTCTCCCGCAGCTGGGCTTTCAGCAGACGCGCGCTCTCTTCGTCATCCATCACCGCGTAGCGGGGCATAAACTCCAGGCACTGCTCGACCATACGCTGCACATTCTTACCGGCTACCAGCGCTGTCACGGTGTAAAGTTCAGGATTATGGCGGACGACGTCGAGAGTACTGCAACCGATGGAGCCGGTTGAGCCGAGGAGTGTTAAATGCTTCATGAGATGCCCGAAAAAAGTTAGACCAGATAAAAGCAAAACGCCGCCAGCAAGACCCGAAGTCCCTCTGAACGGCGTTTATCAGTGTACGACAGAAATCAGAACTGCATCAGTTCCGCTTCTTTTTCTGCCAGCGCCGCATCAATTTTCTTGATGGCTGCGTCGGTCATTTTCTGAATGTCGTCCTGAGAACGACGATCGTCATCTTCGCTGATCTCTTTTTCTTTCAGCAGTGCTTTCACTTTATCGTTCGCATCACGGCGCACGTTACGCACGGAAACACGACCCTGCTCAGCTTCACCGCGAACCACTTTGATCAGGTCTTTACGACGTTCTTCCGTCAGCGGAGGCAGCGGAACGCGGATGTCAGCGCCTGCAGAGCTTGGGTTCAGACCCAGGTCAGAGGCCATGATCGCTTTCTCAACGGCCGGGCTCATAGAGCGATCGAAGACGTTGATTTTCAGCGTACGGGTATCTTCAACCGTCACGCTCGCCAGCTGGCGCAGAGGCGTTGGCGTACCGTAGTATTCTACGATAATGCCATCCAGCAGGCTTGGGGAAGCACGGCCAGTACGGATTTTGCTGATTTGGTTTTTGAACGCTTCTACGCATTTGTCCATGCGTACTTCAGCATCTTTTCTGATGTCGTTAATCACGTTACGAATCCTTGAAAACTTGTCTCAGGCAGACTATCCGCCAGCACAGCGCTACAGGTGTGCTAAGTATAGTCGCGTTTAATTCATGACAACGCCAAAGGCGCGTCCAGGTAAGATACCACTACAAAGTAAAGCGGAATCTTACCTGTATTTATCGTCAACGGAAATTATTCCGTGATCAAAGTGCCTTCTTTTTCGCCCATGACCACGCGACGCAGTGCGCCAGGTTTGTTCATGTTGAAGACACGAATTGGCAATTTGTGGTCGCGAGCCAGCGTGAAGGCGGCAAGATCCATCACTTTCAGCTCTTTATCCAGCACTTCGCTGTAGCTCAGCTGATCGTACATGGTGGCAGAAGGATCTTTTGCCGGGTCGGCAGTAAACACGCCATCGACTTTGGTCGCTTTCAGTACCACATCAGCTTCGATCTCGATACCGCGCAGGCAGGCAGCGGAATCGGTCGTAAAGAACGGGTTACCCGTACCGGCGGAGAGGATCACCACGCGGTTGTTGCGCAGCAGGCTAATGGCCTCTGCCCAGCTGTAATTATCGCATACGCCATTCAGTGGAATCGCGGACATCAGGCGGGCGTTCACATATGCGCGATGGAGTGCGTCACGCATTGCCAGGCCATTCATCACGGTTGCCAGCATACCCATGTGGTCGCCCACAACGCGGTTCATCCCCGCTTTCGCCAGACCAGCACCACGGAAAAGGTTGCCACCGCCAATGACCACGCCAACCTGGATACCCAGTTCGACCAGTTCTTTGATTTCCTGTGCCATGCGATCAAGGATGCTTGCGTCAATACCGAAGCCTTCGGATCCCTGCAGCGCTTCGCCACTCAGCTTAAGCAGAATGCGTTTGTACACGGGTTTTGCATTGGTAGCCATGTTTCTTTCCTGAGACTGTCAACGATTAAGATGGGAGTTAATTCTGGCGACATAATATGCCGCAAATCAGTACAGCGATACTGGAGCCTGTCTGATTTCCTGTGACGGGTGACAAAAAGAAGCCGCCCTCAGGCGGCTCCTTTTCAATCATTAAGACTGCTTGGACATTGCAGCAACTTCTGCTGCGAAGTCAGTCTCAACTTTCTCGATGCCTTCGCCCACTTCGAAGCGGATGAAGCCAGTTACGTCAGCGTTGTGCTCTTTCAGCAGCTGAGCAACAGACTTGCTTGGATCCATAACGAAAGGCTGGCCAGTCAGAGAAACTTCGCCGGTGAATTTCTTCATGCGGCCTTCAACCATTTTCTCTGCGATTTCTTTTGGCTTACCAGACTGCATCGCGATGTCCAGCTGAACCTGGTACTCTTTCTCAACCACTTCAGCAGACACGTCTTCTGGCTTAACGAATTCTGGTTTGCTTGCAGCGATGTGCATAGCCAGCTGTTTAACCAGCTCTTCGTCAGCGCCTTTAGCCGCAACCAGAACACCGATACGTGCGCCGTGCTGGTAAGAACCCAGTACTTCGCCTTCCAGGGAAGATACGCGACGGATGTTGATGTTCTCACCGATTTTAGCAACCAGCGCAACACGTTCTTCTTCGAACTGTGCTTTCAGAACTTCAACGTCAGTGATTTTGCCAGCAACAGCTGCGTCCAGAACTTTGTTCGCAAATGCCTGGAAACCGCCATCTTTAGCAACGAAGTCAGTCTGGCAGTTAACTTCCAGAATGATGCCGTAGGTGCCGTCGATTTTAGTGATGATCACGCCGTCAGCAGCAACGTTGCCTGCTTTCTTAGCTGCTTTGATCGCACCGGATTTACGCATGTTTTCGATTGCCAGCTCGATGTCGCCGTTCGCTTCAGTCAGCGCTTTTTTGCAATCCATCATGCCTGCGCCAGTACGCTCGCGCAGCTCTTTTACCAGGGATGCGGTAATTTCAGCCATTCTTAAATCCTCGGGAGATGTGAACTGCCCGGCCGGAGGCCAAACAGTGTAAATTGAAAAAAGGGGCCGATAATGGGCCCCTATTCATACACGGTACTAATAAGGGGTAAAACCTTATTATTCAGCTTCTACGAAGCTTTCTTCCGCCTGAGAAGCCAGATCCTGGGAACGGCCTTCACGAACGGTAGCAGCTACAGCGCTCAGGTACAGGCTAACAGCACGGATTGCGTCGTCGTTACCCGGGATAACGAAGTCAACACCGTCCGGATCGGAGTTGGTATCAACGATAGCGAATACCGGGATACCCAGGTTGTTAGCTTCTTTGATAGCGATGTGCTCGTGGTCTGCATCGATTACGAACAGCGCGTCTGGCAGGCCGCCCATATCTTTGATACCGCCCAGGCTGTTTTCCAGCTTGTCCAGTTCACGAGTGCGCATCAGCGCTTCTTTCTTAGTCAGCTTGTCGAAAGTACCGTCCTGAGACTGGGTTTCCAGATCTTTCAGGCGCTTGATGGACTGACGAACAGTTTTCCAGTTGGTCAGCATGCCGCCCAACCAGCGATGGTTCACGAAGAACTGGTCGCAGCTGTTAGCAGCATCTTTCACAGCTTCGCTTGCAGCGCGCTTAGTACCAACGAACAGAATCTTACCTTTACGGGAAGAGATCTTGTTCAGCTCAGCCAGGGCTTCGTTGAACATTGGTACAGTTTTCTCAAGGTTGATGATGTGAACTTTGTTACGCGCGCCGAAGATGAAAGGCTTCATTTTCGGGTTCCAGTAACGGGTCTGGTGACCGAAGTGAACACCAGCCTTGAGCATGTCGCGCATGGAAACAGTTGCCATGTTTTAAAACCTCTATATTGAAAGTTGGGGTTATGCCTCCACGTATCCCATATTACCGACCCCGAAGGGCACCCCGGAATATGTGCCGATACGTGTGTGTTGTTACACAAAGTGAGATTTGTCGCTTCCGTCCAGCCTGTGTATCTGAGATGGATCGGAAGTCCGGCGCGCTTTATACCACAAAACACGACCAGAAACCAACAGTTGTTGGCGGAGTGTGCTGTTAATGATTCTCAATTTGGCACGGAGCGTGCCTGACTGATACCATTGACGACACTTAGACTAGTATTGTCGAAAAAATCGACACCGATGGACAGATTACATGGCTATCTCTATTAAGACACCTGAAGAAATTGAAAAGATGCGCGTCGCCGGTCGTCTGGCTGCGGAAGTGCTGGAAATGATCGAGCCGTTCGTGAAGCCGGGCGTCAGCACCGGCGAACTGGATCGCATCTGTAATGACTATATCGTTAACGAGCAGCACGCGGTTTCCGCCTGCCTCGGCTACCACGGTTTCCCGAAATCCGTCTGCATCTCTATTAATGAAGTGGTTTGCCACGGTATTCCTGACGACGAAAAACTGCTGAAAGATGGCGACATCGTCAACATCGACGTGACCGTCATTAAAGACGAGTACCACGGTGACACCTCAAAAATGTTCATCGTTGGCAAACCAACGATTCTGGGCGAGCGTCTGTGCAAAGTGACGCAAGAGAGCCTTTACCTGGCGCTGAAAATGGTTAAACCGGGTATTCGCCTGCGCACCCTCGGTGCCGCAATTCAGAAATTTGTGGAAGCGGAAGGTTTCTCCGTGGTGCGCGAGTACTGCGGTCACGGCATTGGCCGCGTCTTTCATGAAGAACCGCAGGTTCTGCACTATGATGCCGATGACGGCGGCGTGGTGCTGCAAAAAGGGATGACCTTCACCATCGAGCCGATGGTCAACGCCGGTGACTACCGCATTCGCACCATGAAAGACGGCTGGACGGTGAAAACCAAAGACAGAAGCTTGTCTGCCCAGTACGAGCATACTATTGTGGTAACGGACAACGGCTGCGAAATTATGACGTTGCGCAAGGATGACACCATCCCGGCGATACTGACGAACATTGAGTGATAAGAAGCCGGCAAATGCCGGCTTTTTTAATGGCGATAGCTTTTTCTTATGGGTGGCGCACGATGAGTAATCTATTACCCGAACAGTATGCTAACACAGCCCTTCCCACCCTCCCCGACCAGCCCGATAACCCGGGCGTCTGGCCGCCGCACGAGCTGACCTGCGCGCACATAAAAGCCCATATGGACGTTTTCCATCGCTGGCTGGGCAGCGCGTTCGACGCGGGCGTATCTGCCGAGCAGCTCATTGAAGCGCGCACCGAATTTATCGACCAGCTGCTGCAGCGTTTGTGGATCGATTACGGGTTTGGGCAAATCAGTGATGTTGCGCTGGTTGCCGTCGGGGGCTATGGCCGCGGAGAGCTTCATCCGCTCTCCGACATCGATCTCCTGATCTTAAGCCGCAAAAAGCTGCCGGACGAACAGGCGCAAAAAATTGGCGAACTGCTGACCCTGCTCTGGGACGTCAAGCTTGAAGTGGGCCACAGCGTGCGCACCCTGGAAGAGTGCCTGCTGGAGGGGTTATCTGACCTGACCGTCGCCACCAACCTGATTGAAACCCGCCTGCTGATTGGCGACGTCGCGCTGTTCCTGGAGCTGCAAAAGCATATTTTCAGCGACGGCTTCTGGCCATCTGAGAAATTCTTCGCCGCCAAGGTCGAGGAGCAAAACCAGCGCCACCAGCGCTACCACGGCACCAGCTATAATCTTGAACCCGATATTAAAAGCAGCCCCGGCGGCCTGCGCGACATCCACACGTTACAGTGGGTCGCCCGTCGCCACTTTGGCGCCACCTCGATGGACGAGATGGTCGGCTTTGGCTTCCTGACCGAGGCCGAGCGTAACGAGCTAAACGAGTGTCTGCACCTGCTGTGGCGCATCCGTTTTGCCCTGCATCTGGAAGTTACCCGCTACGATAACCGCCTGCTGTTCGACCGCCAGCTCAGCGTGGCGCAGCGGCTGAATTATCAGGGCGAAGGTAACGAGCCGGTTGAGCAGATGATGAAGGATTTCTTCCGCGTCACCCGCCGGGTCACCGAGCTGAACCAGATGCTGTTGCAGCTGTTTGATGAAGCAATCCTCGCCCTGACGGCGGACGAAAAGCCGCGCCCGATTGATGACGAATTCCAGCTGCGCGGCACATTGATCGATCTGCGCGACGAAACGCTGTTTATCCGCGAGCCGGAAGCAATCCTGCGGATGTTCTACACCATGGTGCGCAACAGCACCATCACCGGGATCTACTCCACCACCCTGCGCCATCTGCGCCACGCGCGCCGTCATCTGACGCAGCCGCTGTGCTATATCCCGGAAGCGCGCTCGCTGTTCCTGAGCATGCTCCGCCACCCGGGCGCCGTCAGCCGCGGTCTGCTGCCGATGCACCGCCACAGCGTGCTGTGGGCCTATATGCCGCAGTGGTCACACATCGTCGGGCAGATGCAGTTCGATCTGTTCCACGCCTATACGGTGGATGAACATACGATCCGCGTCATGCTCAAGCTGGAAAGCTTTGCGAAAGAAGAGACGCGGCCCCGCCACCCGCTGTGCGTGGAGCTGTGGCCGCGCCTGACCCATCCTGAACTGATCCTGATTGCCGCCCTGTTCCACGACATCGCCAAGGGCCGCGGCGGCGATCACTCGGTGCTGGGCGCGCAGGACGTGCTGAAATTTGCCGAACTGCACGGCCTCAACTCGCGCGAGACGCAGCTGGTCGCCTGGCTGGTGCGCCATCACCTGCTGATGTCGGTTACCGCCCAGCGTCGTGATATTCAGGATCCGGAAGTGATCAAGCAGTTCGCCGAAGAAGTCCAGACGGAAAATCGCCTGCGCTACCTGGTCTGCCTGACGGTGGCCGATATTTGCGCCACCAACGAAACCCTGTGGAACAGCTGGAAGCAGAGCCTGCTGCGCGAACTGTACTTCGCCACCGAAAAACAGCTGCGTCGCGGGATGCAAAACACCCCGGACATGCGCGAGCGCGTGCGTCATCACCAGCTGCAGGCGCTGGCGCTGCTGCGGATGGATAACATTGATGAAGAAGCGCTGCATCAGATTTGGGCCCGCTGCCGTGCCAACTATTTTGTGCGCCACAGCCCAAACCAGCTTGCCTGGCACGCGCGGCACCTGCTGAAGCACGATCTGTCTCAGCCGATGATCCTGCTGAGCCCGCAGGCCACGCGCGGCGGAACGGAGATATTCATCTGGAGCCCGGACCGGCCTTATCTGTTTGCTGCCGTCTGCGCCGAGCTGGACAGGCGTAACCTGAGCGTTCACGACGCGCAGATTTTTACCACCCGCGACGGCATGGCGATGGATACCTTTATTGTGCTGGAGCCGGACGGCAGCCCGCTGTCCTCGGACAGGCATGAAGGGATACGCTTTGGTCTGGAGCAGGCGATTACCCAGCGCAGCTGGCAGCCACCGCAGCCGCGCCGTCAGCCGGCGAAACTGCGTCATTTTACCGTCGATACCGAGGTCAACTTCCTGCCGACCCACACCGACCGTAAATCGTTCCTGGAGCTGATCGCGCTCGACCAGCCTGGGCTGCTCGCCCGCGTCGGCCAGGTTTTTGCCGATCTGGGAATTTCGCTCCATGGGGCCCGAATTACAACCATTGGCGAGCGAGTAGAAGATTTATTTATAATCGCCACCGCCGACCGGCGTGCCCTTAATAATGACCTGCAGCTTGAAGTGCAACAACGGTTGACAGCAGCCCTCAATCCAAACGATAAAGGGTGACGTGTTTTTTAGTGAAATGGAAAGAGTAAACAATGCAGCAGTTACAGAACGTTATTGAGTCCGCTTTTGAGCGTCGCGCCGAGATCACTCCGGCAAATGTGGATACCGTGACCCGTGAAGCGGTAAACCAGGTTATTTCCCTGCTGGATTCCGGCGCGCTGCGCGTGGCAGAAAAAATCGACGGTCAGTGGGTCACTCATCAATGGCTGAAGAAAGCCGTGCTGCTCTCTTTCCGCATCAACGATAACCAGGTTATCGACGGAGCAGAAAGCCGCTACTTCGATAAAGTGCCAATGAAATTCGCGGATTACGACGAAGCGCGTTTCCAGAAAGAAGGTTTCCGCGTGGTACCACCGGCAGCAGTACGTCAGGGTGCATTCATCGCACGTAACACCGTGCTGATGCCATCCTATGTGAACATCGGTGCGTACGTTGACGAAGGCACCATGGTCGATACCTGGGCGACAGTCGGTTCCTGCGCGCAGATCGGTAAAAACGTCCACCTGTCTGGCGGCGTCGGCATCGGTGGCGTTCTGGAGCCACTGCAGGCTAACCCAACCATCATTGAAGACAACTGCTTCATCGGCGCGCGTTCAGAAGTGGTAGAAGGCGTGATCGTGGAAGAAGGCTCCGTGATCTCCATGGGCGTTTACATCGGTCAGAGCACCCGTATTTACGACCGTGAAACCGGCGAAGTGCACTACGGTCGCGTTCCTGCGGGCTCCGTGGTGGTTTCCGGTAACCTGCCGTCAAAAGACGGTAAATACAGCCTGTACTGTGCGGTTATCGTGAAGAAAGTGGATGCGAAAACCCGCGGTAAAGTGGGCATCAACGAACTGCTGCGCACCATCGACTAATCCCCAACGCGTTGATAAACCGGGACCCGCCTGTGCGTCCCGGTATAATCATCAAAAACGTCCGTTTCCGCTGTCGCGATTGCCATTCCCTTTTTTCGCAACCCTGCGATATCCGCCGCCATACGCTGGCTCCCCAGCCAGAACAGCCCGTCGAGAGCCGTCACCGCCAGCCCCGACTCCAGCGCCAGTTTCAGTCGCTCACGCGGCGCTTTTACCTCTTTGGCAATCTGCCGGAAAGGCTCTGCAGTAAGCCCGGTGGGATCGATCCGCCGAATGCGGGTGCTCATGCGGTACTGAAAAGCCTCGGGAATCGCATTGAGATCGGCTTTCAGGCTATACACGCAGCCAAAGCGCTTGCCGTTAAAGATGACGTTCTTCTGGCTTAGCTGAAACTCATCGCGCAGCCCGGCGATGAGCTGAGGGGCACGGGTCAGCACCAGTCGGAACGGCAGTTCGAAGCTGGTGACATAATCCACGTTCAGTAAGGCAATGCGTAAACGCTCTTCCGCACCCGCCTTCAGCTGGCGGCACTCAGCGGCAACTTCTGCCCACTGGTGCGTGAGCCTTGGGCTCTCCTCTACGGCACCAAAGCTGTATTTTTCGATTTGATAATCAATGCGTCCTGACATGTCATTATCCCCGCGGGCTACGCTTTCGTACGATAACTTTGCCTCATTTCCCCGGTTTTGAATACCCGTCTCGCCCTGCTTTTATCGCGGCTATCGCTATGCTGCGTAAGCGTTGAGAATGCCGATTAAGGTATTAAAGTGATTTCCACTTGACGTAGTCGTTAAAAACAACAATAAACGAGTGGGGGCAATGCACCTTACCTGCCCGGTAATTTCAGTGAAATGAATCAGGATCGACCCCGCTTTTTTTGTATTTGAGGGTGGCAAAAAGGAATTTTTTCGTTAATTATTCAAAGGTTATGTTGAGATAAGGGTACCGCTATGTACGATAATCTGAAAAGTCTGGGCATTACCAATCCTGATGAAATTGATCGTTACAGCCTTCGCCAGGAAGCCAACAACGACATTTTAAAAATCTATTTTCACAAGGATAAAGGAGAGTTTTTCGCCAAGAGCGTGAAGTTTAAATATCCACGCCAGCGTAAGACCGTCGTCGCCGACGGCGTAGGACAAGGCTATAAAGAAGTTCAGGAAATCAGCCCTAATCTGCGCTATGTGATCGATGAACTCGATCAGATTTGCCAGCGCGATCGCACTGAAGTCGATCTCAAGCGTAAGATCCTCGACGATCTGCGTCACCTTGAAAGCGTTGTCACCAACAAGATCAGCGAGATTGAAACGGATCTTGAGAAATTAACTCGCAATAAATAAGTCAGGTGCGGTCTGATCCCCTCACCCCGGCCCTCTCCCACAGGGAGAGGGTGAAAACGCACACTGCATCATCTCTGCTCGTCCAGCTGCAGCGCCACGTACAGCAGTAGCCTGTCGTCAAAGTTTCCCAAATCCAGCCCGGTCAGCTCTGAAATCCGGTTAAGCCGGTACTCCAGGGTGTTGCGATGAATAAACAGCGCTTTTGAGGTCGCCAGCGGCTGCACGTTATGGCGGAACCACGCCTGCAGGGTCCGGCGCAGCAAGCCGTTATTGTCCATTGCCTTCAGGCGCACTAACGGCCGCGCCAGCTCGTTGGCCTGCCAGCCGCCGCGCAGGCTGTCGAGCAGCACCGGCAGCATCAGATCCTGATAAAAATAACTGCGGCTCTCCGGCATTCGCTGTTTGCCCACCATCATGGTGGTGCGCGCGGTACGCCAGGACCGGGCGATGCTGCCGGGCCCGGTAAAGTAATTGCCCAGGGCAACGCGAAAACGCAGCTGGCCGTTCTCCTGCATACGGGAGATCAGCAGTTCCACGCGACGACGATGATCCTCAGCATCCCAGCGGCCGAACGGATTGAGCGCAGGTTTGAGTACCACCATTTCCGTCAGCGAGACTATCGCCACGAGGTTGTCGCGCTCCGGCGTCGCCAGTGCATTTTGCAGCTGCTGAAGTTCAGCCATCGCGCTGTCTACGCCAAGCTGTCCGCTATCGACCTCAATCACCGCCACCACGCGCGGCTGGTTCAGATCGATCCCCAGACGCTGCGCCCATTCACTGAGAGCAGGGGTATGCTCTTCCGCCTGAATCAGGTTCATTACCAGCTCTTCGCGTAAACGGCTGTCCTGGGCAAGCAGATACATCAGACGCGACTGCTCCAGCATCATTTCCGCCGTCATACAGACCAGCTCGCCGTATTTACGCAGAGATTCCGGTTCGCCCGTCAGACCAATGACGCCAACAATTTCCCCTTCCAGACGCAGCGGCAGATTAATCCCCTGACGCACGCCGTGCAGGTGTTTCGCTACCGCATCGTCGATATCAACCACGCGGCCCTGAGAGAGCACCAGCAGGGCACCTTCGTGCAATTCCCCAATACGCTCCCGATCCCCGCTGCCAATAATGCGCCCGCGGGCATCCATTACGTTGATATTGGTATCAATGATGCGCATGGTGCGCGCCACGATATCCTGCGCCATTTTGGTATCAAGATGCCAGCCAGCCATGTAACCCTCCTGTGAGCAGAGCTCAAGCATAGGGAAGTTCAGCGACGGCTGCATTGTGCGAATGCACAAAGTGAGAGGGGGAAGTATGGAGTTGCGGTAGGCGTCACAGAAACGAGAAAGCCCCTGCACGCAGGGGCTTAAAAGGATTACTGCATCAGCAGGTAGATTGAGGTGTCACCGCGCTGGATATTCAGTGCCAGCACAGACGGTTTGCTGTCGAGGATTTTGCGCAATTCAGCGATGTTTTTCACCGGCTGCTGGTTAGCCCCCATAATCACATCACCTTTTTTCAGGCCGATACGGGCAGCAGGTGAATTCGCCTTCACGTTGTTCACCACCACGCCTTTATCTGCGCCTTTATTGCTCATCTCGGCACCTTCAATACCGCTGAAGATAGTGCTGGAATCTACCTGATTCTGGCTGCTCTGCTGCAGCTCAAGGCTCACGTTAACCGGTTTGCCGTCACGCAGCAGGCCAAGGGTCACTTTGCTGCCAATCGGCATCGAGCCCACTTCCGCACGCAGGGCGGCAAAGCTGCTGATCGGTTTACCGTTCAGGGAGGTAATCACATCACCCGCTTTAATGCCCGCCTTCGCCGCAGAGGAGTTCGGCATAACCTGGCTCACGAACGCGCCGCGCTGCGCATCCACCTTCATCGCTTTCGCCAGTTCAGAGTTCAGCTCGGTACCCATAATACCCAGCTCGCCGCGTTTCACCTGGCCATACTGCACCATCTGAGCAGTCAGGTTTTTCACCATGTTGCTCGGGATAGCAAAGCCAATCCCGATGTTGCCGCCGTCCGGTGCCAGAATAGCGGTGTTGATACCGATCAGCTCGCCGTTCAGGTTCACCAGCGCACCACCGGAGTTACCGCGGTTAATGGCCGCATCCGTCTGGATGAAGTTTTCATAGTTTTCCGCATTCAGGCCGCTACGGCCCAGCGCAGAGACGATACCGGAGGTCACGGTTTCACCCAGACCGAACGGGTTACCGATAGCGACGGTGTAATCGCCCACGCGCAGCGCGTCGGAGTCGGCAATCTTAATCGCCGTCAGGTTTTTCGGATCCTGAATCTGGATCAGCGCGATATCGGAGCGCGGGTCTTTACCCACCACTTTCGCATCGAACTTGCGGCCATCGCTCAGCTGAACCTTGATGCTGTTAGCGTTATCCACAACGTGGTTGTTGGTGACGACGTAGCCTTTCGCCGCATCAATAATCACCCCCGAGCCAAGCGCCATGAATTTCTGTTGCTGGCCGCCGCCCTGGCTGTCATCCCCTGCGCCACCGCCCTGACAGAACGGAGAGCTCTGGAATGGCGAACCGTCCTGGCAGAACGGTGAATTGTCACCGAAGAACTGCTGGAAGTTACGCGGCATACGCGGCGTATTGACGGTCGTGCTACCCTCAACGTTAATACTCACCACCGATGGCATCACTTTTTCGAGCATCGGTGCCAGGCTTGGCATCTGCTGCGCGGTTGCTGCCGACGACGCGGTCTCAGCTGCAGTAGCAGTCAGAGGAGACAGCGCTAAACCTAAACTCAGAGCCAGTGCACTCATTGCTAATGTGGTTTTTTTCATGTTTCTCAATCTCGATTTACAGGTAACGCAAAATTGCTGTGTAACTCAGATTCATTTTATACCGCTTAGTTCCGGCCATAAGTTTATGGAAAAGGTAAAAATTTATTGGCCGTCTTTACAAAACTCCGTGGTTATTCCACCGCCATGAGCTTGCGGTATTCATCCCAGGCATACAAATCCGTCATGCCGCTGATATAGTCCTGGATAAGACGGCAGCGATAATAATATTCCATCACCGGCCATTGGGGAGAATGGCGATCCAGCTTACCCATCGCTTCGACATAGGCCAGGCGATGCCGGGTAGAGAGTTTCTGATAAAGCCGCGATTCGATGGGTATTCTGCGCACGCGCTCGTGCTCCACCAGCTCGCTGAAATCGTCCACCGACAGCTGGAGCAACGGGGAATAAATTTCCAGTAACCCACTGATTACCCGATAGCCCTGCAGCTCTAACTGCTCGACATCCGGATGGCTAAATACATGCCGCATCGCCACATGCTTATAAAGCTCAAGGAGTTGGCTGAAACTGCTGTCATCCTCCAGCAGCGCGTGGTTGAATTCCCCGCTGAAGATTTGCGGCAAATTATCTATAAAGCGTGAGGCGGCATACGGCACCAGTTTATTTAAGGTATTGACCCGTAAATACATAAAGAACTGATCTTCCGTACTGCGGCTTAACGTATTTGAGCGCGATTTTTCCCAGGCATTTTCGACAACCTGCGCGAACAGCGATCCTTTTTCATGGGCTCCCCATGCTGCATAAAGATGCTGATAAAGCTCCTCGACGCTGAATATTCTTTTCTCGACGGCATCTTCCAGGTCGGCCACGCAATAGGAAATATCGTCGGCGGCTTCCATAATCCACGTCAATGGGAAGCGGCCGTTTGGCGTCAGGGAAAGTTCTTTACGGAGCCGTTCTATATAGGCCTCTTCGGAAAGGTAATAGCCCGGTTTTTTCATTAAATAACTGTGGGACGCGGGCGTTTCCCCCATCCACCAGGCGGGACGCGTATATTTCAGAATGCAGCCGACCTGCGCCCAGGTCAGGTTCATGCGCATCAGAGAGTGCACCAGCCGGATCCCCTGCGCATTGCCCTCAAAGTGACAAAGGTCCTGGCGCACTTTACGGCGCAGATCGTTTAGCCCTTCTTCGCCCTCACGCAGGCGTAAATCGCGCACGATGCAGCGGTCATCGCTGAGTGGCTGGCTTACCGCATCCGACGGATAAAGCCGCTGTTTAAACCAGTCATTAATAGCCGCCTCGCCAAAGTGGCCAAAAGGCGGGTTGCCGATATCGTGCATCAGGCAGGCCATCTCGACGATGCTCTCGAAGGGCCCCGTCAGCTCATCCAGGCCATAGGTTTCCAGTAAACGTTGCTCTTTGAGGCGGCTTAAAATCTCTTTGGCAATATAACGTCCGACCTGCTGCACTTCCATTGAGTGGGTTAAGCGCGTGCGCACCGCGGCGTTACGCTCCAGCGGGAACACCTGGGTCTTTTGCTGCAAACGCCGGATGGCGGGCGAGTTAATGATCCTGCCGCGATCGCTTTCGAAGATACGCAGGATCTCATGTTCGCTCTTTTCGCCCTGCGGCGAACGGAAACGTCGGTGCCAGTTAATTTTGGTACGAAAATCGATTGGTGACATGTGCTCCCCCGCGTGAGAATGCGTTTCCCCTTAACCGCATGATAGACTATGCCTCTTAACAAGGCACATCGCGAGTAAATCTATGAAAATCGGCATTATTGGTGCAATGGAAGAAGAAGTTACGCTCCTGCGTGACAAAATTGAGAACCGTCAGACCCTCTCTCTCGGGGGTTGTGAGATCTACACCGGCCAGCTGAACGGTGTTGAGGTGGCTCTGCTGAAATCAGGCATCGGTAAAGTGGCTGCTGCGCTGGGTGCGACCCTGCTGCTTGAGCGCTGCAAGCCGGACGTCATCATTAACACCGGCTCGGCAGGCGGCCTGGCACCGACGCTGAAAGTGGGTGATATCGTTGTCTCCGACGAAGCGCGTTACCACGATGCTGACGTCACCGCGTTCGGCTACGAATACGGCCAGCTTCCGGGCTGCCCGGCAGGGTTTAAAGCTGACGACAAACTGATTGCGGCGGCAGAGACCTGTATTGCTGAGCTCAACCTCAACGCAGTGCGCGGCCTGATTGTCAGCGGTGATGCGTTCATCAATGGCTCCGTCGGTCTGGCGAAAATCCGCCACAACTTCCCGCAGGCGGTTGCCGTTGAGATGGAAGCGACCGCGATTGCGCACGTTTGCCACAACTTCAGCGTACCGTTTGTAGTGGTTCGCGCCATCTCTGACGTGGCAGACCAGCAGTCTCACATCAGCTTCGACGAGTTCCTGGCCGTTGCAGCGAAACAGTCTACCGTGATGGTTGAACGCCTGGTGCAGAACCTGGCACGTGGTTAAACAGTCACTCAGGGCGCTGGTCGCCCTGCTTCTGCTCGCACCGGCGTGGCTTTTCGCCGCGCCGCGTGTGATTACCCTCTCCCCCGCCAATACCGAACTGGCGTTTGCCGCCGGGATCACGCCCGTTGGCGTCAGCAGCTTTTCGGATTACCCCCCACAGGCGTCCGGCATTGAGCAAGTGGCAACCTGGCAAGGGATGAACCTTGAGCGCATCGTGGCGCTTAAACCGGATCTCGTGCTGGCCTGGCGTGGTGGTAACGCCGAGCGGCAGGTTAACCAGCTCACCTCGCTTGGCATCAAAGTCATGTGGGTTGACGCGGTAAGTATTGAGCAGGTCGCCCAGGCACTCCGCGCCCTGGCCCCTTATAGCCCTGCGCCTCAAAAAGCCGAGAGTGCGGCGAACCAGATGCTCAGCGACTATGCCGCGCTGAAAGCCCAATACGATACGCCAGCCAAAAAACGCATCTTCCTGCAGTTTGGCAGCCAGCCGCTGTTCACCACCGGAAAAGGCTCGATTCAGAACCAGGTGCTCGAAGTCTGTGGCGGTGAAAATATCTTTGCTGCCAGCCGGGTACCGTGGCCTCAGGTGAGCCGTGAGCAGGTTCTGGCGCGCCAGCCGCAGGCCATCGTAGTGGTCGGAAATGCGAGCGAGATTCCTAAAATTAAACAATTCTGGCAGAGCCAGCTAAAAATTCCGGTGATCCCGCTTAACAGCGACTGGTTTGAACGCGCCAGCCCGCGTATTATCCTCGCCGCAAAACAGCTCTGTGCCGCCCTGGCAGAGAGCCACTAACATACGTTCGAGGATTTAGCGATGCTCGTTTATTGGCTGGATATTCTTGGTACAGCCGTTTTTGCTATCTCCGGCGTCCTGCTCGCCGGAAAACTACGCATGGATCCGTTTGGCGTGCTGGTGCTGGGCGTGGTGACCGCCGTGGGCGGCGGGACAATCCGCGATATGGCGCTGGATAATGGCCCGGTGTTTTGGGTGAAAGATCCTACCGACCTGGTGGTGGCGATGGTGACCTGTCTGTTAACCATTGTACTGGTTCGCCAGCCCCGCAGATTACCGAAATGGATCCTGCCGGTGCTGGATGCCGTGGGTCTGGCCGTGTTTGTGGGGATCGGGGTGAATAAAGCCTTCAATGCCGGAACAGGGCCGATGGTGGCGATCTGCATGGGAGTATTGACCGGCGTAGGCGGCGGGATCATTCGCGACATCCTGGCGCGCGAAGTACCGATGATCCTGCGGACTGAAATCTACGCCACGGCCTGTATAATTGGCGGGATTGTGCACGCCACGGCGTACTACACCTTCGCAGTACCGCTGGAAAATGCGGCCATGCTGGGGATGGTCGTTACGCTGGTGATACGTTTAGCGGCGATACGCTGGCACCTGAAGCTGCCGACGTTTGCGCTGGATGAAACTTCAAGATAGTCGTCGTTTATAAGCCCGGTGGCGCTTCGCTTACCGGGCCTACAATCCGCATTCAGGCTTAAATGCTGAATGAAGAACCACACCCGCAGGTGCTTGTTGCGTTCGGGTTGGTCACCACAAAGCGCGAGCCTTCCAGACCTTCGGTATAATCCACCGAACCGCCTACCAGATACTGCAGGCTCATCGGGTCAACCACCAGCGCGACGCCCTGCTTCTCAATGGTCATATCGCCGTCGTTCACCTGATCGTCAAAGGTAAAACCGTACTGGAAGCCGCTGCAGCCGCCACCGGTAATATAGACACGCAGTTTCAGATCCGGATTGTCTTCGTCGGCAATCAGGGTTTTCACTTTGTTGGCTGCTGCTTCGGTAAATTCCAGCGGCACAGCTACGTCATCACTCATCTTATGCTCCCATGAATACTGCTATTGGGTAAAATTCACCCAATTCTTTTCGTCATTATCTAATACCCTGGTAATTCATTCAAGTATTCTGCGTGGCGGCCCGCTCCGCCTCTTGTTTTGCCAGGGTACGCGCGAGGATGGTGGAGTATAGCGGTTTTCCACCCAGGAATTGGGCTAATAGTGTCGCCCCGAGACAGGTAATGATCATTGGCAAAATGAGCTGGTAATTATCCGTCATCTCCAGCACCAGCACTATGCCGGTTAACGGCGCACGCAGGGACGCGGCCAGCAGTGCCCCCATCCCGGCCACGGCAAAGGTGCCAGCGTCCAGATGGTAAGCGGGGAAACCCGCCTCAGCCGCCATACCAAACGCGGTGCCGAGCAGCGTTCCCAGCGCCAGCATCGGGGCAAAAATCCCGCCGGGAGCGCCGGAGGAGAAGCACAATACCGTCGTGATAACCCGGGAGATAAACATAAACAGCAGCAAACCCACGCTGAAGTTTCCGGCTGCAGCAATGGGAATAAGCCCGAAGCCACCGCCCGCGGCATTCGGTTCGATAAAGCCGAGCACGCCGCAAATGCCACCCAGCAGGCCGCCCATCAGCACCCATTTCGTGGTATTGCCGCCGTGAACGCGCTGAAACATATCCTGAGCGCGTAAGATAAAGGCATTGAACAGCGGCCCCACCACGCCAAAAATCATGCCGAGGATCAGATATAGCCACAATGTGTTCACCGGTGCGTTGGTCAGTTTACCGACTTCAATCACCGCCCCTTCGCCATTAAAGATGCGAAAGACAATGCTCGACATAATGACGCCAGTAAACACCGCTTTAATGGAGATCAGGTTGTAGCGGAACTGCGCGCGCATCTCTTCGATGATGAACAAAATACCCGCAAGCGGCGCGTTAAATGCCGCAGAAAGCCCCGCCGCTGCACCGGTGGCCAGCAGCGTATGGCGCGCCTCGGCGCTACGCATACGGAACAGATCGCCCACCATGCGGCCGACGTTCCCCCCCAACTGCACCGTTGGCCCCTCCCGGCCTAGCACCATCCCCGCGCCCAGCGTCCCCATGCCGCCGATGAATTTAACCGGGATCACCCTCCACCAGCGCACCGGACGCAGCTCCTCCAGCGCGCCTTCAATTTCCGGAATGCCAGACCCGCCCGCTTCCGGGGCGAATTTACGCACCAGAAAATACCCCACCATGGCAAACAGCGCAGACAGGCCGAATGCCGCTACCCAGACCAGCCATTCGCTCTCGGCGAAACCGGCTACGGTTCCCACTCGCCAGTTGAGTACGGCATTAACCGCTTTTTCAAACGCCACGCCAACCAGGCCTGCAAGGGTACCCACCACGGCAGCGGCCAGCAGGATCGCCAGCGGCGTTTTATCGCGATTGAGCAGCCGCCGAATGCTGATTCGGTGCTGGGCGCGCGTAAACTGTTGTTCTTCAAAAGACGGAGAATCTGATTTCATGTCCTGTTCTTATTCATCATACAAAAAGCCGCGAAGATTTTACCAGAGACCTTCCCTGCGTCGCCTGAAAAATACTTAACAAATCTTAAAGCATTACCCGGCTAAAAATTTCATAACCTTCCACGAATCACTTAGAATAGTGTGCTTAATCATTTTATACGAACCAGGAACGACGCCATGAGCAAGTCTGAAAACCTCTACAGTGCAGCCCGCGAGCTTATCCCAGGTGGCGTGAACTCACCTGTTCGCGCCTTTACCGGTGTGGGCGGAACGCCGCTGTTTATTGAACGTGCTGACGGCGCGTATCTGTATGATGTCGATGGCAAAGCCTATATCGATTACGTCGGTTCCTGGGGGCCGATGGTTCTCGGACATAACCACCCTGCCATTCGTAATGCGGTCATCGAAGCCGCGCAGCGCGGCCTGAGCTTCGGTGCACCAACCGAGATGGAAGTGAAAATGGCGGAGCTGGTGACCGAACTGGTGCCTACCATGGACATGGTGCGTATGGTGAACTCCGGTACTGAAGCCACCATGAGCGCCATCCGCCTGGCGCGCGGTTTTACCGGTCGCGACAAAATCATCAAGTTCGAAGGCTGCTACCACGGCCATGCGGACTGCCTGCTGGTGAAAGCGGGCTCCGGCGCGCTGACGCTCGGCCAGCCAAACTCGCCTGGCGTACCTGCGGATTTCGCGAAGCACACCCTGACCTGCACCTACAACGATCTGAACACCGTTCGCGCGGCGTTCGAGCAGTATCCGCAGGAAATCGCCTGCATTATCGTTGAGCCGGTTGCGGGCAACATGAACTGCATCCCACCGCAGCCTGACTTCCTGCCGGGCCTGCGCGCCCTGTGCGACGAGTTCGGCGCGCTGCTGATCATCGATGAAGTCATGACCGGCTTCCGCGTGGCGCTGGCGGGTGCCCAGTCTTACTACGGCGTTGAGCCGGACCTGACCTGCCTCGGCAAAATCATCGGCGGCGGCATGCCGGTCGGTGCTTTCGGTGGTCGTAAGGACGTGATGGAGGCCCTGGCGCCAACCGGCCCGGTTTACCAGGCGGGCACGCTCTCCGGTAACCCAATTGCCATGGCTGCGGGCTTCGCCTGTCTGACCGAAGTGGCGCAGCCGGGTATTCATGAAACCCTGACGGACCGCACCACGCAGTTGGCAAACGGTCTGCTGGAAGCCGCAGAAGAAGCGGGGGTTCCGCTGGTTGTTAACCACGTCGGCGGCATGTTCGGGATTTTCTTCACCGATGCGAAAACCGTGACCTGCTACCAGGACGTGGTGAAGTGCGACGTTGAACGCTTCAAGCGCTTCTTCCACCTGATGCTGGAAGAAGGCGTGTACCTGGCACCGTCCGCGTTCGAAGCGGGCTTTATGTCCGTGGCGCACAGCGAAGAAGATATCAATAACACCATCGACGCTGCGCGTAAGGTGTTTGCGAAGTTGTAAGATGTGCGGCCTGGTGCCCTCACCCCAACCCTCTCCCACGGGGAGAGGGAGCAAACACTAAAACGGCAATCCAAGGATTGCCGTTTACTTTTATTACCGACTCTGCTTTCTCAACAGATAGATAAAGTACGGCGCTCCGATAAAGGTCGACAGCAGGCCCGCCGGGATCTGATACGGGAACAGCACCATCCTTCCACACCAGTCGGCAAACACCAGAATGACCCCGCCCGTCAGGGCCGACATCACAATATGCGGCATCGTTCGGCGGAAACCCATCATTCTGGCGATATGCGGTGCCATCAACCCTACAAAGCTCAGCGGACCGATGGTCATGGTGGCGGTTGCCGTCAGACACGCCGCCAGCAGCAGAAGCGCGACGCGCGTTGGCGTCAGCGCTAAGCCAACCGCACGCGCGGTTTCGCCCCCCAATGGCAAAATGGTCATCCAGCGACGACACAGCGGCACAATTGCCAGCAGCACGATCATAACGCTTCCTGACCAGGCAACCTGGCTGGCGGTGGCGTTGTACGTTGAGCCGGAAATCCAGGTCAGGATCTTCGCCATGCGCGGATCGCCGCTCGCCTGTAGCATCATCAGCAGCATGGTAAAGGCGGTGCTGAGGGCCATACCGGCCAGCAGCATGCGGTGTGGAGAAAATCCGCCGCGGCCCGAGGCAACCAGAATAATCATCAGCGTGACCGCCGCACCGATACTTCCGGCAGGCATCAGCCAGCCAAACGCATTGCCCGGCACCAGGAACAGCATCAGCACCACGCCAAAAGCAGCGCCGGAGCTGATCCCCAGCACTTCAGGGCTTGCCATCGGGTTGCCGGTGAGACGCTGAATAATACAGCCAGCGACCGCCAGCATTACGCCAGCAAACAACGCAGAGAGAATACGCGGCCAGCGCCATTGTAATAGTTCATTGAGTAAGTCACCCGTTGCCCAGTGCCAGCCTGCGGCATCGCGCCCAAACGCGAGGGCGGCAAACGAGGCGATAAGCAACACCGCCAGACCGGCAAGGCTGAACCACAGCACCGACTGACGTTCAGCATAGACCTTATCACCGGCGTCCATCGCCGGCGCGCTGATACTGCGCAGGCGCGGGAGCAGCCACAGCAGCAGAGGCGCCCCGATAAGCGCCGTTGCCGACCCCGTAGACACTTCCATCCAGACGCGCGCCAGCCAGAGAATGATCTGATCGGAAAGCCAGAGGATCAGCGCGCCAATCAGCGGCGCCAGCAGCAGACGCGCCAGCAGGCGACGCGCCCCGAGCATTTTCGCCAGCAGGGGCGCAAAGAGGCCAATAAACCCGATGATGCCGACCGCGTTAACCAGCAGAGCACTGAGCACAATCGCCAGGGTGAGCGCCGCCAGGCGAGCCAGCGACAGCGCCAGCCCCAGGTTGCGCGCCACGCCATCATCCAGCCCCATGAGCGTCAGCGGACGCAGCAGCAGCAGCGTCAGCACGACGCCGCCCGCCAGCTGCGGCCACAGGCGCTGCACAACGCTCCAGTCGGTCTGGGTGAGCGTACCGGTACTCCACAGGAACATGCTTTGCAGCTGATCGTGATGGAACAGCACCAGCAGCTGATTAATCGCGCCGCAGTAGAGGCTGACGACCAGCCCGGCCAGGATCAGCGTTACCGGGGAAAGGCGCTTGCCCCAGGCGACGCCAAAGACCAGCGCCCCCACCACGCACGCTCCCGCGAGAGCGGCAAACTGCGCGGTTAACGCCCCGGGTAACGCCCAGAGCGTGGTTATCGTGATCCCGAGCTGAGCCCCCGTCGCGACGCCCAGGGTTGTCGGCTCTGCCAGCGGGTTACGCAACACCTGCTGGAACAACACGCCCACCAGCCCTAAACCGGCCCCGACCAGCAGTGAAATCGCCAGACGCGGCAGCAGGCTGTAGTGGAACAGCATCTGCTGAATATTGTCGATATCCGGCGAGGCCAGCGCGGCGCCCCACTGTGCGCGCGGTAATGCCGTCGAGAGATTGAACCCGGTGAGAGCCAGCGCAACCAGGAAAAGCAGGAACAACAGCAGCACCGGGAAACGGGCGATACGCGTACTCATGCTTTGCCTCCCAGCGCGTTATCCAGCACGCGGGCAAAATGCATGGCCGACAGCGTCGCGCCGTAGAACCATACTGCAGGTGCGCGCTGGAAGCGCTTCTCGCGCACAAACGGCATCGCCTGCCAGAGCGGCGTCGCCATCAGCGTTTGCATCTCGCGTTCGTTGCCGTGGTCGAAGCACAGCACGTCCACATCGCGAAACGCCGCCAGACGATCGATACCGACGGCGGTGCTTCCCCAGAAGGTCATCTCCCCTTCCCAGGCATTGCTAATGCCGAAGCTGTCCAGCACCTCCTGGAACAGGCAGTTTTTACCGAAGACCAGCATATGGCGGGCATCCAGCAGCGTCACCATCAGCAGCGGGCGATCTCCCCGGTTGGCAAAACGCGGCTTCAGGGCGGCAATCAGGGCATCGAAGTCATCGAGATGCTTTTTGGCCTCCGCCTCGCGGTTGAGGAAATGCGCCATCTCGTTAATGGAGTTTTTCGCCACGGTCAGCGGTTTTTTACCGTCGCTGAAGGAAAAACCGCGCCCGGGCGCAATCCGCGCCATGGTCTCTTCTGACGGACCGTAGCCCGCAGACCAGAACAGGAACGACGGTTTCATCTGAGTGAGCAGTTCGAGGTTTGGCTCCGTGCGCAGGCCGATGTCGATCACCGAGTCCGGCAGCTTAGGCTCGTTCACCCAGAGGTTATAGTTTGGAATATCCGCCACGCCATACGGTGTGACGCCCAGCGCCATCATCAGTTCGACCGGCAGCCACTCCAGCGCCACAATGCGGTGCGGATCGACGGTGGCAGCGCGCGCCGCATTCATTTTAAACAGCAGCGGTGAGAGCGCCATTGCCGTCAGAAGACGACGGCGGCTAAGGGAAATGTTATCCAGCATCAGTATACGAAGCTCACCGGTGCAGCCCCGGCCGGGTGAGGCAAAATCCCCATCGGAATACCGTAAATATGTTCCAGCGTTTCGCTGCGCATCAGTTCAGACGGCGTGCCCTGAGCAATCATTTCGCCGCCGCGCAGCGCGACGAGGTAGTCACAGTAGCGTGCCGCCATGTTGATATCGTGCAGGACCGCGATCACCGTCAGGCCACGCTGCTGACTTAAGCGATGCACCAGCGCCAGCACGTCCACCTGATGGGCGATATCCAGCGCAGAGGTCGGTTCATCCAGCAGCAGGCAGCGGCTGTCCTGCGCCACCAGCATCGCAATCCACGCCCGCTGACGTTCACCGCCGGACAGGCTGTCCACCAGACGGTGCGCCAGCGGTTTTAGCCCCACCAGAGCAATCGCCTCTTCCACTTTTTCTCTGTCGGCGACTCCGAAGCGCCCAAGCGCACCGTGCCACGGATAACGCCCAATCGCCACCAGCTCACGCACCGTCATCCCTTCCGCCTGAGGCAACTGCTGCGGCAGATAGGCCACTTTGCGAGCAAAAGCTTTGCTGCTCCAGCTCTCCAGCGGCTGGTCATCCAGCAGAATAGCGCCTTCTGAAGGCGGCTGATGGCGCCCCAGCATCTTGAGCAGCGTGGATTTACCGGAGCCGTTGTGGCCAATCAGGCCCGTCACTTTACCGGCCGGAAACGTCAGAGAGAGCGGATGCAGCAGCGTGCGCCCGGGTACGCGAAAGGAGAGTTGATTGAGCGTAAAGGTGGTGTCGGATTGCGTTTTATTATCCTGCATGTCAGCCAACTTAAATAAAAAGGGCACGGCGAACCGTGCCCAAAAAGCGATTAGAAGCGGAAGGTCGCGGTGGCAACAACCTGACGTTCGGCACCCCAGAAGCAGCCGTAGGTATTGAAGCAGCTGGCGACGTATTCACGATCGAACAGGTTGTTCACGTGAAGCGCAACGTTAGAGCCAGCCATGCCAACGCGAGCAAGATCGTATCTGACC
This sequence comes from Enterobacter asburiae, assembly GCA_011754535.1. Lineage (NCBI taxonomy): Bacteria > Pseudomonadati > Pseudomonadota > Gammaproteobacteria > Enterobacterales > Enterobacteriaceae > Enterobacter > Enterobacter asburiae. The sequence goes on along the minus strand of JAAQVN010000001.1, from coordinate 887,178 downwards.
AGCGCATCCACCACGGTGTAGCTGCCTACTTTGAAGGAGTTCGCCGGATCGCCATAGCTGGAGCCCGTATAACGCACGCCGGTACCCAGCGTCAGACCGGACAGTGCACCATCAAACAGCGTGTAATCGCCCCACAGCGACGCCATGTGTTTTGGCACCTGAGCAGGCGTGTTGCCTTTGTAGTTGGTGTCCGTGGTGTACTCGGCATCGGTGTAGGTATAAGAACCGACAACGTTCACGCTCGCAGACAGGGCCGCTTTCGCTTCCAGCTCTACGCCACGGGCGCGGATCTCGCCGCCTTCAACGGAGAAGAAGGAACCCGCAGGGTCGGCCATCAGGTTGTTGGTTTTGGTCAGCTGGTACAACGCGCCGGTGACAACGATCGGACGATCGTTCGGAACGTATTTCACGCCCGCTTCGTACTGTTTGCCTTTAGACGGTGCAAAGACGTTGCCGTTCGCTCCGGTCTGAGAAGCCGGTTCGAACGATTCGCTGTAGCTAAAGTACGGGGTGACGCCGTTATCGAACAGGTAGTTAACACCGCCACGCCAGGTGAACTGGGTGTCATTACGCTCGGAAGTCGTATTTGTCACGCGGTTGTAAGATTCTTGATTGGCCCAGTCATATCGGCCACCCAGCGTTACCAGCACTTTATCCCACTCGATCTGATCCTGAGCATAAATACCGGTCTGCTTTTGCTTGTTCAGCACCTGATAAGCACCTGACGGCCCAGGATGTGAACCGAAATCGAAATCGCTACGATCGAGGTTATAGATATCAGAGGGAGCTACGGAACCGGCATAACCAAACCACGAATCGATGTCATTACGCATGCGCATAAAATCCACGCCGGTCAGGAGCGTATGATCGAACGAACCCGTCGCGAACTTGCTCTGCAACTGCGTGTCGACAGTGAAGTTTTCCAGCTTCTCGTTATCGATCACATACTGGCGAGTCAACGTATGGCCCCACTGCGATTGAGGAATGCTGGCGCAAGGGCTGGATGCCGGATTACTCGAATAGAGCGGGTCAGAACACATACCGTAGCCGTAGACGCTGTTTTGCGAGGTTTTATTCTGCGCATAACGCAGGTTCTGACGCACGGTAAAGGTATCGTTGAATTCGTGGTCGAAGCTGTATCCCACCATCTTCTGGTTACGGGAATAGGTGTTGTTCTTCGCGCCTTCGTTGAAGTTCGTTGGCAGACGATCGCCGTTAGGCAGCGGATCAACCGTCCCCTCTTTTGGCAACCAACCGTAGTAGCCCGTTTCAGGCTCGTTCTGGAAGTAAGAGAGGAATGTGAAGGTGGTCTTCTCATCCGGACGCCAGGAGAACGATGGCGCGATGGCATAACGCTGTTCGCCTTTACCTTCCTGTTGCGAATTGTTCGAACGCGCAACGCCCGTCAGACGGTACGAGTAAACACCGTCATCATCGATCGCATCGCTAAAATCAAAGCCGGTCTGGAACAGGCTGTCCGTACCCACCTTGAACTGGATCTCTTTCAGCGGTTCGGTTGTCGGGCGCTTACTGACCATGTTCAGCAAACCGCCAGGGCTGCTTTTGCCGTACAGAACGGAAACCGGACCGCGCATGATCTCGGCGCGCTCCAGCATGTAAGGGTCAATTACCGCGTCGTTGTAGAAGTTCCCCTGCATTTTCATGCCGTCGAGGTAGTTATTCTGCGACTGCCCATCCGCCGCGAAGCCGCGAATGATCAAATAGTCATAGGTATTAGACGCACCGCGCGTACCTACCGCAACGCCCGGCGTGTAGCTCAGGGCTTCTTTCACCGAGCGCGGCTGGTGCAGCGCCATCTCTTCGGCCGTCACCACAGAAATAGACTGCGGAACCTTCTGGATTGGCGTATCCGTTTTCGTGCCGGTGGCGGATTGCCTTGCAGCGATAGTCGCAGCGGGCCCCCAGGCACTTTCCTGGGCAGCAGGTGCTGCGGTTACCGTAATGGTTTCTTCTTTTTTCTGGGTTTCGGCAGCATGTGCGTAAGTAGACATGCCGGCAACCGCTGTGGCTACGACCGCCGCGACTTTACGCAGCGACGTGGTAATTGGCTGAGCAGTATTGGAAAGCGCCATGTTTATCTCTGATGGAAAAGTGAATGATAACGTAAACGAGAATTATTATTATGACCGCAGAATAATATGCGAAACGCTGGTTGCATAGCAAGCAGTAAGCGGCCCTACAAGATTTAAGGGTTTAAGAATTAACCAGATGAAAACAGGGGGTTAATAAGTGTAGTGAAATGATCGTTTAAGCCCGCCGGAGCGGGCAGGATGGATTATCGGTAAAAGACTTCGAACGTCGCGACAGAGTCGACTTTGCCGGCTTTAATCTCTCCCGTCTTGATGTAGCGGGCCTTGAGCGGGATCTCGACAGGGACTTTGTCCTGCGTACTGGTTATGGCCGTGTAGTTCTGATCAAACTGCAGCACCGTATTATTCTGGTCAAGGATCTGTATGCCGACGCCATCGGCGGCAGAGTCTCCGGCAGCAATGCCGAGAATATTGCCGTTCGTGACCCCCGTTGAACCCGCGCTGGTAAACTGATAATCAACCTTTGTGCCCGCCGCACAGTCGGTGATTTCAATCCTGAAGCTGCTGTCCGTGAGTATGTCTGAGTACTGGCCGTTAAAGTCCTGGGTGTTGACCGTTTTCAGCGGCACATAAATGTTTCGGTCAACCAGGTTACAGGTGTTGGTTGTAATGCGAACGCTGGCAGGAGAAAAACGCATCTCACCTATCACCGCGTTGCCCAGAATGTCCATTGAGGTTAATCGTGAGGTATCGAGATACCCTTCATGGATATCGCCCGTCACCACCAGCTGTGCGGCGGCACGAAATACCGATTTGCTTTGCGAGCTTCCATGTGTCGATCCCAGATAGTGCATCGGCCTGAGGATATCTTCCTCGTTGTAGCTGGGGAACTGCTCGTTCGACGATGCCGCACGGATGCCAATACCCGGCACGTTGGTCTGGTAAACCCCGGTCATCACATCCTCCCGCGCGTCGGTATCGGTCAGATACAGATATCCGCGCCGAATTTGCGCTTCACCGCTACAGTCCACCAACACCTCTTTACTTTCAACGCTGGCATCATAAATCACGGTGCCGACGGGCGTATCGGGCTGGACAATAATCACCGGAGGAAGTTGAAACGTCACCACGGCATCCACGTCAGAACTGCCGTTAAAGGTACATTCTGCCCGGGCTGAATGGAAAAAGATGCCCGCCAGCAGAAGCAGCACAGATGCAAGAAACGTGTTGACTGAACGGCGTAAATTCATGAAATACCTCTGTTAATGGCAGTTGACCGTTGCTTTGACGATCCCTGCCGGGCTCTCTGAAGGAATATCCAGCGTCCCCTGACACTGCCGATCGCGCTCTTCCCCCCACTGCACGCTAAACGTGGTTTTGCCGGACAGCCCCGTCAGGTAAACCTCACCGTCATCACCCACGATGGCAGTGGTGTTATCCAGCGCTACGACGGCACCAAACGGCACGGGTTTGCCCGCATAGCGCAAGGTCACCAGCGCGCGTCGTCCAACGCGGGCATCGAAGGTGGCGTGCAGCGCGGCGCCTTTCGTCGGGACGAGATCCTTCGTCGCCGCGTCGATATCAATATCTTCCCGATCCTGAGTGTTGACCGTAATGACGTTGTGTCGATAGGCGGTCAGGGAGGGAACGATCGCGTTACCAAAACGATCGGTTGAAATGCCGCGTCCGTTTTGCACTTTGACGTTATCGCCATCTTTAATGTGCACAATGGCGAAGGCGTCGCGCACGGGTTGCCCCAGCGTCACGCCATGCTCGTGAGCAACGATTGACCCCTGAGCGCTGTAGTTCCACTGTCGATTGTCGCCGCCGTAGCTGTACCCCATCCCCACTTCACCGGAAGCGCCGCGGTAACGCCCGGACAGGCTGCCACCGTAGCCCGTATCCTGGCTGGCGTAGGTCTGCTGGAGGTTATAGCTCAGCTTATTGTCCTCAAGAGCAGTACCGCCGAGCCCGACCTGATGCGAAACAAACCCACCGCTGGCGGTGTTAGCGCTGTAGGTTGCCCAGGCATCAGGCAGCCACTTCGATAAGGGAATATTGACCGTCAACGCCATTTGCCGGTCGGTATCGGCATCTGGCGTGCGGGTCAGGTTGTAGCTTATCGACCAGGTGATATTGCGCCAGCTGGAGCTCAGCCCCGCGCTGACGCTACGTTCGTGGCCGTCCATGTCCCAGTAATCCTGCTGATAGCCGTTGAGATAGGCCGAGCCCCAGTCTGAAATACGCTGGGAAAGGTTGAGCTGCATGCGGCTACGGCGGTTGTTGGTTCTGCGGTAGGTATAAATGCCGTCATCGATCTCGCTGTCACGCTGATCGAGAGCTTCCTGAAAGGTATAAAAACCCGAGGTGGAGTAGCGATAGCTGGCAAGCGTCACGGTCGTATCCGTGTCAGGAATATCTTTCGAATACTGAGCCCGCCAGGATAAGCCGCTGGCATCGTCACGTCCGTCATCAAACGCGGTACGCGCGGCGGTGAGATCGACAGATGCCGAGCCGAAGTGTCCCAGGTCGGCGCCGAGCCCCAACAGTAAAGCATGATACAGGGACGCCCCCATCGCGCCGGTATACGCCGTAACGCCGTAAGGCAGACCATAGATGGCCGTACCTTGCGCAAAGATCGGTTCATCTTCACCTTCATTACCGCGATAGCGCCCAGCTGCCAGTGAATACTTAAAACCACCTTCCCGCTGCAACACCGGCACCGAGGCGCTGGCCTGGATGAAGCTATGCTCGCTGCCGTCCGCCTCTTCGACAGTCACTTCCAGATCGGCGCCGGATGTTACCTGGCTTAAATCGCGGATCTCAAACGGCCCCGGCGAGACGTTCGTTTGATAAATGATGTAGCCGTTTTGCTTAATAGTGACTTTCGCATCGCTATTGGCAATACCGCGCACGACTGGCGCAAAGCCCTGCTGGCTGACGGGCAGCATAGAGGAGTCCGTTTCCAGCTTCACGCCGGTCATCTGGACGCTGTCAAAAAGCTCGCCGTTGGTATACGTCTGGCCAATCTCAAGCTGGCTTTTTAGCGTTTTGATGTCGCGTTGTAACGTGCTGGCAATGGCCTCCCAGCCGGAAGCGTCGCTCCAGGTGCTGTTATTGCGCAGCCGCCACGCTCCAAGGTTAATCCCCGACTCCAGGCCAAGCCAGGTCGAAGAAGTTTTGCCCGAGCTGTAGTGCTGCTGAGAGCCGCTGAGTTGATAGCTTGTCCAGGCGGCAGGCGCGCCGTCATCCCAGAATTTTGGACGTATCGCGCCAGCGGCAGCGTGGTCGCGATACACCTGCGGGATGACCAGCTTCAGGGTCTGGTCATCCTGATTGTATTCGTAACGGGCATTTTCAATAAAATGGGAGATATCGCGAACGTAAGCGCCGTCATCCAGATCTTTTAAGTCCGGGATCGCGTCGACTTTCACGCCGTAATCACGCAGGTCCGCTTTCGTTAGCTCCGGCAGCAGGCGCTGTTTATCGTCAGAGAGCACGAAGGCGATGGGACGTTTATCCACAACGTCCCGATCCCACATAACTGTCGTGAGGTAGCTTCCGGCTAGTAACCCGTTATCGTTGATGAAGTTTTGTAGCGTAGAGGTATTTTCGAGCGGCGTATCCAGTTCAAGGATCCGCAGGTTAAATTCGTCATCGGCACTTGCAGGCTGGATCGCGGCGAGCAGCGCCAGCGCGATCCCGGACAGTACCTGTTTGTGGAGCAGAGATGACGACATAAAATACCAACATGATTATTTAAAGAGCCTGTTTGCGTTGCGGGGTCTGTCCACCGAAATCGTTGATTGCCGTCCAGGTCACCGCGCCCTTTGCTGAATTCGGTAACGCGAAACGCTGCTCGCTGAACGGTGCCACCATCATGGAAATGGCTCCAGGCGTGGTTTTGGTCTCTTTCACCGGCACGCTTTTCCCGCCAACGGCAAGCTCGCCAAACGAGACGTAAAACGGTGTCGGGTTGTTTGCGATAAGCGTGTCACCCTGGCGATGGAAAGTGATTTTTTCATAGGCACTCAGCGCATCGGTTTCTTTCAACTGAGCGGGGCGCCAGAACAGTTTGAGGCGCGTTTTCATCGCAAACTGCAGCGTATTTTTCTCTTTCAGCTCAGGTGAAAGTGCCGATACCGATTTAACGTTCGCCAGAAACAGTGATTCCCGGTCTGCGGGCAGGCTTTTTTTATCGCCGGTAAAAATAACGTGCAAAAGGGTTTGACGATTTTCCTGCAATTTGTAAACAGGGGGCGTAATAATGAAAGGCGCTTTTGCATCATTGGGATAACTGACCCAGCTTTGCACCAGATAACGCGTATGAGGATCTTTATTTTTAAGTGCTATTTGAACTTCAGATTTATTCGATGGATAAATAATTCGCGTACCGCCGAGAACAACACTTGCCTGTACTGAACAGCAGGAAACAATTAAACAACCACATAACAATTTAAATAAAGTCTTCATACAATGTTCCAAAAAGGCAGCCGTTCAGGCTGCCAGTCATTGCTTAGCGGTAGACAACCTCGAATGTTGCAGAGGAGGAGTAATGGCCTGCAGTTGGCGCGGTATCCCCCACCTGAATCACTTTCGCGGTGTAGTTAAAGACAGAAGCCGTTGCCCCGGTCGCGTCGTTATTCACATCGGTACCCGCATCCGGTACTGAACCGTCGAAAATAACATCGCCTTTTGAGCCGTTATCATTGCTGACGATAATACCTACGTTGGTCGCATTACCTGCGCCTGTCAGATCGTTCTTCAAACGCTTGTACGCGGCGTCTGTCGTCGTGCCGCTGAACTTGAGGTTCAGTTTAGCGACCAGAGGGTCACATTTTTTCACTTCAATCTTAAAGGCTTTTGAGGTGCCAACCGTACCATCAGCGCCAAAATCCGAAGGATAGGTATCGGCGAAAGTGACGGTGGAAGCGTTAGTTCCGGATCCATCCACGTTAATTTCGCAGGTATCAGCAACAATTTTTCCGGCAAAGTTCACCGTACCGGAATCGTTCGATGCAAATACAGGCAAAGACAGCGCGGCCATTATGCTTCCGGCTAATAACGAAGAAACAACATACTTATTCATAATAATATCCTTATATTTGATGATAGAGGCATCCATTCTCGCTACAAATATTTCGCGTTAGAATGTTCTCCGACAGTTACGCCACTAACTCTTTAGAAATATCCTTAGAGCAAGTGAATTTCTTGAGGAGATTACATCAGATTTTTCTTCATTATGTCCAGAGCGGACAATGAGGCGAGACATACAGTTAGCCACAACCGCATGTTTTAAATGAAAAATACATGAACTTAAAAATACTTAATTTAAAATTTAATTTTTTTAATAATTACAAAGTGTAAATCACAAAAAAAGCCGCTTTAATATAAAGCGGCTTTTTTATTCAGGAAATTAATTAGTTTCCACCAAACATGTCCTTGATCCAGCCGGCCACGCCATCACTGTCTTTCTTCTCGTTCTGCTGCTGAGCCGGTTGTTGCTGCGGCTGCTGCGGCTGAGAAGATTGATCGAACGGGTTGCCCGTTGGCTGTTCAGGCTGGCTCTGCTGGCACAGCGAGTCCGGGTTGGTCGTCCAGACCGGCAGGGTACGCATCCCGCCGCCGCAGACAAAGTTCCCGGAACCATCCACGCCCATATCGACGATATCTTCCGGCGCAACCAGATTTAGCGGCACAGGTGACTGGTTCGCCAGGTAGCGCTGGTAAATCGACATCGCCCCGCTCGCCCCGTACAGTTTGGTCGGCTGGTTGTTGTCACGGCCTACCCAGGTAATCACCACTTCACGGCCATCAATACCGGCAAACCAGGTATCGACGTTGTTGTTGGTGGTCCCGGTTTTACCCGCCAGATGCAGACCAGGATACTTCGCCCCCAGCTGACGACCGGTACCGCGCTGCACAACCTGCTGCATCGTCCACAACGTCATATAGGCCGCCTGCGCGGGAACGGCACGTTCCGCCTGCGGGAAGCTCTGATACAGCACGGAGCCATCTTCGGCAATCACCGAACGCAGGGCAGAGAGCGGTGCGCGGTTCCCCCCGCTGGCAATGGTCTGGAACGCCTGCGCTACTTCGATCGGCGTCAGGTTAAGCGCCCCCAGAATCATCGCCGGAACAGGGTGCAGCTGATCTTTCGGTACGCCCAGCTTCTGCCAGGTATCGACAATGGCCGGCAGACCCAGCGCCATACCGAGGTTAACCGTTGGTACGTTCATGGAGCGGGTTAACGCATCCACCAGCATCACCTGGCCGCTGAACTGTTTATCATCGTTCTGCGGTGACCATACCTGGCCGTTAGGCTGACGCAGGGAGATTGGCGCATCGGCAATCCAGGTGTTCAGGCGATACATATTCGGCTGGCTCAGCGCGGTGAGATAGGTCGCCGGTTTAGCCAGAGAACCAATCGAACGACGCGCCTGCATTGCACGGTTGTAGCCCGCATACTGCGGCTCGGCGCCGCCCACCATCGCACGCACTTCGCCAGTGTTACGGTCAACGACCACCATCGCGGTTTCAAGATCGCTCAGCTTGCGCTGTTTCTTCAGCGCCGGGATCCCTTCAACCGCCGCTTTTTCTGCCGCGTCCTGCGCCACGGAATCAAAGGTCGTGAAGATCTTCACGCCGGAGAGATCTTTGACTTTATCCCCGAGCTTAGACTGCAACTCCTGACGCACCATCTGCATGAAGGCAGGCTGTGGAGAGATCACCCCACCGCGCGGCTGCACGCCCAGCGGACGTGCACTCAGCATGTCGTACAGCTCCTGGTCAATGACCTGCTGCTGTTGCAGCAGGCGCAGCACCAGGTTACGACGCTCCAGCGCCAGTTTAGGGTTGCGCCACGGGTTGTAAATGGACGCCCCTTTCACCATGCCCACCAGCAGCGCCTGTTGGTCCAGGCTGAGCTCTTCTACCGGGCGGCCAAAGTAGTACAGGCTCGCCAGCGGGAAGCCGCGGATCTCGTTATCGCCGCTCTGGCCGAGGTACACCTCGTTCATGTACAGCTCAAGGATACGATCCTTGCTGTAGCGCGCATCCATCAGCACGGCCATGTATGCTTCGTTGGCTTTACGCCAGTAAGAACGCTCGCTGGAGAGGAACAGGTTCTTCACCAGCTGCTGGGTCAGCGTACTCGCCCCCTGCACGGTACGGCCCGCAGTCAGGTTCGCCAGCACCGCACGGCCGATGGAGTAAAGGCTGATACCGTCGTGCTCGTAGAAGTGGCGGTCTTCGGTTGCCAGCAGGGTATCCACCAGCAGGTCCGGGAAGCCGTTACGCGCCACGAACAGACGCTGTTCGCCGTTCGCCGACGAAAGCATGGTGATCAGACGCGGATCGAGACGGAAGAAACCGAACTGGCGGTTGTTGTCCATGTTCTCGATGGTTTCCAGCCGATCGCCGTCAAAGGTCAGACGCGCGCGCACCTGCCCTTCTTTGCTGTCCGGGAAGTCGAACGGACGACGGATCATCTCAATGCTCTTCGCCTGCACCGTAAACTCGCCCGGGCGCGTCATCTTCGTGACCTGACGATACTGTGTCGCCTGCAGCAGTTTCACCATCTCGTTCTTGCTGATGGACATATCCGGCTCAAGGTTCACCATGCGACCATACACTGCCGCAGGCAGCTGCCAGACTTTTCCGTCAATACGACTGCGAATCTTCTGATCCAGATAGACGCCGTAAATCGCGATCAGCACCACAAAAACAATAAACAGCTTCAGCAGCAGCCAGAACCAGCCGCGCTTGCCCCGAGGCTTACGCCCTTTGCCTTTCCCTTTACGCGGCATGGGTTCTTCATCCTCATAATCGTCTTCATAGTCATCGTCATAGTCCTCATCTCTGAGGCGACGACGGCTTATCTTTTCTTTCGCCGGACGCGCGGGTTTTCCCTTACGTCCTATTGGCTCGCGGTCATTCCCCGCCATGCTTTTTCTCCGCAACTTTCAGGCGCAAAGGCCAGATTTTCTTTTCTTCCACAGACTTGTGAAAGAAGAAATCTCTCAAAATAAACAGCAAGACTTTCCTGTCAGGAAAGTCTTTAGTGTTTTCTCCCTCTCCCTGTGGGAGAGGGCCGGGGTGAGGGCATCAGGCCGCACTCATCAGGCCGCACTCCCCTCTTTCACCTAACTCATGAATACTTCTTCGTGCGCCGCGTCGGCGCCGTATTCGCCGGATCGTCCGGCCAGACGTGTTTGGGGTAGCGCCCTTTCATCTCTTTCTGCACTTCACGGTAGCTTCCCGCCCAGAACGCCCCCAAATCGCGGGTGATCTGCAATGGACGATGCGCAGGCGAAAGCAGCTCAAGCACCAACGGCACACGCCCTTCAGCAATAGACGGTGTGGTGGCTTCACCAAACATCTCCTGCATCCGAACCGCCAGCGCCGGAGGATTATCCTCATGATAACGAATGGCAATCCGGCTCCCGGTGGGCACAGTGTAATGCCCAGGAAGCTCACTATCCAGACGTTGACGTAATGACCAGTCCAGTAAATTCTGTAACGCGGTCTTAACATCAAGCGCCTTAAGGGCGCGCAGAGAGTGCACGCCGCTCATTTGTGGCAATAACCAGTGCTCAAGCGTGGCCAGCAGCGTCTCATCATCCACCGCTGGCCAGCCGTATTCCGGTATCCACTTCGCGGCGCAGTGCAGACGAATACGGTACTGTTCGGCCTCCGGCGTCCAGTTCAGCACGCCCAGCCCTTTTTCCCGGATGCCGTTCAGCATTGCCTGGTGTAACTCTTCTTCCGACGGCTTCGCCAGCGGTTTCGTCCCGAGGATCAGTTTGCCAATCTGCCTACGCCGAAACGCCTTCAGCGTCCCCTGGGCGTCATCCCATTCCACGATGTCCGATTGCTGGAGCAGCTGCGGGGAGGTGCGCGTCAGGGCGTCTACGTCCACGGCAATCGCCTGCAGGATACGCGCATCCGGAGACTGGCTGCCCTGAAGCAACAGCGGGGCGATCAGCCACTCGTGACGCGTCAGGGCATCATCGCTGTCCAGCATCGCCCCCATACCGTTTGCCAGCTGATAGCGACCGTCAAGCCCGCGGCGGCGCGCAATCCTGTCCGGGAAGGCCAGCGCCAGCAGGGAGGCAATCTTATCGCCGTCAGGTGAACCGCCCCGGCTATTCAGACGTTTGCACAGCTGCTGCGCCCGCTGCTGCCAGTTTCCCTGACTGCGCGAAAACGCCTGCCCCAGATCGCTGCTGCCTCCGCGTGGCGGCTCCTCAAGAATAGCCGCCAGTTTCGCCGCCGTGGCAATTTCATCTTCTCCCTGCGCGGCCACCAGCATCGCCGCCAGACGCGGATCGTTGCCCAGCGCCGCCATTTTCTGACCGCGCGCCGTCAGACGTTCACCTTCCAGCGCGCCAAGCTGGGTCAGCAGGCTGCGCGCGGCGGCGAGGTTCACGACGGGCGGCGGATTGAGCCAGGTGAGCTGTTCAGGGTTCGGGCAGCCCCACTGCAGAAGATCCATCACCAGCCCTGAGAGATCGCTTTGTAAAATCTCCGGCGTGCTTTGCTGTGCCGCTCGTTCAGCGTGCTCCGCGCTGGTCAAGTGCAGGCAAATCCCCGGCTCAAGACGCCCCGCACGGCCCGCGCGCTGCACCATTGACGCCTGGCTGATGCGCTGCGTCAGCAGTTTCGTCAGCCCGGTGCGTGGATCAAAGCTCGCCACCCTCTCCTGCGCGCTATCCACCACCAGGCGAATGCCTTCGATGGTCAAGCTGGTTTCGGCAATGTTGGTTGCCAGCACCACTTTACGCTGCCCCGCCGGGGCGGGAAGGATGGCTTTACGCTGCTCGGTCAACGACAAGGCACCATAGAGCGGGCAAAGCATAACGTCAGTGCCCACCCTGGAGGCCAGCCGCTCCTGCACGCGCTGAATCTCCCCCACGCCGGGCAAAAACAGCAGCAGCGAACCGGGCTCCTGGCGAAGCAGGTCAGCAGTGGCAACAGCCACCGCTTCGTCAAAGCGCTGATGGGCAGGAAGCGGCAGATAGCGGCGCTCAACAGGGAACGCTCGACCTTCGGAGGCGACAACCGGCGCATCGGGCAGCGTCTGCTGCAGCCGCTCGTTGTCCAGCGTCGCCGACATAATCAGCAGCCGGAGATCGTCGCGCAGTCCCTGTTGTACATCCAGCAACAGCGCCAGGGCGAGATCCGCCTGCAGGCTGCGCTCGTGGAATTCATCCAGAATCACCAGCCCGACGCCGGTCAGCTCCGGATCGTTTTGCAGCATGCGGGTGAGAATACCCTCGGTGACCACCTCAAGACGCGTGGACGGGCCGACGCAGGTTTCGGCACGCATCCGATAGCCCACCGTTTCACCCGGTTTTTCATTCAGCAGTTCCGCCAGCCGCTGCGCCACGTTGCGCGCGGCCAGCCTGCGCGGCTCGAGCAGGATGATTTTTCCGGCAATCTTCCCCTCTTTGAGGATCTGCAACGGCAGCCAGGTAGATTTACCCGCCCCCGTAGGCGCGTTAAGCAAAACCTGCGGGGCATGTTGTAAGGCAGCGAGAAGCTCAGGAAGGACGACGGCGACCGGCAATGAGGACACTAACAGCTCCAGAGGGTTAACATTAGTCGGCGTACATTGTAGCATCGGCGCATATCATTACCGAGTCCCCCCGAATGTCTGAGTCGAAACGGCTGTTTTTTGCCATTGAATTGCCCACCACCGTACAGCGGCACATCGTTCGCTGGCGCGCGGAACATTTTCCGCCGGAAGCGGGCCGACCCGTTGCGGCAGCCAACCTGCACCTTACGCTGGCGTTTCTGGGTGACGTGAGCGCCGAAAAACAGCGGGCGTTGGCCGCCATGGCCGGGCGAATTTCTCAGCCACCGTTTACGCTGCACCTTGACGACGCGGGCCAGTGGCTGCGTTCGCGCGTGGTCTGGCTGGGTACTCGCCAGCCGCCGCGCGGGTTGTTACAGCTTGCCAATATGCTGCGCGCGCAGGCGGCGCGAAGCGGCTGTTATCAAAGCCCGCAGCCGTTTCACCCGCACATCACGTTATTGCGCGATGCCGGTCAGGCCGTTGCTATCCCGCCCCCGGGCTTTCATTGGGCTTTTCCGGTCAATGAATTCGCGCTTTATGAATCCGTCTTTGCACAGGGACGCACCCGCTATACGCCGCTACAGCGCTGGACGCTGGGCGACACCACAAGGAATTCTGATGAAGTTTAGTCCTGCACTCCAGTCTGCCACGCTGATCCAACGCTACAAACGCTTCCTCGCCGACGTGGTGACGCCGGAAGGCGAAGCGCTCACCCTGCACTGCCCCAACACCGGCGCCATGACCGGTTGCGCCGCCCCGGGTGACACGGTCTGGTATTCCACGTCAGAAAATACTAAACGCAAATATGCCCATACCTGGGAAATAACCGAGACGCAAAACGGGGCATTTATTTGCGTTAACACCCTGCGCGCAAATCAGCTCGTTAAGGAAGCGCTGACTAATGGCGCCATTCCCGAACTTGTGGGTTACGGTACGCATAAAAGTGAAGTGAAATATGGCGATGAAGGCAGCAGAATTGACTTCATGTTACAGGCGGAAGACCGGCCTGAGTGCTATATTGAAGTAAAATCAGTGACGTTAGCGGAACAGGAAAATGGCTTCTTTCCGGATGCGGTAACGCTACGCGGGCAGAAGCATCTGCGAGAGCTAATGAGTGTTGCGGCGGCGGGCAAACGCGCCGTATTGCTGTTTGCGGTGTTGCATTCAGCCATTGAACGGTTTTCCCCTGCCCGCCATATCGATCCTAAATACGCACAACTGTTGAATGAGGCACAAAAGCAGGGGGTAGAGGTTTTAGCTTATAAAGCGGAACTTTCTGCCGATAATATGACTCTGAGATCGTCTCTTCCCATTGTCTTATAAGGGATTAGACGATTGATGAATAAGTGTTCTGGCCGCGTGCGCAAATACGCTTTTCCTCACAGGCTTGTCAAGTGTTACGTTTAGATAATTGCCATACGGAAAAGCATCTGCTATTTATAGCGACCTGATTTTTCCCCCAACACGGGGATCGATAGTGCGTGTTAAGGAGAAGCAACATGCAAGAAGGGCAAAACCGTAAAACATCGTCCCTGAGTATTCTCGCCATCGCTGGGGTGGAGCCGTATCAAGAGAAGCCGGGCGAAGAGTATATGAACGAAGCCCAGCTGTCGCACTTCAAGCGTATTCTTGAAGCATGGCGTAATCAACTCAGGGATGAAGTGGATCGCACCGTTTCGCATATGCAGGATGAAGCGGCTAACTTCCCTGATCCGGTAGACCGTGCCGCTCAGGAAGAAGAGTTCAGCCTCGAACTGCGTAACCGTGACCGCGAACGCAAGCTGATCAAAAAGATCGAGAAAACGCTGAAAAAAGTCGAAGACGAAGATTTTGGCTACTGCGAATCCTGCGGTGTTGAAATCGGTATTCGTCGCCTGGAAGCGCGTCCAACCGCCGATCTGTGCATCGACTGTAAAACGCTGGCCGAAATCCGCGAAAAACAGATGGCCGGCTAACGCCAGCGCTGTTTACACACTCCAAAGGCGGGAGTCTCTCCCGCCTTGTTACTGTTGATATGTCTGAATCACCCTATATTGGGCGCTTCGCGCCATCTCCTTCCGGTGAATTACACTTCGGCTCATTAATTGCCGCGCTCGGCAGCTACCTGCAGGCTCGCGCCCGCCAGGGCAAATGGCTCGTACGCATTGAAGATATTGACCCTCCGCGTGAAGTTCCCGGTGCTGCAGACACCATTCTGCGTCAGCTGGAACATTACGGTCTTCACTGGGACGGCGACGTCCTCTGGCAGTCAAACCGTCATGAAGCCTACCGGGAACGTCTGGCCTGGCTTAGCGCTCAGGGGCTTTCCTATAACTGCACCTGCACCCGCGCGCGTATCCAGAGCGTGGGAGGGGTTTATGACGGCCACTGCCGCACGCTGAATCTTCCCCCGGAAAATGCCGCCGTACGGATAAAGCAGCGCTTCCCGGTGACGTGCTTTAACGATTTACTCTCCGGCGAAATCCATGCTGATGAGCGCCTCGCGCGCGAGGATTTTATTATTCACCGCCGCGACGGCCTTTTCGCCTATAACCTGGCCGTGGTCGTCGACGATCGTTTCCAGGGCGTCACGGAAATTGTGCGCGGGGCAGATCTGGTCGAACCGACGGTGCGACAAATATCGTTGTATCATCAGTTTGGCTGGACAGCGCCGGATTACATTCATCTGCCGCTGGCGGTCAATGCGCAGGGCGTTAAGCTGTCCAAGCAAAACCACGCCCCGGCCCTGCCAGACGGCGATCCGCGTCCTGTTTTGATCGACGCGCTGCGATTTCTCAACCAGAATGTAACCAACGAATGGCAGGATCTGTGCATTGACGAACTGCTGAAAATAGCCATTGCCAACTGGACGCTCACGGCGGTGCCAAAAATCCAGCATTCTCAAATGCGTTGCGCTGAGCTATGATTAGCCGCTTTTTTCATAACAAAACACACTACGAGGTGTACCATTTTTACCCGAGTCGCTAATTTTTGCCGTAAAGTGCTAAGCCGCGAAGAGAGCATGGCGAACGACGCTATTGCACAGCCACACATGTCGGTTATTCCGCGTGAGCAGCACAATATTTCCCGCAAAGATATCAGTGAAAATGCCCTCAAGGTACTCTATCGTCTGAATAAAGCGGGCTACGAGGCCTATCTCGTTGGCGGTGGGGTGCGTGATTTACTGCTGGGCAAAAAACCGAAAGATTTCGACGTGACGACCAGCGCCACGCCTGAGCAGGTGCGCAAATTATTCCGTAACTGTCGTCTCGTTGGCCGCCGTTTCCGTCTCGCTCACGTGATGTTTGGGCCAGAAATTATCGAAGTGGCGACCTTCCGCGGCCACCACGAAGCGGGCGCATCCGATCGCACCACGTCACAGCGCGGCCAGAACGGCATGCTGCTGCGCGACAATATCTTCGGTTCTATCGAAGAAGATGCCCAGCGCCGCGACTTCACTATCAACAGCCTTTATTACAGCGTGGCGGATTTCACCGTGCGCGATTACGTCGGCGGCATGCAGGACCTGAAAGAGGGTCTGATCCGTCTGATTGGCACGCCGGAAACGCGCTATCGCGAAGATCCGGTGCGCATGCTGCGCGCCGTGCGTTTTGCCGCCAAGCTGAACATGCGCATCAGCCCGGAAACCGCAGAGCCGATCCCGCGTCTGGCGACGCTGATTAACGACGTACCGCCTGCCCGCCTGTTTGAAGAGGCGCTGAAGCTGCTGCAGGCTGGCTACGGGTTTGAAACCTACAATCTGCTGCGCGAATACAACCTGTTCCAGCCGCTGTTCCCGACCATTACCCGCTACTTCACCGAAAACGGTGACAGCCCAATGGAGCGCATGATTGCACAGGTGCTGAAAAATACCGACACCCGCATCCATAATGATATGCGCGTGAACCCGGCATTCCTGTTTGCGGCGATGTTCTGGTATCCCCTGCTGGAAACGGCTCAAAGAATCACCCAGGAGAGCGGCCTCGCCTATTACGATGCCTTCGCGCTCGCCGCGAACGACGTGCTGGACGAAGGGTGCCGCACGCTGGCAATCCCGAAACGTATTACCACGCTGGTGCGCGATATCTGGCAGCTACAGCTGCGCATGTCCCGCCGTCAGGGCAAGCGTGCCTGGAAGCTGATGGAGCATCCAAAATTCCGCGCGGCCTTCGATCTGCTGTCGCTACGTGCGGAAACTGAACGTAATCAGGAGCTGCAGCGTCTGGCGCAGTGGTGGGCTGAGTTCCAGGTTTCCGCCCCGCCGGAGCAGAAAGATATGCTGACCGGGCTGGATGAAGAGCCTGCACCGCGTCGCCGTCATCGTCGTCCGCGCAAACGCGCGCCGCGTCGTGAAGGGACAGCATGACCCTCGCGTATATCGCCATCGGCAGTAATTTAGCCTCTCCGCTGGAGCAGGTTAACGCTTCCGTACAGGCCCTGGGTGAGATCCCGCAAAGCCGTATCGTGGCGGTCTCCTCGTTTTACCGCACGCCGCCACTCGGGCCACAGGATCAGCCTGATTATCTGAATGCCGCCGTGGTGCTGGAAACGGCCCTCGATGCCGAAACGCTGCTGGAAAATACCCAGCGCATCGAGCTACAGCAGGGGCGCGTGCGTAAAGCCGAACGCTGGGGGCCGCGCACGCTCGACCTCGATATTATGCTGTTCGGCCATGAAGTGATTAATACCGAGCGCCTCACCGTACCGCATTACGACATGAAAAACCGTGGCTTTATGCTCTGGCCGCTCTTTGAAGTGGCACCCGATCTCACCTTCCCGGACGGTACCGCATTAAAGACCGTTCTGAGCAACCTCAACGCGGAAAGACCCGCTCGCTGGTGATCCTCTCCCCCACCGATTGACCGCAAAATAATTGTGGTTAATCGGTTACCTAAAATCATTGTTCCCTCGAATGTTACTGTTAGAATGCGCAAAGATTCGCTTTGGGCTATCAGGAAACAGTATGAAACCAACCACCATCTCCTTACTGCAGAAATGCAAACAGGAAAAAAAACGCTTCGCCACCATCACCGCGTATGACTACAGCTTCGCCAAACTGTTTGCCGAAGAGGGTATCAACGTCATGCTGGTCGGAGATTCGTTAGGGATGACGGTACAAGGACATGATTCCACCCTGCCGGTAACGGTTGAGGATATCGCTTACCATACCCGCGCCGTGCGCCGTGGAGCCCCTGCCTGCCTGCTGCTTTCCGACCTGCCGTTTATGGCCTACGCCACGCCAGAGCAGGCATTTGAAAACGCGGCGGCGGTAATGCGCGCGGGCGCTAACATGGTCAAAATTGAAGGCGGCGCCTGGCTGGTGGATACGGTGAAAATGCTCACCGAACGCGCGGTACCGGTGTGCGGTCATTTGGGTCTGACGCCGCAGTCCGTCAACATCTTTGGCGGGTATAAAGTGCAGGGCCGCGGCGACGCAGCCCAGACGCTGTTTGATGATGCCCTGGCGCTGGAAGCCGCCGGCGCGCAGCTGCTGGTGCTGGAGTGCGTGCCGGTTGAGCTGGCGAAACGCATCACCGACGCGCTAACCATTCCGGTGATTGGTATTGGCGCAGGCAACGTGACCGATGGTCAGATTCTGGTGATGCACGACGCCTTTGGCATTACCGGAGGGCATATTCCGAAGTTTGCCAAAAATTTCCTTACCGAAGCGGGCGACATGCGCGCTGCGGTCAGGCAGTATATTGCCGACGTTGAATCCGGTGTTTACCCGGGTGAAGAACACAGTTTCCATTAAGGAGTCTCGTTGTGCTAATCATTGAAACCCTGCCGCTGCTTCGCCAGCATATTCGTCGCGCGCGTCAGGAAGGTAAACGTATCGCACTGGTCCCAACCATGGGCAACCTGCATGACGGCCACATGAAGCTGGTGGACGAAGCAAAAGCCCGCGCAGATATCGTGGTGGTCAGTATCTTCGTTAACCCAATGCAGTTTGACCGCGCCGATGACCTGGCACGCTATCCGCGCACCCTGCAGGAAGATTGCGAGAAGCTTAAAAAGCGCCACGCAGACATCGTCTTCTCACCGGCCCCGGCAGATATCTACCCGCAGGGTACCGACGAGGCGACGTACGTTGATGTCCCCGGCATTTCCACCATGCTGGAAGGCGCCAGCCGCCCTGGACACTTCCGCGGCGTCTCCACCATCGTCAGCAAGCTGTTCAACCTGGTGCAGCCGGACGTTGCCTGCTTCGGTGAGAAAGATTTCCAGCAGCTGGCGCTGATCCGCAAGATGGTCGCCGATATGGGATACGATATTGAGATTGTCGGGGTGCCGATTGTGCGTGCGAAAGACGGTCTGGCGCTCAGCTCGCGCAACGGCTACCTGACCGCTGACCAGCGTAAGATCGCACCGGGCTTGAGCAAAGTCATGAACACCATGGCGGAACAGCTGCTGGCGAAAGAGCTGGCCGCAGAAGAGATCGTCGCCCTTGCAGAGCAGGCGCTGAACGACAAAGGCTTCCGCGCTGATGATATTCAAATCCGCGATGCTGATACCCTGCTTGAACTGACGCAGACCAGCAAACGCGCGGTAATTCTGGTGGCGGCATGGCTCGGCCAGGCACGCCTTATCGACAATAAAGTGGTTGAGCTGGCGTAGTTCTTCACCCTGGATAATTAAAGGTAAACGTAATGATTCGCAAAATGCTGCAAGGTAAGCTTCACCGTGTGAAAGTCACCCAGGCCGACCTGCACTATGAAGGCTCCTGCGCCATTGACCAGGATTTCCTCGACGCGGCGGGTATTCTTGAAAACGAAGCGATTGATATCTGGAACGTGAACAACGGCAAACGCTTCTCCACCTACGCCATTGCCGCCGAGCGCGGCTCCAAAATCATCTCCGTTAACGGCGCGGCAGCGCACTGCGCGGACGTGGGCGATATCGTGATCATCGCCAGCTTCGTGATGATGTCTGACGAAGAAGCGCGCCGCTGGCAGCCAAAAGTGGCCTATTTTGAAGGCGACAACGACATGAAGCGTACCGCGAAGGCGATTCCTGTTCAGGTTGCCTGATCGTTAACCCTGCGGCTGATTGCTGATCAGCCGCGACATGGTCTCCAGAGAATCCGTTCTTAATATATACAAACGCTTCAGCAAGAACGGATTATCCCCCGGCTTCACCTTCCCTTTCACTGTGGTCACAGCCAGATGAAAACCGGCGTCGTTCGCCGCCTTGATCGCTTTATTGTCGTAGCCACCAAACGGATAGGAAAGGTACAGCACGCGCGGATTAAACTGCGACAGCGCGCGACGAGAACGTTCAAAATCAAACAGGATCACGTGATAGCTGCGGCTCAGCAAGATCGGGTGTTTATACCCGTCGACGCGATGCAGGAAGTGAGTATGAGACTGAATATCGAACACGTCCTGAATGCCCTTAATTTCCTGAACGCTCATAAACTGCAGCGATTTCGGGTCCCACTTCTGCGGATGGCCTTTAATTCGTGAGGAAATGATAAACGCCGTCGCGTTGAAGCCATATTGTTTCAGAACCGGATACGCGTAGCGGCTCACCGACTTCAGGCCGTCGTCAAAGGTAATCACCACCGCCTTTGCTGGCAGGTTCATCCTGTTACGCACGTAGCCCTCCAGCTGGTACATCGTCAGCGTGGTGTACCCCTGGTCGCGAAGCCAGGTCATCTGGTTGCTGAACGCGCGTACGCTGGTGGTCGTGGAAGTATGACGAAAACGGGTGTTCTCCTCATCTCGCAGAATATGGTGGTAGGTCAGAACCGGAATGCCGTTATCTTCCTGCGCATCCAGGCTGCTGATCCACGCCAGACGATTGCCAATGCGGATCTGAAACCAGGTCTGATTCAGACGGTCTTTAAGTTTGTTCAGAATGGGATAACGCAGGTTGGCGCTAAGGGTGCCAAAAGGCGCACTTCCGCTGCTGGGCGCGTTATAGACGGGCGTATCTTTCCAGGTGATGAGGTTCTGGTTACTGAGCGGCTTGTTCAGATCGCCCAAGCTGTCCTCAACGCGCTGTTTGCCCTGCACTTTCTCAAGGTGATCTTTATCGATAAACCCCGTGCCGAATCCGAAGCGAAATTCATAATAATCCGCCGCAGCGGGAAAGACCGCGAGGATCTGCCCGGCGCGAATATTGCCTACGTTAACCACCTCGTTCCCCACCTGGGCCCAGATGGCCGCATCCTCAGTGGTTTGCATATATTGAGCAGGAAGCCCTTGCTGGCTTATCAGGCTGGCAGACGCCCCGCCGGAAACCAGCAGCAAAAGGAGAAAGATAACGCGCATGAACATAGGATATTAATCGACACAGGAAATCAGTCGCCATTGTAGCAAAAGCGACATCAATACCAATGTTTAATGCTTATACAGATCGTGAAGCAGAACGAAAGGCGGGTTCTTCTGCTGCTGGTGCCACAGGCTGCTCACTTCCGGCAGCCCCTCTGCCACGATGGCGTGACGAAACTCGGCGCTGCTTAATGAGGCACGAAGCGGATACACGGTTTCGAGTAAAGGCAGGCTGATACCGGAGATCACTTCACAGTTATCATGCTTGTGGCTCAGTAACGCCGCGGCCCGGTAAGGCGCGGCCCCGGATTTATCGGTAAGAAAAATGACCCCATCACCGGTGTCCGTTTCATGCAGGGCATCGCACATCATCCGGCTGAGCATGTTGGTGCTCAACCCGCGCCAGTAATTTACCGCCCGGCATTGCGCCAGCGGGCCAAATCTGGCCTCAAGCTTGTCCAGCATTTCCTGCGCCTGTTCATCGTGGCAGGTAATAACCCATCCCAGCATAACTCTCTCCTTAGCAGGCAAGTAGTTTAGCGAAGTGAAGGTTTGCTTACGGTGATAACTGTCAAAGAAAGTGCCCGGCAACCAGAACGTCGCCGGGCAGGAGGCTAACTGCGCAGACCGCGCCCACGCTGGATCAGATACCAGCACAGCAGGTAGAAGGCGATGATGAACACCACCAGCACCGCCACCGTGGTAAACAGCGGCACATCGGTAATGCCGAGGAAGCCAAAGCGGAAACCGCTGATCATGTAGACAATCGGGTTCAGGTGCGACAGCGCCTGCCAGAACGGTGGCAGCAGCGTCAGGGAGTAGAACACCCCGCCGAGATAGGTCAGCGGCGTCAGCACGAAGGTCGGGATCAGGCTGATGTCGTCAAACGTTTTGGCGAATACCGCGTTCAGCAGACCGGCCAGCGAAAACAGGATCGCCGTCAGGAGCAGCGTGAGCGCGACAAACAGCCACGAGTGTACCTGGAACGGGACGAAGAACAGCGAAATCGCCGTGACCAGGATCCCCACGCACAGCCCGCGCGCCACGCCGCCACCCACGTAACCGGCGATGATGACGTGCGTCGGCACCGGTGCCACCAGCAGTTCTTCAATGTTGCGCTGGAATTTGGCGCTAAAGAACGACGACGCCACGTTGGCGTAGGCGTTGGTGATCACCGCCATCATGATCAGACCCGGCACGATAAACTGCATGTAGGTAAAGCCGTGCATTTCACCAATGCGGGAGCCAATCAGGTTACCAAAGATAATGAAATAGAGCGTCATAGTGATGACCGGCGGCACCAGGGTTTGCACCCAGATACGCATAAAGCGGTTAATCTCTTTCGCCCAGATGCTCTTCAGCGCGACCCAGTAAAGATGCGTCATGCCTTGTCTCCTTGTTTATCCTGCACCAGAGAGACAAACAGCTCTTCCAGTCGGTTCGCTTTATTACGCATACTTAATACCTGAATCCCCTGCGCGCTCAACTGGGAGAACACGCTGTTGATCCCCTGCTCGCGCAGCACTTCCACTTCCAGCGTCGAGGTATCTACCAGGCGATACTGGTACCCTTCAAGCTTCGGTAGCGGGCTTTTTGCCGCCAGATCGAGAATAAAGGTTTCTGATTTCAGCTTGGAGAGCAGATCCTTCATCGAGGTGTTTTCCACCAGCTCGCCGTGCTGAATGATGCCGATGTTGCGGCACAGCATTTCAGCCTCTTCCAGATAGTGGGTGGTCAGAATGATGGTAGTGCCCTTGTCGTTGAGATCTTTCAGGAAGCCCCACATGGAACGACGAAGTTCGATATCGACACCCGCAGTCGGTTCATCGAGGATCAGCAGCTTTGGCTCGTGCATCAGCGCACGGGCAATCATCAGGCGGCGCTTCATCCCGCCGGACAACATCCGCGCACGCTCGCTACGTTTTTCCCAGAGATCGAGCTGCCTGAGGTATTTTTCGCTGCGCTCCAGCGCCTCTTTACGCTCAACGCCGTAATAACCCGCCTGGTTAACGACAATCTGCTGCACCGTCTCAAACGGGTTGAAGTTAAACTCCTGCGGTACCAGCCCCAGCTGACGCTTGGCGTTCACCACATCTTTTTGCAGATCGTATCCGAACACGCTGACGCGGCCGGAGGTTTTGTTCACCAGCGAACTGATGATCCCGATGGTGGTGGATTTCCCCGCCCCGTTCGGCCCCAGAAGCGCGTAAAAATCACCGGCCTCTACTTTTAGATCTATCCCGCGTAGCGCCTGAACGCCACCCGGATAGGTTTTTTTAAGCTGCTCAAGCTCCAGTGCAATTGCCATGAATTTAACTTACCTTCAGTTCTTACACACGTTGTGTGGTTTCATTAAAAGTCGGGTTACCCTATAGTAGCGCAACGCAATTACTTGGTTACAGGTCGCTAACCTCCATGAACGACATAGATACACTCATTAGCAACAATGCACTATGGTCAAAAATGCTGGTGGAGGAAGACCCCGGATTTTTTGGAAAACTGGCGCAAGCCCAAAACCCGCGCTTTCTCTGGATTGGCTGTTCAGACAGCCGCGTACCTGCGGAACGCCTGACCGGCCTTGAGCCCGGCGAACTGTTTGTTCACCGCAACGTCGCCAACCTGGTGATTCATACCGATCTCAACTGTCTTTCCGTGGTTCAGTATGCCGTTGACGTTCTGGAAGTCGAGCACATCATTATTTGCGGCCACTACGGCTGCGGCGGCGTGCAGGCGGCGGTTGAAAATCCGGAACTGGGGTTGATTGATAACTGGCTGCTGCACATCCGCGATATCTGGTTCAAACATAGTTCACTGCTCGGCGAAATGCCGCAGGAGCGACGCATGGACACCCTGTGCGAGCTCAACGTGATGGAGCAGGTATATAACCTTGGGCATTCGACCATCATGCAGTCGGCGTGGAAACGCGGGCAGAAGGTTTCAATCCACGGCTGGGCGTACGGTATTCACGATGGGCTGCTGCGCAATCTGGAAGTCACCGCCACTAACCGCGAAACGCTGGAGCAGCGCTACCGTTCGGGGATTGCCAACCTCAAGCTTAAGCATGTGAACCATAAATAAACAAAGCCGGGGGTTTTCACCCTCTCCCCGTGGGAGAGGGCTGGGATGAGGGCATCAGCCCGCTATTACTCGTCCAGCAATACCACTTTCCCGACATACGGCAGATGACGATAACGCTGCGCGTAGTCAATGCCGTAACCGACGACGAATTCGTCCGGAATCGAGAAACCGACAAACTCCACCGGCACCTGCACTTCACGGCGGTCAGGTTTATCCAGCAAAGTACAAATCGCCAGAGATTTTGGCTCACGCAGGCTCAGGATCTCGCGCACTTTTGACAGCGTGTTGCCGGAGTCAATAATGTCTTCAACGATCAACACATCTTTGCCACGAATATCTTCATCCAGATCTTTCAGGATTTTCACATCACGGGTTGTGGACATGCCGCTGCCGTAGCTGGAGGCGGTCATAAAATCGACCTCGTGCGGCACCTGCACTTCACGGCACAGGTCTGCCATGAACATGAAAGAGCCACGCAACAGGCCCACCAGCACCATTTCGCTGCCGCTGTCCTTGTAATGTTCGGTGATTTGACGACCCAGTTCGGCGATACGCGCTTTGATCTCGGCTTCCGGGATCATCACTTCAACAGTATGTTTCATATTACTAACCATATGATTTTAATGAAAATCTCTCAATGCAGGTGAATGTATTTCCGGCATCGATACGCAAGCCAGCCATTATACCAGCAAATGGATAACCCTGGCGCATGAGTTATAAAAAGCAAATATTGTGATTCCGATCACACTTGTTAATACCTATAATTAGTTGCTAGCAAATTATTAACAAAAACTGACGAGTACACTTTCTATGGCTGAAACAAACTCTAAACAGCCGCGTCTACTGGTGACACTAACAGCGCTATTCGCCGCCTTCTGCGGCCTGTACCTGTTAATCGGTGGCGTCTGGCTGGTCGCGATCGGCGGCTCCTGGTACTACCCGATTGCGGGCCTGGTTATGCTTGGCGTAACCGTCCTGCTCTGGCGTAGAAAACAATCCGCACTGTGGCTCTATGCCGCACTGCTCCTCGCCACGATGATCTGGGGCGTCTGGGAAGTCGGCTTCGACTTCTGGGCGCTGACCCCGCGCAGCGACATCCTGGTCTTCTTCGGTATCTGGCTGATCCTGCCGTTTGTCTGGCGTCGTCTGATTGTCCCTTCCAGCGGTGCCGTTGCGGCGCTGGTGGTAGCGCTGTTAATCAGCGGCGGCATCCTGACATGGGCAGGTTTTAACGACCCACAGGAGATCCACGGCACGCTGAACGCGGAATCCACGCCTGCGGCAGCTATCTCTCAGGTGGCGGACGGCGACTGGCCGGCCTATGGTCGTAACCAGGAAGGTCAACGCTACTCCCCGCTGAAGCAGATCAACACGGACAACGTTAAAAACCTGAAGGAAGCCTGGGTATTCCGTACCGGCGACCTGAAGATGCCAAACGATCCGGGCGAACTGACCAATGAAGTGACCCCGATTAAAGTGGGCAACATGCTCTACCTGTGTACGGCGCACCAGCGTCTGTTTGCGCTCGACGCGGCCACCGGTAAAGAGAAATGGCACTTCGATCCGCAGCTGAACTCCAACCCGTCCTTCCAGCATGTCACCTGCCGTGGCGTTTCTTACCACGAAGCGCGTGCCGATAATGCCAGCCCGGAAGTGATTGCCGACTGCCCGCGCCGCATTATGCTGCCGGTGAACGATGGCCGTCTGTTCGCCATCAACGCAGAAACGGGCAAGCTGTGTGAAACCTTTGCCAACAAAGGCATCCTGAATCTGCAGACCAACATGCCGGACACTACGCCGGGTCTGTATGAGCCAACCTCGCCGCCAATCATCACCGATAAAACCATCGTGATTGCCGGTTCGGTAACGGATAACTTCTCCACGCGTGAAACCTCCGGCGTTATCCGCGGTTTCGACGTGAACACCGGTAAACTGCTGTGGGCCTTCGACCCGGGCGCGAAAGATCCAAACGCGATCCCGTCGGACGAGCACACCTTTACCTTCAACTCGCCAAACTCCTGGGCGCCAGCCGCGTATGACGCGAAGCTGGACCTGGTCTATCTGCCAATGGGCGTGACCACGCCGGATATCTGGGGCGGTAACCGTACGCCGGAGCAGGAACGTTATGCGAGCGCTATCGTGGCGCTGAACGCGACCACCGGTAAGCTGGCGTGGAGCTACCAGACCGTTCACCACGATCTGTGGGATATGGATATGCCGTCCCAGCCGACGCTGGCCGACATTACCGTAAACGGCAAAACCGTGCCGGTCATTTACGCTCCGGCCAAGACGGGCAACATCTTCGTCCTGGATCGCAGCAACGGTAAGCTGGTTGTGCCGGCACCGGAAAAACCGGTTCCACAGGGTGCCGCAAAAGGCGACTACGTCAGCAAAACCCAGCCGTTCTCTGACCTGAGCTTCCGTCCGAAGAAAGACCTCAGCGGTGCAGACATGTGGGGTGCCACCATGTTTGACCAGCTGGTGTGTCGCGTGATGTTCCATCAGCTGCGCTATGAAGGCATCTTCACGCCGCCGTCGGAGCAGGGCACGCTGGTCTTCCCGGGTAACCTGGGGATGTTCGAGTGGGGCGGTATCTCCGTTGACCCGAACCGTCAGGTGGCGATTGCCAACCCAATGGCGCTGCCGTTCGTTTCTCGTCTGATCCCACGCGGTCCGGGCAATCCGATGGAGCAGCCGAAAGACGCGAAAGGCAGCGGTACCGAAGCCGGTATTCAGCCGCAGTATGGCGTGCCGTTTGGCGTGACCCTGAACCCGTTCCTGTCTCCGTTTGGTCTGCCGTGTAAACAGCCGGCCTGGGGTTACATCTCCGGTCTGGATCTGAAAACCAACCAGATCGTCTGGAAAAAACGTATTGGTACGCCACAGGACAGCATGCCGTTCCCGATGCCGGTTCCGGTGCCGTTCAATATGGGTATGCCAATGCTGGGTGGCCCTATCTCCACCGCCGGTAACGTGCTGTTCATCGCGGCAACCGCAGATAACTATCTGCGCGCGTACAACATGACCAACGGTGAAAAACTGTGGCAGGGCCGTCTGCCGGCCGGTGGACAGGCAACGCCGATGACCTATGAAGTGAATGGCAAGCAGTACGTTGTCATCTCTGCGGGTGGTCACGGCTCGTTTGGCACGAAGATGGGCGATTATATTGTCGCGTACGCATTGCCGGACGAAGGCAAATAAAAGCAAAACGGCAACTTCGGTTGCCGTTTTTGTGTTTGTTCCCTCTCCCCGTGGGAGAGGGTGAGGGCATCAGGCCGCTCTGCTTTAAACCGTGAACCCCAGCATCATCCCCGTATCTTCGTGCTCCAGCAGATGACAGTGGGCCATATAGGCAAACTCTTTAGGCGCGTCGTGGTCAAACTTCACCAGCACCTCGCTGACGCCGCCTTCTACTCTCACCGTATCTTTCCAGCCTGCGCGATGCGCATCCGGCGCTTTGCCGTTCTCAGAAAGAATGCGGAACTGGGTACCGTGGATGTGGAACGGGTGCAGCATCATGTCGCCTTCGCCTGAAATCACCCAGCGCTCAAACTGACCTTTAGTGGCAGCAAACATCGGCGCGTTCATGTCGAACGCTTTGCCGTTGATCGTGTTGGCGTTGTGGAAATCGAACCCGTGACCACCGTGATCCATGTTCCCCATGCCGCCCATTTTGCCGTGATCCATATTCATATGGCCCATCATCTGCCCGTGGTGCATCCCCGCCATCGCCTGATTGCCATACTTCTTCATCAGCGCCTGCATGCCCATCATGTCCAGCATCGGATCCATGGCAAGCTGAAGCTTGCGCCGCGTAAGGCCATCCAACGACGGGAGAGCAGGCAGCGTGGCTAAGGTGTCCGGCAGCGTACCAGAGGCCGTGACCTGTAGCGGCTGAATGCGCAGCACCGGATGCGGTTTATCAAACGGCGCAACCGCCATCCCCATCTGGCTGACCGGCAGCGTTACCAGGTCGAACGGCTTGCCGTTGCTGATGTCCACCAGCACTTCGAAGCGTTCGCCCATGAGCATCGGCAGCTCGCTCACCTTCACCGGCTCCGGCAGCAGGCCGCCGTCGCTCGCCACGACATACAGCGGGCGCTTATCGCTGGCAGCAAAATTCAGCGAACGCGCGTTACAGCCGTTAAGCAGACGTAAACGCAGCCAGCCTTTCGGCGCGGCATGCTGCGGATAGATCGCGCCGTTGGCCAGCAGCGTATCGCCGAACCAGCCGACCGCCGCGCTCATCACGTCCAGCTGATAGTCAATCTGGCCGTCCGCGGTGAATTTTTTGTCCTGCACAATCACCGGCACGTCGTCGATGCCCCACTGTTTCGGCAGGCGCAGCAGGCGGCTATCGTCGTCTTCAATCAGCACCAGCCCCGCCAGCCCCATCGCTACCTGATGGCCCGTTTTTCCATGCTGATGCGGGTGGAACCAGCAGGTCGCCGCGCGCTGGTCTGGCGTAAAGGTGACGCTACGTTTGCCACCGGCCTTGATAACCCCCTGCGGTCCACCGTCTACTTCGCCCGGGACTTCGAGCCCATGCCAGTGTAGAGTGGTCTCTTCAGCGAGCGTATTGTGGATATCCACCGTCACCGCCTTCCCTTTACGTAACTGAAGCGCCGGACCGAGCAAATTGCCGTTATAGCCCCACGTCGTAGCGTTGTTCTCGCCGAACGTCGTTTTACCGGCCTGAACAACAAGCTGGATACGGCTGCGGGCGTCAGCGGTCAGTAAGTCAGGGATGGGTAAGGCAGGCCTGTCAGCCGCAAAAACCGCGCGGCTCCAGAGTGGTAATGCGCTGGCAGCCCCCAGCACAGCGGAATATTTTAAAAAATCACGACGTTGCATGTTCATTTCCTTATTTCCAGCAGGCGATCTTTTGAGCATAAACCCTCCCCTTACCGGAAGGTCAAGTAAAGCGGCAATAATAAAGATCGTCGCACTGGCATCAAGTATGCTAACGTTAATTTTCCGTGAAGAAGTGGTAGAAGCAATGAAGACGTTTTTCAGGACAATTTTGTTCGGAAGCCTGATGGCAATGTGTGCGAACAGCTATGCGCTCAGTGAAAATGAAGCGGAAGATATGGCCGATTTAACGGCGGTTTTTGTATTCCTGAAAAATGATTGTGGCTACCAGAATTTACCCAACGGGCAAATTCGCCGCGCGCTGGTCTTTTTCGCCCAGCAAAACCAGTGGGATCTCAGCAACTACGACAGCTTTGACATGAAGGCGCTCGGTGAAGACAGCTACCGCGACTTGAGCGGTATTGGCATTCCCACGGCTAAAAAATGCAAAGCGCTGGCTCGCGATTCGCTCAGCCTGCTCGCCTACGTGAAATAACCTTCCCAACGCCCCCTGTTGAACCTATAACCGTGCAACCACGGTTATAGTTAGCTATCATGTTTCGCTCATTTTTTATGAGCGTTACGGAAGTTAACAAAGGAGGAGTCCGCGTATGGCCGACCACACGTTGTGGCATGAAACACTGCATGACCAGTTTGGTCAGTACTTTGCCGTTGATAACGTGCTCTATCATGAGAAAACCGATCACCAGGATCTCATCATTTTCGAAAATGCCGCCTTTGGCCGCGTGATGGCGCTGGACGGCGTCGTGCAAACGACCGAGCGCGACGAGTTTATCTATCATGAAATGATGACCCACGTTCCGCTGCTGGCCCACGGTCACGCGAAGCATGTCCTGATTATCGGCGGCGGCGACGGCGCAATGCTGCGCGAGGTTTCCCGTCATCGGTCCATTGAAACCATCACCATGGTGGAGATCGATGCAGGCGTGGTCTCGTTTTGCCGTCAGTATCTGCCCAACCACAATGCTGGCAGCTATGACGACCCGCGTTTTAATCTGGTCATTGACGACGGCGTTAACTTCGTTAACCAGACCACGCAGACCTTCGACGTCATTATCTCCGACTGTACCGACCCCATCGGCCCCGGCGCGTCGCTGTTTACCTCCTCGTTCTACGAAGGCTGCAAGCGCTGCCTGAACCCTGGCGGTATCTTCGTCGCGCAAAATGGCGTCTGCTTCCTGCAGCAGGATGAAGCCCTCGACAGCCATCGTAAGCTGAGCACCTATTTCGGCGACGTCAGCTTCTATCAGGCGGCCATTCCGACGTACTACGGCGGGATCATGACCTTTGCCTGGGCGACGGATAACGACGTGCTGCGCCATCTCTCCACCGAAATTATTCAGGCCCGCTTCCATCAGGCCGGTCTCACGTGTCGGTACTACAACCCGGCCATTCATACCGCAGCGTTTGCTCTGCCGCAGTACCTGCAAGACGCATTATCCACTAAGGGGGTGAGCTAATTGAAAAAGCTTAAACTGCATGGCTTTAACAACCTGACCAAAAGCCTGAGTTTTTGTATTTACGATATCTGCTATGCCAAAACAGCGGAAGAACGCGATGGTTACATCGCCTATATCGACGAACTCTACAACGCCAACCGTCTGACCGAGATCCTGTCAGAAACCTGCTCGATCATCGGTGCGAACATCCTGAATATCGCCCGACAGGATTATGAACCTCAGGGTGCCAGCGTGACCATTCTGGTCAGCGAAGAGCCGGTCGACCCAAAGCTTATCGACAAAACTGAACACCCGGGCCCGCTGCCGGAAGTGGTCGTCGCCCATCTGGACAAAAGCCATATCTGCGTGCACACCTACCCGGAAAGCCACCCGGAAGGCGGGCTGTGCACGTTCCGCGCGGATATTGAGGTGTCGACCTGCGGCGTGATTTCCCCGCTGAACGCGCTGAACTATTTAATCCACCAGCTGGAATCGGACATCGTCACGATTGATTATCGCGTGCGCGGTTTCACCCGCGATATCAACGGCATGAAGCACTTCATCGACCACGAGATCAACTCCATTCAGAACTTTATGTCCGAGGACATGAAATCGCTGTACGACATGATGGACGTGAACGTGTACCAGGAAAACATCTTCCATACCAAAATGTTGCTTAAGGAGTTCGACCTTAAGCACTACATGTTCCACACAAAGCCGGAAGATTTAAGCGAAGAAGAGCGCAAGGTCATCACCGACCTGCTCTGGAAAGAGATGCGCGAAATCTACTACGGCCGCAATATTCCGGCCGTGTAAGTGTTGCCCGGAGCAGGGACGCTTCGGGAGTTACTTCTGTTTCATGAACTCACGGTAGGCATTCACGACCTGCAGGAAGTCTTCCACGCCGCACAGCGACAGGCTCTCTTCGTCGTAGTAGCTCATCCCCTCTTCCATCTCGTCACCTGAAAACTCGAGCTGGTTAGCGCGCACCATCACCTCTTCGCCATCCATCCACAGCGTGTATTCATGTCCGGCGCGTTGCCAGGAGCGTTCACTGCCTTTTACCGTCTTCGCCGCCTGTTCGACTTCATCCAGCAGCGCGAGGTTCTCTTTCACCTCTTCGTTAAACCAGTGTCCAACGGCTTCGTGCCCCATCGACATACGCACTTTCACCACGCCGGTGATGTCGCGCAGAAATTCGTAATCCATAGCATTTTCCTCTGCAAAGCCATTAGGGTAATTATCGCAGCAGAGGGGAAGAAAAAAAGCGGGAGAGGTGGGAGGAATGAAAATAAAAAGGTGAGAGCAAGATCTTGCGGCCTGATGCCCTCACCCCGTCCCTCTCCCACGGGAGAGGGTGCAAACACTAAAAACCGTCTCGTAGAGACGGTTTTGCTGTTTATACTGCTGTCTGGAAGATAACCCCGTCGGCCTTCTCGGTGTACTGAGAGAGCTGGTCGAAGTTCAGATAGCGGTAGGTATCCACCGCCGTCTTATCCACCTGAGCCACAAAGGTCTGGTACTCTTCCGGCGTTGGCAGTTTGCCAATCAGCGCCGCAACCGCCGCCAGCTCCGCAGAGGCCAGGTAGACGTTCGCACCGGTACCTAAACGGTTCGGGAAGTTACGGGTTGAGGTGGAGACCACCGTCGCACCGTCGGCCACGCGCGCCTGGTTACCCATACACAGGGAACAGCCAGGGATTTCGATACGCGCGCCGCTCTTACCAAACACGCTGTAGTAGCCCTCTTCGGTCAGCTGCGCCGCATCCATACGGGTTGGCGGAGCCACCCACAGACGGGTCGGCAACTGGCCTTTGTGGGTATCCAGCAGCTTACCGGCAGCACGGAAGTGGCCGATGTTGGTCATGCAGGAGCCGATGAACACTTCGTCGATCTTCTCGCCCTGAACCTCAGACAGCGGACGTGCGTCGTCCGGATCGTTCGGTGCACACAGGATTGGCTCTTTGATATCCGCCAGATCGATGTCGATCACCGCCGCGTATTCTGCGTCAGCGTCGGCTTCCAGCAGCTGCGGATCCGCCAGCCATTTTTCCATGCCCTGAATACGACGCTCCAGCGTACGACGGTCGCCGTAGCCTTCCGCAATCATCCACTTCAGCAGCACGATGTTGGAGGTCAGATACTCAACAATCGGCTCTTTGTTCAGCTTGATGGTACAGCCCGCCGCAGAACGCTCTGCGGAGGCATCGGTCAGCTCGAACGCCTGCTCCACTTTCAGATCCGGCAGACCTTCAATTTCCAGGATACGGCCGGAGAAGATGTTTTTCTTCCCTTTCTTCTCAACGGTCAGCAGGCCCTGTTTAATCGCATACAGCGGGATCGCGTGAACCAGGTCGCGCAGGGTGATGCCCGGCTGCATTTTACCTTTGAAGCGCACCAGCACCGACTCAGGCATGTCCAGCGGCATTACGCCGGTCGCCGCAGCAAACGCCACCAGACCGGAGCCCGCCGGGAAGGAGATACCGATTGGGAAACGGGTGTGGGAGTCACCGCCGGTACCGACGGTATCCGGCAGAAGCATGCGGTTCAGCCAGGAGTGAATCACGCCGTCACCCGGACGCAGAGAAACGCCGCCGCGGTTCATGATGAAGTCAGGCAGCGTGTGGTGCGTGGTTACGTCAACCGGCTTCGGATAGGCCGCCGTGTGGCAGAATGACTGCATTACCAGGTCAGAAGAGAAGCCCAGGCACGCCAGGTCTTTCAGTTCATCACGGGTCATTGGGCCCGTGGTGTCCTGAGAGCCCACGGAGGTCATCTTCGGCTCGCAGTACGCGCCAGGACGGATACCGGCAACGCCGCACGCGCGACCCACCATTTTCTGTGCCAGCGAGAAGCCGCGGTTGCTTTCCGCAACGTCTTTCGCGTGGCGGAAAACGTCCGAGTGCGGCAGACCCAGCGCTTCACGCGCTTTGGTGGTCAGGCCACGACCAATGATCAGCGGGATACGGCCACCGGCGCGCACCTCGTCAATCAGCACGTCAGTTTTCAGCTCGAAGCTTGCCAGCAGCTCGTTGGTCTCGTGGTTACGCACTTCGCCTTTGAACGGATAGACGTCAATCACGTCGCCCATGTTCAGGTTGCTCACATCCACTTCGATCGGCAGCGCGCCCGCATCTTCCATGGTGTTGAAGAAGATTGGCGCAATTTTGCCGCCGAGGCACAGGCCGCCGCCGCGCTTGTTTGGCACGTGCGGAATGTCGTCGCCCATGAACCACAGCACGGAGTTGGTGGCGGACTTACGGGAAGAGCCGGTACCGACAACGTCACCGACATAGGCCAGCGGGAAACCTTTCTTCTGAAGCGCTTCGATCTGTTTGATCGGGCCAACAACGCCTGGCTGATCCGGCTCAATGCCTTCACGGGCGTTTTTCAGCATCGCCAGGGCGTGCAGAGGAATATCCGGGCGAGACCACGCGTCCGGCGCCGGAGAGAGGTCATCGGTGTTGGTTTCACCGGTCACTTTAAAGACGGTCACGGTGATTTTTTCAGCGAGCGCAGGACGGTTCAGGAACCATTCGGCATCAGCCCAGGACTGCATCACCTGCTTCGCATAGACGTTGCCCGCTTTGGCTTTTTCTTCTACGTCGTAGAAGTTATCGAACATCAGCAGCGTGGAAGAGAGCGCTTTAGCGGCAATCGGTGCCAGCTTGTCGTTATCCAGCGCGTCAATCAGCGGATGAATGTTGTAACCACCCTGCATGGTGCCGAGCAGTTCAATGGCTTTTTCAGGAGTAACCAGTGGGGAGGTGGCTTCGCCTTTGGCGATAGCAGCAAGGAATCCGGCTTTTACGTAGGCAGCTTCATCTACGCCAGGCGGTACGCGGTTGATCAGCAGATCTAACAGGAATTCTTCTTCGCCCTCAGGCGGGTTCTTCAGCAGCTCGACGAGCGCGGCCATTTGGGTTGCATCTAAAGGTTTGGGTACAATTCCCTCGGCGGCACGTTCTGCTACGTGCTTACGGTATTCTTCTAGCACGACGGTTCTCCTCGCTCTCATTGTCATATGCGGCGGGCGTTCTCTTCACGCTCCTGTGAGACAGCAGTTTGTAGGGTAAATGCCCGATACCGCGTCGGGCAGCATAGCAGGATTTCTGCACAGTGTTAATCCGTTTACAAAAAAGCAACATTAAAAAATTTGCTGAATCGTTAAGCATGGTGTAGCGGGGGGTCGAGATGAATTTTGGGTACAAAAAAACCGCCTGGTAGCGGTTATTTTGTTGCCTTGCGGTGGTAGCACACCGGGCTGGCAGATTTGCGGCAATGCACTCGGCATGAATAATGTTCCTGAGTATGCAGATCCGCAAGCACATATTTTATGTTTACGAGCTGCCATCCAGTTTCGAATGAAAAAGGATGAAACTGCATTTCACCTATTTTCAGTCCATTTCGGCTGTAATACTGTTGCCCCCGGCCTGCTTCGCTGGTGTAGCAACCAGTCACCGGGCCATGAACTAGCTGCTGGCCGCTCGCAAGAGCGGCCTTCTGAATTCCCTCCGGTTTTTCCCGCATCGCATATAATTGCGTAATAAATACTCACACTCTTTATCCGGACACACCGAACGCTTCCCAATAAAAGTCAAAAAAGTAAAAGACGTGTAATTGATACTCACGCCAACCGTAACGCCTCACGGCACAGCGCTTGTCTCATCGGAGTCATTTTATGAAGTTGCCTTTTAAGCCTCACCTGCTCGTCCTTCTGTGCAGTGCCGGGCTGTTTGCCGCCTCGGGCGTGATGTTTGTCAAAGGCCGCGCAACGGAGCCCGCTGCGCCTGCCCCCGTCGCACAACAGCCAGCTGCACCGGCGCCTGCCGCAGCCCAGCCTGCTCCGGTTGTCGCGCCAACCTACACTGCCGCGCAAATCGACCAGTGGGTTGCCCCCATTGCGCTCTATCCGGATGCCCTGCTGTCGCAGATTTTAATGGCGTCAACCTATCCGTCTAACGTTATCCAGGCGGCGCAGTGGTCAAAGGACAATCCTAAAATGCAGGGTGATGCCGCCATTCAGGCGGTGGCCAATCAGCCGTGGGATCCCAGCGTGAAATCGCTGGTCGCGTTTCCTCAGCTGATGTCGCTAATGGGTGAAAATCCGCCGTGGGTACAAAATCTGGGGGATGCGTTTCTCGCGCAGCCGAAAGACGTGATGGATTCGGTGCAACGGTTGCGCCTGCTGGCGCAACAAGCGGGTGTGCTGCAATCCACGCCGCAGCAGACGGTCACCACCGTCACGAAGCCCGCACCGGCAAAAACAACATCAACAACGGCAACGGAAACAACCAGCAATCCGACGGTCATTAAAATTGAATCCGCCGATCCGCAGGTGGTTTACGTTCCCACCTATAACCCGAATACGGTTTACGGTACATGGCCCAACACCACTTACCCGCCGGTGTATCTCCCGCCCTCCCCCGGCGAGCAATTCACCGACAGCCTGGTCAAAGGTTTGGGTTTCAGTCTCGGGGTCGCAACAACCTACGCCATCTTCAGCAATATCGACTGGGATGATGACGATGACTGGGATCATCACCACGACGACTGGGAGAATCACGGCGGCTATAACCACAACGGTGATAACAACATCAATATTAACGTTGATAATTTCAACAGAATCAGCGGGCAGCATCTCACCGATATCAACCGCACATGGCAGCACAATCCGGCCTATCGTGAGGGCGTTCCCTACCCGAATAATCAGTTGGCTAACCGTTTCCACTCCACAAATACAGCCACAGGGCTAAGCGCAACGCAGCAAAAGTCGGTTAATCGCGACAGCCAGCGCCAGGCCGCGCTCAGCCAGATGGAAAAATCAACTGGAAAAACCTTCCCGCGCACCGGCACGCGGGATGCTCAGCGTCTGGCCTCGACGCAGCAGTTAGCGCAGATTTCGCAGCGCAATAACTATCGTGGGTATGACGCCAGGCCGCAGACCGTAAAACGCGCGAGTACACCGCAGCGTGAAAATCACCAGACTGCCGTGCACAGACAGGAGAAGCGGGCTTCACAGACGCTACAGCAGCCAGCCAGACTGCATCGTGCCAATGCGCTGAGCGGCAACGACAGCCGCTCCGCCAACTGGCAGGCGCAGCAGCAGCGAGGTGCACAGAGTCGGCAGCTCGCTGCTCGCCAACAGCAATCGCGCCAGGTTTCTGGCGAACGTGTAGAACGCCGTGAATTCCGTCATCGTTAAGGGAGCCGACATGAAAAGTAAATTACTCAGTGGAATAGTATTGTTCATGGCTTCGGCGACCGTTATGGCGCAGCAATCCTTCAGTTCGCCAGAACAGGCAACCAATGCGCTGGCAAGCGCCATCAGCGAGCAAAACGAAAGTGCGATGAACAATCTGCTCGGCGAAAACTGGCGCGATTTTCTGCCGCCTGAAGGCGTTGATCCGGATGCGGTCGATCGCTTCCTGCGCGACTGGAACGTCCGTCATAACACCGTTGTCGAAGGGGATACGGCGCATCTTGTGGTCGGAAATAGCGGCTGGCAGCTTCCCATCCCGGTGATCAAAACCGCCTCCGGCTGGCAGTTTGACATCAAAGAAGGGGCCGAGGAGATCCTGACCCGCGAAATTGGGCGTAACGAGCTCGCCGCCATCGAAGCCCTGCATGCCTACGTAGATGCCCAGCAGAGCTATTTTGCGATGAACCAGAAATACGCGCAGAAGATTGTCAGCTCTGAAGGGAAAAAGGACGGTCTGTACTGGCCCGTCTCGCCCGGAGAAACGCCGAGCCCGCTTGGCCCGGCGTTCAGTCCGAAAGAGCCGGGTGCGGGTTACCACGGCTATCGCTTCCGCATCCTGCCGGATAATCACGGTTTTGCGATGGTGGCCTGGCCGGTCAGCTATGGTCAGACGGGCGTAATGAGCTTTGTGATTAACCAGGACGACAAGGTGTACCAGTCCGATCTCGGCAGTGATTCAGAGCAGAAAGCCCGTGCGCTAGCCGCCTACAGCCCTGATAAAACCTGGCAGCCGGTGGCACCCTAAACACAGCGCATAAAAAAAGCGGCCATTGGCCGCTTTTTTTCATCTGAAGAAACTTATTTCTTCTTCGCTTTCGCGTTTGGCAGGTCGGTGATGCTGCCTTCAAACACTTCAGCCGCCAGGCCCACGGACTCGTGCAGAGTTGGGTGAGCGTGGATGGTCAGCGCGATGTCTTCCGCATCGCAGCCCATTTCAATAGCCAGACCGATTTCACCCAGCAGCTCGCCGCCGTTGGTGCCGACAATCGCACCACCGATCACGCGGTGAGTCTCTTTGTCGAAGATCAGTTTGGTCATACCGTCAGCACAGTCGGACGCGATAGCACGGCCAGAAGCAGCCCACGGGAAGGTGGCGGTTTCGTAGCTGATGCCTTTCTCTTTCGCTTCTTTCTCAGTCAGACCAACCCATGCAACTTCTGGCTCGGTGTACGCGATAGATGGGATGACTTTCGGATCGAAGTAGTGCTTCATGCCGGCGATAACTTCAGCGGCAACGTGACCTTCGTGAACACCTTTGTGCGCCAGCATTGGCTGACCGACGATATCGCCGATAGCAAAGATGTGCGGCACGTTAGTGCGCAGCTGCTTGTCAACGCGGATGAAGCCACGGTCGTCCACTTCCACGCCAGCTTTGCCCGCATCGAGGTTTTTACCGTTCGGCACACGACCGATAGCCACCAGCACGGCGTCGTAACGCTGTGGTTCGGATGGAGCTTTTTTGCCTTCCATGGAAACGTAAATACCGTCTTCTTTCGCTTCAACGGCAGTCACTTTGGTTTCCAGCATCAGGTTGAATTTCTTGCTGATGCGTTTGGTGAAGACTTTAACGATGTCTTTGTCGGCAGCCGGGATAACCTGGTCGAACATTTCAACCACGTCAATGTCTGAACCCAGCGCATGGTACACGGTACCCATTTCCAGACCGATGATACCGCCGCCCATGACCAGCAGGCGCTTAGGAACGGTTTTCAGCTCCAGAGCATCAGTGGAATCCCACACGCGTGGATCTTCATGCGGAATGAATGGCAGTTCAATTGGGCGAGAGCCTGCCGCGATGATCGCGTTGTCGAAGTTGATCACGGTTTTGCCGTTTTCGCCTTCAACTTCCAGGGTGTTCGCACCGGTGAATTTACCCAGACCGTTTACCACTTTCACCTTACGGCCTTTGGCCATACCCGCCAGACCGCCGGTCAGCTGAGTGATAACTTTCTCTTTCCAGGTACGAATTTTGTCGATATCAGTTTTCGGCTCGCCGAAGACGATACCGTGTTCAGCCAGCGCTTTGGCTTCTTCGATAACTTTCGCTACGTGCAGCAGCGCTTTAGAAGGGATACAGCCGACGTTCAGACAAACACCGCCGAGGGTGCTGTAACGTTCTACGATGACGGTTTCCAGACCTAAATCCGCTGCGCGGAATGCTGCGGAGTAACCTGCTGGGCCTGCCCCAAGTACTACGACCTGAGTTTTGATTTCTGTGCTCATCATGACCTCTTAATTTATACCCGTCGTCCACCGGGTCGTTCTATCCGCCCGTATTTTACAAAATTGTTAACAATTTTGAAACAACAAACGGCTCACGAATTATCGCTTTCACCCATAACCTCATAAACCCCATGAGGTTATCAGAAAAAAGCCGGCCGAGCGGCCGGCTTTTCGATTACATCACCAGGCGGCGAATGTCGCTCAGGGTGTTGTTGATGATGGTGATGAAACGTGCACCATCAGCACCGTCGATCACGCGGTGGTCGAAGGACAGAGAGATTGGCATCATCAGACGCGGTACGAACTCTTTGCCGTTCCACACCGGCTCCATCGCGGACTTGGACACACCGAGGATAGCCACTTCCGGCGCGTTAACAATCGGCGCGAAGTGGGTGGTACCCAGGCCGCCGATGCTGGAGATAGTGAAGCAGCCGCCCTGCATTTCGCCGGCAGTCAGCTTACCATCACGCGCTTTTTTGGAGATGGTGGTCAGTTCACGGGACAGCTCAGTAATGCTCTTCTTGTTCACGTCTTTGAAGACCGGAACAACCAGACCATTTGGCGTATCAACCGCAACACCGATGTTGATGTATTTCTTCAGCGTCAGCTTCTGACCGTCTTCGGACAGGGAGCTGTTGAAGCGTGGCATCTGCTCAAGGGCAGCGGCAACGGCTTTCATGATGAAGACCACTGGGGTGAATTTCACGTCCAGCTTACGCTTCTCAGCTTCGGCGTTCTGCTGTTTACGGAACGCTTCCAGATCGGTGATATCGGTTTTGTCGAAGTGCGTAACGTGCGGGATCATCACCCAGTTACGGCTCAGGTTCGCACCAGAGATTTTCTGAATGCGGCCCAGCTCCACTTCTTCGATTTCTCCGAACTTGCTGAAGTCCACTTTCGGCCATGGCAGCATGCCCGGGATACCGCCGCCAGCGGCTGCAGCTGGTGCAGCTTCGGCGCGTTTCACCGCGTCTTTCACGTAGGTCTGCACGTCTTCGCGCAGGATACGACCCTTACGGCCGGTTCCTTTCACTTTCGCCAGGTTCACGCCGAACTCGCGCGCCAGGCGACGAATCAGCGGGGTAGCGTGGACGTACGCGTCGTTTTCAGCGAACTCAGATTTTTCTGCTTTAGCAGCAGGCGCAGCAGCGGGTTTAGCAGCCTGAGCCGGTGCAGCAGCCGGTGCTGGAGCAGCCGCGGCAGCTGGAGCTGCGGCAGGCGCAGCGCCTTCCACTTCGAAGACCATGATCAGAGAGCCGGTAGACACTTTGTCGCCGGTGCTGATTTTGATCTCTTTAACGGTACCGGCGAACGGCGCAGGGACTTCCATAGAAGCCTTGTCGCCTTCAACGGTGATCAGTGACTGTTCAGCGGCAACTTTGTCGCCCACTTTTACCATCACTTCGGTCACTTCAACTTCGTCACCGCCGATGTCCGGTACGTTAACGTCTTTCGCGCCGCCAGCAGCCGCTGGTGCAGCAGCCGGAGCCGGAGCAGCGGCCTGTGCAGGCGCGGCGGCAGGTGCAGCACCCGCCACTTCGAAGACCATAATCAGGGAGCCGGTAGACACTTTATCACCGGTGTTGATCTTGATCTCTTTAACGGTACCGGCGAACGGCGCTGGCACTTCCATAGAGGCTTTGTCGCCTTCTACGGTGATCAGTGACTGCTCGGCCGCAACGGTGTCGCCCACTTTCACCAGGATTTCAGTGACTTCAACTTCGTCGCCGCCGATGTCAGGCACATTGACTTCTTTCGCGCTCGCGGCAGCTGCTGGAGCAGCTGCGGCCGGAGCGGCTTTCTTCTCTTCCTGCGCAGGTGCAGCAGCTGCTGCACCGTCGGCGGAATCGAAAATCATGATCAGTTTGCCGGTCTCGGTTTTATCGCCAACAGAGACTTTGATCTCTTTAACGATGCCAGCCTGAGGAGACGGGACTTCCATAGAGGCTTTGTCGCCTTCTACGGTGATCAGCGACTGTTCAGCTTCAACTTTGTCGCCAACTTTGACCAGGATCTCGGTGATTTCAACTTCATCAGCCCCGATGTCCGGTACATTGATTTCGATAGCCATTATTCTTTTACCTCTTACGCCAGACGCGGGTTAACTTTTTCTGCATCGATGTTGAATTTGGTAATTGCGTCCGCAACCACTTTCTTATCGATTTCGCCACGTTTAGCCAGTTCGCCCAGTGCTGCTACAACCACGTAAGAAGCATCAACTTCGAAGTGGTGACGCAGGTTTTCGCGGCTGTCAGAACGACCGAAGCCGTCAGTACCCAGTACGCGATAATCATCAGCCGGAACGTAAGTACGAACCTGCTCAGCGAACAGTTTCATGTAGTCAGTAGATGCCACCGCTGGCGCGTCGTTCATCACCTGAGCGATGTACGGAACGCGTGGGGTTTCCATTGGGTGCAGCATGTTCCAGCGCTCACAATCCTGGCCATCACGCGCCAGTTCAGTGAAGGAAGTTACAGAGTACACGTCGGAACCCACGCCGTAGTCTTTCGCCAGGATCTGCGCTGCTTCACGCACGTGACGCAGGATAGAGCCGGAGCCCAGCAGCTGAACTTTACCTTTGCTACCTTCGATGGTTTCGAGTTTATAGATACCTTTACGGATACCTTCCTCGGCACCTGCTGGCATTGCCGGCATGTGGTAGTTTTCGTTCAGGGTGGTGATGTAGTAGTAAATGTTCTCTTGCGCTTCACCGTACATGCGCTGCAGACCGTCATGCATGATGACTGCCACTTCGTACGCGTAAGACGGATCGTAAGAGATACAGTTAGGGATAGTCAGAGACTGAATGTGGCTGTGGCCATCTTCGTGCTGCAGACCTTCACCGTTCAGGGTCGTACGACCGGAAGTACCACCGATCAGGAAGCCGCGAGCCTGCTGGTCGCCTGCCTGCCAGCACAGGTCACCGATGCGCTGGAACCCGAACATGGAGTAGTAAATGTAGAACGGGATCATCGGCAGGTTGTTGGTGCTGTAAGAGGTCGCAGCAGCCAGCCAGGATGCGCCTGCGCCCAGCTCGTTGATACCTTCCTGCAGGATCTGACCTTTCTCGTCTTCTTTGTAGTAAGCAACCTGCTCACGGTCCTGCGGGGTGTACTGCTGGCCGTTCGGGCTGTAGATACCGATCTGACGGAACAGACCTTCCATACCGAAAGTACGCGCTTCGTCGGCGATGATTGGAACCAGACGATCTTTGATCGACTTGTTCTTCAGCATCACGTTCAGGGCACGAACGAAAGCGATGGTGGTAGAGATCTCTTTGTTCTGCTCTTCCAGCAGCTGAGAGAAGTCTTCCAGCGCCGGCAGTTCCAGCTTCTCGGTGAAGTT
Organism: Enterobacter asburiae; assembly: GCA_011754535.1. Taxonomy (NCBI): domain Bacteria; kingdom Pseudomonadati; phylum Pseudomonadota; class Gammaproteobacteria; order Enterobacterales; family Enterobacteriaceae; genus Enterobacter; species Enterobacter asburiae. The sequence continues at coordinate 845,074 of JAAQVN010000001.1, read as the reverse complement.
AGGCTGACGAGCAGGCAGGTAGCCTTTCAGCGCCTGACGACGTTCGTGCAGGTACTTGTGCTCTTCTGAACCTTCCGGGAAAGTGATGTAAGACAGGTTTTCTACCTGCTCATCGGTCACTGGAACGTTGAAACGGTCGCGGATATAACGCACGCCGTCCATGTTCATTTTCTTAACCTGGTGAGCGATGTTTTTACCTTCTGCGGTATCACCCATGCCGTAACCTTTAATGGTGTGGGCCAGGATTACAGTCGCTTTACCTTTGGTTTCGCGCGCTTTTTTCAGTGCAGCGTAGATTTTCTTCGGATCGTGACCACCGCGGTTCAGGGCCCAGATCTGCTCATCAGTCCAGTCTGCAACCAGGGCTGCGGTTTCTGGATATTTGCCGAAGAAGTGCTCACGCACGTAGGCACCGTCTTTGGATTTGAAGGTCTGATAGTCACCGTCAACGGTTTCGTTCATCAGTTGGATCAGTTTACCGCTGGTGTCTTTACGCAGCAGTTCGTCCCAACGGGAACCCCACATCACTTTAATCACGTTCCAGCCAGCACCTGCGAAGATGCCTTCCAGTTCGTTGATGATCTTGCCGTTACCGGTTACCGGACCATCCAGACGCTGCAGGTTACAGTTGATGATGAAGCACAGGTTGTCCAGCTTCTCACGGGTTGCGATGGTGATCGCACCTTTGGATTCTGGCTCATCCATTTCGCCGTCGCCCAGGAAGGCGTAAACGGTCTGCTCGGAGGTGTCTTTCAGACCACGGTGTTCCAGATACTTCAGGAATTTCGCCTGGTAGATCGCACCGATTGGACCCAGACCCATAGATACGGTAGGGAACTGCCAGAATTCAGGCATCAGTTTAGGGTGCGGATAAGAAGACAGACCTTTACCGTGAACTTCCTGACGGAAGTTGTTCATCTGCTCTTCGGTCAGACGACCTTCCAGGAATGCACGTGCATAGATGCCCGGAGAGATGTGGCCCTGGAAGTACACCAGATCGCCGCCGTCTTTCTCGTTCGCTGCACGGAAGAAGTGGTTGAAGCACACTTCGTAAACGGTTGCAGAAGACTGGAAGGACGCCATGTGGCCACCCAGCTCCAGGTCTTTCTTGGACGCGCGCAGAACGGTCATGATGGCGTTCCAGCGGATTGCAGAACGGATACGACGTTCCAGATCCAGATTGCCCGGGTATTCCGGTTCGTCTTCAACGGCAATCGTGTTTACGTAGTTGCTAGCCCCTGCACCTGAAGCAACCTTCACGCCGCCTTTGCGGGCTTCAGAAAGCAGCTGATCAATCAGATACTGAGCGCGCTCAACACCTTCTTCACGGATGACCGATTCGATCGCCTGTAGCCAGTCGCGAGTTTCGATCGGATCCACGTCATTTTGGAGACGTTCTGACATGGGGGTATTCCTTATCTATCTAATACGTTGATTTGTCTGGAACCTGTCCCATTGTATTTTCGTCAGAAAACACAATAAGACAGGTTCTGCGTTTAGTTGCCGCGCTCTAAAAGTACCTGGCGCTTAATCCTTTCGTTGCTGTATGCGGCGTAATGAACGTTCGCGACGCGATTGTTCACGGCTGCGGTCCAGCAAGATTTCCTCAATGAAAGCCAGGTGACGGTGCGACGCTTCGCGCGCCTGCTCCGGCTCCCCGGCCATTATCGCCTCGAATATTCGGGTGCGATGGTTGCTTACCAGTGGGAGCATCTCCCGACGGGCATACAACAATTCAAAATTCTGACGAACGTTCTGGGCCAGCATCGGCTCCATGCAGCGTAGCAGATGGAGGAGCACCACGTTGTGTGCCGCTTCGGTGACGGCGATTTGATACTGGACGACGGCGCTGGACTCGGCGTCTAAATCGCCGGACTGCTGTGCCCGTTCAATGGCCTGATGCAGTTCGCGGATACGCACGCGATCTTCATCAGTGCTGCGAAGGGCGGCGTAATAGGCCGCAATACCTTCCAGCGCGTGACGGGTCTCAAGCAGATCAAACTGGGATTCTGGGTGGTCAGAGAGAAGTTCTACCAGCGGATCGCTGAAGCTCTGCCACAGGCTGTTTTGCACAAAGGTTCCGCCGCCCTGGCGACGAAGCAGCAAGCCCTTTGCTTCGAGGCGTTGAATCGCCTCACGCAGAGAGGGGCGTGAAACGTCGAACTGTTTTGCCAGCTCGCGTTCTGGCGGAAGTTTCTCACCCGGGCGCAGAGTCCCTTCGAGGATTAAAAACTCCAGCTGCTGCTCAATCACATCAGATAGTTTTGGTTGGCGAATTTTGCTGTAGGCCATATTCCCTGTCTTACGCCTTTTTGCCCGGAGTCAATTGGTCTTACCAATTTCTGGTTCGTATCGCTAAAGTAACAAAGTATTCACCTTCTGTCCATATTGGTTTTGATTGAAATCAGTAAACCCTGCACATTTTAACAACCTTACAGAAATAACGTTTCAGAAATGTAACTTTGCACAAATGAGTTGATTACTCCCAAAGAGGGAGTTTTAACCATAATGAAACGAGGGTTTTTGCAATCTGAAGCGATTCAACAGGGCAAATAATGAAAATTCGTCCACTTAATAAGCATTTCTATTCTATAGGTTGGGTTAGGAAGAATAAGCGGGCCGATTTACAAATGCTTTCTTTTTATTCAAGTCGTCAGCATCCCTTCATAAAGCAGGTGCATTCGCAGGCGCTTACCACTATTCTGGCGCGTACGGAAGTCATCACCGCTTTTTTCGGTTTGTTTAACCGTAAAGAAATAAATACAGAATATGGACTTTCATAATTACACACGCTCAGCGTGAACATAACAACCACACACGAGGTTTCAAATGGAAGCTCAACAGCACGGCGATCAGCTAAAGCGCGGGCTTAAAAACCGCCATATACAGCTCATCGCACTGGGCGGTGCGATTGGTACCGGCCTGTTTCTGGGCAGCGCATCCGTTATCCAGTCAGCCGGTCCCGGCATTATTTTGGGTTACGCGATAGCCGGTTTTATTGCCTTTCTGATTATGCGCCAGCTGGGAGAAATGGTCGTTGAAGAGCCGGTAGCAGGCTCATTCAGCCATTTTGCCTATAAATACTGGGGTAGCTTCGCGGGTTTTGCCTCCGGCTGGAACTACTGGGTGCTGTACGTTCTGGTTGCAATGGCAGAACTGACCGCCGTCGGGAAGTACATTCAGTTCTGGTACCCCGAGATCCCCACCTGGGCCTCCGCAGCGGCATTCTTCGTGATTATCAACGCCATTAACCTGACCAACGTGAAAGTGTTCGGCGAGATGGAGTTCTGGTTTGCCATCATCAAAGTGATTGCCGTTGTGGCGATGATCATCTTTGGCGGCTGGCTGCTGTTCAGCGGCAACGGCGGCCCGCAGGCTACCGTGCGTAACCTCTGGGAACAGGGCGGCTTCCTGCCTCACGGCATGACCGGTCTGGTGATGATGATGGCGATCATTATGTTCTCCTTCGGCGGCCTGGAGCTGGTGGGCATCACCGCCGCAGAAGCCGACAATCCGGAGCAGAGCATCCCGAAAGCCACTAACCAGGTTATCTACCGCATCCTGATCTTCTATGTGGGCTCGCTGGCCGTGCTACTCTCCCTGTTGCCGTGGACGCGCGTGACCGCTGACACCAGCCCGTTTGTTCTCATCTTCCATGAGCTGGGCGACACCTTCGTCGCAAACGCCCTTAACATCGTGGTGCTGACTGCAGCGCTCTCCGTTTACAACAGCTGCGTATACTGCAACAGCCGCATGCTGTTCGGCCTTGCCCAGCAGGGCAACGCGCCTAAGATGCTGCTCAACGTTGATAAACGCGGCGTGCCGGTCAATACCATCATTGTTTCAGCCATCGTGACCGCGCTGTGCGTGCTGATTAACTATATGGCACCGGAATCGGCGTTTGGCCTGCTGATGGCGCTGGTGGTCTCTGCGCTGGTCATCAACTGGGCAATGATCAGCCTGGCGCACATGAAGTTCCGCCGCGCGAAGCAGCAGCAGGGCGTCACTACGCGCTTCCCTGCCCTGCTGTATCCGCTGGGTAACTGGATCTGCCTGCTGTTTATGGCGGCCGTGCTGGTGATCATGCTGATCACGCCGGGTATGGCGATTTCCGTCTACCTGATCCCGGTCTGGATTGCGATCCTTGGCGTGGGCTATCTCTTTAGCCAGAAAAGCCGTAATGCCATGAAGGCGCACTAAGCCTCCCACCGCGGCACCTTGCTTTTGCGGGTGCCGCGCGTTGTTACCTCCCTCACACTTTCACGCCCATAGCGCATTTATCCATATCACCGCCCTGATACTGCAACGCATATATTCCTTTGCCAGCAAATAATTCTCTCCATACCGTAAACCGGAGAGCTGTCGATGGATAACAACAAACTGTCAGTAAAAGAAAAGATCGGCTATGGGATGGGCGACGCGGGATGCAACATTATCTTCGGCGCCATCATGTTGTTTGTTAACTATTTCTACACGGATATTTTTGGCCTGGCGCCTGCGCTGGTCGGGGTACTGCTGCTTTCCGTCCGCGTGATTGACGCCGTAACGGACCCGATCATGGGGGCGATTGCCGACCGTACCCGCAGTAAATATGGCCGGTTTCGTCCATGGCTGCTGTGGATTGCCTTCCCCTACGCGCTGTTCAGCATCCTGATGTTCACCACCCCGGAGTGGAGCTATAACAGCAAAGTTATCTATGCGTTTGTCACCTACTTCCTGCTGTCGCTCACCTATACCGCCATCAACATCCCCTACTGCTCGTTAGGTGGGGTGATCACCAACGATCCAAAAGAGCGCGTGGCCTGCCAGTCGTATCGCTTCGTGCTGGTCGGCATCGCCACGCTGCTGCTCTCATTAACGCTGCTGCCGATGGCCGACTGGTTTGGCGGAGATAACAAAGCCAAGGGCTACCAGATGGCAATGACCGTCCTGGCGCTGACAGGTACCTGTATGTTCCTGTTCTGCTTCGCCACCGTGCGCGAGCGCGTACGCCCGGCGGTACAGACCAACGACGAGCTGAAAAATGACCTGAAAGACGTGTGGAAGAACGACCAGTGGGTACGCATTCTGCTGCTGACGCTGTGCAACGTCTGCCCGGGCTTTATCCGCATGGCGGCGACCATGTATTACGTCACCTGGGTGATGGGCCAGAGCACCCACTTCGCCACCCTGTTTATCAGCCTGGGCGTTGTCGGCATGATGCTCGGCAGCGTGCTGGCAAAAGTGCTGACTGACCGCTGGTGCAAGCTGAAGGTCTTCTTCTGGACCAACATCGTGCTGGCGATTTTCTCCTGCGCCTTCTACTTCTTCGACCCGAAAGCCACCGTCACCATTGTGGTGCTCTACGTCCTGCTGAACATCCTGCACCAGATCCCGTCTCCGCTGCACTGGTCGCTGATGGCCGACGTGGACGACTACGGCGAGTGGAAGACCGGGAAACGCATCACCGGGATCAGCTTCTCCGGCAACATCTTCTTCCTGAAGCTGGGCCTTGCGATTGCCGGTGCGATGGTCGGCTTCCTGCTCTCCTGGTACGGTTATGACGCGGGCGCGAAAGCACAGAGCGCGGACGCCATTAACGGGATCGTGCTGCTCTTTACCGTTATTCCCGGCATTGGATACTTAATTACCGCGGGCGTGGTACGTCTGCTGAAAGTGGATCGCGAAACCATGAAGCAGATCCAGGCCGATCTGGAGAAGCGCCGCACCAACTACCGCGAGCTGAACGACTATCAGGAACTTAAAGCCGCTGAGACTAAATAAGGAAAGCCGAATGCAAACCTGGCCAAATCCGTTTATCGAACAACGCGCCGACCCGTACATTTTACGCCATGAGGGGCAGTACTATTTTATTGCCTCCGTGCCGCAGTACGACAGGCTGGCGATCCGCCGCGCAGACTCGCTGGAAGGGCTACGCGACGCTGAAGAGGTGGTAGTCTGGCGCAAACCCGACACCGGCCCGATGAGCCAGCTAATCTGGGCGCCCGAACTGCACCACCTCGACGGCAAGTGGTACATCTATTTTGCCGCGACGCACACCCAGGCGCTCGACGCGCTCGGGATGTTCCAGCACCGCATGTTCGCCATTGAATGTGCTGACGGCGATCCGCTCACCGGTACGTGGACGGAAAAAGGTCAGATAAAAACGCAGTTCGACACCTTCGCCCTGGACGCCACCACCTTTGTTCATCAGGGGAAACGCTGGTATTTATGGGCGCAGAAAGCGCCGGATATCACCGGCAACTCCAATCTTTATCTGTGCGAAATGGCGAACCCGTGGACGCTGAAAGGCGAGCCGGTGATGCTCAGCAAACCGGAATACGACTGGGAATGCCGCGGTTTCTGGGTCAACGAAGGCCCTGCGGTGCTGTTCCATGACGATAAGCTGTTTATCAGCTACTCTGCCAGCGCCACCGATGAGAACTACTGCATGGGATTACTGTGGATAGATATGAACGCCGATCCGCAAAACCCGGCAAACTGGCACAAATCCCCTCGCCCGGTTTTCGTCACCAGCTTTGAGAACCGCCAGTACGGGCCAGGACACAACAGCTTTACGCAAACGCCGGAAGGGGAAGATGTACTGGTGTATCACGCGCGTAATTACACCGAAATTGAGGGCGATCCGCTGTACGATCCGAACCGTCATACCCGCCTGAAGCTTGTCCGCTGGGACGAAAACGGGATGCCTGATTTCGGCATCCCGCCTGCGGATACGCTGTAGCGTTTGCGGCACGCTGGGTTACACCAGCGTGCCGTAAATGGTCAGCAGCGCCACAATAACGACCACCGCAAACGACGTTTTCTTCGCCATTGAAACGGCGGCTTTTGGCGTTTCAATCTTGTCGGTATGCGGCTCGCGCGCCAGTGAGAACTGCGCCAGGCGCGTTAACACCTGGTACTGCGACCTATGGCGGTCGCCAAGAGAAGCGAACCATGCGGGCAGCGCTTTTTCACCGTGGCCAATTAACGCGTACACCACGCCTACCAGACGCACCGGAAGCCAGTCGAGCACGTGCAGGATGGCATCAATGCCGGACAGCAAACGCTCATGCGGCGTCAGATAACGGGCAAGCCAGGTCTGCCAGGCGCGCAGAAACGCATAGCCCATCAGCAGTACCGGCCCCCACGGGCCGCCCACCACAAACCAGAACAGCGGTGCCAGGTAGTAGCGGAAGTTAATCCACAGCAGCGCGTTTTGCAGCTCGCGCAGGAACTCGCGCTCGTCGCAGTCCGGCGGCACGCCGTGGATCATCGTCAGCTCGCTCGCCATCGCGCCGCGCGCGTGGGCATCGTCACGGGAGGCGGCTTTCAGGTAGGCATGATAGTGCAAGCGCACCTTGCCCGCACCAATACACAGCACGCCGAGCAGGATCCACACCACCAGCAGCGGCACGTTGAAAAACAGTCCGTACAGCGAGCGCAGAAGCAGGAAGGTAATCGCCATCACGCCCGCCATCATCAGCAGCGTGCGCAGCATGGAAAAGTGCTTGATGCGGCGGAATAACACTTCCAGCCGGTGATCCAGTTGCCAGTGTTCGCCGAGCTTGAACAGGCGTTCAGCGATGATAACCAGCAGCATGGTAAACAACGTCATGGTATCTCCTTATTCTGACGACGCGGCAAGCATGGCGCGAAACCGTGACCAGTCAAATGCCGGGCCCGGATCGGTTTTTCTCGCCGGAGCGATATCGCTGTGCCCAGTAATATTGTCGGCGATTGCCGGGTAGAGTCCGATAAGCGTGTGGGTAATAGCAACCAGCTGCTGATACTGAGCATCGGTGTAGGGGGTCGTGTCCGTGCCTTCCAGCTCGATCCCTATTGAGAAATCGTTGCACCGTTCGCGCCCGTGATACATCGACACACCGGCATGCCAGGCACGCTTATCAAAAGGAACATACTGAACCACCTCACCATCACGGCGAATCAGGCAGTGAGCCGACACGCGCAAATGCGCAATCTCAGCGAAGAAAGGATGGGCATTGGGATCTATCGTTCCCGTGAATAACGCATCGATCCACGGGCCGCCAAACTCACCCGGCGGGAGGCTAATATTATGAACCACCAGCAGTGTGGGCTTTTCATCCTCCGGGCGGCAGTCGTGGTGCGGCGAGGGCACATGCCGCGCATCCACCAGCCATCCGTTTTCTAACAACATGCTGGAACTCCTTCTGTATGGTGCAATGACTCGGTTCAGAGTAGCATGTTTCAATATTATGATTCGTTACCAATTTGGAGTTTTATCATGCCGCCTCGCCGCTACAACCCCGACCACCGACGTGAAGCGCTTCTGGAACGTATTAATATGGATATTCCGGCAAGCGTCGCCCATGCGTTGAAAGAAGACCTGGGGGGTGACGTTAACGCCGATAAAGACATTACCGCACAATTGTTGCCAAAAGAGACACGCTCGCACGCGGTCATTATCACCCGTGAGGAGGGCGTTTTTTGCGGCAAGCGTTGGGTTGAAGAGGTCTTTACTCAGCTGGCGGGCGACGATGTGCAGGTGACATGGCACGTTGAAGATGGTGATGCGGTGACCGCCAATCAGCCACTGTTCGAGCTGGACGGGCCATCCCGCGTATTGCTGACCGGCGAGCGTACCGCGCTCAATTTTGTCCAAACGCTCTCTGGCGTCGCCAGTGAAGTGCGCCGCTACGTTGACCTGCTGGCCGGCACCCGAACCCAGCTGCTGGATACCCGTAAAACGCTGCCGGGCCTGCGCACCGCCCTGAAGTATGCGGTACTGTGCGGCGGCGGCGCAAACCATCGTCTCGGTTTATCCGATGCCTTCCTGATTAAAGAGAACCACATAATTGCTTCTGGCTCCGTGCGTCAGGCGGTGGAGAAAGCCTTCTGGCTGCACCCGGATGTGCCGGTTGAGGTGGAAGTTGAAAGCCTGGAAGAGCTGGAGCAGGCGATTAAGGCCGGGGCCGATATCATCATGCTCGATAACTTCGAAACGGAGCAGATGCGCGAGGCGGTGAAACTGACCAACGGCCGGGCCCAGCTTGAAGTCTCCGGAAACGTCACTTTCGACACGATCCGTGAGTTCGCTGAAACCGGCGTGGATTACATCTCCGTCGGCGCGCTGACCAAGCACGTTCGCGCCCTCGACCTCTCAATGCGCTTCAAATAACGCGCGCTCCCCTCTCTGCCCGGAGAGGGGAATTTCAGCTCTGCTCGCAAATCCATTGTCTCTTCCTGCAACACGGAATGAATTCTCTGAAGCCTCTTTCCCGTTCCCTTATTTGCCCCTCGTTTCTGCCCTGTCCCGCTGACAAAGTAGCGCCACTTTGCATAAGGAGCAGATATGGACAGACAACAAGGATTCACGCTCATTGAGCTGATGGTGGTCATTGGCATTATCGCGATTCTGAGCGCCATCGGCGTTCCCGCCTATCAGAACTACCTGCGTAAAGCAGCCCTCACCGATATGCTGCAAACTTTCGTGCCTTACCGTACCGCCATTGAGCTTTGCGCGCTCGATCGCGGCGGCGTGGAAAGCTGCGATGCCGGCAGTAACGGTATACCCTCTCCTGCCACGACGCGTTACGTTTCAGGAATGAGCGTGGCGAAAGGGGTCGTGGCCTTAACGGGCCAGGAAAGCCTGAACGGGCTGACGGTAACCATGACGCCACAGTGGAACAACGGCAACGGTATGACGGGCTGGACGCGTGACTGCAACATCAGTGCTGACAGCGCGCTTAAGCAGGCCTGCGAAGACGTCTTCCGCTTCGACACTTACTGAGGAGCGGATAATGAACACCGATCAACTCGTGGCACTTTGTCTTCGCCACCATGCGCTGCTGCTCACCAGCGACAGCGACATGATTAGCATCGCCGTCGTGGGAAACCCCGCGCCTGAACTGATGGAGGCCCTGCGCTTCGCGACCCAGAAGCGGATTGATATCGAATGCTGGAGCGCTGAACGCATGGAAAAGCACCGGCAGTTAACCGCGCAATCGCATCTGCCTGTCGTTTCACCACCCCACTCCGCGGTGGATATCCTCAACAACACGCTGCAGCAGGCAATAAACCAGCGCGCGTCTGACATCCATATCGAACCGATGGAGCACGCGTGCCAGATCCGCTTGCGTATCGACGGGGTACTTTACCCGCAGCCTCCCCTTTCCGCCGCGCTGACGACGATGCTCAGCGCCCGGTTAAAAGTGCTGGGTAATCTGGATATTGCAGAACGCCGCTTACCGCAGGACGGTCAGTTTACGATTGAGCTGACAAACGAGCCGGTCTCGTTTCGTATCTCCACGCTTCCCTGCAGCGGCGGGGAAAAAATTGTGCTGCGTCTGCTGCACCAGGTTCAGCAGGCGCTGGAACCGAACGCGCTTGGTATGAGCGCTAAACAGCTGGCCTGTTTTAATGAGGTACTCCACCAGCCTCAGGGGCTAATTCTGGTCACCGGCCCAACGGGCAGCGGCAAAACCGTAACGCTCTACAGCGCGCTGCAGGCGCGTAACACCCCTGACGTCAACATCTGCAGCGTGGAGGATCCCATTGAGATCCCGCTTGTAGGGTTAAATCAGACTCAGATTAACCCCCGCGCGGGCTTAACATTCCAGAGCGTACTGAGGGCGCTGCTCCGTCAGGATCCGGACATCATTATGGTCGGGGAAATTCGCGATGGTGAAACGGCAGAAATTGCCATCAAAGCCGCACAGACCGGACACCTGGTGCTGTCGACGCTGCACACCAACTCGACGATGGAAACCCTCATTCGTCTGGAGCAGATGGGCATTGCACGCTGGATGATCTCTTCCGCGCTCTCGATGGTGATTGCCCAGCGGCTGGTTCGACGCCTTTGCCCGCACTGCCGACAGAAAACAGGGGAGCATACGGACTTACCGCGCTCGGCCTGGACGCGGCAACTTCCTCGCTGGCAGCCCGCAGGCTGCGATCGTTGTTATCACGGTTTTTACGGCCGCGTGGCCATTTTTGAAGCGCTTGCGATCGATAATCCCCTGCGCCAGGCGATTGCCAGCGGGGCAGGCATTGAGGTGATAGAAGCCAGTGCACGGCAGGCGGGACTCATCTCGCTGTTTGAACACGGCTGCATGGCCGTCGAGCAAGGGCTCACCACGCTTGAAGAGTTAGTGCGTGTTCTGGGAATGCCCGATGGCCGCTAATCAACTCTGGCGCTGGCGAGCAGTCTCCGCTGAAGGAGAACCCCGAAGCGGGGTTCTCTGGGCCACAGACCGCAGCGCGGCCTTCACCAGGCTGATGCGTAACGACCTCCATCCTCTGGCCCTGACCCGATGCGCTCAAAGACACCGCTGGCGTCCACATCACTGCTACGAGATGTTTCGTCAGCTCGCAACGCTTCTGCAGGCCGGCCTGACGCTCGTACATAGTCTGCAAATGCTGGCAGACCAGCATCCAGTAGAACCGTGGCGGGGGCTACTGCAAAGCGTTGCCGATGAACTCAGCGAAGGGCGTCCTTTTTCTGAGGCGCTTAAACGGTGGCCAGCAGTCTTTAGCCCACTGCATATCTCAATGGTGAAAACCGGAGAGCTAACAGGGAAGCTTGAAGCGTGCTGCCGGGAGCTTGCAGAGCAGCAAAAAGCGCAGCAGCAGCTCAACGCGAAAGTGAAAAAAGCGCTGCGCTACCCGGCGATCGTCCTGACGCTGGCGGTGCTCGTCGTGCTGGCAATGGTCACCCTGGTTTTGCCCGAGTTTGCCGCGATTTACAAAACGTTTAACACCCCGCTTCCGGCACTGACGCGAATAGTGATGGGGATAGCCGCGTTTATGCAGTCATATGCCCTCGTGCTGTTCGCGATGCTACTTGTTCCCGTAACCGCTGCCTGGGCTCTGCGACACCATCCTCGCTGGCAGCGTATTCTGCTGAGTTTTCCCGTAATGGGAGCGCTGGCGAAAGGGCAAAAGCTGGGACAGATCTTCACCGTGCTGTCACTTACGCAGCAGGCGGGCATTGCCTTCTTACAGGGTCTTGAGAGCGCAGAAGAGACCGCTGAAAGCCGGTACTGGCAAGGGATACTCAGCAGCATAAGGGAGGACATCGAAAAAGGTCTCCCCATCTGGTCTTCCTTCCAGAAAGCGGCGATGTTTACCCCGCTCTGCATCCAGCTCTTACGAACCGGCGAGATGTCAGGTTCGCTGGACGTCATGCTGGCAAACCTTGCCCGCCATCACACGGAACAGACCTTTCAACGGGCAGACAACCTGGCGGCGCTTCTGGAGCCGCTGCTGCTGGTTGTTACTGGAGTCATCATCGGCACGCTGGTGGTGGCAATGTATCTGCCGATTTTCCATCTGGGAGATGCGATGAGCGCGGGGTAGTGCAACAGCGCTGGCGCACGGGCATGCGCCAGCGAAAGCCATTACAGGCTATTGAAAACGCGGTTTTCCTGCTCCTGAACGCGAATAAACGTCGTGCGTTTCGTCAGCTCTTTCAGGCGGGATGCACCTACGTAGGTGCAGGCTGAGCGCAGGCCACCGAGAATATCGCGCGCGGTGTTTTCAACCGGACCGCGCAGTGGCAGCTTCACGGTTTTGCCTTCTGCCGCACGGTATTTAGCCACGCCACCGACGTGACGGGTCATCGCGGACTCAGAGCTCATACCGTAGAACAGCATGAATTTCTCGCCGTTCTCTTCCACTACGGTGCCGCCGCTCTCTTCGTGACCTGCCAGCATACCGCCGAGCATCACGAAGTCCGCGCCGCCGCCAAAGGCCTTTGCGACATCGCCCGGCATGGTGCAACCGCCGTCGCTGATAATCTGGCCGCCCAGGCCGTGCGCCGCATCGGCACATTCAATGACCGCGGAAAGCTGCGGATAACCAACTCCGGTCTTAACGCGCGTGGTGCATACGGAGCCCGGGCCAATGCCCACTTTCACGATGTCGGCACCGGAAAGGATCAGCTCTTCACACATTTCACCGGTCACCACGTTGCCCGCGATGATAGTTTTGTTCGGCCAGGCTTCGCGCGCCTTGCTGACGAACTGTACGAAGTGCTCGGAGTAACCGTTCGCCACATCAATACAAACGAAGCTAAGCGCTGGGTTGGCATTCAGGATCTGTTTGGTCTTTTCGAAATCTGCATCGGAGGTACCCGTGGAGACCATCACGTGCTTCACCACATCAGCAGAGGCGGACGCAACAAACGCGTTCCACTCTTCAGGAGTGTAGTGCTTGTGGACTGCAGTAAGAATATCGAACTGAGCCAGCGCCGTTGCCATCTCAAAGGTACCGACCGTATCCATGTTGGCAGCAATGATTGGCACGCCAGACCAGGTCTGACCGGAGTGTTTAAAGGTGAATTGACGTTCGAGTTCAACGTCTGAGCGACTTTTCAGTGTAGAGCGTTTAGGGCGGATAAGAACGTCTTTGAAACCTAACTTCAGATCTTCTTCGATACGCATGTGCGGATTCCTGGGGTTAGAGGCAAATATGTTAAAAGCACAACTCCAGTGACGCTATCATACGCACTAATACCTGCTCCGCAAGACTGCGAAATTTTCTTTTTTTACGCTACAATCCTATAAATTTACCTGGTAAAAAGCGGGTAAAGAGAATCAAACAATTACTGTCGCACGTTTGTTTTTTAAGCAACTGATTTTCATAATGAATAATTCCCAGGATTTGATTTAATGGGGTATATCGTCGCAGTAACCGGCGGCATCGGTAGTGGCAAAAGTACCGTTGCGGACGCGTTTTCTCGTCTCGGCATCGCGATTATTGATGCCGATATTATTGCCCGTCAGGTGGTAGAGCCCGATACACCCGCGCTAAAGGCCATCGCAGACCATTTCGGTCAGGCAATCATCAATGCCGACGGCACGCTGAACCGCCGTCAGCTTCGCGAATATATTTTTTCTGATTCTGCGGAAAAAGCCTGGCTTAATGCCCTGCTCCACCCCATTATCCACCAGGAAACTCAGCGTCAGATAGCCGCAGCCCGCTCGCCCTATGTCCTGTGGGTGGTTCCGCTCCTGGTGGAAAATCAGCTGTATAAGAAAGCCAATCGGGTACTGGTGATTGATGTCACACCCGAAACGCAAATCCAGCGAACCATGACGCGCGATCACGTCTCGCGTGAACATGCTGAACAAATTCTTGCCGCTCAGGCCACGCGCGCTCAGCGCCTTGCCGTTGCGGATGATGTTATTGATAATAACGGCGCACCAGATGCCATTGCATCGGATGTTGCCCGTCTGCACGCGCAGTATCTGACGTTCGCCGCGCAGGCCGTTGCACAGGAAAAACCATAATGTCCACTCACATTCTTTTTGAGCACCCGCTTAATGAAAAAATGCGTACCTGGCTGCGCATTGAATTTCTTATCCAACAGCTTTCACAACATCTTCCTGTTAACGATCATGCCACGGCGTTGCACTTCTTTCGCAACGTAGGCGATCTGCTGGATGTGATTGAGCGTGGCGATGTCCGTACGGAGCTGTTGAAAGAGCTGGAGCGCCAGCAGCGTAAATTACAGGCCTGGGCCGAAGTGCCGGGCGTGGATCAAAGCCGGATTGACGCCTTACGTCAGCAATTGAAAAACAGCAGCACAACGCTGATGGCAGCGCCGCGCGTTGGGCAATATTTACGAGAAGACCGTTTGATTGCGCTGGTGCGCCAGCGCCTGAGCATACCGGGCGGTTGCTGTAGCTTTGACCTGCCAACGCTGCATATGTGGCTGCATATGCCGCAGGAACAGCGCGATCGTCAGGTAAACAGCTGGCTGGGCAGCCTGGAGCCGATGAATCAGACGTTATCGCTGATCCTCGATCTTGTGCGTAACTCTGCCCCATTCCGCAAGCAAACCAGTCTCAACGGTTTTTATCAGGACAACGGCGACGACGCCGATCTTCTGCGTCTAAATCTGTCTCTTGGCGAGCAGCTTTATCCACAAATTTCCGGGCATAAAAGCCGTTTCGCGATCCGCTTTATGCCGCTGGACAGTGAAAATGGCACCGTGCCGGAACGCCTCGATTTTGAACTGGCCTGTTGTTAAGGAGTGCCAATGTCTGACGTCACCACCGTAAACTGCCCAACCTGTGGCAAAACCGTTGTCTGGGGCAAAGTGAGTCCATTTCGCCCATTCTGCTGCAAGCGCTGTCAGCTCATTGACCTGGGCGAATGGGCGGCGGAAGAGAAACGTATTCCGAGCGAAGGGGACCTCTCGGATAGCGATGACTGGAGCGAAAGCCAGCAGTAACGTTCAAAGCCTGCTGGCGCTTCGTCCGGCAGGCCTACATATTTGCCGCTAAGCGGCGGATCACAGGCTCATTGGCTGGCGGGAATTTATCGGCATCACTGGCCTGAAGTTCCACCCAGTTACCCGGCTGTCCTTCTTTTCCCCATGGGTCACCTTCCCAGCTTTCCACCAGCCAGAACCACAGCGTGATGTGCCTGTCGGGAAACTGGTATTCCAGCTTATCAAACAGCGTAGCGCCAAGCGGGGTAATCCCCACCTCTTCCTGCAGCTCACGCACCAGCGCCTCTTCCGGCGTTTCTCCTGATTCGATTTTCCCACCAGGAAACTCCCACTTGTTCGCCATATGGGCGTCGGCAGCGCGCTGGGTGATGAAGATTTGGTTTTGCGGGTTGCGAATAATCCCGACGGCAATTTGCAGTATTTTCATAGTTTCACTTCCATAAAAAAGGCGCAGATGTCTGCGCCTTTTCTTTTTTTATGAACTTAGTTCAGACGGCCGTGGCAGGCCTTGTATTTTTTACCAGAACCACATGGGCATGGATCGTTACGACCCACTTTACGATCGCCGGTCTGCGCGGCGATCGCTGCTGCGGCTTCGCTTTCGTCGGTCTGGTGGCTCAGCTGCTGCATCTGCGCCAGACGCTCAGCTTCTTCACGACGCTGCTGCTCCATCGCTTCCACTTCTTCCGGCATACGCACCTGAACCTTACTCAGGGTGCTGATCACTTCATACTTCAGCGACTCCAGCATAGAGGCAAACATGGAGAAGGATTCACGCTTGTACTCCTGCTTCGGATCTTTCTGTGCATAGCCACGCAGGTGGATACCCTGACGCAGGTAGTCCATCGCCGCCAGGTGCTCTTTCCACAGGGAGTCCAGCGTCTGCAGCATCACGCCTTTTTCGAAGTGACGCATCATCTCAGCGCCAACCACTTCTTCCTTACGCTTGTAAACCTCCAGCGCGGTTTCAAAGATACGTTCGCGCAGGGTCTCTTCATGAAGCTCAGGTTCTTTGTCCAGCCACTCTTTGATTGGCAGATCGAGATCGAAGTCGTTTTTCAGGCGTTCCTGCAGGCCTTCAACATCCCACATCTCTTCCAGAGACTGCGGTGGAATATGCGCGTCGATGGTGGCTTTGAACACATCCTCGCGGATGCTGTTGATGGTTTCGCTCACGTCGGACACGTCCAGCAGTTCGTTACGCTGGGTGTAGATTGCACGACGCTGATCGTTGGCAACGTCATCGTATTCCAGCAGTTGCTTACGAATATCGAAGTTGCGGCTTTCCACTTTACGCTGGGCGTTAGCGATCGCTTTAGTCACCCACGGGTGCTCAATGGCTTCGCCTGGCTTCATGCCCAGCTTACGCATCATGCCGGACACGCGGTCGGAGGCGAAAATACGCATCAGCGCATCTTCCATAGACAGATAGAAGCGGGAAGAACCGGCGTCCCCCTGACGACCCGCACGGCCACGCAGCTGGTTGTCGATACGACGAGATTCGTGACGCTCGGTACCAATGATGTGCAGGCCACCGGATGCCAGCACCGCGTCGTGGCGCACCTGCCAGTCGGCTTTGATCTGCGCGATCTGCTCTGGCGTTGGGTTTTCCAGCTCTGCAACTTCAGCCTGCCAGCTACCGCCCAGCATAATATCGGTACCACGACCCGCCATGTTGGTGGCGATGGTCACGGCTGCCGGATAGCCAGCCTGAGCAACAATGTCTGCTTCTTTAGCGTGGAACTTGGCGTTCAGAACGTTGTGCTTGATGCCAGCTTTGGTCAGTTCGTTAGAAACCACTTCAGATTTCTCGATGGAGATGGTCCCCACCAGAACGGGCTGACCATTGGCAGTACGGTCACGAATATCTTCGATGATCGCCTGAATTTTTTCCGCTTCGGTCATGTACACCAGGTCCGGCATATCCTTACGGATCATCGGACGGTTGGTTGGCACAACCACGGTATCCAGCTTGTAGATGGAGCTGAATTCAAACGCTTCGGTATCTGCAGTACCGGTCATCCCTGCCAGCTTCTCGTACAGACGGAAGTAGTTCTGGAAGGTAATAGACGCCAGCGTCTGGTTTTCGTTCTGGATATCCACGCCTTCTTTCGCTTCAACGGCCTGGTGCAGACCGTCAGACCAGCGACGGCCCTGCATGGTACGACCGGTGTGTTCATCGACGATAATGACTTCACCGTCTTTCACGATGTAGTCGACGTCGCGGGTGAACAGCGCGTGCGCACGCAGCGCGGCGGTCACGTGGTGCATCAGCATAATGTTGCTCGGAGAGTACAGAGACTCGCCTTCTTCCATAATGCCTTCAGCCACCAGCAGCTCTTCAATTTTCACCAGACCACGTTCGGTCAGGTTCACCTGGCGCGCTTTCTCATCAACGGAGAAGTGGCCTTCACCCTGGAAGGTATCGGAGTCTTCTTTCTCCTGGCGCAGCAGGTGTGGAATGATTTTGTCGACTTTACGGTACATGTCAGAGCTGTCTTCGGCCGGGCCGGAGATGATCAGCGGGGTACGCGCCTCATCGATAAGAATGGAGTCAACCTCATCCACCAGCGCATAGTGCAGCTTGCGCTGGACGCGCTCTTCCGGGCTGAACGCCATGTTGTCACGCAGGTAGTCGAAGCCGTATTCGTTGTTGGTACCGTAGGTGATATCAGCGTTATACGCTTCACGCTTGGCGGGCGCCGGCAGGCCGGACATGTTGATGCCGACGGTCATGCCGAGGAATTCGAACAGCGGACGGTTGTTTTCGGCATCACGCTGGGCCAGATAATCGTTGACGGTAACGACGTGAACGCCCTTACCGGTCAGTGCATTCAGGTAAGCCGGCAGCGTTGCGGTCAGTGTTTTACCTTCACCGGTACGCATTTCCGCGATGCAGCGCTCGTTAAGCACCATACCACCCAGCAACTGAACGTCGAAGTGACGCATGCCAAATACGCGTTTACTCGCTTCACGCACAACCGCGAAAGCTTCCGGAATAAGGCTCTCCAGGGTTTCGCCTTTTTCCAGGCGCGCGCGGAATTCCGCCGTTTTCGCTTTGAGCTCATCATCAGAGAGCTTCTCCATCGCCGGTTCCATACCGTTGATGACGTTTACAGCTTTGCGCATACGGCGCAGGGTACGATCGTTACGACTACCGAAAACTTTGGTTAATAATTTGATTAGCATAATAAATTCTCAAACGCCCCAGACGGGCAGATAAATTAAGGTATTGAAAAAGTTAATTTAGCTGAGGCGTTGTGGCCCGGCGCGGATGCCGTGAACCTGGCTAATCCATGTCGAAACTGAGAATGATACAGGGGGGACAAACCCGGTTTGCGCCGTCTGACTCACGTTCACAGGCGGCTGGTTGTCCTGCGTCAGAAGCGCATTAAGCGTATCGAGCAGGGCAAGATGCTGAGCCTGAACCGGCAGCGTTTCTTCAGCAACAGGCATCGTCTGCGGCGCCATCGCGAACGACAGATGACGGATAACCGTGCGGATGGCGTGCTGCTGCCAGTAATCAACGGAGAAATTAGGACGACGGCTGGCTTCAAGCCACGCGAGATTCGTAAAATTAACCCGCGTCGAGAGATCGTGTTTAGTCGTAGTGGAACGTGCTGGTGTCGCCGCTTCCGCACTGTTGCTGAGCGCAGGCAAGCCGAAACTCGCCGCAACCATCCCTAATAAGAGATGCGGCCAGAAGTAACGTCTGCCAAATTGTCGCCAGCGCGTCAGTATTCCGCTCACTTGCTCCACCACATTCGCCCGCCAGTGCAGGCTGAGTTCAGTTATTCTTTTTTTAGCGCCCAGATATTACCACTAAAGCCACTACACAGCAGCAGGAATGACACCTCGCAGCAGGTAAAAACGGTCAATAATGCAGCGAACACACCGTTATTCGGCACCCGACAAAGGCCAGGGAATAGAGGGACAAATCAAAGAAGGGCAGAAATAAAAACGACTGGCTTCCCTGGTCGGAGAGAGTACCAGGTGAACCAGTCGCTTTTCTTACGAAACGGCGTTAACCGTTACGCCAGGACCATAGTCGGTGCTTTGAACGCCAGCGGCAGCTCAGCTTCGTCTTCGAAGGTCACATATTCCCAGGCTTCCTGTTTTGCCAGGACGGCCTGCAACAGTTTGTTGTTCAGTGCATGACCGGATTTAAACGCGGTAAATGCACCAATGATGTTGTGACCACACATGAAGAGGTCGCCGATCGCGTCCAGCATTTTGTGACGAACGAATTCATCTTCAAAACGCAGGCCGTCTTCGTTCAGTACGCGATAATCGTCAACAACGATGGCACAATCGAAGCTGCCGCCCAGGCACAGGCCGCGGGACTGCAGATATTCGATATCACGCATGAAGCCAAACGTACGTGCGCGGCTGATCTGGCGCATAAACGCATCAGCAGAGAAGTTCATCGCATAGCGTTGGGTGCTGGCATCAATCGCCGGATGGTTAAAGTCGATGGTAAAGTCCAACGAGAAACCATTGTACGGTTTGAATTCAGCCCACTTGTCGCCATCTTCGACGCGAACGGTCTCTTTAATGCGAACAAATTTCTTCGCACAGTTCAGTTCTTCGATGCCGGCATCCAGCAACAGATAAACGAACGGCGCAGCACTACCATCCATAATCGGGATTTCTGGCGCATCGACTTCAACAATAATGTTGTCGATACCCAGCCCCGCCAGGGCGGCGTTCAGGTGCTCTACGGTAGAAATCCGCACGTCATGCTCGTTCACCAGACAAGTACAGAGCATAGTATCACGCACAGATTTGGCATCGGCCGGAAAATCTACCGGTGGATTCAAGTCGGTGCGACGATAGATGACCCCGGTATTGGCCGGCGCAGGGCGTAACGTCAGTGTGACTTTCTTGCCGGTATGTAAACCGACACCCGTCGCCTGAACGATACGTTTAAGTGTCCTTTGTTTGATCATCGTATAATCTCGCCAAATTAACTATCCAACCGAGAGTGTATATCACTAACGGTGGGCCAGTTTAGCACAAAGAGCGCAAATCCCCAAATTCCAGCCAATTCTTAGTCAGCTTGCTTACGCAGGAACGCCGGGATGTCCAGATAATCTGGCTCTTTTGCCGTTTGCGGCGTTGGGTCGTTCACCACTTTCGCGGCCGGTTTTTGCTCCTGAGTCAGAGGAGACATACCGTGCTGCTGGTAACGATCCATTACCGGTTGCTGAGTCTGCTTGTTGGTCACCAGGGTGATCTCAGGACGCTTGTCCATACCGATACCGGTCGCAACAACGGTAACACGCAGCTCGTCGTTCATTTCCGGGTCAAGAGACGTACCGATTACCACGGTTGCGTTGTCAGAGGCGAACGCACGGATGGTGTTACCCACGGTTTCGAACTCATCCAGACGCAGGTCAAAGCCAGCGGTAATGTTGACCAGCACGCCGCGCGCACCAGACAGATCGATATCTTCCAGCAGTGGAGAAGAGATAGCCATTTCAGCCGCTTCTTCAGCACGGTCTTCACCGCTCGCCACGCCAGAGCCCATCATCGCGTAGCCCATTTCGGACATCACCGTGCGAACGTCTGCAAAGTCAACGTTCATCAGGCCAGGACGGGTAATCAGTTCAGCGATACCCTGAACCGCGCCTTTCAGCACGTCGTTTGCCGCGCCGAAGGCGTCCAGCAGGGAGATACCGCGACCCAGAACTTTCAACAGTTTGTCGTTCGGGATAGTGATCAGCGAGTCCACATGCTTGGACAGCTCGGTGATACCCTGCTCCGCGAAGGCCATACGCTTTTTGCCTTCGAAGTTGAAAGGCTTGGTCACGACAGCAACGGTCAGGATACCTAAATCTTTTGCCACTTCAGCCACAACAGGTGCTGCACCGGTACCAGTACCGCCGCCCATGCCTGCTGCGATGAAGACCATGTCCGCGCCTTCCAGTGCAGCACGCAGGGCTTCACGATCTTCTTCAGCCGCGTTACGGCCAACTTCCGGGTTAGCTCCAGCCCCCAGGCCTTTGGTGATACCACCGCCGATCTGGATAGTCTGGCCAACTGCCGTCTTACGAAGTGCTTGTGCATCGGTGTTAACTGCAAAGAATTCAACACCTTCAATGCGTTCACGCACCATATGCTCTACGGCGTTACCGCCGCCGCCACCGACGCCGATGACTTTAATCACCGCGTCGTTGGTCAGTTCCATAGGTTCAAACATAATTTCTCTCTCCGTTGTGCCTGTCGCCCGAGACCGCTAATTCTCTCCGGTCTCTTTAAAAAATTAAAACTCTTTTCGCAGCCAGTTGTTCAGTCGTTTGACCCACGACCCCACTGAGACGCGTTTTTCCACTTCTGCTTCACCACTGAGATGAGATTCCTTCCCGTAGTGGAGCAGGCCCACTGCCGTTGAATAGTACGGCTCCTGGGCATAATCCGTTAAACCGGTAATATTCAGCGGCGCACCAATACGCACCTGCGTATGGAACACGCGCTGAGCGCAGGCCGCAAGACCTTCAATTTGCGCTGCACCGCCGGTTAATACAATCCCCGCCGCAAGATGATGTTTCACGCCCTGCTGACGAAGCTGTTCCTGTAACTGTAAAATCTCTTCGTTGACCAGGTTGAGCAGCTCGGTATAGCGCGGCTCAATCACCTCTGCCAACGTCTGGCGCTGCAGGCTACGCGGCGGACGACCGCCCACGCTCGGCACTTCAACGCTCTCATCTTTGCCAACAATAGACCCCAGCGCACAGCCGTGGCGCACTTTAATCGCTTCTGCATCGCTCGGTGGCGTACCAAAAGCGTAAGCAATATCGCTGGTCACAACGTTCCCTGCGTATGGGATCACTTTGGTGTGGCGCAGCGCACCGCCGGTATACACGGCCATGTCCATTGTACCACCACCAATATCGACCACACAGACACCCAGTTCACGTTCGTCTTCGGTCAGCACGGAATAACTTGCCGCCAGACCGGCGAAAATAAGTTGGTCAACTTTCAGGCCACAACGTTCAACGGCTTTCACAATGTTCTTCGCCATATCGTTGTGACATGTGATCAGGTGCACTTTTGCCTGCATACGCACGCCAGACAGACCAACCGGGTTCTTGATCCCTTCCTGGTAGTCGATCGCATACTCCTGCGGGATCACGTGCAGCACGCGATGCTCATCGCGAACGCGCACGGACTTCGCCGTATGCACAACGTTTTCAACGTCTTCCTGCGTCACTTCTTCTTCGGAAATCGGCACCATACCGATTTCGTTCTGGCAGCTGATGTGCTTGCCAGAAAGGGCCAGATAGACAGAAGAAATCTGGCAATCTGCCATTAATTCAGCCTGATCGATGGCGCGCTGTACGCATTTCACCACCGACTCAAGGTCGTTTACCCCACCTTTATCCATACCACGGGACGGGCAACTGCCCACGCCAATGATATTGACCATACCGTCGGGCAGAACTTCCCCTACTAAAGCGGCAACCTTCGCGGTGCCAATCTCCAGTCCAACTACCAGTTTTCTGTCCGTCGCCTTGATCATTGTTGTTCTGCCTGTACCTGTGCCTGATTCTGTTGCTGATTAGGTTCCTCGACCGGAGCCGGCTCCCAACCGACTGCTGCGCCTGAGTCATAGCGCAAATCAACGTAGCTTATCCGTTTGCCGTCCGTCTGCGCCTGCTGCTGTAAAACCGGGTAAAGTTCTACAAAACGCGCCAGACGTTTCATTGTGTCGCCGCGTCCCAGGTTGAGCTTAATGCCGTTCGTCAACGTCAGCTGCCAGGAGCGGCGCGCCGTCATCGCAGCATCTTTTAACGTAAAGCTGTCCTTCGCCAGCACCTGGCCCATTTCACGAAAACCCTGCAATACTTCGTTTTCGCTGCCTTCCGGGCCATACAACATCGGTAAATTTTGCTTGTTGACACGATCGCTCGGGACGCTGAAGGAATTTCCGTCTACGTCAACCATGTGCTGATCATTCCAACGCGCAATGGGCACATATTCAACCAGATGAATCTTCAATTCATCAGGCCATTGTTTTCTGACACTCGCCTGTTTTATCCATGGCAGACGTTCAATCTGGCTCTGAATAATATTGACGTCCTGCGTCATAAAGGTGCCGGGCGATCCCAGCGCCAAAATTGACTGGCGAATATCATCGTTACGCGTGTAGTGACGCTCACCGGTCACCACCAGCTTCGACAGCGGCAGCCGCTGCGCATCTTCCATCCAGCCCAGCACCATCCAGCCGCTGATAAACACGGTGCACAGCACCCCGAGCAGGAAAATAATCCCTGCAAGACGCGTTCCATTACTCCGGCGTGAAGAAGTATATTCTTCTTCGTCATCGCGGTTGCGCGTGTTCAATGCAGCCTGAGACATATCAGCCCGCCTGGTCCAGAATACGTACGACTAACTGTGAGAAGCTCATTCCCGCCTGACGCGCCGCCATCGGCACAAGGCTGTGGCTGGTCATTCCCGGCGAAGTATTGGCTTCCAACAGATAAAACTGCCCGTCATTGTCCTGCATCACATCAATGCGTCCCCAGCCACGACACCCGAGAACATTCCATGCTTTTACCACCAGGGACTGTAATTCGGCTTCACGCTCACCTTCAAGACCACAAGGGCAGAAATATTGCGTCTCATCAGAGAGATACTTCGCCTCATAATCATAGAAGACTCCGGCGGGTTGGATGCGAATTGACGGTAAAATTTCTTCGCCAAGCATCGCGACGGTAAATTCCGGCCCGCTGAGCCATTTTTCAATCAGAACTTCTTCATCGTGTTGAAATGCCAGCGCTAAAGCAGATGCTAAATCTTCAGCTTTATCGACCTTTGACATCCCGACGCTCGACCCTTCCCGGCTCGGCTTTACAATAACCGGTAAGCCCAGTGACGCAATGCGTGTATTAACGCTGTCCGACAGGCCCAATTCAAATTCGCGACGGGTCAGCGCCACCCAAGGTGCAACAGGTAGCCCCGCGCCCTGCCAGAGTAACTTACTGCGCAGTTTATCCATAGAGATGGCGGAAGCCATCACGCCACTGCCGGTGTAAGGCATGCCGATCAGATCCAGAAGCCCCTGCAGGGTTCCGTCTTCACCGCCACGACCATGTAACGCGATAAAGACCTTATCGAAGCCCATCGCTTTTAATTGCGTCACGTCGACCTCTTTTGGATCGACCAGGTGCGCGTTTACGCCGCCTTCACGCAGGCCCGCCAGCACGGCAGCCCCGGAATTCAGGGAAACCTCGCGCTCGGCGGAGGTGCCGCCAGAGAGGACTGCAATCTTATCAGCCATGATGCTCATCCTCCTGGGTTTGCGGCTTCAGTTTGATTTCGGCTAAAGTACGGGCGATTTTGCCGATATTTCCCGCACCCTGAATCAGGATCAGATCGTTACCGGTCAGGACCGGTGCCAGAATTTCCGCCACCTGCGCCGGATCAGATACCAGAATAGGGTCAACTTTACCGCGCCCGCGAATGGTACGACACAGGGAACGACTGTCCGCGCCCGGAATCGGCGTTTCGCCTGCGGCGTAAACATCCAGCATCAGCAGGGTATCCACCTGCGACAGGACGCTGGCGAAATCGTCATACAGATCGCGGGTACGCGTGAAGCGGTGCGGCTGGAAGATCATCACCAGATTCTTCTCCGGCCAGCCCGCGCGTGCGGCTTTGATGGTCGCGTCCACTTCGGTCGGATGGTGACCGTAGTCGTCTACCAGCATCGCGGTGCCTGGCTTACCATTCACCGCATCCAGCGGGAATTCACCGAGGAAGTCGAAGCGACGCCCCGTGCCCTGGAAACTTTCCAGCGCGCGCAGGATCGCTTCATCGTCAATGCCTTCTTCCGTCGCAACAGCCACTGCCGCAGCGGCGTTGAGCGCGTTATGGCGCCCAGGCGCATTCAGCGTGACGTGCAGCAGCTCTTTGTCCTGACGCGCCAGAGTGAAATGGCCCTGCGCACCAATCTGTTTGTACGCTTCCACGCGGACGTCAGCGTCTTCGCTGAAACCATAGGTGGTGATTTGACGACCGACGCGCGGCAGCAGCTCGCGGATCACCGGGTCGTCGACGCACATTACCGCACGCCCATAAAACGGCAGGTTGTGCAGGAAGTTGATAAAGGTCTGCTTTAAGTTCTCGAAGTCGCCCTGGTAGGTATCCATATGGTCAGCTTCGATGTTCGTGACAATCGCCACCATCGGCTGCAGATGCAGGAACGACGCGTCACTCTCATCCGCTTCCGCAATCAGATAACGGCTGTGGCCCAGACGCGCATGCACGCCTGCCGCTTTCACCAGACCGCCGTTGACGAACGTCGGATCGAGCCCGGCTTCCGCATAAATACTGGAGACCATCGCCGTGGTCGTGGTTTTACCGTGGGTGCCGGCAATCGCAATGCCGTGACGGAAACGCATCAGTTCCGCCAGCATTTCAGCACGGCGGATCACGGGAATGCGCGCTTCATGCGCGGCAACGATTTCCGGGTTGTCAGAGGAGATGGCGCTTGAGACCACCACCACGCTCGCATCGCGCACGTTTTCCGGGCGATGGTTGAAATAGATAGTCGCCCCAAGCGACGCCAGCTGCTGCGTTACAGGGTTTGGCGCCAGGTCAGACCCGCTGATCTGATAGCCTTCGTTAGCTAACACTTCGGCAATACCGCCCATGCCAGCACCACCGATGCCAACAAAGTGAATGTGCCGGACGCGACGCATCTCGGGCACGATTGAACGCAGTTTTGCCAGTTGTTGTGTATTCATTCTCTAAACGCCATCGACTACTTAAAATTCGTGCCGCGCTTCACGCGCTGCGAGGGTTAAGCCTGGACTGCCAGGCTCACTTCTTTTGCCACCCGTTCTGTCGCATCCGGGATAGCAACCGCGCGCGCGCGTTGTGCCATCTCCAGCAGTGCGTCTCTGTTCCAGCCCGCCAGGGTGGTGGCGACCGCATCGGCGGTAAATTGTGGCTGTTCAAAAATTTTCGCCGCGCCGGCTTTCTCAAGCGGCAGCGCATTCCAGTACTGCTGTCGGTCTTTGTGCTGGAACGGCACGAACAGCGCGGGTAAACCGGCGGCGGCAATTTCGCTCACCGTCAACGCCCCCGAGCGGCAGACCACGACATCGGCCCAGGCATAGGCTGCGGCCATATCGTCAATAAATTCCGTCACTTTATGCTGCGGTTTTCCCGCTTCGGCATAAGCCTGCTCAACGGTCTGCTGAGCGCCTTTTCCGCTCTGGTGCCAGATCGTCACGGCATCCCCCAGCTTTGCCGCCACCTGCGGCATCGTCTGGTTTAAAATACGCGCCCCCTGAGACCCACCGACAACCAGCACACGAACCGGACCTTCACGTCCCGCCAGGCGGGCATCCGGCAGCGGTAGCGCCAGCACGTCCACGCGCACCGGGTTGCCCACCACGTCCGCTTTCGGGAACGCGCCGGGAAACGCCTGCATCACTTTGGTCGCGATTTTCGCCAGCCACTTGTTGGTCAGGCCGGCAATACCGTTCTGCTCATGCAGCACAACGGGAATACCCAATGACCATGCGGCCAGCCCGCCGGGTCCAGAGACATAGCCGCCCATGCCCAGCACCACATCGGGCTTAAAGCGCTTCATGATGGTCCGCGCCTGACGCCAGGCGTTGAAAATACGCACCGGTGCCAGCAGCATGGCCTTGAGGCCTTTTCCCCGCAGGCCAGAAATTCGAATAAAGTCGATCTCGATACCGTGCTTCGGTACCAGGTCGGCCTCCATGCGGTCTGCGGTTCCCAGCCAGCGTACCTGCCAGCCCTGATCCATTAAATGGTGCGCAACCGCCAGTCCCGGGAACACGTGTCCGCCGGTACCGCCCGCCATCACCATTAACCGCTTCGGTTGATTCATCGTGAACCTCGTGTAAACGCCTGGGCTTTCTCCAGACGCGTCTCATAATCTATGCGTAACAAAAACATAATGGCCGTCGACATGATCAACAGACTCGAACCACCATAGCTGATCAGCGGCAACGTCAGACCTTTGGTCGGCAGCATACCCGCTGCGGCCCCGACGTTAACCAGCGCCTGGAAGCTAAACCAGATACCAATTGAGCAGGCTAAGAAGCCTGAGAAGCGGTGATCGATCTCCAGCGCTTTCCGGCCGATGGACATAGCACGGAAAGCGACGAAGAATACCATTAATAGCGCTAATACCACACCGATATAACCCAGTTCTTCCCCAATAATGGAGAAGATGAAGTCAGTATGCGCTTCCGGTAAATACTCCAGTTTCTGAACCGAATTGCCCAGGCCTTGTCCCCAGACTTCACCGCGGCCAAACGCCATCAGC
This sequence comes from Enterobacter asburiae, assembly GCA_011754535.1. Taxonomy (NCBI): domain Bacteria; kingdom Pseudomonadati; phylum Pseudomonadota; class Gammaproteobacteria; order Enterobacterales; family Enterobacteriaceae; genus Enterobacter; species Enterobacter asburiae. The sequence goes on along the minus strand of JAAQVN010000001.1, from coordinate 817,562 downwards.
GACTGCGTCAGCTGATAACCGCTGCCGAACGGATCTTCCCAGGGGTTCCAGAATGAGGTCACGCGGCGGATACGGTAAGGCTCAGCGAGGATCAGCAGCACCACCGCTGATATCCCCATTCCGATAATGGCAATGAACTGCCACAGCTTGGCCCCTGCCAGGAACAGCATCGCCAGCGTCGTCACGAACAGCACCACCACAGTACCGAGGTCAGGCTGCGCCAGCAGCAGGATCGCCAGCACCAGAATCACGCCCATCGGCTTTAAGAAACCGCGAAGGTTATTACGCACCTCATCGACCTTACGGACCAGGTAGTTCGCCAGATAGCAGAACAATGAAAGCTTGGTAAATTCCGCTGGCTGAATACGCAGCGGGCCGAAGGCGATCCAGCGCGATGCCCCGTTAACGGAGCTCCCGACAACCAGCACGATCAACAGCATGATGATAGAAGCGATCAGCATCGCGGTACTGTGCCGCTGCCAGAACGCCATCGGCAGACGAAGCGTCACCAGCGCCAGGCAAAACGCCAGAATGATGTACAGCCCGTCACGCTTGGCGAACAGGAAGGGATCGTTCGCCAAACGCTGCCCGACGGGCATGGAAGCCGAGGTCACCATGATAAAGCCGATCGCCGCCAGCCCCAGCGTCAGCCAGAACAGGGTGCGGTCGTACATAATCAGGCTATCGGAATCTTTATCCCGTGAAGCCATCACCCAGCCTTTCAGCGCCGCAAACAGCCACACCAGGATCCCAAATCCTGGCAGGCGCGGCATTTTCAGGCGAGGGAGAGATAAACGCATCAGCCTAACTCCTTCGCAAGGCGGGTAAAGACATCGCCACGCTGTTCGAAATTCTTAAACTGATCGAGACTGGCGCACGCCGGGGAGAGCAGAACCATGTCGCCAGGCTGTACGCGCGGGGCGATCAGGCGCATCGCCTGTTCCATCGTTTCAGTTTGCTCGGCAATTTCCGGGCGTAGTTCAGCCAGCTCGCTGCCGTCGCGGCCAAAGCAGTACAGGCGGATGTTATCGCCGGTGAGATACGGCTTCAGGGAGGAGAAATCTGCGGATTTGCCGTCTCCACCCAACAGCAGATGCAGGGTACCGTCAACGTGCAGACCGTTCAGCGCGGCCTCCGTGCTTCCCACGTTGGTCGCTTTGGAGTCGTTAATCCAGCGCACGCCGTTATGCTCCAGCGCCAGCTGGAAACGGTGCGCCAGGCCGGAAAACGTGGTCAACGCTTTCAGGCTGGAAGAGCGCGGCAGCCCTACGGCATCCGCAAGCGCCAGCGCCGCCAGGGCATTGGTGTAGTTGTGCTGGCCGGAAAGCTTCATCTCTTTCACGTTCAGCACTTTCTCGCCTTTCACGCGCAGCCAGGTTTCTCCCAACTGACGGTTCAGATGATAATCACCCATGGTGATACCAAAGCTGATACAGCGCTCGTCCGCGCCACGCACGGGCATGGTCAGCGCGTCATCGGCGTTAACCACGCAGACTTTGGCGTTTTCGTATACGCGCAGCTTGGCCGCGCGGTACTGCTGCAGACCAAATGGATACCGGTCCATATGATCTTCAGTCACGTTGAGGATTGTTGCCGCCGCCGCATGCAGGCTGGAGGTGGTTTCAAGCTGGAAGCTGGAAAGTTCCAGAACGTACAGCTCGCAGCCTTTGTCCAGCAGCATCAGCGCGGGCAGACCGATATTGCCGCCTACCCCTACGTTCATGCCTGCGGCTTTTGCCATTTCACCCACCAGGGTGGTAACGGTGCTTTTGCCGTTAGAACCGGTGATCGCGATAACCGGCGCCTGCGCTTCGCGGCAGAACAGTTCGATATCGCCAACAATCTCAACGCCCGCATCCGCGGCAGCGCTCAATGAAGGGTGCGCCAGCGCCATTCCCGGGCTGGCGACAATCAGATCGGCTGCCAGCAGCCAGTCATCATTCAGACCACCAAGGTGGCGTTCAACCTGTTCCGGCAGCTTGTCCAGACCCGGCGGAGAGACACGCGTATCCATCACGCGCGGCGTAACGCCGCGCGCAAGGAAAAAGTCCACGCAGGAGAGGCCTGTAAGGCCTAACCCGATGATAACGACTTTTTTGCCCTGGTAATCTGCCATGATTAACGTACCTTCAGCGTTGCCAGGCCAATCAGCACCAGCATCAGCGAAATAATCCAGAAGCGCACAATCACGCGCGGCTCCGGCCAGCCTTTCAGTTCATAGTGGTGGTGGATCGGCGCCATACGGAAGATGCGCTGACCGCGCAGCTTGAAGGAGCCAACCTGCAAAATCACCGACAGGGTCTCAACCACAAACACGCCGCCCATGATCACCAGCAGGAACTCCTGACGCAGCAGTACGGCGATAATGCCGAGCGCACCGCCTAAAGCCAGAGAACCGACGTCGCCCATAAAGACCTGCGCCGGGTAGGTGTTGAACCACAGGAAGCCCAGCCCCGCGCCAACAATCGCCGTACAGACGATCACCAGCTCACCCGCGTGGCGCAGATAAGGGATGTGCAGGTAGTTCGCAAAGTTCATGTTACCGGTCGCCCACGCCACCAGCGCGAAACCGGCGGCCACAAAGACGGTTGGCATAATGGCCAGGCCATCCAGACCGTCGGTCAGGTTAACGGCGTTGCCTGTGCCAACAATCACAAAGTAGGCCAGCAGGATGTAGAACAGCCCCAGTTGCGGCATCACGTCTTTAAAGAACGGCACCACCAGCTCGGTGGCAGGCGTGTCTTTCCCGGCCAGATACAGCGCGAAGGCCACGCCCAGCGCAATCACTGACATCCAGAAATACTTCCAGCGGGCGATCAGGCCCTTCGTGTCTTTGCGGACGACTTTGCGGTAATCATCCACAAACCCGATAATGCCGTAGCCCACCAGCACGGTCAGCACGCACCAGACGTACGGGTTGGACGGGTAGGCCCACAGCAGCACGGAAACAACGATCGCGGTAAGGATCATGATCCCGCCCATCGTCGGCGTACCGCGCTTGCTGAAGTGCGACTCCGGACCGTCGTTACGTACGACCTGGCCGAATGAGAGTTTTTGCAGACGGGCAATCATGCGCGGGCCCATCCACAACGAGATGAACAGCGCAGTCAGCAGGCTGACGATGGCGCGAAACGTCAGATACGAAAAGACGTTAAAGCCAGAATAATATTTGACCAAATGTTCGGCCAGCCAAACTAACATGTCCCGTTCTCCTGTAATGCGTGCACAACCTCTTCCATGGCGGCACTACGTGAACCTTTCACTAACACTGTCACAATTTGTTTTTCTGTAATTAATGCCTTAAGGCGCTCAATTAAGGCGGCTTTATCGGCAAAATGTTCGCCAACGCCGCTGGCACGGCTAATCGCCTGGCTCAGTTTTCCTGCGCTCAGCACGCAGTCCAGCCCCGCCGCTTTTGCCGCTTCACCGACCTGGGTATGACAGGCTTCGCTTTCATCGCCCAGCTCGGCCATATCGCCAACCACCATGATGCGGTAGCCCGGCATTTCAGATAATACCTGCACCGCCGCCGTCATCGAGCCGACGTTCGCGTTGTAGGAGTCATCCAGCAGCAGCTTGTTTTCCGAAAGCTGAATCGGGAACAGACGTCCCGGCACGGCTTTCAGGTTCGCCAGCCCCGCTTTGATCGCCTCATGCGACGCGCCCACCGCCGTCGATAACGCCGCTGCCGCAAGCGCATTGGCGATGTTATGGCGTCCCGGCAGCGGCAGCAGCACGTCTACGCCACCCGTCGGGGTGGTGAGGGTGAACTCCGTACCGTGCGACGTCACATGGATATTGGTCGCGGTAAAGTCACTGTTGGCCGCATTCGGCGAGAAGCGCCAGGTTTTACGCGAACCAATGATGCTTTGCCAGTTCAGCCAGTCGTTGTTATCGGCGTTAAGAATGGCAATACCGTCATCCGGCAGGCCGGTGTAAATCTCACCTTTCGCTTTCGCCACGCCTTCCAGCGAGCCGAAGCCTTCAAGATGCGCCGCCGCCAGGTTATTCACCAGCGCCGCTTCCGGGCGAGTCAGGCTTACGGTCCAGGCGATTTCGCCCTGGTGGTTTGCCCCTAACTCAATCACCGCAAATTCATGTTCTTTGGTCAGGCGAAGTAATGTCATCGGCACGCCGATGTCATTATTGAGGTTGCCCGCGGTATAGAGCGTATTGCCACAGTGGCTGAGGATCGCCGCCGTCATCTCTTTCACCGACGTTTTGCCTGATGACCCGGTCAGTGCGACAACGCGAGCAGGTACCTGCTGACGCACCCAGGCAGCCAGCTCACCGAACGCGAGACGCGTATCGTTCACCACAATCTGCGGCAGATCGATATCGAGCCTGCGGCTGACGAGCAGCGCACCGGCGCCGTTCTCTTTGGCCTGTTCTGCAAAATCATGCGCGTCAAAACGCTCGCCTTTCAGCGCCACAAACAGACAGCCCGCAGTAATTTTGCGGGTGTCCGTCGTCACGGCATCAATGGTCAGGTCTTGCCCGTGCAGGTCGCCCTGCAGGATGGCAGCGGCCTGACGTAACGTGATGCTAATCATGCCACTACTCCCAGCAGGCGTGCTGCCGTTACGCGGTCCGAGTAGTCCAGACGGCGATTGCCAACAATCTGATAATCTTCATGCCCTTTGCCCGCCAGCAGAACAACATCATTCTCCTGCGCCTGCATAATGGTGTTGGTCACGGCTTCCGCACGGCCTTCCACCACGCGGGCACGACCGGCGTCCAGCATTCCCGCCAGAATGTCGTTGATGATGGCGCGCGGCTCTTCGGTACGCGGGTTGTCATCGGTCACAACCGGAATATCCGCGAACTGCTCGGCAATAGCCCCCATCAGCGGGCGTTTGCCTTTATCGCGATCGCCGCCGCAGCCAAACACGCACCAGAGCTTACCAGTGCAGTGCAGGCGCGCTGCTTCCAGCGCTTTTTCCAGCGCGTCCGGGGTGTGGGCATAATCAACCACTACGGTCGGTTTACCCGGCGCGCTGAACACTTCCATACGGCCGCAAACCGGCTGCAGACGCGTTGACGTTTCCAGCAGTTCCGCCATCGGATAACCCAGCGCCAGCAACGTCGCCAGCGCCAGCAGCAGGTTGCTGACGTTAAACGCCCCCATCAGGCGGCTTTCAATTTCACCTTCCCCCCAGGAAGAGGCAAAGCGGATCGTCGCGCCGCTGTCGTGATAGTTAACGTCAACGGCCTTCAGCCAGCGGCCGTGGCAGTTCGGATTGATATGGTCTTCCATCGACACCGCAACCGCGTCCGGCAGCTTCGCAAGCCAGCGGCGGCCCACTTCGTCATCGGCGTTGATGATAGCCTGGCCGTAATGGTGAGTAGAGAACAGCAGCCATTTCGCGGCTTCGTAGTGCTCCATATCACCATGGTAATCAAGGTGATCGCGGCTCAGGTTGGTGAACACTGAAGCAGCAAATTTCAGCGCCGCGACGCGGTGCTGAACCAGACCGTGCGAAGAGACTTCCATCGCGGCAAAGGTTGCCCCCTGCCCTGCCAGACCGGCAAGCACATGCTGTACGTCAACCGCCGAGCCGGTGGTGTTTTCCGTCGGGCTCACTTTGCCCAGCAGGCCGTTGCCTACGGTGCCCATCACGGCCCCCGTTTCACCCAGCAGCTGAGCCCACTGCGCCATCAGCTGCGTGGTGGTGGTTTTTCCGTTCGTGCCCGTCACGCCAACCAGACGCAGCTGGTCAGAAGGTTCGTGATAAAAACGTCCTGCCAGTGCAGAGAGACGCTCATTCAACTGGCTGAGATAGACAACCGGCACCCCGTGAATTTCACGGATCTCACCGTCGGTTGCCTCGTCTTTGGCCTCAGCAATAATGGCAGCAACACCTTGCGCAATCGCCTGCGGGATATAACGACGCCCGTCCGCCTGATGACCGACCACCGCCACAAAAAGATCGCCAGAAGCAGCCACGCGGCTGTCCAGTACCATCTCTCGTAGTGCTCGCGCAGGTAGCATAGGCACCCACGGAGCGAGAAGGTCGCGCAAATTACGATCTGCCACCTGTACCCTCGCCTTGATTAATTACAAATTCACTTTTTTCACCCGTCGCCAGCGCATCCGGTTCAACGTTCATGGTGCGTAACACGCCGCCCATGATGGCGCCAAACACAGGCGCAGAAACGGCGCCGCCGTAGTATTTACCCGCCTGTGGATCGTTAATGACGACCACAAGCGCAAAACGCGGATTGCTTGCAGGCGCAACGCCTGCGGTATAGGCAATGTATTTGTTGATGTAGCGACCGTCTGGCCCCACCTTTTTCGCCGTACCGGTTTTAATGGCGATGCGGTAGCCTTTAATGGCCGCCTTCACGCCGCCGCCACCCGGCAGCGCCACGCTTTCCATCATGTGCACAACGGTACGAACGATGGATTCCGGGAAGATACGCTCGCCCGGAACCGGTGGATCAACTTTGGTGATGGACAGCGGGCGATAGACGCCATAGCTGCCAATCGTTGCGTAGACTCGCGCTAACTGTAGCGGGGTTACCATTAGCCCGTAGCCGAAAGAGAAGGTGGCCCTCTCTATGTCAGACCACCGTTGTTTTTGAGGATATAAGCCACTGCGTTCTCCGACCAACCCCAAATTGGTCGCCTTTCCCAGTCCAAAACGTGAGTAAGTCTCTACTAACGCTGAGGACGGCATCGCTAACGCCAGCTTTGAAACACCGACGTTACTCGACTTCTGTAACACCCCGGTCAGGGTCAATTCGCTGTAGCGCGCCACGTCTTTAATCTCGTGGCCGTTAATACGGTAAGGGATCGTGTTCAGGACCGTGTTTTCATTGACTATACCGCGCTGAAGCGCCGTCATCACCACCATCGGTTTCACCGTGGAGCCGGGTTCGAACACGTCAGTAATCGCCCGGTTACGCATCGCATCTTTTGCGGTGCCGGTAAAGTTATTCGGGTTGTAGGACGGACTGTTGGCCATGGCCAGCACTTCGCCAGTACTGACATCCACCAGCACGGCGCTGCCTGACTCGGCCTTGTTAAACGCCACGGCGTTGTTGAGCTCGCGGTAGACCAGCGCCTGCAGGCGCTCGTCAATACTCAGGGCCAGGTTATGCGCCGCCTGGCTGTCCGTAGAGGAGATATCTTCGATGACGCGCCCGTAGCGGTCCTTACGCACAATTCGCTCGCCCGGCTGGCCGGTGAGCCACTTATCGAAACTTTTTTCAACGCCCTCAATCCCCTGGCTGTCGACGTTGGTGAAGCCAATGAGGTGAGCGGTTACTTCACCGGACGGATAGTAACGACGGGATTCTTCGCGCAGATGAATGCCCGGCAGCTTCAGTTTTCGAATGTAGTCCGCCATGTCAGGGTTAACCTGGCGCGCCAGATAGATAAAACGCCCTTTCGGGTTCGCGTTGACGCGGGAGGCAAGCTGATCCAGCGGCATTTTGAGCGCATCTGACAGCGCTTTCCAGCGGTTATCAAGCGTGATGCCACCGGCATCATGCAGCTCTTTCGGGTCGGCCCAGATCGCTTTCACCGGCACGCTCACCGCCAGCGGGCGGCCTGAACGGTCGGTTATCATTCCGCGAGAAGTCGACACTTCCTGAACGCGAAGGGAGCGCATATCTCCCTGGCGTACCAGCATGTCAGGGGCGATGATTTGCAGCCACGCCACGCGCCCCAGCAGGAAACCCAGCGCCAGTAAAATGCAGCCGCAAAGCAACGCAAAACGCCAACTGATAAAGTTGGCCTGTTCTTCCTGACGTTTTGGTTTTAGCGTTTTTGCCGCTGCTTTCATGCGTCGCGTTTTCCCTTATTTTTGTACTACGATATTTTCCTGGGAAGGATCAACATGCTGCAGTTGCAGCTTTTCCGTTGCGATCCGTTCAACCCGGCTGTGATCGCCGAGCGCGTTTTCTTCAAGGATCAGATTTCGCCATTCAATATCCAGCGCATCGCGTTCCAGCACCAGCTGCTCGCGCTGCGCAGTCAATAAACGTGTATGGTGAGCCGTGGTCACCACCGTAACTGCCGTAACAATGATGCAAATGAACAGGCAGAGTGGCAGCTTCCCAAACCGCAAAAGATCGTCGCCGATCACGCCAGGCAAAGCATGGCGCTCGTTGCTTCCTAACGATCCCTTAACTTTGCTTAGGGTCTCTGTCACTCTGCCGATCATGCGTTCGTCCTCTCTGCAACTCGCAGCACTGAACTACGGGCGCGTGGATTCTCTGCCACCTCTTCTTCGCCCGGCATCAACTTGCCTAATGCTCGCAACTGACGGCCACCCAGCTTCCTGAGTTGTTCTTCCGTCATCGGCAGCCCCGCTGGCACTTGTGGACCGCGGCTCTGTTCACGCATGAAGCGTTTCACAATGCGGTCTTCCAGCGAATGGAAGCTGATGATGGATAACCGCCCACCCGGGGCCAGCACGTCGAGCGAGCTTTTTAGCGCCAGCTCTATTTCCTCCAGTTCACTGTTTACCCAGATGCGAACCGCCTGGAAGGTACGGGTCGCGGGATGTTTGTGCTTATCCTTCACCGGCGTCGCCGCCGCGATCACTTCGGCCAGCTCTTTGGTGCGGGTCATTGGCTCAACGCGGTTGCGCTCAACGATGGCGCGCGCAATGCGCTTGCCAAAACGTTCTTCGCCAAAGGTTTTGATCACCCAGGCAATATCCGCTTCGTCAGCGGTCTGCAGCCATTCGGCGGCAGACTGGCCACGCGTCGGGTCCATACGCATGTCCAGCGGACCGTCGCGCATAAAGGAGAAGCCGCGTTCTGCATCATCAAGCTGGGGTGAAGAGACGCCAAGATCGAGAAGAATCCCGTCGATCTTGCCCGTAAGATCGCGCTCGGCAACGTAATCCGCGAGCGCAGAGAAAGGTCCATGCACGATGGAAAAGCGTGGGTCATTGATGGTCTGTGCAACGGCAATCGCCTGCGGATCGCGATCGATTGCCAGCAGACGCCCTTCCTCTCCAAGCTGGGAGAGGATCAAACGCGAGTGACCACCGCGACCAAACGTGCCATCAATGTAGATGCCATCCGGACGAATGTTCAGGCCGTTCACGGCCTCGTCCAGCAGCACCGTTTTGTGTTTATAATTTTCCATCATATTTATAGAGACAAGTCCTGCAGCCGTTCCGATAAAGTTGCGGAATCAGACTGCTCAGCGTCGATATCTTCCTTGACCTGTTGATACCAGGTCGTTTCGTCCCACAGTTCAAACTTGTTGAACTGTCCGACCAGCATCACTTCTTTGGTCAGACCGGCATGTTGCCGCAGCACGGGCGCAATCAGTAATCGCCCGGCGCTATCCATCTGACACTCACTGGCATGTCCCAATAACAGCCGCTGCACGCGGCGCTCTTGCGGGTTCATGCTCGACAGTCGCGACAGCTTTTGCTCAATAATTTCCCATTCAGGTAAGGGGTAAAGCAGCAGGCAGGGGGAGTTGATGTCAATGGTGCAAACCATTTGACCCGAAGCGTTCTCAATCAGCTGGTCGCGATATCGGGTTGGGACCGATAAACGCCCTTTGCTGTCGAGATTGACTAACGTAGCTCCACGGAACATGCCAGTCTCACCCCTCCTCACCACTTTAACCCACAAATTCCCACCTAAAGGAGTTTACGGAGCGAGGGAAAAGCTTGTCAAGCCAGGACTCTCCCTATAAGGACCCGAAAGGCCGCTATTTACAGAGATAAACAGACCTGGCTAATAACTGCACAACTGGCGAGGCAAAATTAACGTTATGAATATTTGTAAGAAAAAAACCGAATATGCACACTAGCGTTAAGGCTCACTCAATATCATCGCAGATAAATATAAAGTGTCAGTTTGCGACGCGGGCAGCATTTTATGACAGATTCTCTGGGGATAACAGCGCCAGATTCACGCAAGCGGACGGTGAAGGCAGCGGCTGCGTTGCTGGCCGGTCAAGGGGGAAGGAAAAACGGCTGAATATTCATCGACCGAAGAGGGTTTGTAACAAAATAATACAAAGATAGGCTTTTAAAATGGCTTCGTGATTCTTTAAGGACCATTTAAAACGACAAAATGAATTAGGAAAAATAGTAGATTATGATCTCTCAAGAATTATCCTAATTTCATTGCGGGAATTAACTCGGCAAATTATTTCAGTAAAAAGGGGCGGTTTGCGCCGCCCCGTCATTTCATTTATGGCGGCTCAAAATTCCGCGATGATAGAGATTACGTTTGATACGCGTCAGACCCGGCTTCGGTTTTCGCGGCTCATCCAGGCTCGCCAGAACAATCTCCAGGACGCGCTCAGCTACATCGCGGTGACGCTGAGCCACTGCCAGCACCGGGCACTGAAGGAAATCGAGAAGCTCGTTATCCCCGAACGTGGCAATCGCCAGGTCGGAGGGAAGCTTGCCTTCACGACGTAAGGTGACATCCATCACCCCCTGCAGAAGAGCAAACGACGTGGTGAACAGCGCCTGGGGCATCGGGTGCGTCTCCAGCCATTTTTCGAACAGCTGCGCAGCGGCTTCGCGTTCATAGCTGTTGGCATAGAGATAGTGGACTTCACGCGGATCGTCTTTCCAGGCGGTTCTGAACCCCTGCTCACGCAGGAAGCTCACGGAAAGCTCAGGCAGCGCGCCAAGATACAGCACCGTTTCAGCGGGGAAAGTTCTCAGCTCAGCGGCCAGCATTTCCGCGTCATCCTGATCGGCACCCACTACGCTTGTGAAATGCTCACGATCGAGTGCGCGGTCCAGCGCAACGATGGGGAAAGGATCGTTCGCCCAGCGCTGGTAGAACGGATGCTCCGGCGGTAAGGAGGTCGAGACGATGATGGCATCAACCTGACGCTGGAGCAGATGCTCAATGCAGCGCATCTCGTTATCGGGCTGGTCTTCAGAACAGGCGATCAGCAACTGGTAACCGCGCTGACGAGCCTGACGTTCAAGATAGTTGGCGATACGGGTATAGCTGGTGTTTTCCAGATCCGGGATCACCAGACCAATAGAGCGGGTGCGCCCGGCACGCAGGCCGGCAGCGACAGCATTCGGATGGTAGTTATGCTCACGAACCACCGCCATAACTTTTTCAACGGTCTTATCGCTGACACGGTACTGCTTTGCTTTGCCGTTAATCACATAGCTGGCCGTTGTTCGTGACACGCCGGCTAGCCGGGCGATTTCATCCAGTTTCACAATTGCCCCTTAAAAAAAGAAAAGAGTCCATGGCCCTGTCAAGGTTATGGTTAAATCTTTTAACATCTAAACGCAGAAAAGCCTTCGCGGCAACCGCTTTTATCTGCGTTGTCGGCTGATTACGCAAAAAAAAGCCCGGCTTTGGTGACCGGGCTGAAAGAGGCGAACCTTTTTAACAACTACCGCATGATTTTCTCGCCGCGTGACAGACCAACGATCCCCGATCTCGCCACCTCAACAATTTTTGCTACATCCCGCACGGACGCCAGGAAAGCGTCCAGCTTGTCACTGGTTCCGACCAGCTGAACCGTATAAAGAGAAGGCGTGACGTCGATGATCTGCCCGCGGAAGATATCCGCATTGCGTTTGACCTCTTCCCGCCCGTAACCGCTGGCCTGAATTTTTACCAGCATGACCTCACGCTCAACGTAAGCGCCCTGCCCCAGCTCGCTCACGCGCAGCACGTCGACCAGCTTATGCAGCTGTTTCTCGATCTGCTCAATCACCTTGGCGTCGCCAACGGTCTGAATCGTCATACGCGACAGCGTCGGATCGTCCGTTGGCGCTACGGTCAGGCTTTCAATGTTATAGCCGCGCTGCGCAAAAAGCCCAATGACGCGCGACAGTGCGCCAGACTCGTTTTCCAGTAATACCGATAATATCCGGCGCATATCAGGTTCTCTCCGTTTTACTTAACCACATCTCATCCATTCCGCCGCCGCGAATATGCATCGGATAAACGTGCTCGGTCCCATCAACGATGACATCCATAAAGACAAGGCGGTTGTTTTTAACGTGCTCAAGCGCTTCTGCGAGTTTCGTTTCCAGTTCAGCCGGATCGGTCACCCGCATCCCCACATGACCGTAAGCTTCAGCAAGACGAACAAAATCCGGCAGCGATTCCATGTACGACTGAGAGTGGCGGCCCGAGTAGATCATATCCTGCCACTGCTTCACCATGCCGAGATAGCCGTTGTTGAGGTTGAGCACCAGCACCGGCAGCTCATATTGCAGCGCGGTGGAGAGCTCCTGAATGTTCATCTGGATACTGCCGTCACCGGTCACGCAGACAACAGTTTCATTTGGCAGCGCCAGCTTAACGCCCAGCGCGGCAGGCAGGCCAAAGCCCATCGTGCCTAAACCACCCGAGTTGATCCAGTGACGAGGTTTATCAAACGGATAATAGAGGGCGGCAAACATTTGATGCTGGCCCACGTCAGAGGTTACATATGCATCGCCTTTCGTCAGTCGCCAGACCGCTTCGATGACCGCCTGCGGCTTAATATGCTCGCTTTGGGTGTCATATTTCAGACACTGCCGCGCGCGCCACTGCTCAATTTGCTGCCACCAGTCGCGGATCTCATCCAGCGGCTGAGCTGTGTTCTCCAGGGCCAGCAGATCCAGCATTTGTTCAAGGACCTGACGAGCGTCACCGACGATAGGTACATCAGCCGACACCGTTTTTGAAATTGAGGTTGGATCAATATCAATGTGCAGCACGGTGGCATTCGGGCAGTACTTCGCCAGGTTGTTGGTAGTACGATCGTCAAAACGCACGCCGACGGCAAAGATCACGTCAGAATGATGCATTGTCATGTTGGCTTCATAGGTACCGTGCATCCCTAACATGCCGAGCGCCTGACGGTGGGTGGCGGGAAATGCTCCAAGCCCCATCAGCGATGACGCAACAGGAAGATTGAGCTTTTCAACCAGTTCACGAAGCTGTGCCTCACACGCTGAATTGACAGCCCCGCCACCGACATAGACCACCGGTTTTTTTGCGGCCAGCAGCGTTTGCAGCGCGCGTTTGATCTGACCTTTGTGGCCCTGCGTTGTTGGGTTGTAAGAGCGCATGCTCACCGATTCCGGCCAGACATAAGGCAGCTTGTTTGCCGGGTTCAGGATATCTTTAGGGAGATCGACCACCACCGGCCCCGGGCGCCCGCTTGCCGCCAGCCAGAACGCCTTCTTCAGCACGCCAGGAATGTCTTCGGTTTGCTTTACCAGGAAGCTGTGCTTCACAACGGGACGCGAAATCCCGACCATGTCGCACTCCTGAAACGCATCATAGCCAATCAGTGATGTCGCGACCTGTCCGGAAAGGATCACCAGCGGAATAGAGTCCATGTACGCGGTCGCAATGCCGGTAATGGCGTTTGTCGCACCAGGCCCCGACGTGACCAGGACCACGCCCACTTCACCCGTCGCACGCGCCAGGCCATCGGCCATGTGCACCGCCGCCTGCTCATGGCGTACCAGCACATGGTCAATGCCCCCTACCGTATGCAGCGCATCATAAATATCAAGAACCGCACCGCCAGGATAGCCGAACACTTGCTTTACGCCCTGATCGATCAGCGACCGGACGACCATTTCCGCGCCAGACAACATCTCCATGCTTTGCCTCCAGGCATTTTGTTATAGACGGACCGCCGAATTCATTTCCGCACCGTCTTGCGATCGGGATGAACCCGTCTTCTATTTTGCAGAGTGATACTTACCTTAACCGCTCGTTATGAGGCAGGCAATTCGCAAACCAGGAGAGAGAAGAGGCCGTGAAAGCAGAAAAAACAGACATTGTCAGAGGATATGGTTAATTCATCTGAAATTAGAGGACGAGATGATAAATCATCGCTGAAAAGCGCGGCGATCCAGAAAATCATCTATTTTTACAGGCCTGGCAGCCGCCAGACAAAATACACAACAGAACAAAATATCAATAAATGAAATAAAACCAGGATAAATCACATGCAGAGATGCAATTTATCCTGACTCGATTATCGACGGCAGATGCTAATAAGTAGCTCTTCCATCCACTGATGTCCTTTATCCCGTCCAGCGGCTTCATGCCAGGAGAGATAGCAGGTACGGCTATTTAGCTTGAGTGGCAGGGGCAGAATTTGCAGATTTAATGCGCCAGAGAACTCTTCTGCCAGCCAGCGTGGCGCAATTGCCACCAGCTGCGTCTGGGAAACGACGTTTAATACACTGACCATGGCCATCCCCTGATAAGCCACGCTCGCCTGTTTCTCCGCAGTGTCGTACCACGGCAGGCTAAAGGAGGCATATCTGTCGAGCGCGACAACGGCATGCTGTTCGCTATAAACGTCACTTTCACGTAGCGGAGCATTCAGTCGTGGATGTTTTTTGCTGGCAACCAGCACCATTTCATCTTTAAACAGCGGTACGCAGGAAAATTCAGGTCGGCGGAATTCTTCATAACCCAGGACGAATTCGGTTTCCTGATAACGTAACTGGTGTTCAGTGTTTTGATTTAAGGACGATTTAAAGACAAGATTAATATTAGGTGCGATCTCTTCAACTTTATTATAAATAATTGATGTCAGATAATTATCTAAGGGGCTGCAGACGCAGAGATGGAATACTCTCTCACTGCTTAAGGGTTCAAAGCCCGAGCCTGGCAGCTCATTTTGCACCAGTTGCAGCGCCTGGCGGATGGAGCCGAAAAGCTGGAAAGCCCGCGCTGTCGGCTGGATCCCTCTGCCATAACGAACGAATAATTCGTCGTTGAACATCACTTTAAGCCTGGCAACCGCGTTGCTTACCGCAGGTTGTGACATTCCCAACGTTTGTGCCGCCCGGGTGATATTCTGCTCCTGCATGACGGCATCAAACACCGTCAATAGATTAAGATCCACCGTGCGCAACTGCGGTTTAATCCCATCAGTAACTTGTGGTTGTTTAATATTATTTTCTGGCACTTCTGACTCCACTGTCACGCTACACTCCCTTCGCCAACGCACTGTAATAATTTCAGAAAATATGATTTACCATGCAAATACGACCAGCGAAAGAAAATAGTTTAAAAATCGGAATATATAAAGATCACGTAATAACGTTAAAATAAAAATAGACGCAAAAGATATGTTTAACTTTAGTGCTGGAATGAAACCATAAACCGAATCAATATACAACAACCATCCAGTTAAGGATGACTTAAGTATAATTAAACTGTTATCGCTGTTGCTCAGTACTGAGTTAATAATCTGTTATCACCTTTCATTTCAATGAAGTCAAAACACACTTACCAGAATGATAAATAAGTGATATTAAAGAATTTTTAAAAGGACACCTACATAACAAAACGATCGCCTGAAAAATACCTATTAATTTTATTTGTTTCTGCAAATGTTTTTTAAGTCCAAATTTAGACAATTTGTAAAGCCAGACAAGAAAAATCCAGCACAATAAGCTAAAGCACACATCCTCCCTGCTCGACCTTCCGGGGCCGTTTTTACCATCAGGGGTTGACATGCACAGTCGTATCCAGTACCACTAAAAGCATATTGAATTTAACGGAGCACGATTCATGACACGCACCATTCGTTTCACCGGTCTACTACTACTAAACGCATCCACTGTGCGCGGTAGACTGGCGGGCGAAATTCAGCGTTGAATCGTCACCAGTAAGACTAAAAACCCGCGCCACTGCGCGGGTTTTTTTATGCTCGTAGCAAGGCGCCCTAAGACTGACAAGGACCTAACCCATGAGCCAGCAAGTCATTATTTTCGATACAACTTTACGTGACGGTGAACAGGCATTACAGGCAAGCCTGAGTGTAAAAGAGAAACTGCAGATTGCGCTGGCTCTCGAACGTATGGGCGTCGACGTGATGGAGGTCGGCTTCCCGGTCTCGTCTCCGGGTGATTTCGAATCCGTCCAGACTATCGCCCGCACCATTAAAAACAGCCGCGTGTGCGGTCTGGCGCGCTGCGTAGAGAAAGACATCGACGTTGCTGCTGAGTCGCTGAAAGTGGCCGAAGCCTTCCGTATTCACACCTTTATTGCCACCTCCCCCATGCATATCGCAACCAAGTTGCGCAGCACGCTGGATGAGGTCATTGAACGCGCGGTATATATGGTTAAACGCGCACGCAACTACACCGATGACGTTGAATTCTCCTGTGAAGATGCGGGCCGTACGCCAATCGAAGACCTGGCGCGCGTAGTGGAAGCCGCCATCAAGGCGGGCGCGAAAACCATCAACATCCCGGACACCGTCGGCTACACCATGCCGTTTGAGTTCTCCAACATCATCACCGGCCTGTATGAGCGCGTACCGAATATTGATAAAGCGATCATCTCAGTGCATACCCATGATGATTTGGGCCTGGCCGTAGGCAATGCCATCGCCGCGGTGCACGCCGGCGCGCGTCAGGTAGAAGGCGCGATGAACGGTATCGGCGAGCGCGCGGGCAACTGTTCGCTGGAAGAAGTGATTATGGCAATCAAGGTGCGCAAAGACATCATGGACGTGCACACCCGCATCAATCACAACGAAATCTGGCGCACCAGCCAGACCGTCAGCCAGATTTGCAACATGCCGATTCCGGCCAACAAGGCGATTGTCGGCACCGGCGCCTTCGCACACTCCTCCGGCATTCACCAGGACGGCGTGCTGAAGAACCGTGAAAACTACGAAATCATGACCCCGGAATCTATCGGCCTGAACCAGGTGCAGTTGAACCTGACCTCCCGTTCCGGCCGTGCGGCGGTGAAACACCGTATGGAAGAGATGGGCTATCAGGACAGCGATTACAACATGGATCAGCTGTACGACGCGTTCCTGAAGCTGGCCGACAAGAAAGGCCAGGTGTTCGATTACGACCTGGAAGCGCTGGCCTTCATCAACAAGCAGCAGGAAGAGCCAGAGCACTTCCGTCTGGATTACTTCAACGTGCAGTCCGGCTCCAGCGACATCGCCACCGCCTCGGTCAAACTGGCCTGCGGTGATGAAATTAAAGCGGAAGCGGCAAACGGCAACGGCCCTGTCGACGCTATCTATCAGGCGATCAACCGCGTCACCGAGTACGACGTTGAGCTGGTGAAGTATGACCTGACGGCGAAAGGACATGGTAAAGATGCGCTGGGTCAGGTGGATATCGTCGTCAACTACAACGGCCGCCGTTTCCACGGTGTGGGCTTGGCGACGGATATTGTCGAATCCTCCGCGAAAGCTATGGTGCATGTCCTGAACAACATCTGGCGCGCCGCTGAAGTCGAAAAAGAGTTGCAACGCAAAGCTCAGAATAAAGAGAACAACAAGGAAACCGTGTAATGTCGAAGAATTACCATATTGCTGTGTTGCCGGGTGACGGTATTGGCCCGGAAGTAATGGCACAGGCGCTGAAAGTACTGGAAGCCGTTCGCACGCGTTTTGCGATGAAAATTACTACCAGCCACTACGACGTGGGCGGTATTGCGATTGATAATCACGGAACGCCATTGCCGAAAGCCACCGTTGAAGGCTGCGAAAATGCCGATGCCGTGCTGTTTGGCTCCGTTGGTGGCCCAAAATGGGAACATCTCCCGCCGGCAGAGCAACCAGAGCGCGGCGCGCTGCTGCCGCTGCGTAAACATTTTAAGCTGTTCAGCAACCTGCGTCCGGCGAAGCTGTATCAGGGGCTGGAAGAGTTCTGCCCGCTGCGCGCGGACATCGCGGCCAACGGATTCGACATTCTCTGCGTGCGCGAGCTGACGGGTGGGATCTACTTTGGTCAGCCAAAAGGTCGCGAAGGCAGCGGCCAGCATGAGAAAGCGTTTGATACCGAGGTGTATCACCGTTTCGAAATTGAACGTATCGCCCATATCGCGTTTGAGTCAGCACGTAAGCGCCGCCATAAGGTGACCTCCATTGATAAAGCGAACGTGCTGCAGTCGTCCATTTTGTGGCGCGAGATCGTCAGTGAAGTCGCTAAGCAGTACCCGGACGTTGAGCTGTCGCACATGTACATCGACAACGCAACGATGCAGCTGATTAAGGATCCGTCCCAGTTTGACGTACTGCTCTGCTCCAACCTGTTCGGCGATATCTTGTCTGACGAGTGCGCGATGATCACCGGTTCTATGGGCATGCTGCCATCCGCCAGCCTGAATGAAGAAGGCTTTGGACTGTACGAGCCGGCGGGCGGCTCCGCACCGGATATCGCCGGCAAAAACATTGCTAATCCGATTGCGCAGATCCTCTCCCTGGCCCTGCTGCTGCGCTATAGCCTCGATGCAGGCGACGCAGCAACCGCAATTGAAAACGCCATTAACCGGGCGTTAGAAGAAGGCGTCCGTACCGGTGACTTAGCGCGCGGCACGGCAGCAGTCAGTACCGATGAAATGGGCGACATTATTGCCCGCTATGTCGCTGAAGGGGTGTAATCATGGCTAAGACGTTATATGAAAAGTTGTTTGATGCGCACGTTGTTTACGAGGCACCAAACGAAACCCCGCTGCTGTACATTGACCGTCATCTGGTACACGAAGTGACCTCTCCGCAGGCATTTGACGGCCTGCGCGCGCACAAGCGCCCGGTACGTCAGCCGGGTAAAACCTTCGCGACTATGGATCACAACGTCTCCACCCAGACCAAAGACATTAATGCCTCGGGTGAGATGGCGCGTATCCAGATGCAGGAGCTGATCAAGAACTGCAACGAGTTTGGCGTTGAGCTGTATGACCTGAACCATCCGTATCAGGGCATCGTCCACGTGATGGGGCCTGAGCAGGGTATTACCCTGCCGGGCATGACCATCGTCTGCGGCGACTCCCATACCGCAACCCACGGCGCGTTTGGCGCGCTGGCCTTCGGGATCGGCACGTCTGAAGTGGAACACGTTCTGGCGACCCAGACCCTGAAGCAGGGCCGCGCCAAAACCATGAAAATTGAAGTAAAGGGTAAAGCCGCGCCGGGCATTACCGCGAAGGACATCGTGCTGGCCATCATCGGTA
This sequence comes from Enterobacter asburiae, assembly GCA_011754535.1. Classification (NCBI taxonomy): domain Bacteria; kingdom Pseudomonadati; phylum Pseudomonadota; class Gammaproteobacteria; order Enterobacterales; family Enterobacteriaceae; genus Enterobacter; species Enterobacter asburiae. Next base: position 798,644 of record JAAQVN010000001.1, on the reverse strand, counting down.
AAACCGGCAGCGCGGGCGGTACCGGCCACGTTGTGGAATTTTGCGGCGACGCGATTCAGGCGCTGAGCATGGAAGGTCGTATGACCCTGTGCAACATGGCTATTGAGATGGGCGCAAAAGCTGGCCTGGTCGCGCCGGACGAAACCACCTTCAACTATGTGAAAGGCCGTCTGCATGCGCCGAAGGGTCAGGATTTTGACGACGCGGTGGCGTACTGGAAAACCCTGAAAACCGACGACGGTGCGACCTTCGATACCGTTGTCACGCTGCAGGCGGAAGAGATCGCCCCTCAGGTGACCTGGGGCACCAATCCGGGCCAGGTGATTTCCGTCAACGACAGCATCCCGGACCCGGCGTCCTTCGCCGATCCGGTCGAGCGCGCCAGTGCGGAAAAAGCGCTGGCCTATATGGGACTGAAGCCAGGCGTACCGTTGACCGATGTCGCCATTGATAAAGTCTTTATCGGTTCCTGCACCAACTCACGTATCGAGGATTTACGCGCGGCGGCAGAGATTGCCAAAGGCCGTAAAGTGGCGCCGGGCGTGCAGGCGCTGGTGGTTCCAGGCTCCGGTCCGGTGAAAGCCCAGGCGGAAGCGGAAGGTCTGGATAAGATCTTCATCGAAGCAGGCTTCGAGTGGCGCCTGCCGGGCTGCTCAATGTGTCTGGCGATGAACAACGACCGCCTGAATCCGGGCGAGCGCTGCGCCTCTACCAGCAACCGTAACTTTGAAGGCCGTCAGGGCCGTGGTGGACGCACCCATCTGGTCAGCCCGGCAATGGCCGCCGCCGCGGCAGTTACCGGCCATTTCGCCGATATTCGCAGCCTGAAATAAGGAGACAATCATGGCAGAAAAATTTACCCAACATACGGGCCGTGTTGTCCCGCTGGACGCCGCTAACGTCGATACGGACGCGATCATTCCTAAGCAGTTTTTGCAGAAAGTGACCCGCACCGGTTTTGGCGCACACCTGTTTAACGACTGGCGTTTTCTGGACGACAAAGGCGAAGTGCCGAACCCGGAATTCGTCCTGAACTTCCCGGAATACAAAGGTGCCTCCATTCTGCTGGCGCGGGAAAACTTCGGCTGCGGCTCATCGCGTGAGCATGCGCCATGGGCGTTGACCGACTACGGCTTTAAGGTAGTTATCGCCCCGAGCTTCGCGGATATCTTTTACGGCAACAGCTTCAACAATCAGCTGCTGCCGGTGACGCTGAGTGACGAGCAGGTCGATGAATTGTTCGCGCTGGTTAAGGCGAACCCGGGCATGTCGTTTGAGGTGGATCTGGAAGGGGAAGTGGTGAAAGCCGGGGATAAGACCTACAGCTTCAGCATCGATGCCTTCCGTCGCCACTGCATGCTCAACGGTCTGGACAGCATTGGCCTGACGCTCCAGCACGAGGACGCCATTTCCGCGTACGAGAAAAAACAGCCTGCGTTTATGGGCTAAAAGCAATGGCCCGCTGCACGCGGGCCATTGCTTCCCTCCGATACCTGTCAGACAATCGTCTCATTTCGTGAAGCCACCTCCCGGAATCAAACATCCTTGACCCGGCAGGTCAGCCCAAGCGTAACCACCGAAATCGCCGCAATCACCCAGTAAACCGAGGCATGGCCATAGCTTTGCGCCAGCGCCCCCTGAATCACCCCCGCCAGAATAACGCCCGTCGAAATGCTGTTGGTAAAAAGCGTGGTCGCAGAGCCTGCGCGTCCGGGCATAAGATCCTGGAACCAGAGCATGCCGATCCCGGCAACGATGCCAATAAACACAGCGTTAAACAGCTGCAGCGCAAGCAGCGCTTCACGCGAATGGAAAAGGATCAGTCCCGCGTAAAACAGCACCCCGGCCGCCACGGCGACGATCATCATCCGACGCTTTCCGAAGCGCTTCACGTAATACCCCGCCAGAATCATCGCTGGAATTTCCAACCCGGCAGCTGTGCCCATTAAGATCCCGGCAAGCTTGTCCGGCAGGCCCAGATCGCTGCTGATCCACAGCGGCATATCAATGATGTACATGGTGTTGCAGGTCCACATCAGCGTGGAGGCAATAAACAGCATGCGGACGTTTTTATCCTGCCAGCCGCTCACCTGCGTGATGGGCTTATCCGTCGTCTGCTCAATCCGAGCGACGGACGGCAGCGCAAAGGCAATCAGCGCCAGGCTAATAATAAAAATGCCTGCCGCGATCGAAAACATGACCGTGAAGCCATAGTTCAGCGCCAGCATGAAGGCCAGCGGCGGGCCGATGACCCATGCAAGAGAGAGCTGCGCACGCATCACCGAGCTGAACATCACCACCTCCCGCGCCGAGCTGTCGGCGTATTCACGGGCCAGCGCGAACAGCTGCGGCATGGCGGTATTGGCAAGAGAGGCCAGCAGCACGCCGCAGGTAATGAGCGTCAGGTAGTGCCGGTTAAAGGCAAAAAGCAGCGCGTTGCCCACGGCCATCGCGCAGCAAAAGAGGATCAGCCTGCGGCGATCGCCCTGGCTGTCCGATCGTTTCGCCAGTCCCAGGCTAACGAGGATCCCGGCAATGGCGTTGACGGTATAAAACAGGCCGACCCAAAACGGCTGTGCGCCCACCTCGCGGCTGAGGAACAGGCTCAGCGTCGGCGCCTGTAGGGCCCCCGCCACGCCCATCATAAAGGCCACCAGCATAAAAGCGGCATATACGCCATTCAGGCGGCGCCCCATCGTCATCAACCACAGCATGCGCAAGTCCTTGTGAAAGCAAATCGAAATTGGGTGAAAGAATAAACGAAAAAAGCCAGCAAAAACATTTTGCTGGCGGGTGATAAACACCAATACTCAGTCACACATGATCGAGGCGAGTTAGCGGGAAGAGGTCGGTTTCGTAACGTCCCACTGCATCAGTTCTTCCAATATTTTCAGCCGTTGCTCTGCACACTGGCGGGCCAGCCAGGACGATCCTTTTGTCGCTGAAAAGTACTGCTGATAAAACTGACGTGCGGTAGACCTCTTCATAATTTACCTCCTCACTTCATCGGAAAGCATTATTGGCCTAATATAGGGATTAATAAATTGCTGATTTTTTGTCAGGAGTTCCTCTTTTATGCCATCCGGTCGACTGCAACAACAATTTATCCGCCTGTGGCAGTGCTGCGAGGGTCAATCGCAGGAGACCACGCTTAACGAGCTGGCAGAACTCCTCAACTGCTCTCGCCGCCATATGCGCACGTTGCTCAACACCATGCAGCAGCAGGGCTGGCTAAGCTGGGAGGCCGAGGCCGGACGCGGTAAGCGCTCACGCTTGACCTTCCTCTATACCGGTCTGGCGCTGCAACAACAGCGGGCGGAGGATCTGCTGGAGCAGGACCGCATCGATCAGCTGGTCCAGCTGGTGGGCGACAAGGCCGCCGTGCGCCAGATGCTGGTCTCGCATCTGGGGCGCAGCTTTCGTCAGGGCCGCCACATTATGCGGGTGCTCTACTATCGGCCAATGAAAAACCTGTTGCCCGGCACGGCGTTGCGTCGTTCTGAAACCCATATGGCCCGGCAGATATTCAGCGGCCTGACGAAAATAAATGAGGAAAACGGGGAACTGGAAGCGGACATCGCGCACCACTGGCAGCAGCTTTCCCCCCTGCACTGGCGTTTCTTTTTACGCCCGGGCATTCACTTCCACCACGGACGCGAGCTGGAGATGAGTGACGTCATCGCCTCTCTGGAACGCGCCCGCACGCTTCCGCTCTATTCGCACGTCTCGCGGATCCACTCCCCCACGGCCTGGACGCTGGACATTGAATTGTCGCAGCCGGACAGATGGCTGCCGTGGCTGCTGGGCTATGTGCCCTCAATGATCCTGCCCGGCGAATGGCGATCGCTGAACAATTTTGCCAGCCTGCCGATTGGCACGGGCCCCTACTCCGTGACGCGCAATACCAACAACCAGCTCAAAATCCGCGCCTTTGATGACTATTTTGGCTATCGGGCGCTGATCGACGAAGTGAACGTCTGGGTATTACCGGATCTCAACGAAGAGCTGAGCGCAGGCCTGACGCTGGAAGGCCCCACAACAAGCGAAAAGGCGTTCGAAAGTCGCCTGGAGGAGGGCTGTTACTACCTGCTCTTTGACAGCCGCAGCCACCGCGGAGCAAACCACGACGTCCGCACGTGGATCAGCCATGTTCTGGCCCCGGCTAACCTGATTTATCACGCAGAGGAGCAATACCAGACCTGGTGGTTCCCGGCATATGGCCTGCTTCCGCGCTGGCACCATGCTCAGCCGGTGCGCAGTGGAAAACCTGCCGGGCTGGAGACCATCACCCTCAGCTACTATCGCGATCACATTGAGCACCGTTTTATCGCGAAGATTATGAGCAAGCTGCTGGTGGCCGAAGGCGTGACGCTGGCGATACAGGAAGTCGACTATGATGAATGGCACCGCGGGGATGTCGTCAGCGATATCTGGCTCAATAGCGCCAACTTCACGCTGCCGCTTGATTTCTCGCTCTTTTCTCACCTGTATGAAGTGCCCCTCATTCAGCACTGTATCAACCGGGACTGGCAGCAGGACGCCGCGAAGTGGCGGGCAGGCGAAATGGATCTGGCCGCATGGTGCCAGGAGCTGCTGGCCGGGCAGACGATCGTACCGTTGATCCACCACTGGCTGCTGATCCAGGGACAACGCAGCATGCGCGGCCTGCGGATGAACACCCTGGGCTGGTTTGATTTTAAATCCGCCTGGTTTGCGCCGCCGGAACCATAACGCTTTCGTAATATTCACCAAATCATTACAATAGCGCCGTTCTCAACGGGGTGCTGCATCACAGATGTGCGCTGAGATAATACCCGTCGAACCTGATCCGGATAACGCCGGCGAAGGGATTTGAGGCTGTCGCTCAAAATCCTTTGCCACTCAACTCTGAGGTGCAAAGTGTTAAAAAAAGTTTTCCCCCTGCTGGCGCTGTTTGCGCTGCCTGCTTTCGCGAACCCCGTCCTGACGGTCTATACCTACGATTCCTTCTCCGCCGACTGGGGCCCTGGCCCGGTGGTAAAAAAAGCCTTTGAAGCCGACTGCAACTGCGAGCTGAAGTTCGTGGCGCTGGAAGATGGCGTGTCGCTGCTCAACCGTCTGCGCATGGAAGGGAAAAACAGCAAGGCCGACGTGGTGCTCGGGCTGGATAACAACCTGCTGGAAGCCGCGACGCAAACCAAACTGTTTGCCAAAAGCGGCGTGGCGGCAGATGCCGTCAACGTGCCGGGCGGCTGGAAAAACGACACCTTTGTGCCGTTCGATTACGGCTATTTTGCTTTTGTTTACGACAAAAATAAGCTGAAAAACCCGCCGAAAAGCCTGAAAGAGCTGGTGGAAAGTGACCAGAAGTGGCGCGTGATCTATGAAGATCCGCGTACCAGCACGCCGGGTCTGGGCCTGCTGCTGTGGATGCAGAAAGTCTATGGAGATAAAGCGCCGGAAGCGTGGCAGAAACTGGCCGCCAAAACCGTCACCGTGACCAAGGGCTGGAGCGAAGCCTACGGCCTGTTCCTGAAAGGGGAAAGCGACCTAGTGCTGAGCTACACCACCTCTCCGGCCTACCACATCATCGCTGAGAAGAAAGACAACTACGGCGCCGCGAATTTTGCTGAAGGGCACTATCTGCAGGTGGAAGTGGCAGCGCGTACCGCCGCCAGCAAACAGCCGGAGCTGGCCGAGAAGTTCCTGAAGTTCATGGTTTCACCGGCGTTCCAGAATGCGATTCCCGCAGGCAACTGGATGTATCCGGTCACCAGCGTTACCCTGCCCGCAGGTTTCGAGCAGTTGACCAAACCAACAACCTCGCTGGAATTTACGCCGCAGCAGGTCGCCGCGCAGCGTGCAGCATGGGTAAGTGAATGGCAACGCGCCGTCAGCCGTTAATTCCCGGCTGGTTAATCCCCGGCCTGCTCGCCGCCATGCTGATGGTGGTGGTCAGCCTGGGGGCATTCCTTGCGTTGTGGTTTAATGCGCCAGAGAGCGATCTGCTCGCGCTCTGGCACGACAGCTATCTCTGGCACGTTATCCGGTTCTCTTTCTGGCAGGCGTTTCTTTCTGCGCTGCTGTCAGCGATCCCGGCCATTTTCCTCGCGCGAGCGCTGTACCGCCGGCGTTTTCCCGGCAGGCAGGCTCTGCTGCGCCTGTGCGCCATGACGCTGATCCTGCCGGTTCTGGTGGCCGTTTTTGGCATTCTGAGCGTCTACGGTCGTCAGGGCTGGCTGGCTTCGCTCTTTGCATCTTTGGGGCTGGAGTGGACCTTTTCCCCTTACGGGCTGAAGGGCATCCTGCTGGCGCACATTTTCTTCAATATGCCGATGGCGACGCGCCTCTTTTTACAGGCGCTGGAAAACATTCCCGGCGAGCAACGCCAGATTGCGGCTCAGCTCGGCATGCGCGGCTGGTCGTTCTTCCGCTTTGTCGAATGGCCGTGGCTGCGACGTCAGATTGCCCCGGTGGCCGCGCTAATCTTTATGCTCTGCTTCGCCAGCTTTGCCACCGTGCTTTCGCTCGGCGGTGGGCCGCAGGCCACCACCATTGAGCTGGCGATTTATCAGGCCTTAAGTTACGACTACGATCCGGGCCGCGCCGCGCTGCTGGCGATGGTGCAGATGGCGTGCTGTCTGGTGCTGGTGCTGCTGAGCCAGCGACTGAGTAAAGCCATTCCCGCTGGCAGTAATCAAATAACCGGCTGGCGCGACCCGCAGGACAGCCTGCACAGCCGCGTCGCCGATTTTATCCTGATTACGCTGGCGCTCATGCTGCTGCTGCCGCCGCTGCTGGCCGTTATCGTTGACGGACTGAACCTCAATCTCACGTCCGTCCTGCAGCAGCCCGTGCTCTGGGAAGCGACGTGGACCTCGCTGCGCATCGCGCTGGCAGCCGGGCTGGTCTGTGTACTTCTGACCATGATGCTGCTCTGGAGCAGCCGCGAGCTCTACGCGCGTCATGCTCGTAAAACCGGACAGGCGCTGGAGCTGACGGGCATGCTGATTCTGGCGATGCCGGGCATCGTGCTGGCGACGGGCTTCTTTTTACTGTTCAACAGCACCATCGGCCTGCCGGAAAGCGCCGACGGCATCGTCATTTTTACCAACGCCTTAATGGCCATCCCTTACGCGCTTAAGGTGCTGGAAAACCCGATGCGCGACGTCAACAGCCGTTACGGTTTACTGTGCCAGTCGCTGGGCATGCAGGGCTGGCAGCGACTGAAGGTGGTCGAACTCCGCGCGCTAAAACGGCCGCTCGCCCAGGCGCTGGCGTTTGCTTGCGTGCTGTCGATTGGCGATTTTGGCGTGGTAGCCCTCTTTGGCAACGAAGATTTCCGCACGCTGCCGTTCTGGCTCTATCAGCAAATCGGCTCTTATCGCAGTCAGGACGGCGCGGTCACCGCGCTGTTACTGTTGCTGCTGTGCTTTGCCTTATTTACCGTTATCGAAAAACTTCCGGGGCGCGATGTTAACACTGACTGATGTAACCTGGCTTTACCAGCATCTGCCGATGCGCTTCACGCTCTCCGTGCGCCAGGGGGAGATGATCGCCGTACTTGGCCCAAGCGGCGCGGGAAAAAGCACGCTGCTTAATTTGATTGCGGGTTTTCTTCAGCCGGCAAGCGGCGCGATCGTCATTGAAAATCACGATCATACCCACACGCCGCCCGCAAAACGTCCGGTCTCAATGCTGTTCCAGGAAAACAACCTGTTTACCCATCTGACGGTGCGGCAAAACATCGCTCTGGGAATGCATCCGGGGCTCAGGCTGAACGACGCTCAGCGCCAGAAGCTGGAGATCATTGCCGCCCAGATGGGGATCACCGGGTTCATTGACAGGCTGCCGGGCGAGCTTTCGGGCGGCCAGCGTCAGCGCGTGGCGCTGGCGCGTTGTCTGGTGCGGGAGCAGCCAATCCTGCTGCTGGATGAGCCCTTCTCGGCGCTCGATCCCGCGCTTCGCCAGGAGATGCTGGCGCTGGTGCAGGACGTCTGTCAGCGCCAGCAACTGACGATGCTGATGGTGTCGCACAGTATTGAGGATGCCGCACGGATTGCGCCGCGATCTGTGGTGATTGCGGAGGGACGTATTTTGTGGGACGGAAGTACAGAAGAACTGCTGAGTGGTGAAGCGGGGGCGTCTTCATTGTTGGGCATTCGTGTGGTCTGATGCCCTTACCGTGGCCCTCTCCCCCAGGAAGAGGGAAAACGCCTTAACGGCTTACCACCTTCAACAGGATCTCGCCGTACACCGGCATCAGCGGGTGACGAATCAGCACCACCAGGGCCACCACCGCAACGCCCAGCGTCAGCGGGGCCAGCCACAAAAGACGAGAGCGCGGAAGATAGCGCGTCAGGCGATCGACGCTGGCTTTCGCGCTGCGCCATAGCCGCCAGCAGAGCCAGGCCGCCAGCCACAGCAGCACAGCCGTGCCCAGCAGCAGCCACTTAAACTCACCGCTTTGCATACCGTCAGGGATATCAATCGCCGCGCCGGCGAGGATCCCCGGCAGGAAGTAAAACGGCGGCCAGAAGACGCAGCCGATGATGTTCGGCACCACGAACTTCGCGACCGGCAGGTCCAACATCCCCGCCACCATCGGCACCAGCGGACGCGTTGGCCCAACGAAGCGGCCTACCAGAATGGTAAACATGCTGTGCTGATGCAGGGCATGCTCGGTTTTATCCAGCAGCGCTTTGTTCTTTTTCATAAAAGACCAGCGGTGCAGCGGCTTCTTAAAGCGCCAGCCCAGCCAGAAGGAGATCCAGTCCCCCATCAGGCAACCGATAATCCCGGCCAGCCACGCCTGCCAGAAATTAACCTCGCCGCTGCCGATCAGCGCGCCAAGCCCCGCCATCATCACGGTTCCGGGCAGGATCAACCCAACAAGCGCCAGCGATTCCAGAAACGCCACCAGCGCCACGGCGATGAGCGAGTACATAACGGACTGGGTAATAAAGTGTTCCAGCAATGCCTGCATAACTATTCCGGTCAGAAAACGAATCAGCGATTCTGCTTAGCGCCCCGCACCGCGTCAAGGCAACAATTGTCTGAATAGTTTACAGGTTGCTTTCCGCATTCACCTGCTTGTTTATCTTTTTTTACCGTTTATTCACATCCCGCGCGGAATTCGCTCGGGCTCGCGCCGGTGCATTTCTTAAACACGCGAGAGAAATAGAGCTGATCTTCAAATCCCACGTTGCGCCCAACGGTAGCAATCGGCATTCGGGTGGTGCTGAGCAGCAGCTTCGCCTGACTGATGCGCTGATCCTCACGCCAGCTCAGAACGCTGACGCCCAGCTGCTGGCGGAACAGATGCGACAGCCGCGACGGCGACAGACAGACGTGTTGGGCGACGCTGGCGATATCAAACTGGCTGTCGGCCAGATGGTCGCTAATGTACTGGCAGGCGTCGCGGACGCGGTTATCCAGCGGTGGGTTAAGCGATTCGTTGATGGCCTCCATGCGGCGCAGCAGCACCTGCTCAAGCAGGTTTATCGCCAGCAGTTCGGCATAGCGCCCGCCGGCCTGCCCCGCCTCAATAATCTGCGCGAACAGTTCGCGAAACTGCGCCAGATGAACCTCATCCGGGCGATAAAAGCCGGTATGCGCAAAAATAGCCGGCCATGAAAGCCACTCCTGCCAGTAGGCGCGCGGGCGAAAATAGACCCACTGGTGATACCACTCTTTAGCATCCGGATGACGCCCGTAGTGGTGGATCTCTCCCGGCGGAAACAGCAGGATATCGCCGGGACGGCAGACAAACTGCTGGTCACCGTTCTTGATGATCCCTTCCCCCCGCACGGTCAGGTTGAGAATATACCCTTTCATCCCGAGCGGTCGGTCGACGTAAAAATCGAGATATCCCTCAGCCTCGATAGGGGTCAGTCCCGCCACTAGGTGCGCGTTAAACGAGTATCCCGGCAACAGGGGATCGTTTTGCGTTTCGGCCATAGATTCAGTTCTCCCAAGGGTCCTGAAGGAAACCAATTGTCCATATCACTAAAAGCAGTATAAAAATGGCCTGCGAAAAGATCCAAAAAGCATCACGCCTCTTTTACGTCCGCCATGTTTCAGCCTTTCCCCCTGATTTCTCCGCCAGTACAGGCAGATAAGCAGTAACAAAAGTGTCTATAAGTGCGGCAGAAATGTCCACATTGAATATTTGCACGGCGTCACACTTTCCGTCGTAACAGCAATTTAGTCCATAAGATTAGCGGATCCTGCCTGACGATTTTCGCCCCCAGTCTCTAATGTTCTTCCATACCTGTTTTTTGGATGGAGCAACACCATGGCAATTGCAATTGGCCTCGATTTTGGCAGCGACTCGGTTCGCGCGCTGGCAGTGGACTGTACGTCCGGCCAGGAGATAGCAACCAGCGTTGAGTGGTACCCGCGCTGGCAGGAAGGGCGCTACTGCGATGCGGCGAACAACCAGTTCCGTCATCACCCGCGGGACTACATTGAGTCGATGGAAGCGGCAATCAAAACCGTACTGGCCGAACTGACGGACGCCCAGCGGGCCGAGGTCGTGGGGATTGGCGTCGACAGCACCGGCTCCACGCCTGCCCCGGTGGATGCCGAAGGCCGCGTGCTGGCACTGCGCCCGGAGTTTGCCGACAACCCGAACGCCATGTTCGTGCTGTGGAAAGACCATACTGCCGTGGAAGAGGCCGAAGCCATCACGCGCCTGTGCCATCAGCCGGGCAAAACAGACTACTCGCGCTACATCGGCGGGATTTACTCCAGCGAATGGTTCTGGGCCAAAATCCTCCACGTCACCCGCGCCGACGCAACCGTTGCGCAGGCCGCGGCGTCCTGGATTGAGTTGTGCGACTGGGTGCCTGCCCTGCTCTCCGGCACCACACGGCCACAGGATATTCGCCGCGGGCGTTGCAGCGCCGGGCATAAATCCCTGTGGCATGAAAGCTGGGGCGGCCTGCCTCCGGCCGCGTTCTTTGATGAACTCGACCCAATCATCAACAAGAATCTCAAATACCCGCTGTTTACCGACACCTTCACCGCCGATATTCCGGTCGGCACGCTTTGTGAAGAGTGGGCAACGCGTCTCGGCCTGCCGAAGAACGTGACCATCTCCGGCGGCGCGTTTGACTGTCATATGGGCGCCGTGGGCGCGGGCGCGCAGCCCAACACCCTGGTAAAAGTTATCGGTACCTCGACCTGCGACATTCTGACGGCAGATAAAGCCAGCGTCGGCGACCGCGCGGTGAAAGGCATCTGCGGCCAGGTTGACGGCAGCGTGGTGCCGGACTTCATCGGTCTGGAAGCCGGTCAGTCCGCGTTTGGCGATATTTACGCCTGGTTTGGCCGCGTGCTGGGCTGGCCTCTGGACCAGCTGGCAGCGGCGCATCCAGAGCTGAAAACCCAGATTGCCGACAGCAAAAAGCAGCTCCTGCCGCAGCTCACCGAAGCCTGGGCCAAAAATCCGTCTCTCGATCACCTCCCGGTGGTGCTGGACTGGTTTAACGGTCGCCGCACGCCGTTTGCCAACCAGCGTCTGAAAGGGGTGATTACCGATCTCAACCTGGCGACCGACGCTCCAGCGCTGTTCGGCGGCCTGATTGCCGCAACGGCCTTCGGTGCCCGCGCCATTATGGAGTGCTTCACCGAGCAGGGCATCGACGTGAACAACGTGATGGCGCTGGGCGGCATCGCCCGTAAAAACCCGGTGATTATGCAGGCCTGCTGCGACGTGCTGAACCGTCCGCTGCAGATTGTGGCTTCCGATCAGTGCTGCGCGCTGGGCGCGGCGATTTTCGCTGCCGTGGCCGCAGGCGTGCATTCCGATATCCCGGCCGCACAGCGGCATATGGCGAGCGCCGTCGAAAATACGCTCCAGCCGCGTGCCCGGCAGGCACAACGCTTTGAACAGCTTTATCAGCGCTACCAGCAATGGGCAAAAAGCGCCGAACTTCACTATCTCCCTGTCGCCGCCCCGGCCAAAAGCACCGAGGACACTACGGCAACCCTGACCCATTAAGGACACGATGATGACCATTTTTAATAACTATGAAGTGTGGTTTGTGATTGGCAGCCAGCATCTGTACGGACCGGAAGCGCTGCAGCAGGTGACGAAACACGCGGAGCACGTGGTTAACGCGCTGAACGCGGAAGCCAAACTGCCCTGCAAACTGGTACTGAAACCGCTGGGCACCACGCCGGACGAAATTACCCACATCTGCCGCGACGCGAACTACGACGATAAATGCGCAGGTCTGGTGGTGTGGCTGCATACCTTCTCTCCGGCCAAAATGTGGATCAACGGTCTGTCTATCCTCAACAAACCGCTGCTGCAGTTCCATACCCAGTTCAATGCCTCCCTGCCGTGGGACAGCATCGACATGGACTTCATGAACCTGAACCAGACCGCGCACGGCGGCCGTGAGTTTGGCTTCATCGGCGCGCGCATGCGCCAGCAGCACGCGGTGGTCACCGGCCACTGGCAGGATGGCAAGGCGCAACAACGTATCGGCTCCTGGATGCGACAGGCGGTCTCTAAGCAGGATACCCGCCACCTGAAAGTGGTGCGTTTCGGCGACAACATGCGTGAAGTGGCGGTCACCGACGGCGATAAAGTCGCTGCGCAGATTAAATTCGGCTTCTCCGTAAATACATGGGCAGTGGGCGACCTGGTGCAGGTGGTAAACGACATTAGCGATGGCGAAGTGAGCGCGCTGGTGGATGAATACGAAAGCAGCTACCGCCTGACCCCTGCGGCACAAATCAACGGCGACAAGCGCCAGAACGTGCTTGATGCGGCGCGCATTGAGCTGGGCATGAAGCGCTTCCTGGAACAGGGTGGCTTCCACGCTTTTACTACCACTTTTGAAGACCTCCACGGCCTGAAACAGCTGCCGGGCCTGGCGGTACAACGTCTGATGCAGCAGGGCTACGGCTTTGCAGGCGAAGGCGACTGGAAAACTGCCGCTCTGCTTCGCATCATGAAGGTGATGTCGACCGGTCTGCAGGGCGGCACCTCCTTTATGGAGGACTACACCTACCACTTCGAAAACGGCAACGACCTGGTGCTCGGCTCCCACATGCTGGAAGTGTGCCCTTCTATCGCCGTCGAAGAGAAACCGATCCTCGACGTGCAGTATCTCGGCATCGGCGGTAAAGCCGATCCGGCGCGTCTGATCTTCAACACCCGCACCGGCCCGGCCATCAACGCCAGCCTGATCGATCTGGGCGATCGTTTCCGCCTGCTGGTGAACTGCGTCGATGCGGTTGAAACGCCACATTCGCTGCCGAAACTGCCTGTCGCCAACGCCCTGTGGAAAGCGCAGCCGGACCTGCCGACCGCGTCAGAGGCGTGGATCCTGGCCGGCGGCGCGCACCACACGGTGTTCAGCCACGCGCTGGATCTGAACGACATGCGTCAGTTCGCCGAGCTGCACGATATCGAGCTGACCGTCATTGATAACGATACCCGCCTGCCCGCCTTTAAGGACGCGCTGCGCTGGAACGAAGTCTATTACGGTTCAAAACGCTAAGTACGGAATGCCCGGTGGCGCTACGCCCACCGGGCAGGGAGACAACAATGTTAGACGATCTCAAACGTCAGGTGCTCGAAGCCAACCTGGCGCTGCCGAAACATAACCTGGTGACCCTGACCTGGGGCAACGTCAGCGCCGTTGACCGGGAAAAAGGCGTGTTCGTGATCAAGCCTTCCGGCGTGGATTACACGGTGATGACCGCGGACGATATGGTGGTGGTCAGCATCGAGACGGGTGAAGTGGTGGAAGGTAACAAAAAACCGTCATCCGATACGCCCACTCACCGCCTGCTGTACCGGTCATTCCCGACCATCGGCGGCATTGTGCATACCCATTCTCGTCACGCGACCATCTGGGCGCAGGCGGGCCAGTCGATCCCGGCGACCGGCACCACCCACGCGGACTACTTTTACGGCACCATTCCCTGCACGCGTCTGATGACCGATGCAGAGATCAACGGTGAGTACGAGTGGGAAACGGGTAACGTAATTGTCGAAACCTTCGAAAAACAGGGAATCGACGCGGCGCAGATGCCCGGCGTGCTGGTGCACTCCCACGGCCCGTTTGCCTGGGGTAAAAACGCGGAAGATGCGGTGCATAACGCGATCGTGCTCGAAGAGGTGGCCTATATGGGGATCTTCTGTCGCCAGCTCGCGCCGCAGCTGCCGGATATGCAGCAAACCCTGCTGGATAAACACTACCTGCGCAAGCACGGCGCGAAGGCCTATTACGGACAATAAACTGTATATATCTCCAGCATAAAACATTCAACCAGGCTATAATCAGGCCTGGTTTTGTTTTATGGGATAGCGGCGTGGCACAGGCGCAACAAGGCTTTTTACTGACCCGACACTGGCGGGATACCCCTCAGGGCACCGAGGTCGCGTTCTGGCTGGCGACGGACAACGGCCCGCGGTACGTTACGCTGCCGCCGCAGGAGTCCGTGGCATTTATCCCTGAAGCGCACGTCGAAAAGGTGAAGCAGCTGCTGCGCGACGAAAGCGGCTGGCGCATTACCCCGCTTGAACTGAAAGATTTCCACCGCCAGCCGGTTTACGGCCTCTACTGCCGCGCCCATCGTCAGCTGATGCGCTATGAAAAGCTGCTGCGCGAATCGGGCGTGACGCTCTACGAAGCGGATATCCGCCCGCCGGAACGCTTTCTGATGGAGCGGTTTATAACCGCGCCCGTCTGGGTAGACGGCGCAGAGCAAAACGGCACCCTCATCAACGCTCGCCTGAAGCCGAATCCGCATTATCGTCCACCGCTAAAGTGGGTCTCCCTGGATATAGAAACCACCCGTCATGGCGAACTGTACTGCATCGGTCTTGAAGGCTGCGGGCAGCGGGTTGTCTATATGCTCGGGCCGCCGAACGGCGATGCGTCCGCGCTGGATTTTCAGCTTGAGTACGTCAGCAGCCGCCCGCAGTTGCTGGAGAAACTTAACCAGTGGTTTGCCGAGCACGACCCGGACGTGCTGATCGGCTGGAACGTGGTGCAGTTTGACCTGCGCGTGCTGCAAAAACACGCCGAGCGGTATCGCATCCCGCTGATGCTCGGGCGCGGAAATACGGAGCTGGAGTGGCGCGAGCACGGCTTTAAGAACGGCGTTTTCTTTGCGCAGGCCAACGGTCGACTGATTATCGACGGCATCGAGGCGCTGAAATCCGCTTTCTGGAATTTCTCCTCCTTCTCTCTGGAAGCGGTAGCGCAGGAATTGCTCGGTGAAGGCAAATCCATCGACAATCCGTGGGACCGCATGGACGAGATCGACCGGCGCTTCAACGAAGACAAACCCGCGCTCGCTACCTATAACCTGAAAGACTGCGAGCTGGTGACGCAGATTTTCCATAAAACCGAGATCATGCCGTTCCTGCTGGAGCGGGCGACGGTAAACGGCCTGGCGGCAGACAGGCACGGCGGCTCGGTAGCGGCCTTTAGCCACCTCTATTTCCCACGAATGCACCGTGCGGGCTATGTTGCGCCCAACCTCGGAGACGTGCCGCCGCAGGCCAGCCCCGGCGGCTACGTGATGGACTCCCGGCCTGGACTGTATGACTCGGTTCTGGTGCTGGACTACAAAAGCCTCTACCCGTCGATTATCCGCACCTTCCTGATCGATCCCGTCGGGCTGGTAGAAGGCATGGCGCAGCCGGACGACGCCCACAGCACCGACGGTTTCCTCGGCGCCCGTTTTTCGCGGGAAAAGCACTGCCTGCCTGAAATCGTGGGGAACATCTGGCACGGCCGCGACGAGGCTAAACGCCACGGCAACAAGCCGCTCTCGCAGGCGCTGAAAATCATTATGAACGCCTTTTACGGCGTGCTGGGGACCAGCGCCTGCCGCTTCTTTGATCCCCGTCTGGCCTCGTCCATCACCATGCGCGGGCACGACATCATGCGCCAGACCAAAGCGCTGATTGAATCCCGGGGCTATGACGTTATCTACGGCGACACGGATTCCACCTTTGTGTGGCTTAAGAGCTCACGTACAGAAGAGGATGCCTCGCGAATCGGCAAAGAACTGGTCGCTTTCGTGAACGCCTGGTGGCAGGAACATTTGCAAAAAGAGCGGTTAACCAGCGCATTAGAACTGGAATTTGAAACCCATTTTGCCCGCTTTTTAATGCCCACCATTCGCGGTACCGATCAGGGCAGCAAGAAGCGCTACGCCGGGCTGATTCAGGAAGGAGATAAGCAGCGTATGGTCTTTAAAGGCCTGGAAACGGTGCGCACCGACTGGACGCCGCTGGCACAGCAGTTTCAGCAAACCCTTTACCTGCGAGTGTTTCGCAACGAGCCGTATCAGGATTACGTGCGTGAAACCATCGCCAGCCTGATGGCGGGCGAACTGGATAACCAGCTGGTCTACCGCAAACGCCTGCGCCGCCCGCTGGCGGAGTACCAGCGTAACGTTCCTCCACACGTGCGCGCCGCGCGTCTGGCGGATGAAGAAAACGTGCGCCGCGGACGTGCGCCACAGTATCAAAATCGGGGTACCATTAAGTACGTCTGGACGATTAACGGCCCGGAACCCGTTGATTACCAGCAGTCTCCGCTCGATTACGATCACTATCTGACGCGCCAGCTTCAGCCCGTCGCCGACGGAATTTTGCCCTTCATTGACGACGATTTTGCTACACTAGTGACAGGGCAACTTGGCCTATTTTGACGCGTGACGAAATGGCTGCCATCCAGTACCATAGCGCCCTTTCCATTCCCGGACCCATTTTTCGATGACCGTCTTTTTTGACGGGGGTCGAACTATTGCCTGCAATTAAAGATTAGAGCCGAACAACTATGCCTTTTACACTTGGTCAACGCTGGATCAGCGATACAGAAAGCGAACTTGGATTAGGAACCGTCGTTGCCGTTGATGCGCGCATGGTTACCCTCCTCTTCCCTGCCACCGGTGAAAACCGCCTGTACGCCCGCAATGACTCCCCTGTAACCCGCGTGATGTTTAATCCGGGTGACACCGTGACCAGCCACGACGGCTGGCAACTGAAGGTTGAAGACGTAAAAGAAGAGAATGGACTGCTCGCCTACATCGGGACGCGTCTTGATACCGACGAGACGAATGTCATCC
This sequence comes from Enterobacter asburiae, assembly GCA_011754535.1. Lineage (NCBI taxonomy): Bacteria > Pseudomonadati > Pseudomonadota > Gammaproteobacteria > Enterobacterales > Enterobacteriaceae > Enterobacter > Enterobacter asburiae. The sequence continues at coordinate 781,553 of JAAQVN010000001.1, read as the reverse complement.
TGCGTGAAGTGCTGCTCGACAGCAAACTGGTGTTCAGTAAGCCGCAGGACCGCCTGTTTGCCGGGCAAATTGACCGCATGGATCGTTTCTCCCTGCGCTACCGCGCGCGCAAGTTCCAGAGCGAGCAGTACCGTATGCCGTGGAGCGGCCTGCGCGGCCAGCGCACCAGCCTGATCCCCCACCAGCTGAATATCGCCCATGACGTGGGCCGTCGCCACGCGCCGCGCGTGCTGCTGGCTGATGAAGTGGGCCTGGGTAAAACCATTGAAGCTGGCATGATCCTGCATCAACAGCTGCTTTCCGGCGCAGCCGAGCGCGTGCTGATCGTGGTGCCAGAAACCCTGCAGCACCAGTGGCTGGTCGAGATGCTGCGCCGCTTTAACCTGCGCTTCTCCCTGTTCGACGACGAGCGCTATGCCGAAGCGCAGCACGATGCCGACAACCCGTTTGAAACTGAACAGCTGGTGATCTGCTCCCTGGACTTCGTGCGCCGCAGCAAGCAGCGTCTTGAGCACCTGTGTGACGCCGAGTGGGATCTGATGGTTGTCGATGAAGCACATCATCTGGTCTGGAGCGAAGACGCGCCGAGCCGCGAATATATGGCGATTGAACAGCTTGCCGAGCGCGTGCCCGGCGTCCTGCTGCTGACCGCAACGCCGGAGCAGCTCGGTCTGGAAAGCCACTTCGCCCGCTTGCGCCTGCTCGATCCAAACCGTTTCCACGACTTCGCGCAGTTTGTGGAAGAGCAGAATAACTACCGTCCGGTTGCGGATGCCGTCGCGCTGCTGCTGGCGGGAAAACGTCTCTCAAACGACGAGCTCAACACCCTGAGCGATCTGATTGGCGAGCAGGATATTGAACCGCTGCTGCAGGCCGCGAACAGCGACAGCGAGAACGCGGAATCCGCGCGCAAAGAGCTGATCGACATGCTGATGGACCGTCACGGCACCAGCCGCGTGCTGTTCCGTAACACCCGTAACGGCGTGAAAGGGTTCCCGAAACGCGAGTTGCACACCATCAAGCTGCCGCTGCCAACCCAGTATCAGACGGCGATTAAAGTCTCCGGCATTATGGGCGCGCGCAAAACCCAGGAAGAGCGCGCCCGCGATATGCTCTACCCGGAACAGATTTACCAGGAATTTGAAGGCGATACCGGCACCTGGTGGAACTTCGATCCGCGCGTAGAGTGGCTGATGGGCTACCTGACCGCGCACCGCTCCCAGAAAGTGCTGGTGATCTGCGCCAAAGCCGCCACCGCGCTGCAGCTGGAGCAGGTCCTGCGCGAGCGCGAAGGCATTCGCGCCGCCGTGTTCCACGAAGGGATGTCCATCGTCGAGCGCGACCGCGCGGCGGCCTGGTTTGGCGAAGAGGACAGCGGCGCCCAGGTGATGCTGTGCTCTGAAATCGGCTCCGAAGGCCGTAACTTCCAGTTCGCCAGCAATCTGGTGATGTTCGATCTGCCGTTCAACCCGGATCTGCTGGAGCAGCGTATCGGCCGCCTGGATCGTATTGGTCAGGCGCATGATATTCAGATCCACGTCCCATATCTGGAAAAAACCGCCCAGTCCGTGCTGGTGCGCTGGTTCCACGAAGGTCTGGATGCGTTTGAACATACCTGTCCAACCGGCCGCACCATTTACGATCGGGTGCACGGCGATCTGATTGGCTTCCTGGCCGCGCCGGAAAACACCGACGGCTTTGACGATCTGATCAAGTCCTGCCGCGAGCAGCACGACGCGCTGAAAGCGCAGCTTGAGCAGGGCCGCGACCGCCTGCTGGAGATCCACTCCAACGGCGGTGAAAAAGCGCAGGCGCTGGCTGAGAGCATTGAAGAACAGGATGACGACACTAGTCTGATTAGCTTCTCCATGAACCTCTTCGACATCGTCGGGATTAACCAGGACGATCGTGGCGAGAATCTGATTGTCCTTACCCCGTCAGACCACATGCTGGTCCCGGATTTCCCGGGCCTGCCGGAAGACGGCTGTACCATCACCTTCGAGCGTGATGTGGCGCTGTCCCGCGAAGATGCGCAGTTCATCACCTGGGAGCACCCGCTGATCCGCAACGGGCTGGATCTGATCCTCTCCGGCGATACCGGCAGCAGCACCATCTCCCTGTTGAAAAACAAGGCGCTGCCCGTAGGCACGCTGCTGCTGGAGCTGATCTACGTTGTGGAAGCGCAGGCGCCGAAACAGCTGCAGCTCAACCGCTTCCTGCCGCCAACGCCGGTGCGTCTGCTGCTGGATAAAAACGGTACGAATCTCGCAGGACAGGTTGAGTTCGAAAGCTTTAACCGTCAGCTGAGCGCGGTGAACCGCCATACCGGCAGCAAGCTGGTCAATGCGGTGCAGCAGGACGTGCACGCTATTCTTCAGCAGGGCGAAACCCAGATTGAAAAAGCGGCCCGAGAGCTGATTGACGCTGCGCGCAATGAAGCCGACGAGAAACTGTCTGCCGAGCTGTCCCGTCTGGAAGCGTTAAAAGCGGTCAATCCGAACATCCGTGACGACGAGCTGGCGGCGATTGAAAGCAACCGTCAGCAGGTGCTGGAAAGCCTGAATCAGGCGGGCTGGCGCCTGGATGCCCTGCGTCTTATAGTTGTGACGCATCAGTAAACGGAGCGCAAGATGGTGATGGAGCCGTATAATCCGCCGCAGGATCCCTGGCTGGTCATTCTGTATCAGGATGAACACATCATGGTGGTCAACAAGCCGAGCGGCCTGTTGTCCGTGCCGGGGCGCCTGGACGAGCACAAGGACAGCGTGATGACGCGCATTCAGCGCGATTTTCCGCAGGCAGAGTCCGTCCATCGTCTGGATATGGCCACCAGCGGCGTGATTGTGGTGGCGCTGAATAAAGCGGCGGAGCGTGAGTTGAAGCGCCAGTTCCGCGAGCGCGAGCCGAAAAAGCAGTATATCGCCCGCGTCTGGGGCCATCCGGCGCAGGCGGTAGGGCTGGTGGATTTACCGCTGATATGCGACTGGCCGAACCGGCCAAAGCAGAAGGTGTGTTATGAAACCGGCAAGGCCGCGCAGACCGAATATGAAGTGCTGGAGTACGCGCCGGATAATACCGCGCGCGTCCTGCTTAAGCCAATTACCGGACGTTCGCACCAGCTGCGCGTGCATATGCTTGCGCTGGGTCATCCGATTCTGGGCGACCGGTTTTACGCCCCGCCGGAAGCGCTGGCGTTAGCGCCACGTCTGCAACTGCACGCGCAGACGCTCACCATCACCCACCCGGCCTTCGGTAACGCGATGACGTTTAAAGCCCCGGTGGACTTCTGAAAAAAAAGCCCGACGCTGTCGGGCTTTTGCTTATTTGAAACCTTTCTTCTCTTTAATCAGCTCGTACGCTTTCTGGATTTCCTGCGCTTTTTGCTTCGCCATCTCCATCATTTCCGGCGGCAAGCCTTTCGCGACCAGTTTGTCCGGGTGGTGTTCACTCATCAGCTTACGGTAGGCACGTTTAATTGTGGTTTGATCGTCCGTGGGCTTCACGCCAAGCACGTTGCAGGCATCTTCCAGCGTCGGGCCACGCTGCGCCTGCTGCCAGCCGCCACCGGACGACTGCTGATGATAGCCGCCGCCAAACTGTGCCCCGCCCTGCATCATGCGCAGGAACTGGTCAAACTGCATACGGGAGATGCCCAGCTCTTCCGCAATGACGTACAGCACATCACGTTCATTAGGGTGAAGTGAACCGTCGGCAAATGCCGCCTGGATTTGGATTTCCAGAAACATCCGAATTAAATCAAAACGTCCGAAGCAGATGCTGCGGAACTGGCGCATCTTTTCACGCAGCGGATAGTTATCGGATTTACCGATGCGAAACGCATTTTGCGCAGCCACACGAGATTCACCATGCAGATTCATGCGATCCATAAAGACGCTGGCAATCTGAATATCCGCTTCGGTCACGCGCCCTTTGGATTTGGTTAAGTGCCCCATAACCTCAAAGGTGGTGGAGAAAAAGAGTGACTGACGCTCGCGCTGATTGGCAAACCAGGCCATTTTGCGGCTGCGCGCCTTATCAAACATGTGGCCGATAATAAGCCCAAGCACAATCCCCCAGAACCCGGCACCCATGATGATGGCGAACGCAACGCCGATTATTTTACCCCAATACTGCATATACTCCCCGGATAGTCATATTCCTTGCCGACGCAACGTCATCATCACTGTGTTCAAGTCACGGTCAATTGAAGGACATCGCCTATAATTTGCTTTATCATACTCGTCATTCGATAGCGAGCCTAACACTCTGGCACGCAAACGGGCAGGATTAACGCTGGTACTGCGCAGATGAGTAAGATAGTCTCTGAGCGTTTGTAAGCCGTAGCCACTGATGACGGAACAATAAAATATAACGTATGAAAAAACGTATCCCCACCCTCCTGGCCACAATGATTGGCTCCGCCCTTTACAGTCAACAGGGGCTGGCGGCCGATCTCGCCTCGCAGTGTATGCTTGGCGTCCCAAGTTATAATCGCCCACTGGTGGAGGGCGATACAAATAGCTTGCCGGTAACCATTACTGCCGATAGCTCCAAAGGTACTTATCCTGACAATGCCACGTTTACGGGCAATGTGGATATTAACCAGGGCAATAGCCGCCTGCAGGCGGATGAAGTGCAGTTGCACCAGAAGCAGCCGGAAGGCGCGGCCGAGCCGGTACGAACGGTGGATGCGCTGGGTAATGTGCACTATGACGATAATCAGGTCATCCTGAAAGGTCCGAAAGCCTGGTCAAACCTGAATACTAAAGACACTAACGTCTGGGAAGGTGATTACCAGATGGTGGGTCGCCAGGGACGCGGTAAAGCGGACCTGATGAAGCAGCGCGGTGAAAACCGCTATACGATCCTGGAGAATGGCTCCTTTACATCGTGTCTGCCGGGTTCAAATACCTGGAGCGTGGTCGGGAGCGAAGTTATCCATGACCGTGAAGAACAGGTCGCGGAAATCTGGAACGCCCGCTTTAAGCTCGGCCCAGTTCCGGTTTTCTACAGCCCTTACCTGCAGCTTCCCGTGGGCGACAAGCGTCGCTCAGGTTTCCTGATCCCCAATGCCAAATACAGCACTTCGAATTACTTTGAGTTCTACCTGCCGTATTACTGGAACATCGCGCCCAACATGGACGCCACGATCACGCCGCACTATATCCACAAGCGCGGCAACATCATGTGGGAGAATGAGTTCCGCTATCTGACTCAGGCCGGTGCTGGCCTGATGGAGCTGGATTATCTGCCGTCGGATAAAGTGTTCCAGGATGAGCATCCAACGGAAGGTGATAAACACCGCTGGTTATTCTACTGGCAGCATGCCGGGGTGATGGATCAGGTGTGGCGCTTTAATATTGACTACACCAAAGTTAGCGACTCATCTTATTTTAACGATTTCTCGTCCAAATACGGTTCGAGCACGGATGGCTATGCCACGCAGAAGTTCAGCGTTGGCTATGCGGTGCAGAACTTTGATGCAACCGTCTCGACCAAGCAGTTCCAGGTATTTTCTGACCAGTCCACGCCTACATATGGTGCAGAACCACAGCTGGACGTTAACTGGTATCAGAATAACGTAGGTCCATTCGACACCCGGGTTTACGCTCAGGCAGTACATTTCGTGAACACGGATTCGGATATGCCGGAAGCCACGCGTGTTCACCTTGAGCCGACGATCAATCTGCCGTGGTCTAACGACTGGGCAAGCCTGAATACCGAAGCCAAGCTGATGGCGACTCACTATCAACAAAAAAATGTTGATAATTACAATGCCACCCGAAATGCGCATCTGGAAGAGTCGGTAAACCGAACGCTCCCGCAGTTCAAAATGGACGGCAAGTTGATCTTCGAACGTGATATGGCCCTGCTGGCGGATGGTTATACCCAGACGCTTGAACCGCGTATGCAGTATTTGTACGTGCCGTATCGCGATCAGAGCAATATCCAGAACTACGACTCTTCTTTACTGCAGTCTGACTACAGCGGCCTGTTCCGTGACCGTACTTATGGCGGTCTGGACCGTATCGCATCCGCTAACCAGTTAACGACAGGCGTCACTACGCGCGTTTATGATGATGCCGCCGTTGAACGTTTTAACGTTTCTGTTGGTCAAATCTACTATTTCACCGAGTCACGTACCGGTGATGACAACATTAACTGGGAGAAAGACAACAAAACGGGATCGCTGGTTTGGGCGGGTGATACTTACTGGCGCATGACTGACCGCTGGGGTCTGCGTGGCGGCGTGCAGTATGACACTCGCCTCGATAATATCGCCACAAGTAGCGCGGCTATTGAGTACCGCCGCGATGAAGACCGGATGATGCAGTTGACGTATCGTTACGCCAGCCCGGAATATATTCAGGCAACATTGCCTTCCTATGCTGGCAATGAACAGTATAAAGACGGCATCTCGCAGGTGGGTGGCGCAGCAAGCTGGCCTATCGCCGACCGCTGGTCAATCGTAGGCGCTTACTACTTTGACACTAACGCGAATAAGCCAGCGGACCAGATGGTGGGTCTGCAATATAACTCCTGCTGTTACGCGCTGCGCGTCGGTTACGAGCGTAAGCTTAACGGCTGGGACAGTGAAAACAATCAGGGCAAATACGATAACGTGATTGGCTTTAATGTCGAACTGCGCGGCCTGAGTTCCAACTACGGCCTTGGCACGCATCAGATGCTGCGTTCGAACATTCTGCCGTACAGTAGCTCTTTGTAATGTGCTTGATTTAAAACGTAATCCGCTTTGCGGTTAATTGAAATGGAAAAAGTATGAAGAACTGGAAAACGCTGCTGCTCGGTGTCGCTATGGTTGCGAATACCAGCTTCGCGGCCCCCCAGGTTGTTGATAAGGTCGCGGCTGTCGTTAACAACGGCGTCGTGCTCGAAAGTGACGTTGACGGTCTGATGAAATCCGTGAAGCTCAATTCGGGCGAAGCAGGCCAGCAGCTTCCGGATGATGCTACGCTGCGCCATCAGATCCTGGAGCGTCTGATCATGGATCAGATTATCCTGCAGATGGGTCAGAAAATGGGCGTGAAGGTGACTGACGAGCAGCTCGATCAGGCCATCGCTAACATTGCAAAGCAGAACAACATGACGCCAGACCAGATGCGCAGTCGTCTGGCTTATGACGGTATCAGCTACGCCACCTACCGCAACCAGATCCGTAAAGAGATGCTGATTTCGGAAGTGCGTAACAACGAAGTGCGCCGCCGCGTCACGATCCTGCCGCAGGAAGTGGACGCGCTGGCAAAGCAGGTGGGCAACCAGAACGATGCGAGCACAGAGCTGAACCTGAGCCACATTCTGATCCCACTGCCAGAGAACCCAACGTCCGATCAGGCTGCGGAAGCAGAAAGTCAGGCACGTTCTATTGTCGACCAGGCGCGTAACGGCAGCGACTTTGGCAAGCTGGCTATCACCTACTCCGCTGACCAGCAGGCGCTGAAAGGCGGCCAGATGGGCTGGGGACGTATTCAGGAGCTGCCTTCCATCTTTGCTCAGGCGCTGAGCACGGCGAAGAAAGGCGATATTGTGGGTCCAATCCGTTCAGGCGTGGGCTTCCACATTCTGAAAGTGAACGATCTGCGCGGTCAGAGCCAGAACATCTCCGTGACTGAAGTTCACGCTCGCCACATTCTGCTGAAGCCGTCACCGATTATGACTGACGATCAGGCGCGTGCGAAGCTGGAGCAGATTGCCGCGGACATTAAGAGCGGTAAAACCTCGTTTGCCAATGCAGCGAAGGAGTTCTCTCAGGATCCTGGCTCTGCGAACCAGGGCGGCGATCTGGGCTGGGCGGCAGCGGACATTTACGATCCTGCCTTCCGCGATGCACTGATGAAGCTGAATAAGGGTCAGCTCAGCGCCCCGGTTCACTCTTCATTTGGCTGGCATCTGATCGAACTGATGGACACACGCAACGTGGACAAAACGGATGCGGCGCAGAAAGACAGAGCCTACCGTATGCTGTTTAACCGTAAATTCTCTGAAGAAGCGGCAACCTGGATGCAGGAACAACGCGCCAGTGCTTATGTGAAAGTGCTAAGCAACTAATGAAACAGCATCGTGTTGTTATCACGCCCGGCGAACCCGCCGGGATTGGGCCTGACCTCGTTGTCCAGCTCGCCCAGCGCAGCTGGCCGGTAGAACTGGTTGTCTGCGCTGATGCAACACTGTTACAAGACCGGGCGAAGCTGCTCGGTCTGCCTCTAACGCTCATCCCTTACGATGAAGGCCAACAGCCCGCACCACAGCAGGCCGGTACGCTCACGCTGCTCTCTGTCCCCCTTCGTACACCCGTTGTTCCAGGCCAGCTCAGCACGGAAAACGGCCATTACGTCGTTGACACCCTTGCTCGCGCCTGCGACGGTTGCCTGAAGGGCGAATTTGCCGCTCTGATCACCGGCCCCGTCCACAAAGGCGTCATCAACGAAGCGGGCATACCGTTTACCGGGCATACGGAGTTCTTCGAAGAGCGCTCGCACAGCCCGAAAGTGGTGATGATGCTGGCGACGGAAGCGATGCGCGTTGCGCTGGTGACAACCCATCTGCCGATCAAAGCCATTCCTGATGCGATCACCCCTGAACTCCTGCGCGAAATCATCGGGATTTTGCACCACGATCTACAGACAAAATTTGGGATCCCGCAGCCCCACGTGCTGGTCTGCGGCCTGAATCCGCACGCCGGAGAAGGCGGGCACATGGGCACCGAAGAGATCGACACCATTATTCCGGTGCTCAACGAAATGCGGGCGAAGGGGATGAATCTCAGTGGACCGCTGCCTGCGGATACCCTTTTCCAGCCGAAATACCTGGATAATGCCGACGCCGTGCTCGCGATGTACCACGATCAGGGCCTGCCCGTGCTAAAATACCAGGGCTTTGGCCGCGGGGTGAATATCACCCTCGGTTTACCCTTTATTCGAACATCCGTTGACCACGGCACTGCGCTGGATCTGGCAGGCCAGGGGAAAGCGGATGTCGGCAGTTTTATTACGGCGCTTAATCTCGCCATCAAAATGATTGTTAATACTCAATGACTAATCGAGTCCATCAGGGCCACTTAGCCCGTAAACGCTTCGGGCAAAACTTTCTCAACGATCAGTTCGTGATCGAAAGCATCGTGTCTGCTATTAATCCGCAGAAAGGTCAGGCTATGGTCGAAATCGGCCCGGGTCTTGCCGCGCTGACCGAGCCGGTAGGCGAACGCCTCGACGAGCTGACCGTTATCGAACTGGACCGCGACCTGGCCGCACGCCTGCAAACGCACCCGTTCCTCGGACCAAAGCTGACCATCTACCAGCAGGATGCCATGACCATGAACTTTGGCGAACTGTCGGAAAAAATGGGCCAGCCGCTGCGCGTGTTCGGCAACCTGCCGTATAACATCTCCACGCCGCTAATGTTCCACCTCTTTAGCTATACTGATGCCATTGCCGACATGCACTTCATGTTGCAAAAAGAGGTTGTTAACCGTCTGGTTGCAGGGCCGAACAGTAAAGCGTATGGTCGTTTAAGCGTGATGGCACAATATTATTGCAACGTGATCCCGGTACTCGAAGTACCGCCGTCCGCGTTCACGCCACCACCGAAAGTAGATTCTGCGGTTGTGCGCCTGGTGCCGTACAAAACAAAACCTTATCCGGTTAAAGATCTGCGCGTACTCAGCCGCATCACAACAGAAGCGTTCAACCAGCGCCGTAAAACGATCCGTAACAGCCTGAGCAATTCGTTTACCGTTGAGGTGTTAGCAGAGCTGGGGATCGACCCGGCAATGCGTGCGGAAAACATTTCCGTAGAGCAGTACTGCAAGCTGGCTAATTACATCAGCGAAAATGCGCCGCCGAAGGAGAGTTAAGCCATGATTGATTCGCCCCGCGTATGTGTCCATGTACAAAGCGTTTATGTTGAATCGCAATCCTCGCCGGATGAAGAGCGTTTTGTCTTTGCCTACACCGTGACCATTCGCAATCTGGGGCGGATGCCCGTGCAACTGCGCGGGCGCTACTGGCTTATCACTAACGGCAATGGCCGCGAAATTGAAGTTCAGGGTGAAGGCGTGGTCGGTGAGCAGCCCCACATCGCCCCTGGCGAAGAGTACCAGTACACCAGCGGCGCGGTGATTGAAACGCCGCTGGGTACCATGCAAGGCCATTACGAAATGGTCGACGTCGATGGCAACGTGTTCCGCGTTGCTATTCCTGTGTTCCGTCTCGCCGTAACCACACTCATTCATTAATCTAATGTCTACATATCTGATTGGCGACGTTCACGGTTGCTACGATGAACTGATCGCATTGTTAAAACAGGTCGACTTTACGCCAGGACAGGACACGCTCTGGCTGACGGGCGATTTAGTCGCGCGCGGCCCGGGATCGCTTGAGGTTTTACGTTTCGTCAAATCGCTGGGCGACAGCGTTCGCATGGTGCTGGGCAACCACGATCTTCACCTGCTGGCCGTATTTGCCGGGATCAGCCGCAACAAACCTAAAGATCGCCTCTCTCCCCTGCTGGATGCGCCAGACGCGGACGAACTGATTAACTGGCTGCGCCGTCAGCCCTTACTTCAGGTCGACGAGGAGAAAAAGCTGGTCATGGCCCATGCCGGGATCACGCCGCAATGGGATCTTGAGACAGCGAAAACCTGCGCGCGTGACGTAGAGGCAGTGCTGGCGAGCGACTCGTACCCTTTCTTCCTTGATGCCATGTACGGCGATATGCCGAACCACTGGAGCGAGGATCTCAGCGGTCTGGCCCGCCTGCGCTTTATCACCAATGCGTTCACCCGCATGCGTTTCTGCTTCCCGAACGGGCAGCTGGACATGTATTCCAAAGAGACACCGGAAAGCGCGCCTGCCCCGCTCAAACCGTGGTTTGCTATTCCTGGACCGGTGACCAGCGAGTACAGCGTGGTATTTGGTCACTGGGCTGCGCTGGAAGGAAAAGGCACGCCGGACGGGATCTACGGTCTGGATACCGGATGCTGCTGGGGCGGAGAGTTAACCTGCTTACGCTGGGAAGATAAAGCTTACTTTGTGCAGCCGTCCAACCGACAGCTGGACTTAGGGGAAAGTGAGGCCGTTGCCTCCTGACTATTGCCCCCCTCCCCAAAAGACCGCACCGAACAGTCCCCTCTCCCCTTTGGGAAGAGGGGAGAGGGGTAGGAAAATCACTTAACGACGCTCCAGAATCTCGAAGCAGTAGCTGTGGGAGTTCTGCGCATCGGCGTCGTGGAATTCGCTGAACACAGATTCCCATTCGTCCGGATCGTAATCCGGGAAATGGGTATCCCCTTCCACTTCTGCATCAATGTGGGTCAGATACAGCTTCTGCGCTTTTGGCAGGAACTGTTCATACACACGACCGCCACCGATCACCATGATCTCTTCCGCGTCACCACAGGCGGCAATCGCTTCATCAACGGACTTAACCCATTCAACGCGATCGTCAGTGCCCGGCTGGCTGCTGATAACGATATTCTTACGGCCCGGCAATGGACGACCAATCGACTCCCAGGTCAGGCGGCCCATCACTACCGGCTTGTTTAACGTAGTACGCTTAAACCATGCGAGATCGGCAGGCAGGTTCCACGGCATGGCATTTTCCATACCGATAACGCGGTCCACCGCCAGCGCTGCAATCAGACTGATCATTGAAAATTTCCCGGATGCAAAAAATTGCCGCCACTATACGGAAAGCTTAATCTTTCGTCGACTGGCGGCAGAGTAAAGATACAGAAATTTTTTATTATTGCTGGCAACTCCACTTCACGCGGAAGGTTTACTCTCGGGCTCGTCAGCCGGATCGCCGGTGTGCTTGCCCTCTTCCGTGCCCTGCCAGCCGTGACGCTGGATCAGCGACAGGTGATTGCGGTCCTCGTTAATGATTTCCGTCAGCATCGCGCTGGTGCGTTTAAACACCGCTGCACGCTCCGTGGCCGTGCTGCCTGCCATCGCCGCCATCTCTTCCACCATCCCGGTGTTAAAGCGGCGGAACAGGTCCGCACGTTCGCGCGCCTCATACGCGCCGAGCCCCAGATTTTCCAGCGCCATCCGGCCAGACTTCAGCGCGCCTTCGAATGTCTCACGTTCCGGCGCCTCAACCCCTGCCTGGCGCAGCCGGATGTAATGATCTACATCGCGCGCGCGGGAAATTATCGTCAGCGCAGGGAAATGCTCTTTTACCAGCTCCACCATCTGCATGCTGGTCTCCGGATCGTCAATGGCGTTAATCAACACCTCTGCTTTTGCCGCCCCGGCGGATTCCAGCAAGTCGACGCGGGTCGCATCGCCGTAAAACACCTTCATATCAAATTTACGCAGGGTATCAACATGGTCGGGGTCGTGATCGAGGATGACCATCTTCACCCCGCTCGACAGCAGTAAACGCCCCACGATCTGCCCGTAGCGGCCAAATCCGGCGATGATAACGCGCGGCTGCTCCTCGTCGATCTCGTCGGCTTCGCGCTCCTGCTCGCTACCCGATTTTTCAAGGCGCGTCAGAACCACCAGCAGAACAGGCGTCGCCGCCATCGACAGCGCGACCGCCAGCGTCAACGCTTTCGCCCACTCGGGATCGAGCACGTTTGCCATCTGCGCGGCGCCAAACACCACGAACGCAAATTCGCTTCCCTGACCCAGCAGCACGGCAAACCAGCGGCGCTGCTTGTTCGGCACCTTCAATGAGCGCGCAATCAGCCACAGCATCACCATTTTAATGACGAGGAAACCGACGAGCAGGATGACAATCCGCAGCGGGTGCGTGACCAGCGTGCCGAAGTCGACGGACATCCCCACCCCGATGAAAAACAGCCCCAGCAGCAACCCTTTGAACGGCTCGATATCGCTTTCCAGCGCGTGACGGTATTCAGAGCTCGCCAGCAGAACGCCTGCGAGGAAGGCCCCCATCGCCATCGACAGTCCGGCTTCCTCAAGCAGCAAACCAAAGCCAAACACCAGGAACAGCGCCACGGCGCTGAATACTTCGCGCAGGCCCGAGCGGGCAACAAACCGCAGTAACGGACGGGTCACGTAGCGCCCCAGCAGGACCACCAGCGCCAGCGCCCCCACGACTTTTAATGCCGAAAGCGCGAACGCACCCAGCGTCGTGGACGAGCCGCTTGCCGCCAGCAGCGGAATCATCGCCACCAGCGGAATAGCGGCAATATCCTGGAACAGCAGCACCGAAAACGCGCTGCGCCCCATCTGCGAGACCGTCAGATTTCGCTCGTTCATCGCCTGCATGGCAATCGCCGTTGAGGAGAGCGCCAGCGTCATGCCGATAAGCTCAGCCACTTTCCAGTCCATACCCAACAGGATACAGAACCCGCCGAGCAGCAGGCCGCAGGCCACCATCTGCAGCGCGCCTCCGCCAAATACCGAGGCGCGAAGCTTCCATAATCTCTGCGGATCCAGCTCCAGGCCAATCACAAACAGCATCAGCACAACGCCAATTTCAGCGAAATGGAGGATCGCCTCCGCATCCGTGACCAGTCGAAAGCCCCATGGCCCAATGACGCAGCCCGCAATCAGGTAGCCGAGAACAGAGCCCAGCCCCAGACGTACCGCCACGGGCACAATCAGTGCCGCCGCGCCGAGATAAATCAGCGCCTGTATCAGCGTATGGCTATCCATGGTGCGTCTCCTGCCACTCAAGTAAGCGTTGTTTATAATGGCGAGCCTGCGCCTGCAGCGTTTCATCATCGCAAACAAAGGTGCAGTGCATCGCAAACGGCGGGAGCCAGTTCAGTCCACAGTAAAGCGCAGTAGCCTGCAGCGGCTGCGCCAGCACGTCAAACCCCGGAAAGGAACCAATATCAAAGTGGCTTTCCCCACCGCCGGTAGTGACCGCCCACATCAGGCTTTTGCCTTTTAGCGCATGGCCGTTGTGACCATACGCCCAGCCATGGGAGAAGACTTTATCAATCCACAGCTTCAGGAGCGGGGGCGTGCTGTACCACTGCATGGGATGCTGCCAGATAATCAGATCGGCACGGGAAAGCGCCTCCTGTTCGGCAGCGATATCGATATTAAAATCGGGATAGAGTTCATAGAGGGAACGTATCTCTACGTTATCAAGCGTCCTTACCTGCTCAAGCATCCGCTTATTCGCATGCGAATGGTGCGGATAAGGGTGGGCATAAATTATCAGAATCATTGATTAGCCTGTGGTTACTGCTTTCTTTTAACAAAAGAGTGTAGTCAGTAATTCAACAGGCTAATAGTGAATATTATTGACGGGTTTACGTCAGAATTCTGAATTAGTTATCCAGTGCGCCCATCGATTTAACCTGGTCACGGTTAATCTGCTCAGTTTGGCCGGTTTCAGCGTTTTTGTAAGACACCAGACCGGTATCGTCATCCACCTGCGGTTTGCCGTCGGTGACAATGGTTCTGCCATCGGTGGTTTTTACGGCCTGATTAGACGAACAGCCCGCAACGGTAAACATTGTCGTGGCAGCCAGAACGGAAGCGATCAGTAATTTATTTTGCATGGTGTTTTCCCCTGCTCTCAGATGAATTTCGTTATCGACCTAACCATTTTAGGCTAACTGACTGAAAGCGGATGAAAAACCAGAAGGTTCTGAAGAGAGGAAGAATGCCCGGTTACCGAACGGCACCGGGCAATTTGTCTTACTTGCTAATCTGCGCGTGCATTTCCTGCACCGAAATCACCTTCTCGGTGGCGTCCGCGTTCAGCGCCATGGCCGTCGCGAAACCGCCGTTCAGGGTGGTGTCGTAGTGCACTTTGTACTGCAGCGCGCTGCGGCGAATCAGCTTGGAGTCTTCAATCGCCTGGCGGCCTGCGGTGGTGTTGATGATGTAGGTGTATTCGCCATTCTTGATACGATCCTGAATGTGCGGACGACCTTCATGCACCTTGTTCACCAGACGCGGGTTGATGCCGGCTTCGCCCAACACAATCGCCGTACCGTGGGTTGCATCCAGTTCGAAGCCCTGTTTCAGCAGCTTGGCGGCCAGGTCAACCACGCGCTCTTTGTCACCTTCACGAACGGAGAGCAGCGCACGGCCCGATTTTCTCATGGTGGAGCTACTGCCCAGCTGCGCCTTCGCGAACGCTTCTGCGAAGGTGCGGCCCACGCCCATCACTTCCCCGGTAGAGCGCATTTCTGGCCCTAACAGCGGGTCAACGCCCGGGAATTTGTTGAACGGCAGCACCACTTCTTTCACCGAGTAGTACGGTGGGATGATCTCTTTTGTCACGCCCTGCTGAGCCAGCGTCTGGCCTGCCATCACGCGTGCCGCCACTTTCGCCAGCGGAATACCAGTGGCTTTGGAGACGAACGGTACGGTACGTGCCGCACGCGGGTTCACTTCAATCAGGTAAACTTCGTTGTCTTTTACCGCGAACTGAACGTTCATCAGGCCGCGGACCTGCAGTTCGAAGGCCAGCTTTTGCACCTGCTGACGCATCACGTCCTGAATTTCCTGGCTCAGCGTGTACGCTGGCAGAGAGCAGGCGGAGTCGCCGGAGTGTACGCCCGCCTGCTCGATGTGCTCCATGATGCCGCCAATCAGCACCATTTCGCCATCGCAGATGGCGTCCACGTCCACTTCTACCGCGTCGTCGAGGAAGCGGTCGAGCAGCACAGGCGCATCGTTGGAGACGCTCACCGCGGTCTGGAAGTAGCGGCGCAGGTCGGCTTCGTCATAAACGATTTCCATCGCGCGGCCGCCCAGTACGTAGGAAGGACGTACCACCAGCGGGTAGCCAATCTCTTTCGCCTTCTCGACAGCCTGTTCGATAGCGGTCACGGTGGCGTTCGCAGGCTGTTTCAGCTTCAGACGGTCAACCGCCTGCTGGAAACGCTCGCGGTCTTCCGCACGGTCAATCGCATCCGGACTGGTGCCGATAACCGGCACGCCTGCCGCTTCCAGCGCGCGCGCCAGCTTCAGCGGGGTCTGGCCGCCGTACTGCACGATAACGCCTTTTGGCTTCTCAATGCGCACGATTTCCAGCACGTCTTCCAGGGTAACCGGCTCGAAGTAGAGACGGTCAGAAGTGTCGTAGTCGGTGGAGACGGTTTCCGGGTTACAGTTGACCATGATGGTCTCGTAACCGTCTTCGCGCAGCGCCAGCGAGGCGTGTACACAGCAGTAGTCAAACTCGATGCCCTGGCCGATACGGTTTGGGCCGCCACCCAGCACCATAATCTTGTCGCGGTCGACGGACGGATTCGCTTCGCACTCGTCTTCATAGGTGGAGTACATGTAAGCGGTGTCGGTGGAAAACTCTGCCGCACAGGTGTCCACGCGCTTGTAAACCGGGTGCAGGTCATACTGGTCGCGCAGCTTACGGATTTCCGCTTCGCGCACGCCCGCCAGCTTAGCCAGACGCGCGTCGGCGAAGCCTTTACGCTTCAGCATGCGCAGGAAGTCTGCGTCCAGTCCGTTGATGCCCAGCTCTGCCACTTTCTCTTCCAGACGCACCAGCTCTTCAATCTGCACCAGGAACCAGCGGTCGATGTTGGTCAGGTTGAACACGCCGTCGACGGACAGGCCAGCACGGAAGGCATCGGCGATGTACCAGATGCGCTCCGCGCCCGCGTCTTTCAGCTCGCGGCGGATTTTGGTCAGCGCTTCCGGGTCGTCCAGGCTCACTTTCGGGTCAAAGCCGGTCGCGCCCACTTCGAGGCCGCGCAGCGCTTTCTGCAGGGATTCCTGCTGCGTGCGACCAATCGCCATCACTTCACCGACGGATTTCATCTGGGTGGTCAGACGGTCGTTCGCGCCTGCGAACTTCTCGAAGTTAAAGCGAGGAATTTTAGTCACAACGTAGTCGATGGACGGTTCGAAGGACGCAGGGGTGCGGCCACCAGTGATGTCGTTCATCAGCTCGTCGAGGGTATAACCCACCGCCAGCTTCGCCGCCACTTTCGCAATCGGGAAGCCGGTCGCTTTGGAGGCCAGCGCGGAGGAGCGGGAGACGCGCGGGTTCATTTCGATAACAATCAGACGGCCGGTTTTCGGGTTAACGGAGAACTGCACGTTAGAGCCGCCGGTTTCCACGCCGATTTCACGCAGTACCGCCATCGAGGCGTTACGCATGATTTGATACTCTTTGTCGGTCAGCGTCTGGGCTGGCGCAACGGTGATGGAATCACCGGTGTGGATACCCATCGCATCGAAGTTTTCGATGGAGCAGACGATGATGCAGTTGTCGTTTTTATCACGCACCACTTCCATCTCGTACTCTTTCCAGCCAATCAGCGATTCATCAATCAGCAGCTCTTTGGTTGGGGAAAGGTCCAGACCGCGTTCGCAAATCTCTTCGAACTCTTCGCGGTTGTAGGCAATACCGCCGCCGGTGCCGCCCATGGTGAAGGAAGGACGGATGATGCATGGATAACCCACTTCAGCCGCAACGGCCAGCGCCTCTTCCATGTTGTGCGCAATACCGGAACGCGCGGTGTCGAGGCCGATTTTCTTCATCGCCACGTCGAAGCGGCGACGGTCTTCTGCTTTATCAATCGCGTCGGCGGTCGCACCAATCATGGTCACGCCGAACTCGGCCAGCACGCCCTGACGCTCAAGCTCCAGCGCACAGTTCAGCGCCGTCTGGCCGCCCATGGTTGGCAGGACCGCGTCCGGACGCTCTTTCTCGATGATTTTACGCACCACTTCCCAGTGAATCGGCTCGATGTAGGTTGCATCGGCCATTTCCGGGTCGGTCATGATGGTTGCCGGGTTAGAGTTCACCAGAATAACGCGGTAGCCCTCTTCACGCAGGGCTTTACACGCCTGCGCGCCGGAGTAGTCGAATTCACAGGCCTGGCCGATGACAATCGGGCCAGCGCCAAGGATCAGGATGCTTTTTATGTCTGTACGTTTTGGCATGGTCTTCTCGGCTCCTGATTATTTAGCGGTCTTACGGTATTGCTCGATAAGTTCGATGAAGTGATCGAACAGCGGCGCGGCGTCGTGCGGGCCCGGGCTGGCTTCCGGATGACCCTGGAAGCTGAATGCTGGCTTATCGGTGCGATGAATCCCCTGCAGGGTGCCATCGAACAGCGACTTATGGGTCACGCGCAGGTTAGCCGGCATTGAGGCTTCATCGACGGCAAAGCCGTGGTTCTGCGCGGTGATCATTACCGTGTTGTTATCGATGTCTTTCACCGGGTGGTTACCACCGTGGTGGCCGAACTTCATCTTAACGGTGTTCGCACCGCTCGCCAGCGCCAGCAGCTGATGGCCGAGGCAGATGCCGAATACCGGGATGTCGGTTTCCAGGAAGGACTTAATGGCGGCGATGGCGTAATCGCACGGTGCCGGGTCGCCAGGACCGTTGGACAGGAAAATACCGTCCGGATTCATCTTCAATACGTCTTCGGCAGAGGTCTGAGCCGGCACCACCGTCAGGCGGCAGCCGCGGTCAACCAGCATGCGCAGAATGTTGCGCTTGGCGCCAAAATCGTAGGCCACCACGTGGAACGGCAGCTCGCTCTCTTTTTTCGCTTCCGGCAGGTCGCCTTCCAGCGTCCAGCTACCCTGCGTCCAGCTGTAGGCTTCCGCGGTCGTCACTTCTTTCGCCAGGTCCATGCCGTTCAGGCCCGGGAAGGCTTTCGCTTTTTCCAGCGCCAGCGTCGCATCGAGGTTATCACCGGCGATGATGCAGCCGTTCTGCGCACCCTTCTCGCGCAGCAGACGCGTTAACTTACGGGTATCGATATCGGCAATCGCCACGATGTTATGGCGCTTCAGGTAAGAAGAGAGGTCTTCGGTATTGCGGAAGTTGCTGGCAATCAGCGGCAGGTCGCGAATGACCAGGCCTTGCGCATGTACCTGAGAAGATTCTTCGTCAGCCGCGTTGGTGCCGACATTGCCGATATGAGGATAAGTAAGAGTAACGATTTGGCGAGAATAGGAAGGATCAGTGAGGATTTCTTGATAACCGGTCATTGAAGTATTGAAAACGACTTCCCCAACCGCCGAACCCGTTGCCCCTATGGCCCGACCGATAAACTGGGTTCCGTCTTCCAGAACCAATAGCGCTGACTTAATCAAAACACCCTCCAGAGAATATTCACTCACTTTATTTGCATATTAATGCATAACCGTGTCATGGATCAATGCAAATGTGTTGCCAGCGGATTTTTGGCAAACGGCGGCATTCTGGAGATTTGGTGGGTAAAAGTCAACTTAAAACGGATATTTTGTTTAGTCTTTTACAGGCCTGGCGAGAGGAATGCGGCTTAAGCGACAAAAAGATCAGGTAAATCACTGCGGAAAACGCTTGCGCGCCTGGTTTAATAAAAAATAAGAGGATGGAGCATTATAAAGTGGACCAAATGGTCAAAATTTACATTTCTGCAACGTTAAAACGCAGCAATAGATAGATTTTTATAGGCTTATAGCCTGATTCATATTGAAACAGTCAAAAATAAAAGGGCAATAAAATATTGCCCTATGCAATCAAACAATTACGACTGCAATAACCACATCACGATGGGTAATAATGCTTACAAATTGTTGAGATCCAGCACATCTCGCATATCAAAAAGTCCATCTTTCTTGTTTTTAAGCCACAAAGCGGAACGTACCGCGCCGTTGGCAAAGGTCATGCGGCTTGAGGCTTTATGAGTAATCTCCACGCGTTCACCAATATCGGCGAACATCGCCGTATGTTCGCCGACGATGTCACCCGCACGTACCGTTGCGAAACCAATAGTGCCCGGTACGCGTTCGCCGGTGTGACCTTCGCGGGCATAGACCGCGCAGTCTTTTAAATCTTTATCGAGTGCATGAGCAATCGCCTCGCCCATCGCAAGCGCCGTGCCTGACGGCGCATCAACCTTGTAGCGGTGGTGGGCTTCGACAATTTCAATATCGGTATAGTCGCCCATGACCTTCGCTGCTTTCTCCAGCAGCTTGAGCATGACGTTAACGCCCACGCTAAAGTTCGCCGCGAAGACAATCGCAATCTCTTTTGATGCGTCCTGGATGGCCTGTTTACCCGCGTCGTCAAAACCGGTGGTGCCGATCACCATCCCCTTGCCGTGCTGGCGGCAAAATGCCAGATGCGTCAACGTACCTTCCGGGCGGGTAAAGTCGATAAACACATCGAAGTCATCTTTAACCGCATCCAGGCTGCTCTGGACGGTAACGCCCGTCTTTCCTGCGCCCGCCAGTTCACCTGCGTCGGCCCCCAAAAGCGATGAGCCTTCGCGCTCCAGCGCCGCGCCCAGCGCTACGCCATCCATCTGAAGTGCCGCCTGAATCAGCTGACGGCCCATACGTCCACCCGCGCCCGCAATGGCGACACGGATCTGTGCATCATGCATAGTTATTCTCTTACGTTAAAATGATGTAAATCGTTTTCAGATTAACCAGCCTTCGCGGAGGCTGCCAACTGAAAACACCAATAATTAGAATTTAACGTGAAACCGACTTAAATATCAGTAAAAGACATGATTTTGTGGTCACGATAAAGTACGGGACAAAAAAAAGGCCAGCACATGAGATGCTGGCCTTTTCGCTGTTTAGGGGTTATTCCACTTCGCGGGCGTCGATACGCAGCTCTTTCGGCACTTCGAAGACGATATTCTCTTCGCGTCCTTCCAGCGGAACCGCTTCGCCACCGCCCAGCTCCTGCAGACGGGTTATCACGTTCTGCACCAGGATATCCGGCGCGGAAGCGCCTGCGGTAACGCCAACGCAGACCGCATTTTTAACCCACGCTTCCTGGATGTCCGCCGCGTCGTCGATCAGGAACGCCGCTTTACCCATGCGCTGCGCCAGTTCGGCCAGACGGTTGGAGTTAGACGAGTTTTTGGAGCCGACCACCAGCACCACGTCCGCCTGTTCAGCCAGCGCGCGCACCGCTTCCTGACGGTTGGTGGTCGCGTAGCAGATGTCATCCTTACGCGGCCCGACGATTTTCGGGAAGCGCTGGCGCAGGGCGTCAATCACATCCGAGGTATCATCAACCGAGAGCGTCGTCTGGGTCATAAACGACAGACGGGCGTCATTTTTCACGTTCAGCGTAAAGACATCTTCCGGCGACTCAACCAGATACATTCCCCCTTCCGGATTGCTGTACTGGCCCATGGTGCCTTCGACTTCCGGATGACCCGCATGGCCAATCAGAATCGACTCTTCACCGCGACGGCTGGCGCGCGCCACTTCCATATGCACTTTCGTCACTAATGGGCAGGTTGCGTCGAAAACGGTTAAATCGCGGCTTTTCGCTTCGTTACGCACCGCCTGAGAGACGCCGTGCGCGGAGAAGATCAGGATCGCACCGTCCGGCACTTCGCTGATCTGCTCGATGAAAATAGCGCCGCGCTCGCGCAGGCTGTCCACCACGTATCGGTTATGCACCACTTCGTGACGCACGTAAATTGGCGCGCCGTAAATCTCCAGCGCGTTTTCAACAATGCTGATAGCGCGGTCTACACCGGCGCAGAAGCCGCGCGGGTTAGCCAACAGGATCTGCATTTCAGGCCTCCAGTGCCGGATCGATCTCCAGCACTTCAACATCAAAATGAACGGTACGCCCGGCAAGCGGATGGTTGAAGTCAACGGTGATAGAGTCGCCGTTAATCTCGCGGATCACGCCAGGCATTTCGCTGCCGTCCATAGCGGTAAAGAGCATAATCGCCCCGATTTCCGGTTCGCCCGCGTCCATAAACTCGCGGCGCGAGAAATACTGGATCAGGTCCGGGCTTGGCACGCCAAACGCGGCATCCGGCTCCAGCGAGAACGCTTTTTTCTCCCCCTCTTTCAGGCCCAGGAGCTGCTGCTCAAGACCTTCAGACAGGGAGGTATCGCCGAGACGAAACAGGGCAGGTTTGCCGTTATTGCGGGTGGATTCGGCGGTGGAGCCGTCATCCAGCTTCAGCGTGAAGTGAACGAGAACCGCGCTGTTGCTCTGTACGGATTTAGACATGCAAATTGCTCGCTTGTTTTGCCCGGTGGCATTACACCACCGGGCGAGTGTGTTACGCCTGCTCTTTCGCGGCCGGTTTAGGCAAGAAGCCTTCCAGCACGATTAACGCCGCACCGATGCAAATTGCAGTATCGGCCAGGTTAAAGGTCGCGAAGTGCCAGTCGCCGACGTAGAAGTCGATCATATCGACCACAAAGCCGTGCCACAGGCGGTCAAACAGGTTGCCGAGCGCGCCGCCAATGATCAGCGCGTAGGCAATGTTATTCAGCTTTTGCGTGGCCTTTGAGCGGTACATCAGCACGGCCAGCACCACGCAGATACCGAGAGCGATACCCGCAAAGAACCAGCGCTGCCAGCCACCGCTGTCGGCAAGGAAGCTAAACGCCGCGCCGTAGTTGCGTGCATAGTGCAGGTTAAGCGACGGGAACAGCGAAACCGTCTCCCCCAGAGCAAAATTCTGGAGGATCAGGAACTTGCTGCCCAGATCGATAATCAGCACCACCACAACCAGCCACAGCCAGCGCAGTCCTGTTGAACAGAGAGTTTTACTCATCAGGCAAACTTACGTTTTTCGCCGTCACCGGCGACGTTGCTTACACAGCGTCCGCAGATGTCTGCGTGTTCCGCCACCTGGCCGATATCGGTAGTGTAATGCCAGCAGCGCGGGCACTTCTCACCTTCGGCTTTGCTCAGCGCGACTTTCAGCCCTTTGAGCAGCTCGCTCTGCTGCGCATCAGCAGAAGCCTCGGCATAATCCGCAACTTTTGCTCCGGAGGTCAACAGGACAAATCGCAATTCATCGCCCAGCGCGGTCAGCTTCGCCGCCAGCTCAGGTTCGGCGTACAGAGTCACTGCCGCTTCCAGAGAGCCACCAACTTTCTTGTCAGCACGCGCCTGCTCGATCACCTTGTTCACTTCGCCACGCACTTTCAGCAGCTCGTCCCAGAAGGCATCGTTCATTGCTTCGGTGCTGGAGAGATCGAACAGACCTTCATACCACTCGCCGGTGAAGACATATTTCTCACGGTCGCCAGGCAGATAGCCCCAGATTTCATCTGCGGTGAAGGACATGATCGGTGCCATCCAGCGCACCAGCGCTTCTGCGATGTGGAACAGCGCGGACTGGCAGCTACGGCGCGCCACGCTGTCCGCCTTCGCGGTGTACTGGCGGTCTTTGATGATGTCGAGGTAGAACGAGCCCATCTCGATGGAGCAGAAGCGCATCAGGCGCTGCACCACTTCGTGGAAGTCGTAGGACTCATACGCCTTAACGATGTCTTCCTGCGCCGCTTTCGCGCAGCCTACCGCCCAGCGGTCCAGCACGACCATCTCTTCCGGTTTCACCATGTCTTTCACCGGATCAAAACCGTTCAGGTTCGCCAGCAGGAAGCGCGCGGTGTTACGGATACGACGATAGCTGTCAGCAGCACGCTTCAGGATCTCGTCAGATACAGCCATTTCGCCGGTGTAGTCGGTAGAGGCTACCCACAGGCGCAGGATATCCGCGCCCAGCTTGTTCATCACGTCCTGCGGAGAAACGGTGTTACCGATGGATTTGGACATCTTACGGCCCTGTCCATCCACGGTGAAGCCGTGAGTCAGTACCTGACGGTAAGGCGCTTTACCCTTCATCGCGGTGGAGATCATCAAAGATGACATGAACCAGCCGCGGTGTTGGTCAGAGCCTTCCAGATACATATCGGCAGCGTGGCCGGCAAACTCCGGACGCACATCGACCACGGAGGCGTGAGTAGACCCGGAGTCGAACCACACGTCCAGGGTATCCGGCACTTTCTCGTAGTTGTCTGCGTCCGCGCCCAGGATGTCACGGGCGTCGAGATCCCACCACGCCTGAATGCCGTCAACTTCAACGCGCTTCGCCACTTCTTCCATCAGTTCCAGGGTGTTCGGATGCAGTTCCTGCGTCTCTTTATGTACAAACAGAGACATCGGCACGCCCCAGGTACGCTGACGGGAGATACACCAGTCAGGACGGTTAGCCACCATGGATTCGATACGCGCCTGGCCCCAGTCCGGGATCCACTGCACGCCTTTGATCTCTTTCAGAGACTGCTCGCGCAGGCCTTTCTGATCCATGCTAACGAACCACTGCGGGGTCGCACGGAAGATGATTGGCGTCTTGTGACGCCAGCAGCACGGATAGCTGTGCTGCATTTTCTCAACGTGCAGCAGCGCGCCGCTGGTGCGCAGCATGTCAACGATAATGTCGTTCGCTTTGAAGACGTTGATGCCGTCCAGCGCCGGATAGGTGCCAGGCAGGTAAGAACCGTCCGGGCCAACCGGATTGGCGATTTCAAGACCGTACTTCAGGCTGATGTTGTAGTCGTCAGGACCGTGGCCACCGGCGGTATGTACCGCACCGGTACCCGCGTCCAGCGTCACGTGGTCGCCCAGGATCGCCGGAACGTCGAAGTCCAGGAACGGGTGTTTGAAGCGCATCAGCTCCAGCGCGTCGCCTTTTACGGTACCCAGCACGGTGTAGTCGGTGATATTCGCGCGTTTCAGCACGCTTTCAACCAGATCTTTTGCCAGGATAACCGCGCGGCCATCAATCTGCACCAGCGCGTATTCAAACTCGCCGGAGAGCGAGATTGCACGGTTGGCTGGCAGCGTCCATGGGGTAGTGGTCCAGATCACCAGAGAGATCGGGCCGCTAACGCCAGGCAGACCGAATTTACCTTTAATGGCATCCTGATCGACCGCTTCGAAGGCCACATCGATAGAAGGTGAAGTTTTGTCGTAATACTCCACTTCCGCTTCTGCCAGCGCAGAGCGGCAGTCCACGCACCAGTGCACCGGCTTCGCGCCTTTGTGCAGGTGACCGTTACCGATGATTTTGCCCAGCGCACGGATGATGTTGGCTTCGGTTTTGAAGTCCATGGTCAGGTACGGGTGCGACCAGTCGCCCAGCACGCCCAGACGGATAAAGTCAGCGCGCTGGCCTTCAACCTGGGTGGCAGCGTATTCGCGGCACTTCGCGCGGAACTCTGCAGCGGTAAACTTCTCGCCAGGCTTGCCAAACTCTTGCTCCACTTTCAGCTCAATGGGCAGACCGTGGCAGTCCCAGCCCGGAACGTAAGGCGAGTCATATCCCGCGAGTCCTTTGGACTTCACGATAATGTCTTTCAGAATCTTGTTTACAGAGTGACCAATATGAATGCTGCCATTCGCATATGGAGGGCCATCATGCAGAATGAAGGATTTTTTGCCTTTTTTGGCTGCACGAATGATGCCGTACAGGTCATCATCGGTCCAACGCGCCAGCATTCCCGGTTCGCGCTTGGCGAGATCGCCGCGCATAGGGAACCCTGTTTCCGGCAAATTCAGGGTTGATTTATAGTCACTCATCAGATTCTCGGTTCCGTATTTATCACGTAGGCAGTTAAGCCGGTTCTATAGCCCAAAATACTCGCGGGCCGTCAATTCATCTCGCGCGATTTGCGCCTTAAGTTCATCCAGCGAAGCAAATCGCTGCTCGTTGCGTATTTTTTTACGCAGTATCACATCTATATGGCGACCATAAAGGTCCATTACAACGTCCAGCAGGTGCACTTCTAGCTGTTGACGCACACCAGCAACGGTCGGACGCGTGCCAATGTTGGCAACGCCGTAAAACGGCTTATCGCCAAGTCCTGCTACTTCCACCGCATAGACCCCTTTAACCGGGGAAACCTGACGACGCAGCGGTATATTCGCCGTCGGGAAACCTATCGTGCGGCCCAGCGCGTCGCCATGGACCACGCGGCCAGAGATGGTAAATGGATGTCCCAGCAGAGTTTCTGCCGTCTCCAGTTCATCATTAGCCAGCGCCTGACGCACCGCCGTGCTGCTGACGCGCACGCCGCCTTCACAGAAGGTCATCGCGCTGGTGACGTCAAAACCGTACTCCAGACCAGCCTTCTGTAATAGCAAGAAATCGCCCTGACGACCAGCGCCGAAGCGGAAATCATCCCCCACGGCGAGAAACTGTACGCCAAGACGCTTAACCAGCAGGTCGCTGACGAAATTTTGTGCTGTTAGTGCGGCAAAGCGACGATCAAAACGCACGCACAATACGTAGTCCACGCCGGACTCTGCCAGGTAGCGCAACTTTTCGCGCAGGCGAGTGAGGCGGGCGGGAGATTTATCGCCCGCGAACAGCTCCAGCGGCTGTGGCTCGAAAATCATCACCACAACGGGCAGGCCACGGGCCTCCCCTTCTTTACGCAATCCCTGCAACAGCGCCTGATGACCACGATGCACGCCGTCGAAATTACCAATAGTCAGCACGCACCCGTGTGGGGCTCTGCTGAGATTATGTATGCCGCGTATCAGCTTCATGTCTGGCTCAAAACAGTGAAAATCGCCAAAGTATACCTTGTACAGCGGTTAAGGTTAACCGGCGATTGTTCGCGCAAAACAGAAAGCCGTAATGATTTCATCAGGCTGACCTTTCACAGCGAAAAAATCTGCCCGTGAACTGCGATTTTTACGCCGAAAGGCTGTATTCACGAAAGACAAGCTGGTAGAATCCTGCGCCATCACTACGTAACGTAGCGTCGCTAATTAACGGCGCTTATTTGCACAAATCCATTGACAAAAGAAGGCAAAGAGGGCATATTCCTCGGCCTTTGAATTGTCCACATAGAACATATTTGGGAGTTGGACTTGGCTAATATCAAATCAGCTAAGAAACGTGCCGTTCAGTCTGAAAAGGCTCGTAAGCACAACGCAAGCCGTCGCTCTATGATGCGTACTTTCATCAAGAAAGTATACGCAGCAATCGAAGCTGGCGACAAAGCTGCAGCGCAGAACGCATTTAACGAAATGCAACCAATCGTGGATCGTCAGGCTGCTAAAGGTCTGATCCACAAAAACAAAGCAGCGCGTCATAAAGCAAACCTGACCGCGCAGATCAACAAACTGGCTTAATCGCCACTTGTTGTTGCTTGTTTAAAGAACCCGCTTAACGCGGGTTTTTTTATGTCTTCAGAACGCCGGTGGCGTAAATAGCGCCGAGTAGTCACGGTTGCAGATTCGCTGCACCGCCGGATGCTGAATCATCCTTTCGGCGAAAATGGCGTGGTACTCTTCCATCACGTTATCTACCCTGCCAATCTCCGTAATCTTATCGTCTGAATAGAGATCGTGCGCATAGAGCGTTGGTGCCACGAAGATCGCATTATGCGCTTCGCCGAAGGCTTTCATCAGCGCAGCATCGTCAAACTCACCGAGGATCTCCACGTTCAGCCCCTGTGAGTTAAACCAGTTCAGCAGCTTGCGTCCCAGCATGGAACGCCTTCCCGGCACCAGCAGGCGACGCTCTTCGAGACAGGCCGGGAAAGGTTTCTCCGGCGGCGGATTGATGCACCAGAAGCTCACGCCGCATTCGCCAATTTTCACTGAGAACAGCCCCTCCTGCTGTGTGGAGTCGATGGGGCAGTCCGAGATAATCATGTCCAGCTTATGCTGGCTCAGCTGCTCCAGCAGCATCTCGTGGGTGGATTCAAAGCAGCGCAGGTGGATTTGTTCATCTTCTACCACAGCGGCATCCAGCACGCCGCTTACCAGCCGTTTGGAGAGCGCATCCGCCACGCCCACGTCAAAGAGCAGGTTCGACTCTTTGCGGTAGTTGACGATATCCAGCATCTCCTGGCTCAGGGTGAACATTTTGTCCGCATAGCGGAAAACCAGTTCACCCAGCTCGCTCGGCTCAATCCCACGGCCCTTTCGCTTGAAGAGCTTACCCTGCAGACGTTCTTCCAGGGCTTTAATTTGCCCGGTGATGGTTTGCGGCGTCAGGTAAAGCGCCTCTGCGGCCCCCACGACCGAGCCCTGTTTATAGACGTGCCAGAAGTAGTACAGATGGTTGTAATTTAAATGAGACATCGCGTCTTCTCTCCCTGAGTGTGTATCGGGAGAAGGATCGCCTCCTCCCGGTGTTCCGCTATGCCTGGACGGCCTGTCCGGACAACTTCACCTTCAACAAGGTATACCCAATCACTGCGGCCAGTAATGACCCGATGAGAATGCCGAGCTTCGCCCAGACGATGAGCTCAGGCGCGTTTGCGCCAAACGCCAGCGTCGAGATAAAGATCGACATGGTAAATCCAATGCCGCACAGCACGCCGACGGCCATAATCTGACCAAAGCTTGTACCGTTCGGCAACGACGCCAGCTTCATCTTCAGCGCCAGCCAGCAGAAGAGGCTGATCCCCAGCGGCTTACCGATAAACAGCCCGGCAATAATGCCCAGCGGCAGGACAGACGTCAGCCCGTCCAGCGTAACGCCCTGCAGGGAAACGCCCGCGTTGGCAAACGCAAACAGCGGCAGGATCATAAAGGCGACCCACGGATGTAGTACGTGTTCCAGCTGTTTAGCGGGAGACTTTCCGTCCTGCGGCTTAAGCGGCACGAAGAAGCCGACAATCACGCCTGCCAGCGTGGCGTGCACGCCGGATTTCAGCACCGCCGTCCACAGCACCATCCCCACCAGAATATAGATACCGATGCGGCGAACATTGAAGATGTTCAGCAGCGCCAGCACTGCAATCGCCCCGGCGGCCACGCTCAGGGACAGGATCGACAGATCGCTGGTGTAGAACAGCGCGATAATCACAATGGCGCCCAGGTCATCAATAATCGCCAGCGCCATCAGGAAGATTTTCAGCGCAACCGGAACGCGGCTACCGAGCAGGGCTAAGACACCGAGCGCAAAGGCGATATCCGTTGCGGCCGGGATAGCCCAGCCGTCACGCGCGACAGGATCCTGCCAGGTAAATGCGAGAAAGAGCAGCGCCGGAACGACCATCCCGCCAATGGCAGCGATCACCGGAAACGCCGCGCGCTGGCGGCTGGCGAGCGAGCCGAGCACCAGCTCGCGCTTAACTTCCAGTCCTACCAACAGGAAGAACACCGCCATCAGCGCATCGTTGATCCACAGCAGCATGTTCTTGTTAATTTCCAGCGCCCCGACCTTCAGCTCGACGGGAGTTTCCAGAAATGCGTGATAGAGATCGCGGGTCATGCCCAGGTTAGCCAGCCCCATCGCGGCCGCCGCGGCAATAATCAGGATCACACCACCGGACGCCTCACTGCTAAAGAAACGGTGTAGTAATTTCATTTATGTTCTCTCTTTTACAACAATACCTCGATAAAACCATAATACCAAGCCAAATAGCTCGGCAAAAACAGATTAATATTGAGTATAGACTCAGTTTTACCGATCAATATCGGCAAATAAAAAAGCCCGGAATCGCTTCCGGGCTTTTTGAAGATGAACACCAGCTAACGAACTAGCGGGTCAAATCATCGAAGAATTTTTTGACGCCATCAAAGAAGCTTTTGGAGCGCGGGCTGTTTTTCTCACCCGTTGGGCCGCCAAAGCTCTCCTGAAGCTCTTTCAACAGCTGTTTCTGCTTGTCGTTCAGGCCAACCGGCGTTTCCACGACGACGCGGCACAGCAGGTCGCCCTGAGCACCACCGCGAACGGATTTCACGCCTTTGCCGCGCATGCGGAACAGCTTGCCGGTCTGGGTTTCGCCAGGGATTTTCAGATTGACGCGACCGTCCAGCGTCGGCACTTCGATTTCACCGCCGAGAGCCGCCATCGCGAAGTTGATCGGCACTTCACAGTACAGGTTGTTGCCTTCACGCTCGAAGATGGCGTGCTGTTTCACCTGTACCTGAACGTACAGATCGCCTGCCGGCGCGCCGTGCTCGCCTGCTTCGCCTTCACCCGCCAGACGGATGCGGTCGCCCGTATCAACGCCAGCCGGGATCTTAACGGACAGGGTCTTGGTTTTCTCAACGCGACCGTGGCCGTGACACTTGGTGCACGGATCTTTAATCAGCGTACCGCGACCGTGACAGTGCGGACAGGCCTGCTGTACCGCGAAGAAGCCCTGACGCATCTGTACCTGGCCGGAGCCGTGACAGGTTGGACAAGTCTGTGGCTGGGTACCCGCCTTCGCGCCGCTGCCGTGGCAAACATCACACTCTTCCAGCGTCGGAATACGGATCTCTTTCGTGACGCCACGAACGGCCTCTTCAAGAGTGAGATCCATGTTGTAGCGCAGGTCTGCGCCGCGCGCCGCGCGCTGACGACCACGACCGCCGCCAAAGATATCGCCGAACACATCGCCAAAGATGTCGCTGAAATCCGCACCGCCGCCAAAGCCGCCACCACCGAATCCACCGCCGCCCATGCCGCCCTGTTCAAAGGCTGCGTGGCCGTACTGGTCATAGGCCGCACGTTTTTGTGCATCGGTCAGGACTTCGTAGGCTTCTTTGATCTCTTTAAATTTTGCTTCAGCCTCTTTGTCACCCTGGTTACGGTCCGGGTGGAATTTCATGGCCAGGCGCTTATACGCCTTTTTGATTTCACGCTCTTCCGCAGTTTTCGGAACGCCTAAAATCTCGTAATAGTCTTGCTTTGCCATTGGTTTTTTTAAGCCCCTTAACATGCGAGCACGGGCGTGGAGAGTTCTCCTACGCCCGTGCCGATTAATTACCCTGCATCAGGGCGATTATTTTTTGTCTTTAACTTCTTCGAACTCAGCGTCGACAACGTCGTCGTCTTTCGCGTTGTTCGCAGAAGCGTCAGCGCCCGCCTGCTGCTGTGCGTGCTGCTGCTGAGCGATTTCCATCAGCTTCTGGGAAGCCTGTGCCAGCTCCTGCATCTTCGCTTCGATATCCGCTTTGTCTTCGCCTTTCAGAGACGTTTCCAGCGCGCTCAGTGCAGCTTCGATAGCAGTTTTATCTTCCGCTGGCAGTTTATCGCCCGCTTCTTCAACCTGCTTACGGGTGCTGTGCAGCAGATGGTCACCCTGGTTACGGGTCTGAACCAGCTCTTCGAACTTACGGTCGGATTCCGCGTTAGCTTCGGCATCACGAACCATTTTTTCGATTTCCGCTTCGTTCAGGCCAGAAGATGCCTTGATGGTGATCTTCTGCTCTTTACCGCTGTTTTTATCTTTCGCAGACACGTGCAGGATACCGTCAGCATCGATATCGAAGGTGACTTCGATCTGCGGCATGCCGCGCGGTGCCGGGTTAATACCATCCAGGTTGAACTGACCCAGAGATTTGTTATCAGACGCACGCTTACGCTCACCCTGCAGCACATGGATGGTTACCGCAGACTGGTTGTCTTCAGCGGTAGAGAACACCTGGCTGTGCTTGGTTGGGATGGTGGTGTTTTTGTTGATGAGCGCAGTCATCACACCGCCCATGGTTTCGATACCCAGAGACAGCGGGGTAACGTCCAGCAGCAGTACATCTTTCACTTCACCGGTCAGAACGCCGCCCTGAACCGCAGCACCGATAGCAACTGCTTCGTCCGGGTTCACGTCTTTACGTGGCTCTTTACCAAAGAATTCAGCCACTTTCTTCTGAACCATTGGCATACGAGTCTGACCGCCCACCAGGATAACGTCCTGGATATCAGATACAGACAGGCCAGCATCCTGCAGTGCAACTTTCAGCGGCTCGATAGAACGGTTCACCAGGTCTTCTACCAGGCTTTCCAGTTTCGCACGGGTCACTTTGATGTTCATGTGTTTAGGACCGGTCGCGTCTGCA
Source organism: Enterobacter asburiae (assembly GCA_011754535.1). Taxonomy (NCBI): domain Bacteria; kingdom Pseudomonadati; phylum Pseudomonadota; class Gammaproteobacteria; order Enterobacterales; family Enterobacteriaceae; genus Enterobacter; species Enterobacter asburiae. The sequence continues at coordinate 750,050 of JAAQVN010000001.1, read as the reverse complement.
GTGATGTACGGCAGGTTCACGTCAGTCTGCTGAGCGGAAGACAGTTCGATCTTCGCTTTCTCAGCGGCTTCTTTCAGGCGCTGCATTGCCAGCGGATCGTTACGCAGGTCAATGCCCTGATCTTTCTTGAACTCGTCAACGAGGTAGTTGATCAGACGGGTATCGAAGTCTTCACCACCCAGGTGGGTATCACCGTTGGTTGCCAGAACTTCGAAGGTTTTTTCGCCGTCAACTTCGTCGATTTCGATAATAGAGATATCGAAGGTACCACCACCCAGGTCGTAAACCGCGATAGTACGGTTGCCGACTTCTTTATCCAGACCGTAAGCCAGCGCAGCCGCGGTTGGTTCGTTGATGATACGTTTTACTTCCAGACCTGCGATACGGCCAGCATCTTTAGTTGCCTGACGCTGCGCATCGTTGAAGTAAGCAGGAACGGTAATAACAGCTTCAGTTACCGGCTCACCCAGATAATCTTCAGCGGTTTTCTTCATTTTTTTCAGCACTTCAGCAGAAATCTGCGGTGGTGCCGTTTTGGTGCCTTTCACATCAAGCCACGCATCGCCGTTATCTGCCGCGATGATTTTGTAAGGCATGATAGAAACGTCACGCTGAACTTCTTCGTCCTGGAAGCGGCGGCCAATCAGGCGTTTGATCGCAAACAGGGTGTTTTGCGGGTTTGTCACTGCCTGACGTTTAGCCGGCTGACCAACCAGAGTTTCACCATCCTGGGTATAAGCAATGATAGAAGGCGTGGTGCGATCGCCCTCGGCGTTCTCCAGCACGCGTGCAGTAGTGCCGTCCATAATCGCTACACAAGAGTTGGTAGTACCCAGGTCGATACCAATAATTTTACCCATCTAAACGTCTCCACTAAAAATTCAGTCAACATGTGGTTGTGTACCTGTAATAAGGGCAGAACGTGCTTTTTCAACTACCCAGATTTGATTTTTTTCAGGTCCACACACTGCGGTTGACTACAAGATGGGGTCGCGACGGCATCCATCAAGGGGGAACGATAAAAAAAATTTTAATTTCACCCTGATGAGATCATAGACGGCGTCGATGCCGCCCATTATGATGCCGCGCCCCGTCAGGGAGAATTGACGCGGGTTTAACCATTTCACCATATTAATGATGATTTTTTTGAGGACTTATGGGCAACACTAAGTTGGCTAATCCGGCTCCGCTGGGCCTGATGGGTTTTGGCATGACCACCATTCTGCTGAACCTGCACAACATCGGGATGTTCCCGATGGACGGCATTATCCTGGCGATGGGCATTTTTTACGGCGGTATCGCGCAAATCTTCGCGGGCCTGCTGGAATATAAGAAAGGCAACACCTTCGGCTTAACCGCCTTCACCTCTTACGGCTCGTTCTGGCTGACCCTGGTCGCCATCCTGATGATGCCTAAAATGGGCCTGGCAGACGCGGCAAACGCCCACTTCCTGGGCGTCTACCTGGGCCTGTGGGGCGTCTTCACCCTGTTCATGTTCTTCGGCACCCTGAAAGGCAACCGCGCACTGCAGTTCGTCTTCCTGAGCCTGACCGTGCTGTTCGCCCTGCTGGCGATTGGCCACCTGGCGGATAACGAAGGCATCGTTCACGTAGCAGGCTGGATTGGCCTGGTGTGCGGCGCAAGCGCTATTTACCTGGCAATGGGTGAAGTGCTGAACGAACAGTTTGACCGCACCATTCTACCGATTGGTGAAAAACACTGATCCCTCTGTCGTGCCCGCCTCGCGGGCACGATACTCTCCCGCCTGACGAAGCCAAACGCCTAATCCCAGCCCCATCAGCGAGAGCGCGAGTACATACCAGGCAGGCGCCATCGGCGACACCCCCATCATCACCGTGACCACTATCGGCGTCAGCCCGCCGAAAATGGCATACGCGACGTTATAAGAGAACGAGATCCCGGTGAAGCGAACCTCCGGCGGGAAGGCGCGCACCATGACGTAAGGCACAGCACCCACTACGCCCACGCACAGCCCCACGATACCGTACAGCAGGAACAGCTGTTCAGGATGAGTGCCCGCCAGATGGTAGAACGCCCAGCTCGACGCGGCCAGTAGCAGGCTGCCGACAATAAAAGTCAGGCTGGCACCGAAACGATCCGCCGCCAGCCCAGCGGCCAGACAGCCAAAGCAGAGCATGATTGTCGCGATACTGTTCGCCTGTAAGGTCACGGCAGGGGCGAAACCGTACTGTTTCTGCAGCCACACCGGCGACATCAAAATCACCACCACAATGCCCGCCGACAGCAGCCAGGTGAGCAGCATCGACACCACCACCGCTTTTTTATGACGCACCACGACGGCTTTGACCGGCAGCTCCTGCGCCAGCGCCTTGCGCTGCTGCATTTCGAGGAAAATAGGCGTCTCCTGCAGCCAGCGGCGCAGGTACATTGCCACCAGGCCAAACGCCCCACCCAGCAGGAACGGAATACGCCAGCCCCAGTCGTGCACGGCCTGCTGCGTCATGCTGGTGTTGACTATCGTCGCCACCACCGACCCCAGCAGGATCCCGACGGTCAGCCCCGCCGTTAACGTTCCGCAGGCGATACCGATGCGGCGGGCAGGAACGTGCTCCGCCACAAACACCCAGGCCCCCGGCACTTCCCCGCCGATAGCCGCGCCCTGGAGAATGCGCATTAGCAGCAGCAATAGTGGGGCGAGAATGCCCATTGAGGCATAAGTTGGCAGCAGGCCAATGGCCAGCGTCGGCACCGCCATCAGCAGGATGCTCAGGGTAAACATCTTCTTACGCCCGACAAGATCGCCAAAGTGGGCCATGATGATGCCGCCCAGCGGACGCGCCAGATACCCGGCAGCAAAAATGCCGAAGGTTTGTACCTGACGCAGCCATTCCGGAATATCCGCCGGGAAGAAGAGCGCCCCCACCACGGCGGCGAAGAAAACAAAGATGATGAAGTCGTAAAACTCCAGCGCGCCGCCTAAGGCGGCGAGCGTGAGGGTTTTGTAGTCCTGTCGATTCAGAGGTCGGGTGTTATGTGACATAGCGAACCATTGTGCATGTGTTGTGGATAATTTTTTACAGTAATCGTAAAGAAAAAATTACTATATCGTAAATCCATTTACACGCTACTGCGGCTGGCGCTAATGTCACATTTTAGTTAATTTCAGGAGATTGTCTCGCGGCGTGCGCTTTTAGGACGAAATGCTGCTACCACTTTGTCGTCAGTTTCCACGTACGGCCCGTCAAGCAACTGTATACAATACGGTACACTTGCAAATATGCCGTGCACAATGACGCTGCCGTCCTCGGCTTTTAATCCTTCCAGCGTCTCTTTGATCGACTTCGGCTGTCCCGGCAGGTTCAGAATCAGCGCCTGCTTGCGGATCACCCCCACCTGCCGGGAAAGGATCGCCGTCGGGACAAAGTGTAGACTGATCTGGCGCATCTGTTCACCGAAGCCCGGCATTTCACGATCGGCGATAGCCAGCGTCGCGTCTGGCGTCACATCCCGGCGCGCGGGGCCGGTTCCGCCCGTGGTCAGCACAAGGTGACAGCTCATCTCATCCACCAGCTCACACAAGGTCTGCTCGATGATCGGTTGTTCGTCGGGGATAAGGCGAGTCTGGATCTCAAACGGGGTGGTCAGCGCACTCGCCAGCCACGCTTCCAGAGCGGGGATGCCTTTATCCTGGTAAACGCCGCTGGAGGCGCGGTCAGAAATCGACACTAAGCCGATGCGTAAGGTATTCATATCCATTCCATTCAAAAAGTACTGATTAAAGGGAATGATACACGCAGAGGGAAAATTCAGACAGGGATCAGAAGAAGACGCGTGACCGGGAGCCCGGTCACGCAGAATGATTACAGCAGGTCGCCGATCATTTTTTCCAGTTTTTCCTGGTCAACAGCAAACTTACGGATACCGTCCGCCAGTTTGTCTACGGCCATTGGATCCTGGTTGTGCTGCCACAGGAACTCAGATTCAGTGATGCGCTCTGGGCGTGCTTTCACTTCACCGGTGTAGGACAGTTTACGCTCCAGGGTACCTTCGCTCTCTGCCAGCTCTTTCAGCAGCGCAGGCGCGATGGTCAGGCGGTCACAGCCAGCCAGCTCGATGATTTCACCGACGTTACGGAAGCTTGCGCCCATAACCACAGTCTCATAGCCATGCTGTTTGTAGTATTCGTAGATTTCAGTCACAGAAATCACGCCTGGATCTTCAGCCGGTGCGTACTCTTTCTTATCGGTGTTGGCTTTGTACCAGTCCAGAATACGGCCCACGAACGGAGAAATCAGGTACACGCCTGCTTCCGCACACGCACGTGCCTGTGCGAAGGAGAACAGCAGGGTCAGGTTACAGTTGATGCCTTCTTTTTCCAGCTGCTCAGCAGCGCGAATGCCCTGCCAGGTCGACGCCAGTTTGATCAGGATACGGTCATTGCTGATACCCGCATCGTTGTACAGTTTGATCAGGCGTTTTGCTTTCGCGATTGACGCTTCGGTGTCGTAGGAGAGACGTGCATCCACTTCGGTAGAGATACGGCCCGGAACCAGCTTCAGAATTTCCAGACCGATGTTCACTGCCAGTTTATCAGTAGCATCCACAACCTGCTGCGCGCGGTCATTGCTCTGTGCTTTCGCCCAGGTCACAGCCTCGTCAATCAGTTTGCGATACTCAGGGATCTGTGCGGCGTTAAGGATCAGAGAAGGGTTAGTTGTGGCATCCTGCGGCTGGTACAGCTTCATTGCCGCGATATCTCCGGTGTCAGCTACGACAGTGGTGAACTGACGAAGGGAGGTCAATTTATCCGTCATGATAGTGTTTCTCTTTTAACGTGCCCTGGATAATTCACGCTACCGACAGCATGCCTGCAGCGGAAAAATGACAGGTTTACTTGTTAGGGGGATGTAACCGGTCTGCCCTGATGATAACACGACGGAGGGGTAGCGCAACCGCAGACAGTGCGCTTAGGCAGAGTATGATAAACTCAGAATATTAACAGGCTGCTAAGCAACAGCATGCCCAATCAGTGGTAGCGCTTACATATTCACATTGGCATCAACAAGAGGGACGTTAATGCCTGATTTCTTTTTCTTTATTAACGAAGTCCTCTGGGGTTCGATAATGATCTACCTGCTTCTGGGAGCAGGTATCTGGTTTACGCTACGCAGTGGGTTTATCCAGTTTCGTTATATCCGCAAGTTTGGCAGAAGTCTGAAAAACAGCGTCACGCCCCAGCCGGGGGGATTAACGTCGTTCCAGGTGCTCTGTACCAGCCTGGCGGCACGCCTTGGCAGCGGTAATCTGGCGGGCGTTGCGCTGGCCATCAGCGCCGGTGGGCCAGGCGCGGTGTTCTGGATGTGGGTCACGGCGCTTCTCGGAATGGCTACCTCTTTTGCCGAAAGCTCACTGGCGCAGCTTTACAAAGAGAAAGACAGAAACGGGCAGTTTCGCGGCGGTCCGGCCTGGTATATGGCGCGTGGCTTAGGAATGCGATGGATGGGCGTTCTGTTCTCGCTTTTTTTACTTCTCGCGTACGGCCTAATCTTTAATACCGTGCAGTCAAACTCCGTCGCCCATGCCCTGCGCTATACCTTCTCCTGCCCGGAGTGGATCACCGGCATCGTTTTAGCCCTCTTTGTGTTGCTCACCATTTCTGCCGGCATCAAAGGCGTCGCCCGTCTGATGCAGTGGCTGGTTCCCATCATGGCGCTGCTCTGGGTTGCCGCGAGTCTGGTCGTCGCTGCGCTGCATGCCGACCAGGTTCCGGGCGTGATTGCGACCATCTTTAAAAGCGCCTTTGGCTGGCGCGAGGTCGCGTCTGGCGCCCTGGGTTACACCCTGAGCCAGGCGCTGATGGCAGGTTTTCAGCGAGGTATGTTCTCCAATGAAGCCGGAATGGGCTCCACTCCCAACGCCGCCGCGGCCGCCTCTTCCTGGCCGCCACACCCGGCAGCACAGGGTATCGTGCAGATGATAGGCGTTTTTATGGATACCGTTATTATCTGTTCCGCCAGCGCCATGATCCTCCTGCTGGCCGGCCCGGTACCCCATACCTCGGACGCCGTCGGGATCCAATTTCTCCAGCAGGCGCTGGTGAATCTTACCGGAGGCTGGGGGGCAGGATTTGTCTCGCTCATTCTGATGCTATTCGCCTTCAGCTCGATTGTGGTGAATTACCTGTACGCCGAAAACAACCTCATCTTCCTGAAATTCGACTCTCGTCCGGCCATCCTCTTGCTTCGCCTGGGCGTGATACTGATGGTGATCGCGGGCTCCCTTCTGAATATGCCGCTGGTCTGGCAGTTGGCTGATGTCATTATGGCGCTAATGGCAATCACTAACCTGACGGCGATCCTGCTGCTCTCGCCCGTTGTGAACCTTATTGCCAGGGATTATCTGCGCCAGCGCAAGTTGGGCGTCCCCCCGGTTTTTGATGCCGCACGCTATCCCGAAATTCAGTCACAACTCGCCCCCGGCACCTGGGATGATTTGCCCCGGCGATAACAGCTATCGATCAATTCAGGGCGATTTTTTGTTAAAGTCGCTCTAAATTTCCTGCAAGGACTGGATATGCTGATTCTGATTTCACCTGCAAAAACGCTCGACTACCAGAGCCCGCTCGCCACCGAGCGTTATACCCAGCCAGAACTGCTGGACTACTCGCAACAGCTGATCCGCGAAGCGCGTAAGCTCTCGGCGCCGCAAATCGCCTCGCTGATGAGCATCAGCGACAAGCTGGCAGACCTTAACGCGACCCGATTCCATGAGTGGCACCCGGATTTCACCCCCGCCAACGCGCGCCAGGCGCTCCTGGCGTTTAAGGGCGATGTCTACACCGGCCTGCAGGCGGAAGATTTTAGCGAAGCCGACTTTGATTTTGCCCAGCAGCATCTGCGCATGCTGTCGGGTCTGTATGGCGTGCTGCGCCCGCTGGATCTGATGCAGCCATATCGTCTGGAGATGGGGATTCGCCTGGAAAACGCCAAAGGCAAAGACCTGTACCATTTCTGGGGAGACATCATCACCGACAAGCTGAACGCGGCGCTGCACGCTCAGGGCGATAACGTGGTGGTTAACCTGGCATCCGATGAGTACTACAAGTCGGTGAAACCGAAAAAGCTGAACGCGGAGATCGTTAAGCCGGTCTTCCTTGATGAGAAGAACGGCAAGTTCAAGGTCATCAGCTTCTACGCCAAAAAAGCGCGTGGCCTGATGAGCCGCTACATCATTCAGAACCGCCTGACGAAGCCGGAGCAGCTGACCGGGTTTAACAGTGAAGGGTATTTCTTTGACGAAGAGGCGTCGGGGAAAGGCGAACTGGTGTTTAAGCGTCACGAGCAGTAAAACACAACCCCGCCTGCTGGCGGGGTTTTGCGTTAATGGTGTTTCCAGTCCGGTCCCGGACGGTGGTCGCGGTCGTTGCAGGCCCGGTAAGGCGTAGCCGCCACCGGGCAACACAATCACGCGCGCGTCATCATCAACTTACGCAGCGCCGCAAAGTCCGCCGGCAGCTCATGAGACAGCAGCGGCAGGTCAGCACGCTCGGCCAGCTCTTTCGGCAGCGGCAGCGTTTCGCCCAGGATCGCTTCCACGCTCTCTTTGAACTTCGCCGGATGCGCGGTGCCCAGGAACAGGCCATATTCACCCGGGTTAAGCTGGTCGCGAAGCGCGCGGTAGGCAATTGCCGCGTGCGGCTCAGAGGTGTACCCCACCGCCTTCAGCTCGCGCATGGTGGCTTTGGTGGTTTCGTCCGTCACCGCGGCGTAGCCCAGGTCACCCAGACGCCAGATCTTACGGCGGAACAGCTCTTCCACGCGCGGCCAGTTGTTCGGCTGTGACACGTCCATGGCATTGGAAAGCGTGGCCTGCGTGGCGTTAGGAGCCCATTTGCCGTCTTTCAGGAAGCGCGGCACGGTGTCGTTGGCGTTGGTAGCAGCGATAAAGCGTTTGACCGGCAGCCCCAGAGATTTCGCCAGCAGGCCCGCCGTCAGGTCACCAAAGTTACCGCTTGGTACGGAAACTACCAGCTGATTGCGCGCTTCCTGCGGCAGCTGCGCCACCGCTTCGAAGTAGTAGCAGATCTGCGCCAGCAGACGGCTGATATTGATGGAGTTCGCCGAGTTCAGCCCCAGCGCGGCCTTCAGCTCTTCATCATCGAACGCCTGCTTGACCAGCGCCTGGCAGGCATCGAAATCGCCGTCGATCGCCACGGTTTCAATGTTGCCGCCGAGGGTGCAGAACAGTTTTTCCTGCAGCGGGCTGATCTTGCCTTTTGGATAGAGGATCACCACGCGGACGTTTTTCAGGCCATAGAACGCGTGCGCCACCGCCGCGCCGGTATCGCCGGAGGTGGCGGTCAGGATGGTCACCGGTTTGTCGCCGCTGATGTGGGTCAGCATCTGCGCCATAAAGCGGCCGCCGAAATCTTTAAACGCCAGGGTCGGGCCGTGGAACAGCTCCAGACAGCCAACGTCAGGCTCCACCTGCTTAACCGGAGCCGGGAAAGCAAACGCCGCGCGCACGCGCTCTTCCAGCAGCTCCTGCGGGATTTCGTCGCCGATAAACGCAGAAAGAATTTTGGTGCTGCGGGTGACAAAATCCTGCTTCAGCAGTTCATCAATCTCGGTCAGCTGAAATTCCGGCAGGTCATGCGGGAAAAACAGCCCCTGGTTTTTGCCCAGCCCCTGAGTCACCGCCTGCGCGAAGCTGACCTGCTCGTTATGATCTTTAAGGTTGTAGAGTTTCATTAATTATCCCAGTACTCGTGCGCCAGCCGTGTCCAGACGGCAAATATGAACAAAGCCTTCCTGATTTTGCAGGTAGTGTTTAGAGAGCCAGTCCGCCACGCGCTGCGCGGTGTCTGGCTTATCGCACAGGGCGAACAGCGTCGGGCCAGAGCCGGAGATGCCGCACGCCTGCGCGCCGATATCCATTGAAGCCTGTCGCGCCTCGTTAAAGCCGGGCAGCAGCTTCGTGCGGTACGGCTCGGCAATGACGTCCTTCATTAGCTTCGCCGCCAGCTGCGGCTGACGGGTGTAGCAGGCGTGGATAAAGCCCGCCAGATGACGCCCGTGGGCGATGCAGTCCTGACGACGATACTGCGCAGGCAGGATCGCACGCGCTTCCGCGGTAGAGACCTTAATGCCCGGATACGCCAGCACCCATAGCCACTCATCAAACCCTGGCACCTGCTGGCTGATGATGCCATTTTCTTCGATCATCAGCTGCATGCCGCCGAGGAAGCACGGCGCCACGTTATCGTAATGAATACTGCCGGAGATGCGTCCTTCGAGCTCGCCCATCAGCCCCAGCAGACGGCTGTTATTCAGCGGCTTACCGCAGTGCTCGTTCATCGCCACCAGTGCGGCAACCACCGAACAGGCGCTGGAGCCCAGGCCCGAGCCAATCGGCATACTTTTTTCCAGCGTCATGGCGACCGGCACATTTTTGCCGATCTCCTGACAGAAGCGTTCCCAGCACTGATAGACGATATTCTCGCGCGGCTCAGACGGCAGCTTGCTGGCAAAGCGGCCCACGTTATTCAAGCTGAAGCTCTCTGCCGCTTCAACCGTGACCGTATCGCCCAGCAGCGAACCATCTACCGGCGTCACCGCCGCACCCAGCACGTCAAATCCGACGCTCATATTGGCGCTGGAAGCCGGGGCATAAACTTTGACCATGTTAAACTCCTAACTTCCATGACAGGGTACGCAGCAGATCGGCAAACACACCCGCCGCCGTAACATCGTTCCCTGCGCCATAGCCGCGAAGCACCAGCGGCAATGGCTGATAATAGTGGCTGTAAAACGCGAGGGCGTTTTCGCCGTTTTTAACTTTGTACAGCGGGTCGTTGCCATCCACTTCGGCAATCTTCACCCGGCACACGCCATCTTCTTCAATGTTGCCAACATAGCGCAATACCTTACCTTCATCACGGGCTTTCGCCACTCGCGCGGCAAAAGCGTCGTCAAGCTGGGGCAAATTCGCCATAAAGGTGCTGGCATCGCCGCTGCTGTCAAACTCGGCTGGCAACACGGGTTCAATCACGATATCGGAAAGCTCAAGCTCGCGCCCCGTTTCACGCACCAGGATCAGCAGCTTACGCGCCACGTCCATACCGGAGAGATCGTCACGCGGGTCCGGCTCGGTATAGCCCAGCTCGCGCGCGGCACGGGTGGCTTCCGAGAGACTCATGCCCTCATCCAGCTTGCCGAAAATAAACGACAGGGAGCCGGAGAGAATGCCGGAGAAACGCTGCAGTTCGTCGCCCGCGTTCAGCAGGTTTTGCAGATTTTCGATAACCGGCAGGCCGGCACCGACGTTAGTGTCGTACAGGAACTTGCGGCGCGACTTGCTCGCCGCCAGACGCATCTGGTGATAGTAATCCATCGACGAGGTGTTGGCCTTTTTGTTCGGCGTCACCACGTGGAAGCCTTCGCGCAGGAAGTCGGCGTACTGGTCGGCCACAGCCTGGTTTGAGGTACAGTCAACGATCACCGGGTTAAGCAGGTGATACTCTTTCACCAGACGGATCAGGCGCCCCAGGTTGAACGGCTCTTTCGCCTCCTCCAGCTCCGCCTGCCAGTTTTCCAGGTTAAGACCGTGGACGTTGGTCAGCAGCGCTCTGGAGTTAGCGATACCGCAGACGCGCAGGTCGATATGTTTTTTCTTAAGCCACTCCTGCTGGCGCTTCACCTGCTCCAGCAATGCGCCACCGACGCCTCCTACGCCAATCAGGAACAGCTCGATCACCTGATCGGTGTTGAACAGCATCTGGTGCACCACGCGAACGCCGGTGGTCGCATCGTCGTTATCCACAACAACGGAAATTGAACGCTCGGACGAGCCCTGAGCAATCGCCACGATATTGATATTGGCCCGCGCCAGCGCGGCAAAGAATTTGGCGGAGATACCGCGCAGAGTGCGCATACCGTCACCGACCACAGAGATCACGGCCAGGCGCTCCTGAATGGAGAGCGGCTCCAGCAGTTCCTCTTTTAACTCCAGGTAGAACTCTTCTTCCAGCGCGCGGCGGGCGCGCAGACAGTCGACCTGCGGCACGCAGAAGCTGATGCTGTACTCGGAAGAGGACTGGGTGATCAGCACCACCGAGATACCGTTGCGTGACATGGCCGCAAAAACGCGCGCCGCCATGCCGACCATCCCCTTCATCCCGGGACCGGAGACGCTGAACATCGCCATATTGTTCAGGTTGGAAATACCTTTCACCGGCAGGCCATCTTCATCGCTGCTGGCACCAATCAGCGTGCCTGGCGCCTGTGGGTTACCGGTGTTTTTAATCAGGCAAGGGATCTGGAACTGGGCAATCGGGGAGATGGTACGCGGGTGAAGCACTTTGGCGCCGAAGTAAGAAAGCTCCATCGCTTCCTGATACGACATCGACTTCAGCAGCCTGGCGTCCGGCACCTGGCGCGGGTCGCAGGTATAGACGCCGTCGACGTCAGTCCAGATCTCACAACAGTCCGCGCGTAAACAGGCGGCCAGCACGGCGGCAGAGTAGTCGGAGCCATTGCGGCCCAGCACCACCAGTTCACCCTTCTCATTTCCGGCAGTGAAGCCTGCCATCAGGATCATGTGGTCAGCGGGGATTTTGCTCGCGGCGATACGGCGGGTTGATTCGGCAATATCAACGGTAGATTCGAGGTAGTGACCCACCGCCAGCAGTTTCTCAACCGGGTTGATAACGGTCACGCTATGGCCGCGCGCTTCCAGCACGCCCGCCATGATGGCGATGGAGAGTTTTTCGCCCCGGCAGATCAGCGCCGCGTTGACGCTGTCCGGGCATTGGCCCAGCAGGCTGATGCCGTGCAGCACATGTTTGATCTGAGCAAACTCCTGCTCAACGAAAGACTTCAGCTGCGCGAGCGGGAAACCATGCTGTGCCTCTGCCAGCCCCTGCAGCAGCTCAGCGAAGATACGCTCTGCGTCGCTGATGTTCGGGAGTGCATCCTGGCCACCGATGGTCTTTTCAATCATCGCCACCAGATGGTTTGTGATTTTTGCCGGGGCAGAGAGGACGGTCGCAACCTGCCCCTGCCTGGCGTTGCTCTCCAGGATATCGGCAACACGCAGAAAGCGTTCTGCATTTGCCACTGATGTACCGCCGAACTTCAACACTCGCATGGTTCTACCTCGTTTCCTTTAGCCGAAAAAAAAGCCCGCACTGTTCAGGTGCGGGCTTTTTTCTGTTTTTCCTGTACGCGTCAGCCCGCATCGTTACCTGTGGTAATGATGATGGTTGTGGTAATGGTGGTGATGCTGATGCGTTTCATGGATGTTGTGTACTCTGTCATTATTATCTGTCTGTGCTGTATTCTTTTAGGGTTAAAGGATCGGGCACCTTAAGTCAATGAATTTTTAATTTGATCACAATTCCGCAGACGTTCACGTCACGCTGCGCGCCGTTTTATTTTCATCCGAATCCCCCAACTGCAACCCTCCACGACAGATCTTTTCGCCATACTAAAAACTTATGGCAGCATTTTACTCGGCCAATTTTTTTTCAATATCGTGCAGCAAACGATGCAACATGGCGGTATCCCGCTGCTCAAGACGTCCAAGGCGCTGCTGTAGCCAGTCGGCCATTTTTTGATCGTCCGCAACGCCAAGGCTCGATAGCAGATTCTCCACGCGAGCACGAAGCGCGGCCAGCTGATTTTCATTTGCCGCTTCTGCCTGAGGTTGGGGGATTTGCATTAGGGAGGCTAATTGATAGCAATAGACCATGACCGCCTGGCCTAAATTCAGGGAAGGATAATCGGCTACCATCGGCGCACCGGTGAGAACGTCCGCCAGCTCAAGCTCTTCGTTGGTGAGCCCGGAATCTTCGCGACCAAATACCAGCGCGGCTTTCTCCAGCCACTGGCTTTTCTCCTCCAGCATGGGTACCAGTTCAGCAGGCGTGACGTAGTAGTGGAACTTCGCCCGGCTGCGTGCGGTGGTCGCAACGGTAAACGAAATATCGTGCAGCGCGTCGGCAAGCGTAGCGTAAGTCTTTATATTATCGAGAATATCACCCGAACCGTGTGCCACCCAGCGGGCGGCAGGCTCCAGGTGCGCAGTGCTGTCCACAATACGTAAATCGGTAAAACCCATGGTCTTCATGGCGCGCGCCGCAGCGCCTATATTTTCGGCTCTGGCTGGAGCGACCAGTACAATCGACAGATGCATTTATGCTCTCTTTTTAATCAGTTAGCGGGTAAAAATGTGATGCACTTCAACATATTACGCAGCGCAAATTTACAAATTTGCAACACAAATCACCGAAATAGCGTTTCATAATAAATTAAAGACGCTAAACTATTTTGTGTCTGAACAATCAGTTAGAATGTTAACAGGAGCCTATTATCCCTATGTTTTATAATGATAATGGCAACATGAATACCCTATTCTGATTGGATTCGCTTCGTTTATAAATCAATCTCCGCAACTAGTTGGTTTATTGAAAAATTGTGACAAAGGCTAGCATTCGGCTACGATGATTTCATCAAACTGTTAACGTGCTACAATTGAACTTGATATATGTCAACGAAGCGTAGTTTTATTGGGTGTCTGGTGTCACTTAGCCTGTTATGTTGCTGTTAAAATGGTTAGGATGACAGCCGTTTTTGACACTGTCGGGTCCAAAGGGAAAGTACCCAAGACCAAGCTAATGATGTTGTTGACGTTGATGGAAAGTGCATCAAGAACGCAATTACGTACTTTAGTCACGTTAAGCCGATCATGTTAATTTGCGACATGCATCAGGCAGGTCAGGGACTTTTGTACTTCCTGTTTCGATTTAGTTGGCAATTTAGGTAGCAAACATGCAGACCCCGCACATTCTTATCGTTGAAGACGAGTTGGTAACACGCAACACGTTAAAGAGCATTTTCGAAGCAGAAGGCTACGATGTCTTTGAAGCGACCGATGGCGCAGAGATGCATCAGATCCTTTCTGAAAATGATATCAACCTGGTGATCATGGATATCAACCTGCCGGGCAAAAACGGTCTTCTTCTGGCGCGCGAACTGCGCGAGCAGGCGAACGTCGCGTTAATGTTCCTGACGGGCCGTGACAACGAAGTTGATAAGATCCTTGGCCTGGAAATCGGTGCGGATGACTACATCACCAAGCCGTTCAATCCTCGCGAGTTAACCATTCGTGCACGCAACCTGCTGTCCCGCACCATGAACCTGGGCACGGTCAGCGAAGAGCGCCGTAGCGTCGACAGCTACAAATTCAACGGCTGGGAACTTGATATCAATAGCCGTTCGCTGATTAGCCCGAACGGTGAGCAGTATAAACTGCCGCGCAGTGAATTCCGCGCGATGCTGCACTTCTGCGAAAACCCGGGCAAAATTCAGTCCCGTGCAGAGCTGCTGAAGAAAATGACCGGCCGTGAGCTGAAGCCTCATGACCGTACCGTAGACGTGACCATCCGTCGTATTCGTAAACATTTCGAATCTACGCCTGATACGCCGGAAATTATCGCCACGATCCACGGCGAAGGGTACCGCTTCTGCGGAGACCTGCAGGAGTAATCCGGCAGTTAACCCATGAAAAAACGGCGCATTTGCGCCGTTTTTTTTATTTCCAGATCCGCATCGTATCGTCATCCGGCGATGCAGCTGGCTCAGACCGCTTCGGCTGTGAAAGTGAATACCAGTCGAGATGTCGGGTCAGGTACATCACGGCGAACAGTGCCAGCGCCAGCACCGCTGACCCCAACAGCAGCGCGCTATCCTCCGAGCGCAGCAAGAACCACATCACCACGTCCAGCCCCAGCAGGGCCAGCACGAACAGCCCGCTACGCTTCCAGCTTTTCAGCACAGCCCGCAGGTACATCCCGTTCATCGCCGCACCAACCAGACTTGCAACAACCCAGGCTGGCGTAAAGCCGACGTGTTCTGACAGCGCCAGCAGCACCAGATAGAACAGCACCAGCGACAGCCCCACCAGCAGATACTGCATCGGGTGCAGGCGCAGCCCGGTCAGAGTTTCGAAAACAAAGAAGGCCATAAACGTCAGAGCAATCAGTAAAATAGCGTACTTGATCGCCCGGTCAGTCAGTTGATACTGATCGGCGGGCGTGGCTACCGTGACGCTGAAAGCGGGGATCGACTCCCACGCCGGAGATTCACTGCCGTTGAACCAGCTCTCAAGGTTGTTCGCAAACCAGCTGCTCTGCCAGTTCGCCTGAAAACCGGAATCACCAATTTTGTGCTTCACCGGCAGATAGTTACCCATAAAGCCTGGATGTGGCCAGTTGCTGTTTAGCGCCATTTCACTGTTACGTCCCACAGGCACCACGGCAAAACTTCCCGTCCCTGCCAGATTCAGCGACATCTCCATGACAAACGTTTTTGGCTCCAGCGCTTTGTCCGTCAGCGGGATATGAATCCCGGAAAGCCCCCCATACACGCCTGAACCCGGCTCTACGCCCAGCGTCTCACCGTTGATACTGGAGACGTTCACCGTGCCAATACCGCGAGCGTCGCCCACGCCAACAACGATAAACGGCTGCCCCAGGGTCATCGCCTCCCCTTTCAGCTGCGTGATTTTTTCGGTGTTGAACCGTGCTTTTATGTTGAGTTTAGTGTTCCAGATCTGCCCGTCATAAATACCGATATTTCGGGACTCAACGTGCTGGTTACCCTCAACCAGCAGAGACTCCGGCAGGATAAAGCGCATATAGCTTTTCTTGTATTCGACGTTCTTCTCATCCTCTAACTTGTAGAAGATCTCCGTCACCGGGATAGCAATCAGCGGGCCGACCAGTTTTTGCGGTCCACTGGTACTCTGGCGAAGCGTATTTTCGACATCGTTACGGTAGCTTTCACGCTCTGAAATGAGGTTACTCACCATAAACAGCGGAACTAACAGCAGCAGAATGCACCCCAGCAGGGTGCTTACTTTCCAGAACAGGGGGGATTTCATCATTACGTCTCCTTTGTGATGAGGAGAGCGTAACCAGGCTGTGTGGGGGCAATTTGAAGTTATGTGAAGGGACGGTGAAGTGTCAGCGTGGCCATCACGCCACCTTCATCACGATTGCGCAATGTAATGTCTCCCTGATGCAGACGAGCCACCTCCCGGACAAAGGCCAGCCCAAGCCCGCTGCTCTTAACCCCGTTCTCCCGCGGCAGGGAATAGAAGCGTTCAAAAATACGATCCTGCGCGTAATCCGGGATCCCGCTTCCGCTGTCGGTGACGATCAGCTGTATCTGCCCGCGCTCTTCCCGGGCCGCCAGTTCTATGGATCCGCCCTGCGGCGTAAAATCGATAGCGTTATCCAGCAAATTGCCGAGCGCCTGTTCGAGCAGGTCGGGATCGCCTTCAACATAAAGCGAAGCAGGCTGGAGGGTCAGCGCAATCTCTTTTGTTGCCAGCTGCGCCGATCGCGCGTCGGCAAGCCGGGTAAACAGCGAGTCGACCCGGACGGCCTCGGGCGTAATCTCGACCCGATTTTCAAGCCGAGCCTGAGCGAGCAGTTTTTCAACCAGCGACTGCATTCGCGCGTTTTGTACCAGAATATTATCGATGAAACGAGCAGCCACCTGCGGCGGCGGCTGCTCGGCGAGTATTTCCGCCGCGCCGCGTATGGCGGCGATCGGGCTTTTCAGCTCGTGGGTGAGCGCATGGACATAGCGTTCAATATAGTTTTTCCCTTCGAGGCGAATGCGCATATTTTCCAGCGCCTGGGCCAGCTTGTGCAGTTCGCTACTACCTGGATTGGGCAGCGGGAGAGGCGTGTCGGTGGTCACCGAGTCGGCGTAGCGCGATAACGTACTGATGGAACGGTTGATCCACCAGGCGACAAAAAGACCGATCAGCAAAGCAATGCCGAGCAGCGCCCCGCCTGCCCACAGAATTCGCCGCTCGCTGCGATGGATAACCGGTGCCATCGCGCTGTTAGGTTTCCCTACCGACAGCACGCCGATGATTTTGCCCTGCTCCACAACCGGCGCTGCAACATACATCACCGTACTCTCCGGATCCTCGGGATTGATCTGAGTACTGCGCGCGCCGTATTCGCCGCGAAGCGTCAGCCAGACGTCGTTCCAGCGAGAGTAATCCTGCCCCACGGCCAGACCGGCGGAATCAAAAACCACTCTACCCTGCGCATCGGTCATATAGACGTGATACTCGTTGCGCACCTTATGAATGCCGCCGATATTGGCGCGGAAAGGCCGCTGATGGAGCTGGGAAAAGGCCTGCGCCAGTTTGCCCTGCTGCGCATTGCCCGAAAGAAGATCCTCACGCCCGACTTCGGCGAGCAAGGTCGCGGTATCGATCAACGTACCCTCGGTTGCCCTGCGCACACCGGGCTTCACTTCCTGAACAAAGATCGACAGCACAAACCACGCGGCGATGGCCACGATGAGGAAATATCCCAGCAACAACCGCATCCCAATGCGCATCAATAAAGGCCCAGACTATAGCCCATACCGCGATGGGTGCTGATGGGTGAAAGTTCCTCGTTCACCGCCCGCAGCTTGGCGCGCAGGGTTTTGATGTGGGTATCCACGGTACGATCGAAACTGTCCCCGTCTTCACCCCATACCTTGTCCATGAGTTGCTGGCGAGAAAATACTCGTCCGGGCGCCTGTAACAGGGTTTTGAGCAGCAAGAATTCGTAGCGGGTCAGGGGCAATGCTTCACCGCACCAGCTGATTCGGGCTGCAGGTTCGTTCAGCTCAAACTGCCCGATACGCACCGTCTCTGCTGGCGCGGCGGATTTTTGCATCCGCCGTAAAATGGTCCTTACCCGGGCACATACTTCGCGCGGGGAGAAAGGTTTGGCGACGTAGTCGTCTGCGCCCATTTCCAGGCCGAGGAGTTTATCCACTTCGTCACTGCGTGCCGTCAGAAACAGCACGGGCAGTGATGGATGCTGCGCAAGAAGCTGGCGGCAGAGCTCGAAACCGCTGATGTCCGGCAGCCCGACGTCCAGAATGGCGAGCGCCGGAACCTGCCGCCGCGCCGCCTCCAGCACCGGTAGCCCCCGTTCAAACGCCTTTACCGCAAACCCTTCCTGCTGAAGCATGTAGATAAGCGTATCGGCGATACTGGTTTCGTCTTCAACCAGCCAGACCACAGGTTGTTGCATGGTTCATCCCTGCATTAATGCCACGGCATAATCGGCACCGCGCTGATCGCGTTTTTCGGTGAGCCTTCCACGACTTTGTCGGAATACGCCAGGTAGGCCAGGGTGTTGCGTTTGGCATCATAGAAACGCACCACCTGTAGCTTTTTAAACACCAGCGAGGTCCGTTTCTGGAATACTACATCGCCCTGCGCTTTGCCGTTTTTGATTTTATCGCTCAGCTCAACCGGCCCCACCTGCTGACAGGAGATCGCCGCATCGGAAGTGTCTTCCGCCAGCCCCAGACCGCCTTTAATACCGCCCGTCTTCGCGCGGCTAACGTAGCAGGTGACGTTTTTCACGTCCGGATCGTCAAACGCCTCCACCACAATTTTGTGGTCCGGACCGAACATTTTGAACACGGTATCGACAGAACCAATCTGTTCCGCCTGCGCCGCACGGCCCGCTACCAGCAACAGGGCAGTAAGAAGCAAAGTCTTGTATTTCATATTGTTACCATTCTTTAAAATTGCACTGAGCAATTATTCAACACGTTAGTCAAAAATGTAGCAAGATCACAGGATTAGAATATATTCACCCAAAACGAAGGAGAAAAGGCATTAATGCGCAAAAAAAACACTGAATGCTAAAACATCAAAAAATGCTATTATCCGCTAACCTGTTATCAGGCACCTGCTGTTTTAAGGATGAGGATAGTATATGGATCAGGCTGGAATTATTCGCGACCTGCTCACCTGGCTGGAAGGTCATCTCGACCAGCCTTTGTCACTGGATAATGTGGCGGCTAAAGCGGGCTATTCCAAGTGGCATCTGCAAAGGATGTTCAAGGATGTCACCGGTCATGCTATCGGGGCCTATATTCGCGCACGTCGTTTATCGAAATCTGCTGTAGCGTTGCGCCTGACGGCGCGGCCCATTCTGGATATTGCTTTGCAGTACCGTTTTGATTCGCAGCAGACCTTCACCCGCGCCTTTAAAAAACAGTTCTCGTTGACGCCAGCGCTCTATCGCCGCTCGCCTGACTGGAGCTCGTTTGGTATGCGTCCGCCGCTGCGTCTGGGCGAGTTCGCAATGCCGAAATACGAAATGGTCACTCTGCCGGAAACCCATCTGATCGGTACGACCCAGAGCTATTCCTGCTCTCTGGAGCAGATTTCTGAGTTCCGTCATCAGATGCGCGTCCAGTTCTGGCGCGATTTTCTGAGCCATGCGCCGGCCATTCCGCCGATCCTGTATGGCCTCAACGAAACGCATCCAAGCCAGGAAAAAGACGACGAGCAGGAGGTGTTTTACACCACCGCCCTCACCCCTGACATGGCCAACGGCTACATTCAGGGCTCTAAACCTGTCGTACTGGAAGGCGGCGAGTATGTGATGTTCTCATACGAGGGTTTAGGAACGGGCGTCCAGGAGTTTATCCTGACCGTTTACGGAACCTGCATGCCAATGCTGAATCTGAATCGCCGTAAAGGTCAGGATATTGAGCGCTACTACCCGGCGCAGGATGCCAAACCGGAAGAAGGCCCAATCAATCTGCGTATGGAATTCTTGATTCCGATCCGTCGTTAACGCTGCAGTTCGTCAAGCGCAGGGGCATCGAGATGCGAAATGTCCCCTGCCATCTCCACCACCCAGCCCGACGCCAGCCACGCGCTTTCCTGGTAATCAATCCGGGAAATGGAGCAGTTGCGCAGACGCAAACGGCGCTCGGCATAAGCCGGCAATCCCAGAATGGTGCTCACCAGACAGCCCAGGGCGATACCGTGACTCACCAGCAGCGGACGGCTGCCTGCCGGAAGTTTGAGGCATTCCGCCAGTGCCGCATGCATACGCACGCTCAGCTCCTGCATGGATTCGCCCTCAGGAATACGGCCATCTTCGGTACCGTTCACCAGTGTGCGACGCCAGCCCTCTTCCGTTTCCGTCAGCGTATCGATATGGCGCTTTTCCAGCACGCCCATATCCAGCTCGCGCAGGCGCGGCTCAAGCATCACATCGCAGCCGCAGGCGTCTGCAATGATGCGCGCCGTCTGCTGTGTGCGACCTAAATCGCTGGTAATAACGTGGGTAATGCCCAGCGTTCTGGCGCGTTCCGCCACCTGCCACGCTTGCTGCACACCCTTCTCGGTGAGAGGACTGTCTGACTGGCCTTGAATACGTCGCTCGGCGTTCCACTGCGTTTCACCGTGGCGAACAAGGTATACCTGTAACATGCTTTTTTTCCGTTATACTGCGATGAGTTTTTTTGAATCGAGCTTAATTATGCACCATGTTGTCTCTGCTACCACCAATCCTGCCAAAATTCAGGCAATTCTAAAGGCTTTTGAAGAGATTTTCGGCGAAGGATCCTGCCATATTGAGGCCATCGGCGTCGAGAGTGGCGTACCTGAACAGCCGTTTGGCAGCGATGAAACGCGCGCTGGCGCACGAAATCGCGTGGCAAATGCAAAAGCCGCGGCCCCGAAAGCTGACTTCTGGGTCGCCATAGAAGCAGGCATCGACGAAGGCGCAACCTTTAGCTGGGTGGTGATTGAAAGCCGCGAGCAGCGCGGCGAAGCACGCTCGGCCACCCTGCCGCTGCCGGAGATCATTCTGGAAAAAGTCCGCGCAGGTGAAGCGCTCGGGCCGGTAATGTCGCACTACACCGGCATTGATGAGATTGGCCGTAAAGAAGGGGCAATTGGCGTCTTTACGGCGGGTAAGCTCACGCGTTCAGGGGTTTACCATCAGGCGGTGATCCTGGCGTTAAGCCCGTTTCATAACGCCATTTATCGTTGATCGCCCAATAAGACTGACTCAAGCCACTGACGCAGCTCGACCGGCGCAGACTTCAGGCTGTTCGATCCACGGGTGATGGTCGCGATGCCCGCGCCCAGCTCGTTTTTCAGCTCGCGCTGGCTCATCTCACCGCGCAATAGCTCTTCAATGATGCGCACGCGCGTGCCCAGCGCCTCACGCTCGTCCGGCGTGAGCATCAGTTGCATGAGGGGTAGGTGCAAATCCTGCTCGTAAGACTGGCGAAGCAGCTCCACAAAACGAAGCCACTCCTGGTGACGCTGTTCGGCCATCGCCGAGGAATATGGGGAATGCTGGGTCATGTTATGCTGCCTCTTGTACTCATTAGCGAGTACAGCATAACACAACCCATGCCGATCAGTAACGTCTCTGCCACTCAGCATCGCTCATCAGGGTATCTTTCTGCCCCATGAAGTAGCGATAGTAGGCGTCATAGGCCAGCACGTTCTTCACGTAGCCGCGCGTTTCCGAGAACGGGATGCTCTCGACAAACGCCACGGCGTCGATGCGTCCGGCGCTATTGCCAAGCCAGGTGCGCACGCGACCCGGGCCGGCGTTATACGCCGCCGACGCGAAGATACGGTTATTGCCGAACTGCTGATACACGTACTGCAGGTAGCTGGTGCCGATGTTGATGTTGGTATCCGGATCCAACAGCTGTGACGGGCTGCTGTACCCAGGGATATTAAACATCTTCACCGTGTGCGTTGCCGTGCCCGGCATAATCTGCATCAGACCGCTGGCGCCCACCGGGGAACGGACTTTCGGGTTCCAGGCGCTCTCCTGACGAGCAATCGCCATGGCGTAGCTTTGCGGGATATCTTTGCCGCTGGTGTAGCGGTCAAACAGATCTTTATACGCCAGCGGGAAACGCTCTTCGAGATGATCCCACAGCTTACCGGCGATCGTCGCCTGCACGCTCAGATCCCACCAGTGATTATCAAACGCATAGCGGGCAAGCTGCGCTTTTTCATCCGTGGTGCGGCTGGTCACCAGGTTGGCCCACTCGCTGCGCGCGGTGTTATCCATGTTCCAGTACATCAGCTCGCGAACGCGCGCCATCTCTGGTCCCTGCGTCAGCGACGGGTTCGCATTAGCGGGCGCTTTGTCGATCCTGAGCGTGTACTCTTCGCCCAGACGCTGGGCGGCCGCCATCGGGTAGAACCCACGCTGCTGCATCAGCGAGTGAAGAATATCTTTGGCTTCGCCTTCACGACCACGCTCCAGCAGCAGATCCGCCTGCCAGTAGCGCCATTCGTCTTTCTCTTTGGCATCCATCGGCAAACGCGCGAGCCAGGTGTTGAGGCCACGGCGGTCGCCGGTACCCAGCGCCATGCGCACGCGGCGTTCCACCAGCGACGTGGAGTTAGAACGCATAATGGCATCGTCTCGCCAGCGCGCCTGATCGTCAGTCACATCCGTGCCCATCAGTCGCCACGCCACGATGTCGCGCAGCTCCTGGGTTTGATCTTCATTCAGCTGCTGCGCCTGCACCAGCTGCGGGATCATCAGCCGCGCGTTTTCGACATCGTCGCGCGCCACGCTGGCAAAAGCCACCGCCGCCATTTGGCGGGTAAAATCGGTCGAGCCCGTGCTGCGGGCAAAGGTCAGCACGCTGTTCGGATCGTTTGCCAGCGCGATAACCGCCGAGGAGATAGTCTGGTAATCGGACGGCATCTGCCCTGCCAGCGCGGTCACCAGACGCGTGTTGCCCGCTTTCATCGCCAGGCGGATGCGCTCAAGGTAGGCCAGCGGGTCCTGCTTGCCGGACGCGCGCCATGCGCCAAACAGGGAATCACAGGCGTTCGGCTGGCTTTTGCCGGTCAACCACAGATCTTTCGCCCCGGCCCATGCCTCTTCCTGCTGTCCGGTCGCCCATTTCGCATAGTAGTAATTACACTGCGCTTCGGTGGTATTCGGCTTGTCAGGGCTAAACGCCAGCAGGCCGCGCCAGTCTTCACGACGCGCCAGCTCATTCACAAAACGAGACTGGAGATTTCGGGCAGGCGGCAGGGTCGGGTTCGCCTTAATGAAATTATTCACGGTGACGGTCGGCTGGTTCATCAGATCGTCGGTAATCTGGCGATACTCCAGATACGGATACAGCGGATAATCCTTGAGCGTCGGCATCAGCGCCTGCACGGTATCCATCTGCTTGTTGTCCCACGCCTGTTTAATCTGGGCGTAGCGGTTACGTTGTTCATCCAGTGAATCTGCATGCACCGCCTGGCTTACCGCCATTACGCATACGCTGGCAGCCAGCAGACGCCAGACCACCCGTTTGGCTTTTTCCACAAGCTCTTCCTCATTGTTTTTTCGTCAATTGCAGCGTCTTGCCACGTCAAAGTCACAACAACTTATGCTAACCAGGCATCCTGCAACGCGCCACGTCATGGACACTTTTTTACCTTTCTTGCGCGTTTTAACACTCCCGACGTTCCTGGCTGGGATTAGGGCGTGAAAAAGGCTACACTTCGAGGCTGAAATTCCTTCTCATTACGATAAAAGAGGCGAAGTCCACGTGGCTCAATTCGTTTATACCATGCATCGTGTCGGCAAAGTTGTCCCGCCGAAACGTCATATTCTTAAAAATATCTCGCTGAGCTTCTTCCCGGGCGCAAAAATTGGTGTTCTGGGTCTCAACGGTGCCGGTAAGTCCACCCTGCTGCGCATCATGGCCGGCATCGATACAGACATCGAAGGTGAAGCCCGTCCGCAGCCTGGCATCAAGATCGGCTACCTGCCGCAGGAACCTCAGCTGAACCCGGAACACACCGTACGTGAGTCCGTTGAAGAAGCGGTGTCCGAAGTGGTTAACGCGCTGAAAGGTCTGGATGAAGTGTATGCCAAATACGCCGAGCCGGATGCGGACTTCGACAAGCTGGCCGCTCAGCAGGGCAAATATGAAGAGATTATCCAGGCGCACGATGGTCACAACCTGAACGTGCAGCTGGAGCGTGCGGCTGATGCCCTGCGTCTGCCGGACTGGGATGCGAAAATCGCGAACCTCTCCGGTGGTGAACGCCGCCGCGTGGCGCTGTGCCGCCTGCTGCTGGAAAAACCAGACATGCTGCTGCTCGATGAACCGACTAACCACCTGGATGCGGAATCCGTGGCATGGCTGGAGCGCTTCCTGCACGACTTCGAAGGCACCGTGGTGGCGATTACCCACGACCGTTACTTCCTCGACAATGTCGCAGGCTGGATCCTGGAGCTGGACCGCGGCGAAGGCATTCCGTGGGAAGGCAACTACTCCTCCTGGCTGGAGCAGAAAGATCAGCGCCTGGCGCAGGAAGCTTCTCAGGAAGCGGCCCGTCGTAAGTCTATTGAGAAAGAGCTGGAGTGGGTGCGTCACGGCGCGAAAGGCCGTCAGTCTAAGGGCAAAGCCCGTCTGGCACGCTTCGAAGAGCTGAACAACACCGAATACCAGAAACGTAACGAAACCAACGAACTGTTTATTCCACCTGGAGCACGTCTGGGGGATAAAGTGGTTGAAGTCAGCAACCTGCGCAAGTCTTACGGCGACCGCCTGCTGATCGACGACCTGAGCTTCTCCGTACCGAAAGGCGCTATCGTTGGGATCATCGGTCCGAACGGCGCGGGTAAATCGACCCTGTTCCGCATGATGTCCGGTCAGGAACAGCCTGACAGCGGCTCTATCACCCTGGGTGAAACCGTGAAGCTGGCCTCCGTTGACCAGTTCCGTGACGCGATGGATAACAGCAAAACCGTGTGGGAAGAAGTCTCCGGCGGTCTGGATATCATGCGTATCGGCAACACCGAGATGCCAAGCCGTGCCTACGTTGGCCGCTTTAACTTCAAAGGCACCGACCAGGGCAAACGCGTGGGCGAGCTGTCCGGCGGCGAGCGCGGTCGTCTACACCTGGCGAAGCTGCTGCAGGTTGGCGGTAACGTTCTGCTGCTCGATGAACCAACCAACGACCTGGATATCGAAACCCTGCGCGCGCTGGAAAACGCCCTGCTGGAGTTCCCGGGCTGCGCGATGGTTATCTCGCACGACCGCTGGTTCCTGGACCGTATCGCCACCCACATCCTGGACTACCAGGACGAAGGTAAAGTGGAGTTCTTCGAAGGTAACTTCACCGAATACGAAGAGTACAAGAAACGCACGCTGGGCGCAGACGCGCTGGAGCCGAAGCGTATTAAGTACAAGCGTATTGCGAAATAAAAGCAAAACGGCAACTTCGGTTGCCGTTTTTTATGTTTGTACCCTCTCCCCGTGGGAGAGGGTCAGGGTGAGGGCATCAGGCCGCACAAAATCACCCACCCACGTAATACCGCTTCACCTCATCGAACTGCATCGCAAACTCGATATAGCTCATTAGCGCGGGCGAGTTCAGCTTGCGGCTCGGATAGGCCAGCCACAGATCGTTACCTTCAACATTCCACTCAGGCAGCACCTGAACCAGCGCACCTTTTTCGATCTTATCTTCCAGCAGAAATGCGGGTAACAGCGTGATCCCCGCACCGGCAATCGCACATTCGCGGGCGTAAACCAGATTATCGGTCATGTGCGCGTTATCCGGCAGGTAGCGGTAATCCTCGCTCTCGCGTCGCAGAAGCCACTCCGACCACGCCCGGTGCGTAATACTGCGGTGATCCACCAGCTGGCGAGGATGCGTCAGCGGCTCCCGGCGCGCCAGATAGTCCGGCGAGGCCAGCATGTAGCGCGGGCAATGCCCGATCATCCGGCCAATCAGGGAGGAGTCCTGCGGCCTGCCGGTGCGCAGCGCCACGTCAAAGCCGGACTCGACCAGATCCACCACGTCGTCAGAGATCGACACATCCAGCGAAACGTCAGGATAGCGAAGCTGGAACTCGGCATTCATATGCGCCAGCAGCGTCGCCCCAATCCCCGCCGGACAGGTGATCCGCAGTCGCCCGCTGGGGTTTTCACGCAGCCGTTGAATGGCGTACTCCGCCCGCTCGCTGGCTGCCAGCATCTCGCGACAGTGCACCAGATAGTGCTCGCCTGCGAACGTGAGGCTGATCCTGCGCGTGGTGCGGTTGAGCAGGCGGATCCCCACCTGCTGCTCCAGCTGACTAATCCGCTGGCTCACGCTGGATTTTGGCAGTTCCGCCTTCTGCGCCGCCGCGGTAAAGCTGCCCATCTCCGCCACCAGCGCGAATAGAGCCATATCCTGCAGCTGTTTAAACATGATTGTTCATCCTGTGCGAACGCTGAGTTCTTGATTGTCCATCTTATCATGCAGCTGGCCACTTAATAGACTAGCCTCAACAAAACGCATGCCATTGAGGAGCACACCATGTCTGTTAAAGCCATTGCCGTTAACCCGGAAAATCCATCCACCTTCATTGAAATCACCCCGCCTATGCCGCAGCCCGGCGAGCACGATCTGCTGGTGGAGGTGAAAGCCGTCTCCATAAACCCTGTAGACACCAAGGTGCACGCAGGCATTGCCAAAAACGGGCTGAAAGATCCGCGGGTGCTCGGCTGGGATGCCAGCGGGATCGTCAAAGCCGTGGGGACTGGCGTGACCGGATTCAAACCGGGTGACGAGGTATGGTACGCGGGAGACATCACCCGCCCGGGCAGCAACACCACGCATCAGCTGATCGATGCGCGCATAGTCGGGCACAAGCCTGCCAGCCTCGGCTGGGCGGCTGCCGCAGCACTGCCCTTAACCGCGCTCACCGCGTGGGAAGGCCTGTTTGAACGGCTGAACATTCAGGATGCAGGGGCGGACAAAACGCTGCTGATCATCGGCGGCGCGGGCGGCGTGGGCTCGCTGGCGATCCCGTTTGCGAAGCACAACAGCAAAGTGAAGGTCATCGCAACCGCTTCACGAGAAGATTCCGCCCAATGGTGCCGCGATCGTGGGGCTGACACGGTGGTGAACTACCGCGATCTGAAAGGCGAGCTGGCAAAACAGGGCATCACCTTTGTGGATTACATTTTCATCCTCAACGACACCGACGGGCACTGGGATGCGGTCAGCGAACTGATTGCACCGCAGGGGCATATCTGTTCCATCGTTGAGAATGAACATCCGCTGAACCAGGACAAGCTCAAGTCCAAATCCGCCGCGCTGCACTGGGAGTTTATGTACACCCGCAGCATGTACCAGACCGCTGATATGGCGCGGCAGGGTGAGATCCTCAATGAGGTGGCGAAGTTGGTGGATAACGGCGTGGTAGAAAGTTCGCTGAGTGAAACACTGCACGGGCTGAGCGTGGAAAGCATTACCGAAGCGCACCGTAAAGTGCTGGAGGGGCATATGCGGGGGAAAGTGGTGGTTGAGTTCTGAGTGGTTTGTTCCCCTCACCCTGCCCTCTCCCCAGAGGGGAGAGGGTAAAGACGGCTCCGTTCGATCCCCTCGCCCCTCTGGGGAGAGGGTTAGGGTGAGGGGTAAACTACCCCTGCTCCCCCATCATCTCCTTCACCAGCTCGACGCAGCGCAGGAAACGCGAGTCGTAGTCCGACTCTTCCACATGCACAAACTCAACGTTGTTTTCGTTGAGCATCTCCACCAGCATGGACTGGAATTCTCGCCTGTCCACCGAGCTGCCGAGGCTGCGCATGCCGTCGGCCACCCACGGGGTATTATTTTCCAGCAGGATCACCAGGTCAAAGCGGTATTCGTCAATCAGCGCCTGCACGAACGGGTGTTCGCGCCCCTCGTACTTTTTACAGAACGCCTGCGTGGTGACGAAATCGGTATCGATAAAGGCCACTTTATTGGCGTATTTCACGGCAAAATCAATGTACTGGGCGTGTCCGAGGGCAATTTTATCGTAGTCCGAATACTGCAATGCCATCTCGTCGCCGCCGAGGTGCGAGAACACATAATCGCGGCCATACTCCCACGCGCTGGTGGTGTTGAAGATGTTCGCCAGCTTGTTGACCAGCGTTGATTTACCGCTCGATTCACCGCCCAGAATAGCCACCGTGCGCACGAAGAACGGCTTCACTTCGGTCGGGATGTAATCCCAGTAGCGGAACGGGTTCTCGCGGATCTGCGCCCCGCTGATGTTCATAAAGGTGCGTTTTGGATCGATCAGCACCGTCTCGATGCCCAGATGCTCGCGGAACTGCGGCGCGTCGGACTCTTCAGAGGTGTAGATCCAGTTAGGCGCAATACCCTTTTCTTCCATAAACGCTTTGATGCCGTTGCTCCACACATCCCAGCCGTGCGGGTACGGCTCCATGCCCTCTTCGTTAAAGGCATGAATACGAATGTTTTTCTGGTACTTAAAGGTCTGCAGCAGCCAGCGCAGGCGGTCCGGCACGGTGGGCTGCTGCGACATGGCGCTGTCTTCAAACAGCTGGCGATCGCGAGTTTCGTCGTAACCCATGATGATGTGCAGCTCGTCAACCTGGCTACAGGCGCGCTGGATCAGATAGATATGCCCGGTATGCAGGGGGTAAAACTTGCCGAACACCACGCCAATGTTCTTTTGCATACGCGGGAATTCGAGCCCCAGAAAACGGTGCAGCGCTTCGAGCTTCTGCGCGCTGGGGCTTTTGATTTTGGCGTTCAGCAGTTGGCTCAGGTAGCCTTTGGTCATGCCGCTGGCGTCAGCCACCTGCTGCAGCGTGCAGCCTTTCTGACGGATTGCGGTTTTGATGTAGTCAAATGATGACATAAATTACGGTGCCTCCTGCAAAATCGAATACGTAATTATAAGTCGTCAAAGACATTTAACGCATCTGCGAGTTTCTTAACACCAAAGACCTGCATCCCTTCCGGGATTTTTTTCGGCACGTTAGCTGCCGGAACAATAGCCCGACGGAAGCCGTGTTTTGCTGCCTCGGAGATACGCTCCTGGCCGCTCGGCACCGGACGGATTTCCCCGGCCAGCCCCACTTCACCAAACACCACCAGATCCTGCGGCAGCGGCCTGTCGCGCAGGCTGGAGACCATCGCCAGGAGTAGCGCCAGATCTGCGCTGGTTTCAGTGACTTTGACGCCGCCAACCACGTTAACGAACACATCCTGATCCGCCATCTGCAGGCCGCCGTGACGGTGCAGCACCGCCAGCAGGATCGCCAGACGGTTCTGCTCCAGACCGACCGCCACGCGCCGCGGGTTACCCATCATAGAGTGATCCACCAGCGCCTGAATTTCGACGAGCAGCGGGCGCGTGCCTTCCCACAGCACCATCACCGAGCTGCCGGAGGTGATCTCATCGCCACGGCTCAGGAAGATAGCAGATGGGTTGCTGACCTCGCGCAGCCCCTGCTCGGTCATGGCAAACACGCCCAGTTCGTTCACCGCCCCAAAACGGTTTTTATGGCTGCGCAAGGTGCGGAAGCGGGAATCCGCGTCGCCGTCGAGCATCACGGAGCAGTCGATACAGTGCTCAAGCACCTTCGGCCCCGCCAGCGAGCCGTCTTTGGTCACGTGGCCGACCATCACAATCGCCACGCCGCGCGTTTTGGCAAAGCGCGTCAGGTAAGCGGCGGTTTCACGCACCTGTGCCACGCTGCCCGGCGAGGACTGAATGTCCGCCATGTGCATCACCTGGATGGAGTCGATCACCATCAGCTTCGGCTGCTCTTCTTCGGCGATCATGCAGATCTGCTCGATGCTGGTTTCGGAGAGCATGTTCAGGTTGCCGGTCGGCAGGCCCAGGCGGTGCGCGCGCATCGCCACCTGCTGCAGTGACTCTTCCCCCGTGACGTACAGAGTTTTCATCTGTTCGGCGAGCTTGCAAAGCGTTTGCAGCAGCAGGGTCGATTTCCCCGCGCCCGGGTTACCGCCGATCAGGATCGCGCTGCCCGGCACCACGCCGCCGCCGAGCACACGGTCAAATTCCTTGAAGCCGGTGGAGAAGCGCGGCAGCGCCTCCAGGCTGATATCTGAAAGTTTTTGTACCTTCGACACGCCTGCATTGCCCGCATAGCCACTCAGGCGTTCATTGCGGGCCACGCTCGGCGAAGCCGCCACACCACGCACTTCGGTGATGGTGTTCCAGGCATGACAGGCGCTGCATTGCCCCTGCCAGCGCGGATAATCCGCACCACATTCATTACAGACAAATGCGCGTTTTGGAGCTTTCGCCACGGTTTACCTCGTTATTTCTGATTAAGGCTGCCGGAGAGAATGCAGAACACCCCCATCAGGTCAGCGTGACGGATAGTCACTTCCGTCTTTTCATTCACTTTTGGCTTGGCATGGTAGGCAATGCCAAGGCCAGCAACTTTGATCATCGGCAGATCGTTCGCGCCATCACCGATGCCGACGGTCTGCTCGACAGGAATGTCATATTTCTCCGCCAGGCGCGTCAGGGTGTTGGCTTTGTACTGGGCATCCACGATGTCGCCGATCACCTGGCCGGTCAGCTTGCCGTCCATGATTTCCAGCTCGTTAGCCACCACCGTGGTCAGATGCAGTTTTTCGCGCAGATAATCTGCAAAGAAGGTGAAGCCACCGGAAGCAATCGCCACTTTCCAGCCGAGGGACTGGAGCTTCAGCACCAGCTGCGTCAGTCCCGGCATCAGCGGCAGCACGTCGCGCACCTGGCGAAGGATGTTGGCATCGGCCCCTTTCAGGGTCGCCACGCGCTGGCGCAGGCTGGCGGTGAAGTCCAGCTCGCCGCGCATCGCACGCTCGGTGACTTCCGCCACCAGCTCACCGCTGCCTGCCAGCTTAGCAATCTCGTCAATACACTCGATCTGAATGGCGGTGGAGTCCATGTCCATCACCAGCAGCCCCGGCGTTTTCAGGTGCGGAATTTTGCCGAGCGGCGCAACGTCCAGCCCGGCGTCATGCGCCAGACGCGTTGCGCGCTGCGTCAGGGAACCCGCCAGCCGGATGACCTGGTAATCTTCCACGCACCAGGCCGCTACGATGACCATCGCCGCGCCCAGCCTGGTTTGATACTGGGTCAGGCGCTGCTTATCCAGGCCGCGTCCGTACAGCAGCCAGCCGCTACGGCCAGCGTGGTAATCCAGAGGCATCACCTCATCGCCACTTAACGAGAGCGGCAATCCTGGCCATAAAGAGACATCCGTTGGCAGGTCACACCAGGTAATGTTCGGCATTAAAGCTCCTGTAATTTCGTTCGCGCCGGAAGGTTCCAGAGGGAAAATAACGCATGAGGCTACCCTGTAACCATCACTTCTGGCAACATTAAGCCCTAAATTTTCAGCAGGTGGAATATGGCTCGCGCAAAACTGAAATTCCGGCTTCATCGCGCCGTGATTGTCCTTTCCTGTCTCGCACTGTTAGTGGCATTGATGCAGGGGGCATCGTGGTTTAGTCAGAACCATCAGCGGCAGCGCAACCCGCAGTTTGAAGAGCTGGCCCGCACGCTGGCACGTCAGGTGACGCTCAACGTTGCGCCCCTGATGCGCACCGAGACGCCGGACGATAAGCGGATAGGCCAGGTCTTGCGTCAGCTTACGGAAAACAGCCGCATTCTGGATGCGGGCGTATACGATGAAAAAGGTGACCTGATTGCCCGCGCCGGAGAGCACGTCGACGTGCGCGACAGACTGGCGCTGGACGGCAAAAAAGCCGGAGGCTATTTTAACCAGCAGATCGTCGAACCCATTCAGGGCAAGAATGGTCCGCTGGGCTATCTCCGCCTGACGCTCGATACTCACACTCTGCCGACCGAAGCCAAACAGGTGGATAATACCACCAATATTTTGCGCCTGATGCTGCTACTCTCGCTGGCCATTGGCGTCGTGCTGGCGCGTACCCTGCTTCAGGGCAAGCGCACCCGCTGGCAGCAGTCGCCGTTCCTGCTGACCGCCAGCAGATCGGTTCCCGAAGACGAAGAGAGCGAGAAGAAAGAATAGTGATAAAGTAGGCGAACGATTCGGAAAAGGAACTCTGCCATGACGACGTTACGCCTGCTTATCTCTGACTCTTATGATCCCTGGTTTAATCTCGCGGTAGAAGAGTGCATCTTCCGCCAGATGCCCGCCACCCAGCGCGTGCTGTTTCTCTGGCGCAACGCCGATACAGTGGTCATTGGCCGTGCGCAAAACCCGTGGAAAGAGTGCAATACGCGGCGTATGGAAGAGGACAACGTCCGTCTGGCGCGCCGCAGCAGCGGCGGCGGCGCGGTATTTCACGATCTGGGCAATACCTGCTTTACCTTTATGGCGGGTAAACCGGAGTACGACAAAACCATCTCCACCTCGATTGTCCTTAACGCGCTGAATTCACTCGGCGTGACGGCGGAGGCGTCGGGGCGGAACGACCTGGTAGTGAAAACGTCCGAGGGCGACCGAAAAGTCTCCGGCTCCGCCTACCGCGAAACCATGGATCGCGGGTTCCACCACGGCACCCTGCTGCTGAACGCCGATCTGAGCCGTCTGGCGAACTACCTGAATCCGGACAAGAAAAAGCTCCAGGCGAAAGGGATTACCTCCGTGCGCGGGCGCGTGGCGAATCTGGTTGAACTGCTGCCGGGGATTACGCACGAGCAAATTTGCGACGCGATCCGTGACGCGTTCTTTAAACATTACGGCGAGCGCGTGGATGCAGAAGTGATTTCGCCGGATAAAACCCCGGATCTGCCCAACTTCGCCGAAACCTTTGCCCGCCAGAGCAGCTGGGAGTGGAACTTCGGTCAGGCCCCCGCGTTTTCTCACCTGCTGGACGAACGTTTTACCTGGGGCGGTGTAGAGCTGCATTTTGACGTGGAGAAAGGCCATATCACCCGCACGCAGGTATTTACGGACAGCCTCAACCCGGCACCGTTAGAAGCGCTGGCGGCCCGCTTGCAGGGCTGTTTGTATCGGGCAGATATGCTGCAGCAGGAATGCGACGCGTTGATTGGGGATTTCCCAGGGCAGGAAAAAGAGTTAAGGGATTTGTCAGCATGGATTGCACAGGCAGTGCGCTAGTAAAAAAGCCCGCTGGCGCTGCGCTTAGCGGGCCTACAAAACCGTAGGCCGGGTCAGGCGAAGCCGCCACCCGGCACAACAGCTCTTACTCTTTATCGCCCAGCAGAACGGATTCCAGCGCGATTTTGATCATGTCGTTGAAGGTGGTCTGACGCTCGGCAGCGGTGGTCTGCTCGTGGGTACGGATGTGGTCAGAGACGGTACAGATGGTCAGCGCTTTCGCACCAAACTCAGCCGCGACGCCGTAGATACCCGCCGCTTCCATTTCCACGCCCAGGATGCCGTATTTTTCCATCACGTCGAACATCTCGCCGCCGTCCGGTGCATAGAACAGGTCAGCAGAGAAGATGTTACCCACGCGCGCTTCAACGCCCAGCGCTTTTGCCGCGTCGACTGCGTCACGCACCATGCCGAAGTCAGCAATCGCCGCGAAGTCGTGGTCTTTGAAACGCATACGGTTAACTTTGGAATCGGTGCAGGCACCCATGCCGATAACGATATCACGCAGCTTAACGTCCATGCGCACCGCGCCGCAGGAGCCCACGCGGATGATTTTCTTCACGCCGAAGTCGGTGATCAGCTCTTTGGTGTAGATGGAGCAGGATGGGATACCCATACCGTGGCCCATGACGGAGATTTTGCGGCCTTTATAGGTACCGGTGAAGCCCAGCATGCCGCGAACGTTGTTCACTTCACGTACGTCTTCGAGGAAGGTTTCCGCAATGTGCTTCGCGCGCAGCGGGTCGCCCGGCATCAATACGACGTCAGCGAAATCACCCATTTCTGCGTTAATGTGAGGAGTTGCCATCTTCAGTTCCTTTTCATTTAATATCTCCCTCTCCCACAGGGAGAGGGTTGGGATGAGGGCATCAGGCCGCACCCAATCCGTTTAGAACATGGCTTTGCCATATTCCATGTCAGACGTGCCAAAATATTTCGCAATGGTCTGGCCGATGTCCGCGAAGGTTTCACGGTGACCGAGCGAGCCCGGCTTCACTTTCGGGCCATACACCAGCACCGGGATGTGCTCACGGGTATGGTCGGTACCGGTCCAGGTTGGGTCACAGCCGTGGTCCGCTGTCAGGATCAGAATGTCATCTTCACCCACCAGCTCCATCAGCTCAGGCAGACGGCGGTCAAACAGTTCAAGGCCAGCAGCATAACCCGCAACGTCGCGACGGTGGCCCCAGGAGGAGTCGAAGTCCACGAAGTTGGTAAAGACAATGGTTTTGTCGCCCGCTTCTTTCATCTCTTTGATGGTGGCATCGAACAGCGCATCGAGACCGGTCGCTTTGACCTTTTTGGTGATGCCGCAGTTGGCGTAGATATCCGCGATTTTACCCACGGAAACCACGTGGCCGTCTTTCTCTTCAACCAGCTTCTGCAGCACGGTTGGCGCTGGTGGCTCAACGGCCAGGTCATGACGGTTACCGGTACGCTGGAAGTTACCCGCTTTGTCGCCGATAAACGGACGCGCGATCACGCGGCCAATGTTGTAGCCGCCTTCGGTCAGCTCTTCACGGGCGATTTCGCACAGCTCGTAGAGTTTATCCAGGCCGTAGGTCTCTTCGTGGCAGGCAATCTGGAACACGGAGTCAGCAGAAGTGTAGAAAATCGGCTTGCCGGTTTTCATGTGCTCTTCGCCGAGCTGGTCCAGAATCACGGTACCGGAAGAGTGGCAGTTACCGAGGTAGCCCGGCAGGTTGGCACGCTTGACCAGCTTATCGAGCAGCTCCTGCGGGAAGCTGTTCTCGTGATCGGAGAAATAGCCCCAGTCGAACAGCACCGGCACACCGGCGATTTCCCAGTGACCGGACGGGGTGTCTTTACCGGAAGAGAGCTCGTGCGCCCAGGCGTAGGCGCCCACCACTTCCGCGTTGCCGTCCATACCGGCTGCGATTTTACCGGTAGAACCTTCATGCGCTTTCACCAGACCGAGGCGGGTCAGGTTTGGCAGAGTCAGAGGGCCTTTACGACCGTTGTCCGCTTCGCCTTTAGCACAGGCTTCCGCGATGTGACCCATGGTATCGGAACCCACGTCACCAAAACGTTCTGCATCTTCGGTTGCGCCGATGCCGAATGAGTCCAGCACCATAATAAATGCACGTTTCATAATTGTTCTCCGTACTTAGTGCTTCATAAAAATGCGATCAGATCAGTATACCGCTATTCGGTGATACGGCGATAGACCGTTGGGGTGTTTTCCGGCGCTTTATCATCAAGCGTAATGGCGGCTTTCACCGCTTTCGCCGCGTCCTGCCAGCTGGCTTCATCTTTGGCGTGGATCACCGCCAGCGGACGTTGGCCGTCAACGCTGTCGCCCAGACGGGCCATATCGGTAAAGCCGACGCTGTAATCAATGGTGTCGGATGCCTGACGACGACCGCCGCCCATAGACACGACAGCCATGCCGAGCGCGCGGGTGTCCATGGCAGAGACAAAGCCTTCGCTATCCGCATAGACGGCTTTGCTGAGCATCGCTGTCGGCAGGTACTTCGCGTAATTTTCGACGAAATCGGTCGGGCCTTTTTGCGCCGCCACCATGCGGCCAAAGATCTCCGCCGCTTTGCCGTTGTCCAGCACCGCCTGCAGCTTCGCGCGGGCCTCCGCATCGTCTTTAGCAAGCTTGCCGGAGATGAGCATCTCCACGCACAGCGCCATAGTGACGTCGAACAGACGCGGGTTACGGTATTCGCCAGTGAGAAATTGCACGGCTTCGCGGACTTCAACCGCGTTACCGGCGCTGGAAGCCAGCACCTGGTTCATGTCGGTCAGCAGCGCGGTGGTGCGCACGCCCGCGCCGTTGGAGACGCCAACAATCGCTTCGGCCAGCGCCTCAGAGAGTTCATAGGTCGGCATAAAGGCGCCGCTGCCCACCTTCACGTCCATCACCAGCGCGTCCAGCCCTTCAGCCAGTTTCTTCGCCAGGATAGAGGCGGTGATCAGCGGGATGGAGTCAACGGTCGCGGTGATATCGCGGGTTGCATAGAAACGTTTGTCTGCCGGAGCAAGAGAGCTGGTCTGGCCGATAATCGCCACACCAACGTCTTTAATAATGTCGCGGAAGCGGTTGTCGTCCGGGAAGATATCGAAGCCCGGAATGGCTTCCAGTTTGTCGAGCGTACCGCCGGTGTGGCCCAGGCCGCGCCCGGAGATCATCGGAATGTAACCGCCGCAGGCTGCCACCATGGGGCCAAGCATCAGAGAGGTCACGTCGCCCACGCCGCCGGTGGAGTGTTTGTCCACAATCGGGCCGTTAAGGTTAAGGCTTTTCCAGTCCAGAACGGTTCCTGAATCTCGCATCGCCATGGTCAGCGACACGCGCTCGGGCATCGACATATCGTGGAAGAAAATGGTCATCGCCAGAGCAGCAATCTGCCCTTCTGAGACGGTGTTATCACGAATGCCGTTGATAAAGAAGCGGATCTCTTCGTCGCTTAATGCCTGACCATCACGTTTTTTACGAATAATTTCTTGTGCGAGAAACACGGTAACCTCCATGCGGAATCGGGGGAGTTGTGGCGGGTGGCGCTACGCTTACCCGCCCTACGATCCTGTAGGCCGGATAAGCGAAGCGTCATCCGGCATTGTCTGGCAATCAGTAGCTGCTTGCGCTCTTACCGTCGCCGTGACCCAGCGCTTTCAGCAGGCTGGCCAGCAGGCTGGACGCACCGAAGCGGTAGTGACGGGAATCCGCCCACTCTGCGCCAAACAGCTCGTCGGCAATTGCCAGGAACTGCTGCGCGTCTTCCGCGGTACGCACGCCGCCCGCAGGCTTGAAGCCAACGGTTTTGGACACGCCCATATCGCGGATAACTTCCATCATGATGCGCGCGCTTTCCGGGGTCGCATTCACCGGTACTTTACCGGTAGAGGTTTTAATGAAATCCGCACCGGCTTTGATAGAGATTTCAGACGCTTTACGAATCAGCGCCTCTTCTTTCAGCTCGCCGGTTTCGATGATCACTTTGAGCAGCACGTTTGCCGCCGCACACGCGTCTTTACAGGCTTTCACCAGGTCAAAACCGACCTGCTCGTTGCCAGCGATCAGCGCGCGGTAAGGGAACACCACGTCAACTTCGTCTGCGCCGTAGGCAATCGCCGCACGGGTTTCCGCCAGCGCGATCTCGATATCGTCGTTGCCGTGCGGGAAGTTAGTCACGGTTGCAATGCGCACGTCCGGAGTGCCCTGCTCTTTCAGCGTTTTGCGGGCAATCGGGATAAAGCGCGGGTAGATGCAGACAGCGGCGGTGTTGCCCACTGGCGTTTTCGCCTGATGGCACAGGGCGATGACTTTTTCATTGGTGTCGTCATCGTTCAGGGTGGTCAGGTCCATCAGTTTCAACGCGCGCAGGCTGCTTGCAGTTAAATCGGTCATAACATTCTCCAACGGCAGTGCCGTATAAATTTTACCTTGCGGGTCTGTGAGTATTCTAACATTCACCCGCATCCACACTTCGACATTCATCACAGTTAATGAAAACTGCGTACAAATTTGCATTACTGTAATGAGATCTTCTTCAAACTTTAGTACGTAAATTGCCGGCTAAAGCAGCGATACCCCCTGTCGGATCAAAAGCCCCGACAGGCTGGCTTCCTACAATTCGCTCATCATCCGCAGAACACTCAAGGAAGCGAATATGCCCCACTCCAGCCCCGACGCCCTGCAACAACGTTGCCAGCACATTGTGACAAGCCCGGTGTTAACCCCGGAACAAAAACGTCATTTTCTGGCGCTGGAAGCGGAAAACAACCTGCCGTATCCGACACTTCCTGAGGCCGCGCGAGCCGCGCTGGACGAAGGGTTTATCTGCGACATGTTCGAAGGCCACGCGCCTTACAAACCCCGTTACGTTCTGCCGGATTACGCAAAATTTCTGGCTAACGGTTCAGAATGGCTGGAGCTGGAAGGGGCGAAAGATCTCGACGACGCCCTCTCGCTGTTAACCATCCTCTACCACCATGTTCCGTCCGTCACATCGATGCCGGTCTATCTCGGTCAGCTTGATGCGATATTAACTCCGTATGTTAGAATTCTAACACAAGAAGAGATCGATAGCCGAGTAAAACGTTTCTGGCGCTATCTCGACCGTACGCTGCCGGATGCGTTTATGCACGCAAACATCGGGCCTGCCGACGGCCCCATTACCCGTGCCATTCTGCGTGCCGACGCAGAGCTGAAGCAGGTCGCGCCGAACCTGACCTTTATCTACGATCCCGATATCACCCCGGACGACTTGCTACTTGAGGTGGCAAAAAACATATGTGAATGCAGCAAACCGCATATTTCCAATGGCCCAATGAATGATAAAATTTTCACAAAAGGCCGTTACGGCGTGGTGAGTTGTTACAACTCCCTGCCGCTGGCAGGCGGTGGCAGCACCCTGGTGCGCCTTAACCTCAAAGCCATGGCTGAACGCAGCACATCCATTGAAGACTTCTTCACCCGCACGCTCCCGCACTACTGCCAGCAGCAAATTGCCATCATCGATGCACGCTGCGATTTCCTGTACGGGCAGTCTGGCTTCTTTGAGAATAGCTTCCTGGTAAAAGAGGGGCTGATTGATGCCGATCGGTTTGTGCCGATGTTTGGCATGTACGGCCTGGCGGAAGCGGTAAACGCGCTCTGTGAGAAAGCAGGAATAGCGGGACGCTACGGAAAAGACGAACAGGCCAACGCGCTGGGCTATCGCATCAGCGAACAGCTTGCGGCGTTCGTCGAAAACACTCCGGTGAAGCACGGCTGGAAGCAGCGCGCGATGCTGCACGCCCAGTCAGGCATCAGCTCCGATTCGGGCACCACGCCGGGGGCGCGTCTGCCGTACGGTGACGAACCGGATCCCATCAGCCACCTGCTGGCTGTTGCGCCGCACCATAAACACTATCACTCCGGGATTAGCGATATTTTAACGCTGGATGAGACGGTAAAACGCAATCCTCAGGCGGTGGTTCAGCTTTGCCTGGGTGCGTTCAGGGCCGGTATGCGTGAGTTCACCGCGAATGTCGCCGGTAACGATCTGGTCCGCGTAACCGGGTATATGGTGCGCTTGTCGGATCTGGAAAAGTACCGCGATGCCGGATCGCGCACCAATACCACCTGGCTGGGT
Organism: Enterobacter asburiae; assembly: GCA_011754535.1. Classification (NCBI taxonomy): domain Bacteria; kingdom Pseudomonadati; phylum Pseudomonadota; class Gammaproteobacteria; order Enterobacterales; family Enterobacteriaceae; genus Enterobacter; species Enterobacter asburiae. Next base: position 711,205 of record JAAQVN010000001.1, on the reverse strand, counting down.
GAAGAAGCCGCACGCAATACCCGAATTCTGGAACGTCAGCCGCGCGTGATAAGCCATGAACAGCAGATGCGCTTTAGTTAGTCAGGTCATTCCCTTCTCCTGCGTAGACGGGCCGGGCAGCCGCCTGGCGCTGTTCCTGCAGGGCTGCAACCTGCGCTGCAAAACCTGCCACAACCCGTGGACCATCGGGCGCTGCAACGACTGCGGGGACTGCGTGCCCCACTGCCCGCATGACGCGCTGACCATTCAGGCAGGACGCGTCTGGTGGCAGGAGAGTCACTGCCAGCAGTGCGACACCTGCCTGCGCCTGTGCCAGCAGCAGGCCACGCCCATGGCGAACCGCCTGAGCGTGGAGGAGATCCTCACGCAGATCCGAAAAGCCGCCCCCTTTATTGAGGGCGTTACCGTCAGCGGGGGCGAAGCCACCACGCAGCTGCCGTTTTTAATCGCCCTGTTTACCGCGATCAAAACCGATCCTGAGCTACATCATTTAACCTGCATGGTAGACAGCAACGGTCTGTTAAGCGAAACCGGCTGGCAAAAGCTGCTGCCGGTACTGGATGGCGCGATGCTGGATCTGAAGGCGTGGGGGAACGAGCATCACCGCTTCCTGACCGGGCGCGAAAACCCGCAGATTAAACAGAGCATCCGCTGGCTGGCAGATCGTCACCGTTTGACGGAACTCCGCTTGCTGGTTATTCCGGAGCAGTGTGATTACCTGGAACATCTCAAGCCGCTAACGACCTTTATCCACGGGCTTGGGAATGTGCCGGTGCGCATCAACGCTTTTCATGCGCATGGGGTTTACGGCGAGGCAGCGTCATGGCGCAGCGCCACGCCGGAGGACGTTGAACCGCTGGCCCGGTCGCTGGAAAAAAAGAAAATAACGGTGATTCGTCCGGCGCTTTATCTATAGCGTGATGCCAAAAACCGAACGGGTATTTTCCAGCAGCGCGCCAGCAATCTCATCTTCAGGTTCCTGACGCAGTTCGCACAGCACGTCAAAAACGCGCGCCGCCTGTTCCGGGCGATTCGGCTGCCCCTGAAAACCATTCAGCGGCATATCCGGCGCGTCAGTTTCCAGCAGGAGCGCGGACAGCGGCAGCTGCGCCATCACATCGCGGGTTTTACTGGCGCGCGGATAGGTGATGGTGCCACCGACGCCAATTTTATACCCCAGCTCAATAAAACGCTGCGCTTGCTGCAGGCTGCCGGAAAAACCGTGTACAACGCCTCTTCGCGGCAGATCGATACGTTTAAGGTGCATTGCGAGCTTATCGTGCGTGCGCCTTGAGTGGAGGATCACCGGCAGATCGTGACGCTTTGCCAGCCTGAGCTGCGCGTCGAGGATCGTCTGCTGGCGTTCAAACTGCGGATCCTCGCGATAGAGATCGAGGCCGATCTCGCCGATGGCGACAAGTTTCTCTCCTGCACTTTGCAGCACCTGATCCAGCTCTTCAAGATGCTCATCACGATGGCGCTCAATGACAATCGGATGCAGGCCGAGCGCGGCATAAAGCGCGGGGTATCGCGTGGAAAGATCCAGCACGCGGGAAAAATAGGCCGCTTCTACTGACGGCACAATGATGGCCTGAACGCCTGCCTCGGCAGCTTTCGCAATGCTTTGCGCTTCATCCCCCGCAAACGGCGGGAAATCAAAGTGGCAGTGGGTATCAACAAAGCGGTGCGTCACGCCAGATCCTCGTTATCCAGTAAAGCGTCATTCGCCTGCGGGATATCCACCAGCGGCATCGTCAGGGCATCATTGGCGACAACCGCAGGCGGCATAATAATCCGTTTATGCCGATGAAGCGGCGGCTGCTCCGCCAGCATTTTCCCCACCGTCGCCAGGAAGTAACGCCCGCACAGCCGCCCCGTTTTGTAATCCATGCGCAGCGCAGGGATGCGGCTGCCCAGCGCCATGCTCAGCAGCGGCTTCGGCGGATAGATTTCAAAAATTCGCAGCTTACCCGGCGGTTTTTCAATAAAGCGCTGCATCGCACCGTAGGTGGTTTCATGCTGCTTTGCGATGTTCACCAGCGGCTGCAGGCTGCTGTCGCCCAGCCAGCGCTCCATCCGTTTAAACCACTGGGGTGTGTAATACATTTGCGACGGCACAGTCCGGATCACCACGATGGTTTTCGCCCCGCGCCGGGCGGCTTCCTGCACCGGCACCGCGTCGCTGATGCCACCGTCCAGATAGCTGATGCCGTCCAGCAGAGCTCCGGTACGATAAAAACCGGGAATAGCGCTGGAGGCGCGGATGATGTCCAGCCAGTTATCCTTCTGCGGTGAGAAATAGCCCGGCGAGTAGTCATCCCCCCGGCTGGCGCACATCCAGAACGCTTTGCCGCTATCAAACAGACGGGCGGCGGTATCCATGGCCAGCGGCATCTGGCTGGAGGTCGACTCCAGAAGCCAGTCGAGATCGATCAGGTTGCCGCCGCGCACGAAGCGCACCGGGTTAAAAAATTCTTTCGCCGTGGTGTAGCGCATGATTACTTTTCGCGCGTAGCCGGGTTGGTTACAGACATAGGCAGAGAGATTCTGCGCCCCGGCGGACGTACCGAAGTAGAGGTCAAACGGGTTGAACTGCGCGCGCATAAATTCATCCAGCACGCCGGCGGTGAAAATGCCGCGCTGTCCTCCCCCCTCACAAACCAGTGCGAGTTGACCCGCGCGAAACGGTTTTAACGTCAGCGGCGCAATATTGCCGAGCGTAACGGGAATTCGTTGCCCCACCTCTGCTTTCCTGTTTTGATTATTTTATCACTCCACAGTAACGCACCCGACCTGTAACGCAAATAAGAAAAAGCCAGTCGCAGGGACTGGCTTTATTTTGTTGAAGAAATATTGCGTTTGCTATGGACGTCGACGCCCCGTAAACAGGCTGACCAGGAACAGAATAATACCGACGACGAAGACAATTTTAGCTGCCCATGCCGCTGTACCTGCCAGTCCACCAAAGCCCAATGCGGCGGCAATTAACGCGATAACCAGAAATATAATGCCCCAACGAAACATAAGCTTCTCCTTTACCATAGTTAATGTCGGCCGCTAAACGTGAGCGCTCAGGTCACTCACCGGCGTTTTTCCAGAGTCGTTCTTATTTCGCCCGCAGGATTTAGCCCGGCGGGCGAATGGTCCAGAATTACTTCGTTTTCAGATCGTTTTTAACGCTTTTCACACCATCAATGGCTTTCGCAATTGACTCGGCACGTTCACTTTGTGCCTGGGAATCAACCGTACCGGAAAGCTGAACCACACCATCGGTGGTTTCTACTTTCACCTTACGAGACGGCACGATGTCATCTGCTAAAAGTTTAGCTTTGATTTCGCTGGTGGTTGCCGCATCCCCGGCGTAACCTTTCACCGACGCGTTTTTACCGTCGCGAACATGCAGTTTATCGCTCACGGAGGCCACACCTTCGACACCCTTAGCGACTTTCACCGCCTGTTCTGCCTGCGCCTGGCTTTCCACGAAGCCACTCAGGGTGACCACTTTCTTGTCGGTCTTAACGGAAATATCGGTGCTCTTGATGGCTTCATCATCCACCAGCGCGGCTTTCACTTTTGCTGTGATAGAGCTGTCGTCCATGAAATTACCGACTTTATTCATAGAGCTATCGATTTTTTGCCCCGCAGTATCGGCCGTGGACTGTGCTTTATCCATGGTGCTGCTTTCCGCCAGGGCGGAACCGCTAACCAGAACGCTACCCAGTGTTACAGCCAGCAGAGTTTTAGAAATCTTCAGTCTTGTCATATTCATCGATTTATTCCTGTGTTTTACCCGCTATTCGGGCTACATACTTCCTTAGTAGTTTTATATATTGCGAATAAACACACGGGTGAAATGGAGAACCAATCGACATGCATTGAACAGTTAATTCATCCACACCCGGTGCTAAACACTGAGTTAAATATAGATCACTCTCACAATGCCGCTTTCAGAATTGAGTAAAAAACGCGCGAATAGCGTGAATTAGCGGTGAATTAAGAACATTCCGCAAGGGATTAATAAGACTGGAATAAAAGAAGAGCACGGCGATTGCCGTGCTCTGAGAAGGGATTAGTGTTCGCGCGTTTTGCGGAACTGTACGTCAGGATAACGTTCCTGCGTCAGGTTCAGGTTGACCATCGTTGGCGCGATATAGGTCAGGTTGTCACCGCCATCCAGCGCCAGCTGAATTTCGTTCTTACGCTTAAATTCTTCGAATTTCTTCACGTCTGAACACTCAACCCAGCGCGCGGTCGCCACGTTGACCGATTCGTAAATCGCTTCCACGTTGTACTCGCTCTTCAGACGCGCAACCACCACGTCGAACTGCAGCACACCCACCGCGCCGACAATCAGATCGTTGTTGGCGATTGGACGGAACACCTGCACGGCGCCCTCTTCGGAGAGCTGAACCAGGCCTTTCAGCAGCTGCTTCTGCTTCAGCGGATCGCGCAGGCGAATACGACGGAACAGCTCTGGTGCGAAGTTCGGAATCCCGGTGAACTTCATCATTTCGCCCTGGGTGAAGGTATCGCCAATCTGGATCGTACCGTGGTTGTGCAGACCGATGATGTCGCCCGGATACGCTTCCTCAACGTGCGAGCGGTCACCCGCCATAAAGGTCAGCGCGTCGGAGATCACCACATCTTTGCCAATACGCACCTGGCGCAGCTTCATGCCCTTCTCATACTTACCGGACACCACGCGCATAAAGGCCACGCGGTCGCGGTGTTTCGGGTCCATGTTGGCCTGAATTTTGAAGACGAAACCGGTGAATTTCTCTTCTTTCGCTTCCACTTCGCGAGTGTCGGTTTTACGCGGCATTGGCTGCGGAGCCCACTCCACCAAACCGTCCAGCATGTGGTCTACGCCAAAGTTACCCAGTGCGGTACCGAAGAAGACCGGGGTAATTTCACCGCTCAGGAACAGCTCTTTGTCGAACTCGTGAGACGCACCCTTCACCAGCTCCAGCTCGTCGCGCAGCTGCGCGGCCAGCTCTTCGCCAACCGCGGCGTCCAGATCCGGGTTGTCCAGACCTTTCACAATGCGCACTTCCTGAATGGTGTGGCCTTTACCGGTCTGGTACAGGTAGGTTTCGTCTTTATAGAGGTGGTAAACGCCTTTGAACAGCTTACCGCAGCCAATTGGCCAGGTAATTGGCGCACAGGCGATCTTCAGCTCGTTTTCCACTTCATCCATCAGCTCCATCGGGTCACGGATGTCACGGTCGAGTTTGTTCATAAAGGTGAGGATCGGCGTATCGCGCAGGCGGGTAACTTCCATCAGCTTGCGGGTACGATCTTCTACACCCTTCGCGGCGTCGATCACCATCAGACAGCAGTCCACCGCCGTCAGGGTACGGTAGGTATCTTCGGAGAAGTCTTCGTGGCCCGGGGTGTCCAGCAGGTTTACCAGGCAGTCGTGATACGGGAACTGCATCACGGAGGTGGTAATCGAAATACCACGCTGCTTTTCCATCTCCATCCAGTCAGATTTTGCATGCTGGCTGGAGCCACGGCCTTTAACGGTACCCGCAGTCTGGATCGCCTGTCCGAACAGCAACACCTTTTCGGTGATGGTCGTTTTACCGGCATCCGGGTGCGAGATAATGGCAAAAGTACGGCGCTTGGCCACCTCTTGCAGATAAGGAGACAACGTCATAATTAAATCTTCTTTTATAAGCGCGGCAGCACGCCACGCATCATGGAATACAAAATTGCGGCTATTTTACCCATCAACGGGGGGCAGGCAATCATTGTTTACACAGGAGTTGCTCCAGTTCGGTCAATGACGTGACGGTCCAGGTTGGCTCGATGCCTTCAGGCTTCACGCGGCCATGCGCATTTAGCCAGACGGTCGACAAACCTGACTTCATACCGCCAAGAATATCAGACTCTGCGGTATCCCCCACCATCAGCACGCGATCGCGGTCGGGATTACCGGCCTGCGCCAGCGCATAATCGAAAATCCGCGGATCCGGTTTCGGCACCCCCACCTCTTCGGAGATCACCAGCGCGTCAAAATGATCGCGCAGGCCGGTGCGCTCCAGACGGATTTGCTGCAGCGCGGTGAAGCCGTTAGTGATGATTCCCAGTTTCACTTTGCCTTTCAACGCATTCAACAGAGAAACCGCGCCCGGCAGTGGCGCGCAAATATCCGCCATCGCATTGAGAAAAGCATCATTCAGCGAGCCCGGACTCACATTTAAGCGCTCCGCCCAGACGTCAAAGCGCTGGTGCTGAAGCTGTAACGCAGTGATGGCACCGTTCTGGTAATCCACCCACAGCGGCTTGTTCACCGCCTGATAGTCCTGAAAATCTTCAGCGGTGAAGGTCACGCTATAGTCGAGAAACATCCGCTGTAGGCCGCCAAACGAGTCAAACGTAAACAGCGTTTCGTCGGCATCAAAGAAAATCCAGTCCCATTTCATCGTTACAACCTTATCTTCGTTATCCAATCGGCAGAGCCATTATGATGGCGTCTTCACGTCCCTCTGCGGTGGGGTAGTAGTTACGGCGGACTGTCGCCTCGTTAAAGCCTAAGCTTTCATAGAGCGCGATGGCGGCGACATTCGATGCGCGCACCTCCAGCCACAGGGTGAAAACGTCACGGGTTTCGAGCTCACGAATGAGATGCTCAAGCAGTTCTCTTCCCAGCCCACGGCGCTGAAACGCCGGGTCGACGGCGATGTTAAACAGCGTCGCCTCGTCAAGAACGACCTGCGTGATGGCAAACGCGGCCATGGTGCCGTCAACGTCCAGACGGTAGTTCAGATAGCGCTCGCCCTGATTGCTGGCAAACGTTTTCTCGCTCCACGGAAAGGTGTGGGCGCGTGTTTCAATCGCGAACGCTGCGGTCAGGTCAGGCGTCGTGAGGGAAGAAATCGTGTTCATATTCGCAGATTTGTTGCCATAGCGCGCTGCGCGCCTTTGGATTGGCTTTCAGCTCGTCCAGCACTGGCGAGCTGATTTTGCTCCCCTGAAGAGAGATGTCGCTAGTCTCTCCGATGCGCCAGCTGTTACAGCGGCTATCAGGAGGAAGCATGGCAACCCATTCAGGCGTCAGCTGTAAGACCTGGTCGGGCGTCAGCTTCAGGCTGCGAAGGACATCACCGATCAGGGGTTCATTCAGGGCAGGCAGTTCTTCCGCTACCATCACCAGCCGAACGTGCGCAGGGATGGAGATAGCGATTTCGCCCTGCAACGCCGTCGGGCGACGCAAGGCCCACTGGGTAATGCCCAGCTGCTGCAACTGCCAGTCTCGTCGGGATGTCATAGGGATAACTCCTGTCTCTCAGGCGCGCAAATATAGCAAATGTGTCGAAAGTGCGCCATCTACCTACTATAATCCCCGCCTGAGTTTATTGAGGAACAATTCATGTCTGCATTTACCCCGGCAAGTGAAGTCTTGCTGCGTCACAGTGATGATTTCGAAGAAAGCCGTATTCTGTTTGCCGGAGATATGCAGGATGACCTGCCCGCGCGTTTCGACTGTGCTGAAAGCCGTGCCCACACCCAATACTACCACCACTGGCAGGTGTTGAGCCGCCAGATGGGCGAGCGCGCACGCTTCAGCCTGGTGGCGGAGCAGAGCGATATTGCCGACTGCGATACGCTGATCTACTACTGGCCGAAGAACAAGCCGGAAGCCCAGTTCCAGCTGATGAACCTGCTCTCCCTGCTGCCGGTTGGCTGTGATATTTTCGTGGTCGGTGAAAACCGCAGCGGCGTCCGTAGCGCCGAGCAGATGCTGGAAGCCTACGCGCCGCTGACCAAAGTCGACAGCGCGCGTCGCTGCGGTCTGTATCATGGCCGTCTGGAAAAGCAGACAACGTTCGATGCCAACACCTTCTGGGACGAATACCAGCTTGACGGCCTGACCATCAAAACCCTGCCGGGCGTCTTCAGCCGTGACGCGCTGGATACGGGCAGCAAGCTGCTGCTCTCCACCCTGACACCGCACACCAAAGGCAAAGTGCTGGACGTGGGCTGCGGCGCGGGCGTGCTTTCAACGGTGCTTGCCAGCCATTCACCAAAAGTGCGTTTAACCCTGTGTGACGTAAGCGCCCCGGCGGTTGAAGCCAGCCGCGCAACGCTTGCCGCAAACGGCATTGAAGGCGACGTGATTGCCAGCAACGTCTTCTCTGACGTGACCGGCCGCTTTGACATGATTATCTCTAACCCGCCGTTCCACGACGGCATGGAGACCAGCCTCGAAGCTGCGCAAACGCTGATCCGTGGCGCGACTCGCCACCTCAACAGCGGCGGCGAGTTGCGCATCGTGGCGAACGCCTTCCTGGCGTACCCGAAAGTGCTGGACGAAACCTTCGGCTTCCACGAAGTGATCGCCCAGACTGGCCGCTTTAAGGTCTACCGCACCGTGATGACGCGTCAGGCAAAGAAATAATTTGCCATACAATGCAGGCCGGATAAGCGCCAGCGCCATCCGGCAAGCAGGTGTATCAATTCCGTCCATTTTTGCAGCAATCAATAAAAGGCGCGCAATTTTCAGTTGACGTAAAGCTGAAAACATCTAGAATGCGCCTCCGTGGTTACGATACTTTTACAGTATCGATGGTATGCGAAGGTGGCGGAATTGGTAGACGCGCTAGCTTCAGGTGTTAGTGTCCTTACGGATGTGGGGGTTCGAGTCCCCCCCCTCGCACCATAAATCACGTTGATATTGCTCGCACTGGGCGAAGGTGGCGGAATTGGTAGACGCGCTAGCTTCAGGTGTTAGTGTCCTTACGGATGTGGGGGTTCGAGTCCCCCCCCTCGCACCAACGAGGCGATATCGAAAAAAGTAAGATGACTGTGCGAAGGTGGCGGAATTGGTAGACGCGCTAGCTTCAGGTGTTAGTGTCCTTAGGATGTGGGGGTTCGAGTCCCCCCCCTCGCACCAATTATCTTACATCCCTTCTGTAACTCCTCTTGTTTTCCCTGTTATTTCAAACTCATCAGTATCACCAGAATTCCACTGATCAATGCGACACACGATGGCAGTAAAACAAAGTGACGAAGTTGCTTATGCCAGATCATGCCTGACGTAACCAGCAATCCTGACACAATGATGGCCTTCCAGATATTGATGGAGAGATCGGCAAACATCAACACGCCAAGGATAACGCCCGGTAACAATACTCCCCATGCACTTCCCAGCGCCCTGTTCAACATACATCGCCCTTTCATAACGATAATGATAAACAATATCATATGATAAAAATTATCATTTGTCGCGCAGTGAAGCAAAAAAGATCGGCCTTTACCCTTATGTAGAATGACAGAAATTTCCTAAGGTGATAAATTGCTCACCTGTTAACTACACATAAAGTTTTTCTTATAATTACGCTTTGAGTTTTTTGCATATTTTAGTGCGAAACCACACCTATTCATTTGTTTTAATTAAATTTTAATAAAAACGCACGACTATGACATCACAATCCTGGCGGTCTTTGGTTCAAAGAAAATATCAATTATCGTTACGTTTATTTTTATTTCTGAACGCAACTTCAGCCGTGTTCTCGGTAACAAACCCGCTCTATTCTGTACGCGTGTTTTCTGCCCCTCTGATTGCAATTTTCGCGATCAGTACTGGCCTGTTCGTCTGGCACTGGAAAAAGGGCGCGCGGAAGATAAATATTCCTGCCGTTTCAGCAATCTTTGGTATTTTGTGGGCCTGGCAAATTGATTCGAAATTTTCGCTAATTACCCATGACCAGGCTATGTATTTGATAATAGCCTTACTCACGGTGCTATTTATCGGAACGCTGGCCTTCGCCAGTAATATCAAAGCATTTACGCTGCACTCGCTCCCCGCCTTTATTGTCTGCCTGTGGTTAAGCGACCAAGATATATGGCTAAGAATGTCCTATTCTTTCGCACTTCCTGTGGTGGCTATTGCTATTCATAACATTTTGCAAAGGCGCAACGATCGCTTCGCCCAGGAGCTGCTCTCTCGCCTGCTGGAAGAACGGGAAACGCTGACCGATCTCAGCATGATGGATCCTCTAACCGGGCTCTATAATCGTCGCGGCCTGCAGAGCCGTCTGGAGAACCTGCCGGCGGTAGAAAACGGCGAACACTTTGTCCTTCTGATGGATATCGACCACTTCAAAGCCTATAACGACCATTATGGCCATATGATGGGCGACCAGGCACTGAAACGCGTCTCTGCGGCCATTCGTGATGCCGTCCGTTCACGCGATATTGTGGCGCGTTTCGGTGGGGAAGAGTTCATGGTGTTGCTGACGAATATTTCCCTTGAACACGCCCGCCATACGGCAGAGCGGATCCGTCAGAAAGTCTATGATCTGAAAATCCCCCATCTTTTCAACGAAAGTGTCGCCACCAACGTCACCATCAGCATCGGTATTGCCATTTTCGAAAATGAAGACGTGGAAGGCGCGCTGGAGAGAGCAGACAGAGCGCTCTATGAAGCAAAGCATTTAGGTCGCAATAACATTCTGCTGAGTGAAGAGCTACAAACCGCTTAAGCGCGTAAGCGGTTAATCAGGACAAAAGTCTTGCCATTGGTATGAGCAATAGTTAGGATTGGCAATCATTATCATTTAGATTCCTATCTCAACTATGGCTACGCAAACCGCACACATCGTTGAACCACTCCTCTGGCGAGCGCCGCTCACCAGCGGGGATGCGTCGCTTGCGGATGCCATACGGGATAAGATTGCACAGACGCGCGCCCACCTTCTGGACTTTATCAGGCTTGATGAAGCGCCCCCGCATCACGCCATGACGCTCGCTCAGTGGCAGCAACCCTCTACGCTGCAGTCGCTGCTTGCAACCTATTCCGACCATATCTATCGCAATCAGCCGACCCTAACGCGGGAAAATAAACCGCTGCTTTCCCTGTGGGCACAATGGTATATCGGGCTGATGGTTCCCCCGCTCATGCTGGCGGTGTTAACCCAAAAGAGCATGCTGGCGCTCTCCCCGGATCATTTTCACGTCGAGTTCCACGAAACTGGCCGAGCAGCCTGTTTCTGGATTGACCTGTACGAAGATCGCGGCGCAGAGCAGTTCTCTGCTCAGGAACGTCTGGAACAGCTTGTCATCCAGGCCCTGATCCCAGTGGTGGAGGCACTTGAAGCAACGGGCGAGATCAACGGGAAGCTTATCTGGAGTAATACCGGATATTTAATCCATTGGTATTTAACGGAAATGAAACCGCTGATCGGCGATGAGAAAGTGGAGGCCCTGCGTCAGTCCTGCTTCTTTGCAAAACAACTTTCCGATGGCCGCGATAACCCATTATTCCGTACCGTTGTGCTCCGTGACGGGCTTCTGGTGCGTCGTACCTGCTGCCAGCGCTATCGCCTGCCGGACGTCAAGCAGTGCGGGGATTGCACGCTGAAATAATCGGGTGCGGCCTGATGCCCTCACCCTGCCCCTCTCCCACGGGGCTGATGGAACAAACACTAAAAACGGCAACCTGAAAGTTGCCGTTTTGCTTTTACCTAGGCCACCTGCTGGTTGTCCTCTTCCGCATTACGCTGCGCTTCTTCCGCTTCCTGCTCCAGCAGCTGTTTCTCGTACACTTTAAAGAACGGGAAGTAGATGATTGCCGATACGCAGGCCAGAACGACCACCAGAATAGCGGCACGGAAATCCCAGCCCAGCGCCCATGCTGCGCCTATCGGCGCCGGTGCCGTCCAGGGTACTACGGAAATAACACGGCCAATCAGATCAAACGTCATTGCCGCCCAGGCCAGCACGGCGTTAACCATCGGGGCCAGCAGGAACGGAATAAAGAACACCGGGTTCATCACGATCGGCGTACCGAAGATAACTGGTTCGTTGATGTTAAAGAAGCTGGGCACCACGCTCAATCGGCCGATAGAGCGTAAATGCGCTGAGCGACTGCGCAGATAGCAAATCACCAGCCCCATCGTCGCACCCGACCCCCCAATCACGATAAAGAACGTCCAGAAGGCTTCCATAAAAATATGTGGCAGGGGATGACCGGCGGCCAGAGCGGTCTGGTTAGCCCCGAGGTTAGTCAGCCAGAACATCTGCAGCATCCCGGAGACGATAGCCGCCCCGTGGATCCCGGCGAACCACAGCAGATGCCCAATCAACACCGCCAGTAGGATTGCGGGCAGTGAGTCCGCCGCGGAAACCAGGGGCTTGAAGATGGACATAATTGCCTGCGGAATCAGCATGTCAAACTGAGACTGAATCAACAGGCTTAGCGGATAAAGCGTTAACACCACCACCAGCACCGGGATCAGCAGGTCAAAGGAGTTTTTGATCATCGGCGGCACCTGGTCTGGCAGGCGAATACCGATGTTATGCGCTTTCAGGAAACGCATCATCTCAACGCAGTAAATCGCCACCAGAATGGCGGTAAAAATACCCGTTCCACCCAGGCTGTCGACGGGAAGCGTGCCTTTAGTTTTAGGGGCTGCAACCAGCAGAAACGCCATCAGAGACAGCATCGCGCACATGAACGGGTCCAGCTGGTGCGTTTTGACATAATGTTTGCCAAGGTTATAGGCGATGGCCGCGCAGATATAAATGGACATGATGCCCATCGTCATATCAAACGGCGTCAGGATCTGGCCTTCAAACTGCTTTGCCATATCCAGCCAGGCGCGCGCAAAACCCCAGGTGGTATCAGGCGAAAACGGCGGGTAAGCAAACACTAATAAAAATGAACCTACAATCATGAACGGCATCGCGGAGATAAACCCATCACGGATAGCCATGACATGACGCTGGGACGAGATACGCCCGGCAATCGGGCTCACGTAATTTTCAACGAAACGGAATATCAGATTAAACGCAGCATGGTTGGCAGACATGGTTGATCTCCTGTCAGACGTTTATTACGGGCGCACTCGCGCCGCACGTTGTTCCATAAATCAGCTTCACAACCTTGCTGGCTTGCGTACCAGCGGTACTGCTCAGACGAAATGGTTTCATAATTGGCTCTTATTATTGGATACAGGGGACGTTACATACTCAGTATTAATCTACGCATCACGCTCTGCAACCGGTTACTGTAACCGGTTTCTGTGATTGTGAAGAGGATCCAGAAATCAGCCATCCTGGATATTTGTTACTTAAGAGATATTTACAGAGCATAAATTCTTATGACAGATTACGCAGGATATTTGTCAGGAGGAAACAATGAGTTTGCAGTCCGTACAGCAGTTTTTTGCCGACAACGCGCCGGAGATAGAGGTAATAGAACTTAGCCAGAGTACGGCTACCGTTGCGCTGGCTGCTGCCGCCCACCGTGTAGAGCCGGGACAAATTGCCAAAACCTTATCGTTGAAGGTTAAAAATGAGGTGATTCTGGTCGTGGCGAAGGGTGATGCGCGTCTGGATAACAAAAAACTGAAAGACACGTTTGGCGCGAAAGCACGCATGCTCAGCAGCGATGAAGTGGTTACCGTTACAGGTCATCCCGTTGGTGGCGTCTGCCCGTTCGGGCTGGAAAACCCGCTCGCAGTTTACTGCGATATCTCTTTAAAACAATACGCTGAAGTGCTCCCCGCCGCTGGCGCAATTCATAGTGCCGTGCGTATTTCTCCAGACAGAATGGCAGAGCTGACATCCGCAAAGTGGGTTGATGTGTGCATCTGAATGATGCGCCAGAGCGTCTCTGGCGCGCAAAAGGCAGGTTACAAAAATGTCGGTTTGCTTAGCCCCGCAGTTCGCGGTTCTCTAACCGGGAGATGGGTAAGAATATCCGCTGCGTCAAGCAACCCTACGTCAGAGTTCACCCCCAGTTTCACCATCGCATTAAACTTATGCGCGCGAATAGTCTTGATATTGCGCTCAAGCTGCGCCGCGATTTCGGGGATGGAATACCCGCATGACATATAACGCAAAATCGCTCTTTCCGTTGGGCTTAACATCCGGTTCTGACTGCAGTACCAGTGGTTAAGCATATTGTCATTAATGCGCAGCGTTTCGCTCAACAACACCATGAATTACTTCATCAGGTGTTCGAGGGTCACCGATTTACTGACCACACCGTGCAGACGTGAAGGCGAAAGATGGCTAATCAACCGCGCTTCCATTTCATCCGAGACCAGGATAATGCGTTGGATATGGCTATGCGTAAACGCAAGATCCCGCAGATGCGCCAGGCAGTTACGGCGCTCTTCTCGCGCATCGGAAAGCGAATAGATCAGCGAAAAAAAATTCACGTGATGCAGTGCTTTCTTAAAGCCATCAAAATCATTAAACAGGTGCAGTTGATATTGGCTGAGTTCAGACTGCGTAAAAAGATGCTGCAGCCCGACCGCACTCATCGCGCAATTTTCGATGATGGCGATATGTCTTGTTGAATCGGTTTTTTCCATTCCTCGAACTCTCCATAGGCTGACATTAAACTCAGCTCTCTCATTCCCTGTGTACTGTTGATCCAGGCGTACATGTCGGCATTACTCCGCAATGAGAGCCTTCGCATCGCACTGTTTTTCTGCGCACTGATCGTTTTATTGCTCTTTTTAAGCAATGTAGCGATTTGGTTAATTCCCCACCCTTTGCCTAACAGGCGAAGCACCTTACGTTCAGAGTGCGTGAGCGCAATAAAGTGTTCGTCATCATCATCACTTTCCTGAGGTTCTGGGGTTAATAACGTCTGGCTTATCCGCTCCGCGCGTTCACTCCCTGCCCGGATAGCGTTAACGACACCTTCAATAGGTTCCATATCAGAAAGCAGCGTGCTTTCCGGCCGCATAAGCAGCTCAACGGCAATAGGGTAAAACGGCCGGGAGACCAAAAAGATCCAGTGGATTTCCCGGTACTGGTTCAGTAAGCGGTAATACTCTTCGAGCGTACCCCGTGGGTTCCTGTATTCGCCTGAAACATCGGCGATAATCACGTCTGCGCGGCGCAACTGAAGCAGGGTTAACTCCTGTAGTGAGCGGCAGTAGGTCAATTCAAAATCGGGGAAATGACGCGCCATTATGTCCCCTAGCCCATTTTGCATTACGGGTATTCGGCTAATGACGACGCCATGCTTACCAGGCAGTGACAACATAGACCCTCCGTGTCCATTTTTCATTTGATGAGTAACCTTAAACGCATCAATGTATAAGTATTTTCGTCCCTGAGTGTAAAACGGATTAATACAAGCAGAAGATGAGATATGTTCTTGGTTTAAGAAACGCCTAAAACAGCGCTAATATCTCACAAAGCGCAAATAAATTTAATTACGTAGTCATTAAAATAACGACAATATAAAATTAGAATAACTAAATACAAATATCTTATATTTCCAAATTAATAATTCACCGCATTGATAAATTAATACAAAAAACCTTTCGTGGCGGGGGTCGCAACTGTTTGCATAAACCTTGATCTGATCCACAGCAAAGGTCACCGCACTTTGTGCTAAAAGTAGGCATTACGGGCCAATCGGCAACTATCCACTTTCTCTTCGGGACACGACATGCAGGCAGATCGGTCAACGCAGCGTGCTATCACGCGGCTTTGTATTCAGTGCGGTCTTTTTCTGCTCCAGCACGGCGCGGAAAGCGCGCTGGTCGAGGAGCTTTCAACCCGGCTGGGACTGGCGCTGGGAATGGACAGCGTTGAAAGCGCTATCTCATCCAACGCCATTGTGCTGACCACCATTAAAGACGGGCAGTGTCTGACGTCCACCCGTAAAAACCACGACCGCGGCATTAATATGCACGTTGTAACTGAGGTCCAGCACATCGTCATCCTGGCTGAGCATAAGCTTCTCGATCTCAAGGAGATTGAAAAACGGTTTAACCAAATCAAGCCATTACGTTATCCACGCTGGCTGGTCGTGCTCATGGTGGGGCTGTCGTGCGCCTGTTTTTGTAAGCTCAATAAAGGCGGCTGGGACGGCGCGATCGTCACCTTTTTCGCCAGCAGCATCGCCATGTACGTGCGCCAGATGCTGACGCACCGGCAGCTGCACCCACAAATTAATTTCTGCATCACCGCGTTTGTTGCCACCACGGTGTCTGGCCTGCTGCTGCGCCTGCCGCAGTTTGCCGCGACCCCAACGATTGCGATGGCCGCCAGCGTGCTTCTGCTGGTGCCGGGCTTCCCACTGATTAACGCCGTCGCCGACATGTTTAAAGGGCACATCAATACCGGCCTGGCACGCTGGGCTATCGCCAGCCTGCTGACGCTGGCGACCTGCATCGGCGTGGTGATGGCAATGACGCTGTGGGGGCTACGCGGATGGGCGTGATAGATTTTCTGCTGGCGCTGGCACAGGACATGCTCCTGGCCGCCATTCCTGCCGTCGGCTTTGCGATGGTATTTAACGTTCCGCAACGCGCGCTGCCGTGGTGTGCCCTGCTGGGCGCAATCGGTCATGGCTCACGAATGGTGATGATGACGGCGGGCTTTAACATCGAATGGTCGACGTTTATCGCCTCTATGCTGGTCGGCAGCATCGGTATTCAGTGGTCGCGCTGGTATCTGGCGCATCCGAAAGTGTTCACCGTCGCCGCCGTTATTCCGATGTTCCCCGGCATATCTGCCTATACGGCGATGATTTCCGCGGTGAAAATCAGCCATTTTGGCTACACCGAGCCGCAGATGATTCTTCTCCTGAGCAACTTTCTTAAGGCGTCCTCCATCGTCGGCGCGCTCTCTATCGGGCTGTCGATACCCGGGCTATGGCTCTACCGCAAGCACCCGCGCGTTTGATATTTGTGTTATTTCGCTGCCGTGGAGATAATCTTTCTGGTCCGTTTGGTAAAAATAAGGAAAGGATGTGGCTAACCCTGGCAGCGAACACCCCGAGCACAGTGAAGAATCGAGCCTGAAAGAGAAAATTTTTCAGAGCGCTATCGCGCTGTTTGCCGAATTTGGACTGAACGGTGCCCGCATGGAGCAGATCGCCGAGAAAGCGGGTACCACCAAACGCATGGTGGTTTACCATTTTAAAAACAAAGAAAATCTCTACCTGCTTGTCCTGGAATACGTTTACACCCAAATTCGCGCCAGTGAAAAAGCGCTCAGCCTGGCGGATATGCCCCCTGTCGAAGCGCTGGTCCACCTGGTTGAAGCCACTTTTGACTATCACGCCGACCACCCGGATTACATCCGCATAATCTGCATGGAAAACATGCAGCGCGGCCGCTTTATGCAGCAGTCAAACTATCTTCGCCAGGTCAACCGCAGCGCGCTCGACCTGCTGGAAGGCATCCTGCGCCGGGGCAAAGAAAAGCTGCTATTCAGCCAGACGGTTGACGCCCGCGATCTTCACCGTCTGATCAGCAGCTTCAGCTTTCACTACGTTGCCAACAGCTACACCTTCACCCTGCTGTTTGAAGAGGGTGCAGACGAACAGGCCCAGCGCCAGCACTACCGTAAAATGGCCGTTCAGGTGGCGCTGCGTTATACCTGCCCCTAATATTGCTTGCAATTAAATCGCACACAATCTATATTCATTTCATGAACGCAAAAACGAACGACACGACCGCTGCGCTCCTGCTGGACAACCAGCTCTGTTTTGCCCTCTATTCGGCAAATCTGGCGCTTAATAAGCTGTACCGGCAACTGCTGGCACCGCTGAACCTGACTTACCCGCAATATCTGGTGATGCTGGTGCTGTGGGAGCAGGATGACGTGACGGTGTCGGACATCGGTGAACGGTTGTTCCTTGACTCCGCAACGTTGACGCCGCTCCTGAAGCGTCTGGAAAGCGCAGGGCTCATCAACCGCCACCGCTCGCGTAAAGATGAACGTCAGGTCGCCGTCACGCTGACTGAAGCCGGACGTGAACTTCAGCAGCAGGCATTGGGTATCCCACATGCGGTGGGATGCGCCGCACAGTGTGATACCGACACCATGCTGGCGCTCAAGCAACAGCTGGAACTTTTGCGACAACAGATTCAACGCGCGTGAGGCTATACTTTACGCGTCTTAGTTTACCCATATATATCGCACGCTATTAAATAGCACATACAAAAGTAAGATGAGGAACCTGCCATGTCTTTAGAAAAAGTTGTTTATACCGCCAAAGCAAAAGCAACCGGGGGCCGTGACGGCCGCGCGACCTCTTCCGATGGCGTACTGGATGTCAAACTGGGCGTACCAAAAGAGATGGGCGGCATGGGGGGAGAAGTCACGAACCCTGAGCAGCTGTTTGCCGCGGGTTACTCTGCCTGCTTCCTGGGCGCGATGAAGTTTGTGGCGGCTCGCGACAAATTTACCCTGCCAAAAGATGCGTTTATCGAAGGCGAAGTGGGTATCGGCCCGCTGCCAACCGGTTTTGGTATCGAAGCAAAACTGAATATCCACGTAGAAGGTATGGATCCTGCTGAAGCTAAAAAACTGGTCGATGCGGCGCACATTGTTTGCCCTTACTCTAACGCGACCCGCGGCAATATTGACGTCACGCTGAATATCATCGCGTAATCGGTTCTGTTCCCTCTCCCGCCGGGAGAGGGCCAGGATGAGGGCACCAGCCTGCACTTCCCCCTCCTTTCCTTCCCCCTCTCTGTGCTACCATAAGCCCATATCACGCCCGTAGTAATCAGTTGAGTAAGCGTTATGTCCTCCAGAATTCTGACCACCAGCATTGCTGGCATTGATGCCTTTATGCGCGACCCACGCGGTGTGTTGACCCACGCCGAAGGCGGCACGGTTGCGGTTTTTGCCGACAACGCGCCGGCGTTTTACGCAATCACGCCGGAACGTCTGGCACAGCTTCTGGAGATTGAAGCGCGGTTGTCACGCCCGGCGAGCGACGTCACGCTGGATAACCAGTTCTTTGATGAACCGGTTAATGCCCCACTGGCCGTTCCGATGGGTAAATTTGCCCTGTACGCGGGGTGGCAGCCTGACGCGGATTTTCAGCGGCAGGCTGCACTGTGGGGCATTGCGTTAACCCAACCCGCCACCGCGGAAGAGCTCGCCGCGTTTACCGCGTGGTGGCAGGCGGAAGGCAAAGTGTTCACCCACATCCAGTGGCAGCAAAAGCTCGCGCGTCATCTTCAAATAACCCGCGCCAGCAACAATGGCCAGCCAAAGCGCGATATCAACGCGTTTTCAGAACCGGATAAACAGATCCCAAGCGGATTCCGAGGTGCGAAATGAAGAACGTCGGCGACCTGATGAAACGTCTGCAAAAAATGATGCCTGCCAACGTGAAGCCCGCTTTCACCACGGGTGAAGAGCTGCTGGCGTGGCAAAAGGAGCAAGGTGAAATTCGTGCCGCCGCGCTCGCCCGCGAAAACCGGGCGATGAAAATGCAGCGCACCTTTAACCGCTCCGGTATTCGTCCCCTGCATCAGAACTGCTCGTTTGATAACTATAAAATTGAGACCACCGGGCAGATGAACGCGCTTGCCGCCGCACGTCAGTACGTGGATGAATTCGACGGCAATATCGCGAGCTTCATTTTTAGCGGCAAACCCGGGACCGGAAAAAACCACCTCGCAGCCGCCATCTGCAACGAGCTGCTTCTGCGCGGTAAATCGGTCCTCATCATCACCGTGGCCGATATTATGTCCGCCATGAAAGACACCTTCAGCAACCGTGAAACCAGCGAAGAACAGCTGCTTAACGATCTGAGCAATGTGGATCTCCTGGTCATCGACGAGATAGGCGTTCAGACGGAATCCCGTTATGAAAAGGTCATCATTAACCAGATTGTCGATCGCCGCTCCTCCTCCAAACGCCCCACCGGCATGTTGACGAACCACAACATTGACGAGATGACCCGTTTACTGGGTGAACGCGTCATGGACCGCATGAAGCTGGGCAACAGTTTGTATGTCATCTTCGACTGGGACAGTTACCGCAGCCGCGTCACCGGCAAAGAGTATTAAGACAGTTCCAGGAATCACCAGCAGGGCGCAGGTATATACTGGAACCCCTTCCGGCCCAAAACGGACCTTTTTGAGAAAGCCATTATGAAAAAACAGATTCTTATCAGCACCTTTTTAGGCGCTCTGCTGGTTACCGGCGCAGCGCAAGCGGCTTCCTGGCAGGATTCCCTGTCAAGCGCAGCAAATGAGCTGACCAAAGAGGGCAGCAGCGCCCAGGGCGGGCTCTCGGCCTCTTCTCTCACCAGCCTGCTGAGCAACAGCTCCCAGAGCCTGAGCGCGGGCACGATGAACAACGCGGCGGGGATTCTGGAATATTGCGCAAAGCAGAAGCTGGCGTCCGTGACCGACGCGCAAAACGTGAAAAACCAGGTGCTGGGTAAACTGGGTCTCGATACGCAGGAACAGAAAGCAGATACAAGCTATATGGACGGCATTCAGGGCCTTCTTAACGCGCAAAACGGCCAGCAGCTTAACCTGAGCACCCTCGGCAACTCCTCTCTGGCAAAACAGGTGAAAACCAAAGCCTGCGATCTGGTGCTGAAACAAGGCGTTAATTTCATCTCCTGACCCGCCCCATTTTCTGCCACAACACGCCGCGTTTAATGCGATAGGCTTGCATCGCGGCGTTAAACGAGCGTTTTTCCTACCTGTCACCGTCTCAGCGTCCGTTTGTCAGGATGCGACCGCCTTCATAAAAACGATTTTATAAACCAAATCCTAACAACAGCACACTTTCGTGACACTAAAATTGCAGCTAAACGACATCGCCATTACATTGTCTTACCAAAAATAAACAGTTAGCCAGCGAAGCACCTGGCGTCATGAGGATATGCTGTTGTCAGAATTTATCTCTCTTATCCTTTTCCTGGCCTCCGTCGGCGTTTATGCCTGGAAAGCCGGCCGTAACACCTGGTGGTTTATCGCCACGCTGGTGGTGCTCGGCATTTTTATCATTTTAAACATTACCTTATACGCCAGCGATTACTTCACCGGCGACGGCATTAACGATGCTGTGCTCTACACCCTGACGAACAGCCTGACGGGCGCGGGGGTGGGTAAGTACATCCTTCCGGGGCTGGGGCTGATCGTGGCGCTGGTGACGATTTTCGGCGCGCTCGCCTGGGTGCTGCGCCGCCGTCGCCATCTCCCTCACCATCATGGCTACAGCCTGCTGGCGCTGTTCCTGGCGCTGGCCTCCGTTGATGCCAGCCCGGCGTTTCATCAAATTACCGAGCTTGTGAAATCCCAGTCGCGTGACGGCGATCCGGACTTCGTGGCTTATTACAAAGAGCCGTCAAAAACGATCGCCAACCCGAAGCTCAATCTGGTCTACATCTACGGTGAAAGCCTGGAGCGTACCTACTTTGATAACGACGCGTTCCCTAACCTGACGCCGGACCTGGGCGCGCTGAAAAATGAAGGTCTCGACTTCAGCCACACCATGCAGCTGCCCGGCACGGATTACACTATCGCCGGAATGGTGGCTTCCCAGTGCGGTATCCCGCTCTTCGCGCCTTTTGAAGGCAACGCCTCCGCTTCAATGTCGACGTTCTTCCCGCAGAATATTTGCCTGGGCGATATTCTGAAAAACTCCGGCTATGAAAACTACTTTATGCAGGGAGCAAACCTGCGCTTTGCCGGAAAAGATGTGTTTCTGAAATCCCACGGTTTTGACCACCTGTATGGCTCGGAAGAGTTAAAAACGACGGTTGCCGATCCGACCTACCGCAACGACTGGGGCTTCTATGACGATACGGTGCTGGACGAAACCTGGAAGAAATTTGAGGAACTGTCCCGCGCCGGGAAGCGTTTTTCTCTCTTTGCGCTGACGGTGGATACCCACCATCCGGACGGGTTCGTCTCGCGCACCTGTAAGCGCAAAAGCTATGACGTGGATGGCAAAAACAATAAGTCTTTCAGCGCCGTGACCTGTAGCCAGGAGCACATCGCCGCGCTGGTCGAGAAAATCAAAACCTCGCCCTGGTTTAAAAACACCGTCATCGTCGTCTCGTCCGATCATCTGGCGATGAAAAACAGCGCGTGGGATCAGCTCAACAAGCAGGACCGCAGCAATCTGTTCTTCGTCCTGCGCGGCGACAAGCCGCAGCAGGAGACGATCGCCACCAAGCGCAACTCCATGGATAACGGCGCGACGGTGCTGGACATTCTGGGCGGCGACAACTTTATTGGCCTTGGACGCAGCACGCTGTCCGGACAATCCCTGTCGGAGGTCTTCCTCAACATGAAGGAGAAAATTCTCGCCTGGAAGCCCGACATCATCCGCCTGTGGAACTTCCCGAAAGAGATGAAAGACTTCACCATCGATCGGGATAAAAACACCGTCGCCTTCTCCGGCAGCAATTTCCGTCTG
The DNA here is from genome assembly GCA_011754535.1 of Enterobacter asburiae. Classification (NCBI taxonomy): domain Bacteria; kingdom Pseudomonadati; phylum Pseudomonadota; class Gammaproteobacteria; order Enterobacterales; family Enterobacteriaceae; genus Enterobacter; species Enterobacter asburiae. Next base: position 689,038 of record JAAQVN010000001.1, on the reverse strand, counting down.
CCGCTGCTGGTACGCGTGTCGGATAGCCGCGTTGAACCGCTGCCGGAAAGTGAGTACTCCGCGCCGCTGCGTTTCCAGCTGGCCGATTTCGCCCCTCGCGATAACTTCGTCTGGATCGACCGGTGTTACAAAATGGGCCAGCTCTGGTCACAGCCGCTGGCGCTTTCTACCGACTGGTGCGTCTCTCAGGGGCAGCTTGGCGGGGAACAAAACGTGCAGCATGTTGACAAAGCCCAGTGGAAAGGCAAAACCGCCTTTAAAGATACGGTGATTGATACGGCTCGCTATCAGCACAACATCGACATGCTTAAAATCGTCGACAACGACATTCGTTATAAAGCGGACAGCTTCATCTTTAACGTGGCCGGCGCGCCTGAAGAAGTGAAGCAGTTTAGCGGCATCTCCCGTCCGGAGTCCTGGGGACGCTGGTCGAACGCGCAACTGGGCAACGAGGTGAAAATTGAGTACACCCATCCGCTGCCGGAACAGTTCGACCTGGTGATCACAGCCAGAGCTTACGGGCCCAACGCGAATAAGCCCGTGCCGGTGCGCGTGGGCGATGAAGAGCAGACGCTGACGCTTGGTAACGACGTAAGCACTCACACGCTGCATTTCACCAATCCATCGCGCAGCAATACTTTAGTCATTGTGCCGCCAGATCCGCAGTCCACCAATGAAGGGAATATTCTCGGCCACTCACCCCGCCAGCTCGGGATTGGCATGGTCGAAATCAAAATTGTCAGCAAGCAAGGCTAACGCATGCCCCGCCCGGCATTCCGCCGGGCGGTTATGAAAATAAATAATTCTATATAAAGTTTATAAATCAGATAAAAACTCTTTATATGAGTCAATTTTATTTATAAATATCCCGCCAAAAGCCACCACCATAGAATGTACAGCTCCTGAAATCACTACGGAGCGGTACACACTTTTATCATGCTAACCGGCTATAAGTTCGAGTCCATCCGGGCATTGCGCAGTGAAAATGTCATTGCCTGGGAGGTATTGTCCACGGCAAAACCCCACGTCAATCTTGAAGACTACTTTAGCTCAATGCCCTCTGCGCAGCGTAAAGAACACTTCTTTGCGCAGCTTCGCCATACCCTGTCTTGCGAAGAAGGCGACAAGTATTACCTCAATGCGACATCGGATTTGCTGCTGGAACCGGACTTCCTCGACAGGCTGAAAGAAGAAACCTCCTGCCCGGAGAGGCTGGCTATCGAAGTTACCGATCTCCATACGATGGTACAACTCGACGATATGCAAAGCCGGTCCCTACGAACAGGTATCGCGATGCTCCATCAATGGGGCGTTGAAGTGTGGGCCGACGACGTCTGCGAAGACATTCTTCCCGAGCTGCTTGCCAGCCAGATCCGCTTCTGCGGCGTCAAAATTGACAAACATACCTTCTGGATCGGACGTACCGAGCAGGCTAAGTTCCTGCACCTTACCCGCCAGTACAAGCGTGTCGCCAGTAAGGTACTGATAGAAGGCATCGAAACCGCGGGTGATTTCGCGCTGGCCCGCGCCAGCGTGGCCGACTACGGCCAGGGTTATCTGTGGGGCATGAAATGACGCCTTTCATCCCGAATGCCGGCTATCAGGTCATCGTTCTGAGCAGCAATGCGTTTTTGTGGCTCGGCCTCCATTCGATAGTATCGACGGCCGTGTCCCCCCGTCCTGAGGCGTACTGGATCAACAACGTTACTCCAGAAGGGCTTCTGCGTTTGCAGGAGCTGCTCAGCACGCACGCCGGGCAGAGCTGGCTGTTATTTACGGATACGGCCAGGGTCAACGACATTAACGCCCTGCCAGGCAATGAGCGGATCAGAGTGGTCCCGGGAAATGTGTCCCTTGCCCAACTAAGCCACTGCTTTAGCGACATGACCTTCTCTTTAGAAAATACCGCCACGCTCACGTACCAGGAAATGCGGGTTTGCATGCTGCTTCAAAAAGGCTTCAGCCCGGTGCGTATCGCACAAATCCTTAATAAGTCACCGAAAACGATCTACACCCACAAGCGTAACGCGATGAACAAATTTTGCTGTCAGAACCTGGCAGAATTCCATCGAAAACTCTGCCTGCTGGACGCTCTGGCCACTTCTCTGTAATTGCACTGTTATTCACGTCAGGAAATAAGATCATGAAAATTATCTCCACTGCTGTATGTTGTTCCGCTCTCCTGCTTCCTGCCGCTGCGATCGCCGCAGACAGCACCGCAAGCGCGACGATGCACGTTTCACTTGAGGTGGTAAAATCCTGCACCCTCAAAGCCAACGACCTCAATTTCTCACGCCACGGGTCGGATGAATCAAGCGAAATTCAGGCCAAAACGCAGGTCGATATTGTTTGTACCAACGGTACGCCGTTCACGCTCTCCGCCACCAGCAATGATAGCAGCGAAAACGGCACCTTCTGGCTGAAGCCGGAAAACGGTGAAACGGGCGCACAGAAGATAGCGTGGAAACTTTTTGCCGATGAGAGCAAACAGACGCAAATCACCAGCACCGATGGGCTTACCGATACCGGCAACGGCATGACGCAGGAAGAGACGCTGTATGGCGTTATTGACGCAGGGGCGCTGACGACCGCGCAGGCGGGCGCCTACAGCGACGATGTCACCTTAAATCTGGTGTATTGATCATGCGGCGCTGTCTTCCCTGCTTCATTCTGTGGCTCCTGATGCTGACGCTGCTGTCGCGCTACGCGCTGGCCGCCACACTTCAGGTGGCCCCCGTGACGCTCGATCTCCAGAGCGGTCAAAGAGCATCCGCGGTTTACCTCACGAACAGCGGCAAAGCGGCCATCCATGCTCAGATACGGGTTTACGAATGGACCCAGCAAAACGGCAAAGATGTGTTAACGGCCACCGACGAGGTGGTCAGTAGCCCGGCGATGACCTCTCTGGCCCCGGGCCAGCAGCAGCTGGTGCGCATCATCGTTATGGAGCCCGGCATCCGTGAACAGGAGCAAAGTTACCGCCTGGTCATTGATGAGCTGCCGGATGAAACGTCCCGTGCGGCCAACCCCAACGCGGTGCACTTTCTGCTGCGCTACTCGATTCCCGTCTTTATTGCCGGAAACCAGAATATGCCCGTCAGCCGAGATGCCCTGAGCTGCGAACAGGCGGAGCCCCCGGGAACGATCCGCTGCTATAACGCCGGGAACAGCCATATTCGCCTGAGCCACCTGCAGGCCCTGACGGCCAGCGGGCAGGTTGTGGGATCGGTGAAAGGGCTGGCGGGCTATGTGCTACCGGGACAGACCGCGCTTGTGACACTTAAGCAGGCTTCACACCACACGCTCAGCGCACTGCGCGCCTATCTCAATGATGAACACCATGCCAGCCAGATCCCCCTGCGCCCGCTCGCTACTCGCGCTCCTGCTTTGGCTACCGCTCACGCTGTCAGCCCGGGTTGAACCCGCCGCCGACACCGTACAATGGCTGGCCATCACGGTGAATCACGCTCCTCGAGGGGAGCTGTGGGCCTGCCGGGTCGTGGGTGAGGCGCTGTGGATTGACCGCGGCGACCTCAAAAAGCTGGGGCTTCGCGCCCCGGATGACCACAGCGAATGGGTTGAACTGACGTCCCTGCCTGGCCTGAAGGTCAGTCTCGACTTACACGCTCAGCAGGTCTCCCTTACCGCCGACGCAGAGGCGCTCGACGGCCAGCAGCACCTGACTATCGAGAGGCCGACCGCGCAGTATCGCTATCCCGAGGCGCAGCCCATCAGCGCGTTTACGCTCGGGTATGCCCTTTATGCCAGCGACTCCCAGGGGAACCGCCAGCTTAACGCGCAGACCTCGTTGACCGCATCCGGGGCGCTTCCCGGCACCTTCAGCAGCAGCTTTTCAAGCCATGCGGGGGAGGAAAACAGCGCTGGGCGGCCCAGCCACACGCGTCTTGAAACCCGCTGGCAGTGGGACAACGCAGACTCGCTGACCAGCCTGGCGCTGGGCGACAACATCACCACGGGCACCCGCTGGAGCCGGCAGGTACGTTTTGGCGGCCTGCACTGGGCGCGGAATTTTGAGCTTAATCCGCAGCTCAACACCGAACCGCGCAGCCGCTACAGCGACACTGCCGTCCTGCCTTCAACGGTCGATCTTTACATCGACGGGCTTAAGCAGAGCAGCGAGCACGTGACACCGGGGGATTTTCTGCTGGATACCCTGCCCTCCTTCACCGGAAGCGGACAGGCGCAGGTGGTCATTACCGACATCAACGGTCAGCGTCGCACCGTACAGCTCGATCTCTACGGCGCGCCGGGGATGCTGGCGGAAGGGCTCAGCAGCGGCTCGCTGGATATCGGCTGGATGCGGCAAAACTACGCCCTGCGATCGAATGACTATGCCCCCGATCTCGTGCTCGACGCGGGCTGGCGCTATGGGGTAAGTAACCGGCTGACGCTGGCGCTGCACACGGAACAGCAGAGCAAACTGCGCAATGTCGGGACAGGCGTCGACTGGCTGATCTCGCCCGACATCGGGATTGTTAGCCAACATGTTGCCCTGAGCGACAGCCCCTATGGCCAGGGAAAACAGTGGGGCCTTGGCTGGCAATGGAACGGCAGCGGGACGGGCTTCTCTGCCAGCACCGTCCGTACCGATGCCGACTTTGCCGATAACGCCCGCACGATCGGCGCCCTGCCGGTCAGACGCAGCGATAGCGTCTGGCTAAGCCACTCTGTTCCTCATTTTGGTACCGTAGGCGCAGGCTGGGTACAGCAAAACATTCAGGGCAACAAACAGCGCTACCTCAACGCCTCCTGGTCCGTCTCGCTGCCGGCCCATCTCTCCACCACGCTGAGCTATACCCGTTCGTTTACGGATGCGTCGAGTAACGTTCAGCTTATGCTCTCGGTCCCGTTAGGCCGTGCGGATACTCTCTCCGTTCAGACCAGCCGCGAGACGTCACGCATGGATTATCGCCACCAGCCGGACGATCGACTCGGCGGCTGGTCATGGCAGCTGGGACAAAGCGTTGGTGAGCGCCGGGATATCTATGCGGACGTGGGCTATCTGGGTCATGCAGGCGAGTGGCACGTCGGGCTGGAGCAAGGCGCCAGGCTGGGCAACCAGTACGCCTCAGCCGAAGGCAGCCTGACGCTGCTGGATGGCAGCCTTCATGCCCTGCGCTACAGCCAACAGGGTCTGGCGCTGGTCTCCACCCACGGCGTTGGACACGTGCCGGTAATGCTGGAAAACCGCCCTGCAGGCGAAACCGATGAAAACGGCTATCTGCTGCTGACCGACCTGCCGCAATACCACAGCAGCAAGGTCAGCATCAATCCGCTGGATCTCCCTGCCGATGTTATGGCCCCCGTCACCGACATGGATGCCAGACCGGGCAACGGCAGCGCGGTAAAGGTCGATTTTAATGTCCATCACGCCGTGACGGTTCAGGCCCGGCTGGTCGACAGCCGCCACAAGCCGCTCCCGCTGGGCAGCATCGTTTCAACGCCACGCGGCGCGACCATCGTCGGACGCGACGGTTTTATCTGGCTTGAAGATCCGCCCCTGCCGGGTGAACTGGTGGTGAAAACCGGCGAGGGGGAGTGTCGGGTCACGCTTCCGGCCCCGCGCACCGCGTCATCAATACAGAATATTGGAGAACAACTGTGTCATTAAAAACACCGTTATTGCTGCTGCTCGTGCTGTCCATGAAGGCGATGGCGGCAGCGTGCTGGATAACCTCACCCGCCGCCATCAACTTTGGCAGCGTCGTGGCGGGAAATGCCGCCTCGACCAACACCGAGGTTAAATTTAGCTGTCAGGCCGACAATAACGGCACGATGGAATATATCAACGTCTGCCTGAGCAGCATTGATGCTCCACCCTTTCAGATGCTCTCGAACGGGGACCAGGAGGGGAAACAGTACACCCTGCTCTTCCGCCTGCTTAACGGCGTCGCGCGCTCTCAGGAGCTGGGCCCCGCCAGCGGCGGGGATCTCATTCAGCAGACCCTGACTGCACAAAGCAATACCAGCATCAGCGGTAGCTTTCCGCTTATCGCCACCCTCCCGCCGGGGCAAAACCAACTGCCGGCGTACCACTATTACAACTACAACATGAATCTGCGCATCGCCTGGCACAGCGCCACCCGTCAGGATGCGCTGCAAAATTGCTCGGACGGCTCCGCGGAGGGCGAGCAGGTGCAGGGCGGCACCAGCGCGCAGGCCGAAATCAGCCAGGGGTGCTACATAGAACGCGTCACCCCGCTTAACTTCGGCACGCTGAGCAGCACCGCCACGCTGCGCCCGACGCGTTCCACGGCAACACTCACCACGCGATGTCCGGCCGGCACGGCGTTTACCCTTGCCATGGGCAACGGCAACCATGCCAGCGGCAATCAGCGGCAGCTTTGCAACGACGAAGGCCAGTGCCTGCGCTATGCGCTCTGGCAGGATGCCGCTGCCACGCAACGCTGGGGCGATTCGCGCAGCGGGGATGCGCTGGTCGTCACCCATCCCGCAGGCGGCACCCAAAGCTTCACCGTTTACGGAGAAGTCCCGGCCCAGCCTCTGAGCGGTACGGGGGAATTTATTGACGACGTGATAATTACGCTGACTTATTAAACCACTCAAAAAACCGTCTGGATCAATGTTATCGGTAACAATGGCGTTAAAATAGCCAGCAGCTCTGCTTAGAAGATGTAAACACCTTCTCTTTTTTTTCATTATCTCTGTCTGTTTTACAACAACTTATGAAATACCTGCTTGCTGACGCCATCGTCTACAACGACGAGGACGGTTCTGTTTCTCTTATCAATGCGCCGGATGAGGATGCGCAGATCCTCACCTGCACGGCCAATACCATCCTGAAGCTGCTGGTCCAGCATCATGGCAACGTGATTGAACGGGACACCTTTCTCCATGAGGTCTGGGATCGGCGAGGGCTCCAGGGATCGAACAACTCGTTAAACCAGTACATCAGTATTTTGCGCAAAATGCTGGCAAGCCTGCTTCCCGACGCGCTGTTTATCGTCACGGTCCCTAAGACGGGCTTTATGCTCAGCGCCGACGTCACGGTAACGCCCCAGGAGGAGGCGCCCCCGGCCGCCAAAATGGCGAAACCGGCATGGCGCGCTCGACCGGAACGGCTGTTCTGCGGCGCGCTTACTCTGGCGATCGTGACGCTGTGCCTCTGGATAACGGCGATCAAACCAGTAAACCCGCAGAGGGAAATCCATCTGCTGACCCATATCGGCTCCTGTCCGGTCTACACCTTTACGCCGCTGGCGGATGTGTTTCACGAGAAGGCGATTGCCCTGGCGCAAACCCTTCAGCAGGACGGCCATCTCCCGTGTCTGAAAAATTCCATTTTCTATATGCACATCCAGAGAACGCTTTTTTACGGCCACGAAGGACGGCTGGTGCTTTCCCAGTGTTCCCTCACGCGGGATAAAGCGAGCGCCTGCCGTACGCTTTACTATTACGAGTGGTGATATGCGACAGATAAAAATTTGGCTCATTCTGATCTTTAACCTGATGCTCATCGGCGCCGCGCTGGCGTGGTACTTCTACACGCCCCCGCTGTCGGTGGCCTGCGACGGTAACCTGACCTTCTCCGACAGACGCGACAATCACGATTTCACGTTTGATGGGGAGATCATCATGCGGTTCCACCCCGACAAAACCGGGTACATCACCCTAAACGGCAACGTCGAGAACGCCCCGCAAAATTGGGAAGTGTCGCGGCAGGAGATGTTTAAGTGGCGGCACGTGGAGGGGGAACTCTATGAAATCATCATTCAAAAAGTGGAGCGTTTTAGCCACGATGCGATGCCGCCCGGCGTATTTGAAAAATACGTGGCAGGCCTGACGCTGGGGAAAAAAAGGCTCCTGACGATAGAGCGCACGCCGCATGATGCGCTGGTGATTAGCAACTTTTACTCGCCGGTGCTGGTCTGCTCGGAATAATGTCGGAAGGTCAGGCTATACTTCCCGCCATGAACATTTACATTCGCCCCACCACCAGCGACGACGTTGCCGCCCTGCCCGCCCTTGAACGCGCGGCGGGCGAACGTTTTCGTGACGACCCGGATCTCGCCTGGCTTGCCGAGGGTGAGGTCATTTCCGCTGAACAGCACCTCGGCTATGCCGAACGGGGGCTAAGCTGGCTGGCGCTGGCGAACGAGCGTCCCGTGGGGTTTCTCCTTGCAGAGGCACACCCTTCGTCACTGTTTATTGTGGAGCTCTCGGTTGATCTGGCCTGGCAGGGAAAAGGAATTGGTCGGCAGCTCATCGCCCGTGCGGCTGACCATGCCCGCAAAGTGGGGCTGACATCGCTGACGCTGACGACGTTCCGGGACGTTCCGTGGAATGCGCCCTTCTATGCAAAGCTGGGGTTTGAATACGTCACTGAACTCACGCCTGAACTGCGTGAAAAACGTGAAGAAGAAGCAGCGCACGGCTTAGCGTATAACTCCCGCTGCGCCATGCGTCTGCCGCTTTGATATCGCCCGGTGGCGCTTCGCTTACCGGGCCTACAACACCTTTCCGTAGGCCGGGCAGGGCGCAGCCGCCACCCGGCACAACGCGCAGGATTAGAACGTTTCCCAGTTATCGCCCGCGTCCGCCGTCGCGGCCTTACGCGATATCACCGGCGCGGCAACGCTTTTCGCGGAAGCAAACTCGCGCGCCTTCATCTGCTCCTGCTGAATGCGGAACACCGCCACGGCCTGCGTCAGGCGGCTCGCCTGCTCTTCCAGCGCCGCCGCTGCTGCGGCAGACTCTTCCACCAGCGAGGCGTTCTGCTGCGTCACGCGGTCCATCTCTGCTACCGCCAGACCCACCTGGTCGATACCGCGGCTCTGCTCGTCAGAGGCAGACGCAATCTCGCCCATGATGTCGGTCACGCGGGTCACCGCGTTCACGATCTCACCCATGGTTTCACCGGCGCTTTCTACCAGCGTTGAGCCCACTTCCACGCGGCCCACAGAGTCTTCAATCAGGCTCTTAATTTCACGAGCTGCCTGGGCGCTGCGCTGGGCCAGGTTACGCACTTCCCCTGCCACCACCGCAAAACCACGGCCCTGCTCGCCCGCACGCGCCGCTTCTACCGCCGCGTTCAGTGCCAGGATGTTGGTCTGGAAGGCAATGCCGTCGATCACGCTGATAATGTCGGCAATCTTCTGTGAACTGCCGGCAATGTCTCGCATGGTTTGCACCACGTTGTCCACCACTTTACCGCCTTTCTGCGCGGTTTCAGACGCGCTCAGCGCCAGATGGCTCGCCTGACGGGCGTTCTCGGCGTTCTGCTTAACGGTCGCCGTCAGCTGCTCCATGCTGGCAGCGGTCTCTTCCAGGGAAGCGGCCTGCTGTTCAGTACGGGAAGAGAGATCGTTATTGCCCATCGCGATTTCGCTCGCGCCGCTGTAGATCGCATTCGCGCCGTTACGCACGTCGCCCACGGTACGCACCAGCTCACTCTGCATATGACGCAGCGAGTCAGCCAGTTCACCCATCTCGTTGGACCCTTCCACGTCAATGCGCTTCACCAGATCGCCGCTGGCGATATGGCGAATATTGTCGATCAGACGCGTCAGCGGAGAGATCAGCGCCTGCTTGATACCCAGCCAGACAGCCACGATCACCACCAACACGGCAACCAGCACGCTTATCAACACCCAGATCGCCTGGCTGAAGGAGCTGTTGCTGTCTTCAACCGCCATCTGGTACAGCTTGTCGTTCTGCTGCAGGTAGCTCACGTACTGCTTCTCAAAACCATCCTGGTAGCTCTGGGTCGGCTGGTCGAAGAAGGCGTTGATTTTACCTGCCCCCAGCAGCTGAATCAGCTCTGCCAGCGCACCGTGGTAGATATCGTAGTTACGCTTAATCTCCAGCGCAGCGGCGTCGCTTTGACGCGGGTCGCGCGGCAGGGCTTCATAGTCAGCCCAGTTTTTTTCCGCCTGTTTCAGCGAGGCAGACGCAATTTGCATCAGATCGTTAACGGTCGCGCCGCTGCCGATATTGCTCTGATCCATCATGTAGCGGATGCCCGCGCGGTTAAGGGTATTACGGGTTTGCAGCAGCGCAACCCAACTCCCGTTCAGGGTGGATTGTTGCTGACGAATGGTTTGCAGGACGGTGAAATTCTCTTTGTCATTCTTCAGAGCATTAAAGAAAAGACCACCGGATGTGAGTTGTAACAGGCCAAATATAGCTAAAACCAGCATTAAGCTGGTGACAATCTTGATACGGTTTAACATGTTTTCTCTTTCCTCAGACAGATACAGAATTTTCGGCCTGGAAAGGGAAAACTTTACGAAAATCATCCTGGAATTTGTGGTTTTTACTCTTCTTCCCGCGCTGCGTTATGGCGGTTTCCGAGTTCAATAAACTCTTCCAGCAGCGCCGTCAGCTGCTTCATCTTCTCCGGCGTGTATTCCGCCTCAATCTGCTGATACGCCTCTTCCACCTGCGCCTGGGCGTGCTCGTACAGCGCATTGCCCTCTTTGGTCAGCGACACGTACAGCTTGCGCTGGTCGTTCACCGGCTTCAGGCGCAGCACCAGGCCGTCGCGCTCCATGCGCGTCAGAATGCCGGTCAGGCTCGGGCGCAAAATGCAGGTGCGAAACGCCAGGTCGTGAAAATCCATCGACGGATGCTCAGCCAGCACGCGCACGATGCGCCACTGCTGCTCGGTGAGGTTATGGCGCTTCACAATCGGTCGGAAGTAGGACATCGCCGCTTCCCGCGCCTGCAATAGCGCGATGGTTAATGAATCATGCATAGCCTCTCCCCTTTGCATCATTAACAAGTAAACAATCCATAAAAGATGTTTTTATAAACAACACGTTTTCCGTCAAAAAGTCTAACAGAAACCAGTCAATTTATTTAACCATATGATTTTAATAGACATAAAAATCAATATGTAAATTTATTGTTATTCATATCACAAATTCTTCACTTCTGATTGCGAAATGAACAGCAAAAGCATAAAACCAGATCATTAATATATTAATGAAATCATAACCCGGGCCGTCGGGGTAAGGAGTATGTGAATGAAAGGTACCGTTTTTGCCGTCGCGCTGAACCATCACAGCCAGCGTGAAGCCTGGCGTGAGGCATTTGAAAAAGCCCCCTACAACACGCCGCCGAAAACGCCGGTGTGGTTTATCAAACCGCATAACACCGTGATTCGCGCGGGCGAACCGATCCCCTTCCCACAGGGGGAAACGGTGCTGAGCGGCGCGACGGTGGCACTGGTGGTGGGTAAAACCGCCAGCAGGGTGCGCGTGGAGGAGGCCGCGGAATACATCGCGGGGTATGCGCTGGCCAACGAGGTGAGCCTGCCGGAGGAGAGCTTCTACCGCCCGGCCATCAAGGCCAAATGCCGGGACGGATTTTGCCCGCTCGGCGAACCTGTCGCCGTTGATAACGTCGACAACCTGACCATCATCACCGAGATCAACGGCCGCGAAGCGGACCACTGGAACACGGCCGATCTTCAGCGCAACGCCGCCGAACTGCTGAGCGCCCTGAGCGAGTTCGCTACCCTTAACCCCGGCGATGCAATATTGCTCGGCACCCCGCAAAGCCGCGTTGAGATCCGCCCGGGGGATCGCGTGCGTATTCTGGCGGAAGGGTTTCCGCCGCTGGAAAACCCGGTGGTGGATGAGCGCAACGTCATTATTGCGCACAGCACGCCGCCGCAGGCCACGCTGTTTGCCCTCGGCCTGAACTATGCCGACCACGCCAGCGAGCTGGACTTCAAGCCCCCCACCGAGCCGCTGGTGTTTATCAAAGCGCCAAACACCTTTAATGGCGACGGCCAGACCTCGGTGCGCCCGAACAATATCGAATACATGCATTACGAAGCGGAGCTGGTGGTGGTCATCGGTAAAACCGCGCGTAAGGTCAGCGAAGCCGAGGCGATGGAGTATGTTGCGGGCTATACGGTCTGCAACGACTACGCCATCCGCGACTACCTGGAAAACTACTACCGCCCGAACCTGCGGGTCAAAAGCCGCGACGGGCTTACGCCCATTAGCCCGAACATCATGCCGAAAGCGGCCATCCCCGACCCGCACAACCTTCGTCTTCGCACCTTCGTCAACGGCGAGCTGCGTCAGGAAGGGACCACCGCCGATCTCATTTTCAGCATCCCGTTCCTGATCGCGTACCTGAGCGATTTTATGACCCTGCAGCCGGGCGACATGATTGCCACCGGCACGCCAAAAGGGCTGTCAGACGTGGTGCCGGGGGATGAAGTGGTGGTGGAAGTGGAAGGCGTAGGCCGCCTGGTAAACCGGATTGTCAGCGAGGAGACTGCAAAATGAAAAAGATTAACCACTGGATCAACGGTAAAAACGTCGCCGGAAGCGAGTACTTCCACACCACCAACCCGGCCTCCGGCGAGGTATTAGCAGAAGTCGCCTCCGGCGGAGAAGCTGAAATTCACCAGGCCGTCGCCGCCGCCAAAGAGGCATTCCCGAAGTGGGCTAACCTGCCGATGAAGGAGCGCGCGCGCCTGATGCGTCGCCTGGGGGATCTGATCGACCAAAACGTGCCTGAGATCGCCGCGATGGAAACAGCCGACACCGGCCTGCCGATCCACCAGACCAAAAACGTGCTCATTCCGCGCGCCTCGCACAACTTCGAGTTCTTCGCCGAGGTGTGCCAGCAGATGAACGGCAAAACCTACCCGGTTGACGACAAGATGCTCAACTACACCCTGGTGCAGCCGGTGGGCGTCTGCGCGCTGGTGTCGCCGTGGAACGTGCCGTTTATGACCGCCACCTGGAAGGTTGCGCCGTGCCTGGCACTCGGAAACACCGCGGTGCTGAAGATGTCTGAACTCTCCCCGCTAACCGCCGACCGTCTGGGCGAGCTGGCGCTGGAGGCGGGCATTCCGGCGGGCGTGCTGAACGTAGTGCAGGGCTACGGCGCAACGGCAGGCGACGCGCTGGTGCGCCACCACGACGTGCGCGCCGTCTCCTTCACCGGCGGCACCGCCACCGGGCGTAACATCATGAAAAACGCCGGGCTGAAGAAATACTCCATGGAGCTGGGCGGCAAATCCCCGGTGCTGATTTTTGAAGATGCCGACATCGAGCGCGCGCTGGACGCCGCCCTGTTCACCATCTTCTCGATCAACGGCGAGCGCTGCACCGCGGGCTCGCGCATCTTCATTCAGCAGAGCATCTACCCGGAGTTCGTCAAGCGCTTTGCCGAGCGCGCCAACCGCCTGCGCGTTGGGGATCCAAACGATCCGAATACCCAGATTGGCGCGCTCATCAGCCAGCAGCACTGGGAGAAAGTCTCCGGCTACATCCGCCTCGGCATTGAAGAGGGTGCAACCCTGCTGGCGGGCGGCCCGGACAAACCGACCGATCTGCCCGCGCACCTGAAAGGCGGCAACTTCCTGCGCCCGACGGTGCTGGCGGACGTCGACAACCGCATGCGCGTGGCGCAGGAGGAAATCTTCGGGCCGGTGGCCTGCCTGCTGCCGTTTAAGGACGAAGCGGAGGGCCTGCGCCTGGCGAACGACGTGGAGTACGGCCTGGCGTCATACATCTGGACCCAGGACGTCAGCAAAGTGCTGCGCCTGGCGCGCAGCATCGAAGCGGGGATGGTTTTCGTCAACACCCAAAACGTGCGCGACCTGCGCCAGCCGTTTGGCGGCGTGAAGGCATCCGGCACCGGCCGCGAGGGCGGCGAGTACAGCTTCGAAGTGTTCGCCGAGATGAAGAACGTCTGCATCTCGATGGGCGACCACCCGATTCCAAAATGGGGGATCTGATCATGGGTAAACTGGCGTTAGCGGCAAAAATCACCCATGTGCCGTCGATGTACCTCTCCGAGCTGCCGGGCAAAAACCACGGCTGCCGACAGTCGGCCATCGACGGACATAAAGAAATCAGCAAGCGCTGCCGCGAGCTGGGCGTGGACACCATCATCGTGTTCGACACCCACTGGCTGGTGAACAGCGCGTACCACATTAACTGTGCGGACCATTTCTCGGGCGTCTACACCAGCAACGAGCTGCCGCACTTTATCCGCGACATGACCTACGACTACGACGGCAACCCGGCGCTCGGCCAGCTGATTGCCGACGAGGCGGTGAAGCTGGGCGTGCGCGCCAAAGCGCACAACATCCCGAGCCTCAAGCTGGAGTACGGCACGCTGGTGCCGATGCGCTACATGAACGCGGATAAGCACTTCAAAGTGGTCTCCATCTCGGCGTTCTGCACGGTTCACGACTTCGCCGACAGCCGCCGGCTGGGCGAGGCCATCGTCAGCGCCATCGAGAAATACGACGGCACCGTGGCGGTGCTCGCCAGCGGCTCGCTGTCACACCGCTTTATCGACGACCAGCGCGCGGAAGAGGGAATGAACAGCTACACCCGCGAGTTCGACCGCCAGATGGACGAGCGCGTGGTGAAGCTGTGGCGCGAAGGCCAGTTCAAAGAGTTTTGCAGCATGCTGCCGGAGTACGCCGACTACTGCTACGGCGAGGGCAACATGCACGACACGGTGATGCTGCTGGGGATGCTCGGCTGGGACAAATACGACGGCAGGGTGGAGTTCCTCACCGAGCTGTTCGCCAGCTCCGGCACCGGCCAGGTTAACGCCGTTTTCCCGCTGCCCGCGTAAGGAGCCACCATGCCGCACTTTATTGCCGAATGTACCGACAACATCCGCGAGCAGGCCGACCTGCCGGGGCTGTTCGCCAAAGTGAACGAGGCACTCGCCGCCACGGGCATCTTCCCCATCGGCGGTATCCGCAGTCGCGCCCACTGGCTGGATACCTGGCAGATGGCCGACGGCAAGCACGATTACGCCTTTGTGCATATGACGCTGAAAATCGGCGCCGGGCGCAGTCTGGAGAGCCGGGAAGCCGTGGGGGAGATGCTGTTTGCACTGATCAAAACGCATTTTGCAGATCTGATGGCGAGCCGCTATCTGGCGCTGTCGTTTGAGCTCGACGAGCTGCACCCGACGCTCAATTACAAACAGAACAACGTGCACGCGTTGTTTAAGTAAAACCGTCCCCTCACCCCGTCCCTCTCCCACGGGGAGAGGGAGAAAACAAACGTATAACAGGATATCGCCATGCTCGACAAACATACCCATACCCTGATCGCCCATCGCCTGCATCAGGCGGAGCAGTCCCGGGAGCAGATCCGTGCGATCTCCCTTGAGTACCCGGAGATTACGATTGAAGACGCCTATGCCGTCCAGCGCGAATGGGTGAGCCTGAAAATCGCCGAAGGCCGCGTGCTGAAAGGCCACAAGATCGGCCTCACCTCCAAAGCGATGCAGGCCAGCTCGCAGATCAGCGAGCCGGACTACGGCGCGCTGCTGGACGACATGTTCTTCCACGACGGCAGCGACATCCCCGTCGATCGCTTCATCGTCCCGCGCATCGAAGTGGAGCTGGCCTTCGTACTGGCAAAACCGCTGCGCGGCCCGAACTGCACGATCTTCGACGTCTACAACGCCACGGACTACGTCATCCCCGCGCTGGAGCTGATCGATGCCCGCTGCCACAACGTCGACCCGGAAACCCAGCGCCCGCGCAAGGTGTTCGACACTATCTCCGATAACGCCGCCAACGCGGGGGTGATCCTCGGCGGTCGCCCGATTAAGCCCGACGAGCTGGATCTGCGCTGGATCTCCGCCCTGCTCTACCGCAACGGCGTGATCGAAGAGACCGGCGTTGCCGCAGGCGTGCTTAACCACCCGGCGAACGGCGTGGCGTGGCTGGCGAACAAGCTTGCGCCGTACGACGTGCAGCTTGAGCCGGGACAAATAATCCTCGGCGGCTCGTTTACCCGCCCGGTGCCGGCCAGCAGAGGCGACACCTTCCACGTCGACTACGGCAGCATGGGCTCCATCAGCTGCCGCTTTGTGTAAGGAGACAAACATGCAAAACGTATTCAAAGCGGCGCTGCAGGCGGGCCGTCCGCAAATCGGGTTATGGCTGGGGCTGACCAGCAGCTACAGCGCCGAGCTGCTGGCGGGGGCAGGCTTCGACTGGCTGCTGATCGACGGCGAGCACGCGCCGAACAGCGTGCAGACCGTCTTAACCCAGCTGCAGGCTATCGCGCCGTACACCAGCCAGCCGGTGGTGCGCCCTTCGTGGAACGACCCGGTGCAGATCAAACAGCTGCTGGACGTGGGGGCGCAAACCCTGCTGGTGCCGATGGTGCAAAACGCCGACGAGGCGCTGCTGGCGGTACGTGCCACCCGCTACCCGCCCGCGGGCATTCGCGGCGTCGGCAGCGCCCTGGCGCGCGCCTCGCGCTGGAACCGCATCCCGGACTACCTGCAGCAGGCCAACGACGCCATGTGCGTGCTGGTGCAGATTGAAACCCGCGAGGCGCTGAAAAACCTGCCGCAGATCCTGGACGTGGAAGGGGTCGACGGCGTGTTTATCGGCCCGGCGGATCTGAGCGCCGACATGGGCTTTGCCGGCAACCCGCAGCACCCAGAGGTGCAGGCCGCCATCGAGCAGGCAATCGCGCAGATCCGTGCGGCGGGTAAAGCCCCCGGCATTCTGATGGCGAACGAGCAGCTGGCGAAACGCTACCTTGAACTCGGCGCGCTGTTTGTCGCCGTCGGCGTCGACACCACCCTGCTCGCCCGCGGCGCCGAAGCGCTGGCGGCGCGCTTTATCGAACAACCGGTTACGTCAGTGAATAACAATAAATCCGTCTACTAAACGTAAGATCTGGAGCGCAGCATGACGACCTCTACCCTGCAAGATATGAAAGCTATAGAACATCGCGCGATCAACAAGCTGTTCCGTCGTTTGATCGTGTTTCTCTTTATCCTGTTTGTCTTTTCGTTCCTTGACCGCATCAACATCGGCTTTGCCGGGCTGACGATGGGTAAAGATCTGGGCCTCACGTCGACCATGTTTGGCCTGGCCGCGACGCTGTTTTACGTCACCTACGTGCTGTGCGGGATCCCGAGCAACATCATGCTGGCGAAAATCGGCGCTCGCCGCTGGATCGCCGGGATCATGGTGGTGTGGGGCATCGCCTCCACCTGCACCATGTTCGCCACCAGCCCTGAAACGCTCTACGTCCTGCGCATGCTGGTGGGCATCGCCGAAGCTGGCTTCCTGCCGGGGATCCTGGTCTATCTCACCTGGTGGTTCCCGGCCTATCACCGCGCCCGCGCCAACGCGCTGTTTATGATCGCCATGCCGGTGACCATGATGCTTGGCTCGATCCTCTCCGGCTACATTCTGGCGATGGACGGGCTATGGAACCTGAAGGGCTGGCAGTGGCTGTTCCTGCTGGAGGGGCTGCCGTCGGTGGTGCTCGGCTTGGTGACCTGGTTTTACCTCAACGACACGCCGGATCAGGCCACCTGGCTGGACGATGACGAAAAGCGGGCGCTGAAAGCGATGATCGCCCGCGAGCAGGAGGTCGCCATTGCCCAATCCGTCACGCCGCGATCGACGCTGCGCGAGGTGCTGACGCCTGCGGTGCTGCTCTACACGCTGGCCTACTTCTGCCTGACCAACACCCTGAGCGCCATTAACATCTGGACGCCACAGATCCTGCAAAGCTTCAACACGGGCAGCAGCAACATCGTCATCGGCCTGCTGGCGGCGATCCCGCAGTTTTGCACCATCCTCGGGATGATCTGGTGGAGCCGCCGCTCCGACAGGCTGAAAGAGCGAAAAAAGCACACCATCCTGCCGTACCTGTTCGCTGCGGCGGGATGGATGCTGGCCTCAGCCACCGATCACAGCCTGATCCAGCTGCTTGGCATCATTATGGCCTCAACCGGATCCTTTACCGCCATGGCGATATTCTGGACCACGCCGGACCAGGTTATTAGCCTGCAGTCCCGGGCGGTGGCGCTGGCAGTGATCAACGCCATCGGCAACGTCGGATCCGCCGTCAGCCCATTGCTGATTGGGATCCTGCGCGACGCGACCGGCAGCTTCAGCTCCGGGCTGTGGTTTGTGGCCGGGCTGCTGGTGGTCGGCGCGCTGGTGCTGACGCGCATTCCGATGACGCAGCGGGATCAACAGAGGAACGAGCATGTGCCAGAGCCCTATCGCCAACATTGATATCAGCAAGGAGTACGACGAAAGTCTGGGCACCGACGATGTGCACTACCAGTCGTTCGCCCGCATGGCGGCCTTTTTTGGCCGCGACATGCAGGCGCATCGTCATGATCAGTATTTTCAGATGCACTTTCTCGATACCGGGCAAATTGAGCTCCAGCTCGACGATCACCGCTACTCGGTGCAGGCCCCGCTGTTCGTCCTCACGCCGCCGTCGGTGCCGCACGCGTTTATCACCGAATCCGACAGCGACGGCCACGTGCTGACGGTACGCGAGGATCTGATCTGGCCGCTGCTGGAGGTGCTCTACCCCGGCACCCGGGAAGCTTTCGGCCTGCCGGGGATCTGCCTCTCGCTGGCCGACAGGCCGGACGAGCTGGCGGCGCTGAAGCATTACTGGCAGCTGATTGCCCGGGAATCCACGGAACAGCTGCCGGGGCGCGAGCACACGCTGGTCCTGCTGGCGCAGGCGGTCTTTACCCTGCTGCTGCGCAACGCAAAGCTCGACGACCACGCTTCGGGCGGTATGCGCGGCGAGCTGAAGCTGTTCCAGCGCTTTACCCAGCTGATTGATGCGCACTACCACCAGCACTGGACGGTGCCGGAATACGCTGGCGAGCTGCACCTCACCGAATCCCGCCTGACCGATATCTGCCGCCGCTTTGCCAACCGCCCGCCGAAGCGGCTGATCTTCGACCGCCAGCTGCGCGAAGCCAGACGGCTGCTGCTCTTCTCCGACAGCGCGGTCAGCGAGATTGCCTGGCAGCTGGGGTTTAAGGATCCTGCCTATTTTGCCCGGTTTTTTAACCGATTAGTGGGGTGCTCACCGAGCGCGTATCGGGCGCAGAAAGTACCGGTGTCGCCTGTTCCCCTCACCCCTGCCCTCTCCCAAAGGGAGAGGGAGTAACCGTCCCCTCTCCCTTTGGGAGAGGGTTAGGGTGAGGGAAATCACACTCTGCGATCTCTCGCGAAAAGTACCCGCCGTTGTCCCAATCGTCCCTTCACGCCTCGCCCCTCTCAGGCTTCAATTAAACAACAAAAACAAAACATAAATTTAACAACCCAATTCCGATACGAGGTCCCTATGAAGCCTGAAGATTTTCGCGCAGACGCCAAACGTCCGTTAACCGGCGAAGAGTATTTAAAAAGCCTGCAGGACGGTCGTGAGATTTATATCTACGGCGAGCGCGTCAAAGACGTCACCACCCATCCGGCGTTTCGCAACGCGGCGGCCTCCATCGCGCAGATGTACGACGCCCTGCACAAGCCGGACATGCAGGACACGCTCTGCTGGGGCACCGACACCGGCAGCGGCGGCTATACCCACAAGTTTTTCCGCGTGGCGAAAAGCGCCGACGACCTTCGCCAGCAGCGCGACGCCATCGCTGAGTGGTCGCGCCTGAGCTACGGCTGGATGGGACGTACGCCGGACTACAAGGCCGCGTTCGGCTGCGCGCTCGGCGCCAACCCGGCCTTCTACGGCCAGTTCGAGCAGAACGCCCGCAACTGGTACACCCGCATTCAGGAAACCGGCCTGTACTTCAACCACGCCATCGTTAACCCGCCGATCGACCGCCACAAGCCTGCGGACGAGGTGAAAGACGTCTACATCAAGCTGGAGAAAGAGACCGACGCCGGGATTATCGTCAGCGGTGCGAAAGTGGTGGCAACCAACTCGGCGCTGACCCACTACAACATGATCGGCTTCGGCTCCGCGCAGGTGATGGGTGAAAACCCGGACTTCGCGCTGATGTTCGTCGCGCCGATGGATGCCGAAGGCGTGAAGCTGATCTCCCGCGCCTCTTACGAGATGGTGGCAGGCGCTACCGGCTCCCCGTACGACTACCCGCTCTCCAGCCGCTTCGATGAGAACGACGCGATTCTGGTGATGGATCACGTGCTGATCCCGTGGGAAAACGTGCTGATCTACCGCGATTTCGACCGCTGCCGTCGCTGGACGATGGAGGGCGGCTTTGCACGCATGTACCCGCTGCAGGCCTGCGTGCGCCTGGCGGTGAAGCTCGACTTCATCACCGCCCTGCTGAAGAAATCCCTGGAGTGCACCGGTACCCTGGAGTTCCGCGGCGTACAGGCGGATCTCGGCGAAGTGGTGGCCTGGCGCAATATGTTCTGGGCGCTGAGCGACTCCATGTGTTCCGAAGCCACCCCGTGGGTAAACGGCGCGTATCTGCCGGATCACGCCGCGCTGCAAACCTACCGCGTCATGGCCCCGATGGCCTACGCGAAGATCAAGAACATCATCGAGCGTAACGTGACGTCCGGGCTGATCTACCTGCCGTCCAGCGCCCGGGATCTGAACAACCCGCAGATCGACCAGTATCTGGCGAAATACGTGCGCGGCTCCAACGGTATGGACCACGTTGAACGCATCAAGATTTTAAAACTGATGTGGGACGCCATCGGCAGCGAGTTTGGCGGCCGCCACGAGCTGTACGAAATCAACTACTCCGGCAGCCAGGATGAGATCCGCCTGCAGTGCCTGCGTCAGGCGCAGAGCTCCGGCAACATGGACAAAATGATGGCGATGGTCGACCGCTGCATGTCCGAATACGACCAGCACGGCTGGACGGTGCCGCACCTGCACAACAACAGCGATATCAACATGCTCGACAAGCTGCTGAAATAGCGCAGCGGGAGGTTGCAATGCATTTAGATGAACAACGCCTGCGTTTTCGCGACGCAATGAGCAGCCTGTCGGCGGCGGTCAATGTGGTCACCACCGAGGGCGAGGCGGGCCGCTGCGGCATTACCGCCACCGCCGTCTGCTCGGTGACGGATACTCCGCCGTCGGTGATGGTGTGCATCAACGCCAACAGCGCCATGAACCCGGTCTTTCAGGGCAACGGCAGGCTGTGCGTTAACGTGCTGAACCACGAGCAGGAGATCATGGCCCGCCACTTCGCCGGAATGACCGCCATGACAATGGAGGAGCGCTTCGCCCTCTCCTGCTGGCAGAAAGGCCTGCTGGCGCAGCCGGTGCTGAAAGGCGCGCTGGCCAGCCTCGAAGGCGAGATTACTCAGGTGCAAACCATCGGCACGCATCTGGTTTATCTTGTCGAAGTGAAAAACATCATCCTGAGTGACGCGGGACACGGCCTGATCTACTTCAGGCGTCGTTTCCATCCGGTCATGATGGAGGCGGAAGCCGCCGTGTGATCCCCCCTCGCGCTGGCCTTTTTTCGGGCCAGCGCCGCTTTCTACAAAAATTCCTAAGGTTTCCGCTAAATCACGCCGTTATATATCCATAAGAGAAATTTTCTGTGCCTGAATACTGACATCTCCGGTCAGTGCTTTTTGCATTGTTCAGCGCATACCCAATATACAGGAAGACCTTATGGCTAAAACGACGCGGAGCCGCTCGGCTGAACGTCTGGTCGATATTCTCCTTGAGCTACATTTACATGGCGTGGTAAACCGCAGTGCGATAATGGAGAAATTTAAAATTACCGAGCGTACCGTCTACCGGGATTTAAATGCGCTCTCGCCCATTGTTGAACATACCGGTAACGGGCTATATCGGCTGATCCACTCCGCCCAATCTCCCGGCGGGCAGGGATTACATCACGCTCTGGCTAACTTCCTGAATGCCGATAATTTTTTCCCTGAAAGAAATACGGACTTCTGGCAAAAACTGGAGGCGCGCGTCGACGAAAACCATATTCTCATCCTCGGTAATGACGCAGAGCACACGGTACAGCGTGATATCCGCCGCCATTTAGCAAAAATCGAGAAATCGATTAAGAACCATAATGTTTGTCAGATCGTTTATAAGGGTAAAACCCGTCTGATTAATCCCTATAAACTCATTAACAAAAAAAATATATGGTATTTACAAGCTACCGAAAATAGCCGGTTGAAATCCTTTTCATTAAGCCAGATTAGCTGGTTTGATATTCAAAAAAACGTTTTTACCTCTGATGAAAATGTGCGGGCATTGCTGGAAAAAAGCCTCGACCCGTGGGTTTCCGAAACTACTTTCACCGTGAAAATATTCATTAAGGATAATATTTCACATTACTTCCTGCGCCGCGATCTCCTGCCGGAACAAGAGCTGCTGGAGCAGCAACGCGGCGGCGTCACGCTTCGCTGCCAGGCAGCACACGAAAACCAGATCCTGCCGCTGCTGTTCTACTGGCTGCCGAATATTCAGATCCTGGAGCCGAGCTGGCTGAAGGAGAAGCTCATCAAGACGCTGGAAAACTACCTGTCGATGGAGCGCAGCCCGGAAAACCACGTGATCTCAATCACATAATTTCCCCCGCCAGCGGCGAGCCTTAACCACTCGCCGCGTTCTTTGACCGCTCACCCGTCACTTTCAACCACTCACGCATTTACCGCCCTTTACGCGCGCGCGGATCTGGCACGATCGCTCCAGCATTATCAATACCTCCTCACAACGAACCCTGACCCTTTTTTCATTACATAAAAAACCAGGTCTTACTATGGATACTAAAAAACTACTTAAGCACGTGCCCTGGGCCTTACTCGGGATCCTCGGTGCTTTCTGTCTGGCGGTTGTCGCATTGCGCCGGGGCGAACACGTAAGCGCCCTGTGGATCGTGGTCGCGTCTGTCTCCGTCTATCTTGTGGCTTATCGCTACTACAGCTTGTACATCGCGCAGAAGGTCATGAAGCTCGACCCGACCCGCGCCACCCCGGCGGTCATTAACAACGACGGCCTGAACTACGTGCCAACCAACCGCTACGTGCTGTTTGGTCACCACTTTGCCGCCATTGCAGGCGCGGGCCCGCTGGTCGGCCCGGTGCTGGCCGCGCAGATGGGCTACCTGCCGGGTACGCTCTGGCTGCTGGCGGGCGTGGTGCTGGCGGGGGCGGTGCAGGACTTTATGGTGCTGTTTATCTCCTCACGCCGTAACGGCTCGTCGCTGGGCGAGATGATCAAAGAAGAGATGGGCCGCGTGCCGGGCACGATCGCCCTCTTCGGCTGCTTCCTGATTATGATCATCATCCTGGCGGTGCTGGCGCTGATCGTGGTGAAGGCACTGGCCGAAAGTCCGTGGGGCGTCTTCACCGTCTGCTCTACCGTACCGATTGCGCTGTTCATGGGCATCTACATGCGCTTCCTGCGCCCTGGCCGCGTGGGCGAAGTGTCGGTCATCGGTATCGTGCTGCTGGTCGCCTCCATCTACTTCGGCGGCGTGATTGCGCACGACCCGTACTGGGGCCCGGCGCTGACCTTTAAAGACACCACCATCACCTTCGCGCTGATCGGTTACGCGTTCGTTTCCGCCCTGCTGCCGGTGTGGCTGATTCTGGCTCCGCGCGACTACCTGGCGACCTTCCTGAAAATCGGCGTGATCGTCGGGCTGGCGATCGGGATTGTGCTCATCAACCCTGAGCTGAAAATGCCGGCGGTGACGCAGTATATTGACGGTACCGGTCCGCTGTGGAAAGGCGCCCTGTTCCCGTTCCTGTTTATAACCATCGCCTGCGGTGCCGTGTCTGGCTTCCACGCGCTGATCTCCTCCGGCACCACGCCGAAGCTGATGGCCAACGAAACCGACGCGCGCTTCATCGGTTACGGCGCAATGCTGATGGAGTCCTTCGTGGCGATTATGGCGCTGGTCGCGGCATCTATCATCGAGCCAGGTCTGTACTTCGCGATGAACACCCCGCCGGCGGGTCTGGGCATCACCATGCCAAACCTGCACGAGATGGGTGGCGAAAATACCGCGCTGATCATGGCGCAGCTGAAAGACGCCAGCGCACACGCGGCGGCAACCGTCAGCTCCTGGGGCTTCGTGATTTCGCCTGAGCAGATCATGCAGACCGCGGAAGACATCGGCGAGCCGTCAGTGCTGAACCGTGCAGGCGGTGCGCCGACGCTGGCAGTGGGTATCGCACACGTATTCCACAAAGTGCTGCCGTGGGCGGACATGGGTTTCTGGTACCACTTCGGTATTCTGTTTGAAGCGCTGTTCATCCTCACCGCGCTGGATGCAGGTACCCGTGCGGGCCGCTTCATGCTGCAGGATCTGCTCGGCAACTTCGTGCCGTTCCTGAAGAAAACCGACTCTCTGGTAGCGGGTGTTCTGGGTACTGCCGGCTGCGTAGGTCTGTGGGGTTATCTGCTGTATCAGGGCGTTGTTGACCCGCTCGGCGGCGTGAAGAGCCTGTGGCCGCTGTTCGGTATCTCTAACCAGATGCTGGCAGCCGTAGCCCTGGTGCTGGGCACCGTTGTCCTCGTGAAGATGAAACGCACCAAATACATCTGGGTGACCGTCGTTCCCGCGCTGTGGCTGCTGCTCTGCACCACCTGGGCGCTGGGCCTGAAGCTGTTCAGCACCAACCCACAGCTGGAAGGCTTCTTCTTCATGGCTAACCAGTACAAAGAGAAGATTGCCGCAGGCGGCGCGGATCTGACCGCCCAGCAGATTGCCAACATGAACCATATCGTGGTGAACAACTACACCAACGCAGGTCTGAGCATTCTGTTCCTGGTGGTGGTGTACAGCATTATCTTCTACGGCATCAAAACCTGGATGAAAGTGCGCAACACCGAAGGCCGTACGGATAAAGAAACCCCGTACGTGCCGGTACCGGAAGGCGGCGTGAAAACCTCTTCACATCATTAATAGGCCATCAAGCCCTGCGAATGCAGGGCTTGATTCTTATCAGGATTTGCGATGTTTGGTAACTTAGGACAAGCGAAAAAATACCTCGGTCAGGCTGCGAAAATGCTGATTGGCATTCCGGACTATGACAACTATGTTGAGCATATGAAGACCAATCATCCGGACAAGCCGTACATGACCTACACCGAATTCTTCCGCGAGCGTCAGGAAGCGCGCTACGGCGGAAGTGGAGAAGGCGGCGTCCGCTGCTGCTAAAGGAGAGACCATGACCCCGATTGCCGTTACCCTGCTGACCGGTTTCCTCGGCGCCGGTAAAACCACCCTGCTGCGCCACATCCTGAACGAGCAGCACGGCTTCAAAATCGCCGTCATCGAAAACGAATTTGGCGAAGTCTCGGTTGACGATCAGCTGATTGGCGATCGCGCCACTCAGATCAAAACCCTCACCAACGGCTGCATCTGCTGCACCCGCTCTAATGAATTAGAAGACGCCCTGCTGGACCTGCTCGACAGCCGCGATCGTGGCGACATCGACTTTGACCGTCTGGTGATCGAGTGCACCGGCATGGCCGACCCCGGCCCGATCATTCAGACCTTTTTCTCCCATGAGATTCTTTGCCAGCGCTACCTGCTGGACGGCGTGATTGCCCTGGTGGATGCGGTTCACGCCGACGAGCAGATGAACCAGTTCACCATCGCCCAGTCTCAGGTGGGCTACGCCGACCGCATCCTGCTGACCAAAACCGACGTGGCGGGACCCAGCGAAAAACTGCGCGAGCGGCTGACGCGCATTAATTCCCGCGCGCCGATTTACACGGTGACGCATGGAGACATCGATCTGTCTCAGCTGTTCAACACCAACGGCTTTATGCTGGAGGAGAACGTCACTGCGAAACCGCGCTTCCACTTTATGTCCGACAAGCAAAACGACGTGGCGTCGATTGTGGTGGAGCTGGACTACCCGGTGGACATCAGCGAGGTCTCCCGCGTGATGGAAAACCTGCTGCTGTCGTTTGCCGACAAGCTGCTGCGCTACAAAGGGATGCTGTGGATAGACGGCGAGCCGAACCGTCTGCTGTTCCAGGGCGTACAGCGCCTGTACAGCGCCGACTGGGATCGCCCGTGGGGCGATGAACCACCGCACAGCGTGATGGTGTTTATTGGCATACAGTTGCCGGAAGAAGAGATTCGGGCGGCGTTTGCGGGTCTGAAAAAATAACCGCACCGAACAATCCCCTCTCCCCTGCGGGGAGAGGGTTAGGGTGAGGGGTGCGGGGTTACGCCTGGTATTATTTCAACGCCTCCGGCAGCGTCACAATCCATAGCTCGCTGTCTGACTCCGGCTTCTTCAGCGGCTTCACGCTGAGCGTGGTTTCCACCGGTTTATCATCCAGCGTCAGCTTGCCTTCCGCGTTCACTCGATAATCCTTGAGCTTTTTGCCCTCGACCGTGTGCTGCATCGCCACCTTCACGCCAAAGTCGTTATCGTTCGCCACCGCAAGCCGTTTGCTGTCGATCAGCGCCAGCCCTTCGGCTTTCTCTTGCTGCCAACCCAGCGCGCGCAGATCGACGACCTGCGTTTTTGCAGCAAGGGTAATGCCGCGCTGCACCAGGGTTTTCTCATCATCAAACTCCGGGTACTCGCCCGGCTTGTCGAAGGCGGTCAGGTCGCTCGCCTTGCTCAGATCCACCTTGTAGATAAGGTTACGCATCGCGTCGTTTTTATCCTCACCCTGCTCAATCAGCAGGACGTGCTGGTCATCCAGCGCCACGATGTCGCCGATTTTAGCATCGCTGTTTTTGCTGTAGGCCGCGCTGTCGATGGGGTAGCCGTACATCGCCGTTTTCCCGGTCGCCGGGTCGAAGCTGACCAGACGCGTAAACAATGCCTGCTTTTTGCTCTTACCGTCGATATCCAGCGTGCTTTGCACGGCGGCGATAATACGCCCGTCCGGCATCCGGGTCAGGCCTTCAAAGCCACGGTTCGGCTGGCGCCATTTGATGACGTTTGGCAGACCACCTGCGATGGATTTTTCCCCTTCCGCAGCCTGCGGCCCGTGGATCGCCAGAATTTTCCCTTTGCTGTCGACGTTAATCAGGAACGGGCCATACTCGTCGCACAGCCAGAAGCCGCCTTTGCCGTCCGGGGTGATGCCTTCCGTGTCCAGCCCGCGGTTGTCACCCTTCAGAATTTTGAGGGTATCGCTGAACGCCACTTCATTGGTGGAGCCAATCACGCCGCTTTGCAGCGGCAGGCCGTTAATCTCGCCTTTATCATCATGCAGCGGGCGGGCATCCGTTGCCTCAGCTTTGCCGTTCTGAACGCGGATAGTCATCAGTAGCGGCGCGAAATCCGGAGTGACAAAAATTTTGGCTTCGTTTTTGCCCATTTTGGGCGCATCGGCGTTGGGACCGCGATCGGTCACGGTCGCGAAGGTAAGGGCATCGCCCTGCTTGCCCGTAAACAGCAGGCCAGAACCAATCCCCACCGGGAGTCCATTCGGAAACGCGTCGGCAAACGCGCCGCTGTATTTTACGTGTGAGCCGTCAGGGAAGCTGACGACATAGCGCTCCGCCGTGGGCTGCGCCGCCAGGCCAGAGAAAGAGAGCGCACAACCGATAAGCACAGGAATAATTCTTCTTTTCATATTGTTAGTATCCAGAAAGTGAAGCCCACAACGTAATGAACAAACGTGTCAGAAAAATGACATAGAACGAAAACGTGGCCGGGCATCTGAACGAATATTGACCACAAAGTTGTAAAAAATTGTTTTTTTATGTGATTTTAGAAATGGAATTGGAAATTATTAGAATCCCAATTAATTCATCTCAAATTACTATCCCCGGCTCGTTCAGATTTCGTTTAGTCACAAAATTAAACTGTTCCTCAACGCCTGAAATTTGTGCGTTGACACACCAACAACCCAACCTTGGCGTTACAAATAAAGATAAAAAAATTAACAATACCAGCATTAAAAGTCGATTTGCATCACATTTGCAGTCATAAACATCGCTTGTTAAGGTGCCCCCAGATTAATTTGATGATGAGGCACGAAACATGAAAAAAATGAATATCCTTCTCCTTTCTGCTCTGGCTGCCGTATCAGGTTCCGCACTGGCAATGGGCGGCAGCATTGAACAGGGTAAAAACTTTACCAACCTCAATCTGGAAATGGGGAAATCCTCATCCGGTGTTTATCTCGAAAGTAACTGGCTGAAAAACACCGACGACGGTACCCAGACTGGCGGCGTGGGCGCAGGTTACAACCTGGAAGTGGGCCCGGTGATGCTGAACGCGGGCGCAAAAGCCATCTACATCGGCCCGAAAAAAGGCGATAACGGCGTTGCTTTCCCGATTGGCGGCGGCGTAAACGTTGCGCTGACCGACAGCATCCACGTGTACGGTGAAGGCTATGCGGCACCAGAAGGCCTGAACAACAGCGTGAAAAATTACGTAGAAGCCAACGGCGGCGTAAGCTGGACCCCAATCAAACCGGTTACGCTGAAAGTGGGCTACCGCCACGTGAGCGTTGACGGCAAAGATGGTCGTCCAAACCACACCCTGATTGACGGCGCATATGTAGGCGGTGGAGTCAGCTTCTGATGAAACACCGCATCACCGCGCTTTGCGTTTTGAGCCTCACGCTGATGCTCACCGGGTGCGTCCAGTACAAATGGGTAAAACCGGGCGTCAGCGATACTGAGATGAATAAAAAGCTCACGGAATGCGAAGCGCAGGCCCTGATCGATCTGCCCCCGGATAACGTAGTGACCGGTTCGAGCTCGGAAAAAACGGACAAAAAGAACAAGAAAAAGGATATTTCCACGAGCTACACGGTAGAAGACGCGAATGAATATCGCCGGGATACGTTAGTCGACAGCTGCATGTTTAAAAGCGGCTGGGACAAGATCGAAGTGCAATAATCCCTTTAAAAAAAACCTGCCGGCTGGCAGGTTTTTTATTACCTCTTACTTACGCACCACCACCAGCTTCTGGTTCACAAACTCTTTGATACCCAGATCCGACAGCTCGCGCCCGTAGCCGGAGCGCTTAACGCCGCCGAACGGCAGTTCTGGCGCGGTATCGGTGAGCCAGTTGATATACACCATACCGGTCTCGATCCGCGACGCCATTTTCTTCGCGCGCTCGATATCCTGGCTGAACACCGCCCCGCCCAGGCCGTAGTGGGAGTCGTTTGCCAGGGCGACCGCCTCGTCGTCGTTTTTCACCACGTACATTTGCGCCACCGGACCGAAGAACTCTTCGAAGTACGCCGGGTTGTCACGGGAGATATTCGTCAGGATCGTCGGTTCGAAGAAGCTCCCGTCGCGCTGCACCGGCTTGCCACCATAATGCAGTGTGGCACCGTTTTTCACCGCCTCGTTAACCTGTCTGGTGAGCGTTTCCAGCGCATCTTTAGACGACAGCGGCCCCAGCGTGGTGCTTTCGTCCAACGGATCGCCGATTTTCACCTGCTTAAACGCTTCGGTGAATTTGCTCAGGAAGGCATCCGCAATCTTTTCATGCAGGATAAAGCGCTTCGCCGCGGTACAGACCTGCCCGGCGTTGTTGAGCCGCGCATTCACGCCAATTTTGACGGCCTTCTCCAGGTCTGCATCATCCAACACGACGAAGACGTCGTTACCGCCCAGCTCCAGCGTAGATTTTTTGATGTGCTTCGCCGCCTGCGCGGCCACCACGCTGCCGGCCTTTTCAGAGCCGGTCAGCGCTGCGCCCTGTACGCGATCGTCGGCAATGATGTTCGCCACCTGCTCGGACGAGATAAACAGGTTGGTCCACGCACCTTCCGGCGCCCCCGCCTCGCGCACCAGGTGCGCAAAGATCTCGGCGCAGTGCGGCACGATGCTGGCATGCTTGGCGATGACGGGGTTCCCCGCAGCCAGGTTCGGCGCCAGAACGCGCATCAACTGGTAATACGGGAAGTTCCACGGCTCAACGGCCATCAGCACGCCGATGGGGTGATGCTCCACCCACGCTTCCCCGAGTTCAGAGTCATACTTCACCGGGGCCAGGAACTGCTTCGCGTTGTCGGCGTAGTAGCGGGCGATCTGCGCGCACAGCTTCACCTCGCCGCGGCTCTGTTCGATGAGCTTACCCATCTCCTGGCTGGCAATTTTCGCCAGATCCTCCACGCGCTCGTCGATCAGGTCGGCGAGCTTATGCAGCACCGGCAGGCGCTGGTTGATGTCGCCTTTCGCCCACTCGGAATGATAAAGCGCATCGGCCGCCCTGAGCGCCGCTTCGATATCCGCGTCGGTATGTGAGGGGTATTCTTTGATGAGCTGGTTAGTGGCAGGATTTACTGTCTGATAAGCCATGTCGAATCTCCTTGTTTTACCGCTTAGGGTATTAAGGGTAGTCAACATGACTGGCGATGGAGGTAAAGTTGGGTATATCCGGAAGGTTCTTAATGAAGCGCTGCCAGACGGTTCGCTGACGTGGTATAAAAAACCTCCAGAAGGAGTTCCCATGACCGATACCCGACACGTTCGCCAGACTTTTCACCGTACCCAGGGCCTTGAGCTGCGCAGCACCTGGCAGAGCACGCAGGCGTACAAACGCCATAGTCACCCTCAGCTCTCCATCGGCGCGATTGTGGAAGGCCAGACCTGCTGCGTGTGTCATGACAGAGAGTACATCCTTCATCCCGGGGACCTCATTGTGATCCCGGCCTCTGCGCCGCACAGCTGCAACCCCGTCGCCGGGCAGCCGCGCAGCTACCATATGCTCTATATCGACACCGAGCTTCCGCTGGCGCTACAGGTGATTCGCGACCCTACGCTCTTTAGGCACTACCTTGATATTGTTGAGACGATGTCGCCTGCATCCCTGGACACGCTGCTTTCTGCCCTTCCCCGCTGCGCGTATAACGCAGACGCGCTTCGCTCAACCAGCCAGCAGGTTCAGCAGGCATTTCTTTGCGATCTCACCTGCCCGCCCTCTCTCGAAGAGCTTGCACAACGCTTCTCGCTGCGCAAGGAGACGCTGATCCGCACCTTCCGGCAGGACACCGGCCTGACGCCGGGCAGCTTTCTCAACGTCTCCCGCGTGGAGTTCGCCAAAGCGCGGCTGCGCGCCGGGGACGACATCGCCGACGTCGGCTACCAGAGCGGCTTTGCCGACCAGAGCCATTTTCATAAGACCTTCGTCAGCTATACCGCCGCCACGCCGCGCCAGTACGCCACGGGCCGATCAATATCAGACAATAAATAGGTTCTGCAGCACCGTACTCTGACCTCAGATTGTTAACTGAGGTCGCTATGGAACTGTTCTTCCCTTCCGCTTTTCTCGCCCTGGCGCTGGCGCATTTTGTTGCGCTGTTGAGCCCGGGCCCGGATTTTTTCCTGCTTGTGGGCTACGCGGCGCGCTATCGGCTGCGTGGCAGCGCCGGGCTGTGCGTCGGCATCGCCGCGGGTAACGCGCTCTATATTGTTCTGGTGATTATCGGCTGGAGCGCGCTGCGCCAGTTTACGTGGCTGTTTACGCTGATCGAGCTTTGCGGGGCTCTGTATCTGCTGTGGATCGGCTCGCATCTGGTGCGCAGCCGATCTCAGGCGCTGGCGCTAAATGAAACTCACCAGCGCTTCCCTTCGCTGCGAAAGCAGATCCTGCTGGGGCTCGGTTCGGCGCTGCTTAATCCGAAGAACGCGCTGTTCTATCTGGCGCTGATGACGGCGCTGCTGGGGCCGGACGTCACGCTGCTTCAGCAGGCGATCTGCGGCGTCTGGATGGTGATGGTGGTGCTGGTGTGGGATCTGGCGCTGGTGACGCTGATGGGCTTATCGGCGGTGCAACAGAAGCTCAGCCGTTCGCTGTGGTGGATTGAGCGCACGGCAGGGGTGGTGCTGATGGGGTTTGGGGGGTGGGTGCTGTGGCGGCTACTGGAAATTTTACGCTGAGATAGCGGGCAGCCTGACGCCGCCCATTGCTTATTTTTTGTTTTGATCGCGCAGCATTGCTTCACGCAAAATAGCATTGAGCCTCGTCTGATAACCTTTTCCAGGCCGTTTAAGCCACTCCATCACGTCAGCGTCGATACGTACAGATGCCTGAGTTTTGAGTGGTCGATAGAACTTCCCTCGCACCGCCCCTGACCACTGTTCATCCCCCGTGGCAGGGATATCGCTGTAATCAATCTCTGCTTCCGATTTTTCGGCGAGTGCTTTGAGCTCAGCCTCACGACGAGCGCTAACCTCAGGCGCACTACCGCGTTTATGTTTAACCATGCTCATAACGGCTCCTCTCTTTACGGTTCGCCTTTCGTGCGCTAATGATTCGAATGACTTCGTCACCACTTTCAAAACGTACCGTGTGTGCGACCATAATGACAATTAGACCATGTACAAGACCAATGGTCTGCCAACGGAACTCTCCATTTTCATGACGATCCTGCAGAGATAAATGGTAAGGATCGTCAAACACCAGAACAGCCTCTTCAAAGCGGATCCCATGCTTAATGAGATTACTTTTCGCTTTGTTGGTATCCCATTCAAACTCCGTTGGCATAGTGTACCCTTCCCTTATTGTATATACAAAAAAGCATATACAAAACGTTCGTAAATTGAACCGGTCGACATCGTTCAATTTCATTTTCTGAAGGCGCATTCCAGAAGCTGAAACGCGGAGGTCCTTCTCCTTCTTTGCACTTTCCCCCCGCTTCCCTCTATCCTTACCCCATGGAAAAAATCGCTGAACTCAAACGCGCCAAGCTTCTTGCGCTGTCGCTGCTGCTGGTTGCCGCCGCGGCGTTTATCACCACCCTCTTCCTGCCGCAGACCTTCTGGGTGCGCGGCGTGAAGGCCATTGCCGAGGCGGCGATGGTCGGCGCGCTGGCGGACTGGTTTGCCGTCGTCGCGCTGTTCCGTCGGGTGCCCATTCCGTTTATCTCGCGCCATACGGCGATTATCCCGCGCAATAAGGACCGGATTGGCGACAATCTTGGCCAGTTTGTGCAGGAGAAATTTCTCGATACCCAGTCGCTGGTCGCGTTGATCCGCCGCTATGAACCCGCGCAAATGATTGGCGCCTGGTTCAGCAAGCCCGACAACGCCCAGCGCGTCGGGCTGCATCTGATGCAGGTGATGAGCGGTTTTCTCGAACTGACCGATGACGGGCGCATTCAGCGCCTGCTTAAACGGGCGGTGCATAAGGCCATCGACAAGGTGGATTTCACCGAGACCAGCGCCGTGATGCTGGAGAGCATGACCAAAAACAACCGCCACCAGGTGCTGCTGGACGCCATCATCAACCGCCTGATTACCCTGATTCAGCGGGAAAGCACGCGAGAGTTTATCTCTGACCAGATCGTCCACTGGCTGAAGACCGAACACCCGCGCAAGGCGATGGTGCTGCCCACCGAGTGGCTGGGCGATCAAAGCGCGGAGATGGTGTCAAAGGCGGTGAATACCCTGCTGGACGATATTAGCCACGACCGCACGCACCAGATCCGTCAGGCGTTTGACCGCGCCACGCTGAAGCTTATCGACAATCTGAAAAACGACCCGGAGATGGCGGCCAAAGCCGACAACATCAAGCACTACCTGAAAAACGACGAGGCGTTTAATCGCTATCTGGGGGAGATGTGGGCCGACCTGCGCCAGTGGCTGAAGGCGGATATGCAGAGCGAGGACTCCCGCGTGAAGCAACGCATCGCCAACGCCGGGCTGTGGTTTGGCGAAACGCTGTCTAACGACGCCAGCCTGCGGGCGTCGCTGAACGAGCATCTGGAGCAGGCCGCGCACCGCCTTGCGCCGGATTTCGCGGCGTTTCTGACCCGCCACATCAGCGACACGGTCAAAAGCTGGGACGCTAAAGACATGTCCCGCCAGATTGAGCTTAACATCGGTAAAGATCTGCAGTTCATCCGCGTCAACGGCACGCTGGTGGGCGGGACGATTGGTCTGATCCTGTTTTTACTCTCGCAGTTGCCTGCCGTGCTGGGGCATTAATCTACTTTGGGCGGCGCGATGACGTAGCGCGTTGCCTCGAAGCGGTTGAGGATCAGGTGCACCAGGAAGACCATCGTCAGCGTCGCCACCAGCGAAAATGTCACGGAGGTGATGCGGTAGAGATCGCTGAACACCAGATCGCTGTCCGGGTGCATGTTCTGCCCGAACATAATGCCGATGGTGGTGATGCTGGAAAAACCCACGCCCGCGCCCACTTTCTCCATCACGTGCAGACGCGCGCCAAACGCCAGCCCGAGGCCAATCAGCGGCATCATCAGCAGCATATGGCTGCTGTGATCGTAGAGGATAAGCTGCACCACCAGAATATAGAGGCAGCCCAGCACCACCCCGGCCACGCGCCAGATGGAGCTCATCACCGCGCCGCGATAGTGCATCGGGAACAGGATCAGAATCCCTGCCATCAGCGCAGAGAGCGAATCGCTTAAGTCGCTAATCTGAAACACCACGAAAATCATCGTCGCGACGCTGCCGGAGAGCAGCGACTCGTGGCGCACGCGGGCGTCGTCTTTCTCAATCAGCGGCGGCGGCTTGCGGGGCTCAACGTCTGGCAGCAGGTAGTTCATCAGCGCGCTCAGGCACACCGCCATCACGCTCGCTTCGATGTTGGAAAACAGCAGCGTGTGCCAGTTGGTGGTGGGGTAGCTCATAAAGTTGAGCATTACGCTCTGGCACACCACGCCCATCGAGCCAAACAGGAACAGCGGCCCTTTGCTCATAAAGCGAAAACGCATCACGTACAGGGCAAACACCACCAGCGTCATGATAACCGGCCATTGCGACAGATAGCCGATGATAATCACCATTTCGATGCAGTTTAGCGATGCGCTGAAGATAAACTGCTTCGCCACGTGGCGGTTAAACACCGGCACCAGCGACAGCAGCATGATCGGGTAGACCACGAAAAACACGCCATAGCTGGTGTTGTAGAAGCTCGATATGCTCAGGGCAATCATCCCGGCAAAGACGATGCGCAGGGTCTGGCGAAAGTCGTTTGCCGTATAGACGATGTTGCCGTGCGGGGTAAACACCCGCGCCAGCGTATTAATAGACATAGTGCAGCAGGCTCACCAGGTGGATCTGCATCCCTGAGAAGAAGCGCGCAAACGGCCCTTCGCTGTTGTAGAGTTGCACGGTTGCCCGCGCGCCGGTTGGCAGCGGCTTCGGCAGCGAATCATCCAGCGTGACGTGAATGCGCATGCGCTGGGCGTCTCGTACCCAGCGGTTAGAGGTCTCCGGCTGGGAGAGCTGGCCGTTAACCGCCTCCTGGCCTGCGAGGATCCCCGCGTCACTGCTGGCCACGTGGGCGCGGAACACCTGTCCCGGGAAGGCGTCAAACACCACGGCGGCATCGGTGCCCTGATGGGTATGGCGCAGGCTCTTCTCGCGGAAATCGGCCACGATATCGGTCTGGTTGTTTACCAGCGCCAGCGCGGCGGAGCCGGATGAGGCGTAAAAACCGGGACTTAACTGCAGGTTACTGACCGTGCCGTCCGCCTGGGCGTAGACCTTTGTCCAGCCGAGGTTCAGCTCTGCTTCATCCAGCGCGTTGCGGTATTTTTGCAGCGTCACGTTGCGGTGCTCTTCGCGCTCGCCGCGCTGGATGCGCAGGTTCCGGATGTTGGCCTGAATGGAGCTGACGGACTGCTCGCTGCTCTGCCAGGCGGTGCGAACTTTATCCAGATCTGCCTGCGAAACGTTCTGTAACGTGCTCAGTTTCTGGTAGCGGTCAAAGGTCACTTTGTCGTTCCGCGCCGTCAGCACCGCGGTTTTCAGGCTGGCCTGCGCGGCGGCGATCTGCGCGTCCAGCTGTTCGTTGGACAGGCGTGCCTGCTCCAGCGCGATTTGCGCCGCTTCCACTTTATTGCGAAACGGCGTGTCGTCGAGCTCAAACAGCAGATCGCCTTTCTTCACCTGGCTGTTGTTGTGGACATGTACCGCCGCCACGTAGCCGGAGACGCGCGGAGAAACCGGCGTCACTACGCGCATCACGGTGGAGTCCGGCGTCAGCGGGATCCAGATATCCGCGACGACAAAATAGATAAACATCAGCAGGAAAGAGGCAATACTCACCCTTACCCAGCGGGCAAACTTTTGTTCAGGGGTCATTATTTTTCGGTCTTGTTGTCTTCTTCGCGGATTGTCCGCAAATTGCAGGCGATTTGATTCAACGTAGCGCTGAAAATCTCGATATGTTCCGGCGCGATGTGTTGCGATACGCGCGCCTGATAGGTCTCAATCACCTGAGTGAGCCTTTTTAATATGGCTTTTCCCTCAGGCGTCAGCGTCAGAAGCCGGATGCGCTTGTCATAAGGCGATGTGGTGCGCAGCAGGTAACCCTGTTTTTCCAGCTGTGTCAGGGTGCGCATCAGCGGCGGCAGTTCAATGCCCTGCACCTCCGCCAGCTCACTCATTGAAACGTTATCCCCGAGCTGATGAAGCTGCATCATCACCGTCCAGCTCGACTGGGTTAACCCGGTATCGAGAATGGCGTCGTCGATCACCGCACGCCACTGGCGCACGATCATCGCCATCCGCATGCCCATCGGCCTGCGGCTAAACAGTTCTTCTTCACTCATGGGGAAACCTCTCGTCACACGCAGGCAAGATAATAGTTATCAGGGTAAGTATCAAGAAACGAGAGGTAAAAGCGCAGGAATTGCGAAAAGGATGTTCTCCCCCTCACCCCAGCCCTCTCCCTCAAGGGAGAGGGAGCCGTCCGTGCATCCCTCACACAGCGGCGCTTAGCGGCTAAAATGGCGAGTGATAGCACCCTTCCCCGACGCCGTCACTACCACCTCCCTGTACCCCGGCACCCGCTGTATCCACCCTTTGCTTTCCAGATGAATAAGCAGCGCCGCGCCCGCCTCACCGCCAAGATGAAACCGCCGCTCGCTCCAGTCCAGACAGGCGCAGCAGGCCTTGCGACGGGATTGAGAATTTATCGGAATCCCAAGCTTCATAAACCGCTCCCGGCCATGCAGTGTGAGCGCTGAACCGTCTGACTCCAGCCAGCCTTCTGCCTGCATGAAATCATAGATTTGCACCGCGACCGTTCCGGCAAGATGGTCGTAGCAGGTCCGCGCTTCCCGCATGGCCTTCGGCGCGGTGGTTTCCGGCGGCGCAATGCGGCTCCAGGAGAGCCCCATCATCTGTTCGACCAACTCCGCCACGTCGTGCCCCGCCAGACGATAGTAGCGGTGCCGCCCCTGAGACAGGCAGGTAATCAACTTTCCCTCCACCAGCCGGGCGAGATGCCCGCTGGCGGTCGACGGGGCGACGTCTGCCGCGGTGCTCAGTTCGGTGGCGGTCCATGCTCGCCCGTCCATCAGCGCGCACAGCATCTTCACCCGCGACGGATCGGCCATTGCCGCCGCCACCGCCGCGATGGCCTGTTCCAGCGCCACGCTGTTATCAGTCGGTAAGCTTGTCTTTAACATGTGCCGCCCAGGGTTCGGTGATCTCTGCGGCCAGCTTATCATCATCCGTCAGCAGAATAAGGTGATTTGCATGGTCGCTGTACTGGGTAAGAACAGACACGCCGCGTGCCGCCAGCGCCGCCGCAATTTCACCCAGCTCGCCGGGCCGCTCCTGCTTGAGTTTTCTGATAACCGGCCTGCACACCGCCTGCACGATAAACCCGGCCTCCATCAACACGCGGCGGGCTTTTTCCCCGTCCTCCACCAGGAAATGGGCATCGGTACCGAATACGCCGCCGCCCTCAAGCCCCACGCCGTTGCGCCCCAACAGCTCTCCAAAGCGCGCCAGCTCGCCGGGCCTGTCGCTGAAAATCACGTGAACGTCATACATCCGCGTGCCCTCCGGTTTCGGAACTGTATTCCCGCACCAGCTGCGCCACCCGAATACGGTAGAAAGTAAAAATCGACTCCCGCCCTTCGGCCTGCGCCGCCTGATGGAAAACGTTCTGCTTCCAGCGGCGGACGGCCTCTTCATCCCGCCACCAGGAAAGGGACAGGATTTTGCCGTCGGTCGTCAGGCTCTGGAACCGTTCGATATCAATAAAGCCGTCGATGTCGGCCAGCAAAGGCTTAAGCTCTGCGGCAAGCTGCAGGTAGCGCGCCTGATGGGCAGGCGCGGCTTTGGCTTCGAAAATGACTGCGATCATGAGGGTCTCTCCGCTGTGATGTTGAGGAGAGAATGCGGGATGGAAAAGCACAATGCTTCGGTAAAGAGCGAAGTTTTAGCCCAGAACCGACCTCGGCTCCATAAACGCCCTAATCCCCCACTCGCCCATCTCGCGCCCCACGCCGGAGTACTTAAACCCGCCGAACGGCGCTTTCGGTTCATGGGCAAGGGTGTTCACCAGCACGCGACCGGAGACAATCTGCTGCGCTACGCGGCGCGCGCGCTCCGCATCGCTGCCCAGCACCATCGCGCTCAGGCCGTAGTCCGTGTCGTTGGCAATCGCAACAGCCTCCGCCTCGTCACGATAGGGGATGACGCACAGCACCGGGCCAAAAATCTCGTCACGGGCGATCGTCATCCGGTTGTTCACGTCGGTAAACAGCGTCGGGCGCACAAACCAGCCGTCTCGCGTCCCGTCCGGTCTCCCTTCACCACCCGCCAGCAGATGCGCCCCCTCTTCGATGCCTTTACGGATATAGCCCTGCACCCGCAGCCACTGCTTTTCGCTGACCATAGGGCCGACGTCCGTCGCGCTGTCGCGCGGGTCGCCGGATCTCACTGCAGCGACGGCCTGCGCCAGCGCGGTTTCAATCTCCGCCTTACGCGCCTGCGGCACCAGAATACGCG
Source organism: Enterobacter asburiae (assembly GCA_011754535.1). Lineage (NCBI taxonomy): Bacteria > Pseudomonadati > Pseudomonadota > Gammaproteobacteria > Enterobacterales > Enterobacteriaceae > Enterobacter > Enterobacter asburiae. The sequence continues at coordinate 650,620 of JAAQVN010000001.1, read as the reverse complement.
TTCCGGCCACGCACGCCTGCCCGCTGTTCATAAACCCGGCCTGAATCACCAGCGGGATCGCCTGCGCCAGATCCACATCATCCAGCAGGATGGTCGGCGATTTACCGCCTAACTCCAGCGTTACGCGCTTAAAGCTCTCCGCCGCATTGCGCAGGATCGCTTTGCCGGTATTCGTGGAGCCGGTAAACGAGATTTTTGCCACGTCCGGATGGCGGCTGATGGTCTCACCTACCGTCTCGCCGCGTCCGGTGACGATGTTAAACACGCCCGGCGGCAGGGCGGCGTCGCGCAGCGCTTCGGTGACAATCTGCGTTTGCAGGGCGCTCATTTCGCTCGGCTTGATGACCGCCGTGCAGCCCGCCGCCAGCGCGGCCGCCAGCTTGCCGCAGATAAACCCGGCGTCGCTGTTCCAGGGTGTGATAAGCCCGGCTACCCCAAGCGGCGTCATCTGCACCGTTGCAGCGCCTGCGGAGGTGACGAACTCAAACGCCTCCAGCGCCTCAATGGCCTGAGCAATCACTTCCGTCGGATAGCTGGCCATCCACGCCGAGCGCGAGGCTGGGGCGCCGTACTCTTCGATGACCGCTTCCAGCAGATCGTCGTGACGAGCGGCCACGGCGGCGTGCATGCGCTTCAGCGCCGCGATGCGTTCCTGCTTTGTGGTCTTCGACCACGCCGGAAACGCCGCTTTTGCCGCCGCAACGGCGCGCTCTGCGTCAACCTCATCCGCCAGACGTACCTGCCCTATAACCTGCGCCGTCGCCGGGTTGTACAAATCAAACCACTCGGTGCCGTGCGGGGTAACAAATTCGCCGTTAATAAAGATCTGTTCGATGGTGTGCATATAAACCTCCTCAGGCTGTGTGAGCACAGTCTGGCACGGCTTCTCCGTTGCGATAATCCACGCTATGCTGCAAGGGTTGTTTCGATTTTCAGGATAATCTATGCATCGTTCAGGTCTGACAGAGCTGGAAGTGGTCATGGCGGTGGTGCGGCGCGGCAGCTTTCGCGGCGCGGCGCAGGAGCTGGGCATGTCCGCCACGGCGGTCAGTAACGCCATCGCCGGACTGGAGAGCCGCCTTGATAGCCGCCTCTTTAACCGCACCACCCGCAGCGTGGCGCTCACCGACGCCGGACAGCGCTACGTGGCGCGTATCGGCCCGGCCCTGCAGGAGATCCGTCTCGCCGGCGAGGAGATCCACAGCGACACCGGGGAACCCGCCGGCACGCTGCGTCTGAACGTGCCGAACCATATCGGCACCCTGTTTCTGGACCAACTGCTGATCGACTTTATGATCCGCTATCCGAAGATGCGCGTGGAAACGGTGAGCGAAGCGAGGATGATCGACATCGTCGCGGAAGGCTATGACGCGGGGATCCGCCTCGAAGAGTCCGTGCCGCAGGATATGATCGCCGTGCCGCTGACCGGGGAGATCCGCCAGCTGGTCACCGCCACGCCGGACTATTTTGCCCGTCACGGCATTCCGCAGACGCCGGACGATCTGCTTTCACATCAGGGGATCGGCATGCGCATGGCCCACGGCGGGATCTACCGCTGGGAGCTGGCGCGTCGGGGGGAAACGTACGCCCTTGCCGTACCGCCGCGCTTTGCGACATCCGATCTTTTTGCCTCGATCCGCGCCGTAAAGGCGGGATTAGGGGTAGGATTTTTGCCGGAACTGTATATCCGGGAAGAACTTGAGAATGGAGAGCTGGTGAGCGTTTTAAACGACTGGGCGCAGCCCTTTGCCGGGCTACGCCTGTATTACCCCGGCCATCGCCACGTCCCGCCGGGATTACGGGCGCTGGTGGCGATGATCCGCGAGCGCGGAACTATTCCAGGTTAGCCTTATTCAGCCCGTAAGCCGCGTCCAGCGAGCCCGGCGCCATGCGGGAGGTGATCCCCAGACGGTTCCAGGCGTTGATCGCCACGATGGCGAAGTTCAGCTCTGAAATCTCCACGTCCGAGAAGTGCTCCGCCACGCTGCGGTACAGCGCGTCGCTCACGCCGTGAACGCCAATCTGGGTCAGCGCTTCGGTGAAGGCCAGCGCGGCTTTCTCCCGGGCGCTGAACAGCGGGGACTCGCGCCAGGCCGCCAGATGGTACAGGCGCAGCTCGCGCTCGCCGGCAATTTTGGCCTCTTTCGAGTGCATATCCAGGCAGAAGGTACAGCCGTTCAGCTGCGATACGCGAATGTCGATCAGATGCTTCAGCGCCGGGTCGATGGAGGTTTTTGCCACCTCCATGCTCAGGGCAGACAGCGCGTTGGCGAGGGCAGGTGTAACTTTATGGTGGTTAACGCGAGTGCTCATTGTCTTTCCTCTTTTTGTGCGGCATGTGTCATGCGATGAAGCAAATCTACGCCGTTCATGACATAGTAAAAAGATACAAAAAGCGTGAAATGAGGTAGGACATGAAGCCGGGCTATCACGAGATTTATACCCGCTATCGCGACAACATCACGCGCGGGGTGCTGAAGCCGGGCGATAAGGTGCCTGCCATCCGCGTGCTGGCGGAAGAGTTGAAGGTGGCGCGTAAAACCGTCGAAACGGCGTATGCCATTCTGACAGGTGAAGGGTATCTGGTGAGCCAGGGCGCGCGCGGCACGCGGGTTAACCCCGATTTACTGCTGCCAGATAAGCCTGCCCCTGCGGAACAGCCCACCGGAGCGCTTCCGGCATCGCTCATCAGCCAGCGCGAGCGGGCGGGGTTTCTGCGCCCCGGCATACCCGCCCTCGACAGCTTCCCGTATAAAAAATGGCTGCTGCTGGCGGGCCAGGCGACTCGCGCCATGCGTCAGGAGGAGATGCTCAACCCGCCCGTTCTGGGCTGGTATCCGCTGCGCCAGGCCATCGCCAGCTATCTCAACATTTCACGTGGGCTGTCCTGCAGCGCCGAACAGGTGCTGATCACCAGCGGCTACAGCGGCAGCCTGCGGCTGATCCTCGACACCCTCGCCAGCCGCAGCGACAAGGTGGTGTTTGAGGATCCGGGCTACTTTATGGGCCAGCAATTGCTCAAGCGGATCGTGCCGCGCCTGCACACCGTGCCGGTCGATCGTTCGGGTATCGATACCGAGTACCTGCTCCGTCACCATCGCGACGCGCGTTTTGCCATCGTCACCCCGTCGCACCAGAGCCCGCTGGCGGTGACGCTCTCGCTGCCGCGCAAGCAGCAGTTGCTCGACTGGGCCAGCCAGAACGAAGCGTGGATCATCGAAGATGATTATGACGGAGAGTTTCACTACACCCGCAAAGTGCTGCCGTCGCTGAAAAGCCTCGACCGGCATGACCGGGTGATTTTTATGGGCACCTTCAGTAAAACCATCATGCCTTCGCTGCGCATGGGCTACGTGGTGATGCCCGCCAGCACCGTCGGGGCTTTTACCGACTGCGCGGACATTACCACCAGCGGCCAGCCGGTGCTGACGCAAAAGATCCTCACCGCGTTTCTCAACGAAGGGCATTTTTTCCGTCATTTGAAAAAGATGCGCGCGCTGTATCAGACCCGCCGCGACTGGATGATTGCCGCCCTGCGCGAGGTGTATGGCGATCTGTTTTTCACCGAGCAAAACGACGGCGGAATGCATGTTGTGGCGTTCCTGACCAAAGGAAGCTGTGACCGGGAAGTGGCGCGCTGCTGGCAGGAACAGCAGTTGCAGGTGAACGCGCTTTCGGAGTGGTATCGCGGGTCGGGCAAACGCTACGGGCTGGTGATGGGCTATAACAACGTGCGGACGTATGAAGAGGCGGTTGAGCTGCTGGAAAGGCCGAAGCGGCAGACGCTTGCGCTGTTGGACTGAACATCGCCGGGTGGCGGCTACGCCTTACCCGGCCTGTGGTTTAAATATCATTGCGGGATAACCCAACGTCCTTGAGCTGCTCGTCGCTCATCTGGCTCAGGATGCGGCGGGTACGGTTGATGCGATACCAGCTGCAGATCGTTTTGCCGATCCAGACAAACACAATAAACGGACGTTTTGAACGGTTTTCGTAGAATTCCATGATGCTCTCCTCGCTGTGCCAGTAGGGTTATCATCCTGGAAATCGGCCCGTGCAATACAGACTCAAAAACAACTTTTTTTTAACATACAGATCCGCTAAAACAGTATCTGCATACCAATTTTTACGGCAATCTGTACTGGTTTTATAATCTGTATGGTGAAAACAAAGGATACAGCATGACGCGCTATCAACATCTGGCCAACCTTCTGGCAGAACGCATTGAACAAGGGCTGTACCGCAGCGGCGAACGTCTGCCGTCGGTGCGCGCGCTGAGCCAGGAGCACGGCGTGAGCATCAGCACCATACAGCAGGCCTACCAGATCCTCGAAAACCTCCAGCTCATCACACCCCAGCCGCGCTCCGGCTATTTTGTCTCGCAGCGCAAGGCCCAGCCGCCTGTCCCGGCCATGACCCGCCCGGTTCAGCGCCCGGTGGACGTCACCCAGTGGGACGAGGTGATGATGCTGCTGGACGCCCGCGCCGACAAAGAGATGATCTCCTTCGGCGGCGGCTCGCCGGACGTGAATCAGCCGAGCCTGAAGCCCCTGTGGCGCGAGATGAGCCGTATCGCGCAGCATAACCCGAGCGAGATGCTGAGCTATGACGTGCTCGACGGGCGCCTGGAGCTGCGCGAGCAGATCGCCCGCCTGATGCTGGACAGCGGCTCTACCGTGGCGGCGAACGAGATTGTCATCACCAACGGCTGCCACGGCGCGCTGTCGATCGCCCTGCTCTCGGTGTGTAAACCGGGGGACATCGTGGCGGTAGAATCGCCGTCGTTCCACGGCACCATGCAGATGCTACGCGGGTTTGACATCAAGGCGATTGAAATTCCTACCGATCCCGAGACCGGGATCAGCATCGAGGCGTTAGAGCTGGCGCTGGAGCAGTGGCCGATCAAGGCGGTGATCCTGGTGCCCAACTGCAATAACCCGCTCGGCTTTATCATGCCCGAAGCGCGGAAAAAGCAGGTGTTAGCCCTCGCCCAGCGGCACGATATCGTGATTGTGGAGGATGACATTTACGGCGAGCTGGCGGCGGAGTACCCGCGCCCTCGCACTATTCATTCGATGGATATCGACGGCCGCGTGATCCTCTGCAGCTCATTTACCAAAACCGTGGCGCCGGGCCTGCGCGTCGGCTGGATTGTGCCGGGGCGCTATTACGACCGGGTGATGCACATGAAATACGCCGCGGGCGGGTTTAACGTGCCGGGCACCCAGATGGCGGTGGCGGCGTTTATTCGCGACGGGCATTACCATCGCCACGTGCGCCGTATGCGCCAGATTTATCAGCAGAATATGGAAACCTACACCTGCTGGGTGCGGCAGTATTTTCCGGCAGAGATTTGCGTCACGCGCCCGCAGGGTAGCTTCCTGCTGTGGATTGAGCTGCCGGAGAAGGTCGACATGGTGTGCGTCAGCAAGCAGCTGTGTCGGCTGAAGATCCAGGCCGCGGCCGGGTCGCTGTTTTCCGCCTCCGGGAAGTACCGCAACTGTTTGCGGATCAACGTGGCGCTGCCGCCGACGGAGAAAAATCGTGAAGCGTTGAAGAAGATGGGCGAGGCGATTGTGATTGCGATGGAGGAGGGCTAGTGCGGCCTGATGCCCTCACCCCGGCCCTCTCCCACAGGGCTGAGGGATCCCCACAAAATAATGCCAGCACGGACGACCCCCTCTCCCTTGAGGGAGAGGGCTGGGGTGAGGGGGAACATACAGCTCTGGTGGTCATTCCGTTCACTTTATGTTCCTTGCTACTCTGTAACGACATGACCGGTGAACGTGCCAGGGTGGCTCAGTCGCCACCACCCTGGCGACCCGGGCTCCCGGCGGTAAATCGCCGCTTCGCGGTGCCCTCGGCTTATTCCTTCCGGCTTATCGGGTACGGGCGGAGGTAACGTCCCTGTAAAGCCCGCCCTCTCGGCGCATCCCTGCGCCTCGCCCCGGCCGGAAGGCAAACGCCTCAGCGATTTACAGCCGGACCAGGGCGTCGCTGTAAGTCTTCAATCTTTCTGAAACAACGTTATTGCTTCTGTTTAATCATTACTGGGGATTCCTCAGCCCACAGGGAGAGGGAGAAAACCGTGCCGCACTACTCGTCGAAGTACCAGTACCCCTGGTTAATCAGCCCGGTGAGCTCTTCGACAAACGCCGGGTTATTCAGCGCATCGCCCAGCTCGGCCTGGCCGAGTTCGGTGTAGCGGCACAGCGCATCCGCCGCCTTCGCGTCCACCGTCTCCAGCTGCTCGCTGTTGATGAAGAAGCTGCCGCTGACGTTCAGCACGCGCAGGCCGCTCAGGCGAGACAGCGTTTCGCCGCCCTGCAGCGCGTCCAGTACCTCTTCCGGCGCGTACGGCGGCTCGGCGGCGGCAATGTCCAGCTCGTGACGCGGCGTGGAGACAAAGCTGCCGAACCATTTTGTGAAATCTTCCGGCTTGCTAATCATGTCGATCATCATCTGACGAAGACGATCGAGTTCGTACTGCTCCACGCGGCCCGGGTGTTCGCGACAGGTCAGATCCGGATCGCTGTAGTGCTCGCCGCCCAGATCGTTTTCCAGCGCGTAATCGGCGAAGCTGCTGATCAGATCGCGACCGTTCGGCCCGCGGAAGCCAACGGAGTAGTTGAGCGCCGTCTCATGGGTAAAGCCGTCGTGCGGGAATCCAGGCGGGATGTAGAGGATATCGCCCGGGGCCAGATCTTCGTCAATAATCGGCTCAAACGGATCGACATGCAGCAGCGCCGGATGCGGGCAGAACTGACGCATCGGCAGCTTGTCGCCCACGCGCCAGCGGCGGCTGCCCATCCCCTGAATGATAAACACGTCGTACTGATCGATATGCGGACCCACGCCGCCGCCCGGCACGGAGAAGGAGATCATCAGATCGTCCAGACGCCAGTCCGGCAGGACGCGGAACGGACGCACCAGCTCCGCCGCGGGCATATGCCAGTGGTTCACCGCCTGCGCCAACAGCGACCAGCCAGTTTCGCCCAGATCGTCAAAGTGCTCAAACGGACCATTGCTGGCCTGCCACTTGCCGTTGAAATGGCTCACCAGGCGGCTATCGACTTCCGGCTCCATCGCCAGGCCAGCCAGCTCATCCGGGGTAATCGGGTCGACAAAATTTGGGAAGGCATTTTTCAGCACTACGGGTTGTTTTTGCCAGTATTTCTCAAGAAATTCCGGCCAGTTCAGGTTCAGTTGATACGCCATGGGTAGCACCAGTGAGAGGGGAAACAGGCGCGATTATAGGCAAGAAGGCAGAGGGGGAACTTGTCATGGGTCAAACGAGGGCGTGTAGGTCGGGTATCACCCGACCTACACGCCGCGAAAACTTAATCCAGGTTCAGCTCGTCATAATGGGTAATCAGTTTACCCACGATGCCGTAGTCCAGCGCTTCTGCCGGAGACATCCAGTAGTTGCGGTCGGTGTCTTTTTTCACTTTTTCCAGCGGCTGGCCGGTGGCGTCGGCGATCAGCTTGTTCACGCGATCCAGCATGCGGATGATCTCGCGCGCTTCGATCTCAATGTCCGTTGCCTGGCCGCGCACGCCGCCCAGCGGCTGGTGGATCATAAAGCGGGTATTTGGCAGCGAGTAGCGGTGCTCTTTCTTCGCCGCCAGGAAGATGGTGATCCCGGCGCTCGCCACCCAGCCGGTGCCGATGACGTGCACTTCCGGGCGAATGAATTTGATGAAGTCGTGGATGGTATCGCCCGCTTCCACGTGGCCGCCCTGGCTGTTGATGTACAGCTTGATCGGATCGTTGCTGACGCTTTGCAGCAGGATCATCTGGGTGATGACCTTCTGCGCCAGCTCCTGGTTGATCTCACCGGAGATCACAATCGAACGAGACTCCAGCAGTTTTTGCTGCAGAGCGCCCGCGCCGTTTGACCCTTCCGCCTTTTCCTTGTCGCTATCTTTCAGTGTGTAGTGCATTGTTATTTCCTTAGCTTGTCGCGCTCAAAACCAGAGTGTAGCCTGTTTTACCCGTGAAAGTCCTCAGGCGCACACAATGCGAACATCCTGCGCCGCCAGCGCGTCAAAAACGCCCTGCTCCATCCCCTCTTCCACCACCAGCACGTCAATGTCGCGGCTCTTCGCTACCACAAAGCGCGCGACGCCAGGAAGCTTGTCTGCGGTCAGGGCCACAATGGTCTGGGTGCTCCGGGCAATCACGGCTTTTTTAAACTCGCAGTCGGCAAAATCAAACCCCGTAAGCCCCGCCTCAGGATCCATCGCACAGCCGCCGATAAAGGCCTGATCGAAGATAATGTCCTGAATCTGGCTCGCCGCCGTAGCGCCAACCGTTCCGCCGGACGCTCGCTGGACCTGCCCGCCGGTGACAATCACCTCGCACAGAGGATGCAGCAGCAGCTCCGCGGCAATCGCCGGAGAATTGGTCACCACCGTGACGTTAAGATCCGCCGGAAGGGCTTTTGCCAGCGCCAGGTTTGTTGTCCCTGCGTCGATAAAAATGCACCCACCTGCCTGAACCAGTGTTGCTGCTTTCTGCGCGATTGTGTGCTTTTCTGCACTTATTTTCTGCTCACGGCTGAAAAAACTGCCCGCATCCGGAAGCTGAAGCACCGCGCCGCCGTAGACCTTTTTACAATAGCCCTCTTTGCTAAGTTCATGTAAATCACGGCGAATAGTGTGCTCGGACACGTTCATCTGGCTCGCCAGCTCGGTACAGACCACCCTTCCGCTCTCCTGAAGGATCTGTCGGATCCGCTCTTGTCGCTGTTCAGGAAAAGCTGCATAATCGAGCATTTAAAGTCCTTTGAAAAGTCTAATCGAGTATCAATGCGCATAATGTTGCATAACCGCGCAACACAAACAACGAGGGTAACTATGAATATTGCACATGTCGCACTCTGGACCCGCAGCCTGAACGCACAGGTTCAGTTCTGGGAAACGGTTTTTAATGGCCGCAGCAACGAACGCTACGTCAGTAAAAATCGCCCCGGTTTCGAATCACACTTTATTACCCTGGATGACGGGCCGACCATCGAGCTGATGACGCTGCCGGACCTGCCGGACGCCCCCACGCACCCGGAGTTTATCGGCTGGGCGCATATCGCCATCAACGTCGGCAGCAAAGCGCAGGTGGACCGTATGGCAGCGCAGGCACAGGCAAACGGCACGCTGCTCAGCGCCCCGCGCATGACCGGAGACGGCTTTTATGAAGCGGTGATCGCGGACCCGGACGGCAACCGCATTGAGCTTGTCGGTGCATAAAAACAACGTTTCGCTCCTTCACCGCCCCTGCCCCGGCTCGCTATACTTCATATGGTTATCATATTGTTAAATGATAATGATAGTTAATGTGTTAAGATGAAAGGCAGCATAAACAGTCCCTTACGTACCCACCGGGACGGTTTGCATCTCGACATTTAAATCAGCACCGGGGCGGTGAATGGAACACATTGTGTATGTGGTTGATGACGATGACGCAGTCAGGCAGTCCGTAATCGGGCTGCTGGAATCAGCGGGCCTGAACGCCGTCGGCTTTTCATCGGCAGAAACGTTTCTTCAGCATCGCTTTGAGGATCTGCCGTCGTGCGTGATCCTCGACATGCAAATGCCCGCCATCTCGGGCTTTGAGGTGGCTGACGCGCTCAAGGACAGCGGGCGCGAGATCCCGATTATTTTTCTCACCGGCCACGGCACTATTCCGATGTCGGTGCGCGCCATTAAAGGCGGCGCGTACGAATTTCTCACCAAGCCCGTCGAATCCACTGCGCTTATCGACGCCATTGAATCCGCGCTTCAGCTGGCGGAACACAACGCCGCGCGCAATAAAGAGCACTACGCCCTGAAGCAGCGCCATCTGTCCCTCACGCCGCGCGAGCACGAGGTGCTTGAGCTTGCCATCACCGGCAAGCTCAACAAGCAGATTGCCGCCGAGCTGGGCGTCAGCGAGATCACGGTGAAGGTGCACCGCCGCCGCGTGATGGAAAAAATGCAGGTGCGCTCCGTGGCCGAGCTGGTCAGGGCCGTTGAGCGCCTGACCAAAAGCCAGCCCGCGGAGTAACGTTTACCCTTCCTGCGCCGCCAGCGGCAGCGCAAAGGTAAACACCGTGCCGTGCGGCTCCCGGCGGCGCGCGCTCAGCTTCCCGCAGTGTCGCTCGATGATGCTGGCGCTGATGGTCAGCCCCATCCCCATCCCCTGCGGCTTGGTGGAGTAGAACGAGTCAAAAATCTGCTCCAGCCGCTCGGGCTCAATGCCGCTGCCGGTATCAGCGATCTCGACGATCACTTTTCCGTCCGCGTTGCCGGTGCTGAGGGTAATGGTGCTGGCGCGATCCTTCACCTCGGCCATCGCCTCTACCGCGTTCATCACCAGATTCAGCAGCACCTGCTGGATCTGCACGCTGTCGCCGGTGATAAAGCTGTCCTGCGCCTTTAACAGATAATCAACGCTAATGTGTCGCTGCTCCAGCTCGCTGCGGGAGAGCGTGAGGATATGGCGGATCAGGTAGTGCATGTCGATGCGCGAGAAGGTGGGATCCTGCTTGCGCGTCAGGGACTGGATGCTGCGAATGATCTCCCCCGCCCGCGCGCCTTCCGCGGCGATCTCCTCCAGCCCTTCACGCACTTTATCCAGCCGGGCGGGCTCGCGGCTGAGCCAGCGCAGGCTCGCCCCGGCGTTCGAGACGATGGACATCAGCGGCTGGTTGATCTCGTGGGCGATGGAGGAGGTCAGCTGTCCGACGGTGGTGGCCCGGGAAACGCGCGCCAGATCCGCCTGCGCGACCCGCATGGCATCCTCCGCGGCGCGCTGGCTGGTGATATCGGTGATGATGCCGTAGTACTCGTTCACCTCGCTGCCCACGCCCACCGGATCGCCAATGCCGAGGATGTAGCGCGTAGAGCCGTCGGGACGCTTAACGCGAAACTCCGCGCGCATGGAGAGCCCGTCGCGCACGCTCTGGGTGACGATGGCGCTGATGCGGGCGTAATCATCCTCGTGAACGAAGGTCAAAAACTCCGCCATGGAGATCATCTTTTGCTGCTCGGGCAGGCCGAGAATGCGGGCGTACTCTTCCGAGACAAACATCAGATCCTGCTCCAGCTCCCAGCGCCAGCTGCCAGTGTGGCTGATCTGCTCGCCCAGCATCAGCGAGGTCTGGCTGGCGCGTAGCTCTTTTTCCACCCGGCGGCGCTGGATGTTCTCCGCCAGCAGCTCGGCGTACAGCCGCGCCGTCTCCAGGGAGACCGCGGCCTGCGCGCCCAAGAGGCTAACCACGCGCGAGTGCTCGGCGGTGAAGACCTCCGGCATCAGGCGGTTTTCCAGGTAGAGCACGCCCACCAGCCGCGCCTGTTTGAACATCGGAACGCACATAACCGCCGCCCCCGAGGTCACCAGATAGGGATCCTGGCTGAAGGGATGAAACTCCTCCGGCTTACCGGTGCGGATCTCCTGCCCGGTGCGGATCACCGCTGCCAGCACCGACAGCGGCATGTCGGTCGCCGTCGGCACGTCTTTCAGGATCCGCACCCGCACGCCGTCGGTGCTGGTCCAGGCGCTGGCCTCGATCTCCGGGATCAGATTATCACTCACGCGAAGCAGCAGACCGCGCTGCGCCCCGGCGCGTTCGAGCAGGATCGTCATCAGGTTTTCAATCAGGCGCTCAAGATTGATCTCTTCCGACAGCGCGCGGGAAGCTTTGATCACGCTCTGCAGATCGCGGATCGTTTCATTCTGGGCGAACGCCACCGTGTCGTAGGCGCTGGCCTGCCCGGAGGCCAGCAGGTGCGGGAAATCCTGCTCCAGCTGGCGTACCTTAGCCTGCGCGCCCGCGCGGCCCCAGGCGGCAATCGAGCCGCGGAAGTGGGCGTCCGACGCGGTCGGGTAGCCGCAGGCCAGCGCGAAGCGGCCCGCCAGCTCGTGGGCCAGGGCGTTGATCGGGTTAAACCCGCCCTCGCGGGAGAGCCGGACCGCCTTCTCATACTGCTCAAGCGCAATGCTGTTCATCCCGTCCAGACGGACGATTTCGGCGTAGATCAGCGCCTCTTTATCCGCGAACGTGCCGGGATTAACGCGCGCCCAGAGGGCGATTTTGTCGTAGTGAGCGTGGATGCTGCGGCGGTGATTCGCCGAAAACGTCTCCGGCGTCAGCTGACGGGAGAGCGCCAGCGCGCTGTAGAGATGGTAATCCAGCAGATGAATGTGCCCCGGCGCAGACCACGCGTACCAGCCTGCCATCTCGAGATCCGCCTGCGCGTCGGCATACTCGCCGCAGGTAAAGTGCGCCATGCCGCGGTAGAGCCAGTACCAGAACAGCATGGTCGAGGTCTGCTCCGGGGCCTGCTCCGGCGACGCGGGAAGCAGCGTCTCGGGCAGCGCCTGCGACGCGGTCCAGGTACCGATGACCGGCGTGCGCAAAAACTCCACGAAGGTGCGCTGGAGCATCAAAATGGTCTCAACGTCCTGGAAGTGGGTTTTACGCACAAACGCCAGGCCACGATCGATGCTGGTCAACACCCCGTCCAGATGATCGCCCCGCGAGAGGAAGTTAATGACCTGATGGCAGGCCGCAAAGCAGGCTACCGTCATATCCCCGTGGGTCACTGCGGCGGTGAAGCAGGCCTTTGCGCACTCGATGGTAAACGATAAAGGCTGGGTCCAGACGCTGAGCTGGTCGAGGGGCAGCAGGGTTTTGGCTTCGAACGCGTCGTAGCCGTGGCGGTTCACCATCTCGCGGGCCAGGGTGCCGTACTGGAACCCGAGGCGATACTCGGCGTAGCGGTGGCCAATCAGCACGCCAAACCAGGCCATCGCCGTGGTGGAGGCGCCGGTGATGCCGTGGTCGAGCGTCAGGTGCATCATGCGGCAGAGCAGCAAAAAGTGCAGACGCGGGCAGATGAAGCCGGCGCAAATGCTGGCGCTGTAGAGCAGGTTCATCACCGCTTCGGTTTCCGGGTTATCCATCCGCGAGAGCTGGGCAAAAAGATTTTGCGGCGCGTCGCCCGTGCGGTTGCAAAAAAGCGCCCAGGCCTCGTCACAGTCGGCATCTTCCGGATAACGGCCAATCTGAATACCAAAAATCCCCAGCCAGCAGAGCGCCGCCTCCAGCGCCAGACGGCTGTCCGACTGGCGAGTGTAGACTTCCACCAGCAGGTTGGCCGCCAGCGCCTTTTCGGTCAGCCCGCCGGGGCAGCCGAGAATGGCGTCACACAGCTCGCGGGTCCGCTCCAGGTGCCCCAGCGCAAACTCGCAGCCCGCCTCTTCGATATCGAGCATGAAGTCTGACACCGCCCCGGCGTTGCCCAGCGCTCTGGCGGTCTGGATATAGCCGAGCGCCGAAAGATAATCCCCCGTGCGCTTCGCCCGTCGCGCGGCCAGCAGGCTCAGCTCGCGGAACATCTGCCGCTGCGGCGCGGGCTGAATGCTGTCCAGCGCGGCCGTGACGTGGTGAACGGCGCGGAACAGCAGTTCGTTCCCCGCCGCCTGACGCGCGGCGTCGGCCAGCAGGCTGGCTGTGGTCAGGTGAAGATGACTTTTCTCATGCTGATCCAGCAGCGCAAAGGCGGCCTCCTGCACCCTGTCATGGGTGAAGGCGTACTCTTTTTCCGTCAGCACGATGAGCTGGGCCATCACCGCCGGGTGCAGCGCATAGCGCATTTCCGCCATCGACATGCCGACCACGCGGCATATCATCTCCATCTCGCCCGTGCCGCCGAGGCAGGCGAGGCTGCCCAGCAGACGGCGCGTCTCGTCGGGCAGCTCTTCAAGCTGCTCCAGCACCAGAGTCACGACGTTCTCGGTGTAGTGTCGGGCGCGGATCGCCTGCAGATCGTAGTGCCACTTATCCTGATATTTGTTGTGCACCACCAGCCCGTCATCCACGATGCGGCGGAAAAACTCGTGCACAAAGAGCGGGTTGCCCCCGGTTTTTTCATGGATCAGCGTGGCGAGGTCGGTCGTCGCCGCGCTGCGGGTGCGAAATATCGTCGCCAGCCAGCGCGCCACCGCCTTCACGGACAGCGCCTGCGGGACAATTTCAGTCGCGTTTTGCGCTGCCTCCGGCAGGCTCGCCAGCTGCTGTTGCAGTGTCGGTTCGGACAACGAACCGATATCGCGGTGGGCGATTACCAGCAGCAGCGGGATAGCGCCGCAGGTCACCAGCAGATGTTTCAGCGTATGCAGGCTGGCGGCGTCGCTCCACTGAAGATCGTCGAGCACCAGCACCAGCGGGCAGCCCTGAGTGGCAAAGGTTTTCACCAGGGCCAGCACCATATGGCTGAAGCGCGCCCGGGCATCAATGGAAAACGTATCCGCCGAGAAGCGCGGCTTGCTCTCAAGCAGCAGGCCCAGCTCGGGCACCAGGCTGACGGCCAGCGCTTCGTACCCCTCAAGGGCGCGGGAGAGGCGGATTTTCCACTTCGCCACCTCGTCTGCGGGCAGCCCCAGCAGGTGCAGCGTCAAGGTGCGGAACGCGGAGCTTAATACGCCGTAGGGCAGGGACGGCGAAAACTGATCGACTTTCCCCACCGCCAGCAGCACCTTACGCTGCTGCAGCGTTTTGAGCGCCGTCGCGATGATCGACGATTTGCCGATCCCCGACGGCCCGCCGATCGTTACCAGCTCCGGCACCAGGCTCTGCCCCACCCGCTCAAACGCGGCAATGACGTCATTCGCCTGCGGATGCGTCGCGAACAGCGAGTCCGCCAGATGGATCGCCGGGGTGCGGTCCTGCTGGCCGGGGGTAAAGGCGACGATCTCGCCCTCGCAGGTCAGCGTCGCCTGGCAGCGGCGGAGGTCGGCAATCAGCCCGTCGACCGTCTGGTAGCGGTTATCGGGGTGCTTTTCCAGCAGCTTCAGGATAATAGTGGACAGCATTCCCGGCACGTCCGGGCGAATCACGTCCGGGGCCAGCGGCTCCGAGGCAATATGGTAGTGCGCCCAGTTGGTCTGATCGTCCTCCCCCAACTCAAACGGCAGGCGTCCGGTCAGGAGTTCATACAGCACCATGCCGAGGCTGTAGAGATCGCTGCGGCCGTCAACGGGGCGCCGGGTGCGGGTGGTGTGCTCCGGCGACATGTAGGCGGGCGTACCGCCTGAAACGGCAAGCCGGGTCTGGGAAAAGGCGCCGGAGAGGCTGCAGGAGAGGCCAAAGCTGCCCAGACGGCAGGCGCCATCGTGATGAACAAATATCGAGCCGGGCTTGATATCGCCGTGGATCAGGTTTTGCAGGTGCATCTGGCGCAGGGGAGCGCAGATCTGGATCGCCAGTTCGATAAAGCGCGAGATCCCCGAGATCGCCCTGCCCGCGCGCCGCGCCAGCAGTTCAAACGAAAACGGCGCATACACCAGCGCGAAACGTCCCCGGTACTGGGTGGACGCGACGGCGCGGATGGCCCAGCTATCCTGCAGCACGTCGCGCAGGGCAAACTCGTTTTTGAGCAGCCGTGTCGCCCGCTCCTCTTCTTCGTCACTCACCGCGGTGGCAATGATGAACGAGCCGCCGGAATGGGGATGGCGCGCGTTCATCCAGGAGATACCGCCCTCCTGCGCCAGCACGGTAAAAATCACA
Organism: Enterobacter asburiae; assembly: GCA_011754535.1. Taxonomy (NCBI): domain Bacteria; kingdom Pseudomonadati; phylum Pseudomonadota; class Gammaproteobacteria; order Enterobacterales; family Enterobacteriaceae; genus Enterobacter; species Enterobacter asburiae. The sequence goes on along the minus strand of JAAQVN010000001.1, from coordinate 635,073 downwards.
TCCTCTTTAAGGACAAAAACCCGCCCCTGGTGAAGATTCCCCTGGGCGGGCCAGAATGCAGGCTGCTCGTGTTCGTTCATCCGCGATCCTTATCGTCGGCGGGCCAGCTCCCGCTGTATATGATCCAGCAGAATATCGATGTTAATGGGTTTACGCAAAAATGCAGCGGCGCCCAGGCTGAGAGCGTACCGCTGCATATTTTCATCAGCATGACCGGAGATAAAGATCACCGGCGGCGGGGGAACGGCCAGCAGCCGCAGCTTTTCAAACAGCTCCAGGCCGCTCATGCCCCGCAGCTTGATATCGGCGATCACCATCGCCGCGCCGGACAGGGCGAGCGGATGGCTCAGAAATACCTCTGCCGAATCAAACGTGTCGGCGGCATAGCCTTCCGACTCCAGGAGATTACTCAGCCCGCTGCGGACGGAACGTTCGTCATCAATGATGGCAATGCGCCACGGCAGCGTCATGCTGTCTTTCCTCAAACAAATCATTAAACGTCGCGATCGTCCTTCGCGGGCGCAGGGGGCGCCGTGCCGCTGATTTTCGGTACGCATTCGTGACGAAACCAGGCGAGGGTAAGCGGTTCGCGACTCAGTAAACGCCGTCCCACCGGGATGAGCTGTTCGCCCACCAGCATGCCAAACAGGCCAAGCAGGGCGACAACCGGCGGCGCCGGGGAATGGACGTCGAGCAGAGCGTAAATTACCCCAGCACCCACGCCGCACACCAGAGAAATTATCCATGCTTTCATGAGGTCGCTCCCGTCTGCGAGTTGGCCTGCGGAACCGTCACCTGAGGCGGCGGCGCGCCATCGCGGGATAACAGATGGCGCGTCGCCTGTTCACCCGCCAGCATCCCGAGCAGGCCAATCAGCGCCAGCGCGGGCGGCGCGGGGGAGCGCACCTTCAGCACGGCATACATCAGGCCAATCAACACGCCTGCCGCAAGGGATATCAGCCCAGTACTCATTGTGAACTCCAGAGAAAGAGGCAGCGGCGAGCCGGATGAGGGACCAGCCCGCCAGCGGAACTTAGCGAGCCGGAACAGGCGCTAAGGTGCGGTGCTCGCTCTTCTGGCGAGACGGCGCTTTGTGCACCATGGTGTAAGCGTAATCCACGCCCATGCCGTACGCGCCGGAGTGCTCGCGTACGATATCCATCACCGCGGTGTAGGTCTCTTTACGCGCCCAGTCGCGCTGCCACTCCAGCATCACCTGCTGCCAGGTCACCGGGATCACGCCCGCCTGGATCATGCGCTGCATCGCGAAGTCATGGGCTTCTTTGGAGGTGCCGCCGGACGCGTCCGCCACCATATAAATTTCGTAGTCGCCTTCCAGCATCGCGCACAGGGCAAAGCTGTTGTTGCACACTTCGGTCCACAGGCCGGCAACCACCACCTTCTTCTTGCCGTTGGCCTTCAGCGCATCACGCACCTTCTGGTCGTCCCAGGAGTTCATGGAGGTACGCTCCAGGATGTCCTGGCCCGGGAAGACGTCCAGCAGCTCCGGATAGGTGTTACCGGAGAAGCTTTCGGTCTCAACGGTGGTGATGATGGTCGGGATGTTGAACACTTTGGCCGCTTTCGCCAGCGCCACGGTGTTGTTTTTCAGCACCTGGCGGTCAATAGACTGCACGCCAAACGCCATCTGTGGCTGGTGATCGATAAAGATTACCTGACAGTTCGCAGGGGTTAACACTTCGAGCTTTGAAGAGGTCATAGCATTTTCCAGTGGTTAAGGGTAGAAATCGCCGTGAGTGCCACGACGATAAAGTCACCCTCATCCTGCGGTTTTCCGTCGCCGCGCGTAATTATCTCTTCGTATAGTTAACCTTAGGTATAGTTATACTTTGGTATACCTATCCTATTGTATAACTGGATCTTTGCCGAAACCGGTTCCCATAATCCTGACCATTCCCCCTCTCAGTCAGGAGCAGTTATGGTTACCCTCGGTAAAGCCGATCTCATTCTGGTTAACGGCCAGTTTCACACCGTCGATCGCGAAAATCCTGTCGCGGAAGCCGTTGCCGTGCGCGACGGAAAATTTCTGGAAGTGGGTACCGTCGCCGAGGTGATGCAGCACCACTGCGACGGCACCAAAGTGGTCGACTTAAAAGGCCACACCGCCATCCCCGGCCTGAACGACTCGCACCTGCACCTCATTCGCGGCGGGCTGAACTACAACCTTGAGCTGCGCTGGGAAGGCGTGCCGTCCCTGGCCGACGCCCTGCGGATGCTGAAAGAGCAGGCTCTGCGCACGCCGTCACCCCAGTGGGTGCGCGTGGTGGGCGGCTGGACCGAGTTCCAGTTTGCCGAGCGCCGCATGCCGACCCTGGACGAAATTAACGACGCCGCGCCGGATACCCCGGTCTTCATCCTGCACCTGTACGACCGCGCCCTGCTCAACCGCGCCGCGCTGAAGGTGGTCGGCTACACCAAAGACACGCCCAACCCGCCGGGCGGCGAGATCCAGCGCGACGCCAACGGCAATCCGACCGGGATGCTGATTGCCCGTCCGAACGCCATGATCCTCTACGCCACGCTGGCCAAAGGGCCGAAGCTGCCGCTGGAGCAGCAGGTCAACTCCACCCGTCAGTTCATGCGTGAGCTGAACCGCCTGGGGCTGACCAGCGCCATCGACGCGGGCGGCGGCTTCCAGAACTACCCGGAAGATTATGAGGTGATTGCCGAGCTGCACGAGAAAAAGCAGATGACCATCCGCATCGCCTACAACCTGTTTACCCAGCGTCCGGGCCACGAGCTGGAAGACTTTGAAAAATGGACCGACATGCTCACGCCCGGCCAGGGCAGCGACTTCTTCCGCCACAACGGCGCGGGCGAGATGCTGGTCTTCTCCGCCGCCGATTTTGAAGATTTCCTCGAACCGCGCCCTGACCTCGCGCCGGGCATGGAGGACGAACTGGAGCGCGTGGTGCGCCATCTGGTGGAGCACCGCTGGCCGTTCCGCCTGCACGCCACCTACAACGAATCCATCAGCCGCATGCTGGACGTCTTCGAGAAGGTGAACCGCGACATTCCGTTCAACGGCCTGCACTGGTTCTTCGACCATGCGGAAACCGTTACCCAGGCCAACATCGACCGCATCAAAGCGCTGGGCGGAGGCATTGCCGTGCAGCACCGCATGGCCTTCCAGGGCGAGTACTTTGCCGAGCGTTACGGCATCGAAGCCACCCGCCACACGCCGCCGGTGGCGAAAATGCTGGAGACCGGCGTGCCGGTGGGCTTAGGAACGGACGCTACCCGCGTGGCGAGCTACAACCCGTGGACCGCGCTCTACTGGCTGGTCTCCGGGCGCACCGTCGGCGGGATGCAGATGTACGATCACAGCGCCCGTCTGGATCGCGGCACCGCCCTGATGCTCTGGACCCAGGGCAGCGCGTGGTTCTCCAGCGAGCAAAATCAGAAAGGGCAGATCAAAGTCGGCCAGCTCGCCGACCTGGCAGTACTGAGCAAAGACTACTTCCGCGTGCCGGAAGAGGAGATCAAGGGCATCGAATCCGTCCTGACGGTGGTCAACGGCGATATCGTCTACGCCGCAGGCAGCTTTGGCCCGCTCGCGCCGCCGGCCATTCCGGTTCTGCCCGAGTGGTCCCCGGTGGTGAAGGTGCCGGGCCACTACCGCAGCGCGCCACCGCAGGCCGCACGCGTTGGCATGAACCCAATTCACCACTGCAGCGGCCCGTGCGGGGTTCACAGCCACCAGCATGATTTCGCCCGCACGTCAGAGATGCCGGTGTCCGACGATAACGCTTTCTGGGGGGCGCTGGGCTGCAGCTGCTTTGCATTCTGATGAAAAACACCACTATGCCGCCCCGGGTCGACCTGGGGCTGTTCTTCCTGCGCCTGACCGGCAGCCTGCTGCTGCTCTACGTGCACGGCCTGCCGAAGGTGCTGCACTTCAGCGAAGAGCTGACGCGCATTGAAGATCCGTTTGGCTTCGGGCCTTACGCCAGCCTGATCCCGGCAATATTCGCTGAGGTGATCTGCCCGCTGTTGATCATTGCGGGCGTGTACACCCGCCTGGCGTGCCTGCCGATTATCGCCGTGCTGCTGGTGGCGATGCTGGCGGTCCACCCGAACTGGTCAATTGCCGAAGGGCAGTTTGGCTGGCTGCTGCTGATTATCTTCACCACCCTCGCCCTCACCGGGCCGGGCCAGTGGCGGCTACAGCGTAAGGCAACGGAGAGGTTCGCATGACCCAGGTTAACGACGTTCGCGACGCACACGTCGAGACGACGCCCGCATCGACGGTTTCTCCCTGGCAGCCGCTGAGCCAGCCGGTGTTCCGCATGCTGTGGATCGCCACGGTGGTCTCTAACGTCGGCTCATGGATGAGCGACGTCGGCATCAACTGGAGCATGCTGACCCTGAGCGCCGACCCGCTGGATATCGCGCTGGTACAGGCGGCCAGCAGCCTGCCGATGTTCCTCTTCGCCCTGCCGTCCGGGGTGATGGCGGACATCGTCGACCGACGTAAATACCTGCTCTTCTCCCAGCTGTGGGTGTTCATCGCCGCCGCCGTACTGACGGTGCTCTCCTTCACCGGACACGTTACCCCTACCGTTCTGCTGGTGGCGACGTTTCTGCTGAGCGTGGGCGCGGCGATGAGCTCGCCGCCGTTCCAGGCCGTGGTGCCCGATCTGGTGAGCAAGCCGGAGCTGGGTGCCGCCGTGGCGCTGAACTCGCTCGGGGTGAACATCAGCCGGGCGATTGGCCCCGCGCTGGGCGGTTTTCTGCTGTCGCTCGCCGGGCCGTGGATGGTGTTTGCCCTGAACGCGCTGTCCGTGGTCGGCGTGGCGTGGGTGCTGTGGCGCTGGCGTCCGGCGCCATCCGTGCAGCGCCTGCCGCCGGAGCACTTCTTCTCGGCGGTGCGCTCCGGCATTCGCTACGTGCACGCCGCCCCGGTGCTGCGCAACGTGCTGGTGCGCACCGTGGCCTTCTTCGTTTTCGGGAGCGCGGGCTGGGCGCTGCTGCCGCTGGTGGCGCGCCGCGAGCTGGGCTTAGGCCCGGCGGGCTACGGCGTGATGCTGGCGTGCATTGGCCTTGGAGCGATTGCCGGAGCCATCCTGCTGCCGCGCCTGCGCCAGCGGCTGAACGCCGACCGCCTGATGGTGGCCGCCAGCCTGACCTTTGCCCTCACCATGCTGGCGCTGGCGTTTGTGCGCCACGTCTGGCTGCTGAACCTGTTTGAGTTCTTCACCGGCTTCGCGTGGATTGCGGTGCTCTCCACCCTCAACCTCGGCGCGCAGCGCAGCGCCGCCCGCTGGGTGAAGGCCCGCGCGCTGGCGGTCTACCTGACGGTATTCTTCGGCTCGATGACCGCGGGCAGCGCCATCTGGGGGCAAATCGCCTCGCAGTTCGGCACCCCAACCTCGCTGGTTGTCGCCACGCTGGGGATGGTGCTGGCGAGCGCCACCGTGTTCCGCTGGAAGCTGGGCAAAGATCCGGACCTGAACCTCGACCTCAGCGGCCAGCCGCTGGACGGCGTGGAGATTGACCTGCCGAACGAGCGCGGCCCGGTGCTGGTATCGCACGAGTACATCATCGACCCGCAGAACACGAAGGCCTTCCTGGAGGCGGTACACGAGCTGCGCCGGGTGCGCCGCCGCGCCGGGGCGATGAGCTGGGCGGTGTATGAGGATATTGAGCGCCCCGGTCTGTTTATCGAGACCTTCCTGATGGGCTCCTGGATTGAGCATCTGCGCCAGCAGGAGCGCCACACCATGAATGACCTCCTGCTGCAGAGCCGCGTTCTGGCTTTTCATCAGGGCACAACATCACCGGCAATTCGCTATCTGGTCGCGCCGGTTTAAACATAACAATCACCTGTAGAGGAAGACACTATGGCAACGTTTAAGGCAAAAGACGGCACGCAGATTTACTACAAAGACTGCGGCGCGGGCAAACCGGTTCTCTTCAGCCACGGCTGGCCGCTGGACGGCGACATGTGGGACAGCCAGCTGAACTACCTGGCCGAGCGCGGCTTCCGCGCCATCGCCTTTGACCGTCGCGGCTTTGGCCGCTCGGATCAGCCGTGGAACGGCTACGACTACGACACCTTTGCGTCCGACATCAACGACCTGATTACCACTCTGGATCTACGCGACGTGACGCTGGTGGGCTTCTCCATGGGCGGCGGCGACGTGACGCGCTACATCAACAACTACGGCAGCGCGCGCGTGGCCGGTCTGGCGCTGCTGGGCGCGGTAACGCCAATCTTTGGCAAATCCGACTCCTTCCCGCAGGGTGTGGATCAGAGCGTGTTCGACGGCATTCGCGACGGACTGCGTAAAGATCGCGCCCAGTTCATCAGCGACTTCGCGACGCCGTTCTACGGCACCAACGCCGGGCAGACCGTCTCTGCCGGTGCCCTGACCCAGACGCTGAACATCGCTCTGCTGGCGTCGCTGAAGGGCACCATCGACTGCGTGACCGCCTTCGGCGAAACCGACTTCCGCCCGGATATGGCGAAAATCGACGTGCCGACGCTGGTTATTCACGGCAGCAACGACCAGATCGTGCCGTTTGAAAGCACCGGCAAGCTGGCGGCAGAGATGATCAAAAACGCCACGCTGAAGGTGTACGACAACGCGCCGCACGGCTTCGCGCTGACCCACCAGGACCAGCTCAACGAAGATCTGCTGGCGTTTGTGAAGTCGCTGTAATTTTTTCCAGGCCGGGTAAGGCGCAGCCGCCACCCGGCGCTTTCGCAGACGCGTTCCGCTCCGCCAGCAGCCGACAAATCTCCGCATGCTTCTCCTCGGTGAAGGTAAAGCGCGACATAAAGCCCATTCGGATCAGCGAGCCGATAGCCGGTAACAAACAGATCCCGAAGAACAGCCCCGACAGCACGCCTTCGCTCTGAATTTGCGCCTGCGGCACGTAGCCGATCATCGTCAGAAACACGCCGATTAACCCGCCGCCCACCGCCACCGACATCTTGCCGGTAAAGGTCTGCCCGGAGAAGGTGATCGCCGCGCAGCGCTTGTGGGTGTGGTACTCCGCGTACTCGATGGTGTCGGCAATCATCGACGAGGTGAGGATGTTGGTCATCATCACGAACAGCGTGCTCAGCCCGAGCAGAATAAACAGCATCGTCACCTGCTGATAGCCGACAAACCACATCACCACGCGCACCGCCACGTCCAGCCCGCAGAGGATCATAAACAGCTTCCGCTTCTGCATCCGCCGCGTCAGCATCGGGGCAACCAGGCACAGCACCGCCGCCACGATCCCCATCACGCCAATCGCCATCTGCAGGCTGCCGTCGCCCAGGTTGTTGATAAAGAAGTAGATATACAGCCCGCCCGCCACGTTGTGGAACACGCAGAAAAAGAACGACAGCAGGACGATAAACAGCGGCTTGTTCTGGCGCAGGTTGTGGAAGGTGTCGCGGATGGTCACCTTTTCCGGGCTCGGCGGCACGCGCTCTTTGATCTGCATAAAGCCGTTGAGCATCAGCGGCAGGCCCACCAGCATCATCACCAGCGCCGCCATAAAGTAGCCTTTATCGTTGCTGTACTGGGCGAAGAACGCCGCCAGCTTCGGGAAGAAGATGTTGGCGCAGGCAATCCCCGCGTTCACCCCAAGCATCGCCGCCGTCACCGCGCGGGTGCGCTGGGCGGAGTCGTTGGTCATCACCGACGACATCGACCAGAACGGGATATCGGAGATGGCGTACAGCGTCCCCCACAGGATATAGGTCACCCCGGCGTAGAGGATTTTGGTGGTCATGTCCGCTTCGATTTTATAGAACGACAGCAGCGTGACGCCGGTGATCAGCAGCGGGGCGATCAGCAAAAAGTGGCGAAACTTGCCGAACCGGCTGTTAATGGTGTCCATAATGCTGGCAAACAGCGGATCGTGAACCGCGTCCCACGCGCGGGCAATCAGGAAGATGGTGCTCGCCGCCAGCGCCGAGATCCCCAGCACGTCGGTGTAAAAATAGTTAATAAACGAACCCACTAAACCAAAGCTAAAACACTGACCTAAACCATAGCCAAAATAAGACCACAACTCGCGAGACGGTATTTTCATTGTCGTTGCCATTGTTATATGCCTGCCTGGTTGCCCGGCGGTCGACCACCGGGTCGATATTATTAGCCCTGAACTTTCGGGGCGATCTTGCGCAGCTGCTGCATTAATGCGATTTCACGGCGCGAGAACGGAATGCCGTTCTCCTCAAACACGTCGTGGAACCAGAGGCGACAGTAGTCCGTGGACTCCTTCATCACCACCGGCCACGGCAGCCACGTCTGGGTTTTGCCGCGCACCAGCCCCCACTGGTACGGAGCGACCTTCGCCGCGTACATCAGCGGGAGCTGCTCTTCGATGGTGCTGCCTACGTGGCGAGCCAGCCATTCGGTGCAGAACAGCGGGCGGCCGAGCTTTTGCAGCTGCTGGATAATCGCCGTCATGCGCCCGGTGTGGGTGTAGGCGTGGAAGCTCACCACGTCCGAGAGCGCCAGCGCGGTCTGGTCCAGCGGGTGCCGGAAGAACGTCTCGCCCTCCTCTTCCGGCGGCAGACGCCACGCGCAGACGGTGAGCGGCTGGGTCGGATCTTCTTCACGCACCCACCGGAACGCCAGCTTCATCAGCTCATGGGCGCAGGTCTCCAGCTTCGCGTCGTACTGCACCTCCTGCGTGCCCGTCGCGAAAATGCCGCGGTTGCCCGGCTCGTTATACAGATCCCACAGCAGCACGCGCTTATCCTCGCGGAACTGTCGGACAACGTCGCGGATATAGCGCTCAATGTCTGCCCGGCAGTCCGGATCGCACACCTTATCGCGACCGGGGCTCGCCGCCGCCTGGCTGTTGTGCTTGCCCGGCACCGGTGGCTTTTGCGGGCCGAGGTACGGCTCGTCGCCGGAGAAGCCGCAGTCGTCCATCAGGGTCAGCATGGTGCTGAACCCGTGACCGTCGGCAATCGTCAAAAACCGGTCGATGCGCGCCATCAGTCCGTCGCGGTCGTGCTCCCAGACGATAAACGGCAGGTTGATGCGCAAGGTGTTATAGCCCGCGTCCGCCGCCCAGCCCAGCTCGCGCTCGATGGTTACGGCATCGAAGGTCTCTGCCTGCCAGATATCGGTCCAGTTCACCGCCGTCGACGGCAGATAGTTGAACCCGCACAGCCAGCCTTTTTGCTCGTACCACGCCTGTGCCTGCTCCCTGCTCCACTGCTCTTTCATTACGCGTCCTCTTACTGATAATATTTAGCTAATAAATATTAGTTGCGGGATAAATGCGCAAATCACGGCGCACCGAAAAGCGACGGCTCTCACAAAGTTCACGCTTCGATGAATGAGAAACGTGATCGACGGCGCTAAAGCGTGCGGTTAGGGTATGATGCGAAATCGCGAAAGGGAGAGGACGGATGAAGCGAAAAACGAAAGTGACGATGAACGATATTGCGCGGGCGGCGGGCGTGTCGCAGGCGACGGTATCGCTGGTGCTTAACCAGTCCCGCAACATCAAGCTCAGCGACGACACCCGCCAGCGGGTGATTAACGTGGCTACCGAGCTCGGCTACGACCGCCTCCCCGCCGTTCACGCTCCGCGCAACCAGGAAGAGATCGCCCTGCTGGTGAGCTCCATGCAGAGTTTCGACCCGTTTATCGACGCCATCAGCCAGGCGCGGGAAGCGGCGTGGCGCAACGAGACGTTGCTCACCGTCTACGACTACGGCGACGACATCGAGCTGGCGCTGAACATAATCCGCCAGCTGGAGAAGCGTAACTGCATCGGGATTATTCTCGCGTCTCCGGTCACCACGCTGGTGGACATGACGGCGTTCCAGGACTGCACCCGCATCCCGCTGGTGCTGCTCAACCAGCGCGACCCCGGCTCGCCGCTGCTGCCGTCGTTTATCCCGGACGACTACGCCAACGCTTTTCAGGTGACTAAACACCTCATCGCCTGCGGGGCCACGCGCATCGCCCACATCACCGGGGAGAGCTGGATGGAGGCCTCGCGCCAGCGTCTGGCGGGCTACCAGGCGGCATTACAGCAGGCCGGACTGGCGTGCGACGACAGCCTGGTGCGCCAAACCAACTGGCAGTTCAGCGAGTCCTTTACCGCCACGACTTCTCTGCTGGAGCTGAACGAGCGCCCGGACGCCATCTTCTGCGCCAGCGACTGGCTGGCGATTGGCTGCTATCAGGCGCTGGCGGTGAACGGCGTGCGCATCCCGCAGGACATGCTGCTGGCGGGCTACGACGACCAGAAGATTTCCGAGCAGCTCACCCCGCCGCTGACCAGTATCCAGCTGCCCTACAGCGAGCTGGGACGGCTGGCGGTGGAGTACCTGTGCAATCAGGAAGATGCCGCCACGCACGTGACGCTGGCGGGCAGGCTGAAGGTGCGCGCCTCAAGCCTCGTCTGAGGTAAACACCATGCCCGCGTAGGGCTTCTCGCGACACGCCGCCAGCCGCGCGGCGAGGCTGCCCACGTGCAGCTCCAGCTTGTGCCCGTCCGGGTCGAGAAAATAGTACGACGCCCCCTCGCTTTTGTTCTGCTTCCAGACGGTGACGCCCGCCTGCTTAAGCCTTTGTGAGAACGGTTCAAAATCCGCCTCCGCGACGGTAAACGCGTAGTGGGTGTAGTCGCTCTCCTGCGGCGGCACGTACTGGCGCGCCTCGTCGTACGACAGGCAGACCCACAGATCGCCGCAGGTGAGATAGGCCCCGGTATTCCAGCGGGCGTGCAGGGTCAGCCCCAGCAGCTCGTGCCAGAAGGTGACGCTTTTTTGCAGGTCGCTGACCGCGAGGGTCAGGTGGTTGAGAGATTGCAGCATGACGTGCCCTTTTGTTTTTCGCGCCGGACGTGGTACGGTAAAGAGATGAACATAAACCACACCGTGCTCACCGTAAACCGCTGGTGGCTGCCTTCTTAAAGGCGGCACGGAGTAGTTTTCCCCATTTTCAGATAGCCGCCGAAAGGCGGCTTTCACATTTCTAAGACCCCTTTCGGCAACTGCACATTAAGGAGTCTTTATGAACGCACCCACCATCCTCACCGGCGATCGCCCAACCGGCCCGCTGCACCTCGGCCACTTCGTCGGATCGCTGCGCCAGCGCGTAGCGCTCCAGCAGACGCACAGCCAGTTTGTGCTGATTGCCGACCTTCAGGGGCTGACCGACAACGGTAGCAACCCGCAAAAAATTCGCGACAACATCCCCGAAGTGCTGGCCGACTACCTCGCCGCGGGCATCGACCCAAACCTGACCACGATCTGCCTGCAGTCCGCCCTGCCCGCCCTCGCCGAGCTGACGATGCTGTATATGAACATCGTCACCGTCACCCGCGTGGAGCGTAACCCGACGGTGAAAAACGAGATTGCGCAGAAGGGCTTCGCCCGCTCGCTGCCGGTCGGGTTTATGGCCTACCCCATCAGCCAGGCGGCGGACATCACCGCGTTTAAGGCCGAGTGCGTGCCCGTCGGCGACGACCAGCTGCCGATGATTGAGCAGACCAACGAGATTGTGCACAAGATGAACAGCCTGCTGCCCGCCCCGGTGCTGCGCCACTGCAAGGCGATGCTGAGCGACACCAGCCGCCTGCCCGGCATCGACGGCAGCGCCAAGATGTCGAAATCACTGGGCAACACGCTGCACCTTTCGGCCAGCGAAGAGACGATCCACCGTGCGGTCAGCGCCATGTACACCGACCCGAACCACCTGAAGGTGAGCGACCCGGGGCAGATTGAGGGGAACGTGGTGTTTACGTACCTCGACGTGTTTCATCCGGACAAGGAGAAAGTGGCGGCGATGAAGGCGCACTATCAGGCGGGCGGGCTGGGCGACCGGGCGTGTAAGAACGAGCTGGAGGGGTGTTTGCAGGAGCTGATTGCGCCGATGCGGGAGCGGAGGGCGATGTATATGCAGGACAAGGGGGAATTGATGGCGATGCTGAAGCGCGGCACGGAACGGGCGCAGGGGGTGACGCAGGCGACGTTGAGGGAGGTGAAGGTGGGGCTGGGGGTGCCGGTGTTTTGAAAGTGTGAGTTAAGAGAGAGTTAGCGGTGGAGTGTATGGTACCGGCATCAAGCCGCTAACTCGTTTATTACGAAAATAAGCAAGGCGCAATAAATTCTTAAATGCATTATTAGCCATTGTTGTTTGTCATTCTATTAAGAGCGCTATATTCATAGACTCTTTATTTTTTAACCGTCTCGGCAAATGCTATGGGCAAGTTTATTATTTACATGCTGAATATATTATTCTGTGGTTATGTACTGGCTACATGCCTCATTTCTTTGGTTAGTTTTGATAACTGGGAGGACCGTACAATCGCAATAACAATAATCTTAGGAAGTGCACAACTTATTGCGACATTACTTAATCGGGCACTGCCTCATAAGTTACATGTTTTAGGGGGGATAGCTGAACTAATAGAAGGTCCGCTATTAGTTATTGGCGCAATTGTGTGTCTGGATGTGTTTGAACCCTGGCCGATAAAGATCATTGGGATGTTTACGTGGATTGTTTTAATTTTCTTTGTACCTTCAATAATAAGCCCCAAGCGTTAACTCAGTCTATTAATCAATGTCTACGTCATTTCTTCACCCACGGAATCCAACATAATGTACCCCACTCTTTCGCAGGTCATTGAGGTTGTACGTCAGTCCTCGGGACATCATCGCAAGCGCATTGATGAGAACACCCTAATCGAAGCCGACCTCGATATATGCGGCATGGATGGCGATGCCCTGATTGAAGACTGCGAGGCAGCGTTTGGCGTTACGCTCGTCACTGAAGAAGATGGTTATGAGAAAACTTTTTCTCTCGCTGAAAACGAGTTTCTTTTTAGCACCGAGGGCATAGATTACTTTGGTATCTGCCGCTTGATTCGCCGGTTGCGAGGCATTTCGGAACCGGTGATACGCGATTTAACCGTTGGCGAGCTTCATGCTGTGCTGGTTAAGGCAGTTGAACAGGTAGATCATGATTGAGTTATTTTTAGCATAGTGCGGGCATGTGCTCATATGCCCGCACTCGTTAGTCTTAAGTTTAAACGGCCTTCCCACTCCCACGCTTAATCACCGGAACATCACCTGTATCATTCAGCGCTCCCGGAAAGGTTTTCAACCACTGCACGACTTTCTGCTTATTTATATTCACCACGCTCATACCTTCCAGGCATCCCCATAATTCTCTTGTATGCTGCGGCGTAATCACAATGCAGTCTTTCATGGCGCGGATTTTTACGGGCATGCCGTCGATAAAGCCCGCACGGGTTAACCACTCGCCGCCCAGCAGAAGGTATTTCATATCTATGCGGGAATAAAGTTCGCAGCAGGCGGCACTGTCCTGCGGCGTCTCCGCGCGGGGATGGACGGGGGCCGCGTTGAGCTGGTTGCCGTGTAAACGGCGGGCGCTGTTTTTGCGTACCAGCTCGCGGTTTTCAATCATGCCGGTGAAAGCGTCTGATTCTGTTTTGCAAACAGTAAACTCTGGCTTAAAATTCGTCGCAGCCATTTTCAACTCCTGATTAGTTGTTAGTGGTTAGCGGTATGGGGGTGTTGCAGCACCTTCATATCGCGAATTCTTCTTTAAATATTCTTTGCTACTTCCTTTGCCGTTCGGCGTAATTTCTGGTGCTCATTATACAGGGCTGAATATAAATACAGCGGTTTGGTGTGGGGTAAATTTGGAATTTGCGAGGGGGATTCAGGAATTAGTGTTGTGTGCGGTAAGGTCATGTTTTTGTTGTTTGCGGGTTGATTGGTCTAGGTTTTGCGAGCATCATCGCAATTATTTACTTTCTTCCGTAACGCGATGGCTTCCAGCAAAACTCTCGAACAGGCAATTGCCGACATCACCATCTGGCGCAAAGGCGAACAGCGTGCGCCGCATAAACCTTTATTGCTTCTGTACGTGCTTGCGAACTATCAGCATGGGCATGCGCGATTGTTTAACTATGGAACCGAAGTCCACGAACAGTTGCTTAGCCTGCTAGAACGCTTTGGCCCACAGAGGAAGACGCATTACCCGAATATGCCTTTCTGGCGGCTCAAAGGGGATGGATTTTGGGATCTGAAGAATACTGAGTTCTGTTCGACCACTGGCAGTAAGCAACCGCCTGTTAAAGAACTTGTGGAACATAACGTTGCAGGCGGGTTTGATGAAGAACACTTTGCGTTGCTGAGTAAGAACAAAAACCTGATCAGCTCGCTGGCGCAGCAGATCCTTGAAGCGCATTTTCCTGAAAGTATTCAGGAAGAGCTCGCGGATGAGATGGGTTTTGATATCCAGCAAATCCGTAAGGTTCGCGATCCGCTGTTCCGTCAGCAGGTGCTGCGTGCTTATAACTACGAGTGTGCTATTTGCGGATTTAACATGCGGCATGATAACGCCTCTGTAGGACTTGAAGCCGCCCATATTAAATGGAAGCAGTTTGGCGGGCCGTGTGAGATCCCCAACGGGCTGGCGCTGTGTGCAATTCATCATAAGGCGTTTGATAAAGGATCGATTGGGCTGGATGAGAATATGCGTTTGCTCGTGTCCGAGGCGGTGAATGGGAGTGGGATAGTTGGAAGACTGTTCTGGGATTTTGCTGGGAAGCAGATTGCCCTGCCAATCATAAAAGGCAACTATCCTGGAGAGGGTTTTGTAGAATGGCATCGTAGGGAGGTGTATAAAATGGACTTCTACTGATACTCGATCATTTTTTATTTATCATTACTGCAACAGTATAACCCGTTATCTAATACTACAATTAATAACCATATGGAATATTTATTATATGATTCAAGAACACAATAAATGGTGGGAAAAAAGAGTGCTACGTTCCGTGGATAACCTTAAGTTATGGTCTAATAATCCACGTTTAGATCCCTCAAGTAAGCTCGTTACAGTTCGCGATTTTGTTGAGGAGTTAATATCTGATGACAATGATGAACAAAACTTTTTAACTTTAATGAGATCTATTGCGACACGAGGTTTTCAATCATTCGACCCTGTTGTAGTTTGGCAAAATAAAGATAAAGATTTCGTTGTTGCAGAAGGCAATCGAAGGGTAATGGCTCTGAAACTGTTACGTTCGCCTGATAAAGCCCCATTGTCTATTCGTAAACTTGTTGTCAACCTATCAAGGATGATTGACAGAGACGAGCTGGAGAAAATTAGAGTATGTGTAGCGCCTTCTTACGATGATGCTAGGTGGTATATTTTACAACGTCATTCTTCAGCAAGTAACCTTGTCAGATGGCAACGATTTATAATCGATGTCTATGACGCAGAAGGGCAAGATATTGACAAAACCATCGAATACACTGGTTTTAAACGTGCAGCAATAATCGAGGCTTTACGGTATGTAAAAATACGTGATATCGCGACAAGACAAGAAGTGACACAATATCTTACGCATGAAGAAAAAGAGCAAGTCTATAGCCATAAAATTAATATGACTGTATTAGAACGATGGTTCGGGAATAGTCAAGTTCGCGATGCTTGGCATATCGACTTTAATGAAGAGGGTGTTGTAATTAAGGCTGAAATGTCAACTTTTTGTTTTGCTTATGCTAAATTCCTTAAGTTAATGCTAAATAAAAACAATGAGTTAGGGTTCTTGGTCAATACTCGTACTATTGATTCTAGCTTCCAAAAAATATTTGATTTCCTACCTAAAGTAAAAAGTCTAGAAGATGCAAATAAAGATGATATTCCCCATGCCGGTATTGAGGTTAATCCTACCCCAGCCCCTTCAGACACCCCTGACCCAATCCCTGCAGACCCAACAAAAGTTCAGGATCCTAAACCAGAAGATAAGCCAAAGTTAAAAGGGGATCCTAGGCGGCGTCAGTTAACTGATTGCTATCATGAAATATCAACAACTAGTTACAAACTAAAATCACTTTTTAAAGAGTTTCAAAAACTACCAGTATTTATCTATCCTAATGTGACAGCAGCGTCATTACGTATTTTTCTTGAGCTTGCTGTGGATGAATACATTCATTCAAATGATCTGAAGGATAGGCTGTCCAAGTATGAAAAGAAAGGCTACAATGACCTTACACTGCAGCAAAAGCTAAGTACTCTGCGCGGCGAATATATAGACGTAAAAGAGGCTAACAAAGTTATTGATCAGTTACTACATGTAAGCAATGATTACAGTTTGAACACATTGAACGAATACATACATGGAAGCAAAGTTCACAAAGTTGAACCTCAGTTTTTGAATCGCTTCTGGGATATGTTGACACCGCTTTTGGCAGTACTGATAAGTTTGAAGGAAATTTAATGTTTTACTCTCCCTTAAGATACCCAGGTGGAAAGTCCAAGTTAGCAGCATATGTACTGGAAACAATCAAGTTAAACAATCTTGAGGGGGAGTCATATGTCGAACCGTTTGCTGGCGGATGTGCGATTGCTTGGCATTTATTGCTAAATAACCATGTACAGAAAGTATATATAAATGATCTAGATCCGGCTATACATGCGTTTTGGCATTGCGTGTTATATCGCACAGATGAGCTATGTTCATTGATTAAGAGCACTCCAGTGACCATAGATGAATGGCATAAGCAACGTGCAATATATAAAGAAAAAAATAGTGATTTTTTAAAATTAGGATTCGCTACGTTCTTTCTTAACCGAACGAACCGTTCTGGCATTATTAAAGGAGGGGTTATAGGTGGATTAAAGCAAGATGGAAACTATAAATTACATTGTAGATATAATAAAGACAGACTTGTTGAACAAATATTAGCTATAGCTGCCAAAAGAGATTCCATACGTCTAAGCAATATGGATGCTGTTGATTACATTGAAAAATTCATACCCGACATTGATGGTCCAGCATTTATTAATATTGATCCTCCTTATTATATAAAGGGGAAAGGCCTTTATCAGAATTTCTTTGAACATGATGACCATTATAAATTATTTGAAAGTGTAGTAAAAATTAAACAACACTGGATTGTCACTTATGATGACACCCCTGAAATCTGTGAGATCTACTCTGATTTTATTCCTGAATCATTCGGATTAACCTACACAGCTCAAAACAAATATAAGGGTTCCGAGCTAATAATTCATTCAAAAAATTTATTAAAGACTGGCTTGAAGCCTGATATTACTTTTAGTGAAATTAATAAATTAAAGAGAAATGGTTTGCTCTGAACATATTTTTATAATTAATTATAAGCATATCTATTTTTTATTACGAATATAATTATATAAAGATATACATAAAAATATATATTCAAGCAATCTACAAATACTTAAAATTATTTCAATAAAAGAGATGAATTTTTTTGAACGTATTTGCTATCTTTTGGTGCCGAAGGCCGGACTCGAACCGGCACGTATTTCTACGGTTGATTTTGAATCAACTGCGTCTACCGATTTCGCCACTTCGGCACTGAAGGGGATGCGGAAACGTTGTGGATTATACCTGTCGCGCGCCGCCATGCAAGCGACGACGCGCTAAACCCGCGCTAAGTGCCCAAAAAACCAGCGCCCTTTGTCACTCCAGCTCAGACACCGCCAGTCGAATCACCCTCGCTGCCTTCTGCTCCGGCAGCGCCAGCACCTTAACCCACATTTCCTGCACCATATCGCAGGAGAGCTTCTCTTTGCCCGCCGCCTTCTCCGGCATCTGCAGCAGCTGGATGTCCTCGCCGTACTTATCGGCAAGCGCCTTCATAATCGGTCGCACGTCCTCGACGGCCGCCTCGCGTTCGGCAGGGGTCACGGTGTGGCGGTTTTTGCCGTAGGCCGCACGCATCATGTCAGCGTCGGCCTGCATGCGCCGCGCCATCAGGTCTTTATCCAGCATACGCATCGGGTTCACGCCGCCCTTCACCATTGGGTAGAGGAAGCGGAAGCAGGCGTCGTCGCTCACCTTCTGGATGGCGGCGGTCTGCTCCATATTGATGGTCATGTAGTTCACCACGTTGGCATCCGGGGCGTTTTGCAGGCGCGACATCTGCAGATGCAGGATCTGCGGCTGGATGGTGTCGATAATCTGCTGCTCCGGCTCGCCCGCTTTTTGCAGGGCGGCCATCTGGTCGAGGATACGCTGATGCAGCGCGGGCTCCTGCTCCTTAATAACCTGCCAGGCGGGCATCGCGTTGAGGGCGTTATCCATCTGCCGTTCCGGAGCACGCTGCTTATCGAAAAATACCCAGAACGCCACGGCGGCGGCCGCGACGACGACAATCACAATACGGGTCCACGTTTTATTCATCTCGCATCCTTATCCTTGAGTTGTGCCGGTTTACACCGGCACGCCGCTGTGGAAGCGAAACTCGTGGTCCGGTGTCGAGATAAGTGTGGCTTCAATTTCGCCAAAAAGCTGTATGCGCGGTGAGATATCGTCGTCGCTCACCTGCTGTGCCAGCATCAGGTAGTCCTGATAGTGGCGCGCTTCCGAGCGCAGCAGCGAGAGATAAAACTTCTGCAGGTCGTCGTCGAGGAACGGAGCCAGCGCGGCGAAGCGTTCGCAGGAGCGGGCTTCGATGTAGGCGCCGCAGATGAGCTTGTCGATCAGCGTCAGCGGTTCGTGGGTACGCACTTCCTTCAGCATCCCTTTGGCGTAGCGGCTGGCGGTAATTTTGACGTAGGGAATATCGCGCGCCAGCATCGCCTCGCGCACCTGCCAGAAGTGGTGCAGCTCCTCTTTAATCAGCAGCACCATGCTGTCGATAAGCCGCTGGCCCCACGGGTCGTCGGTTTTGGGCATCACGCTTTTGCCAATCTGCCTGTGCAGGGCGATGAAGTCCGGCTCCGGGCCGTCGCGGAAGGTGAACTGTTCGTAGGGTTTGAGCCAGTCGAGCAGCGCGTCTGCACCGCTTTCGTCGGCGACGTATTTACGCACCAGCAGCAGCGCGGTCTGGGCGGCCTTGAGCTCGCACACCATGTGGTCGGTGAGCAGCAGCGGCAGGTTCGCCGGGTCGCGGGCTTTATCAATCCATGCTTGCGGGGTCGGGCACTGGAGGAAGTTGAGTACGGGGGCGAGTATCTGCGGGTAATCCATGGTTCTGCCTTGAAAAAGCGGTGGCGCGGGCCACCGCCTGAAACGCTTAGTGACGCACGCCGTCGTCGTCTTCGTCGACGTAATCTTCGTCGTCGCCTTCTTCGCCGTTCGGATCTTCGAAGTAGGTTCCCCAGCCGTCGTATTCCACGTCAAACTTCTCGGCCAGGTTCATCAGCTGTTCTACCTGCGCGTCGATAAGCTCCGCCTTCAGCGCGCCCTCGCTCAGGATGTCGCAGCAGATGACGGTGTCGCCCTCTTCCACTTCCAGCTCTTCCGGCTCGGTCACTTCGTAACCCAGCTTGAAGGCTTCCACGGCCATTTTTTCCAGCGCGTCGAAATCATCCGCAGAGAAATGGTGCTCGATGGTGTACAGCGCGTCCGGATCGCTACCGTCTTCCAGCAGCTCTTCAATAATCAGACGCGTCTCTTCGCGTTGCTCTTCCAGGTGTTCCGGGTTTGCCATGGCTCAATCCTCTTTAAAGTGCGGCAGATACTTCTATTTTCACACACGGACGGGTTTGCCTCCACCTTTGTTGGAAAGATTTGTGAAACGGGGTTGCAAATGAATAATTACACATATAAAGTGAATTTTAATTCAATAAGTGGCGTTCGCCATGTGAGGATAAAATGTCCGATTTATACAAAAAACACTTTCTGAAACTGCTCGACTTTACCCCTGCACAGTTCACTTCTCTGCTGACCCTTGCCGCACAGCTCAAGGCCGATAAAAAAAATGGCAAGGAAGTACAGAAACTTACCGGTAAAAACATCGCGCTCATCTTCGAAAAAGACTCGACCCGTACCCGTTGCTCTTTCGAAGTTGCCGCATTTGACCAGGGCGCGCGCGTCACCTATTTAGGGCCGAGCGGCAGCCAGATTGGGCATAAAGAGTCAATTAAGGACACCGCGCGCGTGCTCGGGCGGATGTACGACGGCATTCAGTATCGCGGCCACGGCCAGGAAGTGGTCGAGACGCTGGCGCAGTACGCGGGCGTGCCGGTGTGGAACGGGCTGACCAACGAGTTCCACCCGACCCAGCTGCTGGCGGACCTGCTGACCATGCAGGAGCACCTGCCGGGCAAGGCGTTTAACGAGATGACGCTGGTCTACGCGGGCGACGCGCGCAACAACATGGGCAACTCGATGCTGGAAGCGGCGGCGCTGACCGGGCTGGATCTGCGCCTGGTGGCCCCGAAAGCCTGCTGGCCGGAAGAGAGCCTGGTGGCGGAGTGCAGCGCACTGGCGGAGAAGCACGGCGGGAAGATCACCCTGACCGAAGACGTGGCGGCGGGCGTGAAGGGCGCGGACTTCATCTATACCGACGTGTGGGTGTCGATGGGCGAAGCCAAAGAGAAGTGGGCGGAGCGGATTGCGCTGCTGCGCGGGTATCAGGTGAACGCGCAGATGATGGCGCTGACCGGCAACCCGGACGTGAAGTTCCTGCACTGTCTGCCGGCGTTCCATGACGACCAGACCACGCTCGGCAAGCAGATGGCGAAAGAGTTCGATCTGCACGGCGGAATGGAAGTGACGGACGAGGTATTTGAGTCGGCGGCAAGCATCGTGTTCGATCAGGCGGAAAACCGGATGCATACGATTAAGGCGGTGATGGTGGCGACGCTTGGGGAGTGATTGGGTCCTCTGCGCGTTGGTGCCCTCACCCCGGCCCTCTCCCACAGGGAGAGGGAGAAAACACTAAAAACGACAACAGCGTTATCGTCGGGCAGAAAAATTCATTTTACTGACGCTTTCTCAGATAGGCATTAACCATAATAAGAATTTATATTTTTATTAACCATTATTTACTGAGTAGATAATGGTTAATATCAGGTCATTATCAATTACAAAACACCGTATATTATCGGCGTAATATTTCCTTATTGCTGCATTTCGTTAATAAGGATTATTTATGTCATGGAATAAGCATGAAGCTGTGTCATACGCCCGTAGCCACGCACTAACCCATACTGGACACTATTGCGCTCGTGCAATCGCCGCCGCTATTCGAGCCGGAGGGCTTAAAATCTAAGGGGCAAACGCTAAGGATTTCTGGCGTTCTCTTGAAAAAGCAGGGTTCACAAAAGTCTATGGCACTCCCATAGAGGGGGATATCGCGGTGATTGATGCCTTGCCCGGCCCGAATCAGTACGGGCATGTCTGTATTTACGATGGCGCTGGAACCTGGTATTCAGATTTTAAACAGAGAACACTGTACCCGGGGCCAACGTATCGCCAACTCCAGCCTGCCGTAACCTTATACAGGCATTACTAATATGAATAAGCTCATCTTAATTGTATTATTCAGCACAGCAGCATTGGGGGCCGAAGATTTTCAGATACCGATGCAGCGCGCCCTTGAATTCAATCGCTGGTACGTCAAACAGGTGAACAACGATCGTTATCCTATTCAACAGGGAAACGAAATCGATAAGTTCGTTACGGCCAGCACCATGAAAAAATTACGTCATGCAGCCGATCCCCGTTATGCCGACGCTGAATTTTACGAGGCTGATTTTTTTATGAAATCGCAATATATCGGCGAGGACTGGGCTGAGAATGTAGCTATTGATTCGTATGATTCAGACCCAGTCTGTGTAAACGTGAATATCACGTTTGGCAAAAAGACCCAGCACACAGTCATTGATTGTATGGTTAAAGAAGATGGGATCTGGAAAATTCAGTCTGTCGCCGCTCGGGATAATAATTGATGCCCCCGCTAACAATAATGGAGCCGCCTTTGTTGCCGGGCTGCGATGCGGTCTGGTGCCCTCACCCCGGCCCTCTCCCACAGGGAGAGGGAGAACATCGGCTCCATTTCATTGATTTTTCACCCCGAAAAAGGTACGTTTTCGCCTTAATTCCAGCGTGGACATGCCAGCATTATGCCGATTATTCAGTCTGTTGAACGTGCGTTGCAGATCCTCGACCTGTTCAACGAGCAGGCCACCGAGCTTAAGATCACCGACATCAGCAAACTGATGGGGCTGAGCAAGAGTACCCTCCACTCGCTGCTGAAAACCCTGCAGCTTCACGGCTATATCGATCAGAACCCGGAGAACGGTAAATATCGCCTCGGCATGAAGCTGGTCGAGCGCGGTCATTTTGTCGTGGGCTCCATCGATATTCGTCAGAAGGCGAAAGGCTGGCTGACGGAGCTGTCCCAGCGTACCGGGCAGACCACCCATCTGGGGATCCTGGACGGGCGTGAAGGGGTTTATATCGAGAAGATTGAAGGCAAGCTGGCCGCCATCGCCTATTCGCGCATCGGCCGCCGTCTGCCGGTTCACGCCACCGCCATCGGCAAGGTGTTGATTGCCTGGCTGGGCGAGACCGAGCTGAACGCCCTGCTGGAGGGCTATCAGTACACTACCTTTACGCCCGCAACCCTCGCCTCTCGCGAAGCCTTAATGAGCGCGCTGGCGCAGACCCGCGAGCAGGGTTACGCCCTGGACCGCGAAGAGAACGAGCAGGGCGTGCGCTGCGTGGCGGTCCCGGTGTGGAACCACGAGTCCCGCGTCATCGCCGCCCTGAGCCTGTCGACGCTGACCTCCCGCGTGGACGACGCCGAGCTGGCCCGCTTCCGCGAGCAGCTTCAGCAGGCCGGGCTCGCGCTGTCACGCGCGCTGGGCTACCCGGCCTGAGCCGTCAGGCCGGCTCGTAGGTGAAGTAGTCGAAGTCTGCGTGACAACCGTCGCCGCTGATGTCCTCGCAGTGCAGCCCCACAAACGCGCCGGTGAAGAAGCCGCGCCCGCCGATGTAGTCATCCGATAGCTTCCACGCCTCATAGGTTACCGGCACGGCGTGCCACGTCTCGCCGTCGAACGAATAGCTATAGCGGTAGACCAGCCTGTCCACGTCCACCCGCAGCCAGACGCTCTCCGCATGTTCCGGCACCGGAATGGGCTGCTCGTGCAGCGGCCACGACGGCACGTTGTGGTCGAGCTGAATAACCTTGATGGTTCTGCCCTGCCCCTCCTCGTAGTCCACAAAGCAGTAGCTCCAGTTTTTGCTGTTGTAGTAGCAGGTCAGCCCCGCGCTCTGCTGGAAGTGGACCGGCGAGAACTGCATCCGCGTTTCTGAACGGAAGGCGAAGTGCTGCCAGCGGCGCGCCACGGTCGACTGGGTAAAGGTCGAGTTGAGCGAGTCGTTGCCGTAGAGCCGTAAGTAGCCCGGGCGCGCGGTGAGCGAGCCGAGGGTGTCGTCGAACGGAATGCGCAGGGTCTGCAGCTCTGGATCAAGCGTGTTGCCGTCGAAATCGTCCCGCCAGGTGGCCTGAACGGCTGCTGGCTGCTCGGCCATCTGCGGGCCGGGCACGGTCAGCTGCGCGTGCTTGCCGCCTTCCACGTACGGCCAGCCGTCGCGCCACTCAATGCGGGCGATGCCGGTCTCGCGCCCCAGCGGACAGTAGCCGCGTCCGCCGGAGGCCAGCAGCGGTACGCCGGGAAGGCGCAGCGGGCGGCTGGTGAGGTAGGCCATGTACCACTCTCCGGTGTGGGTCTGCAGCAGCGAGCCGTGGCCGCTCTTCTGCAGCGGGTTCTCCGGCAGGTGCCAGCTGGTCATCATCGTCACGTCCGGGTGCAGCTCGTATGGCCCGTCGATATTTTTGGAACGCAGCACCACGACGGCGTGCTCGTAGCTGGTGCCGCCCTCGGCGACCATCAGGTAGTACCATCCCGCGTGGCGATACAGGTGCGCCCCTTCGGTGTAGCAGAGCGGCGTGCCGGTAAACAGGGTTTTGCGCTCGGGCGAGAGCGTGCCGGTCTGCGGGTCAAACGCCTGCAACACGATGGTGTTGTGCGGGTTGCTGTGGTGACGCGGCCCCCACGGGCGGTAGATATAGTATTTGCGGCCATCGTCGTCGTGGAAAAGGGACGGGTCAAACCCACCGTTGCCCATCGGGATCGGCTCGCTCCACGGTCCCTCAATGGAGGGCGCGGTGACAAGGAAGTTGCGGCCGTTTTTCCACGGCGAGTCGACAATCTTCACGTCGGTGTAGAGCAGCCAGAATTTGCCGTCGGCGTAGCTCAGGCACGGCGCCCAGATGCCGCCGGAGTCCGGGTTGCCCTTCATGTCCAGCATCGACACGCGGTCCAGCGGGGTGCTGACCAGCGACCAGTTTTTCAGGTCGCGGGAGTGGTAGATGCGCACGCCCGGGAACCACTCGAAGGTCGAGGTGGCGATGTAGTAGTCCTCGCCCTGGCGGCACAAGGACGGGTCCGGGTTGAAGCCGGTCAGGATTGGGTTAGTGATTTCCATATTGCCTCCGGTTAATGGGATGCGGCTGTCGCGGCGTCGGGAACGGCCTCGCCCTGCGCCGCGCGGTGCTTAATCAGCTGCTGGCTGATGGCCTCCACGCGGGCGTCGGTGAGCTTGTAGAACGACAGCATGATGAACATGCCCGCGTAGAGCACCACCGGCACCACGCAGAACAGAATTTTGATGGTGGTCAGCACCTCAACCGGCTGCACGCTGCTGCTGGCGGAATAGTTCACGTACGCCAGGATCCAGCCCACCACCGCCCCGCCAATCGCCAGGCCAATCTTCAGGCTGAACAGGTAGGTGGAGAACACCAGCCCGTCGAGGCGGCGACCGCTGCGGCTCTCCTCGTAATCCACCACGTCAGAGGCCATCAGCCACTGCAGCGGTGTGGTGGTGTTAAAGACGAACAGGAACAGGATGTTGAGGGCAAAAATCAGCGCGATGTGCTCAGCCGGGGTGACGAAAATCAGCAGGCTGATCAGCGAGTAGGCGACAATGATCCACTTGAAAGCGGTGACGCGGTCGAAGCGGCCCAGCAGGCGGGAGGAGCAGAGCGAGCCAAACATGGTGGCGAGGCTGCCGTAGAGTAAGAACTGTGTCGCCATCTCCGGGTGATCCATCACGTATTTCACGAAGTAGAGCGTCGCCCCGCCGCGCACCACGTTGGAGCAGGTCGCCATCATCTTGAACGCGCACATGATCCGCCACTGGCTATTGCCGAGCAGCAGCTTCAGGTCTTTGGATACCGACGAGCCCGGCTGCACTTCAAAGGTGTAGCGCTCTTTGGTGGTAAAGAAGCAGACGTAGAGCAGCACCACGCCAACCAGCCCCAGCACGCACATGGCGCCGAAATAGCCCATCTGCTCGTCCCCTTTGCCGATGATGCTCACCAGCGGCAGCGCGATGCCGCTGATGGCGAGCGAGCCCGCCGCCGCCAGGAAGAAGCGCCAGGACTGCAGGGCGTGACGCTCTTTCGGGTCGGCGGTGATGACGCCCGGCATGGCGCAGTACGGCACGTTAACGAAGGTGTAGACCAGGGTCAGGAGAATGTAGGTCACGCAGGCGTAGATGATCTTGCCCTGCGCGGAGAAGTCCGGCGTGTAGAAGGTCAACACGCAGACGATGCCGAACGGGATGGCGCCCCACAGCAGGAACGGGCGGAACTGGCCGTGACGCGTGCGGGTGCGGTCTACCAGCAGCCCCATCAGCGGGTCGGTGACGGCGTCGAGCACGCGGGAGACCAAAAACAGCGTGCCCATAATGCCCGCCGACAGGCCGAAGACGTCGGTGTAGAAGTAGGCCAGCAGAAACATCGTGGCCTGCCAGACGAAGCCGCAGGCGGTGTCACCCAGCCCGTAGCCAATTTTGTCTTTCATGGTTAATTGCGTCATCAGAATTACACCCTTATGTAGTGTGCTGAATTACAACATCGTGTTAATGGAGTGTAATGAGCTGTTCAATTAACCAGCAATGGTCATATCTTATTTCCGAATTACGTTATTTTGCTTTTGTGACGCCGACGATATATCTCAACCTATTGTTTATATTATTAAATAACAGAAATGAAAAAAACGTCCGCGGAATATTTTCCGCAGACGGGTTTATCTCTGAAAATAATTAAATGCCGAGCGCTTTTTTACCGGCGTTAATTACCTCAATGATTTTATCGGTGTCATAAATACAGCCTTTCCAGGTGCCGCCGCTCACCGACTGCAGCGCCGCCCACAGCCGGGTATCGTCCGGCAAAAAGTCGTGGGCGTGCAGGTTCGGGTGCGTCTGCCGCCGCGCCAGCTCGCGCGCGCCCTCCTCCGGCGTCAACGGGTTGTCCGCGGTGCCGATGAAGTTCACGCTGCCCGTGAGGGTCAGGCGGTCGACGGCAATCTCGATGATATCGTTATCGCGCAGCTTGCCAATCGGCCCGCCCGCCAGCGCCTCCGGCGACACGTGGCCGAAGCAGGCGCCCGTCGACACGCCCGAGAAGCGCGCATCGGTGATTAACGACACCGTCTTGCCCCACGAGATATGCTTCAGCGCGGAGGTAAGCTGGTAGGTCTCTTCCATGCCGGTGCCGGACGGTCCGCCGCCGATCACCACCATGATATCGCCCTGCGCAATCTCTTCCCGCTTGATGGCCTTGATCGCCTGCGCTTCCGAGACAAACACCCGCGCCCGGCCGGTGTGGCGGTATACGCCATCTTCGCCCACCACCGACGGGTCAATCGCCGTGGCCTTGATCACCGAGCCTTCCGGCGCGATGTTGCCCGTCGGGAAGCAGACCGTCGAGGTCAGCCCTTTCGCTTTTGCCTTCTCCGGCGGCAGGATCACATCATCCGGATCCACGCCGTCCTGCTCGCGCAGGCACTGGCGGAAGCGCTCACGGCGCTCGGACGCCTGCCACCAGTCGAGGTTCTCGCCCACCGTCTGGCCGGTCACGGTCATGGCGTCCAGATGCAGCAGGCCGAGTTCGCGCAGGTGGAGCATCACCTCCGGCACGCCGCCCGCGAGGAACGCGCGCACGGTCGGGTGATAGTCCGGGCCGTTGGGCAGCACGCTGACCAGGCGCGGCACCCTGCGGTTGACGCGCGTCCAGTGTTCAACGTCCGGGATCGTGCAGCCCGCCGCGTGGGCGATGGCCGGAATGTGCAGCAGTAAATTGGTGGAGCCGCCGAACGCCGCGTGGATCACCATGGCGTTTTCGATGGCTTTATCGGTGAGGATATCGCGCGTGGTGATGCCGCGGTTATCCAGCTCGCTGACCGCGCGCGCCGCCTGGCGGGCGATCTCCAGCCACACCGCCTGCCCGGACGGCGCCAGCGCGGAGTGCGGCAGCGCCAGGCCCAACGCCTCCGCAACCACCTGCGAGGTGCCCGCCGTGCCGAGGAACTGGCACCCGCCACCCGGCGACGCGCAGGCGCGGCAGCCCAGCTCGGCGGCTTCCTGCAATGACAATTCATGGTTAGCGAAGCGCGCGCCGATGGTCTGCACCTTACCCGCGTCTTCCCCCACGGTCGGCGGCAGCGTCGCCCCGCCCGGCACCAGAATGGTCGGCAGGTCGTGCATCGAGGCCAGCGCAATCATGGTGGCGGGCAGCCCTTTATCGCAGGTTGCCACGCCGATCACCGCCCGCCGCGTGGGCAGGGAGCGGATCAGTCGGCGAAACACGATCGCCGCGTCGTTGCGGTACGGCAGGGAGTCGAACATGCCGTGCGTACCCTGCGAGCGTCCGTCGCACGGATCGCTGACAAAGGCCGCAAACGGGATCCCGCCGCTGCGGGTAATCTCCTTCGCCGCCGCCTGCATCTGCATGCCGATCTCCCAGTGCCCGGTGTGGTAGCCCAGCGCGACCGGGCGCCCGTCTCCGGCGCGGATGCCGCCCTGGGTGCCGATGATCAGCACCTCTTTCCCGGTCAGCCTGTTGGCGTCCCAGCCCATCCCGGCGTTCTGGGTCATGCCGAACAGGTTGCCGCTGGGGGATTCCATCAGCATCTGCGGGGTCAGCGGCAGCGCGCCCTGCGGCCCCGCCGCGTGGGTGATCACCGCATAAAACGCGTCGTCCTGTGGGGTGAAAATTTTCTCAATGGTCATCGTTATCGTCCGGCTCAGCAGAGCTTGAGCTGTTGCAGCAGGGTTTTCAGCTGCGCCTTGCGCGGCTCGTCCAGCGGCGATGCGGGCGGCAGCACGTGCGTGGAGACAGGGCGGCCGCAGAGCACAATCGCCTCTTTAATCACGTTCACAAACGGCGTATCCAGCTGATACATCTGCGGTATTTGCAGTAAGGTCTGATGATACTCAGCCGCTTTCGCCACGTCCCCGTCGCGCCACGCTTTCAGAAGATTCACCGACACCTGCGGTGCAAAGTTGCCGCTGGCCGAGATCGCCCCGTCGCCGCCGAGCAGCAGGGTATTAAAGAGGTGATCGTCATAGCCGCAGAGCACGGTGAAGTGCGGATGGGCACCTTTGACGGTATGGATCATGCTGCGCAGGTGGGCGACGGAGTCGATGGTGTCTTTGATGCCGATAATATTGCTGCGCGAGTCGGCGAGTGTTTTCACCAGCGCCGGGGTCAGATCCTGCCCGGTCAGCGCCGGGAAGTTATAGAGCATCACCGGCAGCGTGACGCTGTCCGCCACCTGCTCGAAATAGCGGATCAGGTTCGCTTCCGACACCTTCCAGTAGTAGGGGTTAATCACCACGATGCCGTCCGCGCCCGCCTGCTGCGCGTGCTGGCTGAGCTCAATGGTTTCCCGGGCGTTGGTGCCGCCGGTGCCGATCAGAACCGGCACACGACGATCGACATGATCGATAGCAAAGCGGGCAATGGTTTTACGCTCTTCGGCACCGAGCTGGGAGAACTCGCCGCCGCTGCCCAGGAAGAACAAGCCGTCAACGCCTGCTTTGATCAGATCGTCGATCAGCGCGGCGGTGCCCGGCTTATCGAGCTGACCGTCGGCGGTAAAGATGGTGGAGACAGGGGGAATGATTCCCGTGAACAACGCGGACTGCGGCATGAGATCTCCTTGCTGAATCATTTTGTTCTACATTATAGAACAGCGTTCATTAATTTAACGATCATACTATGACGCAGAAAAAGGTGAGGTAAATGGGAAGGGAGGAGGGAGTGCGGGAAATTTAAGCTGGATCACAGATTGCGTGGGTGCGGTCTGGTGCCCTCACCCTAACCCTCTCCCACAGGGAGAGGGAACTTTAACACCCTCTCCCCTTGGGTGAGGGAAAATTACTCCACTAACATTTTAACAACTACTTTCCTGACCTTAGCAGGCTCCCCAACCGCGCACAGCGGCTTATGCACTTCACCCGGCCAGAACACCACAAAATCCCCTTCGCTCAGTACCACGGTTTTCTCCTGCTCGCCTTCTGGCAGGAACGCGATGTCTTTGTCCGCCAGCCAGTCGGTGTCCGGCGCGCCGTACGGCAGGGTACTGAAGGTCATCCCCTCCTGACCCTTCATCACGATCTGGATATCCAGATAGCGCGCGTGGTACTCGGCGCGGCGCTCGGCGAACGGCTGGGTCATGTCTTCCGAGACCAGATAAAACAGGCTGTTGCCGTTGATGTCGTGTTTCCCGAGCGGCGTGGCGTCGGTGACGTGGGCTTTAACGTGCTCAATGGCCTGGCGCAGATCGTCAGTCAGCCAGGACTGCAAATGGTGGATGTTGCCGATAATCATGTTTCAACCCTCAATATAAAACAATGTTTCATTTTTATATTTTATACGAGAATCCCCGCTGCCATACCAGCCCTTTTTCGTTGAGATTTGCGCGAGCGCATGTTTATCGGGAATGGTGTTAATTTGCTGTTAATCCTGCTCAGGCATTTATGCAGGGGTTATGAATAACATTGGCAAGTGCATATCGCACGGCTGAACTAACCCTCTGATCATTCAGGTTAATTAACAAAACTCGTTGCCACCTCACACTTTACCGTTCTGATAATGTGCTCAAAAAAGCCATAATTATTTAAGGATTTTTCTTAAGTCAAAAATAGTTAATTACGTGAATTGCATAGCCATTCCTACAGGCATAATTAAGCATTAAAAATCAGCAACATAACGGAATGTATCAAAAGATTAAAATCTACAAAATAATAACAACCTAAAATAATGCCACCGAATCCTGCTTAGCTATTCATCCCTGAACAATATGAAATTAATCATTATCTGATGCGAATCATGCAAATGAAAACAAACCTCTTAATATCCATTTTCGCGTGAGCGATGTCACATTATGGATTATTTAACTGCCTAGTATGAATCACGAAATCAATTGAGCTTAGCCGCCATGTAATTAAACACAACGCATGGCGCATGCCCTTTTTATTCTGAAAAAAAGTTAAAGGAATAATTATGGAAAAGCATTATGTCGGTTCTGAAATTGGTCAATTGCGTAGCGTTATGCTGCACCGCCCAAATTTAAGTCTGAAACGTTTAACGCCATCGAACTGTCAGGAGCTGCTTTTCGATGACGTGCTCTCGGTTGAGCGGGCGGGTGAGGAGCATGATATCTTCGCAAACACGCTGCGCGATCAGGGTGTGGAAGTCCTGCTGTTGACCGACCTTCTGACACAAACCCTTGATATTGCAGAGGCGAAAGCCTGGCTGCTGGATACGCAGATCTCCGACTATCGCCTCGGCCCCACCTTTGCCGGCGACGTGCGCGGCTGGCTGGCGGATATGCCGCACCGCGAACTGGCGCGCAGACTGAGCGGCGGATTAACCTACGGTGAAATTCCGGCGGCCATTAAAAATATGGTGGTCGATACCCACACGGCGAATGATTTTATTATGAAGCCGCTGCCGAACCATTTATTTACCCGCGACACCTCTTGCTGGATTTATAACGGCGTCTCTATTAACCCCATGGCCAAACCGGCACGTCAGCGTGAAACCAATAACCTGCGAGCAATATATCGCTGGCACCCGGCGTTTGCCGACGGCGATTTTATTAAGTATTTCGGCGACGAGAATATTAATTACGACCACGCCACCTTAGAAGGCGGCGACGTATTGGTGATTGGCCGCGGCGCGGTACTGATCGGCATGTCCGAACGCACGACGCCGCAGGGCGTGGAGTTCCTCGCCAATAGCCTGTTCAAACACCGTCAGGCCGAGCGCGTGATCGCCGTTGAGCTGCCCAAACACCGCTCCTGCATGCACCTCGACACCGTGATGACCCACATCGACGTGGACACCTTCTCCGTTTATCCGGAAGTGGTGCGCAAAGACGCCCAGTGCTGGACGCTCACCCCGGACGGACGCGGCGGCCTGCTGCGCACCCAGGAAACCGACCTGCTGCACGCCATCGAGAAAGCGCTCGGCATTAGCCAGGTGCGCCTGATCACCACCGGCGGCGACGCCTTTGAAGCCGAACGCGAGCAGTGGAACGACGCTAACAACGTCCTGACCATCCGCCCGGGCGTGGTAATCGGCTACGAGCGCAACGTCTGGACCAACGAGAAGTACGACAAAGCGGGCATCACCGTGCTGCCCATCCCTGGCGACGAGCTCGGACGCGGCCGCGGCGGCGCTCGCTGCATGAGCTGCCCGCTGGAACGCGACGGAATTTAAAGGAGCCATCATGGAACGAAAACCCACTCTGGTTGTGGCCCTGGGCGGCAACGCGCTGCTCAAGCGCGGCGAGCCGCTGGAAGCGGAGATCCAGCGCCAGAACATCGAGCAGGCCGCCCGCACCATCGCCGGGCTGACGGCGCAGTGGCGCGTGGTGCTGGTTCACGGCAACGGCCCGCAGGTCGGGCTGCTGGCGCTGCAGAACAGCGCCTACGACAAAGTGACGCCCTACCCGCTGGACGTTCTCGGCGCCGAAAGCCAGGGGATGATCGGCTACATGCTCCAGCAAGCGCTGAAAAATAATCTGCCGCAGCGCGAGGTGAGCGTCCTGCTCACGCAGGTCGAAGTGGACGCCGCCGACCCGGCCTTCAGCAACCCGACCAAGTACATAGGCCCGGTGTACAGCGAAGCCCAGGCGAAAGCGCTGGCCGCGGAAAAAGGCTGGGTATTCAAGGCCGACGGGAGCTACGTCCGCCGCGTGGTGCCGTCGCCGCAGCCGAAGCGCATCGTCGAGAGCGACGCCATCACGGCGCTGATTCAGCGTGACCACCTGGTGATCTGCAACGGCGGCGGCGGCGTGCCGGTGGTGGAAAACGCCAACGGCTATCGCGGGATTGAAGCGGTGATCGACAAAGACCTCTCCGCCGCGCTGCTGGCGAGGCAGATCGAAGCCGACGCCCTGCTGATCCTCACCGATGCCGACGCGGTGTACCTCGACTGGGGCAAGCCGACCCAGCGCCCGCTGGCGCAGGTGACGCCGGAGCTGCTCAGAGATATGCAGTTCGACGCCGGATCGATGGGGCCGAAAGTGGCCGCCTGCCGCGAGTTTGTTGAAGCCTGCAACGGCATTGCCGGGATCGGCGCGCTGGCCGACGGCGCAGAGATCCTGGCGGGCGAGAAAGGCACGTTGATTCGTAATTGAACACCCTTTTCCCCTCACCCACCTCTCCCTCTCCCCGTGGGAGAGGGCCGGGGTGAGGGCATCAGACAGCTAAATTTTAAAAAGGATTTACCCATGACCATCAACCTGAAAAACCGCAACTTTCTGAAACTGCTGGACTACACCCCGGCGGAGATCCAGTACCTGATCGATCTCGCCATCGACCTGAAGGCGGCCAAAAAAGCCGGGCGTGAGAAGCAAACCCTGGTCGGGAAAAACATCGCCCTGATCTTTGAAAAAACCTCCACCCGCACCCGCTGCGCCTTCGAAGTGGGCGCGTTCGACCAGGGCGCGCAGGTCACCTACCTCGGCCCAAGCGGCTCGCAGATTGGCCATAAAGAGTCGATGAAGGACACCGCCCGCGTATTAGGCCGTATGTATGACGGCATCGAATACCGCGGCTACGGCCAGGCCATCGTCGAAGAGCTGGGCGAATATGCGGGCGTGCCGGTGTGGAACGGCCTGACCGACGAGTTCCACCCAACGCAAATCCTCGCCGACCTGATGACCATGCTGGAGCATTCGCCGGGCAAAACCCTGCCGGAGTTGAGCTTTGCTTATCTCGGCGACGCGCGCAACAACATGGGCAACTCGCTGATGGTCGGCGCGGCCAAGATGGGGATGGATATCCGCCTCGTCGCGCCGAAATCCTTCTGGCCGGAAGCCGGGCTGGTTGAGCAGTGCCGCGCCATCGCCAAAGAAACAGGCGCGCGCATTACCCTCACCGACGACGTGGAAGAAGGCGTGCGGGGGACCG
Organism: Enterobacter asburiae; assembly: GCA_011754535.1. Lineage (NCBI taxonomy): Bacteria > Pseudomonadati > Pseudomonadota > Gammaproteobacteria > Enterobacterales > Enterobacteriaceae > Enterobacter > Enterobacter asburiae. The sequence goes on along the minus strand of JAAQVN010000001.1, from coordinate 602,034 downwards.
ATTTCCTCTACACCGACGTGTGGGTCTCCATGGGCGAGCCGAAGGAAGCCTGGGCCGAGCGCGTCAGCCTGATGAAGCCGTATCAGATTAACGCGGATGTGATGAAGGCCACCGGCAACCCGAACGTCAAGTTTATGCACTGCCTCCCGGCGTTCCACAACGAGCACACCAAAGTGGGCCGCGAGATCGAGATGGCATACGGCCTGAAGGGGCTGGAGGTGACAGAAGAGGTCTTCGAATCACCGAACTCCATCGTTTTCGACGAAGCAGAGAACCGCATGCACACCATTAAAGCGGTCATGGTGGCGACACTCGGCGACTAATCACCGCCCGGCGCGCCGCGGGGTGCGCCGGGTTTCAGGAGAACATCATGGGCAAGTTTAAGTTTCCCTCCGCTTACACCATTCTCTTTTTTCTGATTGCCGTGGTTGCCGTGCTGACGTGGATTGTGCCGGCCGGGCAGTACCATATGGCGATGAACGAGGCGCTCGGCAAGGACGTGCCGGTTGCCGGCACCTACGCGCACGTGGCGGCGCATCCGCAGGGGCTGGTTTCGGTGCTGATGGCGCCGATTGCCGGGCTCTACGATCCGGAATCCGGCCAGGCCGGGGCGATCGACGTCGCGCTGTTTATTCTGATCATCGGGGGCTTCCTCGGGATCGTCACCAAAACCGGGGCGATTGACGCCGGGATCGAGCGCGTCACCACTAAGTTGCGTGGCCGCGAGGAGTGGATGATCCCGATCCTGATGGCGCTGTTTGCCGCTGGCGGCACAATTTACGGCATGGCCGAGGAGTCGCTGCCGTTCTACACCCTGCTGGTGCCGGTGATGCTGGCGGCGCGGTTCGATCCGGTCGTCGCCGCGTCCACCGTCCTGCTCGGGGCGGGGATCGGTACCCTCGGCTCTACTATTAACCCGTTCGCCACGGTGATCGCCGCCAACGCCGCCGGGATCCCCTTCACCAACGGCATCATGTTGCGCATCGCGCTGCTGGTGATTGGCTGGGTTATCTGCGTGGCGTGGGTGATGCGCTACGCCCGCAAGGTCCGCAAGGATCCTTCGCTGTCGATCGTGGCGGATAAGCAGGAAGAAAACCTCGCCCATTTCCTCGGCAACAAGGGCGAGCAGTCGCTGGAATTTACCCCGGTGCGCAAACTCATCCTGGTGATTTTCGCCCTCGCCTTCGCGGTGATGATCTACGGCGTGGCGGTGCTGGGCTGGTGGATGGCGGAGATCTCGGCGGTGTTTCTCGCCAGCGCGATTATCGTCGGGCTGATTGCGCGGATGAGCGAAGAGGAGCTGACCTCAACCTTTATCAACGGCGCGCGAGATTTGCTGGGCGTCGCGCTGATTATCGGCATTGCGCGCGGTATCGTAGTCATCATGGATAAGGGCATGATTACCCACACCATTTTGCATAGCGCCGAGGGGATGGTCACCGGGTTGTCGACGGTGGCGTTTATCAACGTGATGTACTGGCTGGAAGTGGTGCTGTCGTTTCTTGTGCCATCTTCGTCCGGCCTGGCCGTTCTGACGATGCCGATCATGGCGCCGCTTGCCGATTTCGCTAACGTCAACCGCGACCTGGTGGTAACGGCTTACCAGTCGGCGTCCGGCATCGTTAACCTTGTCACTCCCACCTCTGCCGTTGTGATGGGCGGGCTGGCTATTGCCCGCGTGCCCTACGTGCGCTATCTGAAATGGGTCGCGCCGCTGTTGGGGATATTAACGGTGGTGATTATGGTGGCGTTAAGCCTGGGTGCCATGTTGTGATTTGCCGGATGGCGCTGCGCTTATCCGGCCTACGGATCGGTGCAGTGCCACCGGTTATTTCGGGAACTGATATGGGAACTATGATGGATTACGAAGAGTACTCTCCCAAAGAGCAACTACAGCTAACGGTCTGCCAGCGTCTGATCGCGGAAAAGAGCTATCTCTCTCAGGAGGAGATCCGCCGCGACTTGCAGGAGCGGGGTTTTGAGACCATCAGCCAGTCCACCGTTTCACGTCTGCTCAAGTTGCTTGGTGTCATAAAAATTCGAAATGCCAAAGGTCTAAAAATTTATTCGCTGAATCCCCAGCTGCGCCCTGCCCCCGATGCCGCGCGCACCGTATCCGAAATGGTGGTGAGCGTGGAGCACAATAGCGAATTTATCCTTATCCATACCGTTGCCGGATATGGCCGCGCGGTGGCGCGTATTCTGGATTATCACCAGTTACCGGAAATTTTAGGCGTGGTGGCCGGAAGCAGTATCGTCTGGGTCGCACCCAGGGTCGTGAAGCGCACCGCGCTGGTGCATAAGCAAATTAATTATTTACTCAGAACGCATTAATATTCATAAAGAACCGTTTGCATTGAGTAAAGCGTGCATTAAATCGCTTGATCCGCAAAGCGAGCTGCGTATAATGCCCGACAATTTGCCGGGAGGAAGCATGGTCAAGCGTGTACGACATAACGTCTTACCGCGTCTGAAATCAGACGCTGGCCTGCCGTTTTTCTTCCCGTTGCTAAACCTATTCCCAGAGCCCCTCATTTGAGGGGCTTTTTTTTGCCCGGCGTCAGGAGATAAACATGAATCCGCTTTATCAAAAACACATCATTTCCATAAACGACCTCAGCCGCGAAGAGCTGGAACTGGTTCTGGAAACCGCGGCAAAACTGAAGGCCAATCCGCAACCGGAGCTGCTGAAGCACAAGGTGATTGCGAGCTGCTTCTTCGAAGCTTCAACCCGCACCCGCCTCTCCTTTGAAACCTCCATGCACCGCCTGGGCGCGAGCGTGGTGGGCTTCTCGGACAGCAGCAATACGTCACTGGGTAAAAAAGGCGAGACCCTGGCGGACACCATTTCAGTCATCAGTACCTACGTGGACGCGATTGTGATGCGCCACCCGCAGGAAGGCGCGGCGCGTCTGGCGACGGAATTTTCCGGCGGCATTCCGGTGCTGAACGCCGGTGACGGTGCCAACCAGCATCCGACGCAGACCCTGCTGGATCTGTTCACCATTCAGGAGACGCAGGGCACGCTCGAGAACCTGAACATCGCCATGGTCGGCGACCTGAAGTACGGCCGCACCGTCCACTCCCTGACCCAGGCGCTGGCGAAATTTAACGGCAACCGCTTCTTCTTCATCGCCCCGGACGCGCTGGCGATGCCGCAGTACATTCTCGACATGCTGGACGAAAAAGGCATTCAGTGGAGCCTGCACGCCAGCATCGAAGAGGTGGTGGGCCACGTGGATATTCTCTACATGACCCGCGTACAGAAAGAGCGTCTGGATCCGTCCGAATACGCCAACGTGAAGGCGCAGTTCGTGCTGCGCGCCAGCGACCTCGACGGTGCCCGCGACAACATGAAGGTGCTGCATCCGCTGCCGCGCATCGATGAGATCGCCACAGACGTGGACAAAACGCCGCACGCCTGGTACTTCCAGCAGGCCGGAAACGGCATCTTCGCCCGCCAGGCGTTACTGGCACTGGTTCTGAATCGCGAATTGGCACTGTAAGGGGAAACGACAATGACACACGATAACAAACTCCAGGTTGAAGCCATCAAGCGTGGCACCGTGATTGACCACATCCCTGCACAGGTGGGCTTTAAGCTGCTGACGCTGTTCAAACTGACCGAAACCGACCAGCGCATCACCATCGGCCTGAACCTTCCGTCGGGTGAAATGGGCCGCAAGGACCTGATTAAAATTGAGAACACCTTCCTGACCGACGAGCAGGTTAACCAGCTGTCGCTGTACGCGCCGGACGCCACGGTCAACCGCATCGACGAGTATGAAGTGGTCGGAAAATCCCGCCCGAGCCTGCCGGATCGCATCGAAAGCGTGCTGGTCTGTCCGAACAGCAACTGCATCAGTCACGCTGAGCCGGTTTCCTCCAGTTTTGCAGTGAAAAAACGCGCCAATGACATCGCGCTCAAATGCAAATACTGCGAAAAAGAGTTTTCTCATTATGTGGTGCTGGCCAACTAATTGAGGTTGGTAAAGGATCCCGGCCTCCCTATAATGGCCGGGAACATTTAATCAGCTGTTATTCTGGAGAAATCATGACCAAAGTACTCGCGACGGAAAGTGCACCAGCGGCTATCGGCCCTTACGTTCAGGGCGTCGATCTGGGCAGCATGATCATCACCTCTGGGCAGATCCCGGTGAACCCGAAAACTGGTGAAGTGCCGGCCGACGTAGCGGCACAGGCGCGTCAGTCGCTGGAAAACGTGCAGGCGATCGTTGAAGCTGCCGGTCTGAAAGTGGGCGATATCGTGAAAACCACCGTTTTTGTGAAAGATCTGAACGATTTCGCGACCGTTAACGCCACGTATGAAGCCTTCTTCAACGAGCACAACGCCTCCTTCCCGGCGCGCTCCTGCGTTGAAGTGGCCCGTCTGCCAAAAGACGTGAAAATTGAAATTGAAGCGATTGCCGTACGTCGCTAATTTATTTCAATAAAGAGAAGGCAGCTCCGGCTGCCTTTTTTATTTCGACTACTTTTACTCTCTGTATAATATGACATGTCAGTCAGTCCATTATTAGACTCTCCCCTCCCGGTAATATTCTCTAATAATGGATGAGTAATGAAACTTTCAAAAATTGCACTTGCCCTTGCGACATTGACCGTTGCATCCTCAGCATTTGCTCACGGATATATTGAATCTCCGGCCAGCCGCGCTTATATGTGTAAGCTGGGTCAAAACGTTGACTGCGGCTCTGTACAGTATGAGCCACAGAGCGTAGAGAAAACCTCTGGCTTCCCGTCAGGCGCTGAGCCCGCGGACGGAGATCTCGCCAGCGCAGGTATTTCTCAGTACTCTCAGCTTGATAAGCAGAGCCTGAATGCCTGGACCAAAAACCCGATGACGGCGGGCCCACATGAATTCGTCTGGCACCATACTGCACCGCATAAAACCACCAACTGGCGTTATTACATTACTAAGCAGAACTGGGATCCAAATAAGCCGCTGACTCGCGATCAGTTTGAATTAACCCCATTCTGTACAATCAACGGAAATAACCAGGCTCCTGCCGTCACAAAAAGCATGACCTGTAATGTTCCTGAGCGCACGGGCTACCAGGTTATTTACGGCGTATGGGAAATTGCGGATACCTCGAACAGTTTCTATCAGGCCATTGACGTTGATTTCGGTAACGGCGGCAACGTCACCCCGGACGACACGCCTGCGGTGGTGTCCGAATGGAATAAAACGCTGAGCGGGCAGATTGCCGGTAATAACCTGAATGCAGGCGATAAAGTCATCGCGCGATTCTTCGATGCCAACGGCGAAGTTGCCGCCATGCGCACCGAGATGACCATTAGTTCAGCAGCCCAGGGGGATGCGAACCAGTGGGCATACGATCTGGCGCAGAAAATCAACGCGGCGCACAGCGAAGTACGCGTCGGCGTGAAGGATGAAGCGGGTGAAATCAGCCCGGTCCACGGCGCGAACAGCGTCTTCGTCAAAGACGGCAGCGCCCTGCAGTCCGTTGCGATCTCGTATGAAGAGCAGAAGGCGGAAGTGCATGAAACCATTGCCGTTTCTAACCTGCAGTACAGCAAAATCGAGAACGGCAAGGCAACCGTCACCTTCCACGTAAACACCAAAGGTGACGTGAACCTTGAAGCACACGTGATGAACCACAGCGGTGCGGAAAAAGGCTACCTGAAGCAGGACATGAACAACGCCAACCAGGACGTGACCATGACCCTGAATGACGTGACGGCGGGTCACCACATGCTGAAATACTACGCGACCAACAAAGACGGCACGATGTTCGCCCAGGACGTGCTGAACCTGATGCTGGAAGGCGATTCAGCCGCAGACGGCACCGGTCAGCACGATTTTATCTTCCCGGACAGCATTGCGTCTTACAAAGCGGGTACCGTGGTACTGCAGCCTAAAGACGGTAAGACCTACGAGTGCAAGCCGTTCCCGTACAGCGGCTACTGCGTGCAGTACAGCCCAACCGCAAACCAGTATGAGCCAGGCGTTGGCGCACACTGGAAAGAGGCGTGGGTGCTGAAGAACTGAGTTGCTTGATTCCCTCACCCTAACCCTCTCCCTTTGGGAGAGGGCCGGGGTGAGGGGTTACTGATTCCGCGTCGCCCGCAGCAGCGTCTCCAGCGGATATACCGCCGCAATCACCACCTCGTCCTGCACCTTCGCCGCGTTATCCAGCTCGCTCTGAATCGACGCGATCTCTTTATCATCCAGCGTGCCCTGGCGCGCCACCAGATCCGTCAGCCTCAGTCCAATGGAGGCCAGCTTATCCACCTCCTGAATCACCGGCTTCATCGCCTTTAGCTGATAGCTGTTTTCGCTTAAGGCCAGCGCGTCGCTGGTGTTGCTCTGCCAGCGGTTAAAGACGTGGCGCAGCGCGTCGGCACTTTCCGTGTCTTCCGCGTCGCTCACCAGCCTGTCGGCCCATTTGTTCATCTGCCGCACCGTGGCGCTTTCGGCGTTCAGTGCATCCGCGAAGCGGTTGAGCGGTTCGAACTGATGATAATTTCCCGCCTGGAACTTCAGGTGCTGGCGGGTGTAATACTGCGCGGGCTCCACCGCCTGGGCGAGGATTTGCAGCGGCAGGGTGTCGGCACTGTTAGAAAGGCGCGTGAACTGCACCTGCTGCTGGGTATGCTGCTGCAGCCCGACGGACACCGTCGACCAGCTGTCCATCGCCTGCAGGCGGGTATACATGTTGTCGACGTCGTTGACGTCCTTCGCTGACCACAGCCGCTCCGCCACCGCAAAGGCGCGCGGCCACAGGCGGATATCCAGCACCGGTGCGACCACGTTCTCCGCCCACAGCGCGGCTTCACCGCCGAGCAGGTTGGCCTGATTCGCCACGTCCGGCACGACGGGCGGAATGCCTTTCGGTACCTCGTCCACACGCGAGCCGCTAATCGGGTAGCGCGTATTCCCCATCAGGAAGTAACCGGAAAGCTTGTCGTTATCAACGTTGACGACCGGGCGCGTCTCGCCCATCCAGGTGTCGACGGTGAAGGTCACCTGATTGTCGTCACGCCATTCAATGTCCTGCACCGCGCGGCGGGATTTCCCGGCAAAATCAATAAATCCGCGCCAGCCGGCATCCCCTTTTACCAGCGTAAAGCTCCCCTCTACCGGCTTGCCCTTCAGGCGAGGCATGGTGAAGGCCCAGCTCTGGACGCTGTCGGTGTCTGCAATCACATCCGCGCCGTTCAGCCCCTGCGGGACGATTTCATTGCGGTAGTGGTAGGCGGTGGACTGGGGCTGATCGAGATAGAAGCCCGTCGAGAGAATGCCTTTGTAGCCGCTCTGCGCCACCTGCCCCAGCGCGTCCTGCCCCTGCCAGGACTGGATCAGAATGCTTTTCGGCAGGTCGGGATGGTAGATCTCGTCCCAGCCGACCATCTGCCGGTGATGCTTCTCAAGGATCGTTTCCAGCCTGCGGTTGAAATACGCCTGCAGCGCGTGGCTGTCGGCAAGCTTCTTATCGCGCATAAATTGCTGAATGGCCGGGTTCGCTTTCCACTGGCTGTCGTCCACCTCATCACCGCCGATGTGCAGATAGGGATCGGGGAAGATCGCCGCCAGTTCGCTGACCATCGCGTCGGCAAAGGCGTAGGTTGCGTCTTTTGTTGGATCCAGCACCGGCTTCAGCACGCCCCAGCTGCGCTCCATGCTGTATGGCCCCGGGGCGCTCATCAGCTCCGGATAGGCCACGGCAATCGCCGAGGCGTGGCCCGGCATGTCGATCTCCGGCACCACGCGAATGCCGCGCTCGGCGGCGTAACGCACCACCTCGCGCATCTGTTCAGGGGTGTAGAACAGCCCGTCGCTGGCAAGCTGCGTCAGCTTAGGGTAGCGCTTCGAGCTGAAGCGCCAGCCCTGGTCGTCGGTCATGTGCCAGTGCAGGACGTTGAGCTTTGCCGCGGCCATGCCGTCGATCTGGCGCTTGATATCCGGCAGCGGGATAAAGTGGCGCGCCGAGTCCAGCAGCAGCCCGCGCCACGGGAAGCGCGGCGAATCTTCAATGGTGACCCACGGCAGCGAGGTGTTTTCCGCTCCGTTCTGCATCAGCTGGAGCAACGTTTCCATAGCGCGCAGCGCGCCGAAGCGGGTGTTAGCGGAGATGTTCACGCCGTTGGCGTCCACCGTGAGCTTATAGCTTTCATCGCTGTCCGGCAGCGGCTGCGGCTTGACCTTTTTGGCAATCGCGATGCGGATGGTCGGTTTGTCTGGCTTTTCAGCCTGAGGCTGCAGCGTCCAGCCGGTTTGCAGGGCAATGCGCTGGCGCAGGCGGTTGACCGCGTCACCGAGATCGTCCCCGGTGACGCTAATGGATACGTTGTTGCTGAGCACCAGCGCGCCCTGGGGGGTCGGGCGTTCGACCTTAGCAGGCCAGGGCATCAAAGGGAGATCGCCTGCCGGAGCGGCAAAGGCAGAGGCAGAGGCGCCGAGCATCAGCCCGGCGGTTAAGAGACTGTACCGTAACATGAATGTTCCTTATCTGACGGGCCAAATAAAGGCAAAACATTCTGTTAACATGCGCTCAATTTGTCGTCAAGCGAATGCGCCGACGGAGATCACAGGTTGTTGAATTTGGGAGGAAAGCCAGTCCTCTCACCCCGGCCCTCTCCCCAAAGGGGAGAGGGTGAAAAACTTACTGCCACCCGTACCGACGCGCATAGAATCCTTTCACCATCTGCGTCAGCACCATATAGCCCGCGAGGATCGCCACCAGCCACGGGAAGTAGCTCAGCGGCAGTGCCTGCAACTGCAGGTAGCCTGCCAGCGGCGAGAACGGCAGCGCGATGCCGAGCGCCATCACAATCCCCGTCATCACAATCAGCGGCCACGCGGCACGGCTCTGGATGAACGGAATGCGGCGGGTGCGGATCATATGCACAATCAGTGTCTGCGACAGCAGACCTACCACGAACCAGCCGGACTGGAACAGCGTCTGATGTTCCGGGGTGTTGGCGTGGAATACAAACCACATCAGGCAGAAGGTCAGAATGTCAAAGATGGAGCTGATCGGCCCAAAGAACAGCATAAAGCGCCCCAGATCGGCGGGGTTCCAGCGCTGCGGCTTCTGGATCTGCTCGTCGTCCACGTTATCAAACGGAATCGCTACCTGAGACACGTCGTACATCAGGTTCTGGATCAGCAGATGCAGCGGCAGCATCGGCAGGAACGGCAGAAATGCGCTCGCCACCAGCACGCTGAAGACGTTACCGAAGTTGGAGCTGGCGGTCATTTTGATGTACTTGAGCATGTTGGCGAAGGTGCGACGCCCTTCGATAACGCCCTCCTCCAGCACCATCAGGCTCTTTTCCAGCAGGATGATATCCGCCGCTTCGCGGGCGATATCCACCGCGCCGTCTACGGAGATGCCAATGTCCGCCGCACGCAGCGCGGGCGCGTCGTTGATACCGTCGCCCATAAAGCCCACCACGTGCCCTTCGCGACGCAGCAGGGTGACGATGCGCTCTTTGTGCATCGGGGTCAGGCGGGCAAACAGCGTGGTGCGCTGGGCAAGCTGCGCCAGTTCGTCGTCGGTGAGGTGCTCAATGTCGCTCCCCACCACCACGTCGCCCGCGTCAAGGCCGACCTCGTGGCACACTTTGGCGGCCACCAGCTCGCTGTCGCCGGTGAGGATTTTGACGGTAATACCGCTTGCCTTCAGCGCCTTCAGTGCCGGCGCGGTGGTCTCTTTCGGCGGATCGAGGAATGCGATGTAACCCTCAAGGATCAAATCGGATTCGTCGATACGCTGATAGTCCCCCTCACGCGCGGGCAGGAACTTGCTCGCCACCGCCACCACGCGCAGCCCCTGACGGTTCAGGTTGTCGGTGACGCGCTTGATGCGGCGCAGCATGGTGTCGTCCAGCGGGACGATCTCACCGTTATAGCGAACCTGCGTCGATACGTTGAGGATCTCCTGCAGCGCCCCTTTGCAGATCAGCTGGTGCACGTCTGTCTGCTCGCTCACCACCACCGACATGCGGCGGCGCTCGAAGTCGAACGGGATTTCGTCCACCTTCTGCCAGCGGCCGGAGAGCGTGCGGGCGGCTTCCTCGTCCACGCCTTCCAGCACCGCCACGTCGAGCAGGTTTTTCAGCCCGGTCTGGTAGTGGCTGTTCAGCCACGCGCTGTGGAGCACGCGCTCGCTGGTTTTACCGGCGATATCGGTGTGGTTCTCCAGCACGATTTTGTCCTGCGTCAGGGTGCCGGTTTTATCGGTGCAGAGGATGTCCATCGCGCCGAAGTTCTGAATGGCGTCCAGGTGCTTGACGATCACTTTCTGTTTAGAGAGTTTCACCGCCCCGCGCGCCAGCGTGGAGGTGACAATCATCGGCAGCATTTCCGGCGTTAAGCCAACGGCCACGGAGAGCGCAAACAGCGCCGCCTCCCACCAGTCGCCCTTGGTGTAGCCGTTGATCAGCAGCACAATCGGCGTCATCACCATCATAAAGCGGATCAGCAGCATGCTGACGCGGCCAATCCCTTTCTGGAAGGCGTTCGGCTCGCTCTCCTGCTCGCTGACGCGTCCGGCAAGCTGTCCAAACCAGGTGTTGCCCCCGGTGGCGGTGACAATCGCCTGCGCGGTGCCGCTCACAACCGTGGTGCCCATAAAGCACAGGGTATCGCACTCGAGCGGGTTCATCTGCTGCGGGTCGCGGCTGCGCGATACTTTTTCAACGGGCAGGGATTCCCCGGTCAGAGAGGCTTGCGCCACGAACAGATCGCGCGCCTGGATGATGCGTAAATCCGCCGGGATCATGTCCCCCGCCGCCAGCTTCACCAGATCGCCCGGCACCAGCTGGTCGATAGGCAGCTCCACCCAGGCGTTTTCGCCGAGATCGTTAATCACCCGCGAGACGGTCGCGGTGTTGCTGACCATCGCCTTCAGGGCATCCGCCGCTTTGGTGGAGCGAGCTTCCTGAATAAAGTTCAGCAACGTGGAGATGCCCACCATCAGGGCGATGACGCCCGCGGCGAACAGATCTTCCGTCGCGTAGGAGATAATGCCGAGCACGGTCAGCAGCAGGTTGAACGGGTTGCGGTAGCAGAGCCACAGGTGCACCCACCACGGAGAGGGCTTCTGCGCCGGGATCTGGTTATCGCCGTGCACGGCGCGGATTTTTTCCACTTCAGACGCGTTCAGCCCTTCAGGATGACCGCCAAAGGCGCGCCAGACTTCGTTTTCATCCATCGCCGCCACGTTCAGGCAGCGTTCGGTCAGGGACGCGGGGATCGCCGCCCCCGCCATGTTTTTGGCATTGGGCAGCGGGTCGCGCTGAACAAGACGGTGTGGCAGGTGGCGGCTCAGCAGCGCCTGCAGCTGCCGGGTGATATTTTTAAACATAGACATTCCTCCGCATCCGCCTGGGCGGACGCAGCATTCCCTTCAGGCGTGGCAAAGCCGTACCTGTCAGGCACTCAATTTTTCAAGCAGGAACGTTTGGGACGTTGCTGCCTCACATTACCGGTGAGACAGCAAAAGCTGGCTTACCGGAAAGAACGTGTTCTCCCGTTCAGGAGAAGTGTGGGATCGGGATCCATAAAGCCTCCGGTAAGTAAAAAAACAGGGTGTCGCCGCGCAGTATAAGGATTTAAGCGTACCCTTTGTGGCGATTCGGGCGGTATTATACCCGCCTGCAAATAAACAGTACGTAAACCAGACTTTGCCCATAGCGAAATCGCGCTATAGCATTAGGCTCAATTGACCATTTTGTCGTTGTTACAGGGAAAACAGCATGCAGAACCGCCTTACGATTAAAGACATCGCGCGTTTAAGCGGCGTGGGGAAATCCACCGTGTCGCGCGTGCTGAACAACGAAAGTGGTGTCAGCGAACGCACCCGCGAACGCGTTGAGGCGGTCATGAATCAGCACGGTTTTTCCCCTTCCCGCTCCGCGCGCGCCATGCGCGGGCAGAGCGATAAAGTGGTCGCGATCATTGTTTCGCGTCTGGATTCACTCTCAGAGAACCTCGCCGTGCAGACCATGCTGCCCGCCTTCTACGAGCAGGGCTATGACCCGATCATGATGGAGAGCCAGTTCTCGCCGCAGCTGGTGGAAGAACATCTGGGCATGCTCCAGCGACGCAACATTGACGGCGTGGTGCTGTTTGGTTTTACCGGCATCAACGAAGAGATGCTGAAACACTGGCAGCCCTCTCTGGTGCTGCTGGCGCGCGATGCCCACGGTTTTGCCTCCGTCTGCTATGACGACGAGGGCGCGATTATCACCCTGATGCAGCGCCTGTTTGACGAAGGCCATCGCCACATCAGCTTCCTTGGGGTACCGCACGCGGACGTCACCACCGGCAAACGCCGTCACGAGGCCTACCTGGCCTTTTGCAAAAAGCACAATCTCCCGGCCGTGGCCTCCCTGCCGGGGCTGGGCATGAAGCAGGGCTACGAGCAGGTCGCCAGCGTTCTGACGCCGCAGACCACCGCGCTGGTGTGCGCCACCGATACCCTGGCGCTGGGCGCCAGCAAATATCTGCAGGAGCAGCGCATCGATAGCCTGCAGGTGGCGAGCGTGGGTAGCACGCCGCTGATGAAGTTCCTGCATCCGGAGATCATCACCGTCGATCCGGGCTACGCCGAGTCCGGCAGACAGGCCGCCGCGCAGCTGATCGAGCAGATCAACGGGCGGAGCGAGCCGCGCCAGATCGTTATTCCCGCTCACCTTTCCTAACCCCTCTAAAACGGATTATTGTGATCTTCGCCCGATTTCGGGAACGTTCCCATTTTCGCCGTCACGCTGAAGGAGTAGGCTTGCGCTCAGGTCATTACACCCCTCTCACCATCTGTCATGAGGTTTCATGATGAGTAAAGTCAAACAAGCAGATATCGATCGGCTGATCGTCCTGGTCGGCGGCCGCGAGAACATCGCAACCGTCAGCCATTGCATTACCCGCCTGCGCTTCGTGCTGAACGATCCGGCCAAAGCCAATCCGAAGGCCATTGAAGAGCTTTCCATGGTTAAAGGCTGCTTCACCAACGCCGGACAGTTCCAGGTGGTTATTGGTACCGAAGTGGGCGATTACTATCAGGCTCTGCTGGCGACCACCGGGCACAGCGCGGCGGATAAAGAGCAGGCCAAGAAGGCCGCGCGCCAGAATATGAAATGGCACGAGCAGCTGATTTCCCACTTCGCGGAAATTTTCTTCCCGCTGCTACCAGCGCTGATCAGCGGGGGCTTAATCTTAGGCTTCCGTAACGTCATCGGCGATGTGCCAATGAGCGACGGCAAAACCCTGGCGCAGATGTATCCGGCGCTGAAAACCATTTACGACTTCCTGTGGCTGATTGGCGAGGCGATCTTCTTCTATCTGCCGGTCGGGATTTGCTGGTCCGCGGTGCGCAAGATGGGCGGTACGCCGATTCTCGGTATCGTGCTGGGCGTCACGCTGGTCTCTCCGCAGTTAATGAACGCTTACTTACTTGGTCAGCAGGTGCCTGAGGTGTGGAACTTCGGCCTGTTTACCATCGCCAAAGTAGGCTATCAGGCACAGGTCATTCCGGCATTGCTGGCCGGTCTGGCGCTGGGCTTTATTGAAACGCGCCTGAAGCGCATCGTGCCGGATTACCTCTATCTGGTGGTGGTGCCGGTCTGCTCGCTGATTCTGGCGGTGTTCCTGGCGCACGCCTTTATCGGTCCGTTTGGCCGCATGATCGGCGACGGCGTGGCCTTCGCGGTCCGTCACCTGATGACCGGCAGCTTCGCGCCAGTCGGTGCCGCGCTGTTTGGCTTCCTGTACGCCCCGCTGGTGATCACCGGCGTGCACCAGACCACGCTGGCTATTGATATGCAGATGATCCAGAGCCTCGGCGGCACGCCGGTCTGGCCGATTATCGCCCTGTCTAACATTGCGCAGGCGTCGGCGGTCACCGGCATCATCATCGTCAGCCGTAAGCACAACGAGCGTGAGATCTCCGTTCCGGCGGCCATCTCTGCCTACCTCGGCGTCACCGAACCGGCGATGTACGGTATCAACCTGAAATACCGCTTCCCGATGCTCTGCGCGATGATCGGCTCCGGTCTGGCGGGCCTGCTGTGCGGCCTGAACGGCGTGATGGCAAACGGGATTGGCGTCGGCGGCCTGCCGGGCATCCTCTCCATCCAGCCCGCTTTCTGGCAGGTGTTTGCCCTGGCGATGGCGGTAGCGATTATCGTCCCCATGGCGCTCACCACCGTGGTTTACCAGCGTAAGTTCCGTCATGGCACGCTGCAGATTGTTTAACTTCATCTTTCGGGGCGCAGTTGCGCCCCTTCGCATTTGCAGGAACGCACTATGAATACCCTTCCTCTCTGGTGGCAGAACGGCGTCATCTATCAGATTTACCCAAAGAGTTTCCAGGACACCACCGGCAGCGGCACGGGCGATCTGCGCGGCGTGACCCAGCGCCTGGATTACCTGAAATCCCTCGGCATCGACGCCATCTGGCTGACGCCGTTTTATATCTCCCCGCAGGTGGATAACGGCTACGACGTGGCGAATTACACCGCCATCGACCCGTCCTGTGGCACGCTGGATGACTTTGACGAGCTGGTTGCCGAAGCGCACGAACGCGGCATTCGCATTGTGCTCGATATGGTGTTTAACCACACCTCCACGCAGCACGCCTGGTTCCGCGAGTCGCTGAACAAAGCGAGTCCGTACCGCCAGTTCTACATCTGGCGCGACGGCACGCCGGAGCAGCTTCCTAACAACTGGCGCTCCAAGTTTGGCGGCAACGCCTGGCGCTGGCACGCCGAGAGCGAGCAGTACTACCTTCACCTGTTCGCCCCGGAGCAGGCGGATCTCAACTGGGAAAACCCGGCGGTGCGCGAAGAGTTGAAAAAGGTATGTGAGTTCTGGGCCGATCGCGGCGTGGACGGCTTGCGCCTGGACGTGATTAACCTCATCTCTAAAGATCAGGATTTCCCGGACGACAGTATCGGCGACGGCCGCCGCTTCTACACCGACGGGCCGCGCATCCACGAATATCTGCAGGAAATGAGCCGCGACGTCTTCACTCCGCGCAACCTGATGACGGTGGGCGAGATGTCCTCGACCTCGCTGGAGAACTGCCAGCAGTACGCGTCGCTCGACGGGCGCGAGCTGTCGATGACCTTTAACTTCCATCATCTGAAGGTGGACTACCCCGGCGGCGAAAAGTGGACGAAGGCGAAGCCTGACTTCGTGGCGCTGAAAACCCTCTTCCGCCACTGGCAGCAGGGGATGCACAACAAAGCCTGGAACGCGCTGTTCTGGTGTAACCACGACCAGCCGCGCATCGTGTCGCGCTTTGGTGACGAAGGGGAACATCGTGTGGCTGCCGCGAAGATGCTCGGCATGGTGCTGCACGGCATGCAGGGCACGCCGTATATCTATCAGGGTGAAGAGCTGGGGATGACCAACCCGCACTTCAGCCGCATCACCGACTACCGCGACGTGGAGAGCCTGAACATGTTCGCGGAACTGCGGGCCAGCGGCCGCGAGCCGGATGAATTGCTGGCGATTCTGGCGAGCAAATCCCGCGATAACGGGCGCACGCCAATGCAGTGGGACGCGTCGCACAATGCGGGCTTTACCGAGGGCGAGCCGTGGATTGGTGTCTGCGACAACTACGAAACCGTGAACGCCCGCGCGGCGCTGGACGACCCTGATTCGGTGTTCTACACCTATCGGTCGCTGATTAGCCTGCGTAAAACCCTGCCGGTGCTGACGTGGGGAGACTATGACGATTTGCTCCCGGAACACCCTTCCCTGTGGTGCTATCGCCGCCGGTGGCATGGCCAGACGCTGATGGTAGTGGCGAATCTGAGCCGCGAGCGCCAGCAGTGGCAGCCGGACCCGGTACAGGGCGCATGGCGGGTCGCCCTTAGCAACTATGAGGACGTCCCCTCCCGTCCCGATACGCTGCTATTGCGCCCGTTTGAAGCCATCTGGTGGGTGCAGGAATAAACGTCAGGAGATACAGCATGCTGTATCTCCTTTTTTATGTTTAGCGATACGCTAAATGTACGACGATAACTTTTACATCACGACGTACCCAAAATAAAAATAGCCCTGCCAATTAAATAACCTCGGCAGGACATTATGAAAAAGACAATTATTAAAGCAACGTGTATTAGCGCATTATTATTAAGTACGCAGGGATGGTGCGGAAATACGTCCGTCGACCTTCGCTTTGGGCATAATACGCGCTCAGACGTCAATGATTCACGTATTAAAGTGATGCACCAGGCGAATAACGGCTTTTACTTCTCCGTTGAAGCCGCACAAAACCACAACGATACCTTTTTTGGTGATACCGACCGTTATAATTCCGACGACAAGGGGTTAACGGAAGCGGCGCAGGAGATTGAAACGCGCTGGCGCTTCGATCTGGGAAATGGCTTCGCCGTTGCGCCTGGCATGGTGACGGTTTTCACCGCCAGCAATACCCATTACCGCCCCTTCATTCAGGGGTGGAAAGCGTTCGATAATGGTCTGAATCTCTCCGCCCGTTACCGTTACAACACCGTAAATGACGCGCACAGCGACAAAGAACTCGACGGCAGCGGCTACACCCGCCGCCAGTCACACCAGTTCGACATTTGGTTCGCGTACAACATTGGCAAATTCGGCATGTCCTACAACCCGCGCTTTCGCTGGCAGGATAATGTCGATCAGGGAACCGGGGATGATACCTACTGGGAACATACCGTCGCGTTCAACTACAAGCTCGACGATGGCTGGACGCCATACGTCGAGCTGGTATCACTGGATAAAACCTATATCAACGATGACGGCAACCATGAAAATGATTATGCCGTACGTCTGGGGATAGTGAAGCAGCTCTGACGACCTGACTACACCGTATCGTGCTGCAGCAGCCTGCAGCCGATACGATCCACGGCGCTTAACAGTTCAAGCTGGCCCTCCCGCTGATACAGCGACACCGCGTTAATGTCGATCGGTAACGGCCAGCATAGCGTTGAAATTGCCGCCAGTGTCGACCCCTCGCGGGTAATGGCAATAATCTTTAAGCCTTTACGCAGCGCGTTACGCGCCATTTCAATCAGCGACTGCGTCTCCCCGGATTTACTGATCAGCACCAGCGTCCCCTTCGATACCCGTGTCAGCTGGTGCATGTCATTCAAAATAAGGTGCGGCAGGCTCGCCAGCGATAAAAAGCGCGACAGGTAGTTGAGGCTGGTGAGCGAGGCGCCGCGTGCGTACAGATAGATATGGCTGGAATGGGCGAGCAACCTGGACACCTCCGCCACAATATCGTCCGCCTGTGGCCCTACGTCGGGCGCTACTGGCGCAGGGGTAAAATGATCGCGCAAAAAACGGTACCGGAGCTCGGTATAACTTTTATACCCCATTTTTTTACACACACGATTAACGGATGTTGTCGTTGTAAAGGTATCACGGGCAATCTCTTTTGCCGATATATTAGAAATATTACACGCGTGATGCTGAATGTATTCAAATATCAAACGTTCACTTCCCTGAAATGAATTCATAAATTACGCCCTGTTTAATCCCGACATGATATTAACACAACGGAAAAATAGTCTCTGGAAGGCGCTTCACACATTGCATTTACGCGTATCACGATACGTAATTAGTATTAGCAAACGTTAAAAACTGTTTTAGGTTCTCTTTATACTTTCCCTGTTTTCACATCCAGGGAATTATGACAATGACGAAACAAAAAGTTGTCGCGGTAACAGCCTGCCCGACGGGCATTGCACATACCTTTATGGCGGCGAATAAAATTATTGCATGGGCTAAAGCGCACAATATTGAGGTTAAGGTCGAAACGCAGGGCAGCGACGGCGTTAAAAACCGCTTAACGAAGCAGGACATCGCCTCCGCCACGGCCATTATTCTGGCAACCGACGTCACCATTCAGGATACCGAGCGCTTTGAAAACATTCCTCACCTTCAGACCCGTACGCAAGAGCTGATCAAGCATACCGATCGCTATCTGCGTCAGGCGCTGGCCATGGAAAAAAGCGTCACCACTGTCGTACATGAAGACGATCTTCAGCGTTCGGCTTACCAGATTTTTATCGGCCATATCATGGCAGCCATCAGCTATATGCTGCCGGTGGTGGTCATGGGCGGGCTGATGATGGCGACGGCTAAAATTACCGGCCAGTTTATTAACATCGAACATTCGCCGTTCAGCGTGCTGGATAAAGTGGGCTTTATGACCATCAAGTTCATGTATCCGGTTTTCGCTATGTATCTGGCATTTTCCATTGCCGGCAAACCGGCGCTGATCCCAGGGCTTATCGGCGGCATTATGTCCGACGAAGTCTACAAGCGCTTCTTTGATATCGAAGGTTTTATGCCGTCCGGCTTTTTCGGCGCGATCGGCATCGGCTTTTTTGTGGGCTATCTGGTGCGCTGGCTGAACGATGCTATTCACGTCCGCCAACAGCTGACCACCATTAAGACTATGCTGATCGTCCCGCTGATCACCGGCATTACGCTGGTAATGGTCATGGAATACCTGATTAACCCGATTTTTGGCTCACTTAACCAGCTGATGGTGGTCTTTTTTACCTCGGCAGGTGACACCGGGCGCGGGTTCTATTCTGCGATGATCGCCGCAGGCACCGCGTTCGACCTGGGCGGCCCGGTCAACAAGGCGGCAGGTTCCGTCGCACTCGGCCTGAATGGCATGAGCGAGACGTTTGATTTAACCGCCCGTGAACTCTCCATCGTCATCCCCTCTATTGGCGTTGGCTTTGCCGCGTTCCTTAACGGCCGCTTTGGACTACCGGATGTCTTCAGCCGGGAAGAGAAGACCGTTGGCAGCACCTCGCTATTGCTGGGCGTTATTGGGATCTCGGAAGGTGCGATCCCGTTCATCCTGAAAAACCCACGCCTGATCCCGGTGTTCATGACCGGTGCCGTCGCCGGCGCGCTGGTCGCCATTGCACTCGGCGTGAAGCAGACGCTGCCGCTACCGGCCATCTGGGGCTGGCCGCTGGCAACCAACGTGGCGGGCTACCTGGCGAGCGTCTTTATTGGCGCACTGATTTGCGCCCTGGGCGTGCTTTACGTCAGCCCAAAGAACGCCAGGTAAGGGGAACGTCATGAATCAGATCCATGTCATTGCCCACACGCACTGGGATCAGGAGTGGTATTTCACCCGTCAGGACAGCATGGTGCTGGCGTCATATAACTTTGCGGAAGTCATCGACACGCTGGAGCAGGACCCGGCGTACAGCTGCTATCACCTTGACGGCCAGATGGCGGTGGTGGAGGACTTTCTCGCTATCAATCCCGATTATCGCGCCAGGCTGGAAACGCTGGTCAGAGACAAAAGGATCTTCGTGGGGCCATGGTATACCCAGACGGACACCTACAACGTGCATGGCGAATCCATCATCCGCAACCTCAAATACGGCATCTTCGCCGCCCGGACGCTGGGGCACGCCATGCAGGTTGGCTATCTTCCGGATACCTTCGGCCACAATGCGCAGATGCCGACGATTTTGCAGGGCTGCAATCTCGACAGCATCGTCTTCTGGCGCGGTATCGATCATGACAGGCACGCCAAAAGCAGCCAGTTCCTCTGGCGCGCGCCGTCAGGGGCGACCGTTATCGCCTGCGCGATGGCGTTCGGTTATGGCGCGGCGAAAAACATAGGGTCAGAAGCGAGCCATCTGGAGGGCAAAATCTTTCCGATGGTCAATCACCTGCGTTCACGCGCCGGTATCAACGACCTGCTCCTGCCCTGCGGCGGCGATCAGGTCAGCATCGACCCGGCGCTGCCGAAAATCCTGGAGTTCGCCAGCGCACGCTCCCCAGACGAGGACCGTTACGTCCTCAGTTCGCTGGAGCGCTACGTCGACACCCTGCGCGCGCAGCGTGAGCAGTTTGAACTATGGGAAGGAGAGCTGAAATCACCGCGCTACACCCGCATTCATAAAACGATCGGCTCCGTGCGCTACGACATCAAAAAGAAAAATGATGAGGTTGAGCAGTTCATCCTGCGACAGCTGGAGCCGACAATCGCCATGGCGCGTCATCAGGGCATCCCGGTCAACCTCTCAGTGGTCGATACCCTCTGGAAGAAGCTGTTGCGAAGCCACGCCCACGACTCCATTGGCGGCTGTAACAGTGATGCCACCAACCGCGACATCCTGCATCGGCTGGAGCAAACCGAACAGCTGTGCCACAGCCTGTGGAATCTGGTGGTGAAAACCCTGGCCGCCTGCATTCAGGACGGCGACCTGCTGATTTTCAACCCGCTGGCCGAGCAAACGCAACGCGTGGTGAAAACCACTCTCTACAGCCGCGCTGACAATATCGCGCTGACGTATCAGGGCCAGCCCATCCCCTTCGACGTTCTGAAAAGAGACGTGTTGCCCGGCGGAACAGCGATCTCCCTTACCGCTGAAGGCGAGTGTGAAACGCCCCTTCCCCCTTATTTCCGCTGGCAGGTTGCTTTGCAAACCCCGGTTCTGCCGTCGGTCGGCTACATCACGGTTAACGTGGAAGATGACCCTGCGCCGTTCCGCCAGCATGTACAGACAAAGGGAAGCGAGATAGTGAATGCGCACTATCGACTGTCGCTGGACGCCGGAACGCTAATCCTGGAAGACAAACGCAGCGGCAGGCGTATCCCCTCTCTCTTTACCCTTGAAGACTGCGCGGATGCGGGCGACAGCTACGATTTCTCGCCGCTTGCGGGCGACGTACCGACGCGCTGTTCGCATTTTACGCTCGTCGACAGCCTGAAAACGCCACTTGTTGAAAAGCTGATCGTTGAGGCCACGATGCTTCTTCCGCAGGATCTCGCAGGCCGTCAGAATACGGACCGAACGCCGCTATCCATTCGTCTGGTGTGCGAATTACGCCACGACGATCCGAACCTGTATGTCGAGAGTACGCTTGAAAATAGCCACTGCGATCACCGGCTACGTTTACTGATCGGCAGCGATATTCACACCCGTCACGCTATCGCCTCCCAGCCCTTCGCGATAATCCAGCGCGAAACGGGGTGTGCCGGTGAAAACTGGCAGGAGCGCTATCGCGAGATGCCCGTGGATATCGAAACCACCGAAGGCATTATTGCCGTCGCGGAAGCGGGCAAAGCGCTGGTGGTGAATAGCCGAGGTATGAAGGAGTTTCAGATTATCGGCAGCGAACCGGCGGCGATAGCCCTGACGTTGTTTAAAGCGACGGGCGTACTCGGACGCAACGATCTCGACTGGCGGCCAGGCCGGGCGTCCGGCATTAATAATACGGTGGTTGAGACCCCCGATGCCCAGTTGCTGAAACCGCTGCACTTTTCATTCACCGTCGCGCTGGCCGACAGCGCCGACCATCTCACGCTTCGTCGGCTAGAAAATCAGGCAGCCGGGCAGCCCTTCACCTACCAGCGGCAATCGTTGCACACGCTCGATCACCGTCTTGAGCGCTTTTCGTTGCGCCTGCCCGACCGCCAGCTTCCGGCACAATTCTCACTATTGACCCTGCCGGAGCCGCTCATCCTTTCTGCCCTACCCCATGCGCAGCAGTCGCGCGGCACGGTCGTCCGGGTATTTAACGCCGGGACGCAGCCGGTTCCCGTCCCGGCAGCGCTGGCAGAGCTCCATCAGATCAACTATCTGGAAGAGCCAGTGCAGCCGGTAACGGCGATCCCCCCTTCCGCGACCTGCGATTTTTTAATGGAGGCTTAATATGAACTTGCTTGCATTGACGCACCCCGATCTGGTTTTTATCAACCCGCCGCACCGTACGCCTGAAGCGCTGATCCGCTGGCTCGCCGAACCGCTCGCCGGGCGGAAAATCATCAGCGATCAAGAAACGTTTATCCAGAGCGTTTTACAACGCGAAAGCGAAGGCCCTACCGCGCTGGGTGAAGCGCTCGCCGTTCCGCACGGTAAAACCGAGGCGGTGCAGCAGGCGGCGTTTTGTCTGGCGCTCTTTGACGACCCGATACGCTGGCCGGGTCTGGAAGGGGATGAAGAGGTGAGAATGGTTTTTCTGCTCGCCATTCCGCCCGCAGAAGCAGGCAGTACCCATATGCAGCTGCTGACGACGCTGACCAGTTTATTGACGGAAGATCGGGTACGTGAGCAGCTTCTGGCGTCGCGCACCCGGGAAGAGGCGATGTCCGCCCTGAGTGCTGAAGAACCGCAAAAACAGGATGCGTCCCCCGACCGTTCCCTTCTCATTCCGGTGATACTGGGCAGTATCGCTACAGCAGCCTTTATACAGGCAGGATTGAGCTGGGCCTGCGGAATCAGTTAACCGAACAGCGCTCAGCACGTACCGTGCTGAGCGCTTGTTTTTGTTGAATAATTAATCAGATTTTTCCTCTGCGTCTTTACAAAGGCTGAAGCGCCCGCCGTTTGTACTCTCGTCTTTTTACTTTGTTCTGCGTCAAATAAATCGCAAACTTGTTTGATGCAAATCACTATATGTAGCACTTAAAATGCACGCCGACCCAACATCTTGTATTTTTCGTCTACTATTCCAACAACAAGACGGCGCTGACGCTGGCCGGAACTGTGGATAACACGAGCTGGGAACGCGGGAAGTCTTTGGCCCGGCGGGGAATACGCCCGGTGAATACTTCTCCACCTCTGTGGATAACCTGTTTTCAAAAAATGGAGTGATCATGACACCGCATGTGATGAAACGTGATGGCTGTAAAGTGCCGTTTAAATCAGAGCGCATCCAGGAAGCCATTCTGCGTGCAGCTAAAGCAGCGGGAGTCGATGACGCAGATTACTGCGCCACCGTCGCAGAAGTCGTTAGCAGCCAGATGACTGAACGCAGCCAGGTCGATATCAACGAGATCCAGACCGCGGTTGAAAACCAGCTGATGGCGGGGCCTTACAAGCAGCTGGCGCGCGCCTATATTGAGTACCGCCACGATCGTGACGTGCAGCGTGAGAAGCGCGGTCGCCTGAACCAGGAGATCCGTGGCCTGGTGGAGCAGACCAACTCTGCCCTGCTCAACGAAAACGCCAACAAAGACAGTAAAGTGATCCCGACCCAGCGCGACCTGCTGGCCGGTATCGTCGCCAAACACTATGCCCGTCAGCACCTGCTGCCGCGCGACGTGGTGTCTGCGCACGAGCGCGGCGAGATCCACTATCACGATCTCGACTATTCGCCGTTCTTCCCGATGTTCAATTGCATGCTGATTGACCTGAAAGGCATGCTGACCCACGGTTTTAAAATGGGTAACGCCGAGATTGAACCGCCAAAATCCATCTCCACCGCCACCGCGGTTACGGCACAGATCATCGCCCAGGTGGCGAGCCATATTTACGGCGGGACCACCATTAACCGCATTGATGAAGTGCTGGCCCCGTTCGTAACGGCGAGCTTCAACAAGCACCGTAAAACCGCCGAAGAGTGGCAGATCCCGGACGCGGACGGCTATGCGCACTCCCGCACCGAAAAAGAGTGCTACGACGCGTTCCAGTCACTGGAATATGAGGTGAACACGCTGCACACCGCCAACGGCCAGACGCCGTTTGTAACCTTCGGCTTTGGCCTGGGCACCAGCTGGGAATCACGCCTGATTCAACAGTCCATCCTGCGCAACCGTATTTCCGGCCTCGGCAAGAACCGCAAAACGGCGGTATTCCCGAAACTGGTGTTCGCGATTCGCGACGGCCTGAACCACAAGTTTGGCGACCCGAACTACGACATCAAACAGCTGGCGCTGGAGTGCGCGAGCAAGCGCATGTACCCGGACATCCTGAACTACGATCAGGTCGTTAAAGTGACCGGCTCGTTTAAAACGCCAATGGGCTGCCGCAGCTTCCTCGGCGTGTACGAAGATGAAAACGGCGAGCAGATCCACGACGGGCGTAACAACCTGGGGGTGATCAGCCTGAACCTGCCGCGCATCGCGCTGGAGGCCAAAGGCAATGAAGCTGAATTCTGGAAGCTGCTGGATGAACGTCTGCAGCTGGCGCGTAAGGCGCTGATGACCCGTATTGCTCGCCTTGAAGGAGTGAAAGCCCGCGTCGCGCCAATCCTCTATATGGAAGGGGCCTGCGGCGTGCGCCTGAAGGCGGACGATGACGTGTCCGAGATCTTCAAAAACGGCCGCGCGTCGATTTCGCTGGGCTATATCGGCATCCACGAGACCATCAACGCCCTGGCTGGCGATACGCATATGTACGACAGCGAGGCCCTGCGCGAAAAAGGCATTGCGATTGTTCAACGCCTGCGCGACGCGGTTGACCAGTGGAAAGAGGAAACCGGCTACGGATTTAGCCTCTACAGCACGCCGAGCGAGAACCTGTGCGACCGCTTCTGCCGTCTGGATACCGCCGAGTTCGGGATTGTGGAAGGCGTGACCGACAAAGGGTACTACACCAACAGCTTCCACCTCGACGTGGAGAAAAAGGTGAACCCGTACGATAAGATCGACTTCGAAGCGGCCTATCCGCCGATCGCCAGCGGCGGCTTCATCTGCTACGGCGAGTACCCGAACATTCAGCACAACCTGAAGGCGCTGGAAGACGTATGGGATTACAGCTATCAGCACGTGCCGTATTACGGGACCAACACGCCAATCGACGAGTGCTACGAGTGCGGCTTTACCGGTGAGTTCGAGTGTACGAGTAAAGGCTTCACCTGCCCGAAATGCGGCAACCACGATGCGGCCCGCGTCTCTGTGACCCGTCGCGTGTGCGGCTATCTCGGCAGCCCGGATGCGCGTCCGTTTAACGCTGGCAAGCAGGAAGAGGTGAAGCGCCGCGTGAAGCATTTGGGGAATGGGCAGATCGGGTAAGTTCTGCGCAGGGTTCTCCCCCTCACCCTACCCCTCAAGGGAGAGGGAACTTTTCCCCCTCTCCCTGTGGGAGAGGGCCGGGGTGAGGGCATCAGCGCGCACATTCTCTGGACATTTTCTATGCGATACCATCAATACTACCCCGTCGACATCGTCAACGGCCCCGGCACCCGCTGCACCCTGTTTGTTTCAGGCTGCGTCCACGAATGCCCCGGCTGCTACAACAAAAGCACCTGGCGTCTGAACTCCGGCATGCCGTTTACCGCTGAGATGGAAGACAAGATCGTCAACGACCTGAACGACACGCGCATTCACCGTCAGGGGATCTCACTTTCCGGTGGCGACCCCCTGCACCCGCAAAACGTGCCGGATATCCTGAAGCTGGTGAAGCGCATTCGGGCAGAGTGTGCGGGAAAAGATATCTGGGTCTGGACAGGCTATAAGCTGGATGAGCTGAACGCGCAGCAAATGGAAGTGGTGGAACTGATTAACGTGCTGGTCGACGGCAAGTTCGTACAGGATTTAAAAGACCCGGCGCTGATTTGGCGCGGCAGCAGTAACCAGGTTGTGCATCATTTGCGTTGATCAAAGGCGGATGTTATCCGTCCGCCCTTACCTCAAAACCGGCTCAAACTCTCCATTGCCACCGCCTTAAACCCGGCAAAATCTCCGCACTGGCACAGGCGCGCCATCGCCCGTTCACGCAGGAAGGTGACGAAGATATCGTAAATCGCCATCGCCTCTTCGTACTCGCTTTTGCTGATGGCGAGCAGGAAGATGACGTGCGCGGTTTCATCCCCCCACGGGATGCCCTGCGGAGCCAGAACCGTGTAGACCACCGTTTTCTGCGCCAGCAGGCCGAGGGAGTGAGGCAGCGCGATGCCGTCACCGAGCATGGTGCTGACGATAGCCTCACGCTCGACGACCGAATCCAGAAACTCCGCGCCAACAAAACCTTCGTGTTCAAGTTGGTCACACAGCTCGCGGAACAGCGTTTGCTGGTCAACGGGCTTGTCGAGAATGCGGAAATGAGCCGCGTCGAAGTATTTCTCCAGCATCCACGGTCGGGTGCGGTCCACCAGCACCAGCTTGCCGATCTGCTCTAACTGATAGTCGGTCGGGAACGGGGCGATCGTCACCACCGGTTTGGATTTTTCGCTGACGCGGGCGGTAGAGATAACAAAGTCCTCGCCGATAGCATCCGCCAGCTCGTACTCGCGCAGGGTGAGCGTGCGCGTCACCTCGATCTGCGGATACTTGCGCTGAAGCACCGCCTCGATCATGCGCACCATGGCATTCCCGGCATCGCACACCAGCAGCACGCGCGGCTGGCGCTGGTAGCCGATGTTGTAGTGGCGCTCCAGCCCGACGCCGATATGCAGCACCAGAAAGCCAATCTCGTTTTCGCTGATCGCATACGGCGTGTATTTGCCCCAGCTCGACACCGCCGCCAGCGTCATATCCCATGCCATCGGGTAATGCTGCTTGATGTTTTCCAGCAGCGGATTGGGGATCATGATTTGATACCGCACGCGGGTGATCATGGTTTTAATGTGCGTGAGCAGATCCGCGTGCAGCTGTGCGTCGCTGAGCAGGTTGTAGTTATAGTGGGTGTTGATGTAGCGCAGGATGTAGTTGACCAGCGCCTCGTCGTCGTCGGCGTTAATCGCGCTTGGGGCGATCTCCTGAATCTGCCGCGCCGCAATGTGCACGCACAGCCAGCTCTCTTCGGACGGCGACAGCGCTTTGCCCGCCAGCTCCTGAATGACCACCGCGATATCCTTCGCCGCCTCGCGCACGTTCTCTTCCACGTCTTCCGCATGAAATTCCGGCAGCGGAAAGCCTTCGCTGATACGACGCACCGACACCGCACAGTACAGACGCAGGAACAGCTCGCCTTCGTCAGTCAGGCGGATGTGGTGCCGGGTAAGCGCGTCGTGCAGCACAGCTACCATCTGCTCCGGTACCCCGGCGTTGAGCGCGACCTCCGTCACCAGCGGGTTGAGGCTGTCCTGCTGCGCCAGCTCCCACAGGAGATCGGTGAGGCAGGCGCGCACCGACATCTCGCTGCCAAACAGCTTCATGCCGTGGCGCGGGCGGGTTTCCAGCGTCAGGTTATAGCGCTGGAACCACTCGCGCACTTCCACCATGTCGCTTTGCAGCGTGGCGCGGCTGACAAACCACTCGTCAGCCAGATCTTCAAGCTTAAGCGAAAACGCCGACGTCAGAAAACGCACCACCAGATAGTGCACGCGCTCCGCTCCCGTTCGGGGAATTCGCAGCGCGCGCGGGTGCGATGCCTGAAGCTGCTGATAGCGCTCGGCATCATCAATTTTTAGCTGGTAGCCGTTGCCCCGGCTCAGAATAAACTGCGCGCCGTGGCTTGCCAGCAGCGCGTTCAGGGCGGTGATATCGGCGCGGACGGTTCGCGTGGAGACCGACAGCCGCTGCGCCAGCTCGTCCTGTGGCAGCGTCTCGTTTTGCAACAGATCGAAAAGTTGCGCTAAACGTTGGTTCGGAAATCGCACGGGTTTGTCCTCTTACAGCTTAAGGTGAAATGACCATCTGGGATGGGCTGCCGACCGGGGTATAGTCAGGCTCGAAGCTCAGCTTGCCGTCCTGCGCCACGCGGAAACGGGTAATGTTGTCGCTGCGCTGGTTCATGACGTACAGCCAGCGTCCCTGTTTATCGAGCGTCAGGGTGCGCGGGTAGTCGCCGCGGGTCCACACGTCGTCCTGATGGGTCAGCGTGCCCTCCGCTGTTACGGTAAAGTGCCCGATGCTGTTATGCAAACGGTTAGCCACATACAGCTGCTTACCGTCGGCGCTTAATGCGAGCCCGGCTGCAAAGCTGGTGCCTTTATAGCCGTCCGGCAGGGCAGAGACCGTTTTGCCCTCTTTCAGCCTGCCGCTGCTGTCCAGCGCATAATGGGTGAGCGTAGACGCCTCTTCGTTAATCAGCCACAGGGCGTCCCCCTTTGGCGTAAAGACAAAGTGGCGCGGGCCGGCGCCTTTTGAGGAGGCGCTGATAAACGGCGGATCGTTCGGCGTCAGCTTTCCGGTTCGATCGTCAAAGCGGTACTGATAGATACGATCCAGCCCCAGATCGGTAGAAAAAACATATTTCCCGCTCGGATCGGCAGCGATCATGTGCGCATGGGGACCATTGTGATCGCTGATGGCAAAGCTACCTTCGACAGCCGCTTCCGGCTTCGCCGCGCCCGGTTCCCCTTGATCCTGATGTTTGTCCGTAGCGTCACCCAGGCTGCCGTCCGCGTTGACGGGCAACACGGCAATCGATCCGCTGACATAGTTCGCCACCAGCAGATGCTGGCCGCTCGGCGTCAGCGACAGGTACACCGGCCCCGCACCGCCGGAAGCCACCTGATTCAGTTCGCTTAGCTCGCCGTTATCCCCCACCCGCAGCGCCTGCACCAAGCCCTGCTCCACTTCGCTTGCCAGATAGAGCGTTTTGCCGTCGTGCGAGACGGTCAGCTGCGCGGCGTTCGGCAGCTTGCTCACCAGCGTTTTATTCGCCAGCGCGCCGGTTTGTGGGTCAACGGTAAAGCGGTACAGCCCTTCCCCGTTGGGGTTGTAGGTGCCCACCCAGGCGTATTGCGTCTGGGCGACAGCGGCAGTGGAGAACATTGAGAGTGAAGCAACAAGCAGGGTACGGGTGTGCATGGTGGCTCCTTTATATTTGTGCGGTTTGTTTTCCCTCACCCCGGCCCTCTCCCAAAGGGAGAGGGGGTAAAAGTTCCCTCTCCCTTTGGGAGAGGGTTAGGGTGAGGGCAGATACTACGTCACCAGCTTCTTCGTCATCACAAGCAGCGTACGCACATCTTCCGGACGCGTGTCGCCGCTGGCCTTGTCGATAATCGAGCTGTAGATATGCGGGATGATTTTGCTCACGCCCGCGTCGAGGGCGATCTGCAGGATCTCCTCATAGTTTTCCAGATCGATACCTCCGGTTGGCTCCAGCCAGAAGTCGTGACGGGCGCAGGCTTCCGCCACCGCTTTGTATTCGTCACGGCACTTCAGGCCGCCCATCGGGAAGTATTTGATGGAGCTGCCGCCGAAATCTTTCAGCAGGGCAATCGCCGTTTCAACCGGCACGATGCCGTCCGGTGCTGCGCTGCTCAGCGGACCGGTGGAGATTTTTACCATGCCGATGGTGCCGGTCGGAGAGACCAGACCGTTGACCACAGACTCATTCTGCCCCAGCAGCGCGCGGCTGGTGGCCACGCCGGTAAAGACCTGGTTGACGTGCTGCGGCTGCACCTGACGGGAGATTTCGCTCACCATCGCAGACTGGTTCGGATCCCCCGCGCCGAGGCCGACGGAAAGCGCGTTATCAATCAGCGCGGCATATTCACGCATATCGACAACGGCGCTCGCCACGTCCGGGTAATTTTTGGAGAGCACGCCCACCAGCACGTGGCCTTCCGCCGCCTCGTAAATGGCGCTGGCGTTAGCCTTTGAGCCGGCCAGCACGTTCAGACAGACGCGGTCACGGTAAAAGTTGGGGGTCAGTTTCATGCGTTTTTCTCCTGTCCTAATACTTCGCTAATGCGGCGGTAGACGATATTCAGCTGGTCAGCGCTCACGCTGCGCACGTCCGCCTCGATAATCCCTTCGTTGGCCTTGTAGCCACGGAAGTAAATGGCGTATTCGCCCTGTTTGAGTTTCGCCACCAGATCGCCCGTGCCGACGCCCGTTGCGGCTTCGTCGAACTTAATCTCGGTGCGCGCGATATCGCGACCGGCGCTGTCCCAGACCACGCGCGCGGTCACGCCGTTCAGGGTGTTGAGCGCCTCGATAAACGGCGTCATCTTCGCCACCATCTCGGCCCCGCTCTCTTTGGTCGCCGTCAGGTAGTGTTCGATGGCGCAGGTCAGACCAAGAATGCCCTCTTTCCCGACCTTCATCGCACGGCCAATGCCCGCAGTCTGGCGCTTCACCCACTCAACGTACTGGGTTTTGCCGATCACCAGCCCGCTGGTTGGCCCTTCAATCGCCTTCGCGCCGCTGTAGATCACCAGATCCGCGCCGGAGCGGTAGTAGGCGTGCAGATCTTCTTCTGCCGCCGCATCGACGATCAGCGGGAGATCGTGCTTGCGCGCCACGACCGCCGCCTGCTCGACGCTGAGCATGCTTTTCTGAACGCAGTGGTGCGATTTAATGTAGAGGATCGCCGCGGTGCGCGGGGTGATCGCCGCCGCCAGCTGATCGGCAGAGCATTCGTTGGCGTAGCCCGCCTCCACCAGCTTGCCGCCGCCCAGCGCCACCATGGTGCCCACCGGCGCGCCAAAGTTCACGTTGTGGCCTTTCGGCAGGACGATTTCGTTGTTCTCAATCGGGGTCACGTGCAGGTTTTCCAGCAGCCAGTCGCTGTCTTTCACCAGCACCGCCGCCACGGACTGGGCAATGCCCGCCGACGCGCAGGAGACCACCGTCGCGCCCTCCACGTCCAGCAGCTTCGCGATGTACTCCCCGGTTTTGTTAACCAGATCCTTCATCTCGAAATAGTGATTCATGCCGTCCATCGCCGCCTGCACCACTTCCGGGCGCGGCGTGGAGACGCCCAGCGCCGTCATGCGGCCAGAGGTGTTGATAACCTGCTTTAAATTATACTTCTCATAAATCGAAGGCATGTTCCGTGCTCCCTTGTTCGGTCATGTAGCCCTTGCCCGCGCGGATCGCGGCAAGCGGCACCAGAATGTGTTCAGCCTGCAGGCTGTCGTTTTCAGCGTCTGTCAGCACCGTTGGCTGGCGTTTAATCGTGAACAGCGTCAGGTCGGCGTCGAGACCCGGCTGGATGCAACCCTTGCGCGTCAGGCGCAGGCCGTCGGCGGCGTTGGCGGTCACGCAGTCAATCACCTGCGGCAGCGACATGCCGATGGCGAGGAATTTCGACATCACGCTCGCCAGCGAGCCCACCGGGCCGTTGATGCGGTTGCGGCAGTAGATATCCGAGCTGATGGTGTGCGGCAGAATGCCCATCGCGATGGCGCGTTTCGCCACCTCAAAGCTGAAGCTCGCCGTGCCGTGGCCGACGTCCAGACGCACACCGCGCTTCCGGGCGGAGGTGATGGAGGCGCGCAGCTCGCCGGAGGACGTCAGAATGCGGTTTGGCTTGCCGTTGTAGCAGTGGGTGATGATGTCGCCCGAGCTCAGCAGCTCGGCAATTTCGTCGAGGTTCGGCGGGTTGTTGCCAATGTGCACCATCAGCGGCAGGTCGCCGTTCTCTTTCTGAATGGCTTTGGCGCGCTCCAGCGGCGTAATGCCGTTTTCACCGACCACGCTACTACTCATGCGCGCCTTCAGGCCGACGATAAAATCCGGATGGCGCTTCACCGCCTGCTTCACCGCCTCGGCGTCAATATTCGCCATGTTGGCCAGCTCGTTCTGGGCAATCAGCCCCACGCGGGAGATGTTCAGCAGGGCAAAGACTTCGGTGGAAGCTTTGCGGGTGATGTCGTAGAAATCGTCCACGTCGTCGGCCCCGGTACTGCCCGCGTCCACCACGGTGGTAACGCCGGTGGCAATGCCCACGCTGTCCGGCTCGTCGTGGTAAATCGGGGAGTTCGGGTAGCAGTGAACGTGGGAGTCAATCCAGCCTGCGCTGACGAACACGTCGCCGTTCAGCTCAACCGTTTTATGGGCGGGAGCGTCAATGTCGCCCGTCGCGGCGATCTTTCCGTCCTGAATGGCGATATCGGTCAGGGTATCGTCGGCGAGGCGCGCACGGCGCAGGAGTAAATCAAACATGAGGATCTCCTGATAAGGCGGGCGCCGGAGCGCCCGCAGGTATTAAAGGGCGACCGGGAACAGCCAGCCCAAAATCATTGCGCCGAGGATAGCGCCACCGGTAATCGGCTTCTGCCAGATGTAAAACAGCAGCGCGCCCACCAGTGAACCGACGCCGATAGGAATGGAGGCGGTCATGGCGCTGAGGATAATCAATGGCCCGAGGAAGCGGCCGGAGGCGTTGCCCGCGCCCATCATCACGTCTGCACCGTAGGTAGAGTTGCTCTGGTTGATGGTGAACTTACGCGCCAGGATGATGACGTAGCCGATCGCCAGACCAATCACCAGGCCGGTAATCAGCGAGGCGATGAAGTTGGTCACCGGGAACATGATCCCCGCGCCCAGCAGCAGCGCCGGAACGCCGAGGCCCACGCCGGTCTGGATCGCACCGCCGATATCAAGAATACCGACCAGCGACCCTTCGATAATGCGGGCGAACAGGAAACTTGCGCCGAACGCCGCCACCGCGCCGTAGACGCCGGTATCAATCCCCGCTTTCAGCATCGCCACGAAGGCCACTTCGTTAAACGCGCCGATGCCGTAGAGGTAGTACATGTGCGTCCCGGCGAAGACGCCGGAGGAGAGCAGGCCAACGAAGATCGGGAACGACCAGTCGGCATACCAAAAACCTTTATTCTGTTCCATGTAGAGGCTCCTGTTATTTACCGCTGAGCGAGTTGTGGATCATATCGAGCCAGTTCGGCACGGTCAGATGGAAGGATTCGATCATCTTCATGTCGAAGCCGCGGAAGAAGCCGCTCAGCACGAAGAGCAGGACGATAGCCGCCATCATCACTTTGGTGACGTGGTTCCAGCCGCTCTCTTCCACGCCTTTACCGATCAGGATCCCCAGCACCAGGCCCGGTACGGCGTTGCCCATAATCAGCTGCGCCGCGCCGCCGAAGATGGTGGCCCAGAAGCCCGATTTTTTACCCGCGTCGATAGCCGCCAGCCAGAAGATCACCGGCATGACGGTGTTCACCAGCAGGTTCGCGGCAGGCACCAGTACCTTCACGGCGGTGACCTGAAGCGCGGCCGGAACGGAGGAAGCGGTCAGGTTAAGGAAGGTGACGACGAGCATGCCAATCACACCGCAGGCAATCGCCATTTTGCGGGGATCGTGCAGCGTTTCGCCGACGTTACGGTTTTTGATCATCAGTGCAGCAGCACCCCAGTTCGGGATGATGCGGTGGTCAACGTCCTGTGTGAAGGCGCCTGCAGCCACGGAAGAGGCCCAGGCGTTAAAGAAGAAACCTAACCCAAAGGAGAAGTGAGAAGCCGGATCCCCTTCGCAGGAGTTCAGTTCCCCCAACGTACGAAACGCGCCCATACCCTGAGTGGTAGGCGCATGAAACATGCGTGCAGCCCCGGCGCCAACACCGACGCCTACCAGGCCGCCGATGATGAGCGATTTTATTAATATAATTAAGAACATCAGTCTGCCCTTTTTATGAATAATCAGCGTTGCGTGACGAAATCCACCCGGTCGAGATTGATGGCGGTCACGTTGACGGTCACATCCAGCTCCACGCTGTAGGTGCGTCTCTCCCGGCGCAAAAAGAAGAACAGAAACGCTTCTTTACGCACCGCTTCTTGCGCCTGAACAACCTGCACATCCTGTGGCTCAATACGCAGTAAGATATGCGGTGAGGCTTTCATCACCGCAGCCTGAACGTGGTTGAGCGCGTCAGCAAAGGCGCGCGCTTTGGCGTCGCCTTTGCCCTTCACTCTCACCGTGGTTGTGAACTGTTCTTTCATGCTTATGCGCCGTATTTCTTCTGCCACGCCTGTACCAGACGCTCGCCCAGCTCTTCTTTATCCATAAAGCCGAAGCCCAGCACGTTGCAGCCTTCGTTGATGGCGGTCACGCCCTCATCCACGGAACGCATGCCGTATTTGGCTTTGTAGCCATATTTGGTTTGCGCGGTGATAGCGCCCGCACCGCCGCTGCCGCAGAAGGAGATGCCGAAAGTGGCATTTTCCGCTTTCATCACGTCGCCGAGCTTCATGTCAGCCGCCATGCCCGGCACAACCACCGCGCGTCCGCCTGCTTTTTCCACACCGGCAGCCACTTTCTGACCTTTGCCCAGGCGATCGCCAATCACGACTGTAATCTGTTCCATGTGTTGCTCCTTAAAGGTTGTCTTTCGCGACTTCAAAGTGAACGGAGAGCAGCCAGGCCTCTTCATCAGGAAGATTGCCAAACTGCGCTACCACTTCACGGGCAAGTTGCATTGAATCTGGTGAAATTTCGTCAAACAGCTCTGCTTCTACCTCCGGCAGCGGCTCGCCGGTCACGGACCGGTGCGCCATTGCGCGCACGTGGGAGGTGAGCATCTGCTCCTGTACCGCATTGGGGATGATGTTGTTTCGGGCCAGCAGGGCATAAACCTGCTGCAGCATGGTGGTCGCGAGCTGTTCTGTTTGCTCCGCCTGTTCCCCAACGTCGTTCATTACCGCTCCGTTAATCACTGGTCTTACCCCGTTAATGGCTCTGGAATAAAACTAACGTTGGGGGGGAATTGTTTGTAGCGAGTTGTTTTCCACTTCGAAGTGGAAAGGCGAGCCGCAGCAGTGATCTGTGCCACATAAATGCGGTGAATCTGGATTAATAACGGTATTTGCGTGATGAATATCACGTATTCCAGCGGCAAAACGCGCG
The DNA here is from genome assembly GCA_011754535.1 of Enterobacter asburiae. Taxonomy (NCBI): domain Bacteria; kingdom Pseudomonadati; phylum Pseudomonadota; class Gammaproteobacteria; order Enterobacterales; family Enterobacteriaceae; genus Enterobacter; species Enterobacter asburiae. Next base: position 567,798 of record JAAQVN010000001.1, on the reverse strand, counting down.
CCGGGGAAACGAAAACGTTCAGGCGTGGTGACGCAAAAATGTGATGGCGATAGGGTTTACTTATTACCGCGTAAAAAAAACGGGAGCCACTGGCCCCCGCTGGTTGTTTGTCAGATGCGCGATCGATTAACGATATTTCTTGTGATACGTGTTACGCGTCGCCACAAACTGGTCAGCCGCCGCCTGGGCTTCCTTCACTTTGCCTTCGTTAGCCAGCTTCAGCGCACCGTCGATCTGACCGACCAGCACGTCAAAGCCGTGGCGATAGTCTTTCATCTCTGCGCTGTCTGCCGCTTTGCTTTCCAGCTTTGGCGGGGTCGCTTTTTGCGCGTCCAGCGCCGCTTCACGCATTTTGGTCAGTGCGCCTTTCATTTCGGCCGCATTGTCCGTTTTCTGCACTATCTTCAGGTTTTGACTGAGGATGTCCATGTTGTCTTCGAGATCGGCAGCAAACGCAGAAGAGCCAAGAACCAGCGTTGAAGCCGCGACGATCGCTAACAGGTGTTTACGCATTGCTCACTTCCTTTTTTATTATTAAAACGCTTTTCGGGTATTACTGGCCGGCGATTTTCATTTCCGGCAGTAATACAGAACCACACTGTATATTGCTACGTGTTTCAATATCGTTACCGACCGTAACGATATTGCGCCACATGTCCTTCAGGTTGCCGGCGATGGTAATTTCGCTCACCGGATACTGAATTTCGCCGTTTTCGACCCAGAAGCCTGCCGCACCGCGCGAGTAGTCGCCGGTGATGCCGCTCACGCCCTGCCCCATCAGCTCGGTGACCACCAGACCGGTGCCCATCTCTTTTAGCATTTGCTCGAAGTTAAGGCCCTGACCGGCAATGCGCCAGTTGTGGATGCCGCCCGCGTGTCCGGTGCTTTTTAGCCCCAGCTTGCGCGCGGAGTAGTTGGTCAGCAGCCACTGGGTCAGAATGCCGTCTTTAACGATATCGCGGCGTTCCGTGCGTACGCCTTCGCTGTCGAACGGCGTGGAGGCCAGCCCTTTCAGCAGGTGCGGGTGCTCTTCAATCGTCAGCCATTCCGGCAGGATCTGCTTGCCCAGCGAGTCGAGCAGGAAGGTCGATTTACGGTACACCGAGCCGCCCGCGATAGCGCCCACCAGATGGCCAAACAGGCCGGTCGCCACTTCATTGGCAAAGATCACCGGGGCCTTCATGGTGGAGAGTTTACGCGGCGACAAGCGAGACAGCGTGCGTTCGGCACACTCTTTACCCACCCACTCAGGAGACTGCAAATCCCCCAGCGCGCGGCCAATGGTATAGGCGTAGTCGCGCTCCATGTCGCCGTTCTCTTCGGCGATGACGCAGCTGGAGAGCGAGTGACGGGTTGAGCAGTAGCCCTGCAGCATGCCGTGGCTGTTGCCGAAGACTTTGATGCCGTAGTGGCTGTTGAAGCTGCCGCCTTCGGTATTGGTGATGCGCTTGTCAGCCTGCAATGACGCCTGCTCGGCGCGCGCGGCCAGTTCAATGGCTTCATCCGGCGTCACTTCCGCCGGGTGGAAAAGATCGAGATCCGGCGCGTCAAACGCCAGCAGCTCTTTATCCGCCACGCCTGCGTAAGGATCCGGAGAGGTATAGCGGGCAATATCCAGCGCCGCCTGCACCGTACGGGCAATGGCATCCGGGCTGAGATCGGTGGATGACGCGCTGCCTTTGCGATTCTGGTGATACACCGTGATCCCAAGCGCGCCATCGCTGTTAAATTCTACATTCTCCACTTCGCCATAGCGGGTGCTCACGCTAATGCCGGTGGTTTTGCTGACCGCCACTTCGGCGCCATCTGATTTACCTGAAGCGAGCGTCAGCGCGGTGGAGACGGCTTCTTCCAGAATCTTACGCTGCGCTTCAACTTGTGAGGTTACTTTCATCGCAAATGCCATACTGTAAGAGAGAGTTAAGTGAAGTCTAACAGAGAACCGTTTTTCAGTGCGCGTCTTAACTGGTAACATTAGCCTCTTTTTTTAAGGAGCCTGACATGACTAAGCAGCCCGAAGACTGGCTCGACGACGTTCCCGGTGATGACATCGAAGACGAAGATGATGAGATCATCTGGGTCAGTAAAAGTGAAATTAAACGTGACGCCGAAGAGTTAAAACAGCTTGGCGCAGAAATGGTAGAACTGGGTAAAAACGCGCTGGACAAGATCCCGCTCGACCAAGATCTGCGTGATGCCATTGAACTGGCACAGAAAATCAAAAAAGAAGGCCGTCGTCGCCAGCTTCAGCTTATCGGTAAAATGCTGCGTCAGCGCGACGTGGATCCGATCCGTCAGGCGCTGGACAAGCTGAAAAACCGCCACAACCAGCAGGTTGCGCTGTTCCATAAGTTGGAGCAGATCCGCGATCGTCTGATTGAACAGGGTGATGATGCAGTACCGGAAGTACTGAACCTGTGGCCGGATGCCGACCGCCAGCAGCTGCGTTCTTTGATCCGCAACGCGAAGAAAGAGAAAGAAGGGAATAAGCCGCCGAAGTCCGCGCGCCTGATTTTCCAGTATCTGCGCGAGCTGTCTGAGAACGGCGAGTAATCTCTTCCCCTCACCCCAGCCCTCTCCCCGGAGGGGCGAGGGAGAAAACACGGGAAAGTAGGCCCGGTAAGCGCTAGCGCCACCGGGCTTTTTTTTACTCTGCAGCCGCCGCTTCCGCTTTCTTCGCCAGACCGTCCAGCAGCTTCTGATGGATCCCACCGAACCCGCCGTTGCTCATCACCAGAATGTGATCGCCAGGCTGAGCCGCTTTCACCACCATATCCGCGAGCACATCCACGTCCGCACTCCAGTGCGCAGGCTGAATGCAGGCATCCGCCACTTCAGCCACCTGCCACGGAATATGCTGCGGCTGCAGCAGGAAGACTTCGTCGGCACGTCCCAGGGACGGTGCGAGGTCGTCTTTGCAAATGCCCATTTTCATGGTGTTTGAGCGCGGTTCCAGCACCGCCAGAATGCGCGCGGTACCGCCAACCTTGCCGCGTAACGCGGCAAGCGTCGCCAGAATGGCGGTCGGGTGGTGCGCGAAATCGTCATAGACCGTCACGCCATTCGCTTCGCCGCGCAGTTCCAGGCGGCGGCGGGCGTTAATGAACGAGCCGAGCGCATTAGCGGCATCCGCAGGCAGCACGCCCACGTGGCGCGCCGCAGCAATCGCCATCAGGCCGTTGTGCATGTTGTGCTCGCCCACCAGGCCCCACTTCACCTCGCCCACTTTTTCACCGTCGAGCAGCACTTCCCACTCGGAGGCATCCGCGTTGAGCTTTTTCGCCTGCCAGTGGCCCTGCTCGCCCACCAGCTCCTGCTCGCTCCAGCAGCCCATCGCCATGGTCTGCTTCAGGTTGATGTCGTTCTCCGGCAGGATGATGCGGCCCTGACCCGGAACAATGCGCACCAGATGGTGGAACTGTTTCTGAATCGCTTTCAGATCGTCAAAGATGTCCGCGTGATCGAACTCAAGGTTGTTGAGGATCAGCGTGCGCGGGCAGTAATGCACGAACTTGGAGCGCTTGTCGAAGAATGCGCAGTCGTATTCATCCGCTTCAATCACAAAGAACGGGCTGTCGCCAAGACGCGCAGAGACGTCGAAGTTACCCGGCACGCCGCCGATCACAAAGCCCGGCTTGTAGCCGCAGGCTTCGAGGATCCAGGTCGCCATGCCGGCGGTAGTGGTTTTTCCGTGGGTACCGGCCACGGCAACTACCCAACGGTCGCGCAGCACGAAGTCATGCAGCCACTGCGGGCCGGACATGAACGGAATATTGCGTTCCAGCACCGCTTCAACGCACGGGTTACCGCGGGTCATGGCGTTGCCAATAATGACCAGATCCGGCTCGGGATCCAGCTGGCTGGCATCGTAGCCCTGAATTAGCGAGATGCCCTGTTTTTCCAGAAGCGTGCTCATCGGCGGATACACATTGGCGTCCGAACCTGTCACTTCATGGCCCAGCGAGCGCGCCAGCATTGCCAGTCCGCCCATGAAAGTGCCACAAATCCCCAATATATGAATGCGCATACGTCACTATCCTTCTTCAATGTGGCGCACATTTTACTCACATGTTAGCGGCTGTGAAACGCATTTCAGGTAAATCCGTATGTTGCTGGCGCGATTCACCTCTGCGCTACTATTTGAATATTTGTTAAGATTGTTGGGCTTTAGTCGTTTTAGTGAACATACAATCGCTCTACTCACAAAGATGCAGGGAAAGTGTTATGAAAACGTTAGGTGAATTTATTGTCGAAAAGCAGCACGAGTTCTCTCATGCTACGGGTGAACTCACTGCTTTGCTGTCGGCAATAAAGCTGGGCGCTAAGATCATCCACCGTGATATCAACAAGGCCGGTCTGGTCGATATCCTGGGTGCCAGCGGTGCCGAAAACGTTCAGGGCGAGGTTCAGCAGAAACTCGATCTGTTCGCAAATGAAAAACTGAAAGCTGCACTGCGCGCGCGCGACATCGTTGCGGGTATCGCCTCTGAAGAAGAAGATGAAATTGTTGTTTTCGAAGGGTGTGAACACGCTAAATACGTTGTTCTGATGGATCCGCTCGACGGCTCCTCCAACATCGACGTTAACGTTTCTGTCGGTACCATTTTCTCCATCTACCGCCGCGTCACGCCTGTTGGCACGCCGGTGACCGAAGAAGATTTCCTGCAGCCTGGCATTAATCAGGTTGCAGCCGGTTACGTCGTTTATGGCTCCTCCACCATGCTGGTGTATACCACCGGGTGCGGGGTTCACGCCTTTACGTACGATCCGTCACTGGGCGTTTTCTGCCTGAGCCAGGAACGCATGCGCTTCCCGGAGAAAGGCAACACCTACTCCATCAACGAAGGCAACTACATCCGCTTCCCGAACGGCGTGAAGAAGTACATCAAATTCTGTCAGGAAGAAGATAAAGCGACCCAGCGCCCTTACACGTCCCGCTATATTGGCTCTCTGGTCGCGGATTTCCACCGTAACCTGCTGAAAGGCGGTATCTACCTTTACCCAAGCACCGCCAGCCACCCGGACGGGAAGCTGCGTCTGCTGTACGAATGCAACCCGATGGCGTTCCTGGCCGAACAGGCGGGCGGTAAGGCGAGCGACGGTAAAGAGCGTATTCTGGATATCGTGCCGGAAAGCCTTCACCAGCGCCGTTCATTCTTCGTCGGCAACAACCACATGGTTGAAGACGTTGAACGTTTTATCCGTGAGTACCCGGACGCGTAATCCCCCTCCCCCGGGGAGCCAGTCAGGCTCCCCGACACATTTATATATTTTACCGTATAAGTGTTTATAAAAAACACGCTTTAATATTCACCCCTGCTCCTGCATTATTTCCATAACAGTTTGACAATTATTTCCTGGAGCAGAACTGCAATGAAAAATTATTCCCGGGCTAATACCGGCATTGATTTAAACCTTATTCCTGTATTTATTGAAGTCGTCCGCTGCGGCAGTATGGCAAAAGCCTCTTTGCGCCTGGAGATGTCCCGTCCTGCGGTGAGCCTGGCGTTGAAACGCTTTAATCAACTGTTTGATGAGTCTTTATTTTCCCGAAAAGGTTTATATCTTGAACCGACGGAAAAAGCGTTAGCGTTAACCAGCTCGCTGGAAATATTAATGGGTGATATTCACGATAATATTGCGGCGGTAAATTCCGCGAGGAATAAAACCCCGGCACAGAATGCACCGGGGCCGGGGAATATTATGCCGCAGTCTGAGCCGTCACTTTGAACGATGACATGGCTTCCATCAGCTGACGCGACTGCTCCTCAAGGGAGCGGGTCGCGGCGGAGGATTGCTGCACCAGCGCCGCATTCTGCTGCGCGGTTTCGTCCATCTGATTCACCGCAATATTCACCTGCTCAATGCCGCGGCTCTGCTCCTGAGACGCGGTGGCAATTTCGCGCATCAGTTTAGTCATGCGCAGCACTTCTGTTGCGATCTCATCCATCGTTTCACCCGCCTGCTGGGCCAGCTCGCTGCCCTCGTTAACGTGGGTCTGCGAATCACTGATAAGCGAGCGGATCTCTTTCGCCGCGTCGGCGCTGCGGCTGGCAAGGTTGCGGACTTCACCCGCGACGACGGCAAACCCGCGTCCCTGCTCGCCCGCGCGCGCCGCTTCCACGGAGGCGTTGAGCGCCAGAATGTTGGTCTGGAAGGCAATACCGTCGATCACGCTCAGGATGTCGGCGATGCGCGCCGAGCTGCCTGAAATATCGCGCATTTTTTCAATCACGTAGCAGACCATTTCGCTGCCGTGATCGGCGGTGTCGGAAACGGACTTCGCCAGCTGGTGCGCCTGCTCGGCATTATCGGCGTTGAGCTTCACCGTCGCGGTGATCTGCTCCATGCTGGCGGCGGTCTGCTCCAGCGACGTGGCGGTAGATTCGGTGCGCTCGGCAAGATCCCGGTTCCCCGCCGTCAGCTCGCGGCTGCCGGTGTCAATTTGCGAGCTGGCATCGCGTACCCGCATAACCGAGCTCATCAGAGACTGGCGCATCTCCTCTATCGCCGCGTTGAGGCGGTTAAACTCCTGGCTCGCCGGCGCATTCAGCGTATGGGTTAAGTCCCCCGCCGCCACGTTCTCCAGCTGCGCAATGGAGGCCGACAGCGGCTTAAGCAGCATATGGCGCAGCACCAGCCAGGCGAGCACGATAATGCCCGCCGTCAGCAGCGCGGCGACGATAATCAGGATCAGCACGCGGGTTTTGCTCGCCTGCACAGCGCTCACTTCCGCCTGACCTCGCACTTCGCTCCATTTTTGAAACGCCTGCATATCGTTATCAAACTGCTTCGCTACCGGGATTAGCGTGTTCTCCAGCAGATCGTAATAGCTGTCCGCGCTCTGGTCATTCAGGGTTTTCAGCATCGGGCCGATCCCCTGCTGGTTATACGTCGCCAGGCTGGCCGCGACTTTATCGAGGAGCTGCTGCCCCTGCTCGTCAGCCACGCCGCCGTCAATCACGCCTTTCAGCGTTTTCTGGGCCAGGGCAACTTCCTGATTGATGTTTTTTACCGCTTTGGCCGCATCGTCCAGCATGCCGATTTCCATCATCCGGACGGCCTGACCCGCCTCATTGCGCGCGCGCAGGATCAGCGTATAGCCTGAATTAAGCTGCACCATCTGCTCACCCTGAAGGTGATTAATGCGCTGCAGTGAAGAAGAACTCTGTGTGAGGGCATAAATGCCGATGCCGCTGACAATCAGCAGCAGAAGGGTCATAACGGCCAGTAAAGAGAGCAAGCCGGTACGAATCGATAGCGTTTTAAGCATGATATTATTTCCGGTAGCGAGATATTTCTGGGCATAAAAGAAGAGTATCGGCCGCTACCGGTAAATGTTTAGACTTTAAGCAAATTCAGCGTATTATCGCTCTGTTACTGATGTGTTTACGCGGGTAACAGGCGAGCTTTGACGGTTCTCCCAGAGCACCGTCAGGCCGCGCTGGAGCGCGATAAAAATAAACAGCAGAATGCCGATGGCGATCTTCGTCCACCATGAACTGAGCGTGCCGTCGAAGTTGATATAGGTCTGAATCAGCCCCTGGATCGCCACGCCGAACAGCGTCCCCAGCACCGTTCCTACCCCGCCGCTGAGCAGCGTGCCGCCGATAACCACAGAAGCAATCGCATCCAGCTCAACGCCCACGCCTGCAAGGGCATAGCCCGCCTGGGTATACACCGAGAAGACGATACCCGCCAGCGTCGCCAGGCCTGTCGAGAGCATATAGATGCGGATGGTGGTGCTGCGGGTCGAGATCCCCATCAGGTTTGCCGACGTAGCGTTGCCGCCGATGGCGTAAACCTGATTGCCGAACCGGGTGCGGTGAGCGAGGAAGATGCCAATCACTACCACGCCCAGCATCAGCAGCCCCATTGCGCTGAGGCGACCGCCGCCGGGAATTTTCCACGCCAGGCTGGAGAGCGTGTCATACACCGGATGGTTAATCGGAATCGACTCTTCCGACACCAGATAGCTCACCCCGCGCAGGAAGAACATTCCCGCGAGGGTAATGATAAACGCCGGGATTTTTAACGCGTCGATCAGCAGCCCCATAAAAGCGCCAAACGCGCAGCCCATCGCCAGCACCAGCGGAAACGCCACCAGCGGAGAGATGCCCCAGAAGCCGATCGCCTTCGCGAGGAATACGCCCGTAAACGCGATCACCGAGCCGACGGAGAGATCGATCCCGCCGGAGAGGATCACAAAGGTCATCCCGACCGCGATGATGCCTAAAAAGGCGTTATCGGTCAGGATATTGCAGATCACGCGCGTCGAGGCAAAACCGGGGAATTGAGTGAGGCAGTAGAGATACCCCAGCACAAACACGCCCAGCGTGATCGTTAACGGTAAATTACGTTTTATCATGGCCACGGATCCCCTTAATGATGCTGACAAAGCGCGGCGACTGGACGATCAGCACGCAAAGCACGACCACCGCTTTTACCACCTGGTTGAGTTCCGGCTGGAACCCCGAAAGCAGGATCCCGGTGTTCATGCCCTGAATGATCAGCGCGCCAATCACCGAGAGCAGCAGGTTAAAACGCCCGCCCATTAGCGACCCGCCGCCGATCACCACCGCGAGGATCGCGTCCAGCTCCAGCCAGAGCCCGGCGTTGTTGGCATCGGCCCCGCGGATATCTGCCGCGACGATGACCCCGGCGATGGCGGCACACACGCCGCTCAGCACGTAGGTCAGCATCACCATCAGCCGGGTGTTGACCCCGGCGTTGCGCGCGGCGCGAATGTTGATCCCCACCGCCTCAATGAACATGCCGAGAGCCGTTTTGCGGGTGAAGAGCCAGAACACCACTAACGTGACCAGCGCAACGATCACCGGTGTCGGGAAGAACAGGAGGTTGCCGCTGCCGATCCACGCCAGGCTCGGCGAGTTAAAGGTGACAATCTGTCCGGAGGTAATCAGCTGCGCCACCCCGCGTCCGGCCACCATTAAGATAAGGGTGGCGACAAAGGGCTGAATTTTCAGCACCGCGACCAGAATGCCGTTCCATAGTCCGGCCAGCACCCCGGTGCCCAATGCCGCCAGCAGTACCACCGGCAGGCTGTGTCCGGCCACGGTCATGGAGGCAGCGGTAGCGCCGGCGATTGCCATTACCGCGCCGACGGAGAGGTCAATCCCGCCGGTGGCGATCACCAGCGTCATCCCAATCGCCAGCAGCGCCACGGGCGCAGCACGGTTTAAAATATCGATCGGGCTGCCAAACAGGCGGCCATCCTGCACGACGATCTGGAAGAAATGCGGTGCGACAAGGCTATCTACCAGCAGCACGACCAGCAGCGCCGCAATTTGCGGCGTGCCGGTTGGCCAGCTAAAGCGGCGCTTTGACTCACCGGTTTGCGAAAGCGAACGGGACATCACGATTCACTCCTTACGCCGCGATGGCATTCATGATTGCCGGAACGGACAGCTTATCCAGCGGGATCTCTGCCACCTGTTTGCGATCGCGCATGATAATGACGCGATCGGCATAGCCCACCAGCTCTTCCAGCTCGGACGAAATAACCAGCAGGGCCAGCCCGTCCGCACAGAGCGTTTCGATAAGCCGGATAATTTCGGCGTGCGCGCCCACGTCGATACCGCGCGTCGGCTCGTCGAGGATCAGGAACTGGGGTTTGGTCAGCAGCCAGCGGGAGAGCAGCACCTTCTGCTGGTTACCGCCGGAGAGGAACTCAATCGGCTGTTCCGCGCTCGGGGTGCGGATGCCGAGCTGGCGTATAAAGCGCTCGGCGATCGCGTTTTGCTCTTTACGGGGGATCGGGCGTAGCCAGCCGCGCTGCGCCTGCAGGGCCAGGATGATATTTTCGCGCACCGAGGCGGCGGCAATAATTCCGTCCGTTTTCCGGTCTTCCGGGCAGAAGCCGACGCCCAGACACGACGCCTGATGCGGCGATCGCAGGGTTTGCGGTTTGCCTTTGATCATCGCGCTGCCGCTGTCCGCTGGCTTGATCCCGAAGATCACCTCGGCGGTTTCGGTTCGTCCTGAGCCTAACAGGCCCGCCAGTCCGACAATTTCACCGGGCCGCACTTCAAGGTTAAACGGCGAGATCACCCCTTTTTTACCGTAATCGCTGAACGCGGCGACCGGCTTCTCGCTCAGCAGCGTGCGCCCTGCGCGCTGAAGGGCGTTAGTTTCCAGCTCACGGCCCAACATCATTTTCACCAGCTCTATCTGCGGGAGCTCGCGGGTTTCGCGGCAGCCGACAAAGCTGCCGTTGCGCAGCACCGTAATGCGATCGCTCACCTCATACACCTGATCGAGGAAGTGCGTAACGAAGATCAGGCTCACGCCCCGATCGCGCAGCTGGCGCATCAGGGTAAAGAGCATCTCCACTTCCTGGGTATCGAGGCTGGCGGTGGGTTCGTCGAGGATCAGCACCTTTGCCGAGAGATCGATCGCCCGACAGATGGCGACGATCTGCTGCATCGCCACGGAAAAGCGGTTCAGCGGCTCGCGAACGTCGAGGGAGAAGCCGTACGACTCCATCAGTTGCGTGGCCCGCGCCTCCATCTCTTTGCGGCGCAGCAGGCCAAAGCGGCGTGGCTCGCGGCCAATAAACAGGTTATCCGCCACCGACATATTCGGCAGCAGGTTCACTTCCTGGTAAACCGTCCCGATCCCCAGCTGCTGGGCATGGGCGGTATTTTTTGGCGAAATGGCGTTACCTTCCAGCCAGATGGTGCCGCGATCGGCTTGATACACGCCGGTCAGAGATTTAATCAGCGTTGATTTGCCCGCGCCGTTCTCGCCCAGCAGCGCCATGATCTCACCGCGCCGCAGGCTAAAATCGACGTTATCCAGCGCCTTTACGCCAGGGAAGAATTTGCTTAAGCCCTCTGTGCGGAGGATTTCCTGGTGTTGTTCAGTTTTCATATTCACGTCCCCGCCACGTTCCCGTAGGCCGGGTAAGCGCAGCGCCACCCGGCAATTTCACTGGATCAGTAGCCCATATTTTTCTTCTTCTCTAACTCTTCTTTCGCCGTATCCGGCAGGTAGAGCGTGGACTTGGTGACGGTCACCTTCTCAGGCATCGTGCCGTCTTTCTTGAATTTCTCCAGCGCGTCGAATGCCGGGCCCGCCATGTTTGGCGTAAGCTCCACGCTGGCGTTGGCTTCACCATCGATCATTGCTTTATAGATGTCCGGCACGCCGTCGATAGAGCCGGTGAGGATGTCTTTGCCCGGCTTCAGGCCCGCTTCTTTAATGGCCTGAATTGCGCCGATCGCCATGTCATCGTTGTGGGCGTAAACCATGCAGATGTTCTTGCCGTTGTTTTCAGCCTTGATAAAGCTCTCCATGACCTCTTTACCCTTACTGCGGGTAAAGTCGCCGGACTGGGAGCGGATAATCTTGATGTTTGGCGCTTTGGCAATGGCCTCAGCAAACCCTTTCTTACGGTCGATGGCCACGCTGGCACCGACGGTGCCCTGCAGCTCAACGACGTTACACGGCTTGCCGTCGACCTGTTTAATCAGCCAGTCGCCAATTAACTGCCCTTCAAGCACGTTATTAGCGGTGACGGTGGTCATATAGAGAGATTTGTCTTTGACGTCGATGGAACGGTCGAGCAGGAAGACCGGAATTTCAGCGTCTTTCGCTTCCTTCAGGACGGGTTCCCAGCCGGTCGCCACCACTGGTGCAATAAAGATGGCATCCACGCCCTGGGCGATAAAGGAGCGTACGGCTTTGATCTGATTCTCTTGTTTTTGCTGACCATCGGCGATTTTCAGGGTGATACCGCGTTTCTGAGCCTCGCTTTTCGCAACGTTGGTTTCTGCCGCACGCCAGCCGGATTCAGAGCCAACTTGCGAGAAACCTACGGTTAAGGGAGCGGCCATCGCCATAGACGACATGGCTGCCGAAACTGCTGTGACAAGAAGTAAGCGCTTCCACATATGAGCGTCCTCGTAGGGGTGTTTATTGTTGGTTAAAAGATGTTCTGCGAAATGACTATAGCCAATGAAATATGTAACGAATTGCGTTACATCACACTTCAGAAAAGTGAATAAAACGTTAATCACAAGTTTGTAATCGCTTTCATTTCACCATTAAAAATGCGGCTGAGTTTATGGATATTTCTGTCATGGAAACGGTCTGAAAAGTGGGGCTAGCGGGGAGAGAAAGCGAAAACAGGCGGAGACATTCGGCGTGAGTTGGCTATAATACCTGCCACTTGTTTACCATCCATTTTTAAGGACACCGACATGAGCTTACTCAACGTCCCTGCGGGTAAAGAACTGCCAGAAGACATCTACGTTGTTATCGAAATCCCGGCCAACGCAGATCCAATCAAATACGAAATCGACAAAGACACCGGTGCGCTGTTCGTTGACCGTTTCATGTCTACCGCAATGTTCTATCCGTGCAACTACGGCTACATCAACCACACCCTGTCTCTGGACGGTGACCCGGTTGACGTGCTGGTCCCAACGCCATACCCACTGCAGCCAGGCTCAGTCATTCGCTGCCGTCCTGTTGGCGTGCTGAAAATGACTGACGAAGCGGGTGAAGATGCGAAGCTGGTTGCGGTACCGCACACCAAGCTGAGCAAAGAGTACGATCACATTAAAGATGTGAACGACCTGCCAGAGCTGCTGAAAGCGCAGATCGCCCACTTCTTCGAGCACTACAAAGACCTCGAAAAAGGCAAATGGGTTAAGGTTGACGGCTGGGACAACGCAGAAGCGGCGAAAGCAGAAATCATCGCCTCCTTCGAACGCGCTGCTAAGAAGTAATTCTTACTGCCAGACACAAAAAACAACGCCACCTTACGGTGGCGTTGTCGTTTTTCAGTACTGGTCTCTGTCTAACCAGTTACCGCTTACAATCCGCGTTAACCCGTCGACCGGACGCTGGTAGACATACATCCACGCGCTTCCGTACGGCGTCTGGATCAACTGGCGAGCGTATTCACCGCCCCTGGTGCGCAAGGCATCAAGTTCGGCAAGTGTCGCGTTATCAATACGATAAACTTCACCCTGTACTGTTCCTTCGCCGGGAACCGCGCCTGGATAGTGGCCCAGGCTGTACAACTGGTAGTTCTCGATATTGTAATTCCCCAGTAGCTGGGCATTGGTCATCCAGTGACTGTTGCCTTGCCTGGTTCGTAAACTGCCGTAGACAAATATTCGCATTGCTAAAACTCAAACTGATAGAGCAGATCAAGTGCCTGGTCTACGCCGGACACTGCTTCCAGATATAGCTTAGGCATCAGGCGATAGCGTAACGTGAGTGTTGCCAGTGAGTCAAAGATCCCCACACCATATTTTACCTGCAGACCCGGCAGTACATAGCCGCTGACCACCACCTGCGAGGAGTCACCCACGCCCTGGGTGTCCAGCGCCAGATTGCTTACGCCGAACGTCTCGCCGATTTTACCCACAACCTGCCCACTTTGTGCAACCCCCAGGCCGACCAACATTGAGGTCATCGCCGCGCTGTCGCTCTGACCGCTGTCCAGGCCTTGTCCGCGCAGCAGGTAAGAGAGAGCTTCCTGCTGCGACATCGCCGGGTCAGAGAAGATCTCCGCCTTCGGTTCGTCGGCAGAGCCGGTAACGCGTACGCCAGCAATGACGTCGTTTTCCGTCGCTTCCGGGTTACGAATCGCTTCGATGTTCAACAATGGTTGATCCGGTGGACCGGAGAACAGCAGCTCGCCTTTGCGGACAATCAGATCCTGACCATAGGCGTGGAAACGCCCTTCAGGGATATTGATCTGCCCGTTCAGGCCAAGCCCTTGCTTATCCTGCGCCACTTTCAGGTCGCCCGTGAGCCTCGCCTTCAGCCCAAACGCATCCAACCGCACGTTATTCCCCACGTGCACGATAAGGTTACTATTAATCGGTATGCCAGCGCTCTTCTCTTCGGCAGGTTTCAGATTTTCATTGAGCATAACTTCATCACTGGAGACGCCGACCGCGCTTTCCGGTACCTCGTGAACCACGATGCGCGCCCACGGCACGTCCACGCGGCCATCCAGGGTGAAGAGGCTTGGCGTCGCTTCAAAGACCACGTCCGGCGAGACGTCCAGGCGCACCATTGGCGGTACAGTGATGCGCACCTTACTGCCTTTCGCAGCAATACGGGCTCGCCAGTTGTCGAGCTGGCTCCAGTCCGCGTCGCCGCTCAGGTTAATTTGCCCCTGCTGAGTTAATACCGAGCCGCTCAGCGTCGAGCTCATGCCGTTGAAGTTCATCGCGATCTGGCTGGGCTGCATATCAAACGGCATGAAGTTACCGTCGATATCCACACCGCTGAGCCGCAGCTGGCCGAACAGCTGAGGGCTTTGCGCGTCGCCAGCCAGACGCAGATTGGCATTCACCATGCCCTCGGCTTTTTCCCCGCGGGCGAAAATCGGGTTCACCATCGCCAGGTTGAAGTTCCGAATATTGACGTTACCGCCCAGATTGCGCCGTCCCTGCGGATCGGTGATCTGTATCTGCCCGTCCATCTGCCCGTTGTTGGTCAGTCGGATAAGCCATCCCAGCTCCGCACGGTTGTTATGCAGGTCCGCGCTGACGTTCAGGGTATCGAAGGCCACCGGCAGCGGCGCGTCGTTCACCTCCTGCGTCACCTTCACGTTGCGGCCGGAGAGCGTAACGCTGCCCTGTGGCAGCCCCTCTTTGGTGGTGTCCCAGGCGACATCGGCTTTCCCGCTGAAGACGCCGCTTGCCTGCGTGGTATCCGGCATAAACGGTTTAAGCATCGCCAGATCGAAACGGTTGAGGTTGATCTGCGCGCGCCCTTCCGCGCCCGCATCAATGGTCTGCGGCACGCACAGCTCCGCATTCGGGTTGGTCCAGCAGTGTGGCCCGATGCTGATCTTCTGCTCGGCGTTACGGTAGTCCAGCGCAATAGAGCGCGACAGCGCCAGCGGACCCACCGGGGTGTTGAAGCGGGTGTTGTCCAGCGTCCCTTTCCAGCGCGCTTCTTTGCGATCGAAGCTGCCGGTCAGGTGAAGCTGGCCGGAAACCGGTTCGCCCTGCACACGCAGCTGGAGATCGTGCTGCTTCTCGTTCCCTTTGGCGTCCAGAGTCACCAGGCTAATGTTGACGTCCGGCTGGGAAATGCGCTCCACGCGCAGGTTCAGGTTGCCGCCGATTTGATCGGTGGATTTCACATCCCCTTCCACGCGGACGCGGGCGACGCTCAGTTCCTGCCAGCGCAGGTTATTGGCGGTAATGTCCGCCAGCAGCTGTGGCGCCTCCACGGTGCCGCGCACTTTCACGAGCCCTTTCGCCGTACCGCCCAGACCCGGCAGAGCGTTATCCAGATTCGGCGCGTCGATGGTGGCATCCAGATTGAGATCCTTCACCCCCAGTTCGCCTTTGATATCCGCCGTGTTGCGGCCCAGCGCCACGTGCAGCCCTGGAATCACCCACTGCAGGTAACTGTTGCCTTTCACCGAGCCTTCAACGTTCACCTTGTTCTGCTTCACGTTCCCGGTGAGCTTGATTTCCGGCACGTCCATCTGCCACGTACCGCCGTAGAGGCTGCCGCGGGTTTTAATCAAACCATCGAGCTTCGACGGCCAGTCCGGCACCTCTTTGGCGGTGTTGATCCCCTTCAGCTTCAGTTCGCCGCGCCAGCTGATCGCCTGCTGCCAGTCGAGCAGCGCGGTCAGCTCGGTCTTACCTTCCAGCGCCGCGACGGTCAGCTTGTCGAGGTTAACCTGCTGTTCGTTGCCTTTTGCATCCAGCGTGATAGTTGCGGGCGGGACGTCCTGCCCCTTCACCGCGGTGCGGAACGAGAGCGTGTAGTCGGTCATCTTGCCGCTCAGCTTCAGCTTCAGGTCATCGGCCTGATACTGTTTTTCGCCGGTAAACGGCCAGTAAAGCTGCTTGCTGACCACCTCAAGATTGAGCGGCAGCCCGGCTTCCGCCAGCTGGGTTTGCGCACGCAGGACCATGTCTACCGGGCCGGAGAGATTCACCCCGACGTCCAGCTTTTCGCGCAGCGCCCCGCCCACTTTAACCTTCACTTTTTCGCCCTTCAGCGGTTCAATATTAAGCGAGCTGTTGAGGGTGATATCCACCGGCCAGTTGTCGCGCAGCAGGGCGTTGCCTGACGCGTTCACCGAGCCCTGGTTGGTGTCGATATCCAGCGCGTCGAGCTTCATGTTGCCGTCAATGCTGCTGACTTTCAGCAGCATGTTATAGACCGTCAGGTCGGTATCGCCGGTCAGGCGCAGCTGTTCGCCTTTGAACTCCTCAATGTTGAGGTTCAGCGGCAGATGCACGTCGGTCATTTCCGGCAGAACAGGCTTCGAGAAGAGATCTTTCAGCGTTTCGCCCAGCGGCTTCTCTTCCGGCTGCGGGTTCTGGATCTTCGGCTCGACGATCTCCTCCTGCGCCACGTCCGCCACTTTCGGCAGCGCGATCAGCAACCCCTGCAGTGAGGTTGGCGTCAGGGTGAGGTTTTTCTCCTGCCAGCGCAGGCCGGAGGTGAAGTCCATGACGGACACGGTGGTGTCGTCGATTTTGATATTGACGTTATCCAGCGCCACCCGATAAAGCGCAATCGGGTACGGCGTGGAGAGATTCAGCGGGCCGCCGTCCTCTTCCTCAGCCGGCGCAGACGGCGGCATCTTCTTTGAGTCTATCGCCACGTTGACGTCTTTTAGCGACAGATCGTTCACGCAGAGCTTACTGTCCCGAAGGCATCCCAGCTTCACCGCGAGATGGAATTCCCCGGCGTTGACCGCCACGCCAGGTTGCTCGTAGCGGATGTTCTTCAGACGCAGATCGCGCCAGCCGCCCGTCACCTGACCAATCTCCAGCCCCGGCACCCAGCGGTTCGCAGCGTTAAACAGCAGATGCAGCCCGGTCGTCGTTCCTACCAGAAACGCCACCGTACCGAGCAGCAGCACGATAAAAATCAGCACCCCGAGGCTTATTTTCTTCCATAAACTCATAATTCAGGCCCCAGACCGATGTAAAACTGTAATCCGTGTTCGTCTTTGTCGCCGACAGGCACGGCGAAATCGAGCTTGATGGGCCCGACGGGTGATTGCCAGCGTACGCCCACGCCCGCGCCGGTTTTGAAATCGCTGCGGCGGATATCGTTCACCGCTTCACCACCGTCAACAAACATGGCGCCCCACCACTTGCCGCTGACGTTGTACTGATACTCCAGCGATCCGGTCGCCAGTTTTGATGCCCCGGTCAGCTGGCCTTTTTCGTTTTCAGGCGAGATCGATTTGTACTTATACCCGCGAATGCTGCGGTCGCCCCCGGCGAAGAAGCGCAGGTCCGGCGGAACGCGCTCGAAATCGCCCGTTTCAATCCAGCCGAGATTGCCGCGCATGACAAAGCGGTGTTTGTCATACAGCGTGCGGATCCAGACGTTTTGCGCCTGCACCACAGTGAAGTCGACGTCAGAGCCCCACATCGTATTGGAGTAGTCGATAGAGTAACGCTGTGAATCCCCCCAGGTTGGCATCAGGCCACCGCGCGAGCGGGTGCGGCTGATCATCACCCCAGGATAGAGCAGCATGGTGGTGTTGGTGACGTTAGCCTGGGTAAAGTGGTCCAGGCTCCAGCGCAGGTTAATGGCGCGCTGCCAGCCGCTGGAGAGATCCCAGAAGCGGGAAACCGCGAGCGTGGTGGAGTCGGACTCCGTATCGTTCAGGTCGGTACGCTTAAAGCCCCCCTGGACCAGATAGTACTGCTCAAGCGGGTTTTTCAGCAGCGGCATTTTGTAGCTGAAATCAAGCTGCTGTTCCGGGGCGGAAATGCTGGCGCTGGTGGTCAGGCTGTGGCCGTAGGAGTTCATCCACGGCTTTTTCCAGGTGGCCTTCACGCGCGGGCCGACGTCTGTCGAGTAGCCAACACCGGTCTCAATGGTGTTCTCGGTGCGCGGCGAGACAACGCCATGCAGCGGCAACACCTTGGTTTTGCGAGACTTATCAAATTCCGGTGCGACAACCACGGAGTTAAACCAGCCGGTAGCAGAAAGACGACGGTTCAGCTCCGCCAGGTCGCTCGACTGGTAGTAATCCCCTTTTTTAAACGGCACGAGGTTTTGCAGGTACTCTTCACGAATTTGCGAACCTTCAAACGTTACATCACCAAAGCGGTAGCGTTCCCCGCTGTCATAATCGATATCCCAGAAGGCCTGACGTCGATCCAGCGCAATGCCCAGCTGGCTTTTATTGAACTGGCTGTCGAAGTAGCCCTTGCGCAGGGAGACGCTCGTCAGCTCTTTTTTGAAGTGGTCGTAGTCGCCGTGATTGAGCACGGTGCCGACTTTTGGCCGCGTGCTGAGCAGATCCAGGTAATCCCGGTCGGTACGCGCGCCGCCGCGCAGGATGACGTTCGTGCCACCGATCAGCACCGGCTCACCCGGTGAGACGCGGGCAATAAGCACCTGACGCCCCTTCTTTGGCGGCGGGCGGAGATCGAAATCAATGGTGGGTTCGTAATACCCCAGCGCTTTTAGCCCTTCACGGATCGCATCATCCACGCGCGCACGAAAACGCCGGTCCGGCGTCACCTCATCACTCTGGATAGTCGACAGCTGCGCACGCACGTTTTTTTCCAGCGCCCCGGATAACCCCTCAACCTGCAAACGGACATTCGCCGCGCTGGCAACCCCGCTTGTCAGCAACACACTGACTAAACATAACTGGCGGATTTTTGTCACGTTTTCTCCTGAATATCCCTTTTCCACCCTGGAAGCAAATGAAGCGCCGCTGTGCGGCAAAATACGGCCTGGTAGCCAAAAACCCAAATCGTGGGTTGAAAACGGGTGTAACACCCAAATATTTCTTATGATTAAATCTAGTCTCATTCAGCGCATTTATTGTGTTCAATTAAACGCTTCGTGACAACCTTAACCGAAACATCGCACCCCGGGAGGCCCCATCGTGAGTTTATTCGACAAAAAGCATCTGGTTTCACAAGCTGATGCATTACCGGGACGCAACACCCCTATGCCTGTGGCAACCTTACACACCGTCAACAACCATTCAATGACCAACGTGCCGGATGGAATGGAAATCGCCCTGTTCGCCATGGGCTGCTTCTGGGGCGTTGAGCGCCTCTTCTGGCAGTTGCCCGGCGTGTACAGCACCGCGGCCGGCTACACGGGCGGTTACACGCCGAACCCAACCTACCGCGAAGTCTGCTCCGGCGAAACCGGGCATGCGGAAGCGGTCCGCGTGGTGTATGACCCTGCGGTCATTAGCTACGAACAGCTCCTGCAGGTCTTCTGGGAAAACCACGACCCGGCCCAGGGCATGCGTCAGGGCAACGACCACGGCACGCAGTACCGCTCGGCGATTTATCCGCTCACGCCTGAGCAGGATACCGCCGCGCGCGCCAGTCTTGAGCGTTTCCAGCAGGCCATGCGTGAAGCGGGTGATACGCGCGACGTGACGACAGAGATCGCCGCCGCGAAACCGTTCTACTATGCCGAGGACGATCACCAGCAGTACCTGCACAAAAATCCGTACGGCTACTGCGGTATCGGGGGCATCGGCGTCTGTCTGCCGCCACAGCTGGCCTGATTAGCGTTCCAGCGCCACGCGAGCCGCGTGGCGCGTGGCGTTACTGACCGAACCGTAGTCCATTACCTTCCCCTGCAGCAGCAGGTTAAAGACCGGCACCTGCGGCCGGTTGAGCCGCGTTTGCAGCAGGTGTACGGCTTCAATCCCCAGCTCGCGACAGGGCACCGTCACGCCCGTGACCGGTTTTTCCAGACGGTGCGCCAGGTTCCATGCAAAATCGGTCGTAATCAGCGAAATGTCTTCCG
This sequence comes from Enterobacter asburiae, assembly GCA_011754535.1. Classification (NCBI taxonomy): domain Bacteria; kingdom Pseudomonadati; phylum Pseudomonadota; class Gammaproteobacteria; order Enterobacterales; family Enterobacteriaceae; genus Enterobacter; species Enterobacter asburiae. The sequence goes on along the minus strand of JAAQVN010000001.1, from coordinate 548,025 downwards.
GAATGCGCAGCCCGTGGCGGGTTAACGCCCTGACTACCCCCTCCACCATGCTGGTGCTGTTCGGGAAAATAACCTCCGGCCACTGGGATCTGTCATGATTCATCAGCCACGCATCCAGCGCCCGCTCGGCCTCCTCTGCGGTAAACCACTCCGTCACCAGCAAATCTCGCTGGGGATCAAAGGCCACGTGAAAATGGCGGTACGCCTCTTTAATGCCGTCCAGACGCGCATACAGCGTTTCTCGCCGCAGGCAGGTGAGCGTGAGTACCCGCCGATGTCCCTGCTCAAAAAGATACTGCATGGCGGTAAAGCCAATCGCCCGGTGATCGGGCGAAACGGCATCCAGCTCCCGATCCCGGTCAACGGAATTAATTAATACGCAGGGCTTATTCAGCGTGCTGGCGAGTTTAAATATGGTGGAATCATCAGTCCCAATAATAATTATCGCGTTGATATTCTTCTGGCTGGCCTTTTCCATAAATAACTTCACATCGGCGTGCTGCTCTTCTAATCCACAGCAGCTGACCCACACGTTGTGCCGCGCGCAGGCTTCAGCAATCCCTTTCGTCACTTCCAGATAAAAAATATCCCCGCGTCCCTGAAAGGTTCTTTCTGGTGCAAAAACAGCGATACCGTTAATTAATAGCCTTCCGCTCGCCATTGACTCCAGTACGCCTAATTCTCGTGCGGTGCGAACGATCGCCTCCCGGGCTTTATCGCTGGTATACGATTTGCCGCTTAACACCCGCGAAACCGTGCTGACGGAAAAGCCCGTCAGGGCCGCAATTTCCTCCATTTTTAACCTGCCGGGCATAGTGTGACCTCGCTCTCATTCAGTTTTTGCAAATATTTGCAGAAACAGCCTTTTGATTTTAAAACCAAATTTCAAAAAGCCTGGAGATTACTTAACCACCTTGCGAGTATTCTCACAAAAACACATTGTCGCTGCGGCTCGCCTTTCCTATTTTCCGGTCATCACTTCTTTTCAACAGAAATTAAGGTGTGACATGGAGAAGGTACGTTTTGGCATTATTGGAATAGGTAATATCGGTACGGTCCACGCACGCTATTTACTGGCGGGTACGGTCAGCGACGCCTGCCTGACGGCAGTTTGCGATAATGCCGTTGAAAAGCACCCGGCTATTCGCCAACTGGTCGGCACCCTCCCGTTATTCAGCGACGCGCAGGAGATGCTCCAGAGCGGGCTTATCGACGCGGTGATTGTCGCGACGCCGCACTACGAGCATCCGCGCCTGTCGATGCTGGCGATGCGCAACGGTATCCACACCCTGTGTGAAAAACCGGCAGGCGTATATACGGCGCAGGTGCAGGAGATGAACGCCTGCGCCCGGGAGTGCGACGTGATGTTTGGCATCATGTACAACCAGCGCCCGAATCCGCTTTACCAGAAGGTGAAAGATCTTATCGACAGCGGCGAGCTGGGTGAGATCCGCCGCTCCAACTGGATCATCACCAACTGGTATCGCTCGCAGAGCTACTACAACTCCGGCGGCTGGCGCGCCACCTGGAAAGGAGAAGGCGGCGGCGTGCTGCTCAACCAGGACCCGCATCAGCTCGATCTCTGGCAGTGGCTGGTGGGGATGCCGGTCCGCCTGCGCGCGTTCTGTCAGTTCGGCAAGCATCGCGATATCGAAGTGGAAGACGAGGTCACCGCCTACGCTGAGTATGCCAACGGCGCGACCGGCGTGTTTATCACCACCGTGGCGGAAACGCCGGGTACCAACCGGCTGGAAATCGTCGGCGACCGCGGCAAGGTGGTCGTTGAAGAGGGCAAGCTGCGCTACTGGCGGCTGCGTGAGTCCGAAACCGCCTTCAACGCCCGCTGGCAAAACGGCTTCGGTGAACCTGAATGCTGGGAGGTGACGCTCCCCGTCGCCCCGGAATGCAGCGATCATCACGTTATTACCGCCAACTTCTGTGCCGCCATCCTTCGCGGCGAGCCGCTGATTGCGCCGGGTCTGGAGGGGATCCGCGGGCTGACGCTCTCCAACGCCATGCACCTCTCCACCTGGACAGACGACTGGGTCGACCTGCCGCTCAACGAGAAACAGTATCTGCGCCTGCTTCAACAGCGTATCAGCACCTCAGTAGCTAAAGAGACCGCCAGCGTCACGCTGGACGCCTCTGGCACCTGGTAACTTCGGAGATAAAACGATGTTAAATGTCGCCATCGTGGGAACAGGGAATATCTCCCATAACCATATTCAGGGCTATTTGCAGTTTGGTCAGCGCTGCCGGATCGTCGCGCTGGTCGATATCTACCCGGAAAAAGCCCACGAGAAAAAAACGCGCTACGGCCTGACGGATGCGCGCGTGTATGAAAGCCACCAGCAGATGCTGGCGTCAGAGGCGGATATCCACATCGTCGACGTATGTACCCCGCCTTACGTCCATGCAGAAATCAGCATTGATGCCCTGCACGCGGGTTGCCACGTGCTGTGCGAAAAACCGATGGCCGCCTCGCTGGAGGAGTGCGACGCGATGATCGCCGCACAAAAGGCCAGCGGCAAGACGCTCTCCATCATTGCCCAGAACCGTTTTACCGATGCCTTCTGGCGCTTAAAAGCCGCGCTGGAATCGGGGCTCGCCGGGAAGATTTGCCACGCGCAGGTGGATTCGCTCTGGTGGCGCGGACACTGCTACTACGACCTGTGGTGGCGGCACCTGGGAAAAAGAGGGCGGCGGCTGCACCCTGAACCACGCGGTACACCATATCGACGCCTTTCAGTGGATGCTCGGCTTCCCGTCAGAGGTGGTGGCGATGATGACCAACGTGGCGCACGACAACGCCGAAGTGGAAGACCTCAGCGCGGCAATTTTCAAATACCCCGGCGGCGCGCTCGCGCAGCTTACCGCCTCCGTTGTGCACCACGGGGAAGATCAGAAGATCGTCATTCAGGGCGATAAGGCGCGCATCTCCGCGCCGTGGCAGGCCTTCGCCAGCGTCAGTGCCGATAATGGCTTCCCGCAGGAAACTAACGACCTGTCGCGAGAAGCGCAGCTCAACGCCGTTTTTCACGACACCCGAAAACTCGAATGGACGCTGCACGCCGGGCAGATTAACGATCTGCTTTATGCCATCGAGCACGGCACGGCGCCGTTAGTGGATGGGTTACAGGGCAAACGCTCGCTGGAGCTGATTACCGCGATCTATAAATCCGCCATTACCCGGAGCGTAGTTTCGCTGCCGATTCAGCGTGATGACCCGTTTTATCGCACCGGCGGGACCAACGCCCTCGCCCCCCGTTTTTATGAAAAATCTGCAAGCGTCGCCAACTTCAGCGAAGTGGGCGCTATCCCTCTGGGTAAAGATCTGGATCGAGGAGTATCAGCATGAACAAAAATGACGGAATGAACTACGCCCCGGTGGGCAAACCGCAGCCCGTTGTCAGGGAAGGAGAGTTTGTGTTTGCCGCCGCCGCGCTCGACCACGGCCATATCTACGGGATGAGTAACGGCCTGATTGAAGCTGGCGCCACGCTGAAGTGGGTGTACGACCCCGATCCGGCCAAAGTGGATAAATTTATCCAGCAGTACCCGCAGGCAAAAGTGGCGCAGTCGCTGGAGGTGATACTCAACGACGACGAGGTGCGTCTGGTTGCGGGTGCGGCCATCCCGTCCGAACGCTGCGCGCTGGGGCTGAAAGCAATGGCGGAGGGCAAGGACTACTTCACGGATAAAGCACCGCTCACCACGCTTGAACAGCTGGCCGACGCTAAAGCGATGGTGGAGAAAACCGGGAAGAAATACGCGGTGTACTACAGCGAACGCCTGCACGTAGAGAGTGCGGTTTTTGCCGGACAGCTGGTGCAGCAGGGCGCGATTGGCCGCGTCGTGCAAACCCTGGGAACCGGCCCGCACCGGGAAGGCACCGGTCGCCCGGACTGGTTCTACGATCGTCGTTACTTCGGCGGCATTCTGTGCGATATCGGCAGCCACCAGATTGAGCAATTCCTGTTTTACACCGGAAACAGCGAGGCCTCCGTGGTGGCAAGCCAGGTTCGCAACGTTAAACACCCGCAGTACCCGGCATTTGAAGATTTTGGCGATGCCATGCTGAAAGGAGAAAACGGCGCCAGCGGCTATTTCCGCTGCGACTGGTTCACCCCGGACGGGCTCTCAACCTGGGGCGACGGCCGCCTGACGCTGCTCGGCACCGAAGGCTATATCGAAATCCGTAAATATGTCGATCTCACCCGCGGCGAGCAGGACGTGGTTTACCTGGTCAATAAAGAGGGGGAATTCCGTTATCCGGTGGCTGGGCAGGTCGGGTTCCCGTTCTTTGGTGAACTGATCCTCGACTGCCTGCACCGTACCGAAAACGCCATGACGCAGTCGCACGCCTTCAAGGCGGCGGAGCTCTGCGTGAAGGCACAGATGCTGACCAACGCGACGGCATAACGGGAGGTAACGATGACGATCCTGAACACGGCGGTTATCGGCGCCGGCGCGATTCACGGCTGCCATGTGAACGCCTTACGCCAGATCCCCAACGTCGCGCTGCGCGCGCTGGTAGACATCGACAGCGTCAAAGGACTGAAGCTGGCGATGGATTACCAGTGCCGTTTTTATCAGGATTACCGGGAAATGCTGCGGAATGATGCCATCGACGTGGTCCATATCTGCACGCCGCATTTCGAACATAAACGTATGATCCTGGATGCACTCTCTGCCGGGAAGCATGTGTTCTGCGAAAAACCGGTAGGGATGAACAGCAGCGAGCTCGACGATATCGCCCGCGCCGTTGAGCAGGCTCCAGGCCTGCTTGGCGTTTGCTATCAGAACCGGCTCAACCCCACCAGCCTGCGCATCCGTCAGGCGCTGAACGATGGCGAACTGGGGAAGATGCTCAGTATGAAAGCGGTGCTGACGTGGTCACGCTCGGGGGCGTATTACACCGAAAGCCCGTGGCGTGGACGGCTGGCAACGGAAGGCGGCAGCCTGCTGATCAACCAGGCGATCCATACCCTTGACCTGATGCAGTGGTTCACCGGCGGCGTGACGCGTTTGAAAGGCGTGGTGGATAGCGGTGAACTGGCGGACGTCACCGAAGGGGAAGACAGCGCAATGGCGACGCTGCACTTTGCCAACGGCGCGCGCGGCCTGTTTTATGCCAGCAACTGCAATACCGTGGATTCCCCTCTCTGGCTGGAAATCCACTGCGAACGGGGTTCGCTGTTATTGAATGACAACGTGCTCTGGCGCATCACCCCCGGCGAGCGTCGCAGGCTGGTGAGCGATGACTCCCCTGACGGCTCGGTCAAAAGCTACTGGGGGCTGGGACATCAGCAGGCGATCCGCCGTTTTTATCACGCCATTAATCACTCGGGAGAAACGGACTACACCGATATCCATTCTGCCGGAAAATCACTCGCGCTTGTGGAGGCCCTTTATCGCTCATCTCAATTGAGACAATGGATAGATATCAATAATTAGAACGTAATGTGTCGTCCAGCAGTAAATAAAAATACGACCTGAAAACAGGTTAATCATTACCCTACACTGGATATTATTATGGTCAAACCAACTGAACGTAGAGTTGGTTATGGCGTAGCGCTTGGCTACGGCGTAACCGATCTGTTTGGCGGAGGCGCTTTCGCCATTATCGGCACCTGGCTGCTATTTTTTTACACCACCTATTGCGGACTCTCGGTTATTGAAGCGGGTTCGATATTCGCGATTGCCCGCGTCATTGATGCACTCTTAAGCCCGATTATGGGCTATATCACCGATAATTTCGGCAATACCTGGCTCGGCCGTAAATTTGGCCGTCGCCGCTTCTTTTTATTACTCAGCTCCCCATTAATGTTTTTGTATGCCCTGCTGTGGCTGACGGATATGGGCTACTGGTATTACCTGGGAACCTATCTCTCGATCGAATTGCTGTCGGCGATGGTGCTGGTGCCCTGGGAGACGCTGGCGGCGGAAATGACAAACCGCTATGAAGAGCGTAGCCGCCTCTCCGGCGTGCGTATGATCTGCTCCCAACTGGGTGGTTTCCTTGCGGTTTCCGTCCCGGGCGTGATCATGCAGTTCACGGGGAAAGATAATCCGTTTACCTATACCCTCACCGGGCTGATATTTTCCTGCGTATTTTGCATCGCGGTATTTATTACCTGGTACACCACCTGGGAAGCCAAAGATGTGCAGCAGGAATCCGATTTTAAGGTGGATAACCAGCGCAGCAGCGGAATACTTAATCACCTGAAATATCTGGTACTGGATCTCTTTTCCTCATTCCGCATTCGCGCGTTCCGCCTGCATATTATTATTTATATCTTTTCGTTTACGGCGATGGACGTATTCGGTTCGGTGTTTACTTATTACGTCGTGTACTGTCTGAGCCAGGATGCGGCTGCGGTATCCGGCTGGTTGAGCATTGCGGCCTTCGCCTCGGTACCCGGCACGTACGGGTTTATGCTACTGCTGAACCGGCTGAATGTTACCCCTTCAGCCGCTCTGCGCCTCTCCTACGGCTGTATCTTCTGCGTGCTGGTATTCCTGTTTACGGTCTACCTCACCAAAACGCAGGTGCCGACGCTGCTGTTCTCGGCGGTCTTTATCCTGCTGGGCGCTTCCCGCTCTGGCCTCTACTATATTCCGTGGAACATCTACAGCTTTATTCCGGATATCGACGAGATGGTGACGCAGCAGCGCCGCGAAGGGATTTTTGCCGGCGTGATGGTTCTGACCCGCAAAAGCACCGTGGCAATTGCCATCATGATTATTGGCCTTGTGCTGCAGGAGTCCGGCTTCGTGAAGGGCAGCGGCGCACAGCCAGAAAGCGCGCTGGAGGCAATTATCGGCCTGATGATCTTCGCAACGGCAGCCCTTCTGGCGGTGAGCTTCTTTACCACCTACAAATTTAAGCTCACCCGCGAGACGCATAAGCTGCTGCTCAAGGAGATTGCCCGCCGGAAATTGGGCGGAGATTACCGCGACTGCGACGCCAGAACCCGCCTGATAATCAAGCAGTTGACGGGTTATGAGTATGACCAGGTGTGGGGAGGCGATGCCACACGACGGACGGTGGGAAGCGCCAGCTTATCTCCCGTGAAATAACCTCGCGTACCGGGCAGCACCCCGCTGTCCGGTCTGTTTTTATGCCAAAATGTGACCTCTGGCAGATTTACATCTCTTTACGCTCTACCTAAATGAGATTCTTGATCGATCATTTTTCAGTCAATACAGGGTTAGTGGAAAGTTCAGTACTGAGATCTGATTACACGGCATTTTGTCGGCGGGGTAGAAGCTGATCAGGTGAACGAGATTTTAAATCAGGTGGAAAAAAACAAACTGTACTTTTTCCTGATTAAAAGATTACTTAAGGTTTTTTGCCAAAATCGGGAGGACTGAGATTTGATTATTTTGTGCTCTAAAAACCAGTAACCTAATCGCTTTGTATTCACGTACAAGAAAAGCCGCTTTAGCGGCTTTATAAAAAAGACTTAGAGTAATAAGTAAGATGTTATGATGGTTGTACAAAACAGAACAATCATTATTAAGAATAAAGTGAACTTAATTTTTAGCCACGATACTTCCTCGCCAGGTAAATTTTTGATGAAATCATAATGTTCGGGGTTCATATTCCTCACAGGAAAACTTCCCTTTTTAAAAGCAAATGGGAAGATGAAGTACATATCTTTTTGAAAAGCTAAGAATATCCCCCCTGCTTGTGCAAGGATTATACCTGCGGGTACGTATCCAAATCGTTCTTTAAAAAGATCGCACAATAAAAGATGTTGTTTATTCTTCGTCACCGAATATGCACATGCTACAATTGTCGATAAAACAAACAATATGAATATGATAGCAGATACAATTTTCATCATTTTCCTACTGTGTTATAAATTATTTCACCATATTCTTCGCCTTTGTCTGAGAGATACTCTCCGCCTACATACCCCCCACCAGTACCAAGAATTACACCACAAGCTAATGCACCTGCTCCGGCAACTTCTATTATTAAAGCCCCCAAAATGACAGAGCAGAGGCCAACACCAGTAGCACCGCCAGCATAACTACCAGCAAGCCCCCCTACAAAGCTACCTATTTCCGTGTATTTCTTTTTAGTACATTCGCTTTCACGACCAACAGAACAAGCCTCATTTATTTCATTGATAGAATGCAAAGCACTAAAGCCGATCCCGACATAACCAACATATCGCATAGCTGCTACATATTTTGCCGCTCGCTCTATATGTGTAGCGTAGCCATCAATATCACTTATTCCCGTTTCATTCCATTTATGAGTTATCGATTTAGTTGATAAACCAAGAGCACTTTTTAAGTTGTTGTACTCACCAAGTTTCATACCTTTATTAAGGAAGCCGACTTTAAGTACATGATCAAGTTCCTTGAATAGTTGAGCACGTCTTACATAGAACTGTTCACCAATCAAAGCCCCTCTTGTCATGTATGTATTCTTGTACGTTTCCTGAATTTCTTTCAGGATTTTCTCTATATTTTCGAAATACTTCCCAACAGGTTCAGCAGCAAGCCCTATTCCTTTATCGGCGATGTTGCTAAAGTTAGCTATTGTTGCATAGTGATCGTGTAAGAAGTTAGCCTCTTTATGCGTAAGCGGTTCTAATGCTGTATCAATACGTTGTTTAGCGACCTGCATATGTGCGATCTGATCACTGTCCTGTTTTTCTGGATCAACAACAAGTAGGATAGAACCAGCTTTGTATTCCTTACCTTCTCCATTAAGTGAACGGTAAAGTTCGCGTGTTCCTGCTGGCGGTTCACTTTCGAACAGATAGCTTTCATAGGCTCCAGTTTCAGCACCGTAAGGAAGTACACAAAAGCCAGCATCTACTGGTTCACGTTTAGTTTCTTCCTTATGTGGTTTTTTAGCTGTCTGGGCGTGCTGTACGGGTTCTTCCGCTTTTGTTGGTACAGGAACAGCTAAAGGGGCAGCAGTAACTACAGGGATAGCCTTAACTGCTTTCTTTTCCTCGACCCAATAGGAAGCATTTGGGAATGACGAAATGAAACTTGCGTTACAGGGGCATGTACTACGGCTATGCAAAGTACCTGCTGCGGCAACTCCATGAATCGAGTAAGTGGGGATACCACCTGCGATATGGTATACCTTGCCATCTTTACCACAAGAGACAGAATCGCCATTTCTCGCGGTTGCAATCCCTCCAAAGCTGTGATTTGGGGAACCTGAAAGAATACTACCGCCGCACGTTGTCTTGTCGCCAATCCTCAGAAAATGACCAGTAGCCATAGAATCATCCTTAATGAAGTTTGTTAGCAGGTTTAGAACCATTCACTGCCAGAGAAGATACGATCCACATTTGCTTTTCGATGGAATAGGTGGATACACAGTATTGCGTTGCAGGGCTGATCATCGGTATTGCGGTGACAAGTGCCGTTGATACAGCATTACGAGCGTGTTCTTTGATGAGATCGAGAGGTTGAGAGTTCAGGATCTCCATTGATTCACAGTAGCTGGGAAACTCTTCATGCCAGTAACCATTCATCCCGTCGAACAGGGATTCATCGAATTTCAGGATTACCTTGTTTGTGATGGGATCTAAGCCGTCACCGATAGGGAATGATTCAGGGAATTGCAGAGTTCGGTATAGATCAGATTGCAGTATTAGGTTTCTGAAATCGTCGATTGAGAACCCAAACACAAGCATCATGCCATAATGTGACTTATGCGCTTTCGTGTTGATCATCATTTCTGTAATGTTCAGATCAGAGAATGGGTAAACCTTCCATTCCGACGGGGTTTCTGCCTGATTCAGTACTTCAGCAGCAATTGCCGCATCAACAATCGAAGTGTAAAGAGCCATCCCCTGAACATCGCCACCGCCAACCCACTGAGTCTCTAACCACTGAACCCCGTCATCATTTACTGTCATCCGGGCAACTGAAAAAAGTAAAGTTGGGCTGATGTAATCGTTTGTACCAGGTGCATAAAAATGAATCTTTTTGGTCATAACGTCCTGTACTCGTGTTGTTTTTTTTTGACTCTAATTCTCACATTAACATTGCGGTTTTGTACAGAGGTTGAGCTATTGACCTCACGTTTTTGCCACAAATACATAAAACAGAAAGTACTGAGATATCATTTAGTTGCCCTTAAAAAATGGCTACTTTCGCGACCTCGTGCCAGTACAAACAGTTATTGAGATTGATCGAGCACCATATACGCTGGCTGGCACATGCAGCCCCGATTCCACACGGTTGGTCTTAATGATCGACATTAACGATCTATTGTTGGCTTATCCCTGGCCCTTAGGAGCATTTTTCGTATTCGCCATTAGCAGGAAGTGCCTTATAAAAAACTCAGAGAGTTCTACGGCTCGGCGCTAAGCCACTTTTTTGTCCTGGGTCCTAAGACTGACTCGGATTAGTTTTCCAACTAATCGACACTGCTACATAGCCACATAAAAGAGCGTTGAGAGGAAGCCGTCCAGACCAAAAAAATGCACATTTCGCTGTATAAAGATTGGATAAAGATCCGGTAAAGATTGCATGAAAACCCTCTTTAAATGAAAATGGTTCTCATCAAATCCCAAGTACAACACTTATCGATACTTAAGTGCCAAAAACGTGACCTCTGGCAGGTTTACATCTCTTTACGCTATACTACCGCTGAAATAATCGGCTCAACGCTACGAGCTGACGTTCTACGTGTTTTCACACAAATGGTATCAACTCCCCTTCTGAGGATCTGGCGTGAAGCCGGATAAACTATGTTAAACAGTATTTTAGTAATACTTTGTCTGATTGCCGTCAGTGCATTTTTCTCGATATCTGAGATCTCGCTGGCCGCGTCCCGTAAAATCAAACTTAAGCTGCTTGCCGATGAAGGCAACATCAATGCCACCCGCATCCTGAAAATGCAGGAAAACCCCGGTATGTTCTTTACCGTGGTGCAGATTGGCCTGAACGCAGTCGCCATCCTCGGCGGTATCGTAGGGGATGCAGCGTTTTCTCCGGCGTTTTATAGCCTCTTTGTGAAGTACATGTCCGCTGAGCTTGCCGAACAGCTGAGCTTTATTCTCTCCTTCTCGCTGGTAACCGGCCTGTTCATCCTTTTTGCAGACCTGACCCCGAAACGCATCGGTATGATTGCGCCAGAAGCTGTGGCTTTGCGTATCATCAACCCGATGCGCTTCTGTCTGTACGTGTTTCGTCCGCTGGTGTGGTTCTTCAACGGCCTGGCGAACGTGATTTTCCGCATCTTTAAGCTACCGATGGTGCGTAAAGACGACATCACCTCTGACGATATTTATGCGGTGGTGGAAGCCGGCGCGCTGGCCGGGGTGCTGCGTAAGCAGGAACACGAGCTGATTGAGAACGTGTTTGAACTGGAATCCCGTACCGTGCCCTCTTCCATGACGGGCCGTGAAAACATTATCTGGTTCGATTTACATGAAGATGAGCAGAGCCTGAAGAACAAAGTGGCGCAGCATCCGCACTCCAAGTTCCTGGTCTGTAATGAAGATATCGACCACATCATCGGTTATGTCGACTCTAAAGACCTGCTGAACCGCGTGCTGGCAAACCAGAGCCTCGCGCTTAACAGCGGCGTACAGATCCGCAATACCCTGATTGTGCCGGACACCCTGACGCTCTCAGAAGCGCTGGAAAGTTTCAAAACCGCCGGGGAAGACTTCGCGGTGATCATGAACGAATACGCGCTGGTGGTGGGCATTATCACCCTGAACGACGTGATGACCACGCTGATGGGCGACCTGGTAGGCCAGGGTCTGGAAGAGCAGATTGTCCAGCGTGACGATAATTCATGGCTGATTGATGGCGGCACACCAATTGAAGACGTGATGCGCGTGCTGGATATCGACGAGTTCCCGCAGTCCGGCAACTACGAGACCATCGGCGGCTTTATGATGTTTATGCTGCGTAAAATCCCGAAACGTACCGACTCGGTGAAGTTCTCCGGCTACAAGTTTGAGGTGGTGGATATTGATAACTACCGCATCGACCAGTTACTGGTGACGCGCATCGACAACAAGCCGACCGTGCTGGTGCCGAAGCTGCCGGACGCGGAAGAGAAAGTGTCGGCGTAACGTTCCTGCCTCCCACAAACATCAACGGCTCCCATCGGGAGCCGTTTTTCTAACTACTTACTGCATAGCACGTTGGTTAAGCCATCTCAGTTTGCAGACGCATAACCTGACGGTTGACTTCGGACATCACAGACAGGTGCTGTTTGTCCTTCACTTTTGGGACAAGGATCTTGCCCTTATCAAACTCAAAAGCGCCAACATCCTTGATGTACAACCGTCCACGGAACAGGATCTTCACGTACTTCGCCACCTGAAGCGGGTTGTAGCGTTGGAAAATTTTCATTCTTGTATCTCCTGCGAATCATACGCTCTTGCGGTGCCACAATCGGCCCGACTGTCCTGAGCGCAAATTTTGATGCCCAATGACTATAGACCAGAACTACGGTGTTACCCAGTGTGCATAAGTTTATTTACCGTTTGATTACAATTATTCAGAATAATCTTTGCAAAGCGTGATAGAGAGCAGTATAAGCCGTCGTTTTTTCATGGATATGTGCGTTCGCCCGCAAACTGGCATCGGGATTGCGGGAAAACCACATTGATCGCACTTATGATTAAAAGCGTATGACCAAGTGGTCGGATCACCTGCAAACAATAAGGAAACGCCATGACCCTACGTAACATCCTTGCAGCAGCCTGCCTGCTGCTGCCCCTGTGGGCTTGCGCTCACAACATTGAAAAAGGACAACGTGTACCGCCAGTCGGCATTGCAGACCGGGGAGAATTGATTCTCGACAATGATAAGTTTAGCTATAAAGCCTGGAATAGCGCGCAGCTCGCGGGCAAAGTGAGAGTTGTACAACATATTGCCGGTCGTACATCCGCAAAAGAGAAAAATGCCAACCTGGTGGAAGCGATCAAGGCCGCAAAATTCCCTCACGACCGCTACCAGACCACCACGATCGTGAACACCGATGACGCTATTCCGGGCTCCGGGATGTTTGTGCGCTCGAGCCTTGAGAGCAATAAAAAGCTCTATCCGTGGTCGCAGTTTATCGTCGACAGCAACGGCGTAACCCGTAAGGCCTGGCAACTGGAGGAAGAGAGCTCTGCGATTGTCGTGCTGAACAAGAACGGTCGCGTACAGTGGGTGAAAGACGGGGCGTTAACCCAGGAAGAGGTGCAGCAGGTTGTCGACCTGCTGCATAAGCTGCTGGCTCAATAAATAGAGACGCGGAAGCCGGGGTTGAGGAAGGATTCGCGCGGGGTGTAGTCCAGCGGCTTGCCCTGCCAGTCATGAACGTGCGCCCCGGCGGCCGCAGCCACGGCGTGACCTGCCGCAGTATCCCAGACGTTGGTTGGCCCAAAGCGCGGATACAGCTGCGCCTGACCTTCCGCCACCAGGCAGAATTTCAGCGACGAGCCAATCGAGGTAGTCTGGTGTTCACCCAGCTGTTGCAGGTACTCCTGCAGCTCGCTGTCGCTGTGCGAGCGGCTGATCACCACCAGCGGTGGACGCGCATCGCGCACCTGGATCTGCTTCCGTACGCCGCACTCCTCTTTCCAGGCCTTGCCTTCTGCGGCGCTGTACATCACGTTCATCACCGGCGCGTAGACCACGCCGAGCACCGCTTTGCCCTTCTCAATCAGGGCGATATTGACGGTGAACTCACCGTTGCGCTTGATGAACTCTTTTGTCCCGTCCAGAGGATCGACCAGCCAGTAGCGCTGCCAGTGCTGGCGCTCATCCCAGCTTTGCGGCGCTTCTTCAGACAGAACGGGGATCTCCGGCGTTAGAGCCTGTAATCCTTTCAGGATCACCTTATGCGCCGCAATATCCGCCGCCGTGACCGGAGAGTCGTCGGCTTTGCTGACCACCTCCATAGGTTTACTACCGTCATACACCTGCATGATGGCATCTCCCGCATCCCGTGCGAGCTGACAAATTTTATCTAGCATTCTCCACCTCTTTGTTAACGCAGTGAGGTTAACTCTTTGTTTTAGTTATATCGTAATGTGAACAATTCCGCTATCTGTGAAGCAATTCCGGTTTCAGGACGCTTTTTTCTGTCAGGATTCACATTTCTGTAAGCAACAAGCGATAGATACATACTCTTTTGTGGTCTGCATCGAAAAAAGGACTCCTCTGATGATTAAGTTTAGTGCAACGCTCCTGGCAACGCTGGTTGCAGCAAGCGTACAGGCGGCGACGGTAGATCTGCGTATTCTGGAAACGACCGATCTGCACAGCAATATGATGGACTTCGATTACTACAAAGATACCCCTACGGAAAAATTCGGACTGGTACGCACAGCAAGTTTGATTAACGCCGCGCGCGGTGAAGTAAAAAATAGCGTGCTGGTGGACAACGGCGATCTCATTCAGGGCAGCCCGCTCGGCGATTACATGGCGGCGAAAGGCCTTAAGAAAGGCGAGATCCATCCGGTTTATAAAGCGATGAACACGCTGGATTATGCCGTCGGTAACCTGGGCAACCATGAATTCAACTACGGCCTGACATACCTGCTCGATGCGCTGGCCGGCGCGAAATTCCCGTACGTTAACGCCAATATCATTGATGTTAAGACCCGGAAACCGCTCTTTACCCCTTACCTGATAAAAGAGACTGACGTTGTCGATCAGGACGGTAAAAAGCAGACGCTGAAAATCGGCTATATCGGCTTCGTACCGCCGCAGATCATGACCTGGGATAAAGCCAATCTCGACGGTAAAGTGACCGTTAACGACATTACCGAAACCGCGCGCAAATACGTGCCGGAAATGCGCGAAAAAGGCGCGGATCTGGTCGTGGTTGTCGCCCACTCGGGTCTCTCCGCCGACCCGTACCAGGCCATGGCTGAAAACTCCGTTTATTATCTGAGTGAAGTTCCGGGCGTTGACGCGATCCTGTTCGGCCACGCCCACGCCGTCTTCCCGGGCAAAGATTTTGCCAGTATCAAAGGGGCTGATATTGAGAAAGGGACGCTCAACGGCGTGCCGTCGGTGATGCCGGGCATGTGGGGCGACCATCTTGGCGTGGTGGACCTGGTGCTGAATAACGACGGCGGCAGCTGGAAGGTGACGCAGTCAAAAGCCGAAGCGCGCCCGATTTACGACGCTGCGGCTAAAAAATCTCTGGCGGCTGAAGATAAAAAACTGGTCGACGTGCTGAAGCACGATCACGACGCCACCCGCGAATTCGTCAGCAAGCCGATCGGCAAATCCGCCGACAATATGTACAGCTTCCTGGCGCTGGTGCAGGACGACCCAACCGTTCAGGTGGTCAACATGGCGCAGAAAGCCTATGCCGAACACTTTGTGCAGGGCGATCCGGATCTGGCAAAACTGCCGGTCCTGTCTGCCGCTGCGCCATTCAAAGTGGGCGGGCGTAAGAATGACCCGGCAAGCTATGTTGAAGTCGAAAAGGGCCAGCTGACCTTCCGTAACGCCGCCGATCTCTATCTCTACCCGAACACGCTGGTGGTGGTTAAAGCCACAGGAAAGGAGGTGAAAGAGTGGCTGGAGTGCTCCGCCGGACAGTTTAACCAGATCGATCCGACAAGCAGCAAACCGCAGTCGCTGATTAACTGGGACGGCTTCCGCACCTACAACTTCGACGTGATCGACGGCGTGAATTACCAGATTGACGTCACCCAGCCGGCGAAATATGACGGCGAGTGCCAGACCATTAATCCGCAGGCGGAGCGCATTAAAAACCTGACCTTCAACGGCAAGGCGATCGACCCGAATGCCACCTTCCTGGTGGTGACAAATAACTATCGCGCCTACGGCGGTAAGTTTGCCGGTACGGGGGATAGCCACATCGCTTTTGCGTCACCGGACGAAAACCGCTCGGTATTGGCGGCGTGGATCGGCGCAGAGTCGAAGAAGGCGGGCCAAATTCACCCGGCGGTGGATAACAACTGGCGTCTTGCGCCGATTCATAGCGAGACAAAACTGGATATCCGCTTTGAAACGTCACCGTCCGATAAGGCGGCCAGGTTCATTAAGGACAAGGCGCAGTATCCGATGAAGAAGGTTGCGACGGATGATATCGGGTTCGCGATTTATCAGGTGGATTTGAGCAGGTAAAAGCAAAACGGCAACGCACGTTGCCGTTTTTGGTGTTTGTTCCCTCTCCTTGTGGGAGAGGGACATCAGGCCTCACATACCCGGCTTTTACGCCGCACGCTCATCCCGATTCGCCATCACCTTCGGCGTATTGACCTCAATCCAGTCTGCCAGCGCGGCCACTTTCTCACTGACCTCAATCCCCATCGGCGTCAGGCTATACTCGACATGAGGCGGCACGACCGGATACGACACGCGATCGACAAATCCGTCCTGCTCCAGCGCCTGAAGCGACTGGGACAGCATCTTTTCGCTCACCCCACCCATTTTACGGCGCAGATCGCTGAAGCGGTGCGTTCCCTCCTGCAGGGCCAGCAGAATCAGTACCCCCCAGCGGCTGGTAACGTGCTTGAGCACCTCCCGTGAAGGGCACTGTTCCGCGAAAAGATTGCCATCGCGCATTTGTTCGCTGAGCGTTGGTATCGTTGTTTTCATACTTACCTTTTTGTACGTACTTACTAAAAGTTAGCTATGGTGCTAGTGTGCCACAACACCAGACAAACACGAAGGAGATGTGATGTGACAATAAAGTTATACCGCTAACATTAAAGTTGTACCGCTAACCTCGCAAAATGACATTAAAGTTGTATACTTAAGTACATCAATATCGTCCGAATGCTGCAGCCTACTTACAACTCATTCATTTGATTTCTACTTGTTGCTCGTCCCTATCACCTGTAAAGCAAGAGGATCCTTGGATACTGTAGCTGTAAGGTCAATGCTTCAGATTCGGGTTACGTTCACTGAACGCAGCGTACAGCTGACTTACATAGCGGTAATACAGATCATGAGCAGAGGAAGGAGGCTTAAGTCCTATCAGGATTATGAGCAGGCTCTGAGTAAAGGCGTGGGGTCCGGGCATATGCAGGACTATCAGCCCTGGTTAAGAGTTCAGGATGTAAAATCTCATGGCAATCGTTCGGTTGTATTTGGTCTAAAAACCATGCGTGCGCATCACTTAATGTCCATTATTGAAAGTGACTTCTTCTATCAGGCTGAATTTAATGATTCAGTTATTGATATTCGTGAACAGTTCCCCTTATTCCCCCTGAATCTTACAGAAAAAATTGCCAGTCACATTGCTGTGAAACACCCTGTTGTCATAGGCGTAAGTGGCCCCCCGGTTCTTTATGTAATGACTACCGATTTTCTCCTGACCGTCAAAGAGCCTGGCGGCGGAATAAAATATAAGGCATTTGCAGTGAAACCCGATGGGGTGCCTACTCTACGTGTTGCTGAAAAGCTAGAGATTGAGCGTCTTTTTTGGGCTCTACATGATATCGAATTTAAAGTCTATATTGGCTCAGAACTCAATCGAATCATAAGTAAAAATATCTCGTGGGCGACATCAGCAATAAGAATGGATAACACTTGTCATGGGCATTTACCCTGTCAGGAAGTGGCATCCGCGTTACTGCCGGGAGACTACATAATGGAAGCGGTATGTTCTTCTCTTGCCAGGAAATTTAATGTCGAATACGGCGATATTATGACGGTTATCCAGATACTCATTGCCCGAAAATTCATCCAGGTTGATTTAACCACGCCTATACTTGAACTTGGAGTGTTACGTGTGCTGAGCAACACCTGTGACCATAAGGTATCTGAGCAATGGAAATAACCCTGAATAGTGTCTGGACAACAAATGACACAGATGTGCTGAAGACCGGTTTATACCGCATACTCGGCATATATAGTGATACGGATACCATCATTCTGTTCGAACTTCAGGACAACCGAGCAAACAAGCCATTCTTTTTTTCTCTCCGGCGGTTCATACTTCTTGTTAAAACCCGCATAGTCATTCGCACCACCTATGCCCTTCCGCTATACATGCTGGTTGATGAAGACAGCCTCGATCAGAAAAGCAAAAATAAAAGAGATGAAAATTACAATTTAATTTTACCCATTATCCAGGAGGGCAATTTTCTCTATGATTTTACTTCGTCTCTGCGTTCACCCATCTTAACACGCCATGCTTCAAATGCCGGTGTAAACCCCCAGCATCTGAGACTACTTCTGGCACGATACTGGCGGTACGGCCAAAATATTTATGCATTACTTCCAGCCTATTCCCGTAGCGGCGCCCCCGGCAAAGAACGCAATCCGGACACAATCCCGCTGGGCAAAAAAAAGAAAAATCGTGTTTTACCGATGCAACGCGCCAGCACTTATATACTGAAAAACGAAGACAAAAAAAATATTATCAGGACAATAAAAAAATATTATCTGAAGGTCGGTGGCTTTTCTTTAGCCCGTACTTATGAAGAATATCTGAAAGACTTTTTCCGCGATGAAATCGAGGTTTCCCGAGCAGCAAATAAGGCTCCCTGCATCCCCTCACTCAGGCAATTCAGATACTGGGGGAAAAAACGCATTCCTCAGGAGAAAAGGATACGTGCACGATCAACTAAATCTAATTTTATGCTTAACAAACGAGCTCGCCTTGGCTCCACAGCAAACACAAGTACCCTGCCTGGAGATGTTTTTGAGATTGATGCAACTGTCGCAGATGTTCATCTGGTTTCCAGCCTGAACAAAACTAATGTTATTGGCAGACCAACAATATATACCGTTGTAGACCGGGCGACCAGAATGGTAACCGGCGTTCATGTTTCTCTTTACCATGCATCCTGGCGGGCAGCCCGACAGGCACTGGCCAACTGTTTCATGCCCAAGAAAGAGTTTTGCAGGTTATTTGGTATTAACATCTCCGAAAGGGATTGGCCCTGCTCTCACGTGCCGGTAAAACTGGTTTGTGACAACGGTGAAATGATCGGCCTCAAACCGCAGGATGTCGTCACTCCAATAACAACGCTGGAATTTGCTCCCGGCTATAGGGCTGACAAAAAAAGTATCGTTGAAAGGCGATTTGGTATTTTGAACAGGGAGGCAATTCACCCCCTTCTCGGATCAACAAGAGGCGGGCTTATTGTGAAAGGTGAACCTGTACCGA
The DNA here is from genome assembly GCA_011754535.1 of Enterobacter asburiae. NCBI lineage: Bacteria > Pseudomonadati > Pseudomonadota > Gammaproteobacteria > Enterobacterales > Enterobacteriaceae > Enterobacter > Enterobacter asburiae. Next base: position 528,920 of record JAAQVN010000001.1, on the reverse strand, counting down.
CCTCAAGAGCGTGCCTGACGCTGCAGGAGGTGACAAAAACGATTATTCTCGCCATTCTGGAGCACAACCAGGCCATCTTCAAAGAACTCGCCTACATTAATCCACTCCTGATAGAACACGACCTTAATATATCCCCCTTGAATAGCTGGCTGATTAGTCTGAAAAACAGCAGATTCAGCGCCCGCACAATTATGGAGGATGAAGTCATTTCTAGGCTTTTGCCTCCAGAGCGGGTAAGCATTACTCCCGGCGGGCTGCAGTACAACAATCTCTATTATGAATGCGAGGAGGATCTTGCCTCGGTAGCACGTGTTTTCGGTCAATCGAGTTGCGAAGCCCGTATCGACGACAACTGTGTGGACTTCATCTATGTCCGGCTTGATAAAAACAAACCGTTTACCCGCCATGCTCTGCTCGAAAAACGTAATATCCTGAAGGGTATGCCACATCTTGATGCTGACACCCTCGCCGACTGGGTTGATCTGCGTAGTGAAAAGTCCCCGGTCACTGCGTCATCTTATATTGTAAAAGAATTCTCTGAAACACTTCAAGAAACAGGCCTGCAAAGACTGAATACACTGAAACCACACAATAGCACCAGGACAAAGAACATAACGGAAAACAAAAGAGAAGAACTAAGGAAAAACGCGGCTTTACCGGTAGAAAAGGTTCATAGTACGCATCAGTTGCCATTAGAAAACATCACCCTGCTTCCTGGTCCAAAAGAAAAGGAAAAATGGCTGGCCACAAAAAACAATCAAAATGATATAAAGGGTGAAAAAAAATGAGAAAAGTCTTTGCACGATATACTGAAGCCATACTTCCGGAGCATAGGGGAAACCCGTTAATCGAAGCATTACCACCCTTGCTGGATGATACAGAGATTTTAATGGCCATGAGTAACTTTCCTCCACTGGATGATTTTATACGCTGGAATGAATCAGCGTCAGTCAGGGAACATTACGTTGACCGCATTAAACACTTCCGTTGCCCACAGACTAACTACATTGAATGCTATAAATATTTGACCAGAATCATCAGAGACGGATACGCCCCTCGAAACCCGCTAAAACGCAGTACTCAGCAATACCTTCACTACTATGGTGATGAGTGTCCGGATATTGAAACCGTAGATGGCTATTTTCACCCTAACGCCGATACTTTAACCATCGTGGGTATCAGTGGTTCCGGAAAAACGACCATGCTCGAACAGGTTCTTGGTCACTTTCCTCAGGTCATTCAACATACCCAATATAATGGCGTTTACCCCGGGGTTTCCGACCAGGTTATCTGGGTGAAGGTAAACTGCCCTTACAATGCCAGCGTTCGTGAACTCTGCGAATCCATTCTTCTCATACTTGATAATGTAATGGGACTTGAGCCAACGAAACCAGCAAGCAGAAATGGTGGTCTGGCAAGGCAGATCGCACAAAGAATCAAAGCTGCATTTCTTGGCGTACTGGTGATTGATGAAATGCAAAGACTTAAATTCTCCAGAACAGGTGGAGAATCAACCTTGATTGATTTTCTTCATGAAATTGTTGATTCACTGGGAGTGTCACTCGTATTTTGCGGTAATCATCCCTTTGAAGAGACACTTTCAAAAAAACTCAGGATCGCAAGGAGAGCTGAATCGGGGGGATTTATGAACATTTCCCCTCCGGGTTTCAACACAACAGACTGGCAATCTTTTATCCACTATCTTTGGCCGCTACAGTGGACTAACGTTGAAACACCGTTAACACAGGAACTCAATGAGACACTTTTTTTGCTCTCGAAAGGCAATATGTCCGTTGCGCAAATGATTTACAGAAGGGCACAAATGATGGTGATAGGAAGCGGTAATGAGGTCATTAACAAAGCCGTACTACGTTCAGCGGTACCGAGGCTATCAGCCAGTTCAGAAGAGTTTACTGGCACTCAAATCACTGTTACACCTCCCCCATCCAAATCAGTACCAGCAAGTGTACGCAATGATAAAAACGTAGCCGTAGTAACCGGAAAGGTGAACAAGAAGATGGCCTCTTCAATCATTGTTTTTGGGGATCTGAGTCGCCCTCAGCACAGTGAACTGGCAGAAAAGACTATGAAGGTAATGAACGCATTTGAAGAAAACATGTCCCAGGTTAAATACACCTCAGCATTCCGAACACTTGCAAATGAAAACAAAAGCTTAGCTCATTTGTCTGCGTACGGATTACTGTGTATAGCGCCTGTCTTTGATTAAATGCTGTATAATTATCAAATCATCAGTATACGATTGGGTGACATATGCTGCTTCTTCAGGCTCTTCCCGAAGAGACACTGTACAGCCGATGTGTGAGAACACAGGAAGTGTATGGCATGACCGCTAATCAGTTTTTTTCGGTGTTCTTTAATAATAAAACACATTCAGTACATCCTTACCTCAACACATCACTAAATGTATTGTCTGAAAAAACTATTGAGTCAGGGCAGGAACTCTGGACACGGCAGACACTTCTTCCGCTCTACGCATGGGCAATGCCAGACTACAGAAAGCAGCTTGAAGACCTGACAATTTCAGCCATGAATTTACACACTCTCTGTAAATTATCCACCTATGCGGAAGATCATCCTGCTCCGCTTAAACACTGCCCTGTTTGTACATATCATGATGTCAGGCATTTCGGGGTTGCGTACTGGCACCGACAGCATCAGATCGCAGGAGTAACGACTTGCAATCGTCATAAAGTAAGACTGAACTCTATAGTGTATCCAAGATTATCAGGCATCAATTCCTATAAACTACTCCATCAAAGAAAAAGGATCTCTCTCTGCAGTGAGGATGACTATAGATTCGCTAGGTTTTCTTCACAAATTCTCGAACTTATATGCAGTTCTTCACCAGAATTTATCAGTAACCGTCATTCATCCCTTGTTAAGCTATTTATAAAGTCTGTACTGTCAAAAAATCCAACCGGTGAGTTAGACATATCCGTATTCAAGAAACTATACGATCTAGCAGAAAATCTTGATCACTCAAGTAAAAACTTGTTCCCTTCACTAAAAAATAACATTTCCTTCTGGAAAACATTATTGTACGGCACTTCACCACAATCGCCCACCCAGTACCTGCTGTTACTCTATTGTTTAAATCAGTTTGAACTCGTTTGAGTTGTAAAAATTAACTTCCTCAAAAATTTTATTGCATACCACTCATAATATGAATAAAAGCTGCCAACGAATCATTTCCTATTGTATGCTTGAACTCTTTTATCATGTCATATTTTTATGCGAGAAGCCCATATGTCAGTAAAGATAGCTTACCATTCAGATGAAACCCTGCACAGTTTCATCTTCAGAGTTTGTCTGATAAACGGTGTGGAGCAATATGCAGATGTAACAGGTCATAATTCTCGCTGGAGAAAAACCATCCATCTCAATAAGAATATATCCAAGTTTTTTAAGTGTTATAATGACCATGATTTTCTTTTATTAATCAGAAACTCATGGCAAGCCAGTAAGAGTATGAAAATGTTTTCCGATCCGACAGAATATATGTCAGATTTAAAAAACCTTTATGTAAAGGGTCCTCGCAAGGGAGGTATAGATAAAATCTCTCATATAAAATACTGTATGGATTGCATACTACAGTCCATTAAGGAAAATGGATATGGTTATTTTAAATCATCATGGCATTATCAATATTCTGAAAAATGCATAACGCATAATAAACCTTTAACGATTGCATCAATGACATTTGATGAAAAACCCTGTGAAATGTTAAAAACCATACTCAGGGGGAAGCATCCTGTAGGGTCTTACAGTGTACTCAGTGTTGTTGGTCCCATAAAGGAAAACATTCCCCCCCTGTACATATCGACAAACGGATACAATACACTGCCATATGACAACGGGGAATTTATATACATCGCAGATTGTTTAAAGAAAGAAATTAAGAAGTTCATCCTTTCATTTCCGGGAGAATTTCCAAAAATGTCAGTAAGGAAAGACCGAAGCCCACAAAAAACGATACAACAGTATCGTCGAAGCTATCTTTCAACAGACCCTATCCTTACCAGAATAATCAGGTGTTTTTTTGAAGAAAACTTTCCCCCATTTAAATCATTCTGGATAGAAAATGCTGTCAAGACATCCATACCATGCGGCATTATTAACACCAACCAAATTGTTGAACATATACATATTTTCAGGAGCATGGATTCATGCAGTAATTGTAAATTTGAAACATGCCCTATAAAAAAACGTTCTCTTTTCCCTCAAAATATAAGGCGTTCATCAGGCACTAAGTCAAGAATATAGATTTTGTTAATTCGACATCTTAAAAACTATAAGATAGATATTAACTCACAGGTAAATAGCAAGAGAAAAACCTGTTTTAATTCATTCAGTTTCAGGCTATCGGATTGCTGAGTGAAAGTATTCTGCAACTCCTAGAATCGGTAGAATGTACGTTCTGCCTGGTTCTGAAAGTAGATAGTTAACTTTTATACATAATGCAAATCAATAAAAACTTTTGCTTGCTGGCAGGCATAGCGAATACTGAGACTAATTAATTTAATATCCTTCAGTATAATAGGTAGTCAAACATTAGCTAGTGCCTTAAACTAAAAATGGGATACTTACAAATAATAATAGCGTATCTTTTTCTTTTTCAAATCGAATATCAGTGCTCTCTATCGCAGGAGTGATTATGAATGCAGACGAGATTTTTGTTTCAGTGGCTATTGAAGCATCCGGCCCGGTTCCGGGATTATTTAGTATGCTTTCCATTGGGGCCTGTCTGATGCATGCGCCCGACGTGTGTTTCTATGCCGAGTTGAAGCCTGACTGCACTGGCTTTTATCCCGAGGCGCTGGCCGTGACGGGATTTGACCTACAGGAACTGGCCACCACCGGCATAGACCCAGCAGACGCTATGCAAAACAGTTATCCACGTGGCTCACATCTCACCTTGAGGCAAGCCAGAAGCCGGTATTTACGGGATTGAATACCCCTTTTGACTGGTCATTTATCAATTACTACCTCCATAAGTATACGGATAAAAATATTTTTGCTTTCAGTGTATTAGATATCAAGGCTTACTTTATGGGAGCAACAGGCTGCACGTGGTCTGAAACCTAATCATCAATTATGACACAGCGTTTATCTGCCAGAGGAAGACCCAGTCATAATGCTCTGGGTGGTGCACTTTTTCAGGCAGAGCTATTTGAGTTGATGAGACATAAAGAGCTTTGATGAATCCGGCCCGTTAAGGCCGCGACAAGGATACTGTATACACTGCCTCCTGGTACCTGCCATCCCGAAATAGCCAGGCTTTGATGCCCTTGGTCGATGGTGACGTGCCGACAATCACCGCCAAGGGATGGGGAAGATCACGTGCATATTGCCTCGCGAATCGCGTAAAACTGGCAATATCAGTCCCTGAGATGTGAGGAACAGTTTGCGGATGCGTATGCCAGTACCGCCTTTATCATCTCAGCGGGCTGGGCGTAAAACCCGGACGACGTCGTAAAGGACTGGGAACGGAACGTCTGCCGCTGCTCCGCCCGGCGGTGCCTAAACTGACCTGGTCGATGGATTTCGTCATGGACGCGCTGGCCACCGGTCGCAGGATCAAGTGCCTGACCTGTGTGGACGACTTCATGAAGGAGTGTCTGACAATTACTACCGCATTCGGGATTTCAGGCGCTCAAGTCACGCGTATTCGGGGCAGCATTGCACGGTTTCGAGACTATCCGGCGACGATAAGCACTGACCAGGGGCTGGAGTTCACTTGTCGCGCACTGGATCAATGGGCCTTTGAGCATGGTGTTGAGTTGCGCCTAATTCAGCCGGGCAAGCCAACGCAGAACGGATTTATTGAGACCTTTAACGGACGATTTCGCGATGAATGTCTGAACGAGCACTGGTTCAGTTATATCGTGCACGCAAGGAAAATCATTAATGACTGGCGGCAGGATTATAACGAGTGTCGTCCACATTCGGCACTCAATTATCAGACGCCATCAGAGTTTGCAGCACGGTGGCGGAATGGAAAATGTGAAGGTAAACAAACCGACATTACTAACTGATGGTTGTATCTAATACTGGGGGCAGGTCACCAGCCCTTCACATCTGCCATATAACCAACTGCCCCCTTTTTGTTGCCCAGAACCTCGCTAATCAATCCAGTCATACATTCATTTGATATGGCCGTTTTGAGCGAAGAGAGGACCTGTCACATTCGGCGTTAATAGTGGAGAACCGCTCATTCCCGTTCTTCAATCCAGCTTACAAGCTCTGCAACCTGAGTTTCTGAAAATACCACGATGCCATGCTCGGAGAGCAGTGATGCCGCCACTCCCATGCCCGATTTACGCTGATTACTAAAACAACCGTTATAGATAAACTGACTCCCGCACGTTGGACTACCATCAGTTAACAATGCGGCAGTGCACCCTGCTTCTTGTGCTGTCCGAAGAGCCAGCCAAGCTGCAAGTTGATAATGCTCCGTAACATCCCTTCCAGTATTTTCAATTATTCTGGCTTGTCCACACATTACGTCTTTACCATCAGCAGACACAATCTCAGCAGGGGGTCTCGGAACAGGTAGCCCGGCAGCTAGCTCATGGCAGTGAAGCAACAAGCGCTGCTCCTGTTGCCAGCGTTCAAGATGATGAGTCATCAACGCTTTCTCTTTTCCGTTATAACGGACTTTAAGGCCCATCAGGCAGGCACTGACCAGTATTTTATTTTTCATTATTTCTTATTGTTAAGCATGAAAACTGCTAAGGAATGTAACGCCTTGTCCCACCTCATAAATTAAAGGGATATTTACATAATGCTTATGACTCCTGCTGCCAAGGGCTAACTTTCTTCTATATTGTCAGGAAATTGTCTAAACAGCCTGGGTAAAGATCCAAAGTTAACCGTGGTGTCTTTAAGTTCTTCAATAACCTGTTCTGTTAAATCTACATATTCTTCTGAAATGAGGACCAGCGAACCATAGTGTTTAAACTGCAGGCCATTATTTTCACTTATCTTCTCCGCAGCCATAATAATCTTCTGAATAACCATATTTCTTGCAGATTGACGAGCCGTCTTCAACAGTTCATACAACATCAGTTGGTCAGCTTCTCGATGTACATTCACTGTTCTAGCATCAATGGTGGCATACAAATTTTTTGCTTTGTTATCAGTATCTTTAAGCAACTTTTCAATATGCTCAAGATATATCCTCTCTTGACGCGCCAATCCTGACTTCGCCAGTACAACCTTCATGTCAATATATCCAACCTTCTTTTTATCTCCACCTGTATCACACCCGCTAAGTAACATAACCGAAAAAATTGCTGATGATATACACGAGATTAAATATTTGACTTTTGTCATATCTTAGTTGCCCTTTAATTTCAAGACGATGAAAAATTTATTGTTCTGACTTATTTCTTGTGGTGTTGATTAATTTTTCTTAAATGGAAAAACAATAAATTATGAGGAGTTACCGCTAATTTTTATAAGAGTTAAATGTTGATAGAAAGACAAGAAACTCGTGTTTATTTTTCATTCCCATCCTCAACTTTATCCTTGATAGTAATTGATATATTGTTTTATCGCTTTTATTCATTCGTCTGGCGACATTTTTTACCCTATCTCCAGAGGAGATAGACCTAATCACTTCAAGTTCGAAAGCATTCATAATCGCTTTCGGACGTTTAAAACTTGAATGATAATGACTATGGGGTATTAAATTCTTCTCCTCACAGGCACAGTAGGACATAAGTTTAATCTTCAACATTTCAATCGCCATATGCTTTGATATCGTTATGGATTTAGATATCAGACTGCTATGCACGTCAATGCTGGTTGAATTTACTGGTTGAATAAAAGCAATTTTTTCACTTGCGTTATTTAATACCGAGTATAAGTTCCAGTAGAGCGCGGGGACGTAACTCATCATATCTATAAAGATAAAATCATATTTACCGAAAAAAATATCAGCCTGATTCACATGGCTATATGAACTCTGCACTGAAACAAGCTTCACACTTTCTGAATATGCTTCTTCTAGAAGATATCTGATACCTTCCGCCCAGAAAGTATCGGCTCCAATGAATAATATTCTCATCTGATATCCCTGCTTAGTTCCTGTAAGGCAGCCCTTTCAGTGGGCTGCCTCTCCCTGAATTATTTTGAGGTATTATTTTTTTTAATGGTGGCGTCCTTATTTTCTTTGGTCACAGCTGAAGGTTCAGACTTCGGACTGGTGACAGAGATGGAAGGCAGAGGGCCAAAGTCTGCTTTAACATCCTTAAGCACTTCTGTGACATTAACCGTTAAATTGGTATCGTCTGCCGAGGCAAGGATCAGGGAGCCGTCCATCACGATACGCAGCCCTTCCTCTTGTCTGACTTTCTCTACCGCCTGACGGGCCTCCTCCAGGATGCTGTTTCTGGCAGACTGCCCTGCGTCAGTCAGCACGCGACGAAGCATAATCTGATCGGCCTGGCGCGCTTTTTCTCTTTGGTCTTTGTCCATCTTTTCATAAAGTTTCCCGGCTTCGGTTTCGGCCTTTTTCAGCGCATCAATAACCAAATCCATGCGCTCCTTTTCCTGATGCGCCAGTCCCGACATTGACAAGACCGCTGCCAGGTCAACATACGCAACGTCATTTCCTTTTTTCTTCATATCACATCCTCCCAGCAGCACCACGGACAGTGCCATAATGATCATATAAAACGTAAAAAACTGACGGGTTTGCTCTCTCATTCTTTAGCTCTTCCTTTAAATAAGGTTGTAGAGGGCAGGCCTTCCCTGCGGCCTGCCCGGATTATGTTTAGAAGCTCACCTTCAGACCCAGCATGGCACTGCTGTCGCTGTAGCCTTTGTCTCCTACCTGTTGGGCAACGTTACCCCACAGGTTGACATTGCGGCTCAGCTGGCCGTCCACGCCGACCTTCAGCTCGCCAATGTTGCGGGTACCGTCCTGATTCACCCGTACGCCGTTAAGGGTGGCACCGAACGTCTCAGTGTTATGGATCCAGTTAGCTTCAATAAACGGCTCAAAGGTTCGTTCTTTTCCGTCATCCAGCGTGCTGTGTCCTTTAATGAAGGCACGCGCGCCCAGGCGGGTCTGAATATTCCCGTCCCCTTCACCGGTGACCCGGGTACCGTTGCTTTCAGTCAGATCATCAGCCTTCACACCCATCCAGATTGCCTGCGCTTTCGGTTGAATGTAGTAAGCCGTACGTTCATCACGTTCACCCAGTTTCCAGGTGTACCCCCCTTCGACCGATGCGGTGAACCCTTTTGATTTGTAGCTTTCACTGCCGGCAGATTTTCCACTTACAGTATTGTCAAACCAGTTGTACAACAGCCAGGTGTCCACCCATGCTCCGGTTTTCGCCTCGTTATCCTGCAACCAGGTGCCATAAAGACCTAGGCTGTACCCGTTAATACTGCTATCGGCCTTGTTACCGTTGAGGTGGTTACGCGCGTTGCTCTTCTGGTTTGCATAGCCCGCCATCACGCCTAGGTGATAGCGGTTTTCACCGTCGCTACTCCATTGCGCAATATCACCGCCCATCTGCATCACATACCGGTTCGACTGGGTATTCATCTGTCCGCTGCTGTCTTTCGAGCGGGTATGTCCACCAACGTTACGCAGCCACATGCTGGTGACCTTTTTCTCTGCGGTGAGAGCGTCAACGTAATGGGTCTCCCCCAGACGATCGTGGAGTCGGTGTGTGAATAGCGTATTCGCAGCTGCCATATTCACCCCGTACAAACTCGCTTCAGGACGAATCCAGTCAGGCTTAGGCTGGGTGCCCGTGTCCGGATCCGTTCCTGGGCCTGTATCCGGGCCTGTTCCTGGACCCGGGTCCGGAATTACCGGATCGACCGGGGTGGTATCCCGGCTCACCAGATACCAGTTCCCGCTATTACTGCCCTGCCCACGCGTCAGACGATAATCGTAAGCCCCGGCCACAATTCGTCCGGACTGCGTAAATTCCCCCTCGGACTTACCGCCTACCGTAATCAGCTCAATCCCGTGAAGGGTGGCAGCGCCACTTCCGCCCGCATTTGTAACGCTGACAGTGGTATTGCCGCTGGTAGAACCACCAATTACCATCCGATCGGTTGCCGAGCTGTCATCACCCAGCACGGTGTTAAAGTGGATAGTGCCGTTGTTGCCAACATAGTCACCGCTCACCTGGAGCGTATTTCCGGCATTGCCCCCCGACTGACCAATCAAAACCGAACTGGCGTTCGTCAGGTTACCGCCCACAGTGAACTGCAGTGAAGTTACATCCACGAGGCCATACTCTCCCAGCACAAACGTGCCCTGGTTGTTAACATCGCCTGCCGTACTGCCGTATCCCCCAAAGACAGCGCCATGAGCTACGTTTACAGCGGATGAAGCCAGTGAAACCGCATTGTCCACATCCCCCAGGGTGAGTATGCCGAGATGAACATCTGTATTACCGGTGTATTGCGCGGCGGACTGCGTCAGCGTCACGTTACCCCGGCCATTTTTCACTAGGTCCCCTGTACCGGTGATGTGGTTTTCTACCGTCCAGGCGGTCACATTGTTCAGCACTAGGCTACCGTGGTTCTCAATGTCGGCCTTACCGGTCTGCTCAGGCCCCTGAGCAGTAAGTTTTGCGCCACTGTCCACCGTAAAGAGGCCCGAGAATCCGCTGTTATCCGCTGCCAGGGTGATATCTGCACCGTCCTTAAGTACGACCCCCCCGTTTCCTGCCAGCGTTTTCGCCAGCGCACCAGAGACACCGTCGTTCAGCGTCAGGATGTCGTTAGCTGACGTCATCGTGACCGTTCCGCTGTTACCCAGGCCCGCCACATCGTTAAGCATGGTTTTTGCGCCTCCGTTCAGGGCAACATTCCCGGTATAGTCGGTATTAGCACCATCGACGTGAAGTTCACCGGACAGCACCTCCAGCTCACCCGCCCCAATAAGGGTGTCACCGGCGATGGACCCGGCATCATTAATGCCAGCCTCACGCTGTGCGTGGGTGAGCGTCAAATGACTGCCTGCGTCAAGCATGACCTGACTGCCAATCTCAGTATTGAGCGCACCCGATGTCTGGCGTGAACCGTTTATATCCAGCACAGAGCCAGCCGCGACATTCACGACTGAAGTCAGCCCCAGAGTGTTGTCGGCATCAAGACGCAGCGTTCCACTGATTACACTGGTAGCACCTGTGTAATCATTACCGCCATTCGACAGGCTCACAGTTTGTCCGCTGCCGGTATCAACCGACAGATCGCCATTGCCGGTCACCTTCACGCGCAGATCGGTCTGCAGCCCCTGAGCATCAGGCCCAACCGCAAGCGTCAGGGCGTTGTCGCCCGTCCCCATCAGCTCGACTTCTTTCAGACCGTAGGCGATATACAGCCCGTCGCTGGTGATACCGTCGGAGCTGCTTACCATCTGGTAATCCCAGGTCCCTTTCGCGACGGTGTTGCCGTCCTGAACGATGTCCAGGTGCTGCACATCGCTGATCAGGTTGCCGTCTTCATCTACCAGATTAAGCTGACCACCCGTTCCTTTGACCGCCCCTTCTGCACCGGCAAGCTGGACCAGCGTGGTGGCATCATCCTGCTCCATCAGCGATTTTTTACTGAGGCTGGCAGGAACATGGTTAATCACCCCGCCACCCAGTGTGACCTGAACCGTACCCTTGCCACCGATATCGAGCGTGCCAACGGCAGAGGTGGTGATATGATTGTCCGCAATGATATCGCCTGGCATAACAGCTCCGAACTGAACGGTACCCCCGTCAAAGGACAGGCCGCCGAGCTGCTGCTCGCCCGTACCGACCGTGACCACACTTTCACTCCCGGTGACCAGGGAGGCCTGCGTCAGTGAAGACGTGTTATCGCCTTCCAGCTGGAAATGACTGGTGCCCAGTTTCAGGGTGCCCGCGAAATCACTTCCTGTATTGCCGGTGAAAGCAAAATCCGACTGCGAAGAATCGAGGCTGACCGATACCAGGCCCTGACCGGTAAGCGTCGGGTCAAAAGTGAAATCTCCCGTGACAGAAGGCTTCACCGCCAGCTCGCTGCCACGTTCGATGTCGACAGCACCGGCCCCGATCCCCCCGTCGGTCAGCACCAGCGCTTCCCCGAGGGTCAGGAGCGAGTTATTTTTGAGGGCCACACGCTCAAAATTCTGAAGCGTTGACGCACTGGCCAGACGGTACACAGCGGCATCGAACACCAGGTCGTCGTTGCTGCCTGTGCCCCCGTCGAGGAGATTAAAGACGGCTCCTTTGCCTTTCACCGTAAAGGTGTTGTCACCGCTACCGGCAATCACGCTGTCCGCACGGGCCGTATCGGTCAGGGTGACGCGGTTGTTTCCGTTCCCCAGAGTGGCGGTACCGGTCAGCGTACTGGCGTCATCGAGGTAGAGGCTGTTATTGCCGTTATTGAGTGCAATAACCCCCTGGATAACGCCTCCGTATCCATTGCGCATGACGGTATCGACACCGTCATCAAAGGCCATAGCCAGCGAGGTGTCTGTGGCCGCGATGATGGCACCGGTATTGATAAATGTGCCGACCTTCGTGGCATCGACTACCGCCGAAGTGGTTGACGCAGAGCGCAGAACACCAGTTTGTTCAACCCGGTTCGCGTGATTATTCACCACCAGTGCGGAACCGCCGTCGGCCCCTGTCACATTCACGTTGACCGCAGTTTTCACCATTGCACCGTCTGCCGTGTTGGCCAGAATACCGGCCCCGCCTTTGCCAAGGAGATTAACGGTCAGGCCAGAAGAGCTGGATAAATCCAGGTTGTTACTGGTCATGCCGCCGTCCGCAGCCATGAAAGCGAGTCCCGTCCCGTTTCCTGCCACGTTAATCGTGCCGCTGTTCTGTTGAGCCAGCGTGGCTGATGTCCGGACGCCTTTACCGTCCTGCACATTGATAGTGGTGTTGTTCAGCTGAATACCGGCAATCTCTGCCCGGTTTTCAATTCCGTTTCCGCTAGCACCCACAGCGTTTACATCAATTCGCGCGCCGTTGACGATAAGGCCTGCGGCACCGGTATCGAGCAACACGCCGTGCGCCGTGCCCCGGCCTTCAACCACGCCCATTCCGCTACCCACTAAGTCCAGGGAGGCTCCCTGACTCAGGCGGATAGCAGCCTCACCATCAGTGGCGATAATGCGCCCCCCGGTGCTGAGTACGCTCGAGTTTGCCCCTTCGACGTCCACAGCGACGCCGCTGACGGTAATATCACTGGCCTGATTATCGAACTGTCCGCTGATGACCTTTATTCCGGTATTGCCGGTGCCGGTGGTCAGATCGATATTCCCCTTGTTAACCAGCATGCCCTGGTTCTGCGAGATAAATGCCGTAGCACCGGCGAGCCCGGAGGTAATATCGGCCTCGTTCGTGAGCGTCGTGCCGGTATTGCTTTTGGTTACACTACCAGCAAGGTCGTACTCATTTCCGTCAACAACACCGACTACAGCCCCGGAGCCGGTGAGATCCGCAGTCACGCCCTGTGACAACGTTGCGCTGGCACCACCTGCAGCATATATCCCCTTTGCACCGGTCCCCTGAATGGACAGATGACTGCCTGCAGCGGTGTTCACCAGCGTGCCTGCGCCTGTGGCCCAGATCCCACGACCATCTTCACCGGACACGTTGTAAGACAGTACCCCCTGTTGGGAAGCGCCATCCTCGATTCTGAACAGTGTGGAACCCTTTCCATTAGCATCCATCACGGCCGTCGTCTGGGCATTAAGCGTGGAACCTGCACCTGAAATCAGGAATGCGATCTGATTGCTGACGCCGGTAGCCGAGTCCGCAAACACAGGCAACGCGGTACCCGCTAGGTTCACAGAGGCACCATCAGTCACTTCCACGCCGATAGCCCCCTGGCCTTCGAGCCTGATGGTACCAGCGGTCATGTTGACAGTAACAGCGTTGCCGGAGGCCTGGATTCCCGTGGTACGTTCAGCATCATTCCCGCCTTTAAGTGTAAGGTCCCCTGTATTATTAATTGTCGTGCTTTGGTTGATTGAACTGGCAACCAGACCTTTCCCACCATTCTGGACGGTGATGCTGCCGCTGTTGGTCCCTGTGGAACCATCGCGGACCTCCAGTCCTATTGTATTTTTTCCAGAAAAATGAATATTCCCGGAATTTTCAAGGGTGGCCCCGTTACGGGCAATATAGCCGATGACCTGATCTTTTGTTGAGGACAGGTTCGCTGAAGAGTTCAGTCTTGTACTGGTTTCGTTACTGGTAAATTTACCGCTAATATCGTGTCCATCTCCGTCGGCGATAGCCGCAATGGCGCTGGCATTATTCAGCAGCAAGTTTGTGCCTGCATCAATTACACCCGTTGCGCCACCTTCGACCAGCACACCAGTCGCCCCCTTCCCGGCAATGTCCAGAGCCAAGGTACCGGTACTTACCGAAGTGCCTTTGCCCGTCGCCGTTAGAATCACCGAATCCTGACCAGAAGCAACCATCCGGGATCCTTGGGTAGCGCTGCCGGTAAAAGTGGCCCCACCGTCAAGGCGCATTAAGACTGAGTTATCCGATGTCACATCCTGCACGCTGCTGCTGCTGTTGATGATTTGTGCGCCTGCGCCGTAAACAAAATAGCCAATCTGCTTTTTGCCGGAGACAAAAGTAATGACGGCATTATTCGTCAGGTTAATAGTACCACTGTCGCGGGCGTGCACGCCGATGGCACCATCACCGTTCAAGTTAACTTTACCTGCGATATTTACTACTGACCCCACCCCCTCAACCCATGCACCATAGTTATTAAGAGTATTCTGGCCACTCGCTGCATTTACTGTGATAAGCCCAGAAGAAGAAGCTTGCGCTCCCCCCTTAGCCTTTACGCCGACATTGTTTGCGCCGTTCAGAACAATAGTTCCCGTATTATCTATAACACCGCCCGCCCGCCCCTCAGAATAAAGGCCAACACTTTGAGCAGGAATATATTTTCCACCATTACCATCGGAATTCACTTCAATGAGACCACTGTTAATAAGTGTAATAGCATTACCCGTAGCATAAAGCCCAATAACCCCATCAGCGGTAGAACGGAGCGTAATAGTTCCTGCATTTATTGCTTTGCCTTTATCCCTAACCTCTACAGCTATACTGCCGGACCCCAGATAATCGTGAGTGAGGCCATCCTCTCCTGTGCCCAATTGAATATGGCCGTTAGTATCATTTAAAAATGTCGAGTCATCTCTGACTAAAATTGAGCGAATACTACCGGACTGTTCATCCGGCAGAGTTGTATTCCCCCAATAACCACTATTAATATTTCCATAATTTATAGCTTGAGCCCCATTAAGCAAAGTAACGCCATTGGTAGTAGCGTTACTAGATTTATTTTCGTACAGAGCACGAGCGTCGATATTATAATCACCATGATTTATAAATGAACTGCCTGCATCAGTTACATAAACAGGAAATGCTGAAAGCCCTCTGGCAATTACTTTTGTTCCACTAGTCCCACCCAGAGACAAAGTCCCATTATTAATAAATGAAGCACCAGAAGTTATGTCAACCAACCTGCCAGAACCTATTACTATGCCATCATTAATAATCGTTGCGTTATTTTCTGCCTGAAAAACTTTCATGGTATTTGCTGAACCACTACTAACAAAGAGCTCACCGGTACTGGAGATCTTTGCTAAAGCATTAGCTCCCGAGGCATGAATAATCGAACCCTCCGCGTCACCATATGCATTATAAGAGCTTCCATTAGGATATATCGAATAAATATAATTCTCTTCTTTTTCATTGTAAGCATTTTTTAGTTCAGAATCATAATCTTTATATTCTAAATTACCTAACTGAACTTGTTTAACTAACCAATCATTATATTTCTTAAAATCGCCCAAATTATTGACAGTATGATTGCTACCATCGAAAGCCTGAACATTTCCTTTATAAGAATTAATCTTTGCAGTAAATGCCGTCGAACTTCCTTCTTGCAACCATTCTAATGCTTGATTCATCAAGAATTTATTTTTAGAAGTCAAAGTTGCGGATGCTGTATTGTTCTGACCATCGATATTAATTAGATGGCTGTTCCTCAATTCACCAATAGCATACGTATCGTTATTCAATGATATTTCTGCATGGCCATTACTAACATCAACTAATCTAGTATCCACATACACGTTTACATTCGGAACCATAAATGGAGTGGCTACTCCAAAATCGTAAGAATTTTTTTCAGAAAAAGAGTTTGAATCATAAACTTTGATGGAAGTATATGCTTGTGTTATTGGGTCAAACACACTTACAGATTTTTGACCTGGAGTGCTCAAGCTAAAATTCGTTGTAATTAAACCACCCGGTTGAATGATTGCACCAGAAGAGGTCACTGAATAACCAGCATTAATTACTTCATCTAAATTGTTATATAAATTATAACTTTTCCCGGCGCCAGACCATAAGTCCACACCACTGACCGCCCAGCTATTACCGTCAGAAATGAATGCAGTTCCTTTTTGATAATTATTGATTACAGACCAAGAACTATTAAGTTTACAAATAAGAGTAGTGGGATCGCAATTGGTTGCAAAGGACGGCATGGAAATTGCCGCAGCCATTAACATAACAGCCGTCTTAATAGACTTACTAGTGGAACTTTTGATTTTACCTTTACCCAGTTCTGAAACAACGACAGGCTGTCCCGTCGCTCTGTTAAATATCACTTTATAAATTGCGTTCATATAAGATCCTTACGCCCTGGGCGTAATTAGTTTTACGTAAAGTAGTTAAAACTACAGGTCTACAGTTATTTTACTGACTTGACCATATCGGTAGCCTGTTGACGGGAAAATATAAACCGACTCAAGCGATCATATGAGGCACGGATGTAAACAGGTTCATAACCTGCGGTATTCACCATATAGCCCCGCCCTTCCACACGCATAATAAAATCCTCATCGACACCAAGACCGACGAGCCTTTTCTTTAATTCGTTCATGACCTGCCATAAGCGTGGCCCTGAGGATTTCAGCCCATATGCCTCCCACACGGCTCTCATGATGATTTCATCACGCAGAAGGCCGGACCTTCCTCTCTCAAGCAGAAACTCCAGTAATCGGAACATGGTCTGTCTCAGATAAATATGTTTCTGATTTAATTTCTGACTATTAAGGGGGATAAGCACCCGGTTTTCCCGCAGAACCATCACACCATTACGATCATCTCCCAGAATATAACCAAATTTTCTCACGAATAAATATCTCCATATTCCGGCTCTGCATTTCTGCAATAACTGTCAGCGAACTGTTGGAATCATGTCAGCATAATAGTTTCAGACGAAACCTAATATCAAACCAATCAATTTGATAAAAACAAAAAACCAATAAAAAAATAAAAACCAGATAATAACACCATAGAATAAACAATAATCAGATACTTATCCTGAATTATTAATATTTTGATTGATGAAATTAATAAAAAACCTTTGCTTTTTAATGAAGTTTTTTATGCTTATTATTTCTTTTTTAAAGTGTTTACTACTTAAGGTTCATGTCCTTCCCTTCTTGTAAAGCGGGTTTTCCGGCAGTGACCAGGGTTTTTCTGTCTGACCGGATATTAACATCTGCCCGGTACGGGTGAAGGGATCATCACTTCAATTAAGACAGTTAAGATTTCACTTAAGATCACAAACAAATAAGCGACTGAATTTACACATAAATTACCCATCCCTTTTGAAGCCACTTAAGAGTTATGAAATAATTTCTGGCACCATGAATCGGGGAAAGCTAAGATTTGGGCAGGCAGTCAGCAGGCAGGGAGTCATGAAGAAAACGTATTTGATCGACGGCAGGGTAGTCTTTCACAGCGGGCAAAATGAACTGGCCAGTCTGGTTCATCCAGATCTCTCGAAAATACTGAACGAGCCCTGCGCCCGTTGCCTTGAGGCGCTGCTGGATGCGGAGGGAAATATTGTCCGCCAGGCTGAACTGTATAAGGCTGGCTGGGGTGAGGCGTATAAGGACGTCGCACCTAATACCCTGTACCAGAATATACTCCTGGCCCGTAAGGCCTTCCGCAAGATAGCTGAAAGTGATGACGATTTTATCATTACCGTACCCAGACAGGGGTTCCGGTTTAATGAAACCATGACGGTAACAGTCAGGGTCTCTACTGACAGTGCCGTTTCGGCTCTGGATAAAAAAATTCCTGAATCAAACAGTGACGGCAGTAAAACTTTAATGTCGAGGGAGATTGTTCCAACTCTGCTGTCCCGTCTGACCATCCCGGTTACGGCAGTCTTCATTCTCCTTGCATTAGTGACGTTTAGTGTAGCATCCTTAAGATATGGTACGGCCCCCTACGATGATTTCACAGCTGAATATAATTATGCAGGCGCGCAAAAAGGGTGTCAGGTTTACCTTAATAAACGGCAAACTTTGTCCGCTATAAAAATTGAACAACTTCTGAGAATATGGCCGGGTATCACGGCTAATTGTAGCCAAGTACCACAACGATATATTACGCCGTACCGTAATCAACACAGCGTGTTTTATCTTTCATGTAACGGGAAAAATGAGGCTGAAAGAATATGCAGTTCAGGCTATCTACGGTTATCAGAATAACAGTGTGCACTCTCAGCCTGCTGGTATTGTGTTATTCCGTTTATCATCTGCTGAAGTTAAAAAAGAGTTCTGAAGGGAGAGTAATCCACTGTATGGCGGCGTTTGACAGCCAGGTTAATAAGAACCGGCTCAATGCTAAAGTGATGCTCTATCTGTACCGGGAAAAAGGCAGCATTCAGATTAGCGGAGACTATACCTCACCTGCAGGTGAACAGACACCGGTCAAGCTGGTCTCCGGTATTACGTATGAGGTAACAGGTGAAGACTATCATGTTCGTTTTACCGGCAATAAAACCTCATTCCAGTCAAAGGATATCCATGAAACATTCAGTCACCTGCTGCCTTTTTCCGTAAACACTGAAAATGTGGATTATATCTACCAGTTCCGGGAGCAGAGCGACGGGAGTTATCTGATCCGGCAGAACGGCATTCCGCTGTTGTTGTGCAAAAACATTCCCCGTCGGTGATTGCTGCCAGGTAAGCATCATTTTATTATTATTGTTGCTGGCAATGCATTAGTGACAATTTGTTCATAATGTGCATATTTAAATGCTTCAGTAGCACAAATACCGTTCTTCCTCCGCGAAGATCCGAAAACCCCTGGTGCCGGATCTTCTAATCCCCCCACCGCCGCGCTGCGGCAAGAAAACGCAGGATGTGGTGTACCACCATCTGCAATTTTGTTTATATGTTGTGTTGTACCTCACTGCCGTGACCCGACTCGCAGGGGTAAATATTGCCTCTTTGCTTATTTCCTCACCGTAGTACACTTCCGGTAATTCGTAAATAAGCAAAAAATTGGATCACCGCGAAACAAACATCCTATAATTTAATACCGTTGGTATATGGCTGCTTATTATCAGTCTACAAATGATGACGGAAGGGGAAATGATGCGGGTGACAGATGTAGGGTTGCGCGCAGTCAATTGTGTCACATGACATATGTTTTTATTGGCCTAAAAATATGAAGATGCTGCTGGTTCAAACTTTGAATCTGCGTAGATGACTTTGAAAGCTCGCCTCCGCGCATCCTTCATGCCATGACTATACAGGGACACCTGCATAAATTTTGCAGCCCGGTCGTTGTAAGATATGAGGATATCGGCAAACTCAAAAGCCCCTCTATCCACCAGCAGATCCGTAACAGAGAAGGTAAAACGTTTCCACGTTCAGTTCGGTCGCCTCTTTATTTGCAATACGCCATAATCAGATCTTATACTCATTTAACAACGTATAGGCTGTATTCTTGTTTTAACACCCTATACGTTGTTAAATGTATTTACAGATGCAAGTATTAGACGCAAGCGCAGCGGTTATCTTAAATGAATACGACTTACCCAATAAAACACCTTAATCAGTTACGTCCAATGTTGATTGCTTTTCGCAAAGAAAATGGGCTAACACAGAAAGAGATTTCTCAACGATTAGGGGTTACACAGCAGGCCTATGCCCGACTTGAATCCAATCCTACCAGCGCCAGTTTCGAGCGTTTGTTTAGAATTTTTTGTGTGTTAGGGGTTGGACTTACCTTATCTTCAACACAACACTCCGCCCCAATAACTGAAGTGAAAAACGAATATGAATCTTCTCCGGCCAGACGGGAAAAATGGTGACGAGGCATGTCCATCAAAGATTGAATTAGAACGTTTGCTATGCACGCTACACGTTGGCAAAGGTATCTCATACCCTGTAGCCATCAGTTGCTGGTTAGACTCCAAACAGTAAAGCTGATTTATTAATCGAGAGTTTAGATTAATCTTAATACTAAGCTTATGAAAAATAAGAACTATATCCGTATAGCGATACAACTTTAATGTCATTTTTCATTTTAAATTTACAACTTTATTGTCCCTACACAGGAGATTCATCATGATCGCGATTACCGGCGCTACTGGCCAGCTTGGCCATCTCGTTATCGAGCAGCTGTTAAATACCGTACCGGCCAGCCAGATTGTGGCTATCGTGCGTAACCCGGCGAAAGCTGAAGCGTTGAGCCAGCAGGGCATTGTGGTTCGTCAGGCGGATTACACCGACGAAGCCGCCTTCACCGCCGCGCTGAGCGGTGTGGATAAGCTGCTGCTGATCTCTTCCAGCGAAGTAGGCCAGCGCGCAACCCAGCACCAGAACGTCATTAACGCCGCCAAAACGGCAGGCGTGAAATTTATCGCCTACACCAGCCTGCTGCATGCGGACAAATCACCACTGGGTCTGCACGTTGAACACGTCGCGACGGAAAAAGCGCTGGCGGCGTCCGGCATTCCTCATGCCCTGCTGCGCAACGGCTGGTATACCGAAAACTACCTGGCGAGCGCGCCGCCCGCGCTGGAACACGGCGTGTTTATCGGTGCCGCAGGCGAAGGCAAAATTGCCTCTGCGACCCGTGCAGACTATGCAGCGGCGGCCGCCAAAGTCATCGCTGAAGAGGGTCATGCGGGCAAAGTATACGAACTGGCAGGCGACCACGGCTGGACGCTGAGCGAGCTGGCGGCGGAGCTCAGCAAGCAGAGCGGAAAGCCGGTAACCTATCAGAATCTCAGCGAGGCAGATTTCGCCGCCGCGCTGAAAAGCGTCGGCTTGCCTGCCGGGCTGGCAGATATGCTCGCGGACTCCGATGTGGGCGCGTCCAAAGGCGGTCTGTTTGACGACAGCCGTACCCTCAGCAAGCTGATTGGCCGTCCAACCACGCCGCTGGCGGAGAGCGTCAAAGCCATTCTGTAATTGTTACGGATTGGTTATTTTTTGTGGCATCCCCTCGGGTCATCTCTGATAATGAAACGATGACCCATGAGGAGGCTCACCGTGCAAGGCGTACCGGAACAATTTATTGATGAGAGAGACAGCGCGCGCTTTCGCCACCTGGCGCAGCTGCCGGGCCTTGAACTCTATCACGCGCATATCTCTGACTACGCCTTTGAGCCTCACACCCATGAAGCCTTCGGGATCGGCACGATTGAAACCGGTGCCGAACGCTTTCGCTATCGCGGCACCCAGCATCTCGCACCTGAAAAATCCGTTGTTACCATGAACCCGGACGAGATCCATACCGGGGAATCCGCCACTGAAGACGGCTGGCGCTACCGGATGGTTTACATCGAGCCTGACCTGCTGGACGAGGTAACCGGCATGCGCCACTGGTGGTTCAGCGACGTAACCCGCTATGACCCGCTGCGCTCGCAGCAAATCGGCAGGCTGATTTACGGCCTGTGGCATACGGACGACCCGCTGGCGCAAAAAGGCTTATTGCTGGATTTGATTGAGACCTTTCAGCCGTTAGCCCATCACGCGCCGGTAGTTCAGGAAGGTGCACACCGGTTCGAACGCGTGCGCGAGTATCTGCACGACAACTATATGCACGCCCTGACGCTGGACGAGCTGGCGAACGTTGTCTCGCTCAGCCCGTACCATTTCCAGCGCCAGTTCAAAGCCCATTTCCACGTTACGCCGCACCAGATGCTGATGGCCATCCGCCTGTGGCGCGCCAAAGCGTTCCTCACCCACGGCATGCCCGCAGCTGAGGTCGCCGCCGCAACCGGGCTGAGCGACCAGTCGCATTTAACCCGCGCGTTTACCCGCCGCTACGGCATTACTCCCGTTCGCTACCAGAAGCAGGTCACCCGGCGCTAAAGCGCAATCTCATACAATACGTGCGTATTTGTCCCTCCTACACTGAGTGCAACGTGAATCAAACAGGATGGAAAAATGATTAGTGGCGTGTTGTATGCCCTGCTGGCAGGGATGATGTGGGGGCTGATTTTTGTCGGCCCGCTGATCGTACCCGAGTATCCGGCCATACTGCAGTCGACCGGACGTTACCTGGCGCTGGGGCTGATTGCCCTGCCCCTGGCGTGGCTGGGACGCGCGCGCTTGCGTCAGCTCAGCCGTCAGGACTGGGGTACCGCGCTGGCGCTGACCATGATGGGTAACCTGATCTATTACGTCTGTCTGGCAAGCGCCATTCAGCGTACCGGTGCGCCGGTTTCCACCATGATTATTGGCACGCTGCCGGTGGTCATCCCCATCTTCGCGAATCTGCTCTATAGCCACCGGGACGGCAGGCTGGCGTGGTCAAAAATGGCGCCGGCGCTGATGTGCACCGCAGTGGGACTGGTGTGCGTCAATATCGCCGAGCTGCGCCACGGGCTGGGCGATTTCAGCTTATGGCGTTACGGTTCGGGGATCGTTTTAGCGTTCGTCTCGGTAGCGTGCTGGGCCTGGTACGCCCTGCGCAATGCGCGCTGGCTGCGGGAAAACCCGGACAAGCACCCGATGATGTGGGCAACGGCGCAGGCGCTGGTCACCTTGCCCGTATCACTGGTGGGGTATGTCGGCGCGTGCCTCTGGTTAGGCTATCAACAGCCAGACTTCGCCCAGCCCTTCGGGCCGAGGCCGTGGGTGTTTATTGGCTTAATGGTTGCGATTGCGGTGCTGTGCTCCTGGGTGGGTGCGCTGTGCTGGAACATTGCCAGCCAGAAACTGCCGACGGTGATTTTAGGGCCGCTGATTGTCTTCGAAACCCTTGCGGGGCTGCTTTATACCTTCCTGATGCGCCAGAGCGTACCGCCGCTGTTAACGGCCTGTGGAATATTATTGCTGGTCGTGGGGGTGGTGATTGCGGTGAGAGCGAAGCCGGAAAAACCAAGGGTCGTTCCGGCGTCGGAGATGTGAGCATTGCCCGGCGGCGCTGCGCTTGCAGGGCCTACAAAACCGTAGGCCCGGTAAGGCGTAGCCGCCACCGGGCAAGTCCTTAAAACGTTTCCCAGTTCCCTTCTGACGCCGCCGCTGCGGGCTGCGCTTTTGGCACATAGGTTTTCACCGGTGCCGCTTTGACCGCCTGGTTGCGGGTGATTTTGAACACCGCCACCGCTTCGTTCAGGCGTGCAGCCTGATCTTCCAGCGCGGCCGCAGCAGCCGCAGACTCTTCCACCAGCGAGGCGTTCTGCTGGGTCACGCGGTCCATCTCGGCGACCGCCTGGCCCACCTGGTCGATACCGCGGCTCTGCTCGTCAGAGGCAGAGGCAATTTCGCCCATGATGTCGGTCACGCGGGTGACCGCGTTGACGATCTCCGCCATCGTCGCGCCCGCTTCATTCACCAACTGCGAGCCTGCGTTGACGCGCTCGCCGGAATCATCGATCAGCGCCTTAATCTCTTTCGCCGCCTGTGCGCTGCGCTGGGCAAGCGTTCGAACTTCCCCTGCGACTACCGCAAAGCCACGGCCCTGTTCGCCCGCGCGCGCCGCTTCCACCGCCGCGTTCAGTGCCAGAATATTGGTCTGGAAGGCAATACCGTCGATCACGTTGGTAATTTGCGCGATTTTGCTGGAACTGGTCGCGATTTCATCCATCGTACGCACGACGCCTTCTACTACATTTCCACCCTTCTTCGCCGTTGAGGAGGCATCCAGCGCCAGACGGGAAGCCTGACGCGCGTTATCGGCGTTCTGCTTCACGGTGGCCGTCAGCTGTTCCATGCTGGCTGCCGTTTCTTCCAGAGACGCGGCCTGCTGCTCGGTACGGGAAGAGAGGTCGTTACTCCCGGCAGAAATTTCACCGGCGCCGGTGTAGATGGTATCCGCACCTTCACGCACCACGCCCACGGTGTTCGCCAGCGAGGTTTGCATCTCCTGAACGTTGCGCGCCAGAATAGCCATTTCATTCTTACCTTCAGCCTGAATCGGCTGGGTTAAATCCCCCGCCGCAATGGCGCGAATATGGTTAATCACCTCTTCCAGAGGCAGCAGTAGCACGCGGCGCATAGCGATCCAGCTGGATACAATCACCACAATCACCAGCAGCATCACCGCAGAGAGGATCCACAGGATGCGTTTGTAGTCGCTTTCATTATCCTGGATGCCTTTATCGGTAAGCGTTGCCTGCGCTTCGCGCCACTCGCGGTAAACCGCCTGCATCGCGGTCTGTTTATGCTCCGCGTTCTGCTTGAACATCTCTTCCAGATTGCCCTGGCTCAGCAGGACGTTCATTTGCGTCAGTGTGGAGGAGTAAATGCGGTACTGCTCTTCGAGACGCTTGGCCAGATTCTCATCCAGCCCCGGCGTATTCGGCAGGGCGTAGTATTTATCGTAATGGGCTTGCGCATCGGCCAGCAGATTCTTCGCCGTGTTGACCAGCTCATTGAGCTGCCCACCGTTAATCTGAGAGGCCATGCTGCTTTGCAGGCGCAGCATCCCGCGGTTCAGCGTCACCCGCGCCTGATTCAGGCTGATCCACGCATCGGTAAACTCCGCGACGTTTTTACTGGAGAGCTGCGACACGGTGAAGTTGTCTTTATCGTTATTCAGCGCGTTAATAAAAATACCCGCGGAAATCACTTGCATGATGCCGAGCACAAGCAGCACCGAAATAAGAAGAGTAATGACTTTTATACGTTTAAACATACGTTGCCTTTGTTATATGCAGGTTTCTCTGACGAGTATCTATCGGCACGCGCGGCGGGTTGTTTACTGTTTCTCCACCTTTAAAAAGTTTCTAAACCACTTTCCTAAGTCCATTCAGGGAGTTAAACGGGACATTTTTTGTGATCCCCGTCGCACTTTTTCCCTTCCCTCTAAAGGGTTATAGCGCCACCATAAAGATGCATTTAATATGCATCTTATATTCTTGATGACGAGGTAACTGCTATGGCCTTTCGCGACCAACCCCTTGGCGAGCTGGCGCTCTCCATCCCTCGCGCTTCTGCGCTGTTCCGTAAATACGATATGGATTACTGCTGCGGCGGTAAGCAGACCCTGGCGCGAGCGGCCTCGCGTAAAGAGCTGAACGTGGAGGTTATCGAAGCGGAACTGGCACTTCTGGCCGAACAGCCTGTCGACAAAGACTGGCGCACCGCCCCGCTCGCGGAAATCATCGACCATATCATTGTGTGTTACCACGACCGCCACCGTGAGCAGCTGCCTGAGCTGATCCTGCAGGCGACGAAAGTTGAGCGCGTCCACGCCGACAAGCCTTCCGTACCGCGCGGTCTGGCAAAATACCTGACCATGCTGCACGAAGAGCTTTCCAGCCACATGATGAAAGAAGAGCAGATCCTCTTCCCGATGATTAAACAGGGAATGGGCAGCCAGGCGATGGGGCCCATCAGCGTGATGGAAAGCGAACATGATGATGCGGGCGAACTTCTGGACGTGATCAAACACACCACTAACAACGTCACGCCGCCGCCGGAAGCGTGCACCACCTGGAAAGCGATGTACAACGGCATTAACGAGATGATTGACGACCTGATGGAACACATCAGTCTTGAGAATAACGTTCTGTTCCCGCGGGCATTGGCGGGGGAATAAAAAAGGCCGCTGCGGCCTGATGCCCTCACTCCGGCCCTCTCCCACTGGGCTGAGGAATCCCCAGTAATTTTTAAGCAGAAGCAATAATGTTGTTTCAGAACGATTTAAGGCCTTCAGCGATGCTATGGTCCGGCTGTAAATCGCTGAGGCGTTTGCCTTCCGGCCGGGGCGAGGCGCATGGATGCGCCGAGAGGGCGGGCTTTACAGGGATGTTACCTCCGCCCGTCCCCGACAAGCCGGAAGGAATAAGCCGAAGGCACCGCGAAGCGGCGATTTACCGCCGGGAGCCCGGGTCGCCAGGGAGGTGGCGACTGAGCCGCCCTGGCACGTTCACCGGCCATGTCCTTACAGAGTAGCAAGGAACATAAAGTGAACGGAATGACCACCAGAGCCGTATGTTCCCCCTCACCCCAGCCCTCTCCCTCAAGGGAGAGGGGGTCGTCCATGCAAACATTATTTTGTGGGGATCCCTCAGGCCACGGGAAGAGGGTGCAAAAACTAAAAACGGCAACCGAAGTTGCCGTTTTGCTTTTATCTTATGCCAGCCATACGTTTCTTGCCGATAAACAGCCAGCCCAGCCCCAGCGCGATAAACCACAGCGGCGTGACGATCAGCGCCTGACGGGTATCATCTTCCAGCGTCAGCAGCACCAGAACGAACACGAAGAACGCCATGCACACCCAGCACATCAGCTTGCCCAGCGGCATCTTGTAGATCGATTTCTCATGCAGGTGTGGACGCTGTTTGCGGTACACCAGGTACGAGCACAGGATAATGGTCCAGACGAACATGAACAGGATTGCCGAGACCGTGGTGATCATAGTGAACGCGCCAATCACGCTTGGGTTCACGTAGAGCATCACCACGCCCCCCAACAGGCACATGCAGGAGAAGGTCAGCCCTTTCGCCGGCACCGCACGTTTAGACAGTTTCGCAAAGGCGCTCGGCGCCACGCCCTCCTGCGCCAGACCAAATAGCATACGGCTGGTGGAGAACACGCCGCTGTTCGCAGACGATGCCGCTGAGGTCAGTACCACGAAGTTAATCAGGCTAGCGGCAGCGGGCAGCCCTACCAGCACGAACAGCTCAACGAACGGGCTCTTGCTGGGCACCACGGAGCTCCACGGCGTCACGGACATAATAATGATCAGCGCGAAGACGTAGAACATAATAATGCGCAGCGGAATAGAGTTGATGGCACGCGGCAGGGATTTCTCCGGGTCTTTGGTTTCCGCAGCCGTAGTCCCCACCAGCTCAATCCCTACAAACGCAAACACCGCAATCTGGAAGCCAGCAAAGAAACCGCTGATGCCTTTCGGGAACCAGCCGCCGTCGTTCCACAGATGGGTAAAGGACGCCTGAACGCCCGTTGGCGACTGGAAGTGCGTCAATACCATCACCAGGCCCACAACAATCAGCCCCACGATAGCGACGATCTTGATCATCGCGAACCAGAACTCCATCTCACCGAACATTTTCACGGTGGCGAGGTTGAGGCTCAGCAGCAGAATAATCACCGCCAGCGAGGCGACCCAGTCCGACAGCCCCGGGAACCAGAACTGCGCGTAGGCGGTAATCGCCACGACGTCCGCCATTCCGGTGACTACCCAGCAGAACCAGTAGGTCCACCCGGTAAAATAGCCCGCCCATGGCCCGAGCAGGTCAGACGCGAAGTCACTGAAGGATTTGTATTCGAGGTTCGAGAGCAGCAATTCACCCATTGCACGCATCACGAAGAAGAGCATAAAACCGATGATCATATAAACGAAAATGATCGACGGCCCGGCAAGACTGATGGTTTTGCCCGATCCCATAAACAGCCCGGTGCCGATGGCACCGCCAATGGCGATAAGCTGTATATGACGGTTTGTGAGATTGCGCCGTAGCGACTGTTCAGACGTCGCCTCTTCTGCAGCGGCGACTTTGACCTGATCTACCATGTAATTTTTCCTGTTTATGCCTGTCTGTGTTGTTAAGGCTCTTCTGGCCTTTAAAAACGTCAAATAAATGACGGTCCCTTTGTAAGGGTTTATCGATATTAGGTAAGAATCGGCGGGATGAATACTATGATTTAGATATTATGTTAATAATATGTTGAAAGTGAGTGTCATATCACTCATACAGCGCGAAACAGCTCACAAAAATACACGCAACAGTTTCGTTTGCAAGATAAAATATTGATTCTGTCGTAACTATAGGTTTTATCACTATTTCCTCTCCCCGAGCGGAGAGAGGAAATAAGAAAAGTCGATTACAGGATTTCCAGCAGTTCGACTTCAAATACCAGGGTGCTGAATGGCGGAATGGACGCGCCAGCGCCACGCTCGCCGTAGGCCAGGTTGTGTGGGATGGTCAGTTCCCATTTGGAACCGACTGGCATCAGGGTCAGGGCTTCGATCCAACCCGCGATAACGCCGTTGACCGGGAATTCAGCCGGTTCGCCGCGCGCCACGGAGCTGTCGAACACGGTACCGTCGATCAGTTTACCGGTGTAGTGAACGCGAACATGGTCGGTACGCGCCGGGATAGCGCCGTCGCCCTGGTTGATCACGCGGAACTGCAGGCCAGACTCGGTGCTGTTCACGCCTTCACGCTCGCGGTTCTCTTCCAGATATTTCACGCCTTCGGCTGCCATCTCTTCGAAACGCGCGCGACGCACGGCGTCAGCACGTTCGTGAATTTCACGCAGCGCACGGTGCACAACGTCAACCGGAACGGCAGGCTGTTTACCTTCCAGCGCGTCAGCGATACCCGCCACCAGCGCTTCAGGTAACAGACCTTCCAGGCCGGATTCGCTCAGCTGCTGTCCTACCTGCAAGCCGATACCGTAACTTGCCTGCGCTTCGATAGTGTCAAAAGTCGGGGTGGTCATGGGTTTTCCTTCCATCACATTTAAAGTAGCGGGCAGCATATCAGCCATGCCCTTATGGGTAAAACTTTGTCTTAAGTTAGGGTGACAAACCGCGACGAAACAGAAACAATAGAGGCAACCAGGATTAATCCCGAACTGATGTCACGGAAGTCGGGTTTGTTACGTCGTTCAGGCAGTTAGCGAACTATACTTCGAAGCACAGGATATAAAAGACGCGGAGCAGGAGGAGAGCCATGCCCGGGCGATTTGAACTGAAACCTACCCTGGCGAAAATCTGGCAGGCGCCGGACAATTTTCGCATTATGGACCCGCTGCCTCCTCTGCACCGCAGGGGGATCATCATTGGTGCGCTGATGGTCATCGTGGGCTTCCTGCTTCCTTCCGGCGGTGATGATGTCGATACCGCGCCTGTCACCCGCAATGCACAGCTGGATATTCAGTCGCAAACGCGGCCGCAGCCTGACGCGCAGCCCATGCAGACACAGCTGGTGACCCCGTCTAACGATCCAGGCCAGGTCGCGCCGGTTGAACCTGAACCCGTTCAGGATGAACAGCCGCAGGAGCAGGCCGCGGCCCCGTCTGGGCCGCAAACCCAGCAGCCTACCGGCATTGAGCAGCAGTGGCGTTCCTATCGCGTGGAGCCGGGCAAAACGCTGGCACAGCTTTTCCGCGACCACAACCTGCCGCCAACCGACGTGTATGCCATGGCTAAGGTTGAAGGTGCAGGTAAGCCGCTCAGTAACCTGCAGAATGGCCAGATGGTGCAGATTCGCCAGAATGCCAGCGGCGTGGTCACCGGGCTGACGATTGATACCGGAAATGGGCAGCAGGTACTGTTTACCCGCCAGCCGGACGGTAGTTTCATCAGAGCACGTTAATGGCATAGGCCGGGTAAGGCGAAGCCGCCACCCGGCACTTTTGTTCTCAGGCACTCCGTTTATTCACCCACCAGATCCCCGAGCAGACCAGCGCCAGCGCAATCGCATATTTGATATCCAGAATATTTTCGCCGAGAAAGATTGCGGAAAGCACCGTCCCTGCAACCGGAATGACAAAGTTGAACGGGGCAATCATGCTCACCCGGTTCACTTTCAGCAGTGCGCTCCACAGGGCGAACGCCACGGATGAGAGCAGCGTCAGATACCCCAGCACCGCGACAGCCTTCATGCTGTGCACTTCCAGCGTCCCGCCCGTGGCATAGCCTCCTGCAACCAGCGCAGCCCCGCCTATCGCCAGCTGCCAGCCGGTCATCACCGTTGGGTCGACGGTCTGGGAAATACGTTTCCCGTAAAGCGTGGCGGCAGAGAGAATAAAGGCCGCCAGCACCACGAAGCCGTCGCCTTTCCAGACAAACTGGAAATCGCTTAACCCACTGTGGAAGTTCACCAGCATCACCCCGGCAAACCCGAGAATACAGCCCAGCGTTTTGTTATAGCTGAGTTTGTCGTTGTGATAGATAAAGTGCGCCAGCAGCACGCTGAAGAAGGTGCCGGTGGCGTTCATGATTGAGCCATTCACCCCCGTCGTGTAGGCAAGCCCTACATAGAAGAAGGTGTACTGGATTGTCGTCTGGGTCAGTCCGAGGATCGTGAGCTGGCCAAACTGCGTGGGCGTGAGCCTGCCAATCGGTTTTCGCTGGGCCAGAGCAAACAGCAGCAGCAGCGCACCGGCAAACAGAAAGCGGTATCCGGCAAAAACAACTTTGGATGGGATGTCATCGGTCGCAATCTGAAAGAGTTCATAACCATTTTTAATGGCCGGGTACGAGCTTCCCCAGAGTAAACAGCAGAGCGTGGCGCAGGCATAGGCCACATTTCGACGGGCAAAGACGGGCGTGGGCAGAGCGGTATCCATGACAAATCTCATAAATAAAATTGCGTTTCATTTTATTATCTGAGAATGCGTCAGGAATAGCTACCATACAAGATAAAAAGAGAATGGTCGGTAGCCTTAAAAAAGCAAAACGCCGGCACAAGGCCGGCGCTTCGACGCGAGCAGAGTAAAATTACTCAGCTACAACGTTAACAACCAGTTTAGCGAACACTTCGCTGTGAACCTGGAAGTCAACTTCGTGCTCACCAGTGGTACGCAGAACGCCGTTCGGCATGCGAACTTCGCTCTTAGCCACTTTAACGCCTGCTGCAGTAACTGCATCAGCGATATCGCGGGTACCGATGGAACCGAACAGTTTACCTTCGTCGCCAGCTTTGGAAGCGATGGTAACAGTGCCCAGTGCGTTGATTGCTTCAGCGCGAGCGTTAGCAGCCGCCAGAACGTCAGCCAGTTTGGCTTCCAGTTCAGCACGACGTGCTTCGAAAAACTCTACGTTTTTCTTAGTAGCTGGAACAGCTTTACCCTGTGGAACCAGGAAGTTACGAGCGTAGCCCGCTTTAACGTTTACCTGATCACCCAGGCTGCCCAGGTTTGCTACTTTATCAAGCAGAATAACTTGCATTACCTTATCCTCTTAAAGTCGTATTAATGGACCGTGCCCGATTACTGATGACGATCAGTGTACGGCAGCAGGGACAGGTAGCGAGCGCGTTTGATAGCGCGAGCCAGCTGACGCTGATATTTTGCACGAGTGCCGGTGATACGGCTTGGGACAATCTTACCGCTTTCGGTGATGTAGTTTTTCAGCGTTGCGATATCTTTATAGTCGATCTCTTGAACGCCTTCCGCGGTGAAACGGCAGAACTTGCGACGACGGAAATAACGTGCCATATGGCTAGTCTCCAGTATCTATCAAATCAATCTGCTCGGCATGCAGAACCATTTTGCTCAGGCCGTTCTTTGCCTTATGGCAAGAGATGAACCCCTGAACGATTACTGCGCTACCGACCGTTAAACTGTGAGTAATGGCCTGGTTTTCGTGTCCGCTAATAATAACGGGCATTTGGCACCACGCCTGCCGGTGAAACCCGGCTTCCTCTTGCACAGAACGATGCTCAAGCACGAACTGGCAATGCGGAATTCCTGATGGACTGACCTTTCGAAGGGGAGCCCTGCATACGATGCCGGACAACGCCAGACGGTTGGTCATCAGAAATTACTCTTCAGAATCCCCAGCATCAGAATCATCTGCGGTTTCGTTTGCGAAATCATCGCGACGCTCACGGCGCTCGTCTTTCGCTTTAACCATCGGAGATGCTTCGGTAACTGCGTTTTTGGTACGCATAACCATGCTGCGGATAACGGCATCGTTGAAGCGGAAGGTAGTTTCCAGCTCATCGATCACTTCCTGCGGCGCTTCAACGTTCATCAGAACGTAGTGTGCTTTGTGCAGTTTGTTGATCGGGTAAGCCAGCTGACGGCGGCCCCAGTCTTCCAGACGGTGGATCGTACCTTCTGCACCAGTGATGGCAGCAGAATAACGCTCGATCATACCCGGAACCTGTTCGCTCTGGTCAGGATGGACCATAAAAACGATTTCGTAATGACGCATCGAATTGCTCCTTACGGATTATTCAGCCTCCTGTCTGGGTCAGCCGAGGCCCGGGGAGGCAAGGAACGTGTTAAAGGTCGGCTGAAAAATTGACGCGTCATAATACTTGCGCGCCCCTGGAAACTCAAGCTGATTGCACAAATAATTCGCACAAAGCGTAAAGCTGGTCTAAGTGGGTGATTTAATATTAAACGCATCCGGAAGCGTTGCTTTTTTGAACAACTGCATCAGAAATGGTCACGTATCCCCGCCGGATGAGTGATTACACTTTAATCAGAGACCCACTGAATTAAAGAAGGAGCATTCCCCTCTCACAGCACGCAGTCGTGGAGCGCATATCATGAAAAAAATCGCATTAGCCATAATGGCTGCGCTTTTGCTCAGTGCAAACGCGATGGCAGCCATCAAAATAGACGGCCGGCAGGCCAGAAACATGGATGATGTGCACAGCTTAGGCGTAATCTATATCAATCATAATTTCGCCACTGAAAGCGAAGCAGATCAGGCACTAAATGAAGAGACCGATGCCCAGGGCGCAACCTATTACCATGTGATGTTAACCCGTGAGCCCGGCAGCAACGGCAATATGCACGCCAGTGCAGATATCTACCGGTAATGCCTTAACGCTAGCACCAGGAAAGCCAACAACGAGAACATAGCCATAGTTGACGTTGCCCCCTGCCCGGGGGCTTTTTTTGTGAATGGCTCCGGAATACCACCGGTTACAACTGTTTTTTGGTATTCCAGAGCACTTATTCACTTCTGCCCGTAGTAGGCATTTGGGCCGTGCTTGCGCATGAAATGCTTGTTCATCAGGTAATCATCAATGCCCTGAAGCTGTGGATTAATGCCGCGGGCAATCCACGCCATTTTAGCCACCTCCTCCATCACGACAGCATTATGTACCGCGTCGTGAGCATCTTTACCCCAGGAGAATGGACCGTGCTGGTACACCACAATCCCCGGCGTATGCAGCGGTTCCGTTTCACCCAGTGTTTCGATGATGACCTTGCCGGTGTTGCGTTCGTACTCCCCTTCTACTTCAGCCTGCGTTAACGCTCGCGTGCAGGGAATGTCGCCAAAGAAATAGTCCGCGTGGGTCGTGCCCAGCGCCGGGATGGGCAGCCCCGCCTGTGCCCAGGCCGTCGCGTGCGTGGAGTGGGTATGCACCACGCCGCCAAGGGACGGATATCGCCGGTACAGCGCCAGATGGGTTGAGGTATCTGAAGAGGGACGCCATTTTCCCTCCACGACGTTTCCGTCGAGATCCACCACCACCATATCGTCTGCTTTCATGGTGTCATACGCCACACCGCTCGGCTTAATCACGATGAGCCCCTGCTCGCGGTCGATAGCGCTCACGTTGCCCCAGGTGAACGTGACCAGGCCATAGCGCGGCAGATCCATATTGGCTTCAAAGACCTGCTGTTTCAGCTTAAGCATGTTCAACCTCCAGCAAACCCGCCCGCACCATCCGCTCGCGCACCCAGTCCCGCGCTTTTGCTACTTCCGCAGCCGGGTCGTCTGACGTTTCGCTCCACATCTCAATCAGGTAAGGCCCGCAATAGCCTGTCTGCCTGAGCGTCTCGAAGCACCGTTCAAAATCCACCACCCCGGTGCCGAACGGTACGTTTTTAAACACGCCAGGACGGGTATCTTTGACGTGCACCGCCACGATATGCCCGATGCCCGCCTGCAGCTCCATCTGTACGTCGTTATCCCATGCCGACAGGTTGCCGATATCCGGATAAAGCTGGAACCACGGGTTATTCAGATAGTGCGCGTAGCCCAGCGCCTTGCTGATGGAGTTCATCAACGGGTAGTCCATGATCTCCATCGCCAGCGTGACCTGCGCGCGGCTTGCCATCTCAACGCTCTCTTTCAGGCCGTCACGGAAACGACGGCGCGTTTCATCGTTGGCTTCCTGATAGTAAACGTCATAACCCGCCAGTTGGATCACGCGGATACCCACGTCCTGGGCAAAGCGAATGGCTTTGCGCATGATCTCCAGACCTTCAGCACGCACGGCATCATCTTCACATCCCAGAGGGAAACGACGATGGGCGCTCAGGCACATGGACGGCACGCGCACGCCGGTCTCGGCAATGGCGCTCACCAGCGCCAGACGCTGTTCGCGGCTCCAGTCCAGGCGAGAGAGACGCTCGTCCGTCTCATCCACTGACATTTCAACAAAATCGAAACCCAGCTGTTTTGCCAGCTGTAACCGCTCCAGCCAGCACTCCCCCGCAGGGAGTGCCTTTTCATAGATGCCAAGCGGGACCTGTTTTGACAACATACCCGCTCCTTAGCCCCAAAGCTGAGCGATTGAGCGTTTGAACTGACGCGCCGCTTCGACCGGAGAGGCCGCGTCGCGAATGCTGCGGCCGGCGATAAAGACGTGAATTGGGATGCCCTGGAACAGCGGCAGATCTTCCAGCGCCAGGCCACCGGTGACGGTGACTTTGAAGCCCATATCCGCCAGACGCTTAATCGCGCTGATATCCGCTTCGCCCCACGCCACGCCTGCGGCCTGGGCATCGCGGCTGCGGTGGTAAACCACCTGCTGGATGCCCGCTTCGCGCCACTCCTGCGCCTGCTCCCAGGTCCAGAAGCCGGTCAGCTCAATCTGCACGTCGCCGTTAAACTCTTTTGCCACGTCCAGCGCGCCTTTGGCGGTGTTGATATCCGCACAGCAGATCACGGTGACCCAGTCGGCGTTGGCTTCAAAGCACATGCGGGAAAGGATTTTGCCTGCGTCGGCAATTTTGGCATCCGCCAGCACGATTTTGTGCGGATAGAGCGCCTTCAGGTCGCGAACGGCGCGCACGCCTTCGCCCACGCACAGAATGGTGCCCACTTCGATGATATCCACCTCTTCCGCAATCAGGCGGGTGGTTTCGTAAGCGTGAGACAGCGTCTGGTTATCCAGCGCAACTTGCAACATTGGTAATGACATGTTCAATTCCTCTTAAACGGCCGCCGCAGTGGCGTTATCAATTAAATCCAGCACGTCCTGCGCGGTACGGCAGGCGCGTAAACGGTCAAAATTGGCTTCGTCATCAAACAGATTGACGATCTGCATAATGCCCACCTCCTGGTGGGTGTTGGCATCAACGGCCGCCATGGTGATGAGAATATCGACCGGGTCGTTATCTTCGTGGTTAAACACCAGCGGCGTTTTCAGCGTCACCAGCGCGAAGCCGGTTTTCTTGACGCCCTCTTCCGGGCGGCCGTGCGGCATTGCCAG
The DNA here is from genome assembly GCA_011754535.1 of Enterobacter asburiae. Lineage (NCBI taxonomy): Bacteria > Pseudomonadati > Pseudomonadota > Gammaproteobacteria > Enterobacterales > Enterobacteriaceae > Enterobacter > Enterobacter asburiae. Next base: position 493,466 of record JAAQVN010000001.1, on the reverse strand, counting down.
GCCCGGCGCAATCACAAAGTAGGGGCCGTGCTGCGCCACGCCATCGAGAATGGCCTGGTAATAGCGCGGCTCGACAACGTCCGCCTTAACCAGCAGATCCACACTCAGCTTCACCGCTTCCTGCCAGGTGCTGGCGTCGGCCTGTAAAAGGATGGAGTTATTCTCTGCCAGCGAATCACGTAGTTTCATGTGGCGTCCTTACTTCACGTCTTGTGGGAAGTGCTCTTTGATCACTTCCAGCAGTTTTGGCCCGAAATCCGCAGGCGACAGCATGTTGCGTACGCCTACCACATATTTGTTGCCCGACACGCTAATCTCACCGGCAATGTGAGTTGAAGCGATGATGATGTCCGCGCCGTTTAGTTCACTTTTGTATTCACCCACTGCGCAGCTGTTCACCGTGTGGTCGATGTTTGACTGGGTTAGAAACTGGTCCACTTTCATCTTCATGATCATGGAACTACCTTGCCCATTGCCACACACAGCCAGGATACGTACGGTCATAATCGATACTCCTTAGTGAGCAGAAACTTCTGCTGTTTGTTTTTCCGCATCTTCTTCTGCTCGCAGCGAACGGCCAGCGAAGAACATATAAGCCAGAGCAATCAGGATGATGACGGCCATAAAGACCAGCCCGACGGAGGCAAAGCCCTGCATCATCGGCGGTGCCAGAATTGACCAGTCCGCCATACCCATCCAGGCGCTCATACCGGTGAGCTTGACCGCCCACACGCAACCGAAGATTTCCACCATGCCCATCACCAGGCAGATCTTGAGCGCCGCGCGCCAGCCGCCGAAGTGGTTAGCAAACACGCCGATGGTGGCGTTGGAGAAGAACATCGGGATAAAGCCAGGAATAATCAGGATTGAGGAACCGCAACCCACCAGAATGCCCACCGCAATCAGCTGGCCGATGGTGCCCCACATAAAGCCCCAGACGACGGCGTTTGGCGCAAAGCTATAGATAGCCGCACAGTCAATCGCCAGTACCGCACCAGGGATCAGGCGCTGAGAGATACCGTTGAAGGCTTCCGACAGTTCGGCGACGAACATACGCACGCCCTGAGTGATGATGAAAATCGCCACCGCGAAGGAGAAGCCGGTCTGCAGGATATAGACCGTCCAGTGGGTTTTCCCTGCCATCGCCTGCACCACGTCAATACCGAAGGAGAGCAGAATGGCGCCGAAGAAGATGGTCATCACAATCGCGGTCGAAACGATGTTGTCATGGAAGATATTGAGCCAGCCCGGCAGCTTAAGGTCTTCAACGCTCTCTTCTTTTTTGCCCAGGTACGGCGCAACTTTATAAGCAAGCCAGGCGGCAAACTGCTGCTGGTGACCGATGGAGAAGCCGCAGCCGTCAGTCACTATCTGCGTTGGCTTGTACATCATGTTGGAGGTGATACCCCAGTAGAGCGAGACCAGCACGGCGGTGCAGATGATCGTGGTCCACATGGGGTAGCCGAAGATATAGAGAGAAACCGCGATCAGCCCCGCCTGCTGGAACATAATGTGCCCGGTGAGCATGATGGTGCGAATACCGGTAATGCGGCGCAGCAGAACATAGATAATGTTCAGCGCCAGCGCGAGCAGAACCGCATATCCCACCCAGCTATAGGCATCGCCCATGCGATCGATGGTCGCCATCATTGAGGCGTAGGTATCAGAGATAGCCCCGTTGATGCCGTACACTTCCGACATTTTGGCGACAACTGGCTTAAACGTGCTGGTCAGAATGCCTGACCCCGCCTGTAACAACATGAAACCGATAATGGTTTTGATGGTGCCTTTAATAATCACGCTGACGCTTTTGCGCAGCAGGATGTACCCCAGGCACGTCACGATACCCAGCAACAGCGGGGCGTTGGTCATTACCTGATTAAAGAAAACGGTAAAGACGTTGTAGAGGATCTCCATAACTCTCTCCAGAAATGAGAACACAAGGGCAATCCCTGTGCGGTTGGTGTCATCACTCTATTAATCACAAATAATCACCACAAGATTGCATTTGATTATTTGTGACGCATCACGCAATTTATTTCCATGCTGTTAGTAATGATTTTCACTACCGTACCATGAAAATAAATTAATCCTTATAATTCATAATATTAATGTTTAATATGCGATACTCTAACAAGTAAATAGCGGAGAGTCCGTGAAGTCGCGCAGATAAAATTCCTCATTTTTACCATTGCAAAGCGCGTTAAATGGTGCCAGCATTAATCACAACAAATCACCATATGATTACTTTTGATTAAACCCAGGAGTCAAAACGATGAGTAAAGTGAAAACCATCACCCGTGAATCATGGATTCTGAGCACATTCCCGGAGTGGGGTAGCTGGCTGAACGAAGAGATCGAGCAGGAACAGGTTGCTCCTGGCACGTTTGCAATGTGGTGGCTGGGCTGCACCGGTATCTGGCTGAAATCAGAAGGCGGCGCCAATATCTGCGTTGATTTCTGGTGCGGCACCGGCAAGCAGAGCCACGGTAATCCGCTGATGAAAAAAGGCCACCAGATGCAGCGCATGGCCGGCGTTGAAAAACTGCAGCCGAACCTGCGCACAACGCCGTTTGTGCTTGATCCGTTTGCCATTCGTCAGATCGACGCCGTGCTTTCTACCCACGATCATAACGATCATATCGACGTGAATGTGGCGGCCGCGGTAATGCAAAACTGCGCGGACGACGTACCCTTTATCGGGCCGCAAACCTGCGTAGATCTCTGGATTGGCTGGGGCGTGCCGAAAGAGCGCTGCATCGTGATGAAGCCTGGCGATGTGGTGAAAATCAAAGACATTGAAATCCACGCCCTGGATGCCTTTGACCGTACCGCACTGATTACCCTGCCGGCCGACCAGAAAGCTGCGGGCGTACTGCCGGACGGCATGGACGAGCGCGCGGTGAACTATCTGTTCAAGACGCCGGGCGGCTCCCTGTACCACAGCGGTGACTCCCACTACTCCAACTATTACGCGAAGCACGGCAACGAACATCAGATTGACGTAGCGCTGGGCTCGTACGGCGAAAACCCGCGTGGTATTACGGATAAAATGACCAGCGCCGACATGCTGCGTATGGCGGAAGCGCTGAATACCAAAGTGGTTATTCCGTTCCACCACGATATCTGGTCAAACTTCCAGGCCGATCCGCAGGAAATCCGCGTGCTGTGGGAGATGAAAAAAGACCGCCTGAAGTATGGCTTTAAGCCGTTTATCTGGCAGGTCGGCGGCAAGTTCACCTGGCCTCTGGACAAAGACAATCTCGAATATCACTACCCACGCGGTTTCGATGATTGCTTCACCATTGAGGCCGATCTTCCGTTCAAGTCCTTCCTCTGATTATGAGGCCACATCGCCAGACCCTGAGTCTGGCGATTTCATATTTATTTTAGTAATTTCACGCTATTTCAAATATCATCTTTTCAAATCAATTCTTATCGGAATAGCTCATGACGGAAGCGCAACGGCATCAAATTTTACTGGAACTCCTGGCGCAAACAGGGTTTATCACCGTCGAGAAAGTGATCGAACGTTTAGGCATCTCCCCCGCTACCGCGCGGCGGGACATCAACAAGCTGGATGAGAGCGGCAAGCTGAAAAAAGTCCGCAACGGCGCGGAAGCCATCAGCCAGCAGCGTCCACGCTGGTCGCCGATGAATATCCATCAGGCGCAGAATCACGATGAAAAGGTACGGATTGCCAGAGCGGCATCGCAGCTGGTGAACCCCGGTGAGAGCGTCGTCATCAACTGCGGTTCCACGGCGTTTTTGCTGGGTCGCGAGATGTGCGGCAAGCCGGTGCAAATCATCACCAACTATTTGCCGCTGGCTAACTACCTGATCGATCAGGAACATGAGAGCGTGGTGATCATGGGCGGCCAGTACAATAAAAGCCAGTCCATCACGCTCAGCCCACAGGACAGCGAAAACAGTCTCTACGCCGGGCACTGGATGTTTACCAGCGGCAAAGGCCTGACCGCTGACGGTTTGTATAAAACCGATATGCTGACCGCAATGGCGGAACAAAACATGCTTAACGTTGTGGGCAAGCTCGTAGTGCTGGTCGACAGCAGCAAAGTCGGTGAACGCGCAGGCATGCTGTTCAGCCGCGCAGAACAGATCGACATGGTGATCACCGGCAAAGGGGCGAACCCCGAGATCCTCCAGAAGCTGGAAGATCAGGGCGTCAAAGTCCTGCGCGTTTAAAGGTGCTGGCGGAAAAATGCCACCGTGGCGTCCAGCGCCGTTGGCGTGATGCGGTGGCGGACGCCCGATTCCCACAAACAGGTCAGATTAGCGTCCAGTCCTTCATTCTTTAACGCCTGTTGCAGGCGGAAGGTTCCGTCCGGCGGCACCACATCATCCGCATCACCGTGCCACAGCAGCAGCGGGCGATCGGCAAGGCGCGGCAATGCCTGGGTCACTTCCCACTCTGCCAGCATCGCCGCAATTTGCGTTAAATCCTGAGGGGGGAAAAGCGTCTTCGCCAGCGAGGTAAAATAGCCCGAGCCCATCAGACAGGCGACAGACATCACGTCAGGATGATGCGTCATAATCCCCAGCGCCGTCATACCGCCCATCGACGCCCCGGCCACCGCCAGCCGATTATCGGCCACCAGTCCTGCCTCATAAAGCGCATCGCGCAGCCCGGCAAACTCGGTCAGGCTGCCGTGCAGAATGTGCCAGAACTGCCCAAGCCGCGCATGTCCATCGCCCGTGAAGCGCGCCCCGTGGTCAGGGGCATCCGGCATCACCACGCGAAAACCCGCCTGCGCCAGCGCCACCGCAAAATAGCTGTAAACCAGTTTAGATGAGGTAAACCCATGATAAAAAACCACAACCGGCAGCGGTTTATCACGTTTTCCTGCCGGCACGGCATGTAAAATTTCATGTTCACCGAGATGGCGTATTTCAATTTCAATCATTGTCGACCCTGTACGAATGAATGATTCATAATGTTGAGAACTGGGTTACGGTTTGACGCTATTTTCATTCGAAAATAGCGTACCAGATAACACTTCGGGAACATTCCCCCAAAACTAAATTCGCAGACAACTACACTATGGCTAACAGGAAACGAGATATGGTTATGCACAGGTTTGCTGCTTTATTGCTGGTGTTTCTGCTCAGCGGCTGTAGCGCACTGCAGGGTACACCGCAACCCGCTCCCCCGGTTGCCGATCATCCGCAGGAGATTCGTCGTAATCAGACGGAAGGATTACAGCGAATGGGCACCGTCTCCGCGCTGGTTCGCGGTTCGCCGGATGACGCAGAAGACGCAATAAAGGCACAAGCCGTCGCCGCCAAAGCAGATTATTACGTCATTATTATGATCGACGAAACCATCATAACGGGACAGTGGTATTCACAAGCCATTTTGTACCGAAAATAATGGTTTACCTTTGAACGACATTTACACTGCTTTGCGTCCATAGACATTTTCCTGTCCACAATAAACTCCATGCCAGCGACAAGGAATGGGAGTTTATTCGCGAAGGATTGCCCGGCGGATACCGGAAATATGTGAAATGGAGCTGACGATGAAACGAACTCTTGCTTTGACCTCTCTGTTGCTCTCAGCAGGCCTTGTGAGCACCACCGCGCAGTCAGCAGAATTCGCCAGTGCGGATTGCGTAACGGGTCTGAATGAAATAGGCCATATCTCCGTCAATAACATTTCGGGGAGCCCGCAAGACGTTGAACGTATCGTGGCATTAAAGGCCGATGAACAGGGCGCGTCATGGTATCGCATCATCCACATGCAGGAAGATAACCATATCGATCACTGGCGGGTACAGGCCATTCTCTACGTATAAGTCCTTCCTGATAAAAGCCACTTATTTTTAGTGGCTTTTCGTTTTTGCAAATTTTTTATCTATTTTTAAACCACTCAAAAACAATAAACTAACATTTTGTTACATTAATTCAGTAAACGTAATCTCCGCTCTGCCGTTGAAGAACCATACCTTTTCAATGATGAGCAATTTATGATCAATTTTTTCCGCCGTGCGGGCCTTGGAACAAAGCTGTCGCTGCTGACGGGCGTCAGTGTCGCCACGCTGTTTCTGCTTTTCACTTTCCTGCTCAGCCAAAAAGCCAGCCAGCAGCTTGAAGCCCTCGCGGTAGAAGATCTGCATAATCAGTCCACCGGTATGGTCGACATGGTGCAGATGTTTAATACCAGCCTGAGCGAGGAAGTCGAAAGCTATACCAGACTGTTTACAACATTTCTGCCCCAGCCGTTTAGCGTCGATACTAATCAGACCCGGACCATTAACGGGCTCACCGTTCCCCTGCTGAAAGGGGGCGATGCTGAACTCCATGAAAACACGACATTTTCTGATGACTTTCTGAGTCGTACAGGAGCAATCTCCACGCTGTTTGTTCGCAGCGGTAATGACTTCATTCGCGTTGCCACTTCCCTGCGCAAAGAGAATGGCGATCGCGCCATGGGAACCGTTCTGGACGCGAGCAGCCCGGCGTTTGCCGCCGTCAGCAAAGGTGAAGTCTACCGCGGCCTGGCGCTCCTGTTTGGCAAACGCTACATCACCCAGTACCAGCCCGTGAAGGATAGTGAAGGCCAGGTCATTGGGATCATCTTCGTTGGGGTGGATATCACTCACTCCTGGAACGTCATGCGCGAGAAAATCCTTAACCGCCGCCTGGGCGAGAGCGGGCACTTCTTTGTGCTGGACCGCAGCAACGGCAAAACGCGCGGTCAGTATCTGTTCCATGCCAGCGAAGAGGGAAAACAGCCGAAGTGGGATAGCGCCACCCAACAGCAGCTGCTGAGCGATTCCTCAGGTACGCTGGAACGCGTAAGCGACGACGGCCGCACGCTGAAAATGGCCTATACGCCGCTGCCCGGCTGGAACTGGACCATCGTCGGTGAAGTGGATAAATCAGTCCTGCTCGCGAGCGTTAACGCCATGCGCGACCGTTTCCTGCTGGCCGGCGTAGCGTTGTCAGTCCTCTTCGCGGGCCTGTTTGTGGTGCTTATTCGCCGGATGCTGACCCGTCCGCTGCGTAACGTGATTGACCTGGCCCGCCAGTATGCCGCAGGCGATTTGCGCTCCAGCCTGCCCGTCACCCGTCAGGATGAGGTTGGCCAGCTGGTTGATGCCATCAACGGTATTGGCGATGGGCTACAAAAAATTGTCCTGCAGGTCCGTGAAGCCGCGGGCGAGATACATCTGGGCACCAATGCGCTGGCCTCCGATACCGGAGACATCTCCGAGCAGATCAACAAGCAGGCCAGCAGCGTGGAAGAAACCTCCGCCAGCATGGAGCAACTGGCCGCGACCGTGCAGCAAAATGCCGCCAACATGGAGCAAACGCAGCAGCTGGTAGGTGAAACCTCACGCGCGGTTCATCAGGGTGGTGAAACGGTAACCCATGCGGTTGCCACGATGGACGACATTCGCGAAGCGTCAAAACGCATCGAAGACATCACGCGCGTAATCGAGTCCATCGCGTTCCAGACCAATATTCTGGCGCTGAATGCGGCGGTTGAAGCAGCACGCGCAGGGGAGCACGGAAAAGGGTTTGCGGTGGTCGCGCAGGAAGTTCGCGCCCTGGCAGGACGCAGCGCTAACGCGGTGAAGGAGATTGAACAGCTGATTGGCGATACGCTACGGAAAGTGGGCGAAGGCCACGCGCTGTCTGAACAGACGCGTCTGGCGATGGATTCCATCATCGTTCATATCGACAACATCAGCCAGCTGGTCACGGAGATTAACCATGCGTCACGCGAGCAGTCCGCGGGGATCGGCCAGGTCAATCTTGCGATGACCCACATTGGCGAAGCGTCGCATATCAACGCCGATCGCATCTCACGCAGCGAGCAAACCGCACGCACGCTGCGCGAGAAAGGGTCACACCTTACCCAACTGGTCAGCCTGTTCCAGCTTAAACGCTAGCCAACCCTGCCCGTGGCGCGCAGCAGCAGATCGCTTTGCACCTGCTCGCTCATCAGCGTACCGCCACGGGTATCCAGCATCATGCGGCACCACGCCTGCGCCACGGGCGGCGATGCGTGCCGCAGCATCTGGCTTCCGGCGCCCAGCAAAAAGAGCTGCCGCGCGATCTCCCTCCCCTGTGCCTCCTGCGGTTTACGCAGCTTTTGCTGAAGCTGCCGCCAGCTGCGGTCAAAGTGTCGGTCCTGTCCTTTCACCTGGGCAAACTCATCGGCAAGCAGGTCGTGGATCCCTGGCTGCTTCGCCAGCACGCGCAGCACGTCCAGGCACATGATATTTCCCGATCCTTCCCAGATGCTGTTCACCGGCATCTCGCGATACAGGCGCGGAAGTTCACTCTCCTCGCAATACCCTACGCCGCCCAACACCTCCATCGCCTCCGCGACAAACGGAATGCCCGCTTTGCACACGCTAAATTTTGTAGCCGGGGTAAAAAGCCTTGCCCAGGCGGCCTCCTGCGGATCGGTACGGTTATCCCACGCCCTGGCCAGGCGGAACAGCAGCGCCGTTTGCCCCTCCAGCACCAGCGCCATGCGGCTTAACGCTTCGCGCATTAACGGCTGATCGATGAGATTTTTGCCGAAGGTTTGCCGCTGATGGGCATGGTACAGCGCCACCGAGAGCGCCCGACGCATCAGCCCGTGGCTGCCCAGGGCGCAGTCAAAGCGCGTCAGACCGCCCATTTTGAGGATCTGCCGTACCCCTTCGCCCTCTTCCCCCAGCAGCCAGCCGGAAGCGTCGAGGAACTCCGCCTCACTGCTGGCGTTGGAGCGGTTGCCAAGCTTCTCTTTCAGACGCTCAAGGCGCACGGCGTTGCGCTGTCCGTCGGGCAAGAAACGCGGAACAAAAAAGCAGGACAAACCGCCTTTCGCCTGCGCCAGCACCAGATGCGCATCGCTCTGCGGCACGGAGAAAAACCACTTGTGCCCCACCAGCCGGTAGCTGCCGTCGCTGCATTTTTCCGCTCTGGTGGTATTGCTGAGCACGTCTGAGCCGCCCTGCTTTTCCGTCATCCCCATGCCGATCAGCAGGCCGCGCTTTTGCCCACCCGGCGCGAGATGGGGATCGTAGCGATCGCTCATCAGCGGCGTTAACCAGCCATGAAACGGTTTGGGCAGCGACTGCTGCAACAGCGGCGTGGCGGCAAAGGTCATGGTCACCGGGCATAACGTCCCCGCTTCTACCTGAGCATGGAGCACGAAGCGCGCGGCCCTGGCGACAAAAGAGCCTTTTCGCGCTTCTTCCTCCCATGCCAGATTATGTACCCGGTTGGCGCAGAGCCCCTGCATCAGCAGGTGCCACGCGGGGTGAAAGCGAACGTCATCCAGCCGCTCTCCGGTGGCGTCGTAGCGTAATAGCTCCGGTGGATTCACGTTCGCGAGCCTGCCCAGCTCCAGCGATTCCGCCGTACCCAACTGCTGACCAATGCTGGCGAGGAGTTCTATATCCCACTCGGCCCCTTCACGCGCCACCGCATCACGCAGGGCGCAGTCTGAAAGGAAAAGGTTGCTGTTAGAGAGTGGGGCAGGTTGATTAAAAACGGTATGGGTCTGCCAGTGCATGCTGTCTCCCTCCTTCAGTGGCAATGAAGGTAAGTATGGACAGACCGCGTGCACGCTGCATGGGATTGAGGTCACACGGTGGTGATCCCGCTGATATCATTCGTGAAATAGCTCACAGAACATAAGAATAAACTATTTCATTACCCCGCTTATGTTGAATAATTTATTCTTAACCCGTCTTTGTGAGGATCGTTATGCAACAGGATGCGCACAAGCGTGCATTAATTGCAGGCTCCATTGGTAACTTCATCGAGTGGTATGAGTTTGCGGTCTACGGTTTTCTGGCGACCGTGATTGCGAAGAACTTCTTCCAGCTTGAGGGAGAGGCGGGACTGACCAGTCTGATCCTCACCTGGGCCTCATTTGCCATCGCCTTCTTCTTCCGTCCGCTGGGTGCGGTGATATTTGGCCGTATTGGCGACAGGATTGGGCGAAAACCGACGCTGATTATTGTGCTGGTGCTGATGACGCTCGCCACCACGGCCATCGGCATCGTGCCCGTCTACGCCAGTATCGGCATTGCTGCGCCGTTAATCATTACGCTGCTGCGCATCCTGCAGGGGCTGTTCGCGGGCGGCGAGTACGGCGGTGCGGTCTCGCTGATGACCGAGTTCGCCCCGCGCGGCAAGCGCGGCCTGTACGGCGCGTGGCAGTCCTTTACCGTAGCGCTCGGGCTGTTAGCGGGCGCTGCTATTGTCGCGCTGCTCTCTGCCGTTCTTACCCCTGAAGACCTGCATGACTGGGGCTGGCGCATTCCGTTCTTCCTTGCCCTGCCGATGGGTGCGGTCGCGCTATGGCTGCGGGTGAGTATGGAAGAGACGCCGAGCTTTGTGCAGCAGCAGGAAAAACCGGCTGCTGCTCAGGCCAGCACTTCCGCCACGCTCAAAACCATCCTGATGGGCATTGGGCGCGTGATGGTCTGGTCCGCGGCGGGATATACCTATCTGGTGATTATGCCAACCTACCTGCAGTCAGCGCTGCACACCGGCTTTAACCAGGCGCTGCTGATCGCGGTGATTTCGAATATCGGCTTTGCGCTGACGATTATCCCGGCCGGGATCCTGAGCGACAGGATTGGCCGCCGCACGGTGATGATTATCGCTACCGCGCTGCTGCTGATCCTCGCCCTGCCGCTGCTGAAAATTTTGCAGGCGGAGTCGAGCACGCTGGCGGTGAAGGCTGGTGTGGTACTCATTGCGGGCGGTCTGGTGGGCATGCTGGCGGGGCCGGGCCCGGCAATGCTATCTGAGATGTTCCCGACTCGCGTGCGCTATACGGGGCTGGGGCTGGCCTACTCTTTGTCGAACGCGATTTTCTCGGGATGTGCAGGGCTAATCATTACCGGGCTGATTAAGCAGACGGGCAACCTGGATATTCCGGCGTATTACGTGATGGCAACGGCGGTAGTGAGTATTTTCGCGCTGATGACGCTGAGGAAGGATGACCATTTGCGGTCGCTGGAAGAGTGAGTTTGTCACCGTCTGGTGCCTCACCCCGGCCCTCTCCCACGGGGAGAGGGAGAAAACACAAAAGGCCGTCCTGTGGACGGCCTTGCTGTTTATGCTCCCCGCTGGCGCACCGCTTCAAACAGGCAGATGCCCGTCGCAACGGAAACGTTCAGAGACGACACGCTGCCCGCCATCGGGATGCTAATCAGCTCGTCGCAGTGTTCGCGGGTCAGACGACGCATGCCTTCGCCTTCCGCTCCCATAACCAGCGCCAGACGGCCGGTCATTTTGCTCTGGTACAGAGTATGATCCGCTTCACCGGCGGTACCGACGATCCAGATGTTCTCCTCCTGCAGCATACGCATGGTGCGCGCCAGGTTGGTCACGCGGATCAGCGGAACGTTTTCCGCCGCGCCGCAGGCCACTTTCTTCGCAGTCGCGTTCAGCTGCGCGGAGCGATCTTTCGGCACGATCACCGCGTGCACGCCCGCCGCATCGGCGCTGCGCAGGCACGCGCCGAGGTTATGCGGATCGGTTACGCCATCGAGGATCAGGAAGAACGGGTTATCCAGCCCGGCAATCAGATCCGGCAGATCGTTTTCCTGATACTGACGGCCCGGCTTCACGCGGGCAATAATCCCCTGGTGCACCGCGCCTTCGCTTTTCTCATCCAGGAACTGGCGGTTAGCCAGCTGGATCACCACGCCCTGCGCTTCCAGCGCGTGGATCAGCGGCATCAGACGCTTATCTTCACGCCCTTTCAGAATAAACACTTCCTGAAAACGCTCCGGTGCGCGGTCGAGAAGGGCCTGCACCGCGTGGATGCCGTAAATCATTTCACTCATTGATGGTTCTCGTAATAAGTATTTCCCCTCTCCCGGTTGGGGAGAGGGTCAGGGTGAGGGGAGAATTACTCCGCCTGCTTTTTCTTGGCCGCGCGCTTCGCTTTGGTGGCGGCAGCAATTTTCTGCGTTTTCGCGGAAGGCTTTTTCGCTGAACGGGCTTCTTTCTTCGCCGCCTTCGGCTTCTGTTTCTTCTCGCCGCGGAACGCGCTGTCCGGCTCGAAGTTTACCTTTTTACCTGCCTGGCGACGTTTACCGCTCGCTTTACCGTTGCCGCCCTTTTTCGCCCTTTCACGCTCGGTTTTACCGACGTTACGCGGCGCGCGCTCGCTGGAGATCAGGCTGAAGTCGATTTTACGGTCGTCCATATTCACGGCTTCAACCTTCACTTCCACACGGTCGCCCAGACGATAGGTCTGGCCGCCAGATTCGCCAATCAGGCGCTGGCCGACCTGGTCGAAGCGGTAGTAGTCGTTATCCAGGCTGGAGACGTGCACCAGGCCGTCGATAAACAGCTCATCCAGACGAACGAAGAAACCAAAGCCGGTAACGCTGGCAATCACGCCTTTAAAGACGTTGCCCACCTGGTCCAGCATAAAGTCACACTTCAGCCAGTCCGCTACGTCACGCGTGGCTTCATCAGCACGACGTTCGGTCATGGAACAGTGCTGGCCCAGCTGCAGCATCTCTTCCATCGAATAGTGATACCCGCCGGTTTCGGTGGTGTTCCCTTTATGACCCTGCTCCTGCGCCAGCAGATACTTGATAGCACGGTGCAGGGACAGGTCAGGATAGCGGCGGATCGGCGAGGTAAAGTGCGCGTAAGACTGCAGCGCCAGGCCGAAGTGCCCCCGGTTTTCCGGATCGTAAATAGCCTGCTTCATAGAGCGCAGCAGCATCGTCTGCAGCATTTCTGCGTCAGGACGGTCGCCAATGGACTCCAGCAGCTCGGCGTAATCACGCGGCTCTGGCTTGTTACCGCCTGGCAGCTCCAGACCCAGTTCAGCCAGCACGGAGCGGAACGCGGTGATGGCTTCCGTCGACGGCTTATCGTGGATACGGAACAGCGCAGGCTCTTTGGCTTTCTCAACAAATCTCGCCGCCGAGATGTTCGCCAGAATCATACACTCTTCGATCAGCTTGTGCGCATCGTTACGCTGGGTCTGCTCGATACGCTCAATGCGGCGTTCCGCATTGAAGATAAACTTCGCTTCTTCGCTCTCAAAGGAGATCCCGCCGCGCTCTTCGCGCGCCTGATCCAGCGTTTTGTAGAGGTTATGCAGCTCTTCGATGTGCTTAACCAGCGGCGCGTACTGCTCGCGAAGATCCTGGTCGCCCTGCAGCATATGCCAGACCTTGGTATAGGTCAGACGCGCGTGCGAGCTCATCACCGCTTCGTAGAATTTGTAGCCCGTTAAGCGCCCTTTGGTGGAGATAGTCATCTCGCAAACCATACAGAGGCGGTCAACCTGCGGGTTCAGGGAACACAGGCCGTTTGAGAGCACTTCCGGCAGCATCGGTACAACCTGAGACGGGAAGTAGACCGACGTACCGCGACTGCGCGCTTCGTTATCCAGCGGCGTGTGCGGACGAACGTAGTAGCTTACGTCAGCAATCGCCACCCACAGACGCCAGCCGCCGCCGCGTTTTTTCTCGCAGTAGACGGCGTCATCGAAGTCGCGGGCATCTTCACCATCAATGGTGACCAGCGGCAGGGAGCGCAGATCCACACGGCCCGCTTTGGACTCTTCCGGCACTTCTTCACGCAGGTTTTCAATCTGCTCCTCGACCGCTTTCGGCCAGACGTACGGGATCTCATGCGTGCGCAGCGCCATATCGACGGCCATGCCGGTGCCCATGTTATCGCCCAGCACTTCGACGATTTTCCCGACCGCTTTGGTGCGACGGGTTGGGCGCTGGGTAAGTTCCACCACCACCACAAAGCCCATGCGCGCGCCCATCACCTCTTCAGGTGGGATCAGAATATCGAAGCTCAGACGGCTGTCGTCCGGCACCACAAAGCCTACACCCGCATCGGTAAAGTAGCGGCCCACAATCTGGCTGGTTTTCGGCACCAGCACGCGAACCACGCGCGCCTCGCGGCGGCCTTTACGGTCGGCACCCAGCGGCTGCGCCAGGATCTGGTCGCCGTGGATACACATTTTCATCTGTTCGGATGAGAGATAAAGATCGTCTTTACGGCCTTCCACGCGCAGGAAGCCAAAGCCGTCACGGTGACCTATCACGGTGCCTTTCAGCAGGTCGAGGCGTTCAGGCAGCGCGTAGCACTGGCGGCGGGTAAAGACCAACTGCCCGTCGCGCTCCATGGCGCGCAGGCGGCGGCGAAGGGCTTCAATTTGCTCTTCACCTTCAATATTTAATTCAACGGCAAGTTCTTCACGATTGGCGGGTTTTTCGCGTTTTGTTAAGTGTTCAATGATGAACTCGCGGCTGGGGATAGGATTCGCGTATTTTTCGGCTTCGCGTTCCTGGAAAGGATCTTGTGACATGTCGGTTCCTCCGTTGTCAGCTCCGGTGGAAATTTTCTTCATTCCACCAGCAATAATTTATAAAGCGGTTGATTCTCTTCAACCAAATCGGCCAGCGTGTAGTTATCCAGTTCCTTGAGAAAACTTTGCACGGCCTTAGAAAGCGCCTGTTTCAGGCGGCAAGCGGGCGTAATGTGGCAGAACTCGCTGCTGCAGTTCACCAGAGACAAAGGCTCCAGCTCGCGTACCACATCCCCGATACGAATACTCTGTGCCGGTTTACCAAGACGGATCCCTCCATTCTTCCCGCGGACGGCAGCAACGTATCCGGCACGGCTAAGTTGATTGATTATTTTGACCATATGATTACGGGATACACCGTATACCTCTGTCACTTCAGAGATACTGGTCATCTTCCCTTCGGGTAACGACGCCATGTAAATCAGCGCGCGTAAGCCGTAATCGGTGAAACTTGTTAACTGCACATCAACCTCAGGAAAAAGGGAAAACGCGGTCAAACCGCTGAGATATTCATTAATGATGATAAACCAGCCAGATAGTTAGGGGCTAATTTATTTGACAGACGGGGCGAAAAAGCGGAGATCCAGGAGCGGTCGCCGGTTGGCGCTACGCTTATCCGGCCTGCGGGTCTCCCCGCAGGCCAGCAGTCACGAAGATTATGCGTCGAACGGGTCGCGCAGAATCATCGTTTCAGTACGATCCGGGCCGGTAGAAATAATATCGATCGGCACTTCGGTCAGTTCTTCGATGCGCTTGATGTAATCCAGCGCCGCCTGCGGCAGGCCGCTACGCTCTTTCACACCGAAGGTGGTTTCAGACCAGCCCGGCATGGTTTCGTAGATTGGCTCGATGCCTTCCCAGTCGTCAGCGGCCAGCGGAGTGGTGGTCACTTCACGGCCATCTGGCATACGGTAGCCTACGCAGATTTTCACTTCTTTCAGGCCGTCCAACACGTCCAGCTTGGTCAGGCAGAAGCCAGACAGGGAGTTGATCTGCACTGCACGACGCACTGCAACCGCATCCAGCCAGCCGGTACGACGACGACGACCGGTGGTCGCGCCAAACTCGTTACCCTGCTTGCACAGGAACTCGCCGGTTTCATCAAACAGTTCAGTCGGGAATGGACCCGCACCCACGCGAGTGGAGTACGCTTTGATGATGCCCAGAACGTAATCCACATAACGTGGACCCAGGCCAGAGCCGGTCGCCACGCCACCCGCGGTGGTGTTAGAGGAGGTTACGTACGGATAGGTACCGTGGTCAATGTCCAGCAGCGTACCCTGCGCACCTTCGAACATGACGAAATCGCCACGCTTGCGCGCCTGGTCCAGCAGATCGGACACATCAACAACCATACCGGTCAGAATGTCTGCAATCGCCATGACGTCATCCAGCACTTTCTGGTAGTCAACAGCGTCAGCTTTGTAGAAGTTCACCAGCTGGAAGTTGTGATATTCCATCACTTCTTTCAGTTTTTCAGCGAAGGTCGCTTTGTCGAAGAGGTCGCCCACGCGCAGACCGCGACGTGCAACTTTATCTTCGTAAGCCGGGCCGATACCACGACCGGTGGTGCCGATTGCTTTCGCGCCGCGCGCTTTTTCACGCGCTACATCCAGCGCCACGTGATAGTCCAGGATCAGCGGGCAGGCTTCGGAGAGCAGCAGACGCTCACGAACAGGGATACCACGGTCTTCCAGACCTTTCATCTCTTTCATCAGCGCAGCAGGAGACAGCACAACGCCGTTACCGATGATGCTGGTGACGTTATCGCGAAGAATGCCTGATGGAATAAGATGGAGGACGGTTTTTTCACCGTTGATTACGAGAGTATGGCCTGCGTTGTGACCGCCCTGGTAGCGTACAACATATTTAGCCCGTTCAGTCAGAAGATCAACAATCTTCCCTTTACCTTCGTCACCCCATTGGGTGCCCAGTACGACGACGTTGTTACCCATTTTTTTCAAAATCACCGTTTGCTTAAAAATGGATTCTACCATCGCTTTTTCAGATATACAGCACTTTTTGACCCTAAAATATGCCAATTGCGGCTAGTTTTTGATCAGCCAATCGTTTTCCTCAACATGTAGTAGATAACGATACCGGCAACCACAAGACCACCGCCGAAACGACGCAAGATATTATCCGGCAGCTGGCTCATGGTCGCGATCATACGACGCCATGCGCGCGGATAGAGCATCGGACCGAGGCCTTCCAGCACCAGAACCAGGGCCAGCGCAAGCCAGATCGTTGAATTCATTTTTCATCCTTATAAAAGAAAACCACCGCTCCGTTGGGAGCGGTGGTTTGAATACTCAAACGAGCCTGAGTTTATCGCGTTGCGTTGGTCGGCGTCTTCATATAACGGAAGAAATCGCTGTCCGGGCTGAGCACCATCACATCCTGGTTGCTCTTGAAGCTATTCTCGTACGCGCGCAGGCTACGGATAAAGGCGTAGAAGTCTGGATCCTGGCTGAAGGCATCGGCGAACAGCTTCGCGGCTTCGGCATCGCCTTCACCGCGCAGGATACGGCCCTGACGCTCAGATTCCGCCAGCGTCTTGGTCACTTCATAGTCCGCTGCCGCACGCAGTTTTTCCGCCTCTTCCTGGCCCTGTGAACGGTGACGACGGGCTACCGCTTCACGCTCGGCGCGCATACGGTTGTAGATCGCCTCGGACACTTCAGCTGGCAGGTTGATCTGCTTGATACGCACGTCAACCACTTCGATACCCAGCGCTGCCATACTGTTCGGGTTGATCACCGGAACTTTACCGTTGGTTTCAGCCTGAACTCGCTCAGCGGCTTTAGCAATCGCGTCATCCGCTGCTGGCGTTTCCACTTCGTCTTCCGTACCCGCTGTACCGGAGTTCAGCGCATCGCGCACTTCCAGCGTCAGACGACCACGGGAATCGGTCACGATGTCTTTCACATCCAGACGACCAATCTCAGAACGCAGACGGTCAGAGAACTTACGTTTCAGCAGCACTTCCGCCTGAGAAACGTCACCACCGCCCGTTGCCAGGAAGTAGCGGCTGAAATCGCTGATGCGCCATTTGATATAAGAATCAACGATCAGGTCTTTCTTCTCTTTGGTCACGAAACGGTCAGCCTGGTTATCCATGGTCTGGATACGCGCATCCAGCGTTTTCACTGACTGAATAAACGGCACCTTGAAGTGCAGACCCGGCTCGTAAATCACCGGACGTTTGTCACTGTCACGCACGACGCTGCTGAACTGGAATTTGATCCCACGCTCGCCCTCTTTCACCACAAAGATCGAGGTATACAGCACGACCAGTACGATGACGACGATCGCAATAACTGACTTACGCATCCTTATTCCCCCTGACGCTGGTAGTCGTTACGCTGCGCGTTAGCACGGCGTTGGTCCATAATGTCACCATCGTTCGAAGAAGGCGTTGTGTTCGCGCTGGAGCTGCCTGATGAGGCTGGCGGCAGACGCAGCAGGTTGTTCGCTCCGCTGGTGTCTTTCGCTGCCGGTGCAGAACCGCCTTTCAGCATCTGATCCAGCGGCAGAACCATCAGGTTTCCACCTTTGCTGTCGTTAACCAACACTTTGCGGGTGTGGCTCAGCACTTTTTCCATGGTCTCGATATACAGACGCTCGCGGGTAATTTCCGGCGCGGCTTTGTATTCCGGCAGGATGCGCGCGAAGCGAGCCACTTCACCCTGAGCTTCCAGGATGGTCTGGGTCTTGTACGCACGCGCCTCTTCCAGAATACGCTGCGCCTGACCGTTAGCACGCGGCTGCACTTCGTTGGTATACGCTTCTGCTTCGCGGATGTACTGCTGTTCGTTTTCACGGGCGGCAATCGCATCATCAAACGCGGCCTTCACCTCTTCCGGCGGACGCGCAGCCTGGAAGTTGACGTCCAGCAGGGTGATACCCATGTTGTAAGGACGAATCGTCTCCTCCAACTCGCGCTGGGTATCGCTACGAATAACGGTACGACCTTCGGTCAGGATGCGGTCCATCGTGTATTTGCCGATTACACCACGCAGGGCGCTGTCGGTCGCCTGACGCAGGCTGTCATCGGCGCTGGTCACGCTAAACAGATAACGCTCAGGATCGGTCACGCGGTACTGCACGTTCATCTCGACGCGCACCACGTTTTCGTCAGAGGTCAGCATCACGCCGGAGGCGGCCAGTTCACGGACGGACTCCACGTTGACTGCAGTAACGTCGTCAATGAAGGTCGGTTTCCAGTTCAGGCCCGGCTCAACCAGATGGCTGAACTTACCGAAACGGGTGACCACGCCGCGTTCTGCTTCTTTAATGGTGTAGAACCCGCTGGCTGCCCAGACGATCACCAGCCCGGCAGCAACGATGCCCACCAGGCGGCCACCTAATTGCGGGCGCGGTCCCTGGCTGGAACTGCCACCCGAGCCTGAACCTTTTCCTCCGCCAAGGCCACCAAGCTTTTTGCTCAGCTTGCGGAAGATATCATCCAGATCCGGCGGCCCCTGCTCGCGACCACCTTTGTTGCCATTTCCCCCAGAGTTGCCGCCTTGATTATTGCTGCTTCCCCACGGGTCGCGGTCTTGTCCGTTATTACCGGGCTGATTCCACGCCATGTATATGCTCCATATTTGTTATGCAAGGGCGAATTTTTCAGGCTTCCCCTTTCTGATCAGACGATATAGTCCGCCAGCGCAGGTTCTTGTTTACAGAGGCGACGCCAGTCAACGATCGGCATACGCACCTGCATCCCCACGCTGCCGTCATCCTCCATCCACTCTTTTTCTATCGCCTGAAGCTGATAAAACCGGCTGCGCAGCCTGCCTTCCTGTGGCGGCAGTCGCAGCGTGTGCTGAGCTACCTCACCGGAAAGACGTTCTGTCAAAGCCTGGAAAAGCAGTGGCACACCAATACCGGCCTGAGCAGAAAGCCAGACCCGAATCGGTTTGTTCTCTTCATCTCGGTCGATACGCGGTTCGAAATCCTCCAGCATATCGATCTTATTCATCACCAACAGCGTGGGAATTTCGTGGGCGTCAATTTCTTCCAGCACCACGTTCACCGCGTCGATGTTCTCCTGCACGCGTACGTCAGCCGCATCAATCACGTGCAGCAGCAGGGTCGCCTGACGCGTCTCCTGCAACGTCGCCTTAAACGCCGCCACCAGATCGTGCGGCAGATGGCGGATAAACCCTACGGTATCCGCCAGCACTGTTTCACCCACGTCTGCAACGTCAATGCGGCGCAGCGTCGGGTCCAGGGTCGCAAACAGCTGGTCTGCGGCATACACCTGGGCCTCGGTTATCTGGTTAAACAGGGTGGATTTACCGGCGTTGGTATAGCCCACCAGCGACACCGTTGGGATGTCGGCTTTGGTTCGCGCCCGACGCCCCTGTTCACGCTGTTTCTCTACACGTTCCAGACGTGAGAGGATCTGGGTAATACGGCCACGCAGCAAACGGCGGTCGGTTTCGAGCTGGGTTTCACCCGGACCGCGCAAACCAATCCCGCCTTTTTGTCTTTCAAGGTGGGTCCAGCAACGCACCAGACGCGTCGCCAGATGGCGCAACTGCGCCAGCTCAACCTGCAGTTTCCCCTCGTGGGTTCGGGCACGCTGAGCAAAAATATCTAAAATCAATCCCGTGCGATCGATAACACGGCATTCGCAGAGAGCTTCCAGGTTGCGCTCCTGGGCTGGAGACAGCGCATGATCAAACAACACGACTGACGCGCCGGTTGCTTTTACGGCATCCGCAATTTCTACTGCTTTACCTTCACCAACAAAATACTTTGGGTGCGGCGCTTTACGGCTACCGGTAATCACCTGCATTGCTTCGACACCGGCGGAAGAGACCAGAGATTCAAACTCCTGGAGGTCTTCCATATCTTTGTCTTGCGAAAAATAGATGTGTACCAGCACCGCCTGCTCACCGGCATCATAACGGTCAAACAAGCGTAAACCTCTCTAAAAAGATCAGCGGGGAACGCAGGATCCCTGGCTCCCCGTGTGGATAACAGCTGAAACCTTATTCGGTCTCGTCGCTGTCCTGCGCTGGCGTTGAAGAACCCTGCGCGTTGCTGCCGTGATGGTAGTTACTGCCTGTGCCGCCGCCAGCGTTATTGCTGTGATGAGAGACCGGACGGGACGGAACAACAGTAGAGATAGCGTGCTTGTAGACCATCTGGCTGACCGTGTTTTTCAACAGGATCACGAACTGATCGAAAGACTCAATCTGACCTTGCAGCTTAATACCATTCACCAAATAAATAGAAACTGGAACACGTTCCCGACGCAATGCGTTCAGGAACGGATCTTGTAAAGATTGCCCCTTAGCCATTCTATCTTTTCCTTATATGCTTGTTTTGTACTTAGAACCTTGCGATTCTGAAAAATTGCGCACGATACGTCTCAATTGTACACATTCAGTGGGCGATATCACCAACAACCTCAATCACCTCGTTTAACGCCTGTTGCGGTTTTTCACTGTCTAACCAGTGAACTCCCTCCCAACCGCGCAACCAGGTGATCTGGCGCTTCGCTAACTGTCTCGTGGCGCAAACACCTCGATAAACCATTTCATCGTATGAAATCTCACCTTCAAGATACGACCACATCTGGCGGTATCCCACACAACGAACGGAAGGCATATCCGTATGCAAATCTCCACGGGCAAATAGCGCCCGCACTTCTGCTTCAAAATCTGAAGCCAACATCTGATGAAAACGCTGCTCAATTCGTTGATGGAGCAGTTCACGGCTCGCCGGGGCGATGGCGAACTGATGCACCTGATACGGCAGAGCGTCTCCTGACGTTTGCGTCAGTTCCGTTAAAGTTTTACCCGAAATGAAAAAAACTTCCAGTGCCCGGGAAAGCCTTTGCGGATCATTTGGATGGATCCGCGCTGCTGCAACCGGGTCAACCTCCGCCAGTTGCTTATGCAATACGTCCCATCCCTGCTCTGCCGCCTGCTGCTCAATCTTTGCTCTCACCTCAGGGTCCGCGGAAGGTAAAGGAGACAACCCTTCGAGCAGCGCCTTGAAGTAGAGCATGGTTCCGCCAACCAACAGCGGTATACGCCCCGCGGCGGTGATCTCGGCCATCTCGGCTAAGGCATCCCGGCGGAAATCCGCTGCGGAGTAAGCCTCTGCCGGGTCGAGAATATCCAGCAAACGGTGCGGTGCCGCACGCAGTTCATCTGCGCCGGGCTTCGCCGTGCCGATGTCCATCCCTCGATAGATGAGGGCGGAATCAACGCTAATCAACTCTACAGGCAAAACTTTACGTAACTCAATGGCTAACGCCGTTTTGCCCGAGGCCGTTGGGCCCATTAAAAAAATTGCCTTTGGCAGGCTCGCCTTACTTACGTCAGTCATGTTTCAGGGCGGTCATCGCCGTTTTTAAATCAACAGGTTGTAATAACCCACCCGGCGGCGCTTTCACCAGCTGTGGGCAGAGGCGTTCCACCTCCGCAAGCACGGTAATCGCCTGCGCCATACTCCACGGTGAATGTTCGCTGGCCAGATGGCGGGCGATCCACTGCGCGGTGTTGGCAGCCTCAAACGATGTCTGCTGCGCCAGGTAGCCTATCAGTTCAGGAATCAAGTTTTGTAAATTTTGTTGGCGTAAGGGTAAAGGCACTGCGCGAATTGTCACATGTTGTGGTTCGAGCACAATTTCAATGCCCATTTGCGCCAGCTGGGCCTCTGCACGCTGCAATACCCTTGTTTCTTCAGGGGATATTTTCAGGCGAACCGGGATTAACAGCGGCTGCGCACATGCCACATTATCCCCCGGCGTCAGCTGCGCCTGCTTGAGCCAGCGTTCGGCAACCGGCAGCGCCAGAAGCAGCAGTTTGCCGTCGCGCTCAAGCAGCGCCATATCCGGTGCGATAATCGTCAGCACCCGGCCAAAACTCTGGCTATGGCCTTCAAGGGAAGGTGTCGCCACCGCAACGTGCTCTTTGCGCTCGACTGCCGGCGTTTCCAGCAGTTTACGGTACAGCGCCCCCTGCTGCTTTTGATAGCCGGGCTGAGCGTTCGGGTAGTTCGCGCCCGTCGGACGCGGTGCGGCCCCTGCTGAGGAGAAACGCGGGGCGTCCGGTTCACGCGCGACGGCAGGCTCCGCAAAATGGTTGCGACCCGCAGCGACACGATTTTCCGGAATGGGGCGCGGTGCGGAGTCTTCTTTTTCCAGCGGCAGTGTGGGTTCAAGCTGCTGTTGCAGTACGCTCAGCACGCCCTGGTAGATAAAATCATGTACCAGACGCGACTGATGGAACCGCACCTCATGCTTGGCAGGATGGACGTTGACATCCACCTGATGCGGGTCGATCTCCAGATAAAGTACAAAGGCAGGTTGCTGATCTGCCCCGAGCTTATCTTCGCAGGCCTGGCGAATGGCGTGGTTAATGAGGCGGTCGCGCATCATACGGCCGTTAACGTAGCAATACTGAATTTCAGAGAACGCCGCGCTGCTGGCATGCGGATCGGCCACCCAGCCACGTAAAGCCAGATCGCCGTGCTGCCACTCGATAGCCAGCGCCTGTTCCAGGAACGGCGTCCCGCAGATAGCCCCTAAACGTCGCTCTTTCTGCCCACCTTCAGCCACCGCGCGGTACTGGCGCATCACCTTGCCGTTATGGCTGAGGTTGATGGTGACGTCGAAACGGGCGAGCGCAATTCGGCGGATGATCTCGTCGATATGGCCGAACTCGGTTTTTTCGGTACGCATAAACTTACGGCGGGCGGGAGTGTTGTAGAACAGATCCAGAACTTCCAGCGTGGTACCGACAGGGTGCGCCGCGGGTTTGACCGTCACGTCCATATCCCGCCCTTCAGCGTAGGCCTGCCAGGCTTCCTGCTGTTCAGCGGTGCGGGAGGTCAGCGTTAAACGAGACACCGAACTGATACTGGCCAGCGCTTCGCCGCGAAAACCGAGGCTGATAATCGCTTCCAGGTCATCCAGAGAGGCAATTTTACTGGTGGCATGACGCGCCAGCGCCAGCGCCAGCTCCTCTTTTTTGATCCCGCAGCCGTTGTCGCGAATGCGGATAAGCTTCGCGCCGCCGCGTTCAATATCAATATCAATGCGGGTTGCGCCCGCATCGAGGCTGTTTTCCACCAGCTCTTTCACTACCGACGCAGGGCGTTCCACCACCTCACCGGCGGCGATTTGGTTCGCGAGCTGCGGCGGCAGAACCTGAATCGGCATGAATTCTCCTTAATTTGTGGCGGTCAACTCACCCGGCTGCGCGGCGCTGGCCGTCTGGGCTGCCCCGCCCTGCGGCGCGGACTGCAGAGGATGCGCCTCAAAATATTTACGTAAACCGTTGTATATCGCTTCGGCAATTTGCTGCTGGTAGCTGTCGCTGCCCAGCAGGCGCTCTTCGCTGTTATTGCTGATAAAGCCCGTCTCCACCAAAATTGACGGAATATCCGGCGAACGCAGAACGCCCAGGCTCGCATGTTCCGGGCGACGCTTATGCAATGCTCCGATGCCCTGCAGCTGATTCAATACGTTAGTGGCGACATCATACCCGACGCGCTGAGAATGACCGAACTGTAAATCCAGCACCGCCTGGCTGAGATACGGGTCAGACTGGCTGTTAGCCAGCACATCACCCGCGCCGCCTAACAGTTCAGACTGTTTCTCATGCTCTTCCAGCCAGTTTGCCATTTCGCTGTTCGCCCGACGGTTCGACAGAACCCATACCGAGGCGCCCGTCGCGTTACGGTTCGGTGCGGCATCCGCGTGAATGGAGACCAGGAAATTGGCGTTTTGCTTACGCGCCACGTCTGAGCGGCCCATCACAGAGATAAAATAGTCGCCGTCGCGCGTCAGTACGCCTTTAAACATCGGATCGTCGTTTAACAACGTCCGCAGCTTGCGGGCCACTGCAATAGTGACATTTTTCTCTCGCGTGCCGCCCGGGCCAATCGCACCAGGGTCCTGACCACCGTGCCCGGCATCAATGGCGATAATCACTTTATCACCGCTGACCGCACGCCGCGCGCTGGACGCCGGACGCGTTACCGTATTGCTGCTGGTTGCCGCGGTGATGCGATCGTTCTGCGATTTAAACGGATTACGCGCAGGTTCCGATGGGCGCGGCGTATAGACCGGCTCTTCCACGCGTTTCGCGACAACCGGTGGCGGCGGAGGCGGCGGAACATCGGCATTGATGGTAAAGACCACCGTATAGTTCGCCCCGTTTTGCTGCTTCACCGCCTTCGTTTTACCCTTTTCGGTCAGATCGACCACCAGACGCAGCGACTGGCTGTCCTGCGGGGTACCCGAACGGATACTTTTCACCAGGTTGTTACCGCTGAACCGCAGCGGTAACCCCTGGATCACGCCAGTCTGTTTGATATCCAGCGCCACGCTGCGGCTGTCTGGCTGTGAAAACGCATATTCAGGATCACCCATAAAGCTGAACGTGATCCGGGCCTGGCTTTCGCCGTTTGACACCTGAATATCCGAAAGGCTTGCCGCCCCGGCCTGCGCGCACAGCAGCACCGTCGCAGCCAACACCCAACCTTTAACGCGACTAATCATTCCGTCATCCCTACTCTTAACCGGCGAGACGCGCCAGTAAGGAACACCCTGATGAGGAAACCGCACTGATGCGAGCCTCACGCCCTTGCGCCTGGTAATCTAAGTGAATTTCGACATCCGGGTCAGGTAACACACCCGCACCTTGTTGCGGCCACTCCACCAGGCAGATGGCGTCGTTGGCAAAATAATCACGGATCCCCATAAATTCCAGCTCCTCAGGATCCGCAAGGCGATATAAATCAAAGTGGTACACCATAAGATTGTCGAGGGTGTACGGCTCGACCAGCGTGTAGGTTGGGCTTTTCACATTCCCGTTATGCCCTAACGCCTGCAAAAAACCCCGGCTGAAGGTGGTTTTACCCGCACCTAAATCACCATACAGATAAATGACGATTGCCCCCTGACAGGCCTGCGCCACGCGCTTGCCGAGATCTAAAGTGGCTTGTTCATCAGGTAAAGGAATCGCTCGATTAGTCATTTTCTACGTCAATCACATCCGGGTTAACAACACGCCGCAGCGTGCAAAAGAGATCGGTGGCCAGCATACCGCGTGTACCCTCTCGCGCAGCAAGCCTGTCAGCTGCCGCGCCGTGGGCCACGCAGCCCGCACAGGCTGCATCATAAAGGGGAAGTTTCTGTCCAAGCAATGCGCCAATGATGCCTGAAAGCACATCGCCCATGCCGCCGCTCGCCATGCCCGCATTTCCGGCATCAATAATGCCCTGCGTCTCGTCACTGGCGACAACGGTTCCTGCCCCTTTCAAAACGGCAACACCTCCGTAACGTTTTACCAGACGCTGAGCAGAAAGTAAGCGATCGCTTTCAATTTCTGCCACGCTGCAGTTAAGCAGGCGCGCGGCTTCGCCGGGGTGTGGCGTCAGAATGCGATTGTGACGCTTATCCGGGTTTATTGCCAGAAGGTTAAGCGCGTCGGCATCCCACAGCATCGGTTTACGAAAATTTTCGACCTTTTGCAGGGCCTGTTTACCCCATGCCTGCTGTCCAAGACCGGGACCAATGACCACCACATCCGCCCATTCGAGGCTTTCTTCAAGCGTCTGGGGCGTAAGCTCATGGACCATCAGTTCCGGTCGAGCTGTAATGATTGGCGTAATGTTCTCGATGCGAGTGAGTACTCGCACTAATCCGGCACCGCTGCGCAGTGCCGCCTCACCGGCCATGCGAACCGCACCTGCCGTACCGCGATCGCCACCAATAATCACCAGCCTGCCGTGGTCGCCCTTATGGGACGTTGGGCGGCGCGGCGGAAGCCACTCTTTTAGCTGCGAGGAATCAAAGCGTGACAGGCGCGTTTCCTGCCCTGCGAGCCAGCTCTCCAGCCCCAGGGCGTTATGGTGCAATACGCCAACCACATCCCGGGCTTTTCCGGTTAACAAGCCCGGCTTCAGAGCGATAAAGGTCACGGTGTGCGCAGCCTGAATAACGGTGCCAGGCGTCGCGCCGGTCTGCGCGATCAGGCCCGACGGAATGTCCAGCGCCACTACCGGCGCGGAGTGCCCGTTAGCGTGTTCAATAAGCGCGGCGATGTTCTCGCGAGGCGCGCTGCGTAGCCCGGTCCCCAGCAGACCATCAACAATCAGATCAACATCTTCCGGCCAGACGATATCAGGGGCATGAATCACGCCGCCTGCATTCAGCCATGCCTCCCGCGCCGCACCGGCCTCTTCCGGCAGGGGCTTATCACTTTCCAGCGCCAGCAAGGTAATGCGGATACCGGCCGCAACCGCGAGACGCGCAGCAACGTAGCCGTCGCCGCCGTTATTGCCGTGCCCACACAAAATCAGCCAGTGAGTGGATTGCGGGTACGCGCCGCGAGCAACATTAAACGCCGCCTCTCCCGCGCGCTGCATCAGTTCATAAAGGGTAATGCCGAGGCTGTCTGCGGCCTCTTTTTCGGCGCGCCGGAGGTCATCCGCATGCCAGATGGAATGTGGTATACTTGCGGGGTTTTTCTTCACCGTATGGTCCGTCATGTCACAGCCCCTCGATCTCAATGAATTAGCGCAAAAAATAAAACAGTGGGGTGCTGAGCTTGGCTTCCAGAAGGTAGGCATTACCGATACCGACCTCTCTGCCAGCGAGCCAAAACTGCAGGCCTGGCTGGACAAACAATACCACGGCGAAATGGAGTGGATGGCGCGTCACGGCATGATGCGTGCCCGTCCACATGAGCTTTTACCGGGTACATTGCGCGTCATCAGCGTGCGCATGAACTACCTGCCTGCCAACGCGGCCTTTGCGCGCACGCTAAAAAATCCCTCTTTGGGTTATGTCAGCCGGTACGCCCTGGGGCGTGATTACCATAAGCTACTGCGTAACCGTTTAAAAAAACTCGGGGAAACTATTCAGCAGCACTGTGTTTCGCTGAATTTTAGACCCTTTGTCGATTCCGCGCCTATTCTTGAGCGCCCGATCGCCGAAAAAGCCGGGCTTGGCTGGACAGGTAAGCACTCACTTATCCTTAGCCGCGACGCCGGATCGTTCTTCTTCCTCGGTGAACTGCTGATTGATTTACCCCTGCCGGTAGACGGCCCGGTAGAGGAAGGCTGTGGCCGCTGCGTGGCCTGCATGACCATCTGCCCGACTGGCGCCATCGTTGAGCCGTACACTGTTGATGCGCGCCGCTGCATTTCCTATCTCACCATCGAGCTCGAAGGAGCGATCCCGGAAGAGTTTCGATCGCTTATCGGCAACCGCATCTACGGCTGCGACGACTGCCAGCTGATCTGCCCGTGGAACCGCTATTCACAGCTGACGGATGAAGAAGACTTCAGTCCGCGCAAGGCGTTACATGCCCCACCGCTGATCGAGCTGTTCGCCTGGACCGAAGCCTGGTTCCTGAAAGTGACGGAAGGTTCCGCCATTCGGCGTATCGGCCACCTGCGCTGGCTGCGAAACGTGGCCGTCGCGCTGGGCAATGCCCCGTGGGATGAAGCAAATATTCAGGCGCTTGAAAGTCGTAGAGGTGAGCACCCACTTCTTGATGAACACATAGAATGGGCGATTGCGCAGCAAATCGAGAAGCGCAATGCCTGCGTGGTCGAGGTGCAGCTTCCCAAGAAACAGCGGCTGGTCAGGGTAATCGAAAAAGGGCTTACGCGGGATGCGTGATATATTCACAGCCTGTGAATAAAAATAAAAACTCAAGCGCCATCTGGACTTGAGAAGAGGTCAAGTGATCTCGCTAACATTTTGAAATGAAAATTTATCCATTAAATACAATGGATTGCAAAGATACTATTCACCCTGCTAACTTTCTGTACGGTTTGGGTAAAGCGCGAATTCTGTGGATAACTCTGTTTACAAGAGTATTTCAGATGCAATAGAAAACGTCCCCAGCGCGTCTTTTCGCTGTGGATATTTTAGAGATGAAGAAGAATTTGGAGCGGGAAACGAGACTCGAACTCGCGACCCCGACCTTGGCAAGGTCGTGCTCTACCAACTGAGCTATTCCCGCTTGGGTGGTCCGTGCTTTAGAAGCACTTTCAAATTTTGGAGCGGGAAACGAGACTCGAACTCGCGACCCCGACCTTGGCAAGGTCGTGCTCTACCAACTGAGCTATTCCCGCTTGGGCAGTCCGTGCTTGAGAAGCACTTTTCAAATTTTGGAGCGGGAAACGAGACTCGAACTCGCGACCCCGACCTTGGCAAGGTCGTGCTCTACCAACTGAGCTATTCCCGCAAATCTGTACTGCTTTTGTTGCTGTCGTAACGTGTAATTCTCTGTCGTTACGGGAGGCGCATTATACGAGAAATCCTTTTAGCTGCAACCCCCCTGAAAGTGATTTTTTCGAAATTCAGTTCAAATGCTTATTTAATCGGCAAGCTGAACAATTTAACGACAAAATCCCGGCCACGCAAGGCGCCGGATCTCAAAATCACAGCTTAATAAAGTTTTCGCGGTAGTACGCGAGTTCCGCCACAGACTCGCGGATATCGTCCATCGCCTGGTGCGTTCCTTGCTTTTTGAAGCCATCAAGGATTTCTGGTTTCCAGCGACGCGCCAGCTCTTTCAGGGTACTGACATCCAGATAGCGGTAGTGAAAGTAAGACTCCAGCTCCGGCATATACTTAAACAGAAAACGGCGATCCTGGCCGATGCTGTTGCCGCAGATCGGCGATTTACCCGCCGGCACCCACTGTTTCAGAAATTCGAGCGTCGCCAGTTCCGCCTCGCGATCGCCCAACGTGCTGGCCTTTACGCGCTCCACCAGCCCGCTTCCGGTATGGGTACGCACGTTCCACTCGTCCATCAGCGCCAGCTGGTCGTCGGACTGATGCACCGCAATCGTTGGCCCTTCGGCCAGGATATTCAGGTTGGCATCGGTGACCAGGGTTGCAATCTCAATAATGCGATCGCGCTCGGGATCCAGCCCGGTCATTTCGAGATCGATCCAAATCAGGTTGTTTTCATCCGCGCTCATGTTATTTTCCACCCTTCTCGCATAACCGGCAGTAGCAGGTTAACTAGTATTAATTAGAGTGTATCATAGAGGTTTTGCCCCTTACGGGCGACCAGGAGCCAGTGCGATTGAGTAAAAATAAACTCTCCAAAGGGCAGCAGCGCCGTGTGAATGCCAATCACCAGCGCCGTCTTAAAACCACTTCGGAGAAGGTCGATTACGACGACAACCTGTTTGGCGAACCAACGGAAGGCGTAGTCATCAGCCGTTTCGGTATGCACGCTGACGTGGAATCCGCCGATGGTGAAATCCACCGCTGCAACATCCGCCGGACCATTCGTTCTCTGGTGACCGGTGACCGCGTCGTATGGCGTCCGGGGAAAGAGGCGGCGGAAGGCGTTACGGTAAAAGGTATCGTTGAAGCGGTTCATGAACGTACGTCCGTGTTAACCCGTCCCGATTTTTACGACGGGGTGAAGCCGATTGCCGCCAACATTAACCAGATTGTTATCGTATCGGCGATTTTGCCTGAACTTTCGCTCAATATTATCGACCGATACCTCGTCGCCTGCGAAACGCTGCAGGTTGAACCGATTATCGTGCTGAACAAAATCGATCTGCTGGATGACGAAGGCATGGCTTTCGTTAATGAGCAGATGGATATCTATCGCAAGATTGGCTATCGCGTCCTGATGGTCTCCAGCCATACTAAAGATGGCCTCAAACCGCTGGAAGAGGCGCTTACCGATCGCATCAGCATTTTTGCGGGCCAGTCCGGCGTAGGCAAATCGAGCCTGCTGAACAATCTGCTCGGCCTCCAGCAGGAGATCCTCACCAACGATGTGTCTGACGTCTCGGGTCTGGGCCAGCACACCACTACCGCCTCGCGTCTGTATCACTTCCCGCACGGCGGCGATGTCATCGACTCCCCGGGCGTGCGTGAATTCGGTTTATGGCATCTTGAGCCGGAACAAATCTTTAATGGATTTGTCGAATTCCATGATTATTTAGGCGCTTGCAAATACCGCGACTGTAAACACGATAACGATCCAGGCTGCGCTATCCGCGAAGCGGTTGAGAAAGGTGAGATTGCGGAGACCCGCTTCGACAATTACCACCGCATTCTTGAGAGCATGGATCAGGTAAAAACGCGTAAAAACTTTTCTGATTCTGACAACTGACAACTAAGCTAAGCATCGCTAAAATCGTCCCCTTTTTTCAGGTTCCGGCGGCTTACCGCCGGATCAGGAACGACAAAACAATGGCCTGGAGGCTACCTTGTTAAACGCATTTAAACTTTCGCTTCAATACATTCTGCCAAAACTGTGGCTCACTCGCCTGGCGGGCTGGGGCGCAAGCAAACGCGCGGGCTGGCTGACCAAACTGGTCATCGATCTTTTCGTGAAGTATTACAAGGTCGACATGAAAGAAGCGCAGAAGCCGGACACCGCCAGCTACCGCACGTTCAACGAGTTTTTCGTGCGCCCGCTGCGCGACGAAGTGCGCCCGCTGAACACCGATCCTAACGTCCTGGTGATGCCAGCAGACGGGGTGATCAGCCAGCTGGGTAACATCGAAGACGACAAAATCCTGCAGGCGAAAGGCCATAACTACAGCCTGGAAGCGCTGCTGGCGGGCAATTACCTGATGGCGGATCTGTTCCGCAACGGCACCTTTGCCACCACCTATCTGTCACCGCGCGACTACCACCGCGTGCATATGCCGTGTAACGGTATCCTGCGTGAGATGATCTACGTGCCGGGCGATCTGTTCTCCGTAAACCACCTGACCGCGCAAAACGTACCGAACCTGTTTGCCCGTAACGAGCGCGTCATCTGCCTGTTCGATACTGAATTCGGCCCTATGGCGCAGATTCTGGTGGGCGCGACCATTGTCGGCAGTATTGAAACCGTCTGGGCTGGCACCATCACCCCGCCGCGTGAAGGCGTAATTAAGCGCTGGACGTGGCCTGCTGGTGAAGAGGAAGGCTCTGTCGCCCTGCTGAAAGGTCAGGAGATGGGCCGCTTTAAGCTGGGTTCGACCGTCATCAACCTGTTTGCGCCGGGCAAAGTGAAGCTGGCTGAACAGCTCGAAAGCCTCTCGGTCACTAAGCTTGGCCAACCGCTGGCGGTCTCTACCGAAACCTTCGTGACGCCGGACGCAGAACCTGCTCCGCTGCCGCAAGAAGAGATTGACGCCGAGCACGACGCCAGCCCGCTGGTTGACGACAAAAAAGACGAAGGCTAACAACAGAAGGATCGCTGACGTGCGCCCGATTATCGTTTTACTGATGGCCTGGTGCCTCAGCATGGGGGCGTACGCAGCGACAGCCCCCGACGCCAAACAGATAACCCAGGAACTGGAGCAGGCGAAAGCGGCCAAACCCGCTCAGCCAGAGACCGTTGAGTCGCTCCAGTCCGCACTGAACGCGCTTGAAGAGCGGAAAGGCTCGCTTGAGCGCGCTCAGCAGTATCAGCAGGTTATCGACAACTTCCCTAAACTCTCGCAAACGCTGCGCGCGCAGCTCGCTAATCTGCGCGATGAGCCGCGCAATGTGCCGGAAGGCATGACCACCGACGCCCTGAATCAGGAAATCCTGCAGGTGAGCAGCCAGCTTCTGGAAAAGAGCCGCCAGGCTCAGCAGGAGCAGGAGCGGGCGCGTGAAATTGCCGACTCCCTCAGTCAGCTTCCGCAGCAGCAAACCGACGCCCGCCGCCAGCTTAACGACGTTGAGCGTCGCGTGGGGACGCAAAGCGGCAATACGCCGCAGGCTCAGGCGCAAAATCTGGGTCTGCAGGCCGAATCAGCTCGTCTGAAGGCCCTTGTGGATGAGCTGGAGCTGGCGCAGCTTTCCGCCAACAACCGCCAGGAGCTGGCGCGGATGCGCTCTGAACTTGCTCAGAAGCAGAGCGAGCAGCTGGATGCGTATCTTCAGGCCCTGCGTAATTTGCTTAACAGCCAGCGTCAGCGCGAAGCCGAGCGTGCGCTTGAAAGCACCGAGCTGCTGGCGGAAAACAGTGCCAATCTGCCAGAAGGTATCGTCGATCAGTTTAAGGTCAACCGCGAGCTTTCTGCCGCCCTGAATCAGCAGGCGCAGCGTATGGATCTGGTTGCCTCCCAGCAGCGCCAGGCGACGAATCAAACCCTGCAGGTGCGCCAGGCGCTCAACACCCTGCGCGAGCAGTCCCAGTGGCTCGGGTCATCAAACCTGCTGGGCGAAGCGTTACGCGCCCAGGTCGCACGCCTGCCGGAAATGCCGAAGCCGCAGCAGCTGGATACCGAGATGGCCCAGCTGCGCGTGCAGCGACTGCACTTTGAAGATCTTCTCAATAAGCAGCCGCAAATTCGCCAGATCCGTCAGGCTGACGGACAACCCCTGACCAGCGAGCAAAACCGTATTCTGGAAGCCCAGCTGCGCACCCAGCGCGAGCTGCTGAACTCCTTGCTGCAGGGCGGGGATACGCTGATTCTGGAACTGACTAAGCTCAAGGTCTCTAATAGCCAGCTGGAAGACGCGCTGAAAGAGGTGAACGAGGCGACGCACCGTTATCTCTTCTGGACGTCCGACGTGCGTCCGATGACCTTCTCGTGGCCGATTGAGATCGTTCAGGATCTGCGCCGCCTGATTTCGCTGGACACCTTCAGCCAGCTCGGACAGGCCAGCGTGATGATGCTGACCAGTAAAGAGACGATTATCCCGCTACTGGGCGCGTTGGTTCTGGTGGGCTTCAGCATTTACTCGCGCAGACATTTCACCCGCTTCCTGGAGCGTTCCAGCGCGCGGGTGGGGAAAGTCACTCAGGATCACTTCTGGCTGACGTTGCGCACCGTGTTCTGGTCGATTCTCGTCGCGTCTCCGCTGCCGGTGCTGTGGATGACGCTTGGCTACGGCCTGCGGGAAGCCTGGCCTTATCCGCTCGCGGTCGCCATTGGCGATGGCGTCACCGCTACGGTGCCGCTGCTGTGGGTGGTGATGATTTGCGCCACGTTCGCACGGCCGAATGGCCTGTTCATTGCCCACTTTGGCTGGCCGCGTAACCGCGTGGCGCGCGCCATGCGCTACTACCTGATGAGCATCGGGCTGATTGTGCCGCTGATTATGGCGCTGATCATGTTTGATAATCTCAACGACCGGGAATTTTCAGGCTCGCTGGGCCGCCTCTGCTTTATGCTGATCTGCGGCGCGCTGGCCATCGTGACGCTCAGCCTGAAACGCGCGGGGATACCGCTCTATCTGGATAAATCCGGCAGCGGCGACAACATGTTCAACCGGCTGCTCTGGAACCTCCTGCTGAGCGCCCCTCTGATTGCGATGCTGGCAGCCGCGGTAGGTTACCTGGCAACCTCGCAGGCACTTCTGGCGCGACTGGAAACGTCGGTGGCGATCTGGTTCCTGCTGCTGGTGGTGTATCACGTGATCCGTCGCGGGATGCTGATCCAGCGCCGTCGCCTGGCCTTCGACCGCGCCAAGCATCGCCGGGCGGAGATCCTCGCTCAGCGTGCCCGGGGTGAGGAAGAGCCAACCCATGTCAACAGCACGGAAGGCACGATGGATGCCGACGAGGTCGAACTGGATCTGGATGCCATCAGTACCCAGTCTCTGCGCCTGGTGCGCTCCCTCCTGATGCTGATTGCCCTTCTGTCGGTGATTTTCCTGTGGTCGGAAATTCATTCCGCGTTTGGCTTCCTGGAGAATATCTCTCTGTGGGACGTGACGTCCACGGTGCAGGGTGTTGAAAGCCTGGAGCCGATCACCTTAGGCGCGGTGCTGATTGCCATTCTGGTGCTGATCATCACCACCCAACTGGTGCGTAACTTCCCGGCACTGCTGGAGCTGGCGCTGCTGCAGCATCTGGATTTAACCCCCGGCACGGGATACGCCATTACGACCATTACGAAATACCTGATACTGCTGTTTGGCGGGATGGTTGGTTTCTCAATGATTGGTATCGAGTGGTCTAAACTGCAGTGGCTGGTAGCGGCGCTGACGTTTGGCCTTGGTTTTGGCATGCAGGAGATTTTCGCTAACTTTGTGTCCGGCCTCATCATCTTGTTTGAAAAGCCGATTCGTATTGGCGATACGGTGACGATCCGCGATCTGACCGGGAGCGTAACGAAGATCAACACCCGTGCCACCACGATCAGCGACTGGGACCGTAAAGAGATCATCGTGCCGAACAAGGCGTTTATTACCGAGCAGTTTATCAACTGGTCGCTGTCGGACTCCGTTACGCGCGTGGTGCTGACGGTACCGGCGCCGTCGGATGCCAACAGCGAAGAGGTCACGCAGATCCTCTACACCGCCGCCGAACGCTGCACGCTGGTGCTCGATAATCCCGTACCGGAAGTGTTCCTGGTCGATTTACAGCAGGGGATCCAGATTTTCGAACTGCGTATTTACGCTGCCGAAATGGGGCACCGTATGCCGCTGCGCCATGAGATCCACCAGCTGATTCTGGCGGGCTTCCGCGAGCACGGTATTGATATGCCGTTCCCACCGTTCCAGATGCGTCTGGAAAGTATGGACGGACGCAAGATGGGTAAAACGCTCACGTCGGCGGCAAGATCGCGCCCGGCGGGCAGCTTGTAATCTTTCTCCCCTCCCTTTCGGGAGGGGCATTTTACCGCTACGCCACTTCCGCGACGTACGCCATTGAACGCCGACGGTAATTCTCATAAATTCCCATCGCCAGCAGCGAGAAGAAGATCGGCCCACCGACCATCCACAGCGAGCTGTTCCAGTCGTTTGCCTCAACCACGGGCTGAATAACGGTAAAGATGTTGGCAAATGCCACGACCAGCACCACCACCGTAGTTGCCAGCAGCGTTGCCGCGCGGGTTTTGAAGATCACAAACGGACGCTCAAGGTCCCGCTTCGCCTTAAAGAACGGGAACGCCAGGGTGAGGAACAGGTACGGCAGCGTCATCGACACGTTCGCCATCAGGGTCAGCTTGTTATAGAACGCAGACGCGGTATCACCGCCAAATGACACCAGCAGAATGAACACGCACACCAGCAGACACTGCATCCACATGGCGTTGGCAGGCATGCCTGCGGTATTCAGCTGCGTCATGCGTGCCGGCCACAGCGCTTTTGGCGTGCCCTGAATGATCGCTTTCAGCGGCGAGTAGATCAGCGTAAAGAACGCGCCGGTATAGGCAAGGAACATCGACAGGCCGGTAATGCGCGCAAACCAGATCCCCATGGTGACCGATGCTTCCGGCGTCAGGTGCATGGCGTTACCCAACGTCATCCCCAGGCTTTTCATCAGCACGTAGGTGATGTTCCCGAGGTTAGTGGTGTCGTTACTCAACACCTGCTGCCAACTGGTACTGACGCCCCAGAGGAAAATCGCCAGCGAGTAGCCGATGGAGATGACGATGGCGGCAAAAATAATCCCTTTGGCGAAATTCTTTTCCGGGTTCTCGGTCTTATCGACCAGCCCGCCTACCGCTTCAATACCGCCGTAGGCAAAAATGGCAAACACCACGAAGGAGAGCATGGCCAGCCCGGACTGATAGCCCGGATTAGGCGATGATACGAAGTTCACCTCCTGCGCGAAGTGCCCGCCGTTCAGGTACAGAATGGCGATACTCGCCAGCAGCAGCACCAGGTTCAGGCACATCACGGAAATACCGCCAACGGCGGTGATACGGGCAATTTTGTTGATGCCTTTTGACGCCACCAGCGTGACCACCACCATCCAGCACACCGCCAGAATACCGACCACCTGCGTGGAGCTCAGCCCCGCCAGAGACCATATCTGCGTTTTATCCGTCCCGAAAAGAAACGTTGAGAACGGCACCCAGACTTTGGCCGCCGTGCTGACCATCCAGACGACGTAGGAGGAGAACCACATAAACGTGCCGATAAACGCGTAACGCGGGCCGATGCTGTTGTTCATCCATGAATAGATACCGCCCTCTTCTGTCCGGTAAGCCGAGCCCATCTCCGCCATCATCAGCGCAAACGGGATAAAGAAGAACAGAGCAGAAACGATATAAAACGGCGTCGCGCTGTAGCCCATCAGATAGAAAGCCGACGGGCTATTGGCAAAGCCAAAGACTGACGTAAAAATCATCAGGATGAGCCCGGTGAGGGTCATCTTTTTGAGTGAGTGGGACATATAACCATCCGAAGAGGAATTAAACTGCGCGGATGGTAGCAGATGACCAGACTAATATTGTGGCTATACGAGGCAATTTAAGAAAAAGACCTGTGTACAGAGAAAATGGCAGTTTTTAATGTTGCCGTGCGGAAATGGAAAGGAATATTGCCACAGGTAATGTATGCCGGGTAAGCGCTGCGCCACCCGGCATTTTTTCAGGCGCGATCGACCGTAAAGGCAATCACATCGCCAAGCTGCTCGGCGTCCAGCGCCAGCATGACCAGACGGTCAACCCCCAGCGCCACGCCGGAGCAATCCGGCAGGCCCGCCTTTAAGGCTTCCAGCAGGTTAGTATCAATCGGCTGCTGCGGCAGACCGCGCGCGGCGCGCTTGCGGTTATCCTGCTCGAAACGCTGCTGCTGTTCGCGCGCGTCGGTCAGCTCGTGGAAGCCGTTCGCCAGCTCGATGCCTTTGTAATAGACCTCAAAACGCTCTGCCACGCGGTGATCTTCGGTGCTGATCTGCGCCAGAGACGCCTGGCTTGCGGGGAAGTGATAGACAAACGTCGGACGTTCTTTACCAATCTGCGGTTCCACGCCGAAGGTGAACAGCAGCTGCAGCAGCGTGTCGCGATCCTCCTCGGTATCCGCCACGTTGCTCAGATCCAGTTTTGCCGCCACTTCACGCAGCTGAGCTTTGTCCGCCGACAGCGGATCGATTTCCAGATGGCGCTGGAAGGCCTGCTGATAGGAGAGCGTTTCGGCTTCTGAACAGTCCAGCACCTGCTGCAGCAGATCGTCCACCTCGTTCATCAGGCGGTACATATCATAATGCGGGCGGTACCACTCCAGCATGGTGAATTCCGGGTTGTGGTGACGCCCCATCTCTTCATTACGGAAACTGCGGCACAGCTGATACACCGGACCGCACCCCGCCGCCAGCAGGCGCTTCATGTGATATTCCGGGCTGGTCATCAGATACAGATTCATGCCCTGAGAGTGGCCAGGGCCAACAAAACGGGTTTCAAACGGGACCAGATGAATATCCGTTACCGTTGCCTGACTCATGCACGGGGTTTCCACCTCCAGGACGCCGCGGTCGG
Organism: Enterobacter asburiae; assembly: GCA_011754535.1. Lineage (NCBI taxonomy): Bacteria > Pseudomonadati > Pseudomonadota > Gammaproteobacteria > Enterobacterales > Enterobacteriaceae > Enterobacter > Enterobacter asburiae. Next base: position 455,959 of record JAAQVN010000001.1, on the reverse strand, counting down.
CAAAGAAACGGCGGATCTCCGTCATAATTGCGGCGCGTTTTAACAGATTTGGGATGGATGCGCTCGGCTGCCAGGTGGCCGTTTCGCTCATGAGTTTTTCTCCGATTTCAGACAAGGGCACGAAGTCTACTCGTTAGCAGGGACAGAGACAAATTTTGCGCAGTAAAAAAGCGCATTTCATTTAAGTGGATTATTTCGTGACGCAATTCATCAATCACGATGATAAATCACCGCACAGAACAGCAAAAAAATCGAACACGTCAAATTTCCCTGACGTCTACACGGTTATACTCTTTTACCCATAAAGGAGCAGTGGAAACGCTTTCGCAATCGTCCGCGTGGACGGGTGAACTACCTTTAGTTTGTCGCGTTGCGAAATAACAAAAATCTGGAGGAATGTCGTGCAAACTTTTCAAGCCGATCTTGCCGTAATAGGCGCTGGCGGGGCTGGATTACGTGCTGCGATTGCTGCAGCACAAGCTAATCCTGACGCTAAAATCGCATTGATTTCAAAAGTCTATCCAATGCGCAGCCACACGGTGGCAGCAGAAGGAGGGTCCGCCGCCGTTGCGCAGGATCATGACAGCTTCGAATACCATTTCCACGACACGGTTGCAGGGGGCGACTGGCTTTGCGAACAGGATGTCGTTGACTACTTCGTACACCATTGTCCAACTGAAATGACCCAGCTTGAACAGTGGGGATGTCCGTGGAGCCGCCGTCCGGACGGCAGCGTCAACGTTCGTCGCTTCGGGGGGATGAAAATCGAACGTACCTGGTTCGCCGCTGATAAGACCGGCTTCCACATGCTGCACACCCTGTTCCAGACCTCTCTTCAGTTCCCACAAATCCAGCGCTTTGATGAACATTTCGTCCTCGACATTCTGGTCGACGACGGTCATGCACGTGGCCTGGTGGCGATGAACATGATGGAAGGCACCCTCGTCCAGATCCGTGCCAATGCGGTGGTGATGGCAACGGGCGGTGCGGGACGCGTCTATCGCTACAACACCAACGGCGGCATCGTCACCGGTGACGGCATGGGCATGGCGCTGAGCCACGGCGTGCCGCTGCGCGATATGGAGTTTGTACAGTATCACCCAACCGGTCTGCCAGGCTCGGGCATTCTGATGACGGAAGGCTGCCGCGGCGAAGGCGGTATCCTGGTCAACAAAAACGGCTACCGCTATCTGCAGGATTACGGCATGGGCCCGGAAACCCCTCTCGGCGAGCCGAAGAACAAATACATGGAACTCGGCCCGCGCGACAAAGTCTCTCAGGCCTTCTGGCACGAGTGGCGCAAGGGCAACACCATCTCCACGCCGCGCGGCGACGTGGTCTATCTCGATCTGCGTCACCTGGGCGAGAAGAAACTGCTGGAGCGTCTGCCGTTCATCTGCGAACTGGCGAAAGCTTACGTCGGCGTCGATCCGGTGAAAGAGCCGATTCCGGTACGCCCAACCGCGCACTACACCATGGGCGGGATTGAAACCGACCAACAGTGTGAAACCCGCATTAAAGGGCTGTTCGCCGTAGGCGAGTGTTCCTCCGTCGGCCTGCACGGCGCCAACCGCCTGGGCTCTAACTCGCTGGCAGAGCTGGTCGTCTTTGGCCGCATGGCGGGCGAGCGTGCGATGGAGCGTGCGGCGACCGCAGGCGAAGCAAACGGCGCGGCGCTGGATGCGCAGGTCACAGACGTTGAAAAACGCCTGAAGGATCTGGTGAACCAGGAAGGTAACGAGAACTGGTCGAAGATCCGCGACGAGATGGGCCTGTCGATGGAAGAAGGCTGCGGTATCTACCGTACGCCGGAACTGATGCAGAAAACCGTCGACAAGCTGGCGGAACTGCAGGAGCGCTTCAAGCGCGTGCGCATCACCGACACCTCCAGCGTCTTCAATACCGACCTGCTCTATACCATTGAGCTGGGCCACGGCCTGAACGTCGCAGAATGTATGGCGCACTCTGCGCTGGCGCGTAAAGAGTCTCGCGGCGCACACCAGCGTCTGGACGAAGGCTGTACCGAACGTGACGACGTCAATTTCCTGAAACACACTCTCGCCTGGCGCGATGCGGATGGCACCACGCGTCTGGATTACAGCGACGTGAAAATCACCACGCTGCCACCGGCTAAACGCGTGTACGGCGCAGAAGCAGAAGCCGCCGAGAAGAAGGAGAAGGCGAATGGCTGAGATGCAAAAACTGAAAGTTGAAGTGGTGCGCTACAACCCGGAAGTGGATACCGCCCCCCACAGCGCTTTCTATGAAGTGCCCTATGACGAGCAAACCTCCCTGCTGGATGCGCTCGGCTATATCAAAGACAACCTGGCGCCGGACCTGAGCTACCGCTGGTCCTGCCGCATGGCGATCTGTGGCTCCTGCGGCATGATGGTCAACAAGGTACCGAAGCTGGCGTGTAAAACCTTCCTGCGCGATTACACTAAGGGCATCAAGGTTGAAGCGCTGGGCAACTTCCCGATCGAGCGTGATCTGGTGGTCGATATGACCCACTTTATCGAAAGTCTGGAAGCGATTAAGCCGTACATCATCGGCAACCCACGCACGCCGGACCAGGGTCCGAACACCCAGACGCCGGCGCAGATGGCGAAATACCATCAGTTCTCTGGCTGCATCAACTGCGGCCTGTGCTACGCCGCCTGTCCACAGTTTGGCCTGAACCCGGAGTTCATCGGCCCGGCCGCCATTACCCTGGCGCACCGCTATAACGAAGACAGCCGCGACCACGGTAAAAAAGAACGTATGGCGCAGCTTAACGGCCAGAACGGCGTCTGGACCTGTACCTTTGTGGGCTACTGCTCCGAAGTCTGTCCAAAGCACGTCGACCCGGCCGCCGCCATTCAACAGGGTAAAGTGGAAAGCTCGAAAGACTTTCTTATCGCTACCCTGAAACCACGCTAAGGAGTGCATAATGACGACTAAACGCAAAGCCTACGTGCGGCCAGTGCCGTCCACCTGGTGGAAAAACCTGCCGTTTTATCGCTTCTATATGCTGCGTGAAGGCACGGCGGTACCGGCGGTCTGGTTCAGCCTTGAGCTGATGTACGGCGTTTTCGCCCTCAAACACGGGCCGGAAACCTGGGCCAGCTTTGTGGGGTTCCTGCAAAACCCAATTATCGTAGTTCTGAACCTGATCGCGCTCGCGGCGGCGCTGCTTCATACCAAAACCTGGTTTGAACTGGCGCCAAAAGCGGCGAATATCATCATAAAAGACGAAAAAATGGGGCCGGAGCCAGTCATTAAAGGGCTGTGGGCAGTGACGATCCTGGTCACTGTGGTCATTCTGTTTGTCGCACTGTTCTGGTAAGGAGACTACTGTGATCAATCCAAATCCAAAACGTTCAGACGAGCCGGTCTTCTGGGGCCTGTTTGGCGCAGGCGGCATGTGGAGTGCCATCATCGCCCCGGTTATCATCCTGCTGGTCGGCATTATGCTGCCGCTGGGGCTGTTCCCGGGCGATGCGCTGAGCTACGAGCGCGTGCTGGCGTTTGCGGGCAGCTTTATTGGCCGCGTGTTCATCTTCCTGATGATCGTCCTGCCATTGTGGTGCGGTCTGCACCGTATTCACCATGCGATGCATGACCTGAAAATCCATGTGCCGAGCGGTAAATGGGTATTCTACGGGCTGGCAACCATCCTGACCGTGGTGACACTGATTGCGGTTGTCACTATCTGACGCTTCTGGCCCGCCATCCGGCGGGCCTTTTATTTCTTCATCTTTCCCACCAGCCACTGGGCAAATTCACGCATTGCGGACGTTTCAGCCCGCGACTGCAGTCTCGTTAGCCAGTAACTGCCCAGATCAATTTGCGTTGTAAACGGCTGCACAATACGCTCGCTGTTCAGCAAATGGGTAAACATATCGACAGGCGCAATGGCAATGCCCATACCTGCCTGCGCGGCTTCCAGCATGGTGACAGACGAATCAAATACCATCACCCGGTGCGTTGGCGAGGGAGGATGCTCGCCTGCCGCCTGCATCCATGCCGACCATTCGTCGCGTCGGTAAGAGCGCAGCAGGGTAAACTTCAGGATGTCGGTCGGAGAGTGGAGCACGGCGGCGATTTCGGGCGAGCAAAGCGGCGCCAGCGGTGCGGGGCATAGGAAGTGCGCCTCGGTGCCGTGCCACGCTCCACCGCCGTAGCGGATCGTATAATCAAGCCCTTCAGCCGCCGGATCGACGCGGTTGTTATGGGTGGAAAGATGGAGATCGATATGCGGATAACAGCGGCGAAAGTCTGCGAGCTGAGAGAATAAAACACCCGTAGCAAAAGTCCCAACCACGCCGATTTTTAGCTTCTCCTGGGCGCGCTGGCTGGCAAAGCGATCCAGCATTCCGGCGATACGATCGAATGAATCATTCAGCACCGGCAGCAGATTTTCCCCCTCCGTGGTCAGCATCAGGCCGCGCGAAACGCGGACAAACAGCTGACAATTCAGATGCTGTTCCAGCGCCTTAACATGCTGGCTGATGGCTGAATGGGTGACATTCAGCTCTATCGCGGCATGCGTAAAACTGAGGTGCCGGGCGGCCGCTTCGAAGGCGCGAAGCGAATTAAGCGGGAGATAGCTGCGGGTCATCGTTCCATCCGTTAGAAAAATTAACAGCTCATGCTAAATTTAACCGTTTGTCAGCCATAGTCAAATCCAACAGACTACAGCGGTCTGTCGGGCCCGGACACTCCCTTGACCTGCTATTACGGAAGATAAATGATGATGACAAAATCCCTTTGCTGCGCCCTGCTGCTCAGCACCTCCTGCTCGGTATTAGCTGCCCCGATGTCAGAAAAACAGCTGGCTGACGTGGTGGAACGTACCGTTACGCCGCTGATGAAAGCGCAGGCCATTCCAGGCATGGCGGTGGCCGTGATTTATCAGGGCCAGCCACGCTACTTTACCTTCGGAAAAGCCGACATCGCGGCGAACAAGCCCGTCACCCCGCAAACCCTGTTCGAGCTGGGCTCTATAAGTAAAACCTTCACCGGCGTGCTGGGAGGCGATGCCATTGCCCGCGGCGAAATATCGCTGGGCGATCCGGTAACCAAATATTGGCCTGAACTGACAGGCAAGCAGTGGCAGGGAATTCGCATGCTGGATCTAGCAACCTATACAGCAGGAGGCCTGCCGTTACAGGTACCGGATGAGGTCACGGATAACGCCTCCCTGCTGCGCTTCTATCAAAACTGGCAGCCGCAGTGGAAACCGGGCACCACGCGTCTTTATGCCAATGCCAGCATCGGTTTGTTTGGCGCGCTGGCGATCAAACCTTCCGGCATGAGCTATGAGCAGGCCATGACGACGCGGGTCTTTAAGCCGCTCAAGCTCGACCATACCTGGATTAATGTTCCGAAAGCGGAGGAGGCGCATTACGCCTGGGGATATCGTGACGGTAAAGCGGTCCACGTTTCACCGGGCATGCTGGACGCAGAGGCGTATGGCGTGAAAACCAACGTGCAGGATATGGCAAGCTGGGTGATGGCCAACATGGCCCCTGACGCGCTGCAGGATACGTCCCTGAAGCAAGGCATTACGCTGGCGCAGTCCCGCTACTGGCGCGTGGGTGCTATGTATCAGGGGCTGGGCTGGGAGATGCTCAACTGGCCGGTCGATGTAAAAACCGTTGTCGGAGGCAGCGATAACAAGGTTGCTCTGGCACCGTTGCCCGCGAGAGAAGTGAATCCTCCGGCGCCTCCGGTAAAAGCCTCATGGGTGCATAAAACCGGCTCAACCGGCGGGTTTGGCAGCTACGTGGCATTTATTCCTGAAAAGCAGCTCGGCATTGTGATGCTGGCAAATAAAAGCTATCCGAACCCGGCGCGAGTTGAGGCGGCATACCGTATTCTTGACGCGATGCAGTAAAACATTGCCGGGTAGCGCTAACGCTTACCCGGCGAAACATCCCGCACATTGCTCCGCTTTTTTCCTGCTGTCATCTACACTTAACAAAAAACAGTAAGGAAACTCCTATGCGCATTCTGCCTGTTATCGCCGCGGTGACGGCCGCGTTTTTAGTTGTTGCCTGCAGTTCCCCTACCCCACCGCCTGGCGTCACCGTCGTCACGCCTTTTGATGCACAACGCTTCCTTGGAACATGGTACGAAATCGCACGCCTCGATCACCGGTTTGAGCAAGGCCTGGAGAAGGTCACGGCACATTACAGCCTGATGGATGATGGCGGTATTCAGGTGATCAACCGGGGTTATAATCCCGATCGAGAGATGTGGCAGCAGTCGGTTGGGAAAGCCTACTTCACTGGCGACCCGCGACGGGCCGCGCTCAAAGTCTCTTTCTTCGGCCCGTTTTATGGCGGCTATAACGTAATAGCGCTCGACAGAGAGTACCGTCACGCGCTGGTCTGCGGGCCGGATCGCGACTATCTGTGGATACTTTCCCGCACACCAACTATTTCGTCAGAAATGAAACAGCAGATGCTGGACGTCGCGACCCGGCAGGGGTTTGATGTATCGAAACTCATCTGGGTAAAACAGCCCCATTAATGGGTGCTGAGCTTCAGTCCAATGATACCGGCCACAATCAGAGCGAGGCTGGCAATGCGCGCCAGGCTCGCTGACTCACCCAGCAGCAAAATGCCGGTAATCGCCGCGCCTACGGCACCGATCCCCGTCCAGACGGCGTAGGCCGTTCCCACCGGCAGGGAACGCATCGCCCACGAGAGCAGAACAATACTCACGATCATCGCAGTAACGGTAATGACGCTGGGCGTCAGGCGGGTAAATCCGTGCGTGTACTTGAGGCCAATCGCCCACACCACTTCGAGCAGGCCAGCAATCAAAAGAATAATCCAGGACATATCAGGCTCCTTAACTTAAAAAAGTTGGGGCCGTCCCCGATGAAGGAAGCGCTTACGGGTCGTCCCGCAAGGCAGATAACACCCCATATTTTGGTTAGTGTGCGATTTTTTTTCAATCAATTTCTGCTGATCGCGTTAAGCCCAGAAATAGCCGCAGTAAGGCGCGGAGTTCAGGCATTTATTACTCATCGGACTTCTCTATGATGATGTGCTTTCTGATGGCAGGAAGCCAAACCACTAGCCGATTGCGAATAAAATATGTTCAAAATTCTTTTGATTGACCGTTGTCACTTCACCCGTACCGGGTTCGAAGCATGGCTCAATCATTCCGGTTTGTTCCCGGGGCACTACGTTGTGACCGGGCTGAACAATCTCTTCCTTGCCAGAGAACACATTCTGCAATGGAAACCCGCGCTGGTTATCGCTGACCTGCATGGTTTCCGCCAGGATATTCACCATTTTCAGCAATTCTCGTCCTTGCTGAACGCCAGCGAAAAGTTACCCTTTATTATGCTGCAATCAGGAGAGGACAGGGACATGACGGCCTGGCTGGAGAACTTCCCGGTCTGGTCTTCGCTGATGAAAAATGCCCGTCTTGAGGAACTCGCGGCGGTTATTAATGACGCGTTAATCTCGGGCGCAAGCACGCACAGACCTACTGTGGCCGCTCCCTTGCTAACCCGACAGGAAGAGAAAGTGCTGACATTGTGGATGGACGGCGCGAGCAATCAAAAAATTGCTGCTCACCTGAGTATCAATGGCAAAACGGTTTATACCTATAAACGAAATATCCGCATGAAACTGCATATGGATACGCGCTTTTCACCCTTTTTATCCTTGCAGGAGTCAGAAAGCTGACGGTACGAAACCCATTCGGTCCCGTACCGTGTGTTCATTACTGCTGAGCTTTCGTTGCCGCACCAGAGATCGCGCTACCGCCTTCAGAAATATCCTGACCGACGCCGCGCGTGGTATTACAGGCCGTTAACACTGAAGAAAGTACCAGGACTGAAAAGATCGCTGCAATTGTCTTCTTAACCATAATATCTTCCTTTTATAGCCAAAGTTGTTTTGTGTATAGCAACTTAAGAATAGACAAGATCCCGTCGGTTGACGGAAAAGGAAGCATTTTTAGGAAAATTAGACGAGCCTAGCTGGCTGCGTGGGAAATGATATGTCCAAGGTCCTGGATATCTTCCCCCATGCCACGCGCGGTGTTACAGCCGGAAAGCAGTACGCTGGAGAGCGCTAACAGAAGCAGAATTTTAACGGTACGTTTCATCATCCCTGCCTGCAAAAATCAGGCGCAGCGGGCGCTGCGCCTCGAATCATGACGTAAATTACTTCACGCGGGATACGTATTCGCCGGAGCGAGTATCCACTTTGATCACTTCACCGATCTGAACGAACAGTGGCACTTTCACCACAGCGCCAGTGGAGAGCGTTGCTGGCTTGCCGCCAGTACCCGCGGTATCACCTTTCAGACCTGGATCGGTTTCAACGATTTCCAGCTCAACAAAGTTTGGTGGGGTAACAGCGATAGGCTGGCCGTTCCACAGGGTCACGATGCACTCAGCCTGATCCAGCAACCACTTCGCGTTATCGCCAATTGCTTTCGCGTCAGCAGACAGCTGCTCGAACGTTTCGTTGTTCATGAAGTGCCAGAACTCACCGTCGTTGTACAGGTAAGTCAGGTTCATATCGACAACATCAGCGCCTTCAGCGGAGTCAGTAGATTTGAAGGTTTTCTCAACACGGGTACCGGTCAGCAGGCGGCGCAGCTTAACGCGTGCGAATGCCTGGCCTTTACCTGGTTTAACGAATTCGCTGGCTTCAACCGCGTACGGTTCGCCGTCCATCATGATTTTAAGACCAGCACGAAAATCGTTGCTATAGTACGTTGCCATAAGGCCCTCTAAATTTGTTAACTGGTAGCTAAGCCACAAAATGGCGCATATTGTAACCCTAAACACCCCATCCAGAGAAGATTGGTTATCGCAACTTGCCGATGTAATCACTAGTCCTGATGAATTGCTGCGTCTTTTAGACCTCGATCAGCACCCGGAGTTGCTTGCAGGCCGCGAGGCAAAGCGACTTTTCGCCCTGCGCGTTCCCCGCGCGTTTGTTGCGCGCATGGAAAAAGGCAATCCAGACGATCCTTTATTAAAACAAACGCTTACGTCACAGGATGAGTTTATTACAGCGCCGGGATACAGCACCGATCCGCTGGAAGAGCAGAACAGCGTGGTGCCGGGTTTACTGCACAAATATCTCAATCGCGCCCTGCTGCTGGTAAAAGGCGGCTGCGCGGTTAATTGTCGTTATTGCTTCCGTCGGCACTTCCCGTACGCCGAAAACCAGGGAAATAAGCGTAACTGGCAGGTTGCGCTGGACTATATCGCCGCCCATCCAGAGCTGGATGAGATTATTTTTTCCGGCGGTGACCCGCTGATGGCAAAAGATCATGAGCTGGACTGGCTTTTGACGCAGCTTGAAGCCATCCCGCACATCAAACGTCTGCGCATTCACAGCCGTTTACCGATTGTCATTCCGGCACGTATCACTGACGGCCTGGTTGCGCGCCTGGAGCAGTCCCGTCTGCAGGTGCTGCTGGTAAACCATATCAACCACGCGAACGAAATCGACGATGAATTTCGCGCGGCGATGGCGCGTCTGCGTAAGGCGGGCGTCACTCTGCTCAACCAAAGCGTCCTCCTGCGCGGCGTGAACGATAATGCCCGCGCACTGGCCGATCTCAGCAACGCCTTGTTTGACGCAGGCGTGATGCCCTATTACCTGCACGTACTGGATCGCGTGCAGGGTGCGGCACACTTCATGGTGACGGATGAGGAAGCCCGACAGATTATGCGCGAGCTGTTAACGCTGGTTTCAGGGTACATGGTGCCGAAACTGGCACGCGAGATTGGCGGAGAGCCGAGTAAGACGCCGCTGGATTTGCAACTGCGGCAGCGCTAAAAGGCAGGTGGCGCTACGCTTACCTGCCCTACGAGGTGGGGCGCAGCGCCATCAGCAAGTAAACTCAGTTCGGGCACTTATAAACCTGGCCGCTCATCTGGCTGGCCGTCGGCACGAAGCTGGAAAGCATTCCTTGCGTCGGGCTGCTCACGCCGTAAATCACGTTCCCCCCCATAGCTGCAGCCTGGTTACGCAGGGCATTCGCCGCGCCGCGCATAGAGCCGCCTTCTTCACCGTGCTGACCCGACATCCAGTTACTTTGTTCACCGGTGGCCGTACCTAACAGCTGGCATTCGCTGCCTGGCTTATCTTCCACAAAGCGAACGCCCTGGCCCGCTGCCGACAGTTCATTGCTGGAGCTACAACCCGCCAGCAGCAATGCTGCTCCTACGATCCCTGCACAGACTTTTACGCGCATGTTATTCCTCGTTTTCAATAAGCTGGACAGTAATTGTCCGTGTGTAAATCTTATACCTAAAAGATGACTAAAAGAAAAATCCCCGCGCATTTCTGCGAGCCAGATTCCGTACGCTATTCCTCCGATACCATAAATGAATTCTGATAATGCCCTTTGGGATATCGTGTTTTAGCCCCCGATCGTTTTTAGTGTTGCGACGTACAACTTTTGTACGCGATTAAAACAGGGGGTTTCATGAGTGCATCATCCTCAGGAGAGGAAAAGGTAACATGGGTGGGCTATCTGGCGTTTGTGCTCACCATCGTATTTTTCTCAGGCTTTTTCGCCAAAAGTACCGAATGGTGGCGCGTGCTGGATTTTACTGTCTTAAACGGCAGCTTTGGTCCGGTGAACGGCGCACTAACATTTCGCGGCGAGGGCGGTACGGGGGCGAAAGACGGTTTCTTATTTGCCCTTGAACTGGCGCCTTCGGTCATTTTGTCGCTCGGGATCATTGCCGTCACCGAGGGGCTGGGCGGGCTGCGTGCCGCACAACAGCTAATGACGCCCATTTTGCGCCCGCTGCTTGGCGTACCGGGCATCTGCTCTCTGGCCCTCATAGCCAACCTGCAAAATACCGATGCCGCAGCAGGGATGACCAAAGAGTTGACCGACGAAGGGGCAATTACCGATCGCGAGCGCGCCATTTTCGCCACCTTCCAGACCAGCGGTAGCGCCATCATTACCAACTATTTTTCTTCCGGTGCCGCACTTTTTACCTTCATTACCGTCCCGGTGATTACGCCGCTTGCCGTCATACTGGTGTTTAAATTTGTTGGCGCGAACTTCCTGCGCCTGTGGATCGCCCACATGGAAGATCGTTGTATTCAGGAGGAAAAAAATGATCGCCCAGCCGCGTAAAAATATCATGGACATGTTTATTGATGGCGCCCGCCGAGGCTTTACCATCGCCACCACCAGCCTGCTGCCTAACGTGGTTATGGCGTTTGTCATCATTCAGGCGCTCAAGGTGACCGGCCTGCTGGATATTGTTGGCAATATTTGCGAGCCGGTCATGGCGCTGTGGGGGCTTCCGGGCGCGGCGGCAACGGTCCTTCTGGCCTCAGTGATGAGTATGGGCGGCGGCGTGGGGGTCTGCGCCAGCCTGGTGGCTGCCGGCACGCTCAACGGCCACGATGCCACCGTCCTGCTTCCCGCCATCTATCTGATGGGCAATCCGGTACAAAACACGGGCCGCTGCCTGGGTACCGCAGGGGTGAACCCCAAATATTACCCGCACATCATTACTGTCTGCGTCATTAACGCCCTACTCTCAATGTGGGTAATGCAGCTACTCTTCTGAGGAGATAAAAATGGATTTTTCAGTGCTGGAACCCCATCTTTTCCGCAATGTGCACCTTTACGCGCCGGAGGATCGGGGACGTTGCGATCTGCTGATCGCCGGGGGGAAAATCGTCGCGATTGAAAAAACGGATCGCGCAACAACACAGCTTAACTGTCCTGAAAGCGATCTCGCCGGGGCGGTGGTTTGCCCGGGCTTTATCGATCAGCACGTGCACCTGATCGGCGGCGGCGGTGAAGCTGGCCCGCACACCCGGACGCCGGAGGTGCGGTTATCCGCGCTTGTGGCGGCGGGCATCACCTCCGTTGTTGGACTGCTGGGTACCGACGGCGTAACCCGCCATCCCGAATCTCTGCTGGCAAAAACGCGGGCGCTTGAGCATGAAGGGATCAGCGCGTGGATGCTGACAGGCGCGTACGGGCTGCCTTCTCCGACGATTACCGGCAGTGTCGAAAAGGATGTGGCGCTGATTGATAAAATCATCGGCGTGAAATGCGCGATTTCCGACCATCGCTCCTCCGCACCGACGGATGACCAGCTCGCGAATATGGCCGCCCAGTCGCGCGTAGGCGGGCTGCTGGGTGCCAAAGCGGGCATATCCGTGTTTCACCTCGGCAACAGCCCGAAGCTGCTGGAGCCGCTGTATAACATCCTCGATAACGCCGACGTTCCCCGCACGAAGCTGCTGCCAACCCACGTTAACCGCGACCAGACGCTGTTCCTCGCCGCGCTGAACTATGCCCGCGAAGGGGGTTATATCGACATTACCACCAGCATCCGAGAGCCCCTTGATGCCGCCACCGCCATCGTGACGGCCCGTGAAGCGCAGGTGCCGTTTAACCGGCTTACGCTCAGCTCGGACGGTAACGGCAGCCAGCCGATTTTTGATGCAAACGGCAATCTGGTGGGCATTGGCGTAGCGGGCTTCGAGTCCCTGCCCGACACCCTACAGCAGCTGGTCAGCCGGTATCACCTGCCGCTGGAGGAGGCGCTTCTGCCGTTTACGCGTAACGTGGCGGAGTTTCTCGGGCTGGAGCATAAGGGGCGGATCGCGCCAGGATGCGATGCCGATTTCCTGGTGCTGACGGATGACCTGAAGATCCGCGAGGTCTGGGCGAAAGGCCGCCAGATGGTGCGCGAAGGCGTAGCGTGCGTGAAAGGAACATTTGAGTAGCGGCAATAAAAAACCCCGGGCATTTCTGCCCGGGGTTCGTTCTGAGAGGTTCAGAACAACATGATTACATCATGCCGCCCATTCCACCCATGCCGCCCATACCAGCAGCACCTAAGTCAGGCGCGTCGCCTTTTGGCAGGTCGGTCACCATGCACTCGGTAGTGATCATCAGGCCAGCTACAGATGCCGCGTACTGCAGAGCAGAACGGGTCACTTTAGTTGGGTCCAGGATACCGAAGTCGATCATGTTGCCGTATTCTTCAGTTGCAGCGTTGTAACCGTAGTTACCTTCGCCCGCTTTCACGTTGTTTGCAACCACAGACGGTTCTTCACCGGCGTTGGACACGATCTGACGCAGAGGGGCTTCCATTGCGCGCAGCGCAACTTTGATACCCACGTTCTGATCTTCGTTCTGTGCGGTCAGGCCAGCCAGTTTAGCAGCTACACGCACCAGCGCGACACCACCACCAGCAACTACGCCTTCTTCTACCGCAGCACGGGTCGCGTGCAGGGCATCGTCAACGCGTGCTTTCTTCTCTTTCATTTCAACTTCGGTCGCCGCACCGACTTTGATTACCGCAACGCCGCCAGCCAGTTTCGCTACGCGCTCCTGCAGTTTTTCACGGTCGTAATCGGAAGTGGCTTCTTCGATCTGCTTACGGATCTGACCAACACGGCCCTGAATAGCAGCTTCTTCACCCACACCGTCGATAATGGTGGTGGTGTCTTTGTTGATCACAACGCGTTTTGCCTGGCCCAGGTCTTCCAGGGTCGCTTTTTCCAGCTCCATACCGATCTCTTCAGAGATCACGGTACCGCCGGTCAGGGTAGCGATATCCTGCAGCATCGCTTTACGGCGATCGCCGAAGCCAGGTGCTTTAACCGCAGCCACCTTCACGATGCCGCGCATGGTGTTAACCACCAGAGTCGCCAGCGCTTCGCCTTCAACATCTTCAGCGATGATAACCAGCGGCTTGCCTGCTTTCGCAACGGCTTCCAGCACTGGCAGCATTTCGCGGATGTTGGAGATTTTCTTGTCAGCCAGCAGGATGAACGGGCTTTCCAGCTCAACAGCGCCAGTTTCCGGCTTGTTGATGAAGTATGGGGACAGGTAACCGCGGTCGAACTGCATACCTTCAACCACGTCCAGTTCGTCTTCCAGACCGGTACCGTCTTCTACGGTGATCACGCCTTCTTTACCGACTTTATCCATCGCTTCAGCGATCAATTTACCTACGGTTTCGTCGGAGTTAGCGGAGATGGTACCAACCTGTGCAATGGCTTTAGAGTCAGAGCAAGGTACGGACAGCGCTTTCAGTTCTTCAACAGCGGATGCGACAGCTTTGTCGATACCACGTTTCAGATCCATTGGGTTCATGCCCGCAGCAACGGCTTTCAGACCTTCGGTGATGATTGCCTGCGCCAGAACGGTCGCGGTGGTGGTACCGTCACCCGCAGCGTCGTTCGCTTTGGAGGCAACTTCTTTTACCATCTGCGCGCCCATGTTTTCGAACTTGTCTTCCAGCTCGATTTCACGTGCTACAGAAACACCATCTTTAGTGATGGTTGGCGCGCCGAAGGATTTATCCAGCACTACGTTACGGCCTTTCGGGCCCAGGGTCACTTTAACTGCATCTGCCAGTACGTTTACGCCGCGGAGCATTTTTACACGAGCGTCGTTACCGAATTTTACGTCTTTAGCTGCCATGTTCTTATTTCCTCAAATTCTCGTGCGTAAATTACGCTTCAACAATTGCCAGAATGTCGCTCTCGGACATGATCAACACTTCTTCATTGTCGATCTTCTCGGATTTCACGCCGTAGCCATCGTTGAAAATTACGATGTCACCAACTTTAACGTCCAGCGGCTGCACAGTTCCGTTTTCCAGGATGCGGCCCTTACCGACAGCGATGATTTCGCCACGCGTTGATTTGGCTGCTGCAGAACCGGTCAGAACGATGCCGCCAGCAGACTTGGTTTCAACTTCTTTACGTTTGACGATCACACGATCATGTAACGGACGAATACTCATTGATAGCTCTCCTTTGAGAAAGTCATTATCAGTTATGGATGACGCCGGCCCGCATGCGGTTTTCCGACTAGTGCCCTGAGAGATGGGGATAGCTTTTTACCCCTTCAAGGGGGAATCGAAAAAAAATTTGCGAAAGTGTTACCATCCACTCTCTTTTGATGGCGGCAGGACAGGGTAAATGAGTGGACTCAGGCAGGAGCTGGGGCTGGCGCAGGGCGTTGGCCTGCTTTCAACCTCCTTGTTAGGGACGGGCGTGTTTGCTGTACCGGCACTGGCGGCGCTGGTCGCCGGAAATAATAGCCTTTGGGCATGGCCGGTGCTGATCCTGCTGGTGTTCCCGGTGGCGATTGTGTTTGCCATCCTTGGACGACATTTCCCCAGCGCGGGCGGCGTGGCGCATTTTGTCGGCATGGCGTTTGGTCCGCGTATGGAGCGCGTGACCGGCTGGCTGTTCTTGTCGGTCATACCCGTTGGCCTTCCGGCAGCCCTGCATATCGCCACCGGCTTTGGGCAGGCGCTGTTTGGCTGGCACGACGAACAGCTGCTGCTGGCTGAACTGGGAACGCTGGCGATTGTCTGGTGGGTGGGCTCGCGCGGGGCCAGTTCAAGCGCGAATCTGCAAACGCTGGTTGCCGTGTTGATCGTCGCGCTGATCGTCGCCATCTGGTTTGCGGGTGACATTACCGTGGCGGATATCCCTTTCCCTGCGATAAACGATATCGACCATTCTCAGCTTTTCGCTGCGTTATCCGTCATGTTCTGGTGTTTCGTTGGTCTTGAAGCGTTCGCGCACCTGGCCTCCGAGTTTAAACAGCCCGAGCGTGATTTTCCCCGCGCCCTGATGATTGGCCTGCTGCTGGCGGGCACCGTATATTGGGCCTGTACCGTGCTGGTGCTGCACTTCAACGCGTTCGGCGAAGATAAAGCCGCTGCCGCATCGCTACCGGGTATCGTGGTTGAACTGTTCGGTGTGAAGGCGCTATGGGTGGCCTGCGTGATTGGCTATCTCGCCTGCTTCGCCAGCCTCAATATTTATATCCAGAGCTTCGCCCGTCTGGTGTGGTCGCAGGCACTCTACAAACCGGAGAGCCGTCTTGCACGTTTGTCTAAACGTCGACTCCCGGTTAATGCGCTGAATGCCGTGTTGGGCTGCTGTGTGCTGAGCTCGCTGTGCATTTATATTCTCGACATCAACCTTGATGCGCTGATCGTCTACGCCAACGGCATTTTCATCATGATCTACCTGCTGTGCATGCTGGCGGGTTGTCGTCTGCTTAAAGGGCGCTATAAGGCACTGGCGGTTTTCGGGGGTGTGCTTTGCCTCCTGCTGCTGGCGATGGTGGGATGGAAGAGTGTGTACGCCATCGTCATGCTGGCGGGGCTGTGGGCGTTTTTACCGAAGCGGTAAAATCTGCAGGCCCGGTAAGCGACGCGTCACCGGGCCAAAAAAATCAACGATCGTCTTTATGATCTAAACGATCGCGCTGGTCATCCTTACGCTGATACTCCCCTTCGAAAGTATCGCCTGGCCCTGTGCTGAACCCGCCGCCCGGCATGCGGCTAAAGCGCAGATGCGGCAGCAGCTTCATGGTCAGGTGCTTCTGAACCGGCGGCAACAGCAATAGCAGGCCGAGGAAGTCGGTGAAGAACCCCGGCAGGATCAGCAGCAGGCCCGCAATAATCAGCGACACGCTTTTGATCATCTCTTCTGCCGGGCTTTCGCCTGCGGCCATCTTCTGCTGCATTATCAGGAAATTTTTGAAACCCTGATTACGCACCAGTGACATACCAATCACCGAGGTGAAAATCACCAGAATCAGCGTCAGCAGGACGCCCAGCACGTGGGCAACCTGGATAAAAATTGAAATCTCAATGTAAACATAGAGAAAGAAGGCAATAAACGGTATCCAGCGCACTGGCATCTCCTGTTGGGCAGGTGCCGTCGGGCCCCTGTCTTAATGTGTTCGCGACGCGCGTTTGTATGAGATGGTGACGGTTAGCGAAAATTCAATCGGTTTGCACGGATATTTTTTTTGGAAATATTAAAGCGGTGACCCATTTCACAGATTAATAATTATCATGGAATCGGCTCGATAATAAGTGATCCAGCTTACGGCAATTCGCTATCATCAGCATATGATCTCGAACATCTGGCTGATTGAGGGAATAATCGTCGGCCAGAAAATATTCAAAACCACATAAATACTGTGTGTTTAGTACAATCCATCGGCAGCTTGAAAAGAAGGTTCACATGTTAAACAACATTCGTATCGAAGAAGACTTGTTGGGTACCAGGGAAGTTCCAGCGGATGCCTACTATGGTGTTCACACTCTGAGAGCGATTGAAAACTTCTACATCAGCAACAGCAAAATCAGCGACATCCCTGAGTTTGTCCGTGGCATGGTGATGGTGAAGAAAGCCGCAGCGCTAGCGAACAAAGAGCTGCAAACCATTCCTAAAAGCGCGGCAAATGCGATTATCGCTGCCTGCGATGAAGTGCTGAACAACGGCAAATGTATGGACCAGTTCCCGGTTGACGTCTATCAGGGCGGCGCGGGTACCTCCGTCAACATGAATACGAACGAAGTACTGGCAAACATTGGCCTGGAGCTGATGGGTCACCAGAAAGGTGAATACCAGTACCTGAACCCGAACGACCACGTTAACAAATGCCAGTCCACCAACGATGCCTACCCTACCGGCTTCCGTATCGCGGTGTATGCCTCTGTAGTGAAACTGGTAGATGCTATCAACCAACTGGGTGATGGCTTCCAGCGTAAAGCGGTTGAGTTCCAGGACATCCTGAAAATGGGTCGCACCCAGCTGCAGGACGCGGTGCCAATGACGCTGGGCCAGGAGTTCCACGCGTTTAACGTGCTGCTGAACGAAGAAACTAAAAACCTGCTGCGCACCTCCGAGCTGCTGCTGGAAGTGAACCTGGGCGCAACCGCCATCGGTACGCGTCTGAACACCCCGGATGGCTATCAGCAGCTGGCGGTTCAGAAGCTGGCGGAAGTGTCTAACCTGCCGGTTGTGCCTGCGGAAGACCTGATTGAAGCCACCTCCGACTGCGGTGCCTACGTGATGGTACACAGCGCCCTGAAACGTTTGGCGGTGAAACTGTCCAAAATCTGTAATGACCTGCGCCTGCTCTCTTCCGGTCCGCGCGCTGGCCTGAACGAAATCAACCTGCCAGAACTGCAGGCCGGTTCGTCCATCATGCCAGCCAAGGTGAACCCGGTTGTGCCAGAAGTGGTGAACCAGGTGTGCTTCAAAGTCATCGGTAACGATACAACCGTGACCATGGCCTCTGAAGCGGGTCAGCTGCAGCTGAACGTGATGGAGCCGGTAATTGGCCAGGCGATGTTTGAATCTATTCACATCCTGACCAACGCCTGCTACAACCTGCTGGAAAAATGCATTAACGGCATCACGGCGAATAAAGAAGTCTGTGAAGGTTATGTTTACAACTCCATCGGGATCGTCACTTACCTCAACCCGTTCATCGGCCACCACAACGGCGACATCGTTGGTAAGATTTGTGCCGAAACCGGTAAGAGCGTTCGTGAAGTCGTGCTGGAGCGCGGGCTGTTGACCGAAGCTGAGCTGGACGATATCTTCTCGGCCCAGAACCTGATGCACCCGGCATATAAAGCGAAACGATATACCGATGAAAGCGAACAGTAACAGTTCAGGCTAGGCTTCCGAAAGGCACGTCACAAGTGACGTGCCTTTTTTCTTTTTAGGCGTTACCTAAATACAACAATTCAATATCAACTTGTTAATAAGCAAGGCAGGTCTTTATGTTTGGAGCAGAACTCGTCATCGTCCTGTTGGCGATTTATTTGGGCGCGCGGCTCGGGGGTATCGGCATTGGTTTTGCCGGCGGCCTCGGGGTGCTCGTGCTTACCCTTATCTTTCAGATTAAACCCGGCGCAATCCCTTTTGACGTTATTGAAATCATCATGGCGGTTATTGCTGCTATTGCGGCCATGCAGGTCGCAGGCGGTATGGACTACCTGGTGAGCCTGGCGGAACGCATGCTGCGCCGCCATCCGAAATATATAACCTTCCTCGCCCCGCTGGTGACCTGGTTTATGACCATTCTCGCGGGAACCGGCCACACGGCATTTTCCACGCTGCCGGTGATTACTGAAGTGGCAAAAGAGCAGGGTATTCGCCCGTCTCGTCCGCTCTCTATTGCTGTAGTGGCGTCTCAGATTGCCATTACCGCATCGCCAATCTCTGCCGCCGTAGTCTTCTTCGCGGGTATCCTTGAGCCAATGGGCGTGAGCTACCTGACGCTGCTGGCGATCTGTATTCCGGTTACGCTGATTGCGGTGATGATTACCGCCGTGCTGTGTAACTTCCTCGGCGCCGAGCTGAAAGACGATCCGGTTTACCAGGAGCGTCTGGCAAAAGGTGAAGTGAGCCTGCGCGGTAGCCAGGTCTTCGAACTGAAGCCGCACGCGAAACGCTCCGTGCTGCTGTTCCTGATCGGTATTGTCGCCGTGATGTTCTACGCGACCGCCATCAGCGACACTGTGGGGCTGATTCAGAACCCGGTGCTGCCACGTAACGAAGCGATTGTGGTGTTCATGCTGACCATTGCGACGCTGATTAGCATCACCTGTAAAATCGACACCAGCGAAGTGCTGAACGCCAGTACCTTCAAATCCGGCATGAGCGCCTGCGTGTGCGTACTGGGCGTGGCGTGGCTCGGTGACACCTTCGTGAAAGCGCATATTAGCGATATCCAGACCGTGGCGGGTGACCTGCTGCACAACTACCCGTGGCTGCTGGCAGTGGTACTGTTCTTTGCCGCGACGCTGCTTTACTCCCAGGCCGCCACCACCAAAGCGTTGATGCCTGCTGCACTGATGTTAGGCGTCACACCGCTGACGGCGATTGCCTCTTTTGCCGCCGTTTCTGCGCTGTTCGTTCTGCCAACCTACCCAACCCTGCTGGCGGCGGTTGAGATGGACGATACCGGCTCAACCCGCATCGGTAAGTACGTGTTTAACCACGCGTTCCTGATCCCGGGTGTGGTGGCGATTACGCTTTGCGTCGTCCTCGGCTTTATCATCGGCGGCATTGTGCTGTAAACGGTTAGCCGTTGTAAAAATAGTTAAAATCGGGCCGCTATGCGGCCCGTTTCATTAATGACCAATCGCCTTGCGTGATATAGTGAAGACTTTCGTGATGAGGAGGTCGACTTGTGAACACGCCTGATGCTGTTGTTGTACTGTGTACCGCCCCTGATGAAGCCTCTGCCCAGGATCTCGCCGCCAAAGTGCTGGCCGAAAAACTGGCAGCCTGCGTAACGCTGCTGCCCGGCGCGACCTCCCTCTATTACTGGGAAGGCAAGCTGGAGCAGGAGTATGAAGTCCAGATGTTACTTAAAACCAATCTGGCGAATCAGCAGGCGCTCCTTGACTGCCTCAAGTCTCATCATCCTTACCAAACCCCGGAGCTGCTGGTGCTGCCAGTGGTCCACGGCGATAACTACTATCTCTCATGGCTCAACGCTTCTTTACGCTGATCCTGCTGCTGTGCAGCACGTCAGTATTTGCCGGGTTGTTTGACGCACCCGGCCGTTCAAACTTTATTCCTGCCGACCAGGCGTTTGTTTTCGATTTTCAGCAGAACCAGCACGATCTCAATCTGACCTGGCAGGTGAAAGAGGGCTACTATCTCTACCGCAAGCAGGTCAGCATCACGCCTGCAAAGGCTAGCGTCGGCGCGTTGCAGATGCCCGCTGGCGAGTGGCACGAGGACGAGTTCTACGGTAAAAGTGAAATCTATCGCCAGCGCCTGAGCGTGCCCGTTACGGTGAACCAGGCAGATAAAGACGCCACGCTGACGGTGACGTATCAGGGCTGTGCCGATGCGGGCTTCTGCTACCCACCAGAAACGAAGGTCGTTCCGCTTAGTGAAGTTAAATCGGCTGCCTCCCCTCTCCCCTCAGGGGAGAGGGCCAGGATGAGGGGTGAAGGCGAAGCTGCTTCCGACCTTCCTTTCTCAGCGCTTTGGGCCTTACTGATTGGCATCGGCATTGCCTTTACCCCGTGTGTGCTGCCGATGTATCCGCTTATCTCCGGGATTGTGCTGGGCGGCAAACAGCGTCTTTCTACCGCCCGCGCCCTGCTGCTGGCGTTTATCTACGTGCAGGGTATGGCTCTCACCTACACGGTGCTCGGGCTCGTGGTCGCCGCGGCCGGGCTACAGTTCCAGGCGGCGCTCCAGCACCCTTACGTGCTTATCGGCCTGTCCGTCGTATTTATCCTGCTGGCGCTGTCGATGTTTGGCCTGTTCACGCTGCAGCTGCCCTCTTCGCTGCAAACCCGCTTAACGCTGATGAGCAATCGCCAGCAGGGTGGCTCCGCGGGCGGCGTATTCGCAATGGGTGCCATCGCCGGGTTGATTTGCTCCCCCTGCACCACCGCGCCGCTCAGCGCTATCCTGCTGTACATTGCCCAGAGCGGAAACATGTGGCTCGGCGGCGGTACGCTGTATCTCTATGCGCTCGGTATGGGCCTGCCGCTGATTCTGGTGACGGTATTTGGCAACCGCCTGCTGCCGAAGAGCGGCCCGTGGATGGAGACGGTGAAAACCGCGTTTGGCTTTGTCATTCTGGCGCTCCCGGTGTTCCTGCTGGAGCGTATTATTGGTGACACGTGGGGTCTGCGCCTGTGGGCCATGCTCGGCGTGGCGTTCTTCTCATGGGCGTTTATCGTCAGCCTGGGGGCCAAAAAAGCGTGGATGCGTCTGGTGCAAATTCTCCTGCTCGCCGCCGCGTTGGTGAGTGTGCGTCCGCTTCAGGACTGGGCGTTCGGCTCGCCGGTGGGCCAGACGCAGGCACATTTAAACTTTATACACGTTAAGAACGTCGATGAGCTCAACAGCGCGCTGGCGCAGGCAAAAGGCAAACCGGTGATGCTCGATCTCTATGCCGACTGGTGTGTCGCCTGCAAAGAGTTTGAAAAATACACCTTTAGCGATCCTCAGGTGCAAAACGCCCTGAAAGATACGGTGTTGTTCCAGGCAAACGTCACGGCCAACAATGCGCAGGATAAGGCCCTGCTTAAACACCTTACCGTGCTCGGGCTGCCGACCATTCTGTTCTTTAATGAACAAGGGGAAGAGCAGCCAGAACAGCGTGTAACCGGGTTTATGGATGCAACGGCATTCAGCGCGCATTTGCGCAATCGCCAACCGTAAACAACACTTTAGACGGGACATACCGTTGGGAATAGCGGAGGAGACAACCGTGCAACGCGAAGACGTACTGGGACAAGCCCTGCAACTACTTGAGATTCAAGGGATCGCCAGCACCACGCTTGAGATGGTAGCCGACCGTATCGATTACCCTCTGGATGAGCTAAAGCGCTTCTGGCCGGATAAAGAGGCGCTGCTTTATGATGCCCTACGCTATCTTAGCCAGCAGGTGGATATCTGGCGCAGGCAGCTAATGTTAAATGAAGAGCTGACGGCTGAGCAAAAGCTGCTGGCACGCTACACCGCCCTGACAGAATGCGTCAGCAACAATCGTTATCCGGGCTGCCTGTTTATTGCTGCCTGTACGTTTTACCCCGATCCTGGCCATCCAATACACCAGCTGGCGGATCAGCAAAAACGTGCGGCGCATGACTTCACCCATGAACTGCTGACAACGCTTGAAGTGGATGACCCGGCAATGGTCGCTAAGCAGATGGAGCTCGTACTGGAGGGCTGTTTGAGCCGCATGCTGGTGAACCGTAGCCAGGCAGATGTGGATACGGCGCACCGTCTGGCGGAAGACATTCTGCGCTTTGCCCAGTGTCGTATGGGTGGGGCGTTGACCTAGACCAGCATGCCCGCCCAGGCAGAGATGAGAAGACATAGCGCCATCAGGCGCTGAAACCGCACCATCGCCACGGTGGTGCGAAACACCCGGCTTACCGCCTTCCCCAGCCACGCCCAGCACATCAAACACATCACAGAAATCAGTAAGAACCATAGCGCCATCAGCGCAATATCTCTTAACGGGTGAATGCTCACGGGGGCAAAAAGACTCACTACCGCCAGCGCCATCATCCACGTTTTCGGATTCACCAGCTGCAGCAGCGCTGCGGCTTGCGCCGTGAAACGATGAGGCGCCTTCTCAGCAATATTCGCCGCAGGTGCGCGATACAGCTGCCAGCTCATCCAGGTGAGCCACAGTACGCCTGCCCAGCTCATTGCCTGGCGTATCAGAGGAAACTGGCGCAACACCTCCCCGGCGCCGGCACCCGATACCAGCACAATCAGACTCGCCGTAATACATCCCCCCAAAATGGCAGGGACGGTATTTTTCACGCCAAAGTGCTGGCTGTTGGTGAGAACAAGAATATTCGTCGGACCGGGCGTTATCGACGCGACAAAGGCAAACAGCAGATAAGGCATCAGGCTCACAGGGGGCTCCTTTTTTCTTAGAGCCATCACTGTGCCGTTATTTTCTGGAAACGTCTGGAAGGTTTGTGCACAACCGGCGGTAGTGGGCGGGGGAAATGCGGTATGCGCGCTGGAACCAGCGTCCCAGATGGCTCTGGTCTGCAAAGCCGAGCGCTGTAGCGACATTAACAGGCTGCTCGCCGTGCGCCAGCAGCTGTCGCGCCTTTGCCAGACGCAGCTGAATAAGCCAGGCGTGCGGCGCCAGGTTGAACTCACGCTTAAAACAGCGCGTCAGCGTAAAGCGATCCGTGCCCGTCTCGCGCGCAAGGTCTGACAGCCCCACGTTCTCGCCGATATGCGCATAAAGATAGTCACGTGCGCGGTGCGCCACGGCAGCGCTCTGTAGCTGCGACGGGAGTTTCTTACGCCAGTGGCAATGGGAGGTGATCTGAGAGAGCAGCTTATCCATTGTGCTTTGCTGCACAATTTTCATCTCATCGCTATGCAGCGCGTTAAACGTCTCGCCGATAGAACGGACCAGCTGAGGTTCTCGCGTTAGCGTTTGAGCAAAGTGAAGCGAGTAGCGGTCCGGCGTGGCTTCATATAATCCCCGGAGGGTGCGCGTCAGCCATTGCTCGTCAAGATAGAAGGTCAGATAGGTAAAGCCCCCTTCCACAGGCGCGTCGCCGTCGTGAATTTCACCCGGCTCCAGTAAGAACGCATCACCCGGATGGCTGCGGTGACGTTCGCGACGACAGTGGAACTGCTGGGTGCCTGAAAGGGTAATCCCCACCAGATAGCTATCGTGCCAGTGGGGATCGAAGGCATGGCCTTCGAAGTGCGCTTTAATCGTTTCAATACCGGTATCCGCATGCTGACGGAGCTCAAGCCAGTCTTTTGCCATACTGCCCTCCTGTTGTTATCAGCATTGCCTCACAGGCTGGTATTGTCTGGAAGTTTTGTGCATTTTCACGGCGAAAACGAACAGATTGCCGCAAACTTAAGCAGTTGAACAGCTTTTCCTGAAATAATGTTGACGATAAGGCGCGATTGCGGTTTAATGCGCTCCGTTGCCCGGATAGCTCAGTCGGTAGAGCAGGGGATTGAAAATCCCCGTGTCCTTGGTTCGATTCCGAGTCCGGGCACCACTATTTAAAGAACCCAGCCTATGGCTGGGTTTTTGCTTTTCTGCGTTTATAAATCCCTTCTTTATATTCTTGCTTCTCTTTGCCGTGGGATCGTGCGGTCTGCGTTGCCGGATGGCGGCTTTGCCTTATCCGGCCTACTAAGCCCGCAGCGCTACTGGTTTTTTCTACGCACAAAGCAAAAAACCCCGCACCTTACGGTACGGGGTTCTTCTTGATTGATGCCTGGCAGTTCCCTACTCTCACATGGGGAGACCCCACACTACCATCGGCGCTACGGCGTTTCACTTCTGAGTTCGGCATGGGGTCAGGTGGGACCACCGCGCTAAAGCCGCCAGGCAAATTCTGTTAATCTGTATCAAGGCTGAAAATCTTCTGTCTCTTCCGCCAAAACACCTTCGGCGTTGTAAGGTTAAGCCTCACGGTTCATTAGTATCGGTTAGCTCAACGCATCGCTGCGCTTACACACCCGACCTATCAACGTCGTCGTCTTCAACGTTCCTTCAGGAGACTTAAAGTCTCAGGGAGAACTCATCTCGGGGCAAGTTTCGTGCTTAGATGCTTTCAGCACTTATCTCTTCCGCATTTAGCTACCGGGCAGTGCCATTGGCATGACAACCCGAACACCAGTGATGCGTCCACTCCGGTCCTCTCGTACTAGGAGCAGCCCCCCTCAATTCTCCAGCGCCCACGGCAGATAGGGACCGAACTGTCTCACGACGTTCTAAACCCAGCTCGCGTACCACTTTAAATG
Source organism: Enterobacter asburiae (assembly GCA_011754535.1). Taxonomy (NCBI): domain Bacteria; kingdom Pseudomonadati; phylum Pseudomonadota; class Gammaproteobacteria; order Enterobacterales; family Enterobacteriaceae; genus Enterobacter; species Enterobacter asburiae. The sequence goes on along the minus strand of JAAQVN010000001.1, from coordinate 430,874 downwards.
GCGAACAGCCATACCCTTGGGACCTACTTCAGCCCCAGGATGTGATGAGCCGACATCGAGGTGCCAAACACCGCCGTCGATATGAACTCTTGGGCGGTATCAGCCTGTTATCCCCGGAGTACCTTTTATCCGTTGAGCGATGGCCCTTCCATTCAGAACCACCGGATCACTATGACCTGCTTTCGCACCTGCTCGAGCCGTCACTCTCGCAGTCAAGCTAGCTTATGCCATTGCACTAACCTCCTGATGTCCGACCAGGATTAGCTAACCTTCGTGCTCCTCCGTTACTCTTTGGGAGGAGACCGCCCCAGTCAAACTACCCACCAGACACTGTCCGCAACCCGGATTACGGGTCCACGTTAGAACACCAGCCATTAAAGGGTGGTATTTCAAGGACGGCTCCACGCAGACTGGCGTCCACGCTTCAAAGCCTCCCACCTATCCTACACATCAAGGACCAGTGTTCAGTGTCAAGCTATAGTAAAGGTTCACGGGGTCTTTCCGTCTTGCCGCGGGTACACTGCATCTTCACAGCGAGTTCAATTTCACTGAGTCTCGGGTGGAGACAGCCTGGCCATCATTACGCCATTCGTGCAGGTCGGAACTTACCCGACAAGGAATTTCGCTACCTTAGGACCGTTATAGTTACGGCCGCCGTTTACCGGGGCTTCGATCAAGAGCTTCGCGTTGCCGCTAACCCCATCAATTAACCTTCCGGCACCGGGCAGGCGTCACACCGTATACGTCCACTTTCGTGTTTGCACAGTGCTGTGTTTTTAATAAACAGTTGCAGCCAGCTGGTATCTTCGACTGATTTCAGCTCCACCCGCAGGGGCTTCACCTACATATCAGCGTGCCTTCTCCCGAAGTTACGGCACCATTTTGCCTAGTTCCTTCACCCGAGTTCTCTCAAGCGCCTTGGTATTCTCTACCTGACCACCTGTGTCGGTTTGGGGTACGATTTCGTGTTACCTGATGCTTAGAGGCTTTTCCTGGAAGCAGGGCATTTATCACTTCAGCACCGTAGTGCCTCGTCATCACGCCTCAGTGTTAAAGTGAACCGGATTTGCCTGGAACACACACCTACACGCTTAAACCGGGACAACCGTCGCCCGGCTGACATAGCCTTCTCCGTCCCCCCTTCGCAGTAACACCAAGTACAGGAATATTAACCTGTTTCCCATCGACTACGCCTTTCGGCCTCGCCTTAGGGGTCGACTCACCCTGCCCCGATTAACGTTGGACAGGAACCCTTGGTCTTCCGGCGAGCGGGCTTTTCACCCGCTTTATCGTTACTTATGTCAGCATTCGCACTTCTGATACCTCCAGCAGCCCTCACAGGCCACCTTCGACGGCTTACAGAACGCTCCCCTACCCAACAACACATAGTGTCGCTGCCGCAGCTTCGGTGCATGGTTTAGCCCCGTTACATCTTCCGCGCAGGCCGACTCGACCAGTGAGCTATTACGCTTTCTTTAAATGATGGCTGCTTCTAAGCCAACATCCTGGCTGTCTGTGCCTTCCCACATCGTTTCCCACTTAACCATGACTTTGGGACCTTAGCTGGCGGTCTGGGTTGTTTCCCTCTTCACGACGGACGTTAGCACCCGCCGTGTGTCTCCCGTGATAACATTCTTCGGTATTCGTAGTTTGCATCGGGTTGGTAAGCCGGGATGGCCCCCTAGCCGAAACAGTGCTCTACCCCCGAAGATGAGTTCACGAGGCGCTACCTAAATAGCTTTCGGGGAGAACCAGCTATCTCCCGGTTTGATTGGCCTTTCACCCCCAGCCACAGGTCATCCGCTAATTTTTCAACATTAGTCGGTTCGGTCCTCCAGTTAGTGTTACCCAACCTTCAACCTGCCCATGGCTAGATCACCGGGTTTCGGGTCTATACCCTGCAACTTAACGCCCAGTTAAGACTCGGTTTCCCTTCGGCTCCCCTATACGGTTAACCTTGCTACAGAATATAAGTCGCTGACCCATTATACAAAAGGTACGCAGTCACACCACGAAGGTGCTCCCACTGCTTGTACGTACACGGTTTCAGGTTCTTTTTCACTCCCCTCGCCGGGGTTCTTTTCGCCTTTCCCTCACGGTACTGGTTCACTATCGGTCAGTCAGGAGTATTTAGCCTTGGAGGATGGTCCCCCCATATTCAGACAGGATACCACGTGTCCCGCCCTACTCTTCGAGTTCACAGCCTGTGCATTTTCGTGTACGGGAGTATCACCCTGTACCCTGCGACTTTCCAGACGCTTCCACTAACACACAAGCTGATTCAGACTCCGGGCTGCTCCCCGTTCGCTCGCCGCTACTGGGGGAATCTCGGTTGATTTCTTTTCCTCGGGGTACTTAGATGTTTCAGTTCCCCCGGTTCGCCTCGTTAACCTATGTATTCAGTTAACGATAGTGTGACGAATCACACTGGGTTTCCCCATTCGGACATCGCCGGGTCAAAGGTTCATATCACCTCGCCGGCGCTTTTCGCAGATTAGCACGTCCTTCATCGCCTCTGACTGCCAGGGCATCCACCGTGTACGCTTAGTCGCTTAACCTCACAACCCGAAGATGTTTCTTTCGATTCATCATCAAATTGCGAAAATTTGAGAGACTCGGACACACATTAACTGTGTGTCGTTTCAATTTTCAGCTTGATCCAGATTTTTAAAGAGCAAATATCTCAAACATGACTCGTAAGTCAGTTTTGAGATATGACGGCAGGTGACTTTCACTCACGAACCAGCAAGTGGCGTCCCCTAGGGGATTCGAACCCCTGTTACCGCCGTGAAAGGGCGGTGTCCTGGGCCTCTAGACGAAGGGGACACTGAAGTCTCAATCGCAAGACGCCTTGCTGCTTACTTTTCATCAGACAATCTGTGTGAGCACTGCAAAGGCAGGTTCTTTAAGGTAAGGAGGTGATCCAACCGCAGGTTCCCCTACGGTTACCTTGTTACGACTTCACCCCAGTCATGAATCACAAAGTGGTAAGCGCCCTCCCGAAGGTTAAGCTACCTACTTCTTTTGCAACCCACTCCCATGGTGTGACGGGCGGTGTGTACAAGGCCCGGGAACGTATTCACCGTGGCATTCTGATCCACGATTACTAGCGATTCCGACTTCATGGAGTCGAGTTGCAGACTCCAATCCGGACTACGACGCACTTTATGAGGTCCGCTTGCTCTCGCGAGGTCGCTTCTCTTTGTATGCGCCATTGTAGCACGTGTGTAGCCCTACTCGTAAGGGCCATGATGACTTGACGTCATCCCCACCTTCCTCCAGTTTATCACTGGCAGTCTCCTTTGAGTTCCCGGCCGGACCGCTGGCAACAAAGGATAAGGGTTGCGCTCGTTGCGGGACTTAACCCAACATTTCACAACACGAGCTGACGACAGCCATGCAGCACCTGTCTCAGAGTTCCCGAAGGCACCAAAGCATCTCTGCTAAGTTCTCTGGATGTCAAGAGTAGGTAAGGTTCTTCGCGTTGCATCGAATTAAACCACATGCTCCACCGCTTGTGCGGGCCCCCGTCAATTCATTTGAGTTTTAACCTTGCGGCCGTACTCCCCAGGCGGTCGACTTAACGCGTTAGCTCCGGAAGCCACGCCTCAAGGGCACAACCTCCAAGTCGACATCGTTTACGGCGTGGACTACCAGGGTATCTAATCCTGTTTGCTCCCCACGCTTTCGCACCTGAGCGTCAGTCTTTGTCCAGGGGGCCGCCTTCGCCACCGGTATTCCTCCAGATCTCTACGCATTTCACCGCTACACCTGGAATTCTACCCCCCTCTACAAGACTCTAGCCTGCCAGTTTCGAATGCAGTTCCCAGGTTGAGCCCGGGGATTTCACATCCGACTTGACAGACCGCCTGCGTGCGCTTTACGCCCAGTAATTCCGATTAACGCTTGCACCCTCCGTATTACCGCGGCTGCTGGCACGGAGTTAGCCGGTGCTTCTTCTGCGGGTAACGTCAATCGACAAGGTTATTAACCTTATCGCCTTCCTCCCCGCTGAAAGTACTTTACAACCCGAAGGCCTTCTTCATACACGCGGCATGGCTGCATCAGGCTTGCGCCCATTGTGCAATATTCCCCACTGCTGCCTCCCGTAGGAGTCTGGACCGTGTCTCAGTTCCAGTGTGGCTGGTCATCCTCTCAGACCAGCTAGGGATCGTCGCCTAGGTGAGCCGTTACCCCACCTACTAGCTAATCCCATCTGGGCACATCTGATGGCAAGAGGCCCGAAGGTCCCCCTCTTTGGTCTTGCGACGTTATGCGGTATTAGCTACCGTTTCCAGTAGTTATCCCCCTCCATCAGGCAGTTTCCCAGACATTACTCACCCGTCCGCCACTCGTCACCCGAGAGCAAGCTCTCTGTGCTACCGTTCGACTTGCATGTGTTAGGCCTGCCGCCAGCGTTCAATCTGAGCCATGATCAAACTCTTCAATTTAAGTTTGATGCTCGTGAATTAAACTTCGTAATGAATTACGTATGTTCACTCAGAGACTTGGTATTCATTTTTCGTCTTGCGACGTTAAGAATCCATGTCACTTTGAGTGCCCACACAGATTGTCTGATAAATTGTTAAAGAGCAGTTGCAACGCGGCTTTCAGCTCACCGTTGCGAGGTGGCGTATATTACGCTTTCCTCTTTCAGAGTCAACCCGTTATTTCAGGATTTTTTCTCTTCAACCGAACCGCTTGTTGTGTGAAGTGATTCACATCCGCCGTGTCGATGGAGGCGCATTATAGGGAGTTCTCCGCAGGCCGCAACCGTTAAATAACAGAAAAATGACTGACTGCTGCATTCCACAGCAAAACCCCGCCTTATACCTTTTTACACACAGACTTATCCACAATTACATCAGGATCCCGGTGCGATCCTGCGAACTGAAAGGGAAGATCATCTATACTAGCGGCAAATATTCTTCTCCGCAGAGCCCCCTTCATGAATACACAACGCCTGCGCCGCGACTGGCACCTTCCTGGAGCCGGGTTAATATTGCTGGCAATCCTCTTCGCGGGATTTACCCTGCATACGCACTGGAACGCCTTTATCCAGTGGTGTCTTGCCACGCAAATTACCCTGCACCGTTATCTGGTGATGTATCTGCTGCAGCTTAACAACCACCAGTACAGCGGCGGATTATGGCTCTTAACGGGCGCTTTCCTCTATGGCGTCCTTCACGCCATCGGGCCGGGGCATGGAAAATTCATAATGACGACCTATCTGACCACCAATAAGGAGAGCGAGCTGGCCGCCCGCGTGGTCCCCTTCATTGGCAGCCTGATGCAGGGCGTTAGCGCGATTCTGTTCGTCTTTATTCTGGCGGTGGGGTTTAACCTCGCGTCAGGCGATATCAGTACCAGCCGCTGGTACGTTGAGAAGATAAGCGCCGTGCTGATTGGCGCGTTTGGTGCTTTCATCATTTACCAGACGCTGAAGAGCCTGCGTTCGCGCAGAATGACGGTCTCCGCCATTAATCCGCTCCATCAGCATAATGAACGCTGTGGCTGTGGCCATCATGGCGTGGGCGCAGATCTGACACAAGGTGACTGGAAAACGCGTCTGGGCGTCATTCTGGCGATTGGCGCACGCCCTTGCAGCGGTGCGATCATGATTCTGATGTTTTCGAACGCGCTGGGCATTGTCACCTGGGGGATGGCGGCCGTTATGACCATGTCTTTAGGAACGGCACTCTCTATTATGGGGCTATCACTGGCGGTTCGTTATGCCCGTGAACGCACGGTGGCATGGTTCGGAGGAAATAGCTCGTTAAGATGGCTGGTGCCGGCAGTTAAAATTGCCGGAGGGGTCGTCCTGATCCTGTTCGCGGCCATTCTTTTCCTGACGGTCATCCCCATCAGCGCCAACGGCGACTACATCGCCGCCGGATGCTAATAAAAGAAAACCCGCCGTTGGCGGGTTTTCTTTATTACTCGTTAATCCGAGGATGTTGATCAACAAGACGGGAGCGTTTCTTCTGCAGCTCTTCAATCTCTGCGTCGATATCCTCAATCTTTTGCTCAACGTTGTCGTAATGCTCGCGCAGGATCTCTTTCGCTTCCTGAATATCGGATGCCGCAGGCGTCGCCCCTTTCAGAGGACGGTTTGCCGTCTCCTTCATGGTCAGGCCGGTCGCCAGACCGACTACCGCGATAACCATCAGGTAATAGGCTGGCATCATCAGATTCTGCGTGCTTTCCACCAGAGAGGCAGCAAGCGTAGGCGTCAGGCCAGCAATCAGAACAGAGATGTTGAACGCTGCCGCCAGCGCGCTATAACGAATGTGCGTCGGGAACATCGCAGGTAACGTAGATGCCATCACCCCGATAAAGCAGTTCAGTATCACCGCCAGCATCAGCAGACCCGCGAAAATCAAACCCAGCACGTTACTGTTGATCAGAATAAAGGCCGGGATCGCCAGCGCAAACAACGCCACACTCCCCAGGATGATAAACGGTCGACGGCCAAAGCGGTCGCTCAGCAGACCCATAATTGGCTGCACGAACAGCATACCCACCATGATGGCGATAATGATCAGCACGCCGTGATCTTCCGAGTAGTGCAGGTTATGCGACAAATAGCTCGGCATGTAGGTCAGCAGCATGTAATAAGTGACGTTGGTGGAAATCACCAGACCAATACAGGTCAGCAGGCTGCGCCAGTGCTTCGTCGCAATCTCTTTAAAGGAGACTTTCGGACCATCCTGCAGGCCTTCGCGGTCACCTTGCTCCAGTTTCTCAACGTGCTGCTGGAAGGCAGGCGTCTCTTCCAGCGCGTGACGCAGGTAAAGACCGATAATACCCAGCGGAAGCGCGATAAAGAACGGGATACGCCAGCCCCAGTCGAGGAAGTTCTCCTCACCGACCACGGTTGAAATCAGAACCACGACGCCCGCGCCCATCACAAATCCGGCAATCGAACCAAAGTCCAGCCAGCTGCCCATGAAGCCGCGCTTACGGTCAGGGGAATACTCCGCGACGAAGATCGACGCACCGGTATACTCGCCCCCGACGGAGAAGCCCTGCGCCATCTTACAAAGCAACAGCAGGATAGGTGCCCAGATGCCGATCGTGGCGTAGGACGGAATCAGGCCGATACAGAACGTACTGATCGACATAATGACAATGGTGATAGCAAGTATTTTCTGGCGACCGTATTTGTCACCGAGCATACCGAAGAACAGACCGCCCAGCGGGCGAATGAGGAAGGGAACAGAGAACGTACCCAGTGCGGCAATCATCTGCAGGCTGGGGTCAGCCCCGGGGAAGAACACTTTACCTAACGCGTAGGCGACAAAGCCATAGACACCAAAATCGAACCATTCCATCGCATTACCAAGCGAGGCTGCGGTAATGGCTTTACGCAGTTTTGCGTCATCAATAATGGTGACGTCGCGCAGTGTGATGGGTTTAACCTTTTTCCTTCTTAGCATAGCTATCCTCGTTGACTCGGCCCTGTCTGTTTCACAGTCCAGTTAGCGTGCTGCGAACCATGGGATCCGCTCCATGCGAATCGCCTTATTCAAGCGTAGCAGGTTTACTTACATTGACGTTTTCCGTCGATACAACCGAACCTGTTGACGCCTGTCTGGGCAGTTAATGACCTTTTTACCCTACCAGCGTTTATATTTGTGATCAACTTCACACATATATTTATGCTGCGTAAAGTGAAGACAGCATTTGTCAACTTCCGAAAATAAGACCTTCCTCAACCCTTCCCATGATAATGATTTTCAGCATGATCCGTTTTCTTTTTATCCCGGAATATAGGCACATTTTTACAAGAGATTTACATAAAACCTCACCTGACAGAACGCGTCGTAAAGTTTACATTCAATATGTGATACAGATAACTAAAACAACGTTTTATTTTCATTGAATCATTATTCCAGTGATCGCATGATAATTCCCGAAACATAGCACCAGGTGCTTTCTGGTAAGAGAAAAGAAGAGCACTTACTGCATTTTGGTTGCGGGGTTATCAAATACAAACCATCAAAAAACCCCTCATCAAGTTGAATTTATTGATTTTTTATTTACACCTACCGCTCGCCACGAGTGGTGAAAATTATGAGGGTTGTATATGAAGATTAAAGCCACGATAGAACGTATACCGGGTGGTATGATGCTGGTGCCGCTGGTACTCGGCGCCATTCTGAATACATTAGCACCTGATACCGGGGCTTATTTTGGTGGTTTCACAAAAGGGATGATTACGGGTACCGTTCCCATCCTGGCCGTCTGGTTCTTTTGTATCGGCGCATCCATTAATTTACGCGCTACGGGTACCGTATTACGCAAATCCGGAACGCTGGTGATAACCAAAATAGCGGTCGCCTGGGTTGTCGCAATGATATGCGCGATGTTCATTCCGGAAAATGGAATTCAGACCGGTTTCTTCGCCGGGCTATCCGTCCTGGCGATTGTCTCGGCGATGGATATGACCAACGGCGGGCTGTATGCCAGCCTGATGAACCAGTACGGAACGAAAGAGGAGTCCGGCGCATTTGTTTTGATGTCTCTGGAATCCGGCCCGCTCATGACGATGCTGATCCTGGGGTCCGCTGGCCTGGCTTCTTTTGAGCCGCACCACTTTGTCGGCGCGATCCTGCCGTTTCTGATCGGTTTTGCCCTGGGTAATCTGGATCACGATCTGCGTGATTTCTTCAGCAAAGCTACGCCAGTGCTGATCCCGTTCTTTGGCTTTGCGCTGGGCAACACCATCAACCTGAACGTGATCCTTGATACGGGACTGCTGGGGATTGTGCTGGGTGTCGCGGTTATCATCATCACCGGTATTCCGCTGATTATTGCCGACCGCGTGATCGGGGGAGGAAACGGCACGGCGGGCGTTGCCGCCTCTTCAGCCGCAGGCGCTGCCGTCGCAAACCCGGTAATTATCGCCCAGATTAACCCGGCTTTCGAACCGGTGGCCACTTCCGCGACGGCACTGGTTGCCGCAAGCGTGATTGTCACCGCGATCCTGGTGCCCATCATCACAGCGCTGTACGCAAAACGCTACGGAAATGCACCCAAGCAGGAATTAGAACAGGAAACTGTAGAACTTCATCATTAACACACCGCACCCGTCTATCCCCTCTCCCCTATGGGGAGAGGGCCAGGGTGAGGGGGGGTCAACCAAAAATCTCCTCCACCATCGCATCCACCAGCCGTTTTGCCGAACACAGCCTCGGCATACCCAGCGCGACGGTCTGCCAGCTTTGCGTTACTGACCAGCTCACCGGGTGTGCATCCGCCTGACACCAGTCGCCGAGCCAGCCCAGCATGTCTTTATGATCGATTAAACCCGCCGAAGCGGGCGTAGTCAGCCACTGATGATAAAAATGGCGCGTCGTGGGAGACGCATTGATGCCCTGAGCCAGGTAGTTGGCAGCCATGCTGCGTAAATTATCCTTGAGCATTGCCGACACATCGTCGTTCGCCAGACGGCATGCATCGCCAAATGCTCCCCAGCGCAGCTCTTCGAGGACGATGAAGCAGCGCCCGGCCAAAGACCAGCCATCATAGTGGCCGGCTCGCCAGCGGGTGAAAATTTGTTCACTGTGCTCGCCCGCCTGTACCGTCAGTCCACGCTGGGTCAGCGCCTTTTCTTTATAGGCAGCACGTTGGGTAAAATGAGAGGAGAGCTGCGCGTACTGCTCAAGCAGGCCGGGGGATGGCTGAGCGCGCAAGTGGGCCTGCTGGCGCAGCGCAATCAGTTTATCGGCCATCAGCGTCAGCGCGAGATGGCCCGGATCCAGCATGCCGGCAAGTTTTTCCGCCAGCCCCAGGCGCAGGGCCGCGTTCTCATTAAGCATTCCCGCCATCGCCCAGGGCCGTAGCCGAGTGTGCGTCATGATTTCCTGAGTCAAACGCTCACGAAACTGCAGCTGCTGCGGCCCCAGATGGGGATATCGCGCCGCGTCCACGCCCTGCACAAGATCGACCATAAACTTGGGATGAATACACTCCAGCGTCCGCCCGGGACCGTCCAGTAGCTGTGTTGTCATGGTTGCTCTGCCGCGAATAGTGTTTGAATATCATCGCGTAACAGTCGGGTATCTTCCTGAATCCACGCCGCAGTCGTAATGCTTTGCTTCAACAGCTGGCTGAGCGCTCGGGTCGAATGCTCATTTTGTTGACGCACTGCGAGGCTATCACGCAAGCTTTCCTGTAAGCCGGTCAGGCATAACGAAAATTCTGCAAAGAATGTCGCCATTCCGGCCGTAACAGAGACATCGACCTGAGCGGACAAAGCTTTACGTATTTGTTCACAAAACTGATCAATATGTTGCTTAAATTTGTCATGCAGCTGCGCAATGTCGATAACATAGCGCGTGCGCGTGACCACATAATCATCCCAGCCCCAGCCAGGATTATTCAGCCACCGCGAAACGGTTTCACGCATACTGCTCCCGGCGGAAGGCTGACCTGCCGGGCGGTTATCCTCCGCAATAGCATCGTTAAACAGGGACCGCGTATTGAAATTAAGCTGGTTAGCCTGAAAAGCCGGGAAGCTGATCCGCGCCCGGAAGCCGGCATGGCTCAGATGCTCTTTAATACGCGTTTCAATGGGGCGCATAGCTTCATTCAGCGAACGCGCCAGCGTAGATTCCAGCTGATCGAAGCGTAACGCCAGCTCCCTGCAGATTTTCGTCTGCGCATCCAGCATGATCAGTTCACAGGAGGAGCGAATTTTACTCAGCGCGATCTGCGCCTGCCCTTCATCATCCAGAACCAGCTGTTTCAGCTCTTGCGGTTCGTCACTGCGGTGATTCAGCCGGTCAATGCCTGCCAAATCAAGAATATTGTGAGTGCTGAAAACCTGATCAATCGACTGATGAAGCGCCGTTTTCTGGGCCCCCATAAAGTCCGCGGTAGCGTTCAGCGCCTGCTCAACTTCATGTTTCACCTCATCGCTCACCGCGCGCTGACGCGTTTGCAGCAGCGCCATATCTTCTTCAAGACGCGCGATGTTCATTTCCAGCGCCTCAAAGGCCACCGTCAGCCCCTGATAGCGGAAGTCGAGATACTCCCGGGCATTCTGCGCGTAGTTGAGCAACTTATGCGACGCCGAACGCAGCGCGAATAACGAGGCATTGGCATAGGCGGCGTAAATCAGTTTGCGTATCGGTTGTTCAAACAGCGAATCTTCCCACAGCAAATCGGCTGCGTGACGGATATGGTCAATATCGTCCAGGTCCGCCGTACGCCAGCGGCGTCCGAGGGCAGCTTCGGCAAAATCCTGCACCCAGGGCTGCTCCTGATGATCCGGCAGGCGTCCGTGGCTATTCATTTCGTAGCGCGCGCGGTTTGCCAGATACGCCCACATAGATGAAACAGGGTAGATCTGGCCAGGCGAAATATTGCCTTTCATTAAGGTGCCAGAGATCATAGCCCTGACCTGCTCTTCATCGTCGCTATTGCGATCCTTCTGGTCGAATTTATTCACCAGCGCATAAAGAGGCACTGATTTCCCCGCCACCGAAATAGCCTGACGGACCTCTTCATCAGAAATAGATTTAAGCTGGGTATAATCCATCACCGCCAGCACCGCCGACGCGCGGGCGAGCTGTTCGCTAAGCATTTTTTGCAGATGCGGTTGTCCAGCCTCATTGGGGCCGGGGGTATCGAGCAGCGTCAACTGCCCGAGGTGGGCATCCAGACCCGCAAGATGCACGAACTCCACTTCAATCACCGGAATATGTTCGATGGCCGCGTATTCGGAAAACGGAAACGCCACGCCCAGCGCCTGGGAGAGTCTCACCAGGTCATTGAGACTTTTCAGGCAATGAAATATTGGCTGCGCGCCCAGATGATGCTTTTCAAAGGCCTCGCCTCTCTCAATGCGTTCAAGCAGCGTATTCATGTCCTTATCAATTTCCAGATGCAAAGCCAGCTTGCCGCGATCGTAATCGCAGAGCTTTTTCTGCAGCAGGTGGATCAAATCATCAATAGGAGAGGCATGTGAGAAGTGGAGCACCGGCTCCTTCTGGCCTGGCGTATGACGGATCAGCGTAGGAAGCGCCGTCATTGGGCGGTTGCGGTTCGGCAACACTTCGGTACCTATAATGGCATTAATGGTGGTCGATTTCCCCGCTTTCATCGTGCCAACGATAGCCAGAACCATTTCCAGACGTGTTATTTTGCGTAATTCATTATTCAGAGTTGCCTGCTGTGCTTCAACGCCCCGCGCACTAAAATGCAAAGGCAGAACGTTGTTCTTTTCTCCCGTAATAGCCGCCGTCGTGTTCTCCAGCATCGCTGTCGGCATTGACCTCAGGGTATCGAGATTTTGCAGGGCGAGCTGTAACAAACGTTCAGCTTCCTGGCTTAATTCAAAAATGGTCTGTGTGTGCATGATAAAAGCCTTTCCTTAACGCAAATTTATTACTTTTATTAAGCCACTTGTTTTAATTATAATGTTCAGGCTTATATGATCACGTGTGGAAAACATGTTCACCGGAATATAACTGATTGAAGATAATCAGAAATAAATGGCTATCCCTGCATGGCGTGTAAAGCTCTCCTCAAGGCCCGGAAGCCAAAAGATAAAAAGCCTGACCCATTTTAAGAAGCTCCAAGATATATCATCATTATTTACCCACCTAAAAAGAGAGGGATAGGCCGCCGCCATAAGAAATGTATGGCAGCAAAGTTCGAAGATAAATAACAATGTGTTGCTTCACCTTATCTGAAATGAAGGTGCGTAGCAATTTGCCGTAATAAAATATTCGATATATTTAGCGACTTCTCTTTCCACCGTGTTAATGACGTTAGCATCGCTTAGCTGACTGACAGTAAGTGTCACTCACAATACATTTTCTGCGTTTTTTAAATTCACAATATCACCGACAAACGTGTGGATTTGCGCTATACTTGCCGCCTTTTTCGGCACTCTGCCGTCATTAAGCTGGCACTTTCCAGCGCGTTAACACTTTTGAGGATACCGATATGCAACTCCCACACTGTCCAAAATGCAATTCTGAATACACCTATGAAGATAATGGCATGTTCATCTGCCCGGAATGCGCACACGAATGGAATGATGCCGAGCCAGCGCAGGATGCTGATGCGCTGGTCGTCAAAGATGCGAACGGCAATCTGCTGGCGGATGGCGACAGCGTAACCGTGGTCAAAGATCTGAAGGTGAAAGGCAGCTCTTCCATGCTGAAGATTGGTACCAAAGTGAAGAATATCCGTCTGGTTGAAGGCGATCATAATATCGACTGCAAAATTGACGGCTTCGGTCCAATGAAACTGAAATCTGAGTTCGTGAAAAAGAACTGATTTACCCGCCCGGTGGCGCTTCGCTTACCGGGCTTTCGGGAACTACACTTAACGGGCTTTTCTTACGTGAGGTAAAGATTATGCCGTTAAGTCCCTACATCTCTTTCGCCGGCAACTGTGCAGAGGCTACCGTCTTCTATCAGCAGGCCGTCGGCGCAGAACTCCTCTATAAAATAACCTTCGGCGAAATGCCAAAAAGCGATAACAGCGAAGAAGGCTGTCCGTCCGGCATGCAGTTTCCGGATTCGGCTATCGCTCACTCCAATGTCCGCATTGCGGGCAGCGATATCATGATGAGCGACGGGCTGCCGCCGGGCAGCAGCGCACAGTACGCGGGCTTCACGCTGGTGCTCGACACGCAGGATGTGTCGGAAGGCAAGCGCTGGTTCGACAACCTCGCCGATGGCGGCAATATCGAAATGGCCTGGCAGGAAACCTTCTGGGCGCACGGCTTCGGTAAGGTCACCGACAAATACGGCGTGCCGTGGATGATTAACGTTGTTAAGCAACAGCACTAATTTTCGGGCGGTGGGCGGTCTGCCTCCGCCTGTCATCAAACTCCCCTCAACTCTTCAAACTCCCGCAACCTGCACTTAACCCAAATGTCATATTGATGCGCCAGCATGAGGCCACATTTATCGTGAGGCCCAGCACATGCAAACTGTTATCCGCGTCGAGAAACTGAGCAAAACCTTCAATCACAACAAGGCGCTGCATGCCGTTGATCTGACCGTCCAGCAGGGCGACATGGTGGCGCTTCTCGGGCCGTCTGGTTCGGGAAAATCCACCCTTTTACGCCACTTAAGCGGCCTCATTACCTGCGATAAAACGCCGGAAAGCCACGTCGAGCTGCTGGGCAACACCGTGCAGCGCGCAGGGCGTCTGGCGAGCGATATTCGAAAAAGCCGCGCCCGGACGGGCTACATCTTCCAGCAGTTCAACCTGGTGAACCGTCTTACGGTGCTGGAGAACGTGCTGATTGGCGCCCTCGGCAGCACCCCGTTCTGGCGCACCTGCCTGCGCTGGTTCTCCCCATCCCAGAAGCAGGAAGCCTTACAGGCGCTGACCCGCGTCGGCATGGCGCACTTCGCCCACCAGCGCGTCTCCACCCTCTCCGGTGGACAACAGCAGCGCGTCGCCATCGCCCGCGCGCTGATGCAGAAAGCGCAAATCATTCTGGCCGACGAGCCTATCGCCTCGCTGGACCCGGAATCGGCGCGCATCGTGATGGAAACCCTGCGCGACATCAACCAGAACGACGGCATTACCGTGGTGGTCACGCTGCATCAGGTGGATTACGCCCTGCGCTACTGCGAGCGCATTGTCGCCCTGCGGCAGGGGCATGTCTTCTTTGATGGCGCGAGCCATCAGTTTGATAACGAACGTTTTGATCATCTCTACCGCAGCGTAAACCGCGTCGAAGAGCACGCGCATGCTGCATAACGTCCCCATAACGAGGAATGGAAATGAACTATAAAGCCGTTGCCGCGCTGGCCTTTACCAGCATGTTCAGCATCAGCACCCTGTTAAGCCCGGCGTATGCGGAAGAGCAGGAAAAAGCGCTGAATTTCGGCATTATTTCGACGGAATCACAGCAGAACCTGAAGCCTCAGTGGGAACCGTTCCTGAAAGATATGGAAACCAGGCTGGGGATCAAAGTAAACGCCTTTTTCGCCCCGGACTACGCGGGCATCATCCAGGGAATGCGCTTCAACAAAGTGGACATTGCCTGGTACGGTAACCTCTCGGCGATGGAAGCGGTGGACCGCGCCAACGGCCAGGTCTTTGCCCAGACCGTTGCGGCAGATGGCTCCCCTGGCTACTGGAGCGTACTGATCGTCAACAAAGACAGCCCGATCAACACCCTCAACGACATGATCGCCAAACGCAAAGAGCTGACTTTTGGTAACGGCGATCCGAACTCCACCTCCGGCTTCCTCGTTCCCGGCTACTACGTCTTCGCGAAAAACAACATCTCCACCAGCGACTTCAAACGCACGGTGAACGCCGGGCACGAAACCAACGCGCTGGCCGTGGCGAACAAGCAGGTGGACGTTGCCACCAACAACACAGAAAACCTCGACAAGCTGAAGACCTCCGCGCCGGACAAGCTGAAAGAGCTGAAGGTCATCTGGAAATCGCCGCTGATCCCTGGCGACCCGATCGTCTGGCGCAAAAATCTCTCCGAAAGCACCAAGGACAAGGTCTACGACTTCTTTATGAACTACGGCAAAACGCCGGAAGAGAAAGCGGTTCTGGAACGTCTGGGCTGGGCGCCGTTCCGTGCGTCCAGCGATCTGCAGCTGGTCCCGATTCGCCAGCTGGCTCTGTTTAAGCAGATGCAGGCCGTGAAGGACAACAAAGGGCTGAAGGACGAGGAGAAGACCAGCAAAGTGTCTGAAATCCAGGCTCAACTGGAAGACCTCGACCGCCTCACCGCCGCGATCGGCGCGATGACCAGCGTGAATAAAGCGGTGCAGTAGTGCTTTTCTCCCTCTCCCTGTGGGAGAGGGCCGGGGTGAGGGCATCAGCGCGCACATTCCCCCCTCACCCTAACCCTCTCCCTCAAGGGAGAGGGGACTAAACCCAAAGGAGTCAACATGCAAACCATCACCCTCCCGCCGCCAAAGCGCAGCTGGTTCTCGCTCATCAGCTGGGCCATTCTGCTGGCGGTGCTGGTTATCTCCTGGAAGGGCGCAGAAATGGATCCGCTGCTGCTCTTCAAAGATTCCGGCAACATGGCCACCTTCGCCGCCGACTTCTTCCCGCCGGACTTCAGCCAGTGGCAGGACTACCTCAGCGAAATGGCGGTCACTCTGCAAATCGCCGTCTGGGGTACTGCCCTTGCCGTCATTCTCTCCATTCCGTTTGGCCTGATGAGCGCTGAAAACATCGTGCCGTGGTGGGTCTACCAGCCGATGCGCCGCCTGATGGACGCCTGCCGCGCCATCAATGAAATGGTCTTTGCGATGCTGTTCGTGGTGGCCGTTGGCCTGGGTCCGTTCGCGGGCGTCATGGCGCTGTTCATCCACACCACCGGCGTACTTTCCAAACTACTGTCCGAAGCGGTCGAAGCCATCGAGCCCGGCCCGGTGGAAGGCATCCGCGCAACCGGCGCCAACAAAATCGAAGAGATCCTCTATGGCGTGCTGCCTCAGGTGATGCCGCTGCTGATCTCTTACTCTCTGTACCGCTTTGAGTCCAACGTCCGCTCCGCCACCGTCGTGGGTATGGTGGGCGCAGGCGGGGTTGGCGTCACCCTGTGGGAAGCGATTCGCGGTTTCCAGTTCCAGCAAACCTGCGCCCTGATGGTGCTCATCATCGTCACCGTCAGCCTGCTGGATTTCCTCTCTCAACGTTTGCGTAAGCACTTCATCTGAGAAGCGAGGCTTTGATTTGTATGCACTTATCCAGACATCCGACCAGTTACCCCACCCGCTGGCAGGAGATTGCGGCAAAGCTCGAAGTGGAGCTGCGCACGCACTACCGCTGCGGGGACTACCTGCCCGCCGAGCAGCAGCTTGCCGACCGCTACGAGGTCAATCGCCATACCCTGCGCCGCGCCATTGACCAACTGGTCGAGCGCGGCTGGGTGCAGCGCCGCCAGGGCGTGGGCGTGCTGGTGCTGATGCGCCCGTTCGACTACCCGCTTAACGCCCAGGCGCGCTTTAGCCAGAACCTGCTGGATCAGGGCAGCCACCCGACCAGCGAAAAGCTGCTCTCGGTATTGCGCCCGGCCTCCAGCCACGTGGCGGACGCGCTGGGGATTCAGGAGGGTGACAACGTCATTCACCTGCGCACGCTGCGCCGGGTCAACGGCGTGGCGGTATGCCAGATTGACCACTACTTCGCGGATCTGGCCCTCTGGCCCGTACTGCAAAACTTTACCAGCGGTTCCCTGCACGACTTTCTTCAGGATGCCACAGGCATCGCCCTCAAGCGCACCCAGACGCGCATAAGCGCCCGCCGCGCGCAGGCAAAAGAGAGCAAGGTGCTCGAAATTCCCAACATGGCCCCGCTGCTCTGCGTACGCACCCTCAACCACCGTGACGGCGAGATCAACGCGACGGAATACTCCGTCAGCCTGACCCGCGCCGACATGATTGAATTCACCATGGAGCACTGAATGCACGTCGATACCTCCACCCGACAGCGCTGGATGCGCGTGCTGGCCCATTGCCAGCCTGCCGCCCTGCGCGAGCGCATGAACGCGCTGGGCCTGGCGCCTGACTACGACACGATCCGCGCGCCGGAAATCGGCCTGGTACAAATCCAGGCGCGGATGGGCGGCACCGGCCAGCGCTTTTTTGCAGGCGACGCCACCCTCACCCGCGCGGCGATCCGCCTGAACAGCGGTACGCTGGGCTACAGCTATGTGCTGGGTCGCGATAAGGCGCACGCCGAGCGCTGCGCGGTAATCGACGCCCTTTTGCAGGAACCCCCGCATTTCCAAACGTTAATGGAAACCCTTATTGCCCCGCTGGAAGCCGACCGCGCCGCACGGGTTGCCGCCCGTCAGGCCGAAGTGAACACCAGCCGGGTCGACTTCTTTACGCTCGTTCGCGGAGATAACGCATGACGCTTCAACCTGCTTTTACCCTGGCCGTCCAGGATGCCCAACAAAGTTTTCGTCGCCTGCTGAAGGCCATGAGCGAGCCGGGCGTGATTGTCTCCCTGCACCAGCTCTCCCAGGGCTGGCTGCCGCTGAACCTCGCCTCCACCAGCGTGCTGCTGACGCTGGCGGACAACGATACCCCGGTATGGCTGTCAGGTGCCCTGTCGAACGATATCGCCAGCCAGAACCTGCGTTTTCACACCAGCGCCCCGCTGGTCGATCAGCCCCAGCAGGCGGTTTTTGCCGTGGCCGATGAGCAAATCAGCCATGAACAGCTCAACGCCCTGAGCGAAGGCAGCGCCGTCGCCCCGGAGACCAGCGCCACGCTGATCCTGCAGGTCTCCAGCCTGAGCGGCGGCCGCATGCTGCGCCTGACGGGCGCAGGCATCGCCGACGAGCGCATGGTCGCGCCGCAGCTGCCGGAGTGCATCATTCACGAGCTGACCGAGCGCCCGCACCCGTTCCCGCTGGGCATTGACCTGATCCTGACCTGCGGCGAACGCCTGCTGGCGATCCCGCGAACCACCCACGTGGAGGTGTGCTGATGTACGTAGCCGTCAAAGGGGGCGAAAAGGCCATCGCCGCCGCCCATGCCTTGCAAGAACACAGACGACGAGGCGATGAACGGCTTCCCGAGCTGAGCGTCGCCCAGATTGAACAGCAGCTTAACCTCGCGGTTGACCGGGTGATGACCGAGGGCGGCATTGCCGACCGCGAGCTGGCGGCGCTGGCCCTTAAGCAGGCCAGCGGCGATAACGTGGAAGCCATCTTCCTGCTGCGCGCCTACCGCACTACCCTTGCCAAACTGGCGGTGAGCGAGCCGGTAGACACGGCGGAGATGCGCCTGGAGCGCCGCATTTCTGCCGTTTATAAAGACATCCCCGGCGGCCAGCTGCTTGGCCCTACCTACGATTACACCCATCGCCTGCTGGACTTCACCCTGCTGGCGAACGGCGAAGCCCCAACGCTTAGCACTTCAGACGCCGAACAGGAACCGTCTCCGCACGTCTTTAGCCTGCTGGCAAACCAGGGGCTGGCGAAGGCGGAAGAGGACACGGGAGCCGCGCCGGATGACATTACCCGCACGCCACCGGTTTACCCGTGCTCGCGCTCGTCCCGCCTGCAGCAGCTGATGCGAGGCGACGAAGGCTATCTGCTGGCGCTGGCCTACTCCACCCAGCGCGGCTACGGGCGCAACCACCCGTTTGCGGCGGAGATCCGCAGCGGCTATATCGACGTTGAAATCGTACCGGAAGAGCTGGGTTTTGCAGTGAACGTCGGCGAACTGCTAATGACCGAGTGTGAAATGGTGAACGGTTTCGTCGCGCCAGAGAATGAAGATCCGCACTTTACCCGCGGCTACGGGCTGGTGTTTGGCCTCGGCGAGCGCAAGGCGATGGCGATGGCGCTGGTTGACCGCGCCCTGCAGGCACCGGAGTACGGCGAGCACATCGCCGGCCCGGCGCAGGACGAAGAGTTCGTGCTGGCCCACGCGGATAACGTCGAGGCCGCTGGCTTTGTCTCGCACCTCAAGCTGCCGCACTACGTCGATTTCCAGGCCGAACTGGAACTGCTGAAACGCCTGCAACGGGAGCGCGCCAATGGCTAACTTAAGCGGCTACAACTTTGCCTATCTGGACGAGCAAACCAAACGCATGATCCGCCGCGCTATTTTAAAAGCGGTGGCTATTCCGGGCTATCAGGTGCCGTTCGGCGGCCGCGAAATGCCGATGCCCTACGGCTGGGGCACGGGCGGCATCCAGCTGACCGCCAGCGTGATCGGTGAAGCGGACGTGCTGAAGGTCATCGACCAGGGCGCGGACGACACCACCAACGCGGTGTCGATCCGCAACTTCTTTAAGCGCGTAACGGGCGTCAACACCACCGAAAAAACCGAAGACGCGACGCTGATCCAGACCCGTCACCGCATCCCGGAAACTCCGCTGACGGAAGATCAGATTCTGATTTTCCAGGTGCCGATCCCGGAACCGCTGCGCTTTATCGAGCCGCGCGAAACCGAGACCCGCACCATGCACGCGCTGGAAGAGTACGGGGTAATGCAGGTCAAACTGTATGAGGATATCGCCCGCTTCGGCCATATCGCCACCACTTACGCCTACCCGGTGAAGGTCAACGGGCGCTACGTGATGGACCCGTCACCGATCCCGAAATTCGACAACCCGAAGATGGACATGATGCCCGCCCTGCAGCTCTTTGGTGCCGGACGTGAAAAACGCATCTACGCCGTACCGCCGTATACACGTGTCGAAAGCCTGGATTTCGACGATCACCCGTTTACGGTGCAGGAGTGGGACGAGCCGTGCGCCATCTGCGGCTCCAGACACAGCTATCTCGACGAAGTGGTGCTGGACGACACGGGCAAACGAATGTTTGTCTGCTCCGACACCGATTACTGCCGCCAACAGAGCGAGGCGAACGGCCAATGAAACCGCTGCTTTCGGTTAATAACCTCACCCATCTATATGCGCCGGGCAAAGGCTTCAGCGACGTGTCGTTTGAGCTGTGGCCGGGCGAAGTGCTGGGGATCGTCGGCGAGTCCGGCTCCGGCAAAACGACCCTGCTGAAGTCCATCTCCGCGCGCCTGGCGCCGCAACACGGCGAGATCCTGTATCAGGGACGCTCCCTCTACGGCATAAGCGAGGCCGAGCGCCGCCGCCTGCTGCGCACCGAGTGGGGCGTGGTGCATCAGCACCCGATGGACGGCCTGCGCCGTCAGGTCTCTGCCGGGGGCAATATCGGCGAACGCCTGATGGCCACCGGCGCGCGCCACTACGGCAACATCCGCGCCACCGCCCGGCACTGGCTGGAGGAGGTGGAAATCCCCGCCTCGCGCATCGACGACCTGCCGACGACCTTCTCCGGTGGGATGCAGCAGCGTCTGCAGATTGCCCGCAACCTGGTCACCCATCCGAAGCTGGTGTTTATGGATGAACCCACCGGCGGGCTGGACGTCTCCGTGCAGGCGCGCCTGCTCGACCTGCTGCGCGGTCTGGTGGTGGAGCTGAACCTTGCGGTGGTGATTGTCACCCACGATTTAGGCGTTGCGCGCCTGCTGGCGGACCGTCTGCTGGTGATGAAGCAGGGCCTGGTGGTGGAAAGTGGGCTGACCGACCGGGTGCTGGACGATCCACACCATCCGTACACCCAGCTGCTGGTGTCCTCGGTATTACAGAATTAAGAGGCCAACATGATCCACGTACAAAACGTAAGTAAGACCTTTGTGCTCCACCAGCAAAACGGCGTGCGCCTGCCGGTGCTGCAAAATGCCTCGCTAGAGGTCAGCAGCGGCGAATGCGTGGTGCTGCACGGCCACTCCGGCAGCGGTAAATCCACCCTGCTGCGCTCCCTGTACGCCAACTATTTACCGGACGAAGGACACATCCGCATTCGCCACAATGATGAATGGGTCGATCTGGTTCAGGCCCCGGCGCGCAAGGTGCTGGAAGTGCGCCGCTCGACGATCGGCTGGGTCAGCCAGTTCCTGCGGGTGATCCCGCGGATCTCTTCCCTGGACGTGGTGATGCAGCCGCTGCTGGATCTCGGCGTGCCGCGTGAAACCTGTGCCGCCAGGGCCGCGAGCCTGCTGACGCGCCTCAACGTGCCGGAGCGCCTGTGGCACCTCGCCCCGTCGACCTTTTCCGGCGGCGAGCAGCAGCGCGTGAATATCGCGCGCGGGTTTATCGTCGACTATCCGATCTTACTGCTGGATGAACCCACCGCCTCGCTCGACGCTAAAAACAGCGCAGCGGTGATAGCGCTGATCGAACAGGCCAAAGCGCGGGGCGCGGCGATCGTCGGGATCTTCCACGACGACGCCGTACGCACCCGCGTGGCAGACAGACTGCACCCGATGGGGACAAACGCATGATTATCAATAACGTCAGGCTGGTGCTGGAAAATGAGGTCGTTAAGGGTTCGGTTGAAATCCATGAAGGCGTCATCCGCACGTTTGCCGAAACCCAGAGCCGTGCCCCTGAAGCGATGGACGGCGACGGCGGCTGGCTGCTGCCGGGGCTGATTGAGCTACATACCGATAATCTGGATAAATTCTTCACCCCGCGCCCGAAGGTGGACTGGCCCGCCCATTCGGCGATGAGCAGCCACGACGCGCTGATGGTCGCCAGCGGCATCACCACGGTGCTGGACGCGGTGGCAATCGGCGACGTGCGCGACGGCGGCGATCGCCTGGAGAATCTGGAGAAGATGATCAACGCCGTGGAGGAGACGCAAAAGCGCGGCCTCAACCGCGCCGAGCACCGTCTGCATCTGCGCTGCGAGCTGCCGCACCACACCACGCTACCGCTGTTTGAAAAACTGGTGGGCCGCGAGCCGGTCTCGCTGGTCTCCCTGATGGACCACTCGCCGGGGCAGCGCCAGTTCGCCAACATTGAAAAGTATCGTGAATACTATCAGGGCAAATACTCGCTCAACGACGCGGAGATGGCGCGCTACGAAGAAGAGCAGCTTCAGCTTGCGGCCCAGTGGTCGCAGCCCAACCGTCTTAAGATTGCCGCGATGTGCCGGGACCGGAATATCGCGCTGGCGAGCCATGACGACGCCACGCGCGATCACGTGCGCGAATCCCACCAGCTTGGCAGCGTAATAGCCGAATTTCCCACCACGTTCGAAGCAGCTGAGGCGTCGCGCCAGCACGGCATGAACGTGCTGATGGGCGCGCCGAACATCGTGCGCGGCGGATCGCACTCCGGCAACGTGGCGGCAAGCAAACTCGCCTCCCTCGGCCTGCTGGACATTCTCTCGTCTGACTACTACCCCGCCAGCCTGCTGGATGCGGCATTCCGGGTGGCGGACGACGAGGGCAACCGCTTTACACTGCCGCAGGCAATTCGCCTGGTGACCAAAAACCCGGCCACCGCGCTCAATCTTCAGGATCGCGGTGAGATTGCCGAAGGCAAACGGGCAGATCTGGTGCTCGCCCACCGCAGGGGCGAGCACGTTCATATCGACCACGTCTGGCGTCAGGGAAAAAGGGTGTTCTGATGGGAAGACTCATCTGGTTAATGGGGCCGTCCGGCTCCGGGAAAGACAGCCTGCTCTCGGCGCTGCGGCAGGGGGAACATTCACAGCTGCTGGTGGCGCACCGCTACATTACCCGCGCCGCCAACGCCGGAAGCGAGAACCATATCGCCCTGAGCGAGCAGGAGTTTTTTACCCGCGCCGGGCAAAATCTGCTGGCGCTGAGCTGGCACGCCAACGGCTTTTATTACGGCGTGGGCATTGAGATTGACCTCTGGCTGCACGCGGGATTCGACGTGCTGGTCAACGGCTCGCGCGCGCATCTGCCGCAGGCAAAAGCCCGGTACGAAGCGGCGCTGCTGCCGGTCTGCCTGCAGGTTTCCCCGGATATCCTGCGCAGCCGGCTGCAAAGCCGGGGACGGGAAAATGCGCGTGAGATCGACCAGCGGCTGGAACGTGCGGCGCGCTACACTCCGTCGGGCTGTCACATCCTCAATAACGACGGAAGTTTGCTACAGTCAGTCGAGACCTTTTTATCGCTTATCCGCCAGAAGGAGAAACAGCATGCCTGACTGCCAGCTTCGCCCCGCCACCGCCGACGATGCGCAGATTGTCTATGCCCTGATCTGCGAACTGAAGCAGGCAGAGTTCGACCATCAGGCGTTCCACGCCGGATTTCTTGCCAACCTTCAGGATCACAACATGCGCTACCAGCTTGCCGAGCTGGACGGACATGTCGTCGGCATGATCGGCCTGCACATGCAGTTTCACCTCCATCACGCGCGCTGGATCGGCGAGATCCAGGAGCTGGTGGTAATGCCGCAGGCGCGCGGGCTAAAGGTGGGCAGCCAGCTGCTGGCCTGGGCGGAAGAGGTGGCACGGCAGGCCGGCGCGGAGCTGACCGAGCTCTCCACCAGCGTGAAGCGCACTGACGCGCACCGTTTTTACGTTCGTGAAGGATATACGCAGAGCCATTTTCGATTCACCAAACCGCTGTAGAGGTGCGTTATGAGTCTGACCATCACGTTAACGGGAACCGGAAGCGCACAGCTCGTGCCGGTCTTTGGCTGCGACTGCGCGGCGTGTCGACGGGCGCGCCTGCAGGACAACTATCGCCGTCGCCCCTGCAGCGCGGTGGTCAAATTCAACGATGCGGTCACCCTGCTGGATGCGGGCATTCCGCACCTGATGGACGACTGGCCGGCGGGCAGCTTTCAGCAGTTTTTGCTCACGCACTATCATATGGATCACGTCCAGGGGCTGTTCCCCCTGCGCTGGGGCGTGGGCGCAACCATCCCGGTCTACGGCCCGCCGGACGACGCAGGGTGCGACGACCTGTTTAAACATCCCGGAATTCTGGATTTCAGCCACACGGTTGAGCCGTTCGTGATGTTTGAGCTGCAGGGGCTGCGGGTCACGCCGCTGCCGCTCAACCATTCAAAACTGACCTTCGGGTATCTGCTGGAATCCGCCCACAGCCGCGTGGCGTGGCTTTCTGATACCGCCGGGCTGCCGGATAAAACGGTGACGTTTCTGCTCAACAATCAGCCACAGGCGATAATCATCGACTGCAGTCATGAACCGCGTGACGAGACCCCACGCAACCATTGCGACTTAAACACCGTGGTTGCGCTGAACGAGGTGATTGGCTGCCCGCAGGTGATCCTGACCCACATCAGCCATCAATTTGACGTGTGGATGATGGATAATCCGCTGCCGGACGGCATTGAAGCGGGATATGACGGAATGGTTTTGGTACTCGATTAGGTTTTCTCCCTCTCCCGTGGGAGAGGGCTGGGGTGATGGCAACAGGCCGCACTTAGCCTCGATCGTAATCGTCTTCTAACCGACGCTCATCTTCTTCTAACCGACGTCTGTCGTCATCCAGCTGGCGCTGACGCTCGTCTAAGCGGCGGCGTCGGTCTTCAAGCTGCCGACGACGGTCGTCGTACTGTCGGCTGTCGATTTGACGGTTGCGGTCGTAACGATCGTCGTCATCGTCATTACGGCTGCTGCTGGGGTTATAGGCATCGTTGATCGCCTGCTGAATGTTGCCAATGGCATCATCAATCACATCGGCATGGGCCAGTTGGCTGGTGAGTGACAGCAGACCAAATAACAGAGCGGTAGAGTAACGTTTCATAAGGCCAGACTCGCAGGGGAACTGGCCTTACGGTAATCAACGGCATTGTTCCGGGGTAGCGGAGGAATCTCAAATTCAGTTGTGTCCAGGGCCTTCCATCAGCTGATTCGCACGCTGTTTATTTTCTGCAACCAGTACAATGCCATAACATTTTTGATCCGGCGAATGACTCCAGATACGATCTTCGGGTATACACCCCCCGTCATAGATAACCTTGCTACCATCATACGGCCAAAATGCTCCCTGCTCGGTATCGAGAACAAATACAGCGATTTGGTCAGACTCGCGGGCAATTTTCTGCCAGAGCATCTTCCCACCCTCATATTGTTCAAAGTCGCTAATAAGCGTCACGCCACACTGTAATACCAAGGCTTCATACAGACGAGTTGCCAGTCCCTTGTCACGCTCGGCGGGATCAACGCATATACCTTCTACCTGAATAACATTGGTATCTTCCCAACAACGCTCGACAGCAATGATACCTTCACCCAAATGCGTTTTACGTTGTAAATCCAGGGCAGCTACAACCCGATGCCGAGGTACACCATCGAAGGTTTCGACATCCGCTTCAATAATCGCAGCTCTTGGCGTCTGGCTATCAAAAATGACATGTAACACTCGCCCGGAGAGTTCGAATTCATCAACGAGCTTGAAAGACCTTGCTACGGTCTTTGGGCTGTAAGTTGTAGGCATCACAATCATTTGTGAGTCCCCTCTGGTAAGTACCGGCATAGTTCCCTTTATATCCCAATCTGCCAAATTTTGCGCAGGTTAGCATCCCCCGGTTTACTCACGCTCTTGATGAATTCCGAAACATCAATGCTTATAAACAGACTTTCCGCAGCGCCTGCGTCAGCTGCGCCCGCGTAAATGGCTTACGCAATAACTGCACGTCCGGCAGCTGCGGGTTGTGCGCCGGGCGCAAATCCTGCCCGCTGATCAGCAGCACCGGAAGCTGCGGATAATGGCTGCGCACCTGGTTAATCACCTCAGCCCCGCTCAGGCCTCCGGGCAACATCAGATCGCTGATAAACATGCCAATATCCGGCGACGCCGCCAGCATGCTCAGGGCCTGCTCGCCGTTGTCCGCTTCGAGCGTCAGGTAACCAAGCTGATGCAGCTGTTCGCACAGGGTCTGACGAACGTCCGCCTCATCTTCCAGCACCAGTACAAGCCGCTCGTTATCCACGGACGTTGTGGCAGCCAGCGCTTCATCCTCCGAAACGGCGGGCAGCGTCGAGCGCGGGAGGTGCAGCCGCACGGTGGTGCCCTGCCCCGGCGCGCTTTCGATCTCAACCCGGCCCCCGGACTGGCGCACAAAGCCGTAGACCATCGACAGGCCTAACCCGCTCCCGCTTCCGGTCTGCTTGGTGGTGAAAAACGGTTCAAAGACCCGGGATTTCACCTCCTGCGACATGCCGCTGCCGCGGTCAATCACTTCCAGCGCCACCATATCCTGCCTGCGCCCGTCGCTGCGGGTGACGCGCTGATTCCAGGTGCGGATTTTTATCACCCCGCTTTGTCCTTCCATCGCATCGCGCGCGTTCATCACCAGGTTGATAATAGCGTTTTCCAACTGGCTGACGTCTATCCACGCGGGCCATGCCGGGGTTTGCGCTTCAATTTCCAGGGTCAGGGTGGCAGGCAGGGAGTGGCGCATCAGTTCCCGGAGGTTCTCCAGCAGCGGCAGCATCTCAACCGCATGCGGCGTCAGGGATTGCTTGCGGGAAAACGCCAGCAGGCGCTGCGTCAGTAAGGCACCACGCTCGGCCGCCTTGAGCGCCCGGGAGATGCGCGGCGCGTCGTTTGATTCAGGGTCGGTAAGCTCAAGGCTGCCGATGATCACCGCCAGCAGGTTATTAAAATCATGCGCCAACCCGCCGGTCAGCTGTCCGACGGCCTTCATTTTCTGGCTGTGCAGCAGCGCCTCTTCCAGCCCCTGACGCTCGACGCGGTCAATTTCCATCTGCGTGGTTTTCTCTTTCAGCAGGCGCGTGGTGTGCTCAAGCGAAGCGGTATTGCGGGCAAAAACGTTAAACGCGCGCGCCAGTTCGCCCAGCTCATCGCGCCGCTGCAGCGCGGGCACCGAAACATCCTGCTCGCCGTGCGCAAGGCGCGACATCGCTCTGGAGATAGCCGTCAGGTTAGAGCCCAGATTGCGGTAGATATACCAGCAGGCGCACCCGGTAATGATCAGCGCCAGCACGGCGAAGATGCTGATAAACACGCTGATGGATTGCAGCTCGTGATGGCTCTGGGCCGTGCGAAGTCGGGAGGCCTGCGCCACCTGCTCAACGTACTGATTGATATCGCTATTGAGGATCGCCACCAGCGCCTTGATGTGGAACATATACCAGCTGATGGACAGATCGCTCTCTTCCAGCTGCTTCGACAGCGGGGCGAGCTTACCTAACTCGGCATTAAAATCAGGCAGAACCCCCTTCACCACCGGCTGTGCGGCGCTCCGGGGCAGCGCTGCGGCCACGGCGTCCAGTTGCTGAACGGTCGCGCGCGGCGAAGGGGTGTCGATGGCGGCAGCGATCAGCCGGTCCATCTCCATCAGCTGCTGCGCATCCGGTACGTTGCTGCCATAGCGGCGGTTGATGTCCTGCAGATGACGCAGGTAGCTCTGGCTTTGATACAGCGAACTCAGCAGCGCGTTACGCTCCAGATGGCGTCGCTGTCCACGCTCCAACATCTCCGTCACGCTCTGCTGTAATTCATTGCTTCGTTGAATAATCCGCGCCACCAGCGCCGGCTCCTGCTGCGCCAGCGGGGCATCGGCAAGCTGCTCCAGCGAGCGGCGCAGCGCCGTTTGCATCTGCTTCAGGCGCTCGGCTTCGCCTTTGTACTCCAGCGCCCCCACCACCTGCGAGAGCCGCACCGCCGCCGTTGCGACGTTGGCCGTGTCGCGGGCGAGATTCATGCTGCCGGTCATGTCGTCCAGCGTTTGCTGCTGCACCTGTTCCTGGATCTGGCTGGCGTGACGGAAACCGAGCACCGCTACGCCGCTCACCATCAGCGTAACGGCGACCACCAGCAGATTGAAAATCAGCAGGCGGCCTCGGGCGCTGGCGAAGAACGGGGGGCGTGAAGACATGTTGACTCCGTAAATGTGATCCACATTCGCTATTCATAACTATGACAAATATGAACGGCTTCTGACATTTTGCATTTACGCGCCTGTGATGAAGTGCAGATATCGACATTCACAGGAGGTCCGCCATGAGCAGAACCCCGGTTTTAGAGATGCGCCAAATTGCCAAAACCTTTGGCAATTTCCACGCGCTCAAGGGTGTGGATTTGACGGTCTTCCCCGGTGAGATCCACGCGCTGATGGGGGAAAACGGCGCGGGAAAAAGCACGCTGATGAAGATCCTCGCGGGAGCCTATACCGCCACCAGCGGCGAGATCCTGATCGACGGCCAGCCGTTTCACATTAAAGGGCCGAAAGATGCGCTGGCCGCAGGCATCACCCTGATTTACCAGGAGATGCAGCTCGCGCCCAATCTTACCGTGGCCGAAAATATTTTCCTCGGCAGCGAGCTGTCGCGCGGCGGGCTGGTCCAGCGCAAGGAGATGGCCGCCCAGGCGCAGGCGGTGATTGACCGTCTCGGCGCGCAGTTCAGCGCCACCGACCTGGTGATGAAGCTGACCATCGCCGAGCAGCAGCAGGTGGAAATCGCCCGCGCGCTGCACCGCAACAGCCGCATTCTGGTGATGGACGAACCCACCGCCGCCCTCTCCTCCCGCGAAACCCACCGCCTGTTCGAACTGATTTTGCGCCTGCGCGACGAGGGTATGGCGATTATCTATATCAGCCACCGCATGGCGGAAGTGTATGAACTCTCTGACCGCGTGAGCGTTCTGCGTGACGGGCAGTACGTCGGGAGCCTCACGCGCGACAGGCTTAACGCCTCCGAGCTGGTGAAAATGATGGTGGGCCGCCCGCTAAGCGACCTGTTCAACAAGGAGCGAGATATCCCCCTCGGCAGCCCGCGCCTTAACGTGCACCACCTCACCGACGGTAAAAAAGTACAGCCGTGCAGCCTGCAGGTGCGTTCCGGCGAAATCGTCGGGCTGGCGGGGCTGGTTGGGGCCGGACGCTCC
Organism: Enterobacter asburiae; assembly: GCA_011754535.1. Lineage (NCBI taxonomy): Bacteria > Pseudomonadati > Pseudomonadota > Gammaproteobacteria > Enterobacterales > Enterobacteriaceae > Enterobacter > Enterobacter asburiae. The sequence continues at coordinate 401,712 of JAAQVN010000001.1, read as the reverse complement.
GAGCTGGCGCAGCTTATCTTTGGCGTGCGCAAAGCCACCGGCGGCATGATTGAGGTCGACGGCGAGCCGGTGGTGATCCACTCCCCGCGCGCGGCCATCGAAAACGGCATCGGTTTTCTCACCGAGAACCGCAAGGAGCAGGGGCTGTTTCTGGAGCTGGCGGCGCAGGAGAACATCACCATGGCGACGCTTGAGCGCGACGCCACCTTTGGCATGTTGAACCGCAAAAAAGCCCAGTCCATTTCCGACGATGCCATCGCCCTGCTCAACATCCGCGTGCCGCATTCTCAGGTACGCGCGGGCGGGCTTTCGGGCGGCAACCAGCAAAAGCTTCTTATCTCCCGCTGGGTGGCGATTGGCCCGCGCATTCTGATTCTGGACGAGCCGACGCGCGGCGTGGACGTCGGCGCAAAAAGCGAAATCTACCGCATCATGAACCAGATGGCGCGCAAGGGGGTGGCGATTCTGATGATCTCCAGCGAGCTGCCGGAAGTGGTAGGCATGAGCGACCGGGTCTACGTGATGCGGGAAGGCAGCATCGCGGGTGAGCTTCACGGGCACGATATCTCTCAGGAAAACATCATGACGCTGGCAACCGGCGTGAACGACACACATCATCAGGCGGTGTAATTATGACAACTCCTACCCATCCGCAGCAGGTGGCGAAATCCGCCTCCGCTAAAAAAATGCTGATGAGCGATCTGATGCAAACGATCGGAATTTTACCGATTCTGATCCTGATTGTGGCGGTATTTGGCTTTATTGCCCCGAACTTCTTCACCGAGAGTAACCTGCTCAATATCACCCGCCAGGCATCCATCAACATCGTGCTGGCGGCCGGGATGACCTTCATCATCCTGACCGGCGGGATCGACCTCTCCGTAGGTTCGATTCTGGGCACCACGGCGGTGGCGGCGATGGTGGTCTCGCTAATCCCTGAATTTGCGATGCTCTCTATTCCAGCGGCGCTGATGCTCGGCATGGTGCTGGGATTATTCAACGGCGCGCTGGTAGCCTTTGCCGGGCTGCCGCCGTTTATCGTCACGCTCGGCACCTACACGGCGCTGCGCGGTGCGGCGTACCTGCTGGCCGATGGCACGACGGTGATCAACTCAAACATCAGCTTCGAGTGGATCGGCAATAACTACCTCGGCCCCATTCCGTGGCTGGTGGTGATCGCCCTGGCGGTGATTGCGGTGTGCTGGTTCATCCTGCGCCGCACCACGCTCGGCGTTCACATCTACGCGGTGGGCGGCAACATGCAGGCGGCGCGCTTAACGGGCATTAAGGTCTGGCTGGTTCTGCTGTTTGTCTACGGCATGAGCGGCCTGCTCTCCGGGCTTGGCGGCGTCATGAGCGCCTCGCGCCTCTACAGCGCCAACGGCAACCTCGGCACGGGGTACGAGCTGGATGCGATTGCGGCGGTGATCCTCGGCGGTACAAGCTTCGTCGGCGGGATCGGCACGATCACCGGCACGCTGGTGGGTGCGCTGATCATCGCCACCCTCAACAACGGCATGACGCTGATGGGCGTCTCCTACTTCTGGCAGCTGGTGATCAAAGGGGCGGTGATCATCATAGCGGTGCTGATCGACAAATACCGTACCCGACACCATCAAAGTGCATAACAACAATACCCTACAAGCGAGGAAGACAAGATGCGTTTGAAACCCTTAGTGACCGCGCTCTGTGCTGGCGCGCTGCTTGCCGCAACGCCGTTTGCGCAGGCAAAAGATCTGAAGTCCATCGGCGTGACGGTGGGCGACCTGGCTAACCCGTTCTTCGTGCAGATCACCAAAGGTGCCGAGCTGGAAGCGCGCAAGCTGGCGGGGGATAACGTCAAGGTGACGCTGGTTTCCAGCGGTTACGACCTGGGCCAGCAGGTTTCGCAGATCGATAACTTCATCGCTGCGAAGGTGGACATGATCATCCTCAACGCTGCGGATTCCAAAGGGATCGGCCCGGCGGTGAAGCGCGCTAAAGAGGCGGGGATCGTGGTCGTCGCGGTGGACGTGGCGGCGGAAGGGGCCGATGCAACCATCACCTCCGATAACACCCAGGCGGGGGAAATGGCCTGTAAGTACATTACCGACCGCCTGAAAGGCAAAGGCAACGTGGTGATCATCAACGGACCACCGGTCTCTGCGGTGCAAAACCGCGTGGAAGGCTGCCAGACGGAATTCAAAAAACATCCGGATATCAAGGTACTCTCAGATAACCAAAACGCCAAGGGCAGCCGTGAAGGCGGTCTGGAAGTCATGACCTCCCTGCTGGCGGCGAATCCGAAGATCGACGGCGTATTCGCGATTAACGATCCGACCGCGATCGGTGCCGATCTGGCGGCGAAACAGGCCCAGCGCAACGAGTTCTTTATCGTCGGTGTGGACGGTTCGCCGGACGGTGAAGAGGCGCTGAAGCGTGAAAACTCCCTGTTTGTGGCGACCCCGGCGCAGGATCCGCAGGTGATGGCGGCAAAAGCGGTGGAGATCGGCTATGACATTCTACAGGGCAAACCTGCGCCGAAAGCGCCCGTGCTGATCCCGGTGACGATGATCGATAAAAAGAACGTCGGGACCTATAAAGGGTGGACGGTTAAGTAACCCCCTCACCCTGCCCTCTCCCCATAGGGGAGAGGGTGTTCAAGTTCCCTCTCACCTATGGGGAGAGGGCTAGGGTGAGGGGTAAGGTTTTGCACATAACTCCGGGAGTCCCCATGAAACGCTCCGACATCAATGAAATTCTCGGCCACACGCGACAGTTCTTTTCCATGCACGACGTGCATCTCCCGCCTTTTGCCAGCTTTCCGCCCACAAAATGGCAGCAGCTTGAGCAGGCCGCATGGCAGGAAGTGTTTGACCTCAAGCTCGGCTGGGACGTGACGGCGTTCGGCGGTAACAATTTTGCCGCACAGGGGTTAACGCTGTTCACCCTGCGCAACGGCTCGCCCAACGGCGTGCCTTATGAAAAAAACTATGCCGAAAAAATTATGCACGTGCGCGATGGCCAGGTGACGCCGATGCATTTCCACTGGCGCAAGCGGGAAGACATCATCAACCGGGGCGGCGGGAATCTGATTGTTGAATTGTGGAATGCGGGAGCGCATGAAGAGACCGAAAACACGGACGTGACGGTCACCGTCGACGGCTGCCGTCAGACCCACGCGCCCGGCAGCCAGCTGCGCCTCACGCCTGGGGAAAGCATCTGTCTTACGCCAGGGCTGTATCACAGTTTCTGGGGCGAACGCGGCTTCGGCGACGTGCTGGTCGGGGAGGTGTCATCGGTAAACGACGACGAGCACGACAACCACTTTTTGCAGCCCGTTGCCCGCTATAACAACATCGAAGAAGACGAACCGGCGCTGCTGGTGCTGTGCAACGAGTACAACCTGTTTCGGATATAAGGGGTGAATGATGCCATTGATTTCTCTTGCCGAAGGTCTGGAGCACGCCAGAGCGCATCGCTATGCGCTGGGCGCGTTTAACGTGCTTGACTCCCACTTCCTGCGCGCGCTGTTTGCCGCCGCGAAGCAGGAACGCTCGCCGTTTATCATCAACATCGCCGAAGTGCATTTTAAGTACGTGTCGCTGGATTCGCTTGTCGAAGCGGTGAAGTTCGAAGCCGCCCGTCACGATATTCCCGTGGTGCTCAACCTCGACCACGGTCTGCATTTTGAGGCGGTGGTGCGCGCCCTGCGCTTAGGGTTTAGCTCGGTGATGTTCGACGGCTCGACGCTGAGCTACGAGGAAAACATTCGCCAGACGCGGGAGGTAGTGAAGATGTGCCACGCGGTGGGCGTCTCGGTGGAGGCAGAGCTGGGCGCGGTAGGCGGTGATGAAGGCGGCGCGCTTTACGGGCATGCGGATGAAGCGTTCTTTACCGACCCTCAGTTGGCGCGGGAATTTGTCGATAAGACCGGCATCGACGCGCTGGCGGTTGCCATCGGCAACGCGCACGGCAAATACAAAGGCGAGCCGAAGCTCGATTTCCCCCGCCTGGACGCCATTCGCCAGCAGACGGGTCTGCCGCTGGTTTTACACGGCGGCTCCGGCATTAGCGATGCCGACTTCCGCCGCGCCATCGAGCTGGGCATTCATAAAATTAATTTTTATACCGGCATGTCGCAGGCCGCGCTGGATGCCGTTGATCAGCGCATGGCAAACCGCCAGCCACTGTACGATGAGTTTGCCGAGCTGCTGCTGGGGATAGAAGAGGCCATTACCGATACGGTCGCCGAACAGATGCGCATCTTCGGCAGCGCGAGGCAGGCATAATGGAACGCAAAGGCATCATCGCCGCTGGCAATATGCTGGTGGATCATGTCCACCAGATCGTGCAGTGGCCGGAGCGCGGCTGGCTGGCGGAAATCACCCACAGCGAACGTTCCACCGGAGGCGCGCCGCTGAACGTTCTGCTGACGCTGGCGAAAATGCACGTTAGCCTGCCGCTGCAGGCTGTGGGGCTGATTGGGGAAGATGGTGACGGGGATTACATTCTGGCGATGCTCGATCAGTATCACGTTAACCGCCAGCGCGTGCAGCGCACCACCTTCGCACCGACCTCCATGTCGCAGGTGATGACCGACCCCAGCGGGCAGCGCACCTTTTTCCACTCGCCGGGCGCCAACCGCCTGCTGGATCTCCCCGCTTTCGATCGTCTCGACGGATCGATGAAGATCTTCCATGTCGGCTACCTGCTGCTGCTCGACAGCCTGGATATGCCGGATGACGAATTTGGCACCCGCAGCGCGCGGCTGCTGGCGCAAATGCGCGAGCAAGGGTATGAAACCTCGCTCGATCTGGTCTCCCGCAAGGGCGACCCGCGCTATCAGCCGCTGGTACTCCCTGCCCTGCGCCATCTCGATTACCTGGTGATTAACGAGCTGGAAGCCGGCGAATTTAGCGGGCTGGAGATGCGCGACGCCGACGATGCGCTGAACATCGCCCATATCGCCGATGCCGCGGCGCAGCTGCTGGCGGCAGGCGTTCGTCAGCGGGTGGTAATCCACTGCCCGGAAGGGGCATGGGGTGAAACACCGGGAGAAGCGGGCCAATGGGTTCCGTCGTGGAAGCTGGAGCAGAACGAGATTATCGGCAGCGTCGGCGCGGGCGACGCGTTTTGCGCGGGCTTTTTATACGGCTGTCATGAATCGCTGACGCTAACGGAGAGTATTCATCTGGCGCACGCCTGCGCGCGGGCCAGCCTGCTGGCGGCCAATGCGATTGACGGCGCGAAAACGCTGGCCGAACTGCAACTGTTTATTAAAGAGAATACTTAGGCCGCTTTCTGGCTATGCGACACATCGGCGGCAAAAACGTAGCCCAGCCCGCGTATGGTTTTAATCAGCGCAGGCTGATGCGGGTTAGCTTCAATTTTCCGGCGCAGGCGCATGATCAACACGTCAATTGTGCGGTCGAACACCTCGGTACTTTCGCTGTGGGTGAGCTCAAGGAGTTGCTCGCGGCTAAGTACCCGACGGGCATTCTGCGTGAGCGCCAGCAGCAGGCCATATTCCCCCTGGGTCAAGGGCACGACGTTACGCTGCGGATCAATCAGCTCACAGCGGGTGGTATCCAGCGTCCAGTCGTTAAAGGTTATCCCCGCCACGCGTGGCATCGGCGCTTCTGCCGCCAGCGCCCCGGTACGGCGCAGCACGGCTTTAACCCGGGCCACCACCACCCGCGGATTAAACGGCTTACCAATATAATCGTCGGCCCCCATCTCCAGCCCTACCACCACGTCTGATTCACTGCCCAGCCCGGTTAACATGATTACTGGTAGCGCCGGGTGCTGCTTTTGCAGCTGCTGCAAAACCTGCAGGCCATTGATATCCGGCAGCATCATGTCCAGCAGAACAAGGGCGATATCCTGCTCCTGCTGCACCCGTCTCAGCGCGTCCTGGCCGTTATGACAGACAAGCACCGTAAAGACGTGCTCACTCAGCACGTCCTGCAGCAGTTCGCAGACCGCCATATCGTCATCAACCACCAGAATCGCCGGTTTCATCATATGCTTCCATCAGGGGATTATGTTAAGTCTGAACCATTCTGCCGCCGGCTCCAGTGAAATGGTTTTTTCCATGACGGAAATTCAACCCATGTCACATCCGCTGCCCATTCGACACGTCAATTTTGACGATTGTCGGCCTTTCGTCAGGGTTTTCACCAGAAAAGCGCCCATAAAGCCCAGGAGTAACCACATCAAAAACATGGCATAGATGCTGCATTAGTGGGTGCGAAAGATTTGATTAACTGGAGCAGACTGATGAAAAAAGTCGTCACGGTTTGCCCTTATTGTGCCTCAGGTTGCAAGATCCACCTGGTGGTCGATAACGGCAAAATCGTCCGGGCGGAGGCCGCGCAGGGGAAAACCAACCAGGGCACGCTGTGCCTGAAAGGGTATTACGGCTGGGATTTTATTAACGATACCCAAATCCTCACCCCGCGCCTGAAAACCCCTATGATCCGCCGCGAGCGCGGCGGCAAGCTGGAAGCCGTCTCCTGGAATGAGGCGCTGGATTATGTCGCCACGCGCCTCGGCGCCATCAAGGCTAAGTATGGCCCGGATGCGATTCAGACGACCGGCTCCTCACGCGGGACCGGGAATGAAACCAACTATGTGATGCAAAAATTCGCACGCGCCGTTATTGGAACCAATAACGTCGACTGCTGCGCTCGCGTCTGACACGGCCCATCGGTTGCAGGTCTGCACCAGTCGGTCGGTAACGGCGCAATGAGTAATGCCATCAACGAGATAGATAATACCGATCTCGTATTCATCTTTGGCTACAACCCGGCGGATTCTCACCCTATCGTCGCGAATCACGTTATTCGCGCTAAACAGAACGGGGCGAAAATCATCGTCTGCGATCCGCGCAAAATCGAAACCGCGCGCATTGCGGATATGCACATCGCGTTGAAAAACGGCTCGAACATCGCGCTGTTGAACGCAATGGGGCACGTCATTATTGAGGAGAATCTTTACGACCAGGCGTTTGTCGCGAGCCGTACGGAAGGCTTTGAAGAGTATCGGAAAATCGTCGAAGGCTACACGCCGGAGTCGGTAGAGGCAATAACCGGCGTCAGTGCGCAGGAGATCCGCCAGGCGGCGCGGATGTATGCCGGGGCGAAAACCGCCGCCATTCTCTGGGGCATGGGCGTGACCCAGTTCTACCAGGGCGTGGAAACCGTGCGTTCCCTGACAAGCCTCGCGATGCTGACGGGAAACCTGGGCAAGGCGCATGTGGGCGTGAACCCGGTGCGCGGCCAGAATAACGTCCAGGGCGCGTGCGACATGGGGGCGCTGCCGGATACTTATCCGGGCTACCAGTACGTCAAGTTCCCGGAAAACCGCGAGAAATTCGCAAAAGCCTGGGGCGTCGAGAGCCTGCCGGAACATACCGGCTATCGCATCAGCGAGCTGCCGCACCGCGCGGCGCACGGCGAAGTGCGTGCGGCCTACATCATGGGTGAAGATCCGCTCCAGACCGACGCCGAGCTCTCTGCGGTGCGCAAAGGGTTTGAGGATCTGGAGCTGGTGATTGTCCAGGATATCTTCATGACCAAAACTGCAGCGGCGGCGGATGTCATTTTACCGTCGACCTCCTGGGGCGAGCATGAAGGCGTCTACACGGCGGCGGATCGCGGCTTCCAGCGCTTCTTTAAGGCGGTCGAGCCGAAGTGGGATCTGAAAACCGACTGGCAGATCATCAGCGAAATCGCCACCCGCATGGGCTACCCGATGCACTACAACAACACTCAGGAAATCTGGGATGAGTTGCGCAGTCTGTGTCCGGACTTCTACGGCGCCACCTATGAAAAAATGGGTGAGCTGGGGTATATCCAGTGGCCGTGCCGCGATGAGTCCGAAGCTGACCAGGGGACGTCGTACCTCTTTAAAGAGAAGTTCGACACCCCGAACGGGCTGGCGCAGTTCTTCACCTGCGACTGGGTCGCGCCGATCGATAAGCTTACCGAGGAGTTTCCGATGGTGCTCTCCACCGTGCGTGAAGTGGGTCACTACTCCTGTCGCTCGATGACCGGCAACTGCGCCGCGCTGGCGGCGCTGGCGGATGAGCCGGGCTACGCGCAGATCAACACCGCCGACGCGGAGCGCCTCGGCATTGAGGATGAAGCGCTGGTGTGGGTGAACTCGCGCAAAGGCCGCATCATCACCCGCGCGCAGGTCAGCGACCGTCCAAACAAGGGGGCGGTCTATATGACCTACCAGTGGTGGATTGGTGCCTGTAACGAGCTGGTGACGGAGAACCTAAGCCCGATAACCAAAACGCCGGAGTATAAATACTGCGCCGTCAACGTGGAGCCGATTGCGGATCAACGCGCGGCGGAACAGTATGTGATCGACGAATATAACAAGCTGAAAGCGCGGCTGCGTGAAAGCGCAATGGGCTGAAGCCGTTATTTAATCGTTGAATAAAGGGAGTGATATATTCACTCCCTTTTTATTTCCGCTTAGCACATTAAAAATATCAATTATTATTCTGGAAAGCGGCTCGCAAAAATAATGTAATTCGCGCTGAAAAGAATTACATCTTTGCATTTTAATTCAGAGGGATAAGATGTGCGGCGGGTGCTTAAGACTTTCTGTCTTGAGCATTGTTGAGGGACAGAAAGTAGGAAGCCCCGGGAAATTTTCATTTACCCGAGGCTACTCCCTCAACTACCAACAGGTTGAGAGTAGCCTCTTATTCTTTTTTTGACAAGGAGTAAAAGGCATGACGCCATTAAAAACTGCGTTAGGCATCGTCTTTATTGTTTGCCTGACGATAGTGATTTTTACCTTTATTACTCGTGGTAAGCTCTGCGAGTTTTCAATAAAGGGTGAACATCAGGAGGTGGCGGCAAAATTAGCCTGCAACGCAGGCTAACCTCTTCGGGCGGAACCACGGTTCCGCCCGGCTTGTAGGATGCTGAGGTCTTAATGCACCCATTTTTTTCTTTTGCTACCGCGATTATACTGCGCGGCGTGTACCCAGATGATAAGAATCCATGAAAGCCATTTTTCTGTTGTTGTTATTTTTAACTTCGTTCGCCCGCGCGGACGAGATAGGCAGCCAGTATCAGAAGCAGGCGGAAGCCGGCGATGCCCGCGCCCAGTATTATCTCGCCGATACCTACTTCAGCTCCGGTGACAGAAAGCAGGCAGCGCTGTGGGCAGAGAAAGCCGCAAAAGGCGGCGATGTTGATGCCATGGCGCTGTTGTCACAAATCCTCTTCACGCAGGGCGATTACGCCCAGGCCAAAGCCCTGGCACAGCAGGCCAACATCGCGGGCAGCAAACGCGGCGCGATCATGCTGGCGCGCGTGCTGGTCAACACGCAGGCGGGTAAAACCGACTATCCTCAGGCCATCAAGCTCCTGCAAACAGCGACCGAAGATATCGACAACGACTCGGCGGTCGATGCGCAACTGCTGCTGGGGCTGATTTATGCCAACGGCGTAGAAGTGGCGCAGGACGACGTCCAGGCGGCGTCATGGCTTAAGCGCAGCTCGTCTCTGTCACGCACGGGCTACGCCGAATACTGGGCAGGAATGCTGTTCCAGCAAGGTGAGAAAGGCTTTATTACGCCCAATAAGCAGAAAGCACTCTATTGGTTAAACCTGAGCTGTACGGAAGGGTTTGATACGGGGTGTGAAGAGTTTGATGCGTTGAGCGGGGAGTAGAATCCCCTCCACCTAATCCTCTCCCCAAAGGGGAGAGGGTAGAATACCTTACATCACTGATCGGCCGTCTTATCAAAACGTCCCAGCACCTCGCGTTCATACGCCAGCGCTTTTTTACGGTCGAATTTGTGTTCCCACTTGGCGATAACCAGCACCGCCAGGGCATTCCCCACCACGTTCAGCGCCGTACGCGCCATGTCGAGAATACGGTCCACACCGGCGATAAACGCCAGACCCTCCAGCGGAATACCGACGCTGCCAAGCGTAGCCAGCAGCACCACGAAGGAGACGCCCGGCACGCCTGCGATACCTTTAGACGTCACCATCAGGGTCAGCACCAGCACGATCTCCTGCCACAGCGACAGGTCAATGCCGTACAGCTGCGCAATAAAGATAGCGGCGATACTCTGGTACAGCGTTGAGCCATCCAGGTTAAAGGAGTAGCCGGTCGGCACCACGAAGCTGGTGATAGACGCTGGAGCACCGTAGGCTTCCATCTTCTCAATAATGCGCGGCAGCACGCTCTCAGAGCTTGCCGTCGAGTACGCCAGAATCAGCTCATCCTTCAGGATACGAATCAGGATCCAGATGCTCAACCCGCACAGGCGCGCCACAATCCCCAGCACCACCAGCGCGAAGAACAGGATCGCGAAGTGCACCAGGATCACCAGCTTCGCCAGCGGCCACAGGGAGGCAAAACCGAAGTTCGCCACGGTCACTGCGATAAGCGCGAACACCCCGACCGGCGCGTAGCGCATCACCATGTGGGTCACTTTGAACATGGTTTCGGAGACAGATCGGAACACGGTGACCAGCGGTTCACGGTGCGTTGCGGGCAGAGAGGAGAGCCCCAGGCCAAACAGCACCGAGAAGAAGATGATCGGCAGCATCTCGCCTTTCGCCATGGAAGCAATGATGTTGGTCGGCACCAGCGACAGGATAGTCCCCATCAGACCGTGGGAATGGCTCTGCACGTCAGCAGTGGTGCTTTGGTATTTCGAAATATCCACCGTCGCCAGCTGCGACATATCGATCCCGGAGCCTGGCTGGAACACGTTCGCCAGCGTAATGCCGAGGATAATCGCAACCGTAGTGATCACTTCGAAATAGAGAATAGTTTTCGCGCCGATACGGCCTAACTGCTTCGCATCACCGACGCCCGCGATACCGACCACCAGCGTCGAGATCACAATCGGCACCACTATCATCTTAATCAGATGAATGAAAATATCGCCTGCCGGAGAGAGCAGGTTCGCAATCAGCCATTCGCGGCTGTCGCTGTGATAGTGGAGGTAACTGCCCAGCAGAATGCCCAGCACAAGGGCGATTAAGATCTGCCAGGCCAGGCTGACTTTAACGTTTTTCATAGAAACTGACTTCCTCAATGAAGCGCCTTATTCACGTAAACTGCATGAATATGGAGACATACTGAAAGGGTATGAATTGTGTTGCGTTGGTTTATGGGATTTTTTAACGCGGCGTATGAGTATCATTTGCGCGACCTGTTGCGCAAGCCTTAAAGAACGACGCGTTTCACTCACAAAAGCGACGATGACGGGAGTTTATTCTAATTCTTATAAATAACCTTTTGTTATAAAAACGCTTTTTTAAACGAAAATGTGAATAATAGTTATCGTAAATTATTTTCCTTCAAAGTTTCATTCGCTCGTTTTTCATACTCTTCAGACAATGCGTGATCTGCCGCCCAAATAATAAACAAAGCTTGTAAAGCCCCTACTATTAACGTTTTTGCGACATATTATTAACATCTTACAAGGAGAAAAAAAGCCATGAGCCAAATACATAAACACGACATTCCCGCAAACATTGCGGACCGTTGCCTGATCAGCCCGGAGCAGTACCACGAGAAATATCAGCAATCTGTTACCAACCCGGACGCCTTCTGGGGCGAGCAGGGCCACATCCTTGACTGGATCAAACCTTACCAGAAGGTGAAGAACACCTCCTTTGCGCCAGGCAACGTCTCCATTAAATGGTATGAAGATGGCACACTGAACCTGGCGGCGAACTGCCTGGACCGCCATCTTGCCGAACGCGGGAATGAAACCGCCATTATCTGGGAAGGCGACGATGCCTCTCAGAGCAAACACATTACCTATAAAGAACTGCACCGCGACGTCTGCCGCTTCGCCAACGTCCTGCTGGATAAAGGTATCAAAAAGGGAGACGTGGTCGCCATCTACATGCCGATGGTGCCGGAAGCGGCGGTGGCCATGCTGGCCTGCGCGCGCATCGGCGCGATCCACTCCGTTATCTTCGGCGGCTTCTCCCCTGAGGCGGTTGCCGGGCGTATTGTCGACTCAAACTCGAAGCTGGTGATCACCGCCGACGAAGGCGTGCGTGCGGGCCGCGGTATCCCGCTGAAGAAAAACGTCGATGAGGCGCTGAAAAACCCGAACGTCAAAACGGTCAGCAACGTCATCGTCCTTAAGCGTACCGGCGGCAAAATCGACTGGAACGAGGGGCGTGACCTGTGGTGGAGCGACCTGATTGAAAACGCGAGCGACCAGCATCAGCCGGAAGAGATGAACGCAGAAGATCCGCTGTTCATTCTTTATACCTCTGGCTCCACCGGTAAGCCGAAAGGCGTGCTGCACACCACCGGCGGCTATCTGGTTTATGCGGCTACCACCTTCAAATACGTCTTCGACTATCATCCGGGCGACATCTACTGGTGTACCGCAGACGTGGGTTGGGTCACCGGGCACAGCTATCTGCTATACGGCCCGCTGGCATGCGGCGCAACCACGCTGATGTTTGAAGGCGTACCGAACTGGCCGACCCCGGCGCGCATGTGTCAGGTGGTCGATAAGCACCAGGTCAACATTCTCTACACCGCGCCAACGGCCATCCGCGCGTTAATGGCGGAAGGTGATAAAGCCATTGAGGGCACCGACCGTTCTTCATTGCGCATCCTCGGTTCCGTGGGCGAGCCCATCAACCCGGAAGCCTGGGAGTGGTACTGGAAAAAGATTGGCAACGAGAAGTGCCCGGTGATGGACACCTGGTGGCAGACCGAAACCGGCGGCTTCATGATCACCCCGATGCCGGGCGCGACGCAGCTGAAGGCCGGCTCGGCAACCCGTCCGTTCTTCGGCGTGCAGCCTGCGCTGGTGGATAACGAAGGTAATCCGCAGGAAGGGGCCACCGAGGGCAACCTGGTGATCGTCGATTCCTGGCCGGGCCAGGCGCGCACCCTGTTCGGTGACCACGAGCGCTTCGAGCAGACCTACTTCTCGACCTTTAAAAACATGTACTTCAGCGGCGACGGCGCGCGCCGCGACGAAGACGGCTATTACTGGATCACCGGACGCGTGGACGACGTGCTGAACGTCTCCGGCCACCGTCTGGGCACGGCGGAGATTGAATCGGCGCTGGTATCGCATCCGAAGATTGCCGAAGCGGCGGTTGTCGGGATCCCTCACAACATCAAAGGCCAGGCGATTTACGCCTATGTCACCCTGAACCACGGTGAAGAGCCGTCGCCGGAGCTGTACGCCGAGGTGCGCAACTGGGTACGTAAAGAGATTGGCCCGCTGGCCACGCCGGACGTGCTGCACTGGACCGACTCGCTGCCGAAAACCCGTTCCGGCAAAATCATGCGTCGTATCTTGCGCAAAATCGCGGCAGGGGACACCAGCAACCTCGGTGATACCTCAACGCTCGCGGATCCTGGCGTGGTGGAAAAACTGCTCGAAGAGAAGCAGGCCATCGCGATGCCTTCCTAGTGTTTTCTCCCTCTCCTCGTGGGAGAGGGCCGGGGTGAGGGCATCAGACCGCACCTTCCTACCCTAACCCTCTCCCCATAGGGGAGAGGGGATAAAAACAAACCAACCTTACCTTTGGAGAACTCTGTGATGAATAACGATATTTGTCAGCAGATAGAGAATAGTGCGCACTACAGGGAGCTCGTCGATAAGCGGCAACGGTTTGCCTTCATTCTTTCCATCATCATGCTGGTTATCTACGTCGGCTTTATTATGCTGATCGCCTTTGCGCCGCACTGGCTGGGCACCCCGCTGCATGAGGGTACCAGCGTCACGCGCGGCATTCCGATTGGCATTGGAGTGATTGTGATTTCATTCTTGCTCACGGGCGTGTACGTCTGGCGCGCCAACGGTGAATTCGATCGTCTCAATAAAGCGGTACTGCAAGAGGTAAAAGCATCATGAAGCGAGTTCTGACGGCGCTAGCCGCCACACTTCCCTTTGCTGCCCACGCGGCGGATGCCATTACCGGCGAAGTACAGCGCCAGCCAACCAACTGGCAGGCGATTGTGATGTTCCTGATTTTCGTGGTGCTGACGCTGTACATTACGTACTGGGCGTCGAAACGCGTGCGCTCCCGTAATGATTACTACACCGCGGGCGGCAACATTACCGGCTTCCAGAACGGGCTGGCGATTGCGGGTGATTTTATGTCTGCCGCCTCGTTCCTTGGGATCTCCGCGCTGGTCTACACCTCCGGCTATGACGGGTTGATCTACTCCCTCGGCTTCCTCGTCGGCTGGCCGATCATTCTGTTCCTGATTGCCGAGCGCCTGCGTAACCTCGGTCGCTATACCTTTGCCGACGTGGCCTCATACCGCCTGAAACAGGGCCCTATCCGCATGCTCTCAGCCTGCGGCTCGCTGGTGGTCGTGGCCCTTTACCTGATTGCCCAGATGGTGGGGGCAGGCAAGCTGATCGAGCTGCTGTTCGGCCTGAACTACCACGTCGCAGTGGTGCTGGTGGGCGTCCTGATGGTGATGTACGTCCTGTTCGGCGGCATGCTGGCAACCACCTGGGTGCAGATCATCAAAGCCGTGCTGCTGCTGTTCGGCGCCAGCTTTATGGCCTTTATGGTGATGAAGCACGTCGGCTTTAGTTTCAATAATCTGTTTACCGAAGCGATGGCGGTCCACCCGAAAGGGGAAGCGATCATGAGCCCTGGCGGGCTGGTGAAAGACCCGATCTCCGCACTCTCTCTCGGTCTCGGGCTGATGTTCGGTACCGCTGGCCTGCCGCATATCCTGATGCGCTTCTTTACCGTGAGCGATGCGCGTGAAGCGCGCAAGAGCGTCTTCTACGCCACCGGCTTTATGGGTTACTTCTACATCCTGACCTTTATCATCGGCTTCGGCGCAATCATGCTGGTGGGGGCGAACCCGGCGTTTAAAGACGCGGCGGGCGCGCTGATCGGCGGTAACAACATGGCGGCGGTGCATCTGGCCGACGCGGTGGGCGGCAACCTGTTCCTCGGCTTTATCTCCGCCGTGGCCTTCGCCACCATTCTTGCGGTGGTGGCAGGGCTGACGCTGGCGGGCGCGTCTGCGGTATCGCACGATCTCTACGCCAACGTCTTCCGCAAAGGCGCGAGCGAGCGCGATGAGCTGAAGGTCTCGAAGATCACCGTGCTGGTGCTGGGCGTGGTCGCCATTCTGCTGGGGATTTTGTTCGAGAAGCAGAATATCGCGTTTATGGTGGGGCTGGCCTTCTCGATTGCCGCAAGCTGTAACTTCCCGATCATCCTGCTCTCCATGTACTGGTCAAAACTGACCACCCGTGGGGCGATGATTGGCGGCTGGCTGGGTCTGCTGACGGCGGTGATCCTGATGATTCTGGGCCCGACAATCTGGGTGCAGATCCTCGGTCACGAAAGCGCTATCTTCCCGTACGAGTACCCGGCGCTGTTCTCCATTGCCGTGGCGTTTATCGGTATCTGGGTCTTCTCGGCTACCGACAACTCGCCGGAGGGTAACCTGGAGCGTGAGAAATTCCGCGCCCAGTTTATCCGCTCACAGACCGGCCTGGGCGTTGAGCAGGGCCGCGCGCACTAAGCCTTTCTCCCCGGCCGCTCTGGCCGGGGAGTTCAAAACATCACCCACGCCACCAGCGGCGCAATCAGCACCATCGTCACGCCCGAGAGCATCATCACCAGGCTTGCGACAACCCCCTCCTGCTGACCGAGTTCATACGAACGCGCCGTACCCGCGCCGTGCGACGCCGCGCCAAATCCTGCCCCCTTCGCCATGCCTTCCCGGATAGAGAGCCGCAGGAACAGCACATCCCCCACCGCCATACCAAAGACGCCCGTGACCACCACAAACAGCGCCACCAGATCCGGCTGCCCGCCGAGCGGTTTAGCCGCTGCCAGCGCAAACGGCGTCGTGACCGATCGCACGGCCAGGCTGCGCTGAATTTCATCAGGCAGGGTAAACAGCCGCGCCAGCCAGACCGAGCTGCACACCGCCACCACCGTCGCGGTAATGACGCCCGCGCTGAGCGACATCCAGTGGCGTTTAATAATCTTCAGGTTGTCATAGACAGGGACGGCAAAGGCGATGGTCGCCGGGCCGAGCAGCCACAGCAGCCAGTGGGACTCACCAATGTAGTTCTGCCAGGAGATATGGCCGAATACCAGCATCAGCACCAGCAGGATGGGCGTGAAGACCAGCGGCATCAGCGGCAGCGCGCGGAAGCGGCGGTACAGGCGCTTGTTGGCAAAGTAGATGACGACTGTCGCAATCAGGCACAGCACGCTTATCTGAAAGTTAGTCATGCTTCTGCCTGCTGATTTCAAACCGATACACGTTATCCACCACCCAGGCGGTAGCGCCCAACACCATCAGCGTGCTCAGGGCGATAACCGCGAAGATGCGCCAGCCGTCGACCATCAGCAGCTGCGCATAGTTCACCACGGCTACCACGGCCGGAACGAAGAACAGCAGCATCTCCGCCAGCAGCCAGCGCGCGCCGGCCCGCACCCAGCTAAGGGGTAACGCACGTGAAAGAATCAGCGTCAGCATCAGCACCATCCCCACCAGGTTGGCGGGTAAAGGCAGGTGCAGCCAGTCAACAAGATATTCCGCAAAAACAAACAGTCCCGCGTAGAGCAGTACCTGAACCGGTACCTGGAGTCGTTGCACAACGGCAGGCGTAACACGGCTTAACGCCACGGCCATGGGGGTTTTCCTCAGAAATGAGACGAGGCGCCAGTATAGTGAGCGTACGTCATCGACTGAAATGAATTAAAATCATCGAAGGTATAGTTTCGAGGA
Source organism: Enterobacter asburiae (assembly GCA_011754535.1). Classification (NCBI taxonomy): domain Bacteria; kingdom Pseudomonadati; phylum Pseudomonadota; class Gammaproteobacteria; order Enterobacterales; family Enterobacteriaceae; genus Enterobacter; species Enterobacter asburiae. The sequence continues at coordinate 384,972 of JAAQVN010000001.1, read as the reverse complement.
ATAATCATGGACATAAGAACGCTGCGCTATTTTGTCGAGGTGGTTCGCCAGCAAAGTTTTACCCGCGCAGCGGAGAAGTTGTTCGTTACCCAGCCGACCATCAGCAAGATGCTGAAAAACCTCGAAGATGAGCTGAACTGTACCCTGCTGATCCGCGATGGGCGCAAGCTACTGCTGACCGATACCGGACGCGTGGTGTTCGAGCGCGGGCTGGCGATCCTGGGGGAGTTCCGCCAGCTTGAGGCCGAGCTTGCGGACATCAACCACCTGACTAAAGGTCTGTTACGTCTCGGCATTCCGCCAATGGTCGGCATGATGATGGCCGGGCCGATTAGCCTGTTCCGCCAGCGCTACCCCGGCGTTGAGCTTAAAATTTCTGAATTTGGCGGCCTGACCGTGCAGCAGGCGGTGATCAACGGCGAGCTGGACGTGGCGATGACGGCACTTCCCGTGGAGGAGGAGAGTGGTCTGGCGACGCTCCCGCTCTTTAGCCACCCGCTGTGCGTGCTGGTGCCCCGCTCCGGCGACTGGCTGACGATAGACTCGGTGAAGCCCGAGCTACTTGGCGAGCATCCCCTGCTGATCTACAACGAAGACTTCGCCTTAAGCCGCCAGCTGATGACCCTGTTTAACCACCATAACGTGAAACCGCGCATTGCGGTGCGCAGCGGCCAGTGGGATTTCCTGGCGGCGATGGTGCAGGCGGGCGTGGGGATTGCCATTCTGCCGCAGCCGATCTGCGAGCGGCTGGATAAAAACACGCTGCGCTGGATCCCGCTGGAGAGCGATCTCCACTGGCAGTTAGGGATGATTTGGCGTGAAGGGGTGTATTTGTCGCACAGCGCGCAGGCGTGGTTGCAGTGCTGTGAGGGGTTTTGGGTCCCCTCACCCCAACCCCTCTCCCCATAGGGGCGAGGGGCTCGATCGGTTCCCTCTCCCCTATGGGGAGAGGGTTGGGGTGAGGGGCAAAGCGCGCTACTGATTCTCTATCAACAGCGCTTCCAGCAGGTCCAGATCGTGCAGCAATTTTTGCAGCGTTTCGTTGCTGATCTGGCGCGTGGCGCGCAGGTGATACAGCTCGGCGCGCTCGGAGCGCAGCGCCGCCAGGCGGAACCGACGCTCCAGGTTCTCCTCCTGCAGCGAGCTTTCCACGTCGTTACGCCCGTCGGCGCGGCGGCGCAGGTTACCTATCACCCGCGAGCTGACTTCCTTCAGCAGCTGGTTATCAATGTTCTCTTCGGCGTCGGCGGCCAGACGCTCCTCCATCTTCTCAATGGCTACAATCGCCACTTCCGCCGTGGCCGCGCGGGCAATCCGCTCCTCTTTGTGCTGTTGGGTCGAGTCACCGGCATCAATGTGCTGGAGTAAAATCGGCAGCATAATCACGCCGACAAACAGCGAGAAGAGGATCACGCCCGCCGCCAGGAACACCAGCTCGTAGCGCGCCGGGAAGACGTCCCCCGTTGGCAGCAGCAGCGGAATAGAGAGCACACCAGCGAGGGTAATCGCCCCGCGGACGCCCGCGAAGGAGGCAATCAGCAGCTCGCGCGTGGTCCAGGAGCCGAACTCCATCGGCTTTTTCGTCAGGAAACGCACGCTGAATCTTTTCATCGTCCAGAGCCAGCCGAAACGCACCAGCATCAGCGCCATGTAGATCAGCACGATATCGGTAAACAGCATCCAGACTTCAACGTTCGGATCGGCCTCTGCTGCGATGAGCGAGGACTCCATAATGCCCGGCAGCTGCAGGCCCAACAGCAGGAATACCATGCCGTTGAACACAAATTCCAGCATTGCCCAGGTGCTGTTGGCGCGCAGGCGCATCGCCAGCGGCGCGCGGCGCATTACGCCGGAGCGGGTGATGGTCATCCCCGCCGCCACTGCCGCCAGAATGCCCGATACGCCGATATGTTCGGCAATTAGATAAGAGGCAAACGGCAGCAGGAACAGCAGCACGATCTGCGTAGCCGGTTCATCGCCGCCCCAGCGGCTGAGGAAGCGTAGCGAGCGGCCATACAGCCAGCTCACCACAAAGCCTGCGAGGATACCGCCAATCGCCACCTTGAAGAATTCCAGGGTCGCACCACCCACGGTAAAGACCATCGTTCCCATGGCAACTGCCACGGCAAACTTCAGGGCGACCAGGCCGGAGGCGTCGTTCATCAGCGCCTCCCCCTGTAAAATGCCCATGATTTTCTTCGGAATGCGGCCTTCGCCCACAATGCCGGAAAGCGCTACGGCATCGGTTGGCGACAGCACGGCGGCCAGCGCAAAGGCGGGAATTAACGGGATACCCGGTACGGTCCAGTAGATCAGGAAACCAATCCCGACGACGGTGACCACCACCAGCGCCAGCGCCAGGCCGAGGATCTCTCGTCCATGCTCAAGAAATTCGCGCGTGGGGGTTTTCCAGCCATCGGCAAACAGCAGCGGCGGGATAAACAGCACGAGGAACAGTTCCGGATCGAACTCCACGTGCAGACCGAACGTCGGCCACGCCAGCAGCGCACCGATAGCTATTTGCATTAAAGGCAGGGGGACCTGGAAGGGCAGTACGCGTGTAACCACCCCGGATAACGAGACCACAAGGGTCATGATGAGTATTGTGAAGAAGATTTCCATGCGTTCCCTGTTTGCTGTGTTACTTATGTACTACGGAAGGCGTCGTGCCTTTTATTCTATCTTCCCCAGAGTAACGCAAAAGGCAACGGGATGAGTCCTGAAAATAAAAACGGGCGGCCTGAGCCACCCGTTTTCGCATCAATGGATAACTCAGATTGCCCAGCCGCACGCGTAGAACGCCACCAGCGCAACGGCGATCACCACGGTGCCGATGTTCAGCTTGCGCCATTCACCGGAAACCAGACGGCCAATCACCAGTGAGGCGAAACCGATCATGATGCCGGTCACGATGTTACAGGTCAGGACGATAAACACTGCGGTAATCAGGCCGGACATCGCATCCACGAAGTCCGCAAAGTCGATTTTCGCCACGTTGCTCAGCATCAGCAGGCCGACGTACATCAGCGCTGGCGCGGTCGCGTAGGCCGGGACCAGGTAAGAGAGCGGAGAGAGGAACAGGATCAGCAGGAACAGCACGCCGACGGTGATCGCCGTCAGGCCGGTTTTACCGCCTGCTGCCGTACCCGCCGCAGATTCGATGTACACCGCCGCAGGCGCCGCGCCGACCAGACCAGAGAAGACGCTGCTCAGGGAGTCGGTGGTTAGCGCTTTGCCGCCATCGATAATCTGGCCGTCTTTATCCAGCAGGTTGGCCTGACCGGCCACCGCGCGAATGGTACCGGTCGCGTCAAATACCGCGGTCATCACCAGCGCCAGCACGCTTGGCAGGATCACCGGGTTCAGCGCGCCCACGATATCCAGGCTGCCGATCAGGGAGTTGCCTTTGTCATCGCTCAGCGACGGCATTGCGAAAATACCGGAGAAGTGGACGGTCGGATCGAAAATCAGGCCGACGATGGAAATGCCGATAATGGTCAGCAGGATGCCGCCCGGTACCTTCAGTTTCTCCAGGCCGATAATCACCGCCAGACCGATCAGCGACATAATGACCGGGAAGCTCGCAAAATGACCCAGCGCCACCGGCAGGCCGTCCAGTGGGTTCTTGATCACCAGGCCAACACCGTTGGCGGCGATCAGCAGCAGGAACAGGCCGATACCGATTCCGGTGCCGTGCGCCACGCCCTGCGGCAGGTTGCGCAAAATCCAGCTACGGATGCCGGTGGCGGAAATGACGGTAAACAGTACGCCCATCAGGAATACGGCGCCGAGGGCAACCGGTACGCTGATCTGCTGGCCCAGCACCAGGCTGAATGCGGTAAAGGCGGTCAGAGAGATGGCGCAACCAATCGCCAGTGGCAGGTTCGCCCACAGCCCCATGACGATGGAACCCACGCCAGCCACTAGGCAGGTGGCGACGAAGACAGCCGCTGGCGGGAAGCCCGCTTTGCCCAGCATGCCCGGTACCACGATAACGGAGTAAACCATCGCCAGAAACGTTGTCAGACCGGCAACAACTTCCTGGCGCACGGTGCTGCCGCGAGCCGAAATTTTAAACATGGCGTCAAGTGAACCGCCGGTACGCGCAGATGGCGTAGACATAGAAACATCCCCTGAGAGTTTTTATAGAACGTCCATAAGCGTGGTGGAGACACCGCTGCCAGCTAAAACGTCAAATCCGTGTGTTGCGTTTGCGACGAAAGGGCGTCACAAAAAAAGCAAACGTTTAGCTCCGCGCTTATAAAACGGGTGGTCAAATTAAGGCAAACGATTATCCAGCCTAATCCACGCCCTTTTCAACTGAACTTTGTCGATTTTCGCTAAAATTCACTTATGACGATGAAGAAATAGACAGAGGATGCGCAAACGTTATCGTCTATGCGCAATTTATTTACATCTCAATCCTCGCCCGGGATAGATAACGGGCCACCTTGTTGCAGAGTTCTTTGCCAGCTAGGGCTGCTTTCCACCTTTTGCTTCCATGCCTGAATATGCGGCAGATTATCAATGCCGCCGCGCGCCAGCAGGGCAAAGAGTGGAAAGCTCATCTGAATGTCGGCCATACTGAACGCTTCTCCGGCAAACCAGCTGTTTTTAGCAAGATGTGAATCTATAAAGCGCGCATGGGTTTCCAGCTGGGGGTTGAGATATGCTTTCTGCACCCCCTGCCCCAGCGCCTTGCCCAGAGTTCGGATGCCAAACGGCACGGGCGGCTTGCCGAGGCTGCTGAAGACCAGCTTCATTAACAGCAGCGGCATCAGCGACCCTTCCGCGTAATGCAGCCAGAAGCGATATTGCACCTTATGCGCGGGGTCCAAAGGCTTCAGCCGCGATTCGGCATCATAGGTTTCCTGCAGATACTCCAGAATGGCGCCTGACTCCGCAAGGATCAGCCCGTTATCTTCAATGACCGGGGATTTGCCCAACGGATGCACCTTTTTGAGGGACTCGGGTGCCAGCATGTTCTTTTCGCGCTGGTAGTGAACTATTTCATAAGGCAGGGCGAGTTCTTCCAGCGCCCAGATCACGCGGTGCGAGCGCGACTGGTTCAGGTGATGTACCGTGAGCATGATTTTCTCCTGTTATTCATACTTTTTAACTATAGAAAATCGAACAACACCGCGAAAAAATTTCGTCTTAAAAACTACTCGCGAGGCTGGCGAAAAAACGGGTCTTGCATAGAATTAAAGTGTCAGCACAATCCGGAACCTCCCCAACCAGCTCGACACGAGGGGTGCTGATGTCGGGGGAAACCCTCCCGTGAACCAGCGGGATAGAGAGAAAGACAAAGACCGGGAAAAACTAAAGCGCCCTTTGTGGCGCTTTAGTTCTTTATGATGCTTTTTGCCGGGTGGCGCTTCGCTTACCCGGCCTACGTTCTCGGTTTTGTAGGCCGGGTAAGGCGCAGCCGCCACCCGGCAAACAGGCCGCACGGACTCAATCCTCCTCCAGCAACCGTGCCCCCGTCCCCTGCTCGCCCAGCCTGTCGCCGGGGTTACGCAGCGGGCAGTCGCTACGGGACAGGCAGCCGCAGCCGATGCAGCCGTCCAGCTCGTCACGCAGCGCGACCAGCGTGTGGATACGTCTGTCCAGCTCTTCACGCCACTGGGACGAAAGTTCTTTCCACTCTTTCGGGCTAAGCGTATGCCCTTCCGGCAACACGCCAAATGCCTCACCGATCGTCGCCAGGGGTATGCCGATGCGTTGCGCAATTTTGATAATCGCCACGTAACGGAGCACGTCGCGGGTATAGCGGCGCTGGTTTCCGCCGTTACGGATGCTTTTAATTAACCCTTTGCTTTCATAGAAGTGGAGCGCCGATACCGCAACGCCGCTTCGCTTTGCCACTTCGCCGGGGGTTAAAAGCGCTTTAATACGCGGCAATCTCTTTTCCATAAAACCTCTTTACCTCAAGTTAACTTGAGGAATTATACTCCCCCGCAGAGAAAACGACGAATCAACCGAGAAAGTTGTATCTACAGAGGGGCAACCTTATGTCGCATCAGCAGATTATTCAGACACTTATTGAATGGATTGACGATCATATCGACCAACCGTTGAACATTGATGTGGTCGCTAAAAAGTCGGGCTATTCGAAATGGTATTTACAGAGGATGTTCCGCACGGTCATGCACCAGACGCTGGGTGAGTACATTCGTCAGCGCAGGCTGCTGCTGGCGGCGCAGGCGTTACGCTCAACGCAGCGGCCGATTTTTGATATCGCGATGGATCTTGGCTATGTGTCGCAACAAACCTTTTCCCGCGTGTTTCGCCGCGAGTTTGACCGTACGCCAAGCGATTACCGCCACCAGTTGAATTAATCCCGTCATTGCAAAGGTTGCTGCTGCCAGGTCATAAATTCCTGGGGCGGCATCGCTTTCGCGAAGTGCCATCCCTGACAGAACTGAACGCCGCGCTTCAACAACCAGCTCACCTGCTCAGCCGTCTCAACCCCTTCGGCAATGGTTTTAAGCCGCAGGCTTTGCGCCATCTCGATAATATGCTCGGCGATCAGGTGGCTGGTACTGTTGGTGGTTAAGGTGTCGATAAACGATTTGTCGATTTTCAAAATATCGACGTTCAGCGAGTAGAGGTTGTGCAGGTTGGAGTAACCGGTTCCGAAATCATCGATCGCCACTTCATAGCCCGCCTGACGGAAGGCCTGAATCACCGGCGTGGTTTTTGGGACATCGATAAAACCGCGTTCCGTCACTTCAATTTTAATTTGCTGGGCGCGTACGGCGTAGTGCCGGGCCTTGTCAGAAATCATGGCGATCAGCCGCGAGGAGTGGAAGTCCGTGGCCGACAGGTTAATCGAAATATAGAGATGCGGATGCGCCGCCAGGAAATTGCCCAGATCGCTGAACACCTCCTCAACAACATAATCCGTAATTCGCTCGCTCATTCCCTCTTTTTCAGCCAGCGGAATAAATTCAGCCGGGCTCATCACCTGCCCGTTGAAACCAGGCCAGCGCAACAGCGCCTCTGCCCCCACGCACTGGTTATTCTTGATATCAATAATCGGCTGATAGTGCAGACAAAGCTGACGTTTGTTCAGCGCCCGGTGCAGTAGCCGCCCCGGCGAATTAAGCTCACGATGGGTGCGGGACCACACCAGCAAAATAATAATGCTGCAGATCATTCCCAGCGGCAGCGTCAACGTCGCCTGGTGATAGAGCGTTTCATAAAAACGTTTATCTGACGTCGACACGATAGCGGCAATAGGCCGTTTTGGCGATTTCACGACGGTATAGAAACGGTTATCTTTTTGAAATACCGATTCCTTATCCTGAATCATCGAATTTAATAAAGTCGCATTGGCTTTCTGACTGACGGAAAAGAAGGCATTGGTTACCGTATCGTATACCCCCCATGCGAGGGAATGATCGGTAGACATCACTTCACTGTAAGAAAGCGGATTGACCACCACGACATAATTTCCGCGCTGCATATATGTCATTTTATAGCCAGTATAAAATGGCGTATCGCGAAAATAATAGATCGCAACGTCAGGTTTACGCGTGTAATTAGCAACCGGAATGACATAGGGTTGATCCGGTGTAAAAACGGTCGAACAAAGAAAATTCTGACCTTCAGCATAAATTAAATCGGCGACAAACAGGCGGCCACGAACAACGTTCAACATATATTGACGATGTTCCGGCGTACAATGTTCACCCTGATATTTTTCTGCCTCGTCCCTGGCCAGGTCAACTTGTTGAATTACCAGTTCAGTTTTGTCTAAAGCCAGTTCAGCAAATGTACGTAGCTGAGCGCTCGTTTCCGACTCGGCTCTCAGCTGGGCAAACCATAGAGCAAGCATCACCGGCAGCATAACTACCATGATGATTCCTACCACCCTGAGTATTTTGCGCCGCGCGCTACGATTCATTTCCCGCCCTATATCCCTGCATGTTGTACGCCTGTAGTAATGAAGGCCGGATGCTTTGTTAAACAGGTGATTACGTTGCATGAATCATGCGAAGTTAGCAACTGACTTTTAGTATTAAAAATCTTAAATTTCGTTATGACGATAATATTTTCCCGTAAGCTAAACTGTAAGTATTCGTTCCGTTTCAATTAAGGAAAATAATTATCCACCACGCATGGGTGGTTTTGAGAGAACACCACAGAGGATCGCTGATTAAGCCAAACTTCTGGCGGCATGAAAAAAGCACAACGCCAACGTGACGTTTTATCCTATTTATGCGGGTGTATTTTGTTCGTTGATTTATAAATAATCAGACATCATCACAATATTATCAGAAAATAATGCTTCTCCTAAAAACGGCACGGCTGGACGTCTCTTTGCCTCCAGATGCTCTTCCCCGCTTGCCCGGCGGGCATTACCCCGCACGTTGTGGGTCCGCATCCCTTTGTACGAAGGCAGACCCGTACCGCACACTCTTTTTCCGGCTAATAAAATCCCCTTTTTGGCTACGCAGACACTGGCGAATAAATCAACAAATGTGATATAGTTCACACATATTGTGTAACGAGAAACACTGTTTCATTCAGTTCGTCTGTTTTGTAGAGGATGGGTTTTATGGCAACCATTACTACCAGCATGGTTCTCCTGCGCTGGCCCTTGTTGAGTGCGTTTTTGATGTTTTTAGCCAGCACGCTGAACATTCAGTTTCGTAAATCCGACTACGCGGGTCTTGCCGTCATCAGTACCCTACTAGGGCTTGGCGCGGCTTGCTGGTTCGCAACGGGCCTGCTGGGCATCACCCTGCTGGATATGGCCGCCGTCTGGGAAAATATTAAAGTAGTGATGGTTGAGGCGATGAGCCACACGCCACCAGACTGGCCGATGGTCATTACCTGATCCCTTCAGCAATAAAAAACCCAGACGATGTCTGGGTTTTTTGTTTTAGCATCCGTTGTTCAGAACGGGATGTCGTCGTCGAAGTCCATTGGCGGTTCGTTAGACGGGGCAGGAGCAGACTGCTGCTGCGGACGAGACTGCGCGCCGCCGCTGAACTGGTTGCCGCCCTGTGGCTGCTGAGGCTGACCCCAACCGCCCTGCTGCTGGCCGCCACCGGCTGGTGCGCCGCCGCCCTGACGGCCACCCAGCATCTGCATGGTGCCACCAACGTTCACCACCACTTCCGTGGTGTACTTCTCAGCGCCGGACTGATCGGTCCATTTGCGGGTACGCAACTGGCCTTCTATATAGACCTGAGAACCTTTACGCAGATACTCACCGGCTACTTCTGCCAGTTTGCCAAACAGCACAACGCGGTGCCATTCGGTCTGCTCTTTCATTTCACCGGTCGCTTTATCACGCCAGGATTCGGAAGTAGCCAGCGTAATGTTGGCAACTGCGCCACCACTCGGCATGTAGCGTACTTCCGGGTCCTGGCCCAGATTACCGACGAGAATCACCTTGTTTACGCCTCTGCTGGCCATGTTCGTGTCTCCTGAATACGTTTCTTAATAGTGTAAACGCGCGAGTGTACCATTTCCATGCTGCACTTTGATAGTTGCGTAGCACGTTCCAGAGTTCTCTCGCCACTCGACATTGTTACACAGCGAATCAGAAAATGCATTCCAATACTGTATATTCAAACAGGTTAAATTGTGTCATAATTAGCCGTTTCTGACAGCCGTTTGTCCTTCAAACAAACCAGGCAATCCGTGTTCCAACCGGGAAAGGTGAATGGATAAGATCGAAGTTCGGGGCGCCCGCACCCACAATCTCAAGAATATCAACCTCATAATCCCTCGCGACAAACTCATCGTCGTGACCGGGCTTTCGGGGTCTGGCAAATCCTCACTGGCCTTCGACACTTTGTATGCCGAAGGACAGCGTCGTTACGTTGAATCACTCTCTGCGTACGCGCGTCAGTTCCTGTCGCTGATGGAAAAACCGGATGTCGATCATATTGAAGGGTTATCGCCTGCTATCTCCATTGAGCAGAAGTCGACCTCGCATAACCCGCGTTCAACGGTCGGTACCATCACTGAAATTCACGACTACCTGCGTCTGCTGTATGCCCGCGTGGGTGAGCCGCGCTGCCCGGACCACGACGTCCCGCTGGCGGCACAGACCGTGAGCCAGATGGTCGACAACGTGCTGTCGCAGCCGGAAGGCAAACGCCTGATGCTGCTGGCGCCTATCATTAAAGAGCGAAAAGGTGAACACACTAAAACGCTGGAAAACCTGGCAAGCCAGGGCTATATCCGCGCCCGCATCGACGGCGAGGTGTGTGACCTGTCGGATCCGCCAAAGCTGGAGTTGCAGAAGAAGCACACCATTGAGGTGGTGATTGACCGCTTTAAGGTGCGTGACGATCTCGCCACGCGTCTGGCGGAATCTTTCGAAACGGCGCTGGAACTCTCTGGCGGCACGGCCGTGGTCTCCGACATGGACGACCCGAAAGCGGAAGAGCTGCTCTTCTCCGCCAACTTCGCCTGCCCGATTTGCGGCTACAGCATGCGCGAGCTGGAACCGCGCCTGTTCTCGTTCAACAACCCGGCGGGCGCGTGCCCGACCTGTGACGGCCTGGGCGTACAGCAGTATTTTGATCCGGACCGCGTGATCCAGAACCCGGAGCTATCCCTGGCGGGCGGCGCTATTCGTGGCTGGGACAAGCGTAACTTTTACTACTTCCAGATGCTGAAGTCGCTGGCGGAGCACTACAAGTTCGACGTTGAAGCCCCGTGGGCAAGCCTGAGCCCGAACGTACACAAAGTGATCCTGTTCGGTTCCGGCAAAGAGAACATCGAGTTCAAATATATGAACGACCGTGGCGACACCTCCGTGCGTCGTCACCCGTTCGAAGGGGTGCTGCACAATATGGAGCGCCGCTACAAAGAGACCGAATCCAGCGCGGTGCGCGAAGAGCTGGCGAAGTTCATCAGCAACCGCTCCTGCGCCACCTGCGAGGGCACGCGTCTGCGTCGCGAAGCGCGCCACGTATTTGTTGAAAATACGGCGCTGCCGACCATCTCAGACATGAGCATCGGCCACGCGATGGACTTCTTCAACAACCTGAAGCTCTCCGGCCAGCGCGCAAAAATCGCCGAAAAAGTGCTGAAAGAGATCGGCGATCGCCTGAAGTTTCTGGTGAACGTTGGCCTGAACTACCTGACGCTTTCCCGCTCGGCAGAAACGCTCTCCGGCGGTGAAGCCCAGCGTATCCGTCTGGCGAGCCAGATTGGCGCGGGCTTAGTGGGCGTGATGTACGTACTGGATGAACCATCTATCGGCCTGCACCAGCGCGACAACGAACGCCTGCTCGGGACGCTGGTCCACCTGCGCAATCTCGGCAACACGGTAATCGTGGTCGAGCACGACGAAGATGCGATCCGCGCGGCTGACCACGTGATCGATATCGGTCCTGGCGCGGGCGTACACGGCGGCCAGGTGGTCGCAGAAGGGACGCTGAAAGATATCATGGCGGTGCCCGAGTCGCTGACCGGCCAGTACATGAGCGGCAAGCGCAAGATTGAAGTGCCGAAACAGCGCGTCGCGGCGAACCCGGAAAAAGTGCTTAAGCTCACCGGGGCGCGCGGCAACAACCTGAAGGACGTCACCCTGACGCTGCCAGTTGGCCTGTTTACCTGCATTACCGGCGTGTCCGGTTCCGGTAAATCGACGCTGATCAACGATACGCTGTTCCCGATTGCGCAGACGGCGCTGAACGGCGCGACGCTCGCCGAACCTGCGCCGTATCGCGACATTCAGGGACTGGAACATTTCGACAAGGTTATCGACATCGACCAGAGCCCGATTGGCCGTACGCCGCGTTCCAACCCGGCAACCTATACCGGCGTCTTCACGCCTGTACGTGAACTCTTCGCCGGCGTACCGGAAGCGCGTTCGCGCGGTTATACCCCTGGACGTTTCAGCTTTAACGTGCGCGGCGGCCGCTGTGAAGCGTGTCAGGGCGACGGCGTGATCAAGGTTGAGATGCACTTCCTGCCGGATATCTACGTGCCGTGCGACCAGTGCAAAGGCAAGCGCTATAACCGCGAAACGCTGGAGATTAAGTACAAAGGCAAGACCATCCACGAAGTGCTGGACATGACCATCGAGGAGGCGCGCGAGTTCTTTGACGCCGTCCCTGCGCTGGCGCGTAAGCTGCAGACGCTGATGGACGTAGGGTTGACCTATATTCGTCTGGGGCAGTCCGCCACCACGCTGTCAGGCGGTGAAGCCCAGCGCGTGAAGCTGGCGCGCGAGCTCTCCAAACGCGGTACAGGCCAGACGTTGTACATTCTGGACGAGCCGACCACTGGCCTGCACTTTGCCGATATCCAGCAGCTGCTGGAGGTTCTGCATCAGCTGCGCGATCAGGGCAACACGATTGTGGTTATCGAACATAACCTGGACGTGATTAAAACCGCGGACTGGATTGTCGATCTTGGCCCGGAAGGCGGCAGCGGCGGCGGTGAAATCCTCGTCTCCGGTACGCCAGAGACCGTTGCAGAGTGCGAAGCCTCGCACACCGCGCGCTTCCTTAAACCGTTGCTGTAATCTCAGACGGAGAGCTGCTGCCGGGTCGTTTCCGGCAGCAGCTCAACCGCCTGCTTATAAGACGCATCCACCAGATAGTAAATTTGCGAGCCAGGCAGCGAACCGTCCAGATAGACGGTGCTCCAGTGCGCTTTATTGAGGTGCTGGCTCGGCCGCACATCATCATGCTGCTGACGTAACAGATCTGCCAGTTCCGGGCTGGTTTTCAGCGACGCCGCCGGGCGCCCCTCTACCTCTTTCACCATCGCAAATAGCACGTCTCCCACTTTAATCTGCGTGGCTTTCCAGTCGCTATGAACGCTCTGCTCTGCGCCAGGTTTACTCATGCAGTACTGAAGTAGCTCCGAAATTGTCATCTTTATTCCCCTTGTAGCGTTGCGATAATTTTACGCGAACCACCGTGAATGCGATGTTCTCCCAGCCAGATCCCCTGCCACGTTCCCAGCAGTAGCCGCCCGTTGTGTACCGGCAACATCAGCGATACGCCCAGCAGAGAAGATTTGATATGCGAAGGCATGTCATCCTGGCCTTCATAATCGTGCTCGTAGGGGGCGTTGTCCGGAACTGTCTTCAGGAAATGGTGTTCCATATCTGACCGGACGGTAGGATCGCAATTTTCATTAAGCGTGAGAGAAGCCGATGTGTGCTGAAGCAGCAGATGCAGTAAACCCGTTTTGACGCGCGACAGATCGCGGATTTGCCCGATGACTTCCTCCGTCACAAGGTGAAACCCGCGGGGTTTAGCGCTTAAGGTCAGGGTCTGTTGATACCACATGTGCTGCTCCGTTAAGAAAGATGAATCTTTCTAAGTGTGCAGCAAGAAGGCGAAAGGTAAAACCCGCAGCGGCGGATTTGTTCAAAAAAGAATCAAACTCGCCGCGCGCGTGCTAATACTCGGAGTTCACAATCACCTCTTCGCCAAACTTGCCTGCCATTGGCAGCGGTCGATAGGTCGAGTTAGAGGCACGCAGCACCCGGATCGCTCTGGCCCCCACATCCTGCGCCGCGGTAATGTCGTTATCCGAATCACCGTAGAACACTTTGATGTTTTTCTGCTCCAGCCACTGGGTTTTGGTGTTTTGTCCCTCTTTATCACCCGCAAAAATGACCGGGTTCATACTGGCTGCCGGGATCTGAAAATCGTCCTGCAGGGTTTTGGAGACGGTCTCGGTTTTGGTCTGGCTACGACCGGTAACGAAGTAAATGCTGTCGCCGCGCTTAACGTGCATAGCAATTACCGCCCGGGCGACCTCTTTCGGGATGCTGTACTCGTCCCAACCGTTATTCATTTTTTCCCAGAACTCCGGGTTCTTCAGATACGCTTCGCTGTCGGGCGAATACATTTTCTTGCCACGCCAGAACCCCGGGCTGGAGAAGAGAACGGTATCGTCAATGTCGAAGCCCACGGCCATTGGCGGACGGCCCACCAGGCTGTTTTCGATTTGTGCCACGGAAACCCAGTGAATGGGTGCCTGTTCGGCCAGCATGGCGGCGGTGGTGCCGGTGTAGAGCGGCGTCGGTGCAGAAGCTCGCGCCACAACAGCACTATTAAGCGAGAACAATAAGCAGGCGGCGCTGAGCGCCAGTGTGATCTTGCGCATGTTTTCCCCTGAATATTCAGTTTGTTATCGTTTTATTTTGAGTGGATGGTCAAAAAACTATCCGACCATAACCCCAGCGGGAGGTGAAGGAAAGGAGTTTTTGCTTATGAAGCGGAATAAAAAGAAGAGGATCACAAAAGGCCGGACAACCTTTTTGAGCGGCCTGATGCCCTCACCCCAACCCTCTCCCTCGGGGAGAGGGTTGGTAAGTACTTACATTACAGCAGCAAACGCCTGCGCCACGCGATGAACGTTGCTGGCATTCAAACCCGCCACGCACATACGGCCGCTGGCGATCAGGTAGACGCCGAACTCTTCGCGCAGGCGATCGACCTGCGCCGCGCTCAGTCCGGTGTAGCTGAACATCCCGCGCTGCTTGAGCAGATAATCAAAGTTATGCCCCGGTACAGCCTCTTTCAGGACGTTAACCAGCTCCTGACGCATTGACAGGATGCGCTTACGCATCGCTTCCACTTCGGCAAGCCAGGACGCTTTCAGCTGTTCGTCACCGAGTACCGTCGCCACCACCTGCGCACCAAAGTTTGGCGGGCTGGAGTAAATGCGGCGCACCGTCGCCTTCAGTTGACCCAGCACGCGGCCCGCCGCTTCGGCGTCTTCACACACCACGGACAGACCGCCAACGCGCTCGCCGTAAAGTGAGAAGATTTTTGAGAAGGAGTTGCTGACCAGCGCTGGCAGCCCGGCGCTGGCAACGGCGCGGATGGCGTAAGCATCTTCTTCCATGCCCGCGCCAAAGCCCTGGTAGGCGATATCGAGGAACGGGATCAAATTGCGGGCCTTCAGCACCTCTATCACCGCATCCCACTGAGCATTGGTGAGGTCCGCACCGGTCGGGTTATGGCAGCATGGATGCAGCAATACGATACTGCGCTCCGGCAGTGTGTTCAGTTTTTCCAGCAACGCTTCGACGCGCACGCCGTTGGTTTCGCTGTCGAACCACGGATAGGTCTCGACCTTAAAGCCTGCCCCCTCGAAGATCGCAACGTGGTTTTCCCACGTCGGGTCGCTGACCCACACGCCGGAATCCGGGAAGTACTTTTTAAGGAAATCTGCACCCACTTTCAGCGCCCCTGAGCCGCCCAGCGTCTGGATGGTCGCCACGCGTTTCTGCGCGAGTACCGCGTGATCGGCCCCAAACAGCAGAGGCGCGATGGTGTTGCGGTAGGAGTTAAGCCCTTCCATCGGCAGATAAAGAGACGCACCGTGCGTAACAGCGTTAAGGCGCGCTTCGGCTTCAGCAACGGCTTTTAATTGCGGGATGATGCCATCCTCGTTGTAATACAAGCCAATGCTGAGGTTCACTTTGTCGCTGCGAGGATCTTCTTTGAAACGCTCCATTAAGGAGAGGATAGGGTCGCCGGCATAGGCGTCAACTTTCTGAAACACGCGATGGTTCTCCGGAATTCGATGAGGCAGGAATTTCAACAATAAACCGGAAGTGGGAGAAGGTCGAGAGGATGTTAATAAAGTTGGAGTGAGGTTAAATCCCTCACTCCACTGGCGGTTCAATCAATGTATTTCATTGCCACCCGCGACGTCAGGCGCGTGATAAGTTCGTAAGCACTCACTTTCGTAATTTCAGCAATGCGTTCAACGGGCAGACCATCGCCCCACATCACCACATCGTCGCCCGCTTTATCCTGGGCTTCAGGTCCCAGATCTACGCAAATCATATCCATCGCCACGCGGCCGACAATCTTCACTTCACGACCGTTGACCAGCACCGGCGTACCCGTTGGCGCAGCGCGCGGATAGCCGTCGCCGTAGCCCATCGCCACCACGCCGAGACGCGTGTCGCGCTCGCTGGTCCAGGTGCCGCCGTAACCCACCGGCTCTCCCGCTTTGTGCTCACGCACGGCAATCAGCTTTGAAACCAGCGACATCACCGGCTTAAAGCCTAAGTCCGGCCCCCAGGGTTTGTTCTCCAGCGGTGAAACGCCATAAAGGATGATGCCCGGACGCGCCCAGTCGAAGTGCGACTGCGGCCATAGCAGGATCCCGCCGGAGGCCGCAATCGAGCGCATCCCCGGCTTGCCTTCGCAGAAGGTGTTAAAGATATCGAGCTGCTGCTCGGTTGCCCCGCACTCGGGCTCATCGGCACGGGCAAAATGGCTGACGATATTCACCGGCTGGCGCACGTTTTTGCACTGGCTCAGACGCTGATAAAACGCTTCTGCGTTTTCCGGACGCACACCCAGCCTGTGCATGCCCGTGTCGAGCTTCATCCAGACGGTCACCGGCTCGCTCAGTGTGGCAGTTTCCAGCGCGGCCAGCTGCTCTTCGTTGTGTACCGCCGTGTGCAGACGCTGGTCGGCAATGGTTGGCAGATCCGAGGCTTCAAAAAAGCCTTCAAGGAGCAGAATAGGTTGAGTAATACCGCCTGCGCGCAGACGGAGAGCTTCTTCAAGACGGGCGACGCCAAAGGCGTCGGCATCGGGGAGCGTTCGCGCGGTCTCAAGAAGACCGTGTCCGTAAGCGTTCGCTTTCACGACTGCAACGAGCCTGCTGGCGGGCGCCAGTTCACGCAGACGTTGCAGGTTGTGTCGCAGAGCGCGGCGGTTAATCACAACAGTTGCCGCTTGCATTTGAATTCCTTAGAAATTACTCATCATCATATTGAGGACCGGCATAGTTGTCGAAACGCGACCACTGTCCGTTAAAGGTCAGACGCACCGTCCCGATCGGGCCGTTACGTTGCTTACCAATGATAATTTCGGCGATCCCCTTCAGGTCGCTGTTCTCGTGATAAACCTCATCACGGTAGATAAACATGATTAAGTCGGCATCCTGCTCGATGGAGCCGGACTCACGCAGGTCGGAGTTGACCGGGCGCTTGTCGGCACGTTGTTCCAGAGAGCGGTTCAGCTGCGACAGCGCCACTACCGGCACGTGCAGCTCTTTGGCTAACGCCTTGAGCGAGCGGGAGATCTCTGCAATCTCCAGCGTACGGTTGTCCGAGAGCGACGGGACGCGCATCAGCTGAAGGTAGTCGATCATGATAAGGCCGATGCCGCCGTGTTCACGGGCGATACGGCGCGCGCGGGAACGGACCTCAGTCGGCGTCAGGCCGGAGGAGTCATCAATATAGATGTTCCGTTTTTCCAGCAGAATGCCCATGGTGCCGGAGATACGCGCCCAGTCCTCATCGTCGAGCTGGCCGGTACGAATGCGGGTCTGATCCACGCGCGACAGCGACGCCAGAGAACGCATCATGATCTGTTCGGAGGGCATCTCAAGGCTGAAAATCAGTACGGGCTTATCCTGCAACATCGCCGCATTTTCGACGAGGTTCATCGCAAAAGTTGTTTTACCCATCGACGGACGCGCCGCGACGATGATCAAATCCGACGGCTGCAAACCGGCAGTTTTCTTGTTCAAATCGTCATAACCGGTGTTCACCCCGGTTACACCGTCGTGCGGCTGCTGGAACAACTGCTCAATACGCGCCACGGTAGCGTCGAGCACATCGGCGATGTTTTTTGGGCCTTCGTCTTTGTTCGCACGGCTTTCGGCGATTTTGAAGACGCGGGACTCGGCAAGGTCGAGCAGGTCTTCGCTGGTGCGGCCCTGCGGATCAAACCCGGCCTCGGCAATCTCATTCGCCACCGAGATCATCTCGCGAACGACGGCACGTTCGCGCACGATATCGGCGTAAGCGCTGATGTTCGCCGCGCTTGGCGTGTTTTTTGACAGTTCTGCCAGGTAGGCAAACCCACCGACGCTGTCCAGCTGCCCCTGACGCTCAAGCGATTCCGCGAGCGTGATCAGGTCAATCGGGCTGCCGGACTCCTGCAGGCGCGCCATTTCGGTAAAGATGTGGCGGTGCGGACGGGTGTAGAAATCTTCAGACACCACGCGCTCGGCAACGTCGTCCCAGCGTTCGTTATCCAGCATTAAACCGCCCAACACCGACTGTTCCGCTTCAATCGAGTGCGGCGGGACTTTTAACCCTGCGACCTGGAAATCACGCTCGCGAGGTTCAGCCTGTTTGTTGAAGGGTTTGTTTCCTGCCATAGTGAATGGAGTTACCGAGATAAAGAGTGGGTCGAAAGATTACCATATTTTTCTTACGGAGGGAGCATGGCAACGCGCATTGAGTTCCAGAAACACGGCGGTCCTGAAGTGCTGAAAGCGGTGGAGTTTACCCCCGCGGCACCTGGGGAGAACGAAATCCAGGTTGAAAACAAAGCTATCGGCATTAACTACATCGATACCTATATTCGCGGCGGCCTCTACCCGCCTCCGTCAATGCCGAGCGGCCTGGGCACTGAAGCGGCCGGCATCGTCAGCAAAGTGGGCAGTGCGGTTAAGCATATCAAAGAAGGCGATCGTGTGGTGTATGCGCAGTCTGCCCTGGGCGCTTACAGCTCCGTCCACAACGTCCCGGCGGACAAAGCCGCTCTGCTGCCGAACGCCATCTCCTTTGAGCAGGCGGCCGCCTCATTCCTGAAAGGGCTGACAGTTTATTACCTGCTGCGCAAAACCTACGAAATTAAGCCCGATGAGCAGTTCCTGTTCCACGCTGCCGCCGGTGGCGTGGGGCTGATTGCCTGCCAGTGGGCGAAAGCCTTAGGCGCGAAGCTCATCGGCACCACAGGCAGTGCGCAAAAAGCGCAGCGTGCGCTGGACGCGGGCGCGTGGCAGGTGATCAACTACCGGGAAGAGAGCGTCGTCGAGCGGCTAAAAGAGATCACTGGCGGCAAAAAAGTACGCGTGGTGTATGACTCGGTGGGGAAAGATACCTGGGAGGCGTCGCTGGACTGCCTTCAGCGTCGTGGGCTGATGGTGAGCTTCGGTAACGCCTCAGGCGCTGTAACCGGTGTTAATCTGGGCATTCTGAACCAGAAAGGGTCTCTGTACGTGACGCGCCCTTCTTTGCAGGGTTACATCACCAACCGGGAAGAGCTGGAGGAAGCCAGCAACGAGCTGTTCTCGCTGATCGCCAGCGGCGTGATTAAGGTGGATGTGGCAGATGCGCAGAAATACCCGCTAACCGATGCACGGCGTGCTCATGAGGTGCTGGAAAGCCGGGCGACGCAGGGTTCAAGTTTGTTAATTCCCTGACCCCTAAAAAGAAATTGGGCTTCCCGTGGGAAGCCCTTTCTTTTTTTAGTTCGGCTGTATGTAGGGTACAGCTCGATGAATTCTGTAGCGGCAGTCATAGTGACAGATTCGATAAGTAAATCCTATTCTGTTCTAAGCCATGCTGCCGGAAAAGTTACAAGTATGTGACGAACCCCTCAATACCTTAGTAACGGAAGCGGTTATTGCGCTGATAAGTCGGCAATTTTGGCGCTTTAATCGCCCGTATTACCCACACCACGGCGATAGCCAGCAGCAGCCACGGCAGCAGTTTGATCGTCAGGGCAAATAACCCGCCGATAAACATTACCACTGTCGCCACAACGAGCGCGGCCAGAATGCCGAGCAGCGACACGCCTGTGGCTAACAGCATGACAAAAAAGCCAATGATAAAAAGTAGTTCCAGCATGGTGCTCTCCCACGAGTTCCCGAATGTTGCTGCAATCATTACAAGAATCATGCCAAAGCTAATGCATTGTTCTTAAAGCAAAACGCCCCGCGAGAATTCGCAGGGCGTGGTGAATTTGACGAACTTTTAGCGAAAGTTATCGCTTGTCTGCCACCAGTCGCAGCGCATGTTCCAGCACCTCGATATCTGCACCGGCTTTATGCGCATTCTCGCTCAGGTAGCGACGCCACTGACGCGCGCCCGGAATACCCTGGAACAGGCCAAGCATATGGCGAGTGATATGGCCAAGATAAGTGCCATTGCTCAACTCGCGCTCAATGTAAGGGTACATCGCACGCACGACGGCAACCGGATCGGTGTCCGCGCCTTCGATGCCAAAGATTTCGCGGTCGACCGTCGCCAGAATGCCCGGATTCTGATACGCCTCGCGCCCGACCATCACGCCATCCATATGTTCAAGGTGCGCTTTGGCCTCTTCCAGCGACTTGATACCGCCGTTAATTGACATCGTGAGGTGCGGGAAATCACGTTTCAGTTGATACACGCGCGGATAATCCAGCGGCGGGATCTCACGGTTCTCTTTCGGGCTGAGGCCGGAGAGCCAGGCTTTACGGGCGTGAATGATAAACATCCCGCACTCGCCTTTCCCGGATACCGTGTTGATGAAATCGCACAGGAATTCGTAGCTGTCCTGGTCATCAATTCCGATACGGGTTTTGACCGTTACCGGTATGGAGACCACATCACGCATCGCCTTGATACAGTCCGCCACCAGCTGTGCATTGCCCATCAGACAGGCGCCGAACATGCCGTTTTGCACGCGGTCGGAAGGACAGCCAACGTTGAGGTTGATCTCGTCGTAGCCGCGTTCTTCCGCCAGCCTCGCGCACTGCGCCAGCGCGGCCGGATCGCTGCCCCCCAGCTGCAGGGCTACCGGATGCTCTTCTTCGCTGTATGCCAGGTAGTCGCCCTTCCCGTGAATGATTGCGCCCGTGGTCACCATTTCCGTGTACAGCAGCGTATGGTGGGAGAGCTGGCGCAGGAAATAGCGGCAGTGTCTGTCCGTCCAGTCGAGCATCGGCGCAATAGAGAAACGGTGTGCAGGGAAATCGGTCTGGTATTCTGACAACATGACGAAGTTTTAAGCATCTGGTGGAAAAGGGGCGCTACTATAGCACAAAGAAAAGCCGGAGGCGCATCGCCTCCGGTAGACTTTAGAACGTCATACTCAGCTGGGCCCCTGCGCCCCAGGTTTCGTCTTCACCGTACAGGCCCATCAGGTCAACATGAACGGTACTGAACGGCGCGAAGCCAACACCGCCGGTAAAGACGTTGCTGTCGTTACCTTTCATGTCCGCGCGATAACCGGCGCGCACTGCCAGCCAGCTCAGCGGAGTCACTTCAGCACCGACCCCAACATACTGCGACGTATCTTCGCTCTTGAAGCCTTTGGTTTCGGTCAGATCGCCATCGGCGGTCAGGGTCACCAGATCGTTGTGCCAGGCGGCGCCCGCGGTCACCAGCGGACGGATCTGGTAGGTGTCTTTATAGCTCACCACTTCCCCCGTACGCCCGTTGCGGATGCGGATATCTTTGGTGTCGATATCGCGCGACATCAGGTTTTGCCCGCTCACGCCGACCGTCCAGTGTTCGCCAAAATCAGCGGCAATACCGGCATCGACGTTAAAGCCGGTATCGTCTGTACGGTAGCGGCTGTCGTTCCACTTATTACTGTCGTAATCGTAGATTGAGGTGGTGTAGTTATAGATCCAGGTTTTTTGCAGTTTTGGCGTCACGCCCACGGAAACCGGAACACCGCCAAGGTCAAACTGGCGGGCAACGGCAACGCCATAGTCAGACACAATCGCCGCCCGACCGGACGCCGTTGAGTTGAGGTTTTTAGTGATCTGATCCGTGCCGTTCAGCGCAGCGTCCAGGGCAACACCGGCAGCCACTACATTGCTTCTTTGAATACTGCGCAGATAATCAATATCCTGCTGATCGATAGACGAACTGACCCGACCATGGGCATAGCCTTTCGCCATAAAGGCCACGGAAAGCACATCGTTAGGGATACTCACGGCAAGCCCTGCCCCTGCCGTCGCGCGTGCGGTTTTACCCTTGAGATAGTCCAGCTCATCGGCCAGATCTTTGGCCGCGCCCTGGAACTGATTAATCGAGCCTAGCGGATTGGTGATGACCTGAATTGGCGTAAGGTTATCAACCACATCTTTATAATGATTGATTTTGTCGTTGATGGTATCAATTTCGT
Source organism: Enterobacter asburiae (assembly GCA_011754535.1). Taxonomy (NCBI): domain Bacteria; kingdom Pseudomonadati; phylum Pseudomonadota; class Gammaproteobacteria; order Enterobacterales; family Enterobacteriaceae; genus Enterobacter; species Enterobacter asburiae. Next base: position 363,082 of record JAAQVN010000001.1, on the reverse strand, counting down.
CCTGAAGATTGTCTTCATCCGTCACCTGCACCCCAACGGACGGCAAAATGACCGTCACATCATCGTCCGGCTTTGCCTTTGCAAGCAGCGCGGGGTTAATTAATGCCCCGCTGCCATAACTGCCCGAAGCTACGCCGGTCCCCCCCATCGCGTCGCTACGTGATTCTGTCCAGGTATTGGCTGCTCCCGCCTGATTTGCCATAAACAAGGAGACAGCGATGCTAACCACCGAAAATTTAAAATGTTTTTTCACAGTATGCCCGTCTTATAGTCTGTTATGAAATAACCCCTGTCTGTTATCCCCCAAACAGGCGCGAACTATTGCTGTGAATAAAGATAAAAAGACCCGCTAATTCACTCCCTAAGTAAAATTCCCTTACGGCCTGTTGTAATTTGTGACGGCCCTCAATATTTATAGAAGAGGAAATTATTTTTTCACAGGTTTTCCATCATGTGGGCCAAAAAATTGAGGGGGATGATCTACCCAGCGGTCCTCTCGCGTGGCGGCATAGACCGGGTTGAGCGGATAGTAGATGCGGTTTTGCTTCTTGTTGGCCTCACCCACCACCAGTAACCGAACCTCTTCGTCCGTATTGTTGATAAAGGTGTGGCACACGCCCGTTCCGGCGGGAAAGCCCACGCTGTCACCGGGTTCAAGCTTCCACAAATAGCCATTAATCCAGGCTTCGGGATAGCCCTCAAGCACGTAGATAAACTCTTCTTCGTCACTTTCCGCATGGGGATAGGACGTCCGACGTCCTGGCGGTAAACGCTCATGATGGATGCCTATACGCCTAAGGCCCAGGCTGCGAGCCAGCGGTGCACCGATGGAAAAAAGCTCGTTACTGTCGGGGTAGGTGGCGTCATCTGGCCCTTCTACGTCGCGCCAGTGCGTAATACAGTCTGGTTTTTTCATGGTTACATTCCCGGTTTGCGATGCGTCAGGTATAGCACAGCCTGGCGGATATCGGTGTTTTTGCCAGAACATGGTAAAGTGAGGGTTTTACATCCCAGAACATCCGAGGTGCTAAATGGATAAGTCCACAAAAGAGCTGTTAGCGCAGGCCGAAAAGCTGTGCGCGCAACGCAATGTGCGCCTGACCCCGCAGCGCCTTGAAGTCTTGCGCCTGATGAGCCTGCAACAGGGGGCAATCAGCGCCTACGATCTGCTCGACCTGCTGCGTGAAAGCGAGCCGCAGGCTAAACCGCCTACGGTGTATCGCGCGCTGGATTTCCTGCTGGAACAAGGGTTTGTGCATAAGGTCGAATCCACAAACAGCTATGTGCTGTGCCATCTTTTCGATCAGCCAACCCACACATCGGCGATGTTTATTTGCGACCGCTGCGGCGTGGTAAAAGAAGAAGGCGCAGAGGGCGTAGAGGACATTATGCACACGCTGGCGGCAAGGATGGGTTTTGCCCTGCGTCATAACGTGATTGAAGCACACGGGTTGTGTTCAGCATGCGTAGAGGTGGAAGCCTGTCGGCATCAGGATGCGTGTCAGCACGACCACTCAATTCTGGTGAAGAAAAAGCCGCGTTAACGGCAAAAGAAAAGGCGGCCTGAAGCCGCCTGTGTGGGTTATTCAGCGTTACCAACGATAGTCGTTACGGGTTTCCCAGTCTTTGACTTCGTTTTCCGCCTGATCTTTCGCGTAGCCGTAACGTTCCTGAATTTTACCGACAAGCTGATCGCGTTTACCTTCAATGACGGTCATATCGTCATCGGTCAGCTTACCCCACTGTTCTTTCGCTTTACCTTTGAACTGCTTCCAGTTGCCGCCGATTTCGTCTTTATTCATCATCGTGTCCTCTTAGTTAAGCGTCGGGTCGTAACGTCCGTTACGTTCTTTTCTGCTGGACGTGATAATTATTGTAGTTAAGGATTCGGCGGTTGGTTTCATATTCGGAATCTTTAACCGTCACGATATATCATGGCGGGAGGGAAGCCAGGTATTATTTTGCCAGTGACGGTGCCAGATAAAGGCAAGCGACAGGCCGCGCAGGGAGAGGAAGACCGCAAGCGCCAGCCACAAACCGTGATTACCCAGCCAGGGTAGCGTCAGCAGCGTCAGACCAAACCCCGCCGCCGCGACCGCCATACTGTTGCGCATTTCCGCCCCGCGCGTCGCGCCGATAAACATGCCGTCCAGCAGATAGCACCAGACGCCTACTACCGGCAAAATAACCTGCCAGACGATGTAGCGGTCCGCCAGTTCGCGTAAAGCCGGTAACGAAGTGAGTAATGCAATAATGTCACGGCCAAAACAGGCGTAAATCAGTGCGAATGCCAGCGCGACCAGGCCCGACTGGCGGCAGGCCGCACGCCAGACATCCCGAAGCTGCCCACTTTCCCGCGCGCCGTACGCCTGCCCGGAATGCGCCTCAACGGCATAGGCGAAGCCGTCCAGCGCGTAGGCGGTGAACGTCAGCAATGTCATCAGGACTGCATTCACCGCAACGATTTCTGGCCCCAGTCGAGCCCCAAAGACCGTCAGAGCGCCGAAACAGATCTGAAGCAGCAGCGAACGCAGCATGATGTCACGGTTGAGCGCCAGCAGCCTGCGGATATTGCCGCGCCATGCTGTTTTGAGCAGCGCAAGGGAGATCCCGCGCATCGCCAGCACGCGCCAGACCATCCACAATCCAATGAAAAAGGTCCCGTATTCTGCAATCGCCGTCGCCAGTGCCGCCCCGCGTACGTCCATATGCAGGCCCATCACCAGCCAGAGATCGAGCACAATGTTGAGAAGGTTTCCCACGACCAGCAAAATCACTGGCGCACGGGCATATTGCACGCCCAGTAACCAACCCAGCAGAACCAGGTTTGCCAGCGAAGCGGGCGCGCTAAGCCAGCGAATTTCCAGGAAGCGACGCGCCTGCTCCAGTACCGCCTCGCTGCCGCCAACGACCTGGAGTGCAAGGTCGATCAAGGGCGTGCGCAGTAAAACAATCAACATTCCCGCGCCCAGCGCCAGGATCAGCGGCTGCACCAGCGCACGCGCCAGACGTAACGGGTCTTTCGCACCGTACGCCTGTGCCGTGAGCCCGGTAGTACTCATACGTAAAAAGAGCAGCAGCATAAACAGGAAGCTGGTTGCCGTCGCCCCAATAGCCACGCCGCCAAGATAAACAGGGGAATCGAGATGACCAATAACGGCCGTGTCGACCAGACCCAGCAAGGGCACGGTGATATTGGAGAAAATCATCGGCAGGGCAAGACGCCACAATGCCTTATCTGAAGCCGTCAGCAGTGACATGGGAAATACCGGGAATGGAAGACGAAGCAGGCTACAGCGAAAGCGTAGCCTGTCAGGAAGAGATTACAGCCATTCGCCGTTGCGAATCACGCCTACTGCCAGACCTTCAATAGAGAAGCTCTGTTCGCGGAGGTCGACCACAATCGGGGTGAACTCGTTGTTTTCAGGCAACAGCTGGACGGTGTTACCCTGTTTTTTCAGGCGCTTAACGGTCACTTCGTCATCAATGCGCGCCACCACCACCTGGCCGTTCCGCACATCCTGCGTTTTGTGAACGGCCAGCAGGTCGCCATCAAGAATGCCGATGTCTTTCATCGACATCCCGCTAACGCGCAGCAGGAAATCAGCGCTCGGCTTGAACATACCAGGATCGACCTGGTAGTGGCCTTCTATATGCTGTTGTGCCAGCAGCGGTTCACCTGCGGCAACGCGGCCTATCAGAGGAATGCCCGTCTCTTCTTCCACCAGCAGGCGGATACCACGCGACGCGCCTGACACAATCTCAATTACACCCTTACGCGCCAGCGCTTTCAGGTGTTCCTCGGCAGCATTCGGAGAACGGAAGCCCAGACGCTGCGCGATTTCCGCACGCGTGGGTGGCATACCCGTCTGGCCGATATGATCCCGAATGAGATCAAACACCTCTTGCTGCCTGGTCGTTAATGCTTTCATTCCGCCCCCTGGGTGTATATACAGTTATGCTGTGAGTATATACAGTCAAAGGCGATTTTGGAACCAAAAACTGCACAAAAAACCAGGGACTTAATTATTCCTCGAGGCTCATCGGAAATGTGACCAAAGCAGCGTGACCCAGGTAATAGCTGCAGTGATAATTGCCAGCAGCACAGCGGCAGAACCCATATCTTTCGCGCGGCCAGAAAGCTCGTGGAAATCTGAGCCGATCCGGTCAACAACGGCCTCAATAGCGCTATTGAGAATTTCCACTATCATCACCAGAAGTACGGAACCGATGAGAAGCACGCGGGTAATGGCATCTACATCAAGGAAACAGGCGATGATAACCGCGACGATAGCGGCGACACCTTCCTGGCGAAAAGCAGCTTCATTAACCCACGCGGCACGGAAACCTTTCCATGAATAGCCAGCGGCTTTGATGATACGCGTTAACCCAGTGGTATTATTGGCCATTAAAAGAACCTTTTTTAAAAAAGAGCGTCAGTAACAGGAGCAGCAGCGCGTTTCGCTGCCGCCTGAAGTATGACGGGTAACAACAGAAATTTTGCGCGCTTTCTGTTATCCTTGCGCCGCAATTGCATTATTAACCAGAGGCTTTACATCGTTTATGTCCGGCTGGCCACGAATTTACTACAAATTACTTAATTTACCATTAAGCATCCTGGTAAAAAGCAAGTCTATCCCAGCAGAACCCGCGCTGGAACTGGGGCTCGATACGTCGCGCCCTATTATGTACGTTTTGCCTTATAACTCGAAGGCAGATCTGCTGACGCTTCGCGCCCAGTGTCTGGCGCATGATTTACCCGACCCGCTTGAACCGCTGGAAGTTGACGGCACTTTGCTGCCGCGCTACGTGTTCATCCACGGCGGGCCGCGCGTGTTTACCTATTACACGCCGAAAGAAGAGTCCATCAAGCTGTTCCACGACTATCTCGACCTGCACCGCAGCAATCCTGACCTGGATGTGCAGATGGTGCCGGTATCGGTAATGTTTGGTCGCCGCCCGGGCCGTGAAAAAGGTGAAGAGAACCCACCGCTGCGCATGCTTAACGGCATTCAGAAGTTCTTCGCGGTCTCCTGGCTGGGACGCGACAGCTTTGTGCGATTCTCCCCTTCCGTCTCCCTTCGCCGGATGGCGGACGAGCACGGCACTGACAAGATCATCGCGCAAAAACTGGCGCGCGTGGCGCGTATGCACTTCGCCCGTCAGCGCCTGGCGGCTGTAGGGCCACGCCTCCCGGCGCGTCAGGACCTGTTCAACAAGCTGCTGGCCTCTAAAGCGATTGCCCGCGCCGTTGAAGACGAAGCGCGCAGCAAGAAAATTTCGCATGAGAAAGCCCAGCAGAACGCCATTGCGCTGATGGAGGAGATCGCAGCGAACTTCTCTTACGAGATGATTCGCCTGTCCGATCGTATTCTCGGCTTTACCTGGAACCGCCTGTATCAGGGCATCAACGTTCATAACGCCGAACGTGTGCGGCAGCTGGCGCACGATGGCCATGAGATTGTCTATGTCCCCTGCCACCGCAGCCACATGGACTATCTGCTTCTCTCCTACGTGCTCTATCACCAGGGGCTGGTACCGCCGCACATTGCCGCTGGTATTAACCTGAACTTCTGGCCAGCAGGCCCGATTTTCCGCCGTCTGGGTGCGTTCTTTATTCGTCGTACCTTCAAGGGCAACAAGCTCTACTCCACCGTGTTCCGCGAGTATCTCGGCGAGCTGTTCAGCCGCGGCTATTCAGTGGAGTACTTCGTGGAGGGCGGTCGTTCCCGTACCGGTCGCCTGCTCGATCCGAAGACCGGCACGCTCTCGATGACCATTCAGGCGATGCTGCGCGGAGGAACCCGTCCGATCACGCTGGTGCCAATTTACATTGGCTATGAGCACGTGATGGAAGTGGGCACGTACGCCAAAGAGCTGCGTGGTGCGACCAAAGAGAAAGAGAGCCTGCCGCAGATGCTGCGCGGCCTGAGCAAGTTACGCAACCTGGGTCAGGGCTACGTGAACTTTGGCGAGCCGATGCCGCTGATGACGTATCTGAACCATCATGTTCCGGAGTGGCGCGAGTCTATCGATCCTATCGAAGCAGTTCGTCCGGCCTGGCTGACGCCAACGGTGAACGGTATCGCGTCCGAGCTGATGGTGCGCATTAACAACGCCGGTGCGGCCAATGCCATGAACCTGTGCTGTACGGCGCTGCTGGCTTCCCGTCAGCGCTCCCTGACTCGTGAACAGCTCACGGAGCAGCTGGACTGCTACCTGGACATGATGCGCAACGTGCCGTACTCGGTTGATTCGACGGCCCCTTCTGCTACCGCCAGCGAGCTTATCGATCACGCGCTGCAGATGAACAAGTTCGAAGTCGAGAAAGACACGATCGGCGATATCATCATTCTGCCGCGCGAGCAGGCGGTACTGATGACGTACTACCGCAACAACATCGCTCATATGCTGATGCTGCCGTCGCTCATGGCGGCCATTATCACCCAGCATCGCCGCATCTCACGCCAGGAGCTGTTGCGCCACGTTGAGACGCTCTACCCGATGCTGAAAGCGGAGCTGTTCCTGCGCTGGAGTAAGGAAGAGCTGGCCGTTGAGCTGGATAAACTGACGGAAGAGCTGCGCCGTCAGGGGCTGATTACCGTTGCAAACGACGAACTGCACATCAATCCGTCACGCTCCCGTACCCTGCAACTGCTGGCGGCCGGTGCGCGTGAAACGCTCCAGCGCTACGCCATTACGTTCTGGCTGCTGAGCGCGAACCCGTCGATCAACCGCGGCACGCTGGAGAAAGAGAGCCGGACACTGGCACAGCGTCTGTCCGTTCTGCACGGCATTAACGCCCCTGAATTCTTCGACAAAGCGGTCTTTAGCTCCCTGGTGCTGACGCTGCGTGACGAAGGCTTCATCAGCGATACGGGCGATGCCGAGCCGGAAGAGACGCTGAAGGTTTACCAGATGCTGGCTGAGCTGATTACCTCGGACGTGCGCCTGACGATTGAGAGCGCCACGCAGGGCGAGTGATGTTAAAAAGCCGGGTAGTGGTTTCACCTGACCCGGCCTGGCGTTCTGCATAATAAAAGGCCCGGTAAGCGTTAACGCTACCGGGCCTTATTTTTTGCTGGTTAAATCACCGCATTCAGCTTAGCAGCGTAAAGGCAATCATCCCGACAATCGCACCCGTCGTGCCGAGAATGGTTTCCATCAGCGTCCAGGTTTTCAGGGTTTGCGCTTCGGTCGCGCCGGTAAACTTACCGAACAGCCAGAAGCCCGCGTCGTTAACGTGCGAGACCACAATCGAACCACCCGCGATACAGATAGACAGCGCGGCCATCTGCGCACCCGAGTAGTTGAGCTGTTCAATTACCGGCATCACCAGACCTACGGCGGTTAAGCAGGCCACGGTTGCAGAACCCTGGATGATACGCACCGCCGCAGCCAGCACGAAGCAGGTTACCGCAATCGGCAGACCCATCCCGGTCAGCGCTTCACCCAGAGCCGGGCCCACGCCGGAATCGACCAGCACCTGCTTGAACACGCCACCGGCACCGATCACCAGCAGGATAATCCCCGCAGGCTGCAGCGCGGCACCGCAGATCTCCATCACGCGGTCTTTTGGCATCCCCTGGCGCATCGCCAGGCCGTAAATCGCCACCAGACAGGCCACCAGGATCGCCGTAAACGGATGACCGATGAACTCAAACCATTCGTAGGCGCTGGAGCCCACCGGCACAAAGCGCGCGGCGATGGTTTTCAGGCCCACCAGCACCAGCGGGAGCAGGATCAGCGACAGGCTGAAGCCGAAGGACGGCATTTTGCCCTCGCCCAGGTGCGGCTCGGTGATGTCATCAGGAATGTGTAGCTCAACGTAGCGGCTGATGAAGTTACCCCACAGCGGGCCGGCAATAATCATCCCCGGGATTGCCGCGCACAGGCCAATCAGGATCATCCAGCCAAAGTCAGCGTGCATCTGGGACGCCAACAGCATCGGCGCAGGCCCAGGCAGCAGAAACGCTGCGGCTGCCGCCACGCCCGCAAACAGCGGAATGACCAGCTTGACGAGGTTAGTGCCGGTATGGCGCGCCATAGAAAACGCGACGCTGATGAGCAGCACAACGGCCACTTCAAAGAACAGGGGCAGCGCGCAAATCAGACCGGCCAGGCCAATCGCGTAGTGCGCGCGGCTGTGACCAAACGATTTCAGCATCTTGACGGCAATCTGGTCGACCGCGCCCGTCTCGTGCAGAATCTTGCCAAACATCGCGCCCAGCGCGACCACAATCGCCAGGAAGCCCAGCGTACCGCCCATCCCTTTTTCCATCGTCGCGGCGATCTTGTCGAGCGGCATGCCGGAAAAGAGACCTGCACCAATAGAAACCACCATCAAAGCAACGAAGGCGTGCATACGCGCCTTCATCACTAAAAACAGCAGCAGCAATACCGAACCCACTGCTGTCAAAACTAGCGTTAATGTACTCAAAACTTACTGCCTTTTGTTAATGACCTCGATGGTGCTGGCTACAACACCCTCCAGTGACTGATCGATATCAACCACTAAGACGTCTTTTTCATCTTCACCCGGCTCCTGAAGCGCTTCGAACTGCGTCACCAGCATCTGGGTTTTAAAGAAGTGGCCTTTACGCGCCTTCAGACGGCTTTCAATCACCTCAAAATCCCCTTTCAGGTAGATGAAAGAGAGGTTCGGGTTGCCGTCGCGCAGCAGGTCGCGGTAGGTTTTTTTCAGCGCGGAGCAGACGATCAGGGAAACTTTATTGGTGCGCTGCATCGCGAACGCGGCGTCATTCAGGGCCTGCAACCACGGTTTGCGGTCGTCATCGTTCAGCGGCTCGCCGGAGGCCATTTTCATAATGTTGCTGCGCGGATGGAGGAAGTCACCATCAAGAAACGCAGCCTGAAGTTGATGCGCCACTTCGCTCGCCACGGCAGATTTACCGCTACCGGACACGCCCATCAGGACGTAAACGTGGTGATCGTGATTAGTCGTGCTCAAAGGGTGTCCCTCAGTCAATTGTTACGGGTAACAGTTATCGGTAACATTGTCCTGCCGGGGCAAAAGAGAAGCAATATCCAAACGTGCGCGAAGTGAATAAGTGTGAGCTACTTCAAATTTGTCAGTTCAAATAGATCCACCCGGTGACAAGGTGAAACCTAAATCTAACATTTTCGGGGTAACCGTCTCGCCACGAATGCGCGCCAGCAGGCGTTCTGCGCCAATGCGGCCCATACGTTCACGCGGGGTCAGGACGCTCGCCAGACGCGGCTCCATCACCTGGCCGATGTCGTGGCCGTGGAAACCGGCGATCGCCATATCATCAGGGATCTTCAGCCCCAGACGCTGACACTCAAACGCCGCGCCGACCGCCAGGTCATCGTTGGTACAGAAAATACCGTCCAGTTGCGGATACTCGCGTCGCGCCTGACGCATCAGCTCAATACCCGAGGTGTAAGATGAGGACTGCTCCACCATCACGCTGTACGGGGTTAAGTTTGCGTCGAGCATCGCCTGCTCGTATCCCTTCTGTTTGATGATAGTACGTTCATCAAGACGCGCACCCAGATAGGCGATATGACGATGCCCACGGGCGATGATGGCCGCCGTCATCTGGCGCGCCGCTTCGAAGTTATCGAACCCAACGGCGATGTCGAGGCACGGAGACTGGCTGTCCATCAGCTCTACCACCGGGATACCGGCCACTTCAATCATTTTGAGCGTGCGGGCAGTATGGGTACGTTCGGTTAAAATCAGGCCGTCAATGTTCCAGGAAAGCATCGATTCAAGACGTTCCTCTTCCAGTTCCGGCTTATACCCGTAGTGGGCGAGCATGGTCTGATAGCCAAAAGCATCGGTGACGCTTTCGATACCGCGCAAAACTTCAGCGAAAACCTGGTTGGTTAAGGAAGGAAGCAGGACGCCCACCGCACGGCTGGTCGCATTGGAGAGAATATCGGGTGCGCGGTTGGGGATATAACCCAGTTCATCAAGGGCGGCGGCAATCTTGCCACGCAACGCCACGGAAACCTGTTCCGGGTTACGTAAAAAACGGCTGACCGTCATTTTGGTCACACCGACGCGATCGGCGACATCCTGAAGTACGGGGCGTTTCTTTTTCATCGTCCTGAGAAATCTTGAAGTGAGAGATTTGCTCAGTTTATCACGGACAAAGCTCAACCTTCCCCGTTTAAAGGGAAGGTTGAGAAATTATTTAGACCGGAGGCAGGTCAAACAGCAGGATTTCACTTTCGCTGTCGGCATGTACGGAGAGCGCCTGCTCATCCCAGACGGCCAGACCATCGGCGGTGGTGGCTTTGGTGCCGTTAATGGACACTTCACCTTTCACCACCTGGATCCAGACGCGGCGGTTGGCGGCAATCTGGTGCACAGACTGTTCGTCTTTTGCCAGCGCCCAGCGGTAAAGCTCCATATCCTGATGCACCTTCAGGGAACCTTCACGCGCGTCCGGGGACAGCACCAGCTGTTTGCCCTGTTTCGCGTCAAAGCGGCGCTGCTCGTAGCGCGGCGTGATGCCGGTCTCTTCTGGAATGATCCAGATTTGATACAGGTGCAGTTTTTCCGTTTTGTTCGGGTTGTACTCGGAGTGGCGCACCCCGGTACCCGCGCTCATAATCTGGAACTCGCCCGCCGGAACCTGCTCTTTGTTGCCCATGCTGTCCTGGTGCTCAACGGCCCCTTCCAGCACATAGGTCAGAATTTCCATGTCTTTGTGCGGGTGGGTACCGAAGCCCTGGCCTGCATCAATCACGTCGTCGTTAATCACGCGCAGTGCGGAGAAGCCCATGAAGTTCGGGTCGTAGTAGTCGGCAAACGAGAATGAATGCCATGAGTCCAGCCAGCCATGATTTGCGTGACCACGTTCGTTTGCTTTGCGTAAGTAGATCATTGTTTTCACCCTCAGTTCGTTTCGATGGAGTAAGTGTGGACGCAAACGGCCGGGGATCATAGAGGGTGAAAATTGACTCCTCTGTTCAAAAATTATGAACAAGTGCAGAGGAGCCGTTTTTGCTTATTTTGCGAGGGTTATCGTGGCAGGAGAAGCCTGCTCGAAGGCCCGCTCAAGGATTTCCAGGTTGGTCAGAACGTCAGATTCCTTGACGTAATTCGCCGTGCCGTTTTTGAGGGTCTCAAACAGCGCATCGTAGACGCGGCCATAGTCGCCGGTTTCCGGTTTCAGCGTTTCTTTGACCGTCACGCCCTCGTCGTTCACATACTCCAGCACGCCCACGGAATCGTCCGCCGCAAAGCCAGGCTCACCGGGCATGATATTGGCCTTCAGGCTGGTCTCCTGCTGGTCGATACCGTATTTGATAAACGAACCTTTGGTACCGTGAACGATAAATTTCGGGTAGTCGATTTTCACCAGATGGCTGGTTTTGACGATGGCTTTCAGGTCGCCGTAGAACAGCTGCGCTTCAAAGGTGTCGTCCGGGTTGGCTTTATTACGCAGGCTGCGGATGTCGTAAGCGACGTGATCCGGGCGGCCAAACAGGGAGATGATCTGGTCCATGGTGTGCACGCCCAGACCATAGAACGAGCCGTCCTGCGGCAGGCCGGGCTGGGTTTCCGCCACCGGACGGTAGTAATCGAAGTGGCTTTCAATTTCCACAATGTCGCCCAGCCTGCCGCTTTCGATCGCTTTTTTCGCCGTCAGGAAGCAGCTGTCAAAGCGGCGGTTCTGATACGGCGTCACGGTCAGCCCTTTGCTTTTCGCCAGCGCGAACAGTTCCTTCGCTTCGGCAATGGTCGGGGTGAACGGCTTTTCCACCAGCACGTTTTTGCCCGCTTCCAGCGCGCGTTTCGCATACTCAAAATGACTGTCGGCGTAGGTGCAGACGACCACCAGCTTTACCTGCGGGTCATTCAATACCTCGTTCAGATCGCTGGTGAAATGAATATGGGAATACTGCGGAGATTGCTCTTCCGGCTTCGCGCTGCGACGGTAGATATGGGCCACATGCCAGGTATCTTTACGGTGGAGGACATACGGAAGGTGGTAGCGGGTCGTACTTTTACCAAATCCAATAAATGCGCAATGTAGTGTCATAGCTCAGTCCTTTTGGAAGGTTACTGGGTTTTACCATAGCGCATGTTTTGCCCTCACCCCAGCCCTCTCCCACGGGGAGAGGGAGAAAAAGGGCAAAAAAAAGCCAGCGAGAAGCTGGCTAAAGTAATACTGGAAGCAATGTGAGCAATGTCGTGCTTTCAGGTTCCCGTAGGGGTCTTCCTGAATGCAAAGCAATAATAATCATTCTCATTCGCACTTGTCCAATACTTTTTGCAAAAAATAGCGGTTGACTCAAATTTTAAAGTCATTGATGTTGGAGGGGACTTTTAACCGACTGAGGAACAAGGAATGAGTGAGATAGTGATACGCCACGCGGAACCGAAAGATTATGACGCCATTCGTCAGATCCACGCCCAGCCGGAGGTGTACCACAACACGCTACAGGTTCCTCATCCCTCTGAGCAAATGTGGCAGGAGCGGCTATCCGACCAGCCTGGCATTAAGCAGCTCGTCGCCTGCATAGACGGTCACGTCGCCGGCCATCTGTGCATCGTCGTCGCGCAACGCCCGCGCCGCAGCCATGTGGCTGATTTTGGGATTTGTGTGGGCGCACAGTGGCAAAACCGGGGCGTTGCCAGCGCGCTGATGCGCACCATGATTGATATGTGCGATAACTGGCTGCGCGTTGACCGCATTGAGCTAACGGTGTTTGTCGATAACGAACCAGCGATTGCGGTGTACAAAAAACACGGGTTCGAAATTGAAGGCACCGGCAAACGCTATGCCCTGCGCAACGGTGAATATGTGGATGCGTATTATATGGCGCGGATGAAGTAGTTTGTTGCCCTCACCCTAACCCTCTCCCACAGGGAGAGGGAATGAAACACGTAGGCCGGGTAAGGCGAAGCCTCCACCCGGCAACATATCAATACCCCGCCGTCAAATCATCCACCGACCGCGGATCCGACGCCCCGAACAGCGCCCCATCCGGCCCGACCATAATGCTCTGAGTGCTGCCCATCGCCTCTTTCACCGCCACCTTCTGTCCGCGCTGCTCCAGCAGCTTGATGGTGTCCGGGCTAAAGCCCTTCTCGACGCGCAGCTCGTCCGGCAGCCACTGATGATGGAAACGCGGGGCGTTGGTCGCTTCGGCAACGTTCATCCCAAAGTCGATGCTGTTCACCACCATCTGCAGCACGGTAGTGATAATCCGGCTGCCGCCAGGACTGCCGGTTACCAGCCAGGTTTTCCCGTCTTTCACAACGATTGTGGGCGACATGGACGACAGCGGACGCTTCTTCGGCCCGACCGCATTCGCATCGCCGCCGACCAGCCCGTAGACGTTCGGCACGCCCGGCTTGGCGGAGAAGTCATCCATCTCGTTGTTCAGCAGAATGCCGCTGTTGCCCGCCACAATCCCGGTGCCGAAGGTGGTGTTGAGCGTGTACGTCACCGCCACCGCATTACCGTCTTTATCCACCACCGAGAAGTGCGTCGTCTGGTTGCTTTCGTACGGCGCCAGCTTGCCGGGGCGGATCTCGCTCGACGGTTTGGCCTTGTTGATGTCGATCTGTTCCGCAATGGATTTGGCATACGCCTTGTTGGTCAGTGCCTGCCACGGCACCTTCACGAAGTCCGGATCGCCGAGATATTCCGAGCGGTCAGCGTAGGCGCGTTTTTCCGCTTCCGCCATCACCTGCATGGCATCCGCGCTGCCGAAGCCGAACTTGTGCATATCGAAGTTTTCAAGAATATTGAGGATCTGCACGATGTGGATCCCGCCGGAAGACGGCGGCGGCATGGAGAAGACCTCGTAGCCGCGATAGGTGCCGCTAATCGGCTCGCGCTCCACCGCCCTGTATTCCGCCAGATCCGCTTTGGTGATGAGCCCGCCGTTCTTCTGCATCTCTTGTGCAATCTGATCGGCAATCGCCCCTTTATAGAACGCGTCCGGACCGTGCTCCGCAATCAGCTCCAGGCTTTTGGCGAGGTTCTTCTGCATCAGCTTATCGCCCTTCTTCAACGGCTCGCCGTCTTTCCAGAAGATGGCCTTGCTGTTTTCATGATTGGGAATAACTTCGCTGCCGTAGGTCTTGAGATCGTCCGCCAGGGCGTCATTCACCACAAAGCCCTCCCGCGCCAGCTTGATGGCAGGCTGCACCACCTTGTTCAGCGGCATCGTACCGTATTTTTCCAGCGCCAGCGAAAAGCCCGCGACGGTGCCCGGCGTGCCGGAGGCAAGGTGCGAGGTCAGAGATTTCTTGCTGTCCGGGTTACCCTGGTCGTCGAGGAACATATCGCGGGACGCCTGAGAAGGCGCCATTTCGCGGAAGTCGATGGCGGTGGTTTTCCCGTCTTTGGTGCGCAGCATCATAAAGCCGCCGCCGCCCAGGTTCCCCGCCTGCGGGTGCGTCACCGCCAGCGCATAGCCGACGGCGACCGCTGCATCCACCGCGTTACCGCCCTGTTTGAGAATATCGACACCCACGCGGGTTGCCAGCGCATCCACCGATGCCACCATGCCATGGGTTGCCCGCACGGGATGGAAAACATCTTCCTCCACGCCGTAAGAGACCGGAGGCGCCGCCGGCGGGTTGGCCGCCACGCTAAATGTACCGCCTGCCATCAGCGCGGCGATGGCGACCCAGCGCAAGAAGGTTGGTTTCATCATTATTGTTCTCCAGGTGAAGGGATCCATATTCCCCGCTTAAGCCTGGTTCACAACTCCTAAAAAATCATCGTCATGGTGAAATCAGGGTAAACTTAAGAGAGGCCTCAAGAGGAGGAAATGACAATGAAACGCTTGATGATTCTTACGGCGCTGATCCCGTTTGCCGCGTTCGCACAGCCGCTCAACACCATGAATAACCCGAACCAGCAGGGGTATGTTATCCCGAGCCAGCAGCGTATGCAGACCGAGATGATGAGCCAGCAACAGCAGCAGAAAGGGATGCTGAATCAGCAGCTGAGAACGCAGACCCAGATGCAGCAGCAGAGCCTGCAAAACCAGATGAACGCCAACACCCAGCGCGTGCAGCAGGGACAAGTGCGCGAGCAGCCGCTGCCGAATAAAAACGGCGGGATGTTAGGGGGGATGACGTCGTCAGGCAGCGGACAGCAGCATATGCTGCCGCCGCAGTCGAACGGCAGTATGCTTAATCCGCAGAACTAAAGTCCGGGCCGATCAGGTCGATTGCATCGGTACAGATGCTGTCCACGCCCCAGCGCAGCAGCTCGGCTGCACGCTGGGGTTTGTTAACGGTGTAGACCAGAATATGCAGACCCGCGTCTTTCAGCATCTTCACCCGCGCCTCATCCAGCAGCTTATGATTAAGATGAATAGAGACACACGCTAAGCGCGTCGTCAGCTCGCGCCAGTCCTCGCGCCACTCGTCAAGCAGCAGCCCGCGCGGCAGCTCCGGCACGGCTGCCTGTGCCGCTTCCAGCGCGTCAATTTCAAACGAGGAGAGCAGCGGTGCGGTCATTCCTTCCCACAGCTCGCGCGCGGCAAGGGCAATCACTTTGCCCGTCAGCGGCCCGGTGCCGGTGGTCGGTTTGATTTCGATATTGGCCATCATACCGTGCTGGCGACAGCGGTCCGCCACTTCCGCCAGCAGCGGCAGCGGTTCGCCTTTGAATTCGCCGCTGTACCAGCTTCCGGCGTCCACCTTCAGCAGATCGCGCCACGGCAGCTCGCCCGCCACGCCCCAGCCGTTGCTGGTGCGTTCGAGGTTATCGTCATGCAGCAAGAAAATTTCGCCGTCTTTCGACAGCTTGGCGTCGAACTCGATCATGGTGTGGCCGTAACGCGCGCCAACATCAATCGCCGCCAGGGTGTTCTCCGGCGCCAGCTTACCGCCGCCCCGGTGGGCGACGACGTGGGGATAAGGCCAGTTGCTCATACTCGTTGTCCTGTTTCACCGTCAAAAAGGTGCAGATGGTTTTCCGGCAGGTGCAGCCACAGCGTGCTGCCTGCTTTAGGGCGCTCCTGATGCGCCAGGCGCACCACCATTTTTTGATCCCCCCAGCGCCCGTGCGCCAGGTTATCTGCACCCAACATCTCCAGCGTGTCCATCACCAGCGGCACGCCGCCGTCCGCCTGAGAGGTTAAAGCAATATGCTCCGGGCGGATACCGAGCGTCATCTTACGCCCGGCGTAACCACGATAGTACCAGTTGATCGGCAATGCCATCCCGCTTTCCAGCTCAAAATGCGTGCCCGCGCTACTGATACGCCCTTCCAGCAGGTTCATCGCCGGGCTGCCGATAAAGCTCGCCACAAAGCGGGTGGCCGGTTTCTCGTACACTTCCACCGGGGTGCCAATCTGCTCGGCGATGCCTTTGTTCATCACCATTACGCGCTGGGCGAGCGTCATGGCTTCGACCTGATCGTGGGTCACGTACAGGGAGGTGGTTTTCAGACGACGGTGCAGCTGCTGTAGCTCAAGACGCATCTGCACGCGCAGCTTGGCGTCAAGGTTGGAGAGCGGCTCGTCAAAGAGGAATACCGCCGGATCGCGCACGATGGCGCGCCCCATCGCCACGCGCTGGCGCTGGCCGCCGGAGAGCTCGCGCGGGCGACGCTTGAGCAGGCCGTCGAGTTCCAGAATGCGCGCCGCCTCTTTCACGCACTCGTCGATATGGCCTTTGCCCATGCCGCGGATTTTCAGCCCCCAGGCCATGTTCTCTTCCACGCTCATGTGCGGATAGAGGGCGTAGTTCTGGAACACCATCGCAATGCCTCTGTCTTTCGGCTCCATTTCGGTGACGCGCTGGCGGTCAATCCAGATATCCCCGGAGGTCACGCGCTCCAGCCCCGCCACCATGCGTAGCAGCGTGGATTTGCCACAGCCGGACGGGCCGACCATGACGATGAATTCCCCGTCCGCCACGTCGAGCGTTAACGGCTGAATAACCTGGGTTTTGCCGTCCCAGCTTTTGGTTACTGCCTGAAGTTTTAAACCTGCCATCTTATTTCTCGCTATCGACCAGGCCACGGACAAACGCACGCTGCATGGCTAAAACAATGACTACGGGTGGGATAAGGGTGAGCAGCATCGCCGCCATCACCTGGTTCCAAAGGGTGGTGCCTTCGCCGGTGGCGATCATGCCCTTAATGCCCGCCACGGCGGTGCCAAGGTTGACGTCCTGAATAATCAGCAGCGGCCACAGGTACTGGTTCCAGCCGTAGATAAAGGTGATCACAAACAGCGCCGCGAGGTTGGTTTTCGACAGCGGCAGCACGATGTCGCGGAAGAAACGCATCGGCGACGCGCCGTCGATCCGCGCTGCTTCAATCAGCTCGTCCGGCAGGGTCATAAAGAACTGACGGAACAGGAAGGTGGCGGTCGCCGAGGCCATCAGCGGCAGGGTTAAGCCCGCGTAGCTGTCGAGCATCTTCAGGTTGGCGATCACTTCCACGGTGGGGAAGATACGCACCTCCACCGGCAGCATCAGGGTGATGAAAATCATCCAGAAGAAGAGGTTACGCAGCGGAAAGCGAAACCAGACGATGGCGAAGGCCGAAAGCATCGACACCGTAATTTTGCCGACCGTAATGCCAAACGCCATGATGAAGCTATTGAGCATCATCAGCCAGAACGGCGCGCTGTTGGCGCCCACGCCCTGGGTCCAGATGGTCTTCATGTTCTCGAAAAGATGTGTACCTGGGATCAGCGTCATCGGCGTGTCGAACACCGCTTTGGTGTCCAGCGTGGCGGCGACAAAGGCCACGTACAGCGGGAAGAGGATGACGATAATCCCTAAAATCAGCATGGTATGGCTGAAAATCGTCAGCCCGCGACGGTTCTCAATCATTGGTAGCGCACCTTACTTTCAACGTAGCGGAACTGCACCACCGTGAGGATGATGACGAGGAACATCAGCACGACGGACTGCGCGGCGGAGGCAGAGAGATCCAGACCGGCGAAGCCTTCGCGGTAGATCTTATAGATAAGCGTCGTTGTCGCCTGCACCGGGCCGCCTGCGGTGGCCGCGTCGATCACCGGGAAGGTGTCGAAGAAGGCGTACACGAGGTTAACCACCAGCAGGAAGAAACTCACCGGTGCGATCAGCGGCAGCGACAGCCTGAAGAAGCGGCGAATGGGCCCTGCGCCGTCAATTGCCGCCGCTTCCACCAGCGAGCGCGGGATGGACTGCAGCGCGGCAAAGAAGAACAGGAAGTTGTAGCTGATCTGCTTCCACACCGAGGCGAACACCACCAGGAACATCGCCTGGCCGCTGTTCTGGGCGTGGTTCCAGTCGTAGCCCAGTTCGGCCAGAAAATGGGTAATCAACCCGCGTCCCGGGTTAAACAGGAAGATCCACAGCACGGCGGCGACGGCGGGCGCTACGGCATAAGGCAGCAGCATCAGGGTCTGATACAGGCGGCTGCCGCGCACCACGTAATCCACCAGCGCGGCGAAAAACAGCGAGGCAACCAGGCCGCTGACGGTGACCAGCGCGCTGAACTTCATCGTCGTCCAGAAGGAGTCCAGGTAGTAGCTGTCATGGAACAGCGCGGTGAAGTTGTCCAGGCCAACAAACTGGCTGGAAAGCCCGAACGGATCGACGCTTTGTACCGAGTACCACAGCGCTTCGCCCGCAGGCCAGATAAAGAAAATAACGGTGATGGCCAGCTGCGGCGCGACCAGCAGGTACGGCAGCCAGCGGGAACGGAACACCGGACGGGATGATGACATTGAGATTTGGTTCCTGAGCAATGCCGGGTGGCGGCTACGCCTTACCCGGCCTACATGGGGCACATCGTAGGCCCGGTAAGCGAAGCGCCACCGGGCGTTTCAGCGATTACGATTTAGTCGACTGCTCAAAGCGACGCAGCAGCTGATTCCCGCGCTCTACCGCAGAGTCCAGCGCCTGCTGTGGCGTTTTCTTACCGGTCCACACGCTTTCCAGCTCTTCATCCACGATGGTGCGGATCTGCGGCATGTTGCCCAGACGCAGCCCTTTGGTGAACGGCAACGGCGGCTTGTTCAGCATCTGACGCGTCGCGATATCCGCGCCCGGGTTCTTGCTATAGAAGCCCTGCTCGCGGGTCAGGTCATACGCGGCTTTGGTGATGGGCAGGTAGCCGGTCTTCTGGTGCCACTCGGCGGCGTTTTCAGGCTTGGCCAGGAAGTCCAGGAATTCGGCGACGCCTTTATAGGTGCCCTTATCTTTACCCTGCATCACCCACAGACTCGCCCCGCCGATGATGGCGTTCTGCGGCGCGCCCTTCACGTCTGCGTCGTATGGCATCATGCCCACGCCGTAGTTGAATTTGGCGTAGTGACGGATATCCGCCAGCGAGCCGGACGAGGCGGTGGTAATGGCGCAGTCGCCGTTGTAGAACTTCTCGGTGGATTCGTCTTTACGCCCGAAGTAGCTGAAGTCGCCCTTCTTGTTCAGATCGGCAAGCAGCGCGATGTGCTTCACCTGCTCCGGCTTGTTGAACTCCAGTACCGCGTCGGTGCCGTCGAAGCCGTTGTTTTTGGTGGCAACCGGCAGGCCGTGCCAGGCGCTGAAGTTTTCAATCTGGATCCAGCCCTGCCAGCCGCTGGCGTAGCCGCACTTCATTCCCGCCGCTTTCAGCTTCGCGGTGTACTCGGCCAGATCCTGCCAGGTTTTTGGCGGCTGCTCCGGGTCTAAACCGGCTTTTTTGAAGGCGTCTTTGTTGTAGTACAGCACCGGCGTGGAGCTGTTAAATGGCTGGGACAGCAGATGGCCGGTTTTGGAATCCGTGTAGTAACCCGCTACGGTCGGCACGAACTGGGATTCGTCGAAGTTGATGCCCGCTTCTTTGAACACTTCATACACCGGCTTGATGGCTTTGGAGGCCATCATGGTGGCGGTACCCACTTCATAAACCTGTAACAGGGCCGGTGCGTTGCCGGTACGGAAGGCGGCGATGCCCGCGCTCAGGCTCTGCTCGTAGTTGCCTTTGTACACCGGCACAATTTTGTAATCCGGGTGGGTGTCGTTGAAACGCTGCGCCAGGGAGTCAACCTCTTTACCCAACTCCCCTTCCATGGAATGCCAGAATGGAATGGTGGTGACAGCCATTGCGTTCGTCGCAAAAGCCAGACCCAGTGCCAGACCCAAAGCTGTGTGTCGTAACGATGTCATTGTCATCTCTCTTATTGTGCCGGATGCGCGATATCACGCGTTTTATGCTCGCGAGGTAACATGCCATGCTCGAATGACAAAAAAATAACTGTTTGTTTACAGATAAGTGACAGCCAGGCGTCAGGGTGATGATGGTTGTGTGAAGGGGGTTGGGGGTGATGGATTGGGTGCGGTCTGGTGCCCTCACCCCGTCCCTCTCCCACAGGGAGAGGGAGAAAACACTAAAAAAGGCAACTTGCGTTGCCTTTTTGCTTTTACCTCGTGCGGTCTGGTGCCCTCACCCCGCCCCTATCCCACAGGGAGAGGGAGCAAACACTAAAAAAGGCAACTTGCGTTGCCTTTTTGCTTTTACCTATCCGCCCAGGTAAGCGCTCCGCACCGCTTCGTTAGCCAGCAGCGCGTCGCCAGTATCCTCCAGCACCACGCGGCCGTTCTCCAGCACGTAGCCACGGTCAGCGAGCTTCAGCGCCTGGTTGGCGTTCTGCTCGACGAGGAAGATGGTCATCCCCTCTTTACGCAGCTGCTCAATGGTGTCGAAAATCTGCTGAATGATGATCGGTGCCAGACCGAGCGACGGTTCGTCCAGCAGCAGCAGGCGCGGCTGGCTCATCAGCGCGCGGCCAATCGCCAGCATCTGCTGCTCACCGCCGGACATGGTACCCGCACGCTGAATGCGGCGCTCCCACAGGCGCGGGAAAAGCTCGTATACCCACTTGATGCGGGTCTGGTATTCATCGCGGTGAGCGAAGAAGCCGCCCATCGCCAGGTTCTCTTCCACCGTCATGCGTGAGAACACGCGACGCCCTTCCGGAACAATCGCCACCGCCTCGCGCATGATTCTGGCGGTCTGCCAGTCAGTAATGTCTTTACCATCGAACACTATCTGCCCGCTGGTTGCGCGCGGGTCGCCGCACAGGGTGCCGAGCAGCGTGGTTTTGCCCGCGCCGTTGGCGCCTATCAGAGTGACGATTTCACCCTGATTGATGTGCAGGCTGACGTCGTGCAGCGCCTGGATCTTGCCGTAGTGCGCGTTGACCTTGTCGAACGTTAACATCGCTTTTTCCATCTTATGCCTCACCAAGGTATGCGCGGATCACGTCCGGGTTGTTGCGGATCTCTTCCGGCGTGCCGTTCGCCAGCGGCGTGCCCTGGTTTACCACGTAGATACGGTCCGAAATGCCCATCACCAGCTTCATGTCATGCTCAATCAGCAGGATGGTGGTGTCGTGACTATCGCGCAGCTCGGCAATCAGCTCGTCCAGCTCTTTGGTCTCTTTCGGGTTGAGCCCTGCCGCCGGTTCGTCGAGCATCAGGATTTCAGGCTGGGTGACCATGCAGCGCACAATCTCCAGGCGACGCTGATCGCCATAGGCCAGATTGCTCGCCTGACGGTTGGCGTGCTGCAGCAGGCCAATCCGGTCGAGCCAGGTGGCGGCGCGATCGAGCGCTTCATCCTGCGCGCGGCGAAAGGCCGGGGTTTTCAGCAGGCCGGAGAACAGCCCGGTTTTCAGCTGCTGATGCTGCGCCACCAGCAGGTTCTCAATCACCGTCATCTCGCGGAACAGACGCACGTGCTGGAAGGTACGCACCACGCCCATGCGGGCAATCTGCTGGCCCGGCAGCCCTTCAAGGTGCTGATCGCGCAGCATGATGGTGCCGCCCGTCGGCTTGTAGAAGCCGGTCAGGCAGTTGAAGACCGTGGTTTTCCCCGCCCCGTTCGGGCCAATCAGGGAGACAATCTCTTTCTTGTGCAGGTCAAGATTCACGTTGTTGACTGCCAGCAGGCCGCCAAAACGCATCATCAGACCGTTAACGGATAATAATGGCTGACTCATGCCTGCTCTCCTTTCGCTTGCCCGTTCTTCAGCTTCAGCTGTGGACGGGTCATCGGCAGGAGGCCCTGCGGACGCCAGATCATCATCAGCACCATCAAACCACCCAGCATCAGCATGCTGTATTCGTTAAAGTCGCGCATCAGCTCGCGCGAGACCACCAGCAGGATGGCCGCGAGGATAACGGCAAACTGCGAGCCCATCCCGCCAAGCACCACAATCGCCAGCACAAAGGCAGATTCGGCAAAGGTGAACGATTCCGGGCTGACGAAGCCCTGACGCGCGGCAAACAGCGTCCCGGCGAAACCGGCAAACGCGGCGCTGATGGTAAACGCGGTCAGCTTGATGCGGGTCGGGTTCAGGCCCAGAGAGCGGCAGGCGATCTCATCTTCACGCAGCGCTTCCCACGCGCGGCCCAGTGGCATGCGCAGCAGACGGTTGATCACGAACAGGGTAATCACCACCAGCAGCAGCGCCACCAGGTAAAGCCAGATCACGCGGTCGGACGGGTCATACTTGATGCCAAAAAAGTTGCTGAAGGTGTCCCAGCCGCCTTCGCGTGCGGTACGGCTAAATTCCAGGCCGAAGAAGGTCGGTTTCGGGATCTGGCTGATGCCGTTCGGGCCGCCGGTCACTTCGGTGTTATTCAGCAGCAGGATACGGACGATTTCTCCGAAGCCTAAGGTCACAATCGCCAGGTAGTCACCGCGCAGGCGCAGCACCGGGAAACCGAGCAGGAAGCCCGCGGCGGCAGAGACCAGCCCCGCCAGCGGCAGGCAGGTCCAGAAGCCGAGGCCGTAGTAGTGGTTCAGCAGCGCGAAGGTGTAGGCGCCGATGGCGTAAAAGCCGCCGTAGCCCAGCACCAGCAGGCCAGAGAGCCCCACCACCACGTTCAGACCGAGACCGAGAATTACGTAGATCATGGTCAGGGTGGCGATATCCACGGTGCCACGCGACACCACAAACGGCCACGCCACGGCGGCCACCAGCAGCGCCACGAGGAACAGCTTCTGCTTAATGGTAGAGCCGTCGATTGCCGGCAGCACGAATTTCGGTCCGGAGACATTTTTCAGCGTCTTCTGGAACAGCGGGCGCAGCAGTTGGAACAGGAATACTACGGCAGTGCCGATAAATACCCACTGCCAGCGAATATCAGCCGCGGTATCGACAACGAGTTTGGTGCCATTCAGCTCAAGCTGGACGCCCATAAAGACGCTGGCCAGCACGAAGAACATAGCGGCAGAGAGCAGCGCCATTGCAAAATGCATCGGTTTCATACTTTCTCTACCTCCGGACGGCCCAGAATACCGGTAGGCATCACCAGCAGAACCAGAATCAGCAGGGCAAACGACACCACGTCTTTATATTCCGTGCTCAGGTACGCCGAGGAGAGCGCTTCCGCCACGCCCAGGATCAGGCCACCGATCATCGCGCCCGGAATACTGCCGATACCGCCCAGTACCGCCGCGGTGAAGGCTTTCATCCCGGCCATAAAGCCGATGTACGGGTTAATCACGCCGTAGAACTGGCCGAGCAGGACACCCGCCACCGCCGCCATCGCCGCGCCAATCACGAAGGTCAGGGCAATCACGCGGTCAGTGTTGATGCCGAGCAGGCTCGCCATCTTCAGGTCTTCCGCGCAGGCGCGGCAGGCGCGTCCCATGCGTGAGTAGCGAATGAACAGGGTCAGGGCGAGCATGGCGATAAAGGTCACGACCCAGATAACCAGCTGCATGGTGGTGATAGAGGCCGAGAAGTTTTCGCTGGCCCCTACAATCCACTGGCCGTTAAACAGGCTTGGCAGCGCCACGTCACGCGAGCCTTCGGTCAGGCTGACGTAGTTTTGCAGGAAGATGGACATCCCGATCGCGGAGATCAGCGCAATCAGACGCTTGGAGCTGCGCACCGGCCGGTAGGCCACGCGCTCAATGCTCCAGCCGTAGGCGCTGGCAATCACAATCGCGCCGACAAACCCGGCGGCGACCAGCAGCCAGCTGCTGTCGATGCCCATCATCATCAGCGCGGCAATGATCATAAAGGAGACGTAGCTACCGATCATGTACACCTCGCCGTGGGCGAAGTTGATCATACCGATAATGCCGTAAACCATCGTGTAGCCGATGGCGATCAGCGCGTAGGTGCTTCCCAGCGTGACGCCGTTAAACATCTGCTGCAGGAAATAGAGAAACTGCTCGGACATATGCAAACCTTTTTATACCCGCCCGGTGAGCCGGGCGGTGGGATAATTATTTGGCGGCCGAGGACGAACCGTCGGCGTGCCACTTAAAGACACCAAACTCAAATCCCTTCAGATCGCCTTTCTCATCCCAGTTCAGCGGCCCAATCACGGTGTTCGCCCCGTGCGCTTTTAAATCTTTCACCAGATCCAGCGGTTCTTTGCTGCCGGTACGATCCAGGGCCGTCGCCAGAGACTGCACGGCCGCGTAGGTGATCCAGACGTATGGACCGCTCGGATCCTTCTTCTGCGCCTTGAGCGCATCCACGATAGCCTTGTTGGCCGGATCCTGGTCATAGCGTTTTGGCATCGTCACCAGCATGCCTTCGGCAGAATCCCCCGCGATGTTTGACAGGGAGGCGTTGCCCACGCCCTCTGGCCCCATAAATTGGGTTTTCAGACCGGTGGCGCGCGCCTGGCGCAGCATTTGACCCATTTCCGGGTAGTAGCCGCCGTAGTAAACGAAGTCGATATTCTCTTTTTGCAGACGGGCTATCAGCGCGGAGAAGTCTTTCTCACCGGCGGTAATGCCGTCGAAGAAGACGATGTTCGCGCCGCCTTTTTTCAGGCCGTCCTGAACGGAGCGCGCCAGGCCTTCGCCGTACTGCTGTTTGTCATGAATGATAGCAATACGCTTTGGCTTAACGGTGTCGAGAATGTATTTCGCCGCGGTGGGCCCCTGCGAGGAGTCCAGACCGGCGGTACGCATGATGTGCTGGTATCCGCGCTGGGTCAGCTCAGGGTTAGTTGCTCCAGGAGTGATCATCAGGATGCCTTCGTCTTCGTAGATATCAGACGCCGGCTGGGTGGAGGATGAACACAGGTGGCCGATCACGTACTGGATACCGTCGTTGACGATTTTGTTGGCGACCGCGACAGCCTGTTTCGGATCGCACGCGTCGTCATATTCCACGCCCACCAGCTTGTCGCCCTTGATGCCGCCCTTAGCGTTGATGTCTTTAATGGCCTGGCGCGCGCCGTTGAACTCCATGTCACCCCACTGGGCAACAGGGCCGGACATCGCACCCACTACCGCAACTTTAATGTCCTCCGCCATAGCGGCATGCGAGATCGACAGTGCGACCATCCCCGCGATTAACGTCTTCGCGTTCCTTTTCATCTCTGAATCCCCATTCGTGATGTCGTGTTTATATTTTGTTTTATTATGGTTAAAAAGCATTCTGTACTTTTAATGAACAACGCTATTTTTACCAGTGCCTTTAATGGTTTAGCGCAGGCTTTTGTCAAAAACCAGACTAAAATCTCTATTTTTCAGGCGATTAAGCAAAGATAATATTCTGAAATCAGGCAGAGATAAACAAATAAAAGTGCAGTTTGCAGCATAAAATAACGGTACAAAGCGCCGAATAAAACACTGCCTTTCAGGTTAAAATTCTGCTTATTTTTCGATCCATGTGTTTTCACACTGCCCATTGCATTGCTAAAAAACTAATCACCTGGTTAATGAGAATAAAAAGAGGAAGCCGCTGAGTGAATAAATTGAGTACACTGCCCCTACTCAATTTGATTTGGACAAGTAGCTAATGAAACTGACTATCGTGCGTCTGGTGACCTTTAGCGACCAGGATCATATCGACCTGGGCAAGATCTGGCCGGAATATTCCCCTTCGTCACTGCATGTCGACGAGAACCATCGCATTTATGCCGCGCGCTTTAACGAGCGCCTGCTGGCTGCGGTTCGCGTGACCCTGAGCGGCACGGAGGGGGCGCTGGACTCGCTGCGCGTGCGCGACGTGACCCGTCGTCGCGGTGTGGGACAGTATTTAATTGAAGAAGTGATCCGCGAAAACCCGAACGTGAACTCATGGTGGATGGCCGACGTGGGCGTGGAAGACCGCGGCGTGATGGCGGCGTTTATGCAGGCGTTAGGGTTTACGGCGCAGGAGAGCGGGTGGGAGAAGCGCCAGAGTTGATTTGTGCGGCCTGATCTGTGCGGCCTGATGCCCTCACCCCGGCCCTCTCCCACAGGGAGAGGGAGAAAACATTAAAAAAGGCAACTTACGTTGCCTTTTTGCTTTTATTTGGCGTCTGTCGCCGTGCCGTTCGCATGCCAGTCAAACACGCCGAACTCGAAGCCCTTCAGATCGCCCTTCGCATCCCAGGACAGCGGCCCCATGACGGTTTCGACCGTGTTCGCTTTCAGCCAGGTAGCAATCTCAGCCGGATCGGCTGACTGGTTCAGACCCGCCTGCAGGGACTGCAGCGCAGCGTAGGTAGTCCAGACGAACGCGCCGCTTGGATCCTGTTTCTTCGCCTTGATGGCATCCACGATAGGTTTGTTCGCTGGCACCTGGTCGTAGTTCTTCGGCTTGGTTACCAGCAGGCCTTCGGCTGATTCACCCGCGATGTTAGACAAAGACACGTTCGCCACGCCTTCCGGCCCCATGAACTGGGTTTTCAGACCCGCCGCACGCGCCTGACGCAGGATCTGGCCCATTTCAGGGTGGTAGCCGCCGTAGTAAACGAAATCAATATTCTCTTTCTTCAGACGCGCCACCAACGTGGAGAAGTCTTTCTCACCGGCGGTGATCCCGTCAAAGAAGACCACGTTGGCATTGCCTTTTTTCAGACCGTCCTGCACCGCACGGGCCAGACCTTCACCATACTGCTGTTTGTCGTGAACAATCGCGATACGCTGCGGCTTCACTTTTTCCAGAATGTACTTAGCCGCCGTTGGGCCCTGATCGGAGTCCAGACCCGTGGTGCGCAGGGTCAGCTTATAGCCTCGCGCGGTCAGCTCTGGTGCAGTTGCAGCCGGAGTGATCATCAGAATACCTTCGTCTTCGTAGATGTCAGACGCTGGCTGAGTAGAGGAGGAGCAGAGGTGACCGATAACGTATTTGATCCCGTCGTTCACCACTTTGTTCGCCACCGCGACCGCTTGCTTCGGGTCACAGGCATCGTCGTATTTTACGATCTGCAGTTTTTCGCCCTTGATGCCGCCCTTAGCATTAATGTCTGCAACCGCCTGTTCAGCGCCCGTAAACTCCTGGTCGCCGTACTGTGCTACCGGACCGGACATTGCGCCCACAACAGCCACTTTTATATCTGCCTGTGCCATGGTGCTGAATGCCAACGCGATACATCCTGCCAGTAACGCTTTACCCTTCATGTTCATCCTGAGATTCCCCATTATTATGGTTATTACGATTGTTGTGATGTTGTTGTGCAGCGCTTTATTTCAGTTATTGGTGTGCTGTTCGCGCTTTTTCAGCATACTCTGCTAAAACATACCCCATTTTTATGTTTTTGGAATAGCTAATTTGAAATGAATATATGATAAGCCCGACAGGATTTACCGCCGGGCTTGTGGCTTTAACGTGTCAGCGACGCGGAGATAATATCCAGCGCTTTACGGAACTGCGCTTCTGGGATGGTAAGCGGATAGAGGAAGCGGATAACGTTGCCATACACGCCGCAGCTCAGCAGAAGCAGCCCTTCGTTCAACGCGCGTTCCTGCACCTGGCGGGTGAATTCCGGCGAAGGCTGCCCGGATTGCGGATCGTTAAACTCTACCGCCACCATCGAGCCCTGTGCGCGAATGTCAGCGATATATGGGCAGTGTTCCTTGGCTTTATTGAGCACTTCCACCAGGTGATGACCGAGATGCGCCGAGCGCGTGCAGAGATCTTCCTCATCAATCACGTCCAGCACCGCGTGCGCTGCGGCAATCGCCAGCGGATTACCCGCGTAGGTGCCGCCCAGCCCGCCCGGCGCAGGCGCGTCCATCACGTCGGCACGGCCCGATACCGCTGAAAGCGGCATCCCGCCCGCCAGGCTTTTTGCCATGGTGATCAGGTCCGGCTTCACGCAGTGGTGTTCCATCGAGAAAAGCTTGCCGGTGCGGGCGAAGCCGCTTTGTACCTCGTCAGCAATCAGCAAAATGCCGTGGGTATCGCACAGGGCGCGAAGGGCCTGCATAAAATCAGCGGGCGCGATGTTGAAACCGCCCTCCCCCTGAACCGGTTCGAGAATAATGGCCGCGACCTGGTCAGGAGCGATATCCGCTTTGAAGATGCGTTCCAGGCTTTTCAACGCTTCCGCCGTGCTGACGCCGTGCAGCTCGTTCGGATACTGCGCGTGATACACCGAGCCGGGGAACGGGCCGAAGCCGAGCTTGTACGGCGCGACTTTACCGGTCAGCGCCATGGTCATAAAAGTGCGGCCGTGGAACGCGCCGCCGAAGGTGATAAGGCCAGGGCGCCTGGTGTACGCGCGGGCAATTTTGACCGCGTTTTCGACTGCCTCAGCCCCCGTCGAGAAGAACGCGGTTTTGGCCGGACCGTCAATCGGCACGCGCTGGTTGATGCGCTCGGCAAGCGCCACGTAGCCTTCGTACGGCACAATCTGGTAGGCCGTGTGGGTAAACGCGTGGAGTTGTTTTTCTAAAGCGGAGATGACTTTGGGATGGCGATGGCCGGTATTCAGCACCGCGATCCCGGCGGCGAAGTCGATGTACTCATTGCCTTCCACGTCCCACACCGTGGCGTTTTCGGCTTTGTCGGCATAGAAGTTACACATGACGCCGATGCCGCGCGGCGTCGCCTGTAAACGCCGGTCGTTCAGTTCGTTATTTTTCACCCTGTCCCCCTGAGAAGTCGCCTGCTTAGCGCATCAGTAAGTGTTTGCCAGGGGGAGGGAATTCGCCAGAGCGGGCGCTAAAAAAACAAAACCCCCAGACTCTCATCCAGGGGTTCTCGGTGTAATTCGCGGTAATTACGCTTCGATAGCGGCACGAAGTTTTTTCATGGCGTTCTTTTCAAGCTGACGAACACGTTCCGCAGAAACGCCGTAGCGGTCGGCCAGCTCCTGCAGCGTGGACTTGTTGTCTTCGTCCAGCCAGCGGGCGCGGATGATGTCCTGGCTACGTTCGTCGAGGCCTTCCATCGCATGGGTCAGCTTGTTCGCGGCCTGATCTTCCCAGTTATCCTCTTCGATGCCGTCGGCAAAGTTAGAGGTTTTATCCTGCAGATACAGTACCGGTGCCATCGGCTGGCTGTCAGATGCGTCGTCGTCGGAGGACATATCGAAAGTCATGTCCTGCGCGGCCATACGGGATTCCATCTCACGCACGTCTTTGCTGGATACGCCCAGCTCACGCGCCACCATTTCCACTTCATCCTGATTGAACCAGCCCAGACGCTGCTTGGTTTTACGCAGGTTGAAGAACAGCTTACGTTGCGCTTTTGTCGTGGCGACCTTCACGATACGCCAGTTGCGCAGCACGTATTCATGAATTTCTGCTTTGATCCAGTGTACGGCGAAGGAGACCAGTCGCACACCCACTTCCGGGTTAAAGCGACGTACAGCCTTCATCAGGCCGATGTTACCTTCCTGAATCAAGTCCGCCTGCGGCAGGCCATAGCCCGCATAGTTACGAGCAATGTGAACAACAAAGCGCAGGTGAGACAGGATCAGCTTCTTCGCTGCTTCCAGATCGCCCTGGTAATGCAGCTTTTCAGCAAGCTCCTTTTCTTCCTCGGCCGTTAACATCGGCCAGGTGTTCGCAGCCCGGATATAGGATTCCAGGTTACCAACAGGGGCTAAAGCTAAAGTTTGCATTTCTTTGGTCATTCATTCCTCTCAATGTTTCTTCTGGTCCAGGCTGTCCCCGTCAGGCAACAACCATGCCAAAGCGTTTGAGCAACGAGATTAGCATTCACTCTTTTATCAGACAGTGATTTTATCCACAAGTTCCAGGTGCAACGGTGAATAAATTACGCACAAAATGTGACATGGAGATGATAACAGGGGAAGAGACAACAGGGACGCTTTCCCTGCAGAGCGAACATCTCGGTGCAGGGAAAGATTATATCACGCTTTTATTAGTCGGGAGTAAAGTGGCGTAAATGTTGAACCGTTGCCAGCCATGCGGCAATCCAGCCGATCATGGAGCACACCAGCAGCAACAGCAGGCACTCATCGAAGCCTAAACCACTGATATCAAACTTAGTTCCGAAAACCTGCGCCACTTCAGTGACGGCAGACGAAAGCCGCATCACCAAAATTTCTGACAATATCAGTGAAAGAAATGCGCCGGAGAAACCGAGCAGTGCGCCGCCGTAAAGGAACGGACGCAGGATGAAACCGTCCGTTGCGCCAATCAGTTTCTGCACGTTGATGGTATCGCGGCGCGCAAAGATGCTCAGGCGCACGCTGTTACCGATGACGAGGAACACCGCCGCCACCATCAGCACGCCGATCATCGCCGACACGCGTCCCACCAGCCCGGTCAGTGCCGCAAGACGGGCAAACCAGCTGTCGTCCATGCGTACTTCATCAATCCCGTTGATGCGGGTGATGCGGTCGCGCAGGGTATTCAGCGAATCGGTGCCCTGGAAATCAAGCTTCGGGATCACCACCGCCACCGCAGGCAGCGGGTTCTCTTCGAGCATATCCAGCGCGCCGCCAAAGCCTGACCAGTTACGGAACTCGCCCAGCGCTTCTTCACGGGAAAGATAATTGACCTTTTCCACGCCCTGCTCGGCCTGGATTTGCCCGACCACCTGCGCCGCCGCGTTATCGTCGAGCGCTTTATCCAGATAAACGGTGATCTGCGGTGACGGATAATACTGCGACGCCGCCTGGTTGACGTTCTTATAGACCATGTAGCAGACGCTTGGCAGCGTCAGGGAGATGGCAATCACCATCACCGTCAGGAACGTCGCCAGCGGTTTGCTTTTCAGGTCCTGCAGCGCGCCGTGGAAGGCGTAACGCACCTGCTCGTTAAACACGTTGGTCTTGCGGGAAGCCGGCTTCGGCGCCGCTTTCTGGCGCTTAGGCGCATTACGATTGCCGTCACCGCCGCCCTGCGGCTTACGGAAACGGTCAAACCGGTTCCCGAACTGCCGAATCTGGTTCATTGCATCACGCTTGTTCACCGTGGCCTCCGTGCAAATGCCCGTCGCTCAGGGTCAGCATGCGGTACGAACGACGAGAAATGAGCCCCATATCGTGCGTCGCCATCAGTACCGTTACCCCTACGCGGTTGAATTCCTCAAACAGACGCAAAATCCCTTCGGACAGGGCATCGTCCAGGTTACCGGTCGGTTCATCCGCCAGCAGTACCGCAGGCTTGTTCACCACCGCGCGGGCGATGCCGACGCGCTGCTGTTCACCGCCGGAGAGCTGGATCGGGAAGTTCTTCGCTTTGTCCAGCAGCCCGACCTTATCCAGCGCCGCAGAGACGCGACGACGGATATCGTCATAGCTGGCGCCGGCAATAATCAGCGGGATCGCCACGTTATCGAAAACGGTGCGATCCATCAGCAGGTGGTGATCCTGGAAAATCATGCCGATCTGACGACGCAGAAACGGCACTTCGCGGTTTTTCAGACGGCTAATTTCGTGGCCGCTGAACCAGATTTTCCCGGCGCTTGGCCGTTCTATCCCACAGATAAGCTTGAGCAGGGTACTTTTCCCCGCGCCGGAATGGCCGGTCAGGAATGCCATCTCGCCCGGCTGCAGGTGGAATGTCACCCCCTGCAGCGCTTGTCTCCCACCGAGATAGGCCTTGCTGACGTGTTCAAAGCGAATCATTGTTAGTCCTCTCGGGCAAATAATGCCTCAATAAAGTCGTCCGCCTTAAACGGACGCAAATCCTCAATACGCTCGCCCACACCGATGTAGCGGATAGGAATGCCGAACTGGTCGGCCACGGAGAAGATCACCCCGCCTTTCGCGGTGCCGTCCAGCTTGGTCAGCGCGATCCCCGTCAGTCCTACCGCTTCATGGAACAGCTTCGCCTGGCTAATGGCGTTCTGCCCGGTGCTGGCGTCGATAGTCAGCATAATTTCATGCGGTGCATCTTCGTCCAGCTTCTTCATGACGCGGACGATTTTCTTCAACTCTTCCATCAGGTGCGATTTGTTCTGCAAACGCCCTGCGGTGTCGGCGATCAGCACGTCCACGTTGCGCGACTTCGCCGCCTGGATGGCGTCGAAAATCACGGACGCGGAATCCGCGCCGGTGTGCTGGGCAATCACCGGAATGTTGTTGCGCTGGCCCCACACCTGGAGCTGCTCAACCGCTGCCGCACGGAAGGTATCGCCCGCCGCCAGCATCACCGATTTGCCCTGCTGCTCAAACTGACGCGCCAGCTTGCCGATGGTGGTGGTTTTACCCACGCCGTTAACGCCAACCATCAGAATAACAAATGGCGTTTTGCCTTCAATATTAAGCGGTTCGTCAACTTTTGCGAGAATTTCACCCATCTCGTCTTTCAGCAGGCCGTACAGCGCCTCGGCGTCGCGCAGCTGTTTGCGGCTCGCCCCTTCGGTCAGGTTGGTGATGATCTTACGGGTGGTCTCCACGCCCACGTCCGCAATCAGCAGTTGCTCTTCCAGCTCTTCAAACAGATCGTCGTCGATCTTCTTGCCGCGGAACAGACTGATAAATCCGGAACCTAAGTTTTCTTTGGTTTTGAGCAGGCTGCGCTTCAGGCGCGCGAAGAAACCTTCTTTGGTCGGTTTTTCCTGCTCCTGCACGATCTCTTCTTCGGCCTGCTCTTCCACCGGCACAACGATGACCGACTCTTCCGCGGCTTCCGCCGCCAGCGCCTGGGCTTCCAGCTCTTCGTCGGTCAGCTCTGGCTCAAGTGCCGCCTCTTCTTCCACCGCCTCAACGATTTCAACGGTTTCCGCTTCGGCCTGCCACTCTTCGGCAGACACCTCTTCGGCGTTGACCTCTTCCGGTAGCGGCAGCTCTTCATGTTCTGTTGCGGCCTGAGGCGCATCGGCAACGGTCTCAATGACGACCGGCTCTGGCTTCTCGCTCTCCTGAACCTGTTCAGTAACCTCAACCACCTCTTCAGCAAAGGATTCAATCTCTTCTTTGCTGTGGGCAGGCTCTTCCGCTTCGACAATCGCAGCGGTTTCTACTGGCGTTTCAGGCTGTGACTGCTCTTCTGCAACCTGTTGTTCTTCGGTTTTCTGTTCTGTTTCTTGCTCTTTTTCACCGAAACCCAACCAGGAAAAGAAGCCACGTTTTTTTTGTTTTGCCATCTGCGACTACACTCCTCGCGGCGCTATATACAGGGAAGCTAAAAAAATGATGAAATAGTCTAACACTTTACTTAATTGACATCACCGCCCGCAATCGCAGGGCAATGGTTAACAGAGCTTTCCAGAGATGAAGAAACCCACCCGCGCCCCGGCCGGTCAAATTCGCATTATCGGCGGCCAGTGGCGAGGCCGGAAATTACCGGTGCCGGACAGCCCCGGTTTACGCCCCACCACCGACCGCGTTCGCGAGACGCTGTTTAACTGGCTTGCCCCGTCAATGGTAGACGCCCATTGCCTGGACTGCTTCGCCGGAAGCGGTGCCTTAGGGCTGGAGGCGCTGTCGCGCTATGCTGCCAGCGCCACGCTGCTGGAGATGGAGCGCGGCGTCGCGCAGACCCTGCAGCAAAATCTGGCGACGCTGAAGGCGACGAATGCGAAAGTGGTAAATACCAATACGCTAAGCTTCCTCGCGCAACAGGGCACGCCGCATAACGTCGTGTTTGTTGACCCACCGTTCCGCAAGGGGCTACTGGAAGAGACGTTATCCCTGCTGGAGCACAATGGCTGGCTGGCGGATGACGCGCTAATTTATGTAGAAAGCGAAGTGGAAAACGGCCTGCCACCCGTTCCCGTTCACTGGGATCTGCACCGCGAAAAGGTCGCAGGCCAGGTGGCTTATCGTCTTTATCACCGTCAGGCACAAGGAGGATCCGATGCCGGTACTGATTAACCTGGGACGCTTGCTGATGCTGGGCGTCTGGGCATTTTTGATTTTGAATCTGGTGCACCCGTTCCCGCGCCCGTTGAATATCTTCGTTAACGTGGCGCTGATTTTCACCTCGTTCATGCACGCCCTGCAGATGGTGATGCTGAAAAACGGTCTGCCAAAAGATGGCCCGCCGATGACCGGCTGGCAGCAGCTACGGGTGTTTATTTTTGGCGTGTTTGAACTGCTGGTGTGGATGAAGAAGTTTAAGGCGCAGGTGAAGAAGTAAGGTGCGGCCTGATGCCCTCACCCTCTCCCAGAGGGAGAGGGGACGATTACACCCTCTCCCTCTGGGAGAGGGCCGGGGGGAGGGGAAAATTACCGCTCCGGTTCAAACCCTTCAAAACGCGATCCTTTGTAGCTCAGCGTTCCTTTCTCTCCCACCGTCAGCCGATGGTACTGCTGCGCCTCCAGGCGGAAGGTCATCTCCAGGTCGCCCGTTTCTGGCTTAAAGCTCGCTTCATAGCGCATTGTTGTGCCCGCAGGCGTCACCTGCTGCTGGCGCGAGCGGCGGTCGTTGAGCGGCTTCTCACGTTTGTTGGTCACCACCACGCGCTTTTGCATCAGCAGTGCGGCATCGTTATCCGCCTTCTCGCGGCGCTGTTGCACGAAGCGGAACGAGGCGGCAATGACGATAATCGCCACCACGATAATGAAAAACAGCGGCATTTTGCTCATTAAAACATCCCATCAGATTATGCGGAATTCAGGATACCTCGCCTGCCCCGGCATTGCCAAACGCCCGCCCGCGTCACTACACTGGATCAGAAACTGATTATTCAGCCTCAACAGTTACAGGGAGTTAATATGCTTTGGTCATTTATCGCTGTCTGTTTTTCCGCATGGCTTTACGTCGATGCGTCCTATCGCGGTCCAGCCTGGCAGCGCTGGTTGTTTAAACCCGTTACGCTGCTGTTGCTTCTGCTTTTAGCCTGGCAAGCCCCGATGTTTAACGCCATCAGCTATCTGGTGCTCGCCGGGCTGTGTGCCTCCCTGATTGGCGATGCCTTAACCCTGCTGCCGCGCCAGCGCCTGCTGTACGCCGTGGGGGCGTTCTTCCTGTCGCATCTGCTGTATACCATCTATTTTGCCAGCCAGATGACGCTCTCCTTCTTCTGGCCTCTGCCGCTGGTGCTGCTGGTGATTGGCGCCCTGCTGATAGCAGTCATCTGGTCGCGTCTGGAAGAGATGCGTCTGCCGGTCTGTACGTTTATCGCTATGACGCTGGTGATGGTGTGGCTGGCCGGGGAGCTATGGTTCTTCCGTCCAACCGCCCCGGCGATGTCCGCCTTCTTCGGTGCGGCGCTGCTGTTACTCGGCAATATCGTCTGGCTGGGCAGCCACTATCGCCGCCGCTTCCGGGCGGATAACGCGATTGCCGCCGCCTGCTACTTTGCCGGGCATTTCCTGATTGTGCGTTCGCTGTATATTTAAATAAGCCTTGACTCTGGAGTCGACTCCAGAGTGTATGCTGCGGTTAATGAGAAAATTATCATTACCGGAGACTGCCATGTCGACTCCAGAAACATCTAAAAAAGTTCCACAATTTTCGGCGCTTAAGCTCAGTCCGGTTCCGCCGAAAGACGACTGCTGCTGCGAAGGCGCGTGCGAAACGCAAACTCAGGCGCCTCCTGAAAGCGGCAACCGCTACAGCTGGATGGTCAGCGGCATGGACTGCGCGGCCTGCGCCCGCAAAGTGGAAAATGCAGTGAAGCAGGTGGCGGGCGTGAACTACGTTCAGGTGCTGTTCGCTACCGAAAAGCTGCTGGTCAGCGCCGATAGCGACGTCATGAAGCAGGTTGAAGCTGCCGTCAGCAAGGCGGGCTATACCCTGCGCAGCGAAACGGCTCCCGCTGAAAAAACCTCCCCGTTTAAAGAAAACCTGCCCCTTATCACGCTCATCATCATGATGGCGGTCAGCTGGGGTCTGGAGCAGATTAACCACCCGTTCGGTAACATGGCGTTTATCGCCACTACCCTGGTAGGGCTCTTCCCGATAGCCCGTCAGGCTCTGCGCCTGATAAGAAGCGGCAGCTGGTTCGCCATCGAAACGCTGATGAGCGTGGCGGCCATCGGCGCGCTGTTTATCGGCGCGACGGCGGAAGCGGCGATGGTCCTGCTGCTGTTCTTAATCGGCGAACGGCTTGAGGGCTGGGCGGCGAGCCGGGCGCGCAAAGGGGTAAGCGCGCTGATGGCGCTGAAGCCCGAAACCGCCACGCGGGTTAATGAAGGCAAACGTGAAACTGTCGCCATCAGCACGCTGCGACCGGGCGATGTGATTGAAGTGGCCGCGGGCGGACGCCTGCCAGCCGACGGTACGCTGCTCACCGCCACCGCAAGCTTTGACGAAAGCGCCCTGACCGGAGAATCCATTCCGGTAGAGCGTGCCGCAGGCGAAAAAGTCCCTGCCGGTGCCACCAGCGTTGACCGCCTGGTACAGCTCAAAGTCCTGTCCGAACCGGGCGATAGCGCCATCGACCGCATCCTGAAGCTGATTGAAGAAGCCGAAGAACGCCGCGCGCCCGTCGAGCGTTTCATCGACCGCTTCAGCCGGATTTACACCCCCGCTATCATGCTGGTTGCCCTGCTGGTTACCGTGATTCCACCGCTGTTTTTCGGCGCGCCGTGGGAGGGCTGGATTTATAAAGGGCTGACCCTGCTGCTGATCGGCTGCCCGTGCGCGCTGGTGATCTCCACGCCGGCGGCGATTACCTCGGGACTGGCGGCGGCGGCCCGTCGCGGGGCGCTGATTAAGGGCGGCGCGGCGCTGGAACAGCTCAGTCAGATCCGGCATATCGCCTTCGATAAAACGGGTACGCTGACCGTCGGCAAGCCGCAGGTGACGGGCGTCTACCCGCAGGCGATCGGTGAAGACGAACTGCTGGCGCTGGCCGCCGCCGTGGAACAGGGCTCCGCTCACCCGCTGGCGCAGGCGATTGTGCGTGAAGCGCAGGGACGCGGGCTGAATATCCCTTCGGCAACCGCCCAGCGGGCGCTGGTCGGGTCAGGAATTGAGGCCGTCGTCGACGGTAAAAAGGTACTGATTGTTGCGGCGGGCACATTATCTCATCCACAGGTTGAGGCATTAGAGCAGGCCGGTCAGACGGTCGTTGCCGTGATGCAGGACGGCGCGCCGCTGGGCATGCTGGCACTGCGCGATACCCTGCGCGATGATGCAAAAGACGCCGTGGCGGAGCTGCATCAACTAGGCGTACAGGGCGTGATCCTGACCGGTGATAACCCGCGCGCGGCGGCAGCGATTGCCGGCGAGCTGGGGCTCGAGTTTAAGGCCGGGTTGCTGCCTGCGGATAAGGTCAGCGCGGTAACCGAGCTAAACAGCCGCGCGCCGCTGGCGATGGTGGGTGACGGAATTAACGATGCCCCGGCGATGAAGGCCGCAACCCTCGGTATTGCGATGGGCAGCGGTACCGATGTGGCGCTGGAAACGGCCGATGCGGCGCTGACCCATAACCGCCTGACCGGGCTGGCACAGATGATTAGCCTGGCGCGGGCGACGCGCGCCAATATCCGCCAGAACATCGGCATTGCGCTGGGTCTGAAGGGGATATTTCTCGTCACCACGCTGCTCGGTATGACCGGGCTGTGGCTGGCGGTGCTGGCGGACACCGGGGCGACGGTGCTGGTCACGGCGAACGCGCTGCGGCTGTTGCGTCGGAAATAAAATCGTTATCGAACCGTAGGCCGGGTAAGGCGTAGCCGCCACCCGGCATAAAAAGGCGTCACTGCATCCCTAACACCCCCGGCAACCATAATGAGATCGCCGGGATGTACGTCACCATCCCCAGCACTACCAGCAGCATGCCGTAGAACGGCAGCATCGCCCGCACAACGTGCTCGATCTTCTGCTTGCTCACCGCGCTCGCCACGAACAGCACCGACCCGACCGGCGGGGTGATCAGCCCGATCCCCAAATTGACCATCATGATCATCCCGAAATGCACCGGGTCAATCCCCAGCGAGTTGGTCACCGGCAGCAGAACCGGGGTGAGGATCAGGATGATCGGTGCCATGTCCATCAGCGTGCCGATCAGCAGCAGCATAATGTTGAGGTACATCAGGATCACGTACTTGTTATCGGACAGCGACGTGAAGAACTCGGTGATGCGCATCGGCAGCTGCATGTAGGTCATCACCGCGCCAAACGCCGCGGCAAAGCCAATCAAAATCATCACGATGGTGACCGTTTTGACCGTGCGGCACATCAGCTTCGGCAGTTCGTTCCACTGGTAGTCACGGTAGATGAACATGGTGACGAAGAACGCCCAC
This sequence comes from Enterobacter asburiae, assembly GCA_011754535.1. NCBI lineage: Bacteria > Pseudomonadati > Pseudomonadota > Gammaproteobacteria > Enterobacterales > Enterobacteriaceae > Enterobacter > Enterobacter asburiae. The sequence goes on along the minus strand of JAAQVN010000001.1, from coordinate 324,813 downwards.
AGGCAGGCCACGGCGGCTGATTCGGTGGCGGTAAAAATCCCTGACAAGATCCCGCCAAGGATAATGACCACTGTCATCAGCCCCCACAGTGCGTCGAGCATGATTTTCAGCGCCTGTTTGAGAGGGATTTTGTCCCCTTTCGGATAGCCGCGCTTGCGGGCGAAGCACAGGCAGAGCACCATCAGACTCACGCCAAGCAGCAGGCCCGGCAGGACGCCCGCAATGAACAGCGTGGCGATGGAGACCGTGCCACCCGCCGCCAGCGAGTAAATCACCGAGTTGTGGCTGGGCGGGATGAGAATCGCCTGCACCGACCCACTCGCCGTGACCGCCGCCGCGTATTCGCGCGGATAGCCCTTCTTCTCCATTTCCGGGATCATCACGCTGCCGATGGACGCCGTATCCGCCACCGACGAACCAGAAATCGCGCCGAAGAACGTCGAGGCGACGATGTTCACCAACGACAGCCCGCCGCGAATGAAGCCGACAAAAACGTAGGCAAAGTTGACCAGCCGTCGGGCAATGCCCCCTTCCGCCATGATCGCCCCGGCAAGGATAAAGAACGGGATCGCCAGCAGGGTAAATTTGTTCACCCCGCTGGTTATCTGGATCATCAGCGCCTCCAGAGGCAGGTCAATCCACAATGCCCCCGCTACGGCGCTTAAGCCCACGGCAAAGGCCACCGGCATTCCCAGCGCCAGCAAAATGGCGAGGGTGAATAACAAAACAAAAGCATCCATCGTTCACCCCTTAACTGTGATTGCCGATCAGCACGACCGGACGGTTTTCCTGTGAGCCAAACAGCAGGCGTTCAAGCACAAACAGGATCAAAATCGCCGACCCAATCGGCAGCGGAAGATAGCTTTCGCCGGAGGTCAGGATGGGGAACTCCGCCACCGGCTGCTCCCACAGTTCGACGCACAGCCAGTAGCTGTACCAGCACATCAGGCCGGAGATCAGCAGCATCAGCAGATCAACCACCCGCGCGCACAGCCGTTGCAGCGACGCGGGCAAACGGTCGGTCAGCATGTTGACCGCGATATGCGATCCGGCGCGGTAGCTCACCGCCGCGCCGATGAAGGTGAACGTCACCATGCAGATAATGGCGATCGGCTCCGGCCAGGATTCGCCGCGATTGAGCACGTAGCGTGAAAAGATGCCGATGGGGATGACAATCGTCATCACCAGCAGCGAAATACCCGCCACCGCCATGGCGAGCAGGTACAGACGGTCCATCCACTTCAGGTAGAGTTCGGACATACGTACTCCGGCTTACTGGACGTCAGCGATGGCTTTCATCAGATCCTGATGCTTGTCGCCATACTGCGCGCGCACCGGCTCTGTGGCCTTGATGAATACCGTCTTATCGATATCGTGGAACTGCACGCCGCCCGCCTTCATTTTTGCCAGCGCCTGGTCGTTATACGCATTCCATAGCTTACGCTGTTCGAACTGCGCTTCACGGGCCAGCGTCAGGATTTTTTGCTGTTCGTCAGCGCTCAGCTTGTCCCATTTCACTTTTGAATAGAGCAGCATTTCCGGGGTGATAAAGTGGCCGCTAAGAGTGTAGTTTTTAGCAACCGGCATGTAGTTGTGAGCGATAAAGGTGGGCGGGTTGTTCTCCGCGCCGTCAATCACGCCGGTCTGCATACCGCTGTAAACTTCGCTGACGCCCATCGCCACCGAGTTCGCCCCCATATCCTTCAGCGTGGCAAGCGCTACCGGGCTACCCTGCACGCGGATTTTCTTCCCTTTCAGATCTTCCGGCTTCACGATCGGCTCTTTGGTGATGAGGTTACGGGTGCCGGAATCCATCCAGCCGAGGAAGACCAGCTTCGATTTCGGGTTCGCGGTCAGCTTGTCGCCAATCTGCTTGCCGATCTCCCCGTCGATCACCTTGTGCATGTGGTCCTCATCGCGGAAGACGTATGGCAGCGTGAAGACTTCAATATCCGGCAGGATGGCGGCAACCGGCGCCATGGAGACGCGGATCATGTCAATCGCCCCCATCTGCGCCTGCTCTATCATCTGCTTTTCATCCCCCAGCACGCCGCCCGGGAAAACCTTAATCTCCAGCTTGCCGTCGGTTTGCTGTTTGAGTTTTTCACCCATGTGCTGAACCGCGACCACGTTCGGGTAGCCTTCAGGATGCACATCGGCAGCTTTGATGGTTTGGGCAGAAACGGTGCAGGCAAAAGCAGACAGGCACAGCGCGGCCAGTAACGGCTTGAGGGTCGTTTTCATTGAGTCAGCTCCAGGGTAGTGATGTCAGCGTTAAAACAGTGTTTTATTTTTTTACGCTTAGAAAATAGACTAGCCCGGGAGAAGCGTAGGTGAAGCGCCTCACAAAAGCGCGAATTTATGAAACGACGGTTTAAATTTGTGAGGGCGGTAATGCAGGATGATGATGCGGTCATACCCGGCAGGGCACGACCGCGCGTCGATCAGGAAAAATAGCTCATGACCAGCCCTAAAAACAGCACCAGACCGACATAGTTATTGTTCATAAACGCCTTAAAACAGGCTTCGCGTTCGCGTTTTGCAATCAGCTTCTGCTGGTAGGCAAACAGCAATCCCGCCACCAGTATCGACCAGTAAAATTCCCAGTTCAGCCCGTTCAGGCGCGCAATCGCGACCATCAGCGCCAGTACCGCAACCTGCAGAATGCCAATAATGAGTTTGTCCTGACGACCAAAGAGGATGGCGGTCGATTTAATGCCTATTTTCAGGTCATCGTCGCGGTCAACCATCGCATATTGCGTGTCATACGCTACGGCCCAGAGAATATTTGCCAGGAACATCAGCCAGCAGCTAAGCGGTAAGGACTCACTAACCGCTGCAAACGCCATCGGAATCGACCAGCCAAACGCCGCCCCCAGCACCACCTGAGGCAGGTGGGTATAGCGCTTCATAAAGGGATAGACCCAGGCCAGAGCCAGCGCTGCGACGGACAGCAGAATCGTCATGGTGTTCAGAGTTAACACCAGCAGGAAAGAGAGCAGCACCAGAACGATGAACAGCACGCGGGCTTCTTTTCCGGTCACCTGGCCGCTGGGTAGCGGGCGGTTGGCAGTACGCTTTACGTGGCCGTCAAATTTACGATCGGCATAGTCATTCACCACGCAGCCCGCCGCGCGCATCAGCCAGACGCCGGCAACAAACACGCCCAGGATCCACAGCGGCGGCACGCCCGGCGTGGCCACCCACAGCGCCCATAAGGTCGGCCACAGCAGCAGCAACGCGCCAATGGGTTTATCGGTACGCATTAAGCGGTGATACGCCAACAGCTTATTCTGCGTCAGGCTCCACTCCATTTTTTTCTTCCTCTTAGTACAACGGTGATGCCGGTAAAAAAAGCTCCGTCAGGATTAACGGCTTACCGCTCAGGCGAAGGCGGGAACGGCGCCCCCACAGTTCGGCATCACGACCAATCTCAATAAAATCACGGGTCAGCTCAGATGAGGTGAAGAGATAACGTCCCAGCGGCGTTTTCCCCAGCCGCTGCAGCGCCAGCTCAGGCCCGGAAAGCGTTGATTCGGGCACCACCGTGCGCCCGGCAAGCCAGGGTTCGCCATCGGCACAGAGCAAAATTTCGCGCAGCCAGTAGCGTTCCTCCTGCGGCAGCAGCGGCAGCTCGCTGGCGATCTCATCGCCAGAGACAAACCCTTCCTGAATCAGGGTCACCGTGACCGTTTTACCCTGTTGCTCAAAACGTTTCGTCATGGAATCTTCCAGCAACAACCAGTCCAGTTGCTGCGGATCAAGCGCAGGTATTTGGTCGAAATAGCGCAGCGCACGCAGTTGCGTTAGCGCAGGGTGTGACATGCCAGACTCTCCGATACATAACGTAATGGCATTGTATCGCAGAAACACGGATTGAGGGGGGCCAAACGTTATTTAACGATCACGATCGCAACATGGGCGCAACAGCATGGCGGATACGAAAAAAAGTGCGCCCACTCAGGCGCACTAAACTACTAACAAATCAGCACTGTGGGGAAACGGTTACCCCTTGCCTTTTACACTGCTGATAAAGGTGGAACGGGCAGTGGTTGAACCTAAACGTTCGGCTTCATCAAGCAGCTTCAGCGCTTTATCGACATCGCCGCGCTTCACCGCCTGCTTAATGGCGTTGTTGAAGTACTCTTCGGTGTCGTTCAGTACCGGCTCTGCTTTCTTCGCCGGGGCTGGCGCTGCGGCGGCGACCGGTGCGGCTGCCGTGGCAGCAGGCGCGGTGTAAGCAGGTGCTGCGGTATTGCCCACGGTCACAGGGCCGTTACCGGAGGAGCCAAACAGCGGGCCGACCAGCACGCTGGAACCGCTGTTCGTTTTCACCTTCAGCTTTAACGTTCCGTCGGTGACGTGACGAGCGATCGGGTCTGGAATATCAGGAACCGCGTTACCGGTGCCTTTTGCGTAGGCTTTAGCCGGATCGAGCAGCGTGGTGGTCTTCTGGAGGTCTTGCTCGGTGGTAAAGACCAGCACGTAGAGTTTTTGCTGGCCCAGCGCAGGGGTCAGGCGCATGACGCCTTCCAGACGATCGGCGCTCATCACGCCAGGCTCCTGGTAGGTAAAGTATTCGCTTGGGAAAAAGGCTGATGGCGTCATGTTCTGATCGAGAATCAGCACGTTAGGCGCAAATACGCTCGTCTGCTTGTTAACTTCACTGGTCAGGGTAATGGCCAGCTCACCGATATTGGCGGGTACGCTATAAGCAGCGACCGGGCCGGTTATACCCGGAACATTAAGCGACTGGCCGCCCGTTGAGAGCTGGGTAGTCTGGGTTTTAGACTGATCGACAGGCGTCCAGACAAGCTGTTGCAGTGCCGCTGTCGGAATAGCTGGCGCAGATGTTGTGTTTTGCGGAACGAAATTGACGTTAGCGAGCGTCACGGCAGGCGCGCTTGCCAGCAGCCCTGCGGATAAACAAAGGGCAAGGAGAGTTTTGTTCATTTTCATTGTTATCACCTCAAAATGCACAGGTTCAGCGGTAGCCAGGCAATAGCGCGCCGTCCCAAGGATTGAGGGGCTTGCGCCCCTCAGTTTGGTCATTACGTCAGATTAAGACGGGATTACCACCAGATTTCCATCTGGGCGCCGAAGGACCACTCGTCGTTGTCGCCACGGCTGAAGCTTTTCGCAGTGGTATCGCTATAGGCCATGCCTGGGGTGTAACCTGCAACGGAGTTTTTACCGGTTGGCGCATAACCCCACTTCTCATCCCACTTCGCATAGGTTGCGAATACGCGGATTGCAGGACGTGACCAGATGCTGTCGCCTGCCTGCCACTGTTGTGCCAGAGTAATTTTATACTGATCGTTGGTTTCGCCGGTTTCCTGGGATTTGACGTTGTCGTAACCCACTTCCAGCAAGGTGCTCATGATTGGCGTCCATTTGTACATAGGACGAACGCCCACGGTCCACCATTTGGTACCGTTGTTGTTATCCCAGTTGATATCCTGGTACATACCGACATACATCAGGTCCCAGCTATCGCCCAGAGAAATAGCACCGTGGTCAAGTACGCGCCACAGGTGACCATTGTTGTTGATGCCGTAGTTGATATCGTCGGTGGTACCGATGTTCGAACCTTGCGACAGACCTTTGCCCTGAGAGGTCATAGAGTCAGTTGCATATTGCAGAACGAACTTGTTGTAGCCTTTCAGCATGCTCTGCGTGTGTTCAGCAGTGAACATCCAGCCGTCTTTGGATGCGCCATCGATCAGATGATAATCATCACGTGGGTTTGCGCGACCGTAGTCAACGCCAAGCTCCAGCGTACCGCCTGGGTTGATCTCCATCTGCGCTAAACGGACGTCAAAGACATCGTTCGCTGTGCGGGTGGTGTAATCATAAATACTGTTGCTGGCGAAGGAGGAAGAACCACCGGCTTCAGAAGAACGGGTTGCAGCCAGAGAGAGCTTACCGAAACCAACGTCAATGTTTTCCAGACCCGCACCAGGACCTGAAATATCCCAGTAGTAGAAGTCGATCATGTGGACGTCATGACGCTGATAGAATCGCTTACCGGCCCAGATGGTGGAACCTGGCAGCCATTCGATCAGGTTTTTACCCTGCACGTTAGCTTCACGGAACGCCGGGTCAGTGGCTTCCCAGTCGTTCTGCTGCGCCACGGAGTACGCTACGTTGGTGTCGAAGTAGAAGCTCTTGTCGCCTTCTTTCCACACTTCCTGGCCCAGCTTCAGTTCCGCATAGGTTTCACATTCGTTACCAAGACGGTATTTACTTTGGGCACCGGTTGCCTGGAAGCACTGTTGTTCGCCGCCACTACCCGTCCAGCCGATACCGGAACGAGCATAACCATGGAAATCCACGGCCAGCGCCTGAGCAGACATTACGCCCGCTGCGACGGCAACTGCCAGAGGAAGTTTGCGCAGAGTAATCATCATTCTATCTCCTGAGATCATTGCTTTTCTTTGAACACTTCACCTGTCGGTTTCGTGTCTTCTTTTGGGATTGCTTAAACGCCTGGCTCTTTATGCAGCCGACGACATGCAGTGCCATCCTCACGGAACAGATGGCAACGCTCTGGCGGCAAGCCGATAGCGAATGTGGCACCCTCTTCTACCAACACCACGTCATTCTGGCGGTAGACCAGGTTCTGACGGATGGCGGGGATCTGGATATGAATCTGTGTTTCGTGACCAAGCTGTTCGACGACCTGAACTTCACCTTCCAGCGTCACATCCGCAATGTGGCTTGGCAGCAGATGCTCAGGACGGATACCGAGGGACATATTTGCCCCGACCTGTACGTTGGCGCTGTCCACCGGTAGCCAGACTTGCTGACGGTTTGGCAGCTCCACCTGTACCTGTTCAATCGCCGTCGCCGTCACTTTAACGGGCAGGAAGTTCATCTTTGGCGAGCCAATAAAGCCCGCAACAAAGCGGTCTGCCGGGTAGTGATAGAGCTCCAGCGGTTTGCCCACCTGCGCCACGCGACCGGCGTCCAGCACCACGATTTTGTCAGCCAGAGTCATCGCTTCGACCTGATCGTGGGTGACGTAAATCATCGTGCGGCCAAGACGCTTGTGCAGACGGGAGATTTCGATACGCATCTGGACGCGCAGCGCGGCATCCAGGTTAGAGAGAGGTTCATCGAGCAGGAACACGCGCGGCTCGGCCACCAGCGTACGGCCAATCGCCACACGCTGACGCTGACCACCGGAAAGCGCTTTCGGTTTACGCTCCAGCAGGTGCGCCAGCTGTAACACTTCCGCCACCTGCGTAACGCGCTGGTTAATGACCTCTTTTTTTGCCCCGGCCAGCTTCAGGCCAAAAGACATGTTCTCGGCAACGGAAAGATGGGGATAAAGTGCATAAGACTGGAACACCATGCCTACGCCACGTTCGGCAGGCGGGATGTCGTTCATTCGGGTATCACCGATCAGCAAATCGCCGCTGGTGATGGTTTCAAGACCGGCAATCATACGCAGCAGAGTAGATTTACCACAGCCTGATGGGCCCACAAACACCACGAATTCGCCTTCAGTGATGTCCAGATTGATGTCTTTCGACACCACTACGTCGCCCCAGGCTTTCGTTACATTACGCAGCTGTACGCTCGCCATGCCCTTCTCCCTTCGTTACAACCTGTCACCGACAGAAACATTCAAGATAAGTTCACTATGGGGTATCCATTACTTTCGTGAATCCTCCACCCCCCGGCTTTTTTATGGGGGAGGAGGCGGGAGGATGAGAGAGCAGGCTCTGCGACCGCAGCCGGAGGGCTGAGGCGAAATTCGTGAAGCCGCCTGCAAAATTCGGTGGGTTTTTATGTGCGCCAGCACTCATAACTTAAATTTATGCAACGGAGATCACACAAACAGGGGGTGGGGCGTAGGGGTTGGGAGGATGGAAAGAGGATGTCAAATAAGGAGACTGAGTCACGTTGAACCACCTTATGTATCCACGAGCACATCACCAAAAAGGATGGCAGATATGAATATCAAGACTGGCGCACGCGTTTTCGCATTGTCCGCCCTTGCAGCAATGATGATTTCCGCCCCAGCGCTCGCCAAAATTGAAGAAGGCAAGCTGGTTATCTGGATTAACGGCGACAAGGGCTATAACGGCCTGGCCGAAGTGGGCAAAAAATTCGAAAAAGACACCGGTATCAAAGTTACCGTAGAACACCCGGACAAGCTGGAAGAGAAGTTCCCGCAGGTTGCAGCAACCGGTGACGGCCCGGACATCATCTTCTGGGCGCACGACCGTTTCGGCGGTTACGCGCAGTCTGGCCTGCTGGCTGAAGTCACCCCGGACAAAGCTTTCCAGGACAAACTGTTCCCGTTCACCTGGGATGCCGTTCGCTACAACGGCAAGTTGATCGCTTACCCAATCGCAGTTGAAGCCCTGTCTCTGATTTACAACAAAGACCTGGTGCCAAACCCGCCGAAAACCTGGGAAGAGATCCCGAAACTGGATAAAGAGCTGAAGGCGAAGGGTAAATCCGCCCTGATGTTCAACCTGCAAGAACCGTATTTCACCTGGCCGCTGATTGCTGCCGACGGCGGTTACGCGTTCAAGTTTGAAAACGGCAAATATGACGTGAAAGACGTGGGCGTGGATAACGCGGGCGCGAAAAAAGGCCTGACCTTCCTGGTTGACCTGATTAAGAACAAACACATGAACGCGGATACCGACTACTCCATCGCGGAAGCGGCGTTCAACAAAGGCGAAACCGCGATGACCATCAACGGTCCGTGGGCCTGGACCAACATCGACAAGAGCAAAATCAACTACGGCGTGACGCTGCTGCCAACCTTCAACGGCAAGCCGTCTAAACCGTTCGTGGGCGTGCTGAGCGCGGGCATCAACGCCGCCAGCCCGAACAAAGAGCTGGCGAAAGAGTTCCTGGAAAACTACCTGCTGACCGATCAGGGCCTGGGTGAAGTGAACAAGGACAAACCGCTGGGTGCCGTTGCGCTGAAATCCTTCCAGGATCAGCTGGCGAAAGATCCACGCATCGCGGCCACCATGGATAACGCCCAGAAAGGCGAAATCATGCCGAACATCCCGCAGATGGCTGCGTTCTGGTACGCCACCCGTACTGCGGTCATCAACGCTGCAAGCGGTCGTCAGACTGTCGATGCCGCACTGAAAGATGCTCAGGGTCGTATTACTAAGTAATGCCGTAGTCCCCTCTCCCTCTGGGAGAGGGTTAGGGTGAGGGTTGTCGCTATCCGCACGCCCTCACCCCGGCCCTCTACCCCAGGAGAGGGAGAAAAGATCAAACGTTGTAGAGGAAGAACCCCATGGATGTCATTAAAAAGAAGCACTGGTGGCAAAGCGACGCGCTGAAGTGGTCAGCGATCGGTCTGCTGTGTCTGCTGGTGGGTTACCTTGTTGTTTTAATGTACGTACAAGGGGAATATCTGTTTGCCATCATGACGCTGATCCTGAGCTCTGCTGGCCTGTATATTTTCGCCAACCGTAAAGCCTATGCCTGGCGTTATGTTTACCCGGGCGTGGCCGGGATGGGGCTGTTTGTCCTGTTCCCACTGATCTGCACCATCGCCATTGCGTTCACCAACTACAGCAGCACCAACCAGCTTGCGCAGGAACGCGCCCAGCAGGTGCTTCTTGATCGCTCTTATCAGGCGGGTAAAACCTTTAACTTCGGCCTTTATCCTGCGGGTGACGAGTGGAAGTTAGCGCTTACCGACGGTGAGAGCGGCAAAAACTATATTTCCGACGCGTTCAAATTTGGCGGCGAGCAGAAGCTGGCCTTAAAAGAGGCTGCGGCCCTGCCGGAAGGTGAACGTGCCAACCTGCGTATCATCACCCAGAACCGTCAGGCGCTGACCCAGCTCACCGCCGTGCTGCCAGACGAAAGCAAAGTCACCATGAGCTCGCTGCGCCAGTTCTCCGGCACGCAGCCGCTTTATACCCTGGCGGATGACGGTACGCTGACCAACAACCAGAGCGGCGTGAAGTACCGTCCGAATAACGACATTGGTTTCTATCAATCCATTACCGCCGACGGAAAATGGGGTGATGACAAGCTCAGCCCGGGCTACACCGTCACCATCGGCTGGGACAACTTTACCCGCGTGTTTACCGACGAAGGCATCCAGAAACCGTTCTTTGCCATCTTCGTCTGGACGGTGGTGTTCTCGGTGCTGACGGTGATCCTGACCGTGGCCGTGGGCATGGTGCTGGCCTGTCTCGTGCAGTGGGAGTCGCTGAAAGGCAAAGCGATTTACCGCGTGCTGCTGATTCTGCCCTACGCCGTACCGTCGTTTATCTCGATTCTGATTTTCAAAGGACTGTTTAACCAGAGCTTCGGTGAAATCAACATGATGCTGAGCGCGCTGTTCGGTATCAAACCGGCCTGGTTCAGCGACCCGACCACCGCCCGTTCGATGATTATCATCGTGAACACCTGGCTGGGTTATCCGTACATGATGATCCTGTGCATGGGCCTGCTGAAGGCTATCCCGGACGATCTGTATGAAGCCTCGGCGATGGATGGCGCAGGTCCGTTCCAGAATTTCTTTAAAATTACGCTGCCGCTGCTCATTAAGCCGCTGACGCCGCTGATGATTGCCAGCTTCGCCTTTAACTTTAACAACTTCGTGCTGATTCAGCTGTTGACCAACGGTGGTCCGGACCGCCTTGGCACCACGACGCCGGCAGGTTATACCGACCTGCTCGTGAGCTACACCTACCGTATCGCCTTCGAGGGCGGCGGCGGTCAGGACTTCGGCCTGGCGGCAGCGATTGCCACCCTGATCTTCCTGCTGGTTGGCGCCCTGGCGATTGTGAACCTGAAAGCCACACGTATGAAATTTGACTAAGGAGGGCACTGAACATGGCAATGGTACAACCCAAATCTCAGAAACTGCGCCTCCTGGCGACGCACCTGGGCCTGCTGATTTTCATCGCGGCGATTATGTTCCCGCTGCTGATGGTCATCGCCATCTCCCTGCGTTCGGGCAACTTCGCCACCGGGAGCCTGATCCCGGATGAAATCTCCTGGGAGCACTGGAAGCTCGCGTTGGGCTTCAGCGTGGAGCACGCGGATGGCCGCGTCACGCCGCCGCCGTTCCCGGTGCTGCTGTGGCTGTGGAACTCGGTGAAAGTGGCGACCATCACCGCGATCGGCATCGTGACGCTCTCCACCACCTGTGCTTATGCCTTTGCCCGCATGCGTTTCCCGGGCAAAGCGACGCTGCTAAAAGGCATGCTGATTTTCCAGATGTTCCCGGCCGTGCTGTCTCTGGTCGCGTTGTATGCTCTGTTTGACCGTCTCGGCCAGTACGTACCGTTTATCGGCCTGAATACCCACGGCGGCGTGATCTTCGCCTATCTCGGCGGTATTGCCCTGCACGTGTGGACCATCAAAGGCTATTTCGAAACCATCGACGGCTCGCTGGAAGAGGCGGCGTCGCTGGACGGTGCCACCCCGTGGCAGGCGTTCCGTCTGGTGCTGCTGCCGCTGTCCGTGCCGATTCTGGCGGTGGTGTTTATCCTGTCGTTTATCGCGGCGATCACCGAAGTACCGGTTGCCTCACTGTTACTGCGCGATGTGAACAGCTACACCCTGGCCGTAGGCATGCAACAATACCTCAACCCGCAAAACTACCTGTGGGGCGATTTTGCCGCGGCGGCCGTACTCTCCGCCATCCCGATTACCGTGGTGTTCCTGCTGGCCCAGCGCTGGCTGGTCAACGGCCTGACGGCGGGCGGCGTGAAAGGTTAAGTTTCATCTGTTATGCCACTGCAACCCTCAACTTTAGACGTATTGTATTGACCCAACTTGTGACTGTTATTCGGCGGCCTTCGGGCCGCCATTTTTTTATTCCCGTTTCAGCCGCTTCGAATTGCACAGCCAGAGGGTAATCACCAGCAGCAGGATCGCCGCCGAGTAGATCAGCACGTCGAGCGGAGACTTATGATCGACGATGATCAGCCGCACAATCGCAGTGATGCCAATGTAGACAAAATAGCGCAGCGGGAAGTGAAAGCCGGACTGAAAGTACTTCACAATCAGGGCGATAAATTCAAAGTAGAGAAAGTAGACCACCAGGCCTTCCACCAGCGCATATTTGCTGGTTTGCTCAGGGGCGAACAGCACATCCGCCAGATGCACCGTCTCTTTACCGAGAAAGACGACCAGGATCAGGCCAAGGCTCAACAGACCGAGGTTCAGCACGGTCTGGAGGATGGTTGAGATAAACTCAACGCGCGGGCGAGTCAGGGATGTCATACAGCACCTCATTCTCCAGGGCGAGATTCCTGTATAACGCAAAAATGTGACGGAGATCTATATTTTTTGTTTATGTTTGGCGCATTCGCCCGGTGGCGCTGCGCTTACCGGGCCTACAAAAACCGTAGGCCGGGCAAACGCAGTGCCGCCCGGCGTGAAGCATCAGCGGAAGTTAATGTTCTTATCGCTGGTCATGTCATACAGCTGGAACTTACGCCCAAGCTGCTGGCCCCCGTCACGCGTCAGCGGCGTCCAGCCCACCGCCGCGCGGCTGCGGGTCGGACCTGACGAGAAGAGATCCAGCGGAATCGACACGTAGACCCCTTTGGTGAAGTCCCCTTCCCCGTATTCGTCCGGCGAGACGTTGGTGATGGTGGCGTAGCCGCCCACCACGACGCCGCTGTCGAAGTGTTTGGAGATATCCAGCGTGCCGCCCTTATCGCCCGCCAGATACTGGCCGACGCTGGCTTTCACCAGTACGTCCTGCGCGAACGACGGCGTCCAGTAGGCGGTCAGGTGGCCGGTTTTGACGCTGTAGTCGGTGAACTTCATCATGTCCTGCGCGCTGCGCCAGTCACGCTGCTTAACGTAGTTGGCATCAATCCCGAACGCCCAGTTGCTGTCGACGGGACGATACAGCACCTCCGCTCCCGCGCCACCGAACATAGTCTCCAGGTAGCCCCCGTAAACCTGGCCGTAGAAGCCGTTGCCGAAATACTGGAAGTAGTTGGCCTGCAGGTTATTCACATAGACATCGTTCTGCACGTATTCACGCACGCGGGTACGCACGCGCGGCAGCTTCGAGTCGTTCGGCGGGTTGGTGTAGTTAAACTTGTCGTAGTTGTTCGCGATGTTGCCGAACAGGCTACCGGTGGTCAACAGGTGATCGGTGACCCACAGATCCGCCGTCGCCATCGCACCCAGTTGATACATGTAGAAGTTTTCCGGCCCGCCGACGGACTGGTTCAGCACCGGATCGATATGGAAATCAAAGCGTGATTTGTCGATATACCAGCCCTGCTCGGTGGTTTCCGGCACGATCGGCTCTACGCGTTTTTGCACCAGCTCGGTTTCATGCCCGAGCGGTTCTCCTTCCAGGTGGCGCTTGAGGCTGGCGACATCGGTTTCGGTTGTAACCTGAGGCAGATTCAGGCGGTTCTCCGTCACGCGGATCGTGCGGATCCCGTCCGGGAGATCGTTCATCACGATCCGGTTGGCGCGTTCGATCCCTTCCCGCGAGTCGCGGTATTTCACCTGCTCGCCGGTGACGTACAGCGTATCGCCTTTCACCTGAATTTTCGGATCGGCCAGACCGGCGTTGTATTTCAACAGCGTCAGCTGGTTTGCCACCACGGAGTGCTGCAGAATCGCATCCTGCGGCTCCGGCCGGTAGGCAGGCCGCGCGTTATCGTTGTAGTGCGGCCGCATGTCGTTAAAGTTAGTGCGCAGCGTGAAGCCAAACATCACCGTGTTGCCGCGCTCGTAGCTGAGGTTAACGTCGGCCCAGTCGGTGACGCGATAAATGGCGCCGACGTTAAACTTGCTCTTCTGCTCAATCTTCCCGGCGAAGTCCTGCGAGTAGTCGTTCCCTTCGTACTCCAGCTTCAGGCGCAGCGGCTGCCACGGTGTCTGGTATTCCACGCCGCCGAACAGCGAGGCCGGACCATGGAACATCTGATCGCCGTTGATGGAGCCCGCTTTCTTGTAGCTGTTATCGCGATAGCAGAATTTATCGCTGTAGGTACAGAACGGGTTTTTGACGTTGCCGCTGGTGCCGAGATAACCCCAGCCAAGCCCCAGAGAGAAGTCAAACGGCCCCCAGGCTTTGCTGGCCACGATGTATTCCGCATCAAACAGGCCGGTCCCGCCGATATCTTTTGCACCCACGGAGACCTGCGGCATCCAGTAGCTCTCTTCCCACAGGCGCAGCTTGACGTCGAAGGCTTTATCTTTGTAGGTCTGATCGCCGGAGAAGGCGTCGACGCTGCTGTACTGTTTCGTACGCACGTCGGTGTAGCGCAGCGTGGTTTCGAGCCACGGGAAAAGCTGTACGGAGGCGGAATAGTAGCGATACTGGTCGTTATCGCGGTAGTTCAGGCTAATTTCCCCTTCACGCGCCATGCGCGCGGTAGGCGTTTGCAGTAAACCGACGCCGCCGAAGTCTGACTGAGACGGGCCAACAGGTGCCGGATACGTTTCTGCATGGCAGGCGGCGCTTACGCAGAGCGCCAGCATGCTGTAGAGATAGGTTCTTTTCATTCTTCCGGTATCCGCTGTGTCAGGGAGTGAAGGATATCGGCGTTAAGCCCGTCATATGCCTTCGTCCAGAAATGGTCGGCAAAACCGACAAAAATGATGCTGCCCGGCATGGGTTCGATATGGCGTTTATTCCAGTACGCCACCGGCGCTTTTTGCGTATGCCCGTCGGGATAAATAATCCATGCGTAGCTGTTATCCGCGCCGCTCAGCAGGCTTTGTTCGTCAAGATAGCTTGCCACGTCGCGGCCGGGCGTAAAGGGCTTTTTACCCGGGCTGCTGATAAGCCCCATCACGGTCACCGTCGTCGGCTTCACCGGCAGCCAGAGGGTGTACTCCCCTTGAAGCGTGGGGTTGCCCTTTTCCGTGACGCGCACTTCATCTGGATCAAGATTGACTTTCTGGCGGCCTGTCACCTTCAGCGCCTGAAGCTGCTGGCGAACGCTGTTAATGGCTGCGGCATCGTCGCCGTCTTCCTGCTCTGCCAGACCCGTCAGTCGGGCCAGCAAGGCAAGGTGTTCCTGCTCCGCCTTAACCGTCGCCTGACGCTCGCCAATCACCGCTCCCGGCCACCAGCTGTTGGCAAGCCTCGGCTGCCCGACGAGATCGAGCAGATGCTCGGCGTTGGTTAAGGTTTTGGGTTTTTCACTGTCCGGCGTGTAGACCTTTACCGTTCCTGCTGACCATGCCAGCGGCGCGGCAAGACTGGCGAGAAACGCAGCGTAGATGAGCGTTTTCATGATTTCGCCGCCTTGATCAGGGTGGTTTTCACCGGGAAGAAACCGGCGCCGAGATACTGTAAGGACTGACGGATCTGCCCTTCCTCGTCAATCCAGAAGCGGTTATGCCAGGTGGCCTGGTCGGTTGTCACCTTCTCATCCAGCACGCGAACCTGCGTTTCGTCGCTGCCCACCTTCACGCTATCCGTACCGTCCCAGCGGAAGGTGGAGCGGGCCGTGGCGTAGCGCACCTGCTTGTGCTCGGTCCAGCCCATGGTGCGCGTCCAGCCTGCGCCGTCGACGATCTGATTTGGCTTGATGAGCGGGTCTTCGGCGAGATTATTCACCTCGAGCAGGTTATCGCCGCCGAGCAGCGTTTTCACAATACGACCATGCTGCGTCACGATGGTGGCCTGATCCTGCGTCACCCATTTCTGCTGCCCGTTTTCATCGAAAGCGAGCACCACAAACAGTTGCGGGCCATCATTAAGCTGCATGTACTGGCTGGCGTACGGCATGTTCTGAAGTTCGTCATCGGTCAGATGCACGCCCGGTGTGCCGAACAGGCTGTCCCACAGTGAATGCCCCAGCCCTTTGGTGGTGGCTGAGCACGCCTGCAACAGCAGGCAAATCAGAATGATTGCAGGTCGCTTCACGACTCTTCTCCGAAGGGGCGAAATAACCACACCGAAGTGTGGTTATGATTAAAACACCCGGTATTACTGGGTGCTGGTTGTCGTAGTGGTCGTGGTTCCGGTATTGGAGCCATCACCGCCACCGGTTGCCGCCAGCGCGACACCCACGGCTGAACTTACGGTGCTGGTGCTGGCTGCGGTAGAACTTCCCGCAGACGCAGACGTCGCTGCCGACCCTGCTGCTTCCCCGACCTGGACCGGAGCTGCATAGACAGAGGTCGCCGCAAGTGCAGATATGGCAAAAATGCCATACAGTACTTTCTTCATAACAATTTCCCTTCAATGAATGAATGGAGATTTGCCCGAAAAGAAATTCAGGCGGAATCGAGTATACACAACTACAGCAGTGGGTTTACCGTGGGGGGAAATAGGAGGATGGTTTTCGGACTAATGGATAAAACAGAAAAGAAAAACAAAATATTAGAATAAATTAACAATTAAAATCAATAAGTTATAATATAATTTTATTATCTTAATTCTGCGTATTTTCTTAAAATAAACCGCAGTAATTAGCAGGTTAAGCGCCTTTTTCAGATTAAACTCAGAGTCAGAATTTGAGTTAACTAACAGACATCAGGAATTATCCGATAAAAAAATGCCGGCATATCGCCGGCATTTTTCATGACATATTAATTACGCACGCCATGCTTTATAACGGTTAATCAAACCATTGGTGGAGCTGTCGTGGCTGTCGATCGCTTTATCGTCACCCAGCTCTGGCAGAATACGGTTTGCCAGCTGTTTGCCCAGCTCAACGCCCCACTGGTCAAAGGTGAAGATGTTCAGAATAGCGCCCTGAGTGAAGATCTTGTGCTCGTACAGCGCAATCAGCGCGCCCAGGCTGAATGGCGTGATTTCACGCAGCAGGATGGAGTTGGTTGGACGGTTGCCTTCGAACACTTTGAACGGCACAACGTGCTCCAGCGTGGCCGGATCTTTACCCTGGTCACGGTATTCCTGCTCTACCACCTCGCGGGATTTACCGAACGCCAACGCTTCTGTCTGTGCGAAGAAGTTAGACAGCAGCTTTGGATGGTGGTCGGACAGCGGGTTGTGTGTAATCGCCGGCGCGATGAAATCGCACGGTACCATTTTGGTGCCCTGGTGAATCAGCTGGTAGAACGCGTGCTGACCGTTGGTGCCCGGTTCGCCCCAGATGATTGGTCCAGTCTGGTAATCCACCGCGTTGCCGTTACGGTCAACGTACTTACCGTTGGATTCCATGTTCCCCTGCTGGAAGTAGGCCGCAAAGCGGTGCATGTACTGGTCGTACGGCAGAATTGCTTCGGTTTCAGCGCCGAAGAAGTTGTTGTACCAGATCCCAATCAGCGCCAGCAGCACCGGCAGGTTTTTCTCAGGTGCAGTGGTGGAGAAGTGTTTGTCCATTGCGTGCGCGCCAGAGAGCAGCTCAACGAAGTTGTCGAAGCCCACGGACAGGATGATGGACAGGCCGATTGCAGACCACAGAGAGTAGCGGCCACCAACCCAGTCCCAGAACTCGAACATATTCGCGGTGTCGATACCGAACTCGCTGACGGCTTTACCGTTGGTGGACAGCGCCGCGAAATGTTTCGCCACGTGCTTGTTGTCGCCCGCGGTTTTCAGGAACCAATCGCGCGCGCTGTGGGCGTTGGTCATGGTTTCCTGAGTAGTGAAGGTTTTGGACGCCACCAGGAACAGGGTGGTTTCCGGATTTACGTTCTTCAGCACTTCGGCGATGTGGGTACCATCGACGTTAGAGACAAAGTGCATGTTGAGGTGGTTTTTGTACGGACGCAGCGCTTCGGTCACCATGAACGGACCGAGGTCAGAGCCGCCGATACCGATGTTAACAACATCCGTAATTGCTTTGCCGGTGTAACCTTTCCACTGACCTGAGATGATCGCTTCGGAGAAGGTTTTCATCTTTTCCAGCACCGCGTTTACTTCCGGCATCACATCTTTGCCGTCAACGATGATTGGCGTATTGCTACGGTTACGCAGGGCCACGTGCAGCACGGCACGGTCTTCGGTGCGGTTGATCTTTTCGCCGGAGAACATGGATTTGATGGCGTCGGCAAGCTCAGTCTCTTTTGCCAGATCCTGCAGTTTTGCCAGCGTCTCTTCGGTAATGCGGTTCTTGGAGAAATCCACCAGCATCAGGTCATCGAAGGTCGCGGAGAACTTAGTGAAACGATCGGCATCTTTCGCGAACAGATCCGCGATGGTGACGTCCTTCATTTCATCAAAATGTTTCTGTAGTGCCTGCCAGGCAGCGGTCTGCGTTGGGTTGATGTTTTTCATTAGCAATACTCTTCTGATTTGAGAATTGTGACTGCGGTCGATTGTAGCGCCTGCAAATAAAAATTGTGATGGTTTTTATGCCATTGCCCTGGCCTGTATCAAACACAGGTGAAAAGACCCGAAAAGTATAGCTGCTGAAGAGCCCTCCCGGGGCGGCGAAATGTTGGTCAAAACAGGGTAAAATGGAGCATAAAATATGGCCCTGTTATAAGTCCTGTTTCTCAGGGGTACCCCCCCATAAAAAATCCGCATAATCCCAGCATTGACAGGACCTCCCCCACATTTTATTTATAGGGCCGTATTTTGCGCCTGCACCTGTTTTCGTTTCACTCTTGTGCCAAGGTCGCTTATTCATTCCCTGACACGAGGTTGTTATGACGAGTTTTGTGGTCGCCAAGTTTGGCGGCACCAGTGTGGCCGATTACGATGCCATGAACCGCAGCGCCGATGTGGTGCTGGCCGATCCGAATACCCGCCTGGTGGTGCTCTCTGCATCTGCCGGCGTGACGAACCTGCTGGTTTCTCTGTCTGAAGGACTGGAAGCGACAGAACGTTTCGTAAAGCTGGATGCACTGCGCAAAATTCAGTTCGACATCCTTGAACGTCTGCAGAATCCAAACGTGATCCGCGAAGAAGTGGAACGCCTGCTGGAAAATATCACCACCCTGGCAGAAGCGGCGTCTCTGGCCACCTCTACCGCCCTGACCGATGAACTGGTCAGCCACGGTGAATTGATGTCTACCCTGCTGTTCGTTGAAATCATGCGTGAGCGTAACGTTCAGGCGCAGTGGTTTGACGTGCGTAAAGTGATGCGTACCAGCGATCGCTTTGGCCGTGCCGAACCGGACGTTGAGATGTTGGCCGAGCTCACCAACCAGCAGCTGGCTCCGCGCCTGGCAGAAGGCATGGTGATCACCCAGGGCTTTATCGGCAGCGAAGCGAAAGGACGCACGACAACGCTTGGCCGTGGCGGCAGCGACTACACCGCCGCGCTGCTGGGCGAGGCCCTGCATGCAACGCGCGTGGATATCTGGACTGACGTGCCGGGTATTTACACCACCGATCCGCGCGTCGTTTCCGCGGCGAAACGTATTGATGTGATCGCCTTTGAAGAAGCGGCGGAAATGGCCACCTTCGGCGCGAAAGTGCTGCATCCGGCAACGCTGCTGCCCGCCGTGCGCAGCGATATTCCGGTCTTCGTTGGCTCCAGTAAAGATCCAAAAGCGGGCGGGACGCTGGTCTGCAAGAAAACCGAGAACCCGCCGCTATTCCGCGCCCTGGCCCTGCGCCGTCGCCAGACGCTGGTGACGCTCCACAGCCACAATATGCTCCACTCCCGCGGTTTCCTGGCGGAAGTGTTTGGCATTCTGGCGCGCCATAACATCTCTGTAGATTTGATTACCACCTCCGAAGTGAGCATTGCGCTGACGCTGGACACCACTGGCTCCACCTCGACCGGCGACACCCTGCTGACGCAGTCGCTGCTGATTGAGCTGTCTGAACTGTGCCGCGTGGAGGTGGAAGAAGACCTGGCGCTGGTGGCCATCATCGGTAACAAGCTGTCGCGCGCCTGCGGCGTGGGCAAAGAGGTGTTCGGCGTGCTCGACCCGTTCAACATCCGTATGATCTGCTACGGTGCCTCCAGCTACAACCTCTGCTTCCTGGTCCCTGCCGATCAGGCCGAGCAGGTGGTGCAGAAACTTCATCAGAATTTGTTTGAATAAAATTCGTTAGCACGATAAACAATACCTATAAGCCGGGCACAGACCCGGCTTTTTTATAACTAAACAACACGACAATACTGCAAGGAATTCACTATGTTATCCGCTATCACCCGGCTGTTCCCGCTATGGGCGCTGCTGCTCTCGGTACTCGCTTATTACACGCCCACCACGTTCACCGGCATTGGCCCGTGGGTCACCACGCTGCTGATGCTGATTATGTTCGGCATGGGCGTGCACCTGAAAATCGATGATTTTAAACGCGTGCTGTCGCGCCCGGCGCCGGTGGCCGCAGGGATCTTCCTGCACTACCTGGTGATGCCGCTCGCGGCCTGGCTGCTGGCGATGGCCTTTAAGATGCCGCCCGATCTCTCCGCCGGGATGGTGCTGGTGGGCAGCGTCGCCAGCGGTACGGCATCTAACGTGATGATCTATCTTGCGAAAGGTGATGTGGCGCTCTCCGTTACCATCTCTTCCGTTTCCACGCTGGTGGGCGTGATTGCCACGCCGCTGTTAACCCGCCTGTACGTGGATGCGCATATTCAGGTGGACGTGATGGGCATGCTGCTCAGCATTTTGCAGATAGTAGTAATCCCGATTGCGCTGGGGCTGGTCATTCACCATCTTTTCCCGCGCGTGGTGAAGGCCGTTGAGCCGTACCTGCCCGCGTTTTCGATGGTCTGCATTCTGGCGATCATTAGCGCCGTGGTGGCGGGTTCCGCATCGCACATTGCTTCCGTAGGCTTTGTGGTGATCGTCGCCGTGGTGCTGCATAACACGATTGGCCTGCTGGGCGGCTACTGGGGCGGGAAGCTGTTTGGCTTTGACGAATCCACCTGCCGCACGCTGGCAATCGAGGTGGGCATGCAGAACTCCGGCCTGGCGGCGGCGCTGGGTAAAATTTACTTCTCGCCGCTGGCGGCCCTCCCGGGCGCGCTGTTCTCCGTCTGGCATAATCTCTCCGGCTCGCTGCTGGCGGGCTACTGGTCCGGCAAACCGATTGATGAGCAAACGAAAAAAGATGCGGTGAAGCAGGGTTAATTTACGCTGCTTGCTTTACACTGAAGCCTCTCTATCAGGAGGCTTCAGCAATGGCTACACCACGTTTGACCCAGAAAGACATGACGGAAGCGGAGCAGCGTGAACTTAAAACGCTTCTCGACCGCGCCCGCATCGCGCATGGCCGCACGCTGACGAACGCCGAAACCAATCAGGTGAAAAAAGAGTACATCGATAAGCTGATGGCGCAGCGTGAGGCTGCGGCCAAAAAAGCCCGCAAGCTGAAAAAAGAGCAGGCTTATAAGCCGGATGCAGAGGCGACCTTTTCCTGGTCCGCCAATACATCAACCCGTGGCAGGCGCTAATCAGCGCCCTTTCTTTTTACGCCCCGGCTGGGTAAAGCGTTTTCCGTTGCCCGGCTTGCCTCGCCCTTTCTCTTCCGCCTGCGGCGCCTTCACCACCGGGCGCTTAATCGCCTGCGTTTTCGGTTTTGCTTTAGCT
The DNA here is from genome assembly GCA_011754535.1 of Enterobacter asburiae. Classification (NCBI taxonomy): domain Bacteria; kingdom Pseudomonadati; phylum Pseudomonadota; class Gammaproteobacteria; order Enterobacterales; family Enterobacteriaceae; genus Enterobacter; species Enterobacter asburiae. Next base: position 303,405 of record JAAQVN010000001.1, on the reverse strand, counting down.
TTCGGCTTCGCCTCGGACGAGGAGTTCTCGATAAGCTTGAACAACTCAATCAGCTCGTCATCTGTTAAGTCACGCCACTCGCCCAGCGGAATACCGGACAGGCTGACGTTCATGATGCGCGTGCGTTCCAGCTTCGTCACTTCATAGCCGAAGTACTCGCACATGCGGCGGATCTGGCGGTTCAGGCCCTGCACCAGGGTAATGCGGAACGCGAACGGTGCTTCTTTCTTAACCTTACACTTCTTCGTGACGGTACCGAGGATCGGCACACCGGCGCCCATGCCGCGAATAAATTCGTCCGTGACCGGCTTATTTACCGTCACAATGTACTCTTTCTCGTGGTCGTTACCGGCACGCAGGATTTTGTTGACCAGATCGCCGTGGTTGGTGAGGAAAATCAGCCCCTGAGAGTCTTTATCCAGACGGCCAATCGGGAAGATGCGGCTGCTGTGGTTCACGAAATCAACGATGTTGTCCCGCTCGCCGTCTTCCGTGGTGCTGACAATCCCAACCGGTTTGTTCAACGCGATAAACACCAGGTCTTCTGCATCACGCGGTTCGATGAGCTGACCATTAACTTTAACCACATCGCCAGGGACCACCTGGTCGCCGATGGTGGCGCGTTTGCCGTTAAGAAACACGTTACCTTGTTCAATGTAACGGTCAGCCTCGCGACGTGAGCAGATCCCGCTCTCGCTAATGTATTTGTTTAATCGGGTTGATTGAGTTGGCAGCATAGTTTCTCCTGTGAAGGGCGAAATATACCTTAGGTTTGGGCCGAAAAAAAAGATTAGCTGAAGGTAACTGAAGCGGGTTTTTTAGTTTGCGAGACGCTTTCAGGATTTAGCGTCAGGCCATTTATCCTTGTGCTAACTCCTTTTAGTTTTACTCTCCAGAAACAATTAATTTGTAGTTTATAAATTACAGGGAGTAATATGAAGGAGATTGTTCAGACAGAATCCTTCCAACGCTGGGAGCAAAACTTAAAAGATCGGCGAGCGAAGACCATTATCGCTTCCCGCCTCTTTCGGTTGGCAAATGGTTTAGCGGGCGACATTAAACCCGTTGGGGAAGGTATAAGTGAGCTGAGGATCCACTATGGTCCAGGCTACAGAATTTATTTTAAAGACCAGGGCAATTGCATCATCGTGCTGTTATGTGGTGGTGACAAAAGCAGCCAGGCCAGAGACATACATGTGGCAAAAATGCTGAGCAATGTATCCCAATGGCAGGAGTGAATGAGCATGCATAAATTAACATCCTACGATCCAGCAAACGCGCTGGTGGATGACGAGGAAATCGCCGTATTTATGGCTGATGCATTAGAAACTGGCGACTCAGCGTATATTGCTAAAGCGCTGGGCGTCATCGCGCGCGCGAAAGGAATGTCGACTATTTCACAGCAAACGGGTCTATCACGAGAACAACTGTATCGATCGTTCAGTGAGAAAGGAAACCCAACGCTTAAAACCACTCTGGCGGTCATGAAAGCATTGGGTCTTGGGCTAACAATCAAACATGCCGGAGATTAATACTCATCCCGCTCGTCGTCTTCATCCGGCTGCTCCATCACGCTGTACGCCACCGCGCAGAACAACGAGTTGAGACGCTTCATATCCCCGAGCAGCCCCAGATGCAGCGAACTGGTTTCGATACTCTGCACGTTCTGCTGGTGCAGACGCTCAACGTGGGCGTGCGAATAGCGGCGGTTGAGGATGCGGAAACGATGCTTGTTGCGGCGCAGGCGGCGAGCGCTCGGTACGTCGCTGGAGAAGAAGACCGACATCGCCAGCTTGAGGTTGCTCACCAGTTGTTCGTGGAGCGCTTCCAGCTCCTTCAGCCCTTCAACGGAGAACGCCCGACGCGCGGCCAGCGATTTATCGGCGATTTCGCTGCCCATACGTTCGACGATATCCGAGGCCTGCTCGAGGTTGAGCGACATCTCGATGATTTCCGCCCACCGGCGGGATTCCTCCTCCGCCAGCTCGTCCTGCGGGATACGCGCCAGATAGAGCTTGATGGCGGTATACAGCACGTTGATGTCGTCCGCCAGCCTGCGCAGCTCTTTTTCCTCGCGCGGCTCGCCGTGCATCACCTTCTGCAGCCCTTCAAGCATGGTTTCCATTGCATCGCCCATGCGCAGCGTTTCGCGGGCGGCGTTAGCGATAGCCAGCGCGGGGGTATCCAGCACGGAAGTATCCAGATGCTTCGGCTTAAGGCGCGCGTCCAGCTCCGGTTCGTCGCTGATAAGCCGCTCGCAGAAGCGGGCCATCGGCGCGGCAAACGGCACCATCGCCAGACAGCGCACCAGGTTATAGAACACGTGGAAGTAGATCACCAGCTCCGCTTTCGGCAGGGGGAGGTTGTCCATCAGGTTCGCCAGCGGGTGTACAAACGGCAGAATCATCAGGCTGCCCACCAGCTTAAACAGCAGGCTCCCGAGCGCCACGCGACGTGCAGCGGCATTGGCGGCGCTGTTGTTGAGCATTGCCAGCAGGCCAGAGCCGAGGTTAGCGCCTATCACCAGACACAGCGCTACCGGGAAGGAGATCGCGCCTGCTGCGGTGAGCGTGGCCGTCAGCAGCACGGCTGCCAGGCTGGAGTAGCTGATGATGGCAAACACTGCCCCGATCAGCGCATCCAGCATGATGTCACCTGTCAGCGAGGCGAAGATCACCTGCACGCCGTTCGCCTGGGTGATAGGCGTCACCGCCTGCACGATCAGCTCCAGCGCCAGCAGGATGAGGCCGAGGCCAATGCCGACGCGTCCGAGCTGCCCGGCACGCGTCTGCTTGCGGCCAAGGAAGAAAATGACGCCAATAAAAATCAGCAGCGGCGACAGCCACGAGAGGTCAAAGGTCAGGATACGCGCCATCAGCGCGGTGCCGACGTCAGCGCCCAGCACGATCACCAGCGCCGGGGCGAGCGCGACCAGATCCTGCGCCACGAACGAGGTGACGAGCATAGTGGTGGCATTGCTGCTTTGCACCAGCGCCGTCACGCCGATACCCGCGCAGAAGGCGAGCGGCTTCTTCTCAACGCTGCCGCTGAGAACGGTACGTAAGCGCGCGCCAAACACGCGCATCACGCCGGTGCGGACAATATGGGTGCCCCATACGAGCAGTGCGACTGCCGAAAGCAAATGTAACAACGTCAGCACGGAAGTGGGTTCTCCTTATCGTTATAGATTTTATGATTAAGTATAAGGGTTTAAACGTAAGAAAGAGACAGGGCACCGTTGAGGTGCCCTGTTTGTTGTAAGGAAAAGTGACGTTAGTCCGCGTCGTAGCCCAGATTCGGCGCCAGCCAGCGCTCGACGTCTGACACGCTCATGCCTTTGCGCAGGGCGTAATCTTCGATCTGATCCCGCTGCAGTTGCGCCACGGCGAAGTACTTGCTGTCCGGATGGCTAAAGTACCAGCCGGACACGGACGCGCCCGGCCACATGGCGAACGACTCGGTGAGCTTCATGCCGGTATGGGCTTCTACGTCCAGCAGTTTCCAGATGGTGCCTTTTTCGGTGTGCTCCGGGCAGGCCGGATAGCCCGGCGCAGGGCGAATGCCCTGGTAGTTTTCGCGGATCAGCTCCTCGTTGCTGAGGTTCTCATTCGCCGCATAGCCCCAGTGCACCTTGCGCACGCGCTCGTGGAGGTACTCGGCGAACGCTTCCGCCAGGCGATCGGCAATCGCTTTCACCATGATTTTATTGTAATCATCGTGCTGCGCTTCGAACGCGTCCGCCAGAGCGTCTTCTTCCAGCCCGCCGGTTACCGCAAACGCACCGATATAGTCGGCTTTCCCGCTCAGCTTCGGCGCGACGAAATCGGCCAGGCAGTAGTTGGCAAAGCCCACTTTTTCGGTTTGCTGGCGCAGATGGCGGCTGACCGCCAGCACGTGGGTGCGGGTTTCATCGCGGTAGATTTCCACGTCATCGCCCACGCGGTTCGCCGGGAACAGGCCCACCACGCCGCGCGGGTTGAGGGTTTTCTCTGCGCTCAGCGTGTCGAGCATGTCGTTGGCATCTTTAAACAGGCGCTTCGCCTCCTCGCCTACCACCTCATCTTCCAGGATGCGCGGATATTTGCCCGCCAACGACCAGGTCATAAAGAACGGCGTCCAGTCGATGTAGTTACGCAGCGTTTCGATGCTGGCCGTCACGTCCTGCACACCCAGACGGTGCGCGACCGGTGGCGTATAGCTGGACCAGTCAAAGGCCAGATCGTTATCGCGCGCCGCCTGAAGTGAAACAGGCGGGGTGCGCGGTTTCTTACGTCCGTGCTGGATGCGGACGGTTTCGTACTCTTTGCGGGTGCGCGCCACAAAGTCGTCGCGCTGGGCGTCGGAGAGCAGCGCGGAGACCACGCCCACCGTGCGCGAGGCGTTCTGCACGTAGACCGTCGGGCCGCTGTAGTTCTGCTCGATTTTCACCGCCGTGTGCGCTTTCGAGGTGGTCGCCCCGCCAATCAATAACGGAATGGTGAAGCCCTGACGCTCCATCTCCTTAGCCACGTTGACCATCTCGTCCAGCGACGGGGTGATCAGCCCGGAGAGACCAATCAGGTCGGCGTTCACTTCGCGCGCGGTCTTGAGAATTTTATCCGCCGGGACCATCACGCCAAGGTCGATAATTTCGTAGTTATTACACTGCAGCACCACGCCGACGATATTTTTGCCGATGTCGTGCACGTCGCCCTTCACGGTGGCGATAACCATTTTACCGTTGCTGGAGCCTTTCTCTTTGCTGGCTTCGATAAACGGTTCCAGATAGGCGACGGCCTGCTTCATGACGCGGGCGGATTTCACCACCTGCGGCAGGAACATTTTGCCCTCGCCGAACAGATCGCCGACCACGTTCATGCCGTCCATCAGCGGGCCTTCAATCACTTCAATCGGACGGGCTGCCTGCTGACGCGCTTCCTCGGTATCCTGCTCAATGAACTCGGTAATCCCTTTCACCAGCGAGTATTCCAGACGCTTTTTCACGTCCCAGGAGCGCCATTCGGCCTGCTGAACGTTGGCTGCGTCATCCGACTTGCTGCCACGGTATTTTTCGGCCAAATCCAGCAACCGCTCGGTCGCGTCGTCGCGGCGGTTAAGGATCACGTCCTCGACGGCGTCGCGCAGCTCGGCAGGGAGGTCGTCATAAATCGCCAGCTGTCCGGCGTTGACGATCCCCATGTCCATCCCGTTGCGGATGGCGTAATAGAGGAACACGGCGTGGATCGCTTCTCGCACCGGATCGTTGCCGCGGAAGGAGAACGACACGTTCGACACGCCGCCGGAGATCAGCGCATGCGGCAGCTCGCGTTTAATATCTTCACACGCCCCGATAAAGTCCTGGGCGTAGTTATTGTGCTCTTCAATCCCGGTCGCGACGGCGAAGATGTTCGGGTCAAAGATGATGTCTTCCGGCGGGAAGCCCACCTCTTCGGTCAAAATCTTGTACGCGCGGCGGCAAATCTCGATTTTGCGCTCGCGGGTATCCGCCTGGCCCACTTCGTCGAAGGCCATCACTACCACGGCGGCACCGTAGCGGCGGACCATCTTCGCGTGGTGGATAAAGATATCAACGCCTTCTTTCATCGAGATAGAGTTGACGATGCCTTTACCCTGAATGCACTTCAGCCCTTTTTCGATGACTTCCCACTTGGAGGAGTCGATCATGATCGGCACGCGGGCGATGTCCGGCTCACCGGCGATCAGGTTGAGGAAACGCACCATCGCCGCTTCGGCGTCGAGCATCCCCTCGTCCATGTTGATATCGATAATCTGTGCGCCGCTTTCCACCTGCTGGCGGGCAACGTCCAGCGCCTCGCTGTACTTCTCTTCTTTGATCAGACGCTTGAACTTTGCAGACCCGGTGACGTTAGTACGTTCACCCACGTTCACAAACAGGCTGTCGTCGCCGATGGTCAACGGCTCAAGGCCGGACAGGCGACAGGCAACCGGAAGCTCGGGCAGCTTGCGCGGCGGAAGACCCGCTACCGCATGGCTCATGGCGGCGATGTGCTCCGGCGTGGTGCCGCAGCAGCCGCCGACGATATTCAGGAAGCCAGACTCGGCCCACTCGCGGATTTGCGCCGCCATAGTGTCGGCATCCAGATCGTATTCACCGAATGCATTCGGAAGACCAGCGTTCGGGTGGGCGGTGACGTAGCATTCCGCGATGCGCGAAAGCTCCTGCACGTACTGGCGCAGTTCGTCCGGCCCCAGCGCGCAGTTCAGGCCGAAGGAGAGCGCTTCGGCGTGACGCAGGGAGTTATAAAACGCTTCGGTTGTCTGGCCGGACAGGGTACGGCCGGAGGCGTCGGTGATGGTGCCGGAAATCATGATCGGCAGGTCAACGCCCAGCGCCTCGAACTCCTCTTTCACCGCGTAAATCGCGGCCTTGGCGTTGAGGGTGTCGAATACGGTTTCAATCAGGATCAGGTCGGAACCACCTTCCACCAGCGCTTTGGTCGATTCTCGGTAGGCGGCAACCAACTGGTCAAAGGTGATATTACGAAACGCCGGGTCATTGACGTCCGGTGAAATCGACGCGGTGCGGTTCGTCGGGCCCAGCACCCCGGCAACGTAGCGCGGCTTATCCGGCGTGCGGGCCGTCCACTCGTCGGCGCAGGCGCGCGCTAGCTTCGCGGCTTCAAAGTTGATCTCCGCCGACAGGGATTCCATCTGGTAATCCGCCATGGCGATGGTTGTCGAGTTAAAGGTGTTGGTTTCAACGATATCCGCACCCGCTTCGAAGTAGGCGTTGTGGATATCCTTAATCACGGACGGCTTGCTGAGCACCAGCAGGTCGTTGTTCCCTTTGAGGTCGCAGGGCCAGTCGGCAAAGCGCTCGCCGCGGAAATCGTCTTCACTCAGACGATAGCCCTGGATCATGGTGCCCATGCCGCCGTCCAGCACCAGAATTCGTTCATTTAACTGCGCACGCAGTTGCTCTACTTTGCTGCTCACACTTGCTCCCGACAACGCTCAACTAGGCCAAAAGGCTGCGTTCCATACTGGCACAATCTCGCAGGGTGGAAAAGTCACACTGCGGTAACATGAGACATGTTCACCATCACTCCTCCGATCAGTCAGGAAAGCGGTTGCAAATCCACCAAATAAAACGAAAATGATTTCCACGATACAGAAAAAGGAGATCGTCATGGTCGCGACCGTTCCCGCTAAACGCGGCAGAAAACCTGCCGCCACCACTGCCGCACAACCTGGCGGACAGGTTCAGTCGCTCACGCGCGGTTTGAAGCTGCTGGAATGGATAGCCGAGTCGCACGGCAGCGTAGCACTGACGGAGCTGGCCCAGCAGGCTGGCCTGCCGAACTCCACCACGCACCGCCTGCTGACCACTATGCAGCAGTTGGGCTTTGTCCGCCAGGTAGGCGAGCTGGGGCACTGGGCGGTGGGCGCACACGCGTTTATCGTGGGCAGCAGCTTCCTGCAGAGCCGCAACCTGCTGGCGATTGTGCATCCGATTCTGCGCAAGCTGATGGAGGAGTCCGGCGAGACGGTGAACCTGGCGGTGCTGGACCAGAGCGACCATCAGGCGATTATCATCGATCAGGTGCAGTGTACGCAGCTGATGCGTATGTCCGCACCGATTGGCGGCAAACTGCCGATGCACGCCTCCGGCGCAGGGAAAGCGTTTCTCTCGCAGCTGAGCGAAGAGCAGGTGACGGGGCTGCTGCACCGCAAAGGTCTGCACGCCTACACCCACGCCACGCTGGTGTCGCCGGTGCATCTGAAAGAAGATCTGGCGTTAACCCGCAAGCGCGGCTATTCGTTTGATGATGAAGAACATGCCCTGGGCCTGCGCTGCCTGGCGTCCTGCATTTTTGACGAGCATCGCGAGCCGTTCGCCGCGATCTCCATCTCTGGCCCCATCTCACGTATGACCGACGACCGCGTGACCGAGTTGGGTGCGCTGGTGATTAAGGCGGCAAAAGAGGTGACGCTGGCGTACGGTGGGATTCGTTAAGATTGAGTGCGGCCTGATGCCCTCACCCCAGTCCTCTCCCACAGGGAGAGGGAGAAAACCGGATGCAAAACCGCTGCTTGCGGCGGTAGGCATACACATCTTCCACGTGCCCATTTTTGATCCGCGTTTGCAGCCCGCGCCAGTAGCTGGCGCGGAACAGATCCTCATGCATCTCTTCAAATAGCGGGCCGATGCGCGGGTCGGCACACAGCCAGTGGCGAAACTCTTCAGGAAACACATCTCCCGGTGAAACGCTGTACCACGGCTCGCTGGAGAGCTCATCCTCCGGGTAACGTGGTGCTGGGATATCGCGGAAGTTCACTTCGGTCATGTAGCAAATTTCGTCGTAATCGTAGAACACTACCCGCCCGTGCCGGGTGACGCCGAAGTTTTTAAACAGCATGTCTCCCGGGAAAATATTGGCGGCGGCCAGCTGGCGAATCGCGTTGCCGTATTCTTCAATGGCATCCCGCAGCGCCTGACCGTCGGACTGCTCAAGCCAGATATTTAGCGGCACCATGCGGCGCTCAATGTAGAGATGGCTTATCACAATTTTGTCACCCAGATCGGTAATTTTCGCGGGCGCTTCCTGCATCAAAAGCGTCATCAGCGCCGGGTCGATCTGCTGTTTATCCAGCACAAAGTTTTCGAACTCCTGAGTATCCGCCATGCGCCCGACGCGGTCGTGCTCTTTAACCAGCTGATAGCAGGCGCGGACGTGCGCGGCGCTCATCTCTTTCTGCGGCGCGAATCTGTCTTTTATCACCTTAAAGACCCGGTCAAAACCCGGAAGCGTGAAGACCAGCATCACCATACCGCGAATGCCGGGCGCTTCGATAAACTGCTCATCGGCCGTGGTGACGTAGCGCAAGTATTCCCGGTAGCTTTCCGTTTTGGCGTGCTTCTGGCAGCCAATCGCCATATACAGCTCGGCGGTGGTTTTACCGGGCAGGATCTCGCGCAGCCACTCCACAAGGGCGGCAGGCAGCGGGGCGTATACCATGAAATAGGAGCGGGCGAAGCCAAACACGATGCTGGCCTCGGCGCTGGTAGTCAGGCAGGTATCGACAAACAGTTCCCCGTTGTCGGTACGGTGGATCGGTAACAGAAACGGCACGATGGCCGTCGGCGTAACCAATTTGCCCACCAGCCAGGCGGCTTTATTACGGTAGAAAAGCTCGTTGGCAACCTGCAAATGGCTACGGCTAAGCGCCGCCTCGCCGAAGGTTTCATTGAGATGCGCGTGGATATAGCCGATATCCCGGGCTTTATTCTCCCAGGGCAGGCGCAGCGGCAAATCGGTTAATACGCGGTGCAGGAGCTTTTCCCATCCGCGATCGGGAAAGAAGTCTTTCGCCAGCGGACGCGGAATGGAACGAAAGCGTCGCTCCGGCTGGGAGCTAAAAATAAATAACCGCTCAGGAGATAACGAGCGGTGGTCAAATAACCGGCAATAGACGGAGTTGAAAAAGCTCTCCGCAATCTCGAAGCGAGGGTAGTCGGGTAACAGATGGGTGTAATGCTCTTTCACGCGCAGTAAAAATTCCGCGTCCGGGCTTTTACCGTCGGTAATACAGCGCAGCTGCTCCACCACCAGACCCACGTGGTGGTCGTAGAGATGGATACGCTGCTTCATGGCCTGCTGAACCGCATGCCAGTCTGCATGTTCGAAGCGCTGCTGCGCGCCGGATGTCACTTCAAGAAAACGACCATACTGGGCATCGAAGCCCTGCAAAATAGTTTGGGCAATCAGTAATTCCAGGCCACGCGACATATATTCCCCTTACCCAACCCTCTCCCCGGAGGGGAGAGGGGGAAAAGATTAGAACTGTGCTTCTTCCGTTGAACCCGTTAAGGCGGTGACGGAGGAGGTGCCGCCCTGAATAATCGTGGTCACATTATCAAAGTAGCCGGTGCCCACCTCCTGCTGGTGAGACACGAAGGTGTAGCCGTCTTTACCCGCGGCAAACTCCGGCTGCTGCACCTTCTCAACGTAGTGCTTCATGCCCTCGCCCTGCGCATAGGCATGCGCCAGGTCGAACATGTTGAACCACATGCTGTGGATGCCTGCCAGGGTGATGAACTGGTATTTGTAGCCCATGTCGGACAGCTGCTGCTGGAAGCTGGCGATGGTTTTGTCATCCAGCTTTTTCTGCCAGTTGAAGGACGGCGAGCAGTTGTAGGCCAGCAGTTTTCCCGGGAACTTCGCGTGAATGGCGTCGGCAAAGCGTTTTGCCAGCGCCAGATCCGGCGTAGAGGTTTCACACCAGACCAGGTCCGCATAGGGGGCGTACGCCAGGCCGCGGCTGATCGCCTGTTCAATGCCGGCATGGGTGCGGTAGAAGCCTTCGCTGGTGCGCTCGCCGGTAATGAATTCGTTGTCGTACGGGTCGCAGTCAGAGGTGATCAGGTCCGCCGCGTCCGCATCGGTACGGGCAATCACCAGCGTCGGCACGCCGAGCACGTCAGCAGCCAGACGCGCGGCAACCAGCTTCTGAATCGCTTCCTGAGTCGGAACGAGCACCTTACCGCCCATGTGTCCGCATTTTTTCACTGACGCCAGTTGGTCTTCGAAGTGAACGGCCGCTGCACCGGCCTCAATCATCGATTTCATCAGCTCGAAGGCGTTCAGCACACCGCCGAAGCCCGCTTCCGCATCCGCGACGATCGGCAGGAAGTAGTCAGTAAAGCGTGGATCGCCAGGTTCGATACCGGCGGCCCACTGGATCTGATCCGCACGACGGAAGGTATTGTTGATCCGATCCACCACCGACGGCACGGAGTTTGCCGGATAGAGCGACTGATCCGGGTACATGCTGGAGGCCAGGTTGGCGTCCGCCGCGACCTGCCAGCCGGAGAGGTAGATAGCTTCAATACCGGCCTTCGCCTGCTGCAGCGCCTGACCGCCGGTCAGCGCGCCGAGGCTATTGATGTAGCCTTTTTTAGAGCCGCCGTGCAGCAGCTTCCACATTTTCGCCGCACCGTTCTGTGCCAGCGTGCATTCCGGGTTGACCGAGCCGCGTAATTTCACCACTTCCTCCGCGCTGTAAGGACGGCGGATGCCTTCCCAGCGAGGTTGTGTCCACTCTTTCTTTAACTCTTCGATTTGTTGGGTACGGGTTTTCATGTGCAGATGCTCCATATTGTTATGTGGTGAGTTACGCCAGGAAGCGGTAGCCCGGCAGGGTCAGGAAGTCGATTAAGTCATCTGATGTGGTGATTTGCTCCATCAGGCGCGCGGCGTCATCAAAACGTCCGCTGCTGAAGCGGTGTTCACCCAGCTCGTCCTGGATCACCCGCATCTCTTCGGCCAGCATCTGGCGGAACAGCGCTTTTGTCACCGGCTTGCCGTTGCTGAGCGTTTTTTGATGGTGGATCCACTGCCAGATGGAGGTACGAGAGATTTCCGCCGTGGCGGCATCTTCCATCAGGCCGTAGATAGGCACGCAGCCGTTTCCGGAGATCCACGCCTCGATGTACTGGACCGCGACGCGGATATTGGCACGCATGCCCTCTTCCGTCCGCTCGCCCGCACACGGAGCCAGCAGCTGTTCTTCAGCCGTTGGGGCATCTTCTTCGCGCGTGACAAACAGCTGGTTTTTGTTATCGCCGAGCACGCGGTTGAAGACCTCCATCGCCGTATCGGCCAGACCCGGATGTGCAATCCACGTGCCGTCGTGACCGTTACGGGCTTCAAGCTCTTTATCGGCTTTCACCTTGTTGAGCACCTGATTATTGCGCTCCGCGTCTTTGCTCGGGATAAAAGCCGCCATGCCGCCCATCGCAAAGGCGCCGCGCTTATGGCAGGTTTTGATCAGCAGACGCGAGTAGGCGCTCAGGAACGGTTTATCCATGGTCACAACCTGACGATCCGGCAGCACGCGATCGGGATAATTTTTGAGAGTTTTGATGTAGCTGAAGATATAGTCCCAGCGTCCACAGTTCAGGCCGACAATGTGGTCGCGCAGGGCGTGCAGAATTTCATTCATCTGGAACACGGCTGGCAGCGTTTCAATCAGCAGCGTGGCCTTGATGGTGCCGCGCGGCAGGTTGAAACGATCTTCCGCGTAGCTGAATACTTCACTCCACCAGGCCGCTTCCTGCCAGGCCTGCGTTTTTGGCAGGTAGAAATAGGGACCGCTACCTTTTGCCAGCAGGTTCTTGTAGTTGTGGAAGAAATAGAGTGCGAAATCAAACAGGCTGCCCGGAATGGCTTCCCCACGCCATGTGACATGTTTTTCAGGCAGGTGCAGACCGCGTACGCGACAGATCAGCACCGCCGGGTTCGGTTTGAGCTGGTAGATTTTCCCGGCTTCGTTGGTATAGCTGATGGTGCCGTTCACGGCGTCGCGCAGGTTGATCTGCCCGTCGATAACTTTGTTCCAGTCTGGTGCCAGCGAGTCTTCAAAATCGGCCATAAAGACTTTAACGTTGGCGTTCATGGCGTTGATCACCATTTTGCGCTCTACCGGACCGGTGATCTCAACGCGACGATCCTGTAAATCTTCAGGGATGCCGCGGATTTTCCACTCACCGCGGCGAATGGAAGCGGTTTCCGAAATGAAGCCAGGCAACTTGCCATCGTCAATTTCCTGCTGCTGATGAATGCGTGCCGCCAGCAGCTTATTACGCTGTGGCGTAAAGCGGGTCACCAGTTCAGTCAGAAATTCTACCGCTTCCGCCGTCAACACTTGCTGTTCTTGCTCGCCATACGGCTGGGTAAAGGCCAGTTCATCGACCGTCGTTGCCTGTTGAGTCATTAATCTGCTCCTCATCAAAGATCCAAAATCACGCCCCCGATGCGAACGAAAGATCGTTGGGTAGTTTTCGCTCAGCAGAATTAAGACTATCTATATTTTTTCTAAAATCAAAAACAATTTCCATTTTAATTGTTTATCGCAATTAATTTATTGATTTCATTGGGATTAAAGTTGGATCGAACGGTGAGTGATATTTCGGAAATAAAAAAGGCACCCGAAGGTGCCTGATTTGAATAGCTGAAACGCTTTAGGATCGTTTAGTGCAGAAGATTACTCCAGCGTCGGATTCATGTGACGCAGATCGTATGGCGTTATCTGATAGACGTAATAGTTGAGCCAGTTGGTAAAAAGCAAATTCCCGTGACTGCGCCAGGTCGCTCTCGGTTTGTTTTGCGGGTCGTCTTTCGGGAAATAGTTGTACGGTACATCCGGATTAAGACCCGCTTCGACATCACGGAAATACTCTGACGCAAGGGTATGCGGATCGTACTCAGGATGCCCGGTCACGAATGCAATCCGTTTATCCTTGCTGGCAAACAGATAAGCATCTCCATCTTCCGTTTCGGCCAGGATCTCCAGATCGGTGTAGTCACGAATCAGCTGGGCCGGGAAATCGGCGTAGCGAGAATGCGGGGCCAGGAAGGAGTCGTCAAACCCGCGCGTCAACAGCGCGTGTGGATGAAGAATGTGGTGTTCGTATACGCCGGAGAGCTTTTCAGTGCGGGTCTGTTTGGGAATACCGTAGAGAATGTTGAGTGCAGCCTGTACGGCCCAACAGACAAACAGCGTAGACGTGACGTGATCTTTTGCCCACTCCAGCACCTGTTTGATCTGCGGCCAGTAGGCGACATCGTTAAATTCCACCAGGCCAAGCGGCGCGCCGGTTACAATCAGTCCGTCGAAGTTTTCCCCCTGAATATCTTCGAAGTTACAGTAGAAGTTATTCAGATGCTCAGAGGGCGTGTTACGTGACTCACGGGCATCAATACGCAGCAGCTGAATATCGACCTGCAGCGGGGAGTTCGACAGAAGACGCAGGAACTGGTTTTCTGTTTCGATCTTTTTTGGCATCAGATTGAGAATAAGCACCTTCAGCGGGCGAATTTCCTGACCTGTCGCACGCGAAGCCGTCATCACGAAGACGTTTTCTTCACGCAAGAAATTGACGGCTGGTAGCTCGTCCTGCACCCGAATCGGCATAACTTAATATCCTCACAGCATACGTATAAACGTTTAGACATCCAGATAGCTAACGATACCCAGAAACTATCGGAATGTCGAGTCTGCAAGTTGAAGGTGAGAAAGTTTCAGGGAGAGAGAGGAAAAATAAAAGCAAAAAACCCCGCACCTTACGGTACGGGGTTCTTCTTGATTGATGCCTGGCAGTTCCCTACTCTCACATGGGGAGACCCCACACTACCATCGGCGCTACGGCGTTTCACTTCTGAGTTCGGCATGGGGTCAGGTGGGACCACCGCGCTAAAGCCGCCAGGCAAATTCTGTTAATCTGTATCAAGGCTGAAAATCTTCTGTCTCTTCCGCCAAAACACCTTCGGCGTTGTAAGGTTAAGCCTCACGGTTCATTAGTATCGGTTAGCTCAACGCATCGCTGCGCTTACACACCCGACCTATCAACGTCGTCGTCTTCAACGTTCCTTCAGGAGACTTAAAGTCTCAGGGAGAACTCATCTCGGGGCAAGTTTCGTGCTTAGATGCTTTCAGCACTTATCTCTTCCGCATTTAGCTACCGGGCAGTGCCATTGGCATGACAACCCGAACACCAGTGATGCGTCCACTCCGGTCCTCTCGTACTAGGAGCAGCCCCCCTCAATTCTCCAGCGCCCACGGCAGATAGGGACCGAACTGTCTCACGACGTTCTAAACCCAGCTCGCGTACCACTTTAAATGGCGAACAGCCATACCCTTGGGACCTACTTCAGCCCCAGGATGTGATGAGCCGACATCGAGGTGCCAAACACCGCCGTCGATATGAACTCTTGGGCGGTATCAGCCTGTTATCCCCGGAGTACCTTTTATCCGTTGAGCGATGGCCCTTCCATTCAGAACCACCGGATCACTATGACCTGCTTTCGCACCTGCTCGAGCCGTCACTCTCGCAGTCAAGCTAGCTTATGCCATTGCACTAACCTCCTGATGTCCGACCAGGATTAGCTAACCTTCGTGCTCCTCCGTTACTCTTTGGGAGGAGACCGCCCCAGTCAAACTACCCACCAGACACTGTCCGCAACCCGGATTACGGGTCCACGTTAGAACACCAGCCATTAAAGGGTGGTATTTCAAGGACGGCTCCACGCAGACTGGCGTCCACGCTTCAAAGCCTCCCACCTATCCTACACATCAAGGACCAGTGTTCAGTGTCAAGCTATAGTAAAGGTTCACGGGGTCTTTCCGTCTTGCCGCGGGTACACTGCATCTTCACAGCGAGTTCAATTTCACTGAGTCTCGGGTGGAGACAGCCTGGCCATCATTACGCCATTCGTGCAGGTCGGAACTTACCCGACAAGGAATTTCGCTACCTTAGGACCGTTATAGTTACGGCCGCCGTTTACCGGGGCTTCGATCAAGAGCTTCGCGTTGCCGCTAACCCCATCAATTAACCTTCCGGCACCGGGCAGGCGTCACACCGTATACGTCCACTTTCGTGTTTGCACAGTGCTGTGTTTTTAATAAACAGTTGCAGCCAGCTGGTATCTTCGACTGATTTCAGCTCCACCCGCAGGGGCTTCACCTACATATCAGCGTGCCTTCTCCCGAAGTTACGGCACCATTTTGCCTAGTTCCTTCACCCGAGTTCTCTCAAGCGCCTTGGTATTCTCTACCTGACCACCTGTGTCGGTTTGGGGTACGATTTCGTGTTACCTGATGCTTAGAGGCTTTTCCTGGAAGCAGGGCATTTATCACTTCAGCACCGTAGTGCCTCGTCATCACGCCTCAGTGTTAAAGTGAACCGGATTTGCCTGGAACACACACCTACACGCTTAAACCGGGACAACCGTCGCCCGGCTGACATAGCCTTCTCCGTCCCCCCTTCGCAGTAACACCAAGTACAGGAATATTAACCTGTTTCCCATCGACTACGCCTTTCGGCCTCGCCTTAGGGGTCGACTCACCCTGCCCCGATTAACGTTGGACAGGAACCCTTGGTCTTCCGGCGAGCGGGCTTTTCACCCGCTTTATCGTTACTTATGTCAGCATTCGCACTTCTGATACCTCCAGCAGCCCTCACAGGCCACCTTCGACGGCTTACAGAACGCTCCCCTACCCAACAACACATAGTGTCGCTGCCGCAGCTTCGGTGCATGGTTTAGCCCCGTTACATCTTCCGCGCAGGCCGACTCGACCAGTGAGCTATTACGCTTTCTTTAAATGATGGCTGCTTCTAAGCCAACATCCTGGCTGTCTGTGCCTTCCCACATCGTTTCCCACTTAACCATGACTTTGGGACCTTAGCTGGCGGTCTGGGTTGTTTCCCTCTTCACGACGGACGTTAGCACCCGCCGTGTGTCTCCCGTGATAACATTCTTCGGTATTCGTAGTTTGCATCGGGTTGGTAAGCCGGGATGGCCCCCTAGCCGAAACAGTGCTCTACCCCCGAAGATGAGTTCACGAGGCGCTACCTAAATAGCTTTCGGGGAGAACCAGCTATCTCCCGGTTTGATTGGCCTTTCACCCCCAGCCACAGGTCATCCGCTAATTTTTCAACATTAGTCGGTTCGGTCCTCCAGTTAGTGTTACCCAACCTTCAACCTGCCCATGGCTAGATCACCGGGTTTCGGGTCTATACCCTGCAACTTAACGCCCAGTTAAGACTCGGTTTCCCTTCGGCTCCCCTATACGGTTAACCTTGCTACAGAATATAAGTCGCTGACCCATTATACAAAAGGTACGCAGTCACACCACGAAGGTGCTCCCACTGCTTGTACGTACACGGTTTCAGGTTCTTTTTCACTCCCCTCGCCGGGGTTCTTTTCGCCTTTCCCTCACGGTACTGGTTCACTATCGGTCAGTCAGGAGTATTTAGCCTTGGAGGATGGTCCCCCCATATTCAGACAGGATACCACGTGTCCCGCCCTACTCTTCGAGTTCACAGCCTGTGCATTTTCGTGTACGGGAGTATCACCCTGTACCCTGCGACTTTCCAGACGCTTCCACTAACACACAAGCTGATTCAGACTCCGGGCTGCTCCCCGTTCGCTCGCCGCTACTGGGGGAATCTCGGTTGATTTCTTTTCCTCGGGGTACTTAGATGTTTCAGTTCCCCCGGTTCGCCTCGTTAACCTATGTATTCAGTTAACGATAGTGTGACGAATCACACTGGGTTTCCCCATTCGGACATCGCCGGGTCAAAGGTTCATATCACCTCGCCGGCGCTTTTCGCAGATTAGCACGTCCTTCATCGCCTCTGACTGCCAGGGCATCCACCGTGTACGCTTAGTCGCTTAACCTCACAACCCGAAGATGTTTCACTTCGTGATTGCGAAAATTTGAGAGACTCGAACACACATAACATGTGTGTCGTTTCAATTTTCAGCTTGATCCAGATTTTTAAAGAGCAAAACTTCTTAATGCACTCAAAAGTACATTCAGAAGTTCATCATTCATCAGACAATCTGTGTGAGCACTGCAAAGGCAGGTTCTTTAAGGTAAGGAGGTGATCCAACCGCAGGTTCCCCTACGGTTACCTTGTTACGACTTCACCCCAGTCATGAATCACAAAGTGGTAAGCGCCCTCCCGAAGGTTAAGCTACCTACTTCTTTTGCAACCCACTCCCATGGTGTGACGGGCGGTGTGTACAAGGCCCGGGAACGTATTCACCGTGGCATTCTGATCCACGATTACTAGCGATTCCGACTTCATGGAGTCGAGTTGCAGACTCCAATCCGGACTACGACGCACTTTATGAGGTCCGCTTGCTCTCGCGAGGTCGCTTCTCTTTGTATGCGCCATTGTAGCACGTGTGTAGCCCTACTCGTAAGGGCCATGATGACTTGACGTCATCCCCACCTTCCTCCAGTTTATCACTGGCAGTCTCCTTTGAGTTCCCGGCCGGACCGCTGGCAACAAAGGATAAGGGTTGCGCTCGTTGCGGGACTTAACCCAACATTTCACAACACGAGCTGACGACAGCCATGCAGCACCTGTCTCAGAGTTCCCGAAGGCACCAAAGCATCTCTGCTAAGTTCTCTGGATGTCAAGAGTAGGTAAGGTTCTTCGCGTTGCATCGAATTAAACCACATGCTCCACCGCTTGTGCGGGCCCCCGTCAATTCATTTGAGTTTTAACCTTGCGGCCGTACTCCCCAGGCGGTCGACTTAACGCGTTAGCTCCGGAAGCCACGCCTCAAGGGCACAACCTCCAAGTCGACATCGTTTACGGCGTGGACTACCAGGGTATCTAATCCTGTTTGCTCCCCACGCTTTCGCACCTGAGCGTCAGTCTTTGTCCAGGGGGCCGCCTTCGCCACCGGTATTCCTCCAGATCTCTACGCATTTCACCGCTACACCTGGAATTCTACCCCCCTCTACAAGACTCTAGCCTGCCAGTTTCGAATGCAGTTCCCAGGTTGAGCCCGGGGATTTCACATCCGACTTGACAGACCGCCTGCGTGCGCTTTACGCCCAGTAATTCCGATTAACGCTTGCACCCTCCGTATTACCGCGGCTGCTGGCACGGAGTTAGCCGGTGCTTCTTCTGCGGGTAACGTCAATCGACAAGGTTATTAACCTTATCGCCTTCCTCCCCGCTGAAAGTACTTTACAACCCGAAGGCCTTCTTCATACACGCGGCATGGCTGCATCAGGCTTGCGCCCATTGTGCAATATTCCCCACTGCTGCCTCCCGTAGGAGTCTGGACCGTGTCTCAGTTCCAGTGTGGCTGGTCATCCTCTCAGACCAGCTAGGGATCGTCGCCTAGGTGAGCCGTTACCCCACCTACTAGCTAATCCCATCTGGGCACATCTGATGGCAAGAGGCCCGAAGGTCCCCCTCTTTGGTCTTGCGACGTTATGCGGTATTAGCTACCGTTTCCAGTAGTTATCCCCCTCCATCAGGCAGTTTCCCAGACATTACTCACCCGTCCGCCACTCGTCACCCGAGAGCAAGCTCTCTGTGCTACCGTTCGACTTGCATGTGTTAGGCCTGCCGCCAGCGTTCAATCTGAGCCATGATCAAACTCTTCAATTTAAGTTTGATGCTCGTGAATTAAACTTCGTAATGAATTACGTATGTTCACTCAGAGACTTGGTATTCATTTATTGTCCGAAGACATTAAGAATCCATGTCACTTTGAGTGCCCACACAGATTGTCTGATAAATTGTTAAAGAGCAGTGCAACGCGGCTTTCAGCTCACCGTTGCGAGGTGGCGTATATTACGCTTTCCTCTTTCAGAGTCAACCCGTTATTTCAGGATTTTTTCTCTTCAACCGACCGGGTTGTCTGTGAAGTGATTCACATCCGCCGTGTCGATGGAGGCGCATTATAGGGAGTTCTCCGCAGGCCGCAACCGCTAAATGACAGAAAAATGACTGACTGCTGCATTCCACAGCAAACCCCCGCCTTATACCTTTTTACACACAGACTTATCCACAATGATACGAAAAAGTGAAAATATGCGAGCGTTGCGCAAACGTTTTCGTTAAAATGCTCGCGCTTAATAAGGATGCCCCGTCAGGTGTGTTAGATGAGTTTTTCACTGGAAAATTCATCTAACGCTCTCTGTAATCGTGAAATCCAGGGGATTTACCATGCAACAACGTCGTCCAGTCCGCCGCGCTCTGCTCAGTGTTTCTGATAAAGCCGGTATCGTCGAATTCGCTCAGGCACTTTCCGCACGCGGTGTGGAGCTGCTTTCCACAGGCGGTACCGCTCGCCTGTTAGCAGATAAAGGTCTGCCGGTAACCGAAGTGTCCGATTACACCGGTTTCCCGGAAATGATGGATGGACGCGTCAAAACCCTGCACCCGAAAGTACACGGCGGTATTCTTGGCCGTCGCGGTCAGGACGACGCCATTATGAAACAGCATGACATCGCCCCAATCGACATGGTGGTCGTTAACCTCTACCCGTTTGCCCAAACCGTTGCCCGCGAAGGCTGTTCTCTTGAAGATGCCGTAGAGAATATTGATATCGGCGGCCCGACCATGGTGCGCTCCGCAGCCAAGAACCATAAAGATGTGGCCATCGTGGTGAAGAGCAGCGATTACGAAACCATTATTAATGAGATGGATGCTAACGAAGGGTCGCTCACACTGGAAACGCGTTTCGACCTCGCCATCAAAGCCTTCGAACACACCGCGGCGTACGACAGCATGATCGCCAACTACTTCGGTAGCCTGGTGCCGGCTTACCACGGTGAAAGCAAAGATCCTTCTGGCCGCTTCCCGCGCACCCTGAACCTGAACTTCATTAAGAAGCAGGATATGCGTTACGGCGAGAACAGCCACCAGCATGCAGCCTTCTATATAGAAGAAGAGGTAAAAGAAGCCTCTGTTGCGACTGCCAAGCAGGTGCAGGGCAAAGCGCTCTCCTATAACAACATTGCCGACACCGACGCTGCGCTGGAGTGCGTGAAAGAGTTCAGCGAGCCTGCCTGCGTTATCGTCAAGCATGCGAACCCATGCGGCGTTGCCGTGAGCAGCTCTATTCTGGATGCCTACGATCGCGCGTACAAAACCGACCCAACCTCCGCGTTCGGCGGCATTATCGCCTTCAACCGCGAGCTGGATGCTGAAACCGCACAGGCCATCATCTCCCGCCAGTTCGTTGAAGTGATCATCGCGCCATCCGCATCCGAAGAAGCGCTAAAAATCACCGCGGCGAAACAGAACGTGCGCGTACTGGTTTGCGGCCAGTGGGCCGAACGCGTGCCGGGCCTGGACTTCAAGCGCGTGAACGGCGGTCTGCTGGTTCAGGACCGCGATCTGGGGATGGTGACAGAAGCCGACCTGCGCGTGGTGACCAAGCGTCAGCCGAGCGAACAGGAACTGCGTGACGCGCTGTTCTGCTGGAAGGTCGCCAAGTTCGTCAAATCAAACGCCATTGTCTACGCCAAAGAGAACATGACCATCGGGATAGGCGCCGGCCAGATGAGCCGCGTTTACTCCGCGAAAATTGCGGGCATTAAAGCAGGCGATGAAGGTCTGGAAGTGAAAGGCTCCGCCATGGCTTCTGACGCTTTCTTCCCGTTCCGTGACGGTATCGACGCGGCTGCTGCTGTGGGCATCACCTGCGTGATCCAGCCTGGCGGCTCTATCCGCGACGACGAAGTGATTGCCGCCGCCGACGAACACGGCATCGCGATGATCTTCACCGACATGCGTCACTTCCGCCATTAATTCCCGGAGCAGAAAATGAAAGTATTAGTGATTGGTAACGGCGGGCGCGAGCACGCTCTGGCGTGGAAAGCGGCGCAGTCTCCGCTGGTTGATACCGTCTTCGTGGCACCGGGCAACGCCGGTACCGCGCTGGAACCCGCGCTGCAGAACGTGGCTATCGGCGTGACCGATATCCCGGCGCTGCTGAGCTTTGCCCAGAGCGAGAAAATCGACCTGACGATTGTGGGCCCGGAAGCACCGCTGGTAATTGGCGTGGTGGATGCGTTCCGCGCAGCAGGCCTGAAAATCTTCGGCCCAACGGAAGGTGCAGCCCAGCTTGAAGGCTCTAAAGCCTTCACCAAAGATTTCCTCGCGCGTCATAACATTCCGACGGCGGAGTATCAGAACTTCACCGAAGTGGAGCCAGCCCTGGCCTACTTACGTGAAAAAGGCGCGCCGATTGTCATCAAGGCCGACGGTCTGGCCGCCGGGAAAGGCGTTATCGTCGCGATGACCCTCGAGGAAGCCGAAGCCGCTGTTCACGATATGCTGGCCGGCAACGCCTTTGGCGACGCGGGCCACCGCATCGTGATCGAAGAGTTCCTCGACGGTGAAGAGGCGAGTTTTATCGTGATGGTCGACGGCGAGCACGTTCTGCCGATGGCCACCAGCCAGGATCACAAGCGCGTGGGCAACGGCGATACCGGCCCGAATACCGGCGGGATGGGCGCCTACTCCCCTGCTCCGGTAGTGACTGACGAAGTGCACCAGCGCACCATGGACCGCATCATCTGGCCTACCGTGAAAGGGATGTCGGCGGAAGGCAATACCTACACTGGTTTTCTTTACGCAGGTCTGATGATCGATAAGCAGGGCAACCCGAAGGTGATTGAATTCAACTGCCGCTTCGGCGATCCGGAAACACAGCCTATCATGCTGCGCATGAAATCCGATCTGGTGGATCTGTGTCTGGCAGCCTGCGAAGGCAAGCTCGACGAGAAAACCTCAGAGTGGGACGAGCGCGCGTCTCTGGGCGTGGTGATTGCTGCGGGCGGGTATCCGGGTAGCTACAGCACCGGCGATGAAATCCACGGCCTGCCGCTGGAAGAAATTGACGGTGCGAAGGTGTTCCACGCCGGGACGAAGCTGGCTGACGACGATCGCGTCCTCACCAACGGTGGCCGCGTGCTGTGCGCCACCGCGCTGGGCCATACCGTGGCAGAAGCGCAGAAGCGCGCTTATGCGCTGATGGCGGATATTCACTGGGACGGCAGCTTCAGCCGCCAGGATATCGGTTATCGCGCGATTGCGCGTGAGCAGGGCGAGTAATTTCACACCCTCTCCCTAACCCTCTCCCTCAAGGGAGAGGGAACTTAAATCAAAAACTTTTCTCTGTCGGCTGCCAGGTGCAGAAGTCTTCGTTCGCCACCAGCAGCAGCTGAGAGCCTTCCGGCGCTTCCAGCCACGCCACACTCACCTCCATTGATGAATGACGCTGACGGCGTTGAATATGTTCGGTAGCCCAGGATTCGAGCTCAGGCTTCACCGTCTGCCCTTCGCAGGTGGTCACCGTTCCATCGGTATGCCAGCGCCCCTGGCGCAGCACAACGCGTCCCAGACGCAGCGCGTCGCTTGTCTGGCGGATTTGTTCGGCACGGTAACGGTAGAGGGCGATTTGATCACTGGAAAGCTGCTGTTTTTGACCGCCGACTTCACGCTGCATAAAGCTCAGCTCGCCATGGTCATCAAAACGCACTTTCACGTGTTCGGGGGTTTTGCTGTAGACGTTCAGTTCAATCAGCGACAGGTCATCTCCCTGCCAGCGATATTCCGCAGTCGACGTATTGCCGTTATGCCACGGGCTGAAGGCAGAAAGCAGATGCACTTCGCCACCGGAATCTTTGCGCCAGATCCTGACCGCCCCCTGGTTGTCCGCGTAACCGCTGGCGGTAAACGGAGGGAGGGAGGAATCGTGGCTACAGGCTGACAGCAACAGCACGCCTGCCAGCGCGAGCGTTCCACGCCAGAAAGACAAAAGGGGCGTTGCCGCCCCTTCGCTAAAACTGTTCACTGCCACGCGTCTTACTTAACAGCGTCTTTCAGTGCTTTACCAGAAACAAATGCCGGCACGTTAGCTGCGGCGATTTTGATTTCTTTACCGGTCTGCGGGTTGCGGCCAGTACGCTCAGCGCGGTGGTTCACTTTGAAGGTACCGAAACCAACCAGTTGTACAGCATCGCCTTCTTTCAGAGACTCAGTAATAGCAGCCAGGGTAGATTCCAGAGCAGCTTTAGCCTGCACTTTAGACAGATCAGCCTTGTCCGCAATTACATCAATCAGTTGAGTCTTGTTCATAAGTTATCCTTTCAATGTGTTTATCGCTTGCTAAGCATCGAGTGCGACGAAAATGCCAAAAAAGCACTCTCCTGCATACACGCACCGATAGCCACTTTTTTTCGCCCCCCAAATGTAGACCAGACGGGGGGCAGAAGGGAAGAGTCGAGGAGCGACAAAACAGGCGTTAAATCACGTTTTGTTGTCTCATTGGTTAAAAATTATACCAATATTGCTCTCGCCGGCCTCACGTAAGTCCGCTCGCAGACCTTTGATCAGCTCAATATCGCGTTCTTCACACTCTGCCAGCAGGCGGAAAATTTCCCACTGGATGTCCCATTCTTGCTCTACGGCCGGATTGGCACGCAGCTCTTCGTCGGTCATTTCACGACCTGCCTGGGTCATCTCCAGCATCGCGACGGTGGTAATTGAGGCCTTACTGACTTCGATAGCGTGCTCCAGCGTTTCACCGCTCAGACGAGAGTGGAGCAGCTCGCTTAACGCGACGCAGGCATCAATCGCTGGATAAACTCCGTACAGGTCAAAATCATCCGCAACCGGGATCGCCTCTTCCAGCTTTTCCAGCTGAGAGTCGAAGTTCACCTTCGCGTCTTTAACCGTCAGCGTCTCCCAGATTAAATCCAGGATGCGGCGATAAATCTGGCCTTCGCCAAACTCCGTTTGCTTACAGAACGCGGCGTAGTTGGGATACATGCGCTCGCACAGGCAAGCCATAAACGTCACGTGCTGCCAGCTTTCCAGCTTCTCAAGGCGCAGATGAATCGGGTTTTGTAGCATGATGATGTCTCGAATCGAAAATTAGCCGCAGTTTACCTGAATCACGGCTGAATTTCCTGCCAACGAACAAAAGCCGGACGCGAGGAGGCAACGGCGTCCGCCCAGCGCGTCGGCTCAGGTAAACGGTAGCCCTTCATGCAGCGCTGAACCCACGCCAGGGCGCTGTCCATACTGACCCGGTGCCCGGTGGCGATGAACAGCGGGTTACAGCGCGCCTTGCTGCGCCAGACCCACGCCAGCTGCTCGCCTTTATGGATGAGCGGCGCCAGCGCGCCAGGCTCTGGGGAGAGCGGCTCAAACGCCCCACACAGGCGCTTCTTGGCAACGCCGATGGTCGGCACATCCACCAGCAGCCCAAAGTGGCTGGCAACGCCTAAGCGGCGCGGGTGGGAAATACCGTGTCCATCGACAAACAGCAGGTCAGGTTTTTGCGAGAGCTGTTCCCACGCTGCCAGCAGCGCGGGATATTCGCGAAAGGAGAGGAAACCCGGAATGTACGGCATGGTGGTCGCGATACGCGCCACCTTGTACTCCACCAGCTCAAGCGAAGGGTATTTCAGTACGACCATCGCCGCTCGCGTCACTTCCCCACCCTGCTCGAACCCGACGTCCGCTCCACCAATGTACTGCGGAGGATCCTTATCCAGACGATCCTCACGGATCACCGATGAAGCCAGTTCGATTTGCTGAGCGCGTAGCGACGCGAGATCCATAACCTCTCCTTACTTGTGATACTGGGCTGAAAGCCTATGCACCGCCTCCACAAATACGCCTGCGTGTTCTGGCGGCACATCCTGATGGATGCCGTGGCCGAGGTTAAACACGTGGCCTTCACCCTGGCCGAAACCAGACAGTATAGTCGACACTTCTTCTTCAATGCGGGCTGGCGGCGCATAGAGCATGGACGGATCCATATTGCCCTGCAGCGCCACTTTGTCGCCCACGCGACGGCGCGCTTCGGCGATATCGGTGGTCCAGTCGAGGCCCAGCGCGTCGCAGCCGGTTGCCGCCATCGCTTCCAGCCACTGGCCGCCACCTTTGGTGAACAGCGTCACCGGCACGCGACGGCCTTCGTTTTCACGCAGCAGGCCGTCGACGATTTTGTGCATGTAGTACAGGGAGAACTGCTGATAATCGCGCCCGGTCAGCACGCCGCCCCAGGTATCGAAAATCATCACCGACTGCGCGCCCGCTTTAATCTGCGCGTTCAGATAGAGGGTGACACTCTTCGCCAGCTTGTCGAGCAGCGCATGCAGGGCCAGCGGCTCGGCGTACATCATCTTTTTAATCATGGTGAAGGCTTTGCTGCTGCCCCCTTCAACCATATAGGTCGCCAGCGTCCACGGGCTGCCGGAGAAGCCAATCAGCGGCACTTCACCTTTCAGCTCACGGCGAATGGTGCGTACGGCGTTCATCACGTAGCCCAGCTCGCCTTCCGGATCGGGGATCGGCAGCTTATCCACGTCGGCTTTGCTTTTGATAGGGGAGGTGAAGCGCGGGCCTTCGCCGGTTTCAAAATAGAGCCCAAGGCCCATGGCGTCCGGAATGGTGAGAATGTCCGAAAAGAGAATGGCGGCATCCAGCGGGAAGCGGCGCAGCGGCTGGAGCGTTACTTCACAGGCCAGCTCGGCGTTTTTGCACAGCGACATAAAATCACCCGCCTGTGCGCGCGTGGCTTTGTACTCTGGCAGATAGCGTCCCGCCTGGCGCATCATCCACACCGGGGTGACATCAACGGGCTGGCGCAGCAGCGCACGCAGATAACGATCGTTCTTCAGTTCGGTCATTTTTGCAGTTCCTTAAGCGTCATGGCCTCAGTGTAACACTACTCATACTCGGCCCGACACATCGCCACGGTATCTTCTATCAGCCGACGCGCCACCGTACCCGGTGGGGGTAAAAGAGGCAGATCGTCATAACGATACCAGTTTGCCTCCAGCAGCTCTTTCTGGTCGATAACGATCTCGCCGCTATCATATTCAGCCATAAACGCCGTCATCAGCGACATCGGGAACGGCCACGGCTGCGAGGTGACGTAGCGCAGGTTTTTCACCTTGATTCCGCTCTCTTCCATCACCTCGCGCGCTACCGCCTGCTCCAGCGTTTCGCCCACCTCGACGAACCCGGCGAGGACGGTATGAATGCCGTTGCGATGGCGGGTATGCTGCGCCAGCAGGATGGAATCTTCCCGACGGATAGCGACGATGATGCACGGCGCGATCTGCGGATAATAACGTTCACGGCAGTGGCCGCAGAGCAGCGCCCACTCGGTTTTGCTTGGGTGCATGGTATGCCCGCAATAGCCGCAGTATTTGTGCGAGCGATAAAACTCCGCCAGCTGCACGCCCCGCCCCGCGAGCTGGAACAGTCCCGCATCCAGATCAAGCACCTGGCGAACGGATCCCATATCCTGACGACGCGCTTGTTGGATCAACCATACGGGCTCACCCTGCCACTCGCCGATCCTGAGCGCAGGCAGGCCCACGAGATCGAACGTTTCTGCCGCACCGTAGGGTATTTCTCCACCGGGCAGCCACAACTTCTGTTCGTGACTGACGATCCACCAACCCAGATCTGATTTTTCAATAATACGATCCATATCTATTGCACTACCTTCGCTTCACTGACATGTTGTTAGCATTGTGGTTACATTTTGGATAAGTAGATCCCATTCTAAACTTTGCGGAGTCGACCATGTTAAACCAGCTAGAAAGCCTGACGGAGCGCGTTGGAGGAAGTAACACACTGGTGGATCGCTGGCTACATGTACGCAAGCATCTCCTCGTGGCGTATTACAATCTGGTCGGTCTTAAGCCTGGCAAAGAATCCTTTATGCGGCTGAACGAAAAAGCGCTGGATGATTTTTGTCAGAGCCTGGTCGACTACCTTTCCGACGGCCATTTCAACATTTATGAACGTATTATCCGCGAAATGGAAGGCACAAATCCCTGTTTAGCGGCCAGCAAACTTTGTCCACTACTGGAAGCCAATACCCAGCAGATTATGGATTACTACGATTCCACGCTCGAGAATGCCATCGATCACGATAATTATCTTGAGTTCCAGCAGGCGCTTTCCGACCTTGGCGAAGCGCTGGAAGAGCGATTCACGCTGGAAGATAAGCTGATCGCCCTCGCCCTGGATAACGGCCTGGACGTCAGCCACGAAGATAACGTCGTGCGCCCGGCTTGAGTTCTTAATCGTTAACGAGTAATTTACAACCATTCGCCCCTCTACGGAGGGGGATTTTTCTTGTCGGAGTGCCCAGCGCCTGAACGCGCGGGCTGAGACCGTTAATTCGGGATCCGCGGAACCTGATCAGGCTAATACCTGCGAAGGGAACAAGAGTTACACTGCTGTTGAATCGCCCCTGGGCGATCTTCTCTTGCTTCATCCGTCGTCTGACAAGCCATGTCCTTCACTTTTGGAATGAGCTATGTCTATCGCTAAATTGACCCGTCGCGAACAGCGCGAACACGCCCAACGCTTCATCGATACCCTGGAAGGGACCGCCTTCCCAAACTCGAAACGTATCTACATCACCGGCTCGCAGGCCGATATCCGCGTGCCGATGCGTGAAATCCAGCTTAGCCCGACGCTTATTGGCGGCAGCAAAGAGAACCCGCAGTACGAAGACAACGAAGCCGTGCCGGTGTATGACACCTCAGGCCCGTACGGTGACCCTGATGTTGCCATCAATGTCCAGCAGGGCCTGGCAAAGCTACGCCAGCCGTGGATTGACGCGCGTAACGACTGCGAAGAGCTGAGCGTGCGCAGCTCTGCGTATACCAAAGAACGTCTGGCCGACGACGGTCTGGACGAGCTGCGCTTTACCGGCCTGCTGACGCCAAAACGCGCCAGAGCGGGCAAATGCGTGACCCAGTTGCACTATGCGCGCCAGGGCATCGTCACGCCGGAGATGGAGTTCATCGCCATCCGTGAAAACATGGGCCGTGAGCGCATCCGCAGCGAAATATTGCGCCACCAGCATCCGGGCGAAGGCTTTGGCGCTCGCCTGCCGGAAAACATCACGCCAGAGTTTGTGCGCGACGAAGTGGCCGCAGGCCGCGCTATTATCCCCGCCAACATTAACCATCCGGAATCCGAGCCGATGATTATCGGCCGTAACTTCCTGGTGAAGGTCAATGCCAACATCGGCAACTCGGCGGTGACGTCATCCATCGAAGAAGAGGTGGAAAAGCTGGTCTGGTCAACGCGCTGGGGCGCGGATACGGTAATGGATCTTTCTACTGGCCGCTACATCCACGAAACCCGCGAATGGATCCTGCGTAACAGCCCGGTGCCGATCGGTACCGTCCCGATTTATCAGGCGCTGGAGAAGGTCAACGGCATCGCCGAAAACCTCACCTGGGAAGCGTTCCGCGACACGCTGCTGGAGCAGGCGGAACAGGGTGTGGACTACTTCACCATTCACGCAGGCGTGCTGCTGCGCTATGTGCCGATGACGGCGAAGCGTCTGACCGGCATCGTCTCGCGCGGCGGTTCCATTATGGCGAAGTGGTGCCTGTCCCATCATCAGGAAAACTTCCTCTACGAGCGCTTCCGCGAGATCTGCGAAATCTGCGCCGCCTATGACGTCTCGCTGTCGCTGGGCGACGGCCTGCGTCCGGGCTCAATTCGCGACGCCAACGACGAAGCGCAGTTTGCCGAGCTGCACACGCTGGGCGAACTGACCAAAATCGCCTGGGAGTATGACGTGCAGGTAATGATTGAAGGCCCGGGCCACGTGCCGATGCAGATGATCCGCCGCAACATGACCGAGGAGCTGGAACACTGCCACGAAGCGCCGTTCTACACCCTGGGGCCATTGACGACCGATATTGCGCCGGGCTATGACCACTTCACGTCAGGCATTGGGGCGGCAATGATCGGCTGGTTCGGCTGCGCCATGCTCTGCTACGTGACGCCGAAAGAGCACCTCGGCCTGCCTAACAAAGAGGACGTGAAGCAGGGGCTGATTACCTACAAGATTGCCGCCCACGCGGCGGATCTGGCGAAAGGCCACCCGGGTGCGCAAATCCGCGACAACGCCATGTCCAAAGCGCGCTTTGAATTCCGCTGGGAAGACCAGTTTAACCTGGCGCTCGATCCCTTCACCGCCCGCGCCTACCACGATGAAACCCTGCCGCAGGAATCGGGTAAGGTGGCGCACTTCTGCTCCATGTGCGGGCCGAAGTTCTGCTCGATGAAAATTAGCCAGGAGGTGCGCGACTACGCCGCCGCGCAGACCATTGAAGTCGGCATGGCGGACATGTCAGAAACCTTCCGCGCGAAAGGCGGCGAAATCTACCTCAAAAAAGAGGAGGCGTAATGTACCAGCCTGATTTCCCCTCCGTGCCCTTCCGTTTAGGGCTCTATCCGGTGGTGGACAGCGTGGAGTGGATCGAACGCCTGCTTGAGGCCGGCGTTCGCACCCTCCAGCTGCGCATCAAGGATAAGCGCGATGAAGAGGTAGAGGCCGATGTGGTCGCCGCCATCACGCTGGGACGCCGTTACGACGCGCGTCTGTTTATCAACGATTACTGGCGACTGGCGATTAAGCACCAGGCGTATGGTGTCCATTTGGGTCAGGAGGACCTGGAAACCACCGATTTGAACGCCATCCGCCAGGCTGGCCTGCGCCTTGGCGTTTCAACACACGATGACATGGAGATCGACGTGGCGCTGACGGCCCGCCCCTCTTACATCGCGCTGGGTCACGTCTTCCCGACGCAAACCAAGCAGATGCCCTCGGCGCCGCAGGGGCTGACGCAGCTGGCGAGTCACGTTAAGCGCCTTGCCGATTACCCGACCGTCGCTATTGGCGGAATCAGCCTTGAACGCGCCCCGGCAGTGCTGGAGACCGGCGTCGGCAGTATCGCCGTCGTCAGCGCCATCACCCAGGCGGCAGACTGGCGGTCCGCCACCGAACAGCTTTTACAGCTGACAGGAGCTGGCAATGAATGACCGCGATTTTATGCGCTACAGCCGTCAGATCCTGCTGGAAGATATCGCCATCGACGGGCAGCAAAAGCTGCTCGCCAGCCGGGTGCTGATTGTTGGCCTGGGAGGATTAGGCGCGCCCGCCGCGCTCTATCTGGCCGGTGCGGGCGTGGGCACGCTGGTGCTGGCCGATGACGACGAAGTGCACCTCAGCAACCTGCAGCGGCAAATCCTCTTCACGACAGACGATGTCAACCAGCCTAAAGCGCAGGTTACGCGCCAGAGGCTGAATCAGCTCAACCCCGATATCGAACTGATTGCACTTCAGACGCGGCTGAGCGGTGAACATTTGCAGCGTGAAGTCGCCCTTGCCGACGTGGTGCTGGACTGCACCGACAATATGGCGACGCGTCAGGCCATTAACGCCGCCTGCGTGGCAGAGAATACGCCGCTGATCACCGCCAGCGCGGTGGGGTTCGGCGGGCAGATGATGGTCCTAACGCCGCCGTGGGCGCAGGGCTGCTACCGTTGCCTGTGGCCGGACGATGCCGAGCCAGCGCGCAACTGCCGCACGGCGGGTGTGCTTGGTCCGGTGGTGGGCGTGATGGGCACGCTGCAGGCGCTGGAGGCCATCAAGCTGCTCAGCGGCATGGAGACGGAGCGCAACACGCTGCGCCTGTTCGACGCCCGCTCCAGCGGCTGGCGCCATCTGGCGCTACACCGCGCCAGCCGCTGCCCGGTATGCGGAGGCCGCGATGCGCATTCTGTTTAACGATGAGCCGATGAGCTGCGACGACGGGCTTACCGTTGCCGTACTGCTCGATAAATTACGCCAGCTTAAGCCGGGAACGGCGCTGGCGCTCAATCAACAGATCCTGCCGCGCGAGCAGTGGGAACATCAGCAGGTCAATGAAGGCGACCAGATCCTGCTGTTTCAGGTTATCGCAGGGGGCTGATATGTTACGTATTGCCGATAAAGTCTTTGATTCGCATCTGTTTACCGGAACCGGAAAATTCGCCTCGCCACAGCTGATGGTGGATGCCATTCGCGAAAGCGGCAGCCAGCTGGTGACGCTGGCGCTTAAGCGCGTGGATCTGCGTCATCACAGCGATGCCATTCTTGCACCGTTGCTTGAAGCTGGCGTCACGCTGCTGCCTAACACCTCCGGCGCCAAAACGGCCGAAGAGGCGATTTTCGCCGCACAGCTGGCGCGGGAAGCGCTCGGCACCCGCTGGCTGAAGCTGGAAATTCACCCGGATGCCCGCTGGCTGCTGCCCGACCCGATCGAGACGCTGAAAGCGGCAGAAAAGCTGGTGCAGCAGGGGTTTACCGTTCTGCCTTACTGCGGCGCGGATCCCGTGTTGTGTAAGCGTCTGGAAGAGGTCGGCTGCGCCGCCGTCATGCCCCTGGGCGCCCCCATTGGCTCCAATCAGGGGCTGGAAACCCGCGCAATGCTGGAGATCATCATCGAGCAGGCGACCGTGCCGGTGGTGGTGGATGCGGGCATCGGCGTTCCCAGCCACGCCGCGCAGGCGCTGGAGATGGGTGCCGACGCGGTGCTGGTGAATACCGCGATTGCGGTAGCTGACGATCCGGTGATGATGGCGCGCGCGTTCCGTCTTGCCGTGGAGGCTGGCGTGCTGGCCAGAGAATCAGGTCCCGGCTCACGCAGTTTCCAGGCACAGGCTACCAGCCCGCTGACCGGTTTTCTGGAGGCGCTCTCATGAGCACGTTTACCGAGCGCTGGCGCGAGCTTAACTGGGACGACATTGCCCTGCGCATCAACAGCAAAACGGCGGCTGACGTGGAACGCGCGCTGAATGCCCGTCATTTGACCCGTGAGGATCTGATGGCCCTGCTCTCTCCGGCAGCCAGCGCCTACCTTGAACCGATGGCACAGCGCGCTCAGCGCCTCACCCGGCAACGGTTTGGCAACACGGTAAGCTTCTACGTCCCGCTCTATCTTTCGAACCTGTGCGCCAACGACTGTACCTACTGTGGTTTCTCCATGAGCAACCGCATCAAGCGGAAAACGCTCGATGAAGAGGAGATCGCACGCGAGTGTGCCGCCATTCGTGAAATGGGGTTTGAGCATCTTCTGCTGGTTACGGGCGAGCATCAGGGGAAAGTGGGAATGGACTACTTCCGTCAGCATCTTCCGGCGATACGTCGGGAGTTTGCGTCGTTGCAGATGGAGGTTCAGCCCCTGTCGCAGGACGAGTATGCAGAGTTAAAAACGCTCGGGCTGGACGGGGTCATGGTCTATCAGGAAACTTACCACGAGACGACGTACGCCCGGCATCACCTGAAGGGGAAGAAGCAGGATTTCTTCTTCCGGCTGGAAACGCCGGACAGGCTGGGCCGTGCCGGGATCGACAAAATCGGGCTGGGGGCGCTAATTGGGCTTTCAGACAGCTGGCGGGTTGATTGCTACATGGTGGCAGAACATCTGCTGTGGCTGCAGCAACACTACTGGCAAACCCGATACTCCATCTCCTTCCCGCGCCTTCGCCCCTGCGCAGGAGGCATTGAACCGGCTTCGCTGATGGATGAGCGCCAGCTGGTGCAGACCATCTGCGCGTTTCGCCTGCTCGCCCCGGAAGTAGAATTATCGCTCTCAACACGTGAGTCCCCGGCGTTTCGCGATCGCGTCATTCCCCTTGCGATTAACAACGTCAGCGCGTTTTCCAAAACGCAGCCGGGCGGGTATGCAGACGACCATCCGGAGCTGGAGCAGTTTGCACCGCATGACGGACGGCGTCCAGAAACCGTTGCCGCCGCCCTGACGGCACAGGGTCTGCAGCCTGTCTGGAAAGACTGGGACAGCTGGCTGGGAAGAGCCTCGCAATGACGATGAAACGCACTGCAACACGGTAAAAAATTGTCGAGGCGCTACGGAAAGGCAAAACCGGATGATTGTCAGCGATCGTCCGGTTTTTTATTGTCATCAGGTCAGCAACGGACGCTGACCAGGGCGAAAAGCTTCTTCCTCGTTTCGCCCTGCCTCAGACTCCGTGTATAAGATGGGCGACATGGCATGAATAAGGTATTTCTTAGTGATTCTTAAGATAAATCATCTCGTCTTAAATCGGGTTCCGTATAATTCACCGCTAACCGCAGGACAGCGACTATGCTGAGAGGATATCGGCAGACGAAAAGTATTCACCATCAGGATCGATGTACAACTCATGGCACTTCACAGCAAAAAGCTCTCTTTTACCCGGCCAATCATGCTTAGCTTCGCGGGGATCCTGTGCAGTTTTGCGCTGATCGCAGTCGTGGTCACGCTTTCGCAACAAAAGGATTTTCTTGAGGACTATCATAAGATTAATGGGAATTTTACCCATAACCTTGCGGTGAACTACACCGAGTCTATCCTGCGTGAAAATGACTATATTCTGGGACGCTCCGCCATCTACTTTGCGCGCGACGACAAGCTAAACGAGACCCTCAACCTTAACCCGACGCAAGGTCTGCAGATGATGATGCATTTGCAGAATCTGATGCCGACCGTGTCATCCATCTCGCTGGCAGACACGCAGGGACATTATCTGCGCGCGCCGGAAGTGCTCCCCACGGAGAAGAGCAAAACTTTCGATCCCCGGACGCGGCCGTGGTTTGTCGCCCAGGCTGAAGCCAGTATCTTTAGCCACTATACCCGCCCCTATATGGATTACTTCACCGGCCACCCAACGGTAACAGTCTATAAGCCGTTAATTTCACCAGAAGGCCGCCTTAAGGGCACGCTCGCGTTTCATCTTGATTTGACGTCAATGGGCTACACCCTGCGTCAGATGGTCGCCCCTGTTCAGGGGGAATTCTTCGTCGTCGAACGTGATGGCGCCGTCGTGCTGCACCCTGATACTGGCGCGCTCTTCAAACAGTACGTGAGCGAAGCGCTGATGGACAAAATGACCAGCGGCGAAGGCCATCTCTACGACAAGAAAACCAACGCCTGGTATTACTACTACTCTTTCACAAACCCGGACTGGTTTGTTATCTACCGGGTCTCTGGCGCAACGCTTACCGATATTACCCGCCACGAAACGACGATCGTAGGCTGGGGTTTCGCGCTGGCGGCCATCATTATCATTCTCTTCGGCCTCTATCTGCGCCATGCCTCACGTACCGTGCTGATGACCATTATCAACGCGATCAAAACGGGCGATGTCAGCCAGGCACCGCGTCTGGAAGCGATGCTGAGCCACACCATCCAGTCCAATAAAGAGCGTGAGATGGCATATGTCCGCCAGGCCACTCACGATGCGCTGACGGGCTGCAAAAACCGCCGTGCGTTCGATAGCGATGTAGAGGAATTATTAAGCGCCCACCAGCCTTTCGCGATGGCGCTGGTTGATATTGATAACTTCAAGTCAATTAACGACACGTGGGGACACCTGAGCGGTGATATCGTCCTGCGTAACGTGGCGCGTGAGGGGATCCAGATAATGCAGCCCCACCACGTCTCGGTCTACCGCTACGGTGGCGAAGAGTTCGCGGTAATCTTCCAGGCCGAGCAGATCGCTGCCGCATTCTCATTGCTTGATGCATGGCGCACCGCCGTTGAAAGGCGCGCCTGGCGGGAAGAAAACCTGCACGTAACGTTCAGTGCGGGTCTCGGTGAATGGCACTTCGAACCGCTGGAACAATTTGTCGAAAGCGTTGATAGTGCCCTCTACAGCGCGAAACGGCAGGGTAAAAACCGCATTATCCGAACAGCCATCAGCTAATTCCCCACCTCACAGCCCGCCCGTTCCCCACGGGTGAGGTTGACGGTCATACAAATTGTAACCGGTTTCAGAAATTCGCCGGTTTCTTTGTGATGCCTGACACACAATCGTGGTAAAGCGGTTGTTGAAGCCCTCTGTGCGAGATAATTATCAATAAACACATGTAGATCGAGGCTGATTATGAAGAACATCGTTTTATGCTGTGCAGCGGGAATGTCAACCAGCATGCTGGTTCAACGTATGAAAGACGCCGCGCAGAAAAAAGGGGTTGAAGTCACCATTAAAGCCGTTCCGGTTGCGGAGTTTAAAGACAACATCGCGACGGCCGACATCGTATTGCTGGGGCCACAGGTTAAATACGAGCAGGCTAAACTGCAGGCGCAGGCCGACCCGCTGGGCAAAAAGGTCGCGGTGATCGACATGATGGATTACGGCATGATGAAAGGCGATGCCGTACTGGAAAAAGCGCTCAAGCTGCTGGAGTCATAATGGACGACTTAGAAACCACGATCATGGAACTGCTGGTCAATGCAGGTGCGGCACGCAGCGCGGCCCTGACGGCCCTGCAGATGGCGCGTAAAGGTGAGTTTGACGAAGCTGAGAAAGCGATGGAAGAGTCGCGCGAATATGTGAAGCACGCGCATACGATCCAAACGCAGCTTATCGGCCTTGACGAAGGGACCGGGAAACTGCCGGTTAACCTGATCACCGTTCATTCTCAGGACCACCTGATGAACGCGATGGTTATTCAGGATCTGGCGGGCGATATGATTGAGCTTTATCGACGCATCCCGCTAGTGAATTAAAGACATGCAGATATAAAAAAACCCGCCGAGGCGGGTTTTTTATTTACGGCATCAACGATTACTCGTTGTCGGAACCGCCCAGACCTGCGTTCAGCAGTTCTGCAAGGCTCGCGGAGGCATCTTCAGCAGTAACCTGCGGTGCAGCTGGCAGTTCGCCCGCTGCGCGACGACGCATACGATCCTGGTGGTACGCATAACCGGTACCGGCCGGGATCAGACGACCCACGATGACGTTCTCTTTCAGACCGCGCAGTTCATCACGTTTACCTGCAACAGCGGCTTCGGTCAGGACACGAGTCGTCTCCTGGAACGATGCTGCAGAGATGAAGGACTCGGTTGCCAGAGACGCTTTGGTGATACCCAGCAGATCGCGTGCGAAGGTCGCACCGATTTTGCCATTCGCTTCGAGATCGCGGTTAGCGATCTTAACGCGTGAGTATTCAACCTGCTCGCCTTCCAGGAAGTCGGAGCTGCCCGCGTTTTCGATGGTTGCTTTACGCAGCATCTGACGAACGATAACTTCGATGTGCTTATCGTTAATCTTAACGCCCTGCAGGCGGTATACGTCCTGTACTTCGTTAACAATGTAACGAGTAACAGCATGCACACCACGCAGACGCAGGATGTCGTGCGGCGCTTCTGGACCGTCGGAAACCACGTCACCACGTTCTACACGTTCGCCTTCGAACACGTTGAGCTGACGCCACTTAGGAATCATCTCTTCGTACGGCTCGCTGCCATCTACTGGCGTGATAACCAGACGGCGCTTGCCTTTGGTCTCTTTACCGAAGGAGATGATGCCGCTGATTTCAGCCAGGATTGCAGGCTCTTTCGGACGACGTGCTTCGAACAGGTCCGCAACGCGTGGCAGACCACCGGTGATGTCCTTGGTACCGCCGGATTCCTGAGGAATACGCGCCAGGGTGTCACCAGAGCTGATCTGTACGCCATCTTCCAGCTGTACAATCGCTTTACCCGGCAGGAAGTACTGCGCAGGCATATCGGTACCCGGGATCAGAACGTCGTTACCCTGAGCATCAACGATTTTCAGCGCAGGACGCAGATCTTTACCACCGGTAGTACGTTCTGCAGAATCCAGAACCACCAGAGAAGACAGACCGGTCAGCTCGTCGGTCTGACGAGTAATGGTCTGGCCGTCGATCATGTCAGTAAAGCGGATGAAACCACTTACTTCGGTGATAACCGGCATGGTGTGTGGATCCCAGTTTGCAACGGTTTCACCGCCGGCAACCTGCTCGCCATCACCTTTCGCCATAACAGCACCGTAAGGCACTTTATAGCTCTCTTTGGTACGACCGAATTCGTCGATCAGCTTCAGCTCGGTGTTACGAGAAGTGATAACCAGTTTACCGCTGGAGTTCACAACCGATTTCGCGTTGCTGAGCTTGATGCTACCTTTGTTTTTCACCTGGATGCTGGATTCAGCAGCCGCACGAGATGCCGCACCACCGATGTGGAACGTACGCATCGTCAGCTGTGTACCCGGCTCACCGATGGACTGTGCCGCGATAACGCCGATGGCTTCACCTTTGTTGATGATGTGGCCACGCGCCAGGTCACGACCGTAGCAGTGCGCACATACACCAAAGTCGGTGTCACAGGATACAACGGAACGCACTTTTACGGAGTCAACAGAGTTCGCTTCCAGCAGGTCACACCACTGTTCGTGCAGCAGCGTGTTGCGTGGAACCAGAATGTCTGCGGTGCCCGGCTTCAGGATGTCTTCCGCGGTTACACGACCCAGTACGCGATCGCGCAGCGGCTCTTTAACATCACCACCCTCGATAACCGGGGTCATGGTGATACCTTCGAGGGTGCCACAATCGTCTTCGGTCACAACCAGATCCTGCGCAACGTCAACCAGACGACGCGTCAGATAACCGGAGTTCGCTGTTTTCAGTGCGGTATCCGCCAGACCTTTACGCGCACCGTGCGTGGAGATGAAGTACTGGAGTACGTTCAGACCTTCACGGAAGTTCGCGGTGATTGGCGTTTCGATGATGGAGCCATCCGGCTTCGCCATCAGACCACGCATACCTGCCAGCTGACGAATCTGTGCTGCGGAACCACGCGCACCGGAGTCGGCCATCATGTAGATGCTGTTGAAGGAAACCTGCTGCTCTTCTACGCCGTCACGGTTAATCACGGTTTCGGTTTGCAGGTTATCCATCATCGCTTTGGATACACGATCGTTCGCCGCAGCCCAGATATCGATAACTTTGTTGTAACGTTCGCCCGCGGTGACCAGACCAGACTGGAACTGCTCCTGGATTTCCGCAACTTCAGCTTCCGCTTCAGAGATGATCTCGTGTTTCTTCTCTGGGATGACCATGTCATCGATACCAACAGATGCACCTGAACGCGCTGCATAAGCAAAGCCGGTATACATTGTCTGGTCAGCGAAGATAACGGTCGGCTTCAGACCCAGAATGCGGTAACAGGTGTTCAGCATTTTGGAGATCGCTTTCTTACCCAGCGCCTGGTTGACGATGGAGAAAGGCAGACCTTTCGGTACGATCATCCACAGAATGGCACGGCCAACGGTCGTGTCTTTCAGGCTGGTTTTCGCAACGAATTCGCCGTTTGCATCTTTTTCGTATTCGGTGATACGCACTTTAACGCGCGCATGCAGAGAGGCCAGGCCAGCGCGATAAATACGCTCAGCTTCTTTCGGGCCAGTCAGCACCATGCCTTCGCCTTTGGCGTTAACACAGTCACGGGTCATGTAGTACAGACCCAATACAACGTCCTGAGAAGGAACGATGATTGGCTCACCGTTCGCTGGAGACAGGATGTTGTTGGTAGACATCATCAGCGCACGCGCTTCGAGCTGGGCTTCCAGCGTCAGCGGTACGTGAACAGCCATCTGGTCACCATCGAAGTCGGCGTTATAAGCCGCACAGACCAGCGGGTGCAGCTGGATAGCTTTACCTTCGATCAGTACTGGCTCAAATGCCTGGATACCCAGACGGTGCAGTGTTGGTGCACGGTTCAGCAGTACCGGGTGTTCGCGGATCACTTCGTCCAGGATATCCCAAACGACAGCTTCTTCACGCTCAACCATTTTCTTAGCGGCTTTGATGGTAGTGGCGAGTCCTCGCAGCTCCAGCTTGCCGTAGATGAACGGTTTGAACAGCTCCAGTGCCATTTTCTTCGGCAAACCGCACTGATGCAGACGCAGGTATGGACCTACGGTGATTACAGAACGACCGGAGTAGTCAACACGCTTACCGAGCAGGTTCTGACGGAAACGACCCTGTTTACCTTTGATCATGTCGGCCAAAGATTTCAGAGGACGTTTGTTAGAACCGGTGATCGCACGACCACGACGACCGTTATCCAGCAGGGCATCTACCGCTTCCTGCAGCATACGTTTTTCGTTGCGTACGATGATATCCGGCGCAGCCAGATCCAGCAGACGTTTCAGACGGTTGTTACGGTTGATCACGCGACGATACAGATCGTTCAGATCGGACGTTGCGAAACGACCACCATCCAGCGGAACCAGCGGACGCAGATCTGGCGGCAGAACCGGCAGAACGGTCAGGATCATCCACTCTGGTTTGTTACCAGACTGAACGAACGCTTCCAGCAGTTTGATACGCTTGGTCAGCTTTTTACGCTTGGTTTCGGAGTTAGTTTCGTTCAGCTCTTCACGCAGCTGCTCGCACTCTTGCTCCAGATCCATGCTCTTCAGCAGGGCCTGAATAGCTTCCGCACCCATCTTCGCGTCGAATTCGTCACCGAACTCTTCCAGCGCGTCCAGATACTGCTCTTCAGTCAGGATCTGGTGACGTTCCAGGTTCGTCATCCCGCCTTCGATAACCACATAAGATTCGAAGTACAGTACACGTTCGATATCGCGCAGCGGCATATCCAGCAGCAGGCCGATACGGGACGGCAGAGATTTCAGGAACCAGATGTGAGCAGTCGGAGACGCCAGCTCGATGTGGCCCATACGCTCACGGCGTACTTTGGTCTGGGTCACTTCAACGCCGCACTTCTCACAGATCACACCACGGTGTTTCAGGCGCTTGTACTTACCGCACAGGCACTCGTAATCTTTTACTGGCCCGAAAATACGTGCACAGAAAAGGCCGTCACGCTCAGGTTTGAACGTACGGTAGTTGATGGTTTCCGGCTTTTTAACTTCACCGAAAGACCATGAACGGATCATGTCTGGCGAAGCCAGAGCAATTTTGATCGCATCAAACTCTTCGGTTTTAGTTTGCGCTTTCAGAAACTTTAATAAGTCTTTCACGGATTTGCTCCCGTCGGAGTTAGCACACTCTGCTGTCGGGCGTTAACCCGACAGCAGTGACCTGTTTGAGCGAGAATTACTCGTCTTCCAGTTCGATGTTGATACCCAGCGAACGAATCTCTTTCAACAGTACGTTGAAGGATTCTGGCATGCCCGGCTCCATCTGATGGTTGCCGTCCACGATGTTTTTATACATCTTGGTACGACCGTTCACGTCATCAGACTTAACGGTGAGCATTTCCTGCAGGGTGTATGCCGCGCCGTATGCTTCCAGCGCCCACACTTCCATCTCCCCGAAGCGCTGACCACCGAACTGTGCCTTACCACCCAGCGGCTGCTGAGTAACCAGGCTGTAAGAACCGGTAGAACGAGCGTGCATCTTGTCGTCGACCAGGTGGTTCAGTTTCAGCATGTACATGTAACCAACGGTTACTGGACGCTCAAACTGTTCACCGGTACGGCCGTCAAACAGCGTAATCTGACCAGACGTTGGCAGACCACCCAGTTGCAGCAGCTCTTTAATTTCAGCTTCTTTTGCACCGTCGAATACCGGCGTTGCAATTGGCATACCTTTGCGCAGGTTCTCTGCCAGACGCAGCACTTCTTCATCGCTGAAGGTGTTCAGGTCGACTTTCTGACGCACATCGGTACCCAGATCGTAGGCACGCTGGATGAATTCGCGCAGTTTCGCGACTTCCTGCTGCTGTTTCAGCATGGCGTTGATCTTGTCGCCAATACCTTTCGCTGCCATACCCAAGTGGGTTTCCAGAATCTGACCGATGTTCATACGAGACGGTACGCCCAGTGGGTTCAGTACGATATCTACCGGCGTACCGTTAGCATCGTGCGGCATATCTTCGATCGGGTTGATCTTAGAGATAACACCCTTGTTACCGTGACGACCTGCCATCTTATCACCAGGCTGGATCTGACGTTTAACGGCCAGATACACCTTAACAATCTTCAGCACGCCTGGTGCCAGATCGTCGCCCTGAGTGATTTTGCGGCGTTTCGCTTCGAGTTTTTTCTCGAACTCGTGTTTCAGTTCGTCATACTGCTCAGCCAGCTGTTCCAGCTGATTTTGTTTCTCTTCGTCGGTCAGGCCCAGTTCCAGCCAGCGATCGCGTGGCAGTTTGTCGAGCTTCTCAGCTTCAACGCCACCGGCAACCAGCACCGCATAAATACGGCTGAACAGACCCGCTTCGAGGATCTGCAGTTCTTCAGACAGGTCTTTCTTAGCCTGCTTGAGCTGCATCTCTTCGATTTCCAGCGCACGCTTATCTTTCTCAACGCCATCACGAGTGAAGACCTGAACGTCGATAACCGTACCGGAAACACCGTTTGGTACGCGCAGAGAAGAGTCTTTAACGTCAGACGCTTTCTCACCGAAGATTGCACGCAGCAGTTTCTCTTCTGGCGTCAGCTGGGTTTCACCTTTCGGCGTAACCTTACCAACCAGAATGTCGCCGCCGGTCACTTCCGCACCGATGTAAACAATACCGGATTCATCCAGTTTGGAGAGCGCAGCTTCACCCACGTTAGGGATGTCGGCAGTGATCTCTTCTGGCCCCAGCTTGGTGTCACGGGACACACAGGCCAGTTCCTGAATGTGGATGGTGGTGAAACGATCTTCCTGAACCACACGCTCGGAGACGAGGATGGAGTCTTCGAAGTTGTAACCGTTCCACGGCATGAACGCTACGCGCATGTTCTGACCGAGCGCCAGTTCACCAAGGTCGGTGGACGGACCGTCTGCCAGCACGTCGCCGCGCTCAACTGGCTCACCCAGAGATACGCAAGGCATCTGGTTGATA
The DNA here is from genome assembly GCA_011754535.1 of Enterobacter asburiae. Lineage (NCBI taxonomy): Bacteria > Pseudomonadati > Pseudomonadota > Gammaproteobacteria > Enterobacterales > Enterobacteriaceae > Enterobacter > Enterobacter asburiae. The sequence goes on along the minus strand of JAAQVN010000001.1, from coordinate 261,624 downwards.
CAGGTGTTCTGGTTAGAACGGGTGTATTTGGTCAGGTTGTAGATGTCGATACCCGCTTCGCCCGGATACATCTCGTCTTCGTTAACTTTGATAACGATACGGGATGCGTCGACGTACTGAACGGTACCGCCACGCTTAGCAACTGCAGTAACACCGGAGTCAACGGCAACAGCACGTTCCATACCGGTACCAACCAGCGGCTTATCAGCACGCAGAGTTGGAACGGCCTGACGTTGCATGTTCGCACCCATCAATGCACGGTTGGCGTCATCGTGTTCCAGGAACGGGATCAGGGACGCACCAACGGATACCACCTGCTGGGTGGAAACGTCCATGTAGTCAACCTGGTCGCGGCTGAACAAGCTGGATTCGCCTTTGCTACGGCAGGTAACCAAATCTTCTACAAAGTGGCCTTCGTCATCCAGGTTGGAGTTCGCCTGAGCGATAACGTAGTTGCCTTCTTCGATAGCAGACAGGTAGTGAATTTCGTCGGTAACAACACCGTCAGTCACTTTACGGTACGGGGTCTCGAGGAAACCGTATTCGTTCGTCTGTGCGTAAACGGACAGGGAGTTGATCAGACCGATGTTTGGACCTTCAGGCGTTTCGATTGGACATACGCGACCGTAGTGCGTCGGGTGTACGTCTCGAACTTCGAAGCCTGCACGTTCACGGGTCAGACCGCCCGGGCCGAGTGCGGAGATACGACGTTTGTGCGTAATCTCAGACAGCGGGTTGTTCTGGTCCATGAACTGAGACAGCTGGCTGGAACCGAAGAACTCTTTCACTGCTGCAGAAATCGGCTTGGCGTTGATCATATCCTGAGGCATCAGGGTATCCAGATCGCCCAGAGACAGACGCTCTTTCACCGCACGCTCTACACGTACCAGGCCAACGCGGAACTGGTTTTCCGCCATTTCGCCTACGGAGCGGATACGACGGTTGCCGAGGTGGTCGATATCGTCCACTTCGCCTTTACCGTTACGGATATCGATGAGCTTCTTCATCACTTCGATGATGTCGTCTTTGCTCAGGATACCGGAACCTTCGATTTCGTCGCGCAGCAGAGAACGGTTGAACTTCATACGACCTACCGCGGACAGATCGTAGCGGTCTTCGGAGAAGAACAGGTTCTCGAACAGGCTTTCAGCCGCTTCGCGAGTTGGTGGCTCACCAGGACGCATCATGCGGTAGATTTCGACCAGCGCGCTCAGACGATCGGTCGTTGGGTCGACGCGTACAGTCTCAGAGATGTACGGACCGTGGTCCAGATCGTTGGTGAACAGCGTTTCGATACGTTTGTGGCCAGACTGGCTCAGCTTAGCCAGCAGATCCAGGCTCAGCTCCATGTTAGCCGGGCAGATCAGCTCGCCAGTTGATTCATCAACGTAATCTTTCGCGGCTACTTTTCCTGCAATGTATTCAACCGGAACTTCGATGTGTTTGATATCATCTTTTTCCAGTTGGCGGATGTGGCGCGCGGTGATACGGCGACCTTTTTCCACATACACTTTGCCGTCGGCTTCGATGTCGAACGACGCGGTCTCACCACGCAGACGTTCCGGCACCAGCTCCATCTGCAGCTTGTTGTCGCGGATTTCAAAGATCACTTTCTCAAAGAACAGGTCCAGGATCTGCTCAGTGGTATAGTTCAGTGCACGCAGAATGATGGTTGCAGGCAGTTTACGACGACGGTCGATACGGACAAACAGGTTGTCTTTTGGATCGAACTCGAAGTCCAGCCATGAACCACGGTAAGGAATGATGCGTGCGTTATACAGTACTTTACCGGAAGAGTGTGTTTTACCTTTATCGCTGTCGAAGAAGACGCCCGGGCTACGATGCAGCTGGGAAACGATAACACGCTCAGTACCGTTGATGACGAAAGTACCGTTGTCTGTCATGAGTGGAATCTCACCCATGTAGACTTCTTGTTCTTTAATGTCTTTTACGGTGCCTTCCGGCGCTTCGCGCTCGTAGATCACCAGACGCAGTTTTACGCGCAGCGGTGCGGAATAGGTCACGCCACGGATCTGACATTCCTGAACGTCAAACACCGGTTCGCCAAGGCGGTAGCTGACGTACTGCAGCTCGGAGTTACCGCTGTAGCTCTGAATCGGGAACACGGAACGGAAGGCTGCTTCCAGACCGTACTGCCCTTCAGGATCTTGCTCGATAAACTTCTGGAACGAGTCAAGCTGGATAGAAAGGAGATATGGAATGTCCAGAACTTGTGGACGTTTACCAAAATCCTTACGAATACGTTTTTTCTCGGTATAGGAGTAAACCATAGGGTTCCTCAGCTCGCTGACAAGTCGACCCATCTGTCCGACGAAGGGACAGTTTGTGCAACACCATTTTGTGGACCGGAAAATTGAATACTTTCCGCAATACCTGTTGCTATCACGCTTAAACCATTTCATTGCGATTTACACAGAGCGAGCACCCTGTCGCAGTATATTAAGTCGTCGATAGAAACAAGCATTGTCAGGACAATCAGCAGTCAAACAGTGTGAAATGCTACTGATGCCTTACAGCGCAAAAAGGCTGGTGACTAAAAAGTCACCAGCCATCAGCCTAATTGCTTAGGCTGCAACCAGAAAAGTTGGCTTATTTAACTTCAACTTCAGCGCCAGCTTCTTCCAGAGATTTTTTCAGTGCTTCTGCGTCGTCTTTGCTCACGCCTTCTTTCAGCGCAGCTGGAGCAGATTCTACCAGGTCTTTAGCTTCTTTCAGACCCAGGCCAGTTGCGCCACGTACTGCTTTGATAACAGCAACTTTGTTCGCGCCAGCAGCTTTCAGAATTACGTCGAATTCAGTTTTTTCTTCAGCAGCTTCAGCCGGGCCAGCAGCTACAGCTACAGCAGCAGCAGCAGAAACACCGAATTTTTCTTCCATTGCAGAAACCAGCTCTACAACGTCCATTACGGACATAGCTGCTACTGCTTCAATGATTTGATCTTTAGTGATAGACATTTAAATTGTTCCTGAAAATCAGAATAAGTTTATACGTAAGCAAATGCTTTATAAAGATAACTGCAATTAAGCAGCTTCTTTCGCATCGCGTACAGCAGCCAGAGTGCGAACCAGTTTGCCAGCCGCAGCTTCTTTCATGGTTGCCATCAGGCGTGCAATTGCTTCTTCGTAGGTCGGCAGGGTTGCCAGGCGATCGATTTGCGATGCCGGGATCAACTCACCTTCAAAGGCTGCAGCTTTGACCTCAAATTTTGCATTCGCTTTCGCGAACTCTTTGAACAGACGAGCAGCAGCGCCCGGGTGTTCCATAGAGTATGCAATCAGGGTCGGACCAACAAACGTGTCTTTCAGGCACTCGAACTGAGTACCTTCAACTACGCGGCGCAGCAGGGTGTTACGAACAACACGCATGTATACGCCAGCTTCACGACCTGCTTTACGCAGTTCAGTCATTTTGTCTACAGTAACGCCACGGGAATCCGCAACTACTGCAGACAGCGCGCCTTTGGCTACTTCGCTGACTTCAGCAACAATCGCTTGTTTGTCTTGAAGATTTAAAGCCATTAGCTTTGCTCCTGGATGTTTGCCGGAACTCATGTTCCGGAACTCACTTCACTCTTCCCAACGGGAAGAGCGTCTTAATACGGTGAGCAGAAACAAGCCAGAGTATTAAAAATAATCTTAGCGTTCTGTCACCGTCTACGCAGGGGATTAAGTCTCTTTCGAGACACCTGCGGTCTTCGACGGAGGCCTGGATAGGCCAGGCTCCAACGAACAATTCTTTTAGCCACTAACTTTCGTTAGCAAACGTGGGGGTAAGATTGTAGACAAAATCACCGCCCACGTAAAGGCATTAGTTTGCAGCAGCGCTCAGGCCAGCCTGGTCAACTGCAACACCTGCACCCATAGTGGTGGAGATGCTAACTTTCTTGATGTACACGCCTTTCGCCTGAGTTGGTTTTGCTTTTTTCAGCGCAACCAGCAGAGCTTCCAGGTTTTCTTTCAGTTTGTCAGCGTCAAAGTCCACTTTACCGATGGTGGTGTGGATGATGCCGTTTTTGTCGTTACGATAACGAACCTGACCCGCTTTAGCGTTCTTAACCGCTTCAGCAACGTTAGGAGTTACAGTACCAACTTTCGGGTTTGGCATCAGGCCGCGTGGACCCAGAACCTGGCCCAGCTGGCCAACAACGCGCATTGCATCTGGAGATGCGATAACAACGTCAAAGTTCATTTCGCCTTTCTTGATCTGATCAGCCAGATCTTCCATACCTACCAGTTCAGCACCGGCAGCTTTAGCAGCTTCAGCGTTTGCACCCTGAGCAAATACAGCTACGCGAACGGAACGGCCAGTACCGTGTGGCAGTACAGTTGCGCCACGAACGTTCTGATCGGATTTACGAGCGTCGATGCCCAGGTTAACGGCAACGTCAACGCTTTCAACGAACTTAGCAGTTGCCAGTTCTTTCAGCAGAGCGATAGCTTCGTTGATGTCGTACTGTTTGGTCGCATCAACTTTGTCACGGATCACGGACATGCGCTTGGTCAGTTTAGCCATTTCTTAGTCCTCCACTACCAGGCCCATGGAACGTGCAGTACCTTCGATGGAGCGAGTCATCGCTTCAATGTCGGCACCAGTCATGTCGGCAGCTTTGGTCTGCGCGATTTCCTGCAGCTGAGCGCGGGAAATTTTACCCACTTTGTCTTTGTTCGGTTTACCGGAACCAGACTTGATACCAGCCGCTTTCTTCAGCAGAACTGCTGCTGGAGGGGTTTTGGTAACGAAAGTGAAAGAACGGTCAGCGTAAACAGTGATTACGACTGGGATTGGCAGACCTTTTTCCAGGGATTCAGTTTTTGCGTTGAACGCTTTACAGAATTCCATGATGTTCACACCCTGCTGACCCAGAGCTGGACCAACTGGTGGACTTGGGTTCGCCATACCAGCTGCAACCTGCAGCTTGACGTAGGCTTGTACTTTCTTAGCCATTCTAAAATCCTCTGATTGGGTAATAGCGCCTCAGGGAGGCTCCCCGTGAATAAAATTCGTTTTACGGGCCGAGACCCATAAAAACAAAAGGCGCGAAATTGTATTCCAATCCCGCGCCTTGTGCAACGATTAAATCGTCGCTTTTTTGATCGCTGCTTAGGCTTTTTCTACCTGGGCAAAGTCCAGTTCTACCGGGGTCGCACGACCGAAGATAGAAACAGAAACTTTCAGGCGGGACTTCTCGTAGTCCACTTCTTCAACCACGCCATTAAAGTCAGCAAACGGACCGTCATTAACACGAACCATTTCACCCGGTTCAAACAGCGTTTTCGGACGCGGCTTATCACCTACCTGCTGCAGGCGGTTCATAATCGCATCAACTTCTTTGTCGCTGATTGGCGCCGGACGGTCAGACGTGCCGCCGATAAAGCCCATCACGCGCGGTACGCTGCGCACCAGGTGCCAGCTCGCGTCGTTCATAACCATCTGAACCAGCACGTAACCCGGGAAGAATTTGCGCTCGCTTTTGCGACGCTGCCCGCCACGGATCTCAACCACTTCTTCGGTTGGAACCATAACTTCGCCAAACAACTCTTCCATGTTGTGTAATTTGATATGCTCACGCAGCGACGTGGCTACGCGGCCTTCAAAACCGGAAAACGCCTGAACGACGTACCAGCGCTTTTTAGGGGCTTCAGACATCTCAGAACCTCAGGCCAGTGATAAAGGATACCAGGCGAACCAGAATACCATCCAGTCCCCACAGGATCAGTGACATTACAGCGGTAACCGCCGCTACGATCAGCGTGGTGTGCAATGTTTCCTGGCGAGTCGGCCAAATTACCTTGCGGACTTCGGTACGCGCTTCGCGGGCAAAAGCGACAGTCGCTTTGCCTTTCGTCGTCAACAGCGCGACACCACCCGCTGCAGCAATCAGAATTACCACTGCAAGCGCGCGTAGCGGCAGCATAATGTCACGATAAAGGTAGTTGCCGACAATCGCTACGATCAGCAGAACGGCTACTACTACCCATTTCATCGCTTCCAGGCCGCGCCCGCTCCCTTGAGCTTCGGTATTCGCACTCATAAACCAACCTGTCAGAAGTATTCTACAAACATTTTCACCCCGCGATCGCGAGGCAAACCAAATCGAAATGCTAATTCGCTTTTCGGATTATACGCTCTCTGCAGAGCCTGTCTCAGCAATGATTATGACAAAAATAATCACTGATGAGCCAGGTTCTGGCGTGAAAGCGTGCAAAAAGGGCATCAAATGATGCCCTTTTATTGCGCATTGCGTCAAATGTTATCAGCAATTAGCCGAGAACTTTAGCAACCACGCCCGCGCCAACGGTACGGCCACCTTCACGGATTGCGAAACGCAGACCGTCGTCCATCGCGATTGGGTGGATCAGAGTCACAACCATCTTGATGTTGTCGCCTGGCATTACCATCTCTACGCCTTCTGGCAGTTCGATGGTACCGGTCACGTCAGTTGTACGGAAGTAGAACTGTGGACGGTAGCCTTTGAAGAACGGAGTATGACGGCCGCCTTCGTCTTTGGACAGGATGTACACTTCAGATTCGAACTTGGTGTGTGGCTTGATTGAGCCTGGCTTCGCCAGAACCTGACCACGTTCGATTTCTTCACGCTTGATACCACGCAGCAGAACACCAACGTTCTCACCGGCACGGCCTTCGTCCAGCAGTTTGCGGAACATTTCAACGCCAGTACAGGTAGACTTCGCAGTCTCTTTGATACCAACGATTTCAACTTCTTCACCAACTTTGATGATACCGCGCTCTACACGACCGGTAACAACGGTACCACGACCGGAGATGGAGAATACGTCTTCGATTGGCAGCAGGAATGGCTTGTCAATCGCACGCTCTGGTTCTGGGATGTAAGAATCCAGGAAGCCAGCCAGTTCGATGATTTTCGCTTCCCACTCTGCGTCGCCTTCCAGCGCTTTCAGCGCGGAACCACGAACGATTGGGGTGTCGTCGCCTGGGAAATCGTACTGAGACAGCAGTTCACGAACTTCCATCTCTACCAGTTCCAGAAGCTCTTCGTCATCAACCATGTCGCACTTGTTCAGGAACACGATGATGAAAGGAACGCCTACCTGACGACCCAGCAGGATGTGCTCACGGGTCTGAGGCATTGGGCCGTCAGTCGCAGCAACAACCAGGATCGCGCCGTCCATCTGCGCAGCACCGGTGATCATGTTTTTAACATAGTCGGCGTGGCCTGGGCAGTCTACGTGTGCGTAGTGGCGAGTCGGGGTGTCGTATTCAACGTGAGAGGTGTTGATGGTGATACCACGAGCTTTTTCTTCTGGTGCGTTATCGATCTGGTCGAATGCACGAGCAGAACCACCGTAGGTTTTTGCCAGAACGGTAGTGATTGCAGCGGTCAGCGTTGTTTTACCATGGTCAACGTGGCCGATAGTACCGACGTTAACGTGCGGTTTTGTACGTTCAAACTTTTCTTTAGACATCGATTGTCCCTCTAAGACACGGATAAATCGGTGATATCACCACATCAACCAGGCGAAATGCCCGAATTGTTGAATACAGTAAAATTGAAACAGAGAGAAACGGGAAGGAGAAGTGAAGTGGTGCTGATACCCAGAGTCGAACTGGGGACCTCACCCTTACCAAGGGTGCGCTCTACCAACTGAGCCATATCAGCACGTATTGGAGCGGGCAGCGGGAATCGAACCCGCATCATCAGCTTGGAAGGCTGAGGTAATAGCCATTATACGATGCCCGCATCCTGAAACTCGGCTACCCAGTTCTTTCTGTAACAAAAAAAGAGATTTCTCTCTTTTTCAGTTTGAGCTGGCTAATTTTTCCAACCAGCTCCGGCGGCATTTACGCTGCCAGAAAGTGGTGGTGGGGGAAGGATTCGAACCTTCGAAGTCTGTGACGGCAGATTTACAGTCTGCTCCCTTTGGCCGCTCGGGAACCCCACCGGACTTGATGGTGCCGACTACCGGAATCGAACTGGTGACCTACTGATTACAAGTCAGTTGCTCTACCTACTGAGCTAAGTCGGCATCAAGTAGCGCGCATTCTATGGATACCTGCGCGGTCATGCAACTAAAAATTTGCATAAAACGTTCTTTCGCTCACATTTTATGCGAACAGCGCACTAAGCGCTGTAAAAGTAGTCATCCACGGTCAAATAATCAACATGAAAGGGTGTTTTGCACGGTATACACCGTAGCGTGACGGCTTCCGCGTAACGCAGCGCTTTCCATCTTTTTTCTTATTATTCCCGCCATCTGGTGTTAACCTCCTGCCCATTGTCCAAAATTAACTGTGTGATGAGCCACGTCCCGGCAGCATAGCGCTGGCTCACTGAAGCATGCTTATGAGCAAAAAAGAGCAAACGTTAATGACGCCTTATCTTCACTTTAACCGCAGCCAGTGGGCTGCCCTGCGTGATTCCGTCCCTATGACGCTGACGGAAGGTGAAATCGCACGGTTAAAAGGGATAAACGAAGATCTGTCCCTGGAAGAGGTGGCAGAAATTTATCTCCCCCTCTCTCGCTTGCTTAACTTCTATATCAGCTCCAACCTGCGCCGTCAGGCGGTGCTGGAGCAGTTCCTCGGCACGAACGGTCAGCGCATTCCTTATATCATTAGCATTGCAGGCAGCGTGGCCGTGGGTAAAAGCACCACCGCACGCGTACTGCAGGCGTTATTGAGCCGCTGGCCGGAACACCGCAGCGTTGAGTTGATCACGACCGACGGCTTCCTGCACCCGAACGAAGTATTAAAAGAACGCGGGCTGATGAAGAAGAAGGGCTTCCCGCTCTCTTATGATATGCACCGTCTGGTGAAATTTGTCTCTGACCTGAAATCTGGCGTGCCTCACGTCACGGCGCCGGTCTATTCACACCTGATCTACGACCGCATCCCGGATGGGGATAAAACGGTAGTCCAGCCGGACATCCTGATTCTTGAAGGTTTGAACGTGCTGCAAAGCGGAATGGATTATCCACATGACCCGCATCATGTGTTCGTTTCGGATTTCGTCGATTTCTCTATCTATGTTGATGCGCCGGAAGACCTGCTGCAGAACTGGTATATCAACCGCTTCCTGAAGTTCCGTGAAGGGGCATTCACCGACCCGGACTCCTATTTCCACCACTACGCCCAGCTTTCTGAAGAAGAAGCGATTAATGTGGCGACGGGGCTGTGGAATGAGATCAACTACGTGAACCTCAAAGAGAACATCCTGCCGACGCGCGAGCGTGCGAGCCTGATCCTCACCAAGAGCGAGAAGCACGCCGTCGACCAGATTCGCCTGCGGAAATAGCCAGGCAGACATAAAAAAACCGGCTTAACGCCGGTTTTTTACTTTATGCATGGGGCTTCTCGCCGTTTTCATCCTGATCGACCGCGAAGCAGGCAACCAGCTGCCCGCCATACTCCTTCAGCTGCGGCTGGAGCTGGGTGCACGGGCCAAAGCGACGGCTGCACCGGGCGTTGAATGCACATCCCGGAGGTGGATTCAGCGGACTAGGCAGTTCACCCGTCAGCTTAATGCGCTCACGACGATCGTCCGGGTTCAGACGCGGCGTGGCAGACAGCAGTGCCTGGGTGTACGGGTGACGAGGGTTATTAAAGATCTGATCTTTGGTCCCCTTCTCCACGCAGCGCCCCAGATACATCACCATCACTTCGTCAGCGATGTGCTCCACCACCGACAGGTCGTGGGAGATGAACACGTAAGAGAGCCCCAGCTCCTGCTGGAGATCCATCATCAGGTTCAGCACCTGCGCGCGTACGGAGACGTCGAGCGCCGAAACCGGCTCATCGGCAATCACCACGTCCGGGTCAAGCATCAGACCGCGGGCAATAGCGATACGCTGACGCTGACCGCCGGAGAACATATGCGGGTAGCGATCGTAATGCTCGGTTTTGAGGCCGACCTTCGCCATCATCGCCAGGGCTTTCTCACGGCGTTGCTCTTTGCTCAGATTGCTGTTAATCAGCAGCGGCTCTTCCAGAATCTGTCCCACTTTTTTACGCGGGTTCAGAGAACCGTACGGGTTCTGGAACACAATCTGGATTTTCTGGCGACGCAGCTTCTGCGCCTGCGGATCGTGCTTGAGCAGATCCTGCCCCTGATAATAGAGCTCACCGCCGGTCGGCACTTCAATCATCGTCAGCAGACGACCGAGCGTGGATTTACCGCAGCCTGACTCCCCCACCACCGCCAGCGTTTTACCGCGTTCGAGGGTAAAGGAGACGCCGTCCAGCGCCTTCACCAGGCGTTCAGGGGCAAAAATCCCCTTTTTAACCGGATAGTGTTTTTTCAGGTCGATGGCCTGCAACAGCGGCTGTTGCGTGGTGGCCTGTTGCGTACTCATAGTGTTGGCCTCCCGGCATCATCGAGTGGGTAGTGACATTTCGACTGGCGGCCGTCAGCAAGCTGGTTTAGCTCTGGCTCTTCCGCCCGGCACTTATCCGTCGCGTACGGACAACGCGGATTGAGCAGACAGCCCTGCGGTCGGTCATATTTACCCGGTACCACACCAGGCAGCGACGCCAGCCGCGCTTTATCCTGGGCAAACTCCGGCAACGCACGCAGCAGCGCCTGCGTATACGGGTGACGCGGCGCGCGGAAGATATCGTGCGAATTACCGGTCTCGACCACCTGGCCGGCATACATCACGATGATTTTGTGCGCGGCTTCGGCCACCAGCGCCAGATCGTGCGTAATCAGCACCAGCGCCATGTTCTCTTTCTGCTGCAGCTCCAGCAGCAGCTCGATGATTTGCGCCTGAATGGTCACATCCAGCGCCGTTGTCGGTTCATCCGCAATCAGCAGCTTTGGCCGACAGGCAATCGCCATGGCGATCATCACGCGCTGGCTCATCCCTCCGGAGAGCTGGTGCGGGTAAACGTCCAGGCGCGATGCCGGATCAGGGATACCGACCTGATTCAGCAGGTCGATCGCGCGCTGGCGACGGGTTTTCTTGTTACCGCCCTGGTGCACCTTAATCGCTTCCATAATCTGGAAACCGACCGTGTAACACGGGTTCAGGCTGGTCATCGGGTCCTGGAAGATCATTGCCACTTCGGCGCCCACCAGCTGGCGGCGCTGTTTCTCAGAAATGCGCTTCAGGTCCTGACCGTTGAACTGCAGGTTTTCCGCCATCACGCGGCCCGGGTAATCAATCAGCCCCATGATCGCCAGTGAACTCACCGACTTACCGGAACCGGACTCCCCGACAATGCCAACCACTTCGCCCTGATTTACGCTGTAGCTGATGCGGTCCACGGCGCGAAACGGGGTGCCTTCGTCGCCGAAGTGCACCGATAATTTATCTACATTTAATAACGCCATCTCGTGCCTCTTACTGCTTCAGTTTGGGATCAAGCGCATCACGCAGACCATCACCCATCAGGTTAAATGCCAGCACCGTCAGCAGGATTGCCAGACCCGGGAAGGTGACAACCCACCAGGCGCTTTGTGCGAACTGCAACACGTCGGAGAGCATGGTGCCCCACTCCGGTGTTGGCGGCTGCGCACCCATGCCCAGGAAGCCAAGAGCGGCCATATCAAGAATGGCGTTAGAGAAACCGAGCGACGCCTGAACAATCAGCGGCGCAAGGCAGTTAGGGAAGATATTTACGAACATCTGGCGCATCGCACCCGCACCCGCCACGCGAGACGCGGTGACATAATCGCGGTTCACTTCCACCAGCACCGCCGCACGGGTTAAACGTACGTAGTGAGGGAGCGCCACGAAGGTCAGCGCAAGTGCGGCGTTACCGATCGACGGACCGAAGATCGCCACCAGCACCAGGGCCAGCAGCAGGCTTGGCAGCGCCAGCATGATGTCGACAACACGCATGATGATGTTATCAACGATGCCGCCGAAGTAACCGGCAACCAGACCGAGTACGATCCCCATAATCAGGGAGAGCACCACCACCAGGCAGCCAACCAGCAGCGACAGACGCGCGCCGTACATCAGACGCGACAGCACGTCGCGGCCCACATCATCGGTACCCAGCAGGTGCGCCAGGCTACCGCCGTCCTGCCAGGCAGGGGGAGCCAGCAGCGCATCGCGGAACTGATCCGCCGGGTTATACGGCGCAAGCACGTTTGCAAACACCGCAATCAGGATCATGATGGATACATACACCAGCCCGACTACCGCGCCTTTATTGCGCTTGAAGTAGTGCCAGAACTCCTGCAGCGGCGTCATCGGAACCGGTGCAGCAACAGCTTTGTTTTCAGAAACCTGTGACATGATGGCCCCTTACTTCTTATGACGAATACGCGGGTTCACCACGCCGTACAGCAAATCGACCAGCAGGTTGACGAGGATAATCATCGTCGCGACCAGCAGCACCCCGCCCTGCACCACCGGATAGTCGCGGCGTTGCAGCGCATCAATCAGCCAGCGTCCGAGGCCCGGCCAGGAGAAGATGGTTTCGGTCAGGATCGCTCCCGCCAGCAGCGTACCCACCTGGAGGCCGATAACGGTCACCACCGGCAGCATGGCGTTACGCAGCGCGTGGACAATGATGACGCGCATCCGGGTTAACCCTTTAGCGCGTGCGGTACGAATGTAATCCTCGCCCAGCACTTCCAGCATGGAGGAACGGGTCATACGCACGATCACTGCCAGAGGAATGGTGCCCAGCACCATGGCAGGCAGGATCATGTGCGCGACGGCATCAATGAAGTTACCCTCCTCACCCCAGATGGCCGTGTCGATCAGCATAAAGCCGGTTAACGGGTTGGTATCATCAAGGAAGACCATATCGCTGACGCGCCCGGAGACCGGCGTCAGGTTCAATTGCACCGAGACCAGCATGATCAGCATCATGCCCCACCAGAAAATAGGCATGGAATAACCGGTCAGCGCCAGGCCCACGGCGGTATGGTCGAAAATAGAGCCACGCTTAACGGCAGCCAGTACCCCAACAGGAATACCCACCGCAGTGGCAAAAATCATGGCGCAGATGCCAAGCTCCAGCGTCGCTTTAAAACGCGGCACGAACTCGTCCCACACCGGAAGACGGCTTTTTAACGAAATCCCCAAGTCACCGTGCATCACGCCCCAGATATAGTGGAGGTACTGCTGCCACATCGGCTTATCAAGGCCGAGTTCAGCCAGCAGCTGCGCATGACGTTCAGGGGAGATACCACGCTCGCCCGCCATAATCATTACCGGGTCGCCGGGGATCATATGAACGAAGGCAAAAGTGAGAAGGGTGATACCGATAAACGTCGGGATAACAAGTCCCAGACGTCGGAGGATGAACTGCAACATAACCCGGATTCTCTCTGATGACGCACGACCAGTGGCGTGACGTCTGTATTGCTCACAAATGTAAATTCCCTCTCCCTTCGGGAGAGGGTTAGGGTGAGGGGATGCATGCACGCCCCTCACCCCTGCCCTCTCCCACAGGGAGAGGGAGAACACCCTACTTATTATTCAACCGATACGTTTTCGAAGTGGTGTTTGCCCAGTGGATCAACCACGTAGCCCTTCACTTCTTTACGCACTGGCTCATACACGGTGGAGTGAGCAACAATCAGCGCCGGAGCCTGATCGTGCATAACAACCTGAGCCTGCTTGTAGAGTTCAATACGTTTGTTGTGATCGTCGGTGGCACGCGCCGGCTGGATCAGGTCTTCAAACGGCTTGTAGCACCAGCGAGAGTAGTTAGAACCGTCTTTCGCCGCCGCGCAGCTGAACAGGGTAGCGAAGAAGTTGTCCGGATCCCCGTTGTCACCGGTCCAGCCCATCATCACCGCCTGGTGCTCACCCGCTTTGGCGCGCTTCAGATACTCGCCCCACTCGTAGGTCACAATCTTGGCCTGAACGCCAATCTTCGCCCAGTCAGCCTGAACCATTTCCGCCATACGGCGGGCGTTCGGGTTGTAAGGACGCTGAACAGGCATCGCCCACAGCTCAACGGTAAAGCCTTTATCCTGACCCGCTTCTTTCAGCAGCGCTTTCGCTTTTTCAGGATCGTAGCTGTAGTCTTTAACGTCGTCGTTATAGCCCCACATGGTTGGCGGGATCAGGTTTTTGGCCGCAACGCCCGCGCCCTGGTAAACGGCTTTGATGATCGCTTCTTTGTTCACCGCGTAGGTCAGCGCCTGACGCACTTTCACGTCATCAAACGGTTTCTTCTCGGTGTTGAAGGAGAGATAGCCCACGTTCAGGCCCGCCTGCTCCAGCAGGTTGATGTTTTTATCCTGCTTCATGCGCGCGATGTCAGCCGGGTTCGGGTACGGCATAACCTGGCATTCGTTTTTCTGCAGTTTTGCATAACGAACGGACGCATCAGGCGTAATGGAGAAGACCAGACGGTCGATCTGCGGCTTGGTGCCCCAGTAGCCCGGGAAGGCTTTATACAGAATACGGGAGTCTTTCTGGTACTGCAGCAGCTGGAACGGACCGGTACCGATTGGGTTCAGGTCCACTTTTTCCGGCGTGCCGGCTTTCAGCATGTTATCCGCATACTCTTTAGAGAGAATAGAGGCGAAGTCCATGGCCAGGTCAGCCAGGAATGGCGCTTCCGGGCGCGTCAGTACGAACTGAACGGTTTTATCGTCCACTTTTTTCACTTCGGCGATCAGGTCCGGCAGACCCATCCCTTCGAAGTATTCGTAGCTGCCGCCAGACACTTTGTGGTACGGGTTCTGCGCGTTTTTCTGACGGTCAAAGGAGAACACAACGTCGTCGGCGTTAAAGTCGCGCGTTGGTTTGAATTCTTTGCTGTCCTGCCACTTCACGCCCTGGCGCAGGTGGAAGGTATAGGTTTTACCGTCTTCGCTGATGTCCCACTTCTCGGCCAGACCCGGAATCACTTCCGTGGTGCCGGTTTTGAATTCAACCAGACGGTTATAGATCGGTACAGAGCTTGCGTCGTAAGTCGTACCAGAGGTAAAGAGCTGTGGGTTAAAGCCTTCCGGCGAGCCTTCAGAACAGTAAACCAGGGTTTTTGCCTGTACGCTTGCTGCCACGGTCATAGCCACCAGGCTCAGACCAAGCTTCAGCATCCCTGACTTCTTCAAGGAAATACTCATTATTCTGCTCCAATGTGATGTTTTGCTTTGTTGTGTTACGCCGCCAGACCTTTATTTATTTTTTACCCGGTCCGGTCGGAGGTGCCCGAAGGCGTTAAAGGGATGGAGAATCCTTTCAGAAGAGCGTTTGAGTTGCAGCGCAGATCGTCCCTGAAATGCCCCTCATGCCCTACAATCTGTCAACAGAATGTGAAAACGTCAATACAGGTGACGGGGATTTGCGCTGAGTGTGAGAAACCGCAAACAAAGATTAAAAAAACCCTGAACGCCAGTTTTCAGCAGGGAAATTTATGCTACTCGCCAACTTGCAGCACAACTATCTTCATATTTCGCAACAATCAGTGATTAACTTTTATTCAGAATAGGTAAATTTTCTTGCAGAATGGTGATTATCTGAGCACTAAATACCGCGAACGTTAAAACGCACAGCGAAAAATGCTGAGGTTATCCATAAGCAACGCGAAAAAAGATCAATCTATATATAAAAAAATACAATGGATTATGTCACAAAATCGTTAACAGGCAGGAAGAAGCAGGTCTAAGGGGCGTTTTGGATACTCTGACAGGATAAGGTCATAATGCAAAAAGGGCTAACCTTGCGGTTAGCCCTTTTCAGAATGTGGTCGGCGAGAGAGGATTCGAACCTCCGACCCACTGGTCCCAAACCAGTTGCGCTACCAAGCTGCGCTACTCGCCGAATGCGGAGCGCATCTTACTGCTGAGGTACGCCCCCGTCAATCCCTTATTTTCAAAAAGCCATTCAACTGGCGATATTCTCGCCAGAGCTGCTACTGCGCGGCTTTTGCGGTGTTATCAGGGAGTTTACACCAGTTGTTGTTTTCGTTAATCCCACCGTTTGGTGAGGTATAGCCGAGACACCCCATAATGGTGTCGTACAATTCAACGTGACGGCGAGGTACCTTGATTTCTGCCTGCTGTTTCAGATGGGCAAACATTTTCGCCTTATCAGGATTCTCCAGATACTTATCGGACATCCACATGATCATCGGCACGCGGAACTGCTCCGGCGGCGCCAGCTTACGCGGTGTACCGTGCAGATGCTCTTTCTCGTTGATGGACTCACCGTGGTCTGCGGCGTAGATAACAATCGCTTTTTTATCACGCAGCTGGTCGATTACGCGGCTCAGGAACGTATCCACATACAGAACGGAGTTATCGTAGGCGTTGATCAGCTCCTGCTTGCTGCAATCTTTATTAATGCCAACGCACTCCGGTTTCCACTTCGCGAAATCACGGGTATAGCGCTGGTAATAGCTGTAGTGCGACCCTTTGGTATGAAGAATGACAAGATGCTTACCTTTCGGATGGTTCTTCAGAGATTGCGACATCTCTTCCAGCAGTAGCATGTCATCAACGTTTTTGCCCCGGTTACGCGGCTCGGCGCCAATCTGCTCACGGTACGCGATGTTATCTGCCAGCGTGTTGGTGTAGAACCACATCTCACTCTGCATGGCGAACAGGTCAGCGCTAAATCCAAGCTGCTTCAGCACGGCAAAGACGTTTTGCTCTTTCAGCGTGCGCTGTGGGTTATCGCTTGCCCCGCCTTCACGCACAAACATACAGCGCAGCGAGAGCTTCGTTGCGGTATCGCAGGAGTAACCCCGATAGGCCACCAGGTTCTTTTCCTGCGCCAGTTTTGGCGTGGTATCACGGTCATAGCCGAGAATACCCATATGATCCCAGCGCGTCGTTTCACCGATGACAAAGACCACGTAAGTATCATCCAGCCCGTCAGCAGGCGCCTGATAGGTAAATTTTTTGGTCGGGTTCATCAAGGATTTCACATCACTGGATTCGTCCGCCTGTGCCCAGGCATACAGACCTAACGCTGACAGCCAGTTAGACGGCAAATAGGAGTTCGCCACTACGCCGCCATAGCTTGGCATATCCACGCCCGTCGCTTTTTCGATACGTTTTTGCTGTTTTTCCATCAAACGAATCGGCGCCCACACCAGCAGACCCGCCAGCAGAACGACGAGGACGTTGCGGATACGTTGCTCCCGCGTACGCAGCTGGCGTAACAGGGTATAGCGGCAGGTATTACTCCAGATAAAGAAGAGCGGTATCAGGCAGGTTAATACCGTCCAGACGATAAAGCCTTTTCCTACCACCTCTTTCGAGAGGTCGATATCCGTGGTCATCACCGAGGCAACGATGCCGTAGCCAATCACCACGTTCATGAATGTCATGTAATAGCTTGCAGCGGCGGAAATAATCACCACCAGCGAGGCCAGAATTTGCCAGGTACGTCGGCCAAAGAGCGAGAGCAGACGCAACAGGAAGAAGGTAGCGAGAACAGAGCCAAACACTTCAATCGCGGCAAAAATTCCATTTCTTACGGTGAGGTGTTCAAAATAGCCTTCCACTCTTCTGAACAGCACCGCGCCATTCAGAAACAAACCGATATAGACAGCCAGCATCAGACATAATCTTTGCTGGGTAAGAGACCTAATATATTTCATGCAAACAACCCTGGGGGAAGGGGTATAAAGACCCGCCGAATCTCATCGAGAAAGCAGACAGAGTAAGTAGATGCGAGAGAAACCGTTATCAGAAACGTCCACAAGCGCGATAAGTAGACCACAGCGGGGAAAAAAAGTGGCAGCAGAGAGTGTGATCGATGAAGATTTTTACAAAAAATCAGTAAAAATGGAAAAGGGCCAGCAAACTGGCCCTCTGTGATTACTCGTATGCGACGCTAAAATTCACCGTCGCATTCGCCGTGCCTACGGTGGCATCAGATTTAACAGGCACATAGCTGGCGATATAGTTCAGCTTGTTCGTCCCATCAAACCAGACGGTGTGCTCCACGGGCGTGCTGTCCGTACTGGAGGGATACTGCTGCACACCGCCAGAGCTCTGGATTTTCAACGCCACGCCGGTCGCGCCACCGCTCTCCAGGGCAAAGAGCGATGGGTTGGTGGCGTCTGCCGTACCGTCCATCGTGACGTAGGCCTTCGTGGCGTAGGCACAATCTTTTAAGCCAATGCTGAAGCTTTTCTGGTTCAGCTCTTTACCCACTCTCACCGGCCGCTGGAGCACCACGGTATCCATATTGACATCAATATTGTCACTTTCCAGCTCACAGGTTGCCGCCTTAATGGTAATGGTGAAATGGATATCGCCTGCTGAACCGATATTCGTCGGGGCTGCCATCGCTGAGGCCGTGAGCAGCAAACATGCTGGCATAAACGCATACATGGTTTTCATCCTGCTTACTCCACATCAATACGCATGGTGGCAATCCCTTCGAACTCCCCCGCGGCCGGCAATTTACCGGTGGTACTTATCGGGTAGGCCGAAATGGTCGTTGAGGCGGTACGGTGCGTATCATCGACCAGCGCGGATACGCTCATCTCCTGATTAACGCTGGTGTCATTAGGTACCAGAATTTTACCATTAGCCCCTTCAATCACCGCGCCGATATCCGGGTTGCCCATATCAATGGCGTTCGAATCATTCGCGTTTGGCATCCCCTCGATATGCAGGAAAATCTTTACGCCATCGGAAATATTGGTGCATTTAAACTGCAGCTCTTTGGTAAATTTCGTGGCGTTCTTAGCAATTTGCCCTTTGCGATCTTTAAAATCGCTGGCCTTAAATTCACCAAATGGTATTTCCAGGGTACTGCCGCTGGAGAGTTCGCACCCCTGAGGGACGACAATGTTACCACTTAAATAAACAGACGATATCGGTATAGAGCCATACACACCACTCTTCATCGTCGCATATATGTCAACGATTTTCGTCGAAGGGATTGTAAGCGATCCAACGAACGGATGTGTAATATACATAGACAGCTGCCCCATACTGCCTGAAGTCCAAGCAGTTTTAGGCCCAGAGCCATCATCACAATCATCATGTGAATAGACTTCATTCGATACATTATCAAACGGAACCGTTCGGTACTCCTGTACACCACCAGATATATATACGGATGTCAAAATATCGATATTGGAATTTAGTGTGTAATATTCTAAAGACCCATTTTTATATCCAGCAGGTAGAGGAGAAACAGCTTTAAAGTAATTAAACTCTTTGTTGTCTACTCCAGGTGCACATTGGCAACTAGCCTGATAGCTAGTACCTAAATTCCAGGAATAAAAATCAGGAAGAGTTCCGCCAGCAACATTCATTGTTGTATCAGTAATCGTTTGATTGATTAATGCATTAAAGTTGTGCGTACCCCCATCCGGTGCGCATGGCCCCCAATCCGCCGCCGCCAGCACCTGGCCGGAAAACAGCGCTGACCCGCCCAGCAGGCCAGCAATCATCGTAAGCTTTTTAAACATAGTAAAATCCTTCCCTGTTACCGACAGACGGCATTCGCCATCACCACTCCGGCATTATCCTGTTGTTCCGGGAGCGTAAACGCCACGCGGCATTGCTGTGCCTGGCCTTTGCCCCAATTCACCTGCAACGCGCCTTTCTCTGGCATTCCGCTGATATAGAGCTGTCCGTCTTCCCCGACGATGCTGCTGGACTCTTTTTTAGTGTCCAGAAGCGTGGCGGTTGCACCAAACGGTACCGCTTTGCCGTCAGGCTGAGTCAGGTTCATCAGCACGCGGTAGCCCACGCGGGTATCGAAGCGAGCCCGGACAATCGCGCCGCGCGTTGGCACCACGTTGACGGAGGCCGTATCCAGATCAACCCGGTTGTTGAGACTGTCGCTTCGCAGTGAGACTTCCGTTTCACGGTACGGAGTGAGGTAAGGCACGACCGCGTTCCCCATCCAGTCCACTTCCACACCGCCGTTGTTGATGACGTGCGCACCGCGCGCGCCCGGCGCGGAGATAATGGCCATCGACTCGCCCAGCGGCTGAGAAAGCGTAATGCCTTCGCTGTGGGCAATCACGCCGCCGCGCAGACCGTAGTTCACCTGCTGGCCGTCGCGGTTGTAGTTGTAACCCAAGCTGGCACTCCCCACGCCGCCCTGATAATCCAGGTTCACGCTGCCGCTATTACCCACACCGTTACTACCGTACCCTTCCTGCACGCTATAGTTCAGGTTGCGGTCTTCCAAAGCACTACCGCTCACGCCCAGCTGCTGGGTGGTGCGGCCATGCTGATCTGTCGTGAGGTGGTAGTTACTCCACATGCGTCCCAGCGGAATCGACATGGAGAATGACAGCAGACGGTCGCTCTCATCCCACTCCGGGCTTTTCGTCCAGGTGTAGGCTACGCTGTAGTTCACGCGTCCAATACGCCCGTTATAACCGGCGTTCAGCGAGCGCTGTTTACCTTCATCGTTCCAGTAGTCCTGCTGCGTGACGTTAAAATAGACCGAACCCCAGGTGCCCAACTGCTGCGTCACGTTGCCCTGAATCTGGCTACGTTTGTGGTACTGGCTATACGAACTGTCCGCATCGCTGCGTACATCCGTCGCTTCCTGGAAGGTGTAGTAGCCGCTGGTCGAATACTTGTAACCCAGAAGACGGAAATCGGTACCGCTGTTAAAGCTCTTGGAGTAGAGGAAGCGGTAGGACTGACCTTCCGAACTTTCATCGTTAGCCAGGTTGCTTTTCGCCTGGGTCACGTCGATGGATACCGCACCGATGTAACCGAAGTTTTTACCTAAACCACCCGCCAGCGAGTAATAGTCGTCGGAGAAGATCGAACCACCGTAAACGGTAACGCCGTACGGCAGACCGTACATGGCATCCAACTGCCAGAACTTCGGCTCGGCGCTGTCATAGTTACCGGCACGGTATTCCCCTGCAGAGAGGCTGTATTTCAGATGACCTTCACGCTGGAGGATCGCCACCGCGGAGAACGGCTGTACGAACTTCTGCTCGCTGCCATCCGCTTCTTTAATAGTGACCGTCAGGTCACCGCTGTTTGAGGTTGGGTACAGGTCATTAATTTCAAACGCACCCGGCTGAACAAACGTACGGTAGATAACGTAGTTATTCTGCTCAACGGTCACTTCGGCGTTACTTTTGGCAATACCGCGGATCACCGGCGCAAACCCGCGCTGGCTGTCAGGCAGCATCTCTTCGTCGGAGGTTAGCTGTGCGCCGCGCATCTGAATGCTGTCAAAAATATCACCGGACGTTGAGGTATCCCCCAGCGTCAGCTGTGATTTCAGCGGCACAATGGCACGGCTTAACGAGGTGCCGATGTTATCCCATTTGTTGTTGCCATCGTTTCGTGTCCAGGTGCTGTAGTTACGTAAACGCCACGCGCCCAGGTTCATACCGCTGCGCAGGTTCAGATAGTAGCTGTCGCTGTTGTAACTGGTTTCACTGTCGTGCGCGTCATAGCTGGCGTTGCTACCGGAGAAGTTATAGTCCAGCAGCAGGGCATTCACCCCTTCGTCCCACTGGGATTCCGGTACCGTACCACGCGCCGTCTGCTTCATCGCGGCCTGCGGGAAGCTCATGATCAGCGTCTGGTCTGCAAAATTGAAATGGCTGGCGGCCTGAGGAATAATGTCTTCAAAGGCCACGCACGCCTCCGGCGGTGCCATTTTCAGCGCCGGGAAGCTGTCAATACGCACGCCCATGTCCTCAAGCTGCACGCGGCTTAAGCACGGCACCAGGCTTTCACCCATTTTTGCGCGCTGCGCTTCGGTCGCCGCCTTAAACTCCAGGGTGCGAGACTCCATTTTTTTATCGTTGACCACCACCGACACGCGGTATTTACCCGGCAGCTGTTCGGCTTTACTGGATTCATACATTGAAAGGTCAACGTGCTGGTCAATACCCGGCACATCTTCCAGAAAGCGCGGGTTAAATGTTCCCGCATACGCGGGGAGCGTGCCCGCAACCATCAGCGCAAGCGCGGACAGGGGGAAACGCGGGGTCTTATTGACCTGAGGAAGATGCGTCCATGGCATAGTAATAAACCTTCAAAACGTATTAATTAACGCGCTGAGTCAGCATGTCGCCAGCCGTACCGAAGTCATTAATAATGTTGTATTTGACTTCGTTTACCTTGCCGGTGCCGGCTGGCAGTTCAATATTCAACGAGCCTTTTGCCGGAACCATACCCGCTTTTTCAACAGCACGGCCATTGGCATAAAATTTATTAAAAGTGAGGTTAAAGGCAGATGGGTTTTCAACTTTGATCTGGTTAGCCCCTGCGCTGGTAAACTTCAGTTTGCTCCAGCCGTCCATGCTGTTGCCTTTCAGGCCAGCAGGGCGATAGAACAGTTTTAAGCGGGTACGCACGGCAATCTGCAGTACGTTTTTACCTTCCGCATTTTCACTTTTGGCTGGAATCGCTTTCACGTTAACCCAGTAAACGGACTCGCGATCCTGCGGTAACGTATTAGCGGTATTCACAATACGTAAGACGTTATTTTTCTTCGGGCTTAATTTAAATAAAGGTGGGGTGATGATAAACGGCGTCTTTTTATTACCGTTGGCATCATCAATCCATGACTGAATAAGGAATTCATCCGTGGTGCTTTTGTTATTGACCGTCAGAGAAGCTTCCTTTCTGCTGCCGTCATAAATAACGCGCGTGCTGCTTAATGCCACGCCGCCTGCAAAACTGTTTTGTGAAATCAGCGCCAGCGCCAGTGCTGCGCAAGATATCAAACGTAAGCGGTTCATGCTTCTCTCCCTGAGACTCCGCTGGAAAAAATGGCAACGGGGTTTCCGTTGCCATTGTGATTGTCTTCTACTAACGAAAAGTCGATTATTCGTAGGACAGGTTGAAGTCTACTTCTGCGTTACCGTAACCGGTGGTTACAGCGGCTTTGGTCGCAACGTAGTTAGCGGTGTAGTACAGCACGGTCTGACCAGCAGCCAGCGTGGTGGTGGATTTACCGGTGTTCATATCAACCGCTTTGTTAGCGTTGTCGTAGATACCGATGCCCACGCCAGTCGCAGAACCAGCTTCGGTGTTAACAGAAACCAGTTTCGCGTCATCTGCATCTGCAACGCCGGTGAAGCTCACGTTAACTTTGGTTTTAGTGGTGATGTCGCAGTCTTCCAGTTTGATCTGGAAAGGAGTGGAAACAGATTTGTCGCCAACCGCTTTGAAGACAGATTTCTTAACCTGGCCCAGCACAACTTCCTGGTTCTGAGAGTCAGTAGAAATTACGCATGGCGCGTCAACGATTTCACCGCTGAATCGAACGGTGCCGTCACCGGATTCAGCAGCAAAAGCGGAAGTGGAAACTACAGCGAGAGCAGACAGTGCAAAAATAACCTTTTTCATTAAAAACTCCATTTATGACGTTAGATGACAGAACGCATCCTTAGGAATAACCTGCATTCTGTGAGAAAATGGAGTATATAGACGGGAATTTAGATTTTAAAATTAGAATAAATAAAGCTAATCTTTAGTCAAAATTAAAACTAAGTAAATTCATAAAGATATAAGACAGCCCGTACAAGCCGCTCTTTTATTAGGAATAAATCAATATAATTTATATATTGATTTTGACAATCTATAGATCAGTAAAATGGATGATCCTTCTTATTTAACGTTTCTCGGGTGAGAATTAATTATTCATTTGTGCTAAATCGAAAAAAGCGCCCGATGGGCGCTTTGTTGTCTGGCATGTCAAACGTTCGTTATGCATGCACTTCTTTAAATATTTCTCGCTGCGGCTGGCGAATCGTGGTTGACAGCGCCAGGGAAATAATCAGCAAGGCAAATATCACACAGAAGGTCACGTAGAACCCGCCGAACAGGGAAGCAATCAGCGAACCGCAAATACTGCCGATACCGAAGCCGAGATAAATGACACCGTAGTTTTTCGCCAGGTTGTTCAGGCCAAAGAACTCGCTCACCAGCGACGGGAAGACGGTAATGGTGCCGCCGAAATTAAAGGCCACGCAGGCAATCGCCGCAAAGAAGGTCGCTTCATTCAGTGGTGCAAACAGCAATGCCGCCATTCCTACCAGCGAAACCACCTGCCCAATCGTAATCACGCGGATGCGGGCAATTTTGTCAGACAGAATACCGAGCACCAGGCGACCCGAGAGGTTGGCAATGGAGATGACCGTCACCGCATTCGCCGCCGTCGCGGCATCCAGTTTTACCATCCCCTGAGCAATATCTTTCGCCACACCGATAACATACAGACCGCTCATGCAGGCCGTCAGGAACATCACCGCCAGCATCCAGTACTGCGGCTTACGCATGGACTGCGCGAGGGTGAAATCGTTCTCCACCACGCCGTTAACGGATTTCACTTCCTGCTGCGGGGCATCTTTCATCAGCGTAGCGCCAAACAGGATCATCACCAGGACGATTGCGCCCCAGATCATAAACGTTTTTTCGAGGCCAACGGATGCCAGCAGTTGGGAGTCGATAAATTTAAAGCCGAGGCTGCCCAGGCCATAGGAGCCGATGGCGAACGCGGAGATTAAGCCTTTACGCTCCGGGAACCACTTCACGCAGTTCGACAGCGTCAGCAGGTAACCTGCACCGTCGGCCAGCCCCACCAGCACGCCGGCGCTCAGCCACAGCATCATCAGGTTGCTGGAATGCGCCGTCAGGAAAAAGCCCAGCCCCAGCAGTATGCCGGACGCCATGGTCACACGCTTCACGCCAAAACGCTCCTGCAGCTTGCCCGCGACGGAAGACGAAATCGCCAGACCCAGGCTCAGCAGGCCGAAGGAGAACGCTACCTGGCTGACCGGGGCGTCGAGTTTGTCGGAAAGCGCGCTGTTAAACAGGCTCCAGGTATAGACCGATCCCAGCGCGAACTGGGTAACGATAGTGCCGAAGAGCGTGAGCCAGCGCGTACGGTTATAGGTTGATGTGTTCATGGCCGTTGTCCTGCAACAGAAATTAAGGGAATTCGCTGAGGACAACGATAAACAAAACCTTAATACCGATGGGGTAAAACGTCATGAAATGCAGGAAGAACGGAATGAAATGCCTGGAATCGGGAATGAATGACCTTGCCGAGGAAGAAAGCGATGGCAGGTTAGTACCTGCTATCGCTGCAAAGCCTGTGGTCATTGTTTTTAAGATGTTATCGTAACGTTTAAAAAAGTAACAATACTAAAAATTCGCGCTCACCCCCAGGGTATACAGAAACTCCTCACCAGTGGTGGTGCGTTCCCCCTGAGCCAGCGACGCATAGGCCGCCATGTGCGTATTAAACGGAATGTCTGTTCCCACGGTGACGTCCATCCAGTTACCGCTTTGAACAGGGGCTGGCGTTTGAGGCATGCCAAACTGCGATTTCCACTGGTTTTCACCAAACTGCTGGTTATAGCTAATCTGTGCCCAGGGACGAAGATCGCCGTACTGGGTATTCACGCGCCAGCCTAGCGTACTCACGCTGGCATGCCAGAGCGGATCGGCGAGCGTCTGCGTCGTCGCGCTATCACCAAACTCATTGATCATCATCGGCGTAGAGCCGTCATACCGCCAGGCCATCACCGGACCGGTGGTTACATGCGACGAAACCGGAAAATTCCAGCCTACACTCATCGCCGCTTCCGTTTTAGCACCAGATGGCAGAGCCAGGGCCAGCCCCGGCGAATTTTGGGAAGACTGAATTCGCTCAGCCAGAATATCCTCGTAACGCGGTTGGTGATCCGCGTCCCATGTATAGCGTTCAGCCGTATTATTTTGGGCGTCTGAAACGATATATTCCTGTTGCCAGGCAGATGCTGTATTACACAACAACAGGCAGGCTGAAATCCCCACCAGACCAGAAGCGGCATGGCGACCACTGATTTTTTTTATCATCATCAAAGCGACCCCAGAGAGAGCCGAATTCGGCGATATTTGTCGTTATTCAGGAAGACTTGAGAGAGCATATGGCCCTGTATTAACTATTGTCTTTATAGTAAACACGTCAAGCCAGTCAGAACGAAATTTTTGCGAAATCAGTATCAATAAGGGAGAGGACGAATGGAACGTTGCGGTTGGGTTAGCCAGGATCAGCTTTATATCGACTATCACGATCGGGAATGGGGCATACCGGAGACGGATGGCAAAAAACTCTTTGAGATGATCTGCCTGGAGGGCCAGCAGGCAGGATTATCATGGATTACGGTACTGAAGAAACGCGAAAACTACCGCAACGCCTTCCACCAGTTCGATCCCGTTGCCGTCGCCGCCATGACCGAAGATGACGTAGAACGGCTGGTGCAGGATGCCGGTATCATCCGCCATCGCGGTAAAATCCAGGCCATCATCGGCAACGCCCGCGCCTGGCTGGCGATGGAACAAAACGGCGAACCGTTCTCAGCGTTTGTCTGGTCGTTCGTGAATAACGATCCGCAAATCACGCAGGCCGCCACGCTGGCGGAGATCCCTGCGTCCACGCCTGCGTCGGACGCGCTCTCTAAAGCGCTGAAAAAACGCGGCTTTAAGTTTGTCGGCTCCACCATCTGCTACGCCTTTATGCAGGCCTGTGGACTGGTCAACGACCATGTCACCGGCTGCTTCTGTCATCCGGGGAGGCAACATGATCCGCAAATGGCAAAGTGAAAATGCCGATCCGCTCATGAGCCTGTGGCTTGAAAGCACCACCGAGGCGCACCCGTTTATTAGCTCGAGCTACTGGCAAGAGAATGAAGCCATGGTGCGGGAGGTCTACCTGCCCGCGGCAGAAACCTGGGTGTGGGAAGAAGAAGGCGCGCCGCGCGGGTTTATCAGCGTCATACAGTCGCAGTTTGTGGGGGCGCTGTTCGTTACGCCTGCGTATATCGGGCACGGTATTGGACGCGCGCTGCTGAACCATGTTCAACAGCGCTTCCCGCACTTAAGCCTGGAGGTGTATCAGAAAAACGTCCGGGCGGTGAATTTCTATCATGCTCAGGGCTTTCGCATCGAAGACAGCGCCTGGCAAGATGATACTCAGCACCCGACGTGGATCATGAGCTGGCAGGCGGATCAAACGCCGTTAAGGTAAGCTCGGGCCCCTCATATTTCTCGACCCAGGCCAGCGCCGTGTTCCCCGCGCAACCGTTCCCCAGCTTCGAGCTGGGGAGATCTTTGGTCAGCACGTTAACCGCCCCGTTTTTACAGATACCGCCTTCGGCGGGCTCAAGGTCGGGCCATGCCCCCTGGTGAATACAGATTACGCCCGGCTTAATCCCGTCGCTGACCACCGCTCCTGCCAGCACCTGTCCACGCGAGTTCCAGACGCGCACCACGTCGCCGTCTGCAATCCCGCGGGCTTTCGCGTCAAAAGTATTCAGCGTAATCGGCTCTCGCCCCGCAACCGCATACTGCTCGCGCAGTGAAGTGTAGTTAAGCTGGCTGTGGAGACGATGCGCGGGATGGGCAGACAATATCTGGAGCTGTTCAGGGAGCGCATTGCCGTGCCACTCGTCCGGCTCCAGCCACGAAGGGTGTGGCGGACAATCAGCATAACCAAAGCTGGCAATGCGCTCGCTGTAGATCACAATCTTGCCGCTCTCCGTTTTCAGCGGATGGTTTTCCGGGTCCCGGCGGAAATCGGCGAAACGGACAAACCGGGCGTTCTGTTCGCTTTCCGGCATTTCGAGAATCTGATTCGCCTCCCAGAACTCAGCAAATGGCGGAAGCGTCACGCCCTGCGCCGCACCGCGCTGCCCGGCGATCTGATAGAAACTCTCCAGCCACTGCAGGTCATTTTTCCCTTCGGTAAATCGCTCGCGACCGCCCGCTTCCCACAGCTCGCTCAGTTCGGCAAATACGTCAAAATCATCACGCGCTTCATCACGCGGGGCCACAACGCGCTTCATCGGTACCATATGCTGGTTGCTGTAATCGCCGGTCATGGTGAGATCGTTACGTTCAAACGACGTGGTCGCCGGCAGCACGATATCGGCGTGTTTGGCCGAGGCGGTCCAGAAGCACTCGGAAATCACCACCAGCTCAGGCTTTTGCCAGGCGCGGATCAGGCGATTGGTATCCTGGTGGTGCGTAAAGTTCGCCCCGCCCGCCCACCAGACAAACTTAATGTCCGGGAAGTGGCGGTCCAGACCGTTGTGCTGATAAAAACCGCCCGGCTTTTCCAGGGCTTCAACGATCCGCGCCACCGGAATTTTATCCACGGCATCCACGCCGCCCTGCACCGAGCCTTGCAGGGACGCCAGCACCGCCGCTTTACGCGTTGGGTTACCGCCGTTCGCAAAATGATAGGAAAGACCAAAACCGCCCCCCGGCGTACCAATCTGTCCAAGCATTGCGGCAAGCGTCACCAGCATCCAGTGTTTCTGCTCGCCGAACTGCTGGCGCTGCATCCCCCAGCCGGACATTAACATCGTGGTGTTTTTATGGAACAGCCCCGCCAGTTCGCGGATTTTAGCGGCAGGAATGCCACAAATTTCTGCGGCCCACTCTGCCGTTTTCACTACCCCATCGGACTGGCCCGTCAGGTAGTCGGCGAATTTGTCGAAGCCAGAGGTGCAGCGGGCGAGGAAATCGCGGTCGTGCCAGCCGTTCTCCAACAGCGTATGGGCGATGCCCAGCATCATCGCCACGTCGGTGCCCATATGCGGAGCAATCCACTCGGCGCTGTCGCCGAAGAAATCCATGGTTTCAGAGCGCATCGGATCAATGCAGATGATGTGCTTGCCGCTTTTGCGCAGCGCGTCGAAATACCCAATCCCCTGCTCGTCGCTGGCATTCCAGGCAATTTTCAGCGTATTCAGCGGATTGGCGCTCCACAGTACCACCACGTCGGTGTGCTCCAGCACCAGCGGCCAGCTGGTCTGCTGCTGGTACACTTCGTTCCCCCCCACGACATAGGGCATGATCGCCTGCGCCGCGCCGGTGGAGTAATCACCCAGATGACCGGTATAGCCTCCTGCCAGGCTCATGTAGCGCTGCAGCAGCGTCGAGGCCTTGTGCAGCACGCCGTTCGAACGCCAGCCGTAAGAACCGGCGAAAATGGATGACGGACCGTAGCTGTCGCGGATGCGCTTATGCTGGGCGTGGATCAGTGCCAGCGCGTCATCCCAGCTCACGCGAACAAACTCATCCTGACCACGGATCCCCTGCGGCTTGTCCGGCGAGGCCAGAAAACCTTTACGCACCATCGGCCAGCGCACGCGCGTTTTGCTGTGCACCTGATCGCGAACGACGGTCTGTAACGAGTTGGGATGTTGTGTTGGCAGTGCCCCACGGGACGACAGAACATTTTCGCCATCGGTTTCGACCAGCATCGGCCCCCAGTGGGCGGCGGTCAGAATGGTTTTTGTTGAGGTGCTCAAGCGTGCGCTCCTGGTTGCGTGCAGGTTTTACGGCCTTCTCGGTGAGGCCGTTTATGGTTTGTCACAAATTTCAGAGTTATACCCGGAATTTTCTCCGTATCTGGACGTCATAATCAACTGCCACGCTCGCCGTGGCAAAGAATAAAAAGGATTAAGGAAAGAAGATGAAAAAACGCGTACTCGTTATTGCCGCTCTGGTGAGCGGTGCACTGGCTGTTTCTGGCTGCACAACCAACCCTTACACCGGTGAGCGCGAAGCGGGTAAATCCGGCATCGGCGCGGGCATCGGCTCGCTGGTAGGCGCAGGCGTTGGGGCGCTCTCCTCCTCCAAGAAAGACCGCGGTAAAGGTGCGCTGATTGGCGCAGCGGCGGGCGCGGCTCTGGGCGGCGGCGTTGGTTATTACATGGACGTACAGGAAGCAAAACTGCGCGACAAAATGAAGGGAACCGGGGTGAGCGTCACCCGCAGCGGCGATAACATCATCCTGAACATGCCGAACAACGTCACCTTTGACAGCAGCAGCGCAACGCTGAAACCCGCGGGTGCGAACACCCTCACCGGCGTGGCAATGGTGCTGAAAGAGTACAACAAGACAGCCGTGAACGTGATTGGCTACACCGACAGCACCGGCAGCCAGGATCTGAACATGCGCCTGTCCCAGCAACGCGCCGATTCCGTGGCCAGCTCGCTGATCACCCAGGGCGTTGAAGCGAACCGCATCCGCACCAGCGGCATGGGCCCTGCCAACCCTATCGCCAGCAACAGCACGGCGGAAGGCAAAGCGCAGAACCGTCGTGTAGAGATTACGTTGAGTCCAATTCAGTAATCGCATTTCCCCCTCTCCCCGTGGGAGAGGGTCGGGGTGAGGGCATCAGACCGCACACCCCGGCATGAACCACTTGCCATCGTTGATTTTCCCGCTAAGGTATTCTCACTAAATTCAGGGAAATCAGCGATGAGCAAACCAGCCCGGGCCACCATCAGCGACGTGGCGAAAGCCGCCAAAACCGGTAAAACCAGCATTTCGCGCTACCTTAACGGCGAGAAACACCTGCTGTCCGATGCGCTGCTGGCGCGTATTGAACAGGCCATTGCCGATCTCGACTACCGTCCCAGCCTTATGGCACGCGGGCTCAAACGCGGCCGCACCCGTCTGATTGGCCTTATCATCGCCGATATCACCAACCCCTACTCCGTCAACGTCCTCAGCGGTATCGAGGCCGCCTGTCGCGAGAAGGGTTTCACGCCGCTGGTCTGTAATACCAATAATGAAGTCGACCAGGAGCTGCACTATCTCGATCTGCTGCGCAGCTATCAGGTCGAAGGAATTGTGGTTAACGCGGTAGGCATGCGTGAAGAGGGCCTGAACCGCCTGCAGCAATCCTCCCTGCCCATGGTCCTTATCGATCGTAAAATCCCGGAATTCGCCTGCGATGTGGTTGGGCTGGATAACACCCAGGCAGCCACAACCGCTACCGAGCACCTGATCGAACAAGGCTTCGAGGCGATTCTGTTCCTGAGCGAACCGCTGGGCATGGTAAATACCCGACGCGATCGCCTGGCGGCATTTCGCGCCACACTTGCACGTTATCCCGGCGTCATCGCCGAAAATGCCGAAACGCCGCTTCACGAAGCCGACCAGCTCGACAATACCCTGCGCCAGTTCCACACCCGACATCGCGGGATGCGCAAAGCCGTTATCTCCGCCAACGGGGCGCTGACGCTGCAGGTCGCCCGCTCCCTCAAGCGCATTGGCCTGCACTGGGGCAGCGACATCGGTCTGCTGGGCTTTGATGAACTGGAGTGGGCGGAGCTGGCAGGCGTTGGCATCACGACCCTCAAACAGCCCACCTGGCAGATTGGCTATGCCGCTGTAGAACAAGTGGTTCGTCGTATTGAAGGCACCAGCGATGCCGTACGCGAGCAGGTCTTCTCCGGCGAGCTGATCGTTCGCGGCTCCACCGCCCGTTAATTTCCCCTTGTGATAGCGATCATAAATTCGACATCCTGACCTTTTCTTTGGAACCGGTTCCATCTAGCGTAATAGTATTGATATGTTGCGATGGAGTCCGACGATGGGCAGGAAAATTATAGTGGTCACCGCCGCGTACGGCGCGGAACAGGTGCGACAGGCTGGCGGTCAGCGGGCGATGCTTCCCGTAATTGCAGGCGCAGGGGCAGACGGCGTGGAGATCCGCCGGGAACTGTTCAGCAGCGAAGAGCTGCTGGCGCTGCCTGCGCTGGGCGAATCCATTGAGCTGCTCGGCCTGCTGGCGTGCTACTCCGCCCCCGCAGCCCTGTTTATGCCCGACGGCACCCTCAACCCGGACCTGACCCGCTACCTCTCTGAGGCCAGCACCCTTAACGCCCTGTGGCTGAAGGTTTCCCTGGGTCATTTCCGCGACGCGCAGCCTCTCGACGCCCTGCGCGCCCTGCTGAATGCCAGCGGTATGGCGCTGGTCGTGGAGAACGATCAGACCGACTGCGGTCAGCTCGCGCCGATGCAGCGCTTCCAGGCCGCCTGTCGGGAAATGGCGTTGCCCGTCACGCTGACCTTCGACATGGGCAACTGGCTGTGGGTGGGCGATTCGCCTGAGGAGGCCGCGCGTCGCCTGGCCCCTGCGGTGAGCTATATCCACGTTAAAGCCGCCGTGCCGCATAAAGATAACTTCCGCGCCGTGGCGCCGGACCACGCCGATGCGCGCTGGCTGGATCTGCTCGGCCAGCTGCCTGCCGATGCCCCGCGCGGTATCGAGTTCCCGCTGGAAGGGACGGATTTAACCGCCGTTACCCGCCATTACGTCAATCTGCTGCGCGAGGAGTAAACCATGCACAAGACGCTGGATGTCATCACGATCGGCGAAGCCATGGCGATGTTTGTCGCCACTGAAACGGGCGAACTGAGCGCGGTAGAGCACTTTATCAAGCGCGTGGCGGGCGCAGAGCTGAACGTCGCGACCGGACTGGCGCGTCTCGGCCTGAACGTCGGCTGGGTCAGCCGCGTGGGGGACGACAGCTTTGGCCATTTCGTCCTCGACTCGCTGAAAAAAGAGGGTATTGATGCCGCAGGTGTCACCCTTGATGGACGCTTCCGTACCGGCTTTCAGCTTAAATCTAAGGTCGAAAATGGAACCGATCCCATCGTAGAGTATTTCCGTAAGGGATCGGCCGCCAGCCACCTTTCAGTGGCGGATTTCCACGCCGACTATTTCGCTTCCGCGCGCCACCTGCACCTGAGCGGTGTGGCGGCAGCGCTCTCTGCCAGCTCGTATGAACTGCTGGATCATGCTGCAACGGCCATGAAGTCGCAGGGCAAAACGATCTCTTTCGATCCGAACCTGCGCCCGGTTCTGTGGAAAAGCGAAGCGGAAATGGTCGAGAAGCTCAACCGCCTGGCGTTCCGGGCGGACTGGGTGCTGCCGGGCCTGAAAGAAGGGATGATCCTGACGGGTGAAAATACGCCGGAAGGCATTGCCGATTTCTACCTCAATAAAGGCGTAAAAGCGGTAGTGCTGAAGACCGGTGCCGATGGCGCATGGTTTAAGACGGCCAACGGCGAACAGGGCGCGGTCGCGGCGGTGAAGGTTGAGAACGTTGTCGACACCGTCGGCGCGGGCGACGGTTTTGCCGTGGGCGTGATTAGCGCCCTGCTGGAAGGCAAAACGCTGCAGCAGGCCGTCGCGCGGGGCAACAAGATTGGCTCGCTGGCCATTCAGGTGCAGGGCGACAGCGAAGGATTACCAACGCGAGCAGAGCTCGGCGTTTAAATTCCCTCTCCCCGTGGGAGAGGGTCAGGGTGAGGGCAGCAAGCCGCACCAAATAATTAAGCCACCGTGTACCCTACAGACAACGGCGGTAACAACCTCAACAACAGAGGCAAGCCTATGAACAGTTCGACCAATGCAGTAAAACGCTGGTGGTACATCATGCCAATCGTGTTTATCACGTACAGCCTGGCGTACCTTGACCGTGCCAACTTCAGCTTCGCATCCGCGGCGGGGATCACAGAGGACCTTGGCATCACCAAAGGTATCTCCTCCCTTCTGGGTGCCCTTTTCTTCCTGGGCTACTTCTTCTTCCAGATCCCCGGTGCGATTTATGCGGAACGCCGCAGCGTGCGCAAGCTGATCTTCGTCTGCCTGATCCTGTGGGGTGCCTGCGCGTCACTGACCGGCGTGGTGAACAATATTCCTGCCCTGGCCGCCATTCGCTTTATCCTCGGCGTCGTTGAGGCGGCGGTGATGCCGGCGATGCTGATCTACATCAGCAACTGGTTTACCAAATCCGAACGCTCGCGCGCGAATACCTTCCTGATCCTCGGCAACCCGGTCACGGTACTGTGGATGTCGGTGGTGTCTGGCTACCTGATCCAGTCCTTCGGCTGGCGCGAGATGTTTATCATCGAAGGGGTACCCGCGATTATCTGGGCATTCTGCTGGTGGGTGCTGGTAAAAGATAAGCCTGCACAGGCAAAGTGGCTTTCCGAAGATGAAAAAGCCGCACTGCAGGCGCAGCTGGATAAAGAACAGCAGGGGCTGAAGGCGGTACGTAATTACGGCGAAGCCTTCCGCTCCCGCAACGTTATCCTGCTCTGCGCGCAGTATTTTACCTGGAGTATCGGCGTGTACGGCTTTGTGCTGTGGCTGCCGTCGATTATCCGCAGCGGCGGAGAAAACCTCGGCATGGTTGAGGTGGGCTGGCTCTCTTCCGTACCGTATCTCGCCGCGACCATCGCCATGATCGTCGCATCATGGGCATCGGACAAGCTGCAGAACCGTAAGCTGTTTGTCTGGCCGCTGCTGCTGATCGCTGCCTTTGCGTTCATTGGCTCATGGGCCGTCGGCGCGAATCACTTCTGGGCCTCTTACGCCCTGCTGGTCATTGCCGGTGCCGCCATGTACGCCCCGTACGGTCCGTTCTTTGCCATCATCCCGGAAATGCTG
Source organism: Enterobacter asburiae (assembly GCA_011754535.1). Taxonomy (NCBI): domain Bacteria; kingdom Pseudomonadati; phylum Pseudomonadota; class Gammaproteobacteria; order Enterobacterales; family Enterobacteriaceae; genus Enterobacter; species Enterobacter asburiae. Next base: position 227,489 of record JAAQVN010000001.1, on the reverse strand, counting down.
CCGCGTAACGTCGCGGGCGGTGCAATGGCATTGATTAACAGTATGGGTGCGCTGGGGTCGTTCTGCGGCTCCTGGTTTGTGGGCTACCTGAACGGTGCCACCGGCAGCCCGTCTGCATCGTACATCTTTATGGGGGTAGCGCTTTTCGCCTCCGTGTGGCTTACTCTGATTGTTAAGCCTGCTAATAATCAACAGCACCCCGTCGGTGCACGCCACGCCTGAATCCTTAAAAATCAACGGAGATTAGCATGAAGCCGTCCGTCATTTTGTATAAAGCACTGCCGGAAGATCTGCAGAAACGCCTGGAAGAACACTTCACCGTTACGCAGGTGAAAAACCTGAGCCCGGAGACCGTGGCGCAGCACGCCGACGCGTTCGCAAGCGCCGAAGGCCTGCTGGGTTCAAGCGAAAAAGTGGATATCGCCCTGCTGGAGAAAATGCCGAAGCTTCGTGCTACCTCTACCGTTTCAGTAGGTTATGATAACTTCGACGTGGATGCCCTGAACACCCGTAAAATCCTGCTGATGCACACGCCGCATGCCCTGACGGAAACCGTGGCCGACACGCTGATGGCGCTGGTACTCAGCACGGCCCGTCGCGTGGTGGAAGTGGCCGAGCGAGTGAAAGTCGGCGAATGGACAAAAAGCATTGGGCCGGACTGGTTCGGCGTGGATGTGCACGGCAAAACGCTGGGCATCGTGGGCATGGGGCGTATCGGGCTGGCGCTGGCGCAGCGCGCGCATTTCGGCTTCAACATGCCGATTCTGTATAACGCGCGTCGCCATCACAGCGAAGCTGAAGAACGCTTTAACGCGCGTTACTGTCAGCTGGATACGCTGCTGCAGGAAGCCGACTTTGTCTGCCTGATCCTGCCGCTGACGGATGAAACGCGCCATCTGATCGGCAAATCCGCGTTTGAAAAAATGAAGAAGTCCGCCATCTTCATCAACGCGGGTCGCGGCCCGGTGGTGGATGAGAAGGCGCTGATTGAGGCGCTGCAAAACGGCGAGATCCACGCCGCGGGTCTGGACGTGTTTGAGCAGGAGCCGCTTCCGGTGGATTCCCCGCTGCTGAGCATGCCAAACGTCGTTGCCCTGCCACACATCGGCTCAGCCACCCATGAGACGCGCTACAATATGGCGGCGACGGCAGTAGACAACCTGATTGCCGCGCTTGCTGGAAAAGTGGATAAGAACTGCGTTAACCCTCAGATCCAACAGTAGAAACGAAAAAACCCGCCAGAAGGCGGGTTTTTGAATTTTGTGCTACTGGGTTGGAAGCTTACAGGCTTACAACGTTACCAGCTGCTGGGCCTTTAGCGCCGCTTTCGATGGTGAAGGAAACTTTCTGACCTTCGTCCAGAGATTTGTAGCCATCGTTCTGGATAGCAGAGAAGTGTACGAACACGTCTTTAGAACCATCGTCAGGAGTGATGAAGCCGAAACCTTTATCAGCGTTGAACCATTTAACCAGACCAGTCATTTTAGCAGACATAGAAATTACCTTATTAACAAATATATTGTGCCTTCCGGCTTGATGGATTGCGTTACAGATTTTTAAGCGATGAAGGAAGGGTCACTACGAAGGGTATCTATGGATAACAATCTGGACTGCTTTACTAAACTGCTTTAGGTCTGTGTAACAAACCGACGCAGACAGTTATACCGATGTGGTAGAGGAATGACAAGCGTTATTTTCTGAATGCCGAAAAAAAACCCCGCCTGAAGCGGGGTTTTTCAGTTTATTCTGTGGCAGCAACTGCTGCGCCCCACGCCTGGCTAAAGGCCTGGTGCTGGGCGGCCAGCGGCCCAATCAGCGTATTGTACTGACTTGCCTGCTGCGAGGTCGGGAACTGAATGCCGTTGGCAACAAAGCTCACCTGCGTACCCTGCTGGGAGATAAAATCTCCGACCTGAACCAGCTGCTGAGTGAAGACTTGCGCGGCCGGGATCAGCGGTTGTATCGCTTCAGACGGTTTCGTCACCACTTTCTCATACACTTTATCGAAGACCGGTTTGAGGTCCTCGCCCTGCTTCAGCGCAGAACGTGACGCGTCAGCCTGCATTTTCGCATTCTGCAGCTGCTGGCTCAGCACGCCGAGCGCGCCGTTGGACTGGCGCAGCGGCTCGCGCTGAGTCATATAATCCTGGGGAACACGGATGGCGTTCACGCTATCCACTACCGGGCGGATACCGGAGTCCATCGCCTGGCTCACCTGCTGTGAATACCCATAAAGAATGGCGTAATCGGACACAAAGGGGCCAAACTGTTTTTTCTGATCCGCAGTCAGCGTCGGCAACCGCTCGCCGCTGCGCATCACTGTATTCTGCAGAAAATCGATAAACGCTTTGCGCTGATCGCCTTCTTTATCAAAACACCCACTCAGGCTAACAACCATCAACAACGCCGCAATAGGCGCAAACCAGCGAGAGCAGGACTTTCCTGTCGCCATTTTATTACTCCTTTCACCCAAAAAGCGCACACCGGCACACGCGTGCCCGACGCTGACAAGGATAGTCCAGGTCAGCCTTGCAAGATACTCTTTTCATGTAAAACGGCTATTGCCGATTTATTTCTTACTATTTACAAAAAAATACCTGGCGAAGCCGACATATGGTTAATCAGGTAATTAGCATAACTATCCATATAGCTGAATCGGATAAAGCGATCGTTACCGCACGATTAATCACAGCCGTTACGATCCTGGGTTTGTATTAGGGACTATTCTTAATTGGCTCTCTGATGTTCTTGATCACGATGTGAGATTTAAGAGGAGTTCTCAATGGAATATAAAGATCCTGAGTTTGAGCTGCTGAGCAGTCTGGAACAGATCGTTTTTAAAGATGTACCGCAGACCATTACCCTGCAACAAAAATCCAATCCCTTTACAGAATATGAGCAATTGCGCAAAGGGACAGGACTGAAAACGGAAGAATTCGCCAGAGCGATGGGTGTCAGCGTGGCTATGGTGCTGGAGTGGGAATCAAAACGAGAGAAACCCACCCCAACCGAGTTAAGGCTGATGCGCCTGATTCAGGCCAACCCTGCACTCAGCAAACAGATAGCGTAGTGAAGATTGAATGCCCCCGCCTCTGCGGGGGCTTGTGTTTAAAGGCTCTCGAAACGCCAGCCCGTCTCCTCCCACACCATCTCATGCGTCAACGTTAACCCTTTTAAAAACGCATCATCGTGTGACACCACCAGCAGCGCGCCGGGGAAACCCGCCAGTGCCGCTTCAATGGCCTGCACCGAGGCCAGATCCAGATGGTTGGTCGGTTCATCCAGCAGCAGGAGCTGCGTGGCCTCCGCGCGCCATAGCACGCAGGCCAGCGCAGCCTTCAGACGCTCGCCGCCGCTCAGTTCCGCCAGCGGAAGCGAAACTTTATCGGCCCCCAGTTGAAGCTGGGCTAAACGGGTTCGTAACATGCCCTCTTCCAGGGGCGTATTGCCCAGGCTGAGGTGTGTCATGACCGACTGCGAGAGATCGAGCCGGGAAAGATGCTGATCGAGATAAGCGCAGCTGACCGACACCTTACAGGTTCCTGAACGCGGGCGAATGTCGCCGAGGATTGTTTTCAACAGCGTCGATTTCCCGCAGCCGTTCGGCCCTTTTAGCGCCACGCGCATCGGTCCATCCATCCGCCAGTTGAGTGGTGGTAAAGACACATGCGGCAGCACCAGATCCTCCAGCACCAGCACCTGTTTGCCTTCCGGGATCTGGCTCCCCGGCAGGGTGAACATCACCGGGCTATCTTCTTCAACCCGCTCACGCGCCTTGTTTACCGCAGCGTTCAGGGCTTCATTTTGTTCGCTATGCTGCTTTTTCCATGAGCCGATCCGCTCCTTCGCCGCGCCTTTGTATTTGACCCGTTCAAACGATGCGATATTCAGGGTATCGACGGTGCGCAATGTTTTTGCTGAACGCCGCTGGCTGTCGTCATGCTCTTTTTGCATGCGTGCGCGGGTGCGTTTGCGCTCCGTGGCAGCATGCTCCAGCGCCGCTCTGGCCGCCTGCTGTTCGGCATCGCGCTGGGTTTGATAATCCGCATAATTCCCGCCGTAGCTGCGCAGGTCGCCGCTGCTCAGCTCAAGGATACGCGGCACCTTCGCCAGCAGTTCGCGGTCATGGGAGGCCACCAGCACGCCGCCCTGATAACGGGCAAGCTGGTCGTAGAACCACGCCCTGCCTTGTCGATCGAGATGGTTTGTGGGTTCGTCCAGCAGCAGATAATCCGCTTCAGCAGTAAATGCACCGCACAGCAGCGCGCGAATGCGCTCGCCGCCGCTGAACTCACCGGCTGGCTTATCAGGATCAAACGGCGGAAGTTTTGCCCGGGTAAACGCCTCGCCCAGGCGTTCAGCTAAATCCCACAATCCATCAAGCGTTTCCAGATCGTCAGGCTGGTAATCACCGCTGTCGATGCGCGCTCGCGCCGCGAAGATGGCCTCGAACCCGAGCAGTTCAGCCAGCGTCGTGTGCGGCAAAATGTCCTGCTGCTGAGCCACATAAACATGTGTTCCGGTACGTTCGATATGCCCGCTTGCAGGCTCATCAAGCCCCGCCAGCAGACGCAGCAGACGCGTTTTCCCGCTGCCGTTGCGGCCAACCAGCGCGCACAGGGAGGATTCCAGAGAAAGATTCAGCGGACCAAAAAGGGTATCGCCCGTCGCAAACTGACAGGTGACCTGATGCAAAATAAAAGAAGGGGACTGCGCAAAATGAGCCATAAGCACTCCTGAATGAAATCAAAACATCCCCTGCCGACGCGGTGGCGTTTAGCAAGGATCGAAATTCATCAGTCGTGTTTGTTCATTTTTGGGGGCGCTCCAGAGCGAGAAATTTAACGTGATAAGGATAACGGTAATGTATTGACCATTTCAAGGTTAAATTTTGGACGACTTATACTCCCTCTCCCTTTGGGCTGAGGGATCCCCACCAAATATTGCCTGCACTGACGGCCCCCTCTCCCTTGAGGGAGAGGGCTGGGGTGAGGGGGAGCATACGGCTGTGGAGGTTGTTCCTTGCTACTCTGTAACGTCTGGATCCTGTTCCGGACGCTTTAAAAGCCAGCCTGACCGTGAAGGAACTCCCGTCACGCGTTCCGGCTTTCGAACCCGAATAAGATCAGCTGGGGTGCTACTGTCAGGAGCTTACGCAGATGCTGATGAACGGCTCACTGCCGCGACAATCTGAAATCGTGATGGAAGATTTGCTGTGCGAACTGGTAAGCTACTTTGCCGATACGCTGAAGGCACCGCGCTGGCTGCAGACAGACGAAGGCACAATCGCGATCGGCTAAACCTGCCGGATGACGCTGCGCTTATCCGGCCTACAAAAGCCCCATAAAAAAACCCGCCGAAGCGGGTTTTTAGCATTTGTAACAACGGGCACATTACTGCAGCAGCGAAATATCCGCTACGCGCAGGAACAGCTCGCGCAGTTTCTCGAGCATAGAGAGACGGTTAATACGCAGCTCTTTATCTTCTACGTTCACCATCACTTTCTCGAAGAAGGCGTCGATAACGTCACGCAGCTCGGCCAGCTCCACCAGCGCTTCCTGGTAGCGACCTTCCGCGAAGTACGGCTCGAGCTTGTCGCGCAGCACCACAACCTGCATCGCCAGAGCGATCTCTTCCGGCTCTTTCAGGGTTGCGGCGTTCACGCGCTCGTTCAGCGTCTCGTCGGATTTCGCCAGAATGTTGGATACACGCTTGTTGGCCGCGGCCAGGGCAGATGCCGCTTCCAGGGTACGGAAGTGGGAAACCGCCTTCATACGCGCATCGAAATCAGCCGGACGGGTCGGACGACGCGCCAGCACCGCCTGAATGGTGTCAACGGAGTAACCTTCGTCCTGATACCAGGCGCGGAAACGGCCGAGCATAAAGTCGATCACGTCATCCACAACGTTCGCGTTGGTCAACTTGTCGCCGTACAGACGCACCGCTTCTTCGGTCAGGGTCTGCAGATCGAGGTTCAGGTTCTTCTCAACGATGATACGCAGCACGCCCAGCGCAGCACGACGCAGCGCAAACGGATCTTTGTCGCCTTTCGGATGCTGGCCGATACCGAAGATACCCGCCAGGGTGTCCATCTTATCGGCAATCGCTACGGCGCAGGCCACCGGGTTGGACGGCAGATCGTCACCCGCAAAGCGCGGCTGATACTGCTCGTTCAGGGCCACGGCCACGTCTTCCGCTTCGCCATCGTGACGCGCATAGTGCATGCCCATCACGCCCTGGGTGTCGGTAAATTCGAACACCATGTTGGTCATCAGGTCGCACTTGGAGAGCAGGCCCGCACGCGTCGCGTGGTTAACGTCGGCACCAATTTCACGAGCAATCCAGCCGGACAGCTCCGCGATACGGTCGGTCTTGTCGCGCAGCGTACCCAGCTGCTGCTGGAACAGCACGGTCTGCAGGCGCGGCAGGTTATCTTCCAGACGCTTTTTACGGTCGGTATTGAAGAAGAACTCGGCATCCGCCAGACGCGGGCGCACCACTTTTTCGTTACCGGAGATAATCTGGCTCGGATCTTTCGATTCGATGTTCGCCACGAAAATGAAGTTTGGCAGCAGCTTGCCGTCGTTGGCATAGACCGGGAAGTACTTCTGGTCACCCTTCATGGTGTACACCAGCGCTTCAGCCGGAACGGCGAGGAATTTCTCTTCGAACTTCGCGGTCAGCACAACCGGCCATTCAACCAGAGAGGTGACTTCTTCCAGCAGGCTGTCGCTCAGGTCGGCATTACCGCCAATCTTGCGCGCCGCTTCTTCCGCGTCCGCCTTAATTTTGGCTTTACGCTGTTCGTAGTCGGCAATGACCTTACCGCGCTCCAGCAGGATTTGCGGGTACTGGTCGGCATTGTCGATGGTGAACTCAGGCTCGCCCATAAAGCGGTGGCCGCGGATCACGCGATCGGACGCCACGCCCAGAATGGTGGCTGGAATAACGGTATCGCCCAGCAGCAGGGTCACGGTGTGCACCGGACGCACGAAGTGAACGTCAGACGCGCCCCAGCGCATCAGCTTAGGAATCGGCAGCTTAGCCAGAGAGGTTGCGATCATGTTCGGCAGAAGTGCTTCCGCGCTTTCACCTTTCACGTGCGCACGATACAGCAGCCACTCGCCTTTATCGGTGGTCAGACGCTCGGCCTGATCAACGGTGATGCCGCAGCCGCGCGCCCAGCCCTCAGCCGCTTTGCTCGGCTTGCCTTCCGCGTCGAACGCCTGGGCAATCGCCGGGCCACGTTTTTCGACTTCACGATCCGGCTGAGAGGCCGCCAGATTTGCCACTTTCAGCGCCAGACGGCGCGGTGCAGCAAACCACTCAATTTTACCGTGCGCCAGGCCAGCGTTATCCAGCTCGGCAGTCACGTTCGCAGCAAAAGATTCAGCCAGGCTGCGCAGGGCTTTTGGTGGCAGCTCTTCGGTGCCGATTTCCACCAGGAAAGTTTTCTCAGACATGGCCGCCTCTTATTTGTTTCGGTTGCACATCGGGAAGCCAAGGGCTTCACGGGACGCATAGTAAGCTTCTGCAACGGCTTTGGTCAGGGTACGAATACGCAGAATGTAGCGCTGACGTTCAGTCACGGAGATCGCTTTGCGGGCGTCCAGCAGGTTGAAGCTGTGGGCGGCCTTCAGAATACGCTCGTAGGCAGGCAGCGGCAGCGGAGTCTCCAGCGCCAGCAGCTGCTGCGCTTCTTTCTCGTACTGCTCGAAGCAGGTGAACAGGAAGTCCACGTCCGCGTATTCGAAGTTATAGGTGGATTGCTCCACTTCGTTCTGATGGAACACGTCGCCGTAGGTGGTTTTACCCAGCGGGCCGTCGCTCCAGACCAGGTCGTAAACGCTGTCTACGCCCTGAATGTACATGGCCAGACGTTCCAGACCGTAGGTGATTTCACCGGTGATTGGCTTACATTCCAGCCCGCCAACCTGCTGGAAATAAGTGAACTGGGTCACTTCCATGCCATTCAGCCACACTTCCCAACCGAGACCCCAGGCACCCAGCGTTGGGTTTTCCCAGTTGTCTTCCACGAAACGGATGTCGTGGATGGTTGGATCCATACCCAGCTCTTTCAGCGACCCGAGGTACAGTTCCTGAATGTTGTCGGGTGATGGCTTAATCACCACCTGGAACTGATAGTAATGCTGCAGACGGTTCGGGTTTTCACCGTAACGACCATCGGTCGGACGACGGGAAGGCTGCACATACGCGGTCGCCATTGGCTCTGGCCCCAATGCGCGCAGGCTGGTCATCGGGTGTGAAGTGCCGGCGCCGACTTCCATGTCCAAAGGTTGAACAATGGTACAGCCCTGACGAGCCCAGTAATCCTGTAAGGTCAGGATCAGGCCCTGGAAGGTCTTGGTATCAAACTTTTGCATAGTATTTCGTGCTGGATACGTGTGGTTTTAAATGGAAGGGACCAGTATACCCGCTGGCTGCAAGATATACAGTACGAAACGGGGTTGTTTAGGGAAAATTGGGAAATAAGCCCTCCGGCCAGAACGCTGGCGGCGTCTGGCTGTTGATTATGCGAGCAGGCTAGCGCATGGAGAGATGTAAAAACTGACCGTCCGCATCAAACGAGCAGACAAAGCCCTCTTTACGCGCAGTATACCCTCTAAGCTCATAGCTGCCCTGAAAGCGCTCGAATCCGATGACGTTAATTTTCTGAACGTCCGAGTTATAGCGCCGGGCGGCCTGGTCTTTACAGAGCTCTTCCATATTCAGGGAACGCTCCGGGCTTATTTTACCCTGCTGCGCTTTTTGCACGGGTACTTCCTGTGGCGCACTGCATCCTGCCAGCATAAATAGCAGAAAGAGTGATACCACACGCTTCATCATCATTTTTATTACCGTCCTGGTCAGCGGCTGTTATTTTTAGTATCAACACTTTTATAGATTAAGGTCTGCCATTCTGCGAATCTCGCGGTCTCCCGGCAAGCCTGCACATAAAACTCAGAATTTTCCAAACGAAGACTTTTGGACAATGGTAGTCACACTCAATTTACAGGGAATACGAGGAACTGATGCCGTCAAAAATTAACTGGATTGATAACCTGCGAGGAATAGCGTGTCTGATGGTGGTCATGATCCACACGACGACCTGGTACGTCACGAATGCCCACAGCATCAGCCCCGTTAACTGGGATATTGCCAATATCCTCAACTCCGCGTCGCGCGTCAGCGTGCCGCTGTTTTTTATGATTTCCGGCTTTCTCTTTTTTGGCGAACGCAGCGCGCAGCCGAGGCACTTCATCCGCATCGCGGCCTGCCTGGGGTTCTACAGCGCCGTTGCCCTGCTTTATATCACCCTGTTCACCTCTATTAACGCCGGGTTATCCCTCAAATATTTGCTGCAAAAACCGGTGTTCTACCACCTGTGGTTCTTCTTCGCCATCATCGTTATCTATCTGGTCTCTCCGCTCATTCAGGTGAAAAACGTCAGCGGGAAAATGCTCCTGGCCCTGATGGTGGTGATCGGCATCGTCGCCAACCCGAATACGGTCTCGCAGAAAATCGACGGTTTCGAATGGTTGCCGGTGAACCTTTATATCAACGGCGATACCTTCTACTACGTGCTTTACGGCATGCTGGGGCGCGCCATCGGGATGATGGACACGCAAAAACGCGGTCTGAACTGGCTATGCGGGGTGCTGTTTATCGCCGGCGTGGCGGTGATTTCACGCGGGACGCTGCATGAGCTTCAGTGGCGCGGCAATTTTGCCGATACCTGGTATCTGTATTGCGGGCCGATGGTCTTTATCTGTGCCGTATCGCTGCTTACGCTCGTCAAAAACACCCTGAACGCGCGTCCCCTGCCCGTGCTGAGTCTTATCTCTCGCCACTCTCTCGGGATTTACGGTTTTCACGCGCTGGTGATCCACGCGCTGCGCACGAGAGGCGTTGAGCTAAAAAGCTGGCCGGTGCTGGATATCGTCTGGATTTTTGCCGCCACGCTGGCGATCAGCCTGCTGCTGTCGATGCTGCTGCAAAAAATAGATGCTCGCCGCTTCGTCAGTTAATGCTCCGCTGCCGGGCGCGATGGTACTGGCGCGGGGAGGAAAACCCTGCCGCCAGTGAAGCCTGCTCCACGCCGCGTCCCTGCATCAGCCACTGCTCCGCCACCGCCAGACGCAGCTGCTCCAGATAATCGCGAACGCTAATCCCTAAATGTGACTGGAAAAGCCGGGTGAGATGGCGTGGGCTGACGTGCGCCAGCGCGGCGATATCAGGCAAGCTCCACGTTTTTTGCGGCTCGGCGGTGAGCGCATCCTGCGCCCGATGGATCGCCGGGTGAAGATGATTGCGGTAGCGTAGCCACGGAGATAGCTGAGGGTCGTCACCGGAACGGCGGAACCAGACCACCATCTCACGCGCCACGGCCAGCGCCTTTTCGGGGCCGCACAGGTGGTTGATCGTGTGCAGCGCCAGATCGATGCCCGAGGTGATCCCCGCGCTGGTCCAGATATTTTCATCCTGCACAAATATCCGGTTTTCTTTAATCGTCGCCGTAGGGGCCGCGGTGCGTAAACGGCTAATAACGTCATGGTGGGTTGTGCACTGCCGGTTATTCAGCAGGCCCGATTTCGCCGCCAGCAACGCTCCTGAACAGACGCACATCACGGTGATTTCCTGGCGCTGGATCTGCGGCTGCCGGCGCATCAGCCAGTGCTGAATCTGCTGCGCCTGCGGGGTTGAGAACTGAAAGCGGGAGTCGCTCACCCCCGGCAGGACCAGCAAGCTGCCCGGAGACAGGCTTTCCGGCAACGGCTGGATACCGCTCATCGTCAGACCTATCGACGTCGGAACCTCCGGCTGCGGGCCAATGTAATGCAGACGAAACGCGTCGCCTGCCAGCACAAAGGTTTCTGCCGGGCCGGTCATGTCTAATGACAGCACTCCGGGCAACATCACGAACCAGACGTCGATGGGCATTACAGTGACTCCAGCGTCTCCGCTACCGTTTTAATTTCGGCAAAACGCCCGGACAGTACCGTTTCGGTACGGTGGTGAATTTCCGCTGCGCTAAGGGTAATGCCCTTGTAGGTCATGGGAAACGTCAGCGTTGCCTCGCTCACAAAGGTCACAGCATACCCCAGATCGGATGCCACCCGGGCGGTGGTTTCACAGCATTGTTCAGTGCGAATGCCGCAGATAATCACACTGTTGATATCACGCTCGCGCAGCCAGCGGTCAAGCCCGGTATCCGTGAAGGCATTATGAACGTGTTTCTGGAAAACCACATCCGGCTGATGACGCAAAAAGGCCATCGGTTTGACATAGCCGCTTTCCAGGGTAAAGGGACCGTCTTCATCAACGTGAAAAATATCAACGACCGGAATATTGCGCGCCTGGCAGCCTTCAATCAGCCCCAGCATCGCCTGCTGAAAGGCAGGAATTTCGTCCTCCTGCCAGTAATTGCGCTGATGGAAGGACTGCTGAGTATCAATGTTGATTAATGCGATGCGTGACATGATAAATCTCCTTGCCAGTGGGTGTAACACCATACTGGCAAGGAATGGAAGGCACGCACAGACCAAAAAAGGACATCCTCGTGCCTCTTCCGGACAAGCGTATTTAAGACATAAGCGGCAGCAGCTGCTGATAGATTTTGCGGAATACGTCGCGCCTTTCCGTGTACCGCGCATGGCGTACAGCGTCCGGGAAATGCGCCTGCTCAAGCGTAAGCTGCGGCAACAGCTGTGAAAGCGGTTTTTCCGGGTTCATGGCGATCTGCGCCAGTCGTGCAGCACCCAGCGCGGGGCCGACATCCCCTCCGGTGCGGAAATCCAGCTGCAACCCGCTGATATCCGCCAGCATCTGTCGCCAGTAAGGGCTTCGCGCTCCGCCGCCAATCAGGGTGACGCTCGTCGGCTTCAGGCCGCAGTCGTGCACCACGTCCATCCCGTCCGCCAGTGCATACCCCACACCTTCCAGAACCGCACGCGCCAGCTCTGCCGGGCCATGTTGATGGGTTAAGCCAAAGAACACCCCTTTCGCTTCCGGGTTGTTGTGCGGCGTACGCTCGCCGGAAAGATACGGTAAAAACCAGACCGTACCCGCCGCGTCATCCGCCTGCTGCGCCGCGGAGATGAGTGCCGGAACGTCGGCCATGCCGGTGAGTTTTGCGGCCCAGTCCAGGCAGGACGCCGCACTGAGCATCACCGACATCAAATGCCATTTCCCAGGCAGGGCGTGGCAGAAGCTGTGTACGGCGCTTTCAGGGTTGCTGCGATACCCGTCGCTAACGGCAAAATAGACGCCGGAGGTTCCCAGCGAAAGCATCGCCTGCCCCGCCTCAACCATCCCGACACCGACAGCCCCCGCCGCGTTATCGCCGCCCCCGGCCACCACCGGTACGGCAGGCATGTTCCAGCGTTCGGCAACGTTCGGCAGCAGCGTGCCCGTCACCTCGCTACCTTCGAACAGCGCGGGCATGTGTTCGCGGGTCAGATTACAGGCATCCAGCATCGCCTCGCTCCAGTCGCGTTTCGCCACGTCGAGCCACATCGTGCCGGCGGCATCGGACATGTCGCTGGCGAAATCGCCCGTCATGCGAAAACGCAGATAGTCTTTTGGCAGCAGAACTTTCGCCACCTGACGGAAAATCTCCGGCTCGTGGCGCTGAACCCACAAGAGTTTTGGTGCGGTGAAGCCCGGCATCATCAGGTTGCCGGTAATCTCGCGGGAGGCAGATACGCGCTCCTCAAGAAGCGCGCACTCTTCTGCGCAGCGGCCGTCGTTCCAGAGGATCGCAGGACGCAGCACGCGATGCTCGCTATCCAATAAGGTTGCACCGTGCATTTGCCCGGCCATTCCCAGCGCTTTCACGTCACGCAGAGAATGCTGCTCGCCTAACGCGGTAATTGCGCGATCCGTCGCCTGCCACCACTGTTCCGGGTCCTGCTCCGACCACAGCGGGTGCGGGCGTGAAACCTGCAGCTTTTCCGTCTGCGTTGCTAACACCTCGCCCTGCTCGCTTAACAGGATGGCTTTCACACCCGATGTGCCCAAATCGATCCCGATATACATTGCGGTGACTCCTTTGACAGAAATGCCCGGTGGCGCTTCCGCTTACCGGGCCTGGATGCTGTTATTTATCGAACAGGTAGTGATTAACCAGATTTTCCAGCAGCTCCTGGTGCCCGCTCTGGTGCTGCGGCGCCAGCTGATGTTGTTCAGCGTACTTCGCGATTTCCGCAAGCGATAACTGACCTTTCAAAATTTGCTGGCCCAGCTCACTGTTCCAGCCGCTGTAGCGCTTCGCCACGCGTTTATCCAGCTCACCGTCTTCAATCATACGCGCCGCCACTTTCAGCGCCAGCGCCATGGTGTCCATCGCGCCAATGTGGCCGTAGAACAGATCGTATTTGTCGGTGCTCTGGCGACGCACCTTGGCGTCAAAGTTCAGGCCGCCGGTGGTGAAGCCGCCCGCTTTGATGATTTCGTACATCACCAGCGCATTCTCTTCCACGCTGTTCGGGAACTGGTCGGTGTCCCAGCCCAACTGTGGATCGCCACGGTTCGCATCGACAGAGCCGAAGATGCCCAGCGCAATCGCAGACGCGATTTCGTGATGGAAAGAGTGGCCCGCCAGCGTGGCGTGGTTGGCCTCAATGTTCACTTTAATCTCTTTTTCCAGACCGAACTGCTTCAGGAAGCCATACACCGTCGCCACGTCGTAGTCATACTGGTGCTTCGTCGGTTCCTGCGGCTTCGGCTCGATCAGCAGCGTGCCGCGGAAGCCGATTTTGTGCTTATGGTCGACAACCATCTGCATAAAGCGGCCAATCTGCTCGCGCTCCTGGCGCAGGTCAGTGTTGAGCAGGGTTTCATAGCCTTCACGACCGCCCCACAGGACATAGTTTTCGCCGCCCAGCTGATGCGTGGCGTTCATTGCCGTCACCACCTGCGTGGCCGCCCAGCTAAACACTTCCGGATCCGGGTTGGTTGCCGCACCCGCGCCGTAGCGTGGGTTGGTGAAGCAGTTTGCCGTGCCCCAGAGCAGTTTCACGCCGCTTTGCTGCTGTTTTGCCGCCAGCACATCCACCATCTGCGCAAAATTGTTCAGGTACTCTTTCAGCGACGCCCCTTCCGGCGACACGTCAACATCATGGAAGCAGTAGTACGGCACGTTCAGCTTGTGGAAGAACTCAAACGCAACATCGGCTTTGCGTTTCGCCAGCTCGATGGCCTCACCCGGCTGCTGCCACGGACGGTCAAAGGAACCGACGCCGAACATATCGGCGCCGTTCCAGCAGAAGGTATGCCAGTAACAGGCGGCAAAGCGCAAATGATCTTCCATGCGCTTACCCAGCACCAGCTCATCCGGGTTGTAGTGACGAAATGCTAAAGGATTGGTCGTTTTTGGGCCTTCGTAACGAACGCGATCGAGTTGGTCGAAATAAGCTTGCATATTGAGCTCCATAATCAGGGTATGCGGCGAGTCGTTGATACAGGAGTAATAGTGAATAGACATTTTGGGTTGCTCAATTACGTTATTTCACACTGCTATTGAGAGAATGCACAACTGTGCGCTGGCTCGCAAAATAATGCGCAGACAAACTATTTTTCGGCGCGCATTCCAGAATCAAATGTAATTAAGGCGTTACGAATTTTAAAATCCGATCGCGGTCATAAATTCAGAAATAAACCAAATATCGTAATGAGAAGATAAAAATCTGTAATTGCCAGCCCGCCTTTCCGCGTTAAAAATTTGCTGCGACCCAGCAGTGAATGTTTCTTTTATCTCAGCAACACATACCCCTACAAAAAGGCCTAATAATTATGAAGATAAAGAACCTGACCCTAACGCTCTGCACTACGCTCCTCCTTGCAAGCTTTGCAGGGCATGCCAAGGAGGTCAAAATTGGCATGGCGATTGACGACCTGCGTCTGGAGCGCTGGCAAAAAGATCGTGATATTTTTGTGAAAAAAGCGGAATCACTCGGTGCGAATGTGTTTGTACAGTCGGCTAACGGCAATGAAGAAACGCAAATGTCGCAGATCGAGAATATGATCAACCGGGGAGTCGATGTTCTGGTCATTATCCCTTATAACGGCCAGGTATTAAGTAATGTGGTGAAAGAAGCGAAGCAGGAAGGGATAAAAGTTCTCGCTTATGACCGCATGATTAATAATGCGGATATTGATTATTATATTTCCTTCGACAATGAAAAAGTTGGCGAATTACAGGCGCAAAGCCTGATCGACAAAGTGCCTCAGGGCAATTATTTCCTGATGGGCGGTTCGCCGGTGGATAACAACGCCAAACTGTTCCGCGAAGGGCAAATGAAAGTCCTTAAGCCGTACATCGACAACGGCAAAATTAAGGTGGTTGGCGATCAGTGGGCCGACGGATGGTTGCCAGAAAATGCCCTGAAGATTATGGAAAACGCGCTGACGGCAAATAACAACAAAATTGACGCTGTTGTGGCCTCCAACGATGCCACCGCAGGTGGGGCTATTCAGGCCCTGAGCGCCCAGGGGCTGGCCGGTAAAGTTGCGATTTCTGGCCAGGATGCCGATCTGGCAGGCGTAAAACGCATTATCGCAGGTACCCAGACCATGACGGTCTACAAACCGATTACCGAGCTTGCCAATACGGCGGCAGAAATCGCCGTTGAGCTGGGCAACGGTAAGCAACCTAAAGCAGACGCGACGCTGAATAACGGCCTGAAAGACGTTCCGGCTCGCCTGCTCACGCCAATTGAAGTCAATAAAGAGAACATTGACGCCACCGTGATTAAAGACGGTTTCCACAAGAAGAGCGAACTGTAATCCGGCGCTGCCCCTGCCCTGCAGGGGCGCATCACGTTGTACTGTTCTTCCCTCGGGTTATGTGGAGCAGTTATGCCTTATTTACTTGAAATGAAAAGCATCACCAAGCGCTTCGGCGCGGTGAAAGCCGTCGACAACGTCAGTCTCCGGTTGAACCCCGGCGAAGTGGTTTCGCTGTGTGGCGAGAACGGTTCGGGCAAATCAACGCTGATGAAAGTGCTGTGCGGGATCTACCCGCACGGCAGTTATGAAGGCGAAATCGTCTTTGCCGGTGAAGTCATCCAGGCGACACACATTCGCGACACCGAACGTAAAGGCATTGCCATCATTCACCAGGAGCTGGCGCTGGTGAAGCATCTCACCGTGCTGGAGAACATCTTCCTCGGAGCCGAGATTTCCCGCCACGGCGTGCTGGATTACGACACCATGACGCTCCGCTGTGAAAAGCTGCTGGCGCAGGTGAGCCTCAACATTTCGCCGGATACCCGCGTGGGCGATCTGGGTCTGGGGCAACAGCAGCTGGTCGAAATTGCGAAGGCGCTGAATAAACAGGTCAGGCTGCTGATCCTCGATGAGCCAACGGCCTCGCTCACCGAGCAGGAAACCGCGGTTCTGCTCAATATCATCCGCGATCTGCAAAACCACGGCATCGCCTGTATCTACATTTCGCATAAGCTGAACGAGGTCAAAGCCATTTCGGACACCATCTGCGTGATCCGCGACGGGCAACACATCGGCACGCGTGAAGCCGCAGGCATGAGCGAAGATGACATCATCACCATGATGGTGGGCCGCGAGCTAACGGCACTCTACCCGAATGAAACCCACACAACGGGCGATGAAGTGCTGCGCGTGGAGAACCTCACCGCCTGGCACCCCGTCAACCGCCACATCAAGCGGGTAAATAACGTTTCGTTTTCCCTTCACAGCGGCGAAATTCTTGGGATTGCGGGCCTCGTCGGTGCCGGGCGCACCGAAGCCGTGCAGTGCCTGTTTGGCGTGTGGCCAGGACGCTGGGAGGGCACAATTTATATCGACGGCCAGCCGGTGAAAATCGACAGCTGCCAGCAGGCGATTGCCCGCGGCATTGCCATGGTGCCGGAAGACCGCAAAAAAGACGGCATAGTACCGGTCATGGCGGTGGGTAAAAACATTACGCTTGCGGCACTCGATCGGTTCTCCGGCGCGCTGAGCAGCCTGGACGATGCTGCCGAGCAGCAGTGCATCCTCCAGTCGCTTGCCCGGCTGAAGGTCAAAACCTCTTCGCCGGAACTGGCAATCGGCCGCCTGAGCGGGGGTAACCAGCAGAAGGCGATTCTGGCGCGCTGCCTGCTCCTCAATCCACGCATATTAATCCTTGATGAACCGACGCGCGGGATCGATATCGGTGCCAAATACGAAATCTACAAACTGATTAATCAGCTTGTACAGCAAGGGATTGCCGTCATCGTCATTTCGTCTGAGTTACCCGAAGTGCTCGGCCTGAGCGACCGCGTGTTGGTCATGCACGAGGGAAAACTGAAAGCCAACCTGATTAACCAGAACCTGACGCAGGAGCAGGTGATGGAAGCCGCTTTAAGGAGCGAACGTCATGTCGAAAAGCAATCCGTCTGATATCAAAGTCGCTGTTCCGACGCCCGGCGCGTTCGCTGGGCTAAAAGCGCTGAACCTGCAGGTTTTCGTGATGATCGCGGCGATTATCGTCATCATGCTGTTCTTTACCTGGATGACGGATGGCTCGTACTTGAGCGCGCGAAACGTCTCCAACCTGCTCCGCCAGACCGCTATCACAGGCATCCTGGCCGTGGGCATGGTGTTCGTGATCATCTCTGCGGAAATCGACCTGTCTGTCGGGTCAATGATGGGTCTTCTCGGCGGCGTGGCGGCGATTTTTGACGTCTGGCTTGGCTGGCCGCTGCCGCTGACAGTGGCGGTGACGCTGGTGCTGGGGCTGGTTTTAGGCGCCTGGAACGGCTGGTGGGTTGCTTACCGTAAGGTGCCATCGTTCATTGTCACCCTGGCGGGGATGCTGGCCTTTCGCGGGATCTTGATCGGTATTACCAACGGTACCACCGTCTCCCCGACCAGCGCAGCCATGTCGCAGATTGGTCAGAGTTACCTCTCCGATAGCATCGGCTTTACGATCGGCGCGGTGGGGCTGCTGGCGTTTGTCGCGTGGCAGTGGCGTGGACGCATGCGCCGTCAGGCGCTGGGGCTTGCATCGCCAGCGTCAACGTCGGTGGTGGGACGTCAGGCGTTGACGGCGGTCATTGTGCTGGGTGCCATCTGGCTTCTTAACGACTATCGCGGCGTTCCGACGCCGGTGCTGCTGCTGGCGCTTTTGCTGCTGGGCGGCATGTTTATGGCGACGCGTACCGCGTTTGGCCGCCGTATTTATGCCATCGGCGGCAACCTTGAAGCTGCCCGCCTCTCGGGTATTAACGTCGAACGTACCAAGCTGGCTGTTTTCGCCATTAACGGCCTCATGGTCGCTATCGCCGGGTTGATCCTCAGCTCGCGTCTGGGGGCCGGTTCTCCCTCCGCCGGCAACATCGCCGAGCTGGATGCTATCGCCGCCTGCGTCATCGGTGGCACCAGCCTCGCAGGCGGTATCGGGAGCGTGGCGGGCGCGGTCATGGGGGCATTTATCATGGCGTCGTTGGATAACGGGATGAGTATGATGGACGTCCCGACGTTTTGGCAGTATATCGTCAAGGGGGCCATTCTTTTACTGGCAGTCTGGATGGATTCTGCCACCAAGCGACGGGCCTGATAACCGTATAGTGACTTAATTGGGAAGTGAGCCATGTTTGAAAAGCGTCACCGCATTACGTTGTTATTCAATGCCAACAAAGCCTACGACCGTCAGGTGGTGGAAGGTGTCGGTGAATATTTGCAGGCGTCGCAATCCGAGTGGGATATCTTTATTGAGGAAGACTTCCGCACCCGTCTGGAGAACATTAAAGACTGGCTGGGGGACGGCGTCATCGCCGACTATGACGACCCCGTCATCGAGCAGTTGCTGACCGACGTCGACGTCCCGATAGTGGGCGTCGGCGGCTCCTACCATTCACCCGAACACTATCCCCCGGTCCACTATATCGCCACCGATAACCATGCCCTGGTCGAGGCCGCCTTTCTCCATTTAAAAGAGAAGGGCGTCCATCGCTTCGCGTTTTATGGTTTACCCGCCACCAGCGGCAAGCGCTGGGCCGTTGAGCGCGAACATGCGTTTTGCCAGCTTGTCGCGCAGGAGAAGTACCGCGGCGTGGTCTATCAGGGGCTGGAAACCGCACCAGAGAACTGGCAGCACGCGCAAAACCGCCTCGCTGACTGGCTGCAAACGCTGCCACCACAAACCGGTATCATAGCCGTGACGGACGCGCGTGCGCGCCACGTGCTGCAGGTCTGCGAACACTTACACATTCCGGTGCCCGAAAAACTGTGCGTGATTGGCATTGATAACGAAGAACTGACCCGCTACCTGTCCCGCGTGGCGCTCTCCTCCGTTGCGCAGGGCACGCGTCAGATGGGCTATCAGGCGGCGAAGCTGCTGCATCGCCTGCTCGATAAAGAATCTCTGCCGCTTCAGCGCCTGCTGGTGCCGCCTGTCCGCGTTGTGGAACGTCGCTCAACCGATTATCGCTCCCTAAGCGACCCGGCCGTCATTCAGGCCATGCACTATATTCGCAACCACGCCTGCAAAGGGATTAAGGTCGATCAGGTGCTGGATTCGGTGGGCATTTCCCGCTCGAATCTGGAGAAGCGCTTCAAAGAAGAGGTGGGCGAGACTATTCATGCCGTCATCCATGCGGAGAAGCTGGAGAAGGCCCGCAGCCTGCTCATCTCCACGTCACTGTCGATCAACGAAATCTCGCAGATGTGCGGATACCCGTCGCTGCAGTATTTCTATTCAGTGTTTCGCAAAGAGTATGACACCACCCCAAAAGAGTATCGGGATCGCCACAGCGAGGTGCTGATATAGAAAAGAAAACGCCTTCCAGGTGGAAGGCGTTTTTTGACATTACATATGGGCGGCGATTAAGCGCTGGTTATCCTGGTACATAGCGAACAGATAGTTGTTATAGCTATTTCCCTTCGTCGAATAACCTTTCAGCTTGTGAATCATCGCACTGGCCGTCACTTCCTGATCCGCTTTACGCAACTGAGCGCGTGATTTACGGAACGATGAGTAGGCCGGGTGCGTATTAAGATTCACCGCGTAAGCATTCACGGAATCTTTTACTGATTCGAACTGAGAATAGCCCTTAACCTTACCGGGTGCATTATTACAACGGCCTTTCGCACACTTCATGCCGAACAGGTTATTGTTATTACGCGCCAGCTTAGAGGTCCCCCAGCCGCTTTCGGCTGCCGCCATGGTCGCAACCATGCTGCCTGGGATAATGTCCACACGCTCAAGGAGAGCATTCCACGGTACGCGACGCGTGTTACCGTTCCAGCTCAGCTTGTAGCGCTTCGTGATGTCTTTCAGACGCGCGCGTTCAGACGGCGACCAGCGGCTATCGTACTGTTTTGAAATCAGCCAGTTACGATCTGCCGTAATCGCGGCATTTTGACTTGTTATGTAAGGCATTACCGTCCGGAGAAACGCTTTTTTTCTTGGTGTTCCGGAAGGGTATTTTCGCAAATCAGGAAGTGAACTACTCTTTGCACTATTGCGAGAATACTCTTGTTTACTGCTAACCTTACTACTTGTCGTCTTTATTACGTGGGCTTTCTTACTCGTTGTATCCGTGTGCGTCTTCGCAAGCACCCCACCCGAAAATGTCGTGGTGAGTAACATGAGTATCGCGGCCCCATATCGTCGAATGGGAGTCGATATCATTAGGTCTCCTGGTCGGATGTAATCATCCCAACACCTTATTTTTTTCACAAATTTGAGAGCGGAATCTCAAATCATATCAAAAATAGACTTCAAGAGCACGTATAGAAATAGTCCAATTCCGAAACTATGTCACCTGAAAATTGCTCACAAAAACATCATTCCTGAAAAAATGTGTGCGATATCGCAGATAACTGCCTCATTTTGCGCGGGATCACTCATCCTCACACGTCCTCCCGGGAGAAAGCGATGGGGGATGAGTTTTTCACCGCATCATGATGGCACACTGGTCAAAAATGCCGCGACAGGAAAATGGAATGAAACGCACCGCATTAGCTCTTCTGCTGTTACCCGCTCTGGCACATGCCGACTGGTCATCGCCGGGGTTTAACGCATTTCGCGCCGAAGGCACCGGCATTTTCACCAGCCAGACAAAGCTTGCGAAGGGTACGCGCCCTCTGACGCTGAGTTTTGACAAGACGTGCTGGCAGCCTGCGGAGGCGATAAAACTCAATGAGATGCTGTCGCTTAAGCCCTGTGACGGCACGCCGCCGCAGTGGCGCCTTTTCCGCGACGGTGACTACCAGATGCGGATTGATACCCGCTCCGGCACGCCCACCCTGCTGCTGACAATTCAGAGTGCCGCAGAACAGTCGGTTGCAAACGTTATCCGCCAGTGCCCGAAGTGGGACGGTAAACCGCTGACGCTGGACGTCAGCCATACCTTCCCGGAAGGCACCGTGGTGCGTGATTTTTACAGCAAACAGACCGCGACGGTGCAGAACGGAAACATTACCCTACAGCCCGCCGCCAGCAGTGGTGGCCTGCTGCTGCTTGAGCGCGCCGAAACCGACAAGCCAGCGCCGTTTAGCTGGCAGAACGCCACCGTCTATTTTGTGCTTACCGACCGCTTTGTGAATGGCGACCCGAGCAACGACAACAGCTATGACCGCCACAAAGACGGCATGCAGGAGATTGGTACCTTCCACGGTGGCGATCTCAAAGGGCTCGCCAGCAGGCTCGACTATTTACAGCAGTTGGGGGTGAATGCGCTCTGGATAAGCTCCCCGCTTGAGCAGATCCACGGCTGGGTAGGCGGTGGCACCAAAGGGGATTTCCCACACTACGCCTATCACGGCTACTACACCCAGGACTGGACGAAGCTTGATGCCAACATGGGCACCGAGGATGACCTGCGCCATCTTGTCGATGAAGCGCACAGGCGCGGCATTCGCATCCTGTTCGATATCGTCATGAACCACGCGGGCTACGCGACGCTTGCGGACATGCAGGCGTACCAGTTTGGCGCGTTGTATCTGCAGGGCGATGAGCTGAAAAAGACGCTGGGGGACCGCTGGACTGACTGGAAGCCTGGCGCGGGCCAAAGCTGGCATAGCTTCAACGACTACATCAACTTCAGCGACAAAGCCGCATGGGAAAAATGGTGGGGCAAGAAATGGATCCGCACCGACATTGGCGATTACGACAACCCCGGCTTCGACGATTTAACCATGTCGCTGGCATTTCTCCCGGACCTGAAAACGGAATCCACCGCCCCTTCAGGCCTGCCCAACTTCTATCAATACAAGCCCGATACCCACGCGAAAGCCATCCCGGGGTATACCCCACGCGACTATCTCATCCACTGGCTCAGCCAGTGGGTGCGCGACTACGGCATTGACGGTTTCCGGGTGGATACCGCGAAGCACGTCGAGCTTGATGCCTGGCAACAGTTGAAAGACCAGGCAAGCCAGGCGCTGGCCGCCTGGAAAGGGGCTAACCCGGACAAAAAGCTCGATAACGCACCGTTCTGGATGACCGGAGAATCCTGGGGCCACGGGGTGATGCAAAGCGATTATTACCGCCACGGTTTTGATGCGATGATTAATTTTGATTATCAGGAGCAGGCGGCAAAAGCGGTGGATTGCCTGGCCGATATGGACCTTACCTGGCAGCAGATGGCGGAGAAGCTGCAAAGCTTCAACGTGCTGAGCTACCTCTCATCACATGATACGCGTCTGTTCCGCGAAGGGGGCCAGCGCGCTGCGGAGCTGCTCCTGTTAGCGCCGGGCAGCGTGCAAATCTATTACGGGGATGAATCCGAGCGTCCGTTCGGGCCGACAGGCTCCGACCCACTACAGGGTACCCGGTCAGATATGAACTGGCAGGACGTCACGGGCAAGCAGGCCTTAACCGTTGCCCACTGGCAAACGCTGGGCCAGTTCCGCGCCCGCCATCCGGCAATTGGCGAAGGCAAGCAAACCACGCTGCCGCTGAAAGAAGGGTATGGCTTCGTGCGCGAGCACAAGGGCGATAAGGTGATGGTGGTATGGGCGGGTAATCAGTAGATCATACCCCTCACCCTAACCCTCTCCCCAGAGGGGAGAGGGGATTGCACGGTGCAGTCTTTCACCCTCTCCCCTTTGGGGAGAGGGCCGGGGTGAGGGGAATTCAACCAGAACTATTCACTACACAAATCCAAACCTACCATATAAAACGACAAATCCGACCACATCCCCCGATTTGCACCAGCACGGTGCTAGCGTTATGGTTACCCACTTTCAAAATAAGCTCGATAGAACACCTGCTATGACGTTTTCACTTTTCGGCGACAAATTCACCCGCCATTCAGGCATTACTCGCCTGATGGAGGACCTCAACGACGGGCTGCGCACTCCGGGCGCCATCATGCTCGGCGGCGGAAACCCGGCGCAAATTCCGGAGATGACGACCTATTTCCAGACACTGCTCGCACAGATGCTGGAAAACGGTAAAGCGACCGATGCGCTATGCAATTATGACGGTCCGCAGGGTAAAACCGAGCTGCTGACTCTCCTTGCCAAAATGCTGCGTGAAGAGCTGGGCTGGGATATCGAACCACAGAATATTGCACTGACAAACGGCAGCCAGAGCGCGTTTTTCTACTTGTTTAACCTGTTCGCAGGACGTCGCGCCGACGGCACGACCAAAAAAGTGCTCTTCCCGCTGGCACCGGAGTACATCGGCTACGCTGATTCCGGCCTGGAAGAGGATCTGTTCGTCTCCGCGCGTCCGAACATCGAGCTGCTGCCGGAAGGCCAGTTCAAATATCACGTCGATTTTGAACACCTGCATATTGGTGAAGAGACGGGGATGATCTGCGTATCGCGCCCGACTAACCCAACGGGCAACGTCATCACCGACGACGAACTGATGAAGCTGGATGCGCTCGCGAATCAGCACGGTATTCCGCTGGTGATCGATAACGCCTACGGCGTGCCGTTCCCGGGAATTATCTTCAGCGAAGCGCGTCCGCTGTGGAACCCGAACATTGTCCTGTGCATGAGCCTCTCCAAGCTGGGCCTGCCGGGCAGCCGCTGCGGCATCATCATCGCTAACGAGAAAATCATCACCGCTATTACCAATATGAACGGCATTATCAGCCTTTCACCGGGCGGCATTGGCCCGGCGATGATGTGCGAAATGATTAAGCGCAACGACCTGCTGCGTCTGTCTAATGAAGTGATCAAGCCGTTCTATTTCCAACGCGTTCAGGAGACAATCGCGACGCTTCGCCGCTATTTACCGGAAGAACGCTGCCTGATCCATAAACCTGAAGGGGCGATTTTCCTTTGGCTGTGGTTTAAGGATTTGCCGATTACCACCGAGCTGCTCTACCAGCGCCTGAAAAAGCGCGGCGTGCTGATGGTGCCGGGCGATTACTTCTTCCCGGGTCTGGATAAGCCGTGGCCGCACACTCACCAGTGCATGCGCATGAACTACGTGCCCGATCCGGAAAAAATTGAAGCAGGCGTCAAAATTCTCGCCGAAGAAATCGAAAAAGCCTGGCACGAAGCCGGTCAGTAACGCGTTACGCCAGATTATGCCGCCGGGTCGGGCTTAATCTGGCGACCCCGGCACGGGTCAACCGGAGTTAATATGCTCCTTACAGTACCGCCGTTTCCAGACGGCGGGGGTTAACCCGGTATGCTTAGAAAATATCTGCCGGAAATACCCCACGTCATTAAAGCCGCAGCGCGTTGCGACCTCGGTTAACGATGCAGAATCGTTGAGCAGCAGTTTTTCCGCCGCCCTGACGCGCTGGCGATGTATCGCCTCCGTCAGGGTTAAATGGAAAGTCCGGCGAAATACACGCCCGAGATAATCTGCATTACAGTGCAACGCTTTTGCCAGCTGCGATGTGGATATTGGTAAATGAAACTGCGTGCGAATAAGCTGTTTTGCCTTCCAGGCCATCGCCGCGCCGGCCTGATCCGCGTTATCTTCATATCCTGACGAACGGGACACCTGCTGTAAAATCAATAATAAAATCATCTCCAGCGCCATACTTCGCTGTAATTTCTCCTGCTCGCTGAGGAATTGCCGAAATAGCGCAATCACATATTCCGCATCCCTTACGCGGCAGTGTTGTTCTATTGCCAGAGGAGCGGCGTTGGGTAACGATGAATCTGGCAGCTCCACCTCAAAATGGAGCCAGTAAAAGCGCAGGTCCGCCGGAAAATCTTCCACCCCTACGTGCCGACGGCCCGGCCAGAGCAGCAAACTCTCTCCTGCATTAACGTCAAAAATATGATTTTCTTCCTGGATCGTTAATATCCCTTTTTCGACAAAAATAATCTCCCATGACGTTAATTTTCGCGCAGGATGGCGGCCCACTCCGCGGGAAATAAACAACCCGCCGTTCTGGACCTTAACCGGAAGCGCTATGGATAATTCGAGCATCGATATTCACCATTCCGCTTTTATTACCGTTAATTTTCGACTTAGTCGTTGATTATTAATCAATATTCGAACAACTGTCCGATCGGAATCACATTTTCATCATCAGGTCGGAATCGTCACCTTTTTATACTTTTCCCTTCCCTTGTTGGTCTGGCCGTTGAATGCAGAATAAATGGGGTACCTACAAATACGATAAAAAATCGTTTATCGAGGAGTTACCCATGACTTCCACCCCGATTACAGACGCAGACGTTGCAAACCAGAAAGTCGATGACCTGCTGTCCGTCCGCGAGAAAATTGGCTACGGCCTGGGCGATGCGGGCGGCACGGTGATTACCTGCCTGATCATGAACTTTCTGACCTTTTTCTATACCGATGTATTTGGCCTCACCCCTGCGCTGGTGGGCACGCTGTTTATTGCCCTTCGCGTGTTTGACGCCATTTCCGATCCGGTGATGGGCGTCATTGCTGACCGCACACAGAGCCGCTGGGGACGCTTTCGCCCCTGGCAGCTGTGGGTCGCGCTCCCCATCGGGATCGTTGGCGTACTGACCTTCACCGTCCCGGACGCCAGTATGAGCGTGAAAATCGCCTGGGCGTTCGGCACCTATTTGCTGCTGTCCGTGGGCTATACCGCCATCAACGTGCCCTACTGCGCGCTGATTAACACCATGACCACCCGCCACAACGAGGTGATCGCCTGCCAGTCATGGCGCTTTGTGCTGTGCGGCGTGGCGGGCTTTTTGGTCTCCGTTGGCCTGCCGTGGCTGGTCGCGGAGCTGGGCCAGGGCAATGCTGCCCGGGGTTATCAGCTGGGCGTTGGCGTGCTGTGCGCCATCGCCGTGGTGATGTTCCTGTGCTGCTTCTTCTGGGTGCGCGAACGCGTCCCGCTGGCGCTGATGGGCAAATTCACCCTGCGCGAGCACCTGGCGGGCCTGCGTAAAAACGATCAGCTGCTGCTGATGCTGGTGATGTCGTTCCTGCTGATCAACGTCTTCAATATTCGCGGCGGCGGTTATATGTACTTCATCACCTACGTGCTGCAAGGCAGCACGGCATACACCTCGCTGTTTTTCACGATGGTGACCTTCGCCGCCATTCTGGGCGCGGTGATCGTCAGCCCGCTGTCGCGCCGCATTGATACCGTCAAACTCTACTACCACACCAACCTGGTGCTCGCGGCGCTTGCGGTGGGTATGTGGTTCCTGCCGGGTGACCCGGCGCACCAGACGCTATGGCTGATCGTCATTTTAAGCAACGGCGTGATCCTGGGCTTCACTCTGCCGCTGCACTTCTCGCTCATGGCCTTTGCCGACGACTACGGTGAATGGAAAACCGGCGTGCGCTCCTCGGGCATGAACTTCGCCTTCAACCTGTTTTTCATCAAGCTCGCATGGGCGTCCAGCGCCGGGATCATCAGCCTGGTGTTTATCGCCGTGGCCTATCAGCCAGGCGCGGGCAACCAGACGCCAGCCTCATTGCAGGGGATCACCGCCATGGAGACGCTGCTGCCTGCCCTTTTCCACCTGCTGCTGGCGGTCGCTATCCGCTGGTGCAGGCTTAACAACCCTGTGATGTCGCGCATTGCCACCGATCTGCGCCAGCGTCACGTACCGTCCTGAGGAGAACGCTATGTCCATAATGGAACCCGATCTGCACCAGCTGAAAATCAACGACCCGTTTCTCGGGCAGTATCAACGGCTGGTCCGGGACGTGGTCATCCCCTACCAGTGGGATGCGCTGAACGACCGCGTGGCGGAGGCCGAACCCAGCCACGCCATCGCCAACTTCCGCATCGCGGCCGGTCTGGAACAGGGTGAGTTCTACGGGATGGTGTTTCAGGACAGCGACGTGGCGAAATGGCTCGAAGCCGTGGCGTGGTCGCTGTGCCAGAAACCGGATGCAGAACTGGAAAAAACCGCCGACGAGGTGATTTCGCTGGTCGCGGCGGCGCAGTGTGAAGATGGCTACCTCAATACCTACTTTACGGTAAAAGCCCCCGAGGAACGCTGGACGAATCTGGCCGAATGCCACGAGCTGTACTGCGCCGGGCATATGATTGAAGCGGGCGTGGCGTATTTCCAGGGAACCGGAAAACGTCGCCTGCTGGACGTGGTGTGCAGGCTGGCGGACCATATCGACAGCGTGTTTGGCCCGGGCGAAACACAGCTGCACGGTTACCCTGGCCATCCGGAAATCGAGCTGGCGCTGATGCGGCTGTACGATGTCACGCAGGAGCCGCGCTATCTCAATCTGGTGAAATACTTTATCGAAGAACGCGGCGCGCAGCCTCACTTCTACGATACCGAATACGAGAAGCGCGGCAAAACGTCTTACTGGAACACCTATGGCCCGGCGTGGATGGTCAAGGACAAAGCCTACAGCCAGGCGCATCAGCCGCTTGCCGAGCAGCAAACGGCCATCGGCCACGCGGTGCGTTTCGTCTACCTGATGGCGGGCATGGCGCACCTGGCGCGCCTGAGTCATGACGAGGGTAAACGGCAGGACTGTCTGCGGCTGTGGAACAACATGGCGCAGCGCCAGCTGTACATTACCGGCGGGATTGGCTCGCAGAGCAGCGGCGAGGCGTTCAGCAGCGATTACGATCTGCCCAACGATACGGTCTATGCCGAAAGCTGCGCCTCCATTGGCCTGATGATGTTTGCCCGCCGGATGCTGGAGATGGAGGCAGACGGCCACTACGCCGACGTGATGGAGCGCGCGCTGTACAATACGGTGCTGGGCGGGATGGCGCTGGACGGTAAGCATTTCTTTTACGTGAACCCGCTGGAGGTGCATCCGAAAACGCTGGCCTTTAACCATATCTATGACCACGTGAAGCCGGTGCGCCAGCGCTGGTTCGGCTGCGCCTGTTGCCCGCCGAACATTGCCCGCGTGCTGACCTCGCTGGGGCACTATATTTATACCGTTCGCCCGGATGCGCTGTTGATCAACCTGTACGTGGGGAACGACGTCGCCATTCCGGTGGGTGATAGCACCCTACAGCTGCGCATTAGCGGTAACTATCCGTGGCAGGAGCAGGTGAAGATCGAAATCACCTCGCCGGTTCCGGTCACCCATACGCTGGCACTCAGGCTACCGGACTGGTGTGCGGAACCTGCTGTTTCGCTGAATGGCGAAGCCATGACTGGCGAGATATCCCGTGGATACCTCTATCTCAGCCGCCGCTGGCAGGAAGGCGATACCCTGACCCTCACGCTACCGATGCCGGTCCGCCGCGTGTACGGTAACCCCCAGGTGCGCCAGCAGGCGGGTAAAGTCGCGCTCCAGCGCGGCCCGCTGGTTTACTGCCTGGAAGAAGCGGATAACGGCGCCAACCTGCATAACCTCTCCTTGCCACGAGAGAGCGAGTTCCGGGTGTTTGAAGGCAAAGGCATTTTCGCGCACAAGATGCTGATTCAGGCGGAGGGGATCGGATGCCACGCGAAGGAGACGGAGGCGCTGTGGCAGTACGACCGTTCGCCGGTACAGCGTCAGCCCCGGACGCTGACCTTTATTCCCTGGTTTAGCTGGGCTAACCGGGGAGAAGGGGAAATGCGGATATGGGTGGATGAAGGCTGAATAGCCTCACCCACGGGAGAGGTTGAACGCTATGGCAGCACGCGACGTGCTGCCTCAGCCAGAAACGCACTTCGATTGCTGAACTGCGGATGCTCGCTGACAAAGGAATCAATCTTCATCAGTAAACGACGAGGCATCGTGATGTTGATACGCTCGGCCCTACCGTCGAACTGTTTCATATTAATATCCACCAGCAGCCATTGCCCGCCAGTGAAGTTGTCAGGGTGACTTTCCAGGTGCGCTTCCACATTACCCGGGAGCGGCAATGCTTCATCCATTTCAAACAGCGCTTCGAAGTGCGCTGTGAGCGCCTCACGTGCATCCTGAAATGCGTCATCCAGGGAGTCACCTGCAAAAAAACAGCCTGGAACGTCAGGGAAAAAGCCGCTGGCACTGCCGTCGGTGTCAGAATGAATGTAAGCCGGATAAAACATAACTACTCCTGATATCAGTGTTTAATTCCCGCCTGCCGCCATATCTGCGCGAGCGTGCCCGGTTTAATATCCTTTTTAGGATGTGGGACGGTAACCAGTCCTTTCTGCACGGGATGGCGAAACTGATGATGGCTTCCTTTCGTTGTGACACATTTCCAGCCGTGGCCGATCAGAACAGTAATGACATCCGCACTTTTCACTTCCCAATCCTTCCATGATTATACACATGATACACACCATCACTACCGGGTTAAATCACATTAGCGCACAAGGAACATCAGTGCAGCGGTGTTTTGACGGAACGGGAAGAAGCATCGAGAAATGAAAAAGGAATACATTGTATTGCAGACAAAAATGCAGGCACGATCGTAGGCCGGGCAAGGCAACGCCGCCACCCGGCTTTACCGCATCAGAAACGCCAGGTCAGGCCGGTCATCAGCGCGAAGCTGTCGTCGCGGTCGATCATCGGGCTGTTCTTCACGTCGTCAGGCAACACGGTGTAGACCGCGCTGGCGTTGAGGTACAGCTTCTGGGTTAACTGATATTTAGCCGCCAGGCCAACGTAGGGCGTCCAGCTGTCACCGGCGGTGTATTGATCCAGACCTGAGCGGCGAGACTCGCTGCCGGATACGCCGTAGTAGTAGTCGTTATAGCTCTCGTCGCTATAGAAAATACCGACAGAGGGCGTAAGGGTCAGGCGTTCCATCCTGATTGGACGGAAGTAAGAGACCTCACCCACCACGCCACCGCTTTCATCCGTGGCATCACCCGAGACCGCCACTTTCAGCGACCCCCAGCTTTCATGGCGGTAGTACGCGCCGCCGAGGAAAGCTGACGCTTTACGCTCATCAAGCTGCTTCATCTGATGGTCGTCGTTGTCATCAGGATCGAAATGCAGCGGCATCCACGACGCGGTCAGGCTGAATTCATTTTTTGCGTCTTTCCACAGGATCCATCCTCCGGTGGTCTGACGAACGTAAAAACGATCGCCTTCGTAGCTAATTAACGGTACTGCGGTAGTATTTTCGTTATAGCCTTTGTAAGGAGACTCATTAAATACAGCCCCCGCTCCAAGTGAAAAATCTCCGGCCATTGCTGAAGATGCTGCAAATAACGTGGCAGCGATGAGTAAATTGTATTTAATAGTCATTACGTGTAATCCATTAAAATGCCAAACAAGCGGGGCGCATAATAATGGTTACAAATTTGCCAATGCAACGCTGCGGTTTATATAATATTATATATAAAATCATATAGATGGGTGCGCATGATGAGTAAATTACAGCTAAAGCCACGCGAATTAAAAATAATCTCCGTCATCGCAGCCACCCACAGCATTGGTGATGCCGCCGCCCTGCTGGGCATGGCGCAGGCCAACGTCAGTAAATATCTCTCTGATTTTGAAACGCGGGTTGGGCTTAAGGTTTTTGAGCGCACGACCCGTCAGCTCGCTCTGACACAGTTTGGTGAAGCGTTACTCCCGTATGTCGACGCCACACTGGACAAACACACTCAACTTGTTAATTTCATTGCCGATTATAAGCATGAAAAGCGTGGAAAAGTCACGATTTATGCCCCAACGGGCATCGTGACCTATCTCGCGCGCCAGGTGATCCACCAGATAAAGGACATCGGGGACATTCGCATCTCCCTGAAAACCTATAATCTGAACCGCAATGAATTTTCAGAAGGCGTTTCCTTTCCGGATGACTGCGATATTTTAATTACCTATGCTCAGCCGAAAGATGAAAACCTGGTCGCCAGCGTGTTAACAAAATATTCCGTCACGGCATTCGCAACCCAGGCATATTTAAATAACCACCCTTTATCCGGACCTGAAGATTTAATTAATCACTCGTGTATCCTGATTGACTCCATGCTCGTCGATGATGCCAATATCTGGCGTTTTCGCATGCATGGCAGCGATGATGTGCATGATTATCGGGTGACCGGAAATTATATTTGCGACAATACGCAGACGGCCCTGGAGCTGGCAAGAAATAATCTTGGCATTGTGTTCGCACCGAAAGAGAGCCTGAAAAGAGAATTAACGCAGGGCACGCTGGTTCCCTGCTTCCCGCACCAGGAAGAGTGGTGGCTCGATCTGACGGCCATCTTCCGCAAACGCGAATACCAGCCATGGCGTGTGCAATACGTTCTGGATGGCGTTCTGAACTGCCTGCGCCAGCAAATTGCTCAGGCCGCCCACGGACGGCCTGAGCTGGGCGATTAAAACAGCCCCAGCGGTTTATCGGAGTAGCTGACCAGCAGACATTTCGTTTGCTGATAATGCTCCAGCATCATCTTGTGGGTTTCACGCCCGATGCCCGACTGCTTGTAACCACCAAATGCCGCGTGCGCCGGATAGGCGTGGTAGCAGTTGGTCCAGACGCGCCCGGCCTGAATGCCCCTGCCCATTTTATAGGCCAGATTACCGTTGCGGCTCCAGACGCCCGCCCCCAGGCCATACGGCGTGTCGTTGGCAATTTCCAGCGCCTCCTCCATCGTTTTGAAGGTAGTCACGGCCAGAACCGGTCCGAAAATTTCCTCCTGGAAGACGCGCATGTTGTTCTGCCCGAACAGGATCGTCGGCTCAAGGTAATACCCTTCCTGCAGATCCCCGCCGAGCACCTTACGGCGACCGCCGGTCAGAATATCCGCCCCTTCTTTCTTACCGATATCAATGTAGTTAAGGATGGTTTCCAGCTGGCCATGCGAGACCTGTGCCCCCATCTGGGTGACGTTATCGAGCGGGTTACCGCTGCGGATTGACTCGACGCGGCGAATGGCCCGCTCCATAAAGCGCTCATAGATGGATTCCTGCACCAGCGCGCGGCTTGGGCAGGTGCAGACTTCGCCCTGGTTAAACGCAAACAGCGCAAACCCTTCCAGCGCCTTATCGAAGAAAGCGTCCTCTTCCTCCATCACGTCTGCGAAAAAGATGTTCGGGGATTTCCCGCCCAATTCCAGGGTCACCGGAATGATGTTCTGCGTGGCGTACTGCATAATCTGCTGGCCCACTTCCGTCGACCCGGTAAACGCCACTTTAGCGATCCGTTTTGAGGTGGCCAGATATTCTCCTATCTCACCGCCCGCGCCGTTCACCACGTTAATGACCCCCGGCGGCAGAAGATCGCCAACAATTTCCATCAGCAGCAGGACCGAGAGTGGGGTTAAACGCGCCGGTTTAAGCACAATGCAGTTCCCGGCGGCCAGCGCAGGGGCCATTTTCCAGCTCGCCATCAGCAGCGGGAAGTTCCACGGAATGATTTGCCCGACGACGCCCAGCGGCTCGTGGAAGTGGTACGCCACGGTATCGCTGTCAACTTCGCTGATCCCGCCCTCCTGCGCGCGAATACAGGAGGCAAAATAGCGGAAGTGGTCGATAGCCAGCGGCACGTCTGCCGCCATGGTTTCCCGGATCGGCTTGCCGTTATCCCAGGTTTCTGCCGTCGCCAGCAGCTCCAGGTTCTGCTCCATCCGGTCGGCGATTTTGAACAAAATGGCCGCGCGGTCCTGAACGGAGGTATGCCCCCATTTATCTTTCGCTTTGTGCGCGGCATCCAGCGCCAGGTCGATATCACGCTTGCCGGAGCTGGCTATCTCGCACAGCGGCTGGCCGGTAACGGGGGTCAGGTTGGAATAGTATTCGCCGTCGACGGGGGCCACCCAGTTGCCGCCAATAAAGTTGTCATAGCGGGGCTTCAGCTTGAGGGGAAAACCATATTCGCCGGGCTGGATACGCGAAGAGGGAGGATTATTTGTCATGACCGTCTCCTTGCTGTTGTTATACAACAAGGGTAGTCCCGGCTGGCGGTTTTCTCGCCAGTGGGTGACGGGTTTACGAGCCGTATCACGGATTACCGTACTTTACGTTTCGTTTCTGCTACTGAGCCATACTTATCAGCTCAAGCGCTCATGAGGAACGATGCGATGCAGCTATTTATCGGTTTTGACGTAGGCGGAACCCACATCAAGCACGGCGTGATTGATGAAAATGGCAGGGAGCTGGCGACGGACGAGTACGATACCCCTGAGGATAAAAACACCTTTAAAAAGAAGTGGAAAGCGGTGGTTGAAGCGTATCAGGACGAACACGACATCGCCGGTATCGGCGTGAGTTTTCCCGGCCATATTAACCACCACAGCGGCGAAGCGGCGAAAGCGGGCGCGCTCGACTATCTCGACGGCGAAAACCTGTGCGAACTCTTCGCCGGGCTGACCGACCTTCCCGTCACTGTAGAAAACGACGCCAACTGTGCGGCGCTGGGCGAGCGCTGGCAGGGCGCGGGTAGGGATTACGAGCATTTCGTCTGCATTACCATCGGCACAGGCATCGGTGGCGGGATTGTGATGGAAGGCGATCTCTATCGCGGGTCACATTACCGCGCCGGCGAATTTGGCGTGCTACCCGTCGGGGATCAGGGCGAACCGATGCACGAGGTTGCGTCTGCCAGCGGCCTGATGAAAGCCTGCCGCCGCGTGCTGGCCGTATCAGAAGAAGAGATGCCTGACGGCGAGGAGCTTTTTAAACGTATGGAGAGCGACGTGCATCTGCGCGAAGCTATTGAAGCCTGGGCACATTTTCTCTCACGCGGCGTTTACAGCGTGATCTCGATGTTCGATCCACAGGCAGTGCTGATTGGTGGCGGGGTAAGCGAGCAGGAGAAAATCTATCTCCTGCTCGATAAATATCTACAGCGATTCGAGGAGTGGGAGGCACTCAAGGTGCCCATTCTGCCCTGCGAGCTGGGTAACCAGGCGGGAAGACTGGGCGCGGTATGGCTGGCTAAGCAGAAACTCTCCCGCAGCACGTAGCGCTCAGGGGAACAGCTGCGCGTCGCGAAGCAGATGGTCATTACCCCGGCGACGCGTAAACCCGATACGGTTGAAATATTCCAGGATCTGAATCGCCAGCTTGCGGCCTACGTTCAGCCGATCGCGGAAATCGGCTGCGCAGGTGGAGCCGCGCGCCTGATCCAGTTCGCGGATCAGGTTGGCAAATGCCACAATGCGATCGTTACGGTAATAACGATCTTTCACGATCGCGACTATCAGCCCCTGCTGCGCCGCATGGCGCAATACCTGACGCATCGCCTGCTCGTCGGTGTTCGTCTCACGCGCCAGATCCCGAACCCACCACGGTTCATCCCCAAACATTAAGGCCACTTTTTGCCATATAGCCTCCTGCTCTGCGGTGAACCCGGCCTTGTGATCCGGCAGATGCAGCCAGCCGTGATGGCTTTTAATCACACCGCTTTCGCGCATGTTTTCAATCAGCAGCAGCACCAGCGCGTCATCTTCCATCGGCAGCGCCATGCGTCTCAGACGCTCACGACCAGGACCGGGCTCATCCTGATGCTGTTCATGGTACGTTGCGAGCGTGTTCAGTATCTTACGCTGCCAGTGTGCAGCCACCGGCGCATCGAGCAGGCTGTTGCCGGCCTGAATAAAGCCCGGCTGCCGGGTCAGCTGACGTAGTCCTTCGTCGCTCAGCTGACGTGCCCATGCAAAATCACTCAGGCTCACCGCCCCGCGCTCAAGATGCACCCGCAGCGCGGCGTTATCATCCGGAGCCTGGGCCAGCGCTGCAAGCCATTGCAGATATTCAGGCTTACGCTTGCCACGTCGAGGCGGGTTAAGCGTCACTACCCGCGCCCCGGCCAGCGTTTCCCGCGCGGAAATATCCCGCAGCACCAGACGGTCGTTGTCCGCCAGCCAGAGCGGCGAATCAAAAACCAGTTCGGCAAGATCGTTTTCCAGCAGGGACACGCGCCCGGTGATATGGCTGGCCGCGTGGTGAATATGCAGCGGCTGCCATTGGGTCAGGGGTACGTGCGTCTGCAGGGAGACAATCACACGCTCAGACGGCTCGGGCGGGGCGTCGGCCAGCAGCCAGTCGCCGCGGTTAAGCTGCTCTTTTTCTGCATCCCCGACAATGTTGAGCGCGATCCGCTGCCCGGCGTGGGCGTGCTCTGCGGGCTGGTTTTGCGCATGTAAGCCGCGCACGCGCATCGGTTTATTAACGCCCGTCAGCCACAGGCTATCTCCCACCTTCACTTCACCGCTCAGCGCCGTACCGGTGACCACCAGCCCCGCGCCTTTTACGGTAAACGCCCGGTCAATCGCCAGACGGAAACGGTGATGGCTGGCGTGGTCGCGCGACGATAATTGCTGCAAGTGGTGGCGAAGATCGTCGATACCGCGGCCTTCAGTCGCCACGGTGACAAAAAGCGGCGCCTCGGCAAAACCATATTCCCGTAAGGTCGCCCGCACCGCTTCACGCACCTCGCTGATGCGCGCCTCATCCACGCGATCGGCTTTAGTCAGCGCCACGGTCAGCTGCGGGTTGCCGGTCAGCTGGAGGATTGCCAGATGCTCACGGGTTTGCGCCATCACGCCGTCGTCGCAGGCCACCACAAGCAGCGCATGATCGATGCCCCCCACGCCCGCCAGCATGTTAGACAGAAACTTTTCATGCCCCGGAACATCAATAAAGCCCAGCACGCGGCCATCCGGCTGGGGCCAATAGGCATAGCCCAGATCGATGGTCATGCCGCGCTTTTTCTCTTCCGGCAGGCGATCGGCATTTATGCCGGTGATCGCCTGCAGCAACGTGGTTTTTCCATGGTCGACGTGACCGGCGGTGGCAATAATCATTTCAGCAACATCTCCAGAAATCGCTCTTCATCTTCAAGGCAGCGCAGATCCAGCCACATGCGGCCATCGTAAATCCGCCCGATGACCGGCGTCGGCAAGACGCGCCAGCGCAACGACAGCGCCTCAAGGCGGCTGCCGCGCCCGTCACGCGGGGTGAACGTGAGCGCTTCACTCGGCAGCCTGTCCACCGGCAGCGAACCGCTGCCTATCTGCGACTGGCAGGGCTCAATGCGGACGTCAAAATCGGGGTAGTGCGGGGCGACGCGCGGCAGCAGCAGTTCGGCCTGCGCGCGAATCGAGGCGGCATCCCGGCTTAACAGGCGCAGCGTGGGCAGACGGTCGGCCAGCTTCTCCGGGTGGAGATAGAGCCGCAGCGTCGCGTCCAGCGCGGCAAGGGTCATTTTATCGGCCCGCAGGGCGCGCTTGAGCGGGTGCTGCTGCAGTTGCGCAATCAGCTCGCGCTTGCCGACGATAATCCCGGCCTGCGGCCCGCCCAGCAGTTTGTCTCCGGAAAAGCTGACCAGGCTCACGCCTGCGGCAATCATCTCCTGCGGCATCGGCTCTTTTGGCAACCCGTACAGGCTGAGATCCACCAGCGAACCGCTGCCGAGGTCGGCAATCACCGGAATATTCAGTTCCTGCCCAATCGCCGCCAGCTCGGCCTCGTCAACGGTTTTGGTGAAGCCCTCAATATGATAATTGCTGGTGTGGACCTTCATCAGCAGGGCGGTGTTTTCATTCACCGCCGCGCGATAATCTTTCGCATGGGTACGGTTCGTGGTGCCCACCTCATGCAGCGTGCAGCCCGCCTGACGCATCACGTCCGGGATGCGAAACGCCCCGCCAATCTCCACCAGCTCGCCGCGGGACACCACCACCTCTCTGCCGCTCGCGGTCGCCGCCAGCATCAACAGCACCGCCGCCGCGTTGTTATTCACAATGCAGGCATCTTCCGCGCCGGTTAGCTGGCAGAGCAGATCTGCCAGCGCGCGATCGCGATGCCCGCGCCCCGCGCCGTCCAGATCGTACTCCAGCGTCACAGGCGAGCGCATGGCCTGCACGACCGCAGCCACCGCCTCTTCCGCCTGCTGCGCGCGCCCCAGGTTGGTGTGCAGCACGGTTCCCGTCAGGTTAATCACCGGGCGTAACGCGCTTTGCGCTTTCTCGTCCAGCCGGTGCTCAACTTCCTGCTCCCACGCTGTGCACCAGTCGGGCAAGGTGTTTTCGGCCTGGATATGGCCGCGGGCTTCATCCTGAAGCAGACGTAACATCTCCACCGTCGCGGTATGGCCGAAGCGCTCAACGGCAGCATGAATGCGGGGCTCGCGAAGAAGTCGGTCGGTCGCGGGGATCTGGCTGTACAGCGAATGATGAGTAGTCATGAAAGCGCCTGGCGAGTAAATATCTTCCCCCCTCCCGACGGGAGAGGGAGTTAACATGTGGAGGGATTGTACCGCCTCCGACGCCGAAGTGTTATATACCCTAAATAATTCAAGTTGCATGAAGGCGGCGACGCAGTGAATCCCCAGGAGCGTACATGAGTACGTGACTGGGGTGCCAACGCACATGCAGCTTGAAGTATGACGGGTATAACCCGCGTCAAGCCTTTGGCGGTTCTGTACGGGCAAAGCTCTCGCGGCTAAAGAGCGTTTCGGCAAGTTTCACCAGCAGCGGACGGTCTACGCACCAGCCTGGGGACACCCGGCGGAAGTTGAGATAGCCGATGGCGCAGGCGATGGCGATGGTTGCCAGGTTCAGGCTGTCGGTGTGGATCTTGCCCTCCCGGATAAGCTGTTCGCACATATCCAGACTGCGGCTGATTTTTTCCCGCTGGCGCAGCAATTCGTTTTCTGACTGCTGCGCGGCGGGACGCGCCTGCTCGCGTACGGAGGTGAGTGCCGCATCCATAATGCCATCGGCCAGGGCTTCAATTTGCTTCACCGCCAGCGCCGCTTTAGGGTCAGACGGCAGCATTGCCGGGGCAACGCCCAGCAGTTCGACATACTCCGCAATGATGGGGGAATCGAACCAGTATTCGCCCTCGTCCGTTACCAGCGCCGGAACTTTCCCCAGCGGGTTATACTGCGCGACGCCGTTTTCGGCGTTGTAGGGCTGCTCATTAACGAATTCAAATTCAATCCCTTTCTCCAGCAGGAGAATCGAGATTTTTCGCACGAAGGGACTGGTGTAGCTACCGATGAGTTTCATTGCCTGATCCTTGATGCCGGGAAAAAGTCAGTATGGATCAAGCGATGAAAAAAGGGCAGGTATGTGT
This sequence comes from Enterobacter asburiae, assembly GCA_011754535.1. NCBI lineage: Bacteria > Pseudomonadati > Pseudomonadota > Gammaproteobacteria > Enterobacterales > Enterobacteriaceae > Enterobacter > Enterobacter asburiae. Next base: position 189,184 of record JAAQVN010000001.1, on the reverse strand, counting down.
GTCGCATTCCTGCCCCGGAAGGATTAGTGATCGAGATAGAGGTAGTGCATCCAGCTGGTCATACGCAGCAGCACTTTACGCATCACCGAGACGTGGGCGAAATGATCCGAATAGACCGCCACCTGGGCATAAATGCCGTCCGGCAAAGCATCGACGTCGGCGTTAGGCTCCAGCTCAATCAGCGCCTGTACGCCATCCGTACCCGGCGCGACGGTCAGTGCCTGCAACGCGCCCTGCGCCTGATACGACCCGCCCGGCACCACCGGCAGAACGCTGGTGAGCTTACCGGTGAACACCTGGCCCGGCAGCGCGTTAAACACCACTTCCGCTTCATCGCCCGGCTTCAGGCGCAGCAGCGAATTCTGACGGAACTGGGCCACAATCTGACGCTTCTGTTCAGGAATGAAGACCATCACCGGGCGCAAAGGCAGCGCGGCGGCATAGGTTCCCGGACGAATCAGCACCTGGGTGATATAGCCGTTGCTCGGCGCGCGCACCACGGTCTGATCGAGGTTGTATTTTGCTTCAGCAAGCTGGGCACGTAACGAGGCAATCTGCGACTGCTCGCCGTTCACCATGCTGTCCAGCTGGCTTTGAATCTGCGTCTGTTCAGCAACGGAACCTTTCACCATGGCATCCTGCGCCAGATAGTTCTGCCGCGCGTTATCAATATCGCTTTCAGAGAACGGATTCACCTTCGCCTGGCTGCCTTTCAGGTAGCGCTGATAATCTTTATACAGGCGATCGCGTTCAGCGGAGACGCGTGTCGTATTGGCAACCGCTTCCGACAGCTGCGCTTTCAGATTGTCGATATTGTGCGTCGCGGTCACCAGGTCTGCCTTCAGTCTGTCGACGCGCGCCTGATAGCGGCCCGGATCCAGTTTAAATAACACTTCGCCTTTTTTAATGAGCTGGTTATTTTTATCGGTCACTTCAGTCACCACTCCCGTGACCTGCGGCGTAATCGGAATGGAAATAACCGCTTTTTGCGCCGTAAAGGTATACGGATGGTTATAGTTCATTAGCAGAATAAGTCCGGCAACAATAAACACGCCTCCTAACGTCGCGGTAGCAAGCGTCCACTGGTTTACCGGAATACGGAATATTTTAAAGATTGCCCAGGCAAATGCCACATAGGTCAGAATAATCAACAGATCCATGATTAGCGCTCCAGCGTGTTTTTATCATCAGAGGGCTGAACCGCTGCCAGCTTGTGTTCTAACTCGGCCACGCGTTTGGCCAGCGCATCCATGCCCGGAACCTCATCCGCCCTGGTGATGTGGTTCTGCATACCCCAGCCGCGATCTTCGCGGTACAGGGTGGCCCAAATCCACAGGAATGGCCAGATGGCATGGAGCGTAAACAGGCTGATCCAGCCTGCCGTATGAATAGCATCGGCATGGGGATGATTGCGCTTTTTGGCCATATTATAGGGGATATCATGAATGGCGATGATTCCGTAAAAAAGAACCAGAAATACAAAAATCAACACGCCCAGCGCGAAATAGTTGAGAAACATATTCTCCTCACTTAAACAACGTCAACTCATTAAACTAATAAAACAGCACGCAGCCTAATTAATTTATTTTTAAATTTAAAAGGCACACTGATTATTTCAGAGCCGGGGAGTATCGTTTTTTATAATATCTCCATGCAAGTTTATAAGCGTGTCAAAATATATCCTGAATAATAATATACTCAACCTTACATAATGAGCGTAATTCAGGTTTTAGCTTTCCGCCATACTACATACGAAAAGTGTTTTTTTAGCTTTCCGTGTCACGGAAGGCCATCCTGACGCCGATCCCAGTCGGAGAAATCTGCATAAAAATATTTTGTGAAATCAGTCACAATCCAGAAACAAACTCACGAAACCAAAAAGAGATATACATCACAAAAATCCGTGGTTTTTGCTTCTTTTCTCGCCATCGTATTTTTTTTGCCCACTTATTTTGTGATTCAGATCACCATGAAGGGCGGCACACCCCCTGCATTTACGTGATGGGCATCACATAAATTTTCGCTGTCTGGACAGTTGAACGATTCAGTGCCAGATTTCACAGCATCAGAACAGGGCCCGGCTACCTCTGCCGCCGCACATTAACGATAAACCTCGGGCCGCAAGCCTAAGCGTAAACATAAGAAGGGGTGTTTTATGTCATCCGATTTCAAGATCAAAGTTCAAAGCTTTGGTCGTTTCCTCAGCAACATGGTGATGCCAAATATCGGCGCGTTTATCGCGTGGGGTATTATCACCGCATTGTTTATTCCGACAGGGTGGTTGCCTAACGAAACGCTGGCGAAACTTGTTGGCCCAATGATTACCTATCTCCTGCCGCTGCTCATCGGTTACACCGGTGGTCGTCTGGTGGGCGGTGACCGTGGTGGCGTAGTGGGTGCTATCACGACTATGGGTGTTATCGTCGGTGCGGATATGCCGATGTTCCTCGGTGCGATGATTGCCGGTCCTCTCGGCGGCTGGGCGATTAAGAAATTCGACGTCTGGGTTGATGGCAAGATCAAATCCGGCTTCGAAATGCTGGTGAACAACTTCTCTGCGGGCATCATCGGGATGATCCTCGCGATTCTGGCGTTCCTCGGCATTGGTCCGGCTGTTGAAGTGCTGTCCAAACTGCTGGCGGCGGGCGTTAACTTCATGGTGGCGCACGACATGCTGCCGCTGGCGTCTATCTTCGTTGAACCGGCGAAAATCCTGTTCCTGAACAACGCCATCAACCACGGTATCTTCTCGCCGCTGGGTATTCAGCAGTCTCACGATCTCGGCAAGTCCATCTTCTTCCTGATTGAAGCGAACCCGGGTCCGGGCATGGGCGTTCTGCTGGCGTACATGTTCTTTGGTCGCGGCAGCGCGAAGCAGTCTGCTGGCGGTGCAGCTATCATCCACTTCCTGGGTGGTATCCACGAAATTTACTTCCCGTACGTGCTGATGAACCCACGCCTGATCCTTGCCGTTATCCTCGGCGGTATGACCGGCGTGTTCACCCTGAGCGTGCTGGGCGGCGGCCTGGTCTCTCCTGCTTCTCCGGGCTCTATCCTGGCGGTGCTGGCGATGACCCCGAAAGGTGCGTACTTCGCGAACATCGCGGCGATCTGTGCCGCAATGGCGGTCTCCTTCGTGGTCTCTTCTATCCTGCTGAAAACCAGCAAAGTGAAAGAAGACGACGATATTGAAGCGGCAACCCGCCGTATGCACGACATGAAAGCCGAATCCAAAGGCGCAACCCCGCTGGCGGCTGGCGACGTCTCTAACGACCTGAGCCACGTGCGTAAAATCATCGTTGCCTGCGACGCCGGTATGGGTTCCAGCGCAATGGGTGCAGGCGTGCTGCGTAAGAAAGTGCAGGATGCGGGCCTGACCAACATCTCCGTGACCAACAGCGCCATTAACAGCCTGCCGCCGGACGTTGACCTGGTCATCACGCACCGCGACCTGACCGAACGCGCCATGCGTCAGGTGCCGCAGGCACAGCACATCTCGCTGACCAACTTCCTCGACAGCGGCCTGTACACCAGCCTGACCGAACGTCTGGTTGCCGCGCAGCGTCATGAAGATAATGAAGTGAAAGTGCGTACCAGCCTGCAGGACAGCTTTGACGAGAGCAATGCTCACCTGTTCAAGCTGGGCGCGGAGAACATCTTCCTCGGTCGTACCGCGGCCACTAAAGAAGAGGCGATTCGCTTTGCCGGTGAACAGCTGGTGAAAGGCGGCTACGTTCAGCCAGAATACGTTGAAGCGATGCTGGAACGTGAAAAACTGACGCCGACCTACCTGGGTGAATCCATCGCGGTTCCGCACGGTACGGTTGAAGCGAAAGACCGCGTGCTGAAAACCGGCGTAGTGTTCTGTCAGTATCCTGACGGCGTGCGCTTCGGTGAAGAAGAGGACGACATCGCCCGTCTGGTGATTGGTATCGCCGCTCGCAATAACGAGCACATTCAGGTGATTACCAGCCTGACCAACGCGCTGGACGACGAAACCGTCATTGAGCGTCTGGCTAACACCACCAGCGTTGAAGAAGTTCTGGCCCTGCTCAACAAATAGCAGTCCCTCTTCCCTCTCCCCTTTGGGGAGAGGGCTAGGGTGAGGGGGTAAACGTTCCTCACCCCAGCCCTCTCGGGTAAAAACATTGATTAAGGTTAACACTATGAAAGCATTACATTTTGGTGCAGGTAACATCGGTCGTGGCTTTATCGGTAAACTGCTGGCAGACGCGGGCATTACCCTGACATTCGCCGATGTGAATCAGGTGGTTCTGGATGCCCTGAATGCCCGTCATAGCTATCAGGTCCATGTGGTGGGTGAAAATGAACAGGTTGAAACCGTCTCTGGCGTCAACGCGGTCAGCAGCATCGGCGATGACGTGATTGATCTGATCGCCAGCGTTGACCTGGTGACCACCGCTGTGGGCCCGGTCGTACTTGAGCGTATCGCTCCAGCAGTCGCGAAAGGCCTGGCAAAACGTAAGGTGCAGGGCAACGACGCTCCGCTGAACATCATCGCCTGCGAAAACATGGTGCGCGGTACCACGCAGCTGAAAGGTCACGTCATGGCGGCCGTGGCTGACGAAGATAAAGCCTGGGTTGACGCGCACGTTGGTTTTGTCGATTCCGCCGTGGACCGCATTGTTCCGCCGTCCGAATCCGCCACCCACGATCCGCTGGAAGTGACCGTAGAAACCTTCAGCGAGTGGATCGTCGATAAAACCCAGTTTAAGGGCGCGCTGCCGACCATTCCGGGTATGGAATTAACCGATAACCTGATGGCATTTGTCGAACGCAAACTCTTCACGCTGAACACCGGGCATGCTATAACCGCGTACCTCGGAAAGTTGGCCGGTCATCAGACCATTCGTGATGCGATCCTCGATGAGCAGATCCGCGCGGTGGTAAAAGGGGCGATGGAAGAGAGCGGCGCTGTGCTGATCAAACGCTACGGTTTTGATGCTGATAAACACGCAGCATACATCCAGAAAATCCTCGGCCGCTTTGAAAACCCGTATCTGAAAGATGACGTTGAGCGCGTGGGCCGTCAGCCGCTGCGTAAGCTGAGCGCGGGCGACCGCCTGATTAAGCCGCTGCTCGGCACGCTGGAATACGGTCTGCCGCACGCCAATCTGGTGAAAGGAATTGCCGCCGCGATGCACTACCGCAGCGAGCAGGATCCGCAGGCGATTGAGCTGGCTCAGCTGATTGATGACAAAGGCGCGCAGGCTGCGCTGGCGCAGATTTCCGGTCTGGACGCCAGCAGCGACGTGGTGGCGGAGGCGGTTAACGCATATAACGCAACCAAATGATACAGAATCCGGCGCAGGTTAGCCTGCGCCCGAATAACAGATTGTCAGATATGCAGGCAATAATGGAACAAACCCAGGCCTTTGAAAATCGTGTGCTTGAGCGTCTGAATGCTGGCAAAACCGTACGAAGTTTCCTGATTGCCGCCGTCGAGCTGTTAACCGAGGCGGTGAACATTCTGGTGCTTCAGGTGTTTCGCAAAGACGACTACGCGGTAAAGTACGCTGTAGAACCGTTACTGGACGGAGACGGACCGCTGGGCGATCTGTCGGTGCGCCTGAAGCTGATTTATGGCCTGGGCGTGCTCAACCGACAAGAGTATGAAGATGCGGAACTGTTAATGGCGCTGCGCGAAGAGCTCAATCATGACGGTAATGAGTATACCTTTACCGATGATGAGATTCTGGGCCCCTTCGGCGAGCTGCACTGCGTTACCGCCCTGCCTCCTGCTCCCCATTTTGATAACAGCGACCCTGAACTGTACGCGATGCAAAAGCTGCGCTATCAACAGGTTGTCCGTTCCACTATGGTCCTCTCCCTGACTGAGCTGATTTCTAAAATCAGCTTAAAAAAAGCGTTTCAGAAGTAAGCCCGTTCACATTGGTGTATCCTTCCCTGTAAATTCCCCGTTTTCAGAGTCATTTGTCATGAAAGAAGTCGAAAAGAACGAAATTAAACGCCTGAGCGACCGCCTGGATCTGATCCGTCACCAGATGGCTGGCCTGTCGCTGGTCGATTCCGCCGAGAAGTACGCCGAGCTGGAGAAAGAGACCGCGAAGCTGGAAGCTGAAATCGAGCGCCTGCGCGAAGTGAAAGGCCAGAAGCTGAGCAAAGAAGCGCAGAAGCTGATGAACATGCCGCACCGCCGCGCGATCACCAAAAAAGAGCAGGCTGACATGGGTAAGCTGAAGAAAAGCGTCCGTGGCCTGGTGGTGGTGCACCCGATGACCGAGCTTGGCCGCGAAATGGGCCTGAAAGAGATGACGGGCTTTTGTAAGACCGCGTTCTGATACCTTCCCCCTCACCCTCTCCCCAAAGGGGCGAGGGGACTGTACGGTGCTGTTTTCTCCCTCTCCCCGTGGGAGAGGGCCGGGGTGAGGGCAGCAGGCCACACTCCCGCTTCAAATTGGCCCAACCAATCCCCCTTTACTTTCTTCCCTGGTTCACAATTCCATTATTTCCGCTCACAAAACCATTGCTAGCTCATAACATCTGGTTAACCATTCATTGTCATTAACCCTACAACACAATATTGGCAGGACCACTTTTACACAGTTTGTGATGCAGAGATGAGCGGAGACTCACCCGCAGCGCAGGCTGTCTGGTCCCCAGGAGACCTGCATGAGCCTCTGGCAACAAAACTACGACCCGGCCGGAAATATCTGGCTGTCGAGCCTGATCGCATCGCTTCCGATCCTGTTCTTCTTCTTTGCGCTGATTAAGCTCAAGCTGAAGGGCTACCTCGCCGCGACGTACACCGTTGCCATCGCCCTACTGGTGGCGCTGTTCTTCTATAAAATGCCGATCGATCGCGCGCTGGCCTCCGTCGTCTACGGTTTCTTCTACGGCCTGTGGCCGATTGCGTGGATCATCATCGCGGCGGTCTTTGTCTATAAAATCTCGGTGAAAACCGGGCAGTTCGACATTATCCGCTCGTCGATTCTCTCCATCACGCCAGACCAGCGTTTACAGATGCTGATTGTCGGCTTCTCCTTCGGGGCGTTCCTGGAAGGTGCTGCCGGATTTGGCGCGCCGGTGGCGATTACCGCCGCGCTGCTGGTCGGCCTGGGCTTTAACCCGCTATATGCCGCGGGCCTGTGCCTGATTGTGAACACCGCCCCGGTGGCCTTTGGCGCGATGGGGATCCCGATTTTGGTGGCCGGACAGGTGACCGGGCTGGACAGCTTCGAGATTGGCCAGATGGTAGGCCGCCAGCTGCCGTTCCTGACTATTATCGTGCTGTTCTGGATCATGGCGATTATGGACGGCTGGCGCGGCGTGAAGGAGACCTGGCCTGCGGTGATGGTGGCGGGAGGTTCGTTCGCCATTGCCCAGTACCTCAGCTCGAACTTCCTGGGCCCGGAACTGCCGGACATTATCTCTTCGCTGGTATCGCTGGTCTGTCTGACGCTGTTCCTGAAACGCTGGCAGCCAGTGCGCATCTTCCGCTTTGCCGACATGGGCGCGTCGCATGTGGATCAGACCCTCGCCCGCACGGGCTATACTGCAGGACAGATCGTTCGCGCCTGGTCACCGTTCCTGTTCCTGACCGCAACGGTAACGCTGTGGAGCATTCCGCCGTTTAAAGCGCTGTTCGCTCCCGGCGGCGCGCTGTACGACATGGTGATTAACATCTCCGTGCCGTTCCTCGACAAGATGGTCGCCCGTATGCCGCCAGTGGTGCATGCCGCCACGCCGTATGCCGCGGTCTATAAATTCGACTGGTTCTCCGCCACCGGTACCGCCATCCTGTTTGCGGCACTCCTTTCCGTGGTATGGCTGCGCATGAAACCAGCCGCCGCGGTACAGACCTTTGCGGCGACCATTAAAGAGCTGATGCTGCCGATCTACTCCATCGGCATGGTGCTGGCGTTCGCGTTTATCTCGAACTACTCCGGCCTGTCGTCGACGCTGGCGTTAGCGCTGGCCCACACCGGACACGCGTTCACCTTTTTCTCGCCGTTCCTCGGCTGGCTGGGGGTGTTCCTGACGGGTTCAGATACCTCGTCTAACGCCCTGTTTGCTGCCCTGCAGGCAACGGCGGCCCAGCAGATTGGCGTGTCGGACATCCTGCTGGTGGCCGCGAATACCACCGGCGGCGTAACCGGCAAAATGATCTCTCCACAATCCATCGCCATTGCCTGTGCGGCGGTGGGACTGGTCGGTAAAGAGTCGGATCTGTTCTGCTTTACCGTGAAACACAGCCTGATATTTACCTGCATGGTGGGCGTGATCACCACCCTGCAGGCCTATGTCTTAACCTGGATGATCCCATGATAGTGATGCCCAGACGCCTGTCCGACGAGATTGCCTCTCGCGTGCGGGCGCTGATTGAAGAACAACAGCTGGAAGCGGGCATGAAGTTGCCCGCCGAGCGCCAGCTTGCCGCCCAGCTTGGCGTATCGCGTAACTCACTGCGCGAGGCGCTGGCCACGCTGGTCAGCGAAGGGGTGCTGGTGAGCCGTCGCGGCGGTGGCACCTTTGTGCGCTGGCAGCATGACGACTGGTCCGAGCAAAACATCGTGCAGCCGCTGAAGACGCTGATGGAAAACGACCCGGACTACAGCTTCGACATCCTTGAAGCGCGTCACGCCATCGAAACCAGTACCGCCTGGCACGCGGCGATGCGGGCAACCGAGGCCGACAAAGAGAAGCTCAAAGCCTGCTTTGAGGCCACGCAAAGCAGCGATCCGGATATCGCCTCCCAGGCAGACGTCCGTTTTCACCTGGCGATTGCCGAGGCATCGCATAACGTGGTTCTGCTCCAGACCATGCGCGGGTTCTTCGATCTGCTGCAATCCTCCGTCAAGCAGAGCCGCCAGCGCATGTATCTGGTTCCGCCGGTCTTTGCTCAGTTGACCGAACAGCATGAAGCCGTGCTCAACGCCATTCTGGCCGGTGATGCCGAGGCCGCGCGCAAAGCAATGATGGCGCATCTCGGCTTCGTACACACCACCATTAAACGATTCGATGAAGACCAGGCCCGACAGGCGCGTATTACCCGTCTGCCTGGCGACAGTGATATTTCCAGGGAGAACAAAGCATGATTATTTCAGCAGCCAGTGACTATCGCGCCGCGGCGCAGCGCATTTTGCCCCCGTTCCTGTTCCACTACATCGACGGCGGGGCCTATGCCGAATATACCCTGCGCCGCAACGTGGAAGATCTCTCGGAGGTGGCTCTGCGCCAGCGCGTGCTGAAGAATATGTCTGACCTGAGCCTGGAGACGAAGCTGTTTAACGAAACGCTCTCCATGCCCGTGGCGCTCGCGCCTGTAGGCTTATGCGGCATGTACGCCCGCCGTGGCGAAGTGCAGGCTGCTGCCGCGGCGGATGCCAAAGGCATTCCGTTTACCCTTTCCACCGTCTCAGTCTGCCCGATTGAAGAGGTCGCCCCGACCATCAAGCGCCCGATGTGGTTCCAGCTGTACGTCCTGCGCGATCGCGGCTTTATGCGTAACGCCCTTGAGCGTGCCAAAGCGGCAGGCTGCTCCACGCTGGTCTTTACCGTCGATATGCCGACGCCCGGCGCGCGCTATCGTGATGCCCACTCCGGCATGAGCGGCCCAAATGCTGCGCTCCGCCGCTACTGGCAGGCGGTTACCCACCCGCAGTGGGCGTGGGACGTCGGTCTTAACGGACGTCCGCACGATCTGGGCAATATCTCGGCGTACCTCGGTAAACCGACCGGGCTGGAGGATTACATCGGCTGGCTGGCAAACAACTTCGATCCGTCGATATCCTGGAAAGACCTGGAGTGGATCCGCGAATTCTGGGACGGCCCGATGGTGATCAAAGGGATCCTCGATCCGGAAGATGCCCGCGACGCGGTGCGCTTCGGCGCGGACGGGATCGTGGTCTCTAACCACGGCGGACGCCAGCTCGACGGCGTGCTCTCTTCTGCCCGCGCGCTGCCGGCCATTGCCGATGCGGTGAAAGGCGATATTGCGATTCTGGCCGACAGCGGCATCCGCAACGGGCTGGACGTGGTGCGCATGATTGCCCTGGGCGCAGACAGCGTGCTGCTGGGCCGCGCGTACCTGTATGCGCTGGCCACCAGCGGCCAGGCCGGCGTGGCGAATCTGCTCAACCTGATCGAAAAAGAGATGAAGGTGGCGATGACGCTGACCGGCGCGAAGTCGATTAGTGAGATCAGCAAGGATTCGCTGGTGCAGGAGCTGAGTAAGCTGCCTGCGGCGCTGGCCCCTCTTTCGCAGGGAAACGCGGCCTGATTTTCATCCGTTACTATTTTTTCTCATGCGCCCGACTCCCCCCGGGCGCTTTTTTTGTCGAAAATAACACCTATGTAACATTCTGGATAAGAAAATTTGACACACCCCACCCGCCCGCAATTGTATAGACAAGCAAATACAAGAACACAAAAACAACATTACATCGGAGGGGAGCGTATGACGTATTCAGGTAAGGTGGATATTCAGCGGGTTATCGACGAGAGTCCCTTTTCAGGGTTTCACTGGCTTCTTATCGTGCTGGGCTTTCTGGTTCTGGCGATCGATGGTTTTGATACCGCAGCGATGGGCTACATCGCGCCTACGCTGTCGGCAGAATGGGGGATACACAAACAGGATCTGGGGCCGGTGCTGAGCGCGGCGCTGCTGGGGCTGTCGCTGGGCGCGCTGATTGCAGGCCCGGTGTCGGACCGGATGGGACGCAAGCGCGTGCTGGTCTTCTCGTGCCTGTTCTTCGGCCTGGCGAGCCTGGGCACGGCCTGGGCACAAAGCCTGAATACCCTGACGCTGTGGCGCTTTTTGACGGGTCTCGGGCTCGGCGCCGCGATGCCTAACGCCATCACGCTGATCTCCGAATTTGCCCCTCAACGCTGTCGTGCCATGGCGATTAATACCATGTACTGCGGCTTCCCTCTGGGTGCGGCAGGCGGCGGCGCGATCTCTTCCTGGCTTATCCCCCATTACGGCTGGCGAAGCGTGCTGCTGACCGGCGCGATTGCCCCGCTCATTTTAACGCTGCTGCTGGCGCTGCTGTTGCCGGAATCGGTGAAGTTTCTGGTGCAGCGCGGGAAAGACGTTATGCAGGTCCGCCGCATCGCCAGCCGGTTCAGCCGCAGCACGCTGGAGAGCGTCACGGGCTTTTTCCTGGCGGAGGAGAAAGTTGCGTCTAAAAAAGGGAGCGTGGGGCAGCTGTTTTCCATGCCCTGGCTGCCCGGCACCCTGATGCTGTGGGTGACCTATTTTATGGGGCTGGTCATTTACTACGTCCTGCTGAGCTGGATGCCAACGCTGATGCAGGGGATGGGTTATGCGCTGGCGGAATCCGCCTGGCTCACCTCGCTGTTCACGTTCGGGGGTACCGCAGGCATTCTGCTCGCGGGCTGGATGATGGACCGCTGGGAGGCGCACAAGGTGGTCGCAGGGGGATTTGTCCTGACGATGGGATTGATCCTGTTACTCGGCCTTGAGCATAACCATATCGCCCTGTTTGGCGGGCTGATTTTCCTGATGGGGATCGCCATGAACGGCGCGCAGTCGGGCATGCAAACCCTCGCGGCCACCTTTTACCCTACCGAGTGCCGCGCGACGGGCATCGCCTGGATGCAGGGGATTGGCCGCTTTGGCGGGGTGGCGGGCACCATGACCAGCGCCCAGCTTCTTTCTATGCAGTGGCAGGCAGACAGTATTTTAATGATCCTCAGCGTGCCCGCCCTGGTGGCCGCGGCGGCAACCGTCTACAAAATGCTGTACAGCCGCTCGCACGAACCCGGCGTCGCGTAGTTCCTCTCTTTTCTGCTATTCTGCCCCCGCAATTAAGGGGGCAGCATGCTTAACATCGTTTTATTCGAACCAGAAATTCCGCCAAATACCGGCAATATCATCCGCCTGTGCGCAAACACCGGTTTTCGCCTGCATATCATCGAGCCGATGGGCTTTACGTGGGACGACAAACGTCTGCGCCGCGCGGGGCTGGATTACCATGAATTTACCGCCGTGGTTCGCCATCACGATTACGCCGCGTTTCTGGAAGCGGAGAAGCCGCAGCGCATGTTCGCCCTGACCACCAAAGGCACGCCAGCGCACAGCGCCGTGTGCTATCAGGAAGGTGACTATCTGATGTTTGGCCCGGAAACCCGCGGCCTGCCGGCCACGATTCTGGATGCTCTGCCCGCTGAGCAAAAAATCCGTATTCCGATGATGCCGGACAGCCGCAGCATGAACCTGTCAAACGCGGTGTCGGTGGTGGTGTATGAAGCCTGGCGCCAGCTGGGTTATCCCGGCGCCATTTTAAGAAGTTAAATGCCGTCACCATACTCGAAGGTATGGTGAATGCCGTTGAAGTGCTGATCCATGTCCATGGACGGCTTATCGCTGTCTGGTTTACCGACGATGCGCGCCGGTACGCCAGCGGCAGTGGTGTGCGGCGGCACGGGCTGGAGCACAACCGACCCGGCGCCAATCTTCGCACCGCGCCCGACTTCAATATTGCCGAGAATTTTAGCGCCCGCGCCAATCATCACCCCCTCACGAATTTTCGGGTGGCGATCGCCGCTGGTTTTACCGGTACCGCCCAGAGTAACCGACTGGAGGATCGAGACATCATCTTCAATCACCGCCGTTTCACCCACCACAATGCCGGTGGCGTGGTCGAGCATGATCCCGCGGCCAATCTTCGCCGCCGGGTGAATATCGACCTGGAACGTCACGGAGACCTGGTTTTGCAGGAAGATCGCCAGCGCGCGGCGGCCTTCATTCCATAACCAGTGGCCGATGCGGTAAGCCTGCAGGGCGTGGAAGCCTTTCAGGTACAGTAGCGGCGTGGAGTATTTATCGACCGCCGGGTCACGGGTGCGCACGGCCTGGATATCGCAGGCGGCAGAGGCGATCATTTCCGGGTCAGCGGCGTAAGCCTCTTCAACCACTTCACGGATGGCGATAGCCGGCATGATGGAGGAAGCCAGCTTATTGGCGAGCATGTAGCTCAGCGCGCTGCCGAGATTTTCGTGCTTGAGTAACGTCGCGTGGTAAAAACTGGCCAGCATTGGCTCACAGTCGGCCAGCGCCCGGGCTTCGGCTTTAATATTATTCCAGACGATATCCAGTTCTTCACACGGCATTGCTAACTCCAGACGATAGTATAATGACCAGCCAGTTCTGCGCTGGCTGGGTCATTCAGGTGACAACGGTTCCGACTAGTTACTGCTGCGCTCGTCCTTGCGCGCACGACCTAATAAGGTCAATGCTGCCTCGCGCGCATTTTTTCCGCAATACAATACCTGATAAATTTCCTCGGTTATTGGCATTTCGACACCAAACCGGTGCGCCAACTCGCGAACTTCTTTGGTATTGCGGTAGCCTTCCACCACCTGTCCAATCTTCTCCTGCGCGCTTTTTACATCGCTGCCCTGTCCGAGCATCATGCCAAAGCGGCGGTTACGAGACTGGTTGTCGGTACAGGTCAGCACCAGGTCGCCCAGACCCGCCATTCCCATAAAGGTGGCCGGATCGGCGCCCAGCGCTTCGCCCAGACGGGACATTTCGGTTAAGCCGCGGGTAATCAACGCCGTACGCGCGTTGGCACCAAAACCAATGCCGTCTGACATCCCGGCGCCAATCGCAATCACGTTCTTCACCGCGCCGCCCAGTTGCACGCCGATAAAATCGGGGTTGCTGTAGACGCGGAAGCTCTTGCCGCAGTGCAGCAGTTGCTGAAGATCGTCGGAGAAGGCCTGGTCAGTGGATGCCAGCGAGATCGCCGTCGGCAGGCCCGCAGCCAGCTCTTTGGCAAAGGTCGGGCCAGAGATGACCGCAAGCGGGATCTCATCACCCAGCGCTTCGCGGGCAACGTCCTGCAGCAGGCGTCCGCTCTCCGCTTCCAGCCCTTTGGTTGCCCAGACAATACGCGCATCCGGGCGCATCAGCGGCTTAATCTGATGCAGCACGTCGCCAAAGACATGGCTCGGGACCACAATCAGAATGTTGCGGCTGGCCGCCAGCGCGGTCGCCAGATCGCTTTCCAGGTGCAGAGAGTCAGGGAACGGAACGTCCGGGAGAAACGCCACATTGCAACGGTCGCGCTGCAGCGTGGCGATATGTTTTGGATCGTGGCCCCACAGGACCACATCGTGACCATTTCTTGCCAGCGTGATGGCAAGAGCGGTGCCGTATGAGCCGGCACCGATCACAGTCATTGACGCATTAACAGTGCTCATCAGGCATCCTGATGTTGTTCGGCACCTTCGCCAGCCTGCTGCTGCAGATAGTTCATGAACAGCGCATCAAAGTTCACTGGCGCAAGGTTCAGTTGCGGGAATGTACCGCGAGAAACCAGGCTGGTGATACATTCACGGGCATACGGGAACAGGATGTTCGGGCAGTATGCACCCAGGCAATGCGCCATCTGGTTGCCTTCGATGCCGCCAATGGAGAAGATACCGCCCTGCTGTACTTCACACAGGAATGCAGTTTCTTCGCCCAGAGAGGCGGTCACGGTCACACGCAGTACGACTTCATACACGTCATCCGCCAGCTGGGTGGATGCGGTATCCAGATCAAGTTTAACCTCTGGCTGCCAATCTTTCTGGAAAACGTGCGGCGCATTTGGCGCTTCGAAAGAGACATCCTTGGTGTAGATACGCTGGATCTGGAAAGTCATTTCGGTGTTGTTTTGTTCTGACATGGAAATACCCTTTTTAATTGTCCTAAAGTCTCTTAGCTCAGCAGCGGATCGAGTCCACCACGGGCGTCGAGCGCATACAAGTCATCACAGCCGCCAATGTGCTGCGCATCAATAAAAATCTGCGGAACCGTCGTACGACCACTACGTTGGATCATCTCTTCGCGTTTGATCGCGTCACCGTCGATAGGCAATTCCTGGAACGTGACGCCTTTGCTGCTCAGCAGCGCTTTCGCACGATGGCAGAACGGGCACGTCGCTTTGGTGTAGATCTCAATATTGGCCATGACTGAACTCCTTATTTACCACGAACCAAAGGAAGATTTTCCCCGCTCCAGCCGGAAATACCTTCTTTCAGTACCGTTACGTTTTCGAAGCCCGCTTTATAAAGCGCGCTGGCAGATTCCTGCGCCTGCATACCGGTCGCATCCACAACAATAATGGGCTGAGCTTTGTGTTTCTCAAGCTCACCCACGTTGTTCGCTTTGATTTCAGCTGGCAACAGGTTGATTGCGCCGGCAATGTGACCTTTACGGAAATCGTCACGCTGACGCAGATCGACAACAACGGCGTCTTCTTTGTTAATCAGACGCGTCGCTTCACCACGGGTGATAACCTTAATCTTAGACGTCAGGCTCTTAAATGTGGTGAACAGTACAGCAGCCAGCAGGCCAATCCACGCGATGCTCAGAACCGGATGGCGGCTAACGAATTGCATAATTTCTTGCATGGAGGGTAACTACTCCCGACTAAGTGATAAAAAAACCAGGACAGGAGTATACCTGTGCGTTCTGGCAAATACAGCCAGCGACCATAACCTAATCCATTTTCTGCGGCATGCCACCTAAAAAAATGCCTCAAAATGGTCCGGTCAGCATCTTGCCCCCGCGCTTTCTTTGATCTTCTGCGGCTATTTGATCGATTCAGCTGTAGTAAAATTACGCAAATTTTGACTCTTGAGCATGAGGTTGTTGCAATGTCGGTTTCTAAAAAACCTATGGTACTGGTGATTCTGGATGGCTATGGCTACCGCGAAGACAGCCAGGATAACGCTATTTTCAACGCAAAAACCCCGGTAATGGATGCGCTGTGGGCAAAACGTCCGCATACCCTGATTGATGCATCCGGTCTGGAAGTCGGCCTGCCGGATCGCCAGATGGGCAACTCCGAAGTCGGTCACGTTAACCTGGGCGCAGGCCGTATCGTGTATCAGGACCTGACCCGTCTGGACGTCGAAATCAAAGAACGCACCTTCTTCGCGAACACGGTTCTCTGCGGTGCGGTAGATAAAGCCGTTGCAGCAGGTAAAGCGGTGCACATCATGGGTCTGCTCTCCGCGGGCGGCGTGCACAGCCATGAAGATCACATCATGGCGATGGTTGAGCTGGCCGCTGAACGCGGTGCGGAAAAAATCTACCTGCACGCCTTCCTGGACGGTCGCGATACGCCACCGCGCAGCGCAGAAGGCTCCCTGAAAGCTTTCGAAGACAAATTCGCCGCGCTGGGCAAAGGCCGCGTGGCCTCCATCATTGGCCGTTACTACGCTATGGACCGCGACAACCGCTGGGATCGCGTTGAACAGGCCTATGACCTGATGACCCTGGCAAAAGGTGAGTTCCAGTTCGCGACCGCCGTTGAAGCCCTGGAAGCCGCATACGCGCGTGATGAAAACGATGAATTCGTGAAAGCGAGCGTGATCCGCGCTGAAGGCCAGGCCGATGCCGCGATGGAAGATGGCGACGCGCTGATCTTCATGAACTTCCGCGCTGACCGCGCGCGCGAAATCACCCGTGCGTTCGTCAACAGCGATTTCGACGGCTTTGCCCGTAAGAAAGTGGTGAACATCAACTTCATCCAGCTGACCGAATATGCGGCAGATATCAACGCGCCTTGCGCTTACCCACCTGCCTCGCTGGAAAATACCTTCGGCGAGTGGATGGCGAAGAACGACAAAACCCAGCTGCGTATCTCCGAAACTGAGAAGTATGCGCACGTGACCTTCTTCTTTAACGGCGGCGTTGAAGAGCCGTTTAAAGGCGAAGAGCGCATTCTGATCAACTCGCCGAAAGTCGCCACTTACGATCTGCAGCCAGAGATGAGCTCTGCCGAACTGACCGAAAAACTGGTGGCCGCGATCGAAAGCGGCAAGTACGACACTATCATCTGTAACTATCCGAACGGCGACATGGTCGGCCATACCGGCGTGATGGAAGCGGCGGTGAAAGCGGTTGAAGCGCTGGACCATTGCGTTGAGCAGGTAGCAAAAGCGGTTGAATCTGTGGGCGGCCAGCTGTTGATCACCGCTGACCACGGTAACGCCGAGCAGATGCGCGACCCGGCAACCGGCCAGGCACACACCGCGCATACCAACCTGCCTGTTCCGCTGATTTATGTGGGTGATAAATCACTGAAAGCAGTGGAAGGCGGCAAGCTTTCCGACATCGCGCCAACCATGTTGTCGCTGATGGGCATGCCGATCCCTGAAGAGATGACTGGTAAGCCGCTGTTCATCGTGGAATAATCGCTCCCCATGAGGGGAAAGGCGATTTTTTCAATCACATGGGTCGTGAAGCCGCTTAGGTTATCAGTCAGACCTCTGTTTTACGCCAGCGCACTCAGCGCTGGCGTATTGCTGTGCGCCGCATCCGCCCACGCGGATGACCGCGACCAGCTAAAATCCATTCAGGCCGATATCGCCGCCAAAGAGCGTGCGGTACGCCAGCAGCAACAGCAGCGCTCCGCCCTGCTCGCCCAGCTTAAGCAGCAGGAAGAGGCCATCTCCGCTGCCGCACGTAAACTCCGTGAAACGCAAAACACCCTCGCCGAGTTGAACAAACAGATCGACGAGATGAACGCGTCGATTGCCAAACTGGAGCGCCAGCGTGATGCGCAGGAGCGCAACCTCGCGGCACAGCTGGATGCTGCATTCCGCCAGGGTGAACATACCGGACTCCAGCTGATTCTCAGCGGCGAAGAGAGCCAACGTGGCCAGCGCCTGCAGGCCTACTTCGGCTATCTCAACCAGGCGCGTCAGGAGACTATCGCGCAGCTGAAGCAGACGCGCGAAGAGGTCTCCACCCAAAAAGCGGAGCTGGAAGAGAAGCAGAGCCAGCAACAGACGTTGCTCTACGAACAAAAAGCGCAGCAGGCGAAACTTGAGCAGGCCCGTAACGAGCGCAAGAAAACCCTGTCCGGTCTTGAGTCCTCCATTCAGGCAGGACAAAGCCAGCTGAGCGAAATGCGCGCCAACGAATCCAAACTGCGTAACAGCATCGCCCGTGCGGAAGCGGCGGCGAAAGCGCGCGCCGAAAAAGAGGCGCGCGAAGCGCAGGCGGTTCGCGACAAGCAGCAGGAAGCCTCCCGCAAAGGAACCACCTACAAGCCAAGCGAGAGCGAACGTTCCCTCATGTCGCGTACCGGTGGCCTGGGCTCCCCTCGCGGTCAGGCATACTGGCCCGTTCGCGGTTCTATTTTGCATCGCTATGGCGAACAGCTGCAGGGTGAGCTACGTTGGAAAGGGATCGTTATCGGTGCGTCTGAAGGTAGCGAAGTGAAAGCCATCGCCGATGGCCGCGTGATTCTGGCCGACTGGCTGCAGGGTTACGGGCTTGTGGTGGTGGTCGAGCACGGTAAAGGCGACATGAGTCTTTACGGCTACAACCAGAGCGCGCTGGTCAGCGTCGGCACGCAGGTGCGCGCCGGCCAACCCATCGCCCTTGTGGGCAGCAGTGGCGGTCAGGGCCGCCCGTCACTCTATTTCGAAATTCGTCGTCAGGGTCAGGCGGTCAATCCACAGCCGTGGTTGGGAAGATAAGTTTTGCTTCAGTTTCGTCGAATGATTCTCTCCGTCGTCAGCGCGCTGGCGCTGGCTGCACCAGCTTATGCAGGCAAACTCGCGATTGTGATTGATGACTTCGGTTATCGTCCGCACTATGAAAATCAGGTGCTGGCGATGCCGTCAGCCATCTCCGTCGCCGTCCTGCCCAATGCGCCACACGCGCACGAGATGGCTACCAAAGCCCACAACAGCGGTCATCAGGTGCTTATTCATCTGCCAATGGCCCCGCTTAGCAAGCAGCCGCTGGAAAAAGATACCCTGCGCCCGGATATGAGCAGCGATGAGATCGAGCGCATCATCCGTGACGCCTACAACAAAGTTCCGTATGCCGTAGGCCTGAACAACCATATGGGCAGCGCGATGACCTCCAGCCTGTATGGAATGCTGAAAGTGATGCAGGCGCTGGAACGTTACAATCTCTACTTCCTCGACAGCATGACCATCGGCAACAGCCAGGCGATGCGGGCCGCTCAGGGGACGGGTGTAAAGGTCATTAAGCGTAAAGTCTTCCTGGACGACTCCCAGAATGAAGCGGATATCCGCGTGCAGTTTAACCGCGCGGTAGCGCTGGCGCGCCGTAACGGTTCGGCTATTGCCATTGGGCACCCGCATCCTTCAACGGTGCGCGTTCTACAGCAGATGTTGCCCTCCCTGCCTGCCGACATCACGCTGGTACGCCCGAGCGATCTGCTCAATGAACCGCAGGTAGACACGTCTCGTCCGGGTAGCGCTCAACCTCCGGCAACGCAGCCGCGCAATCCGTTCCGCGGCGTGAAGAACTGCACGCTGAAACAACCGCCTGAACCGGTGCATGCAACCCGCTTCTTCACGGTAATCAGCGAAAGCGTGAGCCAGAGTACGCTGGTGCAATACTTCCAGCACCAGTGGCAGGGATGGGGTAAGAAAGTCTCAGCGAACCACTCCCAGTGACAGGCGATTAAGGTAGAACAATGCCGCAACGACACAAAATTCTGCTCCTCGATACCGGTAAAGAGTGGGGAGGAGGCACCAACAGCATGCTCGAACTTCTGAAGCGCATTAACCGCGAGAAGTTCGATATTACCTGTTGTTTTTACAGCGACTACAGTCGGGCCGAAGGGCAAACCATCGGTCAGGTGCTGAACGGCATTGGCATTCCCTTAATTGTCATTCCCCAGCATAAACAGCCCGCATGGGCGAAAATCGCAAAAGAGCTGGGCCGCAGCCTGCTGTTTTTCTCCCGCAGCGCCCGGAAGGCGCTTACGCGCCATGTTGATACCCTCTGGCGCATTCGCCCTAACGTCCGCAAGATCGAGACGATTTTCCGGGAAGGCGGTTTCGATACGCTGTACATGAACAACCAGCCAGGCTCTAACGAAGAGGGTTACCTGGCGGGCGCGAAGCTGCATGCGCGGATAATTCAGCACTGCCGGATTGAACCAGTGCTGACGCCGCCGCTGGTAAAGCTGGTGAATGCCCATGCCACAAAAATCATCGCCGTTTCGCACGGCGTCGAGCGCGTGTTACTTCAGCATGGCGTCCGGCCCGAGCTGTGTACAACGGTGAACAATGCCATCGACATCCACCAGCCTTTGCCCGACCGACGCGCCATGCGTCATCGTCTGAACATTGATGACGACACCTTTGTGTTCGGCAGCATTGGATCGCTGATCCCCCGCAAGGCTAACCACCATACGCTGGCGGCGCTGGCGCAGTTCAACCAGCAGCATCCGCAGGCAAAATGGAAGATGGTGCTGGTCGGTGAAGGGGCTGAACGCGGCGCGCTGGCGGCACAGGCTGAGGCGCTGGGTATTGCCGGGCACGTGATTTTTACCGGTTTCCAGAACACGCCTTTTGACTACCTCGCTACCTTCGACGCGTTTATTCTGGCCTCGCAGAGCGAAGGCTTGCCCCGAGTCGTGCTGGAAGCGATGCTGCTGAACATCCCCGTCATTGGTTCAAAGGTGACCGGCACGGCAGAATTGATCGACCACGAGGCGACCGGGCTGCTTTTCCCGTGGAGCGATGTATCGAAACTTGCTCAACATCTGGATAATATCTGGCAGGATCCCGATCTGCGCGCCCGGCTCGCCGCGGCTGCGCATCAGAATGTCTGCAACGTGTATGCCATTGAAAGCTATGTTAACGGTGTCGAGGCCGTTCTTGGCGCGCAATAACCAAACGAGAACAACATGTTTAAATTCCTGAATGCTCGCTACCGCCACATCACCGGGCGACATAACATTCCGTACGCTTCCCTTCCGGTTACGCGCGATCTCGTTGCGGTGGACTCCATCGTGATCCCGTGTACGGGCGCGGATTTCGTTGAAGAAGCGTTGTTGTCAGCGACATTTGCAGAACGTTATGCCACCGACGTCAGCGAAATTGTTATCGTCAGCGATCAGCCTGAATCCGCTTTCGGCGAACTCCCGCCAAAGACCCGCGTCGTCACGCTTACCCTTCCGGTACGCGAGGAAAGTTACCGCTATAAGCAGATCTACCTCAGCCGTCTGGTGAAGCTGAACGCCCCGTTACAGGCGCGCGGTGAAGGCGTATTGATGATCGATTCCGATCTCAACCTGCTGAAAATGCCGGAAATTAACATGGCCGATATGCACATCTACTCCAGCTTCCGTCAGGGCAAAATGATTGCCAAGCTGGACGGTGCGCCAGCGGAGAAAGTGCCGGCGTATTACAAAGAGACGGTGCGCCCGTATCTGGTCGATCACGTTAACGGCGCGTTTCTTGCGGCCACCAAAAAGACCTGGCGCCGTATCTGCCCGCTGTGGCTGACGCTGTTCCAGGATACCTGGGAACTGATGGACGACACGCAGCCGCCAACCGATCAGCTGCCGCTCGCCGCGCTGCTGGACATGCTGGATTTAAAAACGGTTAATCTGGGCGACTGGATGAACTGGCCGGTGTCCAAGAAGATCGGCGGACAGGAAGCTGTTGTGCCGAAAGAGGTGATTGGCGCGCACGGTGGTTTCCCACTTTCCGAATGGCAGAAGTATCTTGAATCGCCAGATAATAAGCTGTTATTCAAAGGTCAGGACTACACCCGCAAGGTGCGTTACCTGACGGACGAAGAGAAAAAGAATCAGTAAAAAAGGGGCCACGGGCCCCTTTTTGATTATTTATCCCAGCTCAGGATCACTTTTCCTGACTGACCGGAACGCATCGCGTCAAAGCCCTGCTGGAATTCGTCGATGGAGAAACGGTGCGTAATAATCGGTGACAGATCCAGACCGGACTGGATTAGCGCCGCCATCTTGTACCAGGTTTCGAACATCTCGCGGCCATAGATGCCCTTGATGAACAGCCCCTTGAAGATGACTTTGTTCCAGTCGATGGACATATCTGACGGCGGAATACCCAGCATCGCGATACGCCCACCGTGGTTCATGGTGTCCAGCATGGTGCGAAACGCCGGTGGCGCGCCGGACATCTCCAGACCTACGTCAAAGCCTTCGGTCATGCCCAGCTCTTCCATCACGTCGGTCAGGCTCTCTTTAGAGACATCCACCGCGCGGGTCACGCCCATTTTACGTGCCAGCGACAGACGGTATTCGTTCACGTCGGTGATGACCACGTTGCGCGCGCCCACGTGCTTTGCCACGGCTGCCGCCATGATGCCGATTGGGCCCGCGCCGGAGACCAGCACGTCTTCGCCCACCAGGTCGAAGGAGAGAGCGGTGTGCACCGCGTTGCCGAACGGGTCGAAGATGGAGGCCAGATCGTCAGAAATATTGTCCGGGATTTTGAACGCGTTAAAGGCCGGAATCACCAGGTATTCCGCGAAGCAGCCCGGACGGTTAACGCCCACGCCGACGGTGTTACGGCACAGGTGCGTACGTCCACCGCGGCAGTTACGGCAGTGGCCGCAGGTAATATGGCCTTCGCCGGAAACGCGATCGCCAATCTTGAAGCCTTTTACTTCCTGGCCGATGCCGACCACTTCACCCACATATTCGTGGCCGACAACCATCGGGACAGGAATGGTTTTCTGCGACCACTGGTCCCAGTTGTAGATGTGAACGTCAGTACCGCAGATGGCGGTTTTACGAATTTTGATCAGCAGATCGTTATGACCGACTTCCGGCTCCGGCACGTCGGTCATCCAAATCCCTTCTTCCGCTTTCAGTTTGGATAACGCTTTCATCACACGTCCTCAGGCAATTACGCCCAGCTGTTTACCGATGCGGGTAAAGGCTTCCACCGCACGTTCAATTTGTTCAGGCGTATGCGCCGCGGACATCTGGGTGCGGATACGCGCCTGACCTTTTGGCACCACCGGGAAGAAGAACCCGGTGACGTAAATCCCCTCTTTCTGCAGCTCGCGGGCAAACTTCTGCGCGACGACCGCATCACCCAGCATCACCGGGATAATGGCGTGATCGGCACCGGCCAGGGTAAACCCTGCAGCGCTCATTTTTTCACGGAACAGACGGGCGTTGGACCACAGGCGGTCGCGCAGTTCGGCACCGGACTCCACCATCTCCAGCACTTTGATGGAGGCGGCCACAATCGCCGGCGCAAGAGAGTTGGAGAACAGGTACGGTCGAGAGCGCTGGCGCAGCCACTCAACCACCTCTTTGCGCGCAGCCGTGTAACCGCCGGACGCGCCGCCGAGCGCTTTGCCCAGCGTGCCGGTGATGATGTCCACGCGGCCCATCACGTCGCAGTATTCGTGGGAACCACGGCCGTTTTCGCCGACAAAGCCGACCGCGTGAGAGTCATCGACCATTACCAGCGCGTCGTATTTATCCGCCAGGTCGCACACGCCCTTCAGGTTGGCGATCACGCCGTCCATCGAGAACACGCCGTCGGTGGCGATCAGCACATGACGAGCCCCCGCTTCACGGGCCTCTTTCAGGCGCGCTTCCAGCTCGACCATGTCGTTGTTGGCGTAGCGGAAGCGCTTCGCTTTGCACAGACGTACGCCGTCGATGATGGAGGCGTGGTTCAGGGCGTCGGAGATAATCGCATCTTCTGCGCCGAGCAGGGTCTCAAACAGACCGCCGTTGGCGTCGAAGCAGGAGGAGTACAGAATCGCGTCTTCCATTCCGAGGAAGCTCGCCAGCTTTTGCTCAAGCTGCTTGTGGCTGTCCTGCGTACCGCAGATAAAGCGTACGGAGGCCATGCCGAAACCGTGGGTGTCCATGCCGTTTTTCGCCGCGGCAATCAGCTCAGGGTGATTCGCAAGACCTAAGTAGTTGTTCGCACAAAAGTTGATCACATGGCTGCCGTCGGCAACGGTGATGTCCGCCTGCTGAGCAGACGTGATAATACGCTCTTCCTTGAACAACCCTTCCGCACGTGCGGTGTCGAGGTCGCTGTTTAACTGTTTGTAAAAATCACCACGCATTGCAATTCTCCAGACTCGGCAAATTTCGGCACATATTACCCAAACCTATAGTTCATGACGAGATGACGCAGTATCTCTTCTCGTTTTTGCAGCATAAATCACGTGTAACCCTGCTGCATATCGGTGAATGGCTGAAGGGTCGCCATACTAATGATATGATATGAACATTAGCGTCCGGGATTGGCCCCGGGCTCCACACTTCAAAGGTTACAGTTATGATCATCGTTACCGGCGGCGCGGGCTTTATCGGCAGCAATATTATCAAGGCCCTCAATGACAAAGGCATCACCGACATCCTGGTGGTGGACAACCTGAAAGACGGCACCAAGTTTGTTAACCTGGTGGATCTGAACATCGCTGACTACATGGATAAAGAAGACTTCCTTATCCAGATTATGGCAGGTGAAGAGTTCGGCGAGATCGAAGCCATCTTCCACGAAGGTGCGTGCTCATCCACCACAGAGTGGGACGGCAAGTACATGATGGACAACAACTATCAGTACTCCAAAGAGCTTCTGCACTACTGCCTGGAGCGTGAAATTCCGTTCCTGTATGCCTCCTCGGCGGCAACCTATGGCGGTCGTACCTCGGACTTCATCGAGTCCCGCGAGTACGAGCAGCCGCTGAACGTCTACGGCTACTCCAAGTTCCTCTTCGACGAGTACGTGCGTCAGATCCTGCCTGAAGCGAACTCCCAGATCGTCGGCTTCCGCTACTTCAACGTCTACGGACCGCGCGAAGGCCACAAAGGCAGCATGGCGAGCGTGGCGTTCCACCTGAATACCCAGCTGAATAACGGCGAAAGCCCGAAACTGTTTGAAGGCAGCGACGGCTTCAAGCGCGACTTCGTTTACGTGGGCGACGTAGCAGCCGTGAACCTGTGGTTCTGGGAAAACGGCGTGTCCGGCATCTTCAACCTGGGCACAGGCCGCGCGGAATCCTTCCAGGCAGTGGCTGACGCGACGCTGGCGTACCACAAAAAAGGCAGCATCGAGTACATTCCGTTCCCGGACAAACTGAAAGGCCGCTATCAGGCGTTCACGCAGGCAGACCTGACCAACCTGCGCGCCGCAGGCTACGACAAGCCGTTCAAGACCGTTGCCGAAGGCGTAACGGAATACATGGCCTGGCTGAACCGCGACGCATAAGTATGAAGATTCTGGTGATCGGCCCGTCCTGGGTGGGCGACATGATGATGTCGCAAAGTCTTTATCGCACGCTCAAGGCGCGTTATCCCCAGGCGATAATCGACGTGATGGCACCTGCATGGTGCCGTCCGCTGCTATTGCGCATGCCGGAAGTGAACGAGGCGATCCCGATGCCGCTTGGCCACGGGGCGCTGGAAATCGGCGAGCGCCGCAAACTCGGCCACAGCCTACGCGAGAAGCGCTACGATCGCGCGTACGTGCTGCCAAACTCCTTCAAATCCGCCCTGGTGCCTTTCTTTGCGGGTATCCCGCACCGTACCGGCTGGCGAGGTGAAATGCGCTACGGCCTGCTGAACGACGCCCGGGTGCTGGATAAAGAGGCCTGGCCGCTGATGGTGGAGCGCTACGTGGCGCTGGCCTACGACAAAGGCGTGATGCGCAGCGCGAAAGACCTGCCGCAGCCGCTGCTGTGGCCGCAGCTTCAGGTTAACGACGGGGAGAAATCCCACACCTGCAACGCGTTTGGCATTTCGTCTGAACGCCCGATGATTGGCTTCTGCCCTGGCGCGGAATTTGGTCCGGCAAAGCGCTGGCCGCACTACCACTACGCCGAACTGGCGAAACAGCTGATCGACGAAGGCTACCAGATTGTGCTGTTTGGCTCGGCGAAGGACCACGAGGCGGGCAACGAAATACTCGCCACGCTGAGCAATGAACAACAGGCCTGGTGCCGCAACCTGGCAGGAGAAACGCAGCTTGAACAGGCGGTTATCCTGATTGCCGCCTGTAAAGCCGTGGTCAGCAATGACTCTGGCCTGATGCACGTCGCCGCCGCACTGGACCGTCCGCTGGTCGCGCTGTATGGCCCAAGCAGCCCGGACTTCACCCCGCCCTTGTCGCACAAAGCGCGCGTCATCCGCCTGATCACCGGCTACCACAAGGTACGCAAGGGCGATGCCGCAGAAGGCTACCATCAGAGCCTGATCGATATTACCCCGCAGCGCGTTCTCGAAGAGCTCAACGAACTGCTGTTGAGCGAAGAAGGATAACGGATGCGGGTATTGATCGTTAAAACCTCCTCAATGGGCGATGTTCTGCATACGCTGCCGTCGCTGACGGACGCTATGCGGGCCATCCCCGGCATCCGTTTTGACTGGGTGGTGGAAGAAGGCTTCGCGCAGATCCCCACCTGGCATGAAGCGGTTGACCGCGTGATCCCGGTCGCGATTCGCCGCTGGCGCAAAGCGTGGTTCTCCGCGCCGATTAAAGCCGAGCGTAAAGCCTTCCGTGAAACGGTGCAGGCGCAGCGCTACGACGCAATCATCGACGCCCAGGGGCTGGTGAAAAGCGCCGCGCTGGTCACGCGTCTGGCGCACGGCGTAAAGCACGGCATGGACTGGCACACCGCCCGCGAACCGCTGGCGAGCCTGTTCTATAACCGCCGCCACCACATCGCAAAACAGCAGCACGCCGTGGAACGCACCCGCGAGCTGTTCGCAAAAAGCCTCGGCTATGCGAAACCGGAAACCCAGGGCGACTATGCCATTGCACAGCACTTTTTGCGCAATACAGATCCCTGTGCTCAGCCTTATCTTGTCTTCCTGCATGCCACAACGCGTGACGATAAGCACTGGCCGGAAACGCACTGGCGAAGGCTGATTGAACTAATGCAACCCTCCGGTATCCATATTAAACTCCCGTGGGGCGCTGAGCATGAACGGCAGCGTGCGGAGCGTCTGGCAGCAGGCTTTACCCACGTTGAGGTTTTACCCAAACTCACGCTGGCGCAGGTTGCCGCAGAGCTGGCAGGCGCTAACGCCGTTGTTTCCGTGGATACGGGTTTAAGCCATTTAACCGCGGCGCTGGATCGTCCAAATATCACCCTTTTTGGCCCGACCGATCCCGGCCTGATCGGAGGCTATGGCAAAAACCAGCATCAGATGGTCAGCCCGACTCAGCAAACGAAGGATATCAGCGCAGATGCGATTTTTTCATTTTTACAGGGCAGCCGCTGGCTTTCCAACAGGGATATTTAACCCATGAGTTACGTATTTCTGCTGATTTTACTCTTTCCGGTGAAGCTTCTCCGGAAGCTGTTTCGCAAGGAGACAGGTAAAAACCTGGTCATTCAAACAGCTAAAATCGGCGATTTTGTTAATGCTACGCCTCTTCTGGCCTGGCTGCAAAAAAGCGACGTGCTGATCAGCCGCAGCGTGGGTGCGCTGGCGAAACATGATGAGACTATCGACGAGATTTTTTTTATCGAGCAGCAAAAGCGTAACCTGTGGCGAAAGCTTCGCTTTGCCTGCAGGATTATGAACCGCTATGACAACGTATACCTGCTGCAGCCTAACAGCGTGAATCTCTTTTTCGCCTCCGTATGCAATGCCAAAAACAAACAATTTTTAAGCACTTATACGCGCAGGTGGTATCACGGGATTTTCTATGCAACGGCCGATGGTACGGTTAAGCACGAAAAGAAGACGCTGTCCGTCACGAACTATCTTAAGCTGGCGGATCGTGCGCTGACCTGGCAAGACTCTCCCAAGCACGCCACAAAGCCACTGTTTAAACCCGCGACTTACCCGGCGATCCTTGATAAACCAGGTGCGATCCGCATTGGCATCAGCATCGCCGCAGGAAATAAAGCGAAAACCGTTCCGCCGGTCATCTGGAAGCAAATTGCCGATCGTCTGGCAGACCTGCCATGCGAGTTTTATGTCTTTGGCGCCCCGAATGAACAGTCGTGGATGGACGATATCACCCGGGCTTATGGTGAGCTGCCCAACTTTATTAATCTGATTGGCAAGATCTCGCTGGAAGAGCTTCCGTGGGCCATTTCTAAGATGGATTGTTATATCGCGTCCGATTCGGGGAATGTCTATATTGCCGATGCGGTTGGCGTGCCGGTCGTCTTATTGTTCGGACCGTGCTGCCACTATGAGCAACGCCCGCTTGGCAACGTGTTGCTGATTGGCAACGATGCCAATATATGCTCGTATGTTTTTGAAACACGATATTACTTCTCACAAAGCCGGGAAGAACTCTTCGCGGTAACAGACGAATCGCTGGACGAACTCAAACATTTCATTTGCGGACTGCCAACAGCAAATACCGCCCTTGATGCGCAGGGAAACTAATTACTATGGCTTTTCTCAGCATCATTATTGCCGCACACAACGCTGAAAACACGCTTCACGCCACGCTGGAAAACCTGCAAAACGCGATTGAGAATGCAGGCGATGATGTCGAAGTCATTATCTTTAATGACGGTTCCGGTGATTCCACACAGGGTATTATTGAGACGTGGTTGCCAAAGCTTCCGCATGCGCAATCCCATTACGTTGAGTACCGTAACGTAGGACATGTTCGAAATAGCGCAGTCTCGCTGGCGTCAGGCGAATACATCACGATGCTGGATAGCGACGATCTGTTGAAGCCGGGTAGCATCCGGGATGCCGTCGCCTTCCTGAAAGCAGAGCGTCCTGATATGTTGCTGACGCGCCTGCTGGAAATTCGTGATATGCGGAAAATCACCTCCGCCTGGCAGGGATTCACTCCCGTCTCATTATCTCAGAATGATGCAATAAAACGTTTCTTACAGCACAAAGATTTTCAGGCGCACCTCATCGGGCAATTCGTACACCGCAGGCTGTACGCAACCAACCCGATCCCTTCTATGGTCTGCTATGAAGATTTCGCGGTATTTCCCGGCATGCTGATGCAATCGCGTAAAATCGTCTATCAGCGCCAGGGGCACTATTATTACATCAAACGCAGCGGCAGTTTGTCGAGCCGTCTTGACGCCAGTAAAATCGCTACGCTGGTTGAATGCACATTACAGATGGAAAAAACATTCCCGCCATCATTTAAGCATCTTGTTAATTGCCATTGGTTTGATATTTACAGTAATCACCGACAACACCTGACCGATGTGCAGCTCAAGCTGGTTAAGCAGCGGGTGAAATCACTTTATTCTTTCTCTTTTTTCTTCTCCAGAGATGTACGTTTCAGCTACAAAAAAAGGGTCATTGAGGCATTATGGAAAAAGTAAAACTGCGGCTCTATCAGCTGGCACTGATTTTGAGCCTCATTTCGCTGGCGCTGTCGCTGCTGAGCTCAGGTAAACAACGAGAATTTTTCTACATCGCGGTTTATGCCAGCATTATCGGTTTAGCTTGCGAATATAAAAAAATTACGCTGCGTCCCTTTTCTATCGCGTTACCCATTTTGCTGATTGGGCTACTCAATCTTGTCTGGTATATGGTGTATGAATATCATAGCGAAGGTTTAAACGCTTATAGCGATTATCTTGGTGCCAGTAAGAAGCTGATTTTAGCGAGTATTCTCGTTTTCTATCTTGATCGGTTTAAGTCTTACATCGATAAAGCATCCTTTCAGAAATATTTCTTATACGCCTCTGGCGCGGGGTTTGTACTTGCCACTGGCTATGGCTTATGGCAGGCATCGCAAGGTATGGGGCGTATCGAGATGGCCATAAATCGTGCGACCGTATCAGCCTATGTTTACTCTGTACTGTCACTGGCGTTTGTATACAGCCTTTATCTGCAAAAAAATATAAAGCTGTATGTTGCTGCAGGGCTCATCGTCTTAATATCTTATTTCGTCATTCTTTTAACAGGTACACGTGCCGCAATGGGGCTGTATTTGCTTCTGGCGATTGTGCTCACGCTCTACCACTTCAGAAGAATTCACCTAAAATCAACGCTGATTTTTTTATGCATTGTGGCGGGTATTATTATCGTTAGCTACAAGCCATTGATTTCGCCAAAAATAGTCCAAACGCAGATGGAACTGGAAAGCTACCAGCAGGGACATGACGCAACGTCACTCGGAGCGCGTTTTTCCATGTGGACAATTGGTATTCAGAACGGACTTGCACACCCGCTGGGGCAGTCAGTCGAAGACCGCGAAGTATGGACAAAGCAATATGTGCAACATGGGCATCCACATCTCGCCGCCGCACTCGAGTTTATCAGAGTGCATTTACACAATGAATTTATCGAAAAATACTCTCTGCAAGGGCTTCCGGGTCTGGCGATATTGCTCTTTTTCTTCGTTTCGATGATCGCTTACGCACTTAAAAACCGAAATGGTCTGCTGCTGACAACGATGCTTCTTTTATTACTCTATGGTCTGACGGACGTCATTCTATTGAGCTCAGAAGCCTTAATATTCTTTGTTACCGTGTTTGCCCTGAGCACTCCGCTCTCGCAAACCAGACAACGTCAATAAGCGATAATGCCCGCCATGCGGGCATTATTTTTTCTTGTACTGATAAAATTCCGCCAGCGTCATCCCAACCGTCTTATCGGATAACCAACTAAAGAGCACTTCCAGATCCTGATACAACCCTTCAATCGCCGCCTCATCTTTAAACGTAGGGCTTCCACCCGGCATAAATTCAGACGAGTGAAGCATAAACTCCATGTAGTCATTCCCCTGAGACAAGCATTGCTGCGCGACCTGAATCATCTGCGGCGCATTTCCACCCGTCGGTCGTAGCCAGTTCACGGAGGGCGAACGGTATTTCCCGCGAAGACGATCGTACCCCTGTTTGATCGTGTTCAACCAGGCCGGATGTTTATACTGAATGCTCATCGGCACTTCCAGCAATGGGCTATTGCCCGCCCGGGAAAGAGTATCTAAATCCATAAAATAGGCGTGGTCGGGGAAATGCTGATAGTCCGTTCCGCCATTACCCTGCGGGGCACCTTTCGCGTTGCGCCAGTTCACGCGCGGCGTCACGGAGCAATCAACCTGGTAGCCCAGTTCAACGAGCAATTTTGCATAGCGGCTATCAAATGCCCAGCGCCCGGCGCGGTGGCTCAGCATTTTGGTCTGGAATGTCTCTTCCAGCAGACGGGTCATGAACAGCACTTTCTCACGCATCACCTCGTCTGAAAATTCAATCAGATACGGCTGCCAGCGCCAGTCATCTCCCGTGAGATCGTGCTCAGGCGGGCTATTCCATGCGTGAAGGTGCATTCCCACCTCCCCCTGCCCGCGAGCAATCACGTCCCTGGCGAACTCAATGAAAACGGGCTCAATTGCCATCTCATAGTTTGTCAGCCATACGGGCTTAAAACCAAAACGTTCACAAAGGGTCTGAAAGCGGGCCAGATAGCGCGCGTTTTCCGTTTTAATGACGCGGTGATTCTGCCAGAGATTATCGCCCTCAGTATCAATCGTGATGATAAACGCTGGTTTTTTCATAATGAGTCCGCATGACAGGGAAGTTAGCGCTATGTTACGCACTCACCAAAGCCTGAGTAAAGCCTCCCTGGGAAATTCCTGAGATTATGGAGAAAGAGTGCAAGTCGCTACCAGGTCTATTAGAATTGCCAACAGTACAACGCCGATAAGATGATGATGAATAACTTACCTGACACGCCTGATTTGCGCATTTTACTGATCAAACTCCGCCATCATGGCGATATGTTATTGACCACTCCCGTCATTGATTCGTTACGTCAAAAATGGCCGCAGGCGCAAATTGACGTGCTGTTGTATGAAGAAACGCGCGATATGCTCGCCGCCCATCCGGCGATTGGCACTATTTATGGAATCGATCGTAAATGGAAGCAGCTGGGCACGCTAAAGCACCTCCAAAAGGAGTGGCAATTGCTCTGCGCGTTACGAAAGCAACATTATCATCTGGTGATTAATCTTGCCGATCAGTGGCGTAGCGCTATCGTCACCCGCTTCACCGGTGCGCCGGTTCGCCTCGGATTCGCCTTTAACAAACGCAACAATCCATTCTGGCGTTTCTGCCATAGCGAATTAGTCTCTGTTGCAAAGCACAAATCCCTGCACACCGTCGAACAAAATCTCTCCATTCTGTCGCCATTACAGGTCGCGCCTAAGCCGGCGGTTACCATGGCCTACAGCGCAAAAGACTGGCACCACGCCCGCCAGCAGCTGGTGCAAAAAGGAGTGGGCGATAACTACATCGTCATCCAGCCGACGTCACGCTGGTTCTTCAAATGCTGGGATGAGAGCAAAATGGCGCAAACCATCACCGCGCTGCAGCAGGATGGGCATACCGTCGTCCTCACGGCCGGGCCGGATAAAAAAGAGCTGGCGATGATCGATCGCATTCTCGCCGCCTCACCGAAGACGGGGGTCGTCTCGCTGGCGGGACAGCTAACGTTGCGCCAGCTGGCCTCGCTTATCGATCACGCGTGTCTTTTTATTGGCGTTGACTCCGTGCCGATGCATATGGCCGCCGCGCTGCAGACGCCCTGCGTGGCGCTGTTTGGCCCTTCCAAACTGACGTTTTGGTCTCCATGGCAAGTCAACGGTGAAGTCATCTGGGCGGGCGACTACGGCCCCCTTCCCGATCCCGACGCCATTGATACCAAAACGAAAGAACGTTATCTCGACGCCATTCCTGCTGATGCTGTCGTCTCCGCTGCAAGGAGATATCTGTCATGAAACACCATCGCCTGGCGATTGTTCGCCAAAAGTATCGCCCTGATGGCGGGGCGGAGCGCTTCGTTTCACGTGCTCTCACCGCGCTGAGCAACCAGAATCTTGAACTCAACGTCATTACGCGTGAATGGCAGGGCGAAAAGCAGGACGACTGGCATATCCATATTTGCGACCCGCGTAAATGGGGCCGCATCAGCCGCGAACGCGGTTTTGCCCATGCCGCCCGCGCGCTGTGGCAACAACAGCAGTTTGATATTGTGCAAAGCCATGAGCGTATCCCGGGCTGCGATATCTACCGCGCTGGAGATGGCGTCCATCGCCGCTGGCTGCTGCAGCGTGCGCGCATTCTGCCCGCCTGGCGCGCGCAGATGCTGATGTTCGATCGCTATCACCGCTACGTGATGCAAGCCGAACGAGAAATGTACCAGGCCCCAGAGCTGAAGGCGGTTATCTGTAATGCGGAGATGATCAAACGCGAAATCGTCGAAGACTTTGATATTGACGCAAAAAAAATACATGTGATTTATAATTCAATTGATTCCAGCCGCTTCATTCCAGCCCAGGAAGCACAGCGTGCCGCGCTGCGTCAGCAATTTGGTTTGCCAGCCGATGCCGTGGTGTTCTGTTTTGTAGGGTCGGGATTTGAACGAAAAGGATTGGCCAGCGCCATACGCGCTATCGCAGGAACGCCAGCCTGGCTGATTGTGGTTGGACAGGATAAAGCAGAACATCGTTATCGTGACCTCGCCCGCTCCTTAGGCTGCGAAGGGCAAATCCGTTTCCTGGGGATGCAGAAAGAAACTCTGCCTTTTTATCAGCTATCCGATGGTTTACTGTTGCCAACGCTGTATGATCCGTTTCCGAACGTCATTCTTGAAGCGATGGCCTGCGGCTTGCCCGTCATTACTTCAGAGAGCTGCGGTGGCGCTGAATTTATTCAGCAAGGCCAGAACGGATTTTATTGTGACGCCCTGGATATCGACACATTGAAGGAGGCAATTGCAGCCACCCCTTCTCTGGGAAAAAATAACACGATGGGGCAAGCGGCACGTGAACGCGTAAAAAGCGCCACCCCCGAAAAACTGTCAAGTCAGCTTATTTCGCTTTATCAAAAATTACTGGATTAAAAATGCGTATCCTAATGATTATTGATGGTTTACCCGGTGGGGGAGCTGAAAAAACAGTTCTTACACTTTCCAGCGGATTAATGGAAATGGGGCATCAGGTCTCTCTTTTCTCTCTGCGGAAAGTGTGTGATTACGCCATCCCGGAAGGCATTGATTATCAGGTGGTTCAGGATACCTGCAAAAAACCGTGGCGAAAGCTGACGGAGATCCCACGCCGCGCCCGCCTGCTGGATCAGGCAATTGAGCGGGCTGAGCGCAGCGGAAAATTTGACGTTGTGTTCTCTCATCTGCACAAAACGGACCGCATTGTGGCGCACTGCCGCGCGCTGGAACGTGATAAAGTCTGGTTCTGCGTGCACGGCATGTTCTCTTTCTCTTATCTCCGACACCGCAGCGGGCTTTCGCGCTGGTTTAAGCATCTTAAAATTCGTCATACCTACGAAAACCGAAACGTTGTCGCCGTCTCAGGCGCCGTGTTGAAAGATCTTTCCGAGACGCTGGCTCTCAAACTCCGGCGTAAAGCGGTTATCCATAATCCTTTTGATATCCCTGAGATTCAGCGTCTGGCGGATGCCCCCTTCGAGATGCAAGGGAAGGATTACATCATCCATGTTGGCCGCTTCCATGAACACAAACGCCACGACCGCCTTTTACGCGCGTTCGCACAGAGTCAGCTTGACACTACGCTTGTCATGATGGGCAATGGCTCCGAAGCCAAAATTCAAAAACTTAAGCAGCTTGCCCGCGATTTGGGTATTGAAAACAAAACGGTTTTCCGTCCGTTCGACGCTAACCCCTACCCCTGGATAAAAGGTGCACGCCTCTTAGTGTTAAGTTCTGACTGCGAAGGTTTTGGTAATGTGCTGGTGGAATCCATTATCTGCCAGACGCCACCGGTCAGTACCAATTGTCCGGGTGGCCCCGCAGAAATCCTCACCGGCGCCTTAACGCGCGGGCTGGCAGAGTTAAATGACGCGTCACTGGCAAAAACCCTGGTAGATATTTATACCGCCCCGCCGGTCGTTGGCGATGCAACGATTGCATCGTTCGGTATCAATGCCATCTGCCAGCAGTACATTGCTTTGGTCGACAATCAAAAATAATCAGGTTTCTTATGCAAAATTCAGCGCCAATGTTAAGCGTGGTGGTTGCCGTTTATAACGGCGAAGCTTTTCTGGATCAGTTCTTTACCTGCCTTGTGAATCAACGCATCGACAGCATGGAAGTCATCATTGTCAATGACGGCTCGACTGACCGCTCGATGCAGATCGTCGAAAGCTGGCGTGAAAAACTGCCGCAGATACAGGTGATTGAACAGCATAACCAGGGTGTTTCCATCGCGCGTAATACCGGCCTGGCCGTTGCAACCGGTCAGTATCTCTCTTTCCCGGATATTGATGACGTCTTCAAACCTGGCATGTACCAGCGTCTGCTGGATATGGCCGTTACGCAGGATCTGGATGTCGCCACCTGCAACGGCAACTATGTCTGGGAAAATGACAGGAAACCTTCTCGCCCTATCTTCCCTGAGGATAAACTCGCCTCGACGGGCGTCATGACGGGCCCGGCATGGCTGAAGATGGCGCTGGATTCACGTAAGTTCCTGCACGTGACCTGGCTTAATATTTATCGCCACGATTTTATTCGTAAACACCGTTTCCATTTCGAACCCGGCCTGCGCCATCAGGATATCCCGTGGACCACCGAGGTGCTGCTTGCCGCAGAGCGCGTTCAGTACACCAGCGAACGCTTTTATGACTACTACATTCACTCTGCCTCGGTATCGCACACGCCGGATAATGACGACACGCTGATTCGCTCCGCGCGCCACTACATGAAAATCCTGCAGATGCTTGATGCCATTAACCAGCGTTACCCGGATAAAGTGAAAAATATCCCCGCCTGCTACTGGCAAATCGCCAAAGAGGGGTTGGGAATCATTCATACCTTCGACAACATGAAGGATGAGGCAAAGAAGACAATGATTATCAAAGAGTTCTTCGACACCGGGATCTGGAAGCTTATCTGGAAAAGTGCCAAAAGCCCGCGTTTGCGCTGGCGCCTGGGCCGACGCTACTTCCGTTTAAAACGGTATCTGGCATAAGAGATAGCTTTACCTGGCTTAAATGCTTAGAATTTGCCCGCCGAAACTAAAAAGACGGATAATCGCTTGGAATTGTTGTATACCGCCCTGCTCTATATCATTCAGCCACTGGTGTGGCTGAGACTGTTGCTTCGTAGCCGTAAAGCGCCTGCGTATCGTAAACGCTGGGCTGAACGCTATGGCTTTTGCCGCAATAAAGTCGCGCCGGACGGTATTTTGCTGCATTCCGTTTCTGTTGGTGAAACGCTGGCGGCGATCCCGCTGGTTCGCGCTCTGCGCCATCGCTACCCGTCTCTGCCAATTACCGTCACCACCATGACGCCAACCGGCTCAGAGCGCGCGTTATCCGCGTTTGGTAAAGACGTTCATCACGTCTACCTCCCTTACGATCTGCCCTGCGCCATGAATCGTTTCCTGAACACCGTTCGCCCGAAGCTGGTGATCGTGATGGAAACCGAGCTGTGGCCG
Source organism: Enterobacter asburiae (assembly GCA_011754535.1). Lineage (NCBI taxonomy): Bacteria > Pseudomonadati > Pseudomonadota > Gammaproteobacteria > Enterobacterales > Enterobacteriaceae > Enterobacter > Enterobacter asburiae. Next base: position 153,019 of record JAAQVN010000001.1, on the reverse strand, counting down.
AACATGATTTCCGCTCTGCACGCCCGTAAAATTCCGCTGGTGATTGCCAACGCGCGCCTGTCAGAGCGCTCGGCGAAAGGCTACGGCAAGCTGGGTAAATTTATGCGCCGCCTGCTGAGCAAAATCACGCTGATTGCTGCGCAGAATGAAGAAGACGCGGCACGCTTTATCTCTCTGGGCCTGAAGCGCAACCAGCTTGCCGTAACCGGCAGTCTGAAATTCGATATTTCCGTTACCCCTGAACTGGCCGCCCGCGCCATCACGCTGCGCCGCCAGTGGGCTCCGCGTCGTCAGGTCTGGATTGCCACCAGTACTCATGAGGGTGAAGAGGCAATTATCCTGCAGGCGCACCGCAAGCTGCTGGAAAAATTCCCTGATTTACTGCTGATCCTCGTGCCTCGTCATCCGGAACGTTTTAAAGATGCCCGCGAAATGGTGCAGAAAGGCGGCTTCAGCTTCACTCTGCGCAGCAGCGGAGAGATCCCTTCCGGCAGTACCCAGGTGGTGATTGGCGATACGATGGGCGAACTGATGCTGCTCTACGGCATTGCTGACCTCGCCTTTGTTGGCGGAAGCCTGGTGGAACGCGGAGGCCATAACCCGCTGGAGCCGGCAGCCCACGCCATTCCTGTGCTGATGGGGCCACACACGTTTAACTTCAAAGATATCTGCGCGAAATTACAGCAGGCCGATGGTTTAATTACCGTGACCGATGCGGACTCGGTCGTCAAAGAGGTATCGACCCTTCTGACGGACGAAGATTACCGCCTGTGGTACGGTCGCCACGCCGTCGAAGTGCTGCACCAGAATCAGGGCGCACTCACCCGTCTGCTGCAGCTTCTGCAACCTTATCTGCCTCAGCGGAGCCACTAATGTCTACGCGTCTGTCGGTCGTCATGATCGCCAAAAACGCCGCCGACCTGCTTCCGGACTGCCTGGCCTCCGTCGCCTGGGCTGACGAGATCGTCATTCTCGACTCCGGAAGCACGGACAACACGGTGGACGTTGCCCGGGCAGCGGGCGCAAAAGTCTTTACCAATACTGACTGGCAAGGCTATGGCATCCAGCGCCAGCGCGCGCAGGGGTATGCCACCGGTGATTACGTGTTGATGCTCGATACCGACGAACGCATCACGCCGGAGCTTCAGCAAGCCATCCAGGCGGTGCTTTCCTCGCCCAAGCCTGGCACCGTATACAGCATCGCCCGCCGCAACTACTTCCTTGGCCGCTTCATGCGCTACAGCGGCTGGTATCCTGACCGCGTGATGCGCCTCTACGAGCGCGAGCGCTATCAGTACAACGACAATCTGGTCCATGAATCCCTGACCTGCGACAGCGCCCAGGTCATCCCCCTGACGGGCGATTTGCTGCACCTGACCTGCCGTGATTTCGCCAGCTTCCAGCAAAAGCAGCTCAACTATGCCACCGCATGGGCGCAGGAGCGTCACCAGCGCGGCAAGAAGGCCTCGCTGACGGGTATCTTCACCCACACGCTGGGTGCGTTTCTGAAAACGCTGCTGCTGCGTGGTGGCGTGCTGGACGGTAAGCAGGGCTGGTTACTCGCGGTAGTGAATGCCCAGTATACTTTCAACAAATACACCGAGCTGTGGGCGCTCTGCCGCGGCTACTCAGAGAAAACGTGAGCCATGAGCACAAAAGCGATTTATCCGGGTACCTTCGATCCGATCACCAACGGTCATCTTGATATCATCACCCGTGCGGCATGCATGTTCGACAAGCTGATCCTGGCCATTGCCGCCAGCCCCAGCAAAAAGCCGATGTTTGACCTCAACGAGCGCGTAAAGCTCGCCACCGATGCCATTTCGCACCTGCCGAATGTTGAGGTGGTCGGGTTTAGCGACCTGATGGCAAACTTCGCCCGCGCCCAGCAGGCCAATATTCTGATCCGTGGCCTGCGCGCGGTGGCAGACTTCGAGTATGAGATGCAGCTGGCGCACATGAACCGCCACCTGATGCCGGAGCTGGAAAGCGTATTCCTGATGCCATCAAAAGAGTGGTCGTTTATCTCGTCCACGCTGGTGAAAGAGGTGGCGCGCCATCACGGGGACGTTACCCATTTCCTGCCGGATAACGTCCACCAGGCGCTGATGGACAAGCTAAAGTAGCGCTATTTCTGGCACTGACGGCAGTAGAACGTGGCTCGCTGGGCGTGCTTTGCGGCAGCGATCGGCGTCCCGCATACCCGGCATGGCTCACCTTTACGGCCATACACCTGCAGCTCCTGGGCAAAATAGCCCGGTTTACCGTCGCTTTGCAGGAAGTCCTTCAGCGTGGTCCCGCCCTGCTCAATCGAGCGCAGTAATACGGCTTTAATGACCCGAACCAGCAGCTCACACTCCTGCGCCGACAGCGATGAGGCCTGCCGATCGGGATGGATCCCGGCCGCGAACAGCGATTCACTGGCGTAAATATTCCCCACGCCGACCACCAGCTTGTTATCCATCAGCCAGGGCTTGATCGGAGCCTTCTTCTTCGCACACTTCTCTTTCAGGTAGTCCGCGTTGAACGCGTCTGAAAGCGGCTCAGGGCCCAGATGCGCCAGCACGTTGTGTCCTTCCAGCTCCTTTGTCCACAGCCACGCGCCAAAACGCCTGGGATCGGTGTAACGGAGCACTTTGCCGTTGCTCATGACCAGATCGACGTGGTCGTGCTTTTCCGCAGGCAGTTCTTCGGTCAGGATGCGCAGGCTCCCGGACATCCCCAGATGGATAATAATCCAGCCGTCAGGCAGCTCCAGCAGCAGGTATTTCGCGCGGCGCTGCACGCTAAGGACGGGTTTGTCGCTTAACGCGTGGATCTCATCGGACACCGGCCAGCGCAGACGTCCATTACGAACGACAGCATGAAGAATAGTCGCGCCGACCAGATGGGGCTCAATGCCGCGACGGCTGGTCTCTACCTCAGGTAATTCAGGCATGGTTCCTCCGTTGAGATGCAGAATGCAAAAAACCCCGCAGTTGCGGGGTTTTTCAATACAAGGAGGCTAAAATTATTTGATTTTAGCTTCTTTGTACAGTACGTGCTGGCGTACAACTGGATCGAATTTTTTCAGTTCCAGTTTTTCCGGCTTAGTACGTTTGTTCTTCGTGGTGGTGTAGAAGTGACCTGTACCAGCAGAAGAAACCAGCTTGATTTTCTCGCGAATACCTTTAGCCATGATTTATTTCCTCTTTAAGTACTTAGTACTTTTCGCCACGGGCACGCAGTTCAGACAGAACTGTATCGATGCCTTTCTTATCGATTACACGCATACCTTTAGCAGATACGCGCAGGGTGACAAAACGCTTCTCGCTCTCAACCCAGAAACGGTGAGAGTGCAGGTTCGGCAGGAAACGGCGTTTAGTCGCGTTCAGTGCGTGGGAACGGTTGTTACCGGTCACCGGACGCTTGCCAGTAACTTGGCAGACTCGGGACATGTCTATTCTCCAAAAATCAAATTAGCTCGAGCTTCGTATGGGGTATCGGCGCCTCGTCAGGCTTTACAGCCCGGTCATCGCGTAGTTCTAAGTGAACTCTCGATTGCCAGGCCCAAATGCCAAACCCGAGATTCTCAAAGGTGGCGTAGTATACGCTGACTCGGCGGTGTGCTCAAGTCCCGAACAGACAAAGATCCCGATGGATCGCCAGAAATAGCCTAAATCCAGCCATGTTCTGCAAAAGAAATGTACTCTCCGCGGCCAATTATCAGATGGTCCAGCACACGAATGTCCATGAATTGACAGCATTTGATAATGCGCTCGGTGATTTCTTTGTCCGCTCTGCTCGGTTCTGCACAGCCAGAGGGGTGATTATGCGCGAGGATCACGCCTGCTGCATTCACTTTTATCGCTTCGCGCACAATTTCACGCGGATGCACCTCAACGTGGCTCAGTGTACCTGAAAAAAGGCGGGTATGCTTAAGCACCCGGTTTCGGTTGTCGAGAAAGATCACCATAAAGATCTCCCGCTCCAGACCGGATAGCTGGCTTTGCAGAAATTCGCGGGTCATGTCAGGGGTAAGGATCGGATCTTGCTCCTCCATCTGCACGTTATAAAATCGCCGGGCAAGTTCAGCAATACCCCGTAACTGGGCATATTTCGCGACGCCAATGCCTTCTACGTGCGCAAACTCCTCCAGTTCGGCGGTCAGCAAACCATACAGTGAACCAAAATGGTCTATCAGATTTCTCGCCAGCGTAAATACCGTTTTTCCCTTCGTACCTGTACGTAAAAAGAGCGCCAGCAGTTCGTCGTCTTTTAATAACGTGACGCCATGACGCAGCATTTTTTCGCGCGGTAGCAGCAGTTCAGTCTCTTCCATGCCCGGCCTCCTTCTGTTTGCCATTATGCTGCCACAGGCAAATCCGGGGCTCGACGCTGAGGTTTCGTTCTTGCGTAGCGCCTCGCAAAGTGAATAAAGGACTTCATCACCCCGTATTTGGGATTGTGATAAAATGCCCGCTCTCTGGTGAAACCCAACAGGAAAGAATCATGATGAGCCTGGCCGGTAAAAAAATCGTTCTTGGCGTGAGCGGCGGTATTGCTGCCTATAAAGCGCCGGAGCTGGTGCGTCGTCTGCGCGAGCGCGGGGCGGACGTGCGGGTCGCGATAACCGAAGGCGGTAAAGCCTTTATCACCCCTCTGAGCCTGCAGGCGGTTTCAGGATACCCGGTATCTGACAGCCTGCTCGATCCGGCCGCCGAAGCCGCGATGGGGCATATTGAGCTTGGGAAATGGGCCGATCTGGTGATTCTTGCCCCAGCCACGGCGGATTTGATTGCCCGCGTGGCGGCCGGTATGGCGAACGATCTGGTTTCGACCATTTGCCTCGCGACGCCTGCACCTGTCGCCGTTGTGCCCGCCATGAACCAGCAGATGTACCGCAATGCCGCCACCCAGCATAATCTGGAGACGCTGGCCTCGCGCGGCCTGCTTATCTGGGGCCCGGACAGTGGCAGCCAGGCCTGCGGCGACGTTGGCCCAGGGCGTATGCTCGACCCGTTGACGATTGTAGATATGGCTGCCGCCCATTTCTCACCTGTCAACGATCTGCAACATCTCAACATCATGATTACTGCGGGTCCCACGCGCGAGCCGTTGGACCCGGTGCGCTACATCACCAACCACAGCTCCGGCAAGATGGGCTTTGCAATTGCTGCCGCAGCGGCAAAACGCGGTGCTAACGTCACGCTGGTCAGCGGCCCGGTCTCGTTACCTACGCCACCTTTTGTGCAGCGCATTAATGTCACCACCGCGCTGGAGATGGAAGCCGCCGTGCAGGCTCATGCGCAACATCAGCAGATTTTTATCGGCTGTGCGGCCGTGGCAGACTATCGTGCCGAGACCATCGCCGAATCTAAAATCAAAAAGCAAGGTGATGAATTAACACTGAAAATGGTGAAAAACCCGGACATTGTTGCTGGGGTCGCCGCACTAAAAAACCATCGTCCTTACGTTGTTGGATTTGCCGCAGAAACGAATAATGTGGAAGAATATGCCCGGCAAAAACGTACCCGCAAAAACCTCGATTTAATTTGCGCGAACGACGTATCGCTGGCCACGCAAGGATTTAATAGCGACAGCAACGCACTGCACCTTTTCTGGCAGGATGGAGATAAAATCTTACCGCTTGAGCGCAAGGAACTCCTGGGCCAACAATTACTGGACGAGATCGTTACCCGTTATGATGAAAAAAATCGACGTTAAGATTCTGGACCCGCGTGTTGGCGAGCAATTCCCGCTGCCAACCTATGCCACCTCCGGCTCTGCCGGACTTGACCTGCGCGCCTGTCTCGATGACGCCGTAGAACTGGCTCCCGGTGCCACTACCCTGATCCCGACTGGCCTGGCGATCCACATTGCTGACCCATCTCTGGCGGCAGTGATCCTGCCGCGCTCTGGTCTGGGCCATAAGCACGGCGTTGTGCTGGGTAACCTGGTCGGCCTGATCGACTCCGACTACCAGGGTCAACTGATGGTATCCGTCTGGAACCGTGGCCAGGACAGCTTCACCATTGAACCGGGCGAGCGTATCGCGCAGATGGTTTTTGTACCGGTGGTTCAGGCAGAATTTAACCTGGTGGCAGACTTTGATGCCACCGACCGTGGCGAAGGCGGCTTCGGCCATTCCGGGCGCAAATAACCGCCCGACACACACGTATCTCGCAGCGCCATAACGCAATAACAAACCGCAAACGCCAGTTTGCGGTCGCTGTGTGGATGCCAGCCTGGCAAGTGCTTATTTTTCAGGGGTATTTTGTAACATGGCAGAAAAACAAACCGCGAAAAGGAATCGTCGCGAAGAAATACTTCAATCTCTGGCTCTGATGCTTGAATCCAGCGATGGCAGTCAACGCATCACCACCGCTAAACTGGCCGCCTCTGTTGGCGTGTCTGAAGCGGCGCTGTATCGTCATTTCCCCAGCAAAACAAAAATGTTCGACAGCCTGATCGAGTTTATTGAAGACAGTCTGATCACACGCATTAACCTGATTTTGAAAGACGAAAAAGACACCACCGCGCGTCTGCGTCTGATTGTGCTGTTAATTCTGGGCTTTGGGGAACGCAATCCGGGTTTAACCCGTATCCTGACCGGCCACGCGCTGATGTTTGAGCAGGACAGGCTGCAGGGCCGCATCAATCAGCTTTTTGAGCGTATTGAAGCACAGCTGCGCCAGGTGCTACGCGAGAAGAAAATGCGTGAAGGTGAAGGATACAATACGGATGAGACATTGCTGGCAAGCCAGATCCTGGCGTTTTGTGAAGGCATGCTCTCCCGCTTTGTGCGCAGTGAATTCAAATACCGACCAACGGACGATTTTGACGCCCGCTGGCCGTTAGTGGCAGCGCAGCTGCAGTAGCACCGCAGGCCCGGTAAGCGTAGCGCCGCCGGGCAATTCAGTTACACGCCAAACTCTTCGCGATACGCCCGCACCGCCGCCAGGTGATCCGCCATCTCTGGCTTCTCTTCCAGATACGCAATCAGGTCTTTCAGGGTGATGATAGAGGTCACTTTGCAGCTGTAATCACGCTCTACTTCCTGGATAGCAGAGATATCGCCGCAACCACGCTCCTGACGATCCAGAGAAATAAGCACGCCAGCCAGCGTCGCGCCGTTGGCCTGGATAATCTCCATAGATTCACGGATCGCAGTGCCTGCGGTGATCACGTCGTCCACCAGCATCACGCGGCCCTGCAGCGCGCTGCCTACAAGATTACCGCCTTCACCGTGGGTTTTGGCCTCTTTGCGGTTAAAGCAGTACGGCACGTCGCGGTCGTGATGTTCCGCCAGCGCGACTGCTGTGGTGGTCGCAATTGGAATGCCTTTGTAGGCCGGGCCAAACAGCAAGTCAAAATCAATCCCGGAATCCACCAGCGCTTCGGCATAGAAACGGCCTAACAGGGCCAGATCGCGCCCGGTATTAAACAGCCCGGCGTTGAAGAAATAGGGGCTCTTACGCCCGGATTTCAGCGTAAATTCGCCAAACTTAAGTACCTGTTTATTAATAGCAAACTCAATAAACTGGCGCTGATACGATTTCATGGATTCGCTCCTTTGGTTTTTCTGTCTTACAGGCAAAAAAAAGGCGACTCACTGGTCGCCTTTAAAATCAATTTTCTAACGCCGCTTTCTGCGTCGTTACAATGGATTCGATCCCCCCTCGGGCCAACGCCAGCAGGGAGAGAAGTTCTTCATGGGTGAACGGCTCGCCTTCCGCCGTGCCCTGCACCTCAATGATGCGGCCATCTTCGGTCATCACCACGTTCATGTCGGTCTCGGCGGCGGAATCTTCAACGTATTCCAGATCGCAAAGCGCTTCGCCGTTAACGATCCCCACGGAAACCGCCGCGACCATCCCTTTCATTGGGTTGGTTTTCAGCTTACCGGCTGCAACCAGCTTGTTCAGGGCATCCGCCAGCGCTACGCAGGCACCGGTAATGGACGCGGTACGCGTGCCGCCATCTGCCTGAATTACGTCGCAGTCCAGCGTAATAGTGAATTCACCGAGAGTTTTCAGGTCAACGGCAGCGCGCAGCGCACGTGCGATCAGACGCTGAATCTCCATGGTACGGCCGCCCTGCTTACCCTTTGCCGCTTCACGGGCATTACGAGTGTGCGTTGCGCGTGGCAGCATGCCGTATTCGGCGGTGATCCAGCCCTGACCCTGGCCTTTCAGGAAGCGCGGAACCCCTTCTTCGATGGACGCGGTGCACAGCACTTTGGTGTCACCAAACTCAACCAGCACGGAGCCTTCAGCGTGTTTTGTATAGTTACGGGTCAGGGTGACGGGACGCACCTGATTGGCGCTACGACCTGATGGACGCATGATGGATTCTCCGGCTTGAAACGAATGTGGCTGCGCATTATACGGATAAAGGACGCTTATTCCTATCCTGAGAAGCCCCCGAAAGCTATAATCCCCCCATCTCTCCTTTAAAAACGGGAATGTCTATGATCCGCAGTATGACCGCCTACGCCCGGCGTGAAATCAAGGGTAGCTGGGGTAGCGCTACCTGGGAAATGCGTTCGGTAAACCAGCGCTATCTGGAAACATATTTCCGTATGCCGGAACAGTTCCGCAGCCTTGAACCTGTGGTGCGCGAGCGTATCCGTACGCGTCTGACCCGCGGGAAAGTGGAATGCAACCTGCGCTTTGAGCCAGATGCCAGCGCGCAGGGCGAACTTATCCTCAACGAAAAGCTGGCGAAACAGCTCGTGAATGCGGCGAACTGGGTCAAAATGCAGAGCGATGAAGGCGAAATCAACCCGGTTGATATTCTGCGCTGGCCTGGGGTCATGGCCGCCGGTGAGCAGGATCTGGATGCCATTGCCGCTGAAATTCTGGCAGCCCTCGACGGCACGCTGGACGATTTTATCGTTGCCCGAGAAACCGAAGGCCAGGCGCTAAAAGCGATGATTGAGCAGCGTCTTGAAGGCGTGAGCACCGAAGTGGCCAAAGTCCGCACCCACATGCCAGAAGTGCTGCAATGGCAGCGCGAACGACTTGTCGCCAAGCTGGAAGAAGCGGAAGTTCAGCTGGAAAACACCCGTCTGGAACAAGAGCTGGTGCTGATGGCGCAGCGCGTTGACGTGGCCGAAGAGCTGGATCGTCTGGAAGCGCACGTGAAAGAGACCTACAACATACTGAAGAAGAAGGAAGCTGTAGGCCGCCGTCTGGACTTTATGATGCAGGAGTTCAACCGCGAGTCGAATACTCTGGCGTCTAAGTCTATCAATGCTGAAGTGACCAACTCAGCGATTGAACTGAAGGTTCTGATTGAGCAGATGCGCGAGCAGATCCAGAATATTGAGTAATCCCTTTTTGGGTGGTATCGGCTGATGCCACCCATTATTATTTCTAATTCGAATTTTCACACCTTTTCCAATTCACCTGCCAATAATCAACCATATTCAGCATGTATTGATTAGATTTTATAGGTGAAATCCAATCGCCTTAGAAAATCTCAATCGTGATCTTGCGCACAAATCGCTAACCTTCCCGCGTTCACACCGGAGGGTATATGCTGCTTCACATTCTTTATCTCATTGGTATCACCGCAGAAGCCATGACTGGCGCTCTCGCCGCCGGGCGTCGCCGGATGGACACCTTCGGCGTGATCATTATTGCTACTGCAACCGCGCTGGGCGGCGGTTCCGTGCGCGATATCCTGCTTGGTCACTACCCGCTTGGCTGGGTGAAGCATCCTGAGTACGTGATTATCGTCGCAACGGCTGCCGTATTAACCACCATAGTGGCACCCGTTATGCCCCATCTGCGCCGCCTGTTCCTGGTGCTTGATGCGCTGGGGCTGATCGTTTTTTCAATCATCGGCGCGCAAATCGCGCTCGATATGGGGGAAGGTCCGGTTATCGCTACCATCGCGGCCGTGGTCACGGGGGTATTCGGCGGCGTGCTGCGCGATATGTTCTGCAAACGCATTCCTCTGGTCTTTCAAAAAGAGCTGTATGCCGGCATCTCCTTCGCCGCAGCGGTGCTCTACATTGCCCTGCAGCATTACGTTTCAAACCACGACGTGGTGGTCATCTCCACGCTGCTGTTTGGCTTTACGGCCCGCATGCTGGCGCTGCGTCTGAAGCTCGGGCTGCCTGTGTTTCACTATAAGCACGGCGCTCACTAATCTCAGAACCCGTTGATGTGCTGTCCAGCGAGCCACTTCGCCAGCACATCAATCTCTGGCGCGTGCAGCCAGCTAACGATTTGCCGCGCCTTCTCCTCTCCCGTTCCCGGCAGGGTCTGCCATGACTTTGCGCTGCGCTCGCTCATCTTCTGCCAGGACACCTCCCCTGAAGCCTTCAGCGACGCCTGCGGTAACGGAACACCCAGAGCCATAATCCAGCGGATGAAAGGCTGCTCGCGCACCTGATTAAAGCGGTGCCAAAGTGCGAGCCCGCGCGCTGCGGAAAACCCCGGCGTCGACTGCAGCTGTTCCTGCGTTAATAGCAGCCATGAAAAGAGATGTTCAAAATGATGTGCCTGCCAGAGCATCCGCCAGCCTGACTCACCTAATCCTTCAATGTTGAATACCTGCTTTGAACTGAGCCACGTCAGCCGGGCAAAGAACTGTTCCATACACGCTGGCGAGGCATAAAAGCAGCTAAGGGAGTGATAACGCGAGGCCGGTGGTTCTGGTTTTTGTCTGTCCGTTCCTCGCCAGACCACCTTATCAAACCGGGGGATACCCTGCCCGGCCAGACTTACCTGAACCTGATCGCCCGGGGCAATATCCAGCCTCTGCCAGCGCCCAACCGAACCCAGGCTCACTCGCTGCACCTGTTTATCGTCCAGTTGGACAGGCTCCAGTGCCGCCACGACAGAAATTTTGCCCGTGCGCCCCACGGAAAAATGAATATTTCTGACCTCAGCGACCTGTGCTGCAGGCGAATATTTCCACGCGATGACCCAGTTGCCTTCGCCAGGCAGCCAGCGCTCCCCTGAAGGAGACTCAGCAGACCGAACCACTATGCCATCCGTGGCAAAGGGTAATGCCGTGTTTTGCCAGGCCAAACGCTGTTTTTCAACAGCATCAACAGTCTGTACGGGCAGCGTATAGCGCGCCGTCAGGGAAAAACCTGCGCTGGACAGCTCAGAAAGCCTGTTTTCCATTCCCTTCGGTCCATCCGGCCAGGCCCAGATAAATATTCCCGTCTGGTTCAGAAACGCGTTGTCCTTTTGTCGCATCATCGCGCCCGCCACTTTTGCACGTGCATTCATTCCGCCCATCTGCCGCTGGACGTGGTTTTCGCGTAGCCAGAAAAGCTCCCCCTGTAAGACGCTGTTTGCCAGCACGCCGGATACCTCCTTAGGCACGGACGGAATCAAACGCACGCGTGCCGTCCAGTCCTCGCCTTTTAGCCCATTACCACGGCTGATCGCCCGGGCTAGCTTTCCGTTGCGATACACAAGCGTCACTGCCACGCCGTCGACTTTTGGCTGCATCCAGAGATTTTTCCGGCCGTGCATCCACTGGCTCAGCGCTTCTTTGCTGGCTGCTTTACGTACCCCCGTATGGGCAACAGGATGTTTTACGCTTCCCGTCAGCGCGGGGAGTTTCTCTTCTGAAATCTCACTGCCAAAACAGCGCTGCCACTGCGTTAACCGCCCGTGAAGCTGGTCGTACACGTCGTCGTTTACATCGCTCGCCCCCTGCTTCCAGTAGGCATCATCCCAGCGTTTTATCTGCGCGCTTAACGACGCAATCTCTTTCTCTGCTTTTGCCTGCGACCACACCGGACACACCGCCGCGCCATAGCCACACCACAACACCAGTAATCCGCTTATCCATCGCCACATTGCTACCCCTCCTTTGCGTTGCAGGAGGTATAACCTGCCGATCAAAACAACGCTAACGGCAACCTTTCGCTTTACGAGGCGCTATCCAGGGTTTCTTTTTATTTCTGCAAACCGCGGGTAAAACCTGAAAACGGCACGCAAAATTCAATAATCCAGGGGAAAAAGTGTGACAAAGGCTACGTCACGGTGCGCCGACGTGTATAATAAGCCCGTATGTAGGACTTCTTCGTTAACACATACAAAAGACTCTCATGGCTCAAGGCACGCTTTATATTGTTTCTGCCCCTAGTGGCGCGGGTAAATCCAGCCTTATTCAGGCACTGTTAAAAACCCAACCGTTGTACGACACACAGGTTTCTGTTTCTCACACCACGCGAGCGCCGCGTCCGGGTGAAGTGCACGGTGAACACTATTTCTTTGTGGATCACGACGAGTTCAGAGCGATGATCGGCAGAGACGCGTTTCTTGAACACGCAGAAGTGTTTGGAAACTACTACGGCACCTCACGTGAAACCATTGAGCAGGTTCTGGCGACGGGCGTGAATGTGTTCCTCGACATCGACTGGCAGGGCGCACAGCAAATTCGTAAGAAAATGCCTGACTCGCGCAGTATCTTTATTTTACCGCCGTCGAAAGATGAGCTGGATCGCCGCCTGCGTGGCCGCGGTCAGGACAGCGAAGAAGTCATCGCAAAGCGTATGGAACAGGCAGTTGCAGAAATGAGCCATTACGCGGAATATGATTACCTTATTGTGAATGATGATTTTGATGCCGCGCTGAGCGATCTCAAAACCATTCTTCGCGCAGAACGACTGCGTATGAGCCGCCAGAAGCAGCGACATGACGCATTAATCACCAAACTGTTGGCAGACTGAACCCACTTTCAGTATCATGCCCAGTCATTTCTTCACCTGTGGAGCATTTTAAGTATGGCACGCGTAACTGTTCAGGACGCTGTAGAGAAAATTGGTAACCGTTTTGACCTGGTGCTGGTCGCCGCGCGTCGCGCTCGTCAGATGCAGGTAGGCGGTAAAGATCCGCTGGTACCGGAAGAAAACGATAAAACCACCGTTATTGCACTTCGCGAAATCGAAGAAGGTCTGATTAACAACCAGATCCTCGACGTACGTGAGCGCCAGGAGCAGCAAGAGCAGGAAGCCGCAGAACTGCAGGCCGTAACCGCCATTGCTGAAGGTCGTCGTTAATTAAACCTGCGGGTCGCCCTTGTATCTGTTTGAAAGCCTGAATCAACTGATTCAAACCTACCTGCCTGAAGACCAGATTAAGCGTCTTCAGCAGGCGTATCTCGTTGCACGTGACGCTCACGAGGGCCAGACACGTTCAAGCGGTGAACCTTATATCACGCACCCGGTTGCGGTAGCCTGTATTCTGGCCGAGATGAAACTCGACTACGAAACGCTGATGGCCGCCCTGCTGCACGACGTGATCGAAGATACCCCTGCCACCTACCAGGATATGGAACAGCTGTTTGGCAAAAGCGTTGCCGAGCTGGTGGAAGGGGTCTCTAAGCTTGATAAGCTGAAATTCCGCGACAAGAAAGAGGCGCAAGCCGAAAACTTCCGCAAGATGATTATGGCGATGGTGCAGGATATCCGCGTCATTCTCATCAAACTCGCTGACCGTACCCACAACATGCGCACGCTGGGCTCACTTCGCCCGGATAAACGTCGCCGCATTGCCCGTGAAACCCTCGAAATCTACAGTCCGCTGGCGCACCGTTTAGGTATTCACCACATCAAAACCGAGCTGGAAGAGCTGGGCTTTGAAGCGTTGTACCCGAACCGCTATCGCGTAATCAAAGAGGTGGTAAAAGCCGCCCGCGGTAACCGTAAAGAGATGATTCAAAAGATCCTCTCTGAAATTGAAGGGCGCTTACAGGAAGCGGGAATTCCGTGCCGCGTCAGCGGTCGCGAGAAACATCTGTATTCCATCTACTGCAAAATGGTGCTCAAAGAGCAGCGTTTTCACTCGATCATGGATATCTACGCGTTCCGCGTAATCGTCCACGATTCGGACACCTGCTATCGCGTGCTGGGGCAGATGCACAGCCTCTACAAACCTCGTCCGGGGCGCATGAAAGATTACATTGCCATTCCAAAAGCGAACGGCTATCAATCTCTGCATACCTCGATGATCGGTCCGCACGGCGTGCCTGTTGAAGTGCAGATCCGCACCGAAGACATGGACCAGATGGCAGAGATGGGTGTTGCCGCACACTGGGCGTACAAAGAGCACGGTGGCGAAAGCAGCACAACCGCACAAATCCGCGCCCAGCGCTGGATGCAGAGCCTGCTGGAGCTTCAGCAGAGTGCGGGTAGCTCGTTTGAATTTATCGAGAGCGTTAAATCCGATCTCTTCCCGGATGAGATTTACGTTTTCACCCCAGAAGGCCGCATTGTCGAACTGCCTGCGGGCGCAACGCCGGTCGACTTCGCCTACGCCGTGCATACCGATATCGGGCACGCCTGCGTCGGCGCGCGCGTCGACAGACAGCCTTACCCGCTGTCTCAGCCGCTCTCCAGCGGCCAGACGGTGGAAATTATTACCGCGCCGGGCGCACGTCCGAACGCGGCCTGGCTGAACTTTGTCGTGAGCTCCAAAGCGCGCGCAAAAATCCGTCAGCTGCTGAAAAACCTCAAGCGCGACGACTCCGTCAGCCTGGGGCGTCGTCTGCTCAACCACGCGTTAGGCGGCAGCCGCAAGCTGGCTGAGATCCCGCCGGAGCATATCCAGCGTGAACTCGACCGTATGAAGCTCACGTCTCTGGACGATCTGCTGGCGGAAATTGGTCTGGGCAACGCCATGAGCGTCGTGGTGGCGAAAAACCTGCAGCAGGGCGAAGCGACGCCTTCTGCTCCAGGCGCATCCGGCCATGCTCATCTGCCGATTAAAGGCGCGGACGGGGTGCTGATCACCTTCGCAAAATGCTGCCGCCCAATCCCTGGCGACCCGATTATCGCGCACGTCAGCCCGGGCAAAGGGCTGGTTATCCACCATGAATCCTGTCGTAACATTCGCGGCTACCAGAAAGAAGCCGAGAAGTTTATGGCGGTCGAGTGGGATAAAGAGACCGCGCAGGAATTTATCACCGAAATTAAGGTGGATATGTTCAACCACCAGGGTGCTCTGGCGAACCTGACGGCAGCAATCAACACGGCCTCGTCCAACATTCAGAGCCTGAATACGGAAGAAAAAGACGGCCGCGTGTACAGCGCCTTTATTCGTCTGACCGCTCGCGACCGCGTGCATCTGGCGAACATTATGCGCAAGATCCGCGTCATGCCGGACGTGATTAAAGTCACCCGAAACCGAAACTAGGTTTATGAATTCACAACGTTATGCCCGTATCTGCGAAATGCTCGCCAGGCGTCAGCCTGACCTGACGGTCTGCATGGAGCAGGTCCATAAACCACATAACGTTGCTGCTATCGTCCGTACCGCTGACGCCGTAGGCGTGCATGAAGTGCACGCCGTCTGGCCAGGCAACCGCATGCGCAACATGGTCTCCGCTGCCGCAGGCAGTAACAGCTGGGTCTCGGTCAAAAACCATCAAACCATTAGCGAAGCCGTATCGCACCTGAAAGGCCGCGGGATGCAGGTTCTTGCGACAAACCTCTCCGCTAAAGCAGTGGATTTCCGCGAGATCGACTATACCCGCCCGACCTGCATTTTGATGGGCCAGGAAAAAACCGGGATCTCCCGGGAAGCGCTGGATCTGGCGGATCGGGACATCATCATTCCGATGATCGGCATGGTCCAGTCCCTTAACGTCTCCGTAGCGTCCGCGCTCATTCTGTATGAAGCGCAGCGCCAGCGTCAGAACGCCGGGATGTACGAGCGCAGCAACAGCATGCTGCCGGAAGAGGAACAGCAGCGCCTGCTGTTTGAAGGTGGCTATCCGGTGCTGGCTCGCGTTGCGAAGCAGAAAAAATTGCCTTATCCCCACGTCAACGCGCAGGGCGAAATTGAAGCCGATGCCGAGTGGTGGGCCACCATGCAGTACGCCGGGTAACCGATGAAAGGCCGCCTGCTGGATGCTATCCCGCTCAACAGCCTGACGGGCGTGGGCGCGGCGCAAAGCAATAAGCTGGCAAAAATTGGCCTGCACACTGTGCAGGATCTCCTGCTTCACCTCCCCCTGCGTTACGAAGACCGCACTCAACTCTACAAGATTGGCGATCTGCTTCCCGCAATTTACGCCACCGTTGAAGGCGAAGTCCTGAACTGCAACATCACTTTCGGCGGACGCCGGATGATGACCTGCCAGATCAGCGACGGCACCGGCATCCTCACCATGCGTTTCTTCAACTTCAGCGCGGCGATGAAAAACAGCCTGGCGACAGGCCGCAGGGTGCTGGCCTATGGCGAAGCTAAACGCGGAAAATACGGCGCAGAGATGATCCACCCGGAGTACCGCGTGCAGGGCGATCTCAGCACGCCAGAAATGCAGGAGACGCTCACCCCGGTTTACCCGACGACGGAAGGCATCAAGCAGGCAACGCTGCGTAAGCTCACCGATCAGGCCCTGGAACTGCTCGATACCTGCGCCATCACCGAGCTGCTGCCGCCAGAACTGGCTCAGGGGATGATGAGCCTGCCTGAGGCGCTGCGCACCCTGCACCGCCCGCCGCCAACGCTGCAGCTCAGCGATTTAGAAAGCGGCAAACATCCCGCCCAACGGCGTCTTATCCTTGAGGAATTACTGGCGCATAACCTGAGCATGCTGGCGCTTCGCGCGGGCGCGCAGCGTTTCCACGCTCAGCCGTTAAGCCAGAATGATGCGCTCAAAGATAAGCTGCTGGCCTCGCTGCCCTTTAAGCCCACCGGCGCGCAGGCGCGGGTCACCGCCGAGATCGAACGCGATATGGCGCTCGACGTGCCGATGATGCGCCTGGTGCAGGGCGACGTGGGGTCCGGTAAAACGCTGGTTGCCGCCCTGGCCGCGTTACGCGCCATCGCCCATGGCAAGCAGGTCGCACTGATGGCACCGACAGAGCTGCTGGCCGAGCAGCACGCCAACAATTTCCGCACATGGTTCGCGCCGCTCGGGATTGAAGTGGGCTGGCTTGCCGGGAAACAAAAAGGCAAAGCGCGTCTTGCGCAGCAGGAAGCCATCGCCAGCGGCCAGGTGCAGATGATTGTCGGCACGCACGCCATCTTCCAGGAGCAGGTGCAGTTTAACGGTCTTGCGCTGGTGATTATCGACGAGCAGCACCGCTTTGGCGTGCATCAGCGTCTGGCGCTGTGGGAAAAAGGGCTGCAGCAGGGCTTCCACCCGCATCAGCTGATCATGACCGCCACGCCGATCCCGCGCACCCTGGCGATGACCGCCTATGCCGATCTGGATACCTCCACCATCGACGAACTGCCGCCGGGCCGTACCCCGGTCACGACGGTCGCAATTCCTGACACGCGCCGCAGCGATATCATTGACCGCGTGCGCAACGCCTGCACCCACGAAGGGCGTCAGGCCTACTGGGTCTGTACCCTGATTGAAGAGTCTGAACTGCTGGAAGCGCAGGCCGCCGAAGCGACGTGGGAAGAACTCAAGCTGGCACTGCCCGAGCTGAACGTTGGCCTGGTTCACGGCCGCATGAAGCCTGCCGAGAAGCAGGCGGTGATGCAGTCCTTCAAACAGGGAGATCTGCATTTGCTGGTTGCGACGACGGTCATTGAAGTGGGCGTTGACGTACCCAACTCCAGCCTGATGATCATCGAAAACCCGGAGCGTCTGGGCCTTGCTCAGCTCCACCAGCTGCGCGGGCGCGTTGGCCGTGGCGCGGTAGCGTCCCACTGCGTACTGCTCTACAAAGCCCCGCTCTCAAAAACAGCCCAGATGCGGTTGCAGGTGCTGCGCGACAGCAACGACGGTTTTGTAATTGCGCAAAAAGACCTGGAGATCCGCGGCCCGGGTGAACTGTTGGGCACGCGCCAGACGGGGAACGCAGAATTCAAAGTGGCGGATTTACTGCGCGATCAAGCCATGATCCCCGAAGTTCAGCGCCTGGCTCGCCATATTCATGAACGCTACCCCGAACAGGCGGCAGCGTTAATTGAACGCTGGATGCCGGAAACCGAACGCTATTCCAACGCCTGATCTCAGGCAAACATCGGCAGCATCAGGTACAGCTTGATCACCAGCGCGTTGACGATATCAATGAAGAATGCGCCAACCATCGGGACCACCAGAAACGCCATATGCGATGGCCCGAACCGTTCGGTGATCGCCTGCATGTTGGCGATAGCCGTTGGAGTGGCTCCCAGACCAAACCCGCAGTGACCCGCCGCCAGCACCGCCGCATCGTAGTTTTTGCCCATCATGCGCCAAGTCACGAACATGGCGTACAGCGCCATAAACAGCGCCTGCACCGCCAGAATCGCCACCATCGGCAGCGCCAGCGAGGCCAGTTCCCACAGCTTGAGGCTCATCAGCGCCATCGCCAGGAACAGCGACAGGCAGACGTTGCCGAGCACCGATACCGCCCGTTCAAACACGCGGTAGAAGCCCATCAGCGCCAGACCGTTGCTCAGGATCACCCCGATAAACAGCACGCAGACAAAGGTCGGCAGCTCAAACGCGGTACCCGCCAGCCATTGCGCAACCACTTTGCCCACGGTCAGGCAGATGGCAATCATCGCGATAGTTTCAATCATCACCAGTGAGGTGATGCTGCGTCCAACGTCCGGCTTTTCGAATGCGGTCGGCACCATTTCATCGTCAGGTCTGCCGTTCGGCGTGGTGGAGTGCTTCACCAGATAACGCGCCACCGGGCCACCAATCAGGCCACCCAGCACCAGGCCAAAGGTCGCACAGGCCATCGCCACTTCCGTTGCGTTTTCAAACCCGTAGCGTTCGATGAACAGCTTGCTCCACGCGGCGCCAGTGCCGTGGCCGCCCGAAAGGGTAATCGACCCCGCCAGCAGACCCATCAGCGGATCCAGCCCCAGCAGCGTCGCCATGCCGATGCCAATGGCGTTTTGCATCAGCAGCAGCCCCACCACCACAATCAGGAATACGCCGAGCACCTTACCGCCCGAGCGCAGGCTCGCCAGGTTGGCGTTCAGGCCGATGGTGGCAAAGAAGGCCAGCATCAGCGGGTCTTTCAGGGACATATCAAAATCAATTTCCCAGCCCATGCTTTTTTTCAGTATCAGCAGGGCCAGCGCCACCAGCAGACCGCCGGCGACGGGTTCAGGGATAGTGTACTTTTTCAGAAAGGAAACGCTATGTACCAGCTTACGGCCAAGCAATAAGACCAGCGTTGCGGCAACAAGTGTCGACAACGTATCGAGATGAATCATAAAAGGCTCCTGTTTTGCGCGTGTTCCATACACACGCGGCGTTATCCTGGGCCAGTTTGCGCTCTTCATGAGCCCCCGGCGCAAAAAGTGTAATTTTTTTTCCCGATGCGTTGTAGAAAACCTGCTCACAGCAGCAGATTTTCTTCCCTTTTTTTGCTGGCAATCGTTTGCTTTTACCAGGTGGTCAGATAAAATGCCCGCTTTTCCACC
The DNA here is from genome assembly GCA_011754535.1 of Enterobacter asburiae. Classification (NCBI taxonomy): domain Bacteria; kingdom Pseudomonadati; phylum Pseudomonadota; class Gammaproteobacteria; order Enterobacterales; family Enterobacteriaceae; genus Enterobacter; species Enterobacter asburiae. The sequence goes on along the minus strand of JAAQVN010000001.1, from coordinate 133,673 downwards.
GTGGGATTGCCGCCGATGTCCGTTAACACCATAGAGTCGCCTGATGCGCAACCGATTGCGCAGAAGCATAATAGCGAACTGATTTACCGCCTTGAAGACCGCCCGCCGCTTCCACAGACGCTTTTCGCCGCCTGCCAGCATCTTCTGGCGATGTTTGTTGCCGTGATCACTCCGGCGCTGCTGATCTGCCAGGCACTTGGCTTACCGGCGCAGGATACGCAGCACATCATCAGTATGTCTCTGTTCGCTTCCGGCGTGGCCTCCATTATTCAAATTAAAGCGTGGGGTCCGGTGGGCTCTGGATTATTGTCGATTCAGGGCACCAGCTTTAACTTCGTGGCACCGTTGATCATGGGCGGTACGGCGCTGAAAACCGGCGGTGCGGATGTCCCAACCATGATGGCGGCGCTGTTCGGCACCCTGATGCTGGCCAGCTGCACGGAGATGGTCATCTCCCGCGTGCTGCATCTGGCTCGCCGCGTCATTACCCCGCTGGTCTCCGGCGTGGTGGTGATGATTATCGGCCTGTCGCTGATCCAGGTGGGCCTCACCTCCATCGGCGGCGGCTATTCCGCAATGAGCGATCACACCTTCGGCGCGCCGAAAAACCTGTTGCTGGCGGGCGTAGTGCTGGCAATCATTATTCTGCTTAACCGTCAGCGTAACCCTTACCTGCGCGTCGCCTCGCTGGTGATCGCCATGGCGGCGGGCTATTTGCTGGCGTGGACGCTGGGCATGCTGCCGGAAAACACCGCGCCTACCAACAGCGCGCTGATCACCGTCCCCACGCCGCTGTACTACGGACTGGGCATTGACTGGGGCCTGCTCCTGCCGCTGATGCTGGTCTTTATGATCACCTCTCTGGAGACCATCGGCGATATCACCGCCACCTCTGACGTCTCCGAGCAGCCGGTGTCCGGCCCGCTGTACATGAAGCGTCTGAAAGGCGGCGTGCTGGCGAACGGCCTGAACTCGTTTGTCTCTGCGGTATTCAACACCTTCCCGAACTCCTGCTTCGGCCAGAACAACGGCGTGATCCAGCTGACAGGTGTGGCCAGCCGCTACGTTGGTTTTGTGGTGGCGCTCATGCTGATCGTCCTCGGCCTGTTCCCGGCGGTGAGCGGCTTTGTGCAGCACATTCCTGAGCCGGTGCTCGGCGGCGCAACGCTAGTGATGTTCGGGACTATCGCGGCCTCCGGCGTGCGTATCGTCTCCCGCGAGCCGCTGAACCGCCGCGCGATCATGATTATCGCGCTGTCGCTGGCCGTTGGCCTGGGCGTTTCCCAGCAGCCGCTGATCCTGCAGTTTGCCCCGGACTGGGTGAAAAACCTGCTCTCTTCCGGCATTGCCGCGGGCGGTATCACCGCTATCGTGCTGAACCTCGTTTTCCCGCCTGAGAAGAACTGATCTCCCTCACGGCAGGCAGTCAATGCCTGCCGTGACATCTAATTACACCATTCCCGCCTTGAGCATTGCGTATAAATCGTGCATAACTCCCTTATGTTCGTTTTGCGGGATGGAAGACCATGAAATTTATTGGAAAGCTACTCGTCTATCTTCTGATAGCCCTGCTTATTGTGCTGCTGGCGTTCTATATTTTGCTCCAGACCCGCTGGGGCGCGGCTCAGGTCAGCAGCTGGATTACAGTGAATACCGACTACGAACTCAGTTTCGATAAAATGAATCACCGCTTTTCGTCGCCTTCCCACATCATTCTGGAAAACGTCACCTTTGGGCGGGATGGTAAACCTGCCACATTAGTTGCCAAAAAAGTCGATATTGGCCTGAGCAGCCGTCAGATCACCGATCCGCTGCACATGGGCACCATCACCCTGTTCGACGGTACGCTGAATCTCTCGCCTCAAACAGCACCGCTGCCCTTCCAGGCCGATCGTCTGCAGCTGAACAACATGGCCTTTAACAGCCCGAATACTGAATGGGACCTGAGCGCGCAAAAGGTCACGGGCGGCGTCAGCCCATGGCAGCCGGAAGCCGGCAACGTGCTGGGGAATAACGCGCAGATCCAGATGAGCGCGGGCTCGCTGACCCTGAACGGCGTACCGGCCACCAACGTGCTGATCGAGGGGCAGCTGAACGGCAAGGAGGTGGTGCTGAAAACGATTGGTGCCGACATGGCCCGTGGTTCGCTCACCGGCTCCGCCCTGCGCAACGCCGACGGGAGCTGGATTATCGACACGATGCGCCTGAACGAGATCCGCCTGCAGAGCGACAAAACGCTGACGGCGTTCTTCGCACCACTGGCCACCATTCCCTCTTTACAGATTGGCCGTCTGGACGTGACCGACGCCAGGCTTCAGGGTCCGGACTGGGCGGTAACCGATCTCGACTTAAGCCTGCGCAACCTGACTCTCAGCAAAGGCGACTGGCAGAGCCAGGAAGGCCGCCTGTCCATGAATGCCAGCGAGTTTATCTACGGCTCGCTGCACCTTTTCGACCCGATCCTGAATGCGGAGTTTTCCCCGCAGGGCATGGCGCTGCGCCAGTTCACCTCCCGCTGGGAAGGCGGCATGGTGCGCACGTCCGGTAACTGGCTGCGCGACGGCAAAGCGCTGGTGCTGGACGATGTCGCCATCGCCGGGCTGGAGTATACCCTGCCGCAGAACTGGAAAACGCTGTGGATGGAGCCGCTGCCGGAATGGCTGAACAGCGTCACGCTGCAAAAATTCGGCCTGAGCCGCAACCTGGTGATCGACATCGATCCCGCCTTCCCGTGGCAGATCACCTCTCTGGACGGCTATGGCGCAAACCTGCAGCTGGTGAAAGATCGCCAGTGGGGCGTCTGGGGCGGCAGCGCAACATTGAATGGCGCGGCGGCAACCTTTAACCGCGTCGACGTACGCCGTCCGTCGCTGGCGCTGAATGCCAACGCCGCCACGGTGAACATTACCGACCTGAGCGCGTTTACCGAGAAAGGCATTCTGGAAGCCACGGCGACGGTTTCACAGCTGCCACAGCGGCAGACCACGGTGAGCCTGAACGGGCGCGGCGTGCCGCTCAACGTGCTGCAGCAGTGGGGCTGGCCTGCGCTGCCGATTACGGGCGACGGCAATATTCAGATGACCGCCAGCGGCAGCGTGCAGGCAAATGCCCCGCTGAAGCCAACGGTGAACGGCAAGCTGAACGCGGTGAATATGGATAAACAGCAGGTGCAGCAGACGATGACGGGCGGTGTGGTTTCAACACCACCCTCACCCCAGCCCTCTCCCTGAAAGGGAGAGGGAGCAAACCCTTCCCTCGCCCCTTTGGGGAGAGGGTTAGGGTGAGGGGAATTAAAGGTGAACTACCACCACATCCCCCTCTGCTTTCACCACCACACCCCTCTCGCGGCCCGCGAGTGAACCGCCCTTCACGCCGCTCACCTTCTGCACGTTGCGCAAGCACACCGACCAGTTTTGCGCGTCTCCCGCGCCGGTAAAGGTCACAATGTCTCCCCGACGTGACGCCTTCAGCGTAAGCGCCACTGAACCGTCCGCCGCAGGCACCTCGCTTACCGCCGTTGCGCCATCGTCCAGGTTAAACAGCTGGAAAGCCGTCCCCTCGTTCCACGCGTAGTCCGGCTTCTGGTTGTTGTTACCCAGCGCCAGCAGGGTATTGTCGCGCACGTAGACCGGCAGGCTCATGAAATCGTGCTGCTGCTTATGCCAGCGGCTGCCCTGAAGTTCGTCGTTGTGCCACAGGTGCGTCCAGCGGCCTTCCGGCAGGTAGAACTGTACGTCCCCCGCCTCAGAGAACACCGGCGCGACCATCACTGAATCCCCCAGCATGTACTGACGGTCAAGGTAATCGCACGCCGGATCGTCCGGGAACTCCAGCATCATCGCCCGCAGCATCGGCGTGCCGAACTCACGCGCCAGCGCCGCCTGGCGATACAGATACGGCATCAACTGACACTTCAACTGGGTGAAGTGGCGCACCACGTCGCAGGACTCGTCATCGTACGACCACGGCACGCGGTAGGATTTGCTGCCATGCAGACGGCTGTGGCTGGAGAACAGCCCGAACGCGCACCAGCGCTTGTAGACGTGCGCCGGGGCAGTGTTTTCGAACCCGCCGATATCGTGGCTCCAGAACCCGAAGCCGGACAGGCCAATCGACAGCCCGCCGCGCAGGCTTTCAGCCATCGATTCGTAGTTAGCGTAGCAGTCGCCGCCCCAGTGTACCGGGAACTGCTGCGCACCCACGGACGCCGAACGGGCAAACAGCACCGCCTCTTCTTCTCCCACCGTCTCTTTCAGCACGTTCCACACCAGCTCGTTATAGATGTAGGCATAGTGGTTGTGCATCTTCTGCGGATCGGACCCGTCGAACCACTGCACGTCCGTCGGGATACGCTCGCCGAAGTCGGTCTTGAAGCAGTCGACGCCGATCTCCACCAGGCCTTTCAGCTTGTCGGCATACCACCGGCACGCTTCCGGGTTGGTGAAGTCATAAATCGCCAGCCCCGGCTGCCATTTGTCCCACTGCCACAGGGATCCGTCCGGGCGCCTGAGCAGGTAGCCCTTTTCTTTCAGCTCCCGGAAGATCGGGGATTTCTGGCCGATGTACGGGTTAATCCACACGCAGACCTTCAGCCCTTTCTCTTTCAGGCGGCGGATCATCCCTTCCGGATCCGGGAAGGTCACCGGGTCCCACTCGAAGTCGCACCACTGGAAGGCCTTCATCCAGAAGCAGTCGAAGTGGAAGACGTGCAGCGGCAGGTCGCGCTCGGCCATGCCGTCAATAAAGCTGTTTACCGTCGCTTCGTCGTAGTTGGTGGTGAACGAGGTGGTGAGCCACAGGCCGAACGACCAGGCAGGCGGCAGCGCCGGACGCCCGGTGAACCGCGTATAGCGGTTCAGCACCTCTTTCGGCGTCGGGCCGTCGATCACGAAGTACTCAAGATATTCCCCTTCCACGCTGAACTGCACCTTGGAGACCTTTTCGGAGCCGACTTCAAACGAGACGTTCTCGGGATGATTCACCAGCACGCCGTAGCCGCGGTTGGTCAGGTAGAACGGGATATTTTTGTAGGACTGCTCGGTGCTGGTGCCGCCGTCGCGGTTCCAGGTTTCGACCGTCTGGCCGTTGCGCACCAGCGCGGTAAAGCGCTCGCCCAGACCGTAGACCGTTTCCCCCACGCCCAGATCCAGACGTTCGAACACGTAATTGCATTCGGTATTGCTGTCCTGCACGTAGCCGTTGTTTTTCAGCTGGCTGCCGGTAATGCGCTGGCCGTTGCGCAGGAAATCCAACGCCCAGAACTCGCCTTTGGTGACGCGCACGCTGACGCTGCCGCTTTTCAGCTCGGCAAAATCGGCGTTGTTTTCAATCTCTACCTTCACGTCTTTCAGAACGTTCAGCGGGTAGTGCGGGCCATTATTCAGCGCGCCCTGGAAGTGCTCGATGCGCACCCCGACAATCCCTTCCTCCGGGGAAAACAGACGCACCGTGAACATCAACGTGTCGAGCTGCCAGGTGCGTTCGCGCACGTCGCGCGGCGCAACAAACACCACAAGGTCATTGCCCTGCTGCTCCACGTCGAACACCTGCACCGGATACGTCACGTTCAGGCCCGGTTGAATAAGCCAATTTCCATCACTGATTTTCATGCTCTCGTCCTCTTAGTTCTGCAATTCTTTGCTGGCCGGCAGGTTTTCAAACTCCTGCTGATTGCGGCGCGCGCCCTGCGCCAGCTCGCCCAGGATTTTGGTCAGGAAAGGGGTTTTCAGCGTGTAATAGCGTTTAGCGATGATGGCGCTCAGCACGTAGCAGACCGCCGGGGCCAGGGTGAACAGGCCGATAATGATGCTGATGGTCGCGCTGTTCTGGGTTTTGGCCGCCGCGTCGTAGCCGCCGCCTGCCAGCATCCAGCCGATCATCGCCCCGCCCAGCGCCAGGCCGAGCTTCAGCACGAACAGCGTGCCCGCAAAGCTGATGCCGGTCAGGCGCTTGCCGTTGGTCCATTCGCCGTAGTCGACGGTATCGGACATCATCACCCACTGAATCGGCGTCACCAGCTGGTGCAGCACGCCGATGACGAAGATGAAGCCGAACATCAGCACGGTGGCGTGCATCGGGACGAAGAACATCGCCACGCTGACCACCGCCAGCGCGGCGTTGGTCCACCAGAAGATGCTGACCTTGCATTTCCAGTCGGTGAGCGGTTTCGCCAGCGCGGAGCCGATCAGGTTGCCGACGCAGTAGGTGGTGAGGAACGCGACGAACACCTCCGGCGAACCCATGATCCAGGTGCAGTAGTACATCATCGCCCCGCCGCGCACGCAGACGGCGAGGATGTTGAGGATGGTGAGTACGCCAACGATGCGCCACTGGTCGTTTTGCCAGATGTCGCGCAGGTCTTCTCGCATGGAGGTGGTGCTCGGCGGCACCTGAATGCGCTCTTTGGTGGTGAAGAAGCAGAACGCCAGCATCAGGAAAGCGACAACCGACAGCACGGCGATGCCGCCCTGGAAGCCGAACGCCTTATCGTCGCCGCCAATGAGGTTCACCAGCGGCATCATCAGCACCGTGGAGAGCATGCCGCCCGCGGTCGCCAGCACGAAGCGCCAGGACTGAAGGGAGATACGCTGCGTCGGGTCGTTGGTGATCACGCCGCCCAGCGCGCAGTAGGGGATGTTGACCACGGTATAGAGCAGGGTCAGCAGCGTGTAAGTCACGGCGGCGTAGACCATTTTACCGTTGAGGCTGAGGTCCGGCGTGGTGTAGGCCAGCACGCAGACGATACCGAACGGTATCGCACCGAACAAAATCCACGGGCGGAACTTGCCCCAGCGGCTGCGGGTGCGGTCGGCAATCAGCCCCATGCACGGGTCGGAGATCGCATCCAGCGCGCGGGCCAGCAGGAACATGGTGCCGACAAAACCGGCGGGAATGCCGAAAATATCGGTGTAGAAAAACATCATGTACAACATGACGTTATCAAAAATGATGTGGCTGGCGGCGTCTCCCATGCCGTAGCCAATCTTCTCTTTTACTGACAATACTTCGCTCATCTTTTTTATCCTTCACGCTGTAGGGGGCGCTGAGACCGGTTGCATTGGTTTTAAACCATTGTTTCAAAGGCGGGTATTGCGTTTTCTGGTTAGCAAATTACGTTTCTTGTTTTTTGTGATCGCGGTAAATGTTGGCAGCACGAAAGGCTAACCTGAGGATTTTCTTAAGAATTAACTGAAACAGGGGTGTACAGGTCAAAAGAGAGGTGAAAAAAGTGTGTGGGGGTATGTGGTAAATGCCTGAAAGTAGCTATAATGCGCCCCGCCTCCATGTAGCAATGCAGGCGCGGAAGATCGTCATCTCCGGTGAGGTGGCTGGACTTCAAATCCAGTTGGGGACGCCAGCGTTCCCGGGCAGGTTCGACTCCTGTGATCTTCCGCCAAAGTTCCTCCGCCGTCATCCGAGAATGTCTAAAAAGTCTTTATTTTCAATATACATAATTTACCACTCATCCGTAGTCGTCCGACAAGTTCTCCCTGAATCCATGAAAAATATGTATAGTGATGTGTATAGATTTTTTATACGCATTTTTGGCTTATACATATGGCACTTACAGACATACAAATCAAACGAGCAAAGCCCCAAGACAAGCCGTACACATTGAACGACGGGCAAGGTCTGTCAATGCTTATCAATCCCGATGGTTCGAAGGGCTGGCGTTTCCGTTTCCGCTTTGCTGGGAAAGCGCGGTTAATGTCATTCGGTAGCTACGATTTGGTAAGCCTTGCAGAAGCACGTGAGAAGCGTGACACCGCCCGTAAGCAAGTTGCTAATGGCATTGACCCGGTAGAGGAACGCAAAGCATTAAAACTCGCTCAAAAGCTATCAACAGAAAACTCTTTCGAATCAGTAAGCCGTGAGTGGCATTCAACTAAAGCCGATCGTTGGACAGTTGCTTACCGAGAGGAAATCATCAAAACATTTGAGCAGGATGTTTTCCCTTTTATAGGTAAACGACCTATAGGTGAGATTAAGCCATTAGAGTTGCTTGAGGTGCTGCGACGCATTGAAAAACGTGGAGCTTTAGAGAAAACCCGAAAGGTGCGACAAAGATGTGGAGAAGTGTTTCGCTATGCGATCATAACAGGTCGTGCTGAGTATAATCCTGCCCCTGACTTAGCTATAGCGCTGGCCGTTCACAAGCAAAAACACCACCCGTTTTTATCTGCCGAAGAATTACCACATTTTATTCGCGATTTAGAAGCGTATACAGGTAGCATTATTACTAAAAATGCTACAAAAATAATCATGTTAACAGGTGTACGAACTCAGGAGATGCGTTTTGCTACTTGGGATGAAGTTGATTTAGATAAAGGGGTATGGCAAATTCCAGCAGAACGCATGAAGATGCGTAGACCTCACCTTGTTCCTTTATCTACTCAAGTTATTGACCTCTTTAAGCAGCTTAAACCAATAACTGGACATTATCCTTATATATTTATTGGAAGAAATAACCGTAGCAAACCTATTTCTAAAGAAACTGTGTCACAAGTAATTGAATTATTAGGTTATAAAGGACGTGCTACTGGCCACGGTTTCAGGCATACAATGTCCACTATCTTGCACGAACAAGGTTTTGAAAGTGCATGGATTGAAATGCAATTAGCGCATGCGGATAAAAATAAAATACGCGGCATATATAATCATGCTCAATATTTAGAAGAACGAAAGAAAATGCTGCAATGGTATAGTGATCTTCTTATTAATACAACGTGGTGAAAATCATGAGCGCAAGTTTACAAGATGTTACGGATTTTGATTTTATTATTTCTGAAGCATATAGAATAAATAAAGAATTAGCTTCATCTAATTTTAAAGATTTCTATCGAAAAGAATATGATCGTCCCCTTGGTTCAATAGGAATGACTATAGACACTCCGTGTGAGCTTATAGAGAAAAACAATAACACCCCAAGAAGGCAAATCCATCTTTCATACCTTTCAAATGAAAGGCTATATTCCATAGCAGCAAGATATATCAAATCGAATAGATTAGAGATGTTGGTTGCTGTGGATGAATTAGTGGCAAAAATAAAGGACAGTCTATATATTCACATATTCATCGATGATGGTGAAGATGGAATTAAAGGATGCACAAGAATCCTTAACAATGCATTTAAAATGATAAAAAGGGAAATGGTAGAAGAAGAGTTCTATTTCCCTGTGTTAGCTCACGGCCTAATCAAAGATAAAATTTCAATTGGTCGCGCTGAAATAATCTCATCAAAGAAAATGTATTCAATAATTGGTGATGCATTGACTGAAGACCAGCTTGCATTGTCAACGAGATATTGCCTTTCTCATAAATACCCCTATGAGCATTTCCTAAAAACCCCAATAAGTAAACGCTCTAAAAAGAGTAGAGAGCGAATCGCTAAAAATATAGCAGGCTTTGTAGTTGGGATACTACATTTATTTAGCGAGCACTATAAAATATCGCCACACTTTTTAAGTTTATCAACTAGTCCCTATCCTAACTACGAAGGTTTTTATTTCACAAAAAAATCTAATAGTAATTTCAATTATAATCATTCATCTATAGGTAGGGTTGTATGGAGTGATAAGTTCTGGGATAAATTTGAGGAAGATTACTGTTCCGATTTAGGAGAGGTGTTATCTCAGCTAATTGACTTAGCCATCGAGCCTAATGAAAGATCTATCATTTCTGACCGATTAATTGATGCCATCTATTTATTTAGTAGCGCGCAACAAGATAAGGATGAAAGTTCACGCATAGTGAAATTAGCAACAGCCCTCGAAAGACTTGTGAGTCTACCAAGTGAGAAAAAAGATTCTTCAACTACAAAGAACTTCACTAGACGCATTTCATCATTAGTTTCAATTTATTATCCAAATGAAAAGGACTGGGATAAGGTTGCTAAAGAAATGTATGAAATTAGATCTGACATAGCTCATGGAGCCTGGTCTCTATACCGAGGAGTTGAACCTTTGTATTCATCCCAATATAGCGAATTAACTAGCAGGGCAATTTTTTCTGCATGCATGGGATTTTACAAGCGAGGCTTTACCGAAAATAACAATGATAAATTAGTGAAGGAATTCTTTGATTTTCTAGAAAACGCCATAGACAAAAATAAATGACAAGTGTACGTGTGCGCGCAATGCTCTCCCCGCCCCGCCTGCCCGCTTAAGGGGGCGCTTTTAATGCAGGTGCATGACCGGCCTCAGGGCACGCCAGTGCTGGCGCTGGCGGGGGATCCTGTGTCGGTAAAACGCATGCAAAACCATGCACCTTATGCATGCATGGCTTTTATACGTAAAAATGGCGGGATGTTCTGGGATTTTTAAGCGGACTACCGCACGGCCAGTTCTGCACGGCGGCGGGTGTAATTCAGGCTCTGTGCAGGTGTGAATTTTTCACGATTATCATCGCGCGAGGCCGCGTCAGGTCTGAATCCGATGGCCGTTAAAATGTCATTATCCTGCGCCGAATAATTAATTTTTTCACCGGCGGCCAGCCAGACCTGCAGCGCCTCACGCAGATAGTCGAGTGAGTGCTGCATGGCGCAGCGCTGAATGGCGGAATGCTGCCCGGAATAATTCATCAGCTCCGGGGCAAGGGCGGCGGCCAGCTCCGCGCCATGTGCCTGCATAAAATCATTCAGACGGTTACGGATGCTGATTCGCTGCACCTCCTCATGCGAGCGGATATAACGCCCGGCGGCCTGATTAATTTCCCATTTTTTCACGTCGATAATTTCGCGCAGCGTTTGCAGGCTGTGGCCGTTACCGGCAAGCTGTTCGCGGTATGCCTGTTCGGCCTGCTTCAGTTCATCCCTGCGTTGCAGCCAGGCGGATTTGTTTGCCTGACAGGCCTCAAAGGCTTTCTGTAGCGTCAGTGTGGTCACGTATGATTCTCCTGATGACTGGCCGTGCTTACGCACCGGCACGGTTAACGGTGGCCCCCGGTGCGGGTACAGGGATGACCGGCTCTGCCACCGGTGAACGAATAATCCCGTCGATGGATTCAAGCGTGCGGAACGTGGCCGAGCATTCGATGTTCATGCACTGGTGATAGCGCTGTTTGACGTTATCGGACAGATACCGGCTGGTGCGGGAATGCGCGCTGGTTTTGCAGAACGGACAGTGAAACATGCTTACTCCTCTGCTTTTGTCTCGCCATTCTCAGCCAGCTTTCTGGCGAGCATCATTCTCTTCGCCGGGCTGCGTAACAGCTCCGTATCAACGTCAGTAATCTGCGGCCGGTGCATGCCCGTCACGGACAACACCGGCTCCTGCTTCATATCGAAGTGATACAGGCTGCCCTGACGGCTCAGCGCATCGCGCAGCTCACTGATGACCACGGACTGCGGGGCGCTCTCCCCCTTCATTTCGAGGGCACGAATGCGCAGCAGGAAAGCGCGGATAAGGGCGACGGGAACCGCATTGACAGCCTGAGCCCATTCCGCACCGGCGTAAGCGGTAAAGGCATCTTCATGCGCTGAAAGGTATTTATTGCCGGTGGAGCAGGCATTCAGCATGGCGCGTGTCCGGTCTGTCTCCAGCTCCGCAATCAGGCCGGTGAACTCGTCGGCCAGCTCGCGACTGGCGATACGCCTGCTGTGCTCAGCTTTCATTTCAGGGGTGAGACTGCCGCGCAGGGTGCGAAAGCGGCTGCGCCAGTCCTGCTCAGCCTCTGCGCTCTTATCGAGGGCGGTCTGCCGCTCCTGCTTACAGCGTTCAATGGACGTATCAATCTCTTTCAGTACCTGCATGCTGGCCGCGTGGGTGTCTCTGGCCGCAGTGAATGCGCTCAGCTTGTCGGTGATGTGCTGGTTGTTCACTTCATACTGCTGAGCGGCAACATTTTGCAGGGCGGTAATGACTGTTTCGGGTTTCATGTTCAGGCTCTCCGTTTATTCAACCTGAAATGATTCTGCCCTTCATCACACAACATCTCGATTCATTGCAGTTGTGGCAGTTCTGGCACAAACACCACTCAAAACCCGGCTTGCCAGAGAAAGGTCTCAGCAAAACCTACTCATCGATTGTTTTTTTACTTATAACTATTCACCACTGTTCACCTTAAATAAAAATATAAGTAATACAGTAAGATAAAGGGTGAACAGTTGAGGGTATGACTGTTCACCGTCTGTTCACCACTGTTCACCCTCCTGTTTTGCTCTGTCTATACCACTAAGACTATATTTCGATTAAAAATGAAAAATGTATAACTAAAAGCAATATAAATTGCTGCATTGTAATGCAGTGATTTGCACATCTTTGCCAGCGTTTGTCTTTGTTTGCCAGAGCGAAAAGTCAATGTTTGTTTCCCCGAAAATCTCACATGACCTGAGAAAAAATATAGACATAATAAGGAGCTACCCGATGCCGGACGGACATGACCGGCACTGTATGGACTTTATGAGGTAGCCCGATGCACACCGCTTTTTCTTCCCCGTCTTCTGCCCCTGCCGCACCACTGATGCCTGTTTCTGATGCCGTTCAGGAGCGCTTTATCCGCCTGCCTGAAGTGATGCATCTGTGTGGCCTGTCCCGGTCAACCATTTACGACCTCATCAGCCGCGAGGCTTTCCCGAAACAAATCAGCCTGGGCGGCAAAAACGTGGCATGGGCGCAGTCTGAAATCACGGCATGGATGGCAGATCGCATTGCCGAACGTAACCGGGGGTATGACGCATGATGATGACCGTTCAGCAAACCGCCCCTTTTTCTGGCTTGCTTCCTGTCGCCGTTTCCAGGTATAGTTTTCCCGCTGTCGCAAAATCGGCAGCCGGGCGTGAGAACCCGAGTTACTCAGTGGCGACACCGGACGCGCCATGCGTCTTTTTTTGTGTCTATGCCTATGTGCACCTGTTGTTTACGCATCGGTTCTTTAGCCGTTGCTGTATTCGCGTAATGGTGGCTCAGGCGGGGCAGCCTTCGGGCTGGCCGGTACCCATTGAGGCCGGTTTCTCACCCCCGTCTGGGCTACCACCCGAGCGTGAGAACTCCGGTGGTGGCGTTAACCGCTACTCAATGGAGGCTGCCATTATGGCTACTATCCTCACCCCGTCACATCCGCAGTTTGTCTTTGTGTTTGCCGCCGTTCGTCGCGCAGACCGTAAACCCCGTGTCTGTATGCTCCGCACCGTTGCCGGTGATGAACACGCCGCACGCCTGTCGCTCGTTCGCGACTACGTTCTGTCGTTCGCTGGCCGCCTGCCGGTTGCGGAGGTGCGTGCATGAAACAGACCCTTATCACCCCTCATGATATTGAGTGCCTTGAGCATATGCGCAATGTCGGCCAGCTTGTTGACGAGCTGATGAAGGTGCAGGACTCAACCTCCGTTTGTCGCGACCCGGCGCAGCAGTTGCAGCTCACCTCCGTGATTTACCTCATGACCGCCCAGCTCGACGGCGTGGTCGAACGCTGCAAAAAGCGCTGGCTGACCGGGGAGGATAACGTATGAAAAAGCCTCTTTCACCCGTATTACGCGCCGCGCTCTATCGCCGCGCCGTGGCCTGTGCATGGCTGACAGTATGCGAGCGTCAGCACCGCTACGAACACCTCACCCTTGATGCGCTGGAAAGCGCCATTGCCGACGAGCTGGAGGGCTTCTATCTGCGCCAGCACGGTGAGGAAAAAGGCCGCCAGATTGCCTGTGCGCTGCTGGAAGATTTAATGGAAGCCGGACCGCTCAAGGCCACCCCGTCGCTGTCCTTTCTCGGGCTGGCCGTGATGGAGGAACTCTGCGCCCGTCATATCACATCGCCTGTTATGCACTGAGGGAGAAAATAACGATGAAAATGAACGTAACGGAAACCGTAAAACAGGCGTGCGGCCACTGGCCGCGCATTCTCCCGGCGCTGGGTGTTAAGGTCATTAAAAACCGCCATCAGGCCTGTCCGGTGTGCGGCGGCTCTGACCGCTTCCGCTTTGACGATAAAGAGGGGCGCGGCACATGGTTCTGTAACCAGTGCGGCGCGGGTGACGGGCTTAAGCTGGTTGAAAAGGTTTTCGGTGTAAAACCGTCAGAGGCAGCCCAAAAGGTGAACGCCGTGACCGGCAACCTGCCACCGGTTGCCCCCGAAGTGATTGCGGCCGCAGAAGCTGAAACCGAAGCTGACCGTAAAGCGGCGGCCACACTGGCCGTCAGGCTCATGGAGAAAACCCGCACGGCCAGCGGCAACACCTATCTGACCCGCAAGGGATTCCCCGGTCATGAATGTGTCATGCTGACGGCCACACATAAAACCGGCGGCGTGACGTTCCGCGCCGGTGATGTGGTTGTCCCGCTGTATGACGATACCGGCGTGCTGGTTAACCTTCAGCTTATCAGTTCTGACGGACTCAAACGCACCCTGAAAGGCGGGGCAGTAAAAGGAGCGTGCCACACCATCGAAGGGAAAAAACAGACCGGAAAACGCCTGTGGATTGCGGAGGGCTATGCAACCGCGCTCACCGTACATCACCTGACCGGAGAAACCGTCATGGTGGCGCTGTCGTCCGTGAACCTCCTTTCTCTGGCGAGCCTTGTCCGTCAGAAACACCCGGCCTGTCAGATTGTCCTCGCCGCCGACCGTGACCTGAGCGGCGATGGTCAGAGTAAAGCCACTGCGGCCGCAGACGCCTGTGAGGGCATTGTCGCCCTGCCGCCGGTGTTCGGTGACTGGAATGATGCGTTTATACAGTACGGCGAGGAAGACACGCGCAAAGCCATTTATGACACCATCCGCCCACCGGCGCAAAGCCCGTTCGATACCATGAGCGAGGCAGAATTTACCGCCATGAGCGCCAGCGACAAGGCTTTGCGGGTGCATGAGCATTACGGCGAAGCGCTGGCGGTGGATGCGAACGGCCAGCTCCTGTCCCGCTATGAAAACGGCATCTGGAAAAATATCCCTGCCGCCACTTTTTCACGGAATGTGGCTGATTTATTCCAGCGCTTACGCGCCCCATTCTCGTCCGGGAAAATTGCCTCGGTGGTGGAGACCCTGAAGCTGATTATTCCGCAGCAGGATACACCGGCACGCCGTCTGATTGGTTTTCGCAACGGGGTACTCGATACACAAACCGGTCTGTTCAGCCCGCACAGCAAATCGTACTGGCTGCGCACGCTGTGCGACGTGGATTTTACCCCGCCTGTTGAGGGTGAAACGCTGGAAACCCACGCGCCGAATTTCTGGCGCTGGCTTGACCGGGCGGCCAGTAAAAATCCACAAAAGCGCGACGTGATACTCGCTGCGCTTTTTATGGTGCTGGCGAACCGCTATGACTGGCAGCTCTTTCTCGAAGTCACCGGTCCCGGCGGGAGCGGCAAAAGTATTCTGGCCGAAATTGCGACCCTGCTCGCCGGAGAGGATAACGCCACGTCGGCCGACATCGACACACTGGAAGACCCGCGCAAGCGTGCCTCCCTGATTGGCTTCTCGCTGATACGTCTGCCTGACCAGGAAAAATGGAGCGGTGACGGCGCAGGACTTAAAGCCATCACCGGCGGTGATGCAGTTTCGGTTGACCCGAAATACCAGAACCCGTATTCAACACATATTCCGGCGGTCATTCTGGCCGTCAACAACAATCCGATGCGCTTTACCGACCGCAGCGGCGGTGTGTCACGTCGCCGGGTGATTATTCATTTCCCGGAGCAGATTGCCCCGGAGGAACGCGACCCGCAGCTCAGAGATAAAATTGCGCGCGAGCTGGCCGTTATTGTGCGTCAGCTTATGCAGCGGTTCAGCGACCCGATGACAGCGCGCGCACTGCTCCAGTCGCAGCAGAACTCCGACGAGGCGCTCAGCATCAAGCGTGATGCTGACCCGACGTTTGATTTTTGCGGCTATCTGGAAATGCTGCCGCAGACCAACGGAATGTTTATGGGTAATGCCAGCATTGTCCCGCGTAATTACCGTAAATATCTTTATCACGCGTATCTGGCCTATATGGAGGCTAACGGATACAGGAACGTACTCAGCCTGAAAATGTTCGGGCTGGGGCTGCCCATGATGCTGAAAGAGTACGGCCTGAATTATGAAAAGCGGCACACAAAGCAGGGGATACAGACCAACCTGTCGCTGAAAGAGGAAAGCTACGGCGACTGGCTGCCCAAATGCGACGAACCCGCAGCGACTTAACCAACTCCAGATCGGCAACAGCCGGTCTTTTTCTTTCCGACCTTATCATAAGGTGAACACTCCACTGTTCACCCTTCACCGTATATTCACCCTGTATCAGTATGAAATTATTGATAAAAAAGCAAAGGTGAACAGTGTGAACAGTAAAACCGGAAAAAACTTTTTATCCCCCCGAGTATTGCCTGACCGGGCGCCCCCGGAACGAGTAAAGCGAAAAAAGGTGAAGAGTCGACTGTTCACCCTTCACCAACTCATCATCACTTAACTTAATGATATAAAATGAGAAATAACCGAGGTGAACAGTGTTAACAGTTAAATGCAAAAAAACTTTTTTCTCAGCACTTGGATAAAAGAAAATTAATTCACATCAATAGCTTTCCTCTTGAATCCTCTTGAGGTTTATGAGAGCGTAACAGAGCCAAACCTAGCATTTTATGGGTTAATAGCCCATCGGGCCATGAGTCATGGTTTCGCCTAGTATTTTAGCTATGCCCGTCGTTCAGTTCGCTGAGCGGCGGCTGGGGGCCACCGATCAGCGAACTGATCGACGTGCTCAAGTAGGTTTGGCTCTTTTAGTCCTCTACCATCAAGGTGCATAAGGATATTCTCGATGCTGACTCAGCTAAAAAAAAATGGTACTGAGGTATCCAGAGCAACCGCGTTATTTTCATCATTCGTTGAAAAGAACAAAGTAAAATGTCCTGGTAATGTAAAAAAATTCGTCTTTCTGTGTGGTGCTAACAAAAACAATGGAGAACCATCAGCAAGACGATTGGAATTAATAAATTTTTCTGAAAGGTATTTGAATAACTGTCATTTTTTTCTTGCTGAACTAGTTTTCAAAGAATTAAGCACCGATGAAGAATCATTATCTGATAATTTATTAGATATCGAAGCTGACTTATCTAAATTAGCTGACCATATTATCATTGTTTTAGAAAGTTATTCATCTTTCACGGAACTTGGTGCATTCGCATACAGCAAGCAATTACGCAAGAAATTAATAATAGTTAACAATACAAAATTTATAAATGAGAAATCATTTATAAATATGGGACCAATAAAGGCTATTACTCAACAATCACAACAATCTGGTCATTTCTTACATTATAAAATGACAGAAGGTATTGAAAGTATAGAGCGCTCTGACGGCATTGGCGAAATATTCGATGCTCTATATGATATTCTTTCTAAGAATGAGAGAGCAATTTCAAGAACTTTAAAAAAGGAAGAGTTAGATCCTTCCAATAACTTTAATAAAGACTCAGTACGATTTATTCATGATATAATTTTTGTATGTGGCCCTTTACAGCTTAATGAACTTATCGAAATAATCACCAAAATTTTTGGTACAGAAAGTCATTACAAAAAAAACCTTCTAAAGCATCTTGGTATTCTAATGGCTATTAGAATAATATCATGCACAAATGGAGTTTATTATTCTCTGTATAAAGAATATTATTTTAAATATGATTTTGATATTGACAACATCTCATCAATGTTTAAGGTTTTTTTCCTCAAGAACAAACCAGAAAGGATGAAGGTATATGAGAATATATAGCCTGATTGATTCTCAAACATTAATGACTAAGGGATTTGCTTCTGAAGTAATGCGGTCACCTGAGCCTCCAAAAAGATGGGATATAGCTAAGAAAAAAGGCGGTGTGAGAACAATATACCACCCATCATCTAAAGTAAAACTAATTCAATATTGGTTAATGAATAATATTTTTTCTAAACTGCCAATGCATAATGCTGCATATGCATTTGTTAAAAACCGTTCAATAAAAAGCAACGCCTTATTGCATGCTGAATCAAAAAATAAATATTATGTAAAAATAGATCTCAAAGATTTTTTTCCTTCAATTAAATTTAGTGATTTTGAAAATGCATTCACTCGTTATAGAGATCGCATTGAATTTACAACAGAGTATGACAAAGAGTTACTACAACTTATAAAAACAATCTGTTTCATATCAGATAGTACTCTCCCTATCGGATTTCCAACGTCACCTATAATTGCAAACTTTGTCGCAAGAGAGCTTGATGAAAAACTGACGAGAAAACTAAACACAATTGATAAACTTAATGCCACTTATACACGATATGCAGATGATATTATTGTATCTACAAATATGAAAGGGGCTAGTAAAATAATTCTAAATTGTTTTAAAAGGGCAATGAATGAAATTGGGCCCGACTTTAAAATAAATATTAAAAAGTTCAAGATCTGTAGTGCTTCGGGTGGCAGTATAGTAGTAACCGGGTTGAAAGTTTGTCATGATTTCCATGTTACATTACATAGGTCAATGAAAGATAAAATAAGATTACATCTTTCTCTTTTATCAAAGGGAGTATTAAAAGATGAAGATTTTAACAAACTTTCAGGTTATATTGCTTATGCAAAAGATATAGACCCTCATTTTTACACTAAGCTGAACAGAAAATACTTTCAAGAAATAAAATGGATTCAAAATCTTCATAATAAAATTGAATAAACCATTGATTTTGAATAAGTTCCTAGCAAGTTTATTGATTGTATTGCGAACAATGTGAGATTGTTAGGGTGATCTACACTCTCACTACTGTGTATAGCAAAGTGTATAATTTATTTTCCCCTCAAAATAAAATCAAATAAAATCAAATAATTACATGGAGTTTATCACTCCTGTGATCTTCCGCCAAAATCCTATGATTTCTCTCCAAAGACTAAACAAAACATCTCCGTTATCTATCTCTCGCATATTTTACTTAAAAATGCTAAATTTATTAAAATTAAATATTGGGGATAATAGCATGAGTACTGGAGATATAGTCGCGTATATTGGTGCCGCAGCCTGGCTACCTCAAATAATTAATTTATTTTATAAATACATAACCAAACCAAAGTTGAAGTTTTACTATAACAATACCCTAGAGATAAGCTATACTTCCTTTGGTCCTATTTTTAATTTAAGGATGAATCTCCTTTCTAATAAAAAACCATTATTAATCGAGGATCTTTCAATTGAAATAAAACATATGGATGGTGATATTCATAGTTTGAAATGGGTCGGGATTACTGAAATCCAAAACGAAATTAGTGATGACAGTGGTAATAAACAATATATCACAAAAGATTATCCTGCGATTGCAATAAATCTTTTCCAAGATCTATTGACAGAAAAATTTATAAAATTTCAAGAACCTAAATATCATGAACAAGATTCATTACTACAAAATGAATTACTTTCTCATATAAACTATCTTAAAAGTAAATCATCAGTAGACTTTATTAAAAAACTGAAAGAATCGCAACAATATCATAATCTGATTACCTCACGAGAAAACTTTATTTGGTGGAAAGCGGGTGAATACTCTGTAACTATAAAAGCAAAATCCTCCGATAACTTCATATTAGAAAATAATACATTCACATTTAAACTAAGCCAAACAGATATTGATTTATTGAAATTCAACATCCCTTGTATCTCGACATTTATTGACTGCCAAATAACTCAATCTGATGTCATTAGGAATATAAAATGGAATTGGGTTAATCCAAAAGTTATAAGATGATTTAAAAAAGAGGTACAGTATAAAGTTCTGTGCCTCTCATTTAGTTTCATTCAAGTAATTTTTATTATTGTTTTTTTTTTAGCTCTTCTCTACCAAGGTTTTTCAACCAATTCCCCAAACTCATCCCCGCCTCCTTCGCCGCAGCCTCAAACTGCGCCTTCAACTCCGGCGTAATGCGAATCTGAAAAGTCGGTGCTTTCCCGGATTTTGACTGATTAGGGTCACGTTTGGCTGTTGACATGTACGTACCTACAAGAGCAAGATATCTTCATTGAGGTACGTACCTTAACATACGATAACCTCAAATTGAAACGCCCTCGCCAGGTACTCGCAATACCGGACGAGAGCTAACCTCACCAACTATCAAGGAGTTGATTATGGCTGATTCGCATTCTACCCCAGAGACAGACCAATCCGGAACCGAGCGTTCATTAATTGTGGGATACCGCCCGAATGTTTTCGACAAATCCACCCCAAAAATCATCCTTTCCGGCAAGTGGCTTCGCGCGGCGGGTTTTGATACCGGACAGCAGGTCACGGTAAAGGTCATGAAAGGGTGCATCGTTCTGGTAGCGTATAACGAGCAGGAGCAGCGGTTGCAGGATGATTATAAACGGACGAAGGCAAAGCTCATTGAGATAGAAGATGCGCTTGCAGCGATTCAAACTCAGCGTCCTGGAAAGCGCCCCGCAAAATCAAATACAAGCCACCTGGCTTAGCGACTGTTTCTGGCATACAACCCGCCAGGCGCGTTAGACGATGTAGATGGGAGAGGACATGCAGAGAAAGTCGCAACCCAATCTCCCTGTTCGAACCATCAATTAGCATCTCATAAATAGAATTTCTGATGGCGAAATTGATCAGCATTCAACTATCCGGAAATTCCGGATAGTTTGCCAGGAAAGGAGACATCAGATTTCCAGTGAGCGATCGCTACAATCTCAAAGCAACACTCGTAGTTACGCTCAGCTCGTGGCACCCAGTTTCGCCTTTATCGGCCATACGGCTATTAAACTAATATACAACCGATCTAACGCCCTAATTCTCACGCTCATACAATATCTAAATTGATAGCCAACAATTATTCACGACAAATATTACTCGAAGGTTTATATCCCTGTATTTTTTATTAAAGATTAAGTATTGCGATATGCATCACAGCAGAACGCAAATATTAATAGGAACTTGTGCCTCTGTTTACTGTTAAAGAGTGCAATATGTATTATAGTGACTCATTAATAACATCAATAGATGCACATAAAATATTGGCTTTAAAGTTAGAACACGCCTTAACAGGCGTAAAAGATGAAGTATTAAAGCAAGCGCACCAGATAGATGATGGGGTAACGCGACTAAGCTATCAACTTTCGTGCTTTACTGAAAACTATCAGGACGTATGTTTACGATTACGCAAAGAAGACTCACGATTTTTGACAGGTATTGTCCAGTTAATAAAACACAGAGACGTTATCTATAAGATGCTCTATATTTATATTAAAAGCTTACTAGGCAACAAGAGTGAAAAAAGAATACATAGCATACAACGAAATCTTATGAATTTGGGTGTATCAATTTCATCATCAATGCTCTCCAGCCAAGCTTTTATATATTCGGCAACTATTGCAATTTGTAGTAGTGTTCATACCAACATTTGGATGAAGGAAAAGATCACATCGTTTTCTACTTATGCTGTTCTTGGTTTAAAAATTTATGGTATCGTTGAGCAGGCATCAAGAAGTGCCAACCATCTAAAAAATTATAATGCTTATTATTATAATCTTCTTTATCAGGAAGAACTTGAAATGATGTTTTTCATGATTGAGCCCATAATAATGAGATCCCCCATGCTTAACCAAGCTTATGCTTCAGACAGCGATATTGCATATGCGATTTCAAGGATGATAAAGGGATGATTAAAGCTATTAAAGACTGGCTAAAAGGCCAACTCATATTCTTCCTGAGAGGCGCAATTCCCCTTTCATTCGTCATAATATTTGCACTATTTTCCGTAACCTGGCTACCTGAAAAAATCGCAATGAATGCAATATGGTCAATTGTAGTTATTGTAGGCCTCTATATCCTTTTACGTAAAAAAAGATAATTACTATTTAACAGGAGTAAATTATGTCGATTCCCGCTCATCTGTGGTTGTTTGATGAAAATGGTTCGCCTATAGTGGGTCCATCCTTACTGCCAGCGAGATTAGGATCGTTTGAAATCCGTTCAGTTATCCATCAGGTATGGATCCCTGAGAGCTCGAATACGGGTCGTTTGACAGGCACGAGAGTTCATTCCCCCATAAACTTGCATAAGGAATTTGATGCTGCAACGCCTGTTTTGTATCGTGCAATGTGTGAAGGAAGAATATTCAAAAAAGCAGTTTTGAAAATGTATCGAATTCTTGACCAGGGTGTTGAGAGTGAGTATTTCAATATGATAATGGAGAACGTAAAGATCACCTCTATATCACCCCTGTTGCATCCCACCGGCTTAACAAGCACGCATCTCGAAGATATTCAACTCCGTTACGAGAAGATTACATGGAAACATTGCGATGGGAACATTGCCTACACTGACGAATGGAATAATCGTGCTACGTATTAGGGCATCTAAAATGAAAGTAATGATATTTTTGGCTGCACTTCTATTCCTGGTTCAAAATACATCAGCAGCCCAAATGTCCGGCTTCGCAGCCAGGTTTTATCAGGATGACGTAACAACGCCGGAAGAACCCACAGAAGTGCACCTCTATCCCACTATTACCATCGGTAAGAAAACCGTGCAATTGGAGGTTACACATCTGGCAGACATCTCCAGCACACCAATTAACAAAGACAGTTCCGCACGCTGGGTCTGCCTTCATGACGACGATGACACGAATTACTGGTTCATTTCTGATAACGAAATGGGTGCAGGATTGCTAACTGCGCTAGTTATAGCCAAAGATGGCATCCATAAAGAGTGTGCTAAAACAACGGAACCTGTCAGCGTCTCCGTCGCAAATGTTCCATTATTAAATGCGACGCATGGGAATTTAGTCGCATCGTTCGGCGAGAAAGAGATCGCCAAAAAGAAAGCAATGCTTTTTTATCAGGAGACGCCAGTAAAGAATGGATTCATACAGAGCAATACGGTCTCTTATTACTTCGATAGCGAAAAAGTGCGTGGCGTAATCATCGGGCAAATTACCAGTAACTAGCTTGCAGACTCCCTCTTCAGAGGGAGAGGGCGTTAAACCTGCCCGCCCAACCGCATATGCAGTAACGGAAACGGATTCCCCTGCCCGTCCACTTCCGAGCGTCCGACCTGCTCAAACCCCATATGGCGATAAAACGCGACGCCCTGCGGGTTCTGCTCATTTACGTCCACCTCGTTCGCGCCAAACTCTTCGATGGCGTGTTGCAGCAGCAATTTCCCGACGCCCTTTCCCCGGCTCGCGTCATCCACAAACAGCATTTCAATGCGGTTTTCATCCACGCCTAAAAAACCGTGAATAACGCCTGCGTCATCACGAGCGATCACAACCTTGAGGTTAGGCAGGTAGGCGTTGAGCAATAGCGGGCGCAGCGCCGCAATATCGCTTTCCTGTAAAAAGTGATGGGTGGCACGGACGGAGGATTCCCAGATCGCGACCAGACGTTCGAAGTGTGAGGGGAGTGCGGTTTCTATTTTCATTGGGGGATCATGATTGGAAAACCGAGCTATTTCAAGCCACGCTTTGCGGTCTGTTCCACCCTCACCCTAACCCTCTCCCTCAGGGAGAGGGAACAGATCGAGCTAAACCTTAATCTCCATCACCGCGTACACCCCATCCTTCGGCACAACCACGGTGACGTTTTCCACCGGCACGCCCGCCGCGAGGTGAATATCCTGCAGCTGCTGTAACGACCTCGGGTAAATATCTTCCCAGCCGATACCCCGCAGCACAAAGTCAATTTGCGGGCTGCTGGTGAGCATGTTCGACACAATCACCGCGCCGCCGGGTTTGACCAGCCGCAGGGCGCGCTGGAGAAAAATCACCGCATCGGTATCGTTGAAGTATTCGAAGATCCCCAGCGCGTCGACCAGTTCGGCCTGGTGCTCGCCCAGCTCCAGCAGCAGGTCCTCGTTACGCACCAGCGTATGGAGCAGGTTGCGCCTGAGCAGTGTCAGCTGTTCGCCCACCACAATGCCTTCCTGCGCCGCCATAGTTTCGGCCCAGCTGAGCGCCACCGGGTCTTTGTCTACCAGCGTGAGATAGACCTGCTGGCCGTCGAGCTTTGCTTCACGCAGCGCCTCCAGTACCGGGATGGCGGCGCCGCTCGCGAGGCTGACCCAGTTGTTCTCGCTTTCATTATGAATGTACTTATCCACCAGCGCGGCCAGCACCCGGGCGCGGGAACGCACGCCGATGGCATCGTTGGCGTGGATAAACCACTGGCGGCTGTCGCTGTCCATTTTTGTGCCGTCGGGCAGGCGGTCCTCCAGTGGGTTTTGCACCACAAACAGCGCCAGCGCAGAGGGCACCAGCCGGGTGCGCCACGCGGCGAGCGCCGGACGGTTGCGGAAGGCCTGTTCGGAATAGCGGTTCTGAGGAACCAGCACGGCCTGCCCCCCTTCGTCGTATTCCACCCTCGGTGCCCGGAGCGCCGGTTCGGCTTTCAGGGCGCGGTCAAGGGAGGCGATCTCACGGGCAGCATCGTCTTTCATCGGCCACTGGTCGCTGACGTCGGGAAAGGACGCGCTGAAAATGGTCATATTTTCCGGTGCATCGCCGCGAAAAGGCTGCCAGTTCATGTTGTCGTCCCTCCGTTAGGCTTTTAACGGAAGTCTATCCAGGCGAGCCAGTAATACCCTACGAAGAAAGCACGAAATAGGTGCATCAGTTCTGCGAGGTGCGCCATACCCCCGGCGTACAGCCGTACTCGGTCTGAAAATGACGAATAAAGTGGGCGCAGTCGCTAAACCGCATCCGCCGCGCAATATCCGTGACGCTTTGCTGAGAGTTCTTCAGCAGCCAGCAGGCATAGCGCAGCCTGGCGCTGCGAATAAATTCCCGCGCCGTTTTGCCAAACTCGGCGTGAAACAGGCGGTTGAGCTGACGTTCGCTCAGCTTGACGTCCTGAGCGAGCCTGGCGGCGTTCAGCGGGTGAGTCAGATACTGTTCGATAATCATCACCGCCCTGCGCAGCCGTGAATCAGGGATCATGGCGATATTGGCAGGCCGCGGCGCGCTGGCGTCATGCGGAAGAAGAGACAGACGCCGGGAGGTTATGGCCGCAATGTCGTCTCCCCCGTGGGCGCGGATCAGCGACGTTACCAGGGTGAGCGTTGAGATCCCACCCGGGCAGGTCAGCACATCACCTTCGTCAATAAAATCGAGGCCTTGCTCAGCATAAACCTGCGGGAACCGCTGCGTGAAAACGCCATGATGATGAGGATGAATCGAGGCGCGGCGCTCGTTCAGTAAGCCTTCCTCCGCCAGAATAAAGCTGCCGGTACCAATACCGATCAGAGGAACGTTGTTGTGATGAGCATCCGTGAGGAACGCTCTGTCGCCACGGTGCCCCAGGTGAAGGTGCTCCAGGCCTCCACCAATTACCGCAATGTAGTCGAAGTCACCGGGCGGCGCATGGGCGGCCTCAGGCCGCACGCTGACCCCTGAGCTGCTTGCTACCGGTAAGTCGGGGTAAATGCTCATCAGGCTGAGTTTAAAGCGTATTTTCTGGCTACGCTTCTGGACGCTGGATGCAATGCGTAACGCCTCTATTAATCCTGAATATGCGAAAAGCGAGAAATGGGGCCACATGAGTAAACCCATATGCAGGGATTTATTCCGTGCAGGCGTCATTCTGACGCTATCATCAATTAAATTTTTCATTAACTTGCCGAAGAATAATAATTACATTATCGCAACATTATTGTTGCTGTTATATTTTCCTAAGATAGGTTCTGGCTGTTAAATCAAGCATAAATGATGCCCGCAAAAACTTAAAAACATTTATCCCTGTCGCTATCCGTTTTTTGATGTGTGGCACACATAGGTCGGCAGCGTTCCCGGAATAAATAAATAATTCTCATTCTGCTGTTTCTTAATGCGCATATAAATATTCTTATTCGGATAGATAAAAAATAAGGGCTCGTACTTCTCCAGCCAGCTGTCGCTGATGTTGTCGTCCGGAAATTTCATATTGCGTATGGACGTCAGATTATAGACGCTGTCTTTGCGCTCAATCTGAAAGAACACTTTGCGATTCAGGGTCTTCGTTAGGTCGCTTTTCACATGCCCATTCATACTGAGTATTCCGCTGTTACCCTCCACGGTGTAATTCAGCCACAGAGAGAGCGTCTCATCACGGTGATGCTGAATAAAATTCGCCTGACAGGAAAAGGGCTGGATGTAATGGCGATGCCAGAGGTAATACGCCGCCACGACAGCCCCCATCAACAGGCACAGGCAGAGCGCGACAAGCGTTTGACGGTAGCGAACCATACTATCGATCCTCTATAAAATAATCAGACATACAGCGGTTGGGTTCCGTCATTGGCCTGTCACAGCGAATGATCGACGCGCGAGGCAGCAGGATGTATCCGCTGACGTACACCCAGGGATAGTTCGCGCACTGGTCCTTAAACGGGGTGGCATAGGCCAGGGCTTTATCCCTGTCACGCTGCGTTTCAATATCGCGAGAAAAATAGAGCTGGCATTCGCCCATCTTCATCGCGAAGCGGTACCCGTCGACGAAATAGCTGTCATGCAGCAGGTTATGGCTGATAACGCTCACGCCAGCCAGCATCAGCAATAGCACCAGCGCGCACGGCAGCCAGAAGCGGCGTGTCGAGACCGTCGGGACGACGGTCTCTTCGCAGACATCCGGAGCAGAGCATTCTTCCTCTTCAGCCTGCGGCTGCGTCTCTTTAATGGTGATTTGCGTATCGCTTGCGAGCGTCAGTCCAATGCGCGGGATAGTGACAATTGGATCGGTTTCGAAACCCACCTTCTTCAGACCTTTACGCAGAATAGAAATGTTCTGGTAATAGGTATTAGGCGAAACCAGCATCCCCCGGCGCTGCCAGACAATATCCATGCACTCCTGTTGAGTCACAATACTTCCGACTCTCTCAATTAATAACAACAAACAGCGGCCCGCCGGGGAATTTAATACCACCACCCGGTCAGGATTGTTGAGATCGCGTAATGTGCTGGCGGCTGGGTGAAACTCTACCAGGCCATTAATAATGTAATGCTTATGCATAAAATGGGCTAAATACCTCCGGTCAACGCTTGTTGCTCCAGTAGATTCCCTTCACGGTTAACCTGCGTATCCCTCGCCTGTGTAAAGATTAATGTGACGGATTAACGCGCAACTGTATATCCTGGCGCCTGGCGAAAAATCTTATTTTTCCTTTCTCTTTATCTGACCGTCTGAAGTTTTCTTAACCGCCATTTAAAGCCGTCTTGACACTGACAAAACTCGACAAAGGCGCCCGTTGAACGCTTTAGCCATCGCTGTCTGAATTATTCAGCGCGCTTAATTTGTTTTTTTAAACAAAAAGCAGAAAGGACGCGCGCTGCCAGCGGGTTTCGAAATTAAGTCTAATTCGAAAGATGTCGTTTTTATTAACGATTTCGGCACAAAACTGTTAGCCACCGTCAGTAACAACCCGCCTCGCGTGACGTCACCAGACCATTTCCTTACAAAACATTTATTAAAGCTAACTTTTCAATAAAAACTACCGGTATGATTGTTTACAGGCAGATAAGCAAAAAGCCGGTTCAGCGAGGAGAATTGACGCTACATCTAAACTGAACTTAAAACAAATTAAGATTAATTCAGATTACCTCTTTTACGCCCTGAGTATAGTGGGCTCATACCGTGCAATGCTTAATTGCTTCGAAAATACAGACATCGTTCTGCCAGACAGACGAGTCTCATTACAATTATAAATCGAGGGAATGACATGGCGAATAAACTCAACAACACACGTCATTTAAATATCGCGCTATTGGGTGGGGATCACTTTGCGCGCCAGGGGATCGCTGCGTTATTAAAAAATATTACTCCGTCTATGCAGATTACAGCATCGTTCGATAATTACGCGGAGATCGAAACGATACTCGCGGCCACGCCGGTAGACGTGATTTTTTTATCCGGCACGGAGAAATATCACGCGGGATATGACTGCCTGAAATATATCAGGAAAATGAAAGCCCTCTATCCCGGCGTGCTTATTTGCATGTATTCCGCACCGGCAAATTCCTGGCTGTGGATACGCGGTGAAATAGACGCCTATATCTCGCTGCAGGCCCCACTTTATCACTGGCGAGCCAGCGTATTAAAACTGGTCGATAGCCGTTATCGACCACTAAAAAAACCCACGGCGTTATCGCTGACGCCGGGCGAATGGAGGGTATTGAAGGAACTGCGAAAGGGTCTGGATATGCGTTACATCGCCGAAACAGAGCAGCTTTCTTACCGTCGTGTCAGCGCGTTAAAAAGCTCAGCGATAAGAAAACTCGGGCTCAGGAACAAGACAGATTTGCTGGTCTTTTTAACCAGTTAGACCTGCTGCTTTCAGAGCAAATCTCGACATAACACCATAATGGAATCAGGACAATGAAAGCTCAATTCAATAATAAAACGCTGCTTGCGATCGCTATTGCGGCACTACTGCCAGCCGGAACGGCGCTGGCTGCTGGTACCAGTGGCGGCACGGTGAACTTTAACGGCAAAGTGGTGACGTCCGCCTGCGCCATCAGCGCGGGAAGCGCCAACATTGACGTGGACATGGGTGAAGTGCGTACCGCAACGCTGGCGGCTGCAGGCAGTGAAGCCAGCACGGCTAAAGCGTTTGCCATCACCCTGGAAGATTGTGAAATCGCCGACACCTCAGCCTCTACGGCTGAGAACCCGATTGCCGCCACAACCGTGGCCGTCACCTTCACCGGCACGCCGGACGGCTCCGATGTTAATAGCCTGTCCGTCGGGGCAAACGGCGGCGCCAACTCTGCGCAAAACGTGGCTATCCGCCTTTATGACGAGCAGGGCAACGTGGTGAAGCTGGGTGAACCTGCTTCGGCCATTCCTCTGCGCAAGGGTGCCAACACCCTGAACTTCAGCGCGAAATATTACTCGCCGAAGGGCGGCGCCACTGCGGGTGATGCCAGCGCCGTCGCGACCTACACCGTGACCTACTCGTAATCTTCAGCCCCGGTCTGCGGGCCGGGCCTGTCTTAGCTTTCAGGAGAAACACTATGCGCGTAAACACATGGATTTGCCTGGCGGGCGCTTTATGTTCCTCCGCCGTCTATGCCGGTGGCGTGGGGCTGGGCGCAACGCGAATGGTCTACTCCAGCGCCACCAGCCAGGCCATGATGCAGGTGAGAAACACCCATCCCGACGCCACGTTCCTCATCCAGTCATGGATGGAGAATGAGAAAGGCGAACGTACTAACGACTTCGTGATCACGCCGCCGCTCTACGTCATGAAACCGGCCAGCGAAAGCGCGGTGAAAATCATGTTTAACGGTAAAGCCCTGCCAGCGGATCGGGAGACGCTCTACTGGATGACGGTCAAAGCCATCCCCCAGCAGACGAAAAGCGGATCCGGGAATACGCTGCAGTTTGCATCGGCTAACCGTATTAAGGTCTTTTATCGCCCGGAAGGACTCAGTGAAAGCCCGGGAGAAGCATGGAAAAAACTGGCCGGTGCCTACCGTGCCGGAAAAGTGACGCTCAGTAACCCAACACCGTACTACCTCACCACCATCAACGTGAAAATTGACGGTATCCCGGTGCAGCCGGTGATGGTGCCCCCGAAAGGCAGCGTGATGCTGGCCGAAACCTTCAGCCATGCGGGCAGCATGAGCTATCAGACCATTAACGATTACGGGGCATGGACCCCCGCCACGCGCGCGTCGTTATCCCAATAATAAAAACAGTAAGGCGTGACCACGTGAAAAGAAAAATCCTGTGCGCCACGGTGATCTCCCTGGTGATTCGGCAAGCCGTGGCTGCTGAAAGCGAGCTGCGCTTTAACCCCGCGTTCCTCAACGGCGAGAGCGCAAACAGCGCCGATCTCGCCTGGGTCAATGCCGGGAGCGCGTTGCCACCGGGTGATTACAACCTCAACGTGTATATCAATACCAACTACGCGTTCACAGGTAACGTCACGTTCCGCCTTGCTGAAGACAGTACGGGTGAAGCGCTGCCCTGCCTCACGCCTGAGCAATTCGACGCGCTGGGCATCGATAGTCATCAGGCGAAGGGCGGAGCGCTGCCGCTGGCGCAGCGCTGCATCTTCTTAACGAAGGCGTTTGCGGATACGCAGTTTGATCTGGACCAGAAGACGCTCACCCTGGGCTTCACCGTACCGCAAAGTGCGATGCGCAATTTGCCGCGCGGATACGTCAGCCCGGAAAGCTGGGAAGCGGGCATTCCTGCCGCGTGGCTGAATTACGTGGTCAACGGCTCGAACAATGAGTATCGCGGCGAGACGCGCACGCGGGAACAGCAGCTGTTTGCGAGCCTCAACAGCGGCATCAACCTGGGCGCGTGGCGGCTGCGTGATTTCACCACGTGGGCCAAAGACAGCAATGAGCTCACCCACGTGCAGACCTGGCTGCAGCGCGATATTCACGCCCTGCGTGCGCAGGTGTATGCCGGAGAAACATACACCTCGGCGCAGGTCTTCGATTCCGTGGGCCTGCGCGGCATCGCCCTGAAAACCGATGACAACATGCTGCCCGCCAGCCTCAGCGGCTACGCGCCTGAAGTTCGCGGCATCGCGCGCAGCAACGCCACCGTGATGGTTCGCCAGAACGGCAACATCATCTATCAAACCTCCGTTCCGCCGGGGGCGTTCGTGCTGAAAGATCTCTACCCGACCTCTTCGGGCGGCGATCTGGCGGTCACCATTCAGGAGAACGACGGCAGCAAAACGCAATACACGCTTCCCTTTGCCAGCGTGCCGAACCTGGTGCGTAACGGACAGGTGAAATATGCCCTGGGCGCCGGGAAATACCGTCCGACGGGCAATCAGGACGCCCCCTCTTTCGCGCAGGGCGAGCTGTTCTACGGCTGGCGATACGGCCTGACGTTTTACGGCGGGGCGCAGTTTGCCAATCGCTATAACGGCCTTGCCCTCGGGTTTGGGCAAAATCTCGGCCGCTTTGGCGCCTACTCCATCGACCTGACCCACGCCCGCAGCCAGTTGGCGGACGATCAGCACTACACCGGTGATTCGGTGCGCCTGCGCTACAGCAAGCTGCTGAACGACATTGGCACGCGGGTTAACTTCTTCTCCCTGCGCTACTCCACGAAAGGGTTTTATACCCTCAGCGACACCACGTACAAAGGCATGTCGGGCGGATCGCCAAAGCAGACGGTGGAAGACGATGGCACCGTCACGACCCAATACGACACCGTGTACAACCTGCGCATGTCGCGCAAGGCAAAAAACCAGCTGCTGCTGTCGCAGCCGATGGGACAATACGGCTCGCTGTCACTGTCGTGGGATCAGCAGACCTACTGGAACACGTCAGACACGACGCAAAGTCTGCAGTTTGCGTGGAACGCCACGTTTCGTAATGTGTCGCTTGGCGTCAGCGTCCAGCGAAGCTCGAGCCTGTATGACGACAAGAAAGATAACATCCTGTCGATGTCGATTTCGGTCCCGCTGGGCAATCCGACGCTGTCGACCCGCGCGCGCTTTACCACGACCCATGCGGACTCCACCGGTACAACCACCAGCACGGGCGTGAGCGGCTACCTGCCGGGTGAGGAGAATCTGTTCTATAGCGTCAACCAGCGCTCCAGCTCCCGACAGCACTACGGCGGCGATGCCACCCTGCAATACGAGGGCGCGTGGGGAGACTACAACCTGGGCTACAGCTACGCCAGCGACTCCCGCAACCTCAGCTACGGCATCAGCGGCGGTGCGGTAGTGCATGAGGATGGCCTGACGCTGAGCCAGCCGCTCGGAAATACCAACATTCTGGTGAAAGCCCCGGGGGCCAGCAATGTCGCCGTGCTTAACCATAAGGGCATCAAAACGGACAGCCGTGGCTACGCGGTGATCCCGTACGCCACGCCGTACCGCGTTAACCAGGTCGCGCTGGACGTGACGACCGCCGGCAACGACGTGGAGCTGGAAAACGCCATCGCCAACAAAACGCCTACCGACGGTGCCCTGGTTCGCGCCACCTTCACCACCCATCAGGGAGCAAAAGCGATGTTTATCGTGCGTCACGGCAACGACGTGCTCCCCTTCGGCACGCTGGTCTCGCTCGATGATGACAAAACCAGCGGCATCGTCGGCGATGCCGGCAGCCTGTATCTCTCCGGTTTGTCAGAGAAGGGCACGCTGAACGCAGTGTGGGGCCGCGGCAGCCGCCAGCGCTGCGCCATTACCTATGCCTTAAACAAGCAGCACTATAGCGCCCGCACCGGACTTTATTCTCAGGAGGTAGTATGTCAGTAACGTTTCGGATCGGCTGCATCGCACTGCTGGCTTTCGCTCTCCCCGTTCGCGGGTATGACGTGCTGGTTTCCGTTACTGGCAATTTGATCGGCAATACCTGCGTGGTGGCGCAGGACTCCGGGGAGCAGAACGTGCCGCTGGGCACCATTGGTATTAAACAGTTTAGCCGTGCCGGGGCCGTCAGCAATATCAAAACGCCCTTCACGCTCAGGCTTGAAGCGTGCGGGCCAACCTTTGCTGGCGTAAAAATCCGCTTCAGCGGTACGCCGGATGATGACAACCCGCAGCTGCTGAAAATTGCCGACGGTGGCGCTACCGGCGTGGCGGTTCAGATCCTTGATAAAGAGAGCGTACTCATTCCCCTGAATACAAAGACCACCGCGTACGGAACGGCGGGAGATGACAGCGTACAGATGACCTTCTACGCGCAGTTGGTTGCAACTGCTACGCCCGTGAGCGCCGGTGATGTGTCAGCCATCGCCACCTGGACAACGGAGTATCTATGATGCGTTTAGCGTTTCTTCTCAGCGGATTACTTTTCTGCGCCAGCGTACAGGCGCTGGACTGGAAATCGGATATTACCCTCTCCCCTCAGCCAATGACCTACACCGGGCCAGCGGATTCCGTGGTGCCGGGCAGCATTATTGGCTCCACCTGGAGCGCTACCGCCAGCGTGCAGCAGGTGTTCTGGTGCGGGGTTATTTTTACCTGCACCAAAGGGACGCTGCAGCCCAGCAGCAGCGCCATCTCAAGCGGTGCGACGGTTACCGTCGACGGCGCGAACTACACCATTTTTGAGACCGGCGTACCGGGCGTGGGGTATATCATCGGGCTGAAGGATTTTAAAAGTACAAAATATATCCCCCTGCAAACCGGTATCACACAAAGCTACCCGGCAGAGGGCACCAGTGGGTTTGCCCAGGATCTGGGATGGTCAGCAAAGGTCACCTTTATTAAAACCGGCGCCGCCCTGAAATCCGGCGTATATCAAATCCCGACCATCAACGCCGCGGTGTTGACCGCCTATAACAACGAGACGAAAACGGCGCAGGTGATTATCAGCCCGACCACCATCACGGTGACCGCCAGCGGGTGTACGGTCGGCAGCAAAAACGCCAGCGTGGCGCTGGGCACCATTGATATTCGCACTCTGCCCACGGTGGGAAGTACGTCACCATCGGGGACGTTTACCGTCGGCCTGACCTGCGACGCGAACGTGGCGGTTCACGCTGTGATGACCGATCAGACCACACCGTCGAACACCTCGTCGGTGGTGACGCTGACCGGAGACTCCACGGCGTCCGGCGTTGGGGTGCAGTTTTTCTACAACGGTAGCGGGCCGCTGATGATGGGACCGGACAGCTCGGCTGCGGGCACGACCGGCCAGTTCTTTATCAAGAGCACCACGACGGCACAAACGCTCACGTTGCCGTTCCAGGCGCAGTACATCCGAACCGGCGAACTGGTCCCCGGCTCGGCCAACGCGCTGGCCAGCATTACGTTTTCCTACCAGTAAGGGCTACTGCTTCACCCACACCAGCTGATCAACCCGGAAGCCCAGACTGCGCGCGGTGTTCAGGTAATCCTGCTTCACCGCATCCGGAATGGTTGGCGTGCGCGACAAGATCCACAGGTAATCGCGGTTCGGGCCGCTCACCAGCGCGTACTGGTACTTATCGTCCAGCCTGATCACGTTATAGCCGCCGTAGAAGGGGCCGAAGAAGGAGACCTTCAGCGCGGCGGTGGTCGGTTCGCCAGTAAAGTACGCTTTCCCTTCGCTCTCGTTCCACTTGTTCTTCACCGGATCGTAGCCCCGGTTAAGCACGCTGATGCCGCCGTCGCTGCGTTTGCCGTAGGTGGCGGTTACCTGCTCCAGCCCGCGTTCAAAGCGGTTTTCCAGACGGGCGACCTCGTACCATTTTCCGAGATAGCGGCTGGCTTCAAAGTTGGTAATAGGCTGCACGCCCTTCGGCGGCGTGGGGGATTTACAGGCGACCAGCGTCAGCGCAATGGCAACACCGGTCACAACAGGCCATAGCTTCATGAGAATTCCTTTCATTTGCGCGGTTGGATGTTAAGTGTAGTGCACCGTTTCGGCGCTTCATCCCGTTCGGGAAAATTCGTAGTATATTGAGAGTATTCCTCCACTCTGGACACGGACATGGCTTACTCCATCGGCGAATTCGCCCGACTCAGCGGCATCACCGCCACCACCCTGCGGGCGTGGCAGCGTCGCTATGGTTTACTCAAGCCACAACGCACGGAAGGCGGCCACCGCCAGTACAGCGATGAGGACGTCCAGCAGGCGCTCAAAATCCTCGACTGGGTAAAAAAAGGCGTCCC
This sequence comes from Enterobacter asburiae, assembly GCA_011754535.1. Taxonomy (NCBI): domain Bacteria; kingdom Pseudomonadati; phylum Pseudomonadota; class Gammaproteobacteria; order Enterobacterales; family Enterobacteriaceae; genus Enterobacter; species Enterobacter asburiae. The sequence goes on along the minus strand of JAAQVN010000001.1, from coordinate 99,198 downwards.
GATCGGCCAGGTCAAACCGCTGCTGGAACGCCCGATGCCGGGTCGGACCAACAACTGGCAAACCCTGCAGCAGAACATGCTGCAGCGCCTGCAGGACGGCAAAGTCGAGTCCCTGCGCCAGATGATTTACGACGCCGGACGCGAATACCCAAGGCCGGAGCTGGTCGCGAACGTGCTGCGCCCTCTGCGCAGCCAGGTTTCGGCCAACGTCGCCGCCGCCATGACCCTGCGCGCGATCCTCGACGGCATCATTATCGCCTACACCTCGTTTTGCCTCGAAGGCGATAAAAAAGCGCCAGGCGATAACATTCTGCTCAGCGGCTGGCACCTGAATGACCCGTGCGAGATCTGGCTCGAAGCCCTGACGCGCACCGGGCAGGGCCACCGCATCGACATCCTGCCGGTTCCGCCTGACGCGCTGGCACCGGAAATTTTCCCGGAGCGTAAATGGCTTCTGGTCACCAGCGGCAAACTCACCGCCGGGCGGAAAAAGCAGGTGGAGCAGTGGCAGCAGCAGGTATCGCTTGAAGTGATTATCCTCTGATAATTTTCTCCTGCGGGAATCTTCACGAAAAGTTGAATATTTTCCCGCGCCGCAGATGCTAACGTTTTCCTGTGACGAATAACTCCACAGGAAAACACCATGAAAAAAACTGCCCCTCTGCTGATCCTGGCCTCGATGGCCTTTGCCCCCGCCGCCTTTAGCGCCCCTGCCGGCACGCTAAGCGTCCACATTCTCGACCAGCAAACCGGGATGCCGCCGTCAGACGTGACCGTTACGCTGGAGAAGCAGCAGCAGGACAAATGGACCCCGATTGCCAGCGGTAAAACCGACCATGACGGTCGTATCAAATCGCTCTATCCGCAGGATCAGGACATGCAGCCTGGCGTGTATAAAGTGACCTTCAAAACCGCAGAGTACTTCCATGGCAAAAAGCTGGACACCTTCTTCCCGGAGATCCCGGTGCTGTTTACCGTGACCCGCACCAACGAGAAACTGCACATTCCGCTTCTGCTGAGCCAGTACGGTTATTCGACCTACAAGGGCAGCTAAGACGCATTGATTTTAAAGGATTATAAAAAATAGTTCCGCGAATACTTGGACAAATTAGTCATGTTGTGTAAGTTTTAGTTATATGAACGGGAGGACTTCACCATGACAACGAAACCTGTGCTCGGTATTAGCGGATGTTTGACCGGATCCGCCGTTCGCTTTGACGGCGGACACAAACGCATGGGCTTCGTCATGGATGAGCTGGCCCAGTGGGTGAATTTCAGGCCTGTCTGCCCGGAAATGGCCATCGGCCTGCCTACGCCTCGCCCGGCCATACGCCTGACGCTTACGGACAGCGGCGAAACGCAGCTCCGTTTCAGCAAGCCGCCTCATGATGACCTCACGCAGAAAATGGCCGACTTCACGGCGGACTACCTGCCAAAAATCGGCGATCTGTCGGGATTTATCGTCTGTGCAAAATCCCCAAGCTGCGGCCTGGAACGCGTGCGGCTGTATGATGAAAACGGCAACCGGGGCCGCAAGGAGGGCGTCGGGCTGTTCACCGCCGCCCTTCTTGAAACCTGGCCGTGGCTGCCCGTGGAAGAGGACGGACGCCTGCACGACCCGGTGCTGCGGGAAAACTTCGTCGAGCGCGTTTTTGCGCTGCACGAACTGAACACGCTGCGTAAAAATGGCCTTACGCGCCGCGCGCTGCTGGACTTCCACAGCCGCTATAAGCTCCAGCTGCTGGCGCACCACCAGGCGGGCTACCGTGAAATCGGCCCGTTCGTTGCCTCGCTGCACGAGTGGGAAGACCTGGACGCCTTCTTCGTGGCGTACCGGGAAAAGCTGATGACCATCCTGAAAAAACCCGCCTCGCGGAAGAATCACACCAACGTGCTGATGCATATTCAGGGGTATTTCCGTAACCAGCTGAACAGCCGCCAGCGCGGCGAGCTGCGCGACGTGATCCTGCACTATCGCAACGGACAGTTGCCTATCCTCGCGCCGATCACGCTGCTGAAGCACTACCTGGCCGAATACCCCGACCGGTATCTGATGACGCAAAACTATTTTGATCCCTATCCTGATGATTTGGGTCTGCGTCTGGCAGTCAAGTGATCATAAAAATGCGAAGGCCCCATTGACCCTTAGAGGCCCAAAGCAGTACCCCGTTTAGACGACATCCTCACTGTCGTCTCTTTTTTGCATTTCACCTCAAAGCCTGTGATTATATACAGGCTTATTCTGCAAAAAGGGGCCTGCCTGTGATCAACACCCTGCACATTCAAAACTACCGCTCCATCCGCGAGATGTCGCTGGAGCTGGAGCAGCTCAATATCGTCTTTGGGCCAAACGGCACCGGGAAATCGAATATTTACAAGGCGATACACCTGATGCACAGCGCCGCCCAGGGGCAGTTTTCCCAGGCGCTGGCGAACGAGGGCGGCATTCTGAAGGTGTTCTGGGCAGGTAAAACCCGCAGCGACCAGCTGCGGCGGATGAACCTCTCGGTGGAAACAGAGACCTATGAATACGAGTTGCAGGTCGGGTTTGTGGAGAAGCTGCCTTACCCGTCGCAGTTCCAGCTCGACCCGGTGATCAAGGAAGAATCTCTCTGGCTGAGCGGCCAGCACCGACGCCCCTCGTCCCAGCTGATGAAGCGCAGGAATCAGGCCGTGTTTCTGAACAACGTGCATCATGAAAAAGTGACCCACAGCGGCACGCTGTACGAGAACGAATCGGTATTCGGGCAGCTCGGCGAACCGCACCTTTACCCGGAAGTGTCGCAGATGCGCGAGTCCCTGCGTAACTGGCGCTTTTATCATGAGTTTTCTGTATCAATCGGCTCGGCGATGCGCGCCCCGCAGGTCGGCTTTCGCTCGCCGGTGCTGGCCAGCGACGGCGCCAACCTGGCGGCGGCGTTTCAGACCATTGTGGAGATTGGCGACGAGCTGCTGCTAATGCGCATCCTCGACCAGGCCTTCCCCGGCTGCGTGTTTTACAGCGACAACACCGGCGGACGTTTTCGCATGATGATGCAGCGCGAAGGGCTGAGCAGGCCGCTGGAACCCGCGGAGTTCTCCGACGGCACCCTGCGCTTTTTATGCCTGGCGGTGGCGCTGCTCAGCCCGCGTCCACCAGCATTTATCGCGTTGAACGAACCGGAAAACAGCCTGCACCCACAGATGCTGCCCGCGCTGGCGAGCTTAATCGCCGAGGCCAGCCGCTACTCGCAGATTTGGCTCACCAGCCACTCGCCGGAGCTGGCGACGTTGATTGAGAAGCAGAGATCGTTTTCGCTGTATCAGCTGTCGATGGTTGAGGGGGAGACGAGGGTGGAGAGGCTGGGGTAACGTCTTTCATTTTCCACTTTAAAACACGTTTCAGGACGGGTCTTGTAGGACTTAATACGATGTCATCTCTATCTTTATCCGCTTTAACTATAGAGACACATCATGAAACGAGTCCTTACTGCATCCCTGTTCGTTTTGTCTGTTTCCGCCTTCGCGGAATCGCCCCCGCACTGGGCGTATGAAGGAAAAGGTGGACCGGACAACTGGGGAGAACTCAGTGATACATTTTCCACCTGCAAGACCGGGAAATACCAATCCCCTATCGATATCCGCCATCCCTTTGATGCCACACTGCCGCCGCTGATTCTGGATTTTCATACCGCAGCAGAAAAGCTTGTCAACAACGGTCACACTCTTCAGGTCACTGCTGGAGATGAAGATGAATTCCGTCTGGATGACACCACGTTTATCTTGCGCCAGTATCATTTCCATACCCCGAGCGAGAACCGGATTAACGGTAAATCCTTCCCGCTTGAGGCGCACTTTGTCCATGCCAGCGAAGACGGCGACATCGCGGTGCTTGCCGTTATGTTCGAGGTTGGCCCTGAAAACACCGCTCTGTCCCCGCTGCTGGCGCGTCTTCCGAAAGAGAAGAACCACGAAGTCTCGATTGATAAACGCTTCGACCTCCGCCCGCTGTTTCCGGCCGATCTCCACTATTATCGCTTCAGCGGCTCACTGACGACCCCACCCTGTACTGAAGGGTTGCGCTGGCTGGTGATGAAAAATACGGTAAACCTATCTGAAAAACAGCTGGAAACATTTAAGCAAGCACTTGAGCACAGCAATAACCGCCCACTCCAGCCGCTAAATGGACGGGTTATTGTTCAGTAACTCGCTGTGATGCATAAAAAAATCCCGCCGAACTGGCGGGATATAACTGGGGTCAGCCGTTTTTTAACCTTTTGCAGGATCAATCTGCCACGTTTCATTGATGATTTTGCCTTCGCGGTAGGTCAGGACATAAAAGACATTGATTGTCGTTTTCCCGGCAAACTGAACACGTGCGGTGACCGTACTCCCTTTCGGGTTTGTGACCTCATTCAGATTATCGACTTTGTGGCTCAGTTTTCCCTGGGCCGTGATGAATTTGCTCCATACTCCGCCAATCGCGTCAGATGAGGTATAAATGCCGTCCAGCGGCCCTCCTATCCAATCCAGACGCGCGTCTTGCGCGTACTGTTGCTTGAGATCTGCGGTTTTCCCGTCGGCGATAGCGTTAAAATGCGCCAGCGCGTCATCCTTTACGGCAGCAACGCTTTGCCCAGAAACCAGAGCCAGCAGTGCAGCAAGTAAAACGTTGTGTGTTGTTTTTTTCATGTCATTCTCTTTGCGTAAGTTTCAGGTCTTCAGCGTTTGATCGTGGACACAATACGTTGCGTTTCACGATCAATTCTGGAGATGCTCAAATCTTTGTTCAGTACCCAGGCATATCGGTTATCTGCGGTAAAGACGATGGCCTGTCGCGGTTCGTTAAAGCCCTTCACGGTGGCGATCGCTTTGCGTGTCTGCACGTCGATAATAGAGACGCTGTTATCACCCAGGTTGCCGCTGTAAACGAATTTACCGTCTGGCGACAGCGCCGCACCATACGGTTGCTTCCCGACAGGAATGGTGTCAGTCACCTTTTGCGCGGTGGTGTCGACGACCGAAATGGTGTCATTCCCACTATTGGCGGCAAACAGCGTTTTCCCGTCTGCGGTCACGGAAATGGCGCGGATCTTATTAAACCCGCCAATTTCACCGATGATTTTGTTGGTGGCGGTATCTACGAGGGTGATTTTGTCGCTAACGAAGTTGGTAACATACAGCACCCGGCCATCCGGGCTGAGTCGCACACCCTGTCGGGGTTGCGAAAACCCGGTGATCACGGCATTCGCAATTTTCGTCTCAGTATTCATACTGATGACTGCGTTGCTGGCCTGATTATTGATATAGAGCGTCTTGCCATCTTTGCTTAACACCGTGCCAAACGCGCCAGGGCCTGCGGCATAGTATTCACGCGTTTCGAAGGTCGAAGCATCCACGCGCTCGATAAGGCCCAGACTGCTATCCGAGACATAGAAACTCTTACCGTCCGGTGCAAATACGATATTTCGCGGAGTGTTGAAGTGCTTCAGCACCGCGCTGACGGTACCGGTCGTCAAGTCGTAAACAATGACTTCAGGTTGTCCGCTGCGTGCAACAACGGCCTGTTTTTCATTCGGGCTCACTGCCAGCGTATTGTTCTGGATTTCGCCATCAAAATTTTGTTTGACCGCTTTTGTCAGCGGCGTCGTGCTTGCGGAAACCGGGAAGGCAGTACCTGCAAGCAATAAAGACGCCATGAAAAAACCGTGAGTGGCTAGCGTTGCTTTTCTCATCTCTCAATCCTTATTCATCCAGGTCTGCATCATGCAGACCTGTGTAAGAGATGCTTCAGCGCGCCGTTTATTCCCGACTGTTGCAAAAAAACTATTTTTTCCGCAACGGACAATGACGTCGTCAGATCCGTTTGCTCAGCTCGCGGGAAATGGCCGGATTATTGACCATGCCAGCCGGGCCGACGACGGCGTAGTTCAACCCCTGCGAGGAACCATAAAGGGCAACCAGACCTTCTGCGCTGCGCTGCCCGGTAGAAAGCAGCGGCTGGCGAGGGTCCGGTGGACGAATATAAAAGCTAAGGGTATGCCCGGCATGATCCCGATAGAGCACCATCGCGGCGGCCCCCTGTTCCGTAGCAAACAGGCGACCGCTCACCGGCGTGAAGCCAGCCTGACGCAGATCCGGCATTTGTGCGCTCGTACCAACATGCTGGGTGAGCCACGCTGTCAGCGCTTTCGGTCCATCCGGAGTAAAATCGGCGGTCATGCTCTTCTCTATGACCATCAGCTTGTAGGCGCTGAGCGCATCACCCATCGGCGCGCTGGCGGGGCTTTGCCAGCTGTGAGCCTGCCAGCCCCCCAGCAAACCCAGCGCAATACACAAAACAAAAGAGGCGGCCAGCCGCATACGGCTGTGGGTTCGACGCACCTGTCGGGCGCGTATCGCGGCAGGATCCAGCGTGGTAGTTACGTCGGGCAGAGGCAGCCCTGCCAGCGTGGCACGCAGGCGTTGTGCATCCTCCCGCCAGCCCTGAACCTGACGGGCAATGTGCGGGTGCTGCGCCAGGTAACGTTCAATGACAACGCGTTCGCTCGCATCCAACTGGTCGTCGACGTACGCATGCAAATCGTGCTCGTTAGGCGGTATTTTCATTTCATCAGTCTCAATATCGGCTGTGGGACGTCACCCTCACCCAGACGGTGTAGTGCCTGGCGGGCCCGGGACAATCGGGACATCACGGTGCCGATGGGAATATCCATCACATGGGCAACGTCCTGATAACTCAGTCCTTCAATGGCAATGAGTATCAACAAACTCCGTTGTTCTTCCGTCAAACGACCAAAGGCTTCCAGCATACTTTGCGTTGCAATCTCTTGCTCTGCTGACGGCCAGGCAGGATTGTCATCGCTTTTCATTCTGCTGAGCAATCCCCAGTAGCGCTTTGTGCGGCGTTTCTCGATCAGGAACTCGCGATAAAGAATGGTGAATAACCAGCTTTTTAACGAGGCATCGGGGCGTCGTGTTGTCCATTTATCCAGGGCACGCTCAAGCGTTGTCTGAACCAGATCGTCGGCTACATGGACATCCCGAATCAGCCAGAGGGCGAAACGGCGCAGTCCGGGGATCAGCTCTCGCAGCTGGTTATTTTCAGCGTCATTAGGTGGCATAAGGTCTGCACTCGTCGTGGGCTCGTTATCATTCGCAATAAGATGCCGCTTGTAGGATTTTATTCCATCACGGCAGAATTATTTTTAAGCGAAGGGGGGCGGTGCCAACCTGGTGGCCGCGTTTCAGATTAACATCGAGATTGGCGACGAGCGGCTGCTGCTGCGTATTCGCGACCAGATCTCCCCCGGCGCAAGCATGCCATCAATCCCGGAATAGTAGAGATTGGAATTGTTTATCTACAGGTCATCTTCTGAGACAACGTCTATCGCTCCACAGGCTTTAAATAACTTTTTCAATGCTCCGGCCATAAACATTGAGTCCAAAGTCGTTACTTCTATTAAAAAGTGGGTATTATTTAAGGGCATATCGAAAATAATAGTATCCCACCAAAACCATTCACGCTCATTTGGCTCCATCCATGATAACCATGACGATAACGTCCACTGTTCATCATGAGAAGCTTCAGTTAGTTTCTCTTCGTATGTCAGGGCTTCCCAGTCTTTTGTTTGTTTTTCCCTTTCGACTTCCGATAACTCAGGCAAGAAACAATGAGTAAATTGAAGTGGAAGTATATTTAACCATCTATCAAGAGACGGCCAATTTTGTGTCGAATAATTATTTATAATAGTCATAACATCTTTCGCAAGTGTCAAAACTAAATAAGCATCATTACACGACACAACGAACCTGGCGATTCCGACTCCAGATGCCTTACTCATCGCCTGGGGAGGGGTTGTTAACCTCTCCCTTTCTAAAACAATTTGCCGTAATACTTCGTCATTTACTTGCATCTTTTCCCGTCCCCTGAATGATCTTATCTTGCAATTCTTTCAGCTTTTCAGGTCTTATCCCATACTGATCTTTAGCTTTTGTTGGATCAGCAATCACAGGCTTTCCTTTGTTCTCTGGCAATCTGGCGACACTCTCTTTGACAGCCGTTCTTCTCAAATCATCCAAAACAGAGTTGGGTACTTCAAATGTTTTGATCGTTGCATCGTCCATATTTTGGATGCTGCGTTTTTCAAAAAACGCTATAGCTCTGGCTTTATCGCCAAAATTTAAATATAAGGTTGTACTGCCAGTGATAGTAACTTGTCCATTATCTCCAATCAAAAGGCGAGTGTTTGGTGTCCCTTCAACGCGATAAACAGTTACCGTACTCGGGCCTCTCATCCCATAAAGAGACCCAGCAACAGCCGCAGTACTGTGCACGGCCGTCATTCCATCATAAAGTATCGCGGCGGTTTCCGGACTGACGCCCCAGTTTTTGCCTATTAACTCAACACTGGCGTCACGCTGTGCCTTAGCATCAGCGGTGGCGTACTGCCACTGCTGCCCGGCAATTTTCTCGGCACCGTCTTTATACACACTGCCCATTGTGCCGACATACTGACCATCCATCTGCTCATCATAGCTCTGACCCATTACAGCCAGCTCCTGCCTCATCCCCTGACATGCTGATGACGACAGTCCCTGGCAGGCTTTATCCAGCGCTACATCGAATGCTTTATCCTTCGCATTAAGATCAGCAATCAGCTTTTCAGCTTTCGCTTTTTCTGTTGCGTCCTTGATATACGGCAATGACCACTTCGCGTCCTGGCGTTTTTTCTCATCCTGTGCACTGAGCGAGTTATTCTCAACTGTCGTCTTGCCCGCTTGCGCCGACGCTACCGCATTCGCGCTGCTGTCTCCGACGAGTCCGCCAGCCAGGCCAGAAGCCAGTGTCGCTAGCGCAGATACCGTCTGTTTCTCTTCCTCGCTCAGTTCGCTGACTTTTTTACCAAAGCCATCAACCGCAATCTTACCGGCCAGCTCGCCCACCGCCGCACCGGCTGCGGCGGAAGCAGCATCTCTGCCGGAAGCCGCTGCAAGCGCGGCGTTGACGACAGCATGGGCCAGCACACGTCCTTTAAGATCCGTCTCGGGTATGGCATTAGCGATGGCATTGGCGATATACGGCGCGGCACCGCCGCCAATCGCAGCTTTTATGTCTCCTCCTGCAAGCGCCTGAACGGCTGCCGTTGCTGCCGTGATGGCGCGCTGGGTGCTCTGCCCCGTTCCCATGCCAGACTTGTTGAACGCTTCGTTATAGAAGGTCTGGTACATCTGATCATGAATTGCCTGATCGGTAACCTCTTTACCGTCTTTTTTCAGCTGGCTGATGGCGGCGTTACGCTCATCGCCGCCAGCGGTTTTCATCTTCTCGTTGGCCGCTTCCGTGGCCGCAATCTTGCCGTTGGTGTGCGCAATATCCGCAACCTGATTGCCGATCTCGCCAATCATCTGTGCGGTTTGCAGTCGTTTTTGCTCTTTCTCTTTGTTAAAGATCGGGTCGATACTGCCGTTGGCATGGTCAGTGTCACGGCTGAGCGTGCTGACATCCTGCTTCTGATTAGACTGGTCGCGAACGATGATAGCGCCGTCGGCCACCGCTGACTGCGTGGTCCCTTCCGCATTGCCGCTACTCCCCATCCCTGCCAGCAGGGTGTTGGCCATATTGCCAACCAGATTACCTGCAACCCCGACGCCGGTACTGAAGCCCACGCCCTGATGCTCAACCTTATACTCCGCTTTATTGTTGATGTCCGCGAAGCCTAGCGTCGCCGTCTCCAGGCGGTTTTTGTCTGCGTCAGCACGGCTGGCAATCACCGCACCGTCCAGCTGCGTATGGTTGCCGACGTTAATATCAAAGCCGCCTTTGCCTGCAAAGATCCCGGTCTGCTCCTGCACCGAGTCATAATTACTCTTCATCTTATCGCGGCTGATGCTAAAGCTACCGCTACCGCCGCCCGCACCCCAGGTGTAGCTTGCGCCAGCATTCATGCTCTGCTGTTTGCTGTTGTATTTGTCGCTATCCTTCAGGCTGCTGAGGGTCAGGTCGCGCCCGACATCCGCCGTGATTTTATCGCCATTGACCTGTGCGCCTTTCAGCACCGTGTCGCGGCCGCTCGTGAGGCTGACAGTCTGCCCGGCATCCAGCGTCGTTTCGTTCCAGGAGGTTCCATTACCTTTTTCTTTACCTTTTGCAGCGTTTACGCTGGCAGAGAGGGTGATACCCGCACCTTTCGGACCGGCGGTGATACCGATGCCGACCGAGCCACCTTTGCTGGAGTTGCTGCCCGTCAGCTTGTTGGTATCGGCTGCGCCCGCCAGGCTGATATCCTGGGCTGCATTAAGCGTCAGATCTTTGCCCGCCTTCAGTTGGCTGCCCGCCACGGTAATATCACCACTGTTGGCAGCATGTCCCTGACCTGTCGCCGTGATGGCGAGATTATTACCAGCATTCAGCGTGCTGCCGGTGGTCTTATCCTGCTCCGAATGTGAAGTGGATTTAGAAGATTGCCCGCCAATCGAGGCCATCACACCGAACGCACCATTCCTGGTGGGGTCGCTGCCGTGGGTTACTTCTGCGAGACGGTTGGCCTGCACGGCCTGGGCACCCGAAAGCGCAGCTTTGGTCGCCTGTAACGCTGCGAGACGACCATCGCTCTGCTCTTTTACCGCCATTGCCGTGCTGGCGGCAGCGTTCACTGCGTCACCCACGGCGCCGGAGAGGGCAATCGTCAGGCCGCTGCTTTTCTGCTTGAAGGTTTGATCGCTGGTAAGCCTGTCATGACCCGGTTCGATCGCCACGCTGTCACCGGTGAGCGCCATGTCCTTGCCCGCCACCAGGTCCGCACCGCCGACATGAAGCTGATTACCGGCAGCGATATCCACGCTTCCCCCTGTCGAACCCACCGTACTGAAGCTCTGGCTCTGGGTGGTGCCCTTCTCACGGAGATCCTGGGTACTTTTGCTGCTGCCGATGGTGAAGCCAATCCCGCCTGAGCCCATCAGGCCGGATTTTTTCTCTTCCTTAAAGCGCCAGGAGGTGTCGGTGTTAGTGGCTGCAACGATATCAACGTTGTTGCCCGCCTTAAGCTGCACGTCGCCATCGCCCGCCACGGCGGAGCCTGACACCCGCAGGTTATTGCCCGCCACCACCTGCACGTTATCGCCGCTCAGCAATGAGCCGGATTCACGCGTCGCGCTGTTCTCCTCGATGGTGTGGGTGGTTTTCTTGCTCAGGAAACCTTTCTTAGTTTTGGTCTGCTCTTTGTAGTGGTAATCGCTGTCGGTAGCGGTGGCGAGATTTATGTCCCGCCCTGCGCCCACGCCAATATCCCCGTGTGCTGTGACCTGCGCCGCCTGGGTATTAACATCACGGTTCGCAATGATTGTGGTGCTGCTGCCGCTGGCGATCTCCGTTCCCTGCTGGCGCACGGACTGGTTGATCTCGACCTTTTTCTTCGCGCTGTATTTGTCGCTGGTTGTGGTCTCTGCCGCCAGCAGATCGATATCCCGTCCGGCCTGCAGCCCCACGCGATCCTGTGCGGCAAGCGCCGCGGCGTTACTGCGCAGATCGCGGCCTGCGGCCAGCGTCAGATCGTCGCCAGCGCTAATGACCGTACGCGTATTATCCGTCTTCAGGGAATCCGTTTTCGCGGTCTGGCTGTGGCGGCTATTCTGCGCCACATCCAGCACCAGATCGTTCCCCGCCCAAAGCGCAGCGCTGCCTCCGGCCGTCAGATTACTGCCCGTAACGTTCAGATCGTGACCTGCCTGCAGGCCAAGATTGCCTCCGCTGGTGACCGTACTGCCCTGGTTGGTGACGGTCTCATTGAGATTGCGGCCATAACGGTCGCGCGTCACCAGTTGATTCCCTGTAACAGAGATATCATCCAGCGCTTTTAGCAACATATCGCCGCCAGCACTGAGGTTAGCGCCGGTATTGATGATATCTTTCCCGGCGCTCAGGGTCAGGCTGTCCGTCGCTTTGATGGAAGCAAGTGCGCCCAGGTCGGTTTGCGTCAGCGAGACGGCCTGGCTGTTCCATCCGTTCGTGGTACCCGAGATATTCCATTGGTTGGTCAGCGTCTGGTTAATAATGCTGCCCCCCACGCTCTCAAGGCTAACCGTCTGCCCGCTGATGGTGGACCCCACGTTATTGATATTGCCCAGGGCGCTAAGCTGCAGGCTTCCGCTTGAACCGATCAGGCCGCCATTGATGTTGTTGATTGTGCTCTGGCTGCTGGCTGCCAGCAGGCTTTTACCCTGCAGCGTACTGCCGTCATTCGTGATGCTGCCGGCATTAAGGATCACCTGGTTCCCGGCGATAATGCTCCCTTTGTTAAACGCCACGTCCTTCGCCGACAGGTACAGCCTTGGCACGAGGACATTTTGCCCCTCAATCACCATGTTTTCCCACCACAGGATACTGGAATCCAGCGAGGCAACCTGCTCTTCCGACAGGCTGACGCCGAGCTGTAACCCCAGCTTGTCACGGGCCTGAGCGGCGCGATCGATCAGATACTGCATCTGCTCAAGGTCGGAGCCCACGCCGTTAACGTAGCGGCTACCGGTCTCGTTCAGGATCTGATTGCTGACGTAGCGGGTGTCGAAGGCCGCATCGCCCAGGAAACGGTAATCATATTCCGGACGCAGATTCAGACGCGCCAGGAAATAATCCGAACCCAGGAACTGCGTGGTATCGGTATAGGTTGTACGGGTTTCCTGCGGCGCCGAAGGCGGCGTTGTCCCGGCCAGCTTGTACAAATCATTAAACAGGCTGCTATCCAGTTGCCCTAAACCCGCCAGTTTCGGGTTGGTAACAATGAGATACGGGCTTTTCGGATCGCGGTTTGCCACAAAATAGCCGTTATTGTTGGCCGGTAGCGGATAGTCGCTCAGCTTAATCGGCGAACCATTGCTGGTCAGCGCTGGGGCAACCGACGAGATATCGGTAAGCGAAACAGGACGGTAGTTATAACCCGGTGGCGGAGGCGTTTTCCCGCCGCTGGAAAGCGAAATGATCTGAGCCGTTACCGCAGCGATTTCACCGATCTTATCGCGGGAAGCCAGCGCGGATGTTCCGCTTGTCCCCGACTGCTTCTGCCCCGCCAGCGCTACGGCATCGCTGGCAATAGTCGTATGCTTGCCACCCGAGCTGCCGGGAACCACCAGGGCTGCACCGGTCCCGGTCAAATCAACCGGCGTACCGTTCGCACCGTTCTGGGAGGTTAAGCCTGCAGCCTGCAGGTGAACGTCAGCCAGCTTGCCGCCAGCCTGGCCAAAATCGCCGATGCTCTGGGGACGATTATCAATCGATGCCAGACCGTTATTTCCGGCATTGCGGCTGGTGAGCGCTTCCGCATTGCCTATGCCACTCCCACCGCCGGGCAGGTTAATGGTCGCCTGCGGTGCGGCAACGCTTTGGCTGCTTGCCGCGCCGAGCCCGGTGGCCTTAGCGCCAGCCGCAACGGTCGGGCCGCCAGACAGGTTGAGTCCGGGGGCACTGAGGCCAGGCTTATAGCCCGGGGCGTTCGCCGTGGTGGAGGTATTGCTGATATTGTTGCTGAAGCTGGCGACTACCGCGCCGCCAGCCTGGATAACGGCGCGATAAACGTCTCCGCTGGCCCCTTCAGTGGTCACACTGTCAAGAACATAGCTAATCGACTTCGATACCAGCTTGTCATAGCTTCGCGTGGTCTCATCAGGTCTGCGGGCATATTTATCGCCTACCCCATAGCGATAAACGTTATAAACCGTCGACGTGCCGTTTAGCCATGACTGGTTATTTAAGGTACTTCCTGAAAGCTGAATATTTCTGTTCGCCAGAATCGACGACGCCATATTTTCAACGTTATCAGACCGGGCGATGATGTCTCGGCCGGACGCAATGCGGGACTGCTGCCCCTTCGCGCTCACGGATACCGAAACGGTTTTAACGGCAACTTTTTGAACATCCGCGTCTTCATAAGGCGCATAGTTGCCAAGCATTTCGCTCCAGTCGTCACCGTGGCCGTGATAACGCTGTCCTTCCGTCACATAAATACCGTATTTACCGGTACCGGAAGAGGAAATCCAGTCCACAGGAATATCCGCCGTTCCACCCTTAACCCAGGATGGTGCGATATTCGTTTCGCTCTGGACTGCATTGAGCCCATCCCGCTCGTTTACTAAATGCCCGGTCAGGATTGAAATGTCGCCACGCTGGGTTTCAATATTGCCTGAAGTATTCACGACCTCCGCGCTAGCGTTACCTGCGCTGTCGCGCTGCATCCACAGGCTGTTGCCGGCCAGAATATCGCCGCGCGCGTTACGGATACTGTTCGCCAGCAGGCTCATATTATTGCCCGCGTACAGCAGAGCGCTATTCAGCAGCGTGCTTCCGGCGCTGGCGATCAAATCGCCTGCAGTTCCAACAAACCCTGCGTTATTAATACCATTCAGGCTGCTCAGGCGCAGCGTACCGCCCGCTTCGACGCTGCCTGTACCATTCAGGTTTAGCTGCCCTGCGCTAAGCTGGCTTTCGCCATAGCCCGCCCGCAGCTGGCCGTTATTATTCAGCGTACCCGCAGCGGAAAGCTGTATCCCCTTGCCCTGCATAAGGCCATTGGTCGTGATATCGCCCTGGCTGGTGACGGACAGCGTATTCCCCGCAGCCAGCGTAGTCAGCTGATTATAAGAAGCCTTACTCGCGAGGGAGAGGTCCCCCAGCGCCACAACCTGCCCCTGAAGGCCGGTATTAGTGGCGTTAATCGCCAGGTTACCCTGGCTAAGCATCCGGGCAGTAGCAGCGTTATTGACCTGCGAGGCGGCAATCCCCAGATTCTGGGTGGCGTATACCGTACCGTTATTATCGAGCTGGCCCGGATTAACCGTCAGGTTCGCGCCCTGCAGCATGCCGTTGTTTACAATATAATTACCACCGAGCGTTCCCTGCTGCTGTGCCAGCACCGTACCGCTGTTGTTCAGCGAACCGGCGTTGAGCCACAGCGCAAAGCCCTGCACCCAGCCGCTGTTGGTCAGCCCCGGCGTATTCAGCGTTAGCGTTGCACCACTGAGTAACTGCCCCTGATTACTGCCGCGATCGCGCAGGTCAAGCTGTGTATTACCGTTCCCCTGTAGCGTACCGTCATTATTCAGCGTCTGTGCGCCCAGCTGGAAAGTGCCCTGGCTCAGCATCACGGCATTGCGTCCGTTATCGACGTTACCGCGCAGCGTGGCGTTGAGCGCGGTATTCGCCTCCATGCGGCCCTGGTTATTCAGGCTACCGGCATTCAGCGTCAGGGTGCTCCCCTGGATATGACCGAGGTTGGTCAGGATATTGGCGCCCATGCTGAGCAGACCGTTGCTTAACAGCTTCGCACCCGCCTGCTGGTCAAGATCGCCGCTGAGCGTGACGCCAAGGCCATCGGCACCGCTGATGCTGCCGCTGTTACTGAGCGAACCGCCCGACAGCGACATCTTCTTCGCCAGCATTTGCCCCTGATTCTTCAGCGTTGGCGCCCCGAGCGTGGCCGTCCCGTTCGCCACCATTGAGCCCGTATTGACCAGGGAGGAGGTCAGCGCGAGATCCATATTTCCCGCGCTTTGCAGCGTGCCGTTGTTCTGTAACTGCCGGGCGTTAACCTTCAGGTACTGCGACTGCCACAGACCATCATTCGTGATGCTCTGCCCACCCGCCAGCAGCGTTCCCTGCGTTTTCATTGATGCACCGGCCCGGTTGGTCAGCCCCTGAAGAGGTTGAAGCGTCAGGGCGTTCAGACCAATCACGGAACCGGCGTTATCGACCGTACCACTATTTACCGTCAGGGTACTGCCCTGAAGGCTGCCCCCGTTTGACAGGCTGCCGCCGTCCAC
Source organism: Enterobacter asburiae (assembly GCA_011754535.1). Classification (NCBI taxonomy): domain Bacteria; kingdom Pseudomonadati; phylum Pseudomonadota; class Gammaproteobacteria; order Enterobacterales; family Enterobacteriaceae; genus Enterobacter; species Enterobacter asburiae. The sequence goes on along the minus strand of JAAQVN010000001.1, from coordinate 83,409 downwards.
TATCAGGTCACCGTCAACCAGCAGAGAGCCCTGGTTATTCAGCGCCCCCGCAGCGACGCGCGTACTCCCCTGGCCAAGCAGGCGACCCGTGTTGGTCAACTGGTTATCAACCTGAGCGGTCAGTCCGTCGGTACCGAGCGCGCTGCCGCTGTTGTTCCAGCCACTCGCGTTCACGCCCAGCCGTTGCCCCTGCATTATCCCGGCATTCACAAGCTGACCGGCCTTAAACGTCAGCTGTCCGCCGGTAAGCAGTTTACCGCCCGTCAGGTTGTTCAGCGTCGGGCCGGTAATCGACAGCCCGCCGTCGCCCTGAAGCACGCCGCGGTTATTCAGGATATTGACCGCCAGCGTGGCATTACTCGCCGCCAGCTGACCTGCGTTATCCAGCCTTGCGGCCGTCAGGTTCAGCCCCTGCTGAGCGAGCAGCCGTCCACTTTGTTGGTTCGTCAGCTGGTTGCCGATATTCAGGCCCAGATCGCGCGCCTGCACGATGCCCTGGTTGTCGAGATTATCGAGATTAAGCGTGAGCCCCTGCTGCGAAAGCAGCAGCCCCTGGTTGGTCAGCTGCGGCAGGGAAAGCGTCAACGCCCCGCCGGTGATAATTTGCCCGCCGGTCTTATTGTTAAGTACCAGAGTTGATGGCGTCAGGGAGTTCAGCGCCAGCGCGCTGTTGCCCTGCAGCAAGCCGACGTTGGTCAGCAGATTGGTGATGATATTCACCGAATCTCCCGCTAACGTGCCCTGGTTGTTAAGGCTGGCGGCGCTCAGGGTCAGATCTTTTTGTGCCACCAGGCGTGCATTGCCGCGGTTCACGACGTCGCCGGAGAAGCTTAGCCCCACGCGGCTCCCTTGTAACGTTCCCTGGTTATCCAGGGTGGCTCCGGAAAGGACCAGCGCCTCTTTTACTGACATCAGTCCCAGGTTGACCATCTGCGGGATAGAGAGATTCAGCGAGCTGCCGCTAACAATTTGCCCGTTCGTCAGATTGTTGAGCCGCGGCGTGTGCAGCGCCAGCGCGCTGTCTCCCTGCAGGATGCCGTTGTTGTCGATCTGGCCGCTGGTAAGCTCGACACTCATTGCGGCAAGCACACCGTTATTCGTCAGGCTGGCGCTCTGGCTGCTAAGTTGACGGGTCGCCAGCAGCTTGCCCCCGCTCTGGTTATTCAGCTGTTGCGCGACGTTAAGATTTAACGCTCCGGCAGACAATGTGCCCAGGTTGTCAAAGCTGCCGGTCGTCAGCGTCATATCCTGAATCGCCTGAACGAGCCCGCCGTTGGTAAACTGCGGCAGATCGAGATTAAGCGAGCCGCCGGACAGAATTTGTCCACCGGTAAGGTTATCCAGGGCCCGGGTATCGAACGTCAACGCAGCGCTACCCTGCAATAAACCGCTGTTGCTGATGCTGTCCGATTGCAGGTTAAGCGTACCCGCCGCCAACTGCCCGCGGTTATCTACAGCGCCTGCGCGAATATCAAACCCGGCCTCGCTGAGTAACGTTCCGCTGTTTGTCAGCATGCTGCTGACGTTCAGGCTCGCGCCTTGCTGGCCAAGCAGCGTCCCCTCGTTATCCCAGCTTCCGGCCTTAACGTTCAGCGTCCGGCCCTGTAGCGTGCCGGCGTTATCGCCCTTATCCCCGGCAATCGTCAAATCGCCGCCGCTTAACAGCTGTCCGACGATCAGGTTATTAATCACTTTGGCAGCAGGCGTCTGCGCGGCGTCAACACTTCTCAGGCCCGAGGTCTGTGCCGCTTGACCCTGGATCGCCAGCCCACTGTTACCCTGCACCAGGCCGCTATTGTTCAGGATCCCGAGAGCCAGGTGCGCATTATCTGCCGCCAGCGTGCCGCTGTTGGTTAACGTATTGCCGTCAAAAGCCAGCGCCTGGGTGGCAAGCACTTTGCCCGTGTCCCGGTTGGTCAGCGCGTTTTTTACCGCGAGGGTCAGCGTGTCGGCCTGAATCACACCGCTGTTAGTCAGCATTGCGCTCGTGAGATTTAGCGCCTGTTTGGCCAGAAGCGTACCAACGTTGCTGAACGCGTCTGCAACGAGATTCAAAGCACCATTGCTTTGCAGCGTCCCGGTATTGTTCAGCTCTCCGGTGCTCACGCTAACCGTATTTGCTGCCAGAATACCGCTATTATCGAGCTGACTGGCGTCAAGCTGCAGCTTGCCCTGGCTCAGCATTTGCCCGCTGATGGTCGCGGTATTATCCACATTCAGCGTCAGATCGCCTTTACCTGTCAGCAAACCCGCATTAGTGAAATCCACGCCGTGCAGGAGAGCGTTCTGCCCCTGCATCAGGCCATTGTTGTTCAGCTGCTGGCCGGTGATGTCGAGCAGCCCACCGCTTAATATCTTGCCTGCTTGATCGTTATCGAGGCCGGTAACGGCAAGTTTAAGACCAATATCCCCCTGCAGCAGGCCGCTATTTTGCCCGCGCCCGGACGTAATAATGACGTTGTTGCCGATAAGCTGCCCGTCGTTACGCCAGCTTCCGGCGTTAAGCGTCAGCAGGTCGTCTGCAAACAGATGCCCATCAGGCTGGTTGTTTACCTGACCGGACAAATTCAGCTGCACATTCAGCGCTTCCAGACCACCGCGGTTATCGAGAGAAGTCCCGTCCAGGCGCAGGTTTTTCCCCGTCGACATCAGCCCGTCATTGATCAGCGCAGGTACCGTCAGCGCAATATCATCGCCTGCTACCAGCGAACCGCTCTTTTGATTGGACAATGAGGCGGCGGAGAAGCTGAGCTTGCCGTCGGCCTGAATTAATCCGCTGTTATTTGCCTGCCCCACTGCGCTGTCGATGTTAACGGTTGCAGCAGCAATTACCCCGGTATTAGAAAGCGCCCCGCTTTTCAGGCTGAGGGAATTCTGGCTGATAAGGCGCCCATCGTTGTTGAAGGCCCCGGCGAACAGAATATTCAGCGCCTCGCGGCCCAGCATTTGTCCGCGGTTAACGCCGCCAGACTGTCCACCCGCGAGCGTCAGGCTTTTCCCCTGCACCCGGCCAGCGTTATCCAGACGGTCAACATTAAGTCCCACATCACCATCGCTCAGCAATTGGCCGCTGGCGATGTTGTTCAACTGGCTGCTCTGCAGGCCGAGGGACTGGTTTCCCTGAATCAGCCCGCTATTTGTTAAGCTGCTAACCGCAAGACGCGCGTTACTGCTGATAAGCTTCCCGGCGTTATCACCGCTGGCGGCGTCAATCGAGAGGGTATCGTCTGCCAACAGTACGCCACTGGTCTGGTTATTCAGCGTCTGTACCGACGTTAACGCCAGATTGCCCGCTTCAATATTGCCGCCATTCGTTAGCGTCAGCGCGTCGATAGCCAGCCCCTGGCTGACCGAAATCAGTCCGGCGTTGACCAGCTGATCAACATGTAAACTGCCCCCGCTGCCGCTCATTTCTGCGCCAGCAGTATTATTCAATTCCCCGGCGGTGAGCGACAGGCCGTTGACAGCAAGCACCTGGCCGCTGTTATCCAACCTCCCCACACTGACCTGAACCGTATCCCCCTGCAGGCGACCGGCGTTTTTTCCCAGCACGGAATTCAAGGTAAGCGCGCCGCCGCTCAGGAGTTGACCTCCTGAAAGGTTATCCAGCGTAAGGCTGCTGACCGAAAGCCCCTGGTTTCCCTGCAGTAATCCCGCATTTGACAGAGTATCGGCGATCAAAGTGCCTGAGCGACTAATCAGCTGCCCCTGGTTGGTGAACACAGGCGTCGACAGATGAAGCGTATCATCTGCCAGCAGTACACCTTTCGCCTGGTTATTCAGCTGCTGGCGCAGCGTCAGCTGTAAATCCTTCGCCTCGATGTTCCCGGCGTTGTCCAGCGTCGCGGCCTCGATAGCCAGCCCCTGGGTGACCGAAATCAAACCGGCGTTAACCAGGTCGGGAATGGCAAGTCTTAGCCCGCTGCCGCTGATAATGCTGCCCTGCTTCTGGTTATGGAGTGAGGAGGCGGTAAAACCAAACAGCTGGTCACCCTGAAGCAAACCGCTATTGGTCATCTGCCGGGTGTTGATGTTCAGCTCGGGCGCCGCGATCTGCCCCTGGTTATCCAGCTGCTCGCTCGTAAGGCCCAGTTTGCCTTTGCTGAGCAAATTACCGCTATTGGTGAGGCTTTCGGTTCCGCTCAGGCTAAGCGCAGATAATCCCAGCATCTGGCCACTGTTATCCGCCCTTCTGGTATTCAGACCAATAGTCTCGCCCTGCACCTTACCGGCGTTGCTGAACCCTTGGGACTCATTGAACGTCAGCGTACCGCCGCTGACGACTTCGCCTTCGGAGGCATTGTTAAACTCCTCACCGTCAGCGACAAGTGCCGCGCTCCCCTGCAGCAAACCCTTATTGACGAGCGTCTTCGCGTTCAGCGTCGCGCTTTCCGACATCAGACGTCCGTCGTTACTGAGCAGCGGCGTCGCGAGCTTCAGGCTGCGCTGGGCGAGTAGGATCCCCTCAGCCAGGTTATTCAGCTTTTCGCGCAGCGTCAGCTGCAGATCCTGAGCTTCAATCCGCCCGTTGTTATCCAGCGTTAACGCATCAAGGGCAGCGCCTTGCTGAGCGGAGATCGCACCAGCATTAACCAGCTGCTGTACGGTAACGGCCAGACCGCTGCCTGCCTGAAGAGTGCCGGAAAGCCGGTTAGCCAGCGCGCCGACATTCAGATCCAGCGCCCCGCCACTTTGCAACCAGCCGTCGTTAGTCAGGCTGTTGCCGCTAATGCGCAGATTGCCTGCCGTGACGCCGCCGAAATTAGCAAACTGCCCGGCGTTTACGCTGCCGCTCTGCTGGCTGACAAGCCGCCCGTCGGCGAGGTTAGTAAACGTATCGCGGACATTGACCGACAGATCGTCCAGCCCCGAAGCCTGACCCCCGTTGCTCCACTCCCCGGCGTCAATCGTCAGCGTTTTGCCCTGAACGCTGCCCGCGTTATCAAACGCCGGGGTGGTCAGCGCCAGCGACGCTTCCGCCAGCATTACGCCGCCTTGCTGATTACTTGATTTCTGACCCGCTTTCAGCGCCATCGACTGGGCTTCAAGATTGCCGCTGTTCGTCAGCATCAGGCTTTCAATGGTGAGCCCCTGCTTCACCGAAATCAGCCCGGCATTTACCAGCTGTGGGATGTTCAGCGCCAGCCCGCTGCCGCTGATGATTTTCCCGCCGCTCTGGTTAGCCAGCCTTTCTGAAGCGAGCTGCAACGTTTGCCCGCCCTGCAGCAGGCCGCTATTGTCGAGGGTATTCGCGTTCAGGTTCAGAGCGGATGAGGCCACTCTTCCGGCGTTATTGAACACCGGAGCGGCCAGGTCGAGAGTATTTTCGGCGAGCACGCTGCCGGAGACCGTGTTGGTAAAGGCGTTATTTAGCGTCAGCGCCAGCGTGCTGGCAGCCAGCTGACCGTCGTTGGTGAAGGTATTTCCCGTCAGCGTGAGTCCGTTGCGGGCCGTCATTTTGCCGCTGGCGTGGTTATCGGTATGCCCGTTAATGGCAATCGTTAAGGCATCGCTATCCAGAGAGCCACCGTTGGTCAACTGGCTGGCATTAATCTGCAGCGCTTTCTGCGCCAGCAGCGCCCCTCCGGCCTGCTGAACAATGGTTTCGGCGCTCAACGCCATGGCATTATCCGCCTGCAGGGTGCCGCTGGTGTCAATCTGGTTAGCCTGCAGAGAAACGTTGCTGCCGCGGCTCGTACCGCGATGCGTTAAGCTGCCGGTAGCGAGCGTCAGGTTGCCTTTTGCAGCCTGGATACCGTCCAGCCCGGCGGCGTTATGCGCCTGCAACAGCATATCGCCCTGCGACTGAAGCTGTCCGCTCGAAAGCGTCGTGATCCGGTCGCCGCTGAAGGACAGATCGCCCTGGGCCAGAACCTCCCCGGCGATCTGCGCATCACCCGCATTGAGCTGCAGGCTGCCCCCGCTGGTCAGCGTGCTCCCCTGAACAGCGCTGAATTGACGGCTGGTGAGCGCGAGATTCTGTTTCCCACTGACCAGCCCGTTGTTTATGACGCTGTCAGACTGCAGTCCGAGCCTGCCGGCGGATAACAATTGCCCGTTTTGCCCGATATTCAGCGCGCCGGTACCGCTAACGCTCAGATCGCTATCGCTGCTGAACATGCCGTCAATCCAAGCATCCCCCGTTGAAATCCCCAGCACACCACCGGTCAGCAGCTGACCAGTGTGGTTCAACGTGCCCAGATCAAGCCGGGTATTTTTCTGCGCCTGTACCGCACCGCTATTGGTAAAACCTCCCGCCTTCACGTTCAGATCGCCGTTCGCGGTCATTTTTCCGCTGTTAGCGAGCTGGCCTGCGGAAAGGGAGATACCGCTGCCTGCTGTCATCTTACCCGCATGGTTTGCAGCACCGGCGACGTTAGCCTGAATTGCGCCAGCCGCATTAACCTCACTCGTGGTATCTGCGGTAAGCGAACCAGAGCTCAGGTTAATGTCTTTACCCGCCGTTAACGTACCGTTAGCGACGCTCAGCTTTCCATTCCCGGCAAGCGTAATATCCCCGTCGCTAACCAGTTTGCCGTTCGTTACCGCCACGTCTGAACGGCTGTTGATCTGCATCGTTCCCGTACTTTTATGTTCGCCGCTGAGGACAACGCTATCCGCCTTCGCCGTCAGGCTACCGCTTGCAAGACTGTTATTCACCATCAGCTTACCGTTGGTATCCAGCGTAATATCGCCCTGTCGGGCGTTAAGATCCCCGAGGTTAACCCCGACGCCTTTTTCGCTGGAAACAAGATGGATACGGTTGGCGTACATTCCCCCCAGTGCGCCAGTGTCCACAGAAACCTGAGGAGCCGAACCCTCCCCTGCGACAGGCGTGACGCTGCCGTCGGCGGCAACCCGGTTGGCGCCCACGGTTACCGTGAGATCTTTCGCGTGAATCGCGGCGTTCACTTCCGTTGCGCGCGCAATAATCGACAGCGCGTCGCTCCTGCTGGCGTCCAGCCCCTGGCCTTCAACCGTGATGGCCCCTTTCGTTACATCCAGCGCCAGCAGGTTACCGTTAGCGTCAAACTGCGGTTTACCCGTAGTCAGCGTGGCATTGGGGGTGTTGATAAACCCGCATCCGTTACAGGTGATACCGTACGGGTTAGCCACCATGACGTTTGCCGCCTTGCCGGCGACTTCCGTATAGCCCTGCAGCTGCGAGCGGCTGGCTCCCGTGACTTCGTTGATGATGCCTTTCGCTTCCCGCCCGGCCTGCAGGTTGGGGTTGTTCTGGATAAGCCCGCCCAGTTGGGTCTGGGTTAAACGGTCCGTGCCGTTATTGAGGATAAGCCCCTCTTTGCCGACGTTGTAATCCTGGAACTGGTTATGAGAGATCCCTGCCTGATTTGGCGTGGCGATGTTGATGACCGGCACTCCGTTCCCCGCCTGGTCCATCCGGGTACCTGGCGTAACCGGGTTGATGGATGCAGCAACTGCGGGAAAGACTGGCTGCCCTGCCACTAGAAACATGACCAGATAACTAATCAGACGCTTCGCTAATCCAACGGGATGCTTATCCATGCCTTTACCTTAAATCATTAACCCAATACGGTAATAAATGTCGAGGCGCTCAGGTGCCAAATCACCCGGATAATAAAGCCGAGCGCCCTGCCCGATATTAAGCAGGCGGCGAATATCACGTGTAGTCAGGAGAAAAAGATGCGGTATTGCCGAGGGAGCAATACAATAACGAACAACGAAAGACAGCCGGGCTGTAATTACGCATAAGCAGAGAGAATTTTTTGAGTTTTCTTCAGTATGCCACCCCCACCATAAATAGGAATAGTCCCAAAGGGAGCACTACCATAATTGGTAGTGATATTTAGGTTAGGGGTAAAAATAATTAAAAATATGTGATATCGATGAGCATCAGCGCTGGAACTGGCATTATTTCGCTTGTCTAACTTCGCTATTTAAATAGAGATGGGGGTCGACTGCTCTAATTTCTGATATGTAAGACAATTGCAAGTTTTTGCTGAGGGGGCGTGGTTTTTATGTGGGGAGGGGATGGTTCTGGTGGGATATGCTGGGGGGGCGTCGGGGGTTTAAGGGAAGGGCATTTTTAATAACCTTGATGACTGGTAAACAATTCTCGGCTCTAGAACTGGGATCACTAGCAGAATTTACCTAAAGTAGAATCGCCTGTCTAATCGGAAATTAACGTCTAAATTCTTACAGGAAACGTAGATCCTGCTCAGTAATTTATCCATACTCTTGCATTTGACTTCTTAGCGAGTCTGTATCGCTGCATACAGTTAGTTACATCCGCTTTCTTGCGGCACGAAATATTTCCTTTGCGCATTTCTAAATCTTTTTAAAATGCTCCTGACGTTGGTGTTGGGAGCATTTGTACGTTTTAAGGGTTATTTTTCTGGATTTATATATGTATACCGACTATCAATTTCCAGACCAAGATCATTAGCTATTTTAAGCACTTGCGTGTACTCATCTTTACTGATCACAACATCATGATCAGCAATATGATCACATAGCGTTTCGAATGCTAATACATTCTCTGAAAACCCAAGATAACCAAGGGCAAAGTCAACTAACGAAGGTTCCAGACGATCTTTTAATCCTTCACCAAATTGTCTAATTTCGTCATTAATATCCATTTCACCCACACTATTTTTTAATAGGCTTTAAAGTTGGAGGAATCGGATTACTATCCGGGAACGCTGTTACAATTTTCCCACTAGCGGGCTCGTATACCACACGAACTCTTACACCATCTCGTTCTTCCCAGGCAACCCACCTTGCCGGCCTTCCTGCGTTTGTATACGCCCCACCAGCTTCGGTCTGAGCAAACCATTGGGTATCGGGGGAGGTAGCAATGTCTTCTGCCTGGCCCGTACCGATGGCCGGTGCCAGGTTGCGGTTTTCACCGTTTCCTCTGCCACCCGCGCAGCCGGAAAGCGCCACCGTATAGCTGTTGCCGCTGGTCTGGCAACCGTTGTGGAGATTACCGAAACCCAGCTTGGTGCAGCGGGAGTGCTGAACGATATCGGCGATGTGCTGGTGATTAGGGGCCGGGACGGGTATTTTAGGTGAGCCTGACGGCTAAAAGAAGATCCCGGCCCGGTGGACGGGATTTATTATCTTAGTGAGTTTTTGGCAAATAAAATAACTTTTCAGCAATTATACGATCCAAATCACTATCTCCATTCAAACACATATGATCCGTAGCAACCCAATGTAAATATTGATAAATATCTTCGATTTCTTTTCCCGCGTATAACATCTCACAAATAGGCTGTACATATGCATCATATTCATCACTGGCCTCAATGAGATCATTGATACCTATAGGATCCCATTCTTGTAATAAAACTGTTCTAACTTGCTCATATAAAAAGCGATCATTCATTTCGTAGGTGCTCCCGGAATTACAGTTACAACATCGCCTGTATTAGTGTTAATTATTACCCGAAGATTGTTGGTTGCATCGTAATATCCCGTAGTTCCAGGTTTTGTCGGATAAATGTTTCCTGTCTTTATTGTATTTTCTACTGCTGAAGGCGGGACGCAACGCCCTTGCATACGATCAACAGCATGAGCTGAATATGCTCGCTCACCAATTACCGCAGGTGAATTAGAACCTTTGGTATTCATGGGATTACCACTTCTACCTGTAGGATTGTAAGCACCTCTGGAGCCTCCACCTTCAATCAGCGGATTATCGCGGCAGTCCCAAGGACTTTCCGCGCACATCATGCTCTTCAGCGAGTTATTCTCAATAACAACTTTATCCGTTGCGAGGATTGCTGATATAACCAATTATTCTCTGTCATTTCATTTGATTAGCCTGAATTTTCTCCGACACCTTTTCGCTATCCGACCATCAGGCCCCGATATGCGATTTGCTTACGGCACGCTACCGCCCCGTCGTGGCCTTCCAGCCAGGAACCCGCATCATAGCAATTGTTAAAGTGCAGTTAATTCTTTATACCCAAACGGATTATTTCAGTTGGAAATAAAGGCTGCAATATAATTTTTTTGTTAAAAATAAATAACTTTGGTGACAATGCCATAACGTCATAAACATTCTCAGCGAGCAAAAATAGTTTAGTCCTGAAAATAGGGACATTAATATCATCGACAAAAACGAACACATCGTCATTTCTATTTTCATCGGATACAAGAGCATTTATATCATCATAATCCGAATAATTAATGCTTTCCCACATTAAATTCCCCTTAAGAAATGGGAATTCATGCAAAATATCAATAACATCCTTCTCACACTGACCTTCAAGCACATTGAAATCAGCACTAAGGGCTTCTTTACATTCATCAAATAGAGTCATTTTTTCTACCTATTTAACTGTTTCAATATGGTTTCAAATGATTTTTCATTACCTTCAAAAGGGATTACCTGCTTGACTGCTTTTCCCGGCCCTTTTCCTTTAGAGTAATCCCATATATTGATATGAGTTCCTTTTTCAGGATCATAATCAACACGCCAGCCAACTTTACCATCACTGGATTGACGCCCAATTACTTTTCCATTACCTGCACTTACCTCCAATCGCCCTATGACAGGTTTAGAGTCGGCCCCTAAATTACCTACAATATCCAATGCCTTGTTTCGTGCACTTTCCCAGCTTTTCTCAGATTTAAGTATCGTTTCAATTCGGTTTGTTGTGTTTGGTATTTTCTTACCCGGCAGCATAATGCCAGCCAGCATTCCCCCGGTGGCTTCCAGCGCTGCCTGATTTCCTCCGGCCGCCTGTTTAACCGTATCCGCAACCGCTGACCAGGTTTCACTCTGCATCAGCGCCGTAACGCTATCCGCCACTGCCTGATTTTTCCCGGCCAGATCACTCATGGCCTTAGTGCAGTAGCTGTCACCCGCAGCACAGGAAGCCAGCGCCATTGCCGCATCAGCAGCATAATCCGCTGAACCTAATGCTGCATCGCCGGTTTCAGCAAGACCATTGATAATAGCGTTCGCGATGGCAGAAGTTGTACCTTCGCCCAGCTTGTCTCTTACCTGATTTTTCAGGGATTCAGCAGCCTGCTTCGCCGCTGCACGGGCCTGGTCCCCGGCCAGCGAGTTATTCTCAACCTCCACCTTCGCCGTTTCCGACGCCATCGCCGCCATGGAGACACTGCCATCCGTCACCGCAGCGCCCGCCAGACCTCCCGCGATACTCACGAGGCTACTGACCAGCCGTTTCTCATCCGCTGTCAGGTCACTGGATTTTTTATCTCCATACAACGCACTGACCAGATGGTCGGTCATCGCCGAGGCCGTAATGGCACCGATGGCTCCGGCCTTCAGGCCATCCGTACTGCTCCCGCCACTCAGTTGCGTCAGCGCCGCAGCCACAATACCGTGCAGCGCGGCACGGGCTGTCGGGTCCTTCTGCTCCTTGACCAGGGACGCCAGAAGAGGGGCAGCCCCCGCTGCCGCGCCTGCCTTCAGGTTACCGCCAAGCGCACCCGCCAGTAATCCCGCCGCTGCGCTGCCCTTCGTCCAGAAGGCACTCCCCGGACCGTACTCGGTATTCTGATATCCGGGCTGCGTCTTCAGGAACGCTTCCTGCTCCTGCGGCGTATCGCCCTGCAGTTTTCCTTCTGACGCCAGCTTCGCGCCCAGCGCCGCATTGGATTCCCGCGCTTTCTGCTCCGCATACTTGCCGTAAGCATCCAGCGCAGAGGTGGCCAGCGCCGCGCCTTCGCTCTGGACCGCCAGGTTATCCCTGACCTTTTGCACATCACCGTTCACGTCCACGCCGGGGTGGGCATCAGCCGTATCACAGCTCAGGTCAGCAATATCCTGTTTTTGTTCCGCCGGGTTGCGAATGACAATGCTACCGCCACTCACCGCTGATGAGGTCGTCCCGGTCTGGCTCTCTTCTCCATGGCCCGTACCGATGGCCGGAGCCAGGTTGCGGTTGCTGCCACCCGCGCTATCGGAAAGCGCCACCGTATAGCTGTTGCCGCTGGTCTGGCTCTCGTTGTGGAAATTACTGAAACCCAGCGTGGTGCAGCGGGAGTGCTAAACGATATCGGCGATGTGCCGGTGATTAGGGGCCGGGACGGGCATTTTAGGTGAGCCTGACGGCTAAAAGAAGATCCCGGCCCGGTGGCCGGGATCTCTACTACTTAAGGCTGATAATCTTCATATTCCCAGAAACTGAGTCGACTTAATTTGATGGCTGCTTTTGACCAATCACTATCATTGCAGGCAATGACCTTTTTCTCTACGTAAGAAAGGATCTCATCATAATCATATTCTTCGACAATGATCATTCCTTTACCAGACAAAACCGTATTTGATATTAGCTCGTTTTGAAGCCAAATTGGCGTACATACCAACATATCAAAAGCTTCAGCACCGTCTTGATCATTGGGTCCGATCATTGCTCTGATCCAACAACTAAAGTTGACAGGATCGGTTGGCCAATAGTTTATTAAACTATCTTCCAGTTCCAGCGATCTCAGCCCTTTCAATTCAATATTCATTTAGTTATATCCAGATGTCCATTGCTAATAGGTCTTCCCGTTGGCGTCAGTTTTTGTTCAAAATTGGCCTGAACCCCAGTCGTGGCATGAGGACTATTTGGTTTAGATGAAGGTGGGCGATAAACTCTCAACCCATCAGAACTTACCCATGCGGTACCATCACTAGATACTCTATACCCTGGCCCTACCCATGCTTCACCTAATGCGTTAGCGTCCTTAGCAGTAGCCTGGCCTAAACCAAAATTACCTTTGTTCCCTTTTGCCGCATCCCTCAATATACCTATCTGTTCTTCGACAGGTAGGGAAGATATATTATTGACATCGGATTTATTTGGTTGAGATTCAGTGCTCCGCGCATTCTCCTCATCCTGCGGCTCCCAGCCTCCCGGCGTGCCTGATCCCGCGCCACCCAGCTCTGCCTTCTCACCATCCGTCAGATCCTTGCCAATATTCGGATTCGAATTACTCCCGGAACCGTACTTATCCTGCAACGAACTGAGATACTTACTGGTGATCTCATCATTGCCCATCATTTCCAGGGTAACAAGATGATCCAGTTCATCAGTAGTCAGTTTGTCGGCAAGTGTTTTCGCCGCAGCGCCAGTAATACCGGCTTTCACCCCGATTTCCAGCAACTGCTCAGCAACTTTCGTCCGGCAGGGCGCTGCGATAGCACATCCTTCAAGGGCGAGTTTACTCAGCGAATTATTCTCAACCTCCACCTTCGCCGTTTCCGACGCCATCGCCGCCATGGAGACACTGCCATCCGTCACCGCAGCGCCCGCCAGACCTCCCGCGATACTCACGAGGCTACTGACCAGCCGTTTCTCATCCGCTGTCAGGTCACTGGATTTTTTATCTCCATACAACGCACTGACCAGATGGTCGGTCATCGCCGAGGCCGTAATGGCACCGATGGCTCCGGCCTTCAGGCCATCCGCACTGCTCCCGCCACTCAGCTGCGTCAGCGCCGCGGCCACAATACCGTGCAGCGCGGCACGGGCTGTCGGGTCCTTCTGCTCCTTGACCAGGGTCGCCAGCAGAGGGGCCGCCCCCGCTGCCGCGCCTGCCTTCAGGTTACCACCAAGCGCACCTGCCAGTAATCCCGCCGCTGCGCTGCCCTTCGTCCAGAAGGCACTCCCCGGACCGTACTCGGTATTCTGGTATCCGGGCTGCGTCTTCAGGAACGCTTCCTGCTCCTGCGGCGTATCGCCTTGCAGTTTTCCTTCAGATGCCAGCTTCGCGCCCAGCGCCGCATTGGATTCCCGCGCTTTCTGCTCCGCATACTTGCCGTAAGCATCCAGCGCAGATGTGGCCAGCGCCGCGCCTTCGCTTTGGACCGCCAGGTTATCCCTGACCTTCTGCACATCACCGTTCACGTCCACGCCGTGGTGGGTGTCAGCCGTATCACGGCTCAGGTCAGCAATATCCTGTTTCTGTCCCGCCGGGTTGCGAATGACAATGCTACCGCCACTCACCGCTGATGAGGTCGTGCCGGTGTGGCTCTCTTCTGCCTGGCCCGTACCGATGGCCGGTGCCAGGTTGCGGTTTTCACCGTTTCCGCTGCCACCCGCGCTGCCGGAAAGCGCCACCGTGTAGCCGTTGCCGCTGGTCTGGCTCTCGTTGTGGAGATTACTGAAACCCAGCGTACCGGTGTCGAGGCTATTTTTATCAGCAGACGCCGTGGATGCAATCACCGCGCCGTCAAGCTGGGTATGATTTCCGGTGGTGACAGCAAAGCCGCCCTTGCCTGCGAATATCCCGCTCTGTTCAGCAACGCTCTTACCATTCTGAGTGATATTCTCACCCGATGCACTGACGCTACCGGAAGAGGCACCATAACACAGTGGCGGTATGCACAGACTGAGGGACGCGCCTGACGAAGACTGCTTACTGTCATAACTGGCCGTATCCTGCACGCTGCTGATGGTGAGATCGCGTCCAGTGTTCACCACCACGCGGTTACCTTCCAGCTCCGCGCCTTTCAGGGTGGTGTCGCGTCCGCTGTTCACCGTGAGCTGTTCATCAGCATGGACAACGCTGTTGGTATTGCGCTGCGACTGGCTGTTTTCCTTACCCTTATGCTGTGACGCCCCCAGCTCCACCGAGATGCCGTTTTGCGCACCAATCAGGCTCACACCAGCCCCCACGCTAAACTGGCTACCGCTGTTTTTGCTCTCAGAGGTGGTTGTGTTCTGGGAGGCCGCCAGCAGAATATCCCGACCCGCTTCCAGCGCCACGTGTTTACCCGCGATCTGCACCCCCGTGCCGGCAATGTCATTTCCGGCTCGGACAGAGACATTCTCACCGGCAGTAATGGTGGTGCCCTGCGTGTCCGTACTATGGTAACGACTGTCCTGTGATGACGTCCCCGCCGTTAAAGACACTTTAGCTTTGATGAGCGACGAGTCCGACATCGCGCCCTGTGCCGCGGTTGCCGCCGACTGGCCTGTTCTGATGGCGGTCAGCCTAGGGTCATCGCCGTTTTCTGCGCTGCGGGCAGCCGTCTCAGCGGCTTTTGCAGCATCGACAGCCCAACCACCAGCAGATGCCGTCACACCATACTGGGCGCTGCTGCTGTGGTTTTCACCGTCACGGGTATCCCGGCTCACGCCCATGAGTACATTTTCGCCACTGAGTGAGACCGATTTACCGGCACGGATATCCGTACCTGACAGGGAGAGATCGTTACCTGCCTGTGCGACAACGTTACCGTTTTTGCTGCTTAGCTGGCTGCGCAATCCGTTTTCGAGGCTGCTATCTTCCCGACTGCTGTTTTTTTCATGGCGGTAGCCTGCTGTAGCGCTGTAACCATCGCCTCCCAGCGTTCCCAGCGATTTGCTGCTGCCGCTGCTCTCATTACGTGATGTATCGCGTCCGGCTGAAACGGAGATATCTCCATTTGTGGCTGACAGCAACAGATCATCCGTGGCGGTCATCCGGCTGCCGCTGATATTCACGCTGCCGTCACGACTGTTAACGTAAATATCTGAGCCCTGAATGACCGACGCGTTTTGTGTGGTCCGGGTGCCGCTACTGTTGTTCTCCGCCTTGCTCATCCCGCCCGGCAGGAGCTGATTGCCGTGGGAACCCCCACCCGAGATGGCGCGAACAGCACTTCCGGCACTCAGGTCGCTCGAAAGATTCCAGCCGCTATTTTTAGCGCTGCTGCTGTTTTTCTCGCTGTCTGTGGAGGTGGTGATATCAACGTCGCGTTTCGCATCGAGGATCACCGTTTCACCGGCCTTAGCCTGGCTCCCGGCAATCAGGATATTGCCGCTGTTGCTGCCTCCCTGTTTACCGGTGGCAGTCATCTGGATATTGCCTGCGGCGGCAAGATGGCTGCCGCTGTTAAACTCGCCCTCGTAGTACGACTCAGAGGAAGACCGGCTGCTGCCTGCGGCAATGGCCATCATCTGCCCTGGTCCGTCAAGCCCGAGCGCACCGCCTTCTGCCCCCAGCCCCTTCACTTTATCAACGGTGCTGTTGCCACTGTTGCCCTTACCGCGCACGATATCGCGCACGTTACGCACCGTGTCTTCGAATGGCGCTTTCACACTGACCGTTACGCCAGACGATTTAGCCTCCTGCTTCATGGACTCAGTGGTCGTATCCCGTCCAGGAAGGATGGCGATGCTGTCGCCAGTGATATCGATATGGCCAGTTTTACGGGAGGCATCATCCTTCGCTCTTCCGGCAACCACATCTGTTGCACTCAGCTGGACGTTATTTCCGGCGCTGATGATGACATTACCGCCAGAGGTACCCACCGTACTGCGGGCATCGCTCTGCGTCGTATTTGCCCCCTGTCGGGTGGATTTCGAAGACTGCGACCCGATGGTGATACCCAATCCCGACCCGCTGGAGAACACACCGGATTTCTTCGTCTTCTTCATGTCGTAGAACGTGTCGGTGTTGGTTGCTGCCTCCACCGTCAGATCATTTCCAGCCTTCAGGGCCACATCGCGCTCCGCAGCAACCGACGAGCCCTGCACCGTCAGGTTGTTACCTGCCTGGAGAGCAACGTTGTCGCCGGAAAGCTGCGTACCTTTCTCACGTGTGTGCGTTTCTTCATGGATGGTGTGAGTCGTTTTTTTACGCAGGAACCCGCCGGACGTCTTTTTCTCTTCCCGGTATGCATAGTCACTTTCGGTCGCCGTGGTAAGGGTGATATCCCGCCCGGCGGCCACAGCCGTATTGCCTGCGGCATAGATATCCGCTGCCTGCGCGGTCACATCCCGTCCGGCGACAACCGTCGCATTCCCACCCGCCGTGATGTCAGTTCCCAGCTGACGCACCGACTCGTTAATAACGGTTTTCTTGCCTGACCTGTAGCTGTCGCCCTGCGTGGTCTCTTCCGCAGCCAGATTCACGTCGCGACCCGCCTGCAGCCCGACATTTTTCTCCGCCGCCAGCGCGGCGGCCTGAGCGTTGATATCCTGCCCGGCCTTTAGCACCAGGTTATCGCCTGCGGAAATCGTGGTGCGGTCGATTCCGGTGCTGTGGGATTCGCTTTTCCCTTTCTGGCTGCTTTCGCTGGTCTGTGCCGCGTTCAGGTTGAGATCGTTGCCCGCACTCAGCCCCGCGCTACCGCCCGCCTTCAGGTCGCTGGCGGTCACGTCAAGGTTGTGCCCGGCATTCACCAGCAGGTTGCCCCCCGCGGTGACGTTACTGCCCTGATACGTGACGGACGAGCGGCTGGTTTTCTCCCGGCTGGAGCTGTATGCGTCGTTGATCTGATTCGCGTTGACGGCAATATCGCCCCACGCGTTCAGCAGCATGTCGCCGCCGGAGGCCAGGTTCGCCCCGGTCACGGTGATGTTTTTCCCCGCCTCAAGCGACAGGCCATCCTGTGCGGTAATGGACGCCGTGTTGCCCAGAAGCGTGTCTTTCAGGCTGATGTTGCTGTATTTCCCTTTGGCATTGATATCAATCTGCTCAACCTGGGTCAGGTTGTTGATGCTGCCGTCCAGGCTCTCCAGCGCGACCGTTTTACCGCTGATGGTGGAGCTGATGTTATTGATGTCGCCGATGGCGCTCAGGTTCAGGTCGCCGCCCGCTTTCATCAGGCCGCTGTTGAGGTTGCTGATGCTGTTCTGGCTGTCGAGCGTCAGGCTGTTATTCGCCAGCAGCGAGCTGCCGCTGTTGGTGATGCTGCCGCCCTTCAGGGTGACGTTGTTGCCTGCGATCACGCTGCCGTTATTGACGGTGACGTCCTTCGGCGACAGGTAAAGTTTCGGCACCATCACCGTTTCACCGTTGACGGTGGCTTTCTCCCACCACAGAAGGCTGTGGTCGAGCGCGGCAATCTGGTCCGCAGTCAGCGAGACGCCAAACTGCAGGCCCAGAGACTGCTGCGCCGCCGCGGCGTTGTCCATCAGATAGCGCATTTGATCCAGATCGGAGCCGATGCCGTTCAGGTAGCGGTTGCCGGTCTGGTTGAGCACCACGTTGGAGACATAGCGGGTATCGAACGCCGCATCGCCCAGGAAGCGGTAGTCGTAATCCGGGTTCAGGTTGAGGCGACCCAGCATATAAGACGAGCCGAGGAACTGCTTCTCGTCGGTAAACGCCAGCCGCGTCTCCTGCGGCGCCGTGGACGACGGTTTGACCCCTAGCATCGCGTTCAGGTCGGCAAACAGGGTGGGATCGAGCTGTCCGAGGCCGTTCAGTTTCGGGTTAATGTTGATCAGGTACGGGCTTTTCGGATTGTCGTTGAAGACAAAATAGCCGTTGTTGCCCGAAGGCAGCGGGTAGGCGCTGGTATCGACGCGCTGGCCCTGATAATGCCCGACGGCACCGCCCTGAGCGGTTTTGAGATCGGCGGTGGTGGCCCCGGCGTTCGCCAGGGCGCCCAGCTGGCCGAGATTGGCTTTGCCTTTCTGCGTGGTAGCAATGTTGCTGAGAGAGGTGCCGGACGCACCGCCATTTTCCAGCGCCCCGCCGCCGTTAAGCTGCTGCAGCGCACCCTGGAGCTGATCGTTCCACTGCGGCGAGTTTACCGCCACGGTACCGGTATTGCTCAGCCCCTGTTTTTGCACCCCGCTGCCGATGGTCTGGTTGCTGAGGGTGTTCAGGGACGGCGCGGAGATAACGTTGCTGACGCCGCCCGCGTTAGCGGTGGTATTAGTATTGCTGATATTGCTGGTGAAGTTTGCTGTGACGTTGCCGCCCGCCTGGATGACGGCTCGGTAGAGTTCACCCGGTTGGAATTCTGTTTCATGCCCAACCAGATTGTACTCAATAGTATCATTCTTGAATTTTATATTCTTACTACCAGCCGTGCCTAACTGACTTGTTGCGTAACCAACAGATGCAGATAACGGTTTATATTCATAAATCAGGTAGTCAATCTCACTACCTGCCTGCCAGCTCTGGTTATTTAATTGATTTCCTGACAGGTGAATATCACCGTTTGCCAATATATTGCTGGCATTATTATCAAGCCTGGAAGCCTGAATATTCAGGTCGCTACCTGAAGCGATACGCCCTACTGGAGAATCGCCCCCTGTAATAACAGTTGTGCTGTATCTTCCGGAAAAACGCTGCCTGACTGTATTTTTAAAAGGAGCCAGATAATAGTATGTGGAGCGATGGATATTACATGCACTATTAGCTCCACAGTTACCAGCACCCGGACCAGTAATGACTTCACGCGAATAAAAACCATAACTTCCATCTGGCAGAGCCGTAACAGGTACATCTATTGTCGACTCACCTGTCATCCAGTCATCAACTGGTTGTACCTGACTCTCAGTTGACGCTTTAAGCCCTTCCCGCTCATTTCGTAAGTTGATGGTTTTAATATTAAGACTTCCACCCTGCGTCTCAATATTCCCCGACGTATTCACCACCTGGCTATTAGCATTCCCCGCCGCATCCCGCTGCATCCACAGGTTGTTCCCCGCCATGATGTCGCCGCGCTGGTTGGTGATGCTGTCGGCCAACAGCGCCAGATTATTGGCCGCATACAGCAGCGCGGTGTTGACGATGGCGCCCGGCGCGCTGAGAGTCAGCGAGCCGCGCGTGCCGGTGAAGCCGTCGACGGTAATATTGCTCCGGCTGGCCACGGTGATATCGCCCCCGCCCTGCACCGAGCCCGCGGCGTTCAGCGCCACATTGCTGCCAGAGAGCATACTGGCACCGCCGCCGGTAGTGATTTGTCCGTTGTTGCTGAGCTGCCCGCCCGCGCTGAGGTTAACCGCCTGCCCCTGCAGCACGCTGCGGTTATCGATGTCGCCGCCGCTGCTGATGGTCAGGGTTCGGCCTGCCGCCACGGCGGTCCGGCTGGTAAACGCGTTCGTCAGCTGCAGCGTTAAATCGCCCAGGGAAACCAGCTGGCCGGTGAGGTCCAGCCCCCGGCTCTGCAGCCACAGGTTGCCGCCGCTCAGCAGCTTGCCGCCCGCGCTCTGGGTCACCTGGTCGGCATTAATATTCAGCTGCGCGTTGCCGAGCAGCGTGCCGCTGTTGTTCAGATGGCCGTAGTTAACCGTCAGCTGTCCCGCCTGGGTGGTGCCCTGGCTGGCAAGCGTGGTGCCGGTCAGGGTGGCCCGGTCGGCCACCCACGTGCCGCCGTTAGTGGCGTTCGCCGCATTGAGGATCAGGTCAGTGGCCTGCAGCCAGCCGGTGCCGGTGAACTGCGGCGTGCCGAGCGTCAGGCGCGCGCCGGAAAGCAGCCTGCCGTCATTACGCGCCTGCGAGGAGGCGGTCACGCACGTCTCGCCGCCGCCCTGGATCAGGCCGTAGTTAAACAACGCGGGTGTGGTCAGCGTCAGGCCATCGCGGCTGACGATTTCGCCCCCGCCGTTGTTGGTCAGCGTGCCGCTGAGGGCCAGCGTCGCGCCGTTATCGCCCTGCAAACGTCCGCCGTTGGTGAGCGCCCCGGTAGTGATGCCGAGCGTGCTCCCCTGAATCTTCCCGTCACTGGTGACGGTGGCCGCCGTGACGTTCAGCGCCCCGCCGGAGAGCAGGGTGCCGGATGACTGCTGCCTCACCGCGCCGGTCTGGCTGAGGGTCAGGCCGTTCACGCCGCTGATGGCGCCGCTGTTGCTGAGCGTGCCGCTTTTCAGCGTCAGGTTTTTCGCCGCCCATTGCCCCTGGTTCGCCAGCGTGGCAGCCTGCAGCGTCGCGCTGCCCAGCGCGGTAATCTTGCTGCCTGCGGTGCCAGTGAGCGTGTCGACCAGCGTCATCTGCAGCGCGTCTGCGCTCTGCACCGCACCGCTGTTGGTGAGCGACTGGGCGTTGAGCAGGATATTTTGTGCCTGCCAGCTTCCGGCGTTGGTCACCGCGCCGGACGTCATCGTCAGGGTGCCCTGAGTAAGCAGCTTGCCGCCTGCGCCGTTAATGAGTTCCTGCTGCGGCGCGGCCATCGCCATGCGCGCCATCAGCCGCTGCTGCCCCTGCAGGGTCAGGCTCTGCAGGCCGGTTAAGGTGCCCTGGTTGTTGATGCTGCTCTGACTCAGCGTGAGGCTTTTCCCCTGCACGGTGCCGCTGTTTTTGAGCGTGCTGCCGCCGAGCGTCACGTTATCCTCGCTGAGAAGCTGCCCGCGGTTATCCAGCGTCCGGGCGGTGATATCCGCTCCGCCCTGGCTCATCAGCGAGCCGTTTGAGGTCAGCGTGCCGCCTGCATTTGCCGTCAGCGTTCCCTGACTGAGCAGTGACCCGCCGTGCGACCAATCGGTGGCGCGGACGTCTGCGCCGTTCCCCTGCAGCGTGCCCTGGGTGGTCAGCAGGCCTGCATCCAGCGTCAGCATGCCGCCGGAAAGCGTGCGCGAATTCGTGCTCGTGGTCAGCGTGGTGCCGATGAGCGCCAGGCCGTTCGTTCCCTGCATCAGCCCGCCGTTGTTGAGATCGCGAGCGTTGAGGGACAGCGTGCCGCCCATGATGCGCCCCGGGTTCTCCAGGATGTCCGCGGTGAAGGTGGTTGCGCCGCCGCTCTGCAGCAGCCCGGTATTTGTTAACGCCCCGCTGAGCGTGCCGCTGAGTCCCGTCAGCCCGTTCACCGTGCCGCTGTTGGTTAGGGTGCTGCCCGTCATGCCCAGCGTCGCGCCCTGCAGCGTACCGGCGTTTGTCAGCTGTCCGCTCTTCAGCGTGAAGCCGCCGCCGGAGAGCCATTTGCCGTTCAGCTCGTTGATAAAGCGATCGGCGGTGGCGTTAACGGTGTTGCTGCCCTGCATCAGGCCGCTGTTGCGCAGTTCCGTTGCGCCTGCGGTCAGCGTTTTGCCCGCCACCGTGCCGCTGCTGGTCAGCATCGTTGCGTTAAGGATGGCATTTTCAGTGGCAACGAGGTTCCCCGTATTTGTCAGGGTGTTGCTCAGGCCAAGATCCAGACTCTGCGCCTGAATATCGCCCTGGTTCGTCAGGTCACTTCCCCGGAGGGTGAACCCGCCGTCCACCAGCAGCAGACCGGCGTTATCAAGCGTGTCGAGGTGTAAATCCAGGTTGCTGCCGCTCACCAGCTGTCCGGTATTCCTGTTACTCAGCGCGTGGGTGGTCAGCGCCAGCGCGTCGTTACCCTGCAGAATGCCGGTGTTGGTCAGCTGCGCGGCGTTCACCGCCAGCGACTTCCCGGCCAGCTGGCCGTCGTTAAACAGCTGCGCCGCCGTCAGCGTAAACAGGTTCTGGCTGAGCAGAGCCCCTTTGTTGTCCAGCCTGCCGGTGGCGGAAAGCGTCAGGGCGTCCAGCGCCTGAACGCTGCCCCGGTTGCTCAGGCTCTCTGCGCCAAGCGTCGCGCTGCGTCCCTGAAGGCTGCCCGCATTGCTGAGGTTTTTTCCGCTCAGGGTCAGGGTCTCGCCGCCCGTCACCTGCCCCTGGGCCTGGTTCGCGAAAGTATCGCCGGACCAGGCCAGCGTGCTGCTGCCCTGAAGCAGGCCGCTGTTCTGCAGATCGCCGCGCAGGGTCAGCACTTTCGCCAGCAGCTGGCCCCGGTTATCGGTGCTGCCGGCCTGCACGTCCAGCGCCTGCTGGCTGAGAACCTTGCCGCTGTTGGTCAGCGCGCCGGTCACCTCCGCCGTCACGCCCGCTTCCCCCAGCGCGTTACCGGTGTTGATCCACTCGCCGGTGGCCAGGTTTAGCGTTTTGCCCTGCAAAAGCCCGGCGTTGTTTAAGGTGGTGTGGTGCAGATCGAGCGCGCCACCGGAGAGCAGCATGCCCGACTGCTGGTTGCTGAGCTGCGCCCCCGTCGCCGTCAGGGAATGGGTGCCCTGCAACGTGCCGCCGTTAGTGACTGCCGCGCTGTTGAACTGTGCGTCGGTACCTGCCATCAGCCCGCCGTTCGTCAGGCTGGCGGTAGTCAGGGTCAGGCCGTCCCGGGCAATCACCCGCCCGTCGGCATCGTTGCTGGCCTGACGGGTCAGGTTCAACAGCAGCGCGGTGGCGCTGAGTTCGCCGCTGTTAGCAAGCGTGTCGCCGTTGAGCTTCAGCGTTCCGCTGCTGCGCAGCGCGCCACGGTTACTGATGTCTGCCACGCCGAGCGTCAGGGTATCTTCCCCCTGAACGGTGCCCTGGTTTTGCAGGCTGTTCGCCGTCACGTGCAGGTCGCTGGCCGCAATATTGCCCGTGTTAACCAGCGTGGTGCCGTTCAGCGTGATCCGCTCGTCCGCCAGCAGGCGTCCGCTGTTGCTCAGGTTGAGATATTCGCTGCTCAGACTGAGGCCGTTGATTTCACCCTGGTTTGTCAGCGTGTCGCCTTTGACGCGCAGCGTGCCGTCGGTGGTGATAAGACCGCTGTTAGCCAGCACCGGGATGTTCAGCGTTAAATCCTGCGCGCTGTAGACCGATCCCCCACTCAGGTTCACGAGCGATCCGGTCTTCAGATTGAGCAGGGTGGTTCCCTGCAGCAGCCCGCCGTTCTCTACCGACGCACCGTCCAGCGACAGGGTATCGGCCACCAGCGAACCGCGGGTGGTGATGCGGTCGCCTGCCGTCAGGGTCATGCGGTCCGCTTTTGCGACGCCGGACAGGAGGATGTTCTGTCCGCTGAGGCCGATCGTACCGGCGGTAAGTTCCCCGCTGCTGGTCAGGTCGTTGGTCGCGTTAAAATTCAGGGTGTTACCGGTGGATTTCCCGGCATGCGCCAGCGTGCCTGCGGTCGCCAACAGCGCTCCTTTTGCCGCCTGGGTGCCGTTCAACGTCGCATTCTGCGCCTGAAGGGTAAGCGCCTGCCCGCTTTGCAGGCGGGCATCCCGATCGGTGATCAGATCGCTGGTGGAAACGGTTAATGCCCCCGCCGCGTCCGTCTGCCCGTTCAGGTTGGCGCTACGGTTGGCGGTAAGCTGGACGTTGCCCTGGCTGGTGGTACGGGATGCCTGACCGCTGGTCAGGGTATCGGCCTGCGCCGTCAGCGCCGTCGTGCCGGACAGGGTGCCATTCTGTTCAAGTGTGCCTGCTGTCACGTTCATCGCGCCGTCAGCCAGCAGGCTGCCGCCGTTACGCAGGGTTTGCCGCGCCGTGACGTTCGCATCCCCTTTCGCGCTCAGCGTGCCCTGCTGCTCCAGGGTACCGGCGTTCAACGCCAGCGTTCCCGCGCTCTGCAAAGTACCGCTATTGGTAACCGTCTGCCCCCGTAAAGTGATGTCGCTACCCTGAACCGCACCGCCGTTCGTCAGATCTCCGGCATTCACATCCAGATGGCCTTTCGCCGCCAGCTGGCCGCCGTTTGACACCCTGTCGCCGGAGAGCACAATGTCGCGCCCCGCATTCACCTGTCCCTGGTTACTGACGGTGCTGCCCGTCAGGCGGATATCGCCCGAGGCGTCGGCCCGGCTCTGGCCGTCCAGCACCAGCTGTCCGACGCTCAGCGCAAGGTTCTCCCCTGCCGAGATCGCACTGCCCGTGGCTGACAGCGTGCCGCCGGTCAGCGTGGTGCGGGTATCGCTGCCGACGCGGGTACTGGTCAGCGCGATATCCTTTCCGGCCGCCACGCTGAGCGCGCCTTTACTGGTGATGCTGCCGCCGCGCTGCGTCAGGCTGCCGTCGGTAGACAGCATGGTGTCGGTCTGGCCTGTCAGCGTCGCATCCGAAAGCGCAATCCCCTGCCTGCCCACGACCGCCAGCGCGCCCGCGCTGTTCGTCCCGCCGCCCGTCATCTGCACTTTTCCCTCACCGGAAAGGCGCATATCGCCGCTGCTGGCGAGCGTGCTGTTATTGAGTTCCACATCCTGCGAGCTGGTCACGTTCAGCGCGCCACCGGCCTGATGGCTGCCGTTGAGGGCCACCCCCGCGCCGCTGGCGGCGATCGTTCCGCTGGCAAGGCTGTTCGAGACCGTCAGTTTGCCGCCCGCATCAAGCTGAATATCCCCCTGCCGCGCGTTGAGGTTGCCGAGGTTCACCCCCACGCCCGCCTCGCTGGAGACCAGGCGGATACGGTTGGCATACATCCCGCCGAGCGCGCCGGTATCCACAGCCACGACGGGTGCTGCCCCCTCACCGGCAATCGGCTTAACGCTTCCATCTGCGCCAACGCGGTTCGCCCCCGCCGTCACCTTCAGGTCGTTCGCGTGAATCGCGGCGTTCACTTCCGTTGCGCGCGCAATAATCGACAGCGCGTCGCTCCTGCTGGCGTCCAGCCCCTGGCCTTCAACCGTGATGGCCCCTTTCGTTACATCCAGCGCCAGCAGGTTACCGTTAGCGTCAAACTGCGGTTTACCCGTAGTCAGCGTGGCATTGGGGGTGTTGATAAACCCGCATCCGTTACAGGTGATACCGTACGGGTTAGCCACCATGACGTTTGCCGCCTTGCCGGCGACTTCCGTATAGCCCTGCAATTGCGAGCGGCTGGCTCCCGTGACTTCGTTGATGATGCCTTTCGCTTCCCGCCCGGCCTGCAGGTTGGGGTTGTTCTGGATAAGCCCGCCCAGCTGGGTCTGGGTTAAGCGGTCCGTGCCGTTATTGAGGATAAGCCCCTCTTTGCCGACGTTGTAATCCTGGAACTGGTTATGCGAAATACCCGCCCCGTTCGGCGTGGCGATATTGATGACCGGAACCCCGTTCCCCGCCCGATCCACCGTGGTCTGCCCGGTCGGCGTGAGCGCCGCCGCGACGGCAGGAGCCATCGGTTGCCAGATCATCAGGCCGCAGACAATCCAGCTGATCAGACGCTGCGAGAAACGAACGGGAGGGTGACGGGTATCCATAGTCGTAGAGTCTCTTAAAGCATAAAGGCAATGCGCCAGTTAACGCTCACATGATCCGGGCCGAGCCAGTCGGGATAGTGCAGCGGCGTGCCGACTGAAACCTGGCTGCTGTACCAGCGCCCGGCGCTGCTCAGCCCTACAGAGGCACCCCATAACGTGCCGGAGGCAAAGCGGTCCTGACTGTCTTTCTCCAGCCAGCCGCCGTCAACGGCGACCGTGGCGCTCACCGCGCCAATCACCGGGAGGGTGAAGAGGGAATATCCCAGCTCGTTACGCCAGTAGCCGCCGTTATCCCCGGACAGATACTGCTCTTTAAAACCGCGCACGGAGCTTTCGCCGCCGAGCGTCAGACGCTCGGAGCCGTACAGCCGGTCAGGCGACCACTGGCCGTAGGCGCTGGTCAGCCACCAGGCGTTACGGGCTATCGGACGCTGGAAGCTGGCGTTCAGGCTCCATTTGCGGAATTCAGCCCGCGGCATATCGCCGGATTTATCTTCGTCGGTTTCGGCATTGAACCACGGCATGCCGTGGCTCCAGGTCGGGTTGAAGGTCGCGACGCCGCCCAGCATTTTTTGTGTGTGGGTAACCCCCAGGATCAGGCTGGAGAGATTGCGCGTGCTGCTCTGAAGCGGCGCGTCGTTGAGCCAGTTGCGGCTTGAACGCTGAACCACGCCTGCCGCGATACCGGTTTTCACATCCCCGTTGCGGAAAACCACCCACGACGCGTTGACGCGGTGGGTTTTGGTATCGCCCGTAGAGAGCCAGTTGAACCCCTGGTTATTGATGGTGGTTCGGTAGTTGCTCCAGGCATAGCTGTAGTCCAGCAGGCCGTAGCCAAACGGCACGCTGACGCCCGCCTGGAAATTCTGCGCATCGTACGCGCTGGCAAAATCACTGCTGCGCCCGCCGCTGACGAACCATTTATCCGCCAGCCCCAGCATATTATTGGCAGTGAGCACGCCATTAAGCTGCTCTTCACCGGTGCTCTTCTGCCCGCTATTATCCAGGCTTACCGATGCACTTAACGGAAATTCCGGTTTTGCCGTGAGATTAACAATCGAATATCCTTGCTGGGTTCCCGGAAGAATTTCTATCTGAACCGGCTCGGCGCGCAAACGGTTTATTTGCTCCATGCCCTGTTCGATGTCGCGTAAATTAAGGATGCGCCCCACCCGTCCCGGAAACGCCATTTTCAGCATCCGCGGCGTTTCACCTTCCAGGCGAATCGCTTCCAGCCGGCCTTCCAGCACAACAATATTCAGCTGGCCCCCGGAGAGATCCTGTTCGGTAAGAAAGGCGCGGCTGGTGATATATCCCCGGCTGATATACCAGTCAGAAATATGGGCCAGAAGCTCCGTTATTTTCGCCATATCCAGACACTGTCCTTGCCACGGCGCAACAAGGTTATGCTGGTTTTTTGGAGAGATTAAGGTCGCGCCGGAAAGCGTAATGCTGTTAATGGTGAAACAGGGCCCGGAGCCTGTGACAGGCCCTGGTCTGGCAGGTTCGGGGAGGGGAATACTCCGCTCCAGCTCGTCACGCTGCTGCTGGTTTTGAAGTAAAAGCTGCTGCTGTTGCTGTTGGATAGCATCGCGATCCGCTGGAGACAGCGGTGCAGCGTTAGCGCTCGCTGAAAATAGCGCAGCCAGGAACATAGCAATAGCATAATTTCTAAATGAAATTATTTTATTTTTTATTTTAGACGTGTTCATCCATGCCACAAAATTAAGACGCAATTATAATCTGTACAATATAAGAGCATTCTTAAGGCGAGTATATCTAATTTAAGTTATGGCATCTTAAAAAAGATTATTTTAGAAGCGTAAGAAGTCACTTAACAAAAAATAAAAAATGTTTAACTAACCCTTAAATCTTAAGTTAGCTGCAATGCATTAAATATGCAGACGGAACGTTTTCCGCCACTCAGCAGGGCTCACCCCAAAGCGCACCTTAAACTGCTGCCGCCAGGTGACGGCGGAATTAAATCCCACCAGCTCCGCCACGCTCTCAACGGGCATATTTCCGGCTTCAAGCAAAATCTGGCTGCGCCGCAGGCGTTCGGCGGTAAGCCAGTCGGCGACGCTCATGCCCGTGGCTTTAATAAAATGGCGGGTCAGCGTGCGGCGGCTCATCGAAACCACCTCCGCCAGCGAGTCCAGGCTATGCGGTTCGGTAATGTGCTGCTGCAGGTAGTCGATCAGGCAGTTAATACGTGCGTCACGGGTATCTTTTGGAACCGGCTGGGCGATGAACTGCGCCTGCCCGCCCTCGCGGTGCGGCGGTACAATCATCCGGCGGGCAATCTGGTTGGCGACCACGCTGCCAAAGCGCTGGCGAATAATATACAGGCAGCAGTCCAGCGCGGCTGCGGTACCGGCAGAGGTGATGATATTGCCGTCATCCACGTAGAGGGCATTGATATCCAGCTCGACGTTCGGGAAGAGCGACTGGAACTGGCGTTCAAATTCCCAGTGGGTAGCGGCCCGTTTACCGTCGAGGATCCCCGCCCAGGCGAGCACAAAAGACCCCAGACATAGCCCGACGATTTCTGCGCCGCGGTCTCTCGCCTGTACCAGGCTGTCGAGCAGCGTCTGAGGCGGACGTTCAAGAACGTGCTGCCAGTAGGGAACGACAACAATATCGGCCAGCCCGATGGCGGTGTAATCCTGCGTGGCATTGAGGGCGAACCCGTCTTTTGAGCTAAGAAACCCCGGCGTTTCGGCGCAGATCGTCACATTAAAGCGCTTTTCGCCGGAGACCGAATCGCCAAACAGAATGC
Organism: Enterobacter asburiae; assembly: GCA_011754535.1. Classification (NCBI taxonomy): domain Bacteria; kingdom Pseudomonadati; phylum Pseudomonadota; class Gammaproteobacteria; order Enterobacterales; family Enterobacteriaceae; genus Enterobacter; species Enterobacter asburiae. Next base: position 55,020 of record JAAQVN010000001.1, on the reverse strand, counting down.
AGGGAACGGAGTAGTGGAACGGGCTGAACCCGTCTACCGCGACAATCGCGACGTTGACTAGCGACATCTGTCTCTCCTTTCCCGTTAACGCACTCAGAATATAACGGTTTCGCCATCCTGGGGAATGCTCACCGCGTCACTCACCTGATTGGCTTCCACGTACTCACGCAGCGCGCTGCGGGTCAACAGGCAGTGATTAATCGCCTCCATATGGCTCGCGACGATTTTAGCCTGCGGCAGCAGGAAATGAACGTTGAGCACGTCCTCCTGCCCCATAATAATGGGCCCAAAGCCAATGACGTGGGCATAGCCGGCGTTCAGTACCACTACATCCGGCTGGTGTTTTTGCAGATCGGCCGCCACCTCATCACGCCAGATGGTATCCCCGGCAAGATAGAGCGTCTTCTCCTCGGGATGACGCAGCACCACGCCACAGGCCTCGCCCAGCCGCTCTGCCAGCTCCGGTACGGCGTAAGCGCGGTCGGTACCGTGCTGGCCGCCGCGGGTTTTCGTAATCTGAATATCGCCAAAGGTGGTCGCGTCGGTCATGACCGTCAGGTTGCTAAACCCCTGGCTGCGCAGCAGCGCGGCGTCACGGTCGTTTTGCACGTAGATCGGTTTATCTTTGGCGATCAGCTCTGCTGCGGCGCGATCCCAGTGATCATCATGTGTATGAGTGACGATCACCGCGTCGACATCCAGCAGCGTGTTGACGTCAACGGGGAGTTCGACCGTCGGGTTACGGATATCGGCATGCGCCGTGCCGGGAAAACCCGGATAAGCGCCCTTCGGGGCCAGCATCGGGTCGATTAAAAGACGTTTTCCGGCGTAGGTAATCAGCTGGGTGGCGTTGCGAATGTGGGTAATGTTCATGGGCTATCCTCCGGTTGGTGTGATAAGGAGGATAGCCAGCCGTCGCCGGTAACGCTGTGGGTTAAAGGGCGATTACCGATGGAATCGGGCCAATTTAATCACCGCGTTTTCTGCCGGTTCCTTTACCAGCCCGGCACCGCCCCGCCGTTAAAGATCGTCTCCGCCGCTTTCGCCACTTCCGGTGACTGATAGGACTGGATAAACGCCTTCACGTTCTCCGCGTCTTTGTTGTCTTCGCGCGTCACCACGATATTCACGTACGCCGAGTTTTTATCTTCAATAAAGACGCTGTCATGCACCGGCGACAGCCCGGTTTGCTGAATATAGGTAGTGCTGATGATGGCGACATCCACTTTCGGATCGTCCAGCACGCGCGGCAGCTGTGCCCCTTCCAGCTCCATAATTTTCAGCTGTTTAGGGTTGGCGGTAATATCCAGCGCCGTCGGCAGCAGCCCGGTGTCCGGCTTCAGGGTGATGAGCTTCTCTTTCTGCAGCAACAGCAGCGCGCGGCCAAGGTTGGTCGGATCGTTTGGAATGGCGATAGTCGCCCCGTCCTTCAGGTCAGACACGGATTTGATTTTGCGGGAATAGCCGGCCATCGGGAAAACGAAGGTGTTCGCCACGGCCACCAGCTTGTAGCCATGCGCCTTGTTATCTTCTGCAAGGAACGGGCGGTGCTGAAAGACGTTGGCATCCAGCTCTCCCTGATTTGTGGCATCGTTAGGCAACAGCGAGCCGCTGAACCCTACCAGCTCCACGTCCAGGCCATATTTCTCTTTCGCCACCTTTTTGGCGACTTCCGCCACGTCCTGTTCCGCGCCGTTGATGACGCCCACTTTAATGTGTTTGGCATCGCTGCCACTTTGATCGCACCCTGCCAACAGCAGGCCAGCGAGTACCAGTGCACCTAATCGACGTTTCACGAGACAGTTCCTTTTGCTGAATGGTGTAGTGACTATATCGACAACGAGGCGGTGAAATAAAAAACGAAAAAGAATCAATAAGAAGGATAAGTTATATGCGAGTATCGCCGGGTGGCGCTGCGCTTACCCGGCATCAGGGATCACGACGTTGTCGTCCAGTCCTCGACGGCAAGCTCCTGCACCATTCTGAATGCACGATCGTTTGTCACAATCGTTGTCCCCCGGAGTCAGGCATGTCATTCTGCTTACAACCTCCGGGTGTCGTTTAAACAAGTGGCTCACGATATTCGTATCCAGCATATGCCTCATGAACAGGCTCCATCCAGAGGGTCTCTTGTCGTAACACTCTGATTGCGCTCCTCTTTGCTCAGAAACGAATCCGGTACGTCTGTAACTGCCAGCAGGCGGAAAAAATTATCCCAACTCTTTGTCTGAACAGGTTTTGCCGCCAAAACGACATTCCCCACCTCATCCCGCCGGATGTAGACGCTCTCCGTATCAAACGCGAATTCAGCAGGCAGCATCACCGCCTGATTCCGCCCCTTTTTGAAGAGTTTTGCTGTCCGTTCCATTGACATCTCCATGCTTTATTTGACCAGGCCAAAGCATGCGCCAGGGCCTGAAAAGAAGACAAGCAGCACGCTTCAAATTAGGAAAGCGACTCGCAATAAATAGCAGAATCCATAATCACCGCAGCGGACTTAAAGCGCTTTCGCCAGGTAATGTCGCTGCATACCCGGATAAGGATAATCCTGCAAAGACATCTGCAACTGGTACCCCTGTTTTTCATAAAACGGGCGCGCCTGGAAGCTGACGGTATCCACCAGCGCGTGCTTGCAGCCTTTGCGTCTGGCTTCCTCTTCGGCCGTTCTGATGAGCTGGCTGCCCACGCCGGTACCTCGCACGGTGTCGCTCACCCAGAGATAGTCGATATTAAGCCAGTCGCCTTTACGCACGCCGATTAACCCGCCCAGCATTGCGCCATTATCGTCACGCACGTAAACCCCAACGTCGCCGCTAAAATTTGTCAGATCGAGAAACTGCCCGTTAAAAGCCCTCAGACCCGTCAGTAACTCCTCTTTCTCCTGCGTCGTGACATTATCAGTAATGCTCAGGTACATATTTTTCTCCTTATTTTTTCTGCCGTTTCACTATCGCATACCCACACTCTGGAGAAAATTCATACTTTCGACTGGCGTCGCGACACTGAATGTAACGATATATTTCATGGGAAGCCTGTGACTTCTCAAGGGGGTTTTGATGAAAGCTGCGCACCTGGTCTGCCTGCTGGTTTGTCTGCTCTTCGCCGCGTTTGTCCATGCTCAGGAAAAAGACGATCCGGCAAAGGATGCACAAATAAAACAGCAGGTTCTGAAAGATGTGAAGAAAGCCTGTACGCCGCAGAAAAAGCAGAGCGATAAGGCCTGGCAGGCAATGATTTTGTCTTCAGAGGCCAACCAGCTGCTGATCAAAAATGCCGTTACCGCCGTGAAGCGCGACAACCTTGACGCCTACTGGGATGCAGTAAGTCAGGTGGATTGCATGGAGGATTATTGAGTTCTCGCCGGGTGGCGCTGCGCTTACCCGGCCTGGAAAACGTTTTTAACGCTTCCGCACGTCCGGAATGATGAGATCCCCGCGCAGAACATAGGACCCGAGCATCTGCGTTTTCTCCGTCAGCCAGCTCACGATGCGTGCCGCCATCGCGTCCATGGAATATTCAATGGCCGGGATCACCGGAATACCCGGCAGGTGCAGCGATCCGGCAAGACTGAAGACCATGATGTCTTCCGGCACCGATTTATTAAACGCCTGCAGCTGCGGGATCACCCGCTGAGCTTCCTGCTCGTCCGCCACCAGAAGCGCGTTGAAATTCAGGGTGCTGGCGTTGTTAAGCAGCTCCTGCAGCGCAACGGACGAGGAGGTCGCGTCCATAAAGACGAGGTTGCGATTAAAGGGCAGGAAATTTTTCTCCAGCGCGTGCTTGTAGCCAAGCAGCACCTGGTCGGCAAACCCGCTGCCGTGGGGGTGGATCAGGGCAATCTGGCGTCGCCCCTGGCTGGTCAGGTAGTTACAGGCGGTTTCGGCGGCAAAAGCGTGGTCGAACTGGATGCTGTTGGAATTATCAGCCTCCATGCAGTCCACCAGGATGACGTTTTCCATATCCACGTCCAGCGGGAAACGGGCACCAATCACCAGGATGTCGTCACACAGGCCGCAGGAGAGTTCTTCGAGAGCGTTCATCACTTCCGCTTTGCTATGCGCGAAGCGCAGCAGCAGGTGTTTTTGATGCTGGCTGAGCTGTTTTTCCAGCGCGTACAGATACCCGGTGGTCTGGTTAATGTTTTCCTGCGCGCAGATCACCCCAATGCAGCCCGTCGACTGGCTCAGCAGCGACTGGGCAATCACGTTGGGACGATAGTTCAGCTCATCCACCGCCTTCAGCACAGCCTGACGGCTGGCTTCCTTAACGCCACGTGACCCACTCAACACTCGCGATACCGTGGCTTTAGACACCCCGGCCAGACGTGATACATCATTGATTGTCGACATCTCTTTCCCCTGGCAGGCTAACCTCGCGCCTGCAAATTCCATCACCGCTACGGCTCACATTATAGCCAGAACGGAGTATATCCGTTTCCGTTTTTCATGGAAACCGATTTTCCGTTTCCACTCAAAATGACGCAAATACAGCCAAATTATGTGACCCACATCCGGTTAATTAGCCTCATAAGTAAGGGATCTTGATGATTGTCACACTTCTGTCTTTTATGAATGGAAACCGGTTTCCGTATCATGTCCAATCATCCTCGCAATAACTTTTTACATTTAGAGGATGGTTGTCGATGTTCAAGATTATGCTGTGCTGCTCTGCCGGGATGTCCACCAGCCTGTTGGTCAGCAAAATGGTCGATGTCGCGAAAGAACGTGGTGTTCCGGTAAAGATTGATGCGTACGGTGTTTCCGAATTTGATACGCAGTTTCCGCAATATCAGGTGGTACTTCTCGGACCGCAAGTGAAATACATGTTACAGACACTCTCAGACAAGGCGGCTACGAAAGGCATTCCGGTGCAGCCCATCGACATGATGGACTACGGCATGCAGCGTGGCGATAAAGTACTGGACTATGCTCTGTCGCTCATCAAAGCGGCACACTAGAAGGTGTTCACATGAGTTCGTTATATCAATCCATGGTCGCGGTGATTGAGCAGTCAATTACCCCGCTGGCCGCGAAGCTGGGTCAGCAAAAGTATGTGATTGCCATCCGCGACGGCTTTACCGCCGCGCTGCCGTTTATGATCATCGGCTCGTTTATGCTGGTGTTCATCTTCCCGCCGTTCTCGGCGGATACCACCAATAGCTTCGCCCGCGGCTGGCTGGATTTCTCCCAGACCTACCGCGAACAGCTGATGCTGCCGTTTAACCTCAGCATGGGCGTGATGACCTTCTTCATCTCGGTGGGGATTGGGGCGAGCCTGGGGCGTCAGTTTAACCTCGACCCGGTGATGTCCGGCCTGCTGGCCTTTATGGCCTTCCTGCTGGTCGCCGCGCCGTATGCCGACGGCAAAATCTCGACCCAGTATCTCTCCGGCCAGGGCATCTTCACCGCGCTTATCACCGCAATCTACTCCACCCGCGTCTATGCGTGGCTGAAGCAGAACAACGTGACCATCCGCCTGCCGAAGGAAGTGCCAACCGGCGTGGCGCGCTCGTTCGAAATCCTCATCCCGGTGATGGTGGTGATTGGTACCCTGCACCCGCTGAACCTGTTCATAGAAGCGCAGACCGGAATGATTATCCCGCAGGCGATTATGCACCTGCTGGAACCGCTGGTGTCCGCGTCTGACTCCCTGCCCGCGATTCTGCTCTCCGTGCTGCTGTGCCAGATCTTCTGGTTTGCCGGTATCCACGGCTCGCTGATCGTCACCGGCATCATGAACCCGTTCTGGATGGCAAACCTCTCCGCAAACCAGGCGGCACTGGCCGCTGGCGCAGCGCTGCCGCACGTTTACCTGCAGGGCTTCTGGGATCACTACCTGCTGATTGGCGGCGTAGGCTCCACGCTGCCGCTGGCGTTCCTGCTGCTGCGCAGCCGCGCCACGCATTTGCGCACCATCGGCAAAATGGGCATTGTGCCGAGCTTCTTTAACATCAATGAGCCGATTCTGTTCGGCGCGCCGATCATCATGAACCCGATGCTGTTTATCCCGTTCGTGTTTGTTCCGCTGGTCAACGCCTGCCTGGCGTACGGCGCAACCAAACTCGGCTGGCTGGCACAGGTTGTGTCGTTGACCCCGTGGACCACCCCCGCGCCGATTGGTGCCTCGTGGGCGGCAAACTGGGCGCTCAGTCCGGTGATCATGTGCCTGGTCTGTATGGTGATGTCCGCGCTGATGTACCTGCCGTTCCTGCGCGCCTATGAGCGTACGCTGATGAAAAACGAAGAGCAGAAAGCCCAGGCAACCGTCGGTACCGCTGAAGCCGCAAGTAATTAAGTCAAAGAGGAAAGGACATGAAATACGCATTTCCCGATAACTTCTGGTGGGGCAGCGCAAGCTCCGCTCTCCAGACCGAAGGGGCAAGAGAGGGAGAAACCACGTGGGATTACTGGTTTGCCCGCGAGCCAAACCGTTTTCACAACGGCGTGGGGCCGCAGCAGACCTCCACGTTTTATCAGCACTGGAAAACGGACATTCAGCTGTTAAAGCAGCTGAACCACAACAGCTTTCGCACCTCGATTAGCTGGGCGCGCCTGATCCCCGACGGTATCGGTGAAGTGAATCCGGAAGCGGTCGATTTTTACAATCAGGTCATTGATGAGCTGAATGAACAGGGCATCACGCCGTTTATGACCCTGTTCCATTTCGACATGCCGATGGCGATGCAGGAGATTGGCGGCTGGGAAAACCGCGACGTGGTGGAGGCTTACGCCCGCTATGCGCAGATCTGCTTCGAGCTGTTCGGCGATCGCGTGTTGCACTGGTTTACCTTCAACGAGCCGATTGTCCCGGTGGAAGGCGGTTATCTGTACGACTTCCACTACCCGAACGTGGTGGATTTTCGTCGGGCAGCCACCGTGGCGTATCACACCGTGCTGGCCCATGCGAAGGCGGTTCAGGCCTACCGCGCCGGGCATTACGCCGGGGAAATTGGCATCGTGCTGAACCTGACGCCGTCCTATCCGCGCTCGCAGAACCCGGCGGACGTGAAGGCGGCGCACATCGCGGACCTGATGTTTAACCGCAGCTTCCTCGACCCGGTGCTGCGCGGCGAATACCCGGCGGACCTGGTGGCGCTGCTGAAGGCTTACGATCAGCTGCCTGCCTGCAGGCCGGAAGACAGCGCTCTGATTGCGGAAGGGAAAATCGACCTGCTCGGCGTGAACTACTATCAGCCGCGTCGCGTAAAGTGTCGCGAAAGCGCGGTGAACCCGCAGGCGCCGTTTATGCCGGAGTGGTTCTTTGATAGCTACGAGATGCCGGGCCGCAAGATGAACCCGTACCGCGGCTGGGAAATCTACGAGCCGGGTATTTACGATATTCTGGTTAACCTGCGCGACAATTACGGCAACCCTCGCTGCTTTATTTCTGAAAACGGCATGGGCGTCGAAAATGAGCAGCGCTTTATTGAAAACGGCCAGATTAACGATCGGTACCGCATTGAGTTTATTTCCGAGCATTTAGCATGGCTGCATAAAGGGATTAGCGAAGAGTGCAATTGTCTTGGCTACCATATGTGGACGTTTATTGATAACTGGTCGTGGTGCAATGCTTATAAAAATCGCTACGGATTTATCCAGCTCGATTTAGAGACGCAGCAGCGCACCATTAAGAAAAGCGGAGAGTGGTTTGCCGCCACCGCCTTAAATAATAGTTTTGAAAAAGAGTAATAATGATGATCGCACTAGAAGAAGCCGTAATGGAAATTATCGTCAATGCCGGACAGTCACGCAGTCTGTGCTTTGAAGCTCTGCACGCGGCGCGTCAGGGCAACTTTGACGAGGCCAAAAGCCTGCTGCGCGAAGCCGACGGCTACTCGCGCCAGGCGCACAAGATGCAGACCAAACTGATCGAGCAGGATGCAGGCGAAGGCCGCCAGCCGATGACGTTAATCATGGTGCACGCGCAGGATCATTTAATGAATTCTTTATTAGCGCGTGAACTGTCCGAAGAAATTATTCATTTATATCAGAGATAGTCTATGGCGAAATAATTACTGTAATACCTCTGTACCCTAAATAGAGATCCACTTGTTCTGATGATAGCGACATACTCTGTCAGATCGGAGCGGGATGGTTATTGTCTGAATAAAATTAAACTATATTGAGATAACCATGAATACGATTAAAAAACTTCCATTAACCATGGCGGTTATCGCCGCGCTTTGCCCAATTTCCGTGCTCGCACAAGAATTTACCCAGGAGCAAATCGACGCCATTGTGGCGAAAGCGGTAGATAAAGCCCTGGCGGAGCGTCAGGCCAAAATGGATGCGGCAGTCGCGAAAAAAGCGGACATCGTGACCGAGCCGCAAAGCGCGGCGCAATCCCCGGATATGGCGATCCCGTTCGGCGTGAAATTTACCGGCTACGCCCGCTACGGCGCGCACTTCCAGGCCGCCGATCAGAAATACGTGGCGGTGGATGGCTCCTACAACGGCGCGTCAGCGATTGGTCGTCTGGGCAACGAAGGTAACGGCGGGGAATTCCAGCTCTCCAAGGCCTTCAAGGGTGACAACGGCGCCATCTGGGACATCAACGTGATGATCGACCACTGGGGCGACGAAGTTAACCTGAAAAAAGCCTACGCGGGGGTGACCAACATTATGGCCTCCAATCCGAACGCCTATTTCTGGGCCGGTCGTGACTTCCACCAGCGTCCGCAGCAGGGCATCAACGACTACTTCTGGATGAACCACGACGGCCAGGGCGCCGGGGTGAAGAACTTCGACATCGGCGGCGTGCAGTTTGACGTGGCCGCCGTGGCGGCGGTGGAATCCTGTAGCCCGGAAGTGATGGAAGATGAAGCCAACCCGTCGCGCATCACCTGTACCGGCGGTTCCGGGACGGGCGATAAAGGCAACTACGCCGCAACCTCGAAAATCCACGGCATGAAGCTCGGTCCGATCGACATGGAGCTGTACGCCAACTACGGCTTTGACTCCAAAGCGGTGGAGAGCGACGAGCGTCTGAACGCCTGGCAGGGCGGCGTGGTGCTGAGCCACACTAACGACAGCGGCGTGAACAAGGTGATTGCCCGCTACTCCGATAACGCGGACAACAGCGTGTTCAACAAAACCGAGGATCTGACCACGGTCTACGCCAGCTTCGAAGGGCTGTACAAATTCACCCAGGCGACGCAGGTGGAATACATCCTCGCCTTCCACGACTACGACAACAGCCGCGATAAGACCGACAACCGCAAGAACTACAACGCCATCGTGCGCCCGATGCACTGGTGGAACGACGTTCACTCCACCTGGCTGGAAGCAGGCTGGCAGCACGTTGACTACGACAACGGCGGCGACAACAAGGGCTGGAAGCTGACCCTGTCGCAGAACATGTCTATCGCCATGGGGCCGGAGTTCCGCCCGATGCTGCGCTTCTACGTGACCGGCGGCAAAGTGGACAACGAACGCACCGCGCGCGTGAACAATACCAAAGACGAAACGCTCGACGACTTCAACGTCGGCGCGATGTGGGAGGCGTGGTTCTAAGGTAAAAGCAAAACGGCAACGCAACGTTGCCGTTTTTAGTGTTTGCTCCCTCTTCCCGTGGGCTGAGGGATCCCCACAAAATAATGTTTGCATGGACGACCCCCTCTCCCTTGAGGGAGAGGGCTGGGGTGAGGGGGAACATACGGCTCTGGTGGTCATTCCGTTCACTTTATGTTCCTTGCTACTCTGTGATTTCTGTACCGGTGAACGTGCCAGGGCGGCTCAATCGCCACCGCCCTGGCGACCCAGGCTCCCGGCGGTAAATCGCCGCTTCGCGGTGCCCTCAGCTTATTCCTTCAGGCTATCGGGTCGGGCATGAGCCTGCATCCCTGCAGGCCACGCCCTCTCGGCGCATCCGTGCGCCTCGCCCCGGCCTTACGGAAACGCTTCGGCGATTTACAGCCGGACCAGGGCATCGCTGAAAGCTTTAACTCGTTCTGAAACAACATTATTGCTTCTGCTTAAAAATTACTGGGGATTCCTCAGCCCCGTGGGAGAGGGCCGGGGTGAGGACATCAGGCCGTACACAACCATGCTATGCTGTTGACCGAATTAACGACAACATAGCAGGGGAGAACATGGGTTCCACACGTAAAGGGATGCTGAACGTCCTGATCGCCGCCGTTTTATGGGGCAGCTCGGGGGTTTGCGCGCAGTACATCATGGAGAAAAGCCACATTTCTTCGCCTTACCTGACCATGGTTCGCCTGCTGTTTACCGGCGTGATCCTCCTGACGCTCTCCTTCGTTCACGGCGACAAGATTTTCTCGGTCATCAAAAACCGCAAGGACGCCCTCAGCCTGCTGTTTTTCTCGCTGGTCGGCGCGCTCACCGTGCAGCTCACCTTCCTGCTGACGATTGAAAAATCCAACGCGGCGACCGCTACCGTGCTGCAGTTTCTGTCACCGACCATCATTGTGGCGTGGTTCGCCCTGGCGCGGAAAAAGCGTCCCGGCGTATTTGTCCTGTCAGCGATTTTTACGTCGTTGATCGGCACTTTCCTGCTGGTGACCCACGGCGATCCGACCTCGCTCTCCATTTCCCCTGCCGCGTTGTTCTTCGGTATCGCCTCGGCGTTTGCCGCCGCGTTTTATACGACCTATCCGTCGACGCTGATCGCCCGCTACGGCACGCTGCCGATTGTCGGCTGGAGCATGCTGATTGCCGGATTGATGCTGACGCCGTTCTACGCCGGGCGCGGCACCACTTTCGTGATTGACGGCGGCCTGCTGCTGGCGTTTTTCTATCTGGTGGTGATTGGCACGGCGCTGACGTTCAGCCTGTACCTGAAAGGCGCGCAGATGATTGGCGGACCGAAGGCGAGCATTCTGAGCTGCGCCGAGCCGCTGAGCAGCGCGCTGCTGTCGGTGGTGTTGCTGGGGGTGGCGTTCACCCTGCCGGACTGGCTGGGCACGCTGCTGATCGTGTCGTCGGTGGTGCTGATTTCGATGGATTCGCGTAGAAGGATTAAGGCATCGGCGTAGCCTGATGTCCCCTCACCCCGGCCCTCTCCCCAAAGGGGCGAGGGTGAAAAGACAGTACCGAGCAGTCCCCTCTCCCCTTTGGGGAGAGGGTTAGGGTGAGGGGGGGAATTTACTACTTCGCCTTAACCTTCCCCGCCACCAGCAGCGCCGTCAGCAGCATCAGCGTACCGGAAATCACCAGCGGTGACGTCAGCCCCAGATGGTCAAGCGCCACGCCGCCAATAGCCGCGCCGCAGGTGTTCGCCAGCTGGATTACCGCCACCTGAATCGACCCGGCTTTTTCCGCCTGATCGGCCAGAGAGCGGGTGATCCACGTCGACCAGCCCACCGGCACCAGCGCAAAGGCAAAGCCCCAGATAATCGCGATGGCAGACGCCACCCACTTATCGCTGCCCCACAGCACCAGCACCGTGGCGCTCGCCGCCAGCACCAGCGGCGCGCCCGCCAGCGCCACCTTCAGGGAGCGTTTCAGGAACTGCGACGACAGCGAGGTGCCGACAAAGCTGGCGATACCGAAGCTCAGCAGCACCAGCGTCAGGCCGTCAACGTCAAAACCCGCCATGGTCATGTACACCGGGCGGATATAGGTGAAGAAGGCAAACTGCCCGGCAAAGGCCATGAAGATCGCGGTCATCCCCGCCAGCACGCCCGGCCGCTTGAGCAGGCTGAACATGTTCTGTTTGTGGTGCGCCGCTTCGCCCGGCAGCGACGGCAGCGCTTTCCACACCCAAATGATACAGAGCAGGCCCATCACCGCCGCGGCGTTAAAGACGTTACGCCAGCCGATAATCCCACCGAGGAAGCTGCCCAGCGGCGCGGCGATCACCAGCGCGATAGAGACCGCACCGAAGATAACGGAAAGCGCTTTTGGCACCGTGCGCGCGGGCACCAGGCGCATAGTCAGCGAGGCCGACATCGCCCAGAAGCCGCCGAGCCCCAGCCCCAGGCAGGCGCGACCGAGCAGCAGCAGGGTGAAGCTTTCCGCGAAGGAGACCAGCAGGCAGGAGAGCGTCAGCAGCACGCTGAACAGAATGACCACCTTGCGGCGGTCGATGGTGCCAATCACCTGGGTGATAAACAGGCTGGCGAACATCGCCACGAAGGCGGTGACGGTAACGGACTGCCCCGCCACGCCTTCGGAAATGCCCAGATCCTGCGCCATCGGCGTCAGGAGGCTTACCGGCAGAAACTCAACGGTAATCAGGCAGGCGACGCAGAACGCCACGGAGAAAACCGCCGACCAGTTGGGCCGAGAAACCTCGTTGGTCTGCGGTCTGGTCGTGGGCTGGATATGTTCTGTCATGGCGTCACCTGAAGATAAAAACGTGCGGAAAAGTCGCGCAGTTTATCATCAAAAGTGTGACGGATTTAACGATTTGACAACTTTTCTTGCATCGCCGCATTCGCCAGCCCGACGATCCACTCCTGATGCCCGTTAATCATCGGGTTCGGCACGGCGCGAGCAAGTTCCTGCGCTGGTGCGCCTTTCTGCGATTCCTGAGTCAGAATCCGCACTCGGTTTCCGGGCAGGTCTTCAAACAGCCAGGCGTGGATCACATCCAGACGAGAATTCGCATCCCCTTCCACCCAGCCGTGCCACGCGATACGCGCGGCTTCACCGTCCACAGGTGGAACATACTCCGTTACCTGCGCCTCAACCGGAAAGCCAAAGGTGGTAAAGCGAAAGCGAGCGTTAGCACTCAACGCCGGGCCGCTGCCGTCATGGAAACGGATATCCTCGGCGTTGCTGTAATAAGACGGCCACAGGGTGGTGTCGTTGAGCTGCGCCCAGATCTCTTTCGCGCTCAGCCCGGCGACGATGATTTCGTTAGATGCAAAGTTATCGGTAGTGCCTGGCAGGTAGTCGTTCGGCCAGATAATGGCGGATTGTTTCATGGTTCACCTCATCGTTTTAGTGGATGAGGTGATGGTGCACCCGTGAGTGGTATAAATCTAATGACGATGCTTTATACTCTTCATCACGGTTCGTGATATCAGTGCAGGTAAAACACGCCCTCTTCCGGCAGGAAGAGCTGGTTATAACGCAGTTGAAAGGCGTTAAGCTCCTGCGGGTCAGGTTCCATCTCGCGCATAAAGCCAAGCGCCAGACGAATTTGTGCATCGGTAATCGGCGCGGCCAGGCGAGCTTTACGCAGCAGGCGGTGCCAGGTATGCAGGTTCTCTTCGCTACCGTCGACAATGCAGACCTGCCAGATAAGCAGCACCTGCGCGGCGTTTTGCAGATGCGCCTCGTCCGGGCGCTCAAGGTAGCGGATAAACTCATTGCCCGGCGTTTTACCGAACTGATCGATCATCGACTCAACAGGCATTGGGGTAATGCCCAGACGCTCGCTTAAACGTTTGATGGCGCGGCGGGAATCTGAGGTCAGGACGCGAAATCCCACCACAAAGACCACGGCAAGCGTTGCCAGCATTATCCAGACCATGTGTTCTCCTTTGACTAGCCGCTCATCATAGCGGGAAACGCAGCGCGTCGACAGCGGGCGGCACCAGAATAGTGTACGGAAAAGAGGTGGAAAAACGTCATGAAAGCGGATCTTCGCACGCTGGATCTTAACCTGCTGAAAACGCTCGACGCCCTGCTGGATGAACGCAGTGTCACCCGCGCGGCGGCGCGTCTTGCCCTGACCCAGCCCGCCGTAAGCGGCATGCTCAACCGCCTGCGGGATTACTTCAACGATCCGCTCTTCATCCGCGCCCCGCATGGGATGGTGCCAACTACACGCTCTGAAGCGTTAGCCGCTCCGGTGAAGCGTATACTTGCTGATATCGACGTGCTGTTACAGCCCGTGGCTTTTGACCCGATCACCGCAACGCTCACCTTCACCCTCGCCGCGACCGACTACGCCCTGCGCGCGGTGGTCGTACCTTTTATCGCCGCCCTTAAAGTGCAGGCGCCTGGCATTCGCGTGCGCGTGGTGCCCGTGGAATCTGGTCGCCTGGTCAGCCAGCTTGAACAGGGCAGCGTTGACGTGGCGCTGATCACCCCACATACCACGCCCGATGAGCTTCACAGCCGGGCGCTTTATGATGAACGGTACGTTTGCATGATGCGCGCCGACCATCCGGATGCGGGAAAGACTATGGCGTTAGACCGATTCTGCACTCTGGAGCATGTGCTGGTCTCTTACGAAGGCGACGGTTTTCGTGGCGTTACCGATGGTGCGCTGGAGAAAATTGGCCGCATGCGGCACGTGGGGCTTTCAGTGAGCAACTTTTTGGTCCTGCCGGACGTGCTGGCTCTCAGCGATATGATTGCCGTCGTGCCGTCACGCATAGCGGAAAACCAGACGGGGATGTTCGTGTGCGAAACACCAGTGGCCGTACCCGGCTTTACCAAAAGTATGGCCTGGCACGGCAGAACGCACCGCAATCCCTCGCAGGCGTGGCTGCGCGGGCTGTTGCTGGAAACCAGTCAGCGAGCCTGAAGTTCCTTCAGCAGCGCCTCGTGGAAGCGTGCGGGGTCCTGCATCTGCGGCGCGTGGCCCATGTCGTTAAATTCCACCAGCGTCGCGTGCGGAATGCGCTTCGCCGTCTCTTTCCCCAGCACCGCATAGTTGCCAAGCGTCTTGCGGATTTCCGGTGGGGCGAGATCTTTCCCGATGGCAGTGTTGTCCTTCGTGCCGATCATCAATAATACCGGCATCTTCAGGTCGCTAAATTCGTAGATAACCGGCTGGGTGTAGATCATGTCGTAAAGCAGCGCCGAGTTCCAGGCCACGCGCGTTTTGCCCGGCCCGTTGTTCAGCCCGGCAAGCATGGTTACCCAACGCTCGTATTCCGGCTTCCACTCCCCGGCGTAATAGGTGTTTTTCTCATACTGGCGAATGCCGTCGGCGCTGACCTTCAGCTCGCGCTGATACCACTGGTCGACCGTAATATGCGGCACGCCGCGTGCTTTCCAGTCTTCCAGGCCTATCGGATTGACCATCACCAGCTGCTCCACCTGCTGCGGCCACATGAGGGCGTAGCGGGTCGCCAGCATGCCGCCGGTCGAGTGGCCGATGACCGTCACGCGATCGACGCCGAGCGATTTGAGCAAGGCGTGGGTGTTATCCGCCAGCTGCTGGAAAGTGTACTGATACCGCTCCGGCTTGGTGGATTTACAGAAGCCGATCTGGTCAGGGGCAATCACCCGATACCCGCTGGCTGAAAGCGCGCGGATCGTGCCGTTCCAGGTACCGGCGCAGAAGTTTTTTCCGTGCATCAGCACCACGGTGCGGCCGTTAGGGTTTTCCGGCTTAACGTCCAGGTAGGCCATTTCCAGAGGCTGGTTTTGCGAGGTAAAGGCAAAGTGTTTTACCGGCCAGCCATAGTCAAAACCTTCCAGTTTTTCGCCGTAGGTAGGGTTATCCGCGGCCATCGCGGGGGACGCCAGCGCCATCAGCAGCGCCAGGCAGGACAATCGTCGGGTCAACATGCAGGTTCTCCGTTCTAAGGCTGCACGAATGGCGGCAGCAAAAACACTGTAGAGCATGGAGAGGAGCGGGTGTGTAAAGCGGGGTAAAGGTAGAGCCTGTAAATAAAAAAGCCCGGTGGTCAGCCGGGCAAAGAAGTTACCTGCACACTCAGGCCGCTTTCAATTTCTGCTTCTGCGCACGATTCTCACGGCGAATTTTACGTTCTTCCAGCACCGCTACCATCGCCATCAGGACGATACAGCCGATCGCTGCAGCATCCAGCGCCGCGAAGGTGCCCGCCCAGCCGGTCAGGCCGAAAATCGGCGTGCCGTCGGCGATCATCCCCAGACCCAGCTTGGCGAAGCTGTCGCCGATCAGGTAGGCGAAGGTGCCTTTAATTCCATCGGCGGCGCCGATCGCTTTTTTCGGCACGAAGCCGACCGCCGCCACGCCGATCAGCAGCTGCGGGCCAAACACCAGGAAGCCGAGCGCGAACAGGGACGCCAGGTAAACGTACTGGTTGCTGGCGTGCTGGTAGACGCCGAGCGTGGCAATAATCAGTGCCAGCGCGACGCAGGCCACCAGCGCGCGACGGCCGTTGGCGAGGTCCGAGAGCCAGCCCCACAGCAGCGTGCCGACCAGCGCACCCGCTTCGAACAGGGTGAAGCCCTGAATCGCCACTTCTTTAGAAAGCTTCAGCTCCTGGAAGGCATACACCGTCGACCACTGGTCAATACCGATACGCACCACATAGAGGAAGATGTTTGAGAAGCACAGCAGCCAGATCACTTTGTTTTTCAGCACGTACTCAACAAAAATCTGCCATTTGGACATCTCGTTTTCTTCGGTCTCTTTGTCCTCTTCGCTGATCTCCTCGCCGAACAGCTCTTCGGCTTTGCCGAGGCCGTAGGATTCCGGGGAGTCGCTGCCGAAGCGCAGGCCGATAAAGCCGACAATCAGGGCGATAATCGACGGGAAGATAAACATGCCGATCACGTGGCCGTCGAACAGGTAGTTCGCGCCAAACAGCGCCACGCCTGCCGCACCCGCCCCGCCGAGGTTGTGGGAGATGTTCCACATGCCGAGGTAGGAACCACGCTTGCGGCGCGGGGTCCATTTGGTGATGGTGGAGTAGCTGCACGACCCGCCGGTACTCTGGAAGAAACCGCTCAGGGCGTAGAAGGCGATCATCAGGAACAGGCTGACGGAGCCCGCGCCCATGCTGGCGCTGAAGCCGAGCATACAGATGGCGGAGAGGATCAGCATAAACGGCAGGAACTGCTTGGTGTTTTTGCCGTCCGCGTAGTAGGACACAACGGTTTTCCCCACGCCGTAGGTAATGGAGAAGCCCAGGCCAATCATCCCCAGCTGCGTCATGCTCAACCCGTAGGTTGAGATCATGTCGTTCTGCGCGATGTTAAAGTTTTTGCGGATCAGGTACATGGTCAGGTAGCCGATGAAGACCACCAGATAGGACTGCATGAACGGTTTGAACCACATTTTGCGCCGCACGTCGAGCGGCAGATCCAGGGTCGGCTTGCGCACCTGATTTAAGAAGGCCAGCATGGTTAGTTTACTCCTGAGCTGATTTTTGCAGCATTGTAAAAATCAGCCGGGAGAGATGCCTGAGACAGCGTCCAGGTAAAACCGGGAAAATTTCCTAGTTTTGCGCCATACGGGGTGAAAAGGTGAAGCGCATCACATCACGCTGGCTTCGCGCGGGGCCTGCGCGTGCAGGAAAGGCAACAGCAGCAGGGCGGAAATCCCCGCCGCGATGGCGATCACCGCGAAGAAACCGCTCCAGTGCCAGACGTCGATCACCCGCGCCAGCGGCCAGCCGGAGAGCGATGCGCCCAGGTAGGCAAACAGCCCGACAAAGCCCGTCGCCGCGCCTGCCGCCTCTTTGTGGGAACACTCAGCCGCCGCCATGCCGATCAGCATCTGCGGGCCAAACACGAAGAAGCCGATGGTGAAGAAGCATGCCGCCTGCATCACGTAGCTGGCAAACGGCATCAGCCACAGCGAGCCGACGGAGAGCAAAATCCCGGCGGCGAAAATCAGGTTCATCGGACCACGGTTGCCGTTGAACAGCTTGTCCGAGCCCCAGCCCGCCACCAGCGCGCCGATAAACCCGCCCAGCTCGAACATCGTCACCGCGGAGTTGGCGGTCACCAGGTCCACGCCGAGCGTCTCGGACATGTACAGATTGCCCCAGTCGTTGATGGCCGCGCGCACCACGTAGACCAGTACGTAGCAGAGCGACAGCAGCCAGATGTACGGGTTTTTCAGCACGTATCGGGTGAGGATCTCCCTGCGGGTCAGCCCCGCGCCCTCCTGCTGCTGGGCGATCTCCATCTCGTCGTGCCGCCAGTCGCCCACCGGCGGAAGGCCGACGGTTTGCGGCCTGTCGCGCAGGCGCCAGCAGAGGAACAGCCCGGCGACAATCGCCAGGCCACCGGCAATCATCATCCCCGCGCGCCAGCCGTAGTGCAGCGCCGCGGCACCCACCACCATCGGGATCAGCGCCCCGCCGACGTTATGCGCGGTGTTCCAGATTGCCCACCAGCCGCCGCGCTCGTTGCGCGAGTACCAGGCGGTGAGCAGGCGGGCGCAGACCGGCGCGCCCCAGCCCTGGAAAAAGGCGTTCAGCGCCCACAGCAGGGCGAAGGCCCACAGCGAGGTGGAGAAGCCGAACAGGATGTTCACCACGCCGGTGGCGATCAGCCCAACGCCCATAAAGTAGCGCGCGTTGGAGCGATCGCTGACGATGCCCGAGAAGAACTTCGACAGGCCGTAGGTGATGTAAAACAGCGTCGCCAGCAGGCCGATATCGGTGCGCGTCATCACGCCGCTGGCCAGGATTTCTGGCGCGGCGGCGTTGAAGCTTTTGCGGGTGAAGTAGAACAGCGCGTAGCCGAGCCAGATGGTAATCAGGATATGGCGACGCCAGTAGCGGTAGCGGGCGTCGATTTCCGCTTTGTTGATTAATGGGGCTGCGCTGGCTGGGGTTTTAAACATGAGACGTCCTTAACGGCAAACTGACGCTGACGCGCGTCCCGTGGGTGCAGGAGAGGGTCAGCGTGCCGCCCAGCGCCTTCACGCGCTCGCGCATGCCCGCCAGGCCAAAGCCCTGCTGGCCGGAGCCCGGCGGCAGGCCGCAGCCGTCGTCTTCAATCACCAGCATCAGGCGCTCGTCCTGCTGCCAGCCCTGGATGGTGACCGCGCTGGCGCTGGCGTGCTTGACGATGTTGTTCAGCCCCTCCTGACAGACGCGGAACAGCGTCACGCGCTGGCCTTCGCTGAGCGAAGATTCGTTAATGCGCCAGTCGAGATGGCTGACAATACCGCGGCTTTCCAGCTCCATCTCGCGCATCAGGGAACGTACCGCCTGCTCAAGCGTAAGGTCGTCAAGCTGGCGCGGGCGCAGCCGTCCTAACAGGCGACGAACGGAATCATAGACGCCCAGCGAAAGCTGTTCGATATGCGCCCCGCCCTGCTTCACGCCCGCGTTTTCGGCCGCCAGGCGCTGAACAATGCCCGCCTGCGTGCGGATGGCGGTGATGGTCTGGCCGATATCGTCGTGCAGCTCGCGGGCCACCTCCTGCCGCACGCTCTCTTCCGTCTCCAGCAGACGCTCCGCCAGACGGCGGTTGCGCGCCAGCTCGGTTTGCAGGGACTGGTTCAGCTCGCGCAGGCGCTGAATGCCCGCCCCGAGCAGCAGCCCGGTCAGGCTCTGGGCCAGCAGGGAAAGCAGTAAATCTACGGGATGATCGTGCCAGGTCTGGCTGGCAATCAGCGCGATAGCGTTCATCAGCGTGGCGATCAGCGCCCCCTGCCAGCCGTAGTGCCAGGCCAGGGCGATAATCGGCAGCGCCAGACAAAATGGCGTGAAGCGTGAAAGCTCGGCGGGCAGGCCAAGCTGGAGCCACAGGCTCACCACAAACAGCAGCAGATACCAGATAAGGTGCCGGGCGCGCCAGTTCACCGGTTGAGAAACCAGCGCCGGGCCGAGCGGCTGCCAGACGGTGCTGGTGAGGTAGTGCCAAATAACGAGACAGGTTGGTGCCAGCGTCAGGCCGCCGGTGAGGGTCAGCAGCAGGGCGTTGAGCATCTCCTTCTCGCCAATCCACGGCAGGGATTGTAGCAACGCGGCGGCAATCAGCGCCGCCCCCTGCCGCAGCAGCGTGCGCCAGTCGCGCTGGTGGCGGTAGCGGGAAATGAGCGCGACCGGGAGAAGCGTGAGCACGCTTCCGGTCATCAATAAGGGCAGGTGCGCGAGGGCAACTTCCTGCGCCAGCCAGACCAGCATCAGCCACTCTGCGCCCAGCAAAACCGGCCAGTAGCCGCGCGGGCACTGGAGCATTAGCCCCAGACGCAGGCCGAAGGGAAACAGCAGCACCGCCAGCTCGGGGCGCTCGACAAGATGCAGGCTGATGCTCCACAGGCAGAACCAAGCGGCGGAGAAGATAAAAAAGCTGGCGACGACGGCGATCAGCCGTGAAAAAGCGGAACTCATTGCCAGCTGTCGAACATGCGGCGCGCCAGCTCGACGTCGTTGCTGACGTTGAGTTTTTCCATCAGGTTGGCGCGATGGACGTGCACGGTTTTTGGCGACAGATCCAGCTCGGCGGCAATCTCTTTCACCGACATGCCCTGCGCGAGCTTCTCCGCCACCTGACGTTCGCGTCTGGTGAGCGGATCCTGCCTTCCGGCCGCCAGCTTGACGGCGATATCCGGCGTTAAATAGCAGCCGCCGGTGGAGACGGTGCGCACCGCGGCAATAAGCTCGTCCGGGCTACAGCGTTTAGAGAGGAAGCCCCGCGCGCCCGCGTTGAGCGCCTGCTCGACCAGCGCCGGGCTGTCGTGAACCGAGAGCATGATCGTCGCCATTCCTTTTGGCAGCTGGCTTAACAGCTCCAGCCCGGAGAGATCCGGCATCGAGATGTCGCAGATACAGACCTGCACCCCGCGTCCCGGCAGGCCCGCCAGCGCCTCGCGGCCAGAGCCAAACTCGGCTACGACCTGAAAATCTGGTTCGAGGTTCAGAAGCTGGGCAAAGCCGGAGCGAACGATAAGGTGATCATCGATGAGAGCGATGGTGGTCATGTGTGTTCCTGCGGTCTGAAAAAGCCGGATGGCGCTGCGCTTATCCGGCCTACAAGAGCGAAAGACGCTTACCTTAAGCGATTTACTCGAAAAACACCGCAATTTTGTTAAACATGGTGGGATCGGACTGGTTGCGCGCCACTTTGGTGACATCTTCCAGCTTGTCGATCTGCGCCATCATCTGCTCCAGACGCTGATCGTCGTTGACCAGTAGCCAGATGCGGCTGTGCTCGCTGCCCTGAATCGGCAGACAGAGAATGCCTTCCACGTTAAACGCCCGACGGGCAAAGAGCCCGCAGACGTGGGTCATGACGCCAGGGTGGTTGCGGACGGTGAGTTCCAGAATGACGTTATCATGTTGTTTCTGCATGGCTTATTCTCCCACCATCTCAGTATTTGCCGCACCCGGCGGCACCATCGGATACACTTTTTGTTCAGGGTCGATACGCACGTGGATCAGCGCCGGGCCGGGGCGAGAAATCATCGCCTGCAGCGCCGCGTGTGCGTCTTCTTCCGCGTTCAGATCGCAGGTGTGCAGGCCAAAACCGGCGGCAATCTGCATAAAGTTAATCATCCCCGGATAGGTCGCCGCAAACACCCCCTGCTTGTAGAACAGACTCTGCTGCTGGTGCACTAGGCCCAGCGCCTCGTTGTTCATCAGGATAATTTTCACGTCTAACTGGTTTTCGGCCGCAGTCGCCATTTCCTGAATGTTCATCATCAGGCTGCCGTCGCCGGAGAAGCAGATGACCTTGCGGTCCGGATTCGCCAGCGCCGCACCCACGGCGGCGGGCAGGCCAAAGCCCATAGTGCCCAGGCCGCCGGATGTCAGCCACTGACGCGGACGGTTCAGCGGATACGCCTGGGCGGTCCACATCTGATGCTGGCCGACGTCGGTGGTGATAATCGCGCTGTCGTCCACGCAGGCGGCCACGGCGTTGATCAGCCCGTAGTGGCTGAGCGGGTCGCCCTCGGTTGGGATGGCGCCCGGGAACTCGCGCTGCAGATCGGCCACCAGTTGACGCCAGTCGGCGCGCTCGGCTGCATCGGTTTGCGGGATCAACTGCGCCAGCACTTCGGCCACGTCGCCCTGAATCGCCACGTGCGGCTGCTTGATTTTACCCAGCTCGGCGCGGTCGATATCCACGTGAATGATTTTGGCGTTCGGGCAGAACTGCTCGGTTTTGCCGATCGCCCGGTCATCAAAACGCGCGCCCATAACAATCAGCAAATCAGCCTCTTGCAGGATGTAGTTAGTGCTGCGCGCGCCGTGCATGCCCAACATGCCTAATGACAATGGGTGCGCTTTAGGCAGCATACCCAGCGCCATCAGGGTCATGGTGGTCGGCAGGTTGGCTTTTTCCGCAAACTGGCGGATTTCATCCGCGGCGTTAATCGCCCCGCCGCCCAGATAGAGCACCGGGCGTTTGGCGGCGTTAATCATGGCGGCGGCATCGCGCACGCTCTCAGCGCTGAATTCCGGCGCGGCCGCGCGCTCGCCCGGCTCCGGCAGCACGTCGATCTCGATCTCTGCGGTCTGGACATCCTTAGGAATATCTATCCACACCGGGCCCGGGCGGCCTGACTGCGCAATGCGGAACGCATCGCTGATAACCTGAGGAAGCTCGGTGATATCGCGAACTAAATAGTTATGTTTGGTGATGGGGATAGAGATGCCGTAGGTGTCCACTTCCTGGAACGCATCGGTGCCGATCATGGAGGACGGTACCTGGCCGGTAATGCAGATCAGCGGAATGGAGTCGAGACGCGCGTCGGCGATGGCGGTGACCAGGTTGGTTGCGCCCGGGCCGCTGCAGGCCATACAGACCGCCGGTTTGCCCTGCGTACGCGCCATGCCCTGAGCGATAAAGCCTGCCCCCTGTTCGTGGCGCGCCAGCACGTGGCGGATCTGCGTGCTTTGGCTTAACGCATCGTACAGCGGCAGCACCGTGCCGCCAGGGATGCCCGCAACCGTGGTGATGCCCTGTCGTTCCAGCAAATGAACGATCAGCTGCGCGCCGGTAAAACGCGTCTTGGTGGATGTTGTGCCCGAACTTGCCATGCTCCAGTCCTTTTCTTCTGAGCCAGCCTTCCGGGGAGGGTCCTAAACGAAAAACCCCGCCCGGTTTGCGCCGGCGGGGTTTTGGATTCGTGTGTTGATCCAGTCCCTACGGCGCATTGCCGACGACCACCACCACACGCACGACGACCACTGCGGCTGGTTGCGCAGTTTTTAGTAGGGTCGAAGTGAAGATGGATGAAGTCATTGGGGACCTGTGTTTGGAATCATTGATGGAATTTATACAAACACAGCTTTTAGGGCGTGACAATGGAAATATTTTCATCTGCGCAAAAATGCGTCAGGGATCACGTTTCAGTACGTTGCTCGCTCATTCCAGGAGTCACTAAAGATGACGTTTCCTTCGCAATGCTTCCAGGTGATTTTCTCGTAGCGTATGAGAACCGTTTCAAGGTGTGTGCCAGTGTTTGCGCCGAGATACAGGTCTGGTGTGATTGAGGTTATTTTCACATTCTCCAGGAGGATATTAAAATACTCCTGTTCTAAACCCGCCTCATTAATCTGATACATCTTAATGGTGGCTGACTGAAGCGTTCTTCCCGTACTCAGCGCGCGAAAGAGAAGTGGGGTTACACGATCAAATTCTTTCTGGAACATGATGGGCATGTGTATACGCGTGCCCGTCAATTTCCCGGTATTCCCGTTGACTGGGATGTTGACATTATGAGTGAACGATTTGAGTTCAATCGCACCCTCACGCCCTGACACAAGGCAAGGACCAACCATGGGAGAACCATTTTCATCTGTTAAAAACAAATAAGCTGGGTTTGACATAAAAAATCCTTTTTATAAAATTTAATCGTACTTATCAAAGCGGCCAAAAATCATCGGATGAACAATAATAAATACAATGATAGAAATAAATGTTAGTAATACCCAGTGGTCAGGCACCGACCAAAGGAATAAAGAGGCGAACGCAAAAATATAAACGGGGAATAAAATATCCGTAAATAGAATTGATAACAGACTCTTAAACATGCTCCTTGCCCTTTAAGTCGTTATAAATTGCATCGAAATCCTTATAGAATCCCATCTGCACCTTCTTAATAAGTTCAGACAGGAAAGGCTCAAAAAAGTAGTAAAGCATCTCCAGTTGTGCGGCATAGAGGGTAGCGTAATACTTAGGGTCCAATGTTTTCAGGCGACGAGCGGCAAGAGTACACTTCTGTTCCGTTCCAATCAATTGAAGCGCCATGACAACGTTAGGTACGCGGCGTGCAAGCCGTTCCACGACGATTTCAGAGAGTATGCCAGATTCGGAAAAGAATTTGGCCAGCCCCCATGCTATCGCCAAACGCGCGGCCTTGCTTGTCGGTATGTTGTTAACAAGCCCCGTTACTTTTGAATCCATCTTACGAACGCGATTTTGTTCATTTCCATTTTCAGAATCGGTAATAACACTTTCAAAATAAAGGTATAGCATGTGGGCTATTACATCGCGATAACGGTAAAGCGAGAGAATTGAGAGGTACATCCTTTTTTCTTCTGAGAGAAGCTCATCACATACATCGTGATAGCTGGGGATTAAGCAAGAAGAGTACCAACTTACTCGCTCTATTCCTGAGTAAATATCAGAGCCGATCCCCTTTAATGCTCTCCAAGTCCCTGCAACACCTTGCTGTCCATAAAGAGCTAACTGCCTGTCACTCTGGAACTTCATCTTTAAATATTCAGATGCTTTCATAATGTATCCATACAGTATTTGCGGCTCTAGAAATATACAATGAAAATCTCTGGAATTCAAACCAGCCATATTATTTAAACTAAACATTCACTTAAATAATGAGTTAGCTCGATTTTATTTATTACTATTATAGGCGAAGAAATTTAACTACCTGAGGACTATTAATAGTTATATTAGTTTATAAATTAAGTGGTGTTATCTTACAAAATGAGTCTAATACCTCTAATTTAAAGAAAATTACTTAAGCGATCCAAAGTAGTTCACAGCGAAGCCAAATAGCAGAACCCTCGCTTATCCAGCAGTTTTTTATGGATAGACCAGAAAACAAAAAACCCCGCCTAAGCGAGGTTTTTATCAGGGTTTTGCGGTTGGTTGCCGCAGAACACACTGTGTTACGTCAACGCAAAAAGTATACGCGATCGAAGACGAACGCGCAATTCCGGCACGGATTTTGACGTTTTTGAGTATGGATCACCTTCATGATTTTGTCCAAAAAATACTGTTCATGCATACAGTATTTATCTATACTGAGGGTGTTCGCAGTGAGCGAGGGGGCCGCAGTTCTACCGGCGCAACGAAGTCCTGGCTGAAACGGGTGGTGCCGTCAGTGCCTTAACCCCCTGAAGTGAGCACACTGTGTTACGTCAATCCAGGTGCTGGCAACAGGCGGCGGAAAGGTACGCCAGCATCGTGCTCCTTTTAACCAAAAGGAGACGCGTATGAGCGTAGTGGATATGGTGATACTTATCCTCAAACTCATTGTTGCAGTACTGCAACTGCTTGATGCTGTCCTGAAATTCGTTCGGTAATTCAGGTTCAAGTCGCACCTGAGAGGGGCGGGCAACCGCCCCTCTTTAATAACGAGGGAATGCTATGTCGCGTCTGTTAATTGAGCCTGTCACGCCCGATGAGCCGGGGTATATCGCCCTGAAGGCTGAAAGTATCGCATTGAATTTCAACATGCTGCGCAGGCTGGAAGAGAACTGGCTGCGTGGTGAGAACCGCTTTAACGCGCCGGGTGAAAAGCTGCTGGGCGCGTTTCTCAACGGCAGGCTGGTGGGCGTGTGTGGCCTCAACCGCGATCCGTTCAGCCAGCAGCCGCGTGCCGGGCGCATTCGCCATCTCTACGTCAGCGAGAAGTGCCGCGGGCTGGGCATTGGCAAACAGCTTTTAACCGTGGTGATGGCCGATGCCAGCATCTGGTTTGATTTCCTGAATACCCACGCGCCGGACAGCGCGTACGGATTTTACAATCGAGCCGGTTTTACGCTGGTCTCGGACGAACCGCGGGTGACGCACCGCCTTTTTTGTGCGGTGTAACCGGCTGGCGGCATCAGGATGTGAATGTTACAGTTGAGTGACAATTCACCACCCGATACGCCATGACCATTACCGTTTTCTGCATTTTGCTTTTCGCCGCACTGCTGCATGCCAGCTGGAACGCCATCGTTAAAGCCGGAACGGACAAGCTCTACTCTGCGATCGGCGTTAGCGGCTCAGCTGCGATTATTGCCCTGATTTTATTGCCCTTCTCAACACAGCCATCTGCAGAGAGCTGGCCGTTTTTGATCGTCTCCTGCGCCTTACAGGTGGTCTACACCGTGCTGGTAGCGAAGACCTATCAGGTCTCTGACATGAGCCAGACTTACCCGCTGATGCGCGGCACCGCCCCGCTGCTGGTGGCGCTGATTAGCGTGCTGGTGCTCGGCGATCGTCTCTCCTGGCTTGCCTGGTCCGGCATTGGCGTAATCTGCCTGTCGATTCTGGCGATGGCGATGAATGGCCGCATGCAGTCACGCAGGGGGATCTGGCTGGCGCTGCTGAACGCCTGTTTTATCGCCGGGTATACGCTGGTGGACGGCACCGGCGTGCGGCTGTCGGATACCGCGCTGGGCTACACGCTCTGGACCTTCTTTATGAACGGCTTCTGCATGCTCGGCTGGGCGATGGTGGCACGTCGGCGCGAGGCGTCCGGCTACCTGCGCCTGCACTGGAAAAAGGGGTTGCTCGGCGGCGTTGGCACTATGGGCTCTTACGGTCTGGCCCTCTGGGCAATGACGCAGGCACCGCTGGCGGTGGTCGCGGCGCTGCGTGAAACCTCCGTTCTTTTCGGGGCGCTGATCGCGTTTGTCCTTTTAAAAGAGAAGGTTGCGGGCCTGCGCATCGCGGCGGCGCTGGGCATTGCAGCCGGAGCCATTCTGCTGCGCCTGGCGTAAATTACTGGCAACATTAGTTGCCGTTCTTGTTTACAAATCCTGCCTTTACCGGTTTTTTGATTCACCACGACAATGCTTAAATTGTCATCTTACTGTGGTAGATTCCTCGCGCATTTATGGGAATGCGTAGTCACTTATTCTTCATTTTCCTCTTTTGGCAAAAGTATTCAGCGACATGAAAAAGCAACGGAACGTTAACTTATTGTTGATGCTGGTGTTACTGGTGGCCGTCGGTCAGATGGCGCAAACGATCTACATTCCGGCGATCGCCGACATGGCAAAGGAACTGAACGTCCGCGAGGGTGCGGTGCAGAGCGTGATGGCAGCGTACCTGCTGACCTATGGCGTTTCACAGCTCTTCTACGGCCCGCTCTCCGACCGCGTCGGGCGTCGTCCGGTGATCCTGGTAGGCATGAGCATTTTCATGGTGGCGACGGTGATTGCCATTACCACGCACAGCCTGACCGTGCTGATTGCCGCCAGCGCCCTGCAGGGCGTTGGGACGGGTGTCGGCGGGGTGATGGCGCGAACCTTACCGCGCGATATGTATCAGGGCACCCAGCTCCGCCACGCCAACAGCCTGTTAAACATGGGCATTCTGGTCAGCCCGCTGCTGGCCCCGCTGATTGGCGGCCTGCTGGACACGATGTGGTCCTGGCGCGCCTGCTACGCCTTCCTGCTGGTACTGTGCATCATTGTCACCTTCAGCATGGCGCGCTGGATGCCGGAAACCCGCCCAAAAGACGCGCCGCGCACAAAGCTTATCGCCAGCTACAAAACGCTGTTCGGCAACGGTGCGTTTACCTGCTACCTGCTGATGCTGATCGGCGGCCTGGCGGGCATTGCGGTGTTTGAAGCCTGCTCCGGCGTGCTGCTGGGTGCGGGTCTTGGCCTGAGTAGCATGGTGGTGAGCATTCTGTTTATTCTGCCGATCCCGGCGGCGTTCTTCGGCGCGTGGTTTGCCGGGCGTCAGAACAAGCGCTTCTCCACCCTGATGTGGCAGGCCGTAATTAGCTGTCTGCTGGCGGGTCTGATGATGTGGATCCCAGGGCTGTTTGGCGTGATGACGGTCTGGACACTGCTGATTCCGGCAGCGCTGTTCTTCTTCGGCGCGGGAATGCTGTTCCCTCTCGCCACCAGCGGCGCAATGGAGCCGTTCCCGTTCCTCGCAGGCACGGCAGGCGCGCTGGTGGGCGGTTTGCAGAACATCGGTTCCGGCGCGCTGGCCTGGCTCTCGGCTATGATGCCACAGACTGGGCAGGCTAGTTTGGGCCTGCTGATGACGCTGATGGGGCTGCTGATTTTACTGTGCTGGCTGCCGCTGGCGTCGCGTGTTCCGCATCACGAGCAGCCGGTTTAACCGCATGATGGCCCGGCTTCTCGCCGGGCTTTTCACAGACGGGCGCAATCATCGCCTGCAATAACGGCTCTGGTGCTGGCCGCCAGGCTCCCTCTTCCCCGTCGTAAAACTGGAAATCCGCGTTAAGCGCATACGGGATTTTCGCCTTTTGCAGCTCGCAGGCCATAAAAGTGGCGAAGGCCATTTGCGAGGCGGTGGGCGTAAGACGGCTTGACTCCCCCACGCCCCAGCCTCCGACCCAGCTGACGTGCCCGGTTTTTTGCTGCCAGCGCAGTGCGGTGCTGATGCGGTTACGGATAGCCGCCTTCTCCGCCGCCGTGCCGGACGTCCACGGGTATTTACCGCTATTTTTCAGCGGCCCCCACGGGAAAATATGCCATTCCGCCAGCAGGTAGTTTTGACTGTGCGCAGGCAGCTTCAGGCTGGATAAATCTTCCGGCGCGGCACGCAGGCGCGGCGCAATGAAAATCATGCGCTGCGGGTCTATATCGTGGATCGCTTTAATGGTTTTTTCATACACACGGTTTAACGACGCGAGGTTGTGGTTAAGCTTGTCGGCTGGCTCATAAATGAGATCAAAACCCAGCAGCGGGTAGCTCTGACCGAAATAGTGCGCCACGGCAATCCACCAGTTGATCGTCTCTTTCTCGTTATCGGCTTTGGGGTCGTTTTTATATTCATCAGCCTGATAAGCGATAATCGGGATCACGCCATACTGCTCGCAGGCTTCCACCAGCTTGCGCAGGTGGATCAACCGCGCTTCCGTCGGCTCATCGGCGACGCGAATGCGCACGTGGGTAATGCCTTTTGCACGAAAATCCCGTACCACCAGCGGGTCGAATTCGCGTATGCCGCGCTCGGTGCGCGCCCAGTCCACATCCATCCCGACGCCCAGCTGCTGCGCATAACGGGCAGCCGTCAGCGGCGGCTCGGCGGCAATGGCCCAGCCGGAAGAGATCAGTAACGCGGTAGCAATAAGAGGCTTTAGCACGGTTTACCCTGGATAAATCGAAAGCATTACCTGTATTTAGCACGCTTTTTCACATTTGGTGTAGAGTCAGAACGAACTAATTGCTGAGAAAAATTATGAACGCAACGGCCATCAATACACTCATCGCGCAGTTTCCTCTGGTTGAGGATCTGATTGCCCTGAAAGAAACCACCTGGCTTAACCCGCGCACCACGACGCTTGCGGAAGGATTGCCGTACGTCGGGCTGACCAAAGCCGACGCGGACGACGCCCACGCGCGCCTGAAACGCTTCGCGCCGTATCTGGCGAAAGCCTTCCCGGAAACGGCGGCAACGGGCGGGATTATCGAGTCCGAGCTGGTTGCTATTCCGGCAATGAAAAAACGGCTGGAGAAAGAATCTGGCAAGGCCATTCCCGGCACGCTGCTGCTGAAAAAAGACAGCCACCTGCCGATTTCCGGCTCGATTAAAGCGCGCGGCGGCATCTATGAAGTGCTGGCCCACGCGGAGAAGCTGGCGCTGGAAGCCGGGTTGCTGACCATCGAAGACGATTACAGCATTCTGCTGGAGCCGCGCTTTAAGGCCTTTTTCAGCCAGTACAGCATTGCGGTGGGCTCAACCGGCAACCTGGGGTTGTCTATCGGCATAATGAGCGCACGCATCGGCTTTAAAGTGACGGTACATATGTCTGCCGACGCCCGCGAGTGGAAAAAAGCCAAACTGCGCAGTCACGGCGTCATCGTCGTGGAATATGAGCAGGATTACGGCGTGGCGGTAGAGCAAGGACGAAAAGCGGCGGAAAGCGATCCGAACTGCTTCTTCATTGACGATGAAAATTCCCGCACCTTATTCCTGGGCTACGCCGTTGCAGGCGAGCGCCTGAAGGCGCAGTTTGCCGAACAGGGCCGCGTGGTGGATGCGGATCACCCGCTGTACGTCTACCTGCCGTGCGGCGTCGGCGGCGGCCCCGGCGGGGTGGCGTTTGGCCTGAAGCTGGCCTTTGGCGATAACGTCCACTGCTTCTTCGCAGAGCCAACGCACTCCCCGTGCATGCTTCTGGGCGTTTACACCGGTCTGCACGATGAAATCGCGGTGCAGGATCTGGGCATTGATAACGTGACGGCGGCGGACGGTCTGGCGGTTGGGCGCGCGTCCGGCTTCGTCGGCCGCGCGATGGAGCGACTGCTCGACGGGTTCTATACACTTTCCGACCAGAGCATGTACGACATGCTCGGCTGGCTGGCGCAGGAGGAAGGGATCCGTCTGGAACCGTCGGCGCTGGCGGGGATGGCCGGGCCGGTGCGCGTTCATTCGGATGCCAGCGTTACCCACCTGGTGTGGGCAACCGGCGGCGGCATGGTGCCGGAAGACGAGATGGCGAAGTATCTGGCTAAAGGGAAGTAATTAAGCCGCCACCCGGCTTACAGGCTCAAAATTTGCTGAATATGGGTTACCGCAAACAGCAGCGACAGCGAGAGAACAGCGAGTGCGATCAGGAACTTATCCCGTACCGCTTTCGGCTGGACAAAGTCGTTCTGCGCCACGTCCATCAGGTTACGGCTGCGGGTATAGCGCCATAAAATGATGGCTACCAGCGCCAGCACAACAATCGAGATCCAGAATGGCACCCCGGTGCGGTGCCAGTTGTGCTTAATCGCAAGGGCAATCAGCGCGCCATACCCCAGCAGCGTGCGCAGCCAGGCCAGCGACGTTCGCTCAGGCTGCAGGCCAGGGTCCGCTTCGCGCCGCGCTTTGCGGCTATCCGGCATAGAACACCAGCACCATTACCACGCCCGCCACCGTCAGCAGAATCACGCTGATGATGAGTAACCCGCGCGTATAGGGCAGATCCTGCTTCAGACGCATCGCCTTCTCATTGCGAAGCCAGCGCAGGTAACCGTAAATCGCCAGCACGCCCGCGAACAGGCACAGCAGCAGCGCCAGCACTTCACGAATCAAGGGCGTGGCAAAATCGGGTGCGAGCTGGTCAAGGCCGACACCTGCGGCCAGAAAGCCCAGTGCGGTGCGGATCCACGCTAAAAAAGTGCGTTCATTAGCCAGAGAGAAGCGGTAGTCCGGCGCTTCGCCGAGGCGGGAAATTTTCATGGAGGTTCCTTGTCGTGCTACAGGCAGGCTTCAGCATAGCGTAAATCGACAAGGACAAGGAGACCGGCATCGGGCGATGCCGGTCAGGACGATTAATGCAGCTCTGGCCAGTACTCTTTGTTGGCCTCAATAAGGTCATCCAGAATCGCTTTCGCGACGGAGGCGCTCGGCACGGTTTTCGACAGGGTAATGGCCTGCCAGAGCTTCTGGTACGAGCGCTGCTCCCAGGCATCCACCACCAGTTTTTCCACCGCCACCTGCTGGCTCATCAACCCTTTCTGGAAGTGCGGAATATCGCCCACCGTAAGCGGCTCCGGCCCGTTATGGCCCACCAGGCACGGGATCTCCACCATCGCATCGGCATCAAAGTTATGGATGGCCCCGTTGTTTGGCACAATCAGCAGCATCCGCTCCTGCGTATTAAAGGCAATCGCCGTCGCCAGATCGACGATGTACGACGCATGTTCGTCGATTTCCAGCTCACCTGCGGAGGATTTGCCCGCCTCAATAATCGCCCGGCAGGAACTGAACACGTGCTTCTCACGGTGGTCCATGACCTCATTGGCGCGGGTGCGTTCCGGGTTGGAATGCGCAACCACGTAGTCCGGGAACAGATAATACTTCAGGTAGGTGTTCGGCATGGTGTCCGGATCCAGCGCCTGCACGTCTTTGGCTTTGGCGAAAGTATCGTTCCAGCTCGCTTCGGTATGTGCATCTTCGGAAGGCGGAACATAGCCATTTTTCGCCACGTATTCGCGCAGTTTTGGCATCAGATCGTTGCCGTTCAGATCCTCAATCGACGTCCACCAGCCGAAGTGGTTCAGGCCGTAGTAGCGCACGCGCATCTCTTTACGGTCCTTCAGGCCGACAATCTGCGCCATGCGTCCTTCAATGCCGATCGGCATATCGCAGATGTTGAGAATTTTGGCGTTCGGGCGCAGGCGGCGCGTGGCTTCTGCGACAATCGCCGCCGGGTTGGAATAGTTCAGCATCCACGCGTTCGGGGAGTACTGCTCCATATAATCCACCAGCTCCAGCACGCCGCCGATAGAGCGCATGCCGTAAGAGATACCGCCCGGTCCGCAGGTTTCCTGACCCAGCACGCCGTGGCGCAGCGGAATTTTTTCATCTTTTTCGCGCATCGGGTATTTGCCCACGCGGATGTGCGCCATCACGAAATCCACATCGGTAAACGCCGCTTTAGGATCGGTGGTGTAGCTGAACTCAATCTCCGGGGCCTGCTCCCTGAGGATGATTTTGCACGCTTCGGCGATGGTCTCCTGACGTGCGCCGTCGTTGTCATAGAACTTCAACGCGCGCAGCGGGAAGCGGTCACGGTTGGCTAACAGCATCAGGACGATACCAGGCGTAAAGGTGCTGCCGCCGCCTGCAATGACAACTGAGAATTTTTTCATGATATAGCCTCTGTCAGGGTGGTTTGTTCATTCGTTAAAGGAGTTTTCATCAGCGATTCCAGCTGGTCGCGCACCTGAGGAACGTGCAGGCCGACAATCACCTGAATGCCGTTGCCGCGTCGCACCACGCCGTGGGCGCCGAGGGCTTTGAAGACGTCATCGCTTTGGGTTTTCGCCATATCGACCAGCGCGATACGCAGGCGGGTGGCACAGTTATTGATGCTTTCGATGTTGGCCGCGCCGCCCAGCGCCTGCAGGAATCCGGCGGCCTGTCCAACCTGCTGGCTGGCCGCCGCCGGGGCGGTGGTTTGCCCGCGCGCAGCCTTATAGTCGGCCTTGCTGTAGAGTTTGATTTCGCTCTCTTCCCGGCCAGGCGTTTTCAGGTTCAGACGTTCGATCAGCGTTTTGAAGACCACGAAGTAGATGCCGGTGAAGCAGACGCCAATGCCGATCTGGGTGAAGACCGTCGTGGCGTGGTTATGGAACATCGGGATCCAGTTTTGCGGCAGGAACTGGTCCAGCAGGCCGCCGCCCATGTTCCCGACCACGCCGAAGGTGTACATCACCGTTGCCATGGTGGCCGCCAGCACCGCGTGCACGGCAAACAGCAGCGGCGAGATAAACAGGAAGGTGAACTCAAGCGGTTCGGTAATGCCCACCAGCACGGCGGTGAGCGTGGCAGGAACCAGCAGGCCCGCCACCTTGACGCGGTTTTCCGGCGACGCGGTGTACCAGATAGCAAATACAATCCCGACCGAGCCAAACACTTTTGAGTTGCCGTGCAGCGCGAACCCGCCTTCCGGGAAGAGGGTTTTCAGCGGCAGGGTGCTCTGGCTGAACTCCTGCAGGTGCTGCGCCCAGTAGACCTGAATCCCGCCCTCCACCGCCGCCGGGCCGAAGATGAACGGACCGTAGACGAAGTGGTGCAATCCGGTTGGGATCAGAATGCGTTCCAGGAAGGTATACACCCATACGCCCAGCGCGCCGGCAGAGCGCAGAAACGCCTGCAGGGACTCGATGCCCATCTGCACTTTCGGCCAGCCCAGCAGCGTCAGCCAGGCGCAGGGGATCATGACGAAGAACGCGAGGATAACGACAAACGAGCTGCCCTGGAAAATCCCCAGAAACACCGGCAGCGGCTTGTCGAAGTAGCGGTTGTGGATGGCGGTGACAATGCCTGAAATCACAATGGCCCCGATGATGCTGGTATCGAGCGTTTTGATCCCGGCAATCATCGCCAGCCCGCTACCCGCCGTCGGTTCGGCGGAGAAGTCGACGCCGAAAAAGTGGCCCCAGGTCATCCCCATCGCGTTAATGAAGTAGTTCCAGGTCAGGAAGCTAATCAGCACCGCCAGACAGGCGCGGCCCTGCGCCTGCTTCGCCAGGCCAATCGGCAAACCGACGGCAAAAATCAGCGGCATATTGCGAAACACCGCCCAGCCGCCCTCTTCAATGATGTGAACAATCTGCGCGAAAAGATGATCGGGGGCCGTTAGCGCTTCGCCAACAAACAGCGGGTTGCGAAGCATGATGGCGATTCCCACCACGATCCCGGCGAACGGAAACAGCAACACCGGGGTAAACATGGCACCGCCAAAACGTTGTATTTGACTGAGCATTTTTAAATCCTCATGAAACAACCTGTAGGGGTAGAGGCCTTTATGGTTTTTTGCTGGCCTGAGGTGAGCATAAGAACTTACTGATGCGTGAACATGGCGTGCCGCTGCGATTCGTGATCGCATTCATGGTTTTATTTTGACCAATCAGGTCTACTTTTTGCGGTAAATATGGACATGTAAGGACGTAATCCACGCCCTGATAAGGGCAGAGAGGTCTGGTGGTGATCTACAAATCTATTGCCGACAGGTTGCGGCTGCGGCTGAACTCGTCGGACTACAATATCGGCAGCCCGCTGCCCGGCGAAAAAGCGCTGGCGCAGGAGTTCGGCGTGGCGCGAATGACCATTCGAAAAGCGTTAGACCTGCTTGTGAGCTGGGGGCTGGTTGAGCGGCGGCACGGCAGCGGAACGTTTGTCTCACGCAAAGACGTACATCACGAAACCACCAACCTGACCGGGCTGGTGGAGGTGCTGCGTCAGCAGGGAAAAGAGGTGCAGAGCAAGGTGCTGCAGTTCGAAGTGATGCCCGCCCCGCCCGCCATCGCCAGCCAGCTTCGGATTCAGGTGGATGAGCGGATCTACTTTTCACGGCGGGTACGCTACGTGGACGGGAAGCCGCTGATGCTGGAGGACAGCTTTATGCCGGTGAAGCTGTTCCGCAACCTGTCGCTGGCGCATCTTGAGGGGTCTAAGTTCGATTACATCGAGAAGGAGTGCGGGATCACCATCAGCGGCAACTACGAAAGCCTGACGCCGGTGCTGGCAGATAAAACGCTGGCCGGTTATATGAACCTGCCGGAACAGACGCCGCTGCTGCGCATTACCTCTCTTTCCTACAGCGACAGCGGCGAGTTCCTCAATTATTCCGTGATGTTCCGAAATACCAGCGATTACCAGGTGGACTACCATCTGCGGCGCATCCACCCGGACGATCTGCTAGCCCATCCCCCAGAACAGCACCGCCAGTAGCTGTGGGGTGATGATACGCAGAAACATCACCAGCGGGTAGACGGTGGCATAGGAGAGCGCGGCCGCGCCGCTGGTGGCGTGCAGGTTGTTGGCAAAGGCCAGCGCGGGCGGATCGGTCATGGAGCCCGCCAGCATGCCGCAAAGCGTCAGGTAGTTCATTCTGGCGAACATCCGCGCCAGGATTGCCACCGTCAGCAGCGGAATCGCCGTGATGAAGATGCCGTAGCCGACCCAGCTCATCCCTTCGCCCTTGACCAGGGTATCGACAAAATCCCCTCCGGATTTTAGCCCGACTACCGCCAGGAACAGCACGATGCCCAGCTCGCGCAGCGCCAGGTTGGCGCTCGGCGGCATAAACCAGTAGAGCTTCCCGATACAGCCGATACGCCCGAGGATCAGCGCCATAATCAGCGGCCCGCCCGCCAGGCCGAGCTTGAGCGCCACCGGGAAGCCCGGCACGTACACAGGAATAGAACCGAGCAGCACGCCGAGCCCGATACCGATAAACACCGGCAGCATCTGCACCTGCTGCAGTTTCTGCTGGGCGTTACCCACCATATCCGCCACGGCGTCGATGGACGACGGGCGCCCGACCAGGTTGAGGATATCACCGAACTGCAGGCTGGCCTCCGGGCTGGCGACCAGTTCGACACCTGCACGGTTAAGTCGAGAGATCACCACGTCATAGCGCTCTTTTACCTGCAGATCGCGAATTTTTTTGCCAAGAACGTGCTCGTTAGTCACCACTACGCGCTCCACGCGCATATCGGTGCCGCGGGTTGAGAGCGAGGTATCCACTTCCTGACCAATCACCAGCCGCGCGTTATTTAAATCCCCCGGCTGGCCGACCAGGTGCAGCAGATCGCCTTGCCGAATGACGGTGCCAGGCGCAGGCACCATCAGCATATCGTCACGCTTAAGGCGGGAGCAGATGATATTGGCGCTGTTCAGGATCGGTACGTCCTGAATCGCCATATTGTTCAGATTGGGGTTATCGACGCGAATGTTGATGGTTTTGATCGGCATATGGCCGTTGGTAAGCGTGGTTTCGTGATCTTTTGCCTCTGTTTCGACGTTAATACGAAACAGGACGCGTACCAGCCACATGGAGAGCAAAATGCCGCAAATACCAAACGGATAGGCCATGGCGTAGCTCATCCCCATTTGGTCGACAATGCCGGACTCAATGCCCAAATCGCGCAGGATTTGCTGCCCGGCACCGAGCGCCGGCGTGTTGGTGACCGCCCCGGAGAAAATGCCCAGCACCACGGGCAGCGGGATAGCAAAGATTTTGTGCAGGATCGCGGTGACCAGCCCACCCATTACCACAATGCCGAGGGCAAACAGGTTTAGCCGTAGCCCGGAGACGCGCAGGGAAGCGAAAAAGCCCGGCCCTACCTGAATCCCGATGGTGTAGACGAAGAGGATCAGGCCGAACTCCTGAGTAAAGTGGAGCATTTCGGCGCTGAGAACCAGCCCGAGCTTGTCGGCGAAGTGTCCGACAAAAATGCCGCCAAACAGCACCCCGCCTATCCCAAACCCGACGCCGCGAATTTTGATATTCCCTATCCACAGGCCAACAACAGCGACCAGGGCCAACACGCTTACGGTTAACGCGATATCACTCATGATCCACTTCCTTGGCATAACCTTAGTTATGCTAAGGATTCTCTCAGAGCCGGGGGCGGTTGTATGGGCGATGGCGCACAAAAAAGCCCTGCCGGGGCAGGGCTTTATCTTTTCACCCTCTCCCTGTGGGTGTACAGTCCGGGGACATGGTAGACAGGTGTTCGGGGACATGATGAACACTTTTTAACATCCTTTACCCATGGTGATCGACTTTTTCTTCAGGTCGATCACCCCCACTTTCGTGCTGTACCACCATACTTCATAGCAGCCATCTTTCACCGTCTCCTTCAGCCCGACCCGTTCTCCCCTGAACGCCTTGCCTGCGCTCAGACTTACACCTTTCACGCTCAGCTTTCCGCTGACATCCACTTTCCTGACCATCACGCCCTCGTCATATTCCGGTGGCGTTGTGTTGCCGCTGTACTGCCGGGCTGACGGCTGATACCGCGAGCCCGGTACCGCCATATCCAGCGCCTCGTGCGGGCGTTCAAGGTTATAGACCGTCCGCCAGTGGTCGAAGGCGCGCTGCAGCTCACCGCTGTCCGCGAACCATTTTCCCTGCAGCACTTCCGCCTTCAGGCTGCGGTGAAAACGCTCCAGCTTGCCCTGCGTCTGCGGATGGTAAGGCCGGGAGTGCCCCACCCGGATACCCAGACGCATCAGCCACAGCTCCAGCGCCGTCCAGGTGCCGGTGGTGTCGCCCCACGGTGAGCCGTTGTCCATCGTCATCCGGTCCGGCAGGCCGTAACGCTCAAACACGCTGACCAGCTGCTGCTGCACGGTCTCGCGCCGTTCATCAGTACAGTGCGCAAGGCACAGGGAAAAACGGGAGTGGTCGTCCAGCAGGGTGAGCGGATGGCAGCGGCCACCGCCAAAGAGAAAGTGGCCCTTAAAATCCATCTGCCAGAGGCGGTTCGGCGCGTCGTATTCGAAGCGTCCCGTGGCGGGAATGCCCGGTGAAGCGCCCGGCAGCAGGCCGTGACGGGCCATGAGGTTATGGACGGTGCTGAAGGCGGGCATGGGGTGCCCCTGGTCTTCGAGCCAGCGCTTAATCTTGCGTGCGCCCCAGCGTTCATGACGGTCATGCGCCATGCGCAGCAGGGCTGTGATGTCGTCAGATGAGCGGTTCGGGGAATGGTGCGGTATGCGCGGGCGGTCCTGAAGGCCGGACGGGCCTTCGTGAGCCCAGCGGCGAAGCCACTTGTAGCCGGTGGCAGGTGAAATGCCAAAGCGACGGCAGAGGGAACGGATGTTCGCCCCGTCCTGCGAGGCGAACAAAACAAACCCGGTACGTAATGACATGGTATCTCTCGCATCCCAGGGCATAAGCGACTCCATAAACGGGTTCTTATGCCTCAGTTGTAAGTGTCTACCATGTCCCCGAACAAGTGTTCACTATGTCCCCGGACTGTACAGTGGGAGAGGGCTGGGGTGAGGGCATCAGCCCGCACACTATTAGCTATTCAACGCCGGGCGCTCGCTAATGGCGATACGCTGCGGCGCGATGGCCTCCGGTACGTTACGGATCAGGTCGATATTCAACAGCCCGTTAGTAAACGTCGCACCGGACACTTCCATATGGTCTGCCAGGGTAAAGCTCAGGCTAAACGGCTGATTAACCAGCCCCTGATGCAGCCACCGGGTCTCAGCCTCTTGTTTTTCCGGCGACCCCTTCACGGTCAGGCGAGTGCCTTCAAGCTGGATGTCCAGATCGTCCTGGCGGAAACCGGCCAGCGCAAGGGTAATGCGATAGTGGTTATCGTCGCTTTTTTCGATGTTGTACGGCGGAAACGTCTGTTGCTCGGTGGTGCTTTGCAGGGCGTTAGCCAGCTTGTCAAAACCAATCCACTGACGCAGCAGGGGGGATAAATCATAGTTACGCATACTAAATCTCCTTCTGAGAAGCGAGTTCGGCACAGTTTAATTTTGTGCGCAGTTGTTCCTGCAAATCGTGATGGATTCGCATATGCTCCCGTTACGGCAAGCAAGTCCGGGTGGGCCGCTCACGCGACCCGCGTAATTAGTTAATTTCGATACGGCGCGGTTTTTTCTCTTCCGGAATCACACGTTCCAGTTCGATAAACAGCAGGCCGTTGACCAGGTTCGCGCCTTTAACGTGAATGTTCTCGGCTAACTGGAACTTGCGTTCAAAGTTGCGCTCGGCGATGCCCTGATAAAGGTAGGTACGTTCTTTCTGCTCGGCCGTATGGGAACCTTTCACCACCAGCAGGTTGTCCTGCGCGGTGATCTCCAGTTCGTGTTCTGCAAAACCGGCGACGGCAATGGCGATGCGATAGTGGTTTTCGTCAACCAGCTCAACATTGTATGGAGGGTAGCCGTTGCTCTGGCTTTGGTTATTTTCTAAATGGTTAAACAGGCGATCAAAACCAATTGCAGAACGGTATAGCGGAGAAAGATCGAAGTTACGCATAAATAAAACTCCTGAAATCAGCGAGAAATTGTAGCCTTCCACCATGGACAGGCCTTTGCGCCCCCGAACACCCATCAGGCGTGCTCGTTATCGGGCCACATTCTTAAAATGGGTCTGGAATCGGGCTTTTCAAGCGTATTGTTGTGAGATTTTTTTGCACTTTGCTGGTTGTCGCATAGACTCTGGGACAACAGCACAAAGGGTTAAATTGCGATGGCTGCCACAGTGCGGGGTTATCGGGCTATTCATTTCGGATAAGGCTCGCTATAACCCTGAGTTGCAGGTCTATGCAGTGCCATTAACGATGACTGAGTGATGATGAAAAATGTTCTGATAAAGCTGACGGCGTTCAGCGGGGTAGTTTTGCTTTGCGGGTGTTCGAGCGTGATGTCTCACACCGGCGGTAAAGAAGGAACATATCCGGGGACGCGCGCCAGCGCGGCGATGATCTCCGATGACGATACCAACTGGGGCACCAAATCCCTGGTTATCCTGGATATGCCTTTCACGGCAGTCGCCGATACGCTGCTGCTGCCGTGGGACATGTTCCGCACGGACAATTCCGTGCGCTCACGCGTTGAGAAAAGCGAGCAGGAAAATCTGGCGACCAATTCCGTCATCCCGCCCGCTGCAATGCCCCCGCGCTAGTCCTAAGCGGTTTCCGTTAGCCACAGCTGGCGGAAACCGCCCGTCTCTTCCATCCATGCAATAAAGCGCCCGTCAGGGGAAAACACGACGGCATCAGCAGACGGCGGGTTGCCGTGATCGGACGTCAAAAACGTTACCTCTCCGCTCTGCGCGTCGCAGCAGGCGATCCGGTTTTCAAGCACAAATCCCAGCATGTTCCCGGAAGGGTGCCAGTTAAACGCAGACTGAATCCCGCTCTCCGTATGGGTTAACTGGCGCGGCTCGCCGCCCTCAGGAGAGATCAGCCACAGCTGCACAATGCCGTTATCATCCCGCATCAGAAACGCGATCTGCGTCTCCTGCGGATTACTGCGTACCCAGTGACGCGGCACGTTCACCAGGCCCGGATACGCCCTCTTATGCGTAAAGGTCAAACGACGCTGCATCACCCCGGCAGGCGGCGCTGGCAGGGTGTCTGGCGTTCCCTGCAGCGGCGCATCGCCCGCTTGTTTCCAGCCCTGCTCGTCTTCTGGCAGGTTAACAATAAACAGTTCAGGCACTTTTTCGCCCTGCGCGGACAGGGTATCGCCGATAAACGCCAGCCTGTTGTTGCCCACCCAGCCCTCTTCATAGGCGCGATTGATTTCATCGCTGCCCGGCTGCGGGTCGGGCGTCGTGCGGCTGACCAGCACGCTCCAGAACGTGCCAGAATATTCACGCGGATGGTTCCCCTGCGGGTTCACCGGGCCGAAAGGCGCCGCCACGCCGACATTGCGTAAATCGAGCTTTGGATCGCGCTCATGTAAAACATGGTCGTTATAGGTGAAGCTGACGAACTGCCCGTTCGGGCTGAAGACGTGCACGTGGCTGCCGCCGCGCAGCGCGCCTGCGGTGTAAGGGGCAGTGATATCCAGCGCGTCCAGATTGCTGACCTGACCGTTATGCGCGATCACCCCCTGACGATGATGAAAATCGTAGCGCCAGCCTGCATCCGGATTTTTCGGGCCGTGGATAAAGACGTATTTATCCTCTGCCGGATGAACGGTCACCACGCCAACATGCGCGCCGTCAGTGGCGCGATAGACCACCTCCACCTCACCCGTAGCGACATTGACCCGCTCAATGGTTTCGCCGGTGAAGGACGCGCCTGACGGACGTACGTCGTAGACCAGCCACCGGCTGTCCGGCGTCCAGGTATTGACGTTGGTGAGCTGGTGGTTGCGGGAGGCGAAGGTGATTTGTTTCATGAGGATACCCTGATGCACGGTGAGTGCATCAGGGTAAAACATCCGCAGGGATTAGCCTACTCGTTTCACATCGCCCACCAGCAGGATGTAGGAGAGAGCCCCGATCAGCGCTACGGCAGAGATGTAGACCAGCGCCGGACCGAAGCCGTAGTCCTGCGCCAGGTAGCCGATGACCAGCGGTACGGTGATCCCGCCCAGTCCGCCGACAAAGTTGAACACGCCGCCGGTCAGGCCAATCAGCCGCATCGGCGCAAGGGACGACACCAGCGACCAGGTGATAGAGGCGAAACCGTTACCAAAGAACGCCACCGCCATCAGGGCCATAATCCACACCGGATCGTTGGTGTAGTTGGCACCCATAATGCAGGTTGAGATCAGCAAGCCGCAGATAATCGGCGTTTTACGCGCCACGCCCAGCGAGTACCCTTTTTTCACCAGCTTATCGGCCAGCCAGCCGGAGAGCAGCACGCCGAAAAATGCGGCGAGGAACGGCACGGTGGTCATAAAGCCCGCCTTCAGCGCCGCGATCCCCTTTTCCTGGGTCAGGTAGTTCGGGAACCAGGTGAGGAAGAACCACAGCGTAGAAGTAACCGCGAACTGGCCCAGATAAACGCCAACCAGCTTACGGTGGAAGACCAGCTTCCAGTCCGCTTTGGTCAGCGGCTGGCGCGCCTCTTTTTTCACCGGCGCATCACCATCCACCAGACCGCCACCGTCGCGGATGTAATCCAGCTCGGCCCTGGTGATACTTTTGGTCAGACGCGGCGGCTGGTAGACCTTGAACCAGATAAGCGACCAGATAATGCCAATCCCGCCGGTGACGATGAACACCCAGTGCCAACTCAGCAGCTCCTGGATCCAGATCAGCAGCGGCGTCAGGAACGCCAGGCCGACAAACTGCCCGGAAGTGTAAAAACCAACGGCGGACGCACGCTCGTGTTCCGGGAACCAGCTGGTCACCATACGGTTGTTGGTCGGAAACGCGGGCGCTTCGAAAACCCCGGTGATGGCACGCAGGCCAATCAGCGACATCAGCCCGGTGGCGAAGCCCTGGAACAGGGTCGCCACGGACCAGCCTAATATGGCGATAAAGTAGGTCAGACGTGAACCCACGCGGTCAAGAAACCAGCCGCCGGGGATCTGGCATAAGGTATACAGCCGGGCAAACGCCGAGAAGACGTAGCCCATTTCCGCTTTGGTGATGCCAAACTCTTCCTGAATATGGGCCGATGCCACGGCAAGGTTGGCGCGGTCGACATAGCAAATGACCACGGTAATAAAGATCATAATCAGCGTCAGGTAGCGGCGACGCCCGGTTTTTGTAGCGGTAACTGGAATATCCATCGCAATCTGTCTCCAGATTTTGGGCATAGCGAAGCCGCTCACCATGCCCTGTAATTTACAGAGGGTGTATTTGGTTTTTTTAATTAAAAACGTAAACAGAATGCGCTAAATAATTCGTGCTGGGGGAAGGCGGCAAGTTTTCGCATCCCCGGGAGCATACAAAAGTATGTGACCGGGGTAAGAAAACGCAGCCAACGCATCACCAGCGCGAAGTATGACGCGCATTTACCATTCGGCTACGCTGCCGTCCTCATGACGCCACAGCGGGTTTCGCCAGTCCGGCGCATTCTTACTCAGCTCAATGACTTTAGCTTCGTCAATTTCCACGCCAAGGCCCGGCTTCATAAGCGGTTTAAAGAAACCGCCTTCCATGCAGAAGTCTTCTTTATTTTTCACAAAATCGAGCAGTTCCGCGCCCTTGTTGTAGTGAATCCCCATGCTCTGTTCCTGGAACACCGCATTGCGGGAGACGAAGTCGACGTGCAGGCAGGCCGCCAGCGCGATTGGGCCGAGCGGGCAGTGCGGTGCCAGCGCCACGTCGTAAGCTTCTGCCATCCCGGCAATTTTGTAGCATTCGGTGATGCCGCCCGCATGAGAGAGATCAGGCTGCAGGATCGCAATCCCGCCCGCTTCAAGCACGCGTTTAAACTCGAAGCGCGAGAACATACGTTCACCCGCCGCGATAGGAATGTGGGTCTGTTCAGCCAGCTTCGGATAGTACTCCGCCTGCTCGGCCAGCACCGGCTCTTCGATAAACAGCGGGCGATAAGGCTCCAGCTCTTTAATCAGCACTTTGGCCATCGGCGCGCTGACGCGGCCGTGGAAATCCAGGCCAAACTCAATCTCGTTGCCGAAGGCTTCACGAATTTG
This sequence comes from Enterobacter asburiae, assembly GCA_011754535.1. Classification (NCBI taxonomy): domain Bacteria; kingdom Pseudomonadati; phylum Pseudomonadota; class Gammaproteobacteria; order Enterobacterales; family Enterobacteriaceae; genus Enterobacter; species Enterobacter asburiae. The sequence goes on along the minus strand of JAAQVN010000001.1, from coordinate 11,932 downwards.
CGCCACGGTATTGACCGCCCGGTCTACCGCACGCGAATTGTCGATAACGCCCATCTCTTCGCAGCCGTTGAGCTTGAAGGTGTCAAAGCCGATGTTGCGCAGCTGCGTGATGCCGTCGATCACTTCCGCCGGACGGTCGCCACCGACCCAGCTGTAGGCTTTGATTTTGTCGCGCACCAGGCCGCCCATAAGCTGCCAGACCGGCGCGTTAAGCACTTTACCTTTGATATCCCACAGCGCCTGGTCGATACCGGCGATGGCGCTCATCAGGATCGGACCACCGCGGTAGAAGCCCGCGCGGTACATCACCTGCCAGAGGTCGTTAATGCGCGCCGGATCCTGACCAATCAGGTATTCGCCCAGCTCGTGTACTGCCGCTTCAACGGTGCGCGCGCGCCCTTCAATCACCGGTTCGCCCCAGCCTACAACCCCTTCATCGGTTTCGATTTTCAGGAACATCCAGCGCGGGGGTAAACGGTACGTGGTGAGTTTGGTTATTTTCATTTCACTGCCTCTCGATACGCTTTCACAAATGCTGCCGCCTGCTGTGCGGTACGTTCCACGGCCTGTCCGGCACGATAAAGATCGCTGCCCAGCCCTGCGCCCACACAACCAGCGCTCATCCACTGGCCCAGGTTTTCTGGCGTTACGCCGCCCACGGCAAAGACCGGCACGCTGGCGGGCAATACCGCTTTCAACGCCTTGATGTAGTCCGGTCCAAAAGCCGATGACGGGAAAATTTTGAGCGACTGCGCGCCCGCATCAAGGGCAGTAAAGGCTTCTGTGGCGGTGGCGCAGCCCGGGCAGACTGTCATGCCGTAACCCACTGCGCGGCGGATCACCTCAGGCTGAATATTGGGTGTGACGATAAGCCTGCAGCCCATCTTTGCCAGCCGATCGACCTGCTCAGGCTGTAACACGGTACCTGCGCCAATCAGCGCCTTATCGCCGAAGGCCTCCACCACGGCCGGAATGCTTTTTTCCCACTCGGGCGAGTTGAGCGGGATTTCTACCGCGTCGAACCCGGCGTCGATAACCGCGCCGACGTGGTCTAACACCTCATCGGGCGTGATGCCGCGCAAAATCGCGATAAGGGGAAGATCAGTTTGCCACTGCATGAGCGATGCTCCTTATTCCTGCCTGAAATGCCGTGTCGCCGGATACCGTCGAAACATCACGCCCAACGGCGCGAAATGCCTGTTCGTAGCGCGACGTTAGCGATGCGCCTGCGACAATCGTAATGGCCTGCTCGTGCGCGATGAACTCACGCATGCTGGCGACCTCTGCGCCAATCAGCAGGCCGGAGAGAAACTCGCTGACCTGCTCGCGCGGGAGAAGTCCCAGCACGTGCGAGGCGCGAACCTCAAAAAGCTGCGGCAAAACGTCAGGGGAGGCGATCCCACGTTCAAGCCCGGCGGCAAACGCCTCTGACGAGGATTCCTGCTCAGGTAAACCGGCCCCGACCAGCGAATGGTTGAGCAGCAAATGGTGCAGCTCGCCGGTCATTACGGTGCGAAAATCGTGGATTTGCTCAGCGTCAGCCTGGACCCACTTACAGTGCGTGCCGGGCATGACGTAGACAGAAGAAGGAGAGAGAGCGCGCGCGCCAAGCAGCTGCGTCTCTTCGCCGCGCATCACGTTGCGGTTATCGTCGCGAGAGACGCTCAAACCGGGAATAATCCAGATATTGTCGCCAACGGACGTTAACTGCTCACCAATAGCGGAGAAACGGGCGGGAACCGGCAGATAAGGTGCAATTTTCCAGCCTACGTTACTGCCCACCATTCCCGCCATTACCACCGACGTGGCGCTGTCGCGCCAGTTTTGTGTGACCTCAGCTAACACCGCCTCGGGGGATTTACCGTTCAGGCGCGTCACGCCTGCTTCTGATTGCCTGCTCTCCAGGCACTGCTCGCCCTGGTATAGCCAGGCGCGCAGATTGGTCGATCCCCAGTCAATTGCGATGTAGCGAGATGTCATGTGATTTCCTTCAGCCTTCGTGTCGAGCTGGCAATCATGGTAAGCGCCGCCTGCTCTGCCGCATCGCCGTCCTGATGCCGTATCGCATCGAACAGCGCTTTATGTTCCTGGAGCGTTTTTGGCATGTTGGCCTCATCACCCATCCAGGTACGTTCAAATACCGCTCGCTGTAGCGAGCTGATCGCCACGCTAAGCTGCTGTAATACCGGGTTATGCACCGACTGCAGCACCGCTTCGTGATAGCGAATGTCCGCCTCGTTGAACGCCTCCCGGTTCTGGTTATTGGCGATCATGTCGTTTAAAGCCGATTCAATCTGGGCCAAATCACCGGAGGTCGCGCGTTCCGCCGCCCAGCGCGCAATTGCCGGCTCCACCAGGTTTCGAACTTCACTCATCGCGCCGATAAGCCTCGGGTCGTAGTCGTTTTCCAGCACCCACTGCAGCACGTCGGTATCGAGGTAGTTCCACTGGTTGCGCGGGGCAACAAACGCGCCGCGATAGCGCTTCATTTCAATCAGCCGCTTCGCCATCAGCGAGCGGAACACTTCCCGGATGATGTTGCGCGAGGTTTCAAACTCCTCGCACAGTTCAGCCTCTGCGGGGAGCGGCGAACCGGGAACGTATTTACCGCCCACAATCTGGGTACCCAGCGTGATAACAATGCGATCGGTTTTATTGAGTGTCATGGAGAGTCCTTGTGCTCTGTATGTCCAGCACTACTTTACCGCGACCGCTGAATTTCACCTCACTTTTGCAGTACAAACGTGAGAGAGTTCGTCTTTGCTGTGGTGACAATGTAGTACAATCAATTAATGTTGTACTACAATCAAGATCACAAAAAGAACAATTGGATAAGTTCAGCGCAAAAAAAAGCCCCGGTTGATAACCGAGGCTGATGATTGAAAATAAGCGTTACTGCAGCACAAACTTCTCGATCGCGTAGGCAACGCCGTCTTCCAGGTTGGATTTGGTGACGAAATTAGCCACTTCTTTCACCGACGGAATGGCGTTATCCATCGCCACGCCCACACCCGCGAATTCAATCATCGCGATGTCGTTCTCCTGGTCGCCGAGCGCCATGATCTCTTCAGGTTTGATGCCCAGCGTATCAGCAAGCGATTTCACACCGGTACCCTTATTGACGCGTTTATCGAGGATTTCGAGGAAATACGGCGCACTTTTCAGCACGGTGTACTTCTCTTTTACCTCGACCGGAATGCGCGCGATGGCTTTATCCAGGATCTCCGGCTCGTCGATCATCATTACTTTCAAGAACTGGGTCGCCGGGTCCATTTTCTCGGCTTCACAGAACACCAGCGGAATGGTCGCAACGTAGGATTCATGTACCGTGTAGTAGCTGATATCGCGGTTAGCGGTATAAAGCGTATTGCGATCGAGCGCGTGGAAGTGGGACCCCACTTCGCGGGACAGTTTTTCCAGGAACAGGTAGTCGTCATAGTTCAGCGCGGTTTGCGCAACCGTACTGCCATCTGCGGCTTTCTGCACCAGCGCGCCGTTATAAGTGATGCAGTAATCACCCGGCTGATTCATGTGCAGCTCTTTCAGGTAGCTGTGAACGCCCGCATACGGACGCCCCGTGGTCAGAACCACATTCACACCCTTTGCGCGTGCGGCGGCGATCGCATTTTTAACGGCTGGAGAGATAGTGTGGTCTGGCAGCAGCAGCGTGCCGTCCATATCGATTGCAATAAGTTTGATAGCCATGAGTTCCCCGGGATAAATGAGTGCTGCCTCATGCTAACGCGATTAAGCACACAAAAATAGAGCTACATTGCGCAACAGAAACACCCCTTTTACGCAAATCCCGGGGAACGACGACTTACTCGCGGGTGAGAACGATTTTACCGAATGCGCCGCGATCCAGATGTTCAAGGGCCTGTTCAAGCTCGTTAAAACGGTAGCGATGCTCAATCACCGGCTTCAGTCCCGTGACGTCAACAGCGCGGACAAAATCTTCCAGCGCCCGACGGTGCCCCACGCCAATCCCCTGAATGACGGGGGATTTAAGCAGCAGCTCGCCAGCAGGCAGCGAAATGTCAGTTCCGCCCAGCACGCCAATGACGGAGATACGCCCGTGAACGGCAACGGCGCGCAGGGAATGCTTCAGGTTCTCCCCACCTACGGTTTCGATAATATGGTCGATGCCGCGATCCTGAGTCAGCGCCAATGCCTCTTCAGCCCAGTCACTTTTCAGGCGGTTGACGCCCTGTCTGGCGCCCAGTTTTTTGGCGAGCGCCAGCTTTTCATCGCTCCCGGACGTGACAATGACCTCTGCGCCGTGCGCTTTTGCAATTTGCAGGGCGAAAATCGCCACGCCGCCCGTCCCCTGTACCAGTATCGATTGCCCGGCGCGGAGCTGACCCCGCTCCACCAGTGCGAACCAGGCGGTAAGACCTGCGCAGGGTAACGTGCTGGCCTCTGCGTCATCCAGGGTTTCCGGGGAAGCCACCAGCGCGTTTTCATTTACAATCACATACTCGGCCAGCATTCCCTGGAAATAGCCGCCGGACGTTTTGTAGGGCAAGTTGCGCGCGTCTGCCTGCGGCTTGCCGTCGATCCACTCCGGGAAGAAGGTTGAAATGACGCGAGCGCCAGGTTTGAAACGCGTAACGCCTTCACCCACGCTGTCCACCACGCCCGCCATGTCAGACGCCGGGGTGAACGGGAAGGAAAGCGGGATCGGCATCGTGCCTTCAATGACCATTTTATCGCGGTAGTTGAGCGCAACGGCATTTACCCGCACGCGCACTTCACCCGGGCCTGGCTGGGGAACCGGTTCATGAACGAGTTTAAGATTCTCGCGCCCGAGGGCGTTCATTGACCAGCGCTGCATTGTTTCTGTCATTTTTTCTCCTGCCATCAGATAAGCTTCAGTAATGACAGTCTACCGTTGACTCATATTCTCCAGTGGCGATAAGTTTTCCCTTTATTGACGCCAGAATAGAGACAATCTATGTCCGATACGCTGAAGGATATTCCTGTTTTTGTGGCCGCCGTTGAGGCGGGTAGTTTTGCGCAGGCCGCCATTCGTCTGCATTTGTCACGCTCGGCGGTAGGAAAAAGCATCGCTCGCCTCGAACAGCGGTTGGGAGTTCGTCTTTTTCACCGCACCACCCGCAGCCAGAGGCTGACCGATAACGGCGCCCTTTTTTATGAACGCTGCCTGCGCGCGCTGGAGGAAATCCGTGGCGCGGAATCGCTACTTGAAACAGGGAAACAGCAGGTCAGTGGCCGCCTGCGCGTTGCCATGCCGGTACTGTTTGGCCGTCAGTGCGTCGCCCCGCTGCTGATCGCGCTGGCGCAGGAACACCCCGGGCTTGAACTGGAAATGTCATTCAGCGACCGCGTGGTGGATCTGGTCGAGGAAGGGTTTGATATGGCGGTACGTAACGGCACGCTGCAGGACAGCAGCGTGCTGGTGGCCAGAAAGCTTGGAGAACACCGCATGGTGCTGTGCGCCGCGCCGGATTACCTGCAGAAGAAAGGCCAGCCACAACGCGTTGATGATTTACCCCAGCATACTGCCATTAACTATCTGCGCGCGGGCAGAGTGTTGCCCTGGCAGTTGATGGATGACGAAGGAACGTCTCGCACCTTTACTCCCCGTTCGTCGCTAAACATGGATGATTTGCAGGCTATTTGCGACGCTGCGCTGGCCGGGCACGGCATTGCCTGGTTGCCCTGCTGGATGGTCATCAAAGAAATTCATCAGGGAAAACTCGTCCCGCTCCTGAAGCAGGCGCCGGATGTTCACTTCAACGTTCATGCCGTCTGGCAGCTGACGCCTCATCTGCCGCTGAGGGTTAGAATTGCTGTAGATACGCTGGCGAGCCGTTTACCGGCTGTGATGTCGCTGGACCTTCCTGCGCCCATAAAAAAGCCGCGCTGAAGCGCGGCTTTTATCGCAGTGTAACGGCATTAGATATCGATATTCGCCGCTTTCAGCGCGTTCTCTTCGATGAAGGCACGACGCGGTTCAACCGCGTCACCCATCAGAGTGGTGAACAGCTGGTCCGCAGCAATCGCGTCTTTCACGGTGACGCGCAGCATGCGACGGCTTTCCGGATCCATGGTGGTTTCCCACAGCTGATCCGGGTTCATTTCGCCCAGACCTTTATAACGCTGGATAGACAGACCGCGACGGGACTCTTTCACCAGCCATTCCAGCGCCTGCTCGAAGCTGGCTACCGGCTGACGACGCTCGCCACGTTCGATGAACGCATCGTCTTCGATCAGGCCGCGCAGCTTCTCGCCGAGGGTGCAGATACGACGGTATTCCGGACCGGTCACAAATTCGTGCTCCAGCGGATAGTCGGTGTCGACGCCATGGGTACGGACGCGAACGATAGGCTCAAACTGCTGTGCCGCATTCTGCTGAACGTCGAACTTCCACTGGCTGCCGTGCTGTTCTTTCTCGTTCAGCTCGCTCACCAGAGCGTTCACCCAGCGCGTCACGGTCTGCTCGTTGCTCAGATCGGCTTCGGTCAGGGTCGGCTGATAGACCAGCTCCTTCAGCAGCGCTTTTGGATAACGGCGCTCCATACGGCCAATCATTTTCTGCGTGGCGTTGAACTCGGAGACCAGACGCTCCAGCGGCTCGCCTGCCAGTGCCGGAGCGCTGGAGTTCGCGTGCAGGGTTGCACCGTCAAGGGCGATCGCGATTTGGTACTGATCCATCGCATCGTCATCTTTGATGTACTGTTCCTGCTTGCCTTTCTTCACCTTGTACAGAGGCGGCTGTGCAATGTAGACGTGGCCACGCTCAACGATTTCAGGCATCTGACGATAGAAGAAGGTCAACAGCAGCGTACGGATGTGCGAGCCGTCGACGTCCGCATCGGTCATGATGATGATGCTGTGATAGCGCAGCTTGTCCGGGTTGTACTCATCGCGGCCAATGCCGCAGCCCAGCGCGGTGATGAGCGTCGCCACTTCCTGGGAAGAGAGCATCTTGTCGAAGCGCGCTTTCTCAACGTTGAGGATTTTACCCTTCAGCGGCAGAATTGCCTGGTTTTTACGGTTACGGCCCTGCTTCGCAGAACCGCCCGCGGAGTCCCCTTCCACAAGGTACAGTTCGGACAGCGCCGGGTCGCGTTCCTGACAGTCAGCCAGCTTGCCCGGCAGGCCCGCTAAGTCCAGCGCGCCTTTACGACGGGTCATCTCACGGGCTTTACGCGCCGCTTCACGGGCACGCGCCGCATCGATAATTTTGCCCACAACGATTTTTGCGTCGTTCGGGTTTTCCAGCAGGTACTCGCTCAGCAGTTCGTTCATCTGCTGCTCAACCGCTGATTTCACCTCGGAAGAGACCAGCTTGTCTTTGGTCTGTGAGGAGAACTTCGGATCCGGCACCTTAACGGAAACAACGGCAATCAGGCCTTCACGGGCGTCGTCACCGGTGGCGCTGACTTTAGCTTTTTTGCTGTAGCCTTCTTTGTCCATGTAGGCGTTCAGGGTACGGGTCATCGCCGCGCGGAAGCCCGCAAGGTGAGTACCGCCGTCGCGCTGTGGAATGTTGTTGGTGAAGCAGTAGATGTTTTCCTGGAAACCATCGTTCCACTGCAGCGCCACTTCCACGCCGATACCGTCTTTTTCGGTGGAGAAGTAGAAGATATTCGGGTGAATTGGCGTTTTGTTTTTGTTCAGATACTCAACGAACGCCTTGATACCGCCTTCGTAGTGGAAGTGGTCTTCTTTGTTGTCACGCTTGTCGCGCAGGCGAATCGATACGCCGGAGTTCAGGAACGACAGTTCACGCAGGCGTTTCGCCAGAATGTCGTACTCGAATTCGGTGACGTTGGTGAAGGTTTCGAGGCTCGGCCAGAAACGCACCATGGTACCGGTTTTGTCGGTATCGCCGGTAACGGCCAGCGGGGCTTCAGGCACGCCGTGCTGGTAAATCTGACGGTGAATTTTGCCTTCGCGCTGGATGACCAACTCCAGCTTCTGCGACAGGGCGTTAACTACGGAAACGCCTACACCGTGCAGGCCGCCGGAAACTTTATAGGAGTTATCGTCGAACTTACCGCCTGCGTGCAGAACGGTCATGATCACTTCCGCAGCGGATACGCCCTCTTCCGGGTGAATACCGGTTGGGATGCCACGGCCATCATCGGTGACGGAGACGGAGTTGTCCGCATGGATGGTGACCACGATGTCTTTACAGTGACCCGCGAGCGCTTCGTCGATAGCGTTATCTACCACCTCGAATACCATGTGGTGCAGACCGGTGCCGTCATCCGTGTCGCCGATATACATACCCGGGCGCTTACGCACCGCATCCAGCCCTTTCAGGACTTTGATACTGGAGGAGTCATAAGAATTCGACATCAACGTTTCTCGCTCATTTCAACTTGGGTTAATCCGTTATTTTACCCTTTTCCACGGTAAACATCTTCGAATTTTCGTCCGACATGTCCATAACGTGTTCAGCGCTTATGGCGCTGACGAAAACCTGCGACTGCGTGGCTTTTAAGCGGCTGGCAAGCAGCCCGCGCCGCGCGTCGTCAAGTTCCGAGGCAAAATCATCTATCAGGTACAGGCAGCGCCGCCCGCTCTCGCGGGTGAGGAACTCCCCCTGCGCCAGGCGCAGCGCGCACATCAGGAGCTTGAGCTGCCCGCGCGACAGCGTATCTTCCACCGGCGCACCGTCAGCACGAATGCGAAAATCCGCCTTGTGCGGGCCGTGCGCGGTGTAGGTCAACATGCGGTCGCGCTCAAAGCTTCTCTCTAACACCTCGGCATAATCCGTCTCTTTCTCCCAGCCACGCTGGAAGGAGAAGGTGAGAGAGAACTCGGGTAAAAACTGTTTGCAGGTGTCGGCCATGTCTTCGGCGATACCCGCGCTGTATTCGGCACGCCAGTTGCTGATTTGTTCCGCGAGAGGGATTAACTCCATGTCCCACGGACGCAGCTGGGCGTAACGGGTAACCTGACGCAACGCGGCGTTACGCTGCTTGAGCAGACGCTTCAGGTTGCTCCAGGCGTTAAAGAAACCGGCTTCATTGTGAAAGCATCCCCAGTCGAGGAACGCTCTTCTGTATTTGGGGCCGCCGTTGAGTAAAGTAAACCCCTCCGGCGTAATCAGCTGCATCGGCATCAGCAGCGCCAGCTCCGCCACTTTATGGCCGTCGGTGCCGTCGATGCGCACCTTGCTGTCGCCCTGCTTGTCTTTGGTCAGGCCGATGGCGGTTTCCCGCTCTGCGCCCTGCAAACGTCCGTGCAGAACAAAGGATTCCTGCTCGTGGCGAATGACGCGACCAATCTGCAAACTGCGAAACGCCCGACCGTGGCCGAGCGTATAGATGGCTTCCAGCACGCTGGTTTTGCCGCTGCCGTTCGCGCCAACCAGGAAGTTAAAGCCGGGGGATAAAGCGAGATCCGCGCTTTCGATATTGCGAAAGTCACGGATCAACAGACGGGTGAGCGACATTACAGTCTCATTGGCATGACAACATAAGCAGCCGACTGTGATGCGGCATCTTCAATCTGTACGCTCGAAACGGAGTCGGTCAGCAGGATGCGCACGTTCTCGCATTTCAGTGCATTGAGCACATCCAGCACGTAGCTGACGTTAAAGCCGATTTCCATCTCAGCCCCGGCGTAGGTGACGTCCAGAATCTCTTCTGCCTCTTCCTGCTCCGGGTTGTTAGCGGTGATTTTGATCTGGTTTTCACTCACGTAAAGGCGCACGCCGCGGAATTTCTCGTTAGAGAGGATAGCGGCACGGGCAAACGCCTGCTTGAGGCTATCGCAGCCCGCTTCCAGCGTTTTGTCCGGGTTCTTCGGCAACACGCGGCGATAATCCGGGAAACGGCCGTCAACCAGCTTCGATGTGAAGACAAAATCACCCACGTGCGCGCGGATGTTGTTGCTGCCGATCTGCACGCGCAGCGGCGTGTCGCCACCGTCGAGCATACGCATCAGCTCAATCACCCCTTTACGCGGCACGATCACCGAATGGTTTGGCAGTGAGTCGCCAATCGGCATAGAACAGACCGCCAGACGGTGGCCGTCGGTAGCCACGGTACGCAGCTCTTCACCTTCGGTTTCGAACAGCATGCCGTTTAAGTAGTAACGAACGTCCTGATGCGCCATGGAGAACTGCGTGGCTTCAATCAGACGCTTCATCGTCGCCTGCGGCAGGGTGAATTCCACTTCACTCTGCCAGTCGTCCAGGTTCGGGAAGTCTGCAGCTGGCAGCGTGGAGAGTGAGAAACGGCTGCGGCCAGAGCGCACCAGCATGCGGTCGCCTTCCAGCTGCACGGCGATTTCAGCGCCTTCCGGCAGCCCGCGGCAGATATCAAAGAATTTACGTGCCGGAACCGTGGTCGCGCCCGCGTCGTGCGGCTGCGTCAGCGTAACGCGCGCGATCATTTCCATTTCCAGATCTGTACCGGTCAGCGACAGCGTACCGTCCGCGACCTGAAGCAGCAGGTTTCCGAGAATAGGCAGCGTTGGGCGGCCGCCTAATGGGCCACTCACCTGTTGCAGCGGTTTTAATAAATGTTCACGTTCAACGGTAAATTTCATAGCGTCACGATGATAATGTTCTGATTAGATTGGAAAAATCTTCTTTTATGTCGTGGCTTTCTTCGCGTAACTGCTCAATCTTGCGACAAGCGTGCAGCACGGTCGTATGGTCACGGCCACCAAACGCATCGCCGATTTCCGGCAGACTGTGGTTGGTTAACTCCTTTGCCAGCGCCATCGCCATCTGACGCGGACGCGCCACCGAGCGGGAACGACGTTTAGACAGTAAATCTGCCACTTTAATCTTGTAGTACTCGGCCACCGTCTTTTGAATATTGTCGATAGTGACCAGTTTTTCCTGCAATGCCAGCAAATCACGCAGCGCTTCACGCACAAAATCGATGGTGATCGCACGACCGGTAAAGTTGGCATTGGCGATAACGCGGTTCAGCGCCCCTTCCAGCTCACGCACGTTGGAGCGCAGACGCTTGGCAATGAAGAACGCCACTTCACCCGGCAGGCGAATGTCGTTCTCATCGGCTTTCTTCATCAGGATCGCAACGCGGGTTTCCAGCTCCGGTGGCTCGATCGCCACGGTCAGGCCCCAGCCGAAGCGGGATTTCAGACGATCTTCAACGCCGTTGATCTCTTTTGGATAACGATCCGAGGTCAAAATGATCTGCTGATTACCTTCCAGCAGGGCGTTGAAGGTGTGGAAAAATTCTTCCTGCGATCGTTCTTTATTGGCAAAGAACTGGATGTCATCGATCAGCAGCGCGTCAACGGAACGGTAGTAGCGTTTAAACTCTTCGATCGCATTGTTTTGCAGGGCTTTTACCATGTCCTGAACGAAGCGCTCGGAGTGCATATACACCACTTTCGCGTTAGGCTTGCGCGCCATAATGCCGTTACCTACCGCATGCAGCAGGTGGGTTTTACCGAGACCCGTGCCGCCATAGAGGAACAGCGGGTTGTAGGCTCCGCCGGGGTTATCCGCAACCTGACGGGCCGCCGCGCGCGCCAGCTGGTTCGACTTACCTTCAACGAAGTTATCGAACGTGTGTTTCACGTTAACGTTAGAGCGATAGGTTGGCTCTGCGGGGGCAGGGACGTTATCCCAGCCCTGACGAGCGGGTGCGACGCGAGGTGCCGGAGCCGGAACAGCCTGAGCAGGCGCGGCTACATTTACGGTTTCACGAACGGTTTGGGTGACCGGCTTTGTGCCCACTTCAAAACGCAGCTGTGGGACATCTGACCCGCAGAAATCGTTCAGCAGACCATTGATGTTATTAAGGTATTTGTCCCTTACCCAATCGAGCACAAAACGGTTTGGCGCATACAAAGCCAGCGTGTTATCGCTCAGCTCCGCCTGCAACGGGCGGATCCACATACTGAATTCTGTGGCTGGTAACTCATCCTGCAATCGGGCAAGACACTGCTGCCAAAGCGAAAGTGACAC